>CAVXIV010000014.1:0-736183 GCA_963761805.1 uncultured Acidobacteriota bacterium | reverse complement strand
CACCTCGGGGGTGGACCCCCTCTCGCGGCGGAGCTTCTGGGACCTGATCTACGCCCTGGCGGCGGCCGGCACCACCGTGTTCGTCACCACCCACTACATGGAAGAGGCCGAGTACTGCCACCGCCTGGCCCTGATGAATCGGGGCAAGCTCATCGCGCTCGACACCCCGGCCCGCCTGCGGGAGGAGATGCGCGAGCCGCTCCTGGAGATCCGGACGGAGGACAGCCCCCGCGCCGTGGAGGCCGTCGAAGGCGCCCCCGGCGTTGCCCAGGTCGGCCTCTTCGGCCGCGCGCTCCACGCCACCCTCCGGGAGGGGAAGGCGTCGCCGCCGCCCCCGCTCGTCTGGCGGGCCTTCTCAGTGACAAGGGGATCGCCGTCGAGAGCGTCGAGCCGATCGAGCCTTCCCTCGAGGACGTCTTCGTCTCCCTGGTGGAGAGGGCGGGAGGGGCCGTCGTGGCTGAGACGCCATGCTGAGCCTCACCCGCCTCCTCGCCGTCGCCCGCAAGGAGATGCATCCAGCTCCGGCGGGACCCCCGCAGCCTGATCCTCGCCTTCCTGCTGCCGGTCCTCCTCCTCGTCCTCTTCGGCTACGCCATCTCCTGGGACGTGCGGAACATCCGCATCGCCGTGCTCGACCACGACCGCTCCGCCGCCAGCCGCGAGCTGATCGAGACCTTCCGCGCCTCGGGCTACTTCAGCCCGGTGGGCTTCCTGGAGCGGGACCGGGAGATCGGCCCGCTCCTGGACCGCGGCGGGGCGCAGCTCGTCCTGGTCATCCCGCCCGGTTTCGCGGCCGACCTCGGCGCCGGCCGCTCGGCCCCGCTCCAGGCCATCGTGGACGGCAGCGACGCCAACACGGCGACCATCGCCCTGGGCTACATCGAGGCGGTGGTGCGGTCGTGGTCCGCGCGCGTCCAGCTCCAGGGGCGCACCCTGACGCCGCCCGTCGTGGCCGAGTCGCGGGTCTGGTACAACGAAGAGCTGGAGAGCCGGAACATGATCGTCCCCGGCCTGGTGGCGGTCATCATGGTGATCATCGCCGCCATGCTCACCTCGCTCACCATCGCGCGCGAGTGGGAGCGGGGGACCATGGAGCAGCTCGCCGCCACCCCGGTCTCCCGGCTGGAGGTGGTGCTCGGCAAGCTGCTGCCCTACCTCGGCATCGGCCTGCTGGACGTGGTCGTCAGCTCGGTCCTGGGCGTCCTGCTGTTCGACGTGCCGTTCCGGGGCAGCGCCGTCCTGCTGCTGGTTCTCTCCTTCTTCTTTCTCTGCGGCGCGCTCGGGCTCGGCATGTTCATCTCGGCGGTGGCGAAGTCCCAGGTCCTGGCCACCCAGGTCGCCATGCTCGCCACCTTCCTGCCGACCTTCCTCCTCTCGGGGTTCATGTTCTCGATCGGACAGCATGCCGGTCGCCGCTCCAGGTGATCTACCACCTGATCCCGGCGCGCTACTTCCTGGTGGTCACCCGCGGGATCTTCCTCAAGGGCGTCGGATTCGAGGTGCTCTGGGCCGACGCGCTCCTGATGGTCGCCTTCGCTTTCGCCGGTCTCGGGCTGGCCGTCCTGAAGTTCAGGAAGGAGCTGGGATGAACCCCGAGCGGGTCTTCGAGCTGGTGCGCAAGGAGTTGCGGCAGGTCTTCCGCGACCCGCGGATGCGGCGCGTGATCTTCGTCGCGCCGATGATCCAGCTCGTCGCCTTCGGCTACGCCGTCTCCACCGACGTCCGCGACACCGACCTTGGTGGTGGACGACGACCGCACCCGCGCCTCGCGGGAGCTGGTGGACGCCTTCACCGCTTCCGGCTACTTCCGGATCGTGGGGGCTCCCGGCAGCCGGCCGATCTCGTCGAGGCCCTGGACCACGGCGACGCCGTGCTGGGCATCGTGATCCCCACCGGTTTCTCCCGCGACCTGGAGGGCAGCGGCCCGGCCCGGATGCAGCTCCTCTTCGACGGCACCGACTCCAACACGGCCACCGTGGCGCGCGGCTATGCCGAGCGGATCGTCCAGAGCTATGCGGTCCGGCACGCCCCGGCGCAGGGGTTGCCGCCGGCCGTCGACCTGCGCTCCCGGGCCTGGTTCAACCCGGAGCTCGCGAGCCGGGTCTACAACGTGCCGGCGGTCATCGGCGCGCTGCTGATGCTGATCTGCCTGCTGCTGACCTCGCTGGCCGTGGTGCGGGAGCGGGAGATCGGCACCCTGGAGCAGCTCCTGGTGAGCCCGCTGCACGCCGGGCGAGCTGATCCTCGGCAAGACCATCCCCTTCGCGCTGATCGGCCTGGTGGACCTGGCGCTCGTGACCACGCTGGCGCTGCTCTGGTTCCGCATTCCGTTCCGGGGAAGCCCCTCCTGCTGCTCCTGGCGAGCGTGCTCTACATCCTGTCGGCCCTGGGGATCGGGCTCCTCATCTCGACGATCTCCAGCACCCAGCAGGAGGCCTTCATGGCCGTCTTCCTGGTCTTCCTGCCGTCCATCCTGCTCTCGGGCTTCATGTTCCCGGTCACCAGCATGCCGGAGGTCTTCCGCTGGCTGACGCTGATCAACCCGCTGCGGCACTACCTGGAGATCGTGCGGGCGATCTTCCTCAAGGGAGCGGGATTTGCCGCCCTCTGGCCCCAGTTCCTGGCCCTGGCTCTGATGAGCCTGGGAATCCTCTGGCTGGCCTCGGCCCGGTTCCGGCGCGCGGCGGCGGGGTAGGGGGGGCTATCCCGTCGCCACTCGGAGCCGCTGGATGCTCTTGAGCTCCTCGGCTTCCGCGCGGCTGGCCTGGTGCAGGTCCCAACGAAGCTGGAGGTTCATCCAGAGCTCCGCGGAGGTGCCGAAGAACTTCGCGAGGCGGAGCGCTGTGCTGGGTGTCATGCCCCGCTTCTTGTTCACCAGCTCGTTGACGCGCTGGTAGGGAACGTGGATGCCTTGAGCGAGATCCCTCTGCGTCAAGGCCATCGGCTTCAGGAACTCCTCAGCAGCATTTCGCCGGTGGGTCGGCCGACGGTCTGTCGGTACTCGAATCATGGGCGCCGCCTAGTGATAGTCAACGATCACGACTTCGTCAGGACCGAATCGGTCCATTTGAAGCAGATCCGGTACTGGTCGTTGACCCGGATGCTGAATTGTCCGGCCCGGTCGCCTGACAAGCGTTCCAGCCGGTTCCCTGGAGGAACCCTCAGATCCTCCAGATCCTGAACGGAATCGAGTTGATCCAGTTTGCGGGCCGCTACAGCCCAGAGATCCTGAGGACATGTGCGGCGGGCATCCTTCGTGTTCAGTCCATTGAAGATGTCTTCCGTCCCACGGCCTTTGAATGACCGGATCACGGAGACACGATAGCACGGATGTCATGCTATTTCGACGCAGGAGAGAGCAGGGGGACGATCTCCGCGAACGAGCCGACCACCCGGTCCGCCGCCGTGAGCATCTCCCTGCCGTGGGTGGTGGCGAGCCCGACCACCGTCATGCCGGCGCGCCGCGCGGCTTCGATCCCCCGCGGGGAGTCCTCCAGGACCATACAGCGTTCCGGCGCCGATTCCAACCGGGCGGCGGCATAGAGGAAGAGGTCCGGCTCCGGCTTGGCGCGGCCCCCTACATGGGAGGGGAAGTAGACACGGCCGTCGAAGAGCTGGGAGAGCCCGAGCTTCCGGTCCACGACGGCGAAGATCTCTTCGGACATCGAGGTGGCGATGCAGGTCTTGAACCGGCCCTGGACCCGCTCCCGGAAGAACTCCGGGAATCCCGCCGTAAACCGGATTTCGCGGGCGAACATCTCGCGGATGATCTCGCTCCGCTCCCGCGCCAGGGCGTCCAGGTCGCCTGCGAAGCCGTACTGCTCCTGCAGCAGCCGCAGGCTGTCCATCGCCCCGAGCCCGGTGATGAGGGGCTTGGTGCGCTCGGAGTCGAAGACGAGCCCCCGGCGCAGCAGGAACTCCGCCTCGCAGAGGCTCCAGGTGTCCTCGCTGTCGAGGATGACGCCGTCGCAGTCGAAGAGAATGGCTTCGATCATGGAGCGGTGAATTCTACACAGGACCACGTCTGCGAGGTGGCGGTGGCCGCCTGTCCGCCGTAGGCCGTCACCCCCGCGGGCCGGAGACCTTGGGATAGCACTCCCTGGGGATCCAGATCCAGCCTTCCTCGGCCGGCACCGGATCATCGGCCGAGTCCGGCGACAACAACCCCTCTCTGCGATGAGCGAACTCGAAGGCGACCAGGGCGCAGTAGAGGGCGTCCTTCACGTCGGCTTCGACGTGCCTTCTTTTCTCGCACACCTTGCGGAAGTCCTCGGCCTGGGCGATCTCGGCGACCGCGGCCTCGAACAACTGCCCCTTCTTGCACGGCGCCGGGTACGTCTCGATCGCGGTGACCCGTAAGGGTCTGGGCTCCTCGACGCCTCTCCAGATCCCCGGCTCGGTCTGCGTAAGCCTGGCCCTTTCCAGGAAGAACATCCCCTTCGTAGAGGCGCTGCTGATCAGGTCCTGGACGACGGACAGAGGCCGATGGCCGTTCGCGACCAGGATCTGGTCGGTCCGCCGGAACAGGATGTTGTTCTTATGCTGAATCTCCGGAATCGAGCCGGGGAGGCGCCGGTGCAGGAGCAGGTCCAGGAACGCGGCGGGCCATCCCAGGGGGGTGTCGATCGCCACGGTCACCGAACCCTCGGAGAGCGGCTGGATCTTCAGAAGGCCCAGCATCGCGTCCACCAACTCCGGGCCCTCACGATCGTTAAGGATCTTCCGCAGGTTGCCCCTCCACGGGCGCCCGGTGAGGACCGGTTCCCCGTGGGAATCCTGGATCAGGGCGCAAAGGGCGTCCCGGCTGTCTCCCGACTCACAATGCCAGGCCCCTACGTCCCAGCCAAGAAAGACTTCTTCCATCGCTTGCTCCTCGGCAAAGTCGAAGAGTGTAGCAGCAGGAACCTGGCGGAAGCTTTGGAAGTACGAGCAGGCGGCGCGGGGTGCCCCGCCGTTCTCCCCACTTTACTGATAGAATTTTCTCTTAAGCTCCATTGGAGGTCGGAGCCATGAGGGAACATCCGGATCGGGAGACCCTGAAGAAATTCATCAGCGGACAGTTGGCTTCCGAGGACGCTCGGCTGATTGACCGGCACCTCGCGGTCTGTTGGGAGTGCCGGGATCGGGCGGACGAGATCTCCGAGGAGGTAGCGCTCCAACTGTCGGATTCCTGGCTGCAGCCCAGTTACGACGAAGCGTTTGAAGACGCTGCCAGCAGGGCGGCGGACCGGCTGGCCAGTGTCCTTGAGGAGGCGCGGGATGTGGAGGATCTGTTCGCGCAGTTGATGCAAGAGCCCCCTTCCGAGCGTCGGCGGAAGGTTGTGGCCGAAGAAAGGTTCCGCACTCTGCAACTCAGCCAATTTCTGCGCTGCCGCAGCCAGGCAACGTGGTCCTCAGATCCGACCGAAGCGGGGGAAATGGCGCGTCTGGCGGTCGAGGTGGCATTGCACCTCGATGCGGGGCGTTATGGATCGTGTCTGGTTGAGGATGCTCGGGCCCTGGCCTGGGGATATCTGGGCAACTCCTTACGAATCAACTCTGATCTTTGGAGGTCGGAGCGAGCCCTCCAGCAAGCTTGGTTCCATCATGCGCAATCCGAGGATATGCTGACAGCAACCGAGATCCTCGGCTTCACCTCTTCCCTGCGAATCGCACAGAGTCTCTATGATGAGGCGGCCAAGCTTTCGAACCGGTCTATCGCTCTCTGCCGCAGAGCACATGATCATCATCGGGAAGGGGCGGGGTTGATCAGGAAGGGCATGATTCTATGTTATCAAGGCCTTTACAGAGCGGCGATCCAGACGACTCAGGCCGGTCTTGAGAAAATCGATCCACAGAGTGACGCCCGGTTGGTACTCGCGGGCAAACACAACTTGATCTGTGCTTTGACTCATACCGGAGCCGCTATGGAAGCCAGGGCGTCTCTCGAACAGAGCCGGCACCTGTATCAGGAGCAAATGGATCGGGTCCGACTCCGCTGGCTGGAAGGACTGATCGCAAGAGATCTTGGCGATCTCTCTGAGGTTGAAAGGGCCCTGGGCGAAGTGCGCGAGGTCTTCCTGGACCGCCAGATGGGAGTCGAAGTTTTTCTCGTCTCGTTTGATCTGGCCCAGGCCTATGCTCGGTTCCGACACTGGGAACCAGTGAAGGAAATCTTGAGCGAAATCATCCCTCTCGGCGAGGCTCTGGGGTTAGGCGAGAAGACCCTTATGGCCAAGCTATTGTATATACAGGCGGTTTGCTCGTAGGGACCGGTTGCTCTACACCGCCGCGAGCTGCTCTCGTCCCGCCGTCACCGCCATCACCTCAAAGCTCGGCGGCTCCACGATGTGCCGCTTGACCGCGCACTGGTCGGCCGCGCGAACGATCGCATCCCGGTACTTGTCCGGGAACCCCAGAGGGAGCTGAATCTCCAGACGTACGGTTCCCACGCGGGTGCCGCTGGGATCCTTCTCGGTCGTGAGGGTCAGGCCAAGGCCGGTGGTGTCGATCTCCCGTTGCTGACAAAACCGCAACGCGTACAGGCCGGCGCAGGTGCCGAGGGAGGCCAGGAACAGCTCGAAGGGTTCCGGTCCGGTGCCCTCGCCGCCGTGGCCCACGCGCTGGTCGGTGTGGACGGTCAGGTCGCGGAACTGGGCGTCCACGGCCACGCCGCCGGGGAAAGTGATCTGCATCGTGCTCATGGGACCTCCTTGATACTCGCGTCTAGAAGGTAGCGCAGAGGGCGGAGGCGCGCGCCGTCCGTTGGGTGAGGGAGGGGCTATACGGTGGGGTGGTACAGTCCCCCCTCGCCATGCGAGCCATGATCCTCCGCGCCCTCGCCAGCCTGGAGGAGAACCCCACCCCCTTGAAACTGGCCGATCTGCCCGTCCCGGTCCCCGGAGAAGGAGAGGTCCTGGTCAAGGTCTCCGCGTGCGGGGTCTGTCACACCGAGCTGGACGAGATCGAGGGACGGACGCCTCCACCCCGTCTCCCAATCGTTCTTGGACATCAAGCGATCGGTACAGTCGAGGCTCTCGGACCTGGGGCAGGCGGCGCCCTGCGGATCGGCGACCGGGTGGGTGTCGCGTGGATCTTCTCGGCGTGCGGGCGATGCCGGTTCTGCCTTGAGGGGAACGAGAACCTCTGCCCGTTCTTTGAAGCGACGGGTAGGGATGCCCACGGCGGATATGCGGAGTACATGACGGTGCGCGAGGCGTTCGCTCATCCAATTCCGGACGTGTTTTCTGACGCGGAGGCGGCGCCTCTCCTCTGCGCGGGGGCGATCGGCTACCGGTCCCTGGCGCAGACGGGGCTTGCGGACGGCGAGAATCTGGGGCTGACCGGTTTCGGCGCTTCCGCCCACCTCGTCCTCCAGATGGTCAGGCATCGTTTCCCGAGAACCAGGGTCTTCGTCTTCGCGCGCAGCGAGGGGGAGAGGAGCTTCGCGCGGGAGTTGGGGGCCGCTTGGGCCGGAGACACCCTGGAGGAATCACCGGAGAAGCTCGCGGCCGTCATCGATACGACGCCGGCGTGGAGCCCTGTCGTGGAAGCCCTGAAGAACCTGGAACCGGAAGGACGGCTCGTGATCAACGCCATCCGCAAGGAGGAGCGGGACAAGGAGGCTTTGCTGCGCCTCGACTATCGCGCCCACCTGTGGATGGAGAAGGAGATCAAGAGCGTCGCCAACGTGGCCCGCAGCGACGTCCGCGAATTCCTGAAGCTGGCGGCCGAGATCCCCATCCGTCCGGAGGTCCAGGAATACCCCCTGGAGGAGGCGAACCAGGCTCTGCGGGAGCTGAAGGAGAGGAAGATCCGCGGCGCCAAGGTGCTGAGGATCGCATGAGGCGCGAGGTGGAGATCTATTACCTGGAGATGACCTCCCCGGAAGATCTCCATCCCGGCCGTCTCGCGGACGACCTCGAGATCCGCCAGGCCCGCATCCCCTCTCCGGAGCTGAATCGTTTCCTGTACACCGCCGTGGGCGGCGACTGGTTCTGGACCGACCGGCTGGGCTGGACCTACGAGCGATGGCTGGCGTGGCTGGAACGGCCGGAGGTGGAGACCTGGGTGGGCTACGTCGAGGGGACTCCGGCCGGCTATTTCGAGCTGGAGCGGCAGCCGGGGGACCATGTGGAGCTGGTCTACTTCGGACTGCTGCCGAGCTTCATCGGCCGCGGTCTCGGGGGCGCGTTGCTGACCGCCGCCATCGAGCGGGCCTGGGCGATGGGCGCGTCCCGCGTCTGGGTGCACACCTGCTCGCTCGACGGTCCGGCGTCGCTCACGAACTACCAGGCGCGGGGATTCCGGCTGTACCAGACGGAGACCTTCTCGAAGGAAATGCCCGACGATCCTCCCGAACCCTGGCCGGGCGCGCGGCCGGCCCGAGCCTGATCCGCTTACAATACGCAGGATTTCCGTACTGCCTATGCACGGGACAGGGGACGTGACCGAGCTGCTGCTGGCCTACAAGGACGGCGACCGCGCCGCCTTCGACCGGCTCGTGCCCCTGGTGTACAACGACCTGCGGCGGATCGCCCGGCGCCAGCTCGGCCGGGGCAACCCGGACCGCGTCCTCGACACCACCGCTCTGGTCCACGAGTCCTATCTGAAGCTGGTGGACGGCAGCCGGGTGGACTGGCAGGACCGTAGCCATTTCCTGGGTGTGGCCGCCCGGGCGATGCGCCAGGTGGTGGTGACCTACGCCCGTCGCCGGGGCGCGGCCAAGCGGGGCGGCGGCAGCGTGCAGACCACTCTGGATGAAGGGATCGTCTCCATCGACGGTCAGGCGGAGTGGCTGGTGGCCCTGGACGCGGCCCTCTCGCGTCTGGGGGAGAAGAATCCGCGTCTGGCCCAGGTGGTGGAATGCCGCTTTTTCGCCGGCCTCTCGGAGGAGGAGACGGCGGCGGCGATGGGGGTCTCGCTGCGCACGGCCCAGCGCGACTGGATGAAGGCGCGGGCGTGGCTGCAGGAGGAGCTGACCTGAGCCCTCACCTCCCGGCCTCCTCTCCCGACCCCTCCCTCCCACCCACACCGGGAGAGGAGGGAGAGGGTTAGTCGGATTTGTTTTTCCCCTCTCCCGGTGAGGGAGGGCGGGAGGGGTCGGGAGAGGGGTAGGGGTGAGGGTTCGTTCTACCCCCGCCACCCCAACAGCTCGTCGATCGTGTTCCGCGACACCGAGTGATAGCCCGGCCGGGCCTTCTCGTAGATCCGCAGCGCCAGCTCCGCGCCGGCGGGGGTCTTCGCCAGCTCGGCGTAGAGGGGGCGCAGGAACTTTCGCCGTCCCACGGTGGTGAGGAAGCGCTCCAGGGCCGGGTAGGCCGGCTCGTACCGGCCCTCGATCACCTTCATCAACCAGGCGCTCAGGATCTCCGAGTTGCCCGACTCGCTGAGGCGGAAGGCGGCGTCGAGGTCCGCCATCTTCTGCGCGTCCAGCGGCTGGGGCAGGGTGCGCAGGAATTGGAGCCAGTGGTGGGTGGTCCAGCCGTTGGTGGAGATCTGGGCCGCCGGCGTCCCGGCGGCGAAGGCCTGGACGGCCTGGTCCACCGCCACGAAGGCCTCGGAACGGGGCTGCGGCGCGTTGGCGGGGAGCCCCGGGCTGAAGATCCAGGGCTGGATCAGGAGCCGCTGGGCCAGGGCCTCGTCGCCGTCCAGGAGCTGCTGCCGCAGGTACTGGACGAAGCCGACGGTGTCCATGGACTGGAAGGCGAACTTCTCGAAGTAGCCGCGCAGGAAAGCGTCGAATTTCTGCCGTCCCAGCGACTGCTCCAGCATCCGCAGGAACAGGGCCCCCTTCTCGTAGGCGACGTTGCCGGTGCCCTCGTCCGGATCGCGGCCGGCGAGGTTCAGGTAGAGGGCGGTGTCCGGGCTCTCCGGCCCCAACTCGTCGAAGGCGTCCTGGAGGTCCTGGCGGCCGAGAACGGCCAGCATCTCGGCGTAGGGACGGCCGTAGACGGCCTCCATGATCCGACTCTCGAAGTAGGTGGTGAAGCCCTCGTTGAGCCAGAAGTCGCTCCAGGTGGCGTTGGTCACCAGGTTGCCGGACCAGGAGTGCGCCAGCTCGTGGGCGACCAGGGAGACCAGCGAGCGGTCGCCGGCCAGGATGGTGGGCGTGGCGAAGGTCAGGCGCGGGTTCTCCATGCCGCCGTAGGGATAGCTGGCGGGGAGGATCAGGAGGTCGTAGCGCCCCCACCGGTAGGGCCCGTAGAGCTTCTCGGCGGCCGCGATCATCTTCGGCGTGTCCGCCAGCTCCCAGGCGGCCCTTTCGACGACCGCCGGCAGGGCGTAGACGCCGCTGTTGGGGCCGAGCGGCCGGAGCTCCAAGTCGCCCACGGCCAGGGCCAGCAGGTAAGAGGGGATGCGCTGAGGCATCCGGAATTTGTAGACGCCGTCCGCGCTCTTCCGGGTCGGGTTCTCGGCGCTCATCACCGCCATCAGCCCCGGGGGGACGCGGATGGTGGCCTCGTAGGTCATGCGCACGCCGGGGCTGTCCTGGCAGGGGACCCAGGTGCGGGCGAGGATGGCCTGCGACTGGGTGTAGAGGAACGGCGACGGGCTGCCGGCCTGCGCGGGGGTGAGCCACTGCAGGGCGGCGGCCTGGGGGCTGGTGGCGTAGTCGACGTTGACCCAGGTGGTACCCGGGGCGATCTCGACCTCCAGGGGCCGGCCCAGGATCTCCACGGCATCGCCGAGCTTCCAGCGCGCCTCGGTCTTGCCGTCGTCCAGGGTGACGCGGCGGATCTCCAGGTCCCGGGTGTCCAGGATTACGCGGTCGGCGCCCAGCTTGTTGTTGACGCGCAGGCTGGCACGGCCGGCGAGCCGTTGCTGGGTGAAGTCCACGCTGAGGTCCAGGACCAGGTGCTCGACTTCGACCTCGTCCGGACGGGCGAAGGAATGGGGGTCCTGGACGGTCTCGGCCACCACCCGCACGGCGTTGGCGTTGGCGGAAGTCGGCGGCGGGGCCGCGGGTTTGGAGGACGTCTGTCCGGCGCAGGCCGCCAGCAGGGGGAGGACGAGGAGGAACGGGGCTGGGAAGCGCTTCATTGACTTCATCGGGGCGGTCACCTCGGAGCAGGAGAACAGCGGGACGGCGGAGCAAAAATCCGCCCGGACGGCTTCACGCCGCCGGGAGGAGGTCGACGGCGGGCTCGTTCCGGTCGAGCGCGCGGTTCATGCGCTGGACGATGGCATAGACCTCGGGGCGGCTGAGCTTGGAGCCCGGTCCGGCGGCTTCGACGCGGTCGAGGGTGGCCTGGGCCAGGCGCACCGGCAGGGCGTTGAAGGCCACGAGCCCGCGCTCGGCCCCCGCGCCCTGGAGGGAGAGGACGTACTCGCTCGCGGCCTGGAGGTCGCGGCGGGCCAGGGCCAGGACCTCGGCGCGTTCCACGCCCTCGGGCAGGTAGCGCCGCCCTTCGGTGGCGTCGCTCGCCGAGTCCTTGAGGATGTTGACGAGCTGGAGGCCCTCGCCGAAGACCCGCGAGCGCTCGCGCAGGCCGTCCGCCACGGGCGCGAGCTGGGACCGGCCGAGGAGGAACAGCTCGGTCAGCAGCTCGCCCACGATGCCGGCCACGACGTAGCAGTAGTCCCGCAGGTCGGGCACGTCACGCAGGACCAGCTCGCCGCCGTCCGTGGTGCGGGCCACGAAGCCCGCCATGCCTTCGGCGGTCCGCAGGGTGTGCTCGCGGATCAGCTCCACGGCCTTGGGGGAGAGGGCGAAGAAGGATTCGAGGACGAAGGGCACGGCGGCGAGGAGGTCGCGGTAGCCCGGCTGCTCGCAGGGGACCTCCTCGGCCCAGTAGCGGGAGACCTCCGCGATCTCGCCCGGCTCCGGCTTCTGGAGGATCTCGCCGAACCGCGCCAGCGCCTCGATGCGCCGGGCGCGCGGCCAGCTCGCCGCGTCCTCGAAGGTGTCGGCGACGCGGAAGAGCAGATAGGAGATGGTGACCTCGCGCCGCGTGGGCTCCGGCAGCAGGGGGATGGCGAGAGCGAACGTCCGGCTCGAAGCGATCAGGAGCTGCTCCAGGTCCTCCATCCTCCACTCTCTCATGGTGGTCTCCGCCCGCACGGGGGGAGGATAGCATTCAAGAGGCTGTTGCCGACTGGGGCGGTCCGCCCTGCGAGCCCTCACCTCCCGGCCTCCTCTCCCGACCCCTCCCTCCCACCCTCACCGGGAGAGGAGGAGAAGTTAGCCAAAGAAACCAAGAGACGCTTCTTCGTCCCCCTCTCTCCCGGTGAGGGTGGGAGGGAGGGGTCGGGAGAGGAGGCCGGGAGGTGAGGGCTCGCAGGGCACGCTGCCTAAATCACTTCGGTGCCCTGAATCCTCTCTCCCCTGAGCGCCCTCTCCAACTCCCCCGCCCGTAACCCGTTGATCAGCACCGACGGCACCCCCAACCGCGCCAGCTCCAGAGCGCTCTCGATGCGGTGCCGCATCCCCCCGGTCACGTCGGCCCCTGAGGGATCGCCGACGGCGTCGAGGACGTCCGCCGCCGAGACGCGGGAGATCGTCCGCCCCTCGGCGTCGTAAAGCCCATCCGTCTCCCCCAACCACAGAGCTTTGCGGACGACATGCCCACGCTCCAGAAGGCGGCGGGCCACGGCGTCGAGGACGGTCTCGGTGGAGCAGATGGAGACGCCCCGCTCGCGGTCCAGGACCACGTCGCCATAGAGCACCGGCAGCAGACCCCGCTCCAGGGCCAGCAGCAGCGGCTCGTCGTGGAAGGCGGCGACGCGCCCGGCGGCGGCGACCATGCAGCTCGAAGGGGCGAGGGAGAAGGGGAGGGCGCCGGCTTCTTCCAGGGCCTGGATCACCAGGCGGTGCAGGGCCGCCGCCCGCTCCTGGGTGCGCGAGACGCCGGAGAGCTGATCCGGCGAGCGGAGCCCCCCGGCGATGCCGGAGTCGCGGGCGGCGACGTGGCCGAAGGAGCCGCTGCCGTGCCCGGCGATCAGGCGGACGGAGGTCTCCCGCGCCGCCCGCGCGATCTCGCCGGCCAGGCGGGCGATGACCTCCGGGCGCGGGGTCTCCGCCCGGGATTTCTCGGTGATCAGGCTGCCGCCGAGCTTGAGGAGGACGACGTCCACGGGATCAGAACAGGTGTTCCGAGTCCATGTCTGGGCCGGGGCCGACGCCGTCGCGGATCACGAAGCCCACCGCCGGCAGGTCCTCCAGGCGCTCGGCCACCTCGTCTTCGGAATCGGAGTCGCAGATGACGTGGACGTTGGCGCCCGCGTCCATGGTCACCCAGGCGTGGAGCCCTTCCTGCCGCAGCTCGCGCACGGCGCGCAGCACGGCGACCGTGCCGGGGCTCCAGTAGAAGATCGGAGGATGCGAGGACATGGCGATCAGGTGCAGGTCCACCGCCTCCTCTTCCAGCACCGGGCCGAGCGTCTCCAGGTCCCGCTCGCGGATGGCCCGGCGCACCGTCTCCAGCCGGGCGGGCACGAGCTCCTGCCGCTTGGCGTAGTAGGGGCTGGTGAGGGCGCGGCGGTGGCCCTCCAGCGAGGGGACCGACTTGGGGCCGATCTCCACCACGGCGATGACGTCCCGCAGGTCCCAGTGCTCGGGCCGGGCGATCTGCCGCGCATAGCTCTGGTCGTCGCTCTCGTCCGCGGACCACTCGACGAAGCCGCCGAAGACCGAGCGGGAGGCCGAACCGGAGCCGCTGCGGCGGGCGAGCAGGGAGAGCTCGTGGGGAGACGCCTTCTTGCCGAGCGCGCCCACGGCGGCCAGGGTCAAGGCCGCGAACCCCGAGGCCGAGGAGGCCAGGCCGCCGGCCGTGGGGAAGGTGTTCCGGGTGGCCACCCGCAGGGACTCGGTGCGGCCCGACCACTGCCGGATGCGGTCGAGGTGGGCGCGCACGCGCTGGGCGAACTCGGGCTCGGGCGTGCCGAAGCCGCCGCCGGGCTCGGCGAGCCAGATCTCGTCCTCGCCGCCGTGCCCCAGGAGATCCACCGTGCATTTGGTGACGCAGTTCTCCAGGGTCATGGAGATCGACGGATTCACGGGCAGGGCGCGGTCGAGGTCGCGGGCTCCCCAGTATTTGATGAAGGCGATGTTGGCCGGCGCGGAAACAGTGGTTTTGCTCATGCGTCGGTCTCCCGGCGGAGCCCCTCGGCTCCGAGGTGCAGAGGATAGTAGGGAAACGGCTGTAAGAATTGCCAGCCGGAGATCCTTTCGGGATCAGGATGATAGACCAGCATCGACCCGGCACCCGGCCCGGCGAGGGAGCCGGCGCCCGAGATCTTGGCGGCGCCGCCCGCGGCCTCGATCCGGCGGACGAGGTCCCGCGCCTCCTGGGGAACGACTCCCAGCTCTTCCAGGCAGGCCTCGCATTCGCGGATCAGCTCCAGGGTAACGACCGGGTCCTCCGTCTCTCGTTCGAGCTCCGCGCGGAAGCCCAGAGTCGCCGCCTCGATGCGGTTCAGGAGCTTCTCATGCAAACCCGGGTCCCGCTCGCGGCGGCTCCGCACGGCGGCCACCACGGCGCCGGTCGTCTCCGGCGGCGTGCCCGTGTTCAGGACCCGAAAGTTGGAGAGCAGGGGGGAGCGCGCCGCGATCCGCTCGGTCTCCAGCGCGCCGGACGGAAGCCGGCGGGCCCAGAGCAGGCCGCCGTGCAGGACCGTGGCGCCGTCCACCCCCGAGGGGAGGCCGTGCTGGCGCCGCTCCGCCTCCAGGGCGAGGCGCTCGATCCGCGCGGGATCGGCCTCTTCCCCCAGGAAGGCCAGGAAGGCGGCGATCACCGCTGTGGCGGTGGCCGCCGAGCTGCCGAAGCCGGAGCCGATGGGGAGGTCCGACTCGACCCGCAGCCACAGGCCGGGACCGCCGCCGCTCCCGCCCAGGGATTCCAGGACCTCGCCGAGGGCGACTTTCACCAGGTGCGCCGGATCGTCTCCCCGCACGGCGCGGAAGCGTTCGGGACGGGGATCGCGCGCGTACTCCTCCCACCTTACGCGGGCGGCGCGGGCGTAGGCCCGCAGCCCTTCCCGTGAGATCTCTTCGACGTGGGGCAGGGAGGCGAGATCGAGACGGACGGCGTCGCCGCCGGGCGCGGGGAAGATCCGCGCCGTGAGCCGCGCGTCGATGGCGGCGACGAGGGCGGGGCGGCCGTAGACGACCGCGTGCTCGCCCATCAGGATCAGCTTGCCCGGGGCGGAGACCGCGACGGCCGCCGTTCCGGCCCCGGGATGGAGGGTGCCGCGGGGGATCAGCCCGGCCTCCAATCGTCAGGTGGTCAGCCGGGTGGGGATCTCACCGCGCCCGAGCTTCTCGTGGGCCCGCGCCAGATCGTTCGAGGTGAAGGCGGCCATCAGCGACAGCTCGCCGGCGAGCACCACGGCGCCGAGGATCTCGGCCAGCCGCATCACCGCGTCGCCCCGCTTCTCGGGATCGGGCGAGACGCCGAGCACGGCCAAGGCCTCGCGCTGGGTGTCGAGCGAGGTGCCGCCGCCGACCGCTCCCAGGGGGACGTCGGGCAGGAAGACCGAGACGAAGACCGAGTCCGGCCCGCGGTGCTCGATGCAGGTGACGCCCATGGAGCCCTCGACCACGTGGGCGGGGTCCTGGCCGGTGGCGATGAAGAAGGCCGCCAGGACGTTGGCGTAGTGGGCGTTGAAGCCCATGGAGCCGGCCGCGATCGAGCCCAGGAGGTTCTTGCGGTACTGCACCTCGACCAGGCTGCGGGCGTCCGTCTTCAGGATGTGGTGGAGGATCGGGTGCTCCAGCAGGACCTCGGCGTAGATGCGCTTGCCGCGCCCCTCCTGGAAGTTGATCGCCGCCGGCTTCTTGTCCACGCAGTAGTTGCCGGAGAGACCGATGCAGGGCACGCCCGTGCCGGGCTCGATCAGCTCGTTGACCGCGCGGTCGCAGGCGATGGTCACCATGTTCATGCCCATGGCGTCGCCGGTGTCGAAGCGGAAGCGGAGGAAGACCGTGGTGCCGAAGGCGTAGGGCCGCACCTCCAGCAGCTTCAGGTACTTGCTGGTGCTCTCCGTGAGCTGGCGGAGGTCGTCCTCATGCTCCTGGATCCACTGCAGGAACTGCTGCGTCTGGACGATGCCCGAGGTGCGGAAGACGGGCGCGCGGGTCATGCCCACGTCCTCGACGCGGACGACGGCGCCGCCGGCCTCGCGGATGGCGGCGCAGCCGCGGTTGGTGCTCGCCACCAGGGCCGCCTCGGTGGTGGCCAGGGGGACGTAGACGTCGCCGTCCAGGCTCCGGCCCCGCACCCGCAGCGGGCCGACCACGCCCATGGGGATCTGGGCGACGCCGATGAAGTTCTCGCAGTTGCGGTGCGAGGCCCTCTGGACGTCCAGCGAGTGATGGCCGATGTTGGAGAGCGGCGTGCGCGTCATCTCCTCCAGGGCCTGGCGGCGGATCTCGGCCGCCTCTTCGGCGGCGAAGTCCTTGGGGATCTCATGGAACCGGCGCTCGCCCTGGGCGAGAGCGCTGACGAGCTCCTCGCGGGTCAGGGGGGCCGAGGCTAGGGACTTGGCGGTCTTGCTCATCTCACAACCCTTTTAGGAGCTTGATACGTTGCAGCTCCGCAATCGTTTTCGCTCCGAGGCAGAACATACAGATCTTGAGCTCGCGGACGGTGCGCCGCACCTTCTCGGCGACCCGTTCCGCGGATTCCGTGGCGGGAGCCAGGAAGGGTTAGGCCATGCCCACCAGGTCGGCGCCCAGGGCGATGGCCTTGGCGGCGTCGAGGCCGTTGCGGATGCCGCCGCTGGCGATCACCGTCATGTCTTCCACTCGCCGCACCTGGCGGATCGATTCCGGAGTCGGCAGGCCCCAGCCGGCGAACAGCTCGCCGATCTCCAGGTCCCCGGCGCGATGCGCCTCGATCCGGGCCCAGCTCGTGCCCCCCACGCCGGCGGTGTCGATGATCCGCACGCCGCGCGCGGCCAGAGCGCGGGCCGTCGACTCCGAGATGCCGGAGCCCACCTCCTTGGCCACCACCGGCACGCCCACCTCCCGCGCCACCTCGCCGATCTTCGGCAGCAGCCCCGAAAAATCGCACTGTCCCTCGGGCTGGATCGCCTCCTGGAGCGGGTTCAGGTGGAGGACCAGAGCGTCGGCCCCGATCATCTCCACCGCCTGCCGGCACTCGCGGACGCCCATCCCGTAGTTGAGCTGGACGGCGCCCAGGTTGGCCAGCAGGGGGACCGAAGGAGCGACCTCGCGGACGCGAAAGGTATCAGCTTTCGCTGGATCTTCCAACGCTTTGCGCTGGGAGCCCACGCCCACCGCCACCCGGGTGCGCTCGGCGCCTTCCGCCAGGTTGCGGTTGATCAGTCCCGCCTGCTCGGTGCCGCCGGTCATGCAGGAGATCAGGATAGGGGCGGCCAGCCGCCGGCCCAGGAAGTCGACCGAGATGTCGATCTCCTCGATGTCGATCTCGGGCAGTGCCTCGTGCTCGAACCGGTACTCGTCGAAGACGTTGCGGCCGAGCTGCATGCGGTCGTCGAGCGCCAGGCGGATGTGCTCGGCCTTGCGGTCGCGCTCAAGCTCGGGGATGACTTCGCGCCCGCTCACCGCTCGCGCTCCCGCAGATAGTCGATCAGGCCTGCGAGGAACAGGCGGCCGTCCGGCCGCAGGGCCGGCTCCAGCGCCGCGAGGGCGGCCCGGGCGGCGCGCAGCCGCTCGCCGACCATGGCGTCCACCGCGTGATGGGCTCCGGTCTCCTCCAGGACGCGCACCGCGTCGCCGATCTGCGCGTCCGTGGCCTCGGGGCGGCCCAGGGCCGTCTCCAGCGCGCTCCGCTGGCCGGAGGTGGCGCGGTCCAGGGCATGGCGGATCAGGAACGTGAACTTGCCTTCCTTGAGGTCGGCGTCCACCGGCTTGCCGACCGTGCCGGGGTCGCCGAACATGCCCAGCAGGTCGTCCTGGAGCTGGAAGGCCTCGCCCACGGCGGCGCCGTAGGCCGAGAGGCCGGCGAGCGTCTCCGCGCCGGCGCCGGCCAGCAGCGCTCCGAGCTGGATCGGCCGCTCCGCCGTGTAGCGTCCCGACTTCAGGCGCAGCACCCGCAGCAGCTCGTCCTCGCTGGCGGTGCGCCGCTGGGCCACCAGCAGCTCCAGGTACTGGCCGCCGATCACCTCCTGGCACATGGCCGAGAAGCAGCGGGCCAGCTCGCGCGGGGCCGGCGCCTTGGGGAAGGACTCCGCCGCCAGCTCCACGGCCCAGCTCTGCGCCAGGTCGCCCAGGAGGATGGCCACCGAGCGGCCGAAGTCCGCCGCGTCGCCGTGCAGCCCGTGGGCGCGGTGGGACTCGCGGAAGCGCGCGTGCGCCGCCGGCAGGCCGCGCCGGGTCTCGGCGTGGTCCATGATGTCGTCGTGGATCAGCAGGTAGGTATGGAGCAGCTCGGTGGACAGGGCGAGAGGGAGGGCGGCCTCGTCGGAGGCGCCGCCGCAGGCCCGGTAGGTGTAGTAGACGAGGGCCGGGCGCACGCGCTTGCCCCCCTGGGTCGCGAGCTGTCCGACGCCGTCGATCAGCTCCAGCATCTCGGGGGAGCCGAGGGAGATCGCTTCCTGGCGCTTGGTCTCCAGCCAGGCCGCCAGGACGCGGTCGAGCTTGTGGCGGAAGCCGGCGAGCAGCCCGTTGAAATCCTCAGGCGCCGTCCGTGGATCGGCGGTGGCGGGAGCTTCGGTGGACAGTCCCATGCCTTGCGTACCCTGCTCGCTCCTTCGAAATCGTGTAGGGGAGGGGATTTGGGGCCCCGGTCCCGCAGAGTGTAACCGAAAACGTCCCGGAGATAGTTCCTGCCGGGTACAAGCTCGATTGTAGGTCAGAGGACTTTGCGGTGTAAAGCGGGTAGGGCCAAATGGGGCGCTCTGCCCTTCGAGCCCTCACCTCCCCGGCCCTCCTCTCCCGACCCCTCCCTCCCTCCCTCACCGGGAGAGGGGCCGGGGGTGAGGGTTCGGGCGGGGGGCCACCTGCGGTAACCTTGCCCCATGCATCTCGACCTCTACCAAGTCGACGCCTTCACCCCCCGCCCGTTCGCCGGCAACCCGGCGGCGGTCTGCCTGCTGCCGGAGCCCCGCGACGCCCGGTGGATGCAGGACGTGGCCCGGGAGATGAACCTCTCCGAGACGGCCTTCCTCCATCCCGAGGACGGCGGTTACCGGCTGCGCTGGTTCACGCCCGCCGTGGAGGTGGAGCTCTGCGGCCACGCCACCCTGGCCAGCGCCCACGTCCTCTGGGAGACGGGACGCCTGCGGGCGGAGGAGACGGCGCGTTTCCACACCCTGAGCGGACTGCTGACCGCGCAGCGGGCGGGGGAGTGGATCGAGCTCGACTTCCCGGCGCGGACGGCCGAGGAGGCGCCGGCCCCGGAAGGCCTCGCCGGGGCTGTAGGCGCCGAGCCCCGCTTCGTCGGCAAAAGCCGCTACGACTACCTCCTGGAGCTGGAATCGGAAAGCGCGGTGCGGAATGCCGATCCGGACTTCCGCCGGCTGGCCTCGTTGCAGGTGCGCGGCGTCATCATCACCGCCCGGGCGTCCGAGGGGCCCTACGACGTGGTCTCGCGCTTTTTCGCGCCGGGGGCGGGCGTGGACGAGGATCCGGTGACCGGGTCCGCCCACTGCACCCTGGGTCCGTTCTGGGCCTCCCGGCTGGGGAAGCCGGAGCTTCTCGCCTATCAGGCCTCGGCCCGTGGCGGCGTCGTCAGGGTTCGCGTGGAAGCGGACCGGGTGAAGCTTGGAGGGCAGGCGGTAACTGTTCTCCAGGGCCGCCTTCTCGCCGGTTGAAGTCGAAGAAGAAGAGGCGCGGGAAAACCGCGCCTCATAGATCCTCGTCCGTGCCGCGCTCCTCCGGCTGCCGCCGCTGAAGGGCCTGCTCCAGGTTCTGGTGCAGGTAGCGGAGGAACCGGTGGAAGCCGTAGAGCATGTCCGCCATGGCCCGCTCCTCCTCGGGAGGGATCGGACCCCGCCGGCCGAGCACGCGCTGGAGGTCCGCCCGGCCCTCGCCCCCGGGCCGCGGCCTCTCGGCGCCGCCCTCGAAACCTCCGTCGTCGTCGCCCAGCCCCTCGCCCTTGCGCTTCATCTGCTCGGGACGCCCGTTGATGATCTGGATGGCGTTGTGCAGATCGTTGAGATCGCATCCCAGCGTGCCCAGGATCTTCTCCAGCGTCTCGAGGGAGGGACGCTGCCGGCCGGTCTCGTAGGCGGACAACATGCCCTTGGTGATGCCGGCTGCGTCGGCCACCTGGTACTGCTTCTTTCCCTGCCGGTCCCGCAGCCAGCGCAGCGACTGCCCGAGACCATTCATGATGGGTGTATGCACTGCGGATCATCTCCTGAGACCCCCGCCGGGATCTCCGTAAAAGGGGGAAGGCCGGACGGCCCGTGGACGACCTCCTCGTACCGCTCAGACCGCTTCCAACGCTCTTGCTCTCCCGCTCTGGAACCGATCCAGGGTCGTTTTCACCCTGGGGCGTATATTAGGCGTAATCATGGCGTAAGTCAAGCGGATTGGAAGGCGAAACTTCCGCCCCTTTCCCCGCTCTTCCGCCCCTCCTCCTGCTAGCATCCGCGCCATGGTCGAGCTCTCCGAAATCCACGCCGCCGCCCTTCGGATCCGTCCTCACGTCCGTCGCACACCTCTGCTGGACGCCGCCCCGCTGCCCGGCGGCGGGGAGGGGAGCCGCTTCACCTTCAAGCTCGAGAACCTGCAGATGACCGGCTCGTTCAAGACGCGGGGAGCGGTCAACCACACGCTGCGGCTCCCTGCGGATACAGTGCGGCGAGGGCTCGTAACCGCGTCGGGTGGCAACCACGGGCTCGGAGTGGCCTACGCGGGCAGCATGGCGGAAGTTCCGGTGACCATCTACCTCCCGCGCAACGTCCCCCGGGCCAAGGCGGAGAAGCTGGAGCGCTGGGGAGCGCGGATCGTGTGGGAGGGAGAGGTTTGGGACGACGCCAACGCGGCCGCGATGGAGGCGGCGCGGCGGGAGGGCCTGTCCTACATCCATCCCTTCGCCGATCCGGACGTCATCGCGGGCCAGGGGACGCTGGGGCTGGAGATCCTGGAGGACGCGCCGGAGACGGACCTGGTGATCGTGGCCATCGGCGGCGGCGGCCTGATCTCGGGCGTCTCCTTGGCGGTGAAGGGGACGAGCCCCAGGGCGCGGGTGATCGGCGTCGAGGCGGTGGGCGCGCCTACGATCGCCGAGAGCCTGCGGGCGGGCCGCGTCGTCGAGCTTCCCGGGATCTACACCGAGGCGAACACCCTGGCGCCGCGCCGCAGCCACGAGATGAACTTCGAGATCATCCGCCAGAACGTGGACGACGTGGTGCTGGTGACCGACGAGGAGATGTACGAAGCCGCCCGCTGGCTCTGGTTCGAGGCGGGAATCGCGGCGGAGCTCTCCGGAGCGGCGGGGGTGGCGGCGGTCCTGACGGGGAAGATCCCGTTGCACGGGGTACGCTCCGCCTGCTCGATCATCTGCGGCGCGGGAACGGCGGGGCTGGCCGGCAACTGAGGTACGGCCCTGTACCCGTCGGGTACGCCCCCGTACCTCGTGGGTATACCCCTGTACCTCGCATGTACGGACAAGAAAACTCGGGTACGGGCCTGTACCTCGCGGGTATGTCCCTATACCTCAAGGGTACGCCCCCGTACCTCAAGGGTACACCCCCATACCTCAAGGGTACACCCCCATACCTCAAGGGTATGCCCCCGTACCTCAAAGGTACGGGCCTGTACCTCGAAGGGGGACCCCCGTACCTCGGAGGGGGAGGCCTCCCCCTCCGAGGGGGACCCCTCCCCCCGGCCTCAGCGGGCATCCCCTCACATTTTCGAGAGGAGTATGATTCTCTCGCTCTCCGCAACACCATTCCGCGGCGCCACTGGCGACGCCGCGCGCTTCCGAAGGAGGTACCGTGGCAACCACGACGATTCGGCGGTTCGGCGTCTTCTCGGTCGGCAAGATGATGGGCTTGACCTACGCCCTGCTGGGGCTCCTCATCGGCGCGTTTTTCTCCCTGTTCGCCATCATGGGCTCCGCGATCAGCATGGGGGACGATGCCTCCGCCGGCATGGCGGGGATGATCTTCGGGGCTGGCGCCATCATCATCATCCCGCTCTTCTACGGATGCATCGGCTTCATCGGCGGCGTGCTGACGGCCGCGATCTACAACATCGTCGCCGGCATCGGCGGCGGGGTCGAGCTCGAGCTGTCGGCGCCGGCCACGGCCGGGGTCCCGGTCGGAGCGCCGGGCTATGCGCAGTGAGGCAGGCGTTCACCTGGGATGGGGCGGAGGTGCGTTCGTAACATTTCGGCAACTCCTTCGCCTCATTCAGTAGACACACTCGCCGCCCGAGATGCTCCACGGGGGTAATTCGGCCTGCGGCCTGTGCGGCTCGGCGGCAGGAGGAGCGATGATCGACCAGGCGGACGAGAGGCTCGGGGAGTGGGTGCGTGGAGTGCTGGGGGATGTCCACGTCTCCTTCGCCCCTCCGGGTGTCGCGCCTGGCATCCACCTCTACCTACTGGAGATCGCCGAGGCGAAGGAGCCTCAGACGACCTCTCCGCCACCGCTCCGCTTTCGTCTGCGCTATCTGGTGACCGCGGCGGCCGAGGATCCCCGGGAGGCCCACCGGCAGCTCGGCGAGTTGCTGTTCGCCGCCCTCGCCGACCCTGCGGTGGACATCGCGCTGGACGCCGCGCCGGCCGCTGTCTGGCAGGCGCTGGGCATAGCGCCGCAGCCCACCTTCATGTTGGAGGTGCCGCTCGAACGCGCCCGCGAGCGGCGGCCGGCCGTCCCGGTGCGCGAGGTGATGCTGGGCTCGTCGCCGCTCGGCGAGCTCGCCGGGGTCGTGGTCGGGCCCGGCGACATCCCGCTGGCCCAGGCGCGGGTCGAGCTGCCGGCCCTGTCCCGGTCCACGGTGACCGACTCGCGGGGCCGTTTTCAGCTTTCCGGCGTGCCGCTCGGTGCGGCCGCGGGGGAAATGCAGGTCCACGCCCGGGGACGCCGCTGGACCCTGCCGGTTGCGGCCGGTGCCACCCCGTTGATCGTCCGTCTCGATCTCATGGAGGAAGAGCATGCCTAGTTATCTGACCCCTGGCGTCTACGTCGAGGAGGTGTCGACCGGCGCCCGGCCGATCCAGGCGGTGGGCACCAGCACGGCGGCCTTCGTCGGTATCGCCCCCGACCCCAACGCCCGCCGCCAAGAAGCGGTGGCGGTCAACAATTGGACCCAGTTCGTACGCCTGTTCGTTCCCGATGGAACGGCCAGCACGCCGCTGTCGCACGCCGTCTACGGATATTTCCTGAACGGCGGCCGGCGGTGTTACATCGTCAACGTCGGCGAGGGGGGCTCGGTGCTGGGCGGTGGCCGCGAGCGCCAGGGGCTCGACGTGTTGAAGGAGGTCGACGAGGTGGCGATCGTGGCGATCCCGGGCTTCACCGACGCGGCCTCCTGGGACGCCACGCTCCGCCACTGCGAAGAGCTCAAGGACCGTGTGGCGGTGCTCGACGCCCCGGCCGACGTGCGCGATGTCGCGCTGCTCACCCAGCTCGCCACTCCGGCCACGGCGGCGCGCTCCCGGTCGCGCCGTGAGGGGGAAGGGGAGGAGGCGTCCCCACCGGCCGCCGGCGGCGCCCGGCCGCGCACTTCGGACCGGGGCTTCGGTGCCTTCTACTATCCTTGGATCCAGGTGGCCGATCCGCTCGCCCCGCCGCGCGCCCGGGACCCCTACGTGTTCGTGCCGCCGAGCGGCCACATCGCGGGCATCTACGCCCGCAACGACGCCACCCGCGGCGTGCACAAGGCGCCGGCCAACGAGGTGGTGGTCGGCGCCACCGACCTCGCCTACCGCGTCACGCACGAGGAGCAGGGCGAGTTGAACAGCGCCGGCGTCAACTGCATCCGCATGTTCCAGCGCGACATCCGGGTGTGGGGGGCGCGCACCCTGGCCGACGCCGCGAGCGAGTGGCGCTACCTCAACGTGCGGCGGCTGTTCAACATGGTCGAGGAGTCGATCGCCCTCGCCACCCGCTGGGTGGTGTTCGAGCCCAACGACTACGCGCTGTGGAAGGCGATCCGCCGCGACGTGAGCGCCTTCCTGCGCCTGCTCTGGCGCGACGGCGCCCTGCTCGGCCGGACGCCGGAGGAAGCGTTCTTCGTCAAGTGCGACGAGGAGACCAATCCACCGGAGGAGATCGACGCCGGGCGGGTGATCGTGCTGATCGGCATTGCCCCGGTCAAGCCGGCCGAGTTCGTCGTCTTCCGCATCGGCCAGGACCAGCGCAGGGCCGAGATCAACGAAGTCTAAAGGAGGAGAGCCCATGGCCGAGCAGAACGCAGCCCAGGGGGGACAGGCGCAGGCGCAGGCGGTGGCGCGCGTCGACCCTTACCGCAACTACAACTTCAAGCTCGACGTCGGCGGTGACGTCCAGGGTCATTTCACACGGGTGAGCGGCCTGGAGATGAAGGTACCGGCGATCCACTACCGGGAAGGCGGAGAGCGGCAGATCGTGCTCGCCTTGCCGGGGCGGCAGGAGCCGGGTCAGATCACGCTGGAGTATGGCCTTACCCGTTCGCGCGCCCTGTTCGACTGGTTCATGAAGGGGGTCAACGAGGGGGCCCCGGAGCGCAAGAACGTGTCGATCGCCGTGCTCTCCAACGACGGCGTGACCGAGCTGGTGCGCTGGAACCTCGACGGGGCCTGGCCCACGGCCTGGCGTGGAGCGGCGCTCGACGCCCTGGGGCGGGAGGTCGCCATCGAGACGCTGGTCCTGGTGTTCGAGCGCATCGAGCGCGAGGACCGGGTCTGACGCCATGCTCCGTGAGCTCTGGCGCCGGTCCGTGGTGCTGCCGCTCGCCGAGCGCGCGCGGCGCTGGGCCGAGCGCGTGCTCGCCGTCGAGGCGGTGGAGGAGGCGCCGGTGGACGGGCCGCCGGCCGACTGGCTGGAGCGGGTGCGGCGCGGGGCGCCCCATCTGCTGGATCCACGGTGGCAGGGGATGGATATGAGCCTGCCGCCGGTCCACCCGGCCGATCTGGTGCCGCCGGCTGCGGCCCCCTTCGCGCGGGCCGCGAAGGAGGCGAGAGAAGCGGGAACGGCGCCGGTCCCTGTGGCCCTGGTCCCGCCGCCAGCGCGGATCCGGTTCGGGCGTCCAGCCGTGGCGGAGCCTCCCGTCGCGGGGGATCGTCCGGATCAGGGTCTTGGGGCCGCGAGGCGCGCGGACGCCGCCGCCCCGTCCTCTCGCCGGGAGCCACCCCCGGAGTCGCCGCTGGAGCCGCCACGGGCCTTGCCCAGACCGCAGGTGAATCCCCCCTCTCGCCGTCCCGCCAGGGGAGGGCGCGGGATCTCCTTCGCGAAAGCGCGGCCGGCGCCCGCCGCGCCAGTTGCCGCTCCGCCCACGGCTCCTCCCGTTCCCCGGCCGGAGGTCCCGGCGGCGGCGCCCCCCAAACAACCTGTGCCGGTGGTGGCTCAGGAACCGCAAGGCCCGGTCCGGCGTGAGAGCCCGCCTGGGATTCGCGAGGCCTCGCTCCCGGTCCCTTCCCCCTGGATCCCGCCCGCGCCTTTTCCGGCGTGGCGGCAGCAGGGCCCAGGGGTGGACGCGAGACCGGCGGGCCTGGAACGGCGCGATCCCCAGCCGGGCGTCCTTCCTTCCATGCCGCCGGACCGCCCCGCCGTCCGGAGCGGGCCGGAGAGCGCGCCACGCTTCGTCCTCCCAAGCTGGCCGGCCCTGCCGCCGCGCCGGCGGGAGCCGCGCGATCTCCAGCCCGGGTTGGACGAGCGCGAGCACGCCGCCCGACTCGCCCGCGCGCAGGAGAGGGTCTGAGCCATGGAGCGCGTGGCCTTCCTGGTGGAGGCGACCGGCGAGCGGATCCCCTGCCTGCTCAACCCGGAGAGCCTGCTGGTGCGCCGCCAGGCCGGGGTCTCCCCGCAGCGCTCGCTTGGCGGCCAGGCGACCGGCGCGGGTCTCACCGACGACCCGCTGCTGGCGACCGGCGGCGGCACCACCGAGATGCTGCTCGACCTGCTGTTCGACATCTACCTGACCGGCCGCCCGGCGGGTGCGTCGGCAGTCGCCGTCCACGACGTGCGCGACCTGACGGGCCCGCTCTGGCAACTCGCCGAAACCGCCCGCGGCGAGGGCTACGGCCGTCTGCCGCAGGTGCGGTTCCTCTGGGGCAAGGCCTGGAACGTGCCCGGAGTGGTGGCGGCGGTCTCGGAACGGCTGGAGAACTTCACTCCCGGCGGAGCCCCCACCCGCTCCTGGCTGCGCCTGCGCCTGCTGCGCACCGGCGAGGCGCGGCGCGAGGCCGTGCCCGGCGACGGGCTCCCCTTGGGAGTCGTCGCCATGCCGTCGCCGGAGTCGGTGCCGGAGGAGCGGGTCCAGTCCTATACCGTGCTCGGTGGCGGGCTGGAGGCCACGGTCCCGAGCGCCGGGGCGGGCGAGCGGCTGGACCAGATCGCCGCCCGCTTCTACGGCGATCCCCGGCTCTGGGTGGTGCTCGCGACCTTCAACGGCATCGCCGATCCCCTTCACATCCCTCCCGGGACCGTGCTGCGCATCCCGGACGCCGGCCTGCTGCGGGGGACGCCATGAGCGCCCTCCTGGCCATGCCGCGCCTCGTGATCGAGCTCGACGGTGTGGAGCTGCGCGCGGAAGACGCCGCCGCCCTTTCCGCCGCGCGGGTGCGGCAGGTGCTCTCCCGCCCGGCCGTCTGCGAGCTGACGTTCGCCGCGCCGGCCGGGCCGCTCGCGCGCGCGGCGGACCTGGCCGGCGCTCCGCTTTCCCTGGCGGCCGACGGTGCGCCGCTGTTCGTCGGCGAGGTGACGGCGGTCGAGCACGCCTACGGTCCGGCCGGCGGGCATCGGGTGTTCGTGCGCGGCTGCGACCGTCTCCACCGCCTGCGCCAGCGCCAGCCGCTCGCGGTGCACGTCGAGGTGACCCCCGCCGACCTGGCGCGTGAGCTGGCCGCCGGCCTGGGTCTGGCGGTGAGCGCGGCGAGCGAAGGCCCCTTGCTGACGCGCCTCTTCCAGGCCGGCGCCTCGGACCTCGGCCTGTTGCGCGAGGCCTGTGAGCGCGCCGGGCTCTTCTTCACCCTGCGGGGCGACACCCTCCACCTGCTCACTCTGGAAGGGGAGGGGGAGCCGGTCCCCCTGGAGCTGGGCCGTTCGCTGCGCGAGGCCCGCTTCGCCGTGGAAACCGACGGCGCCTGCCGTGGCGTCGAGGCGCTCGGCTGGGACGCGGTAAGCGCCGAGCCCCTGAGCGGCAGGGCGGGCCGGCCGCGCTCGGGGCGGAGCGTGCCGGCCTCGGCGTCGCCGGAGCGGGTCGGGGGCGACGGCGCTCGGTGGCTGCCCGGGGCTCTGCTGGCGAGCGGGCGGGAGGCCGAGGCCCTGGCCCAGGCCGAGCTCGACCGGCGGGTCGCGGCCGAGGTGGTGATGACCGGAGTGGCGGCGGGCGACCCGCGGCTCGCTCCGGGCGTCCGGGTGGTGGTGGCGGGCGTCACGCCGGCCCTCGCCGGGCGCTACGTCCTTGCCGTCGTCACCCACACCGTCGATCCCGAGCGGGGCTATCTCGCCGAGTTTTCGACCGCTCCGCCGGAGCCGCTGCCGCGTCCGGCCGCGTCCACCCCGGCGTCCCTGGCGCTCGGCCGGGTGAGCCGGGTGGACGATCCGCGAGGAGCCGGCCGGGTGTGCGCCGAGCTGCCCGCCCAGGGCGGCCTGGAGACCGACTGGCTGGAGGTGCTCTGCCCGGGCGCCGGGCCGGCCAAGGGCCTGGTCGCCCTGCCCGACGTGGACGACCGGGTGCTGCTGCTCGCCCCGGGCGCCGACTTCGCCCAGGCCGTGGTGCTCGGCGGCTTCTACGGCGCCACCGGGCCGCCTGACGCCGGCGTCGAGGGGGGGCGTGTCGAGCGCTTCACCTTCACGACCGCGGCTGGCCAGCGCGTGGCGCTCGACGGCGCCGGCCGCCGGGTATGGATCGAGGACGGCGCCGGCAGCTCCATCGAGCTGGGGCCGGAGAAGGTGACGCTCCACGCCGCGGCCGATCTGACCCTCGAAGCGCCCGGGCGGCGGCTGGTGCTGCGCGCCGAGCGCATCGACTTCGAGCGAGGTTGACATGCTCTTCCTGACTGAGGACGCGGTGCTGGTCTGCAAGCACGAATTGGGGCGGGTGGGGATCGTCCCCACCCAGGATCTGGTGTTCGTCGACGGCCGCCGCGTGCTCGTCGATCCCGATCCCGAGTCGCGGCCGATCACCGGCTGCCCGAACATCGGGGCGACGATCAAGCCCTGCGTCACCACCCTCAAGGTGGAGCGCGGCTACTCGGAGTGGCTGCGCATCGCGGGCCGGCGGGTCTGTCTCGGCACGGTGACCGGCCTGACCGACGGCACCCCGCCCGGGGTGGTCGAGTACAAGGTGCGGAGCGCCGGCCAGGAGTACGTGGAGGAGGTCCCTTGAGCGAGCGTTTTCGCACCTTTCGCTTCGTCCACCCCGACCTCGATCTGGCCGAGGGGCCCGGGGGGTTGCGCATCGGCCCCACCGGCCGCCCCGAGCTGGTGGACGGCGACGCCTCGGTGCGCCAGGCCATCCTGCTGCTTCTCTCGATCGTCCCGGGGGAGCGGGTGATGCGGCCGGATTACGGTTGCGATCTCGATCGCCTGACTTTCGCGCCCAATGACGAGACCACCGCCGGGCTCGCCATCCACTACGTGCGGCAGGCCCTGGAACGTTTCGAGCCGCGGGTCGAGATCGTCAGCCTCGACGCCGCGCGCGCCCCGGAGGACGCCGCGCGGCTCGATCTGCGGCTGGTCTACCGGGTGCGGGCGAGCCAGCGCGAGGGACGTTTCGATCTGCCGCTCAACCTCAACGGAGAGGAGGCCTGATGCCGCTCGAGGCGCCCCGCCTGGACGACCGCCGTTTCGACGACTTGGTGGCGGAGGCGCGCCGGATCGTGCGTGAGACCTGCCCGGACTGGACCGACTTCAGCGCCGGCGACCCCGGGGTGGCGCTGGTCGAGGTCTTCGCCCACTTGACCGAGGTCCTGCTCTACCGGCTCAACCGGCTGCCGGACAAGGCTTACGTGGAGTTCCTGCGGCTGCTGGGCGTGCGCTTGGCGCCGCCCGACGCCGCCGCCGCCCGGCTGCGCTTCAGTCTGGCCCGTCCGGCGGAATCGCGTCTGGAGATCCCGCGCGGCACCCGGGTGGCGGTAGGACGGGCGGCCGGCGGCGGTGAGCCGGTGGTCTTCGCCACCGACCGGCCGGCGGTCCTGGAGCCGGGGGGGATGGAAGTCGAGGTCCTGGCCCATCACGCCGAGCTGGTCGAGGCGGAGCTGGCCAGCACGGGCACCGGCTTGCCCGGGCAGTGGGTGGCGACCGGCCGGCCGCCGGTCGTGGCCCCGACCGGCGACGGGCTGGATCTGGTCGTGGGGGTCGAGGCCCTGCCCGAGGAGCTGCCGGAGCGGGTGCCGGCCCTGCGCCACGGCGACATGACCTTCCGCGTCTGGCGCGAGGTGGAGAGCTTCACCGATCTCGCGGCGGACCGCCACGTCTACGTGGCCGACCGCATGAGCGGAGTGGTGACCTTCGCGCCGGCGGTGCGCGGCCTGGGCGAGGGAGGCCGGGGAGAGGCCGCCGAGCTCCTCGCCGAGGCGCCGCCGGCCGGGCGCGAGATCCGCCTCTGGTACCGCCGGGGGGGTGGCCCGGAGGGCAACGTCGGGGCCGGCCTGCTCACGGTGCTCAAGGACCCGATCCCCGGCCTCGCGGTCACCAATCCGGCGCCGGCCACCGGCGGGCGGGCCGCCGAGACCCTGGAGAACGCCCTGATCCGCGGCCCGCAGGAGCTGCACTCGCTGAGCCGCGCGGTGACCGCCCGCGACTTCGAGCTGATCGCTCTCAAGAGCTCGGGCGCCGTGGCCCGCGCCCGCGCCGTGACGCTCGCGAGCCTCTGGACCCATGCCACGCCCGGCACCGTCGAGGTGCTGCTGGTGCCCGACCTACCGGAGGAGGAGCGGCCGGGCGGGCGGGTGGCGGCGGCGACCCTGGAGGCACGGGAAACCGGGGAGGCGCGCGACGAGATCGCCGCCGAGCTCGACCAGCGCCGCCCCCTCGGCACCACCTGCCGCGTGAGTTGGGCGCGCTACAAGACGGTGCGCGTCGCGGCGCGGGTCGTCGCCCACCGCCAGGAGGATCCCGCGGCGCTCAAGGAGAGGGTGCTGGAGCGCCTCTACCGCACCCTGTCGCCGCTCCCCAGCGCGACCGCCGGCGAGCGGCGCGGCTCCCGGCGGCCGGTGACCGCCTCCGGATGGCGCTTCGGGCACGCCCTGCGGGCCTCGCACGTCTACGACATCCTGCTCTCCGAGCCGGGGGTCAACTACGCCGACCAGGTCCGCCTGACGGTGGATGAGGTGCCCGAGGCGGAGGTCATGGCGGTAGCGGCCGACCGCTTCCAGCCCGACGTCTGGTACGCGGGGGCGGGGAGCCTGCTCTTCCGGTCGGTCAACGACGGCGACGGCTGGGAAGTGGCCGGGCGATTCCCCGGCGGCGAGGTCGAGCGCATCGCCCCCCACCCGGAACGGCCGGGACTGATGGCGGTCGCCGTCCGCGCGGGAGAGGGCAGCGCGGTCCACCTGTCGCACGATTGCGGCGAGAGCTGGCGGCGCGCGGCAGAGACCGCGTTCCACATCCAGGGGCTCGCCTGGATCCTGCGCGGCGGCGGGGCGGTGCTGCTGATGGCTGCCGACGCCGGCCTCTACGAGTTGGCCCTGAAGCCCGGGGCCACCCCGGTGCAGGTGCTGGTAGATACCGCCACCGCCGACCTCGGTTTCTATGCGGTGGCGGCCTCGACCAGCGTGCGCGGCGAGGTGACCGTCGCGGTCACCGCGCAGGCCACCGGCGGCGTGTTCCTGTCGAGCCAGGGGGCGGCGGCCGGGAGCTTCCGGCGTATTGGGCTGGAGGGCGAGGACGTGCGGGTGCTGGCGGTCCAGGAGATCGGGGTGCGCTCGTTCCTCTGGGCCGGCGTCGCGGTGGGCAGTCCGACCGAGATCGGAAAAGGCGCCTTCCGTCGCGAGCTGCGCGGCGGCGCCGACTCGCCGGAAGGCTGGCAGGCCTTCTCCAGAGACTGGAAGGGGGGGAGCTGCCGGGCTCTGGCCTTCGCCGGAGACGACGCCTTCGCCGCCTCGCACCAGGCCGGCGTGCTGAGGCTGGAGACCGCGGCGGCCGATCCCGCCTGGAAGGCGCCGGAGATCGGCTGCGGTCTGCCTCTGCGCGACGCGGGGCGGCTCCTGCACCCGGTGCGCACCCTGGCGGCGGACGCCGGTGGGTTGCTGCTCGCCGGCGGCCCGCTCGGGGTCTACCGCAGCGCCGACGCCGGCCGCACCTACGCGGCGGCTGGCGGCCGCGACCATTCCGAAAAGGTGACCCTGCCGCCCACCTGGCTCTTCTGCTCGGGCGAGCACGACATCATGGTGGTGAGCGAAGATGAAGCGCCGCGAGATTGAGGGCCTGCTACCCTGGGTGATCCGGCGCACCGCGTCGCCGGGCTCACCACTCGCCGCCCTGCTGGCGGTGATGGAGGACCTTCACGCTCCTGCCGAGCTCGTTCTCGACCGGCTCGACGTGGCCTTCGACCCGCGTCGCACGCCGGACGAGCTGGTCCCCTTCCTGGCCCGCTGGGTCGATCTCGAGCGGCTTTTGGAGGACGCCGCCGAGCGGCTCGCCGCCGATCCCGGCCGGCCGTTGCTGCCGAGCGGGCTCGGCCGGCTGCGCGAGCTGATCGCCGCCGCCGCCGGGCTTTCCCAGCAACGCGGCACCGGGCCGGGCCTCCTCCGCTTCCTCACCACCGCCACCGGCTGCTCCGGCTTCCGGCTGGAGGAGCAGCCCCCCGGCCTCGACGGCCGCCCCCTTCCCTTCCATCTGCGGGTGGTGGCCCCGGCCGAGGCCCTGCCCTACCAGGCCCTGGTCGAGCGCATCGTGGCCCTGGAGAAGCCCGCCTACGTGACCTTCGAGATCGCCTTCGCGGCCGGGGATAAGACCTCGCCGGCTGAGACTGACCCGAGAGGAGAATGACCCATGCCTGGTCCGTTCAACATCACCGCCGCCTCCGACACCGTGCGCCTGGACGCGCAGGGCCGGGGGACCACGACCTTCACCGTCTCGAACGCCAGCGGCCGGTCGCGGCGCGGCCGGGCCCGGCTGGTGCCGTCCGACCCCGCACATGCGGGCTGGTTGAGTCTGGAGAAGGACGCCGAGCGCGATTTTTCCGCCGACGGCACCCATCAGTACACCGTGCGGGTGGCCGCCCCGCCCGGGACTCCGCCGGGCCGTTTCACCTTCGGCCTCGACGTGGTATCAGTAGAGAACCCGGATGAAGAGTTCACTCAGGGGCCAAAGGTGGGGGGGAGGTCCCCGCCATGCCGGGCAAGAAGCCCTTCCCCTGGTGGATCGTGATCGCCGCCGCCGCGCTGCTGCTGGTCCTCGGCCTGGGGGCGTGGCTGATAAAGCGTGACAATGGTCCCGAGAAGCCCGCCGGAGCGCCGCTCCAGGCGAGTTGCCGAGGCGAGGGGGAGTGCGGCACGGGCCTGGCCTGTGTCAGGGCGGCGCCAAGCCAACCCGGGGTCTGCCTGGGAACGATCGGCTTCGCGGCCTGCCGGCGCGGTGAGGACTGTAGCCCCGGCCTAACCTGCGACGGCGTCACCTGTCGGGGCGGCCTGCGCTTCGCGGAATGCAAGACGGCGGGCGATTGCGCCCAGGGGCTCACCTGCGAGGGGAGAGCCTGCCTGGGGACCAAGGGATTTGCCGGTTGTCTGGAGAAGAAGAAGGACTGCGCGGCCGGCCTGTCCTGCGTCGATCGCACCTGCACCGACCGGACGACCCTCGCGCAGTGCAACGCGGACACCGACTGTGTGGAGGGCGAGGCTTGCGTACAGGTAGGGGCCGACCACCTCTGCCTTCGGCGTACGGGCCAGTCGTGCGACAATCCGCTGGAGTGCGTGAGCCGCACCTGCGGCGGCGACGCCTGCCAGGCGGGCAACGAGACCTGCCTCAAGTCGGCCGACTGCGCCGTGCCGTTCCAGTGCGTCTCCGGCCATTGTCTGCTCCCGAACGGAGCGGCTTGCACCGAGAGCCTCAAGTGCCAGTCCGGCAACTGCAGCGACCGTGTCTGCGCTTCCGTACCCATTCCGTGCGGCGCGGCGAAGAAGTGCCCGACCGGAATGGTATGCACCAGCAATGGGACCTGCAGGGTCGATTTAAACTTATTCGAGCGTATAGAAAGGATCACTCCGCCACTGGAAAGGCCGCCACTGGAAAGGCTCACTCCGCCACCGGGGAAGTAGCCATGAAGGGATTTCTGATCCTGCTCGCGCTGCTGCTCCTTCTCTTTACCGTGGGCGTCGTCCTGGGCGCCCGCGGTGAGGAGGGGGGGCGGGTGTCCCCAGAAAATCACCCCTGGCTGCAAAGACTGGGAGGGATCCTCGGGGCCCGCACCGCCATCGATCTGGCGGCCCTCGACTCCCCCTGCCGGTCCGGAGACGTCCTCGCGGTCGCCGCCGGAGGCGTCTGTCGCTCGACCATCCCAGCGGCCGATCGGGATGTGCGCACCCTGTCGCTCCGGCTGACCGGGCCAAGCCGGGCGGGGCTGTTCTTCGAACCGCGGGGCGGTGCCTCGCTGCCGGTGCGCAAGCCCCTCGCGCCGGCCGAAGAGGTGCGCCTGACCATCCCTCCCGAAGGCGGGACTCTGCTCCTCACCTGCACCGCCGGCGGTGATTGCCTGTTCGAGCCGGCCGGCGGCTAGCCGCCCGAGCGGTCGATGCGCAGGATCTTGAGGATCGAGACCAGCGAGAAAAGAAGCATGGGAAGCGCCCAGAGCAGGGCGAGGATCACCAACACGATCGCGGCGATCGCATCGGTGATGCTCACCAGGATCAGCGGCGGCCAGCCGTGGAGGAAGCTCACCACCACGCTAGCGAGGAGCGAGGTCAGGATCAGCAGCACGACTCGCTTGATGGTCAGGAAGCGCTGATGGGCGAGCACCAGGCAGACCGCGAAGCCGAGCTTCAGGAGCATCACCAGGCTGAGGGTCGCCGCCGCGCCGCCGCGGTCGAAGAATCCGTAGATCGCGAGGTACGCCAGGGTGCCGAAAGGCACGGCGAGGAACAGTGAGACCATGAGGATCAGCAGCCCGACCGCCACGAAAAGCAGGGCGATGCCGCCGAGGATCACGAGCAGCGACACCACCAGGGTGAGGATCCCCTGGAGACGGCCGTGGACCCGCTCCGGCACGAGCAGGCCGAGCGCCATCAGGCCTACCGTGAAGGCCGCCAGGCCGTCGAGCAGCGCCATGTAGCGGATGGCGAGGCCAGGCGGGGCTTCCTGGCGCCGCCGCACTTCCAGGAGGTCCTCCACCGAGACCTCGGCGTCCTCCGGCACCTTGGAGCTGGCGATCATCCGCTCGAGCTGGTCGCGGCCGGGGGCCACGGGTTGGAGCAGGAACCCCGCCCCGACCTCGGCCAGCACGGCGAGCACAATCAACGCCAGGGCCAGCAGCAGGAACGGTCGGCGCATTCGGTCGAGCATGGTCCCTCCGGATCCTCGAACAGGCGGTCGGCGGGGACGGAATGTTACGCCGGGCCGCTCCTATGGTACCGTCACGCCACTTTCATGAGGTAAACGCAGTTGAAGTCGCATCCCCTCCTACCCGGTCCCGGGCCCGAGGACTTCGTCTGGGCCACGGGCATCGAAGACACGTTCGTCCCTCAGATCCGTCCCGGTCACCGGGCTCTCGACGAATATCAGCTCATGGGGCATTACGAGCACTGGCGCGAGGACCTCGCGCTGGCCCGGGAGCTGGGCGTCCAGGCCATCCGCTGGGGGATCCCCTGGTACCGCGTCCAGCCCTTCCCGGGCGAGTTCGACTGGAGCTGGACCGACCGGGTGATCCCCTACATGGTCGAGGAGCTGAAGATCAATCCGATCCTCGACCTCATGCACTACGGCTGCCCCTTCTGGCTGCGTCGCGAGTTCGCCAGTGACGAATACCCCGACGCCGTGGCAACTTACGCCGGGGCCGTCGCCAAGCGGTACGCCGGGCTCGTGCGCTGGTACACGCCCCTGAACGAGCCGATCGTCAACGCCCTGTTCTGCGGCAAACGCGGGCTGTGGCCTCCGTACCTGCGCGGCGACGCCGGCTACCTGCGCATCATGCTGCAGCTCGTGCGCGGCATCCAGCGCACGGTCGCGGCCATCAAGGAGGTGGACCCGGGAGCGCTCATGGTCCACGTCGAGGCCACCGGTCTGGCCCGCGCGGCCCGGGAGGACCTCCAGGCCCTGGCGGTGGAGGACCAGCACCGCGGCTATCTCGCCTACGATCTGCTGACCGGCAGGCTCGCGCCGGACCATCCTCTTTTTACATGGCTGCTGCGCAACGGCGCCGGTCCCGACGAGCTGGCGTCCATCCGGCGCGACGCGATCCCGCTGGACGTGGTCGGCATGAACTTCTATCCCCAGTGGTCCACCCAGCAGGTGACGGTGGACAACAAGGGGCGGCTGGCCTGGAAGGCGGTGGAGCAGGACGGCGCGGGCTTCATGGACCTGATCCGCGACTACTGGCGGCATTACCAGGTCCCGATCATGGTGACGGAGACCAGCGCCAAGGGAGCGGTGGACATCCGCTCTCGCTGGCTGGAGATGTCCGTGGCCGCCATCCGGCGTCTGCGGGCGGAAGGGGTGCCGGTCCTCGGCTACACCTGGTTCCCGCTGTTCACCATGATCGATTGGCGCTACCGCTTCGGCAAGCGTCCCCTGGAGGATTACCGGCTGGACCTCGGCCTGTATACGCTGGCCCCGGAGGGCTCGGAGCGCCGGTGGCAGGCGACGCCGCTGGTGGAGCAGTTCCAGGGGTATGTCGGGAATCCGGGTGAGGCGGTGGGGGCTCTGGAGACGGACGAGATCCGGGCGGTGGCGGCGGGGTAGCCCTCCACCGCCCGCCCGGGCATAAATGCCCGGGCTAGTCAAAAGAGCCCCCTGAAGGGGACTCCTTCAGTCGGGTTTACCCGGCTGTTTCTGGGTAGCCCGGGCGTTTACGCCCGGGCGGAGGGGGATCGTGACAGCCGCGTCCTACACCAACCCTATCTACCCCCAATCCTTCCCCGATCCCTTCGTCCTGAAGCACCGGGGGGAGTACTGGGGCTACTGCACCGGCTTCTGGCACGACGGCCGGGCGTTCGGCGTGATGCGCTCCCGGGACCTGGTCCATTGGGAGTCGCTCGCCGGAGCCCTGGAGCCGCTCCCGGGCGGGCATCCCTGTTACTGGGCGCCGGAGGTGGCCTGCCTCGACGGCCGTCTCCACCTCTATTACAGCGTCGGGGACGAGGAGCGGATGGAGATCCGCGTGGCGGTGGCGGACCATCCCGCCGGGCCGTTCACCGACTCCGGCCGGCGGCTGACCCCGGAACCCTTCGCCATCGACGCCCACGTCTTCGTGGACCGCCACGGCGAGCGCTGGCTGTTCTACGCCACCGACTTCCTGGACCGCGACCACGCCGGCACGGGCACGGTCCGCGACCGCATGCTCGACCCGTTCACCCTGGCCGGCGACCCCCGGCCGGTCACCCTGCCGCGCCACGACTGGCACGTCTACCATCCCAACCGCCCGGAGAAGGGATACGTGCGCTGGCATACCGTCGAGGGGTCCTTCGTGCTGGAGCGGAAGGGCCTCTACTACCAGATGTTCAGCGGCGGCAACTGGCAGAACCCGACGTACGGGGTGAGCTACGGCACATCGCGCAGCCTCGGGACGCGGGATGAATGGGAGCAGGCGGCGCTCCCCATCCTCCGCTCGGGCGGCGAGGTGGTCGGCCCCGGCCACAACTCCGTGGTGCGCGGGCCGGACAACCGGCAGCTCTACTGCGTCTACCACCGCTGGTCCCCGGACTCCAGAGCCCGCGTGCTCGCCATCGACCCGCTCGACTGGGCGGGGGAGAGAATGCTCGTCCTCGGCCCCACCACCACGCCCCAGCCCGCGCCCATCCCGCCCACCGTCTCGGACCCTGGGCCGATCCGGCTGGGTCCCGAGGAGGCCGCGCGGTACGAAGCGGGGGCTTCTTCCTTCCTGGTCGAGGTGACCGCCCGGGGCGGCGGCTTCGGGATCTGGCTGGAGGACGCCGAGGGGACGCTGCTCCGCCTCGGCAGCGCCAGCCGGTCGCTTTCCGCGGACCATCTGCTGCGCGTGGAGGTGGACGGTCTCCGGGGCTCCTTCACCCTGGACGGCCTGCTCCTCTGGCAGGGGAGGCTCGAACGGACGGCGGACCGGGTGGCCCTGGTGGCCGGCAGGGACGCCGCCGAATTCGCCGGCTTCGCCCTGACCGCCGGCTGGGAAGACCTCTTCGTCGAGGAGGGCGGACGGCTCCGGGTGAGGGGAGTGGAGATCGTCCGTGGACCGGCCTTCGCGGAGTACGAGCTGGTCGTCAACGCCCGGGTGGACGCCCAAATGGACGATCATTCCGGCGGCTGGTCCATCGCCCCGGCGCTCGACGGGGAGCTGGGACCGCGGCTGATCCTGGAAGAGCGGGATGGCGTAAAGGGGCTGGCAATTTCTGGACAGGTTGAGCAGGTTTTTACACTCTCCAGCGCGTTCGATCCCTTCCGCGACCAGCAATTCCGCTTCCGCAAGGTGGGCGGAACGGTCGAAGTCTCCTGGGAAGAGGTGGTGCTGGGGACGCTGCCGGCACCGTCCGGTCCGACGAAGATCGGCCTGGGAGGAAACTCGGCGTCGTTCGAGATGGTGCGGGTTACGAAGATCTAGAAAGAAGGGGCGAGGCCGGGCGAAGAAGGGTTCCCGTCGCCAGAATTGCCAGGGAGTAGAACCAGGGAGCCTTCTTTGGCCGGATCAGCGTAGAGGAGGACCGTCCCAGACCTTCCACGCCGGCCGGACCTTTGTGCCGACCCCACCCACCTCTGTCCTTCAGCAAGGATCGGGCCAACACCGTGTCCGTGTCCCGCTTCCATCTTCCTCCACACTAGAGGAGGGGAGATACAATCCACCCTCCGCTCCACATGGAGCCGGAGACCGATGGAACCATCAGGGGAGCCAGCGAACATGGAAATCAAGAAGGTCGGCGTCATCGGCGCCGGCGTGATGGGCGTCGGAGTGGGCCAGAACCTCGCCCAGACCGGGCACGAGGCCGTCCTGGTCGACGTCTCCGACGAGATCCTGGAGCGCGCCAGGGGGGAGATCCGCAAGAACCTCCGCTTCCAGGGGATGTTCCAGAAGGGCGCCAAGACCGAGAGCGCGGACGCCGTGCTCGGCCGCATCGCCTTCACCACCCGGCTCGAAGACCTGGGGGATGTCGACTACATCGTCGAGAACGTCCCCGAGAAATGGGAGATCAAGAAGGAGATCTACCCGCGCATCGACGCCATAGCCCCCGAGCGCGCCGTCTTTGCCGTCAATACCTCGTGCATCTCGATCACCCGCGTGGGTGGCATCACGAAGCGGCCGGACCGGGTCATTGGCATGCACTTCATGAACCCCGTCCCCTTGAAGCCCATGGTGGAGGTCATCCGCGGCCACCACACCAGCGAGGAGACCATCGAGACCTCCCGCCGCTTCCTCAAGCAGATGGGGAAGGACTGCATCGTGGTCAACGACCTCCCCGGGTTCGTCTCCAACCGGGTGCTGATGCTGACCATCAACGAGGCCGTTTTCCTGGTGCAGGACGGCGTCGCCACCGCGGAGCAGGTGGACCAGCTCTTCAAGACCTGCTTCGGCCACAAGATGGGGCCGCTGGAGACCGCGGACCTCATCGGCCTCGACACGATCCTCTACTCGATCGAGGTCCTGTACGAGAGCTACAACGACAGCAAATACCGCCCCAGCCCGCTGCTGAAGAAGATGGTGGACGCCGGCCTGCACGGCCGCAAGAGCGGCAAGGGCTTCTACGACTACGGCATCTCTCTCTAGGACGACCCGTATGGATCAGACCCAGACCAAGATCAAGGAATTCCTGTCGCGGTTCTTCAAGAGCCACGACCTGCAGCCGGAGGAGGACATCTTCGCCCTCGGTTTCGTCAACTCGCTGCTGGCCATGCAGCTCGTGGCCTTCGTGGAGAAGGAGTTCGGCATCCGCGTCGAGGACGAAGACCTCGACCTCGACAACTTCCGTTCCATCAACGCGATCTCGAGTCTCGTGTCGCGCAAGAGCGGCGCCGGGGCGGAGGCGGCGCAGGCTTGAAGCTCGAGCTGACGGCCGAGCAGCGCCGGGCGCGCGAGGAGCACCGGGCCTTCGTGAGCGCGGAGATTGCGCCCCACGCCGGCCGCTGGGACCGCGAGGAGGCCCTGCCCCCCGAGATCGTCCGCCAGTTGGGAGAGCGCGGCTGGCTGGGGTCCATCGTCCCCCGGGAGCTGGGCGGTCCCGGCTTGGACATGATCACCTACGGCGTCCTCACCGAGGAGCTCGGCCGGGGCTGCTCCTCCGTGCGCTCGCTGTTGACGGTCCACGACATGGCCTGCCACGGCATCGTGCGCTGGGGCAACCGCACCCTCAAGGAGCGCTACCTGCCGGGGATGGTGCGCGGCGAGATCCTGGGGGCCTTCGCCCTTTCCGAGCCCAACGCCGGCAGCGACGCCAAGTCCATCGAGACCACCGCCACGCCGGACGGCGACGGCTACGTCCTCCACGGGCGCAAGCGGTGGATCACCTTCGCCCAGATCGCCCACCTGTTCCTGCTCTTCGTCCAGTGCGAGGGCAAGCCCACCGCCTTCCTGCTGGAGCGGGCCACGCCGGGGCTCTCCATCGAGCCCATCCGCGGGCTGCTGGGCACGCGGGCCTCCATGCTGGGCGAGCTGATCATCGACGGCTGCCGGGTGCCCAGGGAGAACATGGTGGGCCGTCCCGGCTTCGGCATCACCCACGTGGTGGCCGCCGCCCTGGAGCATGGCCGCTACAGCGTGGCCTGCGGCTCGGTGGGCATCGCCCAGGCCTGCCTGGACGCCTGCCTGGAGTACTCCCGCCAGCGCCAGCAGTTCGGCGGCCCGATCTTCGACCACCAGCTCATCCGCGCCATGCTCACCGACATGATCGTCCAGGTCCGCGCCGCCCGCCTGATGTGCTACCGCGCCGGCTACCTGCGGGACCTGAACGACCCCGGAGCCTTCATGGAGACCATGGCGGCCAAGTACTTCGCCTCCACCGTGGCCGCCAGGGCGGCGACGGACGCGGTGCAGATCCACGGCGCCAACGGCTGTACGGACGACTTCCCGGTCTCCCGCTACTTCCGCGACGCCAAGGTCATGGAAATCATCGAGGGGAGCACCCAGGTTCAGCAGATGGTGATGCCCCGCTTCGAATTCCAGGAGCTCTGAGCCATGATCGACCTCGAAAACACCAGCCACGCCGCCGCCGTCCACGCGGCCAAGAAGAAGGAGAAGCAGTCCATCAAGTGCGTGGTCTGGGACCTCGACAACACGGTCTGGGACGGCATCCTCCTGGAGGACGGGGACGTGACGCTGCGGCCCCACGTCGTGCACATCCTCAAGACCCTGGACGAGCGGGGCATCCTGCATTCCATCGCTTCCCGCAACGATCACGGCGCGGCGATGGCGAAGCTGAAGGAATTCGGCATCGACGAGTACTTCCTTTATCCCCAGATCAACTGGAATTCCAAGGCCGCCTCCATCACGCAGATCGCCCAGGACATCAACATCGGCCTGGACGCCATCGCCTTCGTGGACGACCAGCCCTTCGAGCGCGAGGAGGTGGCCTTCACGCACGACCAGGTGCTCTGCGTGGATTCCGCCCTGCTGGAGGACTTCCTGGACCTGCCCGCGCTCAACCCGCGCTTCCTCACCGAGGACTCCATGCTCCGGCGCCGGATGTACATGGCGGACATCGCGCGCAACCGGGTGGAGGCGGACTACGTGGGTCCCAAGGAGGAGTTCCTGGCGACCCTGGGGATGGTCTTCACCATCGCGCCCTGCCGCGAGGAGGACCTGAAGCGGGCCGAGGAGCTGACGGTGCGCACCAACCAGCTCAACACCACCGGCTACACCTACTCCTACGAGGAGCTGGACGAGCTGCGGCAGTCCCCCCGCCACAAGCTGCTGATCTCCAGCCTGGACGACAGGCACGGCACCTACGGCAAGATCGGCCTCACCCTGATCGAGCTGGGCGAGGAGGTCTGGACGGTGAAGCTCCTCCTGATGTCCTGCCGGGTGATGTCCAAGGGCGTGGGCATGATCATGATCCACCATGTCCTGCGCATGGCCAAGGCGGCGGGCGTCCGTCTCCGCGCCGAGTTCGTCTCCAACGACCGCAACCGCCAGATGCTGATCACCTACCGCTTCGCGGGCTTCAAGGAGGTCGAGCGGGTGGGGGAGGTGTCGGTCATGGAGAACGACTTCTCGGTGATTCAGCCTCCGCCGCCGTATGTGGATTTGCGGGTGGTGGAGTAAAATCCGTCTTCAGATAATATAGCCTCCTCTCAGGAGGCGATATTGCCCACTCGTGAATGGCCCCGGTGGTGGCACTGGGATTTGGTGTACAGCTCCCATCTGCTGAAGCGGATGGTGGACCGCCAGTTCTCTGACCTGGATCTTCGCCGTATGCTCGATCGCGCTACTGGTCTGCGGGAGGATGTGGTCGAGGGACGGTACGTTATTGAGACGCGTCATCTACGGCACCCGTGGGAGGTCATCGCGGAACCGGACTTCGAAGCGGAGCTGCTGTTGATCATCACGGCCTATCCGCTAGACTAAGAACGATGAGAGAGCCATTCCTGGAAGTGACCTTCCGCCACGGTCGTGCTTTGGCAGCCTACCTCTATCTGCCGCGCGACCCCGAAGAAAAGAGCGCCCGGACGAAGCGCGTCGAACCCGGCCTGATCATCGACTTCACTGCCGCTGGCAAGCCGATCGGGATCGAGATTACGGCGCCTGGAAAGATCTCTCTGGCGGTGATCAACCGCGTCCTGGAAGAGCTGGGACGCTCGCCGGTGACGCAGGCGGATCTGGCGCCTTTGCTGGCGGCCTGACGCCTACCTTCCTACGACAGCAGCATCGTAAGAGGGATCGCGTAGAGATCCTTCCCGACCGACAGGGCCTCGGTCCCGTTGTACGCCAGCACGCCGGCGCGGGCTCCCGAGGTGGCATCCAGGAAGGCTTTCAATCCCGTCAGATCCTTCTCGCTGAAGCGGCCCGAGGCCTTGACCTCGATGCCGATCGAAGCCCTGCCGTAGGTGACCACGAAGTCCACCTCGTAGCGCCCCTGGATGCTCCAGAACTCCAGCCCGGCTCTCGGGGCGTGGGCTCCCAGGATCGACGCCAGATTCTGCCAGACCCAGGTCTCGAAGAGCGCGCCGCGCAGGGGCTCGTTGGCCGTCACGCTCAGGTCCGTCACCCCGGTGAGGTGGGCGGCGAGACCGGAGTCCGTCATCATGATCTTCGGCGACTTGATCAACCGGGCGGCCTTGCTTTGCAGGAAGGGGTTCAGCCGGCCCAGCACGAACGAGGTATCGAGCAGGCCTAGATAGCGCGCCGCCGTCGTGGCGGGGAGGCCGGCGTCGCGCGCGAGCTCGCTCTGGTTGAGGATCCTGCCGGTGCGCAGGGCCGCCAGTTGGAGGACGTTGCGGAACGAGACGAGGTCGGCCACCTGCGACAGGTCCCGCACGTCCCTCTCCAGATAAGTCTGCTCGTAGCCGAGGAACCAGAGATCCCGGCTCTTCGCGTCCCCCAGGGCCACAGGGGGCAGACCGCCGTCGAGGATCTCCTCTTCGGAGAGGATCTCCGCCGTCCTGTCCTTGGGAAGGCCGGGTTGCTCCAGGAACTGAAGGAGGACGGGACCTCCTCCAGACGGCCCTTCCGCTCCCGGCGGTTGAAGGGATGGAGGGTCAGGTAGAGGGCGCGCCCGGCGAGCGACTCGCTGACCCCGCCGAGCAACGCCAGGTTGGCCGAGCCGCTCAGCAGGAAGCGCCCGGGCTCCCGGCGCTGGTCGACCGCCCGCTTGACCGCCACCAGCAGGTCGGGGCTCCGCTGGACCTCGTCGATGATGAGCGGCTCGTCCCCGGCGATCAGGGCGTCCGGATCCCGCCGCGCCGCCTCGAGGGTGGCGAAGTCGTCGAGTGTCAGGTAGCGGTGCTCCCGAAAAGCGGCATCGCCCCGGAGGAAGATCGTCTTGCCGGCTTGGCGAAGCCCCGTGACCACTACCACCGGTAAGGTCTCGAGGGCCTCACGGACCAGGGGGGACAGCTCTCGCTCGCGGTACTCTGTCATAATCCACCATTATATGGTGGGATCTGACAGAGACCGCGCCTCCGGTACCCTTCTTGCTGCCAATAGTTCCGATTAGCGGAGAGGGTCGCCGCCCCCCAGAGGGCAGCTGATGACTATGCAGCCGTAGCAACGTGTGGGAGTGCAGAAGTCACATTTCCAACAAGTTGCGGCACGAACTTCCGTGGCGGTAAATGTGGCAGCGAGAACGAGGGCGAGAAGCAAGAGCTTTCTACGCATAGGATCTCCTGTTGCGGATCATCCAGCGAAATTGCTGGATAGCTAAATGATAGCACGGCGGAGGCCGCGCCGATCCTTTTCAACACCTTGGGGAATCGGAAGGCTGCTTCCAAGCTGAAGGGGCAGAAGGTGGTGACGGATGACCCGGAGCAGGCGCGGGAGATGGAGGCATCGGTGAGCGGGCGGCCAGCGGACCTATGCGCGCTGCTGCGACGCCCGGAATCGCCCCTCGGTTAAAGTACCCCCGTGGAGCGCTACCTCGTCAACGAGATCTTCTACAGCCTGCAGGGGGAAGGCGTCCGCGCCGGCACTCCCAACCTGTTCCTGCGGCTGTCGAAGTGCAACCTGACCTGCCTCCAGGAGACCCACGGCTTCGACTGCGACACCGAGTTCGAGTCCGGGCGGTGGATGACCCTGCCGGAGATCCTGGACGAATTCCGCCTGCTCTCCCCGGACTGCCACTGGGTGATCCTCACCGGCGGCGAGCCCGCTCTCCAGGTGGACCGCGAGATGATCGACGCCCTCCACGCCGCCGGGTACAAGCTGGCCATCGAGACCAACGGCAGCCTGGAGCTGCCCGAGGGGATCGACTGGATCACCGTCAGCCCCAAGGTGGCCGAGCACGCCCTCCGCCAGCGCAAGGCGCACGAGGTGAAGTACGTGCGGGGCCACGGCCAGGCGATTCCCAGGACGGTCGTCGAGGCCGACCACTACCTCATCTCCCCCGCCTTCGACGGGGCGGACGTCGATTCCCGGGCCCTCGACTGGTGCATCCGGCTGTGCAAGGAGAACCCGCCCTGGCGGCTGTCCGTGCAGCAGCACAAGCTGTGGAAGGTGCGCTGAATCTCAGGCGAGATATGATTGCTCCAAGGAGTGACGATGATGGAGCCGAGACAGAGCCTTCTCGCGAGGTGGACCGCGATCCTCTTCGTGGTCCTGCTGGTGAACACCGCCTACATCGCGGCGTTCGCCTCGCCGACGGTCTTCTACATGAGCAACGTGCTCCTGCACTTCGTGCTGGGGCTGGCGCTCACGGTGGCCTTCGCGGTGCTGCTGATGCGCAGACCGGATCTGCGCCGGGGGCTGCTGCCGGCGGCGGTCCTGTTCGCCGTGGCGCTGCTGGCGGGGCTCTGGCTGGCCTGGGACGGCAACGTCCTGCACAACCGGCCGGTCTTCTGGGCGCATGTGGTGGCCGCCGCCCTGGGTGTTGCCGCGGTGGCGCTCTGGGTCTTCCGCCAGCGGCCGGAGGGGGAGAGCTGGCCGCGGTTCCGCAAGGCCTTCGCCGCCGCCGCCATCCTGCTGATCGCGTTTCCGGTGGTCATGACGCTGTACCGCAAGGCCAACCCCAATCCGGCCAACCGGATCAAGAATCCCCTGATCGTCCCCACCTCCATGCAGGAGGAGGGGGGCGGGCCGCAGTCGCCGTTCTTCCCCTCGTCGGCGAAGACCAACGTAGGCGGCATCATCCCGTCGAACTTCTTCATGGACTCGGCGACGTGCGGCGAGTGCCACAAGGACATCTACGAGCAGTGGAACAGCTCGGCCCATCACTTCGCTTCGTTCAACAACCAGTTCTACCGCAAGTCGATCGAGTACATGCAGGACGTGGTGGGCACCGAGCCCACCAAGTGGTGCGCCGGCTGCCATGACCACGCGGTGTTCTTCAACGGGCGGTTCGAGCGGCCGATCAAGGAGCAGATCGACACGCCGGAGGCGCACGCGGGCCTCGCCTGCACCTCGTGCCACGCCATCACCCACGTGGACAGCTCCATGGGCAACGGCGGCTTCACCATCGAGTACCCGCCCCTGCACGAGCTGGCCACCAGCAAGAACCCGCTGATCCGGAGGGTGGACCGGTTCCTGACCTACATGGACCCGGAACCGCACAAGGCCACCTTCATGAAGCCGTTCATGCGCATGGACTCGGCCGAGTACTGCGCCTCGTGCCACAAGGTCCACCTCGACGTGCCGGTGAACTCCTACCGCTGGTTCCGCGGCTTCAACGACTACGACAACTGGCAGGCCAGCGGCGTCTCCGGCCAGGGCGCCCGCTCCTTCTACTACCCGGCGGCCTCGAAGACCTGCGCCGACTGCCACATGCCGCTCGTCGACTCCCAGGATCCCGGCAACAAGGGCGGCAAGGTCCATTCCCATCGCTTCCCGGCTGCCAACACGGCGCTGCCCTTCGTCAACAAGGACAAGGAGCAGATGGAGGTCACGGAGAAGTTCCTGAAGTCCGGGTTCATCACCGTGGACATCTTCGCGGCCTCGCCGGTGGAGGAGTCGGGGGAGACGGCGATGATCCGCCGTGCCGCGGTGGACAGCGGGCCGCAGCTCAATACCCATTTCGCCGTGGGTGAAGAGGCCGAGCAGGGCGGCCCGGTGGTGCTCCGCGAGGTCGGCAAGGTGGCGGCGCCCCTCGAGAAGGCGGCGCCGGTGCTGCGGCCGGGGTCCACGGTCAAGCTGGACGTGGTGGTGCGCACCAAGGCCATCGGCCACTTCTTCCCGGGCGGCACGGTGGACGCCTTCGACGTCTGGCTGGAGCTGCAGGGCCGCGACTCGACGGGCCGCACCATCTTCTGGAGCGGCCGGGTGGAGGACGACGGCAAGGGCCCGGTGGAGAAGGGGGCGCACTTCTACCGCGCCTACCAGCTCGACGGCGAGGGCAACATGATCGACAAACGCAACGCCTGGCAGGCGCGGAGCGTGCTCTACGTGCGCCTGATCCCGCCCGGCGCCGCCGACGTGGCCCACTACCGCGTTCGCATCCCCGAGGATGCCAAGGGCCCGATCACCTTCACGGCCAAGCTGAATTACCGGAAGTTCTCGCACTACTACACGCAGTTCGCCTACGCCGGCCAGCCGAAGCCCGGCCAGGCGCCGGGGATGATCTCGCCGCATCACAACAGCGCCGAGTACTCCTTCGACAAGGCGAACATCCCGGCCAACGTCTCGGGCAAGATCAAGGGCGAGATCCCCAACCTGCCCATCGTAGTCGTCGCTCAGGACGAGGCTACGCTGCAGGTCCAGCCCGGAGCCGAGACGCAGTGGCGGCCGGTCGTGGGCAAGGAGGACCGCGAGCGCTGGAACGACTGGGGCATCGGCATGCTGCTCCAGGGCGACCTCAAGGGCGCGGAGTACGCCTTCAAGAAGGTCACCGTGGCCGAGCCGGGTTACGCCGACGGCTGGCTGAACGTGGCCCGCGCGCTGATCCGCGAAGGCCAGGTCGGCGCCGCGAAGCCCTTCATCCAGAAGGCGCTGGCGGTCGACGCGAGCCTGCCGCGCATCCACTTCTTCAAGGCCATGATCGAGAAGGCCGAGGGGGACTACGACGCGGCCCTGGCCTCGCTGCGCAAGGTCGTCGCCAAGTACCCGCGGGACCGCGTGGCGCAGAATCAGATCGGCCGCATCCTGTTCCTCAAGCGCGACTACAAGGAGGCGCTGAAGGCGCTCCAGCGCGTCGGCGAGGTCGATCCCGAGGACGTGCAGATGCACTACACCGCCATGCTCTGCTACCGGGCCCTGGGCGACAAGGAGAACGCGGCGCGGGAAGCGAAGCTGTTCCGCCGCTTCAAGGCTGACGAGGCGTCGACGGCGATCACCGCCACCCCCCGGATGCTGCGTCCGGAAGACAACAACGAGCGCCAGCCCATCCACGAGCATGAGAGCGCTCCTTTGCAGCCCACCCCGAAGCCGGCCCCCGAGGCCGGCGCCATCGCAGGAGGTTGAGAAGCTTGAACCGCGTTTCCACGATCTCCATGTCTCTCCTTGCCGCCCTCGCCCTGGGCGCCGCCCCGCCGGCTCCCGCGCCCAAGGCCGCGCCCCAGGGAGGGCTGCGTTTCACGGACGCCACCGCCGCCGCCGGCCTGAAGTTCACCCACAACAGCGGCAAGTCGCCCAAGAAGTACATGCCCGAGACCCTCGGCTCCGGAGTCGTCCTCTTCGACGCCGACGGCGACGGCTGGCTGGACGTCCTCTTCGTCAACAGCCGCGACTGGCAGTCCAAGGGCCGCAAGTCGTTCCACGCCCTCTACCGCAACAACCGCAACGGCACCTTCGCCAACATCACCAAGGGCAGCGGCCTGGAGGTCGAGGTGTACGGCATGGGCGCCGCCGCCGGCGACTATGACAACGACGGCCGGCAGGACGTCTACATCACGGCCCTGGAAGGGGACCGGCTGTTCCGCAACCTCGGGAACGGCAAGTTCCAGGACGTGACGGCCGCCTCGGGGATCAAGAACGCCAACTTCGGCACCAGCGCCGCCTGGCTCGACTTCGACAAGGACGGCAAGCTGGACCTGTTCGTGGCCAACTACGTGCAGTGGAGCCAGGACAAGGACCTCTGGTGCTCCCTCGACGGCGCCACCAAGTCCTACTGCACCCCCGAGTCCTACAAGGGCGTGGCGTCGAAGCTCTACCGCAACCTGGGCGGCGGCAAGTTCCAGGACGCCAGCCAGAAGGCCGGCGTGGCCGATCCTTCCAGCAAGGCGCTGGGCGTCGCCGTCCTCGACTTCAACGCCGACGGCTGGCCGGACCTCTTCGTCGCCAACGACACGCAGCCCAACAAGCTCTACCGCAACCAGAAGAACGGCACGTTCGTGGACGAGGCGGTGGAGTCCGGCGTGGCCTTCAACGAGGAAGGGGTGGCCCGCGGCGCCATGGGAGTGGACGCGGCCGACTACGACCGCTCCGGCCGTCCGCACCTGCTGGTGGGCAACTTCGCCAACGAGATGCTGGCCCTCTACCACAACGAGGGGAACGGCGTGTTCGTGGACGAGGCGCCCGCCTCCAGCGTGGGGCAGGCGAGCCTGCTGACGCTGACCTTCGGCGTCTTCTTCTTCGACTACGACCTCGACGGCCATCTCGACCTCTTCGCGGCCAACGGCCACCTGGAGGAGGAGATCAACCGGGTGCAGCCGCGGGTCACCTACAAGCAGCCGCCGCTGCTGTTCCGCAACCAGGGCAAGGGCAAGTTCCAGTCCGTAGCCCCGTCCCTGGGCACCGATCTCGCGCGTCCCATCGTGGCCCGCGGCGCGGCCCACGGCGACCTCGACCGCGACGGCGACCTCGACGTCGTGGTCACCACCAACCACGGCCCCGCCTACTACTTCCGCAACGACGGCGGCAACCGCAACCGCTGGCTGCGGGTGCGGACGGTGGGGACGAAGTCGAACCGCGACGGCATCGGCGCCGTCGTCCGGGTGACCAGCGCCTCGGGCAAGCAGTGGCAGATGGTCCGCAGCGGCTCTTCCTACTGCTCCCAGAGCGAGCTCGCCCCCACCTTCGGCCTCGGCCAGGACAAGGTGGTGCAGTCGCTGGAGATCGAGTGGCCCAGCGGCGCCAAGCAGAAGCTCGCCAACGTGCCTACGAACCAGGTGGTGACGGTGGAGGAGGGGCGGGGGATCGTGCCGGCGAAGGCCGCGAAGTGAGCGGGCGAAGGACGAGGATCTCCATCTCCAAGCCCTCGAACCTACGCCGCCGAGCCACCTTCCACCCCGCATCCTTTTCCAGGGAATCGACCGCCGCGAGCTGCCAGGCGTTGAAGCTCTGGAAATCCTTTCCTTGATACAGGCGGCTGGAGGGCAGCAGCCGGATCGCCAGGATCCGCTCCGGCCTCTCCTCCTCCAGCCACGTCCGGATGGGGTCCCGGCGGGAGGGCCCGTCCACGACTTCGACGTTCCGGGTCCTCCTGGCCTGCGCCAGCCGCCAGCGGACAAGGTTTTCACTCAGCTCGTTGAAGGAGCCGATCACGGCCACACGGTCCGCTCCCGCGGCATGGTTGGAGAGGAACGCCAGCGCCCGCCAGTAGCCCGGCCGCGCTGAATAGACCTTGTAATTCTTCTCCAGACGCGGGTCCAGGCCCGCTCCGGACGCCGCCCACGCGATCCCCGCGACCGCGCCCGCGCAGAGGAAGCCTCCGATCAGCGAACGCCGCCAGTGAACGGCGCGGCTGAACGCCATCGCCGCGAGCAGCATCAGGAACGGCGCCGTCACCGCCAGGAAGCGGGGTTCCTTGTAGGGATGGAAAGTGGCGAGCCCGAGACCCAGCAAGGCGGCGAGAGCGAGAGGCCGGAACGGTTTCAGCCAGAGCAAGGACAGAAGGACGCCAAGGATGACAAGGACGCCGAGGACGGGGACCGCCGAGTAGTCGTCGATCAGCGACCGGAAGTAGTAGCCCAGCGATTCGCCGGAGAGCAGCGGCGGCCCCGCCGAGCGGTTCCGCAGGAACGCGATGGCTTCCTTGGGATGGATCGGCCGCGGGCTCAGCCACCAGATCCAGACCGGGATCGCGAACGTGGCCAGCGCCGCCCGCGCCTCCACCGGCAGCGCGCGCCAGCGGGCGCGGAAGGCCTCGGGATCGCGCCGCCAGCGGACGGTCAGGAGCACGGCGCCGATCACCAGCCCGGCATAGACGCCCACTCCGGGATTGACCCCGAAGAGCGCGGCGAGGATCAGCAGGCCGAGATAGGCCGCGAAGAGCCGATGGCGCAGCGGCCACCGCGCCAGCTCGCGCCGCCGCTCCGGCGTCATCCCCCAGATCTCGTTGACGAGCACCGCGGCCACCCAGACCAGCGCGTAGTTGTACTTGACCAGGAAGAGCGCCAGCGTCGCGAGCCCCGCCAGCCGCCAGGCCCACGGCGTGCCCAGCCGCCGGGCGCGCAGATAGAGGGCCAGGGCGAGCAGGGTGAAGAACGCGCCCGCCATCTCCCGCATGATCAGCACGCCGAACACCCGCAGCAGCGGGCTCGTCAGGAACAGGGCGGCGGCGATCAGCCCGCCCCAGAGGCCCGCCGGCCCGTCGTCCAACTCGCGCGCCACCCGGAGCAGCAGGACGGGCACGAGGGCGAAGAGCACGGCCGAGAGGAGAGTCGCGGACGCGAAGCTCCAGCCCCCGGCGGCCAGGAAGGGCATCAGCAGGAGGGAGTAGCCGAAGGGCCACTTGTCCTGCCGGTTCAGGAGGTCCAGGAAGTGGAGCGGCTGTCCCAGCACCCGCAGCAGCTCGACGCCGCCCCAGCCATGGCCGGCCATGTCCCACAGGGGAACACGGGGGTTCGCCAGGTAGATGCGGTAGATCGCCGCCGCCTCCCAGGCGGAGACCGCGAGCACGGCCAGGGCCGCGAGGACGAAGGCGATCTTCCGCAGGTTCACGGCGATGGCGCCAGGATGGCCAGAACCAGCAGCCGTTCGGTCCCCGTGTTGCGGATGCCATGCTTCACCCCCTCGGGAGCGATGAGCATCATGCCCGCCTCCATGGGCTCTTCACGCCCCTCCAGCAGGAACACGCCGCGGCCGGCGAGCACGTGGTAGACCTTGTCCATGCCGGAGTGGGCGTGCAGACGGTGCTCCTGGCCCGGCTCGAAGGCGTTCAGGCCGATCAGGATCCGGTCGGACTGGAAAAGCGTGGCCTTGCCCATCCTGTCGCCGTCGTAGACGGCGTGATCCTCGGGACGGAAAGGCGCGGGCTGGTCCTCCATGATGATCTCCTCAAACTAATGGGATAGCCGCACTCTATCGCGAAGCCGGCGCGGGAGGGGAGACCCGCCTGTACAATGCCCCGAGCTTGAGAGGAGACCGCATGCGACGGAAGAGCTGTTTCCTGGGATCTGGCCCTCGCCCTGACGCTGGCCGCGAGCGTTCCCGCCGCGCTCGCCCAGACCGCCCCCGATCCGGCCCTGGTGGAGCGGGCGCGCCGCATCCTCCGCGAGGTGCCCCTGATCGACGGCCACAACGATCTCCCCTGGGAGTACCGCCAGCGGGTGAAGAACCAACTGGCGAAGATCGACCTGCGGAGCGACACCTCGAAGCTGGAGAAGCCGCTCCACACCGACATCCCGCGCCTGCGCCGCGGCGGCCTGGGCGCGCAGTTCTGGTCGGTCTACATCCCGGTCTCCATCCAGGGTCCCGGAGCCGTCCAGACGGTGATGGAGCAGATCGACGACGTCCACCGCTTCGCCGAGCTCTATCCCGACACCTTCGAGGTGGCGCGCACGGCCGACGACATCGTCCGCATCCACAAGGCCGGCCGCATCGCCTCGCTCGCCGGCATGGAGGGGGGCCACTCGATCAACAACTCGCTCGCGGCCCTGCGCCAGCTCTACGAGGCCGGCGCCCGCTACATGACGATCACCCATTCGACCAATACCGACTGGGCCGACTCCGCCACCGACGCGCCCAAGCACGGCGGCCTCACCCGCTTCGGCGAGGAGGTCGTCCGCGAGATGAACCGCCTCGGCATGCTGGTGGACCTCTCCCACGTCTCGCCGGACGCGATGAAAGACGCCCTCGCCGTGGCGGCTGCGCCGGCGATCTTCTCCCACTCCTCGGCCCGCGCCCTGACGGACCATCCCCGCAACGTGCCGGACGACGTGTTGCGGCTGACCCCGAAGAACGGCGGCGTGGTGATGGTGACCTTCGTCCCCTCGTTCGTCTCCGAAGGTGTGCGGGCCTGGGGCGCCGAGGACGACGCCGTCGAGGCGAAGCTCAAGACGCTCCATCCGGGCGATCCCGAGCGGGTGAAGCGGGAGCTGGAGGACTGGCGCAAGGCGCATCCCGCCCCCCGCGCCACGCTGCAACAGGTGGCGGACCACATCGAGCACGTCCGCAAGGTCGCGGGGATCGACCACGTCGGCATCGGCTCGGACTTCGACGGCATCACCAGCGTCCCCGATCGGGCTGGAGGGAGTGGACGACTATCCGGACCTCCTGGCCGAATTGCTGCGGCGCGGCTGGACCGACGAGGACGTCAAGAAGCTCGCCGGGCTCAACGTCCTGCGCGTCTTCCGCGAGGCGGAGAAGGTCTCCCAGCGGCTGAAGAAGGAACGGCCGGCGTCGGACAAGTTGATCGAGGAGATGGACGGGAAGTACTAAAGGCACGCCGATTGCTGCAATATATCCTCCTGAGCGGCAGTCGGTGAGACGGCCGGCCTGCGTCTCACGGCGACTCCGCTGTGGAGGTGCGGGCGATGACGAGGCGTCTTTCCCACGTCCTTTTTGCACTCCTGATCCTGGGTCCTTCCTTCCTGAGCGCCGAGGCGCGCGATCCCTGGCTGGACGAGGTCGATCCCCTGATGACGCCGCGCGAGCGCGAGCTGTTCCTCGGGCTCGCCGGCGACGCGGACCGGCAGGCGTTCATCGAGGCCTTCTGGAAGGCGCGGGACCCCTATCTCCAGACGCCCCGCAACGAGGCGCGGGAACGCTGGGAGGAGCGCCGCCGGGAGGCCCGGGAACGCTGGAAAGACCCGGGGGACGAGCGGGCGCGGTTCTTCCTCCTGAACGGCGATCCCCAGACCTCGTTCGCCCTCCGCTGCGCGGACGCGGAGCTGGAGGTCTGGACGTACGAGCCCCGCTTCCAGGTCACCCACCGGACGACGCTCTTCTTCCACGCCGGCCCTGAAGCCGCCCCCGCCCGGCTGTGGCATCCGGGGGAAGCGCCGGACCTTCCTTCGGCCAGCCTCCAGTGCGGCGCGGACGAACGGTGGCCGGAAACCTCGCTCTGGCTCCGCGTGACGGGCAGGAGCGGCTATGAGGTTCTCGTACAGCGCGCCCTGACGGCGCCGAAGCCCCGGGAATGGGTCTCCTCCTTCCGCACGGCTGCGGCGGAGCCCCGCCGGAGCCGCTCCGCGCCACGGCCGGCGCGCCTGGACGTCGACTTCCCCGGACAACAGGACGACGGCTGGGTCCGCGTCCTCGTCGAGACCGGCGCCCTCTCGGACGAGGTCCGGGCGGCGGGCGCTCAGCGGGAGGTGATCCTCACCGGCCGCATCCTGCGCGGCCAGGAGACGGTGGACTCCTTCCGCTACCGCTTCGACTCGCTCCCGGCCGCCGCCGCCTCGCCGCTCGCCTTCGAGCGCCGGCTGCGGCCGGGCCAGTACAAGCTCGAGGTCCAGTTGGAAGCCCCGGCCCTGGACCACCTCTTCGTGGCCGAGCGCGAGCTGGCGATTCCGGCCGCCGTGGCGCCGTCTCCCGCGCCACCGTCTCCCGTTGCCGGGCCGGCCGCTTCCGTCCCGGCGCCCGCGGCGGCCCCGGAGGCCGCTCCGGAAGTCCAGCGCCTGTTCTCCGAGGCGGACGCCGCGCTGGAGGCCCCTCGCCCCGCGTTGCGCATCCTCGTCCCCCCGGGCACGCTGTTCGCCGGTCTCCAGAGCTTTCAGGTGCGGGTCGATCACGCCGCCGGGTTGCCGGACGAGGAGCAGATCGAGCGCGTGGCCTTCTCCCTGGACAGCAAGCGGGTGCTGACGCGCGCCCGGCCGCCCTATGTGGCGCAGCTCGATCTCGGCAAGGCGCCGCGCACCCATCGCCTCCGCGCCGAGGGGCTCAACCGCCGGGACGAAGTGGTCGCCGTCGACGAGGTGGTCCTCAACGCCGGCGCCCAGCGCTTCGCGGTGCGCCTCGTCGAGCCCCGCCCGGACCGGACCTACCGCCGCAGCCTGCGCGTCCGCGCCGAGGTGGAGGGACCGGAGGACCGGAACGTCGAGCGCGTCGAGCTCTACCTGGGGGAATCCCGGGTGGCGACGCTCTACCAGCCGCCCTACGCGCAGCCCCTGCTCCTGCCGGGGGCGGGGATCGGCTACGTGCGCGCGGTGGCCTACCTGGCCGACGGCACCTCGGCCGAGGATCTGGTCCTGCTCAACTCTCCGGTGCCGCCGGACAAGATGGACATCCGTCTGATCGAGCTCTACACCAACGTGGTGGACGGCGGGGGCCGGCCGGTCGAGGGGCTGGACGCGGGGGCGTTCCAGGTGTTCGAGGACGGCATGAAGCAGCCGGTCCGCCTCGTGGAGCGCGTGCAGGACACCCCCCTGCGCCTGGTCACGCTCATCGACAACTCCGCCTCCATGCAGCCGCGCCTGGACGCCGCCCGCCAGGCGGCCCTGGAGTTCCTCCAGCGCGCCCTGAAGAAGCAGGACCAGGCCGCGGTCGTCACCTTCAACCGCGTCCCCCGGGTGGCCGCCTCGCTGACCGGGGATCTGGGGATCCTGGAAGAGGGCCTTTCGGGATTGACGGCGAGCGATGAGACCTCGCTCTACGACAGCCTGATCTTCTCGCTGTACTACCTGGGAGGAACGTCCGGCCAGCGCGCCGTGCTGCTCCTTTCGGACGGCCTGGACCGCACCAGCCGCTTCCAGTACGACGACGTCCTGGAATGCGCCCGGCGCGCCGGCATCGCCGTCTACGTGATCGGCATCGACCTGCCGCGCGGGGAAGCCTCCCAGCGCCTCTCCAGCCTCGCCGCCGAGACCGGCGGCCGGAGCTTCTTCCTCCAGGGGACGGGCGAGCTGGCGCAGACCTACCAGGCCATCGAGACGGACCTGCGCTCGCGCTACCGGATCTCGTACCAGTCCACCAACACCACCACGAGCGACGCCTTCCGCGCCGTGCGGGTGGAGATGGCGAAGCAGGGGATGGAGGCGCGGACGATCAGCGGGTACTACCCGTAAGGCTTAGCCGCCCACATGCACCAGCACGTTCCGCGTGCTGCTGTGCCGGCGGTGCTCCCACACGTAGATCCCCTGCCAGGTGCCGAGCCCGAGCTCGCCGTCGAGGATGGGGATCGAGAGCGACGTCGCGGTGAGCGCCGCCTTGATGTGCGAGGGCATGTCGTCAGGCCCCTCGGTGGTGTGGGTGTAGATCGGATCGCGCTCCGGCACCAGCCGGTTGAGCCAGCTCTCCAGGTCGCGGCGCGCCGAGGGATCGGCGTTCTCCTGGATGGTGAGGCTGGCCGAGGTGTGCTGGATGTAGACCGTGCACAGCCCCTCGCGGACCCCGCTCTCGCGTACCACGGCGCGCACGCCATCCGTCACCTCGTGAAGCCCCTGGCCAGGGATGCGGATGGAGAGTTTCTTCACCATAGTGGCTGAGCTCAGCTCAAGAGATGTCCCGATGCAGACGGGACAAGCCGTCGAGGATCTCCTCGGGACGGTCGACGTGGAGGCCTTCGAAACAGCGCCATTGATGGGGAGCGTCTCCCTTGAACGCGGTGAGGGCCTTGGAGAGATCATCCCTGATGGCTGATCTGTACGCTTTTTCAGCTTTGGCCCAGGCGTCTTCCGGAACCCGCCCGACGCGCGACCTCAGGGCGCCCAGGTCGATCAGGTCCCTCGAAAGCGCTTGCCGGTCCGCCCAGCGGTCCGAGCTCGCGAGGAGCTTCTCGGCCTGGCAGTCGGTCAGGGAAAGGCAATCCACGGGGGACCAATCCGGCCGGACGCCGGGATCGAGGTCGATCCGTGCCTCGCGGATGAGCTCGACGCGGATCACCTCGCCCTCCAACTCGACAGGGAAGCGGATCCCGTAATGATCGATCTTCATCTCGCGGGGAAAACGAAGCCGGTCCAAGGCGTCCGGCTTGAAGAGCGCGGCGTGTCCGCCCATCGAAGCGTCCGTTCTGAGCTCCGCGTATCCTTCGCGATCGGAGCAGAGGAAATCGACAGCCCGGGACTCGCGGTACTCGTCCAACTGCAAGACGATCCGCGTGCCGCCTCCGAAGAGGAATTTGCAGCGGGCCAGCTTTTCGGCATCCACCGCCTGCAACAGCGCCAGAACGTTGCGGTGCTGTGGACGCCTAAACATCGAGATGGCTTCCAAAGCGCTTCACCAGCCCGTGGATGAAGTCCCACTCCTCCGGTGAAGGATCGGCCATGACCCCCAGATATCGCCAGCCGGATTCATAGCGGCGCAGCATGTCCAGGGGCTCCAGGTCGCGGAAGTTGCGGTCGAACCAGGAGATGCTCTCCAGGAAGGGGAGCCGTTCGGGGACCGGGATGTCTTCGGCGACGCTGTGGAGCATGACGCATTATTCCCCGACCGCCAGCTCCGCCTCCAGGCGCTGCCGGAAGTCCGTGGGGGAGAGGAGCACTCCCGCGCGGTCCGGGGAGGGGAACACGGCGACACGCAGGCCGTCCTCTTCGAGCAGGGGAAGCAGGTCGTCCAGCAGGTCGTCCAGGGGAACCACCGCTGGCGAGGCACCCTCCCAGACCCCCTGGGCGCAGGCCTCGGCGAAGTCGGAGTGGGGCCAGAGCGGCAGGGCGTCGGTGTCCTTGCCCACCACCCAGCCGTCCGCGTCCTGGAGCGCCCAGGCCTCCTCCCAGTCCGCCACGATTTGAAAAAAGGTGACGGCCCGGTCCTGAGCGGGGAGGGCGAACATCCGCCGGACCTCTTCCTCCGTAACCTCCCAGCTCATTCCACCTCGTCCTCTTCCGAATCGGCGCCGGAGAGGACGACCACGGTCTCCAACTCTTCGGTCACCTCCTGCGGCCGCTCCTTACCCCGCTGCTCCCGCAACTCGCCCAGGATCCAGTCGGCCAGGGTCTCGGACTCGTTCTCGTTCAGGGCGATGCCCGCCGTGTCGCACAGGCTCACCACGTTGCGGAAGAAGCAGGCCCCCAGCGCGACGGGGTCCTCCGGGCCGTTCTGCCCGAAGCGGTGGCCGCCGAAGGTGATCCCGCGCAGGATGAAATTGACGCTGGCGCGGGCGATCGGCGAGCCCTCCTCGATGCAGCGGTCGCGAACCGACTTCGAGGTACGGGTGAGGAAGTACCCGTGCTCGTTCACCTCCTCGGCCGTGAGCCGGAACACCCGGGCGTAGTCGCTGCGCGTCAGGTAGGGCGTGTCCGTGAGCTGGTGCACCCGGTAGGCGAGGGCGTTCAACTGCGGATCGCCCACCAGCTCCTCGGGCCGGCCGTCGACCGGGAGCTGGTGCCGGGCGGGATCGTAGAGGTAGCCGGGCTTCAGGGCCGAGATGGCGAAGCCGGGGTTCTCCCGCCCTTCCAGCAGGTCGCGGAACGTACCCGCGCCCGCCCAGCGGGTGGAGAGCACCAGGTCGCCGAAGCGGCTGATGACCATCTGGGCCGCCCGCGCCATGGGCACGGCCGTGTCCGACGACTCCACCACCGAGCTGACGTAGGCGAGGATGTCCTCGATGAGGCGGCTGCGGTCGGCGGTGTTCAGGAAGCGCGGCGACGGCACCGGCCGGCCGATCTCATGGGACGGATCGGCCGTCGCGGTGTCGTCGTCGTCCCTCTCCTCGATGGTCACCCGCCAGGGATCGCCGTCGATCATCGTCAGGTCGCGCCGGGCCTGGATCACCGCCATGCTCATGTTGCGGAGACTGTTGAATCCCAGCCAGTTGGTGCTGGAGGTGAACTCCGGGAACTCGCGGAAGATGGGCGGCAGCTCCGTCGCCACCAGCTCGCCGCTGGTGCTGGCCCGCTCGTAGACCTTGTCGGCGATGGCCAGGAGCAACTCGTTCATGGCCGAGGTGGCGGGGCCGGCGCCGGCCGCCGCCCGGGTGGCCGGGTTCGGGATGGCGCCGATGGCGTCCTCCAGGAACATGTCCTGGTCGATCAGCAGGTCGCAGGCCGCCTTGTACGCCACCGAGGCCGGGCCGATCGCCAGGATGGCGCTGCGCCGGTCGTGCTTGGAGAGCCGCAGCAGCACCGGGGTGAAGTCGGCGTCCCCGGAGAGCAGGATGAACTCGTCGAACCGCGTGGGATGGCCGAGCGTGTCCAGGATGTCCATCACCATGTGGATGTCGGCGCTGGTCTTGCCGCCGCTGGTCAGGGGCGGGCAGTCCACCACCTCGAACGCGGCACGGGTGAAGTAGGGCCGGAAACGGCCGAACTGCGAAGGATTGAGGTAGCAGCGCCGGAAGAGGATCTTGCGCGTCCGGCGGCCGTCACCGTCCTGAAGGGGCAGCTTGTCCTGGAGCCAGACGAGCCAGCGCGTGGGATCGGTGGCGAATTGGTCCGCCGCCGCGGGGTCCTCGCGCTGGAGCCCTAGATAGATATTGTCGAAATCGATGAATAGAGCCGTCCTCACGTGAGTCGGGCTGGGATTTGAATCCTGCATGAATCCTCCAGAAGATGGTTCGCGCTCCGCTCCGGTATACGAACAGGGCACCGGAGCCCGCCAACCATATCAGGACGTTCACGGGCGGGGGAACCAAAACAGCGGGTCTCCCATCTAAGGAAAACAGGAGCGCTCCCGATGGTCACCCCGCCTCGAGGGTATCGAGACGAGGAGAGAAAAAACGGATTCCCGGCTTCGGAGGGTGGCACAATGTTCGAGCACTCCTTGATCGATATGGAACGCAGGCCGCGGCCCCGCCGCTGGCTCTCCCTGCCCATCGCCGTCGCGTTGCACATCGTGGCTCTGGGCACCTTCGCCTTCGCCAGCTACTGGAGCGTCGGCGAGGTGCCGCCGCCGGTGGAGAAGCTGGTGTTCTTCTCCCAGTCGCCCATCCCCGTCGCGTTGCTGGGCGGCGGCCCCCGGCCCCGGCCCGTGGAGCCCCAGCCTCAGCCCGAACCGGAACCCGTGCGGCCCGATCAGCCGGTACAGCCGACCCTCGACGACGTGCCCGAGGATGTCCCGACCTCCGCGCCGGTCCGGGATGTCGCCCCGCTGGACCCGGGGTTCAGCGCTCCCAACGCGCCCGCCAGTCCGGGTGTGCCCTGGGGCCGGCCCGATGGCGACCCGAACATCCTGACACCTGGCGGCGGCGGGGACGTCAACGGTCCCGGGACCGTCGAGGCGCCGGACCAGGGTCCCGTGCACATCACGGTCGGGATCACCCGCCCGGAGATCCTGCACAAAGTGAGCCCCCGTTATACCGAGCCGGCGCGGCGGGCCGGCATCCAGGGGACGGTGATCATCGAGGCCATCATCGACGAGAAGGGCCGCGTCACCGACCAGCGCATCCTGAGGAGCCTGCCGATGGGGCTGGACAAGGCCGCGATGGACGCGGTCCAGCAGTGGCGGTTCAGCCCGGCGATGCGGGGCGACAGCCCGGTGAAGGTCTACTTCGTGCTGACGGTGAACTTCACGATCCAGAGGTGACCCCGACCGCCACCAGCGTCAGGTCGTCCTCGAAACCCTCCCGCCCCCTCCACTCCCGCACCTGTCCGAGCAGGGCTTCCGCGAGCCCCTCGGCGGTGCGGTCTTTGTTGGTGACGAGGAAGGACTGGAGACGGTCGTCCCCGAACTGCTCGTCGGCGCGGTTGGCGGCCTCGGGGATGCCGTCGGTGAAGAGGAGCAGGCGGTCTCCCGGAGTGATCGGGACCGTCACCTCCTTGTACGCCGAGCGCGCCAGCCTTCCCATCACCAGTCCTCCTGCCGCCAGCTCCTCGATCCGCCCCTCGTTCCGCCGCCAGAGCAGCGGCGGCGGATGTCCGGCCCGGCCGTAGGTGATCCGGGACGCTTCGAGGTCGAGGAAGACGTAGACCGCGGTGATGAACTTGTTCCCCGGCAGCTTGCCGGTCAGAGTCTGGTTCACTTCCGTGAGGACCCGCGCCGGGCTCTCCGCGTGGCCGGTCTGCGAGGCCACCGCCACCTTCAGCATCGAGGCGACCAGGGCCGCCGGCACGCCGTGGCCGGAGACGTCCGCCAGGAAGATCCCCAGGCGCCTCCCTTCGCCCGGCAGGAAGTCGTAGAAGTCCCCGGCGACGCTCTCCGCCGGCAGGTAGCGCGCCGCGATCTCCAGGCCGGCGATGTCCGGCGTCGTCTGGGGCAGGGTGGAGGCCTGGATCTGGCGCGCCGTCTCCAGCTCCTGCCGCAGGGACGCCAGACTCTCCTGCGAATCCATCAGGCCGCGCGCCGCGACCAGTCCGAGCCCGCCCAGGAAGAGCAGGAAGCCGACCGGCTCGAGGTCGGCTTCCCAGGGCACGACCCCCATGTCCTGCAGGTTCTCGGTGACGACGAACAGGGCCAGCACCGCGAAGCTCGCCCGCAGCCATGGCAGGGAGCCGGTCCGGAAGCTCGCGGACCCGAAGAGGTGCGCCACCATGTTGAGCACGCCCGCGATGACCAGGATGCGGTAGGGGAGGAGGAACGTCCCGGGCTCCGGCAGGAAGAGCTCCGCCGGCACGGCCATCGCCGCCAGGAGGATGACGGCCTGCGAAAAGCGCCGCAGCAGGCGCCGCCAGCCCATGCCCAGCATGCCCTCGAAGAAGAGCGCCGCCGGGACGGCCAGCACGTAGGTGACGACGTTGACGAAGCGCTCCCGCCAGTCCTCCGGGATGTCGAACAGCAGCCGGAACGCGTAGGTGTCCGCCAGCAGACGCAGTCCGTACAGGCTCGACAGCAGCGCCATGTCGACCAGCGTGTGGCTCCCCGACCGCCGGCGCAGCGCCGCCAGGGCTCCGGCCGCCAGGCCCAGCCCCAGGACGATGAATCCGATCGCCGCCGGGACGATGTCCTCCCGCAGCGCTTCCAGGACCTCCGGCGGCATCGCTGGCGATGATGGCATCATGTACCTCTAAGCGATTCTACAGAGTTGCGCCCTGCCCGGCACCAAACATACACTCCTAAGATATTGCCGATGGCGACCCTTGAAGAGAGACGGATCCGCAAGGCCGAAGACATCCTGGCCTATGACCTCTACCTGTACCTGCGAGGAGAGACTCCCAGGGAGTGGCGCAGCTACCTGGACACCCGGACCGGGCATTTCCTGCGGGACGCCAAGTCGGCGAACCACAAGGCCATGGCCGCCGCCCTGTGGCTCCTGCTGACCGGTGACCGGGGTGCCGTCCAGTACTGGGCCGGGCGGTTCAAGCGCGAGCTCGAGGGCGGCGACTTCCTGCAGGGCGAGCCCCGGTCCGACAAGTACGGCGTGTGGTCCCTCGCCAGTGTGGCCCTGGTCTGGCAATGGGCGGAGGAGAACCGGCGGCCCGCCCTTACCGACATGGCCCGCCGGTATTACGAGGCCTGGTGCGCCCTGCACGCCCTGGGCGGCGTCGAGGAGCCGGCCCGCAACCTGGTGGGGAACCGCTGGAGCGGCTGCTACGTCTCCGGTGTCGGCGTGAGGGCCGACCCCGGCCAGTTGGAGGGGGACCCGCGGGCCTGGGTCCTCCAGACCGAGGTCTGGCCGGAGGAGCCGCTGCGGGACGTCTACCGCGAGAACGCCCGCGAGCGCCGCGAAGTGGGGGAGCGGGAAGAGAAGGCGAAGACCTCCCTGGAAGAGCTGCGCCGCCGCAAGCAGGTCTCGGAGCTCTGGTGGCTCGACGCGGTCCAGAGAGCGCGGCGGGCGGGATTGGGGCTCGCGCCGCGGGAGCGCCCCTATCTCCAGGCCTGGATGGCGAGGACGCCCCGGCCGTCGCCGGACGCCCGGGAGTGGATCGTGAAGACCCTTTCCCACGGCTGCCGCTACACCTTCCACTTCACCTTCTACAGCGGCGGCGTCCACGTGAGCTGGCTGGAGAACGCGCTCGGCGAGCGCTGCGTCTTCGGCGACCGCGTGGAGCCCGACGGCACCGTCCGGGTCCTCTTTCCCTATCCGGAGGGAAGCCGCCTCTCCCACGGCGGCACGTGTGACCGCGAAGGCGGCCGCCTGGTCGCCCGCGGTCCGGAGGGTGAGGCACAGCCTGGACCTGCCGGACGGGAAGCCGGAGCTGCACCTCACCTACGGCCCCAGGGGATTGCGGGAGGTGATGCCTTGAGCCTACGGACTATTTCCTGCCCCACCAGTAGAAGGGCCTCCGCTTGTGGTTCATGACCGCCACGATGCGGATGTCTTCTTCCCGAATGGAATAGAGGAGGCTATAGGGGAAGCGGCGGACCGTTTTGCTGCGGACTTTGCCGCGGAGGACCGGCGCGGATCGTGGATGCGCCAGGATCTGTTGGATACCCTCGTTCACCGACACGAGGAACGCCGCGCCGAGACCCGGGCTTTCGGATTCGTAATAACGAATGGTTTCGAGGAGCTCCTCACGAGCTTCGGGAGCGAAGGAGAAGGTCAGGTTCACGAGAGCAGGGCTCTGGCCTCGCCCAACACCTCTTCACCAGGGATCGCACGGGAGGGATCCGCGTCCAACGCCTGGTCCCGGCGGTCCGCTTCCTCAAGCCAGAGGGCTTCGATCTCGCCTGTAGAGAGGCTCTCCAGACTCTCCAGGATGCGCTGGGCCAGTCTCGCCCGGTCCTTGGGAGCCAGCTCGAGGATTTTGGTTTCCAGATCCGCTACGGTCATGGCTGTCCTCCGGGTGAAGTATAGCCTGCCTGTCCTTTATGTCCCTTGTGTCCTTTCCAACACCCCCTCGACCTCCCGCACCTTCTCATCCTCCGGACCATAAAGCTTTCGATATCCGGAGAGGGCCTCCTTCAGCAGCGGCTCGGCCTCCCGCGTCCGTCCCGCTTCGACGAGCAGGCGGCCCAGGTTGCGCAGAGCGCTCAGGGTGGCCGGGTGGGCAGGGCCGCGGCGGGCGCGGTTGATCTCCAGGGCGCGACGGTAGGCGGCTTCGGCACCGGGGAGGTCGCCGCGGTCGCGCAGCACGTGGCCGAGGTAGCCCAAGGTGTCGGCGGTGGCGGGATGATCCTTCTCGTAGATCCGCTCTTTGATCGCCAACACCTCGCGGAAGAGCGCTTCCGATTCCTCCAGACGACCCCGCTTCCGCAGGAGGGCGGCCACGTTGTGCAGCGACGACGCGGTGAGCGGGTGGAGGTCGCCCAGGGCGCGGCGCTGGACGTCCACGGCCTCCCGGTACAGGCGCTCGGCCTCGTCCAGCCGGCCCTGGCTGTGCCGGATCATCCCCAACTGGTTGAGGATGTTGCCCACCTGCGAGTGCGCCGGTCCCGAGACACGGCGGCGGATCGCCAGCGCCTCCTCCAGGAGCGGTTCCGCTTCGGACGCTTCGTCGACGACGGCGGCGAGGCCGGCGAGGCTGTCGGCGATGCGGGTGTCCTCCGCCGGCAGGACGGCCCGGCGGGTGGCCAGGGCGGCGCGGTGGAGCGTCTCGGCGCGGTCGTCCTCGCCCTGGCGGTGAAGGAGCATGGCGAGGCTGTACTGGCTGTCGGCCACCTCGGCGTCGCGGTCGCCCCGCAGGCGCAAGCGCAGCCGCAGCGACTTCTCCAGCAGCGGGCGGGCTTCGTCGTAAAGGCCGAGGTTGCGGTAGCTGATCCCGGAGGCCTGAAGCAGCTCCGCCTGGATCTCGGGCTGATGATCGAGGGCCGCGATGCGGACGGCGGCGCCGTCGAGGAGGTCGCGGGCGGTGATGGTCCGGCCCTGGGCTTCGCGGGGCGTGGCCAGCTCGAAGGTCTCGATCAGGAAATCCCGCACCGCGGTGGCCTTGCGGGCCTCCAGGGTGGCGGCGCGGGTCTGCCAGAGAGCGGCGCCGAGGCCGGTCACCAGGGAGAGGGCCACCGCCGCCGCAGCAGCGACGCCCAGACGGTGGCGGCGCAGGAACTTGCCCGCCCGGTAGGAAAAGGCGTCCCCCCGGGCCGTCACGGGCAGCCCCGACCGGTGGCGTTCGAGATCGGCTTCGAGCGCCGCCGGGGAGGCGTAGCGGCGGTCCGGCTCCTTGCGCAGGGCGGTGGCGACGATGCCATCCAGGTCCCCGGCCAGCCGGCGCCGCAGGGCGGCCGGCGTGGTCCCCCGGGCCGCGGCGGCCTGGATCTGTTCGGGAGATGGACGGCGGCCCGCGAAGACGGCGCTGGGGCGGGGCGCCTCGCCGTCGCAGACCACCCGTTCGAGCTCCGCCAGGGAGCCCTGCTCCAGGCTCTGCGCCCGCGTCCCGGTCAGGAGCTCGTGAAGGATGAGCCCGAGCTGGTAGACGTCCGTGGCCGTGGTCACCGGCTCGCCGCGCACCTGCTCCGGGGCGGCGTACTCGGGGGTCAGCAGGCGCAGGGCCGTACGGGTAGGCGGCGCGGCCCAGGCTCCCGCCAGCCCGGGATCGAGGAGCTTGGCGATCCCGAAGTCCAGCAGCTTGACCTCGCCCGCGGCGGTGACCAGGACGTTGGACGGCTTGAGGTCGCGATGGACGACCAGCCGCTGGTGGGCGTGCGCCACCGCCCGCGCCACCACCTGGAAGAGGGCCAGCCGCTCGCCGGCCGTGAGCCGGCGCTCGTCGCAGTACCGGTGGATGGGAAGGCCCTCCACCAGCTCCATGACGATGTAGGGGAGGCCGGTGGCGTCGTCCACGCCGCCGTCCAGGAAGGCGGCGATGTTGGGGTGCTGGAGGCGGGCGAGGATCTGCCGCTCCTGCTCGAAGCGCGTCCGCGCCTCGCGGTCGCGGGGAGCCCGGTCCAGGATCTTGAGGGCCACCCGCTGATGGAAGTCGCCGCCGCGCTCGGCGAGATAGACCACGGACATGCCGCCGCGGCCGATCTCCTCCAGCACGCGGCAGGGACCCACCCGGTCGCCCGGCCGGAACGGCGACTCCACGGCGAGGTCGGCGCAGAAAGCCTCCCACAGAGGGCCCTCCAGGGCGGCCCCGGATGCCAGCAGCCGCTCCGCGTCGCGCGGGCTCACGGCGCGCCTCCCGGGGTGATCGCGTGGCGCAGCCAGGCGCGGGCGCGGCCCCAGTCCCGCTGCACGGTGCGCAGGGAGGTGGAGAGGACGCGCGCCGTCTCCTCCTCGCTGTAGCCGGCGAACACCCGGCACTCCACCACGCGCACCAGCCGCTCGTCCACGGCGGCCAGGTCGCGCAGCGCCAGGTCCAGGGCCAGCATCTGGACCGCCTGGTGATCCGCCGCCTTTCCTTCCTCCAGGGCCGAGACCGCCTCGCCGCCGCCGCGCTTCAGCGAGGTCCGCTGGCGGGCGTAGTCGACCAGGATCTGGCGCATGGCCCGCGCCGCCGAGGAATAGAAATGGTTTTCATCGTTCCATCCCGGCCGGGCCGAGAGCTTCAGGTAGGCCTCGTGGACCAGGGCGGTGGTCTCCAGAGTCCGCCCGGGAGCCAGCCGCTTGCGTTGCAGATGGGCCAGCCGCCGGAGCTCGTCGTAGACGGCCGGCAGCATCTCCGTGAGAGGCGCGTTCAACATCACTCTCTAACAGGCTGTCGCCGCGTCCCCTTCGTTACACGTGGCGGGTTTCCCCAATGGCTTCCGTTTCTCCCGGTTGAACAGCGCTCCTCCCCGGCGGAGGGGCTGAAACCAAGGAGGAAGCCAACGATGTCCCGTCTCGCTGTCCCGATCGTCTTCGCCCTGTTCCTGGTGCTTTCCAACGCCGCCGGCGCCCTGCCGCCGGACCCCAGCACCTATCAGCCCTACTCCTGTGCCCTGCCGCAGGACTTCACCTACAACGACGCCGTGTACGGAAATATCCAGGGGCGCGTCTACCGGCCCATCGGCGGCCTCTGCGCCAACAACACCGCGCCGCCGGCGGACCGTCCCCTCGTCCTGATCCTCAACGGCGCCGGCTACACCTACTTCGATTACGACGTCGTCGCCCGCCACCTGGCCTACAACGGTTTCGTGGCGGTCGTGGTGCAGGCGGACGAGCCGAATCCCGTCATCTCCTGCGGCGGCGCGGGGGTCATCTGCATCGAGGACCGGGCCCGCAAGGGCCTCGCCTATCTGAAGCTGTTCCAGAGCAATTGGATCTGGGCCGGCCAGGTGGACTTCACCGACATCTCCGTGGCGGGGCACAGCCGGGGCGGCGAAGCCGCGGTGGAGGCTGCCGAGATCATCCGCTGGGAAGAGGCCGGCCTGGGCAACCCCGGGGTCCGTGCGGTGGTTTCCCTGGCACCTACCGACGTCGGGGATGACGGCCTGACCGGCAAGCGCCGCCTCCTGGGCCGCGAGAGCCCCGCGTTCCTGGTGGTCTACGGCTCGCGGGATGAGCAGGTCCAGGGCGTCGCGGCCTCGGATCCGGCGCCCCTGGTCCTGCCTCACCCCACCGGCTTCGCGCTGTACGACCGGGCGGGGACCGAAGGCTCGCTGGAAGGATTTCCGATCAGCACGGACAACCAGGTGGAGAAGGCCATGCAGTTCGTCTACATGGCGAACCACGAGCAGTTCTCGGACCGCTGCGGCAATCCCGTCTGCAATCCGTCGATCCTCTCCTGCGCCAACCAGCAGAAAGTGACCAAGGGCCTGGTCAACGCCTTCCTGCGCTGGAAGGTGCTGGGGGAGAGCGGTTACAAGGACTACTTCAACGGCACGGTGCAGAACCCCTGGGGCCTGGAAGTCTGGCCGCAGCTCAGCGACGGCTCATGGCACAGCCGTCGCGTGATCGACAACTTCCAGGACGGCGAGGTGGCCACCAGCACCATGGGCGGGGCGCTGAGCGTCAACGGCAATCTCACGGCCACCGTGGTGGACAACTGGGAGACCGACGAGCGTTCCCTGCACGGGCCGGAGGACGGCCAGCGCCTGGAGGTGACGCATGACCTCGCCAGCGTTTCCAACATCCTCCAGTGGACGATCCCGGAGGGGAAGGGCAACTTCAGCGGCTTCACCCATCTGAGCTTCCGCATCGGCCAGGGATACGGCTCGGTGGGCGCCGCGCAGGTCAAGGTCCGCATCCGCCGTGGCCTTTCCTCCTGGTCCAGCCTGGTCTCCTCCGCGACGTACGGCGAGATCCCCGAGCCGGATGCCTACACCAGCGGCCTCTGCCTTTCCGGCTTCTATTCGGACCGGACGATCGTCCACATGCGGACGATCCGGATTCCGCTTTCGGCCTTCGGCGGCGATCTGACGGACGTCGAGAGGGTGCAGATCCGTTTCGAGGATGCCACCACCCAGGACAAGGTCATCTACCTGGACAACCTCGAGCTGGCCGGCGGCACGGCATTGATCGAGCTGTAGCCGCTACGGCCGATATCCCTCCTCGAAGGCCCGCAGCCGGCGCTCGAACAGCGCCTGGACGCGGGCCTTGTCCCCCTGGCCCTCCGCCCATTTCGCGCAACGGTCGAGGTCCAGCCCGCCGCCCGTCGCGCGGCAGCCCGCCACCGGCCGCGAATACTCCCCGGGGTCTTCCCAGATCGACGGCCCGGCCAGGAAGCTGTGCTCCAGGCTGTTGCGGTTGAACGTCCTCAGGTCCGCGTAGCGGAAGCGCGGGTAGTCCCGGGCCGCCAGCCGGAACTGCTCGGTGAGGCTGGTGCGCATGATGCCGGGATCGTCGGTGGCGAGCACCACCGGCACGCCCCGCTCCACGTAGAGCGGCAGGGGATGCTCCGCTCCCTGACCCCCAGGAGCTGGGCGTTGCTCACCAGATTGATCTCCACCGTGACCGGTTTCGCCGCCATCTCCTTCAGCAGCTCCCCGGAGCGGGTCTCGTAGGTGATGGCGACGCCGTGGCCGATGCGCTGCGCGCCCGCCACCCGCACCGCCTCGTCGATGTGGAAGCGCAGGTCGTTGGGCGGCACCAGCCCCTCGATCAGCTCGCCGGCGTGTAAGGCGCGGCCCGCCTGTGGGTAGATCCGCCCCAGGTTGCCGAGCAGGTTCATGTGCTCGGTGTAGTCGGCGCGGGCGGTGTAGTTGTCCTCCGGGGCCACGATGTTGATCCCCACGATGTGCTCGCGGTCCGCCTGGGAGGCGGCGAAGGCCAGCAGGGCCTCCTGGCAGATGATCGGCAGCCGGTACGTGCGGTGCGTCTCGATCTGGCGCCGCACTGTGACCTCGCAGCCGGGAGCGTCCGGCTTGGCGTCGCAGCCCAGCAGGCGCGAGCTGCCGGCGATCTCGGCCGCCATGATCTCCGCCACCCGCTTCGCCAGGGCGTCCGTGGCCGCCAGCACCTTGCGGCCGTTGTCGTCCGGCTCCACGGGACCCGCCGCGAGCTGGTTGCAGAACGTGGCGCCGGCCGAGGAGTCCCCGGCGGCGAAGAGGTCCTGGAAGGCCTTCCAGGCCGGATCGCCGTCCGGCAGGCGCGGCACGGAGGACATGGTCTCGATGTAGAGGACGTTCTCCCGCGAGGCCTGCTGGCGGAGCTGCGCCATCAGCGCCGCCTTGTTCCCGGTCGCCGGGCCGAGCTTGCTGAAGATGGCGAAGAAATGGTCGTGCGCCTGCAGCGTCCCCCACGGCACGCCGCGCATGGACAAGGCGTTGACCGCGCCGTCGTAGAGCGTGCCGCTGGAGCACAGGCAGCAGGCCGGGATGGACCCGCTCCCCGCGCACGCCGACGCCGGCTGCGAGGCGGGGCAGGCCTTGCAATCGGCCGTAAGCGCCGTCAGCGGGATGTCTGCGGCGTTCTGCGGGCCGGCCGCCGGCGCCGCGCAGGCCTGGAACGCGAACTTCGGATCGCCGGCCGCGTCCGGCGAGAGGTCGACGCAAAGGCCCTGGTAGCTCGCGAGCTGGATCAGCACCTCGGGATAGATGGCCCCCGTCAGGTGGTGGTGCAGGTCGCCGCCCTTGGGCATGGCGAGCAGCAGCGCCCGCAGGGTGTTGGGGTCCCGGCGGGCGCATTGGAACGCCTCGTCGATCGAGCGCGCCCGCTCGCAGGCCGCCGGGCCGGCGACGCCGGCGACATCGGCGGACATCGGCGCCGGCGCGGCGGTGCGGCACGCGGCCGTCAGCAGACAAACCAGCAACAGGGCGGAGAAGGTACGCAAGCGGCCTCCTTGGAAGTCGGGAGAATCGCCCGCATTCTAATCCATCCGCCGTCCGGTCGATCGCCCGGTCGATCGTCCGCTCAATGGGCGAGCCCGAGATGCCGTTTCAGCGCCGGCCGGCGGACCTTCCAGATGATGCCGTCCACGATGTAGTGATGGAAGTTGATGGCCTGGTACACGATCAGGATCAGGGTCACCGCCGAGACGCCCAGCAGCATGGGAATGGCCTGGAGCCCCAGGTAGAAGGCCGTCGAGATCCCCAGGCAGACCAGGAAGTAGGCCGCCGCCCAGCGCGGCTGGCTCAGCGTCGAAAGGAAACGGTGCCGCGCATCGACGCCGCGCTTGAAACGGTTGTTGTTGTACATCCACACCAGCAGGATGTATTGCGCGTTGTGCCAGATGTTCACGGTGAGCCATCCGTAGGTCATGTCCTCGATCCACAGATAGCCGGCCGCGAAGATCACCAGATGGGAGAGGACATAGAGCGTATACGCCACCGGCAGCCGGCCTTCCCGCCACGCCGCGATCTGGCGCCAGAGCCACCAGCCCAGCGCCGCCACGGTCAACAGGGCCACCGCCTGCACCACGAACCCGGGCACGGGGATCATCTTCACCGGCATCCTGACAAAGGTTTTCGGATTCTGCCAGGAGCGCTCCAGGATGCCCCACAAGGGAAGCAGATAGAGCACCGCATGGTTCAGCAGCGCCGGCTCCTCACGGGAAGCGCTGGACTTGCGCCGGTAGATCTGCGCGATGCCGTAACTCTGCCGGGTGTAATGGAACCACTGCCAGTAGAGATAGAGAGTGGGCAGGATCCAGCCGCCGAAGATCGTCACCAGGCCCACCACGCCCAGCAGCACGATCATCGGCAGCCAGATGACAAGAAAGCGATGATTGCGGAAACTGTCGACGTCGAAAGCGAGGCGGGTGAAGGTCGCGACCACATGCTGAAAACCTAACAGCCAGATGTCCGCCATCAACACGAAGGGGAACAGCTCGGGCCTCCAGATCACCAGCGCCGTGGAGCCCAGGGCCGCCGCCGTCACGCCGCCGATGAAGAGGAGATCGAAAGAGAAGCTTCGCATCCATCCGTACGCAGGGGCAGCCGCCGGCGCCACCGCGCCGGCGTGTTCAAGGATCGCCATGATTTACCCTCCCAGATGCGCGAAAGCTTTGGCTGGGGCCTTCGCGCGATAAAAAAAGATGACAGCGCCTGATAAGTGGCGCCAGAGCCTCTCACCGGGACAGGTGACTTGCAAGTCGGGATTCGGAATATACGTTGATGCCAGAGACTCGCATCCACTGGCGTGAAGCAAAGTTGGGAGCGGTGAGGGGATGCGGCAACTCAGGCCTTCCTAAGCCTTGCCGTAACATTGAACGTCCAAAAACCGGCGCCGGATTTTGTAAGGGCGCTGATGCTGCGGGTGCCGATCGAATAACGTGCCGCGGATTAAATCTGATTTTTATAATCCCGCGAGGGATCGTTCAGAGCCTGGAAAAGATAAGCCCGCGCCTTGCGCCAATCCCGCCGCACCGTCCGCTCCGAGGTCCCCAGGGCCTCGGCGGATTCCTCTTCCGTCAATCCCGCGAAGTAGCGGAGCTCCACCAGCCGGCAGAGCCGCTCGTCGAGGCTCGCCAGCGAGGTGAGGGCGCTGTCCAGATCGAGGATCTCGACGGCCAGCTCGTCCGCCCGCGCAGCGCCCGCGTCCGCGCGCAGCTCGTCGAAGGTGACCCGCAGGTCCTCGCCGCCGCGTTTGCCGGCGGCGCGGCGGCGGGCGGCGTCCACCAGGATGTGGCGCATGGCCACTCCGGCGACCGACAGGAAATGGGCCCGGTTCCGCCAGTCGGCTCCCGCCTGATCCACCAGCTTGAGATAAGCCTCGTGCACCAGGGCGGTGGTGTCCAGCGTCTGCCCCGGACGATGACGCCGGAGCTGCCGGTGGGCCACGGCGCGCAGCTCGTCGTAGACCAGCGCCACCAGCCGGTCCATGGCTCCGCCGTCGCCTTCGCGGGCCGCCGCGAGCAGACGGGTGACCTCCCCTGGAGTTGTCGGGTCGTCTAGCTCTCGGGCACCTGCGTCGTCTTCCGGTCAAGACTGAAAGGGTTCCTTGCCAGGATAGGATGGTTTCGCGAGTCTTTCAACCTTCGATCCAACTGCTTGACCGTCCCTTCAGGGACAATCGCGGGTAGCCCCAGGTTTCAACCTGGGGCGGGGGAGGCGGGCGCGGCCGTCGTCACCAACCCGTTGCCGTCCCGGCGAGGTCTCGGCCGTTCCGCCCCAGGTTGAAACCGTGGGGCTACAGACGGATGTGTCTGAAGGCACGGTTCGGAGAGGGCCGGAACGCGCGGCTTCCACTTGAATCCACCCCGGTATGACGGTAGGCTGCATGCATCCGAGACGCCATGGCCGACCCTCCGATCAGCCCGGAGCGCTGGCGCCGAATCAACGAGGTGCTCGACCAAGCCCTGGAGCTGCCTCCCGAAGAGCTGCCGGCGTTCCTCGACCGCTCCTGCGCTGGAGACGCGGAGCTGCGCGCGGCGGTGGAGAAGCTTCTGGCCGCCGACCGCCAGGCCGTCGATCAGCGGCTTTCCTGGGATCGCCCGCGGAAGAGACCGCCGGCCTGCTCCTGAAAGAGGACGAGACCCTGCCCCTTAAGGGCTCCCCGGGCGGGGAGGAGGGCGTCCTCGGCCCCTACCGGATCCTGCGCCGCCTCGGCTCGGGAGGCATGGGAGTCGTCTATCTGGCCCGCGACCAGCGCCTCCAGCGCACCGTCGCGCTGAAGCTCCTCCCCGCCGGCTGGGGCGGCGGCGCCGAAGCCCGCGAGCGCTTCCTGCGCGAGGCGCGGCTGATCTCGTCCCTCGATCACCCCAACATCTGCACCCTCCACGACATCGGCGAGACCGAGGACGGACGGCTCTACCTGGTGATGGCCTACTACCAGGGCGAGACCCTGCGGTCCCGCCTCACCCGCGGCCCGCTGCCGGTGGACGAGGCGGTGGACCTCGCCCTCCAGGTGGGCCGCGGCCTTGCCCGCGCCCACGAGGCCGGCATCGTCCATCGCGACATCAAGCCCGGCAACGTCATGGTGACCGCGCACGGCGAGGCCAAGATCCTCGACTTCGGCATCGCCAAGAGCGTGGACGAGACCAGTCTGACCCGCCCCGGCAGCACCCTCGGGACGCCGGCCTACATGTCCCCCGAGCAGGCCGCCGGCCGTCCGGTGGACGCCCGCACCGACGTCTGGTCGCTGGGGGTCCTGCTCTACGAGATGATCACCGGCCGCCGCCCCTTCGGGCAGGGGACCCCGCCGGCGCAGATCCAGGCCATCCTCCACACGGAGCCCGAGCCGCTCGACCAGGGCCGCTCCGACCTTCCCCGCACCCTGGTCCGGGCGGTGGGGAAGGCCCTGGCCAAGGACCCCAACCGCCGCTATCGGAGCGTCAACGACTTCCTGGCGGACCTGAACGCCGGCACCGGTCCGCGGGCCGTGGCCGCCGCCGCCCGGCGCCGGCACTGGCGGACGCTCGCCGCCGCGGGCCTGGCGGCGGCGGTGCTGCTGGGACTCATCGGCTGGAGCCTCCGCGCCCCTCGTGGGTCCGGAGCGTGGGAGTCCGGCGTCCCGCGGCCGGCGAGCGCGGTGGCCGTGCCGGTGGTGGGCGTCCTGCCCTTTGCCAACCGCACCGGCGACTCGGCCCTCGACTGGTACGGCGAGGGTCTGGCCGTCCTGGCCCGGGATTCCCTCTCCTCCTCGCGGCACCTGCAGGTCGTCTCGGCGCCGCGCGTTCGAGCCCCTGGCCGCGCTCCGCGACGAAGGCAAGCGGTCCCGCCGCGCCGCCGCCGCCGGGATCACCGTGCTCCTGAGCGGCGAGATCCTGACCGGGCCGCAAGGCCTGACCCTGGCGGCCCGCGTCGTCGAGACCCGCAGCGGCCGCCAACTCGCCGCCCGCCGCTTCGACGGCCTGGCGCCGAAAGACCTCCTCCAGGCCTCCGACGAGATCGCCCTGGAGGCGCGCAAGGCCCTCGGCGTGCCCCCGGCCGAGTCGGTCGACGTCTTCGCCGCCGATTTCGCCACCGGCAACCCGGAGGCCTATGAGTCCTACATCCAGGGGCTGCGCGCCATGGCGGACCAGCACAACGACGAGGCCGAGCGGTACTTCTCCCGCGCCCTCCGGCAGTCCCCTGACTTCACCATGGCGCGCTACCGCCTGGCCCAGGCCCTGGCGGCGACCAGCCGCACCGACGAGGCGCTGGTCGAGATCCGCTCCGCCCTCGCCGAGGCCGGCCGGCTGCCGGACCGCGAGGCCCGCTACGTCCGCTCCTTCGAGGCGCAGATCGACGGCCGGTACGACGAAGCCGTCCAGGGCTATCGCGAGATCGCCGAGAGATATCCCTACGAGAGCGAAGCCCGCTATTTTCTGGCGGCGCTGCTCAAGAGCGCGCGGCGCTACGACGAGGCGCTGGGCCAGCTCGCGATCCTCACCCGCCTGGAGCCGCAGGACCCCAGCGCGTGGAATCTTTCGGGCGAGGCCCACCTCGCCCAGGGGGACCTCCATGAGGCCCTCCACGACTTCGAGCGGCTCCTGGCCCTCCAGCCCGACAGCGCGGAAGGCCGCAAGCTGCTCGGCGACACGTACCGCGCCGGGGGAGAGTACGCCTTGGCCGTAGAGTCCTACTCCGAGGCCCTGCGGCTCGATCCCCGGCTGCGCGACGCGGCCGTGGCGCTGGCGGTCACCGAGGCCCTGCGCGGGGAGCGGGCCGCCGCGGAGAAGCGGCTGGAGGACCTGGTGGCCGACACCGGCGTGGCGCCCCGCCAGCGTCTCGACGCCGCCATGGAGCTGGCGTGGCTGCTGCGCTCCGAGGGGCGCTTCCGCCGTGCGGCGGAGATCCTGGCGGACCTGGAGGATGCCTTCGTCGCCGAAAGGGTGCGGGAGGCCCTGGCCCTATCGGTCCGCGGTGCCTCGCTGCTGGAGGCTGGCGATCGCGCCGCCGCCCGCCCCTTCCTGGAGCGCGCCGTGGAGCGCTCTCCGGGCGTGGCCACCCGTTACCTCTTTGCCCGTGGCCTGCTCGAGCTCGAAGAAGGCGGCCTTACCGACCTGGAGAAGACCGTCACCGAGATCCTCGCCGGAGCGCGTCCCGCCAGTGATCCGAACCGCAAGGAGGAGAAGGCCGCGGCCTGCCTGCGCGGGTTGCGCGCGCTGCGGGTGGGCCGGGCGAACGCGGCGATCGATGAGCTCACCCGGGCGGCGGCCCTGAAAGGTTACGAATACACGATTCCGAAGCTCTGGCTCGCCCGGGCCTACCTGGCGGCGGATCGTCTTCCCGAAGCCCTGGCCGCCGCCCAGGACGCGGCGCGCCACCGTGACCCTGCCGAGCCGCGCCTCGACCTGGAGCTGGACCGGACCCGCGCCCTGCTGGTGCAGGCCCAGGTCCAGAAAGCGTTGGGGAGAACCGCCGAGGCCGCCGCCCTTGCCAGCCGGTTCCTCGCGCGCTGGCAAGGGGCGGATCCCGGCCTTCCCGAGCTTTCGTTGGCTCGCCGGCTCGCGGCCGGCTGACTCTTCAGCTAGTCCGGTAACTAGTCCGGCGGATAGGGCGGGAGCCCGGGAGCGGCGGTGTCGCCCGGATTGGGCAACTCATCCTTCTTATCCTTCTTCTGTTGACCCTTGTTGTCCTTGTCCGGGGGCTTCTGTTGATTGTTCATGGGCTCCCTCCTTGGATGACCGCGGGCGAATCGCCCTGCCGGTTGATCTGCAACCGAGTGTACGCAATCCGCGTGAAAAACCGGACACGTGGATCAAAAGAGCGCCCGCTCAGCCGGCGACCCCCAGGTTCTCCCGCACCGCCGGCTTGCGCACCTTCCAGATGATCCCGTCCACGATGTAGTGATGGAAGTTGATCGTCTGGTAGGCGATCAGCGTCACCGGCAGCACCGACAGGCCCCAGAAGCCGATGACCTTCTCGAGCCCGAAATAGAACGCCGTCGAGATCCCCACGCAGACCAGGAAGTAGGTGGCCGCCATCTCGGGCTGGCTGATCGCGGAGAGGAAACGGTGCCGCGGGTCGATGCCGCCCTTGAAACGGTTGTTGTTGTACATCCACACCAGCAGGATGTACTGCGCGTTGTGCCAGATGTTGATCGTCAGCCAGCCGTGGTCGAGGTTGTCCACGATCAGGTAGCCGAAGGCGAAGATTGCCACGTGCGAGAGCATGTAGAGCGTGTAGGCCACCGGCAGCCGCCGCTGGAACAGCGCCACGATCTGCCGGCACAGCCACCACGCGAGAGCCGCGACGGCCGCGACGGCCGCCACCCGCACCACCGGCAGGGGCACGGGCAGGACTTTCACCTTCATGCTCAGGAAGGTGGACGGCTCCTGCCAGGAGCGGTGGAGGATGCCCCACAAAGGCAGCAGGTAGATCGCCGCCTTGGTCAGCAGCGGCGGCTCTTCTCCCAGGGCCCCCGCCTTGCGCCGGTAGATCTGCGCGATGCCGTAGCTCTGGCGCGTGTAGTGGAACCACTGCCAGTAGAGATAGAGCGTGGGCAGGACCCAGCCGCCGAACACCAGCACCAGCCCGAACACGCCGGCGAGAACGATCATCGGCAGCCAGACGACCAGGAAGCGGTAGGTCCGGAAGCTGTCCGTGTCGAAGGTGAGACGCGTGAAGGTGGCCACCACGTGCTGGAAGCCGAGCAGCCACATGTCGATGACCAGGAGCATGGCGAACAGCGCGGGATTCCGCGTCACCAGGGCCGTGGCCGCCAGGGCGATCGCCGCCAGGCCGCCGATGAACAGGGAGTCGAAGGACGGGCTTCGCAGCCAGCCGAGCGAGGGGAGTGGAAGGGCGGTGGCCACCACCGGTTGCGGTTTCTCCAGGGTCGCCATGGGGTTACCTCCTTCCACGGGCCGCGCAAATCGATCACGCTTATAGATATTCTAACATGCGTCTGGCTCGGCGAGTCGAAGTCGATCCCGGAGCCCGCCGGATTCGGCCTATCAATAGGCCGTGGCGGGCACGGCCTCCGCGGGCGCTTCGGGCCGCAGCAGCTCCCGTTGGTAGAGCACGCTACCCAGGAAGCAGCCATAGGCCAGGATGTACATGGCGTCGATCAGCGACTCGAGCTGCGTGTGGTCCAGTCCGGAGAAGTAGCCGAAGAGGATGTCGGCCACGGCCGTGAAGAAGATGCCGGCGGCGAGGGCTCCCCACACGGGCCAGACCCGGCCTCCCCAGAAGCGCAGGCTGACCGACAGCAGCAGGACGGCCGGGATCAGCATCAGGAAGTCCAGGGTCGGATAAGCGAGGTTGAGGAACTTCTCAGCGGCGGGGGCCGGGGCCTGGAGGATGGGCCAGAGGAGGGGGAGTATCACGCCCGCCGCCACCAGCGCCGCCAGGACGGCCACGATCCGCAGCTCCCAGGGCCCTCCGAGAGGGAAGCCGCTCGCCTTGTAGGCCCTGAGGAACACCACCAGGGCCGCGACCACCGCCAGCGAGCCGGCCACGAAGAAGGCATCGGCGAACGACGGGAACACGTCCTTCCGGCCCTGGACGAGGGACAGGAAGGTGAGGCCCGCCTGCCCCAGGAACAGCCCGAGGAGCCCGGCCGCCATCAGGCGCCAGGCCGGCCGCGACGGATTGCCCGCCTCGAACCGGCGCGCGACGTCGGCGGCGGCCAACGCGCCGAGGAGGCAGGAGAGAAGCTTGGGAACGGCGCCGATCCAATCGATCGTCCTCGGCGCGAGGACCTCCGTGTAGAGGCCGGCTTCGGGCGCGAACGCCTTGCCGAGGAAGAACGCGACCGGCGCGGCCAGAGCCGCCCAGAAAGTGACGGAAAGGATCTGTTGGCGTTTCATGCGGCGGGCTCCCTCAGGTTTTCGATCTCCCTCCGCATGGCCTCGACCACGGAGGCTGCCTTGTCTTTGCCGATGAAGACGATGAGTCCCAGGCCGAGCTTCTTCAGCAGCGCTTCGATCTGGTCCTGGTTCAGCTCCAGGCCGTGGAGGCCCAGCTCCTGGCAGTGCGCCGCCGCCGCCGTGCCGGCCATGAGCTTGCCCACGTAAGGTGTGAGCACCCGCTTGATCGCTTCGAGGACGTCGCCAGTGTTCCTGCGAAAGAACATCTGCATATGCGCGGATTCCTCCCGTCGGATACGAGGGATGTTAGAGGCTGAAAGTTACAGGGGATATTACACCCTGGAGGGGAGATCCAGCAGATTCACGGCTATCGGGCAACCCCCGAGCTGTACTTTGGCGTGAGACCCGGCCGGACCCGGTCCTCCTGCGGGAGGATCGACGGCAGCGCCTACTGTCCAGCCGATCACACGCTCTTCATCACGACGGCGGACATCGGCAGGGCGTACCGCTATGGCGACGCCGCGCTCGCCTTCATCATCGCCCATGAGTACGCCCATGCCATGCAGGCGGCCTTCCGGTTCATGCCGGGGCACACCCCGATGGCGGAGCTGCAGGCGGACTGTCTGGCCGGGGTGTATCTGGGCTCGATGCCCAACGTCTCCGTCGACCGGTCCGACGTCAACGAGATCGGCTCGCTGGCCTACAGCATCGGCGACTACACCTGGGGGCGGCTGCATCACGGCACGCCCGAGCAGCGTGTGAGAGCGGTAATTCGCGGAATCAGCGCCAGCCGGCAAGGCCTCCAGGGCGCCAAGGCCTGCTTCGCGTCTTAAAACAAAACCGGCTACAAACCGGCCCAACGGGCCGGGAGAACTAGAAGCCCAGGGCTGAGGCCGAAGGCCGATGCCCTGGGTAAACAAGCCCCATAAATTCAGCGGCCTGAAAGGTCGCGAGAATCTCTGCTGGGATCAGCTCGGCTTCTATTCAGCCGAGGTTCTCGCGGCCCTTCAGGCCGCTTTGATGCTCCCTATTCCTGACCCAGGGAATCGGCCTTCGGCCTCATCCCTGGGCTAGAATCTCCCGGCCCGTTGGGCCGGTCTGCCACCGGTTTTGTTAGGTGCTCTTAGAGGTCAGGAAGCCGGGCGTCCAGGACATCGTCAGTCCGCGATGACCACCAGGGCGCTGCCTCCCGGCTTTCCGAGCGCTTTGAAGATCATGATGTTGTGGGCGGGCAGCATCGCCGTGTCAACGTCAAGGGTCAGTTCCTCCCCATCCCGCAGCCCGGCGACTCTGAAGGACCTGCCGTTGACCACGACCTCGAGGGCCGTGATCCCCGGCGTGCCGTTGTGAATGCTCACATAATGCTCTTGCCGCGGGATGTCCGCGATGCTCTCGACCGCCGGCTTCCCTCGGTCGCGGATCAACAAGCTCACAACGGGATCACAGCGAGTGATATTGCCGCAGACATCCATGACCTCTAGCTCTACCCGCGAGCTCTTGTTGAGGTCGATCTTCGTGGCCGTGACCACCACGGGCTCGGTGGCGCCGGTGTGATCTCCGGGATGTCCACCACCGCATTGTCCGCCAACGTCTGGACCACCGACTCCAGACCGCTGTCCGTATCTTGTGCGGTGATTTCAATGTAGGGATGTCCGGACGAGTCAATGCCACTCCCTGTCCTCTCGCACCGTGGCGTGACATCGTGCCGCATGGGAGACGATGCGGTGCTCGGCCGCCATCGGTGGGTCGAGAGGAAGGTCGAGCGGGACGGGCTGGTCCGAAACCGGAAGGCTCACCACGGACGCGGCTCCCATTCCTCCGGCCGGCAACAGTGGTGGAAAGAAGACTTCGTCCTCGCACTGGATCTCGGCCGTGAAAAGGAGCTTCAAGTCGACCGGCCTGGCCGAGTCGAGATCGAACGTATGGGTGATCGCAAACTCTCCGGTCGGCAAGGTGTCCGGGAAATCCACCAGCACCAGTTGCTGTCCCGCCTCGGCCACGAGAGCCGCTCCAGGAGCGGTCGGCACCGCAGCAAGGCCGGCGTTCACCGGCAAGAGGCCTGAACCAGCGGGACCGGCGAACGACGCCACGATATTGCTGGCGTCGGCCGGGAGCTGAAGGACAATGGGATCTTTGCACTTCAGCTCATATTTCTGACCATTTTTCTTTCCGACGGCGACGAGCTTGACGATAGCCTGAGTTTCTACAATGTCGCCTTGAGAGTTCTTGATCCTCAAGGTGACGGGGCAGTCGAGCTCGGCTGCTCACCTTTATGGCGGGTACCCTTTTTCGCGAGCTTTGCTTGGTTGACCACCTCGACCAGCTCGAGGCTACCTTTGGGAAATAAGAACGGCGAATCTCGAATGGTCACCATCCCATTCGCTTCTTTCTTCCTTGATGGAAACCGTTGTTTGACCAGGCAAAGGAGATGGCAGAAACGGCCAACCAGTTCCAAGGCGCTCGCGGTCTGTTCATGGCAACTCCTCTCCATAGGAGTTTCAGAAATTCTACGAGCTTGCCGGGTGGAACGTCAACCATTTGTAATTGTAAGGATATATAAATGTATTGACTCTCCTCTTGTGGCCTTGGGAAGTAGTGTCAGCCTCCGACCTCCACCGGCCGCTTGACGACGTACATCGCCAAGCCGTAACCACGGTCCCTGCCAGGATCGCCACCACGTACATCCCCAGTTCCGCCCACCGCGAGGTTACGCAGCCTTCTTCACCGGCCGGGTTTCTGCCTGAATCCGTTGCCCAATAGCAGTATGGCGGCATTCAGGGCAGGTTCTTCATGCTGTTCTTCCTACCTATTCTGGAAAAGACACAGGTCACTCGCGACTTGATTCACAGTAAGCCCGAAATTGCGTCATAAAAACTGAATGGCGGTGCAGCGAGGGCTGATCGCAGGTCCCGGGACAAGGACCCGCGGCGAAGCCTCGCCTTTCGTCGAGGTAGATTGTGTCGAAACATCGAGTGATTACAACTTGTAAAGAATATTGTACCTGTCCCTCCCTTCCTTCCTCCGAGCGCTTCTGGAACCTCTGGCTGACCCATTGCTCCTTCCTCCAGGGCCTGAGCCTGCGCTGGATGCGGGGCTGCCGCGCCGACGCCGAGGACGCTTTGAGCATAACCAAGCTCAAGGCGGCGGCCCACTTCTGCGCCTATCCGGAAGGCCTCCAGAACCACCGGGCCTGGTTGGCGCGCCTCCTCTACACCTCCTGCATGGACCTCCATCGCCGGCGCCGCCGGGAGAAGACGACGACCGATAACCTCTACGAAGATGTAGCGATACGGTCTGAGGCGGACGACCGCCCCTCGCCCGAGAAGCAGGTGCTCGACCTTGAGCTGCGGGTACGGCTCGCGCGGCTCTTGGACGAGCTCCCCGAGCCGTGGCGCAATGCCGTCCTCAAGCGCGGCCTGGCGCAGAAGAGCTACGAGGAGATCGCGCGCCAGGCGGGGACTACGCCCGCCAATGTCAGGAAGCGCGTGCAACTCGCCCGCGCGCTCCTCAAACGCCGTCTGGCGAGCGGCTAGTCCTCCGCAGCGGTTGGGTGCTCCGCGTCACCGTGAAGCTGATCTGGCCGGTGTTGGGGTTCTCGTTTGCCGTCACGATGTAGAGGGTGACCGGGCTCGGGACCTCGTAGGCGACCTCACAGGTCTGGCTCGGCGGGTCGCGGATCGGATCGCCTCGCCGCAGGTCGGAGAGCGCCACCCAGAAGCTCGGCGCAACGCGCAACGAGGCGCGCGCCTGCGGGGCGATCGCCGAGCCGAGAAGAAGGCGAGAGGACTTCAAGAAGACGCCGGAGTAGCGCGCGAATGTCACCCGGTTCTCGACCACGACGTTTGGATCGGTGGGATTGCCGGTGCAGGAGACGAGGCTGAGAGGTTGGTCGGGCGTCGCCTGCACGAGCGACCAGCACTGGCCGGCGGCACCCGGCTTCGGGGCGCTCAAAGAGAAGGAGGGCGGCTCGCCGCTCATCCCCGCGACGGCAAAGACGGTGGGTAGGACGAGGTCGCCCTGCCCACCGCCGCCTTCGAGCGGACGGCTGTCCCAGACGTAGCTCGTGTTGTCTTCATTGAGCGCCGCCGCGGCGTTGGTCTGGTAGACGATGAAGCGCCGCGTCTTGGTAGTCGCATTGACGAGTTGAAGGTTGAGGTCGTCGCTCGCCATGGCAGCACCGGGCGGCCCGCGCGGTCAGGGCAGGCCTTGATAGGCGGCCGTCGCACCGGTCAGGACCGCCGGATCGCCGAGGCAGCGGGAGGCCCACTCGTCCTTCTTCCCTGGCTGCCGGGGCGCGGCCACCGCGCCCTGCCAGCCCCCCGCGCGGGCGGCGACGAAGCCGCGCGCCGGCTCAGAGGTATGGGCGAGGCGGAGCAGATCGTGGAGGATCGGGGAGAGCTCCCCCACCGCGAGATTCTGTTTCGAGACCTTCTGCGAGACTTGCGCCTCGCCGGCCAGGCTCGCGCGGGTGAGCTCGGCCAAGACCCGGAGAGAGCGCTCGGCGGCGAGGCCGTCGCCGCCGAGGAGCGCCTTGAGCTGGCCTTCGCTCGCGCGATGGGTTGCCTGCGGGACGCGGGCGACGACGCTTGCCACCCCGACTGCGACCCAGACCGCCCGCGCCGCCTCCTGCTTCGTCCGCGGCACGCCTTGGACGAGCGCGTCGAGATCGATCTGCCAGGCGACTGCCTCCAAGTATTCGCGGGCAGCCGCGCGGTGGTCGGCCGAGGTAGAGGCGAGCCGCGCCGCCAACTCGCCCCGCGACGGCGTGGCACCGGAAGGGGAGCCGAAGTGGAGCCGCCACCAGAGGAGGGCGCCGGCCGGTGGCCGCTTCAGATCCGTGCCGAGATGGACTGCCGTCACCTCGTTGCGTCCCCCGGCAGAGCGCAGGTAGAAAGTCTTGGTGGGGTGCGTTTTGCAGGCGGCGGCCAATAGGTCGCGCAGCCGGTATTCGCCCGCCGGGAGATCGGTCGCGACGTCCAGGGTGTTGGTCATTGCCGTGCCCGCCCGCGCCACCGTTATCCTTTCCCCGGGGAGGTGGGCGAGCGGCAGGAGCACACCGGTCTGGAACGGCACGGCGCAGGCCGGCCGCACCAGGCGCAGACGCTCGTTGAGGATCCCAGACATCGGCCGCGCCTTGGGATGGATCCAGAGGAGGCCGGTCGCCCGGTCGGCCGTCCAGGTGAAATCCGGATAGGCTCGGACCAGGGCGGCGAAGATGTCCCGGACGCGGCAGCGGTCGCATTGGAACTGGAAGGGTGCCACCGTCCGCGCCGACGGCTCGACGTAGAGGATGGAGCGCACGAGATAGGCTGTCGAGAGCTGCTGCCAAGCCTTCTCGAGGCTCGGCGCCTTGAGATCGACCTGCCTCAACTCAAGAGCGGGGAGCGCGGCGTCCCAGTCGCTCGGCTGGACGGCGTTCGCCGTCGCGCCATCCAGGGCGCTGAGCGGGGCAAGGACGGCGAGGAGCGCCCCGAGGAGCGCCCGCCGGGACATACGGTCTTCTGCGGAACGATACATTGCGATCTCCTTGCGGTTCACGGAATCAGTAGGCGCACTGGGTCGCCACGCCGGCAGCGCTCGTGCGCACGAGCTTGGGGGAGTGCAGCACCTGGATGAGCTGCCCGTTGGGGAAAGAACAGTGTTCGACGGTGGCGGCCATCGGCCCGGTATAGATGGTTTGATGCGTCTGATCGCCGCAGGGCGCCACGGCGGCCGGCGGGCCGTTGGTGTTGTAGACCTCGTCGACGATGATGCCGGTCGGCGACTGGAAAGGATTGGTCGTCTGGTCGATGCCGCCGGCCTGGCAGGTATTGGGGTCCCCCTGGACCACCCTCTCCTTGAACCACCAGTTGGCAGCCCCGGCGTAGGTGAACTGGAGGGTCGCTCCGTACGACGGGCCGCATTGCGGCAGCAGGGCCTGGACGGCCTGGGGAGGGCAGGGCTGGGCGGCGAGCGGCAAGCCGACGAGGGTCACGAGCCAGAGAGCTGTCGAGCTGGCCGCCACGCGCACGGGAAACCACGTGGGAAAAAGAATCACAAGCCACCTCCTTGGAGGGCGCTGGAGAACGGGAAGACGGCGGCCGGGGTCCGCAAAGCCTCAGCCCGGCCGCCGAGTGGCATCTAGGCGGCCACGGCCTCGGTGACGGAGAACGCCTGTAGGCGGCCGACGGGGCGGCTGAGCATCTTGACCGGATGGCCGTTGACTTTGATGTCCCAGTTGCGCTCGCCGGTATTGGGGTTCTGGATCAGCGACGCGACGACGTCCTTGGCGCCGTCGAGGTTGACGCCGACCGCCTGCGGCGAGCTGATGGAAGCGAGGATCTGCGAGCCCTCGACGAGCGAGGTGTACCAGGCGACGTAGATATAATTGATCGGCAGGAAAGTCGCCTGCGCCGCCTTGGGGACTTTGGGGTACGTGAGGAGCGGCTTGCTGTTCTTGAGCAGGGAGAGCGAGCTGTAGGAGGACGTCTTGTTGGTGCAGATGATCGTATTGTCCACGGGTACGCCGGACTTGCTCAGCTTGTAGAAGCCACCGCTGTCCTCGGAGAGCTCCCACTTCGCCTTGGCGTCGGTGAGCTGCGAGAGCGAGACCGTTCCGGTGAAAGCGGTATTGGTGTCGCCGCCGCCGATCTCGTACTGGATGGGGAGGATCGCCGTGCCGACGCCGCCGTTCTTATGGTCGGGAGTCTTGGCGGCCAGCTTGAACACCTGCCAGGCCGTGGGGAACACCTCGATGAAGATCTGGTCGAGGTTGGGATCCTGCTGGAACACCAGGCCATAGGTGTTCTGCGGCGTGTTGTTGATGATAGTGACATTGACGTCGTTGGCCATCGTTCGGACTCCTCTCGGAAAAAGATTGGGATGCGCCATCAGGGTCGCATCTGCCTAACAAGACGGAGCCGAGAAGAGTTTGTGAAGTCTTCGTTTGTTTCCGAACGAAGGACCAGGTTTGCTGTCCTTGCCTTTCTACACCCCGACCTCCATCGGCCGTTTGGCGATATACAGCGCCAATGCGGTCACCACGGTACCCGCCAGGATCGCCACCACGTACATCCCCAGGTTCTGTACCGCGTGCGGGATCGGCAGCACGAAGACTCCGCCGTGGGGCACCAGGAGCTGCACGCCGGCGGCCAGCGAGATCGCCCCCGCCACGATCGAGCCCGCGACCAGACAGGGGACGACGCGCAGCGGGTCCTTGGCGGCGAAGGGGATCGCGCCCTCGGTGACGAAGGCGAGGCCCAGCACGGCCGCGGCCTTGCTGGCGTCGCGCTCCTCCTGATTGAAACGGTTTTTGAACAGCGTGGCCGCGAGCGCCAGGCCCAGCGGCGGCGTCATGCCGGCGGCCATCACCGCCGCCATAGGGCCATAGACCTTGGAAGCCAGCAGGCCCACCGCGAAGGTGTACGCCGCCTTGTTCACCGGACCGCCCACGTCGAAGGCCATCATGGCGCCTAACAGTCCGCCCAGGAGCAGGGCGCTGGTCTGTTGCATGCCGCCCAGCCAGCCGGTCAGGGCGTTCAGCGCCGCCGTGACCGGCGGACCCACGACGTAGATCATCACCAGACCGACCACGATCGTGGAGAGCAGCGGCAGGACCAGCACGGGCTTCAGGCCTTCGAGGTTCTGCGGCAGCTTGATGTGATCGTTCAGCAGCTTGGTGACGTAGCCCGCCAGGAAACCGGCCGCGATGCCGCCGAGGAAGCCCGCGCCCAGGGTCATCGCCAGCATGCCGCCGATCAACCCGGACGTGAGGCCGGGACGGTCCGCGATGGAGTAGGCGATGAAGGCGGCGAGCACCGGGATGTAGAGCTGGAACGCGGTGCCGCCGCCGATCCGCATCAGAGCCCAGGCCAGCGTGCCCTCGCGGTCCCCGGCGTTCAGGCCGCCGATCGCGAACGCCAGCGCGATCAGCAGACCGCCCGCGACCACCAGCGGCAGCATGTACGACACGCCGGTCATCAGGTGCTTGTAGGGGCCGGTCCGCGCGCCGGAGCGCGCGGGCTTGAGCGGCTTTGCCGCGTCCGTCTTCTCCGGCAGAGGCAGCGCCAGGGCCTCCTCGACGATCTTCTGCCCGCCGTGCAGAGCGGCCTTGGTCGTGGTCTGGTAGAGACGCTTGCCGGCGAAGCGCGCGGTGTCCACGTAGGCGTCGGCGGCGATCACCACGGCGTCGGCGCGTGCGATCTCCTCGTCCGTCAGGTGGTTCTTGGCGCCGACCGACCCTTGCGTTTCCACCTTGATCTCGTGCCCGAGCGCCGCGGCCGATTTCCGCAGCGCCTCGGCCGCCATGAAGGTGTGCGCGATGCCGGTGGGGCAGGCGGTCACGCCGACGAGGAACCTGCCGGGGCGCGATTCGATCGGCGGCGGCGCTTCCGGCAGGGTCGTCCGCTCTTCTTTCAATTCGGCGACAGCGTTTTCGATCACCACGCGCGTCTTGCGGATGGCGTCCGCGACCGGCACGGCCACCAGGGTCTTGCCCGCGAAGCGGTCCATGTTGATGTGGATGTCCGAGGCGACGATCACCACGTCCGCCGCGGCCACGTCCTCGGGCGACAGCGGGTTCTTCGGGCCGTCGGCCCCCTGCGTCTCGACCTTGATCTCGTGGCCCATCACCGCGGCGGTCTTCTTCAATGCCTCGGCGGCCATGAAGGTGTGGGCCACGCCCGCCGGACAGCCCGTGATCGCAACGATCTTCGCCATGATGCCGCTCCTGGTCCTTCAGTCGTCCAACGGTTCGATCCCGACCTGTTCCGCCAGTCCGCGAATCGCTGCCAGTTCCGCGACGCCCGTGCCTATCCGCGTCACCGCGTAGGCGCCGCAGGCCGTGGCCGTCCGGGCGAGGTCCGCCAGCGGCAGGCGATGGATCAGCCCGTGGACGATCCCGGCGACCATCGCGTCTCCCGCGCCGACCGTGCTGCGGACCGTCACCCGGGGAGGCCGAGCGAGCAGAGCCTGGTCGCGGTCCACGAACACCGCGCCGTCGCCACCCATCGAGACCGCCACGAGCTGGACGCCATGCCCCAGGAGCTCCCTGGCGGCGGCGCGGACGTCTCCGGGGGACCGAAGAGATTGCCCGAGCAATTCGCTGAGCTCGTCCACGTTCGGCTTCATCACCTCGGGCGGCCGCGTCGTGCTGGATATCAGCGCCTCGCGTAACGGCGTGCCGCTGGTATCCAACACGACGTGGCCGCTCAAGCTCCGAATCGAATCGATCATCGGGACGTAGATGCCGGCCGGCGTTCCGGCCGGGACGCTGCCGCTGAGCACGAACCACACGCCCCCTGCGGTCAGCTCCACGATCCGCTCGAACAACCGTGCGATGTCTTCGTCCCGCGGCGAGAGGCCTGGAAAGTTGATGTCCGTGGTCTGATGGGTCACGTCGTCGACGATCTTGATGCCGACGCGAGTGCTGCCGGTGATCCTGACGAACTGGTCGACGATTCTCTTGCGCCGGAAAAGCGCCTTGAACAGATCCGGATTTTCCGCGCCGAGGAATCCCGTGGCGACGACCTCCTCGCCGAGATCCGCCAGGAACGAGGCGACGTTCACCCCCTTGCCTCCGGCGTGCGACCGGCTCCCGGCCACCCGGTTGACCCGGCCCGCGGCGAAGCCGGGGATGCTCAACGTCTGATCGATCGCGGGGTTGAGCGTGACGGTGACGATCACGCGCTATCCCTTCACCAGCGCGCGCACCGCTTCGGCGCTGTCGCAGGCGAGCGCCCGCCGGGCCAGGTTTTGCGCGTCCCGCATGGAGATGGTGCGGATGCGCGCCTTGATCGCCGCGATGCTCGGGATGCTGACGCTCAGCTCGGTCACGCCCAGCCCGGCGAGGATCACCGCGCCCAGCGGCTCGCCCGCCACGCCGCCGCAGACGCCGACCCATTTGTTCTTTGCGGTCGCGGCGCGCACCGTCTGATCGATCATGCGCAGCACCGCCGGGTGCAGGCCGTCCGCCTGCCGGGCCAGCAGCGGATGGCCGCGGTCCATGGCCATCACGTACTGCGTGAGGTCGTTGGTGCCGATCGAAAAGAAATCGGCGTGCTCCGCCAGCTCGGAGGCCATCATGACCGCCGACGGCACCTCGATCATGATGCCGACCTCGAGCTTTTCCGCGCCCAGCTCCCGCCGGACCTCCTCCGTGATCCGCAGCGCTTCGCGCAGGTCCGCGAGCCTGGCGATCATCGGATACATGATCTTGATCGGTCCATGCGCGGCGGCGCGGAAGATCGCCCGCAACTGGGTCTTGAACAGCTCGGGATAGGCGAAGCAGAGCCGGATGCCGCGCACGCCCAGGAAGGGGTTCTCCTCGGCCGCCAGGTCGAGATAGGGCACCGCCTTGTCGCCGCCGATGTCCAGCGTGCGCAGGATCAGCGGCAGTCCCGCCAGGGCTTCGACCGCCTGCCGGTAGGCCGCGTACTGCTCGTCTTCCGACGGCGGCGTGTCGCGCTCCAGGAACAGGAACTCGCTGCGCATCAGGCCGATCCCTTCGCCGCCGGCCTCCACGGCCTGCGCGGCTTCCCGGGCGAGGCCGGTGTTGGCGACCACCTCGATGCGCACGCCGTCGGTGGTGAGGGCCGGCTCGTAGCGCGTGCGGTGCTCGGCGTCGCGCAGGCCGGCCAGCGAGCTCTGCGCGCGCCGCGCCGCCAGGAGGTCCTCCTCGCTGGCATCGATGTAAAGGAAACCGTTGTCGCCGTCCAGGACCGCCTGGGCGCCTTCGGGCTGATGCATCACCGCCGGCCCCGCGCCGACCACGGCCGGGATGCCGAGCGAGCGCGCGATGATCGCCGCGTGCGAGGTCGGCCCGCCGCCGGCCGTGCAGAAGCCCAGGACGCGTGCCGGATCCAGCGCCGCGGCGTCCGAGGGGGTCAGGTCCTCCGCCAGCAGGATGACCGGCTCCTCCGGCAGCTCGCACTCCTCCTCGACCACGCCCGCCAGGCGGCGCAGCACCCGCGTGCCGACGTCCCGCAGGTCCGTCGCGCGGCCGGCCAGCAACGGATCGTCCAGCTTCCGCAGCCCATCCGCCTCGGCCTCGATCGTCTCCTGCCACGCCCAGCCGGCGCTCTGCCCCTGATCGATCCACCGTTCCGCCTGCGCGATCAGATCGGGATCGGAAAGGAATTCCGCGTGCGCGAGGAAGATGGCGGCGCCGGCGGGTCCCGACTTCTCCTTGACCTCCTGATAGAGCTCCTGAAGCTCCGCCCGCGCCGTGGAGATCGCGTCGGCCAGCCGCTCGCGCTCCCGGGCCGGGTCCTTGGCCGTCCGTTCGACCACGATCTTGCGCTGGCGCAGCAGGCGCACAGGCCCGATCGCCAGGCCCGGCGACGCGGCCAGCCCGGGCACGGTCGCGCCGACCGACCGCGGAGCCCAGCCGTGCGCGGGGCCGGCCAGCGCAACCTCCTCTTCCTCCGGCGTCTCGATCTGCCGCTGCAGCGCCTGGAGAGCGGCCTCGGCATCCGGCCCGCGCGCGGAGATCTTCACCTTGCCGCCCGTCTTGACGCCGAGCTTCAGCAGCGCGGCGAGGCTCTTGCCGTTGGCCGTCTTCGGGCCGTGGCGCACGACCACCTCGGCGTCGAATCCCTTGGCGAGCTCGACGAAAGCGGTGGCGGGCCGGGCGTGCAGACCGTGCGCGCCCGCCACGGTGGCCCCGACGGAGCGATCGAAGTCTGCCGGCTCTTCGAGCGAAAACGGCGCCGCCTCTTCCCGCGGCGCGCTCAGCGCCTCGCGATCTCCTCGGGGTTCGTGGTGACCGCGAGCCGTCCGACCAACTCCTCGTCGTAGAGCAGGCCGGTGAGATTGCTGAGGATGTCGAGGTGCTCGTCGGACTTCGCCGCGATCCCGACGATGAGGCGCGCCGTGTCTCCCGGCTGCCAGGAGACGCCGCCGGGCACCTGGAGCACGGCGATCCCCGTGCGGCGGATCAGCTCCCGGTCCTTGGGCAGTCCGTGAGGGATGGCGACGCCCTTGCCGAGGTAGGTGTTGGCGACCCGCTCCCGGGCCAGCATGCTCTCGGCGTAGCCCGGCTCGATGTATCCGGAGCGGACGAGCAGGCCCGCGACCTGCCGGATGGCGTCCTCCTTCGATTCGGCCTGCGCTCCCACCTGGATGTTCGCGGCTTCGAGCTGGAGCATCTCAGACCTCCCGCGGGGGAGCATATCCGAGGTCGGGAGGGGAGGGGGTCAGAGCTCGAAAGGCGGGCAGCCCTTGAAGGTCGGCCGCTTCCGCAGCGCCTCCTGGACGCCCGGAAGCTGGTCCACCGTCTGCTGGAACCGCTCCCACCAGTCCGGTCCCTGCGTGGGCCGGTTCTCTCGCAACGCCTGGATGTCCTCGGGAGTCGTGGGGACATCCCATTCCAGGTAAGGGGTGGGGTCAGAAGGTGCGTTCGATTTCATCGAGGCGGTCTCGCAGTCCGTGGCGCTCCGACTCAGAGATCCTACCAAACTGTCTACGCCCCGCAGGGGCCCAGGCATAAAGCCTGGCGTTTCAACGCCAGGAGCGGAAAAACCCCGTTTTCCCCCAAAAGTCCCGAGGGGACGCAGGCATGAGGCCCATGTTGGAATGCCTGCGTCCCTTTGGGACTTCGGATGTGGTGGTGGGCCCCCTACCTGGCGTTGAAACGCCAGGCTCTATGCCTATGCCCCTGTGGGGCGGAGAAGACCGCTGCCATCTCTACGGTATGATTGCATCAGCCCCGAAAGCTCGCTCTATGGCCGACTTCTTCATCAGCTACACCGGCAAGGACCAAGATTGGGCGGAATGGATCGCCTGGACTCTGGAGGCAGCGGGGAAGACTGTAAAGATCCAGGCCTGGGATTTCCGGCCGGGCGGTAACTTCGCGTTGGAGATGCACAAGGCCGCCTCCGGCTCGGACCGCACGATCGCCGTCCTGTCTCCGGACTACCTGAATTCTATGTACGCCATGGCCGAATGGGCTGCGGCCTTCGTCGCGGATCCGGATGGGGCGAAAGGGAAACTCGTACCGGTTCTGGTGCGTGAGACGACCCTGGATGGCCTACTCTCCCCGACCATCTATATCAACCTTGTGGGGCTGAATGAGAGCGCTGCTCGTGAGAGGCTCCTCAAAGGCTTGGTGCTCGGGAGGGTCAAGCCGGAGAGTGTTCGTTTCCCAGGCGCGCGCGTGTTCCCCGGCCCGGCCACCCTACCAGCCGATCTCGAAGCGGCGCAGGCCACCCTGGCCGCCCTCCCTCTCGACGAGGTCCCCAGACCTGGCCCGCTCCCAGCAGGCTCGCGCATGCCGTTGGCCGCCAATCCACTCTTCGTCGGGCGCGAGGAAGACCTGAAGACACTCGCCCGTCAACTGAAGGAAGGTGAGACCTCGGCGGTGGGGCAGGTGGAAATCGCCGCGGCTACGGGTCTTGGAGGTATCGGAAAAACCCAACTGGCCTCTGAGTTCGTCCATCGCTACGGCCATTTTTTTGCCGGGGGCGTCTTCTGGTTGAGCTTCGCGGATGCGGCTACTGTCCCTGTCGAGGTGGCCGCCTGTGGTCAGAGCCTTGGACTTCATCTGAGCTTCGAAACTTTGACTCTCGACCAACAGGTCCGTTTGGTGGAGGAGGCCTGGCAGAGCCCGATATCCCGTCTCCTCGTCTTCGACAACTGTGAGGAGGAAGATCTACTCCGCCGCTGGCGTCCTTCCTTCGGAGGTGCTCGGGTTCTGGTGACCAGCCGGCGCCCCGAATGGGACGCGGCTTTGGGTGTCAAGACTATCCAACTGACCACATTGCCGCGGCCTGCCAGTATTCAGCTCTTGCGCCGCTTCCGTCCCGACATTCCGGAGATCGAGCCGGCCCTGGATGGCATCAGGAATGAGCTTGGCGATCTGCCTTTGGCTCTCCACTTGGCGGGGAGCTTTCTCAAGACCTATCGCGGCTCTCGTTTTGGACAGCCGGATGCCTATCTGGAGTCATTGCAACAAAAGGATCTCTTGAACCATCCTTCTCTCCAGGGACGGGGCTCTACAAGCCTGCCGACCGGACACGAAGGACATGTGGGCCGCACCTTCGCCCTCAGTCTTGAAAGGCTCGATCCCACAGACGAAACTGACGTCCTCGCTGTGGATCTACTCACTCGGGCAGCTTGGTTTGCTCCTGGAGAGCCGATTCCGCGTCCTCTACTGCTCAAGACAGTCCACGCGGACTCAGAGTATATGGAAGCGGCCCTGCTGGCCGAGGATGCACTCCTCCAGCTACTCAACTTAGGACTGATAGAGGTCAACGACGAGAACAATCTGCTCATGCACCGCCTCGTTGCTGTCTGGGCGCGTAGTGTGGCTAGTGTGGATGAGGCACAGGAAACGGTTGAACAGGCAGTCCTAGACGGAGCTAGATGGGCAAATGAGACTCGCAATCCCGCAGCTCTCCTGAGTTGGCAACCTCATCTTCGGACAGTGACCGACCGCGCTGTGGAACGTAATACTAGAGAGGCGGCTAGGCTCTGCGACGAATTAGGTAGCCACCTCTGGCTGGCTGGCGACTACTCAGAAGCACGAAGGTATCTTGAGAAGTCTGTTGCGCTTCACACTCAGACCCTTGGTGCGGAGGACCTGGATACAGCCAGAAGCCTGCATAATCTTGGTCGCGTTCTCCACAGTCAAGGGGATTATCTGGCAGCTCGTTCATGCTTCGGACAAGGTCTGGCTGTCCGAGAGAAGGTGCTTGGAATGGAGCACCAAGAAGTTGCCATGAGCCTCAATGATCTTGGCGTCGTCCTCAATGTTCAAGGAGACCCTGTAGAAGCGCGCATTTGTCATGAGAGAGCTCTACGAATCAGAGAAAAGGTGTTAGGAGCCGAGCATCCGGACACTGCGATGAGCTTGCACAATCTTGGTAGTGTTCTTCATGATCAGGGTGATTATGAGGGCGCACGCTCTTACTGCCAGCGCTCGTTGGCGATCCTGGAAAAAACGTCAGGGTCTGAGCACCCAGACACTGCAACGACTTTAAATAATCTTGGCGACATCCTCCGATCTCAGGGTAATTATGAGGAAGCGAATTCCTGCTTGCAGCTCGCCTTGTCGATAATGGAGAGAACTTTGGGCTTAGAGCATCCAAACACTGCCGCAAATTTCAGCAATCTTGGCGGCCTCCTTCAGGGTCAAGGTGATTATGAAGGAGCACGTTTTTATTTGGAGCGTGCCTTGCGGATCTGTGAGAAAGTTCTGGGTCCGGAGCACCCGGATACTGCCCGAAGCCTCAGCAGCTTAGGTAGTATCCTACAGGACCAGGAAGACTATGAGGGGGCTCGTACTTATTGTGAGCGTGCCTTGTCGATCCGCGAGAAGGTTCTGGGTGCGGAGCATCTTGATACCGCCAAGAGCCTCAGCCGCTTAGGCGTTCTCTTGCAAAATCAGGGAGACCATGAGAAGGCTCGTACTTATTATGAGCGTGCTTTGTCGATTCGCGAGAAGGTTCTGGGTCCAGAACACATCGATACGGCCGAGTTGCTACTGAACCTCGGAGCTTCTTATTCCAATCAGGGTAACCTTGCCAAAGCACGTTGGTATCTGGAACGATCTCTGTCAATCTACAAGTCTCGACTTGGTCCGAATCATCCAAGAACACAGGATGCGCGCAGACTTCTTAGCAGGTTTCCTGGAGCACGTCGGATGAAGAAGCAGCACTCCAAGAGGAAGCGTTGACCGATGATTGGTCTGTCAGACCGATTGACTTACTCCATCCGCACCCCCGCCCCCACACCTGATACAGCCCCGTCCGGCTGTCCGCCTAGAAGAGATGAAACCGCCCGTCCGCCCCGGCGGCTAGGCCTCTGTAGTCACCACGAAGCACCAGCGATTCGCGATTCCGCGCTGTTTTGAGGAGCCTTGAGGACAGGAGGTCTTCGGCGTGATTCGGACATTGGGCAGGAACGTCGCGCCGCAGTCCAGCGAGGCGCTGAAGTAGAGGTCGAAGCATTCGCCGCTTGGATCGTGACGGGTGTCGTACCACGCGACGCCTACGATCCCTTCCTTGTTCGCGGCGATGACGGGCGTTTCCTGATTGGCTCCGGGCGGTGCGTCCGAAACGCGGCCGGCGGTTCTCCAGGCGACTCCCGGTCGTCCGAGACCAATACGAAGAGGCCGCCCTAAGGAAGGGAACGATCCGGCTCAGGCCTTCCGCCGCCGCAGCCTCTCTTGTATACGTCCTCCGATGTGGATGGATATCTACCTTGAGGAGAACCGAACCTCCCGCGTCTCCGCGTCCTCCTCGACGAAGCGGAGCAGCGCGTCGCCTTCCGCTTCGAGGGCCTTGGCGGTCTTCTTGTCGAGCTTTCCGAAGGGCTCCAGGAGGAGGGCCGCCGTCTTCTTCTTCCGCTCGACCTTCCATGTCCCGGCCACGAAGCCGTCCACCAGGAACGTCGCGAGCACCTGGAGGTTCTTGAGCGTGACCCGGGGACGGTGCTCGTCGGCGATGACGCGGGTGCGGTCGTCGTGCGCCAGGACCAGGTTGTCGAACTCCGGCACGAACCGCACCGGCGCCGGCGCGTCCTCCTCGGGACGCGGCGCCTCGGGGAGATCGAACAGCTCGCGCTTGCGGGCGTCGCGGAAAGTGACGAGGTCGGGACGGAGGTCTTCGAACACCGCGCGCAAGCCCTGGAGGCCGGACCACGCCTGCGCGTCGCCGGGCGTGGCGGGCCCGAACGCGGCGAGGTAGCGCCGGACCAGCTCGTGCGGCGGCGCGGGCTCGGTCGAGACCTTCGTCCCCAGCCAGGTCTCGGCCAGAGCGAAGTCCGCCGCCGCCGGGAACCCCCACGGCGCGTCGGTCGGCACCTGCACCAGCGGCAGCAGGTTGCGGATGGCATAGGCCATGGCGCGTTCGTCCGCCTCGGGGTCCCTGGCCTTGAAGTGCGTCCGCAGAGCGTCGAACGTCGCCGCCTTGCCGCCGAAGAATGCCCGCGCCTCCGCTTCCAGCGCACCGACATCAAGGTTTTCCGCCCGCTCGCGAAGGATCGCCTTCATGCCCCGGGTGAGCGCCGGCTGGATGGCGCCGCGCAACCCCAGGTAATCGGCGGCGCTCATGAGATGGATCGTCCCGCGCATGGCCGTGGCGCGCACGATCCGCCGTTGCTGGAGCGGACCGATCAGATCGCCGCGCTGGAATCCTTCGAGGCGCGTCCACAGCCCCACGAACGGAGGCCGCGCCAGTTGCGCCTGCAATGCCGGCGAGACGCTCGACGGCGTCGACGACGGGCGTCGTCTCGCGGGAGAGCAGCATCTGCCGCGCGAGGAGGGCGCGGTTGAGGTGGCGGGTGGAGAGGAGGTCGGAGCTCAACGGGGGACGACCTCACAATTCATCGCGCGCAAAGTATCTCGCCCTCTGCGAGAGGTCAACAGGTGAACGAAGGTTGCTTTAACCGTCCCTTGAGGGACATCCGTGGGTAGCCCCACGGTTTCAACCTGGGGCGGGGAAGGCCTGGACCGTTGCCGTCGTGGCTGGCGGCCCCAGGCCCGAGCTTTTCCGGCGCCATCGGTGACGGTCCTCGCCGGAGCGTCATCGCGGGACGGCAATGTCGGCGCACATCCTCGCCCCAGGTTGAAACCGTGGGGCTACCCGCGATTGTCCCTGAAGGGACGGTACGAACAGACCCCTTGGCAGGAGATAGCCTGGCCGGTTATGCTTGCGGGAAACTCGGACCCTTTTCCCAGGGACTATGGCACATACCTACGCGAATCTCCTTTACCACATCGTCTTCTCTACCCGTCAACGGATTCCTCTAATCGGCGACGATCTACGCGAGCCTCTCTACGATTACATAGGCGGCATCGTCCGGCAGAACGGCGGGGCTCTGCTGGAGATCGGCGGGGTTCCCGACCATGTCCACCTCCTGCTGAGGCTCAAGACGGATCCCTCCGTCGCAACCGTGGTTCAGAGGATCAAAGGTAAATCCTCCAAATGGGTGAACGATAGCGGCCTCATCCCAGAGGAATTTCGCTGGCAACAGGGTTACGGGGCCTTTTCGGTCAGCGAATCAGGAAAGGAGAAGGTCCGGCGTTATCTTCGCAACCAGGAGAACCACCACAGCAAGGTGACGTTCATCGATGAGCTGATCACGCTCCTCGAACGCCACCACATCCCTTACAAGATGGAAGATCTGCTGGCTTGAACCGTGGCTTCAGCCACATCCGCGGGTAGCCCCACGGTTTCAACCTGGGGCGGGGAAGGCCTGGACCGCTCACGGGAGGGGAATTGAGGCCCCCGCCAGGTGCCATCGGTGACGGTCCTCGCCGGAGCGTCATCGCGGGACGGCAATGTCGGCGCACACCCTCGCCCCAGGTTGAACCTGGGCTACCCGCGATTGTCCCTGAAGGGACGGTTCATACAGGCCCCTTGAGGCCGGTGTCGAACCTCACCAGGTGGGCATCGCGTGGATCTCCACCGGAGTGTCATCGCAAGCCCGGCAACGAGCCCTCCTCGTCCCAGGTTGAAACCATGGCCAGCGCGCCGCGACTTCCCGCTGCTCGGATGATGTTATGCCCTCAGTCCTCTACGAAATCCTCCGCCAGCCGCAGGAAGGCCTCCACGTCCGCGAAGTTGGAGGCCATCCCCAGCGACACCCGCACGGCGCCTGTGCCTTCGTGATGGATGCAGTTTCTGAACTCTTCGTAGGTCAACACATTTTCGGCGCCGCGGAAGCAGGTGACGAGCTCGTTGCGGGTGAGGCCCAGGGCCAGCTCGCCAGCGCCGGGATTGCAGAAGCAGCCGGTGCGCAGCGAGATGCGGCGGTGGCTGGCGATCGTTTCCACCTCGCGATGATCGATCAGCCGGCCTTGCGCATCGCGGAGATTGAAGGCCAGGGTGCCGCCGCGCATCCACAGGGTCTTGGGACCGTAGAGAGCGATCAAGGGAATCCCGTTGCCGTGCCGCAGAGCCAGCAGCCTCTCCAACAACCAGCCCGTCAGGCAGTGCACGCGCCGATGGATCGTCTCGATCCCGATCGAATCCAGGAGATCCAGCCCGATCTCCACCGCCGGCAGGCTGAGGTAGTTCGGCGTGCCGTCCTCGAAGGCGGCGGCCCCCTTGGCGGGGGTGTAGCGGTCCGCCTGTACCGAGGCCACGGCGATGGTACCCCCGGCGAACCAGGGACGGTGCAGCTTCGCCAGCGCCTCCTTGCGCGCGATCAACGCCCCCACGCCGGTGGGATAGCCAAACATCTTGTAAAAAGAGAGCGCCACGAAATCGGGATGCCAGCGCGAGAGGTCGAGCCGGTTCGTAGGCACGAAGGCGGCGGCGTCCAGGAGCACGTCCCAGCCTCTGGCCTGCGCTCTCGCGATCCAGTCCAGGGGATGCTGAGCGCCCGAGAAGTTCGATTGCGCGGGATAGGCGAAAAGGTTGTTGCCGTCCGGCCGCGCGCGATCGAACAACCGGTCGAGACTCGATTCGTCGACCCGCATCTCGGGCGGCTTCACGGGGATGTAGGTGGTATGGGCGCCGCGGACGCGGTCGAATTCGCGGATGCCGTTGACGGAATTATGGTTGTCGAAAGTCAGCAGGAATTCGGCGCCGGGAGAGAAAGGGTACGATTCGCCGACCAGCTTGAGGGCCTGGCTGGCGTTGGCGGTGAACACCACCTCGTACTCCTCCGGCGAGGCCTGGAAGAACTCCAGCACGCGGCGGCGCGCCGACTCCACGCGCTCGGTGGTCGCCAGCGAAGTGGGGTTGGACGAGTGAGGATTGCCGAAGGTATTGGCGAGCAGGATCTCGACATGGTCCCGCACCTGCGACTCGGCGTGGAGGCCGCCGCCCGTGTAGTCGAGATAGACGTGCCTTTCCTGATCCAGACGGGAAAGCTCCCTGGCGCGCAGCGCGTCGAGGGTGCGCGTCGATTCGTACTCCGGCCAGAGCTCCAGGAACCGTGCCTCGTCCGCCAGGACGCCCGCGTGGACAGGCCGGCTCCAGGAATCGACCGCTGAACGGTAGCTCGGTTCCATGGCCGTGCCCTCCTTGACCTGTAAGGATGACGCGGACGCTTCAAGCGGCGCCAGACCTCGGAGGGCGGGAGGACGGCCCGCCCGATCAGGTGGGGGAGCGCCAGCGCCCGTACTAAGGTCCGGGTTGGCTCAGTTGGACCAAGTTGTACCGGTTTCTGGTACAATTCGGCGCTATGAGAGAGATATCCGTCCACGACTTCCGCAGCCACTTGCGAGAGGCCGTCGAGAAGGTGGTCGAAGACCATGTCCCTCTCCGCGTCAAGCGGCGTGGGGGGCAGGATTTCGTCGTCGTCAGCGCCGAGGATTGGGAGCGGGAGCAGGAGACGCTGTACGTCTTGCAGAACAAGTCGCTCATGGAGCAGATCGAGCGCTCGCTGAAGACTCATCGGGAAGGTAAGGGCTACAGGCCCTCCCCGGAGGAGCTGGATGCGCTCGATCGTGTTTGAGGGCGATACCTGGGAAGCTTACGAAGAGCTGCGCTAGCGCGATTCGGCCCTGCACCGGGTGCTCTGCCGGCAGCTCAAAGAGATGCAACGGGGCGATCCTGCCACTGGAACCGGTAAGCCTGAGCCCCTCAAGCACGCCCTGAGCGGGCTCTGGTCTCGACGGCTGTCCCTCAAGGACCGGCTCCTACATCCTTGCTATTGGCGGACACTACGACCAATAGCGCGCCTGCCCGAAGCATTCATTCCCCGCCTGAAGCCCGATCCTGGGCCTCCGCTCCCTAACAGGCTCCAACGGCTTCCGTTGGGGGAGAGGTGTAACTTTGAAGCACTGAGGCACTATTAAGAAGGTAGGGGCAGCTAGGACATAGACATCGGGCTATGACTTGGCGGCATCCTGGATCGGTGAACAGTGACTTTCTCGGACCCAACCATCATCGCGACCTTGGAGGCGAAGCCTGGCAAGGACTGGACCCCCGAAGAGCTCGAGGCCTGTCGCGGATGGCTGATTTCGCAGAAATGGATTAATCTCGAATTGGAAGTTGTACGGACACTCCCGCCAAGTCCAGCGGATAATCCTGCCGGCGTAATGGCCGCCTTCCTGAACGGGGAGTTTGAATCAGTCCTGCGTGGATACAAACCCGGGTTCAACGGCCTCTGGCCCTATGTCGTGGTTTGCCTCCGGCGCTACTGCAGGCGGGCCGCGAGACAGATGAACCGCGAACGAGGGCTAACCCGGCCGATCCAGGAGAACGAGGCGGGGCTCGCGTTTTTGGATCCAGGCTCCCCTGCGGCTGGTTCTCCTCCCGACGCGCTTATGGACCAAGGTCTTCAAGACCTTGCACAACAAGAGTTTGCGAGCTTGGATCTCAATTACCGGGAGCCCCTGCTGCGGCGGATTCGAGGAGCGACCTACGACGAAATCGCTCGGGAGCTGGGACTCTCTATACCAGTCGTGAAGATTCGCATCTTCCGGGCACGCCAGAAACTGCGCAAGGCTCTGCGGACCGCTTGGCCAGGGGCCATTTTCTAGGATCATGCCGATGGACAACCCAAGAAAAGAAGATCCGATCCTGACGGCCACCAAAGTGCGGATCCTCTTGGAATTCCTAAAGGAGGCTTCCGGCGCTGTGGAGGGCGAACATCTCGCCGCAAGAGAAGATCCGATCCTGACGGCCACCGAAGTGCGGAGCCTCTTGGAATCCCTGAAGGAGGCTTCCGGCACTGTGGAGGACGAACATCTCACTGAGGAGGACCTTGCTTTGTATGGAGAAGGTGACCGTGGTGAAGCCGACGTCGAGCGTATCGATCAGCATATAGCTTCCTGCGAGACCTGCGCTATTCGGATGGAGTGGAGGCTCACAAGCCAGGCATTCGTAGCCTCAACCGTGGAGGGGAGGAGTGTTTTCGAGCTTTTTTTGGCGGAGGTGACACCCAAACTGAAGCGACTTCTTGCTGCTTATCGCATTCCCAAGGCGGATGGGGAGGATATTCTGCAGCAGGCGTTGTTGGAGCTGCTCTACCAATGGGAAGTAGTGCGCGATCACAAGAGCTGGCTGTTTGGCACAGTCAGGCGAAAGTGCCTCATGTTCTGGCGCACGAATCGGCGGCGGATCTACTCGGCGGTCGATGCAACGGTCCTGGAGTGGCTCTCGCAACCGGTCGCTCCCTCTCAGGAGCGCTCGGATCTTCTCTCCGAATTGGAGCGCCTGATCGAACGTCTGCCCTCCCGCTGCCGGTCTTTGCTCAGGCTTCGGTTCCAATTGGGGTATGAGCCGATGGAAGTGGCTCAACAGATGGGTTACCGGCCCTCCAGCATAGCCAAGATCACGAACCGTTGCATTGCGGCGCTCTCACGCGAACTGGTGGTCTCCGGGCTGATAGAAAAACTTTCCAGGCAGATGGAGACCCGCTCCAAATCCTGACGCGCGGCCAAGCCCTTCTGGACGCAAAAAGGGCCCCTCCACCCGGAGGGGCCCTTCGCACAATTCCTACCTAAACCGGCTCTCTCTACCAGATCCGCCGGCGCCGAGGCGCCGACGGAGACGCGGCCCGGGTCGGAGCCTGGGGAGCCGCCGCTTCGGGGCTCCTGTGGCTCCCTTCCTGCGCCCGCCCGGAAGCGGGACGCGGGGAGGAGTGAGCGCCGCCCTGCGGCCTGCCGCCGGTCGCCCGGCCCGCGGGGGCCTGGGGCTTGCGATCGGTCCGGGCCTGGGTCCTCGCCCGGTCACCGGACCGCTGGGCGCGCATCGCGGCCAGCCTTTCGGCGACCGGGATCTCGAAACGCTCCACCGGCTTGTTCTGATAGTCGAAGCCTTCCACCGTGCGCCGCGGCAGGACCTTGGCGACCGCCCGCTCGATGGCGCGCAGGTCGTTGGTCTCCTCCGGCGAAACGAAGGTCAGCGCTTCGCCCGTGGCCCCGGCGCGGGCCGTGCGGCCCACCCGGTGGATGTAGTCGTCGGGCACGTTGGGCACGTCGAAGTTGACGACGTGCGACAGGCCTTCGATATCGATGCCGCGGGCGGCGATGTCCGTCGCCACCAGGATGCGGTAGCGGCCCTTCTTGAAGCCGGCCAGGGCCTCGGTGCGCTGCGACTGGCTGCGGTTGCCGTGCACCCGCTCGCAGGCGACGCCGTTGCGGTCCAGGAACTGCGCCAGCCGGTTGGCCCGGTGCTTGGTGCGCGTGAATACGATCGCGTTCTCGATCGCGTCGGTGCGCAGCAGCTCCAGCAGCAGGGCGGGCTTGATCTCCTGGCGCACCGGATAGACCGCCTGCTCGACCCCGGTGGCCGGCGCCGAAGGGCGCTCGACGTTGAGACTGGCGGGATTGCGCAGCATCTGCCGCGACAGCTCGCGGATCGGCGGCGGCAGGGTGGCCGAGAAGAAGAGCGTCTGCGCGACCGGCGGCAGGTGCTTCAGCACCCGGCGGATGTCGGGCAGGAAGCCCATGTCGAGCATGCGGTCGGCTTCGTCGAGCACCAGGACCTCGAGGCCGGCGAGCTTGGCGTAGGGATACTGGAAGTGGTCCAGCAGGCGGCCCGGGCAGGCCACGATGATGTCCACGCCGTTGCGGAACGCCCGCGCCTGAGGGTCCATGCCGACGCCGCCGTAGACGGCCGCGGCCCGGATCCCCGAGTGCCGCCCGAGGTCGTTGAAGCTCTCGACGATCTGGGCGGCGAGCTCGCGGGTAGGGGCGAGGACGAGCGCCCGGGTCACGCCGCGCTTCTTGCCCAGGAGCCGCTGCAGGATCGGCAGCGCGAACGCCGCCGTCTTGCCGCTGCCGGTCATGGCGCAGGCCAGGATGTCGCGCCCTTCGAGGGCTGGCGGGATGGCGTCGCGCTGGATGGGGGTGGCGGTGGTGAAACCGAGATCGCTGATACCGCGAAGCAGGCTGGGGGCGAGGTCAAACGAGGAAAAGCTCATTCTGTGTGTAGTTGTGCTTTCCGAGGACGCGGACCGCTTTTCGAGCGGTGAAAATGCGTCGCTCTGAACTTCCGGCTGGATTCGGGAACGGAGGACTGAGCCGGCGAGGCCGCCGTCGGGGCTTGAGAGCCCGGTGAGAATCGACTCGGCGTCTCTGTGAGCACGGCGAGGAGGGAAGGATGTCACACTTTTCCGGATTTGCCAAGCCCGGCTTCCTCGAGCTCCTCCTTCAGCGCCAGCGCCGGCTCGAAGCCCGGCGCTCCGCGCAGGGCTTCATCCAGGTGGGTCCGGGCGGCCGCGAAGTCGTCGAGATGGAAATGGCACAGCGCCAGGTTGAAGACCGTCGCCGGGTTCCGCCCGTACGCCGCGATCGATTCCTCGAAGAAGGTCATGGCTTCCACGTAGCACTGGATCTCGCAGAGCACCACGCCGAGATGGAAGGCCAGGTCCCGGGCTTCGGGAAGCGGGAAGTAGCCCTTCCAGATCTCAAGCGCCATCCGGTAGGTCTCGATCCGCAGCACGTCCGACGCGTGCTCCGCAAGCTCCATCAGCCGGGGGAAGCAGGCGAGGAAGATATTGGAATCCCAGCCGGAGAAACGCAGCCAGGCCAGGACCTGCTCCAGCGTCAGGGTGCCGTATTGATCGTCCAAAGCCTTTTTGAGATCGAAGAAGTCGTTCGGGCCCGCCTTCTCGATGGCGTCGTCGAAGGCGAGCCGGGTCTCGAGGAGACCGCCCGGGGGCGTGCCCAGCACGCAGGCCACGATGGTGAGGCTGGAATGGAAATGGGAGGTTTCCAGCATCTCGCCCCCCTGGCGCGCGAACCACCGGCCCAGGGAGTGATAGTTGACCATCATCGAGAAGCTGCCGTGGTTGGCGATCCCCGGCTCGTCCTTTTCTCCCAGCAGCTCCTCGCGGCTGAAGCCCTTGTCGCCCGAGAGCAGGAGGAGCCGGCCGTCCGAAAGGCGGGCGAGGTTGCGCGCGCAACGGATCGCGGCGCGGGGGAAGAGCAGGGTCCTGCCATTGAAATTCTCCGCGTACTCCGCCAGGATCTCGTCGAGATCCCGGAAGCCGTAGTACTCGGCGGAGACGGCGCGCTCCTCCCAGAAGACCTCGATCCGCTCCAGCAGCCCCGGATCTTCGAGGTCGGGCTCTTCCTCCTCGACGGACAACACGGGCAGCAGCTCGAAAATCTTTCCATCGCGGCTCTTGAAGGCATCCTGGGGGATGCCGTCGAAGACGTAGTTGGCGATCACGACGAGCGGATTGCGCAGCGTTCCCGGCGTCAGCGCCTCCCCGGACCGGCTGAGCAGGATCTCCTCGTCTTCCCCGGCGTCGTAGCGGGCGAAGTCGAGCAGCCCTTCGTCGAGGAAGGGCCGCAGCGACGGGTGGTCCCGCAGGGGATCGAGGTTGCTCTCGGTGAAGTCGGTCAGCACGTAGCGGACGGGCACCTGGTGGAGGCTGGAGCGCCCCAGGAGGTCGAGCAGCCGCGTCAGGAAAAGGTATCCGAAGCGCCCCGATCCGCAACCCAGCTCCACGATGTGGACGGGATGGCGGAGGTCGAGAGGCGGAAAGGACGAGGGCTCGCGAGCCGCCGTCGCGGAGCCGTCGCGCAGCCAGCCGAAGACCACCCTGGCATAGGCGTTGGCGATCCAGGGATTGCTGGTGATGTATTGCGGGACGGGGCCCTGCGTCCAGGCCGCGGCGCCCTCGCGCTCGAAGTAGCGGCGCTGGAGCTTCCAGAGGAGGGATTCGGAGAGGCGCCGCCCCTGTTCGAGAACTCTGAGCGCGGTCATCGCGGCCTACGTCGAGCTTTCGTCCGCGGTGACCGCCCGGATCGCCGGGCCGATCGACCGCGCTTCGGGCACGGCCTTCTGCAGGAGGTGGCCGGAGAGGGAGAAGAGGGCCGCCACGATCAGGGCGGGGATCCAGGTCCGGCGGATGGCGGCGAAGACCCAGTGGCCGGGCTCCTCCGTCTTGCGCAGCCGCCGGTAGAGGCCGGTGAGGATCAGGCCGTCCACCAGCACCTCGGCCAGCAGGACGGGCGCGGTCCAGAGGACGTAGAAGGCCGCGCCGAGGACGGCGACCGCCAGGATCAGCAGCGCCAGCAGGACGAGCAGGGCGCCCGGCTCGTCGAGATCGAAGTCGAAGCTGAAGCCCGACCCGCCGCCGGACTTGCCGCCGGCCGAGGCGGAGCGGACGGCCGCCGGCGCCTGCTGGGCATAGGAGGCCAGGGGAGCGGGGGGCGCCTGGAAGCTCGCCGACGATCCGGCCCCCCCGAAGCTCCCGCCGCCTCCCGAGAAGCCTTCCCCGGCGGCTCTTCCCACGCCCGACACCCCGTCCACCGCCATCTCGGCGAGATCCGCCGCGTCCACGAAGCCGCTGACGTCGTCCCATTCATCCTTCTGGAGGGCCAGCCAGACCCTGAGCAGCAGGAGGAAGACGCCGTACGCCACCATCACCGCCACGGGATACCGGAGCGCCATCGAGCCCACGCCGGCCTTCAGGAGGAGGAAGGAGGTGAGGAACCCGGACGCGCCGGTCAGCGCCAGCAGGATGGACATCTGGAGGCGGGGGAGCCCGTGCCGCAGCAGACGCGCCTTGACCTTCTCGACGAGACGCTCGCGGGAGGGGGCCATGACTTCCTATGGTAACCCGCCAGGGGCCGCTTCTGGATGATGCAGGCCAACTGGAGACGATGCACCCTAGGCTGAGGTTGGCTTGCCGCACGCAGAGACGATGCAACGTAAGCCTGCAACGGTGCATCCTTTCCGTACGACGGGCCGCCGCCGCTGGAGACGATGCAGGCGTGACGGGTTTGTCGCGATCTTGCCGGATCTGCCTCGTCCTCGTCACGGATTGACGCGGCATGGAATGGGGTGGTGCGTATTTGTTGCGAGTTGGCTTGGCTTTGCGCGCGGTGTCGCGAGGTATCCTGGATTGATGCATGCCGTCCTTGATTTGGCGTGCGGTGGTTCGGCTTGGCGCGAAATAAGATCAGATGATGCAGCCTTGTCGTGGCCTGCGCCGCTTCGGGTCCAGGTTGGTGCATCTCTGTCCGGGACGCGACAAATTTCGCCGTCTCCCTCTGCGCGATTCTGGAGATGCTGCAACTTGGGCGACGACGAGCCGATGGTCGGCCCGCGAAGGTGCCGGCCATGATATTGTCGCAGGCCATCTCAGATTGATGCAGATGATCCACCGTCGTCCCGGCGGAGCCTGAAGCGCATCGCCGGAGGAGAGAAGGGATGAGCACGAAGCTGTCCGTCGCGGAGATCCTTGCGAAGCTCGAAGCGCGGATCGGGTTCCATCGTCAGCAGGCCGGCCATCACGTCGGGCGGGAGGCCTGGCATCGGGAGCAGAGCGCGCATCATTCCGCGGAGCTCGAGAAGGTCCTGGCGCGCTTCGAGGCGTTCAGGGCGACGGCGGCCGAGGCGGCGGAGCTGGCGGTCGAGTCCGTCATCCCCCAGACGGTGACGGCTCCGGTGGACGACCTGCCCCCGGGCCGGCGGTTCACCAAGGCCAAGCTGATCTACCGGGTGATCCAGGACCAGGAAGAGGGAAGGGCGTTCAACGCCACCCAGATCGCGGCCGAGGTGAACCGCCGCTTCCGGGAGCGGCTGAGGAAGCCGATCGACAAGCGCGTGGTCGGCACCGTCCTGCGCCGGCTGCGCGACGCCGGCGAGATCCGCGAGCTGGTGGCGGGGCGGTCGTTCCACGAGGCCACGTTCAGCCGGTAGGGGCGCGCCCTGGCCGGGATGTCCGGCCAGGGCGAGTTGCCGAGATTCAGGTCAGGGATAGATCTCGCAGTAGCAGGGCGCGATATCCCTCTCCGTGTTATCGGGACCCGTACAGCTTGTCGTATCGCCCCAGCTATAGAAATTGCCCTGGCAATCTGAATAGGTCCCGCCGATCGGGTCCCAGTGGGCGTAATAGTCCACCGGGATATAGGGGCCGACAAGGGGCGGCGCGCACCAATAAAGGCTCGGGTCGGTGTCATCGATCCAGGCGTAGTAGGTGGTCGTGACCTCTCTGCCACAGAAGGTGGCTTCCGCGGGGGAAAGCCACAGGGTGGCAGCGCAGAAGATCAGGCCGAACGAGAGACGGACCAACGTTTGCTTCGACATCATGCTGGCTCCTTCTAGGACAAGTTACAAATACAGCATAATAACGAGGAAGTAATATGTCAAGGACGGCGAGGTCGTCCCAGCCACCGACAGCCCCCTGAACGCCGCCGAGTTGTCGCCTTTACGAGCTTTGGCGTACCTCTATTCATAGAGGCACTCTCGCCTCTCTCGAAAAGGAGGACTCTCGTATGAGAATTGCCCGCCTTTGTCTCCTCATTCTTCTCGTCCTGACCACCGCCTCCCTGTCCGCCGCGCCGAAAAAAGGCGGGCGCCTCATCCAGGTCCCGACGGGAGACGCCAAGAGTTGTGACTATTGGTATCAATGCTATAACAGCGACTGGCCAGTTACATGTTGCTCGGGAGCCTGTGCGTGCAAGGGTATTTGCATCGACAACTGCGGAGGCCCGTGCGACTGGGACGATAGTTGCCCCTATCTGGACTAAATTTTGAGGAAACCCTTCGAATAGGTTCAAGTATTCTGCCTCTCTCGGAAAGGAGAGCTACCGTATGCGAATCACCCGCCTTTGTCTCGTCATTTTTATCGCCCTGACAACAGCCACTCTGTCCGCCGCGCCGAAGAAAGGCGGTCGCCTTGTCCAGAATCCGACGCAGAGCAAATCGGAATGTCCCTATTGGTATGCCTGCTATTCCAACAACATTGTAATCGAATGTTGCGGGGGAGCCTGTGGATGTAAAGGCATGTGTATCGACGAGTGCGGAGGTCCGTGCGACTGGGACGATAGTTGCCCCTATTTGGATTGAAGCCGAGCCCTCACGGCCCCTCTCCCGGCCTCCCTCACCGGGAGAGGGGAGAGAGGCAAGAAGAAGCTTGCCGCTGTGGTCAACGGCCGGCTTGTGCGCCCGCCGACAACACGCCGCTGACATTGTCGTCGCGGTCGCGGTCGATGAGCTTGTAGTAGGGGTCGATCGCCACCCACGCGGGCCGTCGGTCGACTACGATCTCGAAGGCGGCTGGCGAGGCGCGGATACGTCGCCGCTCGAGGAAGAGCACGGCGCCGCCGCCCTCGCCATCCTTTCCCTCGCCGAAGACCGCGATGTCGATCCAATCGTCGATCGGGATCTCCCGCTCGGCGCCGGCGCCGTCGGCCCGCAGCTTATGGGCCTCCAGCTCGAGGCGGACGAGAAACGTGCCGTCCGCGCGCTCGGTGGACGTCGCGGCGGCGACCTCGTTGTCGAACATCGTGATCTTCTCGAACAGATCCTCGACCAGATGCTCGGACTCCGCGGGCACCGCCGGGCGGATCTCCGCGAGCAGCTCCGCCGTCGTGGTGTAGGGCGGCTCCCCGGAGGCGGCGCGCGCGAGGTACCGCTTCAGCGCCTGGTTGAGCCGCGCCTCACCCACGGCGTCGCGGAGGGCGTACATGGCCAGCGCGCCTTTGTGGTAATACACGTAGTCCTGGCGGTCGACGAGCGCGAGCGGCGGCTCCACGCCGCGCTCACCGCCGCGACCGCGGAGGTACCAGTCCTGTTCGTAGGCGAGAACGCGGCGCATCCCCTGCCGCCCGAGCTCGGCCTCCATGACCATCAGCGCCGAGTACTGCGCCAGCGTCTCGTGGAGCATGGCGACACCCTGCACGTTGGCGCCGACCATCTGCTGACCCCACCACTGGTGCGCGACCTCGTGCGCCGTGACGTAGAACGGAAAATCGATCGCCTCCTCGCCATCGAGGCGGGCGTTGAACCCCGTCGCTTCGGAGACCGCGATCATCCCGGGAAACGACGTGGCATCGCGGACATAGCCGGGGAACTCGACGATCCGCAGGTGGCGGTGCTGGTAGGGGCCGAAGTTCGCCGTGAAATAGGCGAGCGACTTTCTGGCCGCGTCGATCATGCGGCCGACGTTGTCGCCGTGCCCGGGGTGATGGTAGACCTCGATCGCGACGCCCTTCCACTCGCTTCGCGTCACCTCGTACCTCGCCGAGGCGTAGGCGAAGTGGTGTGTGATGGGTATCTCGGCCCGGTAGTGGAAGTAGCGCCGTCCGCCCTCGACCCACTCCCGCTGCAGCTCGCCCGACGTGACGGCGATCTGGTCGACGGTGGTGGATACCGTGGTCTCGAAGTCGACCCGGTCGGCGTCAGGGGCGCGGGGTGTGCTCCGCCGGGCGGAGAGATCGTCGATGGCGGCAACGTGGAGAACGGGCTCCAGTCCGCGCCGCCGCCGCTCGTCGGGATCGGCGAGCTGCCGTTGAGCGTCGTAGCCGATGACCGGGAAGAAGTCCCGCTTGGTGAAGAAGGTGCCGTTGCCGGCGAGCGCGATCTGCGCGCCGTTGTTGACGAAGCCCCGGTTCCCCACCGTGAGGTCGAAGCCGAATTCGATCGCCTCGCCCGGCTCGAGCGGCTCTCGTAGCCGGTAAATGCCGTAGCCAAGCTCGTCGTCCTTGAGGATGACGTCGTGGGCGGGAAGGTCGAGGCGGTTCACGCGGACCCGCTCCGGAATGCTCACATGGAGGTCGCGGAGCGGTTGGGCGGACCGATTCCGGATGCGGTAGGTGCCGCGAATCTCGACGCTCCTCCGGTCAGGGAAGATGTCCACGTCGGCCCGCACGGCGATGATCCGCGGCAGGTCGAGATCCTGATACTGCCGATACAGCCGTTCGTAGCGCGCTTGGGCGTCCGCCGCTTCGGTGCTCGGCACGTACGCGTTCAGGACGTTGGTGTTGTAGAAGATCCAGGAGCCCGCGGCCACGAGGCCGATGGCGCCGAAGGCGATCACCGCGCGAACAGGGCCGCGGAATCGTAGGCGCGCCTCGGCCCATCGCGCCCTCCAGGCGTCGTCGGCGCCCCTCCTCCAGAACAGGATCGAAAGCCCGACGAGCACGAGCGCGGCGAACCCCCAGTAGAGGCTGTACCAGCCGAACGGCGCGAGGAATGGTCCGTAGCCGTTGAGGTCGGAGTAGGGCGTCGGCGGAAGGCTCGCGAAACGGTAGAGGTGATGCTCGAACCCGAACTCCTCGAGGAGATCCCAGGCTGATGATGAAGAGGATCACGAGGCCGTAGCCCGCGAGCCTGTTGCGCGCCACGACGTGGCAGAAGCACGCGAGGACCATCATCAGGATCGGATAGACGGCGGCGAGTGCGACGCCCCGCGCGTACAGGCCGAGCTCGAGGTCGGTGTAGCCGCGCGAGAGCTGGAAGCCGACCAGGGCCAGGACGCCCGCAAGCAGGAAGACGGCAATCACCAGCAGGAGCGCCGTCAGCTTGGCGCCGAAGTAGACGCCGCTCGGCGTCGGCATCGAATCGACGATCTCGTCCAGCTCGAGCGAGCGTTCCTTCCAGATCAGCTCACCGCTGAAGAGGACGACCACGATCAACAGGATGATCGAGTACCCGCCCTGGATCGCCTCGAGCATGAGGTGGGTGCGGGGATGGACAGGCATCCCGAAGAGGTTCCCGGCGGAGCTCGCGTCCTGGATGAGGACGAAGAGCCCGAGCGCGAGGATGCCGAGAAACGGCCAGTTCCCCAGGACGGTCGTTGCCTCGCGCCGGACTTGGCGAATGAACTGGACGAGGACGGACATGCCGCGAGAACACCCGGCGGGTCGCCGGCGCCCGCACCCGGTACGTCGCCTCGACCGGCGAAGGGGCTTCGGTCGCATCCCGCGTCCGGTCGCGGACGCTTCCGGACACGCGACGGATCGAAGGTGACCACCGAGAGGCCGAGCGCGGAGAGCCCCAGACCGAGCCAGAGGATCCGGTTCCAGAGCAGGGTCCCGCCGATCTCCGGAGTCGCCGTGTTCAGCTCCGCGACGGTCCAGTACTTGAGGGCGCCACCCAGCGCCGTCACACCGAACGGATCGAGCAGCTGCCCGATCCACTGCGGTCTCGAGGCGGGAAGCCGCCAGGCCGGCGGTCGCGCTGACCGCGAAGAAGGCGACGACGCCGAAGTAGGTCGCAAGCGTGCTCCGCGTCCAGCTCGCCAGGGCGTAGAACGCCGCGCCGAGTGCCACGAGCGTCGGGATGATCAGCACGCCCAGACCGAACGCGAACGGCGCCAGCCGGAACGGCCCCACCCGTGCCGGATCGAGCCCGGGCATGAAGCGTGCTTGCCGCCAGGGCTCCGGCGCCCACCAGGTACGCGAGCATGCAGACCACCATCGTTCCCGCGAACCGCCCGGTCAGGTAGTCGAATCGCGAGATCGGCTTCGAGAAGAAGAGCTCGGAGGTCCGCCGGTCGAAGTCCCGCACGGCTGCGCTGGCGACGAACGCGGTCATCAGGAAGAGGACGAGCGTAGATCCCCTTGACCAGCAGCTCGAGGATCACCGCGGGCGCGTTGAGGTGGAGCCTGCCGAAATCGCCTCCCGGGCCCTGGCCCGTGCCCGCGATGAACAGCAGCACGCTGAGGAAGAACGTGACCAGGTAGAACAGCGGCTGCCGGAGGTGGTATCGGACCTCGAACCAGAAGATGGCCGTCCACACGGTTCTAGCCGCCATGGAGCGTCGCGAAGTAGACGTGCTCGAGATCCGGCTCGGCGGGCTCGAATCCGTCGCCCGGAGATTGATCGCTCAGGACGTGGACGACCGTGCGCCCGGCGGCGAGCCGCGTCGAGAGGACCGGCATCGATTCCTGGTATCGGGCGACCTCGCTCCGGCCGACGACCTTGCGCCAGACCCTGCCCTCGAGCCGCGCGACGAGGGCGCTGGGTTCTCCGTGGAGCAGCACTCGGCCCTGCGACAGGATGGCCATCCGGCTGCAGAGCTCGCGCACGTCCTCGACGATGTGCGTCGAGAGGATCACCACCGCGGTCTCCCCGATCTCGCAAAGCAGATTGTGGAAGCGGAGCCGCTCCTCGGGATCGAGGCCGGCGGTCGGCTCGTCGACGATGATCAGCTCAGGATCGCCCAGGAGTGCCTGCGCGATACCGAAGCGCCTGCGCATGCCGCCCGAGAAGGTGCCGAGCTTGCGCTTCCGGACGTCGTAGAGGTTGGTCATGCGCAGAAGCCCTTCGACGACTTCGCGCCGCTCCCCGGCGGAAACCAGTCCCTTCAGCACGGCGAAGTGGTCCAGCAGCGCCTCGGCCGAGATTCCCGGATAGATGCCCATCTCCTGCGGCAAGTAGCCCAGGATCTTGCGCACCTCGTGTTTCTGGTTGAGCACGTCGAGGTTGTCAAAGAAGAGGCTCCCCGCGTCGACGCCCTGCAGCGTGGCGATGGTCCGCATCAGCGTCGACTTCCCGGCTCCGTTGGGTCCGAGAAGGCCGAACATCCCCCTGGGGATCTCCAGGCTCACATCCTTCAGGGCCTGAACACCATTGCCATAGGTCTTCGAAAGGTTCTCGATTCTCAGCATCTCAGGGGTCCGAGGGTCTGGACCGCTCGACCCGGAGGTCGATACCGTCCACGGCGCGGGTGTCTTCGAACTGTTTGACGAGGCCAAAGGTCTCAATGGCGATCATACCCGAACACTATCCGAAACGCTCCGTCGCGGGCGGAGTATCATTCCCGAGCCATGACCGAACCGTACGTCCCGCCAGACCTCGTCTCTCGATCCGAACAGGTGTTTCCCACGCTGACGCCCGCGCAGGTCGCGCGCATCGCGGCGCATGGGCGCGCGCGGCCCGTCCAGGGCGGCGAAGTGCTCGTCGAGGCGGGGGATGCGGTCGTGCCGTTCTTCGTGGTCACGAAAGGGTACGTCGAGATCGTCCAGCCGTCCGGCGCCACCGAGACGCTGGTGGTCCGGCACGGGCCGGGCCAGTTCACCGGCGAGACCAACATGATCTCCGGCCGCCGCTCGCTCATCCGGGCGCGCGCCACCGAGGACGGCGAGGTGATCGAGCTGGCCCGCGAGCGCCTGCTGACGCTCGTGCAGACCGACAGCGAGCTGGGCGAGATCCTCCTGCGCGCCTTCATCCTGCGCCGGGTGGAGCTGATCGCGCACGGGATCGGAGACGTCGTGCTCGTCGGCTCCGTCCACTGCTCCGGAACGCTCCGCGTCAAGGAGTTCCTGACCCGCAACGGCCATCCGTACACCTACGTCGACCTCGACCAGGACGCCGGCGTCCAGGACCTGCTGGACCATTTCCAGATCACCGACGACGACGTGCCCGTCCTGATCTGCCGCGGCGAGCTGGTGCTGCGGAACCCGACCAACCAGCAGATCGCCGACTGCCTCGGCTTCAACGAAGGCGATCGACCGCAGCGCATCTCCGCGACCTGCGTCATCGTCGGCGCCGGGCCTTCGGGGCTGGCCGCCGCCGTGTACGGCGCGTCGGAGGGGCTCGACGTCCTGGTGCTGGAGTCGACCTCGCCGGGAGGCCAGGCCGGCTCGAGCTCGAAGATCGAGAACTACCTCGGCTTTCCCATGGGCATCTCGGGCCAGGAGCTGACGGCGCGGGCGTACACCCAGGCGCAGAAGTTCGGGGCCCAGGTGATGATCGCGAAAGGCGCCAACCGGCTCGCCTGCGTCCGCCGGCCGTACGCACATCGAGATCGACGACGGCCCGAAGCGTGCCGGCGCGCGCGGTCATCATCGCCACGGGCGCCGAATACCGGAAGCTGCCGCTGCCCAACCTGTCGCGTTTCGAAGGCGCGGGGATCTACTACGGCGCGACCTTCATCGAAGCGCAACTGTGCGGCGGGGAAGAGGTGATCGTGGTCGGGGGCGGCAACTCGGCCGGCCAGGCCGCGGTCTTCCTGGCGCAGACGGCCCGGCGCGTGCACATGCTGGTCCGCTCGGGCGGGCTGGCGGACACCATGTCGCGCTATCTGATCCGGCGCATCGAGCAGAGCCCCAACATCGCCCTGCGGACGCGCACGGAGCTCGTGGCCCTCGAAGGCAACGGCCATCTCGAGCAGCGTCCAATGGCGGGACACGATCTGGGCGACGTCGAAACCCACGCCATCCGGCACGTCTTCGTCATGACCGGCGCGGCCCCCAGCACCGGCTGGCTCCACGGCTGCGTCGCGCTCGACGAGAAAGGCTTCATCAAGACGGGCCCGGACCTCTCGCCCGAGGACCTGGCCGCCGCGCGCATGGCCCCTCGCCCGCCGCCCCCTCCTCCTCGAAACCAGCCTCCCCGGAGTCTTCGCGGTCGGCGACGTGCGCGGCGGCAACATCAAGCGCGTAGCCTCGGCGGTGGGGGAGGGGTCGATCGCGGTGGCGCTGGTGCATCAGGTGCTGCGGGAGTAGGCACGATGACGGATTCTTTTCCCGCATCGCGCATTACCTGGCAGACCCTCGCCTGAATGGCTCAGGTGCACGGATTTTTGGAGTGAAAGATGAAGAAGCGTCTGCTTTTCGTCGCGGCCCTCACCATTGCTCTGGTCCTGCCCTTCTACAGGGAGGCCGATGCCAGGGAGCAGTGCTATGCAGAGAACTACGGCAGCGGCCAATGTGGGACCACCTGCGTCTATTACAACGATCAAGGAAGTGCCGTCGACTGGTGCGTAACGCTGCACGCGTGTTAGGCCGCGGTCGCGCGAGACGCCTCGCGGGGGTGGCCCACGAGGCCGCCCCCGCGCTCGGGGACTCTTGAGAGTTGCTCGTTGGCGGCCGGGTGACGGATTTTTCTCCCGCATCGCGCATTCCCTGGCAGACCCTCGCCTGAATGGCTCAGGTGCACGGATTTTGGGAGATGAAAGATGAAGAAGCGTCTGCTTTTCGCCGCCGCCGCCCTCACCCTTGCTCTGGTCCTGCCCTTCTCCAGGAAGGCCGACGCGATGGCAGCGTATGCCGAGTGCTACGCCGAGAGCTACGGCGGCGGCCAATGCGGGACCACCTGCGTCATGTACAACGATCAGGGAAGTGTAGACGGCTGGTGCACAGACCACTACGCGTGTTAGGAGACAGACCGCCCTGACCTGGAATGTCCTGCTCCTGGGACCGCCGGCGTCCCGCCGGGCGGCGTGGCGACGGGCGAGCCGCGCCGCCCGGGGCAAGCCGCTGGAAAGAGGTATGATCAACCTTGCAGCTCTTCCTCGAAAGGAGGCTTCTGGTGGCCCTACGGATCAGGTGGATCACTCTGCTGTGGCTGGGGCTCGCCGGTCTCGGCGCTCCGGCCCTGACGCAACCCTTGCAGGGCCGCTGGACGGGCCTCACCGGCCAAGGCGAACGGATCGAGTTCGTCGTCCAAGGAGACCTGGTGACGGACTTCGAGCTTCGCGGCCGGTGGACGGGTGAGAGCTGCACCGGGGATTTCGAGCACAGCATCGACTTCGGGGTCAGAATCGTTGGAGATGCGTTCGTCGCCGACTTTCCCTTCTTCAAAACCCGCGTCGAGGGTTTGTTCGCCTCTCCCACCCTGGCCCAGGGCACGCTGATGGCAAACTTCACCACCGGGGGCTGCCCGGGATCGGTGTCGACGGACTGGAGCGCCTCTCCGGAGGGGGAGGACGGTGAGGGAGCGCCTCCCCCTTCCGTCCCCCTCACCGGCGCCGAGGTCTCCTGCGATGCGGCCCGCCTCGCCGCACTGGCGCGGCGGGTCTCGGTCGATCTCCCCAACAGCTCCAAGGAGGCTTCGGTCGCCCTCTCCCTCACCCGCACCGGGGATTTCGCGGGCCTCGCCTATTCCGGACTGGCGGTTTCCGGCCCCGAGCACCTGCTGGCCTTCTCCACCAATCCGGAGGAGTCGACGCTTCTGCGCAATCCCGGACGTCCGCAGCTTTTCAGCCTCAGCGCCACCCGCAACGACCTGAGCTCCGACCTGGTGGCTCCCGGAAGCCCGGACGAGATCCGTCTCACGCTCAATCCCGTTCTGGGCTCGAATCCGTCGCCAGGCAGCCTGCTCGTCCTCGACAACGTGCGCCGCCCGGACGGCTCTCCCACGGCCACGCGCCCGGGGCGGGGGCTCGCCGATCTCCTCGCGCCCTGCCACGGCAAGCTGACGCAGGCCGACGTCCATCTTTTCCGTCTGCTTTCGCGCCTGATTCGTGTCCGCGCTCAGGGAGCCGCGCGATACGAGCTCGCGATTTTCCGGGGCGAGGAGCCGCACTCCTACCGGATCGACATCTGGGCCTATGGAACGGCCGGGGTCGAGCTCGGGAAAGTCGCGGTTCGGGTCGACGTCACCTACGACAGTGTGGGCCAACTCAACCGTGGAACCCTGCGCGCCTTTGGCCCCTGCGGCAGCCCGCAGGGGACCGACTGCACGACCCTCACCGCCCCGGGTTTCGTGGAAATCGTCACCCCCACCGAAGCGGGAGGCATCTCAAGCAGCACGGAGAGCCTGGTCGGAATCGGCGTCGGCCCGGACCAGGACGACATCGACTGGATCAGGGTTCTCCAGGGGACCACGTGGCGGAAGCCGCTGTGAGGACCTGAGTCGCCTTCAAGCCGCCGGCTTCGCCTCAATAGAGCGGCTTGAAGGCGCCCGAAATGAGCTCGGCGAGGCGTTGCTCGAGGCTGCGCTTCTTCCAGCTCTCATAGGTGATCTCGCGGCAGTGCTTCTCGTCCTCGGCGAAGACGGCCTCCATCTTCGCTCCGAAATCGCGGTCGTAGAACGCGAGGCTGTCCTCGGCGTTCTCATACATCGAGCGCGCGTCGAAGTTGATCGATCCGATGATGCTGAAAATGCCGTCGATGACGCTGTCCTTGTTGTGCATCATCGTACGGTTGTACTCGAAGATCCGCACGCCCCCGGTGAGCAGCTCGCCGTAGTGAAGGCGCGAGGCCATGCGCACGACCGGCTGGTCGATGTGCCGGCCGGGGACCATGATCCGCACGTCGACACCGCGCTTCGCCGCCTGGATGAGCGCCTGGCGGATCTGCGGGGTGGGAACGAAGTAGGCGTTCTGAATGTGGATGGATTTGCGGGCTGACTGGATCGACACGAAATAGAGCATGGCGGCGAGCGAGGCCGAATCGCCGTGCGACACCTTGATCGCCTGCGCCGCGATGTCGCCCGCCGGGGCGATCCGGGGATAGAACTTTTCGCCGGCCAGGATCTCGCCGGTCGCGAACGTCCAGTCCTCGCTGAAGATCGCCTGCATCTGCGCCGAGACGGGACCGGTGGCCCGCACCATCATGTCCCGCCACTCCTTCGGATCGCGGGCGTCCCCGAGCCAGGATTCCTCGATGCAGAAGCCGCCCGTGAAGCTGATCTCGCCGTCGACGACCAGGATCTTCCGGTGTGTCCGCCGGGCGATCTTGTGCAGGGTCCACAGCCGGATCGGGCGGTACATGGCCGCCTTGCCCCCCGCCTGCCGGACGCGTTCGAGGAGCGGCCCGGAGAATTTGCTCCCCGTGCCGTCCACCAGCAGGCGCACCTCGACCCCGCGACGCGCGGCGTCGATCAGCGCCTCGGCGATGATCTTGCCCGCTTTGTCGTCCTTGAAAATATAAGATTCGAGATTGACCGTCTTCTTGGCTCCGCGGATCGCCTCGGTCATGGCGGGAAAGATCTCGTCGCCGTTGTTCAGGATTTCGGCGCGGTTCCCTTCGACCATCGCGAAGCCGAAGGCGCTCAACGAGCGGCGGAAGGCGTCGTCCTCCACGCCGAAGGAGTGCTCGAATTTGTAGATGCTCCGCTTGTCGAAGCGGACCATCGTGCAGCCCGGCGCCTGGACGAGGAGCGCCACGAGGAGGCACCAGGAGAGAAGACGCCCTTTCCAGATCGATGTTTGCCGCGGCCCTTTTTGCACGCCCTGCCCTCCTGTCTCTGGGACGACTGACTGCGACAGCTCTTCTGAGCCGCGGGAGATGCAGGGAACGTGCCTGGGGGGCGGCCGTGAGCTGCGCCGCCTGGTCAGGCTGGCTGGCCGGGAAACGGGTCACGGAGGCGTTCTGGCCGTTGGCGATCCAGAACCGGCTCGGTCCGTCCGCCGCGAGATGGAAAGGTTTTGAGGCCCGGCGGCGGCGCCGGCGGTTGACGAGAACGCTGAAGCCGCGTATGATGGCTGTAAGTAGCTGTCAGCGATAGGATTAGCGCAATGCCGCGTCCAGGGCGGCTTATCCATCGATCCATGGAAGGAGAAAGATGAAGAGACCAATGATTTTGTGCCTCCTGATAAGTTTGCTGTGCCTTGCCAGCGGTTCTGCCCAGTCCAGCGGTAGGCCGTCAGGCTCCGCCGCCGCCACCGATATTCAGAAAGTTGATTTCCTGAACTTTACCTATGCGTCCTCCCTCTGCTCCAAGGAATATGGGAAGGATGGCATTGGCAAGTCAGTGAGCGTACGTGACGGCGAATTCAAGAGCAAGAATGTCTATTTCGCTGTCGCGGCCGATAGGATCATTTACGCCGATGTGACGGGCGATGGGCTTAAAGACGCCATCGTACCTGTCGACTGTGGCGCCGTTGGGGCCAACTTTGCGCGCTCCGAAGTCTATGTCTACACGATCCAAAAAGGACGCGCCACGTTGCTTGGAAAGGTTGACGACAAGGATCTGGAGCGGGATTATCGCCGCCATTATCCCGATGCCGAATCTTATTGGGGCATTGCTGAAAACGGTCTGAGGGTAAAGAATGGCAATCTCGAGGTCGATGTGCTCGCGGATGGCCCGCATGCTTCTCCGCGGTATATGGTGACGTTGGGATATAGCTTGAGTGGCAAGGCTCTTCGCTTGATTGGGAAGCCACAAAGAAAAAGCTTGGTACAATGAGCTTATAGGCGGGATCAGCGCGGCAACGCCAGCTCCGCCAGCGCCCCACCCTCGGGACGATTGACAACCTGGATCGTCCCGCCGTGCGACTTCGCCACCTCGCGCACGAAGTTCAGGCCCAGACCGGTGCTCTTCTTGCCGGTGTCCGGACGGCCCAGCGAATAGAAGCGCGGTCACCGTTCTCCACGAAGAAACACGGCGAAAGAGTTTCGTCCTCGGCGAAGAATCGGGGAAGATTGTGGTACCCTCTGCGCAATACTTCGAGAAACACTGGGGGTCTCCGTGGTGCGCCGTCCGCAGGGTCGGAAGCATGGCGTCCGGCCAAAGTCATCTGATGGGTCCGGGAGCTGGCCGGAGGAGAGCTCATCGCTTCCCCTCGACGCGGCGGACGCCTTTCCGGCGGCCGGCGACGTCGTGGGCGGCTACCGCATCCTCGGCCGTCTCGGCGCCGGGGGCATGGGACAGGTCTTCCGCGCGCGGGACAACGATCTCGAACGCGACGTCGCGCTCAAGCTCCTGCATCCGAAGCTGACCTTCGAACCCCACGCCATGAGCCGGTTCCGTCGCGAGGCGCGGCTGCTCGCGGCGGTCCAGCACCCCAACATCGCGACCCTTTTCGGCACCTTCGAAAGTGGCGGCGTCCGTTTCCTGGCGATGGAGCTGGTGGACGGGGAGACCCTGGAGCAGAGGCTCGACGCCGGCCGGATGGCCGTGCCGGAGGCTCTCGGCATCGCCCGCCAGATCGCCACCGCCCTCGAGGCCGCCCACCGCAAGGGGATCGTCCATCGCGATCTGAAACCCGCCAACGTCATGGTGTCGCCCGAGGGCTGGGTGAAGGTGCTCGACTTCGGGCTCGCCAAGGCGCTGTCCGGCGAAGGAGAAGGCTCCGCCGCCAGCTCCGGGAAGACCGAGGAGACGCGCGCGCAGGGAGCCCTCGGGACGGTGCCCTACATGAGCCCCGAACAGGTGTGCGGGCTCGAGGCCGGCTGGCGCACCGACGTCTGGGCCTTCGGTTGCGTGCTCTTCGAGCTGGTCACCGGCGAGCGCGCCTTCACCGGGAAGTCCCGGACCGAGCTCGTGCGCGCCATCCTCGACGCCGAACCGCCGTGGAGCGAGCTGCCGGCGGAGCTTCCGGCCCCGGTCGTGGACCTGCTGCGCCGGTGCCTGGCGAAGGACGCCGTCCTGCGCCCGTTGATGAGCCCCATCCGCCTCGTGCTCGACGAGGCGCTGGCCGGCCTGCCGAGGATCTCGCGCCCGGCCGAGGGCGATTCGGCGACGCTGGGGATCGATCCGGCGGCCGGCGCCAGGAAGCCGATCGAGCAGGCCCGGGTGGATGGTCTTGAGCCCAGGCCCTCGCTGCTCGCCTGGGCGCGGCAAAAGCCGGTCGAGGCGATCGCCGCCGCCGGTGCGCTCATTCGTGGCGCTCGTCGTAGGTCTGGGCATCCTGGGCCTGGCGACCGAGCGTGCCCGCGAGGGGCTGATCGGGCTGCCGCCGCTCTCCTACTCGAAGTCCGCTCTCGTGCTGACCGGCGTCCAATCGCTCTGGTCCCTGCCCTGGCGGGCCGGGGCCTCTCTGGCCGCGACCCATCCGGTGCTTCGCGGGTGCGCGTTCGCCGGCCTCCTCCTCGCCGCGGCTCTCCTCGCCGGCGCATGGTTCCGGCGGCGGGGGCCGTTGGCGCTCACCGCGCTCGCGGCGAGCGCCGGTGTGCTCATCGCAGGCGCCTGGTTGTACTCGGCGGCGGTCCATACCGGCCTGGAGACTCCCGGCCCGGGCCGCGGCCTGGCCTGCGAGGACCGGCTCAGCCTGCGATGGGACGTGAGCGCGGCGTTCGAGACCTGCACCTGGCTGCTCAACGACACCCGGAGGAACGAAGGCCGGCGGCAGGGTCTGGGCGGCGTCCTCGGCTTTCTTCTCCTGGCGGCCGGCGGCGGGGCCTGGATGGGAGCGCGGAGCCAGGGTCTCGGGCCGCGGGGATCGTGGGCCCGGTGGGGCCTCGTGGCGGTCCACGCGGCCCTCGCGCTGTTTTTCCTCCGGCTGGTGCCGGCGGCCCACGCCTACAGCACCTGGGGGGTGCGCTATCCGCCGGTGACCGTGAGAACCGACCTGCCCGGCTGCGATCCAGCGCTCGGCCAGGCGCTCGCGGCGGGCTCGTGCTGCGCCTACAACGTTGCGGAGGACGCGACCGAAGGCACCGTGTTGCTCCTGTGGGGGAGCGGCTGCCCCGGCGGCGCCGGTTTCAAGGCCCCCCAAGACGTCGAGGCGATCGGCAAGGGCTGCCTCAGCCAGTCCCTGACGCCGCAGACCGTGAACAGCCGTTGTCTCTAAAACGTTTCTTTGTCAGGTTGTACTTTGCCGCGCCCCCGCCCGGGCATAAATGCCCGGGCTAGTCGAAAGAGCCCCCTGAAGGGGACTCCAGCAGTCGGGTTCACCCGGCTGTTTTACCTAGCCCGGGCATTTATGCCCGGGCGGGGGCGCGGCAAGGGCGAACGTTTCGAAAGCAAGGAGATGTCCCCATGCCGCGCGCGCTACTGATCCTCGGCACCGCCTATCATGCTGATCGCCGCGGCACAGGCGTCTGATCCGGGGCCCCCGGCCTGGGTCGAGGTCGACCCCAACGCCATCCAGAACGCCGGCCAGCCGATGCGGATCGACGTCGGCGGCATCCCGCAAGGTCAGACGGTGACGATTCAGATCCTGCAGGATTGCAACGGCGATCACCGGCCCGACCTGCGAGGCCAGGGAGACTGCAAGAGCCCCCTGTATGCCAGGGACAGCCGCAAGGCGGGCGCGCGGAACCTGGTCGAGGATCATCTCGATTTCACCGCCCTGGAAAAGAGCGGCGCCACCCTGCCGCGGAATCGGGCTCTCTGGCTGCGCGTCTCCCGGCCGGGCTCGCGGCAGGGGGTCCTGACTCTCTTCGGGCTGGTCGACGATCCGTGCACGCTCTGGCAGGCCACGCTGGAGGTCTTCCGCCTCGGCGCCTGCGGCAAGAGCGGCGTGGCCCAGGCGCTGCGCCGCCACCGCGGCCCTCTCGGCTTCGAAGAAAAGACGTTCGAGGTGAGAAATCTGGATCCGGCCGGAGACACACCGCCCGTGCCGGTTGCCGGCACCCGCGGAGCGACCGGCGTGGCCTGGCTGGACGCGCGGACTCTCGTGGTGACCGCGACCGAGGCCGGCTCGAAGCTCCTCCGCGTGCCGCTCGAAGGGGAGCCCACCGTCCTCTGGAAAGACCCCGGGCAGGACGGCCTCTCCGCCGCCGCTCCGCTGGCGCTTCCCGGCGGCAAGATCGCCTTCGTCCGCCAGAGGCTGAGCGGCCAGGAATCCGCCGAGGGACGGCCTGTGGCCGTTCTTAGCCTCTGGGCCGGCGGGAGCATCGATCCGGCCCAGGACGTCGTGCTGCCGTTCCGCATCCAGCAGCTCCTCGCGAGCTCCGCGGATGGCCGCCAGATCCTCGCCCTCAGCCTTGGGATCGGGGAGAACCTGCCTTCGTTCCTGCAGATCGATCTCGCCGACCGCACGGTCCAGAACCTCGGCTACAGCCCCACCCTCTACCAGGTCGCCTTCCGCTCCCCCGCGACCGGGGCTTCGGTCGTCTCGTTCGAGGACGTTTCCACGGATCACGGCTGGGACCTCGTGCTCGCCGACGACAAGGGCCGCCTCGTCAAAGACCTTCAAGCTCGCAAGCAGGACGACATCCTCCCGGCCTGGCAGCCGGACGGCAAAAGCCTCGCCTACCTGGCGGAAGTCGAGGCCAAGGAGAAGAAGCCATGACCCTCCGCGGATGGCTGGTCGTGATTGTCTTCGCGCTGGTGGCGGTCCCGGGAACGGCTCAAACGAGCTGCATTGAAGACATCTCCGCCCGTCTGGAAGCCCGTTTGAAAGCCCTGCCCGACCGCTGGGACGAGATCCCCCCGCCGTTGGTCCCGGTCTCCGGCCGGTCTTCCGAAGAAGTCCTCGCCGCGGCTTCCGAGGAGGAACAGACCCTTGTGTCGGAATGGATCACGTTTCTCGCTCTGAGCCCCCCTGAAGAACGAGCCGCCCTCATCAACCGGGAGCTTCAGGCCCGGCCGCTCTCCGAGGTCGATGTCTGGCTTCCGGAGAGGTTCACCGACGAGCTTCGAACGACGAGCCTGGAGGAGCCAACGCTCTATGTAGAAGCCTGGCTGGAATGGGCGGAGGCCCTCGGCCGGAAAGATGTGCTCCTCCTGGCTGCCGCTTTGGGGTTGGAGCGGTCAGCTCTTCGAGGAGAGTCGAGGACTTTGCTCGAGATCGCCTCTCGCTGGTCAAGCCTTCCCTCTCCGGACCATGCCACACGGGGAAGAGCATCTGTCCTCTCCCAATATGCGGCCCGGCTCTTCGCGGCGGGCGAGAACGACAAGGCTCTCGACACATACAGAAGCGCGCGCAAGCTCTTCGAGGATGCCGGGGACCGACGGGGACAGGGATACACGTTTCTTGGTGAGGCGACCCTCCTGTCTCGGTTGGGAGAACCGGAGAAGGCTCTTCATGCCTACAGAAGCGCCCGTAAGCTCTTTGAGGAGGTCGGGGACCGACGGGGACAGGGATACACGTTCTTTGGTGAGGCGGAGGTCCTGTATTCGCCGGGCCAGATCGAGAAGTCTCTCGAGGGCTTTAGAAGCGCCCGCAAGCTCTTTGAGGAGGTTGGAGACCGACGGGGACAGGTATTTACGTTCAATGGCGAGGCAGTCCTCCTGTCTCGGTCGGGCGACAATGAGAAGGCTCTCGCCGCCTACAAACACGCCCGCAAGCTCTCTGAGGACATCGGGGACCGACGGGGACAGGCCAACACCTTCCGTGGTGAGGCGGGCGTCCTATATAAGTTGGGCGAGATCGAGAAGGCTCTCGCCGCCTACAGACACGCACGCAAGCTCTACGAGGAGGTCGGGTCCTTGATGGGACAGGGATACACGTTCCTTGGTGAGGCGGACGTCCTGCGTGTGTTGTACGACAACAAGAAGGCTCTCGAGGTATACAGAAGCGCCCGCAAGATCTTCGAGCAGACCGGGTCCCGACTAAACCAGGGAAGCGCGCTCCTTGGTGAGGCCGCGGCCCTGTCTCAGTTGGGCGACAACAAGAAGGCTCTCGAGGTATATGGAAGCGCCAGCAAAATCTTCGAGCAGGTCGGGTCCCGACTGAGCCAGGGACACGCGCTCGTTGGTGAGGCGAACATCCTGTTGATGTTAGGCGAGAACGAGAAGGCCCTCGACGCCTACAGAAGCGCCCACAAGATCTACGAACAGATCGGGGACCGATGGGGACAGGGATACGCGTTTAGCGGTGAAGCGGATGTCCTGGCTATATTCGGCGAGAACGAGAAGGCTCTCGACGCCTACAGAAGCGCCCGCAAGCTTTACGAACAGGTCGGGTTCCTACAGGGACAGGTGCACACGTTCCTTGGTGAGGCGGCTGTCCTGACTAGATTTGGCGAAAACGACAAGGCTCTCGACGCCTACAGAAGCGCCAACAAAATCTTCGAGCAGGTCGGGTCCCCGCTAGACCAGGGAAACACGCTCCTTGGTGAGGCGGCCCTTCTGTTTCAGTTGGGCGAGAACGAGAAGGCTCTCGACACCTACAGAAGCGCCCGCAAGATCTACGAGCAGAGCGGGCACCTACTGGGGCAGGGAAGCACGCTTCTTGGCGAGGCGGATGTCCTGTCTCGCTCGGGCGACAATGAGAAGGCTCTCGACGCCTATAGAAGCGCACACAAGCTCTTCGAAGAGATCGCGGACCCTCTAGGACTTGGAAATACTCTTTTGGGAGAGGCAAGAATCCAGAGTCGCCAGGGGAATGAGGTCGATGCAAAGAACCTCGCTAATCAAGCCGTCGCCGCCTTTCGTAAGGGAGGCTCCGTGAACAGTGAACGGGACGCTTGGCTCGCCATGGCGGAGGCGGAGCACTCTTCAGGAAACCTGGAGCTTGCGGTCTCGGCTGTCCGGGAGGCCGTTCGCCTCCATGCGGTCTGGCGTTCCAAGAGGATCTCCGAAGCACAGCGGGCGAGAGAGGACGAGCGGATCTCGGTCGCCTATGACATCCTGGTGCCCGTCCTTTTGTCTCAGGCGCGGACCGAGCAAGCCTTGGCCGCTGCCGAAGAAGCACGGTCCCACGTGCTCCTGGATCTCGTGGCGGCAGGTTTCAAGCATGGCAAGCCGGGGACGGCGACCGATCTCCGTGCGGAGCGCCGGCGCCTCGAAAGCGGGCTGGCCCAGATCGAGACCGAGAGCCGGCAGGCTGCCGATGCAGGTCGTCTGGCAGAGCTTCAAAGGCGGCGGAATCGGATCGATCGCGAGCTCGACTGGAACCAATACCAGACGCTCGCCGCCGAACAGAATGCCTTGCTCACCGCCCAACCTCTGGACGCCGCGGGGATCCGAGCCGTCGCACGCGAGACCGGCCCCATCCTTCTCTACCATGCGGCGGACAAGGAGCTGATCGGCTTCCTCGTGCCTTCCGACGGGACGGACATCTTCGCCGCGCGGATCGATGTCTCGCGAGGCCGCTTGGCCGAGGCCGTCCAGCGGTACATCCACGACGAGGCGAACCCCTTCTATGACGGAGCGTGCGGCGTCAACAGAGCCGCGAGCTGTGGGACCTGCTGCTCGCGCCCTTCGCGGCGCGCCTTCCGGCGGGCGGGCCGCTTGTGATCGTTCCGCACGGCCCGCTGCACGAGCTGCCTTTCGAAACTTTTCTCGATCCTGCCGGAACGCCTCTCTTCGAGCGCTGGGCCGTGAGCTTCGCGCCCTCGGTGTCGACGCTCGCCCGCGCCCGCGAGCGGCACCAGGAGCCGCAGCCGAAGGATGGATTTCTCGTCTTCTCGTCCGGCCGCGGGCTGGATCTGCTGGAGGCGGAAGCCGGTGAAGTGGCGCGGCTCTTCGGCAACGACAAGGCGGCGTTCAAACCGACCGAGGCGCGCTTCGAAAACTACGAGAACCTGGTTCCCGGTGCCCGCCAGCTCCTGATCTCCACGACCGGCACCTGGGCTCCGGGAGATTCGCGGAAGACCTATCTGGAAATCCTTCCCACTCCTGGCGTGCACGACAGCCGGCTGAGCGGGGCAGAGATCGCGGCCATCCCTCTGACCGCGGAGCTGGTGGCCCTGGAAGCCTGTGACACGGCCCGGGGAGAGACGCGGCAGAGCGACGAGAGGCTCGATCTGACCCGGGCCTTTCTGATCGCCGGGGCCGCGTCGGTGCTGGCGACGCGCTGGAAAGTGCCGGATGAGCCGGCGACCACCTACTTCCTGCTCGACTTCTACCGCGCCTATCGGCAGGGCGGCCCCGGCGGCCAAGGGTTGCGGAAGGACCAGGCGCTCACCGAAGCGCGCCGCCGCTCCCGCGAGCGGGGCGACCCCGCTCAGGTCTGGGCGGCGTGGATGTTGGTGGGGGATGCACGGTAAGAGCTGCCGGGAGGGCGCGGTTTCAAAGCCGGTCCGCGTTCCTCGGATCGTGGACACGTTCCAGGGCGCCGCGATCCCACTGCGCCAGATTCGCCGCGGCTTCATACGTCGATTGCAGGAAGTCGAGCAGCGTGCTGTCCGGAGACTCCGATTGGCGGACGGCATCGTACGGCAGGATGAACTCGCCAAGATCGGTGTTGTAAAAGGCGGCGCTCGGCTGGACGGGCGCGGTTGAGAATCCGGCCGGCGCCGGATAGGCATAGGAATAGAACGCGGCATAGGGGATCGGGCCTCCGCCGGGCCAGAACCCGCAACTGCTGACTTCGTGGGAGTAGGCTTCGCGCGTCACCCAGTCGGGAAGGTTGGGGATGCCGCCCGGATGTTCCGGAGCCCGCCGCCCGGAAAACCGCGTGACGGCCAGGTCGGGCGCGCCCCAGAAGAAGTGCACGGGGCTGCACTTGCCGATGAACCGGGCGCGGAACTCTTTGAAGACCCGGTCCGCCTGCACGAGGATTCGCCAGAACCGGTTGGCATACTCGCGATCATACGCCCGGTGAGTTTCATCCTGATCGAAGGGGATGGGGTCGGCAACCTCGTTGGGATACCGGTGTATGTCCACAGGCAGCGCGAGCTTTTCCATCTCTTCCATGAGACGTTTGTAGAACACCGCCACGGACTGGGGCTCGAGCGCAAAACCGCCGGTGCCGCCGTCGCTCGTCTGCAAGACAAGCTGGTGCGTGAGGAAGTCGAAATCGATCTGGAAGGTCCGGTCGCCGTGCGGGATCGGCGATGTCGTGAGCCCGCGGGCGGTCACATACAATGTGACATGCCAGGCATGATTCACCCAGGGACTCTGGGCGAGCCGGACCTTCCCAACGATCTGGGTCCACAAGTGCAAGGTCTCGCAGGTCTCGATCCAGGCTTCGAGGGGCAGGCTTGGCCAGGGCTCCTGACGCGACGCGGCTGTGGTGGTCATTGATTTTCCTCCTTTTGCAATCCTACTACTGTCCACCGCGCTCGGCGAGCAACCGCATCACCGGCGGGCTCACCCAGGCCTGATCGTGGAACCGCCGGCCCCAGGCCAGCGGCGTGACGTCCCGGTACTCGTGCATCGACTCGTCCTCGACGAACCGGAGCCGCTTCCGCAGGGAGGCGGAGACGTTCGGATCGGCGCCGTGGTCGAGCAGCAGGCGGGCGAAGGCGTCGTCCCGCCGCAGGCCGACCCGGTAGGGCTGGGACACGACGCAGCCGAACAGCGGCGTATGCCCGCCGAATCCTTCGGCATCGATCTCCGCCCTCACGTCCGGATCGGCGCCGCGCTCGATCAACCAGCGGGCGATTTCGATCTCGTCGTTGTCCACGCACAGGTGGAGCAGCGCCGTGCCCGCCAGCGGCGTGCCGTGCAGCGCCAGCGATTCGTCCGCGTGACAGCCCATTTCGGGCGGATAGATCTCCTGGTGCGAGAAGGTTCGCGTGAGCAGACCGGGATCGCGGCGGAGATGTTCCTCGAGCAGATCGATCCGGCCGCGATGGACCGCCATCGCCGGAGTGTCCGGCAGATCGATCCCGTGCCCGGCGAACAGCTCCAGGCACCGGTGCTTCCCTGTGGGATTGCGGCAGTACGTCTGGAGGACCATGGCGACGGGAGCGAGGCGGTCGCCGTGCTCGTCGCTGATCGTGGCGCCCAGCTCCAGCAGGAGCTCCATCCCGGCGCTGTTCTGCGTCTCGGCCGGACCCATCACCGAATCGGGCGCCGGTCGCGCGCCCATGGCGTAGAGTTGCCGGGCGGTGTCCAACTGTCCCTGAAGGCACGCCCGATCGAAAGCGAACTGTAGATCCGTGGCGCCGAGGCCGCGGAGCATGGCGATGATCCTGTCGCGGCCGAGGTTCGCGGCGTACGACATCGGCGGTCCCCAGTTGCCGTTCACACCGCGCGCATCCTCGTGCAGCAGCCGCGGATGCTTCAACACCAGCTCGCGGACGGCGTCGGCATCGTCGCGCCAGATGGCGTCGGTCATCCGGCAGGCGAGCACGAGGCGCGGCCAGCTCGGGAGGCCGTAGCGAACGGGCGAGCGCGTGCTGCGCGCCGGAAAGCTTCGCGGATGGATCGCTCTGCCGGGTGGCGCGCAGCAGATCCTTCGCCTGATGTTTGAGCTGAGTGAGATCGGGACGGACGGGGAAGTGACGCTCGGGCATGACGGACCTCCTTCAGGTGCCGCCCGGGTCCGCTGTCATCGGGCGAAAAGGAGGTTCCGTGGAACCTTGATTCTCAGCTTCGGTCAGGTGGACTCGGTCCTTCCCGCGGACGGGGGGCGGCCTGCACGCCGTAAGCCAGGATATTGGTTCCTGGCGGAGACGTCAAGGCGTTGTCGTGGAGCTTTAAGGCGCGTTCTGTGGAGCCGCCTTCACAGCCTTCCGCACCTGGACCCGCGTAACGGCATTACTCCCTTGGCCGCCTTGCCTGGGGACCGAGCCCTGAGTCATTACATAGGTGATGACAAAGTCGGGACCGAACCGTCTCCCGCCACAGTCGAAGAACTGCTCGCATTGGACTTCGCAGGTTGGCTTGTTCAGTTTGTGCAAGAGGCTGGAGCCTCTATCGGCAAAGACATGCAAGTCATAGAAGCGGTTTGTGGCGGCGGGCAATCTGGCGAACCCCAGGAAGTTGGATTGCTTGCCGACTTCGAAGTTACTGCCGGTCCCGCCCCCCGCTCCGCTCTGGTTGGAACAAGCGTTCTCCCCCTGGTCGCCGCACGTGTTTTTGACTCTTCTCAGATTTTCATGAATCGTGGTCCCATCCCAGTTCTTGCCGCTGGGGTCCGATACTTCCATCACCGCGATGCCACCCCATCCGGTGATAGGAGACTTCTGTCCAAAGTCGCGATCCGTTGGGTGATCGACGAGAGCCACCTTGATATCGGTAGGGCAGTTGGCGGCCGCCTTCGCTGGCGGCGTTTGCGGCGCGGGAGCGGGCTTGTCCGGCCCATTGATGAAGATCCTGTCGGGACCATCGACAGATCCCCTGGCTTGAGCCCGTACCTGGCTGAAGTCGCGCCCGAAACGCGACTCCACGGAGGAGCGCGGAGCCGGAGGCGAATCGGTCGCCGAGCGGGAATCCATTGCGGCACGCCGTACGGAAGGACTGACGCGCAACGGAGCGGGCTGTGCATCCCAGGTCGCGAGCTTCGGTGTCCTTACCATGATTCTGCCCCCTCGTGGTGATACTAGAAGACGACACCTTCGAATCGGGCGATTGTTGCTTGAGTAGATCTGAATTAGACATGCCAGGCCAAGGGAGCGCAGATTCGAGCGGTACGGTACTTGCATTACCGCTGTGCGCGGGGCGGGATGACAACGGGATGATCGCAGCCGCTCAGGACCAGGCCCCGCAATCTTTGAAGCGTCGTATAGAACGGGGTGGCATTCGCGACTTCCCACACCACCACTTAGCTCGTGTCTTACGAGTGGGGGCAGTATGAAAAAGTGTCTAGGGAAGTACTGTTTGCTGGCCATCGTGTCCTTCTTTTCCTTCCAAATCCAAGCCTTCGCGACGAACGCTCCCAGCGGGCTGGCCGCCACAGGCGCGTCGAGCAGCCAGGTGAACCTTACATGGACCGACAACTCCAGCGACGAGACCGGCTTTACGTTTGCCTATGATACGAACAGCGGATTGACGAGCCCGACCTACGTCTACGCGGGGGGAGTCAACACGACCAGCTATTCCCATACGGGACGAAGCGCGGCCACGACCTACTATTACAAGATCAAGGCGGAAGGGAACCCGGACTCGGCGTGGACCTCGATCGTGGGCGCCACCACGTCGCCCTCGGGTCTGGCGGTAACCTCCACCTCCAGCAACACGATCAGCCTGAGTTGGACGGGGAACGGAAGCAATACCTCGATCGTCGGATATACGGTCGCTTACGCCACCAACAGCTCGTTCTCGGGGGCGGTTTATAAATTCGTCTCGGGAGCCGGGGCGACAAGCTACACGATTACAGGGCTGTACTCTGGAACGACCTACTACTGCAAGGTCAAGGCGGAAGGCACGTCGAATTCGTACGATTCCCCATTCACCTCAGCCATCACCGGAGCAACCGCCGGCGCCGCGCCGAACGCTCCGAGCGGGTTGAGCGCGACGGTGGCGTCCAGCTCCCAGATCAACCTCTCCTGGACGGACAACTCCAGCAACGAAACGGGCTTCGAGATCAAACGCGCCACGGACAGCGGATTTACGCAGAACGTGGTGTGGATCGGCGGGATTCCGGGCACGAGCTACTCCAACACGGGCCTGAGCCCGTCCACGACCTATTACTACAGGGTGCGAGCGGAAGGCGCGACCCAGGATTCCGCCTACAGCGCGGCGGTCAGCGCGACCACGAGCGCCTCGGGAGATACCATCCCCAATCCTCCGAGCGGATTGAACGCGACGGCGGCGTCCAGCACGCAGGTGAACCTGAGCTGGACGGACAACTCCAGCAACGAAACTGGCTTCGAGATCAAACGCGCCACGGACAGCGGGTTCACGCAGAACGTGGTGTGGATCGGCGGGATTCCGGGCACGTCCTATTCCAACACGGGATTGAGCCCGTCGACGACCTATTACTACAAGGTCCGGGCGGAAGGCGCGGCGGGGAAGTCCGCCTACTCCAGCTCCGCCAGCGTGACCACCGATTCTTCCTCGATCGGCACGATCTCGCCGCTGTTCTTTGGGATCAACGCGTGGATGCCCTACCAGATCGGCGCCCACAAGTACTACGGGAAGCTGGAAACGAAGTGGGCGGACATCCAGGCCAGCGGCGTGCGGATCATGAGGTACGGCGGGAACGGGGTGGACCACCACGCGGACCCGACCTGGGTGGATCCGAACGATTCCACGAAATCGACCCTCGGTCAGTATCTGACCCTGGTGGACGCGATGAGGAGCTACGGGATCGAGCCGGTTCTGCAGGTCCCCGTGTACGGTTCGACCTACAGCGCCTCGCAGGCCGCGGACATCGTCCGGTACATCAATGTCACCCATGGGAGAGGCGTGAAGTACTGGGTGATCGGCAACGAACCCGACCTGGACAGCGGAGCCTACAACTATACGACCGCGGCCCAGATCGCGGGTTACATCAAGCCCTTCGCCTCGGCCATGAAGGCGGTGGACCCGAGCATCAAGATCATCGGACCGGAGACGACCTGGTATGACACGAGCCTCACCGACGACCTGACCAGTTGCGATGGCGGCGCCGACGACATCACGGGCGCGGACGGCAACGGCAACTACTACGTCGACATCATCTCTTTCCACCTCTACAACGGCTTCGGCGGCAGCCAGACCCGTCCCGCATGTGATCTCCGCGCTCATGTCGACGGGCGGCCTCAATGACGATCTCGTCGATCTGAAGGCAAGGCTGGCCGCTTGCAACAGCTACCACGGAAGAACGGGCGACGACGTCCTCCAGATGGCGATCACGGAAGCGAACGTCAACTATCAGAACCCCTCAGGCGACAGTCTCACGGGCGTAGGGGCGAAGAGCTTCCTCGGGCGGCCAGTTCTGGGCCGAAGTGCATGGGCATCGCCATGCAGCATGGCGTCGCGTTCGTCAACTTCTGGAGCACGATCGAAGGGCAACGAGCTCGGCTACATCAGCGGCGATGGGACCACCAAGCGGCCCTCGTACTACCACTTCCAGATGATGGCGCAGAACTTCCGAGGCGACTGGGTGTCGGCGGCGGACAACAACCAGGCCAACGTCAAGACGTTCGCCGCACAGGACGTCGACCAGATCGCCGTGATGATCATGAACCAGGACCAGTCGAGCAGCTTCAACTACACGGTCCGCCTGAACACCAGCGCCGTCTCCGGCGTCAAGCCGCTGAAGATCAACGTCGATGCCGGGGTGGCCGTCGAATACAACGGCACCATCTCGACCGAGTCGAGCGTCGTGCTGATCTTCGACGCCGCTGGAACGATCAAGAAGAAGATCGAGTACAAGCTCAACGGACACGCGGATTCGGGGCTGTCGCCGGCGGTGACGAACTACTGACGTGACGCTCGGGCAGGGCGAGCCTCCAGGCTCGCCCTGGCCGCGTCGCATTCCTCGCACAATCCAACGCGAGGATCTGCCCGGTCAGCTCATTACGGTTGATCGTTCGATGCACCATGGGTCTGGAGCCGCACGGGCTCTAGCTTGACGACCTCCGGTTTCTCCGCCGGAGCGTACTTTACATAGAAATTCTTGACTTCCTGGTCCGCGTAGAGGGGGCTGGACACGCGGAAGGTGTAGATGACCCCGACATCACCAAAGGGGACGATGTGCTTTCGAGTTGTCTGGCCCTCGAACGCGAAGTGTCCGCTCTGGTCTGTCTTCGTCGTCAGGCCCCGCTCGAGCCAGGTCACCTGTGCCTCGGCTACGGGTTGCCCGCTTTCCGCATCGAGAACCACTCCCTCATACCCGGGGTGAAGCCAGAGCTCCCATCCGTTCAGGGAAGCGAGACAGCCCACCAGAGGGGAGGCCAGAAGGGTGAGCAACAAGAGCCGGGTGAAGCCATGGACAGGTCGCATAGGTACCTCCCATTCACCATCTCAAGCCCCAGTCAGAGAAAGGATTCCCTCGTACTAGGCTGGCGTGAGTAGCACCAAAGTGCTACTCTATTGGGGAGGAGGAAGGATGGTCAAAGAAGTGAAGCTCCGGCAAGCAGGCGGGTCCGTCAGTGCCACGCTGCCCAAAGAGATGGTCGAGCGTCTGCATCTCGCGTCCGGGGACCGCGTGCTCGCGGTCGAGACGGAGAAGGGCATCCTGCTGACTCCCTACGACCCCAACGTCGAGAGAGCTTTGGAGATCGCCGCGCGAGCGGCTGGAAAGTACCGGAACGCTCTCCGGGAACTGGCGAAGTAGAGCATGCGAGAGCCGGTCTGGGTGGCGCGGATCGTCGTCGACGCAGTCCATCTCGATCAGTTACGCGAGCATGGCGGTCTTTACGGACTTCGGGACGAGAACGCGCTGGAATCCGCTCTGGCCCGCGCCCGCAACAAATGGGCCTATGAAGCCGTCCAGGACATCGGGACCCTGGCCGCGGCTTATGGATACGGTCTCGCCACCAACCATCCCTACCAGGACGGCAACAAGCGAATCGCCTTCCTCATTACGGTGGTCTTCCTCGGTCTCAATGGCTGGGATTTCGAAGCTCCGGAAGAGGAGGTGGTGACAGTGATGCTCGCGGTCGCGGGCAACCGATGCTCTGAAGCTGAGTTGGCGGACTGGATCCGGAGCCGGATCGTGCCGGCTCGATAACCCGAAAGAGGGCCTGAAGTATTAGTAGTCCACCGGGAGATTCTCAACGAGAACTTTCCAGCTTGAGACTCTCGTAGATGAGTCAGCAACTGACTGAAGAGCAATGGCAATTTTCTGGCCGACCCGGCGTAGTGACCGAGCTATACTACCAAGTCCTTCTATCGTGCCTTTAAAAGCCAGCGTGCTGGGGATAGACTCAGTTGCTGCGTCAACTAAAAGCCGAATCTGCCCAGGAAATTCTGGCGCTTCAGCTAGTTGCTCCGGTTCGTCTGCAAGTCTCTGAAGCATGTACTTCATGCCAGGCTCCATTCGCTGGACGCTCTGAGCATAATCACCAGCGGTCACTTCCAGTCTACTCGCGGGCTCTTCAAGGAGAGCCGCCAGCTTATTGGCGATAGCCAGCTTCGCGCCAGAACCCCCTCCACTATCTTTAAGACTGTTTACCCTTGCTGTGCTGTCCTCAAAGAGCCGTGTGATTTCCTGTGTGATGGCGACTGTGTTGCTAAGGGTTTGACCTAGAGACTGCATCGCGTCTTCTGTCTCTGCCATCTTTTCCAAGAATCCCGGTTCATCTTCGAGTTTCCCGCTTGACTCGTCAGCATCTTCGGGGATTTGGCTAAGAGCAGGGATCTCGAACCACACTCGAGTTGCAGTAACAGGATCTCCTCCAGATTCAAGACCTGTAGCAAGCGCCTGTGACAGCTTGCGTCGTGCTTCGATCATCCCGTTTTCGGTGCGCTTGAAAAGAATTGTGCGAATTGCGCTAATGTCGAATGGCAAGCGTTCTCTTTCGCCAAGCTGAATAGTAAGCTTGCCGGTTGTGTGACGAAGTCCCAGTTCATACATGACATTTGGATTTGCGCCAGTGAGATCAGCAATCACAATGGGGGAATCATGAAGCAGTCTAAAAACCTGTTCTGGAATCTCGCCAGTACGGACAATCTGGTCGGCGCGAACCGCCTCTATTCCAAGACCGGTGCAAGCGGGCATAATGATTTCTTCAAGGACCTGTACTGCCTCTTCATCTTGCGTTTGGGTGACCCGTCAGGTTCGTCTCGATCGCCGATGGGGCCAATAACAAAGGCTCTTAGGGTTGCCATAGTGTCAGACATTAATTTCCACCTCTAGCCGTCTCTTTACCTTCAGTCCAAACTGGAGCAAGGCTCTGGCTGAGCACCGCCAGAACGTGCTCCTCGGCACCTATGGGTCTTTCTTCGTCTGTGAGGTCGCCGCCGCGGAGGAGAATGTGGACACCCTTTTCCGCCCGCAGCTCCGAAGGCTTCAATCCCGCCCAATCACCCGCTTTGCGTTCTAGGAAGACGAGGAACTGATCCTGCACGATGACGGCCTTGACCACGTCCGCATATAACGCGGAGGCCGCGAAGGTGGGGGCGGCGATCCAGGAGGCTCCCGAGCGCGGTGTCGATCCCCAGGGCGCTCTCCACCTTGCGGGCGAATTCGTCGTCGAAGAGGCGGAGGACCGTGCGGATACGCGGGTTCAGACGCCGGGCGGTGAGAGCGACGGCGAGGTTCACGGCGTCGTCGCTGGTGGCGGCGACCACGGCGCGGGCGGTGGCGAGGCCGGCCTGCGTGAGGATCTCGCTGGAGCGGGCGTCGCCGGTGACCACGGGAGCCAGGATCCGCGCATTGGCCAGCAGCGCGGCGTCGGGATCGGCATCGACGGCCACGGCCGGCATGCCGAGGCGGGTCAGCTCCCGCAAGGTGCGGAAGCCGACGTGGCCCATGCCGACGACGAGGATATGCCCGCGCTTGGGCATCGGCCGGCCGCCCAGGATCTTGCGCAGGCGCGAGCTCACCACGTAGTCGGTGATCATGGAGTAGAGCGTGGCCACGGTCACCGATCCCAGGATCATGATGAGGACCTCGTACAGCTTGATCTCCGGCAGGGTGTCCGTCAGGCCGATCTCGCCGTGGAGGGTGATGGTCGTGTAGAAGATGGCGTCGGTCAGGGTGAAGCCCAGGTGGTAGCGGAAGAAGAGGACCGCCGCTGGGATCAGCAGGCAGATGCTGGCGAAGAGGATGCGCAGGGGGAGCGGCTCCTCATTGTAGGTGCGGATGGCGCGGCGGAGTCTTTGTCCCAGGGAGCGGCGCCAGGAGGACCGCTCGCGGGGGCGCGGCGGCGCTTCGGTCGAGCCGAACCAGCGTTCCCAGTCCTTCTTCCGGCCCAGCAGCGAGAGGCGGTCGCCGGGCTGGAGCGGCTCGTCGGCGCCGGGCAGGAAGGCGCAGCCCTCGCCCGGCCTTTCGCGCAGCAGCGTCTGGAGGCCGTAGAACCGGGAGACGGCGCCTACGTTGGGGCAGCGCCGGAGGGGACCGTCACCGACGGGCTGGCGGCCGAGGACGAAGGGGATGTCGTCGAGGGTGAAGCTCGCGAGGACGGAGCCGCCCAGGGCCGCGGCGGCGAAGCTCGGGGCCGCCAGGGCCGACATGCCGAGGGCGCGCCGGACGTCGAGGACGGATTCGACCTGGCGCGCCAGGTCCTGGTCGAAGAGGCGGAGGACGATGGGCAGGTCGGGGCAGAGGCGCCGGCTGTCGAGGGCGATCTCGATGTTGACGAGGTCCTTGTCCGTGACCGTGATCAGCCCCTTGGCGGATTGGAGGCCCGCTTCGAGGAGGAGGCGCTCGTTGCGGGCGTTGCCGAAGAATATGCGGATGCTCCGGTCCTCCAGGGCCAGCCGCCGTTCCTCGTCGATGCGCTCCGCGACCACGACGACGGACTCGCCCAGGCGGTGGAGCAGCTCGACCACCTGGTAGCCGACGTCGCCGACTCCGCAGACGATGATGTGGCCGGACACGTCGGGAGAGTCTACTGCACGGCCGGCCGAACCCTCACCCCTGGCCCCTCTCCCGACCCCTCCCTCCCTCCCTCACCGGGAGAGGGAAAACAACCGAGGGACCGCCACGGACAACACAGACAACAAGGAAGCAAGACTCCTTTCCTCCGTAGCGCTCTCGCCGGTGTTGGTCCGTGCGCTCCGTGACTGTCCTGTTGGCCCCGCCGGGGGTGGTGAGGGCTCAGGTCTTCGGGTTCTCCGCCGCCGGCCGGGATTCGGCCCGCCAGCGCCGGTCCTTGAGGATGCCGATGGATTGCAGGACGGCCTTGGCGGGCCGCTTCACGGCGTCCGGCAGCATGTGGCTGAGCCGCTTGGAAAGCTGGACGCGCGGGTCCTGGTCCGGGGAGAGGCGGGGGTGGAAGTCCTCCGGCCATTCGGTCGCCGGCAGCTCGTTGACCTTGGGGGTGGAGATCAGCGTCTGCGGCCTGCCCTTGATCGCGACCAGCGTCACCCGGTCCGAGGGCTTGCTGACGTCCGCCGGGACCTGGCACTCGTAGACCGTGGTGAAGCCGCACGTGGAGAGCAGGTTGAAGAGCGAGTGGCGGGTGATCCACAGGCTCTTGGGGTTGTCGAGCGAGTTCCAGAGGCGGCTCAGGCGCTCCTCGGCGGAATCGTCCGGCGAGTGCTCCTCGACCTCGCGGCCCCAGTAGGTCTTGCCGCCGTAGCAGCGCCGCTCCTTGCTGGCGTTGGCGACGTAGGTGTCGAACACCGCGAAGCGGCGGGTGACGCGGCCGATGTTCTCGACGAACTGGAAGACGTCGGGCGCGTCCAGGTGGTAGAGGATGCCCAGGCAGAGGACGACGTCGAACTCGCCGTACTTCTCCAGGGAGAGGTTGCGGACGTCGTCCTGGCTCACGGTGAGGTTGTCGAGCCCGAGGGCGTTCTTGACGAACCGCACTTTCTCGACGTTGGCCTCCCGCCCTTCGATCGCCACGGCCTGGGCCCCCTGGCGCGCAAGCTCGATGGCGTAGAGCCCTTCCAGGCAGGCGAGGTCGAGGACGCGCAGGCTGGCGAGCGGCTCGCTGGAGACGTCGGCGACGATCTGCACGATCCGCCGCAGACGGGTCGAGACCGTGTCCTCCCCGAGGGTGTAGAGGCCGTCGGAGATGTGGATATTGTGATCGGTCCATTTTCCGTAACGCTCAATCACCCGCTGTTTTTCTTCTTTCAGGGCCTGGGTGTCCACGGTCGCGGCTCCTTTAGGCAGGGCTTCACCGAATGCCTCAGGTCAGTGCGAAGGGCGTGCCACTCGGTTCAACCCGGGCGCAAGGCTTTGCGGAGCAGGGCGATCTGGCCGCTGTGGTAGGCGTTGTGCTGGACGAGGCCGTTGAGCATGGCCCGGAGGGTGACGCCGGTGCCCAGGGCCGGGTCGCGGTCGTCGAGGCCGCCCCCGGTCCTCTCCAGGTCCTCCTCCGGCAGGCCGTCCAGAGTGTCCAGCAGCTCTGTCAGGGACTCTTCCAGGCGCTTCCGGTTCCTCTTCCAGGCGGCCTCGGAGACCTTGCCGGTCTCGGGCCAGTCGCCTTCCTCGGGCATGTCCGGCGCGTGGCCCTGGAGCCGCCGGCGGACCTCGTGCTGCCAGGAGACCATGTGGAGGACGATCTCCCAGACGCTGTGGGCTCCCGGGGACGGGATGCGCCGCGGCCTCGCCGGCGGTCAGGTCCTCGACGAGGCTGAGAGTCGAGGGGCCGTGCCAGGGATCGTCGGAGAAGCCTTTGCGAAGTTGCGCGCGAAAAAACGATTTGTCGCTCATGGCCCGGGACCTCCTTGCGGGGGCGAGGCTATCATTTCGGATCCGTTGTCTCCCAAATGCCGGTTCGGAGCACTCTTGTGGGCAGAGATCTCACCAGTTCCGGTGGGTCGAGAGGGGAAGGCGTCGCCTGACCTGGACGGTTTCCCGCTCTCATTTCCATTTTTGGGGAGAGGAAAAGGAGCATCATGGCTAAGAACATCGTCATCGTTGGAGGTGGAACCGCCGGCTGGATGACCGCGGCCCATCTGAAGAAGGCCCTGCCGGGCCTCGACATCACCCTGATCGAGTCGGCCAACATCAAGACCGTCGGGGTCGGCGAGGCAACCTTCAGCACCGTCAAGCTGTTCTTCGACTTCCTCGGGCTCGAAGAGCACGAGTGGATGCCCCACTGCAACGCCACCTACAAGCTGGCCATCAAGTTCGCCAACTGGCGGGCGGATGGCGGCCACTTCTTCCACCCGTTCCAGAGGTATGAGGTCGTCGACGGCTTCAGCATGGGCGAGTGGTGGCTCAAGCTCAAGAAGGGGCAGGAGCCTTTCGACTACTCCTGCTTCACCATCCCCGCGATGTGCGACGCCAAGTGCTCGCCCCGGTTCCTGGACGGCCGCGTCTTCGACGACAAGGTCCAGGAGTACTTCACGGTGGATTTCCGCGGCAAGAAGAACATCCTTTCCGAGCACAAGGTTCAATACCCCTACGCCTACCACTTCGACGCCAGCCTGCTGGCCAAGTTCCTGGAGGGGTACGGGATCAAGCGCGGCGTCCGGCAGGTGGTGGACGACGTCGCCGAGGTCAAGCTGCGGGAGGACGGCGGCATCTCGCACGTCGTCACCAAGGAGCACGGCGAGATCCACGGCGACCTGTTCGTCGATTGCACGGGCTTCCGCGGCCTGCTGATCAACCAGACGCTCGGCGAGCCGTTCATCCCGTTCGGCGACTCGCTGCTCTGCGACCGCGCCATCGCCCTGCAGGTGCCGAAGGACATCAAGACCCACGGCATCAATCCGTTCACGCAGGCGACCGCGATGAGCGCCGGCTGGGTGTGGAACATCCCGCTGTACGGGCGGATCGGCACCGGCTACGTCTACTCGAGCCAGTTCACCTCCCCGGAGGAGGCCGAGAAGGAGTTCCGCGCCTACCTGGGACCGGACGCCGACGGGCTGCCGGCCAACCACATCAGGATGCGGATCGGCCGCTGCCGGAATTCGTGGGTGAAGAACTGCGTCGCGATCGGTCTTTCCAGCGGCTTCGTCGAGCCCCTGGAGTCGACGGGGATCTTCTTCATCCAGAACGACATCGAAGAGCTGGTCAACCATCTCCCCGCGGACAGTTATGACGAAGAGACCATCCGCAGCTACAACCGGGTGGTGGCCAACGCCATCGACGGTGTGCGGGACTTCCTGATCCTGCACTACAAGACGACCGACCGCAACGACAACGAGTTCTGGCGGGCCACCAAGGCCCTGAAGGTCTCGGACGACCTGGCGGAGCGCCTCGCCCTGTGGAAGAGGCGGCTGCCGAACGCCCGCAACATCAACGCCAACTTCCACGGCTTCGAGGCCTATTCCTACTCGGTGATGCTGCTCGGCCTCAACTACCACCCCGAGTCGAGCCTGCCGACCCTGGACCACATCCCGACCGCCGGCGCCGAGCGGGCCTTCCGCATGATGCGCGAGAAGACCGAGCGGCTGGTCTCGACGCTGCCCACGCAGCTCGAGTACCTGACGCACGTGCGGGCGCAGGAAGGCGTCCCGGTCGTCGCCTGACGTCCTGATTCCGCCGAGCCCTGAGACCAGCCTGGCCCTCCTCTCCATCGGGAGAGGAGGGCTGCTGCTTTGGGAGAGGAGAGGCCTGGAGGCGGCTACCAGCCCGAGAGGCGGCAGTTGGGGGCGAAGAGGTAGTCGTCGGAGGCGGAGTTGAACTCGTCCTGACAAGAGGCGCAGCAACTGTGGTGCTGCTCGCAGCGGTCGTGCTCGCCGCAGTCCACGGTCCAGGCGCTGGTGCCGACCAGGGCGTCGCAGCCGGCGCCGCAGCGGGAGCGGCAGTTGGAGGCGTTGGGACCGGTGGCGAGGGTCTCGCTGATCAGGCCGTGGCCGCTGCCGTCGTGGGCGAGGCGGGCGGACGTGACGCCGCAGAGGTTGGTCCAGCTCTTCTCGCGCGGGGCCTCGATGCGCCGCAGGCGCACCGGCTGGAGCGGGTGATCCCCCCACAGGCGCGCGGCGCGCAGGAGCAGGTCGGCTTCCGGGGCGTCGCTGGCGAGCTCGCTTTCCAGGGCGATGGCGAGGGCGCGGAAGACGAAACGGTCGGCCGGCGTCAGGGCGGCGCCGTCGGGATAGCTGGCTTCGGCGGTCTGCGCCACGAGGTCGGCCGCGAGAGCGAGCGTGCCGCGTCCATCCGGCAGGTCGAGCTGGACGCTCACCCGGCCGTCAGGCTGCGGAAGGCTGCGGAAGCCGATCCGGCCCAGGGCGGACCTGAAGTCGCCCTCCACACCGGAGCCGCTCTCCCGCAGGCGCAGGCCCACCACGGCGAGATCCTCTCCGGCGCCCGCGACACCCAGGCTTTCGAGTTGTGCGGCCGTCAGACGCAGCCGGACCTCCCCGGGCTCCCGGCCGGCGAGGGGATTGGCGTTCCGGGGCGTCTCCTGGGCGTTCAGAAGAGGCGGGACGATCGCCGCCAGGGACAGGGCCAGAGCCAGACTCAGACGCTTCGACATCGAGCTACCTCCTTCTTCGGAAGATGGGATGACCTCTGACAGAACAGGTGCGGGAGGTCGGTCCGGGTGAGCCCTTGGCCGCGTTGACACTCCCTCCCTGCCCCCGTTAGGCTGAGAGGGTCTTCACTGAAAGAAAGTGTTGGGAGGAATCGCTGTGTCGTACTACATCCTCAATCCGGCGGGGCAGCCGGAAGGTCCCTATCCGGCGGAGTGGATCAGCTCCAACGCCGGCCCCTCGACGCTCGTCAGTCATCAGCAGAAGTGGGTGCCGTACTCCCAACATCCTGACTTCTACCAGGGCTCCGGGACCGGCGCCGCCGCGCCGCCCGTTCCGGTCCCGGTTCCCGCCGTCCCGGTCCCGACGGCCCGATTGACGCCGTCTCCGCACTGGGCGCTTCTGGGGCTGGTCCTGCCCGGGATCGCTCACCTGATTTTCGGCCAGGTCGTCAAGGGCATCCTCTATATCGGGATCTATCTCGTCACGTTTCCCACCGTCTTCGGCCCCCTGATCATGGTCTGTCTCTCGATCATCGACGCCTACAAGGTGGGCTTCAAGCTGCGCCGTGTGGGGAGCGTGGGGAAGTGGGAGCTGTTCCCGGACTGATCGGCGCCGGGCGGTACAATCCCGCTCCATGGAGCTGATCGCCACCCATGTCGGAGCCGACTTCGACGGCTTCGCGGCCATGATGGCCGCGCGGCGGCTCCATCCCGAGGCGCGGCTGTTCTTCCCGGGCTCCCGCGAGGGATCGCTGCGCCGGGCCATCGAGGCGCGGGGGATCGAGGTCCCCGAGCTGCGGCAGAAGGACGTCGATCCCGCCGCGGTCACGCGCGTCATCCTGTGCGACATCCGCCAGCGCGAGCGCATCGGCGTGCTGGCCGAGTGGCTGGAGGCCCATCCCGGCATCGAGGTCTGGGCCTACGACCACCACCCGGACTCCGCCTCCGACCTGGCGGTCGCGGGCGGGATCGTCGATCCGGAGGCCGGCTCCACGTCGACCCTCATGGCCGAGGAGTTTCAGCGGCGCGGCCTCGCCTGCTCGGTCGAGGAAGCCGGGCTGCTGCTGATGGGGATCTACGAGGACACGGGTTCCCTCACGTACATGACGACCAGCCCCCGCGACCTGCGGGCGGCGGCGTGGCTGCTGGAGCGCGGCGGCGACCTCGAAGCGGTGCGCGGCTCGGTGATGCGCCCGCTCGATCCCGGCCGTCTCGACGTGCTCCATCGCATGACGCGCCGGCTGGAGGTGCACCGCGTCCGGGGGCACCGGGTCGGCATCGTCGAGGTCGAGCTGGGGGCGTACCTGGAGGAGCTGGCGCCGCTGGTCTCCCGCTGCCTGGAGATCTTCGAGCTGCCCCTGCTCTTCGCCCTGTTCGGCGAGGGGGACCGGGTGACGCTGATCGCCCGCGGCGTCCTCGAGGGCTTCGATCTCGGCGAGGCCCTGGAGAGCTTCGCCGGGGGCGGCGGCCACGCCACCGCCGCGTCGGCGCGGATCAGGAACGCCACCCTGCTCGAAGTCCGGGAGCGGCTGCTGGCGTTCCTGGCAGGGGCCCTGCCGCCGGCGGCGCGCGCGGGGGACCTGATGCTCCCGCCTTTCTACATCCCGTCCGCCGGCCTCTCCATCGACGACGTCAAGGCCGGGCTCAACACGCGGCGCATCAACGCCGCGCCGGTGGAGAAGGACGGGCGGGTCGTGGGCACGGTCTCGCGGCAGATCCTGGACGCCGCGCTCCAGCACGGTCTGGGCGCGCGGCCGGTCGGGACGGTGATGTCGCCGGAGCTCCTGTGGGTGTCCCCTGAAGCGCCGTCCGAGGAGGTGCGGGAGATCATGCTGAGCCGCCACCCGCGCTTCGTGCTGGTAGGGGACCCGGAGGCGGGCCGGCCTCTGGGCCTCATCACCCGCATGCAGCTCCTCCGGCATCTGCACGGCGAGCTCTCGGCTCTCGATCAGCGCATCGACCGCCGGCACGAGCATCTGCGGGAGAAGCGGGAGAAGATCGGGCGCGTCCTGGAGAAGCGGCTGCCGGCAGCGATCCGCTCGCGGATCGAGGCCATCGCCGCCGTCTCGCGGGAGCTGGACGTCCCGGTCTACCTGGTGGGCGGCTTGGTGCGCGACCTGCTGCTGGAGCGCGAGAACCGCGACCTGGACCTGGTGGTGGAGGGGGACGGCATCGCGTTCGCCGAGCGCCTGGCGGAGGCCATGGGCGGGCGGGTGCGGGCGCACCGGGCCTTCCTCACCGCCGTGGTGGTGGACCGCGAGGGCTTCCACATCGACGTGGCCACGGCCCGTAGCGAGTTCTACCGCGCCCCGGCGGCGCTGCCGGAGGTGCAGTCCTCCATCCTGCGGCAGGACCTCTTCCGGCGCGACTTCACGATCAACACCCTGGCCATCCGGCTGGGTCCCGAGCCCGTGCCCGAGCTGATCGACTACTTCGGCGGCCGGCGCGATCTCAAGGACAGGATCCTGCGGGTGCTCCACAGCCTCTCCTTCATCGACGATCCGACGCGGGTGCTGCGCGCCGTGCGCCTGGAGCTGCGGCTGGGCTTCCGGATTTCGCCCGAGACCCTGCACCTCGCCGAGGTGGCGCTGGCCGAGGGTATCTTCGACCACCTCTCGGGCTCGCGGCTGCGCGAGGAGCTGCGGCTGCTCCTGGACGATCCGGCCCTGGCCCTGCGGGGGATCGAGCGCCTGGCCGAGCTGGGCGTGCTGCGGGTGCTGGACCCCCACTTGGAGCTGGACGACGCGGCCCGCGAGCGCATCCGCGAGGCGCGGGCGGCCCATGACTGGTACCGCCTGGAGGGCATCGAAGATCCTCCCGCCGAAGCCTGGCGGCTGCTGCTGACGGCCCTGGCGGGGGACTTCGGCGCGGCGGAGCTGGCGCGGCTGGCCGACCGCCTGATGCTGGCGGGCGAGGACCGGCGCGTCCTGACCGGGTTCCCGGGCCGCCTGGCCGCTGCCCGCGCCGCGCTCCAGGAGCGCCCGGATCCGCCGCCGCACCAAGTGGCCGAGGCGCTGGAGCCGCTGAGCGGGGAAGAGCTGCTCCTCCTGATGGCCGGGGACGACGAGGCGGTCCGCTGCTGGGTGCGCCGCTACCTGACCGAGCTGCGCGGGCTGAAGCTCGCCGTCCGCGGCGCCGACCTGCTGGCGGCGGGGGTGGCGCGGGGACCGCGGATCGGGGAAGCGCTGAAGGCCACCCGGCGGGCGCGGCTGGACGGCCGGATCGACGAGACCGGGGAGCTGCGCTACGCTCTCCACTGGCTGGAAGGAGAAACCTCGTGAACCGACGCGCCTTATGGACCCTCGCCGCCCTGCTCCTGGCCGGGCTTCCGGCGCGGGCGGAGGACGACCGCTCGACCGAGATCCTCCGCTTCGACTGCCTCACGGAGACCACCCGGCGCGAGCTGACCCTGTTCGCGAACGGCACCATCCGTCTGCGGGACGGCGTCATCCGCCACGAATGGATGGGCCTTGCCGAGCTCGGCCCGGACGAAATGACCGCCTACGTCAACCGTCTCGCGGGCGAGGACCTCACCTACGACCGCAGTCCCGAGAGGGGAGTGGAGGGGAACTGGATCGAGAAGTGCGAGCTGCGGCTCAAGCTTCCGGGGCAGATCTTGCAGACCTACCGGTTCGGCCACTACGATCCGCTGCCGCTCAACCTCTCGCGGGTGGTGCGCATCGCCGAGGAGCTGGAGGAGAAGGTTCAGACCCTCAGGGAAGCCGAGGGCAAGCAGGAGCTGCCGGTCGGTTACGAGCCCCGCCCGGGAGACGTGCTGAAGCGGATCGGAGACGGCGCCCTGTTCCGCATCGTGGCCTTCACGGGCGACAAGAAGGGCGTGGAGCTGCAGGGCGTCGACCTGCCCCTTCAGGTGTTCGTGCCCATCGACAGCATGCGGCAGAGCTTCACGGAGCTGGTTTCGAGGGGCCGTTGAAGCCGGGGGTTCGGGTCACCGGAGGAGAGTTCCGCGGCCGCGGCCTGGTCGTCCCGCCCGGAGCGAGACCCACGGAGGGGCGCGTCCGGGAAGCGCTGTTCTCGATGTGGAGGGACCGGCTGGAGGGCGCCCGCGTCCTCGACCTCTTCGCCGGCAGCGGCATCGTGGGCCTGGAGGCGATCGGCCGGGGAGCCCTCTCCGCCCTGGCCGTGGACGAGACCCTCGGGGCCGTGAAGACCCTGGAAGCGAACGCCGCCCGCCTGGGAGAGCGCCTCCTGACGATCCGCCGCCTGACCCTCCCCGCCGGCCTGTCGCGTCTGGTGGAGGAGGGAGCCGGCCCCTTCGATCTCGTCTACGCCGATCCGCCCTACAACTTCAATCTCTACGAGCGAGTCTGATCCAAGCCGTGGCGCCGCTTCTGGCCCAGGATGCCGAAGTGGCCGTGGAGCACTCCTCGCGGCGGGACCTGCCGATCGAAGCGGGTCCGCTGACGAGGGTGGATGTACGGAAGTACGGGGAGAGCGCGATCAGCTTTTACAGGCGGGGGTCGGGGTGAGGGTGTATGCTTACAGGAGGAGGATCAAGAGGTGCAGGCTCACAAGGTGAAAGTGACGATTCCTGAAGACCATCAGCTGGAAATCCGGCTTCCTGAAGATTTCCCGTCCGGACCGGCTGAAGTGATCGTACTGGCTGCCCGTCCAGTGGAAACCGAGTCACGAGGAGCCATGACGGTGGCATTGTCCGAGTTGCGCGAGTTGCAACGGACACCAGAAGAGGAGCAGATCCTGGAGGACTTTGAAGAATTCCGCCGAGTCCATCCGTTCACTCTCAGCAGCCTCGCTGGAGAAGATTGAGAAAGCTCCTTCTCGATACCAATACCCTCAACTACCTGCTGAAAGGGATCGCGCCGGTCGCCGATCGCTTGGAAGAGGCGGACGCCGAAGGTGCGTCGTTTCTCCTGGCTACCCCTGCCCACTACGAGCTGACCCGTTACCTTGATTTGAAGGGAGCCCACAGGCTGAGGCGAATCTATTTACAGATCACCTCATCGTGGCAGCGCTGCAACCTGAGCTTTGAGGATTGGAGCATGGCGGCTCAGCTATGGGCGGAACGACACAAGTCCGGCAAGAGCATATCGGACATGGACCTGCTCCTCGCTACGCTGGCGCTGCGGGAAGGAGCCGTTCTTGTAACGGCCAACGTTCGCCATTTTGATGGCCTCAGTGTGGCCGTGGAGAACTGGACCGTTTAGAAAATCCGCTATCAGCGCAGGAAAAACGCCAGCTCTTCCAGATTGATCCGCAGATCCACGTTCTTCAACGGCACGCCGGCGCGGCGCTTGACGCGCACGGGGGCGAAGTTGAGGACGCCCTTGACGCCGGCGTCGGCCAGGGCTTCGTAGTTCTCCTGGGCGGATTCGGCGGGAACGGCCAGGACTCCGATCTCGGCTCCGGACTCGCGGACGACGTTCTTGAGCTCCGCGGTGGGGCGGACCAGCAGGCCGGAGATGCGGCGGCCGATCTTCTGCGGATCGTTGTCCACCCCCGCCACCACCTTGAAGGCTCCATAGTTGAATCCCAGGTACTGCGCCAGGGCGCTCCCCAGATTTCCCATCCCCACGATCACCATGGCGTGCTGGCGGTCCAGGCCCAGCAGGGCGTTGAGGTGGTCCGCCAGCTCGTCGATGTCGTAGCCGACGCCGCGGATGCCGAATTCGCCGAACTGGGCGAGGTCCTTGCGGATCTGCGTCGCCGAGAGATGGTAGCGCTGCGCCATCTCCTGCGAGGAGATCCGGCGGATGCCGAGCTCCTGGAGATGGCGCAGACAGCGCAGGTAGAACGACAGCCGGTTGAGGGTGAGAGGCGAGACCTCTTCCGGCTCGTTTACTGGCCGGTTGTCGCCGTGATCAGCCACTGCAGCAGGTCCGTGGGCCAGAGACCGAGCGCCAGGGTGCCTGCCGCGGCAAGGACGGCCGCCGCGCGGCCCCAGACATCGATCAGCAGCCCTTCCGGCTGCCTCGTCTCCGGCTTCATGTAGAGGTAGTAGACGACGCGCAGGTAGTAGAAGACGCCGATGAGGCTCGCCAGGACACCGAGGACCGCGAGGCCCACCAGGCCGTCTCCCACGGCGTTGAGGAACACCACGTACTTGCCGAGGAAGCCCACGGTGGGCGGGATGCCACCCAGCGACAGCATGCAGATGGCGAGACATCCGCCCAGCAGGGGATACCGGTACCCCCAGCCTCCCAGGTCGGAGATCAGATGCTGCTCGCCGGGACGGTTGTAGAGCATCGCCACCACGGCGAAGGCGCCGGCATTCATCAGCACGTAGGCCAGCAGGTAGACCAGCACCGGCGCCAGGGAGTCGCGGTCGAGCACCACCAGGGCCAGCAGCAGGTATCCCATGTGGGCCACGCCGGAGTAGGCGAGCATGCGCTTGATGTCGCGCTGCACCAGGGCCAGCAGGTTGCCCACCAGCATGGAGAGCACCGCCAGGGCCGCCACCACGGTGGACCACTTGTAGGTGTTGGCGGCCACTCCCTCTCCGACCACGATGGTGTCGAGGAAGCGATAGACCACCAGCGCGCTCGCCACCTTCGGGGCCACCGAGAGGAAGGCCACGAACGGCGACGGAGCGCCCTGGTAGGTATCCGGCGACCAGGCGTGGAAGGGCACGACGCTCATCTTGAAGCCGAAGCCCGCCACCAGCATGAGGAAGCCGAGGCTGGCGAGGACCGGGATGTCCGGCGCGCCGGACAGCCGCGCCCCGATCTCGGCGAGGCGGGTGCTGCCCGTGGCGCCGTAGACCAGCGCGATGCCGTAGAGCACGAAGGCGCTGACGAAGGCGCCCATCAGGAAGTATTTGATCGCCGCCTCGCCCGCGATGGCGACCCGGCGGTGGAATACCGCCAGGCAGTAGAGACACAGCGAGAACAGCTCGAGGCCCAGGAAGATGGTCAGCAACTCGGTGGCCCGGAGGGTCAGCAAGAGGCCCGCGGCACACCAGAGGAGCAGGGCATGGTACTCGCCGTTGAGGATGCCCTCCCGCCGCAGGTAGCCGTCGGAGGCGAGGAGGCCGAGCACCGTGGCCAGCAGAATCACCAGCGAGAACGCGAAGGTGACCGGGCTGGTCTCGATCAGACCGCCGAAGGTGGCGGCCGTGTCGGCCAGAGGAGCCGACGGCAGCGTGTGGAGGTACGCGGCCCAGCCGGCCAGCAGGGCCACCAGGACCGACAGGACGGTGAAGGACCGGCGCGCCTTGGGAACGATGGCCTCCAGCATCAGCACGAGCACGCCGCCCAGGCTGAGGACGATCTCGGGCATCAGCAGCATCCAATCCACACGAGTCATTGGCCGGTCTCCGAAGAAGCGTCCGCGGTGATGGCCGCGCCGGGGGCCGGGCGCAGGCTCGCCACCGTGGGCGCCGGCGCCGCGACCCGCGCCTTGTAGTCCGCGAGAGTGGTTTCCAGCGCCCGCAGGCTCGGCTTCAGGAATCCGTCGGGCGCGACTCCGATCCAGAGCATGAAGACGCACAGCGGCACCAGCGCCGCGATCTCGCGGAGCGAGAGGTCGCGCAGCGTCCGGTTCTCGTCCTTGGTGATAGGACCGAAGATGGTGAGCTGGATCATCTTGAGCAGGTAGACGGCCGCCAGCACGACGCCGAAGGTGGCGAGGACGGTGGGCCAGGGAAGCGTACGGAAGCTGCCGATGAGGATCATGAACTCGCCCACGAAGCCGTTGAGCGACGGCAGGCCGACCGACGCCAGGCTGGAGAAGACCAGGAAGAAGGCGAACACGGGCATCACCCGCGCGAGGCCGCCGAACTCCGCGAACTTCTTGGTGTGCCGGCGGTCGTAGAGCATGCCGACCAGGAGGAAGAGCGCGCCGGTGGAGAGGCCGTGGTTGACCATCTGCAGCAGCGCGCCCTGCCAGGCGATGATGTCGAGAGCCAGCAGGCCCAGCATCACGAAGCCGAGGTGGGCGATCGAGGAGTAGGCCACCAGCTTCTTCATGTCCTCCTGCGCCCAGGCCACCAGCGCGCCGTAGAGGATGCCGATCACCGCCAGGGCGATCAGCAGCGGCTGGGCGGCCTCGGTGGCGTCCGGGAACAGGGGGATGGCGAAGCGCAGGAAGCCGTAGGTGCCCAGCTTCAGCAGGATGCCCGCCAGGATCACCGAGCCGCCGGTGGGCGCCTCGACGTGGGCGTCGGGCAGCCAGGTGTGGACCGGGAACATCGGCACCTTGATGGCGAAGGTCAGGGCGAACGCCGCGAACAGCCAGAGCTGCTGGTAGACCGGCAGGTCGAGCCGCAGCATGTCCTCGTAGGCGAAGCTCCAGACGCCGCCGTTGAGCTCCTTGAAGGTCCAGGCCATCCACAGGATGCCGACCAGCATCAGCAGGCTCCCGGCCATGGTGAAGAGGAAGAACTTCACCGCCGCGTAGATCCGCCGCTCGCCGCCCCAGATCCCGATCAGCAGGTACATCGGGACGAGCATGACCTCCCAGAAGATGTAGAAGAGGAAGAGGTCGAAGGCGACCAGGGTGCCGATCACGCCGGTGGTCAGCAGCAGCATGGAGGCGCCGAAGGCCGGCCAGTGCTTCTCGATGCCTTTCCAGGAGCCGAGGATCACCAGCGGCACCAGGAAGACGCCGAGCAGGACCAGCGGCATCGAGATGCCGTCCATGGCGAGGTCGTAGGTGATGCCGAAGCTGGCGATCCACGGCAGGCCTTCGGGCCCGGCGTCATGGACCAGCGGGAACGAGCCGTCCGCGCCCGCGTGGGCGGCCACGTAGATAGCCCCGAAGATCACCTCGATCACGGAGGCGACGAGCACGTAGATCTTCACCGTCCGGGGATTGGCCCGACCCATGAAGAGCAACGGCAAGGCCGCCAGCGTCGGGAAGAAGACGAGGCGGGTCAGCGTGTTGCCGACGAGCAGTCCGAAAAAGGTTTCCATAGCTCCGATCCGGTCACCCGAAGACGATCCACCAGAAGAGGACGACCACGCCGACGAAGAAGTAGAGGGCGTAGTTGCGGACGTTGCCGGTGGTGGTGAAGCGGCCCACGTCGCCAGTCAGCTCGGTCAGGAACGCCCCGACGTTGATGGCGCCGTCGATCACGATGGCGTCGACGAACTTCCAGAACACCCGCGACAGCGCGGCGAGCGGCCGCACGATCAGGAAGTCGTAGATCTCGTCGACGTAGTACTTGTTGACCAGCAGCCGGTGCACGGCCGGGAAGCGCTGCTCCCACGCGCGGCCCTTGGCGAGACCCTTGTCGCCGCCGTAGAAGGAGCGGGCGAGGAAGATGCCGGACGCGGCCACCACCACGGCGATGATCACGAGGGCCCATTCGAGGCCCGGCTCCATGGTGTGCTCGCCCGCTTCGAGCCCCTGCGGCCTGGCGATCACCGGCTCCAGGAAGTGGTGGAACCAGTTGAGATCGCGGCCGAAAGAGAGGAGCTTGGGGATGCCCACCCAGCCGGAGACCACGGCGCCGATCGCCAGGATCCAGAGCGGGATCGTCATCACCGGCGGGGATTCGTGGAGGTGGTGTTCCTGCTCATGGGTGCCCCGGAACTTGCCATGGAAGGTCAGGTACACGGAGCGGAACATATAGAAGGCCGTGAGGCCTGCCGTGATCAGGCCGATCGCGTAGAGCACCCACTGGTGCTCGGCCGCCGCGGCGTGGAGGATCTCGTCCTTGCTGAAGAAGCCGGCGAGCGGCGGAATGCCGGCGATGGCGAGCGCTCCGATGACGTAGGTCGTGTAGGTCTGCGGCAGAGCCTTTTTGAGGCCCCCCATCTGCCGCATGTCCTGCTCGCCGCCCATGGCGTGGATCACCGAGCCGGAGCCGAGGAAGAGGAGGGCCTTGAAGAACGCGTGCGTCACGACATGGAAGAGCGCCGCCGTGTAAGCCCCCAGACCCGCGGCCAGGAACATGTAGCCGAGCTGCGAGACGGTGGAGTAGGCGAGCACCTTCTTGATGTCGGTCTGGGCGAGGCCGATCGTGGCCGCGAAGATCGCCGTCGCCGCGCCGATGACCGCCACGAACATGGAGATGCCCGGCGCGAGCTGATAGATCACGTTCGAGCGCACCACCATGTAGACGCCGGCGGTGACCATGGTGGCGGCGTGGATCAGGGCCGACACCGGCGTCGGGCCGGCCATGGCGTCCGGCAGCCAGACGTAGAGCGGGATCTGCGCGCTCTTGCCCATGGCGCCGATGAAGAAGCAGAGCGCCACGAAGCCGGCGAGGGTGAGCCCGAGCGCGTAGTCGCCCTGCACCAATCCAGGGTTGGCTTCGATGCCGGTCAGGACTTCCTGATAGTTCAACGAGCCGAATTTCTCGAACAGCGCGAACATGCCGATCAGGAAGGCGAAGTCGCCGATGCGGTTGACGATGAACGCCTTCTTGCCGGCGAAGGGCGGGAACGTCTGGTCGTAGTAGAAGCCGATCAGCAGGTAGGAGCAGAGCCCCACGCCTTCCCAGCCGACGAACATGACCAGGTAGTTGCTCCCCAGCACCAGGATCAGCATTGCCGACATGAACAGGTTCAGGTAGGCGAAGTACCGGCGGTAGCCCTCCTCGTGGCCCATGTAGCCCGCCGAGTAGACGTGGATCAGGAAGCCCACGAAGGTGACCACGAACAGCATCACCGCAGAGAGCGTGTCGAGCTGGAATCCGACGTCGATGGGGAGCGGGCCGGCCGTCCAGGCGTACAGCGTCTGGACGAAGGCCACTTCGGTATCCCCCTGGGAGTACGCCCAGAGACAGCCGAGGGCCAGGATCAGCGAGGCCAGCGGCGCGCCCACGCCGACGGCGGTCACCAGGGACTTCGGGAACCGCCGGCCAAGCAGGCCGTTGACGGCGGCGCCGGCCAGCGGGAGCAACGGGATCAACCAGAGAAGATCGAGCATGGCGGCTTTACCAGCGCATCAGGTTCATGCGGTTGACGTCGATGGTGTGCCGCTGGCGGAACACCGCGATGAAGAGCGCGAGCCCCACCGCGGCTTCGGCGGCGGCCACCGCCATCACGAAGAAGACGATCGCCTGGCCCGTGTGGTCGTTGAGCTGGCGGGCGAAGGCGACCAGCGAGAGGTTCGCCGCGTTCAGCATCAGCTCGATGGAGAGGAAGATGCTGATGCCGTTGCGCCGGGTCAGCGCTCCCGTGCAGCCGATGACGAACAGCGCCGCCGAGAGCAGGAGATACCAGGAGATGGGGACGCTCACGGGCGGGCCTCCTTGGGTTCCTCGTCGGCCCGCTCGAAGCCGAGATCGGCCCCCGGGCTGTCGCTGGATTTGCGCGCCGCCACCGTGGCGCCGATCACGGCCACCAGCAGCAGCAGGCCGACGATCTCGAAGGGCAGCAGGTAGTCGGTGAACATCACCCGGGCGAGCGCCTTGAGCGAGACCAGCTCCTCGGTGAGGGGACCGGCGGCCGGGGCGGCGCGCCGCCAGAAGAGGAGGACCAGCATGCCGGCGAAGACCACCGCGCCGAGCAGGGCCACCCAGGCCTGGGCGCCGCGCATGCTGCGCGCCGTCTCCTCCTTCTGGAGGTTGAGGAGCATGATCACGAACAGGAAGAGGACGACGATGGCGCCGGCGTAGATCAGGATCTGCAGGGCGCCCAGGAACGGCGCGCCGAGCAGCACGAAGAGCACCGCCACCGAGACCAGCGTGAGCACCAGGCTCATCGTCGAGTAGACGGGGCTCTTGTGCGCCACGACCACGATCGCGGAGCCGAGCGCCAGCGCGGCGAAGATCAAGAAGATCACGGTTTCCATCCGAAAGCTCGTCCCTCCGGCGCAGCCGTTGGATCAGATCAGAGCCAGCCCGCGAGCGTCATCGCGGCCACCAGGATCAGGTTCACGATCGCCAGCGGCAGCAGCACCTTCCAGCCGAGCCGCATGAGCTGGTCGTAGCGGAAGCGCGGGAACGTCCAGCGCACCCAGACGAAGACGGCCATGCAGATGGCGATCTTCGCCACCAGCGCGGCCAGGCCCAGCGACCGCGCCCAGCCAGCCGGTGAATTCGACGCCCGGCAGGCTCCAGCCGCCGAAGTAGAGGGTCACCCCCAGGGCGGAGAGCGCCGCCATGTTCGTGTACTCGGCCTGGAAGAACAGGGCGAAGCGCATGGCGCCGTACTCGGTGTGGAAGCCCGCCACCAGCTCCGACTCCGCCTCCGGCAGGTCGAACGGGAGGCGGTTCGTCTCCGCGAACGCGGCGATCAGGAAGACCAGGAAGCCGATGAACTGCGGGATGAAGTTCCACAGGTGCGTCCTGCTGGTAGGCCACCACGTCCCGCAGCCGGAAGGAGCCGACCGGGATGATGACCGCCAGCACCGCGATGGTCAGCGCCAGCTCGTAGCTGATGAGCTGCGCCGAGGCGCGGATCGCGCCCAGCAGCGAGAACTTGTTGTTGGAGGCGTAGCCGGCCATCACCAGCGAATAGACGGCGAGGCTCGACAGCGCCAGGAAGAGCAGCACGCCGGTGTCGACGTCGGCGATCACCAGCGGGATCGTGCGGCCGTCGACCGTCAGGTCGGGCCCGAAGGGGATCACCACGAAGGTGGTGAACGCCGGCAGCAGCGCCAGCGCCGGGGCCATCAGGTAGAGCGGCCTGTCCGCCGCCGACGGCGTGACGTCCTCCTTGAACATGAACTTGAGGGCGTCCGCCAGCGGCTGGAAGAGGCCGATGGGGCCGACGCGGTTCGGGCCGGGGCGGTCCTGGATGAACGCGCAGGCCCGCCGCTCGACCCAGTTCATGATCGGGGCGACGTTGATGAAGATGCCGAACATCACCCCGTACTTGACCAGGGTGGCGATCAGGTCCGGGTTCACGTTCACGAAGGGTTCTCCTGGACCGCCGGGGCGGCCTGATCTCCGACGACCGTGGGGCCGGCGCCCGGGACGTTCAGCGTCGCTCCGGTGGCCGGCAGGTCGTGCCAGTTGAGGCCGGCGAAGGCCGGCAGCTCGGCGGCGATGCGGTCGAACACCTTGCCGGGCGAGAGGCTCGCCCAGGCCGGGTCGATCCGGGACAGGAGGTCGGAGAGCACCTCCACCGTGGTCCGCGTCTGGCCCGGGGCGGGGAAGGCCCGCTCGAAGCGCTGCACCCGCCACTCGACGTTGACGAAGGTGCCGTCCTTCTCGCCGTGGTGCGCCACCGGCAGTGCCAGGTCCGCCGCCTTGGCGAGCGGCGAGTCGGCCCAGCCGAAGACCACCAGGAGCTTCGCCCGCCGCAGGCGATCCACCATGGCCTGGTCGTAGGCCACGCTGCTGAAGTCGCTGTCGCAGACGATCAGCACGTCGCAGTGGGAGGCGGCGTCGCCGCGCAGCAGGTCCTCGGCGGCCATGCCGTTCGCCGGTCGAGGCGAGCCCGGCCAGCTCGGCGCCGCGGCGGTTGGGAGCCAGCTCGTGGCCGGTGATGCCGCCCTTGAGGTTGGGGATCGTCCAGCCGGCGCCCTGGTCGACCGGCACCGCGCGGTGCGGCGAGCCCGCGAAGTCGGCCAGCTTGCCGAACAGGTACGCCTCCTCGCAGGTGAGGTACCCGGAGCCGAGGAACGCCACCTCGCCCTTGGCCTCCACCGCCGCGCGGAGCTGGCGGTCGATCGTGTCGAGCGCGTCCTTCCAGGAGACCGGCGTGGTGTGGCCGTTGGTCTCGGTGCGCGCCGTCGCGCGCGGGTTGGTCAGGCGCGGGATCTTCTTGTACCGCTCATGGGTGGAGCGGCCGTAGTCGCACATCCAGTAGTCGTTGACCTCGACGTTGAAGCGCGGCTTGTAGCGCTTGATGTCGCCCCGCCGCTGCTCCATGGTGATGTTGCAGCCGACATCGCAGCCGGTGCAGATCGAGGGCTTCTTGTCGAGGTACCAGACGCGCTCGGCGAAGCGGAAGCGGGTCGAGGTCAGGGCGCCCACCGGGCAGATGTCCACCACGCAAGTGGCGAGGGGGTTGTCGAGCTCGCGGCCGGGGAAGGTGCCGATCTCGGCGCGCGCGCCGCGGTTGAAGAAGCCGAGCTCGCCGGTTCCGGCGATCTCCTGCGTGAAGCGCACGCAGCGGGTGCACTGGATGCACCGGTTCATGTTGAGGACGACGTTGGCGCCCAGCGGGATGCGCTCGCGGCCGGGGTAGGTCCGCTTGTCCTCGTACTGGAAGCGCGAGTAGGCCACGCCGTGCTTGAAGGAGTAGTCCTGGAGGCCGCACTCGCCGGCCTGGTCGCAGATCGGGCAGTCGAGGGGATGGTTGATGAGGAAGAACTCCATCATCCCCTTCTGCGCCTCCTCGACCTCGGGCACGTCGGTGCGCACGACCATGCCGTCCTTCATCACCTGGGTGGAGCAGCCGGCCTGCAGCTTGGGCATGCCCTCGATCTTGACCAGGCACATGCGGCACTGGCCCACGACGGAGAGCCGCGGGTGATAGCAGTAATGGGGGATCTGGACGCCGGCCTTGAGGGCCGCGTCCACCAGGGTCGTGCCGGCCTCCACCTCCACGGTACGGCCGTTGATGGTGACTTTGGGCACCGCTTTATGCTCCGTTCTCGAAATAGCGCCGCTTGGGGAAGGGGCAGGCCCGTTCACGGATGTGCTGGTCGATCTCGTCCTGATAACGCTCGACCAGCGACTTGACCGGTCCGATGGCCGCGTCGCCCAGCGCGCAGAGGGAGTTGCCGCCGATGTGGCTGCAGACGGAGAGGAGGACCTGGGAGTCTTTCTCCGTCCCCTCGCCGTGCTCGATGCGCTTGAGGATGAGCTCCATCCAGTTCGTCCCCTCGCGGCACGGCGTGCACTGTCCGCAGGACTCATGGTTGAAGAACTTCGCGAGGCGCGCCACCGACCGCACCATGCAGGTCGTGTCGTCCATCACCATCACGGCGGCCGAGCCGAGCATGGAGCCGGCCTTGGCGATCGTGTCGAAGTCCATCTTGAGGTCGATGTGCTCCGCCGTCAGGATCGGCGCCGAGGCGCCGCCGGGGATGTACGCCTTCAGGGGACGCCCCTTCCACATGCCGCCGCATCCCTCCAGCAGCTCCCGGAAGGTGACGCCGATGGGGTACTCGTAGGTCCCCGGCCGCTCGACGTGCCCGGAGACGGCGTAGAGCTTGGGGCCGGTGTTGCGCTCGTCCGTGCCGATCGCCTTGAACCAGTCGGCGCCGCGCTCGACGATGTGCGGCACGTTGCACAGGGTCTCGACGTTGTTGATGACGGTGGGAGCGCCGAAGGCGCCGACCACGGCGGGGAAGGGGGGCTTGACCCGCGGCTGGCCGCGCTTGCCCTCCAGCGACTCGAGCATCCCCGTCTCCTCGCCGCAGATGTAGGCCCCCGCGCCGCGGTGGACGTACATGTTCAGCTTGAAGCCGGAGCCCAGGACGCTGTCGCCCAGGATGCCGCCGTCGTAGGCGTCCTTGAGGGCCCGCTCGAGGATCGCGGCGGACTTGGTGTACTCGCCGCGGATGTAGATGTAGCAGGTCTCGGCGTGGACCGCGTAGCAGCAGATGGCGCACCCCTCGATGAGCTGGTGCGGGTCGTGCTCCATCAGCAGGCGGTCCTTGAAGGTGCCGGGCTCGGACTCGTCGGCGTTGCAGACGAGGTACTTCGGTCTGTCCTTGCCCTTGGGGATGAAGCTCCACTTCAGGCCGGCCGAGAAGCCGGCGCCGCCGCGGCCGCGCAGGCCCGACTTCTTCACCTCGTCGATGATCGCGTCGGGCTCCATCTTGAGGGCCTTGGCCAGGGCCTCGTAGCCGCCGAGCTGGCGGTAGCCCTTCAGGGTCAGCGCCTCGGGCTTCCCGACGTTGCGGGTGAGGACGCGCTCGAAAGCCATCTACTTCAGGCCTTTCAATATCTGCCGCACCCGGTTGGGGGTGAGGTTCTCGTGGTATTCGTCGTCCACCATCATCATCGGCGCCGTGTCGCAGGAGCCGAGGCACTCGAAGTGGACGTAGGAGCAGCGGCCGTCGGGGGTCACCTCGTCCTCCTCGACCCCCAGCTCCTGGTGCAGGACCTCCATGATCTCTTCGGCCCCGCGGAGCTGGCAGGAAAGGTTGGTGCAGACCCGGATGCGGTGACGGCCCACCGGGCTCTGGTGGTAGAGGTCGTAGAAGGTGACGACGCCGTAGACCCGCGCGACCGGGAGGTCCAGCTCCACGGCCACGGCCTCGATGGCCTCGTCCGGGAGCCAGCCGCCCCACTCGCGCTGGGCGATGTGGAGGGCGGGCAGCAGGACGGCCTCGGTGGTGGGGTAGCGGGGGCGCAGCGCGTCGATCTCGGCGCGCGCCGCCGCGGAGAGCCCGCCGCCCCGCACCTGGGGGCCGGAAGGCTTCATCGATGCCGGCTCATGGACGCTCATGGCTGCAACCTCACGGGACGGCGCTCGCGCGCGGGCAGCGACAGGTCGAGGCCGCCCTTGATCCAGATGTAGGCGTACCCCACCAGGATCAGGAAGATGAACACCATCACGGCCCAGAACAGCCCCCATCCCCCCTCGCGCATGATCAGCGCCCAGGGATATAGGAAGGCGGCTTCCAGGTCGAAGACGATGAAGTCGATGGCGACCAGGAAGAAGGCGATCGAGATCCGCTTGTGGGAGAGGTCGAGCATGGGCATGCCCGACTCGACCGTCGTCCGCTTGACCAGGCCGCCGCGCTGGTTGCCGACGACCTTGCCCAGCAGATAGGAGCCGATGAGGATGACGACCCCCATCGCGATTGCGATCCCCATCGCCAGCAGGACTGGATAGTACTGCTCAGGCAAAGGTCTTTCCTCCAGAGGTCAGGACACGGGGAAAACGCCCCGACAGGACAAGGCTCATACCCGGGGGCCGCCGCGCTCGTGAAGCTTGTCACAAGCTAGGGGCCGGAGACAAGTTGAGGATGTTTGTGCCCGAGGCGTGCTCCCGCGCTGTGGAAGACGCCTCGGTGGGAACGCCGGAACGATCTCCCGGGATCTGGATCCGGGGGCAGCGACCAAGCGCGGGGGGCGCGCGAAGCGTGCTCCCGCGCTTGGGAGCTGCCCCGTGGGTCTTGGGAGTCCGCCTGACCGAGGCCACCGTCCAGGCCAAGGTGAAGCGCTTCGCGTATCTGGTGGCACGGGGCGAGCAAGCGGGTGGTCCTCACGTGACCGGCCTTTAGCAGTACACTAGAGCCTCTTCAAAGGAGACCTGAATGAAGAAGCAGACGAAGAAGCTGAAGCTGGCGAAGGAGACAATATCGCTAATCACTGCATCGGTGGTCGGAGGGGCCTTTACTGACCGTTGTAATACGTTCTGGTGTCCCACCTACGACTGCTACACCAATCAACAGTACGCTTGCTAGCGACCCCGGACTTGGAGGGTCTCCTTTGGGGACCCTCCAAGTTCCGCACCACCAACAATGAATTAGGACACGACCGCCCCGTGGGTCTCGGGAGCTGCCCCGTGGGTCTCGGGGGTCGTGTCCTAGTTCATTGTTGGTGGTAGAGGGGTAGCAGGCCTCCGACCTGGGAGGCCAGAGGGCCTGCGGTCCTTAGCAGTAACACGTCCGTGTCGCAGGGTCCAGCTGGCAGTATCTGGCGCAGGAGTTGTAGGCCGCATCGGTCTGGCAGTCGCTTTCTACCGAACCGCCGACTGCCCTTCCCAGCGCCGCCAGCTCCAGATTCCGTAACGTCTCCTTCGCCAGTTTCAGCTTCTTCACTTGCTTCTTCATTCAGGTCTCCTTTGAAGAAGCTCTAGTGTACTGCTAAAGGACCGCTAGTTGCCGCTCTCAGACCCGGGAGGGTTCATCAGGAACGTCACGATGCCGCCGCTTTGCTTGCCCCGGACTAGGACACGACCGTCTCGGGAGCTGCCCCGTGGGTCGAGGGAGCTCGTCACCGATGGCCTCTCTTTTGCAAGACAAGCGGTCTGGTGTGTCGCCCTGAAGGGCGATCGGTCCATGGAATATAGTCCCGGTCCCAGGAGACGGAGCGTCCGCTCGGAAAACAGGCATGCAAAATTTGCAAGGGAAGGGTCCAGAGACGCTCCAGGTCGAATTCAGGACAAAGCTTTTTTCCCGGAAGATGCTAAGATGGAGTTTCGGGACGAGGCCTCTCCTCGTTCAGGTCGTCAGAAGCCGTGAAGACTGCGATAGCGAGCCCAGTCCCATTTCCCGTACGTAGAAGTCAGGCATTCACAAGGGTCGTCACGATCAGGAATCGGGCGACGAAAGCGAGGAGGCTCTCATGGGCAAGAAGCTGTATGTTGGAAATCTGTCCTACAACCTCAGGGACAGCGACCTGGAAGACATGTTCGCGGCCTACGGCAGTGTGCAGTCCGCACAGGTGATCATGGATCGGGACACCGGCCGCTCCAAGGGTTTCGGCTTCGTGGAGATGAGCAGCGACCAGGAGGCGCAGGAGGCCATCAACGCCATGAACGGCAAAGAAATCGACGGCCGTTCCCTGACGGTCAACGAAGCCCGTCCCCGTGAAGAGGGCGGCGGCGGTGGCCGTCGTGGCGGCGGCGGCGGCGGTGGCGGCTACGGCGGCGGCGGCGGCCGGGGCGGCGGCTACGGCGGCGGCGGCGGCGGCCGTGGGGGTGGCGGCGGCTACGGCGGTGGCGGCGGACGGCGCTACTAAGCAGCTTCTCCAGTCCAGACCTTCCCAAGGGCGCCCTTCGCGGGCGCCCTTTTTCATTCCCTTCGTCGTCGCGCTTTCGAGCCCCTGCTACGAGGCTACGCGCCAAAGGCTACGGCACGTCACATGCATGTCACACCTTCGTTTCGATCCCCGGAGGGTATCCCGGGTCCGGTTGGCGGACAGGAGGGAAGAAAGAGGATGGCGCCTGAAGCTCCGCAGGTCGTTCGTCTGAAGGGCTCTTTCGGTTTCGCTCTGACAGTGGACGTGGAGGAGTGGTATCACACCTGCCTGGTGCCGGATTACGTGCGCCCGGACGGGAGGCCCCCCCTGTCCGAGGAGCTCGACTGGCTCCTCCCGGAGCTCTTGGAGATGCTGGACGAGGCCGGACGCTCGGCGACCTTCTTCGTCCTCGGCGAGGTGGCGGAGCGCCTGCCGGGACGCGTCCGCGAGATCGCGGCGGCGGGGCACGAGGTGGGGAGCCACGGCTACCTCCATCTCCGCGCCTGCGAGCGGACCCTGAAGGCGTTCCGCGAGGACGTGGAGCGCTCGAAGGCCCTGCTGGAGGACGTCACGGGCGAGCCCGTGCTCGGGTTCCGGGCTCCGGAGTGGTCGTTGCGCAGCCTGGGCAGCGCCTGTCTTCCCATCGTGGCCGGGATGGGGTTCCTCTACGACAGCTCGCTCTCGCCCTGCCCCCTCGCCGGGCGGCCGACCAACCCGAAGTTCGCGTCGGGCCTGCGCTGGAACGGCGCCGGGCCGTCCCTCCTGGAGTTCCCCCCGCTCACCTTCGGGGGACCTCTGCGGCTGCCGGCCGGGAGCTGGACGGGGCGTCTCGTCCAGCCCGAGCGGCTGGTCCGGGCCGCCCGCGATCACGCCGCGTTCGAGGGGCTCCCGGTGGCGGTGGTCCATCCCTGGGAGATCTCCGGCCGGCCCACGCCCGGCCCCTTGAGCGGCTTCGCGAAATTCATCCACGAGACGGGACGCCTGGGATACGAGGAGCGCTTTCAGGAGCTGTTGCGGGCGCTCCCCTGGACGTCCCTCCGGGCCGCCGCCGGCCTGGAGACGGCTACACCTTTCCGGAGCGCGGTGCGCCGCGCCGGCTGAGCATTCTGGCACCCACCCTGCAATCAAGGCTTGGCGAGCCGTGGCGCGGAGCTGTCCTGGGACAGCGTCGTATAAGCTTGGTGGGTCTTGAGGGAGTTGAAGAGGATGGTGCGAAAGGGGGGACTCGAACCCCCACGGCCTTGCGACCACAAGATCCTGAATCTTGCGCGTCTACCAATTCCGCCACTTTCGCAGCGCGGTGGATTCTAGGGAGATAACAGTGGCGATGTCAATCTCATTTCCGGGAGTAGAAGGGATTTTGCGGCAGGAAGTCCTGGACCGGCTCGACGAAGCCGGGAGGGAAGGGATGGAGGCGGGGCACCTTCGCAGGAAGGTGGACGCCGGGCCCGAGGAGCTGGAGCGGGTCCTGGAGCGCCTGCAGGCCGCGGGGAAGGCGGTGGAGATGGACGGCCGCTGGTTCGTCCCCAAACACACCGGCTGGAGCGTGGGCGTGGTGGAGAAGCAGGAGGAGGGCGACGCCCTGGTCCGGACGGGGCGCCGGGACGATCCTTCGTTCTTTATCCGCAAGCGGAACCTCAACAAGGCCGTGGACGGCGACCGGGTGGTGGTCCGGCGTCTGGGCAAGGCCCGGCCCTGGGACGACCGGCCGGGCGAGGGGGCAGTCGTCAAGGTCCTGGGCCAGCGGTTCCAGACGCTGGTGGGCACGCTGGAGACGGACGACCGCGGCTACCGCTGGCTGACGCCGTTCGATCCCAAGGCGGCCGGGCTCGAGCTGCCGGTCGAGGGAGCGGACGGGGTGCCGGACGGCCACTACGTCGTGGTGGCGGTCGACCGGGTCGGCCGCGCCAACCAGGGGCGGCTGCTGGAGGTGCTGGGCGATCCCGAGGTGCCGGGGGTGGACGTGCTGGTGGTGCTGCGCCACTACGAGATCCCGGAGGAGTTCCCCGAGGAGGTCCTGACCGCTGCGGCGGCCTTTCCGGCCGATCCCCGGCCAGAGGACTGGGCCGGGCGCGAGGACCTGCGGGACCGGGTGGTCGTCACCATCGACGGCGAGAGCGCCCGCGACTTCGACGACGCGGTCTCCATCGAGCGGCTGCCTCAAGGGGCGTACCGGCTGGGCGTCCACATCGCGGACGTGGCCCACTACGTCAAGGAAGGGGAGGCGCTGGACCTGGAGGCCTACCGGCGGGGCACCAGCGTCTACTACCCCGAGCGGGCCATCCCCATGCTGCCGGAGGGGCTCTCGAACGGCCTCTGCTCCCTGCGCCCGAACGTCCCCCGGCTGACGATGTCGGTGTTCATGGACATCGACCGCCACGGCCGCATCCTGGGTCGGCGGTTCGCCGAGACGGTGATCCAGAGCTCGCGGCGGCTGACCTACAACGAGGTGCGGCGCGTCCTGGAGGAGCCCCAGGAGGGGGACGTGGACGAGTACGGGCGGGTCCTCTCCGCCCTGTTGGAGATGGGGAAGCTGATGAAGATCCTCAACAACGCCCGCACAACCCGGGGCTCGCTCGACTTCGACCTCCCGGAAGGGGACGTGGTCCTCGACACCGACGGGGTGATGGTGGGGATCCTGCCCGAGCAGCGCAACGTCGCGCACCGCCTCGTCGAGGAGTTCATGGTCGCGGCCAACGAGGCGGTGGCCTGGGAGCTGGTGAGCCACAGCGTGCCCGCCCTGTTCCGGGTCCACGCGCCGCCGAACCCGGAGCGGCTGGAGGAGCTGCAGGATCTCCTCTCCAGCTTCGGGCTGACGCTGCGGGGCGAGCTCGAGGACCTGCAGCCCTCGGCGCTGCAGGACATCCTGCAGAAGGTCCACGGCAAGCCGGAGGAGCACCTCATCTCGTCGGTCGTGCTGCGCACCATGCAGCGGGCCGTCTACGAGCCCGAGTGCCTGGGCCACTACGCCCTGGCCTCGGAGTTCTACTGCCACTTCACGTCCCCCATCCGCCGCTATCCGGACCTCGTCGTCCACCGGCAGCTCAAGGCGCACCTCCACGGCCGGGCTCCCGAGGCCGCGGAGCGCACGTATCTGGTCGGCCGCCTGCCGGTGATGGGCGAGCACACCAGCCAGACCGAGCAGCGGGCGGAGCGCTCCGAGCGGGACCTGCTGCAATGGAAGAAGGTCCGCTTCCTGGCCGACCGGGCCGGCGAGACCTTCCCTGGAAGGATCACGGGCGTCCAGCCCTTCGGCCTTTTCGTCCAGATCGACAAGTACTACGTGGACGGCCTGGTGCCGATCCGCACGATGGGGGACGACTTCTACCGCTACGAGCCGGAGGGCCACCGGCTGATCGGGGAGCGCAACGGCAGGATCTTCCGGCTGGCCGACCGTGTGGACGTCGTGCTGGTGGGGGCCTCGCCCCGGGTGCGGGGCCTGGACTTCAAGCTGGCGGACATGCCGGCGCCGGAGGCGCGGCCGGCGGGCGGACCTTGGTGGGACGAGGAGCGGAAGGGGGCGAAGAAGCCGGCGCAGAAGAAGTCCTCGCCTTCCCGGTCCTCCTCTCCCGGTGGGCAGAAAAGGGAGAAGAAGGACGGAACCAGGAAGCGGAGGCGCTGAGGATACAATCCGCCAATGCCGCTGACCCCAAACGTCGCCATCGTCGGCCGTCCCAACGTCGGCAAATCGACCCTGTTCAACCGGCTCCTGGGCCGCCGGCAGGCGATTGTCCACGACTTGCCCGGAATCACCCGCGACCGCATCACGGGGATGGCCGAGCTGGCGGAGGACCGCCCGATCCAGATCGTGGACACCGGTGGGCTCGTGCCCGGCGACGACCCCCTGGGGCTCAACCAGCAGGTCTTCATGGCGGTGGAGGAGAGCGATCTCCTCCTCTTCGTGGTGGACGGCAAGCAGGGGCTGGTGTCCGCCGACGAGGAGGTGTGGTCTCATTTCCGGCGGTACAACAAGCCCGCCGTGCTGGTGGTCAACAAGGCGGATACGCGGCAGGCCCGGGAGCGCTTCCCGGAGTTCTTCAGTCTGGGGATCGACCGGCAGATTCTCATCTCCGCCGAGCACGGCGGCGGCATCGAGGACCTGCGGGAGGCCCTGGCCCTCGCACTGCCCGAGATCCATGACGTCCAGGTTCCCGAGGCGCCGCCGATCGCCATCGTGGGGCGGCCGAACGTGGGGAAGTCGTCCCTGCTCAACAAGATCTCGGGGCAGAACCGCTCGCTCGTTTCCCCCATGGCCGGCACCACCCGCGACCCCGTCGATACGGTGATCCAGCGGGGCGACAAGTCCTACTTACTGATCGACACGGCGGGCATCCGTCGCCGCAGCCAGGTCTCCGGCGCGCCCGAGGAGCTGGCCGTGATGATGGCCCGGCGGCAGATCGAGCGCGCCCAGGTCGGGGTGCTGGTGATCGACGCCTCCCAGGGCGTGACCAGCGGCGACCTCGCCATCGCCGGCACCATCTGGGAGCTGGGCCGGGCCGCGGTGGTGGCGATCAACAAGTGGGACCTGCTGGACGACGAGGGGCGGGAGAAGCTGGAGAAGTCCTTCGAGCGCCTGGACGAGCTGTTGAGCACGCCGGGGCGGGTCAACGTCTCGGCCCTGAGCGGCCGCGGCATCGAGAAGCTCTGGGGGCCGATCGACCGGGCGCTGGCGTCCTACAACCTCAAGCTCAGCACCGGGCAGCTCAACCGCCTGTTCGAGGGCTTCATCCGCAAGGTGTCACCGCCGGCGCTGAGCGGAGCGCCCTGGAAGCTGTACTACACGACCCAGGTCTCCACGGCCCCGCCCACCTTCATGCTGTTCGCCAACCGTCTGCTGCCCCGCAACAGCCACTACCGGCGCTATCTCGAGAACCGCCTGCGGGAGGATCTCGACCTGCCCGGGGTGCCGGTGCGGCTGGTGGTCCGCCGGCGCACGGAGTGACCGATGTCCCGCATCCTCGCCGCCGTTCTCGTCCTGCCGCTGCTCCTCGGCTGCGGCAAGCAACCCGCCGAGGACGAGGCGTCCATCCGCGAGAGCCTGGAGGAGAAGGGGACGGTCGACCTGATGGATCAGGTCTCGAAGGCCCCGGACTACCAGCCGCCGGCGGACGGCCGTCTGACCGAGCGCCAGGTGAAGATGTATCTCGCGGTGCGGAAGCGCGAGCTGCGCATCCGCGAGGTGGCCCTCCAGAGCCTCAAGGCCAAGGGCGAGCATGCGGAGCAGGAGTCCCGGGAGGCGAGCCCGTTCGAGGCCGTGAAGGCCCTGGGCGACCTCGCCGACGTGGCCACGGCCGACCTGCGGGCCGCCCAGGAGCTGGGCCACAACCCGAAGGAATTCCAGTGGGTCAAGGAGCGGGTCCTGGAAGCCCAGGTGCTGGTGACGACCGAGGCCCTAAACCAACAGGTGGCCCGGAGCCGTCAAGGAATCCTCGCGAACCTGGAAGAGCGGAAGCGCGCCGCCACGACCGCCGAGGAGCGCGCAGAGATCGACCGGCAGATCGAGGAGCTGCGAAACGCCGCGGGTTCGACCGCAGGCGATCCCGCCGGCGCATACAACGCCGGGCTCCTGGCCCGCTACAAGGACCAGCTCGCCAGAATCCAGGCCGAGGATGAACGAATCGCCCGCAAGCTGGAGACGAGCTCAGGTGATGGACGATAAAGCGACCCGCTGGGCCCGCGAGCTGGTCTGCTCGCGCACGGGAGTGACCGCGCCTCTCGACGAGCCCGCCTTCCTTTCCCCGGCCGGGGCCCCCTGGCTGGTGGAGTACGACCTCGATCCGGAGAAGGGGGAGGCGCTGCGCCGCGAGCTGCCCGGGCGGCCGTGGAGCCTCTGGCGCTACCGCGAGGTGCTCCCTCTCTCCGACTTCGCGAACCGCGTGGACCTCGGGGAAGGGGCGACCCCTCTCGTGCGCCTGCGCCGCTTCGGTCCGGACGGCGTCGAGCTGTGGCTGAAGGACGAGTCCGGCAATCCCACGGGATCGTTCAAGGCCCGGGGCCTCTCCCTGGCCGTGAACCGGGCGCGCGAGTTGGGAGCGCCGGGCCTGCAGCTCGCCAGCGCCGGCAACGCGGCCCTGGCCCTCTCCGCCTACGCCGCCGCGGCCGGGTTGCGCGCCCGCGTGGCGCTGCCGGCGGACACGCCGCGGACCGTCTTCCGGCAGTGCGAGGAGTACGGCGCCGAGGTGCTCTCCGGGCCGGGGACCCTGGTCGAGGCCGCGAAGCTGCTGGAGGAGGGGAAGGAGAGTTACTGGACGGTCTCGACCCTCCGCGAGCCCTACCGTGTCGAGGGGAAGAAGACCATGGGCTACGAGCTGGCCGAGCAGCTCGGCTGGGAGCTGCCGGATTGGATCGTCTACCCGCTCGGCGGCGGCACCGGGATCGTGGGGATGCGCAAGGCCTTCTCCGAGCTGGAGCGGCTGGGGCTGATCGGCGCGAAGCGTCCGCGTTTCGTGGTCGTCCAGGCGTCGGGTTGCGCGCCGATCGTCCGGGCCTGGGAAGAGCGCAAGGAGGCGGCCGATCCGTGGCCGGACCCCGACACCCGCGTCTGGGGTCTGCGCGTGCCCAAGGCCATCGGCGACTTCATCGTTCTGAAAGGCCTCTACGAGACCGACGGGCGGGCGCTGGCCGTGGACGAGAGCCGGCTGTCCGGCATCGCCGCCTGGGTGGCCGCTCACGAGGGTCTGAGGATCAGTCCCGAGGGGGCCGCGGCCCTGGCCGCCGTCGAGGATCTGGAAGCCTCCGGGGCCTTCTCGCCGGGCGAGCGGGTGGTCGTGTTCCAGACCGGCAGTCCGGATAATTACCTCTGATGATTTTTCTACGTATTTTCTCCCCCTCTCCCGGTGAGGGAGGGAGGGAGGGGTCGGGAGAGGGGGCCGGGGGGTGAGGGTTCGGCGTTTCCTCGACCAAGCGTTGGACCGCGGCGTCTGGTCCTCGGTCGTGGCCCTGGTGGGCGCTCCCGAGGCTGTCGAGCTGGAGGAGGCCGCCGGTCAGGCCCGGGCGGGCATCCCGGCGGACGTCTCCACCCGCTTCGACTACGCCTCGCTCACCAAGCCCTTCACCGCGACCCTGGCGCTGGTGCTGGACGCCGAAGGGATTCTTCCTCTGGATTCTCAGATCGGCGATCTCTGGCCGGATGCGTACCGCGATCTGGCGCGCCGGCCGCTCTCGGACCTGCTGCGGCACCGCTCGGGGCTGGCGGGCTGGACGCCTCTCTACTACCGCTGCCGGTCCGTCGAGGAGGCGTTGGATCTGATCGTCCGGGGAGGCGTGGATGGCGATCTTCTAGGAGCGCGCGCGGGCACCTACAGCGACCTCGGCTACATCCTCTGGGGAGCGGCGGCGGAGCGGCGGACGGGACAGTCCTCTCGCCGGGCTGCTCCGCTCGCGGGTCCTCGATCCTCTGAATCTCGCCAGCATCGAGATCTCGCCGGGAGAGCGGCCGGACCTGGCCCGGTCCTCCATGGGCACCGGCATGGAGATGAAGCTGGCGGTCAGACAGGGGCTCACGATCCCGGACCAGGGCGCGCCGCCGGTCGGAAAGCCGCAGGACGGCAACGCCCGCTTCCTTGTAGGATTGGGCGCCGGCGGGGGGCTCTGCGGGCACGCGGGGCTGTTCGGCGGCGCTCGCGATCTCTGGCGGCTGGCCGCGGAATGGCTGGCGCCCGGACGCTTGTTGAAACCGGAGGGCGTGGCTACCGCGTTGTCAGGCGGCGGCCCGTTCGCCCTGGGCTGGTGGCGGAGGACCCTCCGCGGCAGCGCGGGACGGGCGCTCCCGCCCACCGCCTTCGGTCACACCGGCTTCGCTGGAAACAGTCTCTGGATCGACCCGGACCGGCGCCGCGTCTACGCGCTGCTGGGGTCCCGCCTCGATCCCGCGATGGACATGCAACGCTGGCGCAGGCGTTTCCATACCCTGGCCAGCGCGCGATCTTGAAACCTGAAAGAGGGAGGCAAATCCACTCATGGAGATTCGTGATCTGGTCCTGGTCGACGGGGTGCGCACCCCGATGGCCGAATACAACGGCTCCTTCGCCGACGTCTCCGCGATCGACCTCGGGGCCTACGCGGCGCGCGCCCTGTTCGAGCGCACGGGCATCGATCCCGCCGAGATCGACCACACCGTGGTGGGCAACGCCCTCCAGACCTCGCCGGACGCCATCTACGGCGCGCGCCACGTGGCGCTCAAGGCCGGGATACCCCAGGAGGTGCCCGCCCTGACCGTCAACCGGCTCTGCGGCTCGGGCATCCAGTCGGTGATCTCCGGCGCGCAGCTCATTCTGACGGGGGACGCGAAGACGTGCCTGGTCGGAGGCATGGAGAACATGTCGCAGGCGCCGCACGTGATCTGGGGCGCCCGGCGCGGCTTCAAGCTGGGCCAGGGGCAGCTCCAGGACCTCCTGATGATCGCCCTGCTGGACTCCTACTGCGGCTACTACATGGCCCAGACGAGCAACAACCTGGCCCGCGACTACGGTATCGGCCGCGAGGAGCAGGACCAGTTCGCCATCCTGTCGCAGCAAAGGGCGGGAGCGGCCTGGCAGGCCTGCCGGCTGAGCGAGGAGGTGACGGCGGTCGAGGTGGGGAAGGGCAAGCGGGCCAAGGTGATCGACCGCGACGACCATCTGCGTCCCGAGACCACCATGGCGGACCTCGCGGGCCTGCCCACCGCTTTCGACAAGGACGGCTTCGTCACCGCCGGCAACGCCTCCGGGATCGTGGACGGCGCGGCGATGATGATCCTCTCCACCGCTCAGAACGCGGAGGAGAAGGGCTGGAAGCCGCTCGGCCGCATCCTCTCCTGGGCCGTGGTGGGCGTCGATCCTTCGCGCATGGGCATCGGCCCCGCGCCGGCCATGCGCGCGGCCCTGGACAAGGCGGGCCTGAAGCTGGAGGACATGGACCTCATCGAGATCAACGAGGCGTTCGCCGGCCAGATCCTCGCCGTCGTCAAGGAGCTGGACCTCGACACCGAGAAGCTGAACGTCAACGGCGGGGCCATCGCCCTGGGCCACCCGCTGGGCGCTTCCGGCACCCGTCTGCTCGTCACCCTGCTCAAGGAGCTGCGGCGGCGGGGAGGCGGCCGGGGTGTGGCCTCCGCCTGCATCGGCGGCGGGCAGGGCATCGCGATGGTGGTCGAGGCCGCCGCTTGATCGACTTCCGGGGACGCCGGGTCCTGGTGACCGGTGGCAGCCGCGGCATCGGCGCCGCGTGCTGCCGCCTCTTCGCCAAGGCCGGCGCCTCGGTGCTCGTGCAGTACCTGGCCAGCGACAGCCGGGCCGGCGCGATCCTCCAGGAGCTGCGCCGGATCTCGGACGCGCCGCACTTCGTGTTCCGTTGCGATGTGACGGACGGGACGCAGGTGGAGCTGCTCTTCGACGCCGTCGAAGCTCGCTGGGGCGGGCTCGACTGTCTGGTCAACAACGCCGGCGTCTGGGTCCACGACCCCCTGGCGCAGCTCCAGCCGGAGCGGCTGCAGGCGACCCTCGCCGTCAACGTGGTGGGCCCGTTCCTCTGCGCCCGCTACGCCATCCCCCGTCTCGTGGGAGCGGAGGATGCCTCCATCGTCAACATCAGCTCCACGGCGGGGCAGCGGGGCGAGGCCTACTACAGCGCCTACGCCGCCAGCAAGGGCGCGCTGATCTCGGCCACCAAGTCCTGGTCCATGGAGCTCGCTCCGGAGATCCGGGTCAACGCCGTGGCGCCGGGCTGGGTGGATACGGACATGACCTCCGAGGCGCTCTCGGGCTGCCTACCGCGAGCAGGTGCTCGCCTCCATCCCTCTGCACCGCATCGCCACCCCGGAGGACGTCGCCGCGCCGGTCCTCTTCCTGGCTTCTCCTCTCGCGTGTCACATCACGGGGGAGATCCTGAACGTCAACGGCGGGAGCGTTCTTATTGGCTAGCCTGTCCGGGCCGGCCTTCCCTCTCCCAGAGATATCCCAGGCACTTGTAGACCAGCTTCGCGGCCAGGAAGTCGCTCGCCGGATGACCGCCGACCGGCGCCAGCTCGATCAGGTCCATGGAGACGACCGTCTTGGTCTGGAACAGGTGACGGAGCAGCCTTAGCGTGGGATACCAGTGGCCGCCGCCCGGCTCGGGGGTGCCGGTGGCGGGGACCAGCGACGGATCGAAGTAGTCGATGTCGAAGGTGAGGTAGATCCGCTCCGGCAGGGCGGCCAGCATCTTCGGGAACAGCTCCTCGGCGCGGTCGAGCTGATGCCCCCAGATCACGGGGAGGTTGCGCTCCTTGACCAGCCGGGCCTCGGGCGTGGAGAGCGAGCGGATGCCCACCGCCAGGGTGGGGATCCCCGCGTCCACGACCCGCTTCATGACGCTGGCGTGGCTGTAGGGAGTGCCCTCGAACTCCTCCCGCAGGTCGGTGTGGGCGTCGAACTGCACGACCCCGATCTCGCCGAAGACCTCGTGGGCGGCCTTGACGGGAGCCTGGCTCAGGCTATGCTCGCCTCCCAGGGTCACCAGGAACTTGCCCTTCTCCATGTGGACCTTGCAGGCGTCCTGGAGCTCCGCCATGGCCTCGCCCATGTCGAAGGGCTCGGGGAGGAACGGCGGCAGGGTGGCGATCCCCAGCGTGTAGGGCTCGCCGTCCAGCTCCTCGTCGTACAGCTCCATGGACTGCGAGGCGCGGAGGATGGCGGCGGGGCCGCCCGTCGTGCCCTTGCCGTACGAGGTCGTGCGCTCGAAGGGGACGGGGAGGACGGCGGCGCGGCTGGTCTCATAGTCGCTGTCGTCCGCCTCCAGGAGGCCGAAGTTGTTCGGAAGGTAGGGCATGGGGCGCCGTTTGTAGCAGGATGAGTCTCGCGGTGTCAACGCGATCCGCCGGCCATGGCGGGAAGGAGGAGGATGGATTCACTGGAGCTTTCCGATCCGATCCGGGAGCGGGTGAAGGGCGCCACCCGCGTGGTGGTGTTCTCGGGCGCCGGCGTTTCCCGGGAGAGCGGCCTCGACACGTTCCGGGGCGCGGGCGGCCTCTGGGAGAGGATGCGCCCCGAGGAGCTGGCCACGCCGCAGGCCTTCCAGGCCGACCCGGGGATGGTCTGGCGGTGGTACGCCTGGCGGTACGGCAAGGCGTCGGAGGCCGCGCCCAATCCCGCCCATTACGCCGTCGCGAGGCTGGAGACGGTCTTTCCGTCCACGACCTGCGTCACCCAGAACGTCGACGGCCTCCACCAGCGCGCGGGCAGTCGGAACCTGCTGGAGCTGCACGGCACCATCACACGGGCCTTCTGCGACCGTTGCGGCGAGACGCGAGACATGGGGGAGGCCATCGCCGAGTCGGCGGAGCAGCCGCCGCTCTGCTCCTGCGGCGGGAAGCTCCGGCCCGGGGTGGTCTGGTTCGGCGAGTCGCTGCCCGAGGCGGTCCTGGTGCGCGCCTACGAGGAGGCGACGTTCTGCGACCTCTTCATCTCGGTGGGGACCTCCGGGACGGTCTATCCCGCGGCCGGCCTGATCGAGCTGGCGCACCAGGCGGGCGCTTGCCTGATCGAGGTCAATCCGGAGCCCACGCCGTTCTCGGGCTTCATGGACCTGCGGCTGGCCGCTCCGGCCGGGGAGGCCCTGCCGGCCCTGGTGGACGCCATGGAAAGCTGCCGATGGCCGATTATCTGATCCGCGAGCTGCCGGAAGGGGAGCGCCCCCGCGAGCGCCTCCTCCAGCAGGGAGGAGCGTCCCTCTCGGACTCGGAGCTGCTGGCCGTCCTGCTGCGCACCGGGCGGACCGGGGTGTCGGTCCTGCAACTGTCCATGGACCTGCTGCGCGAGAACGGCGGCCTCTCCGGCCTCCTCACCGCCACGCCCCATTCGCTGCGGCGGGCCGGCATCGGTCCGGCCAAGGCCGCGACCCTGCTGGCCGCCGTGGAGGTGGGGCGGCGCCTCGCCCGCGAGCAGTTCCTGGACCGCGAGCCTCTCTCCCGTCCCGTGGACGTGGCCCGCTACCTCGCCCTCCGCTACCACACCAGCGACCAGGAGGTCATGGGAGCGCTCTTCCTGGACGCCCGCCACCTCCTGCTTGGAGAGAAAGAGATGTTTCGCGGCACCCTGAGCCGCATGTCGGTCGAGCCCCGCGAGATCCTCCGGGAATGCCTTCAGCGGGGCGCGGCGTCGGTCTACCTCTTCCATACCCATCCCAGCGGCGATCCGTCGCCCAGCGCCGAGGATCTCCTCTTCACCAAGCGGATGGCGGAGGCGGCGGAGATCGTGGGCGTGCGGCTCGTGGACCACGTGGTCTTGGGATCACAGGGGCGGTGGGTCTCCATCCGGGAGCGGGCGGGGAGCGCGTGGTAGCCTTCGCGGCCATGGCGACCTACCACCTGGATTGCAGCAGCGGCATCGCCGGAGACATGTTCCTGGGCGCCTGCCTGGATTTGGGGATGCCCGCCGAGGTGCTCGCGGACGTGGTGGCCCGGCTCCGCCTCCCGGGGATCTCGGTCGAAAGCCGCAAGGCCCAGCGCGGCGGGTTCACGGGCACTCGGTTCCGCGTCCTCGAGAACGGCCGTTCGATCGAAGGGCCGGACCCGGAGGAGCATCGTCACGACCAGCATCACCACCATGATCATGGCCACCACCACCACCATCACCATCATGATCATGGGCATACCCGGGGTCTCGCCGAGATCCGCGGGATGATTCTCGGGAGCGACCTCTCCGCCCCGGTGAAGGAGCGCGCGGTGCGGCTGTTCGAGCGGCTGGGGGAGGCGGAGGCCAAGGCCCACGGCATGCCGGTCGAGCAAGTTCACTTCCACGAGGTGGGGGCGATCGACTCGATCGTCGACCTCGTGGGGGCCGCCGCGGCGGTCGAGCACCTGACGCCGGAGCGCATCACCTGCGGTCCCGTCAACGTGGGGAGCGGGCGGGTGAAGATGGCCCACGGCGAGGTCTCCATCCCGGCGCCGGCCACGGCCGAGCTGCTGCGGGGGGTCCCCATCTTCGGCGGTCCGGGAGGGGAGCTGACCACCCCTACCGGCGCGGTGCTCCTGGCGGAGCTGGTGGACGAGTACGTGGAGCTGCCCGCCATGGTCCTCGACGGCGTGGGCTACGGCCTGGGGAAGAAGGACCTTCCCACCCATCCCAACGCCTTGCGGCTGCTCCGCGGCCGCACCCAGGCGGCGCGCGACGAGGTGCGCAGCGAGGTGATAGTGGTCGAGACCGAGATCGACGACCTCTCCGGCGAGGGCTTCGGCTTCCTGATGGAGCGGCTCCTGGAAGCGGGCGCCCTGGACGTCTACTTCACCCCCGTGCAGATGAAGAAGAACCGCCCCGGCACCCTGGTCACTCTGCTCTGCCGCCGGCCCCAGCTCGAAGAGATGGCCGGGGTCCTCCTGACCGAGTCCGGATCGCTGGGCTGCCGCTACCACGCGGCCTCCCGCGTCGAAGCGGAGCGGGAAATTCTGGAGGTACAGACGGCGTTTGGCACTGTGAGGATCAAGCGCGCCCGGCTCGACGGCCGTCCCCTCGCCGCCGCACCCGAATTCGAGGATTGCCGCCGGCTGGCGCTCGCCAGCGGGGTTCCCTGGCGAGACGTCTACCGCGCCGCTCTCGCGGCCGCGGGCGCATAACATTCCTCGGAGAGATTTTCGAGGGGTGGGGCCAAGCCCCCACCCCTTACGTTCAATTGGAGAACGACAGTGAACGAAACATCCATGGCCGCGCAGGGAAGGCTCGAGCTGGGGCTTGCCGGCAACGGCGCCTTCCGCTGGGCGGTCGCCGATATCACGGACGTGATGGAAGAGGTCCGGGACCGGTTCGATCTCTGGCCGGTGCCGGCCGCCGCTCTCGGCCGCTGCCTGGCCGGCGCGGCCCTGCTGCAGCGCCTGTCCACCAAGACCCCCAGCCGGCTGATGCTGGAGGTACGGGGGAACGGCCCGTTGCTCCGCGTGCTCGCCGAGGCGGACGACGCGGGCAATCTGCGGGGCATGGTGGGGGACAGCCAGGTCCAGGTCCCCGACTGGCCGGGCGGCAAGCTCGGCGTGGGCCGCGCGGTGGGCAAGGGCTACCTCCGGGTGCTCCGCGAGTACGAGGGGGGCAACAGCTATCAGAGCCAGGTCGAGCTGGTGAGCGGCGAGATCGGCGAGGACGTCGCCTACTACCTCCGCCAGAGCGAGCAGACCCCGTCCGCCGTGCTCCTGGGCGTGCTCGGCAAGCCGAGCGGCGTGGTGGCCGCCGGCGGCATGGTCGTCGAAGTGCTGCCGGGAGCGCCTGAAGATGCCGTGTCCCGTCTGGAGGAGAACATCGGGAGGATCCACGGCATCAGCCATCTCCTGGAGGAGGGCGGTGCCGAGCACGTGGTGGAACGCATCCTGGCGGGGTTCGACCGCGAGGTGAAGGAGACGCGCCCGCTCCGCTACCGCTGCCGGTGCAACCGGGAGCGGCTTCTCCATCATCTGACCTTGCTGCCAGCGGAGGACCGCGACTACCTGCGCGAGGACGACGGCAGCATCGGGGCCGACTGCGCCTTCTGCGGCTCGCACTACCGGTTCACGCCGGAAGAGCTGGTCCCCGGGGCCTGATACAATCCGCCGTTCCATGAGCACCTTCTACCTCACCACCCCGATCTATTACGTGAACGCGCTGCCCCACATCGGGCACATCTTCACGACCACGGTAGCCGACACCCTGGCGCGCTATCTGCGGATGGCGGGGCGGGAGGTCTATTTCATCACCGGCACGGACGAGCACGGGCAGAACATCGAGCGCGCCGCCCGCAACGAGGGGATCGAGCCGATCGCCCTGGCGGACCGCATCGTCGCCAAGTACCGCGAGCTGAAGGACCGGCTGGAGTTCTCCTACGACGACTTCATCCGCACCACCGAGCAGCGGCACCACCGGGGGTGCGGGAGATCATCCGCCGCATCGAGGCGGCGGGGGACCTCTACACCGCGCGCCATGAGGGTTGGTACTGCTCGCCCTGCGAGACCTTCTACACCGAAAAGGAGCTGGGGCCGGAGAAGGCCTGCCCGGTCCACGGCACGGCGGTGGAGTGGAAGTCGGAGGAGAACATCTTCTTCCGGCTCTCCAAGTACCAGCAGCCGCTCCTCGACTGGTACGAGAAGCATCCGGAGTTCGTCCGCCCGGAGACCCGGCTCAACGAGGTCCGAGCCTTCGTGGAGTCCGGCCTGCGCGACCTCTCGGTCTCGCGGGCCAACCTGGAGTGGGGCATCCCCTTCCCGGACCGCCCGGGCCAGGCCGTCTACGTCTGGCTCGACGCGCTGACCAACTACATCAGCGCCCTGGGGTTCGGGGCGGAGGACGACGGCCTCTACCGGAAGTTCTGGGAAGCGGGCGACGTCCGGCTCCACCTCATCGGCAAGGACATCCTGCGCTTTCACGCCGTCTACTGGCCGGCCTTCCTGATGTCGGCCGGCCTGCCGCTGCCGACCGTGGTCTGGGCCCACGGCTGGTGGCAGCGCGACGGCCGCAAGGTCTCGAAGTCGGCGGGCAACGTCGTCCGCCCGGACGAGCTGATCGACCGCTTCGGCAGCGACAACGTCCGCTACTTCCTGCTGCGGGAGATGGTCTTCGGCCAGGACGCCAACTTCTCCGACGAAGGGTTCGTGGACCGCTACAACAGCGACCTGGCGAACACCCTGGGGAACACGGTCAGCCGGCTGGTCACCCTCTCGCGCAACGCCTTCGACGGCATGACGCCGCCGGAGATCTGCGGCGACAACCCGCTCGGCCCGGTCGCCATGCAGACCGTGCGGGATTATCGCAAGGCCATGGAGGACCTGGCCTTCAGCCGCGCCCTGGAGAGCCTCTGGCGGCTGCTGGACGAGACCAGCCAGTACCTGGTGACCCGGGAGCCGTGGAAGGTGATCAAGACCGAAGGGCCTTCGCCGCGCCTCGCCCGCATCCTCTGGAACGGGCTGGAGGCGGTGCGGATCGTGGCCACGGGGCTGCTGCCGTTCATGCCCCGCGTCGCTCCGCAGGTGCTGGCCGCCATTGGCATGCCCGTGCCGCCGAAGACTTTTGACGCCATGACCTGGGGCGGGCCGTACGCGACGCCCACGGACGCCCTCCTGCCCGCGCCCGCGCCGCTGTTCCCGCGGATCGACAAGGAGGCCTATCTCGCCGAAGCCAAGGCGGAGAAAGAGAAGACCATGGAGACCGCCGCCGCCCCCGAAAAGCCCCTCGTCTCGATCGACCAGTTCTTCCAGGCCGAGCTCAAGGTGGGGACCATCCACGCCGCCGAGCCCGTGCCGAAGTCGAACAAGCTGCTGAAGCTGACGGTGGACGTGGGCGAAGGATCGACCCGCACCCTGGTGGCGGGCATCGCCCTGGCCTACAAGCCCGAGGACCTGGTGGGCCGGCAGGTCGTGGTGGTGGCGAACCTCCAGCCCGCCAAGCTGATGGGTGTCGAGTCCCAGGGCATGGTGCTGGCCGCCTCCCTCGACGGCAAGCCGGTCCTCCTGCACCCGGAGGTCCCGGTGCCCAACGGCACCCGCGTCAAGTGAGCGCTCCCGACCTCACCGGCCCGATCGACTCCCACTGCCACCTCCAGAGCCTGCCGCCGGAGGAGCGCGAAGGCGCCCTCGACGCGGCCCGGGAGCGGGGCGTGAAGGGCTTCCTCGTCCCGGCCACCAAGCTGGACGAGGCGGAGGACATCCTCGCCTTCTGCCACCGCCACCCGGACGTCTGGTGCGCCCTGGGCACGCATCCCCATGACGCCTCCTCCTGGAAGGACGGCGACGTCGAGCGGCTGCGGTCCCTGATGGCGGATCCCAAGGCCGTGGCGGTGGGGGAGTGCGGGCTGGACTTCTACTACGACCACTCGCCGCGCGAGGCGCAGTTCCGGGCCCTGCGGGAGCAGTGGGCGCTGGCGATCGAGCTCGGGCTGCCGGTGGTGGTCCACAACCGGGACAGCAACGAGGAGATGCTGGCGGTCGTCCGCGAGGAGGCCTTCCGGAATCTCCAGGCCGATTTCCACTCCTTCGCGGGCGGGCTCGACATGGCCCGGGAGCTGATCGAGCATGGCTTCTACCTGGGATTCACGGGGATGATCACCTTCCCCAGGGCCGACAACGTCCGGGAGGTGATCCCCATCCTGCCGCCGGACCGCTGCCTCGTCGAGACCGATACCCCCTACCTCGCCCCCGTCCCGCACCGGGGCAAGCCCAACCGCCCGGCCTACGTCGTCGAGGTGGCGGAGCGGCTGGCCCGGGAGACGGGGGAGACCTACGAGCAGGTCTGCCGCCGGACGGGGGAGAACTTCTACAGGCTGTACGGCAAGGCGGCGGGTTAGGCGGGGTTCGGCACGTCGATGTACTCGACGTCGACGCCGAACCGCTCCCGCAGGTGCTCCCCCAGGGCGCGGACCCCCAGCCGCTCGGTGGCGTAATGGCCGGCGGCGAGGTAGTGGACCCGCGACTCCCGCGCCACGTTCATCACCCACTCGGTCACCTCGCCGGTGATGTAGGCGTCCAGCCCTTCTTCGATCGCGGTGTAGAAGTCGCGCTGGCCGCCGCCGCTGATGATCCCTAAGGTCGAGACCGCGTCCGGACCGCTCAAGTAGGCCAGCGGCTCCTGGGCGTAGATCCGCCGGGCGCGCTCCAGCAGCTCCACGGCCGGGATCGGGACGGGGAACCGGCCCTTGACGCCCACCGGCAACCCGTCGTGCAGCCCGAACGGCTCGATGTCCTCCAGACCGAGCTGGCGGCCGGCCACGGCGTTGTTCCCCACCTCGAGGTGACGGTCGAGCGGGAGATGGTAGGCGAGGAGGCTCATCTCCCCCCGGATCAGCTCCGCCACCCGCCGGTACTGGATGCCGGTGAGGGAACGCGGCATCCCCTCCCAGAAGAGCCCGTGATGGACGAGCACCGCGTCCGCCCCCGCTTCCCGGGCGCGGACGAACAGCTCCTGGCAGGCCGAGACGCCGGTGACGATCTTGCGGATCTCCTCCCGGCCTTCGACCTGGAGCCCGTTGGGGCCGTAGTCGCGGCCGCGGGAATCGAGGTATTGGTCGAGATAGGCGACGAGCGAATCGCGATGAATGGCGCTCATGACGGCGACGAGTCTACACCTGTCGGCGGAGGTGACACGATGCGCCGAGAAAAGGAAAAGGGCGGCCCGAAGGCCGCCCCAGAGAAACCACCCCACTGAGGGTTGGCGCGTTAGTGCCGGTTGCCTCCACCGCCACGTCCGCCGCCGCCGCGTCCACCACCACCGCCGCGTCCGCCGCGACCCCCGCGGTCGCCGCCGCGATCACGGTCGCCGCCGCGGCGCTCGCCATCCCCACCGCCGGCCATGGCCATCTCCATCCCCTCGTACTGGGCGGGATCATAGTCCGGAGACTCCATGATGACCGCCTTGCGCGAGAGCCGGACCTTGCCCTGCTCGTCGATGTTGATGACCTTGACCTCGATCTCGTCCCCCTCCTTGAGGAGGTCGGTGACCTCGCGGACCCGGTAGGGGGCGAGCTCGCTGATGTGCAGCAGGCCGTCCGAGCCCGGCATGATCTCGACGAAGGCCCCGTAGGCCTCGATCCTGCGGACCGTGCCGTTGTAGACCTTGCCGACCTCCGGCACCTCGGTCAGGCGCTCCACCATCTGGATGGCGCGCCGGGCCGCCGGCTCGTCGGGCGAGGCGATGACCACGCGGCCGTCGTCCTCGATCTCGATGTCGCAGCCGGTCTCCTCGATGATCGAGCGGATCGTCTTGCCACCGGGTCCGATGACGTCGCGGATCTTCTCCTTGGCGATCTGCAGCGTGTAGAGCCTGGGAGCGAACTTGGACATCTCGCCCCGCGGCTGGGGCAGGGTGCCCTCCATGACGTCGAGGATGTGCATCCGTCCGGTCTTGGCCTGCTCGAGAGCGACCTTCATGATCTCGCGGGTGACGCCCGTGATCTTGATGTCCATCTGGAGGGCGGTCACGCCGTGGCGGGTGCCGGCGACCTTGAAGTCCATGTCGCCGTAGTGGTCTTCCTGGCCGGCGATGTCGGAGAGGACCGCGAAGGTCTCCTCGCCCTTGATCAGGCCCATGGCCACGCCGGCGACCGGCGCCAGCAGCGGCACGCCGGCGTCGAACAGGGCCAGCGAGCCGCCGCAGACCGTGGCCATGGACGAGGAGCCGTTCGACTCCAGGATGTCCGAGACCACGCGGATCGTGTACGGGAATTCGTCCTCGTGCGGCAGCACCGGCAGCAGGGCGCGGCGGGCCAGCACGCCGTGGCCGATCTCGCGCCGGCCGGGGCTGCGCAGGAACTTGACCTCGCCCACGGAGAAGGGCGGGAAGTTGTAGTGCAGCAGGAACTTCTGGATGCTCTCGCCCTCGTACTCCTCGATCACCTGCGCGTCGCGCTTGGTGCCGAGCGTGGCCGAGACCAGGCCCTGCGTCTCGCCGCGGGTGAACAGCGCCGAGCCGTGGGTGCGGGGGAGCAGCCCGACGTCGATGGAGATCGACCGGATCTCGTCCAGGCGCCGGTTGTCGAAGCGGGTGCGCTCGTTGAGCACCACCTCGCGGAGGATCTCCTCCTCGAGGCGGCTGACGATCTTCTTGACCAGGCCCTTCTTCGCCGCCTCCTCCTCGGGGATCTGCTCGAGGTAGGGCTTGACCACGGCGTTGACGTTGGCCTTGCGCTCGAACTTCTTCTTGGTGAAGAGGGCGGCCTTGAGGGGAGCGTAGATGTCCCCCTTGACCTGCTCGTAGAGCGACTCGGGGTAGAGCTCGGGAGCCGACCACATGGGCTTCTCCCGGTCGCCATCGCGGAACATCTCGTGCTGGGCCTTGATGATCTTCTGGATCTCCTGGTGGCCGCGCCAGATGCACTCCAGGATCAGCTCCTCGGAAACCTGGTTGGCTCCAGCCTCCACCATCGCCACGGCTTCCTCCGTCCCCACCACGACCAGGTCGAGGTCGGAGACGTCCCGGAGGCTGTTGGTGGGGTTCATCACCACCTCGCCGTTGATCAGGCCGACCCGCACCGCGCCCACCGGGTGGTAGAACGGGATGTCGGAGAGCACCATGGCGAAGGAGGCGCCGTTGATGGCCAGGATGTCCGGATCGTTCTCGCCGTCGGCCGAGAGGCAGAAGGCGATGATCTGGGTGTCGGCGATGTAGCCGTCCGGGAACAGGGGGCGCAGGGGCCGGTCGATCAGACGGGAGGTGATGATCTCCTTCTCGGTGGGCCGGCCTTCCCGCTTGAAGAAGCCGCCGGGGATGCGGCCCGCGGCGTAGGTGTACTCCCGGTAGTCGACCGTGAGCGGCAGGAAGTCGCGCTCGCCGCCCTTGTTCTCCATGCAGGCGGTGGCCAGCACGACCGTGTCGCCCAGGCGGATGGTGCAGGAGCCGTTGGCCTGCTTGGCCAGGTAGCCCGATTCGACGATCAGGGTGCCCGAGCCTACGTTGATCTCTTTGCGTTGCTTCATGGATTCGTTCTTTCTTTTTGTTTTCTCTTTATCTCGTCTGCCTACAGCTCCGGAGGCCCCCTGCGTCGGGGGCTCGCCGCGTCCTCGGAGAGGGCCGAGGAGGGGGGCCGGAGGATCGGTGGTCCCGGGATCCGTCGCTGGATCCCGGGACGGTCCTGCCGATTCGTACGGTGGGGAGGATTACTACTTGCGGAGCCCGAGGCGCTCGATCGTGGAGCGGTAGCGCTCGAGGTCCTTCCCCTTCAGATAGTCGAGCAGGCGGCGGCGGCGGCCGACCAGCTTGAGCAGGCCGCGGCGGCTGTGGTGATCCTTCGTGTGAGTCTTGAAGTGCTCGGTGAGCTCGTTGATCCGGTTGGTCAGGATGGCCACCTGCACCTCCGGAGACCCGGTGTCCTGGTCGTGCGTCCGGTACTCGCTGATAATCTTCTCTTTGACTTCCCTGGTTTGCGCCAAAGCAAACTCCTCCTTACATTTCTCTCCACGTCATTGTAGCACAGACCGTGCCCGGAGCCTGGGTCCGGCGTGCCGCGCCCCCCATGGGCGTCTAGACGCTTCGCGGTTGTCTCATCGGAACACCACCCGGGGCTGCACGATGCCGACCCCGGCGGTGCCGATCCTCTCGACGACGGTGCCGACCGCGATGAACTCGCGGCGGCGGTTGATCAGCTTCACCCAGTCCCCCTCCTCGCCGGCCAGCTCGCGCACCAGCACGGTCTGGCCGTGGCTGATCCGGTGCTCCTGCTGCGGGTCGGCCGTGACCTCGCCGAAGGGGAGCGGGATCTGGTCGAACGGGACCCAGGAGGCGCCCAGCGGCTCGCCGGCCCCGATCATCTCCTCCAGGCGGGGGAGGCGGACGGCGTCCTCGACCCGGAAGGCGCCGATGCGCGTGCGGCGCAGCTCGGCGAGATGGCCGCCGATCCCCAGCGCGGCGCCCAGGTCGTGGGCGAGGCCGCGGGCGTACGTGCCCGAGGAGCAGGCGAGCCGGAAGCGCAGCCGGCCGTCCTCGATGCCGCCCAGGGGGGCGAACTCGTAGACCGTGACCTCCTTGGTCTCGGAAGGCACCTCCTCGCCGCGGCGGGCGAGCTCGTAGTACTTGACCCCCTGCACCTTCTTGGCGGAGTAGGGGGGCGGCTGCTGCTGGATCTCGCCCTCGAAGGCGCGCATGGCCTCGGCCACCCGCTGCGGATCCAGGGCCGCCAGCGCCTCGGCGGGCGCCTCGGACACCACCCGCCCGGAGGCATCGTAGGTGTCGGTGACGATCCCGAAGCGGACCACCCCCTCGTACACCTTGGGCGCGCGGATCAGGAACCGCGTCAGCCGGGTGGCCGTGCCCAGGGTGAGGAGCAGCAGGCCGGTGGCGTCGGGATCGAGGGTGCCGCAGTGGCCGATCTTCTTCTGCCGCAGGATCCGCCGCGCCTTCTGGACGGCGTCGTGCGAGGTGAAGCCCGGATCCTTGTCCAGCAACAGCAGTCCGTCTTTCATCTCCATGCTAGCTCTGTCCCACCCCCAGGGCCTCGCAGAGCGCCGCCGCGGCCTGCTCGCGGATCGCTTCGCCGTCCCCCTCCAGGGCGAAGCCGGCGGCGTTGCGGTGACCGCCGCCGCCGTGATGGCGGGCGATCTTCTCGATGTCCACCTCGCCGCGGCTGCGCAGCGAGACCTTGTGCGTGCCGTCCTCGCGCTCGCGGATCAGCGCCACGGCATCCACGCCGGCGATGGAGCGGAGGTGGTCGATCAGCCCCTCGGAGTCGCCCGGAGACGCCCCGACCTTCTCGAACATGGCGCGGGTGAGGCGGCCGGTGGCCACCCGCCCGTCGCAGTGGAGGCGGAGGGTCTGCAGCATTTCGCCGAGCAGGCGCAGCACCCCCAGCGGCTGGCTCTCGTAGAGCCACTGCGAGACCTGCTCCGGCTGCGCCCCCTCCCGCACCAGGGCGGCGGCGGCCTCGAAGGCCACGGGCGTGGCGTTGGAGAAGCGGAAGCCGCCGGTGTCCGTCACCAGCGTCAGATAGAGGCAGTTGGCCGTCTCGGGCTCCAGCGCCGCCTTGAGCCCCTGGGACAGGCGGTAGACCATCTCGCCCACGGCCGGGGCCGCCGAGTCCACCCAGTTGATGACCCCATAGTGCTGGTTCCCCAGGTGGTGGTCGATGTTGATCACCGGCCGGGCGTTCAGGTGCTGCTCCAGCCCCGTGCGGTCCGGGCTCGGGCACTCCAGGACGATGATGGCGTCGAAGACGTCCGGGAAGCCGGCGGGCGGCTCCTCGCCGACGTGGATGCGGTCGCTGCCGGGCAGCGGCTGGTAGAGGGTCGGCGTGGCGTCCCGGTTCCAGACCACCGCGCTCTTGCCGAGGCGCCGCAGCAGGCGCGCCAGCCCCAGCTCGGAGCCGATGGCGTCGCCGTCGGGATTGACGTGGCTGGTCAGCAGGAAACGGTTGCCCTGGCGGATTTTCCGCAGCAGGTCTTCAGGAGCTTTCATCGGGCCCATGGAGGCTCTCCAGAATGTCGGCGATACGTTGACTGTGCTCGGCGCCCCGGTCGAGCTCGAAAATGAGCTCCGGAGTAGTCCGCAGCCGCAGCCGGTGCGCCAGCTCGGTGCGGAGGAATCCCTTGGCGTGGCGGAGCCCCTCGATGGTCCCCTGCCTCTGCTCGTCGTCGCCCAGGGCCGAGATCTTCACCACGGCCCGGCGGAGGTCCGGGGTCACCTCGACCGCCGTGACCGAGGCCAGCTTCACCCGCGGGTCGTGCACCTCCCGCAGCAGCAGGTCCGAGAGCTCGGCCCGCAGCAGATCGGCGACGCGGTCGGTGCGGCGGCTCATCCTTCTCCCTCCAGGAGCTGCGGGTCCCAGTGGGTCAGGAAGACCTCCGGATCGCTCTCCACCAGGTTACGGACCTCTTCCATCAACTTCTCCATCTCTCGTTCACCGCCGGACACCACCACCGCCATCGCGATCTCCGCCCGCTGGTGCAGGTCGTGAAAGCCGGTCTCCGCGATGGAGACGCGAAAGCGCTGGTGCACCCGGTCGATCAGGGACTTGACCACCCGCCGCTTGTCCTTGAGGCTGCGGCTTGCCGGGAGGTGCAGCTCGAATACGGAAATTCCGACGATCATCGGTTGAAACGGCTCGCGCCCGCCCTCCCGTCCAGGCCGTGCAGGCGGGGGACTGGTCCCCCGCCCGGCGGCCGCTGCGAGGGTTTTTACAGGACCGGCGCCACCTCTTCGCGGGTGTACGCCTCGATGAAGTCACCGGGCTTGAGGTCCTGGAAACGTTCGAGGCCGATGCCGCAGTCGAAGCCGGTGCGCACCTCGGAGACGTCGTCCTTGAAGCGCCGGAGGGAAGCGATCTTCCCCTCGAAGATGACGCGGTTGTCGCGCAGCAGCCGCACCGCGGCGCTGCGGGGGATGACCCCCTCGACCACGTGACAGCCGGCGATGGTGCCGATCTTCGGGACCTTGAAGGTGTCGCGCACTTCGGCGCGGCCGGCGGAGACCTCGCGGAAGGTGGGCTCGAGCAGGCCTGTCATCGCCTTGCGCAGCTCGTCGATGAGCTCGTAGATGACGGTGTGCAGCCGGATCTCCACCTCTTCCTTCTCCGCCAGCTCGACCGCGCTGCGCTCGGGCCGGACGTTGAAGCCGATGACGATCGCCTTGGACGCCGAGGCGAGCAGCACGTCGTTGGTCGAGATCGCGCCCACCCCGGAGTGGAGGACCGAGACCTTGACCTTCTCCGTGCTGGCCTTGCCCAGGGCCTCCTTGAGCACCTCGACCGAGCCCTGCACGTCCGCCTTGAGGATGACCGGCAGATCCTTGACCTCGCCCTCCTGGATGCGGTTGAAGAGCTGGTCGAGAGACATCATGCGGCCCGGCGCCGAGGCGAGGCCGCGGCGGCGCTGCTCCTGGGCCCGGAACTCGGCGATGCCGCGGGCCTTGGACTCGTCCTCGACCACCTGCAGGATGTCGCCGGCGTCGGGCAGGTCGTTGAAGCCCGTCACCTCCACCGGGGTGGAGGGGCCGGCGCTCTGCGCCCGGTGGCCGAGGTCGTCGCTCATCGAGCGCACCCGGCCCCAGGCGGCGCCGGAGACGAACACGTCGCCCACCTTGAGCGTGCCGTTCTGCACCAGGACGGTGGCCACGATGCCGCGGCCGACCTCCTTGCGGGCTTCGAGCACGGCGCCCTGGGCGGCGATGTCCGGGTTGCCCTTGAGCTCCAGGATGTCCGCCGTCAGCAGGATCATCTCCAGCAGGCTGTCGATGCCCTCGCGCTTCAGCGCCGAGATCGGCACCATGACCGTATCGCCGCCCCAGTCCTCGGCCAGCAGGCCGCGGTCGGACAGCTCCTTCTTCACGCGGTCCAGGTTGGCGTTGGCCTTGTCGATCTTGTTGATCGCCACCACCAGCGGCACCTTGGCGGCGCGGGCGTGGTCGATGGCCTCCACCGTCTGCGGCATCACGCCGTCGTCGGCCGCCACCACCAGGACGACGATGTCGGTGACCTTGGCGCCGCGGGCGCGCATCATGGTGAACGCCTCGTGGCCCGGGGTGTCGACGAAGACGATCTGCCGGCCGTTGACGTCGACGTGGTAGGCGCCGATGTGCTGGGTGATGCCGCCGAACTCGGTCTCGGTCACCTTCGACGACCGGATGGCGTCGAGGAGCGAGGTCTTGCCGTGGTCGACGTGGCCCATGATGGTCACCACCGGCGCGCGGGAGACCTTCTTCGCTCCCACCTCCTGCTGCTCGGCGCCGCCGTTGCCGCCGGCCTGCTCCTGGCGGAGCTGCACCTCCTCCTCGAAGGAGACGACCATGGTCTCGACGCCGAGGTCGCGGGCGAGGTCCTGGGCCAGCTCGGGATCCAGCACCTGATTGATGTTGGCCATGATGCCGCGCTTGAACAGGGCGTTGATCAGGTCGCGCACGCGCACGCCGAGCTTCTCGGCGAACTCGCGCAGGGTCATGCCCTCGCTGATCATCACCGGCCCCTGCGGCTTGTCCTTCTTGAAGCTCAGGATCTTCCCTCCCTCGCGGTCCTCGTCCTCTTTGCGCTGGACGCGGCGGCGCCGGCGGCCGCTCATCGGACCGCTCATCTCTTCGACGCTGTCGAGGTCCTCGAGGGTACCCTTGAAGCCCGCGAAATCGTCGTCCATCCCGGCGCGGGGCGCGGCCTTGCCGCCGCCCTTGACCCCCTTGCCGCCCTTCTTCTTCTTGTCGCGTTCGATCTGTTCCTGCATGCGCTCGGCGGCCCGCCGCTTCTGCTCCTCGGTGGAGAGAGGCGCGGGGGCACCCGGCCGGGACGGCGGCGGCACCGGACGGGCCGGCGCTCCCGAGCCCATGGGGCGCTGGCCGCCGGCGGCGCGGTCGCCCGGCCGTCCGGCGGGACGGTCGCCAGGGCGTCCCATCGGACGGTCCCCGGGGCGTCCCATCGGACGGTCGCCGGGACGCCCTTCTCCAGGCCGTCCCATGGGGCCGCCCGGGCGGCCCGGGGCCGGACCCTGGTCGCGGCGCGGCGGCGGGCTGTCGCGGCGGTAGCCGCCTCCCGGAGGCGGCGGGGCCTCGCGGCGCGGCGGGGCCGCGGGCTGGGGCGGCGCGGCGGCGGCGGGTGGTGTCTCGACCACGCGGGCGGGCGGGGGAGGCGCGGGCGCCTCCACAGCGGGGGGAGGCGGAGCGGACGCGGCGGCCACGCTGGCCACCATCTCCTCCCGGGGCGGCTCGGCGATCTCCAGCGGCGGCGCCTCGGCGGCAAGCGCCGGCGCGGCGTACGAGCGCTCCGACACCGGCAGGTTCTGGATGCGCGGCTCCACCTTCTGGATCAACGTCCGCGGGCGCTGCGGCCGCAGCGGGTTCGCGGCCGGGCGGCGGGCCGCCGCCGGCGAGGCCGGCATGGCGGTCGCGCCCCGGCGGCGCACGTCCGCGGCCGGAGTCGGCGGCGTCTGCTCGTCGCGCAGGATGACCTCCCGGGGATGGGGGAGCTTCTTGCCCGCCAGGATCGCCTGGATGATGTCGGTGTCGATGTGCGCGTCATCGCCTTCGACCCGCGCGCCGATGGACTTCAGCTTGAAGACGAGGTCCTGGTTGGAGATCCCCATCATCTTCGCGAGGTCCTGAACTCGAATCTTTCCCATATCTTCTCGTAACTCCTGTCATGGCCGGACCCGCCCGGTCCGGCCTGCCTGCCCTCCGCCGCCTGTCAGGGGAGGGCGCTCCGGGAGGACGCCTACTCGTCGTCGCCGGAGCGGAGGCCGGCCTGATCTTCGGCCGCCTCCTCGCCGCCTTCGTCCGGCCCGGAATGCCGGGTCCGATGGCTCTCGCTCTCGGCGAACGCCCGGCTGAGGGCCGCCATGAAGTCCTCGTCGCCCATGGACGCCGCCGCCGCCGGGGCCGCCTCGGGGGTCCGGAACGGTCCGATGTCGAGGTTCGCCGCCCGCTGCACCAACTGCTCCTTCGCCCACTGGATCAGGCGCTCGGCCTCGTCCTGGCTGAGCTCCTCGATCTCCAGCGCCAGCAGCGTCTCGGGCTCGGCCTCCGCCAGCGCCTCGAGATCGCCGAAGCCCGCGTCCCGGAGCCTCTCGGCGACGCTCGAGGCGAGGTCCGGCGCCGACATCACGTCCGCCTCGACGATCCGCGGCATCGACTCGCTCATCGCCGTCTGCAGCATGCGGGCGAGGGCGTCGGCCACCTCGTCCTTGACGTCGCTCTCGCTCTTGATGTCGATGCGGCAGCCGATCAGCTCCGAGGCCAGGCGCACGTTCTGCCCGCGCTTGCCGATGGCCAGCGAGAGCTGCTCGTCCTCCACGATCACGTCGAGGTGGGGGATCTCGCCCTGGTGCGTCACCGACACGCGGGTGATCTTGGCCGGCGCCAGGGCGCTCTGGGCGAAGGTCACCAGGTCGTCGCTGTGCTCGATGATGTCGATCTTCTCGCCGCGCAGCTCGCGGATGATGGACTGCACGCGCGAGCCCTTCATGCCCACGCAGGCGCCCACCGGATCGACGTCGCGCTCGCGGCTGTAGACCGCCACCTTGGCCCGCTCGCCGGGCGCCCGCACGGCGTTCTTGATCACCACCGTGCCGTCGTAGATCTCCGGCACCTCGGTCTCGAACAGCTTGACCAGCAGTCTCGGATCGGTGCGCGAGAGCACGATCTGCGGCCCCTTGGGCTGCTTGTGGACGTCGACGATCACGGCGCGGATGCGCTCGCCCTGGCTGTAGCGCTCGTGGCGCGCCTGCTCGGAGCGGGGCACGATGGCCTCGGTGCGGCCGAGGTCGACGATGACGTCGCCGCGCTCGAAGCGCTTGACCGTGCCGTTGAGGATCTCGCCCACACGGTCGATGTACTCGTTGTAGATGTTCTCGCGCTCGGCCTCGCGCACCCGCTGATAGAGCACCTGCTTGGCGTTCTGGGCGGCGATGCGGCCGAGGCCGTCGGTCGAGACCGGCAGATGGATCTCGTCGCCCACCTCGGCGTCCCGCTTGTGGTCCCGCGCCTCCTCGACCGTCCACTCGGCCAGCGGATCCTCCACCGTCTCCACGACCTTCTTGACGATGAAGGCCTCGAACTTGCCGGTCTCGCGGTCGAGATGCGCGCGCACCGGCTCTTTGATCCGGTGCTGCTTCTTGGCCGCGGACGCCATGGCGTCCTCGAGGGCGGAGATCCACCGCTCGAGGTCGATGTCCTTCTCGCGGGCGACCTGGCGCAGGATCTCGTTCAGGTTCAGTTCAGCAGTCGGTGCCTGAGGCATGGCTTCTCTTTCCTATTCAGCTACAGCTCGATCTCAAGCCGAGCCGTCTTGACGTTCTTGAGCGGGACTTCCCACCGCTCCCCCGTGCGGTCGTCCGCCAGGACCACCGCGGCGTTCTCCTCCGACGTCCCCTCGGTCTGGCGCAGCCCCTGGAGGCGCGCCGTCACCGTCTTTTTCTTCCCGGTCTCGGGATCGTCCAGCGTCAACCGGGCGAGGCGCCCGGCGAACCGCTCGTAGTCGCGCGGCTTGTAGAGCTGCCGGTCGAGCCCCGGCGAGGAGACCTCCAGGACGTAGCGGGACTTGCCGAAGTCCAGCACGTCGAGCAGGGCGGAGAGCTGCCGCGAGACGTGCGAGCAGTCCTCCAGCGTCACCCCGCCCTGGCCCTCGGGCTTGTCCACGAACACCCGCAGCACGCCGCCTTTCAGCTCCGCGTGCACCAGCTCGCAGCCGGATGCCGCGGCGATCTGCTCCAACTCCGGAGTCAGCTCCGCGATACGGTCGGGTGTCGTCGCCATCGGGCTCGTTTTCGTTCTCCTTGATTCCAACAAAAAAAGTGGGCTTGGACACCCACTCTCTACCGACCGTCGCCGGTCAGGGCAAGCTGGCCCGCCCATTATATAGGGATGGACTCGCCGTTTTCAAGTTACGACAAGGCAACGCCTTGCCGGCTCCGAGGACCCCCTGTGGAGCGGTTGGGAGGGAGTGGTCTGCGGAAGACTCCGCGCCCAGCCCCTAGAACACGGCAGGACCGGAGAAATCTTCCCGCATTCGCGATCCCGCCGCAAGGGTGGTAATCTTTATGCCATTTTGGCGCGAATTCGGCCCGGCGGGAGCCGTCCTCTCCTCTGGAATTTGCCTGGCAGGACGATTGCTTCTCAGGAAGAGCGAGAAGAGAAAGGAGACCGCAGTCCCCATGAGCACGAAAGAGAAGAGAAACCTGGCCACCGTCCTCCTGGTGGTGGGAGCGGTCGTCTTCGGCATGGTCCTCGCTGGAGGCCTGCAGTGGACAGTCCCCAGCGCCGCGCAGGAGGCGAACGCCAGTCTTTCCGCCACCCGGCTTGCCGCCCGCAACCAGAGCACGACGACGCTGCCCAGCTTCGCCGACCTCGCCGAGGCGGTGGACCCGGCGGTGGTGTCCATCCAGGCCGCCACCATCGAGAAGAACGACGGGCGCCGGGGCGGCGTGGATCCGTTCGAGTTCTTCTTCGGCCCGCGCAACCGGCGGCCGAACCCGAACCAGCAGCAGCCCCAGCAGGAACAGGAAGAGGACGACCTGCAGCAGCAGCAGGACGAGTTCCGTTCCGATTCGGGCGGCAGCGGCTTCGTCATCAGCGCGGACGGCCTGGTGGTGACCAACTACCACGTGATCGAGGGGGCGACCTCCGTCAAGGTCCACCTCGGCGACCGGGACTATCCGGCCGAGGTCAAGGGTACGGACAAGGCCACCGACATCGCCCTGCTGAAGATCGACGCCGGCCGCGGCCTGCGCTACCTCGAGCTGGGCAACAGCGACGATCTGCGCGTGGGCGACTGGGTGATGGCCATCGGCAACCCGCTGAACCTGGACAAGACCGTGACCACCGGCGTGGTCAGCGCCAAGAACCGGTCGATCGGCATCAGCAACGCGTCCTTCGAGAATTTCATCCAGACCGACGCCGCGATCAACTTCGGCAACTCCGGCGGCCCGCTGGTGAACATGCGCGGCGAGGTGATCGCCATCGCCACCGCCATCAACTGGGGCGCCGAGAACATCGGCTTCGCCGTGCCGGTCAACACCCTCAAGGAGATCCTGCCCCAGCTCCGCGACAAGGGCCGGGTCAGCCGCGGCTATCTCGGCATCGGCATCAACAATCTCAGCTACGCCCAGGCGCAGGCCTGGGGTCTCCAGAGCACCGACGGCGCGCTGGTGCAGTCCGTCGAGGACGGCACGCCGGCCGCGCAGGCCGGCATCCAGCACGGCGACGTCATCCTGGCGGTCGACGGGCGGAAGATCAAGACCACCCGCGACCTCATCGGCTACGTCTCCAACAAGGGGCCTGACGCCACCGTGACGCTGGACGTCTGGCGCGACGGCAAGACCGTCCAGCGGGAGGTCCGCCTGCGCGAGCGTCCCGACGAGGAGCAGCAGGAGGCGGCCGTCCCCAGGCCCGACGCCGGCCGCGGCATCGACTGGCTGGGCATCCAGTATCAGGACCTCACCGGCAGCAACCGTTCGGCCCGCGGCATCCCCGAGACTGTCGACGGCGTCCTGGTGACCAGCGTCTCGCCCACCAGCCCGCTGTACGAGCAGTTCGTGCGGCCGGGCGCCGTGATCACCGAGGTCAACGGCCGCAAGGTGACGAGCGTCGAGGAGTTCGAGAGTGCGGTCAAGGGCGCGAAGTCGAAGAGCTACATCCGCCTCTATGCCCGGTTGTTCGACCAGGCGGGGAACGGGCCGCCGTTCTTCGCCGTGGTGCAGGTGCCGTAAGGAAGAAGCAGTAACCGACCCGACAGACGATTCTGGTGGTTGACAGGCCGGCTCGGGAGAGCCGGCCTCTTTCTTGTTACACTGTGACGGACCATGCCAAGACCAGGAGACAGCAGCATCCGCGCCTCCGTGCTGGTGGTGGACGACGAGTCCGCCATCCGCGACAGCCTTCACATGATCCTGGAGTACGAGGGGTACCGGGTGGAGGAGGCCGGGAGCGGCTCCCAGGCCCTCACCCGGATCGCCGACCGGCCGCCCGACGCCGTGATCCTCGACATCAAGATGCCCGAGATGGACGGTCTCGAGCTGCTCAAGGCCCTGCGCGACCGGGGCTACGACATGCCGGTGCTGATGATCAGCGGCCACGCCGACGTGGCGACGGCCGTCGAGGCCACCCGCCGGGGCGCCTACGACTTCTTCGAGAAGCCCCTGGAGCGGGACCGCGTCCTCCTCTCCCTGCGCAACGCGGTGGAGAGCTACCGGCTGCAGACCGAGAACCGGACGCTGCGCATCGAGCCCGACCAGCTCATGGGCAGCGCCGCGGCCATCCGCCGGCTGCGCGAGACCATCGAGCGGGCTGCGCCCACGCCCGCCACGGTCCTCATCACCGGCGAGAGCGGCACCGGCAAGGAGCTGGTGGCCCGCGCCATCCACCGCCAGTCCGCCCGCCGCGACCGCCCCATCGTCCAGGTCAACTGCGCCGCCATCCCCGAGGAGCTGATCGAGTCCGAGCTCTTCGGCCACGAGAAGGGGAGCTTCACCGGCGCCGTGCGCAAGCAGATCGGCAAGTTCGTCGCCGCCGACGGCGGCACCATCTTCCTCGACGAGATCGGCGACATGTCCGCGCGGACGCAGGCAAAGGTTTTGCGTGTGCTCCAGAACGGAGAGGTGGAGCCGGTGGGAGCTGAGCGGACCGTGACCGTGGATGTGAGGGTGGTGGCGGCGACCAACCGCGACCTGGAAGCGGAGATCGCCGCCGGGCGGTTCCGCGAGGACCTCTTCTACCGCCTCAACGTCATCCCGGTCCGCACCCCGGCGCTGCGCGAGCACCTGGAGGACCTGCCGGTCCTCGTCGAGTACTTCGTGCGGCGCTACGCCGACCAGAACAACTACAAGGCCAAGGAGTTCACCCCCGAGGCCGTCGCCCACCTGAAGGCGCTGCCCTGGAAGGGGAACGTGCGCGAGCTCAAGAACCTGGTGGAGCGCCTGCTGATCCTCTCCCCAGGAGATAAGGTCACCCGCGAGGACGTCATCGCCGCCACCGGCGGCACGCGTCCCGAGCTGTCCACGTCATTGCTGGCCGTGCAGACCCTGCGGGAGTTCCGGGACCTCTCGGAACGCATGTTCCTCCTCCACAAGCTGGAGGAGAACAACTGGAACGTCACCCAGACGGCCCAGGCCATCGACACTCCCCGCAGCAATCTCTACAAGAAGCTCGACCAGTACGACATCCACCGGGAGGAACCCACCCGTGAATGAAAGAATCCTGATGCAGATGCTCGAGGAGAGTGGCGCGCTGCGCCGCGGCCACTTCCTTCTCTCGTCGGGTCTCCACTCCGCGGCCTACGTGCAGTGCGCCCTGCTCCTGGAGGACCCCGTGCGGGCCCGCCGCGTGGGCAGCGACCTGGCCGAGCTGCTGCGGCAGTTCCATCCGGACTCGGTGCTGGCGCCCGCCCTGGGCGGCGTCGTCATCGGCCACGAGGTGGCGGCGGAGCTGGGGGTGCCCTTCCGTTTCACCGAGCGCAAGGGCGAGGAGATGGGGCTGCGCCGCGGCTTCTCCCTGCGCCAGGGGGAGCGGGTGGTGATCATCGAGGACGTGGTGACCACCGGCCGCTCGACGCTGGAGACGGCCTCGCTGGCTACCGCCCGGGGGGCCCGCGTGGTGGCCATCGGCGCCATCATCGACCGCACCGCCGGCCGGGATCCGTTCGACGTCCCCTTCCGGTCGCTGCTGCAGCTCGACCTGCCGTCCTATCCGCCGGCGGAGTGCCCGGCCTGCCGCGCCGGCGCCACGCCCGCGGAGAAGCCCGGCAGCCGTCCGGAGGCGGTGGCGGGAGTGGAGCGCGGGGAGGCCGTGGCCGCCCCCGACCCCGACTCCTCCTCGCCCGACCCCTCCCTCCCTCCCTCACCGGGAGAGGAGGGGAGGCGGTCGGTGCGGTAGGGGAGAAGAACACGGACAGGCGGACACGGACAAAACACGGACGGGCAAGAACGAGGGTCTCGCCCGTCTGTGGGCGTCCTTGTGGGTCCGTGCTTGTCCTTTCAAATCTCCCTGCGTAGCACCAGCTGCGGATCCGTCCGCGCGGCCCGCCGGGCCGGCAGGTAGGAGGCCACGGCGGCCACCGCCCGCAGCAGAGCACATCTTCACCGAGGAGAATCCCATGAGCGACAAGGTCTGGTACGTAGCCGTAGGCGGCCAGCAGCAGGGTCCGATGAGCCGGGACGAGGTGGCCTCCGGCATCCAGGGCGGGCGCATCGGGCGCGACGCCCACATCTTCACCCAGGGGATGGCCAATTGGGCGCCCATCTCCAGCCATCCGGAGTTCGCCGGCTCCTTCCAGGGCTTCGCGCCGCCGCCCCCGCCGCCGGGCATGGGGCTGGGCGGCGGCGGACGGGCGCACGAGATCGACTACGAGCTGTTCGGCGAGGACATGCAGTACGTGGAGGTCGCCCTCGATCCCAACGAGGCCTGCATCGCCGAGGCCGGCGCCTTCCTCTATATGGAGCCCGGCATCCAGATGCAGACCATCTTCGGCGACGGCTCGGGCCAGGACCAGGGCGGCCTGATGGGCAAGCTCTTCTCGGCCGGCAAGCGGGTGCTCACCGGCGAGTCGCTGTTCATGACCGTCTTCAGCAACAACGGTCCGGGCAAGCAGAAGGTGGCCTTCGCCGCTCCCTATCCCGGCAAGATCGTGGCCCTGGACCTCAAGGATCACGGCGGCCGCATCCTCTGCGAGAAGGACTCGTTCCTCTGCGCGGCCAAGGGGATCTCGGTGGGGATCGCCCTCAACCGCCGCCTCGGCTCCGGCCTCTTCGGCGGCGAGGGCTTCATCCTTCAGAAGCTGGAGGGGGACGGCATGGCCTTCCTCCACTCGGGCGGCACGATCTTCAAGCGCCAGCTCGCGCCCGGCGAGACCCTCCGCGTGGACACCGGCTGCCTGGTGGCCTTCGAGCAGACGGTGAGCTACGACATCCAGATGGTGAGCGGCATCAAGACGGCGTTTTTCGGCGGCGAGGGGCTCTTCTACGCGGCGGTGACCGGTCCGGGCATGGTCTGGATCCAGTCGCTGCCCTTCAAGCGGGTGGCCAAGCAGGTGCTTTCGGCGATTCCCACCAACAAGGGGGAGGGCTCCGCCCTCGGCGGTCTCGGATCCCTGATCATGGGGGGCAAAGACTAGGAGCCCTCGGCGGCTCCGGCTCCCGCGAGGGCCGCGCCCGCCCCCGTGGGGGCCGAGCCGCCCCTCCGGAGGGGTGCGCCGCCCCGGCGGGGGGAGGGCCGCCCCTCCGCGAGGGCGGAATCGCCCCAGGCCAGGGGCGGAGCGGCCCTCGCGAACCCATGTGGCCCCCGCGGAGGGCGGAGCCAGCCCTCGCCAGGGCAGCGCACCCCCTCGCCGGGGACGATTCCTACTCCCGGGAGGCCGAGATCGCCTGGACGAGGGGCGTCAGGCGCTCGACCTCCTTGAGGTGCAGGGAGGCGAGCGTCTGCAGGATCTCCTGGCCCTGGGCCGTCAGGTGTAGGCGCACCACCCGGCGGTCCTCCGGGTCTTCGCCGCGCTCCACCCACCCCGCCCTGACGGCGCGGTCCACGAGCCCCACCGCGCTGTGGTGCCGCAGCAGGAGGTAGCCGGCGACATCACCGATGGTGGGACCACGGTCGCCGTCGTGCCCGCGGACGGCCAGCAAGAGCTGATACTGAGCCGCGGTGAGCCCGGCCTTCTTGGCCTGCTCCTCGCTCCAGCGCAGGAAGCGGCGCAGCCCGGTACGGAACTGGAGCAGCCGCTTGTAATCCGGCTCAACGGGTCTACGGGACATGGGCATCAAGTCTACCGCGAAATGACTGGCCCGGCTCTTGCTGTAAGCTCCGGCGCCATGACGAATCATCCCGAGAAAGGAACCGCCTGCGTTACCGGCGGAGCCGGCTTCATCGGCTCCCATGTGGCCGAGGCCTTCCTGGCGGAGGGCCGGCGCGTGCTGATCATCGACAACCTTTCCGGCGGCCGGCGCGAGAACGTGCCCGCGGGCGCCGAGCTGCACGTCCTGGACATCCGCTCTCCCGAGGCGGCGGCCGTGGTGCGGGAGTCGGGGGTGGAGATCCTGGTCCACCACGCCGCGCAGATGGACGTGCGGCGCTCGGTGGAAGACCCCGGGTTCGACGCCGAGGTCAACATCCTGGGCAGCCTGAACCTCGCGGAAGCGGCGCGGCGCGGCGGCGTCCGCCAGATCCTCTTCGCCTCCACGGGCGGCGCCATCTACGGCGAGCAGGACTTCCACCCGGCCACCGAGGAGCACCCGGCGCGGCCGGTCTCCCCCTATGGGATCTCCAAGCTCTCCTTCGAGCGCTACCTCTACTACTACCACGTCGCCTACGGGCTCGACGCCACCTGTCTGCGTTACGCCAACGTCTACGGCGAGCGGCAGAACCCGCACGGCGAGGCCGGCGTGGTGGCCATCTTCCTCAACCGCCTGCTGGCGGGGGAGGTCCCCACCATCAACGGCAGCGGCGAGCAGACCCGCGACTACGTCCACGTCTCGGACGTGGTGCGGGCCAACCTCGCCGCGGCGGGCCGGCCGGGCTTCCATATCTACAACGTGGGCACCGGCGCCGAGACCTCCGTGGTCGAGCTCTATGACGAGCTGGCCCGGGCCCTGGGCTCGAGCCTCGAGGCGGCGCACGGGCCGGCCAAGTCGGGCGAGCAGATGCGGTCGAGCGTGGACGCCGGTCTCGGCCGCCGCGAGCTCGGGTTGCCGGAGCCGCTGCCGCTGAGCGAGGGACTGGCCCGCACCGCCGCCTGGTTCCGCGAGCGCGCCGCCGCCTGAAATCCGTTGTCCCGGTCTTTGGTGATTGCCACACTTCTGATGCGTGGCGCGGGGTCCCCCCGCCCCTTGGGGGGACCATGATGGCCCTTCCCTTGTTTTCTTCCCTTGGAGACATGCCGTGAAGAGAATGCTGCTCGCTGGACTCGTACTGGCCGGAACCTGGGCCGTTTCCCTGCTCCCGACCCCGGCCGTGGCGGCCAATCCCTGCGACGGAGTGCGCTGCATGGAGTGCCCGGCCGGCACCGTCTGGTCGCCCAAGCCGAACGACTGCTGCCGCTGCGTCCCGGCCTGATCCGAAACGAAAAATACTGAATCCCCGGGGCGGAGATTCTCCGCTCCTCTCCCCACCGCCGGCTCGGAGTCATGCCGGGCCGGCGGTCCTCTTTTTTTCATCGACCTCCCCAGACAAAGCCGAGCGGGAGTGAGGGGATCGGGGAGTCCCCGTCGTTCCTCCCGCTACGGGTCCATGTGGACCAGAAACAACCGTAAAGGAGTACAACAACATGAAGAGACTGATTCTCGCGGGCCTCGTGCTCGCCGGCGCTTTCGGCGTCTCCCAGGTCCCCAACGTCTCCGCCCAGCAGGTCGACTGCTCGCTCGTGCGGTGTGAGGCCTGTCCGCCGGGATACGTGCTCTCGCCGACCGGCAACGACTGCTGCCGCTGCCGCAAGATCTGAGCGGACCGCGCCGGCCGCGGTCTCCGCGGCCGGCCTTCTCCCGCCTCCCGGCCGCTCCCCGGACCCGCTATCCCCGTCCCGACAGCAGCTCCGCCAATGGTTGGCCGTCGAGGAAGAACTCCGCCGTCTCGACGTCGCTGAACTGGGTCGCGGTCTCGGTGAGCTGCGAGAGGACGCGCGGGGCGTCGCACTCGCCCCCCAGCTCCAGATATCCGGTGAGAAAGATCCGCACCGCGGAGCCCGAGCGCTCCATCCTCTCGATCTTCAGGGGCGAGTGGGAGAGGGCGTTGTAGAAGCCGGACCGGTCGGAGCGGTCCCCCAGGGCGAGCAGCGCCTCGACCGCCCCCCCGAGGGCGGGGGAGGGACTGCCGAGCTCCACCTCGTAGGGCGCGGCGGCGCCGCCACAACCCTCCTCCGACGGGTCCGCGATCAGGTAGACGCGGGCCTTGCGGACGGTCTCGGTGGAGCGGCGCTCTTCCTGGAAGGGGGAGCGGTCGCAGGCAAGGACTACAAGGACAGCAAGGACACCAGGGACAGCAAGGACGATTTTCACGAATGACGATCCAGAGTGAGGAAGGTGAAGGCCGGATTCCGCTCCGTGGCCGGAAAATCCTCCCGCTCGACGACCTTCCAGGCGGACTCGTCGAAGGCGGGGAAGAACGTGTCGCCCGGGTAGTCCTTCTCGATGCGGGTCAGGTAGATCCGGTCGGCGCGGCCCAGGTCCAGGGCCAGGCGGAAGATCTCCTCGCCGCCGGCCACGAAGACCTCCTCCTCACCCGCGGCCAGGGCCAGGGCCTCGTCCAGCGAATAGGCCACCTGGACGCCGGGCGGGGCGTACCCCTTCTGGCGGGTGACCACGATGGTCTCCCGCCCCGGCAGCGGGCCGCCGCTGATGGAGTCGTAGGTCCTGCGCCCCATCACCATGGTGTGCCCCAGGGTCAGGGCCTTGAAGCGCTTGAGGTCCGCCGGGAGGTGCCAGGGGAGGCCGCCGTCGATGCCGATGGACCGGTTGGCGGCCATGGCGGCGATGAGCGAGATCCGCTTCTTCATACGGCGATGGGCGCCTTGATCGCGGGATGCGGGTCGTAGCCGGTCAGGGTGAAGTCCTCGTATTTGAAGTCGAAGATCGACTGGACCTCCGGGTTGATCTCCATCCGCGGCAGCGGCCGGGGCTCGCGGGAGAGCTGCAGGCGCGCCTGCTCCAAATGATTGAGGTAGAGATGGGCGTCGCCGAAGGTGTGCACGAAGTCGCCGGGCCGTAAGTCGCAGACCTGGGCCACCATCATCGTCAGCAGGGCGTAGGAGGCGATGTTGAACGGCACGCCCAGGAACACGTCGGCGCTGCGCTGGTAGAGCTGGCAGGAGAGGCGCCCTTCGCCCACCCAGAACTGGAACAGGGCATGGCAGGGGGGGAGGGCCATGTCGTCGATCTCGGCCACGTTCCAGGCGCTCACGATGTGGCGGCGCGAGTCGGGGTTGGCGCGGATCTGTTCCACCACGCGGGCGATCTGGTCGATCGAGCCGCCGCCTGGGGCGGGCCAGGAGCGCCACTGCGAGCCGTAGACCGGGCCGAGGTCGCCGTTCTCGTCGGCCCACTCGTCCCAGATGGTCACGCCGTGCTCCCGGAGGTAGCGGACGTTGGTGTCCCCGGCGAGGAACCAGAGCAGCTCGTGGAGGATCGAGCGCAGGTGCAGCTTCTTGGTGGTCAGCAGGGGGAAGCCCGCGGCGAGGTCGCAGCGCATCTGCCAGCCGAAGACGGAGAGCGTCCCGGTGCCCGTGCGGTCGGATTTGCGGACTCCGTGATCCAGGATGTGCTGGAGGAGGTCCAGGTAGGGCCTCATGGCGCGGACTGTAGCACGGGGATATGATCCCCCTCCAAGGAGGGGTTGCCATGAGGCGAAGCGGATGTCTGATCGCCGGGATCGCGGCCGTCGTGCTGGTCGTGATCCTGGGAATGTTCCTGGCGGGCACCTACAACAGTCTGGTGGGCGCCGAGCAGAACGTGGAAGGCAAGTGGGCGCAGGTGCAGAACGCCTACCAGCGCCGCGCGGACCTGATCCCCAACCTGGTCGCCTCCGTCAAGGGCGCGGCCAACTTCGAGCAGGAGACGCTGACGCGGATCGTCGAGGCCCGCAGCCGGGTCGGCCAGGTCAGCGCGCAGGCGACCCAGGAGATCCTCAACGATCCCCAGAAGTTCCAGCAGTACCAGCAGGCCCAGGACGGCCTCTCCTCGGCCCTCTCGCGGCTGCTGGTGGTGGTGGAGCAGTATCCGCAGCTCCAGGCCACGGCCGCCTTCCGGGACCTCATGGTGCAGCTCGAGGGCTCGGAGAACCGCGTCTCGGTGGAGCGTATGCGCTTCAACGAGGCGGCCCAGGACTACAACACCCGCGTCCGCCGTTTCCCGGCGGCGCTCTTCGCCGGCATGCTGGGCTTCGAGCCGAAGCCGTACTTCCAGTCCCAGCCCGGGGCGGAGACGGCTCCGAAGGTGGATTTCGGGAAACCCTAAGGGGAACACGGACAAGCACGGACCCACAAAGACGAACAAGGACAAGGAAGAAGATGCGGCGCTTCGTCCTTGTCCGTCCTTGTCGGTCCGTGTTCGTCCATGCCCTCCCCCCTAGACAGGAATTCTCCTCTGCCGTATACGTTGATGTTGAAGGAATGCACGGAATGAGAACGGCCCTCGCAAGCCTCCTGGCTCTCGCCTGCCTCTCCCTCCCGGGATGCTCCGGGTCGGGGAGCGCCCAGGGGGAGGGCAGGGCGGCGGGGAGCGGCCTGACCGTCCAGCGCGGGACGTTCCGCGAACGCGTCCTCCTCTCCGGCGAGCTGGCCGCCGAGCGCGGCGATCCCCTGACCGTGCCGCGCACCGAGGTCTGGCAGCTCCAGGTCCGCTGGATGGCCGTGGACGGCTCGCGCGTCAAGGCCGGCGATCCGGTGGTGGAGTTCGACAATTCACAGTTCGCCTCCGAGCTGGAGGAGAAGCGCCTGACCGCCTCCAACGCCGGCAGCGACCTCGACCGCGTCCGGGCCGAAGCGCGCACGGCGGCGGCGCAGAAGCAGTTCGCGGTGGAGAAGGCCAAATCCGAGTTGGAGAAGGCCCGCATCGCCGCCGAGATCCCCAAGGACCTCCTCTCGCTGCGCGACTACCAGGAGCGCCAGCTCGCCCTCAAGCGGGCCGAGACGGCCCTGATCAAGGCGCAGGAGGAGCTGGCGGCGCAGAACAAGGGGAGCGCCACCGACGTCCAGGTGCAGCGGATCTCCCTGGAGAAGTCCCAGCGCCAGATCCGCAACGCCGAGGAGTCCATCGCCGCCCTCACCCTGCGCGCCCCCCGCAACGGCATGGTCCTGGTGGGCGACCACCCCTGGGAAGGGCGCAAGCTCCAGGAGGGGGACTCGGTCTGGGTGGGCATGACCGTGGCCAGCCTGCCGGACCTCGACTCGATGATCGTCGAGGCCAACCTCTCCGACGTGGACGACGGCCGCATCGCGCCGGGCATGCCGGTGGTCTGCACCCTCGACGCCTTCCCCGACCGCACCTTCCGCGGCCGCGTGAGCGACATCTCGCCCGTGGCGCGCGAGTCGCGCCGCAGCCCGCTGCTGCGCGCCTTTCCGGTGCGCATCGCCCTGGACCAGTCGGACCCGCAGCGGATGCGGCCCGGCATGTCCGTGCGGGTGGAGGTGCTGGGACGTGAGCGCAAGAACGCCCTGCTGGTCCCCCGCGCGGCCCTCGACCTCACCGGCGGCAAGCCGCGCGCCCTGCTCGCCGGCGGCGGCGCCGCCGAGGTGCGCCTCGGCCCCTGCGGCGCCCAGGTCTGCGTGGTCGAGAGCGGCGTCCAGGAAGGCGCCCGCCTGCGCACCCGCGACGGGAGGACCGGATGAGCCCGCGGCAGCGGCGCATCGCCCGCTTCGCCGCCGGCGGCGTGGTCGTGGTGGCCGTCGTGGCCGCGCCTCTGGCTCGCCGCCGGCCGCGCCTCGGCCTCCGCCGAGGGGGACTGGGCCGAGGTCAAGCGGGACGACCTGGTGATCGGCGTGCCGGTCTCGGGCGTCCTCTCCTCGGTGCAGGCGGTGCGGATCGGCCCGCCGCAGATCAAGGACGTCTGGGACTACAAGATCGCCTTCATGGCGCCCGAGGGCATGCAGGTGATGCCGGGCCAGCCCGTGCTGGGCTTCGACACCTCCGAGCTGGAGCGCGAGCTGCTGGACAAGATGGCCGAGCGCGATTCCGCCCAGAAGGAGCTGGAGAAGCGGCAGACCAACCTCGAGATGTCCCTGCGCGGCACCGAGCTGGAGCTGGCCGAGGCCGAGGCCCGCCACCGGCGCGCCACCCTCAAGGTCGACGTGCCCGCGGAGCTGGCGGCCGCCAAGGAGCTGGCCCAGGCGCGCGAGGACCTGGCGCTGGCCACCCGCGAGCTGGCCCACCTCAAGGAGAAGACCCGCCTGGAGAAGGCGCAGGCGGCCACCGAGATCCAGGCCCTGATGAACCGCCGCGACCGCGCCGCCGGCCGCGTGGGCGAGATGCAAGAGGCCATCCAGCGCATGACCGTGCTGGCGCCCAAGCCGGGGACCGTGGTCTACGTCTCCGGCCGCGGCGACGAGAAGAAGAAGGTCGGCGACTCCGCCTGGCGCGGCATGTCGGTGCTGGAGATCCCGGATCTCGCCCACATGCGCGGCCAGGGGGAGATCGACGAAGCCGACGCCGGCCGTGTGGCCGTGGGCCAGCGCGTGACCCTGCGCCTCGACGCCCACCAGGACGAGCTCTACACCGGCCGCGTGCGGACCCTCGGCGGCGCCGTGCAGACCAAATCCCAGTTCAACCCCCTCAAGGTGGTCAAGCTGGAGATCGACCTCGACCGCACCGACTCCCAGCTCATGCGTCCCGGCATGCGCTTCTTCGGCACGGTGGAGATCGAGCGCGCGGCCAAGACCCTGGTCATCCCCGCCGAGGCGGTGTTCAACCGCGCCGACGGCCCGGTGGTCTACCGCCGTTCCGGCTGGGGCTCCGAGGAGGTCCGGCCCGTCCTCGGCCGGCGCAACGACAAGCTGGTGGAGATCAAGAGCGGGCTGTCCCCAGGGGACAAGGTGTCGCGGATCGACCTGGCGGAGGAGTCGCGATGAAGGTCAAGGCGTCCCGCGCCGGTCTGGTCATCCTCGCCGTGGCGCTGCTGGTGGCCCTGGCGGCGTTCCTGCCCCTGGCCCGGCCCGGCGAGGGCGCGGTGCCGACCCTGCGGGCCGAGCCCCAGGATTTCATCCGCAGGGTCCCGGCCCAGGGCAACCTCAAGGCCGTGCGCGCCACTCCGATCATGGTCCCCTCGGGCGTGCCCGGACCGTTCCGGATCGGCTGGATCGCCGTCGACGGCTCGCGGGTCCGGCAGGGGGACGTGGTCATCCGCTTCGACCCCAGCGACATCGAGAAGCGCCTGATCGAGGCCGAGGACGAGCTGCGCGAGACCCGGCTGCGCATGGAGAAGGAACAGGTCCAGGGCCTGGCCGAGGTGAAGAAGCTGGAGCGCGACGCCGCCATGGCCCGCGTCGAGCTGGAGAACTCCAAGCAGTTCCAGAAGAAGGACGACCTGATCTATTCGCGCAGCGAGATCATCGAGTCGGAGATCGACCAGGAGCTGGCGCAGGAGCGGGAGCGCCACGCCCAGTCGTCGCGGCGCACCCGCCAGCGCCTCTCCGGCACCGAGACGGCGCTGCTGCAGATCAAGATCCGGCAGGCGGACGCCAAGATCCAGCAGGCGCGGACCGCCCTCCAGGCCCTCTCCGTGACCGCGCCCCACGACGGCGTGCTGATCCTCAAGCGCAACTGGCGCGGCGACGCCACCCGGGTGGGCGACAGCGTCTGGAACGGCCAGCCCCTGGCGGAGATCCCGGACCTCTCCGCGATGGAGGCCGAGGTCTACGTCCTGGAGGCGGACGCCGGCGGCCTCAAGGCGGGCCGGCCCGCGAAGGTCGTGGTCGAGTCCTCCCCCGGCGTCTCGTTCCCCGCCAAGATCGCCCGCGTGGACTCGCTGGCCAAGCCGCGCATCCCGGGCTCGCCGGTCCAGTACTTCGCCGTCACGCTGGCCCTGGACCGCACCGATCCCAGGGTGATGAAGCCGGGCCAGCGGGTGCGGGCGACGCTCTCGCTCGACGAGCGCAAGGACGCCCTGCTCGTCCCCCGCCAGGCCGTGTTCGACCGCGACGGCCGCTCCGTGGTCTACCGCAAGAACGGCGACGGCTTCGATCCCGTCGAGGTCAAGCTGGGACCCTCCACCATGGGCCGGGTGGTCGTCGATTCCGGGGTGAAGCCGGGCGACCTGCTGGCCCTGCGCGATCCCACCCGCCCGGCGAACGCGCCTCCGGAGCGCAAGCCCGTCGAGCGCCGTCCGCCGCCGTCCGCCGCGCCGCAGGGCGGGGGCATGATCATCATCCGATGACGCCCCGCGAAGCCTTCCGTTCGGCGCTGGACAACCTCGCGGCGCACAAGCTGCGCTCGGCTCTGACCATGCTCGGCATGATCTTCGGCGTCGGCGCCGTGATCGCCATGATGTCGATCGGCGCCGGGGCCGAGCGGCAGGCGCTGGAGAGCATCGAGCGCCTGGGCCTGCGCAACGTCATCGTGCGCGCCAAGACCTTCAAGGACGACGAGCTGCGGGAGATCCGCCGCAACTCGCAGGGCGTCTCCCACCGCGACGCCGCCGCCATCGCCGAGGCCGTGCCCGGCGTCGAGCTGGTGGCTCCGCGCATCAAGCTGGAGCCCTACAAGGTGCTCTCGCCCACGGGCAAGACCGAAGGCGCCGCCGTCTACGGCGTCACTCCGGGCTACGCCCGCCTGGCCAGCCTCGGCGTGGCCGAGGGCCGCTTCCTCGATCCCCTGGACGAGAGCTCCCACGCCCAGGTCTGCGTCATCGGTCCGGCGGTGCGCCGCGACCTCTTCGGCTACGGCCCCGCCGTGGGCAAGCTCGTGAAGGTCAACGAGGTCTGGCTGGAGGTGGTGGGCGTGCTGGCGTCGGAAGGGGATGCGCCCCAAGCCGGCGGGGAGAAGAAAGGGGAGAGCCCTCTGGCCCCCGGCGGCGGGGAGCAGGGAGGGGAGGGCGGGGAGGCCGCCGGAGCCGGGGCCGCGGCGTCCGGATCGCGCGAGATCTACCTGCCGCTCTCGACCGCCGAGCGCAAGTTCGAGCACCCGGTGCTCGCCTCGCCGCTGGATGAAATCGTGGTCCGCATGAAGCAGGGGACGAGCGGCCAGGAGACCTCGCCGATCCTGCGCGACCTGGTCGACCGGCTGCACGGCGGCACGGACGACTACGAGCTGGTGGTGCCCGAGGCCCTGCTGGCGGAGAGCCGGCGCACCCAGCGCCTGTTCAACGTGGTCATGGGGGCGATCGCCGGCATCTCCCTGCTGGTGGGCGGCATCGGCATCATGAACATCATGCTGGCCACGGTGCTGGAGCGGACGCGGGAGATCGGCGTCCGGCGCGCCGTGGGCGCCCGCCGCTACGACATCCGCTTCCAGTTCATCGTCGAGTCCTTCGCCATCAGCCTGATCGGCGGCCTGACCGGGATCGTCGCCGGCCTCGCCCTGGCGAAGGGCGTCGCGGCCTTCGCCGGCTGGGAGACGATCGTCACCACCGGCCTCGATCATCCTCTCGACCGGCGTCGCCATGGGCGTGGGGTTGGCCTCGGGGATCTACCCGGCGGCCCGGGCGGCGGCGCTGGACCCGATCGAAGCGCTGCGGTACGAGTAAAAAGGACCTCAAGGACACCAGGGACACCAAGGACTTCAAGGACAGCAGTTTTGCCGTCCTTTGTCCTTGAGGTCCCTGGTGTCCTTGGTGTCCTTGCTGTAGCTTCTACCCATGCGCCTCCTCGTCCTCGGCGGCACCCGGTTCGTAGGCCGCCACCTCGCCGAGGCCGCGCTGGCGGCCGGCCACCAGGTCACCCTCTTTCACCGCGGCAAAACCAACCCCGGCCTGTTCCCCGAAGCCGAGCACCTCCTGGGGGACCGGGGCGGCGACCTCGCGCCTTTGCGGGGACGGCGGTGGGACGCCGTCCTCGACGTCAACGGCTACCTGCCCAAGGAAGTTGCAGCCTCCACTCGGCTGCTGGCGGACGCCGTGGAGCGCTACGTCTTCATCTCCACGATCTCGGTCTACGCCTCCTTCAAGACGCCGGGGCAGAGCGAGGACGCTCCCCTGGAGCAACCCCTCCCGGGCGACGACGAGGCCGACGAAGTCCCCCGTGACGGTTATGGACGCCTCAAGGTCCGTTGCGAAGAGCTGTTGGAGGAGAGCTTTCCGGACCGGTCGCTGATCGTCCGCCCCTGCATCATCGTGGGACCCTGGGACCCCACCGGCCGCTTCGCGTACTGGGTGGAGCGCGCGGCCCGGGGCGGCGAGGTGCTGGCGCCGGGCCGTCCCGACCGGCCGGTCGAGCTGATCGACGCCCGCGATCTGGCGTCCTGGGTTCTCCACATGACCGGGCGCCGCGCCACCGGCCTCTTCAACGCCACGGGTCCCCGGGACGTCCTCACCCTGCGGGAGATGCTGGAGGCCTGCCGCGACGCCACGGGAGGCGGCGCCGCCTTCACCTGGATCCCGGACGATTTCCTGGAAGAGCGCGAGGTCAAGCTGCCCTTCTGGTACCCCGAGGAGAAGGACGGCTACAACCTCACCGATCACTCGCGGGCGGTCTCCCAGGGCCTCACCTTCCGCCCCCTGGAAGAGACCGTCCGCGACGTCCATGCCTGGGTCGCCGAAGATCCCGCGCGCCAGCCCGACAAGCTTTCGCCTGAAAAGGAAGCGGAGCTGCTGTGGGAGTGGCGCGGTGAGCGCGAACTTCCCCGACACGTCCGTCCCCTACCTTGTCCATCGGGACGCCTGTAACGGCAACCATGGTTTAGAGCCTTTAAGGCTAAAGGGGTACGGAATGAGGCAATTTGCTCCCTGGATTCTGGCGGCGGTCGCGATGGCGGCGATCTTTCCGGCCGTGAAGCTCGGCGGCCAGAAGAAAACGGACGGCTCGGCGGAGCGGGAGAAGGCTCAGCAGGCGGCCGAGGAGAGCGTGACCGGCGCCGAGATTCCCCAGGACGTGTCCAATCCCTGCCGGCCCCGCGAGGGGAAGGAAGAAGCTTCCTGGTGCGAGCCCTTGCGGGTGCTTCGGGACTTTTACGGGCTGCCCCCCGTCTCCGCCACATCGACCCTCCAGGAGAACCTGCAGGAGATCGCGTTGGAGAGCGAAGTGTCGGGGTACCGCATGCGCTTCCTGGTGGCCCTGGTCCCCGATCCGATCGAGTCGCAGATCCCCTATCTTTTCGATTCCACCCTGGATGCGATCCAGAAGGGCTTTGCGGAAGAAGGTCATCTCTTCGACCGCTTCTGGCTTCCCTGGATCGGTGAGGTGGGGAAGAAGGACCGCCTCTACCGCACCGCGCCCGGGGTCCTGCTGTTCCGTCACAACGACGAGCGGGGTCCTCTCCTGAGGGTCGTCTTCCTGGTGGGCGAGTCGCCGAAGGCGGGCGTCCACAAGCGAGCGTTTCGCCAGGCGATGGAGATCGCCGGCGAGCTGCGTGGCGCCGGCGCCCAGCCGGGGAGCGAGCGGATCGACATCCTGGGTCCCGCGTTCTCGGGCTCGGTGGACTCCCTGGTGATGGCCTTGAAGAGCTGGCGTCGAGGCGACGCCGGCACGCCCCTCCGGATCGCTTCCGGTTCGGCCACCGCGAAGGGGCTGGAGACGGCGTTCGAGACGGTCGCGGGGAGCAGCTTCTGCCGCACCGTGGTCCCGGATCACCTCCTTCAGCAGGAGGCCTTCCGGTTTCTCGAAGGCGACGAGATGAAGTGGCGGCGCGACAGCATGGCGCTGCTCGCCGAATCCGACACCGGGTACGGCCAGGCTTCGCCGGACAACACGCAGGGAATCGTGAACGTGCGGTTCCCCAGCGGCATCTCGGACCTGCGCAACGCCTGGCAGCGCCGCGAGCAGGATCAGCGGTCCGGAGAGCGGGAGGTCAAGCTCGGGGATACGCTGCTTTCCACCAGCCGGGAAGCCCTCGGCCTGAACCTGCAGGACCGGGACAAGGCGCTGGATTCGATCCCTCGCTTCAGTCCCCTCACCACGCTGGCCCGGGATCAGGAGATGGCGGTGCTCCTGGAGACCATCTCGCGGGACAGCATCCGCTATGTCGGCGTCCTCGCCACCGATCTGAAAGACCGCATGTTCGTCATGGAAAGAGTGCGGCGGTTCGCTCCCGATACCGTCCTCTTCACTTTCGACAGCGACATCCTGCTCGGCCATGTCGACTACAGCGCGGTCATGGACGGCGTCGTGGTGATCTCGAGCTCGCCTCTGTTCACCGAAGGCGCGAGCTGGCTGCCCCGTTCCTATTGGGGCCAGGGACGGGAGCGGCGGCAGTTCCAGGGCGAGGCCCACCAGGGGATGTTCGAAGCCGTCCGCTACCTGCTCGACGCGCCGGTCCGTTCCGTTCCGCAGGTCTGGATCTCGGTGGTCGGAAACGGCGCGCTCTGGCCAATGGCGGAGCTGCCTCTGAAGGACCACGCCGGGACGGCCGCCTTCTGCTGGAAGCCGGCTCCGTCCCACGTCCTGGCGGCGCCGCCGGGCAAGTTGTCGGAGAAGCAGGGCGGACTGGCGGGCAAGGCCAATCTCCAGGTCATCTTCTTCGCGGTGGCGCTCTGCCTGGTTTCCTGGGGCCTGCGGCGGGCCGGGCGTTTCGCGCAGTCGGGAGCGGGCGAAGACGACGTCGTGTGGCACCCGGTCCACCGTCCCCTGGTCTCGATGGGAGTGGCCATCCTGGCCCTCTCCGCGGCGGTGCTCCTGGTCGTGGCGGCCATTCCCGAGTGGGCCTGGTACTTCTCCGACGCCTGGGACGTCTCCTCCTGGGGGATCGTGAGAATCCTGTTCCTGCTGGCTCTCCTGGGAGTCTACGCCTACCTCTGCCACCAGCTCATCCAGGTGGCCACGCGGGGGGAGCTGGCCTTCTGGCAATGGGCTCTCCTGGGCCTGGGAAGCCTCCTGGCTCCCTTGCTGCTGGTCCGGCTCGTCTACGAGCTCTGGATGCCGAACGGCGAGATCGCCTTCTTCCAACTCCGTGCCCGGGCCTACTCGAGCGGTCTGTCTCCCATCGTCTCGCTCACCCTGCTGGGAGGCGCGGTCCTCGTCTGGATCGTCTGTGAGCTGAGGCGGAGCTGGCTCGCTCAGCGGCAGACCATCAAGGCGTGCGCGCTGGACGCTCTCTGTGACAGCGAGAGATCCATTCAAGGCTGCCAGCACCGCCTGAACAGGATTGAAGGTCTCCTGGAGCGGATCTTCCCGGGCGCGCAGCGTCCGGGCGAACACCCCTGGCTGCTGCCCGTGATCGTGTTCGTGCCTCTGGCCTTCCTGCTGTTGGGAACCCTCCAGCCCATCACCGAGACGCGGAGCTACGGCCGCGTCTTCGTGGTGTGCGTCGTGGTGACGACCTCTCTGGCGTCCCTTTCGTTCTACCGGTTCGTCCGGGTCTGGTGGAATCTCCGCGGAGTCTTGCTGCGGCTCGACCATGCGTCGCCCAGGCTGGCGAAGACCTTCGAGAAGCTGGCGCCGGAGATCGACTGGAAACCGATGCGCTCGTTCGGCTTCCGGATCCCTCCTTTCAAGATGCTCCTGCTCTCGATCGTGAAGCTGAGGGCGATGCTGGAGATCAAGCCGTTGTCCGGGGTCTCGGAGGAGAAGGTGGGAGAGCTGATGAGGCGGGTCTTCGAAGCCGAGGGGAGGGACCGGCAAGGCGACGAGATCGATCAGCGCAAGGCCCTGAACGAGGTTTTCAACACCGTCTGCCAGGAGCTGAAGAAGAGCCCGGGCGCCCTGCGGCTCCCGGCCGTGAGGGAATTCCTCGCCGTGCAGATCGCGGCCTACCTCCGGTACGTCTTCGCCCATCTGCGGAGCGCCCTGATCGGCGCCCTGGGCACCGGCCTGCTGCTGCTCCTCGCCATCTCCTCCTATGCTTTCGAGCCCAAGCAGTTCCTCTCCTTCGTGGTCTGGGGGAGCCTGGCCGTCGCCGCCCTGCTGGCGCTCTGGATCTTCCTCCAGATGGACCGCAACCCAACCCTGAGCCGGATCGGCGGCACCACGGCCGGACAGGTCACCCTGGACCGGACGTTCGTGGCCAACGTCTTCCTCTACGGCGCCGTGCCGGCCCTGGGGGTGATCGCCACCCAGTTCCCCGAGGTGGGCCAGGTCCTGGGCCAGATCGTCGATCCCCTGTTGCGGGTGGTGGGCGGAGGTTAATGGCCATTTCGTGATACTCTTCAAGGCCTGAACCGCTCTTTCAGTGCTTCCTGAGAGGAGCCGCTCATGGCCGATTTTCGTCGCAGCGCCCGCCGGGCGGCGGGTTTCACCATGATCGAACTGCTGGTCGTCCTGGCCCTTGCCGGGATCCTGATGGCGTTCATGGCGCCTTTCCTGGATCGTTTCCTCCAACGCAACAAGATCGAGGGCGTGGCGCGGCAGACCGGCACCTTGATGCAGGTGGCCCGCCTCGAATCCCTCCGCGGCCGGGCCCCGGTCCGCGTCATGGCCGATTACGACGGTGACGTGGTCTATGCCTTCGTGGACTTCGACCGCAACGGCGCGCTCGACGCGGCCAAGGACCGCGAGCTGGCCCGCTATCCGCTCCCCAAAGGGGTCTCGTTCTGGGGCGCCGAGGACGGGTCGCCCGAACAGGCCAACGCCCTCGTCAACTTCGACGACGGCCCGGCGTGCTCCGACTGCCCGCGCGGCGGCTGGGAGGAGTTCAAGAACGACGGCGCGGCCGTCCAGACCGGGGCCATCCGCTTCGGCGACGAGCGCGGCAACTTCCTGGAGGTTGTCGTCACGTCGCTGGCCACGGGCAAGGTGGAGATCCGCAAGTTCGATCCCGAGAGCCGGAGCTACTGGGTCCAGGGCGAGGTGGGAGGCCGGGGCAAATCCTGGCAGTGGTACTAGCCGTGCTAGATTGCGCACGGTTCCATGACCTATACGGAGGATCGATGATGCGGAAGACGCTTTTCGCCTGCTTCGCCCTCGCGATGTCCGCCACGGTCGCCCTGCCGGCGGCGGGGCAGCAGCGGGACTTCTCCCAGGTGCAGGTCACGGCCACGCCGGTGTCCGGCAAGGTCCACATGCTGGTGGGCGCCGGCGGCAACATCGGCGTGTCGGTGGGGAGCGACGGCCTCCTCATCGTGGACGACCAGTTCGCGCCGCTGGCCGACAAGATCCGCGCCGCCCTCAAGGGGCTGGGGGACGGCAAGCTCCGGTTCGTCCTCAACACCCACTGGCACTGCGACCATACCGGCGGCAATCCGGTCTTCGGCAAGGAAGCCTCGATCATCGCCCACGACAACGTGCGCAAGCGTCTCGCCAAGGGGCAGATGCTGCGGGGCGAGAAGGTGGATGCGGCGCCCGCGGAAGCGCTGCCGGTGATCACCTTCGGCGAGTCCCTCTCCATCCACTTCAACGGCGAGGAGATCAAGGTCATGCACTTCCCGCACGGCCACACGGACGGCGACAGCGTGATCTTCTTCACCGGCTCGAACGTGGTCCACATGGGGGACGACTTCTTCGCCGGCCGCTTCCCGTTCGTCGACCTGGAGAGCGGCGGCAGCGTGCAGGGTCTGGTGGACAACATCGGCAAGGTGATCGAGCAGGTGCCGGCGAACGTGAAGATCATCCCGGGCCACGGTCCGCTCTCGACCCTGCAGGACCTGAAGAGCTACCACCGCATGCTGACCGAGACGGTGGGGATCGTGCGCAAGAAGATCGACGCCGGCAAGAGCCTGGCGGAGATCAAGTCCGAAGGTCTGCCCGAGGAATGGAAGGAGTGGGGGAGCGGGTTCATCAAGACCGACGTCTGGATCGAGACGATCCACGCCAGCCTGACGTCGCCCAGGTCGCATACCCACGCGGACGGCACCCACCACTGACGGTCCGGACCGTCCGTACCGAGGTCCGGAGGCCTCTCCCCGGTCGCCGGGACGCTCGTACCCAAGAGTAGAGGCCTCTCCCCGGCTGCCGGATCGTCTGTACCCGCGGGGGAAGGCCTCTCCCCAACTCCCGGATGGTCCGTACTTGCGGGGGAAGGTCTCTACCCAACTCCCGGATCGTCCGTACTTGCAGGGGAAGGTCTCTACCCGACGTCCGGATCGTCCGTACTTGCGGGGGAAGGTCTCTACCCAAAGTCCGGATCGTCCGTACCGGTGGGTAGAGCGTTCTACCCGCTCGCCTTGACGGTTTCCACGAACGCCCGGGCGTGCTCCACCGGCACCATGGGCAGGATCCCGTGCCCCAGGTTCATGATGTGCCCGCCGCCGCGCCCCTGCTCGATCACCGCGCGGGTCCGCCGCTTGATCTCCGGGATGGGAGCGAGCAGCGCCGCCGGGTCCAGGTTCCCCTGCAGGACCTTCGCCCCCGTGATCCGCCGCACCTCGGAGAGCGGGACGCGCCAGTCCACCGAGAGCACGTCCACCGGCAGCTCCGACAGCACGGGGAGCAGGTGGGTGCCGCCGTTGATGTAGTAGATCAGCGGGACCTTGCCCGTCAGGGCCTCCGCGATCCGCCGCAGCGGCGGCAGGGCGAGGGTCCGCCAGCGCTCGCGGTCCAGCAGGCCGCCCCAGGTGTCGAAGAGCTGGAGGGCCTGGGCGCCGGCTTCGATCTGGCCCAGCAGGTAGGCGATGGAGGTGTCGGCGAGGCGGTCCAGCAGCACGGAGAGGCCTTCCGGATCGCCGTAGCTCCAGGCCAGGAGGTGCTCGAAGTGCTTGGAGCCGCCGCCCTCGACGAGGTAGGCGGCGAGGGTCCAGGGCGTGCCGCCGAAGCCGAGCACGGGTACCCGGCCGGCGAGCTCGCGGCGCACCAGGCGCATGGCGTCGAAGACGTAGCCGAGGGTCTCGTCCACGTCCGGTGCGCGCAGGCGCTGGATGTCCTCGCGGCTGCGGACGGGGTTCGGGAACGTGGGGCCGTCCCCTTTCACGAAAACCAGCTCCGCGCCCATGGCCTCCAGGGGCAGCAGGATGTCCGCGAAGAGGATGGCGGCGTCCACGCCGAGGATGTCCACGGGCTGGATCGTCACTTCGGCGGCCAGCTCGGGGGTCTTGCAGAGAGTGAGGAAATCCACCTTCTGGCGGACGGCCCGGTATTCAGGGAGGTAGCGGCCGGCCTGGCGCATGATCCACACCGGCCGGCGCTCGGTGGCTTCGCCGCGGGCGGCGCGTAGGAAAAGGTCGTTCACGGCGGGGGAGGATAGCACCTCCCGAGCCCTCACCACCCCCGGCCCCTCCTCTCCCGACCCCTCCCACCCTCCCTCACCGGGAGAGGAGGGGAGACCACGAAAGAGAAGACCCTCCCGACCACGTCCCCCTCTCCCGGTGAGGGAGGGTGGGAGGGGTCGGGAGAGGGGCCAGGGGTGAGGGTTCGTTCACGGAGGGGGCAGGAAGCCCTGCCGGTCCTGCAATCCGGTCAGTTCCTGGGAATCCGGCGGCGCGGCTTCCAGGACGTACGTCTTCATGGCCTGCGTGCTGATCTGCTCGATGTCCACCTCGACTCGGGACGGGGTGAAGCGGACGATCGTGGGCCAGAGGAAGCCGTTGGGCCGGGGGCCGATGACGCGGAGGAAGACCTCGGAGCGGCCGGCCACGGCGCCGCTGACGCAGAGGGTCTCCGGGATGCAGGCGCTCTCCTTGCGGCCCTGGAGGAACGTGGCCGCGTTCTGGAAGATCCGCACCTTGAACCGGAAGTCCGGGAAGAAGGGCGAGGTGAGGAAGCCGTCTCCTCCGGGAGTCGATAACGTGACCTCGTTGGAGTACGCCGAGTTGCCGGCGGCGTTGCGGGCGCGCACCCGGAAGGTGTAGATCGTCCCCGGCACGAGCCCCTGGATCTCGGCGGCGGTGGCGTTGGCGGAGGCCCCGCCGATGTCCTCGAAATCGCCACCTTCCTCCCGATACTCAATGCGGAAGCCGATCTCGTTGTCGGAGTTGTCGTTCCACTCCAGCTCCGCCTCGGTCTCGGTGACCGACGTGGCCCGCAGGTTGGAGGGCGCGGCCGGCACGCCGCCGCCGACAGGGCCTCCGGTGCAGGTGAGGGTTAGGGAGTAGCTGCCGAAATCGTTGCCGAGAGCGGTGTTGGCTCCGATCGTCCAGAGTCCGGTCTCGTCCAGCTTGAAGGAGATCCGGGCGGTGGTGCCTCCGCCGCTGTCGTCGTCCCTCGCCACTTCGTTCGGCGCGGGATCGAAGAGGAAGAGCCAAGGGTCCACCTGCTGGGAGGCCATAGTGATGGTGACCGTCTGCCCCGAGCTCCCCTGGAAGTCCCAGAAGTCGATGAACGAGCCGTCCTCGAGGTCGCAGTCCGACGAGGTGATGCTGCCGTTGACCGTCTGGCCGCAGGAGATGGCGCTGAATTGGCTGCACTGGTGGGCTTTGGACGTGGCGGCGCCGGGCGCCTTGCCGGTCTTGGCGGCGGAGGCGAGGGCGGGGATGAGGCGCGCCGGGTCACCCTTGACCTGCTGGCCCAGGAGGGGCCAGGTCCCCAGAAGCAAGAGGCTCGCGGCGGCCGCGATCCTGGTTCCCATACGAAGTCTCATGATGGCTCCTTGAAAGCTTTTCGCCCGGCGATGATCCCGGGCGCGAGCATGATTTGCAAGATCCTTGCGAGGGGGTACACTTGGCATCCGATGTTGAGATTGGTTGCCTACGCGCCGGATGGCGTCCGGCGGTTCCCTGTCCACAGGAGCGAGCTGATCATAGGAAGCTGGCCCGAGTGTGACATCTATCTCCCTTATACAGGAGTCGCGCAGAAGCACGCGCGGCTCCTCTACGACGGCAAGGAGCTGCGCATCGAGGACCTCGGGACCCGCAAGGGCCTGCTGGTCAGCGGGCGCAAGGTCAAGGAAGCCTTGCTGGAGGTCCTGGACGAGATCCGCCTCGGCAACGTGACGCTGCTGGTGGAGGACATCATACCCGGCCCGGAGAAGGCCCCGGCTCCGGCCGCGGAGGAGGCGCCGGCGGGGCCGCCGCGGATCACCCCCTGCCGCATGATCGAGCACCTGAACCGCATCAGCGAATGGGTGCTCGCCGACGCCGAGAGCCGCACCACGTCCGAGGCCCTGGTGACGCAGGTGCTGGCGGACTTCGGGGGCGGCGCGCTCTTCCTGCTCACCGGCGAGGTGGAGGGCGCGGCCCAGAAGCTGGTGGTGGCCAGCGATCCGGTCTGGCTGTCCGCGGGCGAGAAGCTGATGGAGCAGCTCCTGAAGCACCGCGCCTCCCCGAACGGCCTGCCGCTCGGGGGCTCGTTCCGCGGCGAGCTGGGGGATTCGCCCGCCTGGATCTTCTATGAGTCGTTCATCGCCCTGGACCGCACCTACACGCTGGTGGCCGCCTTTCCCTCTTTCGAGCTGGAGGACTGGTCGCCGGCGCCGTCGCTGAGCACCCTCGGGCACCTGCTGGTGCTGGGGCTGGTCCATCACGTGGGGTGGTACGAGCCGATCCTGCCGGGGCATCCGGGGCAGCAGGATCTGACGCTGGACCCGAACCTGGTGGTGGGGGAGTCGCAGTTGATGAAGCAGGTGGTGGAGCAGCTCCGGTCGGCGGTGGACCCGCCGGTCCATGTGCTGCTCTGCGGCGAGCCGGGGGTGGGCAAGGACCTGCTGGCCCGCTCGCTTCACCTCTCGGGTTCGCGGCGGCACGGCCCGTTCATCGTCGCGAGCTGCGGCGGGGCGCGGCCGCAGCAGATCGAGGCGGACCTCTTCGGCGCCGAGGTGCCGGGCAAGGGCGGCCCGGTGCGGCGCGAGGGCAAGCTCCTGCTGGCTCACGGCGGCACGCTGTTCCTGGACGAGATCGAGCAGCTCCCCCTCGATCTCCAGGCCCGGCTGGTGCGCTTCCTCCGCTCGGGCGAGGTGGAGCCCGCCGGCAGCAACGAGTCGCATCCGGTGGATGTCCGGCTGGTGGTGGGGAGCCGCGCGCCGCTGGACACGTCCGTGGCGCGGGACCTCTTCCGGGTGGATCTCGCCTACCGGCTCTCGCAGTTCACCATCGAGGTGCCGCCGCTGCGGGATCGGCGCGAGGACCTGCCGCTGCTCATCCAGTCCTACATCAACCGGTTCTGCCACGAGACCGGCAAGCGCATGCAGGGCATCACTGTGAAGGCCATGTCGGCCCTGCTGAGCTACGACTATCCGGGTAATCTCTCGGAGCTGGAGAACATCGCCCGGCAACTCGTCTACATGGCTCCCAAGGAACGGCCGGTGGACGTGAACCTGCTGCCGGAGCGGGTCCGCAGCGGCAACTTCGCGCCCGCCGCCCGGGTGGACACCGCCTCGGACCTGGAGATGGAACGGCTGGTGGGCAGCACCGAGCAGGCGGCGATCCGCGAGGCCCTGCGCCGCACCAGCAACAACAAGTCCGGGGCGGCCCGGCTGCTGGGCCTGTCGCGGAACGGTCTGGCGATCAAGATGGAACGCTACGGCATCAAGACAGGATGACCGAAAAAGTCCGCGATCTCCGGGCGGGGCTGGCGCTGGGAGCCCTCGCGCTGCTGGCGGGCTGCGCCGGCGCCGGAACGATCTCGGCTCCGGCGGCTCCGACGGTCTCGGCGTCGTCGCGCCCCGTTGCGGCCTCGAGCCTGCCGCCCGTCAGCGGCCTGGCCTGTCTGCCCGACGGCAGCTTCCTCGCCGTCACCGACGTCAAGAACGACCCTTCCCGTCCCGCTCCCTTTCCGCCGGTGCTGCGGATCCGCGCCGGAGAGAAGCGCCTGACCTGGGAGCCGGTCGCCGTGCGCTGGCCGGACCCGGACGGCGCGCCCAGCGATCTCGAGAGCGTGGCGGCGGTCCCGGGGACCGATTCCTTCCTGATCGTGGAGAGCGGCTTCTTCCAGGGCCGCTTCGGACGCATCTTCCGCATCTCCTCGGGCGGCGATCTCCTGGGCTTCACGACCCTGACGAAGCCGGTGGAGAACATCGAGGGCACGGCCGTGGCGCGGGTGGGGAACCGGCTGATCTTCCTCGACGCCGAGCGGGGCGAGGACGCCGCGGCCACGGCGATCCGGTGGTACGAGCTGACTCTCGATCCTCTGTGGCTGGGGGAGCCCCGGAGCGTCGAGCTGCGGCTGCCCGAGCCCGACGGTTCCAGGCACCGTCACGTCTCCGCCCTGGAAATCGACGCCGCCGGCCGTCTCTTCACCGTCTCGGACGTCGACCCGGGCGACCTCGGTCCCTTCCGCAGCATCGTCTGGGAGATCGGCAAGGTGGGAGAGGGCGGCGTGATGCTCCTGCCCACCCCGCGCCGCGTGGCCACGGTGGACGGCTTCAAGGTCGAAGCCCTCGCCGCCTGCCAGGGAGCGGACGGCCAGGAGCGGCTCTTCGTGGGCGCGGACGACGAGGACTACGGCGGGGCGATCCGTCCGTTGCCGTAGCTGTCAGGGCTCTACAGACCCAGTTCCTGGAGCGAGCCGGCCGTCAGGATCTTGTCGGCCAGAGTGTTCAAGCGCCTTGTCGACTGAATCTCTTCGATCTTGCGGCGGATTTCTTCTGAAATAGGTCCGAAGCGCCGGTCCAGCAGGCGGATAAGGATCTGGTGCATGCCCTCAGCACGACCCTCCTTGAGGTACTCCCGGCGTTTCTCCCTTTCCTTTTTCCTCCACCACGCGGCCATGTTCTTTTCGAGTGACATGGAGACCTCCTCCAAATCTATCGTATCCGGAATTATAACGCCGGGAAACATCCTCCGTAGCACGGAGATGAGCCAGTCTATGATGGTCCGGCGCAACTCGGGATCCTCGCCGGGCGGCAGCAGCTTCACCAACTCCTGGATCAGGAGATGGACGGTCTCAGGTTCCCGGGAGACCTCGATGCGGAACAGGAGGGCCACCCGGTTCCCGGCGAGATCGGGACGGTCCAGGTCCAGGCAGCTCTGGTCCAGCAGGAGGTAGGGCAGACGGGGCAGGTATTGCCGCAGATTCTCCGGGACCTCTGTGAAGAGGCTCTCCAGGTCCAGGGGAGTCCGCCAGGGCCGCTGGCCGTTGTGGAACACGATCGACAACACGGCGGGGAGGCGGGAGCCCAGCTTGAGCTTCTCCTTGCGGACGATCTCCTCCAGAAGCAGCCCGACGTAGGTCTGGAGCCGGACGGCCATGAAGGGATCGGAGGTGGATTGAAGCTCCAGGAGGATGTAGAGGTGAAACCACTTCTTCCCTCCGTCCTTCCACCGGACCCTCCAGATCACGTCGGCGCGCCGCTCCCTGTGGTCCTCGCTGATGAAGTTGCTGCCGACTCTCTCCAGGGTGGAGAAGTCGAGCCTCTCCACCCAATCGGCGCGGAGAAAGCCGCGAAGGAGCTCCTCCATCATCCTGGGATGAGAGAACAACCGCTTGTACCCCTGATCGTGCCCGGACCTCTCCCTCATACCTATAAAAAGACGGAAAATCGCGCTCCAATCTGAAAAGTCCTAGAACGGCGCGGGTTTGCGAGGGGGGTCTGGAACAGCTATTCATCATCCCTGCAAATAGGTTCCCGGTAGAATAGGCCTATGACCACCACCGCCGCCCCTGCCGCCGCCCGTCCCCGTACCGTCCGCGCTCCCCGCGGCTCCGAGATCTCCTGCCGCGGATGGCAGCAGGAAGCCGCACTGCGGATGCTCATGAACAACCTCGATCCGGAGGTGGCCGAGCAGCCGGAAGAGCTGATCGTCTACGGCGGCTCGGGCAAGGCGGCGCGGAACTGGGAATGCTTCGAGGCGATCGTCGCCACGCTGAAGCGGCTGGGCGACGACGAAACGATGCTCGTCCAGTCCGGCAAGCCGGTGGCGGTCTTCCGGACCCATGAGAACGCGCCGCGGGTCCTGATCGCCAACTCGATGCTGGTCCCCCACTGGGCCACGGCGGACGAGTTCCGCCGCCTGGAAGGGCTCGGCCTGACCATGTACGGACAGATGACCGCCGGGTCGTGGATCTACATCGGCACCCAGGGCATCCTCCAGGGCACCTACGAGACCCTCGCCGAGTGCGCCCGGCAGCGCTTCGGCGGCTCGCTCGCCGGACGCCTCACCGTCACCGCCGGCCTGGGCGGCATGGGCGGGGCGCAGCCTCTGGCGGTCACGATGAACGAGGGGGTCTGCCTGGTGGCCGAGGTGGACCGCGCCCGCATCGAGCGCCGGCTCGCCACCCGCTACCTGGACGAGGTGGCGCCGGACATCCCGTCCGCCGTGGAGCGCGCCCTCGCCGCGCGCGACCGCCGGGAGGCCGTCTCGATCGCCGTCGAGGCCAACGCCGTCGAGCTCCTGGAGCGCTTAGTGGCCCTGGGGATCGTCCCCGACGCGCTGACCGACCAGACCTCCGCCCACGACGCCCTCCAGGGTTACGTGCCCCACGGCATTCCGTACCCGGAGGCGCTGCGCCTCCGCCGCGAGGACCCGCAGGGCTACATCGCCCGTTCCATGGCCTCGATGGCCGCTCACATCCGGTCCATGCTGACCCTCCAGGAGCGCGGGGCCGTGACGTTCGACTACGGCAACAACCTGCGCGGCCAGGCCCTGGTGGCGGGGGAGAGCCGGGCGTTCGAGATCGGCGGCTTCGTGCCGCTGTTCATCCGCCCGCTGTTCTGCGAAGGCAAGGGGCCCTTCCGCTGGGCCGTGCTCTCCGGCGATCCCGAGGACCTGGCGGTCACGGACGAGGCCATCCTGGCGACCTTCCCCGAGGACCAGGCCCTGGCGCGCTGGATCCCCATGGCCCGCGAGCGGGTCGCCTTCCAGGGCCTGCCGGCGCGCATCTGCTGGCTCGGCTACGGCGAGCGGGCCCGGGCCGGGCGCGTGTTCAACGACCTCGTGGCCTCGGGCCGGGTCAAGGCGCCCATCGTGATCGGCCGCGACCACCTCGACTGCGGCTCCGTGGCCTCCCCCAACCGCGAGACGGAGGGGATGCGCGACGGCTCGGACGCCATCGCCGACTGGCCCATCCTCAACGCCCTTCTCAACGCGGTCAACGGCGCCACCTGGGTCTCGGTCCACCACGGCGGCGGCGTGGGCATCGGCTACTCGCTCCACGCCGGCATGGTCGTCGTGGCGGACGGCACCGAGGCGGCGGCCAGGAGGCTGGAGCGGGTCCTCACCGGCGATCCCGGGATGGGGGTGGTCCGCCATGCCGACGCGGGCTACCCCGAGGCGATCGACTGCGCCCGGGAGCGCGGCGTGGACCTGCCGATGCTGCCCCAGTGAGAGACCGCGAGCCGGTCCGGCTGGCCCTCCTCGAGACCATCCTGATCGCGGGTCTCCTGGCCGCGCCGCTCCTGCCGCCCCTGGCGGCCGCCTTCGCCGCCCTCGCCGTTTCCTGCGCCTGGCTGTGGATGCGCCACGGCCGCGAGCGCACGCTCGCCGCTCCCTTCCTGGCCGCGGCGGTGGCCTCGCTGCTGGCGGCGTGGCTGTTCGACGTGCAGGCGCGGGTCTCCCAGGCCGAGTGGGTGGAGAAGGCCCGGCGGGAGTACGCCCATCTCTGGGAAGACCTGCGCCGCGAGGCCGCCGCGGGGGCCGAGGCCGTCGGCGGGTCGGCCGAGACGCAGCGGGCGCGCCTGCGGGCCTTCAGCCGCCTGGAGGCGGTCGAGTTGCGCGAGGGCGAAGGCCGGCGCTCGCTCCTGCTGCTCGACCCCGACAGCGTGCCGGTCGCCTGGGCGGGCGAGGGCCTGCTGCACGAGCTCGGGCAGGACGTGCCGCGCTCCGGGCGCGGCTACCACGCCAGCTTCAGCGCCGTCACGCTGTTCGCCGTTCATCCCCTGGACCAGACCCAGCGCCCCTGGCGGGTGGTGGCCGGCGTGAGCTTCCCCACCGACCGCCTGCCGTTCCCCGGGGCCGGCCGGGCCCGCTGGAACGTGGTGGACCGGCCGCAGCAGGCGGTCCCCGGAGCCGATATCGTGACGCTCCGGAACGCCCCGGCCCTGGTCGTCGAGCCCGGGCACGGCGGCGACACCCCGGCCAGCGGCTGGCCCATGGACCGCGTGGCCTGGGCGGCTCTGGGCTTCGCCTTGCTCGCGGTGGCAGTCCTGCGGGGACTGCGGCGGGTCCTGCCGGGCGGCGCCCCCGTCGAGGAGCCTTGGCGCTTCGTGGATCCCCTCGCCCTGGGTGGCCTGATCGCCCTCGGCGCGGCGTTCGCGCTGCCTTGGCGCGCGCTGGGAGCCTTGCTCGCCGGCCTGATCCTGGCGGCGCTCGGCGTGCGGGCGCGCAAACGGGAAGAGGGGAGGATCCCTCCCTGGCTCCGGGGCGCCGCCGCCATGCTCCTGCTCTTCCTGGGCGCCTGGGGTCTTCAACGTCTCTGGGAACCGCTCGATCTCGCCGGCCGCATCCTGGTCCGTCCTGAGGAGTTCGCGCTGCGGATCGCCTGGACCGGCGCGGCCTTCGGACTCCTGGCCTTCGCTGGACGCCGTGGCGGCGGGCTCCCCCGCGACCGCGTGGCCTGGGTCGCCGTGGCGCTGCTGCTCGGCGGCGCGGCGCTGTGCGACCGGCCGCTCCTGGGCGTCCCCCTGCTGCTCGCCGGCGGAGCCCTGACCGCCTCGTACGTCGATCCCCGTCGGATGGCGGAGGGGCTGGCCCCGATCGCCCTGATCCTCATGTCGGCCTTCGCCGCCGCGGGGACGTGGGAGACGGCCTACCGCCTGCGCTTGCGGGAGTACGCCGGCAGCGAATTGCTGGCCCGGCTCTCTCCACCCTCACAGCAGGAGGTGGCGGAGGTTTCCTGGCAGGTCCGCCGTCACTTCGAGGCGCTCGACCTCCAGGACGTGGCGCCCCGGTTTCCGGAGGGGCTCGAGCGGCAGGACCTCGCCTACGCCCTGTGGAAGGACTCGCCTCTCGCCCGCCACCAGTCCCTCTCGGCGCTGGTCGTCCAGACGGAGGACTCGCAGTCGTCCTTCTCCTTCGGCATGCCCCTGACCGCCGACGAGGGACTGGTCGACTTCAGGCCCGAGCGCTGGGAGGATCTCCGCCTGCCCCTCTGGGAGAAGCTCCTGATTTCAGGCGTCGTGCCCCTGCGCTTCGGCGGCGGAAGGTGGGGGAGGGTGCGTTACTGGCTCCTGCCGCGCCCCGGCTTCGAGGTCCACGACTGGCGGCGGCTGAGCGAGGTGGACGTCGGCCTGCTCAAGGGCGGCCCCGTAGCCGGCCCGGCGGAGATCGCCGCGCCAGTCACCTACGCCCTCTACACGCCGGATGGGCGGGCGTCCCTCTCGCCCTGGGAGGAGGAGCCGCCTCTGGACCCGGACCTCCGCCAGACGCGGGGCCGCCTCGCCCACGATCTGGTGGAGACGCCCGCCGGCCGCGCCTGGGCCTGGGCCCGCTCCTCGCCCCAGGGGTGGGAGGCGGTCTACCTGCCGTTCCTGCGGCCCATCGAGGGGCTGGAGCGCACCGGCAACTGGAGCCTCGGGGTAGTGGCGCTGCTCGCGCTGGCCGCGCCCCCGCTGCTGCTCCTGGCCCTGCCGGGAGCAGCCTTCCGCGACCTCCTGCGCCGTACCGTGCGCTCCTATTCGAAGCGCCTGATGATCATCTACACCGTGCTGCTCCTGGTGCCGCTGCTGCTGCTCTACTTCGTGCTCGTGCGCTCGATGGAGGAGCGCCTGCGCCAGGACCAGCGAGCGGCGGGAGAGGCGGCGCTCGGTTCGGCGCAGCAGCTCCTGGGCGAGCGCCTGCGCGACATGACGCTGGGCTTCGCCTTCGACGACCAGATGTTGATCTGGCTCTCCGGCATCGTCCGCCACGAGGTGAACCTCTACTGGCGGAGCGCCATCTACGCCTCCAGCCGCCATGAGCTGTTCACGGCGGGTCTGCTGCCCAAGCGCATCCCCGGCGAAATCTACCGTCCGCTCGCCCTGCTCGGCTACGGCCTGTCTTCGCGCGTCAACCGCGTGGGCGATACGACCTACCTGGAGATGTACGCGCCGCTCCATGTGCCCGGGGAATCGCCCGGAGGCGAGCGCGGTCTGTTCCTTTCCGTGCCTCTCCTCGCCCAGCAGGAGGAGACGGCCCGCCAGTTGGAGCAGCTCCGGCGCCAGGGCCTGCTGGTGACGGCCACGCTCTTCGCTCTTCTCGTAGCCGTGGGGCGGCGCCTCGCCCGCAACTTCACCCGGCCGCTGACGCAACTCGTGGAAGGCACGCGGCGGATCGCCGCCGGCGCGCCGTCCCTGGACCTCGCTCCCACCGAGCTGGAGCTGGCCTCTCTGGTAGAAGCCGTGGACGAGATGGCGCGCAAGATCGCCGACGCCCGCGAGCGGCTGGTCCGCGAGAAGCAGGTGGTCGAGCGGATGGTGGAGAACATCACCTCCGGCGTCGTCTCCCTCGACAGCGACCGCCGGGTGCTGATGCACAACCGCGTCGCCGCCGAGCTGCTGGGGACCGAGGTGGGGGAGAGCCTGGAGGAGGCCGTGGCCCGCTCCGAGCGGCTGCAGCCCGTGGCCGACTTCCTGCGATCCATCTACGGCGAAATGGATGGCGAGATGGCCCGCTCCACCGTCCGCCTGGCGGGGACGGAAGGCGAGGCGGACGGTGGCGGCGAGCGCGAGTGGGCGCTGGTCTGGGTGCCCGTGCCGGGCTCGGGCGAGCCCTCGGCGCTGCTGGTCGTCGAGGACGCCACCGAGGTGCTGCGCGGCCAGCGTCTCCTGGCCTGGGCGGAGATGGCCCGCATGATCGCCCACGAGATCAAGAACCCGCTGACCCCCATCCGCCTCTCGGCCGAGCACATGCGGGAGGTCTGGCAGAACGATCCCGAGCACTTCGGCCGCGTCTTCGACCGCTGCACCTCCAACATCCTCACCCAGGTGGACGAGCTGCGCTCCATCGCCTCCGAGTTCTCGGCCTACAGCTCCATCCCGCGGATCGATCCCAAGCCCGCCGACCTGGTGGCGAGCATGGCCGACCTGGTGGAGGGCTACCGCGCCGCGCCGCCCGAGGGGGTCAGCGTCGATTTCGAAGCGGACCCCGAAACCCTCCTCACCCGCTTCGACGCCAAGCTCCTCTCCCGCGCCGTGCGCAACCTGATCGAGAACGCCCTGCGCGCCACCAGCGTCTCCGGCGGCAAGGTGGCGGTGAAGGTGGCGCAGACGGACGGCCTGGCGAGGATCGCCGTCGTGGACTCCGGCCCCGGCGTGGCGCCGGACCTCCTGCCGCGCATCTTCGACCCCTACTTCTCGACCCACGACACCGGCACCGGCCTGGGGTTGGCCATCGCCCGCCGCATCGCCGAGGAGCACGGTGGCAGCATCACCGCGAGAAATCGCGCGGCGGGAGGGCTGGAGGTGACGGTGACGCTGCCGGTGTCCGTAAGCTGACGCCCGCTTTCCGGCAACCCTGTCGGTTTTTAGCTATACTCAAGCCAACTTATGAGACTAGTAACCCGCGGAGACCTCGACGGTCTGACGTGCGCGGTGCTGTTGTCCCTCAACGAGGACATCGACAGCATCTCGCTCATCCATCCCCAGGACATCAGCGACGGCCGGGCCGACATCCGCCCGGGCGACATCATCGCCAACCTGCCGTACCATCCCGGGTGCGCGATGTGGTTCGACCACCATCTCCACACCGCGACCGCCAACGTGCCCCCCGAGGCCTTCCGCGGCACCTTCGCCGAGGCCCCCTCGGCGGCCCGGCTGGTCTACGAGTACTACGGCGCGGAGGAGGCCATGCCCCAGTTCGCCGAGCTGGTGCGGGAGACCGACCGGCTCGACTCCGCGAACCTGACCCCCGGCGACGTCCTCGACCCCCAGGGCTACATCAAGCTGGGCTTCACCATCGACGGCCGCACCGGCATGGGCACCTTCGAGCGCTACTTCCTCCACCTGGTGGACCTGCTCAAGGCCGCCACCCCCATCGAGGAAGTCCTCCAGGACCCCGCCGTCAAGAAGCGCTGCGAGATCCTGGACAGCGAGAACGAGAGCTTCTGCAGGCCCTGCGCGCCTACAGCCGGATCGACGGCAACGTCGTGATCACCGACTTCCGGGATCTCGACCACACCCCGATCGGCAACCGCTTCCTGATCTACGCCCTGTATCCGGAGGTCAACGTCTCGGTGCGCATCCACTGGGGACCCAACCGCACCTTCCCCATGCTGCTGCTCGGCCACAGCATCTTCCGGCGCACCTGCAAGACCAACGTCGGCGAGCTGGCCGCCCGCTACGGCGGGGGCGGCCACCGGGGCGCCGGCAGCATCCCCCTGATGGAAGAGCCGGATCAGCAGATCCGCATGGTGGTGGGGGAGCTGAAGGCGAACGGCTGAGGAAGAGGAAAAGGGCGCGATGAATTGCGCCCCTACCGCCGCTTCACCTTCAGGGTGGAGCGGCGGCCGCCCAGGCTGACCCGGGGCTTCATCTCGACGTAGGGCAGGACGCCGGGGACGGTGCAGCGGGGGAGCTCCTGGCCCAGGGTGGACTCGATCTCCTTGACGATCATCTTGTCCACCCAGGTGCCGATGGTGGAGACGATCCCCGTGGCGCTGCCGCGGGCCGTGCGGCCGGCGCGGTGGATGTAGTCCTCCACGGTCTCCGGCACGTCGAAGTTGACGATGTGGCCGACGCGCGGGATGTCCAGGCCGCGGGCGGCGATGTCGGTCGCCACCAGGATGCGGTGCTCGCCCTGGCGGAAGCCCTGGAGGGCCTGGACCCGCTGCCCCTGCGAGAGGTCCGAGTGGATGCGCTCCACCGGGTGCCCCTCCCGCTCCAGCACGCCGCACAGCCACTCGGCGTCGGTCTTGCGGCGGATGAACACCAGCGTGCTTCCCAACTCCTGGTGGAGCAGGGCCAGCAGGCAGGCCTTCTTGTTCTCCGGCTCCACCATGTAGAGGCGATGGCTGATCCCCGCCGCCGCCTTGCCCTCGGGCGTGATGTCCACCCGGGTCGGCTCGACCATGAACTGCTGGGTCAGCCGCTCGATCGGCGGCGGCATGGTGGCCGAGAACATCAGCGTCTGCCGCTCGCGCGGGAGCTGCTGGAGGATGCGGTTGACCTGCGGCATGAACCCCATGTCCAGCATGTGGTCCGCCTCGTCCAGCACCAGCACGTGGGTCTGGTCCAGCCGGGCGGTGCCCTGCTCCAGGTGGTCCAGCAGGCGGCCGGGGGTGGCGACGATGATGTGGGGCCGCCGCCGGAGCCCCTGGAGCTGCGGCCCCATCTTGACGCCGCCGATCAAACAGACGGTCCGCAGGCCGTACTCGCCGCCGAAGCGGTCGAGAAACGCCTGCGTCTGCAAGGCGATCTCCCGGGTGGGAGAGAGGATCAGGCCGCGGGTCTTGGGCTCGCGGGCCAGCCGGTCGGCGATGGGGATCGTGAACGCCGCCGTCTTGCCCGAGCCCGTCTCGGCGAGCCCGATCAGGTCCCGGCCGCTCATCGCCGCCGGGATCACGGCCGCCTGGATCGGCGTGGGGTGTTCGAAGCCTACCAGCCGGACGCAGCGCAGGATCGGTGGGCTGAGTCCCAGCGACTCGAAGGTCTGATCCGTGGTTTCAACGGGATGCTGCGGGATGGCCAGAGTCTGCATGAGTTTTGCTTATAGCCGATCCGCCTCTCGGCGATCAAGCTGGGGTCTCCCTGAGAGAATGCTGAAAGATAGGAGGGGGCAGCCCGGTCGTGCGGACCGGGCTGCCTCAAAGATGTCCCTCCATGCCGCGTTACCTCATGCGGCCTGGATGCTGACGGCGGGCTGTTGCGGCATGAACCGGGCCATGGCTTCGGCCACGGTCAGGAACTGGGCGCCCTGCAATTCGTGCGCGTGAGCGTCGCAGATGGCGTCCGCGGTTTTCATGTCGGTCAGCCAGGTCAACGTCTTCTGGATGTCCGTGTAGACGTTGACGAACGTGTGGGCCACTCCCGGCGATATGGCCGCGGCCTGGAAGACCTTCCACAGCGGGTCGGTCATGTGCCCGGTCATGATCTTGGTGAATTCCATGGTGTGCCGGCCGTGGTCGTGGTAGTGATGGTCGAACGTCTCCTGCATCCAGTCGGCGTCGAACGCGCGGCCGTCCCGGTCGAGGATCGACCGGATGTAGCGGTCCGCCATCCGCACGGCGTCGTTGGCTCCCGACCCGCTGATCGGATCGTTCACCGTGACGGCGTCGCCGAGGGCCATGACGGCTCTGCCGTTGCGCAAGCGGGCCACCGGCTTGCGGACCGTCGGGGTGATGGCCCCCTTCAGCCACGAGCGGTCGTCCACCAGCTCGGCCCGCTGGTAGTTCGGGTAATCCTCGGGCGCGAACTGCCGGATGAGCCGCAACGCGGTCGCCAGCGCCTTGTCCGCGCTCTCCACCCCGCCCCAGACATCCATGGGGCTTCCCTCGGGGGCCTCGAAGACCACCGCCCGGCAGGGTCCGCTGTGCGAGTAGAACGGGATGGCGAAGAACTCGCCGATCTGGACGAAGAACTGGAACTTGCAAGGCGTGTACGGGATCTCCGCCCACTCCTTGACGTTCTTCAGGATCACCGCCCCCAGCTTGCGGGCCGGCGCGTCGAACAACGACCGCTCCGGATCGCGCTCGAAGACCTCCGAGAGCGCGCCCCGGCCGGTGGAGACCACCACCAGGTCGTACTGCTCCGAGACCTGCTCGAGCCCCGAGCGGTTCAGTGCCTGGTTGACGAGCTTCCCCCCCCGCTCCGCGAACCGGCGCATCCAGACCGAGGTCTTGACGCGCGCGTCCACACCCTGACACGTCTCGTCAAACCCACCCTGCGTCTGCAGGATGATCCTGCCATCGGGCAGCCTGAGCGTGGCATGCATGCCGTCGCACAGCGGCGCCTCGGCTTCCCATTCGTGGAGCCCGTACCGGCGTTCCACGTCCAACTGACGGTCAAAGACCATGGCGGTCGAGAACATCTGCCCCTTCTCGATCTCTTCCGCCGGTCGCCCCTCGAAGACCGTGACCTCGTACCCCTCCTTCAATAATCCAAATGCCAACACCATACCTGCTTGTCCAGCACCGACGATAGCGATCTTCCTCATGGTGTCCCCTCCTTGTGGGGAGATCGTGCTGCGTTTCGTGCGGTGCCCTCCCAAAAACGTTGAGTGGCATTCAGCGATGCAAAGAACAGAGCTGCCAAGGGGTTACATCATTTACATCTACATCGGAGCCCGCCGTCCGGAGGACCGGTGGCGGTCGAGCTTTACTCCCGAGATCTGGCCCCTCCCGATCCCCTACAGGCGTCCTACAGGCACGTCTTGACGGGTCCCCTTCCTCGTTCGGAGCCATGTCCCGTTTTCTAACCTCTCTCTACTAGAGATGGTTCCTTCTACCCCCTAAAAAGGGACAAAGCCGGTCAATTTATTTCCGGGAAGTTCAGAGAGGCAGGAACTGGACGCGCCCGGTGAGGTCTTCCGGGTCCGCCACCTTGGCGACAGCTCCAGATCCCGGACGCAATCCCCGACGTGACGTGGAGCTGGTGGGCGTAGATGACGCCGGAGAAGGGAAGCCCAGCGACCTGGCGGCGTGTGGCTTCGGCCAGGAGGTCGTCATCCTGGGAGAACAGCACGCGTCCCAATTCCGTGGCCCGGTCGAGGACTTCGGGATCGGGCGTCCTCCTGCGGCCGTCCTCTTGGACGGTGAGCACGTCGACGCCCCGCAGTCGTACCCCGGCGAGAATCGCCCGGGGACGTTCTCGTCGAAGTAGAGCTCAGGCTCAAGACCGGCTGTCCCGGTTCGCTTCGCTTCCCCGGACTCCGAAGGCCGGTTCCGGTTCGAAGGGGACGCCAGCCTGCCGCCTGGGACCTACCAGGTCCAGGCCTTCGCGGACCAGTATCAGACGGGCTTCAGCGCTTTCTTCACCGTAGCCAATAACGAGGACCGGGATATCGGGGATGTCGGGCTCAAGTCCTTCCCGGTCCGGATCTACCCGGCGAAGGTATGCGATTCGATCCCCTCACGGGGTGGCACATGCCAGTTCAGCGCGCGGATCGTCAACGGTATGGAGGACCGCCTGGGCGGCGAGGTCTGGACTCTGTTGAGCTCGGGGACCTTCTTCGGCCCGTCCGTCTCCTTCCAGACCGGGCTTCCGAGGGCAGTCAACATTCAGTCCGGCGAGTCGGTCGAGGTGCCGTTCTCGTTCTTCGTGCCGGGCGATGTCAGCGACGGCATTCATCTGCCTGCAGATATACGGGTGCGCCGGCGCATTCCTTCAATGTTCTCGGCCAGCACCACCTCTTCTGCCTCAGCAAGGGCGGGGACTCCTTCAGGGTGGTCCCGGAGAGAGAGAAGCACGAAATCGTGAGGAGAATGAACGGCCAGGGCGGGAACAGGAAGCAGTAGATCGCTGAGAACGCCGGATCGGGGCGCGCGCCGTCCCGGTCCGGCTCCTCGGGCCGCGGTGATAGACTTCCCCGGCTCCGAAGCGAGCTTTTCCTTTGAAGGACTTCGATGACCTCAAAATTGTTCAAGTCCCTGTCCGCCGTCCTCCTGCTCGCCGTTTCCATCAGCCCCCTCGCCGCCGCGCCCCAGAACGCCAGGCCGTCGCCTCCCGGTGGAGGAGAGCGGGGAGAGTCCGGTCCGCCCCCCACCATCGCCAAGGCCACGTCCGGGATGGAGAAGAAGGCGGGCCTGCTCAACTTCTGGGTGGACCGCAACAAGGGGAAGATCTTCCTGGAAGTGCCGCCGGCCACGGCGAAGAACGGCGAGGTCGCCAGCTACATCTACCAGGAAGGCCTGCTCACCGGCCTCGGCTCCAATCCCGTGGGGCTCGACCGCGGCCAGCTCGGCGACACCCGCATCGTCACCCTGCGCCGGGTGGGCGGGCGCGTGCTCATCGAGCAGCCGAACCTGCGGTTCCGCGCCCTGACCGAGAACCCGGCCGAGCGGGAGGCCGTGCGGGAGTCCTTCGCCACCTCGATCCTCTGGGCCGGCGAGATCGCGGCCCTGGACGCCAACGGCCGCGCCCTGGTCGACTTCACCCCCTTCCTGACCCGCGACGCCCATGACATCGTCCCGCGGCTGAAGAGGACCGGACAGGGGAGCTGGTCCCTGGACGACAGCCGGAGCGTGATCGACCTCGACAACTGCCTGGCCTTCCCGGAGAACCTGGAGCTCGAGGCGCTGCTGACCTACCAGTCCACGGAGCCGGGGGAGCTGGTGCGGGAGACCGCTCCCGCGGCCAACGCCATGACGCTGGTCCAGCACCACTCGTTCCTGCGCCTGCCCGACGCCGGCTACAAGCCGCGCGAATTCGATCCCCGCTCGGGCTCGTTCGGGATCGAGTTCAGGGACTACGCCGCGCCCCTCACCGCGCCGGTGGACGTGCGCTGGCTCTCGCGCCACCGGCTGGAGAAGGCCGATCCCAAGGCCCCCCGCTCGCGGGCCAAGAAGCCGATCGTCTTCTACGTGGACCACGGCGCTCCCGAGCCGGTGCGCGGCGCCCTGATCGAAGGGGCGAGCTGGTGGAACCAGGCCTTCGAGAAGGCCGGCTTCATCGACGCCTTCCAGGTGAAGGTCCTGCCGCCGGACGCCCATCCCCTCGACGCCCGCTACAACGTCATCCAGTGGGTGCACCGCTCGACCCGCGGCTGGTCCTACGGCGGCGGCGTCATCGATCCGCGCACGGGCGAGATCCTCAAGGGGCACGTCACCCTGGGCTCGCTCCGCGTGCGGCAGGACCGCCTGCTCTTCGAAGGCCTCGCGGGCACGGAGAAGACCGGCACCGGCGCGCCCGACGACCCGGTGCAGCTCGCGCTCGCCCGCATCCGCCAGCTCGCGGCCCACGAGGTCGGGCACGCCCTGGGGCTCTCCCACAACTTCGCCGCCTCGACCTACGGCCGCGCCTCGGTGATGGACTACCCGGCGCCCCTGGTGGGGATCGCGGACGGCAAGCTCGACTTCTCGAAGGCCTACGCCACGGGGATGGGGGAGTGGGACGTCCAGGCCATCCGCTACGCCTACACCGAGGTCCCGCCGGGGACGGACGAGCGCGCGGCCCTGAGCAGCATCATCCAGGAGAATCTCGCGCGCGGCCTGATCTTCCTGACCGACCAGGACGCCCGGCCCGAGGGCTCGGCCAGTCCCCTGGCGCATCTGTGGGACAACGGCGAGAGCGCCGTCGAAGGGCTGCGGCAGGCCCTGGCCGTGCGCCGGATCGGTCTCGCCGGCTTCGGCGAGCGCAACGTCGTCCCGGGCCAGCCCCTGGCCCTGCTGAAGGAGGTGCTGGTGCCGCTCTACCTGCACCACCGCTACCAGCTCGAGGCCACCTCCAAGCTGATCGGCGGCGTCCAGTACACCTACGCCCTGCGCGGCGACAACCAGCCGCCCGCCAAACCGGTGGACGGCGAGACGCAGCGGAAGGCGCTGGCAGCCATGCTGGAGCTGCTGTCGCCCGAAGCCCTGGATCTCCCCGATCCGGTCATCAACCTGCTGCTGCCCCGGCCCGCGGACTACCGCTCCAATCCCGAGATGTTCGAGGGGCTGACCGGTCCGACCTTCGACCCCCTCGCCGCCGCCTCGACCGCCGCCGACATGTCGGTGCGGTTGATGCTGAACCCGCAGCGGGCGGCGCGGCTGGTGGACCACCACCGCCGCGATCCATCGCTGCTGGGCCTGGAGGACGTGCTCGCGGCCCTGGAGGCCAAGGCGTTCGGCAAGGAGCCCGGCTCGGAGCGTCTGGCCGAGATCCAGCGCGCGGTGCAGTGGGTGGTGGTACGGCGGATGATCGAGCTCTCCAACGATCCCGCCGCCGCCCCGGGCGTGCGCTCACGGGTGGACGGCGAGCTGCGCTCCCTGACCGCGAAACTGGGCCAGGGCGGCTCCGAGTCGCCCGAAGGCGCGCACCGCACCTTCCTGGCCCAGGAGATCCGGCGCTATCTCGACCGCCGCGCCCAGGAGGAGATCCGCAAGACGCCCACGCCCCTCGCGCCGCCGCCGGGCCAGCCGATCGGGATGGGGGAGGATGATCTGGACGGGTGTGCCTGGGGTGACTGAGAACAGGCAATGCCGTTGCCAGTCAAAGCCTCCAGTAGCAGATTAACCGATTCTGGGCCGAAGCGCGAAGCCCTGGCCCATAATCCTCCTCATGAGCGCCGTCGTCCTCATGCTCGCCGCCCTGTTCGTTCCACTTCCACGGGCCGTCGCCCGGCCATCCCGCAGCGGCCCGCGACGCCGTCTCCGCAGGCCCAGGCCGCCGCCGCGAAGACGCCCGCCGCTCCCGAGCGGCTGCGGGTGAAGGTGCTCTCGGTCCGCCCCCACGACCGGACCGCGTATACCCAGGGTCTGCTCGTCCAGGACGGCGCCCTCTACGAGAGCACCGGCCTCTATGGCAATTCCAGCGTCCGGCAGGTGGACCCGGCGACCGGCGAGGTGAAGCGCAGCCGCGCCGTCCCCCAGGAGTACTTCGCCGAGGGGCTGGCCCTGGTGGACGGCAAGCTGATCCAGCTCACCTGGCAGGAACAGAAGGCTCTGGTCTACAACGTCGCCGACTTCCAGCCCGTGGCCGAGCATCGCTACGACGGCGAGGGCTGGGGGCTCTGCTGGGACGGCCAGCGGCTGGTGATGAGCGACGGCTCCAACCGCCTCACCTTTCGCGACCCCAAGACCTTCGCTGTCCTGGGCTCGGTGAACGTCACCCTCGCCGGCCAGCCCATCGACCGGCTCAACGAGCTGGAATGCGTCGACGGCGTCGTCTATGCCAACGTCTGGCAGACCTCCGACATCCTCCGCATCGACCCCAAGGACGGCCGGGTCACCGCGGTGATCGACGCCTCGGGGCTCCTCTCCCCGGACGAGCAGCGGGAGGCCGAGGTCCTCAACGGCATCGCCTGGGACCCGGCGAAGAAGAACTTCCTCATCACCGGCAAGCTCTGGCCCAAGATGTTCGAGGTCACGTTCGTCCCCGCCTCATGAGGATCGCCCGGCTTCTCCCGGTCGCGTCCCTCCTCCTCGCCGGTTGCGCCGGCACCGCCCCCGCGCCCCGGACCGCCGCCGCGCCTCCGCCGCCGATGCCGGCGGTCATTTCGCTCCTCGGGTCCGCCCCCCTGGTCCTCCCCTTCGGCCTGGAGGTCGACGGTCTGCGCGTCGGCGGCCTCTCCGGGATCGCGCGGGAGCCGGACGGCACCTGGCTCGCCGTGGTGGACAACGACGAGAAGACCCCCGCGCGCGTCTTCCGCCTCGCCTTCGAGGTGGGGGAGGACGGGGTGACGCCGCTGCCGGGGAAGGCGTTGCGGGACGTTCCCCTGGGCGCGATCCGCCTGGAGAGTCTGGACGGCGGCAACTTCGACGGCGAAGGCATCGCCCTGGAACCCTCCGGACGCCTGCTGGTCTCCTCCGAGACCGAGCCGTCCATCCGCGAGGTCTCCCCCGAAGGGCGGATCCTGGCCGAGCTGCCGGTCCCTGGGATCTTCAAGAAGGAATACAGGTCGGGCATCCGCAACAACGAGGGCTTCGAGCCGCTCACCCTGGAGCCCGGCGGCGAGGTCCTGTGGACCGCCAACGAGCGCCCGCTCCAGCAGGACTTCCCCGACGACAAGACCCGCCCCGGCCCGGTCCGCCTCCTGCGCTACGAGCGGAGCGGGGAGGGCTTCGTCCCCGCCGCTCAGTACGTCTACGAGATCGATCCCATCGAGAGGCCCGCCGCCGGCTTCGCGACCCGGGGGCTGGTGGACCTCCTGCCGCTGCCGGGAGGCGACCTGCTGGCCCTGGAGCGGGAGTACGTCGAGCTACGGGGATTGGAGATCCAGATCTTCCGCGTCTCCCTGGACGGCGCCACGGACGTCTCCGGCCTCAACACGCTGGCGGGGACGACCTGGACTCCCGTACGCAAGACCCTGCTGTTCGATTTCGGAAAGATCGGCTTCGTGCCGGACAACATCGAAGCCATGGCCTTCGGTCCGGATCTGCCCGACGGCTCCCGCACCCTGGTGCTGGTGAGCGACAACAACTTCGCCCGCCTTCAACAGACGCAGATCCTGGCGTTGCGGCTCCGGCTGTAGACTGTCCCAAAGCAAGGAGGGCATGCCATGAACCGACGCGAATTCCTGGGAGCTGTGGGGCGGCCCGCCGTCCTCGGCCTCGCCGCGGCCACGCTCCATCCCCTGGGCGTCCGCGAGGCGCTGGCCAGGGCCGCGGCCTACTCCGGAACGGCGGCGGAGGCCGCCACGGACGAATCCTTCTGGTTCGACATCCAGCAGGCCTTCACCCTCGACCGCACCGTCGTCAACCTCAACAACGGCGGCGTCAGCCCCTCGCCGGCGGTGGTGCAGCAGGCCCAGAAGCGGTATCTGGACTTCTCCAACTCGACCCCGCCGCCGGTGGCTCTCTGGCAGGTCCTGGAGCCGCAGCGGGAAGGGGTCCGCCCGCGCCTCGCCCGCGCCTTCGGCTGCGACCCCGAGGAGATCGCCCTCGTCCGCAACGCTTCCGAGGGCCTCCAGACCTGCCAGTTCGGCTTCGACCTCCAGCGCGGCGACGAGGTCCTGACCACCAACCAGGACTACCCGCGCATGATCGCCACCTTCGAGCAGCGCGCCCGGCGCGAAGGGATCGTCCTCAAGCAGTTCTCGATCCCGGTCCCGGCCGAGGACGACGACGAGGTGGTCGAGCGCTTCCGGAAGAACATCACCCCCAAGACGAAGCTGATCCTGGTCTCGCACGTGATCAACCTCACCGGGCAGATCCTGCCGGTGAAGAAGGTGGTGGAGCTGGGGAGGGAGCGGGGCATCCCGGTGATCGTGGACGGCGCCCATTCCTTCGCCCACTTCGACTTCACCCACGCCGACCTCGGCTGCGACTACTACGCCACCAGCCTGCACAAGTGGCTCTTCGCGCCGCACGGCACGGGCATGCTCTTCGTGAAGCGGGACAAGATCCGCGGCCTCTGGCCCCTGATGGCCGCGCCCACGTCCCTGGATGGGGACATCCGCAAGTACGAGGAGATCGGAACGCACCCGTCGGCCCAGAATCTGGCCATCGCCGAGGCCCTGGCCTTCCACGAGGGGATCGGCCCGAAGCGGAAGGAGGAGCGCCTCCGCTATCTGAGGGACCGCTGGGCGATGCGCCTGCTGCGAAACGACCGCGTCCGTCTCCACACCAGCTTGAAGCCGGGCAAGTCCTGCGGCCTCGCCACGGTCGAGATCGTCGGCTTCGATCCCGTGAAGATCGCCGAGCACCTCTGGTCGCGCTACCGCATCCTGGTCACCCCGATCGTCCACCCCGAGTTCCAGGGCCTGCGCGTGACCCCGAGCGTCTACACGACGGTGCAGGAGATCGATCGCTTCGCGGAGGTGATGGAGGGGATCGCGGAGAGGGGGTTGCCGGGATGAAGACCTCAGTGCTGATCCTCGTTGTCTCCCTGACCGCCTGCGTCAGCGTCCGGGAAACGCCCGCGCCTTCCAACCCGCCCTCCGAGCGACGGGCCATCTCGACGGACAAGGCGCCGGTTGCCCTGGCCACCTACTCGCAGGCGATCCTGACGGGGGACACGCTCTACCTCGCCGGTCAGATTGGCCTCGATCCGGCGACTCGGCAGCTCGTCCCGGGCGGTCTCCAGGCTGAGGCGCGGCGGGCTCTCGACAACTGCCGGGCGGTCCTGGAAGCGGCGGGGTTCTCTCTGGCGGACGTGACCATGGTCCAGGTCTACCTCGCCGACATCGGTGACTACGAGGCGTTCAACCAGACCTACGCCGGATTCTTCCCGGATCCCCAGCCCGCCCGCGCCGTGGTGGCTGTGGCGGGATTACCGAGAGGAGCCAAGGTGGAGATCCTGATGACCGCTGTCCGGCACCGGTAGGTCGGCGGATCCCGCGAGTCAGGCGTTCCCGGTCTTGAGGCGGCCGCCCTCGTGCTCGGAGGGATCGGTGCCGTGCTTGTTCAGGTAGAGGTCGAGGACTTCCTCCGTCTCCCCGTCCGCGCGGATGCGGCCGTCGTCCAGCCAGATGCAGCGCGTGCAGTTCTTGGCGATGGCCGGGAGCGTATGCGAGACCAGCAGGACCGTGGCGCCGGCGTCGTGGAACCGCTGGATGCGCTCCTCGCACTTGCCGATGAAGGTGGCGTCGCCCACGGCGAGCACCTCGTCGAGGATCAGGATGTCCGGCACCCAGGCGGTGGCGATGGAGAAGCCGAGGCGGGCCTGCATGCCGGAGGAGTAGTTCCGCAGGGGAGAGCGGATGAAGTCGCCCAGGCCGCTGAACTCCACGATCTCCTCGATCTTTTCCTGGATCTCCCGCTTGCTGTGACCCAGGAGCAGGGCGTTCAGGTAGACGTTCTCGAGGCCGGTCAGCTCATAGTCGAAGCCGGTGCCCAGCTCCAGGATGGGGGCTAGGCGGCCGTTGACGGTGGCCTTCCCTTTCGAAGGCTTGAGCACCCGGGAGATCACCTTGAGCAGGGTGCTCTTGCCGGCGCCGTTGCGGCCCACGATCCCCAGCGTCTCCCCCCGCCGCACGGTCAGGTCGATCTCTTTCAAGGCCCAGAGCTGCTCGTAGGAGAGGGCGCCCCGCAGGAAGTGGATGGCGTACTCCTTGAGGGAAGGGATGCGCTGCTTGGCCAGGCGGTAGCAGAGGGAGACTCCCTCCAGGCGGATGCTGAGGTCTTCCATCAGACGTAGAAGGGAATCCGGTCGCTGCTCCGGCGGAAGACGAAGGCGCCGATGGCGAAGACCCCCAGCGCGATCCCCAGACAGACGGTGAGGTGAGTCAACGGCGGGATCTCCCCCTGGTAGATGGGATCCCGGAACACCTCCAGGATCGACCGCACCGGGTTGAAGCGGACCCACGAGATGTAGGGCGTGTTCTCCAGGATCGACATGGGATAGAAGACCGGCGTCAGGTACATGAGGATCGAGAGCAGGACGCCGATCAGCTCCACGACGTCGCTGAAGAAGACCGCCAGCGGGGAAAGCAGGAGGCCCGCGCCGAGGGTGAAGACGGCCGCCAGCAGGATCGCCACCGGCAGGAACAGGAGCGCCGGGGTGAAGGGGTGGTCCATCACCCAGAGGATGGCTAACAGCGGCACCAGGGCGAGACAGAGGTTGATGACGCCCGAGATCACGGTGGCGAGAGGGAAGACCTCCCGCGGGATCGGCAGCTTGCGCAGGAGCTGGGCGTTGCCCCGCAGGCTGTTCATCGACGCCACGATGCTCTGGCTGAAGAAGTTCCAGAAGAGGATGCCGGCCAGGGCGTAGACGGCGTAGTTGCCGTAGACCATCCGCATCGTGAAGATCGAGCTGAAGACCACCTGCAGCACCAGCATCATCAGGAGCGGCTGGAGCATGGTCCAGAAGAAGCCGATCGCCGAGCGGCGGTAGCGCACCTTCAGCTCCCGGGAGACCAGGGCGAAGATGAGGTCGCGGTAACGGTAGAGCTCACGCATCGGGGGGAGAGTCTATCCCAGCCGCTCCAAAGCTTCCCGCATCACCCGGTCTTCCTCCCGCCAGGTCCCCCGCCGCCCGCCAGTCACGAACGGCCGCGCGATCCCCCGCGAGGCGAGGCGCAGGCGGGCGCCGGTGCGCAGGGCGGCCTCGGCCCGCGCGGCCCAGGCGGGGCCGTGATGCTTGCGGGCCCAGCGCAGCAGGTCACTCCACAGCAGCTCCAGGTTCTGCCGGCGCCGGGCGCCGGGAGCGCGGCCTATGGTGGCGCCGTGATGGTGGAGCACCCGGAGCTCCGGCCGGATCTGCACCTTCCAGCCGGACCGGCGGACGCGCGTGCAGAGGTCGAGGTCCTGGGCGTAGAAGCGGAACCCCTCGTCCAGGGGACCCGCCGCCTCCCAGGCCTCCCGCCGCACGGCCAGGGCGGCCCCGGTCACCCAGTCCACCCGCGCCGGGCGACGACTATCGAGAGGCTTGGCGCGGCGGTAGAAGGGGAGGCGTTCCAGCAGGGCGGGCGCGCCGCTGCTCAGGGCGAAGAACCAGGAGAGGGTCGGCTCCCGGCCGCCGCTCCACTGCGGCGAGCCGTCCGGATAGTGGAGGAGCCCTCCCGCGATCCCCAGCTTCGGCTTCCTCCCGAAGACCGCCAGCAGTGCCTCCAGGCCGCCGGGCTCCACCTCGGTGTCGCTGTTGAGCAGGAGCAGGATGTCGCCGGCCGCCCGCGCCATCCCCAGGTTCGCCGAGCGGGTGAACCGGATCGGGGTCTCGTTGCGCAGGACGATCACCTCCGGATGGCCCTCCCGGATCGCCTCCGCCGTGCCGTCCCCGCTGGCGTCGTCCACCACGATCACCTCCATCCCCGGCACGGCGGAGCGGAAGAGCGCCTCCAGGCAGCGGAGGGTCAGCTCCCGCGTGTCGTGGGTCGGGATGACGATGGAGAGAGGCGGGCGCATCGGTAAGTGGATGAAGAATATCCCAATCACCCAAGGCGTCTCCCCTGGCCTGATCCTTGCCCTTTCTCCCTTTCAAGTAGTCGCTGTTCACAGTCCAAGCAGGATTGAAGTACCTGAATCCACGTGGTTTACGCTGCGGAGGACGAGATGGCGCCGGACAAGATTGGTCGGGAGTGGGTGACAGAAATTGTCGGGATCAGTTATGCGTGTATTGACATATCCCCTCGGCGCCCCCAGAATCCCCGCGTCGGCGTCTTCAACCTGCAGGTGCAGCGACGGCCAGTCAAGGACGAGGGAAGGGCTGCTGCGTCCCTTTCCCGGTTGTGGAGGACTCGAATGGTCTTGAATCTGACGCGAGCGATGGGGATGGTCTGTGTCTTGTCTCTGGTGGCCGGTCCGGCGGCTGCCGCGGTTCCCAGCTTTGAGAGCCGTGATCTCGCACGGGCGGCGGCCGCCACGGTGGTCGGCGCCAGCGTGCGGCTCGACAACGTGCTGGCGGACGACAGCGGCGAGACGGCGGCGTTCGTGCTGGAGCGCTTCCAGGTGTTCACGGAGGACGCCCGGATCATCGTCCACGGCGAGGGCGGCGAGACCATCCTGCCCCCGCCCGCCCACACCTACTTCCGCGGCGTGGTCGACGGCCGGCCGGGATCGCGGGTCTTCCTGACGGTCCAGCAGGACGGCACCACCGAGGGCGTGGTCAACGACGCCGGCTCCTTCTACCTGATCGGCGGCGAGGACTCCCCGGCCAAGGCGCTGCGGACCGGGCCGCTGGAGATGCGCCGGGTCGATCCCGTGATGCTGAAGTCCTCCTCGGGCGAAGGCTTCCAGTGCGGCAACGACAAGCTGCCCCCCGCGCCGCCGAGCTTCGAAGACCTGGTGGGGGGGGCGGCCGCCGCCGAGCCGGCCTTCATCGAGAAGGCCGCCGCCTACACGGCGCGCGTCGCCATCGAGACGGATTTCGAGTTCTACCAGAACTTCAACAACTCGGCGACAGCCACCACCTACATCGGCAACCTGATCGGCTACTCCTCGACGATCTACGCCGCCGAGATCAGCACCTCGCTGGTGGTGTCGTCGGTGAGCCTGTGGACGACGAGCGGCGATCCCTGGACCCAGACGGGCACCGCCTGCGGCCTGCTGGAGTTCGGGAACTACTGGAACACCAACCGGACCGGCGTGTCGCGGACGATCGCCCACTTCATGAGCGGCAAGAACAACGGCGGCGGCGTGGCCTGGCTGGGCGTGCTCTGCTCCGGCGGCTTTTCGGTCTCCCAGGCCCAGCTCGGGGTGAGCTGCCCCGGGCTGGCTTCCTCCGGCAACTTCGGCGGCGGCTACGGTTTCACCGGCAGCATGAGCGGGAGCTTCAACATCAACAATCCGACGGTGGTGTGGGACATCATGGCCGTGTCGCACGAGATCGGCCACAACTTCAACTCGCCCCACACGCACTGCTACGCCAACCTCGGCGGCAACGCGAACCCGGTCGACCAGTGCTACAGCGGCGAGTGCGGCGGCACCGGCTGCTCCTGCGCCACCCAGTCCCTGCCGGGTCCGGCGGGAACCGGCAGCGGCACGATCATGAGCTACTGCCACCTGCTCCGCGGCAGCTACAGCGACCTGTCCCTCACATTCGGCACGAACCACCCCTACGGCGTGCAGCCCGCGCGGGTGCCGTCGCGGATGTCGAGCCATGTGGTGTCGCGGGCGACCAGCAACCCGAGCTGTCTGGCGCTGGTCCCTGGAACGTCGGGGATCTTCACCGACGGTTTCGAGTCGGGGAGCATGTCGGCATGGCACTGAACGGCTGCAAGGGAATCCTGGCGAAGACTCCGTAGTAGAATATGAAAAGTCATAAGGAGCGATCGATGACTTCGAATCCCACCCTTCGCCTCCGGCGCGGATTCTGCCTGGGAGCCGCGCTCGTCCTCGCGAGCGCGGCCGCGGCGGGCGCGAACAGCGTCCAGGTGCCCAACGGCGCCATCTCGCCGGGCAGCGCGTGCGCGGCGGCGAATCCGAACCTGGCCCGCTTCAGCCAGAGCTGTGGCGCGCAGGTCAGCGTGACGGCGGGCGACACCACGCCGGCGTATCTGCAGGAGAACTCGCCGTCGAGCGAGGGCGCCTACCGCGCCCGGTTCTATCTCAACCTGCGGACCCTGCAGATGCAGAACGGCCAGGAGTTCGAGGTCTTCGCGGCCTACACCGGCGCGGACCCGTCGCCCGGCGCCTCCTCCGGAGTGGCGGCGATACGGCTGATCGTCCAGCAGACGAGCGGCCAGAAGGAGCTCGTGGCGTCCGCCCGTCTCGACTCGGGCACCGAGCTTGAGAGCCCGGCTTTCGCCCTGCCCACCGGCTGGCGGGCCATCGAGATCGATTGGGCGAAAGCGACCTCCGGCGGGACCAACAACGGCAAGCTCGACGTCTGGGTGGACGGCACGAAGCGGACGGCCAACCTGACCGGCCTCGACAACGACACCCTGACGATCAACTACGCCCGCTGGGGCGCCGTCGCCGGCCTCGACAACGGGACCACCGGCTCCTTCCGGATCGATGACTACGCCTCGCAGCGCAGCGGCTACATCGGCCCCGTCCTCGCCTTCTCGGACAACGCCACGAACAGCCCGTTCTTCCCGTTCATCCAGGGGGTCTACGCGGCCGAGGTCATGCCGGCGTGCGCCATCGGGTCGTTCTGCCCGAACGGCGCGGTCACCCGCAAGGAGATGGCCCAGTTCCTTCTGCTGGCCAAGTTCGGAGCGAGCTACACGCCGCCGGCCTGCACCACGCCGCTGTTCAGCGACGTGCCTTGCTCCCATCCCTACGCCCCCTGGATCAACGAGGTCGCCCGCCAGGGCATCACGAGCGGCTGCGCCACCGGCGTCTTCTGCCCGGACGGCAACATCACCCGCTCCCAGATGGCGGTCTTCCTGATGGTGGCGGTGGGCGCCACGCCTACCCCCTGCCCGCCCTCGAGCTTCCTCGACGTCCCGACGACGAGCCCCTTCTGCCCGTGGATCAACGAGGTCGCGCGGCGGGGGATCACCGCGGGCTGCGGCGGCGGCAACTACTGTCCGGAGTCGCTGGTGCTGCGCGGCCAGATGTCGGTGTTCCTGTCGACCAACTTCGGCCTGCCGACGCATGTAGTGGGGCAGTAGGCCCTCACCTCCCCGGCCCTCCTCTCCCCGACCCCTCCCTCCCTCCCTCACCGGGAGAGGAGGGAGAGGGCTCTCTCTGGATCTACGGTCTCGGCAGCCCGAAGGTGGTGGCGAGGAAGACGGCCATCTGGCCCCGGGTCACGGAGACCGACGGGCAGAAATTGCCGCCGCCGCAGCCGGCGGTGATCCCCCGCCGCGCCAGCTCGTCCACCCAGGGAGCGAAGGGACTGGAGCAGGGGACGTCGGCGAACAGGGGAGTGCAGGCGGGCGGGGTGTAACCCGCGCCTTCCCGGGTCGCCAGGAGGAAGACGGCCATCTGGTCCCGGGTGACCGCGGAATTCGGGCAGTAGTTGCCGCCGCCGCACCCGGTGGTGATCCCCTCGTGGAAGAGCTGCTCGATGAAGCCGGCGGCGAAGCTGTTGGCCGGGACGTCGTTGAACACGGTTCCCGTCGCCGGCGGAGGGACGTAGCCAGGGCCGTATTTGGCGATCAGGAGGAAAACAGCCATCTGCGCCCGGGTGATCGTGGACTCCGGACAGTAATTGTCACCGCCGCAGCCGCCTGTGATTCCCGCCCCGTAGATCGACTCGACGAAGGACCAGGCGAAGTAGGTGGGAGGGACGTCGGCGAAGCTGTGGGGAGCGAGCCACTGAAGCGTGTCCCCGAAGAGGTCGGTGAAGTAGAGCCTGCCGTTCTCGCTCTCGCCGAAGCTGCTGATGCCGGAGCTGGTGTCGAAGAGCTGAGAGCTCGTCCAGGTCCCGCCGCCCCCGCGCACGCCGCGCCAGATACGTCCGGAGCAGAAGTCCCCGTAGAAGTAGTTGCCGGTCAGGGTGTGACCCGGGAGGTTGCGGAAGACGAAGCCGCCGGTGACCGAGCACCCAAACGAGTGGTCGTACTCCAGGATGGGATCGATGGACGTCACGGAGCCGCAGTTGGCGTTGCCGTCGCCGTTCGGGTCGTTGTAGTTGTGGGCGCCCTCGCGGCAGTCCCAGCCGTAGTTCCGCCCGCCCGCGCTGGTGGCGGCGTGGAAGTCGATCTCCTCCCAGGTCCCCTGGCCGACGTCCCCGATGTAGAGGTCGCCGTTCAAACGGTCGAAACTGAAGCGCCAGGGATTGCGGAGACCGTAATCCCAGACCTCGTCGGCCCCGGCCGTGGCGCCGGCGAAGGGATTGGTGGCGGGAATGGCGTAGTCGCGGTTGGCGTCGGCCGGGAAATCGTCGCCGTTGATGTCGACTCGCAGGATCTTGCCGAGGAGGGTGTTGATGTTCTGCCCGTTCTCGTCCGGATCGCCGCCGTCGCCGCCGTCGCCGGTGGCGATATAGAGGTAGCCGTTGCTGGGGCCGAAGGCGAGCTGGCCGCCGTTGTGGTTGCCGCGCGGGTGGGGGATCGTGAGGAGGACGTCTCCGGAGCCGGCGTTCGCGACGTTGGGATTCGCCGAGACCTGGTAGCGGGCGACGACCAGGGCGCCGTCGCCGCCGCGGGTGTAGAAGATGTAGAAGAGTCCGTTGCTTTCATACGCGGGATGGAAGGCCAAGCCGAGCAGGCCCCGCTCGCCGCAGTCGGCGGGACATTGAGTCAAGGACTGGACATCCAGGAACGGTGTCGCGAGAAGCTGGGCGCCGTTCCAGATCCGGATCCTTCCCGAGCGCTCGAGAATGAACAGCCGGTCGGTCCCGTCCCCGGCGTTGGTGACGCCGATGGGATCGGCAAGGCCGCCGGTCACCGGGACGATGCTGACGAAGCTGCCGGGAGCCGCGGCGGCGGGAGCTCCCGCCGCGAGGCCGAGAAGGAGGGCCAGGATTGCGAGAGCTTCGGCCTGTCGTTTCATGAGATGGGAGTATTGCAAAAGCTGCACCCATCCCGAAGCCCTGCCGCGCTCAGGGAGGCGGCAGGTTGAACGTCGTCGAGATGAAGACCGACATCTGCGCCCGGGTCACGATGGTGGCGGGGCAGTAGGCGCCGCCGCCGCAGCCGGCCGTGATGCCGCGCGCCACCAGCTCCCGGACCCATGGGGCGAAGGGGCTGAAGCAGGGTACGTCCGTGAACGGCGCCGAGAGGCAGGTAAAGCCGGGGTGGTACCCGGCCCCTTCCTTCGTCACCAGGAGGAAGACGGCCATCTGATCCCGGGTCACCGGAGAGTCCGGGCAGTAGGCGCCGCCGCCGCAGCCGGCGGTCACTCCGCGCCGCACCAACTCGTTGACCCAGGGGGCCCGGGGGTCGGAGCAGGGTACGTCGCTGAAGGCCGGCGTGACGCAGGCGGGCGGCGTATAGGCGGAGCCCTCCTTGGCCCGAAGCAGGAAGATCGCCATGTCGCCGCGCGTCATGGGGTCTTCAGGGCAGTAGCGGAGGGGATCGGTGCCGCACACGGTCGAGACGCCGCGGGCGTAGAGATTCTCGATGAAGCGCCAGACCCAGTAGGTGGGGGGCACGTCCGCGAAGGTGGAGGCCACGACGCTGACGGTGACCGGCAAGGTGGAGGCGACGCCGTCGGCGTTGGTCACTTTCAGGCTCGCCAGGAAGACTCCTGGCGAGGAGGGGGCGTTCCACATCGACGGGTTGCCGGTCACGGCCGCGCTGGTCCCGCTCAGGAAGGTCCACTCATAGGTCAGGGGCGGCCGGCCGGTCGCGATGGCCTGCAGAGGGACAGCCTGGCCCATCCCGACTACCAGGGGGATGCTGGCGCTGGTGATCTTCGGCACGGGGTCGAGCACGACCACGGTCTTGGTCACCGAGGTGCAGCCGACGGCGTTGCACGCCGTCAGCGTGACCTGCTTGGCTCCGGGAGTGGAGAAAGTGGTCGTGGGGTTCCGCTGGGTAGAGGTCTGCCCATGGACGTCTCCCGCTGAAAGCAGGAACGCCACCACGACCGCGCACAGGGCGGTCGCGACCCGAGCTGTCTGCAGGCGAGGAGGGAAGGTCATCAAGCTCCTTCGGGCCTCGCCTGCGACAGCCGGCAGGCCGCTGCACGTCCTGTGAATCCCCCCTGATCAGGGTGGTGGGCGCCAACCAGACCCACCCCGCGGAGATCCAACCTTTTTTTGTTTCAACTGCCCAGGAAGAATAGCATCTTCCATACCAGGTTTGCGATGCTTGAAAACAAAAGACTTAGGGCTCAAAGAGGGAGGACAGGGGTAAAATTATGTCCGCGAAACTGACGGAAACTGACGATAACTGTCAGCCTGTTGACACCTGTGGAGAGCGCCTCCTAGCATCCCTTTTCTCATGAGCTTCTTCCAGCGCTGGCGCAAGCCCATCGTCCGGAGCTTTGGTGGCCGCGGGGGGCTGGACGTGGACTTCCTCGTCTGGATGGGGGGAGATCCGGAACGGACCGGCGAAGCCCTGTCCGCGACGCTGGCGAGCCTCCGCGAGGAGGTCCCGGACGCCTTCGTGACTTTCCTGGCGGATGGTCCGGAATGGGAGGGCGCGTTGCGGGCCTGGGGGCCCCGGTTTCCAGACCGCCGGGAGATCCGCCTGCCGCGGGCCACGGACCTCCCCCAGATCCTCTACGCGATGGGCCTGGAAGACGGTGCGCATCCCTGGGCGGCGTTCCTCTGGCCGGGCTGCGAGGTGAGCGGGGAGGGGGTGCGCGGACTGCGCGCCGGCGCCGGGGAGGCCGATCTGGTCTACGGGGATCTCGGGGCGTCCGCGCCGGCGGAATTCTTCCATCCGGTGCAGCACGGCTGGCTCCAGATGGCGGACCTCATCCCCATGAACAACTGTCTCGTGGCACGCGCGTGCGGCGTCCGTTTCGATCCGTCGCCTCGTCTGCGGCGGTCGTTCTGGTGGGATTTCACGCTGCGGCTGAGCCGGGAGGGCCGGCTGGCCCACGCGCCGGCCGCCCCCGCGCGGACGGTGTGGGACTGGGCCGCCTTTCCCTTCCGCTCGCCGGACGCCATCGCTCCCAGCGAGGAGGGTCTCAGGATCACCCTGCTCTCGGGGCTCCACGACGCCCACCAGAACCAGCTCTTCTTCTACAACTTCTTCGAGAAGACGGCGGGGCGGGGTCTGCTCTCGTGGCGGACGGTCCTCTACGAACGCTGCCGGCCCGAGGACCTGGAGGGCTGCGACCTCGCGGTCTTCAGCCGTCCCCGGTTCCCTGAGGTGCCGGCGCTGCTGGACGTCTGCCGCGCCCGGAGCGTTCCGGTGCTGGTGATGATCGACGACAACTGGATCGCCGCGGGCCAGGAGTTTCCCCGCTTCGAGCGCCTGTTCACCCCTGGCAAGCCGGCGTTCGAGGTCTTCCTGGAGAGTCTGCGGCGGGCGGACGCGACGCTGGTCTTTAACCCGGTCCTGGAGGAGGAGGTGAGGCCCTGGGCGCGGCGGGTGCTGCGCCTGCCGGCCAACGTGGACCTCGCCCTGTTCGGCCCTCCCCAGCCCCGGCGGGAGGGCTTCCTGGCGGGATTCGCGGGATCGCCGCGCTGGGAGCCGTCCGGCTTCCGCGGCCTGGCGCGGTTCCTGGAGCGCCGGACGGACGCCCGCTTGCTGATCATGGCCCACGAGGTGCCGGAGGAGTTGCGGGGGACGCCGCCGGACCGCCTGACGTTCATCCCCTGGCGGCACCATTATGCCGCCTACGCCCGCGCCCTGGCGGAGATGCGGCCGGACGTGCTGATCGCGCCGCTGGACGCGTCGCGGTTCTCGGCCTCCAAGATCCCCATCAAGTTCCTGGAATCGGCGGCGGCCGGCGCGGCCGGGATCTACTCGCGGGTGCCCCCCTACACGGACCCTGTGCGCGACGGCGAGACCGGCCTGCTGGTGGAGAACCGCGAGGAAGCCTGGGAGGAAGCCCTGGAGCGCCTCTACACCGATCCGGACCTGCGTGGGCGGATCGCGGCGCGCGCCCTGGCGGAGGTGCGGGAGCGCTTCGACACGGAGAAGGTGCTGCCGGCTTTCCTGGAGATGCTGCGGAGCGTGGCGCAATCCCCATAGGTCAGGTGCGGCCGGCCGCGGCCACCCGGCGGAGCAGCGAGCGCAGGGAGAAGGAGCGGGGGCGGACCGCGGCGGCCATCTTCCGGCGCTCCTCCAGATACCAGGGCTGCAGGAAGTCCATCCGCAGGTCCGCGAGGCCGGCCTCGGTCATCGGCGGCTTGAAGACCACCAGGTGATAGAGGATGTGCTCGCAGACGTCGAAGCCCTTCCGCCGCCGCTCGCGCCGCTCGGCGGGCGGCAGCGCCCAATACTCCTGGAAGTAGAAGAACTCCATGCGCACGCAGCGCAGGTCGAAGCCGGGGTCGCTGTTGTCGCTCTGGGAGAGGCCCCACATCGCGCCCTGCGGCGGGCGCACGTACTCCGCCGGATCGATCGGCGAGGTGGGCGCGGCGGTCCAGAAGCGGGGGGTGTGCTCGTTGAAGACCTGCTTGTGGTAAGGGTTGGCCAGGTTGAGCCCCTGAGCCCAATAGGGTGCGGCGATGCAGACCTGCGCGCCCGGTTTTCCCACCCGCCAGACCTCTTTCATCGCGGCCTGGAGATCGGCGACGTGCTCCAGGGAATGGGAGGCGTAGATCAGGTCGAAGACGTTGTCGCGGAAGGGCAGGGTGGGGAGGTCGAGGTCGGCGGCCACGTCCACGCCGGGCAGGGGAAAGCGGTCCAGTCCCACGAACCCCGGCGTCTTCTGCCGGCCGCAGCCGAGATCGAGCTTCACGGAGCGGGAGTATAGCCGGGCGTGGAGTAGACTGCCGCCTCATGCGGATCGCCTATCTGTCGCACTCCTCGCTGGTCGGCGGCGAGCGGGTGCTGGTGCGCCTGCTCTCGGCCCTGGACCGCGAGCGGGTCGAGCCGCTCGCCGTGCTGCCCACGGAGGGCCCGCTGCGGGGCGAGATCGAGGCCCTTTCGATCCCCGTCCGCATCCTGCCCCTCGCCTGGTGGATTCCGGCCACGCACTGGAGCGCCGGGGAGTTCCTCGCCCAGCTCGAAGGCCTCCGGGAACGGGCGGCGGCGCTGGCGGCGCTGCTGGAAGAGGAGCGTGTCGATCTCGTCCACACCGGCTTCCTCGTGACCCTGGAGGGGGCCCTGGCCGCGGCCCGGCTGGGGCTGCCGCACGTCTGGCACAGCCGCGGGTTCTTCGGCGGCGGGTTCCCCCCGGCGTACCTGGACGACACGCGGTTCTTCTTCTCGGTCGTGGACCTCCTGGCCGACGCCCTCGTCTGCGTGTCCCGGGGCGTGGCGGAGCAGGCGTCGGAGGTCTGCCGGCTGGCGGGCCGGCACGTGATCTACGACGGCTTCGACCTCGACGCCTTCCTGGGCCGGCCGGTGGCGGAGCGGGGGGCGCTGCTGGCGCGCTACGGCATCCCGGAGACGGCCCGGGTGGTGGCGAGCGTCGGCGGCATCCAGAGGCGCAAGGGGCAGCTCGACCTGGTGGAGGCGGCGGCGCCGCTGGCGCGGGATTTCCCCGATCTGGTCTTCGCCCTGGCCGGCGAGGCGGGAGACGCCGAATACCTCGCGGCCCTGAAGGCCCGCATCCAGGAGCTGGGACTCGCGGACCATTTCCGCTTCATCGGGTTCGAGCCCAATGTCCGCAACCTGCTCTCGGTGTCCGAGGCGCTGGTCCACCCTTCCCATTCCGAGGGATTCGGGCTGGCGATCCTGGAGGCCATGGCGGCGGGGCTGCCCGTGGTGGCCACCCGCTGCGGCGGACCGGAGGAGATCGTGGAGGACGGCGTCTCGGGGTTCCTGGCGCCGGTGAGCGAGCCCGCGCGAGTTGGGCGATGCCCTCCGCCGCCTCCTGGCCGATCCGGATGCCGCGCGGGCCATGGGGCGTGCCGCCGCCGGCCGCGCTCGCGATTTCAGTCTGGCGGCCACGGCCCGGCGGACGGAAGAGGTCTACCAGGGTCTCCGCGTCCCGCCGGAGGAGGCGCGGGCGTTGCGGGCGCGGCTCGCGGACTTCGTGGCGGACGAGGTGCTCACCCGGAGCCGGGCCGCCGCCGCGTCAGCGGCCCCTCCAGCAGGGCCGCCACCTTCGCCGCATAGTCCTCGATCCGATAATTGGCTTTCAGGTCTGCGAAGGCGTTTCTCCGGATCCGGTTCCTGAGCTCCGCGTCCCCGGCCAGCTCCAGGATGGCGTCGTACCAGGCCCGCTCGCTTTCCTGGGGCACCAGCAGGCCGGTCTCCCGGTGGACGACCGTCGTGCGGTAGATCTCGGCGTCCGAGTAGATCCCGGCGAGGCCGGCGGCGGCGTACTCCCGGTACTTGTTGTTGCTCTTGCACCGGTTGAAGCCGAGATCCCGGAGCGGGGCGAGCCCGATGTCCCAGTCCAGGGTGGCGAGGGTCCGCCGGTACTCCTCATAAGACGAACGCCAGGGAACATGGAGGACCTCCGGGCGATCCCGCAGAGCGCTCGGCAGGAATCCGAAGAACTCGAAGGTCAAAGGCCGGCGCTCCTCCAGGAGACGGAGGATGGCGGGAACGACCGGCTGGAACTCGTCGTCCTTGTAGAAGCTGCCCAGGAATCCGATCGTGACCGGTCCTCCGTCCTCCCGGACCTCCGGCGAGGAGCGGTCCAGGATCTGGTAATGCCGGATGGCCACGACGTTGGGGTTGTACGGCAGGAAGTAGGGGAGGGCGGCCGGGGAGCACACCTTGACCGCGTCCGCGGCGGCGAGGGAGCCTTCGATCTCGGGCCGGGCGGCGTCGAAAACCCGGCGCCAGGGATGCTCGGGGTCCGGGAGCATCTGCTGGAGGAGAAGCAGGTTGTCGTCCAGGTCGTAGACCGTGCGGCAACCGAAGCGCCGGGCGGCCTGGAGGATCTCGAGGCTCTGCTTCGAGATGCCGCGCACCGAGATCACGGCGTGGAAGCTGTAGAGGTCCTCCAGCTTGACCTCGCCGGCCGGCGCCAGCAGCCACTGCCGGCCCGTCGCGGCTGCGAGCTGGGGGAGCGCAGCCTCGTAGGAAAGGAAGACCGAGGTCGTGTGGTAATCGTAGATCACCAGGACCCGCTTGCGCTTCCGCGACCAGTACAGCCGGGAGAGCGGGCGGTAGACGCCGAGCTTCTGCAGCCCGTGGCGCAGGCGGTCTCGCCGGGACGGGAGCGGCGCCGCCGCCGGAGGCGCGGGCGCGGGAGCGGGCGCGGCGGCGGGCGGAGCGGAGATCCCGGCCGCCAGCGCCTGGTTGTAGAGGGTGAACAGCTCGTTGGCGCCGCGTTGCGGGTGGAGCTCGGCGCGGTCCAGCCGGTAGGCGGCGCGGGCCTCCAGGATCTCCGCTTCGGTCGCCTCTCCCGCCGCGGCTTCCAGGACCCGCCGGAGCCGCTGTTCAAAGATCTCCAGCGGCAGGGTCGACGGGCAGGAGGAGACCAGGGGGACGCCCTTTTCCGCGCAGACCTCGCGCAGGGCCGGCGCGGGCTCCGGGGCGTGGACCAGGACCGGGGACCAGCGGTCCAGCAGGGCCTGGAGCGTCCGCCGGTCCGCCGGGAGACGGCGCGGCTCGATCGCCTGGATCCCGTACTCCCGGGCGACGTCCGCGGCGCGCCGCAGGTCCGCGGCCGCCTCCGGCGACCCGGAGGGGAGATAGAGCACCCGGGGCCGCCCGTCCTCCCCGCGGCGCTCCCGGGTGGCGGCGTGGAATTCCGTCGCCCTCACGGCCGCCTCGTGGAGGTGGATCTGCACCCCTTCGGTGAGCTCCAGCCGCACGTGCTCCACCATGGCCCGGCGCATGCGGTCGAAGCGTTCCGGCCGGCATCGTCACCGCCTCGCGCATGGCGGCGTACCAGGAGTCCGGATCGTTGGCGGCCTTGAGACAGGTCAGCCCATGGGGTAAGCCGGCATAGACGGCACGTCGGAAAAGATGCCGAAGCTCCCTGCGACGGCTGCGTGGTAGTACTTGTTCGGGTTCTTGGCCAGGTGCGGGCGCGGAGAATCGTTCAAGGGAGCGAGAAGGACATCGAAACGAGCCTCGCGCAAACGGTCGATGAACTCCTGATAGCCGTGGACGAAGGGCCGCTGCTCGACTGGAGAATCCAGAGGCGGCAGAGAGCTGACGTCGAGTCCCCAGAATTCCGAGCGCCAGGCGGTCGCCGAGTTCGGCCGAAAGCCTCCGCAGGGCCTCCCAGAGCGAGCGGAACTCGGCGATCCGGAAGCCGCCGCCGGCGTAGCCGATGCGGATCGGTCCGTCCGCGGCGCGCGGGCGGAGCACAGCCGGCAGCCAGCTCTCGGGAACCGAAACGATTGTGGGGAACGATCCGCGGATTGTAGCGGGCGGACGGACTCGGCGATCACCGGCCGTGTCGCCCATACCGCGTCCACCCGGGTCAACTGCGTCACCAGGCTCTGGTGGCGGGGCGTGCCGGGGGCCAGGACGTCGAACGACGGGCCGTATTCGTAGAGGTGGAGGAGGTCGTCGTCCAGGTAGAACCCGGCCGGTATCCGCGCGGCGAGGGCGTCGCCAGCCAGGGTCGCTGCCGGCTTCCGTCACCGACCGCACGAGCAGGAGCAGGTCGGCGTCCCGGCCCCAGCTCGGTCCGATCTGGTAGAGCGGCTGGTAATGCATCTTGGCGAAGCCGCGGTGGTAGCTCGGCAGGTCGTAGTGCCCCATGCACATCTCGAAGGACCCATAGTAGGAGTCCATGGTGAAGAGCATGCTGCGCGGCTGTGCGGCGGGGGGCGGCGGCGGGCCGGCCAGGTGCGGGAAGGCGTGACGGAGCCGGCGGTGGAAGGGACGGACGTGCTCCGATTCGAGGCGCTCCCGGAAGCCTTTGATCACCTCCACCTCGCCCACCCGGAGGGCGTCGACCTCCCAGTCCCGCCATCTCCCCAAGCGCGCAGCAGGTGGTCGCGCGGGATGGCCTGCAGGTAGCGGAAGAGCGGGTGGTCGGAGGGGACCGGGTCTCCGATGGAGCCGGGATCCGCCGCCACGGCCGCGCGGCTCACCCGCCGGTCCACGGCCGCGAACGGCGCGCGGCGGGCGAGGCGGATCCAGAGGTCCCAATCGCAGAAGCGCCGCATCCCCACGTGGCAGTCGTAGAGGCCGCAGAGGTCCAGCAGCTCGCGGGGGATCAGCACGCTGTTGTTGGCGATGCGGTTCTCGTAGGAGAGGGTGATCAGGTTGACGTCGACGCCGGGCAGCACCCGCGTCCCGCCGTCCGGCAGGGCGAGCTCCGTCTGGCCGAAGACCACGGCCGGTCCGGTCAGCTCCCGCGCGCGTTCCAACAGGGCTGCGAGGCCCCCCTCCAGCCACTCGTCGCCGTCGAGCTGGAAAGCGATGTACCGGCCGCGCGCCAGCTCGATCCCCTCGTTGACGCGCAGGGCGGGGAGGCCGCTGTTGAGGTCGTGCCGCACGTAGACGAGCCGCGGGTCCTCCGCCTGCCGTGCCAGCAGGAAATCGCGGCTGCCGTCGGTCGAGCCGTCGTCGACCACGATCAGCTCCAGGTCCCGGAAGGACTGCGAGAGGACGCTCCCGACGGCCCGGGCCAGCAGGCCGTCGGCGTGGCGCCGCCAGGTCGGCAGGATCACCGAGACAACCGGGCTTTCCGGCCCGGATGGGGAGCGGAGGACCCGCTGATCGGCCAGGAAGTCGCGGACGAAGAGCATGGCGGTTCAGGAGCGGGGGACGATCCTCGCGGCCACGAGGTCGCGGACCGCCTCGGCCACCCGCCGCACCTCCTCGCGGCCGAGGCGCAGGTGGAGCGGCAGCGAGATCAGCCGCTCGCTCGCCCGGCGCGCCCGCGGGCAGGTGCCGTCGGCGTAGGCGTACATGCGGTAGAGGGTGTTGTCGCGGTAGTGGACGCCGGGGAAGATCCCCCGCTGGTTCAGGCCCACCATGACCTCGTCGCGGTCGTCCACCAGGATCTGGTAGAGATGGCGCGAGGGGGTGGCGCCCGGCGTCATGGGGACCCGCTCGACGCCGGGTACGGCCGCGAATTCCTCGTCGTACCAGGCGGCGAGCCGGCGGCGGTGCCCGTTGTCCTCCTCCAGGTAGCGGATCGCCACCAGGCCCAGGGCCGCCATGATCGAGTTGCCGTGGTACTTGAAGCCCACGTGCTCCACGTCGTAGAGCCACTTGTAGGTGCCGCCTTCGAGGGTGCGGGCGTAGGTGTCCTTGTTGATCCCCAGCCAGGTCCACTTGCGGACCTCCTCGTCGAGCTCCGGATCGGCGAAGCAGATCATCCCGGAGTCGGCGGTGGGCAGGTTCTTGACCGCCTGGAAGGAGAAGACCGTGGCGTCGGCGTCCCAGCCGGCGTGGCGGCCGTCCATCCAGGTGCCGGCCATGTGCGCCGCGTCCAGCACCAGGCGCAGGCCGCGCTCCCGGCAGAGCTCGCGCACCTCGGCGTAGCGGCCGGGGTTGCCGCCCAGCCCCACGAAGCAGACGGCGCGCGTGCGCGGCGTGATCCGCTCCGCCACCGACCGCGGGTCGAGGCAGAGGTGCTCGTCCACGTCGGCGAAGACCGGCTGGAGGTCCTCGTAGAGGATGGCGTGGTTGGTGGAGACGAACGTCAGCGGCGTGGTGATCACCTCGTCGCCGGGTTGCCAGCCGTCGCGCTCCCCGAGCAGCTTGAACGCCAGGTGGAGGCCGGCGCTGGCGGAGCCGAGGAAATGGGAATGGGGCAGGCCGGTGTAGTCGTTCCAGGCCTGCTCGAACGCCACGGTCTTGAAGCCCAGGCCGGTCCAGCCCTTCTCCAGGCACTCCCGGATCTCGGCCAGAGACTCTTCGACGCGGAACATGGGGACGAAGACGTGGATGGGTTCCATCAGGTCTCTTTTTCCGTGAGACGGGCGGACAGTTGCAGGAAACGCCGGCCCTCGTGGATGTAGGAGCCGGTCTCGGCGAAGCCGAGCCGGCGGTAGAGCCCCTCGGCGGGAGCGTTGCCGGCGAGCACCTCGCAGCGGAGGTCGCGCACGCCGATCTCCCGCGCGTGATCGATCAGGAGCTCCAGGCCCTTGCGGCCCCAGCCCCGGCCGCGATGCTCGGGAGCGACGACGAACCGTCCCCACTCGGCCGCCGTGCCGCCGGCGAAGAAGTCGTACAGAGCGATGGCCCCCACCGGCTCGCCGCAGACCTCGATGATGAACCAGCGGTCGTGGTTGTCCGGCAGGAAGTAGCGTTCGAGGAAGGCCCGGTGCGTCTCGTAGGGGACGACGCCGGAGCCGCGGAACATGGCCCGGGCTCCCGGCTCCATGCGCCAGCGGTAGAGGCCGGCCGAGTCCTCCGGAGTCACCTCCCGCAGGCGGACCTCGCCGTCCACGGCCTCGCGGGGACCGGTGCGGATCAACGCGAGGCCTCTCCGGCCAGCCAGCCGCGCAGACGTCGCCAGAGACCGCCCGGCGGTGGCGGCTCGTCCTCGATCTCGCCCAGGCGGCGGAGGATGCGCGGCCAGACGCGCGGCCAGGTGTGCTCGGCGAGGACGCGCTCCCGCCCGGCCCGGCGGATCGCCTCGGCCTCCTCGGGGTGGTCGAGGTAGTGGCGGACCTTGCCGAGGAGGTCGCCGGTGGAATCGAAGCCGACGATCTCACGCCCGTAGGTCAGGTAGCGCTCCACCTCGGAGAAGCGGTTGGTGAAGACCAGGGCCCCGGCGGCGGGGAAATCGAAAAGGCCGACCTTGACCAGGGCGTGGCCGCCGCCGGTCAGGAAGAAGAGGACGGTGATGCGGGCGGAATTGAGGGCCGCGAGCACGTCGTCGCCGTAGATCAGGCCGCGGCTCGCGATGCCGTGCTCCTCCCAGCCCTCGCCGTAGACGTGGGTGTCGAACGCTTCCACCAGGGCGCGCACGGGCTCCACCCGGTCGGGATGGGCGCGGCCCAGCACCAGCACCTCGCAGGCCAGCTCGGACCGCGGCGGCACGGGATGGAAGAACGCCTCGTTGGTGGCGATGGGCAGCACGTCCGCCCGCGCGCCCAGGGCCTGGTAGCGCGGCACGCAGGCGGGGGCGTTGGTGAGGAAGAGGTCGAAGTTGGCCGCGAAGTGGCGCGTCGCGGGCTCGAAGACGTCCGGGTCGGAGAGCGCGATCCCCAGCAGGCACCGGCGGCGCCGCAATTCGCGAGCGGTCTCGGGGCGGAAGCTCAGTCCCCCGGCGTTGCAGATGACGAGGTGGGGATCGAATTCCTCGATGGGCTCCCGCAGGTGTTCCCAGCGCAGCCAGACCGGTCCGGTGGTACCCCGGTCGTAGAGGCGGCCCTCGGTGTCCAGGGCCTCGCGGTGCTCGTCCGTGCTGTATTCGAGCACGGCGGCGCCGGCGCCGCGCAGGCCCAGCATCATCTGCCGGACCATGTCGTTGGCGCCGCGCCAGTAGCCGCCGATGTGGAAGGCGCGGACCTGTGAGGGGGCGGTGACGTTCAGAAGCATCCGGGGGCTCACGAAAACCCCCGGATTCTAAACCATCCGCGAGAACCTCAAGGCAGCGGGGCCGGCGGCGCCGGCAGGAGGAAGGTCTGGGTCAGGAACACCGACATCTGCCCGCGGTTCACCTCCAGGTTCGGACAGAAGCTGCCGCTGCCGCAGCCGGCCGTGATCCCGCGGTCCGTGATCAGCTTCACCCAGGGAGCGAAGGGACTGGAGCAGGGGATGTCGTTGAACGGAGGCGTCGTGCAGGCCGGCGGCACATAGGCGGGCCCCTCGAACGTCTTGACCAGGAAGACGGCCATCTGGTTGCGGGTCACCGGGTTGTTGGGGCAGTACTGGCCACCGCCGCAGCCGGCCGTCACGTTCCGCCGCACCAGCTCCTCCACCCAGGGGGCGATGGGATCGCTGCAGGGCACATCGGAGAACGTCGGCGCCGTGCAGGGGGGCGGCACATAGTTGGCGCCTTCCTTGGCGAGGAGCAGGAACCGGGCCATCGAGGCGCGGGTTACCACCCCGCTGGGGCAGAAGTTGGCGGCGCCGCAGCCGCCCTCGCCCATGACCCCCGCGTTCTCGACCGCCTCGACGAACCGCCACGCGAAGAAGTTGTGGGGGATGTCCAGGAAGGTGTGGTAGGTGAAGGAAGCGCAAGACTTGTCGACGGCGCGCAAGGCGACCCCGAGGCCGTCTCCCTTGTACGGCTCGGACATCAGGGCATCGGCGGGATTCGCCGGCACGTGGTGACCGAACCCCTGGGTGTGGCCCAGCTCATGGGCGACCACCTCCTTGAAGTTGAGCTCGCCCACGCACTCGGTGCCGTTGTTGATGACCACCCAGGTGGAGGTGGCCGGGTGCCACATCTCGCCGTCATGGGCGAGAGTGGCGCTGGGATCGTAGAACACCCCGCCGAAAGAGTACGTGGCGCCGGCCTCGGTGCAGGTGGCGAAATCGGGGATGTCGCCGCAGGGATCGTTGAAGACCACCCCGTTCGGATCGCGGTCGAAGTCCAGGGAGCAGGCGATGTTCCGGGGGCGCGTGCTGCCCACCGTCAGGCGGATCACCGAGTCGGAGTGATTCGTCCAGGAAGCGGCGCCCTCCTGCACGGCCGCGACTCCGCCGTCGGAGATCCCCGTCTGACCCGGGGTCGTGGGAGAGATCGAAACCGTCGTCGCCCCTGTTTCGAGGCCGAACCAGCGGATGGGAAGCCCGTCGCCGATGTCGGTTCCCAGGAACCGGCAAGCGGAGGGCGCGGCTTTGACCTGCACGGACGCGTTCTTCGACTGGCCCCCGCTCTCCAGGGCGTCGCCGGCCACGACCTTTCGGCTGTCCCAGGGCGCTCCCTGCGCCACGTCCCGCAGGTGCCGCAACAGGGCGTCGCGGTGGAAGCGGCCCGGCGGCTCGAAGCTCTTGCGGCTGAAGACTTCGATGTCCCCGGCCTCGGGGAGCGGCCCCAGCACGTCGCTCCCCGATTCCTCGACGAGCAGGCCGTAGGCCATCACCTTGGACCGCCAACGCTGCTCCGGAGCGGGGTCCAGGAACAGGAGATAGTTGCCGCCGGCACGATAGCGGGGCGCTCCGGCCACCGCCGCCCCTCTCCGCTTGCCGGCCCCGCCGGGCTCCCGGACCTCGAAGACGAGCCCGGTATCGGCGCCCGCGACCCGCTGCAGGGTCATGAAACGCGTGATGGTGTAGGGAAGGGGGGAACCCTCTTCGACCCGGGACTCGATCGCTTGCGCGAAGACGACGGCTCCGCTGATGCGCGCCAGTTGGCCCAGGTTCGCTGGCGGCGCGATCGTGGTGGCATAGGCCGAAGGCACCGCGAGCAGGCTCAAGAGGAGAATGACAAAGATACGCCGGCGTTCGTGCATATGTTCTCCAAGCTAGAGAAGTGTTCGATACGTACAGATCCCAACGTGGCGGGTCGTATGCGGACAGCGTGCCAGCTCTCCGCAAAGGAATTACGCGGCACGGCTTTTGCTCGCTCGCCAGGGCATCTTCGCGGCCGCGAGTCGGCCAGATGTAGCAGAATTGCTGCGCAACGTTGTAAGAAGTCACATGCGAGACCGCGCCATCCGACCCGAGTGGCAGCTTTTGATCGACCTGTGCCTGGAGACTGGTGAAACGGAGCTCCTGCGCGGCGCGGACATGGCGGCGCTCGCCGGTCTCGCCACGCGCCTGAACGTCGAGTCCTGCGTCCTGGAGGCTTTGAGCCGCCGCCAGCAAGGGCTGGAGCCCGCGGCGGCCCGCTGGCTGGCGGACCTCCGGCAGCGGGTCTTCGCCGTGGCCGTGGACAACCTGCGCCGCGACGAAGAGCTGCGCGAGGCCCTGGCCCGAATGGTTGGGGAGGGGATCCCCCTCATCCTCCTCAAGGGCTCCGCCCTGCGGGCGGAGAGGCCTGGGCTCGCCGGACGGTTCCAGTGCGACGTGGACGTGCTGCTGCGGCGGCCGGACCTGGAGCGGGCCGAGACCGTGCTCACGGATCTCGGCTTCGTCCTCGACGAGTCCTATCTGGGCCGCGAGGCCCTTCTCAACGGCCACTTCCACCTGGCCTACCAGCGGCGCGGCGCCACGGTGGAGCTGCACTGGGACATCGACGTGACCTCGCCTCCGGGCTTCACCGGACGGCTCTGGGAGCGGAGCCGCGAGATGGAAGGGGGCTTGCGCGTCCTCGCCCCCGAGCACCAGCTCCTGGTGGCCTGCCTCCATCTCTCCCGCCACGCCTTCTGCCAGGGCCTGCGCTGGCTGGCGGACCTGAAGCTCCTGCTTCCCCTCTCCGGGGAGGACCGGGAGCGCTTCGCGGCGGAGGCCCGGTCGTGGCCGGGACGCGCGGTCTACTCCCCTTTGTGGCTCCTCGCCCGCTGCGGCGCCGCCGGGAGCGAGGATTTTCCGGACCCTCTCGAGGCCGGCCCCGCCGAGCGCCGGCTGCTCCATCCCCTGCTGGTCTCCCTGCTGGTGGGGGAGCCCTGGCTGGGGCTCCCCGCCTGGCGGGGCGCGAAGGCCCTGCACGCCTGGCTGTTCTCGGAACGCTCTCTGCTCGGCCTCCTCTCCGGGGTCTGGGGGGAAGGGCTCCTGCGGCGGTGGCAGGCTCCGGCGGAGGGAGCGGCGTGAGCCCTCACCTCCCGGCCCCCTCTCCCGACCCCTCCCTCCCACCCACACCGGGAGAGGGGGAAGGGTTTGTCTGAGTTTGTCTAAAAGCTTCTTTCGGCTAACTTCTCCTCCTCTCCCGGTGAGGGTGGGAGGGAGGGGTCGGGAGAGGAGGCCGGGAGGTGAGGGCTCGGGAGGGCGGCTGGACTGAATCTAACCGGACGTCAGCAGTGCCAGCGCCCTCTCTCCCGCGCTCTCCGGCGTGGAGGAGCGCAGCACGTGGGCCCGGCACCGGGCCGCGAGGCGGATCATGTCCGCCAGGGCGCGGCCGTACTCGAAATCGGGCGACTTGATGACGGCGCGGAGGAGCTGGTGGGCCGCCTCGGCCTGGCTCAGGGGGGAGATCTCGTCCGGCCCCCGCTCGATGACGAGCAGGTCCGTCACCGGCGGCGGATCGCCCGCGGAGCCGCCGGGGAAGGGGTAGTAGTCGGCCGGATAGCCGGCGGGCCGCGGCGGGATGCGGGCGAGCAGGCGGGGGGAGTACTCGCAGTCCATGTGCAGGGCGCGGGCGAAGCGCTCCGGCGCCAGCGAGCCGTGGGCGAGGGGGCAGAGGTCGTCCGTCACCAGCCGCAGGCCGCCCGACCAGAGCCAGAGCGTCAGGCTGGTCTTGCCGGCGCCCGAGTCCCCCAGGACGATGCAGGTGCCGCGCGGCCCCTCGACCGCCCCGGCGTGGAGCACCCGGCGGTCGTGGGCGCGGGCGATGGCCTCGTTGACGAGCCGGTACTCGAGCCGCCAGCTCAAGGGGACCGCCGTGCCGTCCTCCATCTCGTCGGCATGGATCTCCACGGTCTCACCGCGGGCGGCGGCGCCGGAGTCGAACCGGGGGAAGCCCTGCAGCAGGGCGGCGAGGTCGGCCTGGTCTCCGGCCGGGACGCCGCGGCAGCGGAAGCGCGTGCCGAGGATGATCCAGCCGTTTTCGCCTACATCCATTGCAGGAATTGCCGGGACTCCAGGTCGGCGAGAAAGGCGGCGAGATCGCTCTCCTCGATGGCGCTCTCCGGGAAAATCTGGCGCATCTCTTGCAGAACCACGGAGATCGTATGCTGACCATCGGCGAAACTGCAGAGCAAGGCGGCGGTGTGATTGAGACTGAGGCTCCGGTCGGACTCCTTGGAGTACAGCACCGCGCTCCCGTCTCCCAGGGGCTCGAGCCTGACGCCGGGCGCCAGGGTGAACGTGGAGTCGGGGCTGGGACGCATCCTGTCTTGGTTTCAGAAGGAAGGCTCTGCGCTCGTCCGATTCAGCGGACGTCTACGGCCGCGCAGCGGACTATACGGCTGCAACTTCATCATGGTCAAGGAGTTGAAAAGGAGGTGTCCATGGATCACAACTCGATGACGGATCGGAGAGTTTTCCTCAAGCGTACGATTCAGGGGGCGGGTCTCGCGTTCGCGGCGCCCGCGATCCTGTCGTCGTTGGGCTCCGGTGAGCTTCAGGCCCAGACCAGCGGTCCCGCCGCTGGCGGCGCTTCGGCGGCTGGGGCTCCCTACCGCAGGCCTTCGTAACGGCTTCTGGCCGTCACGGTGGGAGGGGTGTCGTCGGCCGGACGCTCGTCCGCGTGCCCCTCGTCTTCTACTTCTTACACCCCCTTGACCGGGTGACGTGTAGTCGCCGTCTGCAAACGCATCGTTGTTTTCGATGTTTGCCCTTCGCGGTTCGCCCGAGGGGCTTTTCTCTTTGTGCGGCGGGCGGCTATAGTCCCCGCGCGCATGCGCAGGATCCTCATCGCCGGGTACTACGGCTACGGCAACGCCGGGGACGAGGCCATCCTGGCGGCCATGCTCGCCGATCTGCGCTCCCTGCGGCCGGATCTCGAGATCGCCGTCGCTTCCGGCGATCCCGCGGGCACGGAGATGGATCACGGGGTCCGCGCCGTCGTCCGGGACGACCTCGCCGCGGTGGTCGAGGCGGTCCGCGGCAGCGACCTCGTGATCCTCGGCGGCGGCGGGCTCTTCCAGGACTACTGGGACGTCCCCTTCGAAAACGTCTTCACCCCCCGCTCCGGAGGGCTCCCGTTCTACGCCGGCTTCTGCCTCCTCGCGGCCCTGCTGGACCGCCCCGCCATGATCTACGCCGTGGGCGTCGGGCCGTTGCGCACGGAGGAGGGCCGCCGGCTGACCCGGATCGTCTTCGAGCTGTGCCAGGGCGCCACCGTGCGCGACGCCGAATCCCTGGCCCTGCTCGCCGGCCTCTCGATAACCGCCTCGATGACCGCCGAGCTGGCGGCCGATCCGGCTTTCAGCTTCGTCCCCGCGGATCTGGCGGAGGAGGAGAGGCCTGTCGGGATCGCCCTCCGCCCGTGGAGCTTCGGCGCCGATCCCGAGGCCTGGGAAGCCGAGGTGGCCAGGGGCCTGGACCGCTATCTCGCCGGCAACGGAGAGCGGCTGCTGTTCCTGCCCTTCCAATATGAAGAGGACGCTCCGGTGCACCGGCGGGTCCGGGACCGGATGGCGGCGCGCGACCGCGTGACCCTGGTCGAGCGGCCTCTGGCTCCGGCTCAACTGGCGGGGATGGTGGCGCGCTGCGGGCGGGTGCTGGCCATGCGCTACCACGCCGCCCTCTTCGCCCTCGCCGCCGGGACTCCCGTGGCGGCTCTGGCCTACGATCTCAAGATCCGTTCCCTGCTCGCCTCGGCGGAGCTGGCGGACCTCGCCCTGCCCGTCGAGGACTGGCGGGAGGAGGCGGTCGCCGCCGTCCTGCGGGAGGCGCGGGCGCCCCGCGCCGGCTTCGCGGACGAGATGCGGAACCGGGCGCGGCGGAGCGCGGCCCTGGCGGTGGAGATCGTGGAGCGGGCTCCCGCGGCTTCGTCCGCAGGCCGGCGGCTCCTGGGCGAGCTGGCGGTGGGCAAAGCCCTGGACGCCTTCCGTCTGGAGATCGAGCGCGACGGCCTGCGAGGGGAAGTCGCCGCCCTGCTGCCGGAGCTGGACCGCGTGCGGACGGAGGCGGAACAGGAACGGGAGAGCGCCAGGACGAAGATCCAGTCCCTGGAGACCGACCGCGCGGGGCTGCGCGAGCAGCGCGACATCCTCCTCGCCGAACGGAACGACCTCGACCGCCGGTTGACCGCCCTGGAGCGGACCCTCGCCTACCGCATCGTCTCGCGCTTCTGGGCCCTGATGCGCCGCGCCTTCCCCGAGGGCTCGCGGCGGCGCAAGCTCTACCGGCTGGGCAGGCGCGTCCTCGGCAAGCTGGTGGGCGGAGCGGTCGCCGCCGAAGCCCCCTGGAAGGAGGGGATGGGGGGCGCGCCGGCGCCGTCCGCCGCTCCGTCCGGCGAGCCGGTCCCCGATCCCCGGGCCGACCTCCTCCAGTTCGAGAAGTCGGGTGCGGGAGAGCGGCGCGCGGCAGGTCGTGACGATCTTCTCCGCCACCCAGCTCCTGGAGAGCGAAGGGCAGCGTCCGACCCAGATCGCCCTCGCCCTGGCGCGGCGCAGCGTCCCGGTGGTCTTCGTCTACTGGCGCTGGTGGGACAACGAGTGGCGCCCGCAGGACCGCCTCGGCGACGGCATCGTCCAGATCCCCATCGACGTCGTCAACCGCCGGCCGGAGATGATCGCCAACGCCTTCGAAGGGCTGGAGCGCATCGCCCTCTTCGAGTTCCCCCATCCGGGCTTCTTCGAGACCCTTTCCACGGCCAATTCCGCGGGCTGGATCACCGTCTACGACGTCCTCGACGACTGGGAGGAGTTCCACCGCGTCGGCCAGGCCCTCTGGTACGACGACCCCTTCGAGCGCCACCTGATCGGCGCCTGCGACGCCGTGTTCGCCATCAACGGTTTCCTCGCCGGCCGCATCCGCGAGCTGGGCGGGAGCATGGTGGAGGTGGTGGGCAACGGCCTCAAGCCCGGCCTGGAGGTGGTGCGCGGCGCCCGGCCCCTGGAGCGGGGCGAGGTCACGGTGGGCTACTTCGGCTACCTCGCCGGCGCCTGGTTCGACTGGGAGCTGATCGCGGAAGCGGCCCGCCGCCGCCCCTCCTGGCGTTTCTACCTCATCGGCTACGGCGGCAGCCCCGAGGGCATCGAGCTGCCGGCGACGGTCCAGCTCCTGGGCAAGCAGCCGCAGACCGACCTCGCCGCCTACGCCGCCAACTGGGACGTCGCCGTCATCCCCTTCAAGCCCGACCGGCTGGCGGCGGGGGCCGATCCCATCAAGACCTACGAGTACCTGGCCATGGGATTGCCGGTGGTGGCCACGGGCGTCTACCCGCCGTCGGGAGGCGAGGCATTCGTGACCCGCGCAGAAGGGGTGGAGGACTTCCTCCGCGAGATCGAGCGGGCGGCGGCCCGCAAGGGCGAGGAGGAGATCGAGGCCCGCCGCGCCTTCGCCGCCTCCTGCACCTGGGACCACCGGCTGGAGTCCCTGCTCGCGTCGATCGCCGCAGGCCGGCAGCGCGTGGCGGAGAAGAGGGGCCTCTTCGCGCCATGAAGGTCCTCTTCGTCTACAAGTACCTGACCCTGGGAGGCGTGGAGGCCGTGCTGCGGGCGCGCCTGGACGGCCTGGGCCGGGCCGGCATCGAGGCCCACGCCTGGTTCTTCCACGACTACGGCGGCCGCTCCATCTTCCGCGGCCGCGAGGACCGCCTCCACGTCGGGCCGGTCGAGGAGTGTCTCCGCTTCGCGCGGCGCGAGGGGTTCGACCTGCTCGCCACCATCGACAGCGAAGAGGTGCTCCCCGGGTTCGCCGGCGCCGCAGGTCCGCCGCGGCTGGTGATGGAATGCCACTCGGCCTACCTGGCGAACATCGAATACCTGCGCGGCCTGGCGGCCTACCGTCCGGCGGCGGTGTTCGCGCCTTCCGAGGCGCAGCGGCGGCTGGTGCTGGAGAGGGTGGGGAAGGGGATCGACGTGCGCGTCGTCCCCAACCCTCTGCGCCAGGAATTCGTGGCCGAGCCCGCGTCCTTCCCCGCGCCGCCGCCCCGCCCCGTGGTGGCCTGGATCGGCCGCCTGGACGATCACAAGAACTGGAAGGGCTTCGTGCGGATCCTGGGTGTCCTGGTCCGCCGCGGCATCGACGCCGAGGGCTGGATCGTCGGCAAGCCGGTGGAGACGGACGGCGCCGCCCGGCTCCTGGAGAGGGCGCGGGAGGAGGGCGTCCTGGGGCATCTGCGCTGGTTCGGCGCCCTCCCCTACGGCCGCATCCCGGTCTTCCTGGACGCCGTGCGGGATTCCGGGGGCGTGGTGGTCTCCACGTCCAAGGGAGAGTCTTTCGGTCTCACCGTGGCCGAGGCCATGGCGAGGCGTTGCGCCGTGGCAGCCCCGGACCAGGGCCCCTTTCCCGAGTTCGTGGAAGACGGCGCGACCGGAGTCCTGTTCGCCCCCGCCTCGCCGGAATCCGCCGCCGACCGCATCGCGCGCCTGATGGAGGACGGGGATCTCCGCCACCGTCTGGGGGAGCGCGGGAGGGAGACGATCCTGGCCCGCTTCGCGCCCAAGCCCGCCTTGACGGTTCTGGCGGAGGAGCTGCGGCGGTTGGCGCCGTAGCCCGTGATCGCGCGCCCTGTCCCGTTCTCTTTCGTTTTCTTCACGATTTCGGCCGCCGCAACTGGAAATTAAATAGCTCCGTCTTGGAGACGTTGACTCTGGCCTGGAGACGTTGACTTTGCGCCAGAGTCCGGAGACTTTGCGCCGGAGATCTCGATTTTGCATCAGATCCCTCGACTTTGCGCTGGAGACGTTGACTCTGCGTCGGAGTCCCGAGACTTTGCGCTGGAGACGTTGACTCCGGCTCAGAGTCCGGAGACTCCGGCCTGGAGATCTTGACTCTGGCTTGGAGACGTTGACGACGCCTCAGAGTCCGGAGACTTTGCGCCGGAGATCTCGACTTTGCATCAGATCCCTCGACTTCGCACCAGAGACGTTGACTCTGCGCGGGAGACGTTGACTTTGCGCCAGAGTCCCGAGACTTTGCGCCGGAGACGTTGACGCCGGCCCAGAGATTTTGACTCGAGCCGGAGTCGTTGACTTTGTCTTGGAGATGTTGACGCTGGCTCGTCGTCCCGGGATGCTGGCTTGGCGACGTTGACAACGCGTCGGAGCCAGGAACTCGCATCGCCTGGATTCCGGCTGAACCGAAGTTGAGCTGATCCCGACGGAGATTCTCGCGGCCCTTCAGGCCGCTGAGGTGGACGGGGCTTTCTCACCCAGGGAATCGGCCTTCGGCCTCATCCCTGGGCTAGCTCTCCCGGCGCGTTGGGCCGGTCTCTACGCCCACGTCAGACGCTTACACGACTGGTGCCTGCCGTATAAGCCTCTCCTGGCAAATACTCATTCATCCGCTAAGTCTTCCCTGATCTGGTACTTATCCGCCTTGGCCTTCCCTGCCGCTCGCCTGCTTACCGACGCCACTCTGCCGTGTAAGCCGTCGCCAGTGCCGTCCATGTAGACGTAATTGAGCGTCGTCGTCGTATGATCTCCCCCGTGAATCCTCGCTATCAGATCTTCGTTAGCTCGACGTACACCGACCTCGCCGAAGAGCGGCACGCAGTCCGCGAGGCAATTCTTGAGCTCGAGCATTTTCCCGCAGGAATGGAGATCTTCCCGGCCACGGACAGCACGCCGTGGGAGCTCATCGAGAAGATCATTTCCGAGTCAGACTACTACGTCGTCGTGATCGGCGGACGTTATGGCTCGGTCGACGAGAAGGGCCTCAGCTTCACTGAGCGGGAGTACGACCTCGCCGAGAAACTCGGCATTCCGATTCTCGCGTTCGTGCACGCCGATCCCGATGCGATTCCGGCAGGCAAGGTCGAGCGCTCGGAAAGCGCGCAACAGAAACTCGAGGCGTTTCGGACGAAAGCTCTGCGCCGGACGTGCAAAACGTGGAGCAGTCCCGACGATCTCAAGTCGGTCGTGATGCTGAGTCTCATCTACGCATTCCGCACGCAGCCGCAGCGCGGATGGATTCGTGCAGGCGGTCCTGACGTGACGGACATCCTCGCGAGACTCGCCGATCTGCAGCAGCGCTACGACGATCTCGCGCGCGCGAACGAGCAACTGCGCGGAGAGGCTGGCGCTCCGATCAGCCGCGATCTTGCGGGCGGCGACGACTTGGTGGAACTCCTCTATTCTCTCGGCCCGGCAGACAAAGAGGAACGGCGCGCGGCCGTATCGTGGAATGAGCTGTTCTTCGCCATTGCCGACAAGCTGGTCACCGAGACCGAGAAGTACGTAATCGTACGAGCGTTGAGCTACATGATGGCTTTGAAGCTCCGGGAGGCCGAGTCCTCGGACTTCAAGGAGCTCGCGCGAAGACTCACGATTTCCGAGGAAAGCTTTACCCTCGTGATGCTCCAGTTCATCGCCCTCGGCCTCATTGAAACGTCGTCCGTCATGCGCACGCGGAACCTTCCAGGCCCCGGGCCGCATGAATATCTGGAGCAAGTGTGGAAGCTCACGCGCCGCGGCATGATCACGTTCCTCGGCAAACGCGTCCGAATGAAGACGTGAAACGTGCCCGTTCCCGAGCTAACAAAATCCGAAGTAGGTGCGGGTGCAAAGTAGGTGGTGGAAGTAGGTGCCACGTAAATCGATGCGTAAATCGATGAGCGCCTTGGCGCTCCTCATCGATAACTCTACTTCTCCGCCTCTCTGGTCCAATTCCGCCCCCTCCTGATGCCCCAACTCGGAATGAGGACGAGTTCTGCACACCAAACCGAGGTCGAAATGAGCCTTCCGCATACACCCTCCCGTTCTGACCCCCAGACTTCAGCGCGATGACTCTGCCGATGACTCTGCTGTGGGACGAGAAATCCTTGGTCGGATCTCCCGCCCACAAACGGCAATGCTGGTGGGAAGCTGCCCGCCGGGAAGACCACCAGCCGGTCCCCCGCCCGCAACTTCGTGGCGGCGGTCCGATAGGCGGCCACGAACCAGCAGTAGATCTCGTAGAACCACCAGCGAGTGGCGTGGATCGCGGCGTGCATCCGAGGCTTCGGTGACTTCTTCAGGGTCTCCGGCTGATGATTCGGATGCTGGGCCAGGATCGCCTTCCGGCCCAGGGGCTGGACACCCGTCTTCGCCCTTGCCGCTGCGGCCTCGGATTCGATCTCATCCCGCATTTTCAGGATGCGACGCTTGTATTCCTCGGGAGACAGGTGCTTCCAGCACGGCAGTGGCGACAGGACCAGTTCCTCGGGTGTGGCGTACTGGAGGGGGCGAACTTCTCCCCGCGGCGACGGGCGGCGTATTCCTGGGGCCGGTCGAACCAGTAGCCCTTCAGGGCCCCATCGTTCTCTACGGCGTGAATCAGGTGGACCCCGGGCCAGTGTGGACAGGCCCGAGGGGCGCGGCCGGCGTTCTAGGCGAGCGTTGCGAGGGAGCTGGCACTGCCAGCCCCAGGTCCAGGCACCCCTATACACGGAGAAAAATTAGGCTCGCGTCCGTCTCTAGGCAACGGAGGGGGACGCTCTCCGGCCACTGGGGTAGTGCTCTAACGGCAATGCAGCAAGGAGGAACTGTGATAAGAACGCGTAGGTCAGGCTATTTCCGAAGATTGTGCTGCGCCGCCCAGCGGTGGGCTTTCACCATCTTGTTCATGTTCATCTCCGGGTCGCTGGTGCAGACGGCTTTCGCCCAGAATGAGAATTCGCAACTTTGGGCAAGCTATTCCCAGGGGCTCGTCGAGGAGATCTTGGGCGGTAACGGCGATGGGCTGCAGCTCTTGGCGCCCCTCGAGACTTTGGACGACGGTGGCCCAGACCAGGCCCGCATCTTCCGCTTCAACGCGTGGTGCGACTCGGTTCCTGCGCCCGGCGTGTTCTATCGCCGCCTGCCTGACAACAGGGTCTCCGAAGCTTATGAGGCCTATGTCTCGTCTCTGATTCCGCCCAAGTCGGAGAATCCGCAGACAGTGGCCAAGCGAGAGGCCGCCCAGAACAAGTGGAGGGGCACGACCAAGGATTTGGGAACTGCGCGCAGGAAGGCCATCAAAGAGTGGCTTGCCTTCGATGCCGATCAGCAGAAGCTCCCCGCTGTCAACCGCATGGGATACAACTCGTGGTTCGATGAACATTGGGGCAAGGTGATCGGTTCGATGGAGGCCAATGAAGAGCGAGCCGCCCTGGAGTACGCCGGCTACCTGGCGGACGGCGGTGCCGGGCAGATCGCCGATGCGATCACGCGACTGAAGAGCAGACAGTTCAAGTTGGACAGCTTCGACCCAACCACGAGTATTTCCATCAAGGTTCCTGGCTGTTCGCTTTCGGATGTCTCTAAAGTTCGCGCGCCGGGCCTTTCCGAGGTGAGATTCTCCTCCACCAGCGTGGATGGAAAGCACGAGATCGAACGCTGGAGCGCCGGAGGGGGCGCCAGATTGTTTGGGTTCATCCGCGTCGCCGGTGGGGGAGGCGGAACCAAGGAGAGTCGCTGGGAGAAGAAGTATTCCTACACCGTCTCGTTCGGCAACCTCCTCGCAGTCGAGATGAGCCGGCCATGGCTGGCTGGGAACCTTGTCGGGGCGTTTCACGACGAGTCCTACTTTCAGAAACGGAGCGCGCAGCGCCCCTATATTGTGAGTCCCCAACAGCTCTGGTCCAGAAACGGCTCCTGGCCTCTCACCCCGTCGCGGCTGATCGTTGGGTACAAGCCGTCGATTACGATCATCTTCTCGGATGACTCATGGAATGAGGCGCAGACGACCTTCGGTGGCAATCTTGGCTTCTCGCTGGGTCCATTCCAAGTGGAAGGTGGGGGAAGAAGCTCGAAGTACGAGAAGACCTGGTCCGAGAGAGACAGGTCCCTGACCCTCTCCAGCAAGACAGAAGACATTTACGTAGTGGGTGTCGTCAGCCAAGACAACAGCCGCTACCTGAGACCCTGACGATGCGCCGCCTCTCTCGGCTGGATTGGACGCTCATCGCCCTCGCGGCCCTCGTGGGGACGCTCCTTGGCAGCTTGGCCTGGACCCGCCAACGTATGCCGGAGAGTCCGCCTGCGGACCGTCTGCTCGCGATGAACCGCGAGTGGCTTGCCCAAACCAAGTCTGCCACCTTCCAGCAAGCGCTCTGGTCGGCGGTGAGTCGCGAGTTGCCCGATGAGATGGGCTATGTCGTGCAGGCTCTGCAAACACCTATCCCGATCGAGCCGTCCACTTCGAGCACCGAGGTCATTCGCCTGTGCGACTTCGTGCCGCGTTGGGATGCGGAGACGTTCACTCCCCGTCCGGGCTTGTCGGTGGCGGATGGATATCACGCCCTGCTGAACGCATTGTCCACGGATGTCGTTGGAACCGCGCTGGTCGACTATCGGAGCAAAGCAACCGTCTATGTTCCATCGGAATTGGGCACGGTCAAGACGAAGGCGTGCTCAGCCCAAGGCCTCGATAGTTGGCTGCACGCGGGTTCACGCAGGGGACCCGTAGCGGAGATGCACCGACGCGACGCGCCCGGGGAGACCTGGTCCGTGCTGGATCCAGACGCCAGCTATCTGTTCCCGAGCCCTGACACAACCGCAGGGTCGGATACCATTACATTTCAAGTAAGGCGAGTGAAGGTCCTACCGCTCGAACGCGCAGGCTGGTTCTCGGGTGCGGTCTTGCGCAGAGCCTTCGACGCAGCCAGCTTTCGTGCCGACGGTTTCCTCAAGCGGCCTTCGGAGAGGTTTTGGGGTCCTCAAGGACTTCTCGGCATGATCCCGGTAGCCATCGTGGTCGTGGATACGCCTTCGCTCAGATTCTCCGTGCCTCCCGCGCAGGCGGCGCCGTTTGCAGCGTGGAACACGACCAGACAATCCGTCGGCAGTCTTTCGGTCGATAGCGTGGCCATCGAAGCGAAGGAGGGTGGATGGGTGGTTCGCACCCGACAGCCCACGGATCTCCGAATTCTTCCCAACCTGGAGCACGCATGGATCGCAGCGGTGATTTCGATGCCGACACCGGCGCCACGCTTATAGAGCCGTCCCGCGCGAGCACCGCGCAGGGGCGCGAGCACCTTCCGCCCCGCGACCTTTTCGCCCTGGGCGCGCTTGCGCTCATCATGTTCGGCCTGGTGAGCTATCTCGTTTTGTGGGCCCTCGACCGGAATCCCGGCGGTGGTATGGTACCTCCCGTTGTCTTTGGTCCCATGGCCATCACACAGAGCAAATTCGAGTTGCCGCCTCCGGTGTTCGCTCAGCCTGCACTGTCCGTGTTCTTTGCCAACAAGGACTCGCGACTGGATGGCCAAGCCAAGCACTATCTCCGGCGTCTCGCCCGCGGGTTGAGCCAATGCGCGGACCCGGGTGTCGAGCTGCTTGGCTCCGCGAGCTCCGCACTATTCGCTGATGACCCGGACGATAGGCGAAATGTCGGTCTTGCCAATGAAAGAGCCGAGTCGGTCAGGAAGTTTCTTGAGCTTCCACCCTATCGCATCGAGGCGACGGTTCGCACCGTGCAGAATCTGACGAGGACCTATCCAGACCAGCAGTCCGGGGGTGGCCGACCTCATCCTGCCCAGGCGTTGAACCGTCGAGTCGACATCTTCGTCGCAATCGGCCGATGCACCGGCGAGAGAGCTGCACAAGAGGGGCAATCAGAAGTAAGTGCCACCCATCTGCTGAATTAGGTGAAAGGTGAATCAGGTACCACGTAAATCGAGGAGTGGCTCTGGGGATCACGCTGGCGTGCGCTCGCAAAGACCCAGCGAGCCAGTCACGGCGTGCCACCTGACCTGGAAGCGGCGCTATAATCATGCCGCGAAACGCTTCGGCTCCTGCCGACACCTTGAAGTGGGAAGGCCCAGGAGTCGAGGCCCCAGGACCAGAACACGAAACGGAGGTCGGGAATGTCGGAACACGACGTGGACGAGGGCCAGCGAGAGCCAGCCAGCAACGTAGTGATCGGACGCGGCATCAAGATCCTCGGTGAGACGGTGGCGCCGGGGGCCAGCCTGGTCCTGGATGGAAAGATCCTCCCAGGAGCGGCCCACCTGGTCGGCGGTTTCGTAGCCCGGTGGGCTTTGGGCCCGGTCGGATGGCTCCTCGTCGCGGCCAACTCCTATTCGAAGTCGGTCACGGGCCGGAGTCTGGCGGGGCACCTCGAAAGCGCCCGCCCGAAAGCGGCGGCCGGCAGCGACACGTCCGAGAGCTGAATGAGACCGCTCCTGCGCGTCGTCCTTCTGGCTCATCTCCTCGCGGGATCGCTCGTCGGCGCCGGAGCCGCGCAAGTCCGCCCCGTTCATCTCGCGACACGGTCGCCTGGGAACGTCCACTACTCCCAGAGCGCAGCCCGCCTGCCCGACGGCCGCTTTGCGGCGGTGTAGACGCAGGGGAGGACCGCCTTCCTCCAGTACGTCGACAGTCATGGCACCGCCGCCTTCGGCGCGCCGGGACGCGCCGTGGTCACGTCCCCCACGGGGGTAGTGGAGGCGGCGGGCGTGGCCCATGCGCGAGACGGCGTTCTCCTTGCCGTACGCCTCCCCGTCCGCCCCTTCGATCGTTTCAACACCCGCCTTCTCGTGCAGTGGCTCGACGGTCACGGCAACCCGCGCTGGGGGGCGGGAGCGTACGCGGCCCCCGTGGCCGGCCGGCAGAGAGAACCAGCGCGATCCAATCCTGCTCGCGAGCCCCGACGGCGGCTTCGTCTGCTTCGTCCGTGCTGCTGAGGGCTCGTCCCGCGACAGTTCTACTGTCAGCGCTTCAGTCCCGAAGGTCAACGGCTCTGGGGCACCGAAGGAGCCATGGGCAGACGCCTATCCCCCTGTACGCGGAGGACCCCATGGCCTTATCCGGATGGCGGCGCCGTCATCGCGGTCGTGGCTTTCCCGTTTGAGTACATCGATGGCGGGGACCATGTGATCTTGCAGCGGCTGGCCACGGATGGCCGCCCACTCTGGGCTACGGAGGGGGTGCCGGTCATCGATCTGGCCTCGGCGCCCGGCAAGGTGTGGGAAGGTCCGGTCCTCGGCTCCGTCGACGACGGCGTGCTGCGGGTCGTCTGGGAGCATTCCACCATCGGAGATCCTACCCGCTCCGAGATTCGTTTCTCCGCTGTCGATGCCGCCGGCAACCGCCTCACCCCGAGCGACGGAGTCCCCCTGTTGCGTCGCACTCTCGCGCCGTCTTACACGTTGATTCGGGGATTCGCCTTCGACCCCGCGAGCGGTTCCTCCTTCGTGGTGTGGGAAAGCGATAGGGGCGCGGCCGCCGTTCTCTACACCCCGTGATACCACCCATTCCGGCCGACGCGTTGCCTGGCTACTTCATCGGTAGTACTCTTGCGTAATGCGACCCCTTCGGTACTCCATCAACGTCACATTGGACGGGTGCTGCGATCATCGTGCAATCCCCGCGGACGAAGACTTGCATCGTCACGCGGTCGAGAACCTCGTCCAGGCCGATGCCCTCCTCTTTGGCCGGGTGACTTACGAAATGATGGAGGCAGCGTGGCGGCTGCCGGTGCCGACGAGAGCGATGCCTGATTGGACGGAACCCTTCGCCCGTACGATCGACGCGGCCAAGAAGTACGTCGTGTCGAGCACCCTGGAGCGGGTCGATTGGAACGCGGAGCTCGTGCGCGGGGATCTGGGGAAGGCCGTTCAGCAGCTCAAGCGGGAGTCGGGCAAGGGACTGTTCGTGGGAGGCGTGAAGCTCCCGCAGGCGTTGGCGGAGCTGGGATTGATCGATGAGTACGAGCTCATCGTGCATCCCAGGCTGGCGGGCCATGGGCCGACGTTGTTCGCGGGCTTATCGAAGCCTGTCGACTTGAAGCTCGTGAGCCGGCTGGAGCTCGGCTCGGGGGCGGTGGCGATGCGGTATGAGCCGAGAAGGTAGCCATTGGGCAATTCGCTGGTGATTCCAGATGTTCGGCGACCCGGTCCTTGACTCACCTGTTGAAGTGCCCGTCTCGGAGTGACCATGCCTCCTGACCAGCAGTTCCCGACCTTGCTGCCGATCGAAGTTCTCGAGGGAGCCGAAGTCAGCCAGTGGTTTGGGCTCGAGAGCGCGCTAAATTGGGTCGAAGAGCCCGACGACCAGGTCAGCTCCGTGGTTTGGCAGCACGATTCGATTCCATTCCTCCAACTCGGCCGCGTTGACCTACGACTCTCAAGTGGAGCTACTCTTAGCATCCTCGGACAGCTCGATGGGATGTACCTCGCACACGCAATGGAAGATGACTACTCCTACTCCTCGCCAACAACTCGGTGGCGTGAGCTTCGAGAGCTTCCCACCGGCGTGCTCCGATTGCTCCAAGTTCGCGCCGACGGTCCACATGTCATTCTTGAGGTTGAGCTCCTCGTTGGTTCCGCGACGGTCCGTCTTCTTGCGGCGGAGGTCGAACCGCAATGGGACGGCACCCTCCGGATCTGCGAACCCGACGAATCGGTGCTCGTCCAACTCAACGGTGCGCGGCCTGGCCTCTAAGGAGCCGTATCGGCACGCCCTGTCGACGATCATCTCATAAAGAAAAGGTAATCTCTGGTGTTCGACGCGGCTACAGACGTTACGCTCCGTGAGATAATCAAGGAGACCCTCCTCGACATTCTGCGGCTGAAGGTGGCTCCTGAGCAGGCGCGCTTCGTCGTATCCAATGCAGTGTCCATCGCGGAGGCTCACTTCTCACCCGACGTGGCCTGGTTCCGCGCGATTTACCACGGCGACACGCCGGCAGGCTTTGTCATGATGGAGGCCGACGAGTCAAAGGCCCGTTACTTCTTGTGGCGCTTCATGATTGACGCACGGCATCAGGGTCAGGGTATAGGCCGGCGAGCGCTCGAGCTGGTGCTCGACCATGTACGGACACGACCGGGGGCGACGGTGCTCGTTACGAGTTGCGTACCGGGAGACGGAGGACCGGGCCCGTTCTACGAAAAGCTCGGCTTCGTCTATACAGGGTCTGAGGAGGAGGGCGAGCTCGTCATGCATCGTGAGCTGTAGGTTGGCGAGCCACCGATGGTGGTATTCGCCTCGTTCGAGCAATCGGATAGGAAAGGCAAATGACATGAATGAAAAACAGCGTGAAGAGCTACTCAGCGTATTGAAGACCCGTTTTGAGAAAAACATGAACCGCCATAAAGGCCTTGAATGGGCTGAAGTCCAAGCCAGGCTGGAAGCTGATGCCGGCAAGCTCCGGTCGCTCCATGAAATGGAAAGAACCGGCGGTGAGCCGGATGTCGTCGGCTATGACAAAAAGACGGGCGAATTCATTTTTTATGATTGTTCGGCGGAGACTCCTGCAGGCCGCAGAAGCCTTTGTTACGATCGCGAAGCGCTGGATTCAAGGAAAGAAAACAAGCCGGAAGGGAACGCCATGGAGATGGCGGCTGCCATGGGCATAGCAATCTTGACGGAAGAACAGTATCGGAAATTGCAGGAGCTTGGAAAGTTCGATCTGAAGACATCGAGCTGGGTGGAAACGCCGTCCGCGATCAGAAAGCTCGGCGGCGCCCTCTATTGTGATCGCCGCTACGACCATGTTTTCGTGTATCACAACGGCGCGCAATCGTACTATGCCGTCAGGGGGTTCCGTGGCTCGCTAAGGGTCTGACTTTGCTTCGCCCACACGTCCGTATATCCCGTCGCGTACTCCCGGGTGAACGCCGCCGTGTCCTCGACCCGGAACGCCCGTCCTTTCTGATCGAGCCCCCAGGGCTCGAATCCGACCTCGTCGAGGATCTTCCAGAAGTCTTCGGGGCTCGATCCCGCGGCGGTCAACAGGTCCGGGGCGAACTCGATCAGCATCCAGCGGGGCGGGGTGCGGGAGAGCGTGCTCCGGAACCCTTCGAGGATGGCCACCTCGAAGCCCTGGACATCCATCTTGAGGATGTCGATCCGCTCGATCCCACGCTCGGCGCAGTAGGCGTCCAGGGTCGTCACCGGCACTTCGACCGACTCGCCGGCCTCGCTCCTGGCGTGGGAGGCGTGGAGGCGGTTGTCCGCACGGTTGAGGGCGCCGCAGTGGAGGGTGGCCGTTCCAGGACGGGCGCCCAGGGCGGTCCGGGTCAGCTCGACGTTGCGGCGGCGGCCTACCCGGCGCTTCAAGATGCCGAAGCTCAGCGGGTCGGGCTCGAAGGCGTGGACGCGGCCGGCGGGTCCGACAAGATCCGCCAGGAGCGCCGTGTAGAAGCCGACGTTGGCACCCACGTCGAAGACCACCATCCCCGGCTCCACCTGCTCGCGGAAAAAACGCCTTTCCCGGCGCTCCGTCAGGGTCTTCCCCGCGACGTAGAGGGTCGTGTGCAGGCTCTCGGCCAGGGGCAGGCGGCGGACGCCCGGAGCCAGGAGGAAGCGGGTGACCACCCGGCCGATCCGGTGGACCAGGCGATTGCCGCTCACGACGCTCTCCGCTCGACCACCACGTGGGCGAACATGGCCAGGCGGTCCCGAAAGGGATGGAGGACCCGTTCCAGGCCGCGCCAGAGCGGAAAGGTGGCGGCGGGGACGAGGTTCCGCATCGAGATCCCGCCCGAGACCAGGTAGCGGAATGGCATCAAGGGCTCGATCGAGCGGACCCGCCAGGCGGGCATCTCGCGTTCGAACCGCTCACGGTCGCGCTGGAAGAGGATCCAGGGCAGGGCGCCGTTCGCGCCGGACAGCGGACCGCCGGCGGGGATCTCCCACTCTTCGGCATCGGGCTCGAAGGGCTCGTGGTGCAGGCGGGAGTAGACCCGCCGCGACCAGGGGGTGACCCACGGCTCGATCATGGTCACGACGCCGCCGGGACGGACGCAGCGCGCGGCCTCCGCGAAGAAGCGGAGCGGCCGCGGCAGGTGGTGGAGGACGTTGATCATCGTGATCGCCCGCAGGGACCCCGGGGCGAAGGGGAGGGCGAGGCCGTCCAGCACGGCGTCGATCCCCGGGCAGTAGAAGACTTCGGAGCGCACCAGGCCGGGGACGAAGTCGCGCAGGAAGCCGGCGCCGGACCCGAGCTCCAGCACCGCGCCTTGATCCGCCGACAGCGCCGCCGGCAGCGAGTCGGCGATCCGCGCGTACCATTCTTCGTAGATCCGCCGCAGGAACCGCTTTTCCGCCACGATCCGCCGGCGCAGGTGGGTCGTCCGCGGGTCGTCGATGTCGAGCCCCCGGGTGAGGGGGTGCTCCAGCCAGCGCTTCATCAGATGAACTTGATCCGTCCGGCGGCGAAGACGCACATCTTGAGGAGCAGCCAGCCGTGCCGCCAGCGCTGGATGTTGGTCTCGCCGTAGGTGCGCTCGCGGTAGCGGACGGGCACCTCGACGATCTCCAGGTTCATCTTCGCCGCCCCGAAGAGGAGGTCGAAGTCGCCGAAGGGGTCGAAGTCGCCGAAGTAGGAGCGGTTGGCGACCAGGGTCTCGTAGTCGGCCGTGCCCAGGACCTTGGTGCCGCAGAGGGTGTCCTTGATGGGCTGGCCGAGGAGCCAGGAGAAGGCCAGGCTGAAGAACTTGTTGCCCAGCAGGTTGGCGAAGCGCATGGCCTCCTTCTCCATGGGGTAGACCAGGCGCACGCCGTTGACGAATTCCCCCTGGCCGGAGCGGATCACCTCGTAGAAGCGCGGCAGGTCCTCCGGCGGCACGGTGAGGTCGGCGTCGAGGATCATCAGCACGCCGCCGGTAGCCTCGGAGAAACCGAGGCGGACGGCGTCGCCCTTGCCCTTGCCGGTCTGGCGGAAGGCCTTGAGCCGCGCTCCCGGGCGGGCCGGCGACCTCGCGCTGGATGGCCTCCCAGGTGCCGTCCTTGGAGTGCCCCTCGACGAAGATGAGCTCGGTTCCGGCCCCCATCTCCGGGACGCGGGCGAGGATGTTGGGGATGTTCCCCTCCTCGTTGCGCGCCGGCACGACCACGGAGACGACCGGCTCTTCCTCCAGCGGCGCGCGGCGCCGGCCGCGCCACCAGGAAGTTGGTGAGGGCCAGGTGCTTGAACGGCCAGAGCCTGACCAGGAAGCGGTTGCAGAAGCGGCGCAAGCAGGGGGATCGGCAGCGGCAGGAGGACCTCCTGCCAGTTGCGGATCGTCTGAAAGCCGGCGAGGCGCAGGAGGTTGCGGACGTCCGGCACGGTCAGCCAGTTCTGGAAGAGGACAGGGCGGGCGAGCCCCAGCCGCTGTCCGAGCGCCAGAGGCAGCTCCCAGAGGCGGCTGTAGAAGTTGAGGATCACCCGCGTCCGCCGGTGGGCGAGCGGCGCGAGCTGCCGCAGCAGGCGCTGGACGTCCCAGGCAGTCGTTGATCAGGTCGGAGAGGATGATGACGTCGAAGGTCTCGCCGAGGCCGGCGATCTCGTGGGCGTCGGCATGGAGGAAGCGCAGGCTCGGGGTGGCGCTCGGCGGCCCGGCGGACCATCTCCTCCGAGAAGTCGATCCCCACGCCCACCGAGGGCTCCAGGGCGGCCAGCAGGTCGCCCTGGCCGCAGCCCAGCTCCAGGACCCGCTGCCCCGGAGGGACCAGGAAGCGGTAGACGCGCGCCAGGCGCCGGTGGTAGGCCCCGGCGAGGCCCGAGCGGCGTTCCCAGCGGCGGGCGACCTCGTCCCAGTGGGCGGTGCGCTCCTGACGGTAGCGTTCCTCGGCGGGATCGTTCCGCGTCAGGTCCAGGACCTCGGCGGTGGGCGCGATGTCAGCCGGTTTCATCCATTCTCCCGGAGATAGATGAGCTCGAAGGAGGTGCCCGCGGCCGATCCCCAGGACATCCAGGAATCGGGCTGGACAGCCGCCACCTCGACGACGATCGATGTCCTTCCGCCCGTCCGGGCCGGCCGCACGGGGATCTCGGACCAGCCGCTCCCGGGTTGTCCGGCCATGTCATGGACATGGACCTCCCGGCCGTCCACCACCACCCGCTGCACCATGCGGCCCGGCGAGCCGCCGGGAGCATACGGGTCGTTGAGACGGATGGCCAGCGGGGGCAGGGAGGCCGGGGAGCTCGCGACGCATTCCGCGGCGGCGGATTCGCCGGGAGGGGGGAAGGGATGGAGGGTCTCGATCCTGGCACTGGTCTTGGAGACCTGGGTCAGCCGGCCGCGGCGGACCACGCAGTCGAAGAGCATGGGCTGCATGGGATCGGGGGCCATGCGGAAGCGGTAGGTGCGCTGGACGTCCACGTCGCGCGCCCGTACCCAGGCCACTCCCAGGGGCGCGGCGAAGTAGAGCGCCGTAGCGGCGAGGCCGCCAACAGCCAGGGCCGCGGCGGTCCGCCGCGGCGAGGGGCGGCCGACGGCTCCGGCGGCGAGGGCGATCACGAGGATCTGCAGCGCGGTGACGCACAGGAAGTATCGCCCCTGGGCGACGGTGACGGCGTGGAGGCCGATCTTGAGGGCCATCGCGGCGGTGAGCACCCAGACCGCCGGGCTCCGGCGGGCCAGGAGCAGCGAGGCGAGGAAGAGGGCCAGGAGGGCCGACTGCGTGACCGGGAGCCAACGGGCCGCGGCGCGCCCGAAGGCGGCGGCGCGATCGGCATGGGACGGCGGGAGCTGGTCCGGCCCGACGCTCCAGACGAGATTGGCGGCCTCGCCGCCGACCGCGAAGTTGAGGGTGAACAGGGTGATGCGGGCGGCGTGGAAGGCCGGTCGCGCGGCGGCTTCCCGCATGGCGAGCCCGGCGGCCCGACGCTTCAGCTCCGGGTGGTCCTCCAGCAGGGCGGGCTCGACGGCGGCGATGTAGGGAAGCGGATCGGCCCAGGCGTTCGCGGTGGCGCCGGGGACGTAGGACCCCAGGATGGCCGCCCCGCTGTGCTCCGAGGTCAGGGCGAAGCGCCCGGTGGCGGCCTGGCGCTGCCAGGCCATCAGGAACAGCGGTACCCCCGCGGCCAGGGCACAGACGAGAAGAGGCCGCCGCCAGGGCTGTCCCCTCCGGGGCCAGAAGCCCGCCGCCACGGCGAGCAGGGGCACGAGCACCACCAGCATCTCCTGCCGGATGGAGACGCCGCAGGCGTACAGGAGCCCCGCCGCGAGGGCATGGCCGCGCCCGGTGGGCCCGGCGGACAGCGTCCTGACGGCCAGCGCCGCCAGGGCTACGGCCGGCAGCACGACCCAGTTGTCCTGGGCGACGACTCCGGAGAAGACGATCTGGCCGGGCCACAGGGCGAGCAGCCCCCCCGCGAGCAGGCGGACCCGGAACGGCTGGACGCCGCGCCACAGCGCGAAAGGCAGGGCCGGCAGGATGCCGGTGGCCACCGCGGTCGCGAGGCGCGCCGCGGAATCCGGAGAATCCGGGAAGACCCGGAAGAGCAGCGAGAGGGTGAGCGGCAGGCCGGGGCTGAGGAGGTCCCAGTAGAACCCTCCGGCCGTGATCCCGCGATCCCGCATCCAGATCCCGAAGTCCACCAGGGACCTGAAGTCGGAGACCGGCTCCGTGGGGAAAGTCCAGACGAAGACGAGCCGCGTCAGGAGCCCGGCGGAGAGCAGAAGAGCGAGGCCGAGAGCGTCGTGGGCAGGAGAGGTGGGGTAGGGCTTGACGGATCCGTTTCTCAATGCTCTCTTCCGGGACCGGAATTTGTTGATAGTAGACTAACGTACGGTAACGGGACCTGGAAACAAGGCACTTGCGGGACCTCAGCGAAAGGAACGGGAAACCCTGGGCGGACCGGCTGCCGGACTGTCCTCACGGGGGTCCTGTGTTTCGCGCTGTGGCGGATCTTCTTCCCCGGCCTGATGTCTCAGGACTCGATCTCCCAGTATTTCCAGGCGATCACCGGGGAGTACACCGACTGGCACCCACCGCTGATGTCGATCGTGCTCAAGATCGTCCTGGCCTCCGGGGGCACGATCGGCATCCTGACGCTGGCCCAGTGCGCCGCCGGGGCGTTCGGGATCCGGGCCCTGGCCAGGGGCGTCCTGGGGCTCCTCTACGGCGACCGCATCCCGCCTCGCCGGGCCGCCTGGATCTCGCTCCTGATCCTGCTGATCCTGCTGATTCCGGTCACGCCCCTGGCCTTCTATCTGGTGACTTTCTGGAAGGACGTCTGGGCGATGATCTTCCTGCTCTGGATCGCCGCCCTGTCGCTGGACCTCTACCGCGAAGGGCTGGAGAAGAAGCGCATCCTCCTCGTGGCCGTGCTCGGGGCCGCGCTGGGGCTGGTCCGGCACAACGCGGTGGTCACCCTGCCCGTCGTGGGGCTGGCGCTCTGGCTGGTCGTCCGCCGTCACGGCTGGCTGGGGAGGCCGGGCGCGCTGGGCGTGGCGGCCCTCCCGCTGCTGCTGTACCTGGCGGCCACGCCGGCGATGGACTTCGTCTTCGGGATCGAGGAGCTCCATCCGGACTCGCAGATCATGGTCCTGGACCTGGTGGGGCTCTGCGCCGCCGACCGCGCCGTCTGCGGGCGCCTCCCCTGGACGCGGAGCCATATCCGCGACGAGAGCGCCCTCGCCCGGTTCCGGCCGGGGGACTTCGGCTTCGTCTTCTGGGCCGAGCCCAAGCCCGTGGACCTGGCGATCCGGGGCGACTACGGCCGGCTGCGGGACGAGTACCTCCGCGCCATCCGCGAGTTTCCGCTCCTGATGGCCGAGATGAAGCTGAAGGCCTTCCGGCCGCTGCTCGGGGTCGAGAAGACCCCCTACTTCTTCCACGACTCCATCGTCGAGAATCCCTTCGGGTTGAGCCTCAACCCCCGCTTCGCCCCGGTGCGGAAAGAGCTGTCCAGGGTGACGGCGGGCGTCGGCCGGCATCCCGTCCTGCGCTGGCTCTCGGCGGTCCATCTGGTCTGGATCGTGGCGGGCTGCCTGTGGGTGGCGGGCCTCGTGGCCCTGTCGTTCCGCGAGGGGAGAGCGCGGTACCGGTTCCTCGCCTACGTGCTGTTGGTCCCTCTCGGCTACTACGCTTCCTACCTGCTGGCCGCCCCCGTCGATGATTTCCGCTTCATGTACCCGTCCACCCTGGCGGTTCAATGCGTCACGCTCTCCTGGCTGATCGGAACGCTGGCGCAGAAGCTCACGGGACGGGCGCCCAGCCTCCCGATGTTGTCGGCGTAGACCGGCCGCGGGGCATGCTGGTAGAAGCGGTAGTAGAGATAGCCGCTCATGCGGGCGTCGCCCAGGAGGGGCGCGAAGACCACCCAGGTCTGAAAGACCAGAGTCAGGCTCAGGGCCGTCCCCGCCGCCAGCCGGAGGAAGCGGGGCAGGAGGGCGGCGCGGGCGTAGAAGTCCGCCAGCAGGGCGATCATGGCGGCCACGACCGGCTGGTAGAGGCGGGCCACCCAGGAGCCGCGGAGCGGCCACCCCTGGTACGGCGGGGCGAGGTTGTTGAAGAGGAAGAGGAGGACGGCCGCGATCAACAGCCACGGCTCGGCCCGGCGGAGGAAGGGGACCTCCCGCGGGAGCCGGCGGGACGCGAGCAGACCGAACAGGAAAAGGAGTGGGAGGAAGAGGAAGTTGCTGTAGAGGTAGCTGTCCAGCAGGGATTGCGGGAACTGCCGGAGCAGCGCCCACCAGGCCTGGAGGTCCACGGGCGAGAAATAGCTTTTGAGGACGGCGAAGTAGGCCTCGGTGTTGTTGTTGCGGAACGGCACTCGGAAGACCGACCACAGAGCGGCGGCGACCAGGGCCGTGGGGACCACCTGGGCCACGGCGAAGACCGCGCAGGGGACCCAGAGCCGCCGCCAGAGCAGGAGCAGGATGCCGGCGGCCCCGAAGTACGGCAGCAGGTCGTACCCGGTGAACAGGACGCCGAGGGCCAGCCCCACCAGCAGGGCGCCCCGCCAGGAGGTCGGCGTCTCCAGCCGCCAGAGCAGGACCAGGCTAAGCAGGCTGAAGGGAACGATGGCGGCGTAGGAGTACGGCGATCCGGCCCAGTACATCCATCCCGGATAGGTGGCCAGAAGCCACAGGACCGCCGGCGGCGTCGTGCCGCCGAGCCGGCGCCGCAGGGCCAGCCAGAAAACGGTCAGGGACCCGGCGGCCAGCAGGACGTTGGTCACCAGTCCGCCGGCCCCGTACCCCAGGACCTTCATGAAGGGGTAGGCGAGCAGCGGATAGAGCACGCGCCGCAGGACGACGCTGAACTCCCACTGGTCGCGCGGGGCGCCGTCGAGCATCAGGAACGTCGCCTTGAAGTGGAAATGGTCGATGTTCAGGGGGAAGTTGCAGGCCTCCCACATCATGGGCTTTTCCAGCGTGGCCGCGTAGGGGGCGAGCGTCCCCGTGTTGGCCCAGATGCCGAGGGTCAGCAGGAGGATCGCCCCCGAGAGGTGGCGGAGGTCCCGCCGCGGGGTCACGCCGCCAGCCGCTCCAGGACCACGTAGCGCCGCTGCATCTGCGGCGAGATCTCTTCCCGGAGGATGCGGAACGGCCGCCCCGCGATGAGCCGCTGCACGTCTTCGAGGGAGTACTTGAAGGTCGCCGACGGATAGGCCTTGGAGAGGGCGTGGTCGGGGGTGAAGACCACCGCCTGCTCGGCCTGGGGGTCGGGCCAGTAGAAGTCGGCGTAGAGCCGTCCGCCGGGCTTGAGGAAGAGCTCCAGGAACTCCAGGTTCCACCGCCCCAGCTTCAGGTTCTGGTGAATCCAGAAGTAGCGGCCGATCACCGTGTCGATGGTGTTGAAGAAGGGAGCGAGCCCGCCGCGGTCGGCGACGTGGACGTAGGAGCAGTTCGGCGGCGAGACCAGGCGGGCGATCTTGAGCGCCAGGGTGCTGTAGTCGGTCCCGAGGTAAGAGTCCGTATAGCGGGCGATCAGCTTGCCGAGGTTGCCGCAGCCGCAGCCCATCTCCAGGACGCGTTTGCCCTCCAGGGCGTCGCGGTCGCAGTAGAGGGCGATGGGCCAGCCGGGACGGATCTCGAAGTCGAGGCAGGAGCGGGCGGAGTCCGGCAGCGGCGGCTTCCGGGGGTACTCGGTGTAGGGCGCGAGCTGGACTTCCCACTCGTCGCGCAGATAGGCGAGCCACTCGCCGTTCCAGCGCTGGATCTCACGCTCCGTGCACTCCAGGGGCGGCGAGGCCTCGAGCTCGTCCCCGGCCGGCGGGGGAGGAGGAGGCGGCGCGGCGGCGGACGCCCCGGAGGCGCGTCCGCGCAGGGCGCGCAGCAGTCGGCTGGAGACGGAACCCATGGAATTGGCTAGACGGAGGCGGCGGCGCGGGCCACGGCCCGCAGCTCGGCCTCCTCGTGATGCGCGAGGAACCAGGAGTAGGTATCGCGGATCCCCTCGTCGAGCCCGATGCGGTGGCGCCAGCCGAGCGCGTGCAGGCGGCTGACGTCCAGGAGCTTGCGCGGCATGCCGTCCGGCTTGGAGGCGTCGAAGACGATCCGTGCCCCGGGGTGGACCACGCCGCGGATCTTCCCGGCCAGCTCGCGGATGCCGAGGTCCTCGCCGGTGCCGACGTTGATGTGCTCGTCCTCGTCGTAATGCCGCATCAGGAAGAGGCAGGCGTCGGCCAGGTCGTCCACGTGCAGGAACTCGCGCCGGGGGGAGCCCGTGCCCCAGACCGTCACCTCGTCCCTGCCTTCCTCGCGGGCGTCGTGGAACTTGCGGATCAGGGCGGGCAGCACGTGGGAGCTCTGGAGGTCGAAGTTGTCGTTCGGCCCGTAGAGGTTGGTGGGCATGGCCGAGATGAAGTCGCACCCGTACTGTTGGCGGTAGGCCTGGCAGAGCTTGATGCCGGAGATCTTGGCGATGGCGTAGGGCTCGTTGGTGGGCTCCAGCAGCCCGGTGAGCAGGTATTCCTCGCGGATCGGCTGCGGGCACTCCCGGGGGTAGATGCAGGAGCTGCCGAGGTAGAGCAGCCGCTTCACCCCGTGGAGATGGGCGGCGTGCACCACCGTGGCGTGGATCATCAGGTTGTCGTAGATGAACTCGGCCGGCCGCGTCGAGTTGGCGAGGATGCCCCCCACCGTGCCCGCCACCAGGAAGACGTATTCGGGGCGGTTGGCGCGGAACCAGTAGTTCACCGCCGCCTGGTCGCGCAGGTCGAGCTGGTCGCGGGTGGCGGTCAGGATGTTGTCGAAGCCTTCCCGGCGCAGGTGGCGGATGACGGCGGAGCCGACGAGCCCGCGGTGGCCGGCGACGAAGATACGGGAGGAACGGGAAATCTCGTTGGTCATCTCGGTGACGATCCCCAGCTTCGGCGCGAATGTATCACGGCCGGCGGAGCCACCTTCCGGAAGTCTCCAGCCCCGCGAGGGCCTGGAGCAGCTCGGCGGCGCGGTGGTCCCAGCTCTCGCCCTCGGCCGCCCGCCGGCGCTCCGCCGCCAGCTCGGGCGTGTGCTCGGCCACGGCGCGGCGGAGCTGGCGCACGAAGTCCTCGGGGCCGTCGTAGAGGTAGACCAGCGGCTCGCTCCAGCGCTGGGTTTCGGGCAGGCGGCGCGCCACCACCGGCAGGCCGCTGGCCAGGGCCTCGTAGAGCTTCACCGGATCCACCGCGCGGGTCAGGGGAAGGTCCCGGAAGGGGACCAGGGCCACGTCGAGGCCGGCGAGGAACCGCGGCACGTCCGTGAACGGGATCTCGCCCAGGGTCTCGAGGTTGGGCAGGCCGGCGAGGGCGGCGATCTCCGGGTCCTCCACGCGGCCGGCGAGCTGGAACCGCCAGCCGGAGAGGACCCGCGCGGCCTCGCGCACGGCGTCGGTGTCGAACCAGGGGCCGAGGGCGCCGACGTAGCCGATCCGGGGCTGGTCCGGGGCCGGGCGCTCCGCCGGCGGCGGGAAGGCCCCGAGCTCGACCCCGTTGGACAGCAGGAGGACCTGCGGGCTCAGCTCCCGGGGACGCTCGGCCAGCATGCCGGCGGTGGCGCAGACCAGGTCCGCGTCGCGGATCAGCCGCGCCTCCACCGATTCGATCCCGGCCGGCACGCCCGGGAAGCCGACGTGGAGGTCGATGCGGTCGTAGACCAGCGGGACGGCGAGGCGGCGGGCCAGCTCGCGCCCCAGCTCCGCCCAGAAGGGGAGCTGCACCAGGACCATCAGCGGACGCTCGTGACGCAACCCCTCCAGGATCGTCTGCGCCACCCGCGCCGCCGCCTCCGGTTTCAGGGGCTCGCGGTAGGGGTCGGGGCGGCCGGGGACGCGGACGCGGAGCACGTGCAAGCCGCCCACCTTGTCCGTCAGGTGGCGGGCCGGCAGCAGGCGGCTGCGCAGGAAGCCGTCCACGTAGAGCACGGGATGGCCCGCCCGGGCCAAAGCCAGGGCGAGGTGCTGCGGCCGCTGGATGCGGTAGTGCCAGGCCACGGCCGGCAGGTAGAGGATGGGCGCTCCGCCGCCGGCGCCCGCCAGCCGGGGGACGTCCGCGGCGGCCGTCCGGATCGCGCGGGGCAGTCCCGCCGCGCCGCGGCCCAGCTCTCCCGACCGCAGGTGGCGCAACGCCGCCCGCGCCACGCGCTCGATCTCCCCGGCCGCGCTGAGGGCGCGGTCCTGGACGCGGGCGGGATAGGAGAAGGCGGCGCTCATGAGCTTTACAGGATATCCTTGCCGCCATGTCCAGCGACACCACACACCGCAACCAGAAGATCTGCGTGGTGATGCCCGCCTACAACGCCGAGAAGACGCTGGAGCGCACCTGGCGCGACCTGCCCCTCGACTGGGTGGACGACATCGTCGTGGTGGACGACGCCAGCCGCGACCGCACCGTGGAGGTCGCCCGCGGCCTCGGTCTCCACGTCCTGGCGCACCCGCGGAACCGGGGCTACGGCGGCAACCAGAAGACCTGCTACCGGGAGGCCCTGGCCCGCGGCGCGGACATCGTGGTGATGGTCCATCCCGACCACCAGTACGACCCCGGGACGGTGCCCGAGCTGGTGGCTCCGCTGCTCCGCGGCGATTGCGACGCCGTCTTCGGCAGCCGCATGCTGGGCGGCAGGCCGATCGAAGGCGGCATGCCCAAGTGGAAGTACCTCGCCAACATCTTCCTGACCGCCGCGGCCAACGCGACCTTCTACATCTTCCTCTCCGAATATCACTCGGGTCTGCGGGCCTACAGCCGCCGGTACCTGGAGAGCGTGGACCTGGAGAGCAACTCGGACGACTTCGTGTTCGACACCGAGATCATCGCCCAGGGGGTATGGAAAAATCTGCGCATCCGGGAGATCCCGATCCAGACGCGGTACTTCCCCGAGGCTTCGCAGATCGGCTTCCGGCGCAGCGTACATTACGGTTTTTCCGTTCTCCGGGTCCTTTTGCAGTACAAAATGCAAGAAAAGGGCCTGATGCGGAGCAGGATTTTCGCGAATCCGGCCGCTTCTCAGCACAACCCCAACTCGCGGTAGAGGTCGGCGTAGGCCGAGGCGTCGCCGCCTGCGGTGGCCGGGGCGGGTGGAGAAGGAAGGCGAAGCCCGTTCGCCAGCGCTTCCACGGCGGGAGCGATGCCCGCGGCGCCGGCTCCCGGCTCGACGAGCAGCCCGCCGCCATGCTTCTTGACCCGGTCGGCGATGGCGCCGTGGTCGAAGGCCACCACCGGCACGCCCGCCGCCAAGCATTCCGAAAGCACCAGGCTGTACGACTCGGGGACCACGGACAGCAGCAGCGCCAGGTCCACCTGGTCCCGCCGCAGCCGCTCGACCAGGGAGCCGGCCCGGTAATAGCCCCGCACCTTCATCCGGGGGAACTGGCGCAGGCGCAGGAGGACCTCGGGGTCGCCGCCGCCGTAGGCGCTCCATCGCAGGGACGGGGCTACGCCGGGCGGCAGCCTCCGGACCACCTCCTCGAACACCAGGGCGCCCTTGTGCGGCTGGACGCTGCCGATGTAGGCCACGTGCCGCACCGGCCTCGCGGGCGCCGGCGCCGGGGCCTCGGCCGGTCCCGACGGCTCGATCACCCGCTGCCGCTCGGCGGCAAGCCCGGGGAACAGCTCCAGGTAGCGGCGGCACAGGAAGTCCGAGGGGTAGACCACGGCCGCGGCGGCGAGGAGGAGGTTCCGCGCCAGCTCGCGGCGGATCTCCTGGAACCCGGGGACCACCGGCCAGTCCCGCGCCAGGCAGCTCCGGCAGCGGTCCGGGTCCCGGGAGTAGCCGCAGAAGCGGAGCTGCGGCTGCTCCAGCAGGTGGGGCCGGGGGCAGAAGAGGCTGAAGTCGTGGACCGAGAGGATGAGCCCGATCCCCTCTTTCGCCAGCTTCAGCAGCGAGCCCAGCGGCACGGCGGCGAGCCCTTCGACATGGAGGGCGCGGGCGCCGACCTCGGAGGCGGCGCGGGCCACGGCGCGCTCGAAAACAGGGTCCGTCAGCGCCACGGGGGAGGGCGACTCCCCGCCCTCGATCATCCGCGAGAGGCGGCGCCCGTCGTGGGTTACTTCCAGGCGCCAGGCCCCGGGCTCGGGATAGAGGAGGGCCAGCGGCCGGCGCTCGGCCTCGGCTTCGATGCGCTGGAGGAGCTGCGCCTGGAGCCCTCCCAGCCGCGGAGTGGGGACCGTGCTCAGCAGGTTGAGCACCGGGACGCGCGGCAGGCCCCGGAGGCTGCCCGCGTCCGCGAAAGACCGCCGGCGGTTGCGCTCGCGCCAGCGGTCGGAGAGCCGGTCCCGCAAGGCCGGCAGGCCTTCCGCCCGCAGCACCCGTCCGGCCGTCAGCAGCGAGAGGGTGCCCGCCATGTCAGGCCCTTGCCTGGCGCAGGCGCGCCAGCTCGCAGCGCAGACGCCGGCCGGCCGCCTCGGGGGAGTACAGCTCGTGAACCCGCCGGCGGGCCGCCTCGACTTGCGGGCCCGCGGAGTCCGGGTCCTCCGCCAGGGAGAGCATCAGCGACGCGGCGTGCTCCACGTCCGGCTCGGCCCAGACCGCGCCCGCCGGATACGGACCCTCGGGCTTCTTGAGGGAGACCGGCCGGTGGCGCACGACGAACCCGGTCTCGTCGTCCAGGAAGTCGGTCACCCCGCCGTACCCCGTCGCCACCACCGGCTTGCCCAGGTACATGGCCTCGATGAGCGGCAGCCCCAGCCCCTCCGAGCGGTGCAGGGAGACATAGGCGTCGCAGGCCGCGGTCAGGCCGTTGAGGCCCTGGCGCGGGAGCGTCCCTGTCAGCAGGGTCGCCGGCAGGCCGGCGGCCAGGCGCTGCAGCCCCTCTACGTAGGAGGGCTGGGATTCGTGATGGTTGAGCTTGAGGAGCAGGTGGACCGGCCGCCGGCTCTTCTTCGCCACCCGGGAGAAGGCCGCCAGCAGTCCCGCCGGGTTCTTGCGCTCGGGCACGCTCAGGACGTCGAAGGCGAAGAAGAAGAGGAAGGCGCGCGGGTCGATCCCCAGCTCCTCCCGGCTGGCCGGCTCCGCCTCCGTGGGCACCACGCAGGGCGGCACCCGCCGCACCTCCACGGGCGCGATGGGCCGGAAGGACTCCTGGCAGAAGGCCGTCGGCGCCCAGACTTCGTCGACGTGGCGGAAGGCCTCCGCGAAGCAGAGGGGGAAGTGCGACAGCTCCCAGAACCAGTAGCCGATCCGGTACCGCCCGGCGGTGATCGCGCGCGGCAGGCGGCCCTGGATCGTCTCCATCATGTCGGCGTTGACGTGATAGAGGCTCACCTCGAAGGGGAGCCCCTGTCCCGCTCCCTCGGCGACGGCGCCGGGCGCGCCGTCCGCCCGGCCGTCCAGGGGCCAGACCGCCGTGGGGATGCCGGCGTGCTCCAGGGCCGCCAAGGTGCCGCGGCAGGCCTCGCCCACCCCGGTGGGCGCGGTGGACCAGCCGATCACGTTCAGGCCTTCGGGTCCGGCCGGAGGGAGCGGGCGGAGCGGCCCCGGCGAAGGCCCGGCGTCGTGGGGCCCGACGGCGGTCTTCGCCGTCTCCACCGTCTCCACCGTCTCCATCGTCGCCAACGTGCGGGCGGGGGAGGCGGACCGCCGGCGCCGCCTCTGCTTCTCCCACCACAGCCGTGCCCAGGCCTGCTTGCGCCAGGGCAGGGTGCGGAGCACGGGGAGGACCACCGGCTCCGGGAGCCTGTACTCCTCCCTGCCGAAGGTGGAGTACCACAGCGCCAGGCCCTCGCGGTCCGTGCCGAGAGGGTCGGGGAAGGCGCGCAGGAGGTCGGCCCGCCGCCGGTGCATCTCCATGACCAGTCGCGGCACCCGCGGGCGCCGCCGCGGCTCGAGGCCCGCGTCCGCCGTCAGCCACTCGACCTCCTCCGAGGTCAGCGTCTGGCGGCGGCCCACGGCGTCCGGGTCCGCCAGCGAGGTCAGGTCGGCGAGGGCCTCCTGCTTCTTTTCCCGCTCTCCCGGCGACGCGCCCGCCTTCCGCAAGGCCCGCTCCACCGTCTCGGTGAACGCCGGGTCGATCTGCTCCGGCGCCCCCGTGCTGCCGGCGAACCAGTGGGCGAAGCGGAGCCGGTCCTCGGCCCAGGGACGGACGAAGAACTTCTGCAGGTCCGCGCGCTCGTCCCAGAGCGTCAGGGCCAAGCGGGGCAGCGGGATGGACTCGTGGTCGTCCACGGGCCGCCGCACCCAGTCGAAGAAGGAGTCCTTCTCCATGGTGGCGAACGGGTCGGGCCAGCGCTTCCCCTCCGGATCGACGCGCTGCAGGACCTTGCGCGCCACATCCGGCACCACCACGCCGTTGTCGAAGCGGCCGTACCGGTAAGGGTAGTGCTGCACCGTCTCCTGCCCCTCCCGCGCGATGCTCTCGGCGTAGAGACGGAACAGCGGCGCCACGTCGGGCCGGTCCTTGAACGTGAAGCGGTTCTGGAACTTGGAGATCAGCTCCGGACGCCGGAAGTCGTAGCCGCTGAAGTGGAAGAACCGCAGTGGCACGCCGTTGACCTTCCAGCCGTCCGCGCTCCGCGCCGCGGTGCGGTGGGCCAGGTTCCAGTACGCCATGTTGTAGCCGGGGTCGCGCAGGATCTCGACCGCGCCCAGGAACGACGGCGCGAGGTCCATCCAGCGCTGGTCCACGAACAGCCCGCGCTCCACCTGGTGCAGGCACTCCCGGTACAGGCGGCGGGCCCACCAGTCGAGGAACGGCAGGGTGCGCTCGTTGAACGAGATCCCGAGGAAGCCCAGGTTGTGCACGCCCGAGAGCAGGATCTCCCGCTCCGAGGGCGCTTTGTCGTCACCGAGCGGGGCCGTCAGGTGGGGCGTGAGCACGGCGTCCACCCGCCCCAGCCGCTCATAGAGGTCCGTGAGGTCGCCCAGGACCAGGATGTCGGGATCGAAATAGCAGATCCGGTCGCACCCCAGGGCACGGTGCAGATGCTGGAGGAAGTACGGCTTGACCGCCGTGTTCAGCTCCAGGATCGAATAGCGGAAGGAGAAGTGGGAGAAGCCCTCGATCCCCAGCTCGTGCGCGAAGGTCACCGCGAACGGCTCGTCCTCGTAGCGGTGCCCCGGCTGCGGCCGGTCCACGATCAGGACACACACCTTCCCTTCCGGGTGACGTGCCAGGAAGGAACGCGTAAACGCCCTCGCGTACGCGAGATAGTTGTTCGCGACGATGGTACAGGCTAGCGGTGAAATCATCCAGGGAAGAGAATTCTATCGTAAACCGCTTCGATCTCCTCAGTGTGCTCGATCATTTCCTTGATCGCCGGAGGATTGTCCGCCCAGCCGGCCACGATCTCCGGCTCCCGGACGAGCCTCTCGATCCAGCCCCGGAGCTCGTCCGGGTCTTCCGGATCGAACAGCGCGCCGCAGGGCGGACCCGCCGTGGGATCGAACAGCTCCTCCAGGGCGCCGCGCCGGCTGGCCAGCACCGGCACCCCCTCGGCCAACGCCTCGCGGGCCACCAGGCCGAACGATTCCAGACCCAGGGACGGCAGGACCAGCACGTCGATCCCGGCGAAGATCTCCCCCCGCCGCTCCTCGTCGAACCTTCCTTCGAAACGGACCGCCGGCGAGGCCAGGGCCTCCAGCTCCGCCGTGTAGGAGGGGGAGATGGAAGGATCGCCCCAGACGCTGAGCGTCGCCAGGGCCGGGTCTACGCCGCGGAAGGCCGCGACCGCCACATGGATCCCCTTGTGCGGCAGGATCGAGCCGATCAGCCCGAAGCGCAGCGGTCCCTCACCTCCCCGGCCCTCCTCTCCCGACCCCTCCCTCCCTCCCTCACCGGGAGAGGAGGGAGACAAGGCTGCCGGGCGCTCGATGCCGTAGGGGATCACGAAGGCCCGGTCCTCCGGCCGCAGGTAGCCCAGCCGCAGGTAGCTCTCGTGGATGGCCCGCGAGCCCATGACGAAGGCGTCCGCCCGCCGCAGCTCCCGCTTCGCCAGGCGGCCCCGCTCGGCGTAGAGCAGACGGTTGAGGAGGGGCGCGGGCGGGAGCCCGGTGAGCGGCAGGCAGGCCGAGCACCGCGCCGGCGAGGGACCCGGACAGAGCCGCCGCCCGGCGTCCAGCAGGTTCGTCCGCGCGCAGGGAGCCCACCAGTCCTGGACCTGATAGAGGACCGGCACGCGTAGCCGGGACGCCTCGCGGACCAGCGTCATGGCATGCCCGGCCAAGTGGTGGACATGGACGAGCTGGGGGCGGGTCTCGGCCAGGAAGCTCCGAAAGTCGGCGGCCAGCCGCCGGTCGCGCAGGGCGTTGCGGGAGAGCGGGTCCCGCTGGGTGAAGTTGTTCACCACCAGCCGCACCCGGGCGCCGCCGTCCCACAGCTCCGTGGCCTCGCCGAGCTCGCGCCCGGGATCGGCGGCACGGGCGTAGACGGCCACCTCACGCCACTCCGTCTGGCGCAGGACGAGCCGGCGGGCGTACGTCTCCGTGCCGGCCGTGCTCCAGGGCGGCCAGCCGTGCACCAGGTGGACGATCCGCCGCGGCTCCCGCACCCGCGCGGCGGGCCGGCGCAGCGCGGCGATCACCCGCTCCCGCGCCGGGGCCAGAGGGTCCTCGCGGAGGAAGCGGGCCACGGTGGGCAGGTACTCGGGATGCAGCCGGCGCATGGCCCGGTGGGCCGCCCGTACCCGCGGCGAGCGGGAGCGGCCGAAGCTGCGCTGGCCGGCGTGATAGATGAACGTGGCGTCGTCCAGGACGTTGAGGAAGCCCGCCTTCAAGGCCCGGAAGCAAAATTCGCTCTCCTCGCCGTAGCCGAGGCCGAAGCTCTCCTCGTCGAACCGGCCCAGGCGGTCCAGGGCCTTGCGCTTGATGTAAAGGCAGACGCCGACCCCGGTCGGCAGGCGGGGCCGCTCCCTCAGGGAGACGCGCTCCACCAGCGCGGCGAAGCTGTCAACCGCCCAGCCCGCCGGCAGGGCGTTGGCCTCCACGAAGCGCGGCAGCGAGCAGATCGTGGCGTGGTTGGAGAACGGCGTGACCGTGGCGATGGCGGGGTGGGAATCCGCCGCCTCCTGGAGCTTCTCGATCCAGCGGGCGGTCACCTCGGTGTCGCTGTTGAGGAGGACCACATCGCGGTCCGACGCCTCCATCCCGCGGTTCACGCTGCCGACGAAGCCGCGGCGGACCGGGTTGCGGAGGATCTCGACGGGCCGATCCGCGACAGCCGCCAGGGCTTCCTCCACCACGTCCTCCTGCGGCCCGTCCACCACCAGGACGAGACGGTTCCGGACGAGGTCCGTGTGGCGCAGGAGGCTCGCCAGGCACGCCCGCAGCTCGTCCGCCGCGCCGTACACCGGCACGATGACGTCGACGGGTCCGGGGGGACGGTCGGGTTCGGTCTGGCCGGAGAGGGTCCAGTCGATCGGTGTGGAGCGGAAAGCCAGCGTCAGCTCCCCTGGGTCCAGAGCCCCTTGTCGAGATTCACCCAGCGCTGGGTCTTCGGGTCCTCCACCGGGCGGGCGTGGACCAGGGCCCGATTACCCCAGGCGCGGGACGGGCCGGGAGCGAACTGCGCCTCCTCCAGCAGAGCCCGCAGGCAGGCCATGTTGGGGACCCACTTGTTGGTCGGGTCGGTGTGGAAGCGGTCCACCGGCAGGAATTGGGCGACGGGCACGTCGAGCAGCCGCGGAGCCAGCTCGGACAGCGGCCGGCCGGTCTCGAACCCGGTGAAGACCAGGGCGTCGCATGTCAGCGACTCCACGATCAGCAGCTCGCGGCAGAGGCTCCGCAGGCGGTCCAGGGCCAGCAGGGGATGGCGCAGGTGATAGAGCACGCCCAGGAACAGCACGACGTCGAAGGCGCCGATCCGCTCGGGGTCGAGGTCGTAGATGTTGGCCTGGAGGTATTCGACCCGCGAGCCGTAGATCCGTTTCGCGGCGCCGAACCCGATCAGGTCCATGTCGGCGTAATCGACGGCCAGGACCTCCGCGCCCCGGCGCTCGCACTCGAAGGCGAAGAAGCCGTCCCGCGTCCCCACGTCCAGCACCCTTTTTCCCTGCAGATCGGGAAGCTGGAGAAAGGAGAAGAGCTCTCGCGGGTCATAGGTCCCCGGAGAGACGATCCCGTGGGGAAAGGTCATGATGTGGTGCCAATGCGGGACGGCATCGACGAGGGAGCGTACGTCCGCGGCGCTGAGATCCGTCATGGTCTCCAGGGTCTCCTGAGGGTCAACCTTGAGTGGAGAATCCTACCGCACCCTCGGAGCGCGGACGGAAGCGCGCCAGCTCGTGGCTGAGCGTCACCTCCAGCTCCGGGATCTCGCGCAGGCGCTCCATCCGGCTCTCGCGGCCTCCCCGGTAGGTGGCCGCCAGGGCGTCGCGGAGAGCGTCCGCTGCCAGGTGGGCGGTCTGGCGGACGGTCCGCCGGGCCTCCATCTCGAAGAGGCTTGAAAGGGCGGCGGCGGTCCGTTCCATCCGGTCCTTGAGCGCACCCTCGCCGAGCACGGCCGCGCGCAGCTCCAGGAGATCGTCTGGAGCCGGGACCGCCACCAGCAACCGGCCGCCGGGGGCCAGCACCCGCCGCATCTCCTCCGGATGGAGCCGGGCGTCGATGGAGAGGACCCGGTCGAAGGACCCGGGCGAGTAGGGAAGGAACCGGTCGGCGTTGGCCACGACCCAGGTCGCTCCGGGGTGCCGCCGCGCCGCGAGGTCCACGGCCGGAGACGGATAGATCGAGCCCATGGGCCTCCACCGCCCGCGCTCCGGCGACCCGGCCGAGATAAAACCCCTCGCCGCACCCCACGTCGAGGACCGCCGTCTCGGGGCGGATCTCCTCCAGCAGGGCGGTCAAAAGAGCCTCGCCAGAACCCGCCTCCAGGAGCCGCCGCCGCGCCTCCACCGCCTCCTTGGGATCCCCCGGGTTCTTCGAGCGCCGGTCCTGCGGCTGGAGGAGGTTGTAGTACCCGCTCCGGGCCCTGTCGAAGGAATGCCCCCGGCCGCAGACCAGGGACCGCTCCCGCCGCTCCAGCGGGGCTCCGCAATTCCGGACCGGGCAGATCAGGGTGACCACGATTTCGCCCTCTCCAGCAGCTCCCGCCCCTTCGGCCGCCCCGGAAATCCCCGCACCGCCTTCTCCAGAAGCGGAATGGCCTTGTCGGGCCGTCCTTCCTGAAGCCACAGATCCGCTCGTTCTACCAGGGAATCGTAGTTCTCGCCGCCGGCCGCGAACATGGCATCGAGCCGCCGGGCCGCGCCCTCCCGGTCCCCCTTCGCCCGGTCCATCCGCGCCAGGTGGACGGCCGCCACGGCGTGGGTGGGCGACAGGCGCAACACCTTCTCGAACGTGTCGCGGGCCGCCGCGAGATCTCCCCTGCGCTCGTGCACCAGGGCGAGGTTCGCCAGCGGGGGAACGCTCCTGGGGCTGATTCGCAGCGCCTCGCGGTACTCCCGCTCAGCCTCCTCGAGCCGTCCTTCCTTGGAGAGGGCCATCCCGAGATTGTTCCGCACGATTTCGGAGCGCGGCGCCGTCTTCACGGCTTCCTGGAACAGGGACAGGTCGCTCCGGTAGACCGCGCTCCGGGCCATCGCCGCGGCGGCGAGGAAGACGGCCACCGCGACGGCGGCGCCCCTCAGTGCCTTCTGAGGGATCCGCGTCCACAGCAGCCCCGTCAGCCAGGCGAACCCCACGGAGGGAAGATAGAGATAGCGCTCCGAGAAGTTGGCCCCGCCGATCCGGTCCGCCAGCAGCACCGGCAGCAGAAAGACGATCACCACCGCGCACGGCAGGAGGATCTCCCGCCGCGCCCGCCCCGTCCAGGCCGCCGCGGCGAAGCCGGCCAGGGCAATCCCCGCCGCCGCGAACCCCGCGGCCGCGAAGGGAGAAAGGAGAGAAGGGGCCGGCACCGTAGCCAGTACCCGGATGGGGAAGGGATAGACCAGGAACGCCAGATACCGCGCCAGCAGGCCCGCGCCATAGGCCAGAGCGGCCGCGAAAGAAACGGTCACCTTGTAGTCGCGGGGAGCGAAGCCGTCCAGGGCGTTCAGGCGCAGGGCGAGATAGACGCCGAGGACGAGGACGTAGGGCCCCAGCCGCCGCGCGCCCTGCCGCAGAGCCGTCGCCGGCGTCCCCTCCCGCCGCCATTCGCCGGCCTCGACGAGGAACAGCGCCAGGAGCGCGGCCACTCCCGGCTCCTTGGAGAGGCAGGCGCAGAGATACGCGAGCGGACCAGCCACGGCGGCCCCCCGCCCCGGGCTGCCGTCCTTGACCAGGAGGTAGGACCGGATCGCCAGCAGCGAGAACAGGGCGGCCAGGAGGTCGGCCTGGCCGGCGATCCAGGCGACCGCCTCCGCATGGACCGGATGGACCGCGAACAGCAGGCCGGCGGCGAGCGCGGCGGCCTCCCGCCTCGTCCCCCTGGACCAGCCGGCGGGCTCCGGCCGCCACCAGCAGCGAGACGCCGGCGTGCAGCGCGACCGAGGCGGCGTGGAAGGCCGCCGGCCAGAGCCCGAACACCCGCGCCACGACCAGGTCGAGGAGCCCGAACATGGGCCGGTAGTAGTTGGAGGGACCCACCCCCCGGTCGCGGTAGAACCCCCAGAAGGGCTCGGTGAAGAACAGCCGGACCCCGTCCGGATCGCGGAGCCATGGGTTGCGCTCGATCTGGACATGGTCGTCGAACACGAAGTCGAAGCCCACCGTCCAGCCGTAGACGGCCAGGACCGCGAGCACGATCAGCGCGGCGCTGAGGCGGGGACCGGGGCGCGGCATGGAAGGGATCTTATCGTCGCGGGATTCCGCGCGAGGCTTGCGTGAGTGCTATCATGCGCCCGCTTTTATAGGAATGGAGCTGTCTTGAAGGAAAAGGAAGCCCCTCTCGGGGTCAAGCTGAGCGTCGTCATCCCGGTCTACAACGAGCGTTTCCTGGTGGGGGAGCTGGTCCGCCGTGTCCTCGCGGTGTCGGCCCCCGAGATCCGGGAGATGGAGGTCCTCCTCGTCGACGACGGCTCCAGGGACGGCAGCACCGAGATCCTGCGCCAGCTCGCGGCCGAGCACCCGGACCGCATCCGGCTCCTGGAGCAGGGGACGAACCAGGGTAAGGGAGCGGCCATCCGCCGCGGCATCGCCGAGGCCACCGGCGACCTCATCCTCTTCCAGGACGCCGACCTGGAGTACGACCCGCGCGACTATCCGCGCCTGATCCGCCCGTTCCTGGAAGACGGCGCCGACGTCGTCTACGGCTCCCGGTTCTTGCACAGCGAGCGCCGCCGCGTCCTCTACTTCCGCCACACGCTCGGCAACCGGTTCCTGACTCAGGTCAGCAACTGGCTGACCGACCTGAACCTGACGGACATGGAGACCTGCTACAAGGTCTTCCGGGCGCCGCTGCTCAAGTCGATCCCCATCCGCTCCAACGACTTCGCCATGGAGCCGGAGATCACGGCCAAGGTCGCCAAGCGCGAGTGCCGGGTCTTCGAGGTGCCCATCAGCTACCTGGGCCGCACCTACCGCGAGGGCAAGAAGATCGGCTGGAAGGACGCCTTCAAGGCCTTCCGGGCCATGGTCAAGTACCGGCTGATCGACGACATCTACGCCGAGGACGAGTACGGCTCCCACATCCTGCACAGCCTGGAGAAAGCCCAGAACTTCAACCGCTGGATGGCCGAGGCCATCGCTCCCCACGTCGGCGCGCGCGTCCTGGAGATCGGCGCCGGCATCGGCAACATCACCACCTGGCTGCTGCCGCGCGACTTCTACCTTGCCAGCGACATCAACCCGCACTACATCGACTACCTGCGGAACCTCGCCCTGGGCAAGCCCTATCTGGAGGTGGACCGCATCGACCTCCAGGACCCGAAGTGCTTCGAGCCCTGGGTGGGACGGTTCGACACGGTGGTCTGCCTGAACGTGCTGGAGCACGTCCCCGATCCGTTGCTCGCCCTGCGCAACATGCACGACGCCCTGCAGCCCGGCGGAAGGCTGGTGCTCTACGTGCCCCAGGGTCAGAAGCTCTATTCGAGCCTCGACGAAGTGCTCGGCCACCGCGTGCGCTACGACCGGAAGTCGCTGACCGAGGAGCTCGGCGCGACCGGCTTCGAGCTGGAGCACATGCGGGACTTCAACCACTTCGGCGTCCCCGGCTGGTTCCTGAACGGGAAGATCCTCAAGCGGCGCCACTTCAGCCGCTCCCAGCTCAAGATCTTCAACATGCTGGTGCCGGTGATCCGGCGGATCGACTCCGCCGTGCCGGGGCGGGGGCTGGGGATCATCGCGATAGCGCGGAAGGTATGAGCCCATGCGCGCCCGGACCTGGCTGATCACGCTGGCGATCTGTGGCGCGTTCGCTCTCGGGGCCGTCTTCGTCCTGCGCGCTCCCGCCCAGGGGAACAACGTCGTCCTCGTCGTCATCGACACCCTGCGCCAGGACCATCTGGCTGCGTACGGTTACAACCGTGACACCGCTCCCTTCCTGAGCGGGCTGGCCCGGCAGGGGGCGGTCCTCGACGGGCTCTCTCCCACCTCCTGGACGAAGCCCGCCGTGGCCTCCCTGTTGACCGGCCTGCACCCCGTGCGGCACCAGGCGTTCAACCGCCAGGACAAGCTGCCCGGCGAAGCCGTGACGCTGGCCGAGCTGCTGAAGGGGACGGGCTACCGGACCCTGGCCGCGAGCGCCAACGGCTGGATCTCCCCGCTGTTCGGATTCGATCAGGGGATCGACTCGTTCCTGCTCCACGAGAACGTCCGCGGCGAGGACCTGAACCGCGAGATCTTCCCGCATCTCGAGCGGCTCGAGCCGCCGTTTTTCCTCTACGTCCACTACATCGATCCCCACGCTCCCTACGCCCCTACCGTCGCCTGGGACGGCCGCCCGCTGCCGCCGGGATCGCGGCCGGTCAGCGTCGAGGAGATCGACGGGACCCAGTTCCGCCGGCGCCCCGCCGAGCTGCTGGCGCGGGCCCGCGACCGCTACGACGGCGAGATCCGCGAGGCCGACAACGCCCTGCGGGCCCTGGTGGGCCGGCTCGAACGGGAAGGCCTGATGGAGGACACCGTCCTGGTGGTGACGGCGGACCACGGCGAGGAGCTCGAAGAGCACGGGCGCATGAGCCACGGGCAGACCCTCTACGAGGAAGTCGTCCGCGTCCCCCTGATCGTCTACGCTCCGCACGCGGTTCGCGCCGGCCGGCGGCCCGGCCGGGTGAGCCTCCTCGACGTCCTGCCGACCCTGGCGAGCCTCCTGGGAATGCGAAGCCCGGATCGCCTGGACGGCGAAGACCTCGCGGACAGGCTGGCCGCGGGCGATTCCATGGAGACTCCGGCCCGCTCCTTCCTGACCCATCTCGACTTCGTCGACGGCACGGGCCTCGCCCTGACCCGCGGCCAGGACAAGCTCGTCCTGGGAAAGAACCCCTACCGCAAGGAGCTGTTCGATCTCGCCCGGGATCCCGCCGAGCGGCGGAGCCTCCTGGGAGGACGGGAGGACGCCGCTCATTTCCCGCGTCTCGCCGAAGAGGTCTCGAAGCGCTACAACGAATACGCCCGCGCCAGTCTCGCTCCGAAGTTCGTCGACGCCGATCAGGCTTTGATGAAAAATCTGGCGGCCTTGGGGTACATCAACTATCGCGGCTCGTCGGGCCATTCGCGGGGGATCCCGAATCGGATCACGCCGCCCGGTCCGACTCCGGGCGGCCGGCTGGGCTGGGAAGCGGGCAGCCGTCTGGAGAGCTGTATCGAATTGAGCCAACCGAGCGCGGCCCGCCATCTCCTCGACGGCTGGTACACCCCTGAGCTTTCCGGACGCTGGACCGCCCTGCGCGGCACCCTCGCCCTCGCCTTGCCTTCCGCCGCGCCCCGGTTCGGCGTCACCCTGAGCGGCGTCAATCACCGGCCCGCTCCCGTGGGCCTGCGGGTGAAGGTGGAGCGCCGCCCTGTGCTGGAGACCCAGGTGGCGGTAGGACCGTTCGACCTCACCGCCAAGGTCCAGGGCGCGGCCTCCAAGCTGCCCGTCCTGGTGGAAATCGAATCGGATTCGGTGTTCGTGCCCTCGCTGCACGGCGGCAACGACTGGCGTGAGCTGGGATTGTTCGTCAGCTCGGTGTGCCTGGAGGGATCGCGATCCAATCCTAGTAAGATTCCGTGCGCATGAAATCCCCCATCGTCGTCGCCGGGATGCACCGCTCGGGCACCTCCCTCGTCGCGTCCGTCCTCTCGGCGCTGGGCATCGACATGGGGGAGCGGACGCTGGCAGCCGACCGGAACAACCGCAAGGGGTACTTCGAGGACCTCTCGTTCCTGGACCTCAACCGGCGGATGCTGCGGGCGGCAGCGAGGCCGGACGACGGAGGGCATCCGGACTGGGGTTGGACCGAGAGCGAGACGCTAGACCGGGACCGCTTCCGGGACTTCGAGGCGGAAGCCGGAGCCCTGGCAGGCCGGCGCGCCGGTTCCGTGGGGTCCTGGGGCTGGAAGGATCCGCGCACCACCCTGCTGCTCGACTTCTGGGACCGGCTGTTCGGCGACGCCGTCTACGTGCTCGTCTACCGGTTCCCCTGGGAGGTCGCGGACTCCATGCAGCGCCTGGGGGCCGAGGTCTTCCTGCGGCGGCCGGATTACGCCTGGCGCATCTGGGCCTTCTACAACCGGCATCTCCTGGACTTCCACCGCCGCCACCCGGACCGTTCGCTGCTGGTGAGCACCGACGCCTTTCTGCGCCATCCCGAGCGGCTGCTGGATCTGCTCCGGGACCGGCTGGGCCTGGACACCTCCGGGGCGCGCATCGAGGGCCTCGTGGAGAAAGAGCTGTTCCAGTCTCTGGAGGAGAAGGATCCTCTGGTCCCCCTGGCGCTGGCGACCCATCCCGAATGCGCCGCGCTGCTCCAGGAGATCGACGCTCAAGCGGATCTTCCGGCCGCCGGCCTCTGGAGCGACCGTCCCCCGGCGGCGCGTCCCGTGGGCGGTGGGGAGGCCCGGCTCGCGGTGGTCATCCCCTGCTTCGACCAGGGGGAGTTCCTGATCGAGGCGGTGGCCAGCGTCGAGCGCGCGGTCGAGGAATCCTGCGAGTTGATCATCGTGAACGACGGCTCCCGGGAACCGCGCACCCTGGAGGTGCTGGACGTCCTGCGCCGGGCCGGCTACCGGATCCTGGACCAGGAAAACCGCGGTCTCGCCGCCGCCCGCAATCGTGGGTTCGAAGAGGCCCGTACCCCCTACATCGTCCCTCTCGACGCGGACAACCGGCTGCGGGCGGGCTTCCTTGGAGAGGCGCTGGACGTCCTCGACGGCGATCCTCAGATCGGCGTGGTCTACGGCGACCGCCAGGACTTCGGGCTCCGCTCGGAGATTGTCGACGTGCCGCCTTTCGAGTTGGACGAGATCCTGCCGTTCAACTTCATCGACGCCTGCGCCGTGATCCGCAAGGAGGTCTGGCGCGCCTGCGGCGGCTTCGACACGAAGATGCCGGCGCCAGGCTGGGAGGACTGGGACCTCTGGCTCGGCGTGGCCGGGCGGGGATGGCAGCTCCATCATCTGCCGAGGGTGGCCTTCGACTATCGCGTGCGTCCCGGGTCCATGATCTCGGCGTTCAACGATGAGGATCTGCGGCGCGAGGTCCTGCCTCACGTCATCGCCAAGCACCGGGACCTCTACTGGCGGCGGTTGCCCGAGCTGCTGGTGGCCGCCCAGCGTTCCGCGATCACTCTGTATGGGATCGCCAGGGACCGCGAGCGCATCCAGAGGGAGGCCGACATCGCGGTCGCGGCGAACCGGGAGCTGACGGCGCGGCTGGGCGAGCTGGATCGGGTGGCGCAGGATCTGCTCGGTGGGCGCGACGCTCTGGCCGCCGAGAGAGATTGTTTCCGTGAGGAGAGGGACCGGCTCGCCCAGGAGACAGGAGTCTGGCGGGAACAGGTGGAGTTCATGGAGGGTACCCGCGCCTGGCGCCTGCGCCAGCGGCTGGTTGACCTCAAGCAGAGGCTGAAGGCGTGGTCGGCGACCATCACAGGTCGGCGCGACCACGCCTCGTAACCGAGGACCGAAGACCCAACAAGGACGGCTCGGACAAGACGTCTGAGCGGTCCGACCCTTTTAAGGGTACATAAATTGCAGCGAAGCGGGGCAGGGCTTCATCTTGAAAGGAGGCATTGCCATGCCCGCCCTAATCCGTGTCCGTCGTGGTCCATGGATGCTCGCCGTCTGCCTCTTCGCCTTGGCGGGACCCGGCGCCCAAGCCCAGATTCCCATTGGCTGTGCCCGCCTGCTCCACGCCGACGTGGTGGCCTTTGACCAAGTCTTCTTCTGGAACCGGCTCGGGGCGGTCCAGCCGCAGGGAATGATGTATGCCCTGCGACGGGACGTGGTGCCTATCAGCGGCACTGTCTTATCCGCCGGCAACGTGCAACTCCGCCCCGACAAGCGCCCCCGCCCCATCGTGCTGCGTATGAACGTGGGGGACTGCATCAAGATCGACTTCCAGAACCTCCTCGCTCCTGTGCGCCGCGACCAGGAGCAGCCCGCGACCCGCTGGGCCTCGATCCACGCCGTGGGCGCGGAGCTCCTGGAGATCGACGACGACGGCTCTTTCGTGGGCAGGAACAACAACAACCTGGTCGACGTGGGGCAGAGCATCAGCTACTTCCTCTTTGCCGAACGGGAAGGCGAACATGTCCTCTTCAGCGCCGGCGCGACGAACGGAGGGGAAGGGGACGGGGGCTCGACGAACCCTGGTCTCTTCGGGGCCTTGATCATCGAGCCTCCCGGGGCGGTCTGGTACCGCAGCCAGGTGACCCGCGCCGATCTTGCGCTGGCCACCACTGGACAGACGCAGTTCGGCCAACCCCTCATCAATTACGCGGCCCGTTATCCGGCAGGGCATCCGCGGGCCGGAACGCCCATCCTCGCCATGCTCGATGGCACCGAGATCGTCCATACGGATCTCACCGCCATCATCGCCGGCACTGGCGGGCAGCGCGACGGCTGGTTCCCCCCCAACACATTCCCGCTCAACCGCTTCACCTTGCCCAATCGCCACGCGCCGTTCCACGAGTTCACTATCCTCTATCACGACGAGATCGGCGCCGTGCAGGCCTTTCCGCAGTTCGAGGACCCGGTTCTCGAGCACACGCTGCACGGCGGCCGCGACGGCTTCGCCCTCAACTACGGCAGCGGCGGTATCGGGGCCGAGATCTTGGCCAATCGCCTGCGGGTCGGGCCGATGTGGAACTGCGTCGAGTGCAAGTTTGAGGAGTTCTTCCTCTCCTCCTGGTCGGTGGGCGATCCGGCCATGATCGTGGACGTGCCGGCCAACGCGCCGTGCGGTCCCCAGACGACGAGCCCGAACACCATCGGGCAGGATCCCAATCTTCCTGTCTTCGTGGACCAGTTGCGCAACGGGACGTCTTGCAACCCGCAGCCCAATGCCAAGGCCACCAAGGCTTTCTTCCCTGACGACCCCTCGAACGTCTATCACAGTTACCTGAACGACCATACCAAGTTCCGGGTCCTGCACGCGGGAAGCAAGGAGCACCACATCCACCACCTCCATGCCCATCAGTGGCTGTTTACCGCCGACAGCGACAAGTCGACCTACCTCGACAGCCAAGCTATCGGCCCCGGGAGTTCTTTCACCGCCGAGATCGCCTACGAAGGGGGGGGCAACCTGAACAAAACGGTGGGAGATGCAATCTTCCATTGCCATTTCTATCCGCACTTCGCGCAGGGGATGTGGTCGCTCTGGCGGGTACACGACGTTCTGGAACTGGGTACCCAGCTCGATGCCAACGGGCGGCCGGCGGCAGGCTCCCGCGCCTTACCGGACGGCGAGATTGCGGCCGGCACGCCCATTCCAGCCGTGGTGCCGATGCCTGGTATGGCTATGGCCCCCCTGCCTCAGGCTCAGATTTCGATCAGCGGCGGCCAGGTAGTGGTCACCGGGAACGGCAACCCCGGATATCCGTTCTTCGTTCCGGCGGATGCGGGGCACCGCCCGCCCAAGCCACCGTTGGACACTGTCCACGACGGCGGCCTGCCGCGCCACAAAATCACCGGCGGCACCTTCAACGAGTCTCACACCCGGCTCGACTGGCACAAGATCCTGCTGACCGCCAGTGCGCAGCAGCTTCCCGAGACCGGCACTGCGGTCGAGCAGTCCGCCATGAACTTCCACGCCCTGTTCGGCCATAGGAGCTGCGAGCCGAACGGCAACTGCGCGAAACTGGCCTGCCCATCCAATCCGAGCCAGCCTTGCACGCCCATCACTCTGGAATGCGAGCTGGGAGTCACCTGCTTCGATCCCCTGCTCTTCCGTACGAACGGACTCAATGCGACGGCGGGCGCTCCGTATGCCGAGCCCTGCCCCTTGGACCCGGACGGAGCCACGCCGCTGCGCCTCTACAAAGTCGCGGATATCCAGACCGATGTGCGGATCAACAAAAAGGGCTGGCACTTTCCGCAGCAACGCTTCTCTGCGCTCTGGGAGGACGTAGACGACTTTCTGGACATCCCCTTCGGCTCGACCCGCAAGCCGCCCGAGCCCCTCTTCTTCCGTGCCAACAGCGGCGACTGCATCAACTTCTGGCTCACCAACCTGGTGCCCCACGAGTACAAGCTGGACGACTTCCAGGTAAGGACGCCCACCGACGTCCTGGGCCAGCACATCCACCTGGTGAAGTTCGACGTCACCGCCTCGGACGGCGCCGCCAACGGCTTCAACTATGAGGACGGCTCCTTCAGCCCTGAGGAGGTGCGCGAGCGTATCGCCGCCATCCGCGCCCAGAACAACTGCACGCCCAGCGATCCCAGGAACAACACCTTCGCCTGCCCGCTGGCCCGGCTGCACCCCTTCGCTCCCTTCCAGCGCGAGGAGTGGCGCGGCGCACAGACCACCGTGCAGCGCTGGTACGCCGACCCGATCAAAGACAACAACGGTAACGACCGGACGCTACGCACCGTCTTCACCCACGACCACTTCGGCCCCTCGACCCATCAGCAGTCCGCGCTCTACGCCGGCCTGGTGATCGAGCCGGCGGGCTCGACCTGGAAGCACAACGAGACGGGGACCCCGTTCTACACCCGCCACGACGGCGGGCCCACAAGTTGGCAGGCGGTGATCGATCCGGCTTTCGACCCGGACTACCGCGAGTTCCTGATCGAGTTCGGGGACTTCCAACTCGCCTACGAGGAGGACAGCGCCCCCTGCCGGTTCGATTCGTCACTGCAAGCCACCCGCTGTGACGATCCGCCCAACGCCGTCAACCCTCCGGGCAGGAAGGAGGTCGGCATCCCGGACCTGCTGGCCCGGCCCGACGTCTGCCCAGGCGGCGTCCCGCCTCCCTGCCCGGAGATCATCTCGGCGGACGATCCTGGCACCATGTCCGTCAACTACCGGCACGAGCCGGTCGCCCTGCGCGTTCGCGATCCGCTGAACGGCCAGGCCGGGGGCACCGCGGGCGACCTCTCCTACGCCTTCTCGTCGAATGTCATCCGGGCGGACAACGACTTCAACAACCAGCCCAACTTCTACGGGCCGCTGACCTTCGACCTGAACGGCCGCGATCCCTGGACGCCCATGATGCGCGTCTATGAGAACGACCGGGTGCAGATCCGCATCCTGGTGGGTGCGCACGAGGAGGGGCACAACTTCAGCGTGCACGGTATCAAGTGGTTGTTCGAGCCGTCAGAGCCCAACTCCGGCTACCGCAACAGCCAGATGATGGGTATCTCGGAGCACTTCGAGTTCGTCGTGCCGCAACTCATCAAGAACCCTACGGGACCCTTCGTGGACCGGCTCTACTCGGTGGGCTCCTCGACAGACGACTATTGGAACGGCATCTGGGGCCTGCTGCGGGCCTATACCGGCCTGCGGCCGGACCTCCAGGCGCTGCCGAGCAATCCCAACGGCCGCTCCGGCATCGATCCCGGTGCGGTGGGGGCTTTCGACTTCTCCTGCCCGAAGGACGTTCCGGCACGTCTCTTCGACGTCACCGCTGTTACTGCCCAGCAGGCCCTCCCTGGCGGCCGACTGATCTACAACAACCGCTCCGATGGCGCCGCCTTCCCACCTCTGTTCGACCCCGCGGCCATCCTCTACGTGCGGACGAGCGACCTCAATGGCACGGCGCTGAAGCCGGGGGTACCCGTCGAGCCGCTGATCCTGCGGGCCCGGGCAGGGGAGTGCATCAAGCTCACCCTGCGTAACCAACTTCCGGCAACGCTGCTCGATCCGGCCGGCTTCAATACCCTGCCGATGGTGATGCCGGGCTTCAACGCCAACGACGTCAAGCCGTCCCGCGAGGTGGGCCTACACCCGCAGCTTCTCTACTTCGACGTCAGCCGCTTCGACGCCGCCAACGTCGGCGGCAACGCGGTGCAGACGGTGGCGCCTGGGCACTTCAAGACCTACGAGTGGTACGCCGGCGACGTCACGATCAACTCGAACGGCACCATCACCGCCACCCCCATCGAGTTCGGCGCCACCAACCTGATCTCCTCCGACCGCATCGAGCACGCCAGCAAAGGGGCGATCGGGGCGCTGATCATCGAGCCGGCGGACGCCACGTGGACTGAGGGTGGTACGGGCTGCGTCCCGCCCGCCGGCGCGCGCTGCGCCGCGACCTTCGCGGACGTCTCGAGCCCCGCAGGGCCGATCACCTCGTTCCGCGAGTTCGCGCTGCTGTTCCAGGACGACGTCAACATGCGGACCGACACCGAGATGACCCCGCGGTGCGATGTTCCCACCGGCGGCGTGGTACCCGGCCAGGGTGCGCCGATCGAGCCCTTGGGTTGCCTAGGGGACCCGGAGGATACTGGCCAGAAGGCGCTCAACTACCGCACGGATCCGCTCTGGAAACGAATGCAGATCCCGCCCGGTACGCCGTTCGAGGAGACCCGGGACCGCAACGACTGGTGGAACGTCGTCTCCAATACCAAGGTCGGCACCCTCTTTACCGACCCCGAGGCGCCGGTCTTCGAGGTCACCGCCGGCCGGGAGATCCGCTTCCGCATTCTGCAGCCCGGCGGCCATCAGCGCAATCACGTCTTCGCCCTGCACGGCCACGTCTGGGACAAGGAGCCCTACATTCAGAGCTCGACCAAGATCGGCCGCAACGGGTTCTCCTTCTGGTCCGGGGCCCAGTTCGGCCACGGACCGTCGAACCACTTCGATGCCCTGATCCGGCACGGAGCCGGTGGCAAGTTCTCCGTCGTCGGTGACTTCCTCTTCCGCGATCAGGTCGCCATCGGCTTCGACAATGGCCTGTGGGGCATCCTGCGGGTCGTTCCTTAGCCCTCTGATCTCCCCGGGCGGCGGCTCTCCGGCCGCCGCCCGGTAGCGGTCACCGGCCTGGAATTGTCTAGATTTGCCCCACAGCCGACTTCGGAGCACCGTCTGCATCCTCCAGCAACGCACCCGGTGGTATAAGATTCGCGCCAAGACCAATGCCGTTCCTGCACCGCCGCCCCACGCTGGAAGTCCATGTCCCGGTGAGCCCCACCCGGACGTTTCTCAACATGGCCCATTACCTCACGCGGTCGTTGCGTGTCCGAGGAGGGAGCTACCGCGACGCGCCGATCGTCTTGACTGTAGGGGCCGAAAAGCGCGATCCGGACCTCGCCCGCAACCATCCCTGGATGGCCGACAACGGCGTCGAGGTCCGCTGGGTCGACGAGGAGCTTTTCGCGCGTGAAAGCTGGTACGCGACGGCGTGCGAGCGCTTCCGTTATCAGTTCGCGAGCGATGTAGTGCTTGCCCTGGACGCCGACACCCTGATCGCCGGTCCGCTCGATGAGTTGGTCGAACAAGCCCATCGGACGGGCGCGCTGTGCGGCGTCATCGCGCACGTGCCGCCGCTCTCCCGTCGCGAGCAGTGGCAGGAGATCTATGATTCCTGCGGTCTTGGCGAGCTCAAGACCCCGTGTCAGCATACTGGCTGGGGCTACATGTTCCAGGACGAGTCGCTGCGCTACTGCCCGCCGTACTTCAATCTCGGCGTGCTGGCCGCCCCGGCCGCCGTGATGCGGAGCATCGGCAGCGTCATCTACGAGATGATGGCGGCCGTCGACTCCGTCCACCGCACGATGTACCGTGTCCAGATCGCGGTTTCCCTCGCGGTGACGCGGTTCGGTCTGCCCTTCCGCGCCCTGCCCTTTCGCTGGAACTTCGTCAACGATCCTCTGCTCGAGGCCCTCCACGCCAGTGAGCTCGGAGAGGTCCGCATCATCCACCTTCTGCGCAGGTATCAGATTCACAAGGACGAGGTCTACGCCAGTCTGGAGAACGTCGAGGCGATGCTCGCCCGCACCGATCTGCGGGTGATCAACGAGCTTGCTCAGCGGCTGATCGGCGAGCTCCACCCGCGAGTCAAAGCCGAGGACGCCGCCACACCGGCACGCGCATGATCGCTTTCGTCGAGACCAAGCGGCCGGACTACGAGCGGATCCGTGAGCTGCTCGGGCGTAGCGAAGAGAGCGGCGTGTGGTCGAACTTCGGCCCGGTGTCGCTTCTGCTCGAAGAGACCGTGGCGGAGTCGCTGGCTCTGCCACCCGACCGCCGGGTGATCGCCTGCGCCAATGGTACCGTGGCGCTGCATGGCCTCGTGCAGCTCTACGAGCACCTGGCGGGGCGCCCGCTGCGCTGGGTCGTCTCAGCCTTCACCTTCTGGGCCCAGCGGCAGGGACCGCTCGCCGCCGCGCAGGTCCTCGACTGCGACGACCAAGGATTCCTCGGTCCGGACGCGCTCGCCGCCCTGCCTGTCGATTCGTACGACGGGATCATCGTGACCAATCTGTTCGGGACGGCGCTCCACGTCGAGCGCTATGAGGAGCTCGCGGCGCGTGCCGGCAAGATCCTCCTCTTCGACTCGGCCACCTGCCTCGGCTCGACGTATCACGGCAAACCTTTCGGCAGCCTCGGCGCGGGGGAGATCTTTAGCTTCCATCACACCAAGCCTTGCGGCTTCGGCGAGGGAGGGTGCGTCGTGGTGCCCGTCGAGCTCGAAGACACGTTCCGCTCGCTGATCAATTTCGGGCTCTACAAGGGAATCGACACCGGCGGGGGGTCGTGCAATGGCAAGATGTCCGACGTCGCCGCCGCCTTCATTATCGACCGGCTGCGGCACCGCGAGGCGATCCGCGAGGCCCATTTGGAACAGTTCCGGCGCCTGGCCGGCATCGTTCACTCTCTGGGGCTCAAGATTCTGGTCGACGGCGGACAAGAGGGGGTGTTGCCGAACCTGGTGCCGATCCTGTTCCCTCACCCCGTGGGCCTCGATCGTCTGTCCGGCGGCCCTGTGGTCGTTCACAAGTACTACCGGCCGGTGGCGTCCAGGCCTCGCGCCGACGCACTCTACGCGCACGTGGTGTGCTTTCCGTGCCATGGCGGCGTGGCCCGAGTCCCGGACGACGACCTGCGCGCGGCTCTGGAAGCCCTGGCTTACTGACGGAGGGGTGATATGGGAATTCTTTCCGCCGACCAGATCGCCCAACTCGGTTTCGCCGCCGTCGGCACCGATGTCGCAATCAGCGATCGATGCTCGATCTACGGCGCCGGCTCGATCAGTATCGGAGACCACGTGCGGATCGACGACTTCGCTATCCTCACCGCGCGCGAGCCGGTGGTCATCGGCTCCTACGTGCACATCTCCGCGTTCGCTTTTCTGAGCGGTTCGTTCGGCATTGTCATCGAAGACTTCGTGAACGTCTCGCCGCGCGCTACGCTGCTCTCAGGAAACGACGACTTCTCGGGTCAATGGCTTCCCGGCCCCCTCGTCCCAGAGGAGCTGCGGAATGTGCAGGGAGGCCGCATCCACCTTGGGCGGCACAGCATGGTGGGGGCCCACAGCGTCGTCCTCCCCGGAGTGAGCTTTGGCGAAGGGGCTGTCGTCGGCTCTCTTTCGCTGGTCAAAGAGCCGCTCGCGTCTTGGGGAATCTACGGCGGCGTACCCGTGCGGCTGATTCGGCCGCGCGGGCGCGGACTCGAAGCGTTGGCGGCTCGCCTCGGCTCTGAAGGGTCCTAGGCGAGGTTACGAACTGGCCGTCGCCGGGTAGCAAACGAAGTAGTGTTGGATGAAGTGCTCGCGGCTCGGCGGATGAACGGACGAGACGCGCCACCCGTTCGCCACGACGAGCTCCCGTAGATACCGCTCGGAATAGCACGGATGAGAGGCCGGGTGGTCCGGCATCCGGTCCTCGAACGAGCCGATCGTGTCGTCGAGGAACGCGGAAAAAAACAGCGCACCGCCGGGGCGTATGTGCCGGCGCAGGATCGCGAGCAAGGCGTCGGCGTCGGACGGGTAGAGGTGCGTGAACACGGAGAACAGCCAGATGATGTCGAACGTGCCTTCAACGGGCAGGGGAGACTCCGGGGTAAGCTTCACGCCTGTCGGGTTGTACCTGGCGTTCTCCACATCCCAATACGCAAACGAGAAGCGCGGGTCGTCGACCTCCCTTTGCAGGTATTCGATTAGTGGACGGTGCACGTCCACGCCCGTGTAGCTCTTGATTGGGATGTCGCGATTGATGATCGACTGTGTGAACCGGACTCCACAGCCGATGTCGAGCACATCGCTCTCGCCCAGGTCCTTCAGGCCGAGACGCTCCACGACGAGGTTCATGAGGACGGCCCCGGTGTGCTCAGGGCCGATCGCGAGCACGTCCGGAGCATTGCGGTGCAATTCGTCCGGGATGGTGAGTGGGCGCTTCATAGGGGGATAGGATAAGGCATCTTCCCCTCCCGGCCGGCTTTTCGGCGGCCGGGAGGGTGACCGCGAAACAAGTTTACTGCGGGTTGATTGGAATGAGGGTGACGGCGACGTCGATGTTGTTGTTCCCGTAGGACGAGCAAGCACCGGCGGTCACGGCGGTCCCGTTGCCGGCGATGGTCGTGTTGGCGATACGGACGGTGGTGCTGGCGGCGCAAACGATCCCTGTCCCGTTGTTGCTCGCCACGCTGTTATGGATGTTCACGATCCCAGGGCTGCCAGAGGCCGAGAAGCCGGCGAATTTGTTACCCGAGGCGACGCTGTCGCTCACCGTGGTATTCGAGTTGCCCTGCCCCTTGAGGCCGGCGACGTTCCTCTCCAACCGGACGTTGTCGAGGCTGGCCTTGATCGCGGCGGCGGAGTTGATGAAAATGCCCTGCCCCGTATCAGCTACGAAATTCCCGTTGTTGCGCACAATGGTGTCGACCACGTGCAACTGGCTGTTGGCGAGGGTGGGCGCGAAGTTGATCCCGGAGACGGTGAATTTATTGATCGTGCAGTTCTCGACGAACACGGTCCCTCCGGTGAGGACCGAGATACCGTTCAAGCCGGTGCCCAACCCTTCGATATCGAGGCCGCGCAGCACGACGACGTCGGTCGCGTTGGGAACGTTGACGATGATGGCATTGGTCCCGGACACCAGGACTCCTGCCTCGACTCCCTCGGCGGAGATCGTAATCGGCTTGGTGATGGTGACGCCGCCGAAGCCACCGGGATCAAGGACGTTGATCTCCCCTCCGGAGGCGGTCTTCGAAATAGCGCCCGCGAAAGTCTTGCAGGGCGCCGTGCGGCTGCACGGGTTGGCGTCGTCGCCGACGCCGGACACCCAGGTACGCGTCGCTTGCGCCATTACAGGCGAAGTCTGTAACAGGACACCAAAGGCGAAAAGAAATAGTGCAATCTTCTTCATGGATAAGATCTCCTTGTTTAATCCAGGATTGGGGTCTGGTTTTTGTTTACCCATAGTCTAACCTGGACCTCATAGGCGTGGCAAGGCCGGCCTTCGTTACAGCGCCAGAGATTCAGATCCTCTTTCGCCCTGAAGAATTGCTAAATATACAGGAAGGCTACTCCATCTTGGGCTCCCAGATGTGCCCCCGCGGCTGATTCGGCCGCGCAAGCGCGACGTGAGGAACTCGCGCCCGTCTCACCGCGGGAGTGTCCTGAAGACCTCCCCTCCCGGCGCTCAGGTCGGGAGGGGATACAAACAGTCCCTACTGCGGGTTGATGGGGGTAAGCACGCCGACCGTGCCGATGTTGTTGTTCTGGAACGACGAGCAGTTACCGGCGAAGTCGCCGCCCACGTTGTTGGTGATGCTCATGTTGCCGATGCGGACGGTCGTGCCTGCGGAACAACTCACCCCCAAGGTTCCATTGTTGGTCGCCACGCTGCGCTCGATTGTCAGGAACGAGCCGCTGGTGACGCACGAGAATCCGGCGAAGGCGTTACCCGCGGCGACGCTGTTGTTCACAGAGACCCGTGAGTTGGCACCCTGCACCTTGAGGCCAAAAACGTTGTTCTCCATCCGGACGTTGTCGAGCGAGGCCCTCACAGTGACGCTCGCGCCAGGATTGATGAAGATGCCACCCCCCGTCCCCTGACCGGAGCCTCGCACGGTCGTATCCTTGATGAAAACCTTGGTGGTTCCCGCCGTGGTCGGCACGATCTCGATGCCTGAGCCGTTGCTACCACGGAAGGCGTTGATCGTGCAATTCTCAACGTGAAGAGCGCCCAGGCCGCCAAGTACCTTGATGCCAACCAAGCCCGTGCCCAACCCCTCGATGTCGAGACCACGCAAGACCACCACGTCGGTTGTCGCTGCGCTGATTACGATGGCATCGGTCCCGGACGCCAGCACTCCGGCCTCGACTCCCTCGGCAGAGATAGTAATCGACTGTGTGATCGTCACCGCGCCGAAACTGCCAGGGTCGAGGACGTTAATCTCGCCACCGGCCGAAGTCCTGGCGAGCGCTCCCGCGAAGGTTCGGCAGGGCGCGGTGCGGCTGCAGGAGTTGAAGTCATCGCCGACTCCCGACACCCAGGTCCGCGCCGATTGCGCCATGGCAGGCGATGTCTGCAGCAGAGCTCCAAGAACGAGAAGGAAGAACGCGATCTTTTTCATGGATAAGTCTCCTTAGGTTGTGGATCTTCCTATAAGACGCACTTATCCATTATATTTAGTTTCTCAATTAAAAGACAGGGTGGGCTGCTCTACCCCAGTGAGCAGAGGAATCTCAGAAGAGGAAAGATGCCGGCGCGAAGGCGCACGGCAGATGACGAGAATGCCTCGCGTCAGGTCGGAAGTTCAGTGATTCGAAGCCTATGAAGGCGGCCAGGCCCGCTGCAACGCCAGCGTCGCCTCCCAGTGGGCCCGGACTTCGGCCATCGAGTCCCCGCCCAGCTTTTCGAGCAGGGCGTCGGCCAGCACCAGGGCCACCATGGCCTCGGCGATCACGCCGGCGGCGGGGAGGGCGGTGACGTCGCTCCGCTCGTACTGGGAGCCGTGGGGCTCCAGGGTGTCGAGGTCGACGCTGGGGAGTCCCTTGCGCAGGGTGGCGATGGGCTTCTTGTAGGCGGTGATCACGACGTCCTCGCCGTTGGTGACGCCGCCTTCGAGGCCGCCGGCGCGGTTGGTGGGCCGGGTCCAGAGGCCGTCGGCGGTCCGTTCGATGGCGTCGTGGGCCTCGCTGCCGAAGCCCTGGGAGGCGGAGACGCCGGCGCCGATCTCCACCGCCTTGACGGCGTGGACGGAGAGGACCGCCTGGGCCAGGCGGCCGTCCAGCTTCTCGTCCCACTGCACGTGTGAGCCGAGCCCGGCCGGCACGTTGTGGGCGATCACCGTCACCGCGCCCCCCAGCGTGTCCCCGTCGTCCTTGGCCTGCTCGACCAGGCGGACCATCTCGGGCTCCAGCGAGCGGTCGATGGCCCGCAGAGGGGAAGTCTCGTCCACCTGGAGGAGGTCCTCCCAGGTGGGAACGGGAGCGTCCGCGCCGATAGGGCCGAGGAAGCGGACGCCGCTGCGGATTTCGACGCCGAATTCGCGCAAGAGCATGCGGGCGAGGGCGCCGGCGGCCACCCGCGCCGTGGTCTCCCGGGCCGAGGCCCGCTCCAGGATGTCCCGCAGGTCGCGGCGGTCGTACTTGAGGCCGCCGGCGAGGTCGGTGTGCCCGGGACGCGGCGCCTTGAGGCGGCGGAGCTCGGCCAGCCGGGGATCGATCTCCGCGGGGCCCATGACCTTCTCCCAGTTGGCGTAGTCGCGGTTGGCGATCCAGAGGACCACGGGGGAGCCCAGGGTCTCGCCGCCGCGGACGCCGCCATGGACCTCGGCGGTGTCCTTCTCGATCTGCATCCGCCGGCCCCGGCCGAAGCCGTGCTGGCGGCGGGCGAGGTCGCGGGCCAGGAGGTCGAAGTCCACCCTGAGGCCCGCGGGTAGACCGGTGAGGGTCGCGGTGAGGCCGGGGCCGTGGCTCTCGCCGCCGGTGATCAGTCGCAGCCGGCGCATGGCGGGGAGGATATCAGGAGCCCCCCTTCTTCTGGCGCGCCGCCCGGGAGACGTGGAGCTGGTGCAGGAAGTCGTAGAGCACCATCTCGTGGGCCCGGGCCGCGGAGCGGATCATCCGGTTGACGTGCATGTGTACGTAGCTGGGCGCCAGGTCCGCGACGGATTGGTTGAGGCGGCCGGCCGCTTCCAGCTCCCGCAGCTCGGCGACGATCGGCGCGCTCCGCTCGGAGCGCCGCCGCAGCACGGCCAGGGCCGGCGCCAGCTCGTTCTCCTCATCCCCGGTTGAATCCAGGAGCGGCAGCAACCGCCGCCACTCCTGGCGGAACCGCTGGTCGAGCTGCACGCGCAGGCCCTTGCCGCCGCCGAACTCGCGGTTGAAGGACTCGCGGATGTTGCGCAGCACGCCCATCTTGCCTTCCTGGTCCAGCCGCAGGTCGTCGAGGAGGGTGTCGATGCCGCGCAGGGCGAGGCGCCAGCGGAAGTCGGCTCCCTCGTCTCCTTCCAGCATGCCGAGGATCTCCAGCACGGCCTCGCTGTCCACCTGGAACAGGCGCTCGGAGAGGAGCATCCCCTCCGGGCCGCCGTAGCGCTCGATCTCGCGCTCGTAGGTGTCGAGCTGCACGCGCCAGAGCCGGCCCTCGTCGAGCAGGGGGGAGGCCGCCGCGTGGAGGCGCGGCAGCACCTGGGCCGGCAGCGCGCCGGGATCGCCGTGGAAGCGCAGCCGCAGGTGCCACTCGGGATCGCCGTAGCGGATGAAGAACCAGCCGTCCGCCGCGCCCTCGGCCATGACCTCGCGCGCGACCGGCTCCACGACCTCGCGCAGCAGGACGTCCGCCGTGGCCGTGCCGGTGTAGAGCTTGGCGTACAGCCACTCCGAGCCGGGTGGGAAGGAGCGGCGGACCGTCCGCAGCGATATCCGGCCGCTGTTTCCCTCTCCCGGTGAGGGAGTGAGGGAGGGGTCGGGAGAGGGGCCAGGGGTGAGGGTTCGTGTTTCGGCAGCCTCCTCCCGCGGTTTGCGGGCGAAGGGAATCACGATCTCGTGGAGGAACCTGCCCTCGGGACCGGTGGCGGGGAGCTCGTCCGGGCCGGGGAAGAACTCGACCAGCCGGGCGCGGTCCCGATCCTCGATCACGTCCAGGAAGGTGTCGATGGAGAGGATGTTCTCGAGGTCCACCAGCAACTCGTTGTCGGCGTCCACCAGGGCGATGAGGCGCGGCAGGCCCCGCCGCTCGCGCCAGGCCTGGATGGCGGCGAACCTCGCTCCGCCCTGCGTCTTCGCCAGCCCCTTGATCTCGTCCTGGAGCATCCACCAGGAGGCGCGGGACAGGACCACGCGTCCGCTGACGACCCGCGGCAGGAAGGGGGCGCCGTCCAGCGGCCCCCAGCCCCACATGAACCCGCCCAGCGTCCCCTGCGACTGCAGCATGCAGAGGAAGCGGTAGATGCCCAGGCTGCCGCGGGAGAAGTTGTGGGCGCTGGTCAGGCGCGGCACGACCTCGCGGCCCAGGCGCGCCGAGCGGAGGACGATCCGCGGCCCCGTCACCGAGACCCGCAGGTCGCTGACCGGGATCTGTTTCTCGGCCGGCGCGCCGGAACGGCCGAGGAATGCGATCTCATGCTCGCGCAGCACCGGCCGCGCCAGGATGTTGCCGATGCGCCCCTGGGGCAGGTGCACGACCTCGGCGAAGACGGCGCCGGGGCGCTGCGCCTCCTCGGCCCGCAGGTGTTCCTCGACGCAGCGCGTGAGCTCCGCGTCCGCGTGGCAGAACCTCCCCAGCAGGCGCGCTCCGGAAGGGCCGCCGGCGTTGTCGAAGAGGATCTGGAGCTCGCCCCGGTCGAGCGCTTCCTGCGACGCCGCCGCCAGGGTGACCATGACGTGGAAGCCGTCGGGCATCGGCGACTTCTGACGCTCCGGGTTGGCCGGCGCCATGCGGTCGAGGTCCTCGGCGGTGATCTCGATCTCACGCGCGCCTCGGGCCAGGGCCTCGTTGAGCTTGGCCAGGAGCACGCCCTGGACGCGCCCCCAGGACACCGTGGGCTCGGCGCCCGGCGGCGAGGCCGCGATCCCCCGCAACAGGGGCGAGGCCTCGGCGCCGAAGTCGCCGGAGCGCTCGAAGCCGATGCCCACCTCCTCGTCCAGGACCTCGAAGAGCGGCACCTCGCGGTTCTCGTAGCGCTCGGAGAAGTCCTTGCGGAACTTGTCGAGGCTCTCGATGGGCCGGTCGGTCGCGATGCGGTACAGGAGGTCGAGGGCGCGCTGGACCTCCTCCAGGACGTCGGCGCCCAGGGACGGCCGGTCGCCCGGCTTGACCATGTCGAGCTGGAAGAGCCGCGACATTTCCACCGAGGTGGGCAGCTCGCGCAGGCTCTCGGCGAGGGCTTCGTAGCGGGCGGGATCGGCGCCCGGCCCGCCGGCGTCCAGGGCTTCGAGGTCGGCCCGCGCGCGGTCGAGCCGCTCGGCGGCCAGGGCCGCGGCCGGGATGCGGCGAAGCTGGTCGATGAGGTCGTGGATGGCCTCGGGACCGGTCACCGGGGGAGAGAGGTCGGAGACCAGGAGCTGGCTGTCGATCAGCTCGGTCACGAACTCGGAGGCCTCTTCGATCGTCACTTCGCCGTCGGGGTCGAAGGCGACCAGGGCCTCGGCGATCTCGCGGGCGGTGGCGCCGCCCGAGGAGCAACGCAGGGCCTCCTCCAGATAATCGTTGGAATCCACGGCCACCAGGTGGTGGGAGCGCGCCTTGCCCTCCAGCCGCGCCTCGGCGTAGCGCAGCCGGCCGGCGGCGCGGTAGAGGCTGGAGTTGGGGCGCCAGACCAGCGTCTCGCGGACGGCGGGGTCGCGGACCAGGTCCTCGCAGAGGGCGAAGAGGTAGTCCATGTCGAGCCGGGTGTGCCGCTCGTAGGCGGAGCGGGGGGCCACGGCGATGCGGGTGGAGGAGCCGGGCTGGAGGTCGACCCGGCCCACCGAGCAGCCCGAGAAGAGGCCGAAGGGGGTGGCGCGGGCGGCCATGCGGTAGAAGTAGCGCACCAGCGCCCTCTCGGCCCGCAGGCCCTTCTTGCTTCCAGGGTCCTTCTGCCAGGCCGCCAGGCTTTCATGGAGGGACGGGGAGGCGAGGAAGACCGCCTCGCGGATCTCCGGCCGCTCGGCCAGGGCGGCCAGCCGGGCGCGGAGCCGCTGGCGGTCGGCGGCCACCGCCTCTTCCAGGCGTTCCGGATCGCCGGCGGCCGCCGGCGCTTCCAGTCCCGCGCTCCAGGCTTCCAGCTCTTCGTAGGGCAGCAGGGGGGTGCGGAAAGCGAAGAACTCCGCTGGAGCGTAGGGGCGTTCCGGACTCTTCTTAGCCATGTCTCTCCCGGGCGAAATCGATGAATCCGCGCTCGACGTCGAGGTCGATGAGGCGGACGGTCAGGCAGTCGCCGACGTCGAGCCCCTGGAAGCCGCGCTCCAGCCTGCCCTCGACGGGGGGGTGGAAGATGCGCACCCAGGTGCCTTTCTCGGACGCGCCGGTCACCACGGCGCGGAAGGTGTCGCCGAGGCGGTCCTCCAGCAGCAGGGCCGCCGCGGACTTGCGGACCTGGCGCTCCACCTTCTGGGCGTTGTTTTCCTGCCCGGTGCAGTGACGGGCCAGCTCCCGGAGCTCGTCGGAGCCGTAGGGCGTGGGGCGCCCGGCCAGGGCCGCCTTGAGGATGCGGTGGGTGACGAGGTCGGGATAGCGCCGGTTGGGGGCGGTGGCGTGGGTGTAGTCCTCCACGGCCAGCCCGAAATGGCCGGGCGCGGGGTCCTCCGGCAGGTCGGCCACGTACTCGCCGGAGCCGATGAGCTTGACCACCGCCAGAGAGAGCTCGGGATAGGCGTCGGGCGCGGCCTCCCGCCGCCGCGCCAGGAACTCCGACAGGGCCTGGGAGTCCGCCTCCGAAGGCAGCCGGTCTCCGGTCTGGCGGGCGAGGTCCACGATGCGGTCCCAGCGGCGCGGCTGGCGGACGATGCGGCGCAGCGACGGCAGCCGCCGCGACTCCAGGAAACGGGCCATGGTGGAGTTGGCCGTGATCATGAAGTCCTGGATCAGCTCCTTGGCCCGGTCGCTGTCGTCGTTCTGGAGGGTTTCCACCCGGTTGCCGCGCAGGACCGGGTGGACGTCGTTGCGCCTCAGGTCGAGGGCGCCCCGCTCGTGGCGGAGCCGCCGCAGGCGCTGGGCGGCGGCGTCCTGGAGGCGGATCTGCTCCGTGAGATCCGGGACGCCGGCCATGCCTTCCGGCAGGGGGCCGGCGCCATCCAGCCAGGCCGCCAGGGCGGTGTAGGTCAGCTTGGCGCGGTTGTGGACCACGGCGGGGTAGACGTCCTCGTCCGCCGTCGCACCGTCCTCCTGGACCACGAACTCCACCACGAGAGCGCGGCGGTCCTCGCCCTCGTTGAGGGAGGTCAGACCCGTGGACAGACGCTCGGGGAGCATGTGGAAGACCCGGGCGACGGTGTAGACCGAGGTGGTGTTGGTCCGGGCGTGCTCGTCGATGGCCGAGCCCTGGTCCACCAGGACGTCCACGTCGGCGACGGCGACCCTCACCCGGGTGGCGCCGCCGCCCAGCGGCTCGGCCACGGTGAGCTGGTCGAGGTCGCGGGTGTCGTCGTTGTCGATGGAGCACCAGGGAAGGCCGCGCAGGTCGCGGACTCCATGACCGTCGGGGCCGGCGGGAGAGAGGCCCTCCGCCTCCTTCAGGGCCGCCGTCGAGAATTCGGACTGTAATCCCTTTTCTTCCATGGCGCGGCGCGCCAGGGCTTCAAGATATTGACGGTGGCGTTCTGAATCCATAAGTAATTATAAACCTGCCAGCCGCATGAAAGGCTCCCGCAGAGGCTCCGGTGTCCTGCAGGGGCGGCCGGTCTCCCTTTCAATCCAGATGTGCTCGGTCGCGCCGGTCACGAGCTTCTCGTCTCCCTTGCGGACCTCGTAGGCGAAACGCAGGCCGCGGCTTCCCAGCCGCTCGCACCAGCAGTGGACCTGCACCACGTCGCCGTAGCGGGCCGGCCGGTGGTAGCGGGACTCTACACCGGTGACCATCAGGAGATAGCCAAGCCGCTCGATGTCCGCGTAGTGGAAGCCGGAAGTGGCGCAGAGCCGCGTGCGGGCCAGCTCGAACCAGACGATGTAGTTGGCGTGGTGGACCACGCCCATCTGGTCGGTCTCGGCGTAGCGGACCTCGATGTCGATCGCGGTACGGATGGGCTCGGTCATGGCGGTCTCTTCGGACTCCCGGTCATCTCCCGGTCATTTTCCAATGTGGCGGGCCACGGTCCAGAGGATCTTATAGCCCGCGCGGATCGTGCCGGAGACCGTGCCGGTGATCTTGGAGATCCCCACCCGGCGGCGGTAGGACACGGGGACCTCGGCGCACCGCAGTCCCCGCCGCACGGCCTTGACCTGCATCTCCGCCGTCCAGCCGAAATTGGGGTCCGACATCTCCAGGCTCTCCAGGGCGTCCCAGCGGGCGGCGCGGAAGGGACCCAGGTCGGTGAAGCGGTGGCCGTAGAACAGGCGGATCAGCAGACAGGCCACGAGGTTGCCGGCGCGGGCCTGGGGCAGCAGGGCGCCGGGCTCGCGGTTCCCCAGCACCCGCGAGCCGATCACCAGGTCGGCGTCGCCGGCCAGGATGGGGGCGAGAAGGCGCGGCAGCTCGTCGGGGTGGTCGGAGTAGTCGGCGTCCACGAACGCCACCACGTCCGGCGGGCCGGTGCGGCGGAGGTGGTCGAGGGCGGCCAGGCAGGCGCTGCCGTAGCCCCGCCGCGCCGCCGCCACCACCTCCGCGCCCCCTTCCCGGGCCACCCGGGCGGTGCCGTCCGTCGAGCCGTTGTCGGCCACCACGACGCGGCGCACCGGCGGATGGGGGATGTCCTTCAGGACGAGAGGCAGGGAAGCCTCTTCATTCAGCGCGGGAATCACCACGTCGACGGTTTTGGACACCGGCGGATTTTATGCCATGCTCTCGCACCGGCTTGGAAGGCCGGCGATCCAATGAATAATGAATAAGGATTCACCTATGAGATTTCACCGACTGATTCCGCTCTTTCTCGCCGCCGCCTTTCTGCCGGCGCTGGCGTTCGCCCAATCAAAGGCCGCCGCCTGGCATCGTGTCGAGCTGAAGCCCGCGCAGGGCAAGGCGCTCCCGTACACCATCGAGATCCCGGGGGACTGGCAGGTGCGGCAGGTGGAAAACACCCCGGGGCTGTGGATCGGCCCCGCCGACGCCAAGCCGCCGCAGGACCCGCGGCTGATCTGGGTGCGGGGGAGCAACACCGCGCTCAGCGATCCGGACGCGGTGGCGAAGAACATCCGCGAGAACGACGCCAAGGAGGCCGCCTGGACCGCGCCGCGGGTCGAGGTCAAGGAGCTCGGGGGCGTGCGCACCGTCCTCGTGCGCATGGACACCGGCGAGGGCGACAAGGCCCGCAGCACCCTGGCGCTCAAGGTGCCCTTCCAGACCGTCGCCGTGGATTTCATGGCCTCCGCCGACCGCGCCGAGTTCGAGAAGATGCTGCCGACGTACGAGCGCATCCTCCTCTCGGTGCGGCCCGCCGCGGACGCCGCGAAATAGGATCTCCGCCATGCCCGTCTACCCGTACCAGGGGCGGTGGCCCACCCTGGGCGCCCGGGTCTATCTGGCGCCGGACGCCCATGTCACCGGGGATGTGACTCTGGAGGACGACGTCTCCTTCTGGTTCCACACCGTGGCCCGGGGGGACGTCAACTTCATCCGTATCGGCGCGCGGACGAATATCCAGGACGGCACGGTGCTGCACGTCAGCCACGTGCGGCATCCGCTGGTGATCGGGGAGGGCGTGGTGGTGGGGCATCAGGCCGTGGTCCACGGCTGCACGATCGAGGACGGCGCGCTGATCGGCATCGGCGCCCGCGTTCTCGACGGCGCGGTGGTGGAGCGGGGCGCGCAGATCGGCGCCGGGGCGGTGGTCGCTCCGGGGCATCGGATCCCCGCCGGGCATCTGGCCCTGGGGATTCCGGCCCGGGTGGCGCGGCCCCTGACCGAGGAGGAGTCGCGGCGCATCGCGGAGACCGCCGAGCGCTACGCCGAGTTGAAAGAGCATTACCGCGAGGTCCTGGGCTCGGGCACAGGGCGAAAGGAGACAGCATGAAGCGTCGGGGAGCGGGGACGATCACGAAAGAGGACGTGGGGAGCCGGGTGAAGCTCCAGGCCTGGGTGCAACGCCGCCGGGACCTCGGCGGGCTGCTCTTCCTGGACCTGCGAGACCGCAGCGGCGTCGTCCAGGTGGTGGTCAGTCCCGAGCGCCGGCCCGAGACCGCCCAGGCCCTGGAGGCCGTGCGCGCCGAGTGGGTGGTCGAGATCGAGGGGGAGGTGGTGCGCCGGGAGGAGGGGCAGGTCAACCGCGAGTTGTCCACCGGCGAGATCGAGGTGGCGGCCGACCGGGCCGCCGTGCTCTCCCGCTCCGAGCCGCCGCCGTTTCCCATCGACGGCAAGCGACGTCGCCGAGGAGACCCGCCTGCGCTACCGCTACCTCGACCTGCGGCGCCCCGAGCTGCAGAAGAACTTCGTGCTCCGCGACCGGGTGACCCACGAGGTCCGCAACTACTTCCACGAGCACGGCTTCCTCGACGTCGAGACGCCGATCCTCACCAAGTCGACGCCGGAGGGGGCGCGGGACTACCTGGTGCCGTCGCGGGTGCACCGGGGGAGCTTCTACGCGCTGCCGCAGTCGCCGCAGCTCTTCAAGCAGATCCTCATGGTCGCGGGCTTCGAGCGCTACATCCAGATCGCCCGCTGTTTCCGCGACGAGGACCTGCGGGCCGACCGCCAGCCCGAGTTCACGCAGATCGACCTGGAGATGTCCTTCCCCACGGAGGAGGACGTCTACGAGCTGATCGAGGGGCTGTTCGCCCGAATCTTCCCGCTGGCCGGCATCGAGCTGCCCTCGCCGCTGCCGCGCCTGACCTACGCCGAGGCCATGGCGCGCTACGGCAGCGACCGGCCCGACCTGCGTTTCGGCCTGGAGATCGTGGACCTCTCCGAGCGTCTGGCGGAGAGCGGCTTCCGCGGCTTCAAGGAGACGGTCGCCGGCGGCGGCGTCGTTCGCGGCTTCGCCGTGCCCGGCGCCGCCGAAGCCAGCCGCAAGGAGGTGGACGGCTGGGCCGAGCTGGCCCGCCGCCAGGGCGCGGCCGGCGTGCTGACGCTCCGCCGCAAGGGAGGCGAGACGGTCTTCCAGGTGAAGAACGCCCTGACCGACGCCGAGCTGCAAGGCGCCGCGGAGGCCCTCGGATTGGAGGAGGGCGGTCTCGCCCTGATCGTGGCCGCGCCGGAGAAGGTGGCGGCCAACGCCCTCGGCACCCTGCGGCTCGAGCTGGCGAAGGCGTACAAGCTGATCCCGGAAGGAAAGCACGCCTTCCTCTGGGTGACCGAGTTCCCCCTCCTGGAGTGGGACGAGGAGTCCGGCCGCTGCTTCGCCACGCACCACCCCTTCACCAGCCCCGACCCGCGGGACCTGGACAGGCTGGAGAGCGATCCCGGCTCGGTCCGCGCCCGCGCCTACGACGTGGTGATGGACGGCATCGAGCTGGGCGGTGGCTCGATCCGCATCCACGACACCTCGGTGCAGAGCCGCATGTTCCGTCTCCTGGGCATCGGTCCCGAGGAGGCCGAGTCGCGTTTCGGCTTCTTCCTGGAAGCCCTGCGCTACGGCGCGCCGCCCCACGGCGGCATCGCCCTCGGCCTCGACCGCATCGTGATGCTGATGGCCGGAGCCCCCTCGATCCGCGACGTCATCGCCTTCCCGAAGACCGCCTCGGCCACCGACCTGATGACCGACGCGCCTTCCGAGGTCGACGAGAAGCAGTTGCGGGAATTGGGGATCGGAGTGGCGCGGGCAGACGCGAAAGAGTCCTGATCTCTGGTATAATGGCGGTATGAGAGCCGCTGTCCGCATCCCCGATCCTGAACCGCAGGAGCCGACTCCGGAGACGTTCCTGGAGGAGATCCAGCGGATCTTCGAGTCGGGAACCCTGCGCGGCGCCCGGGAAGTGGCTGAACGCGGGCTTGCCCTGTTCCCGGACCATGCGGAGCTTCGGCGGCTGCATCATGTGTTGAGGCCGGTCGAAGTCAAGGTCGGCACAGGCGGCAGGATCCCGGATCGTAGAGACACTTTCGAGTGGCTCCAGCAGAATGCCGAGAAGTATCGTGGCCAGTGGGTCGCAGTGCTCGGTACGGATCTCATTGCGGCTTCTCCGGATCTGGAGAAAGTCCGGGAAGCGGTCCGATCCAGAAACCTCCCAGAGCTACCTCTTCTTCATCATTTCCTTCCTTGATCGATCCGGTCCTGCCAGGATGGGAGCATGGTCAGTTCGCGACCGGCGCGTCGCGTTATAGCGATCATGGAAAGGGGAGGAGTGAGGGTCCCGGTATCTATGTAGAGATCATCCCCGGAACGCTTGAGGGGCCGGTTCTGGCCATCGTGGATACTGGCGCTCCGTGGTGCATCTTTGATTCTTCGACCGCAGCGCATATCCAGGAGGGCTATCATCCCGTCTCTGGAACTCTCTTGTTGAGCACGCGTTTGGGAACGTTCAGGGGTCAGCTATACCGTGTACCCGTCAGACTGCCGGTCGTAGCAGGAGAGCCCCTCGATTTCGAAGCCACTGTGTTCTTGAGCCCAGACTGGCCCGGAGGCAGTTTCATTGGCTACGAGGGCTTGCTCCAGAGAATCCGTTTCGCTGTCGACCCCAGGACGAATCTGTTCTACTTCGGTTCCCCCTGACCTCGTCGTCCATGGTGTACGATCCCCCGTCACCATGGACCCGACCAGACCGCCAGCACCCTCCGCCTGCATCATCCCGACGGCGTGACCCCTGTCATCGTGGGGGCGGACGCCCTGGCCTTCGCTTCCCCGGAATTGGCGGAGTGGGGCCGCGGGCGGACGGTGTTCGTGGTCACCACGCCCCGGGTCCACGCCCTCCATGGGGACCGCCTGGAGCCGCTGGCGCGGGCGGCGGCGCGGTGGGTGATGCTGGAGGTGGAGGAGGGGGAGCCGGCCAAGACGGTGGCGACGGCCGAGCGGCTGTGGAACGAGATGCTCGCCGCCGGCGGCAAGCGCGACAGCCGGCTGATCGCCTTCGGCGGCGGCAGCGTGGGCGACCTCGCTGGCTTCACCGCCGGCTGCTTCCTGCGCGGCATCGAGTTCGTCCAGATCCCCACCACCCTCCTCGCCCAGGTGGACGCCTCGATCGGCGGCAAGACGGGCGTCGACCTCCCCGGCGGCAAGAACACCGTCGGCCTCTTCCATCACCCCCGGTCGGTGGTCTGCGACACCTCGGTCCTGCCGAGCCTGCCGCGGGAAGAGCTGCGCTCCGGCCTCGTCGAGGTGATCAAGATGGCCGCGCTCCTCGATCCGGACCTCTTCGGGCTCCTGGAGAAGGAGCTGGAGATCCTCCTCGACGGCGATCCGGCCGCCCTCGGCCCGGTGGTGGCCGCCGCCGCCGCCGCCAAGATCGCGGTGGTGGAGCGCGATCCCACGGAGCAGGGGGATCGCCGCCTCCTCAACTTCGGCCACACCCTGGGCCACGCCATCGAGTCCGCCTGCGGCTACGCGGGCCTCCGCCACGGCGAGGCCGTGGGCTACGGCATCCTCTTCGCCCTGCGGCTGGCCGTGCGGCGCGGGCTTCCTCCGGCAGGTCGCGGAGCGCGTCCGGACGCCTGATCCGCCGCCTGGAGCTGCCGCCGCTGCCCGAGCTGAATCCGGAGAGGCTGATGGACCTGATGGCGCGCGACAAGAAGGCGCGCGAGTCCGGGCTGGTCTGGGTCCTGGCGAAAGACCTGGGGGAGGGATGGATGACCGACGAGGTTCCCCAGAGCGAGGTCGTGGACGAGCTGAGGCGGTTCCTGACCGATCCGCTGGGAGCCCCGTAGCGGCAATTTTCAATATCTCTTCATCCCCTCCTTCTTTACTCCTGCCGGCCGGGCTATAATCAGCGGTCGAGATTCCGAATCCCGGTCATGACGAACCGCCGAAGCCTCCTTCGCCGCCTCAAGCTGCGGACCGTTCTGGTCGTAGCACTGCTTCTGGTCGGCATCATCCCTCTCGGGATCAGCAGCTTCGTGCTGATCCGCCAGAGCGAGGACGTGCTGCGGAAGAGCGAGCGCGACAAGCTGACCGTCGACGCCGAGGCTTTTTCCCGCGAGATGAACTCCTATCTGGTGGGAGTCCGCCAGCAGGTCGCGCAGATCGGCGGCGGCATCCTGGCGATGCCCGGCCCCGAGGACCCGTCGGCGCGGCTGCGCGAGCCCTGGGTCGGAGAGCACCTGAAGAGCCTGCGGTCGAATCCGGACATGGTGGCGTTGCGCGTGCTCGATCCCGTGCTGGGGGAGGGTCTGGGACCCCGGCTCAGCCGCGAGGTCGAGACCGTCATGAACGCCGCGTTCGAGGAGGCGCGGACGCGCAAGACTCCCGCCTACCGGGTGGTCGCCGCGGGGACCGATCGGGCTCCGCAGATCATCCTGGCGGTGCCTGTCCTCGTTCAGGGAGCCCCCAGGCTCATCGTGGAAGCCCAGCTCCGTTTCGTTCCTCTGGAGGGGATCGCGGAGAAGATGGAGGCCCAGGGCGTCGGCGTCTTCCTGATCACCCGCGAGGGGAAAGTCCTGTGGGAAAGCCGCGGCCAGGGAACTGAGAGAGTCCCTCTCGATCCGGCCCTCCTCCAGGCTTTCGTGAGCCGTCCCCTGACGATGACCTGGGAAAACGAGATCAAGACTCCCAAGGGTCCCCGCGAAGTGTTCGCCCAGGTGAGCGACCTTCAGGAGAGCGGCTGGGGACTGGTCGTGCAGAAGCCGGTCTCGGAGGCGTTCGGCGCCGTCAACAAGATGATCTTCAACGCCGTGCTCTCGACGGCCCTGCTCGTCGCCCTGTCGCTCTTCTTCTCCTATCTGGCGGCGCGGTGGGTGAGCCAGCCCATCCAGCGTCTGGCTGACACCACGCACCAGATCGCCGACGGCAACTTCGGCGGACGCCTGGAGATGCAGGGGCTGACCTTCGAGCTGGCCGACCTGGCCGAGGATTTCAACCGCATGAGCGGCCACGTCGCCACCTACGTCCAGCAGCTCCGGCAGGCGGCCCAGGCCAACCGCGAGCTGTTCATCGGCTCCCTGCGCGCCTTCGTGGCCGCCGTCGACGCCAAGGACCCCTACACCCGCGGCCACTCCGAGCGCGTGGCCGCCTACAGCCGCACCATCGCCCGCTACCTGCAGCTCCCGGAAGAGGTGCAGCACAAGATCTGGATCGGCGCGCTGCTCCACGACGTCGGCAAGATCGGCGTCGAGGACCGCATCCTCCGCAAGGAGGGCGTGCTGACGCCCGACGAGTACGAGCAGATGAAGCTGCACACCGTGATCGGCGCCGACATCATGGTCCCCATCGAGCAGCTCAAGGAGATGATCCCGGCCATCCGCTCGCACCACGAGGCCTGGAACGGCCGCGGCTACCCGGACGGGCTCAAGGGCGAGCAGATCCCGCTCTTCGCCCGCATCGTCGGGGTGGCCGACACCTTCGACGCCATCACCACCAACCGCCCCTACCAGCAGGCCTACAGCCTGCAGTTCGCGGTCGAGACGATCACGCGCCTGACCGGCAGCCGGTTCGACGCCAAGATCGTCACCGCGTTCCTCCGCGCCTTCGAGGCCGGCGAGATCCGCGTGGCCCCGGCGCGTCCGGCCCGCGCCCGAATCCCCGGAAGTCGAAGCGCGGGCCGTGGGCGGCCAACGCTAGCGCTGAGGAGTCGCAGTTCCCCGCATGGCTTTCGAGTACGTCCTCGCCAACCTGCTGGCCAACAACGATCACGCCCTGGGCGCCCTGTTCCTCGACAACACCGGCGAGACGGTCGATCTCGCCTGCGGCGAGGGCTTCACCCCTTACGAGATGCGGGTCATCGGCGCCTACCTGGGGATCTATCTCCGCCAGATGGAGAAGCTCCTCGCCACCAACGACCTCGGCGAGCCGCGGATGATCCACATCGAGAAGCGGGACCTGCACATCTACGTCGTGCCCCTGCCGGACGGCTACCACCTGGCCCTGGTCCAGCGCCATCCCGCCCTGGTCGGCCGCGCCCGCGCCACCCTGAACGACGCGGTCGAGCAGCTCACGCGCGAGCTGTTTCCGACGTAGGAAAAGGACAACACGGACGAACACGGACCGACAAGGACGAACACGGCGTCCTCTGTTGTCCTTGTCGGTCTTTGTTCGTCCGTGTTCGTCCGTGTCCCCTCTCTGCGGGCCCCCGCGATATCATGGGCGGCGTTATGGCGGACGAACCCAAGAAGAACGACATCCTGGAGCTCGCGCCCGAGACGCGTCTTCCCGAAGAAGAGGAGAAGGCGAATTTCTGGGGAAAGTTGAAGCGCGGGCTCTTCATGACCCATACGGAGATCATCGAGAAGGTCTCCGCCGCGGTGAGCGACAACGTGGTCCTCGACGACCGCACGATCGAGTACCTCGAGGAGGTCCTCATCGGCGCCGACATGGGGGTGGAGACCTCGCTGGAGCTGGTGGAGCGCGTCAAGAAGAACGCTCTCAAGGAGCAGGTCACCAGCCCCTCCCGCCTCCGCAAGCTCCTCTCGGACGAGATCGCGGATGTGTTGGCCGAGATGCCGCGCCCGCGTACCTTCGGCCGCGGGCCGATGCTGACCCTGGTGGTGGGCGTCAACGGCGTCGGCAAGACCACCTCCATCGCCAAGCTCGCCCGGCGACACCAGCAGCGGGGGGAGCGGGTGATGCTGGCCGCCGGCGACACCTTCCGCGCCGCCGCCATCGAGCAGCTCGCGCTCTGGGGCGAGCGGCTGGGCGTCGAGGTCATCCGCCAGAGCCAGGGGGCGGACCCCGGCGCCGTGATCTACGACGCCATCCACGCGGCCAAGGCGCGCAGGATCGACCAGCTCATCGTCGACACCGCCGGCCGCCTCCACACCAAAGACCACCTGATGGCCGAGCTGGGCAAGGTCCGCCGCGTCATCGACCGCGAGGCCGCCGACTGGCAGAAGCGGACCATCCTGGTGCTCGACGCCACCACCGGGCAGAACGCCCTGGCCCAGGCCAAGACCTTCAGCCAGGTGGTGCCCATCGACGGCGTGCTGCTGGCCAAGATCGACGGCACGGCCAAGGGCGGCATGGTGGTGGCCATCGCCCGCGAGCTGCGGCTCCCCGTGCTCTACCTGGGCGTCGGGGAGAAGGCCGAGGACCTGGTGGATTTCCGGCCTCGGGAGTTCGCCACTGCCCTCCTCGGCTGAGGACCTCCGGCGTCTGCGGCAGGCCCTCCGCCTCGCCGCTCGCGGACGCTACCGCACGTCGCCCAACCCCATGGTCGGCGCCGTCCTGGTCAAGGACGGCGAGGTCGTGGGGAGCGGCTGGCACCGCCGGGTGGGCGGTCCCCACGCCGAGGCCGAGGCCCTGCGCGAGGCCGGGGAGCGGGCCCGCGGCGCCACCCTCTACGTCACCCTGGAGCCCTGCTCCCACTTCGGCCGCACGCCTCCCTGCGCGGACGCCGTGCTCGCCGCCGGGATCTCCCGCGTGGTGGCGTGCCACGGCGATCCCGACCCCCGCGTCTCCGGCCGCGGCTTCCAGAAGCTGCGGGAAGCGGGCGTGGCGGTCGAGACGGGAACGCTGGCCGAGGAGGCCGTCCGCCTCAATCTCCGTTTCCTGATCGCCGCCACCCTGCAACGGCCGGCCGTGACCCTCAAGTGGGCCATGAGCCTGGACGGCCGCATCGCCACCGCCACCGGGCAGAGCCAGTGGATCTCCTCGGAACAGGGGAGGCGCTGGGCCCTGGCCCTGCGGGAAGAGCACGACGCCATCCTGGTCGGCAGCGGCACCGTGCTGGCGGACGATCCTCGATTGGACCGCCGCCTGGGGCTCGCCGCCGGACCCAATGTGCGGGTCGTGATGGACCGCCGGCTGCGCGTCCCTCCCGAGGCCCGGCTCTTCACGGTCGAGGGACCGGTGCTGATATACACTCAGGCGGCCAGCCCCAGGCGCGCGGAGGTGGTTGTCCTCCCCTCGGTGGAGCCCGCGTCGGTGCTCGCGGACCTCTACGCTCGCGGTATCCGGAGCGTGCTGGTGGAGGGCGGGGCCGAGGTGCTCTCCAGCTTCGTTTCGAGCGGCTGCTACGACCGGGTCATGGTCGACTGCGCGCCGCTCCTCATCGGCGGCCAGGGCGCGCCGGGACCGCTGGGCGGCGAAGGCTTCCAGGCCCTGGACGCGGCGGCGCGGCTGGAGAGCTTCGAGGCCCGCCGGCGCGGCGGCGATCTGATCCTGACGGCGTATAGACACGGATGTTTACCGGCCTTGTTGTCGAGCGTGGGCGTCTGATCGAAGACCCGATCCCCTCGGGCCAGGGCGGGGTGCGCCTCGTCGTGGCGATGAGCCCGGGGCTCTGCGGGCGCCTCGGCATCGGGGATAGCGTCGCGATGTCCGGCGTCTGCCTGACGGTCACGGAGAAGGGGAGCGATCGGGTGACGGTCGAGCTGTCCCCCGAGACGATCTCCAGGACCAACCTGGATGGTCTTCGCGCCGGCGACGAGGTCAACCTGGAGCCGGCCCTGCGCGCGGGCGATGCCCTCGGCGGCCACATGGTCCAGGGGCACGTGGACGGCACGGCGACGGTCGTGGACCGGCGCGACCTGACGGAGCACCGGGTCCTCGCGTTCTCGATCCCGGAGGAGCTGGCGCCGTATCTGGTGGAGAAGGGCTCGGTCACGGTCGACGGCGTCAGCCTCACCGTCTCGGCGCTCCTCCCGGACCGCTTCGAGGTGGCGCTGATCCCTCACACCCTGGAGATCACCACCCTCGCCCGCCGCGTGCCGGGCGACCGGGTCAACGTGGAAGTGGACGTGCTGGGCAAGTACGTCTACCGCATCCTCGCCGCCCGCGGCCTGGTGGCCCCGCTTCCGTGACCTCGTCCCAGTTCCCCGAGCCGGGCCGGTTCTGGATCCGCTACGTCCCCCGCGCCTGGGAGCCGCCGGACCGCCCCTGGGTGAACCTGGCCGCCGGCGTCCTCGGCGAATGGGCGCGCGCTCCCAAGGGCCGCACGCCCGCGATCAATAAGGCGGCGGAGGCCTCGCTCGACGACGTCCTCTACTTCCCGCCCGTGCCCGCGCGCCGCGCCGCGGCCCGCGACGAGCTGGCCAAGGCCCGGCTGGTGGCGGGCACGCCCGTGCTGGTCCAGCTCCTGACGGGCGAGGAGACCACCGTCCCGCCCGTGTCCGGGGCGGCGTTCGTGGTCGATCTCCTGCCCGCCCTGCTGGACCGCGACCTCGGCCGCCTGCGCCGCCTTCCCGCCGGCTCGACCGCGGTCTGGCCGCTGCTGCCGGCGCTGACCGACGATCCCGCCCTATGGGAGCTCGGCTGCCGGGACCTCGCCGCGGCAGGTGTCCGCTGCGTCCAGGCCCTCTCCCCGGCCTTGCAGCCCGCCGACCGCCGCCGGCTGGCGGAGCGATGGGGCAAGGACCAGGAAGAGGACGCCTTCGAAGCCCTGTTCCATCGCGAGCCGCCGAGCGAGCGCGACTTCGCCCGGGTGGCCCACCGCCACGGCCTCGCACCCTTCCTGCCCCGGCCCCTGCCGCGCCCGCCGCTGCTGGGCGCCGGCAACCGCCGCATCGGCGGCGTGCTGGCCCTGGCCGCGGAGGTCTGGTCGCGCCTCGGCCGTCCCGTGGAGACGGGGCAGGCGCTCTGGCGCGACGCCCGCTGGACCGACCGCACGTCCTATGATCTGGAGGCCCTGGCCCGGGAGGGAAACCTGGGCGTCCTGCCCTTCGATCCCCTGAGCCGCGAGATCGCCGCCGAGGTGGCGGAGACGGGGGAGTCCGAGCGTCTCGCCTCCCTTCTCGCCGAATACGTGGACGACGACACCTGGAGAGACCCTGATGCCCCGACGCCCGCGTCCTGAGATCCTGCTGATCCTCACGCTGCTCGCCCTCGTGGCGCTCGCCCCCGCTCAGGCCTGGGAGGTGAGCCGGAACGCCACGGCCGAGGACTTCAGCGCCTTCCACCGCCATTTCAGCTTCGACGCCTACCATTATCCCCGCCACGGCGCCGCGCCCCTGGGGCTGATCGGCTTCGAGGTCTACGCCGACGCCACCTACGACGAGGAATTCGACGACGAGGATTTCGTCGGCACGGCGATCGACGGCGATTTCACCGGCGGCTTCCTTTCCATCGCCCGGATCGGCGCCCGCAAGGGGCTGCCCGGCGGCTTCGACATCGGGCTCGCCTACGGCCGGGCCCTGGAGGGGGACGTCAAGCTGCTCTCGGCCGATCTCCAGTACGCCATCCTCAAGGGGGGCCTGATCAAGCCGGCCCTGTCCGTCCGCGTCACCGGCACGCGCACCCTGGACGCCGAGGCCTACGAGCTCGACCAGTACGGGGCCGAGGTGCTGCTGAGCAAAGGGTTCACGGTTCTGACCCCCTACATCGGCGGCGGCGTCGTCTACAGCAAGGGGACGCTGGACAGGGGGGATCTCCTGGGGGACCTGGAAGAGGAAGAGACCGAAGGCGTGCTCTACGCCGGCGTGACGTTGAACCTCCTGCTTCCCAAGATCACGGTCGAGCTGGAGAAGGGCGAGGTGCTCCAGGGAGCCTTGCGGATAGGATTCGGATTCTAGGAGGAGGAAGCCCGATGATCGATCTGCGGTCGGACACCGTCACCCGCCCCGACGAGGAGATGCGCCGCGCCATGGCCGCGGCGGAAGTGGGGGACGACGTCTTCGGCGAGGACCCCACCGTCCGCCGGCTCGAAAGTGAAGGCGCGGCGGCGGCAGGGATGGAGGCGGCGCTCTTCGTCCCTTCCGGCACCATGGGCAACCAGATCGCCCTCCACCTGCACGGGCGCCCCGGCGGCGAGGTGATCTGCGACGCCGCCTGCCACATCCTGAACTACGAGATCGGCGCCATGGCAGCCCTCTCCGGGCTGCTGCCCCGCGCGCTGCAATCCCCCCAGGGGCTCCTCGATCCCGCCGCCGTGGAGGCGGCCATCGCGCCGGACGTCTCCTACCGCGCCCGCACGGTGCTGATCGAGGTGGAGAACACCCACAACATGGCCGGCGGCACGCTCTACGACCGGCCGCGCCTGGAAGCCATCCTGGACGTGGCCCGCCGCCACCGCCTGCCGGTCCACTTCGACGGCGCCCGGGTCTTCAACGCCGCCGTGGCGCTGGAGACGACGGTGGCCACCCTCGCCGCCGGCTTCGACACGCTGATGTTCTCGCTCTCGAAGGGATTGGGCGCGCCCGTCGGCTCGCTGATCTGCGGCGGCCAGGCCTTCGTCCACGAGGCGCGGCGGGTGCGGAAGATGTTCGGCGGCGGCATGCGCCAGGTGGGCATCCTCGCCGCCGCCGGCCTGATCGCCCTGCGCCAGGGACCGGCCCGCCTGGCCGAGGATCACGAGAACGCCGCCCGCCTCGCCCAGGCCCTGGCCGAGCTGCCGGGGATCGACCTCGACCCCGCGACCGTGCGGACGAACATCGTGATCTTTCGCCTGACCTCGGGCGGCGCGATGGCTTTCCTGGAAAAATTGCGGGAGGTGGGCGTCCTGGCCGTGCCGGTGAGCCAGGACAAGGTCCGCTTCGTCACCCATCGGGACGTCAGCCGGGAACAGGTCGTTCAGGCGATCGAGAAGATCCGGGGGCTGTCGGCGACGGTCTGAGGAGCCGAAAAACGGCGCCGGAGCGTTAAAAACCCCGCCGGACCGTTAAAAACTCCGCCGGAGCCTTAAAAACGGCCGCGGAGCTTAAAAAACCCCGCCGGACCGTTAAAAACCGCGCCGGAGCTTAAAAAACGGCGCCGGAGCGTTATAAACCCCGCCGGAGCGTTATAAACCCCGCCGGAGCGTTATAAACCCCGCCGGACCGTTATAAACCCCGTCGGAGCTGGAAAAACGATTTTTTAAGCTAAAAAACGGCGGCGGAAGCTTCGCGCCGATCCCGGAGCTTCCGCGGCTATCGCGGCACGCGCGCGATCATGTCCATCCCCACCAGCCCGCCTTTCGGGATCGCCGAGACCTGCAACGTCGTCCGCGCCGGCCGGTGGTCCTCCATCACCTCGGCGTAGAGCTTGTTGACCGCCGGGAAGTTCCCGAAGTCGGTGAGATAGATGGTGGTGCGGACCACGTCCTGGAACGAGCAGCCGGCCGTGCCCAGGACCGCCCGGAGGTTCTTCAGCACCTGCCGCGCCTGCGCCTCGAAGCCGCCCGCCGCCAGCTCGCCGGTGGCGGGATCGAGGCCGGACTGGGCGGAGGTGTAGAGCCAGCCGTCGATCTCGACGGCCTGCGAGTAGGGGCCGAGCGCCTCGGGCGCCTGTTCCGTGTGGTGGTATTTCATGTTCGCGGATTCTCGCAAAATCAGGACGGGGAAGGAACCTCGTTCTCCGTTTCGTCGAGCACGGCGATGTAGGGGAGGTTGCGGTAGCGCTCGTCGAAGTCGAGCCCGTAGCCGACCACGAAGAGCTTCTCGATCTCGAAGCCCTTGTAGTCGATCGGGATCTCGACCTCCCGCGCCTCCACCTTGTCCAGCAGGGCGCAGAGCTTGACGCTGCGGGCGCCGCGGAAGCGCAGCAGCCCCAGGACCGTGCGCAGCGTGTGGCCGGTGTCCACGATGTCCTCGATCAGCAGCACGTCCTTGCCGCGGATCGACATGTCGATGTCCTTGCGGATGCGCACCTCGCCCGGCGTGGTGCTCGAGCCGTAGCTGGAGGTCTGGAAGAAGTCGATGGCCACCGGCACGGTGAGCCGCTTCAGCAGGTCCACCATGAAGAAGACCGAGCCCTTGAGCAGGCCGATGCAGACCAGCCGGTCGCTGTCGGCGTAGTCGCGGTCGATCTCCGCCGCCATCTCCGCCACCCTGCGTTCCAGGTCCTCCTGGGAGATCAAGACGCGCACTCGTGGTTTCCCTTTCCCACCGCTTGGCGTAATATCGATAGAAATCTATCCGGCCCGACGGAACGAGATCCTATGACGACCGTCCAGGAACTGAGCGTCCTCCACCGCCGCTACGCCGACATCTCCCACCGTTTCCGGGCGGCGTGGACCTTCCACCAGTTCATCCAGAGCCTCGCGAAGACGCTTCTTCAGCGCGTGGAGGACCCGCACTCCACGGAGTTCCAGAACCTCTACAACGGGCTGAAGGAGATCTCGCAGAACCTGAACGCTTCGGAAAGCGAGAAGATCCGCCACCGGCTGGAAGCCATCGACCGCCGGCTGACGGAGCTCATCCTCGCGCTCGACGAAGAGGATACCAAAGTCACTCCCGACTTGCTCCGCCAGTTCTTCCGCCGGGTCAAGAACTACGACGACAAGATCCTCAGCCAGCTCGTGCGGTTCTACCTCTATGCCCATCCCGGCGGCCCCTGGCCCACGGACCGGCTGGACAAGGTGGACTTCCTGCTCGCCCGCCTGAGCGAGGAGGTGGACGAGCGCACGGGCGAGCTGGTGCTGCGCGACCACCAGCGGCTTTCCGAGATCTTCCAGGGGATCTGGGCGCAGCTCGGCGAGGCCCCGCCGTCCGACCAGTCCGTCGAGGAGCGCCAGAGCCAGATCGCGGCCGTGCGCCTCCAGATGAGCGAGGTCGGCAGTCTGGACAGCCTGAACGAGGCGAACCTGATCCGCCACTACCGCGAGCTCAAGCACGGGATGGGCAACCTGTACTTCCATCCCGAGCTGCTGCGGGACATCCAGGAGACCAACCTGGTCTTCAAGGGGCGCATCCAGAAGCTCTACCGGCAGGAGGAGCAGAGGATCATCGCCGAGTACCAGCGCGTCTTCGAGCTGGAGCGCGAGGTGCCGTTCGACACCCAGCTCGACCAGGAGCTGGCCGCCTTCCGCGAGGAGATCGAGCGCTTCGAGAAGCAGCTCCAGAAGGAGGAGTTCCGCCTCGGGGACATCGCCCAGATCCGCCAGAAGGTGCGCGAGCTGCTGCCGCGCCTCAACGCCGTGCGGACCCCCACCCTCGACCGTCCCAGCGTCACCCGCATGGCCAAGGACACGGGCGAGTTCCGCCTCGATCAGGCGGCGGTGGCGGCCGCGTCGTCCCACCAGGCCCACGAGGAGCTGCTGGGGGAGCACTACCGCCGTCTGGTGGAGACGCTGCGCGAGGTGAACCCGCCCGATCTCGCCCCCGAACGGGTGGTGCTGCGGCCGGAGGTCTTCGCCCTGCGCGTCGAGCCGCGGGAGGTGGAGGCCTACCGCCGCGTCTTCGGCAAGGAGTCGGGGGACCGCGAGCTGGAGCAGTTCCTCCTCGACGCCGCGGCGCTGCGGGTGCGGATCAACGAGGAGGTCCATGAGATCGCCGGCCTGCTCGACGAGACCTCGGTCACCGGCGACGCGGTGGTCTTCGCCCGCGCCCGCCTGACCTGCCGGGCCGCCGACGCCTTTGTCTGGCGGTTCCAGCACGTGCTCAACGAGCTGCTGATGGCGGGCGACATGGCCGAGTGCCGGCAGGTCCAGCTCCTGCGCATCCGCCTGATGCGCGACTACTCCGGCCTCTGGCTGCTGGCCTTCAAGCCGCTCTACAAGCGCCATCCGGTCGGGACCTTCGCTTGACCGAGATCCGCGAGGATCTCGAAGCCTTCCTCCGCCTGCCGGAGCGCGTCTACCAGGCGATCCCGTTCTACATCCCCACCCGGCGCGAGGACGTCCTGGCGGTCCCCGCCGCGCCCGCGGGCCTGGCGCATTCGGAGGGGAGCGAGCCGGTCGCCCGCGTCGCGGCGTGGCGCGCCTCTTCGCTCGGCATCCTCGGCCTGTTCGAGGCGTTGGACGGCCACCGGAAGCGGTGGCGAAGCTGTTCCGGGAAGCCGTCGGATGGCTGGACCGGGAGACGGTGGTCGGACCCATGGACGGCGACACCTGGCACCGCTACCGCCTCAACGTGGGGCCGTTCGACGAGCCGCCGTTCCTGGGCGAGCCGTACAACCCGCCCTATTACGAGGCGCTGTGGACCGCCAACGGCTTCGAGCGTCCTGGAGCGCTACCACTCGAAGCGGGTCGATCCCGCGGCGGTGGTGGCCTTCCTGGAAGAGAAGCGGAAGGCTGCCTCGCGGCTGGTACCGCCTGCGCTCCCTGGAGCGGGGACGGTTCCGGGACGAGCTGCGGACGATCTACGAGCTGTCGCGGCGGATCTTCGACCGCAACTTCCTCTACAGCGAGATCTCCGAGGACGATTTCCTCCGTCTCTACGACGGCGCGGAGCGGCTGATCGATCCCGAGCTGGTCCTTTTCGCCCACGCGCCGGACGGAGAACCGGCCGGCTTCCTCTTCGCCTATCCGGACCGGGGAGGCGCCGTGGACTTCAAGACCCTGGGTGTCCTCCCCGAACACCGCAGGTCCGGCGTGGCGGCGGCGCTGTTCTACGAGGGGCACCGCCGTGCGGTGGAGAAGGGATTCCGCATCGCCAATCACTGCCTGTTCAAGGAAGGAAACCCTTCCGGCGATCTGGACGGCGGCGCGGGGAGCCTTCTGCGGACCTACCATCTCTATCGCTATACTCCGCAGGCATGATCGGCATTGGAGAGAGCCCGCCCCGCCCGGACGGTTTCGCCAAGGTCTCGGGGGCGGCGCGCTACGTCGACGACGTCTCCCTGCCGGGCATGTGGCACGGCGCCACCGTGCGCAGCCCCCACCCGCACGCGCGCATCCGCTCCATCCGCTTCGATCCCGGGCTGGCGCCCGAGGGGACGGTCTGCGTCACCGCCGCCGACCTCCCCGGCCCGAACGGCATCCAGCTCCTCGACGACGGCTGGCCGATCCTCGCCGACGCCTTCACGTTCCACGTCGGCGAGCCCGTGGCCCTGGTCGCGGCTCCCACGCGCCTCGCGGCCCGGCAGGCGCTCGCGGCCGTGACGGTCGAGTACGAGCCGCTCGACCCCGTCCTGACGCTGGAGCAGGCCGAGGCCCTGCCGCCGCTCTACGAGCTCCGCTTCGAGGACGGCGACGTCGAGGCCGCCCTGGCCGCCGCCGACCGGGTGATCGAAGGGGAGTACCGCACCGGCCACCAGGAGCACATCTACATCGAGTGCCAGGGCATGATCGCCTGCTTTGAGGAGGACGGCGCGCTCTCCGTCCTCGGCTCGATGCAATGCCCCTACTACGTCCACAAGGCGCTGGTGCACGCCTTCAAGATGCCGGACGACCGGGTGCGCGTGCGCGCCTCGGTGGTGGGCGGCGGCTTCGGCGGCAAGGAGGACTTCCCGAGCGCCCTCGCCATCCACGCCGCCCTGCTCGCCCGCGCCTGCGGCCGGCCGGTGAAGATGATCTACGACCGGCACGAGGACATCGTCGGCACCACCAAGCGCCACCCCGCGGTGGTCCGCCACCGCGCCGGCGTGGACCGCGACGGCCGGCTGCTCGCCCTGGACGCCGAGATCGTGATGGACGGCGGCGCCTATTCGACGCTGTCGCCCGTGGTCCTGTCGCGGGCGCTGCTGCACTCCTTCGGCCCCTACCGCTGGCCGGCGGCGCGCATCCGCGGCCGGGTGCTGCGCACGCACACCGCGCCCAACAGCGCCTTCCGCGGCTTCGGCGCGCCGCAGGTGGAGTTCGCCATCGAGCGCCAGATGGACCGCATCGGCCGCGAGCTGGGGCTCGATCCGTTCGAGATCCGCGCCCGCAACGTCGTCGAGCCGGGAGACCGCCTGCCCACCGGCCAGGTCCTCGACCCCAGCACCTCGGCCCGCCTCTGCCTGGAAGAGGCGGAGCGGCGGACCGGCTTCCGCGAGCGCTGGAAGGCGCTGGAGGAGGAACGCGCGGCGGAGGCGAGGACGGCGAGCCCATGCGCGGCATCGGCCTCTCGCTCTACTTCCACGGCGCCGGCTTCACCGGCAACGGCGAGCGCAAGATGAAGTCGCCGGTCACCGCCCGCCTCCTGCCGGACGGCCGCATCGAGGTCCTCACCGCCATGACCGACATGGGCCAGGGCTGCGTGGCGGTCTTCCCCCAGATCGCCGCGGCGGCGGCCGGGGTCGGCCCCGAGGACCTCGTCTTCGCCGAGCCGGACACCGGCGAGGTGCCCGACTCCGGCCCCACGGTCGCCTCGCGCACCACCATGATCGTGGGCGGCACCATCGCCCGCGTCGTCGCCGAGCTGCGCGACCGGGTGCTCGCCGGCAGGGAGGCCGGATCGGCTTCCGCGAGGCGGCGCGGCGCCTGCGTACGAGAAGAACGGGCCGCTGGAGGTCACCCTCCGCCACGAGCCGCCGGAGGATCAGGCCTTCGACGAATCCACCTACCACGGCGCGGCCTATCCCACCTACGCCTGGGGCGCCGACGTGGTCGAGGTGGAGGTCGATCCCGACACCCTGGCCGTGCGCGCCACGGGGATCACCGCCGTCTGCGAGGTGGGGCAGGCCATCCATCCCGACCCTCTGCGCGGGGCAGATCGAGGGCGGCACCCTCCAGGCGCTCGGCTGGGCGCTGATGGAAGAGGTCAAGCTGCAGGACGGCCGCTACCTCAACGACCGCCTCGCCACCTACATCATCCCCACCATCCGGGACACCCCGCAGATCGACGTCCACCTGCTGGAGCGGGCCTGGGAAGGCGGACCGTTCGGCGCCAAGGGGGTCGGCGAGCTGCCGATGGACGGCGGCGCTCCCGCGGCCGCGCAGGCGATCGAGAACGCCACCGGCATCCCGGTCGCCGAGATCCCCGCCACGCCGGAGCGGCTGATGCGGAGCCGGACCTCATGAAGACTTCCTTCTCTCTCAACGGCGGCGCGGTCGAGATCGACGGCCATCCCATGGAACGCCTGCTCGACGTGGTGCGCGAGCGGCTCGGGCTGACCGGCACCAAGGAGGGCTGCGGCGAAGGGGAGTGCGGCGCCTGCACGGTGCTGATGGACGGCGAGCCGGTCCTCTCCTGCCTGGTGCCGCTCTTCCAGTGCGAGGGCCGGCGGATCGAGACGGTCGAGGAGATCGCCGCAGGGCCCGGCCCGCGAGTTCCTGGACCGCTTCGTGGCCACCGGCGGCGTCCAGTGCGGCGCCTGCACGCCGGGCATCGTCGTCACCGCCTGGGCGCTCCTCCAGCGCAACCCCGAGCCGAGCCGCGAGGAGGCGCGGGAGGCCCTGGCCGGCAACCTCTGCCGCTGCACGGGGTACGAGGGCATCCTGCGGGCCGTCTGCCGGGAGAGCGACCACCGGGAGACGGACGGTTGATCGCCCTGCGCCCGCGCTCGCTCGACGAGGCGGTCCGCTTCCTGGCGGACGACCCCGCCCTCGTTCCCACCGCCGGCTGCACCGACCTGATGGTGCGCGGCCCCGAGGCCCTCCACCGCATGGACCAGGTGATCGATCTCCTGGCGATCCCCGAGCTGCGCGGCATCCGCGAGATCGACGGCGGCATCGAGATCGGCGCCACGACCACCTTCACCGAGATCGGCCGCTCGCCCGCGATCCGCGCCGCCTTTCCGGCCCTGGCCGACGCCGCCGGCCAGGTCGGCGGCTGGCAGATCCAGAACCGCGCCACGCTGGGCGGCAACATCGCCAACGCCAGCCCGGCGGGCGATTCGCTCCCCGTGCTCCTCGCCCTGGACGCTGTAGTGATTGCCGCCGGCGCGGGCGGCCCGCGCGAGATTCCTTACGCCGATTTCCACACCGGCTACCGCAAGACCGCTCTTCAGCCGGGCGAGATCGTGGCCCGCGTCCGCCTGCCGCTGCCGCCGGAGGGCTCGGTCCAGGCCTTCCGCAAGGTAGGGACCCGCGAAGCGCAGGCGATCAGCAAGGTGGTCGTCGCCATGGCGGCCCGCGTCGCCGACGGCAGGATCGCCGAATTGCGCCTCGCCGCCGGCAGCGTCGCTCCGACGCCGGTCCGCCTGCGCGCCGCCGAAGACGCTCGGTCCAGGGCCTGGCCAGATCGCGGAGGCCGCGGAACGGGCCGGCCGGGAGGCGGCGGACGGGGTGCGGCCGATCGACGACGTCCGCTCGACCGCGGAATACCGCCGCTTCGCCCTGGAGCGGGTGGTGCGGCGGATGGTGCTGGGATGCCTGGATCGTTGACCGCGGAGTCCGTCCGCGACGCCTTCGAGCGCCTGCGCGGCGCCAACCTCGCCTTCATGCGGCGCCATCCCGGCGAGTCCGACCGCCGGCAGCCGGTCCACACCGTCTACGGCGGCGCGCACCTCTTCAAAGCCGACATCGCGTCGCGGCTGGGAGCCCTGGCCCTGCGCGCCCTGGAAGAGTACGCCCCGACGCCCGCGGACCTCGCCGCGGCCGCCGGCCTGCGGGAGGACCTGGCCGCGACGGTCCACGCCCGCGTCGCCGAGAAGCTCCGCCGCGAGCCGGTCGAGGACTTCCGGGCCGACTTCGAGGACGGCTACGGCAACCGTCCGGACGCCGAGGAGGACGGCCACGCCGAGTCCGTGGCCCGCGAGATGGCGACGGGCATGGCCGCCGGCACGCTGCCGCCGACTTCATCGGCATCCGCATCAAGCCGTTCAACGAGGAGCTGCGGGAGCGCTCCCTGCGCACGCTCGACCTCTTCCTGACCACCCTCGTCCGGGAAGCCGGAGGCCGCCTGCCCGAGAACTTCGTGGTCACCCTGCCCAAGGTGACGATCCCCGAGCAGGTCCGCCGCGCTCGCCGACCTGTTCGATCTCCTGGAGCCGGCGCTGGGCCTGCCTGCCGGCTCGCTGCGGCTGGAGATCATGATCGAGACGCCGCAGTCGATCTTCGCATGCTGCGGCGATGCCCTGGCCGAGGCGGCGCGCGGCCGCTGCGTGGCCGCCCACTTCGGCACCTACGACTACACCGCCTCCTGCAACATCACGGCGGAGTACCAGTCCATGACCCATCCGGTCTGCGACTTCGCCAAGCACATGATGCAGGTGGCGTACGCGGGCACCGGGATCTGGATCTCGGACGGCGCGACCAACGTCCTCCCGGTGCCGCCGCACCGCAACCCGATCACCACGGCGCAGTCGAACGAGAACCGCTCGGTGGTCCACCGCGCCTGGAAGCTCCACGCCGAGCACGTCCGCCACTCGCTCGTCGGCGGCTTCTACCAGGGCTGGGACCTCCATCCCGCGCAGCTCGTCACCCGCTACGCCGCCCTCTACGCCTTCTTCCTGGAGGGGCTGGATGCCGCCTCGGACCGGCTGCGCAACTTCGTGCAGAAGGCCGCCCAGGCGACCCTCGTCGGCGAGGTCTTCGACGACGCCGCCACCGGCCAGGGCCTCCTCAACTACTTCCTCCGCGCCGTCAACTGCGGGGCGATCACGGAAGAGGAGGCGCTGGAGCGGTCGGGGCTGACGCTGGAGGAGCTGCGGGGACGGTCGTTCGTGAAGATCCTGAAGAACCGGCGGGGGTGAGCCGTAGTAGACTTGGAGCTAAGGAGACCGGTAGATGGCATCATCGAAGAGAAGAGTTGCCCAATCAGAATCCCACGACCAACAGTTCGTCGTGGATCGTGACGGTAAGCGGCAGGCGGTCATCATCCCTTTGCCGGAGTATAAGCGCCTCATGGAGGATCTTCATGATCTAGCCGTGGTCGCGGAACGCCGGAGCGAGGAGCCGATCAGCCTGGAAGAGATGAAACGGCGTCTGCACGACGATGGCCTCCTTTAAGGTCCAGCTCAAGCCCGCCGTACAAAAAGATTTTCGTAGGATTCCCCTGAAGATTCTGGCCCGCATTCTAGAAGCCATAGAGGATCTGGGGGAGAATCCTTTCTCTTCGCAGTCCCTCAAGCTGGCCAATGCCGAACGGCTCTACCGGGTCCGCGTAGGTGACTATCGTGTGATCTATGAGGTGGAGACGGAGATCGAGACGGTCACCGTGCACCGTATTCGGCATCGACGTGAGGTCTACCGGTCGCTGTAGATCACTTCCGCCGCACCGCTCAGGCTTTCCGCAGCAACCCCTCCAGGTCCACGCCAGCCCACAGCCGTTCACGGAGCGCTCTGGTTTCAGCCAGCGCTCGGGCGCCGGTCGCGGTGACGGAGAAGACGCGGCGCGAGGATGACTCCACGCCGACGGTGGTGCGCTCCGACGCGACAAGTCCCTTGGCCTCCAGGCGGTCCAGGGTGATGTAGACCGACCCGATGGTCACGTCGCGGCCGGTCACCTGCTCGAGCTCGCGCCTCACCTGCATTCCGTACGCCTCCGGGCCGGTGCGGAGGACGGCAAGCATCACCTGCTCTTCGAAGCTTCCGACCGGCGCGAGGTCCGTGGTTTTGGAGGTCTTCATACGCTATTGCTGCCTCAGCACCAGGGCGGGATCGGTCCGGCTCGCCCGCTGGGCCGGGATGTAGGCGGCCAGCGCTCCCACCGCCAGCAGGGCGAGCACCGCGCCCGTCAACGCCTGGGGATCGGTAGCGGTCACGCCGTAGAGCAGCGACGAGAGCAGGCGCGTCAGCATCAGCGCCGCCGCGATGCCGATGGCGCTGCCGAGACCGACCAGGAGAAGGCCCCGGCCCATCACGTGTGACACCACCCGTCCGGGAGTCAGGCCCAGGGTCATGCGGATCACGTAATCCCGCGTCCGGCGCGAGACAAAGTGCGAAATCATACCGTAGACGCCCACCGCGCCCAGCAGCAGGGCGAGGGCCGCGAGCAGCGAGAGCAGGGTGGCCAGTTGCCCCGGCGCGCCGACCGCTTCGTCGAAGACCGACGCCATGGCGGCCGTCCCCTCCAGAGCGAGGTTCCGTCCCTCCCGCCGCACGGCTTCGCGGCCGTCCTGGAGCAGCCGCGGCACGTCCTCGGGGCGCGCCCCCGCCAGGACGTACGCGACCTGCTGCCAGTACATAGGCACCTGATCGAAGAGCATGTACCGCGCGGGAGCGGCCTCGTCGGTCAGATTCCCTTCCGCCACGTTCCCTACCACGCCGACGATGCGCTCGCCGCCTTCGAAGCCGGTATTGAGGACATGGCCGATCGGGTCCTCGCCCGGGAAGTATTTCGCGGCCAGTGCCTCGTTGATGACTACGACGCGCTCCGTGTTTTCGCGGTCGGTGGGCAGGAACCCGCGTCCGCGGCGCACGGGCACGCCGAGGGCCTGGAAGTAGTCGTGCGTCACGACGCGGAAGAACGTGGTGCTGGTCTCGCGCGCCGGCTTGCCCTCGATTTCGATGCCCCAGTTGTCGCCGCCGCCCCGGAGCGGCAGCCGCTGCACCGCCGCCGCGGCCCGGACGCCGGGGAGGACCTGGAGCCGCGGCAGGAGGTCGAGCACGGCCCGTCGCCGGTCGTCGCCGGAGAGCAGCGAGGGCATGGTGACGTCGAGGACCGCCACCTGGTCCGGCCGCAGGCCGGGATCAATCCGGCGGAGCTGGTCGACGCTGCGGATCAGCAGTCCCGCCCCGGCCGCGAGCAGCACGGCGAGCGCGATCTGGGCGATCACCAGCCCGCCTTCCAGCCGGTCGCCGCGGCCCGAGATCCCACCGCTCCGGACGGTGGCCATCGAGCCCCGCAGGTTGCCCCGCCAGAGCGCGATACCCGGGATGACGGCGACCGCCGCCGCGGCCAGCAGGGCGACGAGGGTGGCGGCCCAGAACAGGGTCCAGTCGAGCCGTGCGCTCTCGGCCAGCTCGCCGAGCGGCAGCGACCGGACCAGTAGCCGGAACCCCCCCGCCGCGAACAGGGCGCCCACGGCGCCCGCGAGCGCGCCGATCAGCAGCGACTCGATGACGATCTGTTGGAGCAGCCGCTGGCGCCCGGCCCCCAGGGCGGTGCGCACGGCCAGCTCGGAGCTGCGGCCACCTACCTGGCCGAGCATCAGCGCGGCGACGTTGACGCACGCCATGAGCAGGATCAGGACCATGGCGGCCAGTGTCGCGAGGAGGCTCGGCCGCACATCTCCCACCAGGAACTCGCGCAGCGGAGTGATCGACGGGGACTTGGTCTTATCCCACTGCGGCGGATACTCGAACCGCCGTCCGAGCGCCGCCGTGAAGGCGCCGAGCGGCCCCTCCATGTGGTCGATCCGCGCGTTTTCGGCGACTCGCCCGATCAGGGTGTAGACCCCGGACTGTCTCTCCGGGCTCAGGGGCGTCGCGGTCCAGATCCGGACCGCCGGGCTGGGAAACCAGAAGCCGCGCGGCATCACGCCTATAACGGTCCGCGTCGAGCCGCCCAGGTTGAGCTGGCGGCCGATGATCGAGGCGTTGCCGCCAAGCTCCTGCCAGAGATCGTGGCTCAGCACCGCCACAGGCTCGGCGTTGGGAAGGTCGTCGCCCTTCTGGAAGGTCCGCCCGAGCATCGCTCCCTTGCCGAGCACGTCGAAAAGCTCGGCGGAGGAGGAGATGCCACGGATCAGGCGCAGCGGCTCGCCGGGCGTTTCGAGCGTGGCATCCAGCGACCTGTAGGCCGCCATGCTCCGGAAGCCGGGCCAGTCGGGTCGGAAGTGCAGGAACTCCTCTTCGGTCCAACTGCTCGTGCTCCACAGCACTCCGACCGCGGACTCCCGGGCCACGGGAAGCGGATCCAGCAACAGCGCCCGGACGACGCTGAAGATGGCGGCCGTGCCGCCGGCGCCGAGCGCCAGGGTGAGGACCGCGAGCAACACGTACGTCGGACGGCTGGCGAGCCGGCGCGCGGAATACCTCAAATCAATGATCCAGCTTTCCACGATGATTCCTCCGGGTTGCATTCGATTGGCGCGCGGCTCGAAGCCCGTCCACCCGCGCCACCAGCTACGGCGCGCGAGCGAGGGCAGGGAGCCGAGGAGCTGACGCCAGAGCCAGAGGCGGGCGAGGAGACGTCCCTGGGACGCCGCGCGGTCCGCGTGCTCCGCCGCGAGGTCTTCGAGCACCTCTTCGCGCTCGGCGTACGGGAGCAGCGCCCGAAACAGAGCCGCGGAGATCCCCGTGAGGGGTGTGGAGCGGATCAGGGGGTGCGGGTGCGGCTCAGACGGCATGGCTGAGCCGGGATTCTACAATGTAGAATAAGGAATCGGCAAGCAGCGGAATCTCGAGCTACGACTTGCCGGTCCGCCGCACCGTCCCCTCGATCAGCCCGTACGGCTCCGCGGTCGCCACGAAGATCTCGTTGCGGTTCTCTAGGCCGAAGGGAGTGAGGTCCACCGGCAGGTGGTGCAGGTTGGGCATGGCGATGTGAATTTCTTCAACGTCCACCGTTTCGAGCACCGCCTCGCCCATGGCGTAGAGGGTGTGCTGCACTGAGCGGCTGTCGTGCTCCGCGAAGGCCTGGAGCAGCGCGCGCCGCACCTCGCTCCAGAAGTGGCCGAAGGGGACGTGGGGCCGCGAGTAGCGCCAGGTCGCCTGAACCGCCGTGGCGAGCAGGCGGTCGCCGGTCTCCTTAAGGGTCGTATAGCGGTCGCGAGGGAAGCCCTCGAAGGCGGACCTGGCCGTCTTCATCACGACAAGGTTTTCGAGGCCGGCGAGCACCCGAGCCCCTTCGCGGTCGCGCGTCACCACCGCCGTGCGCCGCTCGCCGCCCGCTCTCTGGAAAGCGTGAGAGGAGATCGGTTCCCACGGTTGCTCGGTAAGCTCCACGCGGACCGACAAGGCCCGCGAGCTCGCCTGCAAAAAATGATCGGTCAGCGCCAGGCCAAAATCCTCGATGTCGTCGAACGGATGCCCGGCGGCCAGGGCGTAGACGGTGTTCTTCATCGTGTCGGTGGGGAAGACGCCCTCGTTGTCGCCGTCCGTATAGGCCGCCGCGAAATCCCCTTCGAAACGGACCGCCACCGTGACGTCCTTCAAGGTGTGGCGGTCCGCCCCGCGGCGCACCGTCACCAGGCGGACGGCCTGCTTTCCATAACTGTTTTCGGCCAGCGTGACAGGCATCTCAGCTCCCCCGGTAGGTCGAATATCCGTACGGGCTCAGCAGCAGCGGCACGTGATAGTGCTGGTTCGCGTCCCGCACGTGGAAGACGATGGCGGCCTCGGGATAGAAACCTTCGATCCCCTGCGTCCGGAACCAGGTTCCGATTCCGAAGGTGAGGCGGTAGATCCCCGTGGCCAGCGTGGAGCCCACGGGCAGGAGCTGCCGGGCGCGGCCGTCGCCGTCGGTCAGGGACCGGCCGATCTCCCGCCAGCCGTTCCCTTCCTGGATCTCCAGCAGGACGGGAACGCCGCTCGCCGGCCGGCCGCGCGCGGTGTCGAGGACATGCGTGGTGATGCCGCTCATGACAGGAGTTTCTCCAGTCTCAGGTTCATGATCTTCCGCTGCTCCTCGGCGGCCACGCGCAGCTCGGTCTCGGGATCGTTGCCGAGCCGCCCGCGCAGGATCGCCAGCATCTCCGCCGCGCTTTTGCCGGCGGCGCAGACGATGAAGATGTGACCGAAACGGGACTCGTAGGCACGGTTCGCCTCCGCCAGCTCCGTGAGCGCGTCCGCCCCCGCGCCGAGGGCTCCGGCCTGTTCCCGCTGGGATCGCGCGTCCCCTCGTTCCCCGATGCGCGGATGGGCCGCGAACGCCTCCAGCCAGTCCTCGCGGCCGAGGCTCCGCCAGAGGCGGTCCGACGTTTCCTCCATCGCTCCGGCGTTCTGGAAGGGCCGGCTCTCCGCCATCCGCCGCGCCCACTCCCGCGAGCCGCAGCAGGGGAGGAGCATGGCCTCGGCTTCCTCGCTGGAGACAACGTTCAGCCGGTCGAGCACGGTGACGGTCCCGAAGAGCCGCAGACGGGCCACGCCGCCGTCCGGAAAGATGTTGAGCCGCGCGTGCGTGAAGGGCCCGGCCGCCGCCAGCTCGTCGAAATGGTGCCGGGTGTGGGGGCGCAGGGGAGTGAGCGGCAGGATCTCCCGCCAATCCTCGAGATCTCCGTCGCACGCCTCGATCGAGCAGCTCCCCGGCGCGTTGCCCTTGAAGTGGGAGGTGTCCACCTCGGCCCGATGGATCGTGGCGCGCGTGCCCAGCTTCACGATGGCCCAGTCGTGCCCCGGGCCCCGCCGCCGTTTCGTTTCCCAGCCGTCGTGCATGCCCAGCGACGGCCCGGGGAGAATCAGGTTGTGCCGGTTGCCGAAGAACATGTCGCTGCAGGAAAGGACCGCCCCGCCGTTCTCGACCCCCGCGAGATCGATCTCGCCTTTGCGCCGCAGGAGCCGCGCCCAATCGGGAACGGCCTCGCCATGGACCCGCAGCCGCGCCACGCCGCCGTCCGGAAAGATGTTGAGGCGCAGGTGCGTGACCCGGCCAGTATCCGTCTCGATGGAGAAGCGGTTCTTCGAGTGTCCTTCGAGCGGCGAGCGCGGCAGGATCTCGGTCCAGCCTGCGCCCATCAGCTCCTCGGGCGTGGGGTGGCCTTCGACGGCGCAGGCTTCGAGAGAGCAGGACTCGGGGTAGTTGCCCCGGAAATAGCTGGTGTCCACCACCACGCCCCGGATCACACCGGGCAGCCCGAGCCGCACGAGGCACCAGTCGTAGCCGGGCTCGCGCCGGCGGCGGGTCTCCCAGCCGTCCATCCACTTGCCGATGTCCGTGTACTTCCCCTCGATCCACACGGCCTCGCCGGCCTTGAGGAGGTTCTCCTTGGGCGCGAAGAAATCGTCGTTCGCCGCGAGCACCGCGCCACCCAGGCGCTCGGCGGCGAGGTCTGTCAGCTCGGTGAAGTCGGTCATCGGTCTCCTTGTTTCAGGAGCTTCCCGGAAGGAGGCTCGGGAAACCGGCCGTTATCGTAGACCGTTTCCCCGCGCAGCAGGGTGCGCCGGACCAAGCCGAAGAGCGTCCGCTCCGCGTAGGGGGTCAGCTTGTGCCGGTGGTGCAGCTTTCCAGGGTCCACCGTGAAGCTCGCCTCCGGATCCCAGATCACCAGATCGGCATCGTATCCCGGAGCGATCCTGCCTTTGCTGTCTCCCAGCCCCGCCAGACGGGCCGGAGCGGCGCACATCCACTCCGCCAGATCCTCGACGGTAAAGCCGCGTTCCCTGCGCGCCGGTCCACAGGGCGGGAAGGGAGAGCTGCAGCGAGGCGATCCCGCCCCAGGCGCCGCGGAAGTCGCCCGCCTTCAACTCGGGCGGGGAAGGGGAGTGGTCCGTGGCCACCAGATCGAGCAGCCCCTCGCGCAGGGCCTCCCACAGCCGCTCCCGGTTCTCCCGCGAGCGGATGGGAGGAGCGCACTTGAAGGCCAGCGCGCCGTCCGGGATCTCCTCGGCCGCGAAGGTGAGGTAGTGCGGGCAGGTCTCGGCGGTGATCGGCAACTGCTCCCTGCGCGCCCGTTTCAGCAGCGGCAGGACCTCCGCCGAAGAGACGTGGACGATGTGGACCCGGCAGCCGGTCTCGCGGCAGAGCCGGACCAGCATTTCCACCGCCTCGACCTCCGCCGCGTCGGGCCGGGACCGCAGATACCGTCCGTACTCGTTCGGGTCCCCGCCCTCCCAGACGTTGGCGGCCGCCTGGATCGGTCCCGGCAGCTCGGCGTGGACAAGGAGCGCGGCGCCATGGCGCGCCAGCTCCGGCATCGCCTCGCGCAGATCCGCCTCCCCGACGTGCTCGAACTCGTCGACCCCCGAGGGGACCAGGAAGGCCTTGAACCCGAGGACGCCGTCTTCCACAAGACCCTTCAACTCGCCCGCGTTGCCGGGCACCACGCCACCCCAGAAGCCGACATCGACGTACGCCTTCCCATTAGCCGCCTCGATCTTGGCCCGCAGCGCCGCCCGCGTGGTCGTGGCGGGGATGCTGTTGAGCGGCATGTCCACCAGCGTGGTGATCCCCCCGGCCGCCGCCGCCCGGGAAGCCGTTTCGAACCCCTCCCACTCCGTCCGCCCTGGCTCGTTGACGTGAACGTGCGTGTCAACGAGGCCCGGCATGACGACCAGGTCGCCGCAGTCGAGCGCGGGGCTCGAGACGTCCTGCGTGACGTGGTCGATTTGGCCTTGCCGGATGTGGAGGGTGGCGGGGCGTACGCCCTCGGGGGTTACGACCCGCTGGCTGCGGAGGGTGAGGTCCGATGGAGCCATGAGAGTGAGAGTATGATTTCCGTGAGCAAATTTTGCTGGATTCTCGCAGAGCTTGTAGAGGATGCCTATGGAGAGTTCTGTCTGGACCGTCCCTTCAGGGACATTCGTGGGTAGCCCCAGGTTTCAACCTGGGGCACAAAGACCGACCTTCACCGGGATGCCCTCAAAGCCCGGCAACGGTAGCCACCTCTCCCGCCCCAGGTTGAAACCGTGGGGCTACCCACGAATGTCCCTGAAGGGACGGTTAGGAGAGCGGGAATCATGAAGATGACGGACAAAGCAGCGATCATCCAAGCTCAACGTTGTCGACGTCTGGAACGACTAGTTCAGAAGTTCGGCACCTTTGATGAGTTCATGACGCAGGAGGAGTTGAAGCGCATGCGCGAGGAAAGGATTCGCCAGGAAGGCGACCAATAGAGAATCCGGTGCAATTCCACCAAGCCGACCCCCCCCTGCTCCTGCGCGGAGGCACGATCCTCACCCTGGACGCCGGCGCCACCGTGCTGCGCGGCGCGGACCTCCTGGTGCGCGACGGCCGCATCGCTTCGCTCGGCGTGCCCGAGCCGCCGCCGGGGACCCGCGTGCTCGACGTCACTGACTGCCTCGTGCTGCCGGGGCTCATCCAGGGGCATCTCCATCTGGGGCAGACCTTCTTCCGCGGCCTCGCCGAAGGGCGGCGTCTGCTCGCCTGGCTGCGCGAGCGCATCTGGCCCCTCGAAGCCGCCCACGACGACGAGAGCGCCTACTGGTGCGGCATGCTCGGCGCCGCCGAATGCCTCCTCGGCGGCACCACCACGATCCAGGACATCGGCATCGGACCCGGCGCGCGCGGCCTGCTCCAGGCGATCGAGGACTCCGGTCTGCGCGCCTTCGCCGGCCAATGTCTGATGGACAGCGGCGAAGCGCTGCCGGCCGCCATGCGCCTGACGACCGACACGGCGCTCGCCGAGACCGAGGCCCTGGGCCAGCGCTTCGACGGCGCGGCCGGGGGACGTCTGCGCTACGCGCTCAATCCCCGTTTCATCCTCACCTGCTCCGATCCGCTCTGGGAGGGGATCCGCGACCTCTCGCTGCGCCGCGGCTGGCCGGTCCACACCCATGCGCTGGAGCAGCGGGACGAGACGCTCGCCGTGCGCGAGCTGAAGGGTGGGCGCGACGAGATCGAATACTTCTCCGACCAGGGCATCCTGGCGACCGACCTGCGCCTCGCCCACGGCGTCTGGATCACCGCCGAGCACCTGGGCCGGGCGCGCGAAGGCCAGCTCAGCGTGGTCCATTGCCCCAGCTCCAACCTGAAGCTGGGCTCCGGCGTGGCCGACCTCCTCGCCCTCCGCCGCGCCGGCGTGCCGGTCGGCATCGGGTGCGACGGCGCGGCGTGCAGCAACCATCTCGACAACTTCGAGGAGCTGCGCCTGGCCGCCCTGCTCCAGAAGGTCAAGCACGGCCCCGACGCCTTCTCCGGCCTCGACGCCCTGCGCCTCGCCACCAGCGAAGGGGCGCGTGCCATCGGTCTCCAGGATGAGATCGGCACCATCGAGCCCGGCAGGCGCGCGGACCTCGTCGTGCTCACGACCGCGCGCCCCGAGCTGTGGGCCGCGCCTCAGGCGGACCCGCACGACCTCGTGGCCTTCGGGACCTCCCGCGCCGCCGTCCGCCACGTCGTGGCCGACGGCCGCCTCCTCGTCGAGGAAGGCCGGCTCGCGCATCTCGACCTCGGAGAGATCTACCGCGAATCGGCCCGCTGCCTGGCGGCGCTGATCCGGCGGTCGGGAGTGTCGTTCTGACCTCCAACGTCCTCGAGGTCCTCCGCCAGATGGCTGCCCGCCATCCGGCGCGGCCGGCGCTGATCACAGGGGACGACGGCTCCATCACCTTCGGCGATCTCTGGGACCGCGTCTCTCGCGCCGCGGCCGGGCTTCGCGGTCTGGGCCTCGCGCCGGGGGACCGGGCCGTGGTCATGATCCCGATGTCGATCGATCTCTACGTGGCCATGCTGGCCGTGCTGCACATGGGAGCGGTGGCGGTCTTCGTCGACCCCTGGATCGGCCGCCGGCAGATCGCCGCCTTCGCCGCTTTCGCGGAGCCCCGGGCCTGGATCGGCATTCCCAAGAGCCACCTGCTGCGGCTGCTCTCGCGGCCCCTGCGGTCCATCCCTTTCTCCGTCACCACGGGCTGGCGTCTGGGGCCGCTGCCGGCGGGCTGCGCCCTGGACGAGTTGGAGCAGTCGGAAGGCGACGGGGAGGTCCATCCGGCCGCACCGGACGATCCGGCGCTCATCACCTTCACCAGCGGCTCCTCCGGCGAGCCCAAGGGCGCCAACCGCACCCACGGCTTCCTTCTCGCCCAGCATCGCGCCCTGGCCGCCGAGTTTTCGGCCGAGGACGGCGACGTCGACATGCCCATGTTCCCGGTGTTCGCCCTCAACAACCTGGCCACGGGAGTCCCCTCCGTGGTGCCGGACATGGACTTCCGCCGCGTGGACCAGGTGGACGGCGCCCGCGTCCTCGCCCAGATGCGGCGCCATGGCGTCACCACCTGCACGGCTTCGCCCCCCTTCTTCGACCGCCTCGCCGGCGAGGTGAGCCGCCATCACGGGGACGTGCCCGGTCTGCGCCGCGCCCTGACCGGCGGCGCTCCCGTCGCCGACGCCCAGCTCCGCGACTGGCGGCGCGCTTTTCCCGGGACCGAGATCCTGGTGGCCTATGGCTCCACCGAAGCCGAGCCCGTGGCTCACCTCACCGCCGAGGAGCGGCTGGAGGCCATCAACCAGGACCGGCCGCTGACCCCCGGCTTCTGCGCCGGCCGGCCCGTGGAGCGGGTGCGGGCGAAGATCGTGCGCATCCATGGCGCTTCCATCCGGCTGGGAGACGGAGGCTGGGCGGACTGGGAGCTTCCGGCCGGCGAGATCGGAGAGCTGGTGGTCACGGGCGAGCATGTCTGCCGGGACTACTACCGCAACCCCCGGGCCGTGCGCGAGAACAAGATCGCGGACGGCGAGGCCGTCTGGCACCGCATGGGGGACACCGGCTCCTTCGACCGCGAGGGGCGCTTCTGGCTGGCGGGACGGGTCCACTCCACGATCCGCCGCGCCGGCGGGCTGGTCCATCCGCAGCTCGTCGAGCAGGCCGCCTGCGCGGAGGACCCGCGCATCCGCCGCGCCGCCGCCGTGGGCCTTCCGGACCCGGCGCTGGGGGAGCGCGTCGTCGTCGTCCTCGAGACCGACGAGGAGGGGATCGAGCGGGAAGTGGCCGAACGCCTGCGGACCGCCGGTCTGGAGGTGGACGAGATCCGCCTCACCGCCGATCCGATGCCGGTCGATCCCCGTCACAACAGCAAGATCGACTATCCGCGCCTGCGCGAACGGCTGCTGAAGGGATGAGCACGGCCCCCGCCCTTACCCGCGAATCGCCGTTCCCCCGGCGTCTCTCCGCCTATCTGGCGGAGCGCTTCCCGCTGCTGGGCCACGGGGTGCTGATCGCGGCCTATTACTCCTCGAATCAGTTCCTCGCCCGCGCCCTGACCCAGCCGGGGGAGCCGATGCATTACGACCTCTCGACCCTCCTCGGAGCCGTGACCCTGTTCTGTTTCTTCTTCCACCTGCGGGTCTTCGACGAGCACAAGGACTACGCCGAAGACCTGCGCCACCATCCCCAGCGCGTCCTCCAGAGCGGCGTCATCACTCTGCGCGACCTCAAGATTCTCGGCGGGATCGCCATCGCCACGGAGATCGTCCTCTCCGTCCTGGGCGGCCGGGCGTCCTTCGTGGCCTGGCTGGCGGCGTTCGTCTTCTCCTTCCTGATGCTGAAGGAGTTCTTCGTCCGCGACTGGCTCAAGCGGCACTTCCTGGTCTACGCCGTGAGCCACCTGCTGGTGATGCCCCTGCTCTCGCTGATGGTCTTCAGCTTCACCACGGGGCAGTGGCCCTGGGAGGCGCCGTTCTGGTTCTGGATGTATGCCTGGGTGGGCTTCTTCGTGACCTTCAACTGGGAAGTCTCGCGGAAGATCCGCGCCCCCGAAGACGAGATCGAGGGCGTGGAGACGTACACGCGCATCTTCGGGACGTACGGGGCCGCGTACCTGGTCCTGCTGATCCGGGTGATCGACACCGCCCTGGTAGCCCTGGTGGGTTGGCACCTGGGGCTGTCCACCTGGTTCTATGCCGCCCTGGTGGCGCTCTTCCTGCTCTGTCTGATCGGCTTCTTCCAGTACCGGTTCGATACCAACCGCAAGACCGCCAAGCGGATGGAGACCTACGCGGGGATGTACATCATCGCGTTCGATGTGATTTTGACGGTCGCGATCCTGGCGAGATATGGGGTACGGATTTGAGCGGTCCGCGAGCGCTAGAGCTCACGGACCGGAGAGAGCATCAGGCTAGGCGCAGCCAGGGCAGGCAGTCGCGCAGGCTGTGACGTTGCAGTTCGTCGCGCAGATGGTGACGCACACCGACCTTTCAGTCGCGACACCACCGTAAACCTTCTCCAGGGGCCCGCTCTCCAGATTGAGAAGGGTCTCCTTGGCCAGCTTGAGCTTCTTGGGGGATCTCTTCATGGCATCTCCTTGGTTTCAGCAGATTCGATAGCTGGGGCAGCCCGCGCAATTCGTCACGCAAGCGGTCGCGTCCACGGTCTTCACCCAAGCGCCGCCGAATGCCTTATCGAGGGATTCGCTCTCCAGGTGAAGCAGGGTCTCCTTGGCCAACGTGAGTTTCTTGGGCGATTTCTTCATACGGAATCTCCTGATCTCGTCTGCGGAGCGTAAGCGCTCGGCGCGCGCCAAGGATAGCGACTTCCTATAGATTCCTCCTACCGTGCCCATGCTCCCTGACATCCCGCTCGTCTGGCATCCCTCGCGGTCACGTCGTGAGGGCCTCGGTGGCAAGGCCGCCAACCTTGCCATCCTCGAATCCCTCGGCCTGCCCGTCCCGCCCTGGTACGCGGTCACCACCGCCGCCTTCGAACAGGCGACTGGCAGCCTCCGCGGGCGCATCGCCGCCCGTCTGGCGGAGGAGCGGTCCGCGTCCGAGATCCGGGAGTGGATTCTCGCCGCCCCCCTGCCGCCCGGGCTTGAGGAGGAAATCGCCGCCGCGCATGCCGCCCGCATCGGTGAGGACGCGTACGTGGCGGTCCGCTCTTCGGCGGCGGGGGAGGACGCGGCGGGGGAGTCCTTCGCCGGGCTGCACGACAGCTTCCTCTTCGTGCGCGGCCGGGAGAGCCTGCTGGAAGCGGTGCGCCGCGTCTGGGCCTCGGCCTACAACGAGCGCGCCCTGGCCTACCGTCGAGCGAAGGGCATCCCCTTGGAGAGCATCGCCGTGGCTGTGGTCGTCCAGCGCATGGTGGAAGCGCGGACCAGCGGCGTGATCTTCACCGCCAATCCCAACAACGGCAGCGTCCACGAGGTCGTGATCAGCTCGCTCTGGGGGGCGGGGGAGGGGCTGGTGAGCGCTGGCCTGGACGCGGATACCTACATCGTCGACAAGGAGACGCTGGAGGTCTCGGAATCCGTCGCCGTCAAATCGGAGCAGCTCATCCTCGATCGCGAGGCCGGGGGCGGGCTGATCCGCCTTGCCGTGCCCGAAGATCTGCGGGAGCGGAGCAGCCTGTCCGCCGACGAGATTCAGACCCTCGCGCGTCTGGGGCTCGCGGTCGAACGGCATTACCGCCGTCCGCAGGACCTCGAATTCGCCGTGGACGCCGAGGGCCGGTCCTTTCTTCTCCAGGCCCGGCCCGTCACCACCGTCGAGGAGCTGGGACCCGCCGTGGGCAACCGGCGGGTCTGGGACAACTCCAACATCATCGAGAGCTATTCGGGCGTGACCTCGCCCATGACGTTCAGCTTCATCCGCCGCGCGTACACCATCGTCTATCACGTTTTCGCCGACGTCATGGGGATCGACGCGCGCACGGTGAAGGCCAACCGCGAGGTGTTCGAGAACATGCTCGGATTGTTCCGCGGTCAGGTCTATTACAACCTTTTCAACTGGTACCGCCTCGTCCGACTCTTCCCCGGTTTCAACTACAACAAGAGCTTCATGGAATCGATGATGGGCGTGCGCGAGCCCGCGAGTATCGCCGATCAAACGGAGGAGAAACCCGCGGCGCCGGCTTCCAGCCTTCAGCGCTACACCGTCGAGCTGCCGGCCCTGCTGCGGCTGGTAGGGCGCTCGACTCGCAACTTCTTCCACATTCGCCGCATCGTCGGCGATTTCCAGAATCATTTCCGCACCCATTACGAGCGCTGGTCCGCCTTGGACTTCCGCGCCATGCCGCCGCATGAGCTGGCGTCCCTCTACCGCGAGATGGAGGAGAAGCTCCTCTGGGAATGGAAGGCGCCGATCGTCAACGATTTCTTCGTGATGGTCTTCTACGGCACGCTCAAGAAGCTCTGCGCCTCCTGGTGCGGCGACGAGTCCGGCTCGCTCCAGAACGATCTGATCTGCGGCGAGGGGGGCATCGAGAGCACCGAGCCCGCCAAGCTTCTGATGCGGATGGCCGCCGAGGCGAGGCAACAGCCGGAGTTGAGGCGGCTGCTCATGGAGCGCCCGCCCGAAGATCTCGCCCGCGAGATCCCGGCGGACCCGCGCTTCACGGACTTCGCCGCCGGCATCGCCCGCTATCTCGACCTCTACGGCTTCCGCTGCCCCAACGAGCTGAAGCTGGAGGAGCTTTCTCTGAGAGATCGCCCGGCCTTCCTCTATCAGATCCTCCGCAACTATCTGGCGATGGAAGACCCGTCGGCGCTGGATACGGCGGCTATGGAGAAGCGCGAGCAGCGCATCCGCCGCGACGCCGAAGAGAAAGCCTTTGCCGCCATCCGGGGCGCCCACCGGAGATGGATCTTCCGCCGGGTGCTGGAGAACGCCCGCCTGGGCGTGAAGAACCGGGAGAACCTCCGTTTCGCCCGCACGCGCATCTACGGCCTGCTGCGCGAGATGCTGCGGGCGGTGGGGGAGGACTTCTCCGAGGCGGGGCTCCTCGGCCACGCCGACGACATCTTCTATCTCACTCTCGACGAGGTCTGGGACTACGTCAAGGGCCGCGCGGTGACCGCCAACCTGCGCGGGCTCGCCGCCCTCCGCCGCGAAGAATTCGACGGTTACCGCCGCATGGACCCGCCCGCCGATCGCTTCGAGACCTTCGGACTGCCCTACCACCGCAACCTTTACCGGGGCCGTCCCCGTATGGCCGAGCCCACGGAGCCGGGAGTCCTGCGTGGCACCGGCTGCTGCCCGGGGATCGTCACCGGGCCGGTCAAGGTCCTGCGGAGCCCCACCGAGGACTCCCGCCTCGATGGCGAGATCCTGGTCGCCGAGCGGACCGATCCCGGCTGGGTGCCGCTCTACCCTTCAGTTTCGGGCCTGCTGATCGAGCGCGGCAGCATCCTCTCCCACTCCGCCATCGTGGCCCGCGAGATGGGAATTCCCACTATCGTGGGCATCGCCGGGCTGGTGGGCACGCTGAAGACGGGGCAGGTCGTCACGATGGACGGCGCGACGGGGACGGTGCTGGTGTCGGAAGACTCGTAGTTTCTCCGAATCCTGCGGCACGAATCTTGCTAAAACAGCAAGTGTGAGTCGGCGTCCCGTGGAATCAACGATTCCCAACGCGTGCTCTTGCGTCAGAGGAGTATTTCTTAAAGATATCTCACAACGGGAGTGTGAACATGCGGAGAATCGTACTAACCTCAGCCCTGGCCTTCCTACTCGTGGGCGTCGCCCCCGCGATGGCCACAGACTTCAATCTTTTCGGCTCGTACTGGCAGACGGGCGACTTCGACGACACGTTCGGCGGCGGCACCCGGGTCGCCTTCGGTAGCGGCCCTATCCAGTTCGAGCTGCGCGGCAGCTACTTCCCGGACATCGCCGAGGACTTCGAGGAGCTGCTCGACAGCGACAGCGACTTCCAGGATCAGTTCGAGATCTCGGCCATCCCGCTGGAGGCGGGCATCGTCTTCAACTTCGCCCCCAACGAGAACTTCAGCCCCTACATCGGTGGCGGTGCGACCTATATCCTGCTCGACACCGACATCGGCGAGGTGGATGACGAAGTAGGCTTCTATGCGGTCGGCGGCTTCAAGGCCGGCGGCAGTGGCGGCGGCGTCGGCTTCTTCGCGGAGGCGGTCTACCGGAACATCGAAGGCTCGGTGAACTTCGATCCGGAGGACTTCGAGGACATCGACGACGTCGACTTTGACGACGACTTCGACCTCGACCTGTCCGGCATCGGCGCCAACGTCGGCATCGTCTGGCGGTTCTAGGTCAGGATGGAGCGCCCCCGGCCGGCGGGACGTTGAGCAGCAGCTCGCCACAGCTCAACGCCGCCGGCTGATGACGTTCCAGCAGGCTTGGCGCCGGCTCGTCGCCGGTGACCACGTCCTGCAACCTCCCGGTTACCTTTACCTGATAGGGCCCGGGGTCTTTCATTTCGTACACCTGTGAGAGGTCCACGACCGCCGAGACCGACTGTCCGGCGGGAATCTCCACGTATTCCTCGCGTCCCGGTTCCCCCCGCTTGAACATCGGCCCCTGATAAGGCCGCTCGAATCCCTGGAACTTCACCTGGAAGATCGTTCCCTTCCATCCTTCAAGCGGCGTGTTCCAGCGCAGCACCTGGACAGGCGCGTCGGTGGTGTTGCGCAGTGTGAAGCGGACCTTCACCGGTACACCCGCGGCGAGCGGCGGCACGGCTTCGAGGCTGCACTCCAGGGGTGTGGTTGGGGCTGTCATGCAAGAGGCTAAAAGGAATGCCAGGAGGAGGGGAGTCCGCATTCGGGGAGTTTAGGCTTGTTCACTTTCACATTCCATCCACCCCGGCACCCCCGCGATCGAATCCAACACCACATCCGCCGCCTCCCGCGCCCTCTCCTCATCCTGAGGCCGGTACTTGCCTGTCCGTACCGCGACTCCGCACATCCCGGCAGCCCTGGCTCCAGCGACGTCGGACTCCAGATCGTCACCGACGACGGCGATCCGATCCGCGGGTAATCCAAGATCCTTGGCGGCCGCTTCAAAAAAAGCGGGGCTTGGCTTTCCCACGAGCGTCGCGGTCTTGCCGCTGCCGTACTCCAACGCCGCTACGAACGGCCCCGCGTCAAGGCTCAGACCGCCATCCGTCTTCCAGTAGCGGTTTCTCTGGATGGCCAGCAACTCGGCGCCGTCCATCAGGTTGCGGAAGGCCTGGTTGAGGAGGGGGAAGGTCCAGGACTCTCCGAGATCCCCAACGACCACCACTTCGGGATTGCGATCCGTGATCTCGAAGCCGGTGAGGTCTTCGAAGGTGGCTTCGTTCAGGAGGAGCTGGACGCGGCGGACTCCGCGGTCCCGCAGCCAGCGGGCGGCGGCGGCAGGGGCGGAGAGGATCTCTTCGGGGCTCGCCTGGATGCCCATCCCCTGGAGCCACTCCGCCAGGACCCTTCGCGGACGCCGGGTGGTGTTGGTGGTGAAGCGGAAGGGATAGCCGTGGCGGCGCAGTTCCTTCAGGGCCTCCGCGGCTCCGGGGATGGCACGGCCTTCCTGGTAGACCGTGCCGTCGAGATCGAAGAGGAAGCCGGGCTTGATGGTCATCCGCTGGTTTCCGCCAGCTTGGCTCGGACCTCGTCCGGCACCACGTCGGCCCGGCGCGCCCAGGTGGAGTCGGGATAGCGGGCAATGAGGTCGTCCCAGCGTTGAACGACGGCGGCGAGGCCGTCGATGCGGTAGGCCGCCGCGGCGCCCCAGAAGAGGGCCTCGGGAGCGGCGCTCGCCTTCGGATACCGCTCGGCCGACTCGTCGAACAGCCGCAGGGCGTCCTCCATCTGGGAGTGGGTCATGGCGTGGAGGCCCAGGACCAGGGTCAGCTCGGCCAGGAACTCGTCCGGCGGCAGGAAGCCCACGTAGCGCCGCAGCTCGTTGCCCCGGCCGTCCAGGAAGATGAGCAGGGGAGCCCAAAGGAACTTGCCCCGCCCCAGCGCTTCCTTGAAGTCCGGATGCGGCTCCTTGAGATTGAGCTTGAGCGCAAGGAAACGCTCCGAGACGAATTGGGCGACTTCAGCGTTTGGGTACGTCACGGCACCCATCTTGCGGCAGCCCAGTCACTCAGTGGTCCAGAAATACAGCAGGACGGTCTTCTTCGCCTCCCGCGCCTCCTCCAGGGCCGGCTGGAGCCGGTCCCGCCATTGGATTTCGGACATCAGGTTTCCTCCTTCCAGGGCGGGATCTTATTCGAGCGGAGTTGCCCGTGCGACCTCCCGCCCAGGCATTCATGCCTGGGCGGGAGGAGCGGCCTACCTCCACCCCGGATCCCACGCGGGGATCATCCCCAACGCCTGCAACCCCCAGACCGCGAGGGCCGCCACGAGGCTCAGGAGGAAGCGCCAGGCGGTCCACTCGCGGCTGCGGGGCAATTCGGGGTCGCGCAGCTCCAGCAGGGAGTTGATAAGGCAGACCACCGCGGTCGCGGCGAGGATCGCCAGCACCGTTTCCAGCGGCGCCCGGCGCAGGGCGATCCAGGGGCCGACGACCACCAGGACCGTGCCGAGGAACGCCAACCCCAGCGCGCCCAAGGCCCAGCTCCGCCGCCGCTCCAGACGGAAGACGCCGGTGTCCAGGCTGAAGGCGAGGACGGCGGCGATGGCGGCGAGGTAGGGGGCGAACCAGGTGGGGTAGTCGTCCAGGCTGTTCGCCAGGATCAGCATGACGAACGGCGGCAGCAGGGCGCGCGCCAGAGTCCGCACCTTGATCCCCGAGGCGTGCCCGGGCGGCGCCCAGCGCTTCCAGGCCAGGAGGTAGCCCAGGAATCCCACGAAGACCGGCAGCGCCCAGATCCACGATCCCAGCGACCAGGTGCCGTAGGCGAAGAGGATGAAGGTGATGGCGCCGCCCACGTTGAGCGAGCGCGAGCGCCAGACGGCCAATCCCACGCCAGCGCAGATGGCCAGCAGCGAGAGGTTCTGGAAGATCACCTCCGAGAGCGGCTTGGTGGTGATCTTGCCCAGGATCACCACCACGGCGAGCGGGACGAAGAGGTTGTCCGCTCCCTCCAGGGAGATCGCCTCGAAGCCGGTCACCAGCGCGGCCACCAGCAGGGCGGCGAGCACGCAGACGGAGCGGGGGAGGTCGGTCAGCAGCAGGGTGGGGAGGTGGATCGCCAGGAACGCGATGACCAGGAAGACCAGGGAGCCCTCCAGGCTCTTCTTCTCGTCCTCCACCTCGTAGCGGATCACCCCGTAGCGGCTGCCGATGAGGGCGGCGAAGGCGTCCCCCACGGCGAGAACGAGCACAGCCGAGAGGTAGAGCCACGGCCGGCCCTGGGTCATCACGAAGACCAGGAAGACGGAGAGCGGGTAGTACTCCGCGCCCCGGCTCTTTCGCTTCACGCCGTGCAGGCTCTGGAGGAAGCCGAATTTCCCGCCGGCCACGAACAGGCCCGTCAGCGGCAGGGACAGGGCCAGCACCACCCAAGGGGATCGGACGAGGAACGGGAAGAACAGGCAGGCGACGCCTCCTCCCAGGTGGACCAGCTTGCGCGTGTACTCCGGCTTCGGCGTCCCGAACCGGCGCCAGAGCTCGGCGATCACCAGCAGGGAGAGGAAGATCGCGGCCAGGATTGCCGCCCCGCGCAGATCGCCGGGGGAGATCAAATCACCTCCTCCAGGACGAAGGCGCTGTAGAAGAAGGCCAGGTCCTGGTCGAAGAGCTTCCCGGCTTCGGTGTCCAAGGGGCGGACCTGGCCGGGAAAGGCAGAGGCCAGGTGGCGCGGCACGAGCATGTTCCAGTAGGCGAAGCGGGCGCCCGGCCGGGCGGTCTCCAGGAGACGGCCGTAGACGGCGGCGCTGGTATCGGCGTCGAGGTACTCGAAGATGTCCGAGAGGTTGAAGCCGTCGAACCCTTCGCCCCGATGGGCCTGGGCGGCTTCGTCGATCGGGCCTTCGAAGAGCGTCAGGCGGTCCAGGTTGCGCCGGAGGTCCGGGTAGACCTCGGACCGCAGGTAGAGGGGGAGGGCGCGTTTGAAGCTCCCTGTGAGGATGTACTCCACGTAGGGATTGGTGTGAGTGGGCAGCGCGGTCAAGGCGTACTCGGTCCGGCTCAGGATGCGCTCGGCGACCGACCCCTCGACGTAGCGGAAGAACTCCGGGTCGCGCCCCAGCCTGCCCATGGCGAAGCGGCTGAAGAAGATCCGGAAGAGGAGGCGCCAGCGCAGGTTGTTCCAGGTGCGGTCGTAGAACGCCTTGCGGGCGGCCTCGTCCTTCTCCGCGAGGAGGGCGAGGACGGTCTTCCGCCGGTGGACCAGGGGGAGGACGCGCTCGCGGAAGAGCTCGAAGTAGCTCTCGAACTTTCCGTGATGGACCACCCCGTCCGCGATCTCGTCCAGGTGCTCGCGCCAGAAATCCCGCGTGCGTGACGGAAGGTCATGCTCGAGTTGCTCGTAGACGGCGCGGCGGTCCTGGCCTTTGCGGAGTCCCAGGAAGGCGAGCAGATCCTCGAACCCCAGCCGCCGGATGGCCGCGCGCTTGAGCTCGACCAGGGCGATCTGGGCGGGGGAGAGGTCGGCCGCCACCACCTCGGCCCCGGCGGCGAGGAGGGCGAAGGCGTTGTCCCCCGCCGAGGCGATGGAGAGGACGCGCTTGCCCGGCGCCGGCTGGAGGGCCGAGCGCAGCACCTCCGCGTCCTCCCACACGTTGGCGTAGCGGACAAGGTCGAACCGGGCGCGGTCTTCGATGCGGTCGGCCATGGGTGGATGGAGAGAATCTAGCAGGTGGAGGGGGGCCCTCACCACCCCGGCCCGGGCGGGCGTGGTTCGGAATATGATCCCCCCGGGAGAACCACAATGCGTTCAAGTCTCTGTCTCTGGCTGTTGCCGGTGCTGGCGCTGGGTTGCGCGAAAGGAGAGGACGGGTTGGGCCAGGCGACCGTCGGGGCGGACTTCCGCAACGCGGAGACCCTGCGGGAGGACGGAGCCGTTCTCCAGGAAGTCGAGGAGTCCGGTCCCGCCGCTCGCGCCGGGCTCCGTTCGGGCGACCTGATCCTGTCCATCGACGGCCGGCCCGTGGACGGCGTGTGCGCTCTGGAACGCGAGATCCTCGCCCGGTACCCTGGCGAGAAGGTCAAGCTCGCCGTGCGCCGTGGTCCGGAGAGCTTCGAGAAGGAGCTGGAGCTGGTCGAGGCGCGGAAGCTGTATGAAAAAGCGTGCGACGCCGGACGGGCTTCCGGTTGCTATCTGCTGGCGAACCTCCACGCCAAGGGACTGGAACATGGCCGCGCCAACGAGCTCTACCAGCGGGCCTGCCTGGACGGCAGCGCCGTCGCCTGTGCCAAGCTGGGTGGTCGCCTCCTCCAGGGGATCAAGGAGTCGGCTGACGAGGCTCAGATCCTCGACCTTGTCACCACGGCCTGCGACGGCGGGAGCGCCGAGGGATGCTCCTATCTCGCCTACCTCTATGCCACAGGCGAACGTGGAGTCTCCGAGGACGACGCCCGGGCGCTGGTCCTGTATGAAAAAGCCTGCGATGGAGGCGACGCCAACGCCTGCTACAACGCGGGTCTGCACCACGAAAAGGGCTGGGGGACGCGGGCGAGCCCGAGCAATGCCCTGACCGCCTACGAACGCGCCTGCCGTCTCGGCACCGCTCTCGGCTGCACCAACGCCGGGTTCCTCCACGAGCATGGGACGGGAGTCCGGGCCGACGTGATGCGGGCAGTGCTCGCCTACCGCCGCGCCTGCGAGGGGACTCCCTGTGAGATCGGAGACCCCCTGGGCTGCTTCAACCTCGGAGTCCTCTACCGCGACGGCGATGGCGTGGCCCGCGACAAGGCCGCGGCCGTCGAGCTCTTCACCCGGAGCTGTGACAGAGGAAACGCTCTGGGATGCGCCAACCTCGCCGACCTGTACCACGCCGGGGACGGCGTGCCCGAGGACAAGGCGAAGGCCCGCGAGCTCTACCAGCGCGCCTGTGACGGCGGGCATGAAGAGGCTTGTTCGTTCTTGAAGGAGATGGAGTAGGCTCCGGGTACTGGCATTCGCGTACCAGTTCCGGTAATCTACAACCGCCAGTTTCCAGTTCAGAGATTACAAATAGGGGAGAGGTGTGTCGCGGAGTACGGTCCCGCTAAAGCCGCTGCACTCGGATGAATCGTTGAGCAAGCCCAAGTTGTCCGCTTTCCGGAAGCTTTCGACAGAGGATCTGGTCGGGTCGCTGGCGCCAGGCAGACCGGGTGCACTGAAGGTGAAAGCGGACGGCACTATAATGGATGGGCACCACCGCGTTTACGTACTTCGGGAGCGTGGTGTGGACGTGGATGCGCTGCCACGAGAGTCGCCATGAAGGCTGAAGTCTACTGGGTAGCAGGCCCTTGGCCGGGCCGGCTCGGGATCGTTCCTCGACCCCGGGGTGGCGACTGGCTTGTTGATGAGGTCCGGTCGTGGCGAGCCGCAGGTCTCGATGTGGTCACCTCTCTGCTGACTCCGGACGAGATGACTGAGCTGGATCTCCAGGAAGAATCGGCGCGCTCCCGAGAGCAAGGTCTCGAGTTCCACTCCTTCCCGATCCCTGACTACAGCGTGCCCAGGTCGCGGAAAGATCTGGCAAGGCTCGTCAGCACGCTGGGGAAGGCGCTGGAGTCGGGGAAGAACGTCGCCATCCACTGCCGCCAGGGGATTGGCAGGTCCTCTTTGGTCGCTGCGTCGGTTCTCGTTTCTGCGGGAAAAAATCCGGAAGAAGCCTTCCGTCAGATCGAGACCGCGCGGGGGAGGCCGGTGCCGGACACTACCGAGCAACGCGAGTGGGTGGAGCACTTCGCGTCCGAGGCCTCCGCTCTCCGCTAACCGCTACTCGATCTCCGCCTCCGGCCGCATCAACGGGAACAGGATCACGTCGCGGATCGACTGCCGGTCCGTGAGGAGCATGGTCAGGCGGTCGATGCCGGTGCCGTTGCCGGCCGCCGGGGGCATGGCGTGCTCCAGGGCGCGGACGTAGTCGGCGTCGTAGAGGTGGGCTTCCACGTCCCCCTGCTCGCGCGCCGCCACCTGCTGGCGGAAGCGCTCGGCCTGGATGTCCGGATCGTTGAGCTCGCTGAAGGCGTTCGAGATCTCCATGCCCGCGATGTACAGCTCGAAGCGCTCGGTGAAGCGCGGATCGTCCGGCCGCTGCTTGGCCAGCGGCGACACGTCCGTCGGGTGGTCCGTGATAAAGACCGGATCGAAGAGGTGCTCTTCCACCGTGTCCTCGAACAGGCCCATCAGGAGATGGCCGTAGGTGCCGCCCTGGGGGATGTCGAGCCCCTTCTCCTCCAGCACGGCGCGCACGGACTCCGCGGTCTCCAGCCGTTCCGCCGGGATGCTCCCGAAATGCGTGATGGCGTCGCGCATGGTCAGCCGCTTCCAGGGGCGGGTGAGGTCGATCGGCCGCCCCTCCCAGGTGAGTTGCTCCCTGCCCTGGACGCGCATCGCGATCTCCGCCAGACCGGTCAGCATCTCCTCGGTGAAGTCCATCATCTCCCGGTAGTCGGCGTAGGCCCAGTAGAACTCCAGCATCGTGAACTCGGGGTTGTGCCGCGTCGAGATCCCCTCGTTTCGGAAGTTGCGGTTGATCTCGTAGACCCGCGGGATGCCGCCCACCAGCAGGCGCTTGAGGAAGAGCTCGGGCGCGATGCGCAGGTAGAGGTCCATGTCCAGGGCGTTGTGGTGGGTCTTGAACGGCCGCGCCGTGGCCCCGCCCGGGATCACCTGCATCATCGGCGTCTCCACCTCCAGGAAGCCGCGGGCGTCCAGGAACTCCCGGATGCCCTTGATGATCGCCGCCCGCACCTCGAACACCCGCCGCGACTCCTCGTTGGTGGCAAGGTCGAGGTAGCGCTGGCGGTAGCGGGTCTCGACGTCGGCGAGGCCGTGCCACTTCTCGGGCAGGGGGCGCAGGGCCTTGGAGAGCAGTGTGAGGTCGTCCGCCATGAGCGACAGCTCGCCCGCGCGGGTGCGCATCAGCATCCCCTCGGCGCCGACGACGTCGCCCAGGTCCAGATTGTCCAGCACCAGCACCGCCTTCTCCGGCAGGCTGCCCTTGCGGACGAAGAGCTGCAGCTTCTCCTTGCCGTCGTGGATGTCGAGGAACACGATCTTGCCTTGGGAGCGGAACGAGCGCACCCGTCCCGGCACGCGGAGCTTGATGCCCGCGGCCTCCAGTTCCTCGGCGGTCTTCGCGCCGTGCTGCGCATGGACGTCCGTGGGCTCCAGGTCCCACTCGAAGCGGTGCGGATAGACCGGGATGCCGGCCTCGGCGAGGCGCTGGCGCTTCTCGCGGCGGTTCTGGATCTGATTGTCGAGCTCGGACATGGGCGCACCTCTCCCCCTGATGCCTCTTCAGAATCAGGGAAGATAGCGCAACTCTGAGGCCCTCACCACCCCGGCCCTCCTCTCCCGGCCTCCCCCCCGCCGTCCGGAAGAGGAGGGAGAACAGCAGGAAAGGACACCAGGGACACCAAAGACACCAAGGACAGATAAAGCATGTCCCTGTTGTCCTTGAGGTCCTTGGTGTCCTTGCTGTCCTTTCCCCTCTCTCCGGCGAGGGAGGCCGGGAGAGGGTCGGGGTGAGGGATCGGGGCCTACCCGCAGCTGCAAGTCCCCGCGCAGGGATTGCTGTTCTGGCAATCGAAGATCACGTTGTTGCTGCCGCAGAAGGATTTGCAGGCCTTCACCAACTCGGAGCAACTCGCGCACTTCTCGGCGGCGGCCGGCACGGGCACGACGAAAGGCAGGGCCAGCAGGCAACAGGCGACGGCGAGCTTGATGAGCGTCCTCTTCATGATTCGACCTCCATGGTAGGCGCTCTCCGATCGTCCGGAGAGCGGAGCGACAGGATACGATACGCGCCCATGGACAACACCGAAGATCTCAAAGGACTGGTGCACCAATCCTTGGAACAGCCTGAGGATTCCCTGACGGAATCCCACAAGTCCGCCGTGGAGCGGTACGACATGCTGGGCTGGCCGCGGCCCGAGGTGGCCCTGGTCTCGGGCTCCGGACTGGCCGTGGAGGTGGGGGAGCGCACCCATGGTCCCCTCCAGCTCGAGTTCCTGCTCCCGTTCGGCACCCACGCCATCGAAGGGCATCCGCACTCGGTGGAGATCTTCGAGCCGGCGCCGGGCCGTCCCGTCCTCTACTACAAGGGGCGCCTTCACTCCTACCAGGGCTACGACGCCAACGAGACCGTCTTCCCTGTGCGGCTGGCCGCCCTGCTGGGCGCCAAGGTGCTGGTGATGACCAATGCCACGGGCGGCCTGCGGACCCATTACCGGCCGGGCGACCTCGTCCTGATCCGCGACCATCTGAACCTCACGGGCATGACGCCGCTGCGAGGCCAGCTCCCGCCGGAGTGGGGGCCGCGCTTCCCGGACATGACCGCCGCGTACGATCCCCGTCTCCGCGACCTGACCCGCCGGATCGCGAACGAGCTCGGCATTCCATTGGAAGAAGGCGTCTACGCCGGGTTGTCCGGCCCGGCCTACGAGACGCCGGCCGAGGTGAAGATGCTCCAGATCCTCGGCGGCGACGTCGCCGGCATGTCCACCGTGCTGGAAGTCACCGCCGCACGCCACATAGGGATGCGCTGCCTGTGCATCTCGATGGTGAGCAATCCCGGCGCGGGCCTCTCGGATGCGCCGGTGACCCACGAAGAGGTGCTGGAGGCCGGGCGCGGGGCGGCGGAGAAGCTGCGGAGGCTGCTGGCGGCGGTGCTGCGGCATCCGGAGCTGGTGTAACTCCTCGAGAACATCGTCAAGCCAATGATCGACATCAGCGAAGCCATCGAAACGGCCGCTGTGGAAACCGCTCGCGGACTGTTTCGCGAATATCAGGAAGCTCTCGGCGTCGATCTGAGCTTCCAGGATTTCGAGACGGAGCTCCAGACGCTGCCCGGCGAATATGCGCCTCCGCGCGGCCGGCTCCTGCTCGCGCTGGATGACGGCGCGCCGGCCGGGTGCGTCGCGATGCGGCCTTTGACGAGCGATACGTGCGAGATGAAGCGGCTCTACGTACGACCGGAATACCGGGCAACAGGTTTAGGCCGGCAACTCGCAGAGCGCCTCATCGCCGAGGCAAGGTCCATCGGCTATCAGCGGATGTACCTCGACACGCTGCCTACAATGGGCGGCGCGCAGCGGCTGTACGAGCGCCTGGGCTTCCAAGAGATCCCTCCTTACCGGTACAACCCGATCATGGGGACGCGGTTTCTCGGTCTTGATCTGTGACTTGCTCTGGAGAAGTTGACGACGGCTCAGAGTCCGGAGACTTTGCGCTAGAGAGTTAACGAGCCAGAGTGGCTAACCTCAGAGTTTGACGAGAACGATAGAGCGAAGTATAATGAATCAAACAGTCTGTTCATGATGAACTTCGTGGGGAGTGCCTGTTCCGGAGGAGGGTATTCAGGAACTAAATCTGAAGGAAATTAGCCAAATTAAGAGCGTAACAATGGATCAATTAGAAATTGTACCTATTCCAGTAGAAACGTCTATTTCAGCGCGGTTAGTCTCGACCCATTCGAGAATTTTCGGTGGTTTAGCGGCTCTTTGGCTTCTCCTTGAGATTGCCAGCTATTTTATCCCAACAAAGCCCCTGTCTGGCTATCGTGTAAGCGGTCTAATCGCCTTTCTGCTTCTTGCAGTCTTTTTGGGGATGGCCTGGGAGCTAATCTTCTTGTCCCGTGCACTAGCACGAACAGCACGGGCCCTTCAAGAGTCACGAGCGGAACTTGCCGTTGTTCAGCGAGCTTCCGAGTCCGTAAGTCAAGATGCGGCAACCTCTCTAATCGCTGTATTACGAGAGGCGCATGCTAAGAGGAATTGGGAAGAAGTGATCACATTAGGACGACCGCTTAGTCGGCCATTGTGGCTGACAGGTCGATATCAGCTCAGGATAGAAATCGGGAAACTGGTCGAAGGTGCTGCCGCATTTAGCGATAGGCCAGACATACAGGCGTCTGCCCTTATAGACGATCTGGGCTGGACTAGTGCCGCACTTCGCCAATACGAGGACGCGCTTAAGTACATCCGGCATGGCTTGAGCGTTGCCCAAAAGGTAAACGCATATGGTTTAGTTAGTCGGGCCTTTCGCCATTTGGCTGGCATACACCTCAAGCGTGGAGATATCGAGCAATCTGCCCTTTGTGCCTCCGAGGCCGAAAGAGCTCTTGACAAGGTAACTGATGCCAGGGAGCATGCCGAACTGACTGCTGGCCTTGCATACCAGCGAGCACGGGAGCTTCAACGTAGAGGCGACTTTGCTGCCGCTCTTCCGGCTTTAGTTTCAGCACAGGAACTCTTTGCCCGGCTAGCCGACCGCGACAGGGCATTAAAGGTATACGGGCCGATTGGTCAAGTCCAACTCGAAATGGGTGACGTGGCCGCGGCAAAAGATAGCTACCGTCGTGGACTAGCGACGGCCCGGCTCTCTGCGAGACGCGATTGCGAGCTAGTTAGCCTGATTGGCTTAGCTGCAGTTGCTCGTGCAGAGCAGAGCTTTGGCGAAGCAAGGGCATTTCTCTTGGAGGCTTCAGCGACTGCGTCACTCCTAGGGGATTCTGAAAAGGCAGTAGAACTTCAGCGGCAGGCTGCTAAACTCGCCATGTAGGCGGCAGCGCTGGAGCTTTATGATAGCCGCAATTCTCGCTTGACTACCATGAGGTTGGAGTCCATTCAGGGGGACCCTGCTGCCTCTCTCGTTCTGATGGAGCGCTACGTCAACGATGGATCTCCTAGCGGATTTACCTTCGTCAATACCACGTCCCTACAAACTCGACCCCAAGGCTCGAATGTGAGTTTTCCTCTCTCCGTCATTGAGGCTGCAAGGGATGTAACGATCCATCAACTCGGAAACATACCAATAGCTCTCTTCGGTTCTAAGGTAATTCGGCCTGATAGATCAATATTCATTCACCCAGACATGGAGGAGCACTCAGCGTTAGAACCATTCCGCGAGGGAGAGAGTCGTCCGTCGTGGTTCGAAGTTATGCCCACCTCTAGCGCTCGAACAGTCAAGGTCAAAACCCCACATCTAAGCGGATATTTGAAGCTCCACTATGAGGGACACTTGGGCCGCATACTTCGACGGATCTCTCTAAAGCATGCATTAGCCGCTCTTGAGACTGATGACCTCCTGTTGCGCCTAGTTTTAGCGCGCCGATTACCTGCCTCTTTTGCCTTTCTTCGCGAAGCGGGAGCACGTGTGTTTGAGCTGAATGCCCAGAAGGGTGCTGGCTCTTGGGGAATGATTTGGCGGTCGGCTGAGCCCTATGGAGTTTGCTCGTGCGATGCTTGCTACCTCATCCCTGCCTTCTCTCTTTTCTCTCACGATAGTCGTGATCCAAACGCGAAAAGCATCCTCCAGCAATTAGGCGACGTCCATGGTGATGGCCGGATTCGATTTCTCCTAGAGGAGCTGTTACTCCCTACAATCCTTTCGTACTTCGCCATGCTGGCCGAGGGTGGCTTACAAGGGGAGTGGCACGCGCAGAATGTGCTGTTCGCTTTTGATGCTTCCTGGCACTGCCAGGCTACGGTGCTTCGTGACCTTGAGTCGGTTGATCGCGACTTGCCATTGATGTCGCGTGCCGGGCATCTTACAAACCTGCTAAGTTATCCTTATAAGTGCTTTGAGGAGTCAGATCCTAATTACTCCATCAGGCACAGCTTCATGTTCGATCACAAGTTTGGAGAATATTTGCTTGCGCCCTTGGTTGACCACGCCTGTGCTGCTTGGGGTGTAGACCCAAAGATGATAGAAAATAGTATAGTGGATTGTGTTATGACTCAGTTGCGCTCGCTGCCGACAGACTTCTTTCCGAAGGACGGATCTTGGTACAGGTTTGCAAATCAGCTAATCGACCAGAGTGTTCCACAACGACCATATGTACGCCTTGAGCGTCCACGCTTTAGGCGAACCGGATAGCTGGGTGGGTGATGCCTGCACGGCAGAAGCGAGAACTCCACGGCTGCTGCTGTAGCATAGGTGTGGTTCTCGAGGTCTCTCTTCCACGCAGTGCGGCGTACTCATCCACGTACGTAATGGACGAGTAGCCAATCATGGACATGCCGTCCTGTTGACGGAATCCTGCAGTGTCTGGTCATTCGGGAAGTCCCCTTCGTTCCATCTGTCCGGAGACCGTGCTTTTTAGTAAGCTCTCCTTCTCCTGGTGTCAGTGCCTTCACGGCCGAAGAGCTTCTCCGCAACGAACCCCGTGACAGCTCCCACCACCGCCAACGGCAGACCGAACATTACCGTGCCGACAATCAGGAAGTACCACAACTGCTCCCGCAACGCGGAAGCAACCGCATCCGAAGGAAGCGACAAGCCGACCGCGGCAAGGACCCCGAAGGAAAGGTAGCTGAGCAGTCCCACGCCGCCGCCTCTCAAGAAGGCAGGAACGGTCTGCAGACGCGGCCGAAGAAAGAGGATTTTCGTCCAGCCCATCGCGATGACGCTCGGCGCCAGCGCGATCAGCAAGAGCCATGCTCCCGCGCTCCAGCCCCAAAGCACGGCGGACAGGGGCACGGCGAAGACGTAGGCCACGGCCGCGAACAAGGCGATCGTCTTGTGTTGAGGAGACATGAGGTCTTCAGTCTACGCGGATCGCTCCCGAGGGTGAAGGTCCCGCCGCTGTAACTCTTTCGCGCCTGGCTCGCCTGTCTATCAGGAGGCGGCTATGAAACTCGAACCGCGCAGGTTCAGGACCTTCTGGCTGGCTGCCGCTCTCGGCGGCGCGGCTCTCATCGCGGCGATCGTCGCGGACACCCGGCCGGCATCGGCCTTTGGCGGTGATATCCATGAGCGGATCACGCGCAACGCGTTTCCCTTCATGACGGGCGGCGTCCTCGGTACGATCGTCGCGGGCAACCTCGACGAGGACGAGGGAGACGAGGCCGACCTGGCCGAGCGTCACGCGAATAACTGCCGGTTCCGCGACAGCGCCGCCTACATCAACATGCGGTACAGGCAGGTGGTGGACGCCCTGCGGGAGCCGCAGGCGAACGATCCCAACCGGGCCGCCCGCCTGTTCGGCCACATCCTGCACGGCCTCCAGGACTTCTACTCGCACTCGAACTGGATCCCCAAGCCGCCTCAGGGGCTGGGGATCCGCAACCGTATCCTCGACTCGGGGCTGGGGTTCTGGCCGCAGCCGGCGGCCTATTCGGTCCTGTTCGACGACGTCGTCATCATCGAGGGCGATCCTCCGCAAGGTGTCAGCGTCCGGTTGCCCGCCGACGCCAGCGGCCGCGTCTCGTCCGCGGTGCCGATCGTCCAGGACCGGCGGATTTTCGGCGGTCAAGTTGGCGACAAGGCGGCCCGCCCGCCCTCTGTCGCTGTCGACGGACGGCGGTTTCGCGGCCTGATGACCTCGGGGGCGCCTCGCCATCCAGGCGACCAACACTGTCCGCCGGTCAGCGCCAAATGCGACATCGCCACTCCCGAGAACGTCTGCCTGCGTCACGGTGAGTCGCGCAGCTCGGATACGAGCTCGCGGAACTTCGACGGCGCGGGACGCATGAATCTCGACGGCGACGGGGGAGGCGACTGGTTCGACGCCCGGCATCACGCCCGGCTGCAGACCCGGCATGAATGGTGCCGGCTCCTGCATCTCTCCCGCGATCTGGACCCAACCCTCGTGGCCTCCGGCCGCCTGCTGGGGACGTGGGTCGGAACGGACAGCGGGACGAACACGCCCCACATCCCCGGCACTCCCTGCCAACGCGGCGCGGCCCGGCGGCACCTGGTGGAGATCTCGGCCACACCGGGAGCGGAAGCCCCCTCCAGCGTGCCCTTCGTGGTCTTCCGCAGCGACTTCACCAGCTCCGCGCGCACGACCGTCGGGCGCCAGGCCACGAAGACTCTGCGGATCTGCGGCAACACGGACGAGAGGATCGTCGCGACGCTGGTTCCGGCGCGCACCCAGGGCGTCGTCCACGTCGTCATAGTGCCAGGAACGGCGCAGTCCCGGACGGTGCGCGACCACCGCGGCGCCTTCGACGTGACGTTCGCGATCAAGGTGACGCCAAACGCCTGCTGAGGCCCGTTTCCAAAGAAGTTATCTCAGCGCCGGCTCGGCGACGCCGGCTTGTGCGAGCGACAGCAGCGCGGCTGCGCCGACCGGCCGCTCCGCCTGCCAGGCGACGACGGCGGTCTGACGCGCCAAGGAGGTGCGGACCTCGTCCAGGTAGGGGCCCTCGTGCCGGCCGCGGGCCGCGAGGACCGGGTCCGCGGTTGCGGTCGCGGCGAAGCTCTGATTCACCACCCAGGCGAACGGCTCGATGCCCGCGCGCCGGAGGTCGTCCTGCAGGGCAGCCGCCTCGTGGACGGGGGTGGCCTCCGGCAGGGTGACGAGGAGGATCCTGGTGAAGCCAGGGTCGCGGAGGCGAGGCAGCAACTGGCGCACGTCGTCCGGCGCGTCGCCGTGAGTGCGCTCGACTTCGCGGTGGTAGGCCTGGGCCGCGTCGAGGAGGAGAAGTGTGTGCCCCGTCGGCGCGGTGTCGATGACCACGAAGCCGCGGGCCGCTTCGCCCACGGTGCGGGCGAAGGCCCGGAACACGGCGATCTCTTCGGTACAGGGGGACCGCAGGTCTTCCGCGAGCAGCTCGCGCCCGCGCTCGTCGAGGCCGGCCCCGGAGGTCGCCATCACTTCAGCGGCGTAGGCGCCGGTCTCGGCGGCCGGATCGATGCGGGTCACGCGCAGGCCCGGGACCGAGTGTCCGATCGTAGCGAGCAGGTGCGCGGCCGGGTCGGTCGTAGTCAGGTGCACTGGATGCCCGCGGCGGCCGAGCTCGGCCGCGATGGCCGCCGCGACCGTCGTCTTGCCGACGCCGCCTTTCCCCATGGTCATGATGACGCCGCGGCCGGCGGCCTCGCAGGCGTCGACGAGCGTGCTCAGCGGAGCGGCAGGGACGATGCCGGCGTCCACGGGTGCGGCGGCATCGCCGGGAGCCGTGGCGGCGAACAGCGCCCGCAGACGCTCGACGCCGAGGGGCGCCCAGGTTCGCAGCGTGACTTCGTGCCGCGGCAGGCGGGCCAGGCCGTCCGGCATTTCCGCGAGGGCCTCGGCGCTGCGGCGTTCGAGCGCCAGGGCGATGGCGTCGCGGCGATTCGCCGCGGTGAACACGCCGTTGACGAACAGCCGCTGGTTGGCGATGCCCATCGCGGCCAGCTCCGCCCGGGTGCGCTCCGCTTCCGCCAGCGCCGCGGCCTCCGGACGGGCGACGAGGGCGAAGGTGGTGGCGGCGGCGTCGGAGAGCGCCGAGAGGCTCGCCTGATACGTGGAGCGCTGCGCCTGGAGGCCGGAGAGCGGGCCCAGGCACGAGGTTCCCGAGGTGTTGGTGGCGAGGAACCCTTCCCAGGCGGCCGGCAGCTTGAGCAGGCGCAGCGTGTGCCCGGTCGGCGCGGTGTCGAAGATCACATGGTCGAAGAAGGCGGTGGCCGTGAGGTCGCCGAGCAGCCGGGTGAACTCGTCGAAGGCGGCGATCTCGGTCGTGCAGGCGCCGGAGAGCTGCTCTGCGATGGCGGAGAGGACCGCGGCCGGCATGGAACCCCGCAGCGGGCCGACGATCCGCTCCCGATACTCGCGTGCGGCGGCCTCGGGATTGATGTTGAGGCCGAAGAGGCCGGGCGCGGCCGGGATCGGCTGGGGCGTGCCGGTCAGGGAAACGCCCAGGACCTCGTCGAGGTTGGACGCGGGATCGGTCGAGACCAGGAGCACGCGGCGGCCGGAGTCGGCGAGCGCGACGGCCATGGCGCAGGCGAGCGAGGTCTTGCCGACGCCGCCCTTGCCGGTGAAGAAGACGATGCGCGTCGGTTCAAAAGGCAGGGTGGACATCAGCAGCACCCCGAGCCCGGCTCGCACTTGCGCCGGATCACGCGCAGCCGCGGGCGTGCCGGCTGCGGGGGCGGCGGCTTGCAGACCGGCGGCTGAGGCGAGCGCTTCGCGCGAGGGATAGGTCCCGCTCGCGACGACGTCGCCCGCGCAGAGCACGAGGGGCAGCGCGGCGACGCCGGTCGTGCCGAGGAGGCCCGCGACGCGAGGATTCGCCGCGAAGGCTTGCGGCTGCTGCGCCAGATTGAACCGCTCGACGCTGACGCCCTGCTCGCAGAGCCAGGCGAGATCGGAGCTGAATCTGATCAACTCCGGATCGACGCTCGGGCCGCAGACGCCGGTCGGGCAGCAGAGAGGCGGATCGAAGACTTCAAGACGCATGGTTTGGGGGCCGGTGTCGATTCGCGTCGTCATACATGAAATGTAGAGCTGAAAGCCGAGCCGCAAACCACCCCGAAGGATGGCTGTGGAGCGTGGAAAGGTGGGGTGTCTTGCGTGATCGATAAAGCGCCGATCTCCTGCTGAAAAGGAGCAATTCCTATAGTCAGAAAAGCTCTCATCCAGTGAAGCGCTGAAGGGCAAGATCCTTCAAAAATCCCTCCGTACCCCGTGATATACCTCCCGGCATAGATGTAGAGACCGGAAGGCCGCCCCCTGGCTCGCGAGTCCGCGAGACAGGTAGCGAATGCTTTTCCGATGGGAGAGTCATGATCGGGAAACGCTCTCGGTGGGGAGTTCTGCTGTTCGTAGGAATGCTGGTCGCGCCGCTCGCGCCCCGGCCGGCCGCCGCGGCCGACCTCGCCAACGCGCAACTGCTGATCGCCGGCAGCCGGCTCAAGGTGTCGCCGGAGAGCCAGACCGTTCCCTACGACACGCCCACGATCGTCGAAACCCATCTGGAAGGCTATGACGCCAGCCGCGGGGTCCTGCCGAAGGACCTGCGCGTGCTCGCCGACTTCACCGGCCCCGAGATCGACGGCATCCTGGTGCTGGAGACCGTCCCGAACCAGCCTTTCCGCATCCCCCGCCTGCGCCTCCAGGGCGAGTACCGGCTGGACAACATCCGGCTGGTGGAGGGGGAGGACCTGGTGGCCTACGCCGAGCCGCGGTCGGCGGCGGTGCTGGTCACCCAGGTGCTGATCACCCGCGTGACCTCGCGCGCCCTGACGCTGGACGAGATCCGTAGCTACGGCATCGTCGTCGACGACGACAGCTTCCAGGCCTTCAACTTCACCTTCGCCTTCGCCGTGGCCGGCGAGACCATCGACTACAACGTCCCCGTCATCTACTTCGGGCCCACGAAGGAGCAGGTGATCGGGTTCTGGGACCTGCCGGGTTGGCACGCGTCTTCGTCGCGCTTCACGCCGCCCCGCATGGCGCCGTTCCAGCTCAAGCTCGACTCCCAGGAGACCAGCCGGGACGACAGTTACGGCGGCTGCGAGGCCCTGGAGGGGGATTGCAGCAGGGACGACGTGATCCCCATTCCGGGCGTGATCCTGTTCCCGACGGACGTCAGCCTGCTGCACCAGTTCTTCTCGGTGGTGCTGTTGGCGCAGAACGGCGCGCCGGCGAACGATCCCCTGCGCATCCACGACCTGACGGCCAAGGTCACGCTGCCGCCGGGCCTGCGCCAGGCGCGGACCGAGCCGCCCACGCCGCTGGGCGTGCCGGTGCCGGTGCGCGTGCCCGGGCCGGACGGTGAGCTGGGCACGGGGGACGACCTGACCTTCCTGGTGGCGCAGGCCACGGGCCAGGCCGAGGTGCTGGTGGAGGGTCTGAAGGAGGGGACGCACATCGTCTCCTTCGACCTCGAGGGTGTTCTCCAGGGACTCCCGGGCGGGCAGGTGCGGCGGGTCACCGGCAAGGCCCAGGGCGCGGTGATCGTCCGCGATCCCACGCTCAACGTCACCATCACCCATCCCGACGTGGTGAGGGAGGGCGAGGACTACTCCATGCTCCTCACCGTCACCAACACGGGGACCGCGCCGGCCAACCTGATGACGATCCGGCTGCCGCTGGAGAAATTGTCGGGCGTCGAGGTGGTGGGGCCGAACGAGAAGACGGTGACGGTGCTGCCCGGCGACGCCGAGGTGGTGGATTTCCGGCTGCATCCCAAGCGCACCGGCCGGGTGACTTCCACGGCGGCGCGGGCGCCGTCGTCCATCACCCCGGCCTTCGAGCTGACGGTGGGCGTGGGGGAGAACGGCATCCCGCTGTCGCCCAACGCCATCATCCTGCCCCGCGCGGCCGACTCGCTGCCGCCGGGGCTGATCCGCGATTCGCTCAACCTGCTGGGCCTCGGCTTCTCCCTCGCCACCGCGCCCCCCTCGCTGCTGCGGTCCGACCTGCCCCGGGTGTCGCGGTCGACGGTAGACGTGCGCGTCTACCAGATCGCCCAGGCGGGCCGGCACACGCAGCTCGGCGAGGAGCTGTTCGACAGCGCCGCCCAACTCGCGGCCGAGTGGACGGGAGCGCGGGACGCCGAGTGGGAGTGGGACCTGCTGCGCCGGACCACCCAGAAGGGGGCGCGCGTCGGCGCCTCGCTGGGATCGATCTTCGCGGCGGAGGCATCCGCGACCTCGCCCAGGGCCGCCTTCGACCGCTTCGCGAAGACCACCGGCTACCTGCCGGTGATGCAGGGCGCGCTGGCGGTGGGGCAGGGGGTGACCCTGGAGGTCTCCAGCCGCACCGGCGGGCAGCGCCTCTCCGGCGGCGGGCTGGCCGCCGACCGGGTGCGCGAGCTGCCGTTCGCCGACCTCTACTCGCTGGGCGGCGCGCAAATGGCGCTGCTGGCCGTGCCGGAGGAGGGCGGGTACCGGGCGACCGTGCGGGCGGGGCAGAGCGTCTCCGCCGCGCTGCACCTGCTGGCGCCGGGCGCCGACGGCGCGCTGCGCATGGTGCGCTGGACCGGCGTCTCCCTTTCGGCGGGCGGCGTGGCCACGGCCGAATTCAGCGCCGCCGCCTCGTCGTTCGTCCTCATGGTGGACAGCCAGGGGGACGGCGTGGTGGACGACCAGATCCCCGGCGACGTCGAGACGCTGACGCGGCGGCCGTTCCAGGCCCTCGCGGCGGTGCAGAACACCGAGGTCGATCCCACCGGCCACGTGGTGGAGGTGCTGTTCACGACGGACGTCGATCCCTCGTCCCTGGCGCCGCAGGATCCGACGCGGTTCACCATCCCGGGCAAGGTCTCGAACGGCGGCCTGGTGCAGGGCGAGCAGGACACTATCAACCGCGCGGGCCGCTCGGTGGAGAACCCGTTCGAGGGACTGCGCAACACGCGCATCGTGCGGGTGATCTTCAACAATCCCCTGAGCCCGTATACGCCCCAGAACCTGACGGTCAAGGGGGTGAAGAACCCGCTGGGCGAGCAGGTGACGGCGACCACGGTCGAGGTCGCGATTCCCGGCAACGCCATGCCCGGCACGGTGGTGGAGGGCACGGTCTTCGGGCCGGACGGCAAGCCGGTGCCGTTCGCCGAGATCGAGCTGCGTGAGAGCGACACGTGCCTTTTCTGCGAGGAGAGCTGCCGCACCCACAAGACGGCGGTGGTGCGCGCGGACGCCGGCGGCAACTTCCTCTTCGACTACGTTCGGCAGACGGATTGCAGCGACATCTACCAGCTCAAGGCCACGGACGCCTCCAACGGCCACAGCGGCACGGCCACGGGACGCGTCCGTTTCGTCGGCCAGACGGTGCGGCTGGACGTGCTGATGCTGGGCCGCGGCACGGTGCGCGGACGTGTCACCTACGAGAACGGCTCGGTGCCGGAGGAGGCGCGGGTGATCGCCGAGAGCCCGGTCTTCCGCGAGGCCCGGGCGGCGAGCATCGACGCCAACGGCAACTTCTCGATCGCCGACGTGCCGGTGGGCACCATCACGCTGTCGGCCAGCGACGGCCAGGGGCGCTTCGTGGTGCAGACCATCGAGGTGCCGGCCGCCGGCGCGGTGGCCGAGCACAACCTGGTGATCCTGCGCCAGCCCGAGACACCGCCGACCAATGGCGAGATCCGCGGCAAGATCCTGCGGCCTGACGGCACGACCCCGGTGGCCGGGGCGTACGTGGCCCTCTACGTCAACGGCAGCCTCATCGGTACGCGGCGCAGCAACGCCGATGGCACCTATGACTTCGGCCAGGCGCCCGCGGGCCACGCCGAGATCGAGACCTTCGAGGGGGAGACGGGCCAGTCGGGTGTCCAGGTCTTCTTCGAGCTGCTGCCGGACCGCGTCAACGTCGTCGACCTCGTGATGCGCGAGGAGCGCGGCGTGGTCACCGGCTTTGTCTACCGCAAGGTCAACGGCTCCAACGTGCCGCTGTCCGGCGCCATCGTCTGGGCCGAAGGAACGCCGTTCAAGACGGTCACCGACGCGCAGGGCCGCTACACGCTGGAAGGCGTGTTCGCCGGCACGCGCAACATCTCGGTGGCGGACCTGGAGAAGAAGGCCAAGCTCTCCCAGGCGGTGACGATCGGCGCCGAAGGCCAGATCGTCGAGAAGAACTTCTACTTCCAGGACGCCAGCTCCACCGTCTCCGGCATCGCCGGCGAGGTGCTGGGCTTCGACGGCAGCCCGGTGTTCGGCGCCACCGTCCACCTGGCGGCGGGCGACCAGCACTGGTACCGCACCGCTCACAGCGACTCCACCGGCCGCTTCGCCATCCCCGACCTCGGGACCGGCGCCTACGAGGTGCACGCCTTCAAGGGGACGGCCGGCGGCAAGGCGGTGGCGACGATCCGCTTCGTGGGCGACACCCCGTTCGTCACCATCCGGTTCAAGAAGGGGACCATCCGCGGCACGGTGAAGGCGGAGACGGCTCCTGGCAATGTCATCGGGGTCACCGCTGTCGTCACCTACCGCACCACGGCGGTGCGCCTGGAGCTGGTGGGGCTCGACCTCGAGTCGCACAACATCACCACCGACGCCAACGGCAACTTCGAGATCCCGGAGGCGCTGGCGGGGCCGTACGTCCTCACCGTCACCAACTCCTTCTACGGCAGCCGCACGGTGCGCGGCGACATCGTCAACCACGGCGACGTGCTGCCCCATGACTTCGTCTTCGAGGCCGACCTCACCGGCAACATCAGCGGCGTGGTGCTGAACCACGACGGCGTCACCCCGGTGCAGGGGGCCGAGGTCCTGCTGCGCCATCCCAATTTCAGCGGCTACGACCTGACCACCGACGCCGAGGGCAGGTTCAAATTCGAGCTGGTGCCGCCGATCATCAACGCGTTCCCGATCGACGTGGTCTATGAGGACGGAACGGTCTTCCGCAAGTCCCAGATCTGGGTGCGCTACAACCAGCGCGGGCAGGACCTCGACGTGGAGATCGTGCTGCCCAAGCAGGGCTCGATCTCCGGACGGGTAGCGGATGCCAACGGCGTGGTGGTCCCAGGCGCGGTGGTGACGCTGCAGGAGAACGTCTATCCCCGCCGCGCGCTGGTGGTCAACGCCGACGCCGAGGGATCCTTCGAGCTCAACAACATCTTCGCGGGCCTGGTCACGCTCTCCGCCCGCGCGCCGTCGCTGGGCGGTCTAGGCGGCAAGACGACGGTCGAGATCAAGGCCGAAGGCGAGGAGGTGGCCGGCGTCACCATCTTCCTGGAGGCCACCGGCAAGCTCGTCGGCCAGGTGACGCTGCCGCCGGCGCCTCCCGTCGCGGAAGGCTCGGTCGTGGCTTCGGCCGAGGTGCGCCTGCTGCGCAACGGCTGGCTTTTCGACACCATCAACGCCGACGCCGAGGGGCGGTTCGAGCTCAACCTCCTGCCTCTGGGTTGGTACGAGGTCATCGCCTTCGATCCGCGCACGGGCCGCTTCGGCCGCAGCGGCTCCAAGTACCTGGGCGTCAACAACCAGGAGCTGGCGGCGAACGTCCAACTGGAGGCCCGCGGCACGGTCGACGGCCATCTCTACGAGCCGGGGACTACCCTGGGCGTGCCGGGCGCCACGATCCAGCTCGGCGCGCATTCCATCCGCGGCTTCACGACCTACAGCAGCACCGGCGCCGACGGTTCCTTCTCGTTCCTCGGCATTCCGCAGGGCAAGTTCGACCTGACGACCCGCGAGCCGGGCGGCCGCCGCCGCGCTTCCGGCAAGGGGGAGATCGTCACTGAGGGGCAGACGGTCACCGTCGACCTCTTCCTGGACCGCCAGGGGACGATCGTCGGCAGCGTCCTCAACCCGATCGGCGATCCCGACGGCACGTTCCCCAACGCCAACACGCTGATCTATCAGACCGGGCAGATCGTCGGCGCGACGCTGAGCAGCGACTACGAGTTCCCCGGCATCATCCTCAACGAGTGGTTCCGCATGCGGACGGAGGAGGTGGGCGGACCGCACCGGGGCGAGATCACCGGCTACCTCAGGGAAGAAGGGCCGGTGCGGATGGACATCCGCATGCGGCCGATCGGCTCCGTCAAGGTGGACGTCTTCAACAGCTTCGGCGCGCCGGTCCCGGCGGCCCAGCTCGAGCTGAACGCGGAAGGCTTCTACGGCTTCAAACGCCTTTTCGCCGACACCGGCACGGACAACTCCGCTCTCTTCCAGGACATCGGCGAGGGCCGTGTGTCGGCCTACGCCACCGATCCCGCCACCGGGCTCAAGGGCTCGGCCAGCGGCGTGGTCAGCACCGACGGCGAGATCGTACAGATCAACCTGCAATTGCAGAGCTCCGGCACGATCACCGGCGTGGCTGTCCTGGCGGACGGCACGACGCCGGCGGTCAACGCGCTGGCGGCCTTGCAGATCGCCGGGCGCACTCTCACCACCTTCACGGACGAGGCGGGGGCGTTCACCTTCCCGTCGGTGCCGCTGGCCAGCTTCCTGCTGGTCTTCCAAGAGAATTTCGGCCCCGGCATGCGGGAGGTCCGCGGCAGCCTGGCCACCAACGGCCAGGTGCTCGATCTGGGCACGATCGTGCTCGACGACACCAACCCGAAGGTCGTGGAGATCAGTCCCGAGGCCGGCAGCGTGGACCTGCCCCTCAACACCGTCGTGGTCGTCCGCTTCAGCGAGCCGATGCGGACCACGGGCTACCTGCTCGGCAACCTGGTCACCCTGCAGACGGCGGCGGGCCAATATATCGGCTACAACAGCGCGTGGATCGACGGCAACACGGCCATCCGGCTGACCCCCAGCCCGCCACTGCAGAACTTCACCACCTACCGCGTGCGCGTGCTCGGAGAGTACCTCTACGACGCCGCCGGCCGGCGCATGGAGCAGGGTCTCCAGTTCAGCTTCACCACGGCGGACGTGCTGCCGCCGACGGTGATCGAGGTCAACCCGGCCAACAACGCCAGGCAGGTGCCGCTGTCCGCACAGGTGCGGCTGACCTTCAACGAGTCGGTCGACGAGCTGTCGCTTTCGGGCGGCCACGTGCAACTGACGGACGTGACCACGGGCGCCAACCTGGCCACCACCTTCATCCTCGACAACCCCGGACGGGTGGCGACGGTGACGCCGGCCGACGCCCTGATCGACGGCCACGAGTACCGGATCACCGTCAACGGCGTCGCCGACAGGGTCGGCAACGCCATGACCGTGCCCTTGGTGAGCCGGTTCTTCACGACAGATACCACGCCGCCGGTGATCTCCAACTTCCTGCCGGCGGAAGGCGCGTCCTACACCTCCGGCGACCGCATCCAGGTGAGCGCCACGGTCACGGATCCCGCCGGGGTGGGGAGCGTGGCCCTGCGGATCGGCAACTGGCTGCTGGCGGACAACACGGTGCCGTACTCGTGGAACGTGCCGGCGCCGGTGATGGCGTCGGCGGGCGACGTGACGATGGAACTGGAGGTGGCGGACACCTGGGGCAACGCCGTGGAGTCCCACCGCACCGTCCAGGTGCAGCCGCGCTCCAATGTCCAGGCGCCGCAGGTGGCGCTCGGCTGCCTGACCCGCCAGGTGGTGCCGGGCGTGCAGATCGAGATCCCGTTCCACCTCACCGACGACGAAAGGATCGAGAGCTACAGGCTGACGGTCGATGGCGCCACCATCCACGAGGTGTTGCTGGCCGACGCGGCGGACGTGAACACGTTCATCGCCTGGACGGTGCCGGCCGCGGCCTCGCCGGGAAGCACGCTGGCGCTCCACCTCGAGGCGCGGGACTTCGCGGGCAACGTGTCGAGCGGCGACTGGTCGTTCGAGGTGGTCGTGGGCGTCCATCTGACGGGCGACCAGACCCTGAACGGCGACTACGCGGGCCAGACGCTCTTCCTGGCCAAGGGGACCTTCACGGCCCCCGGGCCGCTGAACGTCCAGGGCCTGATCCTTCCCCGCGGCGTGACGCTGAAGGCGGCGGCGGGCACGGCGTTGCAACTGACGGCGGACGGCCTGGTGGAGGTCGCCTGCGGGGCGCAGATCGACGTCAACTTCCAGGGCTACGCGGGCGGCACCTCCGGCCATCCGGCGGGCTACGCGCCGGCGGGCGTGACCGCCTCCGGGGCGGAGGCGGGCGGCAGCCACGGCGGCCGGGGCGCCTGGCCGGCGGCCGGTGAGGTCTACGACAGCGTCTACGCGCCGAGTCAGGGCGGCGGCGGCGGCGGCTACGACAACCACTCCGGCGGGGCGGGCGGCGGCGTCGCGCGCCTGGACGTCGGAGAGCTGGCGCTGGGCGGCAAGATCCTCGCCCTGGGCAAGGAGGCCTGCGGCGAGGGCGCGGGCGCGGGCGGCACGGTGGCGATCACGGCGGACGTGGTCGGCGGCGCCGGGACGATCGACGCCTCCGGCGGCAGGCGCACCTGCGGAGGCAATCCCAACGGCGGCGGCGGCGGACGGGTGTCGATCGTGACCGGGACGTTCGACGGCTTCGACCCCGCGTCCCAGGTGATGGCCTGGGGAGGCGCGACCTACAACGTCAACAACCACGCGGCCCCCGGCACGATCTATTACCGCCAGACCGGGGATGTCCACGGCGCGCTGCTGATCGACGCCGGCGAGACCAACGGCGCCGACAACGTGAGCCTGGTGACGGAGCTGCCGGCGCTGGGCTCCGGGACGGTGACCGCCACCCAGGTGGCGGGCGGCGACCTCTGGGTGGGCGCGGGGACGGCCTTCGCGGGCAAGTGGCTGGGCGTCTGGGTACGCCTGACCGGCGCGGGCGGGGCCCTGGGTGCATTCCCCGTGGCGGAGATCGACGGCGCGGGCCGCATCCGCCTGACCGGAGCCTCGGAAGCCGCCGGCGCGACCGGCTACGAGGGCGAGTACCGGTTCGACCGCGTCCAACTGAAGAACGGCGCGGGCATGCGGTCGGACGCTCCGATCGTCGGACCCGAGGTGGTGCTGGAGGGCAATGCCCAGGTCAGCGGCGCCATCCATGCGTCCAGCGTCCGGGTGAAGAGCGGCGCGGTCGTCCGCCCGGCCTCCGGGAGCGAGCTGCGGATCACCACTTCGGGCCGGCTGACGATCGAGGCGAACGCCACCCTGGACGTCACCGGCAGGGGTTACGCGGGCGGCTCGTCCGGCCATCCGTTCGGCTACGCGCCGGACGGGGTGACGCCGTCGAAGAACCGGGCCGCCGGCAGCCACGGCGGCCGGGGCCGGAAGCTGGAGGACGCGGGCGAGGTCTACGACAGCGTCTACGACCCGCGCCTGGCGGGCGGCGGCGGCTCCTGGCTCAACAATGGCGACCTGACCGGCGCGGGCGGTGGCGTGGTGCGGATCGAGGCCGGCGAGGTGGTCCTCGATGGCCAGATCCTGGCCCAGGGGCGGGAGGTCTGTGGCTCTCCCGGCGCCGGCGGCACGGTCTCCATCGTGACCGGCACGATGAGCGGCACGGGCCTGATCGACGCCTCGGGCGGCATCCGGCCCTGCTCGAGCGGCTTGAATCCGGGCGGCGGCGGCCGGGTGGCCATCGTCACCGGCGTCTGGAATGGCTTCGATCCGCTGACGCAGGTGAAGGCCTGGGGCGGGCGGACCCACCAGACGGAGCAGACCTACGCCGCGCCGGGAACCATCTATTACCGGCAGACAGGCGACGCCTACGGCTCGCTGCTGATCGACGCCGGCGAGGTCAGCGCCACTCTCGACCGGGTGAGCCCGGCCACCGAGCTGCCCGTGCTGGGCAGGGGAGCGGTGGTCTCCACGGAAGCCGCGGGCGACGACCTCTGGATGAGCGCGTCCGCGGGCTTCGCGGCGAAGTGGCTGGGGGTATGGGTGCGCCTGCGCGACGCGGCCGGCGCGGACCTCGGCGTCTTCCGGGTGGCGGAGATCGACGGCGCGGGACGCCTCCTGTTGACCGGCGCTGCCGCGGCCACGGACGTGGCCACCTACGAGGGCGAGTACCAGTTCGACCGGATCGAGCTGAAGAACGGCGCGGGCCTGGACGCCAAGGACCCGCTGCTGTCCACCGACTCCGTGGTCAGCGCCGGCGACGCGGAGCTGACCGGTCACCTGACCGGCGCCACGGCCACCGTGAAGAACGGCGCGACCCTGCGGCCGGCGGCGGGCGGCGGCGAGTTGCGCATGACCCTCACCGGCAAGCTGACGGTGGAGGCGACCGGCACGCTGGACGTTTCGGCTACGGGCTACGCGGGCGGCACCTCCAGTCATCCGGCTGGCTACGCCCCTGTGGGCGTGACCGCCTCCGGGGTCGAGGCGGGCGGCAGCCACGGCGGCCGGGGCGCCATGGCGACGGCGGGCGAGGTCTACGACAGCGTCTACGCGCCGCGCCAGGGCGGCGGCGGCGGCGGCTTCGACAACCACCCCGGCGGGGCGGGCGGCGGCGTGGTGCGCCTGGACGTCGGGGAGCTGGCGCTCGCGGGCAAGATCCTGGCGCTAGGCAAGGAGGCCTGCGGCGAGGGCGCGGGTGCGGGCGGCACGGTGGCGGTCACGGCGGACGTGGTCAGCGGCACGGGGACGATCGACGCCACCGGCGGCCGGCGTACCTGTGGAGGGATCATGAACCCCGGCGGCGGTGGCAGGGTGTCGATCGTGACCGGGACGTGGAGCGGCTTCGATCCCGCCGTCCAGGTGATGGCGTGGGGCGGCCGGGACAAGGACTCCGGTACGCACGCCGCTCCGGGCACTCTCTTCTACAAGAAGGCGGGGGACCTCTACGGCACCTTGCAGATCGACGCGGGGGAGACCAACGGCGCCGATAACCAGAGCCTCACGACCGACCTCCCGTTCCTGGGCTCGGGTGCGGTGACCGGCACGGAAGCGGCGGGCGGCGACCTCTGGATCAGCGCGGGCACGGGCTTCGCGGCCAAGTGGCTGGGCGTGTGGGTGCGCCTGCGTGGGGCCGGCGGCGCCGACCTGGGCGTCTTCCGGGTGGGGGAGATCGACGGCGCCGGCCGTATCCGCCTGACCGGCGCCTCCGCGGCCACGGGCGCGGCCAGCTACCAGGGCGAATACCGGTTCGACCAGCTCGACCTCAAGAACGGCGCGGGCCTCCAGGCGTTGGACCCGATCGTCGGGCCGGAGCTGGTGCTGGAGGGCAATAACCTGGTCAGCGGCTCGATCTCGGCGGCCAACGTCCGGGTGAAGAGCGGCGCGGTCGTCCGCCCGGCCTCCGGGAGCGAGCTGCGGATCACCACGCCGGGCCGGCTGACGATCGAGGCGAACGCCACCCTGGATGTCACCGGCAAGGGTTACGCGGGCGGCTCGTCCAGCCATCCGTTCGGCTACGCGCCGGACGGCATAACGCCGTCGAAGAACCGGGCCGCCGGCAGCCATGGCGGCCGGGGCCAGAAGCTGGAGGACGCGGGCGAGGTGTACGACAGCGTCTACGACCCGCGCCTGGCGGGGGGCGGCGGCGCCTGGCTCAGCAGCGGCGACCTGACCGGCGCGGGCGGTGGCGTGGTGCGGATCGAGGCCGGCGAGGTGGTCGTGGACGGCCAGATCCTGGCCCAGGGCCAGAAGCTGTGCGGCATGCCCGGAGCCGGCGGTACGATCTCCATCGTCACCAACGTGATGAGCGGCGTCGGGTTGATCGACGCCTCCGGTGGCGACCGCACCTGCGTCAGCCAGTCGAACCCGGGTGGCGGCGGTCGTGTCTCCATCGTCACCGGCACGTGGAACGGCTTCAACCCTCTGACCCAGGTGAAGGTCTGGGGCGGTCAAGACTACGAGCCCACCAAGACCTACGCCGCGCCGGGGACCCTCTACTACCGGCAGACGGGCGACGTCTACGGCTCGCTGCTGATCGACGCCGGCGAGGTCAACACCACGACCGACCGGGTGAGCCCGGCCACCGAGCTGCCCGTGCTGGGCGCGGGGGCGGTGTCGGCCACCGAGGCCGCCGGCGGCGACCTCTGGGTGAGCGCCGCCACAGGCTTCGCGGCGAAGTGGCTGGGAGCCTGGATACGCCTGCGGAGCGCCACGGCGGACCTGGGCGTCTTCCGGGTGGCGGAGATCGACGCCTCCGGCCGCCTCCGCCTGGAAGGGGCCGCCGCAGCCACGGCCGCGGCCAGCTACCAGGGTGAATACCGGTTCGACCGGGTGGAGCTGAAGAACGGCGCCGGCCTCGACGCCAAGGACCCCCTGCTGGCCACCGATTCGGTGTTCAGCAGCGGCGACGCCGAGCTGACGGCGAACCTGACCGGCGCCACCGCCACGGTGAAGGCCGGTTCGAAGTTGCGGCCCGCGGCCGGCGGCGGCGAGCTGCGCATGACCCTCAGCGGCAAGCTGACGGTCGAAAGCACGGGCTCTCTGGACGTCACCGGGAAGGGCTACGCCGGCGGCAACGCGGCCCATCCGGACGGCTACGCGCCGGCCGGCGCGACCGCGGCCAGCGCCATCGGCGGCGGCAGTCATGGCGGCCGGGGCGGTCTCACCGGAGCGGGGGAGGTCTACGGCAGCGTCTACGCGCCACGGCAGGCGGGCGGCGGCGGCGCCTACAAGTCGGGGAACGGAGATCCCGGCGGCGCGGGCGGCGGCATTGTGCGGCTCGACGTCGGCGAGCTGGATCTGGCCGGCACGATCGAGGCCCGGGGCGAAGCCTACTGCGGCAACGGCGTCGGAGCCGGCGGCACGGTGGCCATCTTGGCGGGCGTGGTGAGGGGCGCCGGCCTGATCGACGCCTCCGGCGGCAACCGCAAGTGCACCGGCTCCCAAAACAACGCGGGCGGCGGCGGCCGGGTGTCCATCGTCACGGGCGCCTGGGACGGCTTCAATCCGGCCACCCAGGCGAAGGCGTGGGGCGGCAGGGCCTACGACACGGCCGACTACGTGGCTCCCGGAACGGTCTTCTATCAACAGGCCGGGGATGTCTACGGCACGCTGCAGATCGACGCCGGAGAGACCAACGGGGTCGACAACAAGGGTCTCACCACGGAGCTGCCCGTGCTGGGCACGGGAGCGGTGACCGGCGCCGAGGCCGCTGGCGGCGACCTCTGGGTGGGCGCGGCCTCCGGGTTCGCGGCGAAGTGGCTGGGGGCCTGGGTCCGCCTGCGCGACGCCGCGGGTGGCGATCTGGGCGTCTTCCGGGTGGCGGAGATCGATGGCGCGGGCCGGCTCCGTCTCGCCGGCGCCTCGGCGGTCACGGGCGCGGCCAGCTACCAGGGCGAGTACCGGTTCGACCGTGTGCAGTTGAAGAACGGCGCCGGCCTCGACGCCAGGGATCCGCTGCTGGCCACCGACTCTTCGTTCGAAGGCGAGTCGGAGCTGGCGGGCGTCCTCACCGGCGCCACGTCCACCGTGAAGGCTGGCGCCATCCTGCGCCCGGCGTGGGGGAGCGAGCTGCGCATCGCCCTCAGCGGCAAGCTGACCGTCGAGGCCACCGGCAGCCTCAACGTCACCGGCAAGGGCTACGCCGGCGGCACCGCGGCCCATCCGGAAGGCTACACGCCCGACGGCGTGACCGGTTCCGTCAACGCGGCCGGCGCCAGCCACGGCGGCAAGGGCGGCCAGGCCGGAGCGGGGGAGGTCTACGGCAGCGTCTTCACGCCTCAGCACGCGGGCGGTGGCGGCGCCTACAAGTCGGGGGACAACAACCCCGGCGGCGCGGGCGGCGGCGTGGTGCGGATCGAAGCCGGCGAGCTGGCGCTGGCCGGCACGATCGAGGCGCGCGGTGAAGCCTTCTGCGGCCCCGGCGCCGGAGCCGGCGGCACGGTGTCCATCGTGGCCGGGGTGGTCGGCGGCGCCGGAATCATCGACGTCTCCGGAGCCCAGGTGAGCTGCAACTCCGGCGTCGCAAACGGCGGCGGCGGCGGCCGGGTGGCGATCGTCGCCGGCGCCTGGAACGGCTTCAACGCCGCCACCCAGGTCAAGGCCTACGGCGGGCCGGACTACCTGGGGAACAACCCGGCGGCGGCGGGCACGGTCTACACCCGGACCTCCGGCCAGACCTACGGCGACCTGCGGGTGGACCAGGGCCGCACGACGGCTCCGGCGTCGGTCGGCGTCACCATTCCGACCTCCATCGGCAGGGGGACCGTGGGCGCGGTGGCCGGCGAGGCCGGTAATCCCACGGCTCTGTGGATCGAGCCGCAGGACCCCGCCGCGATGTTCGGCGTCGGCGTGGTGGGCCTGTGGGTGCGCGTCGACGGCGTCGACTACCCGGTCCTCGCCGAGAGGAGTGATCGCCGCGGGCTGCTGCTGGGCGGCGCCGCGGGCGCGGTCACGGCCGGCCAGGCCTTCTACGGCGTCTACAAGCTCGACTCGGTGACCGTGGCCGGCCGGGCGAGCCTGGAGTTCCGCGATCTCCTCGACGCCCCGGCGCCGAGCGTCGCCGCGGGCTCGGCCCTGGTCCTGTTCGACATCGAGCCGCCGGTGGTCGCCATCACCCAGCCGGCGGCGGGCACGATCTACGACTCGGGCCAGACGGTCCAGGTCGCGGCCCAGGTCACCGACAACCGGAGCGTGACGTCGGTCACCTTCCGCCTCGGCGAGCAGTCGTTCGTGGACACCTCGGCGCCTTACGAATGGAGCGTGGGCGCGCCGTCCGTGGAGGCGGAGGCCGAATTGCCGATCGCCGTCGAAGCGGTCGACATCATGAACAACCGCGCCACGGCCACGCGTCCGATCGTGGTCCGGCCGCTGGCGGTGGGACCGCCGCCGGCCGTGGCCTTCACCTGCCCGACTTCGGGGCTCCCGCTGCCGCCGGGATTTGCTCTCGGCATGACGGTGGCGGCCAGCCATGAGAACGGCATCGAGAAGGTGGAGCTCCTGGAGGGAGCCACGGTGCTGGCGACCGACTTCCAGGCGCCGTACACGTTCACCTACACGGTGCCCGCCAACGCCCTGGACGGCCAGGTGGTGAGTCTCAAGGCGCGGGCCCGTGCCTTCAGCGGCACCGTCGCCGAGGTCCCGCTCGACATCCGCGTCCTCCAGGGGACGGTGGTGCCGGCGAACCGCACCGTCGGCGCGGCGGACACCAGCCTGGAGAACGCCAGCGTCATCGTCACGGGAGGCACCCTCACCGTCACCGGGCCGCACACCTTCCGCGACCTGGTGGTGCTCGAACGGGGCCAAGGTCACCCATCCGGACACCACGGACACGACGGTCTACAAGCTCGAGCTGACCCTCCAGCGCGACCTCTACGTGGGCTGCGGCGCCACGATCGACGTCACCGCCCGCGGCTACAGGGGAAGCAGTGGCGTCCGGGCTTACGGCTATGGCAACACAACGGCCGAAGGTGCGAACAGCGGCGTCGGCGGCAGTCATGGCGGCCGGGGCGGCAATTACGACGGCTCCAGCCCCGTCTACGGCAGCTTCCACGACCCGCGCGATCCGGGCGCCGGCGGCGGTTACCACTCCGGCAACGGCGGGGGACGGAGGGGCGGCGGCGTGGTCCGCGTCACCGCCAGCGGCGTCGCCATCGTGGACGGCTCCATCCTCGCCAACGGCGAGTCGTATTCCTACGGCAACGGCGGCGCGGGCGGCTCGATCCGCCTCAACGCCCAGACCCTCAAGGGCCTCGGCTCGCTCTCGGCCTCCGGCGGCGTCGCCGGCAACTCCCAGGCCGGCGGCGGCGGCGGACGGATCGCGCTCTACGCCGCTACGGTGAGCCCGGACCTGGTCTCCCGGACGGTCGCCAAGGGTGGCCAGCTCGGCCGGCAGCCAGGCCTCGGGCGCCGCGGGCACGATCTTCGTCAAGCCGGACGCCCAGGCCCTGGGCGACCTGATCCTCGACAACGGCGGCGTCACCTCGGCCCACTACACCGAGCTGATCCCGGTGGGCCGCGGCGTGGTGGACGCCGTCGCCGCCGATGGCTTCACCGACAACGAGGCCGACTTCCGCCACTTCCTCGGCGCGGCGGAGGTGGCCTTCGACGGCGACCTCGACACGCTGTATCCGATCCTCGATCACACCCATCACGGCACCAGCCTGACGCTGGCCGTGCCTACGCCGCCGCTCTCGGCGGCGGTGGCGCCGGGCGACACCTACGAGGGCGTCTACCGCTTCAACAGCGTGACCGTGCGCAACGGCGCCAAGGGCATCGCCCTCGACCGCGTGATCTCGGGCAACGATCCGGGGGCCAACTGGACCCAGAATTACGCGCCGTCGCTCCAGATCGACCAGCCCGGCGGACGGGGCCACCTTCACCGCCGGCGACACGCTGACGGTCTCGGCCACCGCGAGCGACCTGCTGGGGATCAAGGACGTGACTTTCCGTGTCGGCTCGCAGCCGCCCACGGCGGACACGTCCTCTCCCTATACCTGGACGACCGCCGCTCCGTCCGTGAGCCAGCCCACGGACCTCCAGGTCACGGCGACCCTGAACGACCTCTCGGGGAACCGGCTCACGGTGTCGCGCACGATCCACGTGCTGCCCCTGAACGGCGGCGGCGTCCCGGTGGTCACCCTGTCGGGCTGCTGGTCGCGGGGCGGCTACGCGACGCCGGGCGTGGCGCTCAACTTCCCGTTCGTGGCCACGGACAACCAGGCGGTGCAGAGCTATGCGCTGATCGTGGACGGCGTGACGCTGCAGACCGTCTACACCAACACGGCCTCGGTCAGCTCCAGCTTCAACTGGACGCCCCCGGCCGGCGCCGCGGCGGGCACGGTCTTCAACCTCCGCGTCCAGGCCACCGACTTCGCCGGCGGCGTGGGCCATGCCGAGGTGCAGCTCATCGTGCCGCAGGGGACCCTGGCCCCGCAGAGCCTGACCTCGGCGAGGAACGGCCAGTCCCTGATCCTGGGGTCGGGCACGTTCACCGTCCAGGAGCCGCTGAGCCTCGCCTCGCTGACGCTGCTCAGCGGCGCGAAGCTGACCGGCCTCGCCGGCCAGCCGCTGACGCTGACCGTCGCCGGCGCCCTGCGCGTCCAATGCGGCGCTTCGATCGACATCTCCAACCAGGGCTACCTGGGCGGCGTGACGGCGAATTCGCCCGGCGGCGCCCCGGCGGGGGTGGCGGTTTCGGCGATCGACGCCGGCGGCAGCCACGGCGGCCTGGGCACGCTGTTCACCGGGGCCGGCCCCGTCGGCGAGGTCTTCGGCAGTGTCTACCAGCCCCGGTTCGGCGGCGGCGGCGGCTCGCTGCGCGCCGTGGCCACCAACCGCCATGGCGGCAACGGCGGCGGGGCGGTGGTGCTCGACGTGGGCGAGCTGGTGCTCCACGGCAACATCTGGGCTCTGGGCGAGGGCAAGAGCTCCGGCGGCCAGTCGGAGGCGGGCGGGGCCGGCGGCAGCGTGCTGGTGCTGGCCGACGTGATCAGCGGAGCGGGCTTCATCGACGCCTCGGGCGGCCAGTACAGGGCGGGCGGCAGCACCGACGCCCAGAAGGCGGGCAGCGGCGGCGGCGGCCGGGTGGCCCTGTACGCGGATTCCCTGGTGGGCTTCGATCCGGCCGCGCAGGTCAAGGCCTGGGGAGGGCTGCTGTGGGATTCCGGCGGCTTCACCCTCGGCTATGGCGGCCCCGGCACGGTCTTCGTCAAGCTGCCGTCGCAGACCTACGGCCGGCTGATCGTGGACCAGGGCGCCACCGTGGCGGGCAAGCCGGTCGCCAACACGCCGCTGCCGTTGCTGGGGAGCGGCGACGTGCTGCTGGTCGAAGCCGCGGGGGCGGACGCCTGGGTGACGGCGGGAACCGCCTTCAAGCCGCAGTGGGCGGGGGCATGGATGGCGTTGGAGGGCTCGGGCGGGACCTCCCTCGGCTCCTTCCGGGTGCTCCAGTTGGACGGCGTCCGCGCGCTGCTCCAGGACGCCGCGGCGGCGGCCGCGGCCACGCGCTACCGTGGCCAGTACCGGTTCGACCAGGTGGACTTCCGAAACAACGTGGGACTGACCAGCCAGGACGATCTCGAGCTGGGGGCCGTCACCGCCTACGGGACGAGCCGTCTGCCCAAGCGGTTCTCCGCCAGCTCGATGACCGTCAAGGCCGGGGCGGTGGTCAGCCCGGCGGAAGGGCGCGAGCTGGACGCCACGGTCAGCGGCGTCCTGACCGTCGAAGCCTCGGCCCGCATCGACGCCTCGGGCTTCGGGTACCTGGGCGGCGTGGCGGCGAATTCTCCCGGCGAGGCGCCGGCGGGGGTGACGGCGTCGGCGATCGACGCCGGCGGCAGCCACGGCGGCCTGGGCACGCTCTACAGTGCGGCCGGTCCCATCGGCGAGGTCTTCGGCAGCGTCTACCAGCCGCGGTACTCGGGTGGCGGCGGCTCGCTGCGCACCCCGGCCACGGGCCGCCATGGCGGCAACGGCGGCGGGGTGGTGGTGCTGAACGTCGGCGAGCTGGCGCTCTACGGCGAGATCCGGGCTCAGGGCGAGGGCAGGACCACCGGCGGCCAGTCGGAGGCGGGCGGCGCCGGCGGCAGCGTGCTCGTCCTCGCCGGCCTCGTGCGCGGCACGGGCCTCATCGACGTCTCGGGCGGCCAGTACCGGCCGAATGACAGCAGCGTCGAGGCCCAGAAGGCGGGCAGCGGCGGCGGTGGCCGGGTGGCCCTGTACGTGGACGCGTTCTCCGGCTTCGATCCGGCGGCTCAGGTCAAGGCCTGGGGTGGGTTGCTGCAGAATTCCAGCGCCTTCACTCTCGGCTACGGCGGCCACGGCACGGTCTTCGTCAAGCTGCCGTCGCAGACCTACGGCCGGCTGATCATGGACAACGGCAAGGAGAGCAACGGCGTCCTGCGGACCGGCGCGTCCACGCCGCTGCCGGCCCTGGGGAGCGGCGACGTGCTGCAATTCGAAGCCGCGGGCGCCGACGCCTGGGTGACGGCGGGCGCCGCCTTCAAGCCGCAGTGGACCGGCGCCTGGATGGCTCTGGAGACCGCGGGCGGCAATCCGCTCGGCTCCTTCCGGGTCCTCCAGTTGGACGGCGCCCGCGTTCTGCTCCAGGACGCCGCCACGGCGACTTCGGCGGCGCGCTACCGCGGCCGGTACCGGTTCGATCAGGTGGACTTCCGCAACGGCGCCAGCCTGACCAGCCAGGACGAGCTGGAGCTCGGAGCCGTCGTCGCCGAGGGGAAGAACCGTCTGCCCAAGCGGTTCTCGGCCAGCTCGATGACCGTCAAGGCCGGAGCGGTGGTCAGCCCGGCGGAAGGAAGCGAGCTGGACGTCACGGTCAGCGGCGTCCTGAACATCGAGGCCACCGGCCGCATCGACGCCTCGGGCCTCGGATACCTGGGCGGCGTGACGGCGAGCTCGCCCGGCGGGGCGCCGGCGGGGGTGACGGCTTCGGCGATCGACGCCGGCGGCAGCCATGGCGGCCTGGGCACGCTCTACAGCGCGGCCGGCCCCGTCGGCGAGGTCTTCGGCAGCGTCTATCAGCCCCGGTTCGGCGGCGGCGGCGGCTCGTTGCGCACCGCGGCCACCGGGCGCCATGGCGGCAACGGCGGCGGCGTGGTGGCGCTGGACGTGGGCCAACTGGTGCTCAACGGCGAGATCCGGGCCCAGGGCGAAGGGCTCGCCTCGGGCGGCCAGTCGGAGGCGGGAGGCGCCGGCGGCAGCGTGCTGGTGCTGGCCGACGCGATCAGCGGGGCGGGGATCATCGACGTCTCGGGCGGCCAGTACCGGCCGAACGACAGCAATGTGGAATCCCAGCGGGCGGGCAGCGGCGGCGGCGGCCGGGTGGCCCTGTACGCGGATTCCCTGGTGGGCTTCGATCCGGCGGCTCAGGTCAAAGCCTGGGGCGGGCTCCTGCAGAATTCCGGCGCCTCCAACATCGGCTACGGCGGCCACGGCACGGTCTTCGTCAAGCTGCCGTCGCAGGTCTACGGCCGGCTGATCCTCGACAACGGCGCGCTCCGGACCGGCGCTCCCACGCCGCTGCCGGTGCTGGGGAGCGGCGACGTGCTGCTGGTCGAAGCCGCAGGGGCGGACGCCTGGGTGACGGCGGGTTCTCCGTTCAAGCCGCAGTGGACGGGCGCCTGGATGGCGCTGGAGGACGCGGACGGCGCTGCGCTCGGCTCCTTCCGGGTGCTCCAGCTGGACGGCGCCCGCGCGCTGCTCCAGGACGCCGCCGCCGTGACCGGAGCGGCGCGCTACCGCGGCCGGTACCGGTTCGATCAGGTGGACTTCCGCAACAACGCGGGACTGACCAGCCAGGACGAGCTCGAGCTCGGGACCGTCACCGCCTACGGGACGAACCGTCTGCCCAAGCGGTTCTCCGCCGGCTCGATGACCGTCAAGACCGGGGCGGTGGTCAGCCCGGCGGAAGGGCGCGAGCTGGACGCCACGGTCGGCGGCGTCCTGACCGTCGAAGCCTCGGCCCGCATCGACGTCTCGGGCTTCGGGTACCTGGGCGGCGTGGCGGCGAATTCTCCCGGCGAGGCGCCGGCGGGAGTGACGGCGTCGGCGATCGACGCCGGCGGCAGCCACGGCGGCCTGGGCACGCTCTACAGCGCGGCCGGCCCCGTCGGCGAGGTCTTCGGCAGCGTCTATCAGCCGCGGCACTCGGGTGGCGGCGGCTCGCTGCGCACCCCGGCCACGGGCCGCCATGGCGGCAACGGCGGCGGGGTGGTGGTGCTGAACGTCGGCGAGCTGGCGCTCTTCGGCGAGATCCGGGCCCAGGGCGAAGGCAAGACCTCCGGCGGCCTGTCGGAGGCGGGCGGCGCCGGCGGCAGCGTGCTCGTCCTCGCCGACCTCGTGCGCGGCACGGGCCTCATCGACGTCTCCGGCGGCCAGTACCGGCCGAATGACAGCACTGTGGAATCCCAGCGGGCGGGCAGCGGCGGCGGCGGCCGGGTGGCCCTGTACGTGGACGCGTTCTCCGGCTTCGATCCGGTCGCGCAGACCCGGACGCGGGGCGGGCTCCTGCAGAATTCAGGCGCCTCCACCCTCGGCTACGCCAGCCCGGGCACGGTTTACGTCAAACTGCCGTCGCAGACCTACGGCCGGCTGATCGTGGACCAGGGCGGCATCGTCGCCGGCAAGCCGATCGCCAACACGCCGCTGCCGTCGATCGGCGCCGGTGTCGTCGGCACGGTCACCGCCGACACCCTCGATCCCACGGCGCTGTGGATCGAACCCGCCGATCCCACCGCGAAGCTCGGCCTCGGCGTCTCCGGCATGTGGGTGCGCGTCGGCGTCGCCGACTACCGGGTGATCGACCAGAGCGCGGACCGCCGCCGGCTCCTCCTCGCAGGCGCCGCCGGCACGGTCCAGGGGGGCGACGGCTACCGGGGCGTCTACAAGTTCGACGAGATCGTCGTCCGCGGCGGCTCGAAGCTCGAATTCCGCGATACCAACGCCGTCGGCACGTCCACCGTCGACGCCACGTCTTCCGTGATCCAGAACGTGCCATGAGAGGTGCCGTGTTGAAGAAGCTCCGCCCCGCTTTGCCGAAGCTGTCCGCCGTCCTCGCGCTGCTCGCCCTGCCGGCGGGGTACGCGCTGTGGGCTCAAGGCCCGCCGGACACCGATCCGCCGGCGATCCAGGTCCTGGAGTCGGGGAGCGCCCTGGCGGACGGCCGGCTGTTCAACCGCGCGGCCAACCCGGTGATCCAGGTGACCGACGCCTCGGCGGTGACGGTGGACGCCACCCTCGACGGCGCGGCCTTCACCTCCGGCGCGGCGGTCGCGGGCGAGGGGACGCACCTGCTGTCGGTCAGCGCCACGGACGCGGCCGGCAACACCGCTTCGCTGGTGGTGGGCTTCGGGATCGACACCGCGCCGCCGGTCTTCGCCGCCGTCCAGCCAGCCGACCAGGCGGTGGTCGCGGCCGCCGAGGCGACCCTCCAGGGGCAGGTGACGGGGGCCGTCTCGGTCACCGTGGACGGCCAGCCGGCGGCGCTGGTGGGGGAGGACTTCACGGCCGGCCCCTACACCCTGGCGGAAGGGCTGAAGACCTGGACGATCGTGGCCGCGGACGCCGCCGGCAACACGGCGCAGCGGACGCACCGGATCACCCGCGACTCCCAGGCGCCGACGGTCGCCATCTCGCAGCCCGCGGCGGGCATCGTCCTCAAGGACGCCTCCGTGGACGTGGTCGGCTCGGCGTCGGACCCGCGGCTGACCGGCGTGACCGTCAACGGCATCGCCACGACGCGGACGGGCACCTCCTGGGTAGCCAGGCAGGTGCCGCTCAGCGAGGGGAGCAACACCCTCACCGCCCGCGCCGAGGACCAGGCCGGCAACGCGGCCGAGGCCGCCCGGACGGTGGTCCGCGACTCCCAGCCGCCGTCCCTCGCCGTCACCGACCCGGCGCCGGGCACGGTGGTCCCCGGCGCCAGCATCACCCTGCGCGGCACGGCGGGCGATCCCCATCTGGACCGGGTGGAGATCGGCGGCGTGCGCGCCCAACTGGCGAACGGCTCCTGGTCTCTCTCCGTGGGGCTCAAGGAGGGCGTCAACAGCTTCACCGTCAAAGCCTTCGACAAGGTGAGCAACGCCGCCGAGGCCACGGTCACGGTCACCCGGGACAGCGAAGCCCCGGCGGTGCGCATCGTCCAGCCGGCGGACGGCGCGCGCCTCAAGACCCAGGCGGTGACCGTGAGCGGCACGGTCGAGCAGGAGGCGGGGATCACGGTGACCGTCAACGGCGTGGCGGCCACGGTCGCCGGCGGCGCCTTCACCGCCGAAGGCGTCGCCCTGGTGGAGGGGCAGAACACCCTGACCGCGCGGGTCAAGGACTCCCTGGGCAACCAGGGCACCCACACCCGCATCGTGACCCGCGACACGGTGGCGCCGAAGCTGGAGTCCGCGGACCCCGCCTCCGGGGCTCTGGCCTTGCCGGTCGGCTCCGTCTTCCGTCTCACCTTCTCGGAAGAGATCGCCGACCCGGCGGCCGGGAACTGGCGGCTGGAGACCGGGGCGGGACAGGCCATCGCCGCCACGGCCCAGCGCTACGGCGACGTCCTGATCGTGCGTCCCTCGGTGCCGCTGCCGTCCTCGGCCCAGGTGCGCCTGGTGCTGACCGCGGCGCTCACCGACCTCGCCGGCAACGACCTGGCGCCGCCGCAGACCCTGACCTTCCTCACGGTGGACACCACGGCGCCGGCCGCGCCGGTGTTCAGCCCCGCGCCGGCCGGCACGGTCTGCGCACCGTCCCTGACGCTGGCAGGCACGGCCGAGGCCGGCGCGGTGGTACGGATCGAAGGCGGCGCGGCGGCGGCCGAGACGCGGGCGGGGGAGACCGGGGCGTTCTCCGTCGCCGTGCAGCTCAACCCCGGCGGCCTCAACCGGCTGCGGGCCACGGCCACGGACAGCGGCGGCAACGTCTCGCCCGCCGCCGTCGCCGAGGTGATCCAGGATTGCGGCGCGCCGCGGGTCGTCTCGGCGGAACGCCAGGGGGACCTCTTCCGGATCGTCTTCAGCGAGAAGGTGCGGGCGTACAGCCTCTCCGGCGCGGTGACGTTGACCGGGCTCTCCGGTCCCGTGGCCGGGGCCGCCAGCCTCGCCGCCGACGGCGTGACCGCGACCTTCGATCCCGACGGCGCGCCGCCCGCGGGCGCCCTGCGCCTGGAGGTCTCGACGGCCGTGCTCGACACGGCGGGCAATCCCATGGCGTTCCCCTGGTCCCAGGTCTTCGGCGCCCAGGGGGGCAGCGGCTTCCTGCTCGGCACGGTGATCGACAACGCCTCCGGCCGGCCGCTGGCGGGCGCCCGGGTCCTGGTCTGGGCCACCAACGGCACGCCGCTGCCGGAGCCGCGCCCTGAGCAGGTCACGGGCGCGGACGGCCGCTTCCGCCTGCCGGTGCCGGCGGGCACGCACGACCTGACCATCGTCAGGCCTGGCTACACGCCCTCGTTCCGCGTCGTCACCACCGGCGCGGGCCAGGGCACGGACGTCTTCGATCCCCGGCTGACCCCCGCCGCCAAGGCCGCCGTGGGGGCCCTCGGCGGGACGACCTCCGTGGCGGTCACGCCGCTGGACGAGCAGGGGCTGCCGTTCCCGCTGCCGTACGGCTGGTCGCCGCGCGGCGCGGCCTGGCTGGATCTGGACGGCGCCGCCCTGCCGGCGGAGTCCACCCTCAGCCTGCCGGTGGACGCCCCGAACGGCTCCAGCCTGACCCTGGTCCATCTCGACCTCTCTTCCTTGCAGTGGCGGGTCGCGGGCGCGGATCAGGTGACGGGCGGGCGGGTGGAGATCGCTCTTCCCGCCGGCACGACCGATGGCGCCTGGGCGGCGGTCCAGGCGGACACGGGCGCCCTCGCGCCGCCGTCGCCGGTGACCGGAGCCGTGCTCTCCGCCTCGGCCCGTCCGGCGGGGGACGAGCCCACGGGCGCCACGCTGACCTTCAATCCCGAGGTGGTGCTGCCGTCCCAGAGCAGCCTCGCGACCGCGGTCTACACCCTTTCGGAGGACGCCGCCAGCGGCCTGCCGCTGACGCTGTCGATCGAAGAGGAGCTGACCCTTCTCGACGACTCGGTGCGGCGGCAGACGCCCTATCAGGCGGACCTGATCCTCTATCACGCGCCCGACGGCACGCCGCGCTCCCGCTTCCGGCTCAGCCCCTCGGAAGCGGCGCAGGAGCTGCCGCTGAAGCTGGGCGCCGAGGACGTCACCCTGCGCACCTACGGCGGCGAGGCCGTGGCCGGCAACGTCGTGGGCCCCGAGGGCGGCACCGTCACCGGCGACCAGGGGGACCGCATCGACCTGCCGGCGGGCGCGGTGACCGATCCCACCGCCATCGTCCTCACCCGCAAGGCCGCGGCGGACCTCGGGCTGGCGCTGCCGGCCGGCGTCGAGCTGGCCGGCGTGGTGGACGTGGACCTCGGCGGCGGCCGCCTGCTGGTCCCGGCGGCCCTCTCCCTGGCGCTGAGCCCGGCTCCGGCGGCGGGGGAGAAGGGGCTGCTGCTGCACGTGATCGAGCTGGAGTCCGGCAAGGCCTTCCGCGCCGTCGCGGCCCTCCAGGCCACCGCCGGCGGCTGGACCACGGCGGCCATCGATCCCCTGGACCTCGCCTGGCCCGGCGTGCGCGACGAGGGTCTCTACGCCTTCGTGAAGCTGACCGCCGACTTCGGCTATCTGCGCGGCACGGTCTCCGACGTGGGCGGCGCGGCCCTCTCCGGCGCCATTGTCCGCAGCCCGAGCGCCGGCTGGGTGCAGATCTCCAACGCCGGCGGCTCCTACGTGCTGCCCGTGCCCGTGGCCGCCGTGGTGGTCGCCACGGCGGAGAACCGCCTGACGGGAAACCTCGGCACGGGAGCCGCCGAGATCGCCGCCGCCGACGCGCGCGTCGATCTCGACCTCGCCCTCCAGCCCGTGGGCCCGCGGGTCGTCCAGACCACGCCGGCGGACGAAGCGGTGGACGTGCCGCAGGGCATCGAACCCACGGTCCGCTTCAGCGAGCCGGTCGATCCGGCCTCGGTGGAGGGGGCGATCCAGCTCCTGAGCGAGGGGCAGCCGGTGACGGTGGACCTGGAGATCCAGGGGGTGCTCGTCCGCGTCAAGCCGCGCGCCACCCTGCTGCCGGAGACGGCGCACGAGCTGCGGATCACCTCGGGCGTGAAGGATCTCCAGGGGATCTCCCTGGAAGCGCCGGTGGCCGTGCAGTTCACCACTCTGCGCGTGCTGCTCACGGACGACATCGACTTCACGCGGGTCTTCCTGGTGGCGCCGGACGCCAACGGCGAGGCCCGCGTCCTCGGCCGCCCAGGCGCCGTGCCGGCGGGAGCGCTGGTCTTCGTCGAGAACCGCACCGCCCTGGTGGACACCCCGTCGGTCGCCGCGGGCCAGGACGGCGGCTTCGACCTCGACATCGAAGCCGCGCTCTCCCACACCCTGATCCTCCACGTCCTGATCCCGAACAGCAACGAGATCGTGGCGAGGCTGACCCCGTTCCGCACGGCGGACCTCAAGGGCGCGTACGTGGATGACAAGGCGTCCACGTTCACGACCGGGGAGGGGTTGACGATCGACGTCCCGGCGGGGGCCTTCACAGGGCCGACGATCGTGCGCGCGGCCCCGCAGGCGGTGACGATGTCGCCGGCGCTGGCCCGCGACGCCTTCGCGCCGGTGGCGGCGTTCACCCTCGATTTCGGCGGTGCCGAGGCGAGCAGGCCGCTGCAGGTCAGCCTGCCGCTGCCGCCGGGCTCGCCCACGCCGGTGGGCGGTTTCTATCTGCTCAACCGCGCCGTCGAGGCACTGGGCGACCGCTACTGGATGATGCACGACCTGATGCGGCTGGACGCGTCCGGACGGCTGACCACGGTGGAGGAGCCCGCGGCCGCCGCGGCCCCGCTCGCCCTCGCCAAGAAAGCCGGCCCGCAGGTCGTCACCGCCGCCTCGATCGTGCCCCAGTACAAGGAGTACGTGCCTGGCCTCGCCTTCCCCGGCCAGTACCAGATCGAGGCGCCGCAGATCCCCCTCGGCTTCGCCGTCTTTCCGGTCATCGAGATGAACAGTGTGGTGGGGATCTGGAACCTGGGGCTCGAAGGGATCGTCACCTCGATGAACGCCAAGATCGCGCAGCTCCTGGAGCGCGACAGCGTCCTGATCCCGACCCGCCTCGATCAGCCCTTCAAGGTCGTCGTGCGCGATCTCTCCACCGGCTTCCGTCTGTTCGAGGACACCTTCGATCCGCCGGTCCCGGGAACCCCGGTCGTGCTGCCGCCCGACGTCTATGGCGACAAGACCCCGCCCTTCCCGGTCGGCGGCTCGCCGGTCCGTTTCTTCCGGATCGACGTCACGAAGTCGGGCCGGGTGGACCTCGACCGTGGTCTCTACGTCGAGTTCTCCGAGGACAGCTTCACCGTCAAGGGCGATCCCGGGTCGGCGGGCGATTCGGTCGAGGTCCGGCTGATCGGCCTGGACGATGACACCAGCAAGTCCACCGGCACGACGGGGACCGGCTCGTTCACCCTCGCGCATTCGCCCCGTCCGGACGTGTGGCGGTTTGTCCTGGCGATCGGGGCTCGCATCCCGGCGGACCAGCCGCTCGAGGTCTACTTCAACGAAGCCCTGGACGAGGGATTCACCGGCATCAAGGTGCAGGGGCCCGACGGCGAATCCATCGATCCCGAGACGGAGCCGATCGGCAACAACGCCGGCGTGAAGATCCAGCTCAAGGCGGGCTGGCGGGCCAAGAAGACCTACAAGCTCGTGCTGGAGCCCGAGCTCCAGGACGGCATCGGGAACGACTGGGGCAAGCTCCTCGACGTCGACTTCGAGATCCTCGGCAGCGATCCCGTCTACACCTTCCCGCTTGCCGCCGCCCGGGACGTCGCCCGGCTGGGCAGCCTCCTCTTCGTGGCCGCGGACGTGGACGGGCTGATCGTGCTGGACGCCAGCAATCCCGCCAACCTGCGCAACGCGCTGCCGAACGGCGAGACCTTCAAGTTCCCGCTCGACGACGTCGTCAACGCCGTGACCGTCGATCCGCACGGCCGCGTGATCGTCGCGGGCGGCGGCATCAAGGGCAAGGGACTGCTCAGGATCTTCGATCCCCTCAGCATGACGTTCAAGGGGAGCACCATCGTCTCGGACCAGTTGGGCGCCGCGACGGGCACCCAACTCCCCGAAGGCACGCCGCAGCGCGTGACCGTCTTCTCCAAAGACGACACCGCGGAGTGGAAGGTCGGAGACCCGCCGCCCGCGGGCCTGACGCTGGAGCCGGCGGAGGTCCCGGTCGATGAGTTCGGCGAGCCGGCGCCCGAGTACACGCTCAAGGTCAAGGGCGTCGGCACCGCCGGCCTGCCGGTCACCCTGCTGGACACCACCCTGGGACGCTGGCACCGGGTGGACGCCGGCACCGGTGGGCAGTTCGAGATCTCCTTGAGCGTGCGGCCCGGGGACCGGCTCCGGCTGCTCCGCAACACCGGCAGCGTCGCCTATGTGCTGAACCGCGGGATCGGCGTCCAGGCCGTCGACGTGAACGCCTTCTACAACGCGCCCGAGAGCCGCGTTGTGAGCGACGTCCTGGGCATGTACAGCGGCTTTCAGGACCCCGCGCTGCGGCTCTGCGGCGCGACCGTCTCCGACCTGAGCACGGGCGTCACCGAGCTCGCGGCCCTCTTCGATCCCGAGAACCTGAATCCGCTGACCCTGGTGGGCCTCGCCAACCTTCACGGGCTGTTCTTCCTGCGCAGCAATCCCGAGTCGGTCGGCTCCATCTCCTTCCTGAACGAGGAGTGCGTGGAGATCGACGGCAGCCGCTCGGTCTCCGGCATGAGCGTGCTCCAGAAGTACGCTTTCGATCTCGACGGCGACGGCCGGCTGCGGGAGAGCGAGAAGCGCGACTACATCCTGGTCAGCCACCAGAAGGCGGGCGTGCTGGTCTACGACATCACGGACCGCGAGAACCCCGATCTCGTGGGCCGCATCAAGCTGCCTGGCGTCGGGTCCCGCCTGGGGATCGACCGCGAAGGGCGCCGGCTCTTCGTCTCCGGCCTCTCCAACGGCTTCTACGTCGTCGATCTCGACCGCCGTCCGACTCTGGCGCTGATCGACGACGACGGCGACGGCGTGGACGACCGTGTGCTGGAGACCGTCACGCTCTCCGGCAACACCAACTCTACCGTCCGCGTCATCCCCGAGCTCGGGCTGGCCTACGCGGGCGGCCTTCTGCGCGGCCTGACGAGCGTCGCGGTGGGGCACCCCCAGGTGCGCGTCCTGGCCCGGAATTCCGACGGCACCGAGCGGGAGGCCCTGCGCCTGGCCCCCTTCGGCCTGCCGACCGCGCCGGAGAGCAGCGACCCGGCGGCCAAAAACCTGTCCGGCTCCTTCCGCATCCTCGCCTCGCTGCCCGGCTTCGCGGGCGACGAGGTGCTCGTGGACGTCGCTTCCGAGGACGTCGGCGGGCGGCCCACGCCCGAGCTGGGAGATCCGGACCTGATCCAGGACCTGCCGCGGGCCGCCTGGAAGGGGGAGGACGGCGTCGTGCTGCGCCGCCTCGCCACTCATCCCTGGGAGTCCGGATACGAGCTTTTCGCCTCCGGCGAGATCGCCGTCCTCGCCGACCCGCGGGCCGCCGGTAAATATCAACGGACCCCGGAGGAGGACGACAACTGCACCCGCTGCAAGCAGTCGGATGAAAAGGTTTCTGAAGACGCCATCCAGCTCCTCTCGGGCGACTTCGTCCGCATCTCCTTCCCGCCGGCCCTGCGGGACCAGTTGGAGCCCGTCTATGGCCCGGACCGGCTCGACGCCGCCGAGGTGAAGCTGACCAGCGTGCGCTGGGAGCTTTCCCCCACGCCGAAGCAGGAGCCCGAGCAGAACCCCTCCTACGGCGCGGCGCCGGGGATGCTCACCCACAACGCCGAGATGACTCTCTCGGCCGTGGATCTGGCCGTCCGCGGCCGGGGCATGGACTTCGTCTTCCAGCGGACCTACCGCAACCAGACGATCGGCAACGGACCCTTCGGGCCGGGCTGGGACCACAACTTCAACCAGCGGCTGCGCGAGCTGCCGAACGGCGACGTCGAGCACTTCGACGGCAACGCCCGGCGGCAGCTCTTCAAGAAGAACGAGGAGACCGGCGAGCTCGAAGCGCCCAAGGGCGTCTTCGTCACGCTGGAGAAGGTCACCAGCGGCTGGGTGATGATCGACGCCCGTCACACGACGACCAGGTTCGACCTCTACGGGCGCCTCACCTCCGTCGCGGACGCCGTCAAGGACTCGCAGGACACCGGCAACGAGATGACCTTCTCCTACGGCACGGGACGGCAGCTCGTCCGGGTGCGTGACACCCTCGATCGGGACATCCGCTTCGAGTACGACGACAAGGAGAGGATCAAGAAGATCACCGACTTCGACGGCCGCGAGTTCTCCTACGAGTACGACTCCGCCGGCCGGCTCGTGAAGGCCCTCACGCCGCCCGTCGAGACCGTGCTGGCGCCCGACGACGTCCTGGTCACCCAGCTCGAACGGCTGGCAACCGAATACGTCTACGAGCAGGGCACCGGCGCCCTGGCCAAGGCGCTGGGCGCCCGGGACAACGTCGCCACGGTCAAGGACGCCAAGGACCAGAGCTGGCTGCAGGTCAGCTACGCCGATCCGGGCGCCGGCAAGGCCCCGCAACGCGTCCAGTCCATGGTCTGGGGCGGCGGCTCGGTCGGCGTGCAGTACGACTCCGCCACGAAGCGGACCACGGTCACCGACGCCCGCGGCAAGAACTTCGCCTATACCCACAACGACAAGGGGCAGGTCACCCAGATCAAGGACCCGACCAACGCCGAGATCCAGTACACCTACAACGAAGAGGGGCTCGTCACCTCGCGGACCGAGCCCCTGGGCCGCGTCACCCTCTACACCTACGACCAGTCCTGCGACGGCGAATCCACCGGCAAGAGGCGCTCCAAGGGCAACCTCACGCGCGTGGAGGTGACCGCCGGCGTCAACGGCGCCAACGGCTCCGCCGACACGCTGGTGACCTGCATCGATTACGAGAGCCACACCAACCAGCCGGTCCAGGTGGTGGACTCGCGGGGCGTCGCCACCCAGATCTCCCGCAACCAGGTCGGACTGCCCGAGCGGGTCGTCGCCGGCGCGGGCACGCCGGACGAGTCCGTCACCGAGACCGCCTACAACGAGTTCGGGCAGCCGGCCCAGGTCATCAACTCGAACGGCAACGTCATCTGGTACCAGTACTCCGCGTCCGAGCCGAGCACCGGCTACCTTGAACGGGTCATCGTCAACCCGAACGGCCTCAGTCTCACCACGACCTTCGACACCGACTCCCGCGGCAACGTCATCCGCATGATCGATCCGCGGGGCGTCAGCCACACCCGCTCGTACAACGACCTCGACTGGATCGTCGAGTCGCGCCGCGCCGTCACCTCGGCCGCGGACGGCGCCCCGGCCCTCGGCTACGTCACCACCTACTTCTACGACGCCAACGGCAACCTGTCCGAGGTGCGCCTGCCCTACGGCGACGACGGCTCCGCCTTCACCCGCGTCCAATACGTCTATGGCGTCCGCGACGAGCTCGTGGCCAGCGCCTTCCAGGTCAAGCCGGGCGATCCCGGCTCCCAGTGGATCAAGGAATACAACTTCTACGACGAGAACCTGAACCTGATCCGCAGGATCGAGCCCGAGGGCCAGACCACGGAGCTCGTCTACGACGACCGCAACCTCCTGCAGGCCGCCGTCCAGGGCTACAACACGCCCGAGGCCGTCACCGTCGGCTACGGCTACGACGCCGAAGGCCGGCAGATCGCCTTCTCCGACGGCCGCCAGAACGGCTGGAGCACCGCCTACGACGGCTTCGGCCGGGTCAAGGAGACCCGCGACCCGCTCGGCAACCGGTCCACCGTCCGCTACGACGACGCCGGCAACCCGGTCGAGACCAGCGCCTTCCAGGCCGGCGAGCAGCCCGAAGACCCGCCTTGCCTCCTGGCCCGGCGCGCGGCCCAGTACGACGCCCTCAACCGCGTGCGGAGCCTCACCGAGAAGCTCTGGACCTACAGCTCCTCCGAGAACGGCCTCCCCGAGGGGACCCGCGACCTCGTCACCACGATGGCCTACGACCCGGCCTCCAACCTCCTGCGCGTGACCGACCCGCTGGGCCGGATCACCCGCATGGAGTACGACAAGGCCGAGCGGCAGGTCGCTTCTGTCGACGCCGCGGGGAACCGCGTCGAATCCGACCTCGACGCCGCCGGCAACCCGCGCGTCACCCGCTCCATCGAGAAGCTCCCGGACGGCGGCTCCGTCACCGTGACCACCCGTTTCGCCTATGACGCCCTCGGCCGGCGGATCTCCGTCAAGGACGGCCTCGACAACGAGCAGACGTTCGTCTACGACGCCCGCAACAACCTGCGTTTCGCGATCGACGCCGAGAAGAAGGTCACCGAGCGGAGCTACGACGGCCTCGACCGCCTCACCCGGCTGGTCCAGCCCGAGGGGATAGCCGTCGATTACGGCTATGACCGCAGCTCCAGGCTCGTCTCCTACAAGGACGCCCTGGGTCAGGAGACCCACTACACCTACGACGCGCTGAACCGGCAGACCTCGATGCTGTATCCGTCGCCGCTGACGCCCCGGCCCGGCGAGCACTACGCCTACGACCGCAACGGCAACCCGGTGCAGGTCACCGATCCCAACGGCACGGTCGTCACCCAGGCCTTCGATCCGGCCAACCGGCTCACCGGCCGCACCGTGGCCCCGGCCTCCGGGATCATCGGACCGACCGCCGAGAGCTTCGCCTACGACGGCCTCAACCGCGCCACGCGGGCACAGTCCGGGAATGTCGTCACCGAGCTGACTTTCGACTCCCTGACACGCCTGGTGCGCGAGCGCAACGCCGGCCGCGAGCTGACCTTCCAGCACGACGACGTGGGCAGCCCGACGCGGTACGAGCTCCCGTCGGGCTTCGCCGTCCGGCAGTCCTTCGACGCCCTGAACCGCCCGACCTCCATCGCGCGGATGAACGGCGCCGCCCCCGGCGACGAGATCGCCGCCTATACGTATCGCGGGGCCGGCCTCGTCCTGGGCAAGACCCTGGCCAACGGCCTCGCGGGCACCCGCCGGTACGACGCGGCCCGCCGCCTGCTGGACGAGACCTTCGTCACCGCGACCGGCCGCAAGGTCTTCCAGGAGAGCCTGTCCTGGACGCCGCGCTCCCTCAAGGCCGCGCAGGCCCGCGGCGACCTCAACGGCCGGGGCCAGATCTTCGCCTACGACGGCGCCGGGCGCCTGCTCCAGGCGGGCAAGTCGCCCGCTCCATTGGCGGTGGCCAACAACACCGTGGCCCCGTCCTCGGCCTTCGCGAGCCTGCCGGACGCCTCCTCCTACGCCTACGACCAGGCCCAGAACCTCCTCGCGAGGACCGAGAAGGAGAACGGCGCCGCCACCACCGTGGACCTGCCCTTGGACGGCTCGCAGCGCAACCGTCCCGGCTCCATCGGCTCCGTGCCCCTGGAGTGGGACGCCAACGGCAACCTCAAGCGCAAGGGCGACCTGCGCTTCGAGTACGACTTCCGCAACCGCCTTACCCGCGTGACCCGCGACAACGTCGAGGTGGCGGCCTACCGGTACGACGCCTTCAACCGTCGCGTGGAAAAGACCCTCGACGCCGAGAGCCGCGAGACGGTCTGGCGCGGCTGGCAGCCGGTGGAGGAGTACCGCGACGGCGACCTCGACCAGCGCCGCATCTACGGTCTCGGGATCGACGAGATCGTGCAGCTCCAGGTGGATGTGGACGGAGACGGCGACGCCGAGCAGACCTACGCGCCGCTCTACGACGAGACCGGCAACCTCGTAGTGATGACGGGCGCCAACGGCAAGCCCATCGAGCGCTACGAGTACACGCCCTACGGCCGGCGGAAGGTCTTCGTGGACCTCACCCCGCCGGCCGTGGAGCAGGTGAGGGTGAAGGGCAGCGAGCTCTGGGTCGAGCTGTCCGAGGAGGTTGCCAGCGAGGCGCTGGCCGGAAACGCTCCGGCGCTGACGAACGTCGCCTCCCAGCAGCCGGTCGGGATCGAGGAAGTCGTCCAGCCCGTGGTGACTGGCCGCCAGGCCCGCCGCCGGCTGGTGATCTCGCTCGCCGGCGCGCCGCCCGTCGCCGAGACGCAGGTCCGTCTCAAGATCCCCGCCGCCGCGCTCCAGGACTCGTTCCTGAACCAGCCTGCGCAGGATTACGAGCTGACCTTCGCCTGGCCCGCCGCGGACGCCGTCCTGCAGGACAGCGACGCCATCGAGCTGCAAAGGGTGGCCGTCCGCGACGGCATCCTGGAGATCGAGCTCTCCGAGGAACCGTCCCTGACCACCACCAGCGCCATTCTGGTGGACGGCGCCGCCATTCCGCTGACGGTGGGGGAGGACCGCTACACCCTGAAGAGCGCGAGCGCGCTGCCCCCCGGCGCCCATACCGTAGCGATCGGCGCCGCTCTGGCCGACCTGAACGGCAACACCCTCTCCCAGGCGTTCAGCGGCAGCCTCTCCGCAACCGCGACCGGCACCGCCGTCGCCTTCGTGGCCCCCGACCCGCGCGAGACGCCCACCTCGACGATCGGCAACCTCTTCGGGTTCCAGGGGTTGCAGATCGATCCGGAGACGGGGCTGATGTACGTGCGGAACCGGTACTACGACCCGGAGATGGGGCGGTTCATCAGCACGGACCCCCTGGGGTATGTGGACGGGCCGAATACCTATGGGTTTGCGATCAACGATCCTGTCAACGGGAGCGATCCGCTCGGGTTGACAGACATGCTGAAACGGGCCGAGCGAACGCTTCGGACACTTGCTGTCGCAACGCGAGTCAAAGGCGCTCAGAGCTCCTCCGGCTATGGTGTCATAGCTCATGGAGTGGGAGCGGGTCTTCTGGATACTGGTGCGGACGCAGTGTGGGCCTTTAACTGGGCAACGAACACCGTTGCTATTACCTTGCCATTTGAGAAAACCCAGAAGGAGGCGAATGCCGAGTTCAAGCAAGCCGGTCAGAATATGAGAACGACCGGGATGGCTATCATCCAAGATCCCAGCCGGCTTTACCCGGACCCGACGCCTATCGTAGTGAAGGGGTTGAAGGCTGCCAGTGGTGATAAGCAGTCACAGGTCGAGTTGGTATCAGGCGCTACCCGTTTGGGAGTGGAGGCTGGGGCGGCTGAAGCTCTTCGCGGGGCCGCTTTCGTGGACGACGCTGTCGGTGTATCCAGGGAGGTCAACATCAATCGTGGCCCCTTCGATCCGCCAAGCATCCCAAGAACCATTCCACAAGGATTGACTCGTCAGCAGTTCCGAGCCGTGGGACAAAAGCTTAGGACAGTCGCCGGTAAATCGGGGTTGGGCGACGACATAATAACTCATGGAAGCAGAGCGGCTGGCACAGCACAAGCTGCTTCGGATATCGACTTCGCCATACGAGTAGATCAAGCCACGTTTGATAGGTTGATTGAGCAGAGGTTTGGGAAACCCAATCCTGGTTCATCTAAGCATAAGACTATGTTACATGCCATTAAGACTGGTAAGATCCAAGCAGGAGAGGCAGGGCTCAGCGGTGCCAGGAGGGATCTGGAAATGATGCTGGGGATGGAAGTTGATCTCTCGGTAGTGCGCCGCGGAGGGCCCTTCGATAACGGCGCTAAACTTCCGGTTCCATAAGACGGAGCTACCATCGTGGAAAGCCTATATTGCAAGATATATGTTGACACAAGCCTCAGCAAGGAACTGCTGGAAAGTCATTTGCTGAGTGCATTGAATCTCCGGCGAGAAAACTTCAGTCTTTTTGGAGATGAGCTTAACTTAGATGTCCGTCGAAATGAAGATTTCCGTCCAGATCGATCTGAGCCTTTCGAAGAAGGCTTTATCTACTCCCGATACTACTTGGATGTAGAGCCGTCGGAAAATGTAGGCAGGCCAAATTATATAAAAGCAGTTGTTCGGCTGTTAACCCTTCTTTGGGAGATAGGGGCAATGGCAGTCGCGTCATGTGATTTTGAAGATGAGCTCCCTTCCAGGCCTCCTCTTTGAGCGGCTGGCTTTCAGAATTCGATGAGGTCGTAGAAGATGGCTGGAACAAGGTAGGGTAACCACCGCCCGAACCGCTCCGGGTCGGAGCGGAGGAAGGTGCCGGTTGCCGCGGGGGCCTCGCCCCAAATCCCCCTCCTGAAGGAGAGGGGACCAGGGCGAGGTCGCGTAGGAGCCTACGAGCACCAGTAGCCGATGGCGTAGAGGTTGCCCGACTTGTAGCAGCTAGCGGTGCTGGGGCTCTGGCTACAGGAATTGCACTGCCAGAAGGCCCCGGCAGAGTCGCGGTAGACGTGCTTGCCGCCGGCACAGTTCGGGTAGGGGGACCAGCACCCCTCGTAGGTCCAGCCCGTCGGGATCGCCTGCGCGGCGAAACCGGACAGGGTCAGGGCGGCGAGGAAAGCGAGAGCGCGAAGAGGCTTTTTCATGTCGTTACTCCTTGGGACGTTGACGATTGGAGGCAGACACGTGTGCAAATGCGAATGCCTCCACGGTTTTTGATTCAAGAGTGCTGCCAGTCCTCGGGAGAGGACGGGCTCCGCGCTCTCAGGCGATGCACTCGCAGCAGCCGGGCCTCACGCAGACCCCCAGGCCCGCACCGCCACAGATCCCGTCGCACTGGGAGTTGGGTCCTCCGAAGGTGCACTGGGGAGCCTGGTTGCCGCAACCCCAGGAACCGGAGGCTTCGGGGGTGGCCCCCTGGAAGGCGAGCAGTGAGAGCACCAGCATGCACAGAACGCCGAATCGCTTCATGTAGGTCTCCTTTTCGAGAGAGGCCCGGCCGGACATCCGGAGAGGAAGCCGGCGGCCCTACCCTTAGATAGTGCGGGCCGCTGGCGGAACGCGTCGATTCTCTGAGTCGAGCTGACCTGGAGCAGTCCGGTCACCGCGTCCCGCTTCGCGGACAGGCATTAGTTTTGCACATGCGGGAATCCGGAAGCGCTTCCGATTCGCTCCCCTTACCTGGTAGTGGACCACGGTTCGATGTATCCCGTCGAAGGACGGAGGAAAGGGAAAACTATGAGTCGGAAGAGTTGGAATCGCAGGAAGCGTGTCGCGTGTGCAATTCTTGCCACCATCGCCCTCGCTACTAGCGCTTGGGCCGCGATCTCCCGCACAGAGGCCTTCGCCGCAAGCTCCGGAGTGCCCGAGCTCGACGCGCCGATCCCGCCGCCTGAAGACGTATTCATCCAGAAGCGGGACGATGTCGACGGCCTGGGCAACGCGTTCGTTCTCGTGCAACTCACGCCGGAACAGCTTGATGCCAAAAAGAAAGAAGGCACCGCGGATTTCCTCACCCTCACCTCCGGGGAAAGTACGGTAATCCTCCGGGATGACGGGGTGGGAGGGGACGTCAAAGAGGGAGACGGCCTTTTCACAGGGATTGGAGACGTCGACGTCAAGGCATTGCAGGACCGCGCCGCCGCGGATAGCGAAGTTCTGGCCAAGAACCCCAATGGGCTGATCCCGTTCTTCCAAGGCCGGGCTGCCACCGGGGTGGTGCGGCCGGCGGGTTTCGATTTCGCCAGCTTCGACAGGGGCATCGCGGTTGCGCTGCCTCCGAGAGTCGCTTTCCTGCGGCCAGAGGGGGCCACGCCTCCGCCGATCACCTTCACCAACCCGGTCGTGCCGGGCACCAACACCTTCCAGGATCGTGTCCTGATGATCAACGACACGGATGCGATCGCCGATCCTACCCGCACCTGGAATCCCTGTAACAACACGGGCAACGGGAGCGGTGCCTGGACCTTCAACCATCTGATGACCCAGATGGCGAACCAGCCGTTCACCTTCTTCAATCCTTCGGACTTCGTGCAGACCTGGCTCGAGCGGTGGACCACCGCGGACAACATCAACGGGGATCCGCTTCCGGCGCGCAGCCCCATGCAGGACATCATCGACGAGTGGCCGAAAATCAACGGCAAGCTCGACCTGACCAAGTCGCCGCTGCGGTTGCTCGCGATCGTTCCGCGAGTGGACCTGCGGGGCGGCGGAGGCGGTTACGGCGGTGGCGGGTTCAACGACGCCGGGGAGCTCCGTTTCGTCTTCGGCTTCGTGGCCAAGGCCAGGACCGGCTTCGACCCGACAACGGCCTTCGTCGGCGCGGCTCAGATCAACAACACCAATTGCTACGCCCTTCCTTTTACCGTCATCTTCGAGTATCTGGTCCCCAAGACCGGCTGCGAGGATGTGAGAGCCTGGGCGCAGCAATGGGTCGATCTGGAGAACCTGGACCATACGTCAGCTACATATAGAAGCCAGTTGCAGGCCCTGACGGATCAGATCGTCGTCGCCAACGCGAACCCCAACGGGGGTAACAGAAGCGCCCTGAGACAACTCCGCACCAACGAGGTGGCGCTCGCCGCGCCCTGGGAGCTCAGGGAGTTCCGGCTGAATTGCAACACCTTCCCTACATGCCAGTTGACTCCAAGCACAGTCCAGGACACCATCCGGAACGATCAGAGCATACCGGACGATTTCAACGAGAATGCCAATGGAACAGGGTTGCTCGCTGACTGGATCCAAACCATTGTAAAACCAGCGCTGGTGTCCGCGAACAACCACGAAGCGACGATTCCGCAGGTGCCGGTGTCTTTCCAAAGCCAAACCTTCCGCGGGGGAAAATCGCAGGTCATCGAGCCGAATCCCAATTTCATCACCTTCCACTGGGGAGATCAGAACAACCTGAACGTCAATCACATCACGAGCTTGGATGAGAACTGGGCACGCCACCGCGTCTCCCGAGCGAGTTGCAACGGATGCCATCGGCGGGACACTTTTACCCCCTTCACCCACGTCAATCCCTCCAACACCATCATCCTTTCCACCTGGAGCAACGGCAACTGGAACCCTCCGGGGCCACAGTTCGCGAGCCCGACGCTCCCGGCGGAGCTGTCGCTCTTCCTGACCGGCATCAACCAACTGGGCGACCCGGGGAATGCCATTGCGAATTCTCTCGATGTAAGAAGTCCCCACGAAGGGAATCCGAAACGGAATTTCGACGATCTGGCTCGCCGCGAGTTGGACATCAACAACGTCGCCGGCATGAGCTGCTTCAGGATGGTGCGGGCCAACCTGAACCACGCCGTGCAGGTTCGCCGGGAAACCGGCCGGCTGCCGGAAGACCTGTCGGAAGGGGTGTCTCGCGAAGACAGACTCTCGGCGGGAGTCGACGACATGAAGAGGAACGTCATCACCGAAGTCCACTGACCTGTTGGTCTTGAGCCGCTCCCCGAGGTCCAAGGGGGGTAGGTCATTCAAGGCAGGTAGGGAAACCCCCGCCCGGGCCGCCCTGGAGCCCGAGCGGGGGAGGTGGGAATCACTTCAATTGTCAAAGAGCCCTGCTACTCCCGGCGCCAGTCGCTGACGCTCGACTGCGCCGCCTCGCTCTCCCTTTCCCTCTCCCGCGGAAGCCTCCTGGAGCTCTGTCTGGCTGCCGATGTTCCGGCGGTCCGTGAGGACTCCAGCAGCGCCTGAAGACGCCTCCCTAGGATGTGCATAGGAGACCATGGAGTAGAGCCCCCGTCAAGGGATCGGTGAGGAAAGCGTGGCGATTTTACCCCCTTGACAAGCCTTGGAAGCCCGTGCATCATAATGTGCATAGGACGCACTCATTCAGCAAGGCAATCACTCAGCGTTCCAGCAGCACCCCTCGGCGGCCGCGGTTCCTGGATGGGATTCCAGGAGGTCTCCGGAGGGCCGGAAGCGCGGGATTTCCGGCGTCAATTCGGCGCCGGATTTAAAGAGCCCAAAGAGGCTCGGAAAAGGTAGAAAGACCATGGCGAAGGAAACGACGTACGCGGGAATGCTGGGGGACCTGCAGCGGCTATCGACGGCGCTGTCGGCCAACAGCGGCGAGCTGACTCATCTGGAGGGAGCTCGCACCAAACTGGAGAGGCTGCTCGTCCAGGCCCAGGAGGTCGCCAAGCAGCAGGCGGCCTTCACGGCGGGCAAGCAGGAGTCGAGCCGTCAGCTCAAGACCCTCCTCACCGAGGGTTTGCGGCTGGCCAACGCTCTGCGGGTGATGCTCAAGGAGCACTACGGCATCCGCTCGGAGAAACTGGCGGAGTACGGCATGCAGCCGTTCCGCGGCAAGGCCCGGAAGGCGAAGCCGGAAGAGCCGGAGCCGCCCCCGCCCTCGCAGCAGCCCAGTAACCCCACCAGCTAGTCCGCAACACACCATCCAATCCCATCTCTTCGAGGGGAGCGCGCCCAACGCGTTCCCCTCTTTTTTTGTCCCTGACTTCCAGAGAGATCGTCGCAGCGTCCGCGGACGGCGTCTTGTCTCCGCGGACAGCGCGGCAACTTCCGCGGATTCTGGCCCGTCTCCCGGGACGGCAGCTCGGCGTCCGGAGAAGTTGAAGCGACTTCCGCGGGCGGTGCGGCGATCTCCGGAGACGACGGCAGGGCGTCCGGGGAGACAGAGCGACGTCTACGGACGGCGCGGCACCGTCCGGAGACGGTGGGCTGACCTCTGGAGAAACAGGGCGACATCTACGGACGGCGCGGCGGTCTCCGGAAGCGGCGGACCGGTGTTTGTAGAGACGGCACGCCGTCCGCGGAAGTCGGGCTGTCTCCGGGGACCTCGGGCCGGCTTTAGGAGACGGCGGGGCGATTTCCAGAGACGACGGGCCGGCGTCCTGAGAGACGGCGCGATGTCGGGAGACGGCAAGTTGACTTCCCGGGAAGGTGGCGCGCCGTAAGGAGACGGCGGGCCAGCATCCGGGGAGACGCGGCGCTTTCCACGGACGGCGACTCGTCGTCCGCGGAGACAGACCGCCGTCCGCAGGCGGCGTGACGATTTCCCGGGACGCTGGAGTGATTTTTACATCGGTCTGTGTGTGCCCGCGTTATCCCGAGGTTGACCACCCTCTTCTACACATCTCTCGACGGCGGACACGCCGTCGAGAAGAGATGTGTATAAGCGGTTCCGTGGATTGACGGGTTCCACCGCGAGGCCTATGATGTGCTCAAATAGTTGTTGTGGGTGGAGTTACCGGATTTCGGTGGACATGAAGCCTTGGATACTGATCCCCGAATAAGGAGAACTGAAGATGAAGAAGAATGCGCTCAACAAGCTTTCCCTGCACCGGGAGACCTTGCGAAACCTCGGTCAGGATCTGCTGCCCTACGCTGTGGGGGAGGCTCTTTCCGGCGGCCCCTATTCGTGGTGCGATACCTGCGAGTGCACGTTCGGCTGTACCTATACCTGCGAGACCCAGTGCCAGTGCGGATCGGGATCGGGGACGACGACCTCTGGGACACGGACCTTGGTGTAGCCCTGCCTGGCCCTGGACGGCACAATGGCACGACTGCTTGTTAACAGCTTCACGATCTCCCTCGACGGATACGGCGCAGGCCCACATCAGTCGCTGGAGACTCCGCTCGGTGTCGGGGGCGAAGACTTGCATGACTGGCTGGTCCACTCCCGCACCTTCAAGCGCATGCAAGGCCGCGAGGGTGGAGAGATGGGCATCGACGAGGACTTTGCGGCTCGTGGCATGGCAGGCATGGGAGCGTGGATCCTCGGTCGCAACATGTTTGGCCCGATACGGGGTCCATGGCCTGACGAGTCCTGGTCCGGCTGGTGGGGTGCGAATCCACCCTATCACGTGCCCGTGTTCGTTCTCACGCACCACAGTCGGCCGCCGCTGGAAATGGAAGGCGGGACCGTCTTCCACTTCGTCACCGAGGGTATCGAGGCGGCGCTGGAGCGTGCGCGGGCCGCGGCCGGTCCGCTCGACGTTCGCCTGGGTGGCGGTGCCGCCACCATTCGCCAGTACCTGCAGGCCGGCCTCGTTGACGAAATGCACTTGGCTGTGGCGCCGGTCCTGCTCGGCTCCGGGGAGCATCTGCTGGCGGGCCTCGACCTGCCGGCGCTCGGCTACAGATGCACGGAGTCCGTCCCCGGTGCGAAGGCGGTGCATTACATCATTGTCAGAATCTAGGAGCTGCGTCCACTCGCAGCATCTGGCACGGTGAATGCCGGCGATCATGCCGCCGTGTAACGCGCCGTCGCGCCCCGAGCGATGGGGAAGCGCGTTTCAAGACATAGAAAGCCATGTAAGAATTTTTTAACAGAACCGGCCCAACGGGTCGGGAGAGCCCAGCCCAGGGCTGAGGCCGAAGGCCGATGCCCTGGGTCAGGTGAGATCTCCTCAAACCCCTGCGGCCTGAAGGGCCGCGAGAGCCCCCCTTGACAGACCGGCGGACAGATGTTTGAGTCACCGGCGCCATGGCTCAGTCCCTCTCCAAAATCTACGTCCACCTCATTTTTTCGACGAAACAGCGCGAGCGAACCCTGCCCGATGAGATTCGCTCCGACCTCCACGCCTATATGGGAGGCACGCTCAAAGGCCTCGGCTGTTCCCCGATCGAGATCAACACCGAGCCCGACCACCTGCACGCCTTATTTCTTCTCGCAAGGACCGAAGCGCTGAGCGACGTTGTGGGCCACCTCAAGAAAAGCTCCAACGATTGGCTTCGCAGTCGTGGCCCTCAGTTCGCAAACTTTTTTTGGCAGGCGGGATTCGGGGCATTCTCGGTGAGCCGATCGCAAGTCGAAGGGGTTCGAGCCTACATCCGCAAGCAGCGCGAGCATCATCGAGTCAAGTCGTTTCAAGAGGAGTTCCGTGCGTTCCTCAAAGCCTACGAGATCGAGTATGACGAACGATACGTATGGGATTGAGAGCTCTCGCGGCCTTTCAGGCCGCATGGTTTGAGGGGGGACTCTGACCCAGGGCATCGGCCTTCGGCCTCAGCCCTGGGCTGGGCTCTCCCGACCCGTTGGGCCGGTTTGGTAGAGGCTCTAAGCCACCTCGGCACTTGTCGCCGGATGGCTGCTTTCGCGGTGCGGTTCCGTAGGTTGACGGGTTCCACCGAGAGGCGTATGATGTGCTCAAATGGTTGTTGCAGATGGAGTTACAGGATTTCGGTGGGATATGAAGCCTTGGAGTGATCTGGTCGGATAAGCTTCCACGGATAAGGTGCCGATTCGCCGGTGAGACCTATATGTTATGCGATCGAAGTAGTCCAGCATTGCTAGATATTGGAGAGCCAATATGGAATGGGACGCAAAGGCCAAGAAAGCCATGCTTGCTGCAAAGACGGAGGCCAGCCGGCTGGGCAGCGATTCTGTACTGCCTGAACACATTTTGTTAGGCCTTCTTCGTGTGGATGAGCCTGTCAAGGTTGTTTTAAGTCAGTTTGGGGCTATAGAAGAGATCAGGGGGCGCACGATCTCTGCTATTCAGCCTCAAGTGAAGGAAGAGAAGAAGACATCAAATCCTTCGCTCTCAGATAAATTTAAGCTAGTTCTGCGCGCAGCTGCCTATGAGGCGGCAAGCATGATGGATCAGGCGGTAACAGGCGAGCATCTTCTGATAGCGCTGGCCAAGACAAGCAATTCTCTCGTGCCTGGAATATTGAGAGAATATGGCATGAGCGCAGAGAATCTGCGAGCCGCTATGCTGGCTAGCAGGGGGGCTTCTACTTTCGATTTAAAGGGCGGCGATATTACAATTGCATGGGACCCTGAGATTGTTAGTGAACAAGACTACGTTTCTCTCGTACTAGCATTAGGTGACCTTGTCCGTGCAAGTGGTGGTCTTGGAATAATAAGATCTGGAACTACTAGAGTTGGCGTTACCTCGAATAGGGGGGTGTTAGTGTGACTGCCTCTGAAGCTGAAAAAGATACTGAGCAGTCTACAATAGTGATAGACCCTTATCGAGTTAAACTGAGAGGGCGTCCAGGAGACTTGGGCGAAGACCCACCTGTATCGTGGAGAGAGGTCGTAGGTCAGGTCAATCGCCATCTAATGAGAATTGCTGCGGCGCCGACCCGCCTTATTAGTGAGGTCCTAGAAGGCGCTACGCGCCTTGTTCGCGGCCTCACGCGGCTACCAGAATCTATATCTAGGCGCATCGAGAGATCCCATGCTGGGGCTGATTCGCAAGAGAGTTTGAGTCAGCAGCTTTCGGATTTCGATCGTGCATTATCGCATGAAGATGCAAGCACTTCTGTTGAGCGCATTGAAATAATTCTAACAAAGTACCGAGTACATGGATTCTTTGCGGAACTCACCCATGACAGCGATGGGCGTCCGATACTGCTGTTGGTCAAGCCAGAAGATGTAGGGCTGTTAGGAGAACTCGTTCGAGGAGCATTGCCACCAAGTAGCGAAGAATCAGCAGGGAAGAATGATTCACCGCTTCCGAATGGAAGCGCATAACAAGCGCTCCACCGGTCGGCTGACGCCGCCGGTGGGCGACACTCAACACATCTCTTCCTTTGAACCCATGCCCACCACCGTAGTCTTCGACACGAACGCCTACCGCCAGCTGGTACACGGACTCGGCGCCCAAGTGGTACAGGCCACCATCGGCGACCTCAGGCTACGCGAAGAGCGCGCTGGATTTCGCGGCGCCGCCAGTCCCTACGTCATGCTGGAGCTCCTCGCCCACCTCGCTGACCCGGCTGATCCTGCCTTTACCGACTGCCTCCTCGCGCTGCGAGCGCAACAGCTACATTGCCAAGTCGGTGCAGGCACTGGACAGCTCGCGCTACTCGGCGATTTCGAATCACATCTCGCGCGAGTTCTCTACAACACTGCCCTCCCAGATCACGACCATGTCACCAACAACGTCGCCCTTATTGCGCAGTCCTTTCATGTCCATCCCACCGACGATCACATCTTACGCGCCCGACCCTATCTCGTTGAGATAGAAGCCTTCGTCACCCAGTCTGAGCGCGACTTTGTCGACGACGTTCACAACTTTGTGGTCCGCAGCCTTAAGCCTGACGCCACAGACTGGGCTCCGCTCCGCGCCGATGCGCCATTCAGAGCAACGATGCTTGCTCACTTGCGCAGCGCCGACGCACTGACGCAGATTGCCGGCGGTCTAGTCCTCAAAGCAATGGTGCAGGCTCACAAGACAGTGCTTCCCGATCCAGAGTTCGACCGCAAGGTTGCGTTCGTGGTGGATCACTTCAGCACTCCGCTGCGCCTCTATCGGGCCATACTGGTACGCATCGTATCCACCGGTTGCGACTTAACCAAGAGGAACCGGTCCAACTGGCTGTGGGATATTCAAATCTCTTTCGCTGTAGGGTGTCACCTCAATGCCCTGCCCATCCAAATCGTGACGGGCGACCAGGACATCGTAGCAGCCGCCACCGAGGCAGACGCCGGAGACTCTGTCCTGTCGTTGGAAGAGCATCTCTCACGGCTCCCAGCCTAGAACTGAGTACCTGTCAAGGGGCGAAGACGTATCGCACAACCCTCTTTGCAGCGGACAACACCCGGGCAAAACGCCCGGGTGTTGTCCGCTGAACTCATACGCCGTAGAGCGCGCCAGAGAATGACCAAGCATCTCAATCACCCGCAAACTAGGGGACGCGGAGATGGATGACCAATCGGAGCGGACCGCTTTGCTCTCGGCTCTCACTACAGAGCACTTCGTGCTGCAAACAGCGAACAATTCCACCTACTCGGAAGCTTCCGCTCGCAGCACGCTCTACGTTATGGCGCTTTCGAGCTCGCTGGTCGCGATGGGATTTGTCGCAGGCTCCACCGACCTGCTAGTCCCGTTCGCCGCCATCTCGCTGCCGGCGATTTCGTGCTTGGGATCTTCACCGTTGTAAGGTTGGTCGAAAGCGCGCTTGAAAGCATGCAGTACCTGACCGGAATCGCCCGCATCCGCCGAGAGATGGTTGCCGTCGCCCCTGCCGGGGCTTTGAGGGGAAGATGGGCGCCTGGACCTGGGGCTCGCGCCCCAGGCTACATGCCTGCACCTCTTCGAGGTGCTCAGTCAGCCGCCGCGTGGAGTGATTGAGACATGAACCAAGCGATAGGGCTCGTCACTCCCTTCAGAGTAGAGACGTCACAGACGATCAACGACACCGCCTCGGAGGCCACGGGGACGGCGTGACGTCTCTTCGGAGGGCAGACCGCATCCTTCAGCCAGCCGGATTGAACCGGCCCAACGCCACGTTCCTTTCTCTGGGCCAGGGGACAGATCTTCAGGAGGTCCTGCCCTTTGAGGCGTTCTGCCCTTCGAAAGACGCCACGCCGGCGGTGGCCTCGACAGGTGTTGCTACATCGTCTGTGGCGTCTCTACCGAGCAGGTGGCTAAAGATGTGTGTATTGAGGATGTACATTTATGCCCGGGCGGGGCTCGCCGCTAGGATAAGATCCGCCGCGGCATGAGCTCCCGTCTCCTCCTCCGCGACCTGCCCTTCCCCGTGATCATCGCCCTGCGCTATCTGCGCAGCACGCGGCGGGACGCGTTCGCGAGCTTCCTCTCGATCGTGGCCGCCGGCGGGCTTGCCCTGGGGGTCATGGCGCTGATCCTCTCCCTGGCGGTGATCTCCGGGTTCCAGGACGCCCTGCGCTCGGAGCTGCTGGGCCGGACGTCGCAGATCGAGGTGGAGCTACCGCCGGAGGCCGACGCCGAGGCGGTCCGCGACGCGGTGCGCAAGGTGGAAGGTGTGACGCTGGTCCAGATCCTGGTGCGGGGCGGGGGATGGGTGATGGAGGAGGGGAAGGTACAGCCGGTGGAGCTGGTGGGCTTCGACGGCCGCGTCCCACGCTCCTTCCCCGGCGCGGCGGGCAAGCCCGAGGGGCTGTACATCCCGGCGCCGCTGGCCAGCCGCTGGGGGTTGGACACCCTGAACGGCATCGCCCGGCCGGGGCAGGACGTCCAGGTCGTGTCGCCGCGCCCGACCCTCACCCCCCTGGGGCCGCAGCCGCGCATCCGCACCGTGCCGCTGGCCGGCACCTATGAAGGCGGCCGCACCCAGGAGGAGAAGGAGCGGGTGGCCCTGCCGCGCCGGATCGCCGAGACCCTCCTCGGCACCGCGGAGCGCCGGCTGGACGTGGAGGCGGAGGACCTCGACGAGGCCCTGGACGTGGCGAGCCGGCTGCCGGCCGTCCTGCCCGAGGGGAGCACGGTGCGCACCTGGCGAGACCTCAACCGGCCGCTCCTCTTCGCCCTCCGCCTGGAGAAGCTGGTGATGTTCGTGGCCGTTTCCCTGATCGTGGGAGTGGCGGCCCTGGCCCTGGTGGCGGACCTGGCACTGATCATCTCCAGCAAGCGGCCGGAGATCGGCATGCTGGGCACCATGGGCGCGACGCCGTCCGACCTCCGCAACGCCTTCGTGCTCCTGGGCGGCCTGGTGGCCGGGTCCGGGATGCTGGTCGGGACGGTCATCGGGGTAGGGGGAGCCTGGCTGGCGGACCGTTACCACTGGCTGCCGGTGCCTGGACGGGTCTACTTCCTGGATTACGTACCGTTCCGCGTGGAGCCCTGGGACCTGGTGGTGACCCTGACGCTGACGTTCGCGCTCGCGCTGGCGTCCTCTTTCTACGCGGCGCAGCGGGCGGCGTCGCTAGACCCGATCGAGGCGCTGACGCGGTGAGCCCTCACCCCCTGGCCCCCTCTCCCGACCCCTCCCTCCCACCCACACCGGGAGAGGGGGAATGGTTAGTCAGAAGGCGCGGAGGCATGAAGATTCGGGTGGGGGCGCCCTCTCCCGGTGTGGGTGGGAGGGAGGGGTCGGGAGAGGGTCGGGGTGAGGTTTCGAAGGGCGCGCCGCCCCGAAGGCGACGCCGCCAGAGAGGGAGAGGTTTCATGAGCGTAGCCGTCGAAGCCCGCGGTCTCGGCAAGACCTACCAGGACGGCCTCCGGCGGGTGGAGGTGCTGAAGGGTATCGACCTGAGGGTCGAGCCGGGGGAAATGGTGGCCATCGTCGGTCCCTCGGGATCGGGAAAGTCGACGCTGCTGCACCTGCTGGGAGGCGCTGGACCGGCCGGACCTGGGATGGATATCGGTCGGCGGCCAGCCGCTGGAGAACCTTTCGGGGGCGGCGCTGGCCCGGTTCCGCAACCGGACCATCGGTTTCGTGTTCCAGTTCCACCAGCTCCTGCCGGACTTCACGGCGCTGGAGAACGTTATGCTGCCGGGGCGGATCGCCGGGATCGAGCCGCGGCAGGTGCTGGCGAACGCCCGCCGGCTGCTTGCGGAGGTGGGGCTGGAGGACCGGCTGGAGCACTTCCCGAACCAGCTCTCCGGAGGCGAGCGCCAGCGGGTGGCCCTCTGCCGGGCGCTGGCCCTGGAGCCGCCGCTGTTGCTGGCGGACGAGCCCACGGGCAACCTGGACCCGGAGAGCGGCGAGCACGTATTCCAGCTCCTGCTGGATCTCCAGGCTCGCCATCGGACGACCGGCGTCCTGGTGACCCACAACCCGGAGATCGCGCGGAGGTGTACCCGCATCCTACGGCTGGAGGGCGGGAGCCTGCAGCCGTATTGAGGAGGGGTAGGGGAGGTGAGGGCCGGGAATTTTGCCCCCGGATCTCCCGCTTCATCGAGTTAAGGCACGGAATCCCGGCCGCGGTGTTCAGATCCCGTCCCCGTCTGGACATGGCGTGCTAGAATCCGGACAGCCGAATAAGACGCACCGCGGCTCCCCCAGCGACCTTGACGCGCAAGGTTCCGGTGTAGCGCCGGGGCGTCCAGGAGAGACCGATCGCATGTTTGAGAAGTACAACGAGAAGGCCCGCCGAGCTCTCTTCTTCGCCCGCTACGAAGCCAGCAAGCTGGGCAGCCGCGTCATCGAGTCCGAGCACATCCTCCTGGGGATCCTGCGGGAAGGGGAGGAGACCGTCAGCGAGATCTTCCGGCGCTTCCAGGTGAAGCCGGAAGACATTCGGCGCGAGATCGAAGGCGAGCGGGTCTTCGTCGAACGCATCTCCTCGACCGCCGAGCTCCCCCTCTCCGAGGAGTCGAAGAAGATCCTGGCCTACGCCTCCCACGAGGCGGAGAGCATGCTGCACGCGACCGTCGGGTCCGAGCACCTGCTCATCGGTATCCTGCGGGTCGAGGGCTGCACGGCGATGCGCATCCTGGCGCAGCACGGTTTCGACGTCTACACCGTGCGCGAGGAGGTGCTGTCGATCGCCAAGGAGCGGGAGGCCTCGCAGCAGAAGAAGGAGCTGCCGTTCCTCTCGGAGTACGGGCGCGACCTGACCTCGCTGGCGGCCGAGGGGACCTTCGATCCGCTGATCGGCCGCGACGAGGAGGTGGACCGCATCGTCCAGATCCTCTCCCGCCGCACCAAGAACAATCCGATCCTGCTCGGCGAGCCGGGCGTGGGCAAGACGGCGATCGTCGAGGGCCTGGCGCAGCGCATCATCGAGGGACGGGTGCCGATCTTCCTGGCCAACAAGCGGATCATGGCGCTGGACCTCTCGCTGATCGTGGCCGGCACCAAGTACCGCGGCCAGTTCGAGGAGCGCCTGAAGGGCATCCTCAAGGAGCTGAAGGAGAGCAAGGAGCTGATCGTCTTCATCGACGAGATCCACTCCCTGATCGGCGCCGGCTCGGCCGAGGGCTCCCTCGACGCCGCCAACATCCTGAAGCCGGCCCTGTCGCGCGGCGAGATCTCCTGCATCGGCGCGACCACCCTCAAGGAATACCGCAAGTACATCGAGAAGGACCGCTCGCTGCTGCGCCGCTTCCAGGCCATCCAGGTCAATCCGCCGACGCCGGAGCAGACGCAGGAGATCCTGGAGGGGGTCAAGGACCGCTACGAGTCGTTCCACAAGGTGCGCTACCGCCCGGAGGCGCTGCGCACGGCGATCTACCAGTCGAGCCGCTACATCCCGGACCGCCACCTGCCGGACAAGGCCATCGACGTGCTGGACGAGGCGGGCGCGCGGGTCAAGCTGCGCCGGGTGCGCGACACCCAGAACCTGCGCCGGCTGGAGCAGGAGATCCGCCAGGTGGTCAAGGAGATGAAGGTGGCGATCTCCGACAAGGACTTCGAGCGCGCCGTCTACCTGCGGGAGCGGGAGATCGAGCTGCGCGAGGACCTGGAGCGGATGAGCGTGGCCACGGACGAGACGGGGGTCCTCGAGGTCACCCGCCACGACGTCGAGGAGGTCATCTCCTCCTGGACGGGCATTCCGGTGGCGGCCTTGCAGAGCGAGGAGGCCGAGCGGCTGTTGCAGATGGAGGACATCCTGCGGCGCCGCGTGGTGGGCCAGGACCGCTCGATCAGCGCGATCAGCCGGGCGATCCGGCGCTCGCGTCTGGGGGTGAGCAACCCGCAGCGGCCGGTGGGCTCCTTCATCTTCCTGGGCCCCTCGGGCGTGGGCAAGACGGAGGTGGCCCGGCAGCTCTCGGAGTTCCTGTTCGGCAGCCAGCGGACGATGATCCGCTTCGACATGAGCGAGTACATGGAGAAGCACGCGGTCTCCAAGCTCATCGGCTCGCCTCCGGGCTACGTCGGCCACGAGGAGGGGGGGCAGCTCACCGAGCGGGTGCGCCGCCAGCCCTATTCGCTGATCCTGTTCGACGAGATCGAGAAGGCGCATCCGGACGTGGCGAACCTGCTGCTCCAGATCCTGGAGGACGGCCAGCTCACGGACGCCTACGGCAACCAGGTGGACTTCCGCAACACGCTGGTGCTGATGACGTCGAACATCGGCAGCAAGCTGGTGCTGCGGGGCGGCCGGATGGGCTTCGGCGAGGGCAGCGAGGAGGCGAGCTTCCAGCGCATCGAGGAGGAGATCCTGGCCGAGCTGCGGCGCACCTTCAGCCCCGAGTTCATCAACCGCATCGACGAGGTGATCGTCTTCAATCCGTTGGGAGAGCGCGAGCTGAGGTCGGTCGTTGATATCCTTCTCGACGATGTCAACACGACGCTCGCGGAGCGCGGACTGCGGCTGGAGGTCTCGGATCCGGCGAAGGTGTGGCTGCTGGAGAAGGCGGGCGTCGAGCCTTCGACGGGCGCCCGGCCGTTGCGGCGGGCCATCCAGCGGCACATCCAGGACGCCGTCTCGGAGATCCTCATCAACCAGCACGGCGAGACCATCGAGCGCATCGAAGTGGATCTGGAGGGCGGTGAGCTGACGTTCCAGGCCGGCGCCCAGGAGATCGTCATTCCCAGGCGCTGAACCGCCAGCTCCCCCCAACAAGTTAGAGTAGAGGGCAGTTTTCCCCCGGCGGCACGAGCCGCCGGGGTCATGAAAGGATGAACGATGCCTGATCTCATCGTGGGCCGGCGGGGCTCGCTCCGCTGGAAGGTCACACGCCGCCTGCTGGCGGCGTCTCTCCTTCCGCTGCTGATCTCGGGGGGCATTCCCGCCCGGGCCCAGGATCCGCAGACGGTCAACGGCAGGACCATCGCGGCGGTGGAGTTCCGGGGGCTGAAGGCCCTGTCGGAAGACACGCTCCGCTATTACCTCGGGATCGAGCCCGGCCAGCCGCTGGACGAGGATGCGCTCGACCGGAACATCAAGGAACTCTGGGACCGCAACCTGGTGGACGACGTCCAGGTGGAGAGCGTCCCCACCCCGGCGGGCATCCGCCTGGTCATCACGGTGGTGGAGCGCCCGACCCTGCGGTCCGTCAGCTACGACGGGCTGAAGCGGATCTCGAAGACGGACCTCCAGGACAAGATGGTCACCCAGCGCATCCGCATCCGCGAGGGGGAGCCCCTGTCGCTGGGCGAGCTGCAGCGGGTCAAGGGCCTGATCGAGGAGATGTACGGCGAGAAGGGCTACCGCTTCGCCACCGCCCAGTACACGATCGAGGAGGTCGGGCCCAACGAGAAGCGGGTGATCTTCACGGTGGACGAAGGCAACCGCGTCCGCATCTCCGACATCGACTTCGAAGGCAACACGGTCTACAACGACATCCGCCTGCGGCTGTCGATGAAGAAGACGAAGGAATCGGGCCTGATCACGCGGTTCCAGAAGAAGGACATCTACGATCCCGCCAAGATGCAGGAGGACCTCGACAAGATCCGCGACCTCTACCGCGGCGCCGGCTACAAGAACGTGGTGATCGGCGACCCGAAGGTCGAGGTGCGGGCCCTCAAGCCGAACGAGGCCGACGCCGCCGACCAGAAGCGCCGGATGTTCATCACCATCCCCATCGAGGAAGGGGAGCGCTGGAAGTTCGGCCAGGTGACCATCGACGGCAACCAGATCTATGCCGACCAGCAGCTCCTGCGGGCCTTCCAGCCCAATACCGCCGGCGGCTGGCTGCGCTCCAAGGTCATCGAAGAGGGCATCAAGCAGATCACCGACCTCTACCACAACACCGGCTACATCTTCGCCCGCGTCGATCCCGAGCTGGTGGAGCGCGAGGGGCGGGTGGCCGACGTGGTGATTCACGTCCGCGAGGGCGAGCAGTTCAAGGTCGGGCGGATCGAGTTCGCGGGCAACGACCGCACCAAGGACAAGGTGCTGCGCCGCGAGCTGCGCCTCTACGAGGGCGGCCTGGTGAACATCACGGCGGTGCGCAACAGCATCCTCAAGGTCAACCAGCTCGGCTATTTCCAGCTCAACGAGGAGGACCCGGTCGAGTTCGACACCGACGTGGAGAACAAGAAGGTCAACTTCGTGTTCAAGGGCGAGGAGGCGGACCGCACCGAGCTGCAGTTCGGCGGCGGCTGGAGCGAACTGGACGGCTTCTTCGGCCAGTTCGCCGTCAACACCAAGAACTTCCTCGGCCGCGGCGAGCAGGTCGGCGTGTCCGTGCAGACGGGCAACACGCGCGACTTCTTCGACCTCTCCTACTACGTGCCCTGGTTCCTCGACCGGCCGCAGAGCATCGGCATCCGCGCCTACGACTCCAGCCTGGAGTTCAGCCAGTTCTCGGACGCCGACCGCTACTTCCGTGACAGCCGCGGCGGCGTGCTGACCTACGGCCGCAACTTCCGGCTGTTCCAGTCGGCGAGCATCAGCTACAACCTCTCGCAGTATGAGGACGAGTCGCGGACCCTGCTGCCGGCGCTGCCGCCGGGGACGCCGCCGCCGGAGGGGGCGTTCCTGCCGCCGGGGTGCATGTTCGGTCAGGTCTGCATCCAGACCCTGGAGATCGACAACTCCTCGGTGCGCCCGTCCTATGTGATCGACAGCCGGGACAACCCGTTCGAGCCGAGCCGCGGCATGCGGTTGACCCTGGCGGTGGAGTACGCCGGCGGGGTGCTGGGGGGCAACAACAACTTCATCCGGCCGGAGCTCACGTTGAGCATGTTCCAGCCGACCCTCGCCCAGCCGATCCGGCAGGTGTTCGCCTTCAACCTGGAGGCGGGCATGGTCGATCCGTTCGGCGACGAGCTTTTCTCGCCCCTGGAGCGGTTCTGGCTGGGCGGCGAGAACAGCATCCGCGGCCACAGCTTCCGCTCCATCTTCGTGCGGACGGACGAGGGGGTGCCGGTCCCCGACCCGCGCACCGGCGGCTCCCTGGGCGGCGACAAGTACGTCCAGCTCAACCTGGAGTACCATTTCCTGCTCGGCGGCCCCTTCCGGCTCCTGGTGTTCGCCGACGCGGGCAACGTCTATGGCGAGAGGCAGAGCTTCGATCTGTCGAACCTGCGCACCACGGCGGGCGTGGAGCTGCGAGTGCTGCTGCCGGTCTTCGGCGCGCCGCTGCGGTTCATCTACGCCAGGAACCTCGACCCGTTGCCGCGAGACAGCTTCGAAGACTTCCAATTCAGCATTGGTACCAGCTTCTAGATAAACGTAACGTTAAGGAGATAGACCTATGTCGTTCCACAATATGCTGACCCGGGCCTCCATGGCCGGCGTCCTCGCGCTCGCCCTGGCGGTCCCGGCGGCCGCCCAGCAGGCCGCCCCTCCGGCCGCTCCAGCCGGCCCGCCGAAGATCGCGGTGATCGACACCGAGAAGATCCTGCTGTCCTCCCAGGCCGGCAAGAAGGCCCTGGCCGACCTCAAGAAGCTCCAGGAGGCCAAGGAGACCGAGCTGCGGGCCAAGGCCCAGGAGCTGAAGGACCTCCAGACCAAGATCACCGAGGGCCGCCTCTCCCTCGCCCAGGACAAGCTCGCCGAGCTCACCAAGTCCTACGAGGAGAAGGAGATCACCATGCGCCGCGCCCAGGACGACGCCGGCCGCGAGCTGGGCAAGAAGCGGGACGAGATGCTGGCGGAGATCGACAAGCGGGTGATGCCGGTGATCAACCAGGCCGGCAAGGACCTGGGCTACACGCTGATCTTCCGCAAGTTCGAGAGCGGGCTGATCTACGCGGACGAGGCGATCGACATCACCAACGTCATCATCCAGCGGCTGGACGCCTGGGCCCAGGGCAAGTAGCGCGTGGTCTACCGGCTCGCGGAGCTCGCGGAGCTGGTGGGAGGCCGCGTCGAGGGGGATCCGGACCGCGCCGTCGAGGCGGTCCGCGCTCTGGACGCGGCCGGCCCGCGCGATCTCTCCTTCCTGACCCATCCCAAGTACCGCGGACGGGCGGCGGAGAGCGGCGCCGGAGCGCTCCTGGTGGGGGCCTCCCTGGCGGATCGCGAGGCTCTCGGCCGGGACCTCCTGGTCGCCGACGACCCCTCCTACGCGCTGGCCCGCCTGCTGGCGGTCTTCCATCCCGGGGAGGCGCGCCCGCCGGGCGTCCATCCCACGGCGGTGCTAGAGCCGGGCTGCTCCGTGGACCCCACGGCCCACGTCGGACCCTATGTGGTGGTCGGCACGGGAAGCCGGGTGGAGGCGGGGGCGGCCCTGCACGCCTTCGTGGCCGTCGGCCGCGGCTGCACGGTGGGAGAGGGGGCGGTGCTGCATCCCCACGCCGTGCTCTACGACGGCACGGAGGTAGGGGCGCGGAGCATCGTCCACGCCGGCGTGGTGCTGGGAGCGGACGGCTTCGGCTACGCCACCCACGGCGGCGTCCACCACAAGGTGCCCCAGACCGGCCGCGTGGTGCTGGAGGAGGACGTCGAGGTCGGCGCCAACACGACCATCGACCGCGCCACCCTGGGGGACACCCGGGTCGGGGCGGGAACCAAGATCGACAACCTGGTCCAGGTGGGGCACAACGTGCGGATCGGCCAGCGTTGTATCCTTTGCGGCCAGGCCGGGATCGCCGGCAGCACCCGCTTGGGGGACGGCGTCGTGCTGGCGGGGCAGGCGGGGGTCGCCGGGCACATCGAGCTGGGGGAGCGCGTCCAGGTGGCGGCCAAGTCCGCGGCGCTGTCGTCCGTGGAGCCTGGGGCCGTGGTCGCCGGCATCCCCGCGGTGGAGATGAAGAAGTGGCGGCGCCAGATCGTCCTGTTGTCGCGGCTGGAGGAGATGAGCCGCCGTCTCCGGGCCCTGGAGAGGAAGCTCGGAACTACCGAAGGGGAGAGCCAGGAGGGATGAATTGAGCGAGCCGGCTGGGAAGTGGGACATCGAGTGGATCCTGTCGGTGCTGCCTCACCGCTACCCGATCCTGCTGGTCGACCGGGTGCTGGAGATGGAGGCACGCAAGCGGATCGTCGCCCTCAAGTGCGTCACCATCAACGAGCCCTACTTCGTGGGGCACTTCCCGGGCCGGCCGGTGGTCCCCGGCGTGCTGCTGATCGAAGGCATGGCCCAGGCCGGCGGCCTGCTCCTCTTCACCGAGGTCCCGGACCGCGAGAACAAGCTCATGTACTTCGCCGCCATCGACGAGGTGAGGTTCCGCCGGCCGGTGGTGCCGGGCGACCAGATCCGCTACGAGCTCGAGGTCCTGAAGCTGCGCTCCGCCTACTGCAAGCTGGCGGGCAAGGCGCTGGTGGACGGCGAGGTGGTGGCCGAGGCCATCCTCACCTCCGTCATCGTGGACCGCTGAGGACTTGACGCCGTGGCCGAGCTCATCCATCCCCTCGCGGTCGTGGATCCGTCCGCCCGGTTGGGCGACGGGGTCCGCGTCGGACCTTTCGCCGTCATCGGCCCCAACGTCGAGATCGGCGACGGCACCGAGATCGGAGCCGGCGCCAAGGTCTACGGTCCCGCGCGCATCGGCCGGGAGAACCGGATCTACCCCGACGCCGCCCTCGGTTTCGATCCCCAGGACCTCAAGTTCTCCGGCGAGGAGGTCTGGCTGGAGATCGGGGACCGCAACCACTTCCGGGAGTTCTGCACCGTCCACCGCGGCACGGCCAAGGGGGGCGGGATCACCCGCGTCGGCAGCGGCAGCCTGTTCATGGCGTACTCCCACATCGCCCATGACTGCCAGGTGGGCGACCGGGTGATCTTCGCCAACAACGCCACCCTGGCGGGGCACGTGGAGATCCAGGACGACGCCAACATCTCGGCGTTCTCGGCGATCCACCAGTTTTGCCGCGTGGGGCGCCACGCCTACGTCGGCGGGTTCAGCGTGGTCACCATGGACGCCCTGCCGTTCGTGAAGACGGTGGGCCAGAAGCCCGCCTGCTACGGGCTCAACTCGATCGGGATGCGGCGCAAGGGGGTGGATCCGGAGACCATCCGTCGCCTGGAAGCCGCCTACCGCCTGCTGGTGCGTTCCAAGATCAACACGGCCCAGGCCCTGGAGCGGATCAAGGCCGAATTGGCCGGCGACCCGGACGTCGATTACTTCGTGTCCTACATCGAGAGCGCGAAGCGGGGCGTCCACAAGTCGTCCCCCCGGGGCGGCGGGCGGGGAGGAGGCGAAGCTGAGTAATCCTTCCTCCCAGCGGCCTCTGCGGGTCGGCGTCTTCGGCGCCGGCGCCATGGGCCGCAACCACGTGCGCATCCTCTCGTCCCTCCCCGGAGCCGAGTTGGCGGGGGTCTTCGATCCCCGGTCCGAGGCCGCGGAGGCCGCGGCCCACGACCACGGCGCCCGTGTCTTTTCCCGGCTGGAGGACCTGGCCGGGGAGATCGACGCGGCGGTGGTGGCGGCGCCGACCGTGGCCCACGCGGAGATGGGCTGCGCCCTGCTGGAGCGCGGTGTCCATGTCCTGATGGAGAAGCCTCTGGCGGCGACCCTGGAGGAGGCCGGCCGGCTGGTGGCCGCCGCCGGGGACCGGGTGCTGGCCGTGGGCCACGTGGAGTTCTTCAACCCGGCGGTGCAGGCGCTCCTGACCCGGTCCGGGGGAGCGCCGCGGTTCGTGGAGATCCAGCGCCTGGGGGTGTTCTCCCCTCGCAGCCTGGACGTGGACGTGATCCTCGACCTGATGATCCACGACCTGCAGATCCTCCACGCTCTGGACCCCAGCCCGGTGACCGAGGTGCGGGCCACGGGCATCAACGTCCTCTCCCCGAAGATCGACATCGCCAACGTCCGCGTCGAGTTGGGCTCGGGGGCGGTGGCGAACCTGACGGCGTCGCGGGTCTCCTCGGAGCGCGTGCGCAAGCTGCGGGCCTTCCTGCCGAACCGCTACTACTCCCTGGACTACCAGGCCCAGGAGATCAAGGGCTACCGCCTCGAGGAGGGGGACGGCCAGCGGCGCATCCTGCCGGACGACCTGCCGGTGGAGCGCGCCGAGCCCCTGCGCCGCGAGCTGGAAGCCTTCCTGGCCGCCTGCCGCGGTGAGGACGCCCCCAGGGTCACCGGAGCCCAGGGCCGCCGCGCCCTGGAGACGGCTCTGGCGGTGGTCGAGGCGATCGGCTAGAGCAGTATCGTCCTCTTTATCGGACATCCCAGGCTCGACTCAGACCGTGTTTCCTTCGGCGCCTGTTGGCTTGAGCGCGGGCATCTGGTTTGCATTTTGTTGACTGCTTAGCAGATGTCATGACTCCGAAGGGAGGAAGCGCTCATGAAGAGCCGGGCCCTGGGATTGTGGATGGCCATCGGACTGCTGATCTCCAATGTGCTCACGGCGGAGCCGCTGACCGATCTACGGACGCGTATGGCCGCGCTTCGCAACACCCAACCGATCCGCCTCAAGGTGGAGATCGAGGCCAAGCACCTGGAGAGTGCTTCTCGACGCCGAAGCAGCGCGAAATATGCGGGGCGGACGACCATCATCTACGGTCCCAAGGGAGTCAAGATGCGTGGGGGGCTCTCGACGAGCAGCTCTCAAGCCTCCTCCTGGTTGGGGGCCGACGAGGAGCCAGCAGGAATCGAGATTCCCGTGCTCGATATGGGCGAGGCGAAGTTCCTGGTCGACCCGGCCAATATTCTGTATTTCCTCCTGTGGGATGCCACTCTGCTGAGAGAGGAGCCGGCGGACTGGCAGGGACAGGCGGCCCGGCTGCTGGTTCTCGTCCCCACCTCGTTTGGCGAGAAAGCCGCGTCTAGCGGAGCCTTCTGGCGGTTCTCCGGAGAGGTCAAGATCTGGTTGAGCGACAGAGGCTTGCCCTTGGCCATGCAGCACACGATGAGGCCCAATGTCGAGCCCGCCGTGTTGGCGAAGAAAGAGCAGCTCTTCGTCTTCCAGGAAGTCGACGGGCGATTGCTGGCTTCCCGAGCAGAAGACACCTTTTCCGGTACTCGATGGGATACGAGGACTTTACAGATCTCCCTAGATCACTGAGCAGGCGGCGGGCGCCGTGGGATCTCCCCGGCGCTCGCTCCGGACGCCTCACCCTGCTAGACTCTCCCGCCGGTCTCCACGGCCGACCCCTTGTTTTTGATTTCATGCAAAGAGGAGCTTTCTGATGAGCGACATCCGTATCGGTGTGATCGGCGGCAGCGGCCTGTACCAGATGGAGGGGATGACGGTCCGCGAGGAGCGCCGGATCTCGACACCGTTCGGCGATCCTTCGGACGCCTATGTCATCGGCGAGATCGACGGCCGGCAGGTGGCCTTCCTGCCCCGCCACGGCAAGGGGCACCGCCTGCTGCCCACCGAGCTGAACTACCGCGCCAACATCTACGGCTTCAAGACCCTCGGGGTCGAGGAGATCGTCTCGGTCTCGGCCGTGGGCTCGCTGAAGATCGAATACAAGCCGACCGACATCCTGGTGCCGGACCAGTTCTTCGACCGCACCCGCCACCGCGTCGACACCTTCTTCGGCAACGGCCTGGTGGCCCACGTCTCGCTGGCCAAGCCCATCTGCCCGCGGCTGATCGATGACGCCGTGGCGGCCGCGCGGGCGGCGGGCGCGACGGTCCACCGCGGCGGCTCCTACGTCTGCATGGAGGGCCCGCAGTTCTCCACCCGCGCCGAGTCCGAGGCCTACCGCCAGATGGGCTTCGACATCATCGGCATGACCAACCTCCAGGAGGCGCGGCTGGCCCGCGAGGCGGAGATCTGCTACGTCTCCCTCTCCATGATCACCGACTACGACTGCTGGCACGAGACGGAGGAGGCGGTGTCGGGCGAGGCGGTCATGGAGGTCGTGCGGCAGAACGTCAAGATGTCCCAGGAGGTGGTGCGGGAGATGCTGAAGCGGGTGGGCGAGCCGCACTCCCGGGACTGCATCTGCGCCGAGGCGCTGAAGTACTCCCTGATCACCGAGCGGTCGATGATCCCCGCCGAGACCCGCAAGGCCCTGGCGCCGATCATCGGGAAGTACATCCCGGCCGAATGACGCGCATCCTGGTCACCAACGACGACGGGGTCTTCTCGCAAGGCATCCGGCTGCTGGCGCGCTCCCTGAGCGAGGTGGCGGAGGTGACTGTGGTGGCGCCGGACCGGGAGCAGAGCGCGATGGGGCACGCCCTTACGCTCTCCCGGCCGCTGCGGATGCAGAAGATCGAGGAGAACTGGTACGCGGTGGACGGCACGCCGACCGACTGCGTCAACCTGGGGGTGCTGTCCCTGCTCAAGGACAACCCCCCGGACCTCGTCTGCTCGGGAATCAACTTCGGGCTGAACCTGGGGGACGACGTGACCTACTCGGGCACGGTCTCGGCCACGTTCGAGGGGACGCTCCTGGGCATCCCCTCGGTGGCCTTCAGCCAGGAGGTGGGGGAGGGGTTCTCGTTCGAGCGGGCGGCGGACTTCGCCCGCCGGCTGGTCGAGACCCTGCTGACCGAGAAGCTGCCCCGCGACCTGCTGCTCAACGTCAACGTCCCCAACGGGCCCATCCAGGGGGTGAGCTTCACCCGGCTGGGCCGGCGGGTCTACAAGCAGTCGGTGGTCGAGAAGGTGGATCCCCGGGGGCGCAAGTACTACTGGATCGCCGGCGTGCCGCAATGGGACCGGGCGAGCGGCACGGACTACGAGGCCGTGGTCTCGGGACGGATCTCGGTGACGCCGCTCCACCTCGACCTGACCTACTACCCTGGGCTCGAGAGCTTCGCCTCCCTGCGGGACAAGCTCGCGGCGCTCCCCTTTCCTGCCCCCGCCCCGCGCCGCTGAATGAGCGACTTCGCCATGCAGCGGGAGCGGATGGTCCGCGACCTGATCGCCGCCCGCGGCGTCAAGGACGAGCGGGTGCTGGCGGCGTTGCGCAAGATCCCCCGCCACCTGTTCGTCAAGGACCACCTGCGCAACCAGGCCTACGGCGACCACGCGCTGCCCATCGGCGCGTCGCAGACGATCTCCCAGCCCTACATCGTGGCCCGCATGACGGAGCTGCTGGAGGTGGGGCCGGAGCACTCGGTGCTGGAGATCGGCACCGGCTCGGGGTACCAGACGGCGATCCTGGCCGTGCTGGCGCGGCGGGTCTACAGCCTGGAGAGGATCCCGGAGCTGGCCCAGGCCGCCATCCCGCGCATGCGCCACCTCGGCTTCGACAACGTCAAGGTCCAGATCTTCGACGGCACGGTGGGCTGGAGCGAGTGGGCCCCGTACGACCGCATCCTGGTCACGGCCGGCGCGCCCAAGGTGCCCGAGCCGCTGCTGGACCAGCTCGCCCCCGGCGGCGCCCTGGTGATCCCGGAGGGGCAGCTCAACCTGCAGACGGCTGGTGATCTACCGCAAGTCGGCGCGCGGCGAGATCCGCCGCAAGGAGGGCGAGGACGTGGCCTTCGTGCCCCTGCTGGGGCGCCACGGATGGAAGCCGGAGAAATGAGCGCGCACCGCCAGGCCTTCCGGATGTGGGTGAGCGGCAGTGTGCAGGGTGTGGGCTTCCGTTGGTTCACCCGCAAGGCGGCGCAGGAGTTGGGCGTGACCGGCCGCGTGCGCAACCTGCCGGACGGCAGAGTGGAGGCCGAGGCGGTGGGGAAGCCCGAGCGTCTCGAGGCTTTCCGCGCGCGGCTCCGGCAGGGGCCGCCGGGGTCGCGCGTTACGGATCTGGTGGAGCAGGAAATCTCGCCCGTCCCGGATTGGGACGGGTTCGTCATCGATCGCTAGGAGGAGAGACCATGGAGGACCTGAAGGCGTGTATCCGGCAGATTCCCGACTTCCCGAAGCCGGGGATCCTGTTCTACGACATCACCACCCTGCTGCAGAACCCGCTGGCCATGCGCAAGGCCGTGGACCAGTTCGTCTGGCTGTTCGCCGAGAAGCGCATCCACAAGGTGATCGGCATCGAGTCGCGGGGCTTCATGTTCGGGCCGATGGTGGCCTACAACCTGAACGCCGGGTTCGTGCCTGTGCGCAAGCCCGGCAAGCTGCCGGCCGAGAAGATTCGTGAAACCTATGAGCTGGAGTACGGCACCGACTCCCTGGAGATGCACCGCGACGCGGTCCAGCCGGGCGAGCACGTGCTGATCGTCGACGACGTGATCGCCACTGGCGGCACGGCCAGGGCTGCCGCCAAGCTGGTGGAGGCCGCGGGGGGGACGGTCTCGGGGTTCGGCTTCATCATCGAGCTGACCTTCCTCGACGGGCGTGGCCAGCTCGGCGGCTACGGGGTGGAGTCGCTGATCCGGTACTAGCGGTCGACGGGGAGCGGTCCCCCGGGCCGCCCCCTGGTATACTTCCCTGGCCTGTGCGGCTGTAGCTCAGGTGGAAAGAGCAGGAGTTTCCTAAACTCTTGGTCGGGGGTTCGAGTCCTCCCAGCCGCACCACAAGAGCATCATGGATTCCGGCGGATATTTTCGTATTTCTCCCACTGCCAAAACCGCCCCAAATTGGTCTCCAGTCTCAGTTGCGGACACTTCCTCTGAAGCTGGTGGCAGTTTTCGCTAGAAGGGGGGCAGGGTTGGCCACCATCAGCAAGAGGATGACGCAAGACGGCCAGGTTCGATACCTGGCGCAGGTCCGCCTCAAGGGGTATCCCCACCAGAACCGGACTTTCGAGCGAAAGACCGATGCGGTGCGTTGGGCACAAGGGGTGGAGGTCGACCTCCGGACTGGCCGCAGGAGCAGGCAGGGCTCGCGCAGGGGTCGGACACGTTGGAGCTCATGACGAGCTCCTCGCCCAGCAGCGGCCTTCTTAGCCGCTATTGCAGATTTGAATCGCCGTCCGCCTCTGCTCTAAGGGGGATTGCGAGCTTACTATCTCTCAGACTTGGTCTCCGAGATGATCGAGGAGAGCTACCAAAAGGTTCTCAGTGAACCAGGTTCGACCAAGAGAACGCGGAGCGTTGCGACGGCGAACCGTTACCTCATCAGTCCGGCTTCTGTCGAGCTACAGGCGGAAAAGGCGGAAGTGGATCGAACAAGGCGGTCCTACCTGTCCGTCCCGTAAGAACGCGCCGAAGGGTAGGGTTCGATTTCTGAGCAGGCCGATCGGCGAAGCGGACAACGAGTTGGATCGTCTTCTCGGGGCCTGCAAGAAGAGTCGCAACCCGGACCTTTTCGACCTGGTGACTCTGGGGATCTGGACAGGCTGCAGGGAAGGTGAGCTGATTTCTCTCAGGCATCCCTACATACGGCTCAACGAGGGTGGTCTCGTTCTCCCAGAAAGTGTGACGAAGACAAAGCAGGAACGGTTCGTTCCTTTGGTGGGGCCTGCACTGGAAGTCATCCAAAGGCGCATGAAGATGAGACGTTTCGATACGGATTACCTGTTTGCGGGTCCGCCGCGTTCGAGCGGTAGGACTCCACCTGCTTTCCCTCGGAAGGCGTGGAATACAGCGCTGAGGGAGGCACGGATCACGGACTTTCGGTTCCATGACCTCAGACACACACACGCTTCCTACCGGGCGATGAAGGCGCCACGGAACGGGAGTTGATGGAAGCACTCGGCCACAAGACGACGGCCATGGTCGCGCGGTATTCCCACTTGGCAAACGAGCACAAGCGGAAAGTGGCCAGCCGGTTATTGGGTGTGGTGGGGGAGGCCGCGGCCTGCGGCAACCGTGAGGCGTTGCGAGACCTCGTTACAGAGACTCGCCACTCGCCCGATATCGTAATGGGCGACCTTGTCCGTCGCGATTTCACGCACATATAGGTCAGATCAGCAGCCAGGTTCGCGTGGACCGGTGGTTGATGGCCATTGGTGCATTGATATGGCCGCGGGGGCAAGCTGCGGTGCGTAGAGGCACCGGCTCTCACCTTACACCTTTAATCGCCGGCCCTGCAGCCAGGGATATGGATAATTTCCAACTCGCTACTCCTGCTGCAACCAATCGAACAAAGCAATCTCGTCTATCAGGATCTTGCTGCCCTTACGTACCATGACGCGGTCAAAGCCATTTCCCGGAATCATCTGAAGTTTCCCCTTCGTCCATGAACGACGCTCCTTGGCATTAAAAATCCAGTATCTCAGGGTTCGTTCAGTGATCCCGGGATGTTTATCGGTCACTTGTCTGACTGTAAGGAGCCTCTTCTCCTGGTGGGTTTTAGTCAATTTTTCTAGAATACTAACATCAATATCTCTTTTGGACATGTCACTCCTCTCTTCGGGCCGGCATTCGAGACAAGTGGCTTCAGATTGGGCTATCCAGTACCAATGGTGCTTGAAGCTGCCCATAGAGCGTCTCTTGTAAGCGGGAATGAATCCACTGCGTGGATACCGGAAAAGATCCTGGCTTGTCGACTTTGGATTCCTGGGTGTCGAGCCAGGTGAGAGTTGTCCCTACGGGAGTGAGGGAAGACACCTGGATAGGGCGAGGATCACGGAAACGAGATGTCGCTGACTGAAACGACCTGCGAGATTCTGGAGAGCCGGGCGGCGGAGCCCGGAGAGCGTCCGGCTTATGTCTTTTTGGCCTATGGCGAGGCCGGTGTGGCCGAGGAGCGGCTCACCTTCGCCGATCTCGACGCCCGCGCGCGGGCGATCGGCGCCTCGTTGCAGGCGGCAGGGGCCGGCGGCGAGCGGGTCGTCCTGCTCTTGCCCCCCGGACCGGAGTTCGTCGTCTCCTTCTTCGGCTGCCTCTATGCCGGCGCCGTGGCGGTCCCCGCTCTGCCGCCGCGCCGGCGCGGCGCCGATCCGCGCCTGGCGGCGATCTGCCGCGACGCGCGCCCGCGGGTGGCGCTGACCACCGACGCGCAGTTGCCGGCCCTGGAGAGCGCCGCCGCCCAGATCCCGGAGCTCGCCGCGGCCCTCCGGATGGCTCCCGCCGTCGAGGGCGGCGCGGACTGGCGGCGCCCGGACCTGGGCCCGGATTCGCTCGCCTTCCTCCAGTACACCTCGGGCTCGACCTCGACGCCCAAGGGGGTGATGGTCAGCCACGGCAACCTCGCTGCACAACGAGGAGCTGATCCGCCAAGCCTTCGCGCAGTCGTCCGATTCGGTGGTGCTGGGCTGGCTGCCGCTCTACCACGACATGGGGCTGATCGGCACGATGCTGCAGCCGCTCTACACCGGGGCGGTCGGCTATCTGATGACTCCCGGGGCGTTCCTGCAGCGGCCGGCGCGCTGGCTGGAGGCGATCTCGCGCTACCGCGCGACGACCAGCGGCGGCCCCAACTTCGCCTATGAGCTGTGCGTGCGCAAGGTGGGGGAGGCGGAGCGGGAGGGCCTCGACCTCTCCTCGTGGGAGGTGGCCTTCAACGGCGCCGAGCCGGTGCGGGCCGGCACGCTGCGGCGCTTCGCCGAGGCCTTCGCGCCCTGCGGCTTCCGGGCCGCGGCGTTCCGCCCCTGCTACGGCCTCGCCGAGGCGACGCTGCTGGTCTCGGGATGGCGCCCGGAGGGGGAGCCGCGGGTGCGCTCGCTCGACGCCGAGGCCCTGGAACGGCATGAGGTCACGGATTCCGGGGACACGGCGCGGCGCCGCGAGCTGGTGGGCTGCGGCCTGGGCCTTCAAACTGTCGTGGCCGTCGATCCGGAGTCGGGCGAGCCCTGCGCGCCCGGCCGCGTCGGCGAGATCTGGGTGGCCGGCCCGAGCGTGGCCCAGGGCTACTGGCAGCGCCCGGAGGAGACGGCGGCGACGTTCGGCGCCCGTCTGGCCGACGGCAGCGGCCCCTTCCTGCGCACCGGCGACCTCGGCTTCGTCGCCGATGGGCGAGCTGTTCGTCACCGGCCGCCTCAAGGACCTGATCATCCTGCGCGGCAGGAACCACTATCCGCAGGACCTGGAGCTGACGGCCGAGCGCAGCCATCCCGCGCTGCGGCCGGCGGCGGCGCGGCCTTCGCGGTGGATGCCGCGGGCGAGGAGCGGCTGGTGATCGTCCACGAGGTGGAGCGCCAGGCCCGTGCCGGTATGGAGGACGGCAAGGCCGAGGAGATCGCCGCGGCGGTGCGCCGGGCGGTGGCCGAGGAGCACGAGGTGCAGCGTCGCCGAGGTGGTGCTGATCGCGGCCGGAGACGCTGCCCCGGACGTCCAGCGGCAAGGTGCGGCGGCGCGCCTGCCGCGAGCTGTATCTGGAGGGCGGGCTGCGCGTCCTCGGCGCGAGCCGCCTCTCCCCGGCGGCTGTAGACGAGGACCCGCGGTCGGAGGCTCCGGTGGGATCGCCGGACTGGCTGCGCCGGGTCTTCGCGGCCGCGGCGCGGATCGATCCCGAGCGGGTCGATCCGGACCTCCCGCTCTCCGCGTCGGGGCTGGACTCGCTGGCGGCGGTGGAGCTGAAGCAGGCGGTGGAGGAGGCGGCCGGCGTCTCCCTCTCCCTGGCGGACCTGCTGGAGGGCATGACCCTGCGGGATTTGGAGCGGCGGCGTCTCCCTGGGACCGCCGGCGTCCCCGCCGGCCCGCGTCCTTTCGGAGCTGGAAGGCCGGCGGGACGCCGGCGGTCCGGGCGAGCATCCCGCTCTCCTGGAACCAGCGCTCGCTCTGGTTCCTCCACCGCCTGGCGCCGGAGAGCCCCGCCTACAACATCGCCGGCGCGGCGCGGCTCGGGCCCGTGTCTCCCGAGGCCTTGGGCCGCGCGCTCCAGGGGCTGGTGGACCGCCACCCCATGCTGCGCGCCACGTTCGCCGATACGCCCGCCGGGCCCGTGCAGCGGGTGGCGGAGAGGGCTGGAGCGGCCTTCGAGGTCGTGGACGCGGCCGGCTGGAGCGACGCCGCGGTGCATGCTCGGTTGCATACGGAGGCGTTCCGTCCGTTCGACCTCGCGGCCGGGCCGCTCCTGCGGGCGGTCCTGCTGCGGCGCGGCGGAGGAGTCTTTCCTGGTCCTCGCCGTGCACCACGTCGCGGCCGACTTCTGGTCGATGGCGGTGCTGGCCCGCGAGCTGCGGCGCGCTGGCGGCGGGGGAGGCCCTGCTCCCGCCGGTGGCCCTGTACACCGACTTCGCCCGCCGGCAGGAGCGGATGCTGGCGGGCCCCGAGGGCGAGCGGCTGTGGGAGCACTGGCGGGAGCGCCTGGCCGGCGCTGCCGCAGCTCGACCTGCCCACCGACCGGCCGCGGCGTCCGGTGCAGACCCTGCGCGGCGGCTCGCGGACGCTTCCGCCCTCGCCGGAGCGGGCGGAGGCGGTCCACCGGCTCGCCGCCGCCCACGGCTGCACGCCGTTCGTGGCCCTGCTCGCCGCCTGGCAGGCGGTGCTCTCCCGCTGGAGCGGCCAGGAGGACTTCCTCACCGGCGCCCCCATGGCCGGCCGCTCCGCCCGCGAGTGGGCGGAGGTGGTGGGCTACTTCGTCAACCTGGTGCCCCTGCGCGCCGACCTCTCCGGCGATCCGACGGTCGCGCGAGCTGATGGCGCGGACGCGCCGCACGGTGCTCGACGCGCTGGCGCACCAGGACCTCCCCTTCGCCCTGCTCACCGAGCGGCTGCAGCCCGAGCGCGATCCCGGCCGGCCGCCGCTGGTCGCGGCCATGCTGACGCTTCGAGAAGGCCCCGGCGCCGGAGCTGGCCGCGCTCGCGGCCTTCGCCGTGGGCGTGCCGGGCGCCCGGCTGGACCTGGGCGGGCTGGTCCTGGAGTCGCTCCCCCTGGAGCCGCCCGCCGCGCAGCTCGACCTCTCGCTGACCGCGGCCGAGCTGCCGGGCGGGCTCGCCGTCTCCCTGCAGTGGGACGCCGACCTGTTCGACGCCGCGACCACCGGGCGGATGCTCGGCCACCTCGACCGCCTGCTCGCCGGGATGGCCGCAGGGCAGGATCGTCCGGATCGCGGAGCTGCCGCTGCTGACCGCCGGGGAGCGCGACCAGATCCTGCTCGTCTGGAGCGGCGCGGAGCGCGCTGCCGGCAGGGACCGGCTGCCTGCACGAGCTGTTCGAGGCGCAGGCGGCGCGCACGCCCGGATGCCACGGCCCTGATCGTCAGGGGAAGAGCGCTGGACCTATGACGAGCTCGAACCGCCGGGCCAACCGCCTGGCCCATCACCTGCGGCGGCTGGGCGCCGGTCCGGAGCAGCGCGTGGGCGTCCTGATGGGCCGCTCCGGCGAGCTGATCGCGGCGCTGCTGGCCGTCCTCAAGGCGGGAGCCGCCTACGTGCCGCTCGATCCGGCCTATCCGGACGACGGCTGGCCTTCGTGCGCAGAAGACGCGGAGATCGACCCTCCTGCTGAACCGAGGAAGCGATGCGCCGGCTCTGCCGGCGGCCGAGCCCGACGGAGGACGACCCGGAGCCGCTGGCACAGTCGCCCCGGCAATCTCGCCTACGTGATCTACACCTCCGGCTCGACCGGCCGCCCCAAGGGCGTGGCCATCGAGCACCGCGCGCCGGTCGAGCGGATGCTCTGGGCGCGCGCGGCCTTTTCCGCGGAAGACCTCGCCGGGGTCCTGGCCTCGACCTCCATCTGCTTCGACCTGTCGGTCTTCGAGATCTTCGCGCCCCTCTCCTGGGGCGGGACGGTGATCCTGGCCGACAACGCCCTGGCCCTGCCCGCGCTGCCGGCCCGGGGCGAGGTGACGCTGGTCAACACGGTCCCCTCCGCCATGGCCGAGCTGGTGGCGGGCGAGCTGCCGCCGGCGCTGCGCACGGTCAACCTGGCCGGCGAGGCGCTGCCGCCGCAACTGGCGGAGCGCATCTACCGCCACGTGCAGATCGAGCAGGTCTGGAACCTCTACGGGCCCACGGAGGACGCCACCTACTCGACCGCTACCCGGGTCGAGCGGGGGACGGGCGAGGTGAGCATCGGCCGGCCGCTCCCCGGCACCCGGGCCTACGTGCTGGACCGCCGTCTCCAGCCGGTCCCCGCCGGCGTGCCCGGCGAGCTGTTCCTGGCCGGGGCCGGGGCTGGCCCGGGGCTACCTCGGCCGGCCGGACCTGACCGCGGAGCGGTTCGTTCCGGATCCGTTCGGGCCGCAGCCCGGAGGCCGCCTCTACCGGACCGGCGACCTGGCCCGCTGGCTGGCGGACGGCGAGCTGGAGCACCTGGGCCGGCTCGACCATCAGGTCAAGGTCCGCGGCTTCCGCATCGAGCTGGGGGAGATCGAGGCGGCGCTTGCCGCGCTTCCCGGAGTCCGCGAGGCGGTCGGTGGTGGCGCGCGAGAGCCCGGCAGGGGACCGGCGGCTGGTCGCCTACGTGGTGGCGCGGCGAGCCGCTGAAGAGGCGCTGCGCCAGATGCTTGCGCGAGCGGCTGCCGGACTACATGGTGCCGGCCGCCTTCGTGATGCTCCCGGCGCTGCCGCTGACCCCCAACGGCAAGGTGGACCGCAAGGCCCTGCCGGCGCCGCGAATGGGACCGCGCCGAAGAAGGCTACCTGGCGCCGCGCACGCCGATCGAGGAGATCCTGGCCGGCATCTGGGCCGAGGTGCTCGGCCGCGAGCGGGTCGGGGCGGCCGACCACTTCTTCGACCTGGGCGGCCACTCGCTGCTCGCCACCCGGGTGATGTCGCGGCTGCGCGGCGCCTTCGGCGTCGAGCTGCCGCTGCGCGACCTCTTCGCGGCCCCGACGGCTGGCGGACCTCGCTGCCCGAGTCGAAGCGGCGCGGCGGACCGGCACGCTCGCTGCTCGCGCCGCCGCTCGTCGCGGTGCCGCGCGAGGGGGCCCTGCCCCTGTCGTTCGCCCAGCAGCGGCTCTGGTTCCTCGATCAGCTCGAGCCGGGCAGCCCGCTCTACAACATGCCTGGGGCGCTGCGCGTTGAAGGGCCGCTGGACGGCGCGGTGCTGGCCCGCTGTCTGGGGGAGATCGTGCGCCGGCACGAGGCGCTGCGCACGGTCTTCGCCGCGCCGCAGGGCTCGCCGGTGCAGGTGATCCGGCCGGCGGAGCCCTTCCCGCTGCCCGTGGTCGACCTGTCCGGACTGCCGGCGGACGAGCGCGAGGCGCGGGCCCTGGCCCTGGCCGCCGAAGAGGCCGGCCGTCCGTTCGACCTCGCGCGCGGGCCGCTCCTGCGCGGCCTGCTGCTGCGCCTCGCCGAGCGCGACCACGCCGTCGTGCTGACCGTCCACCACATCGTCAGCGACGGCTGGTCGATGGGCATCCTGGTGCGCGAGCTCGCGGCGCTCTATGCCGGCTTTCGCCGCCGGCCGGCCGTCGCCCCTGCCCGAGCTGCCGGTGCAGTACGCGGACTTCGCCGTCTGGCAGCGCTCCTGGCTGCGCGGCGAGGTCCTGGAGGGCGAGCTCGCCTACTGGCGCGGCAGCTCGCCGGGCTGCCGCCGCTCCTGGAGCTGCCCACCGACCGGCCGCGGCCGGCGGTGCAGAGCTACCGCGGCGCGGCGCGGCCGGTGCGGCTGCCCGCCGGGCTCGCCCGTCAGTCGGAGGCGCTCGCCCGGCGCGAGGGAGCGACGCTCTTCATGGTGCTCCTGGCCGGCTTCCAGGCCCTGCTCGGCGCGCTACAGCGGGCAGGACGACCTCGCGGTGGGCTCGCCCGTCGCCGGCCGCAACCGGGTCGAGACCGAAGGGCTGATCGGGTTCTTCGTCAACACCCTGGTCCTGCGAGGCGGATCTCTCGGGCGACGCCCACGTTCCGCGAGCTGCTCGGCCGGGTGCGCGAGACGGCGCTCGGCCGCCTACTCGCACCAGGACCTGCCGTTCGAGAAGCTGGTCGAGGAGCTGGCTCCGGAGCGGAGCCTCGCCCACGCCCCGCTGTTCCAGGTGATGCTCGTCCTGCAGAATGCGTCCAGTCGAGGGCCTGGAGATCGAGGATCTGCGCCTGCTGCCGATGGGTGTGAGCGCGGCGACGGCGAAGTTCGACCTCACTCTCAACCTCTCGGAGGACGAGGGCGGGCTCAGCGGCATCGTTCGAGCACGCCACCGATCTGTTCGACGCCGCGACCGTCGACCGGTTGTTCGCCGGCTTCGAGTGTCTGCTCGCGGCGGCGGTGGAGGGGCCGGACCTGCGGGCCGAGGAGCTGCCGCTGCTCACCGCGGCGGAGCGGCAGCAGCTCCTGGAGTGGGGAGGGATCCGGGAGAAGCTGGCTCCCGACCTCGCACGCTCCACGGCCGTTTCGCGGCGCGGGCCCGGCGGACCCCCGAGGCCCCGGCTCTGACCTGCGGCGACGTGACCCTGACCTACGGCGAGCTGGACCGCGGGCCAATCAACTGGCCCACTGGCTGCGCGGGCGGGGCGCGGGCCCGGAGAGCCGCGTGGGTCTGCGCCTGGACCGCTCCGTGGACCTGGTGGTGGCCATCCTGGGCGTGCTCAAGGCCGGGGCGGCCTACGTGCCGCTCGATCCGGCCTCGCCGCGGGAGCGCCAGGCCTTCGTCGTGGAGGACGCTGACATCCACATCGTGGTGGGGTCAGAGGAGATCGCTGCCGTGGAAGGCCTCCCTGCTGGCGATCTGGAGCCCCTGGGGGACGCATCGAGCCTGGCCTACGTGATCTACACCTCGGGCTCCACGGGCCGGCCCAAGGGCGCTCTGATCACCCACGGCAATGTCACCCGGCTCTTCGATGCCACCGAGGGCTGGTTCGGCTTCGATGAGCGGGACGTGTGGACGCTGTTCCACTCGTACGCCTTCGACTTCTCGGTCTGGGAGATCTGGGGAGCCCTGCTCTACGGCGGCCGGCTGGTGGTCGTGCCCTGGGAGGTGAGCCGCTCGCCCGAGCGGTTCCTGGACCTGCTGGTCGGCGAGCGGGTCACCGTGCTCAACCAGACCCCCTCGGCCTTCTCCCAGGTCGCGCAAGTGGACACGGAGCGCGGCGGCGCCGCGACCGATCTGCGGCTGGTGATCTTCGGCGGCGAGGCCCTTGATCCGGCCAGCCTGGAGCCGTGGTTCGAGCGCCATGGCGACGAGCGGCCGCGGCTGGTCAACATGTACGGCATCACCGAGACGACGGTGCATGTCACCTGCCGGCCGCTTTCCTCGGCGGACGCCCGGGGCGAGCGCCGCAGCGTCATCGGCGTGCCCATCCCCGACCTGTCCCTGGCCGTGCTGGACCGCAACCTGATGCCGGTCCCCATCGGCGTCCCGGGCGAGTTGGTGGTCGGCGGAGCGGGGCTGGCCCGCGGCTACCTGGGCCGGCCGGAGCTGACGGCGGAGCGCTTCGTTCCGGACCCGTCGGCCGGCCGGGAGCGCGGCTCTACCGCTCCGGCGACCTGGCGCGGTTCCTGCCCGACGGCGACCTGGAGTACCTCGGGCGGCTGGACCACCAGGTGAAGATCCGCGGCTTCCGCATCGAGCTGGGGGAGATCGAGGCCGCGCTGGCGGCGCAGTCCGGCGTCCAGCAGGCGGTGGTGATGGTGCGCGAGGAATCGGGCGACCGGCACCTGGTCGCCTACGTCGTCGGCGACCGTTCCGGTAGGCGGAGCTGCGCCAGTCGCTGCGCGAGCGGCTGCCGGACCACATGGTGCCGGCCGCCTTCGTGACGCTCGCGGCGCTGCCCCTTACGGCCAACGGCAAGGTGGACCGCAAGGCGCTGCCTGCCTCCGGGAGCGGCTCCGGAGCAGGCTGGCGGGGAGGCCTATCTGGCGCCGCGCACGCCGACCGAAGAGGTCCTGGCCGGCATCTGGGCCGAGCTCCTCGGTCTCGAACGGGTCGGAGCGGCCGACCACTTCTTCGACCTCGGCGGACACTCGCTGCTGGCGACGCGGGTGACCTCGCGCGTCCGTCAGGCCTTCGGCGTCGAGATCCCGCTCCACGACCTCTTCGAGGCTCCGACGGCTGGCGGATCTCGCCGTCCGGATCGAGGAGGCGCGCAGGGACGGCGCGGTCCCGTCCGCTCCGCCAATCCTGCCGGTGTCGCGGGAAGAGGCCCTGCCCCTGTCCTTCGCCCAGCAGCGGCTCTGGTTCATCGACCGGCTTCAACCGGACAGCCCGCTCTACAACGTCGCGGCGGCGCTGCGCGTCGAAGGTCCGCTTGCCGCCGCGGTGCTGGCCCGCTGCCTCGGCGAGATCGTGCGCCGCCACGAGGCGTTGCGCACCGTCTTCGCCGCGCCGCAAGGCACGCCGGTGCAGGTGATCCAGCCGGCGGAGACCTTCGGGCTGCCCATCGTGGATCTGTCGGGGCTGCCGGAGAACGCAGGAGAAGCACTGACTCTGGCCTTGGCCGGCGAAGAGGCGGCCCGCCCCTTCGATCTCGCCCGCGGCCCGCTCCTGCGCGGCTTGCTGGTGCGCCTCGCCGAGAGGGACCACGCCGTCGTTCTGACCCTGCACCACATCGCGAGCGACGGCTGGTCCATGGGCATCCTGGTGCGCGAGATCGCCGCGCTCTATCCGGACTTTGCCGCGGGCCGGCCCTCTCCCTTGCCGGAGTTGCCGGTGCAGTACACGGACTTCGCGGTCTGGCAACGCTCCTGGCTGCATGGCGAGGTCCTGGAGCAGGAGATCGGCTGCTGGCGGCAGCAACTCGCCGGGCTGCCACCGGTCCTGGAGCTGCCCGCCGACCGCCCCCGGCCCGCGGTTCTGAGCCACCGCGGCATCACCCGGCCGGTGCGGCTGCCGGCCGGGCTGGTCCGGCAGGCCGAGGCCCTGGGCCGGCGCGAGGGGGCGACGCTCTTCATGGTGCTCCTCGCCGCCTTCCAGGCCCTGCTGGCAAGCAACAGCGGACTGGATGACTTTGCGGTCGGCTCCCCCGTGGCCGGCCGAAACCGGGTGGAGACCGAGGGGCTGATCGGATTCTTCGTCAACACCCTGGTGCTGCGCGGCCGCCTGGCCGGCGCGCCAACCGTGCGGGAGCTCCTCGGCCGGGTGCGCGAGACCGCGCTCGCCGCCTGGCTGCACCAGGACGTGCCGTTCGAAAAGCTCGTCGAGGAGCTCACCGCCGAGCGCAGCCTCGCTCACACCCCCTTGTTCCAGGTGGTGTTCGCGCTGCAGAACGCACCGTTCGGGAAGCTGGAGATCCAGGACCTGCGCCTGCGGCCGGTCCCCATTGCCGGAGCGACGGCGAAGTTCGATCTCACGATCAACCTCGCGGAGCACGAGAGCGGGCTCAGCGGCACGGCCGAGTACGCCACCGATCTCTATGACGCGGTGACCGTGGACCGGCTCCTGGCGGGCTTCGAGCGGCTGCTCGCGGCGGCTGCCGCCGATCCGGAGCTGAGAGTCGCGGAACTGCCTCTCCTCTCCTCGGGCGAGCGCCACCAGGTGCTCACCGAGTGGAACGACACGGGCAGGGAAGCGCGCTGGAAGGGGCCTGTGACGTTCCTGGTGGAGCGCTGGTGCCGCGAACAGCCGGACGCCGTGGCGGTGGTGGATGCGGCGGGTCTCACGTTGACCTACAGCGAGCTTGGGGAGCGCGCCGGCCGGCTGGCCGGTTTCCTGCGGAGCCTGGGCGTGGGACCGGAGTCCATCGTGGCAGTGCTGATGGAGCGCTCGGCGGATCTGCTGGTGGCCCAGTTGGGAGTCCTGAAAGCCGGTGCGGCCTACCTCTCCCTCGATCCTGGCCATCCCGCCGAGCGCCTCACTTTCATGCTCGAAGAGGCGGAGGCCCCGGTGGTGCTGACTCAGGAGGCCATGGCGGCCGGGCTGGATGGTTCGCAGGCGCGGATCGTCTGCCTGGACCGCGACCGGGAGAAGATCGCGCTCCGCACCCCGCTGCCGGCCCTGGCCGTGGAGCCGGACCACCTCGCCTACGTGCTCTACACCTCCGGCTCGACAGGGCGTCCCAAGGGGGTGCAGATCCCACACCGCGGTCTTCTCAACCTGGTGCGCTGGCACCTGCGCGCGCACGGCACGGGTCCGGGCGACCGCGTCAGCCAGATTACGAGCCTGGGTTTCGACGTTTCGGTCCTGGAGATCTGGTCCTGCCTGGCTTCCGGAGCGGCCCTCCATCTGCCCCCGGAGGAGGCGCGGCTGGACCCGCCGCGGCTGGCCGCCTGGATGGCCGGGCGCGGGATCACCGTCTCCTTCCTGCCCACTCCGCTGGCCGAGGCGATGCTTGCCAACGGGGGACCGCGGGTCCCCAGCCTGCGCTGGCTGGTGGTGGGAGGCGACCGCCTGCTCCTCAGCCCGGAGCCGGGGTGCGGATTTTCTCTGATCAACATCTACGGTCCGGCGGAGGCGTCGGTGGTGACCAGCGCCGGCACGGTGCCGCCCCGGCTCGTCCCCCACCCTCGGCCGGCCTCTCGACGGCCTGCGGGTGTATCTGCTGGACCGGGAGCTGCAACCGGTGCCGCCGGGGGTGGCGGGGGAGCTGTGGGTCGGCGGCCCTGGCCTGGCCCGCGGATACCTCGTGCCGACCCGGGCCGCACGGCGGAGCGGTTCCTGCCCGATCCCTCGGGGAGTCGGGGAGCGCCTCTACCGGACGGGCGACCTCTGCCGCTACCGCCGCGACGGGGAGATCGAGTTCCTGGGCCGGGTCGACCACCAGGTCAAGATCCGCGGCTTCCGCATCGAGCTGGGCGAGATCGAGGCGTTGCTGCTGGAGCGTTCCCGGGGTCCGCGAGGCGGTGGTGGTGGCGCGATCCGACGGATCGCCGGGCGACCGGCGGCTGATCGCCTACTGTCGCCGGTGAACGCCGCTGCCGGCGGAGCTGCGCGAGCGTCTTGCGCGAGCGGCTGCCCGAGCACATGGTGCCCGCGGCCTTCGTGCCGCTCGCGGCGTTGCCGCTGACGCCCAACGGCAAGGTGGACCGCAAGGCCCTGCCGGCGCCTGCGCCGGCCTCCGGCGACGCGCCGCCCGAGGCGGGCCTCAGCGCGCTCGAAGAGGCCGTCGCCGGCATCTGGTGCGAGGTCCTGGGCGTGCCGCGTGTGGGCGTCGACGACAACTTCTTCGACCTCGGCGGCCACTCGCTGCTGCTGCCTCAGGTCCAGGCGCGGCTGCGCGACCGGCTGGGCCGGGAGGTTGCCTCTGCTGGACCTCTTACCGCACACCACGGTCCGCGCCCTGGCGCGCTACCTGGAGCCGGGTCTGGCGGTAGCGGAGGCCGCGCTCCGGGCCGCCGGAGCACCGGCGCCGGTAGCGGCGCCATCGCGATCGTCGGCATGGCAGGCCGCTTCCCCGGGGCGGCCGGCGTCGAGCAGCTCTGGGCGAACCTGCGCGCCGGCATCGCCTCGATCGCCCGCTTCAGTGAAGAAGAGCTCGCCGCCGCGGGCGTCGATCCCGAGCTGCGGCGCGACCCCCGCTACGTGCCGCGCCGCCGGGGTGCTCGACGGGGTCGAGCTCTTCGACGCCGGCTTCTTCGGCTACAACCCGCGCGAGGCCGAGCTCCTGGACCCGCAGCAGCGCCTGTTCCTGGAATGCGCCTGGGAGGCGCTGGAGGACGCCGGCTACGACTCCCGACGCGTACCGGGGCCGGTCGGCGTCTTCGCCGGCGCTGGGATTCAACCGTTACCTGCACCAGATCCTCGCCAGCGCGGACCCCGACGGTGGTCGGGCGGGCTCCAGCTCCTGCTCGGCAACGACAAGGACTTCCTGGCCACCCGCGTCTCCTACAAGCTGGACCTCGCGCGGCCCAGCCTCACGGTGCAGACCGCCTGCTCGACCTCGCTGGTGGCGGTCCACCTGGCCTGCCAGAGCCTGCTGCCTCGGCGACTGCGACATGGCGCTGGCCGGCGGCGTCTCGCATCGCCCTGCCGCAGCGCGCCGGCTATCTCTACGAGGAGGGCGGCATCGTCTCGCCCGACGGCCACTGCCGCGCCTTCGACGCCGAGGCGCGCGGCACGGTGGGCGGCAGCGGCGTCGGCGTCGTCGTGCTCAAGCGGCTCGCCGACGCGCTGGCCGACGGCGACACCATCCACGCCGTCATCCTCGGCTCGGCGGTCAACAACGACGGCGCGGCCAAGGTGGGCTACACCGCGCCGAGCGTCGCCGGGCAGGCGGCGGTCATCGCCGCGGCGCTGGCCGATGCCGGGGTCGTCGCCGGAGAGCGTCGGCTACGTCGAGGCGCACGGCACCGGCACGCCGCTCGGCGATCCCGATCGAGGTCGCCGCCCTCACCCAGGCCTTCCGCGCAGGCGAGCGGACGCGCCGGCTTCTGCGCCCTCGGCTCGGTCAAGACCAACCTCGGCCACCTGGACGCGGCGGCCGGCGTCACCGGCCTGATCAAGACCGTGCTGGCGCTGGAGCACCGGCAGATCCCGCCCAGCCTGCACTTCGCGGCGCCGAACCCGGCGATCGACTTCGCCGCGAGCCCGTTCCGCGTCAGCCGACCGGCTGACCGACTGGACGGCGGACGGGGAGCCCGCGCCGCGCCGGGGTGAGCTCGTTCGGCATCGGCGGCACCAACGCCCATGTGGTGCTCGAGGAGGCGCCGCCCGCCGCGCCTTCCGATCCGTCGCGCCCCTGGCAGGTGCTGCTGCTCTCGGCGCGCACGCCCGCCGCCCTGGAGCGGCGACGGACCGCCTCGCCGCCCGTCTGGAGACGAACCCGGACCTCGAGCCTGGCGGACGTCGCCTATACCCTGCGGGTAGGCCGGCGGCCTTTCGCGCACCGCCGCGCGGTTCTGGCGGCGACGCGCGAGGACGCCGTGGCGGCGCTGCGGGAGCGCGATCCGCGGCGGGTCTGGACCGCCGCCCGGGAGACAGCGGCGGGCCGCCGCGGCGTGGCCTTCCTGCTGCCCGGGCGTGGGCGACCAGTACTCCGGGCATGGCGCCAGGGCCTCTACGACGAGGAGCCGGTGTTCCGGCAGGAGATCGACCGCTGCGCCGAGCTGCTCCCGCCGCACCTCGGGCTCGACCTGCGCGAGGTGCTGTTCGCCCGAGGAGACCGAGGAAACGGTTCCCGCCAATCCGGCCTGCGCGCCCTGCTCGGGCGCGGTGATAGCCGGGAGTCGGCGGCGCGGGCTCTCCTCCGGGAGACCCGCATCGCGCAGCCGGCGATGTTCGCCGTCGGCTATGCCCTCGCCCGGCTGTGGATGTCCTGGGGGGTCGCGGCCGCCGGCCCTCCTCGGCTACAGCCTCGGCGAGTACACGGCGGCCTGCCTGGCCGGCGTGATGGAGCTTCGCGGACGCCCTGGCGCTGGTGGCCCGGCGCGCGCCGCCTGATCGGCGAGCTGGCGCCGGGAGCCATGCTGGCCGTGCCGCTCCCGGAGGAGGAGACGCGGCGCGCGGCTCAGCCCGGAGCTGTCGCTCGCCGCGGTCAACGCCCCGGCGGTCTCGGTGGTCGTCCGGGCCGCCCGAGGCGGTCGCCGCGCTGGAGCGGCGGCTCGCCGAGGAGGGGCGTCCCCTGCCGCCGGCTGCAGGCGGACCAGGCCTTCCACTCCTGGATGATGGAGCCGGTCGCGGGCGCCTTGCGGGAGCTGCTGCGCGCCATCCCGCTGGCGCCGCCGCGCATCCCCTACCTCTCGAACGTCACCGGGACCTGGATCGCGCCGGCCGAGGCGACCGACCCGGACTACTGGGTGCGCCACCTGCGTCTCGACCGTCCGCTTCGCCGACGGCGTCGCCGAGCTGTGGCGCGAGCCGGGACGGGTCCTGCTCGAGATGGGCCCCGGCCAGACCCTGGGCAGCCTGGCGCTCCAGCAGTCCCGGCCGAAGGACGGCGGGTCGCGCCGTCCTCTCCTCGCTGCGCCACGAGCTGGACCGGCAGCCGGACCAGCGGTTCCTGCTGCAGAGCCTGGGCCGCCTCTGGCTGGCCGGCGTGGAGATCGACTGGTCCGGCTTCCACGGCGGCGAGCGGCGCCGCCGGGTGCCCCTGCCGACCTATCCGTTCGAGCGGCAGCGGTACTGGATCGAGCCAGGATCGACTCAGGCCGCGCGGGACTGGCGGGAACCGTGAGGGCGGAGGCTCCTGTGTCTCTCCTGTCGGAAGACGCCGCGGCGGATCCGGTCTTGACCGCCGCCCTGGAGGCGCGCGGTTACCGGATCGTGATCCTCCCGCCCGGACGGACCCGGCCTGAAACCCTCGACGAGCTACTCGGCCTGCGCCCCGGCCCGCCGCGGAGACCGCGCCAGCCGAGGGTCAATCCGGCTCCGGCCATGCCCGGCCCGGGATCGACACGCCCTACGAGGAGCCGCGCACCGACCTCGAGCGGCGGCTCGCCGCGATCTGGGGAGACCTGCTCGGGCTCGACCGGGTCGGAGCCCACGACAGCTTCTTCGAGCTGGGCGGCCACTCGCTGCTGGCCTCCAGCTCGTCTCGCGCCTGCAGGCCGGGCTCGGCGTCGAGCTGCCGCTGCGCGCCCTCTTCGAGGCGCCGACCGTGGCCGCCCTGGCGGCGCGAGGTCGAGCAGCGCTGGGCCGATGGCGCGGACGGCCGAGCGTGCCGCCCCTCGGTCCCGGTGCCGCGGCGACGGGCCCTGCCCCTGTCGTTCGCCCAGCAGCGGCTCTGGTTCATCGACCAGCTCGAGCCGGGCAGCGCCGCTCTACAACATGCCGGTGGCGCTGCGCGTCGAAGGGCCGCTCGAGCCCGCGGTGCTGGCGCTCTGCCTCGGCGAGATCGTGCGCCGCCACGAGGCGCTGCGCACGGTCTTCGCCCTGCAGGACGGCGCGCCGGTGCAGGTGATCCAGCCGGCGGCGCCCTTCGCCCTGCCGCTGGTGGACCTGTCGGGGCTGCCGGAGACCGCGCGCGAGGCGGCGGCGCTCGCCCTGGCCGGCGAAGAGGCCGGCCGCCCGTTCGATCTCGCGCGCGGTCCGCTGCTGCGCGGCGTGCTGCTGCGGCTGGCGCGCGGAGGACCACGTCGTCGCGCTGACCATGCACCACATCGCGAGCGACGGCTGGTCGATGGGCATCCTGGTCCGCGAGGTCACGGCGCTCTACGCGGCGTTCGCCGCAGGGCGGCCCTCGCCCCTGCCGGAGCTGCCGGTGCAGTACGCGGATTTCGCGGTCTGGCAGCGCTCCTGGCTGCACGGCGAGGTCCTGGAGAGCGAGATCGCCTTCTGGCGCCGGCAGCTCGCCGGCCTGCCGCCGCTCCTGGAGCTGCCCACCGACCGGCCGCGGCCGGCGGTGCAGAGCTTCCGCGGCGCCGCCCGGCCGGTGCGGCTGCCGGCCGGGCTCACCCGGCAGGTCGAGGCCCTCGGCCGGCGCGAGGGAGCGACGCTCTTCATGGTGCTCCTGGCCGGCTTCCAGGCCCTCCTGGCGCGCTACAGCGGCCAGGACGACCTCGCGGTGGGCACGCCGGTCGCCGGGCGCAACCGGGTGGAGATCGAGGGGCTGATCGGGTTCTTCGTCAACACCCTGGTGCTGCGCGGCGACCTGGCGGGCGATCCCTCCTTCCGCGAGCTGCTCGGCCGGGTGCGCGAGACCGCGCTGGCCGCCTATGCGCACCAGGACGTGCCGTTCGAGAAGCTGGTCGAGGAGCTGGCGCCGGAGAGGAGCCTCGCCCACGCCCCCCTGTTCCAGGTGATGTTCGCGCTGCAGAACGCTCCCGGCGGGAGCCTGGAGATCCGGAGACCTGCGCCTGCGGCCGGTGAGCCCGGAGGTGACGACGGCGAAGTTCGATCTCACGCTCAGCCTCGACGGAGCACGACGGCGGGCTCGGCGGCACGGTCGAGTACGCCACCGACCTGTTCGACGCCGCGACCATCGACCGCCTGATCGCGGGCTTCGAGCGGCTGCTCGCGGCGGCCGTCGCCGAGCCCGGAGCGGCGGGTCGCGGAGCTGCCGCTGCTCGCCGCCGGCGAGCGCCACCAGGTGCTCGCGGAGTGGAACGACACGGCGGCGAGGAGAGCTGGGAGGGCCCGGTGACGTCCCTGGTCGAGCGCTGGTGCCGCGAGCAGCCGGACGCTCGCGGCGGTGCGTGGACGCGGCGGGCCGGCGCTGACCTACGGCGAGCTCGACGAGCGCGCCGGCCGGCTGGCCGGCTTCCTGCGGCGCTCGGGCGTCGGGCCGGAGTCCGTCGTGGCCGTGCTGATCGGAGCGCTCGCCGGAGCTGCTGGTGGCCCTGCTGGGCGTCCTCAAGGCCGGCGCCGCCTACGTGCCGCTCGATCCCGCCTATCCCGCCGAGCGCCTGGCCTTCATGCTCGAGAGACGGCGGCCCCGGTGGTGCTGACCCAGGAGGCGCTGCTCGACGGCTGCCGGACCGGCGAGCGCGGATCGTCTGCTCGACTGGACCGGAGGAGCTCGGCGCTGCGCGCCGCTCCCGCCGAGCGGTGGAGCCGGACCACCTCGCCTACGTCATCTACACCTCGGGCTCGACGGGCCGGCCCAAGGGGGTGCAGGTCCCGCACCGCGGGCTGCTCAACCTGGTGCGCTGGGACCTGCGCGCGCACGGCACGGGTCCGGGAGACCACCGCACCCAGGTGGCGAGCCTCGGCTTCGACGCCTCGGTCTGGGAGATCTGGGCCTGCCTGGCCTCCGGGGCGACCCTCCATCTGCCCGCGGAGGAGGCGCGGCTGGACCCGCCGCGGCTGGCCGCCTGGATGGCCGAGCGCGGGATCACCGTCTCCTTCCTGCCCACCCCGCTGGCCGAGGCGCTCCTCGCCGGCGGAGGACCGCGGATTCCGACCCTGCGCCGGCTGCTGGTGGGAGGCGACCGCCTGTCGCCTCCGCCCGCGAGCCGGGGAGCGGCTTCACCCTGGTCAACCTCTACGGCCCGACCGAGGCGTCGGTGGTGACCAGCGCCGGCGACGTGCCCCGCGTCGGAGCCGGCCGGCCCTCCCGCTCGGCCGGCCGATCGACGGCCTGCGGGTCCATCTGCTGGACCGGTCTCTGCAGCCGGTGCCGCTGGGGGTGCCGGGCGAGCTGTGCATCGGCGGGCCTGCGCCTGGCCCGCGGCTACCTGGGCGACCCGGGCCGACGGCCGAGCGGTTCGTGCCCGATCCCTGCGGCGAGCCGGGCGAGCGGCTCTACCGCACGGGCGACCTCTGCCGCTACCGCCGCGACGGCGAGCTCGAGTTCCTCGGCCGCCTCGACCACCAGGTCAAGATCCGCGGCTTCCGCATCGAGCTGGGCGAGATCGAGGCGGCGCTCGCTGGCGTCTGCCCGGAGTCCGCGAGGCGGTGGTGGTGGTGCGCGAGGACGACGGCGACGCGCCTGGTCGCCTACGTGGCCGGCGGACGCCGACGGTCGAGCGAGCTGCGCCGGTCGCTTGCGCGAGCGGCTGCCGGACTACATGGTGCCGGCCGCCTTCGTGACGCTCGAGGCGCTGCCCCTCACCCCCAACGGCAAGGTGGACCGCAAGGCCCTGCCGGCGCCGGAACGGCAGAGCGCTCCGGAGAGCTACGCTGGCGCCGCGCACGCCGGTCGAAGAGGTCCTCGCCGGCATCTGGGCCGAGCTCCTCGGCCTCGAACGGGTCGGGGCGGACGACCACTTCTTCGACCTCGGCGGCCACTCGCTGCTGGCGACGCGGGTGATGTCGCGCCTGCGCAGCGCCTTCGGCGTCGAGCTGCCGCTGCGCGACCTCTTCGAGGCCCCGACGCTGGCGGACCTCGCCGCCCGGGTCGAGGCGGCGCGCCGGACCGGCGCGGCGCTGACCGTTCCGCCTCTCGTGCCGGTGCCGCGGGAAGGGGCCCCTGCCCCTGTCGTTCGCCCAGCAGCGGCTCTGGTTCATCGACCAGCTCGAGCCGGGCAGCCCGCTCTACAACATGCCGGTGGCGCTGCGCGTCGAAGGGCCGCTGCGACCCGCGGTGCTGGCGCGCTGCCTCGGCGAGATCGTGCGCCGCCACGAGGCGCTGCGCACGGTCTTCGCCGCTGCGAAGGCGACGCGCCGGTGCAGGTGATCCAGCCGCCGGCCCCCTTCGTCCTGCCGCGTGGTCGACCTGTCGGGGCTGCCGGAGCCCGCGCGCGAGGCGGCGGCTCTCGCCCTGGCCGGCGAAGAGGCCGGCCGCCCGTTCGATCTCGCCCGCGGTCCGCTGCTGCGCGGCGTGCTGCTGCGGCTGGCGGACGGAGGACCACGTCGTCGCGCTGACCATGCATCACATCGTCGAGCGACGGCTGGTCGATGGGCATCCTGGTCCGCGAGGTCGACGGCGCTCTACGCGGCGTTCGCCGAGGGCCGGCCGTCGCCCTTGCCGGAGCTGCCGGTGCAGTACGCGGATTTCGCGGTCTGGCAGCGCTCCTGGCTGCACGGCGAGGTCCTGGAGAGCGAGATCGCCTTCTGGCGCCGGCAGCTCGCGGGCCTGCCGCCGCTCCTGGAGCTGCCCACCGACCGGCCGCGGCCCGCGGTGCAGAGCTTCCGCGGCGCCACGCGGCCGGTGCGGCTGCCGGCCGGGCTCACCCGGCAGGCGGAGGCTCTGGGCCGGCGCGAGGGAGCGACGCTCTTCATGGTGCTCCTGGCCGGCTTCCAGGCCCTGCTGGCGCGCTACAGCGGCCAGGACGACCTCGCGGTGGGCTCGCCGGTCGCCGGGCGCAACCGGGTGGAGATCGAAGGGCTGATCGGGTTCTTCGTCAACACGCTGGTGCTGCGCGGCGACCTGACGGGCGAGCCCTCGTTCCGCGAGCTGCTCGGCCGGGTGCGCGAGACCGCGCTGGCCGCCTATCTGCACCAGGACGTGCCGTTCGAAAAGCTGGTCGAGGAGCTGGCGCCGGAGAGGAGCCTCGCCCACGCCCCCCTGTTCCAGGTGATGCTCGTCCTGCAGAACGCTCCCGTCGAGAGCCTGGAGATCCAGGATCTGCGCCTGCGGCCGGTGAGCGTGGACAGGACGACGGCGAAGTTCGATCTCACGCTCAGCCTCGAGGAGCACGACGGCGGGCTCGCCGGCACGGTCGAGTACGCCACCGATCTGTTCGACGCCGCGACCATCGACCGCCTGATCGTCCACTTCGAGACGGCTGCTCGCCGCGGCCCTGGCGGCGCCGGAGCGGCGCGGTCTCGGAGCTGCCGCTGCTCGCCCCGGCGGAACGCCATCAGGTGCTCGCCGAGTGGAACGACACCGGGGTGCCGCCGGCGCGGGAGATGCTCATTCTCGACCTTCTGGCGGCCCAGCGGACGCCGGAGCTGCCGGCCGTCGTCCTGGCGAGCGAGCGGCTGACCTATGGCGAGCTCGCCGCCCGCGCCGACCGCCTGGCCGCGCTACCTGCGGGCTCTCGGCGTCGGGCCCGAGGTCCTCGTGGCGCTCTGCCTCGAGCGCTCGCTCGAGCTGGTCGTGGCCCTGCTCGGCGTCCTCGAAGGCCGGCGGCGCCTACCTGCCGCTCGACCCTCCCTGCCGCGCCCGCGGCTGGCGTTCCTGCTCGACGACGCGCGCGCTCGCCGTCCTGCTCACCCAGAACGCGGCTGCTGCCGGACCTGCCCCGCGTGCTCTGCGCGCCGTCGTCTGCCTCGACGACCTCCCGGAGAGCGCTCGGAGACCGTCCGGCCGTGCGACCGGACCTCGACGACCTCGCCTACGTGATCTACACCTCGGGCTCGACCGGCCGGCCCAAGGGAGTGGCGGTCTCCCACCGCGGGCTCGCCAACTACCTGCTCTGGGCGGCGGAGGCCTATCCGGCGGATGCGGGGCGGGCGAGCCCCGGTGCACTCGCCGGTCAGCTTCGATCTGACGGTGACCAGCCTCTTCCTGCCGCTGCTCGCCGGCCGCTCTGTCGAGCTGGTGCCCGAGGAGCGCGGGGATCGAGGGGCTGGCCGCGGCGCTCGCCGAGGGCGGCTTCGGGCTGGTCAAGCTCACGCCCGCGCACCTGGACGTCCTGCAGCGGCTGCTGCCGCCCGAGCGGATTGCGGGCTGCGCGAGCGCCTTCGTCATCGGCGGCGAGGCGCTGTCGGGCGAGCAGCTCGCCTTCTGGCGTCTCCACGCTCCGGGCCTGCGCCTGATCAACGACTACGGGCCCGACCGAGACGGTGGTGGGGTGCTGCTGTCTACGAGGTCCCGGCGTCGATGCCGCTGGCCGGGCCGGTATCCATCGGCCGGCCGATCGCCAACACGCGGCATCCTGATCCTGGACGAGCGGCTGGAGCCGGTGCCGGTCGGGGTGCCGGGCGAGCTCTACATCGGCGGCGCGGGTGTCTGCCGCGGGTATCTCGGCCGGCCGGACCTGACGGCCGAGAGGTTCGTGCCGGATCCGTTCGGCAACGGGCGGAGAGCGGCTCTACCGCACGGGCGACCTCGCGCGCCGCCTGGCCGGACGGCAACGGTCGAGTTCCTGGGCCGCCTGGACCACCAGGTCAAGATCCGCGGCTTCCGCATCGAGCTGGGCGAGATCGAGGCGGCGCTGGTCGCGCTGCCCGGAGTCCGCGAGGCGGTCGTGGTGGCGCGCGAGGATCGTGCCGGGCGAGCGGCGGCTGGTCGCCTATGTGGCCGGCGACGGTCTGCGCCGACGCGCTGCGCGCGGTCGCTGCGCGAGCGGCTGCCGGAGCTACATGGTGCCGGCCGCCTTCGTGACGCTCGCCAGCGCTGCCCCTCACCCCCAACGGCAAGGTGGACCGCAAGGCCCTGCCGGCGCCGGAATGGCAGAGCGCCCGGAGAGCTACCTGGCGCCGCGCACGCCGGTCGAAGAGGTCCTCGCCGGCATCTGGGCCGAGGTGCTCGGCCTCGAACGGGTCGGGGCGGCCGACCACTTCTTCGACCTGGGCGGCCACTCGCTGCTGGCGACGCGGGTGATGTCGCGCCTGCGCAGCGCCTTCGGCGTCGAGATGCCGCTGCGCGACCTCTTCGAGGCCCCGACGCTGGCGGACCTCGCCGCCCGCGTCGAGGCGGCGCGCCGGACCGGCGCGGAGCCGACCGCTCCGCCTCTGGTCCCGGTGCCGCGCGAGGGCTCGCTGCCCCTGTCGTTCGCCCAGCAGCGGCTCTGGTTCATCGATCAGCTCGAGCCGGGCAGCCCGCTCTACAACATGCCGGTGGCGCTGCGCGTCGAAGGGCCGCTCGACCCCGGCGTGCTGGCGCTCTGCCTCGGCGAGATCGTGCGCCGTCACGAGGCGCTGCGCACGGTCTTCGCCGCGCCGGAAGGCTCGCCGGTGCAGGTGATCCAGCCGGCGGCGCCCTTCGTCCTGCCGCTGGTCGACCTGTCGGGGCTGCCGGAGCCCGAGCGCGAGGCGGCGGCCCTCGCCCTGGCCGGGGAAGAGGCCGGCCGGCCGTTCGATCTCGCCCGCGGCCCGCTGCTGCGCGGCGTGCTGCTGCGGCTGGCCGAGGAGGACCACGTCGTCGCGCTGACCCTGCACCACATCGCGAGCGACGGCTGGTCGATGGGCATCCTGGTGCGCGAGGTCGCGGCGCTCTATGCGGCGTTCGCCGCAGGGCGGCCCTCGCCCTTGCCGGAGCTGCCGGTGCAGTACGCGGACTTCGCGGTCTGGCAGCGCTCCTGGCTGCACGGCGAGGTCCTGGAGAGGCGAGATCGCCTTCTGGCGGCGGCAGCTCGCCGGCCTGCCGCCGCTCCTGGAGCTGCCCACCGACCGGCCGCGGCCGGCGGTGCAGAGCTTCCGCGGCGCCACGCGGCCGGTGCGGCTGCCGGCCGGGCTCACCCGGCAGGTCGAGGCCCTGGGCCGGCGCGAGGGGGCGACGCTCTTCATGGTGCTGCTCGCCGCCTTCCAGGCCCTGCTGGCGCGCTACAGCGGACAGGACGACCTCGCGGTGGGCACCCCCGTCGCCGGACGCAACCGGATCGAGATCGAAGGGCTGATCGGGTTCTTCGTCAACACCCTGGTGCTGCGCGGCGATCTGGCGGGAGCTCCCACCTTCCGCGAGCTGCTCGGCCGGGCACGCGAGACCGCGCTGGCCGCCTATCTGCACCAGGACGTGCCGTTCGAAAAGCTGGTCGAGGAGCTCGCGCCGGAGAGGAGCCTCGCCCAGGCGCCTTTGTTCCAGGTGATGCTCGTGCTGCAGAACGCCCCCACCGAGAGCCTGGAGATCCAGGATCTGCGCCTGCGCACGGTCGAAGACACGGGAACGACGGCGAAGTTCGATCTCACGCTGACCCTCGAAGAACAGGGACGGCGGGCTCGGCGGCACGGTCGAGCACGCCACCGATCTGTTCGACGCCACGACCATCGACCGTCTCACCGGACATCTCGAGCGACTGCTCGCCTCGGCGGTTACCGAGCCGGACCTGCGGGCCTTCGACCTGCCGTTCGCGAGCGAGGCCGAGAGCGCCCAGATCCTGCGCGAGTGGAACGACACGCGGGCTGAGTGGATGACAGATTGGTGCCTGCATCAGGCCGTCGCGGCGCAGGCGGCGCGGCGGCCGTCCGCCGTGGCCGTCGAGCAGGGCACCGAGCGCTGGACCTATCGACGCCTGGTCGGCAGCGCGCGGCGTCTGGCGCGCCACCTGCGGACCCTGGGCGTGGGCCCGGACGTGGTCGTGGGGCTCTGCGTCGAGCGCTCTCCCGCCATGGTGGTGGGCATGCTGGCGGTGCTGGAGGCCGGCGGCGCCTGGCTGCCGCTTGATCCGGTCCATCCGCCGGAGCGGCTGGCGTTCCTGCTCGACGACGCGGGCGCCCGGGTCCTCCTGATCCACGACCATCTGCGCGGGAGAGTGCCGGCGGCCGGTCTCCCGGTGGTGCTCCTGGACGGCCGCTGGGATGCCGGCGAAGAGATGGGCGAAACGCTCGGGGTGGACGTCTCTCCGGACCACCTGGCGTACGTGATCTATACCTCGGGCTCGACGGGCCGGCCGAAAGGCGTGATGGTGCCGCACCGGGGCGCCTGCAACCGTTTGTGGAGCGCGCTGGAGGCCAACCGGATCGACGAGCGCGACGCGTTCCTCCAGAAAGCGTCGTTCGGGTTCGACGTTTCGGTCTGGGAATGCTTTGCTCCTCTGATGGCCGGAGCACGGCTGGTGCAGACCGAGCCGGGCCGGGAGGGCGACGGTCCGTATCTTGTCCGCGTTGTACGGGAGCATCGCGTCACCCTCATCGATTTCGTCCCTGTGATGCTGGCGGCGTTTCTCGATGAGGACGATGTGGAGACGTGCACGTCGTTGCGCCAGGTCTTCGTGGGCGGGGAGGTGCTCACCCCCGAGCTGCGCGACCGGGCGCTGGTGCGGCTGGGCGTTCCCCTGGACAACCTGTGCGGGCCGACCGAGGTTTCGATCGACACCACGCGTTGGGTCTGCTCGCCGGGGCAGGACCAGGACCGTCACCGCGTGCCGCTCGGCCGGCCGATCGCCAACAGCCGGCTGTATGTCGTGGATCCGGAGCTGCGGCCGGTGCCGGTCGGCGTGGCCGGTGAGCTCCTGGTGGGTGGAGTGGGGGTGACGCGGGGCTATCTGCGCCGCCCCGATCTGACGGCCGCGCGCTACCTTCCCGATCCGTTCGGCAGCCAGCCCGGCGGCAGGCTGTACCGCTCGGGCGACCTCGTGCGGTGGCTGCCCGACGGCTCCCTCGACATCCTGGGCCGCCTGGACCATCAGGTCAAGATGCGTGGCTTCCGCATCGAGCTCGGGGAGATCGAGGCGTCTCTGGTCGCCCTGCCCGGAGTCCATCAGGCGGTCGTGCTCGTGCGCTCCGATGGTCGGCCTGGAGACCGGCGGCTGGTGGCCTATGTGGTCGGTGACGTCCCGGTCGAGGAGCTCCGCCGGTCCTTGCGCGAGCGGTTGCCGGATCACATGGTGCCAGCCGCCTTCGTCATGCTCGACGCGCTGCCTCTCACCCCCAACGGCAAGGTGGACCGGAACGCCCTGCCGGCTCCGGAGCAGCCCGGCGCGGACGAGAGCTACGTGCCGCCGCGCACCCGCGAGGAGGAGATCCTGGCGGCGGTCTGGGCGCAGGTCCTGCGCCTGCCGCGGGTGGGAGTGGACGACAACTTCTTCGAGCTGGGGGGGGATTCGATCCTCTCCGTCCAGATTGTGGCCCGGGCGCGCCAGGCCGGCCTGCTCTTCACCGTGCGACAGGTCTTCGAGCATCAGACCGTGGCCGGGCTCGCCCGCCACGCCACGGCATCCGACGTAGCCGCTGCCGCCGGTGCGGTCCGTGCCGAGCAGGAACCGGTGGCAGGGGAGGTGCCGCTCACCCCGGTCCAGCGCTGGTTCTTCGAGCAGGGCTTCGCGGACCCCCACCACTACAATCAAGCCCTCCTGCTGGAGCCGTTGGGGCCCCTCGACCCCGCCGCCCTGGAACGCGCCCTGGCCGCCGTCGTCGAGCACCACGACGCTCTGCGCATGCGGTTCGACTTCCAGGCAGGCGACTGGTGGCAGGAGAACGCGCCGGCCGAGCCGGTGACGCCCTTCCACCAGATCGACCTCTCGGGCCTGCCGGCCGCCCGCCGGGACGAGGCCTTCGAGCGGACGGCCGCGGATCTCCAGGCCGGCTTCGACCTGTCGGCCGGACCTCTGACCCGCCTCTGCCTTATCGGTACCCGGGTGCTCTGGGTGACCCATCACCTGGTGGTGGACGGGGTCTCCTGGCGCGTGCTGCTCGAAGACTTCGCGGCGGCCTACCGTCAGACCGCCTTGCCGCTCAAGACCGCCTCGTTCCAGGAGTGGGCGCGCCGCTTGGCCGGACATGCCGGGACCTTGGCCGGCGAGCTGGACTACTGGCGCGAGACCGCCCGGATTGCCGTGCCCCGGCTGCCGGTAGACTTCCCTACGAAAGGCGGGAACCTCACCGCCGACGAGGCCACGGTCTCCTTCGAGCTCACCGCCGAAGAGACGATAGAGCTGCTCCAAACCCTGCCGTCGGTCTACTACAGCCGCATCGACGACGCGCTGCTCAGCGCCCTGGTTCGGGCCCTGGCGGGGTGGACCGGTTCCCCCCGCCTGCGGGTGGAGCTGGAAGGGCACGGCCGCGAGCCGCTGTTTGACGACCTCGACGTCTCGCGCACCGTGGGTTGGTTCACCTCCCTGTATCCGGTGGTGCTGAAAGCGGGTGACGCCGGTCCTGGCGAGGCCCTGGTGAGCGCCAGGGAGCGGCTGCGGGACGTGCCCGGGCGTGGGATCGGCTACGGTCTGTTACAGGCGGCCGGCCTCCTGGACGAGGCTCCGCCGGCCGAGGTCCTGTTCAACTATCTGGGGCAGGTCGACGCCACCTTCGATGAGCGTTCGTTTTTCCAGGTTTCCAGAGACTCCGCTGGCCTTAGCCGGAGCCCGCGCGGCTATCGCACCCACCTGTTGGAAATCGGCGGCATCGTGGCTGACGGCCGTCTGCGGATCGACTTGACCTACGGCTCGCGGACCCACCGCCGGGAGACCATGGATCGGCTGGCCGCGGCCTATGCCGGCGCGCTGCGGCAACTGCTCCAGCACGGCCGGGAACACCGGGGGGGCCTCGTCGTCCCGGCCAAGGAGGCGGGTGGCATCCCCTGGTCGCCTCTGGTGCCCATCCAGCCCCTCGGGGCGCGACCGCCGCTCTTCTGCATCCATGCCTTGGGGGGAGAGGTCCTCTACTACTACCGCCTCGCCCGTGAGCTCGGCACGGACCAGCCGGTCTACGGCCTCCAGGCGCGTCCCCTGGAGGGGTGGGCCGAAGCGCCGTGGGTGACGATCGAAGAGATGGCGGCCGAGTACCTCGATGCCGTGCGGAGTCTTCAGCCCGCCGGCCCCTACCTTCTGGCCGGGCACTCTTTCGGCGGGATCGTGGCATTCGAGATGGCGCGGCAGCTCATCGGCGCCGGTGAGGAGGTGGCGTTGCTCGCCATCCTGGACGAGGGGGTTCCCCGGGGCGACGAAGCCGCGAAGGTCGACACCGCGGCCGTCATCGTCGACCTGGTGCGGTATCACACCCGCGGTCAGGAGCCTGCGCCGGCTCTCCATGCGGACGAGCTGCGTGGCCTTCCCCTCGAAGCCCAACTCGCGCGGGGCCTTGAGGTCCTTGAAAGCATGGATGCGGAGCTTGGGCCGGGTTTCGACATCCCTATGCTGCGCGATCTGGTCCTGGGGTGGAGCTCCAGAGAGACGGCCGCCGAACACTACCGGGTTTCCACCTATCCGGGAAAGATCACCCTGTTACGGGCAAGCAGCGTCGATCCGGTCGCCCTTCGGGGCGTGACTCCACAACGGCGGAAGATTCTCGAGGACCCAACCCTCGGCTGGGATACCGTCGCAGAGGGTGGCGTCGAGGTCCACACCGTTCCAGGCAACCACCAGACGATCCTCGAAGCACCCCACGTGGCGACTCTCGCCAAGGTCCTGGGAACACTCATCGCGCGGGCCGAGCAAGGGCTGGGGCGAACAGGGTGCTACGAGCTTCCTATCGGACACTGTTGATGCTCTGGCGCTTAGGAGGATTTAAGGTCCTAGTTCTTCCTTCTTGACCTTCTGGCGCTCCTTCTCTCGTCTCCGCCAGACGCGGAAGATAGTCCGCAGGAGTTGGCCCGTCACAACTCGCCGCAAGCCGGAGTCCCGGGACTTTGGTCTGGAGAAATTGACGACGGCTCGGAGACAAACTTTCGGCCGCTTGGACAAGCCCTGGGCAGGGGCGAAAGGCGTAGCGAGAGCGCATCAAAGTCACCCAGTTCTTCATCGGTATGCTCTCTCTTAAGTAACCTGCCGCTGCAAAATCGTTTACCGCTCGAGGCACTCGTCGAGATGGGTTACGGTGTGCCCTCCTCGCTCCAAGGATGCTGCCGCGGATCAGTGGTAGGTGGACCCTCTGTAACCAGACTTCTGCTCTACTCATCACCACAGTAGGGTTTCGCATGATCAGTCGTTCTCCAACCAATCAAACAAGGCGAGCTCGTCGATTAGAATTTTCGTGCCCTTACGCACCATGACTCTGTTGAAGCCGTTCCCAGGAATCATCCTCAAGTTTCCTTCGCTCCATGAGCGGCGATCCTTGGCATAGAAGATCCAGTGCCTGAGAGTGCGCTCAGTTATTCCGGGATGCCTTTCGGTCACTTGTTTGACTGTAAGTAGCCTTTTCTGTCTCTCTTCCATAAATGTCTCCGACTGGCGCCAAATTCAAGGTGCGGAGATGAGAATTCTCCTCCTTCAATGGTGAGAATCAGCCTGCGGGAGGGGACCGCTGAGTCAAGGAAACTCCAGACCAACTCTTGAGCGGTGACGATGGATCCTGGGTAGTTTCCTAGGATGGGTGTCGTCACGTTGCACATTTTGAATATTGAAAAAACCAGATGGAATGAGCTAGCTTAGGCGACCCTGCCGGCCAGGAAGGGCAGGGAGAAGCGTATTCGAGGCTTGGACTGGAATTATTCTTGAGTAAATTACTCGTAAATCTCGCGGATCTCCTGCGCTCCCGGGCGGTGGACGAGCCGGAGCGCCGGGCCTATCTGTACCTGGCCGACGGCGAGACTGAGAGCGCATCCCTCACCTGGGCCGCGCTCGACCTGCGGGCGCGGGCGGCCGCCGCTGCATTGATCGAGGCCGGGGCGCGCGGCGAGCGGGTGTTGCTGCTGCATCCCCAGGGGCTCGAATTCGTCGTCGCGTTTTTCGGCTGTCTCTACGCGGGGGCGGTCGCCGTTCCCTCTCAGCCGCCCCACCGGCAGAGGGAGCAGCCGCGTCTACGGGCGATCACCGTGGATGCCCGGCCCCGCGTGGTGCTCTGCGACTCCGCCCTGACGGTGCGACGGGAGGAGATCTCCGCCCGCGTACCGGAGCTCGCTGGCGCCGCCTGGATCGATATCGGCCGGATCGGCGAGGATCTGGCGGAGGAGATCCCCCTCGCCCCGGATGCGCCAGCCTTTCTGCAATACACCTCGGGCTCGACCTCGACTCCCAAGGGCGTGATCGTCACCCACGCCAACCTCGTGCACAACGAGGAGATGATCCGGCCGAGCCTTCGGCCAGTCCGCGGAGTCTGTGATCGTCGGCTGGCTGCCGCTCTACCACGACATGGGGCTGATCGGGAACGTGCTGCAGCCCCTCTACGCCGGCGCGTCCTGCGTGCTGATGCCGCCGCTGGCCTTCCTGCAACGGCCGGCGCGGTGGCTGCGGGCGATCAGCCGCTACCGGGCCACGACCAGCGGCGGGCCGAGCTTCGCCTACGACCTGTGTGTCCGCAAGGTCGGGCCGGAGGAGCGGGCGGAGCTGGACCTGTCGAGCTGGCAGCTCGCCTTCAACGGCGCCGAGCCGGTGCGGGCGGAGACGCTGGAGCGTTTCGCGGCGGCCTTCTCGCCCTGTGGTTTTCGCCGCGAATCCTTCTACCCCTGCTACGGGCTTGCGGAGGCGACGCTGTTCGTCTCGGGTGGCGCGCCCGGGGCGGGACCGGCCGTGCGGGCCGTGGACGCGGGGGCGCTGGCTCTGGACCGGGCGGAGCCGCCGCGCAAAGGTGCATCGTGGCGCGAGCTGGTGAGCTGCGGCCGGCCCTGGCTGGACCAGGAGGTGGTGATCGCCGATCCCGAGACCGGGGTTCCGCTGGCGGATGGACGGGTGGGCGAGATCCTGGGTGGCAGGTCCCAGCGTGGCGGCGGGTTACTGGGGCCAGCCGGAGGAGACGGCGCGGACGTTCGCGGCGGGGCCGGGACAGGCGCTTCCTGCGCACCGGCGATCTCGGGTTCCTGGACGGCGGCGAGCTGTTCCTGACCGGCCGGCTCAAGGAGCTGATCATCCTGCGGGGCCGCAACCTCTACCCGCACGATGTGGAGCGGACGGCGGAGGCGAGCCATCCTGCCCTCGCGGGCGGCGTGGGCGCGGCCTTCTCCGTGGACATGGCGGGCGAGGAGCGTCTGGTGCTGGTCCACGAGGTCGCGCGGACGTGGCGGGGAGAGGTGGAGGAAGTGGCGGGCGCCGTCCGCGAGGCCGTGGCCCTGGAGCACGAAGCGCGAGTCGAGGATCTCGTGCTGGTGCGGGTGGGCTCGATCGCAAGGACGTCCTCCGGCAAGATCCGCCGCCGCGCGACCCGGGAGGCATATCTCGCGGGCGAGCTGGCGGTGGTGGCGCGGGTGGGCGCGGCCGACGATGACGAACGGCCGGAGAGCGGCGCGGTCACGGCAGGTTCCGCGATCCTCGCCGGAGAGGCGGCGCGGGCGTTGCGGCTGGAGCGGGTCGATCCTGACGTCCCCCTGATCGCGCAGGGGCTGGATTCTCTGGCCGCCGCCGAGCTTCAGAGCGCGATGGAGGCGCGGACGGGGGTGGCCCTCTCCATGACGGCGCTCCTCGAAGGAGCCAGCCTGCGGGCGCTGGAGGCGGAGGCGCCGGGGTGGGAGATCCGTGCCGTTCAGGCGGTGGAACCGGACGCGCCCGGCGAGCACCCGGTCTCCGAGGGACAGCGGGCTCTCTGGTTCCTGGACCGGCTGGCTCCGGAAGCCGCCGCGCTTCATCTGGCGGGTGCGGCGCGGGTGCGGCTCGGCGTTGAAGCCTTGAGGTGCGCCGCCGGTCTTCTGACCCGCCGGCATTCGGCGTTGCGGACCACCTTCCACGAACGCGGCGGTGAGCCCGTGCGCAGGGTGCACGAATGGCTGGAGCCCGACGTCCGGGAGGGATCGCTCGGCGAGGCGTTCGTCCCGTTCGACATGGAACGGGGGCCGTTGATGCGTCTGCGCGTCGCGGACGGGGGGACGGCCCTCCTGGTCGAGGTCCACCACCTGATCGCGGACTATGCGTCCGTGGCCGTGCTGCTGCGGGACCTCGCGGCGCTGTATGAAAAGCGAGAGCTGCCGCCGCCGGGGCCCGGCTACACCGCCTGGCTCCGCCGGCGGGAAGGTGCGCTGGCCGGTCCGCGCGGGGAGGAGCTGCGCGAGTGGTGGCGGCAGCGTCTGGCCGGCGAGCTTCCCGTGCTCGATCTGCCGGTGGACCGTCCCCGGCCGCCGGAGCGGAGCTGGCGGGGGGTGATCCGCACGGCCCGCCTCGACGGCGCGCTTCTGCGGGATGTGGGACGGCGGCGCGGCGCCACGCTGTACGCGTCCCTGCTGGCGGGCCTGCAAGCGGTCCTCCATCGCTGGACGGGCCAGGACGAGGCGCTGATCGCGGCTCCCACGGCCGGCCGCGACCCCGGATACGAGGGGGAGATCGGCTACTTCGTGAATCCCGTCGTCCTGCGTCTGGAGCTCCGGGGCGAGCCTTCGTTCGAGGATCTCGTGACGCGGGCCGGGCGGACGGCCGTGGAGGCGTTCGAGCAAGGCGCCTGGCCGTTCGCGCGGCTGGTCCGGGACCTGCGCGTTCCTCCGCTCCAGGCGATGTTCGTGCTGCAACCGGCGCGGACGCCCGAGGAGCGGGCGCTCGCCGCCTTCGCCCTGGGAGAAGCCGGAGCGCGGGCGGAGGTGGCCGGCCTGGAGATGGAGTCCCTGGCCCTGCCGGAGGCGCGGGGCCAGAGCGATCTCACGTTGATGGCGGCGGAGGTTGGCGGAGGAGGGATTCTGCTGTCGTTGCAGCTCGATGCGGACCTCTTCGATGCGGTTACGGCGGAGCGGCTGCTGGGGCACCTGACGAATCTGCTGACTGCTGCTGCGGCCGATCCTGGGCGGCGCGTGGCGGAGCTCGAGATCCTCTCCGGGAGCGAGCGGGAGCAGATCGCGGCCTGGAGCGTGGGGCCGTCCCTCCCCGCCACGTCTCCTCTCCTGCTGGAGCGGATCGCCGCGCAGGCGGCCCGCCGTCCCGAAGCTGTAGCCCTGATCCACAACGGGGAACGGCTGACCTATCAGGATCTCTGGCGTCGCGCGTCTCACCTGGCGGACCGCCTGCGCGGCCTGGGCGTGGGGCCGGAGATCCGCGTCGGGATCTGTGCCGCCAGGACGCCGGACATGGTGGCGGCGATGCTGGCCGTGCTGGAGGCGGGCGGGGCGTACGTGCCGCTCGATCCGGCGTATCCCGCCGAGCGTCTGGCCCTGTTGCTGGAGGATTCGGGGGCGGCCCTGGTCCTCGCCGACGCGCTGGGCGAGGAGCGGCTGCCGTCATCGGACCTGACCGTGATCCGTCTCGGCGAGGAGGCGGAGCACCGGCCTGTTCCCCCTGTCAGGCCGGCGCCGGAGAACCTGGCCTGGCTCATCTACACCTCGGGCTCTACGGGCCGGCCCAAGGCGGTGGGCGTCACGCACCGGAGCGCCGCCGCGCTAGCCGACTGGGCGGAGGACGCTTTTCCGGAGATGGACGGCGTGCTCGCTTCCACCTCGATCGGCTTCGACCTCTCGATCTTCGAGATCCTGCTGCCGCTCAGCCGGGGCGGGCGGGTAGTGCTGGCCGGGAGCGCGCTGGACCTGCCGGAGATTCCCGCCTCGGCGGGTGTACGGCTGGTCAACACGGTTCCTTCCGCGATGGCCGAGCTGTTGCGGGCCGGGGCGCTGCCGGCGTCGGTAGAGACGGTGAATCTGGCGGGTGAGTCGCTGCGGCGGGAGCTGGCGCGCGGCTTGTTCGCGGTCGGCGTCCGCCGGGTGGTGAACCTCTACGGCCCGTCGGAGGACACGACCTACTCGACGATCGCCGACCTGCCACCCGAGGACGACGGAGAGCCGCCCATCGGCCGGCCCATCGCCGGAACCACGGCGCGGGTGCTGGACGGGGAGCTGCGGCCCGTTCCGGCGGGCATTTCCGGCGAGCTGTTCCTGGGGGGCGCGGGCCTGGCGCGGGGCTACCTGGGCCGGCCGGACCTCACGGCGGAGCGCTTCGTCCCCAGCCCGTTCCCGGAGGACGGTCCGGGCGCCCGCCTGTACCGGACGGGCGACCGGGTCCGCTGGCGGCCGGACGGCCAACTCGCTTTCCTCGGCCGGCTGGACTATCAGGTGAAGGTGCGGGGGTTCCGCATCGAGCTGGGGGAGGTGGAGGCGGCCCTGGCGGAGATTCCGGAGGTGGAGCAGGTGGTGGTGATGGCGATGGGGGAGGAGGCGGAGCGGCGGTTGGTGGGGTTCATTGTGTCTGGCCCTCGGGAAGGCATGCCCTTCGAGGCCTCACCCCCCAGCCTCCTCTCCCGACCCCTCCCTCCCTCCCTCCCTGGGAGAGGGGGAGACTTGCGGGATTCTCTCGCGGCCCGCCTGCCCGCCCACATGGTGCCATCCGCTTTCGTCTTCCTCGATGCTCTGCCTCTCAACCCCAATGGCAAGGTAGATCGTAGGGCTCTGGCGACGATGGTGCCGGAGCGTTCCGGCGGGACTGTCCCCGAGCCGCCTTGCACGCCGGTGGAGCGGCGGCTGGCGGCGATCTGGGGCGAGTTGCTGGACGTGGGCGAGGTCGGCGTGCGCGATAGCTTCTTCGAGCTGGGCGGCCATTCGCTGCTGCTGACCCGCTTGATCTCGCGGGTGCGCGAGGCCTTCGGCGTCGAGCTAACGCTCGGACAGGTCTTCGCGGCGCCGACGATCGCTGCGCAGGCCGCGCTTCTGGAGGGCGCCGAGGCGGCGGCGGAGCCGATCCTTCCTGTGGAGCGGACGGAGCCGATTCCGCTCTCGTCCGGGCAGGAGAGGCTCTGGTTCATCGACCAGCTCGAAGGCGGCGGCGCGGCGTATAACGTGCCTGCGGTCCTGCGCCTCTCGGGGCCTCTCGACCGCGCCGCGCTGGCCCGCGCGCTGAGCCGGATCATCGCGCGCCATGAGGCGCTTCGCACGTCCTTTCCTACGGTGGACGGGCGCCCGATCCAGGTGATCGCGCCCGCGCTGGCGATCGATCCGCCGCTGGTGGATCTCTCTGCCCTCGCGAGCCCAGGGGCCGAGGCGGCTCGTCTGCCCGTCGCCGAGGCCCGCCTCCCGTTCGATCTGGTGCGGGGCCCCCTGGTGCGGGCGACCCTCCTGCGCCTCGGGAAGGGGGAGCACCAGCTTCTCGTGACGCTCCATCACGCCGTCGCGGACGGCTGGTCCCTGGGCGTGTTCCTGGAGGAGCTGTCACGCGGCTACAACGCCACCGAGCCGTTGCCGCCGCTGCCGGTCCAGTACGCCGATTGGACCGTCTGGCAGCGCCGCCGCCTGGAGAGCGGGGAGATGGACGGCCAGATCGCCTGGTGGCGGGAGCACCTCGCGGGGGCTCCTCCGAGGCTGGAGATCCCCGCCGACCGGCCGCGGCCGTCCGTCCAGAGCTTCCGGGGCGGGCAGATCCGGCGGGTTCTCCCCGCCGTTGCCGGCCTGGGCAACGCGACGCTGTTCATGACTCTGTTCGCCGCCTTCGCGGCGCTGCTCCAGCGGATCACGGGCGAGGAGGACCTGGTGATTGGCACGCCGGTGGCCAACCGCGCGCGGGGCGACCTGGAGGGGCTGATCGGGTTCTTCGTCAACGTCCTGCCGCTGCGGGCCGTGGTGGACGGCGGCCGCTCCTTCCGCGCGCTGGTGGGCGCGCTGCGTCCCGCGATCCTGGAGGCGTATGACAACCAGGAGGTCCCTTTCGAGCGGCTGGTGGCCGAGCTGCGGCCGGAGCGCGCTCCAGGGGAGAACCCGCTGACGCAGCTCCTCTTCGCCCTCCAGAACGCGCCCATGCCGGCGCCGCGCCTGGAAGGCTTCGAAGTCCGGGCGGAGGGCGTCTTCAACGGCACGGCCAAGCTCGACCTCGCCGTGGAGATGACGGCCACGGACGCGGGGCTGGCGATGGTCCTGGAGCACTCCTCGGATCTGTTCGATCCCGCGACGGCCGAGCGGATCGCGGATCGCTTCGAGATCCTGCTCCGGGAGGTGGCGGAGAGGCCGGACGTCCCCGTGGCGGAGCTGGATCTGCTCGGCGAGGCGGAGCGGCGGCAGATCTCCGCCTGGGAGCGGGGTCCCGCGCCGGCGACCGCCGTAACCGGCACGGTGGTCGATCTCTTCAGGGAGCAGGCGCGGCGGTCCCCCGATTCTCCGGCCCTCCGCTTCGACGGGACGGCGCTGACCTATGGCGAGCTGGAACGTCGCGCCGCCGCTCTGGCCCGCCATCTCGCCTCCCGGGGCGTGGGGCCGGGCCGCGTCGTGGGCCTGTGCGCCCACCGCTCGCCGGACCTGGCCGTGGGCGTCCTCGGCATCCTCGCCTCGGGCGGCGTGTTCCTGCCGCTCGACCCGGCCCATCCCGCGGAGAGGCTCGCGTACCTGGTGCGCGACTCCGGTGCCGTCCTGGCGCTGGCGGACGGAACTCTGGATCTGGGCGTCCCCGTGGTGACCTTGGGTGAAGCGCTGGAGGCGGACGGCGTGGCGCCGAGCCCGCCGGGTCCCGGAGATCCGGCGTACCTGCTCTACACCTCGGGGACCACGGGCCTGCCCAAGGGGGTGCTCGCCGAGCATGGCGGGCTCCGGCACACCGTCGCCACCGCCGTATCCGCCTTCGGCTTCGAGCCGGGGGAACGGATGCCGTCCATCGCGCCCTTCTCGTTCGACATCTTTCTCTTCGAGCTGCTGGCGCCGTTGCTCTCGGGGGGAACGGTCTCGCTGCTGCCGCTGGAGCCTACCCTCGACCTCGACCTGCTGGCCGGGGAGCTCAAGCACGCGACGCGGTTCCACGCCGTTCCCGGGGTGCTGCGGGCGGTGGTGGACCGCGCGCTCGCCAACGGCGGCGGCTTCGGCGGCCTGCGGGAGGTCTACGTCGGCGGCGATGCGGTCCCGCCCAAGCTGCTGGCGGACGCCCGCGCCGCGTTCCCGTCGGCCCGCCTGCGCGTGCTGTACGGCCCGACCGAAGGGACGGTCTTCTGCGCGGCTCATCTCGTGAATGGCGACATGCCGGCGCGGCCTGTCCTGGGCCGGCCGTTGCCGGGGAACGTCCTGACGCTGCGCGACCGCCACGGCCTCCCGGTGCCGGGCGGCACACCCGGAGAGGTTTATATCGGCGGCCCGGGGGTGACCCGGGGCTATCTGAACCGGCCGGACCTGACGGCCGACCGCTATCTGCCCGCCCCCGGAAGCGGGCGCTTCTACCGGACCGGCGATCTGGCACGGTGGCGGCCGGACGGCAGCCTGGAATTCCTGGGCCGAGCGGATTCCCAGGTCAAAGTGCGCGGCGTGCGGATCGAGCCGGGCGAGGTGGAGGCGATCCTCGCGTCCCATCCCGGCGTACGCCAGGCCGCCGTGGTTGCCCGGCGCGACCGGGGTGAAACGGCTCTGGCGGGCTTCTACGCCGGCGGGGTCCCATCCGAGGAGCTGCGGACCTGGCTGACCGGGCGGCTGCCGGCGGCCATGGTCCCGGCCGCGCTCGTGCCGATCTCAGAGCTGCCGCTGACCTCCCGCGGTAAGGTGGACCGCCGGGCGCTCGCCGCGATGACGCTGCCAGCCGCTCCCGAGGCGGTGAAGACGGCCCCACGCGATCCCATGGAGGAGCTGCTGGCGGAGATCTGGGCCGGCTTACTCGGCGTGGAGCGGGTCGGGCCGGACGAGGACTTCTTCGCCCTCGGCGGGCACTCGCTGTTGGCCACGCGGGTGGTTTCCCGGGTACGCGAGGCGTTCGGCGTCCATCTGCCGTTGCGCGCATTGTTCGAGGAGCCGACGGTGGCGAAGCTGGCCCGGCGGCTGAGGCAAGCACAGGCCGCCGAGGCGCCGCCGCTGACGCCCCAGCCCCGGCCGGCTGCGGGAGCGCCGCTCTCCTTCGCTCAGCAGCGCTTGTGGTTCCTCTGGCAGCTTGCGCCGGACAGCGCCTTCTACAACATGCCTGCGGCGATCCGCCTTCGCGGGCCGATCAATCCACCGCTCCTGGCGCGCGCCTTCGGCGAGATCGTACGGAGGCACGAAAGCCTGCGCACGCACTTCCCGGCGGCCGGCGGCCGGCCGGTGCAGGCGATCAATCCGTCGCTGCCGGTGCCGCTGCCGGTGGTCGACCTGAGCGGTCTGGCGGACGAGCGGGAGATCGAGCGGATCGTCCATGAGGAGATCCGGAGGCCGTTCGACCTCGCCCGGGGGCCGGTCCTCCGCACCCTTCTCCTGAAGCTCGGCCCGGGGAACGCGCTGCTGGTGGTGAACCTCCACCACATCGTCTCGGACGCCTGGTCGGTCGGCGTGCTCTACCGCGAGTTCGCCGAGATCTATGGGGGGGCTTCGCCGCTCCCTGGTTTGCCCGTCCAGTACGCCGACTTCGCGATATGGCAGCGCTCGTGGCTCCAGGGCGAGACGCTCGACCGCGAGCTTTCCTGGTGGCGGGAACGGCTGGCCGGGCTGCCGCCCACCGACCTGCCGTCCGACCGTCGGCGCCCGGCGGTCCAGAGCTTCCGCGGCGCCACGCTCGCCGCCGAGATTCCGCCGGAGATCACCGGCCGGCTGCGGGCCCTGTCGCGCCGGATCGGCGCCACGCTCTTCATGACCCTGCTGGCCGGCTTCAAGGCGCTGGTCCACCGCTACACCGGACGCGAGGACGTGGTGGTCGGCACGCCCGTCGCCAACCGCGAGCGGATCGAGCTGGAGCGGCTCGTCGGCTTCTTCGTCAACACGCTGGCGCTGCGGACGAACCTTGTGGGCCGGCCCGGTTTCCGCGGCCTGGTGGAGCGGGTGCGCGAGACGGCCCTGGAGGCCTGGGCTCATCAGTCTTTGCCGTTCGAGAAGATCGTGGAGGCGCTGGCACCCGACCGCGACGCCGGCCGCCAGCCCCTCTTCCAGCAGATGTTCCAGCTCGTGGACGTGCCGCCGCCCGGGATCGAAGTGGGCGGCCTCGCGCTGGAGCGCCTGGAGGTGGACGCCGGCACCTCGACGTTCGACCTGGCGCTCGACCTTCACGAGTCGCCGGACGGCGGCATAGCCGTGCGGGCGGTCTACAGCACGGACCTCTTCGACGCCGCGACCATCGAGCGCCTCGTCGATCACCTGGCGCGGCTGCTTGCGGGGGCTGCCGAAGATCCGGAGCTGGCGGTGGCGGCGCTGCCGATGCTTTCGCCGGACGAGCTGCGCCAGGCCCTCATCGAATGGAACGACCGAGTGGATGCCCCGCCCGGCTATCCGCTCACGCACGAGGCGTTCGAGGCCCGGGTCCGCCTGACGCCGGAGGCCGTCGCGCTGGTCTGTGAAGGCGAGCGGCTCACCTACGGCGAGCTGAACCGCCGCGCCAACCATATGGCCCATCGGCTGATCTCCCTGGGCGCGGGCCCCGAGGTGGTCGTCGGCGTCCTCCTGAAGCGCTCGCCCCGCCTCGTCGTGGCGCTGCTGGCGGTGCTCAAGGCGGGCGCGGTCTACCTGCCTCTCGATCCGGCCCTGCCGCGCGAGCGGCTGGACTCCATGCTGGAAGACGCGGGCGCGGCGATCGTGATCGCCGAGGACTGGGAGACGGCGGCGGGGCGCAAGGGGAATCCGAAGCTCCACGTGCCGGGCGAGGTGCTGGCCTACGTCATCTACACCTCGGGATCGACGGGGCGGCCAAAGGGGGTCGGGGTCTCCCACCGGGCGCTCGCGGCGCACGTCCGCGCCATCCACGAGGAGCTGGCGCTGGACGCCCGGGACACCGTCCTCCAGTTCGCGTCCACGAGCTTCGACGTCTCGCTGGAGCAACTCCTGCCGCCGCTGGCGGCCGGCGCGCGGGTGGTCCTCCGGCCCGAGGAGGTCTGGACGCTGCCCGAGCTGCTCCGCCGGCTGGACGACGAGGGCGTCACCGTCGCCGACCTGCCCACCGCCTACTGGAACCAGCTCGCGCACGAAGCCGCGCGCGGCGCGCTGCCGCCCCCGCCGCCGAAGCTGCGGCTGGTGATCGCGGGGGGCGAGGCCCTGCGCGCCGAGGCGGTCCGGCGCTGGCAGCGGGGGCCGTTCGCCGGGGTCCGCCTGCTCAACGCCTACGGCCCCACCGAGACGGTGATGACCGCCACGGTGGCGGACCTCACCGTCCCCGGTCCGGAAGGGGAGGAGCGGGTGCCGATCGGCCGGGCCGTCGCCGGCCGCGCGCTCTACGTCCTCGATCCCGAAGGCGGCCTGGCGCCGGCCGGCGTGCCGGGGGAGCTCTTCGTGGGCGGCTCCCTGCTGGCGCGCGGCTATCTCGGCCGGCCGGACCAGACCGCCGAACGGTTCGTGCCCGACCCTTTCAGCGACGAGCCGGGCGCGCGCCTGTACCGGACGGGCGACCTCGTCCGCCGGCTGCCGGACGGCCGCCTGGAGTTCGTGGGCCGCGCCGACCGCCAGCTCAAGGTGCGCGGCTTCCGCATCGAGCCGGGCGAGGTCGAGGCCGCGCTCCTTCGACATCCGGCGGTCCGCGAGGCGGTGGTCGTGGCCCGCGAGGACGACGGGCGCGACCGGCGGCTGGTCGCCTACGTCACCCGCGATGCCGAGGCCGGTCTCGGCGAGGTGGACGATTGGGAGGACGAGCAGGTCGAGCAGTGGCGGAAGGTCTACGACGACGACGTCTACGGCGAGCTGCCCGATCCGACGTTCAACATCAGCGGCTGGACGAGCAGCTACACGCGCGGACCGATCCCGGCCGGGGAGATGCGCGAGTGGCTCGACGCCACGGTGGACCGCATCTTTACCCTCCTGCCGCCCGCCGGCAGCCGCATGCTGGAGATTGGCTGCGGCACCGGCCTGGTGCTCTTCCAGGTGGCGCCGCGCTGCGCCCGCTACGTCGGCACCGACTTCTCGGCCGTGGCCCTGGAGCACACCCGGAGCGTGCTGGAAGGGATGGAAAGACTGCCGGTCGAGCTGCGCCAGGGCCTGGCCGACGACCCCGCGGTGCTCGGCGACGAGACCTTCGACGCCGTGTTCCTGAGCTCGGTCGTCCAGTACTTCCCGAGCCTGGACTACCTGCTCCGCGTGCTGGAGGCCGCCGTGGCGCGGGTGGAGCCGGGGGGCTTCGTCTTCGTGGGTGACGTCCGCAGCCTGCCGCTGCTGCCGGCCTTCCACGCCTCGGTCGAGCTGCATCGCACGCATGCCGGGACCTCCCGCGAGCGGCTGGCCCGCCGGGTGGAGGCGAAGATCGCGGGCGATCCCGAGCTGGTCATCGATCCCGCCTTCTTCGCGATGCTGCGCCAGCGGCTGCCGCGCATCAGCCACGTGGAGATCCAGCTCCGGCGGGGCCGCCACCGCAACGAGCTGACCCGCTTCCGCTACGACGCCGTGCTGCACGTCGGACGGACCGAAGGCGCGGAAGAGCCGGCCTGGCTCGACTGGGAGGCCGAGGGGCTCTCGCTGTCGGCGCTGCGCGGGCTGCTCGAAGAGGCGCCCGCCCGGATAGGCGTCCGGCGGATTCCGAACGATCGCGTGGCCGGGGACGTCGCGGCGCTCGCCCTGCTGCGCGATCCGGACGGCCCGCGCACGGCCGGCGAGCTGCGGCAGGCGGCGGTGAGCGGGGGGATCGATCCCGAGGACTTCTGGGAAGCGGCGCGGGATCTGCCCTACGAGGTGGGGGTGACCTGGTCGCGCGAGCCGGGGCGCTTCGACGCCGTCCTGCGCCGCCGCGACGGGAGCGCGCGCGCGCCGATGCCGGGGCTCTGCCCGCCGGACGATGCCGCCCGGCTGGCGAGCGATCCGCTGCGGCGGCGGATGGCCCGCCGGCTGGCGCCGCGCCTCAAGGCCTTCGCGGCCGAGCGGCTGCCCGCGCCCATGGTGCCGGCGGACGTGGTGATCCTGGACGAGCTGCCCCTCAACGCGCGCGGCAAGGTGGACCTGCGGGCCCTCCCCGCGCCGGAGCGGACCGCGCCCGGGATGGAGGAGGGCTTCGTGCCGCCGCGCACGCCGGAGGAGCGGGCCGTGGCCGACGTCTGGGCCGAGCTGCTCGGGCTCGACCAGGTGGGAGCCGGCGACGACTTCTTCGCCCTCGGCGGCCACTCCCTGCTCGCCACCCAGGTGCTGTCGCGCGTGCGCCAGGGGCTCGGCGTGGAGCTGGAGCTGCGCCAGCTCTTCGAGGAACCGACCGTCGCCGGCCTGGCCGCCCGGGTGCGCGAGGCCGCCGCCCGGCGAGGGGAGGGAGAGGGCGAGCCGCCGCTCCTCCCGGTGCCCCGGACGGAGCCGCCTCCGCTCTCCTTCGGCCAGCGGCGGCTCTGGTTCCTGCACCGGATGGACCCCGGGTCCGCGGCCTACAACATGGCCGGCGCCTGGCTTCTGGCCGGCCTGCTCGACATCCCCGCGCTGGCGGCGGGCTGGAGCGAGATCGCGCGGCGGCACGAGGTGCTACGCACCACCTACGCCGCCGCCGGGGAGGAGCCGGTGCAGGTGGTCCATCCCCCCGCGCCGTTCGTGCCGCCGGTCGCCGACCTCGCCGGCCTGCCCTCGGGGATCCGGGAGGCCGAGGCGCGGCGGCTCGTGGCGGCGGAGGCGGCGCGGCCGTTCGACCTCGCCCGGGGCCCGGTGCTGCGGGTGACGCTCGCTCCGGCTGGCTCGGCGCGAGCACCTGGCGCTGGTGACAATCCACCACATCGCCTGCGACGGCTGGTCGATCGGCGTGCTGATCCGCGAGCTCGGCAGCCCTCTATGCCGCCGCCGTCGCCGGCCGCCCTTCGCCGCTGCCCGAGCCGCCGCTCCAGTACGGCGACTTCGCAGCCTGGCAGCGCCGGTGGCTCGCCGGTCCGGCGCTGGCGGCGCGCATCGCCTGGTGGAAGGACCGCCTGGCCGGCGCGCCCCCGGTGCTGGAACTGCCGTCCAACCGGCCGCGTCCCGCCGTGCGTTCCGCAGGCCGGCGGGCTCCATCCGGTCGAGATCCCCATCGCTACGTCGGCGCGCCTCGCGGGGATCGCGCGCGCCGAGGGGGCCACCCTGTTCGCGGCCCTCCTCGCCGCCTTTCAGGCGCTGCTAGGGCGTCTCACCGGAGAGGACGACCTGGTTGTCGGCACCCCGGTGGCCGGCCGCCGCCAGGTCGAGACCGAGGAGCTGATCGGGTTCTTCGTCAACACGCTGGCCCTGCGGGCCGACCTCGGCGGGCGATCCCGGCTTCCGCGCGCACCTCGCCCGGGTACGCAAGGCGCGGCGCTCGACGCCTTCGCCCACCAGGACCTCCCGTTCGAACGGCTGGTCGAGGAGCTGCGGCCGGAGCGCAGCCTCTCCCACGCGCCGGTCTTTCAGGTCCTCTTTGCGCTCCAGAACGCGCCGGCCGGGCCGCTGGAGCTTCCCGGCCTGACGATGGAGCCCCTGCCGCCAGAGCCGCGGGCGCTGTTCGACCTGGAGCTGAACGTAACCGAAACGGATGGCGGCCTTTCCGGCGCGCTCGGCTACGCCCTCGATCTTTTCGAGCCTGCGACGGCGGCGCGGATCTCGCCGGCCATTTCCTGACCCTGACCGAAGGGATTGTGGAGCGGCCGGAGCGCGCGCCTGTCGGAGCTGCCTTTGCTCTCCGGGGCCGAGATCAGGGAGATCCTCGAATCGCTCCCACGGTCCCGTCCTGGAGACCTCCGAAGGCACCGTGCTGGACCTCTTCGCGGCCCAGGCGGCGCGCACGCCGGACGCCGAGGCGGTCGCGGGGAGAGTGACCTACGGCGAGTTGGATCTCCGGTCCGGCCGCCTCGCCCGCCGTCTCGCCGCGGCGCAGGGGGGAGATCGTGGCCCTGCGGGCGGAGCGCTCGGCGGAATTCGTCGTGAGCCTCCTCGGCGTGATGCGGGCCGGCGCCGCGTGGCTCCCGCTCGATCCGTCGCTGCCGGAGGAACGCGCCGCTTTCATCCTTCAGGACTCCGGAGCCCGGCTGCTCCCGGATGGCGGAGGAGAGGGCCGATGCCGGCCGCCGCCCGGCCCCGGCGACCTCGCCTACGTGATCTACACCTCCGGGACCACGGGCAGGCCCAAGGGCGTGATGGTGGAGCACGGTAGCCTCCTCCACACCCTGCGCGCCCTGCTCGCGGCCTTCGCGCTTCGGGCCGGGGAGCGGCTGGTCTGCCATCGCGCCGTTCTCCTTCGACATCTTCCTCTTCGAGGTGCTGGCGCCGCTGCTCACGGGAGGCACGCGTGAGCCTGCCGCCGATCCGGCCCAGCCTCGACATCGACCAGTTGCTGGCGGAGCTGGAGACCGCGACGCGCTTCCACGCCGTGCCCGCCGTGCTGCGGCAGGTAGTTGACGGACGGAGGCCGGCCGGGGCTGCGCGAGATCTACACCGGCGGCGATGCTGGTGCCGCCCGAGCTGATCGCCGACGCGCGCCGGGCCTTCCCCGACGCCCGCGTGGCGGTGCTCTACGGACCCACCGAGGGGACGATCGTCTGCGCCGCGCACCCAACGTTGGAGGCCGCACCGGTCCGGCCGCCGCTCGGCCGTCCCCTTGCCGGCGTCGCGCTGGAGCTGCGCGACCGCTTCGGCAACCTGGCGCCGATCGGCGTGCCCGGCGAGCTCTACATCGGCGGCGCCGGGGTGGCGCGCGGCTATCTCGGCCGGCCGGACCTGACGGCCGAGCGCTTCGTGCCGAGCCCCCGGCGGCCGGCGCGCGCTCTACCGCACCGGCGACCTGGCGCGCTCGCGGCGCGGACGGCGCGCTCGAGTTCCTCGGCCGGGCCGACGACCAGGTCAAGATGCGCGGCTTCCGCATCGAGCCGGGGGAGATCGAGGCCGCGCCTCGCCGAGCATCCCGGCGTGCGCGCAGGCGGCGGTGGTCGTCCGGGCGTGCCGGGCGGCGCGCCTCGTGGCCTTCGTCGTGCCGGCCGGCGAGGCGCCCGCCGCGGCGGAGCTGCGGGCGCATCTCCTGCGCGACGCCTGCCGGACTACATGGTGCCGGCCGCCTTCGTCGCCGCTCGCGGCGCTGCCGCTGACCGCCAACGGCAAGGTGGACCGCCGGGCGCTCGCCGCCCGTCGCGCTCGGACGGACCGGAGGAGACGGCGCGAGGCGCCGCGCACGCCCGGACGAGGAGATCGTGGCCGGGCTCTGGGCCGAGCTGCTGGGCGTCGAGCGGGTCGGCGCCGCGCGACGACTTCTTCGACGCTCGGCGGCCACTCGCTGCTGGCCACCCGGGTGGTCTCGCGGCTGCGGGAGGCGTTCGGCGTCGAGCTGCCGCTGCGGGCGCTGTTCGAGGAGCCGACCGCCGGCCGGCCTGGCGCGGCGGATCGCTGACGCGCGCGCGTTGACCGCGGCGCAGCGCTGCCGCCCATCCGGCCCGTGCCGCGCGACGTCGAGCCTGCCGCTCTCCTTCGCCCAGCAGCGGCTCTGGTTCCTCGACCAGCTGGAGCCGGGCAGCCTCGCTCTACAACATGCCGGCCGCGCTCCGCCTGCGCGGCCCGCTGGACGCCGGCGGCGCTGGCGCGGCGCGCTCGCCGAGGTGGTGCGCCGCCACGAGGCGCTGCGCACCACCTTCCCGGCCCGGCGCGGCCGGCCGCGTGCAGGAGATCGCTGCCGCCCGGCGCCGTTCCCGCTGCCGGTGGTCGACCTCGCCGGCGCTGCCGCCGGAGCGCCGTGAGGCGGAGGCCTGGAGCCTGGCGCAGGCCGAGACGCGGCGGCCGTTCGACCTCGCGCGCGGGCCGCTGCTGCGCGGCGTCCTGCTGCGGCTCGGCGCCGCGGAGCACGTGCTGGTCCTCGACGCTCCACCACATCGTCTCGGACGGCTGGTCGACGGCGTCCTGGTCCGCGAGCTCGCGCGCCCTCTACGGCGATCTCATCGCCGTCCTGCCTCCGAGCTGCCGGTCCAGTACGCGGACTTCGCGGTCTGGCAGCGGGAGTGGCTGGCTGGCGAGGCGTCTGGAGGCGCAGCTCGCCTGGTGGCGCCGGCGCCTGGCCGGCGCGCCGCCGGTCCTGGAGCTGCCGCACGGACCGGCCGCGGCCGCCGGTGCGCGAGCTTGCGCGGGGCCGACAGGCCGGTGCGACCTCCCCGGCGAGCTGGCGGACGGCCTGGTCGCGCCTCGGCCGCCGCGAGGGCGCGACGCTCTTCATGACCCTGCTCGCCGGCTTCCAGGCGCTGCTCCACCGCTACACGGGCCAGGACGACCTCGTGGTCGGCACGCCGGTCGCCGGACCGCGGCGCGGCGAGACCGAGGGGCTGATCGGCTTCTTCGTCAACACCCTGGTGCTGCGCGACGGACCTCGCCGGGCGACCCGTCCTTCCGCGAGCTGCTCGGCGCGGGTGCGCGAGGCGCGCGCTGGACGCCTTCGCGCACCAGGACCTGCCCTTCGAGCGGCTGGTCGAGGAGCTGGCGCCCGGGCGCGACCCGGCGCGCACGCCGCTCTTCCAGGTCGTCTTCGCCCTCCAGAACGCGGACGCCGCGAAGCCGGGGCTGCCCGGCCTGGAGACGGTCCCGCTGCAGGCGCCCGCGGCGACCGCGAAGTTCGACCTCACGCTGGCGCTGCGCGGACGGGCCCGACGGGCTCGACCGGCGCGGTCGAGTACAGCGCGGACCTGTTCGACCGCCGCCACGGTGCGGCGCCTGCGGCGGCACTTCGAGCGCCTGCTGGCGCGGCGCCGTCGGCGGATCCGGACGTGCGGCTCGACGCCCTGCCGCTGCTCGCCGAGGCCGAGCGGCACCAGGTCGCGGCCGAGTGGGCGGCGGACACCCGCGCCGCCTATCCCCGCGAGCGCACGCGTCCACGAGCTGTTCGAGGAGCAGGCGGCGCGCGGCGCCGGACGCCGGCGCGTGTCCGCGACGGCGGCGAGCGGCTCACCTACGCCGAGCTGGACGCCCGGGCGGACCGCCTGGCGCGGCGCCTGCGCGCGGCCTGGGCGTCGGGCCCGAGGAGCCGGTCGGCCGTGCTCCTGGAGCGCTCGGCCGAGCTGATCGTGGCGCTCCTGGCCATCCTCAAGGCGGGCGGCGCCTACGTGCCGCTCGATCCGGCCTATCCGCAGGAGCGCCTGGCCTTCATGCTCGACGACAGCGGCGCGCGCCTGCTGGTCGCCGACGGCGCTGCCCGCGGGGCTGGAAGCCGGCGGCCGGCGTCCTGCGGTCGCCGGGGAGCGACGGTCCGGAGGCCGCGAGATCTCGTCCGTCCGGCCGATCCGGACAAGCCTCGCCTACGTCATCTACACCTCCGGCTCGACCGGCCGCCCCAAGGGGGTCGCGGTCCCGCACCGCGCCGTCGTCCGGCTGGTGCGCGGCGCCGGACTACGCGCGCGCTCGGGCCGGGCGACCGCATCGCGCCAGGTCGTCGAACGTCGCCTTCGACGCCGCGACCTTCGAGATCTGGGGGGCGCTCCTCGAACGGCGCCGAGCTGGTGGTCGCGCCGGCGCGCGGCCCTCGCTGCGAGGAGCTGGGCGACCTCGCTGGAGCGCGAGCGGATCACCGCGTTCTGGCTCACGACGGCCTGTTCCACCAGATGGTCGACGGCCGCTCTGCGCAGGCTCGTCCGCGGGTGCGCCAGCTGCTGGCCGGCGGCGAGGTGCTCTCGGCGGCGCACGTGCGGCGGCTCGCTCGCGCGAGCTGCCCGGCCGCCGGCTGATCAACGGCTACGGCCCGACCGAGACACGACCTTCACCTGCTGCCATCCGGTCGGCGGAGGCGGCGCGGGCGCGCTCGCCGCTGCCGATCGGCCGGCCGATCGCCAACACCCGGGTCTACCTGCTCGACGCGCGAGCTGCCGGCCGGTGCCGGTCGGCGTTGCCGGGCGAGCTGTGCATCGGGCGGCGACGGCCTGGCCCGCGGCTACCTGCGGCCGGCCGGACCTGACCGCCGAGCGGTTCGTGCCCGACCCGTTCGGCGAGCCCGGCGCGCGCCTCTACCGCACCGGCGACCTGGCGCGCTGGCTGCCGGACGGCACGGTCGAGTTCCTGGGCCGCCTCGACCACCAGGTCAAGCTCCGCGGCTTCCGCGTCGAGCCGGCGAGATCGAGGCCGCGCTGGCGCGCGCACCCGGCGGTGCGAGCAGGCGGTGGTGGTGCCGCGCCAGGACGGCGCGGGCGACAAGCGGCTCGTCGCCTATCGTCGTGCCGTCGGCGGACGCGGCGCGCGACACGGCCGGCGCTGCGGGCTTTCCTGCGCGGCCGGCTGCCGGCGCTACATGGTCCCCGCGCGCCTTCGTCTCGCTGGAGGCCCTGCCGCTCACCCCGAACGGCAAGGTGGACCGCCGGCGCCCTCGGCGCCGGATCGAGGCGGCGGCCGGAGACGCGCGAGGCCGCGGCGCCGCGCGACGCCGATCGAGGAGGTGCTGGCCGGGCATCTGGGGCGAGGTGCTGGGCGTCGAGGCCGGTCGGGGCCCGACGACGACTTCTTCGAGCTCGGCGGCCACTCGCTGCTCGCCACCCAGGTGGTGTCGCGGGTGCGCGAGGCGTTCGGCGTCGAGCTGCCGCTGCGCGACCTCTTCGAGGCGCCCACGGTCGCGGCCTCGCGGCGCGCATCGAGCGAGGAGCGCCGCCGCGGCGGCCGGGCTCGCCGCGCCGCCGGTCGACGCCGGTGCCCCGCGACGGCGGCGGGCTGCCGCTCTCCTTCGCCCAGGAGCGGCTCTGGGTCCTCGACCAGCTCGACGCCGGCGGCGGCGGCCTACAACATCGCCGCTGCCGGTGCGCCTGCGCGGGCCGCTCGACGTCGCGGCCCTGGAGGCGGCCTGCGGCGAGGTGGCGCGCCGCCACGAGGTCCTGCGCACCACGCTTCGCGATGGCGACGGCGGCCCGCTCCAGCAGCCGAGCCGGCGCTGATCCCGCCGCTGGCCGCTGATCGACCTCGCCGCGCTGCCTGCCGAGCTGCGCGAGCCCGAGGCGGCGCGCCTGGCCGCCGCCGAGGCCGCGCCGGCCGTTCGACCTCGCGGCCGGCCGCCGCTCCGCGCCCTCCTGCTGCGCTGGACGCCGGCGGAGCACCTGCTGCTCCTGACCCTCCACCACATCGTCTCCGACGGCTGGTCGGCCGGCGTCCTGCTGCGCGAGCTGGCCGCGCTCTACGACGCCGCCCGCTCCGGAGCGCCCTCGCCGCTGCCGGAGCTGCCGGTCCAGTACGCCGACTTCGCCGTCTGGCAGCGGCGGTGGCTCGCGGGCGACGGCGCTGGAGACGCTGCTCGCCTACTGGCGGGAGCGGCTGGCCGGTCCGGCGCCGGTCCTGGAGCTGCCGGCGGACCGCCCCGGCCGGCGGCGCCCGCGGCGCTGGGCGAGCGCCTGCCGTTCCGCTCGGCCGCGAGCGGTCGGCCGCCCTGCGCGCGCTCGCCCGCGGCCGGGGCGCGACCCTCTTCATGGCCCTGCTCGCGGCCTTCCAGACGCTGCTCTCGCGCTACTCACCGGCCAGGACGACCTCGTCGTCGGCACGCCGGTCGCCAACCGCACGCGCCGGGAGCTCGGAGGACCTGATCGGCTTCTTCGTCAACAACCTGGCGCTGCGCACGGACCTGGGCGGCGATCCCGGCGTTCCGGGAGCTGCTGGACCGCGTCCACGAGACGGCGCTCGGCGCCTGGGCGCACCAGGACCTGCCGTTCGCAAGCTGGTCCAGGAGCTGCACCCGGAGCGCGCAGCCGGGGGCGCATGCCGCTGTTCCAGGTCTGGCTCCAGCTCCAGAACACGCCCCTGCCGCGCCTGGAGCTCCCCGGCCTGACGCTTCTGCCGTTCGAGCTGGAGTCCCGGGCCGCGACCTTCGACCTCGAGCTGCTCACGCTGGAGATGGACGACGGGATCGCCGGCCACTTCGTCTACAGCCGCGAGCTGTTCCTGCCGCGGCACGGCCGAGGCCATGCTGCGCAACCTGCTGGCGCCTGATCGAGGGGATCGCCGCCGATCCCGACCGCCGCCTCTCGGACCTGCCGCTGCTCGCGCCGGAGGAGCGGCGGGCGCTGCTGCGCGACTGGAACCCTGCCGGCGTCTGCCCCGGAGCGGTCCCGCTGCACCGTGCCTTCGAAGCCGTGGCCGCCGCCGCGTCCCGAAGCGCCCGCCGTGACCTTCGAGGGCGAGACGCCTCACCTACGGCGAGCTCGACCGGCGCGGCCAACGCTCTGGCGCGCCGCCTGCGCGCCCTGGGCGTCGGTCCCGAGGTCGCGGGTGGGGCTGGCCGCGGAGCGCTCGCTGGAGCTGGTGATCGGGATCCTGGGAATCCTCAAGGCGGGCGGCGCCTACGTGCCGCTCGATCCCGACTACCCCCGGGAGCGGCTGGAGCTGCTGCTCGAAGATGCCGCGGCGTGCAGACCGTGGTGACGTCCGGACGGTCCCTGCTCGGCCGGCGCCGAAGCCCCGTCCGCGCGCCTGACGTGGTCGAGCGATCCGGACCACCTCGCCTACGTCATCTACACCTCCGGCTCCACCGGCCGCCCCAAGGGCGTCATGGTCACCCACCGCCAGGCCGCGCGCCTCTTCGAAGCGACCCGCTCCTTCGGCTTCGGCGCGGACGACGTCTGGACGCTCTTCCACTCCTACGCCTTCGACTTCTCGGTCTGGGAGCTGTGGGGCGCGCTCCTGCACGGCGGGCGGCTGGTGGTGATGCCCCGCTGGGTGAGCCGCTCGCCGGAGGCCTTCCTGGACCTGCTGGAGCGCGAGGGGGTGACGGTGCTCAACCAGACCCCGTCCGCCTTCTACCAGCTCCTGCGGGCTGACGACGGCCGGCCGCTAGGTCTGCGCTGGGTGATCTTCGGCGGCGAGGCCCTGGAGCCTCCCAAGCTACGGCCCTGGTTCGAGCGACACGGCGACGAGCGTCCGGTCCTGGTCAACATGTACGGCATCACCGAGACCACGGTGCACGTGACGCTGCGGCCCCTGACGCGCCGAGCGACAGCCCGCGGCGTCATCGGCCGCGCCGCTCGACGACCTGCGCCTGTATCTGCTCGATCCGCGGCTCGAGCCGGTGCCCGTGGGGGCGGTGGGGGAGATCTTCGTGGGCGGCGGGGGAGTGGCGCGCGGCTATCTCGGCCGGCCCGAGCTGACCGCCGAGCGCTTCGTGCCGGACCCGTTCGCCGCCGAGCCGGGGGCCCGGCTCTACCGCTCGGGCGACCTGGCCCGCTGGCGGCCGGACGGCGAGCTGGAATACCTGGGCCGCGCCGACCAGCAGCTCAAGGTCCGCGGCTTCCGCATCGAGCCGGGCGAGATCGAGGCCGCGCTCGTCCGCCACCCGGCGGTGGCGCAGGCGGCGGTCGTCGCCCGCCGTCTGTCTCACGAGGACGTGCGCCTCGCCGTCTGCGTGGTGGCCCGCGACGGCGTCTCGCTGCCGGCGGCGGGCGAGCTGCGGGAGCACCTGATGGGGCTTCTGCCGGAGCCGTGGGTGCCCGGGCGTCTTCGTGCCGGTCCCGGCCCTGCCGCTCACGCCCCACGGCAAGGTGGACCGCCGCGCCCTCGACGAGTTGATCGCCGCTCATACGGCAGTCGGTGGAGGAGAGCGGCGCGGCGCCCGCGTCTCCCCTGGAAGAGCTGCTGGCCCAGGTCTGGGCCGGGCTGCTGGAGGTGGACCGGGTCGGCCGCGACGAGAGCTTCTTCGCCCTCGGCGGGCACTCGCTGCTGATGACCCGCGTCGCCTCCCGCGTGCGCGAAGCCCTCGGGGTGGCGCCGCCCATGCGCAGCTTCTTCGACCGGCCCACCGTGGCGAACCTCGCCGCCGGGCTCCTCGGCGAGCTGACCGCGCGGCTGGAGCCCGGACGGCTCGCGGCGCTCGCGGCGACCGTCCGCGAGATGCCCGACGCCGAGGTCGCCGCGCAGGTGGCGGAGAAGCGGGCGGCCCTGCTCGCCCGGATCGTCCCCTCTGTCCCCGTAGCTCCAGCGCCTGCTGTCCAGCCGATTTCCATAACGGCCCCGGCCGCGCGCGTCCTGCCCGGCAACGGCGCCTTGGAGCGGCTCGCCGCGCGCGGTGATGCGAAGGTCCACGAGATGCTTGCCGCCATGGCCGAGGTTCCGGCGGAGGACGAGCCGCTGCGCGTCGAGACCATCGCCTTTCCGACCCACAACCGTCCGGAGGTGCTGGAGCGCGGCCTCGCGAGCTACGCCGAGGCGGCCCGCGAGCACGGCCGGACCGTCCGCTTCGCGGTCCTGGACGACTCGCCCGACCTGGAAGTCCGCGACGAGTACCGCCGGCGTCTCGCCGGCCTGCGCCGCCGCTTCGGTATCGAGATCCTCTACGCCGGCCAGGAGGAGAAGCGGCGCTTCGCGCGACGACCTCGTGGCCGCCGGCGTATCCCCGGAGGCGGTCGCCATGGCTTTCGACGGACTCCGAGGGGGTCGGCGTGCCGGTCGGGGCCAACCGCAACTGCGTGCTGCTCCAGACCGTCGGCGAAGGGGCCCTGAGCGTGGACGACGACACCGTCGGCCTCGGCGGCCCACCGCCGGAATCCCTCCCGGGCGTCGCCTTCCTCTCCGGCACCGCTCCCGCGACCGCCTTCCTCTCGGGTCGTGATCCCGGCGTCATCCACGGCTTCGGCAGGCCGCGCCGAGGCGCTCGCCGCCGTCGGTCCGGGTCCGGTGGATCTGCCCGGCGTGCACGAGGAACTGCTGGGCCGCGAGGTGCGCCCCTGGCTCGCCGGGCTCGAACCGGGCGCTCCGGCCGCGTTCGACGGAGGCAGATCCCGGCTTCCTCCGCGACTTGGAGCGGGGAGGCCGCGTCCTGGTGACCACCAACGGCTGGGCCGGCGACTGCGGCTGGCGCTCGCCCACCTTCTACATGCTGCTGACCGGCGACTCCTGGCGACGGCTGACGCGCTCTCCCGAGGCTTGGCGCGCCGCCACCGCCAGCAAGGAGATCGTGCGCTTCGTGCCCCGCCCGACGGTGGGCAACGGCGACTCCTTCATGGCGACCCTGTTCACCGGGCTCGACAACCGCCGGCTGCTGCCGCCGTTCCCGCCGGTGCTCTGGGGCGAGGATCTGCTCTTCGGCGTCACCCTCCAGCTCGGCGTTCGCCGGCGCCCGCGTCGGCCACCTGCCGTGGGTGGCGCGTGCACGATCCCGCTGGAGCAGCCGCGCCTTCTGGCCGGGCGAGATGGTGCGCAGTGCCTCGGGCGTGGACCATTCCCGACTCGTCGTCGGCCCTGCTCGACGACTTCGCGCCGGACTCCGCCGCGTTCCCGGAAGACGGACTGCGCCGCCTGGGCGCGTTCCTCCATGGAGCATGGGCGGATGGAGCCCGGCGGATTCGACGAGCTGGCGCGCCGCGGGTGCGCGGCGCGGGCCGAGGCGTTCGCCGCCGGGCTGGAAGCGCGGCTGGCGGCTGGCAGGAACGGCGGGGAACCGGCGCCTGGACCGAGGAGCTTGGGCCGCCGACGTCCGGCGCTACCTGGACCTGCTGCGCCGGCACGCCGACGGAGCCGGACTTCGCCGTGCCGCTCGACCTCCTCTACGGCCGCGAGCCGGAGGAGGCGCGGCGGCTCGCGCAACGGCTGATCCTCCACCACGGACCGCGCTCGCCCACTGGCCCGACCTGGTCGAGGCGGTCCGCGCGAGCTGAAGGCGCGGGGCAGAGCCTCGCGGAGGCGATGCCATGAACGCTCGCGACGTGCTCGCCGGACCTCTCGCCGGAGCGGCGGGCGCTCCTGGAGCTGCTCCTCATCGAGGAGGCCCTGGAGGAGCGCGTCGTGAAGGAGGTCCCGCCCAGCCGGAGGCGGCCCCGCTCTCCTTCGGCCAGGAGCGGCTCTGGCTGCTCGACCGGCTGGACCCGGGCAGCCCCGCCTACAACACCGCCACCGCGCTCCGCCTCGCTCGGTCCGCTCGACCGGCCGGTCCTCGCCCGGAGCTTCGCGGAGATCGCGCGCCGGCACGCCGTCCTGCGCACCACCTTCCGCGAGGATGTGGGGCGGCCCGTCGCAGGTCGTGGGGCCGCCGCGGCCGGTGGAGCTGCCGATCATCGATCTCTCGGCGACGCCACGCGAGGCGCCTGAACGGCCGAGGCCATCGACGAGGAGGTGCGCCAGCCGTTCGACCTCGCCCGCGGGCCGCTCTTCCGCGTGCGGCTCTTCCGCCTGGGCGCGGCGGAGCACGTGCTCGTGGTCACCCTGCACCACATCGTCTCCGACGCCTGGTCCATGGGCGTGCTCGGCAGCGAGCTGACGGCGCTCCACGCGGCCTTCGCCGCCGGCCGCCCGTCGCCCCTGCCGGAGCTGCCGATCCAGTACGCGGACTACGCCCGCGGTCAGCGCGAGCGGCTCGACGGGCCGGCCCTGGAGGAGCAGCTCGCCTGGTGGCGGCGAGCGGCTGGCCGGCGCGCCCGAGGTGCTGGAGATGCCCACCGGACCGCCCGCGCCCGCCGGTGCGCCGCTTCCGCGGCGGCATCCGCACGCGCCGGCTCTGCCGCGCGGAGCTGTCGGCGGCGGTCGCGCGCCTCTGCGCGCGAGCGGTCGGCCACGCCGTTCATGGCCCTGCTCGCCGCCTTCGAGGTCCTGCTCCACGCCCGCACCGGGCCGACGGACCTCATGGTGGGCGTCGACGTCGCCAACCGCAACCCGCCCGAGACCGAGGCCCTCATCGGCTTCTTCGTCAACCAGCTCGTGCTGCGGGTGGACGCCGGCGGGCGATCCGGCCTTTGCTCGACCTGCTGGAGCGGGTGCGGGAGGCCGCGCTGGGCGCCTTCGCGCACCAGGACCTGCCGTTCGACCGGCTGGTCGAGGAGCTGCGCCCGCAGCGGTCGCTCGCGCGCAATCCCGCTCTTCCAGGTGATGTTCGGCCTCTACAACGTGCCCGAGGCCCGGACGGCGGATCCGGGCGGCCTGCGCGTGGCGCCCCTGGACCTGGACGGCGGCGCCGCCGTCTTCGACCTCAGCCTCTACCTGGCGCGAGACGCCCGGCGGGCTACTCAGCGATGCTGCGCTACGACGCCGACCTCTACGAGGCGGCTACCGCCGAGCGCCTGCTCGACGACTTCGAGACCGTGGCGGCGGCGGGCCCTGGAATTGCGCCGGCGACCGGCTTTCGGCGCTCGTCAGAGCACCTGGCCGCAGAGCGGCGGCGGCGCCTGGACGCCGGCCGCGAGGCACTCCAGCAGGCGCGCCTGCGAACCCTCAAGACAGCCCGGCGCCGGCCGCTCGGCGCGGATGGAGAACAGGAATGACAGACGTCAAGACACCGAAGAAGCTCGCGCTGGCCGCCCGCCGGGCCGCGGTGGCGCCCGCCGGGGAGCTGGTGCGCGAGGAGACGCCGGGGCGGGCCGGCCTGCCGCTGTCCTCACTGCCGGCCGTCGCCCGGCGTGGACGCCTCTCGCCTGGGCCGAGGCCAACCGCGCGGCGATCGAGCAGAAGCTGCTGCGCCACGGCGCGCTCCTCTTCCGCGGCTTCGGCGTCGCGCGGGACCGAGGGGCTCCAGGCGTTCGTGCGCGCCGTCTGCGGCGACCTGCTGGAGTACCGCGAGCGCTCCTCGCCGCGCAGCGAGGTGGCGGACCGCGTCTACACCTCGACCGACTACCCGGCCGAGCAGCCGATCTTCCCGCACAACGAGCACTCCTACGCGCGCCGCTTCCCGCTCAAGCTCTTCTTCTTCTGCGTCACGCCGCGCCGAGACCGGCGGCGAGACGCCGATCGGCGACACCGCGGCGGATCTTCGCAGCGCATCGACCCGGAGATCCGGCGAGCGCTTCGAGGAGCAGGGCTGGATGTACGTGCGCAACTTCCACGCCGGGCTTCGGCCTCTCCTGGCAGACGGTCTTCCAGACCGACGACCGGGCGCGAGGTCGAGGCGCTACTGCCGCGAGGCCGGCATCGACTGCGAGTGGCGCGCCGGCGACCGCCTGCGCACCCGGCAGGTGCGGCCGGCGACCGCCGCGCACCCGCGCACCGGCGAGACGGTCTGGTTCAACCACGCCACCTTCTTCCACGTCTCGACGCTGCCGCGCGGCCGTCCGCGAGCCGCTGCTGCGCGACTTCGGCGAGGAGGACCTGCCGAACAACACCTAGTACGGCGACGGCTCGCCCATCGAGCCGGAGGTCGCTCGAGCACCTCCGCGCAGGCCTACATGCGAGGAGATGGTCGCGCTTCCCCTGGCAGGAGGGCGACGTCCTGCTGATCGACAACATGCTGACCGCGCACGCCCGCAACCCGTTCACCGGCCCCCGCAAGGTCGTGGTGGCCATGGCCGATCCGCACACGCGCGACGATGTCTAGCGCCCGTCTCCAGACGGCCGCAGGTCTTCCGCCTCTCGCCCCAGCAGCGGCGCCTCTGGGCGCTCGCCCGCGGAGGAGGCGACGGCCCGTACCGCGCGCTGGCCGCTGTGCGCATGCGACGGGCCGCTCGACCCGCGCGCCCTGGAGGCGGCGCTGGCGGACGTGGCCGCGCGGCACGAGATCCTGCGCACCACTTCCCGTGCCCGCCGGGGATGAGCCTGCCGGGCAGGTGATCCAGCGAGGACGGCGCCGCCGCGACTCGGAGCTGAGCGATGCTTCCCGGCCGATGCTCCTCTGGGACGAGCTGGCGGCGCGCCCGTTCCAGCCGGACCGCGAGCCCCGCTCGCTCGCCGTGGCGCTCGCCGGCGAGCCACGTCCTGCTCCTCGCCGTCCACGCCCTCTGCGCCGACGAGGCTCGCTCGGCGTGCTCGTCCGCGATCTGCGCCGGGCCTACGCGGGCAGCTTCCGAGACGAGCCGCCCGTCGCAGTACGCCGACGTGGCCGCGGCCCTGGACGAGATGCTCGAATCCGAGGAGACCGAGGCCGGCCGCGACTGCTGGCGCGAGATCCTGCCCGCGCCGCCGCCGGCTGGCGAGGCTCCCCTTCGAGCACGATCCTGGCCGGACAGCGCTTCGAGCCGCGGCGTGTCGAGATCGCGGTCCCCTGCCGGCCACGCCCCGGTAGTCCTCCTCGCCGCCTGGCAGGCCCTGCTCGCGCGGCTCTCGCCGGAAGTGGGAGGCGATCGGGCGTCGAGCTGGCCGGCCGCCACTACGAGGGGTTCGAGACCGCCCTCGGCCCCTTTGCCCGCTCCCTGCCGGTGCGTTCCGCCGTCCCCGCCGGCTGAGCCTTCGCGGAGCTGGCGGCGCGGCTCGACGCGCAGCTCGCGGCCTGGAGGACTGGCAGGACTACTTCTGCGTCCGGCAGGAGGGGCTTCTTCCCGCGGTGCTTCCGCTATGCCGGCAGGACGGAACGGCCGGCAGGACGGTTCCGCTGGAGCGGACCTGGGCCTGCACCGACCGCTTCCGGCTGCGGCTGTCGGTCCGCGGGAGGCCGGGCCGAGCTGGCCTACGACGCGGCCCGCTTCCGCGAGAGCGACGCCCGCACGCTCCTCGCAAGCTGGCTCGCGCTGCTGGAGAGCGCCGCGGCCGCACCCGGACGCTCCCGTCGGCGAGCTGGAGCTGGTCGGCCGGAGGACCGCCGCCGCCTGCCGGTCGACTGGAACGCCACGGAGAGCCCCTTCGATCCCGTGCCCGTCCACGGCTCCTCTTCGAGCAGGCGCGGCGCACGCCCGAGGCCGTCGCGCTCTCGACGGCCGGAGAGGAGAGCCTGACCTATGCAGGAGCTCGCGCGAGAGGGTCGCGGCCCTCGCCGCGTCACCTGCGCCAGGCCGGCGTGGGGCCCGAACGCGGGTCGGCGCTCTTCGTCGAGCGCTCGGTCGAGATGGTCGTGGGCGTCCTCGCCATCCTCGAAGCCGGGAGGCGCCTACGTTCCCCTCGATCCCGGGCTATCCGCCGGCCCGTCTCGCGCTGGTGCTGGAGGCCTCGGGAGCCCCGGTGATGCTCACGCGGCGGCATCTGCTCGACCGCTGCCGCGGACCGGTCGCGGCGCGCGTGCTCGATCTCGACGAGACCGGACCCGGGCTAGAATCCGCCCCGGGTCCGGAGATCCATGGCGAGAACGCCGCCTATATCCTCTTCACCTCCGGCTCCACCGGCGACCCCCAAGGGCGTGGTCGTGCGCCACCGCGCGCTGACCAACCACATGCTCTGGATGCAGGAGGCCTATCCGCCTCGGCTCCGGGCGACCGGGTGCTCCAGAAGACGCCGCTCGGCTTCGACGCCTCGGTCTGGGAGCTGTTCGCGCCTCTGCTCGCCGGGGCGGAGCTCGTGCTCGCCGAGCCGGACGCGCACCGCGACCCGGCGCGGCTCGCCGCGCGCTCCGGCCGAGAGCGGCGGGACCGTCCTCCAGGTCGTCCCCTCCCTGCTGCGCTGCTGCTCGAGCGAGGAGGCCTTCGCGGGCTGCTCGTCGCTCCGCCGGCTCTTCTGCGGCGGCGAGGCCTCTGACGCGCCGACCTGCGCGACCGCGTCCACGCGCTGCTGCCGGGCGTCGAGCTGATCAACCTCTACGGCCCCACGGAGACGACCGTGCAGGTCGCCACCTGGGCGGCCGAGCGGCGGCACCGCCGGACCGGCACCGTCCCGATCGGCCGGCCGATCCACAACGCCCGGCTCTATGTGCTCGACGCCGGGATGCGGCCCGTTCCGCCCGGCGCTGCCCGGCGAGCTGTGGATCGGCGGCGAGCCGCTGGCGCGGGGCTACCTCGGCCGGCCGGACCTCACCGCCGCGCGCGTTCCGTCCCCGATCCTTCTCGGCGAGCCGGGCGCGCGGCATGTACCGCACCGGCGACCTCGGCCGGTGCCGCGACGACGGCGCCCTGGAGTTCCTGGGCCGCGCCGGCCGCGCAGGTCAAGATCCGCGGCTACCGCTTCGATCCCGGGGAGATCGAGGCGGCTGCTGCGGCCGCGCACGCAGGCCGTGCGGGAGGCCGCCGTGGCTGGTCGCGCGGAGGACCGGCTGGTCGCCTATGTGGTCCCCGCGGCGGCCACGTCGAGACCTTGACCCGCCGCGCTCCGCGCCCTGCTGGCCGAGCACCTCCCCGACTTCCTGGTCCCGTCGGCCTTCGTGCCGCTCCCGGCCTTGCCGCGCACGCCCGAGCGGCAAGCTCGACCGCGCCGCCCTGCCGGCGCCCGCCGAGAGGAGCCGCCGCCGAGACGCCGGCTTCGCCGCGCCCGCGCACCGCCGTCGAGGAGGTGCTGGCCGGCGATCTGGGCCGACCTGCTGGGGCGCGAGCGGGTCGGCGTCCACGACGACTTCTTCGAGCTGGGCGGCCACTCCCTGCTCGGCGCCCAGCTCGTGGCGCGCGTGCGGCAGGCGCTCGGAGTCGAGCTCTCCGCTGCGCACCGTCTTCGAGACGCCGACCGTGGCCGGGCTCGCCGCGCAGGTGGCCGACGGCCTGGCGGCGTGCCGCGCGGCGCCGCCGCTCGAGCCGCGTGCCGCGCGAGGGCGAGCATCCCGCTCTCCTTCGCCCAGCAGCGGCTCTGGTTCCTCGACCGGCTGGCGCCGGGCAACCCCTACTACAACGTCTTCTCGGCCGTGCGCTTCACCGGCCGCCTGGACGAGCGCGCCCTGCTCGGCGCGCTTCCGCGAGATCGTGCGCGTCCAGGAGGCGCTGCGCACGACCTTCGCCGATGGCCGGCGACCGCCCGGTGCAGCGGCCGCGCGCCGGCGCTCGGCCTCGACCTGCCGGTCGCCGACCTCTCGGCGCTGCCGGCCGGCGACGCGGCTGCCCGAGGCGCACCGGCTGGCCCACGAGGAGGCCCGGCGGCCTTTCAACCTCGCGCGCGGGCCGCTCCTGCGGCTGACCCTGCTGCGCCTGGGCGACGACCGGAGCGTCCTGCTTCACCGGCATGCACCACATCGTTTCGCGACGCCTGGTCGGTGGGCGTCCTCTACCGCGACCTGATGGCGCTCTACACCGCCGCCGTCGCCGGCCGTCCGGCCGTCGCTGCCCGAGCTGCCGGTCCAGTACATCGACTACGCGGTCTGGCAGCGGCGCTGGTTCGAGGCCAGGTCCGGGAGCAGGAGCTGGCGTACTGGCGCCGCCAGCTCGCGGAGCTTCCCACGCTCCGCCTGCCGGCCGACCGGCCGCGTCCGCCGCGGCAGACCTTCCGCGGCGCCGCCGTGCACGTTCGCGCTGCCGGCCGGGCTGACCGCGGCGCTGCGGCGCCTCGCCCGCGCCGGAACGCCACCCCGTTCATGCTCCTCCTCGCCGCCTTCCAGGCGCTCCTCGCCCGCTACGGCGGCCAGGACGACGTCGTCGTCGGCTCGCCCGTGGCCAACCGCGAGCGCGCCGAGATCGAGGGACTCGTCGGCTTCTTCGTCAACACCCTCGTGCTGCGCGACGAGCCTCGCCGGCGACCCGCGGCTTCGCGCGAGCTGCTGGGCCGGGTGCGCGAGGTGGCGCTCGGGGCGTACGCCCACCAGGCCGCTGCCGTTCGAGGTGCTGGTCGAGGAGCTGGAGCCGGAGCGCGACCTGGGCCGCCAGCCGCTCTTCCAGGTGATGTTCCAGCTTCAGAACGTCCCCTGGCGCGGACTCGCGCATCCCCGGCGTCGAGGTGGAGGCGCTGGACGTGGACGCCGGCACGGCGCCGTTCGACCTCGGGCTCGACCTCATCGAGGTCCCCGAGGGCATGGCCGGCGTGCTCCGCTACGCGACGGACCTGTTCGACCCGGCGACGATGCGGCGTTTCGTGGAGCATTGGATGGTCCTCCTGCACGGGATCGCGGGAGATCCGGACGGCCGCGTGGGCGATCTCCCCCTGCTGGACGACGGCGAGCGGCACCAGCTCCGGCACGAGTGGAACGACACCGGCGAGTCCTTCGACTACCTCCCCTTGCATCTCTGGTTCGGGTACCGGGCCGGGATGGCGCCCGAGGCGGTGGCGGTCGTCTTCGAGGGGGAGGAGCTGACGTACGGAGAGCTCGACCGGCGGGCGGACCGGCTGGCCCGCCGTCTCCGTGCCCGCGGCGTCGGGCCCGCCGTTCCGGTGGGCGTCCTGCTGGAGCGCTCGCTGGACCTGCCGGTGGCGATCCTCGCCATCTGGAAGGCCGGCGGCGTCTTCGTGCCGCTGGATCCCGATTCTCCCCGGCCGCGGCTGGAGATGATGATGGAGGACGCGCTCGCCGTTCCGGGGGCGGTCTTGCTGACCCGCGAAGATCTTGAAGGCGAGGATGCGCCGGCGATGGAGGAGACCGTCGCCGGTCCGCACGACCCGGCCTACGTCATCTTCACCTCGGGCACGTCCGGCCGGCCCAAGGGCGTGGTGGTGGAGCATCGGCAGTCTCGCCAACTTCCTGCGGGCCGCCCTGAGAGGCTTCGGATGGCAGCCTGGCGACCGCATGCCCTGTCTGGCCGCCTCGACGTTCGACATCTTCCTGTTCGAGCTGCTGGTACCGCTCCTCTCCGGAGGTATCGCGAGGATCGTGCCCCTGCGGCCGGCTCTCGACGTCGATCGTCTGCTGGAACGGCTGCCCGCGTTCACCCGCCTCCACGCCGTGCCGTCGCTGATGCGCGAGATCGTGGACCGTGTCGGCCTCCGTCGTGCCCGGTCTGCGCACCGTGTTCGTGGGCGGCGAGCGCGTGCCCGACGATCTCCTGGCGGACATGCGGCGGGCCTTCCCCGGCGCGGAGCTGCGGGTGCTCTACGGTCCGACCGAGGGGACCGTCTTCTGCTCGACCTGGACGGTCTCGGAAGAAAACCGTTCCCGCATCGGCCGGCCGGTGACCAACGCGCGGCTCACCGTGCGCGATCCCTACGGCAACTCTGTTCCCGTAGGCGTGCCGGGAGAGCTGGTGATCGCGGGCCTGCCGGTGGCCCGCGGCTATCTGGACCGTCCCGAGCTGACCCGCGAGCGGTTCGTGGAGATCGACGGCGAGCGCGGGTACCGCACAGGCGACCTCGCGCGCTGGCTGCCGGACGGCACGCTGGAGTTCCTGGGCCGCGCCGACACGCAGGTCAAGGTGCGCGGCTTCCGCGTCGAGCCGGGCGAGATCGAGGCGGCGCTCCTGGCCCATCCGGCGGTCCGCGAGGCGGTGGTGGTGGCGCGCGAGGACGCCCCGGGGCAGACGCGGCTGGTGGCCTATGCCGTCTGCGACCTGATGGACGAAGCGTTCCTGGAGGATCGGGCTGGAGGCCGACCGGATCGAGCGCTGGCGCGCGCTGTACGACACCGACGTCTTCGGCCGCGATCCGGAGGAGCTGCCGGACCCGACCTTCAACATCTCCGGCTGGAACGCAGCGCCACCGGCGAGCCGATCCCCGAGCCCGAGATGCGGGAGTGGGTGGAGGGCACGGTGGAGCGCCTCCTCGCCACCGGCCGGATCGACGGCGGCCGGGTGCTGGAGATCGGCTGCGGCACCGGCCTGCTGCTGTTCCGGCTAGCGCCGAGGACCGGCCGCTATGTGGGGACCGACTTCTCGGCCGCGGTCCTCGCCTATGTCGAGAACGTCCTGGGCGGATGCTGCCCGCACGTCGATCTGCGCGCGCGCGGCGGCGGACGACTTCAGCGGCGTCGAGCGCGGGGCGTTCGACGTCGTCGTGCTCAACTCGGTCGTCCAGTACTTCCCGAGCGCCGACTACCTGGCGCGGGTGCTCGCCGGCGCGGTGCGAGGCGGCTGGCGCCGGGCGGCCTGGTCTTCGTCGGCGACGTGCGCAGCCTGCCGCTCCTGCGGGCCTTCCACGCCGGGGTGGAGGCGGAGCGGGTGCCCCCCACGACCTCCCGCGAGCGGCTGGCCCACCGCGCCGAGAGCCGCGCCGACGCCGAGCCCGAGCTGGTGGTGCATCCCGCGTTCTTCACCGCCCTGCGCGAGCGCCTGCCGCGCATCGGCCGGGTGGAGGTCCAGCTCCGCCGCGGGCACCATTGGAACGAGCTGACCCGCTTCCGCTACGACGTCGTCCTGCGTCTCGACTGTGAATCAGCGGAGCCGATGGAGGAGTGGGAAGCCCTCCCGTTCGAAGCTCTGCGGGAGCGTCTCACCTCGGAACGGCCCGAGCGGGTGATCGTCCGCGGCCTCCCCAACGCCCGCGTGGCCACCGAGGTGGCGCTGGTGGATCTTCTGTCCCAACAGGACGGTCCTGCGACCGCCGGCGAGCTGCGGCGCGAGGCGGCGAAGGCCGGGGGGATCGACCCCGAGGACATCTGGGACCTCTGGCGCGAGATGGGCTACAGCGTCGCCGTGACCTGGGCCCCGGAGCCCGGCGGGTTCGACGCCGTCTTCGCCCGCGCCGGCGAGGCCGTCCCGCCGCCGCCCGCGCCGGCGGCCGGAGCGCTCACGAGCGACCCGCTGCGGGAGTCCGTCGTCCGCCGCGTCGCCCCGCGCCTGCGCGCCTTCCTCACCGCACGGCTGCCGGACTGCATGGTGCCCGCGACGGTGGTCCTCCTGCCGCTCCTGCCGCGCAACGCCCACGGCAAGCTGGACCGCGCCGCCCTGCCCGCGCCCGAGCGGCTGCGGCCGGACCTCGAGGAGGACCTGCTCGCCCCGCGCACGCCGACCGAGGCGATCCTGGCCGGCGGTCTGGGCCGAGGTCCTGGGGCTCGACCGCGTCGGCGTGCGCGACGACTTCTTCGAGCTGGGCGGCCACTCGCTGCTCGCCACCCAGGTGGTCTCGCGCCTGCGCCAGGCCCTCGGGGTCGAGCTCGCCGCTGCGCGCCCTCTTCGAGGCGCCCACCGTCGGCGGGCCTCGCCGCGCGCGGCTCGATGCCGGACGCGACCGCGGCGCCAGGCGCCGCCCCTCCGTCGCCCGTGCCGCGCGACGGCCGCCACTGCCGCTCTCCTTCGCCCAGCAGCGGCTCTGGTTCCTGGACCGCTGGCGCCCGGCGAGCCCGGCTACAACATGCCGTCAGCGCCTGCGGCTGCGCGGGCCGCTCTCGATCCGGCCGGCTCGCCGCCGCCTGACGAGATCGTCCGCCGCCACGAGGTCGCTGCGCACGGCGCTTCGTCGGCCGTCGAGGGCCGGCCGGCGCAGGTGATCGATCCGCCGGCGCCGCGTCCCCTGCCGCTGGTGGACCTGTCCGCGCTGCCCGGCGGCGCGCCGGGAGGCGAGGCCCGCCGCCTCGCCGCTGGAGGAGGCGCGGCGGCCGTTCGACCTCGCCGCGCGGGCCGCTCCTGCGCGCGCCGCTGCTGCGGCTGCGCGCAGGGCGAGCACGTCCTGCTGCTCGACCGTGCACCACATCGTCGTCCGACGGCTGGTCGATGGGCGTCCTGGTCGCGCGAGCTGGCGGCGCTCTACCGGCGCTTCGCCGCCGGCCGGCCCTCGCCCCTGCCGGCGCTGCCCGTCCAGTACGCCGACTTCGCGGTCTGGCAGCGGGAGTGGCTCGCGGGCGAGGTCCTGGAGCGCCAGCTCGCCTACTGGCGCGAGCGGCTGGCCGGCGCGCCGCCGGCGCTCGACCTGCCGGCGGACCGCCCGCGGCCGGCGGTGCCCAGCGGCCGCGGCGCGCGGTCCGCGTCGCTTCCACGTGCCCGTCGCTGGCGGCGGCTTCGCGGCGCTCGGCCGGCGCGAGGGCGCGACGCCGTTCATGGCCCTGCTCGCCGCCTTCGACGCCCTGCTCGGCCGCCTCACCGGCCAGGAGCGACCTCCTCGTCGGCACGCCCGATCGCCAACCGCAACCGCGCCGAGATCGAGGGGCTGATCGGCTTCTTCGTCAACACCCTGGTCCTGCGCGCCGACCTGGCGGGCGACCCGGCCGTTCCGCGAGCTCCTGGCGCGGGTGCGCGAGGCGGCGCTCGGCGCCTACGCCCACCAGGACCTGCCGTTCGAGCGGCTGGTCGAGGAGCTGCAGCCCGAGCGCGACCTGGCCCGCAAGCCGCTGTTCCAGGTCATGCTTCGTCCTCCAGAACGCGCCGCCGCACCGCCTTGGAGCTGCCGGGCCTCGCCGCTCGAGCCGCTGGAGGTGGACCCCGGGACCGCGAAGTTCGACCTCGCCCTCTCCCTGGCGGAGAGCGACGGAGGCTTCGCGGCGGCGATCGAGTACAGCGCCGACCTGTTCGACGCGCCCACGATCGCGCGCCTCGCCGAGCGCTTACATCCGGGTGCTCGACGGCGCTGGCGGCCGAGCCGGAACGCGCGTCGGCGAGCTGCCGCTGCTCTCCGAGGCCGAGCGGCACCAGACTCCTGACGGAGTGGAACGACACGCGACCTGGCGGAGCCACGGGCCTGTCTGCACGAGCTGTTCGAGGCCCAGGCGGACCGGACGCCCGGAGGCCGCCGCGGTCGTCGACGGCGAGCGCGAGCTCACCTACGCCGAGCTGGACCGCCGGGCCGGCGCGGCTGGCCCGCCGCCTGCGCCGGCTCGGGGTGGGGCCGGAGGTGCCGGTCGGCCTCTGCTCCGGGCGGTCGGCCGAGCTCGTCGCCGGCATCCTCGGCATTCTCAAAGCCGGCGGCGCCTACGTCCCCCTCGACCCCGCCTACCCGCGCGAGCGGCGGGCCCTGATGATCGCGGACGCCGGGATCGGGATCCTCGTCGGCGACAGGGCGCGCCTGGCGGAGCTGGATGGCGCGGTGGACCGGACGCATCCTCCTGGACGATGCCGCCGGAGATCCTCCCGCCGCCCGGTTGGCGGGCGGGGCCGATCCGGACAACCTCGCCTACATCCTCTACACCTCTGGCTCGACCGGCAGACCCAAGGGCGTGGCGCTCCGCCATCGCGGCGCCGTCGCCCTCCTGCTGTGGGCCCGCGAGGCGTTCTCGGCCCGCGAACTCGCGGGCGGGCTGGCGGCGGGATCGATCGGGTTCGACATTTCCGTCATCGAGCTGTTCGCGCCGCTCTCGCGGGGCGGCGCCGTGATCCTGTCCCAGGGCCCCCTGGACGTCCCGGCCGGCCGGCCGGTCACCCTGGTGAACGCCGTGTCGTCGGTGCTGGCCGAGTTGCTGCGGCAGGACCGGCTGCCGGACACCGTGGAGACCGTCGCGGTGGGCGGCGAGGCGGTGCCGGCCAGCCTCGTGCGGGATCTCTACGCGCGCGGCGTCGGGCGGGTCCTCCATTGCTACGGGCCTTCTGAAGCGACGACCTACTCGACCTTCGATCTTGCCGCGCCCGGGGAGGACGGACCGCCGCCGATCGGCCGGCCGCTCACCGGGACCCGCGCCTACGTGCTCGACGGGCGGCTTGAGCCCGTCCCGGCCGGCGCCGGCGGCGAGCTGTATCTAGGCGGTCTGGGCTTGGCGCGCGGGTACGCCGGCCGGCCGGACCTGACGGCCGAGCGTTTCGTCCCGAGCCCCTTCGGTCCGCCAGGCGAGCGGCTCTATCGGACCGGCGACCTGGCGCGGCAACGCGCGGACGGCGCGTCTGGAGTTCCTGGGCCGCGTCGACCATCAGGTCAAGATCCGCGGCTTCCGCGTCGAGCCGGGAGAGATCGAGGCGGCCCTGCTCGCCGGCCATCCGGAGGTGCGCGCAGGCGGCGGTCGCTGGCGCTGGACGCGCCGGCGGCGGCGCCTGGTCGCCTTCGTGGCCGGCGGGCCCGACACGGCCGAGCTGCGCGCCTTCCTGCGCGAGCGGCTGCCCGAGTACATGATGCCGGCTGCCTTCGTGATGCTCCCGACGCTGCCGCTCACGCCCAACGGCAAGGTGGACCGGGCCGCGCTGCTCCGCTCCGCGCCGGCCGGAGGAGAGGAGGGCGGGACGGAGGCGCCGCGCCAACTCCGGTGGAGGAGGTGCTGGCGGGGATCTGGTCCGAGGTGCTGGGGCGTCGGGCGCGTCGGCCGTGACGACAACTTCTTCGATCTGGGCGGGCCACTCGCTGCTCGCCGCCCAGGCCGCCTACCGGATCGAGGACCTTCGGCGTCGGCATCCCCCTGCGCCGCTTCTTCGAGCGCTCCCACCCTGGCCGAGCTGGCGGCGGAGGTGGAGGAGGCGCTCCGCCGGAACGGCGCGGAGACGCCGCTCCGTCCCACCCCTGGAGCCCCGCTCCCCGCGACCTTCCCCTCCCGGCCAGCTCCTACCAGGAGTGGATGTGGAAGCTCGACAGGGAGGGCCGGTCAGCTCCCTCTACAACATGCCCTTCGCTCCTGCGTCTGCGGGGTCCGCTCGACGTCGGAGCCCTGGAGCGGAGCCTCGGCGAGCTCGTCGCCCGCCATGAGGTCCTGCGCACCGTTCCTGAAGCCCGGAGACGAAGGGCTGACGCAGGAGGTGGTCCCCTCCCTGGACCTGCCGTTGCCCGTGTGGACCTTCGCGGTGCAGGGTGTGAGCGGCGCGGGATCTGGCGCCGGCCGAGGCCCTCGCCGGCCGTTCGACGTCGCCCGCGCGCCGCTGATCCGGGCCCTCCTGCTGCGCCTCGACGCCGAGGACCACATGCTGGCCGTCACCCTGCACCACGCGGTGGGCGACGGCTGGTCCCTGGAGCTGCTCCAGCGCGAGCTGGCGGCCGTCTACGCCGCCTTCTCGGAAGGCCGGCCGTCGCCGCTACCGCCCCTGGCCTGGCAGTACGCCGACTTCGCCCACTGGCAGCGCCGGAAGCTCGAAGGCCCGCCTCTGGAGGCGCAGCTCGCGGGCTGGCGGCGCCGTCTGAGCGGACTGGCGCCGCCGCCGGACCTGCCGTCCCGCCGTCCCCGCCCGGCCCGGCCGGGCCCGGCCTCCGTCTCGGCGACCTGGACGCTTCCCGCCGCGCTCGCGAAGGACCTCCAGGCCCTGGGCCGCGCCGAGGGGTGCTCCCTCTCCATGACGCTGCTCGCCACGCTCTTCGTGCTGCTCTATCGCTACACCGGCCGTGAGGACCTGCTCGTCGCCACCGTCCTGGCGGCCCGCGGCCGCCCGGAGCTGGCGGGCGTTCTGGGGATGATGATGAACACCGTGCTGGTGCGCGTCGATCTCGCGGGCGCGCCCTCCTTCCGCGAGCTGCTGCCGCGGGTGCGCGATTCCGTCCTCGACGCCTACTCACGCAGGACGTCTCCTTCCCGCGCCTGTTCGCCGAGCTGTTCCCGGAGCACGGTACGGACCGCGGCGCGGTCGTCCGCGTCGCCTTCAACATGCTGAGCTTCCCGGATGTCCGCCGGGAGCCCGCCGCTCCGCCGCCGTCCCGGCCCGCCCTGGCGATCGAGAGCATCCCGGTCGCCGAGGAGGCCGCCCTCTACGATCTCGCGCTCTTCTGCCGGGAAGTGGGGGAGGACCTGTATTGCCGCTTCATCGGAGCGGCGGACCTTTTCGACCCCGAAGACCTGGCCGCCATGGGTCGCGACTTCACCGGCCTGCTGGCCGACGCCATCCACCATCGAACTTGAGGAGTAGTACCTTGGAAAATATCCACCGGTTCCGGAACAACCAAAAGGCCATCCCGCTGGGCAACCGCGGCTGGGAGGAGGCCTCGGAAAAAGGGCTGATCGGCTTGAAGGTCCGCGCCATCGGGGACGACCGTCTGGAAGGCGAGGACGGTGCTCGCTTCGTGAACCTCTGCTCGTGCGGCTACCTCGGCCTGCAATCTCATCCGGCCGTCCTGCAAGGAGCGATTGACGCCCTGCGCGAGGAGGGGGTGATCAACACCCCGATGAGCCGGGTGCGCCTTCGCCTGTCCATCCTCGAGGATCTGGAAGCCGAGCTTTCGGACCTCTTCCGCGCCCGCACCATGACGGCTCTCTCCGCCAGCGCCGCCATTTCGGGCGTGCTGCCGCTGATCGCCTCCGGTCATCTTTCGGATGGCCAGCCGCGCGTCATGGTCTTCGACAAGTTCTGCCACTTCTCGATGAACCACATGAAGCCGGTCTGCGCCGACGAGAGCCTGGTCCTGACCGCGCCCCACAACGACCTGAACTACCTAGAAGACGTCTGCAAGAAGCACCCGCGGGTGGCCTACGTCGCCGACGGGGTCTATTCGATGGGCGGCGCGGCGCCCGTGCCCGAGTTACTGGAGCTGCAGAACCGCTACGGCCTCTTCCTGTTCTTCGACGACTCCCACTCGCTCTCCCTGTGGGGCGAACGCGGCGAAGGCTATGTGCGCTCCCGCTACGGCGAGCTGAGCCCGCTGACCGTAATCGTCTCCTCGCTCAACAAGGGGTTCGGGGCCAGCGGCGGCATTGTCATGTTCGGCGCGGTGGAGCACCAGCCGACGCTCGAACGCTTCGGCGGGCCGCTGCTCTGGTCGCAGCACCTCAGCGTGCCGTCGATCGGCGCCGCTCGCGCCTCGGCCCGCATCCACGCTTCGCCCGAGCTTTCGCGGCTCCAGGGACAGTTGCGCGACAATCTCGCCCTCTTCGACCGCGAGATGGATACCGACCAGCGCGGCAACGGCCTGCCGGTCAAGCTCGTCCGCGTCGGTCCCGAAGAGCTGGCGGTCGAATGTTCGCGCGAGCTCCTGCGGCGCGGCTTCTACGCCTCGGCTGTCTTCTTCCCCGTCGTCGAGCATGGCAAGGCCGGCCTGCGGATCATGATCCGGGCCGACAATCGTCCCGAGGACCTCCTGGCATTCTGCCGGGCCGTGAGGGAGGTGTTGGCGGAGGCCGAGCTGCCCGCGAGAGGAGTGGAAGAGGAGGCGCGGTATTGAGCGCCCGGGCCGACCTACGCCAAGCCTTCCGCCTGCTGCGGCTCCGCCCCGGCCTCGCCGTACCCGCCGTGCTCGCCTTGGCGTTGGGCATCGGCGCCAACAGCGCCATCTTCAGCGCCGTCCATGCCGTCCTGCTCGCCCCCTTCCCGTTCGCCGCGCCCGAGCGGCTGGCCGTCCTCTGGAAGACCCAGCCCGAGCTCGACGCCGCCCTGGTCGAGGTTTCCTATCCGGAATTCCGGGAATGGCGGCGGCAGTGCGAGTCCTTCGCCGGCCTCGGCGCGGTCTCGGCCAGTGCTTTCCAGGCGGCGCTGACCGGCCGCGAGCGGCCGCTAGAGCCTCTCCGGCGCGCTGGTCTCGGGCGAGCTGTTCTCCGTGCTGGGATGCACGCCCCGCCGAGGGCCGGCTCCTCGGCCCCGGCGACGACCGCCAGGGAGCGGAGCCCGTGGTGGCGCTGAGCGACGGCCTGCGCAGACGGCTTTTCGGTCCGTCCGAAGGAGGACGGCCGGCGGTAGGGCAGACGGCTCGTCCTGGGGGGCCAGACCTACACCGTCGCCGGCGTCCTGCCGCCCGGCTTCGACTTTCCGCGCGGAGCGCCGAGTTCTGGGTCCGCCGGTGGCCCTGGTCCAGCCCGAGGCCGCCGAGGACCAGCGGTCGGTTTCCTGCGCGTCGTCGGGCAGGCTGCGGGATGGGGTCAGCTCGAGAGGGCGGGACGGAGATGGCCGATGTCGTCCGCCGTGTCGCTCGCGGACTTCGGCGCTCCGGGGCCCGCGCAGCGGGCTCGCCGTGACGCCGCTCGCCGAGCACCTGCTGGGCGACACACGCGAGGGGCTCTGGATCCTCTTCGGCGTCGTCACGCTCGATCCTCCTGATCGCCTGCGCGGACGTCGCCAACCTCCTGCTGGCGCCCGGGCGGGCGGCCGGCGCGGCGAGTTCGCGATCCGCTCGGCCCTGGGCGCCGGGCGGGGGCGGCTCGTCCGCCAGCTCCTCGCCGAGAGCGCGCCGCCGGCCCTGCTCGGCGGCCTCGGCGGGCTGGCTCTGGCGGCGCTCGGCATCCGGCTGCTGAGCATCCTTCGGCCCGCCGGAGATCCCGCGCCTGGCAGGCGTGCGGCTGAGCGCCCCGGTGCTGGGCTTCACGGTCCTCTGTCCCTGCTCGCCCTCGTCCGCCTCCGCGGCCCTGCCGCCGGTCCAGACGGCCCGCAAATCGACTTCCGGGAGGTCCTGGGCGAGAGCAGCCGCGGCTCCATCCAAGGCCGGCAAGCCGCCGCTGGATGTCCCTGCTCTCTGGCTGCCCAGGCGGGCATGGCGTGTCGTCCTGCTGGTCGTCACCGGCCTGCTGGTCAGCCGCTTCCGCGATCTCCAGCAGGTCGATCTCGGGTTCCGCCCGGAAGGCGTCCTTACGGCGCAGATCCTGCTCGGACGCCGCCCGAGTACGCCGAGCCGCCGCGTGCCCAGGCCTTCCACGACGCCCTGCTGGAGCGCCTGCGCGGTCTACCGGGCGTGGATCCGCGGCCGCCGCGGTCCTGCTGTCGCCGCTGGAGAGCGACATCGGCTGGGACTTCACCGTCACCGTCGAGGGGCAGAGCCAGGAGCAGCACCTGGCCAACCCCAAGGTGAACTACGAGACCTCCACCCCAGGCTACTTCGAGACCATGGGCATTCCCCTCGTGGCCGGCCGCGGCTTCACCGGTCAGGACCGCGCCGGCGCGCCGGTCGCCATCCTCAGCGAGGGTCTGGCCCGCCGCCTCTGGCCGGGCGGGGACGCGCTGGGGAAGCGGATCAAGAACTTCGCGCCTGACCACCCGTCGCCCTGGCGCACCGTCGTCGGCGTAGTGGGGGACGTCCGCTACCGGGGCCTCGTCGCGCCCACCCTGGACTTCTACGTGCCCCACTGGCAGTCGCCGCTGGCGCCCACAGCCCGTGGTGGTGCGCTCGGAATCCGACCCCGCACAACTCGCTTCGGCTCTCCAGCGAGAGGTCCGGGCCTCGACCCCGACCAGCCGGTGGCGAAGATCGCGATCCTGGAGACCCAGGTTTCCTCGCGGCTGGCCGGGCCGCGCCTGCTGGCCTCGCTCTCCATCCTCTTCGCCGGCCTCGCCACCGTGCTGGCGGCGGTGGGAATCTACGGCGTGATCTCCTACGCGGCCGCGCGGCGGACACGGGAGATCGGCCTGCGGATGGCCCTCGGCGCTTCGCGGCGGGCATCCTGCGGCTGGTGGCGCGGGAGGGCCTCGCCCCCGCCGCGGCTGGGGCGGCGCTGGGGTTGCTCGTCGCCGTCGGGTTCCGGCGGGCGCTCTCGGCCCGTCTTTCCGGCGCCGCCGCGGCCGATCCGGCGGTCTTCCTGGCGATCACGCTGCTGCTCGCGCTGGCCGCCGCCGTGGCCGTCTACCTGCCTTCGTGGAGAGCCATAAAGCTCGACCCCAATTTCGCCCTGCGGGCAGAGTAAAGGGCATCAAGGATACCAAGGACCCAGGGGACAGTTGCATCTCTGATGTCCTTTGTACGTTTCTTCTCCAGTGGAAAACAGCACGAGACGGCCCGGCATCGGAGTCGGTTCCCAAGTTGCACTCCAGTCACACTAGCGAGTGAAAACCAGTGGCACCAAGCGACAGAGGGTGACAGGTGCGGCATAGGCTGAGTTACTGAGAGCTCCGACATTGGCTGTCATGCATGATCGCCCGTTTACAGCATTGAAGCTGCTTCCTAAACTCTTGGTCGGGGGTTCGAGTCCTCCCAGCCGCACCACAAGAGCCTGGATTCCGGCGGAATTTTCGTAATTTCTCCCACTGTCACGGGTCTTCTCAGTTGGGACACTTTCTGACTGAGGGTCGCGCAGGGGTACGCGCGTTGGAGTCTTATGACGAGCTCCTCCAGCGGCGGCTCCTCTTCCGCCATTGCAGATTCTGAATCGCGCCGTCCGGCCTCTGCTCTTTCCCAGCTTACATTTGCCTCCCCATTGGGTACTGTCGGCCCTCCTTCAGACCCTTTTGTCGAGCTACAGCGGACAAGGCGGAGCAGTGGATCGAAAAGGCGGTCCTACCTGTGGCCGTCCCGTAAGAACGCGCGGGAATTTGGCCAATTGGCGAGCGGTTGCCGGGCCATGAAGGCATGGCCATTGGTGCATGAATGGCCGCGGGGGCAAGCTGCGGTGCGAGGGCCCGGCTCTCACCTTTACACCTTTAATCGCCGGCCCTGAGCCAGGGATATGGATATGTCGCGGACTACGACCCTTTGCGAAATTCTGGAGAGCCGGGCGGCGGAGCCCGGAGAGCGTCCGGCTTATGTCTTTTTGGCCTACGGCGAGGCCGGTGTGGCCGAGGAGCGGCTCACCTTCGCCGATCTCGACGCCCGCGGGCGGGCGATCGGCGCCTCGTTGCAGGCGGCAGGGGCCGGCGGCGAGCGGGTCGTCCTGCTCCTGCCCCCCGGACCGGAGTTCGTCGTCTCCTTCTTCGGCTGCCTCTATGCCGGCGCCGTGGCGGTCCCCGCTCTGCCGCCGCGCCGGCGCGGCGCCGATCCGCGCCTGGCGGCGATCTGCCGCGACGCGCGCCCGCGGGTGGCGCTGACCACCGACGCGCAGTTGCCGGCCCTGGAGAGCGCCGCCGCCCAGATCCCGGAGCTCGCCGCGGCCCTCCGGATGGCTCCCGCCGTCGATGGCGGCGAGGACTGGCGGCGCCCGGACCTGGGCCCGGATTCGCTCGCCTTCCTCCAGTACACCTCGGGCTCGACCTCGACGCCCAAAGGAGTCATGGTCAGCCACGGCAACCTCGTGCACAACGAGGAGCTGATCCGCCAAGCCTTCGCGCAATCGTCCGATTCGGTGGTGCTGGGCTGGCTGCCGCTCTTCCACGACATGGGCCTGATCGGCACGATGCTGCAGCCGCTCTACACCGGGGCGGTCGGCTATCTGATGACTCCCGGGGCGTTCCTGCAGCGGCCGGCGCGGTGGCTGGAGGCGATCTCGCGCTACCGCGCGACGACCAGCGGCGGTCCCAACTTCGCCTATGAGCTGTGCGTGCGCAAGGTGGGGGAGGCGGAGCGGGAGGGCCTCGATCTCTCCTCGTGGGAGGTGGCCTTCAACGGCGCCGAGCCGGTGCGGGCCGGCACGCTGCGGCGCTTCGCCGAGGCCTTCGCGCCCTGCGGCTTCCGGGCGGCGGCGTTCCGCCCCTGCTACGGCCTCGCCGAGGCGACGCTACTGGTCTCGGGATGGCGCGGGGAGGGCGAGCCGCGGGTGCGCTCGCTCGACGCCGAGGCCCTGGAACGGCATGAGGTCACGGATTCCGGGGACACGGCGCGGCGCCGCGAGCTGGTAGGGTGCGGCTTGGGCCTTCAAACTGTCGTGGCCGTCGATCCGGAATCGGGCGAGCCCTGCGCGCCCGGCCGCGTCGGCGAGATCTGGGTGGCCAGCCCGAGCGTGGCCCAGGGCTACTGGCAGCGCCCGGAGGAGACGGCGGCGACGTTCGGCGCCCGCCTGGCCGGCGGCAGCGGCCCCTTCCTGCGCACCGGGGACCTCGGCTTCGTCGCCGATGGGGAGGTGTTCCTCACCGGCCGTCTCAAAGACCTGATCATCCTGCGCGGTAGGAACCACTATCCGCAGGACTTGGAGCTGACGGCCGAGCGCAGCCATCCCGCGCTGCGGACCGGCGGCGGCGCGGCCTTCGCGGTGGATGCCGCGGGCGAGGAGCGGCTGGTGATCGTCCACGAGGTGGAGCGCCAGGCCCGTGCCGGTATGGAGGACGGCAAGGCCGAGGAGATCGCCGCGGCGGTGCGCCGGGCGGTGGCCGAGGAGCACGAGGTGAGCGTCGCGGAGGTGGTGCTGATCGGGCCGGAGACGCTGCCCCGGACGTCGAGCGGCAAGGTGCGGCGGCGCGCCTGCCGCGAGCTGTATCTGGAGGGCGGGCTGCGCGTCCTCGGCGCGAGCCGCCTCTCCCCGGCGGCTGTAGACGAGGACCCGCGGTCGGAGTCTCCGGTGGGATCGCCGGACTGGCTGCGCCGGGTCTTCGCAGCCACGGCGCGGATCGATCCCGAGCGGGTGGATCCGGACCTCCCGCTCTCCGCGTCGGGGCTGGACTCGCTGGCGGCGGTGGAGCTGAAGCAGACGGTGGAGGAGGCGGCCGGCGTCTCCCTCCCCCTGGCCGACCTGCTGGAGGGCATGACCCTGCGGGATTTGGAGCGGCGGGTGTCCGAAGGTGGCATAGTGGTGGAGAGGGAGCTTTCGCCTGTGGCGGGGGAAGCGGCGGGCGAGCACCCGCTCTCCTGGAACCAGCGTTCGCTCTGGTTCCTCCACCGCCTGGAGCCGGAGAGCTCCGCCTACAACATTGCCGGCGCGGCGCGGCTCGGGCCCGTGTCTCCCGAGGCCTTGGGCCGCGCGCTCCAGGGGCTGGTGGACCGCCACCCCATGCTGCGCGCCACGTTCGCCGATACGCCCGCCGGGCCCGTGCAGATCGGGTGGCGGAGAGGGCCGGAGCGGCCTTCGAGGTCGTGGACGCGGCCGGCTGGAGCGACGCCGCGGTGCATGCTCGGTTACATACGGAGGCGTATCGTCCGTTCGACCTCGCGGCCGGGCCGCTCCTGCGGGCGGTCCTGCTGCGGCGCGCGGAGGAGTCTTTCCTGGTCCTCGCCGTGCACCACGTCGCGGCCGACTTCTGGTCGATGGCGGTGCTGGTCCGCGAGCTGGGTGCGCTGGCGGCGGGGGAGGCCCTGCTCCCGCCGGTGGCCCTGTACACCGACTTCGCCCGCCGCCAGGAGCGGCTGCTGGCGGGCCCCGAGGGGGAGCGGCTGTGGGAGCACTGGCGGGAGCGCCTAGCGGGCGCTCCGCAGCTCGACCTGCCCACCGACCGGCCACGGCGTCCGGTGAAGACCCTCGGCGGCGACGCGCGCACGTTCGCGCCCTCGGCGGAGCGTGCGGAGGCGATCTACCGGCTCGCCGCCGCCCATGGCTGCACGCCTTTCGTGGCCCTACTCGCCGCCTGGCAGGCGGTGCTCTCCCGCTGGAGCGGCCAGGAGGACTTCCTCACCGGCTCCCCCATGGCCGGCCGCTCCGCCCGCGAGTGGGCGGAGGTGGTGGGCTACTTCGTCAACCTGGTGCCCCTGCGGGCCGATCTCTCCGGCGATCCGGCGTTCGGCGAGCTGATGGCGCGGACGCGCCGCGCTGTAATCGACGCGCTGGCGCACCAGGACCTCCCCTTCGCCCTGCTCACCGAGCGGCTGCAACCCGAGCGCGATCCCGGCCGGCCGCCGCTGGTCGCGGCCATGCTGACTTTCCAGAAGGCCCCGGCGCCGGAGTTGGGTGCGCTCGCGGCTTTCGCCGTGGGCGTGCCGGGAGCCCGTCTCGACCTCGGCGGGCTGGTCCTGGAGTCGCTCCCCCTGGAGCCGCCCGCCGCGCAGCTCGACCTGTCGCTGACCGCGGCCGAGCTGCCGGGCGGGCTCGCCCTCTCCCTGCAATGGGACGCGGACCTGTTCGACGCCGCGACGATCGACCGCCTGACCGGGCACCTCGACCGCCTGCTCGCCGGGATGGCTCTGGCGGATCGCCCGATCGCGGAGCTGCCGCTGCTCGGCGCAGGCCGAGCGCCAGCAACTCCTCGTCGAGTGGAACGACACGGCGGCGCCAGCGGCGGGAGCGCTCATCCACCAGCTCTTCGAGGCGCAGGCGGCCCGCACGCCGGATGCGCCGGCCGTCACCTTCCAGGGGGAGACCCTCACCTACGCCGAGCTCGACGCCCGCGCCAGCCGGCTGGCCGGACACCTGCGACAGGCTGGGCTGCGTGGCCGGAGAGCCGCGTCGGCATCTCCCTGGAGCGCTCCCTGGATCTGATCGTCGCCCTCCTCGCCGTGCTCAAGGCCGGGGCCGCCTACGTGCCGCTCGATCCGGACTACCCGCGCGAACGGCTGGCCTTCGTGCTGGAAGACGCGGCGCCGCGGGTGCTGATCGACGGCGCCTTCGACGAGGCGCTTACTGGTGAGCCGCTCGCGCCGATCCTTATGGACGACCGCCAGCTCGCCTACGTCCTCTACACCTCGGGCTCGACGGGCCGTCCCAAGGGGGTGGGCGTGTCCCACCAGGCCCTGGTCAATTTCCTCGGCTCGATGCGTCGGACCCCGGGCTTCTCCCCCGGAGAGACGCTGCTCGCCGTCACCTCGCTCAGCTTCGACATCGCGGCCCTGGAGATCTTCCTACCCCTGACCGTGGGGGGCCGCGTCGAGCTGGCCAGCCGGGAGGAGGCCGCGGACGGCGCGCTCCTGGCGGAGCGGCTCCGTACATCCGGCGCCAGCGTGCTGCAGGCGACTCCGGCGACCTGGCGGATGCTCCTCGACGCGGGCTGGACCGGCGATCCCGGTCTGCGGGCGCTGTGCGGCGGCGAGGCGCTGCCCCGCGATCTGGCCGCCGCTCTCGCCGGGCGCGTCCGCGAGCTGTGGAACCTCTACGGCCCCACCGAGACCACGGTCTGGTCGGCCGCCGCGCGCGTCCGGCCGGAGGAGACCGGCCCGGTCTCGATCGGCCGGCCGATCGCGAACACGCGGATCCACCTGCTCGACCGGCAGCTCCAGACCGTGCCTCTCGGGGTGCCCGGCGAGCTCTGGATCGGCGGCGCGGGCCTGGCGCGGGGCTACCTGGGCCGGCCGGACCTGACGGCCGAGCGCTTCCTGCCGGACCCCTTCGCGACGGAACCGGGCGACCGCCTCTACCGCACGGGCGACCTGGCCCGCCACCTGCCCGGCGGGCGCATGGAGGTCCTGGGGCGCATCGACCACCAGGTCAAGGTGCGGGGCTTCCGCATCGAGCTGGGGGAGATCGAGGCGGCGCTGGCCGAGCTGCCCGGGGTCCGCGCAGGCGGTCGTGGTGGTGCGATCAGTCGGATCGGACGGATCAGTCGGATCGGACCGATCTCCAGGGGACCGGCAACTGGCCGCTTACGTGGTGGGGGAGGCCGCGGCTGGCGAGCTGCGGCGGGCCCTGCACGAGCGATTGCCGGACTACATGGTGCCGGCCGCCTTCGTGACCCTTGACGCATTGCCCCTGACCCCCAACGGCAAGGTGGACCGCAAGGCCCTGCCGGCGCCGGAATGGGAGCGTGCCGGAGAGGGCTTCCTGGCGCCGCGCACGCCGGTCGAGGAGATCGTCGCCGGCATCTGGGCCGAGGTGCTCGGCCGCGAGCGGGTCGGGCTGGCCGACCACTTCTTCGAGCTGGGTGGACACTCGCTGCTGGCCACCCGGGTGATGTCGCGCCTGCGCGCCGCCCTGGGCGTCGAGGTGCCGTTGCGCGACCTCTTCGCGGCCCCGCGGCTGGCCGACTTCGCCGCCCGGGTAGAGAGCGCCCGTCGGACCGGCGCTCTGCCGCCCGCCCCGCCCCTCGTGGCGGCGCCGCGCGAGGCGGCCCCGCCGCTGTCGTTCGCGCAGCAGCGGCTCTGGTTCATCGACCAGCTCGAGCCGGGCAGCCCGCTCTACAACATGCCCGGGGCGTTGCGGATCGAGGGGCCGCTGGACGGCGCCGTGCTGGCCCGCTGCCTCGGGGAGATCGCGCGCCGGCACGAGGCCCTGCGCACGGTCTTCGCCGCGCCGGAGGGCTCGCCGGTGCAGGTGATCCTGCCGGCCGGGCCCTTCCCGCTCTCCGTGATGGATCTCTCGGAGCTGCCGGCGGGGGAGCGCGAGGCGGCGGCCGCCGCCCTGACCGCCGAGGAGGCGGCCCGCCCGTTCGATCTCACGCGCGGACCGCTGCTGCGCGCCTCGCTGCTGCGCCTCGCCGAGGAAGACCACGTCGTCCTGCTGACCCTGCATCACATCGTCGGCGACGGCTGGTCCCTGGGGGTCCTGGTCCGCGAGATCGCGGCCCTCTATCCGGCCTTCGCCGAAGGGCGGCCGTCCCCGTTGCCGGAGCTGCCGGTGCAGTACGCGGACTACGCGGTCTGGCAGCGCTCCTGGCTGCGCGGCGAGGTCCTGGAGGGAGAGATCGGCTTCTGGCGCCGCCAGCTCGCCGGGCTGCCGGCCCTCCTGGAGCTGCCCACCGACCGCCCCCGGCCGGCGGTGCAGAGCTACCGGGGCGCCGTCCGGCCGGTGTGGCTGCCGGCCGCGCTCGCCCGGCGGATCGAAGAGCTGGGCCGGCGCGAGGGGGCGACGCCCTTCATGGCGCTGCTCGCCGCCTTCCAGGTCCTGCTGGCCCGCTACAGCGGCCAGGACGATCTCGCGGTCGGCTCCCCCGTGGCCGGACGCGACCGGGTCGAGACCGAAGGGCTGATCGGGCTCTTCGTCAACACGCTGGTCCTGCGCGGAGACCTCGCGGGCGAGCCCACGTTCCGCGAGCTGCTCGGCCGGGTGCGCGAGACCGCGCTGGCCGCGTACCTGCACCAGGACGTGCCGTTCGAAAAGCTGGTCGAGGAGCTGGCCCCCGAGCGGAGCCTGGCCCAGACGCCGTTGTTCCAGGTGATGTTCGAGCTGCAGAACGAGCCCGTCGGGAGCCTGGACCTGCCCGGCCTGCGACTGCGCCCGGCCGGCGGCCCGGCGGCGACGGCGACGGCGAAGTTCGACCTCACGCTCGCCCTGGAGGAGAAGGACGGCGGGCTCGGCGGTACCCTGGAACATGCCACCGACCTGTTCGACGCCGCGACCATCGACCGTCTCGCCGGGCACTTCGAGCGGCTGATGGCCGCGGCGGCCGAGTGGCCGGACCTGAGGGTCTTCGACCTGCCGTGGGCCAGCGAGGCCGAGAGCGTCCAGATCCTGCGCCAGTGGAACGACACGCGGGTCGAGGGGCTCGCGGAGGGCTGCCTGCATTGGGACGTCGCGGCGCAGGCGGCGCGGACGCCCTCGGCCGTGGCGGTCGAGACGGAGTCCGAGCGCTGGACGTACCGTCGCCTGCTCGGTAGCGCCCGGCTCCTGGCGCGCCACCTCCGGGAGCTGGGCGTCGGCCCGGACTCGGTCGTCGGCCTCTGCGCCGAGCGCTCGCCGTCCATGGTGGTGGGTATGCTGGCCATTCTCGAAGCCGGCGGCGCCTGGCTGCCGCTCGATCCCGCCTATCCCGCGGAGCGGCTGGCCTTCCTGCTCGACGACGCGGACGCCCGGGTCCTGCTGGTCCAGGAGTCCCTCCTCGGCCGGGTACCGGCGGCGGGCCGCGCCGTAGTCCCGCTCGATGAGCGCTGGGACGCCGGCGAGGACGCCGGTGAGGAAACAGAGGAGCCGTTGGAGACCGCGGTGGACCCGGCCAACCTGGCCTACGTCATCTACACGTCGGGCTCGACGGGCCAGCCGAAGGGTGTGATGTTGACCGCACCGGGGGATCTGCAACCGGCTGCGCTGGGCGAAGGGGATCTACGGGCTCGGCGAGCGGGACGCGTTCCTCCAGAAGACCTCGCTCGGCTTCGACGTCTCGGTCTGGGAGTGCTTCGCTGCCTCTGACCTGCGGGGCGCGGCTGGTCCTGGCCGAGCCGGGCAGGCAGGGCGACGGCGCGTACCTGGTCCGCGCCATCCGCGAGCACCGGATCACCCGCATCGACTTCGTCCCTTCGATGCTGGCGGCGTTTCTCGAGCGAGGACGGCGTGGAGACGTGCGTCTCGTTGCGCCAGATCATCGCGGGAGGCGAGGCGCTCACCCCCGAGCTGCGCGACCGGGCGCTGGAACGCCTGCCCGTCGCCGCCCTGGACAACACGTACGGGCCGACCGAGGTCACGATCGACACGACGCGCTGGGTCTGCGCGCCGGGGCAGGAGCCGCACCGCGTGCCGATCGGCTGGCCGATCGCCAACAGCCGGCTGTACGTCGTGGATCCGGAGCTGCGGCCGTTGCCGGTCGGGGTGGCCGGCGAGCTGCTGGTGGGAGGAGCGGGCGTCTCGCGCGGCTATCTGCGCCGGCCCGGCCTGACCGCCGAGCGGTTCGTGCCCGATCCGTTCGGCGGCGAGCCCGGCGAGAGGCTGTACCGCACGGGCGACCTCGTGCGCTGGTTGTCTGACGGCACTCTCGACTTCCTGGGCCGCCTGGACCACCAGGTCAAGATCCGCGGCTTCCGCATCGAGCTGGGGGAGATCGAGGTGGCGCTGGCCGCCCTGCCCGGCGTCCGCGACGCGGTCGTGGTGGCGCGCGAGGGCCGGCTGGTCGCCTATGTCGTCGGAGACGTTGTGGTCGAGGGGCTGCGTCGGTCCCTGGGCGAGCGGCTGCCGGACTACATGGTGCCGGCCGTCTTCGTGAAGCTCGCGGCGCTGCCCCTCACCAGCAACGAGAAGGTGGACCGCAAGGCCCTGCCGGCTCCGGAGCCCGGTACCGCGTCCGGGTATGTGGCGCCGCGCACCCGCCAGGAGGAGGTCCTGGCGGCTGTCTGGGCGCAGGTCCTGCGCCTGCCGCGGGTCGGGGTGAACGACAACTTCTTCGAGCTGGGTGGCGATTCGATCCTCTCGGTCCAGATCGTGGCCCGCGCGCGCCAGGCCGGCTTGGTCTTCACGGTGCGGCAGATCTTCGAGTACCAGACCGTGGCCGGGCTCGCCCTCCACGCCACGGTCACCGACGCGGTCGGCGCGGCCGATTCCGGACCGGTGTCGGGCGAGGTGCCGCTGACCCCGATCCAGCGCTGGTTCTTCGAGCAGGGTTTCGCGGACCCGCACCACTTCAACCAGGCCCTGCTGCTGGAGCCGCGCGAGCCCCTTGATCCCGCCGCCCTGGAACGCGCCCTGGCCACGGTCGTGGAGCACCACGACGCCCTGCGCATGCGGTTCGACGGCCCGCGGCAGGAGAACGCTCACCCTGAGCCGGTGACGCCTTTCCACCAAGTGGACCATGCGGGTTTACCTGCGGCTCGCTGGGACGAGGCCTTCGAGGCAGCCGCCGCGGCGATCCAGGCGGGCTTCGACCTGTCGGCCGGACCTCTGACCCGCCTCTGTCTGTTCGCCGACGATCCCGGAGAACGCTTGCTCTGGGTCACCCATCACCTGGTGGTGGACGGGATCTCCTGGCGATTGCTGGTCGAAGACCTGGAAGCGGCCTACCGCCAGGCCACCCTCCCGCCCAGGACCACCTCGTTCCAGGAGTGGTCCCGCCGGTTGTCCGCGTACAGCGGGCAGGCCGGCGAGTTGGACTACTGGCGCGAGACGGCCCGGGTCTCCGTGCCCCGCCTGCCGGTGGACTTCCCCGATGCCGGGAACCTGGTGGGCGACGAGGCCACCGTTGCCTTCGAGCTGCCCGCCGAGGAGACCGCGAAGCTGCTCCAGACCCTGCCGGCGGTCTACCACAGCCGCATCGACGAGGCGCTGCTGAGCGCCCTGGTGCGGGCCCTGGCGGGTTGGACCGGCTCGCCGCGCCTGCGGGTGGACCTGGAAGGGCATGGCCGCGAACCGGTGTTTGGCGATGTCGACGGTCCCGACGTCTCGCGCACGGTGGGCTGGTTCACTTCCATGTACCCGGTCGTGCTCGAAGCGGGCGACGCCGATCCGGGCGAGGCCCTGGTGAGCGCCAAGGAGAGGCTGCGCGCCGTGCCCGGCCGCGGCATCGGCTACGGCCTGTTGCGCCATCTTCTCGAAGAGCAGCCGGCGGCCGGGGTCAGCTTCAACTATCTCGGCCAGGCCGACGCCACCGCCGGAGAGCTGTCTCTCTTCCGGGTCTCCACGGCCGGCACCGGCCCCGCGCAGAGCCCGCGCACCCGCCGCACCCATCTACTGGAGATCGGCGGCATCGTGTCCGACGGCCGGCTCCGGATCACCCTGACCTACGGCTCGCGGATGTATCGCCGGGAGACCGCGGAGCGTCTGGCCGCGGCCTACGCCGAAGCGTTGCGGGAATTGATCCAGCACAATCCGGAGAGCGACGAGGTCTTCACGCCCTCCGACTTCCCCAAGGCCCGGCTCGACGAGCGCGGCTTCCGTCAACTGGAATCGCTGCTGTCGGGTCTGGAAGAAGTCGACGACGTCTATCCCCTCACGCCGCTCCAGAGCGGCATGCTGTTCCACAGCCTGATGGCGCCCGAGTCCGGGGTCTATGTCACTCAGGTCACCTGCACCCTGTCGGCGGATCTCGACGCCGGGCTGTTCCGGCGGGCCTGGGAGAGGCTCGTCGAACGCCACGAGGCGCTGCGCACGGCTTTTCTCTGGGAGGGGCTCGACGAGTCCCGGCAAGTCGTCCGCAGGGAGGTCTCTCTTCCCTGGCAGGAGCTGGACTGGAGCGGCCTCGCCGCGGAGGAGCGGGAGCCCTGCTTCGAAGAGCTGCGTCATCGCGAGCGGCATACGCCTCTGCCCCTGGACAGCGCGCCGCTGATGCGTTTCTCCCTGATCCGCCTCGACGACGAGATCCGGTTCATCTGGACGGCTCACCACCTGCTGCTAGACGGCTGGTCGCTTCCCCTCCTGGTGCAGGAGTTGGGATCTGTCTATGCGGCCCTGCGGGAGGGCCGGGAGCCCGCGTCGGCGACATTGCCGCCGGCGCGGCCATTCAGCGACTACGTCGTCTGGCTGCAGAAGCAGGACATGCCCCGGGCGGAGCCGTTCTGGCGCGGGGAGCTCGTGGGGTTCAGCTCCCCCAACTCCCTCGGCGTCACCCGCCCGGTGAGGGCTGAAGGACCTTCCGGCCAGGCCGAGCACGGAATCCGGCTCTCCCGCGAGGTCACGACGGAGCTGCAGGCCTTGGCGGCGCGGCACAAGCTGACCCTGCAGACCGTCACCCTGGGCGCCTGGGCCGCTGCTCGTCAGCCGCTACAGCGGCGACGAGGACGTGGTCTTCGGCGGCGTGGTCTCCGGCCGTCCGGCCGCCCTGCCCGGCGTCGAGACCATGGTCGGCATGTTCGTCAACACCCTGCCGGTGCGGGTGCGGATGGACGACGCCGAGCCTCTGGCGGATTGGCTGCAACGCCTCCAGCAGCGCCAGCTCGCCCGGCAGGACTTCGAGCACACTCCTCTGGCCCAGATCCAGCGCTGGAGCGAGGTCCCCGCCGGCTCGCCGCTGTTCGAGACGCTTTACGCGTTCGAGAACTACCCCGACGCCGGAGACAGCGGCTCCGGCGGCCTGGGGCTCCGCGACCTGCGCAGCTTCGAGAGCACCAATTACCCCGTCACCCTGACCCTCACGGCGGCGGACCAAGTCGTCCCTGCACCTGGCGATCGACCGCGCCCGCGTGGACGAGGATGCGGCGCCGCGCCTGCTCCAGCATTTCGCCACGCTGCTCGCCGGCATGGCGGAAGGGGCGGAGCGCCGCTTGGGCGACCTGGACCTGCTCAGCGCGGCGGAGCGGCAGCAGCTCCTGGAGTGGGGAGGGATCCGCGAGGAGCGTGCCGGCGACTTCGACGCTGCATAGCCGTTTCGCGGCGCAGGCCCGGCGGACCCCCGACGCCCCGGCCGTCACCTGCGGCGACGTGACCCTGACCTACGGCGAGCTGGACCGGCGGTCCAACCAACTGGCCCGCTGGCTGCGCCAGCACGGCGCCGGCCCCGAGAGCCGCGTGGGTCTGCGCCTGGACCGTTCCGCGGACCTGGTGGTGGGCATCCTGGGCGTCCTCAAGGCCGGGGCCGCTTACGTGCCGCTCGATCCGAGCTCGCCAAAGGAGCGGACGGCCTTCGTGCTGGAGGACGCGGGCATCCGGATCGTGGTGGGCTCCGAGGAGCTGGAGGGGCTGGAGAGCCTGCCGGCCTACGATCTCGCGCCTCTGGGCGACGCGTCGAGCCTGGCCTACGTGATCTACACCTCGGGCTCCACCGGCCGCCCCAAGGGCGCTCTGATCACCCACGGCAACGTCGTCGCGGCTGTTCGACGCCACCGAGGCCTGGTTCGGCTTCGGCGAGCGGGACGTCTGGACGCTGTTCCACTCCTACGCCTTCGACTTCTCGGTCTGGGAGATCTGGGGCGCGCTGCTCTACGGCGGCCGGCTGGTGGTCGTGCCCTGGGAGGCGAGCCGCTCGCCCGAGCAGTTCCTGGACCTGCTGGTCCGCGAGCGGGTGACGGTGCTCAACCAGACCCCCTCGGCCTTCGCGCAGCTCGCGCAGGCGGACGCCGAGCGCGGCGGCGTGGCGACCGATCTGCGGCTGGTGGTCTTCGGCGGCGAGGCCCTCGATCCGGCCAGCCTGGAGCCCTGGTTCGAGCGCCACGGCGACGAGCGTCCGCGGCTGGTCAACATGTACGGCATCACCGAGACGACGGTGCACGTCACCTACCGGCCGCTCTCCACGGCGGACGCCCAGGACGGGCGCCGTAGCGTCATCGGCGTGCCCATCCCCGACCTGTCGCTCTCGGTGCTGGACCGGCAGCCTGAGGCCGGTCCCCGTCGGCGTGCCGGGCGAGCTGGTGGTCGGGGGCGCGGGCCTGGCCCGCGGCTACCTGGGCCGGCCGGAGCTGACGGCGGAGCGCTTCGTTCCGGCTCCGTCCGGAGCGCGCCTGTACCGCTCGGGAGATCTGGGCCGTTATCTGCCCGACGGCGACGTGGAGTACCTCGGCCGTCTCGACCACCAGGTGAAGATCCGCGGCTTCCGCATCGAGCTGGGAGAGATCGAGGCGGCGCTGACCGGACTGCCCGGCGTCCGCCAGGCGGTGGTGGTGGTTCGATCCGACCGATCGGACGGATCCGACGGATCGGTCGGATCCCCGGGCGACCAGCGGCTGGTCGCCTATGTCGCGGGCGACGCCACGGCCGCGGAGCTGCGGGAAGCCCTGCGCGAGCGGCTGCCGGACTACATGGTGCCGGCCGCCTTCGTGACGCTCGAAGCGCTACCCCTCACGGTCAACGGCAAGGTGGACCGCAAGGCCCTGCCGGCGCCGGAGCAGCCCGCGGCGCGCGAGGAGGGCTTCGTGGCGCCGCGCACCCGCGAGGAGGAGATCCTGGCGGGGGTCTGGGCGCAGGTGCTGCGCCTGCCGCGGGTGGGAGTCGGAGGACAACTTCTTCGAGCTGGGCGGCGATTCGATCCTCTCGGTCCAGATCGTGGCCCGGGCGCGCCAGGCCGGCCTCCGCTTCGGCGTGCGGGAGATCTTCGAGAACCCGACCGTGGCCGGGCTCGCCCGCCACGCCCAGGCCGCGGAAGCCACCGGCATCAGGGGCCGGACAGGGGGCGGTGACCGGCGAGGTGCCGCTCACTCCGATCCAGCGCTGGTTCTTCGAGCAGGGCTTCGCGGACCCGCAGCACTACAACCAGGCTCTGCTGCTGACGCCGCGCGAGTCCCTTGACGCCGCCGCCCTGGAGCGCGCCATGGCCACCGTGGTGGAGCACCACGACGCCTTGCGCATGCGGTTTGACGGTTCACGTCAGGAGAACGCTCCAGCCGAGCCGGCGACGCCTTTCCACCAGGTCGACCTTTCCGGCCTGCCAGCGGCTCGCCGGGACGAGGCCTACGAGCAGGCCGCTGCGGCGGTCCAGGCCGGCTTCGACCTGGAGGCCGGACCGCTGACCCGCCTCTGCCTGTTCGGCGACCGGCTGCTATGGGTCACCCACCATCTGGTGGTGGACGGGGTTTCCTGGCGCGTGCTGGTCGAAGACCTGGAAGCGGCCTACCGCCAAGCCCCCCTGCCGCCCAAGACCACCTCGTTCCAGGAGTGGGCGCGCCGGCTGTCTTCCTACAGCGGGCAGGCCGGCGAGCTGGAATTCTGGCGCGAGACCTCGCGGGTCTCCGCATCCCCGCTGCCGGTGGACTTCCAGGAGACCGGCAACCTCAACGGCGACGAGGCCGACGTCTCCTTCGAGCTGACCGCCGAAGAGACCGCGGAGCTGCTCCAGGCTGTGCCGCCGGTCTACCACAGCCGCATCGACGATGCGCTGCTGAGCGCGCTGGTCCGCGCCCTGGCCGGCTGGACCGGCTCACCGAGCCTGCGGGTGGACCTGGAGGGGCACGGTCGCGAACCTTTGTTCGAGGACGTGGACCTCTCGCGCACTGTGGGCTGGTTCACCTCGATCTATCCGGTCGTCTTGGAGGCGAGCGGCGATCCGGGCGAGGCCCTGGTGAGCGTCAAGGAGCGGTTGCGCGCCGTACCCGGGCGCGGCATCGGCTACGGCCTGCTGCGGTCGGCCGGCCTCCTGGAGGAGGCGCCGCCGGCCGGGGTCCTGTTCAACTACCTGGGCCAGGCCGACGCCACCCACGAGGAGAGCCCGCTCTTCCGGGCCTCCACGGCCGGCACCGGTCCCTGCCGGAGTCCGCGCGGCCACCGCACCCACCCGCTGGAGGTCTCCGGCATGGTGGCAGACGGCCGGCTCCGGATGACCCTGACCTACGGCTCGCGGACGCATCGCCGGGAGACCATGGAGCGGCTGGCGATGGCCTACGCGGACGCGCTGCGGGAGCTGATCCGGCAGGCCCGGGAGAGCGAGGAGGTCTTCACGCCTTCCGACTTCCCCAGGGCCGGGCTCGACGCTCATGCCTTCGGACGGCTGGCGACGCTGCTGCCGGATCTGCGGGACCTCGAGGACCTCTATCCCCTGACGCCGCTCCAGAGCGGCATGGTGTTCCACAGCCTGATGGCGCCCGACTCGGGGGTCTACGTCAACCAGGTCACCTGCACCCTGCCGGAAGACCTCGACGCCAGGCTGTTCCGGCAGGCCTGGGAGAGGCTCCTTGCGCGCCACACGATTCTGCGCACGGCCTTCCTCTGGGAGGGGCTCGACGAGCCCTTGCAGGCCGTCCGCCGGAGCTGCGCGCCGTCCTGGCGGGAACTGGACTGGAGAGGCCTGCCGGCGGAGGAGCGGCGGCATCGCTTCGAGGAGCTGCGGCGGGACGAGCGGCACGCACCCATCCCCCTGGACCGGGCGCCGCTGGTGCGGTTCGTCCTGGTCCGCCTCGACGGCGAGCTGTGCTTCGTCTGGACCTTCCATCACCTGCTGCTGGACGGCTGGTCGCTGCCCCTCCTGGTTCAGGAGCTGGTGGCGGTCTACGGCGCCCTGCGGGAGGGCCGGGAGCCGGCCTTACCGCCCGCGCGGCCGTTCGGCGACTACTTGGCCTGGCTGCGGCGGCAGGACCCGGCGAAGGCGGAGCCGTTCTGGCGCGAGGAATTGGCGGGGTTCGCCGCCCCGAACGCCATCGGCGTCCTGAACGCCGCTCCTATGAGCGCTACCTGCTATGAGGAGCACCGGCTCCAGCTCTCCCGCGAGGCCACGGCGGATCTCCAGGCCCTGGCGGCGCGGTGCCGACTCACGTTCCAGACCGTCACCCTGGGCGCCTGGGCCGTGCTCCTCAGCCGTTACAGCGGCGCCGAGGACGTGGTCTTCGGCGGCGTGGTCTCCGGCCGCCCGGCCTCCCTGCCCGGCGTCGAGACCATGGTCGGCATGTTCGTCAACACCCTGCCGGTGCGGGCGCGGGTGGAGGGCGGCGAGCCCCTGGCCGATTGGCTGCGGGGCCTCCAGGAGCGCCAGCTCGTCCGGCAGGATTTCGAGCACACGCCGCTGGCGCAGGTCCAGCGCTGGAGCGAGGTCCCCGCCGGCTCGCCGCTGTTCGAGACGCTCTATGTGTTCGAGAACTATCCGGATGCCGGAGAGGTGGAGGACGGCGGGCTGCGCATCCGCGACCTGCAAAGCTACGAGAGCACCAACTACCCCGTCACCATGGCCCTCACCGTGGGGGAGCGCATCTCCCTGGACCTGGCTGTGGACCTCGCCCGTATGGACGGGGACGCGGCGCCGCGCCTGCTCCAGCACTTCACCAACCTGCTCGCCGGCATGGCCGCGGCGCCGGAGCGTCCGGTCGGCGAGCTGGACCCGCTCTCCGCGGCCGAGCGGCGGCAGATCCTGGGCGAATGGAACGACACATGGGTCGAGGGGATCACGGAGGGCTGTCTCCATCATGCCGTCGCCGCGCAGGCGGCGCGGACGCCGTCCGCCGTGGCCGTCGAGCTGGGGAGCGAGCGGTGGACGTACCGCCGCCTGGTCGGCAGCGCGCGGCTCCTGGCCCGCCATCTGCGGGAGCTCGGCGTCGGCCCCGACCAGGTCGTCGGTCTCTGCGCCGACCGCTCGCCGGCCATGGTCGTGGGCATGCTCGCCATCCTGGAGGCGGGCGGCGCCTATCTGCCTCTCGATCCGACCTATCCGCCGGAGCGGCTCGCCTTCATGCTCGACGACTCGGGAGCCCGGATCCTGTTGCTCCAGGAGCACCTCCGCGAGCGGGTGGGGAAGGCGGCGGACGGTCTCCATGTCGTCCCCCTGGACGCCCGCTGGAGCTCCGACGAGGAGATGGAGGAGGACCTCGGGGTCGAGGTGACTCCGGACAATCTGGCCTACGTCATCTACACCTCGGGCTCGACGGGCCGGCCGAAAGGCGTGATGGTGCCGCACCGGGGCATCTGCAACCGGGTGGGCTGGGCCCAGCAGGTCTACCGGCTCGACCAGCTCGACGCGGTGCTCCAGAAAGCGTCTTTCGGCTTCGACTTCTCGGTGTGGGAGTGCTTCGCCCCTCTCTGGGCCGGGGCGCGGCTGGTGCTGGCCGAGCCGGGCCGGCAGGGCGACGTCCCCTATCTGGTGAGCGTCCTGCGCGAGCACCGGGTCACCTTCGTCCACTTCGTCCCCTCGATGCTGGCGGCGTTCCTCGCCGAGGACGGCGTGGAGACGTGCACGTCGCTGCGCCAGGTCTTCTCGGGGGGCGAGGCGCTCACTCCGGAGCTGCGCGACCGGGCGCTGGCGCGGCTTCCCGCGGCGTTCGACAACGAGTACGGGCCGACGGAGACCTCGGTCGATTCCACGCGCTGGGTCTGCGCCCCCGGACAGGATCCGCGCCGGGTGCCGATCGGCCGGCCGATCGGCAACACCCAGGTCTATGTCGTGGACCGGGAGCTGCGGCCGGTACCGGTCGGGGTGGCCGGCGAGCTGCTGGTGGGGGGCGCGGGTGTAACGCGCGGCTATCTGCGCCGGCCCGATCTGACGGCGGAGCGGTTCATCCCCGATCCGTTCGGCGGCGTCTCCGGCGTCCGGTTGTACCGCACGGGCGACCTCGTTCGCTGGTTGCCCGACGGTTCCATCGATTTCCTGGGCCGCCTTGACCATCAGGTCAAGCTGCGCGGCCTCCGCATCGAGCTGGGAGAGATCGAAGCGGCGCTGGCCGCCCTGCCCGGCATCCGCCAGGCGGTCGTGGTGGTGCGCGAGTCGCGGCTGGTCGCCTATGTGGTCGGCGCCGGCGCGGTGGAGGAGATGCGGCGGTCGCTGCGCGAACGGCTGCCGGACTACATGGTGCCGGCCGTCTTCGTGACGCTGCCGGCGCTGCCCTTGACCGCCAGCGGCAAGGTGGACCGCAAGGCCCTGCCGGCTCCGGAACAGCCCGGCGCGCGCGAGGAGGGCTACGTGGCGCCGCGCACCCGCGAGGAGGAGATCCTGGCGGGGGTGTGGGCGCAGGTCCTGCGCCTGCCGCGGGTCGGGGTGAACGACAACTTCTTCGAGCTGGGCGGCGATTCGATCCTCTCGATCCAGATCGTGGCGCGGGCGCGCCAGGCCGGCCTGCTCTTCACCGTGCGGGAGATCTTCGAGCACCAGACCGTGGCCGGGCTCGCCCTCCACGTCACGGCTACGGATGGGGCCGCCCTCGCCGGGCAGGGGCCGGTGACGGGCGAGGTGCCGCTCACTCCGATCCAGAGCCGGTTCTTCGAGCAGGGCTTCGCGGATCCGCACCATTTCAACCAGGCCCTGCTGCTGGAGCCGCTGGAGCCTCTCGACCCCGCCGCGCTGGAGCGCGCCATGGCCGCGATCGTGGAGCACCACGATGCCCTCCGTATGAGGTTCGACGGCCTGCGGCAGGAGAACGCTCCGGCCGAGTTGGTGACGCCCTTCCACCAGGTGGACCTCTCGGGCTTGCCGGCGTCTCGCCGGGATGAGGCCTTCGAGTCGGCGGCCGCGGCCCTCCAGGCCGGCTTCGACCTGTCGACCGGGCCGCTGACCCGCCTCTGCCTGTTCGGTGACACGGCTGCTCTGGGTCACCCACCACCTGGTGGTGGACGGCGTCTCTTGGCGCGTGCTGCTCGAAGATTTCGAGGCGGCGTACCGCCAGGCCATCTTGCCGCCCAAGACCACTTCTTTTCAGGAGTGGGCGCGCCGCCTCGACGGTCATGCCGAGGCGCCTGGCCGGCGAGCTGGACTACTGGCGCGAGACCGCTCGGGTCTCCGTGCCCCGGCTGCCGGTGGACTTCCATGGCGATCCTGGGAGCGACGAGGCCACGGTCTCCTTCGAGCTGACCGCCGAAGAGACGTCGGACCTGCTCCAGACTCTGCCGTCGGTCTACCACAGCCGCATCGACGACGCGTTGCTCAGCGCTCTGGCGCGGGCTCTCAAGGGCTGGACCGGCTCCTCGCGCCTGCGGGTGGAGCTGGAAGGGCACGGCCGCGAGCCGGTGTTTGGCGATGTCGACGACCTCGACGTCTCGCGCACCGTGGGCTGGTTCACCTCCATGTACCCGGTCGTCCTGGAGGCGGGCGACGCCGATCCTGGCGACGCTCTGGTGAGCGTCAAGGAGCGGCTGCGCGCCGTGCCCGGGCGCGGCATCGGCTACGGCCTGCTGCGGTCGGCCGGCCTCCTGGAGGAGGCTCCGCCGGCCGAGATCCTGTTCAACTACCTGGGCCAGGCCGGCGCCACCCAGGAGGAGAGCCCGCTGTTCCGGGCTTCCACGGCCGGCACCGGCCCCTGCCGGAGCCCGCGCGCCCACCGCACCCACCTGCTGGAGGTCACCGGCATCGTCACGGATGGCCGGCTCCAGGTCACTCTGACGTACGGCTCCCGGACGCATCGGCGGGAGACCGTGGAGCGTCTGGCCGCTGATTATGCCGGCGCGCTCCGGCAACTGATCCAGCACAGCCGGGAGAGCGAAGAGGTCTTCACGCCTTCCGACTTTCCCAAGGCCCGGCTCGACGCCCGCGGCTTTGACAAATTGGCGGCCCTGCTCGCCGACTCGGACTGAGACGCATCATGAAGAACGTCGAAGACATCTATCCCCTCACGCCGCTCCAGAGCGGCATGTTGTTCCATAGCCTGATGGCGCCCGAGTCCGGGATCTACGTCAACCAGGTCACCTGCACCCTGCCGGAGGACCTCGACGCCCGGCGGTTCCAGCAGGCGTGGGAGAAGCTCGTCCAGCGCCACGCGGTGCTGCGCACGGCCTTCCTCTGGGACGGGTTGGAGGAGCCCCTCCAGGTCGTCCGCAAGACGGTCTCCCTGCCCTGGCAGGAGCTGGACTGGCGCGGCCTGCCGGCGGAGGAGCGGGAGCGCCGCTTCGAAGAACTGCGGCATGCCGAGCGGCACACGCCTCTGGCCCTGAGCAAGGCGCCGCTGATGCGCTTCGCGCTGATCCGTTTCGACGGCGGGCTGGGGTTCATCTGGACGTTTCACCACCTGCTGCTGGACGGCTGGTCGCTCCCCCTCCTGGTGCGGGAGCTGGTGGCGGTCTACACGGCTCTCAAGGAGGGCCGGGAGCAGGCCTCGCCGCCGGCGCGGCCGTTCGCCGACTACGTCGTCTGGCTCCAGAAGCAGGACGCGGCGAAGGCGGAGCGGTTCTGGCGCGGAGAGCTGGCGGAGTTCACCGCCCCCAATTCCCTGGGCGCTCCTCGGCGCGGACCGCCCGGGCCTCGGGCTACGCCGAGCACGAGCTCCAGCTCTCCCGAGAGGTCACGGCGGGGCTCCAGGCTCTGGCGGCGCCGGCACAAGCTGACCCTGCAGACCGTCACCCTGGGCGCCTGGGCCTGCTTCTCGGCCGCTACAGCAGCCAGGAGGACGTGGTCTTCGGCAACGTGGTCTCCGGCCGCCCGGCCGCCCTGCCCGGCGTCGAGACCATGGTCGGCATGTTCGTCAACACCCTGCCGGCGCGGGTGCGGGTGGACGGCGCCGAGCCCCTGGTCCCCTGGCTGCGGCGCCTCCAGGAACGCCAACTCGTCCTGCAGGACTTCGAGCACACGCCTCTGGCCCAGATCCAGCGCTGGAGCGAGGTCCCCGCCGGCTCGCCGCTGTTCGAGACGCTCTACGTCTTCGAGAACTACCCCGGCGTCGGATGGCGGCGGCTCCGGCGCCCTGCGGATCAGCGACCTGCGCAGCTATCGAGAGCACCAACTATCCCGTCACCCTGGCTGTCCTGGTGGGGGACCAGCTCTCCCTGCTCCTGAAGACCGACCGGGCCCGCGTGGACGAAGGTGCGGCGCAACGCCTGCTCCAGCACCTCGCCACGCTGCTCGCCGGCATGGCGGAGGCAGCGGAGGACCGCGCGATCGCGGAGCTGCCGTTGCTCACCGGGGCGGAGACCCTCCAACTGGCGAGCTGGAACGACACGGCCCGGGACTATCCGCGGGCCTGCGTCCACGAGCTGTTCGCCGAGCAGGCGGAGCGCTCTCCGGCCGCCGTGGCCGTGACTTTCGGGGGCCGGGAGATCTCCTACGGCGAGATCTCCCGCCGCTCGCGGCTCCTGGCGCACCGGCTGCGCGGCGCGGGCGTCGGCCCCGGCTCCCTGGTGGGCCTCTGCGCCGAGAGCCTGCCGGAGATGGTGGTGGGGATGCTGGGCATCCTGGAGGCGGGGGGCGCCTACGTGCCGCTCGACCTCGCCTATCCGCCGGAACGGCTCGCCTTCATGCTGGAGGACACCGCCGCCGCCGTGCTGGTCGCGGAGGAAGGCCTGGCCGGGCGGCTCCCCGCCCGCGAAGGCCTGCGTGTCGAACCGATCGGGGAGGGGGAGGCCAGTCCTGACGGGCCGCCGCTCGCAAGCCTTTCCTCGCCCGGCGATCCCGCCTACGTCATCTACACCTCCGGCTCGACCGGACGGCCCAAGGGGGTGGTGGTGCCCCACCGCGCCATCGTGCGCCTGGTGCGCGGGACCGACTACGTCCAACTCGGCCCGGACGACCGGGTGGCGCAGGCTTCGAACAGCTCGTTCGACGCCGCCACCTTCGAGATCTGGGGCGCGCTGCTCAACGGCGGCCGGCTGGTCGGCCTGGAGCGCGAGACCGTCCTCTCGCCCGAGCGCCTGATCGCCGCGCTGCGCCGCGAAGGCGTCGACGTCCTGTTCCTCACCACCGCGCTGTTCAACCAGATCGCCCGCGAGGCTCCGGACGGCTTCGCGCCGCTGCGCTGCGTGCTCTTCGGCGGCGAGGCGGTCGATCCCGCGGCGGTCCGCGCGGTGCTGCGGGCCGGCCCGCCCGAGAACCTGCTCCACGTCTACGGCCCGACCGAGACGACGACCTTCGCCACCTGGCAGCGGGTGGAGGCGGCGCCGGAAGGGGAGACCGTCCCCATCGGGCGTCCGCTGGCCAACGGGACCCTCTACGTGCTGGCGGCGGGGCTCACGCCGCAGCCGGCCGGGGCGCCGGGCGAGCTGTTCCTTGGGGGCGACGGGGTGGCGCACGGCTATCACGCCCGGCCGGAGCTGACCGCCGAGCGGTTCGTGCCCGATCCGTTCGGTCCGCACCCGGGAGCGCGGCTCTACCGCACGGGCGACCTCGTCCGGCAGCGGCCGGACGGCGCGGTGGAGTTCCTCGGCCGTCTGGACGGCCAGGTCAAGATCCGCGGCTTCCGCATCGAGCCGGGGGAGGTCGAGGCGGCTCTGCTGGCGCTGCCCGGGGTTCGCGAGGCGGCGGTGGTGGTGCGATCCGACCGATCGGACGGATCCGACGGATCGGTCGGATCTCCGGGCGAGCGGCGCCTGGTCGCCTACGTGGCCGGCGAAGCCTCCGCCGTCTCCCTGCGGGAGCAACTGCGCGAGCGGCTGCCGGACTACATGGTGCCGTCCGCTTTCGTGACCCTCGAAACGCTGCCGCTGAACCCCAACGGCAAGGTGGACCGCAAGGCGCTGCCTGCGCCGGAAGCGCAGATCTCCCTGGAGACCTGGGTGGCGCCGCGCACGCCGGTCGAAGAGGTGGTGGCCGGCATCTGGGCCGATCTCCTCGGGCTCGAACGAGTCGGGGCGGACGCCGATTTCTTCGAGCTGGGCGGCCATTCCCTCCTCGCCACCCGGGTGGCGTCGCGCCTGCGCGAGACCTTCGGCGTCGAGCTGCCGCTGGGCGACCTCTTCGAGGCCCCCCGGCTGGCCGATCTCGCCGCCCGCGTCGAGGCGACTCAGCGGTCTGGCTCGCAGGCTCCCGCGCCGCCTCTCCTGCCGGCGTCGCGCGAAGGCGACCTGCCCCTGTCGTTCGCTCAGGAGCGGCTCTGGTTCATCGATCAGCTCGAACCGGGAAGCCCGCTCTACAACGTCGCGGCGGCGCTGCGCGTGGAGGGGCCGCTCGATTCCCGCGTGCTGGCGCTCACCCTCGGCGAGATCGTGCGCCGCCACGAAGCCCTGCGCACGGTCTTCGCCGCGCGGGCCGGCGCGCCGGTGCAGGTGATCCAGCCGGCGGAGCCTTTCGCCTTGACCGTCGTGGACCTGTCCGACCTGCCGGAAGAGGAGAGGGAGGCACGGGCCCGGGTCCTGGCCGCCGAAGAAGCCAGTCGTCCGTTCGACCTCTCGCGCGGGCCGCTCCTGCGCGCCCTGCTGGTGCGCCTCGGCGAGCGGGATCACGCCGTGGCGCTGACGATGCACCACATCGCGAGCGACGGATGGTCGATGGGGATCCTGGTGCGCGAGGTCGCGGCGCTCTACGCGGCCTTCGCCGCCGGCCGGCCGTCCCCCCTGCCCGAGCTGCCGGTGCAGTACGCGGACTTCGCCGTCTGGCAGCGCTCCTGGCTGCGCGGCGAGGTCCTGGAAGGGGAGATCGACTTCTGGCGCCGCCAGCTCGCCGGGCTGCCGCCTCTCCTGGAGCTGCCCTCCGACCGGCAGCGTCCGGCGGCGCAGAGTTACCGGGGGGCGGAGCGGCCGGTGCGGCTGCCCGCCGAGCTCACCCGGCGGATGGAGACGCTCGCCCGGCAGGAGGGAGCGACGCTCTTCATGGTGCTCCTCGCCGGCTTCCAGGCCCTCCTCGGGCGCTACAGCGGTCAGGACGACCTGGCCGTGGGCTCGCCCGTGGCCGGCCGCAACCGGATCGAGACCGAGGGACTGATCGGGTTCTTCGTCAACACGCTGGTCCTGCGGGGGAACCTCGCGGGCGCCCCCACGTTCCGCGAGCTGCTCGGCCGGGTGCGCGAGGCTGCTCTTGCCGCCTGGCTGCACCAGGACGTGCCGTTCGAAAAGCTGGTCGAGGAGATGGCCCCGGAGCGGAGCCTGGCCCACTCGCCGCTGTTCCAGGTGGTGCTCGTCCTGCAGAACGCTCCCGTCGGTGGTCTGGAGATCGAGAACCTGCGCCTGCGGCCGGTCGACGTGGACGCGGCGACGGCGAAGTTCGATCTCACGCTCGACCTCTCGGAGCACGAGGACGGCCTCAGCGGCATTGCCGTGCACGCCACCGATCTGTTCGACGGCTCGACCATCGACCGTCTGCTCGCGGGCTTCGAGCGCCTGCTGGCGGCGGCGGTGGAGGGGCCGGACCTGCGGGCGGAGGAGCTGCCGCTGCTTGACGCGGCCGAGCGTCAGCAACTCCTGGAGTGGGGAGGCATCCGGGAGGAGCATGCTGCCTCCTCGACGCTGCACAGCCGTTTCGCGGCGCAGGCCCGGCGGACCCCCGAAGCCCCCGCCGTCACCTGCGGCGACGTGACGCTGACCTACGGAGAGCTGCGCCGGCGGTCCAACCAACTGGCCCACTGGCTGCGCGGCCAGGGCGTAGGGCCGGAGAGCCGCGTCGGCCTGCTGCTGGACCGTTCCGTGGACCTGGCGGTGGGCGTCCTGGGCGTGCTCGAGGCCGGGGCCGCCTACGTGCCGCTCGATCCGGGCGCCCCCCAGGAGCGGCGGGACTTCATCGTGGAGGACGCGGACATCCGCATCGTGGTCGAGGATCTTGAGCTGCTGGAAGGTCTTCCGGCAGACGATCTCGAGCCCCTGGGCGACGCGTCGAGCCTGGCCTACGTGATCTATACCTCGGGCTCGACGGGCCGCCCCAAGGGCACCCTGATCACGCACGGCAATGTCACGCGGCTGTTCGACGCCACCGAGGCCTGGTTCGGGTTCGACGAGCGGGACGTTTGGACGCTGTTCCACTCCTACGCCTTCGACTTCTCGGTCTGGGAGATATGGGGCGCGCTGCTCTACGGCGGCCGCCTGGTGGTCGTGCCCTGGGAGGTGAGCCGCTCGCCCGAAGGGTTCCTGGACCTGTTGGTGCGCGAGCGGGTGACGGTGCTCAACCAGACCCCTTCGGCCTTCGCGCAGCTCGCGCGGAGCGAGAGCGATCTGCCGGACCTGCGGCTGGTGATCTTCGGCGGCGAGGCCCTCGATCCGGCCAGTCTGGAGCCCTGGTTCGAGCGCCACGGCGACGAGCGTCCGCGGCTGGTCAACATGTACGGCATCACCGAGACCACGGTGCACGTCACCTATAGGCCGCTCTCCCGGGGCGAGCGGCGCAGCGTCATCGGCGAGCCGATCCCCGATCTGTCGTTGTCGGTGCTGGACCGCAACCTGCTGCCGGCTCCCATCGGCGTGCCGGGCGAGCTGGTGGTGGGTGGCGCCGGTCTGGCCCGGGGCTACCTGGGCCGTCCGGAGCTGACGGCGGAGCGCTTCGTGCCGGCTCCGTCCGGCGCGCGGCTGTACCGCTCGGGCGACCTGGGGCGCTACCTCCCCGATGGCGACGTGGAGTACCTCGGCCGTCTGGACCACCAGGTGAAGATCCGCGGCTTCCGCATCGAGCTGGGGGAGATCGAGGCGGCGCTGGCGGAGTTGGCCGGAGTCCGCCAGGCTGTGGTGGTGGTTCGATCCGACCGATCGGACGGATCCGACGGATCGGTCGGATCCCCGGGCGATCAGCGGCTGATCGCCTATGTCGTCGGCGACGCCGCGGCGGCGGAGCTGCGGGAAGCCCTGCGCGCGCGGCTGCCGGACTACATGATGCCGGCCGCTTTCGTGACACTCGAAGCGATGCCCCTCACGGTCAACGGCAAGGTGGACCGGAAAGCCCTGCCGGCTCCTGAGCGGGTCGGCGGCGAGTCGAGCTACGTGGCGCCGCGCACGCCCACCGAGGAGGTTCTCGCCGGAATCTGGGCCGAGGTGCTCGGTGTCGAACAGGTTGGGGCGGAAGACCACTTCTTCGACCTGGGCGGCCATTCGCTGCTGGCGACGCAGGTGATGTCGCGCCTGCGCGGTGCTTTCGGCGTCGAGATGCCTCTGCGCGAGCTGTTCATGGCCCCGCGGCTGGCGGACCTCGCCGCCAGGATCGAGGCGGCGAGACCGGCCGGCACGCAGCCGATCGCTCCGCCCCTGGTTCCGGCGCCGCGCGAGGGGGTCCTGCCCCTGTCGTTCGCCCAGCGGCGCCTCTGGTTCATCGATCAGCTCGAACCGGGCAGCCCGCTTTACAACATTCCGGCGGCGCTGCGCATCGAGGGTCCGCTCGACGCTGCGGTCCTGGCACGCTGCCTTGGCGAGGTCGTGCGCCGGCACGAGGCGCTACGCACCGTCTTCGCCGCGCCTCAGGGCACGCCGGTGCAGGTGATCCAGCCGGCCGGGCCGTTCGCGCTGGCCGTCGTGGACCTCTCCGGCCTGCCGGCGGAAGAGAGAGAGGCGCGGGCTGTGGCCTTGGCCGCCGAAGAGGCCGGCCGGCCGTTCGACCTCTCGCGCGGGCCGCTTCTGCGTGCCTCGCTGCTGCGCCTGGGAGAGCGGGACCACGTCGTCGCGCTCACCCTGCACCACATCGCCAGCGACGGATGGTCGATGGGCATCCTGGTGCGGGAAATCGCCGCGCTCTATCCGGCCTTCGCCGCCGGCCGGCCGTCTCCGCTGCCCGAGCTGCCCGTGCAGTACGCGGACTTCGCCGTCTGGCAGTCCTCCTGGCTGCGCGGCGAGGTCCTGGAGGGTGAGATCGCCTGGTGGCGCGGGCAGCTCGCCGGTCTGCCGCCCCTCCTGGAGCTGCCCACCGACCGGCCCCGTCCGGCGGCGCAGAGCCACCTGGGAGCGGTCCGGCCGGTGCGGCTGTCCGCTGGTCTCACCCGGGATCTGGAGGCCCTCGCCCGGCGGGAAGGGGCGACCCTCTTCATGGTGCTGCTGGCCGGCTTCCAGGCCCTGCTGGCGCGCTACAGCCACCAGGACGACCTCGCCGTGGGCTCGCCCGTGGCCGGCCGCAACCGCGTCGAGACCGAGGGCCTGATCGGGTTCTTCGTCAATACGCTGGTCCTGCGGGGGGACCTCTCGGGCGCGCCCACCTTCCATGAGCTGCTGGGCCGGGCGCGCGAGACCGCGCTGGCCGCCTGGCTGCACCAGGACGTCCCCTTCGAGAAGCTGGTCGAGGAGATGGCCTCTAAGAGGAGCCTCGCTCACGCGCCGCTGTTCCAGGTGGTGCTCGTTCTCCAGAACGCTCCCGTCGTGGACCTGCAGATCGAGGACCTGCACCTGCGGCCGGTCAAGGTGGAGGGAACGACGGCGAAGTTCGACCTCACGGTCAACCTGGAGGAGCGCGACGGCGAGCTGACCGGCATCGTCGAGCACGCCACCGATCTGTTCGACGGGGCGACCGTCGACCGGCTGTTCGCGGGCTTCGAGCGTCTGCTGGCGGCGGCGGTGGCCGATCCGGACGCGCGGACGGAGGAGCTGCCGCTGCTCAGCATGGCGGAGCGGCAGCAGCTCCTGGAGTGGGGAAGGATCCGCGAGGAGCATGATTCTTCGTTGACCCTGCACAGCCGTTTCGCGGCGCAGACCCAGCGGACCCCTGACGCCCCGGCCGTCACCTGCGGCGACGTGACCCTGACCTATGGCGAGCTGCACCGGCGGTCCAACCAGTTGGCCCGCTGGCTGCGCCGACAGGGTGTGGGACCCGAGAGCCGCGTCGGTCTGCTTCTGGACCGTTCCGTGGACCTGGCGGTGGGCATCCTGGGGGTGCTTAAGGCCGGGGCCGCCTACGTGCCGCTCGATCCCGCATCGCCGCGGGAGCGGCGGGACTTCATCGTCGAGGACGCGGGCATCCGCATCGTTGTGGGGGCGGAGGAGACCGCCGGGCTGGGGGATCTCCCGGCCCGTGATCTGGAGCCCCTGGGCGACGCGTCGGGCCTGGCCTATGTGATCTACACCTCGGGCTCGACGGGCCGCCCCAAGGGCACTCTGATCACCCACGCCAACGTCACGCGGCTGTTCGACGCCACCGAATCCTGGTTCGGTTTCGGCGAGCGGGACGTCTGGACGCTGTTCCACTCCTACGCCTTCGACTTCTCGGTCTGGGAAATCTGGGGCGCACTGCTCTATGGCGGCCGGCTGGTGGTGGTGCCCTGGGAGGTGAGCCGTTCGCCCGAGCGGTTCCTGGACCTGCTGGTCAGTGAACAGGTGACGGTGCTCAACCAGACCCCCTCGGCCTTCGCACAGCTCGCGGAGGCGGACGGCGGGCGTGGCGGTGTGGCGACCGATCTGCGGCTGTTGATCTTCGGCGGCGAGGCCCTCGACCCGGCCAGTCTGGAGCCCTGGTTCGAGCGGCATGGAGACAAGCGTCCGCGGCTGGTCAACATGTACGGCATCACCGAGACCACGGTCCACGTCACCTGCCGGCCGCTGTCCAGGGGCGAGCGGCGCAGTGTCATCGGCGAGCCCATCCCCGATCTGTCCTTGTCGGTGCTGGACCGCAACCTGCTGCCGGTTCCCATCGGCGTTCCAGGCGAGCTAGTGGTGGGCGGCGCCGGTCTGGCCCGGGGCTATCTGGGCCGCCCGGAGCTGACGGCCGAACGCTTCGTGCCGGCTCCGTCCGGCGCGCGGCTGTACCGCTCGGGCGACCTGGGGCGCTACCTCCCCGACGGCGACGTGGAGTACCTGGGCCGCCTGGACCACCAGGTGAAGATCCGCGGCTTCCGTATCGAGCTGGGGGAGATCGAGGCGGCGTTGGCGGAGGTGGCGGGAGTCCGCCAGGCTGTGGTGGTGGTTCGATCCGACCGATCGGACGGATCCGACGGATCGGTCGGATCCCCGGGCGACCAGCGGCTGATCGCCTATGTCGCCGGCGACGCCACGGCCGCGGAGCTGCGGGAAGCCCTGCGCGAGCGGCTGCCGGACTACATGGTGCCGGCCGCCTTCGTGATCCTGGAGGTCTTCCCGCTGACGGTCAACGGCAAGGTGGACCGCAAGGCCCTGCCCTCGCCGGAACAGTCCGCCGGCGAAGAGACCTACGTGGCGCCGCGCACGCCCACCGAGGAGGTCCTCGCCGGCATCTGGGCCGACCTGCTCGGGTTCGAACGGGTCGGGGCGGACGGCCACTTCTTCGACCTCGGCGGCCATTCCCTGCTGGCGACGCAGGTCACCTCGCGCCTGCGCCAGGCGTTCGGCGTCGAGATTCCGCTCCACGACCTTTTCGAGGCTCCGGTGCTGGCGGACCTCGCCGCCCGGATCGAGGAGGCGCGTAGGGACGGCGCGGTCCTGCCCGCTCCGCCGATCCTGCCGGTGTCGCGGGAAGAGGCCCTGCCCCTGTCCTTCGCCCAGCAGCGGCTCTGGTTCATCGACCGCGTCCAGCCAGGCAGCCCGATGTACAACATCGCGTCGGCGCTGCGCGTCGAAGGCCCGCTCGACGCCGCGGTGATGGCACGATGCCTCGGCGAGATCGTGCGCCGCCACGAGGCGTTGCGCACCGTCTTCGCCGCGCCGAAGGGCACGCCGGTGCAGGTGATCCAACCCGCTGGGCCCTTCCTGCTTCCCGTGGTGGATCTGTCGGCGCTGCCGGACCGCGCGCGCGCAGAGCTGGCGTGGGACCTCGCCGCGACGGAGGCCGTCCGTCCGTTCGATCTTGCGCGCGGCCCGCTCATGCGCGCTCTGCTCCTGCGCCTTGGCGAGACGGACCACGCCGTGGTGCTGACCCTGCATCACATCGCCAGCGACGGCTGGTCCTTGGGGCTCCTGGTGCGTGAAGTCGCCGCGCTCTATCCGGCCTTCTCCGCGGACCGGCCCTCCCCCCTACCGGAGCTGCCGGTGCAGTACGCGGATTTCTCCGTCTGGCAGCGCTCCTGGCTGCACGGCGAGGTCCTGGAACAGGAGATCGCATTCTGGCGGCAGCGGCTCGCCGGGCTGCCGCCGCACCTGGAACTGCCCACCGACCACCCCCGGCCCGCGCTGCTCAGCTACCGCGGCGCCACCCGGCCGGTGCGGCTGCCGGCCGAGCTCACCCGGCAGATGGAGGCTCTCGCCCGGCGCGAGGGAGCGACGCTCTTCATGGTGCTCCTCGCCGGGTTCGCCGGGCTCCTGCAGCGCTGGACGGGCGAGGACGACCTGGCGGTTGGGACGCCGATCGCGGGGCGCACCCGGATCGAGACGGAGCCCCTGATCGGCTTCTTCATCAACACCGCTGGCCCTGCGCGCCGACCTCTCGGGGGCCCCGGGCTTCCTCGTGCTCCTGGATCGGTTGCGGGAGACGACGCTCTCCGCCTACGCCCACCAGGAGGTGCCGTTCGAGCGGCTGGTCGAGGAGCTGGCGCCGGAGCGCGACCGCAGCCGCCCTCCCCTCTTCCAGGTGGCGCTCGCCCTCCAGAACGCCTCGTCGGACCGGTTGGAGCTTCCGGGACTCGCGGTCGATCCGGTTCCGCTCTCCACCGGCACCGCGAAGTTTGAGCTGAGCGCCGTCTTCGGGGAGGCCGCCGAGGGCCTCTCGGGGGTGATCGAGTACAGCCGCGACCTGTTCGACGCTCCCACGGTCGATCGTCTGGCCGGCCAGCTTGTGCGGCTTCTCGCCGAGGCCCTGGCCGATCCCTCCCGATCGCTCCTGGAGCTGCCCATCCTCTCGCCGGGGGAGCGCCACCAGCTCCTGTTCGAATGGAACGACACGCGCGCTCCTTTCCCGGAGACGATCCTGCTGCACCAGTTCTTCGAGGCCGCGGTGGAGCGGGCTCCGGAGGCGGTGGCGGCGGTCTGTGCGGGCTGCGAGCTGACCTACGCCGAGCTCGAGGCGCGGAGCAACCGGCTGGCCCGGCTGCTCCGCGATCTGGGAGTCGAGCGCGGCGCGCCGGTGGGAGTCTGGATCGAGCGCTCTCTGGACATGCTCACCGCCGTCCTCGGCACACTCAAGGCGGGCGGTCACTACGTGGCCCTGGACGAGGCCTGGCCGGCCGACCGGGTCGAGTCGATCCTCGCCTCGACCGGCGCGCCCGCGATCCTCGTGGGACACCGGCCTGCTCTCCGCGGTCGAGGAGATGCGCTGGCGGCTGCCGGCGCTGTCCGACGTCGTCTGCCTGGGCGTCGCCGATCCGGAGCCGCCGGCCGAGCCGCTCGATCCCGAGGAGCGTGCGCGAGCTGTGGGACTTCGTTGCCGAGCGGGCGGTGGACCGGGTGACGGCGGGCGGCTTCGTCAGCGCCTTCACCGGCGAGCCGATGAGCGAGGCCGAGGTCGACGAGTACCGCGACCGCGTCCTCTCCCTGGCCGCTCCCTGGCTCCACCGTGAAGCGCGGGTGCTGGAGATCGGCAACGGCTCGGGCCTGCTGCTCTGGGAGATGGCCTCCCGCGTGGCGCACGTCACCGGCGTCGACCCCTCGCCGCTGACCCAGGAGCGCAACCGCGAGCACGCGGCACGGGAGGGGATCGCGAACGTCGAGCTGCTGACCGGCTTCGCCCACGAGATCGACGACCTTCTCGGCGACGGTGAGCGCTTCGACCTCGTCCTGCTCGCCAGCACGGTCCAGTTCTTCCCCGGGCCGCGCTACCTGGAGCGGGTGGTGCGGTGGGCGCTCGGCCGGCTCGCGCCGGGCGGCGCGGTGCTGTCGCCGACGTGCTCGACGCCCGGCGGCGGGAGGAGCTGCGGCGGGCGGTCGAGGAGCAGCGGAGCCAGAGAGGGCTGAGCTCGGTCGCGGCGCGGCGCCAGGAGCTGGACCTCGACGAAGACTTCTTCAGAGATCTGGGCGCTGCCGTCCACCACCGGACCGAGGGCTTCCCCAACGAGCTGCGCTTCCGCTACGACGTGCTCCTCACCCGGGCGCCGAGCAGCGCCGCAAGCGGCTCTGGACCGGCTGGCACGTCGACCGCTCGCCCGGCCGGCCGGCTGCCCCAGGTGTGCGACGCCGGACGACATCGCCTACGTGATCCACACCTCGGGCTCGACGGGCGAGCCCAAGGGGATCGTCGTCCAGCACCGGCCGGCGGCCAACCTGGTCGACTGGATCAACCGGACCTTCGAGGTGGGGCCGGAGGACCGCGGGCTGTTCGTCACCTCGCTCTGCTTCGACCTGTCGGTCTACGACATCTTCGGCATGCTCGCCGCGGGCGGCACCGTCCACGTGGCGTCCCGCGAGGAGCTTGGCGAACCCGACCACCTGGTGCGCCTGCTGCGGACTGGAGGGATCACCCTCTGGGACTCGGCGCCCGCGGCGCTCGTCCAGCTCGCGCCGCTCTTCCCCGCGGAGCCGGACGAGTCGAGCCGGCTGCGGCGGGTCCTGCTGTCGGGCGACTGGATCCCGGTGACCCTGCCGGACCGGGTGCGGCAGTCCTTCCCCGGCGCGCGGGTCCTGGCGCTGGGCGGCGCCACCGAGGCCACGGTGTGGTCCAACTGGTTCCCGGTCGGCGCGGTCGACCCCGACTGGCCGAGCATCCCCTACGGCCGGCCGATCTCGAACGCCCGCTATCACGTGCTGGACGCCGGCTTCGCCCCCTGCCCGATCGGCGTTCCGGGCGACCTCTACATCGGCGGCGACTGCCTCTGCGCCGGCTACGCGGCAGCCGGACCTGACCGCCCGGCGCCTTCCTGCCGGACCCGTTCTCCGGCGCGCCGGGAGCCCGCCTCTACCGGACCGGCGACCGCGCCCGCTACCACGCCGACGGCAACCTGGAGTTCCTGGGGCGCCTCGACCAGCAGGTCAAGGTGCGGGGCTACCGCATCGAGCTCGGGGAGATCGAGGTGGCGCTGGCCCGCCACTCCGGCGTGCGCGAGGCGGTGGTGCTGGTGCGGGAGGACGAGCCGGGAGACCGGCGCCTGGTGGCCTACGTGGTCCCGGCCGCAGAGCCGGCGCCGGCGCCCGCGGATCTGCGCGACGCACTGCGCCAGACGCTGCCCGAGTACATGATCCCCTCCGCGTTCGTGCCGCTTCCGGCGCTCCCGGTGACGCCCAACGGCAAGGTGGACCGCAAGGCTCTGCCCGCGCCCGCCCCGATTTCCAGCAACCTGCGGCCTGAGGAGGGGAGGAGCGCGCTCGAAGACGCCATCGCTGGGGTCTGGTGCGAGGTCCTGGGCGTGCCGCGGGTGGGTAGCGAGGAGAACTTCTTCGATCTGGGCGGCCACTCGCTGTTGCTGACCCAGGTGCAAGTGCTGCTGCGCGACCGGCTGGGCCGCGATGTCAGCCTGATGAACCTCCTGACCCATACCACTGTTCGCGCCCTGGCGCGCCACCTGGAGCCCGCCGCTGCGGAACCGGCCCCCGCAGTCCAGCCCGGCGCGACGACGCGCCCCAGCGGCGCCGCCGCTGTCGCCATCGTCGGCCTCTCCGGCCGCTTTCCCGGCGCCCCCAGCGTGGAGCGGTTCTGGGACAACCTCTGCTCCGGGCTCTCCTCGATCGCCCGCTTCAGCGACGAGGAGCTGGCCGCCGCCGGTGTGTCTCCCGAGCAGCGGCGCGACCCCCGCTACGTGCCGGCCGGCGGGGTGCTCGACGGGGTGGAGTTGTTCGATGCCGGCTTCTTCGGCTACAACCCACGTGAGGCCGAGTTGCTGGATCCCCAGCAGCGGCTGTTCCTCGAATGCGCCTGGGAGGCACTGGAGAACGCCGGCTACGACTCCCAGCGCGTGCCGGGGCCGGTCGGAGTATTCGCCAGCCTTGGGTTCAGCCGCTACCTGGGGCAGATCCTCGCCAACGGCGATCCGGCGGCGGTGGGCGGGCTCCAGCTCCTGCTCGGCAACGACAAGGACTTCCTGGCCACCCGCGTCTCCTACAAGCTGGACCTCGCCGGCCCCAGCATGACGGTGCAGACCGCCTGCTCCAGTTCGCTGGTGGCGGTCCACCTGGCATGCCAGAACCTCCGCCTCGGCGCCTGCGACATGGCGCTGGCCGGCGGCGTCTCCATCGCCCTGCCGCAGGGCTCCGGCTATCTCTATGAGGAGGGCGGCATCGCCTCTCCGGACGGCTTCTGCCGCGCCTTCGACGCCGAGGCGCGTGGCACGGTGGGGGGGAGCGGTATCGGCATCGTCGTGCTCAAGCGGCTCGAAGACGCGCTGGCGGACGGCGACACCATCCACGCCGTCCTCCTCGGCTCGGCGGTCAACAACGACGGTGGCACGGCCAAGGCGGGTTACACCGCGCCGAGCGTCGCGGGCCAAGCGGCGGTCATCGCCGCGGCGCTGGCAGCCGCCGGGGTCTCGCCGGAGAGCGTCGGCTACGTCGAGGCGCACGGGAGCGGCACGCCCCTCGGAGACCCCATCGAGGTTGCCGCCCTCAACCAGGTCTTCGGCCGGGGGACCCGCCGCGCTGGCTCCTCCCTCCTCGGCTCGGTCAAGACCAACGTCGGCCATCTGGACGCGGCGGCCGGTGTCACCGGTCTGATCAAGACGGCGCTTGCTCTGGAGCACCGCCAGATCCCGCCCAGCCTGCACTTCACGGCGCCGAACCCGGCCATCGACTTCGCCGCGGGCCCGTTCCGTGTGGCCGAGCGGCTTACGGACTGGAATGCGGACGGAGGGCCCCGCCGCGCCGGGGTTAGCGCGTTCGGCATCGGCGGCACCAACGTTCATGCGGTGCTCGAAGAAGCACCCCCCGCCGCGCCTTCCAGCTCGTCGCGTCCCTGGCAGGTGCTGCTGCTCTCGGCACGCACCCCCGCCGCCCTGGAGCGGATGACGGATCGCCTCGCCGATCGCTTGGAGGCGGACCCTGACCTTAGCCTGGCGGACGCCGCCTACACCCTACGGGTAGGCCGGCGGCCCTTCGCGCACCGCCGAGCGGTGCTGGCGGCGACGCGGGAGGACGCCGTGACGGCGCTGCGGGAGCGCGATCCGCGGCGGGTCTGGACCTCCGCCGCCCGGGAGACAGCGGCGGGCCGCCGTAGTGTGGCCTTCCTGCTGCCCGGCGTCGGCGATCAGTATCCCGGTCTGGCCCGGGACCTCTACGTCGAGGAGCTGGTGTTCCGGCAGGAGATCGACCGCTGCGCCGAGCTGCTCGTGCCGCACCTCGGGCTCGATCTGCGCGAGGCGCTGTTCGCCACCGAGGAGACCGAGGAGTCGGCTCCCGCCAAATCCGACTTGCGGGCACTGCTCGGGCGCGGTGGCCGCCGGGAGTCGGCCGCGCGGGTGCTCCTGCGGGAGACCCGCATCGCGCAGCCGGCAATGTTCGCATTGGGTTATGCCCTCGCCCGGCTGTGGATGAGCTGGGGTGCGCAGCCGGCGGCCCTCCTTGGCTACAGCCTCGGGGAGTACACGGCGGCCTGCCTGGCCGGCGTGATGGAGCTTCCCGACGCCCTGGCTCTGGTGGCCCGCCGCGCCCGCCTGATCGGCGAGCTGGCGCCGGGAGCCCTGCTGGCCGTGCCGCTCACGGAGGAAGAGACGCGGGCGCGGCTCATCCCTGAGCTGTCCCTTGCCGCGGTCAACGCCCCGGCGGTGTCGGTAGTGTCCGGTCCGCCCAGAGTCGGTCGCCGCGCTGGAACGGCGGCTCGCTGAGGAAGGGATTCCCTGCCGCCGGTTGCAGGCGGACCAGGCCTTCCATTCCTGGATGATGCAGCCGGTCGCGGGCGCCCTGCGGGAGATGCTGCGCGCCATCCCCCTGGCGCCGCCGCGCGTGCCGTACCTGTCGAACGTCACCGGAACCTGGATATCACCCGCCCAGGCGGTGGACCCGGAGTACTGGGTGAGCCACCTGGTCTCGACCGTCCGCTTCGCCGACGGTGTGGCCGAGCTGTGGCGCGAGCCGGGACGGGTGCTGCTGGAGATGGGCTCCGGACAGACCCTCGGCAGCCTGGCGCTTCAGCAGATCCCGGCTGAAGGTATGGGGGACCGCGCCGTCCTCTCCTCACTGCGCCACGAGCTCGACCGGCAGCCGGACCAGCGGTTCTTGCTGCAGAGCCTGGGCCGCCTCTGGCTCTCCGGAGCCGAGATCGACTGGTCCGGTTTCCACGGTGACGAGCGCCGCCGCCGGGTGCCGCTGCCCTCGTATCCGTTCGAGCGGCAGCGGTATTGGATCGAAGGGGGGATTGAGCCTCGCAACGCGAACCTGCCGGCGTCGGCTTCCGGGGTTCTCCTGTTGCCGGAAGGCGCGGATCCGGCCTGGGCCGCCGCGCTGGAGTCGCGCGGGTTCCGGGTTATGGCCCTCCCCTCGAGCCCGCCCACGCCCGAGGCCCTCGACCAGCTTTTGGGTCTACAGCCCCGGCCGGCCGCGGAGAGCGCTCCGGTCGAGGATCGTCCCGCCACCAGCCATGTCCGGCCCGGGCTCGACACGCCCTACGAGGAGCCGCGTACGGACCTCGAGCGGCGGCTCGCCGGAATCTGGGGTGACCTGCTCGGTATCGACCGGGTGGGGGCCCACGACAGCTTCTTCGAGCTGGGCGGCCATTCGCTGTTGGGCCTCCAACTCGTCTCGCGCCTCCAGGCAGGGTTCGGCGTGGAGATCCCCCTGCGCACCCTCTTCGAGGCTCCCACGGTGGCTACTCTCGCGGTGGAGGTGGAGCGGAGCCTGAACGAGGGCGGGACGGCGGGTGTGCCCCCCCTTGTCCCGGTGCCGCGGGACGGAGCCCTGCCTCTCTCCTTCGCTCAGCAGCGGCTCTGGTTCATCGACCAGCTCCAGCCGGGCACGCCGCTCTACAACCTGCCGGCGGTGCTGCGCGCCGAAGGACCGCTGCAATCCGCCGTGCTGGCCCGCTGCCTGGGGGAGGTCGTGCGCCGCCACGAGGCCGTGCGTACCGTCTTCGCCCTGCGAGGAGACGCGCCGGTGCAGGTGATCCAGCCGCCGGCACAGTTCGTCCTCCCGCTGGTGGACCTGTCCGGGCTGCCGGAGGCCGCCCGCGAGGCGGCGGCGCACGCCCTGGCCGTGGAGGAGATCGGCCGGCCGTTCGACCTCGGCGATCCTGGCGGTGGTCCGCTGCTGCGGGGCGTGCTCCTGCGCTTGGCCCCGGAGGACCATGTCGTCGCTCTCACCACGCACCACGTCGCGAGCGACGGCTGGTCCATCGGCATCCTGGTGCGCGAGATGTCCGCGCTCTACGCCGCGTTTTCCCAGGGCGAGCCCTCGCCTCTGCCAGAGCCGCCGGTGCAGTACGCGGATTTCGCGGTCTGGCAGCGTTCCTGGCTGCACGGCGAGGCCCTGGAGCGGGAGATCGACTGGTGGCGGCGGCAGCTCGCCGGCCTGCCCCCGCTCCTGGAGCTGCCCACCGACCGGCCGCGTCCGGCGGTGCAGAGCTATCAGGGCGCCGGCCGGCCGGTGCGATTGTCGGCCGGCCTCGTCCGCCAGGCCGAGGAGCTTGGCCGGGCCGAGGGAGCGACACTCTACATGGTGCTCCTGGCCGCCTACCAAGTCCTGCTGGCGCGCCACAGCGGACAGGAGGACCTCGCGGTGGGCTCGCCCGTCGCCGGGCGCAATCGGGTGGAGGTCGAGGGGCTCATCGGGTTCTTCGTCAACACCCTGGTGATGCGCGGCGACCTGACGGGCGGTCCCACCTTCCGCGAGTTGCTCGGCCGGATGCGCGAGACCGCGCTCGCCACTCACGCGCACCAGGACGTGCCGTTCGAAAAGCTGGTCGAGGAGTTGGTCGCGGACAGGAGCCTCGCCCATTCCCCCCTGGTCCAGGTGGTGTTCGGTCTCCAGAACGCTCCCACCGGGAGCCTGGAAATCCCGGACCTGCGGCTACGGCCGGTGAGCCAGGAGGTGATGGCGTCGAAGTTCGACCTCACGGTCCACCTCGAGGCGCACGACGGCGGGCTTAGCGGCCTGGTTGAGTACGCCACCGCCCTGTTCGACGCCGGGACCGTGGACCGGCTGGTCGCCGGCTTCGAACGGCTACTGGCGGCGGCCGTCGCCAAGCCGGAGCTGCGGGTCGCGGATCTCCCCCTTCTCTCTGTCGGCGAGCGCCACCAGGTGCTCACCGAGTGGAACGACACGGGCGGCGAGGAGACTTGGGAAGGTCCCGCGACATTCTTGGTGGAGCGCTGGTGCCGCGAGTTGCCGGACGCTCCGGCGGTGGTGGACGCCGAGGGCCGCGCGCTGACCTACGGTGAGCTCGCCGAGCGCTCGGGCCGGCTGGCCGGCTTCCTGCGCGCCCAGGGGGTAGGGCCGGAGTCCATCGTGGCCGTGCTGATGGAGCGCTCGGCGGAGCTGCTGGTGGCCCAGTTGGGCGTCCTCAAGGCCGGCGCGGCCTACCTGTCTCTCGATCCCGCCCATCCCGCCGAGCGTCTCGCCTTCATGCTCGAAGAGACGGCGGCTCCGGTGGTGCTGACCCAAGAATCGCTGCATCGCGACCGGGAGGAGATCGCTCGCTGCGCTCCACTGCCTCCCCGGATGGTGGAGCCGGACCATCTCGCCTACGTGATCTACACCTCCGGCTCGACCGGAAGGCCCAAGGGCGTGCAGATCCCGCACCGCGGGCTGCTCAACCTGGTGCGCTGGGACCTGCGCGCATACGGCACGGGTCCTGGAGACCACCGTACCCAGGTGGCGAGCCTGGGCTTCGACGCCTCGGTGTGGGAGATCTGGTCCTGCCTGGCCTCCGGCGCCACCCTCCATCTGCCGGCTGAAGAGCTGCGGCTCGATCCGCCGCGGCTGGCCGGTTGGATGGCCGAGCGCGGAGTCACCGCCGCCTTCCTGCCCACGCCGCTGGCCGAGGCGCTCCTCGCCGCAGGGGGACCGCGTATCCCCAGCCTGCGCCGGCTGATGGTGGGAGGCGACCGTCTGCGCCTCCTCCCAGAGCCGGGTTGCGGATTCACCCTGGGCAACCTCTACGGTCCGGCGGAGACGTCCGTGGTGGCCACCGCGGGCGAGTCCCTCACGTTGGGCCGTCCCATCGATGGACTGCGGGTCCATCTGCTGGACCGGTCCATGCAGCCGGTGCCGGCGGGCGTTGCGGGGGAGCTGTGGGTGGGCGGCCCCGCCTTGGCCCGCGGCTACCTGGGAGACTCGGCCCGCACAGCGGAACGGTTCGTGCCCGATCCCTGGGGGTCTGGTGAGCGGCTCTATCGCACTGGAGACCTCTGCCGTTACCGCCGCGACGGCGAGATCGAGTTCCTTGGCCGGGTGGACCATCAGGTCAAGATCCGCGGCCAGCGTATCGAGCTGGGCGAGATCGAGGCGGTGCTGGCGGCGCTGCCCGGGGTCCGCGAGGCGGTGGCGGTGGTCCGCGAGGATCGTCTGGTCGCCTATGTGACCGGAGAAGTCGATGTCGAGGTCCTGCGTATGGCTCTGCGCGAGCGGCTGCCGGACTACATGGTGCCGGCCGCCTTCGTGACCCTCGAAGCCCTGCCCATCAACCCCAACGGCAAGGTGGACCGCAAGGCCCTGCCGGCGCCCGAGCCGCGGAGCGCTGCGGAGACCTACCGGGCGCCGCGCACGCCGGTCGAAGAGGTGGTGGCCGGCATCTGGGCCGAGCTCCTCGGTCTGGATCGGGTGGGGCTGGACGGCAACTTCTTCGCGCTCGGCGGGCACTCGCTGCTGGCCGCGCAGGTGACCTCGCGCCTGCGCCGCGCCTTCGGCGTCGAGCTGCCGGTGCGCGATCTCTTCGAGGCCCCGACGGTGGAGGACCTCGCCGCCCGGGTCGAAGCCGCGCGCCGGACCGGTGCGGAGCCGAAAGTTCCCCCTCTCCTGCCGGTGCCGCGGCAGGCGGCTCTGCCCCTGTCGTTCGCCCAGCAACGGCTCTGGTTCATCGACCAGCTCGAACCGGGAAGCCCGCTCTACAACATGCCCCTGGCGCTGCGCGTCGAAGGGCCGCTGCAACCTGCGGTGCTGGCGGTGCTGCCTGGGAGAGATCGTGCGCCGCCACGAGGCCGTGCGCACCGTCTTCCGGCTGGAAGGCGACTCGCCGGTACAGGTGATCCTGACGCCGGCGCCCTTCCTCCTGCCGGTGGTGGATCTCTCGGGGCTGCCGGCGCAGGCGCGCGAGGCGGCGGCCCTCTCCCTGGCTGCCGATGAGGCCGTCCGGCCGTTCGACCTCGCCCGCGACGCGATGCTGCGCGGTCTGGTGCTGCGCCTCTCGGCGGAGGAGCACACCGTCGCTCTCGCCATGCACCACGTCGCCAGCGACGGCTGGTCCATGGGGATCCTGGTGCGCGAGGTCACCGCGCTCTATACCGCGTTCGCTGAAGGGAAGCCCTCTCCTCTGCCGGAGCTGCCGGTGCAGTACGCGGACTTCGCCGTCTGGCAGCGGTCCTGGCTGCGCGGCGAGGTCCTGGAAGGGGAGATCGCCTGGTGGCGGTGGCAGCTCGCCGGCCTGCCACCGCTCCTGGAGCTGCCCACCGACCGGCCGCGGCCCGCGGTGCAGAGCTACCGGGGCGCCATCCGGCCGGTGCGGCTGCCGGCCGCGCTCACCCGGCGCGTGCAAGGCCCTGGGCCGGCGCGAGGGAGCGACGCCCTTCATGGTGCTACTGGCCGGTTTCCAGGCCCTGCTGGCGCGCTATAGCGGACAGCAGGATCTCGCGGTGGGCACCCCCGCCGCCGGCCGCAACCGGGTGGAGATCGAGAGTCTGATCGGATTCTTCGTCAACACCCTGGTGCTGCGCGGCGACCTGACCGGCGGACCCACGTTCCGCGAGCTGCTCGGCCGGGCGCGCGAGACCGCGCTCGCCGCCCACGCGCACCAGGACGTGCCGTTCGAGAGGCTGGTCGAGGAGATCGCGCCGGAGAGGAGCCTGGCCCACTCCCCGCTGTTCCAGGTGATGCTCGTCCTGCAGAACGCTTCCTGGCGGGAGCCTGGAGGTCCAGGACCTGCGACTGCGGCCGGTCAGCGCCGGAGGCAACGGCGGCGAAGTTCGATCTCACGCTCAACCTCGAGGAGCACGACGGCGGGCTCAGCGGCACGGTCGAGTACGCCACCGATCTCTTCGACGGCGCGACCATCGACCGCCTGGCCGGCCACTTCGAGCGGCTGCTCGCGGCGGCGGTGTCCAGGCCCGATGAGGCGGCCTTGGCCCTACCGCTCCTGAGCCCGGAGGAGCGCGGGCAGATCCTGGTCGAATGGAACGACACTGGGACGGCGACGGCGCCCGGGGCCTGTCTGCACGAGCTGTTCGAGGAGCAGGTTCGGAGGACGCCGCGAGCCGTGGCCCTCGTTGACGGCACGCGGGAGATCCTCTACCGGGAGCTCGATGAGGCGGCCGACCGGCTGGCCGCCGCCCTGCGCCGCTGCGGCGCAGGGCCGGAGGTGGTGGTCGGCGTCTGCCTGGAGCGCTCGGCCGCGATGGTCGCTGCCCTCCTCGCGGTGCTCAAGACCGGCGCCGCCTATCTGCCGGTCGATCCGAAACTGCCGCGCCTGCGCCTCGACTCCCTGCTCACCGGCGCGCGCGTCTCCGCCGTGATCAGCGACGCCCGGCTGGCGGCGGCCTTGCCCTGGGACGGACCGCTGGTGGCGGTGGATGCGGTGGATCAGGCGGGGAGGAGGGAGAAGAGCGGTTGAGCCGGGGCGCGGCCGTCGACCCCGAGAACCTGGCCTACGTGCTCTACACCTCGGGCTCGACGGGGACGCCCAAGGGCGTCGCGGTCACCCATCGCAGCGCCGTCGCGCTGGTGCGCTGGGCGGCCTCCGTCTACGCCCCGGAAGAGCTGGCCGGCGTGCTCGCCGCCACCGCGCTGAGCTTCGACCTCTCGGTTTTCGAGCTGTTCGTGCCGCTCTCTCTGGGGGGGCACGGTGATCCTGGCGCAGAACGCCCTGGCTCTTCCGGACCTCCCCGCCGCCGGACGGGTGACGCTGGTCAACACCGTCCCCTCGGCGCTGACCGAGCTGGTCCAGGCCGGGGAGTCTCGGCGCGTCCGTGCGCACGGTGAACCTGGCCGGCGAGCCGTTGCCGCGCTCGCTCGCCGACCGGCTCTACGCGACGGGGACGGTGGAGCGCGTGTGGAACCTCTACGGCCCTTCCGAGGACACGACGTACTCGACCTTCGCCCGGGTGCCCCGGACCGCCTCCGCGCCCCCCGCGATCGGCCGTCCCCTCGCGGCCACCCGGGCCTACGTGGTGGCGGAGGATGGAGAGGCGCAGCCGGTAAGTGTGCCGGGAGAGCTGTACCTCGGCGGCGCGGGGCTGGCGCGCGGCTACCTCCACCGGCCGGACCTCACGGCCGAGCGCTTCCTTCCGGACCCGTTTGCGGTGGAGCCCGGGGTGCGCCTGTACCGCACGGGCGACCGGGTGCGCTGGACGGCCGCGGGAGAGCTCGAGTTCCTCGGCCGCCTGGACCACCAGGTCAAGATCCGCGGCTTCCGCATCGAGCTGGGGGAGATCGAGGCGGTGCTCCGCGCACTGCCCGGAGTCCGCGAGGCGGTGGTGGCTCGTCCGCGCGGACGGATCGACGGATCGGTCGAATCCCCGGGTGACCGCCGGCTGGTCGCCTACGTGGCCGGCGACGCCGCGCGCCGACGAGCTGCGGCGCTCCCTGCGCGAGCGGCTGCCGGAGCTACATGGTGCCGGCCGCCTTCGTGGCGCTCCCCGCGCTGCCCCTCACTCCCAACGGCAAGGTGGACCGGAAGGCCCTGCCGGCGCCGGAACGGCGGAGCGCTGCCGAGACGTACCAGGCGCCGCGGACGCCGGTCGAAGAGATCCTCGCCGGCATCTGGGCCGAAGTGCTCGGCGCCGAGCGTGTGGGGGTGGCCGACCACTTCTTCGAGCTGGGGGGCCACTCGCTGCTGGCCACCCGGGTGATGTCGCGCCTGCGCGCCGCCTTCGGCGTCGAGATGCCGCTGCGCGAATCTCTTCGAGGCTCCGACGGTGGAGGGCCTCGCCGTCCGTGTCGAGGAAGCACGCCGGTCGAGCGCGGAGCTGACCGTTCCTTCTCTCCTGCCGGTGCCGCGCGAGCGTTCGCTGCCCCTGTCGTTCGCCCAGCAGAGGCTCTGGCTCATCGATCAGCTCGAGCCGGGAAGCCCGCTTTACAACATGCCGGTGGCGCTGCGGGTCCAGGGGCCGCTGGACGCCGCGGTGTTCGTGCGCTGTCTCGGCGAGATCGCGCGCCGGCACGAAACCGTGCGCACGGTCTTCGCCGCGACGGAGGGCGTCCCGGTCCAGGTGGTCCAGCCGGCCGGGCCCTTCGCGCTGAGCATGGTGGACCTGTCGGGGCTGCCGGAGAGCCGCCGCGAGACGGAGGCTCTCGCCCTGGCCGCGGGTGAGGCCGGCCGGCCGTTCGATCTCGCCCGTGACCCTATGCTGCGCGGCGTGCTGCTGCGCCTGAGGGAGAGCGACCACGTCGCCGCGCTGACCATGCACCACATCGCCAGCGACGGCTGGTCGATGGGAATCCTGGTGCGGGAGGTCGCAGCGCTTTATGCGGCCTTCGCCGCCGGCCGGCCGTCGCCCCTGCCCGAGCTGCCGGTGCAGTACGCGGACTTCGCGGTCTGGCAGCGCTCCTGGCTGCGTGGCGAGGTCCTGGAGAGCGAGATCGCCTGGTGGCGTGACCGGCTCGCGGGCCTGCCGCCCCTGCTGGAGCTGCCCACCGACCGTCCGCGGCCCGCGGCGCAGAGTTACCGGGGCGCCACCCGGCCGGTGCGGCTGCCGGTCGAGCTGGTCCGGCGGGCTGGGGTCCTGGGCCGGCGCGAGGGGGCGACGCTCTTCATGGTGCTGCTGGCCACTTTGCAGGCCCTGCTCGCGCGCTACAGCGGGCAGGAAGACCTCGCGGTGGGCTCGCCCGCCGCCGGGCGCGACCGGGTGGAGACCGAGGGACTGATCGGGTTCTTCGTCAACACACTGGTCCTGCGGGGAGACCTGGCGGGCGCGCCCACGTTTCGCGAGCTGCTCGGCCGGGCGCGCGAGGCGGCGCTGGCCGCCTGGATGCACCAGGACGTACCGTTCGAGAAGCTGGTCGACGAGCTGGCCCCGGAGAGGAGCCTCGCCCATTCCCCCCTGTTCCAGGTCATGCTCGTGCTGCAGAACGCGGACGTCGAAAGTCTGAAGATCCAGGATCTGAGCCTGCGGCCGGTGATGGTGGACGTGACGATGTCGAAGTTCGATCTCACGTTCAACCTCGCGGAGGTTGACGGCGGCCTCGTCGGCATGGTCGAGCACGCCACCGACCTCTACGACGCCGCCACCGTCGACCGCCTGATCGCGGGCTTCGAGCGGCTGCTCGCCGGCATGGCCGCGGAGCCGGAGCGGAGCGCCGGCGAGATCGGCCTGCTCACCGACGCGGAGGCCCTCCAACTCCGCGCCTGGAACGCCACCGCCGTCGCCTATCCGCTCGACCGGCCGCTCCATGCCTGGATTGAAGACCAGGTCGGCCGCAGTCCCGAAGCCGTGGCCCTGGTCTTCGAGACCGAGGAGCTGACCTACGCCGAGCTCGACCAGCGGGCCAACCGCCTGGCGCGCCTGCTTAAGGCCCGCGGCTGCGGCCCGGAAAGCCGCGTCGGCGTGCTTCTGGAGCGCTCCTGCGAGCTGCTCGTCGCCCTGCTCGGCATCCTCAAGGCGGGCGCGGCCTACGTCCCCCTCGATCCCGACCACCCGGCCGACCGCCTCGCCTTCCAGGACCGCGACGCCCGTCTGCGGCTGATCGTGACCCACGCCGGCGTGGCCGGCCGTCTGCCGGGCGCCGAGAACCGCTTCCTGTTCCTGGAGCAGGGCGGGCCGGCGGCCGGAGAATTCGACGACGGCCCGCTCGCGATGCCGGTCGATCCGGACAACCCGGCCTACGTGCTCTACACCTCCGGCTCCACCGGCAGGCCCAAGGGCGCGGTGATCTCCCACCGGGCCATCGTCAACCGGCTCCTCTGGATGCAGGACGCCCTGCAACTGTCCGCCGCCGACCGGGTGCTCCAGAAGACCCCGTTCAGCTTCGACGTCTCGGTCTGGGAGCTGTTCTGGCCCTTCATGACCGGCGCCCGCCTAGTGGTGGCGAGGCCCAGCGGCCACCGCGACAACGCCTACCTGGCGCGGCTCATCGCCGAGCAGGAGATCACGGTCCTGCACTTCGTCCCCTCCATGCTGCAGCTCTTCCTGGAGGAGCCCGCGGCCGCGGAGTGCCGCAACCTGCGCGACGTGGTGTGCAGCGGCGAGGCGTTGTCCGCCGCGCTGGCCCGGCGGTTCGCCGAGCGCCTCGGCCATGCCCGGCTGCACAACCTCTACGGCCCCACCGAGGCCGCGGTGGACGTCACCTCCTGGGTCTGCGAGCCCGTAGACACGGAGAACGACCGCGTCGGCATCCCAATCGGGCGGCCCATCGCCAACACCCGCATCCACCTGCTCGACCGCGGCCTGCGGGCGGTGCCGGTAGGAGTTCCCGGCGAGCTGTTCATCGCCGGAGTCAACCTGGCGCGGGGCTATGTCGAGCGTCCGGATCTCACGGCCGAGCGCTTCCTGCCGGACCCCCTGGCCGTGGCGCCCGGCGAGCGCGTCTACCGCACCGGCGACCTGGCGCGGTGGCGCATGGACGGGGCCATCGAGTACCTCGGCCGTCTGGACCACCAGGTCAAGATCCGCGGCGTCCGTATCGAGCTGGGCGAGATCGAGGCGGCGCTGACCACGCTGCCCGGAGTCCGCGAGGCGGTGGTGATGGCGCGGGAGGACTGGTCCGAGAAGCGTCTGGTCGCCTACGTGGTGGGCAATGCCCCGGCCGGCGAGTTGCGCCAGGCCCTGCGGGAACGGCTCCCGGAGGCCATGGTGCCGTCCGCCTTCGTCACGCTCGCGGCGCTGCCCCTCAACGCCAACGGCAAGGTGGACCGCAAGGCCTTGCCGGCCCCCGAGAAGCCCAGCGCGCGCGAGGAGGGCTACGTGGCGCCGCGTACCCGCGAGGAGGAGGTTCTGGCGGCGGTCTGGGCGCGGGTCCTGCGCCTGCCGCGGGTGGGGGTCAACGACAACTTCTTCGAGCTGGGCGGCGATTCGATCCTCTCCGTCCAGATCGTGGCCCGTGCGCGCCAGGCCGGCCTGCTCTTCACCATGCGGCAGGTCTTCGAGCACCAGACCGTGGCCGGGCTCGCCCGCCACGCCAGGGCCACAGATGCCGCCGCCATCCACGCCGAGCAGGGACCGGTGGCGGGGGAGGTGCCTCTGACGCCGATCCAGCGCTGGTTCTTCGATCAGGAATTCGCGGAGTCCCACCACTTCAACCAAGCCCTGGTGCTGGAGGCGAGGGAGCCGCTCGACCCCGCCGCCTTAAGGCGCGCCATGGCCGCCGTGGTGGAGCACCACGATGCCCTGCGCATGCGGTTCGACGGTTTGCGGCAGGAGAACGCGCCGGCCGAGCCGGTGACGCCCTTCCACCAGATCGACCTCTCGGGCCTGCCGGCAGCTCGCCGGGACGAGGTCTTCGAGGCGGCGGCCGACGCCATCCAGGCCGGCTTCTGTCTGTCGGCCGGGCCTCTGACCCGTCTCTGTCTGTTCGGCGACAGACTGCTCTGGGTCACCCATCACCTGGTAGTGGACGGGGTCTCCTGGCGTGTGCTGGTCGAGGACCTGGAAGCGGCCTACCGCCAAGCCACTCTCCCGCCGAAGACCACCTCGTTCCAGGAATGGTCCCGCCGGTTGTTCGCGTACACCGGGCAGGCCGGCGAGCTGGACTACTGGCGCCAGACGGCCCAGGTCGCCGTGCCCAGCCTGCCGGTGGACTTCTCCTCGGCCGAGAACCGTGTGGGCGATGAGGACACTGTTTCCTTCGAGCTGAGCGCCGAGGAGACGGCGGACCTCCTCCAGACCGTGCCGTCGGTCTACCAGAGCCGCATCGACGACGCGCTGCTGAGCGCTCTGGCGCGGGCGCTGGCGGGCTGGACCGGCTCGCCGCTCCTGCGGGTGGACCTGGAAGGGCACGGCCGCGAGCCGATGTTCGGCGATGTCGACGACCTCGACGTCTCGCGCACCGTGGGCTGGTTCACCTCGATGTATCCGGTCGTCCTGGACGCGGGCGACGCCGGTCCCGGCGAGGCCCTGGTGAGCGCCAGGGAGCGGCTGCGCGCCGTGCCCGGGCGCGGGATCGGCTACGGCCTGTCGCGTCATCTTCTGGAAGCGGCGCCGGCTGCCGAGATCCTGTTCAACTATCTGGGCCAGGTCGACGCCGCCTCCGGGGAGAACTCTCTCTTCCGGGCTTCCGGCGCCTCCGCCGGCCCCAGCCGGAGCCCGCGCGCCCACCGCAGCCATCTCCTGGAGATCGTCGGCATGGTGGCCGGGGGCCGTCTGCGGATCTCTCTGAGCTACGGCGCGCGGACGCATCGCCGGGAGACCGCGGAGGGGCTGGCCGCGACCTACGCTGGCGCGTTGCGGGAGCTGATCCGGCAGGCCCGTGAAAGCGGGGAGGTCTTCACGGCCCCGCCGCTCGCGGAGGAGGGTGGCGCCCCCTGGTCGCCGCTGGTGCCGATCAAGCCTCTCGGGACGCGGATGCCGCTCTTCTGCGTCCACGCGCTCGGGGGAGAGGTCCTCTACTACTACCGGCTCGCCCGCCATCTCGGCGCCGACCAGCCGCTCTACGGCCTCCAGGCGCGTCCTGTGGACGGCCGGGACGAAGCATCGCGGGTCACCATCGAGGAGATGGCGGCCGAGTACGTGGACGCCGTGCGGAGCTTCCAGCCCGCCGGCCCCTACCTGCTGGCCGGGTACTCGTTCGGCGGGGTCGTCGCGTTCGAGATGGCGCGCCAGCTCACCGGCGCCGGCGAGGAGGTGGCGCTGCTCGCCATCCTGGACCAGCCGGTCTCGCCGGGCGACGAAGCCGCGGAAGTCGACACCGCGGACGTCATCACGGAGATCGCGCGGCATCACGCCCGCGGTCAGGGGCACACGCTGGATCTCGACGCGGAGACGCTGCGCGGGATGCCGATCGACGGCCAACTCGCGCTGGTCCTGGAGAGGCTCGGCAGCCTGGACGCGCTCGGACCGGGCTTCGACATCCCGCTGCTGCGCGGTCTGGCCTTGGGCTGGAGCGCCAGGGCGACGGCCGGCGAACGCTACCGGGTCTCCGCCTATCCGGGACGGATCACCCTGCTGCGGGCGAACACCGTCGATCCGGCCGTCCTCCAGGAAGCGTCCCCACAACGCCGGCGGATCCATGAGGACCCTACCCTCGGCTGGGGCGCCGTGGCGGCGGGCGGCGTCGAGGTCTACACCGTTCCCGGCACCCACCAGACGATCATCGAGGCGCCCAACGTGGAGACCCTCGCCGAGGTCCTGGAGGCGTGCATCGAGCGGGCCGAACGCGGGCCGGAGCGGACGGCTCGTCCCATGGAGCCTGCGGAACGGCCCGTGGAGGTGTAGGATCTGGTCCTGAGTTCGAGAGGCCGGATGGATGAAATCGTCCGGCCATGAATCCGATCCGGGAGCCGCGTCCGTAAATATCTAATCCCTCATTGATCAGTTTTTTCATTTCCGCTTTTTTCTGTCACGGATTTCGTGCGTTGGGACACCTTTACATGGGGGAGTTTTTCCTCGCGCGCCCACGATATTAGTCGCAGCAGCGCCTCTGTGATTTTTGGATGAAATCGTCGAAAAGGTGTCTCGGTAGTCGCTTGACGGGGCACTAGAGGAGCGGAGTAGGGATCTCATCCAACCAATCCGTCAAGGAGGCGGCATGATGCAAGGGAAATCGTTTCGTGTATTAAGTTTGTTTTGTGGGAGCGCGCTGATGGCCACAGCCGCGTTCTCCGTCGAAGGCGGAGTCACTTTCACCAACATCGCGAATCAGCCCGGCTCCGGGATCGCGTACCAGCGCGTGACGTCTCCGGACCGGCAGGCCGACCGCGACCAGATCGCCTCTCAGTCCTATACGTTGGCCGCCTTCCCCAACGTCCTCCCGGAATCGCCCCAGAAGTGGCACGGCGCTCCGGGCATCGCCGTTTTCGACTTCGACAATGACGGCGACCTCGACATCTACGTGACCAACGGTCCGGGGGCCAACAACAGCCTCTATTCCAACCAGCTCGTGCAGAGCGGCCAGGTGAGCTTCGTGGACGTGGGTGCGGCGGCCGGCGTCGGCCTGCAGAACCATGACAGCTCCGGCGTGTGCGCCGGCGACGTCGACAACGACGGCGATAAGGACCTCTACGTCGTAGGCTCCGGCTACTCGAGCCACCTCTTCGAGAACAACGGCGACGGCACGTTCGAGGACATCACCGTCTCCGCCGGAGTGGCTGGTCCGGAGCACTTCTATTACTCCGGCTGCTCGATGGGCGACGTCAACAACGACGGTCTGCTCGACATCCTGGCGGCTACTACCTACCACCCCTGGACGCATCGCCAGCCGGTCTTCGTCATCGGCTACATTCCGGGTCAGGAGCCTGACATCCTGTTCCTCAACACCGGCGGCAACGTCTTCAGCGACGCGAGCCAGACTTCGGGCATCCTCAACCTGATCGGTGAGAACGTGCCGAACGGCGAGTCGGTCACCTGGGCCACCGCCATGGTCGACATCGACCAGGACGGCGACGTCGACATCATGAACGCCGAGGACGCGGGCCCGGGCAGCCACGAGCGCGGCTACATGCGCATGCTCAAGAACGATGGAACCGGCCAGTACACCGACAAGTCCCCGGACGTGGGCCTGGCCATCCCCGGCGGCTTCATGGGTTACGCCTACAACGACCTCAACTGCGACGGCAACATCGACTTCTTCGTCACCGACACCGGCAGCTACCTGACGCCGGGCCGCGCCTCCCGCTGGTACCTGCAGAACGCCGATGGGACCTTCACGAACCCTGGGCTGGGCGCCCTCGTCGGCACCCCGTTCGGTTGGGGCGTGTCCTCCCTGGACTATGACAACGACGGCGACACCGACATCTTCTACGACGGCAAGGTCGACATGGTCCGCCAGATCATCCTCGACAACCCCGGGACCATCCTGCGCAACTCCGGCGACTGCACGGCCAACATGACCTACGACCGACCGGCCATCGTGGTGGACCACCGGACGCGCGTGGTCGAGGGCGTCGCGGTCGGCGACATCAACAACGACGGGTTCGACGACCTCCTCACGGTCTCCGAGTTCGACATCACTCCCATCAACTTCTTCCGGTTCGTGCCGTTCATCAGCCCGACTCCGCGTAGCCCCGTCTTCGACCCGATCGCGTCGTTCGAGCTCGGCTTCTTCACGCTCACCCCGGGCATCCTCACCTGGGTCGATCCGATCATCCACAATGGTACGCTGGCGGTGGAGCTCAACAGCGCCAACAACGGCAACCGCTCCGCCCAGTTCACCCTGGTCGGCAGCAAGGGTCTGGTCAACAATCCGCATGCGTCCGGCAAGGTCAACCGCGACGGCGTCGGCGCCGTGATCCGGTTCACGCCGGACGGCGGCAAGACCACCATCCGTCCCGTCCTCGCCGGCGCCAGCTACGCCTCCCAGGACAGCCTCACGATCACCAAGGGCCTGGGAACCGCGGCCAAGGGCACCCTCGAGGTCCTGTGGCCCGGCGGCGTCCGCAACCGGCTCTATGACGTCGCGGCCGGCGAGAAGGTCCGCCTGCCGGAGATCCCCTGCGACTTCGCCAGCTTCCAGCCGAGCCTGCCCGGCAACGGCAACGCCGGACGTCTGGGCTATTCGAAGTGCGTCAAGGAGTCGCTGAAGGACCTCACGCAGAAGAACGTCATCAGCCAGAGCTTCGCCAGCCGGATCGAGGCCAGCGCGCTCCGCGCGTACGATACGGCTCACTGATCCCGCATCCGGCACGGGGCTTCGCCCCGTAACCTAGCAGCAACCGCCCGCCATGCGTGCCGAACGTATGGCGGGTTTCTTTCTCACGGTGACTCTCTTCAGGAGCTGAGAAATCCGCTATGGAAGCCCTGCTGCGCGATCTACGACTCGCTGTCCGCAATCTCCTGAAGAATCGAGGATTCACTCTCGCCGCGCTCCTCTGCCTCGGACTCGGAATGGGGGCGAGCAGCGCCATTTTCAGCGTCGTCAATACGGTCCTGCTGAAGCCTCTGCCGTTCGCGGAGCCGGAGCGGGTCGTGATGATCTGGAATCAGTTCCTGTTGCAGGACCTGCCCAAGGTGCCCGCCTCCGGGCGCGAGCTCTTCGATCTGCGCGACCAGGCCACGGTCCTGGAAGGGATCGGGGCGCTGACGCCGCAGCCCGTCAGGCTTCTGCGGGACGAGGATCTCGACGAGCTCCTCGCCGCCCGCGTGACGGCAAGCTTCTTCCAGGTCCTTGGCGTCAAGCCGGCCCTCGGCAGGGTCTTCACCCCCGAGGAGGACGTTTTCGGCAGGAGCGACGTCGTTGTCCTCACGTACAAGCTCTGGAGCGAGCGGTTCGGTTCCGATCCGCGGATCATCGGGCAGAGGCTCACGATCGACGGCAGCCCTGTCGTCGTCACCGGCGTGCTGCCGAAGGAATTCAGCTTCGGCACCCTCCCCGTCGAGCTGTTCGTGCCGCTGGCGCTGAGCCCCGACAGGCTGCTGCCGCGAGACTTCCGCATGGTCTCCCTGGTCGGCAAGCTCAAGCCGGGCGTTCGCCTGGACCAGGCCCAGGCGGAGATGGACGTGATCGCGCAGAGATTCAGCCGCGAATTTCCGGGGAGCTACCCCCCGGGGAGCGGCTACAGGATCTCGCTGGTCCCGGCGCACGAAGACCTGGTGGGAAATTTGAGGACGCCCCTGCTGGTCCTCCTAGGGGCCACCGGGCTCGTGCTGGTGATCTCCTGCCTGAACGTCGCCAACCTACTGCTCGTGCGGGCCACCACCAGGGCCAAGGAGGTGGCCATCCGGACCGCCCTCGGCTCGAGCCGGGCCATCCTGGTCCGGCAGTTCCTGACCGAAGGGCTCGTCCTCTCTTTCCTCGGCGCGGCCCTGGGGCTCCTGGTCGCGTTCTGGGCCACCCGTCTCGTGATCGTCAACCTGGCCAACATCCCGCGTCTGGATCAGGTTCGTCTCGATGGCGGCGTCCTCCTCTTCACCCTGGGTCTGGTGGTGGTGACCGGAGCCGTGTTCGGCCTCGCGCCGGCGCTCCAGAGCACGGGAAAGAAGAGCCTGCGCGAGCCTCTCCAGGAGGGCGGCAAGACCTCGGGTTCGGCCAACGCCGGCCAGCGGGCCAGGAGCGCCCTGGTAGTGGCCGAGATCGCCATCGCCCTGGTGGTGCTGGTGGGCGCCGGCCTGATGATCCAAAGCTTTCAGCGGTTGCTGGACGTGGATCCGGGCTTCCGCACGAAGAATCTCCTGACCGCCCGTTTCGGTTTGAAAGGTCCCCAGTATCAGGGAGCATGGGCGCAGGAGTTCCAGCGGCAGCTCCAGGAACGGGTCGAGGGCCTGCCCGGCGTGGAGAGCGCTGCCCTCGCCTCCGAGTTGCCGATGGGGATCGGGCTGAACCTGACAGGGGACCTCGTGGCCGAAGGCAGGGTCCTCGGGCCGAACGAGCCCCCTCCGGTGACAGGCTGGCGCATGGTGAGCCCCGGTTATTTCGAAACCATGGAGATCCCCATCCTGCGGGGGCGTGGCTTCACGCCGGCCGACCATGAGAGGGCTCCCGAGGTGGTGATCGTGGAGGACGATCTCGCGCGTCGCCTCTGGCCGGAAGAGAACCCGCTGGGCAAGCGCCTGAAATTGAACGCGCCCTTCCCAGGGCAGACCGGATGGCGCACCGTCGTCGGAGTGGCGGGCAATGTCCGGCAGCATGGATTGGCCAACGCTGAAGGAGACCAGCTCTATGTGCCCATCGCGCAGTACCCCTCGCGGCTGCTGACCCTGGTCGTGCGTCCCGCTCCCGAAGGGGGAGATCTCGTTTCCCCGGTGCGTCAGGCGATCAGTGAGCTGGACCAAAACCTCCCGGTGGTCTTCCGGACGATCGAGGAGGTGATCGAGGGCTCGCTGGCGCACCGCCGCTTCAACACCCTCCTCTTCCTTGCGTTCGGCGTCATCGCGCTCGTGCTGACGCTGATCGGCATCTATGGAGTCATGGCCTACTCGGTGGCCCAGCGCACGCGGGACATGGGGATCCGCATGGCTCTCGGCGCGCAGAAGCGGGACGTGCTGCGCCTGATCGTCGGCCATGGCGCGCGGCTCGCCCTGTTGGGCCTCGCGCTCGGTCTGGTGGCCGCCTGGGGGATGACCCGGCTGATGTTGAGCCTGCTTTACGACGTAGCGGCCACCGACCTCGTCACATTCGTGGGTGTCTCCCTGCTCCTGGGAGTCCTGGCTCTGGCGGCGAGCTACTTCCCGGCCCGCCGCGCGGCGAAGGTCGATCCCGTTGTCGCGCTTCGTTATGAGTGACCGGATGAATAGAGAGAACATCGAAAGCGTCTACCGGTTGTCTCCCGTCCAGCACGGGATGTTGTTCCATACCCTGTACTCGCCGGGCTCCGGCGTTTACTTCGAGCAGCTCACCTTCAGCATGGGAGAAGGGTTCGACGCCGCGGCCTTCGAGGGGGCGTGGCAGGTGCTGGCGGAGCGGCATCCTGTCTTGCGGACCTCCTTCGTCTGGGAAGATCTGGACGAGCCCGCCCAGGTGGTGCACCGGCGGGTGAAGGTCCCGGTCGACCATCACGACTGGCGCGGCCTCTCCGAAGAGGAGAGGAGCCGTGGTCTCCAGGAGCACATGGCGGCTGATCGGGCCCAGGGGTTCGCTCTCGCGGCCGCCCCGCTGATCCGGCTGTCCATTTTGCGAATGAAGGACGACCTCTGGCAGATCGTCTTCAGCTATTCCCACATGATCCTCGATGGCTGGTCGATCGGCCTGCTGCTGCAGGAGCTGCCGCCGCTGGCGCATGCCCTGGTTCTGGGCACACCTCTCCCCGTCGCGCCCAAGCGGCGCCCCTTCCGCGACTATGTCGCCTGGCTGCGGAAGCAGGACTTGGCGGAGGCGGAGGCCTGGTGGCGGCGCACACTCGCCGGGATTACGGCGCCGACGCCGCTGGGGGTGGACCGGCCGGCCCACGCGGGGCTCACCGAACGCGATTCCCGGTTCCTGCGGTTGCCGGAGGCGGAGACCTCCGCTCTGAAAGGCTGGTGCCAGAAGCAGCGGATCACCCTGAGCACGCTGGCGCACGGCGCCTGGGCCCTGGTGCTCTCCCGCTACAGTGGAGAGGTCGACGTCGTCTTCGGCAGCACGGTATCAGGCCGGCCGACGTCTCTGCCGGGCGTCGACGCGATGCTCGGCAACTTCATCAACACGCTGCCAGTGCGGGCGCGGGTGCGTCCGGAAGTTACGGCTCTCGATTGGCTACAGTCCTTGCAGGCCGATCTGATCGAGCTGCGCCGCTACGAATACAGCCCGCTGGTGGACGTCCACGGTTGGTCGGAGGTGCCGCGTCAGCTCCCGCTGTTCGAGAGCATCCTGGTGGTCGAGGGACTGACAGGGGAGGAGACGCTCGACACGGACATCTATCAGCGGACGAACTATCCGTTGACGCTGGTGGTGGGGCCGGACCGCGAGCTGCTGCTGCGCGCCGACTACGATAACAGCCGCTTCGAGCCGGAGACGATCGACCGTCTGCTCGGCCACCTGAGCAACGTGCTTCAAGCGCTGATGGCCTCGCCTGAGGGGAGGCTGGGGGAAGTCGAGATCCTCGGCGGCGCCGAACGCGATCAGCTCCTCACGGTCTGGAATCGGCCGGAGACACGGTTCGAGGTCCCGCTGCCGCTGCATCGCCTGTTCGAGGAGCAGGCGGCGCGGGCTCCCGAAGCGCCTGCCGTGACCTGCGAAGGGGAGACCTGGAGCTACGGCCAGCTCAACGCCCGGGCCGATCAAATCGCGAATCACCTGGTCTCTCTCGGCGTCCTTCCCAGCGACCTGGTAGGCCTGCGCCTGGAGCGCTCGCTGGAGATGGTGGCAGCGATCCTCGGCGTGCTCAAGGCCGGGGCGGCCTACGTGCCGCTCGATCCGGCGTACCCGGCCGAGCGGCTGGCCTTCCTGGTCGAGGACAGCCGGGTCGCGGTCGTCCTCACCGAAGAATCCCTGGCCGGCATCGAAGGGAACGCCTCTGATCCGCGGATCCCGGTCTCGGCGGAGCACCCGGCGTACGTGATCTACACCTCGGGCTCGACGGGCAAGCCCAAGGGCGTGGTCGTGCGCCACGGCAACGTCGCGCGCCTGATGGCGGCCACCGACGACTGGTTCCACTTCGGGCCGGAGGACGTCTGGACGCTGTTCCACTCCTTCGCTTTCGACTTCTCGGTGTGGGAGATCTGGGGAGCGCTGCTCTACGGCGGCCGGCTGGTGGTGGTGCCGTGGGAGGTGAGCCGCTCGCCCGAAGCGTTCCGCGAGCTGTTGGTGAAAGAGAAGGTGACGGTGCTCAACCAGACGCCGTCGGCGTTCCGTCAACTCGTGCAGGCCGACGTCGAAGCCGCGTCGGGGGATCTGGCGCTGAAGTGGGTGGTCTTCGGCGGCGAGGCGCTGGAGCTGGCGAGCCTCGCACCCTGGTTCGACAAGCACGGCGACCGCCGTCCGGTGCTGGTCAACATGTACGGCATCACGGAGACCACGGTCCACGTGACCTATCGCGAAGTGACGCGGGCCGATCTGGCCGAGGCGGGCCGCAGCCCGATCGGCGTGGCGATCCCGGATCTGCGGGTGCACCTGGTGGACCGCTCGTTCCGTCTCCTGCCAGTGGGCGTGCCGGGGGAGATGGTGGTGGGCGGCGCCGGTGTCGCGCGCGGCTATCTCGGCCGCCCGGACCTGACCGCCGAGCGGTTCGTGCCCGATCCGTTCGGCGGGATGGGGGAGCGGCTGTACCGCTCCGGTGACCTCGCCCGCCGTCTGCCGGACGGCGAGCTGGAGTACCTGGGGCGCATCGACCATCAGGTGAAGATCCGCGGCTTCCGCATCGAGCTGGGAGAGATCGAAGCGGTGCTCGCTTCGCATCCGGCCGTGCGGGAGGCCGTGGTCATGACCCGGGAGGACGGCGGCGACCGCCGTCTGGTGGCCTACGTGGTGCCGCGCGAGGCCTTCTCGGCGGCGGACCTGCGCGCCTATCTGAAGGAGCGCCTGCCGGACTACATGGTGCCCGCCGCGCTGGTGGAGATCCCGGCCATCCCGCTGACGGCGCACGGCAAGGTGGACCGGCGGGCGCTGCCCGATCCGGCCGGGCCCGTGGAGGCGGAGTTCGAGGCGCCGCGGACCGCCGTCGAGGAGCTGCTGGCGGGCATCTGGAGCGAGGTCCTGGGAGTCGAGCGGGTGAGCCGCGACGACGGCTTCTTCGACCTCGGCGGCCACTCGCTGCTGGCGACCCGGGTGCTCTCGCGAGTGCGCGAAACGCTCCAGGCCGAGCTGCCCCTAAGCGCGTTGTTCGAGGCGGCGACCCTGGCGGACCTGGCGTCGCGGATCGAGGCGGTGCGCGCCGCCGGCGAAGGCGAGCGGCCGCCTCTCCGGCCGTCCCCGCGCGAGGGGGATCTGCCGCTGTCGTTCGCCCAGGAGCGCCTCTGGTTCCTCGAACGGCTCCAGCCGGGCACGGCAACCTACAACGTCCCGGGCGCCGTGAAGGTCGGTGGCCTTCTGGACATCGTCTCCCTGCATCGCTCCCTGAACGAGGTGGTCCGCCGCCACGAGGCGCTGCGCACCGTGTTCCCGGCCGGCAAGCCGGCGCAGGTGGTCCTGGAGGATCTCCGGCCGGGCCTGCCGATGGTGGACCTCTCGGCCCTGCCCTCGGCGGAGCGGCAGGGCGAGATCCGCCGCCTGTCCATCGAGGAGGCCGCCCGCCCCTTCGATCTGATGAGCGGCCCGCTGCTGCGCCTGAGCCTGCTGCGGGAGGGGAAAGGGGAGCACGTCCTGCTGCTAGCCTTCCACCACATCGTCGCCGACGCCTGGTCAATGGACGTGTTCCTGCGGGAGCTGACGACACTGTATGTGGCCTTCACCTCCGGCCGGCCCTCGCCGCTGCCGGAGCTGCCTGTCCAGTACGCCGATTTCGCCGTGTGGCAGCGCCAGTGGCTGGACGGCGCCGCGCTGGAAGCCCAGCTCGCTTGGTGGCGCGAGCGCCTGGCTGGCGTGCCGGCCCTGGAGCTGGCCACCGACCGGCCGCGTCCGGCCCGCCAGAGCTTCCGGGGCGCGACGGTGTTCTGCGCGGTGCCCGAGACCCTCGCCGCCTCCTTGCGCACCCTGGCGCGCGAGCGCGGGGTGACCGTCTACATGATCCTGATGGCGGCTTATCGGACGCTCTTCCTGCGCTACTCCGGCCAGGAGGATTTCGCCGTAGGTTCGCCGGTGGCGGGGCGCAACCAGCGGGAGATCGAAGGGCTGATCGGCTTCTTCGTCAACACCCTGGCGATCCGCACCGACCTGTCGGGCCGGCCGAGCTTCCGGGATCTGCTGGCGCGAGAGCGGCAGGTGGTGCTGGGCGCCTTGACCCACCAGGACATCCCGTTCCAGAAGTTGGTGGAGGAAATCCAGCCGGAGCGCGACCTGTCGCGCTCGCCGCTGTTCCAGGTGAACTTCCAGCTCCAGACTGCGGCCGAGGCTTCTGGGAAGCTGGAGCTGCCCGGCCTGACGCTGAGCCCGGCCGAGACCATAGACCAGACATCGAAGTTCGACCTCGTCCTCAATCTGGGCGAGGTCGCGCACGGTCTGGCGGGTGTCTGGAGCTACAGCACAGACCTGTTCGACCGCCCGACCGTGGAGCGCCTGTCGCGGCATTTCGTGACTCTGCTGGGGGCTCTGGCGGCCGCGCCGGACCTGGATCTCCAGGAGCATATCTTCCTGAACCCGGGCGAGCGCGAGCAGCTCCTGGCCTGGAGCGCTCCCGAGGCCGGCGAGCCGGTGGGCCTGCTGCTCCACGAGCTGCTGGAGAGCCAGGCGAGCCTCCACCCCGAGCATCCCTTCCTCGTTCATGAAGACGGGGAGCTGACCTACGGCGAGCTGAATTCCCAGGCGAATCAGCTCGCCAACTGTCTCCGCAACCGGAGTGTCGGGCCGGAGGTCCGGGTGGGGATCTTCATGGAGCGCTCGCCCGAGATGGTCAAGGCGCTCTTCGCCATCCTCAAGGCCGGCGGAGCGTACGTGCCGCTCGACCCCGACTACCCGCTGGAGCGCATAGCCTGGATGCTGGAGGATTCGGCGATCCCGTTCGTGCTGACGCAGCCGGATCTGCTGGACCGCCTTCCCGCTGGCGTCGAGGCCATCTGTCCGGACACCACCGATTTCTGGTGGGAGCTGGCCATGGCGGGCGAGGAGGAGCCGCGGAGCGGCGTCACGGCGGAGAACCTCGCCTACGTGATCTACACCTCCGGTTCGACGGGGCGGCCCAAGGGAGTGCTGGTGCCGCACCGGGGATTGGGCAACCTCTCGGCGGCGCAGGCGTGGCTGTTCGAGGTGACGGGGGAGAGCCGGGTACTCCAGTTCGCCTCGCTCGCCTTCGACGCCTCCATGGCTGAGATCGCCCTGGCCGTGCGGGCCGGGGCCACGCTCTGCCTCCCGCCGCGTGGTTCCCTGCTGCCGGGAGCCGAGATGGTCGAGCTGCTGCGCGGCTGGGGGATCACCAAGGCGACGCTGCCGCCGTCGGTGGCGGCCACGCTGCCGACCCAGGACTTCCCGGCCCTACACACGCTGGTGGTGGCGGGCGAGGCTTGCCCGGTAGAGGTGGCGGAGCGGTGGTCGCGGGACCGGCTGTTCGTCAACGCCTACGGTCCCACCGAGGCGACGGTCTGCGCGACCGGTGGAGCCTACACGCCCGGCAGCGGACGGCTGACGCTCGGCCGCCCCATCCCCGGCGTGTCGGTCCACGTGACGGGTCAGGACCTGGGCCTCTCTCCCGCCGGCGTGCCCGGCGAGCTGTGCATCGGCGGCGTCGGAGTCGCCCGTGGATACCTGGGACGGCCGGACCTGACGGCGGAGCGCTTCGTGCCCGATCCGTTCTCCGCGAGCCCCGGTGATCGCCTCTACCGTTCGGGGGACCGCGGCCGCTTCCTGGCGGATGGCACCCTGGAGTTCCTGGGGCGCATCGACCAGCAGGTCAAGATCCGCGGCTTCCGCATCGAGCTGGGGGAGATCGAGACGGCTCTCGCCGCCCATGCCGGTGTGGCCCAGACGGCGGTCGTGGCCGACCGGAGCCGCCAGGGCCTCGCGGCCTACGTCGTGCCCGCCGGGGAGGCGGCACCGTCTGCCCAAGAGCTGCGGGACTGGCTCGCGGCGCGCCTGCCGGAGTACATGGTGCCGTCCGCCTTCCTCACCCTACCGGCGTTGCCGTTGACGTCCAGCGGCAAGGTGGACCGCAAAGCCCTGGCCGATCCGGACGCGGCGCGGTCGGCTCCCGAGACCTCCTACGAGGAGCCGGCGACGGACCTCGAGCGCTTCCTGGTGGAGGTATGGCGCGAGATCCTGGAGGTCCCACGGATCGGCCTGTGCGACAACTTCTTCGAGCTGGGCGGCAACTCGATCAACGGCGCGGTGCTCGTCAACCGCTTGCAGGAGGAGCTGGGCGAGGTCGTGCCGGTGGTGGCGATCTTCGAGGCTCCGACGCTGGCGGGGCTGGCCGCCCGCCTGATCGACCGCTACCCGGCCGCGGTGGAAAGGGCCTTCGGCGCCACGGGACCGGCCGACCGGTCGCCGGAGGGCTCGGAGGCGGTCTCCATCGAGGCGGGCGGCTGGCGCGAGGGCGAGCCCCTGCCGCTCTCCTTCGCGCAGGAGCGGCTCTGGTTCTTCGAGCAGATGGAGCCCGGCAGCCCGGTCTACCACGTCTCCGGGGCCTTCCGCCTCTCCGGCCGGCTCGACGCGCCGGCCCTCGAAGCCAGCCTCGACGAGGTCGTCCGCCGCCATGCCGCGCTGCGGACCACCTTCGCGGCCGCCGAGGGCAGACCGGTCCAGATCGTCGCCCCCTGGAACCCTGTGCCCCTGCCGGTCGCCGACCTGAGCGGCCTGCCGCCCGGGAAGAGGGAGGCGGAGGTCCGCTCCCAGGCCGGCCATCTGACGCGCCGGCCCTTCGATCTCGAAAGCGGACCGCTACTGCGGGCCATCCTCCTGCGCCTGGAGCCGGAGGAGCACGCGGCCGTTTTCGTGGCGCACCACATCGTGAGCGACGGCTGGTCCATGGGGGTGATGGTCCGCGAGATCGCCGCTCTCTATACCGCCGCCGCCGAAGGCCGCCCCTCGCCCCTGCCCGAGCCGCCTGTGCAGTACGTGGACTTCTCGCGCTGGCAGCGGAGCTGGATCTCCGGCGAGGCCCTGGAAGCGCAGATCGCCTGGTGGCGGGAGCGGCTCGCCGGCGTGCCGGTGCTGCAGCTCCCGGCGGACCGGCCGCGCCCGAGCCTCCAGAGCTATCGCGGCGCGGTCCACCCGTTCCTGCTGCCGGCCGGGCTCTCCGAGACCTTGCGCGCCTTGAGCCGCGAACGGGGGACGACCCTGTTCATGACCTTCCTGGCGGCCTTCGAGGCCCTCCTTTCCCGCTACTCCGGGCAGGAGGACTTCGCGGTGGGCTCCCCCCTGGCCGGCCGCAACCGCCGGGAGCTGGAGCCGCTCATCGGGTTCTTCGTCAACACGATCGTGCTGCGCGCGGACCTCGCCGGCGAGCCCGGCTTCCTGGAGGTCCTGGAGCGGGTCCGCACGGCCGCCCTGGGCGCCTATGAGCACCAGGACGTGCCGTTCGAGCGTATGGTCCAGGAGGTCGCGCCCGAGCGCAACCTCAGCCACTCGCCGCTGTTCCAGGTGATGCTCGCGTTCCAGAACGCTCCGGCGGAGGCGCTGGAGCTGCCGGGGCTGGCGCTCACGCCCATGGCGGACGGGGCCACGACCTCCAAGTTCGACATCTCGCTGACCGTCTTCGAATCCGGTCCGCAGATCTTCGGCCAGTGGGTCTACGGCACGGCGCTGTTCGAGGCGGCGACGATCGCGCGCTGGGCCGGGCATCTGGAGGTCTTTCTGGAGGGGCTGGCCGCCGATCCCGGCCGCCTGGTCTCCGAGCTGCCGCTGTTGACCGCCGCCGAGCGCGAGCAGCTCCTGGTGGATTGGAACGTCCCGCCGGCGGACTACCCGGACGAAGGCTTCGTCCACCAGCTCTTCGAGGAGCAGGTGGAGAAGACCCCGGACGCCGTGGCGGTGGTGTTCGAAGGCGAGACCCTGACCTACCGCGAGCTGAACGCGCGGGCGAACCGTCTGGCCCACCGCCTGCGGCGCCGCGGCGCCGGTCCCGAGACGCTGGTCGGCGTCAGCGCCGAGCGCTCCTTCGAGATGGTGGTGGGGCTGCTGGCGATCCTCAAGGCCGGCGCGGCCTACGTGCCTCTCGATCCCGCGCTGCCGGCGGAACGGCTGAGCTACATGATCGAGGACGCCGGGATCGAGCTGCTGCTGAAGAGCGACGAAGCCGACGGCGAGAGCTCCGGGAACCTGAACGTTCCCGTCCAGCCCGAGAACCCGGCCTACGTCATCTACACCTCGGGCTCGACCGGCCAGCCCAAGGGCGTGGTGGTCTCCCACCGCGCCCTGGGCAACCGGCTGCAATACGCCCGGGCGGGCGACGTGCTGGCGGACGACGCCTTCCTGCAGAAGACAACGATCAGCTTCGACGTCTCGATCCTGGAGGTCTTCGCCCCGCTGTTGATCGGCGGCCGGACGGTGCTGGCGAAGCCCGGCGGCCAGCAGGATCCGGCCTACCTGGTGGAGCTGATCCGGGACCAGCGGATCACCTACACCTCCTTCCCTCCCTCCCTGCTCTACGCGCTGTTCGAGCAGGAAGGTTTCGACCGGTGCGACAGCCTGCGGGTGGTCATCACCGGCGGCGAGACGGTGCCCGCGGTCCTGCCGGGGCAGTTCTACCGTCACCTCCCGGGCGCCAGCCTGCTCAACCGCTACGGCCCGACGGAGGCCACGATCTCGGTGACCTCGTGGCTCTGCGAGCGGGACGGCGCTCCGCTCTCGCTGCCGATCGGCCGGCCCACGGCCAAGGCGCGGGTCTACCTGCTGGACGCCGCCATGCAGCCGGTGCCGGTCGGGATCGCGGGCGAGATCTTCCTGGGCGGGCTGTGCGTAGCGCGCGGCTATCTCCGGCGTCCCCACCTGACGGCGGAGAGCTTCGTCCCCGATCCGTTCGCGGACGAGCCGGGGGCGCGGCTCTACCGCACGGGCGACCTGGCGCGCTACCGGCCCGACGGCGCCATCGAGTTCGTGGGCCGCGTCGATCACCAGGTGAAGATCCGCGGCTTCCGCGTCGAGCTGGGGGAGATCGAGGCGGCCCTGGCGCGGCATCCCGCCGTCCGCGAGGTGGCGGTCGTTGACCGTGAAGAAGGTGCGACCCGGAGCCTGGCCGCCTACGTCGTGCTCCAGCCCGCGGATACCCTGGACGAGGCCGGCCTGCGCGGCTTCCTGCTGGAGTCGCTGCCGGCCTACATGGTGCCCGCGGACTTCGTCGCGCTCGACGAGCTGCCGCTGACGCCCACCGGCAAGGTGGACCGCAAGGCGCTGCCGGAGCCCCGGCGGGCGCGGACCGAGGCCGAATTCGAGGAGCCGATGGGGCCGGTGGAGGAGATCCTGGCCGGGATCTTCGCGGACGTCCTCGGCCTCGAAAAGGTGAGCCGCAACGGCGACTTCTTCGCCCTGGGGGGCCACTCGCTGCTGGCCACCCAGGTGGCGGCCAGGGTCCGGAGCCTGCTGCGTGCCGACCTGGCCCTGCGCCAGATCTTCGAGAGCCCGACGGTCGCCGCGCTGGCCCAGCACGTCCAGGCCGCCCTGCGCGGCGACGGGGGAGCGGCGTCGCCGATCCCCAGGGTGGACCGCCGGGGAGACCTGCCCCTCTCGTTCGCGCAGGAACGGCTCTGGTTCATGGACCAGTTCCAGCCAGGCTCCGCGGTCTACAACATCCCCACCTCGGTCCGTCTGCGCGGCCGTCTGGACGTCGGCGCCTTCCTGCGCAGCCTGCGGGAGGTGGTCGGACGCCACGAGTCGCTGCGGACGACCTTCGCCGTCCGCAACGGCCGGACCGTTCAGGTCATCGCTCCCGATCTGGCTCTGCCGGCGCCCATCGTCGACCTGACGGGACTGCCCGCGGCCTTGCGCCAGGACGCCGTGATGGCCCTGGCGCTGGAGGAGAGGAGCCGCCCCTTCGACTTAGGGCTCGGTCCGCTGATCCGCGCCAAGCTCCTGCGGTCGGGAGAGGAGGAGCACGTCGTCCTCCTGACCCTGCATCACATCGTTTCGGACGGCTGGTCGATGGGAGTGCTCGTCCATGAGATCGGCGAGCTGTACAGGGCCTTGGTGTCGGGAGCGGCCCCGTCGCTGCCGGATCTCCCCATCCAGTACGCCGACTTCGCCGCCTGGCAGCGGGCCTGGCTGAGCGGCGAGACCCTGGAAGAGCAACTCGGCTACTGGCGCCGCCAGCTCTCCGGCCTGCCGCCGCTGCTGGAGTTGCCCACGGACCGGCTGCGGCCGGCCACCCAGAGCTTCCGGGGAGCGATGTGCCACAGCTTCCTGCCGGACGGCCTGCTCCAGGACCTGCGGGAGCTGTGCGACCGGGAAGGCTCGACGCTGTTCATGGGACTGCTGGCGGCCTTCCAGGCCCTGCTGCGGGTCTACTCCCGGCAGGACGACCTGGCGGTGGGCTCGCCGGTGGCGGGACGGAGCCGGCTGGAGACCGAGCGGCTGATCGGCTTCTTCCTCAACACCCTGGTGCTGCGGGGCGAATTCTCGGGCCGGCCCGGCTTCCGCGCGCTGCTGGCACGGACGCGCGAGGCGGCGCTCGGCGCCTACGCCCATCAGGACATCCCCTTCGAGAAGCTGGTCGAGGAGATGGCGGGCAAGCGCGACCTCAGCCACGCGCCGCTGTTCCAGGTCTCCTTCACGCTGCAGAACACCCCCCGGCAGGGGCTGGATCTGCCGGGGATCGCGCTGTCTCTGATCCCCTTCGAGGACACCGCGGCCAAGTCGGACATCGCCCTGGTCGCCCAGGAGGCGGCCGGCGGCCTGGCGCTGTTCTGGACGTTCAGCAGCGACCTCTTCGACGCCGCCACGATCGACCGCATGGCGGGCCACTTCGAGGCCCTTCTCGGGGTGCTGGTCGCCAGTCCTGACCTCGACCTTAACGCCCAGACCCTGGTGAGCCCGGAGGAGCGCCGGCAGCTCCTGGCGTGGAGCTCTCCCGCCGCGAGCGAGCCGGAGGAGATCCTCCTGCACCAGTTGCTGGAGCGGCAGGCCGGGCTCCACCCCGAGCGCGCCGCTCTCCTCCATGAGGTCGGGGAGCTGGCCTACGGAGAGCTGAACGTCCAGGCGAACCAGCTCGCGCACTGGCTCCAGACCCGGGGCGTGGGGCCGGAGGTGCGGGTGGGGATCTTCATGGAGCGCTCGCCCGAGATGGTGAAGGCGCTCTTCGCCATCCTCAAGGCCGGCGGCGCCTACGTGCCTCTGGATCCCGAATACCCGCTGGAGCGGATCCAGTGGGTGATCGAGGACTCGGGGATCCCCTTCCTGCTGACCCAGCCGCATCTGCTGGACCGGCTTCCCGCCGGCGTCGAGGCGATCTGCCCCGAGACCACCGATTTCTGGTGGGATCTCGCCATCCAGAGCCAGGAGGAACCGGCGAGCGCCGTCACGGCGGAGAACCTCGCCTACGTCATCTATACCTCCGGCTCGACGGGCCGGCCCAAGGGGGTGCTGGTGCCGCACCGGGGTCTGGGCAACCTGTCGGCGGCCCAGGCGCGGCTGTTCGGGGTGACCGGGGAGAGCCGGGTGCTCCAGTTCGCCTCGCTGGCCTTCGACGCCTCCATGGCCGAGATCGCCGTGGCCGTGCGCGCCGGGGCCACGCTCTGCCTGCCGCCGAAGAGCGCCCTACTGCCGGGCGCCGAGATGGTCGAGCTGCTGCGCGATTGGAAGATCAGCAAAGCGACGCTGCCCCCGTCCGTGGCCGCGACCCTTCCGACGCAGGACTTCCCGGCGCTGCGCACCCTGGTGGTGGCGGGAGAGGCCTGCCCGGCGGAAGTGGCGGAGCGCTGGGCGAACGGCCGGTTGTTCGTCAACGCGTACGGCCCCACGGAGGCGACGGTCTGCGCGACCGCCGGTGCCTACAGGCCCGGCAGCGGCCGGCTGACGCTCGGCACGCCGATCCCCGGCGCCGCGGTCCACGTGGCGGGTCCGGGCCTGGCTCTCGCTCCCACCGGCGTGCCTGGCGAGCTGTGCATCGGCGGTCTGGGAGTCGCACGGGGTTATCTGGGGCGCCCGGACCTGACGGCGGAGCGCTTCGTTCCCGATCCGTTCTCCGGGACTTCCGGAGCCCGCCTTTACCGCTCAGGGGATCTCGGCCGCTTCCTGGCCGACGGGACCCTGGAATTCATGGGGCGGATCGACCAGCAGGTCAAGGTGCGCGGCTTCCGCATCGAGCCGGGGGAGATCGAGGCGGCGCTGCTGCGCCATCCGGCGATTCGCGAGGCGGTGGTGCTGGCCCGCGAGGGTGCGCAGGGCTCGCCGGCGGACCGCCGTCTGGTGGCCTACCTGGTCCCCAGCGAGACGAACGGCTTCGACGCCGTGGACTGGCGCGGCTTCCTCTCCCAGACCCTGCCCGAGCACATGGTGCCTTCGGCGTTCGTGCCGATCAAAGGCGGCCTGCCGCTGACGACCAGCGGCAAAATCGACCGCCGGGCCCTTCCGGAACCGGGGGCGGCGAGGGCGGACGTAGTGGTCGAGCCGCGCACGCCGCTTGAAGCGACCCTGGTGGAGCTCTGGCGCGAGGCCCTGCAGGTCGAGCAGGTCGGGCTCGACGACGACTTCTTCGAGTCCGGCGGCAGCTCGATCTCCGCGGCCCTGGTGGTCAACGCGCTCCAAGAGAGGCTGGGCGAAACCGTCCCGGTGGTGATCGTGTTCAACGCGCCGACGATCGCCCGCCTGGCGGTGCAGCTCCGCGAACGCTATCCGGAGGCGGTCGAGCGGTCCTTCGGGACCGAAGCCGTCGCCGTGGACGTGGGGGAGGAGAGCCGGTGGAATTCCCTGCGGCCCGTGCCTCGCGAGCCCGGCGAGCCGCTACCCCTCTCCTTCGCCCAGGAGCGGCTCTGGTTCCTCCAGCAGCTCCAGCCGGACTCGCCCGCCTACCACATGCCGAGCGCCGTCCGTCTCCAGGGGCGGCTCGACCTCGACGCCTTCCGCCGCAGCCTGCGGGAGATCGCCCGCCGCCACGAGTCCCTGCGCACGACCTTCACCGTGCAGGGGGGAGGCCCGGTGCAGAAGATCGCGGCGGAGCTGGCGCTGGACCCGCCGTTGATCGATCTGCGGGAGCTGCCCGCGGATGAGCGCGAGGAGGCCGTGCTCCGGCTCACCGCGGAAGAGCGGCGGCTGCCCTTCGATCTCGCCCGGGGACCGCTGATCCGGGCGACGCTGCTCCGTTCCGGCGAGGAGGAGCACGTCGCGCTGCTGACGATGCATCACATCGTCTCGGACGGCTGGTCCATGGGGGTCCTCATCCGCGAGATCGCGGAGCTGTACGGGGCCTTCCTGGCCGGCGAGGCCTCGCCTCTGCCCGAGCTTCCCATCCAGTACGCCGACTTCGCGATCTGGCAGCGCGAATGGCTGACCGGCGAGGTGCTGGAGCAGCAGCTCGCTTACTGGCGCCAGACGCTCGCGGGCCACTCGGTCCTGCAGCTCCCTACCGACCGCCCGCGCCCGGCGGTGCAGCGGTTCCACGGCGCCGACGAGCCTCTCGCCATCGGCCTGGAGGTGAGCCGCTCCTATCTCGACCTGGGTCAGAGTCAGGGCATGACGCCCTACATGGCGCTGATGGCCGGGTTCCAGGCGCTGCTGCACCGCTACGCCCGCCAGGACGACGTCATCGTCGGCGCCACTCTCGCCGGGCGCAACCGCCGCGAGTTGGAGCCGCTGATCGGCTTCTTCGTCAACACCCTGGCGATGCGCGCCGACTTTTCGGGCTGGCCGACGTTCCGGGAGGCGCTCGTCCGGGTGCGGGAGACGGCCATCGGAGCCTTGAGTCACCAGGACCTACCGTTCGAAAAGCTGGTGGAGGAGCTGCAGCCCGAGCGCGACCTTTCGCGGTCGCCGGTTTTCCAGGTGGTCTTCCAGCTCCAGAACGCCATGGGGGCCGAGGGCGGTCTGAAGCTCCCGGGCCTGACGTTGCGGCCGATCGAATCCAGCGGCCAGACGGCCAAGTTCGACATCGTGCTCAACCTGGTGGAGACCCCTCTGGGTCTCGGCGGCGTCTGGAAATACAACACCGACCTGTTCGACGGCTCGACGCTTTCGCGCATGTCGCGGCACTTCGAGAACCTGCTCGCCGCCGCCGTGGCCGATCCGGACCTGCCGGTGATGGAGGTGCCGGTTCTTTCAGAAGCGGAGCGCCGGCAACTAGCCGTGGAAACGCCGGCGGAGTCGCTGGGCTCCCTCCGCCTGCACGAGGTCTTCGCGGTCCAGGCGGCGCGCTCTCCCGAGGCGGCGGCGGTGACGTTCGAGGGCGAGACGCTGAGCTACGGCGATCTCGACCGCCGCGCGAACCGGATCGCGAACCACCTGATCGGTCTCGGAATCCTGCCCGGCGATCTGGTGGGCCTGCGCCTGGAGCGCTCGCTGGAGATGGTGGCGGCAATCCTGGGCGTGCTGAAAGCCGGCGCGGCCTACGTGCCCCTCGATCCCACGTATCCGGCCGAGCGCCTGGACTTCATGATCGAGGACAGCGGCGTCTCGGTGGTCCTCTCCGAACCGTTGAGTATCGCGGAAAACGATACCGATCCGCAGATCGTGGTCTCGCCCGGGCATCCCGCCTACGTGATCTACACCTCGGGCTCGACGGGCCGGCCCAAGGGTGTGGTGGTGCGGCACGGCAACGTCACGCGGCTGTTCACGGCGACCGCTCCGTGGTTTGGCTTCGGCCCCGAGGACATCTGGACTCTCTTCCACTCCTACGCCTTCGACTTCTCGGTCTGGGAGATCTGGGGCGCGCTGCTCTATGGCGGCCGGCTGGTGGTGGTGCCCTGGGAAGTCAGCCGCTCGCCGGAGGCCTTCCACGAGTTGCTGGTCCGCGAGCGCGTGACCGTGCTGAACCAGACGCCGTCGGCGTTCCGCCAGCTCATCTGGGCCGACGCCGCCAGGCCGGCCGAGCTGTCCCTGCGCTACGTGATCTTCGGCGGCGAGGCGCTGGAGCTGGCGAGCCTGGCGCCCTGGTTCGCGCGGCACGGCGACGAGAAGCCGCGGCTGGTCAACATGTACGGCATCACCGAGACCACGGTGCACGTCACGTATCGCCCGATCGGGCGCCAGGACGTGGGCGGCAGCGTGATCGGCCGGGCGATCCCGGACCTCGGGATCTACGTCCTGGACGAGGCGTTCGAGCCGCTGCCGGTGGGCGTGCCGGGGGAGATCCACGTCGGCGGCGCGGGCCTGGCGCAGGGCTACCTGGGCCGGCCGGAGCTGACGGCGGAGCGGTTCGTGCCCAATCCCTTCGGCGAGCCGGGCTCGCGTCTCTACCGCAGCGGCGACCTGGCCCGCTTCCTGGCCGACGGGGATATGGAGTACCTGGGCCGCATCGACCACCAGGTGAAGATCCGCGGCTTCCGCATCGAGCTGGGCGAGATCGAATCGGCGCTGGCCGCCCACCCGGCCGTGCGCGAGGCGGTCGTGCTGGCGCGGGAAGATGGCAAGGAGCGGCGGCTGGTGGCCTACGTGGTGCCCGACGGCCCTGCCCCCGCGTTGAACGACCTCCGCGAAACCCTCGCCGGCAGCCTGCCCGACTACATGCTGCCGTCGGCTCTCGTGGTCCTGGAGAAGATGCCGCTGACGTCCAACGGCAAGGTGGACCGGCGGGCGCTGCCCGCGCCGGAAGCGTCGCGGTCGGGCCTGGAGAGCGCCTACGTGGTGCCGGAGACCAATCTGGAGCGCTTCCTGGCCGGCCTCTGGCAGGAGATCCTGAAGGTCTCGGAGGTCGGAGTCCACGACGATTTCTTCGCGCTGGGCGGCAGCTCCATCTCGGGCGCGGTGCTCATCAACCGCCTCCAGGAGGAGTTGGGCGAGATCGTTCAGGTGGTGGTGATCTTCGACGCACCGACGGTCGCCGAGATGGCCGCCTACCTGATCGAGCAGCATCCGGCGGCCGTCGCCAGACTGTTCGGTCGCGAGACGCTCGGTGGCCGGGAGATGGAGAAGGAAGCGGCGCCGGTCGGTGAAGCCGAGCTCGCCCATTTCCGGAGCCTGGTGCAGCCGCTGCCCGCCCTGAGCGGAAACATCCGAAAGAACCGGTCGGCGGTGTTCGTGCTGTCGCCGCCGCGCTCGGGCACGACGCTGATGCGCGTGATGCTCGGCGGCCATCCCCGGCTCTTCTCGCCGCCAGAGTTGGAGCTGCTCTCCTTCGACACGCTCCATGAGCGGAAAGCCGCCTTCACCGGCCGCGACGCCTTCTGGCTCGAAGGCGTGATCCGCGCCGTCATGGAGATCCGCGGCTGCGATGCCGACGAGGCCGAGGCCCTGGTGGCGGAGCACGACGACTTGGCGACGCTCGAGTTCTACGGTCTCCTTCAGGAGTGGCTGGGGGACCGCATCCTGGTCGACAAGACGCCGTCCTACGCGCTCGATCCGTCGATCCTGCGGCGCGCCGAGGAAGGTTTCGAAAAACCTTTCTATATCCACCTGATCCGCCATCCGCTGGGGATGATCCATTCCTTCGAGGAGGCCAAGCTCGATCAGCTCTTCTTCCGCAGGGAGCACCCCTTCACGCGGCGCCAGCTCGCGGAGCTGATCTGGCGGGCCAGCCACGAGAACATCGTGGAGTTCCTGCGCGAGGTGCCGGCGGAGCGGCAGATCTGGGTGCGCTTCGAGGACCTGCTGCGCGAGCCCGAGGCGACGCTGCGCGGGATCTGCGACTCCCTGGGTCTGGACTACCACCCGGACATGGCCGAGCCGTACAAGGCGAAGTCGGAGCGCATGACCGACGGCGTGCACGCCGAGTCGCGCATGCTCGGGGACGTGAAGTTCCATCAGTACAAGGGGGTCGAGGCGGGCGTGGCCGAGCGCTGGCGGGAACGCTACCGCTTGAGCTCGCTGGGCGATGGCACCCGCGAGCTGGCCGCGCGGCTGGGCTACGAGATCGAAGACGAGCGGGACCTTGTGTCGATCGAGACGGGCGGATGGCGCGAGGGCGAGCCGCTGCCGCTCTCCTTCGCGCAGGAGCGGCTCTGGTTCTTCGATCAGATGGAGCCGGGCAATCCGGTCTACCACATCTCCGGCGCGATCCGCTTGTCCGGTGCGCTCGATGTGACGGCTCTGGAAGCGAGCCTCGGCGAGGTGGTCCGCCGTCATGCCTCGCTGCGCACCTCCTTCTCGCCGGCCGGAGGCAGGCCGGTGCAGACCGTTGCGCCCTGGTCCGGCTACCGACTGCCGATCCTCGATCTGCGGTCCCAGGAGGGGAAGAAAGAGCAGGCCCGGTCGCTGGCGGCCGAGTTGGTGCGCCAGCCCTTCGACTTCACGAAGGCGCCGCTGCTGAGGACCGCCCTGCTGCGCCTGGGCGAGGAAGAGCACGTCATCGTCTTCGTCATGCACCACATCGTGAGCGACGGCTGGTCGATGGGGGTGCTCGTCCACGAGGTGACCGCCCTCTACGGCGCGTTCTCGCAGGGCCGGCCCTCGCCGCTGCCCGAGCTGCCGATCCAGTATCCGGACTACGCGCTGTGGCAGCGGCGCTGGCTGGGGGACGAGAAGCTGGCGGCGGACCTCTCCTACTGGAAGGAGACCCTCGCGGGCGCTCCCGTGCTGGAGCTTCCCACCGACCGGCCCCGGCCGCCGATGCCGACCTACCGCGGCGGCAGGGCGCCGCTCTTCGTGCCGGCCGACGCGGCCCGTCCCCTCTTCGACCTCGGCCGCGCCGAAGGGGCCACGCCGTTCATGGTCCTGCTCGCGGGCCTGGCGGCCCTGCTCTCCCGGTACTCCGGCCAGGAGGACCTCTCGATCGGCTCGCCGGTGGCCAACCGCAACCGCGCCCAGACCGAGCCGCTGATCGGCTTCTTCGTCAACACGCTGGTCTTCCGCACCGACCTCGCCGGCCCCGCGGGCTTCCGCGAGCTGCTGGGCCGGGTGCGGCGGACGGCCCTGGCGGCCTTCGCGCATCAGGACGTGCCTTTCGAGCGCGTGGTGGAGGAGGTGAACCCCCGCCGCGACCTGAGCGTGTCGCCGCTGTTCCAGGTCATGCTGCTGCTGACGGACAGCGGGAGACCGCCCCTCGACCTGCCCGGCATCGAGGTCGCGCCGATGGAGTTCGAGCGCGACTCGACGCTGTTCGACCTCATCCTCTCGTTCCGGGAGATCCCCGCCGGGCTGGGCGGCATGGTGGATTACCGGCTGGAGCTGTTCGATCACGCCACGGCGGAGCGGATGGCGAGCCACCTGGGCGTGCTGCTGGCCGGCGCCGCGGCCGATCCGGGGCGGCGGCTCTCGGAGCTGCCGCTGCTCACCGCGGCGGAGTCCGCTCAGGTCAATGCCTGGAGCCGCATCGAGGAAAAGCCGGCCCGCGAGATCCGCTGCCTCCACGAGCTGTTCGAGGAGCACGCCGACCGCGCTCCGGAGGCCGTGGCGGTGATCGGCGACGGCGGATCCCTCACCTACGGCGAGTTGGAGGTACGGGCGAACCGGCTGGCTCACCGGCTGCGCGGGCTGGGCGTGGGACCCGAGGTGAGGGTGGCCCTCTCCATGCCGCGCTCGCTGGAGGGCGTCGTCGGCATCCTGGGCATCCTGAAGGCCGGCGGCGTCTACGTGCCGGTCGATCCCACCTATCCCGAGGAGCGGCGGCGGTGGATGCTGGAGGACGCCCAGGCCTGGGTGACGCTCACCGAGGTGGATACGGACGGCGAGAGCGCCGCGCGCCCCGAGAGCTGGACGGGACCGGAAAACCTCGCCTATGTGATCTATACCTCCGGCTCGACGGGCAGGCCCAAGGGCGTGGCGGTTTCGCACGGCGCGGTGGCGGCGTACGTCCGCAACGCCGCCGAGGCCTACGGCCACGGTCCCGGCGAGCGGATGCTCCAGATGGCCTCGTGGAGCTTCGACGCCTCGGTGCTCGAATTGCTGGCGCCGCTGGCCTCCGGCGGCTCGGTGGCGCTGTGGGACGGCGACCTCGACGTCCACGCGCTGCTGGCCCGGGCCGTGGAGCTCGGCGTCACCATGGTCCACCTGACGCCGGCGCTGTTGCAGCTCTGGACGCGCGAGGTGGCGGGCAACGGCCTGCCGGAGCTGCCCATCCGGCTGATGATGACCGGCAGCGAGGCGATGTCGCCCGAGGTGGCGAGGCTGTGGCCGGCGACGCCGTTGGGCCACGCTCCGCTGCTGCACTGCTACGGCCCGACCGAGACGGTGGTCATCGCCACGAACTGGCGGGTGCCGGCCGGCGGCGTACCTGAGTCGATGACCAACGTGCCGATCGGCCGTCTGCTGCCCGGCTGGCACGCGCGCGTGGTGGACCGTCACGGCGAGACGGTCCCCGTGGGCGTGCCCGGCGAGCTGCTGATCGGCGGGACCATGGCGCGCGGCTACCTGGACCGTCCCGACGTGACGGCGGAGAAATTCGTGCCGGACGCGTTCTCCAGAGTTCCGGGAGCGCGGCTCTACCGCACCGGCGACCTGGTGCGCTGGCTGGCCTCGGGCGACCTGGAGTTCCTGGGCCGCATCGATCAGCAGGTGAAGATCCGCGGCTACCGCGTCGAGCTGGGCGAGATCGAGGCCGTGCTGGCGTCCCATCCCGCCGTGGCCCAGGCCGTAGTCGTGGCCCAGCGGGAGAAGGCGCGGCTCGTCGCTTACTTCGTCCCGGCTGGAGAGGTGACGGCCGGCGAGCTGCGCGATCACCTCGCGGAGCGCCTGCCGGAGTTCATGGTGCCGTCGGCGTTCGTCGCTCTCCAGGCGCTGCCGCTCAACGCCAACGGCAAGGTGGACCGCAAGGCCCTGCCGTCGCCGGAGGCCGCGGAGCGGGGTACGGATTTCGTGGCGCCCCGCACCGCCACCGAGGAGCTGCTGGCGGAGCTGTGGGCCGGTCTGCTGTCGGCCGGTCGCGTGGGCGCGCACGACGACTTCTTCCAACTCGGCGGCCACTCTCTCCTGGCGACCCAGCTCATGTCGCGGATCCGGGAGAGCTTCGGGGTGGAGCTGCCGCTGCGCCGGCTCTTCGAGCGCCCGACGCTGGCCGGCCTGGCCCTGGAGATCGAGGCGGCGGCGCGGGCGGACCAGGGACTGGAGGCCCCGCCCCTGCGGCCGGTTCCCAGGGACGGCGATCTGCCGCTCTCCTTCGCCCAGGAGCGGTTCTGGTTCCTCGACCAGCTCCAGCCGGGCTCTCCGGCCTACAACATGGCCAGCGCCGTCCGCCTGCGGGGCGGGGTGGACGTCGGCGCCCTCCGCCGGACCTTCCGCGGGATCGCGCGCCGGCACGAATCGCTGCGCACCCGCTTCGCCGTCCGCGGCGGCCGGCCGATCCAGGTGATCGACGAGGCGTTCCCTCTGGATATGCCTGTCGTGGACCTGCGGGCCCTTCCGGCCGCGACACGGAACGCGGCCGCGCGCCAACTCGCCGCCGAGGAGGCCTGGCGGCCGTTCGATCTGGTGGCGGGGCCGCTGCTGCGCGTGACGCTGCTGGCGGCGGGGGAGGACGAGGTCGTCCTGCTCCTGACCCTGCATCACATCGTCTCGGACGGCTGGTCCATGGGCATCCTGGTCCGCGAGATCGCGGCCCTGTACGGCGCCTTCGCGGCCGGTCAGCCGTCGCCGCTGCCGGAGCTGCCGGTCCAGTACGCCGACTTCGCGCGCTGGCAGCGCGGCTGGCTCGCGGGCGAGACGCTGGAACGCCAGTTGGAGCACTGGCGGCGCAACCTCCATGGCGCGCCTCCGTTGCTGGAGCTGCCTACGGACCGTCCCCGCCCGGCCGTGCAGCGCCTCGTCGGGCGCCACCAGCCGTGGAAGCCGCCGGCGGATCTCGGCGAAGCCCTGCACGCGCTCTGCCGCGAGGAGGGTGCGACGCTGTTCATGGGCCTGCTCGCTCTCTTCCAGGCGCTGCTCCAGCGCTACACCGGGCGCGACGACGTGATCGTCGGCACCCCGGTGGCCGGCCGCAACCGGCTGGAGACGGAAGGGCTGATCGGCCTGTTCCTCAACAGCCTCGTCCTGCGGGTCGATCTCTCGGGCTCTCCGGACTTCCGGACGGCACTGGCCCGGACGCGGGAGGTCACCCTGGAGGCCTTCGCGCGCCAGGACCTGCCGTTCGAGAAGATCGTCGAGGAGCTGGAGCCCGAGCGGAACCTCTCGCACTCGCCGCTCTTCCAGGTGATGTTCGTGCTGCAGAACGCTCCGGGCGCGGCCCTGGAGATGCCGGGAGTGACCCTGGCGCCGGTCGAGGCCGAGGAGGGCGCCGCCACGGCGGCCAAGTTCGACCTCACCCTGGCGGTGGTGGAGACGGCGCAAGGGCTTTCCGGCGGCCTGGAGTACAACGTCGACCTCTTCGAGCCGGCGACCGTCTCCAGGATGCTGGGCCATCTCCAGACGCTGCTGGCAGGGGTGGTGAAGCGCCCGGACCGGCCGCTTCCCGACCAGCCGCTGCTGACCGCCGCGGAGCGAGAGCAGCTCCTGGAGTGGAACGATACGGCGGCCTCGTATCCCGGAAATTGCGTGCCCGAGCTGATCGCGGAGCAGGCGGCGAGGACGCCCGGCCGCGAGGCCGTGCGCTTCGGAGACCGGAGCCTCACCTACGGCGAGCTGAACGCCGCCGCCGACCGGCTGGCGGGCCATCTCGCCGGTCTGGGCGTGGGGCCCGAGGACCGGGTCGGGATCCGCGTCGAGCGCTCCCTGGAGATGGTCGTCGCCGTGCTGGGCGTGCTCAAGGCCGGCGGCGCGTACGTGCCCGTGGATCCGGAGCACCCGCGGGAACGGCTGGACTTCGTGCTGCGCGACGCCGGGGCCGGAACAGTGCTCACCCGCGAGAGCGTCGCCGGCCGCGAGGAGGCTTCCGAGGCCGCGGGCGGGCTCCCGGCCGTGCCGGCTCCGGAAGCGCTGGCGTACGTGATCTATACCTCCGGTTCGACCGGCCAGCCCAAGGGGGTCCAGGTCCCGCACCGGGCGCTGGTCAACTTCCTCGCCTCCATGCGGCGGGAGCCCGGTTTCACGGCGGACGACGTTATCGTGGCGGTCACCACTCTGTCGTTCGACATCGCGGGCCTGGAGCTGTTCCTGCCGCTGGTCAGCGGTGGCCGGGTGGTGGTCGCTCCCTCCGAGACGGTCGCGGACGGCAGGGCCCTGGCGGCGTTGCTGAAGGATTCCGGGGCCACGGTGATGCAGGCCACGCCAGCCACCTGGCGGCTGCTGCTGGAGTCCGGCTGGGAGGGCGATCCCGGGCTGCGGGCCCTCTGCGGCGGCGAGGCCCTGCCGCGCGACCTGGCCGAGCGGCTGCTCGGCAAGGTCGGCGCCCTCTGGAACGTCTACGGCCCGACGGAGACGACGATCTGGTCCACGGCGGGCCGGGTCCGCGGCGGCGAAGGCGCGGTGCCGCTCGGGGGCCCGCTCGCCAACACCCAGATCCACCTGCTGGACCGCGGCGGCCAGCCCGTACCGGTCGGCGTGCCCGGGGAGCTGTTCATCGGCGGCGACGGCGTGGCCCGCGGCTACCTGGGCCGGCCGGCGCTGACCGCCGAGCGCTTCGTTCCCGATCCGTTCGCGGCCGCGCCGGGAGCGCGGCTGTACCGCACCGGCGACCTGGTCCGGCGGCGGGCCGACGGCGCCCTGGAGTTCCTCGGCCGCACCGACCACCAGGTCAAGATCCGCGGCTTCCGCATCGAGCTGGGCGAGATCGAGGCCGTGCTCGCGGCCTGCCCCGGGGTGGCCCAGGCTGTGGTCGGCGGCGCGCGGCGACCGTCTCGTGGCCTACGTGGTGCCCGCCGGCGAGGCGGCGCCGCCGGCCCGCGAGCTGCGCGGCCATGCCGAGTCGCTGCTGCCGCCGTACATGGTGCCGTCCGCCTTCGTGACCATGGAGGCGCTGCCGCTGACTCCGAACGGCAAGGTGGACCGCAAGGCCCTGCCGGCCCCCGACGCCCTGGCCGCCGCCGAAGCGGACTTCGTGGCGCCCCGGACGCTCACCGAGGAGCTGCTGGCCGAGATCTGGGCCGGCCTGTTGCCGGTCGGCCGCGTCGGCGCCCAGGACCACTTCTTCCAGCTCGGCGGCCACTCGCTGCTGGCCACCCAGCTCGTGTCGCGCATCCGGGAGAGCTTCGGCGTCGAGCTGCCGCTGCGCCGGGTCTTCGAGCGCCCGGCCCTGGCGGCCCTGGCCGCGGAGATCGACGCGGCGATGCGGGCGGACCGGGGCCTGGAAGCGCCGCCGATCCGGCCGGTTCCCCGGGATGGGGACCTGCCCCTCTCCTTCGCGCAGGAACGGCTCTGGTTCCTCGACCGGCTCCAGCCGGGCTCCCCGGCCTACCTGCTGCCGAACGTGATCCGCCTGCGCGGCGACCTGGATCTCGGGGTGTACCGCCGGAGCCTCCTGGAGATCGTGCGCCGGCACGAGTCGTTGCGCACCCGTTTCGCCTTCAAGGACGGCGTTCCCGTCCAGGTGATCGAGGAGTCGCCCCGTCTGGACGTGCTGGTCGTCGACCTGCGGACGCTGCCGGCCGGACGGCGGGAGTCCCACCTGCGCACCCTCGTCGCCGAGGAGCTGCGGCGGCCGTTCGATCTCGCCGCCGGGCCGCTGCTGCGGCCCCTGGTGCTGCGGACGGTGGCGGACGACGGCGCGGAGGAGCTGGTCTTCCTGCTGACCATGCATCACATCGTCTCCGACGGCTGGTCCATGACGGTGCTGGCGCGCGAGCTCGGGGCCCTGTACCGGGCCTTCCTGCAGGGAGATCCTTCGCCGCTGCCCGAGCTGCCGATCCAGTACGCCGACTTCGCCGTCTGGCAGCGGGGCTGGCTGCAAGGGGCCGTGCTGGAGGAGCAGATCGCGTTCTGGAAGCGGACCCTGGCGGGCGCCGCCACGCTGGAGATGCCGACCGACCGGCCGCGGCCGCCCGTCCAGGGGCATCGCGGCGGGGTCGAGCGGTTCCTCCTGCCGGCCGGGCTCATCCAGGAGCTGGCGGGCCTGGGCGAGGGCCGAAGGCGTCACTCCCTTCATGATCCTGCTGGCCGGCTTCTCGACCCTGCTGAGCCGCTACTCCGGGCAGGAGGACGTCTGGTCGGCTCGCCCATCGCCAACCGCAACCGCGCCGAGATCGAGCCGCTGATCGGCTTCTTCGTCAACACCCTGGTGCTGCGCACCGATCTGGCCGGCGGCCCCAGCTTCCTCGAGCTGCTCGCCCGGATCCGCGCGGTGACGCTCGACGCCTACGCGCACCAGGACCTGCCGTTCGAGAAGGTGGTGGAGGAGATCAACCCGCAGCGCGACCTCAGCCGCGCGCCCCTGTTCCAGGCGCTGCTGGCGCTCCAGAACGTGCGGGAAGCGACGCTCGACCTGCCGGGGCTCGCCGCCTCGCCGCCGCCTCAGGGAGGGGGCGAGGACGCGGTGGCCAAGTTCGACCTGTCGCTCTGGATGCAGGAGTCGGCGGCCGGCTTCAGCGGCGCTCTGGAGTTCCACCGCGACCTCTTCGACCCCTCCACGGCCACCCGCCTGGCGGTGCACCTGCGGACCCTGCTCGAAAGGATCGTGGAGGCGCCCGGCCGGCCGCTCTCCGGGCTACCCCTGCTCAACCCGGCGGAACTGGAGCAGGTGGCCAAGGGCAACGCCACGGCGACGCCGTTCTCCGCGCATCTGGGCGCGCACCAGCTCTTCGAGACCTGGGCGGAGCGCACGCCGGGCGCCGTGGCCGCGGTCTTCGCCGGACAGCCTCTGACCTACCGCGAGCTGAACCAACGGGCCAACCGCCTGGCCCACCACCTGCGGCGTCTGGGCGTCGGCGCCGAGGACCGGGTCGGTTTCTGCCTGGAGCGCTCGGCCGACCTGCTGGTCGCCATGCTCGCCGTGGCCAAGTCCGGCGGCACCTACGTGCCGCTGGAGCCCCGGCATCCCCGCGAGCGTCTGGCCTACGTGCTGGACGACGCCCGGGCCAGGGTGGTGCTGACCGAGTCCCGCGTGGCGGATCTGGTGGAGGGGCATCCGGCCGTCCTGCTGGACCGGGAACCCGCCGAGCTGGCGGCGGCCTCGCCGGAGAACCCGGATCCGTTGCCAGGGACGGCCGAGCGGCTGGCCTACATCATCTACACCTCCGGCTCGACCGGCCGGCCCAAGGGAGTGCAGGTGCCGCACGGGGCGCTGGTGAACTTCCTCGAATCGATGGCCCGGCGCCCCGGCTTCTCCGAGCGCGACACGCTGCTGGCCATCACCACGCTGTCGTTCGACATGGCGGTGCCCGAGGTGTGGCTGCCGCTGGTCACCGGCGGCCGCATGGTCATCGCTCCCGCCGAGGCGGTGGGCGACGGGGCCATGCTGGCGGATCTGCTGGCGTCGTCCGGGACGACGGTTCTGCAGGCCACGCCCACGACCTGGCGGCTGCTGATGGCGGCGGGCTGGCGGGGACGCCCGGGCTGCGCGGCTGGATCGGCGCCGAGGCCGTGCCGCGCGACGTGACCGAGCAGATCCTGGAGCGGGGAGTGGAGCTGTGGACCTTCTACGGCCCCACCGAGACCACGGTCTGGTCGACCTGCACGCAGGTCGGACGCGCGGCCGGGCCGGTGCCCCTCGGCGACGCCTTCGCCAACACCCAGATCTACCTGCTCGACCGCGCCTTCAATCTGGTCCCGACTGGGCGTGCCCGGGGAGCTGTACATCGGCGGCACGGGCGTAGCCCGCGGCTACCTCGGCCAGCCGGGCTCGACGGCGGAGCGCTTCCTGCCCGACCCGTTCGCGGCCGAGCCCGGAGCGCGCATGTACCGCACCGGCGACCTGGTGCGCCGGCGCGCCGACGGCGCGCTGGAGTTCATCGGCCGCGCCGACTTCCAGGTCAAGATCCGCGGCTTCCGTATCGAGCTGGGGGAGATCGAGGCGGTGCTCGTAGGCCATCCCGAGGTCTCGCAGGCGGTGGTGGTGGTCGAGGGCGACGCCGCCAGCGGCCAGCGGCTGGTGGCCTACCTCGTGCCCGCCGGCGAGGCGGCCGCCCTCGTCGCGCCAGTTGCGCGCGCACCTGGAGCAGCGGCTGCCGGCGTACATGGTGCCCGCGGCCTACGTCGCCCTGCCGGCCATGCCCCTGACCCCGAACGGCAAGGTGGACCGCAAGACGCTGACGGCGATGAAGGGGGTGGCGATCGAAGGGGGCGAGGAGCTCGAGGCGCCCCGCACGCCGACCGAGGAGCTGCTGGCGGAGGTCTGGGCGCGCCTGCTCTCCGTGCGCCGCGTGGGCGGCCGCGACGACTTCTTCCAGCTCGGCGGCCACTCCCTGCTCGCCACCCAGCTCGTCTCGCGGATCCGCGAGACATTCGGCGTCGAGCTGCCGTTGCGCAAGGTCTTCGAGCGGTCCACGCTGGCGAACATGGCGCTGGAGATCGACGCCACGGTGCGGGGCGTGAAGGCGCCGCCGATCGAGCCGGTGGGCCGGGAGGGCGATCTGCCGCTCTCCTTCGCCCAGGAGCGGCTGTGGTTCCTCGACCAGCTCGAGCCGGGCTCGCCGGCCTACAACATCCCGGCCGCGGTGCGCCTGGGTGGAGATCTGGACGTCGGCGTCTTCCGCCGCGCCCTGGAGGAGATCGCGCGACGGCACGAGTCGCTGCGCACCCGCTTCGCCGCGCGCGGCGGCCGGCCGGTCCAGGTGATCGGAGACGATCCCGAGCTGCTGGCGGCGTTGGCGGCGGAGGTCGATCTGCGGGCGCTGCCGGCCGAGCGGCGCGAGGCCGAGGCGCGCCACCGCGCCGCGGAGGAGAGCCGCCGCCCCTTCGATCTCGCCACGGGCCCGCTGCTGCGCGTCACGCCTGCTGCGCACCGGCGAGGCCGAGCGGATCGTGCTGCTGACCATGCACCACATCGTTTCGGACGGCTGGTCGGTCGGCGTGCTGATCCGCGAGCTGATGACTCTCTACGCGGCCTTCGCGGGCGACCAGCCGTCGCCGCTGCCGGCCCTGCCGGTGCAGTACGCGGACTTCGCGCGCTGGCAGCGGGGTTGGCTGGCGCGGCGAGGAGCTGGAGTCGCAGCTCGCCTGGTGGCGCGAGCGCCTGTCCGGGCTGCCGATCCTGCAACTGCCGGGCGACCGGCCGCGTCCGGCGGCGCAGAGCTACCGCGGCTCGACGGTGCCGTTCACCTTCCCCGAGCCGCTCTCCGACGCCCTGGGCGCCCTGGCGCGCGAGCGGGGCGCCACCGTCTTCATGGTCCTGCTGGCGGCCTTCCAGGCCCTGCTCGCCCGCTACTCCGGCCAGGAGGACTTCGCCGTCGGCTCGCCGGTGGCGGGCCGCGACCGGCGGGAGACCGAAGACCTCATCGGCTTCTTCGTCAACACCCTGGTGCTGCGCTCCTCCCTGCCGGGCGCGCCGGAATTCACCGCGCTCCTCGAGCGGACGCGCGCCACGGCCCTGGAGGCCTACGCCCACCAGGACGTGCCGTTCGAGAAGATCGTCCAGGAGCTCGCCCCCGAGCGCAACCTGAGCTATTCGCCGCTGATCCAGGCGGTGCTGGCGGTCCAGAACGCGCCGCGGCAGCAGTCCGAGACGCATGGGCTCGCGATGACGCCCGTCGAGAACCAGGCCGAGGTCTCGAAGTTCGACCTCTCGCTGTCGGCCACGGTTGTCGGCGCGACGATCTCCGGCCAGTGGGTCTACGGCACGGCCCTGTTCGAGGCGGCGACGATCGCGCGCTGGGCCGGCCATTTCCAGGTCTTCCTGGAAGCGCTGACGGCCGATCCGTCCCGCCGCGTCTCCGAGCTGCCGCTGCTGACCGCTGCCGAGCGCGGGCAGCTCCTGGTGGATTGGAACGTCCCGCCGGCCGACTACCCGGACGAAGGCTTCGTCCACCAGCTCTTCGAGAGCCAGGCGAAGAAGACCCCGGACGCCGTGGCGGTGGTCTTCGCGGGCGAGGCTCTGACCTACCGCGAGCTGAACGCGCGGGCGAACCGCCTGGCCCGCCGTCTGCGGCGCCTGGGGGCCGGGCCCGAGAAGCTGGTCGGCATCGGCGCCGAGCGCTCCTTCGAGATGGTGGTGGGCCTGCTGGCGATCCTCAAGGCCGGCGCGGCCTACGTGCCTCTCGACCCCTCGCTGCCGGCCGAGCGCCTCAGCTACATGATCGAGGACGCCGGGATCGAGCTGCTGCTGACGGAGGAGCGGCTGCGGAGCGAAGAGGCCGCCGCCGGCAAGGAGTCGCGGAACCTGAACGTCCCGGTCCAGCCCGGGAACGCGGCCTACGTCATCTACACCTCGGGCTCGACCGGCCAGCCCAAGGGCGTCGTGGTCTCCCACCGCGCCCTCGGCAACCGCCTCCAGTACGCCCGGACGGGAGACGTGCTGGCGGACGACGCCTTCCTCCAGAAGACGACGATCAGCTTCGACGTCTCGATCCTGGAGATCTTCGCGCCGCTGGTCGTCGGCGGCCGGACGGTGCTGGCGAAGCCGGGCGGTCAGCAGGACCCCGCCTACCTGTTGGAGGTCATCCGCGAGCAGCGGATTACCTACACGTCGTTCCCGCCGTCGCTGCTCTACGTCCTGTTCGAGCAGGAAGGGTTCGGCGAGTGCGACAGCCTGCGGGTGGTCATCACCGGCGGCGAGACGGTGCCGGCCGCGCTGCCGGGCCGCTTCTACGAGCGCCTGCCCGGCGCCGAGCTGCGCAACCGCTACGGCCCGACCGAGGCGACGATCTCGGTGACCTCCTGGACCTGCGAGCGGGAGGGCGCGCCGCTCTCGCTGCCGATCGGCCGGCCCACGGCCAAGGCGCGGGTCTACCTGCTCGACGCGGCGGGACAGCCGGTCCCGGTGGGGATCACCGGCGAAATCTTCCTGGGCGGGCTGTGCGTGGCCCGCGGCTATCACCGCCGGCCGCACCTGACGGCCGAGAGCTTCGTGCCCGATCCGTTCGCGGGCGAGCCGGGGGCGCGGATGTACCGCACGGGCGACCTGGCGCGCTACCGGCCGGACGGCGCCGTCGAGTTCGTGGGCCGGGTGGACTCCCAGGTGAAGATCCGCGGCTTCCGCGTCGAGCTGGGGGAGATCGAGGCGGCCCTGGACCGCCATCCCGCCGTGCGCGAGGTGGCGGTGGTGGACCGCCGGCAGGGAGCCACCCGGACGCTGGCCGCCTACCTGGTGCTCCAGCCGGGCGAGGCCCTGGACGAGGCCGCTCTGCGCGGCTTCCTGCTGGAATCGCTGCCGGCCTACATGGTCCCCGCGGACTTCGTCGCCCTCGACGCCCTGCCGCTGACGCCCACCGGCAAGGTGGACCGCAAGGCGCTGCCCGAGCCGCGGCGGACGCGGTCCGAGGAGGGCTTCGAAGAGCCGGTAGGGCCGGTGGAGGAGATCCTGGCCGGGATCTTCGCCGAGGTCCTCGGCATGGAGACGGTGGGCCGCGCCGGCAACTTCTTCGATCTCGGCGGCCACTCCCTGCTGGCCACCCAGGTGGTGGCGCGGGTGCGCGAGCTGCTCGGCTTCGAGCTGCCCCTGCGCACCCTGTTCGAGAACCCGGTGATCGCGGAGCTGGCGGCGCGCCTCCAGGCGGAAGGCCAGGCGGGCGAAGGGCAGGCCCTGCCGCCGATCGTGCGGGTACCGCGCCAGGGCGATCTGCCGCTCTCGTTCGCCCAGGAACGGCTGTGGTTCATCCACCAGCTCGAGGACACCGGCGGCACCTACAACATCCCGGTGGCCGTCCGCCTGGAAGGCGTGCTCGACGTCCCGGCGCTGGAGCGGTCGCTCGCGGCCATCCTCGCGCGGCACGAGGTCCTGCGCACGGCGTTCCTCGACATGGAAGGGCGGCCCGCGCTGTCGATCCTCGACGAGGTCTCCCCGGGGATGGCCATGGCGGACCTCCAGGGGCTGGAGCGGCCGGCCCGCGAGGCCGAGCTGCGGCGCCTGACCCGCGAGGAGACGCGGCGGCCGTTCGACCTCTCCCGCGTGCCGCTGATGCGCTTCGTGCTGGTGCGCCTGGACGAAGGCGAGCACGCCGGCCTGCTCACCATGCACCACATCGTCTCCGACCTCTGGTCGACCGGCGTGTTCCTGCGCGAGCTGTCCACCCTGTACAGCGCCTTCTCGCGGGGAGAGGTCCCGTCCCTCCCCGAGCTGCCCGTCCAGTACGCCGACTACGCTCACTGGCAGCGCTCCTGGCTGCGGGACGAGCGGCTGGAGGCGGAGCTCGACTACTGGCGGCGGCGGCTCGCGGGGGCGCCCGCCGTGCTGGAGCTGCCCACGGACCGGCCGCGGCCGGCGGTGCAGAGCTTCCGCGGCGGCCGAACCTTGAGCCTGCTGCCGCCGGAGCTGCTGCGCGACCTCCAGGCGCTGGGCCGCCGCCACGGCGCGACGCTGTTCATGACGCTCGCCGCCGCCTCGGCGGCGCTGCTGTCGCGCTACTCGTCGCAGGACGACGTGGTGCTGGGCACGCCGGTCGCCAACCGCGACCGGCTCGAAGTGGAGGGCTTGATCGGCCTCTTCCTCAACACCCTGGCCCTGCGCGTGAGCCTGGAGGACGGGCTCTCGTTCGAAGGTCTGCTGGAGCGGACCCGGCGGCGGACCCTGGAGGACTTCTTCCACCAGGAGCTGCCCTTCGAGAAGCTGGTCCTGGAGCTGGCCTCGGAGCGCACCCTCGCCACCACTCCGATCTTCCAGGTCATGCTGGTGGTGCAGGCCGGGGCGCGCGCGACGCTGGACCTGCCCGGCATCCGGCCCACCCGCCTGGAGTCCGAGCGCAACGTCAGCCTGTTCGATCTCACCTTCTCGTTCAACGAGAGCCCCGCCGGGCTGGTGCAGGGGCTGGAGTACAGCGAGGCGCTGTTCGATCACGCCACGGTGGAGCGGATGGCGAGCCACCTGGGGACCCTGCTGGCCGTGGCCGCGGCCGAGCCCGGGCGGCGGCTGTCGGATCTGCCGCTGGCCACCGCGGCCGAGGCCGATCAGGTCAACGCCTGGGGCCGTCTGGAGGAGGCGCCGCGCCGCGAAACCCGCGGCTTCCATGAGCTGTTCGAAGAGCGGGCCGATCTCGCCCCGGACGAAGTGGCCGTGATCGGCGACGGCGGCTCCCTGACCTACGGCGAGCTGGAGCAGGGGGCGAACCGGCTGGCCCGCCGGCTGCGCGGCCTGGGCGTGGGACCGGAGGTACGGGTGGCCCTCGCCATGCCGCGCTCGCTGGAAGGAGTCGTCGGCATCCTGGCGATCCTCAAGGCGGGCGGCGTCTACGTGCCGGTCGATCCCACCTATCCCGAGGAGCGGCGGCGCTGGATGTTGGAAGACGCCCGGGCCCTGGTGGTCCTCACGGACGCGGACGCGGAAGGGGAGAGCGCCGCGCGTCCCGAGAGCTGGACGGGACCGGAGAACCTCGCCTACGTGATCTACACCTCCGGCTCGACGGGTAAGCCCAAGGGCGTAGCGGTGCCGCACGGCGCGTTGTCCGCCTACGTCCGCAACGCCGCGGAGGCCTACGGCCACGGTCCCGGCGAGCGGATGCTCCAGATGGCTTCCTGGAGCTTCGACGCCTCGGTCCTGGAGATGCTGGCGCCGCTGGCCGCGGGCGGCTCGGTGGCGCTGTGGGACGGCGACCTCGACGTCCACGCGCTGCTGGCCCGGGCCGTGGAGCTCGGCGTCACCATGGTCCACCTGACCCCGGCGCTGCTCCAGCTCTGGGTGCGCGAGACGGCGGGCCGCGACCTGCCGGCTCTGCCCATCCGGCTGATGATGACCGGCAGCGAGGCCATGCCGCCCGAGGCGGCGCGGCTGTGGCCCTCGACGCGGCTGGGCCACGCGCCGCTGCTGCACTGCTACGGTCCGACCGAGACGGTGGTCATCGCCACCAACTGGCGGGTGCCGGCCGGCGGCGTGCCGGAATCCATGACCAACGTGCCCATCGGCCGCCTGCTGCCCGGCTGGTACGCGCGCGTGGTGGACCGCCAGGGCGGGACGGCGCCCGTGGGCGTGCCCGGCGAGTTGCTGCTGGGCGGGACCATGGCGCGGGGCTACCTGGACCGTCCCGACGTGACGGCGGAGAAGTTCGTGCCGGACGCGTTCTCCGGGATCCCGGGAGCGCGGCTCTACCGCACCGGCGACCTGGTGCGCTGGCTGGCTTCGGGCGACCTGGAGTTCCTGGGCCGTATCGACCAGCAGGTGAAGATCCGCGGCTTCCGCGTCGAGCTGGGCGAGATCGAGGCCGTGCTGGCGGCCCATCCCGCCGTGGCTCAGGCGGCGGTGGTGGCCCAGCGGGAGAAGGCCCGCCTCGTGGCCTACTTCGTTCCCGCCGGCGAGGTGACGGCCGGCGAGCTGCGCGACTACCTCAAGGAACGGCTGCCGGAGTTCATGGTGCCGTCGGCGTTCGTCACCCTCCAGGCGCTGCCGCTCAACGCCAACGGCAAGGTGGACCGCAAGGCCCTGCCGGCTCCCGACGCGGCCTTGGCGGCCGATGTGGAATTCGTGGCGCCCCGCACCACCACCGAGGAACTGCTGGCGGGGCTGTGGGCCTCGCTCCTCTCCGTTCCCCGCGTGGGCGTGCACGACAACTTCTTCCAGCTCGGCGGGCACTCGCTGCTGGCCACCCAGCTCGTCTCCAGGATCCTGGAGACCTTCGGCGTCAAGCTGCCGCTGCGCAAGGTGTTCGAGCGGCCGACCCTGGCGGGGCTCGCCCTGGAAGTCGAAGTGGCGGTGCGCAGCGACCAGGGCGTCGAGGCGCCGCCCCTGCTGCCGGCGCCGCGCGAGGGCGATCTGCCGCTCTCCTTTGCCCAGGAGCGGCTCTGGTTCCTCGCCCAGCTCCAGCCGGACTCGCCGGCCTACAACATGCCGGTGGCCGTCCGCCTGCACGGCCGCCTGGACGTGGACGCCTTCCGCCGGACCCTGCGCGAGATCACGCGGCGGCACGAGTCGCTGCGCACCCGCTTCGCCGTCCGCGGCGGCGTGCCCGTCCAGGTGATCGACGAGCCCCGTCTCCAGGTGCCGGTCGTCGACCTGCGGGCGCTGCCGGCCGAGGCGCGGGAGAGCGCCATCCGCCGCCTGACCGCGGAGGAGCGGCGGGGCCTGTTCGACCTCGCCGCCGGACCGGTGATCCGGGCCACGCTCCTGCGCTCGGGAGACGCCGAGCACGTCGGCCTGCTGACGCTGCACCACATCGCCGCCGACGGCTGGTCGGTCGGCGTGCTGATCCGCGAGCTCGGCGCGCTGTACACCGCCTTCGTCACCGGCGAGCCCTCGCCGCTGCCCGAGTTGGCCGTGCAGTACGCGGACTTCGCCGTCTGGCAGCGCGCGTGGTTGAGCGGCGAGGTGCTGGAGGCGCAGCTCGCCTACTGGCGCCAGGCGCTCCAGGGCCACGCCATCCTGGAGCTGCCCACGGACCGCCCGCGCCCGCCCATCCAGCGGTTCAGGGGCGCGGACGAGCGCTTCGTCTTCCGTCCCGACACCGTCCGCTCGTTCCTCGACCTGGGCCAGCGGCAGGGGGCCACGGCGTACATGTCGATGCTGGCGGCCTTCCAGGCGCTGCTGCACCGCTACGCGCGGCAGGACGACGTCATCGTCGGCGCGACGTTCGCCGGCCGCGACCGCGTCGAGCTGGAGCCGATGATCGGCTTCTTCATCAACACGCTGGCGATGCGCACCGACCTCTCGGGCCGGCCGACGTTCCGGGCGCTGCTCACCCGCGTGCGCGAGGTCGCCCTCGGGGCCCTGAGCCACCAGGACCTGCCGTTCGAGAAGCTGGTGGAGGAGCTGCGGCTGGACCGGGATCTCTCGCGCTCGCCCCTGTTCCAGGTGGTCTTCCAGCTCCAGAACACGGCGTCCGAGGGTCTGCAACTGCCCGGCCTGGCCTTGAGCCCGGTCGAGGCCAGCGGCCAGACGGCCAAGTTCGACATCGTGCTCAACCTGCAGCAGTCGTCGCAGGGGATCGGCGGCGTCTGGAAGTACAACACCGACCTGTTCGACCAGGCCACCATGGCGCGGATGTCGCGGCACTTCGAGAACCTGCTGGCCGGCGTCGTGGCCGATCCCGACCAACCGGTGGCGGAGCTGCCGATCCTCGCCGAGGCGGAGCGCCGGCAGCTCGGCGTGGAGACGCCGGCGGAGTCGCTGGGCTCCCTCCGCCTGCACGAGGTCTTCGCGGTCCAGGCGGCGCGCTCTCCCGAGGCGGCGGCGGTGACGTTCGAGGGCGAGACGCTGAGCTACGGCGATCTCGACCGCCGCGCGAACCGGATCGCGAACCACCTGATCGGTCTCGGAATCCTGCCCGGCGATCTGGTGGGCCTGCGCCTGGAGCGCTCGCTGGAGATGGTGGCGGCAATCCTGGGCGTGCTGAAAGCCGGCGCGGCCTACGTGCCCCTCGATCCGGAGTATCCGGCCGAGCGCCTGGCCTTCATGATCGAGGACAGCCGCGTTTCGGTGGTCCTCGACCGCGAAGCCCTGGCGGGGATCGAGGGCAACGACTCCGACCCGCGCGTTCCGGTCTCCGCGGAGCATCCGGCCTACGTCATCTACACCTCGGGCTCGACGGGCAAGCCCAAGGGCGTGGTGGTCACGCCACGGCAACGTGACGCGCCTGCTCACGGCGACCGAGCCGTGGTTCGGCTTCGGCCCGGAGGACGTCTGGACGCTGTTCCACTCCTACGCCTTCGACTTCTCGGTCTGGGAGATCTGGGGCGCGCTGCTCTACGGCGGCCGGCTGGTGGTGGTGCCGTACTGGGTCAGCCGCTCGCCCGAGGCGTTCCACGAGCTGCTGGTCCGCGAGCGGGTGACCGTGCTCAACCAGACGCCGTCGGCGTTCCGCCAGCTCATCTGGGCCGACGCCGCCAGGCCGGCCGAGCTGGCCCTGCGCTACGTGATCTTCGGCGGCGAGGCGCTGGAGCTGGCGAGCCTGGCGCCCTGGTTCGAGCGGCACGGCGACGAGCAGCCGCGGCTGATCAACATGTACGGCATCACCGAGACCACGGTGCACGTCACGTATCGTCCGATCGGGCGCGAGGACGTGAGCGGCGCGGCAGCGTGATCGGCGGGCCGATCCCGGACCTCGGCGATCTACGTCCTCGACGAGATGTTCGAGCCGCTGCCGGTCGGCGTGCCGGGCGAGATCTACGTCGGCGGCGCGGGCCTGGCGCTCGGCTACCTCGGCCGGCCGGAGCTGACGGCGGAGCGCTTCGTGCCCGAATCCGTACGGCGAGCCGGGCGCGCGTCTCTACCGCACCGGCGACCTGGCGCGCTGCCTGGCCGACGGCGACCTGGAGTACCTGGGCCGCATCGACCACCAGGTGAAGATCCGCGGCTTCCGCATCGAGCTGGGCGAGATCGAGGCGGCGCTGGCCGCCCACCCGGCGGTGCGCGAGGCGGTGGTGCTGGCGCGGGAGGACGCCGCCGGCAGGGGAGAGAAGCGGCTGGTCGCGTACGTGGTGCCGGAAGGCGCCGCGCCCACCCTGACCGAGCTGCGCGAGTCGCTGGCCGGCGGCCTGCCCGACTACATGCTGCCGTCGGCTCTCGTGGTCCTGGAGAAGATGCCGCTGACCGCCAACGGCAAGATCGATCGGCGGGCGCTGCCCGCGCCGGAGGCGTCGCGGGCGGGCCTGGAGAGCTCCTACGTGGCGCCGGCGACCGCCTTGGAACGCTTCCTGGCCGGGCTCTGGCAGGAGGTCCTCAAGGTCCCGCGGGTCGGCGTGGTCGACAACTTCTTCGAGCTGGGCGGCAGCTCCATCACCGGCGCGGTGCTCGTCAACCGCCTCCAGGAGGAGCTGCGCGAGATCGTCCACGTGGTGGTGATCTTCGACGCGCCCACCATCGCCGAGATGTCCGCCTACCTGATCGAGCAGCACACGGAGGCGGTGGCCCGGCTGTTCGGGCCCGAAGCGGTGGGCGGCAGGAAGGTGGAGGACCGGGAGGCGCCGGTCGGCGAAGCCGATCTGGCGCGCTTCCGGAGCCTGGTCCAGCCGCTGCCCGCGCTGAGCGGCGAGGTGCGCAAGAACCCGCCGGCGGTGTTCGTGCTGTCGCCGCCGCGCTCGGGCACGACGCTGCTGCGCGTCATGCTCGGCGGCCATCCGCGGCTGTTCTCGCCGCCGGAGCTGGAGCTGCTGTCGTTCGACACGCTCAAGGAACGCAAAGCCGCCTTCACCGGCCGCGACGCCTTCTGGCTCGAAGGCGTGGTCCGCGCCGTCATGGAGATCCGCGGCTGTAGCGCCGAGGAGGCCGAAGAACTGGTGGCGGAGCACGAGGATCTGACGACGCTCGAGTTCTACGGCCTGCTCCAGGAGTGGCTGGGCGACCGCGTCCTGGTGGACAAGACCCCGTCCTACGCGCTCGATCCGTCGATCCTGCGGCGGGCGGAGGAGGGCTTCGAGGAGCCGAAGTACATCCACCTGATCCGCCACCCGCTGGGGATGATCCATTCCTTCGAGGAGGCCAAGCTCGACCAGATCTTCTTCCGCCAGGAGCACGGCTTCTCGCGGCGCCAGCTCGCCGAGCTGATCTGGCAGGCCAGCCACGAGAACATCGTGGAGTTCCTGCGCGAGGTCCCCGCCAGCCGCCAGCACTGGGTGCGCTTCGAGGACCTGCTGCGCGAGCCCGAGGCGACGCTGCGGGGGATCTGCGAGTTCCTGGGCCTCGACTACCACCCGGACATGGCCGAGCCGTACAAGGCGAAGTCGGAGCGCATGACCGACGGCGTGCACGCCGAGTCGCGCATGCTGGGCGACGTCAAGTTCCACGAGCACAAGGGGGTCGAGGCCCAGGTGGCGGAGCGCTGGCGGGAGCGCTACAGCGTGAGCTCGCTGGGCGACGGCGCCCGCGCGCTCGCGGCCGGCCTCGGCTACGACGTCGCCGTGGCGGAGGAGGAGGACTGGACGCCCATCCGCTCCGTCCTGGTCGGCCTGCAGCCCGGAGGCGACAAGCCGCCGCTGTTCCTGATCCATCCGCTCTCCGGCGAGCTTCTCCTGTACCGCCACCTGGTGGCCGCCCTGGGACCGGAGCAGCCGGTCTACGGCTTCCAGGCCGTGGGCTTCGCCACGGACGAGGCGCCGCTGGAGACCGTCGAGGAGATGGCCGCCGTCTACGTGGACGCGCTGCTGCGGTTCCAGCCGCGGGGGCCCTACCTGCTGGCCGGCAGCTCCCTGGGCGGGCTGCTCGCCTTCGAAATGGCGCGCGATCTCCGCTCCCACGGCCGGGAGGTGACGTTCCTCGGCCTGCTCGACGCCCCCGATCCGGCCTGGTTCGAGCCGCGGGAACAGGACGTCGAGGCCGAAGCCGAGTTCGTGCTGCTCAACTACACCGCCGGCGGCAAGCCTCCCGTCACGCGGGACCAGCTCGCCGAGCTCCCGCCCGAGGAGCGCGTGGAGCTCATCCTCAGGACCGGCCGCGAGCTGGGGACCCTCGCGCCGTCCACCGGCACGCTGGAGCTCAACCGGCTCGTGCGCGTCGTGGGGGCGAACCGGCGGGCGCTGCGCGTCTACGCCCCGCAGCCCTTCGAAACGGAGCTGGCCTACCTCAAGGCCGGCGACAACCCGGCGCCCCACGAGGCCGACGCCGTCTGGGCCGGTCTCGCCCGCGGCGGCGCGGAGGTCCACATGGTCCCGGGCAACCACCTGTCCATGCACGCCCCGCCGCAGGTCGAGGCGCTGGCGGCGCGGTTGCGGAGCTGCATCGAGCGCGCGCTGCGGGACCGCTCTGAAGGCACGATGCCGACTGTGGTAGCCTAAAGCGCTTGCTACGCGCTCACTCCGAGCAGCTTCCGCGGCTCCCCCGGTGTGAGCGGTCCGATCGCCGTTATCCCTGAACAGGTTGAGGGAGTTTTTTCGATGAATCAACGTCTGACCCGCAAAGAGATCAAGCGCGACGAGTTCGCCGCCGCCGTCGGCCGGAGCGTCGAGTACGCCGAGTCCCACGTCCGGACCATCGCCTACGCCATCGGCGCGGTCCTCCTGCTGGTAGCGCTCGGCGTCGCCTTCTACTTCTGGCGCAACAGCCGCCTTCAGGACGCCAACGGGGCCCTGGCCCAGGCGACCAGGGTCTACCTGGCGCCGGTCAGCGCCACCGGCGCCAGGCCGAACGACCCCGACGAGCCCAGCTTCGCCAACGAGGCCGCGCGCCGCGCCCGGGCCAAGCAGCTTCTGGAGAAGGTCCGCGCCGACTACGGTTCCACCGCCGCCGCCGACGTGGCCGGCCTCTACCTCGCGCAGATCGCCGCCGACGAAGGCCGCCTCGACGAGGCCCGGAAGGCCTGGCAGGAGTTCGTGGACGACCACGGCGACCACCTCCTCGCCGGCGAGGCGCGCCTCAACCTGATCAACCTGGACCGCAAGCAGGGCAAGGCCGAGAAGGTGGCCGACGAGCTGCGGCGGATGCTGGACGGGAACGACCAGACCCTGCCCCAGGACGTGATCCTCTTCGAGCTGGGAGCCACCCTGGAGCAGCTCAACCGCAAGCAGGAAGCGGCGCAGACCTACCAGCGCATCCTCGACGAGTTCCCGCAGTCCCCCTACGGCAGCGAGGCCCAGCAGAAGGTGAGCGCCCTCGATCCTTCCCGCGCCGGCAGCCCCGCGGGCGGCTTGCCCCCGGGCATCCAGTTCCCCGGCTGATCGTTCCTGCCGCCATGGCCCTCCTCCCATACCGCATCCTGGAGCGGAAGCGCGCCGGGATGCGGCTCTCGGAAGAGGAGATCCGCGCCGTGGCCATGGGCGCCGCGGACGGCTCCTGGGCCGACGGCCAGCTCGGCGCCTTCCTGATGGCCGCCGCCATCCGCGGCCTGGACGGGGAGGAGACCCGGGCGCTCACCCTCGCCATGCTGGAGTCCGGCGAGCGCTGGGATCTGGGCGCGGAGGTCCCGCGCCTCTGCGACAAGCACTCCACCGGCGGCGTCGGCGACACGGTCTCCCTGGTCATCGCGCCCCTGCTCGCCAGCCTCGGCCTGCCGGTGGCCATGCTCGCCGGCCGCGGCCTCGGCCACACCGGCGGCACCATCGACAAGCTGGAGAGCATCCCGGGCATCGCCAGCCTGGAGCTGGGACGGGCCGCCTGCCTCGACCTGCTCGCCCGTTGCGGCATGGCGATCGGCGGCGCCTCCGGCGACATCGCCCCCGCCGACCGCCGCCTCTACGGGCTGCGCGACGCCACCGCCACGGTCGATTCCATCCCCCTGATCACCGCCAGCATCCTTTCCAAGAAGCTCGCCGTGGGCGCGGCCGGCGTGGTCTTCGACGTCAAGACGGGCAACGGCGCCTTCCTGCCGGAGCTTGAACGGTCGCGCGAGCTGGCCCGGGGTCTGGTGGAGACCTGCCGCGCCCTCGGCATGCCCGCCGCCTGCCTGATCACCGACATGAGCCAGCCGCATGGGACGCTGGGCGGGCAACGCCGCCGAGGTGCGCGAGGCGCTCGACGCCCTGGAAGGCAACGGGCCGGCGGACCTGATGGAGGTCACGTATGCCCTGGCCGAGGAAGTGACGCGGCTGGTGGGCCGGCCCGTGACCCGGCAGGAGATGGAAGAGGCCATCGCCTCCGGCAAAGCCCGCGAGCGCTTCGAGCTGCTGGGCGGAGCTTTCCGGAGCCCGTCCCGCCTGGCTGCGCCGCCCCGAGACGCCCCTGGCGCCGGTGGAGAAGCCGCTGCTCGCGGACCGCTCCGGACGGCTCGCCGCCGTGGACGTCCGCCAGCTCGGCCTGCTGCTGGTGGAGGCCGGCGGCGGGCGGGCCCGGCCCGGCGACGCCATCGACTTCGGCGTCGCCCTGGAAACGAAAGCCCGCCTGGGCGATCCGGTCGCGGCCGGCCAGGAGCTGGCGCGGGTCTACCTGCGCCGCGAGGACGACCGGCTGGCCCGTCTGTTCGCCGCCTGTTACACGGTGGCGGACGAAGGCGCGGCGCCGCCGCTGATCGCGGAGCGGGTCGCGTAAGCGATATCATCCCCGGCCATGAAGGCCGCCATCCTCGCCGTCGGCTCGGAGCTGCTGGGCACCGACCGGCTGGACACCAACTCCCTCCGCCTCACCGCCATCCTCGACCGCTACGGCGTCGAGCTGCGGCGCAAGGCCGTGGTGGGCGACTCGGTGGCGGAGATCGCCGCCGAGCTGCACGGCCTGCTCGCCGCCGCCGACCTGGTCCTGGTCACCGGCGGCCTCGGTCCGACCGCCGACGACGTCACCCGCGAGGCCGTGGCCGAGGCGCTCGGCCGCGGCCTCTCTCGACGAAGAGGTCCTCGCCGGCCTCGAGCGGCGCTTCCAGTCGCTTCGGGATGCGCGATGCCCGAGGTCAACCGCCGGCAGGCCATGGTGATCGACGGGCGCGGAGCTGATCGCCAACCGCCGCGGCACCGCGCCGGGGCATGCGCCTCGAGAGCGAAGGCCGCGACCCTGTTCCTGTTCCCCGGCGTCCCCGCCGAGCTGGACGGCATGATCGCGTCCGCACCTGGAGCCCTGGCTCGCCGAGCGCTCCGGCGGCGTGGGCCGCGAGACGGCCGTGCTCAAGGTCGCCGGCCTGCCCGAGTCCGTGGTCGAGGAGCGGATCGCCCCGGCCTACGGCGAGTTCGGCCGCGAGTGCGATCACCATCCTCGCCAGCCGCGGCGAGATCCGGCTGCAGGCCACGGCGGCCGGCGCGGAGCCCGAGCGTCGGGAGCGGCTCGGCGGCCATGACCGCCCGCCTGCGCGAGCTGGTCGGCGACGCCGTCTTCGCCACCCGCGAGGAGGACACCCTGGAGAGCGTGGTGGGCGAGCTGCTCCGCGCCGCCGGCGCCACCCTGACCGCCGCCGAGTCCTGCACCGGCGGCCTGCTCGCGCGAGCGGATCACCCGCGTGCCCGGCAGCAGCGACTACTTCCTGGGCGGCGCCGTCACCTACAGCAACGAGCTGAAGACGCAACTGGTCGGCGTGCCCGCGGAGCTGATCGCGGAGCACGGCGCCGTCTCCGAGCCGGTGGCGCGCGCCATGGCCGAGGGCGCGCGCCGCGCCTTCGCCAGCGACTACGGCGTCGGCATCACCGGCGTCGCCGGCCCGGGCGGCGGCAGCGAGGCCAAGCCGGTGGGCACCGTCCACATCGCCGTAGCCGGCCCGCGGGACGGCGAGGTGGAGCACCGCAGGTTCCGCTTCCCGGGCGACCGCGACCGGATACGGCGCTTCTCGGCCCAGGCCGCCCTGGAGATGCTCCGGCGGCGGCTGCTGGCCGTGGCGGCCATGGCGGCCATGGCGGAGGAGACTGCGCCATGAGGCTGTTCGTCGCCCTCGAGCTGCCGGAGCCCGTCCGCCGCGAGGTGCGCGCGCCGCGTCGACGGCGTCCGCGACCGTCTGCCCCGCGCCCGCTGGGTCGACCCGGAGAACGTCCACCTGACCCTGCTGTTCCTGGGCGAGACCGCCGAGGCGGAGGTCCCCGCCCTGGTCGGCGAAGCTGCGCGAGGCCTTCGCCCGCTGCCCGCCTCTGGAGCTGCGGCTCGCGGACGGCGGCACCTTCCCGCCGCGCCGGCCGGCGCGCGTGGCCTGGGTCGGCCTCGAAGCCCCGGAGGAATTGCTGACTCTCCAGGCGGACGCCACCGCGCGGCGGTGGAAGCCCTCGGCTTCGAGCCGGAGGAGCGCGCCTACCATCCGCACGTCACCCTGGCCCGCTGCCCCGATCCCTGGCGGCGCGACGCCATCGACAAATTCAAGAACGCCCTGACCGGCACCATCGGACCGCCGTTCGTGGCCGACACGGCGTGCTCTTCGAGAGCAAGCTGTCGCCCAAGGGGGCGCGCTACAGCGCGGTCGAGACCTTCCCGATGGGGGACGCCGAATGACCGCCTCCGGCATCGCGGTGGTGGTCGGGCGCCTATCTCCTCGGCTCGATCCCCTTCAGCGTCCTGGTCGTCAAGCTGGTCCTCGGCCTGGACGTGCGCACCGTGGGCAGCGGCAACGCGGGAGCCACCAACGCCATGCGCGCCGCCGGCAAGAAGGCGGGCGCGGCGGTGCTGCTGCTCGACCTCGCCAAGGGGATCACCGCCGTGGCCGTGCCGCGGGCGCTCGACTTCTCCCCGGCGGTGGTGGGGGGAGCGGCGGTGGCCGTGGTGCTCGGGCACGTCTTCCCGCTCTTCTTCGGCTTTCGCGGCGGCAAGGGAGTGGCGACCTCGGCCGGCGCCCTGGGGGCGCTGGCGCCGGCCGCCATGGTCCTGGCCCTCCTGGTCTTCGTCTCCGCCGTCGCCTGGAAGCGCTACGTCTCCCTGGGCTCCATGGCGGCCGCGGTCTCCTTCCCGTTTTTTTCCATGCTCGTCCACCGGCTGGGCTGGACCGGCTTCGGCGGCCCCTGGCTGCTGCTCTCCTCGGGAACGATCTCATTGATCATCCTCGCCAAGCACACCCGGAACCTTCAACGCCTGCGGCAGGGGACCGAGCCCCGGCTGGGGGAGCGCCGGGCCGAGCCGGCCGGAGGGATGGGGTGATGAACGGAGATACCAAGCGGATCGGCGTCCTCGGCGCGGGCTCCTTCGGGACCGCGCTGGCCGTCCATTTCGCCGCCGCGGGCGGACACCAGGTGACTCTCTGGGGCCGCGATCCAGAGCTGACGGCGACGCATGGCGCGCGACCGCGCCAACCCCGACTACCTGCCGGGCGTCGAGCTGCCCGAGAGGCTGCGGCCCACGTCCGACATGGCGGACCTGGCCGGCAGCGACTTCGTCCTGCTCGCGCCGCCGTCCCACGGCTTCCGGGAGATCCTCCGGCAGTATCTCCAGGCCTTGCCTCCCGACGGGCCGGTCTCGCTCATCTCCGCCACCAAGGGGATCGAGACCGAGACCCTGGCCCGCATGAGCCAGGTCGCCGCCGAAGAGGGGGCCGCCGTGGGCCGGGAGGTCCGCTTCGCCGTGCTCTCCGGCCCGACCTTCGCCGCCGAGCTGGCCCGCAACGCTCCCACCGCCGCGGTGATCGCCTCCGACGGACCACGCCTTCGCCACCGAGGTGCGCGAGTGCTTTTCCACCCCGGCCTTCCGCCTCTACTCGTCGCCAGGACGTGGTCGGCGTCGAGCTGGGCGGCACGACCAAGAACGTCATCGCCATCGCCGCCGGCGTGCTCTCCGGGCTGGGCCTCGGCCACAACACCCTGGCGGCGCTGATCACCCGCGGCCTGCACGAGATCACCCGCCTGGGCGTCGCCTACGGCGGCGAGCCGCGCACCTTCGCCGGCCTCGCCGGCCTGGGCGACCTGGTGCTGACCTGCACCGGCGGCCTGTCGCGCAACCGCCGCACCGGCCTCGACCTGGCGGCGGGCAAGAGCATCGCCGCGATCCAGGGCGAGACCCACATGGTCGCCGAGGGGGTCCGCAACTCCGTCGCCATCTCCCGGCTGGCGGCCCAGCGTAGCGTCGAGATGCCGATCACCCAGCAGATGGTGGCCGTCCTCTACGAGGGCAAGGACCCCCGCCGGGCGCTGGAAGAGCTGATGACGCGCGGGCTCAAGTCCGAAATCGAGCCTTGACCTGAAAGGAGACCATGTCCACCGAACACCAGTCCGTCCTCATCCTCGACTTCGGCAGCCAGTTCACGCAGCTCATCGCCCGCCGGGTGCGCGAGAACCGCGTCTACTGCGAGGTCCATCCCTTCGACCTGCCCGTCGAGGAGATCCGGCGGCGCAACCCCATCGGCGTCATCCTCTCCGGCGGCCCGCAGAGCGTCTACGAGGACGGCGCGCCGCAGCGCCCGGCCCGAGCTGTTCGAGCTCGGGGATCCCGGTGCTGGGGATCTGCTACGGCATGCAGGTGATGGCGCACGTGCTGGGCGGCGGCGTCGAGGGCTCGAGCCACCGCGAGTACGGCCGGGCCGAGATCGCGATCGTGGACCCGGGGCGGCTCTTCGAGGGGCTCGCCGCCTGCGAGACGGTCTGGATGAGCCACGGCGACCGCGTCCGCGGCCTGCCGCCGGGCTTCCGGTTGACGGCCACGACGAGCAACGCGCCCGTGGTGGCCTTCGAGAACCCGGAGCGCCGGCTCTACGGCATCCAGTTCCACCCCGAGGTCTCGCACACCGTCTCGGGCTCGGAGATCCTGCGCAACTTCCTCTACGGCATCTGCGGCGCGCGCGGCGACTGGCGCATGGCCTCCTACCTGGAGGAGGCGGTGGCGACGATCCGCGGGCAGGTGGGGGAGGGGCGGGTGATCTGCGCCCTCTCGGGCGGCGTCGATTCCTCGGTGGTGGCGGCCCTGCTCAAGCGGGCCGTGGGGGAGCGTTCGACGGCCATCTTCGTGGACAACGGCGTGCTGCGCAAGGACGAGGCCACCCAGGTCGTCCACAGCCTGCGCGACGGCCTCGGCATCCCCGTGCACGCCGTGGACGCCCGCGAGCGCTTCCTGTCGGAGCTGGCCGGCGTCGAGGACCCGGAGAAGAAGCGCAAGATCATCGGCCGCGTCTTCATCGACGTCTTCAAGGACGAGGCGAAGCGGATCGAAGGCGCGCGGTTCCTCGCCCAGGGCACGCTCTACCCGGACGTCATCGAGTCGGTCTCGGTGAAGGGGCCGTCGGCGGTGATCAAGACCCACCACAACGTCGGCGGCCTGCCGGCGGAGCTGGGCTTCGAGCTGGTCGAGCCGCTGCGCTTCCTGTTCAAGGACGAGGTGCGCCAGCTCGGCCGCGAGCTGGGCCTGCCCGAGGAGCCATCCTGACCCGCCATCCCTTCCCCGGTCCCGGCCTCGCGGTGCGCATCCTCGGCGAGGTCACGGCCGAGCGCGTGGCCCTGCTCCAGGAGGCCGACGCCATCTTCCTCCAGGAGCTGCGGGAGAGCGGCTGGTACGAGAAGACCAGCCAGGCCTTCGCGGTGCTGCTGCCGGTGAAGAGCGTCGGCGTGATGGGCGACTACCGCACCTACGAGAGCGTCGTCGCCCTGCGCTCCGTGGAGACCCACGACTTCATGACCGCCGACTGGAGCCCCCTGCCCTACGATCTCCTCGGCCGGGTGGCGAACCGCATCGTCAACGAGGTGAAGGGGGTCAACCGGGTGGTCTACGACGTGACCAGCAAGCCGCCGGCGACGATCGAGTGGGAGTAGGGTTCAAGCGGCCGGCTTTGCCGCATTAGCCCCCACCGCCTCCCGCAGCGTCGCGATGAACTCCGCGGGCGTCTTCACCCGCCAGCCGTTTCCTTCCCGCACCTGGCCCTGGACCCGGACCGGCGTTCCCTTCGCCGTAGGGTGCATGAAGAACGAGGGATAGCCCGTCACCTTGTACTGGTTGGCGAGTTGCCTCTCGGCCTGCCCTTTCTCGGGATTGATCCTCACCTTGACCACCTGGTGCATATGCTCGATCACCGACTGCTTGTTCAGGAGCTCGTTGTCGAGCTGACGGCAATAGGGGCACCAGTCGGTGTAGAAGTACACCGCCACGGGCAGGCCGTCCGTCTCCGCCTCCTGCATGGCCTTCTGGAACCCGGCGGCTCCCTGGTGCCAGGTGGAGCCCGAGCGGGCGGTCTTCGCCGCCGGAGCCTTGGAGGCTTCCGGCTCGCCGGAGCGCACGAATGCGAAGGACGACAGCGCCGCCAGCAGCAGGACGCCGACCATCGAGTGGAGACGGGGGGAAGAGCTCTTCTCGCGCATAGGGATACATTCTAGAGGTTTCGGCGGACTTCCTCCACGTCCCCGGTGCTAGCATAGAAATACCTCGCAGCCGTCTGTCATCTTTGTCCAGGAGGAAGCGCCCTTGGATGCGATCCAGTCTTTGCTGAGCGTCGGCTTCGGCTGTTTCGGGCTGGCCCCCGGCGTCATCGCCATCGTGGCCCTGATCGACGCCATCCGCATGCGGGCGGACTGGTACTGGTTCATCATCATCCTGGCGTTCCCTTTCATCGGCTCGATCGCCTACTTCGTGGTGATGCGCAGCTCCCTGCTCGGCGCCCGCAACGCCGCGATGATGTCCCCCCACGCCGCCCGGCGCCTCCAGGCCCGCCGCCGGCTGCGGGAGCTGGAGGTGCAGCTCTCCCACTGGCGTGGCCCCGCCGTGCTCGCCGAGGCCGGCGAGGAGACGCTGGTGCTCGGCAAGCCCAAGGAGGCCGAGAAGCTCCTCCGCGAGTCCCAGGAGAACGGCGGCGCGGTCGAGGACGTCAACTTCCCCCTCGCCCAGGCGCTGGAGATGCAGGGCCGCTGGGACGAGGCCGTTCCGCTCCTGGGAGCGCTCTGCAAGATCGAGCCCGACGCCCGTCTGGGGCAGGGACCTCTGCATCTCGCCCGCAGCCTCGACGAGAGCGGACACAAGGACGAGGCCGAAGCCGTCCTCGGCAAGGTCCTGGAGCGGCGCACCGTCATCGAGGCCCAGGTGCGCCTCGCCCGCATCCTGTTCCTCAAGGGGGAGAAGGAGGAGGCGGGCAGGATTCTTGCCGAGATCCTGAAGGACGCCAGGATACTCCCGCGCTATCTCCAGCGAGAGCACCGGCCCTGGATCCGCGCCGCCCGCCGCCTCAAGTCCGGCTCCGACCGGCTGCCGGCGCCGCGCTTCGAGGGGCAGCCCCGGGCCGGGCAATACTGGCGGGTGGCCGCGGCGGTGGCCGGTGGGCTTCTCCTGCTGGCGCTGATCGGCGGCTACTGGATGAGCCAGTCCTGAGCCCGGCCTCACCGGCTACGCACGGCAGACCGGCGCGGAGCCGGCCAGCCGCTGGAGCATCTGCCGCTCCTTCGAGTAGTACCAGTGGCCCATCTTGCAGACCTCCCGGTAGCCGATCTGCAGGTAGATCGGCTCGCCTTCGGCCGAGGCGTGGAGGATGGAGACGCGGCACCCGAGATCACGGGCGTGCTCCAGCGCGGCGAGGGTCACCGCCTTGCCGATCCCCCGACCGCGCGCCCGCGGCACGGTCGCCACGTGATAGAGCCCGGCCACCCCGGCGCCCAGGAACACGGTGGCGCAGCCCAGGGGGACGCCGTCGAGGAAGGCGACGAAATGCCGCACCCGGCGCGGCTCGCCGCGCGTCATGAAGCCCACGCCGTCGATCAGGTTGCGCCGCCGCACCGTGGTGGCCGGGCCGAAGAACGGGTGCTCGTGGTCGCGGAAGATGGAGAAGTCCTCCAACGGCCGGATCTCCAGACCGTCGGGCCGGCGGAAGCCGGTCCGCATCGCGTGGAGGTCGCAGGCCATCCCCGGCAGGCGCCGCTGGCAGTGCAGGCCGTGGGCGCGCAGCCGGGCCTCCAGGTGGGCCGGCGTGGAGAGCGGCCCCGTCCACCACAGGGTCGGCTCGACGTGCCGCCGGTGATGCTCGAGGATCGCCGCGATCCGCCAGTCCACGCTCTCCGGCGTGAAGCGGGCCGCCGCCACCGCGCCGCCGCGCCCCGGCACGGTGGAGAAGGTCCACACCACGTCGCCGTCGTCGTGCAGCTCGACGCCGGGCAGCCCGCCTTTGAGCAGGGTCCACTCGCGGACGTTCTCCTCCACGGCGCCAGTCACGGCCGGCGACGCGAAATCGCTGAGGAACATGGAGTTTCCGGACGGCACGACGGGATTCTACAGGCGTGATAGCCTGATTTTCCGGAGGAAACGTTCCTTGGTCAAGACCTATACCAGCTATCTCCGCGTCGACGAGCTGATCGATCTCCAGACCCCCGCTTCCGAGGACCACGACGAGATCCTCTTCATCGTCATCCACCAGGTCTACGAGCTGTGGTTCAAGCAGGTGCTCCACGAGACCGCGCTGCTCCAGCGTTCCCTGGAGGGCAACGACCGGCCCACGGCGCTGGCGACGCTGAAGCGCATCCTGACGATCTTCAAGACCCTGGTCTCGCAGGTGGACATCCTGGAGACCATGACGCCCGTCTCCTTCGCCTCCTTCCGCCACCGGCTCGACACGGCGAGCGGCTTCCAGTCGGTCCAGTTCCGCGAGCTGGAGATCGCCCTCGGCCATCGCGTGCCCGGCACCGTGGAGCGGATGCCCGAGGGAAGCGACGAGCAGCGGCGGGTGGCGGAAGGGTTTCAGCAGCCGAGCGTCTACGACTCCTTCCTGCGCTTCCTGTCGCTGAACGGCTACGGCATCCCGGAGGAGTTGCTGACCCGCGACGTCACCCAGCCCCCGGTGGAGGACGAGCGGGTGCGCACGATCCTGATCGAGGTCTACCGCACCGATCCCCTGAACCGCGACGTCTGCGAGCGCCTGGTGGACCTGGACGAAGGGCTCCAGGAGTGGCGCTACCGCCACGTGAAGATGGTCCAGCGCACCATCGGCGTGAAGATGGGCACCGGCGGCTCGGCGGGGGTCGAATACCTGAAGAACACCCTGTTCAAGTCGCTGTTCCCGGATCTATGGACGATCCGGGCGGCGTTGTAGCTACTCCTCGTCCACCCCCGCCCCCACCATCTCCACCCGCCGCGTGAACCCGGCCGCGCGGGAGGTCACGACCAGGCGGGCGTTCCGGCGGCCCCTTCCCTGGGGAGTGAAGACGACTCCGAAGCGGCATTCGCCGCCGGGAGCGATCGAGGAGTCGTCGCAGTTGCCGTCGTGCGTGAACTCCCCCCCGTCCATGCCGCGGATCGCGATGGAGTCGACCGCCAGCGGCGCGCTCCCGGGGTTGCTGAGGATCACGTCCAGGGACTCGCTCGTCGAGCCGGCCGGCACCTCCCCGAAGTCGAGGCGGTTGGGAAGGACCTGCAGCTCGGCGCCCGCGGGCGGCTCGGGCGCGGGCTCTTCCGCGACCTCGACGTCGGAGACCCCCGGCTCCGTGGATGGCTCGCTCACCGGCGCTTCCGAGGTCTGGGGCGGCTCGGAATCGCTGACCAGGGGCTCCTCTTCCTCGCCGTCCTCTTCCTCGAGCGCCACCGACGGGGGCGTATCCTCGGAGGTGTCGAGCGATGCTTCCTCGGCCGGCTCGGGCTCCGGCCCGTCCGCCGCGTTGAAGGATCGCGAGGCGATGACGGCTCCGACGACCATCGCCAGCACGGGCAGGAGGATCCAGAACAGGAGATGGGGAAGCCCGTGCTTCCGCGGCTCGGCCGCCGCCTTCACCAGCGTCCTGGGGCCGAGCAGCAGGCCCATGTTGTGGAAGGTGACCGCCGCGCCGTCTCTATCCCCGATCGTTTCCCGGATCTCCAGCGCCTGGGTCAGCCGGTCGCTGGCCGTGGTCCGGTCGTCCAGGCAGAAGGCGCGGGTGCCGAGCTGGTGGAGCGTCCAGGCCTCGGTCTTCCGGTCCCCCAGCGCCACGGCCGCGCCACGGATGCGCTCCAGCGTCACCGCCCAGGCGTTCCAGCGTCCGCTCGACAGCAGCGCGTTTTCGAGCGCCCGGCCCAGGCGGACCGTCTCCGCGTGCAGGCCGCTCCTGGACGCGTGCTCGACGAGGCAGCACACCGCGGAGGTCTCCTCGCTCACGGCGGACGGATTGGCCTCGCTCCAGGCCAGGAAATAGGTGAGTGCCCGGTCCCGCCAGTCCTTCAGGTCCCACGAGCGCGGCAGCTCCTCGGCGAGGTTCCCCGTCAGGCTGTAGCGCAGGCTGTCCGCCTGGATCAACCCTTCGTCGAGCAGGGCCTTCAACGCCGCCGCCGGATCGGGGACGCCCGCCACGGCGAGCAGGTGAGGGCCGCCCAGCGGACCGCCGCCCACGGCCGCCAGCGAGGCCAGCAGGTGCTTCTCGTCGTTGGGCAGCAGGGCCAGCGGCGACCGTTCCCGCGGCCCGACAGGGATCTCCGGCTCGGGGATCCGGGACAGCTCCTCGCTGGTCAGGAGACGGAGCTGGGGGACAGGGGGCTCTCCCGGCTGGGGGGGCTGGACGATCGCGCCGTGCTCGGGATGGATCAGGAGGGTGTACCGGCCGACCGCCAGCCGGTCGGTGACGCCAGCCTCGATCGCTGGGTCGATGGCAGTGGGAGTTGAGGTTTCGGTCATGACGATACCGGCCCGCCGTGCTTATTCCATCACAGGCGGACCGGTATCTCTATCGGAATCGGATCTACTTCGCCTTCGGCACCAGCCGCACGTCGTCGATCTGCAACCGGAAGGCCCCCAGGGCGGGGCCGCCGCCGAAGAAGAAGCCGATCGTGTCGCTGCCGTCCAGCCCGAGATCCTGGAAGGAGACCGTGTGGCGCGTCCACTCGGGGCCCGCCGTGAAGGGCTTCTGCGCCGGCATCATGCCCAGGCGGCTGGCGAACGCCATGAACTGATAGGTCGCGCCTTCCCCCTTCGCCTGGAACGAGATGCCGTCGAACTTCGAGAGGTCGACCGGAGCCATGGGACGCCGGCCGGGGGAGAACATCACGCCGGCCCAGGGGAACGCGAAACCCTCCTTGATCTCGCCGGAGATGGCCAGCGCCCTGGCGCTGCCGCCCGCGCCGCCCTCCACGACCTCCTTCTTCACCACCGACTTGCCGCCCGCCATCGTGTCCGTGGAATCGCTCCAGCCGAAGCCGAAGACGCTGGTCACGCCGCCGTCCTCGAAGCCGCTGATCTCCCCGGAGTCCGGGGCTGTGGCCTGCGGGGCCGGCGCCGCCGCGGCCGCCTGCTGCGTGGGCCTCTGGATCTCCTCGCCGATCTTCCACACCTTCAGGATGTCCCGGCTGGCGGTCACGTCCGTCGTCGGGTCTCCCTTCACCATCACGAGGTCGGCCCGCAGGCCGGGAGCGATGCGGCCGCGGTCCTTGAGGCCGAACGCCTTCGCCGGCGCGGAGGTCGCCGCCGCCAGCGCCTCGGCGGGGGAGAGGCCGGCGGAGACGAGCAGCTCCAGCTCCCGGTGCAGGGACATGCCGTGCCAGGTGCCGGGATTCGGCGCGTCGCTGCCGGCCAGGATCGGCACCCCCGCCGCCCGCAGTTGGCGCACCGTCTCCAGGGCGTTGGCGAACTTGAGATCCCGCTTGGGGAAGGATTGCCGGAGGTTTTGCGCCTCCTCGGCCTTGATGTACGGCGCCAGCCGCGCGTCCGTTACCAGGGCCGCGCCGGACGCGCTCCCGGTCGTGCTCTCCACCACCGTCAGGGTGGGGATGACGAACGCCTTCTTCCGCGCCGCCATCTCGGCGAAGCCCGGCTCGGGCGCCCGGTCCGTGAAGATGTGCACGAGCCCGTCGGCGCCGTCCTCGATGACCATCTTCGCGCCGTCCCCGGTGCTGACGTGGACCACCGCCAGCTTGCCCCGCTGGTGGGCCGCCTCGATCACCGCCTTGATGGTGGCGCGGTCCAGCGCCGGCATCTTGAGGTTGTAGGACGAGCCGTCCTCGTGGACGATCTTGATGTAGTCTGAGCCTTCGCTGACGCGGGCGTCCACCCAGGCCGCGGCCTCTTCGGGTTTGGCCAGGGTGGGGATCGGCATCCCGTACTGCGTGCCGTGCCCGCCGGCCGCCGTGGCGAGGATGCCCGCGCTGAAGAGGTCCGCCCGGCCCGGGGCCCCGGTCTTCGCCTGCTCCTCGCGCATACCGCGGGCGAGCTCCACCGCCGTGAACATGTCGAGCTGCGTGGTGACGCCGAACACCGCCGACCGGTTCAGGCCGTCCCCCCAGGTGTGCGTGTGGCTGTCGATCAGCCCGGGCATCACGGTCGCGTCCGCGCCGTCGATCACCTCGGCCCCGGCCGGCGCCTGGACGTCCGCGCCCGCCGCGACGATCTCCCGCCCGCGCACCACCACGGTTCCCTTCGGGATCACCCGCTCGCCGTCGAAGATGCGGACGTTGGTGATCGCGAAGGATTTCTCGGCGGCGGCTGCCGCGCTGACGGAGCCCGCGGCGAGCAGGAGCGCGGCGAGCAGAATGCTTTTGATTCGGGTCATGGGCGTTCCCTCCTTGTGGAGACAGTCTCTCCTACGAGGGAGGGGTGGCCCTAGTTCAGAGCGTCACGAGTTTTGTCTGACGATTGTCACTCTTCCGGGTCCACCAACCGGAACACCTCGGCCGGCCCCGGGACCGGCTTCACCGCCCGGATCGTGCCCTGGCCGCCCACCTCGGCGCCCAGAAAAAGGCCGGTGCTCGTCTCGAAGGCGATCGAGTCGCCGGGCACGACGGCGCCTTCGCCGCCAATCTTGTGGATCATGAACCTCTCCAGCGGGCCCGGCGTGGCCTCGCGGGCGAAGACGCGGCCGGCGGGGGCACGCTCGACCGTCAGATAGCGGCCGCCATGGGATTGCAGGCTCACTTCGTCGCCGTTCTGGAGATTGCCGCCGTTCCAGTCCTTCAGCGTGAAGGTCTCCCACCGTCCGCCGCGCGTCCAGCGCTCGGCCTGCACTGAGCCGTTGCGTTCGTTCACGGACATGTACTGGCTGGAGAAGCTGCTGAAGGCGGCGCGGTGGAACCCGGCGTCGAGCTGGCCGTCCAGCAGGTCCCACATCTCGGCCTTCTGCCCGTCCGGCCGGATCAGCCAGAAGCCGCGCAGGTCCTTGTTCCGGGGCCGGCCCGAATAGTGCCGCAGCTCCTCGTTGCAGAAGAGCTCCCAGTAGACCGCGTAGCGCACGCCCCAGCCCAGGGCCGCTTCCATCAGGTCCCGGATGCGCTTCGGCCGCTCGCGTTCCGGCACGCCGTGGTTCTTCGCCACGCCGAACTCGCCCAGGTAGAGGTTGCGCTGGCCGAACCGCTTGTTGTCCGGCGCCTTCGACTCCAGGTAGTCCAGCGCTTTGACGAGCGTGGGCGGATCGAACCGGATGTCCCAGGTGGAGTAGGAATAGAGGTCGGAGCGCGTGAACGGCACGACGTCGTTCGTCAGCGTCACCTCGCCCTTCATGGCCCGCGCCAGGTGGTTCACCTCGATGGCATGGAGCACCTCCACGCCGAGGTCGTCCCCAAGCTCCTGGCGGGCGTCCCGCACTCCGTCCTGACGGGCGTTGAACCACTGGATCATGGCCGCGACGCGCTTGGGGTCCGGATCCGCGCCGTCGGGCAGGTTCTGGCGCAGCAGGTGGTCCCCCTCCCAGTTCTGGAGGATGAAGGTCTTGCCGGTCTTCCCGTAGGTGGAGAGGAGGTGCTTGGTCAGCTCGTACATCTGTTCCCGCTCGGCCTTGGCCTCTTCGGGAGTCAGCCCCTCGAAGTAGGGCGCGCCGCCTCCCACCGCGGAGATCACCAGGATGTAGGTGGAGAAGGGCTTCTTGAACAGCTCCTGGAAGTACGGCCGCTGCGCCAGCTCCACCAGGTTGGCCGGCAGGGGATCGCCCCAGTCCGAATTGAACGGGTAGTGGACGTTGACCAGGTGGGGGAGGAAGAAGACCTTGACGACGCGGGTGCCGAGCTCCAGCAGGACGTCGGCCCCTTCGTTGAGGTAATCCTCGTCCGTGAAGTTGTACCGGCCGGCCACGTGGGCCACGCCGATCACCTCCCGCGCGTCGGTCGCCTGGACGGGCGCCGGCCCGGCCGCCAGGAGGAAAAGAACGGCGAGCCCCGAGGAACACCATCGGCGGGCCGCATGGCAATGCATCATGGTTATTGTACGCCCGGGAGAGGGGAAAGGACCTAAAGGACGTAAAGGACGAACAAGGACAGCGTTGTCGTCCTTTGGGTCCTTTATGTCCTTTATGTCCTTTAGGTCCTTTTCCCTGTTCATATAGGATCACCCGCCATGAAAGCCGCCGTCCTCGACTCCTACGGCGCCAGCGACCGCCTGATCGTCCGCGAGGTCCCGGACCCCGGACCGCCGGGGCCGGGACAGGTCGTCGTCCGGGCGCGGGCGGCGAGCGTCAATCCCTTGGATTGGAAGCTCCGGAAGGGGAGCTTCCGCTTCTTCATGCCCGCGAAGTTCCCCCTGATCCTCGGCGTCGACGTGGCCGGCGAGGTGGACGCCATCGGCCCCGAAGTCACCCGGTTCCAGCCGGGCGATCCCGTCTTCGGCGGCGTGGACGTCGTCAAGCAGGGCGGCGCCTATGCCGAGCTCGTCCTGGCCCGGGAAGCGGCCCTCGCTCCCATGCCGGGCGTCCTCTCCTTCGAAGAGGCGGCGGCGCTGCCCACCGCGGGCCAGACCGCGCTCCAGGCCCTGCGCGACAAGGGCGAGCTGGCCGCCGGCGAACGGGTGCTCGTCAACGGCGCCGCGGGCGGCGTGGGACACCTCGCCGTCCAGATCGCCCGCGCTCTGGGAGCGCACGTCACCGGCGTGGCCAGCGGGCGGAACCTCGAATTCGTCCGCGGCCTCGGCGCCCAGGAGGTCATCGACTACGAGGCCGAGGACTTCATCAGCCGCGACGAGGCCTGGGACGTGATCTTCGACGCCGTCGCCGCGAGCAACTACCGCGACTGCGATGCGATCCTCTCCGAAAAGGGCGGGATCTACGTCACGACAGGGTTCTATCCCCGCCTGCCGATCGAGATGGCGATCACGGCGCTGGGCGGCCTCTTCGGCCAGGGGCAGCGCGCCCGGCCCGTCGTGGTGAAGCACCGGGCCGAGGACCTCGTCTTTCTGGAACGGCTGGCGAACCAGGGCCGGCTGCGGCCGGAGATCCAGGAGGTCTTCCCCCTGGAGCGCATCGCCCAGGCTCACGACCTCAGCGAGAGCGGTCACGTGCGCGGCAAGCTCGCGGTGCGGATCGGCTGAGCCCCGCGGTTTCGATCACGTTCCCAGCGCCAGCCGCCGGTTCAGGTACAGCCGGAACCCCGAGTCCGGCGCCGGATTGATCTTTCCCCTTCGGAAGGGATCGGCGGGCTCCGAAAAGCGGACCTCCCTGGCGTGCTGGCGGACGCCGAAGAGGACGCACATCTCCAGGTATCTCTCCGCCTCCTCGGTGGAGACCGGAATCCAGTCGCTCGTCCAGCGGTGGGTGCCGCGCTGGGCGAGCAGGCCGTCGGAATGCCCCACGAACAGGATGAAGAATTCGGCCTCGGGATCTCCCTGCAGGTGAGGCGGCCCTTCGTCCACGAACAACAGGTCGCGCGTGGGCGTGACGCAGCGCAGCAGCGCCCGCACCGTCTCCATGTCCGCGTCCGGGGCGACCCAATACGTGTGCTCGACGGTGAAGAGCTTTTCCGTCCTGAGATAGTGAAGGCCAGGAATATCTTCCAATTCGGAGATGGGCATGGGCCTTGTACACTCCTTCCGGTCGGGCATGGTATCTCGTTCGGGATTTCACGCCGCTTGTCTCCTCCCAGCCCTCTTGAGGACACTCATGGAGAGAAGCATGCTGTAATTAGGTTGGTTGTTTTCAGATGGATGTCCTGTGAGGGATGAGGAGGACTGAGCATGTTCTGTCCAGAATGTGGTCTGGAGTTCGAGGGGGACTCCGTCCAGTGCGACGACTGTGAGGTGGACCTCGTCGCGGAGCTGCCGGAAGAGGAGGAGGGGGAGAGCGAGCCGGTGGAGTTCCAGCGATTGATCGAGGTGGTGGACGTCGCGGACTTCGCCGTGGTGACCTCCAGCCTGGAAGAGTCGGGGGTTCCCTGGTTCGTACAGAGCGAGAACGGGGCTGGCGTGGTGATCTACGTCGCCGCGAACCGGATTCCCGAGGCCCTGGGCCTGTTGGAAATCACGCTCGGCGCGCGCGTCCAGAGCTGACGGCGGAAGCGGCCTCTGCGAGAATAGCGGAGGCGGGTCAGGAGCCCTTTTCTCCTGACTTCGGGAGGGATGTCCGGGATGAGCGGTCGTGGGTGTCGTTTTTCTTTGATGTTTCTGTTGTTATTTTCTACCCTTCCTTCCCATGCCGCGGCGCAGCGGCCGGCGGACGCCGGGGAAACCTGGGAGCTCTACGACGAAGAGGGAGGCTGCATCGGCGGCAGCCGCTGCGGCGATCAGGGGGATTCCATCCGCATCCCCCTCGAGGACTCTCCCGTCTTCGGCGTCCGCTTCAACGCGCATGACGACGTCGGCGACACCCGGGAAGGGAAGCTGCGCGTCCGCATCGACGGCGGCGCCCTCGGCCAGGACATCGACGTCTCGGAGGTCGCCAAACCCTACGAGCTCGAAGTCGCTCCCCGGCGGGGCCGCTTCCTGGTGATCGAGACCCGCGGCGACGACGAGGTCGTGGTGGAGGACATCGAAGTCCGCTACGGCGCCCTGCGCCAGCCCCGCGAGCGCCGGGAGTGGCGGGCCTATCCCGAGGGGGCCGGCTGCATCGGCGGCGGGCGCTGCCGCGACCAGGGCGTCCTGATCCGTATCCCCCTGGAGGACGCCCGCGTCTACGGCGTCCGTTTCCTGGCCCACGACCAGGTGGGTGAGCGCACCCGCGGCCGCCTGCGCGTGCGGATCGACCAGCGCACCCTCGCCAAGGACATCGACGTCCTGCGCCGGGGCGAGGTCTACAACCTCCTGGTCGAAGGTCTGCGCGGGCGCTACCTGGTCTTCGAAGCCCTGGGCGGGGAGGAGGTGGTGGTGGAGGACATCGAGATCCAGTACGCGGGGCTGCGGGACCCGTTCGAGAAGCGGCGGAAGAACCCCCGGCCCGCCGGCCCTCACCACCCGGCCTCCTCTCCCGACCCCTCCCTCCCACCCACACCGGGAGAGGAGGAGAGGTAAGCCAGAGGAAGACCAATTCTGACCAACCCTGACTAACCTTCCCCCTCTCCCGGTGTGGGAGGGTGGGAGGGGTCGGGAGAGGGTCGGGGTGAGGGCCCGGGCGGGGGCGGCCTCAGCGTGGGGAAGGTACCGGGCTCCGCAACGCCACCCGCCCGATCTTCTCCGGGTTCTTCTTCAGCTCCCTGGCCAGCCGGATCCCGAGCTTCCGTTGCATCTCCTTGCGCTCGGCCGTCCCGGCCACCTTGCTGGCGTCGATCCAGCCGCCCGCGATCATGCCGTGGCCGCCGCCCTTGCCCCGGCGGGCGAGCAGGCGGCGCATCAGGGCCCCCGCGTCCGCCCGCGTGTTGGTGGTGCGGATGGAGAGATAGAGGCGGTCCTGGTAGAAGCCGGTCACCAGCGACCAGGTCTTCCCTTCCAGGCGGATCAGCAGGTCGGCGATCTCGGGCACGATGTCCGGCTGCTCCACGGGGCCGAGATGGCTCATCACCAGCGTGTCCACCGACTCCAGGTTCTCCAGGGCGTCGTGCAGGTTGCTGTAGTAGGTGAGGGGGAGGCGCGGGCTCTGGATGCGGGCGAGCAGGCGGTGGTTCGCCTGCGGGAAGAACAGGTCGTGGATCGCCTTGTCCGGCCCTGTGTACTCGCGGGCGAAGTCCTGCGTCTCCGAGCGGATGGCGTAGATCAGCGCCGTGGCCAGGGAGTGGGTGGGCTGGACGCCGGCCGCCAGCATGTACTCGGCCAGGATCGTGGCCGTGGCCCCGTATTTCGGCCGGATGTCGTAGAACGGCCCCGTCTGCGTGTTGGCCCGCAACGGGTGATGGTCAATCACGATGTCCGGCACCGTCCGCGGCGGGAGCTGGTTGTTGCCGCTGCGGGGCTGGGTGTCCACCAGGGCGAAGTGCCGGTACTTCTTCCAGCTCAGGTGGCGGACATGGCTGAACGGCAGGCGCAGGCTCTTGACCATCTCGCGGTTCTCGGCCCGGCCGATGATGCCGCCGTAGGCCACCGTGACCTTCTGCTGGAAGCGCTGGCGGAGGATGCGCGCCAGGATCTGCGCCGAGGCCAGCGCGTCGGGGTCGGGGTTGTCGTGGGTGAGCACCAGCCAGCGGCCGCCCTTGCCGTCGCGCTCGACCAGCTTGGTCAGGGAGTCGAAGCACTCCCGGGTCGCGTCCGTGATCATGCGGTCAGGTCGCCTGGCCCAGGCTTTCGGCGAAGCGGTCGCGGGCGCTCCGGAGCTCGGCGGTGTCCTCGCCCGAGGCCTCGGCGCGGGCGATGAAGTCGTCGAGGCGGCCGAGGTCGTCGAAGATCTCGTAGCGGCCGGTCAGCTCGTCGCCGCCCTGGAAGCGGCGGATCCAGAGGAACAGGCGCACCGGCCCCTCCTCGTCCGGCTCGCTCAAGGACGCTTCGAATTTCAGGCGCTCGTCACTCGGCATCGCGTGGTCCCCTCGTTGGGGGGTAGTCTATCCCGGGTCTTCCTGGACGGTGACGGCCGATCTGCTACCATTCGCGCCGGGCCGGACGGCCCTCCCTACCATGATCAGAGAAATCTTCCACATCGGTTCCTTTTCCGTCAGCCCCTTCGGCGTGATGCTGGTCTTCGCCTTCCTGGGCAGCTACCTCCAGCTCCGCTGGGGGATGAAGCGCCTGGGCATCGGCGACGAGGAGGACGCGAGCGCCATGGTCTTCGCCGCCGGCGTCGGCGGCATCGTGGGCGCCAAGGTCTACTACGCCCTCCTCAACCACGACTGGCGTCTCCTCTTCGACCGCTCCGGCCTCGTCTGGTACGGCGGCTTCATCCTCGGCGCCCTGGGCGTCCTCTGGGTGATGCGCAGCCGCCGCCTGTTCGACTGGCGCATGGCCGACGTCGCCGCGCCCGCCCTCGCCCTGGGCTATGCCATCGGCCGCATCGGCTGCTTCCTGGTGGGGGACGACTACGGCCGTCCCACCGACCAGCCCTGGGGCGTTTCCTTCCCCGTGGGCCTGCCCGAGACCACCGCCGGCAACCTCCGCGACCTCTTCGGCGTGGACATCCCCGCCTCGGTGCCCGACGACCAGTTGATGCGCGTCCATCCGACGCAGCTCTACGAGACCGGCATGTCGCTGCTCATCTGGGCCCTGGGACTCTGGATGCTCCGGCGCGGGGCCAGGCCCGGGGCCACGGCGCTGACGGTGCTGGCGCTCCTGGCCGTCGAGCGTCTCCTCGTCGAGTTCCTGCGCGCCAAGGACGACCGCTTCTTCGGCGTCCTCACCCTGGCGCAGGTGATCAGCATCGTCCTCATCCTGCTCTTCGCGGGAATCGCCTGGTACCGCCGCGGCCGTCTCCAGGCGCGGGCGGCGTGACCCGTGCGGGCCCTCACCACCCCCGGCCCCTCCTCTCCCGACCCCTCCCTCCCACCCACACCGGGAGAGGAGGGGAGTAGGAGCCCGCTCACCAGCTTTTTTGCTTTGGGAGGGGGTTTCCCCTCTCCCGGTGAGGGAGGGAGGGAGGGGTCGGGAGAGGGGCCAGGGGTGAGGGTTCGGCCCCGCCTCCTCACCATCGCCGGCTCCGACTCCGGGGGCGGGGCCGGCATCCAGGCGGACCTCAAGACCTTCGCCGCCCACGGCGCCTACGGCATGAGCGTCCTCGCCGCCCTCACGGCGCAGAACACCCGCGAGGTGCGCTCCGTCCTGGAGGTCCCGGCGCCGATGGTGGCGGACCAGATCGACGCCGTCCTGGAGGACATCGGCGTCGACGCGGTCAAGATCGGCATGCTCGCCAGCGCCCTGCTGATCCATACCGTGGCCGAACGCCTCCGCGCTCATCTTGATGGGACCGGCGTTCCCATCGTCCTCGATCCCGTCATGGTCGCCAAGAGCGGCGCCCGGCTGCTCCGCGAGGACGCCGTCGCGGCCCTCGCCATCGAGCTGCTGCCTCTCTGCACCCTGGTGACCCCCAACATCCCCGAGCTGGAGGCTATGACCGGTCTGCCGGCCGGCCCGGAAGAAAGCCGCCTCCGGGCTGCCGAAGCCCTGGCCGCGCGAGGGCCGGCGGTGCTCGCCAAGGGCGGTCACGCGGAAGGGGAGGAGATGGTGGATCTCCTGCTGGAAGGCGGGCGGATCCACCGCTTCGCCCATCCGCGCCTCCATTCCTCCTCGACCCACGGCACCGGCTGCACGCTCTCCTCGGCTATCGCCGCCCGCCTGGGAGCGGGGGAGGACCTGCCCCGGGCCGTCGAAGGTGCCATCGACTACCTCCGCGGAGCCATGAAGGCCGCCTGGCCGCTAGGAAGAGGAGACGGCCACGGACCGGTTGATCATCTGTACCGGCTTTTTCCGGTGGAGGGTGACAAGGAATGACTGAAACGCTCGATCTCCTGGTGGTCGGCGCCGGCCCGACCGGCATCTCGATCGGCGCCGAGGCGCGCCGCCAGGGGCTTTCCGTATTGCTGGTGGACCGCGGCCCGCTGACCGCCGCCATCCAGGATTACCCCACCTTCATGGAGTTCTTCACCACCCGCGACCGTCTGGAGATCGCGGACATCCCCTTCTCGATCCCGGACGTCAAGCCCACGCGCCGGCAGGCGCTGTCCTATTACCGGATGGTGGTGGAGCACTACAAGATCCCCCTGGCGCTCTACGAGGACGTGGTGGAGGTGCGCAAGGAAGGGGAGGAGTTCGCCGTCCACACCCTGCGCGCCCAGGGACCGCGGACCTTCCGCGCCCGCGCCGTGGTGCTCGCCACCGGCTACTTCGTCAACCCGCGGAGTCTGAACGCCCCTGGCGAGGAGCTGCCCTGGGTCACCAGCCGCTACAAGGAGCCCTACCCGCACTACGGCCAGGACGTGGTGATCGTGGGAGCCGGCAACACCGCCGCCGAAGCGGCCCTGGACCTCTGGCGCAACGACGTCAAGGTGACGCTGGTCCATCGCGGCCCAGGCGTGAAGGCGGGCGTGAAGTACTGGGTCAAGCCGGACATCGAGAACCGCATCGAAGAGGGCTCCATCCCCGCCTACTTCAACACCACCGTGACGGCGATCCTCCCCGAAGGAGCCGTCGAGCTGGCGACGCCGGAAGGCCCGAAGGTGATCCCCGCCCAGGCCGTCTACGTGCTGATCGGATACCAGCCCGACGCCGAATTCGAGCGCCGCTGCGGCGTCGAGATCGACCCTGAGACGCTGATCCCGACCTTCGATCCCGAGACCTGCGAGTCGAACGTGCCCGGCCTGTATGTAGCGGGAACGCTTCAGGCGGGTCGGTGGACCGATCGGATTTTCATCGAGAATTCCCGCGACAACGGGGGGAAGATCGTGAATCACCTGAAGGCGCGGCTGGCGGGGGTGGTGGTGGGGCGGTAAACGAAGGACACCAAGGACCTAAAGGACATAAAGGACCCAAAGGACTTAAAGGACAAATCAAAGTCCTTGTTGTCGTTTATGTCCTTTAGGTCCCTTATGTCCTTTAGGTCCTTTCTCCTCCTACCATGATCATCCGCCGAGCCCTCCCCGAAGACGCCCCCGCCCTCGCCGCGCTGGCGGCCCGCCTCTTTCACGAAACCTACACCGGCCTGAACCGGGCCGAGGACCTGCAGGCGTACATCGCCGAGCACTTCACGCCCGCGAAGCAGGCCGAGGAATTGGCGGACCCCGCGTTTCGCGCGCTGCTCGTAACGGTGGAGGAGGAACTCGCCGGATATGCCTGCCTCCGCACCGGCCCGGCTCCGCCCGAAGCCCCCGCCGGAATTCCGATGGAAGTCGCGCGCTTCTACGTGGACTCCCGATGGCAGGGAAAGGGTTTGGCGCCGCATCTCATGGATACCTGCGTTTCCGAGGCCCGGGATTCCGGCTGCGATTTTCTCTGGCTGGGTGTGTGGAAGGAGAACGCGCGGGCGATCCGTTTCTATGAGAAACAGGGATTCCAGATCGCGGGTACGCTGCTTTTCCGTCTGGGCGGAGATCTCCAGGAGGATCACCTGATGATCCGCCACATAGAGTAGTAATCTCTTGTAGCCCCCCAGGTCTCATTGACTGCGAGCAAAAGAGCTCTTCCTCAGGACAAAAGGCCTTTCGGCGGAAGGAAAAGGCCTTTGGGTTCGCCAATTGCCCTTTTCCTCAGAGCCATAGGGCTTTGCCTCGAGGGTAAAAGTCTCTTGGCGGGAGGAAAAGACCTTTCAGGCCTCCTATTGCCCTTTTACTTGGAGCAAAGGGGCTTCTCCTCGAAGATAAAAGGCTTTTGGACGGAGGAAAAGGCATTTTGGTCCCGCTTATTGCTCTACTCCCAGAGCAAAAGAGCATTAGCCTGGACCCGAAAGCCTTTGGGTCCCGGCAAAGCGCTTTGGCGGCGAAGTGGGACTCTTTGCCTTGGGATAAAGGCGGTGGAGAGTCTGGGCCAGCCACAGCCCCCAGGCTGCCCGTAGATCTGCTATCCTAACTTCCCCAGTACGAACAGTTGCAGCGGTTCTATGACGTGACGGCTCTCCTAGGAGGCGCTATGTCCGACGAAACGGTCCGCAAGTGTCTGTGGTGGTTGTGCCTGTTTCTCGCGCCGGCGGTGTTGCTCTCGATCGAGCTCTTTCATCCGGCGGGCTTCACCCAGAATCCAGGGATGTATGAGTACCTGTCCAAACCCGAGCCGTACGATCCCCAATTCAAAGCCCTGGACTACTGGGGACCGCAATGGTGGTTCCGCCTCCACATGATCCAAACCCCCATGGTGGCCCTGGTCGCCGTGGGGCTGTGGTTGATGATCAGGGGGGTGGGTTCCGCCGACGGCCCGGCGGCGATGATCAGCGCGTTGTTGTCACGCGTTTCGACTTTCGTCTTCCTCATCTATTACACCGCCCTGGACTCCATCGGCGGCTTCGGTCTCGCCAGGTCCATCGAGCTGACGGAGAGCCTCGCCAGCTCCGGGCAGTTGACCTCGGAGCAGGTGCAGGGCGTCACGCGAGTCCTCAACGGCACCTGGGTCGATCCGTGGGTGGGCGGAGTCGGATCGTTCATCAGCGAGACCGGCTCCTGGGCGGCGTTCTACGCCGCCGTCTTCGCCGCCGCCGCTCTGTTTTTCGCGAAGAAGGCGCCGTGGCCGCCGCTGCTCCTGCTGGTGATCTTCGGTTGGGAGCTCCAGCTCAGCCATACCATGCCTCACGGGCCGATCGCTTTCGGCCTGCTCATCGTCGCCGCGCTATGGATCTGGTGGAGCGGAAGGCGGGCGGCGATCCCGGAGCCGGCGCGGACCGCGTAGAATCCCGGGTCATGGCGCCCTCTCTCCTCGATCAGACCGCCGCGGATCTCCTCGCCCTCTTCGCCGCCGGGAAGAACACCCCGGGCGCGGGGAGCGCGGCGGCGCTGACCGGCGCCCTGGCCGGCAGCCTCCTTCAGGCTGTGGCGGTGTACACGATCCGGGCGGCCGCCAAGGGGGAGGCCTACGCCTCGTTCCGGGAACGGGCGGAGGCCTTGCTGTCCGAGGTCTCCGAACGGTCGCGCTGGCTGTCCCTGGCGGCGGACGAGGACATCGCGGCCTTCCAACGGTTCTGGCGGGAGAAGACCAGCGAGAACCTGGAGTCGGCGGTCGAGGTCCCGGTCGGGATCGCGGAGCAGTGCGCGGCCCTGGCGGAGGCGGGGATCGAGCTGCGCGAGCATGGATTCAAGGCGGCGCGGGGGGAGGCGGCTACAGCCGTGCTTCTGGCGGTCGCCGGCGGCGAGGCGGCCTTGCTCGTGGCGAATCTCAATCTGAAGCTCGCCGGGACGGCGGCGTGGGCGGGGCCGCTGGAGGAGAGGGTCGGATCGCTGAGTCAAAGGATGCGCGATCTGAAAGGAACGCCCGCCCCCCTCCTTGCGGGAGAGGGGCGGGAGTAGAGGCGCTCACTGCACCTTGAACAGGCTCCACACGCCGCCGTCGAGGCCGATGCCGACGTGGTCGCGGATCAGGTAGTCGCCGGTGATCGAGAACTTGCCGCCGGCGCCGTTGCGCAGCAGCACGTCGAAGTGGTTGCTCGGGCCGTGGCCCATGCGGGCCCCTTCCCAGAAGGAGAAGGTGTTGCGGCCGAGCTGGGTGGAGTTGTTGATGTACGGCTCGCGGTCCCACTCGTGGCCGGCGAGGGAGAACACGATGTTGCGCGAATGGCCGCCGGGCATCAGCACCCGGAAACGGACCTTCTGGCCCGGGGCCGCCACGAAGGTCGGAGTCTGAGGGTTGGCGCCCACCTTGGTGTTGGAGAGCACGTCCCACCAGTCGTTGAAGTCGTCCGTATCCGAGAACTGGGTTCCGGGCGGATGCTGCATCCGCTTCCAGAGCGGCTCGGTGGTGTAGTTGACCGCCTTCTGTCCCGTGTCTTCCGGGTCTTCCATGCAGCCGAGGTTCTCGACCGGCCAGCCCTGTCCCGCCGCCGGAATGGGATCGCCGGGGAAGCAGAGGCGGCCGAGCGACTGGTCGGTGCGCATGTTGACGTCGTTCTGATAGATCAGGACGAACTCGCGGAACCCGCCCTCGGAGCCGCCGTTGATGTTGGCCTCGGCGCGGCGGTTGAGGTTGTATTCGGAGATGAAGGCGTCGGCCGGCTCGATGATCAGCGCGCCGATCCCGCCTTTGCTCGCGTGCTCGATGCGGTCGGAAGAGATCAGGTTGGTCGCGCCGAATTCGATCGGCGTGGCGGTGACGGTGGTGTCGGGGTTGATCGTGGCGTCGCCGGCGTACCACTCGTAGGTGACGAACTGACCCGGCGCCACGGTCTGCGTGCCGTTCTTGCCGACGTTGGCGCCGTCGAAGCGGCTGACGTCGTAGTGGAGGAGCTGCGGGTGCAGCCCCACGTAGCTGGACGGCCGGATGTCGTTGGCGTTGAAGTTCTCCACGATCATCGGCAGCGTGTTGTAGCCGTCGAGGTCGGGGAGCGTGGAAGGGAGCTTGTTGCGCAGGGTGAGCTTGATGCACTCGCCGGCGCGGGCGCGCAGGATCAGCGGCTCGGGCCGGCTCGCCGGACCGGGCTTGAGCTTGCCGGTGACGGCGTCGAGGTCCGACGTGCGGACGTAGAGGATGGACGTCGAGTCCCACAGCGGACCGAAGGCGCCGTCCGTGCGGGCGTTGTACACCAGCCGGCCGTTGGGCAGCGCCGCGGCCGCGGTCACCGCCGTGACGTCGAAGGTGCGGACCGTCGTATTCTTGGGGCAGGAGTGATCCCAGGCGCCCACCACGCTCGAGTCGATCCCTGACCGGCCGTTGGGGTTGTCCGGCAGGGCCTGGAGGTCGGGCCGCAGGCCGGTGTAGGCGCGCAGGACGCCCCAGAGCCCGTTCCACAGGTCGTCCGTCGAAGAGCCGGCCGACCACAGGCGGTCCACCGAGCCGCCGACCGGAGTCGGGTTCTTGACGAGCTGCGGGATGATGAACTCGAAGTGCTCGGAGATCCCCATCATCTGGCTGTTGCGGTAGCCGGAGTTGGGCTCCGACGGCTCGAACAGCCACTTGACGCCGTGGATGCTGAAGTTGTGCCCCTCTTCGTGGGCGCCCACCATCACACGGATCTGCACCCGGTCGTTCTCATAGGCGCGCAGCATCGGCGTGAAGGGATCGTAGGGCCCCACGTCGTTGGTCAGCGGCTGATAGAAACCGGGCTGGCTGTTGAGCGAGGAATCGTTGCGCGCGATCGACGCGAAGGCGAACGAGAGGTCGCCGGGCTGACCGGCGGCCTGCGAGTTGGAGAACGGGTCGCGCACGCGCAGGGCGAGCGGCTCGTTGCGGTAGTTGACGGACATGGTGCCCGGATCGTCGGCCGAGACCAGCTCGGGGCACGGCGGCGGAGCGTTGCTCCCCGGGCAGACCCGGGGCCGCCGCAGCAGATCGGGAAGGCCGACCTGTTCCTTGCCCGGCGGATTGATGGCGTCGTCGGGGTCGGGGAAACCGCTGCTCTCCGCCTCGTAGGCGAGCTGGAAGTCGGCGAGCTCCAACAGGAATTCGCGGTAGGAGGGCTCGTTCGGCGGATCGATCACCGCCTGCCACGAGGTGGGACCGCCGTCGTGCCGGCCGCCGAGCACGGCGCCGGTCTCGTTGTGCACCCAGGTGGAACCCTTGGGCTCGATCACCAGGCCGGCGTAGAGGCCCGTCTGTTGATGGGTCGAGGGGCTCATGTGGTCGTGGGTGAAGACGGTGCGCAGCGTCCGGTCGTTGTTGAGGTTGTCGAGCACCGGATCGGCCCACCAGCGCTGCAGGGTGGTCTGGGCGCCGACGAAGTCGCCGCGGCCGTTGCCGTCGCGGTCCGGTCCCGAGCCGAAGAAGGGATGGGGCTTGGCCTGCGGGCAGGCGAAGGTGCCGTTGCGCGCGTCGCCCGCGGCGCAGCCGTTGAAGGCCCGGATGGCGTCGATGCGCTCCACGACCTCGTCCGGAGCGAACGAGCCGTCCTCGTAGTTGAAGCCGTTGGCGGCGCCGTCCGAGGCCAGGACGTCGAACTTCACGAGGTGGATGTGCTGGCCCACGACCTCGGTCGGGGTGAGCACCTGGAAGTCGTCGAGCTTGTACTCCTTGGGCATCAGGTTGGTGAACCAGTAATTGATGCAGGTGTCGCTGTTGGCGCGGAAGAAGAGCGGCTCCGGCGGCTTCCGCGGGCCGCCGACGAGGCCGAGGAAGTCGTCCACGTCCTCCCACAGGGCGGTCATGCGCTGCTGCGGGAAGTGCCAGCCGGCCTTGTTGATCTTCACGTCGTCCTGGATGTCGGCGGCCTTGATCACCATGGGCGAGGCGGCGGCCGGACCGACGCAGGGATCGGCGAGCGGCGCGCCGGCCACGCGCGGCCGGCCGTTGGTGGCGAAACGGGTCGCCAGGCTGCACAGGCCGTGCGGCTCGCAACTGTTCTGAAGGGCCTGCTCGTGGAAGGCCATGGCCTGCTGCTCGACGGCCGTGCCGGCCTCGGGCAGCGCCTCGGCGTTGATCGTCAGCAAGGTTTTATGGAAGTCGAGCCGGGTGTGGGCTTCGTTGTAGGTGCCGCCGAGGACGCGGTGGCGGGGCAGGCCGCCGTCGTCGATGGTGTCGAGCGGCGGCTTGGGCGCGCGGTGGCCGGCGAGCGCGGGGACGAAGAACGGATACCCCGGATTGCCGGCGCCCGTGACCTGGGCCTGGCCGCTGACGATGGCCACCGTGGCCCCCGGCATGGGCGCCATGGGGATGCCGGGCAGCGGCACGACGGCCGGAATCGGCGTGCCGGCCGCGATCTCGCCGTCCGGCAGGGCCCGGTTGGCGCCCGCCGCCGGCCGGCCGTTGCCGTCGAGCACCGTGCCGCGCTCGAACACGTCGTGGACGCGCCAGAGGCTCCACATGCCCTGGGCGAAGTGGGGATAGAAATGGCAGTGGAAGATGGAATCGCCCGGCGTCAGGTTGCGGTTGCCGCCGCCGCCGTGAGCGATCTCGGCGGTGAAGGAGGCCCCGGGTCCGATCGCCTGGCTGTCCAGGTAGGAGGACTTGTCGCTGTCCGCCGAGAACTGCCACTGGTGGGCGTGCAGGTGATGGATGTGGTGCTCTTTGCTGCCCGCGTGCAGCACCCGGTGGCGGGCGTGATCGTTCAGATATCCATGGTAGACGTTCGACGGATCGTCGGGGAAGAAGGCCTTGGTGGCCTTGGCGTTGGGCAGCGGCGTGCAATTCACGCCGTTCTCGAGCTGGTCCGTGTAGATGTGCAGGTTCGGGTCCTGGCCCACGGTATTGGGATTGCCGGTCTGGATGCCGCAAGGCACGTTGGCCGGAACGTCCACCACCATGGCGGGATCGCCCACCGTCCACGAGCTGAGAAAGAACTCTTCGAACATGCACTCGGTGCAGTTGGCCATCGGTCCGACGCGCAAGCGGTTGGCGAGCACCTCGGCCCCCACGCCGTTGGAGCCGTAGTTGATGGCGAAGGCGTCGCGTCCGCTGTGGAGAGTGAACTCGAGCTCGGGCTGAGCGAACTGGGGGAACGCCTGCACGGCGCCGACCTCGTCGTGATACATGACCACGAACTCGCGGAACGGCTGCTCGCGCTGTCTGTATTGCGGGTTGTTCGGGAAGGTTCCCGCCGGGAACCAGCCGGACGAGCCCGGTCCCGCCGTGGCGCTGGGCGCCGAGCCTGTGACGACGGCGGTGAGGTCGCTGTGAACGATCTCAGTCCCCTGAAGCATGTTGAGGATGGGCAGGCCGGCCCGCGGGTGGCCCGCGGGGTAGACGGTCTCATAGTTGATGACCGGCTGCCCGTACGTTGACGTGCCGGTGATGGCGTAGTCCATGTCCTGGCGGGTCACCTGACTGCGGTACCAGCGGGCGCCCGGCGGCTCGACGATGATGGCGCCGAACAGTCCCGAGTTGGTGTGTCCGCCGTCCCCCTCGCCGCCGGCGACCGCGCCGCCGCTGTTGATGACGTGCTCGCCTTCACGGTCGGCGTAGAGCGTATAGATCATGGTCTGTCCGACGTCGGCAACCCCATTGGGATTGGCGCCGACGTAGGAGCCGTCGTCGAACGAGGACGTGGTCCACTGCATGCCCACCGCGTGGATCGAAGCCCAGCGGGTGTTGGACTGATCGTCGTCGCGGCGGGTGGGGCTGAGGAGGTTCTGGAAGGTGATCCGCAGGCAGTCGCCCACGTTCATGCGCAGGACGAGCGGGCGCGGCCGCTTGTCCGCGCGCAGCCGGACGTTGCCGGCCGAGAGGGTCCCGCCGCTGATGGGCACCACGTCGCGCCGCAGGGCGTACATCATGCCCTGGGGCTGGACGGCGCCGAGACGGTTGAGAAAGAAAACCTGATCGAAGGCCACCACGTCGGCCGTGAGCGTGCGGGCGCAGGTCTGCGCGCCCGCGCTCGCCGGCAGAAGGATGGGGAGCGAAAGGAGGAACAGGAGAAGCGTCCCGTGAAGACGGACGCGTAGCGAGGTGGACAGAGATCTGAACATCGGTCCTCCAAAGGTGTAGAGCCATGTCGGAGGGAGCGGAGCCATTCCTGGCTCCGCTCCCCAGGGTCACGATGTCAGCGGTTCACTCCTAGTAAACTGGGCAGATCTCCTGCGGTCTTCTAAACTCATAGTAGTAAGGATCCTGATAGCAGCCGTCGCAGTAGTTGACGTTGCATTCGCAGGTGTAGGGGTTGCTATAGCAGTAGTTTTCGGTGTAGGAGACGTAGGTCGAAAAGGACGCCGACTTATTCTGTTGCGGCGAGCCGCTGTCAAAGGCCTGAACGCTGACGTTGACCGTTGCATTGGTGTAGCAGTACTGCTTGGTCAATTGACTCCCGGAACCCTGATACGCACCGCCGATGTACCAGTTGTAGCTGTAGCCCGGGGTGCCTCCGGACGGGTTGGCGGTCCACGTAACGTCGGCGCAGGGATAGTAATTGTCGGTGTAGACGTTGGCGGGGCCGCTGATCGTGACATCCAAGGCTGGAGGCGGAGGAGGGGGGCAAAGATAATTTTCGACCAGGGAAGCCTCGTAGCCGAAGCTAGGGGAGTCGTTCCACGCGCGCGCGTAGGCGGTGGACCTGCACTGAGTCGAGCCGCTGAGGCTCAAACTGGCCGCGCTGTCCAGCCAGGTGCCGCCGTACTTGGGATCGTTCTGCACCTTGTGGGTGAAGACCGTGCCGGTCGCGGCCTCGACCAGGACCTCGGCGTAGGTATTACCGTAGTAGCCGCAGTTATTGTGGAAATAGGCGCTCGCGCTGGCCGTCACTCCAGGCGCCACGGAGCCCGTGAGGTAGGTAGGATTGGCGTGAGCCCCATAGGAGATGTCGCAGTTCTCCATCTGCTCGGGGGCCGGTCCCTCGACCTGACCATTGCTGAGCTGCGATACCGCGACGCCCAACTGGCTCCGCAGGGCGGTGAGAGCGTCGGCAAGCTCTGGAGACGGATTCTGGTCATAGGTATGCTGGAGGTTGACGACCCTCTTCTTCAGGCTCTCCGCGGTCCAACTGAGACCTTCCTCACCATACGTGAACGTTTCGATCTGGCCCTCCCCCGCGCTCCTCTGCAGGACACCTTCCTGCACCTTCTGCCATCCTTGTTCATACATGTCGAGCAGCCATTGCGGCTCCTGCGGTTGCAGCAACTGAGCCGTGCCGAGCTGAGCTCCGATGATCATCATTGCGAGGCAGAAGACAGTGGAGACAGAAAACAATCTGAGCTTCACAAGGACTCCTTCGACTTCCTACTACGGCCTACATTGGCCTTGAGGGTTCCCGGCCCTTGTGCAATCTCTTTGCCAATTCCTAAATAAGGAACTGGTGTCCTGTTTGCCTGGCCTTCGCGGGGCCAGGTCCAGCGGAAGGCATGTCAGGAAATTACTAAAAGGTTGCTCCGTCAACCTTTAATCGGATCAAGGTTGTAGATTTGGTGAAATTAGAGGAGCCTGTTTTTACACTGCGTCCGCCAGCGCGTGGGCGAGGGCCTCCAGCATCCGGGTCCGCCCTTGGCGGTCGCCGTGCCGGGCCTCGACGTTCACATAGGGAACGCCGCGCCGGGCGGCCCAGACGGAGAGCGAGCCGTCGTCCGTCGCGCGAGCGTTGTCCTGGAGCACGACGGCGAAGCCCTGCGCTGGAGACAACAGGGGGGTGGATTGGGGGGATTCCCTGGCGGGACGGCGCTCGGGATGCAGTACTATCTTGGCCTCTCGAACGTCCTTAAGGAGGAACCATGATCAAGAAGCTGTTCGGAGTCGCCGCCGTCGTCCTGTCCATCGCCGCCGCCGCGCCTGTCCCGGCTCCGGCCATCGACTTCATCTGCAGTTGCACCCTCTGCACGTCCCCCACGCAGGGCCTGGGTTGCCGGGACCCGAAGAACAGCTATCGGTTCACGTCCTGCGGCGCCTTCTACACCAAGTACTGCGCGCGCTGACCGGACGATGACCCTGGAGATCCCCGGCTCCGTGCTGGAGCGTCTGGAACGCCGGGGCGTCTATCTGGTGGCCCGCATCACGGGCTCCGGCGCCCCGGCCGATCTGCTCTTCTTCCACGGCGAGGCCCACGGCACCCTCGCGTCGCTTCCCATCGAGCTGGCGGCGGGGAGGATCGAAGGGACGGAGGGCTCCTTCGAGCAGGCCATTCCCGTACCGTTTCCGCTCCCCGGAACCGTCGAGCTCCACCTCCAGGGCGCCGGCGGCGAAAACGTTGTCATCGCCGGACAGTCGCTCACCATCCAGAGGAGCGAGCCGGAGCCGCTGGTGTCCTTGGGAAGACCGCGGCGGTAAGGTCCCCTCGCCGCGAAGACCGACCGGTTCCGGATCGATTCCGGATTGATTTCCGAAAGAGCGCACCGACGCGTCCCCCTGTCGCGTCACTGACGTGTCAGCTCCCTTCGAGCGAGAGCGTCGGAATTGGGAAACTGTTTGTTTTCAGTGGTTTCCGAGCTTGGCACCCCGCTTGCTCTTACCCCTTTCCGTAGGCGATCAAAAAACTTGAAAGGGAGGATGAGATGAACAATTCAATGGTTATTCGTGTGTCCTTGGCGTTCTTTTTCCTTCTCACGCTGGGTTTCATCTCGCCGGCCTGGAGCGATCCGATGACGATCGTCCTGCCGCAACTCACCGAAGCGGCCATCGCCGACGGAGCGACCTCCAGCACGGCCCTTCTGACCGATCAGTCGTTCGTCAGCCTGCGGGTCCGGGAGATCCGCAGGAACCCGGACGGCTCCGCGGTTCTGGAGTACGTGGTGACCCTGGAGAACACCAGCGCGACCGCCCAGCCGGACGAGGCCGGTCCCGAGCTGGCCCTGTACCTGCCGGCCGGCGTCCAGGTGGAGCCGGGCACCCTCTCGGCGACAGCCGGTTCCGTCACGGTCAACGGCTCGCAGGGCGAGATCATCGCCCTGGAGTGGAACGGCGACCTGGCGGGCGCCAACAAGACCAGGGCGAGACGGCAGCCGGGGAAGGCCACCACGACCACCACCACCGTGACCACCCAGATCACCGTCCCGGACCTCCCGATCCAGGGCGTCATGCTGGTCATCGACAGCGAAGTAGGCCCTCAGTAGGGTCATCCTGGCGGCGGCCATCCGGGCTCTGCTAAGCTGTTCCTAATAGAGGACAGCAGCTTGAGGAGAGCTAGGATGGCCGCCGCGTTGTGTGCAGAGGTCCGGAGTCGATGGTCCATCGGGCTCTCCGGGCTTCTGCTGCTGCCTTTCCTGGTCTCCCACCCCGCCATCGCCCAGCCATCCTGCCCCGGCTGCGGCGAATTCCAAGAGGCCACGAAGCTCCTCGCGACGAAGGATCTGGACCGCGCCCTGGCCAGCGCGCGTCAGGCTTTCGCCCTCCAGGAGAAGGCCTACGGCCCCGACGATCCGAAGCTCGCCGAGGTCCACGTCCTGATCGGTCACATCCTGCGCGAGAAGAAAGACCTGGAGGGCGCGCTCGACGAGACCCTCCTCGGTCTCCGGCTGGTCGAACGGACCCTGGGCCCCGACCATCCGGACGCCGCGGGGATCTCCAGCCACATCGGCTTCATCCTTCATCAGCGAGGCGATCTGGACGGCGCCCTGGAGTATCACCGGCGCGCCCTCCGGATCTTCGAGAAGGTGGGGGGACCCAACGACGAGAAAACGATCCAGGTGCTGGCGAACATCGGCTCGACCCTGGAGGCCAAGGGAGACCTCCCGGAGGCTCTCGACGCGACCCGGAAGGCTCTGGCGAGGTCCGTCGCGGTCTTCGGCCCCGATCACTTCCGGGTGGGCCGGCTCCGGCGCAGCCTGGGGATTCTCCTGATGAAAAGCGGCAATCTGGGCGGCGCTCTCCAGGAATCCCGGCACGCCAAGCAGATTCTGGAGCGGGCTCCCGAGACTTCGGATATCGACCTGGCGATCACCTTCAACAACCTCGGGCAGATCTTCCGGGAGAGGGGGGACCTGGACACCGCTCTCGACTTTCTCGAGCGCGCCCGCCGGTTGGACGAGAAGACTTACGGCCCCGATCACCCGGAAGTCGCCCGGCGTCTCCAGAACATCGCCGCGGTGTTGCGCGACAAGGGGGATCTCGATCTCGCCCTGGTCACCATCCAGAAGGCCCTGCGGATCGACGCCAACGCCTCCGGCCCCGATAACCCGAGCGTCGCCCGGGACAGCCACACCCTGGCCCAGATCCTCCTCGAGCGGGGCGATGTGGAGGGAGCCCTGAAGGCCTGCCAGGCCGCGATAAGCATCGACGAGCTCAATTTCGGAACCAGCCACCAGAACATCGCCCGCGACAGCGACACCATGGCCGCGATCCTCCTCGCGCAGGGCGACGATGAAGGCGCCCTGAGAGCCGCCAGAAGTGCCCTGGAGATCGCCGAGACCACCTTCAAGACCGACATCCCGGTCGTGGCCCTCTACGCCAGCCGGGTCGGCCAGGTCCTCCAGGCTCAGGGAGACCTGAAGGGCGCCGGGAGCTATTTGGAGCGCGCCCACCAGATCCTGGTCAAGACGTACGGCCCGGACAACCCGGCCACGCGCAAGGTGGAGGCGGACCTTCAGGCGCTGTCGAAGGCTTCGTGGAAGAAGCTCCTCCCGGGCGTCGCGATCCTGCTGGCCGCGCTGGTCGTGCTCGGCGTGATCCTCGCCCGCCGGCGCATCCTGGCCCGCCGCGCGGCGACCGTGGCCGCCCTGGAAAGGGTCTCGTACCCGCTCTCCGGTTCCTCGTTCTCGCGGGCCGCGAACGTCCTGGCGCGGCTCGGCCCCTACCGCCTCGAAGAGCGCCTGGGAGCGGGCGGCATGGGAGTGGTCTACCGGGCCTATGACGAGAGGCTCGACCGCTCGGTGGCCGTCAAGGTCATCCCTCCCGCCCATAGCGAGGACCCGCAGCGGCGCGAGCGGCTGCGGCGGGAGGCGCGGGCGAGCGCGCGGTTGAGCCATCCCGCGATCATCCAGGTCTACGATTTCGTCCAGACCGAAGAGGTGGACGCCATCGTGATGGAGCTGGTGGAAGGGGAGCGGCTGTCCGATCTGCTGCTCCGGGGCCCTCTCGACCTCGACCGCGGGCTGACGATCGCCCGCGAGGTCGCGGAGGCCCTGACCGAGGCGCACTCGAAGGGGATCGTCCACCGCGACCTCAAGACCGAGAACGTGATCGTGACCCTGTCCGGACACGCCAAGGTGCTCGACTTCGGGATCGCCAAGCAGCTCGACGGGGGCGATGCCTCGCTGACGCAAGAGGGGGCCGTGCTCGGCACCTTCCGCTCCATGGCCCCGGAGCAGGCCCAGGGGCACGAGGTGGATCACCGGGCCGACCTCTTCGCCCTGGGCACGCTGCTCTACGAGATCTTCACCGGCGAGTCCCCCTTCGCGGGACCCAACGGCGCCGCCACGCTGCGGAAGATCTGCTGGCACGAGCAGCCTCCGGCGCGGGAGGTGAACCCCAAGGTGCCGGCCGAGCTCTCCGACCTGATCGACCGCCTGCTGCGCAAGGAGCCCCATCACCGGCCCCAGGACACCCGCGAGGTGGCCCTCCTCCTGGCCCGGATGGCCCCGGCGTCCACGCCGGATTCCCAGACGCAGCCGGACGGCGGGGGCACCACGATCGGGTTCTTCAAAGGGAAGTGAAGAGGGACCCGACGGACGAAGTCGGGCCGGCGTCCCGCTTTGCGCCAAGAGCGCACTTATCTGGTGGGACCGCCGCCGGACGCGGCGCCAGGAGGGCAGGCGTGGCTTTCAAGACCATCACATACGACGAGATCCGCGGGCTGGTCCGGCTGGAGGACGTCATCGAGCCGGTCCGGGAATCCTTCAAGAGCTACTCCATGGGCCGGGCGAACATCCCGCCGGTCCAGCATCTGGAGATGCCCGACCGCCAGCGCGGCGCCCTGCACATCAAGACCGGCCACGTCGAGCCCCTGGACTTCTGCCTCGTCAAGGTCGCTTCGACCTTCCCCGAGAACACCCGCCGCGTCCCGCCGATGCCGTCCATCAACGGCGTCATCATGATCTTCAGCGCCCTCGACGGCCAGCCCATGGCGGTGATCGAGGACCGCGCCTGGATCACCCAGGCCCGCACGGCGGGCGCCGGCGCGGTGGCGGCCGAGCTGCTGGCCCGGCCCGGCGCCTCCACCCTCGGGATCGTCGGCTCGGGCACGCAGGCGCGGCTGCAGGCGCGGGCCATCCTGCACGTCCTGCCCGGGCTCCAGACCCTGCTGCTCTGGGGCCGCTCGCGGGAGAACGCGCAGCGGTTCGCCGCGGAGATGCGGGCCTCCCATCCCGCCCTCGCCGTGGAGGTGAAGGAGACGCCCGAGGGCGTGGCCCGCGGCGCGGACGTCCTGGTCACCACCACCTACTCCGGCGAGCCCCTGGTCCGCGGCGAGTGGCTCTCTGAAGGCTCGCTGGCGGTCGGCATGGGCGCGGACTCCATCCACAAGCGGGAGCTGGACACGGACGCCCTGCTCAATGCCGACAGGGTCTACGTGGACAGCCGCTCCCAGAACCAGATCCTGGCCGAGGTCGGCCACGGCATCCGCGAGGGTAGTTTCGGCCCGGAACGGATGGACGGCGAGATCGGCGAGGTCCTCAACGGCTCGGCACCCGGCCGCACGTCGGACCGCGAGCGCATCGTCTGCAAGCTGACCGGGGTTGCGGTGCAGGAGATCTTCGTCTGCGACTACCTGCTGCGGATTCTCGGCATCCTCCAGCCCGAAATGGCGGCGTCGCTCCAGGACGCCGGATAGCTATCCTACCGGCGCTTCGACCTTCAGCATCCGGCCCCAGGCGTTGCGGAGGTTCTCGGGGAGGTCGAGCGTGGGGAAGATCTCCTTGACCTCCTCGCGGCTGACGTACATCCAGATGTCGTCCCACTGGGCGTAGCGCAGGAGGTGGGAGATGACCCAGGCGCGCTGCTCCTGGGTACCCTGGTGGAGGAGACGGAACGCTTCTTCCTGGGAAACCCTCTGATCGGGGAAAAAATACAGGGAATCCTTGCGTTCCTGGGATTCACGACCACGACCCGGCCCTTGCATGGTTCCAGTATAGCCCAGAGCGGTCCCCCCTTGACCGCGCGGCGCCGTCCGGTTAGATTTCCCAGGCTCGATATGCTGGATACATAACGGGCGGGCATAACTCAGTTGGTAGAGTGCAAGCTTCCCAAGCTTGATGTCGCGGGTTCGAGTCCCGTTGCCCGCTCCAACGCTTCTCCTTTCCGGAGGCGGCCGGCGCCCGACGCGCCGGGCGCTCTTCGTGGTTATGGGGCTATGGCCATATTTCGCCGCGACACCGTTTCCTCCTCTCCCGCCGCCGGCGGAACGTCCGAGCCTTCCAATGGATCCCAGAGACAGCGCCGCATCACCCACATCGCGGCCGGCACCCGCATCCGCGGCGAGGTGAGCGGCCCGACCGAGCTCCTCATCGAGGGCGAGGTCGCCGGCGAGATCCGGGTGGAGGATACGGTGACCGTGGGCGCCGAGGGCGTCGTGAACGGGCCCATCAGCGCACCGGTGGTGCGGATCGGCGGCCGCGTCGTGGGCAACGTCCACGCCACGGACCGCCTGGAGATCTCCGCCTCGGGCAGCCTCGAGGGGGACGTGGACGCGCCGCGGATCGCCATCGCCGAAGGGGCGTTCTTCAAAGGCTGGTCGAACCGGAAGAAGGAGCGGGTCCAGGGCGGTCAAGGCCGGCGGGAGCCCGTGCTCTCCGAGACCTCACTCGACGTCGAGTGAACGCCCCGTCACCCGCTCCCACAGCCCTCTGAGGTCCTCCGGCGCCGCCGCCTCGAAGGCCAACCTCTCGCCCGTCCGCGGGTGATCGAACGCCAGCCGCCACGCGTGCAGCGCCGGGCGCGGGAAATCCCGCAGCGGCGCCTGGACAGGCCGCGGCAATCCCTTCCAACGCGCTTCGCCGTAGACCGGATCTCCCACCAGAGGATGGCCGATGTGCTTGAGATGGACACGGATCTGGTGCGTCCGGCCGGTCTCCAGGTCCAGCGCCAGGAGGGAGATCCCGGCCGCCGCCGCGAGCGTCCGGTAGCGCGTGCGCGCCGGCCGGCCGCCGGGGAGCACGGCCATCTCCTTACGGCGCTGCGGGTGCCGTCCGATGGGCGCGTCGACGGTCCCGGCGGGCGGTGCGGGCGCGCCGTAGGCGATGGCGAGATAGCGCTTGTCCACCTCGCGGGAGGCGAAGGCGCGGGCGAGGCGGTGGTAGGCCGCCGGCGTGCGCGCCACCACGATGACGCCGCTGGTCCCCTGGTCCAGCCGGTGGACGATCCCCGGCCGGCCCGGTCCCCCCACGCCGGCCATCTCGGGGTAGCGGTCCAGGAGGTGGTGGGCCAGGGTGCCGGTGGAGCGGCCGGCGCCCGGATGTACGGTCAGCCCGGCCGGCTTGTCCAGCACCGCGAGATCCCCGTCCTCGTAGAGCACCCGCAGGTCGCCGGGCTCGGGGAGCACGCGTTCCTCTTTGAGCTCCGGCGGCTCGCACTGGACGAGGTCGCCGGCCGCGACCGTGGCGGAGGGCTTGGCCTCGCGGCCGTTGACGCGTACGAGCCCTTCCGCGATCCACTTCTGGACCTGGTTGCGGGGAACGTCGAGACGGGCGGCGACGTGGCGGTCGAGGCGCTCGCCGGCGGCGTCCGCTTCGACGGACCAGGAGGTCACGGCCGGCCCCCTTCCGAACCCTCACCCCCTGGCCCCCTCTCCCGACCCCTCCCTCCCTCCCTCACCGGGAGAGGGGGAACGAATGCGAGGATGGAGATGAAGCAGGACGGAGGATTTCTTCGAACGGTCCTCCCTCCTGCCCTGCCTCTCTGCACGGTGGGAGGAACGTGGCTTCAGCGGGACGCCCTTCCAGATGCGTTCCCCCTCTCCCGGTGAGGGAGGGAGGGAGGGGTCGGGAGAGGGGGCCAGGGGGTGAGGGCTCGGGAGGGGGGAGGGCCATGGGCTGGGGCCTCTACGGCTCAGCGGCAGCCGCAGCAGAGCGCGTCTCCCGTTGATGATGGCGCGGACGGAAGCTGTCGATGGCCATCAGCACGATGCCGACGGAGATGGCGCTGTCGGCGACGTTGAACGAGGGCCAGTGGTGGTTGCCCACGTAGACGTCGATGAAGTCGGTCACCGCGCCGCTGGAGATGCGGTCGATCAGGTTGCCGATGGCGCCGCCCACCACCAGGGCCAGGGCGGTGAGGAGGATGCGGTCCTTGCTGGGCGTGAACCAGAAGTAGAAGCCGACCGCCGTCAGCGCTCCCAGCCCCAGGAGGACGAGCAGCAGCGAGCCGCCGCCGTGGTCGGTGGCGAAGAGGCCGAAGGCCACACCGGTGTTGCGGACGTGCGTCAGGTTGAGGAAGCCCGGGATCAGCGGGTGCGCCGTGTGGTGGGGGAGGTGGACCTCCACCAGCCACTTGGTCCACTGATCGAGGACGAGCACGCCCAGCGAGATGAGCAGGTAGCTGAGCTTCCGCGCGTGGAGGATGAGGTCTTCCCGCTTCGCCGTCCTGGAGGGGGTCTGTTCCGTCGTCTGCACGCAGGGCTCTCCTTACGAATCGCGGTCGAAGCACTCCCGGGCGGCTCGCGCCACCTGGGCCAGATCGGTCTTTCGCTGGAACATCCGGATCGCCGCGATCCCCGACGCTCCCGCCGCCGCCACCTCCCCGAGGCGCTCTAGTGTAACCCCGCCCAGCGCGTAGACAGGCAGCCCCGCCGCCGCCGCGCGGGCCAGCTCCGCGAGGCCCACCGGAGCCCCCTTGCCGGGGGTCTCGTACACCGGACCGAAGGTCACGTAGTCGGCTCCCTCGTCGCGCGCCCGCTCGACCTCCTCCACGCGATGGGTGGAGCGGCCGATCAGGACGCCGTTGCCGAAGCGGGCGCGCAGCGAGGCGGCGGGAACGCCGTCCGCCGGGAGGTGCACGCCGTCCGCTCCCGCCGCCAGGGCGACGTCGAGACGGCCGTTGACCAGCACGCGGGTCGCGGGGGGCAGGGCGGCGCGGGTCAGGCGGGCGAGCCCGAAGAGGGAGAGGTCGTCGAGGTCCTTCTCGCGGATCTGCACGGCGCCGATCCCGGCCGCGCCGAGGTCGCGGAGCCAGTCCGCGAAGGGCGCCGGAAGGGAGGCTCGGTCGCTGATCGCCATCAGCCTAAAGGCTGGGAGCACGGAATCTCCGCCGGAAGATCAGCTCGTCGAGGTCGTGGGCGCCCCAGACCAGATGGATCAGCCCGAACCCCGTCACAGTCGCCCGGAGCAGGGGATGGAGCCCGACTGTCCGCACCAGGTCGAGAGGGATCTGGATCAGGGTCCGGTCCCACACCGGGCTCCACGGAGCCAGCACGAGCAGGGTCCCCGCTTCGATGCAGTAGAGGATGAACAGGATGCGGAACAGGGACGAGGATTTCATGAGATCGCGAGATTGTAACCCCGACGAAAAACAAAAGGGGCGCGGCACCTCGCCGCGCCCCCGCTTGTACGCGGTAAGACCGCGTGGGGTTTACCGGTCGTCCCGGCCGTCGTCCCGGGGCGGCTTGGAGCGTTCCCGCGCCTGCGGCCGCGAGCCCTCGCTGCTCCGCGAGGAAGAACGCGGCGGCTCCGAAGGCCGGACCGAAGGCGACGGCTGGCTCCGCTCCCGCTCCACCTGCGGCGTGGGCCGCGATTCGGTGCGCGATTCCGGGCGCGACGGTTCCGGTGCGCGACGGCGCGGCGCGCGACTCGGGCCGCGATTCGGGGCGCGGCTCGGGGCGATAAACCGGCCGCGAAGGCTCGGCCTCGCGGCGCGGCTCGACCACCTGCGGCTCATAGACCCTCGGCTGCGGCTCGGGGCGCTGGTAGCTCTCCGTGCCGCGGCTCTGGTACGCCGGCGGATCCACCCGTGGCTTCTCACGGGGCTCCGCGCTCCGCTCCGGCCGCGGCGAGCCGCCGTCCGCCTCGGGCTCGGGACGGCTGGGCTTTTCGCGGACCGTCGGCTCGCTGGGGGCCGGCCGGTCGTTGTCGCTGGAACGGTCGGGCTCCCGCTCGATCACGACGCGGCTCGGCCGTTCCGGTTTGTCCGGCTTGGGCGTGCCGCCGTCGGCCTGGGGAGCGGGCCGGGCGCTGGGCCGCTCGTGGACCGTCGGCTTGTCGTCCACCGACGGACGGCCCGACGAGTCGGGCTGCTCGCCCGGGGTGACGCGCGGCTTGGCCGCGCCGCCGTCGGTCTGGGGGGCGGGCCGCCGGTCCGGAATCTCGCGGACGGTCGGCTGACCGCCGCTACCGCGCGACGAGCCGCCGTCGCCGAGGACCACGCGGGGCTTGCCCGGGGTGCCGGTGTTCCAGGAGTCGTCCTGGGCCCGGACGGGCTTGCGGCCGAGGGTGCTCGGCTTGAGCGGCGTGCCGTCCAGCGGCTTGGTGTCGTCGGACGACACGGCACGGCGGATGTCGGGCGACAGGTCCGGCTTGCGGGCGATGAACGACGTCACGTCCCGCAACTGGTCCGGCTTCGTGCGCATGCCCCGCAGCACCTCCTCGGGGTTCTTGCCCCAGGTGCTGGGCTTCAGCGGCTTGGTGTCGGTGGTGATGATGCCCCGGCCCAGCGTGCCCTGGCCGCGCGGCACGGCGTAGCGGTGGACGTCCCGCCGGCCGTCCCAATAGCCGTCGCGATAGCCGTGCCGGTAGCCATGGTCGTAGCCGCTGAAATAGCCCGAGTTCACGAACGTCCAGCGGTCGTAGTAGCCCCAGTCGCCGCCGGCCCAGCCGTAGACGCCGAAGCGGAAGCCGTGGCCGTAGCCCCAGCGCGAGCCGTAGTAGCGGGTGTAGTAGCCCGTCGGGCACCAGCCGACGTGGCTGGCTCCCCAGTACCAGTAGACCCAGGCCGGAGCCCAGCGGTAGCCGGGCGCCCACACCCAGCCGTAGGTGGGGAAGTAGTCCCAACTGCCGTAGTGGTAGGGCACCCAGCCCCAGGGCTCGTAGGAGACCCAGGTCAGGCCGGCGGGGGTGTAGATCCAACGCCCCTGCCAGTAAGGCTGCCAGTCGGCGTCCACCTGGGGGCGCCAGTAGTTGGAGCCCTCGATGCTGACCCAGTCGCCGTAGCGGTTCAGCGGCGCCGCCTGGTAGCGCAGGCTGTCGTCCACGTGCCGGACGTCGGCGGACGCGTACTCGTCCTCGAGGCGGCGGCCCCACTTCTCCAGGGAATCGAAACCGCCGGCCTGGCGGACCTCGATGCGGGCGTAGCGGTCGCCGTCGATGATGACCGACTCGTCGGCGTTCAAGCGCGCGGAGCCGCGGTCGGTCACCACCTGGGCGGAGCCCTTGCGGACGACCACCTCGCTCCAGCCGGCGCGGTCGGCGGTGACGCGGAAGACGCCGTAGTTCTGGATCCAGACCGTGGCGCCGGGGGTCTCGATGCGCGGCAGCTCGTCGCCCAGCGACTCCTGGGCCACGGTGAGCTGGATGTTGCCCTCGATCAGCCGCACCACGGACGCCCGGTCGTCCCGGTCGGGTGAGGCGGCCAGTCGTTCAAGAATCAGCTCGCTGCCGCCGTCGATGCGCAGGATGTTGCGATCGGCGAGAATGATTTCTACTCTGGACCGGCCGGGGACCAGGATGCGGTCGCCGGCCAGCACGGGTTGGTTGATCTCGGCGTTGGAGCGCTCCTCGGAGCCAGACTGCACCAGCTGGGCGGAACCTTCCACTACGCGGACGTAGCCGTAGCTGTCGCGGTCGTCGGCCGCGGCCGGAGCCGCCAGCGAGGAGAGCGCCAGGCCGAGCGTGAGAAGGGACACGAGTGGCTTGGTGAAAGAGTTCATTTTCCCTTGTTCTCCATAGAAGGACGATACCCTCGCCCTCTAGAAAGAGCAACTTCCGGACCAGGGGGTGTATTCCTTGGTTGTGGTCTCCCGAACGCTCTTTTTTCCAGAGGCCGGCTGGCTATAATGGGCGCGTTCCGGCAGGCGCGGTGTCCACCCCAGGCGTCACGGGCGTCCCCCGCCGCCGTCATCCGCAGTCTGTGAAAGGGGCCCCTTGGCACTCAACTGGTTCGGCGGCAAGAAACAGCAGGACTCCCGGGAGTACACGATCGACGACCTGTCGTCCTCGAGCGGTACGACGAGGCCGGGGAGCGCCTGCGCGCCCGGCTCAAGGACAACCCCAACGACCTGCACTCCCACCTCAAGCTGGCCGAGGTCTACACCCAGCTCCGGCAGTTCGACAAGGCCGTGGACGAGTTCGTCTTCGTGGCCGAGGAGTACGCCCAGGACGGCTTCCACGACAAGGGCATCGCCCTGCTCTCCAAGGCGCATGAAGCTTGCCCCGCTCGACCAGTCGCTCCGCTTCAAGGTCGAGCAGCTCCAGAAGCGAGAAGGAGCATGGAGCACGTGCGGGCGCTGGCCCTCGAAGGGCTGCGGCAGGCCGGCGGCCAGGACGCCGGCAACTCGGCGCTGGAGCTCAAGCGCCTCTGGCACCACCTCGCCGCCAGCTCCGTGGTGCAGCACCTCCCCGGCGACCAGATTAAGCGGTTCTTCTCCACCATGCTGCATCGTCCGCTTCGAGCCGGAGGATCTGGTGGCCAGCGAGGGAAGCCAGGAGGCGTTCCTCCTCTTGATCGTCAACGGCGTGGTCGAGGCGTCGATCCAGGATGGAGAGCGCCGGAGTCATGGTGCGCACCTTCACCTCGGGCGACATCCTGGGCGAGAGCGCGCTTCTGGAGCGGGGCGCCTGGCCCGCCGACTACCGCGCCATCGAGCCGGTCACCGCGCTGAAGCTGACCCGCGAGGGGCTGGAGCAGACCCTCGTCAGGGCAATCCCGACCCGCGCGGATTCCTCGAAGTGCTGCGCGAGCAGCACAACGACCGCGACGTCGCGGCCACGGTGCGGCGTCTGCGGAGCGGTACCTGATGGCGATTCTGGCGATCCGTATCTATCCCGATCCGGTCCTGCGGGTGAAGTGCCGCGAGGTCACGGAGTTCGACGCGTCCCTGCGCAAGCTGGCCGCCGACATGGTCGAGACCATGCACGCCGCTCCCGGCGTCGGCCTCGCCGCGCCCCAGGTGGGCTTCGACCTGCGCCTGGCCGTGGTCGACACTTCGGTGGGGGAGGACCCCGCCGAGCTGAAGGTCTTCATCAACCCGCGGATCGTCCACCGCGAGGGCCTGGAGACCGACGCCGAGGGCTGCCTCTCGCTGCCGGGGATCACCGACAAGGTGGACCGGCCGCTGAAGATCACCGTGCGGGCCCAGGACCTGGAAGGCAAGCCCTTCGAGCTCCAGGCCGAGGACTACCTGGCCCGCGCCATCTGCCACGAGATGGACCACCTGGACGGCATCCTCTTCATCGACCACCTGCGGGGCCTGCGCAAGGAGCGCGCCCGCCGCGCAGCTCAAGAAGCTGGCGGCCGAGCAGGAGGTGACGGTTTGAAGCGCCTGGCGGCCGGCCTGCTGGTCCTGGCGCTCGCCGCCTGCGGCGGCGGGGGAGGGGGCGGCGGGGGTCCGACCGAGCCGCCGCCGCCGCGTCGACGCAACCGCAGATCGTCTTCACGCCACAGGGCGCGGCCGGGACCAACAGCATCTTCCTGGCGAGCGCCGCCACCACCACCGCCAACACCCTGTTCCTGGAGGTGCGGGCGAGCCAGGTCACCGACCTCTACGGCGTGGCCTTCGACCTCCCCTATCCCAGCGCCCAGCTCCAGTTCGTCCAGGCCTCCCCGGGTCCCCTGCTGGGAGCCGCCGGCTCCGTCCAGACGGCGGTCAGCGCGCCGGGCCTCCTGATCGTGGGCGGCACCCACCTGGGCAACGTCCCGGGCTCCACACGGCTCGGGAGTCGTCATGACCCTGCGAGTTCAACGCCGTCGCCGCGGGCGAAGGAGACCTCCGCTTCCTCGCGCAACTCGGCCCTCGACTCCGACGGCGCGCTCCTGCGGGGCGTGTCCTGGGTGGGGGGATCGGTGCGGGTGGTGCGGTAGGCCAAAAGGCAACACGGACGAACAAGGACCGGCAAGGACGAACACGGTGTCCCGCTGTCCGTGCCTGCCCGTGCTCGTCCGTGCTTGTCCGTGTTCCCCCTGCTATACAATGCCGCCCCTAAGCCATGGCTAACGAGCTCGCTCTCTTCAACACCCTCGGCCGCAAGCTCCAACCGTTCCAGCCCGTCGTCCCCGGCGAGGCCCGGATCTACACCTGCGGCCCGACGGTCTACAACGAGGTCCACATCGGCAACCTCCGCACCTTCCTCTTCGAGGACCTGCTGCGGCGGAGCCTGCGCTACCTCGGCTACCGCGTCACCCAGGTGATGAACCTCACCGACGTGGACGACAAGACGATCCAGGGGGCGCACAAGGCCGGCGTCCCGCTCGACGACTACACCGCGCCGTTCATCGAGACCTTCCTGCGCGACCTCGACGCCCTCCACATCGAGCGGGCGGAGCCTTCCCCCGCGCCACCGAGCACATCCCCGAGATGATCGACCTGATCGGGCGACCTGCTGGAGAAGGGCTTCGCCTACGAGAGCGACGGCTCCGTCTTCTTCAGCATCGCGCGCGACGACGACTACGGCCGCCTCTCCGGCTTCGACCTCGAGCAGGCGCGGCAGGGCGAGCGGGTGGCCAGCGACGAGTACGGCAAGGAGGACGTGCGCGACTTCGTGCTCTGGAAGGCGGTCAAGCCCGGCGAGCCCTCCTGGGACTCGCCCTGGGGACCCGGCCGGCCCGGCTGGCACATCGAGTGCTCGGCCATGAGCATGAAGTACCTGGGCGAGACCTTCGACTTCCACTGCGGCGGCGTGGACCTCATCTTCCCGCACCACGAGAACGAGATCGCCCAGAGCGAATCGGCCACCGGCAAGCCCTTCGTCCGCAACTGGCTGCACGCCGAGCACCTGATCGTGGACGGCCAGAAGATGTCGAAGTCCCTGGGCAACCAGTACACGCTCCCCGACCTGCTGGCCCGCGGCTGCTCGGCCGCGCGCCCTGCGCTACCTCTTCCTCTCGGTCCACTACCGGCAGAAGCTCAACTTCACCTTCGAGTCGCTGGAGGGCGCGGCGGGCGCGCTGCGGCGGGTCGACGAGATGCGCTTCCGCCTCGGCCACGCCGCAGGAGAAGGGGGAGCCGGACGCCGGCGTCGCCGAGTCCGCCGGGCGCCTGCGCCGCGACTTCGCCGCGGCCCTCGCGGACGACCTCAACCTCGCCGCCGCCCTGGCCGCCCTCTTCGCCTTCGTCAAGGAGGTGAACGTGGCCATCGAGGAGGGGCGGATCGGGACCGGCGACCGCCAGCGGATCCTCGACGCCCTGGCGGACGTGGACCAGGTGCTGGGCGTCCTCGATCCCGCCCGGCTGGCCGGAGGGGCAGGCGCAGGACGACGACGACGCCGAGATCGAGGACCTGATCGCCCGCGCGCAACGCCGCCCGCAAGAGCCGCGACTTCGCCGCCTCCGACCGCATCCGCGACGAGCTGGCCGCCCGCGGGATCGTCCTCGAAGACACGCCGCAGGGGACCCGCTGGAAGCGGCGGTGAGCGACGGCTTCCGCGAGCAGCCCCACAACCGGGGCCGGGGCAAGGTGGGGGAGGACGACGCCGTCCGCTGGCTCGAATCCCAGGGCTACAAGATCCTGGCCCGCAACGTCGTCAACCACGGCGGCGAGATCGACGTCGTGGCGATGGACGGCAAGACCCTCTGCTTCGTCGAGATCAAGGCCCGGGACGGCGACCGCTACGGCCTGGCGATCGAGGCGGTGGGCTTCACCAAGCAGCGCCGCCTCTCCCGCGCCGCCGCCCTCTACCTGACCGTCCGCGGCTGGCACGGCCGCGCCTGCCGCTTCGACGTCCTCGGCCTCGACCGCGAAGAGAGCGGCTGGCGCTACACCCTGATCCGCAACGCCTTCCCCTACAACCCCGGCCCGGCGCGGCGGCGCAGGTAGGGGGAATACCCGCCTTCGGACCGGCGTTGTACCCACCCGTCGGGGACACTTGACAGTCTCGGGTCCCCTGAATATCCTTTGCCAGCCTGTTTGGGCGGGAATAGCTCAGTGGTAGAGCACAACCTTGCCAAGGTTGGGGTCGCGGGTTCAAATCCCGTTTCCCGCTCCAGAATGTAATTGCCAGAGACTCGCGGATTTCTTCCGCGTTCTGCTAAGATCGGGGCCGCGTAAGCGGCCTTGTCCGTCTAGGGCGACGTAGCCAAGTGGTAAGGCGAGGGTCTGCAAAACCCTTATTCAGCGGTTCGAATCCGCTCGTCGCCTCCAACACCTTCCCCTCCGTGACGATGCCGCCTTTCCTTGAGGAGGCATCATGAACCGAATCCCTCCAGGCTCCATGGGTCGTGCCCGGGTAATCCAGGGGCACTTCGCCGCCGGACTACCGCGCCTCGGTAGCGTGGCGCAGCCGTATGCGCTCGGTCGTGCGGTTCCTCTTCCCGACCACCTCCAAGGCTTCGGCCAGGGATTGCCGGGGAATCCGCTGCCGGAGCCGGTGCGGCGGGGAATGGAGGACTTCTTCGGCGCGAGTTTCTCGGATGTGCGGGTGCACGTTGGCCAGGACGCCACCCGGATCGGAGCTCTCGCCTTCACGACGGGCTCTTCTATCTTCTTCGCCGCCGGCCATTACGATCCCCTGAGCCAGCGCGGCCGCCACCTCCTCGGCCATGAGCTGGCGCACGTGGTGCAACAACGGCAGGGGAGGGTGCGGAACCCCTTCGGGTCGGGAGTGGCCCTGGTCCAGGACCCGATGCTGGAGGCGGAAGCCGAACGTCTGGGCATGCGGGCGGCCCTGCAACTCTCCACGGCGCCACGGACCTTGGCGGTCCAGCCTTGCGCGCCGTCGCGCGTTCCCGTCCCACGTCCTACGGTCCGCCACCACCCGCCCCGCGCCATCCAGAGGATGATTGAGGAGACCGGCAACAACCAGTTCAACTCCAACGAGAATGTCAGCAACTTCAACACTGAAGACCAGGATCTATGGAATCTGGCCATAGCTGCCTACAACCACATGCGCAGCCTGGTCATCAAGAACGACAAGGACAGCGCGAAGCTCAAGATCCACAAGTTGGACATCGAGGCGACCAAAACGTACCGGACCTATGACGACACCAGCTTTCATTCCTCCCAGAGCACCAAGACGGTCGGCGCGGTCGCGACAGTCGAGGGAGTCAACTATTACGCGACCAACAGCCACGTCCCCAACTCCATGAAAGCCCGGCTTAAAGTCAAGAAAGAGAAGTACGACAAGAAGTTTAAGTATGTCGACGAAACCGTCAACCAGGAGAACACCTGCTACGTCCATGCGGAGATGAAGCTGTTTTCCCGCTTTGGGAGCCAGGTTGGATACATCGGGGTCAGCAAGCTTTGTTGTCTCTACTGCGCGGCGCAGATGCTGGCTATGGGCTTCACCGGATTCCGTGGATGTCACATGAAGGCTTTCAACAATTACCAGTGGCACTCTTATGCCTGTGACCCAGGCGAAGTGGGAGATTGGTACCGCGCCAGGGTCTGGGGAGACGAGGTGGCTTACTGGGTCAAGAAGATGAGCAACGAGCAATGGGACAGCTTCATCAGGAAGGTCTCCCAGGGGAGCACGCTGGCGCAGAAGGCCATCGGAATCAACAAGAAATATAGTAACGTCAACCAGATCCCTCTCCAGGTCTACGATGACGACTCCGACGACGACCGGCCCGACTACGTGAAGAAGCTCCAGTACCTCTAGCGGGCTCGGCGGTACGACTTGCCGACGCCTCCAAAGGCGACAACTACGGCCGCGGCGAGGAATGGCATCGCCACGCCGTGACAACGTGGCTCGACATCGGCACAACACCCCCTCCCTGCGCCTGGGAACCCCAGACAACGTGACGACACGGCCCCGCAGCGTCACAAAATCAGGAGATCTCGTGACGACACTTGCGGAGATCGTCACAACCAGGGGCGACTTTCTCGCAAATCCTCGGAATATCGTAACGACCGCCGTGGGCTTCGCCGCGACATGAATCAACAGCGTCACGAAGTCTCCACGGTTTGAAAGAGAACCTCGGGACAAAGGGGCAACTCCAAGAGACGTCGGAGCGACGTCTCTCCATATCGTCAGGACTTCTCCTGAGATCGTGACGACATCGCCCAACAGCGAGACGAATCCAACGCCTGTCGTGAGGATATCCCGAGACGGCGGAGCGGCATGGGGCGAAAGCGTGACGATGTGAGAGGATTGTGCAACGAAGTATCCTGACTTTTGGGCGACATGGATCGACAATGGAGCGAAGTCTTCCGAAATCGGCGCGAAGTCCGCCGGTTACGTGCCGACATGGCCCGACTGTGGAGCGAAGTGGATGGATTCCGTCACAACGTCAGGAGACTTTGGAACGACATGGCCCGACTCTGGAGCGAAGTGGATGGACTCTGTCCTAGCGCCAGGGACTTCGGAGCGACATGGCCCGACATCGGGCCCGAGTCCCGGGAAAGGATGAGAACGGATGCCCGAACCCCCTTCGCTGTCCGCGATGATCGACAACCTGCGCCGGACGGTGGCGTTCCATCGGGAGCGCGAGGCGTTCCATGCCTAGCAGCAGGCCTATTACGCGCAGCAGGAGAAGCTGCATGGGGGGACGACCTACCGGGAAGGCGGTAGAGACGATCCCAGCCCGTTTCAGAACGCCTTTCGAAGGCCGCCCACGTCGGGTCGTCTCCGGGACGGAGGCACCGCTGCCGATTCAAGGTTCTCGTACGGCGAGGGGATGGCTCGGGTTGTACCCCCGTCGAGCGGGATGGCCAAACGGACCGATCTTCCCGCCCCGAGACGACCCGACGTGGGAGGTCTGCAAACGGAGATCTGAAACGGGCTGGGTCGTCTCTACCGCCTTGCACAGAGGCTATTCGAAGCTCAGCCGAGATGTGTACAAGAGGATGGCATTGATGCCCGGGCGGGGACTCACGCCCTCGTCCCTCCGAGCGCACGGACCTTCTCCCGCGCCTCCTCTCTCTGTTTCTTCAGGGTGAGCTTCTGGGCGGCGCCGGGTAGGCCGGCGCGGGGCTCGCGGGGGCCGGCGCCGTGCCGGGGAAGGCGGGCGGGCTCGCCGGCTTGGGGCGGTTGTCCGGGCAGTGGCGCTTGCGTGCAGGCAAGCGCCACTCAGCCACACTGGGAACGGAGGTAGGCCTTCTACATCAGGCCACGCAGGCGCACGCCCGGCAGCAGGAGTTGATCTGCACGCACCGGCCGAGACCGGCGCCGCAGACCCGGTCGCAGCCGCTGTCGTTGGAGCATTGGTTCTTGCAGCAACTCGCGGCGGTCGTGGGGACGGTAGTGGCGAAGCCGAGGAGCAAGAGAGAGAAGCAGAGCAGAAAAGCCTTCTTCATGAGGTGATTCTCCTTGAGTGGGGAAGGCGCTAGGTCGCCGAGCAGATACACACTTTGCAGCAGGAGTTGGCCTGTACGCACGTGCCCAGGCCCGCGCCGCACTTCCTGTTGCAGTCGCTGTTGACCGAGCACTCGGGGCGGCAACAGCTCGCGGCGGTCGTGGGGACGGTGGTGGCGAAGCCGAGGAGCAATAGAGAGAAGCAGAGCAGAAAGGCCTTCTTCATTCGGTTCTCCTTGATGAGCTGGAGGGGAACCATTCCCGCCCCTGATGTTCAGTGTGCCTCACCCGGGCAGGCTGAGGCAACAATGGGACTGCCCTCAGAGTGCCGCCGCACCTGCCCGCCCGGCTGTCACCCCGCGAGTAGAACGGAGCTCGCCGACCACCCGGGAGACCGGCGCGCCTTCGAACGCCTTGGCCACGGAGTCCTCGGGATCGGCGGCCCACAGCCGGTCTCCGGCCACCAGGTAGCGGCCCTGATGGTTCACCTGGTAGAAGTACGGGCCGTCCTCCTGCTTCTTGAGGAAGAGCAGGTACGTGGCTCCATACTCGAACGCTCCGCCGTCGTAGGAGAGATCGACAGCGCGGCCGTCCGGAGCCGTGCCGCCGACCCGCTCGAGGAGGATCCGCTCCGCCTTCGCCGCTCCCTTGATCCCCTGGAGCACGTCGAGCTCCACGAGCTGGAAGGGGAGGGCGTCCTCTCCGCCCTCGGACCAGACGACCCGGCCCGGCTGGGTGCCGGCCACCCGGGCGAGCACGACGGCGTCCACCCGGGCGGCCATCTCGGCGGGCGATCCGTAGACCTCTTTCCAGACGGCCTTCCCCTCCATGGTGGAGGTCTCATGGCTGATCAACGAGCCGCCGGTGAAGCCGGCGACCGCGAGAACGAGCGACATTGCCCAGAAAATCTTGTTGGAGCGCATGGCACGCCTCCTAGTAGATCGCGTTGATCGTGTCCCGATCGTGCGCGCTCGGGAACGGGTTATTGAGGGTGCCGTCCATGCAGCCGGCGTTCCACGACTGGTTGGTGAGGCCCAGGATCTTGCCGATCAGGTTGCAGGCTACGGCCTTTTTCTGCAGGCGCGTATAGCTGCCGTTGTCGAGATAGGTCTGATTCATCTGGATGCGACCGCTCTTGACGGTGCAGCCGCTGTAGCTGGTGATCTGTGTGAGCGAGAGCCAGCCGGTCGAACCGTAAAAACCGTTGTAGGCGTTGATGTGGTCGGTGGTGCCGGCCGCGCCCACGGCCGCGAGGGAGACGTCCGTATAAGGATCCCACGCGTTGTAGTCGGTCTTCGCCTCTTCGTTGTAGATGGCGAAGTAGTCGCCGGTCCCGCCGTTGTACCAACGGATCACGGCGTCCGCGAATTTGAAGCAACCATTCTGGTTGGTCGCTGAGACGCTCCCCACCCCGGCCGTGAGGGTCAGGATCGCGACCCAGATGGCGATCTGTCTGAGAGGGCTCATCGAGGATCCTCCTTGAAGATTGCGGCGAGCGACTTGCCGCGCCACGAGCAGCACGTTGCAGAGACAAGATACGGTTGGCCTACATTAGGGATAAGTGCCCGACCACGCTAAAAGCGAGCCGCTCCCCCACCAATGAATGAATCGTTTGCAGCGGCTTCGGCGGAGGTAAGATCAAAAGATGAAGATCAACAAGACCGCCGCCCTTCTCGCCGCTCTGCTCCTGCCGACGCTGGCCGCCTGCGCCCCTCAAGGGGGTGGGCAGGAGATCTCGAAGGAGCGCGCCATCGAGCTCGCCCGCCGGCACCTCACCTTCAAAGAACGGAGCGTGGAGGCGGAGAAGACGACGGACCAGGGCCGCCCCGTCTGGCAGGTCACCTTCCGGGGAGCCGAGCCCGGCCAGGGCTACCTGGGGGAGTTCCTCACCGTCAGCATCGACCGCCAGACCGGCGAGATGGTGTCGATCGGGATGAGCTAGATTCATATTGAAAAAATTGCATATAGGTGAAGGGGCACGACTGGCACGGATCTTCCTTAGATTCAGGACAGGAGGGCCATCCGGCTCTCCCTTCCGGCCCCGGCCGGGAGACTCTGGATCGCGGCGCGGCGTTACGGCCGCGCCGACTCCTCAAGGAGTTGCATCATGAAGAAGATCTGGAAGCTTCTTATCCCGACCCTACTGCTCGGCGTCGCGCCGGCTTTGCAGGCGGCCCCCGAGGTCTGCTCAGTGTTCTGCGTGGAGTCGCCCTGCAAGAAGGACAGCGAGTGCACGGCGAGGCCCGGAGGCACCTGCAATCTCGCCTGTCCCAAGACCGGCTGCTGCGTGTACCCGTAGATCTTGCCCCCCAGCCCCCGGCGTCCGGCCGGGGGCTCTCCTCGGAAATGCCATTCCCCTCCTGAGAGGTTGTGGTATCTTGAAAACGGGTGACCGGCGGCGTCTTGGCCGGTCCATAGAAAATGCAGAAGAGATCTCTCGTCGCCTTTTTGCTTCTCTCCGTCTTCGGCTTCGGCCTCCTGGCGGGGCCGCATCCCTGCGGGGATTCGCAGGGTGAGGGGGAGAGCGCGCAGCCTTCCTGCCACGAGGCGGCTCCCGCCTCGAACGGCCCCGAGGTCCGCGCCGGCGCCGCGACGCCCGACGACGGAGGGAGCTGCTGCGACACCTTGTGCCAGCATGCCTGCCATATGACGGCGGTCGCCGAGGCCTCACCCGTCACTTTCGCCATCGCACCCGTCTCGCAGGCGGTGGCCGAGGTGCCCGGCTCCGGAGCGCCTCTGTTCGCCCTCCCCATCGACCACATCCCGCTCGGCTGATCCCTCGTCCGCGAGTCTGTCCGTAGTGGCCCCGCCCGGTTTGGCGGGCTGTCGCTGCTTCGATCCACGACTTTGAGGGAGCATGACCATGTTTGGAAAGGACAGGAATTGGCCCGCGGCCACCCTGGCCGGCGGGCTTGTCGCCCTGGCCGTCCTGGTGGGCTGCGGCGGGCAGCCGAGCGTCGCCAGCAGGAGCGCGGCGGCGTTCGAGGAAGCCCAGAAGAAGGGGAAGACGTTCGAGGGCTCCGGGCATTCGCATGGACACGGCGCCATGACTCCGGGCGGCGCGGGTCAGGAGGAGAGCGCCGCGGGGGATGATCACGGACAGCACGATCAAGGCCAGGCGGAGGCGGCCCACGACCACGCCGCCATGGAGCAGAGTGGCGCGGAGCACGGCGGGCATGACAGCCACGCCAGCCGCGCCCAGCGGGATGAACATGCCGGCCACGCCGCGCAGAGCGGGCACTCCGAGCACGCCGCCCAGGACCCGCACGCCGGCCACGACATGTCCCCGCAGAACCCTCCCGCCAGCGGCCACGAAGGTCACTCGATGGACCATGACGAGATGGACCATGACGAGATGGACCATGGGGAGATGGATCATGGCGAGCATGGAGAGATGGCGCCGGACACGGCCGAGGCGCCCGCGGCCGTCCCCCCCGGGCAGCCGGCGAAGACCCTGAGCCCCGACGCCCTGGACGCTCCGGCCGCCACCTCGATCGTGGACGCGCAACGGTCGGCGGAGATGGCCGAAGAGATGAGCGGCGGGGGCGGCCATGGCGGCCACGGCGGTCACGGGACGGGCATGTACAAACAGATCGACGCCGGCCGCGGACCCGAGGCTCACGAGGGCTCGGAGCCGCGGACACCCGGCCACGAAGACCACCAGCACGGCACCGATGAAGCCGCGGCCGTCTACACCTGCCCGATGCACCCCGAAGTCACCAGCGCGGAGCCGGGGAAATGCCCGAAGTGCGGGATGGCGCTCAAGAGGAGGAAGGGATGAGTCGGAGATGGGTGTGTGGAGCTTGGATGGCCGCCGCGCTGCTCGCCGGCGGCTGCGCCTCGGTGCCGCGCGACGCCGGCATCGGCGACGTGCAGAAGAGGGTCGAGGAGGCAGGCGGCCAGCGGCTCGCCTGGAGCCCGGACCAGCCGGTCGAGCCCCCCTCCGACGAGCGGCTGCGGCCCCTGCTCGCAGGCGAGCTGACCGCCGACCGCGCGGTCGAGATCGCCCTCGCCAACAACCGCGGCCTCCTCGCCGCGCCTCGAAAGCCTGGGGGTGGCCCGCGCCGACCTCATCGCGGCGAGCACCGTCCGCAACCCGGTCCTCGACGCCGAGGTGTTCTTCCCCGGCGGCGCCAATCCCTTCGAGCTCGGGATCACCCAGACCCTGGTCGACCTGTTCCAGCTGCGCAAGCGGCGCGCCCTGGGGCAGGCCGCGTTCGAGGCCTCCCGCCTGCGGGTGACCGGCTCGGTGCTCGGCTTCGCCGCCGAGGTGCGGGCGGACTACTACACCTTGCAGGCGGCGCAGCAGGCGCTCGCCCAGCAGCGCACCCTCCTCGCCGCCGCCGAGGCCTCCGCCGAGCTTTCGCGGCGGCAGCACGACGCGGGCAACATCTCCGACCTCGATCTCGAGCTGGAGCAGGCGAACTACGAGCGGGCCAAGCTCGACCTCGCCCGCGCCGAGCTGGACGAGCTGGAGAGCCGCGAGCGGCTGCTGGCCGGCCTCGGCGCGCAGCAGACCCTGCCGCTGACGCTGCCGGCCCAGACGCCGCCGGCCGAGGGCCAGCCGGAGCGCTCGCTGGAAGAGATGGAAGCCGCCCTGCCGCGCCGCCTCGACCTCTCGATCGCGCAGGCCGAGCTGGAGGCGGCCCGCCGGGCGCTGCCGCTGGCCCGCTCGTCCGCCTACGACGAGCTCGAAGCCGGCGTGAAGCACGAGCGCGAGGCGGACGGCGAAAGCCAGACCGGAGCCACCGCGGCGGTCCCCATCCCCATCTTCGACCGCGGCCTGGCCGGGCGGACGCGCGCGCTCGCCAACCTGCGGATGGCCGAGCAGCGGCTGCACGCGCTGACCACCAACGCGCGCTCCGAGGCGCGGGCCGCGCGCGAGCGGCTGCTCGAAGCCCGGGCGCGCGCCGACTACCTCCGCACCGTCGTCCTGCCGCGCCGGCAGCGGATCCTGAACCTCACGCAACTGGAATACAACGCGATGCTGCGCGGCGTCTACGACCTGATCCGCGCCCGCGAGGGTCTCGCCGAGGCCGCGCGGGAGCAGGTGATGGCCAACCGCGACTACTGGCTGGCCCGCACCGAGCTGGACGCCGCGATGAGCGGCGTGACCGGCTTCTCGGCGGGACCCGAGCGGGGAGGCATGACCCGCATGGAGCTTTCGGAACCTTCCCCGCAGCAGGAGAGCAAGGAACATGACTGACGAAAAACCGATGATCTCAAGACGCGGCCTGCTCGCTTCCGGCATGGCCGCGCTCAGCGCCGGGGCGGCCAACCTGCTGCAGCGCAACCCGCTGCTCGCCGCCGCGCAGCGCGCAGGCCACACCCAACGGCTACATCCCGGTGGTGACCCCCAACGGCTCCACCCTGCCCTGGCGCTGGGAGGACGGTTATAAGACCTTCCATCTGATCGCCGAGCCCGTGGTGCGCGAGTTCGCGCCGGGGTTCAAGGTGAACTGCTGGGGCTACAACGGCCAGACGCCCGGCCCCACCATCGAGGCGGTCGAAGGGGACCGGGTGCGGATCTACGTCGAGAACCGCCTCCCCGAGCCCACCTCCGTACACTGGCACGGCGTCCTGCTGCCCAACGGCATGGACGGCGTCGCCGGCCTCAACCAGCCGCGCATCGAGCCGGGCGAGACCTTCAAGTACGAGTTCACGGTGCGCCAGCACGGCACCCAGATGTACCACCCGCACTTCGACGAGATGGTGCAGCAATCGATGGGGATGATGGGCTTCCTGATCTTCCACCCGCGCAAGCCGGTCCGCCGGATCGACCGCGACTTCGCCATCTTCCTCAACGAGTGGTTCATCAAGCCGGGCACCTCCACCCCCGACCCGACGATGATGCTCGACTTCAACGTCTTCACCTTCAACAGCCGCGTCTTCCCCGGCACCGACCCGCTGTTCGTCCGGCTGGGCGACCGCGTGCGCATCCGCATCGCCAACATCAGCATGGACTCGCACCCCATCCACTTCCACGGCCACGTCTTCCGCATGGACCGGCACCGACGGCGGGCCGCTGCCGGAGACGGCGTGGATCCCCGAGACGACTATCAACGTCCCGCCGGGCACCACCCGCGACGTCGAGTTCGTCGCCGACAACCCCGGCGACTGGCCGCTGCACTGCCACAAGGTGCACCACACCATGAACCAGATGGGGCACAACCTGCCGATCATGACCGGCGTCGACCAGTCCGGGGTGACCGAGAAGATCAACGAGCTGGTCCCCGGCTACATGCCGATGGGCCAGACCGGCATGGGCGACATGATGGACATGGGCACGCCGCGCAACTCGCTGCTGATGGGAGCGGGCGAGGGGCCGTTCGGCTCGATCTTCATGGGCGGCATGTTCACCATCATGAAGATCCGCGAGGGGCTGAAGAGCTACGACGAGGACCCCGGCTGGTACGAGCACCCCGCGGGGACGGTGGCCTCGCGGGTGGGGCAGCGGCAGGCGGTGGCGCCCCCCGCCATCCTGCCCGCGCGGCGCTCCGGACCGGTCCTGCCGGCGGACGGCAAGACGACTTTCGACGTGGTCCGGGCGTCGGGCTGCGCGAACCATCCCGGAGGGAAGTGAGCCGTGCGCCGGCCGCTCAAGCTCGCGCTGCTCGCCGTGGCTGTCCTGGCCCTGCTGGGCGGGCTGCTGCTCTGGAGCCTGGTGCGCCGCGGCTTCAGCACCCACGAGGAGCCTTCGCGGATGGAGGCCTGGGCCGCGCGCACGATGCGGAGCTGGGCCACGCCGGCCGACCTGCGGAACGAGCGCAACCCGCTGCCGCTCACGCCCGAGGTGCTCGCGCAGGCGCGGGCGCACTGGGCCGACCACTGCGCCTCCTGCCACGGCAACGACGGCAAGGGGCGGACGGAGTTGGGAAAACGTTTCTATCCGCGCGCGCCCGACATGACGCTCGCGGCCACGCAGTCGCTCTCCGACGGCGAGCTGTTCGCGATCATCGAGAACGGCATCCGCCTCACCGCCATGCCCGGCTGGGGCGACGGCACGGCCGAGTCCGCCTACGGCTCCTGGGGGCTGGTGCACCTCGTCCGGCGCCTCCCGAAGATCACACCGGAGGAGATCGCCGGGATGGAGGCGCTCAACCCGAAGACGCCCGAAGAATGGGAACAGATCCAGGCCGAGGAAGCCTTTCTCTCTGGAGAGGCCACCTCTGACGCCTCGCATGAACATTAAGGAGACACCGATGCGCAACAAGATCATGATTTTCCTACTAGCTGTAGCGTTGACAACCGGCGCGGCTTTCGCTCACGGCGGCAAGAGCCACAAGCTGCTCGGCACCGTCAAGATGCTGCACGAGAACCACCTGGTCGTGACCACTCCGGACGGCAAGGAAAAGATGGTGGAGCTCACCGCGGCCACCCAATATGAGAAGGATAAAAAGGCTGCCACGCGCTCGGCCCTCGCGCCGGGCGTCCGCGTGTCCGTCGACCTGACGGAGGACGACAAGAAAGCGGTCAAGGTCAAGATCGGCGCCGCCACCGCGCCGGCGAAGTGATGCAAGGATAGGAGACCCGGACGCCGACGGCGGCGCTTGCGCGGGGGCAAGCGCCGCTCAGCCGCACTGGGAACAGAGGCGGGTTTTCCGCGTCAGGCCGCGCAGGCGCACGCCCGGCAGCAGGAGTTGATCTGCACGCACTGGCCGAGCCCGGCGCCGCAGACCCGGTCGCAGCCGCTGTTGGTGGAGCACTGGTTCTTGCAACAGCTCGCGGCGGTCGTGGGGATCGCGGTGGCGAAGCCGAGAAGCAGCAGAGAGAAGCAGAGCAGAAAGGCCTTCTTCATTGGGTTCTCCTTGATGAGCTGGAGGGGGAACATTCCCGCCTCTCTCTTCAGTGTGCCTCACCCGGGGCAGGCTGAGACAAGTGGATGGGCCTTGCCGCCGGGTATCATGAACCGCTCATGGCGGTCCTGACCGAGAACACGAATCCCAGAGAGGCCCTGCTCCGGCACGCCCTGCGCCTGGAATGGCTGACGGTGGGCTGGAACATCGCCGAGGGCCTCATCGCCGTCTGGGCGGCCCTGATGGCGGGCAGCGTGGCCTTGCTCGGGTTCGGCATCGACAGCTTCGTCGAGAGCGCCTCCGGCGGCATCCTGATCTGGCGGCTCCTGGCTGAGAAGCGGGCCGCGGCCGACCGCCACGCCATCGAGCGGCTGGACCACCGGGCCCGGAAGCTCGTCGCCGTCTCGCTGTTCGCGCTGGCCCTCTGGGTGGGGATCGACGCCTCCCTGTCCCTCTGGCGAGGCGAGCGGCCGGAGGCGAGCCTGGTGGGCATCGTTCTGACGGTCGTCTCGATCCTGGCGATGATCTGGCTCGCCAGGGCCAAGCGCCGCGCCGCGGCCGCCCTGGGCAGCCGGGCGCTCGAGGCCGACGCCTTCCAGACCACCGCCTGCTTCTGGCTCTCCGTCATCACCCTGTCCGGCGTCGGTCTGAACGCCGCGCTGGGGTGGTGGTGGGCGGACCCTGTGGCGGCTCTGGGGATGACCGTGTTCCTCGTCCGGGAGGGGAGTGAGGCGTGGCGTGGAGAGGAGTGCGGCTGCGGGTAGCCTGTCGCCTTCGAGGCTCTGATAAGATGCCGTCCATGGCGCGCCCCTCCATGCTCCGCTTCGCCGCCTTGCTCGGCATCCTGGCGATGCTGCTGCCGGTGGCGGCCCTGGCGGATTCATGTGTGGATTGCCTGGGCGCGGATGCGGCGGATTGCTGCCCGCCTTCCTGCTGCCCCTGTTGTGTCCAGCTCTCCCCGGCTGTGACCGCTTTCCTCGCGGCGGCGCCCGCTCATGCCGAAGCGGTCCTCGCCGAAGCGGCCCAGGATCGCCACGCCGCTCCCGATCCCCGCGACGTGCTCCACGTCCCGAAAACCTCCCGCGCCTGAGAAGCCAGACAAGGACATAAACGACCTAAAGGACATAAAGGACCAAAACGACAAGAGCTCTGTCGTCCTTTGAGTCCTTTAGGTCCTCTGGGTCCTTTAGGTTCTTCTTCCACTCACGCTCGCGAGAGGTGACCGATGAGACTTCGCTGGATATGGCCCTGGGCCGCAGGGCTTCTTTGTGCCCTTCCCTGTCTGGCCCAGGAGAGGGTCCTCACGATCGACGAGGCGCTGGCCCTCGCCCGCGAGCGGGCGGCGGACGTCGCCCTGGCGCGGGGGCGCGTCGAGGAAGCCCGGGCCCGGCAGACCCAGGCCGGCCGCCGGTTCCAGGAGAATCCCGAGCTGGAGGTGAACGGCGGCTACCGGCACGCCGAGGACGACTATTTCGACTTCGACGCGGCCTTGACCCAGAGCCTGTACGGCGGCCGCCGCCGGGACGCCCGGCTGGCGGGAGCCCAGGCCGCCCTCGACCGCGCGGAGGCCGAGCTGGCCGAGGTCCGGCGGCGGCTCCTGCGGGACGTCTGGACCGCGTTCGGCCGCGTCCTGGCGGCCCAGACGAGGGCTGTGCTGGTCTCCAGGAGCCGCGAGGCCGCCGACGCGCTGCTGGCCGCCACCGAGCGGCGCTACGAAGCGGGCGAGGCCACGGCCCTGGAGCTGAACCGCGCCCGCATCGCCGCCGCCGGCGCCCGGGCCGAGCAGGGAGGCGGCGGAGGCCGAAGGGAGCGCGGCGCTCGGCGAGCTGAAGGCGCTGCTCGGGCTGCCCCCTGGCGAGTCCGTCGAGGTCCGCGGGCAGCCTCGCTCCCCGGCCCCCCGTGGAGCTGGAAACCCTCCTGGCGGGACTGGATAGGCGGCCGGACCTCCTCGCCCTGGCGGCCGAGCTGCGGGAAGCCGAGGCCGAGGTGCTGCTGGGCCAGGCCCTCGCCCGGCCCGGCCTGGGGGTGCGCGGCGGCGTGGCCCGCGAGGAGGGGGCGGACATCGTGACGGCGGGCGTGGTCGTCTCCCTGCCTCTCCACGACCGCGGGCCGGGAGACGGCCGCCGTGGGCCAGGCCCGGGCCGGCGCCCTGCGCCAGGCCCTCGCCGCCGCCCGCGTCGCCGCCGACGCCGAGGTCCGGGGCCGCCACGCGGCCCTGACGCAACGGCTTGTCCGCGGTGCGGGAGCTGGAGGAGACCGCTCTTCCCGCCCTGGAAGACAACGAATCCCTCGCCCTGAAGAGCTTCGAAGCCGGCGAGATCGATCTGGGGGAGCTGCTCCTGATCCGCCGCGAGATCCTGGAAACCCGCCTCGCCTACCTGGACCGCCTCCTCGACGCCTCGCTGACGCGCTTCGAGCTGGAGGCCGCCGCCGGAGCCCTGCCATGAAACCGAGAGCCTGGATGATCTGGATCGCCCTGCTGCTGCCCCTCGCCGGTTGCGGCGGCGGGCAGGAGGTCAAGGAGGAGGGCGGCCACGCGGAGGAAGCCGGCCACGCCGAAGAGGCCGGGGAGCACGCCGACCACGACGAGACCATGAAGCAGGAGGAAGGGGTGCTCGCCGTGGACGCCGAGGTGCTGCGGGACCTCAAGCTCACCACCTTCCCCGCCGAGCTGCGGCCCGGAGGCGAAGGCGTGACCGCCCTCGGCGAGCTGAAGGTCGACGAGGGCGCCTACGCCGAGGTGGGAGTCGCCCATCCCCGGCACGGGTGGTGCGGCTGCTCGCCAGCCCCGGGGCAGCACGTGCGCCGGGGCCAGCCTCTGGCCGAGCTGCAGAGCGTGGAGCTGGGGCAGGCGCGGGCGCAGCGATCCGCCGCCCAGGCGCGGGCCGGGCTGGCGCGCCAGACGGTGGAGCGGAAGCGGGGCCTCGCCGAGGAGCGGATCGTCTCCCGGGGCGAGCTGCAACGGGCCGAGGCCGCGGCCGCCGAGGCCGAGGCGGAGCTGCGGGCGGCCGAGGCGGCCGTCGCGGCCCTGGGCGTCGGCGGCGGGGGCGGCGACCTCTCGGGATTCACCCTGCTGGCGCCGATCTCGGGGACCGTGCTGGAGCGCGCGGCGGTCCAGGGCCAGACGGCCGATCCATCCAGGACGCTGTTCCGCATCGGCGACCTCTCCCGCCTCTGGCTGATCGTCCAGGCCCCCGAGCGGGACGCCGTCCGGGTGCGGACCGGCTCGCCCGCCGAGATCTCCCTGGCGGCCCTCCCCGGCCAGAAGCTCCGCGGCGAGGTGTCGACTGGGTGGGCCGCGAGGTGGACGCCCATTCGCGCACCGTCCCCGTCCGCATCGTCCTGCCCAACCAGGGCGGGCAGTTGAAGCCGGGCATGTTCGCCACCGCCTGGGTCGACGACCGGCGGCGAGGGGGAGCGGGTGGTGGCCGTGCCCACGGCGGCGCTGCAGCGGATGGACGACCAGTGGGTGGTCTTCCTCCCCGGGAGCGACGGGCGGTTCGAGGTGCGGCCGGTGGAGCGCGGGCGCGACCTCGGCAACGAGGTGGCGGTCCTCTCCGGCCTGAAGCCGGGCGAGCGCGTCGTGGTCGAGGGCGCCTTCGTGCTGCGGGCCGAGGCCGAGAAGAAGGAAGGCGGCGGGGAGCATCACCATTAGGAGCAGGAGAGACACGGACGAGCAAGGACGGATACGGACGGAAAAGACAACACGGACCGTGGCGGTCCCTGCTCGTCCCTGCCCGTCCGTGCTCTTCTTCCCCTCTCCTCCCAGGAGACCTTAATGATCGAAAAAATCCTCCGCGCCTCCTTCGCCAAGCCCGCCCTGACCATCCTGCTGGCCCTCGTGGCGGCCGGCGCCGGCGCGGTCTGGCTCGGCGACCTGGACCGCGACGTCTTCCCCGACCTCGCGACCCCGGTCTTCAGCGTCTTCGTCCAGAACCCCGCCATGGGCGCCGAGGAGCTGGAGACCGGCGTCGCCATCCCCCTGGAGGCGGCCCTGGCGGGCCTGCCCGAGGTGCGGCGCATCCGCTCCAGCTCCCAGGTGGGCGTGGCGCAGGTGCGGGTCGAGTTCGAGCCCGACGCCGACTACTACCTCTCCCGCCAGCTCGTCACCGAGCGGGTCAACCAGGCCGCCCGCGAGCTCCCTCCGGGCACCGGCGCGCCGCTGGTCTCCAGCCTCACCGGCCGGCTCAACGAGATCATGGAGATCGTCCTCGAAGCCGAGCCAGGGACCGCCGGCCTGATGGAGCTGCGCGACCTCGCCGAATACGAGCTGAGGAACCGCCTCCTGGGCGTGCCCGGCGTGGCGGCGGTGGAGGTGCTGGGCGGCCACCTGCGGCAGTTCCAGGTGCAGCTCGATCCCGACCGCATGGCCGCCCTCGGCGTGACCCTGAACGAGGTCATGGACGCGGTCCGACGGTCCAACGAGAACGCCGCCGGCGGCTTCGTGGCCCAGGGACCCATCGAGTGGTCGGTGCGCGCCGTGGGCCGCGCCGGCAACGTCGGCGACCTGCGGGCGACCGTGGTCGCCGTCCGCGACACCACGCCGGTGCTCCTGGGCGAGGTCGCCGAGGTCCGCGAGGCCCCGGCCGTGCGCCGGGGCATGGCCCACGGCCTCGGCGAGGAGCTCGTCAACTGCCGCGTCTCCAAGCAGTTCGGCGCCGACACCGTGACCGTTGCCCGGGGCGTGCGCGCCGCCGTGGAGGACCTCGCCAAGACCATGCCGAAAGGGGTGCGGGTGCGCGTCCTCTACGACCAGGCCGACCTCGTCTCCTCGGCGCTGGGCGGGGTGGGGCGGGCCGTGCTCCTGGGCGCGGCGCTGGTGGTGGCGGTCCTCTTCCTGCTGCTCGGGAACCTGCGGGCCGCGCTCATCGTCACCGTCACCCTGCCGCTCTCCATCGCCCTCTCGGGATTGATCCTCAAGCCCGCCGGTATCGGCCTCAACACCCTGACCCTCGGCGGCCTCGCCATCGCCGTCGGCCTGCTGGTAGACGCGGCCATCATCCTCACCGAGAACGTCTACCACCGCCTGACGGCCGCGCGAGACCAGCCGCGGAAAGACGTGGTGCTGGCCGCCGCCCTGGAGGTGGGCCGGCCCATCGCCTTCGCCACGCTGATCGTCATCGCCGTCTTCACGCCGCTGTTCGCCATGAGCGGCATCGAAGGGCGGATGTACCGGCCCCTGGCGGCGGCGGTGGTGGCGGCCATGGCGGCGTCCCTGGCCCTGGCGTTGACGCTGGTGCCCGTGCTCGCCGGTTGGCTGCTGCGCCCCGCGCCGCCGGGCAAGGACGAAGACGTGGCGCTGATCCGCCGGATCAAAGCCCTCTACGCCCCCCTGCTGGAGCGCTGCATGCGCCGCGCGGGGCTGGTCCGGGTGATCGCCCTGGCGGTCACGATCCCGGCGCTGCTGCTGGCCTTCCGCATCGGCTCCGACTTCATGCCCCAGTTGGACGAGGGCGCCCTGCTCCTCCAGACGCTGCTGCCGCCGGAAGCGTCCTTGGAAGAGGTGGACCGCCGCAACCACCGGGTGGAGGACATCCTGCGCCGCTTCCCCGAGGTCCAGGAAGTCGTGCGGCGGACCGGCCGCGCCGAGCGCACCGAGGACCCCATGCCCCACGTGCTTTCGGACGTCCTGGTGGTGCTCAAGCCCGAGCGCTCGCGGTCCATCGAGGCGCTGGAGGAGGAGATGCGGGAGCGGCTGGAGAAGGTCCCCGGCGTGGCCGTGCTCTTCACCACCCCGCTGGGGATGCGGATCGACGAAGGCCTGGGCGGCACCCCCGCCGACCTCCAGGTGCGGATCTACGGGCCGGACCTCGACCGGCTGGCCCGGCTCGCCGGGCAGGCGCGGGAGCTGATGGAGCCCGTCGAGGGGATCGCCGACCTGCGCGCCGAGACCCTGACCGGCCTGCCGCAGATCCGGATCACCGTGGACCGTGAAGCCGTGGCGCGGGTGGGTCTCACCCCGGCGGACGTGGTGGACGCCCTGCGCGTCGGCCTCGCCGGCGAGGAGGTCTCGCAGGTCTGGGTGGGCCAGCGCCGGTTCGATCTCGTGGTGCGGCTGGCGGACGACCGGCGCAACGACCTCGGAGCCCTCGGCAGTCTCCTGATCGACGGCCGGAACGGCGTCCGCGTGCCCCTGGGGCAGCTCGCCCGGGTGGAGCAGACGTTCGGGCCGGCGTCCATCCAGCGCGAAGCCGGGAGCCGCCGCATCGCCGTCGAGGCCAGCGTCGCCGGCCGGGACCTCGGGAGCGCCGCGGCGGAAGTCCGCGAGCGCCTCTCGGAAGGGCTCGACCTGCCCACCGGATATTTCTTCGACATCGGCGGCAGGGTGGAGAACCAGGCCCGCGCCATGCGCTCCCTCGGCTTCGCCATCGCGGCGGCGCTCCTGGCGGTCCTGGTGCTGCTCTACCTGGCCCTGGGGTCTTTCGCCGAGACCCTGGTGATCCTCGCCACCCTGCCGGACGCCTTCGTGGGCGGCATCGTCGCCCTGTGGCTGGCGGGGGAGACCTGGAACGTCTCCTCCCTGGTGGGCCTGATCGGCCTTTTCGGCATCGCGGTCCAGAACGGCCTCGTCCTGGTCTCCCAGACCCGCGGTCTGATCGCGGAAGGAAAGCCCTTCGAGGAAGCCTTGCGGGAAGCCGCGATCGGCCGCGTCCGCCCCAAGCTGATGACGGCGGCCACGGCCATCCTGGGACTGCTGCCGCTGCTGGTGCTCAACCTGCACGGCGCGGAGATCGAGCGGCCCCTGGCGGTGGTGATGATCGGCGGGCTGGTCACCTCGACGCTGTTCACGCTGCTGGCGCTGCCGACTTTCTACGAGCTGGTTCACCGGTGGCAGGAGCGGTGGCGGGGGTAGGCCCGCCCCACCGCGCGAACAGCACCGGCACCAGCACGAGGTTGAGGAAGGTCGAGGAGAGCAGCCCGCCGAGGATGACCTGAGCCATCGGGCTCTGGATCTCGTTGCCCGGCTCGCCGCCCGCGAGGACCAGCGGGATCAGCGCCAGCCCGGCGGTCAAGGCCGTCATCAGCACCGGCGCCAGCCGCTCGCGCGAGCCTTGGACGACCGCTTCGGCGAGCGGCTGTCCCTCCTCGCGCATCAGGTGCTGGTAGTGGGAGACCAGCAGGACGCCGTTGCGGGTGGCGATGCCGAAGAGCGTGATGAAGCCGACCAGCGAGGCGACCGAGAGCACGCCGCCCCCCAGGGCCACCGCGAACACCCCGCCGACCAGCGCCAGGGGCAGGTTGACCAGCACGATCAGGGCGTGCCGGTGGCTGCGGAAGGCGAAGAAGAGCAGCCCGTACATGCCGATCAGCACCAGGCCTGAGAGAGCCGCCAGATTGCGCAGGCTGCGCGCCGCCTCCTCGAACTGGCCGCCGTAGACGATCCGGTAGCCGGCCGGCAAGTCGAGCCCGGACTCCATGGCCGTCCTGCACCTGTTCGACCGTTCCCGTCAGGTCGCCGCCGGTGACGTTGGCGGTGATCATCGCCACCCGCTCCACGTTCTCCCGCCGCACCAGCCCCGGGCCGAGGTCGAACCGCGGCCGGGCCACGTCGCCGAGCCGGACCGTGCGGCCGGACGGCGTCGGCACCGGCAGGGCCTCCAGCTCCTCGCGCGAGGCGCGCAGCCGCTCCGGCAGGCGGACGACGACCCGGGAGACGACGCCCCCCTCGACGATCTCGCCGGCCTCGGTGCCCTGGAACAGCGCCTCGACCGAGCGCGAGAGGCCGGCGGGGGTGAGGCCGTGCAGGGGCAGGGCGCGGCGGTCGAAGTCGATGACGAGCTGCGGCACGCTCGCCTGCTCCTGGTTGGAGACGTCCACGACGCCCGGCACGGACGCGAGCAGCGATTGCGCCCGCGCCGACAGCCCCCGCAGCACCGCGAGGTCGGGGCCGAAGATCTTGACCGCCAGGTTGGTCTTGCTGCCCGAGATCATGTGGTCGATGCGGTGGCTGATCGGCTGCCCGAAGGCCACCTGGGCGCCGGGGATGGTCGCCACGGCCTTGCGCATCTCGGCGAGCAGCTCCTCCTTGGGCCGCCCCGCGCGCAGCACGACCTCCATCTCGGAGGCGTTGACTCCCTGGACGTGCTCGTCCCTCTCGGCCCGGCCGGTGCGGCGGCTCGTCGAGACCACTTCGGGAAAGTCGAGCAGGGCCTGCTCGACCTGCCGCCCCACGGCGTCGCCCTCGTCCAGGGTGATCCCCGGCGGGCTGACGACCGAAATGGTGAGCGACCCTTCGTTGAAGGGCGGCAGGAAGGTGCGGCCGAGGAAGAAGACGACGGCCACCGCCGCCGCCGTCGCCGCCACGGTCGCCGCCATCACCAACGCCGGATGGCGCAGCGACCAGTCCAGGGTGCGGCCGGTAGGCGCGGTGCAGGGTCCGCAGCAGCCAGGGCTCGGGCCGGTCCAGCGCCGCCGAGCGCGGGAGCAGGAGCGAGCAGAGGACCGGCGTCACGGTGAGCGAGACCAGGAGCGAGGCCACGAGCGCCGCGACGTAGGCGAAACCGAGCGGGCGGAGCAGGCGGCCCTCCATGCCGGGCAGCACGAAGAGCGGCAGGAAGACCAGGACGATGATCAGGGTCGCGAAGAGGATCGCCCCCCGCACCTCGGAGGAGGCGCGGAACACCACGTCGAAGGCGGAGCGGCGCTCCTCCTCGGGCCTGGCCCGCTCCTGGCGCAGGCGGCGGAAGACGTTCTCGACGTCGATGATGGCGTCGTCCACCAGGGCGCCGATGGCGATCGTCAGGCCGCCGAGGGTCATGGTGTTGAGGGTGTCGCCGAAGAGCGAGATCACCAGCACGCCGGCCACCAGCGACAGCGGGATGGCGAGCGCCGAGATCAGCGTCGTGCGCAGGTTGCCGAGGAAGAGGAAGAGGACGATGACCACCAGCACCGCGCCGTCGCGCAGCGCCACCGCCACGTTGCGGATCGCCACCTGGATGAAGTCGGCCTGGCGGAAGTTCTCCGTCTCGATCTTCACCCCTTGGGGGAGTGACTTGGAGAGGCCGGCGAGCAGGCGGTCGATCTCGCGGGTGAGCGCCAGGGTGTTGGCGTCCGGCTGCTTCTGGACGGAGAGGATGACCGCCGGCCGGGTCTTGTAGGAGGCGGTGCCGCGCTTGGGCTCGGCGCCTTCGCGCACCTCGGCCACATCGCCCACGGTGATTGGCACGCTTGGCGGCACGCCGTCCTCGATGCGCAGGACGGTGGAGGCGAGATCCGCGGCGCTCTGGGCGCGGCCGAGCCCCCGCACCAGGTACTCCTGGCCGCGGTCGACGTGGAAGCCGGCGGCCGAGCTGCGGCTCGCGCTCTCCAGAGCCGCGACGAGCTCGTCGATGGTGATGCCGCGCTGCGCGAGGGCGATGGGGTCGGCCTCGACCTGATACTCCCGCACGTCGCCGCCGATCGGCACCACCTGGGAGATGCCGGGCACGGAGAGCAGGGTGCGGCGCACGACCGTCTCGGAGAGCCGCCGCAGCTCCATGGGGGAGACGGTGCGCGAGGTCAGGGCGATGAAGGTGATCTCGCCCATGACCGAGCTGATCGGGTCCGAGCTGCGGCGGATCGACGCTCGCCGGGAGCTGGGCTCCCTGCAGGCGCTCGGAGACGACCTGGCGGGCGCGGTAGACGTCCTCGCCCCAGCCGAACTCCACCCAGACGACCGAGATGCCGGCGGCCGAGACCGAGCGCACCCGCCGCACGCCGGGCGCGCCGTTGAGAACGGACTCCACGGGGAAGGTCACCAGCAGCTCCACCTCTTCCGGCGCCATGCCGCGCGCTTCGGTGACCACGGTGACCGTGGGCGCGCTGACGTCGGGGAAGACGTCGAGCGGCAGGTTGGCGGACGTAGAACGAGCCGAGGACCAGCAGCAGCCCGGCCGCGAGCAGCACCATGCCACGGTGGCGGAGGGAGAAGCGGATGATCGCGTTCAGCATGGCGGTCTCCTCGTGGCGGTCAATGAACGTGCCCTTCGACCGCCCCCGAGCCCAGCAGCGCGCTGCGGCGGATGGCGTTGCCCCCTCGGGTCACGATGCGTTCGCCGGACGCGATGCCGCGCACCAGGGCGAGCGGCCCCTGCCGGGCCACGACCTGCACCTCCCGGCGGTCGAAGCCTTCGCCGTCGATCTGGACGTAGACCACCTCGACGCCGCTGTCGTCCACCAGCGAGGAGGCGGGGATGACGATCCCGGAGAGATCCTCGGGCAGCAGCACCTCGGCCTCGACTCGGCTCCCCAGGCGCAGCAGGTCCACGCCGCGCCGCACCTCCAGGATCACGGGCACCGTTCCGGCGCCCGCGGCGATCTCCGGCGAGCGGGCGACGATCCGGAGGTCGTCCGCGGGGATGAGGAAGGGCTCCTCTCCGGCCCAGCGCCGCAGGGAGAGGCCCGCCGGTGGCTGCGCGAGAGACGAGGCCTGGGCCGGCTGGAGGGCCAGCTCGATCCAGACGGGTGAGGTGCGGACCACGCGCCCCAGGGGCGTGCCGGCGGCCACGAACTGCCCCGGGCTGACCGCCACCTCCGCCACCCGGCCGGCGATCGGCGCGGCGATCCGGAAGCTCTCCGGTCCGGCGGTTCCGCCGCCGCGGACCGCCGTGGCCGAGGCGCGCTCGCTGCGGGCGGCGTCCAGGCGGGCCGTCAGGGCCTTCACGCGCGTCTCCGCCTCCTCGACCTCGCGACGGCTCGCGGCCTCCACCTGGAGCAGGTCGCGCAAGCGGTCGAGCCGCGCTTGGGCCGTCCCCAGCTCGGCCTCCAGCTCGGTGACGTCGGCCCGCAGCTCCGAGAGGCTCTGGTCCGCCGCCACCCTGGGCGTCAGCACGAAGAGCGGCGTTCCCCGTTCCACGTCCAGACCGGGGTGGGGCCAGCGCGACGCGGTGACCACGCCGTCGGCCGGCGCGGTCAGGACCGCTTCTCCGCCCGCCGGGGCGATCACCTTGCCGGAGGCGCGAAGCGCCCGCTTCAGCGCGCCTTCGCGGGCCCATTCCGTGGCGAACGCCGTCCGCCACTGCTGCTCTTTGAGGAAGCCGACCGGCTCGCCGGTGGCGGCCTCCGGGTCCGGAGCGTCGGGCGGCGGCTCGGCCAGGCTGCCGGGGGAGGCGGCGGAACCGACGCGCACCCGGCCGGAGGGGATGTCCTCGCTCGCCTTGCCGTTCCGCACCCGGAAGATCAGGTCGTACGTCCCCTCGCGCGCCGGTTTGAAGGGGACGTTGAAGATGCCCGCGCGCAACGGTTTCGGCGCATGGAAGCTTTCCTCGCGGCCTTCGGGTGAGCGCAGGATGCCGGTGACCGATCCCTCGTTGAGGGCGGAGAAGTCCGGCAGGTAGGTGAAGTGCGCGTGCGACGGGGCCTCGCGGCCGGCGATCAGCGGCTCGGTCTCGGCGAACAGCTCGTAGTGCTCGCTCCAGGCGGTCACCGGCCAGCTTTCCGCCTCCTCCTCGTGCGCGTGGCCTCCTTCTCCCGCGTCGTGGGGGTGGTCATGGTCGTTCCGGCAGGCCGGGGACAGCAGCAGAAACAGCGAAAGCGGCAGCATCCAGGAACGGCTCATGGCAGGTCTCCAGAGAGGGGACGCCCGGTGACGGCCTCCAGGTCGCGTTGCGCGGCCAGCGCGGCCTCGCGGACCTCCAGGGCGGTGATCCGGGCCGCGAGCGCGGCGCGCAGGGTGTCGAGCAGATCGGTCAGCCCGGACTCGCCGAGCTGATACGCGGCCGTGGCGCCGGAGAGCAGGTCGACGGTCTCCGCCGCGGCGAGATCGGCTTCGGCGGCCTCGGTGCGCAGGCGGTCGTAGGCGGCGAGGGTGCCGGCCCGCTCCACCTGGGCGCGGACGCGGGCCAGCTCCAGGTCGGCGCGGGCCGTCGAGAGGCGCGCCTCCGCCTCCAGACGGTCGGCCTGCCGGCGGTCGAACAGCGGCACCGTCCAGCCGGCGGAGATCACCGGGCCGGACGCCTCGGCGGATCTCTCTTCGATGCGCTTCCAGCCGAGCCCCAGCTCGGGCGCCTCGTAGATCCGCGCGCTCAGGCGCCGCAGCGTCTCGGCGCGCTCCACCTCGCGCTCGCGGGCCACGAGATCGGGCCGGCCCGCGAGGTCCGCAACCGCTCCGGCCGGCGGCGGCAGGGGCGGCGCGGCGGGCCGGGCTCCTGCGGGGAGGCCCGGATGCCAGACTGCCATGGCGCTCCGCGCGGCGGCCAGACGGGCTTCGGCCCGGCCGAGGTCGGCGCGGGCCTGCGCCTCCTCCAGGGTGAAGCGGCGGGCGGCGATGCCCGGGATCTCCCCGGCCTCCGCCCGCGCCCGGGCCCGCCGCGCCAGCTCGCCGAGTTGGGCGAAGTGCGCGGCCAGCAGCTCCCGGCGCTCCCAGGCGAAGGCCCAATCGGCGTAGGTTTCGCGGAGATCCAGGCGCAACCGGAGCCGGGCCGCTTCGAGACGGCTCTCCGCCGCGGCCAGACCTTTCTCCGCCGCCTCCCGCCGCAGGGCGCGGCGACCGTCGAGCGGCGGCGTCCAGGTCACCCCGGCGGTCGTTTCCCTGGCGCCGCCGTCGGGATCTTCGACGCTGGCCTCGATCCCGGGGTTCGGCAGCAGCGAGGCGCGGAGCGCCTCGGCGGCTGCGATCTCGCGTTCGCCGGCGAGCGCCACCGCGGCCGGATGTTCCCGGGTCACGGCAGCCAGGAAATCCGCCTCCGTCACGGTCGTGGCTTCCTGGGCCACGAGCGTCAGGGGCGCGAGGAGGAGGAACAGAACGATGCGTGCGCGCTGCATAGCGCCTCCCTTTCGGCAGACATGGGTGCGCGACGCCCCTGAGGGCACCGCGAGCGGCCAGCCTTAAGAGGCGGAGATCAAATCAGCAGGGCGCAGAGGAGATGGAGCAGCGGTGGGCTGGCGCCGGAGAGCCTGGGCGGTTTCCACCATGGGCGGGCGGTGAAGAGAAGGGCTCGCTCGGCGTCCGGAGCTTCCAGGGAGGCGATGGCCGGCGCCGGGAGATCGCGTGGCGGGTCCAGCCGCGGCGGCGGCGAAGGCAGGAGGTCATGCTCGTGATCGGGCACCCCCTCCCCATGCTCGTGTCCATGGGTCAGGGCCTGCGCGAGGCCGGACCACTCCACACCCTGCCCGTCCGCATCTCCCTCATGCGCGTGATGCTCGAAGGCATGCGCCCCCAGGCCGAGCAACTGCGGCAGGGCGGCGGCAAGGAGGAGAAGGGCGGCGGCGAGGGGGCTGCGGAGTCGCACGCCCGGATTGTGGCGCACCGGTCCCGTCAGGTCAAATGGCCGGGCCCGCCCCGGAGCAGAGGGGGCGGGCCTCGGGATTACGGCTTCAGGAGCACGCCGGCGGGATGCGCACATCCCAATGGTTTGGTGCGACCACTCCCGGAATGCGGACTGGCCACGGGATCAGGAAGCGGCAGCGCACCGGCAGCAGCCGAACTGGCAGTACTCGTACTCGTCCGCGCCGCAGAAGCCCACGCACTGGCTGTTCCGCTGGCAGTACCACGTGCCCGCGGGTTTGCACTCATAGGCTTCCGCGTTGGAGGTGGCCGTCGGCAGGGTCACATTGAGGGCGAATAGCGAGAGAAGGAGGAGGCCGAGGACGACGATTCTTTTCATAAACTGCTCCTTTTCGACAGGTTCAGGCACTCGATTGCACCCTCCCCACTCCCAAGGTGCCGCCGGGGGGTGAGGTGTGGACCTTCCGACTCCGGCCGCGGAGAGGTGGTAGGGGCGGTCCCTGGAGGCCGCCCCCTTTCAGGCTCGGCTTCTCAGGCGAGGCACGAGCAGCAGCCGGGCCGCGGCGATACACTCGTCGCGAGCGGGTGTTGCATGAAGGAGCCGGTTGATGACATCTCACGCGCAGGCCGCCGCCGGGATCTAGGGCGGCATCGACGTGGTGGCGATCCACAACCACATGACGGACGAGGAGCCCCGCATCATGTTCCTCCACTACTGGGGTCTGGGGCCGGCGGCGCGGCTGGCCCAGGTCCTCCGCTCGGCTCTGGACGCGCAGGCCGGCCGTTGACGAGCACGCGAGCTGCCCGCCTCCGCTCCTGGCTCGGGCTGGAGCGCAACGTCGCCGCCATGCTCGCGACCTTCCTCGTCCTCGGGATGGGGGAGGAGCTGTGGGTCCGCTTCGTGCCCAAATACCTGGAGCTGCTGGGGGCGGGCGCCTGGGTGGTCGCCTTCTACGGCACCCTGAAGGACCTGCTCGAAGCTCTCTTCCCCTACCCGGGCGGCTGGCTGGCGGACCGGCTCGGGCGCCGCGCGGCGCTGGTCGTCTTCGCCGTCCTGGCCATCGGCGGCTACGCCGTCTACCTGGTCGCGCCGAGCTGGCCCTGGGTCCTCGCCGGCACGGTCCTGGTGATGGCCTGGAGCAGCCTGACCCTGCCGGCCATCTTCGCCGTCATCGGCGACAGCCTTCCCGCCTCGCGCCGCGCCATCGGCTTCGGCGTCCAGTCCATCCTCAAGCGCGTGCCGATCATCGTCGCCCCTCCTATCGGCGGCGCGCTGATCGCGTCCCTGGGACTGGCGGGCGGCATGCGCCTCGGTCTCGCCGTGACGATCCTGTTGGCGCTGCTCGGCATCGCGATCCTCCGCCGCGCCTACGTCGAATCGGCGCCGCCGCCCTCCGGCGGGGAAGGGATGGGCCGCCTCTGGCGCGTCATGGACCCCGACCTCAAGCGGCTGCTTGTCGCCGACTGCCTGGCGCGCTGGGCCGAGGGGATTCCCAAGGTCTTCGTCATTCTTTACGTGATGGACGTCCTCGGCCGCAGCGCCACCGAGTTCGGCTGGCTGACGAGTCTCCAGATGACCGCGGCGGCGCTGGTCTACATCCCGGTGGCGAAGATGTCCGATCGGATGAACCGCAAGCCGTTCGTCCTGCTCACCTTCGCGATGTTCGCGCTGTTCCCCCTGACCCTGGGACTGGCGCGAGGCACGACCGGACTGATCGCCGCCTTCGTGATCGCGGGGCTGCGGGAGACCGGAGAGCCGGCGCGCAAGGCGCAGATCGTCGATCTCGCGCCGGCCGGGGCGCGGGGGCGGGCCGTGGGCCTCTACTACCTGATCCGCGGCCTCGTGGTCTTCCCGGCCTCCCTCGTCGGCGGCTGGTTGTGGACCCGGAGCCCGCAGTGGTCCCTCTGGTCCGCTTTCGCCGTGGGAGTCGTCGGTTGTCTGGTCTACGCCCGGTGGGGACCGGACGACGCCGAGAGCCGCCCGTCTTGAAATCAGGCTTTGGCGATCTCCCGGGCCACCCGGCGCGCCGCCCGCCGGATGTGGCGCAGGGCGGGGGCGGCTCCGCAGAGCCATAGGCCGGGTTTTCCGGGAACGGCGCCGTCCCGCGGCGGCGACTCCAGGTCTCCCGCGAGTGGAAACCTTTTCTCTTCGTAGCCCATGGCCACCACGATATCCGTGAAGGGCGCGCGGCGGCCGTCCACGAAGAGCGCTCCCTCGGGCGTGATCTCCGCGATTCCAGGGAAGATCGGGACCTCGCCGCGCCGCACCAGATCCACCCAGGGGCCTCCGATCACGGGAGGCAGTCCGGCGCGGTGATCCCGCGCGATCTCCTCCGGCGATTTGAGAGCCAGCCCGCGGTCTCTCAGATCGCCGTAACGCCGCTCCTGCAAACGCCGCCAGAAGCGTGCCCCGGCCTTCTCGGCGGCATCGCCGGCCCCGCGTCCCAGGAACCGCCGCAGCGTGGGAGCGCGTTCCGGGAGACCTTGCTGCCAGCGGAAGCAGTTGACGCCGAGGATCTCCAGAGGCGCGAGATGCACGGGACCGCGGACGGACAGCGCGACGCTACCTCCGCTCCGGTGGATCTCCGTCGCGAGATCCGCCGCCGTGTTTCCCAGGCCGACGACGAGAACGCGCCGGCCGCGCCAGTCGTCGCCGCTCCGGAAATCCGCCGGCCGGAGCCACCGCCCCTGGAACCTCTCCCGGCCGGGCCAGTCCGGCTCCCGGGGCGCCACGAAGCAGCCGGTGGCGAGCACGAGGTGACGGGCGCGGTAGATTCCTCCGGCCGTCTCCACCCGCCAGCCGCCGTCTTCGCGGACGAGCGCGGTCGCCTCGCGGCCGTGATCGATCTCCAGAGCGAAGCGCCGCGCGTACTCCGCGAGATAGGCTAGGACTTCGGTCCGGTCCGGATAGGGATCCGTGGAGGAGAAGCGCAGGCCCGGCAGAGCGGAGAGGGAACGGGGCGTGTGCAGCCGCAGGGATTCGTAATGCCGCGCCCAGGAGCACCCGGGCGAATCCCCCCGCTCCAACAGCCGGACGCGCAATCCCAGCCGCGTCAGGCAGGCCCCGACGGCGAGACCGGCCGGACCCGCTCCGACGACGAGGACCTGCGCGCCTGAGGCTTCGGACACCACGAAAGCCTAAACGAAAACCTGGCACCCCGTCTCGTCGTATCTCTCCTCGAGTCGTCGCTCGGCCCCGCATAGGCGTCGAGGGTGGGATAAAATCTAAAAGCGTTCGTTCTCCCGGAGGGAGGCCGAGATGAGCTACCTGGGCGTCTTCCTGCTGCTGAGCTTCTTGATCCTGATCCACGAGTTGGGCCATCTGTTCGCGGCCCAACTCACCGGCATCCCCGTGGCGGGCTTCTCGGTGGGGCTGGGTCCCAAGCTGTGGACGCGCCGGTGGGGGAGGGTCGAATACTCCCTGCGGCTGATCCCTCTGGGAGGCTTCGTCACACCCGCCGCCGAGGAACATGAATTCAGGATGTTCCCGTTGCGCAACCGGATCGCCTTCTTCGCCGGCGGCCCGCTCGCGAACATCCTCACCGCCCTGCCCCTCTTCGCCATGCTCAACGTCTCGCAGCGGGGCTTCTCGCTACGGGAAGCGCTGATCGCGCCGCCGATTCAGGCCGCGAAAGCGTTCTGGCAGTTCCTGACCGCTGTTCCCGCGCTGTTTTCTCACCCGGAATTGTTGTCCGGTCCGATCAAAATCGTTATCGAAGGCAGCCGTGCGGCCGAAGCCGGGATGACCTTGGAGCTTGCCATTGTCTTGAGTATCTCCCTGGCGGTGATGAACCTGTTGCCCATCCCCGTTCTAGACGGTGGCCAGATCGTCCTGAGCTGCCTGGAGGAGCGGTTCCCGCGCATGATCGATCTTCGCGCGCCCCTGACCCTGGCGGGAGTGCTCCTCCTGGCGTCCGCCATGATCTATGTGAACGTGCGGGACGTCTTTTCTTTGTTGGCGTAGATTGCAGAAGGGTAGCGCGCGTTCCCGCTGGTCTGGCGGGAACGCGCGCCGGTGAGCGTTCTACTGCTCCCACCAATAAGGAACGGTGTAGTAGAGCTCCTCCGAGTACGACTGGCCGTAGGGGTTCTCGGCCACGATGCGGTAGATGTAGGTCTGGCCCTGCTGCAGACCGTAATCGGTCGCGGTCGTCGTGTTGGCCGAGACCCATCCCACTGCATAGAAGTCGCCGCCCCAGCCGTCGTTCCGCTCGATCGTGAAACTGCTCTCGTCGTTGCTCATGTCATTCCACCAGAGCGTGATCGAACCGGCTCCTTGGTAGGACTGGCCCCACAGGCAGCACGGCGAACCGGGCGGTGAGCCTACGGGCGGCGTCGTCACCGTCAACTGTGCCGACGGCGCCGAGGAGCCGGCGGCGCTCCAGGCGCGCACCTGATAGGTGTACGTCGTGTTGGCCGCGACGGAAGCATCGGAGAAGCTCGTCACGCCCGCGCCCACCGAGGCGATCTCGGAGAAGCCGCCTCCCGCCACGCTGCGCTCGATCTTGAATCCCTCCTCGTCGCCGCTGCTGTCCGTCCAGAACAGGTTGATCAGGGTCGACGCCGCCGCGCTCCCCGACAGATTCGACGGTTGCGTTGGAGGGTTCTGATTGATCCCGGGGACGGCGACCGCCACCTCGTTCGACGGGGGCGAGGACTTCGTCTCGCCGACCGCCACGACGCGATAGGAATAGGTCTTCGATGGCTGGACCGACGTATCCGGGTAGCTGGTCACCCCGGCGGCTGTGGTCGTCACGGTGTAGAAAGTTGGGTCCGCGCCCTCGCGTCGTTCGACGCGGAAGCCCGTCTCGTTGAAGCTGCCATCGGTCCAACTGAGATTGACCCGTGAGGAGCCCGCCGCCTGACCTTGCAGGCTCAGCGGAGAGCAGGGCTGATAGGGGGTATAGTTGATGACGCCGTACTCTTTGCAGTTCTCGTCTTTCCTTACGTTCGATTCTCCGCAGGGTTCCTCCTCGGATGCCGCCTTGATTCTGCTGAGCCGACCGTCTCCTTCGGCCTTGACCCGGTCCTTGAAAGCGTCCTCAGTCTCCGTGGATGGCCCTACTATCGCTTCGAGGCCGGCTTTGATGTTGTTGGACTGCTTGTTCTGGGCTTCTACATAGCGGCTGTAGTGGCTGTTCTTGGCTCCACTCTCGTGGCCTACGACATTAGTTAGGAGTTGCGCGCCGCTGATAAAACCATCACGCCCGCATTGCGCACGATAGAACTCGCTCGTGGGATCTTCCAGTTGCGGAGTAATCGTCCATGCAAAGGTAGTTTCCTTAGGATTGACGGAGTTATCCGTGGTCGTGTCGTTAACGTCTGTGATGTAGCGATACCCCTGGTTGGGTCCTGAGTTGGGGGATCCAAAATTCCACGAGTAGCGTAGACAGGTCAGGGCTCTCCCGAGAGTCTCTTTTTTGCTCACTCTCCCGTCCGGAGGATCCGGCACCGTCAGCTCCAGGTCGCCGCATTTGAACGACGATCCGTTCGCCTTCTTGGTCGCCGTCTTCGCTGTGAAGGCGAAGTCGCTGCGGGGATTCACGGTGATCGACTTGGATAAATTGTGGATACGCCCACCTTGCTCGACCGTCACCCGGACGGTACCGCTCGTCACCATCATGCCCGACCAGGACTTCTCGGCCGAGGAGCCACGGTTTACGGTGTTCGCCCCCTCCGTGAAGCTCCAATCGCGAACGCTGGCGGTGCTGCAGACCTTCGCCAGCGAGAAGGTCGCGCTCGTTCCGCGGACGACCGAGGCCGCCGACACGTTGAGCACGGGCGTCTGGTCGCACGGTCCCTGGTTGAAGAGCGTCACGTGAGTATCGCCAAGGTCATAATTCGACTGTGCGAAATAATACGGGCCGTAGTAGCCGTAGTAGTTGAAGCCGCCGCCGTGATCGCCCGAACCGAAATAGTTGAAGCCGTAAGGATCGTAGAAACCGTAGTAGTAATAGTAGTAGTAGGCGATGATGTAGTGTTCGGAGAATTGCGTGTAGAAGAAGTCGTCCCGCAGGACGCCGTCGGTGTAGACCTCGGCGGCGCAGACGCCGTGATAGGAGCCGCCGTCGATCGCCGTCGACCCCTCGTACAGCGTCCCGACCACCGCGGCGTCGTAGTAGTAGCAGGCCGCGTAGTCGAGGGCCGTCGCCGAATAGCCGTAGACCTGGCCGAGATCCGGATCGAGTTGGAGAGCGGTGATGCCGTAGACGTACTGCGCCCTCGCGGGCGCTGCGGCGAAGGCGAAGAGGAGGAAGAGGCAGAGCGTGCACAGGATCGCATAAGAGCGTTTCATGGTCGTCGTTCTCCTGTCGATCCGTGTTATTGCTGCTGAGGCCGCAACGGTGCGACCTGCCGCCGGCTGATGGTCGGAGCAATCGTCTCGTCGACGAATTTCTGAAGGCGGGTGAACTCTTTGTCGCCGAAGGCGCGGCGCAGGTCCTCGCGCGCCGCGTCGATCAGGGCGTCGCGCTCGCGTTGCAGGCGCTCGAGCTCCGCGGGCGGCTCGGGCGGAACCTGCCCATGGTTCTTCCCGTTCAGCTCCCGCGCGGCGCGGATGATCGCGAGCGCTTCACGGTCCTTTTCTTCGACCCGGGCGATGCAGTCCGCGGCGATCGAGCCGAGCCGGGCGGCCTGGGCCTCGGTCAGCTTCGCACCTTCCCGGAACACCGCGCGGTAGGGAGAGCCATCCTCGCCGCGCTTCTCGAGCTCCGCGGCCTTGGCTTCGAGAGCGGTCATATGGCGGAAGAGGACCCAGTACTTGGTGGATTCAGGGAGCGGCCCCGCTGTACCCTTCGGCGATGGCTCGTCCGCCGTGGCAAGCGGTAGGACTCCCAGGGACAGCAATGCGAGAGTGAGACTTGCGATGGCTGATGTCAGGCGGAAGAACTTCATCTCGTCTCCTCGTCAATACGAAAGGCGCTGCGCTATTGCAGGCCTTTCAGCGCATCAGGCCCAGGCTCGGGCACCTGTTTTTCATAGTGCGCCTCGCGGCGCCTTTCGCGCCCGGACAGGGCTGAATCGGGCGTCTGGCCGCTTTCGCGGCGGACCTGCGTTATCCAAGGTAGAGCGACCGCCAGGAGCCAACCTGGCCTTCAAGAGAGGACGGATGACATGGACAACTATGAGATCAAGATTGCCTTCGGCGAAGGCGGGGAGGTGGAAGCTGAACCCAACCCGTTTCCAGGGGACGGCGGCACTCTGCGGCCCGGAGACACCGTGACCTGGATCCTCCCCGAGAACCGGGGAATGGAGGTGCGGTTCGGCAAGGTCCAGGACCTGCCCGTGGAGAGCAACGCTGTCGAGGAGTCGGATCGGAAAGGACCGTTCGAGAGCCTCCTCCCCGAAAACGGCCAGATCGTCGGCAAGCTCCTGGACGAATTTCCTAAAGGCTCCGGAACGCGGCGTTTCTATTACGAGCTTGTCGAGGACGGCAGGGCTTTACCGTGGGTTGCCGGCAAGCTGCCCCCCGGTACGCCGTTCCACACAGCGGGCGGCGGGATGGACGTCCCCAAGGATCCGCCAAAGGGCCCGAACACCTAGCCTACGGACTTCCGGGCTGGATGACGGTCGAGGAGGGCCCGGAAATACGGGTCCTTCTGCAAAGAGCGGAACTCCGGGACGGTGAACCACTCCCGCCGCAGGCCTCTCTTGAGGGCCTGGTCGGTGTAGTAGAGGGCCGTCGGGGGCTCGCCCGCCAGCGCGTAGACTTGCGCCGCCAGGTTGAGGATCTGGATGTCCTCGGGACGCTGTCCGAGGACTTCGTCCGCCATCCGGAGCGCTTCCGATTTTCGGCCTAGATACGCGAGACATTGAGCGTGCAGCATGCGGGTGCGGGCGTCCAGGGGAGGGGTGGCGGCGGCGAGCTCCGCCTCCAGGTCCCGGTAGAGACGGCGCGCTCCGGCCCGGTCGCCCTGACCTTCCAGCGCCGAGGCCAGATTGAAGCGGGTCGTGAGATCGTCGGGCTCCAGATCCAACGCCCGGCGGCTGACCGCGGCGGCCCCCGCGTAGTCGCCTCTGAGGAGACGGACAAAGCCGAGATTCGTCAGGTGGGAACGCACCAGTCCGGAGCTGAGCAGCTTCTGGTAGAGCGTTTCGGCGCGCTTCAGATCTCCGACAGTCCCCTCCAGCAGCGCCAGGTTCTCCAGCACGTACTGGTTGTCCGGATGCTCCTTCAGGAGGTTCTCGAGACGGTGGCGGGCGCTTTCCTGACGGCCCAGGCGGGCCTCCAGCTTCGCCAGCTCCAGGATCATGCGCCAGGTAGGACGGCGCCGCGCGATCTCCTCGCGTAGATCGCGCGCCTTTTCGAGCTCGCCCTGAGCTTCCAGCAGATCGGCCTTGGCCCGTTGCACGCGGATGTCGCTGGGAGCTGCCTCGGTGAGCCGCGCCATCGTCGCCTGGGCCGCGTCGAACCGCTTCGCCGCCATCTCGGTCCGGAAACGGCTGAACAGCGGCCGCGGATCGTACGGCGCCAGCTCCTCGGCCCGCGCCGCGTAGCCAAGAGAGCGTTCGTAGTCTTTCAGATCCCTGGCCAGGCTCGCGGCGAGCAGCCAAGCGCCGAAGAGGCCGGGGGAGGTCCGCAGCAGGACATCCAGCCGCTCCAGGTCGGCGGCCCCGAGGTGCTGGCCGCTGCCGGAGCGGCGTTCGAGCTGGATATAGGCCGAGTGGTCCTCGGGCCGCACCGCGCCGCTGGGCGCATCCGGACGGGGCGGATGGCGGAGATAGAGCCGCTGCAGGTTGACCCGTACCCCCACCTCGAGCTGGTAGGAGCCCTCGACGCCCACCGGGATATCGAAGGGAGCGGCCGTGGCCAGGACCACGCCTCCGGGCTTGCGGAGGCGCTGCAAGGTCACCCTGCACCAGTTCTCCCGGCAACGGAGGAGCGGCAGCAACACCTCGTCCGCCTCGTTCGAGCTCAGCGTCTCGGGCGCCTGCCCTAGCGGGTCGAGAGGCTGGATCCCTTGGAGAGAGAGAAGGGTCGAGAGAGCGGCGTCCCTGAGCTCGGACGCGGCGAAGGGGGAATCCGGACGGCCTTCCACAACCGGACGCAGGAGGGCCACGCGCAACGTGGGAACCGCGCCGAACCGATCGCGGAAGAAGAGAATGAGCAGCGCCAGGATCACGAGGGCCCCGGCGAGAACCCCCGCCCAGAGCGCCTTGCTCCCGGGCCGCCGCCGAGGCTTCGGTCGCGCCACGGGTGCCGCGCCCGATTCGAGGTCGGCCAGCAGCTCCACGGCGCTCGGATAGCGGTCCGCAGGGTCCCGGGCCAGTGCCCGGGCCGTGACGCGGGCCAGCTCCGGCGGGATGTCCGGGCGGAGGCGCTCCAGCGGCTCGGGGTCCCGCGCGCCGTCGCCTCCGAAGGGACGCCGGCCAGCGACCATTTCATAGAGCATCACGCCCAGCGACCAGACGTCGGCGCGGGCGTCCACCGGCTCGCCGCGGGCCTGCTCGGGGGACATGTAGGCGGGCGTGCCCCAGGCCGCGCCGGTGCGGGTGAGGGCGTCCTCTTCCTCCAGGCGGGCGATGCCGAAGTCCAGGATCTTCGCCTCGCCGCGCCGGGGCAACATCACGTTGGCCGGCTTGACGTCGCGGTGGATGATCCCGGCCTCGTGGGCGCGCGCCAATCCTCGCGCCACCTGGAGCACCACCTCGCGGGCCTCCGCGGACGGCAGCGGGCCGCGCCGGATCCGCTCGCGCAGAGTCTCCCCCTCGTAGAGCGCGAAAACGATGTAGAGCCGGCCTTCGCTCTCGCCGACGTCGTGGACGGTGCAGAGATTGGGATGATCGACGGCCGAGGCGGCCCGCGCCTCGCGGAGGAACCTCTCCTTGGCCCGGCCGTCGCGGCTGTACTCCGGCGGCAGGAGCTTGACGGCCACCCGGCGCCGCAGCCGGGCGTCCTCCGCCTCGTAGACCGTGCCCATGCCGCCGCTGCCGATCTCGCGCAGCAGCCGGTACGGTCCAAAGAGATGGCCCGCGAGATCTTCCGCCGTGCTGTCTTCCGGGGCGTCCTCTTCTTCGAACAGATCCGGGGCGTATTCGCCGGCTGGCGTTCCCAGGAAGGCGCCGGCCCCCTCGTCGGCGGCCAGCAGGGCCTCGACGTCCGCGCGCAGGTCCGGATCGTCCGCGCAGGCCGAGTCGAGGAACGCGCTTCGCTCTTCGGGAGGGAGGTCTAGCGCCTCGTCGAGGAGGGGCTCGATCCGCCGCCATTGATCGACGTCCAGGGGATGGCGCGGCTTCATCCCGCGGCCTGGCCGCCCAGGGCCTGGAAAAGGTAGGCCCGGGCCTTGCGCCAGTCGCGCCTGACCGTGCGTTCCGAGGTCCCCATCACCTCCGCCGTCTCTTCCTCGGTCAGCCCGGCGAAGAACCGCAGCTCCACGAGCTTGCTCAGCCGTTCGTTGAGCGCCGCGAGGGAGGTCAGGGCGCGGTCCACGGCAAGGACCTCCAGGGCCCGCGTCTCCGCGTCCGGCTCGTCGTCCGTGCCCAGGCGCAGCTCTTCGAGCGGGATGCGCACGTCCTCGCCGCCGCGCTTCTTAGCCACCCGCCGGCGGGCGGCGTCCACCAGGATCTGGCGCATCGCCAGCGAGGCGACCGAAAGGAAGTGGGCGCGGTCCTTCCAGGGGACGTCCTCGTGGATCACGAGCCGCAGATAGACCTCGTGGACGAGGGCGGTGGTGTCGATCGTCTGCCCGGGACGCCGGTTCCGGAGCTGCCGGCGCGCCATGGCGCGAAGCTCGTCGTAGATCAGCGCGACCAGCCGGTGCGTCGCGCTGCCGTCCCCCTGGCGGGCTGCGGCGAGAAGGCGGGTGATCTCGCCTGGGGAGGTCGCGCCGAGGGTCTGCGGGTTCATGGCTCCAGAGTCTTCGAGACTCTGGAAGAATAGCCCGCGGCCCGGCGGCGATTCAAGCCGGGGCCGCGGGAGTGGAGCCCGAGACGCTAAGGCTTGGCGTCGCGCTTGCCGTCGCGGCCAAACAGGTTGTACCGCAGGCCGATGTGCGCGCTGAGCCGCGAGTCCACCTCGGGGAGGTACTCGCCGCGCGTGGCGTACACGATGCCGAACGGGACCGCCACGCCGTTGAGCTGGCGCGTGAAGGTCAGGGAGGCGACGCCGCGGTCCTGCCGGAGAGGGTCGTCGCTGAAGTCCCGATACTCCGCCACCAAATCCATGGAGACCGGCTCGCCGCCGAAGAAGAAGTCGCGGCTCCAGCCCGCGATAAGGGTGACCCGGGTGGCGCTGTCGAGCAAGACGGGAGCGACGCCGTCGAGGTGAGGATCGATCGTATCCTCGTCGATGTCGACGTACTCGCCGGTGAAGGAGAAGCGGTTGCCTCTGGCGATGGCGTCCTGATTCTCCGTGACGAACAGCGTGTAGCGGCGGAGGCATTCCGCGATCGTCTCTGGCGTTGGATCGCCATCCAGGTCACGGTGGCAATCCTTCGACATGGAACGGTTGAAATTCATCGAGGTCCACTCGTAGGTGACCTTCAACGACAGCTCCTCGGGGCCGACCAGGGAATCGCGGAACCTCTGGTTCGCGGTGACGTTGAATTGCGGCTGGTTGTCCAGGAGCTGATGGAAGCGCGCGAGGCCGGCGGCGTCGATCGCGCCTGTGGCCAGGGTCTCGAAGGAGGCGAATTCACGGGCCTTCTCTTCGGTGGCCAGACGCAATCGCTCTCCGAGCTCCGCTGGCATTTCCTGGAAGGGCTTCTCGATGAGATCGGGGATCTCCTCCGCGGGAACGTTGAGCGTTGTCAGCAAGCTGAGCAGGTTGGGTACCGCCAAGGGAGTGATCACGGCGGTGGACAGGGCGTCGAAGCGCTTCGCGTACTGCGCGAAGCCGCGCCCGTAGAAGCGGCTCGCGTGGTTGTAGGTGAAAAGGATGGAGTAGTCGGAAAAATCGCCGAGCTCGTCCTCGAGCTGCCCGACGAGGTCGTCGCGATCCGCCGCGGGCAGCGCGTTCCGCGCCAACGGAGAGATCTCCGGCTCGGTAGCCACCACGGCTTGAAGCTGGGCGTTCCTGAGTCCCGGGAGGCGGTGCCGAACGGGGAGAAGGAAGTTGAGATCGAAAACGAGGGTGCGCGTCTCCTCGTCCGTGCTGTTTCCGAGCAGGCCGGAGAAGGCCAGGAGGGGGATCAGGTTCTTTTTGTTGGTCGCGAGATTGAAACCGCCCGTGTCGAGGCCGGTCGGCTGGCGCCGGAGCTTTTCCTCCTCCTGCTTTCCCGCCTCCTTGGCGGCGGCCTTCGGATTCACGGCGTCCGGCTTCAGGTAGCGGTCGAAGCAGGCGTTGATGGTGTCGCTGGGGACGCAGCGGTTCTGGCTGAGGAGCGGCCCCGCCGCCAGCGTGAGAAAAGCGAACAGAAGCGCTGAAGAGGCACGCATCTCTACCTCCCTCGACCCTGGAGCGTGATCACGCCGAGCGCCACGGTCTTCACGTCGCCGGCCGCTCCGGTGACTGGTTCCTGGACATCTCCGGCTTGATGGCTGCCGTCGGGTCTTGCGGTGTGAGCCTTCACGGTCATGGTCGACGGCGCGGCGAAGGTGAGGACCAGGGTGAGGCTGTAGAGCTTGGGTGAACGCAGATGGATCGGTGACGTACCGGCGCGCAGAACGTTGTCTGGGATCTGCCGGTTCGTGCCGTCGGAGACGGTCAGGAAGCCCTGGGCCGTTCCGGTGCCGCCTTCGACTTGTACCTGGAGCTTCGATTGATCGGGAACCCGGGTCCAGATCTTGACTCGCGACATGGGTTTTCTCTCCTTCCTGGGTGGCTCTGTAAGAGCGCCTTCTCTTCTGCAAACGCAGAAGGCCAGGAAAGGAGGACACGCCGTGGCGCAGGTAGCCACGGGCCGCCCTACCTCGTCAGGACGAGCGGGCGGCCCGCGCGGCTCGATCAGCCCGCGGTGAAGGTGACCACGAAGGTCTGGCCGCCCGCGTTGCTGGGGTTGCCGATGTAATAGTTGTCGCCGACCGCGACGTCGGATACCGGGAACGTGGCGTTGTTGGTCAGCAACTCGTCCGTGGCCTTCTTGTCCGGCCAGTTGTTGATGTCCTGCCAGAGATAGAAGGAGATCGAGTTGGCATTCGCGTTGTCCGAGATGGTCACGGTGATGTTGCCGCTTGCGGGCAGCTCGACGAACTGGAAGTCGGGGCTCGAATTGTTTTCGTTACCATCGATCGGACCGGCGGCGGAGGTGACGGAAGCGACGACCTGAGACATGGGGTTTCTCCTCTTTGGACGGCGGCGGCTTCCTCATGAAACCGCCCACGACCAGAGAGTGGGACGATCTCGCCGGTTATCGCACCTGGAATTCTGAAGAGATTGAAGCTTCAGCCCACGGAGACTTCCGCCGCCGGCTCGGGCGCCGGTTCCGCGTGGTGCGCCTCGCGGTGCCGCTCGCGCCAGGCTTCCAGCTCGGCCTGGGCGGTCTCCTCGCGGACGAGGCTGACGATGCTGATCAGGCGCTCGCGGCGGTTGCGGGCGAGGATGGTCCACATCCAGCGGACGACCGCCTCGAAGCGGTTGCCCCAGCCGACGAGATAGGCCAGGTGGATGACGCCCCAGATCAGGAAGGCGATGAATCCACCGACCTTCCATCCGAAGACTTCGGCGACCGCGCGGGTGCGGCCGATCACGGCCATCGTGCCCAGGTCGTTGTACTTGAACGGCGGCGGCGCCGGCTGGCCCGCGAGGCGCGCGGCGGTCACCCGCGCCACGTACTTGCCTTCCTGGATCGCCGGCTGCGCCGTGCCCGGAACCCCTTCGAGCGCGATCATGTCTCCGACCGCGAAGACTTCCGGATGGCCGGGGAGCGAGAGGTCCGGCCCGACCTGGATGCGGCCGGCGCGGTCGGTCGCGGCGCCGGAGGCCTTGGCGAGCTCGCCCGCCAGCGGGGAAGCCTTCACGCCGGCGGCCCAGACGACCGTCTTGGCGTGGATGCGGCGGGTGCCGTCCCCTTCCTTGACGTCGAGCCCGTCCTCGTCGATGTCGACGACCATCGCGCCGAGCTGGGGCTCGACGCCCATGTCGCGCAGGTCCCGCTCGGCGCGTTTCCTCAGCTTCTCCGGGAAAGGCCCGAGCACGGTGGGGATGGCGTCGAGGAGGAGGATGCGCGCGCGGCTGGTGTCGATGGCGCGGTATTCGTCGCGCAGGATCCGCTTGGCGAGGACCGCCACCTGACCCGCCAGCTCGACGCCGGTCGGGCCGGCGCCGACGATGGCGAAGGTCAGCCAGGCGTCGCGCTCGGCCGGATCCTGCGCCTGCTCGGCCATCTCGAAAGCGGACAGGATGCGGGTGCGCAGACGGTTCGCGTCGTCGAGGGTCTTCATGCCCGGCGCGAACTGGGACCACTCGTCGTGGCCGAAGTAGGAATGGGTGGCTCCGGCGGCCACGATCAGCGTGTCGTACGGCAGCTCCAGGTCATGCTCGGAGATCGCGTGGACGACCCGGTTCTCCAAGTCGAAGCCCCTGACTTCGGCGAGCAGCACCCGCACCGCCCGCCGCCGCCGGAACAGGCTGCGCAGGGCCGGCGCCACCTGGCCCGGCGAGAGCACGCCGGTCGCCACCTGGTAGAGCAGGGGCTGGAAGAGGTGGTGGTTGGTGCGGTCCACCAGGGTGATCTCCACCCCGGGCAGGCGGCTCAGGACCTTGGCGGCCCGCACGCCGCCGAAGCCGCCGCCGACGATGACGACCCGATGCTTGTTTTCTGATGGTTTGGTTGTACCGCTCATCCGCGCACCCCCTCCCACGTTTCAACACGCTGCAAGCCGCGTATCTTTCACACCCACCCGTGGTCCCGCGCGTAGAGCGTCAGCTCGACCCGTCCCTCAATATGCAGCTTCTCATAGACGTTGTGCAGGTGGACCTTCACCGTGCCTTCGGTGATGTGGAGGGCTTCGGCGATCTCGCGGTTGTGGTGGCCGGTGGCGGCGAGGCGGACGATCTCCATCTCGCGGGCGGAGAGGGCCAGGCGGCCGGGACGGGCGACGCCCTCGCGCTCCAGGATGCTCTCCAGTGCCCGCCCCAGGAAGTCGCTCTCCAGCCAGCGGCCCCCGGCGTGCACGGTGCGGATGCAGCGGATCAGCAGCTCCGGCGCCATCTCCTTGAGGACGATCCCGCGCGCGCCGAGCTGCAGGGCGTCCACCAGCTCGTCCTCGTTGATGGAGCCGGCCAGCAGCACCGCCCGCGTCGGCAGCCCCTCGCGGCGGATGGCGTCGAGGACGTCCAGGCCGTGGCCGCCGGGCAGGCGCAGGTCGAGGAGGACGATGTCCGGCCGGTGGTGGCGCACGGCCTCCAGCGCCTCGCGGCCATTGACGCAGCGCGCCACGATCTCCAGGTCCCCCTCGCGGCGGAAGAGCCGCTCCAGGCCTTCGAGGACGATCGGGTGGTCGTCGACGACGACGAGGCGGATGACTGGAGCTTCAGGCATGGGCGGGCTCCTGAAAGGACCTAAAGGACATAAGGGACCTAAAGGACTCAAAGGACGACAGTGCCCATGTCCTTGCCAGTCGTTTATGTCGTTTAGGTCCCTTATGTCCTTTAGGTCCTTGAACTTTCATCTCGCGCCTCCCGTCGGCAACAGCACTTCCAGGCACGTCCGCCCCGGGGCGGTGTCGATCGCCAGCGAGCCTCCCAGAGTGGAGATGCGCTCCTTGAGGCTCACCGGGCCCAGCTTGCGCCGGGTCAGCTCTTCGTGATCGTAGCGGCCCTGGAAAGGGAAGCCGTGGCCGTCGTCGGTGATGGTGATGTGCAGCGACTGGTCCCGCCTCGCGACTTCCGCGCGGGCCGTGGAGGCGCCGGCGTGGCGGGCGACGTTGAACAGGGCCTCCCGCAGCAGCCGGTAGAGCTGGCGGCTGAAGGCCTCGGAGAGGTGGCCGTCGAGGCCGTCGAGCGAGATCTCCACCTTCAGGCCCCAGAGGCGCTTGATGCGGCCCGCCAGCTCGTCCAGGTGCTCGCTCAGGCCCGGCGTGCCGGCAAGCGGACCCGGCGCGGGCTTCAGCTCCTCGATGAAGAAGCGCAGGTCCCGCTGGTCCGAGGCGATCAGGCGCTGGATCTCCCGCAGCTCCTCGCGCGCCGCGGCCGGATCGTCGTCCAGTTGCCCGGCCAGGGCCTTGAGCTGCAACGCCGTGCCGGTCAGCGACTGGAGCATGCCGTCGTGGAGGTCGCAGGCGAGCCGCATGCGCTCCTCGGTCACCACCGAGACCCGCAGCCGCCGCGTCAGGTAGAACTGGTCCAGCTCGGCGGCGATCCGCTGCGTCGCGATCTCGCCGAGCACGAGATGGTCGCGTTCGAAGTCCCGGCGGTCGAGGGCGAAGAAGCGGCCCTGGACGATGGCGCCCCGCAGCGGCCAGGCGGCGAACCGCCCGACGCCGAAGCGGCGCCTCAGAGCCTCCTCCGCTTCCACCTCCGTAGGCGGCTCCCGCGTCACCTCGGTCCCGTTCGCCGTCCGGTGGGCGATGTGGAGCCAGGGCTCGTCCGTCTCCTCCCAGACCAGCAGGACCCGCGGGGCTTCCAGGATGCCCGCGGCCTGGTCCAGGAGATGGCCGACCAGGGTGTCGATGTCGTGGAGGGAGCCGCGGGGCCACTCGGCGATGCGCGCCGCGAGGTCCAGGGAGCGGGCGAGCCGCCGGCGGCGCTCCTCGACCCGCTTGAACTGCCAGAGCAACACCGCGAGCAGAACGGCGTACAGGATGTACAGGGTGGTCTGCAAGGAGTTTACGGATTCCATGTCGCCGTGCCCGGCGTGCTCCGATGCCATGTCCCTATACCGACAGGTATAGAAGAAATTATAGCTCGCGGGCAGTGGATTCCGTACGCGGGGTTTTATAGGGTGGGACAGGATGCGCGAGAACCGACCTCTACTCCTCCTCGTCGACGACGATCCCCACGACCGGGCGCTGGCCCGGCTGGTGCTGGAGCGCGAGCTGCAGCAGGTGCGGATCGAGGAGATCACCGACGCGCCGGCCTTCGCCCAGGCGTGCGGCCGGCGGAGCTTCGCCGTCGTGGTGCTGGAGACCCGGCTCGCCTGGGCGGAGGGGCTGGCGGTGCTCTCGGTGCTGCGCGAGGACTGGCCGGGCATTCCGGTGATCCTGTTCACCCGCTTCGGCAACGAGGAGATGTGCGTCAAGGCCCTGCGGCTGGGGGCCAGCGACTACCTGCTCAAGAATTCCAGCGGCTTTCTGCGGCTGCCGGTGGCGGTCCAGTCGGCGCTGGAGCGGGCGCGCTCGCCCGCGGTGACCGGGGCGGCGCCGTTGCAGTCCCTGGTGGAGCAGGCGCGGGTGGCGGTGTTCAGCGCCACGCCCGACGGCCGGCTGCTCAACGCCAGCCCTGGCTTCCTGAAGCTGCTGGGCGCCGCCAGCCTGGAGGAGGCGGTCCGGCTCGACCTGCGGCCGCTCGCCTTCGCTCTCTCCGGCTCCGGCGCCCCGGACGCGCGGTCCGCCCGCGAGGTGCGGCTGCGCCGGGTGGACGGCAGCCCCATCTGGGTGGAGGCCGTGGGCGCGCTCACCCGCGGCGACGACGGTCCCCGGGTCGACGGCCTGATCGAGGACGTCACCGGCCGCAAGACGGCGGCGGAGGAGGAGGCGCGGCGGTCGGATCAGCTCCGCGTCCTCAACGAGGAGCTCCAGCGCTTCACCTCCATCGCCTCCCACGAGCTCAAGGAGCCGGTGCGGATGATGGAGCGGCACGCCATGCTCCTCAAGGAGGACTTCGCCGACCGCCTCGGCGAGTCCGGCAACGAGCTGGTGGAGACCGTGGCCGAATCCGCCCGCCGGCTGCGCGCGCTGGTGGACGACCTGCTCGCGCTCTCCCGCGCCGAAGCCCGCGACCTGCGCCGCGAGCGCGTCGGCGCCGACGGGCCGCTGGACCGTGCCCTGGCCGACCTCCAGGACGTGGTGGAGGAGACCGGCGCCCGCGTCGAGCGCGCGACCCTGCCGGTGGTCGAGGCCGATCCCCTCCAGCTCTCGCAGGTCTTCCGCAACCTGCTCTCCAACGCCTGCAAGTTCCACGGCCCGGAGCCGCCGCGCGTGCGCGTCTCCGCCAGCCGGGGGGCGCGCGAGTGGGTCTTCTCGGTGCGCGACAACGGCATCGGCATCGATCCGGCGGACGCCGAAGCCGTCTTCGGCATGTTTACGCGCCTCCATCCCGAGATCCCCGGCAGCGGCATCGGCCTCGCCCTCTGCCGGCGCATCGTCGAGCGTCACGGCGGGCGCATCTGGGTGGACTCCGCTCCGGGCCGCGGCTCCAATTTTTGTTTCAGTCTTCCCGCAACGAGTGGCCCTGAAACGTAAGAAAGCCTTGCATTATCGTGAGTTGTGATATCCTCTCCCCGTTCTTGCCGTATAGCTCGATCTTCTAATGTTTTCACTTGCGTGCCGTCACGCGCCTCGTGCGCGGCGATGGGGGGAGAGCTGGAACCGCCGTGATGATGTCCGGCGAAACGCTGAAGATACTGATGGTCGAGGACAACGCCGGCGACGCCCGGCTTGTCCGGAGGTTCCTCGACCGCACCGCCCTCAAGCCTCTCGAAATCACCCACGTCGATCGCGTCTCGAAAGCCCTGGAAGTCCTCAGCACCAACGGCGGCATGGACGTCGTGCTGCTGGACCTCTCGCTGCCGGACGACCGCTCGGGATCGCTGGAATCCCTGACGCGCATCCACCGGCAGGCGCCGGACCTTCCGATCCTCATGCTCACCGGCCTCGACGACGAGGAGCTGGCCGTCCAGGCGGTGCGCAAAGGGGCTCAGGACTACCTGGTCAAGCAGGAAATCGACGCCGGCCTGCTGGGGCGGGCCATCCGCTACGCCATCGAGCGCAAGCGGGCCGAGGTGGCGCTGCGCGACAGCGAGGAGCGCTACGCCCTCGCCGTCAGCGGCGCCAAGGACGGCCTCTGGGACTGGGACCTGCGGAGCGACCGCATCTACTTCTCGCCGCGCTGGAAGGCCATGATCGGCGAGGAGGAGGTCGGCGAGGATCCCTCCGAGTGGTTCGGCCGGGTTCATCCCGACGACCTGCCGTGCGTGCGGATGGCCCTGGCGGCCCACCTCGCCGGCCGCGCGGAGGACTTCGAGAGCGAGCACCGGATCCGGCACTGGGACGGCAACTGGCGCTGGGTCCACACCCGCGGCCTCGCCGTGCGCGACGCCCAGGGGAACGCCTACCGGATGGCGGGCTCGCTCTCGGACATCACGGCCCGCAAGACGGCGGAGGAGCGCCTGCTCCACGACGCCTTCCACGATCCGCTCACCGGCCTGCCCAACCGCGCCCTGTTCATGGACCGCCTGGGCATGGCCATCGCCCACGCCAAGCGGCGGCTGAGCTACACCTACGCCGTCCTGTTCATCGACCTCGACCGCTTCAAGAACATCAACGACAGTCTCGGCCACAGCGCCGGCGACGAGTTGCTGGTGGCCGTGGCGCGCCGCCTCTCCTCCTGCCTGCGCCCGGGCGACACCGTGGCCCGCCTGGGCGGCGACGAGTTCACCATCCTGCTCGACGAGGTCACCGACGTGGACCATGCCGCACAGGTGGCGCAACGGATGCACCGGGAGATGACGCAGCCCTTCCGCATCCAGGGTCACGAGGTCTACGTCACCCTGAGCCTCGGCATCACCCTGGGCGCGGGTGGCGACTACGACCGCCCCGAGGACGTGCTGCGCGACGCCGACACCGCCATGTACGGCGCCAAGACCTCGGGCAAGGCGCGCGACGCCGTGTTCGACCGCGAGATGCACGACCGCGCCGTCGCCTTGCTGCAGATCGAGACCGACCTGCGGCGCGCCGTCGAGCGCTCCGAGTTCGAGATCCATTACCAGCCCATCGTCTCGCTGACCGACGGCCAAATCGACGCTTTCGAAGCCCTCCTGCGCTGGCGCCATCCCTGGCGGGGCCTCCTCCAGCCGGACGACTTCGTCCCCATCGCCGAGGAGACGGGATTGATCGTGCCCATCGGCTGGTGGGTGCTGCGCGAGGCCTGCCGGCAACTCGCGGACTGGCGCATCCTCCCGGGGTGCCGCCGGCCGCTCGCCGTCACGGTCAACCTCTCGGGCAAGCAGTTCCTGCAGGCGGACCTGGTCCACCGCGTCGAGGAGATCCTCCAGCACACCGGCGTCGAGCCCGAATGCCTGCGGCTGGAGATCACCGAGAGCACCATCATGAGCAAGGCGGAGGAGGCCATCGCCAAGCTCCAGGGGCTGCGCGACCTGGGGATCAAGGTCTACATCGACGATTTCGGCACCGGCTACTCCTCGCTGAGCTATCTCCACCGCCTGCCCGTGGACGCCCTCAAGATCGACCGCTCGTTCGTCAGCGAGATGTGCCACCGCGAGGACCGCTCGGAGATCGTGGGCACCATCGTCACCCTCGCCCGCAACCTGCGGATGGACGTCGCCGCCGAGGGGGTCGAGACCGCCGAGCAGGTGTCGCGCCTGCGCGGGCTCTCCTGCCACTTCGGCCAGGGGTATTTCTTTTCCCGGCCGCTGGGGCGCATCGCGGCGGCGGGCCTGATCCAGAACGGCGCCTCCTGGTAGGTCGTCCCCTGGGACCGCCGGCGTCCCGCCGGCCCCTCACCCCGACCCTCTCCCGACCCCTCCCTCCCTCCCTCACCGGGAGAGGGCGCCCCCTCCCGTATTCTCTTGCGCCCCCCACCCATCTTCTTGCTTCTTTTTGACTAACCTCTCCCTCCTCTCCCGGTGAGGGAGGGAGGGAGGGGTCGGGAGAGGAGGGCCGGGGTGGTGAGGGCTCGGGGGACGGCAGGTCCCCCGGGCTCCCAGGTCGTCCGTTCCAACGGGTGGAGGCCTCCACCCGTTCGCCGGAGCGCGCTGCCGAGCGGGTAGAGGGCGCTCCCCCCTCGCCGGAACGTCCGGCCCGTTGGGTAGAGGGCTCCACCCGCTCGCCGGAAAGCTCCATCGAGCGGGTGGAGGGCTCCAACCGCGGGTACGGACGTTCCGGTCAAGCGCCGCCGCTATCTCCCCGCGCGCCCGGACCGTCCGGGAGCCCGGTGGGACGGTACGGGAGCCGGGGACCGCGTCCCAGGATCTCGCCCACGTCCTCCTGCGTCGAGGGACCGGCGAGATCCATCAGGACCGCGAGGTTTTCCGGCGACTGCGCCGTGCAGGTCAGCACGTTGAGGGCCTCCACCCACTCGGGATCGAACCTCCGCAGCCGTCCCCGGACCTCTCCCTCCCTCGTCACCGCGTACCCCTCGTCCGGACGCGGCTCCTGGGGATCGCGGAGCTGGTAGTACCGCGTCCTGCGCATCGCCGACCGGGCCACCAGGGCCAGCCGGGCGTCCTCCAGGGTCTGGAACACCGCCGACGGCTCGTCTCCCTTGCGCGGGTCCTCCCACGGGTGGAACAGTCCGAACCCTTCCTCAAGCTCCCAGATCACCAAAGGCTTCTCAGCGTCTCCGGCCCACGGTCCGTCCGGCTCGTCGCGGGTGTGCAGCCCGGCGCGGTATTCCTCGGAAAAGGCGTTGCGGGAATCCGGTCTCTCGTTCATGCTCTGTAGCCCTCCTTGTTCTCCGTTGTCAGGAAAAAATGCTCTTGCCTCGCCACGGGCTCCTTTGTATACTCGTGGAGATGGAATTGTCAACATGGAGAAGGGAGGCAACATTTGCGAATTCTGGAGAGTAGCCGTAGACTAGAGGGCATGAGCCAGGAAAAGGTCGAAGTCCGGCGTCTGGTGGACGTGCTTCAGACTCTGATGCGGATGCTGGCGGTCTCGAACCGGGAGGTCGAGCGCCGGCTGGATCTGAACCACGCGACGGTGAACCGTCTGCTGAACGGTCAGATCGAAGCGAAGATCGAGCTGGTGTTGGGGGTCGCGCGGGCGATCGGGCTCGAATACGAGGAATTCTGGTCCTTCGCCTATCCGGACCGGCCGTCTCCGAAGCCGCAGAGCGAGGCGGCGAGGAAGATCCGCTCCATGCTGGAGGACCTGAGCCCGGGAGCAAGGCCGCAGCCGGAGGGGAAAGGTCCCGGGCCTCTGGACCGCGCCGAGCTGGTCGAGGACGTCAAGGCGGCGGTCCGCGAGATCATGGCGGAGCTGGGGAGCAGCGACGCGAAGGGAGCGAAAGCGGGGAAGGGCTGAGCTAACTCAACCCCAATTGCATCAACTTCCTGCGGAGATACCGCGCCATGGACTCCAGAAACTCCAGGTCCGCCGTTCCGTCCTGGAGGGCCTCTCTGATCAGGACGACGGTCCCCAGGATCTCGCGTTGCATGCTCAGCGCGATGAACATCTTCGCGGATGCAATTCCCTCTTGGACGGCCTCGTCCTTCCGGTCCAAGCGAATGAGTGTCATCGCGAGATTCAGACTAGCCAAGGCGGACGAAAAAGCGAGCCCGGTTTGTTCCAGATCCGTCTTTGCTTCACGCAGGATCATCTCTGCGCTCTCAAGTTCCCCCAAGCCATAGGCGATAAGCCCTTCGGTCCAACGGATCTTGACTCGCGCTATCTTGCCTCCCTGCGCGATCCAGGCCCTTTTCTTGAACAGCGATTTTCTCGCTTCCTGGCAACGGCCGCAATCGATCAAGAAAAGGATTTCGTCGAGAGCTGCCACTATCATCAAGTCTGGATCTTGATCTTCATCAATCAACGTCAAGGCTTCCGAGAGCGTCTGAAGGGCCTGCTCGGCTTGACAGTTGTAGTAGGTATAGAGAGCCCTGATGACCAGCGTCCGGCCCGCCATGTGAGAGTCTCCCTCCTCCCGATATTGGCGAGCCAAAATGGACAGCCTCTGGTACGCCGACTCGAACTCTCGCAGATCACCAAACATCGACGATTCGAGGTCCAATAGCCGCCGGAGCAATCGTCCGTCTCCGGTCCCTCGCTGCTGGAAGCTGAAGGCCGTGGCGAAGGCTTCCCGGGCCTGCGGGAACAGGTCTCCTACACGATACGCATTGCCGAGCTCGCCCCACGCCCGGGCCTGGAGATCCGCGACTTTCTGCGCGCCGTAGATTGTCGCATCGAAGTCCCGAGCCATCTCCATCGCGACCTTCGCGAGATGGCGCATCTCCCGGGGATTGTCGTAGCGGATCTCCCAACTCCGGGCGAGAAGCGCTTCAAAGACACCCAGGCCGTCCACCAGCAGACCGCCCGGCCCTTCCGTCAAGCCCAGCACGCCCTTCCCTGAACGCAGCAGGGCCAGGGCTCTCCTGAACGGCTTCCACTCTCTGGCCGGAAGAGTCTCCAGTCTGCGGGCGAAATCCTGGGCACGGTGCAGCGCGGTGTCGTATCCGGCGCTGAGCTCCCTGGGTAGGGCTTCCCGCCGTACCGCGGCGCGGGAGATCCGGCCCCGTCGAGCCGCCTCCTGATAGAGACCGCAGCCCTCGAGAAGGTGACGGACGACTTTCTTCGGCCCCAGAGCCGAGAACAACTCCTGCAGACCGCTCGCCTTCTCTTCCGGCGTCTCGTCGTCGCTCATTCGTTTCCTCGATGGGTAGCGTGGTCCTCGGGATTATAGGAGAAGAGGGGGCGCCCATAACGAGGCGCCCTCCCGGAAGACCGTTTAGCCGTTCGGGTCGATGCCGTGCCCGAGATCGCAGGAGTCGCAATACTGCGCGTCCGAAGGATCAGGATCAGGAGCGGGCTTTCCGTTGGGATCCAAACCTGGTCCTCCCTTTTCCGTCGTCCGGCGGGCGGAGCTCTGCGCCGGGGTCCGGCTCCACAGGTTCAGGCCGCTGAAACGCCACGCCTCCTGGACCCACTGCCAGGCGCGCTCGACCGTGCCGGCCTGCCGGGCGTGCACAGGATGGGCGCCGGCGAGGCTCACCAGGGCGGCCAGGATTCCTACAGCCACGTAGCGTCGAAAAGATTTTGAGGACATGCTCGCGCTCCCTCCGTCGCGGTGCGGGCCGGACCTCCATGGTCCGGCGGCCCGCGGTTCTTTTTCCCCGTCGATAGACGCCGAGCCATCCGTCCAGCGCTTGCGCTGATCCGGTACTGCTGGGCACTTCTTGTCGGCGGAGCCCTTACGGCGCCTAAAGATACTCCTTCTTCCCCAGGAAGTTGCAACCCCCGGCATCGCCGTGTCCCGACCGCGGACTCGGCGGCTCTCGCCGTTGTCGTTCTCCAGAGCGGAATATCCGGATCTGGCTACAGAAAAAATCCCGGCGATGAAGTTGCAGGCTACGTATTGACATTCCGGGCTACATGCCTACAATGGCGCCTACTTCCCGTTGTTGAGGGTTGATCTTCCGCGGGGCCAACGACGGCCCCCCGGATCCTTGAACCTAGGAGGTTCAATATGCGTGAGCTGTATGTAGTAGAAGTGTCCCGAGCCCTGCCGGCCGTCAATTCGAAGGCCCGGCGCAAACCCACGGTGGAGCGTGTCCTGGAGCGGCTGAAGGCCGAGCGGGTGGAGGGTCGGCTGCGGTCGGCGCCGTTGTGGCGCCTCTCGCGGGGTTCCGGCTTCCTGCGGCGGACGCGGAGCTTCCCGACGCCGGAGGAGGCGGCGCTCTACCGGGACTTCGTGGAGTCGCTCTCCAAGTCCCGCGGGGTGTCCGTCCGCCTGAAGGTGAAGGGGCGGAGAGTGGAGGTGGTCCTGCACGGCGAGAAGATCCGCCGCGGCTGGACCCCTCTGACCGACGAACAGCTCGACTTCGCGGTCGCGCTGAGCTAGGAGGCGGAGAGATGCCCAATACATCCTTTGCCGACTACGTCGTCCAGTGGGAGAAGCTCCTGAAGAGCCTCGAAGCCAATCAGGCCGACCTGCCGTTCCTGGCGGACCTCCGTTCGCAGCTCGTCAGGGTGGTGGATGGCCTGAAGGCGGCGACGGTCCAGCAGGACATGTTCAGGTCCCAATCCCAGCAGACCTCCCGGGACATGGAGGGTTTTCTGGACCTGGGGCGGGATCTGGCGACCCGTCTTCGCAACGGTGTTCGGACCCAGTACGGTGTGAGAGGGGAGAAGCTGCTGGAGTTCGACATGAAGCCCCGCCGTCAGAAGTTGAGGGCGGCGTCGAAGCCGAAGTCCAAGAAGAAGAAGGAGGAGAAAAAGCCGGACCCGGCGGTGCAACCGAGCCCGGCTCCTGAACCTGTAACCAACTCGTAGTATAGCCTGACCCCCAGGGGGGCGCGAGCCCTCCTGGGGGTTTCTCTCCGTTCAGGCTTCTTCCACCACCTTCGCTTCCACGATCTCCGCCAGGCGGTCGTAGCTCCTGGAGACGCCGTCCTCCATGCCGCTCTTGAGCACGCCGTCGCGGATTTCCTTGGACTCGTAGCGGACCGTGTTGGTGAGGGTGGTCCGGCCGTTCTTCTCGACCAGGACCGTCGTTCCCACCGCCTCGCCGGGATACCAGGGTTGGTCGAACTGCTCGGTGGAGACGATGCGCTCGGGCGTCACGATCTCGCGGTAGACGCCGCTCATCCCCATCTTGGAGCCGTCGGCGTCGCGCCGCCACACGTAGCGGAAGGTGCCGCCCACCTTCAGATCGATCTCGCAGACCGGCATCGACCAGCCGTCCGGTCCCAGGAGCCAGCGCTTGACCAGCTCGGGCTTCGTCAGGGCCTCGAAGACGAGGTCGCGGGGGGCGTCGAAGTCGCGCGTCATCACGATCTCGCGGTCGGACGGGGTGGTGATCTTCAACGTGTTGTTCATCGCAAATCTCCTCTGGTTGGATACATCAGGGTTTCTTTTCCTGGGTCTTGAGCTCGTCGAGCAGGGCGTCGAGGCGCTGGAAGCTGCCTTCCCAGAATTGCCGGTAGCCTTCCAGCCATTCGTTCGCTTCCGCGAGCGGTTTGGCTTCGAGCCGGCACGGCCGCCGCTGCGCGTCCCGGCCGCGGGTGATGAGCCCCGCGCGCTCCAGCACCTTGAGATGCTTGGAGATCGCGGGCTGGCTCATCGCGAACGGCTCCGCCAGCTCCATCACCGAGGCCTCGCCGGACGCGAGGCGCGCGAGGATCGCCCGCCGGGTCGGATCGGCGAGCGCGGCGAAGGTGGCATCGAGATGGTCGGGCGGGGTCATTGCATAACTCTTCAGTTCCATAACTACACGGTTATACAATGGGGCGAGGACGGGCGTCAAGCCCCCCTGGGACCGGAGGCGAGGGCGGGCCTGCCCAGACCTGAAGGACTGGGCTAGGTTCCCGCGCCCTCCTGGCGCAAAGAAAAGCTCAAAAGAAAGTAGAATCTTCTGGTCGTATTACATGCTGAGGGACGACGTGTATGGCTGGGACCGCTGCTGATTTCCAGAGCGCTCTGCGTGGGCTCCTCCGCAGCCGCTCGCTTTTCGCGCTGGCCGTTCTCTGCCTGGCTCTCGGGATCGGCGCGAGCGCTTCGATGCTGGATCTGCTCGACACGCTGCTGTTTCGACCGCCGGCCCATGTGACGGACCCGGAGGCTCTCCGGCGTGTCTACTTCCATGACAGCGCTCCCGGGATCGGGGAGTACACGAATTTCGTGACCTCTTACCCCGTTCTCCAGGACCTGGAAAAGGTGAAGGCCTTCTCCGGGATTGGGGCCTTTCAGTACGCCAAGGTCTCGCTGGGCCACGGTCCGGGAGCGAGGACGGGACGTGCGGTCATGGCGACGCCCAGCTTGTTGCGGATGCTGGGGGTGCGGCCCGTCCAGGGCCGGCTTTTCTCGGAGGCCGAAGGACGGCCGGGCAGTTCCGGCCTGGTGGCTCTCCTGGGGCATGACTTCTGGCGGCGCGAGTTCGGCGGTTCCGACGTCCTGGGGCGCCAGATCGCGATCGGCCGGGATCGCTACACGATCGTCGGAGTGCTCCCCAGCCGCTTCACCGGCGTCGATTTCCAAGGCCCGGATCTCTGGCTACCGATCACCGCCACCGCCCGCTTTGATGGACCGGAGTGGACGAGCCGCGACTGGTACTTCCTGACTCTAGTGGCCCGCTTGCGGCCGGCCGTCGCCGTTTCCGTCGCGGAGGAGGAGGCCACGGCCACGTACCGGGCGGCCTCGGCGGAAGCGGGCGATCCGGTCCCCGCGGCCCGCGTCAGTCTGGGTCCCTTGCTGGTCGGCCGGGGACCCCAGGCGCCGCCCGCCGTGCGCGTCACGGCCTGGCTGACGGGCATCTCCTGGATCGTGCTGCTGATTTCCTGCGCCAACGTGGCGAGCCTGCTCCTGCTGCGGGGCCTGGACCGCCGGCGCGAGCTGGCGTTGCGGCTGGCTTTCGGGGCGAGCTCCGGCCGGCTCGCCCAGTTGATGCTCTGCGAAGGGGTGGTCCTGGCCATGGCGGGCGGCGTGGCGGCTCTGGTGGTCTTTCTGTTCACCAGCTCGATTTTCCAGGGCTGGATCCTGCCTGAGATGGTGATGCCGGCGCCGGAGCTCAATCTGCGGATCCTGGCGATCCTGGCGGCTCTGACGGCGGTCGCGGCTCTCCTTTCCGGAGTCGTGCCGGCCTTCTGGGTGAGGCGCAGCCGGCTGTTCGAGGGGATCCGTGAGGGCGCCCGCGAGAGCGGCCCGGCGCGGTCCCGTTTGAGCTCCCTCCTCTCCGCGGGGCAGATCGCGCTCGCCTTCGCGTTGCTCGCCTGCGCGGGAGTCTTCCTGCGCAGCCTGTACAACGCGATCCAACTGGATCTCGGGCTGGATGCGAGGCGGGTCCTCGTCGCCAGGGTGGATCTGGAGAGCGAAGGGTATCCGGCGGCGCGGATCAACGAGGTTTTTCATCAATCCGCTGAGAGCGTGAGGCGGCTTCCCGGGGTGGAGAGCGCGAGCGTCGCGGCGACCATTCCTTTCGCGACCAGCGGGGTCATCTCCCTCTCCGTTCCGGGCGTGGAGGAGCTTCCCGGCAGCGCTTACATCAACCCCGTGGGGGAGGCGTTCTTCAGGACGACCGGGACATCGGTCCTCCGCGGCCGGGAGCTCGACGCGCGAGATCGAAAAGGCTCGATTCCGGTGGCGGTCGTCAATCAGACGATGGCCCGCCTGCTCTGGCCGAGCCGGGACGCCCTGGGCCAGTGCCTCCAGGTCGGAGGTGAGGAGAAACCCTGTTCGATGGTCGTGGGAGTCGTGGAGGACGCGCGCCGGTCGGAGCTTCAGGAGAAGCCGACGATGCAGTACTACGTCCCGCTCGGCCAGGATCCGCAAGGGAGCGCGGTCCAGGCGTTGTTCGTGCGCTCGGCCGGCGGCGCGGAAGCCCTGATCCCGGCGGTGAGACGCGAGATGCAGGCGGTGGCGCCGGATCTTCCCTTCATCGACATCCAAGTTCTGGCTTCTCTCCTCGATCCCCAGGTCCATCCCTGGCGCATGGGCGCGACGGTGTTGACGGTTCTGGGACTGCTCGCGCTGATGTTGGCCGTCGTGGGTTTGTATGGCGTGATCGCGCACTCGATGATGCGGCGGACCTACGAGCTCTCGGTGCGGGCCGCGCTGGGCGCCGAATGGCGTCACGTGTTGTGGCTGGCGGTACGGCAGGGCCTGACGATCGGGGTGGCAGGTGCCGCCGCCGGGCTGGTCCTGATGCTGGCGGCATCCCGTTACCTCCAGCCGCTCCTGTTCCAGGTCTCCGCCGCGGACCCGCTGTCGCTCGCCGGCGCCGCCGGGATCGTTTTGATCCTGGCTCTCCTGAGCAGCTACGCCTCCACCCGGCGGGTGCGCCGGATCGATCCGGCGGCGGCGCTGCGGACGGAATGAATCGTCAGGGATGTTCTGGTCAGTGTATTTTTACACTGCTCGCCCGGTCCGGCAGCACGAAGATCCGCCGCGCCCGGTCCGAGAACAGGGTCTCCTTCTCGTAGTACCGGTCCAGGACGGACGGCTTCCAGGTCAAGAGGTCGGGGTTCTTCGCCGCGAAGTCGTCCCAGGTCTCCTCGCCGGCCATCCTCTCGCGGATCAGGAAGAGGAAGGCCCAGGTGATGGTCTCGTGATAGAGGCCGGGGTGGCCATGGGCGGCGGCGAAACGCTTCAGGCCTTCGGCGAAACGGGTCAGGGCCTCCAGCGCCGGATACCGGCGCAGGTAGAGCCAGGCCAGACGCACGTGGTCCCGGTGGTGGAACGCGTCCGAGGGTAGGGTGGCGTCCTCGAACCGTTGGACGAATTCGGTTTCGGTCATCATCTCAACGCCCCTCCGGAGCCTCGACCAGCCGGTGGCTGGCGCCGGCGTCCAAATCCAGCCCGTAGACGCGCTTCAGGTCCGCGATGTGGCGCAGCGTCTCTTCGCTGAAGGGGGTCTCGCCCTCGAAGGCGTGCAGCACGATGCCCTCCAGCAGGTCCCCCAGCGACAGGTCGTAGAGCTCCGCCAGGGCCTTCAGCACTTTCAGCAGCCGCTTCTCCAGGCGGACGCCCGTCTGCACGCGCTCTACGATCAACCGGTCCGGTGTGTCGGCCATCTCTCTCCTCCCTGAAGAAATTATACCTTGGTACCACGGTAACATCCAGGGCCGGTTTTGGACCCAGGGCTGTCCTCAAAGCTCGCGTCGCCCGCACGTGAGGAGTAGAGTCCCCGATAGAGGAAAACGCTCCGTTGAGAATCCTGGTGGTGGAGGACGAGAAGGTCCTGGCCGACGCGCTGGTCGAGGCGCTGGAGGGGGAGTTCTACGCCGTGGACCTGGCGCCTGACGGCCAGACCGCCTCCGAGCTGGCGGACGTCAACGCGTACGACCTGATCGTCCTCGACTGGACCATCCCGCCGCCGACCGGAATCGAGCTGCTCCGCGGCTGGCGGGAGACCGGCAAGGACACGCCGGTCCTGATGCTCACCGCCCGCAGCGGTATCGGCGACCGGGTGGACGGCCTGGACACCGGGGCGGACGACTTCCTGGCCAAGCCGTTCTCGCTGGCCGAGCTGCTGGCGCGGGTACGCAGCCTGCTGCGGCGGCGGGCCAAGCCCTTGCAGGCGACTCTCGCGGCGGGCGATCTGGAGATGGACCGCGCCGCCCGCCGGGTGACCGTGGCCGGCCGGCCGCTGGACCTTTCGCCCAAGGAGTTCGCCCTGCTCGAATACCTCCTGAGCCGCAAGGACGAGGTGGTCACCCGGGCCGAGATCTCGGAGCACGTCTGGGACGACTCCTTCGACTCCTTCGGCAACGTCATCGACGTGACCATCCACCGGCTGCGCAAGAAGATCGACGGCGACAACGGCGCCAAGCTCCTGCATACGTTGAAGGGAGTGGGGTACGTCCTCCGCGGCGAACGGCGCTGAAGGCCGGCCGGCGCGCGGCCCGGGCTTCCGGATGCCGGGCGCGATCCTCGCCCTGGGGGTGATCTCCGTGGTCCTGTGGCTGGGCACGGACCTCACGCGCTCCCGCGTCACGGCCCAGGAGGTGGCGCTGATCCGCGCCGCGGCCGAGATCCGGGTGTCGGTGGCGGTGGCCCACCTCTGGCTGGAGGAGCACGTCAGCGGCGACACCGACGGCAACCTGGAGCAGGTGTGGCGCAATCTCGACCGCGCCGAGGCCCTCGCGAGGTCGATGCTGGAGGGGGGCGGGTCGGGCCCGGCCGGGATCAGGCTCGAGCCCCTCGAGAGCCCGGAGCTGCGGCGGCGGGCCGAGGAGCTCCTGGGTCAGATCGTGGTCCTGCGCCAGAAGGCCCGCCGGCGCCAGGAAGGGACGGCCCGGGGGGAGGACACGGGCATCGGCTCCGCCTCGGACGCCGAGTTCGACCGCCTGTTCGACCGGCTCTCGCGCGAGGCCCAGGGGCTGGAACGGGCGGTGGAGCGGCAGATGGCGGCCAACCAGAGCCGCATGGGCCTGCTGCTGTGGACCCTGCTGCTGGGCTGGATGTCGCTGATCGGCATCGCCGCGGCGGGACTGTGGACCCGCGAGCGGCAGCGGCGGGCCACGGAAGCGGCGCTGCGGCACAGCGAGGCGCAGCTCCTCCAGGCGCAGAAGATGGAGGCGGTGGGCAGGCTCGCCGGCGGCCTGGCGCACGACATCAACAACTACGTGACAGCGATCACCAGCCAGTGCGAGCTGGTGCGCATGAAGGCCGAGCCGCGGGTGGCCGAGAAGATGGACATGGTGATCGCCACCGCGGGCAAGATCACTTCGCTGGTCCGCCGCCTGCTCGCCTTCAGCCGCCAGCAGCCCCTGGCCGTGCGGGTGGTCGGCCTCAACGAGGTGGTGGAGGGGCTGGGAGGCATGATGAAGCGCCTCCTCGGCGAGGACGTCGAGCTGCGCACCTACCTGGCGCCCGGCCTCTGGCCCGTGCGGGTGGACCCCGGACAGGTGGAGCAGGTGGTCGTCAACTTCGTGGTCAACGCCCGCGAGGCCATGCCCCGGGGCGGTAAGATCACCATCGAGACGGCCAACGTGTCGCTGGCCGAGGAGTACCTGCGGAGCAACCCCACGGTGAAGCCGGGGGAGTACGTGCTGATGGCGGTGTCGGACAGCGGCAGCGGCATCCCGCCGGAGATCCGGGACCGGATCTTCGAGCCGTTCTTCACCACCAAGGAGGGCACGGAGGCGCGGGGCCTGGGGCTGTCGTCGGTGTACGGCATCGTGAAGCAGAACGGCGGCCACGTGGCGGTCTACAGCGAGGTGGGGAAGGGGACGACGTTCCGCGTCTACCTGCCGCGGTCGAGCGAGGCGGCGGCGCCCGCGCCGGCGGTGGCCCCGGAGGCGGCCCCGTCCCGCGGCGTCGAGTCGGTCCTGCTGATCGAGGACAACGACGAGCTGCGGGGGGCCACTCGGGGCCTCCTGGAGGTGCTGGGCTACCAGGTGTTCGCCGCCGCCAACGGCGCCGAGTCCCTGGACCTCTTCGACCGCCTGGGCGGACGGGTGGACCTGGTGGTCTGCGACGTGGTGATGCCGGGCATGAGCGGTCCGGAGGTGGTGGAGCGCCTGCGCGCGCGCAAGCCGGACCTGCGGGCACTGTTCATGTCGGGCTACACGGACAACGTGGTGGTGCGTCACGGTATCCTGGAGGGGGAGCTGGAATTCCTGGAGAAGCCCTTCTCGGCGGAGCGGCTGGCGGCCAAGGTGCGGGAGGTGCTGGCGGGCTCTCCGGCCGGATGAACCCTTCCAGGGGAAAGAGGAGGAGATTCCAGACATGGCCGGACCGGGTTTCGGGCTGGTCACGGTGGCGGCCTCGGCGGGCGGTCTCACCGCTCTGAAGGAGATCCTCGGCGCGTTGCCGGCCGATTTCCCGGCGCCTGTCGTGGTGGTCCTGCACCGGACCGCGAAGCCGCCGAACCTGCTGCCGCAGGTCCTCGGCCGCTGGACGGACCTCCGGGTCAAGACCGCGGAAGAGGGCGAGCAGCTTCACCCCGGCACCATCTACGTCGCCCCGCCGGACCACCACCTGCTCATCGGACCCGAAGGCGTCTGCTTCCTGGAAGACGGCGAGAGGATCCTCCACCTGCTGTCCTCCGCCAATCCGCTCTTCACCTCCGCGGCCGATGCCTTCCAGGAGCGCCTCATCGCGGTCGTCCTCTCGGGCAACGGGCACGACGCCACCGACGGTGTCCAGTCCGTAAAGGCGCGGGGCGGGACCGTGATCGCGCAGGACGAGGCGACCTCGCAGGCCTTCGGAATGCCGGGCTCCGCCATCGAGACGGGCTGCGTCGATTACATCCTGCCGCTCCAGGAGATCGGCCCCGCGCTGCTCCGCCTGACCGGGCGTGGATCGCTCTGACCTGCTCAGCGCCGCTCCGGTCCGTCCGGCTCCCGTATCGTGAAAGCGCCTTCGTAGTCCGGATCCGACGGTGCCGAATTCCCGGCCACGGTCGTGTCTGAGGCTTCCACGGGCCCCAGGGCGCTGACACCACCGGCCCGGCCTTCTGAAGAATTACCCACGACGCGGCAGCGGGTGAGGCTCACCGAGCCTACGTTGCGGATTGCGCCCCCTCCAACCCGGGCGGCATTGCCTTCGAGCGTCGAGCCCACCAGGCGCACCGTGCCGCTGTTCCAGATCGCCCCGCCCCGGTCTCCGGCCTGGTTGCCGCGCAGGATGGAATCCTCGATGGTGACCTCTCCAGCGCCGGCGACCGGCAGGTTGTACAGCCCCCCGCCGGTCCCGCCCTCACCGCTCGCCCGGTTGGCGACGACGAAGCTGCCGGCCATCCGCAGGACGCCGTCGTTGCGGATGCCGCCGCCGTCGTCGCCGGCGGTGTTGCCCGTTACGGTGACTCGCTCCAGCAGGAGAGTCCCCGTGTTCCACAACCCCCCGCCATCGGTGTGACTTGCGGTGAGACCGTTGCGGACCGTGAGGTCGCGCAGCGTCAGGCGGCCCTGGGAAGCGACATGGAAGACGCGGAACGGGGGCGTGCCGGCGGCCGTGCTGCGCTCCACGACGGCGCCGTTGCCTTCGATCGTCACCTCCGTGGTCACGCTCGGCAGGCCGCTTCCGCCCTCCAGCCCGTTGACCGTGGCGACGCCGGCGAGCGAATGGACGCTCCCGGGGGCCAGCCGGATCGCGCCGCCGCCAGCCGCGTTGACGGCGTCGAGCGCCATCCTCAGGCTGCAGCGAGGGAGGGCGGCGCCGTCCTGGACGCACTGCGGATCGCCGGGATCGACCTCCACGACTCCAGGAGGGAACGCCGGCTCGGACGCCCCGCCCGCCGCGGCCGCCAGCATCGCCGCGGCGACCCAGGGTCCGCAGCGATGGCTCACCTCGTCCCCGCGTAGAGCCGGGCCACCTGCGGGTTTTCCCGGAAAACCTGGATCCTGCCGTTCTCCGAGTCGGTGATGAAGAGACGGCCCTTGTCGTCAACGGCCACGCCGAAGGGGAACCACAGCTCTCCGTCCGCCGTGCCGTTGTGTCCGAACGAGCCCAACGGCATCCCCTCGGACGTGTACTTCTTCACGCGGTGATTGTTGGTGTCCACCACGTAGAGATCGCCTCGCGGATCCACGGCGATCCCTTTGGGCCGGTAGAGCTGTTCCGTCCTTGTCCCCGGCTCTCCCCAGGCGAGCAGGAACCGCCCTTCGAGGTCGAGCTTCTGGACGCGGCCGTTGTCGGTATCGGTGACGTAGATCCACTTGCGGGCGCGGTCGATCGCCAGCCCCGTAGGCCGGTCGAACCGGCCGGTCTCGCGGCCCGGCCCGCCCCAGGCGGCGAGGAAGCGCCCCTGGGCGTCGAACTTCTGGATCCGATGGTTGCCGGCGTCGGCGACGTAGATGTTGTCGTCCTGGTCGACCGCCACCCCGGCCGGCTCCACGAGCTCGCCCGGCCCGGCGCCCCGGCGGCCGAACTCGAACCGGAACTGGCCCGGCAGCTCGCGCAGGTTGTCGGCCGACCCGGTGGTCACCTGGATGCGGTGGTTGCCGGAATCCGCGATGACCACCTCACCCCGGCTGTTGACCGCGACCCCTTGGGGGTACCGGAACTGGCCGGGCCCGTCGCCCTCCTCGCCCCACTTGTCGACGAACATGCCGTTCCAGGTGTAGGAGCGGATGCGGTGGTTGTTGGTGTCGGCGAAGAGCAGCGTGGACACGCCAAACGGATCGTTGAACAGCGCGATGGCCGTGGGGTTCTGGTACTGGCCGACGCCCTGGCCCGGATCTCCCCATTTCAACCAGAAGTTGGCCAGGCTGCCGGTGCCGCAGGGGATCGGCGCCATCGCGAACTCTTCGCTCTGCTGCGGCTTGTCGCCCTCGATGCGGGCCACCAGCGAGCCGTCGTCCCGCAACTGATAGATGATCCGTTTCGGGAAATCGTGCTCCAGGTTTTCGAAGACCGCCTTCTTGCCGGCGAGGCTGACCATCTTGAAGGGCACCGAAAGCTTTCCTTTCGGCGCCGGGGTCATGACGATGCCGCCTTCCGTCTGCTCGATCTTGATGAACTCGAAGAACGCCGTACGCCCCTCGACGATCACCTGCGAGGTCCCCAGCATCAGGCCGCCGGCCGCCGGGTTGAAGCGCTCTTCGACGGTGCCGTTGCGTCCGCTGAGCTTCCCTCTCCAGCAGCCGGACATGAACGCCAGATCCGACAGCGATTTCTCCTGCGTCCAGGCCTCGCCCGCCATTCCTCCCATGGCGAGCGACGCGCAGCAGAGCGCCAGTAAACATCTCCTCCGGGCCATAGCTCACTCCTCCCGTTGAGATCAGGCTAGTTGGGCTTCTTCTTGGGATTCGAGGCCGCGCCGGGCGAGGCCGCGCCACCGTTCTTGAGCTTCGCCTCTCTTTTGACCCGGTAGCTCTTCGCCTTGGCGACGCCGGCCTTGAACTCCGCCTCGCTGATGGACTCCATGTCCTCGCAGGTGCCGGGTTCCAGGCACATTTCCGCCGTGCAGGGGCAAGGACCGAACGCCTTGCACGGGCATGGACCGTCGGGACAGTCCGGGTCGTGGAATTTGTTCTTCTCGCCAACCCGGCCGTTGCCGGACCGGCTGGTCCTGGGGCGCTCGAAGGCGAAGGGTTTGTTGAAGGCCACGGTGATATTCCGCGGCGGAATCTCCATGACGCCGGTCGCGACGGCGACGCCCGCACGGTTCTCCGCCACCTTGACGTCGTCGATATAGATATCGTAGATGGCGTTGTACACGATCATCGCCGGGTAATCCTTGTTCTTCTGCAGGGAGACGCCCAGGCTCTTCGGCTTTACCGTATCCGAAAGCTTGAAGGTCATGTAGGCATCCATCACCTTGCTGTAGCCATGGAGCTCCCAGGCGTCGATGGTGAACTCGAACTGCCGGTAGCCGAGACCGTTGCGGACCGGCTCCTCGCGATCCAGCTTCATGTAGGCGTCGAGCTTGAGCACCTCCGCCGGCTCCGTCTCGCCTTTGAGGACGATGGGAATCGTGATGATGGAGTGCTCGTATTCGATCTCCGCATGTTTGGGAAACTCATGCTGGACCTGGTGCTTCTGAGCCGCCAACGCGCCCCCGGTCAGCGTGCACGCCGCTACTACCCCGAGGATTCGCCGAGATATGCGCCAGCTCATCGCCGTCTCCTTTCCCTGGAACTCCGGTCGTGCGGCAGCCAGGCTCGGACGCGCATCACAGGATATCCGTGACGCGCCGCTCACGACAGCCTTCACTAGTACCGGTGCGGGTCACCCATCCGAGCGCGTCGTCCGCAGCAGGCGGGGGAGCAGCAGCACGGTCATCAGATAGCCCGCGAGCATCGCCGCGGCGAGCAGCAGCCCGAGGACGCGGTTCGGCGGCAGGGAGGAGAGCGTGAGGACCAGGAACCCGAGCCCGAGGACCACGGCGTTCCAGCGCACCGCCCGCCCCGCCGTGGCGAGGCTGCGCCCCACGGCGGCGGCGTGCTCCGCTCCGGCGGCCCGCGCCTCCCGGTAGGCGTGGAAGAAGTGCAGGGAGAAGTCCGTGCCCGACCCGACGGCCAGCGCCAGGAACATGCCGCTCGCGATCCCCAGCGGCAGCCCGGCGTAGCCGAGGGCCCCGAGCACCAGACCGGCGGCCGCCAGGATGGGCGCCAGGATGACCACGACATCGGCCAGCCGGCGCAGGACCAGGAGCAGGATCAGGCCGATCCCCACGAGACTCCACGCGATCGAGCCGAGCTGGTCGGTGAGGATGGCCCGGACGACCTCCAGCGCGACCGGGAGATCGCCGCTGAAGTGGAACGTCACGCCGCGTTCCCGCAACAAGGGGGCGAGGCGCCGCCGCAGGTGCTCCCGCAGCTCCGTGCCGCGCCGGTAGTCGGCGTCCTTGACCAGGATCCGGATGCGGACCGCCTGGGCGTCCCGGCTGAGGAAAGGGTCCAGGTCCAGGCTGCTCCGGAGCAGCACGGAGAGGGCCATCAAGGTCCGCAGGTCCTCCGGCGTGAGCCGCGAGACGTCGCGCGGCCGCCCCGTCAGCTCCGCCAGCACCTGCAGCGACGTCAAGGGACTGACGACGCCCGCCGCGTGAGGGGCGGCCGAGGCCACGCGGGAGACCTCCTCGACGAGGCGAACGCCTTCAGCCCCCCGGAAGAACCGCGGCTCCTGGCTTTCCAGAACGACGTCGAACCGGTACGTCCCCCAGAACCTTGCGTTGTACAGGCGGTCGGCGGCGGCGACGGGAGAGTCGCGGTTGAAGTTGTCGATCCAGGAATCCTGGACGGATAGAAAGAGGCTCCCGGGGAGCGACGCCGCGAGCAGGACGAGACCCAGAGCGAACGCCGCCGCTTCATGACGCCAGACCCAGGCGTAGAAGGGCGACAGAGAGGAGTCCGCCCGCGGGGAGGACCGCCGCCGGGCGGATCGCCACCAGGAAGCCGGCAGCGACACGACCAGCGCCGGGATCAGGGTGAAACTGGAGAGCATGGCGAGGAGGATGCCCCCCGCCGCGAAGATCCCGAAGTCCCGCAGAGGCAGGATGTCCGAAGCAGGAAAGGCGAGGAACCCGGCCGCGGTGGTCAGCGAGGTGAGCGCCATCGGCCGTCCCATCTCGCGCAGCGCCGTCTCCGCTCCGGCGCGCCGGCCGGCTCGCGAGCTCTCCAACGGCTCCCCTTGCGACGCCTGCAGCCGTTCCAGGAAGTGGACCTCGTCGGCGACCGCCAGCACCATCAAGACCACGGGCAGGATCGTGGTCACCAGGGTCAGCGGCACCCCGGCGTGGCCCATGGCGCCGAACACGCAGACCAGGACGAAGAGGACCTCCGCCATCACGGCGGCCACGGCGCCGGGCGACCGCAGACAGCCGTAGAGCAACAGGGCCATGACGAGGACCATGAGAGGGGTCATCCAGGCGAGGTCGCGGAAGACCTTGCGGCCGAGTTGGACCTCCGCGACCGCCGGACCGGTCAGCCGTAGATGGAACGCCGAGCCGGACCGCGGGCGGATCCAATCCTCCAGGGCATCGACACCCTCCCGGCGCGACACCCCTCCGGCGAGGGACGCATAGACGGCCGCGGTGGAGCCGTCGGAAGAGAGGAACAACCCCTCGCCCAGAGGATGGCGCCGGACGCGCGCCCGCAAGGCCGCGACCTCCGCCGGACTGCTCGGGACCTCCTCCAGGTACTCCCGGACATGCTGGAGGGACGACAGGCCGGGCTCGGGCTCGAGCAGGCTCGCCAGCGAACGGACCTTCTCGGGGTCGAGGACCGGCAGATCGCGGAGGTGAAGATCGACTTCTTTGAGGAAGCGCAGACCGGTGGTGCTGGCGACCGGCGGACCCCCGGGCTTTGTGCTGATCAGGAGGATGACCTGATCGGGCTCCCGGAATCTCTCCGCATCGGCTGCGGATTGCTGGACGATCCGGTTTCGCGACGGATAGATGGCTTGGCCATCGGTGCGCAGCTCGATCCGCGGCAAGCCGCTCCCGAACAGCGCCGCCACCAACAGACCGGCGAGCAGAGTCAACCGAGGCCGTGCCAGACAGGCACCTGTCAACCTCGAAAGCGGACCGCGGCGCATCCCGAAGACCGTAGCACGGACAGGAGGCGAGCTCTCTTGCTACAATCGCGCATATAGCCGACCTGCCAGGGACTTGGCATCACCGGGGGCCTTCGGCCCTCCTCAGGGAGCGCTGTAGATGGACGCGATGAACGTCATGAGCCTCAACGCCTATCGCAGCTTCGGCGAGTTGCTGGAGATCGGCATCTCGCACGCCGACGGCGGGGATCACCGGGAGGCGCTGGCCCGATTGATGGAAGCGATGGAGAAGATGGCCGTCGAGTCGGACGGGTTGAACGCGGCGGACGGCGCCGCCCTGTTCCTGAACCTGGCGCTGGTGACCGGCCGCATGGGCCGGGCGGAGCTGGCGATGGAGCTGCTGGAGCGTTCCCGGGAGCTGTTCGCCCGCGTCCTCGGCCGGGAGCGGGTGGTGGGGCCGGATCGGGGGTGATCCGGCCCTCGGGGTCTTGCTACTCGCTGGCCTCTTGGCAGCCGAGCAGGATCTTGTTGGTGATGACCCAGCTCTCCGCGCCGCCGCAGATGTCCACCGCCTCGACGACGCACTCGTCTTCAGCTTCGTCCACCAGCATGACGTCGTAAGTGTTGCAGGGGATGCCCTTCAGGGTGAAGGATTCCCCGGTTCCGATCACCTGCTCGCCCAACTGGTCCGGACCCCATTCGTCGTCATCGCTGGACGAGAGGAAGAACTGGTGGATCTCCCAGTCGGACTTGTTGACGACCTTCACGTTGGCCTTCTTGCCGGCGGCGTGGACCGGAACGGGGGCGGACAGGGCGACGAGCGCGGCCAGAGCCAGGCCGCACGGAATGGCGAGCTTCTTCATCTCAGTCTCCTATCAGGAAAAGAAGGAGAAAAGTATAGCACGCCCTTGTCTAGTACTATGGGGCGCTAGCCCCAGGTCGCCGAGGAGGCCTCTCCACCCATCCGGAGCTCCCGAAGGGGGCGACATTGATGCCCCGGCTGGCATCTCGCCCACCGACCTTTCGGCGTCAACCGGCAACGTTCGCGGATCAACCCGGAAGGTTCGGGGACCAACCCGGAAGCTTCGCGGATCAACCCGGAAGCTTCGCGGACCAACCCGGAAGGTTCGGGGATCAACCCGGAAGGTTCGCGGATGAACCCGGAAGGTTCGCGGATCAACCCGGAAGCTTCGCGGATCAACCCGGAAGCTTCGCGGACCAACCCGGAAGGTTCGCGGATGAACCTCGCAAGCTTCCCGGTTGAAGCCGAAAGCTTCCCGGTTGAAGCTCGCAAGCTTCCCGGTTGAAGCCGCAAGCTTCCCGGTTGAAGCCGCAAGCTTCCGGGATGAACCCGAAAGCTTCCCGATTGAAGCCGGAAGCTTCCCGGTTGAAGCCGGAAGCTTCCCGGTTGAAGCCGGAAGCTTCCCGGTTGAAGCCGGAAGGTTCCCGGTTGAAGCCGGAAGGTTCGCGGATGAACCCGGAAGGTTCGGGGTGAGAAATCAGCCCTACGCGAGCCCCGAGACGCAAGGGCTTGGCCTGTAAGGAAAAAGGCGGCCCCATCGGGGCCGCCTTTCCTCTACGGGTTCCGCCGGAGCCGGGACTCGACCTGCTCAGATGCAGTGGCAGCTGTACTCGCAGGTGCCGCCACAGGAGCCCCAGCAAGACGGGTCGTTGGTGCAGGTGTCGAAGCAGCTCCCGTAGCAGCTCCCGCAGGTCTGGTCGGCGCAGGTCGGGCATCCTGACGCGCCCGCCACACGGGCCATCTGGCCGGTTTCCAGGTTGCGCAGGGTCTCACGGGAAAGGGTCAGCTTCCTCTTCTTCATCGGTTCTCCTCCTTCACAGTAGGGGTTGTACCGCTACAGCGTTCGGCCGTGAACCAAATTTCATGGCGCTCACCACTAAATAAAGGTGGTCCAGCCGGGAAAAACGAGCCGCCGGGAGCCCGGCCGCGCATCCTGTAGAATCCGCCCGGGCCGGAGTGGCGAAATGGCAGACGCAGGAGACTTAAAATCTTCCGCCGCAAGGCGTGCGGGTTCGAGTCCCGCCTCCGGCACCAGCCCGACCGCGGACCCGCGGTGACAACCCCCGACCCTGGCGCGGCTCGTATCCGCTCGCTCCCGCACCACTCTTGTTGAAGAGCAGGCAATACGAAAGGAGAAGAGATGAAGAAGACGGCCAAGAAGCTTGCGCTCAGCCGCGAAACCGTGCGTTTTCTCGTGGACAGATCTCTCGAGGATGCCCAGGGCGGCTCCATCTGGAGCAACTGCTACTGCTATTACACCCTCTACTCGAACTGCAACTGCGAGAACACAAGGGAGTGCTGGTGATGAAGAAAGCTCTCTGCCTGGCCGGTCTCCTGATGGCGCTCACCGTGGCTCTCGGCATCGAGCCGGTCCGCATCGCCGAGGCGTCCCAGACCTGCAGCACGACCTGCTCTTCGGGGAAGACGCTGCAGTGCACCACCGCGACCGGCACCTGCACCAGCTCGGCCGGCACGGTCAACTGCTGTGGCCAGACGTACTCGTGCGCGCCGATCGACGCCGCCGTGGCGGCGCGCAACGCCTGCCTGAGCCAGTGCAACGCCGATTTCGAGGTCTGCGCCGATAGCTGCACGACCCGGGACCCCTGCCTGACCGACTGCATCGACGCCCGGACCGCCTGCCGGTCGCAGTGCCCGCCCCTTCCTCAGACCAGCTTCTCCTGCTAGGCCATTCCGCCGGGGACCGCCGTCGCGGTCCCCGGCAACTCTGGAACGAGATCGCGGTGCGCGAGGAGCCGGATCGCGGTATGGTTGCCGCCGGGGCTGGGCCAGGGCGCGGAATTCACGCTACGATTGCCGCTCGCGTCCTGAGACGAGGAGACGACCATGTCCGACGAACCCCTGGAGCAGGGCCCGGAACCCCCCCGCCGCTGTCTGGTGATCGAGGATCACGTGGACGCCGCCGAGAGCCTGGCGCTCCTGCTGCGGCTGATCGGCCACGAGGTGGAGGTCGCCTTCGACGCCGCCCAGGGGCTGGAGACCGCCCGCCGGTTCCGCCCGCAGGTGATCCTCTGCGACATCGGCCTCCCCGGCGCGCTGGACGGCTACGGCGCCGCCCGGGCCTTCCGGGCCGATCCGGAGCTGCGCTCGGCCTATCTCATCGCCCTCACCGGCTATGGCCAGGAGGAGGACCGCAGAAAGGCTCTCGAAGCGGGGTTCGACACCCACCTGACCAAGCCTGCCGACCTCGACGCCCTCCGCCGCCTGCTGGCGGCGGCCGGCTAGTATCCTTCGCCTCCCGCCTCTGATGGCGCGAGATTTGCTTTTCCTGGGAAGACAGACGATGAATTTCTCGGCGAACAGACGTGTTTTCCGTCCTCGGTGGAGGAGCCGCCTGCCATGGGCGCTGGCCGCCTGGCTGCTGGCCGCTCCCGCGTCGGCCGCGCAGGACGAGCGCCAGGTCGATCCCTCCGAGCTGAGGAGCCTGAGCATCGAAGAGCTGATGGAAGTCGAGGTCACCTCCGTCTCGCGGCGGATCGAGCGCTTCTCGCAGACGTCCGCGGCGTTGACGGTCATCACCAACGAGGACATCCGCCGCTCCGGGGTCAGAAGCCTGCCTGAGGCGCTGCGCCTGGCCAACGCCCTCCACGTGGCGCGGGTCGACTCGCGGACCTGGGCCATCAGCGCCCGCGGCTTCAACATTTCCACCGCCAACAAGATGCTGGTGATGATCGACGGCCGTACGGTTTACACGCCGGTCTTCTCCGGGGTCTTCTGGGACGTGCAGGATCTGCCGCTGGACGACGTCGACCGCATCGAGATCATCCGCGGCCCCGGCGCCGCGCTCTGGGGAGCGAACGCGGTCAACGGGGTGATCAACATCCTGACCCGCAGCGCCCGCGAGACCCGGGGCGGGCTGGTGACGGCCGGCGCCGGCACCGAGGAGCGCGGCTTCGGCGCCGTCCGCCATGGCGGCGCCCTGGGGGAGCGGACCTGGTACCGCGTCTATGGCAAATACCGGTACATCGACGCCCTGGCGCTGGCCGCGGGCGGCAGCGCCGAGGACCCCCTGCGCACGGCCCAGGGCGGCTTCCGGGTGGACGGCGACCTCTCGGACCGCGACGCCTTCACCGTCCAGGGCGACGTCTACGCCGGCGTGATCGGCGAGCTGGCCCGCGAGGACACCGAGGTGGACGGCGGCAACCTGCTGGGCCGCTGGTCGCGCCGGTTCTCCGAAGCCTCCAGCATGGAGCTGCAGGTCTACTGGGACCGCTCCAGCCGGATCGTGCCGAATCAGTTCATCGAGAACCGCCGGGACACCTGGGACCTCGACTTCCAGCACCGGCTCCCGGCCGGCCAACGGCACGACGTCCTCTGGGGCCTGGGATACCGGATCAGCAGCGACGACCTCGACAACGCGCCCCAGATCGTCTGGGAGCCGACCGAGCGGACGATCGAGCTGTTCAGCGCCTTCGGCCAGGACGAGATCACCCTCGTCCCCGACCGGGTGCGGCTGACGGTCGGCTCGAAATTCGAGGTCCACGAGTCCACGGGCCTGGAGATCCAGCCCAATGTCCGCCTGGCCTGGACTCCCGACGACCGCCGGACCCTCTGGGGATCGATTTCGCGGGCGGTCCGCTCGCCCACCCGGATCGACGAGGACGTCCGTTTTCTCGCCGGCCCGGTGGTCTTCCTGCAGGGGAGCCGGGACTTCGAGTCGGAGACCGTGCTCGCCTACGAGGTGGGGTACCGTTTCCAGCCGAGTCCCGCCTCGTCGTTCGAGATCGCGGCTTTCTACAACGTCTACGACAACCTGCGGAGCCAGGAGCCGCCGGCGACCGGCGCGCCGGTCCCCATCACGCTGGCCAACCACCTGAACGCCGAGACCTACGGCGCCGAGGCGCGGTACAACGTGCAGGTGGCCTCCTGGTGGCGGCTGTACAACTCGTTCGCCTACTTCCACAAGGACCTCAGCCTGGACCCGGGCAGCCGGGACCCCACCGGCGGCGTCGGGGAGGGCAACGACCCGGACTACCGGTTCACCATCCGCTCCTTCATGGACCTGCCGGGCCGGTTCGAGCTGGACGCCTGGCTCCGGCACGTGGACGAGCTGCCGGCGCCCCTCGTCCCCGCCTACACGGAGCTGGACATCCATCTGGGCTGGCGGATGAGCGACCGGCTGGAGCTGGCCCTGGTCGGACAGAACCTCCTCCACGACCAGCACCGGGAGTTCTCGACCCCGGTGCCGAAAGAGGTCCAGCGCGGCGTCTACGGAAAGGCGACATGGCGGTTCTGAGGCGCCGGCTTCTCTGCGTGCTCGCCTGGGCGGCGCTGTTCCTCGCCGCGCCGGCCGTCTTCCCGGCCCAGGTCGCGGAGGAGTACGCCGTCAAGGCGGCGTTCCTCTACAACTTCACCAAGTTCGTGGATTGGCCCTCTACGGCCTTCGCGGACGAGAAGAGCTCGATCCTGATCTGTGTGCTGGGCGAGAACCCCTTCGGCAGGACCCTAGGCGATCTGGCGAAGGAGGAGGTGGCCGGCCGCAAGCTGACGGTGCTCGGCCGCAAGGAGAATCAGGGGCTGGAGGGCTGCCACGTCCTCTTCATCAGCCGGTCGGAGAGGGAACGCATCCCCGCGATCCTGGCGGAGGTCCAGAGCTCGCCGGTGCTGACGGTGGCGGACACCGAAGGCTTCCTCGACCAGGGAGGAGTCATCAACTTCATCCTGGAGGGCTCGAAGATCCGTTTCGAGATCAGCCAGGAGGCCGCGGAGCGGGCGGACATCAAGATCAGCTCCAAGCTGATGAGCCTCGCCAAGCGCGTCAAGGGCGGACCCGGTCCGGCATGAGGCTCCTGCAAGACCTGCCCATCCGGCAGAAGCTGATGGTCATCGCCCTGCTGACCACCGGCGGCGCGTTGCTGTTGGCCGGCACGTCGTTGATCCTCATCGAGCGGAGCGGTCTGCGCACGGAAATGGCGGAGGACCTCGAGACCCTGGCGGCGGTCATGGCCGAGAACAGCGACGCGATTCTGCTCTTTCAGGACGTAACCGCCGGCGAGGATCTCCTCGCCTCGCTGTGGCCCCAGGAAAACGTCGTCGCCGCGGCTCTCTACAACGCTCAGGGCCGGCTGTTCGCCTTCTGGAGGAGAAGGGGGCATCAGGACGATTTCCCTTCGCGGCCCGAGGTGGCGGTCACCGAATACAGGGACGGGGCTCTCATCTCCTTCCAACCCGTTCACGATCCGGAAACCCGGAAGGTGATCGGCACGGTCTTCCTGCGCAGCGGCCTCGGCGGCATGAACCGACGTCTGTGGCTCCAGGCGCTCACAGTGGGAACCGTCTTCATCGCGTCGGGGCTCGCGGCCCTGTTGCTCGCCTCGACCCTCCAGCGCGTGATCTCGCGGCCGATCCTGGATCTGTCGGTGATCGCCCGCCGCGTTTCCGAGGTGAAGGACTATTCGATCCGGGCGGAGAAGCGGAGCCCCGACGAGCTCGGCCAACTGGTCGATTCCTTCAACGAGATGCTCGGCCAGATCCAGCAGCGCGACCTGGACCTCCAGCGGGCCAAGGAGGGGCTGGAGCAGCGCGTACGGGAGCGCACCCAAGAGCTGCGGCAGGAGCTGACCGAGCGCCTGCGGGCCGAGCAGGAGCTGGAGGTCCGCAACGAGGAGCTGCACCAGAGCAACAAGGAGCTGGACGACTTCGCCTACATCGCCTCCCATGACCTCAAGGAGCCGCTGCGGGGCATCCACAACTACTCCAACTTCCTCCTGGAGGACTACGGCGACAAGCTGGACGAGGAGGGGCGCGCCAAGCTGGAGACCCTGACCCGCCTGAGCCGCCGCATGGAGACCCTGATCGACTCGCTCCTGCACTTCTCCCGCCTCGGCCGGGTCGACCTCGCCATCGATCAGGTGGACCTCAACCGGACGGTGGAGGAGATCCTCGATTCGCTCGCCATCTCGCTCAAGGAGGAGAACATTCAGGTGCGCGTCCCGAAGCCGCTCCCCACCGTCCGCGCCGACCGCGCGCGGGTGGGGGAGATCTTCTACAACCTGATCGTCAACGCCATGCGCTACAACGACAAGCCGGAGAAGCGCATCGAGGTCGGAACCGTGGACGGCGCCGCGCCGCCCGTCTTCTACGTGCGGGACAACGGCATCGGCATCCCGGAGAAGCACCACGACGCCGTGTTCCGCATCTTCAAGCGTCTGCACGGCCGTGACAAGTACGGCGGCGGCACGGGCGCCGGCCTGACCATCGTCAAGAAGATCGTCGAGCGCCACCATGGCAGAATCTGGCTCGAATCCGTCCCGGGCGAGGGGACGACGTTCTATTTCACCCTGGAAGAAGGAGGCCCCAGTGCCTGAAACCATTACGCCCAGCCAGCCCATCCTCCTGGTGGAGGACAGCCCCGAGGACTTCGAGACCACCCAGCGCGCCTTCCGCAAGTCCGGGCTGCGCAACCCCATCTTCCGCTGCTCCGACGGCGAGGAGGCCCTGGACTTCCTCTTCCGCCGCGGCGAGTTCGCCGATCCCGAGAAGTCCCCCCGGCCGGGGGTCATCCTGCTCGACCTCAACCTCCCGGGCACCGACGGCCGCGAGGTCCTGGCCGAGATCAAGGCGGACCCGCAGCTCAAGCAGATCCCCGTGGTCGTCCTGACCACCTCCAGCGACACCCGCGACGTGGACGCCTGCTATCGCGCCGGGGCCAGCAGCTACATCCAGAAGCCCGTGGACCTGGACGGCTTCATGCGGGCCATCGAGCGGCTCAACGACTACTGGTTCGAAGTCGTCATCCTGCCGAAGGGCTGACCCGGACCATGAGCGCGCCCATCCGCCTCCTCATCGTCGACGACAGCCCGGAAGACCGGGCTCTCTACCGGCGCCTGCTCGCGCAGGACGCGGAGCACGCCTACGAGTTCCTCGAAGCGGAGACGGGCGAGGAGGGGCTGAGCACGGCGCTGGAGGAGCGGCCCGACTGTCTCCTTCTCGACTACCGGCTGCCGGACGTGGACGGCCTGGAGTTCCTCGCCCAGCTCCTGCGGGAGGAGAGGCTGATCCCCGTCATCGTGCTCACCGGCCAGGGCAACGAATCGGTGGCCGTCGAGGCGATGAAAGCGGGCGCCCAGGACTATCTCCTCAAGGGGGCCGTCTCGCGCGACCGCCTCCAGCACGCGGTGCAGAACGCCATCGAGAAGGTCTCCCTGCGCGCCAAGGTCGAGCAGCGCACGGCCGAGCTGGCGCGGGCCAACGACGCCCTGCGCACCATGTACGACGAGCTGGAGATCCTGGTGCAGCAGCGGACGGCGGAGCTCTCGATCGCCAACGAGGAGCTGAAGAAGGAGATCCGCAACCGCGAGTGGGCGGAGCAGGAGCGGGCGCGGCTCCTGGTGCTGGAGAAGGGCGCCCGCCGGCAGGCCGAAGAGGCCAACCGGATGAAGGACGAGTTCCTGGCCACCCTCTCCCACGAGCTGCGCACGCCGTTGAACGCCATCCTCGGCTGGATCCAGGTGCTGCGCGCCGGCAAGCTCGACGAGACCGCCGCCGCCCGCGCCATGGAGACCATCGAGCGCAACGCCCGCGTCCAGGCCCAGCTCATCGCCGATCTGCTGGACGTCTCGCGCATCATCACCGGCAAGCTGCGCCTGGACTTCAGGCCGGTGGAGCTGCACCGCATCATCGACGCCGCCCTGGAGACCGTCCGCCCGGCCGCGGACGCCAAGGGGATCCACCTCGCCGTCTCCCTGGGGCGCATGGGAAGCCCGGCCCTGGGGGACTCCGACCGTCTCCAGCAGGTGGTCTGGAACCTCCTCTCCAACGCCGTCAAGTTCACGCCGCGGGGGGGCCGCGTCGAGGTCGCCCTCCAGGAGCTGGGCGCCAGCGCGGTCATCCGCGTGACCGACTCCGGGATCGGCATCCGCGAGGACTTCCTGCCCTTTGTCTTCGACCGCTTCCGGCAGGCGGAGAGCACGTCCACCCGCTCCCACGGCGGCCTGGGGCTGGGCCTCTCGATCGTGCGCCATCTGATCGAGCTGCACGGCGGCATGGTCGAGGTGGACAGCCCCGGCGAGGGCCTGGGCGCGACCTTCACCGTGCGGCTGCCGCTGCGGGCGGAGCTGGCGGAGGACCCTCTGGACCAGACGGCCGTCTCCGCCCAACTCGGCTGGAGCGCTCCCGACCGCCTCGCCGGCGTCCGCGTGATGGTCGTCGAGGACGAGGACGACACCCGCGAGCTGCTGAAGACGGCGCTGGAGCAGTGCGGCGCCGAGGTGGTGGACTTCGGCTCCGTGCCCGCGGCCCTGGACTCCTTCGAACGCGGCGCGCCCGACGTCCTCCTCTCCGACCTCGGCATGCCGGGGGAGGACGGCTACTCCCTGATCCGCCAGATTCGGGAGCGCCCGCCCGAGCAGGGCGGCAGGGTACCGGCCGCCGCGCTGACCGCCTACGCCCGCGCCGAAGACCGCCAGCGCGCCCTCGATTCGGGCTTCCAGACCCACCTCGCCAAGCCCTTCGATCCCGCCGAGCTGGTGGCCACGGTGGCGCGGCTGGCGGGGCGGTGAGTTGGGGTCCTTCTCAGCCGATTACCAGAACATCTCGCCCTCGCGCGCGTACACATCCCGGATGAAGATCCGCACGCAGCTCATCCTCGCTTTCCTGCTTCTCGCCATCGTTCCCCTGACGGGGATCGTCCTCTATTCCTATTACTCCTCGCTGCGCGCCGTCCGCCAGGCCGCCGACGCGGAGGTGGGAATGCTGGCGAAGGAGATGGACGGCCAGATGACCGCGGTCACGGCCGAGCTCGAGCGGAGCGTGGGGCGGGCCGGGGACGAGATCGCCTCTTCGATGACGGTCGATCCCCATGAGCGGGCGCTGGAACGGAGTCTCGGCCAGCAGATGGTCCGCGACCTCGGGGATACCGCTCCGCTCGTCGAGACCCTGGAGGTGATCCCGAGGACGCCCAGGCCCCCCGCGCAGCCCCAGCCTGTCACGGCCCCGCCGCACGCCGAAGCCCATGAAGCTCCGGCGACCGCGACGGTGGTGATCCACGTCCCCGCGGTCCTGGAGGACGTCCGGCGGCAGCTCAAGGCGGCCGGGGAGGAGACCGCGGAGCAGAAGGCCCAGCTCGAGGCGGTCGATGCGGCGCTCGCGGCGGTCGCGGGCATGGCGGGAACCCACGTTCCCCCGGCTCCCGCCGCGCCGGAGCCGCCGGTCCCGGGGGAAGCGCACGCTCCGGCGGCACCTGACCTGGAAGTCATGCGCGAGGAGCTTCGGAAGCGGATCGAGGAGCAGTTCGCCCACGAGGCCCGGAAGCGGGAGCAGATCATCCGCGACCTCGCCGTCCAGGACGAGAAGGAGCGCGCCGCGCGGGCGCTGGCGCGGGACTTCGAGGTGCCGGTCTGGCGGAGCGGCGAGGTCGTGGGCACCGTCAAGGCCCGCATTCGCACGCACGAGATCCTGCGCCGCGTGCTGGAGACCCGCCGGAGCGGCGGCGACATCCCGTTCGCCGTCGATCCCCAGGGGAAGCTGTACACGCGCTCTCCGGGGGACCGGAGGCGCATCGAAGCCATGCCCATCGTGGCGGGGCTGCACTCGCAGGCACAGAGCGTCCGCTGGACCTCCGACGACTGGGTGGGGGCGACGCAGAAGGACCCCGAGACCGGCCTGATCCTGGGGATCGCCCGCCCTGTCCCCCTGCAGGAGGTGCGGGAGGCGGCGGCGCGCAACTTCGGCTACGGCCTGGGGATGATCGGCCTGGCGCTGCTGGGCATCCTGCCGCTCTCGAAGCGCATGACGCGCGACGTGCGGCTCGTCACCGTGGGCGCCGAACGCATCGCACAGGGAGATCTGGAGACGCGAGTCCCGGTGCGCTCGAAGAACGAGCTGGGCACGCTGGCCCTGGCCTTCAACCGCATGGCCGAGGATCTGAAGCGCCATCAGGACCGGGAGGTCGCCCAGGCCCTCCTTCAGACCGAATACGAGCGCAAGAGCCGGGAGCTGGAGGACGCGCGCCTTTTCCAGCTCTCGCTGCTGCCCAAGGTCCTGCCGGACCATCCCGCCTTCGAGATCGCCGTCTCGATGCGCACCGCCACCGAGGTCGGCGGCGACTACTACGACTTCCTGCTGGCGGACGGCGGCGCGCTGACCGCCGCCGTGGGCGACGCCACGGGCCACGGCGCCCGGGCCGGGACCATGGTCACCGCGGTCAAGAGCCTCTTCTCGGCCTTCGCCAGCCGCACCACCCCGCGCGAGCTGCTCGCCGAGGCGGCGCGGGCGGTGAAGCGCATGGAGCTGGAGAGGATGGCGATGGGGCTCTGCCTCGTGCGCCTGGAAGGCGGCACGCTCACCGTCTCTTCGGCGGGCATGCCGCCCGTCCTCCTGCACCGCGCGCGGGAAGGCCGGGCCGAGGAGATCGCGCTGGTGGGCATGCCCCTGGGCGGCCTGCTCTCCGCCTACGACGAGCGCCGCCTGGAGATCCAGCCCGGCGACACCCTCCTGCTGATGACCGACGGCCTGCCCGAGCTGACCGATCCCGAGGGCGAGCCCTTCGGCTACGTCCGCGTGCGCGAGACCTTCGAGGGCCTGGGCGGAAAGAGGCCCGAGGACGTGATCGCGGGCCTCACCGCCGCCGCCGAAGCCTGGGCCGGCGGCCAGCCGGCGAAGGACGACATCACGCTGGTGGCGATCCGGGTACGTCAGACGACAACCTGAAACACCACCCCCGGCCTCCTCGTATTTCCCGCAGGAGGCGCACATGGCGACATCTCTTTCATCCAAGGCCGAATCGGCCGGTTCCACGCCGGCGGCGCGGCAGGGCTTCAGCCTCCGCCGGCTCGGGCTCGTCGCCGGCCTCGACGTGCAGGAAGGCCTGCGGCGTCCCCTGTTCCTGATGTTCGCGGCGCTGATGCTGTGGAACGGCTGGATGATGTCCAGGGGAGCCTGGATCTACCGCTCGATCGACACCTCCCTGGGCGGCCAGAAGGCGTGGGCGGACTCCGAGTTCCAGACCGTCTACATCTACGCCCTGCTCAGCTACTTCATGGTCTCGTTCTTCGTGGCGGTGGCCGCCGGCATGCCGCTGATCCGCGACGCCGAATACAAGGTCGGGGACCTGCTGCTCTCGACGCCTCTGCGCGCTTCCGAATACGTCTGGGGGAAGTTCCTGGCCGCCCTTGCCGCCTGCCTCCTCGCCGTGGCGGTGCTGCCGGTGAGCACGGGCTTGCTCACCCATCTCATGCCGGACCCCGGCAATCCGGAGATCTACGGCCCGTTCAAGCTGATGAACTATCTCCGGCCGCTGCTGGTCTTCCTGGTTCCGGCGGTCGTGTTCACGGCGGGAGTGACCTTCGCCCTCGGGCGCTGGACGGGCCGGCCGATCCTCGTCTTCCTCTTCCCGGTCTCCATCTACCTGCTGTGCAACAACTGGCTGTGGGGACAGTATCCGAAGGACTTCTCGCCAGCGCTCATGGCGTTCCTGCGCTATACCGATCCGTCGGGGTTCCGCTGGGTCAAGGAGAGCTGGCTCTTCGTCGACCGCGGGATCGCTTTCTACAACACCCGGCCGGTGGAGTATGACGCGGCGTTCCTGCTGAGCCGCGTGGCATTCGTGCTCGTGGGCCTGCTCCTGGTGGACCTCTCTCGCCGCCGCTACACGGCCCGCCTGCGCCGGCCGGCCCGGTCGAAGCGGACGGAGGACCAGGCGGCTCCCGTTCCCGTGCTGGACGGGCCGACCCTCTCGTCCCTGTCGATGAAGGCGCGGGCGCCGCGTTTCCTCTCGGGCACGCTCTCGGTCGCCCGCTTCGAGCTCCAGGAGCTGCGCTCGCAGGCGGGCCTGTACATCTTCATCCCGTTCATCCTGCTGTTCCTGTTCGTGCTGTACAAGGAGTCCTACGGCTGGCTGGGCAGCGACATCCTGTTGACGGCGGGTCCGGCGGCCCTTGAAGGGCTGTCGTTCCTGACCCTGGCTCTCGGGCTGCTCTTCCTCTTCTACACGGTGGAGTCGCTGGAACGCGAGAACGCGACGGGGGTCGCGCCGCTCTTCTACAACACGCCGGTCCCCACAGGGGCGATCGTGACCGGCAAGCTGCTGGCGAACCTCGCGGTGCTGGGGATCTCCCTGGTGGGAGCGTTCCTGATCGCGGCCTGGTCGATCCTGCCGCAGGACGAGGTCCCCCTGGAAGTCCGGCCGTTCCTGCTGGTCTGGGGCCTCCTGCTGACGCCGACCATGATCGTCTGGATGACCTTCGTGGCCGCGGTCTACGCGCTGACGAAGAGCCGCTACGCCACCTATGGGATCGGGATCGCGGCGGCCGTCCTGACGGGTTTCTTCTTCCTCCGCGGATGGATGAGCTGGGTGGGGAACTGGGTCCTCTTCGGCTTCACCCCCTCCGGCGCCGCCGTGCCGTGGACCGACATGGGCGGGTTCGACGTCGACGGCCGGGCCCTGGTGCTCAACCGGCTGTTCGTCCTGGCGCTGTCCGTCCTGTTCGGCTGGATCGCCGTGCGCTTCCTGAACCGCCGCGACCGCGACCGCCTGCATCCGGTGCTGCCCCCGGCGGAACGGCGGCCGACGTTGCGGACGGCCTTGCTGCTCGCGCTGCCGCCCCTGGTCCTGGGATTCACGCTGTGGGCCGAGGTGAACCGGGGATTCCAGGGCGCGACGGCGCGCTATCAGGACAAGGAGTATTGGCGGAAGAACCTCACCACGTGGATGGGCCAGCCGCTGCCGTACACCACCCATGTGGAGGCGGACGTCGGCTTCGAGCCCGCCGAGCGGCGTTTCCAGGTGAGCGGCTGGTACGACCTGCAGAACCAGAAGGACAAGCCGCTGTACTGGTTCCCCGTCACCGGCGGCTCCGCGTGGGAGGGTCTTTCCTGGACGCTGAACGGAGTCTCCTACAAGCCGGAGGAACGCTCCCGGCTCTACGTCTTCCGGCTGGCGAAGCCGCTGGCGCCGGGGGAGTCGGTGCGGCTCGGGTTCCGCTACCGGGGCACGATGCTGCCGGGCATCTCGCGCAACGGCGGCCTGCTGCCCCGCGACGAGTTCGTGCTGCCGTCGGGAATCCTGCTCACCGGGCGCAACCCGGATTTCGTGCCCATCATCGGTTTCGATCCAAGGATCGGGGTAGACGAGGACAACTACTTCGAATCGCGGATCTATCCACCCCGCCACTATGAAGGGACCACCGACGCCGACCTCGACCGCTCCGCCTTCACCCAGCGGCTGCGGATCACGGCCCCGGCCGATCTCACGGTCAACTCCACGGGCGTCCTGACGGCGGAGTCGGAGAAGGACGGCCGGCGGACCTGGATCTGGGAGAGCGACTACCCGCTGCGGGTGTTCAACGTCGCCGCCGCCCGCTGGGCGGTGAAGAAGGGGCCGGGCACGGCGGTCTACTACCATCCCGGGCACGCGTACAACGTGGACAGCCTGCTGGAGGCCCTGAACGGAGCGCGGCGTTACTTCGCCGAGTGGTACGGGCCGTTCCCCTGGCGCGAGCTGCGGCTCAACGAGTTCCCCGCCTTCGCTCCCGGCGCCCGGGGCAACGCCACCAACATCTTCTTTTCGGAGTCGACCGGCTTCCTGGTGAAGCCCCAGCCGGGCAACGACATGGCCTTCAGCATCGCGGCCCATGAGGCGGCCCACAACTGGTGGGGGCACATCCTGCAGTCCGGCGAAGGGCCGGGCGGCATCGTCCTGGCCGAGGGCGCGGCCAACTTCGCCACCCTGATGCTCCTGGAGCAGATGCGCGGGCCGCTGGCGCGCATCGTCTACGCCACCGAAATGGAGGCTGTGTACGGCGAGCGCCGGCTGCCCGGCACGGAGAAGCCGCTGGTGGAGACCCTGGAGCTCGCGGGCCGTCCGGGCGACGTCACTGTGATCTATGACAAGGGGGGCTGGGCCCTCTGGATGCTCTACCAGCGGATGGGGAAGGAGGACTTCCTGGCCGGCGTCCGTAGGTTCTTCCAGATCTACCACGGCAACGCCGACCATCCGGTGATCGAGGACTTCGTGGCCGTGATGCGCCCCTACGCGAAAGACAAGGCGGGCTTCGACGACCTCGTCCGCCAGTGGTTCTACGGCCTGGTGATCCCCGAGTACCGCCTGGAGGACGCGCGCAAGACGGCCGCCGGAGCGGGGCGGTGGGAGGTGACCGTCAAGGTGGAGAACGCCGGCACGGGCCGCATGCCGGTCGAGGTGGCGGCCACCAACGGCGAGTTCCCGTGGGACGAGAAGGGACAGGTCTCCAAGGACTACAAGGACGTCCGGACGACGATCGTGCTGGGAGCGGGGGAGTCGAAGCTGGTGCGGATCGTCTGTCCGTTCGAGCCCGGGCGGGTGGTGGTGGACCCGGACGCGCAGGTGATGCAGCTCCAGCGGCGGGCGGCGACGGCGCGGTTGTAGGGGCGCAGTCCACTGCATTGGAGCCGCAGGAGAGCGGCTGGCGGGCACCCTGAAGAGGGGGTTCCCCGCTGGGGGGTGGCGCCCGCCAGCCGGTCAGCCGAAGACTGCGTGCTGCCTCTTCTCAGCAAGCGCGGAGCGCCGGGTTCAAGCCGCGGCGACCGCGAGTCAGTGGTGGGTCTCTCCGTGGATCAGATTGGAGATCCCCTCCACGTAGTGGATATAGGTGACATAGGCTTCGACGTACTTCCGTCCCGCCTCCACACTGTCGTTCATATGCTTCCGTGCCTCGGCAACCCGCGCGTAGCGCTCCCGGAGGCCCTCCGCCGCATGGGCGGAGATGGCATTGGCCAGCTCGTCGATCGAACCGCCTTCCAGCATCCGGTCAGCCTTGACAAAGGCCGGATCTATCATGCCGGCAGGCTTCAGGCCGGTATAAGGCGCGTCTTCCCCCGCGCGGTGAACCCTCACCAGAGTCTCGAAGAAGTAGGTGTCCGCGACCTGCTTCGCCTCGGCTCCGAGTTTCCGCACGGCGACGGCTCGGGAGAAAGCCTTGCGGATCTCAGCCTCGTCCTGCGCGCGCACCCACTTGAGCAGCGGCTTGACATCGTTCGCTTCCAAAGCGGCTCGGGCCTCCAGGACCACCGGGCCGTCGAGGGCATCGCAATGAGCCCACGCGAGGCCTGGCAGCAGCAGAGCGAGGGCGAAGACCAGGGTGAACGTCGTTGTGATTTCAATCCTTGTATTCTTCATGGCATTTTGGTCCTTGGCTTCTGAATGGTAACGGTGCCGAGGGTGGGAGCGTGTTCGCTTCCCATCCTCGGCGACTTCAGGGGCGGCTCACAGCGTCCCTCCCCTGTTCACTTCAATAGATGTCGTGGGCCGTGTTGTAGACGTTGAACTTCCCGGTCGGCGTCTGCAGACCGTAGATCCTGGCGATCTCGGCGAGCGTGACGCTGTCCAGGATGACGATTCCGCCGTTGGTGGCCCAGTCGGACACCCAGACCTCGGTTCCGTCCTTGTTGAACTCCATGTGCGTGGCCTTACCGTTCGTGGCCACGTTGAAGCAGTGGTCGAGGGCGCCGGTCGACTTGGCAATGACGCAGATCTGCTTCTGCAAGGTCGCGTCCGCGCTCATCGTCATATCCACGAACACCCACGGCGAGCTCGGGTGCGTCTTGACGAAGAGCGAGCCGGAGGAAGGCAGCGTGATGTTTCGGACCACCCTCCAGGCGTGCTCAGGAGTGGCGGTGGGGTCCGCGCCGTACACGGCCATCTTCGCTTCGCTGATGTGGCCCGTCGCATTGACCCAGCCGTAGATCGGGTCGAGCCAGTTCACGCCCCGGCCCGGGTGCGGCACCAAGCCGGTATAGAAGCTGGTCACGAAGCTCCTCGTCAGCATGTCGATGACCACCATCTTGTTGCTGGCGTTGGCGGCGAGCATGAAGTAGCGCCCCGTGTGATCGATGCCGCCGTCGTGGAGGAACTTGTCGGTCGCGAGCATCGGGCTCATGGGGAACCCCGGCAGGGTGTAGTCCACGATCCCGACGTAGCCCGACTCCTTGAGGGCGAGCACCCAGATGGGCTGGATCTCTGGCGAGATGATCGCGGCCACGCGGTTCTCCGGCAGCAACTCGCCGGTGATGCTCACCATGGGCACGTCCACCCGCGCGAGCGGCTCGAGGGTGAGGCCGTCGTAGACCACGTACTGCGGCGGCCAGTAGCAGCCCTGGATGATGTACCTGTCCTCATAACCGAGGAACTTGCTGCCCTCGACGCTCCTGCCGTCGTGGCATCCTTTGACCGTCGCCACGGTCTGCGGGATGGGTGTCCAGAGGTCGATCAAGGTGACCAGGCCATCGCGGCCGATGGCGTAGAAGTAGCGCCCCGTCGGCGAGGACCTGAGGATGTGCACGGCGAAACCGGTGTTCAGACGCACGACCTCTTCGCGGGTGGTCGCGTCGAAGATCGCCACCTGGCCGGCGTCGCGCAGGATGATGCCGGTGTAGTTCTCCCAGTCGCGCGTGGTCTGTGGCGTGGTCGGCCGCGAGGCCACGGGGACGATGAGGTTCCAGCTCGCCTGGATGTCCGCCATCGGAAGCGGCGGAGGATCCGGAGGCACGAGTTGCAAGAAGGCCGCGAGCTTGACGATCTGGTCCTCCGTCAGGAGGCCGCTCTGGCCGAAGTTGGGCATGCCCGCAGGTGTGCCGTAGCGCATGATCGCGCCCAGGCCGTCGGTGCCGATGGCCTGCGACCTGGCCTGCGCGATGTTGGGACCGGTGGCGCCGTTCCGGTAGAGGCCGTGACAACCGGCGCAGCGGTCGAAGTAGGTGGCCTTGGAGGCGTCGAACTCTGCCGGCGTGAGAGCGACCGGCGGGGTCTCGGCCATCGGTCCCACCTGCTCCTGCATCAGGATGAAGGCCGTGTCATTCCAGACATCCAGCTCCGTGTGCCCGTGGGAGGGCATGGTGTAGGGGTACTGCGCCAGCTTCTCGGGGCTGTACGCACCGGCGGCGACCATCTCCTTGGGGTAGGCGGTCCAGGCAGAGAGCCAGGTGTCGGAATACGCCGCGCCGACCCCCATGAGGTCGGGTCCGACCCGGGCACCTCTGCCGATGGTGTGGCAATAGGTGCACGACTTCCTGAAGGTCACCTCTCCCGCCACCTCGTCGCCTTGCCGCGGAAGCCTCTCGTTCAAGGTGACAGTTCCCAGGTAGGCCGCGATGTCGTTGCGCTCGGCCTGCGACAGGTATGACAGGAAGGCCATTTCCGGCCATTGGTTGATCCCCTTTAGAATCCGGGTGGAGCTCGTCCTCTGGACGCTGCGGTGAGCGAACCCTCCGGAACCCTCCGGGCCGTGGCACATGAAGCACTTCTGGTTGTACAGCGCCAACCCCTGGGCATTGGCGCTTGTCGCGCTTGCGGTGGCGATCGCCACCATGGCGACTGCGATGAAGAGAAGGAGCGTACTGTTTGTCCGTTTCATCTAACGGTCCTCCTTATACTTCCTCGCGGAGAACCCCCCATGACTGAATAGCTGGGAATCCGTCGGCGACCGCCACCCTGAAAGGTAGTTTTCAGGACGCTGAGAGGCGGGGAGGTCGCCCGATCCGTGGTGGTCCTGCACGGCCGCGCGCGACCGTATAAAATACCCCCCACGATAATGACCACCGCCCCCCTCTCGACGCGGCACCGCGGCAACCGCCAGATGTCCCCTGGCTGCCTCGTCGTCTTCTTCGGCCTGTTCTTCCTGGTCGGAGCGGCGCTGTTCTATTACCTCTTCATCCGTCCCGTGGGGCTGATCGTCGCCGCCCGGTCGTGGCAGGAGACGCCGTGCACCATCGTCTCCAGCCAGGTGGGGGAGCATTCGGACTCCGACGGCTCCACCTACAGCGTGGACATCACCTTCGCGTACGAGGTGGACGGCGCGGAGATGCGGTCCAGCGACTACGACTTCTCGAAAGGCTCCTCCAGCGGCTACGACGGCAAGAAGGCCGTGGTGGACCGCTATCCTCCCGGCAGCCGGGCGGTCTGTTACGTCGATCCCGAGGATCCCAGGCGGGCCGTCATCAACCGCAACTTCTCCGCCGGGTACCTGATCGGACTCTTCCCGCTCCTCTTCCTCTTCGCCGGCCTCGGCGGCCTGATCTGGGCGGTCCCCTGGGCCAGGAAGCAGGGCGGCGGCGGATCGGCCCGGACCGTGGTGGCGCCGGACGGCGCGAAGGTCTCCTCGGCCGTCTCGCCGTTCGGGGTGGCGGTCCCCGCGGACGTCTCCGGCCCCATGGAGCTGAAGCCGCAGGCGGGTCCCATCGCCAAGTTCGTGGGGATTCTCCTGGTGGCCCTGTTCTGGAACGGCATCGTCTCGGTGTTCCTCTGGCAGGTCTACGCAGGCTGGAAGAGCGGCAGCCCGGACGGCTGCCTCACGGCGTTCCTGGTCCCCTTTGTGCTGATCGGGCTGCTCCTGATCTTCGGAGTCTTCCGCCAGCTCCTGGTCCTGTTCAATCCGCGTCCCCACCTGACCCTGAGCCCCGGCTCTCCGGCGGTGGGGCAGAGCGCGTGGCTGCAATGGCGGCTCTCGGGCCGCGCGGCCGGGGTCAAGAGACTGCGCATCACCCTGGAAGGACGGGAGGAGGCGACGTACCGGCAGGGAACCAGCACGCAGACCGACACGAACGTCTTCGCTACCCTCCCCGTCGTGGACTCTACCGAGCCGTTCGAGATGGCGTCGGGATCGGCCTCGTTCTTCATCCCGGCGGACACCATGCCGTCGTTCAAGGCGGACCGCAATAAAATTGTCTGGACCCTGAAAGTCGTGCCCGAGATCCCCGGCTGGCCGGACTGCGAGGACGACTACGAGATCGTGGTGCGGCCATGATCCGCATCGAAACCCACGGCGGCGCCAACGCCTTTCTGCCTGGCGAGACCATCGCCGGCAGCGTCTACTGGGAGCTCGAGCCGCCGGTGACGGAAATCGAGCTGCGCCTGATCTGGTACACCGAGGGCAAGGGGGACCAGGATTCCCAGATTGTCGAGACGGCGCGGTTCAACAGTCCGGAACCGGCCGAGGGCCGCGGGTTCAACGTCCGCGTGCCGCAGGGCCCCTTCAGCTTCTCGGGCAAGCTGATCTCCCTGCTCTGGGCCCTGGAGGTGGTGGCCCAGCCGAACGACCGCGCCGAACGGCTGCCCATCACCGTTTCGCCCACGCGGCGGGAGATCGTGCTGCCGCAGCCGGAGAAGTAAGGGAGTGCTGGCCCGGGAGAACCCGTTCGCGGTCCAGCGGGTGTTGGAGATCCGCTACCGTCTTTCCGGGATCTCCTGGGACGGCCTGCTAGAGCGCTTCGCGGCCCTGCGCTTCCGCGCCGCCATCGTGGGACCCCACGGTCACGGCAAGACCACGCTTCTGGAGGATCTGGGAGCGCGGCTCGCCGGGCGCGGGTTCCGCGTCCGGGCCGTGACCCTGCACGAGGGGGACCGCCGGCTGGCCGCGCCACAGCGAAGAGAGATCTTCGGCGATCTCACCCCTACCGATATCCTGCTCCTGGACGGCGCCGAACAACTCGGCCGCCTCGCCTGGCTGGAGGTGCGGACGCGCGCCCGGAGCGCGGGAGGTCTGGTGATCACCTCCCACCGCCCCGGCCTGCTGCCGACTCTCTACGAGTGCCGCACCACCCCGGAGCTGCTGAAGGGGATCGTGAGCGAGCTGCTGGGAAGGGAGGTGGCGGTGGCGGAGCTGTTCGCTCGGCACGAAGGGAACGTGCGGGAGGCGCTGCGGGAGCTGTACGACAGCTACGCCGCCCACCCGAACCCTCACCCCTGGCCCCTCTCCCGACCCCTCCCTCCCTCCCTCACCGGGAGAGGGGAAGGGTTTGTCTGGTCTGTCCCCTCCTCTCCCGGTGAGGGAGGGAGGGAGGGGTCGGGAGAGGAGGGGTAGGGGTGGTGAGGGCCCTTACCGCAGCCGCTGCCAGAACAGGATCGCCGTCACCAGCAGCCCGATGACGATCACCGCCGCCCGCGCCTTTTCCTTGCCGATGGAGCGCGAGAAGCGGGCGCCCGCGTAGCCCCCCAGCGTGGCGCCGCCGACGATCACCAGCGCCGCCGGCCAGACCACCGCCCCCTGGAGGATGAAGTAGCCCGCCGCCACCAGGTTGATGCACAGGTTGAAGAAGTTCTTGAGCCCGTTCGCGGCGTGGATGTTCGACATTCCCAGGAAGCCCAGGAGCGCCAGCATCAGGATGCCGATCCCCGCCCCGAAGTAGCCGCCGTAGACCGCCACCGCGAGCTGGAGCGCGGAGGCCAGCGCCCAGCGGCCCGGCGAGAGATGGGACGGATCGGCCTCCGGCTCCGAGGCGTGGCGGGAGGCCCTCCTCGAGACCGCGCCTTGAACCATGAAGAGGACGGTGGCGAACAGCAGCAGCAGGGGAGCCAGGAATTCGAACGTCTTCTCCGGCGTGCGCAGCAGCAGGACCGAGCCGATCGTGCCTCCCACAAGGCTGGGGACCACGAACGTCTTCAGCCACCGCCGGTGCTCCCGGACCTCGCGCCGGAACCCGAACAGGCTGGCGGCGGCCCCGGGGAGCAGCGCCACCGTGGACGTCGCGTTGGCCGCGATGGCGGGGAGACCCAGGAAGACCAGGGTGGGGAAGGTCAGGATCGTCCCGCCGCCCGCCATGGCGTTCATGGCGCCCGCGCCGAAGGCCGCCGCGGTCAGGATCAGGATCTGGGGGATCGTCAAGGCCGTTCCAGCAGACGGATCACGGTCTCGAAGCCCGTCCGCCAGTCCGCCAGCGGCCGGATGTCCCACTGGTAGAGCGTCAGGGCCGGATAGTCCAGCAGCAGCTTCATGAGGTCGTCGTGCGAGTCGGCGTTCATGATGGCGATGCCGCCGCGCTCGGGGAAAAGGTAGGTAGACTCCATGGAGCCGTCGGCCAGCCGGGCCTCGATCCACTCCATGGCCGCGCGGATCTTGGCCACGGCCTCCCGGGGCGGCGCGGCTTCCTCGATGGGATGGCAGGTCAGGAGGTATTTCAACCGCTCTCCTCCATCCGCCGGACGGCGGAAACTTGCGGGAGGATACAACAGGTGCTATCCTTCTCTCGATATCTCACGGCGTGAGTTGCCGTGAGAAAGGAGGGGAGATGGCGACCGCTTCTCGCAGCTCGACGGTGGCGTTCCTTCACACGCACGGCATCGAGGTCGGGCCCGAAGACCTGGATTCGATGGTCCGGGAGGCGGTGACGCGCCTGCAGCGGACGCTCTACCGCCCGAGCTCCCGGGCGGACTTGACGGCCGCCGAGGCGGAAGCCCTGGAGCGGGGCGGCTTCAGTCTGGAAGCCGACGAGCCCGGCGCCGAGGATCCGCTCGCCCGGACGGTGGCGGAGTTCGCCGCGCTGCTCAAGTCGAGCCTGTCGACCACGGACGCCGCCACGCGGTTGGGCGTGGACCCGAGCCGCATCCGGCAGCGCCTGACGGCGGAGCCGCCGAGCCTGTACGGCATCCGGATCGGCAACGGCTGGTTCATCCCGGAGTTCCAGTTCGACGGCGACCGCCTGATCCACGGCATCGGCGAGGTGGTGGCCCGGCTCGACCCGGAGCTTCATCCCGTCGCGGTCTTCCGCTGGTTTACGACGCCCAGCCCCGATCTGTCGGCCGACGAGCTGCGGGGGCGCAACCTGAGTCCCCGCGACTGGCTCCGCCTCGGTCTGCCCGTGCAGCCGGTGGTCGAGCTCGCGGCGGGCCTCTAGCCGCGCTTGTCCAAGTTCCCGGAGCCCCCCGCGGCCGGCGACCTGGCGAAGATCGCGCCGGAGTGGAAGGCGCTGCCGGCGGAAACGGTCCTCTGGCGCCTCTACTTCCGAGGGGGGCGTCACCCCACGTTCTGGAACACCTTCCGCTGCTTCGGGCCGACCTCCGGCAGGTTCGATCACCAGCTCCCGCCGTCCGGCACGCAGGACCGCTGCATCCTGTACGCGGCGGGGCTGGGGCCGGCCTGCCTCGCCGAGGTCTTCCAGGACACGCGGGTGATCGACCGCGGCGCGCGAGACCCCTGGCTGGTCGGCTTCGCCCTGCGGTCCGAGGTCAGGCTGCTGGACCTCACGGGCTCCTGGCCCACCCGGGCGGGGACCTCGATGGTGATCGGCTCCGGCCCGCGTCCGCGGGCGCAGCGCTGGTCCAGGGCCCTCTACGAGGCCTATCCCGAGGCCCAAGGCATCCACTACGCGTCCTCCATGTATAGGAACTCGCCCTCCATGGCGCTCTACGAGCGCGCCCTCCCCGGCCTGCCGCCCAACCCTGTCTTCCACCGCCCCCTGAACGACCCCGCGCTGCTGCCCGTGCTGAAGAAGGTCGCCCGCGACGTCGGCTACGGGCTGGTCTGAGGCGGCGGCATCATCGGCCGGCGGTTCAGCCTCTGGAGGCAGTCTTCGAGGGCTACGATCGCTTCTTTGTCTTCCCGGTGGATGCTGATCCACTTGACGAAGTAGCCGGCGGCCTGTTCACAGTCGCCGCGCTCGTAGTAGCGCCAGGCAAGATGCTTGGTGGCGCCGCTCCGGCCTGGAACGATCGACTCCGTTTTCTTCCAGATCGTGATCGCCTCCTCGGTCCTGCCCTGGGCATGCAGACAGCTCGCCTGTCCGTTGAGAGCGATCGGGTCGTCCGGGTACACGCTCAAAGCCTTGTCGAAGTACCGCCGGCTCTCCTGGATCCGGCCGGAATCGAACAGCGCCCAGCCCATGCCGTTCAAGGCCACGAGGCTCCTGGGGTCTACGGCAAGGGCTTTCGCGAACAGGGGGATGGCTTCCTGAGGACGGTCCTGGGTCACCATGTCCCAGGCCTTGGCGGCGAGTGGCGACCGGCTCGGCGCGTAGTCCGGACGGATGAGGCCTTCGACCTCCGGGGTGAGGCGGCCCTCGCGAGCCGCGTCGGCCATTTTTCGCAGAGACTTGTCCCCGGGAGTCTCTCTGAGCTCCTCTTCAAAGATCCTGACCGCCTCCGGGAAGCGGCCCTGATAGAGGTAGAGCCGGCCGAGGCTTGTCTTGTCGGAGCATCTCTTCCACAGGGCTTCGGTTTCGTCCAGCCGGTCCTGGGCATAGGCGATCTCGCCAAGGGTGAGCAGCGCCGGCTCATGGCCGGGGTCGAGGGTCAGGGCCTTTCTCAGCAGCCATTCGGCTTCCTGGCCGTGATAGCGGTAGTGCTGAATCCTGCCGAGCCCCGCCCAAGCGTCCGGCAGATGGGGGGCGAATCCAAGGGCCATCCGGAACCTGACGCCGGCTTTGTCAATCCCGCCCTGAGCCATATAACGCTCCCCCTCGGCGACCAGGCTCCGGGCCCTTTCGATGTCTGCAGGACTGCGAGCGACATCGAGAGGGGTGTAGAGGTACGGCAGCAGGAACGCCAGAGCGGTCACCACGAGGAGGAGCGGCAGCAGAAAGGCGATCGACCGCCGATACCAGTGCCGCCGCGCGTTTCTTTCCTCGGCCTGGAGCGACGCGGTCAAGACCGAGTCGAGCCGATCGGTCTCGCTCCGCACCCCCCCGCTCCAGAGCTTCCGCTCAGTGGGTCCGCGGCCCGGCGATGTTCTCGACGGCAACGTTCAGCGCCTCGGCCAGTTGCGAGTCGTAGGGATGCCGCCGGATCAGACGGGCGAACTGGACGGCGGCCTGTCCGTAGTCCTGGATTTCGTAGTAGGTCCAGGCGAGGCCCGGCGTGCCGATATTGACGCCGGGGTAGCGGGCGGACATCCCCTGCCAGACCGTGATGGCCTCGTCGACGCGCCCTTCGTTCTTGAGGGAGAGGGCCCGGCCGTCGAGGGAAAGCACGTGATCGTCGTCGAGCAGCAGAGCGCGCTCGAAATAGACCCGAGCCTCCGCCGGGCGGCCCATATCGAGGAGCGTCCTGCCCATGCCGCCGAGGGCGTTCACGTCGGAGGGGACCTTGGCGATGGATTTGTCGAAGGCGGCGGTCGCCTCGGCGTAGCGCTTCTCGTTGTAGAGGCGCCATCCCAGGTCCGCCCAGGAGGACCTGCCGGTCGGCTCCGGTTCCAGCAGCGACCGCAGGGCGGAGTCCAGGCGCCGGGACCTGGCGGCCCGCGCCATCTGATAGAGGAGGTCGTCCTCGGGCGGCTGCGGCCCGCTGAGCACCGAGACCAGCCGGGTTTCCGCCTGCGCGAACTTGCCCTGGAGCAGGTACAGGCGGGCGAGCTGGCGGTCCCGGCCTCCCCGCGCCCAGATCTCCTCGGCCCGCCGCTCGTCGCCCCGGCGGAGATAGAGGTTGCCCAGCCCGTCGATCGCGCTCTCGCTGCGCGGGTCGAGGGCGAGAGAGTGCAGGAAGGCCTTTTCCGCCAGCTCCGACTGATAGAGGTCGGTCTGACAGCTCGCGAATCCCTCCCAGGCCCTGGCGAGGCCCGGCGCCAGCCGGATCGCCAGGTTGAAGTTGACCAAAGCCTCGTTGTGACGGTCCTCAGAATTCAGCTTCCAGCCTTCCTCCGTGAGCAGGACGGCCTTCTCCCGGTCCAGGGTCGCGGTGCGGCCCGACGGGCTCAGGAATCCCGCCGCCAAGAGGAAGGCCGGGATCGCGAACGCCAGCCCGAGGGCTCCGGCGAGCGCGGCGTGCCGCAGCCTCCCGCGCCGGAGGCCGCGCTCTTCATCCTGAAGAGAGGAGAGCAGGAGAGGATCGGTATCGAGGAACTGATCGAGCCGTTCGGTCTCGCCGTCTCCGCGAACGACCGTAAACCGCCTTGTACTGCTTCGATCCATGATGTCACCGTCCTGTTTTGGAGTATTGTTCTCTTTCAAAAATTTCTAAGCAAGAGACATCCACTCCTGGTCTAACTTTATTCAACATGGGGGCCCAGTAAATTTAATCCTTTGAACTTTCCTGGCCCGTTTGTTTTTCTGTAGCCTGCTCCAACAGCTTCCGGGTCTCCGGGTCGTAGGGATTCTTGGCGACGGACTGGGCCAGGTAGGAGCTCGCGCGGGCATAGTCCCCGCGTTCGGAATAGACCATACCGACGCCTTTCAGGCTTTCCGGGATCTCGATGTGGGTCATGTGGGGCATCGCGAGGAGCCGCTCCCACATCCGCAACGCTCCCTCCGACTGGTCCAGGCCTTTGCGGCTCCAGGCGAGGCCGTTCATGGCGCTGTAGCTGCTCGGCCAGGTGGCGAGCACCTGATCGAAATACGACTGGGCTTCGCGGAAGGAGCTCAGCTTCAGCAGACACCAGCCGCGGCCGGTCATGGCGGAGCCGTCCCCCGGCTCCTTCCGCAGCGCCTGGCTGAAGGTGGTGGCGGCCTCCGTGTAGCGGCCGGCGTAGAAGAGGCGCCACCCCTTGGCCGTCTCCGGGTTCCAGCTCAGCACGTAGTGGCGGCCGAGGAGCCGCTGCATCTCCGGCGTGAGATGGCCGAGGCGGAGGGCCTCCTGCAGGATTTTCACATAGCGGTCGTCCGGAGTCTCCCGCTCCAGGTCGCGGATGATGGGGGCCGCGTCGGCGAAGCGGTCCTCGAGCAGGTTGAGCCGGGCGAGCGCTCTCTTGGCGCCGGCCTTCTCCCAGTTCTCGCGGGCTTTCCGGTTGTCGCCGCTGTAGAAATTGAGGTCGCCCAGGACGTGATAGGCCCGGGCGTGCCCAGGGTCGAGCTCCAGGCAGCGCCGCATGGCCCGCTCGGCCTCGGGGAGCTGGCCGCCATAGGTGTAGGCGACACCCAAGGCGTCCCAGGTGTCTACGAGGTCGGGGGCCAGCCGGGCCGCCAGTTGGAGATAGAGCCAGGCGCGGTCGAGCTCCTTGGCCTTCATGAGCTCCTCGCCCTGGCTGACGAGCACCCGCGCCTCCGCATTGACGGACGCCGCGGCGGCGACCGGATCGGTCTCCTGCTGAGCCCGGAGCGCCAGCCACGTGGCGCCGCTGCCCCCCAGCAGACCGAGGAGCAAGGCCGCAGCGAGCATCCAGCGCCTGCGGCGCGCCTCTTCCTTGCGCAGGGAGCGCAGGAGGCCGGCGTCCGCCATGTCCAGGAACTTGTCCAGACGCTCGGATTCCTGCTTACGCCTGTCGCTGCCGCCGCCTCCGGGCAGGATTCTCAGGTCTCTCTTGTCGGCCAAAGTCGTTATCCGGCTGAGCTCCGCCTTCGCGATAGGAATCGCTCAAGCAGTCTACGCAAAAGCGAGACCAGAGGTTACACCCGAAAGGAAGGCGAAGCGAGGGACCGGGAAGGCCCCTCGAAAAGGAGGGAAACAGCCTAGATGGCCTTGATGAGGCGCGCCGCGGCTTCGGTCTTCTCCCGGCCCCCGAAGACTTCGTCCTGCTCGCTGCTCTCCATGATCACCTGGCGCAGGGCGTCGATGATCTTGTCGAGGCGGGAACGGACGGTGGGGTAGGAGACGCCCGCCTGCTCGGCGATCGCCTTCAAGTTGCCACTGGCGAGAACGAACATCTCGATGAACCGCTGGTGCTCCACGGGGAGCCGGGCCAGCCGCGGGGCCGGAAAGTCGGCATCGATGGACACTTCGCAGGACGGGCACGTCATCCGGGATACCTGCATGGCCCGGTCGCAGTAGGGACAATGGTTGGTGACAGGTTCAGGTGTCATAGGGTTTTTCTTTGCGTTTCCAAAAGCCTACCGCTGTCCTCCCTTGGAGTCAATGATGTCCTCCAGGGTGGGCAGATTTTAGTCCTCCACACAGGAGAGGAACGATCCGCCGGGCTTCATTTCCTCACCTCCAGATCCCGCGAAGTGTCAACAATCGTAGCGGATGATGAGGATCTCCATACTTCTAATGAGGTAGAAGGGGCAGAATTTTACAAAGATCTTACAAGGGGCGGAGATGTGCCCGCCGCCGGAGAGAGCGAAGGCTGTTTGAGGGTCGCGAAGCTTGAAAAACCGCCGCGGAAGCTCCGGGGCGATTTTTTAAGCTCCGGGGCCGTTTTTTACGCTCCGGGGCGGTTTTTTAGGCTCCGGGGCCGTTTTTAAAGCTGCGCGACGATTTTTAGGCTGTACGGGGCGTCGCGGAAGCCGTTGGGCCGTCGCGGAGGTTCCGCGGCGATCCAACGGCTTCCAGGACCGTTTTTGCCGATTTACCCGCCCAGCAGCCCCTCGACCTTGCCGTCCACCAGATCCATCCGCACCGCCTGGGGCGACGCCGGCAATCCGGGCATGCGGATGATGTCCCCCAGCAGCGGCACCACGTAGCCCGCGCCGGCGGCCAGGACGACGTTGCGCACCGTGACGTCGAAGTCGCGGGGCCGCCCGGCGATGCTCGGGTTGTCCGAGAGCGAGGTGGGGGTCTTGGCCACGCAGAGGGGGAGGCCCTCGTGGCCGAGCTTCTGGATCGTCTTGAGGTCGCGCTCCGCCGCCGCCGTCCAGGTCACCGCGCGGGCGCCGTAGATGGTCTTGGCGATCTTCTCCATCTTGGCCTTGATGGGCTCGTTCAATTCGTAGAGCGGGGTGAACGGCTTCGGGGTCTTCTCGGCGTTCTCGACCACCGCGCGGGCCAGCTCGACCGCCCCCTCGCCTCCCTTGGCGAAGTGGTCGGCGACGGCGACCGCCACGCCCATCTCCGCGCAGATGCGGCGCACCGTCTCCACCTCTTCGTCGGAATCGGTGTGGAAGCGGTTGATCGCCACCACCGGCGTCTCGCCGAAGGTCTGGACGTTTTCGATGTGCTTGCGCAGGTTGTCCATGCCGCGCTCCACGCCCGCCGGGTCGGGGTTGGCCAGCAGGTCCTTGCCCACGCCGCCGTGCCGCTTGAGGGCGCGCACGGTGGCCACCAGCACCACGGCGGCGGTGTCGAGGCCGGCGGTGCGGCACTTGATGTCGAAGAACTTCTCGCCGCCGAGATCGAAGGCGAAGCCCGCCTCGGTCACCACCCAGTCGCCGTAGGCCAGGGCCATGCGGGTGGCCAGGATCGAGTTGCAGCCGTGGGCGATGTTGGCGAACGGGCCGCCGTGGATGAACGCCGGCACGCCCTCGCCGGTCTGCACGAGGTTGGGCATCAAGGCGTCCTTGAGCAGCACCATCATCGCCCCCACGGCCTGGAGGTCGGCGGCGGTCACCGGGTTGCCTTCCTTGTCGAGGCCGATCAGCAGCCGGCCCAGGCGCGCCCGCAGGTCGTCGGCGTCCTCGGCCAGGCAGAGGACCGCCATGACCTCGGAGGCGGCCGTGATGTCGAAGCCCGTCTCGCGCGGCACCCCCTCCGCCGGTCCGCCGAGGCCGACGAGGATGTGGCGCAGCGCGCGGTCGTTGACGTCCATCACCCGCCGCCAGGAGACCCGGCGCGGCTCGATCCCCAGGGCGTTCCCCTGGTGGAGGTGGTTGTCGATCATGCTGGCGAGGAGGTTGTGGGCGGCGGTGACGGCGTGGAAGTCGCCGGTGAAGTGGAGGTTGATGTCCTCCGTGGGCACCACCACCGACTTGCCGCCGCCGGTGGCGCCTCCCTTCATGCCGAAGGTCGGGCCGAGGGAGGGCTCGCGCAGGGCGAGGCACACCCGCTCGCCGATCTTGGCGAGACCCTGGGCGAGGCCGATCGACGTCGTGGTCTTGCCCTCGCCCGCGCCGGTCGGGGTGAGGGCCGAGACCAGGATCAGCTTGCCCGGCGGCCGTCCGGACTCCCGGGCGGCGAGGCGGATCTTGGCCTTGTCGTCACCATAGGGAACCACATGCTTCGGATGGATTCCGAGGTCGCGGGCGACCTCGGCGATGGGGCGCGGTGCGGACATGTCGTTCACGCGGTCTCCTCTCCCTGGAATGTTCCGGGGGAGGCTATACCGGGAGGGTGGTGTCGCGCCAGCGGGGGCGCCTTTCCGCACGGACAGCCACGGACAGCCACGGACGAGCAAGGACGGAACGTGTGGGTCCGTCCTCCCACCTCCCTCCGTCTACTCTTTCCGACGATCCCGTCGTCTTTTCAGGACGCTCCCAGCCCGAAAACCCCGGTTTCAGGCCGTCCAAACCATGGCACCCCTTTTGCCGTAGAAGGGATTAGAAGTACTTGAGGGGATTGAAAGCTTTGGGTCGTTGTAACGCTTGAAGCCATGAAGCGCCTGTAATGGACGGCAAGCTCGGAAAGGTAGACGGCAATGACCAGAGACTTCGTGAAGATGGCCGCTCTCTCGCTCGCCTCGATCCTCCTGCTCGCGGCGGCGGCGTTCGTCCCGGCCGGTCTGTAAGCCGGCGCGAATGTAACGTTCCGGTCTCCCAGCCGTAGAAGGCGATGTGAGGCCCGACGAAACCAAGATCCCGCGCCGGCAGGCAGGCTTCCGCCCCTTCCTGCCGGTCCTCGTCCTGGCGGCTCTGATCCCCCTCGCGCGGCCTACCTTCGCCGCGGACCGCAACTCCGACCTCCAGTCCTGGACTCTCGATCTGCCCGGCCCGCCGGCCGCCGTCGTGCCCGCGGACCTGAACGGCGACCGCGTCACCGATCTGGTGGTCGCACTGGCGTTCAACCAGTGGGACGAGATCGCCGTCACCGAGAGCAGCCAGATGGAAGGGATCGACGAGCTGGTCGAGGTCATGACCGTCGTCCCCTATCTCCTGGACCGCCGCGAGGCGCGCGCCTACCTCGGCAAGCCGGACGGCGGCTTCGCCCCGGCCGGCCCCGCGCTGCCGCTGCCGCTCTCCGTCCTCTCCATGGAGGCGGGCCCGCCGGGCACGCCCGTGGTCGTGCTCACGGACGAGGGAGCGAGCGCGCTGCGCCTGGACTCCTCCGGCGCCCTGAGGCTCGAGCCGCTCATCAGCGATCCTCCGGTCTTCGCGGGCTCCGGCAACTTCCTGCCGGACCTCGGGCTGGTGCGCGACCTCGACGGCGACGGCACGCTGGACCTCCTGCTGCCGGCCCGCGACGGCCTCGCCGTCTATCTCGCCGGTCCCGAGGGGCTGTCGCAGACCGCCGCGTCCCGCCTGCCGCTCCCCGGTGAGGAGTACCAGGCGAACGAGGGGCTGCGGAGGATGTATCCGCTCCCCGTGGTGACGGACGTGGACGGCGACCGCAAGCCGGACCTCGTTTTCAAGGATCCGAAGAAGAGCTGGCGCCACGTGCGGGTGATGCGCAACGCCGGCGGCGGGCGCTTCCTGCCGGTCTTCGAGGCGGTGCGCAGCGAGGACAAGAAAGAGGACAAGAAAAAGGAGACGGAGAAGACGGACGAGAAACAGCCGCCCGCCCCGGAAGTCGTCTGGCTGGGAGACCTCGACGGCGACGGGATGGGGGAGCTGGTCTCCCAGACGGAGATCGAGCCGGAGAAGGATGGAGTGAAGGCGGAGATGAAGCAGGCGCGGGAGAATCACAGCCGCGTCCACCTCCGGCACCTGGACCGCGAGCTGGCGCCGTCCCCGGACGTCTACCACTCCTTCGAGACCGTCGGCTACGGCTTCGAGAGTAACGACTCGGAGTGGAACCTGCCCGGCGGCTTCCAGGACCTCAACGGCGACGGCCGGCAGGACCTGGTGTTGGTGACGATCGACATCACCTTGATGAAGGCCCTCGGCGTGCTCGCCACCAAGCGCCTGAACCTGGGGCTCGACTTCCAGGTCTGGTGCCAGGGCGAGCAGGGCGGCTTCCGCAAGGTCGGCGGCCTCGACCTCTCGGGGCAATTCCGCATCAACCTCAACGATCTGCGGGTGCGCGACATGTCGCTGTTCGGAGGCGACTTCAACGGCGACGGCCGCGCCGACTTCGTGCAGCTCGGCCGGGGGAAGAACGTCACCGTCCACTACGGCCGGCAGGACTGCTCGTTTCCCACGCAACCGGACCGCAAGATCCGCCTGGAGTCCGAGCCCCGCGACCTCAGCCTGGTGCGCATCCGCGACTTCAACGGCGACGGCCGTTCCGACCTGCTGGTGGTGCACCCGCGGTCGGTCAAGGACAGGGACCCGGGGCTCGCGCCGCCCGTCCGCATGGAATTCCATCTGAGCGGCAAGGGGGACTCGAAATGAAACGCGCCGGATGGCTGGTCCTGATCCTGACCTTGGCGGCGGGTCCCCTGTCCGCGACCACGGAGATGCGGTCCGTCTCCCTCCCGGGCTCGCCGCAGGCGATGATGCCAGCGCGGGATGCCCAGGGCGTCCCCGGCCTCGCCCTCCTGTTCGTGCAGGGGGAGGAGAGAAGTCTCCGCTTCCTCGATCCCGCGACGGGAAAGCTGGAGGTCCTGGCCGCGAATCTCCCGGAAGAAGCCGTTTCCCTCCACTCCTTCGACTTCGGAAGCGGGCCGCGCCTTCTCGTGGGCGGCCAGGGCGTGCTGTACAGCGTCGGCCCGGACGGCGCGCTGGAGAAGATCCTGGAGGACCCCGGCTTCACGCCCGGCTCGCTGCGGGGCGTGACCGGGACGTTGAAGGGCGCGCTTCCCGTCGCGCGCGCCGGGCGGCTCGACCTGCTGGTCCCTTCGGGGGCGTCCCTGGTCTCCAAGGCTTCGTTCCCGCTGCCGGTCAAGGCCGAGCGGAAGAGCTGGGGCCTGAGCCTCACCAGCCCGTCCGTGAACGTGCTGCCGGGAGCGGGGGAGGAGCCGGCCTTGTTCGCCGCCGGCCCCGTGGCCCACGGCAAGCGGCGGCTGCTGACGATGCTGTTCTCCGCCGCGGGCGGCGATCCGGTCGAGGCCTGGTCGCAGCTTCCGGCCGAGGAGAACCTGGACCAGAGCGTCTTGCTGCGGCTCGACGGGCGTCCCACGCTGGCGGTCACCACCTACGAGAAGATCGGCATCTTCCAGAAGAAGCGCGTCCGCGTCTTCTTCCTGGAGAAGGACCGCAGCCGGGGCGGCGCGCCGCCCGTCGTGGCGGCCCAGACCGAGTGCCCCGCCTGGGGCCGCCTGGACGTCGTGGCCGCCGACATGGACGGCGACAGCCGGCAGGACCTCGCGGTGATCTGCGACCGCGGGATCCTGGACCGCAGCCTGCGCGTGGCGGTCCACCGCGGCCTGGGAAGCGGGAAGTTCGAGGCCCGGGGCCGGATCTGGGACCAGGAGATGGAGGCCCGCGACTGGGTCTACGCCCAGGGCCTGACGGAGGACGGACGTCCGGGCCTGTTGATCTCCAACCAGGCGGGGCTGGTCGTCTACGGCCTGGAGTCGAAAGGCTCCAAGCCCCTGACCGTGAAGCCCGTGCGCACCCTCTCTCCCGAGCCGCCAGCCCCCGCGCCCGTCCACACCGTGGAGGTAGGGACCGGACCCAGCAAGGAGGACGGGGAGGACGGAAAGGTTATGACGATGGACACCCAGAGCGTCCGCTCGCTCCAGAAGATGGACGTGACGGGCGACGGCCAGGAGGAGATCGTCATCCGGAGTGAGGGAGAAGGCGGTGTTTCAACGTTGATAGTACTGCGGCAGATGCCGTGAGCCTCTTTGACCCACCCTCAACCCTACCCCAGAGCCGGCTGGCGCGATGCGCCGGCCGGTCCTGCCTTTTGGGCCCTCACCTCCCGGCCTCCTCTCCCGACCCCTCCCTCCCACCCACACCGGGAGAGGAGGAGAGGTTAGTCAAAAAGAAGCTTCTTTTTCCCCTCTCTCCAGGTGTGGGTGGGAGGGAGGGGTCGGGAGAGAGGGGTAGGGGAGTGAGGGCTCGAAGGGCATGCCATCCCAGAAGGCAATCCGCCATGTATCCTCTCCCCAATGCACCACCGCCCGTTCTTTCTGCTTCTCCTCCTCGCCGCCCCCGCTCTGGCCCTCCGTCCCCTGAGCCTCGACCTCCCCGGCGCCCCGGCCGCCGTGATCTCCGCCGACGTCGACGCCGACGGCCGCCGCGACCTCGCCGTGGTGGTGGCCTACAACCAGTGGGAGGAGATGGCCGTCACCGAGAGCAGCCGGATGGAGGGGATCGACGAGCTCGTGGAGGTCATGACCGTCGTCCCCCAATTGCTGGACCGCCGCGAGGTGCGCGTCTACCGCTCCCGTTCGGACGGCACCTACGAGCCGCCCCGGTCCCTGGCGCTGCCCCTTTCCGTGCTCGCCCTGGAAGCCGGCCCGCCGGGGATGCCGGTCGTGGCCCTCACCGATGACGGCGCCAGCGCGCTTGCGCTTCGAGGCGGGCGGCGCGTTGCGCCTGGAGCCGGTCATCGCCGACGTGCCGGTGATGGCCGGCACGGGCAACTTCATGGGTGATCTCAGGCTGATGCAGGACGTCAACGACGACCAGGTCCCCGACCTGCTGCTGCCGGCCCGCGACGGCCTCGCCGTCTACCTCGGCCGGCCTGAGGAGAAGGGGCTGGCGCGGCGGGCGGCCTCCCGCGTCCCCATTCCCAACGAGGCCTGGCGCTCGACGGGCGATCTCGAACGCCGCTATCCGCTGCCCTCGGTGCGGGACGTCACCGGCGACGGGCGGCCGGACCTGATCTTCCGCGATCCCGCCCGCCGCTGGCGCGCCGTCTGGATCGCCCGCAACGCCGGACAGGGACGTTTCCAGCCGGCGGTGCAGGTGATGCTGGGCGCGGGCGATCCGCGCGGCCCCAATCCCGTCTGGCTGGGGGATCTCGAAGGCAACGGCCTGGCCGAGGTGGTGCTGCGCCAGAGCCTGGACGATCCCAAGCGGGGCGGCCTGCGCCAGGAGATGGCCGAGGCCCGCGAGCCCCGGAGCCGCATCACCTTCCGCCGCCTGACCCGCGACCTCGCCCTCGACAAGGCCGCCTACGGATCTCTCGACGTCACCGGCTACGGCTTCGAGTCCGAGAACGCCGACGTGGACCTGCCCGGCGGCTTCCGCGACCTCAACGGCGACCGCCGGCCCGATCTGGTGACCATGACCTTGGACGTGGGCCTCCCCAAGCTCCTGGGCAGCGTCGCCACCAAGCGGCTCACCGTGGGGCTCGACTTCCACGTCTGGTGCCAGCAGAAGGACGGCCGCTTCCAGACGGTGAAGGGGCTCGACCTCTCCGGCACCTTCCGTTTCGACCTCAACGACCTGCGCGTCAGCCAGCTCTCCCTCTTCTCGGGAGATTTCGACGGTGACGGCCGCGCCGACTTCGTCCAGATCGGCAGAGGCAAACGGGTGACGATCCACCGCGGCCGGGCCGACTGCGGTTTCCCCACCCGTCCCGACATGGCCTTCGACCTGCGCCAGGAGCCCCGCGACCTCTCCCTGGTGCAGATCCGCGATCTCGACGGCGACGGCAAGTCGGACCTCCTGCTGGTCCAGCCCAAGGGGGCGGTGGAGGATGGGATGGTGCCGCCGGTTCGGTTGGATCTGTATGTGAGTGGGGGGCGGTCATGAGCGGCGCTGCTCGCCCCCACCCGAGCCCTCACCCCCGGCCCCTCTCCCGACCCCTCCCTCCCTCCCTCACCGGGAGAGGGGAGAGGTTAGTCAGGATGGGTCTGGATTGGTGGCTCACCAGACAAACTCTTCCCCCTCTCCCGGTGAGGGAGGGAGGGAGGGGTCGGGAGAGGGGGCCAGGGGGTGAGGGCTCGAAGGGCAGACCGCTCCAACTGGCAATCTTCGCTCTGAACCTGCTCCTCCTATCCCTTCCCGTCTCCGCCCAACCCTTCACCACCACCCTCCCCGGAACCCTCGTGGACGCCGCCGGCGTCACCGGCCCCGCGGGGCGTCCCGGTGTCGCGCTCCTGGTGGCGGCGGGGCGGGACGGCAAGGGTGCGAAGACCCTCCTCTTCCTTGATCCAGCCAGCCGCGGATTGACGCGCTGGGCCGCCGGCCTGCACGAGGAGGTCAACGCCGTGCGGGCGTTCGACGTCGCGGGCGACGGCATGGCCGCACTCGTGGCGGGCATGCCGGGGCTGCTGTTCACGCCGGCCGGCGGGGGAGCGGCGCGGCGGTTCTTCGAACAGGAGCATCTGGATCTCCGCTCGGTGACCGGAGCCACGGCGGGCCGGCCCTGGATCGCCACCGCCCGCGCCGGCTTGCTGGAGCTGCTGGGACGCGGACCCGAAGGCGGTCTCGCCCGTCTCGCCTCGTTTCCCCTGCCGCTCGAAGCCCAACGCCCCCGCTGGGGATTGCGCATCGCGAGCCCGCCGGTGACCCTGCTGCCCGGCGACCCGCCGCTCTTCGCCGTAGGGCCGAAGGAGGAAGGGCGCCGGTTGCAGACGCTGCTCATCCCGGCGGGCGGCGAGCCGGCGGTGGAATCCTGGTCCCTGCTGCCGGCCGGCGAGCGCCTGATGGACGACCGGCGCTATCTCCGCTTCGACGGCGTGCCGGCCCTGGCCGTGGCCAGCTTCGAGAAGGTCGGGCTGTTGGCCAAGAAGCGTTTCCGCCTCTTCCTCGTGCAACAGGACCGCTCGCGCCGGGGCGGCGGCCCGGTCCTCACGGTCGACACCGATTGTCCCCTCTGGCTCCCCCTCGACGCCATGTCCGGCGACGCGGACGGCGACGGCAGGAAGGATCTGGTCCTCGCCCATCCCGGAGGGCTGCGGGGGAAGGAGATGCTTGCTCTCCGTCCACCGGGGACTGGGCGGCGGCCGTTTCGATCCCAAGCCCCGGCGCTGGAAGGTGAACGCCGAGCCCACCGACTGGCTGTACGGCCCCGACCTCTCCGGCGACGGCGTCCCCGATTTCCTGCTCCTCACCGGCGACCGGCTTCACGTCTATCCCGGAGATCCCGAAAGGCTCCCGCCCGCTGGCCGGCAAGCCGTCGCGGTCGATCCCCATCCCCGGCGCGCCGAAGCGGGACGACGAAGAAGATCCCGAGGTGGGAGACGAGACGGGCCTGCCCGCGAACGCTTTCTGCAGGCGGTGGGGATGCCCGGAGGAGGAACGGCGATCCTGGTCCGTGGCGCTACGAAGGACGGGAAGACCGCGCTGACAGTCCTTTCGCTCGCTTCGCCGAAGCCGCCCGCTTGAAGCAATCGAGCGTGTGATCGTCCACCATTCCCACGGCCTGCATGAACGCGTAACAGATGGTGGAGCCCACGAAGCCGAATCCCCGCCGCTTGAGCTCCTTGCTCATCGCCTTGGACTCCGCCGTCTCGGGAGGGATCTCCTTGAGGCTCTTCCAGTGGTTCACCTTGGGGGAGCCGTCCACGAAGCGCCACAGGAAGTGATCGAGGTTGCGGCCGGTGTCCTCGAGAAGCCGGAAGTAGGCCTGGGCGTTCTTGATCGTGGCCTCGACCTTGGCGCGGTTGCGGACGATCCCGGGGTCCGCGAGCAGGCGTTCCACGTCCTTGTCGGTATAGCGGGCGATCTTCTCCGGATCGAACCCGTCGAACGCCTTTCGGTACCCCTCGCGCCGCCGCAGGACGGTGATCCACGACAGCCCCGCCTGCGCCCCCTCCAGGATCAGCATCTCGAACAACCGCCGGTCGTCATGGACGGGCACACCCCATTCCTCGTCGTGGTAGGCGATGTAGAGCGGATCGTCGCTGACCCAGCCGCAGCGGGGGAGATTGGATTCGAGGGTGGAGGATGCCAAAGGGGGTCTCCTTTCCGGGAACGCGGTCCGGGAAGGTAGCATA
>CAVXIV010000013.1:0-45470 GCA_963761805.1 uncultured Acidobacteriota bacterium | reverse complement strand
CCTTTTCAGCGGCCGTCCAGCCGCCTTCCGCGTCCCCCCTCGTTTCCAAGGGGAGGCGAAGCATAGGGCAGAGTGACTTGGGTGTCAACCCCTCGCCGCCCGCCTTTTCGTCGTTCGCAGGGAGCTCTAACCGATTCGCCACGGCCAGTCTTCCGGTCTTCCGGATCCGGCCCGCGGGATCAAGGTCTTCTCACCAACTTTCAAAGCCCCACCACCCCATCGCTCGCACAGTCTACAACAGGCCGCCGCGGTTGTCCATTCCCGACTTCGCGGCTCCCGTCCCCTCTCGCGCAGGGGGGGATAACCGGCCCCTCGTCCCCCTTATTCCAGCCCGGGAGACGACTTGTCGCCGGCGACGGCGCATCTCCTGTCAGGTAGGATTCCCAAGGGGACAGGCTCTGACAAGGAGGACGGGAGATGCGGAAGCTCGCGATGGCAGGCACCCTGGCCATGGCGCTTGTGGCCTGCGGCGGCGACGGCGGCAATAGCCCCACCGAGCCGGGAGGCCAGACGGCCCGGGGCAACTGGATCGGGACGATCTCAGGGACCCACGCCGGTATCCGGCTCCAGGGGACCTGCCAGCTCGAGATGCTGCTCGACCCCAACCTGAACACCGGCCGGTGGTGGATCGACTGTCCCGACGGCGCCAGCAGCCAGGGTCAGGTCGCGGGCGTCGGCTTCGAGGGCTTCGCCTTCCTCACCCTGATCTCCCTCAATCCCTTCCTGGACTGCCCGTTCGACCTCACCGGGACCCGGACGGCGGCGACGATCGCGGGCGACTTCGAGGTCACGAACTGCGACACCAACGCGGTCCTGAGCACGGGGACGTTCAGCGTCCGTCTGCGGTGAATGCGGTGAAGAGAAGACGGCGGCCCTCCACCCTCCAGGGCTCGGTCAGCAGGCGGCGCAGGGCTTCGGGGTAGGCCTGGTGCTCGGTTTCGAGGATCCGGGCCGCGAGGGTGCGCTCGGTGTCGCCGTCCAGCACGGGGACGCTCCTCTGGACCACGATCGGCCCGCTGTCGAGCCCTTCATCCACCAGGTGGACGGTGCAGCCCGAGACCTTGACGCCGTGGGCGAGGGCCTGGGCCTGCGCGTCGAGGCCCGGGAAGGCCGGCAGCAGGCTGGGGTGGATGTTGACGATCCGCTGGCGGAAGCTGCCGATGAAGTCCGGCGAGAGCAGGCGCATGTAGCCGGCCAGACAGACCCACTCGGCCCCCGCCTCCCGCAGCGCCGCGGCGACCTTCTCTTCATGGGCCCGCCGCGGCGTCCCCCGGTGCGGGATGGCCACCGCCGGCAACCCCAGCTCGCGCGCCTTCGCCAGTCCCGGGGCGTCCTCGATGTTGCTCGCCACCAGCACGATGCGGGCCGGCACGTCGCCGCGCTCGATGGCGGCGTGGATCGCCAGGAAGTTGCTGCCGCGTCCCGAGAGCAGGACTCCGATTTTGGATTTTGGATTTTGGATTTTGGATTCCACGTCAGTCGGCTCCGGGGAGTTGGGGAGATTCGGGGCCCATGTCGTAGACCACGCCGGAGCCGCCCGGCTGGAGGGTGCCGATGACGTAGCTCTTCTGCCCCACGGAGCGGAGGAGTCCCAGGACCTCGGCGAGGCCGGCGGGATCGACGGCCAGGATCATGCCGATCCCCATGTTGAAGACGCGGAGCATCTCCTCGGTCTCCACCTCCCCCGTCTCCTGCAGGAAGAGGAAGAGGCCGGGGATCGTCCAGCTCCCCACCCGGATCAGGGCGTGGGCGTCCCGCGGCAGGATGCGCGGCAGGTTGTCCGTGATGCCGCCGCCGGTGATGTGGGCCATGCCGTGGAGGGCGCGGTGGCCGAGCAGGGGCCGCAGGGCCTTCAGATAGGAGAGGTGGGGTTCCAGCAGTTCCTCCCCCACCTTCCTTTTCTGGTTCCAGGGCGCCTTGTCGCCGATCTTGAGGCCGGCCTTCTCGAAGACCACCTTGCGGGCGAGGGAGTAGCCGTTGGTGTGGAGTCCTGAGGACGGCAGCCCCACCAGGACGTCGCCGGCGGCGACGCGGGAGCCGTCCAGCACCTTGGGCCGGTCCACGATGCCGACGATGAAGCCCACGAGCTCGTAGTCGCCCGGCTGGTAGAAGCCGGGCATCTCGGCGGTCTCGCCGCCCAGCAGGGCGCAGCCGTTCTCCCGGCAGCCGTCGGCCACGCCGGAGACCAGCTCGACCATCTTCGCAGGCTCCAGCACGCCCGCGCCCAGGTAGTCCATGAAGAAGAGCGGCTCGGCCCCCTGCACCAGGATGTCGTTGACGCAGTGGTTGACCAGGTCGCGGCCTACGGAGGAGTAGTCGCCGGCCATGCGGGCCACCACGAGCTTGGTCCCGACGCCGTCGGCCGAGGCCACCAGGACGGGCTCCGCCATCCCCTGGAGGTCGGGCCGGAACAGGCCGCCGAAGCTGCCGATCTCGGTCAGGACCCCCGGAGTGAACGTGGACTTCGCCAGCTTCTTGACGCGGGCGAGGCCCGCTTCCTGGGCGTCGATGTCGACGCCGGCGGCGGCGTAGGCGCTCTTGGAGGGGGGAGTCTTCATCTCGCGGAGACTATATCCGACCGTCCAGGCCGCCCACGATCAGGATTCCCGGGTCGCCAACAGCAACTGAGGCCTCTCGCGGCCGGGCTGCCCCTCGATGGGCGCCGGGATCGCTCCGACGCGCCGGGCGCCGCACGCAAGGTAGAACGGTTCCGCGTAGGGGTCCGCATCGATGGCGAGGCTCGCCGCGCCGCCCTGGGCGGCCACCTCCATCGCATGCGCAAGGAGAGCGCGGCCGATCCCACGCCTCATCCGATCCGGCGCGACCCAGAGATGCTCCAGGTTCCACGTCCGGCTCTCCTGGATCAACGAGTAGAAGCCGCCGATCTCCCCTTCCAGCTCGGCGACGTAGGTCGGCGACGACGCGATGAGCGCCGCCGAAATCTGGAGGTCGTCGCGCCAGGCCGCGAGCTGCGCAGCGGTGTACGGCCAAAATGCCTTCGCCGCCCTGGCGAGGGCCGACAGGGTGTTGGACTCGCTTTCCACAGCACGGCGAATCAGCATGCGACGGGCTCCAGGCTCGGCCGCTACTCTATCCCGCCCCCGGAAAGTGTCGCAACGTCGCCGGACGGCGGGCTGTCTCCACGGACGTCGATGCAACCTCTCCTCCTGTTGTTGCAACTTCCGCGGACGGCGGCGCGATGTCCGCGGAGATGGGGCGATGTCCGCGGGCGGCGGCGCAACTTCCCTGGAAGCCGGCACGACTTCCGCGGACGGCGTGCCGACGTCCCGAGAGATTGCCCCGCCGTCTCTGGAGACAGAGCAACGTCTCCAGACATCGCCATGACTTCCGCGGATGGCGTCCCGATGTCCGGCGACATCGCTCCGCCGTCGCTGGCGACAGAGCAACGTCTCCGGACGTCACCACAACTTCCGTGGACGACGGCCCGCCGTCTGCGGAGACAGCGCGCCGTCTCGGGACGACGCCGCGATCTCTGCAGACGGCGCTTCGCCGCCGCCAGACGGCGTCCTGACTTCCCGGGAGACAGAGCGATTTCTCCTCACATCGCCGCGATGTCCGCAGACGGCGCCTCGGCATCCCTGGACATCGTCCCAATCTCCGCGGAGACGGGCCGTCGTCTCCAGAAGATGGCTCGTCTCTCCGGAGGTTGCGTCAATTCCTCGTGCTGAAGCGGCGGCGCTTCTCTCCGGCGATGAAACTGTTTCATGGCTTCGACCGGCACGATGAAGCTGTCGGCGACAAGATCGGTATCCAGGGCCGCGATCTCTGGAAAGCTCTTGCCGTACAAGAACTGGAGATCGAAAATCTCCTGGACGATCCCCTCGAAACGAAGACAACCGACCGTTCTTCCTGTCCGGATATCCAGGACCCAGACTCCGCAGAGTCTCTCCGCAACCCGCTCGGTCAGGGGGATCCCCCCGAACATGTTGCTCTCCCGCACCTGGGAAAGGCCGACAAACGCGTAGGGGCCGGCAAAGGCAAGGCCGCGGGTGAAGCCGGGGAGGTCGGCGACGGTTTCGACCTGGCCATTGTCAAGATCGACGGTCGCCACCCGGCCCTTGCCCGACTCGAGCACCCATAGGCGGTCGTCGTACCATCGCGGTGAATGGGGCATCGAGAGGCCCTCGGCGACGATCTCGCCAGAGGCCACGTCGATCAGGATGCCGCCGCTCGCCTTGCGGTCACGCCAGCCCTGCGGGGTATCCGTAGCGCCGAAAGCCGTGGCATAGCGGACCTGTTCGCCGGCGACGGCGATTCCATTCAGGTGGCAACGGTCCTCAGAGCTGAGCCGGGAGATGAAGGGCGGATGCCAACGCGGAACGAAGCTATGCAGGGAATCGAGGGTCGCCAGACAGGAGAAGCGAGTATTGACGACCCACAACTCGCCGCCGGCGAAAGCCATCTCATGGATGCTGATGTTGCCCGTCACATGACAGGTCTTCGGGAGGAAGCAGCCATCGTGGTTGCCGGGAGGGGAGACCTTGGCTCCCGCTTCCGGATGGTCACGGTAGGTCCAGACATGGCCGCGGGTCCCGATCGCCAGATCTCGAGCCCCCACGGCCAGGCCCATGGGAACCTGGAAAAGCCGGAAATGGGTGTTGAGACGACCCTCCTCTATCCGGACGGCGATCAGGTATCCACTCTGGTAGGCGGAGATCAGCAGCGTCGAGCGAAGCTCTTGCAGGATGTCCACCATGCTACCGCTGTAGACGCTCTGCAAAGCGCCCTGGGCGTCGGGCACCCGATCTTGCCGCTCCCCTGCGTTCTTCATCTCTTTCTCTCTTGGCATGATCATCCTTCCTTGGCGTTTCTCGATCTCGCCGGGCCGGGGCAACCTGCGGCTCGCTGGAAGCCTCAGAGCCCCGGCCCCCCAAGGTCGCCGCGGAGGAGCTCCTAGTCCTTCATGTCGGCGGCCGAATCATCTTGGTAGAGATAGAAATTGTTGGCATAGCTGAACGGGGTTCCGCCTGGCTGATCGACCATGCCCGAAATAATGGACCTGACAGTCACCGCGCTGCCATCGGGCTCAAACAAGCTCGTCGAAGAGCTCATGGTAACGATGGTAGCCGCGGGATCGGGTTCTATCGTGCACTGCACCAGCGTCGTACTGGTGCCATACTGATAGAAATTAACGCTGACATTACTGATCGCCCAGTCGCCCAGGGATGTCACAGTTGCGGTAAAGCTTGTCGGATTGTCAGGGCTCGGGTAGACGTTCCAGTTGCTCGTCGACACCAGTGCCTGCGCATCGCCGCTGACCTTTGCGTCGTTCTTTACTCTGCCGACCCGCCAACGCCGCTGCTTGCCACCTTTTGTCTGGCTCTCTGTTGATTCACTATTCATCTTTGCGCCCTCCTTTACAGGCCGGCAAGTGCAACGCATATGCCACGCGCTTTCGCCGCGGGCACAACGAACAGATCCGGACAAAAGAATGTCGGAGAGTGACTCCCGACGTCGAACTATGTCGCCGCCTATGTCGTCGCCTATATCGTCATCGCCCGGCCGGGCGGCCGAGATCTCATTACCCGGGCATGAGATTTGCCTTGACCATCCACGCAAACCCCCTCTTCGATATTTCCATCAAGAGGGCCACCAGGGAGAAACCGGCGTGAACGAAAAGACTACTCAGGCAGAGGATCCGAAACATGTACATATGGAAAGGGTTTTGAGCACGGACACACACCACTACAAGGTATATTTCAATGGCACTACTGTAACCCCCGAGGTCACCACCATCAACGCGGATCAAAATTGCAATATCATTGAATTCAAGCTCGATCCTTCCTCTTCCCTTCCAGGGACCGCCGTTTTCAACAACCCGCCGATCCAGTGGATCGTCAACGGCTCCGTGCAGGATGACCTACCTGAATATGTAGCTTGCGCACTGCGCAGCAGCAACTTAAAATTCCTCATCAGCGATCTGAACACCATAGCGCAGGGAGGCAACAATATAAGCTTTCAGTTTTACATTGGCGTCGCTTACACCCCCACCGGAGGCACCCCGACAACGATCTGGTCCCCCGATCCGACCATCGTGAACACTCCGATCACTTGAGCGGCCCGGGATCACCCTTTTTCAGCCCTGCGAGCAGCGTCCTTGAATTCGGAGGAGGCTCGCAGGGCGTCGAACCAGGGGAAACTGAACCATACCGGCTCGACCCCTTGCTCCAGCGCCTGTACGGCGCTGGCAAGCGCCGAAGCCTGGTCCCCTATCAAGGTGTACACGAGCGAGACCTCATAGGCGGCTTGCGCGTTTCCCGGCGCCAGCGCCACCACCTTCTGAGCCGCTTCGGCGGCTTCTCTACGGCGGCCCAGGTGGGCGAGCGCTTGCGCACGGATGGATCGTATCTGCCAGTTGCCAGCGGCAGGATCGCGCTCGGTCAGGTCCAGCAGCTTCAGGTATAGAGATTCCGCTCGACTCCGGTCTCCAGAGAGCGAGCCTACATCGGCCATATTGAGAACTAGCAACGGATTGTCAGGGTCGAGCTCGAGCACGCGCATGAAGGCGCCCTGCGCCTCCGGGTAACGCCTCAGCACCATATAGGCGAGCCCCAGATTGGTGAGCTCGGGCATCTGGGGTGAGCGCCGGACCAGGCCTTCGTAGATCTCCGCGGCGCGCTCCGCTCTGCCGCTCAGCAATTCGATTTGAGCCAGCAAGGACAGGGCTTGATAATAATCAGGCAATCGTTGGAGCAGCTCTATAAGGTGCTGGCGCGCCGCGGCGCTCTCACCCAGCCTGTACTCCATATCGGCCAGACGGATCAGATTCTTCCACGAGGGGTGCCGCTGGGCGGCTTCACGGAACAGAGCCAGAGCCCGCTCGGGGTCCCCCTTTCGTTCCGTCAGGCGAGCCCGCTGGATGGAGACTTCGGGCTCGCCAGGCTGCAGGCGCTCCAGATCGCGGAGGGCTTCTTCAGCCCGGTCGAGCCGCTCGCTGACCAGGGCCGTCTCGAAAAGCGCGAGCAGCGGACGCGGGTCGGATGCGTCGAGAGCGCGGGCCTGGTCGAGAATGGCGAAGGCCCGTTCCAGATCGCCGGAGTCGCGCCCCGCGACGAAGCGATACCGCAAGATGTCGGACTCGAAGACATAGGCTTCGAGAAAATGTGGTGAGCTGCCGCGGAGCCGGGTCACCCGGTCCAGGAGCTCGTCGACCGGCAGGCCCTGCTTCTTGGAGTCGAACTCACGCCGGAGGCGAAGATACTCCGTGTAGTCCTCCCTTCGAACCTCCAGCGGGCGGGCCCTCGACTTCCGGCGATAGTCGCCGTAGCAACGCTGGATCTGCCCACCCACCGCGTCCGCCAGCAGATAGGGCTGATCGACCGGGACCTCGAAGCTCTCGGTCCAGAGTAGGGAGCCGTCCTGGCCGCGGATCCGGTTGAGGGAGATCCGGCAGGTCGCGGCGTTGCAGCTCAGGCGCGAGCTGATCACCTCCTGGGCCGCCATGGCGCGCGCCACCGCCATCGGCGGACCGGAGGCTTCGTCGACCTGTTCCGGAGGCAGGGTCGAGACGCCCTCGAGGTCCAGCAGGCCCCGCAGCAGCGACAGGCGCAAGCTGGCAGCGAGCAGATCGGCTCGGCTCGGCTCGCTCGCGGAGACGACGACGGGCTTCGGCACGACGACGTACAGCGGCTCACCGGCCGGCATCAGACGCGAACGGAAAACGACAGCCAGCATCAGGACGACCGCGCCCAGAACCGGCAGCGCCCAGCGCAGCTTCCTGCTCGGCCTCGCGGCCTGAGGGACGGGTCCCCCGGAGGAGGCCGGCGGCTCGACGGCTTGGGGATTCCGGCCGGGAGCGACCAGCGGGCCGTCGAGCAACGTGTCCTGAACATCCTGGAAGGAAACGGTCCGCTGGCCGGTCAGGTTGTCCAGGACCGCCGAGATCTCCAAGGCGCTGCCCGGTCGTAGAACCGGGTCCTTCGCCAACAGGTGATCCACCAGGCTCGAGAGCGGTTCGGGAATCGCCGGATCGAGCTCCCGCAACGGCGCCTGCTGGTGCTGGCAGATCCGTGTCAGCGTCTCCAACGTCGATCCACCCTGGAAAGGCGACCGCCCGCTCAACATCTCATACAGGAGAACTCCCAAAGAGAACAGATCCGACCGGTGATCGAGCGGCAATCCCAAGGCCTGCTCCGGCGACATGGACCGGAACGTGCCAACCACCCTGTGGTCCTCGGTCAAGGAGGCCTCACCTTCCAATCTCTTGGCGAGCCCGAAATCGAGGATTTTGGCGTGCCCGTCCAGGGTCACCATCACGTTCTCGGCCTTCAGATCCCGATGGATGATCCCGCGGGCGTGGGCGGCGGCCAGGCCTTCGGCGGTCTGGCGGCCGAGGCGGACAGCCTCTTCGACAGGCAGCGGACCATGGGCGATCCTGCGGGACAGGGGCTCGCCTTCGACCAGTTCCAGGACGATGGCGTCGCTCTCCTCGCTTTCGACGATGTCGTAGATCTGGACGATCGCGGGATGAGAGAGGCGGGCCGCGGCGCGGGCTTCGCGGCGGAAGCGCTCGCGGGCTGTCGCGTTCTCCGTGTATTCAGGGCGGATGAGCTTGATGGCCACCCAGCGGTCCAGACGCCGGTCGTAGGCTTGATAGACCTCGCCCATTCCCCCCGCCCCGAGCCGCTTTTCGAGAGTGTAGGGTCCGACCGTTTGAGACCGTGCCCCCATGGAGCCTCCTCAGCCCAGACCGAGTTGAGTCATCCGTCGCTGGAGCCCCCGCTTGGAGACTTCGAGAACCTCGACCATGGCGTCGAGGTCCCCGCCGCACCGCTCCCGGCATTCCAGGATCTCCTCGCGAGAGAGGTCCGCCGCCTTTCTGATTCTCGGGCTCTTTTCAATTTTATCGTACAGAGAGCCGCGAGAGATCCCGAGCGCCTCGGCGGCCCGCTGGATGCGCCAGCGGCTGGCCCGCAAAGCCTGGAGCAGCTCGTCCTCGGTGACCTCCTCAGGGTCGCGGTAGGACCTCCGAGGCTCCTCCTCTGGAGGTGGAGAGAGCTCGACCGGCTTCGTCCGGACGTCATCCGGAGGCGCCGCGGCCCGGGCCGACTCCTGGAAGAGGCGCTCCACCTGGACCCACATGCCCGTCTCGCCCGCGTCCCGCCCGGCGATGACGATCTGGCGGACGAGGTTGCGGAGCTGGCGGACGTTGCCCGGCCAATCGAACAAGGCGAGCCGGGCCACCAGGGGAGCGGGGATCCAGGAGCGGCCCTCGGGCGGCGTCTCCAGGCGGTACGCCTCCCCCAGCTCCTCCAGCTCCTGGCGGAGGAAGAAGTAGAAAAGCCGGCCGAAGTCGTCCCGGCGGTGACGCAGGGGCGGGATGTGGATCTCATAGCCCGCGAGACGGTGCAGCAGGGACGCCCGGAACGTGCCGGCGCCGATCGCGTTTTCGAGGTCGGCGTCGGTCGCCGCGATCAGGCGGACGTCGACTCGCCGGACATCGTCGCCTCCCACGGGCTGGATCTCCCGGGTCTCCAGGGAGCGCAGGAGCAGGGCCTGGACCTCCGAAGGGGTCTCCCCCACCTCGTCCAGGAACAGGGTGCCGCCGTCGGCGCGCAGGAAGTAGCCGTCGCGCTTGCGGTCCGCGCCGGTGTACGCGCCCCGAGCGGCCCCAAACAGCTCGGCCGCCGCCAGGGTGGGCGGCACCGCCGCCATGTTGACCGCCAGGTAGGGACGGCCGCGCCGGAGACCTGCGTCATGAAGCGCTCGGGCGACCAGTTCCTTACCGGTCCCCGTCTCCCCCCGGAGGAGGACCGGGACGTCCAGGCCCGCCACCCGGCGGATCTCCCGCCGCAGGTGAAACATCGGGGCGCTCTCTCCCGCCAGCCCAAACGACGGCAGGCCCGAAGTGACGGAATCGACGAGGGACAGGAGGACGACCACCCAGTTGGCCAGCAGGAGGACCGCCCCTCGCTCCACTTCGTCCGCCGACAGGTCCCGCTCTCCGGCGACCGCCTCGCCGTGGATCCACACGGCGGTGCGGGTATCGCCGCAGAGCAGGCGGACTCCGCCCGGCTGGCTACCCGGGACCAGGCGGATAGGCCGGCGGCTCAGGTGGGGATCGGCCAAGGGTCGTAAACGACTCTTGCCGGGTTGGGAGAAGGCCGGCTCGCTCCGGGAGAGCAGCATCTCCCGCCCCGCCGCGAGACTGGTGAGCGCCACACGCTCCCCGACCCGCCCGGCATCAGGATGGTGGAGGACCGTCAGGCCCGGGACCAGGAAGGAGCCGCCCAGGGGACCGCTCTCGCTGTCCGTTCTAGTATCGGCCTGCAGCAGGTGCCGCAGGCCTTCGCTGTCGTTCGGCACGGAAGAGATTCTAACTCGGAACGGACGCGTCAATGACGTGTCGCGGACGCGTCAGACGATCCGCAAAACCGGGGAGCGGAGGGCGAGGCCCGCTCCTGAATCTATTTTTGATCAACATGGCAGAAAGGTTGCACAAGGGGGCTGCACACCCGCGGGATGGATCGAACACCAAACGCCCTATCAAGGGGAAGGAGAAAATCTCTATGTCGCAAGACACCGAAGTTGTCGAGAGAACCCTTACGTTCCATCGAGATACCGGCATGTTCACCTTGAGCTCGCCGAGCGATTCAATCACCCAGGACGGCACGGGAGCGTTTCAGATTGCCCTCGCTGCCCCCGGAACGATCATCATCCACGCGGAGCCAGGCATCGCCTTCATGTCTGCCTCTGAAGAGGCTTTAGGCCCTCTGCCGTTTAAAACGAGTGGCTCAATCCTGCTCCCCTCCAACCAGTTCCCCTCCAACCAGAATCAGATCGCGATCGACGTCCCCCAACTCCCCTCCAGGAGGGGCGTGCTCGGATTCCTGTTGTTCGCTCGGCTCCCCCAAGACAGCGATACCGTCGTGGGAATCCAAGCACCGCCTTTCTTCGTGACCCGGGAGCAGTCCTCTGAAGAGCAGGATCTCCTACTGCATTACGAACGGAGCACGGGCGACTTCACGCTCAGGCAGCACGACGCGCTAGACGTCAATCTCCGCCTCCCGGGCACCATCAAAGTTGAAAAGGGACTGTTCGTTCCTCGGGTCAGCAACGACAGCCTCACCAACAACAACGCCGTCCGCCACATCCGGGTACACCTCACCTCGGATGATCCGGAAGTGGTGTTCGCGCACCCACCCGCCGTGTTCACCCTCGCTTCAGGCCCTACGGTGCAGAGGATCTCCGACACGGAGATCCTGATTTCCAAGGATTTCACTCCGGGTACAGGGTTCGGCGTGATCTTCGGGGTGAAGATCCCTATCGGAGGCGAGACGTGCACCGTCTACTCCCCCGATCCGGTCATCATCGACAAGACCGTCGGATCGAATCCTCCTACTACTGAATATTAGGAAGACGCGCCAGAGCTCCGGCGGCCGAGGAGGCCACGGAAGCCTGGATCTGAATGCAGGGGGGCGAACCATGGGAAATCGAAGTACCGTGGATCGACCCCCTGCTTCAGAGCCCGCGTGGCGTTGAACAGGGCGGCGGTACGGTCCCCAATGATCAGATAAACGATGGAGATCTCGTAGGCCACCTGGGGATTCTCCGGCGCGATCCGCAGCAGCTCCTGGACCGCTCCGACGGCCGCCGCCCCTTGCCCCAGGTGCGCCAGGGCCTGCGCCCGCGTCGAGAGCATCTGGCTGTCGGCGGCGGCCCGCTCGGTCAGGGCCAGGACCCGGCGGTAGCCCGTTCCGGCCGCCGCCTCTTTTCCTTGCAGCTTGAGCGCGTCGGCGAGGTTGAGTTGGACGGCCGGGCTCCCGGGTTCCCTTTCCAGGGCCTGCCGGAAAACCTGCTCCGCTTCGGGATACCGTCTCAGGAGCAGGTACGCGAAGCCGAGGTTCGACAGCTCGGCCGTCCCCTCGGAGCGGCGGACCAGCTCGCGATAGAGACCGGCGGCCCGCTCGACGCTGCCGTACAGCAGCTCGGTCTGGGCCAGCAGGGACATGGCGTCGTAGTGCCCCGGCTGCCGTTCGAGCAGGCGGGTCAGATGGGCCCGCGCCCTGTCGAACCGGCCGAGGCGGTACTCCTCGCTCGCGACCTGGAAAAGTCCCCAGGAGGAGGGCTGGCGCCGGGCCGCGGTCTCCAGCAGCTCGACCGCCTCTTCGGAACGTCCCTTCCTGGCGAGGAGGATGCCTTGGAAGACCAGGACGCGGGGGTCGCCCGGCAGGAGCTCTTCCAGGTCCTGGAGCACCTCCGCCATCCGGTCGAGACGGCCGGAGCGCAAAGCGAGGCCGGCTTCCAGGAACAGCGCGCGCGGATCTCCGGGATCCAGGCCGCGCGCCTGGCGCAACAGGAGGGAGATCCGCTCGGCGTCCTCGGGATTCCTCCCCTCCGCATACCGCTGTTCAAGGATCTCGGCCGCGAAAAGGTAGGCCTCCAGGAACCGGGGCGAGGTCTCGCGCAAAGCGGCAAGCCGCGCCAGAAGCTCCTCAGGGGCAAGCTCTTCCCTCTCCACGTCGTAGATGCGGCGGAGGCGGAGATATTCGGCGTAGTCCTGGGGACGCGCCTCCAGTCCGGACGAACCCGCGCGCGGCTTTCGGCCATAGGCGATCCGCAGGTATCCCCGGAGGGCCTCCGCCAGGGGTTGGCGCCGGTCGGCCGCCGTGCTGAACGTCCGCGTCCAGAGCAGCCGGCCGTCCTCTCCCGCGACCCGGCTCAGCGAGATCTGACAGGTCTCTCCCGGGCAGTCCAGCCGCGCCGTCAGGATTTCGTCGGCGGCCGTCGCGCGGGCCAGCTCGCGGAGGGAACCCTCGACCCCGTCCACCTCCTCGGCCGCCAGCGGTCTCAATCCTTCCAAGGAGAGAAGGCCCTGGAGAAGGCTTTCCCGCACGCTGAGGGACATCATCTGGACGTCCTCTTTGCCGAGGCCCCCGCTCACGTCCGGCTTCGGCACCGCGACGTAGATGGGCTCCGGAGCCGGCGGCGCCGCCTGCTTTTGGGGCGGCTCGGGAACCGGCGTCTCGCCGCGCCAGAGGAATAGAAGGGCCGCGAGGCAGGCCAGCAGCGTGAGCACAAGAGCGCTCCGCAGCTTCGGCCGGCCCACGGAGTAGCTCCACGAGGGCGTCGAAGAGATCACAACCGGCCGCTCCCCGCCCCAGGTGTCCTCGTCGATCCTGGACGGCGGAGCCCCGCTCGCCAGGGCCTCCAGGCGGTGGCCCACCTCGCGCGCGCTCCGGGGCCGGCGCATGGGCTCCTTCTGCAGGAGGTCGTCCACCAGGTCCGAAAGCTCCACCGGAACGGCGGGGGCGACCTGCCGGAGCGGCGTCTGGCGGTGGTTGCAGATCCGGTCGAGGGTCTCCAGGACCGAGCTCCCCTCGAAGGGCGACCGGCCGCTCAAAGTCTCGTACAGAAGCGTGCCCAGGGAGAAGAGATCGGAACGGTGGTCAAGCGGCAGATTGCGGACCTGCTCCGGGGACATGCAGCGGAAGGTGCCGAGCACCCGGTCGTCCCCGGTGATCGAGGCGTCGGCGCCGAGCCGCTTGGCGAGCCCGAAATCGAGGATCTTGGCCGAGCCCTCCGGGCTGATCATCACGTTCTCGGGCTTGAGGTCGCGGTGGAGGATGCCGAGGGCGTGCGCGGCGGCCAGACCCGAAGCCACGTCGCGGCCGATGCGGAGGGCCTCGGCGAGAGGCACCGGACCGCGGGCGATCCGCGCCGCCAGGCTCTCGCCCGCCACCAGCTCCATGACGATGGCGTCGCCCCCCTCCCATTCGAGGATGTCGAAGATCTGGACGACGGCGGCATGGGAGAGGGCCGCGGCGGCCCGCGCCTCGCGCCGGAAGCGCTCGCGGGTGACCGCGCTCTCCGCCCCCTCGGGACGGATCACCTTGATCGCCACCCAGCGGTCGAGACGCTCATCCCGGGCGCGGTAGACCTCTCCCATACCACCGCTCCCGAGACGGGCGTCGATGCGATAGGGTCCGATCCTCTCCGGACGCGTCCCCATGCCGTCCTCCTTCAGCAAGACCGAGTTGGGTTTCGGATGCAAATATACCGGAGGTCCGCCCGGGGTGTAACGACCGGGGCCGCCGCGTCGCCCAAGATCCTGCCCGGGGCTCCAGGCCCGGGCATTGACTTTTATGAGGAAGTATCTATAAATACACCTTGACTCCAATTTCTTGACCCCAAGGAGTTTCCCCGATGAAAAAAGTAGGCTTCACGGTTCTCTCGGCGATGTTTCTGCTGAGCCTCATGGCGTCCCCCCAGGCCGCCGCGCAGACCGCCGGTCCCTCGGCGAGCGGCACCTACCGCTGGGTCTTCGAAGACGACCTGATCAAGTCCGTGGAGTTCGCCGCCAGCACGGACTCGCGAGGCTTCACCAGCGGCCAGATGACGTTCCTCGACCCGGCTCCCATCGCGGATGTCGACGATCCCGAAGACCCCCGCGCGGGCGAGCCGTTCGGAGAGCTCTACCTGAAGGCGGAATTCGACGTCCTGACGATCGAAAAGAACCGGGCGCTGATGAGCGGGATCGTCCGGGACTCCAGCCACAAGACCTACATCGGCCGCTGGGTGCAGCTCGTGGTCGAGGACAACGGGGACAACTCGCGGGAGCCCGACCGGATCATCTGGTCGTTCTGCAAGCCCCCCGAAGGCGGCTGGATCCCGTCGGACGCGGAGCGGAAGGACGACGACGGGGCGTACCTGCGCTGGTGGGCCACGGACGCGGAGCTGAAGGACGACGTGGGCATCCCCTCCGTCAATCTCCTGGGGAATAGCGAAGAGAGAAGCTGCCGCGTCTACCCGCTGTTCTCGTACGCCTTCCTCGAGCCGCTGAAGTGGGACGGCGACGTCGTCGTCGTCGCGCCCTAGGAGCTACAGATACCGCTCCTGGAGGATCGCCATGTGGTGCGCGGCGTGGCCGGCCGCCAGATAGGCCAGGGCCCTGACGGTGAAGGGAAGATCGCTGGCCACGCCGCTCCGCATCCAGGCCTCGGCCGGCAGGTTGCGGAAGAACGTCACGGTCGCCAGCCGCGCGCCGCGGAATTCCTCGAGGTGACGGGCCCAGGAGACCTCGTCGGCGCGCGCCCCGGCGGCGCTCACCTTTTCATCGAAGCTCGGCAGCGGGCTGTCGAAGCCGCGGGCGAACCAGAAGGCACGGAACAGGAACAACCGCTCGGTGTCGCTGACGTGGTTGAGCACCTGGCGGAAGCTCCACTTTTCCGGCGCGTAGCGGTAGAGGGACTTCTCCTCCGTGACGTCCCGCAGCAGCGCCGGGATTTCCTCCAACTGGGCTTCGAGCACGCCGAGGACGTCGTCGCTCCGAATCCGATCGATGTATCGGAAGTAGTACGGCGCGGCCTCGTCGTGTCCCGGTCTCACTGCACCTTCTCCACTCCGAGCTGCCAGAGCACGAACGCGTAGTCGAAGGCCGTCTCGCGCAGGCGGTTGTAACGGCCGCTCCTGCCGCCGTGCCCCGCCGGATCCATGTTGATGTGGAAGACGAGCGGATTGGAATCCTTTTTCAAGGTCCGCATCCTGGCCACATACTTCGCGGGCTCCCAATACATCACCTGCGAGTCGTTGTAGCTGCTCTTGACCAGGAGGGTGGGATAGGCCTTGGCCGCCAGGTTGTCGTAGGGGCTGTAGCTCTTCATGTAGCGGTATTCGGCCTCGATCTTGGGATTCCCCCACTCCTCGAACTCGCCGACCGTGAGCGGCAAGCTCGGGTCCAGCATGGTGTTGATCACGTCCACGAACGGCACGTGCGAGACCACCACCTTGAAGAGATCGGGACGCATGTTGGTCACCGCCCCCATCAGCAGGCCGCCCGCGCTGCCGCCGGTGATGGCCAGCCGGTCCTTGCTGGTGTATTTCGAGGCGATGAGATGCTCGGCGGCGGCGATGAAATCGGTGAAGGTGTTCTTCTTCTTCAGCATCCGTCCGTCGTCGTGCCACTTCTTGCCGAGCTCGCCGCCGCCGCGGATGTACGCCGTGGAGAAGATCACCCCGCGGTCGACCAGACTGAGGATGTTCGGGTTGAAGCTGGCGCCGCTCGCCGAGCCGTACGAGCCGTAGGCGGAGAGCAGGACGGGGTTCTTGCCGTCCCGCTGGAGATCCTTCCGGTAGAGCATCCACATCGGCACCTGTACGCCGTCGGGCGCGGGGGCCTGGGTGATCTCGACGCGATAGCGCGAAGGATCGAAACCGCCGAGCACCGCCACCTGCTTCAGCAGCTTCCGCTCGCGGCGGACCGGGTCGTAGTCGTAGACGGACTGCGGCACGACCGGGGACTGGTACGAGAGGCGGTAGAGCTTGGCGTCGAACTCGCGGTTGGCGTTCGGAAACACGATGTAGGCCGGCTCCGGGAAATCGATGCGGTGCGTCTTGCCGCTCGGCAGCTCCGTCACGCGCACCTGCGGAACGCCGGCCTCGCGCTCGAACACGGCGTAGAAGCTCTGGAACAGGTCCGCGCCCTCCAGCATCACGTTGTCCCGATGCGGCACGACCTCGCGCCACCTGGCCCGCGACGGATCTTTTTCATCCGCCACCACCAGCCGGAAGTTGCGGCCCTTGTCGTTGGTGCGGATCCAGAATTCGCCCGGGCGATGGTCCACGTCGTACTGGTGATCCTGCTCGCGGGCGGCGATGAGCTTCGGCTCCGCCGTCGGACGGTCGGCGGGGAGATAGCGCACCTCGGACGTCGTATGGCTGCCGGACTGGATGAACAGCACCTGGCGGTCCCGCGACTTGTTCACATAGACGTCGAAGCGCTCGTCCTTCTCCTCATACAGCAGGTCGTCCTTGGCCTCCCCGAGAACGTGGCGGAAGACCTGGTAGGAGCGCTTCGTCTGCGGATGCTCGACGGCGTAGAGCAGGGTCTTGCCATCCTCCGCCCATTCGAAGCTCGTCACGCGGGGAATCGCTTCCGGCCCGAGCTTGCCCGTGCGGAGGTCCTTGACGTGCAGAGTGAACTGCCGGAAGCCGGTCTCGTCGGAGTGGTAGGCGAGGAGGTTGCCGTCCGGGCTCACGGCGCGCCGGCCCACGGACATGTATTGCTTTCCCTCCGCGAGCTGGTTGACGTCGAGGATCACCTCCTCCGGCGCTTCCAGCGAGCCCTTCTTCCGGCAATAGATCTGGTACTGCTTTCCCTCTTCCGTCCGCGTGTAGTAGTAGTAGCCGCGCTCCAGGTACGGCACGTCGATGTCCGTCTGTTGGATACGCCCCAGCATCTCGTCGTAGAGCTTCTGCTGCAGCGCCTCCGTCGGCTTCATGAAGTCTTTCGCGTAGGCCAGCTCGGCGTTGAGATACGCCTCCACCTCCGGCGTGCCCTTGTTGCGTAGCCAGTAGTACTCGTCGGCGAGCGTCTCGCCGTGGATCTGCGTGGTGTGCGGGACCTTCTTCGCGACCGGCGGCTGCAGCGAAGACGCGGACAGCAGCGAAGTGAAGCCGAGGACGGCCCAGAGGTAAGCGAAAACGACAGTGGAACGGTTGCGAATCATGGATCCTCCTGGAGGCGATTGACAGAAGGGAAGCTTAGCAGATGACCCGGCGGATGGCGCAGCCACCCGCCCGAGCCCTCACCCCGACCCTCTCCCATCCTCCCTCCTGTTCTGAAAATGACTCCTCTTAGCCGTCCCTTGAGGGACACCCGCGGGTAGCCCCACGGTTTCAACCTGGGGCGGGGAGGCCGGGCCTTGCCGGGAGGGCATCGCGGGACGCAGAGCTGAGCCGCCGCTCCCGCCCCCAGGTTGAAACCTGGGGCTACCCACGGATGTGCCTGAAGGCACGGTCCAGACAGCCCTGCTTGTTGATCCTCCTGTTTTCATCCCTCTTGCGGTGCCGCGTAGCGGCATGCGGAACCCTTCGGGTGAGGGCTCGGGCGGCTGCACCGAATCTGACAAAGCAGAGCTAATCCGGCCGCTCGGCAGCGGCGGCTCCCCGAGATCGATCCCCAGCATGCCCTTCATCCAGACATCCTCGCTGACGCACTGGTGGACCATCTGTTCCAGAGGAGTCCGCGCCAGGGGCTCCGGACGGAAAGACAGATCCTCGTCCCGGAACTGCGACCAGACAGACAAGGTCTTCAAGCGCTCGGTGTCGTAGGTGTCGAGGAGGAACTCGTAGCGGGGCATGTCCGTGCCTCCGAGAAGTTTTTCTATCTCTTCTTCGCTGCCGCCTTCTCCAGATTCATCTGGACTCTGTGCTTCACGATCTTGCTGATCAAGTCGTAGGGGATGGGCTGATCCAGGGGAAATCTTGCTGTGCCCTTTCCCGCTTCATAAGGGGCCAGCTCCTCCTTGAACTCCTCCATCCCCTGCGGCGCGGGATAGAACCCGATGTGATTCTTGAACGCGGCGAAATGGACCAGATTTCCCTTCAGGACGAAGGTAGGAATCTGATACTTGATGGCTTCCTCCGCCTCCGGCGCGGCTTCCCTGATCGTTTTCCTGACCTTCTCCAGAAGCTCTTGAACGTCCTTCGGGAAGCCAGCGATGTACTCGTCGATGTCCTTGGGCGCTCCTGGACTGGTTTTCATCCTGTCCCCCTCGTAAAGCCCTGTCCGCGCTCCATTCTATACGCCTGCCCCGCGGCGGGAGCGATCTGGTAACCGGGGAGAGGCGGGGGGAATCCGGCGCGAGGAGGGATTCCGAAGATCCAGTGCCCGGGTCAAGCAGCCCGTGCGAGGAGGTAGCAGCGGCGGCTTGGATACTCCATCTCTGGATAGGGCTCCCGCTCGACGTGCTCGATGACGGCGAGCCGCACGCCCCGCAACGCCTCGGTGACGACGCTGGGGACGTGGAAACGGAAATCCAGGGAGACGGGCGAGCCGTAGAGCTCGTCGACATGGACCACCTGGTCTCCTATGTGGAACGCGATCAGCGCCAGGCCTCCGGGCTTCAGGACCCGGCGGATCTCCTGGAAAACCGCCCCGCGCTCGTCGGGACCGAAGTGCACGATGGAATAGAACGCCACGACGCCCCCGAGACTCGCGTCGGGGAAGTCGAGCCGCGTCATGTCCCCGACGCGGAGCTCGACACCAGGGTGAAGGCCCGCGGCCACTCTGATCATCCCCGGCGAGAGATCGATACCGACGACGGTGACGCCCCGCTCCTGAAGATAGCGGGCGACATGTCCGGGCCCGCATCCGAGGTCGGCCACAAGGCCGCTGCCGCGCGCCTCCTCCGCGAACCGGTTGAGCAGATGCCGGTCGAGCGGCTTGTGGTCCAGCTCGGTCGCGAGATGTTCGGCGTAGGCCTCCGCCGCCGAGTCATAGCTGTCGCGGATATCCATGGGTCTGGACTATATCGGCTCAGGTACGAAAGCCTCTGTGCAAGGGGGTAGGGAAGTAACGCCCGCGCTCACCGGCGGACCGAGCAACGCGAGGCCTGTCCGAGCGCAGCGCATGTTAGGCGACATGACCCACCTCCGAGTCAGCGCGCGCGCCGGTAGTGCATGGCGACCGCGCCGCTGCGGAGCGGCTTCGCCGAGATCAACTCGAGCCGTCGCGTGCTGGGCAGCCCGCTCTCGTACAGGGTTGGGCCGTGGCCGGCGATCCTGGGATGGACGAGTAACTTGTACTCGTCGATCAGATCCAGCCGGTCCAGCTCGGTCGCGAGCTTGCCGCTACCGAGGAGCACGCCGTCCGGGGTCGCGTCCTTGAGCTTCTGTACGCCCGTGCGCAAGTCGCCGGCGATGTGGTGGCTATTGGTCCAGGGAAAGTCCTTTCGCGTCGAGGACACCACGTACTTCGGCTTGGCCTCCAGCTTGACCGCCCACTCGCGCATCGCCGGCGGTGCCTCCGCGTCGCCGCGGGCGACCGCTGGCCAGTAGCTCTCCATCATCTCGTAGGTGACGCGGCCCCACAGCATCGCCCCGCCCTCGTCCATGAGGCGGGTGAAGAAGGCGTGTGTCTCGTCGTCGGCGATTCCTTCCTGGTGGTCGACGCAGCCGTCCAGGGTGACGTTGATACTGAAGGTCAAGAGTCCCATGGTGTCCTCCGTTCGAGATACGCGACGAGCCGCCCGCCGTCTGGCTCCAAGGGCACGAGCCCAAGTCGCGAGGTGCTCACCCTGTGTCGCCTAACGCCATGCCCATGAGCGGTGGAACCGCGCTTTTTGCGGTTTCGTCCGCTCGATGGGCTGGTTAAGTGCCGCCTCCCGGGCCGCCGACGCGGGGCAGTTCAGCAATAAACGCTGCACGTTGCGCTGGTGTCAGCCGCGTCATCCCGTCCTTTGTCAGCACGCGATAGTTCGGGTTGGGGTTGTACGAGCCCTGAATCAACGTACCGTCACGCACTTCGAACGCTCCGATGATATCTTCCGGACCTACTTTTCCATTCGCCCCCTCGGTCGTGCGCAAGTCAACCACGTAGAGCCATCCGTTGTTCTGTTGCCGCGCACCCTCGATCAATTCGGGTGAACGGCGACCGAAATCCGCGATTACGCGGTGAAGAAAATCGATGAACGTCCTGTTTGGCCGGAACGACTCCAAGGAATCCATCGAACCGGTGTAAACGCCCAAGATCGCCTCGCCAGGAAGGCCGCCGAGTGATTGAACCTCCTCCGGCGTCAATAGCGACAGGACGCGTTGCGTAGCTTGATCAGCGCTCGGAATCTTCTCGCGTCGGAATGGCCACATATGTTCTTCCTCAACACATAACTTCGACGGTTTATCCAGCCTTATACCTGGCAGCTTATCCGTTCAGATCTCGACTCATACCTTCTGGTAACCGCCACAGCAAGGGTCGGCTAACTCTCCCGTCAACAGCTACTTAGCCTCATCATAAGCCTCTGTCAGGACTTCGTCAACTTCGCTGAGGGCGCCGTATAAGCCCACATCCGGATGCAAACCTGCAGGGGTGGCTTATACGGCTCTCGCGCCCGTCTACAGACGCCAGCCGAACTGTCCTCTGTCGATTTACCCGAAAGCAAGATGAAGCCGGAGCGATCACAAGGGCCGCCCATGCATCTTCGCCGCCGCCGCCGTTCTCGGCCTGTCTTCTTTGAAGACTGGCGGTCCGTCCGCCGGAGCTGGCCGACCGTCCACCGGGAGAGGCGGCTCGTCTGTCAGCCGGGATGCCTCTTCCGCGCGGCGAGAGAACAGATGCGCGAGTTGATCGTTGTCATAAGGCCTCGCCGGCGGCGACTACTCGACCATCTCGATCAGGAAGCCATGCGTCAGCGAGGACGGAATCAAGAAGCGCTCCCGGCCCTGATCCTTGAAGGCGCTCAGATTCAAACCGGTGTTGCCGTTGACGAGGGAGAGCGCCGCGGAGAGGTCGCCGACCTGGATGCTTACCCCCAGGATCCCTTCCCCGCGCGCCGCCGCGAAGTCCGCGACCAGGCCGGGTCCGTCCGGCACCAACAGGGCCAGGGTGTTGTTGTTGTACCGGACCTCCGCGCCGCGGGCGCCCAGGTAGTGGATCTTCTTGTTTTTGAACCGTACCTCCAGGCCGAGGCCCTCGTAGAAATCGATGGCCGCGTCCAGATCCGACACCACCAGCCAGAGAGTGTCGATCTTCCGCGCCGTATTGGCGTGCGGCTGGGGCGCCAGCACCGGGAAATCGGCGAACATCTGCTGCACCTGGGCGTCGTCGTATTCCAGGAAGAAAACCGAATTGTCGGGAGCCACTCGGGCGGTGAGAATGATCGAACGCCAGAGAGGCGAGAGCCCGACGAGCTCGCCGGTCGATTGGATCGTGAGGGGAAGCGAGGGAATCGGGCCGACGTTGGGATAGCCGGCGCCGGTCAGGAAGGCGGCCGCCTGCTCGGCGTCGGCCACGTCGGTGCCGTAGTACTTGCCGCCTTCGTGGTCTTCCAGAAAGGCCAGGAACGGCGCGGTGATCTCGTTCAGCTCCGTGAAGCCCACGACCTCCAGGTACGTGAGATCGTCGAACCAGATCAGGCGGTTCTTGGCTCCGAGAGGGGACAACAGGGCCGGCGTGGCCGAGAACCCGAGCTGGTCCGTGAAGACGCTCGCCGCGGCGTCGAAATTCTCGAGACGTACGAGCGCGGCGACATGATCGACGCCTCTGCCGGCCCCCAACTCCTGGGCCACTACCTGTCCTCCCAGCGCCAGCAATCCGCTCATCGCGGTCCACAGAATCCGCCTTTTCATATTCACCTCCTGGGCCGGATCATACGCGAACATTGACGAACCGCCGCCGCTCCGCCACCATCAGGACATGGCGATCGGGCGGTTTCCAAGCGCCCTGCTGACGGCGCTTCTGGTCTGGCGCGTGGCCGGAGCCGCCGCGCAGCCTTCTCCACTCCCGCCATCCCGGGAAGCCGGCGTGACGTTCGTGGACGAAGCCGCGGAAGCGGGCGTGATCCTGCGGAACGTCTCGGGCGGCGCCGAGAAGAGATACATCGTCGAGAGCACGGGCTCCGGGGCCTGCTTTCTCGATCACGATCTCGACGGCGACATGGATCTGTACGTGGTCAACGGGGCGACGCTCGCGACGATGGGACCCGCCAACCCGGCGAAGGACGCCCTCTACGAGAACCTGGGTGGGGGTCAGTTCAAGGACGTCACCCGCCAGGCCGGGGTGGGGGACAGCGGCTGGGGAGGCGGTTGCGCGGCGGGGGACTACGACAACGACGGCGACCCCGATCTCTACATCACCAACTATGGACCCAACGTCCTCTACCGCAACGAGGGGAACGGGACCTTCCGCGACGTCACGGCCCAGGCCCGGGTCGGGGATGCCCGCTGGAGTCTCGGCGCGGCTTTCGTGGACATCGATCGCGACGGCGATCTCGATCTGTACGTGGCCAATTACCTGCGCTTCGATCCCGCCGATCGCGAGATGATGTCGCGAAAGTGCTCCTGGAAAGGCGCCGAGGTGATGTGCGGTCCCCGCGGGTTCCCCGGCGAGGAGGACGTCCTCTACCGCAACGACGGGGACGGGACCTTCACCGACATCTCCGCCCAGGCGGGCATCGCCGGGCACTCCCTCTACGGCATGGGTGTGGCGGCCGGCGACCTCGACGGCGATGGCGACGCCGACATCCTGGTCGGCAACGATTCGCAGGAGAACTCGTTCTTTGTCAACAACGGCCAGGGGCGCTTCACCGAGCAGGCCGTGCCGGCGGGCGTGGCACTCTCCGGGGACGGCCGGCAGCAGGCGTGCATGGGGGTGGACCTGGGCGATTACGACGGCGACGGCGACGAGGACCTCTTCGTCACCAACTTCTCCGACGACTATCACACCCTCTACCGCAACGAGGGCGAGGGCCTCTTCACCGACGTCAGCCTGAAGGCCGGGCTGGATCCCGCGACCCGCTCCTCTCTGGGCTGGGGCGGCGGCTTTTTCGACTATGACAACGACGGCGATCTCGATCTCTTCGTCGCCGGCGGCCACGTCTACCCGGAAGTGGACCTGCACGATCCGGCGACCAGCTACCGGCAGCGCAACCTCCTCTTCCGCAACGAGGGGAACGGCAAGTTCACCGACGTGACGGAGCGCTCGGGGCCGGGCATGGCAATGGTGCAGCCGAGCCGCGGGTCGGCCTTCGCCGACTACGACGACGACGGCGATCTCGATATCGCCGTGATCAATGAGAACGACGTCCCCGCCCTGCTGCGCAACGAGGGGGGAAATGCCCGCCACTGGCTCAAGGTGCGCCTGATCGGCCGGCGGAGCAATCGCGACGGCATCGGCGCCCGGTTGCGCCTGGAAGCCGGCCAGCGGACCCAGTTCCGGGAAGTCCGTCTCAACGCCGGCTACGTCTCGTCGCACGATCCGCGGATCCACTTCGGCCTGGGGAGTGCGGCCCAGGTCGAGCGGCTCGAGATCCGGTGGCCGTCCGGCAAGGTGCAGTCGCTGCCCGGCCTGCCGGCGGATCGCCTGGTCACGATCGACGAGGAGCGCGGCATCGTGAACGTGGCGGTCCTGCGAGGAGCGTCGCGCGCCGCGGGAGCGGAGACGCCCGGCGGCGCGTCGGCGCTCGCGGGAAAGCCCGGCCCGGCGGCTCCCGCCGTTCCGGAGCCGCGCGGCGGCCGGCTCACGGTCCAGAATCTCCGCGCGGTCGACGCGCTGGTCCAGGACGGCACCCGGAAGATCCAGGCGGGTCTGTACGACGCCGGAATCGCGGCCTATGAACAGGCGTTCGCCCGGCTCCCGTCCTGGCAGGCGGCGGCCGAGAGCCCGGACGCGCTCGGTTTCGGGGACCGGGAGAGCTACCGGGCCTTCCTCTCTTCGCTGTACGACAACCTGGGGGTGGGCCTGATGCGGGCCGAGAGGCTGGAGGAGTGTCCCGCGGCGATCGAGCGCGCCCTCGCGATCCTGCCCGGCCGGGCCAAGTTCCATTACAACCTCGGCCTCTGCCACTTTCACGGCCGCCGCTACTCGGAGGCCGTGGCCTCGTTCCAGGCGGCGCGCGCGGCCGGCGAGACCGCGGCGGACCTCCATTACGATCTCGGCCGCGCCTTGGCCGCCGCCGGGCGCTGCGGCGAGGCGGGCGGCGAGCTGCGCCTGGCCCTGGAGCGGCTGCCTCGCCCGGACCTCCGTGGGAAGCGGGCGGACGGCTGGTACCACCTGGGGGTCTGCCACCTCGAAGAGAACCGGTATCCGGAGGCGGTGGACGCGATGCGCGAGGTCCTCGCGCTCACCCCCGGTCACCAGAAGGCTTTGTACAGGCTCGCCTTCGCCCTCCGCCGGTCCGGGAAGACCGCCGCCGCCGACCGGGCGGACGCGCTCTTCCAGGCGCGCCAGCCGGCCGACGAGGCGGTGCGGTCGTGGAAGCGCGCCGGCGCCCCATCGCCGGCGCAACGCCTCGCCCTGGCCCGCGCCTATCGCGAGGCCGCCCTCGCGCCGCAGGCCCTGACCGAGGTCGGGCTGCTGCTGACCGCGAACCCGCGCGACGCCGCGGCGCTGACCCTCTACGGCGAGCTGCTCCTGCGGCTGTCTCCGCCCCCTCTCGACCGGGCCGCGGAGGCTTTCCAGAGGGCGTTGCAGCTCGATCCGAGCCGGCTGGACGCGCTGGCCGGCCTCGGGGAGACTCACCGCCTTGCCGGCCGCGGCGACGAGGCGGAGCGGAAGTTCCGGCGGGCTTTGACGCTGGACGCCGCGCACGCGGGCGCCGAGGTCGGCCTGGCGCGGACGGCCTTCGCCGCGGGCAGGACCGCGGAAGCGGTCGAAGGATTGCAGCGGGTCCTGCGGCGGGCTCCGGACGACGACGGTGCGCTGCTGGCCCTGGCCGAGATCTACGCCGCGGCTCCGGCCGGCCCCTACAGCCGGCCGGACGAGGCGTTGCGCCTCCTCGACAAAGCCGCCCCGCTGTACGGCGAGGACACCGAGAGCCGCGTGCGCGCCCTGGTGGGCCGCGGCGAGTTGGCGGCGGCCCGGGCGCTGATCGAGGAGAGCCCTTTCCTCGGTCAGGCGGAGCGGGCCGCGCTCTCTCCTACGGCACGAACAGGGACAGGAACACGTCGATCGCCGGATCGCCGGTGACCTCGGCGCCCTTCTTGGCATTGGCCTGCCGGCCGTAGAGGGCGCCGCGGAGCTTCGCCCACTTGCCCAGCTTCAGGTCGCCGTCCGGAGCCAGGAAGGTGCCGAGATAGTGGCCCCCCTTCTTGAGCTTGAGCTTGCGAGAGCCACCCACCTGGAAGAAGACGTCGGTCGCGTCCCCGGTGGCGGAGACGATGGTCATGCGGGTCCGCCGCTTCATCTTCAGTTTCTCGGTCGCGTCGATGATGATCGGTCCGCCGGTCAGATCGAGACGGATCCTGGAATCCCGGCCCAGGTTGAAGCGCTCGAAGCGGTAACGGCCGGAGCTCAATTCGAGGATGGCGCCGTCGCGGGTGCGCAGGATGCCGTAGTTGCCGGGAGCCAGGACGCGGGTCTCGTTGCGCCCCAGGAGGACGTCCGGCCCGCCGGCCGTGAGCGAGAGCGTCACCGTGGTCACCGGCGCGGGAGCCGGCACGGCGGCTCCCGCCAGGGTCGCGCCGGTCACCGTGGTGCTCGGTTTGACGTTCACGCTGCCGGCCGCGGTGACGTCCCCGTCGACCGTAACCCGCCGCCGCAGCCAGACGTCGCGTCCAGAGGTGACGTCGCCCCGTACCAGCGACCGGCGCTTGACCTTCACATTCCGACCAGCGTTCACATCGCCTTCCACGACATTGTCCTTGCCGACCCGCACCTTGGCCTTGAGGCTGGTCAGCTCGCCGGTCCAATCGACCCGCCGCTTGAGCCGGATGCGGCTGTTGCTGCCCACGTCGCACTGGGCGATGACCCGCTTGCGGATGTCGATGCGGTCGATGAGGGACCGGTCGCCCTGCCCGAAGAAGCAGTACGCGAGGAACCCGTGAGCGATCTTGATGGTCTTGGTGTCCGAGGCGGAGGCGCCGTGGTTGTCGGTCACCGTGACGGTGACCGTGTAGGTCCCCGGATTGGCGTAGACGTGGCTGCCGTCGACCGTGCCGGAGCCCGCGCCCTGAGTGACGGTGCCCGGGGCGACCGGCGAGCCGTCGCCCCAGTCGATGGTGGCGGCGTGGGTGTCGAGGAGGTCCGGATCGGTGAACGAGGCGCCGGTCAGGGCGACGGTCTCGTCCTCGATCCCGATCTGATCGGGACCGGCCTCGACGGTGGGAGGCACGTTGTTGCCGACCAGCAGCAGGGGACCGGCGTCCGGCCAGCTCTCCCAGTTGCTCGGTCCCCACTGGCCGCGGGCCCAGAGGATCTCGAGGTCCGCGTCACCGTCGACATCGCCGAAGACCACCGACAGGCTCCGCCGCTCGACCCGCGCCGCGGGGAAGTCCGGGCCGGTGATCGGGTCGCCGTTGCGGTCCAGGCAGGGCACCAGCGTGCCGCCGGGACCCGGAGCGATCGGCGGGCAGGACCACCACTTCGGAGTCGTGCTGGCGGTGGAAGGCCGGCACCCCCCGGAGACGCAGGTGTAGCCGGACGGGCAGTCCCCGTCGACGGCGCAGGCGCTGAACCCGCGGTTGAGGAAGAGGTAATTCCCCCCCGAAGAGATACCGGTCACCAGGATATCGAGATCGCCGTCGGCGTCGATGTCGCCATAGTCGGAGCCGTAGCCGTCCTTCTCGGCGGCCGCGATCTCCTCCGGCAGGTCGAGGGAGGCGTCCTGCCAGCAGATGCGGTTGGCGATCACCAGCCCCGCACCGCCGCAGGTGAGCCCGTCGGGGCAGCTTGCCTCCGCTGCCGAGCCGCAGCCGACCGGCCCCAGGTTCAAGAACAGCCGGTCGGCCGGGCCGAGCAGATCGCGATCGTTGACGAAGTGAGCATCGCGCCGCCCGTCGCCGTTGAGGTCTGGGGTGCCCACGCTGACCGTCGCGGAGAGCTCGGCAGCCCGAGGAATGGGGACGGATTCGAAGAACAGCTCTCCCGTCTCGACGAAGCGGTTGAGCAGCACGAAGTTGGGGATCGCATGGTAGATACTGCCGCCGCCGATGACGATGTCCTGGTCCCGGTCGCCGTCCAGATCGATCAGGGCGATGTCGTGAGCCACGTCCGTGTAGGTAGAGAAATCGTCGGCCGCGGCGTGAGTCGGGGCCATCGTCGCCGGGTTGTAGAGCGTGAAGGAGCCCGTGCCGTCGTTAAGCTGGATGGTGTGGGCAATGGTGGTGGAGCCCGCGTGCGAGATCAGGAGGTCCAGGTCGCCGTCCCCTTCCATGTCGCCGGTCGCCAGGTTGTCCCAGTAAGCGTCCTCCGTGGTCATCGCCATCGCGAAGCCTTGGAATTTGTTATCGGGCACGCCATCCGCGGTGGTGTCGATGTTCTTGAAATAGTGGGAAGGGAAGCCCGCACACAGTGCGCGGTCGGCGCGCACCATGTCGAGAAACCCGTCGTTGTTGATGTCGACCAGATCCGCATCGTAGGTGCGGAAGCTGTGGAACGGGGGCAACGGGTTGTCTCCCGTCGTGTTGTAGTCGCCGTCCGGGCCCCCCGTGATGTCGGTGTACCGTCCGCTGCCGTCGTTGGTGAACAGCCGATCCGGAAAGTTGACCGGCGTGCCGCCGACGGACGGGCAGTTGCCGGGCGAGAAACCGGGTATTACGCCGCCAGGATCGCTCGGCGTCAGCGGGCTCGAGACGTCCAGGATGTCGAGGTCCCCGTCGTCATCGAGGTCGCCGAAATCCACGTCCTTGATGTCGCGCCAGCCGTAGTTGATGCCCTCGAAAGTGCAGCCGCCGGCACCTTGGCGGCAGTAGTCGTCGGGCAGGCAGGGCCCACTGCAGCCCGGAGCACCGCAGAGGCACGCGGCGCGGAAAGAGGGCAGGCTATTGAGGATCTTGATGTCGATGTCGACCGGGTTGCTCTCTTCCCCGATCGCGGTGCGCACGACCACCGGCTGGGTTCCGGTCGGCGTCGGCGTAGGTACCCCTCCGACGAGCGAGCCCACCGGGACCTCGACCGTGATCCGCGTGTCGGTCCAGTGGTAGACGGTGCCGGCATCGACGCCGCCGAAGGTGACGCGGCCGGCGGCGCCCTGAGAGGTACCGAAGCCGCTGCCTTTGATGACGATGGGCTCGCCGACCAGAGTTGCCGCCGGTCTGACGCTGGTCACTACAGGAGCCGCCAGTGCCATTCCACAAAATAGAATTCCGGCGAGCGTCAGGCCTACGCAAAGCGGCGTGAGCCGTCGCGCCCGTCGTGGCGTTCTCCCCCGCGCCAGAGCCATCCCCAGCAAGAGGAGCGGCGCGAGCCCGGGAGCGCGGGACCCGGGACCCGTTCCCGCCGCCGCCGGGCCTGGAGGCTCCTGATCGCAGCGGCCGTTGACCCGGGGACATGGATCGCAGGCATCGCCGAGCCCGTCGTTGTCCTGGTCGCGCTGGTCGCGGTTGGCCCGGCGCGGGCAGTTGTCTACGTAGTCGAGCACTCCATCGCGGTCCAGGTCGTCGGTGACCACGACGGACTCGATAAGCATGTAGCCGGCCTGGTCGCTCGGCCGATCGCGATCGTTGTCCTGGGCCCTCAGCTCGACGCGGAAGACTCCGAGCCCGCGGCCGGTGAAGTCGTACTCACCCTCAGCCTTCTCGAAGTGGGCGAGCGGCCGCCCTTGGGACCCCACGACCACCACCACCACGTAGTCGAGCCCGCTTCTGTCCGAGACCTGCCACCCGATCACCGCCCGCTGCCCGGGGCGCACCACGGACGGCGGCAGCTTCCATTCCACCACCGGCGCATGCTCGTCGTCGTCGCTGACGATCACGACCGGAGGTCGGACGCGGGCCACCGGCTCGCCGCCTTGCGGGTATTCCCCGGCGAGGCGGACTTCGAGCGTCGCCTGGAAGGTACTGATGAGGTTGTAGTCGTGGGTCAGCCGGAGCTGACTCGCGGTGCCTTGGCCGGTTTCGGGTCGCGACCCGTCTCCCCAGTCGACCGAATAGGTATAGGAGGCCCCGGAATTCTGAACGACGGCTTCCAGGACGGCCTGCTCCGAATCCAGGATGAGCGGGGTGATCCGGACCCTGGGAACGACGGAGCTCCCGGTCTCGACCCATTCCACCGGCCTGGTGATCGTCTGGCTGAGCCCGCGGCAGGGGAAGGAAGCGAGAAGCGCGAGAAGAACGGCTACCAAGCGTGAGGTCATGGCGCTACCTCCCTTGGACGGTTCGTTTCCCGATACGGGATTAAAGATACTTGAATTGAAGCCGAAGATAAAGTCAACGAGACTTCACCCCTGTCCCATCAGGCGCCTCAGAGAAGGGATTGTTACAGAGGACGATAGGAATCTATACCTTGATGAAGATCCGCCGCCGGTTCAGGAGGGTGGTCAGACCCCACCAGAGGGCGACGAACGCCAGGGCCCAGGCGAGCGAGGCGACATAGTCCGGCAGCCACGAGTCGAACAGGCGGTGATAGAGCCCCTGCTGCCATCCGCTGATGATGAGGATCTTCGCCATCAGGCTGCTGCCGAAGTAAGCGAAGATCGCGTTGGTACCGAAGATGGCCAATGGCCGCGTCCATCCGGTCTGCCCCTTCATGTCGACGAGGTAGCAGGCCGCGGCGGACAGCAGCAGCGCCAGGCCGGCGGTGAACAGAACATAGGGGCTCGTCCAGAGGTTCTTGTTGATGGGAAACCAACGGTCCAGGACGAGCCCGGTGATCGCGGCGCCGCCGCCCCAGAGGAGGAAGCCTCGAAGCTTCTGGCTCCGGCTTCGCGGCGACCGTAGCCAGTCGCCCGCGAACAGGCCGGCCAGAGCGGTCGCGATGGCCGGCGCCGTGCTCAGGATTCCTTCCGGATCTCCAGGTCCCGGCGCTTTCCGCCACGTGTGGGAGCCGAGGACGCGCTGATCGATCCAGGCCGACAGGTTGCCGTCCGGGCTCAGGTCTCCGGCGCCGTGTCCCGGCACCGGTATCCACATCATCGCCCCCCAATAGCCCGCAAGAAGAAGCACGGCCAGAAGCGCCCGCCACCGCGCACTGAGATGGAGCCACGCGATAGCGGCCACCAGGTACACGACGGCGATGCGCTGCAGGACGCCGGGGATGCGGGCGGTCGTCCAGTCCACCGTATAGAACGGGAACCAGCTCAGGAACAGGCCGAGGGCGAAGAGGATGAGGCTCCGCCGCACGATCTGCCGGTGGAGCGGGCCGAGGCCGCCGCCGGACCGCTGAAGGCGCCCGGCGAACGAGTAGGGAATGGCGACGCCGACCGCGAACAGAAAAAAAGGAAAGATGAGATCGGTCGGCGTCCAGCCATGCCACTCCGCGTGCAGGAGCGGGCTGTAGGTCTTGCTCCAATCCCCGGCGTTGTTCACCAGGATCATGGCGGCGATGGTCGCGCCCCGGAACACGTCGAGGGAGCCCAGGCGGTCCGGCCGGACGCCCGGGCTGTCCTCCGCCGTCCTCTCCGCGCCGCCGGCTTCTACCAGCACGATGGGGAGACGCACTTGTAGGAACCCGAGCTGTCGGGTTCCCAGTACCCGTCGACGCACCGGGCCCGCAGGAGTTGGGTGGCGTTGAGGTAGGGACAGCACGATCCGAACTCGATCCAGCCATACGTACCGGGCGTGCACTCCTGGGCCGGGGCCTTGGTGCCGGCGGCCATCCCGGTCAGCAAGAGGACGACGACGAGGAGAGAAAGGCGCAGTCTCTGTTTCATGCGGTTCTCCTTTGTTCTTCGTGGATCGGGCCTGGAGCGGCCCCCCGGAAAAGAAGGTGCCTCAGGGGAGCGAATCTGCGCAGCGTCGGGCAGGTGAGGGGATCGGCTCGCGGATACGTTCTTCAGGCAGCCGGCGCGGAGGGCGCCGGACAGATCCTGAAAGCTGACTCTGTCGCGCGGTCAACACTTCCCGTTGCGGCTCAACCACCGCGAGGAGATTTCCCATGTCTATCCGAAACTTTGTCCTGGCCGCCCTGGCCATCCTCACTCTCGGCTTCGCCGCCGTGCCCGCCCAGGCTCAAACCTATTACTACGGCGTGCATTCGACCTCTCAGACGCTCGGCTACGCCGGCACGTACACCGACGACTCTCAGTTCCAGCCCGGCGGCCTCTTCGCCGACACGGTGTCCGACCCGCCGGGCGCCACCATGTCGGCTCCGGGCTACGCCACGCTCTACGCCGACGTCGCCGCGGCCTCCGAGGCGCGGCAGGCGGAGCTTCACGCTTCGGCGAGCAGCCACGCGCACGTCGTGAGCGGGACCAACGTTCCCGGCGCGTCGGCGCCCTATGGATATGCCTACGCTCGTTTTTATGATCGATTGACCGTCACGTCCGACGTGCTGCCGGCCGGCACGCCGGTGACGATCGTCTTCGGCAACGATGTGGAAGTCCATCGTTGGGACCGGACGGGCGCTTACGACGGTTACATCGACGTGACCCTTCAGATCGCCACCGGCACGGCGAGGTCGCGCTGGTCTTCGAGCTACCTCTACGGCGACACGGCCGCCGTGGCGCCGCAGCTCCAGATCCAGACCACCGTCGGCTCGCGCCTGAGCGTCGACGCCCGCCTGCGAGTCATGGCCAAGGCTTTCTACACGCTCAAGACCAGCGGCGACATCACTGCCGACGCGACGGCCCGTCTCGTCATCCGCCAGATCCCCGACGGCGTGACTCTCGTGGCCGACTCCGGCGTCACCTACCCGATCGTCCCCGCCAACTGAGCCGCCGCGTACTCATCCGGAGCGCCGGCCTTCCGGCGCTCCCGTTTTCACTAATTCCACCGTCTCCAGGGCATGTCCTCAATCAACGAGGACTTCGGCCGCCAAAGAGGCCAGAGCGGCCCGGTACGCCCAGCGGTCCAGCCGGTCGAGATCGTCGCAGCGCAAGATTTCCTCCCGCTCGGACGGGCTGACGACGATGCCGCGGGCTTCCAAGACTTGGAGAATGGTCTTCGACTTCCCCATGGCTTCTCCCCGGGCTTCTCCTTCGCTCCTCGCCGCAGCTTCCCGCTTCTGGATCGTCGGATCGCCCTGGGCTGCCAGTGCCTCGACCACAGCCTGATTCGCCGCGGCCGCATCGAGTAAAGCAGCCACCTTCAACGGCACCTTGAGACAGGGGTCTTCGATGTAAGAGGAGGGATCCAAAAGGCGCCAGCTTCGGATGTCCGCAGACCACTCGCCAACCCGTTGCTCCCCCTTGACGAAGATCGCAAAGATCCGCCTTACCCCCCGCTGGTGCATCCTCAGGGCTTTCTCCGTAACCACTCCCTCGCTCTGCTCCGACACCACCTCGAAGGCGAGCTCCTCCAGATAACGGATACCCGTCTGCGGATCGGCCTCGTCTTTGTACACACAGGCATCGCTGGCAAAGTCCGAATCGACGTCGACGCGGGTCAGCAGATCCGCCGCCCCAATGTACCCAGGCGCGATATGAGGTTCCAGGACGTAGTCGAGCTTGAATTGCCGGGTGGCGTGAGGCTCCTTGGCCGGCGAGGCGACCACCCGCCGACCGCCGATGATCTCATCGCGCGTCACCTCAGGCTCGACCAAGTGCTCGTCGAGAGGAGGAAAGGAGCGCTGGCCCGGCAAATTCAGGGATTGGCCCGAGACGCCGGGAGCTTTGAGGTCATAGTTGCGACGGTGGTCTTCCATGACAGATATCCTAGCAGAATGCCAATCGGCAGCCCAAGGTCTCGGGTGGCGACATTTTTTGCGGACATCGAGTGCGCGGCCCGGGGGGCCCCCCTCCCTGCCTCCACCGTAACGAAGTGAAACAAACCCAGATATGACCCGTAGTAAACTGCAGATCCTACCCGAGGAGTCTCTCTATGCATAAAAAGTCGATCCGAACCGCCGCCATCCTCGCCCTGACCCTGTTCTTCTCGGGAGTGGCCTCCCCCGCCTGGGCTGAATCGGGGAAGCTCTATCGCTACACCACCAGCCTCATGGACGGCAGCGGCGCGGGCGACGAGCTCCTCTTCGTGAGCGGGAGCCGCGTGGAGCTCCTGTCGAAGCGGCGGAGCGACGACGCCGGCATTCTGGAGATCTTCGAGATGAGCGGTCCCGGCCTGACCCCCAGGCGCGCGAAGATCTGGGAAATTTATCCAGGCGGGCGGCGGACGTTCCTCGGCACCATCGAGTCGCTGCCGGACAGGAAATCCGTCCGCATCGAGGTCATCCCTTCGGGCCGTCCGGCCGAGACGGTGGCTGTTGCGGTCACCCCCTGGACCGTGTCCGACGCGTTTTCGGCCCTGAACCTCGCCTTCGGCGCCTTGAAGGACCCGCAAGGGAGCTTCACCGTGGGCGCGCTCAGTCTGAATGGAAGACCGGGCGAGCCGCCCATCCGCTTCGCCGGCGCGATCAAGGCTTCCTATGTGGGGGATGAGGAGCGCGGCGGCGTGCCGACCCGCAAGTACCGCCTGGAAGGAGAAGGGGTCCAGAACGGGGGCGGGTTCGCCTGGGTGCACCGCGATGAAAAGCGGATCGAAGCCCTGGAGACGGATGCCGGCAAGGAAGGCCCGGAAGGCCTCAAGCTCCAACTTGTAGGCGCTCGGGCCGTGGACGCCGCGGGCTGGGAGGAGGCCAAGCGGGCGCAGCTCGGACCGGCGCCCCCCACCGGTCCGGTCGAGGCGGTCGAGGTCAAGCCCCATGCGTGCCGGGTGCCGGGCTCCGAACAGGATGTGCTGTGCGCCACCTATCCCGTCTGGGAGAACCGCGAAACCAAGCACGGGCGGAAGATCGGCCTGAACATCGTCATCCTGCCAGCCCTCGGGCCGGACAAGCAGCCCGACCCGATCTTCGAGCTCGCCGGCGGCCCGGGGGAGGGGGTCACAGGCTACGGCGGTTACTACCCGCGCGACCTGCGCCAGAAGCGGGACGTCGTGCTGGTCGACCAGCGCGGCACCGGCCGCTCGAATCCGCTTCACTGCTCCTTCTATGGCGAGCCGGCCGATCTCCGCCGCGTCGCGGGGGACAATTTCCCGATCGACGCGGTCAAGAAGTGCCGCGAGGAATTGGAGAAGCGCGCGGACCTGAGCCAGTACACGACGACCGCCTCCGCGGACGATTTGAACGAGATCCGCCAGTGGCTCGGCTACGGCAAGATCAACCTGAGCGGCGGCTCGTACGGCACGCGCATGGCGCAGGTCTATTGGCGGCGGTTCCCGGAGACGGTGCGGAGCGTGGTGCTCACCGGCGTGACCCAGCAGGATTCCCACATCCCCTTGATGCACGCCTACGCCGGCCAGCGGGCGCTCGACCTCGCTGCTCGCCGAGTGCGCCTCGCAGCCCGAGTGCCGGGCCGCCTACCCCGACGCCAAAGCGGAGCTGAAAGCGATCAAGGAGCGGATCGACAAGGGCGTGAGCGTGACCGTTACCAACACGCGCACGGGCGAGAAGCAGGAGGTGCGGCCGACCTGGGGTCTGATCGCCGAGGGCATCCGCTTCCTGATGTACGGCCAGGCGGCGGGGAGCCTGCCGCTCCAGTTCCACAAGGCCGCCCAGGGGGACCTCGCGCCGCTCGTCCAGATGGCGATCGAGCGCCGGCTGGATATCACCGAGGCCCTCGACATGGGGATGAATTTCTCGGTCACCTGCGCCGAGGACCTGCCGTACATCACCGAGGAGATGACCCGCGAGAAGACCGCGGGGACCTACCTCGGCGACTACCGCATCCGCCAGCAGAAGGCGGTCTGCGAGGTGTGGCCGCGCGGCAAGATTCCCGCGGATTACCACGAGCGGGTCCGCTCGGACGTGCCCGTGCTGCTGATCTCCGGCGAGCGCGATCCGGTCACTCCGCCGGAGCTGGGAGTCGAAGCGTCACGCGCCATGACGAACCGCCTGCACGTGATCGTCCCGCGCGGCAGTCACGGCGGCGGCGGGGATTGCATCGCCAACCTGGTCCGCGACTTCATCGACCGCGCCTCGGTCCAGGGGCTCGATGCCTCCTGCGCGGCGAACGTCTATGGTCCGACGAAGTTCATGATGCCGTAGGCTTGACCTCGGCGGGCTCGTCCTCGGAAGGTGCCTCCTCGTCCCAAAGGTCCCAGGGATCTGGTGGGACGGAAGGCACCTTGGCGAGAACACGATCGAAGGCCCGAGACGCAGATGCTCGGTACCCATCCGTTCCCAGAGGCGCGAAGACAAGACCGTCAGCCGCTTTTCCTTCCTCAGGGTCACCAATGTCCGACCGCCATCCTCCGAGTTTAAGGGAGCCTCCTCCGCCTGTAATCACCGTTTCTCTGACGACCGCCACCTGGCCGTGAGTGAGGTGTTGCGCAGCTTTGTCACGTTCGATTCCCGCCGGAATGACGCGAAGTGGGATTTCGTGGCGCGTAGTGGAATTGTATGCGGCACCACAGGACTTCGCGACGCGTACCGGGTTCAGGTGATGCGTAGCCATTCGGGGCGACGCGTAGCAGGCCGGGGAGGCGCGAAGTGGAGACGCTTTGCGCCAAAGGAGGGCGCTTCTCGTCAGACGGATTTACTTTGCAGCAGATCCTCGAGCTATGAGCGTTTCATCGCGGCGGCAATTCATGGCCGGGCCTGTTTCAATCTCTTCGACATGGTTGGAGCCACCAGGATGCCCCCCTTGCTGAGTCTCGCCGCAAGGGTCTTGTGCAACGAGCTGTTGGGTATGAAGTAGTCACTCCTGCCGCCAGAATAGAAGACTTCCACCTGGGAGCATTCGAAGCAGATCACGAGGTCAACGGTGCCATCCTTCGAGACGGCGCGAATGCCATGCCGCGGGTCGAAACAGAGCGCCCGCTCCGCATCCTTCGACGCGGCGCCGGCGATGACGGCCTCTACGAACTCTTCGCGGTCTTTCTTGTCCACTCCGATCTGGCCCAGGACAGGCCAGCCATGGAAGCCCTTGGGGTCGCTGGGACCGGCGACGGGCTCCAAAGAGAACACGAGGAGCGTGTCGGCGCTTCGAAGCAGCTTGGCCGCGCGGTCCGGGAAGGCCTGTTGGCAACTGCTGGCCGCCAAGGCCGCAACGACAAGGGCCAACCTTGAAAAGCCCGGTTTCATGGAACCCTCCCTGCCGATAAGCGGGCCGACGCCGCCCGCCACCCATAAAATTATCGATGACAACCAGTTGCGACTATGGTAAGCCCTGCCCAGGGTTCCGTCAACGGCGTGCCCGACGGGGTGGGGCCGTCCCCACCCGTTCCGGGGGTCCGGGGACGCGGGAGGCCGTGCTAGCATTCCAGCCGATTGAAGAACCCCCTCTTGGGAGACGGAGGACCATGGCAACCGCGCTGCTCTTCGGCCTCTACATTTTCGTCCTGGCTGGATTCCTCGGCCACTACGTCATCCACAAGGTGCCGCCGCTGCTGCACACCCCCCTGATGGCGGGCACCAACGCCATCTCCGGCATCTCGCTGGTGGGATCGCTGGTGGCGGCCGGCGCCGACTACGGCACCCTCTCCCACATCCTCGGCTTCATCGCGGTGACCTGCGCCACCATCAACACGGTGGGCGGCTTCCTGATCACCGACCGCATGTTGCGGATGTTCAAGAAGAAGACCCCGGGGGACCGTAAATGAACTTCCCCGAGCATATCGACCAGATCGGACGCCTGGCCACCTATCTGGTGGCGTCCGTGTGCTTCATCATGGCCCTCCAGGGCCTCTCCTCCCCCGTTTACGCCCGCCGGGGCAACCTCGTGGGCTCCCTCGGCATGTTCATCGCGGTGGTGGGGACGCTGGTGTTCAACGACATCATCGAGTGGCGGTGGATCGCCTTCGGGCTGATCATCGGCTCGGCGATCGGCGCCGCCATGTCGGTGTGGATCCCGATGACGAAGATGCCGGAGCGGATCGCGCTCTCGCACTCGTTCGGCGGCCTGGCCGCGGCCCTGGTGGGCCTCTCGGAGTACCACCACCTGGGGTCGAACATCGACCGCTTCACCATGGCCGCCCTGGGACTGGAGGTCTTCCTCGGTTTCCTGACCTTCACGGGCAGCCTGATGGCGTTCGGCAAGCTGCAGGGGATCCTCAGCGGCGCGCCGATCACCTACAAGGGCCAGAACGCCATGAACATCGGCATGTTCTTCGGCGCCCTGGTGCTGCTGATCTGGGTGGTCTACGACCCCAGCCAGACGGCGGTCTTCTTCCTCATCGGCGCGATCGGCCTGGCGGTGGGCGTGCTGGCCGTGCTGCCCATCGGCGGCGCCGACATGCCGGTGGTGATCTCGCTCCTGAACTCGTACGCCGGCCTCGCCGCCGCGGCCACGGGCTTCGCCCTCAACAACTACGTGCTGATCATCGCCGGCGCCCTGGACGGCACGTCGGGCTTCATGCTGTCGATGAAGATGAGCCAGGCGATGAACCGGTCGTTCGCGAACGTGCTGTTCGGAGCCTTCGGCGGCACGGCGGAGGCGTCCGGCGCGGTGGCGCCCACGGACGTCAAGTACAACCTGGCGACGGTGGAAGACGCGGTGGGGGTGCTGGCCGCCGCCCAGACGGTGATCGTGGTGCCGGGGTACGGCATGGCGGTGTCGCAGGCGCAGCACGCGGTGCGGGAGCTGGCGCAGATGCTGGAGGCCAACGGCGCGACGGTGAAGTACGCCATCCACCCGGTGGCCGGCCGCATGCCGGGGCACATGAACGTGCTGCTGGCGGAGGCGAACGTCTCCTACGAGCAGCTCTACGACATCGACGACATCAACGACGAGTTCGCCCGCACGGACGTGGCCTTGGTGGTGGGCGCGAACGACGTGGTGAACCCGGCGGCGAAAACCAATCCGGCCAGCGCGATCTACGGTATGCCGGTGTTCAACGCGGACGAGTGCCGGGCCACCATCGTGCTGAAGCGGAGCATGAACACCGGCTTCGCGGGGATCGAGAACGACCTGTTCATCCAGCCGAACACGATGATGGTGCTGGGGGACGCCAAGAAGACGCTGCGGGAGCTCATCGCGGGGGTGAAGGAGGAGGCGGCGTAGCGGCGTAGGTCGCCCGGGCCTCCCATGTTCCGATCCCTGGGCTGGGGGGCCGCAACGCCCCCCAGCCCAGGGCCTTACATCACATCATGGCCTGCTGGCCGGATTCGCCGGATCGGTGCGAGCCTGCCGCTCGTCGCCATCCCAGACGCCGTCGCCGTCGCGGTCCACGCCGACGCGCTCTCCGGAGCCGGGCGGCACGCAGGTGTACGTCACGGGACGGCCGAAGCTCGTGGCCAGAGACCGCAGCGTCGCGTCGGTGATGGGCGGCTGCCCGCTCCGATCGCTCGCGAACAAGCCCGATCCCAGGTACAGGAAGCCGGTCTCGGCGTTGAAGATCCGGGTCTTGGCGACGAGATCGCACTCCCCCGCGTCGGCACGCTGGCGCAGGAGGTTGACGCGCCCGCTCACCGCCGCCGGGCTCGTGGACGTGAGCGTGATCTGCTGGCCCACGACGGGCGCCAGGTTGGTGGGGAACGCCAGGAGGAACGCTTCGAGCTGCCGCTTCAGGACGTCCCCCTCCGGGCCCTCCGGAAGGCCGTTGTTGTCAGGACCGTTGGCGAGTTCCGAGAAGCTGATCCCATGGACGAAGCGGAACACCGTATCGACGTTGCCGTCGTGGAGATACCCGAAGCCGCGCACCTGATCTCCCTTGAAACCGTTGTCGCCGCCGAGGAACCCGGGATTCTCGGGATTCCCGAACATTCCGATCTTCTGGTACAGGTTGCGCAGGTGGGGGACCTTGAAGAGCTGCGGGTTGAAGGCGAAGCTCGAGGCGCCGGACGTGCCAAAGAAGCCGGGCGCCGCGGCGCCTGGGTTGGCGTTCGGATTGATCGTGTGGCAATCGTTGCACGTGAGGACGACGCCGTTGAGCTCCGGCGCCGACGGGATGCCGCAGTTGGTCTTGTCGAAGAGCTTGCGCCCGGCTTCCTGATCGGCGGTGAGCACGTTGTCGAGCGGCCGGTTGGGGTTCGGCGGATACGAGACCTGGAGGATGAAGTCGGTGAACGCGTCCATGTCCGCCTGCGGGATGGGCGCGTGGCGCCCGAGCAGATCGGGGAAGGCCCCGTTGAACTTGTCGAACGACGCGCGCTCGTCGAAAGCCCCGCTTTCCGGCTGTTCGCTGGGCGTCTCGTTGCCGGCGGTGCGGTCGCCGCGCCAGTGCATCGGGCCGTGGTTGGCCATGCCGCGCAAGCTCTGCGTCGCCATCGGGCCCTTCATCGGGTGAAGAATGGGCTCCATGGGTTGCCCCGTGACCAGGTTGAAGAGCTCGCTGAGGAAGGGACCGGGGTTGTCGATCACTTCCTCGTCCGGGTTGCCGAGGTCCCACGCCAAGCTGTCGAAATCGCCGAAGGCATGGCAGCTCGCGCAGGAGGACTCGCCGTTGCTCGACGAAAACTTCGCGTCATACAGGAACCGGCGGCCGATCACGACGCTCTGCGGCTCCGGGTTGTGCATCCGGACGTGCGACGTCTCCGCCTGCGTCCGCGTGTCGACGATCGAAATCCCGTTGTCGAAGCGAGTCATCACGTAAAGCTGCCTGCGGTCCTCGTCGAGGACGAGGCCGGTGGGGCCGCCGCCGCTCACGGAGATGTGGCTCGCCGCGTTCGGCACGAACGTGTCGGTCTCGAGCTGCCCCGTGGAGAAAACCCCCACCTTGTCGGAGCCCAGGGCCGCGACGTAGAGAGTCGCGCCGTCGCCGGTCACCGCCATGCCCTGGGGCAGGGCGAGGGAGCGGGCGTTCTCGGCGTTCGGGGCCGGCGCGCAGCAGGTGTCGTAGTCGATGTGCTTGTTGAGGTGCCGCGACGCGACGCCGCCGCCGGGGGAGAGCACGGTGATGCGGCTCTCGTGCAGGTGGCCGCGCAGGCTCTCCCCGGCGAAGGTGCCCGGACCCTCGAACCGCGCGGTGTTGTTCGCCTCGGTGTTGGCGACGTAGATCTTGCCGCTCACGGGATTGACGGCCATGGTGTACAGGATGGTGCCGACGCCCTGGAAGACGCCGCCCGCTCCCGCGAGCTGGCGCGGCGGGTCGGCCATGGCGTCGAGCACGAACACGTCCTTGTCGGGCAGCGAGAGTCTCACGTACTGGTCGCGGGAGCGGCCGAGCGCGTCGACCCAGTGCTCACCGTTCCACTTGACGATGGCGCCGATCTCGGGCGCGGGGCGGCCATCGGCGTTGGTGGTGGGGCCCGGGGCGCCGTCCGGACCGAAGCCGTCCGGGAGCGAGGTCTCGGGAACGATGGTGGTCTGGTTGCCCGTGTGGAAGCCGGCGGCGTAGACGCGGGAGCCGTCGGGCGTCACCGCGAGAGCGCGCGGGGTGTCGGTGAAAAGGGTGACGATGGTCAGCGGCGTACCGCCCAGCGTATTGCCGGAAGCGCCGCCGAGCTCGTCCGCGTCGAACACCCAGACGTCCGCGCGCCCCACGCCCGGGGTCGAGAGCTGGGGATCGAACGGGATGTTCTGGCCCCGGTGGGCCGTGGTGATGAACGCCCGGCTCCGCTCCGGTCCGGCGAAGACGATGTCGCGCGGCTCGTCGCCCACGAGGAGCGTGCGCACGACCTGCCCGGACGCGTTGTCGTCAAGCTCGACGACGCTCACGCTGTCCGAGAGGTGGTTGACCACCCAGACCTCCCGGTTGGACCGGGCCGCGACGGCGACCGGCTCGAGGCCCACCGGGATGGAGGCGGTGCGGGTGAGCCGGTTCCCGTGGATGCGGAAGATCTCCAGGCGGTTGTCGGGCGTGTTGACGGCGAACAGCAGCCGCTCGTCCGGCGACATCGCGAGCGGGCGGACCTGTCCGCTCTCGAAGAGCGTGTACGGGGAAGCGGACTTTTCCGAGCTGCGGATCAGGCCCACCTCCGTATCCGCCGACGCCTCGGCAAGCCGGTTCGATCCGGGGGTGAATGAGAGCGCCGCGGTCAACGCGAGCGCCACAAGGACCACGAGCGGCATCATCAAGCCGCGGTAGGAACGTTGCGGACCCATGACGAATCCTCCTCTCCTCTCGGTCTGGTTGTCTTTACCGCTGACAGCGATCGAGAGAAGGAACGCTCCCGCCTTCGGTTTCCCCTCACCTTGAGGAGATACTAAAGACAGCGGCGCTGACACGCCTGACAGTCCCCTGACACGGCTGGACCGGCGGATGCGGCTGGATCGGCGGCCGATCTTCGGGCACGCCGCTTGCTCTATCCCGTGATTGTTCAGATTTTCCCGAAGCGAAAAGAGGCGAGTACTTCCCGCGAGTCTTCTCGAAAGGAGCAGGTATGGGCGCGCATTCCGCGAAGGTGAGTGGCACGCTGAGCATGGTCTTCTGTGCCCTGGCGGCGCTCGTGACGCTCCCGGCGGCCCATGGACAACAGGGCACGGGCCGGCCCCGGATCGTGATCGATGAAACCGGCACGCCGTTGCAAAAGATGATCGAAACGTGGGCCGACGGCAAGAAGCAGAAGGAGATGGAGGAGAACGCGGAATGCAAGGCCGCGACGGAGGCGGGCGATCCCAAGGAGATCAAGAAGAAGTGCAAGTTTCCCGGCAAGGACGTGAAGCCCCTCGCCACGCAGGAAATGAAGAACCCGCAGGGCAAGGTGAACGGCAAGAAGCTGGCCACCGAGATGACCCTGGACTTCCAGGATCCCCGGTCGAAGGACAAGGACGCCTGGGATCCGGTGCGGTTCAAGAAGATGGACAAGGACGGCCAGAGCCGTGCCACCGGTGCGGGCCCCAGCCCCGGCGGCGGCGTCCGGGTGCGCCGGGCCGCGCTCTTCACAGGCCCGGAGAGCAACGACGACAAGGACTGCATCGACACGCTGACGGGCGAGCACCGGGGCGGCTATCTCGATGCCGCCAGCCCCGCCACGCCGGCCAACCTGATCCCCGACGGCGATCCCCGTTCCTGCTTCGAGGCGGACGGCACGCTCAAGGCCGGCGTCGAGGAACTGGTGGATGAGGACGCCCCGGAGGCCGTCGACGACGATGGCGACGGCGCCACCGGCGAGGATCCGCCCGGCGACGCCGTGAACAACGACCACGACTGCATCGACGCCGGGGGGACCGTCTATCCCGAGGCCCAGTGCGGGAGCCAGCCGGGCGTCGTGGAGCTGATCGACGAAGACGGCCCGGAAACCATCGATCGCGACGGCGACGGACGCGTGGGCGAAGATCCTCCCGCCGAGAGCGTGGAGGCGGCCTGCCGCGACTTCGGCGTCGGCATGGGCCTGCCGCCGGGCCTGGGGGAGATGACGCCGGACGGCGAATGCGACCTGACGCGCGCGGTTGTCGCGGCCGTCAACGATGCGGCGATGAAGAAGATGGGCAAGAAAATCCTCCGGTCCGGCGGGGCTGGGGAGGAGGACCTGCTGGAGCTCGACCAGACGCGCCGCCGGATGAAGCTCAAGGAGACGCTCACGGTACGCTGCGACGAGGAGGCCGAGTTGGTGGCCGGCGAGTGCATGGAGCCGCCGGCCCGGACGCGGGAGCTGGCCGCGGCGAAGGCCGCCTCCAAAGCCGAGCCGTCCGGCGCTCCCTTCACCAGGAACGCGATGATGGGGTTCACGTTCGCGCCGCCCGTGATCGAATGGGGCTACGAGGTCTCGGAGGAGGTCTGCATCGATCTCATCGTCGACGAGCTCTGCTTCGAGATCTTCGGGGCGCGCGTCGGCTATGAGTTCGACGTCGCGGTGGGGCTGCGCCTGCCGGTCGAGGTCAGCGTCACGGACGTGCCGTCGTCGGCTCTGGCCGGCAGCCAGCTCACCCTGCACACCGAGCTGCAGCCGCAGGATTTCACGGTGGGAGACTACAAGGCCTTCTGCCAGGAGCACCACTTGGACGACGAGTGGTTCATCGCGAGTTGCGACCGCTTCGCCTTCCCCGAGTTCCTCGACTCGCTCAACCCTTTCAAGAGCGCCGACGAAAAGGACGGCGCCGAGCTCGTGGCCGCGGAAACCATCTTCGCCGGCGTGCAGGTGCGCGTGGTCGGAGCCACGATCATCAACTGGGCCGTCGACTCCCACGTCGATCTGCCCGCCATGTGCACGCTGTACCATCTGGTGAAGAAGATCAACGAGGGCGACGTCAGCCTGAAGGACATGGTCCAGTTCGGCATCGGCGTGGGCTCCGGCGGCAACGTGCTCGATGCGATCAAGGATCAGCTCGACAACTGCCAGAGCTTCACCACGCCCTTCGGCAGCGAGCCGGACCCGGACAATCCGCTGCTTTCCACCATCCGCGCCTTTCCCTTCACCGGCAGCTACGACATCCGCGCCGACTGCGACGTGGCGCGCGTGAAGAAGGAGGTCGTCACCATCGGCGGCAAGGTGTACCCCATCTGCACCGGGCTGGTGCTCGGCGTCAGCGGCGCCAACCTCGGAGTCGGGCTCGGCTTCGAGGTGTCGGCCGGTTCGGATCTCATCGCGGCGAGCTGGGACGTGAGCGGGGACGGCAGGCCCGCCCCGGGGGCTGAGCGGACAGTGCGCTACCGGCACTCGGCCGACGAGGGCGCGGCGGGCCTCGTGGCGCTGGGGCCCATGACGGCGGACAATTACGATCCCGCCCCCTTCGCCGACAACGCCAGCGTCTCGCTGTCGAACATGACCTATTACCTCAACCAGGTGCAACTCGCGCTGCGGGCCAGCTTCCAGTTCGGCGGCATCCTCTCGCCCATCCCGGAAATCGGCTCGTTCACGCTCTACAACTTCACCTTCAGCGTGGACGAGCATGGAATCCCCATCGGCCAGCACGCGGGCACGGAGAACATCGAGGTCCCCTTCTTCGTCGAAAACTACGCGCTGAAGGTGGACGCCAGCCCGCTGACCACGGACCCCGAGCTGCGGGTGAGCGACGATACGCTGAAGATCAAGCCCGGCGAATTCGGCGACTTCAAGGTCGACGTCACCAACCTGGGCAGCGTCACGGACGGCTTCGGCAACTTCGCCCGCGCGCTGTCGAACCGCTCCGGCCAGCACGCGCCGTTCACTTTCGAGATCCATCCCAACACCGATTTCGACTGCACGGACGGCACGGGAGCCCGCTTCCGGGGCGATCCCTACGACGGCGTGATGGACGCCTGCTACGGGGCCGGCGGCGAGCTGCTCGCCGGCCGCACCGAAGCGATCGACGAGGACGGCGCCGGACCCGACGGCGTGCTGTCCGTGCGCGACGAGGACAAGGACGGCTGGCCCGACGAGGACCCGGTGGACGTCTGGCTCACCTCGCCCGACGCCGCCCTCTTCGCGCAGCAGGAGATCCCGGCGGTACCCCCCTACAAGCGGGCGAGCGAACCGCCGGCCTCGCGGACCCTGACGCTGCGGGTGAGCCCGTTCCGCCATCCGCTCACCGAGCCCGGGCTCTATCCCGTCCAGGTCAGCGGCGACAGCCTGGGGGCGCGGGCCCACGGGCTCCTGGGCCCGGACGCTGCCGGCCAGCCGCGTGTGGGCGCGACGGACGTGGTCTTCATCGAAGTGACGGCGTTCTACGATCCCTACGTCGCCGTGCAGCCGGACCGTTCCGCGGCCAAGCCGGGCGTGGCGCGGACGTATCTGCTGGAGACGGCCAACGGTGGCAACGTCGAGGACACGGTGCGGCTGGGCCTGGATTTCAAGGACTTCAATCCGGCCGGCTGCACGCTCACCACGCTGGGCGCCCTCCCCGCCGGCTGTCCCTACCGCGCCGTGCCGGCGCGGATTCCGGCCGCGCAGTGGACGAACGCGGCCGGGCTGCCGCTGAAGCCGGCCCCATGGCCCCGCTCGACACCCTGCAGAACCAGTTGACCGTGCGGGTGCCGCGGGACTGGGCCGGCATGCAGGACACCTCCTACGAATTCGTCTTCAGCGGCGAGAGCACCGCGGACCCGGGCCAGCCGCCGGCTCGCAAAGCGGTGACGGTACGGCAGACGGTGGTGGCCACCCAGGAGAGCATGACGCGCTACGTCCGCCTGGAGATCGCCGAGCTGATCGCCGAGATCGAGAAGGCCAACGCGAGGGGCATTCCGACGGGGGGCCTGCTGCCCATCTCCCTGCATCCGGCGCGGATGCACAACGAGCGGGCCCTCGAACGCAACCTGGCGGCAGACCTGGCCGGGGCGTCCAGGGAGCACGCCGCGGGCGGCAAGGCCATGCAGGCCTTCCTGCGCGCGCTGGCGGGCTTCGGCGGCAAGCTGCCGGCGGCGCTGATGGCGGACTGGAAGGCGCGCGGCGAGGCGATCGTGAA
>CAVXIV010000012.1:0-514071 GCA_963761805.1 uncultured Acidobacteriota bacterium | reverse complement strand
GATGGAGAACCAGGGGGAGCGGGACGTTCTTACCTCTTCTGGGCTTCCATGTATCTGCGCAAAACCAGATTGATCCGAGTCTGGTACCCCCTGCCCTGACTCTTGAACCAGTCGAGCACATCGGGATCAAGCCGGATGGTGATGCTCGGCTTGGCTTGTGGCATCCTCAATTCAGCTTCCGCGAAGAACGACTCATCCAAGGGAGGGATATCGGATGTGTCGATCTCCTCGTCCGTCATCCTGTCGATGCGGTCCCAGTCAGTTCGCGAGGACTTTCTCATAGGCTTGCCGCTCATGTTTTACTGCCTTTCTCATCGAGATGATTCGGACGATCTCGCCTCCGTTCCGCTCGGTGAAGACCACCACAACCACGCGTCCTTGGAGAGTCCCGATGCCAGTCCAGCGCTCTTCGCCATAATCCTCTCGGTTGTCCAGGCGGGTCAACATAGGAGAGTCGAAGACCTCAGGAGCGTCGCTAAGGTCGAGGCCGTGCTTGCGGAGATTCTCCTGGTTCTTTCGCTCGTCCCATTCGAACCGCACGGCCTCTAGTGTATGTACAGTCTGTAAATACGTCAAGGAGCACCCCGGCCATGCCCTCCATCCTCGACCGCTTCCTCCCTGAATACCGCCACAAAGAGGTCCACGAGACGTGATCGCCGCCTCGCCCGAACGGGTCCTGCGAGCGGTCGAGGAATTGACCGTCAAGGAAATGCCTCTGACGGTCATCCTGATGGGAATCCGTACCCTTCCGGCACGGCTGCTGGGCAAGCCCGTACGGCCAGGTGGCGCCGACCGTCCCGTTCTCGAAGTCGCGCAGAGGGGTGGCTTTCTGGTTCTCTCGCGGGAGCCGCGGGAGGTCGTCCTCGGCGTCGTGGGCCAATTCTGGAGGCCGGCCGCGGATGTGGTGCGGCTTTCGTCTCCCGAGGAGTTCCTGGCTTTTTCCGAGGAGGGCTACGCCAAGGGGGCGGTGAACTTTTCTCTCGACGAAGAGGAGAGCGGGAAGGTCCGGCTCCGCACCGAAACGCGAATCCTACCTCTCGGCAAAGCCGCCGCCCGCCGCTTCGCGTTGTATTGGTTTTTCGTTCATCCTGGAAGCGCCCTGATCCGGCACGCCTGGCTGCGGGCTATCCGGCGGCGGGCGGAGCGAAGGACCTAAAGGACATCAGGGACACCAAGGACATCAAGGACGGTAGAGGACAACAGGTTGTCGCTTGGAGTCCTTTAGTGTCCCTGATGTCCTTTAAGTCCTTTTCGACCACCCCTACGGCAACCGGATCCGCGACTGCCCCAGAATCCGCAGCAGCCGCCTCCAGATCCTTCTCATGGCGCGCTCTCCTTGAGCTTCGCCAGCCGCTCCTCGACCGCGTCGGCCACGGCTTCGGTTTCGAACCGCCGCCGCACGTCCTCGCCGGAGAGCTGGTCGTCGAGCCGCTGATAATTGCGCTCGGTGGCGGCGTCCTCTTCGACCCTCGCGCTGATGCGGTCGAACTCGCCGTGCAGGTTGTGCGCGGAGGCGCTGGTGAGGATTTCTCCGATGGCGCGCCGGGCCTGCACCTGGCGCATCTGGGCCTGCACGAGTTGGAGACGGCTGCGGGCCTGCTCGACCTTCTCCTGCATGCGGGCGATGGATTGGCGCACCTCCTCCGTTTCCTTCGATTGCTTTTCGAGCTGCCCGGCGAGCTTGTCGCGCTGGCGCTCGGCCAGCTCGACGCGGCGCAGGGCCTCGCGCGCGGCGGCTTCATCCTCCTTGCCCAGGCTCCGCTCGGCGGCGCGCTGCCATTCGGCGGCGTCCTGGGTGTGGAAGGCGATCTGCGCGCGCAAGCGGTCCTCGTTGGCCATGGCCCGCGCCACCGCCCGCTTGGCGGCGTCCAGCTCCTCTTCCATGTCGTGGACGAGCTGGTTGAGGCTCCGCTCCGGGTCTTCGATCAGGTCCAGCGCCGCATGGATGCGGCCCTTCATCAGCAGGTTGAAACGCTGCACGATCTTCATGGCTTTTATCCTTTCTGTTCAGTTCCAGGCCTGGAGCTCGCGGCCGAAGACGCGGATCTGCTGCAGCACGCCTTCGCGCTGATATTCGAGGTACGCCGCGCCCGCCATCAGGGCGAGGCCGAAGGCGAGCCCGATCACCCAGAGGGCCATCGGCGCGGTGGTGCCGATGCGGAAGACGAAGAAGCCGAGGTCCGTCAGCATCGCGGCGGTGGAGACGGTCAACAGCGAGCGGCTGCGGAGGACGAAGGAGGCGGCGCCGAAGGCCACCGTGCAGATCAACAGGACGGCCAGCCAGCCCCAGGAGATCTGATCGGAAAGCGCGACGATCGGCGTGGCGTAGACGAAGGACGCGCCGGCGGCGGTGACGTGCCGGCTCCAGACCGGGCCGAGCTCGGCGCGCAGCATCCAGGCGAGGGCCAGGAGGGCGAGGCCCGGAGCCAGGAAGTAGAGCTCCATCCCGAGCTGGGCCAGGACGAAGGCCTTGAGCAGGGCCAGCGCCAGGAATCCGGCCGCGGCGAGCGAGGGGAAGACCCGGCGCGACTCCCGCGAGGCCACGACCATGTAGAAGAGGCTGACCAGGAACGCCGCGAGCGTCGGGAACCAGACCGAGGTCGCGACCGGAGCTCGCATCAGGGCGAGGAAGCCGGCCGCGAGAGGCAGCGCCAGGCCCACCTGGCGGCAGGAGCCGGTGAAGGACGCTCCGTGCCCCGAGCGCTCGAAGAGGACCCCCAGGACGTACTGGGCCGCGCCCGCCGCGAGCAGGACGTACGGGGCCACGCCGCTGCCGAAATGGAGCCAGCCGGCGGTGAAGGCATGGAGCACGGCGAGGCCGCCCCAGATCTGCAGGCGCCAGCCGTGGCCGGGGCTCAGCTCCCGCCGGCCGTCGAAGAAGGAGACCGCCGCCCAAGCCGCCGCCAGGGCGATCAGCGCCACGTCCATCCAGAGGGCGAAGCCGAAGCTCGTTCTGAAGGCCGCGACATAGCCGATGACGGTGATCAACTCAAGCGCCAGGGTCCAGGGGCGCAGCCCGTTCCGCCGGCCGAGGACGTCCACCATCCCGCGCCAGGCGAGCCCGAGGACCGCGATCCAGGGCAGGAGGTGCAGGTGGAGCGAGAGGAGCGCTGGGATCAGATCGCGGTCCGGAGAGCCACCCGCCGCCGCCAGCACGACGAGTTGGAGCATGGGCAGCAGGGCGAGGCGCGCTGGGAAGGCGATACGGCGGGCCCAGCCTTCGATCTCGGTGCGGTTGAGGTATTCGACCGCCACCACCATCAGGGCGAGCACCAGGGTGTCCGGGCCGGCGAACAGCACGCAGGCCGCCACGGCGAGGACGAGCCAGACGCGGGTGACGCCGCGGAGCGAGAGAGAGGCGAGGACGTTCCAGTCGTCCGCCTCCAGGCCATAGCGGCGGGCGGCCCAATGCCCGGGAGCGCGGCGCGCCAGCAGGCTCAGGAGTGCCAGCTCCATCCCGAAGAGCGTCAGGCAGAGGATCAGCCCGGAGCTCCAGACCGGATCGAGGAGGAAGAAGACCTGGACCGGCAGCCAGAGGAGGGCCGCGGTCAATCCGAGATCGCTGCTCTCGTGCCGCCGGTCCGCGAAGCCGTCGTGGAGCATCGCGAGCCCCGCCAGGAGCAGGATCAGCGGCTCGACGACCACCGTGGAGGCGACGGACGTCTTCACCAGCCAGAGGACCCCCGCGACGCCGTGCACGAAGGTGAGCGCCTGGGCGCTGACGCGGACGGAAGGACGGCGGATCGCGAGCCAGGAGAGGACGAAGAAGGCCTGGGTGACGAGGGCCGTCCAGGGGGTGATGCCGTCGAGCTCGATCCAGAGCTGCGCGTGGGCGCCGAAGGAGAGCGTCAGGCCGCCCAGCAGGAGGAGCGGCTGCATCCGCAGGCGGTAGCCGACGACCATCCAGGCCGCTCCCGCGGCGAGGAGATGGAGGCCCAGGTAGTCAGGTATCTCCGCGCAGGCCGCGACGGTGACCAGGAGGACCTGGAGGCACGTCAGCACGTCGTGCGTCCGCCGCAGCCCCTGGGGAGCCCGCAGCAGCGCGAGCAGAGCCCGGAATCCGAGCAGGATCGCCAGGAAGCCGAGGCACCAGACGGTCGCCACGGCGGGGCTGACGATCCGTTCGAGCGCTCTCAGGATCTGTTCGTTTTCGGCAGGCATCCAGGTGTAGCCGATGAAGGCCGCCGCCATGCCCGCCACGTAGGCGGTCTTGTGGCTGTAGGTCAGCGCCCATTTCACGAAACTGCCGGCGACGCAGAGGGACACCAGAGGCAGGCAATAGCCGATCGGGCTGAGGATCGCCAGCGGCATGGAGACCGCCGCCAGCGAGAACCCCAGGGCGAGCAGGGCCACGGACCGTCCGGGCCAGCGCTTCGGCGCCTGTCCCAGCGAGCGGGCCAGCGCCTGGTAGTACTCCTCGCCGGTGCCGGCCAGGACGATCCCCAGTACGGCCACCGGCAGGGCCTGCAGGAAGGTGTAGGGGTCCACCAGCGTGAGAGCGCCCACGTAGAGGACGCCGAGGAGCAGGAACGGCAGGAGATGGATGGGGCGCTCCGTGCCGTCCTGGCGGTCGCGGTGGAAGAAGAAGCGGTTGATGTGACGGCTGCCGACGTGGAGGAGCGCACCCAGGGTCAGGGCCGCCAGCATGTAGAACCCGTCCATCCTGCCGTCCCAGCGCTCGGCCAGCCACGGCAGCGCGGGCTGGGCCGCGAACAGGACCGCCATCACGGCGGGGTAGAGCCGTCCCGGATAGCGCAGCTCCGACCGCAGGACACGCACCACCGCGCCGAGGAGCGCCGCGCCGCTCGCGCTGAAGGCGAGCCATCCCCAGAAGGTGTCCAGCAGCCTGAGATAGGCCGCGCCCCAACCCAGCACGGGCACGAGGCCGGTGAACAGGAACAGCAGCGCCGAGCCGGCGTAGGGCAGGTGCAGCCGCCGGCGGGTGACGGCGCCGAGGCCGAAGATCGTGAGAGCCCCGCCCACCAGGATCAGGAACTGGAGCGGCACCGGAAGCGACGCCCACTGCGACTGCACCAGGCGGTAGATCGACACCCCGGTGACCATGGCGCCGGCCAGCAGCAGCCAGCGGATGCCGCGGGCGGAGCGCAGTCCGTTGTCGGCGAAGCTCGTGGATTGCATCGGTTCGTTCATGGGATCTCCCTCCTTGGGTTCGGAGGCTTGGAAGGGCAAGGCGGGTGCCACTGCGTAAACGATTGATTTCATTGGGAGAGAAGTGGAAGGTGCAGTCTGGGGACTGCGGGATTTCAGGAGCGAGGTGCAGTGCGGAAACTGCACTTCGGGGCGGCATGCCCTTCGAAGCCCTCACCTCCCCGGCCCTCCTCTCCCGGTGAGGGAGGGTGGGAGGGGTCGGGAGAGGGGCCGGGGGTGAGGGTTCGGGCGGGGGGCGCTACACTGCCCCCACCCGTGCACCAAGACCTCCTCCTCCTCGCGCACCTGCTCCTCTTCGTGACCGGCACCCTGGTCTACGGTTTCCTGGCCCGGGAGCTGTTCCGTCACCCGAAGGTCCTCCCCGGCCTGCCCATGCGGCTGACCGTCGGGTGCCTCACGGTCTGGTACGGCGGCTGCCTGGTGGATCAGGTCTTCAGCATGCTGATCCCCGCGCCCGAGGAATTCGGACGGGCGGCCACGGCGCTCGACATCCTGCGGGGCGCGGCGTGGCTCGCCAGCTTCCCGCTCCTCACCCATGGCCTGTGGCAACTGCTGGCGGGGGAGGGACGGCGGCCCCATCGGCTGTGGCTGGTTCCCGGCTACGTCACCCTGGGGGCCTTCGCTCCCGCGGCGTGGCGGACCTGGAACGAGGGCGCGATCCTGCTCGCGGAGACCGGCCGCGCGGCGCTTCCCTGGATCGTGCTGCACGTGGCCGTGACCTCCGCCGCCAGCGCCGGGATGGTGCTGCGCTGGCTCCGCCTCGCCGACGACGCCCGGCTCGCCCAGTTCCTGCGCTGGCTGCTGGCGGGCCTCGGCGTCACCGTCCTGCTGGTGGCCTCCGGTCTCTGGCTGAACGGCTCGGGATGGGGGGAGGCGGTGTGGCGGCTGGCGGTCGAGTCGTCGGGGCTCGTGCTCGGCCTGACCTTCCTCTACTTCGTCCAGCGCTACAACCTGCTGCGGCTCTCGATGTCCTACCGCAGCCTGCGCCGGTTCCTCGCCCTCCTGGCCCTGGTCGGGCTCGTGATGCTCGTGGGCTCCGGGATGGGGGCGGGCGGCACGGTGGAGCTGCGGCGCATCGTGGCCTGGGGCATCCTCGCCGCGCTCCTGGCCGCCGCCGTCTACACGCCGCTCCAGCAGGCCGCGTTGGGGCGCTTCGCCTGGCTCCGGCGCCTGCTGGGCGTGAGCATCACGGCGGAGGAGCTGGAGAGCCTCACCACGCGGCTCCAGTCCCTCGATTCTCCCGAAAATGAGATGCGGGATCTCGCGGCAGGGGAGATCGGCCGCTGGCTCGCCACGCGGGCGCGGTTCCTGGAGATGGAGGAGTTGCCTCTGCTCTGGGAGCACTTCGCCCAACCGGAGACGCGGGCCTTCAACCGCCTCGACGCGCCCACGGGACAGATCGCCGGCCTGCTCCAGCGCGCCGACCTCCAGGCCGCTTTCCCCCTGCGAGTGGCGGGGGAGCTGGCGGGCGTCCTGGTCCTGGAGATCAGCCCCGCCGCCGGCGGCTACCAGGAAGGGGACATGGAGACGGTGCAACTCGTGCTGCGCCAACTCGCCGCCTCCCTGGAGGTCCGCCGGCTCCTGGAGGCGCGCCTGGCCGCCGAGCGCCGATTGGCCGAGCGCGAGCGCCTGAGCCTGCTGGGACTGGTGGCCGCCTCCCTGGCCCACGAGCTGAAGAATCCCCTCTCCGGCATGAAGGCCCTGGCGCAGACCGTCCACGAAGAGCTGGAGAAGGCGGAGCCGGGGAGCGATCAGGCGCAGGACCTGGGGCTGATCGTGGAGCAGATCGACCGCCTCCACGGCGTGGCGCGGGAGATCCTGGACTTCGCCCGCGCGCCGGAACGCGCGCGGGACGACGAGGGCGTCGACCTCGCGGCCCTGCTGCGGGGGAGCCTCTACGTCCTCGGTCATCAGGCCCGGCGGCGGGGGATCGAGCTGGACGCCTCCGGCGTCGAGGAGGTCGGCCGCGTCGCCGGCACCACGGCCACCTGGCAGACGGTGCTGTTCAACCTGCTGCTCAACGCCACGCAGCACGCCCCGGCGGGCTCGACGGTGGGCGTGCGGCTGACTCGTAACGGCGGCGGCATCGTCTTCGCCACCGAGAACGCCGGCCCTGGGATTCCGCCGGAGATCGCCGGGCGGCTTTTCCAGCCCTTCGTGAGCGATGGCGGCACCGGCCTCGGGCTGGCCCTGGTGGCGCGGCGGGTGCGGGAGCTCGGAGGTACGATCGAGGTAAGCAACGAGCCGGGACGGATCGTGTTCCAGGTCTGTCTTCCCGAGGAGGCCACGCATTGAGAAAGCCGCGCATCCTGGTCTGTGACGACGAGCCCGTGGCCCGGCGAGGGGCCGCGCGGGCGCTCGACGACGCCTACGACTTCGTCGAATGCGCCGACGGCCGGGAGTGCCTCCAGGCTCTGGGCCGCCCGCGCCACGGCGTCGACCTCATCCTCCTCGACCTTCGCATGCCGGGGATGGACGGCATGACCACCCTGGCGCACCTGACCGCCCTGCCCGCGCCGCCGCCCGTGGTGGTGGTGACCGCCGACTCGTCGCTGCGCACGGCCATCGAGGCGGTCAAGGCGGGGGCCGCGGACTACCTTTCCAAGCCCTACGACATCGACGAGCTGCGCTTCGTGGCCGCCAAGACCCTGGAGACCGCCCGCCTCCAGGCCGAGAACCGGCGGCTGACCGAGGAGGTGAAGCGCCTCGGCGGCGGCAAGCGGCTGCTGGGCGAGTCCCCGGCCATGCGCGCCGTCCTCGACGCCGTCGAGCGCGTGGGGCCGGCCTCGGCCGGCGTGCTGATCCGCGGCGAGTCGGGCACGGGCAAGGAGCTGGTGGCGCGGCGCGTTCATGATCTCAGCGACCGCGCCCGGGGTCCTTTCGTGGCGGTGAACTGCGCCGCCATCCCCGACACCCTGGTGGAAAGCGAGCTCTTCGGCCATCGCCGGGGTGCCTTCACGGGGGCGGACCGCGACCGTCCCGGCAAGTTCCGGCAGGCGGACGGCGGCACCCTGTTCCTCGACGAGGTCGGGGACATGGCCCTGGCGGCCCAGGCCAAGCTGCTGCGCGTCCTCCAGGAGGGGATCGTCGAGCCCCTGGGCGGCGGCGACGCCGTATCCGTGGACGTCCGCGTGCTGGCCGCCACCCATCGCGACCTCAAGGCTCTCTGCGCCGAGGGGCGGTTTCGCGAGGACCTGCTCTTCCGCCTGCGCGTGGTGGAGCTCGAGCTGCCGCCGCTGCGCGAGCGGGGCGGGGACGTCCTCCTCCTGGCCCGCAATTTCCTGGCGGCCGCTTCGCCGACCCTCTCTTTCGCGCCCGAAACCGAGCGGGCCTTGCTGGCCTGGTCCTGGCCGGGCAACGTGCGCGAGCTGGCCAACGCCGTCGAGAGGGCCACCATCTTCCGCCGCGGCGACGTCGTCCAGCCGGAGGACCTGCCGCAGGAGGTGCGGGGAGCGGCGCCGCGCGACGGCGATCCCGGCGATCTCGGAAAGGGCCTCGCCTGGGACCCCGAAGACGACTTCCAGACGGCCAAGAAAAAGGTGATCGATCGTTTCGAACGGGCGATCGTCACCGAGGCCCTGCGGGAGCACGGCGGCAACATCTCCCAGGCCGCCCGCAAGCTGGGCCTGCACCGGCAGAACCTCCAGCAGAAGCTGCACGAGCTGGGGATCTCGGCGGAGAGCTTCCGGTAGGCCCTCACCACCCCTACCCCTCCTCTCCCGACCCCTCCCACCCTCCCTCACCGGGAGAGGAGGGGGAAGAGACCTGCTTCGCGGTATTTTCGCTTCGGGCGGGGGTTCCCCTCTCCCGGTGAGGGAGGGTGGGAGGGGTCGGGAGAGGGGCCAGGGGTGAGGGTTCGGCGCGACGAAACCTCCCGTTCCCCCGTATGCTCAGGGCGACATGAGCGACCAACTCCGCGACCCTGATCTCGACCGCCTGATCCGCCAGTTGAACGAAGGGGGAGAGGCTCCCTCCGAGCCGGACGGCGACGCGTTCTCCCCTGTCTTCGAATCCCCCGTCTTCGAATCCCCCTCCGCGGCCGAGAGCCCCACGGCCCTCCACGCTCCAACCCAGATCGTGGTGAACGAGGGGGAGGGGCTCGACCGCCTGCTCGTCTCCATGGCGCAGCGGGGGGCGAGCGACCTGCTGCTGGTGGCGGGCCTGCCGCCGGTCTTCCGGATCAACGGCCGCCTGAACCGGCTCGAGGACGTGGGAGCCCTGGAGGGGGAGGAGATCGCCAAGCTGTTCCTGCCGCATCTCGGCGGCAAGGAGAAGAAGGATCTGGAAGAGCGCGGCTCGGCCGACTTCACGCTCCAGATCTCCCCCGGCCGCGGCGCTTCGGAGAGCTTCAGCCCCGCCTGGCGGTTCCGGGTCAACCTGCACCGCCAGCGCGGCGAGCCGGCGGCGGCCCTGCGGGCGCTGCCGACGGAAATCCCCACGCTGGCGAGCCTCAACCTGCCGCCGATCCTGGCCGAGCTGGTCAAGCCCAGCAAGGGCCTCATCCTCGTCTGCGGCCCCACGGGCTCGGGCAAGTCTTCCACGCTGGCCGCCCTGGTGGGGGAGATCAACCGCACCCGCACCAGCCACGTCATCACCATCGAGGACCCGCTCGAATACGAGCACCGCGCCATCCGCTCGGTCGTCGAGCACGTCGAGGTGGGGCGTGACGCCCGCTCCTTCCACGAGGCGCTGCGGGCCTCGCTGCGGCAGGACCCCGACGTCATCCTGGTGGGGGAGATGCGCGACCTGGAGACCGTGGCCACGGCCATCACCGCCGCCGAGACCGGCCACCTCGTGATGTCGACCCTGCACACCAACGACGCCCAGCAGGCCGTGCACCGCATCGTGGACGTCTTTCCGCCGGCCCAGCAGGCGCAGATCCGGCACCAGCTCGCCCTGGCCCTGCACGCCATCGTCGTGCAGCAGCTCGTGCCGCGGGCGGACGGCCGCGGCCGCCTCCCCGCCATCGAGCTGCTGCTCGCCACCTACCCGGTGCGGCACCATATCCGTAGTGACGCCCTGCAGAAGCTCTACAACGAGATCACTCTCGGCAAGCGGCTCGGGATGATCACCATGGAAGAATCCCTGGCCCAGCTCGTGCAGCAGAGGGCGATCGACCTGGACGAGGGCAAAGTCAGGGCGAGCCATCCGGACGCTTTCGAGGCCCTGGTGCGGAGCTGAAGCGTTTCAGATATCGTAAGCGTCACGAGCGGGAGGCGGAGCGATGCGACCGATTACGGCCAGCGACCTGATGAATCCCGGGGTCCTCACGGTGCGGGACGACATGGACGTGCGGGACCTGGCGGCGTTCCTGATCGAGAACGAGATCAGCGGCGCGCCGGTGGAGGATTCCGAAGGCCGTCTGGTGGGCGTCGTGTCGGTGGTGGACATCGCCGCCGTGACCTCCGGCGAGGGCCGGCGCCTCGCCCGCGACGGCTCCGACTTCTTCGTCCGCGACTGGGGCGAGGGCCTCGACGAGGAGGAGGTCGAGGAGCTGCCCGTGAGCCCGGAAGGCCTCCGGGTCGCCGACATCATGAACCCCCAGATCTACTCGGTCCGGGAAGACGCCACCGTCTCCGAGATCGCCTCCCTCATGCTCAAGGGCCACATCCACCGCCTCATCGTCACCCGCGAGGACCGCGCGGTCGGGATCGTGACCACCTCCGATCTGCTGGGGTTGTTGATCGGGGAGGACTGACCCCCCTCTGGCACTTCCTGTGCATTCTCCCCACCCAGCGAAGTAGTTGGGTGAAGATTTCCCTGGGAGGATGAGAAAAGGAACATGGTCTCTCTGAAGCCGGAGCACCTCAAGCGCTACCGGGACATCGCCCGCCTTTTGATGCAGCACGGCCGGGCGGACGTCGTCAAAGCCGTGGACGTCGAGCTGCCGGACACCGAAGTCGGCTCGGAGCACGTTCCCGGCGATCCCGAGAAGCTGGCCTGCGATCTCGAAGCCCTCGGGCCGACCTTCATCAAGCTCGGCCAGCTCCTCTCGACCCGCACCGATCTGCTGCCCGGACCCTACCTGGACGCCCTCGCCCGGCTCCAGGACCGCGTCGAGCCCTTCTCCTTCAACGAGGTGGAGGAGATCGTCTCCACCGAGCTCGGGGTGCGCATCTCCAAGGCCTTCTCGGAGTTCGATTCCACCCCCGTCGCCGCCGCCTCGCTGGGGCAGGTCCACCATGCCCGGCTGCGCGACGGCCGGCCGGTGGCGGTCAAGGTCCAGCGTCCGGGCATCCGCCAGATCATCCTCGAAGACCTCGACGCCTTCGAGCAGATCGCCACCCTCATCGACCGCCACACCGAGGTGGGCCGGCGCTACGCCTTCCGCGACATGCTGGAGGAGTTCCGCAAGGCCCTGCTGCGCGAGCTGGACTACCGGCGCGAGGCCATGAACCTGGTGACCTTCGCCAACAACCTGCGCGAGTACGACCGCCTGGTCGTGCCCCGCCCCGTGGACGACTACACCACCTCCCGCGTCCTCACCATGGACTACGTGCGGGGAACCAAGATCACCGACCTCTCGCCGCTCGCCCGCATCGACCTCAACGGCCGCGCCCTGGCGGAGGACCTGTTCCGCGCCTATCTCGACCAGATCCTGGTGGACGGCTTCTTCCACGCCGATCCCCACCCCGGCAACCTCCTGATCACGGAGGACGGCCGGCTGGCGCTGCTCGATCTCGGCATGGTGGCGCGGATCGATCCCCGCATGCAGGAGCAACTCCTCAAGCTCCTCCTCGCCGTCACCGAGGGGAAGGGCTACGACGCCGCCCAGATCCTGCTCCAGATCGGCACCCGCATGCGGGAGGAGGTGGACGAGAACCGCTTCCGGCGCCAGGTGGCCGACCTGGTGGGGACGATCCAGGACGTCAGCGGCGAGAACATCGAGGTGGGGAAGGTCGTCATCGGCCTCTCCCGCATCTCGGCCGAGAACGGCGTCCGTCCCGCGCCCGAGCTGACCATGATGGGCCGCGCCCTGCTGCAGCTCGACGAGGCCGCCAACGCCCTGGAGCCGAGCGTCGATCCCAACGAGATCGTGCGGCGGCACAGCGACTCCATCCTGCGCCGCCACATGCTGAAGCGCCTCTCGCCGGGGAACATGATCACCTCGGTCCTGGAGATGCAGGAGCTCGTCCAGAACCTGCCGTCGCGGGTCAACGCCGTCCTCGACACCCTGGCGGGGAACAAACTCCAGCTCAAGGTCGACGCCTTCGACGAGACCCGGCTGATGGACAACCTGCAGAAGATCGCCAACCGCATTGCCCTCGGCCTCGTGCTGGCGGCGCTGATCGTGGGCGCGACGCTGATGATGCAGGTGCGGACGCGGTTCACGATCTTCGGCTATCCGGGCCTCGCCATGCTGCTCTTCATGATGGCCGCGGCGTGCGGGTTCTTCCTGATCCTCAGCGTCTTCCTCAACGACGACTGGCGGGTCTGGCGCAAAAATCCGCCCCGATGAAGCCCTCACCCCGACCCTCTCTCAGCCTCCCTCCCATCCTTCCGGGAGAGGGCGCCCCCACCCGCACTGAAGCAGTCTCCCTCCTCTCCCGGCGGGCTGGGGGGGAGGCTGGGAGAGGAGGGCCGGGGTGGTGAGGGCTCGGGTTATGATCCCGCGCATGAAAAGAGCCCTGAGGCTCCCGCTCTCCATCCTTCTCGTCCTTTTGGCCGTCTTCTGGCGCGACGCCCACTCGCGTCCGAAGCAGGAGCTGAGCCGGACCTCGCCGCCGGTCAACCTGACGCATATCTTCGAAGGCGAGATCAACCGGCGGGGCAAGCCCGTGGGCTTCCACGCGCGGCCCGGGGGGAAGAACCCGCCGGACGCCCGGGTGAAGCGCATTGTCGAAGGCCCGAACCGCCAGGGCGTCTACGTCGCCGAGGTGGAGATCCGCTCGGGCTCGCGCTGGCTCTCCAAGCGGTCCACCTTCTATCCCGACCGCCTGGACCGCGAGGCCGTGGTCCAGGCCATCCTCCAGGCCTACAAGAGCCGCACCACGGGCAGTTCCGAGAAGTTCCGCGGCCCCTCCGGCCGGGGCTTCACCGTCGAAGGCTGGCACCAGAACGGCCGCATCAACACGGCCTATCCGATCTACGCGGGGAACTGAGGAGGGAGGACGATGCAGCTCGAATTCTACCGGGACGCCAACGGAGATCCCCGCGCCCACTGCCAGGGCCCCGGCGCGATGATGGCCGGCTTTCTCGAAAGCGACCTCCAGGGGAGCGCCGCGTCGGCCCACGAGGTGCTGCGGGCGATCGACGACGTCGAGTCCGGCAAGATCCCCGACTGGGAGCGCACCGGCAACGCCTACACGCTCGCGGTGGCCCCGGAGGGAGCCATCCTCTGGAACGAGATGGACGTAGAGATCGAGCCCCACAAGATGTCGCTCGCCGATCTCCGCCAGACCGTGGCGGACTGGGTTTCCTTCCTCGAAGACGACCGGGGGTACTGGTACTGAGGGAGGTGGGCGGACGCGTTCAGCTCGGCTGGCTCAACGGGAAATCGAAGCTGGGAAGCCCGCCCGGGCCGATCATGAGCTGGAGCAGCACATCCTCGAGCTCGCGCAGGCTGGGGGTCTCCATCAGCACCTGGCGCTCGGCGGGGGAGAGGGGGATGGCGTGGGCGATGGCGGTGACGATCTCCGTGCCCGCCATGTCCTCCATGATCGAGAGGTCGAGGTCCGACTGGTTGGCCTCGATCCGCTTGCGGACCAGGTCGCGGAGGACCGGGAACTCGAGTTCCTCGTCCACCTGATCGGGATCGTCCAGGAACTCTTCGTAAGCCACGACCACCCGGCGGTAGCCGCGGTCGCAAGGCTCCTCGCCCACGATGCGGAAGCGGATCACGCCGCCCACCAGGGCCAGGTACTCGTCCTCCTCCGTCTCGTGGCACTCGCCGATGTAACCCAGGCAGCCGACCGAGTAGATGTCGTCCCGGCCGGGAGGGCCGTCGTCCAGGGGCTGGACGATCGCCACGTAGCCGCCGGCGTCCACGGCGTCCTCGACCAGGTTGCGCTGTCCTTCGTCGGCGGAGATGAACGGCACGACCGTGCCGGGAAGCAGCAGCGGCTGCTCCAGACGGAAGAGGGGAAGGGTGGCCGGCAGCGGATCGGGTTTCACGGGCGTCTCTATCATCCCAGACTCCCGTTTCCTCCGCAATGGCGGGCTCAGTTCACCTGGGGGTGCTCCGAGTCCGGGGTGGTGGTGAGGAAGTTGAGGGAGAGGAGCTTCATCAGCATCTCCAGCATCTCGCGGAACCCGTGCGCCTCCAGGATCGCCTGCCGCTCGGCGGTGGCCAGGGGAGCGGTCTGGGCGAGGAAGCGCACGACCTGCCGGGCGTTCAGGACCTCCAGGACACCCGCGGTGCCGAAGTTCCGGCGGCCGAAATCGACCAGCATGTCCTTCATGGCTTCGAGGTTCCAGCCCGAGAGGTCCTCCTCGGCCACGTGGAGGTCGTGAGCGAACTCGTCGTAGGAGACCCGCGCCCGGGGGAAGGGCTCGCCTGCCATGGGCAGCTCTTCCAGGATCCGAAAGCGGATCACGCCTTCCAGCGTCACGTGGACGCCCTCGTCTTCCCGGGCCACATGCCGGAGACGGGCGAGGCATCCCACGGAATGGAACCGCGCCGGTCCGGCCTCCTCCCGGGGCAGGATCACCCCCGCGTAGCCGGTCGCATCCACGGCGTCCTCGATCAGCGCGGCGAACGGCGGTTCCCTGAAGATGAGGGGCAAAGCCCCTTCCGGCAGCAGCAGGAAGTCGGAGGGCAGGAGATGGATGACGGCGGGGAAGTCGCCGATATGCGGACCGGGGTTCATGGATCTCGATGATTTCAGGTCCGGGCGCCGGTGACAAGGGGGGAGGGCCGTCGAGGCGATGTCACCGTTCTCGCGGGGCGCGCCTCAGCGAGGCCACTTCCCAATGCGCCTGAGCGACTCCAGAGCCTTGGGAGTCCCGCCACCCAATTCCCCTCGCAACAGCCTCTGCTTCTGGGCCTCGATGTAGAGATTCCGGACCCACTCCCGATCTCCGTACTCCCGCATGGTCCGGACCCGCAGTTCCTTCCACGCCTCCGGATCACGGTTGAGGAGAACCCGCCCGTGCTCCATGACCCTTTGGCGGATCACGTCGTCGGCTTGATCCAGGAAGACTACGTCCACTCGTCCATCGGGTGCCAAGTCAGCAAGGGCTACCGCGACATCGCACAACAGGTAGCGTCGCATTCTCGGGTCCTGGCTCTCGGGCAGGATCGCCACGTCGAGGTCGCTGTCCGGGCGGTGGTCTCCCCGAGCCCGGGAGCCGAACAGGACCAGGACGGAGATCCCCACGATGTTCTCCACGGCTTGGAGGATGGTCTCGTCAAGGGACGACATGATGCGGATTGTAGCACCTGTCAGCACCTCCCTGCGCCTGCTAGACTTCAGAGATGCCTGAGAGGAAGGTCGAAATACCGGATGAACAGGACAACACGTCCAGCGATGCACAACCGGTTCGGATCGTCAAAAAGGGGAGGCTGTGGGTCGTGGAACCCTTGGAAGCAGGGGAGCCCCTGACCGCTGAGATGGTCCGTGAAGTTCAGGACTGGATCAGAGATCGCGGAATCGACTGACTCTCCCTCTGCCCCTGAAAGGGGCGACCGTTGAACAGCCTGGGGCGGCAGCCCCAGGTCCGTAGGCCCATCCCCTCCATCCAGAGCCCCCAACGGGGGCGACATTGCCGGCCGGACCTCCCATGCCGCCCCCCGTCGGGGGCTCGGATATTGGGGACGGTGGCCTCTGGGTCCTGGGGTTGCACCCCAGGCTGTTCAACGCCCGCCCCTTTCAGGGGCGGTAAATGACACCGCTTCATGGCTCGGAAAGAGCGCGCGCCCCCGCGCCAGTTATACTTCGTGTGATGAAACTCAATGAAGCCGTCTTGGAAGGATTGGCTGAGATGGTCGTTGGTGACCACCAGCTATTCCCGTATCGCAAAAGTTCGCGCATCACTCGATTCTTCCAGCGGTGCGGATTTTCGTATGTCCACGATGGCACGACGCGAAAATGGTGGGCGAAGGATAGGCTTGCGGAATTGAACTTGGGGCCTTCGCATGCGCCCGACCTGCCGTCTGACGACCTTCTCCGTGTCATCATAGAGCTGTTTGAACCCGACGATTTCGAGAGTGACGGCAAGCAGCTTGAACCTGCTCTGGAAGCCTTGAACAAGCTTCTAAAGCGGACAGGTTTGGTCGCTTATTTGGACGCCTCTGGCCGTTGCTATCTGCGTAACACAGGAACCGGTGTTTCCTCGTCAACCATGCCACAGCAGCCGCGCCCGCTGTCGCGAGAAGAGGTTGCTCAGCGGCAGAAGCTTGCTGCTTTCCTTGACTCAGCGACTGAGGACGAGCTTACTTCACAACTACTCGTCCCCTTTTTTCAGCGGCTTGGTTTTCATCGTGTCAGTCCGGCAGGACACAAGGAGAAGACGCTGGAGTTTGGCAAAGATCTGTGGATGAAGTATCAGCTCCCGACAGGTCACTGGATCTACTTCTGCGCACAGATAAAGCGCGACAAGATCTCTGCCGGTGGCGCAGACGGCGGAAACAATGTTGCCACGGTTCTAACCCAGGCTCAGATGGCAATAGATCATCCGATTTTCGATCCAGACGCAAACCGTAAGGTCCTGCTGGACCACATTTTCTTGATCTCTGCCGGTGAGATAACCCGAGCTGCACGAAGCTGGCTTGCAGAGCGCCTAGATGCAAGCCAACGTCGACACATCATATTCATGGATCGAGATGAATTTCTCGACCACTCCGCGCGCATCCTTCTGGACCTTCAGATTCGGGACGAGACGTCAATTGATCTTGATGACGGTATTCTCTTCTGAAGATCCTACCCAAGCCACTCGTCGCGATCTATCCCCGCTTGCTTGAGGATACGTGACAGGAGATCCGCGCTGATCTCCTGGCGGTGAGGATTCGGGAGGATCAGGCGGACTAAGGACCGAACCATGAACTCATGCCGTCCGCCGGTGTAAGGTCCTTCGAAGCCCAGCTCACGGAGCCGTCGCACCAGCTCCCGCCGTGAGACCGGGGCCAGTCTACTCATGCTGTCTTGCGGGGAAGGGCGAGGCTGACCTTGCCAAAGGAGGGTAGATCCTCACCCCGATAGATGCTGAAGAAGACCCAATCCTCCAGAGCCGCCATCAGATTCCGGCGACAGACTTCCAGGGTCTCGCCAGTAGCCCAGACACCCTGAAGTCCAGGAATGTCTCCGTAGTAGGGCTCCTGATCTTCGATGATCTCGTAGTGGGCGTGCTCTATTGCGGCTTTCAGGTAATCCAGTAGCATGATTGCCCCGAGTTTAACATGCTGGTTTTGTCTGAGCCGTCCCGTCAGGGACAAGAGAACGTAGCCCCGGGTTTTCAACCCGGGGCGCCTGGGGTGGGTGCCGTCCCGCCTGGGGCGCTGACTCTGGGGCGGGGCACGAGCCCCGCCCCCAGGCAGCCCTCACACCCCCACCCCCACCTCCGTCTCCTTCGCCACCGGAGCCCCGATCTCCACCGCCAACTGCCCACCCTGCACGTCCACCCGCACGACCGAGCCGTCGGTGACCTCGCCGGCGATCAGGGCGCGGCCGATCCTCGACTCCAACTCGTGCTGGAGGTAGCGCTTCAGCGGACGGGCGCCGTAGACCGGATCGTAGCCCTGACGGGCGACGTACTCGCGGGCGGCTTCGGTCAGCTCCAGACGCACGCCGCGATCGGTCAGCCGGCGGCGCAGGTCCTCGACCTGCAGGTCGACGATCTTCTTGATCTCCTCCAGACGCAACGGCCGGAAGAGCACGATGTCGTCCACCCGGTTCAGGAACTCGGGCCGGAAATGTGACCGCAAGTCCCGCATCACGGCGTCGCGCGCCGATTCGGTGAGCTCGCCGTCCGGCTTCACGCCTTCCAGCAGGTGATGCGAGCCGATGTTCGAGGTCATGATGATCACGGTGTTCTTGAAGTCCACCGTGTGACCCTGCGCATCGGTCACCCGCCCGTCGTCGAGGATCTGGAGCAGCACGTTGAAGACGTCGTGGTGCGCCTTTTCGATCTCGTCGAACAGGAGCACGGAGTAGGGCTTCCGGCGCACCGCCTCGGTGAGCTGGCCGCCCTCTTCATATCCAACGTAGCCCGGAGGCGCGCCGATCAGCCGCGAGACGTTGTGACGCTCCATGTACTCGCTCATGTCGATGCGGATGATGTTGTCCTCCGAATCGAAGAGCGTCTGCGCCAGCGTCTTCGCCAGCTCGGTCTTGCCCACGCCCGTGGGACCCAGGAAGATGAAGGAGCCGATGGGCCGCCGCGGGTCCTTGATGCCGGCCCGGGCGCGGATGACCGCGTCCGCCACCAGCTTCACGGCTTCGTCCTGGCCCACCACCCGCGCGTGGAGGAGGTCCTCCATGCGCAGCAGCTTCTCGCGCTCGCCCTCGACGAGGCGCGTCACCGGGATGCCAGTCCAGCGCGAGACGATCTCCGCCACCTCTTCCTCGGTCACCTCCTCGCGCAGGAGCTGGCCGCCCGAGGCCTGCTTCTGGGCGAGTTGCGCCTCCTTCTCCTTGAGCTGCGCCTCCAACTGCGGCAGTTTGCCGTAGCGCAGCTCGGCGCTCTTGTTGAGGTCGTACTGGCGCTCGGCCGCTTCGATCTCCTGGCGCACCTGCTCGAGCTGCTCGCGCAGCCGGCGGATCTCCTCGATCGAGCTCTTCTCGGCTTCCCACTGCGCCCGCATGGAGTCCGCCTGCGCCTTCAGATCCGCCAGCTCGCGCCGGAGATCCTCCAGACGGTCCTGGCTCACCTTGTCCTTCTCCTTCTTGAGCGCCGCCTCCTCGATTTCGAGCTGCATGACGCGACGCGTCACCTCGTCCAGCTCCTGCGGCATCGAATCGATCTCCGTGCGGAGCATGGCCGCGGCCTCGTCGACCAGGTCGATGGCCTTGTCGGGCAGGAAGCGGTCGGTGATGTAGCGGTTCGAGAGCACGGCCGCCGCCACCAGGGCGTTGTCCTGGATGCGCACGCCGTGGTGCACCTCGAAGCGCTCGCGCAGGCCGCGGAGGATCGAAACCGTATCCTCTACGGACGGCGGCTCGACCATCACCGGCTGGAAGCGCCGCTCCAGAGCTGCGTCCTTCTCGATGTTCTTGCGGTACTCGTCGAGGGTCGTGGCGCCGATGCAGTGCAGCTCGCCCCGCGCCAGCATGGGTTTGAGGAGGTTGCCCGCGTCCGGCGAGCCCTCGGTCTTGCCGGCGCCGACGATGGTGTGCAACTCGTCGATGAAGAGCAGGATGCGCCCCTCGCTCTGCTTGACCTCGTTGAGCACGGCCTTGAGCCGCTCCTCGAACTCGCCCCGGTATTTGGCGCCCGCCAGCAGCGAGCCCATGTCGAGCGAGAAGACGGCGCGGTCCTTGAGCCACTCGGGGACGTCGCCGCGGACGATCCGCTGCGCCAGGCCCTCGACGATGGCCGTCTTGCCCACGCCCGGCTCGCCGATCAGCACGGGATTGTTCTTGGTCCTCCGCGACAGGATGCGGATCACCCGCCGGATCTCGGCGTCGCGGCCGATCACCGGGTCGAGCTTGTTGCGCCGCGCCTGGGACACCAGGTCGACGCCGTACTTTTCCAAAGCCTCGTAGGCCACCTCGGGCATGGCGCTGGTCACCCTTTGGTTCCCCCGCACCGCCGTGAGGGCGGCGAGGAAGGCGTTGCGGTTGAGGTTGAAGCTCGCCAGCGTGCGGCCGAGCGGCGAAGAGGAGCCTTCGTCGATCATGGCCAGCAGCAGGTGCTCCACGGAGACGTATTCGTCCTTGAGCCGTTTGGCCTCATCCTCGGCGCGCAGCAGGATCTGCTGCAGCCGCTGGGTGAGATAGATCTTGCCGGCCTCGGCGCCGGGACCCGAGACCTTGGGCCGGCGCGCCAGCTCGCGCTCGACCTCGGCCTTCAGAGCGTCCACCGGGACGTCCATACGGGAGAGCAGGCGAGGGACGAGCCCCTCCGGCTGCTCGAGGAGAGCCAGGAGAAGATGTTCTCCGTCCACCTCCTGATGGCCGTAGCGAAGCGCTTTCGTCTGGGCGCTCTGGAGCGCCTCTTGTGATTTTTGTGTCAGTTTGTTGATGTCCATGATTTTCACCTCGTCTCATTACATTGCCGGCCCCGCCCGGGCCCTCACCCCGACCCTCTCCCGACCCCTCCCTCCCACCCACACCGGGAGAGGGCGCCCCCGCCCGCTCTCGATCCCCAGTTCTTCACCTCAGGCTTCCTACTCCCTCCTCTCCCGGTGTGGGTGGGAGGGAGGGGTCGGGAGAGGAGGGCCGGGGTGGTGAGGGCTCAAACCCCTGCCGTCTCTCGGGCCCGGAAAGCCGAGGCCTCGGCGAGCTGCTCATAGAGCTCCCGCTCGCGATCGGTCAAGTTGTCCGGGATCACGATCCGGATCTCCGCCAGGAGATCCCCTTTGCCACCGCCGGACTGCGAAAGCCCGCGGCCGCGCAGCCGGATCTTCCGTCCCGAGGACGATCCGGCCGGAATCCTCACCCGCACGGAGCCGGTGGGGGTCTCCACCTCCGCCTCGCCGCCGAGCGCGGCCTCCGCGGGGGAGACCGGCACGTGCGTGTGGAGGTCGGAGCCCTCGACCCGGTAGCGCGAGTCCGGCGCGATCTCGATCTTCAGCAGGAGATCGCCCGCCCCGCCGCCGAACCCGGAGCCGCCCTGGCCCGCGAGGCGGATCTTCTGGCCCGCCCGCACCCCCTCGGGGATCTTCACCGTGAGAGTTTTGCGCTGGCCGGTGTTGGGGTCCGCGATGGCGATCTCCCGTGTACCGCCCCGGACGGCTTCTTCGACCGTGATCGAGAGCGTCGCCTCGGTGTCGCCGCCGCCCCCCCGGGGAGCGCCGCCGCCGAATCCGGGATCGAACCCCGCCGCGCCGCCGCGCCTCCGGCCTCCCGGACCCCCGGCGCCGAAGAGCATCTCGAAGAAGTCGCTGAAGCCCGCGGCGCCGCCCCCGCCGCCGAAGTTCCGGAAGTCGAAGCCGCCCGCGCCGCCGCCGAAGTTTTCCCAACCCGGCGGTGGTCCGCCCGTGCGGTTCCAGTTGGCCCCGAACTGGTCGTACCTCTTCCGCTTGTCCGGGTCCTTCAGGACCTCGTAGGCCTCGCCGATCTCCTTGAACTTGACCTCGGCCTCCGGGGCCTTGTTGACGTCCGGGTGGAACTTCCGGGCGAGCTTCCGGTACGCCTTCTGGATGTCCTCCTGGCTCGCATCCTTCTTGACCCCCAGGGTCGCGTAATAGTCCTTGTAGTCCAAGAAAATCGTCTCCTCTTCGAACGCCGCCCCGTGGATTTGAGTCCGTCACTCGCGGGTTGAGTGATCGACACTCACATTGTAGAACTATGCGGGAAATTTTTCCATTCCCCCGCACCAGGCGGGGGATCGGCGGCGAGAGTGAGCACGCAATCCCCCTCCCGCCGCCACCAGCCGTGGAAGATGCGGCCGGCGGCGGGGTAGCGGACCTCCAGAGGATTCCAGCCTTCCGCAGGGTCTCCGGCGGGGAGGCGGACCTCGACGCTCCGGGTGTCCAGACGCAATCCCTCCCGCAAGGCTTTCAGGGCGCTCTCCTTGGCGCTCCAGATCAGGTTGGCGGCTAGAGTCGGATCCTGGGAGGACTCCACCCAGGCCCTTTCGGCGTTCGTGAAGTAGTCGCGGACGAAGGCTTCGCTGCGAGGCTCGACGCGCTCCAGGTCGCAGCCCAGGGCCACGCCGGGCGGGGCCACGGCGCAGGCGGCAAGGGCGTCGCGGTGGGTGAGGGAGAGGACGGCCGGGGCGGGCTCGCCGTCCACGAAGGCTTCGGGGGCGCCGTCCGGGGCGGCACGGATCTCCAGGGATTCCAGGGCCGGGCCGCCCAGGAAGGCGGAAACGGCCCTCTTGGCGGCCCACCGGCCGAGCCGCCAGGAGGCGCGGCGGGGCGCGAAGCGGAGCGTGGCGAGGTGGAGACGCTCGGCGGGAGTGAGCCAGGAGTCGTCTCTCGGAATCCCCGACTCCTCAACGATCAGCCATCCCACCCCCGATTCGTTCTTCATTGTCTTAGCCGTCCCGTCAGGGACAAGGGCGCCTGGCCCCGGGTTTCAACCCGGGGCGGTGATGGCGCCTCACGCCTCCCACCGCCGCAACCCCGGTTGCGCCCTGCCGTTCAGCTCCTTCGCCATCCCGCGCTCCACCGCGTCGATCAGGTAGGGCCGCAGCTCCGCCGGGGGGATGATCCGGTGAACCGAGCCGACCCGCTGGGCGCGCTGGACGCTGTGGACGTGGTCGAACTCCTCGGCCACCTCGCCCAGCTTCTCGGAACGGACGGCTTCCGTCGTCTCTTCGAGCCGCACGCGGAGGAAGGCCTTGTCGGTCCGCTCGGGATCGGCGACGGCCTTCTCCAGGTCCAGGATCCGCGGGTCCTTGCGGGTCCGCTTGTCCACCTCGCGGGCGAAGACCACGGCCGCGGCCGGCGCGCCGCCGATCACCGAGGCGTAGGTGCCCTCCAGGGCCGCCACCTCCATGTTGTCGTGCAGGGCGTTCGAGAAGACCACGAAGGCGCCGCCGTGGTAGCGCGAGACCACGCAGAAGACGATCGGCCCCTTGAAATTCACCACCGCGCGGCCGATCTCGGCGCCGTATTCGAGCTGCCAGTTGCGCATCGATTCCGGCGAGCCGTCGAACCCCGAGAGATTGGCCAGCACCACCAGGGGCCGGCTGCCGCTGGCGGCGTTGATGGCGCGGGCGATCTTCTTGGACGACAGCGGGAAGAGCGTGCCGCCCGTCCACTGGTCGGGGCCGTAGACGGGCACCCAGCCGAGGCGGGGCAGGGGCTTGGACTCGAAGCCCAGCAGGCAGACCGGCTGGCCGCCCAGGCAGGCGTCCCAGACCACGCCGATCTCGGCGTCCCGCATGCCGTACCAGCGCTCCAGGGGCTCGTGGTCCTGGTCGATCACCGCGGCCATGATCCTGCGGATCTCGAACGGCTTTTTGCGGCCCGGGTTGTGCTCCGGCGAGAGGACCTCGCCCACGGTCTTGAGCTCGCCGCCATGCGGATAGTCGCGGACGTCGCGGTCGCGCGGGTCGCGGGTGGACGCCCGCCGGGGGAAGCGCTCGCCCGGGGCCACATAGGCGTGCTCGTAGTGGCGGATGAGGATGCGGCAGGCCTCCCCCAGGTCCTTCGCGAAGTACTGGGCCTGGCCGTTGGGTCCCATGATGCGCTCGTAGCCGCCGATGCCCTGGTTGTCCTCGGCCGAGACGCCGCCGGAGTAGTCCAGGGCCTGCTTGCCGGTGAGCACCATGGCGCCCTCGGGAGTCATGACGAGAATCCCCCGGGTGTGCATCAGCATCGTGGCCTCGGCGTTCCAGTAGGGCTGGGCGCCGACGTTGATGCCGGTGACCACGATGTTGATCTCGCCGCCCGCTTGGGTGAATTCGATGATGCGGCGAAGCACCTTACCGATCCAGTCCATGTTCTCGGTGCCGCTCTCCATGGAGATCTTGGCGCCGGCGGAGAGGGCGAACCACTCCAGGGGCACGCCCATGCGCCCGGCGAGGTCGAGCGCGGCGAGGATGCGCCGGCACTCGGGCTCGGCCAGGGCGCCCATGCCGCGGCTGGGATCGCCGAGGAGGATCACGCGGGCGATCCCCTCGGGATAGCGGTCCGTGAAGTTGCGCACCACGCCGGCCACGATGTTGGCGGTGTTGCCGCCGTAGGGGCGCTCGACCGGGACGAGCAGATTGCCGGTCGCGTCCAGGTCGTGCTCGACGAGCTCGCCGGGCGGCAGGTCGGACTGGGCGTCGCGCGCCGGGGGCGCGATCATCTTCACCAGCTCGTAGGGGTGGACGACGCCGCGGCGGCGCAGATCTACGACCTTCTGGGAGTACTCCCGGAGGGGCTTGATGGGCGCCTCCGAAGGCCGGCGGAAGCGCAGGACCACGCCGCCGCCCTCGCCGGGGTTGGAGATCTCCAGCACCCAGTCGCGCAGCTCGCCGGTCTGGGCGTCGGGGATGCGGCCGCGCACGGCGACTTTCTCCAGGCCCAGCCCTTCGGTGAGGGGCGCCAGGCGATGGACGAGTCCGTTGAGCTCGTCCGGCCGCAGGTCCACGGGCGGCCAGACGTAGAGCAGGACGCGGTTCCACTGCAGGCGCTCGGAGCGGCGGGATTGCACGTGCCGGATGCCGTCCAGGGCCTCCATGAACATGCGCTCGAGCTGGGGGATCTCGACGGCCTGGCCGGACTCGTCGCGCACAGGGGTGAGGTCGCGCACCTCGGCGATGGCGAAGAGCCGCTCGTCTTTCGGGTTCTCGTGGGCCACGCCGCGGAAGAAGTAGACCTCGTCCGAGGAGGGGAGCCGCTCCAGGCGGAAGCTCTGGAGCCGCCAGAGCTGGAGCCGCTGCGCCATCTTGGGATGGAGGCCGCGGTAGACGCGCTCCTCCTGGAAGGCGCCGCCGTCCTCGGCGGAGCGGCGGAAGGTGTAGTTGCGGACCGTCTCCGGGCCGGAGACGGCCACGGCCACGCGGCGGAGATCGGCGGGGTAGCCGGCGGCCTCCAGGAGAGTAGCGATCTCCGCCACGGCTTCGTCGTCCGGCTTCGGCTCGGGGCTCCAGAAGTAGAGGTCGGCCACGACTTCGGTGCCGGGGACGGGCCGGGCGGCCAGGCGGCGGAGGGTGCCGAAGGTCTCGGCCATGCGGCCGATGCCGGCGTGGGTGGCGAAGAGGTGGACGTGGGAATCCTGCCAGTCGTACTCGGCCAGGGCCCAGACCTCGCCGTCCTCGCGCGCGAAGGAGACGCTGTCCAGCTCGCGGATGCGGTAGTAGCGCCTCACCATGACCTCCAGCATGGCCTCGCGCAGGGCGGGGCCGGCGCTCTCGAAGCGCTGGGAGAGGATGCGGTGGAGGGGCTGCGTGCATTCGACCAGGGCACGGATCCGTCCGGCCCGTTCCCCGGGACCGGGAGCGGCGGCGAGGCGGGCCAAGCCGGTCTCGGCGGCCTCGTAGGCGCGCCGGCGCGCCTCCAGGAGGACGGCGCGTTCGAAGGCGCGGTAGCGCAGCTCGCGGGCGAGATCGTGGACGGCGGGCTCGCGGCCCTGCGTCTCGGCGATCAGCCGGTCGAGCAGCTCGCGGAAGCCGGGGCCGGCGAGGCCTTCGCCGCGGTCCACCCAGCGTTCGAGGATGCCGAGCACGGGCGGCGCCTGCCGGGCCAGGCGGTGGTGCGAGATGGCGATACGGAAGAGGCTCTCCTCCAACTCTGGCGAGCGGTCGAGGCTCCGGACGCCCTCACCGACGTCGTAATAATGGGCGAGGGCGCGGCGGAGCTTGTCGAGGAAGTGGGCGGGCAGGCCCCTGCCGCGGAGGTCCCGCAGATAGGTGAACAGGTACTCCTCCGAGCTGTGGCGTCCGTCGTCCTCGACCTCGGGGCCCGGCTGGCGGCGGAAGAGGGAGAGGACGTCCACGAAGGTACGGAGGATGTCCTCTTCGAGCGCGGGATCGGCGCTCCGCGCGTCGGCCGCCAGCCGTTGAGCGGCCTTGGGATCGACGTCGTAGCCCAGCATCAGGCGGTGGACCTCCTCCAGGCCGCCGCTTCCCGGGGGGCGGCCTCGGCGAGGGCGTCGAAGCGAACCCGGTCCTCCCCCGTGGGCGCGAGGGCGGCGGGGCGGTCCACCGGCTCCAGCACCAGCAGCGATCCGCCGGTTCCCACCTGGGAGTTGGGGTGCACCAGGACCTTGCGCACCCGGCCGGGGGCCTGGGCGCGGAGGACGGTCTCCATCTTCATGGCTTCGAGGACGGCGAGGGGATCTCCCGCCGCCACCTCGTCCCCCTCCTGGACGGCGAGCGAGACCACCACGGCGGGACCCGGCGAGCGCACGAGGCCGCCGTCGTCCCGCTCGACGCGATGGAGGACGCCGTCCACTTCCACCAGCAGCCGGCTGCCCTGCTCGGCCAGGGAGACGCGCCAGCTCCTGTCGCCACAGGCCAGGGAACGGCCGGCCGGCCCCGGGGCTCCCGCCCGCACGTCGAGGCTGCGGCCTTCGATCTCGACGCGGAAGAGGTCGGTCCCCAGACGGGCGACGCGAAAGGAGTAGGCGTGGCCGTGGTGGCGCAGCTCGACGTTGCGGCGGATCTCCCCGGGCACCTCCGGCCGGCCGCGGGCGGCGGACTCGTAGAAGCGCGCCCGCGCCAGCCCCGCCTCGGCCTCGTAGCCCGCGACGGCCGCGGCCAGGAGGGCGGCCTCGGCGCCTTGGTAGAAGTCGTCCCGCCCTTCCAGCCTGGAATTGGCAGGATCGAGGGCGAGGGTCACGGCCTCACCTCCATGGCGGCGCGGAGCGGAGCGATCCGTTCGGCGGGCGGTCCCCCGGGCAGCTCGACGGTGTGGTAGCCCGAGAGGCTCAGATAGAGATTGCCCGCATCGTCCACTACGTAGGCGTCCACGGCCCCGTCGCCGTCGCCGGCCCGGGCCACCGCGTACAGCTCCTCGCCGCCGCCGTTGGGATGGCGGACGGTGGTCACGCTGTCCACGCGGAGCGGCAGGGCCATGCGGCCGCGGGTCCCCAACTCCTCGATGCCGGCGGTCTGGAAACACAGCTCGATGAGCCGCGGCTCCATCAGCGTCGGCATCCGCTCGGGCCGGTGGTTGGGCGGCAGCTCGCCCGTCAGCCGGCCGGCCACGCCGTCGCCGTCGCGCCAGGCGCTCTCCATCACCCGGTAGGCCGGGCCGTGGAAGTAGACGCGGTAGATGTCCTCCGCGCCCACGCCGTCCGCCTTCGCGGGGACGTGGAAGGCCGCCGTCGCGGCCTCGGGCTCCCGGGTCAGGCGGACACGGGCCTTGAAGTGGTCGGTCACCTGCGGCTCCGGCTGGCCGGGAAGCTGGCGCCGGCCCGTCATCCGGGCGTCGGCCACCACGTCGCCGCCGTCCTGGCGGAAGAGGACGTGGAGAGTGAACGTCCGCGGCTCGTCGCGGTAGAACTTGAAGGGCGCCAGGAACTCGACGTCTTCGACGGCGGCCACCCGCAGGCCGGGGAAGAGCAGGGTGGCGGCCTCGGCGAAGGCCTCGATGCCCATCACGCCGGGGAGCACCGGCGTGCCGTCGATGCGGTGGTCGTCGAGGAACGGCTGCTCTCTGGGATCGAGCGTGGTCTCGATCGTCAGGCCGCCGTAGATCCCCATGCCGGTCACCTTGCCGGTCATCACGCCCGCGGGCTCGAGCTCGGCCGCGGTGTCGAAGCCGCCGGTCTCGTCGAATTCCTGGAGCATGACGCCCAGCCGGCCGGCCACCACCACCTCGCCGATCCCGCCGGAACAACCGCCGCCGGTCAGCTCCCGGCGGACGAACGGGATGCCGATCTCGGGCGGCAGCATGTCGATGCCGGCGGCCTCCATGACCTTGGGGATGGAGCCCCGGGTGGCCATGCCGATGCCGCCCCAGGCGGTCCAGTCCACCGCGAGGCCGACCGTCCCGGGCCGGGTGCGCCGGAGGGCGGAGATCTGCTTGCAGAGGAGGTCGTTGGCGGCGCTGTAGTCGGTCTGGCCGCCGTTGCCGAAGCGGCCGGCGATGGAGCTGAAGACCACCGCCGCGCCCAGCGGCATGGTGCCGAGGCCCTTCATCAGGTTGAACCAGCCGTCCGCCTTGACGTCGAAGACCAGGTCGTACTCCTCGGGCTGCTTGTCGGGCATCAGCCGGCTGATCTCCAGGCCGCCGGCATGGAGCAGGACGTCCACCCGGCCGGCGGTGCCGCGGACCCGCTCCATGGCCCGGGCTACGGCGTCCGTGTCCCGGAGGTCGAGCCGGTGATAGACCGCCTGGCCGCCGTTGGCGCGGATGGCGTCGATGGCGGAGAGGGCCGCCTGGAGCCGCTCGATGCGGGCCAGCTCCTTTTCGACCAGGACGGGCGTGGCCCGCTCGCCCCGGGCCTTGATGCGCTCGAAGAGGTCGCGCTTCAGGCCCTCGCGGTCGGAGACGAAGCGCGCAATGTCCGGATCGGCGGGATCGGGCTCGGGCGCCAGATCGAGCAGGTGGAAGACGCCGCCCTTCGCCGCCGCGGTGAGATCCTCAATGATGGCCGAGACGATGCTCCCGGCCGCTCCGGTGACGACGAACACGGTGTCCGGCGTCAGGCGCAGGCCGGTCCCGCCGCCGAGGGGCTGCTCGACGAGACCGACGGTCCAACGCCGCTCGCCCTCGCGGCCGATCTCGACCGCGCCCGGATCGCGGAGGGTCTCCTCGATCAGGCCGTCGGCCAGGGCCGCCGTCTGGCGTCCGGCGGGGAAGTCCACGGCCTTGACCAGGGCGCCGGGCTTTTCGCGTTGGAACGCTTTTGTAATGCCGGTCACCGCGCCGCCCAGGGGAGCGAACGCGCCGGCCTCGTCATAGCCGTGCCGGCCGCCCAGGCGGGTGGCGGAGATCACGAAGGTCCCCGGCTCGCCGAGGCCGGCGTAGAGGGTGCGGAGCGTGGTGTAGAGCAGCTTCACGCGCACCCGGTTGGCCTCCTTCCAGGCCGCGGCGTCCATGGCCTCGATCTCGGGCTCGCCATCCAGGGCGGTCAGCCAGTAGACGCCCTGCACGGGGCCCGCCGCCAGCCAGGAGCGGAGGAGCGCTTCGAGGTCGGCGGCCTCCGGAGCGCCCTCGACCGCAAGGACCTCGACGCCCATCTTGCCCAGCCGGCTCGCCAGGGCCTTGCCGGCGCCGCCCTGGTCGAAGGCCACCACCACGCGGCTGCCTTCGCCGAGGGTCACGCCGGTGGGCTTGCAGAGGCCCAGCGGCGGACGCAGGACGGGGACGGGAACGCGGCGGGGGACTTCAACGCCAGGCAGGATGGGCGATTCAGGAGCGGCGTCAGCCTGCGACCTCACCCCCGACCCCTCTCCTGAAGGAGAGGGGAGCGAAGAGACGGCGGCGGCTTTGAGGTCGGGTCGCCGGTCATAGACGAACTGGATCGTGTGGGCCAGGGTGGGAAAGTCGCGGAGCTTCAGGTTCTCATCCCTGGGGATGTCGTAGGCCTGACGGATGGCCGCGAACATCTCCGCCTGCTTGACGGTATCGACGCCGAGATCCGCTTCGAGGTCGAGGTCCAGGTCCAGCATGTCGCGCGGATATCCGGTTTTTTCCGCGATCAGGCTGAGAACGGTTTCCTTGACCTCGTCTACCGCGTCGTGCGTCTCCGCCGCCACGATCACCGGTTCCGGAGCCTCATCCACCGGAGCCTTCAAGTCCGGCCGCCTGTCGTAGACGAACTGGATCGCGTGGCCGAGCGTCGGGAAATCGCGCAGCTTCAGGTTTTCATCCCGCGGGATGTTCCACTCCGCGCGCAGGGCCGCGAACGTCTCCGCCTGCTTGACGGTGTCGATCCCCAGATCCGCCTCCATGTCGAGATCCAAAGCCAGCATCTCCAGCGGATACCCCGTCTGCTTCGCCACGATCTCGAGAACCTTTTTCTGCACCCCATCCTCCGCCGAAGCCTGACTAACTTCGACAAACTGTTCCCCCTCTCCCGGTGAGGGAGGGAGGGAGGGGTCGGGCCCATGCGGGATCAATTGGGTTAGGGGGTGAGGGCCCGGGAGGGGGGCCGCCACCGCCGCCTTTTCCACTGCCGGTGCGGTCTTCACCTTCATCCCCCGATCCACCACCCGCAACGTCCGCTGCACAATCTCCACCTCCGGCCCGGCCTCGCCCGTCACCCGCGCCAGCCACTCCTTCCACACCGCCGGCTCCTCGATCCTGTAGGCGTACCCCAGCTCATCCGGCATACGCCGCTTGCCGTCCGGCGAGGGCGTCCACCGCAGCAGGCTCATGCTGATCTGCGAGCCGAAGCCGGCGCCCAGGCGCAGCGCGTACTCCACAGGATAGGCGCCGCCCTTGGAGAGGTTGAGGACGCCGAATTCGGGGTCCCGCTCCTTGATGTTCGCCACCGGCGGCACCAGGCCCGTCTCCAGCGACTTGATGGCGATCACGTCCTCGATGCCCACCGCCATGGGGTGGCCGGTGAAGCCTTTGGTGTTCGCCACCACGACCTGGTCGGCCGCGGCCCCGAAGACCTGGCGCAGCGATTCCACCTCGGCCTGCGCGCTGCCGCCGCGGGCCGGCGTGTAGGTCTCGTGCGACATGAAGACGGTCTTGGGCGCGATCTCCTCGCGGCGGAGCCCCCAGCGGGCCTCGGCTTCGGAGACCAGCGTCTCCATCACCTGGGCGATGTGCCCCACGTCCAGCCGGCTGCCGTGGAAGGCGCTGTTGGCGACCACCGTCCCCAGCACCTGGCAGATGGGCCGCAGGCCGCGCTCGCGGGCCGCCTCGGCGGTCTCCACCACGGCCGCCGCCGCGCCCATGCCGACGATCAGGCCGTGGCGCCGGCGGTCGAAGGGCAGGGCCGCGTCCTCCACCAGCTCGTCGGTGGCGGCGGCGCCGCTGGCCAGGAAGCCGGCGCCGAACCAGCCCAGCAGGTTGTCGCTGGTGACGTCGTCCGCCGCCACGATCACCACCCGGCGGCAGCGGCCCAGCGTGATCCAGTCCTGAGCGATGGCGAACGCCTGCGTGGTGGTGGCGCAGGCGGCGTTGATCTGGGTGTTGGGGCCGCGGGCGCCGATCAGCTCGGCGAATTGCGAGTGGCCCATCGAGAGCACCTGGAACAGGAACCGCCGGTCGAAGGTGTAGGGATCGCGGTCGATGTCGGAGCGGATCTCGTGGATGCGGCGGTCGATCTCGGCGCGCACGCCGTCGTCGCCCGTCAGCTCGCGCAGGCTCTCGAGCTCGAGGGAAAGGTCGCGCAGCGCCTTGTCGCGGTGGAAATGCTCCATCTGGCCCACCAGGGAGTCGTAGCCGGGGAAGGCGGACGCGAAGATGACGCCGGTGTCGTCCCGCATCTCGTCCGGCAGGCCCCAGCGGTCCGGCAGCATCGTGCCCGTGGTCGTGGTCTTGTAGCGCATCACCAGCGGGATGCCGGCGTCGCGCAGGGCGTCGAGGCCAGCGCCGATGGCGAGGCGGGTGACGCGGTCGAAGGCCGCCAGGCGGTCCTCCGGCAGGCCGAAATCCGTTTCCAGATCGAGCCGGCCGGCGCGGGCCGCCAGCTTGATCACCTCGGCCGGGCTGCCGATGGTCTCGAAACGCGGGCCGCCGCCCTCCTCGCTCTTCACCAGGCGGGTGATCCGCTTGTCCACCATGGCCCGGCGCAGGCGCAGCGGGATGGCGTCGATCGCCTGCTCGCCGCGCAGGATGCGGCGGACGTTGCCGTCGTCGAACACGGGATGGTCGCCGGGCAAGCCCACGGCGGCGCCGGTGACGACCACGGCAGCGGTGGAGACGGCAGGGGCCTCGGCGCGGACCGGCTGGTCCACCGTCGCGAACGCCGCCGCCATCGTGGTCCCCCGTCCGGAGGCGTAGAGGCCCGCGAGAGCCTGGTTGAACGTCACGGCGTCGCCTCCCTTCGGGTGATTGGTGAACAGCGCGAGGACGTGGTCCTCATGACCCAGCACGTCCTCGACAAAACCTTGCAAAGCCCGCTTCGGCCCCACCTCGGCGAACACCTGCGCGCCGGCTTCGTAAAGGGTTTTCAGGCCCTGGACGAACTGCACGGGCGCGGCGATCTGGCGGCCGAGAAGATCGATCATCCCCGGCACCGCGTCCGGCCCCATGGGGTGGAAACCGCCGGTGGCGTTGGAGACGATGGGGATGCGCGGCGGCCGCAGGTCGAGGCGGCGGAGCATCTCGCGGAGCGGCTCGCTGGCGGCCTCGACGATCGAGGTGTGGAAGGCGTGGCTCACCGGCAGCGGGCGCACGTCGCGGCCATGCTCGCGGAAGATCGCCGCCGCCTTCTCGACCGCCTCGCTGGCGCCGCCGATCACCGCCTGGGCCGTGCTGTTGATGTTGGCGACCACCACGTAGCCGTCGACCGAGGCGAGCACGCGCTCGATCTCCTCCAGCGGCGCCATCACGGCCATCATCTCGCCGTTGTCGGCCACCGAGACCCTGGTCATCTCCCGGCCGCGCGCGGCCACGGCTTCGAGCGCCTCGGCGAAGGAGAGGCAGCCGGCGGCCACCAGCGCGCCGTACTCGCCCAGGCTGTGCCCCATGACCATGTCCGGCGCCACGCCGTACGCCGCCATCAGGCGGGTGAGGGCGATGTCCACCGCCAGCACGGCGGGCTGGGTGATGGCCGTCTGCCGCAGCTCGGCGTCGGCCGTCTCCAGGTCGGCGGGATCCTTGGTCTTCGGGAAGATGTAGTCCGTGAGCGGCCGGCCCAGGATGGGCGTCATCACGCGGTCGGCCTCGGCGAAGGTCTCGGCCACGATGGGCTCGGTCTCGCGCAGGCCGGCCAGCATGCCGAGATACTGCGAGCCCTGGCCGGTGTAGAGGAAGGCCACCTTGGCGGCGGGGCCCTGACCGCGGAAGATCCCCTGCGCGCGCAACGCCCGCCAGAGGCCGGCGTGATGCCCTTCGAACGCCCGCAGGGCCTTCTCCGTCTTGGCCGCGAGCTCGGCGGCGTCGCCGTAGTCGATCGCGAGGCGCACCGGGGCCGCCAGGTCGGCCGCGTCCGGGGGAGCTGGCGCCGGGGCGCGTCCCGCCGCGGCTTCGGCCTGGACCGCCTTCAGCCGCTCCACGACCTGGTCCCAGTCCGCGCCGCCGATCACCATGGCGCCGCGCAACGGCGTGCGGTGGTCGCTCGAGGCCTGGACGTGCGAGGGGCCGCCGCCGTGGCCGTTGCCCGCGAGGAGGACCGAACCCTTTTTCTTCTCGCCGCCGTCCTCGCGGATGGCGCCGGGCACGTGCTCCTCCAGCACGGCGTGGAAGTTGGTGCCGCCGAAGCCGAAGGCCGAGACGCCGGCGCGCCGGACACCGCCCTCGGGCCGCTCCCAGGGGCGCAGCGCGGTGTTGACGAAGAACGGGGTCTGCGAGAAATCGATGTTGGGATTCGGCCGGCTGAAGTTGACGCTCGGCGGCAGCACCTTGTCGTGCAGCGCCAGGGCCGTCTTGAGGATGCCGGCCGCGCCCGCCGCGCCCTTGAGATGGCCGATGTTGGACTTCACCGAGCCGATGGGGATCGAGCCCGCCGGCCGCCCATAGCAGCCGAACACCGCCTGGAGGCTCTCGAGCTCGGCCACGTCGCCCACGCGGGTGGACGTGCCGTGCCCTTCGATCAATCCCACCGTGGCTGGCGAGAGCCCGGCGTTGGTCCACGCCCGCTCGACCGCCAGCCGCTGGCCGACGGGATTGGGCGCCGTGATCCCCTTGCCCTTGCCGTCGCTGGCGCCGCCCACGCCGCGGATCACGGCGTAGATGCGGTCGCCGTCGCGCTCGGCGTCCACCAGCCGCTTGAGCAGGAACACCGCCGCGCCTTCGCCCATCACGAAGCCGTCGGCGCCGTCCGCGTAGGGGCGCGTGCCGGTGGCCGAGAGCGCGCCGATCTTGCAGAACTTGATGAACGTGGACGCGCTCATGTTGGCGTCGACGCCGCCGGTGATCGCCGCGTCGTAGTCCTCCTCCTCCAGCCCTTCGATCGCCGCGTTGATCGCCGCCATGGCCGACGCGCAGGCGGCGTCCACCACGTAGTTGGGGCCGTGGAAGTTGAACAGGTTGGCGATGCGGCCGGCGATGATGTTGGCGAGCTCGCCGGGCATGGTGTCCTCGGTGATTTCGGGCAGGTCGCGCGCCACGCCGGCGTGGAACTCGGACTCGATGGCCTCCCGCACCTCGGCCGGCAGAGCGGCGAAGCTGGGGGCCGCCTCCAGCTCCTTGGCGTACTCGGGGAAGAACAGGCGCATGGCCGTGACGTAGTGGAGGTCGCCGGCCATGGCGTTGCCGAGGATCACCGCCGTGCGCTCCACATCGAGCGGCCGGCCGGGCCAGCCGTAGTCGGCCAGCGCCTGGCGGGTGGCGGAGATCGCCCACTTCTGCGTCCGGTCCATGGCGTCGCCGACCTTGGGCGGGATCGGGAGCTTCCAGGCGATCGGGTCCCACGCCCAGTCGCGGACCCAGCCGCCGATCTTCGTGTACGACTTGTCCGGGGCCTTGGGATCAGGGTCGTAATAAAGATCGGTGTCCCACCGCTCGCGCGGCGTCTCGCTGATGCTGTAGCGGCCGTCCTTGATGTTGGTCCAGAACGCTGGGACGTCGGGGGCGTCGGGCATCACGGCCCCCACGCCTACGATGGCGATGGCCCTATGAGCTGTATTTCGCATGGAGTCGGGCTCCTTCGATCTTCAAAAAGGTTTTCAGGCCGCGGCGCCGAGGGCGGCGGCGCGGCCGTAGATCACGTCGGCGGCACGGTCCATGTCCGCGAGCAGACCGGACTGGGCGCGCTGGATTTCCGGGAGACGGATGGCGGCGGCGAGCTGCTCCGCGTCGAGGCCGCCGGCCGCGCCGCAGATCCAGCGCAGGCCCTCGGAGCCGGTCTTGAACGCCGCTTCGCGGGCGAAGACCCGGCTCAGCGTGGCGAGCGGGGTGGCGGAGAAGCGGTGGTCGGCCTTGGGATCGAGCTTGCCTTCGGCGGCGCGGGCCGCCCGGCGGGCGAAGCTGGCGGCGGCCTCGGCCCAGGCGATGAGCTCGCCCAGCCGGAGGAGGACGTGCTGGTTGCGCGTCAGACGCCCGGACCGGGCCGCCTCAAGGATCTCCGCCAGAGCGTGCAGCGCGAGCGCGGCGGTGTCCGCGCCCACGTCGGCGCGGCGGGCCTGCAGCTCTTCCATCTTGCGCGCCTCGGCGTGGTAATGGTCGCCGCGGGTCTTGAGGTGGAGCTGCCAGCGGTCGCGGCTGATGGTCATCTCGAGGATCTCCGAAGTCCCCTCGTAGATCGTCGTGATGCGCGCGTCGCGCTTGATCTTTTCCACCATGTACTCGCGGGTGTAGCCGTAGCCGCCCAGCGCCTGGATGGACGCGTCCGCCGCCAGGTTGCCGAATTCGCTGGCGAGGTACTTGGCGATGGCTCCCTCGGTGTTGAGACTGCCTTCGCCCGAGTCGATGCGCTCGGCCGTCTCCTCGATGAACGAGCGGGAGGCTTCCAGACGCGCGGCGTGGGGGACGATCAGCTTGTGCGTGTAGCCCTGCTTTTCGGAGAGCGGTCCGCCGGCCTGGATGCGCTCGGTGGAGTAGGGGATGGCGCGGTCCAGCGCGGCCCAGCCGGCGCCGAGGCCGAACGCGGCCACCATCAGGCGCGTGTAGCCGAACACCATCTGCGCCTGGATCAAACCCTGCCCCTCGACGCCGCCCACCAGCGCGTCCGCGCTCACGCGCACGTCCTGGAACGTCACCTCCGCCGTGTTGCTGGCGCGGATGCCGTGCTTGTCCTCCGGCTTGCCGTGGGAGAGCCCCGGCGTGCCCTTCTCGACGATGAACCAGGACGGTCCGCCGGGCGCCAGCGCGAGCACGCTGTAGAGGTCCGCGAAGCCGCCGTTGCTGATCCATTGCTTGTTGCCGTCGATCACATAGCCCACGGTCTCGCCTTCCTCGACGACCGGCGTGGCGGTGGTGCGCAGGGCGGCGAGGTCGCTGCCGGCCTCGGGCTCGGTGGCGGCGTAGGCCATGAGGGCGCCCTGCTCGGCGATCCGGCCGAGCCAGCGCTGCTTCTGTTCCTCGGAGCCGCCGAAGCAGATCGGATCGCTGCCCAGGAACGTGGCGAGCACGCCGGTGGCGACGCCGAGGTCGATGCGGGCGAGCGTCTCGCACACCTTGTAGACGTCGAACGCGCCGCCGCCCATGCCGCCGTACTCCTCGGGGATGAAGAGCAGTTGGACGCCGAGGTCCTCGCCGCACATGCGCTGGACGAGGTCGTAGGGGAATTCGTCTTTGGCGTCGAGATCGAGGAGCTTGGCTTCGGGGAGGTTTTCGTAGGCGAATTCGCGAATGGAGTCGAGTGTGAGGTCGAGGGTTTCGCGGTCGAGTCCAGCGTTCATGAGGCCCTCCGGTGTTCTTGGGGGCGCCGTACGGCCATCTTCTTGTGCTCTGATCGCCTCGCCGACGTTCCCTGACCATGGCCCCGTACGCGTTCGGCGCCCCCCAGGCTTGAAGCCAAGGTACGCTTCCGTCTCGAAAGAATCGCCGTTCCTGAAGGTGGAGAAGGGTCCCCGGCGGGGTGGTGCCGCCACTACCTTTGAGGGTGGGAGATCGATGCGCCGCGAGGAGATTTATTGAGGCCAGCGGTTACGCCGCGTTGCGACGTAACGCGACGCGGCATTCCCTGGACCGCCGGCATCTTGCCGGCCCACCCTGAACGGCAGGCGCACCCGCTTGCCAACGACCTGGGCGGGCGCGTCGGGTAGAAGAAGGCCTCGCCTCAGACCCCGTCGAAGATCGATCCCAGAAGCAGCAGCAGCCCGGAGATCACCAGCGCCCAGAACCCGAAGTTGCTGGGAAGGCCGGCAGGGGTCGCCATCACGCCCAGGCCGATCAGGAGTCCGACCAGCCACAGAATCAGGGCGATGACGAACGTAATCTTCTTCGGGGCCTGCGTCTTGAAGCCGCCACGTCTGGCCATGGATTGCTCCTCTCCTCGTAGCCCGCGCTGACCTGCGGAGGTTTGGGGGGAGGATAGCATGGGGGTGTAGTGGGGGAATTTGATGTAAAGTAGTCGTACTCGATGAAATATCCTCGCGCGCTCCCTGGAGTGGTGCTGGGCTCCGCCGGATTCCTCCTGGCGGTCCCGGGGCTCGCCGTCTCCAGGTATGTGGCGGCAGGGGGGACGGACGCGGCCAACTCGTGCGTCAACGCGGCGAGCCCTTGCGCCACGATCCAGCACGCGGTGGACGTGGCCCTTGCCGGCGACTCGATCGAGATCTCGCCCGGCGTCTACAACCAGCGGCTCCGCATCGAGGGCAGGACCAACCTCACCTTCGAGGCGGCAGGGGTGACGCTGCGCCCATCGGCCGCCGTTCTCGGGCCGTCCGACGTGGCGCAGGGCAGTCCCTGCTCGGGCGGGCGGGGACGGGCGGTGGTCTTCGTCAACGACAGCTCGGGCATCGTCTTCAACGGCCTGAGCGTGGACGGCAGCGACGCCCTGCCTCCCGCCAATGAGCCGGACCGGCTGGCCGGGATCTTCTATCGCAACTCGTCCGGTGCGATCCACGGCGGGGTCGTGGCCCATCTGCGGACGGAGCCGCCGTCCAGCAATCAGGTGGCGGGGTTGGGGATCATCGTTCAGACCTCCGATCCGGTCGCCTTTCCGCCGCCGCGGGTGGACATCGAAAACGTGACGGTTTTCGACTATCAGAAGACCGGCATCGTGTTTTCGGGATGCGGGTGCGCGGCGGACGGCGGGCCGACGGGAAGCGTGCGGGGCAGCACGATCACCTCGGAGACCAGCGCGCTGGTGGCCCGCAACGGCATCCAGGTCTCCTTCGGCGCCGGCGGCGTGGTGCTGGAGAACAACGTGGCCGCCGGCATGCGGTTCACCGGCAACCCGACCCTGGGGCTGGGCTCGGCGGTCATCCTGGCGTCGAGCCGGACCAACCTGCTAACGGGCAATATCCTGTCCAATTCGAATTTCGGGATCTCGAACATCGGCGACATCACGTGCGCTCCCCGGGCGGGGGAGAATGTGGACAACGACATCCAGTGCAACCGCATCCTCGGCAACGACTGGGGGATGTCGATCGACAACGCCACGCACGTGATCCGCAACAATGAATTCGCCGGCAACACGACGTTCGCGATCCTCACCCGCACCTACTTCCCGGTGGGGATCGACGCCGACGCGTCGCACAACTGGTGGGGGAGCCCCACCGGACCGACGATCGCCTCCAACCCGGGCGGCACGGGCGATCCGCTGGACGACCGGGTGATCTTCTCGCCCTTCCTCACCGCGCGGCCCGCCTGCGCGGTGGAGATCCCCGCCTCTTCGACCCTGGGGCTGGCCCTTCTCGCCTTCCTGCTCGCCAGCTCCGCGCTCCTGGTGTTGCGGCTGAGGGACCAACGGCGTTACCATCCCGTCGGCTGAAGGGGCAGCCGCCAGTCCGCGGAAAGGGCCGAGCCCGCCTCCGAACAGACGTCGATCACTGCTTCGTCGCCTTCTTTCTGCCGAAGCGAGCGGACCTGTCGGCGCTTAGGAAAGGAGGTGGCTTCATGCCCCTGTCCCTGCCTTCCCGTCCGTCCCTCGATCAGCTCAGGAAACAGGCCAAGGATCTGCTCGCCGCGTGGCGGGCCGGCGACGCCGAAGCCCTGGCGTGGCTGCGCGAGCATCATCCCGAACATTCCCAGGCGGCCTCGGCGGACGACCTGCGGCTCGCGGACGCCCAACTGGTCACGGCGCGGCGGCATGGGTTCCCGAGCTGGCCCCGGTTGAAGGCCGAGGTGGAGATGATGAGCCTGGCCTTTACCGAGCGGGCACGGCGCTTCGTGCGCGCGGCGGCGGACGCGTCCTCGGGCACCGACGAGCCCTTCCGGATGGCGAAGCGGCTGCTCGAGCGGGACCCGTCCCTGGCGCGGGCGGACGTCTACACGGCGCTGGTGCTGGGCGATGCCGACACGGTGCGCCGGCAGGTCGAGCGCGATCCCGCCTGGGTGCGGCGGAAGGGCGGTCCGCAGGAAGAATATGAGCCGCTGCACTACGCAACCTATTCGAAGTTCCACCGCGACAATCCGGACATCGCCAAAGGACTTCTGGAGATCGCCCGCCTGCTGCTCGACCTCGGCGCGGACCTGGACGCGGCGTTCATCGCCGCGCCCTGGTTCGACAGTCCGTTACGCCCCTTGTATGGGGCTTGCGGGCTGGCCAACTTCCCGCCCATGGCGGAGCTGCTGCTGGACCGCGGCGCCACGATCAACGACTTCGAGTCGCTCTATCACTCCCTGGAGCATCCGGACACGCGGTGCCTGGAGCTGTTGCTGGCGCGCGGCGCCGATCCCAAGGGTACCAACGCGCTGAACCACGCCATGGACTTCCCGGGCGTGGAGCGGATCCGGCTGCTTCTCGAACATGACGCGGACCCGAACGAGGTCATGATGCGCGACGGTACGCCGTTGCACTTCGCGATCCGGCGGGGACGCGAACGGGCCGTGCTGGAGCTGCTGATAGCGCATGGCGCAAATGTCAACGCGCGCCGGGCCGACGGCCGTAAGCCCTATCAGGTAGCCTTGCAGCACGGCCATTCCGAAGCGGCGGCATACCTTGCTTCCTTGGGTGTGGAGACCGCAGCCACGCCGTTCGAGCGTTTCACCGAGGCGTGCGGGCGGGGGGATCTGGCGGCGGCGCGCCGCGTGGCCGCGGAGAATCCCAGGCTGTTGGAAAACCTTTCGGACCTCGAGCACGGCGCTCTCGTGGGAATCGCAGAGTTGGGGCGGGCGGAGATGATCGGAACCATGATCGACGCCGGCGTTCCGCTCCAGGCCGCCGGACCGCACGGGCAGACCGCGTTGCACTGGGCGTCCTGGCGCGGCTGGCGGGAGACGGTGGCGGTACTGCTGGCGCGAGGGGCGAAGGTGGACGTCGTGGAGGACGAGCACGGCGGTACGCCGCTGGACTGGGCCATCTACGGCAGCGACAACGCTCCCAACCCGCAGGGCGACTACCCGGGCGTCGTCCGCCTGCTGCTGGAGGCGGGCGCGGACGCCATGGTCGTGAACCGGTGGCCGGAGAGATCGGTGGCGGACGTCCGCGATCCCGCCGTGGCCGACCTGCTGCGGGCGGCGGGGGCGAAGGACAAGCCGGACGAGGTATAGGATGAGCCGGGGAGGGGCTTGTGAGAATCACTTACGTCGTCATCTTCATCCTGGGGCTGTCGTGCGGCCTGGCGCTGCTGCCGTTGTTCTCCAGCTTCGCGCGTTCCGATTCTGCGGGCGTGGACCCCGCGCACGTGGGGCTGTCCTGGGGCTGGCTGGCGTTCGGGTACGCCGGCCAGGCCCTGTTCACCGGCCGCATGCTCGTGCAGTGGATCGCGACCGAGAAAAAGAAGCAGAGCATCGTACCGACCCTGTTCTGGTGGCTCAGCCTGTTCGGCGGTCTGGTGCTGCTGATCTATTTCGTCCGGCGCGGCGATCCGGTGGGCATCCTCGGACAGGTCTTCGGGACGGTGGTGTACGGCCGGAACCTGATCCTGATCCAGCGCGCGAGGACGGCCCGGGCGGCTCCCGTGGCCGCGGCGGATTGAGCGATATAGGAATCCCATGCGACGCGCCGACCGGCTCTTCCAGATCGTCCAGATCCTCCGCCGCCGGCGGTTGACCACGGCGCGTTATCTCGCCGGGACGCTGGAGATTTCCGAGCGGACGGTCTACCGCGACATCCGGGATCTGATCGCCTCGGGCGTGCCGGTTGAGGGGGAGGCGGGGGTGGGATACCGGCTGCGGGGGTTCGAGCTGCCGCCCATGATGTTCTCGCCGGAGGAGGTCGAGGCCCTGGTCCTGGGGGCGCGGATCCTCCAGAGCTGGGCCGACGCCTCCTTGGCGCGGGCGGCGTCCGAGGCCCTGGCGAAGATCGAGGCCGTGCTCCCCAAGGATCGGAGCCATCTGATCCACGAGACGCCCCTGTTCGCGCCGGAGGACCACTTCCGGGAAGAGATCCAGATCGATTTCACCGTGCTGCGGCGGGCGATCCGGGAATGCCGCCGGCTTCGCTTCCGCTACGCGGACGCCGGCGGCGCCGGCTCCGAGCGCACCGTCCGGCCCCTCGGCCTCGCCTTCTATGGACCGGTCTGGACTCTCACGGGATGGTGCGAGCTGCGCCAGGACTTCCGGGTCTTCCGCCTGGACCGGATGCGGGATCTGGAAGTCCTGGACGTCTTTCCCCAGGAGCCGGGACGGACGCTGCGGGATTTCGCGGCGCTGATGGAGAACGCCGCGGCGGGCGCTACGCGGTGACCGGCGCCTCTTCCATCTCCATGTAGGGCATTGCCGGCACCTTGCCCCGCAGGCGGGCGTAGACCGTCAAAGCGCCCCGATGGTGGGCCGTGTGGTCCACGATCGCGCTGATGACGGCGAGCAGCGGGACTTCGCCCATGATCGGGTTGGGCGGCAGCTTCCGGTTCAGCTCCTCCTGCGAGAGGCGGCCGAAGGCTTCCGCCGCGCGGCCGAAGGCGGCCTCCATCCAGTCCCTGGCCGCTTGCAGCGAGGTCACCTTGGCGACGTCCCCGGCCGCCTTCTCGAAGTCCATGTCGAAGCCTTCGGGACGGAAGGCCCCTTCCGTGAACCAGTCCACCGTCTGCGCCGCGTGGGCCACCTGCTGGGCAACGGTCCACGTCCCCTCGACGGGGGCGAACGACGAATCCTCCTCGGTCAGGCAGCGGGTCGAACGGTCGAAGAACTCCTGGGTGCTCTTGAGCTCCGCGGTGGCGCTGTTGTGGGACATCTCTCCTCCTTTGTGGGTAGGCGATAGTTTGTTCCGCAAGGAGAAGACTATGACATCTCTCCTGACAGCGTGGTGTCAGGAGAGTGAAGAACTTCGAACGACCTGCCCTACGAGACCTCACCCTGAACTGATGTCAGCAGGCGGGCAGGGCGCAGGGCTGCCCGAAGCAGCAGACCGTGCACAAGGTCGGCTCCTCCGGGCAGGGACAGATCGTGAAGCAACGATCCGGTAGCCCGGCCGCGGCGGACAGGTGGGCGCTGAGGGCGGCGGTCAGGGCGATGGCCAGAAAGAGGATCTTCTTTTTCATCTCTTCTTCTCCTTGAGTAGGATTTCCCTAACTATGGACCGAGACGACGCAGACCGTAAGGCAACCCAGGAACTTCTTCATCGCAGCGATCCTTTCCGTGGAGAGGCCCGTACATGAGGCCTCCATAGAGTAAGGTCGCGCCAGCCGTCCATGAACGGGACAGCGAAGAAGCGCCGAGCGTGAAGAAGTGATTTTCTTTACATCCCCGGGTGACCGTAAGGCGCCGCCCGGTCCTCCCGGATGCGCTCCACGTACTCGGCGTCGCCGATGCCGTTCTCCCACAGCCCGAAGGCGCGGGCGCCGAAGTAGCCGGCGAAGAAGAGCAGAAGCACCGCCGCCGCGTAGGCTTTGGCGCTCACCCGCCGCTTCCCCACATGGAGGTTCAGGGCGTCCTTGACCGGACAGACCGCCACGCAGTCCAGGCAGCCGATGCATTCGGGATTGAGGATGTCGATCTTCTTCGAGACGGGCAGCCGCGCCGAGCAGACCTTGTCGCAGAGGCCGCAGTCGATGCAGCTCACCGGGTCGCGCCGGATGCGGGTGGGAGAGATCCAGGAGACCATCCCCAGCAGCGCGCCGTACGGGCAGAGATAGCGGCACCAAAAACCCTTGTAGAGCAGCGAGAGGGCGGCGAGCACGAACATCACCCAGGCCCCGAACGCCCCCAGGTGGACGAAGAAAAGGCCCATCTTGACGTCCGCCAGCCGGTTGTACGGCGACTCCAGGAAGGCGTGGAGGCTGGCCGCGCTCATCCCGAAGACCGCCCACAGGAGGAAGCCGAGGAGCAGGTACTTGAGCCCGCGCAACGGGACGTCCAGCCAGCGCCAGATCCGGTAGTTGCGGCCGAACATCCGCCGGCCGAGCCGGGCCAGCAGCTCCGAGAGGAATCCCACCGGGCAGATCCAGGAGCAGAACGCCTTGCGCAGCAGGATCGCCATGGCGAGGCCGGTCAGCACCAGCATCGCCGCCGCCGGATGGACCGTGTTGAGCGTGCCCTGGTAGAACCAGTCCACGAGCCCCATCAGACCGCTGATCGGGAGGAAGCCCTCCACGCCCGGCGGCCGGTAGGGAAGGGGGAGCCGCCCGGCGGTGGCGGCGCTCACGAAACGGGCGAACTGGACGCCCAGGACCCCGCAGGTCAGGGCGAAGAAGGTCTGCACCGCGATGCGCACGCGGTAGCTCTTCTCCCCCTTGCGTCCGATCTTGCCGTTCAGCCAGGCGTCCCACCCGGCCGCGGGGGCCGCAGCCTTGTCGATCTTCTTCCGGTTGCTGGCGCGGGCTCTCGTGATCATGCGGGAAAGGTATCGGAGCGCGATGCACGCGCGGACCACCCGAACGAGCGGGGAAGGCGACTCGGCGGGGTGGGCGAACGTCCGGTCGGGCTCCCGGGACGCCGTACCCGAAGATGGGACGCCCGGAACGAGCGGGTGGAGGGCTCCACCCAGTGGGTACGCGCTCCAAACGAATGGGTAGAGCGGGCTATCGAATGGGTGCGCGCTTCCGGCGACCAGGTAGAGAGGTCTCTCCATTGGGTAGAACGGGGGCGACCGGTGGTACGCGCCTCCGGCGAACGGATAGAGGGCTCCACCCGCTGGTACGGACGTCCCGGGAGCAAGTACGGACATCCAGGGAGCGGGTACGGACGTCCCGGGCGCAAGTACGGATGTCCCGGGCGCGGGTACGGACGTTCCAGGCGCCGGTTTGGGCGCTCCGGGAGATGGTACGGCCTTCCAGAGCGCTCGTTCCCCGGCCTTCCCCACCCGTTGGCGCGGGCTGGCACCCTTCCGGCTTCGCCCTTCGGCGTGGCGTAATCGTCCCTGGCGCAGCTTTACACTCCTATTCGATTCAGCGTGGTCTAAGATGAATACCCGGACCACGTATCCTGGAGGAACCGAGATGCCTGCCAAATACGTCTATGCGTTCGGCGGTGGTTCAGCGGATGGAGAAGGCTCCCAGAAGCTCCTGCTGGGAGGAAAAGGAGCCGGGCTCGCGGAGATGAGCCGCATCGGCATTCCCGTTCCTCCGGGGTTCACGATCACGACCGAGGTCTGCACCTACTATCAACAGAACGACGGCGCCTATCCCGAGAGCCTGGAAGGGGAGGTCGCGCGGCACCTGGCCAAGCTGGAGGAGTACGCGGGCCGGCGCTTCGGCGATCCCGAGAGCCCGCTGCTGCTCTCGGTCCGCTCCGGAGCCGCGCGCTCCATGCCGGGGATGATGGACACCATCCTCAACCTCGGTCTCAACGACGCCATCGTCGAGTCCTGGATCGCCCGCGGCGCGGATGCCCGGTTCGTCCTCGACGCCTACCGCCGCCTCCTCACCATGTATGGCGACGTCGTGCTCGAGGTTCCTCATGAGGGGTTCGAGAAGAACCTGGCGGAAGGCCGCCGGTCCTGCGGCGCGAAGAACGACGCCGAGCTGACCCCCGAGGCGCTGCGGCGGGTGGTCGCGATGAATCTGCGCCTGATCGAGGAGCGCGCGGGCAAGCCCTTCCCCCAGGATCCCAAGGACCAGCTCTGGGGCTCCATCGGCGCCGTCTTCGGGAGCTGGAACAACCCGCGCGCCCGGGAGTACCGGCGCATCGAGGGGATCTCCGAGAGCCTCGGCACCGCCGTCAACGTGCAGACCATGGTCTTCGGCAACCAGGGCGCCGACTGCGCCACGGGCGTGGCCTTCACCCGCAACCCCGCCACCGGCGAGAAGCGGGTCTACGGCGAGTACCTGGTGAACGCCCAGGGCGAGGACGTGGTGGCCGGCATCCGGACGCCGAAGACCATCGAGCGCCAGGACGGCCACGGCGGCCTGGGGGAGGACTTCCCCGTGGCCCACCGCCAGCTCGAAGAGATCTGCGCCACGCTGGAAGGTCACTTCCGCGACATGCAGGACGTCGAGTTCACCATCCAGCACGGCACGCTCTTCATGCTGCAGACCCGCGGCGGCAAGCGCACCGGCCCGGCCGCCGTCTGCATCGCCGTGGACATGGTGGCGGAAGGGTTGATCGACCCCCGCGAGGCCCTGGAGCGGGTGCAGCCCGAGCAGCTCCTGCAACTGCTGGCTCCCGACTTCGACGTCGAGAAGAAGAAGCAGGCCCTGGCCGAGGGCCGCCTGCTCGCCAAAGGCCTCGCCGCCGGACCCGGCGCCGCCTCCGGCCGCATCGCCCTCACCGCCGAGCGCGCCGCCGAGATGGCCGCCGCCGGTCCCGTGCTGCTGGTGCGCGCCGAGACCTCGCCGGACGACATCGCCGGCATGCACGCCGCGGCCGGCATCCTCACCTCGCGCGGCGGCATGACCTCCCACGCCGCCGTGGTCGCCCGCGGCCTCGGCAAGCCCTGCATCGTGGGCGCCGGCGACCTGGAGGTGGACGAGCACGCCGGCGAGGTGCGGGTGGACGGCCAGGTCTTCCATGAGGGTGACGCGCTCTCCATCGACGGCACCCGGGGCGAGGTGATCGCCGGGGCCCTGCCGACGCACAGCTCGGACGTCCTGCGGGCGCTGCTCGAAGGCGCCGAGCCGACGTCGTCCTCGCGCGCCTTCCTCGAGCTCCTGGAGTGGGCCGACGCCGAGCGCCGCCTGAAGATCCGCGCCAACGCCGACACCCCGCACGACGCCACCGTGGCCCGCGCCCTGGGGGCCGAGGGCATCGGCCTCTGCCGCACCGAGCACATGTTCTTCGACGAGGAGCGCATCCCCTGGGTGCAGCGCATGATCCTCGCCGAGGATCCGCGAGAGCGCGCCGAAGCCCTGTCGCGGCTCCTGCCCATGCAGCAGAAGGATTTCGAGGGGATCTTCGCGGCCCTCTCCGGCCTGCCGGTGACCATCCGCCTGCTCGATCCGCCGCTGCACGAGTTCCTGCCCCGGGACGAGAAGTCTCAGCGCGTCCTCGCGGACCAGATGGGGATCGACCTCGCGCACATCCACGCCCGCAACGAGGCGCTCGCCGAGGCCAACCCCATGCTCGGCCACCGCGGCTGCCGCCTGGGGATCACCGGCCCCGACATCTACGAGATGCAGGTGTCGGCCATCGTCCGCGCCGCCTGCGTCCGCGCCGAAGCCGGCGACGAGGTGCGCGCCGAGATCATGGTGCCCCTGGTCGGCACCGAGAACGAGATGATCCGCCTGCGCGAGATGATCGAAGCCAGGGTGGCGCGGATCCTCCAGGAGGAGGACCGGCGGCTCGACATCCTCATCGGCACCATGATCGAGGTGCCCCGGGCGGCCCTGGTGGCCGACCGGATCGCCCGCCACGCCGATTTCTTCTCCTTCGGCACCAACGACCTGACGCAGATGACCTTCGGCTACTCGCGCGACGACGCCGGCAAGTTCCTGCCTCATTACATCGAGTCGAAGATCCTGCCCCGCGATCCCTTCGAGGGGATCGACGAGGACGGCGTCGGCCAGCTCGTCCGCCTCGCCTGCGAGCGGGGGAGGGCGACGCGCGAAGACCTGCATCTGGGCGTCTGCGGCGAGCACGGCGGCGATCCGCGGTCGATCGACTTCTTCGAGCGGACCGGCCTCGACTACGTCTCCTGCTCACCCTACCGGGTGCCGATCGCCCGTCTCGCGGCGGCGCAGGCCAGCCTGCGGCGGCGGGAGAAGGACGGAGCGGAAGTGGCGAAGATCCAACCGGCGGCGCGGAGCGGGGGCGGGCCGGCGCTGTCCGCGGCTCCCATCGCCGCGGCCGGCCGTTGAATCGGCCCGCTCCTTGCAGGAAAGGTCCCGCAAGGAGGTAGTTCCTTATGGACGATTCTGAACGGAGCTACGGATACAGCGAAGACCTCTATCACGGCAAGCGCGCCGAGAAGAGCTACGAATACGGAGCGGAAGACCCCGCGGGCGTCGAGGGCCAGGAGCTGAGCCCGGAGGAAGAGGCGATCCATGTCGTAGGGCCACGGGACGAGGAGCCCGAGCCCGATCCCGACACGCGGGGTTACGACCACGGCCGCGAGACCGCGAGCTACGGCACGGTCGAATCCTTCACCTGGGGCAACTCGGATACGGCCGGACAGAGGGAGAAGAGCCCCGAGCGCCAGAAGGTGGCGAGCGCTCCGGACGAGGAGCTGGCGACGAAGCCGACGCGGTAGGGAGCGGGCCAGGAACTTTCGAATTCTTGCGGTCTCAAAAGAGAAAGGGCCGCAAACCAGGTACGGCGACTTATATTGGTTCCAGATCTATAAGGAGACTGGAACCATGACGAAACCCACGAGAGTCCGATTGTTCCTGGCGCTGTTCGTGTTGGCCGTGACCGCGGGCGTGATAGGCCTCCCCGCCGCTCCGGAGGCCCTGGCCATCCCATGTTGCCAGCTGTGCGACGCGCAGGTGTCCGCGTGCGCCAACGCTCCCGGCAGCGCGCCCTGCTTCGGCAACTTCTTCTGCTGCCTGAATCAGAGTTCCTTCTGCTACAACCACTGCACCCGTTGTTGAGGACTGAAGGGGGACGGAGCCTGTCGGTTCCGTCCCCGCGTCCTTACGAGGATCAGGCCCGGCGCGGCGAGAGCACCCTTGCCGGCAGGAAGAGGATCGCCTTCAGAAGCTCGAACACGGCCTCGAAGGTGATCCCCACGAGCCGGAACGGCAGAGACAGCAGCCAGAGGAACGGATAGAGGATCAACGCCAGCAACGCCAGCGGCCAGCAGACGATGAAGAGCACCACCCAGGCGAGGAATGTGAGCATCGGCTGAGCCCTCCTTGTGGCTCAGCCGTTACTACGCAGGAGGAGGCAGCGGCGTTTCACTGAGGGTGGCGTGAAGTTGCTGAGGGGAGAAGACGGGGATCCGGCTGCTTCGAAAGTCTTTGGGGTCGCGAGTCACCACGGCGTCCACCTCCGCGGCAAGGCCCGCCTCGTGAAGTACGGCGTCTTCGAAATCCTCGATCGAGGATCCTTCCGCTCTCGCCAGAATTCCTCGGTCCACGGCTGCGATCTGAAAAAGCCCGATCAGCTTCCGGACGGTTATGCGCGCCACCGGTTTTCCCAAGGCTTTGGCCGTCAGATAGTGGATGGTGGTGAGAGTCGTCGCGCCCAGGACTCCGGTCAGATCACCTTGCTCCACCTTTGCGAAAAGAGGAGAGGCGGAGTCGTTGAAAGGTTGGCGGTCTAGGAGGACATCTAGAATGACATTGGTATCAAAGAGGACCCTCAACGGTATTTCTCCTCCAGATACCGGTAGTAGTCCTCTTCATCGACCTTGGCGCCCTTGGCGATTCCCAAAAGGCTCCGAGTGATAGGCGGCAGCTTCGCCCGGCGGGCTTCCAGACTCTCGTCTTCCTCCAAAGAAGACGCTGAGGTCTCGGGCTCCTGGCTGACGATGTGGACCTCGACTTCTTCTCCCGCCTTGAACGGCAACTCGGAGAGCCGAAGCCCACCGCTCTCGTCGATCTTGGCTGCAACCTTGTAGGATCGCATCGTGATCTCCCATCTCTCTATCCCAGTATAGACTCTTTCCGGCCGGTTTGCATCCCTCAAGATATCCACGATAGCGTCGCAACGCAACCAGTTCTGTTACGACGATTTTTCCATGTCCCGCATCCACCTCCTCCCCGATTACCTGGCAAGCCAGATCGCCGCCGGCGAAGTGGTGGAGCGCCCGGCTTCCGTGGTCAAGGAGCTGGTGGAGAACGCTCTGGACGCCGGGGCGGGGCACGTGGCGATCCAGCTCGAAGGCGGCGGCAAGGCGCGGATCGAGGTCGCGGACGACGGCTCCGGCATGGGACGGGACGACGCCCTTCTCGCGTTCGACCGCCACGCCACCAGCAAGATCGCCAGCTTCGACGACCTGGAGCGGGTCGCCACCCTGGGGTTCCGGGGCGAGGCCCTGGCCTCCATCGCGTCCGTCTCCCGGCTGGAGATGACGACCGCCGAGCAGCCGGGCGACGGCCACCGGGTGGTGATCGAAGGCGGGCGGGTCCGGTTCGCCGAGCCGTTCTCGCGCCCCCGCGGCACCACCTTCGACGTCCGGTCGCTGTTCTTCAACGTGCCGGCCCGGCGCAAGTTCCTCAAGGCCCCGCAGACCGAGCTGCGCCGCTGCCTGGAGGTGGTCCAGGGCTACGCGCTGGCACGGCCGGACGTGCGCTTCCAGGTCACCCACGAGGACCGCGAGCTTCTCGACGCCCTGCCCGCCCCGGGCGAGGCCGGACCCCGCGAGCGCATCGGGCAGATCTTCGGAACGGAGTTCGCGGCCCGGCTCGCCGAGATCCCGCCCGGCGGGGAAGGCGAGGAGGCCATCCACGGCTTTATCGGGACTCCCGAGACGGCCCGGGGAAGACGCTCCTTCATCTACGTCAACCGCCGCCTGATCCGCGACCGCGCCGTGCTCGCGGCGTTCTACCGCGCCGTGCGCGACGACTGGCGGAGCGAGGACTTCCCGGCGCTGTTCCTGTTCCTCGACATCCCGCCGGAGGACGTGGACGTCAACGTCCACCCCCAGAAGGCGGAGGTGCGTTTCCGCGATCCCGGCCTGCTGGACCGCGTCTACGACGCCCTCCGCCGGGGGCTGGAGCGCGCCCGCGGCGAGGAAGCCGCGCCCCTGCGGCCGCCGATGTCCGAGCCGTACGTCCCCTTCGCCTGGCAGGGGCTGGGAGAGGCGCGCCCGCCGGTCGCCTGGGAGCGGCCCCGGGAGGATGCCGCTTTCGTCGAGACGACGCCGTCCCGGCTGGCGATGCCGTCCTACGCGCCGGTCGAGAGGCGGCCGATCGTGCCGCTCTCAGGCCGCAGCGGAGAGGCCCGCCCGTTCCGGTTATTGGGGCAGTACAAGGGGACGCTGATCCTGCTGGAGGGACCGGACGGCCTCTATCTGATCGATCAGCACGTGGCCCACGAGCGCCTTCTCTACGAGCGGCTGCGCCGGGCGCTGACGGCCGAGCGGACGCCGGTCCAGCACCTGCTGACGCCGATCCTCCTCGACCTCGCGCCCGCCGAACGGCTCCGTCTGATGGAGCTGGCGGCGCCCCTGGACGACTGCGGCTTCGGCGTCGCGCCCCTCTCCGGGAACACGATCGCGCTGACGGCCGCGCCCGCCGTCCTCAAGGCCGGCGAGGCCGAAGCGCTGCTGCGTTCCCTGGCCTCCGAGAGCGGCGACGGGATCGGAGAGGCGGGGGAGCTGCGGCGGCGCATCCTCGAATCCCTGGCCGCCAGCATGGCCTGCAAGGCGGCGGTGAAGATGCACCATCCCCTCTCCGCCCCCGAGATGGAAGCCCTGGTCGCCGAGCTGTTCTCGGCCGAGCAGCCCTACGCCTGCCCCCACGGCAGGCCGATCGTGTTGCAGATGACCGATTCGGATCTGGAACGGCGGTTCGGGCGGCGGTAAGGGCTATATGCGTCCTTGGGGGAAGCGGCGATGCCCGTCAAATACCGCGACGATGGCGATTTCGTCCGCGCCCAGGAGATAGACGATACGGTATCCCTTGAGGATCACTTCGCGTAAATTCTTTCGCTTGTGCTCAGGCACAATACGTCCCGAGAGGGGTGCCTCGATCACCTCTTCGGCCCGGGCTTGTAGGCGCTCGACCCATCTACGCGCAGCGTCAGGGTTATCCTGGCTGATGAAGGCGCCAATCTCACGAAGGTCGCGAAGTGCACGCGGAGTCCAGCGTACGATCATGTCTTGAGGGGACCGAATTCTTCATCCAGCAGCCGCCTGACTTCGTCGGAATCCAGCAGGCGTCCTGCTTCGACATCGGCCAAGCCTTCCTCGACCGCCGCCATGAAACGCTCCCGCTCATGGAAGGCATCGAAGTCTTCAGGCGTAATAAGAACCGCAGCTGGCCGGCCATTCTGCGTGATCACCACAGGACGTCTCGAGATGCCGCAGCTGGCGCAGGACCCGAGAGGCCTGGGTCTTGAACTCGCCGAGGGGCAGGATGTCTTCCGAGAGTTGCAGCGGCTTCATGCTCTACTCCTTGGGTCTGTATTCAGACCTGAATGCAGAGCTATTCTAGCAGGAAGAGTACGCGCTTCTCTAGGTAGCAGAAGAAGGATGCCGCCGCTGCTACTATTCCCGTCCATGCCCTTCGGCCGTCGCGACCCCACACCCCTCGAAAAGCGCCTCGGCTACCGGTTCAAACGCCTGGACCTCCTGGATCTGGCGCTGACCCACCGCTCCTGGGCCAACGAGCAGAGCGTGCCCGAGCACTACGAGCGTCTGGAGTTCCTGGGTGACGCCGTGCTGGGGCTGGTGACCGCCGACTGGCTGTACGAGCGGCATCCGGAGCTGCCGGAAGGGGAGCTCTCCAAGCTCAAGGCGCAGATCGTCAGCAAGACCACCCTCACCAGGTACGCCGAGGAGCTGGATCTCGGCTCGTCGCTCAAGATCGGAGTGGGGGAGGACCGCTCCGGCGGCCGGACCAAGCCGTCCCTGCTGGCCGATTCCATGGAGGCCATCTACGGCGCCCTGTACCTGGACGGCGGGCTGGAGGTGGCGCGGAAGGCCATCCTCGCGATGGCGGAAGGGGCTTACCACGAACAGACCCGGCAGCAGGTCACCGATCCCAAGACCCAGCTTCAGGAAGTCGTCCAGGCGCTGGGCTGGGACCTGCCCGAGTACCGTCTGACCGGCTCCATCGGACCGGACCACAACAAGACCTTCGTCGTGGAGGTCTGGCTGGTGGGCTCCCTGGCCGGCCGCGGCGAGGGTCCGAACAAGAAGACCGCCGAGCAGCGGGCCGCCGCGGACGCTCTGGAGCAGCTTCCGGAGCAGGGGGAGGATGGGGAAGAAGAGGAAGCGGGGGAGGCGTAGCCTCCCCGGGTCCTCACCACCCCGGCCCTCCTCTCCCGCCCCCTCCCGCCCTCCCTCACCGGGAGAGGGGCTGGGGGTGAGGGTTCGGGTTTTGCAAGTCTCCCCCGCGAGGTTTCACGGGAGGGAGAGCCTTGCCATACCACCCCATCGAAGACTACGGCGTCATCGGCAACATGCGGACGGCGGCGCTCGTGGGCAGGCACGGGTCCGATCGACTGGTTCTGCTTCCCCCACTTCGATTCGCCGAGCGTCTTCGGGGCCATCCTGGACGACGGGAAGGGGGGCCGGTTCGAGATCTGCCCGATCGGCGACGGCGCCACCCCCAAGCAGCTCTACTGGCCCGACACCAACGTCCTCATCACCCGCTTCCTCTCCGCGGACGGCGTGGGCGAGATCGAGGACTTCATGCCCGTGGGCTCGCCCAAGGCCGAAGAATGGCGGGACCAGCTCATCCGCCGGGTGCGGGTGGTGCGCGGCGAGGTGAGGTTCCGCCTGTGCTGCCATCCCGCCTTCGACTACGCCCGGGCCGGCCACGAGACGGTGGTCGAGAAGGGCGGCGCCTGCTTCCACTCGCCGTCCCTGAGCCTCGGTCTCGCCTCGGAGGTCCCCCTCGACAAGGACGAAAGAGGAGTGACGGCCGAGTTCACGCTCCACGAGGGGCAGACCGTCACGTTCGTGCTGCGGCCGGTCGAGCCCGGGAGCGGCTGCGGCGCGCCGGTGATCGCCGGCGAGATCGACGAGCTCTTCCGCCAGACCGTCGCCTACTGGAGGCGCTGGCTCTCGGCGTGCACCTACCACGGGCCGCTGGCGCGAGATGGTCCACCGCTCGGCCCTGGTGCTCAAGCTGCTCACCTTCGAGCCCACGGGCGCCATCGTCGCCGCGCCCACGTGCAGCCTGCCCGAGCACCTCGGCGGCGTGCGCAACTGGGACTACCGCTACACCTGGATCCGCGACGCGGCGTTCACCCTCTACGCCCTCCTGCGCATCGGCTTCACCGAGGAGGCGGCGCGCTTCATGAGCTGGCTCGACGCCCGCTGCGCCGAAGCCGATCCGGACCAAGGCCGCTGCAGATCGTCTACGGCATCGACGGCCGGCGCGGATCTCGAAGGAGTTGACCCTCGATCACCTGGAGGGCTACCGGGCTCGCGGCCGGTGCGCATCGGCAACGGCGCCTACGACCAGCTCCAGCTCGACATCTACGGCGAGCTGATGGACTCGGTCTACCTCTTCAACAAGTACGGCGCGCCGATCTCCTACGACATCTGGCTGCACCTGCGCGACCTGCTGCGACTGGGTGTGCGACAACTGGCACCGGCGGGACGAGGGCATCTGGGAGGTGCGCGGCGGCCGGCAGCACTTCGTCTTCTCGAAGCTGATGTGCTGGGTGGCCCTCGACCGCGGGCTCCGGCTGGCGGACAAGCGCTCGTTCCCCGCCGACCGCGCGCGGTGGCTCGCCGACGCGCGACGAGATCTACGAGGACGTCATGGCCGACGGCTGGAACCCGGAGCGCCAGGCGTTCGTGCAGTCCTACGGCAGCGACGCGCTCGACGCCTCGAACCTGCTCATGCCGCTGGTCTTCTTCGTGGCGCCCAACGATCCGCGGATGCTGTCGACGCTCGACGCCATCCGCAAGCCGCCGGAGGAGGGCGGCCTGGTCTCCGACGGCCTGGTCTACCGCTACGACACCGCGCGAGGCGCATCGACGGCCTGCCGGGCGACGAGGGGACGTTCAACATGTGCACCTTCTGGCTCGTCGAGGCGCTGACCCGGGCGGGCCGGACCGACCCGCGCTGCCTCGAGGAAGGCCGGCTCCTCTTCGAGCAGATGCTCGGCTACGCCAACCACCTCGGCCTCTACGCCGAGCAGACCGGGCTGCGCGGCGAGGCGCTGGGCAACTTCCCCCAGGCCTTCACGCACCTCGCTCTGATCAGCGCCGCCTTCAACCTCGACCGCACCCTGGGCAGGGAGCCGGGCGAGGTGTTCTGAGCCGGAACGGCCCGTTTCAGCCGTTGAATCCGCCGGTTTCAAAGACTGAAGCCGTCCCATCTATCTCTGAATCGGACGGCTTTTCGATTGGATGGGACGGTTTCAGTCCTTGAAGCCGCTGGTTTCAGCCGCTGAAACCGTCCCTTCCATCGCTGAAATCGGCGGTTTCAGTCGTTGAATCCGTCGCTTCAGCCGCTGAATCGGACGGCTTCAGTGTCTGAAACCGTCCCATCTGTCTCTGAATCGGAGCCGTCAAGGACGATCAGCGGCATGTGGAGGATTGCCGGTCCGGTGATCCTCGATCTGCGCCCGCAGGAACTCGTGAACAGCGGCCAGGGCCTTGTCGCTTTTCGTCGCGATGCGGACCCGGGCGCCGTTCGCGGTCTCCTCGTAGCGGTAGGAGATCTCGCTCTTCAGCCGGGTCATCTCCGGGACGCCGGGCAGGACGCGGTCGTGGATCTCCTTCGGCATGGAGAAGTCGCCGCGCGAGAACGCGTCCGCGATCTGGGTCAGATGGGTGCGGATCTGGCCGAGGCTCTCGGCGTCCTTGGGATCGTTCGTCTCCACCTGGATGACGCCGCCGTCCTTCTCCAGGAGGAAGCGGTGGGTGGTCCGGGTGTGCCCGAAGCCCATGACCTGGTCGCCCCGTTCGTCGAGGGCCTGGTGCTGGGCGTGGAGGGGGCAGGGGGTGGCTTCGCCGGTCTGGGCGGCCATGGGGGCTGAGGCGAGCAGGGAACAAACCAGGACGGTCGGGATCGCTTTCATAGTCTTTCCACCTCTCGATGGGTGGATCCCATCAGGACCCGGCTCCAGGGTCAAGAGGGAGCTTGAGACCGTCCCGAATTGCCGAGGAGGTGCTGGACGACCGGGCGGTCCGGGCCGAGATGGAAGGCGCGGGCCCGCTCTTCGACGTCCTGGTCGGCCACCGTGACCCGCTCGTGCTGCCGCAGGTGCTCGATCCAGGACTTCACCAGGAACATCTCGGTGAACAGGCCGGGGTCGGCGGAGTCCACGAAGAGCCCCCATTGCATGGCGCCGTCGCGCAGACGGATGCGGCGGACGTCGCGCATGGCCTCGTGGAACTCTTCGCCCCGGGCGGGATCGATCCGGTACTGGACGGTGACCAGCACCGGTCCGCGGTCGGGCTCGAAGTCGTGGCTCACGATGGGCGTCGGCCACTGGCGGGAGGGGGCGAGGTTGAGCCCTTCGCCGGAGCGGAGGTGGAGGCGGAACGTGAAGAGCAGGCCCACGACGATGCCGGCGGCGGAGGCGTACAGGGCGGCCGAGGCGCCGGCGCGGGCAGCCACGGCGCCCCAGAGGGCGCTGCCGCCGGCGAGGCCGCCGAAGAAGACCAGCAGGTAGACCGAGAGGGCCCGCGCCCGCACCCAGGAAGGGACCACGGTCTGCACCGCCACGTTGAGGCTGGAGAGCAGCGAGAGCCAGGCGCCGCCGGCCAGCAGCATGGCGATCATCAGCACCCAGAACTGCCGCGACCAGCCGAGGACCGCCGTCGCTGCGGCGAAGACCAGGGTGGCGGCGGTCACCACGCCGTCGGTCGAGTTGTTCCGCTTCAGGCGGGGGAGGACCATGGCGCCGGCCACGGCCCCGAGGCCGAGGGCGCCGAGAAGCAGGCCGTACCCGGCAGGACCGGTCTTGAGCTCGTTGCGGGCCATCACCGGCAGGAGCGCCCAGAGCGAGCTGCCGAAGAGCACGAACACGCTGCCGCGCGCGATCGGCGCGATGACCTCCGGGGCATGGCGGACGTAGCGCACGCCGGTGGTCATCGCTCCCAGGATGCGCTCGGCCGGGAGGACCGCCTCCTCGGTGGGGCGTTTCCAGTGATAGAGGACGATCAGGACGCCGGCGAACGAGACGGCGTTGAAGAGGAAGGTGACCGCGGGTCCGGCGGCGGCCACGACGAGGCCGGCGAGGGCGGGGCCGGTGGCGCGGGCCATGTTGAAGCCGACGCTGCCGAGGGCGATGGCGGCGGGGAGGTCCTCCCGCGGCACCATCTCGGGGATGGCGGACTGCCACGCCGGGCCGTTGACGGCGGCGCCCAGGCCCAGCAGGAAGGTGAAGAAGAGCAGCAGCCCGGGCGTGATGGCGCCGGTCGCGGTCAGGATCCCCAGCCCGGCGGCGGCGAGGGCCATCCAGCTCTGCGTGACCAGCAGGATGCGGCGGCGGTCGAGCACGTCGGCGAGCGCCCCCGCCGGCAGCGAGAGCAGGAACATCGGCAGGCTGGTGGCGGCCTGCACCAGCGCCACCTGGGCCGGCGACGTGCTGAGCGTGGTCATCAGCCACGACGCGCCGACGTTCTGGAACCAGGTGCCGATGTTCGAGGCCAGGCTGGCCATCCACAGCCAGCGGAAGACTTTGTGGCGGAGCGGGGTCCAGGGGGAGGGGGCCTTACGTAGAGGAACGTCCGCCATCCTCAGAACCCTCTGAGAGCGTTTCGAGGTGTTCAGACGCAGCGCTTATGAAGTCGTAGCCCCTCTCGATCAACTCCAGGACCGATTCAGCCTCGATAGAAACCTCGACCTGATAGTCCGACAGGTTCCTGAGATCAAAGGCAGTCATCAGCAGGCGGTGATAGACGGGATCCAGGACCTGAGTCTTGGAGAAATGAAGCCCATATTGGCCTAGCACCTGTGCGTGAGTGGAGAATGCGAGGTCCAGCGACAACAAAAGGGCCTCTGCGGTGTAGAAGTAGGCGTAATAGGTTCTGGAGGCCGAGAAGTCGGTGTGCCCCTTGCCGAGAAGATCTTCGGCAGCCTGCAGAGACCTCTCGGCCTTTTTCAGGAGCTCGGATTGTTTCGACGTCATGCCGCGGCGGGTACGGCCTCTTTACGCACGACCCGTAAAAACATGCTTTCGGCTTTCTCGAAATCTTCCATGCTGACAGGTATTACAGAGAGAGCCAGGTTCGATTCCAAGGCAAGGGGCCACTTCACGTCCTGAAGCCTCCAGATCTCCTTGCTTGCGTTCACCGGCCCTTCAAGGAGCAGGAGGAGATCCACATCGCTCCCCTCCCAGGCCGTGCCCCGGGCGTAGGAGCCATAGAGGAGGAGGCCGCGATACCGCGTGCCGTACAGATCCTTCAACCCGGCGTCCAGCTTCTGGAGGACTTCGCGGATGTGCCCCGGCAGGATTCTCATGACGAGCCCATTGTACCCGTTCCGCCCCTGATACACTGATCCCCGCCCATGAACACTCCCAATTTCGACCTCCCCAGCCTCGTCGCGGGCCTCCTGGCCTGCGCCGTGGCCGTCCTGGTCAGCACGACGCTGATCTTCGTGACCTTCCGGCTGAACTCCATGATCCGCCGGCGGGGCGAGCAGTCGCGGCTCCTGCTGGCGGGGCACCGCTCGGTCGCCATCGCGCTGGGCGCCACGATCCTCAGCCAGGCGATCCTGATGCGCCACGCCGTGTTCCCGGTCATGGCCGTGATCCGCGACCTGTTCGTGGAGCACGCCTCGTTCTCCACCATCCTGACCGTGGCGTTGCAGTGCGCGGTGTTCTTCGTGATCATCGGCGCCGTCTCCATCGGCTCGGTCTGGCTCGCCGACTGGCTGTTCAACTGGCTGACCGGCGAGCTCCCCGAGCACGAGGAGATCTTCAAGGACAACGTGGCGGTGGCGATCTTCTTCGCGTTCGTGCTCCTGGCCATCACCGTCATCCTGAACGAAGGGATCGAGGACCTGTCGCGCTCGCTGATCCCCTATGGCCGCAGCGGAGTCGTGCGCCTGCCGTGAAGAACGTCGGCAAAGGGGCCGGCTGCGCCGTCCTGGGATGCGCGGGCCTGCTGGTGCTCCTCTTCGTCTCCCTGCTCTGGGCCGTCCAGCGCGTCGGGGAATGGCTCCCGGATGTGGCCGCGGAGCCCGGGCTCGCGGAGGTCCCGGAATCCGAGGCCTATGTCGAGGTGGACTCCCTGGAGCAGTTCGACCTGAAGGACGACGGCGGCCGGTTCCAGCTCTCGTTCGGGTTCCTCGACCACCACGGCCGGGAGCAGCGCGTCTCCTGCGCGCTCAGCAAGCACGACTACCAGCGGGAGGTCGCGTCCTTCGGCTACGTCGAAGGTGAGATGAACCGGGATCTGGAGCGGCGGATCCGTGACGCCTTCCTCCAGGAAGCCCAGGCCAGGGGACTCCTGCGGTACGTCCGCTTCGAGACCTACGGCGGCACGGGGTACCGTTGGGATTCGGAGATCCCCGCCGGCCTCGACGCCGAGGAGCAGGACCGCCTCGAGCGGGCTCTCGAGGACTTCGACGAGTGGCTCGACCAAGACCTCGACCGCAAGCGGGATGAGCTGATGGACCGGTACCTGCGGGAGCGGGGCTTCCGGTTGGAAAAGGACGGCATCTTTGTGGATTACGAGCGGGTCGTCCTGCGGGCCACGTCGCCGCTCCGCGACTGCTACGAGGCGCTGCGCCAGGCGGGCGAAGGGGACAGCGAGAGGCGTCTAATGGGTCTCTTCCTGGCCTTCTTCCAGGAGCTGCGCTACGAGGTGCCGCCGGACGTCGAAGCCGGGCGCCAGACCCTGGGCTTCCGGATGCCGACGGCGGTACTGGCGCGGGGTGCCGGCGACTGCGACTCGAAATCGGCGGCGTTCTGCGCGATGTGGCGGAACCTGCCCCGGCGGTCGATCCTGATCCTTCTCCCCGAGCACGCCCTGGTGGGAGTGGAGGGCAAGCCCGGCCCGGACGAGGCGTACGTCCGGCTGGGAAACCGCTACTACATCCTCTGCGAGGTGGCGGGACCGGGCAAGATCCCGCCCGGGGGAGAGAGGATCTCGGGGAGCTTCCAGTACGTGATGATCGAGCCGGTGGGGGGCACTGGCTGAGGAACAACCGTCACCTCCTATGGAAATCCCCCTCAAGGTAAGTTAGAATCTCTCTAAACAAGTTGTACAAGAAAGCGTTCCTAAATCTAGGGTGATGGAAACCTAGGAGGGTATCCCATGCTACGGCTTGACCTCCTCAGTCTGTTGGCTGGTTTTATGGCATACGCTATCTCCATCGGGGGTAGCGCGGTCCTCGTTCTCCTGTTCTTCAGAGTCAATCTTGGCTTGGCGAGAGACAAGAATGAAGCCAAGAGGAAGGAAAATCCCAAAAGCAAGCGCAAGGAGATTGCGAGGCTCTTGCGGCGGGATAGAGGCGCAGACGATCCGACCTCTCTCTTCGGCGCCATCCATTGCTCTGGGGACTGCGACCCTCTGCCAGGCGATCCTTTTGCGACATGGCGTCTTCCCTGCTGTGTCTGTGGTCCGGGACCTGTTTCTTTCTGGCATCTCCATGGCATCCCTTTGGCGGGGCCTCGTGCAGTGCAGCTTTATCCTGGTTGCAATAGCCGCGGTTTCGGTTTTGTCTATCTGGTTTGCTGGAACCATCTTCACAAAGATGACAGGCGACTTGGATGAATGGGCTGAGATCCGCGCCGGGAATGTGCCGGTTGCCATCTTCTTTGCCTTCATTTTGTTCTCGATCACCTTGATACTCAATGAGGGCATTGAAGATCTAGCAAGCACGTTAATCCCTTATGGTAGATCTGGTGTCATTCGCATCCCATGAGTTCCGTTCGTCTTCTTTGCGGCTGCCTGATAATCCTGTTGATTTCTCTCTCGGTCCTGGCTCTTGTTCAGCCAGCCGCCGGAGAAGATCTGCAGTTCATGATTCCGACACGGGAGCCGCTGGATCTCAAAACCCACTGGCGGATCCCCTACGTCTATGAAGATTTTCAGGGCGAAACGCACCGGTTCTACTGTGACATTTCAAAGAAGGCGTTGTCTCATGAGAGCTCAGCCTTCGGACTTCCTGTAGACCAAGAGATGGTCTGGCAAGAGCTTGACCGGCGCTTGCAGCAAGAGATCCTCAAGGAATCGTCGGGCCTTCATAAGTATTTCAAGCTGAAGGTGTGGCATCTTCCCAGCGATTCCTGGGAATGGAAACTGGCCGACAGAGAGTGGAATTTTAAAGCTGCTCCCGAAAACGAGCGTGCCAAGTTAGTGGAAGCCGCCAATAAGCTCGAGCTGTGGATCAAGAGAGAGCTTGATGGCCGAGCCAGGCAGGTAGCGAGGAAATACTACCGCCAGCGAGGCTTCCGTCTGGAAGATGGTCAACCCGACCAGATCGATATCGACTACAACGGCATTGTTCGAAGGGCCAAGCGACCCTTGGCTGATTGTTATCAAGCCTTACTCCGTGAGGCGGGTGCTCGAGACTCGACACATCTCATGACCTTGATGATGGCCTTTTTTCAGGATCTTGAGTTCAAATTCCCTCCACAGGTGGAACAAAACTGGAAAAAGGCGGGATTCTGGCCACCCCTCGAGGTCATGACGCGGAAGCAGGGCGATTGTGATTCCAAAGGAGCGCGGATTGTGCGGACTTTGGCGTGGCTATCCAACACAGATCCTCCTGATTGAGGAAGATCTACCGATAAATCCTGAGATGACTGGAGATCCAGCCCACGAATCGTATCGTCATCTTCTTATCGGTTTCGAGGCGGAGCCTCAGGGAAATCAGGCCTACGTCGTCGTTGGAATGCGAAAGTTCATCCTGTGCGAAGTCGCAGGTCCCGCCAGATATGCACCGGGACGGCGCCCCTATGAGAGACGCCAGAGAGGCCGTGTTGATTCCAAGAGCTTCCAGCGTTATCTCTGCCTCACTGACGATTGCCCCGGATCCATGGCGGCGCTGGAATTTGTTCTGATAGAAAGGTGTGGAAGGAGAAGGGGCTCCGGATTGTCGGGCATGTTCCCGACGATATGGAAGCCGACCAGGCCGAGCAGGACCTGCTGGGTCGCGGCCGTCGGATTTCTTGATCGTCGCCTCGTTTCAATGCAATCCGCGCGCGACTCTACGGCGCGCCGGCGCCGATATGGACGGCCAGCTCGGCGATGGTGGAGTGCTCGAGGACCGCGCGCGGCGCGAGGGACCAGCCCATCTCCCGCGCCCGGGCGCAGAGCTTCAGGAGCAGGATCGAATCCCCGCCGAGGGTGTAGAAGTCCTGGTCGACCCGGACGGAGTCGAGGCCCAGGACCTCCGCCCAGAGGCCGGCCAGCGCCGCTTCGGCGGGCGTCGAGGGAGCGGCTCCGGCCGAGGTTGCGGCGATCCGGCTTTCCTCCGGAGCGGGCAGGGACTGGCGGTCGAGCTTGCCGCTCGCCGTCAACGGAAGTTCGTCGAGCACCACGAAGGCGGAGGGGATCAAGTGCTCGGGGAGTTGCGCGCGCAGGAAACCGCGCAGCTCGGCGGGATCGGCGTCGTGGCCCGCGCGCGGGACCACGTAGGCCACCAGGCGCTTGCCGGAAGACTCGGCGGCTTCGGCGCCGGCGAGCGGCGCGCCCAGCTTCCGCAGACGTTCGGCGAGCCGCGCCCGCTGGTCCATGGGGAGGGCCGCTACGCGTTGTTCCAGAGTCATCTTGGATCTCCTTACTTGACCGCCTTGGCCACGACCATGGAATCCGCCCACCAGTAGTTGCAGTCCGGCGGCGGCCGGAGCCCGCGGACCACGGAGAGCGTCAGGGAGCGGAAGTGCTCCAGGATGCGCCGCTGGTGACGCCGGCTGAAGGTGTCGATCTCGTTGCTGTAGTAGGTGAAGACGCCGCCCGGGCGCAGGCAGGCGGCGGCGGTCGGGAAGAAGTGCTCGGCGAAGGTGACGTCGTCGAGGATGTGGTCCACGTACTCCTTCTCGTCGTTGTGGTAGGTGTCGAAGAAGACGCCGTCGTAGGTCCCCAGCCGGTCGGCGACCTCCTGCCATTTTCCGCGGATCAACCGGATGTCGCGATCGGGATAGCGGGCGCGCCAGCGCTCGAACTGCGCCATCACTTCTTCGTTGCACTCGACGACGGTGTAGGAGCGGATCCCGCTCCGCGCTCCGTGTTCCTGGATGAAGGTGGCCGAGATCCCCATGCCGAAGCCGATTTCGAGGATGTCGCCTCCCCCCGCGGTGACGACGCGCGCCATCTCTTCCATCAGGGGACTCTCCCAGTCCTGCATCACCTGCTGCCCCTGGATCACGAGCTGGCTGCCGTCGTAGCGGGCCTCGCTGGCGCCCCAGGATTCGCCCTCGATCATCGGGCGCTCGGAGCCGGAGACGAAGGTCTTGACCTGCCGGTCGAGGTATTCGAGGTCGGCGACCGCCTCGTCGACCAGTTGGTTGAGGACCCAGGAGCGCTGGTTGCGGGCCGGCGCGGCCACGAACCCGTCGTCGGGCAGGGCGAGGGTCAGCTCGTACGCGGGCGAGCGCCGGGTCAGGAGACGATGCGGGGTCCGCGCCGCCGGAGCCTCGATCGCGGAGAGGAGACGCTCGGACTGGGCGGGATCGAGGGAGCGCAGAGCGGCGGCGAGCGCCCGCGGAGAGGGCGCCGCGTTCAGCGGCTCGTGCTCTCTCGCCATCACCGCCACCTCGCGCAACGCGGGATGGCGGCGCAGCGCCGCCTCGATCTCTCCCAGCTCGATGCGGAAGCCGCGCACCTTGACCTGCTCGTCGGCGCGGCCGAGGAACTCGAGCTCGCCGTCCGGCAGGTGGCGGGCCAGATCGCCGGTGCGGTAGATCCGCGCCCCCGGCTCGGCGGCGTAGGGATCGGGAAGGAAGCGCGCGGCGGTCAGGTCGGGGCGGCCCAGATAGCCGCGGGCCAGCCCCAGGCCACCGAGGAAGATCTCGCCGGTGTCACCCGCGGGCGCAGGCTCGGCGTCGCCGTCCAGCAGGTAGAGCCGGACGTTGGGCTGCGGCCGGCCGATGGGCACGGAACGGGTCTCCCATCGCGGCGGGAGGGGTGGACTGTGCAGGGTCGCCTGCACCGTGGCCTCCGAAGGGCCGTAGGCGTTGAGAATCCGTACCCGATCCCCCAGGGCCCTCTGCCACTCCTCCAGACGGGCCGCCGAAACGGCCTCGGCGCCGACGATCAACAGCCGGAGCGACGGCGGGATCACGAGATCGGCCAGCTCCGCCACCAGCGTATGCCAGTAGGAGGCCGTGAAGCCCAGGACCGTCACCTCCTGGCGCCCGGCGAAGGCGAGCAGATCGGTGGGAGTGCCCAACTGGCGGTCGGGGTAGAGGACGAGAGTGGCGCCAGCCATCCAGGTGGCGAAGTACTCCTCGGCGGCGACGTCGAAGACCAGCGGGGCGAGTTGCAGGTAGCGGTCTCCCGCCGCCAGAGGATAGACGCGCGCGACGCCGGCCGCATGGTTGGCCAGCGCCTGGTGGGAGACCATGACGGCTTTGGGCCGGCCGGTCGAGCCCGAGGTATAGATCAGATAGAGGAGATTGCTTGGGCGACGTGGTGGAGGGAAGCGGGCCGTCGTCCAGGGCCGCGGCCTCGCGCTCGGCCGCGGCGAGCGTCACCACCCGGCCATGGAATCCGGGGACCGCCGTCTCTTCCTCGACGACCAGCAGGCGGGCGCTGGAGTCTTCCAGCAGGGCGGCGCGCCGCGGCGCCGGATCGGTGGAGCCCACGGCCACATAGGCGCCGCCGGCTTTGATCACGGCGAGCAGGGCCACCGCCGCGGCGAGCGTGCGCTCGAGCGAGAGCGCCACGACAACCTCCGGTCCCACGCCCAGGTTCCGCAGGTGGCGCGCCAGCCGGTTGGCCTGGCGTCTCCAACTCGCGGTAGGTCAGACGCCGCGAGCCGTCTGATACCGCCACAGCCTCGGGAGCGCGCGCCGCCTGGGCCGCTACAAGCTCATGAACGCACTCCCGCGGCGCCGGGGCGGCGGTGTCGTTCCATTCGTGGAGGAGTTGATGGCGTTCGACTTCGGAGAGCGGATGGATCAATATTAATCCTCTCGGTACTAGCCTGGTAGATAAATACTGGCCCCCGGAGGCTTCGCGTTTACAGGTCTCCCTTCAAGAGTGTATTAGGCGAGTCAAAACGTGTCGCCCGGGAGTCACTCCGCCCGCGGCAGCCGCACCTCGAACCTGGCCCCGCCCTCCGGCCGGTTCCCGGCCGTGACCGATCCGCCGTAACCCTCCACGATCGCCTTGGCGATGGCGAGGCCCAGCCCGGTGTGGCCGTCGCGGGCTCCAGGCTCGTCCGGACGCCAGGTGAAGAAGCGGTCGAAGATGCGGTCGAGGTGGGACTCGGGGATGCCGGGACCCTGGTCCTCGACGTGGACGGCGGCGGCGGCGTCCAAGACGGCGAGGCCGACGGTCACGGCACCGCCGGCGGGGGAGAAGCCGCGGGCGTTGTCCAGCAGGTTCTCGAAGACCTGTGACAGACGCTCGGGGGAGGCGCGGACCCAGACGGGATGCCCGGGGGCGCGCAGCTCGAAGCCCACGGGTCCGCCGGGTCCGCCGCGCCGGCGCAGGCTCTCGACGTGCTCGCGCAGCAGGGCGGAGAGGTCCACCAGCCCAGCCTCTTCGGTCTCCAGGTGGGCGTCGATCTCGGTGATCTCCCGCACGCCGGAGAGGAGGCGCTCCATGCGCGCCACCTCCCGCTGGACCATGTCGAGGAAGCGCTCGCGGTCGGCCGGGTCCTCGCTCTCGGCCAGCAGCTCGGTGGCGGAGCGGATGGCCGCCAGGGGATTCTTGAACTCGTGCGAGACGTCGGCGGCGAAGGACTCGACGAAGCGGAGGTGCTCCTCCAGACGCGCGGTCAGGCCCTCCAGGGCGCGCGCCAGGTCGCCGATCTCGTCGCTGCGGCGCGAGCCCCGGAAGCGGCCCCGCAGCCGGCCGCGGCGGTCGAGCAGGGCGTTGGCCTCGTCCCGCAGCCGCCGGAGGGGGCGGGCGATGGTGCCGGCGAGGATCAGCGAGAGCACGGCCGCGACGCCCACCGATCCCAGGAAGACCTTGAAGACGTCCAGCCGGACCTCGTCCAGCTCGCGCAGGATGCGCACGGTCGACTGCGAGACCAGGACGGCTCCCGTCACCTCGCCGCCGCTGCGGATGGGAATCGCGCTGTGCAGGGTCACGGAGGGACGCCACCGCTCGCCGCCCGTGGGACCGATGGACGCGCCGTAGCGGCCGGCGAGGGCGTCCCGCACCACCTCCGCCGGATAGGGAGAGGCGGGGGGCGATGTCTTCCGGGGAGGGCCGGATTCTCTCAGGTCGCGGTAGGCGCGGTAGGCCCCGGCCGCCACTCTGTATAAGAAATTGTCCCGGGCCCGGCCTCCCGGCGATCTCGAATAGGCGGGGGAGTCGCCGCCCCTCTTGGGTCCCATCCGGCTGGAGTCGGCCAGGAGCCCGCCGTCGGCGCCGAAGACGCGCAGCCGGGCCTCGGTCCTCTGTTCCAGACGGCGGAGAAGATCCTCGGCCCGCGCGCCGTCGAGCGGACCCTGGTTGCCGAGCGCCGCCGCCAGCAGCCGCCCCTGCTGGACCATGGAGCTCTCCTGGTCGGTCAGGAGCTGGTCCTCGAAGATGTCGAGATAGAGGAAGCCGGCGACCGGCACCAGCACCAGCAGGACGTTGAAGAGGAGAAGCCGGACCGAGATCCTGGAGAGGAACGGCACGGGTCACTCCGGCCGGAAGCGGTAGCCGAGGCCGTAGACCGTCTCGATGGCGTCGAAGGCGGGGTCCGCCTCGCAGAGCTTCCTGCGCAGCCGCTTGACGTGGCTGTCGATGGTGCGGTCGCTGGCGTAGGCGTCGTTGGGGTAGCCCTCCTCCAGGAGCTGGGCGCGGCGTCTTGACGTGCCCGGGGTGGCGGGCGAGGGCGTGGAGCAGGGTGAACTCGGTGACGGTCAGGGGGACGGGCGCGCCGTTCCAGTGGGCCTGGTAGCGGCGCAGGTCGAGGCGCAGGCGGCCGGCCTCGTGGATGCGCTCGTCGCCCCCCGCGGGCTCCCTCCGGTGGGCGGCGCGGCGGAGGAGCACCTTGACCCGGGCCGCCAGCTCGCGCATCGAGAACGGCTTGCAGAGGTAGTCGTCGGCGCCCAGCTCCAGGCCGAGGACGCGGTCGAACTCGTCGTCCTTCGAGGTCAGGAAGAGGATGGGGAGGCGCTCGGAGAGGGCGCGCAGCCGGCGGCAGAGCTCCAGGCCGTCCATGCGCGGCATCAGGATGTCGAGGATGGCGAGGTCGGGGAGGCCCCGCTCGAAGGTCTGCCAGGCCTCCAGGCCGTCGGTGAAGGTCTCGACGCGGTAGCCCCTCGCGGCGCAGGGCGAAGGCCACGGTCTCCCGCAGGTTCTCCTCGTCGTCCACCAGGGCGATCAGTCCGCCGGGCGCGGGGGGCGTCATGCCGACAATGTAGCGCAGATCCCCGGGGGAAGGCCGGTCTCCACAATCCCGCCACAATCCTGCGGGATGTCTCCCCGAGCGCGCCGTATGGAGGACGCGGCGGGGAGGTGGAATCCCTCTCATCAATCCAAGGAGGGATACCGCCCATGTTCGATCCTGTCCAACCCGAGAAGCGCCGTCTCCGCGATTCCACCCTTTTCAAGCTGCTCGCGGTGGGCTTCCTCGCCCTGCTCCTGCTCATTCCGCTGGGGATGGTGAGCTCGCTGATCTCCGAGCGGCAGGCCCGCCGCAACCAGGCCGCCGAGGAGGTGGCCGCTTCGTGGGGGAGCAGCCAGGTGCTGGGAGGACCGGTGCTGATCGTCCCCTACCTCGTCCACGGCAAGGACGACCAAGGCAAGAACGTCACCTGGACCTCCTACGCCCATTTCCTTCCCGAGACCCTGGAGATCGACGGCCGGATCGCGCCCGAGCGGCGCAACCGCGGCATCTTCGAGGTGGCGGTCTACCGCGCCGACCTGAGCTGGAAGGGCACGTTCCTCCGCCCCGACTTCTCCAACTGGCGGATCGCTCCCCAGGACATCCTCTGGGAAGACGCCTGGCTCTCGGTGGGCATCCCGGACCTGCGGGGCATCCGCTCCGGCGTGGCGTTGACCTGGGGCGGCCGCTCGTTCCAGTTCGAGCCGGGGGCCGGCGGCGGCGGGCTCTGGGATTCCGGGCTGAGTGTCCGCATGCCCGAGCTGGAGACGGCGGAGAAGGGGATCGTCTACGCCTTCGCCTTCGACCTCGGGCTCAACGGCAGCCAGCGGCTGGAATTCCTCCCCCTGGGCAAGCAGACGAAGGTCTCCGTGAAGTCCAACTGGCCGTCCCCCAGCTTCGCCGGCGCGTTCCTCCCCGACTCCCGGCGGGTCACGGGCACGGGCTTCGACGCGACCTGGAACGTCTCGTGGCTCGGCCGCGGCTATCCGCAGCAGTGGCGGAGCGACGATGTGAAGAGCGAGAACGTCTTCGCCTCGGCCTTCGGCGTCGAGCTGTTCCTGCCCGTGGACTCCTACCAGAAGACGGAGCGATCGGTGAAGTACGGCGTCCTCTTCCTGCTGCTGACGTTCCTGACCTTCTTCCTGTACGAGGTCTTCAACCCGTTCTCGCTCCATCCCATCCAGTACCTGCTGGTGGGCTCGGCGATCTGCCTGTTCTACCTGCTTCTGCTGTCCATCTCGGAGCACCTCTCCTTCGGCCTGGCCTACGGCGCCGCCTCGGCGGCCACGGTCCTGCTGATCGGCGGCTACTCGGCGGCCATCCTGCGCGGCGCCTTGCGGGCTCTGCTGATGTCGGCCGTGCTCGGCGGGCTCTACGGCTACCTCTACGTCCTCCTGCAGCTCGAGGACTACGCCCTGCTGCTCGGCTCGTTCGGCTTGTTCGTGATCCTCGCCCTGGTCATGTACCTGACCCGCAAGGTCGACTGGTCCGCGGCCCGGCCGGGAAGAGGAACGGTGACAACGCCGGTTACAAACCCGTGATGGAGGTGAGGGATTGCGGAGGTTCCAGACGTTGTCCCGCTATGGTGACCCGCTCGCACTAGACAAAGTGAGAGAAAGATACTAACCTGGTCACAAATGAACGCTTGGACCATGACCTCCGCAATCGCCCTGCCGCCCCCCCGGGTGTATTGCACCTGTCGCAAGCGGGTGTGAAACGGCTGAAGCCGCTCACATCCGCTCCTCCGAAGTAACGCCCCTTAGAACGAACAACCTGGAACGCATCCCGCGCCGCTGAGGCGGACGCTCGAGGTGCATCTTGCCGGCCCGGCGCGCCCGGGCCCGTCGCTGGAGGATTTGCATGACGCCGACTGAAGCCCAGGCCGCAGAGATCAACTGGGACCTGGTCCGCAAGCGTAACTTCGTGGAGCGCCTCAAGGCCGAGAAGGGCGGCCTGGACGTGATCCGCGACCTGCCGGCCATGATCGAGGCAGGCTACGAGGAGGTGCCCGAAGAGGACTTCGTACGCATGCAGTGGTACGGGCTGTACCACGACAAGCCGAAGGTCGGGTACTTCATGCTGCGGGTGAAGATGCCGGGCGGCGTGCTCACCCCCGCGAAGCTGCGCACCATCGGCGAGCTGTCCCAGAAGTACGGCCGCGGCTACGGCGAGCTGACCACCCGGCAGAACATCCAGCTCCACTGGATCGAGCTGGCCAAGCTGCCCGAGGTCCTGAGCATCCTCGACGCGGCGGGCATGACCACGGCCGGCGCCTGCGGCGACAACGTGCGCACGATCACCGGCTGCCCGGTGGCGGGGATCGACGGCGCGGAGCTGTTCGAGGTCCAGCCTCTGATCGACGAGGCCGCGGACTTCTTCATCCGCAACCGCGAGTACTCGGACCTGCCGCGCAAGCACAAGATCACCATCTCGGCCTGCCCGCACCAGTGCAACGCGCCGGAGATCCACTGCATCGCCCTGCTCGGCGTGGTGCGCGACGGCCGGCCGGGGTTCGCGGTGAAGGTGGGCGGCGGCCTCTCGACCTGGCCGCGGCTGGCGGACGACCTCGGCGTCTGGGTGCCGGCGGAGGAGGCGATCCCGGTGCTCCAGGCCATCCTGGACGTCTGGCGGACCGACCTCAAGTACCGCATGTCGCGCGCCAAGGCCCGCCTCAAGTTCATGGTGAACGACCTCGGTCCCGAGGCCCTCCGCGTCCGCGTAGAGGAGCGCCTCGGCCGCCGGCTGGCGGACGGCGCCGCTCCCGCGGCCCCGGAAGAGGAGAAAGACCACACGGGAATCCATCCCCAGAGGCAGGACGGCCTGTTCTACGCCGGCTTCCCGGTCTACCTGGGGCTGATGAACGGCGAGACCATGCTCCGCCTGGCGGACATCGTCGAGGGATACGGCGGCGGCGTCCGCCTGACCCGGCGGCAGAACTTCATCCTCAGCGACATCCCGGCCGGCAAGCTGGACGAGGTCGTCGCGGCGGTCGAGGCGCTCGGGTTCCCCCGCGAGGGCATGGGCCTGCGCGGGGCGAGCATCGCCTGCACCGGCGATCCCTTCTGCAACTACACGGTGGCCGAGACCAAGACGCGGCTCCAGCAGATCGTCGAGCATCTGGAGACGGCCTTCGGCCAGGCGGCCGCGGGGCTGCGCATCAATCTGGACGGCTGCCCGCACTCCTGCGCCCACCACTGGATCGGCGACATCGGCCTGCAGGGGACCACGCTCCGCGAGCGCGGCCCGGCCGGCGAGCGCATCCAGGGCTATGACCTCTTCCTCCGTGGCGGCCTGGGACGGGACGCGGCCATCGGCCGGCCCATCCTGAAGCGGGTGCCGGGCACGGAGGTCCATTTCGTCGTCGAGCGTCTGTTCCGCGCCTATCTCGAAGGCCGGCAGGACGGAGAACGAATCCAGCAGTTCTTCACCCGTCACAGCGACGAGGACCTGCTGGCGATCGGACAGGGAGAAGTCCTGTCCGTGCAAGCCTGAGGAGAACGTGATGTTGGAAAGAGCGACCGCGATCCGTATCGACCAGCGTGACCTGTTGGACGAGTTCGAGGCCGGGCAACTGGCCGTCGAGCTCGACGACGCCACTCCGCAGGAGGTCATCGCCTAGGCCCTCGAGCGTTGGGGATCCCAGGTCGCCATTTGCACCAGCTTCCAGGCCGAAGGCATGGCCATCCTCGACATGGCCTGGCGGATCGATCCCAACGTGCGGATCTTCACCGTCGACACCGGCCGTTTCCACCAGGAGACCTACGACGTGATGGAAACCGTCCGCCAGCGCTACGGCGTCGAGGTGGAGGTCTACTTCCCGGACGCCAAGCAGATCGAGAACATCGTGCGGCGCTACGGGCCCAACCTCTTCCAGAAGAGCGTCGAGGCGCGCCTGATGTGCTGCAACGTGCGCAAGGTCGAGCCCATCCGCGGCGTGCTGGAGAGCCTCGACGCCTGGATCACCGGCCTGCGCCGCGACCAGTGGGCGAGCCGCGCCAACATCCGCAAGATCGAGATCGACCACGACCACGGCGGTCTGGCCAAGATCAACCCGCTGGCCGACTGGACCCTGGAAGAGGTCAAGGAGTACAACCAGGCCCACGACGTCCCCGAGCACCCGCTCTACGCCAAGGGCTTCACCAGCATCGGCTGCGCCCCCTGCACGCGGGCCACGGCGCCAGGGGAGGACCCCCGGGCCGGACGCTGGTGGTGGGAGAAGAACGCTCCCAAGGAGTGCGGCATCCACTGCCCGATCGAGACCGGCGCCTTCGAGCACGAGCTGGAGTCGCTGGTGCAGCTCAGGCCGGGTCCGCGGAGGGCTCACCTTTGAACGCCGCGGCCCTGCTTCCGAACACCGTCGCCGTCGACGCCGCGCAGCGGGAGGTCCTGCTGGAGGAGCTGGCGACGCTGGTGGTCTCCATTCGCGACGCGGCCGCCCGCGCCTCCTACGAGGAGCTGGCGGCGGCCGTGGACGCGGGCGAGGTGGAGGAAGGACTGCTCGGCCGGCTCGAAGCTTTCCTGGAGATGGCGCTCCAGACGGGGCGCGTCCGGAAGTTCCATGGCGCCGAAGCCGAGCAGTCCCTGCTCCGCCTGTTCCACAAGACGCCCCGGGGCGCCGCGGCGCGGCGCGCCACCGAGGCCGTCAACCAGGCTCTCGCCAGCCTCCAGGGGCAGACGCTCGAAGGCGCGCTCTTCACCGTGCAGGGCCCCGGCGTCTACCGCCTGGGGGTCAAGACCGACCGCTGCAGTCTCACCCTCGAGATCGACCGCCACGGCGTGACGGTCGAGAGCCTGGAGGTCTGATCCATGTCGCACTATCCCGTGTATCTGGATCTGCGGAACCGTCCATGCTTCGTCATCGGCGGCTGCGGCATGGCGGAGGAGAAGGTCCGGGGCCTGCTGGAGTCCAAGGCCCGGGTGACCGTCATCTCCACGGACCTCAACGAAGGGCTCAACCGCATGGCGGCCGAGGGGCGGATCGACTGGATCTCCCGCCGCTTCCGCCGCGGCGACCTGCGGAACGCCTGCCTGGTGATCGTCGTCGCGCAGCCGCCGGCGGTCACCGACGCCGTCTGGGAGGAGACCCGGGGGCGCAACGTCCTGGTCAACACCCTGGACGACGTCCCGCACTGCGACTTCATCGCGCCGTCCATCGTGCGGCGCGGGGATCTCACCGTCGCGATCTCCACCGGCGGCAAGGCGCCCGTGCTGGCGGTGCGCCTGCGCCAGCGGCTGGAGCGGGAGCTGGGGGAGGAGCACGCGAAGTTCCTGGAGCTGGCCGGGAAGGTGCGCAAGCCGCTGGCGCAGCTCTGGCCGGACTTCGCCACCCGCAAGGAGCTCTGGTACCGGCTGATCGATTCGGACGTCATCCACCTGCTGCGCCGCGGCGACGAGGCCATGGCCATCAACCGCTTCGAGGAGATCCTCGGGGTGCGGCCGGAGGCCTCGGCGTGAGCGGCATCGTCTACCTGGTGGGGGCGGGGCCGGGGGACCCGCGGCTCATCACCGTCCTGGGCCTCGACCGTCTGCGCCAGGCGGACGTCGTGGTCTATGACCGCCTGGTCTCCCCGGCCCTCGTCTCCGAAGCCCCGGCGCGGGCCGAGCGGATCTTCGTGGGCAAGGAGCCCGGCGCCCACTCCTGCCGCCAGGAAGACATCCACGGCATCCTCGTCCGCCACGCCCAGGAGGGCAAGGTGGTGGTACGGCTGAAGGGGGGAGACCCCTTCGTCTTCGGCCGCGGCTCGGAGGAGGCGCTGGCCTGCGCCGAGGCGGGGGTGGCGTGGGAGGTGGTCCCCGGCGTGACCAGCGCCATCTCGCGTGCCGGCCCGGATGGGCATCCCGGTGACCCACCGGGAGCGCTCGTGCAGCTTCGCGGTGGTCACCGGCCACTGCGCGGAAGGGGACCGCCAGGACTGGTCGGCCCTGTCGCGGATCGAGACGCTGGTGATCCTCATGGGCCTCTCCCGCCTGCCGGAGATCGCGGCCCAGCTCCTCTTCTACGGCCGCGATCCGGAGACGCCGGCCGCCGCCATCGCGCAGGGGACCCTGCCGGAGGAGCGGATCGTCACCGGCACGCTGGCGACGATCGCCGCGGACGTGGCCCGGGCGGGGCTGCGCGCGCCGGCCACGATCGTCGTCGGCGAGGTGGTGCGGGTGCGGGAGGAGCTGCTGGGATCACCGCTGAACGATTTTCTTCAGCCACAGCTCGAACATCGTCCGGACGTCCTCGGCCTCCTCGGGTGAGATCTTGCGGCGGATCCGGAGCTCGACCGCGTTGCCGTCCAGCAGCGGGAAGACGACCGGGTCCACCTCGATCGACGCCTGGGGAGGCGGGGGAGCCTCCCGCGCCGTCCGGACCGCCGGACGCTCGGCCGGAGCGGTCTCGATCCCCGCGTGCGCCAGCGTCTCCTTCAGCTCCGCGATGAACTCGTCGACCGACCTCTCGTTGAAGCCCTCGTCCGCCACCAGATAGAGGCGGAGGGTGGCATCGGACGGGAGCACGCCTTTGTAGCGTTCCCAGATCCTGGCATGAAGAGCGGGGGAGAGGGCCGCCTGCCGTAGCAACTGCTCCCGCTCCGGCGACTCCTCGCGCTCGTCCAGGAGGATGCGCACCGCCCGCTCCGTCAGCCGGACCTTCCCCGCTCCCACCATCTCCAGCAGACCGAACGCCCGCAGCGCGGCCAGGGTCTGATTTCCGCCGCTGCTCCGGGGCGAGTACCCCCAGTGCCGCACCGCCACCTCCGGCTCCGTCTCGTGGCGGTGCTCCCGGTCGAAGAAAACCCGCGCCCGCTCCAGGGCCTCCGGCAGGCTGATGAAGGGGAAGGAGGGGCTGCGGACCTTTTTGGGCATGCCGGCATGATAGGAGACAAGAAAGACAGCGGCAAGACAGCGAAGACAATTAAGGGATAGAGAGGCATGGAAAAGCTGCGGAAAACTCGAAAAGCTGTTTCGGAGACAAAGAGGGGACTTGACTGCCGGGATGGGTGGGGTTTTTGTCTCCGGGCCCCGGCAGGGGCTCAGGGATGTAGCCCCCGCCCAGGCATTAATGCCTGGGCTAGAAAACGGCGCCGGGTCAACCCGACTCGGCCCCCTTCAGGGGCGCTGTCCACTAGCCCAGGCATTTATGCCCAGGCGGATCTCAGGGACATTGAAGGCCGACGAATCCGTCACCGCCGGCGATTCCGCCCCAGCGGATTTTCATACCGGACCTTCTCACCCGTCCGCGTATCGGTCACGACAAGGGTGTACGCCACATCCGTCGTGGCGGCGGAGTAGACCCAGTGGCGGCCGTTCACAGCGCAGCCGTCCAGCACCTTCACCTGCAGCTCCCAGTTGTCCTTGTGGAAGAACCAGAACAGACCTGAGCCGTCGGAGGCGGGGGCGGCGGCCTTGCCGGCGCCGGTGTTGCCGTCGTGGTCCCGCCAGGTCACCTCGGCCAGGAAGCGGCCCTGCTGGAGGGGGAGGACCGCGGTGTCCGGGCCGTGGTGGCAGCCGCTTTGGCCGGAATCCTTGAAGGCGCCCCCCGCGATGGGCAGGAACTCCCAGTCATAGCCGTCGGGCCGCAGGACGAGCTTCAGAACGCCCCAGTCCTTGGCGTTCCGGCTCTCGCTGTTGGGAAGGATGGTGGATCTGAAGGGTCGGAGCTCCTGGCCTCCCGTGCCGACGATGAACTGGCGGATGCCGTGCTCCGGGTCGGCCTTGCCCGACGGGTCCTGGGGAGCGAAGCGCTCGTAGTCGTGCTCGTGCCCGACCAGGACGAGGTCCGCTCCCGCGCGGTGGAGGACCCGCCAGAAAGCGTCGTAGGCGCCGTTGTCCCCGTGCTGGCCCGAGGAGAAGCGCGGATGGTGCCAGTAGGCGAGGGTGCAGGCCCTGGGGTGGTCCGCGAGCTCCTTCTCCAGCCAGCGGAGCTGCAGCGAGCCCGGGCCGCAGCCGCCGATGTCCCCGCAGTTGGAGTTCAGGACCACCACGTGCCAGGTCCCCAGATCGAAGCTGTAGTAGCCGGTGGCGCGCTCCCCGGCCAGCGGACCGAAGTAGTCGAAGTATCCGGCGGCGCCGGGGGTCAGGTATTCGTGATTGCCCGGCGCCGGACGCAGGAGCGGTCCCAGCCGTCCCCAGGTCGGATGGAAGGAGGCGCGGTACTTCCAGAGCGCGCCGTCGAGGTACTGGTTGTCCCCCAGGAGCAGCACGGCGTCCCAGCCGCCGCCCGTCAGCAGGTCCGAGGTGGCCCGCATGCGGCAGCCGGCGGCGGTTCCGGCCCCGTCGTTGTAGTTGGCGTCTCCCGGATCGCAGGCGATGTCCCCCACGGCGGCGATCACGGGATCGGCCGCTCGGACGGCGGGGGCGCAGAACAGCAGAAGGGAGGCGGCGAGCGCTTTTCGGAAGTCCACGGTTTTCAGGATTGTACTCCCGGCGGCTCGCCCACGGCCGCCTGATCCGTCCGGAATCGGCGTACGTGGGCGAGCGGGGCCGGCGGTGGACGCCCGGGCCGGTGGAGGAGCGGGAGCCGGTGTGGGCCTCCTAAGGCGCGCAGGGCTGCGGGGCCGGCCCGCGCGGGTCGCTCCCCACGCGCCGGTCCATCCACTCCAGGATCAGGTCGTACGTGGCCGGGGCCGAGACGTGGAGGTTGAGGTTGTGCCCCGTATCCGGAATGGCCACCACCTCCGGGCAGGCTTCCGGAGCGTAGAAGCCCGCCTCGGCGGCGACGGTGCCGGAAGCGGTGCAGCTCGGCTCGGGGCAGACCAGCGTGTCGTACTCGCCCACGACCACGAGCACCGGGACGCGGATCGCGGCGGAGAAGGGCGCCCAGGTGGCCAGGTCGTTGAGCTCGCCGGTGGTGACGGTCTCCTTGGTCTCTTCGTCCACCGCCAGCACCTGCGGGTCGAAAGCCCCCGCCCGATAGAAGAAGCGGCCACCGCGCGTCCCGGGGGCGGTGGTCAGATAGCCGTCGGGAATGTCCTGCCCGGCGAAGAGCGGGTCCAGGCTGGCCGGAACCAGGGTCACCACGACGCTCGCGGCGTCCGCGCCAGGCGCGTGCATCGCTCCGGTGACGACCACGCCGTCCACGTCTCCATAGGTCCCCGCCTCGACCACCGCCGTGAACGAGCCCATCGAGTGGCCGACCAGCACGATCCGCTCGGCGCGCACGCGGCCGAAGGAGGGCGCGACCAGGTCCCCGCCGCGCAGCGCCTGCACGATCTGGTGGACCACGTACCCGTTGGACGTGAAGGTGACCGCCTCCGCCGGCGGCCGGTCGCTCAGGCCGATGCCGATGCGGTCGATGTTGAGCACCGCGTAGCCCGCCGCGGTGGCGCGGCGCAGGTAGGAGTAGGTCTCGGGCTGGTACGGCCAGTCCCAGTAGAGATGGCTGTAGGTCCCGCCGTGGATGGCGACCTGGACCGTCTTGTTGTGGACGCTCCCCTCGGCGCAGAGGAAGCCGGCCACGTCGTAGACCGCGGGGTCGGCCGGGGAGAGGGTGACCGGGAACGTCAACCGCTCACAGCGGAACCCGCCGGCCTCGGCGAGGACGGGTGACGGCGCGAGGGCGAAGAGAGCCACGGCGCACAGCAGAGCCGCGGCTGGGTACAGCAGACGTCGAACGTCGCTCATGGGATCCTCCGGTTCAGTGGCTTCATGATACCTGACGGCAGCAGGTCCAAGAGATGATCTGAACGTGTTCAAAACCCCTTGACAGACCATGGGGAGGGGTCTACGCTGTTGTTGAACGCGTTCAAAACGAGCGCGTTCCTCTCGGAGGGACGTCATGGGCATCGATTTCCTGGTCGTCACCTACTGCTTCTACCTCGCCATCAGCATCGCCCTCACGGTGTGGGTCGCCCGCACCCTGTTCCGCAACGGCCGCGTGTTCCTGGTGGACGTCTTCCACGGCGACACCTCGCTGGCAGACTCGGTGAACCATCTCCTGGTGGTCGGCTTCTACCTCATCAATCTCGGGTATGTGACCCTGGCCCTCAAGCTGGGGTACGACGTCACCAGCGCCCGGGGTTCCATCGAGGCGCTGTCGCAGAAGGTCGGCTGGGTGCTTCTGGTCCTGGGCGGCATGCACTTCTTCAATCTCTTCGTCTTCAGCCGCATCCGCCGCCGCTCCTTCCTGGACATCGCGCCGCCGCCCGTCGAGCCGGACGCCTGCATCGCGATGAACCGGTAGGAGGACCGCCATGCTCACCGTTCTCTACGACATCCGTTGCGCGCTCTGCCGCCGGGCCCGGTCCTGGCTGGACGATCAAGCCAAGTACGTGCCTCTGGAATATCTGGCCGCCGGATCGCAGGAGGCCCGGCGGCGCTTCCCGGGCCTCGACCACGACAACACCCTGGTGGACCTGACGGTGGTCGGCATGAACGGCGAGGTCTACCACGGGGCCAAGGCGTGGATCATGTGCCTCTGGGCCCTGAAGAAGTACCGGGGCACGGCCCTGCGTTTGGCCACCCCCGAGCTGATGCCCAGCGCCAAGCGGGTCATCGCCTGGGTCTCAAGGAACCGTTTCAGGATCGGGACGGAGCCGGCATGGAAGACGTGAAGACCCTGGAACCGGCAGGGAAGACCAAGAGCCGCAAGGGCGAGCAAACCCGTGCCCAGATCCTCGACACCGCCCTCCGGCTGTTCCGGGAGCGCGGCTACGAGGACACCACCATGCGGGGGATCGCCGAGGAGGCCGGGGTGGCGGTGGGCAACGCCTACTACTACTTCCGCTCCAAGGAGCACCTGATCCAGGCCTTCTACGAGCGGACCCACCAGCAGCACATGGAGGCGAGCCGCGAGCTGCTGTCCCGCGAGAAAAACCTCCGCGAGCGGCTGCTGGGGGTGATGCGGGCCAAGCTCGACACGATCATGCCTTACCACCAGTTCGCGGGCGTGCTGTTCAAGACGGCGGCCGATCCCAAGAGTCCCCTCAACCCGTTCAGCGACGACTCCGTGCCCGTGCGCCAGCAGTCCACCGAGCTGTTCGCCGAGGTCATCACGGGCGGGGACGCCCGCCTCTCTCCCGAGCTGACGGCCGAGCTGCCCAACCTCCTGTGGGTCTACCACATGGGGATCATCCTCTACTGGATCCACGACAACTCGCCGGGGTGCGCGAAGAGCTACCGCCTGATGGAGATGTCGGTGAAGCTGGTCCTGCGGCTGGTCTCGGTGTTCCAGTTTCCGCTTACTGCGGCCGTTCACCAAGGAGCTGCTGGCCATGGTGGCGGATCTGCGGGGGGAGGGGGTGGTGGCGGTGGCGCCGGGCACCCTACCGCCCGGCGATGAATCGCCGGGCTAGGAACAGCGCCCCCTGAAGGGGGCTTCAAGCCGGGTTCACCCGGCGCCGTTTTCTAGCCCGGGCATTGATGCCCGGGCGCTTGCCGGCCCAGCCCCGTACAATAGTCCCGTGATCACCAAGATGTTCTTTCTAGCCGCATCCCTCGCCTTCCTGCAGACCGCTCCGCCGGAGGAGGCTCCCGAGCCTCCGGCGGTTAATCGCGCCGGCCTCCCCGTCCAGGTCCTCGACCGCAAGGGGGAGATCCCCAAGACCCTGACCGCCCAGGACTTCTCGGTGACCGAGGACGGCGTCGCCCGCCCGGTGGCGGGCGTCGCTCCGGTCTCCCAGCCGTGGCGGGTCGTGCTCTACGTCGACCGCATCCTCACCGGTTCCCGCACGATGAGGTCGGCGGCGGGCGTGCTCGCGGAGCGCGCCCGGGAGCTCGCCGCCCTCGGGACGGTGGAGGTCGTCGTGGCCGAGCCCGAGCCGCGGGTGCTCCTCTCGCCGACGCGGGAGGCCCGCGCCATCGACGAGGTCCTCTCACGCCTCTGGCTCTCCGGCGAGGGACGGGACGACCTGTCCTCCCTGCGCCGGCGCTTCCTGGAGGAGCGCGCGGCGGCGGGGGAGGAGGGGCTCAGCCCCGAAGAGATCGCCGAGGCCGTCGAGACCGAGATCCGCCTCGTCCGCCGGCAGCAGGAAGGGCTCGCCGAGTGGCTCTCCTCCCGCAGCGGCGACGGTCCCCAGCTCCTCCTCCTGGTGACCGACGGCTACGAGAGAGATCCCGGCCTCCTTCTACGGCGTCAAGGCGGAGGGAGACGGCGCCCTGGAGCGCACCGCCCTGGAGACCGCCCAGACCGCCGCCGCCCTGGGCTGGACCGTCCTGCCGCTGCCGGTCGGAGGCGCCAACCTCCCGGACCTGCGGATCCGGCCCGGCGGCCCGCGCAACGCGCCCATCGGCGGCACCATCACCCTGGGCCGAAAGAAGAAGGAAGATAAAAAGCCCGAGCCGCCCCCGCCGCCCGTGGTCACGAAGGGTACGGAGCCACTGGAATGGCTGGCGGAGGCGAGCGGCGGCAGCCTGATCCTCCTGCCGCAGGACATCCCCGCCGCCCTCGCGGGCATCCGCTCTCGTCTCTGGCTGACCTACGAGACCCCGCGCGCGGAGGACGGCAAACCCCACGCGGTAGAAGTCCGCGCCCTGCGGTCGGACGTCCAGTCGTCGCGGGCCCGCCGCTGGGAGGGCTCCGGTTTTCCCGAGACCATCAGCGCCGCCCGCGCCCGCCGGGTGCTGGACGGCGAGGAGGAGACCGGCAGCCTGGAGATCTCCGCCCGCATCCAGACCGAGGGCAGCCTGGACCTACGCCTCGATTCGCCGGACGCCGAAGGTCCCCTGCGCCTGACCGTGGCTTCCGGGCCGGACGGCGCCGCCACGCATCGCCTGCTGTCCGACCCTCCGACCTGACCGGCGCCGAGCCGGGCGCCTACCGGGTGCCGTTCACCCCGCCTCCTGGGGCCGAGGCCCTCGGCGTGCTGGTCGAAACCCTGGACGACGGCAGTTGGGGCGGCGCGGTGGTGACCCTCGGCCCCGCGGAAGACCCCGCCGCCGTCTCCGTGGACCGTCCCTCCCTGCGGCTCGTGCTCCCGCCCGGCGCCGAGCTGGCCGGCCGCATCCAGGTGCGGGTGGCGGGAGGCGGCGAGGGGATCGCCCGCGTCGATCTCCTGCTGGGGGGCCGCAAGGCCGCGAGCTGCCCGTCCCTGCCTTGCGAAGCCGAGGTGGACCTCGGCCGCCGCGCCCGCCCGCAGCTCCTCGCCGGCGTCGCCTACGGGATCGACGGCCGGGAGCTGGCGCGCGACTCGATCCACGTCAACGATCCCGACGAGGCCTTCCAGGTCCGCATCGTCGAGCCCGCCTCGGGCAAGGGCGTGGGCGCCGTCGAGGTGGAAGCGGACGTCCGCGCCCCCGCCGGCCGGCGCGTGGAGAAGGTGGAATTCTTCTGGAACGACGAGCTGGCGGGCACGGCCTACGCGCCGCCCTACCGGGGCCGCGTGCGGGTGCCCCGCCAGCGCCCGGTGGGCTACCTGCGCGTCGCCGCCCGGCTGGACGACGGCTCCACCGCCGAGGACGCCCTGGCTCTCAACGCCTCCGCGCTGGGAGACCGCATCGACGTCCGCCTGATCCAGCTCGCCGTGGTGGTCACCGATCCCACGGGCAAACCGGTACCTGGGCTGCCGAAGGAAGCCTTCCGCCTGCGCCAGGACGGCCGCGACCAGGAGATCTCCGCCTTCGAGAACGCCGGCGAGCTGCCGCTGACTCTGGCCCTGGCCATCGACTCCTCGGCCAGCATGTTCCTCAAGCTCCCGGACGTCCGCAACGCCGTCTCCTCGCTGCTGGACACCGGGCTGACGGAGCGCGACCGCGCCATGCTGATCGACTTCGACTCCGAGCCGCGGATGGTCCAGCCCGTGACCCGCGAGCTGACGGCGGTCACCTCGGCCCTGCGCCTCCTCGACGCCGACGGCAAGACCGCCCTCTGGGACGCCGTGGCCTTCTCGCTGGCCCAGCTCCGGAGCATCGGCGGGCGCAAGGCGCTGGTGGTCTACTCGGACGGCATCGACGAAGGGAGCCGCGCCTCCTTCTCCTCCAGCCTGAACGCCGCCCGCGAGAGCCGCATCCCGATCTATCTGATCGTGGCGAACCCCCGCGCGGCGCGCAAAGAGGACGGCGGCTTCCTCTCCGAGCCCTCCGCCAACAAGTTCCAGCGCCTGGCCGAGGCCGGGGGAGGGCAGGTCTACTTCATCGAGCGCGACCAGAACCTCTCCGGCGTCTACCAGCAGATCCTCTCCGAGTTGCGCAGCCAGTACATCCTCGGCTTCTATCCCGAGGACACCACCGCCGGTCGGGGGAGGATCGAGGTGGACGTGATGGGGAGGAAGGACTTGACGGCACGAACGATGAGCGGGTTGCCGGGCGCGGCATCAGGGACTTCGAGGCAGTAGTGCGGGCCACCGGCGAGCTTTCCCTCTCCACGCTGATCAGCAACCTGCCGGGTTTCGCTTTCCGATGCCTCAACGACGAAGTGTGGACCATGGTGTTCATCAGCGACGGCGTGCGCGAGATGACCGGCTACCCGGCCGGCGACTTCCTGGAGCGGCGGGTGACCTGGGACAGCCTGGTGCATCCCGGCGACCTCGAGCGGGTGCGGGCGGACGCGGCCCGGCACATCGAGGAGAGGTCCCCGATCCGGATCACCTACCGGATCGTCACCTCCGACGGTGAGACGCGGTGGGTCTGGGACCGTTCCTCGCCGGTGTTCACGGACACGGGCGAGATCGTGTTCTGGGAGGGTTTCGTCACCGACGTCACCGAGCAGAAGCGGACGGAGGAGGCGCTGCGCGAGGCCGACCGGCGCAAGGACGAGTTCCTGGCCATGCTCGCCCACGAGCTGCGCAACCCGCTCGCCCCGATCCGCAACGCCGCCCACGTGCTCAAGCTGGCCAATCCGGAGGACGACCGGCGGGAATGGGCGCTCGAGGTCATCGAGCGCCAGACGCAGCACCTGACGCGGCTGGTGGACGACCTGCTGGACGTCTCGCGCATCACGCGGGGCAAGGTCACGCTGGCGCGCGAGCCGCTCGACCTGGCGACGCTCGTCCACCGCGCGGTCGAGGCGAGCCGTCCCCTGATCGACGCGCGCCGTCATCGACTGAGCGTCGCCCTGCCGCCGGAGCCGGTGCGGCTCGAAGGCGATCTCACCCGGCTCGTGCAGGTCGTGGGCAACCTGCTGAACAACGCGGCCAAGTACACCGACGCCGGCGGCCACATCGGGATCGAAGCGGCGCGGGAAGACGGCGAGGCCGTGATCCGCGTCCGCGACGACGGCATGGGCACTGCCCGCCGACCTGCTGCCGCGCGTCTTCGACCTCTTCACCCAGGCGGACCGTTCGCTCGACCGTTCGCAGGGCGGCCTGGGCATCGGCCTGACGCTGGTGCGGCAGCTCGTCGAGCTGCACGGCGGGCGCGTCGAAGCGAGGAGCGACGGTCCCGGCCAGGGCAGCGAGTTCACGGTGCGGCTCCCGGCGCTGGATTCCACGGCCGCGGCCGGCACGGAAGCGGCGGCGGGGGAGCCCGTCCGTCCCGCCGCGCGGAGGATGAGGGTCCTGGTGGTGGAAGACAACCAGGATTCCGCGGAGATGATGAGCTTCCTGCTGCGGCTCCGCGGCCACGAGGTGCGGACGGCCTTCGACGGTCACCAGGCCCTGAAGGAGGCGCTGGTGTTCAAGCCGCACGCCGTGCTGTGCGACATCGGCCTGCCGGGGATGAACGGCTACGAAGTCGCCGAGCGCCTGCGCCAGCAGCCGGCCTTTGAGCGCACGCCCCTCATCGCCCTCACCGGCTACGGCCAGGAAGAAGCCCGCCGCCGCGCCCAGGAAGCCGGCTTCGATCACCACCTCGTCAAGCCGGTCGAGCCGGACGCGCTGGAGGCGTTGCTGGATTCGCTGCGGCCGCCGCCGCTCGTGTAATTCTCTTGCAGGAGCCTCCGGGACCGCCGCGAAGGCTGGAGAATCGTCGCGGAGCTTCCGGAGCCGTTGCGGAGCTTGAAAAACGGTCGCGGAGCTTAAAAAACCGCGCCGGAAGCTAAAAAATCGTGGCGGAGCTTCCGGCGCCGCCGCGGAGCTTAAAAAACTCCGCCGGAAGCTGAAAAACCGTGGCGGAGCTTGAAAAACCTCGCCGGAAGCTGAAAAATCGCGCCGGAAGCTCCGCGACAGTTTTTTAAGCTAAAAAATCATCGTTAGGCCTTATTTTGGACATCCCGGAGCTTGCGGAGCCGTCTTCCGGCTTCCGCGGCGTGGTGGGGTGAGGATCTTCTCCGAACCGTGCCTTCAGGCACATCCGCGGGTAGCCCCATGGTTTCAACCTGGGGCAGCGGCCGCGCCCGTTACCGTCCCGCGATGCCGTTTCCGGCAGGATCGGTCCGGACCTCACCCGCCCCAGGTTGAAACCGTGGGGCTACCCGCGATTGTCCCTGAAGGGACGGTTAATCATCTGGGACCAACTGGTACACTCGCTCCGGGAGGATGCGTGCGCATTACCAGCAAGGGACAAGTGACCATTCCGATTGAGATCCGGAAGCGACTGGGGCTCTTGCCTCGCACCAAGGTGCGCTTCGAGGTGGAGGGCAACGCCGTCCGGATCCTCCGTGAGGAAAAGCCTGTTGGCGAGCGGGGACGGCGACTGGTGGAGCGGATGCGGGGGCGAGCTACTACGGGGATGAGCACCGAGGAGCTCCTGGCGCTGACCCGCCACGAGAACTGAGCCAAACTCTAATGGAATAACGTCATCATCAATGTGCATCTCTGAAGAAGAAGAAACGTTCGAAGTACCGCCGGAGCTTGAGGCCGAGCTCCTGGAGTCCATCGCAGAAGCCGACCGTGGCGAGACCATCTCTGCGGAGAAACTGATCGAGCGACTTCCATGACCTGCCTGTTCTGCAAACAAGGCCAAACCCATCCCGGCAGGGTGACCACCGTCCTGGAGCGCGGTGAGACGGTGGTCATCTTCAAAGACGTTCCCGCGGAGGTCTGCGAGAACTGCGGGGAGCATTACCTCTCGGAAGAGGTGACCGGCGAGCTTCTGAAGAGAGCTGAGAAGGCGGTCGAGAACGGCGCGGAGGTGGAGATCCTCCGTTTCGCCGCTTAGTTCCTCTAACAAAGCCGGCCCAACGGGCCGGGAGAACTAGCCCAGGGCTGAGGCCGTCAGGCCGATGCCCTGGGTCAAAGAGCGTGTATACATCCTGCGGCCTGAAGGGCCGCGAGAATTTATACCGGGTTCGCTCAACACTCGGTTCAGCCCAGGTTCTCGCGGCCCTTCAGGCCGCAAGATTTGATAATTATTCCTTTTCCCAGGGCATCGGCCTTCGGCCTCAGCCCTGGGCTAGTTCTCCCGGCCCGTTGGGCCGGCTTGTTAGCGTTCTAACTGACTTCTCCGCCCGCGTCGCCTTGCTCCTCGATTTCAGCGAGCAACCCAGCCAGGTTCCTCTGCGCAGTCTGAGTTTTTGGGTGAGCGCTTCCCAGACTCTCCTCGTAGATCTTCACTGCCCGTCGCATCAACGGCTCGGCTTCCGCTAAGCGATTCGTGTCCCAAAGCAACAGAGCCAGGTTGTTGAGGGCGATGGCGACGTTGGGGTGTTGGTTCCCGAAGGCTTGTTCGTCGATGTCGATGGCGCGTCGCATCAACGACTCAGCTTCCGCCAAGCGATTTGTGTCCTGAAGCAACGTAGCCAGATTGTTGAGATGTCTGGCGACGTTGGGATGCTGGTTCCCAAAGGCCTGTTCATCGATGTCAAGGGCGCGTCGCATCAACGGCTCGGCTTCCGCCAAGTGATTTGTGTCCTGAAACAACCGAGCCAAGTTGTTGAGGTAAACGGGATCTTCTTCGATCTCGAGGGCGCGCCGCATCAACGGCTCGGCTTCCGCCAAGCGGTTCGTGGCCTGAAGCAACTGAGCCAAGTTGTTGAGGTAAGCGGGGTATTCTTCGATCTCGAGGGCGCGCCGCATCAACGGCTCGGCTTCTGTGTAAAGGCTCTTCGCGAGAAGAAGAAGCGCCAACTGATTCATCAACCGGGCTGTTGGATCCGTAATTCCTGCCTCCTCAGCCAGCTTGATCACCTCCGCGGCATGAGGACGAAGACGGTCCCAGACCGGCCACGTGCGGACATCGGCAGCTTCAAGGGGTGCAAACCGGTTCACCACGCGTAGCGAACGCTCAACCCATTCCTTCCGTCGCTCCGCCGGAATCCGTGTCCGCATCACCTGCTGGACCATGCGATGGACCGTGAACGTATCTCCCTTGCGGTTGATCATGGAGTAGGTCGCTAGCTCCGCGATTCCCTCCTTGATCGATGCTTCCCCTGCCTCCTGTCCAGTTTCCTCGCAAAGCAGCTCGACGGCCTCGCGGACGATCTCCTCTCCTTCCTCGAACATCTCTTGAGCGATGGGCTCAGGCGCGAGAAAGGCCGTCAGGCGAAGAATCGCGGCCGCGGTAGGGCTGAGGCGCTCGAAGGTCTGCTGCCAGGTAACCGCAACCGAGGCGGGATATTGCATGGTCGTGGCGTCGTGCCAGGTGAGAACCTTGTCTCGCTCCGCCCGCCAGGATTCCAGATAGTCAGCGAAGGTCATCTGATGATGGCCGATATACGCTCCCGCTTGTTCCAAAGCCAGCGGTAGACCGCCAAGTTCCCCAGCCAGAGGCGAGGGCCTGCGCGGGATCATCGTCGGTAGAGGATCGATCTTCCTGCGTCCGATCGAGAAGGAAGCGTTGCGCTTCATCTCGTGCCAGAGTCTCTAGCGGCTGCCTCTTGATCCCTGGTGGCCATTCCCGGACGCGAGAGGTGATGAGGACGTGGCCGTTGGAGAGCAAAGGAAGGATCTTCGTGACCTCCTGGACGGCTTCCTTGTCGTCTACGTTGTCGAGGATCAGTAGCCAGCGGTCATGGTCCTGAAGCCAACGGAGGACTGCCTCCAGGGCCTTCGCTTCCGCGCCGGCCTCAAATTCGGGCAAGTTGAGGAGACCAGGACGCGCAAGGCTCGCAAGACCGAGCCGCAGGGCCTCGGGCGAGTCGGCGACAACGAACAGCGCCAGATCGTAGCGATCCCCAGAGCGCCAGGCGTATTCGACAGCCAGTCGGGTCTTTCCGATCCCTCCGAGACCGTAAATCGTCTGCGCCTGGGTGATGGCCGTCGGATTCCCGGAGTTGCCTAGGCTGGCCTGGAGGCTCGCGATTTCTTCGTCTCGTCCCTTGAGGAGATCGCCGAGGGGGGAGAAGGGGAGGTTATGGAGGCGCGGAGCCTGGTCTTGATCCCGGATGGTGTTGAAAACGCGCTCGCCAGCGATCCCCTGGATCTTCCCGCGCCAGCCTGTCGAGCTTGTCCGCCGCCAGCCCGTCCCGGAGATCGCAGCAGGTCCGTTCGGCCAGGAGGGAGGGCAGGCCCTCGGGTCCCATGCCGTCGGGGAGCAGGACCGGAATGACGGGCATCCCTCGCTTCACCCCCTGGGTTTGGCAGAGTCGCGCCTCCTGCTTCTGCCAGTCCCCGAAACCAGGCGGTCCGAGGAAGATGGCGGCGGCGTCCACATTCTGGAGCGTCGCCTCGACATTTGGCTGCCAGGGCTGGCCGTACGGGAGGACCTTCTCATCCATCCAAACCCGCACCCCACGCTTCTTCAACTCGTCATGGACCTGGCGGACGATTCCCGGTCTTTGCTGTTGTAGCTGAAGAAGACGTCGAAGGCCTTGGCGGTCAGGACGTTGCCCTCCTGGAGTGGAAGGCGGTAGTTTATCAGGGGCCCCCGCCCGGACATAAATGTCCGGGCTACGTTGAAAGAGCCCCCTGAAGGGGACTCCGTCAGTCGGGTTTACCCGGCTGTTTTCGGTAGCCCGGGTATTTATGCCCGGGCGGTGCTTGTTCCAGGACATCCCATGACCGCTTCGTCCATCCAACAGGGTAAGACCGCCTCCGACTACCTCGTCGGCGGCGGAGAGATGGGCGAGCGGATGCGCGCGTTCGACTGGTCCAGGACGCCGGTCGGACCGATCAAGGGGTGGCCGCAGAGCCTGAAGACCGCCGTCCGCATCATGCTCAACTCGCGCTATCCCATGTTCGTCTGGTGGGGACGCGAGCTCATCAACTTCTACAACGACGCCTACATCCCCATCCTCGGCAAGCGCCACCCCTCGGCCCTCGGCCGGTCCGCTCCGGAGATCTGGAGGGACATCTGGGGCACCGTAGGCCCGCAGGCGGACATCGTGATGCAGGAAGGCCGGGGGACGTGGAACGAAGAGGCGCTCCTGCTCATGGAGCGGCATGGGTACACCGAAGAGACCTACTTCACCTTTTCCTACAGCCCCGCGCCGGACGACGCGGGCGGCGTGGGCGGAGTCTTCTGCGCCTGCACGGAGGACACCCGCAGCGTCCTGCGCGAGCGGCGCCTGCGGACGCTGCGCGACCTCGGCGAGCACGGCCTGACCGAAGCCAGGACCATCGAGCAGGTCTGCCACTCCGCCGCCGGCACGCTCGCCGGCAACCCGCACGATTTCCCCTTCGCGCTGATCTACCTGCTCGACGAAAACCGGCAGGCGCGCCTCTGCGAGACGGTCAACTTCCCCTCCTTCGACGGCAAGGACGACGTCTGGACCTTCAGCCGCGTCATCGGGACCGGCCAGGGCCAGATCGTCGAGAATGCGGACGAGCGGTTCGGACGGTGGCCCGCCGGCCCGTGGACGGACGACCGCACCCGGAACGCGTTGGTGCTGCCGCTCGCCAAGGCCGGAGCGCAGGAGCTGCCGGCCGGTTTCCTGGTCGCCGGCGTCAGCCCCCGCCTGGCGCTGGACGGCGAGTACCGCGGCTTCCTCGAGCTCGCCGCCGGGCAGATCGCCAACGCCATCGCCAACGCCCGCGCCTACGAGGAGGAACGCAGGCGCGCCGAGGTCCTGGCCGAGCTGGACCGCGCGAAGACGGCCTTCTTCTCCAACGTCTCGCACGAGTTCCGCACGCCGCTCACCCTGATGCTCGGCCCGCTCGAAGACACGCTGGCCCACTCCGGCGAGCTTCCCGCCGCGGACCGCGAGCGGCTGGAGATGGCGCACCGCAACGCCCTGCGCCTGCTGAAGCTGGTCAACACGCTCCTGGACTTCTCGCGCCTCGAGGCCGGACGCATCCAGGCGGCGTACGAGCCCACCGACCTGGCCGCGCTCACGGCGGACCTCGGCAGCGTCTTCCGTTCGGCCATCGAGCGCGCCGGGCTGCGGCTCGTCGTGGACTGCCCGCCGCTCGGCGAGCCGGTCTACGTGGACCGCGAGATGTGGGAGAAGATCGTCCTCAACCTGCTCTCGAACGCCTTCAAGTTCACCTTCGAGGGCGAAATCGAGGTCCGGCTGCGGCGCGAGGGCGGCCGCGTCAGGCTGGCCGTGCGCGACACCGGGACGGGCATCCCCCCCGAGGAGCTGCCGCACCTCTTCGAGCGGTTCCACCGCGTCAAGGACGCCCGCGCCCGGACCTTCGAGGGCAGCGGCATCGGCCTCGCGCTCGTGCAGGAGCTGGCGAGGCTGCACGGCGGCGCGGTGGAAGTCGAGAGCGAGGTGGACCGCGGGACCCGGTTCACCGTCAGCATCCCCACCGGCAAAGCCCACCTGCCTCGCCGACCGCATCGGGGCGGCGCGCACGCTCGCGCCGTCCGGCGTGCGCAGCGAGGCCTACGTCGAGGAGGCGCTGCGCTGGACGGGCGAGCCCGCGGCGCCGGCGCCGGATACCTCCGCGGTGGGCCGCGGGCGCATCCTGCTCGCCGACGACAACGCCGACATGCGCGAGTACGTGCGGCGGCTGCTCGGCCCCCAGTACGACGTCGAGCTCGCCGCCGACGGGCTCACGGCCCTCCGGGCGGCCCGCGAGCGCGCGCCGGACCTGGTGCTGGCGGACGTGATGATGCCGGGGCTCGACGGCTTCGATCTGGTCCGCGAGCTGCGTTCGGATGCCCGCACGGCGACGATCCCCGTGATCCTGCTGTCGGCGCGCGCGGGCGAGGAGGCCCGCGTCGAGGGGCTGGACGCCGGCGCCGACGATTACCTGACCAAGCCGTTCGCCGCGCGCGAGCTGCTGGCGCGCGTCGAGGCGTCGCTGAAGATGGCGGCCTTGCGGCGCCAAGCCGCCGAGCGCGACGCGCTGGCGGAGCAGACGCAGGAGCTCCTGTTGGAGATCGCCGAGAAGATCCGCCTGGCCGAGGATGCCGAAACCCTGCTGGGCGACGTGGCGCAGGTGGTGGGGCGGCGGCTCGGGCTGGCGCGCTGCGCGTTCGACGAGATCGATTTCGCCGCCGGCATCGCCAGGGTCCACAGCGATTATTTCGCCCCCGGTCTGGAGCCGGGACCCCGCGAGTGGGCGCTGACGTCGTTCAGCCCGGTGACTCTCGAAGACGTCAAGGCCGGGCGCACGGTCGTGGTTTCCGACGCCGGCACGGACGAGCGTACCGCCGAATTCTTCGCGACCCAGTACCGGCCCCACGGCTACCTGTCCTACGTCGTCGTCCCCCTGACGCGCGACGGGCGCTGGATCGCGTCGCTGTGGGTGAACAAGGAGACGCCGTACCCATGGACGCCGCGGGAGATCGGGCTGCTCGAAGCCGTGGCGGAGCGGACGTGGCTGGCGGTGGAGCGGCTGCGCAGCGAGGCGGCCCTGCGCCAGAGCGAGCGGGCGCTGCGCGAAGCCGACCGGCGCAAGGACGAGTTCCTGGCCATGCTCGCGCACGAGCTGCGCAATCCGCTCGCGCCCATCCGCAACGCCGCGCAGGTGCTCAAGCTGGTCGGAGCGGCGGACGGCAGGCAGCGGTGGGCGCGCGAGGTCATCGAGCGCCAGACTCAGCACCTGACGCGCCTGGTGGACGACCTGTTGGACGTCTCGCGCATCACCCGCGGCAAGGTGAAACTGGCGCGCGAGCCGCTCGAGTTGGCGACGATCGTCCACCGCGCCGTCGAGGCGAGCCGTCCCCTGATCGACGCGCGCCGCCACCAGTTGACCGTCGCGCTGCCGCCGGAGCCGGTGCGGCTGGAAGGCGATCTGACCCGCTTGGTGCAGGTCGTCGGCAACCTGCTGAACAACGCCGCGAAATACACCGACGAAGGCGGACGGATTCACATCGAAGCCGCAGCGGAGAACGGCGAGGCCGTGATCCGGGTGCGCGACAACGGGATGGGCCTGCCCCCGGACCTGCTGCCGCACGTCTTCGACCTCTTCACCCAGGCGGACCGTTCGCTCGACCGTTCGCAGGGCGGCCTGGGGGTCGGCCTGACGCTCGCGCGGCGCCTCGTCGAGCTGCACGGCGGGCGGGTGGAGGCGCGGAGCGAAGGTCCTGGCCAGGGCAGCGAGTTCATCGTGCGGCTCCCCGCCGCGGCGTCCAGCGCCGGCGCCGGCACGGCGGAGGCGGGGGAGCCGGTCCCGTCCGCCGCGCAAGGGCTGAGGATCCTGGTCGTGGAAGACAACGTGGATTCGGCGGAGATGATGAGCTTCCTGCTGGAGCTGCGTGGCTACCAGGTTCGGACGGCCTACCACGGTCCGGAGGCGCTGGAGGTGGCGCGCGCCTTCCATCCCCAGGTCGTGCTGTGCGACATCGGCCTGCCGGGCATGAACGGCTACGAAGTGGCCGCCCGCCTGCGCGAGCAGCCGGACTTCCAGCGGACGACCCTCATCGCCCTGACCGGCTACGGCCAGGAAGACGCCCGCCGCCGCGCCCAGGAGGCGGGATTCGATCATCATCTGGTGAAGCCGGTCGAGCCGGATGCGCTGGAGGCGTTGCTGGATTCATTGCGAGGCGATGACTGAGGCGGGGGCGGGAGAGGGGCCAGGGGTGAAGGCTCGGGCGGGGGATGCGGTAGGATGCTCCCCAAGGAGCTTCCCTTGAACCCCGACATCGCCCAGGCGATCCCCAGGCTGGTGGAATCCGGCGTCCTGCCGCCAGAGAAGGCGCCGCACCTGCTGCGCGTGGCGCGCGGGGAGCTGGTGTCGGTCCATTGGGAGCTGCGGGCGCTGCTCTACCTGGGGGTCCTTCTCGTCACCGGCGGCGTCGGCCTGCTGGTCAAAGAGAACCTCGACCGGATCGGGCCGGCGGCCGTCGCGTCCGCGATCGGCCTCGCCGCGGCGGCGGCCCTGATCTGGGTGGAGCGGGCCGCGGCGCCGTTCTCCTGGCGGGAAGTGAGGTCGCCGAACCTGGCGTTCGACTACATCCTCCTTCTCGGGGTGCTTCTGGCCGCGGCGGACCTCGCGTACATCGAGGTTCAATTCACGCCGCTGGGGGCCGACTGGCCCTGGCACCTGCTCATCGTCGCGATCCTTGCCGCCCTGGCCGCCTTCCGCTACGACTCCCGGATCGTCTTCTCCCTCGCCCTCTCGACGTTCGCGGCCTGGCGGGGCGTCTCGGTGGCCTACTTCGGCTCGACCCTCCTGGGCGGCGTCGAGGACACGGTGCGCTGGAACATGCTGGGCTGCGGCATCGCCTTCACCGTCCTGGGGCTGGTCCTGGCGAAGACGGACCGCAAGGCGTGCTTCGAGCCGGTGGCGGTCCACCTGGGATGGCTGCTGAGCCTCGGCGCGCTGGCCTCGGGGATGGGAGAGGAGCGGTGGTTGGCCTGGACCCTGGCTCTCCTCTTCGCCGGCGGCGCGCTGGCGGCGGGCGCCTATGCCACCCGGCGCTTTCCCCTGTTCGCCTTTGGCGTCCTGGGAGCCTACGCGGCGCTGACCCGCCTGGCGTTCGGGGGCGGCATCGACGACTTCACCCTGGGCTGCTTCTGGTTCTTCGCCACGCCCCTCCTGGTGATCTTCGGGCTCGTCATGGCGCAACGCCGGATGAAGGAGCCGCTGTGAACGCCGAGGCCGTGCGCGCGGACCGTAATGACGCGATCCGGGAGGCCGCACGGACCTGGAAGAAGGCCGGAGCCATCGACGAGGCCTCCCTCAAGGCTATCGAGGCCGCCTATCCGGACGACCGCGTCCGTGTGGGGCCGGTCTTCCGGGTGTTGCTCTTTCTGTTCACGCTCGCTCGCGGCGGGCGGTGGGTTCGGCTTCGTGCTGGCCCTGTTCAACGGCTTCAGCTCCAATGACGACATCTTCGGTCCGTTCCTGCTGATCTTCGGCGCGGTCTCCGCCATCGGCACGGACATGCTGCTCACGCTGATGCGCAGGAGGGAAGGGGGGATCGAGGCCGCCCTGTCCCTGGTGGCTGTGGGCTGCCTGATCGGGTTCGTGGGCTGGACCCTGTTCGATTCGCTTGAGCCTGGAGGACGAGACCGCCGTCCCGATCCTGTTCCTCGCCGCCGCTCTGCTCCTGGCGGCCGCGGCCTGGCGCTGGGGATATCCGATCTACGCCGGGGCGGCCGCCGCCTCGCTGCTGGGAGCCGCCGCGGCCCTGCCCTATGGGCGGCTGATCTGGCTCCTCTTGCCTCTGGCTCTGGCCCCATGGCTGGCGCGGTGGTCGGAGTCGGAACGCCTGCCGCCCACACACCGGGATTCATGGCAGGGCGTCCTCGTGGCGGGGTTGGTGGGCGCCTACGTAGCCGTCCACCTCGGATCGGTCGCGACCCAGTTCGTTGAAAAACTCGGCGGCCGGTGGGACAGCCCTCTCACCGACCTGAGCGCTCCCATCCGCTGGCTCGTGCTGGCGGCCACGATCCTGCTGCCGATCGCCTATCTCGCGATCGGGATCCTCACCCGGAAGAAACCCTTCCTCCTGGTGGGCCTGGGGACCGGCATCGCGTCCGACATCGTCCTCGTGGAGTACGCCCGGCTGCGGCCGCTCTGGGCCGTGCTCCTGGGGACGGGAGCCCTGCTCGTCGCGGTGATCTTCGTCCTGCGGCGCTACCTGGAATCGGGCACGAACAAGGAGCGGCACGGCTTCACGACGGCGCCGCTGTTCGAAGACACCGCGAGCCAGCATTGGCTCGAAGCCGGCGCCGCCGCCGTCACCCTCGCGCCCGAGGCCAGGACGCTCCACGAGGAGCCGAAGCTCGCCGGTGGTGGAGGGAGCTTCGGCGGCGGGGGATCGAGCAGCGAGTTCTGAGGAGTCGTTCCCTTGCATCTGGGCAAAATCCTTGTCGTCCTGGGTGTCCTTGCTGTCCTGATTCTCCCTTTCGTTATGCTTCGCCCCATGATCGAGACCTACGCCCGCCAGATGCTCTATCCCGCGCCGCCCGTGCCGGTGCCCTCGCCGCCGCCGCCTCCCCTGGAGGAGGTCTGGCTCGACCTTCCCACAGGCGACCGGGTCCTCGCGTGGTCCTTCACGCCGCAGGACCTGCGCGCCGAAGCTCCGGTGGTCCTGTTCTTTCACGGCAACGGCGAGAACCTGGAGACGGTCCGCTGGGCCGGCCTGTTCGAGGAGCTGGGCCGGCTGGGAGCGGCGGTCGTCGCCTCCGACTATCCGGGATACGGCCGCAGCACCGGCGTTCCGTCGGAGGAGGGATTGAACGCCACGGGGGACGCCGCGCTGGCCTGGGTGCGGCAACGGTACCCGGAGCGGCCGGTCGTGATCGCCGGCTGGTCCCTGGGCGCGGCGCTGGCCATCGCCACAGTGGCCCGGCATCCGGACGAGGTGAAAGGCCTGATCGCGATGTCGCCCTGGACCACGCTGAAGGAGGCCGCCGAGGAGATCTTCCCCGCGTTCGCCGTCAACGCCATGCTGCGGGAGACCTACGACTCCCGCGCCGCGGCGCGGACGATCCGCGTGCCCGCGCTGGTGGTCCACGGCGAACAGGACGACCTGATCCCGGTGGGGCATGGGAAGGAGATCGCCTCCGTGCTGGGCGGCTCCGCCCGCTGGGTGCCGGTCGCCCGCACGGCGCACAACGATCTGCTGGGCCGGCGGGAGGTCTGGCAGGAGATCGAGCGCTTCCTCAGCGAGCTTTGACGCTCCCGGCCGCTACGTCCAGCGCCCGTTCGAGTTGCGGGTCCCGGCCCTCGGCGTAGGGCAGCTCCGGCGGGACCAGGACGTCCGGCGTCACCCCCGGCCCCTCCAGACGTTCGCCGTCCACGAGGATGTCCTCCACGGCCAGATAGAGCAGGGAGCCGTCCGAGAGCGGGAGGATCTGCCCCGCGAGCACGGCCCCGGCGGAACGCTCGCCCACGATCACGGCGCGGCGGTTCTTCTGAAGCGCCCGGGAGACCATCTCCTTGCCGCTCCGCGTCCCCTGATCCACGAGCACCACGACCGGCTTGCGCCAACCGGCGCTCCAGACGGTCCGGCCGCCGTCGCGGTCGATCCGCGTGAGGTCCGGGACGGCCGGATCGAACAGCGCGACGAACGTGGGAGGACAGCCGCCCCAGCCGTCCCGGAAATCGATCACCAGGGCCTCGGCGTCCTTGAGATCCCCTTGCAGTGACTCGGCGAGAGCCTCCCGGTATTGATCGCCGGCGCAGGACCAGATCGGGACGTAGGCCACGCGCCGGCCCTTGCGCTCCACGACGCGGCTGCCCACCTTCTGGGCCTCCAGCCACTCCTCCTTGGGATCGGTGGTCCGCAGCGTCGCGGAGACGGTCTGGAGCGGACCGTCTTTCCGGCGCTGGAATTCGAGGGCCACGGGACGCCCGGCCTTGTCCTGGAGGGAGAGCACGGGATGGAACGGCGCGCCGTCCGCGGAGACGATGCGATCCCCCCGCCGCAGCCCCGCGGCCTCGGCCGGCCCACCCGCGAAGACCCGCGCCACGAACCAGCCGCCGTCCTGTTCGACGATGCCGATCCCCAGGCTCTCCCCCTTCGCTGACCTCTTGAGGACCGGCTCGAAGATCGAGAGCAGATCGCGGTGGCTGGGATCGTCCTGACCGTAGTACTCGGTGTGCGAGGCCTGAAGCTCGGCCAGCCGGCGCCGGGTCTCGCGGCGGAAGGTCTCGGCGTCGCGGATTCCCGCGGCATAGTCCGCGTTCGCCGCCGCCCAGCGCTCGGCTTTCGCTGGATCGTAGAAGCGCTCCTTGACCATCCCGACGATCTCCCGGCCGAGGGCGGGGAAGTCCGGGGCGGGCGTCTCGGCCGCGAGGGTGGCTGAGACGAAAATCAAGAAAAACATCGCTATCCATGCGGATCGGCTCATGCACGGAGAGCCTAGCAGAGGCGGCTCGGAATCTATCGGCGCGAGCACCGTAGTTATTGAGCGAGATACGAAATACATTCGGATCCACTGTGAGAGAGGAGGCCGTCCGTCGTTGGAGATCTTGTCTCTGGTTACCAACTTCTGAGCGTGAGGAGAGAGCAATGAGAAAACTGCAAGTCCGGATGGTTGTCTTGACCCTGTTTTTCGCGATCCCGGCTATTGCCGCTGATCGCGTCATTTTCAACGGTTCCGATCTCTGGCGTACCGTGGGGGACGGTTCTACGTACGCTGATTTCTCGAAGACCCCCATTCCCGCCGGGTTCTTCTGCTACAAGTCCGAGCCCTTCACCGGCCGGATTGGTTTCAAGGGCGTTCCGGTCGCAACCAACATCCCCGGCGCACTGGGATTGACCGACACGATAGTTCAACGGCTCGATGACGCAACGTTCAACAAGAAGGGCGTGGCCTTCACGCGCATTCAGGTGCGTGCGCTGAGTTTCGAGAGCATCGTTCCCGTCAAGACCGCCTGCGGCCTGTTCAAAGCCAGGGTTACGTTGGATGGCGAGCAGCCGATCACCCGCATGAAGATCGTTCGCGAGAACGACGCCGGCGGCCACGCCGGCGGCCGGTTCTTTGCCCCCATCCATGTCAACGTGAAGATTTCCTTCACCCCGGCGGGAAGGCATGCCGCGGAGACGCTCGACTTGCCCAAGAGCCTCCGTTTCCCAGCTCTCCCCAATCAGCGGTGGCTGAGCCAGTCCAACCCGGAAGGAGTCAAGTACAACGGCTTCCTTCTCGTCGATACTGACGGAGACCATGCTCCGGATACCTACATACCCGGAACTTCAAACTTCGGTGTGGGCCAGGCAGTCAACTCAAAACCGTACTGTCCCCTGCGTATAGACCCAGAAACAGGAGAAGTAGTAGGAGGCTGCCATTATTCAAGCGGCTGCCAACACTGTGTGTGCTGATCCAGGATGAGAGGGATGCTCTTCACGGTTGAAGCTCCTTGAGGGGTTGGCGCATCCCGAACTAGCTCCCCTTGGATGTCTCGCCCTCCTCGCGGAAGGGAGGGCCAGCATCTTCGGGAGCTTCACCTGCTCGGGCCGGGCGAAGCCGGGCATGCCGCCGGCAGCATGACATGAGGGGCAGCAAGAGCCGTACCGGGGAGGAGCTATGATGACGGTACCCGGGAGGGCAGGACCTTCCCGAGCGAAATGTCGGTGAACCGACAATTTGACCGCCATGCGACGACCCCTGTATACTACTTCCATGGCCGAGCCGCTTCGAAAGATGCCGGCCGACTGGGAGAACGAGCCGTCCTCTCCCGGCGCCGATCCCTTCCGTTACGGATGGCGGATACGGCGTGTCCGCCTGCCCAGCGGCGAAGAGACCGAGCAGGAGATCCCGCTGACGCCGGAGGACCTTCTCGACCCTCAACTGGGAGACGTCGTGGTCCAAGGCGGAAAGCACTATTGGAATTCGTCGCGCCTGGCGGATCTGCTGGACCGTCACTTCGCCTCGCGGGACGATGTCTATGTCGCCGGCGACATGAAGATGCTCTGGGGCATCCCGAAGCTGAAGGAGCCGGCGCCGGACGTCGCGGTCATCTTCGGCGTCCGCGACAAGCATGCCGACCGCGACAGTTTCGATTGCGTCAAAGAAGGGACCCGTCCCAGCCTCGTCATCGAGGTCGTCTCCTCCAAAGACGCCGAGGTGCGGCGCAACGACTACGAGAAGAAGGTCCGGATCTATGAGCGGGCGGAAATCCCCGAGTACATCCTCGTCGATCCTCCAGGTCCGGTCACGAAGAACCGGTACCTGTTGACCGGCTACCGCCTGGGAGCCGACCGGAAGTATCGGCCCATCGAGCCAGATTCGATGGGATTCCTCCGCTCCGAGACCACCAAGCTCCTCTTCAAGGTGGAGGAAGACGGCCTGGATGTGCACGTCATCGACGCCGCGACCGGAGAGCGGCTGCTCGAGTCGCCCGAGGTCGAGGAAGCCTGGAAGGCGGAGATCGCGGCGCGGAACGCGGCGGAGGAGCGGGCCAGACAGGCGGAGGAGCGGGCCGCTGCCGCCGAAGCCGAGCTCGCCCGTCTGCGGGCAGAGTTGAAGAAGAGATAGCGTTCCGCGAAGAGTCCCTCCTGGGACCGCCGGCGTCCCGCCGGCTTCTAACCAAACGGAGTTAGCTGGCCGGCGGGATGCCGGCGGTCCCAGGGGGCTGGCGAGCACGAAACAGAATTCCGCGGTCCCTCGTAGGGCTCACCAGAGCCGGAGGGACCTTTATGAACCTTCTTCAAAACATCCGATACGCCGCCCGGGTCCTGCTGCGGACGCCGGGCTTTACGATCGTCGCCGTTCTCACCCTGGCCCTGGGGATCGGGGCCAACACCGCCATCTTCAGCGTCGTCAACGGGTTGCTGCTGCGGCCGCTGCCGTTCGCGGAGCCGGAGGAGCTGGTCCAGATCCAGCGCCACTTCCGCGAGGGGCAGAGCCCCATGGTGGCGATCCCGAAGTTCCTCTATTGCCGCGATCACAGCGGCGTGTTCGAGAGCGTCGCCGCCTACGACACGCTCGGCTCCGGGTTCAACATCGTGGGCGAGGGAACTCCCGAACGCATCACCGGGTCGCGGGTGAGCCATGAGTTCTTCGGCGTCTTCGGCGTCCAGCCCGAGCTGGGCCGCGACTTCGCGCCGGAGGAGGACCGCCCCGGCGCTCCCAGGGTGGCGATCCTGAGCCATGACCTCTGGAAGCGGCGCTTCGGCGGCGAACGCTCGATCCTCAACCAGGTCGTGACGCTCAACGGCGAGGGCTACACGATCGTGGGCGTGGCGCCCGCGTCGTTCCGGTATCCCGCCACGGCCGAGCTGTGGACGCCCGTGGGGATCGATCCCGCGAGCCAGGAGAAGACCAATTACCTGGAGATCACGGGGCGGTTGAAGGACGGCGTGAGCCTGGCGCAAGCGGAGTCGGCGATGAAGGTCGTCACCGAGCGTTACCGCAAGGCCTACCCCGACATGATGGCGGAGAACGAGAGCTTCGCGGCGGTCTCGCTGCGGGAGCGCCTCTACGGCCGCCTGCGCCCGGCGCTGCTGGTGCTGCTGGGGGCGGTGGGATGCGTGCTGCTGATCGCCTGCGTGAACGTGGCCAACCTGCAGCTCGCGCGGGCGGCGGCACGGCGGCGGGAGATCGCCGTGCGAACGGCCCTCGGCGCCGGGACGTCCCGGATCTTCGGCCAGCTCATCACGGAGAGCCTGGTGCTGGCGATGGCGGGCGGGGCCGCCGGACTGCTGGTCGGGTTCTGGATTCTCAAGCCGCTGGTGGCCCTCGGCCCGGCCGACGCCCTCGGTCCCGCGGGCACGGCCGCGCTGCCGCCTCTGGGGATCGACGCCGGGGTGCTGGCCTTCACGTTCGCTCTCTCGCTGGCGGCCGGCCTGCTGTTCGGACTGATGCCGGCGTTCCAGGCGGCGCGCCCGAACCTGCGCGAGCCGCTCCAGGAGGGGACGACCCGCTCGACCGGCGGCGCCCGGGGGACTCTGGCCCGGCGGCTGCTGGTGATCAGCGAGGTGGCGCTGGCGCTGATCCTGATCACCTGCGCGACGTTGCTGACGAAGAGCTTCACCGGCCTGCTGGGGACCGATCCCGGGTTCGAGCCGGAGGGCGTGGTCACCATGAAGCTCTCGCTTCCCGAGGCGCGCTACGGCGATCCCGAAGCCCTGGAGCGCTTCGGCCGCCAGCTCGCCGAGCGGGTGGAGGGGTTGCCGGGAGTGCGCTCGGCCTCCCTCGCCAGCACGCTCCCGATGGAGCTGGGGCCGGACCTGCCGTTCGCGATCATGGGGAAGTGGCCCGGCGGCGACAGCTTCGAGGGCGCCGGGGGCGCCCAGTTCCGCGGCATGACCCCGGGCTATTTCGAGACGCTGGGGCTCCGGCTGGCCCGCGGCCGGTTCCTCGGTCCGGCGGACCACGCCCACAGCGAGCCCGTGGCGTTGATCAACGAGGCCGCCGCCCGCCAGTTCTGGAAGGGGGAGGACCCGCTCGGGTCTCGCATCCGTGTCGGGGTGCCGGTGACCGTGGAACTGGCGGACAAGATGCCGCGCCGTATCGTGGGGATCGTCAAGGACGTGCGCGAGTCCGGCCTCGACGAGGAGCCGCCGCCGATCATCTACGTCCCGGCCGGCCAGGTGGCTCCGCCGGCCGTGGCGATGTTGGTGCGTCTGCTGCCGCTCGCGCTGGTGGTCAAGGTGGAGGGCTCTCCCGAAGATCTCGCCGACTCGCTGCGCCGGCAGGTGTGGGCGATCGATCCGCAGCAGCCGGTGGGGGAGATCGCGACCATGGAGCAGGTGGTGACCCGCTCGCTGGGCTCGCACCGCTTCAACATGCTGCTGATGGGCTGCCTCGCCCTCCTGGCGCTGGCCCTGGCCGGGGTGGGGATCTACGGCGTGCTCTCCTACCTGGTGAGCCAGCGCACGCGGGAGATCGGCGTGCGGATGGCCCTCGGCGCCTCCGCCCGCAACGTTCTCCGGCTGGTGGTGGGGCAGGGTCTCGCGCCGGTGCTGATCGGCGTCGCGATCGGAGTCGCGGGCGCCTTCGGCCTCACCCGCTTGCTCGCCGGGCTCCTGGTGGGGGTGAGCGCCACGGACCTGACCTCGTTCGTGCTGGCGCCGGTGGTGCTGACGGCGGTGGCGCTGCTGGCGAGCAGCGTGCCGGCGCGGCGGGCCAGCCGGATGGATCCGCTGGTGGCGTTGCGGCGAGATTGAGAGCTGCGGCGTGCCCAACGCTTGACGCCGGCTGACGTGGCTTGTATTCTTTAATAGCTTCCCTACTATTTAACCAGGGACCAGGAGGAAACATGCGCCGATCAGCGAATCAAGCATCGAATCGTACAACCCCTTCACCCGTCTTTGGCATGCGTTTTCTTACTGAGGAAGAGTTGAAGTTTGCTGTCATCGGGTGTCTCGGCAGCCCGACAGAACCGTCGACGACGGTCTCCAGAGAAAGCGCGGGAAGCCTGACGATCAGGCTGTGCGGCGACGGTGGCGATACCGACGCCTATCCGGCCGATGACGCCGTTGATTTTTCTTAGGCATCGCTGCCCAGATCAGGCTGGGGAACTTTCGCGACCGCGGAGAAGACAAAGGAGTTCTCCTTGATCGCGATCGTTACCCAGTCTTCCAGCGACGTCACGCTCCTTCATCTGTCCCAGATTCTCGACGAGCGGGGAGCTGCGCACATCATCCTTGATCCGACGGTGATCGAGGGGAAGAGCTCCCTCTTGATCGAGAAGGAACCGTCCGGCGGTGTTCGCTGTCGCCTGCGACTGCCAGACCGTGTCTTCGATCTGTCCGAGATCCGAGCCGCATGGCTCTGGCGCAGCTGGCAACGCTACGATGATGAGCCGGCGCTGCGTGATCTTGCCGCCAAGCCGCGAGAATGGGCCTTCTACAGGGGGGAGTGGGCCGCGTTCTGCAAGGGGCTGACACTGACGTTGGCCTATCAGGGCGTGTTCTGCGTGAACCCTCCCCCGTTCCACCTCGCCTTCGAGGAGAAGTGCTGCCAGCTATTCCTGGCGGCGAAGGTGGGGCTCGACATCCCTCCGACCTTGTACACGACGCGACCTTCCCTGGCTCGCGAGTTCTACGAGGCCGTTGACGGCTCGATCATCTACAAGCCGTTCAGAACTTATGCTCACGTGATAGGCGAAGCCACTGCCGATCAGCCCATCCGGACGAGCATCCTCTACACCAGCCGGGTGAACCCGGATGATCTTGTCGAGTCGGCCGACGACATCCCGACCCCCAGCATCTTTCAGCCCTACATCGAGAAGGCGTATGAGCTGCGCGTCGTGATCGTCGGCCGCCGGCTCTACGCGTGCGCGATTCACTCGCAGCAGAGCGAACGCTCGCGCGAAGACTGGCGACGCTACGATTTCGACAACACGCCCTATGTGCCGCATGAGCTGCCGGAGGAGATCACGGAGAAGCTGCGCGCGCTCATGGATGTCCTGGGTCTCGTGTTCGGCTCTGTGGATATGATCGTCACACCGGAAGGAAAGTATGTCTTCCTGGAGATCAACCCGAATGGCCAGTTCGACTGGGTCGCCAAGAGGGCAGGGCTCCCGATCTACGAGGCACTCGCCGATCTCCTGATCGCGGGTGGGTGTCCTGCGCCAGACGGCCGCGTCGCACGCGGTTCCTGACGTTCGCCGTCGCCGCGGGCCAGAGGGTGAGGGTTCAGGTTTTGCAAGCCTCTCCCGAGGGCTTTAACGGGAGGGGGAGCCTTGGCATACCACCCCATCGGGGCCTGGAACGCCGAGGACGACGCCGTCGAGGCGCGGCTGAAGGCGCTCTACCCGGGCGACTCCTGCGCCGGCGGGTGGGCGATCGATCCGCAGCACCGGCGAGGGCGATAGGCCCCCGAGGGCGCAGGTGGCGCCCGCTCGCTGCGGCTCGACCCCGGGCTATTTCAACATGCTGCGGACTCCGGCTGCCCCGCCGCTCCTCGGCCCACGGCCGGCGCCCGCAGCGATCCACTGGCGTTGCTCTCCTACCTGGTGAGCCAGCGCCGCGGGATATCTACGTCCGGCTGGCCCTCGGCGGCTCCGCCCGCACGTTCGCCGGCTGTTGGTGCGGCGCTGCCGTCTCGCGCCGGTGCTGATCAGCGTCGCGATCGGAGTCGCGGTCGCCTTCGGCCTCACCCGCCTGCTCGCCGGGCCCTGGTGGGGGCGAGCGTCCACGGACCTGACCTCGTTCGCGCCCTGGCGCCGGTGGTGACTGACCGCGGTGGCGCTGCTGGCTCGCATCGTGCAGCGCGGCGAGCCAGCCGTCGATCCGCTGGTGGCGTTGCGGCGGGATTAGGGGAGGGCCCTCAGGCGGACTGCGCTTCGGGACGACCTGCCCTCCGAAGCCCTCACCACCCCGGCCCTCCTCTCCCGACCCCTCCCTCCCTCACCGGGAGAGGAGGGAGCAAGACCCACCCACCCTCCGGTTCTACAAACCTGCTTTTCTCCCCTCTCCCGGTGGGAGGGAGGGGTCGGGAGAGGGTCGGGGTGAGGGCCCGGGAGGGGGGCCGCCGTTATAGTCTTTCCCCCTGAGAGGCGGCGCGGGAGAGATCACACCCCATGGCGAAACCAGTCATCTTCGCGATCGACGACGACACCGAGGTCCTGCGGGCGGTGGACCGCGACCTGCGGCGCGAATACGGCGAGCATTACCGGATCATGCGGGCGTCCTCCGGGGCCAGCGCCCTGGAGGCCCTGGAGCAGCTCAAGCTCCGCAGCACCCCCGTGGCCCTCTTCCTGGTCGACCAGCGCATGCCGCAGATGACCGGCGTCGAATTTCTGGAGCGGGCCATCCCCGTGTTTCCGTCCGCCAAGAAGGCGCTGCTCACCGCCTACGCGGACACCGACGCCGCCATCCGCGCCATCAATACGGCTCGCGTGGACTACTACCTCCTGAAGCCCTGGGATCCGCCCGAGGAGTGCCTCTATCCGGTGCTGAACGACCTCCTGGAGGACTGGCAGGCCACCTACCGCGCTCCCTTCGAAGGCGTGCGCGTGATCGGTCACCGCTGGTCCCCGGACGCCTTCCAGCTCCGCGACTTCCTGGCGCGCCACCAGGTGCCGTACCACTGGATGGACGTGGAGACCGACCCCGAGGCCCAGCAGTTCCTCGGCGGAGACGGCGAAGCCCCCGACGCTCCCCGTGGTGGTGCTCACGGACGGCACCCGGATTTCCAATCCGTCCATCGCCGAGCTGGCCGAGAAGGTGGGCTTCAGGACCCAGGCCGAAAAACCGTTCTACCCGTTGGTCATCGTGGGCGGCGGTCCCTCGGGGCTGGCGGCGGCGGTCTACGGCGCCTCCGAGGGCCTGCACACCCTTATGATCGAGGGCGAGGCGCCGGGCGGGCAGGCGGGGACCAGCTCGCGCATCGAGAACTACCTCGGCTTCCCCTCCGGCCTCTCGGGGGCCGACCTGGCGCGCCGGGCCGTCACCCAGGCGCAGCGCTTCGGCGTCGAGATCCTCACGCCCCAGGAGGCGCGCGGCGTCCGCGTCGAAGATCCCTACAAGATCCTCACCCTGAGCAACGGCGACGAGGTGAGCTGCCACGCCATGCTCATCGCCACCGGCGTCTCCTACCGCAAGCTGGACGTGCCGGGCGTGGAACGGCTCACGGGCGCGGGCGTCTACTACGGCGCCGCCATGACCGAGGCGATATCCTGCCGCGACGAGGACGTCTTCATCGTCGGCGGCGCCAACTCCGCCGGCCAGGCCGCCATGTACTTCGCCAGGTACGCCCGCCGGGTGGTCATGCTGGTGCGCGGCGAATCGCTGAGCAGCTCCATGTCGCAATACCTGATCGATCAGATCGGCTCCACCTCCAACATCGAGGTCTGGCACCATTCCCAGGTGGCGGAGGCGCACGGCGGCGACCACCTGGAGTCGATCGACGTCAAGAATTCCGACACCGGAGAAGTAAAAGATCATCCCGCGCGGTCGCTCTTCATCTTCATCGGCGCCCAGCCGCGCACCAACTGGCTGGAAGGCGTGGTCGAGCGCGACGAGCACGGCTTCATCCTCGCCGGCCCCGACCTGATGCGCGACGGCCATCGTCCCAAGGGCTGGCCCCTGGACCGCGATCCCTTCCTGCTGGAGACCAGCGTGCCCGGCATCTTCGTGGCGGGCGACGTGCGCCACGGCTCGATCAAGCGCGTGGCCTCGGGAGTGGGGGAGGGATCGATCGCGATCTCGTTCATTCACCAGCATCTGAGCAGGGTGTGATCATGCTCCACGATCCCAACGCCGAATCGCTGTTCCCGCGCCTGACCGAGGAAGCCATGCGGCACCTGCGCGAGGCGGGCGAGGAGATCGAGCTCGAGCCCGGCGCCGTCCTGTTCTCCGAAGGGGACCAGAACTACCAGTTCTTCGTCGTCCTCGACGGCGAGGTGCGCATCACCAAGATGGTGGGTGGGGAAGAGACGCCTCTCGCGCTGCACGTGCCGGGGGAGTTCACGGGCGAGATCTCCATGTTGACCGGCGGTCCGGCCATCGCCACCGGCCGCGCCGTGGACCGCGCGCGCGTCCTGCGCGTCGATCCCGACAAGTTCCGCCGCCTGGTGGCCGAATGCCCGCCCGTGGCGCGGGTCGTCCTCTCGGCCATGGCGGCGCGCTCCAGCGACGTCGACGCCCAGCTCCGGCAAGAGGAGAAGATGGCCGCGCTCGGCAAGATGGCGGCCGGGCTCGCCCACGAGCTGAACAACCCGGCCTCGGCGGCGCGGCGGTCGGCGGGACAGCTCCGGGAGTCCATCCGCTGCCTCCAGACGCTCGTCCTGGAGCGCGAGCGGCCCTTCTCCGCGGACGAGCGGCGCGTCCTCGGCGAGCTGCAGGCCCAGGCGCTGTCAGCCATCGCCCAGCGGGAGAACGGCGGGCCCGCGCTCGATCCCATGGCCCTGAGCGACCTGGAAGACACGCTGACGGAATGGCTGGAGGACCACGGCGTCGAGGAACCCTGGCGGCAGGCGCCGGTCCTGGCCGCGGCCGGCATCGGTCCCGACCGCCTGAGCGCCATGGCGGCGGACATCGGCGAGGAGGCGCTGGTCTCGGTGCTGCCGTGGATCGAAGGGCTGCTCAACCTCGCCGAGCTGCTGGACCAGATCGAGAACAGCACCTCGCGGATCTCCGAGCTGGTCACCGCCGTCAAGGAGTACTCCTACATGGACCAGGCCCCGGAGCAGGAGATCGACGTCCACGACGGCCTGGAGAGCACCCTGAAGATGCTCGGCCACAAGCTGCGCAAGGGGAACGTCGAGGTCGTGCGGGAGTACGACCGCACCCTGCCGCGCGTCTGCGCCCACGGCAGCGAGCTCAACCAGGTCTGGACCAACCTGATCGACAACGCCGTCGACGCCATGAAGGACACCGGCGGCACGCTGACCCTGCGCACCTCGCGGTTCAAGGACAACGTGCTGGTCGAGGTGAGCGACACCGGTCCGGGCATCCCGAAGGACGCCCAGCGCCGCGTCTTCGAGCCCTTCTTCACCACCAAGCCCGTGGGCGAGGGAACCGGCCTCGGCCTGGACATCGCGAGGCGCATCGTCACCCGCCGCCACGACGGCGAGATCCGTTTCGAATCCGAGCCCGGAAAGACCCTCTTCGAAGTCTGGCTGCCGATCCCCTGCGGCGGGGAGGTGAGCGCGGAGGAGATCGCGGCGGCGGAGCGGGGGGGGGGAGGGGGAGTAAAAGGACACCAGGGACCTAAAGGACGCAAAGGACCTAAAGGACACAAAGGACATTACATCCGTTGTCCCTTAGGTCCTTTATGTCGTTTATGTCCTTACTTTTCTCACTAACCCGCTAACACGTACAACTCGCCCCACACGTCACACATGTCGCGTAGCACGTGGCGCAACTGTCCAGGCACGTGAACTCCCTGCATGTCCCCCCCACAGTGGGCGCAGCGCCATGGATGCCGGCGAGGTGTCCGAGGCGAGATTCCGAAGGGATTCCCGGCTCAGGGTCAGCTTCCGGGTCAGCTTCCTGGTCTCTTCCTTTTCATCGCCGTTCCTCCTAGCAGGTACAGGTTCGATCACAACTGAAGCAGGATCTGCGCGTGTTGGTATCTGGCGCCGCGCCCTCCACCTTCGCCAGTTCCCGCTCCGTGAGGCAGCGGATCGATTCCTTGTGAAGCCGCAGCTTGCGCTCTAGCTCCTTCTTCTTCATGGAGTCCTCCTGACCGGCGCCCGGAGATGGTTCCGGGAGTCTCTATTGATTCTGGTGCCCGCGGCCGGGAGGAGGGAGACGGCGCTCACCCCGGCTCCATCGCCACCTGATCCACATAGCACCAGATCCAATCCTCGCCCGGTTCCAGGGACTGCACGAGCGGATGCTTCTCCCGGTGGAAATGCTGGGTGGCGTGCTTGTTCTTCGACGAATCGCAGCAGCCGACGTGGCCGCAGGTCAGACAGAGCCGCAGATGGACCCAGGTGTCGCCCATGCGCAGGCATTCCTCGCAACCCTGGCTGTTCGGCTCCACGTCGCGGATCTGATCCAGGTGGGTGCAGATCTCCGCCATCTCCCTCGCCTCCCGTGAGCACCGGCCCCGTGAGCGGGACCGGTGCCCTATCAGGTTACAGGGATTCAGGCCCCCTTAGACGTCGACCCCGCATTCCAGCGGCGGCGGGCAGGCGAGGAAAACGCAGGTCTTGCCGCAGCACTCCCTGTAGCAGCAGGAGTAGCCGCACGGGTCGGGGGTGGTGCAGTAGACGACGCAATCGCTGGCGGTGACGGGAGCCGGGGAGAGGAGACCGGACAGGGAGCCGGCCAGGACCAGGGACAACATCAGGAGTCTGCGCATGTTCAAAGCCTCCAAGAGAAGATCGGTGTACTCAGGATTGTAACCAACTCTACGGGAGACGACTCGGACGGGCACGCTTCACCACCCGGCATGCTATTCTCAACATCCCTAAAGAAAGGAGCGGGAGAATGCTGAAGAGCAGAGGTTTGCGCAGGCTGGCCTTGGTGGGAGTCATGATCTCCGCGGTGGCGTTCCTGGGGAATGCCAAACCGGCGCAGGCGTGGTGTGACATCCTGCCCTGTCCGGAGCTCTGGACCTGGACGGGGTGCCAGTGCTGGTGCGTCTGTATGACCGAGGAATGTTGCCAGTACTACGGCTACTGCAACCCTGCGGGAACCTGCTAGCCGAGATCTCTTTTCTTGCCACCGGTCCCCGAATAGGGACCGGTGGCGATCCCCGTCACAGGAATCCGTCTAGTTGTTCCCCTCGCAGGACGGCGGCGGAGCGCAGTCGAGGTCGATGCAGTTCTCGCCGCAGCACGTCCTGTAGCAGCACGTATAGCCGCACGGATCGGTGGAACAATAGGTGACGCAATCACCGCCGGGGGGAGCGCCGCTCGCCGGAGACGGGGAGAGGAGTCCGGCCGCGGAACCGGCCAGGACCAGGGACAGGAGAATGAGCTTGCGCATTGTCATACCTCCATTGGGGGAATGAGGGAAGCATTCCCGAGTATAGCGAACTGTCTAGAAGAACGATCCAGAGACGCGGGCCCCCTCAGGGGCCCGCCAGCCAACCAGGAGAGAAGCAGGGAGGAAGGAGATTCCAGACAGGGAAAGACTACTTCCCACTCCCCGGACCGCGCCACTGCTCGCCGGGTAGTTCGTACCAGCCTTTTGGGGCGGGGAAACAGCGGGTAGAACGGCGCGGGCCAACCCGGAGAAGGCTCGTCCCGACTGCCGGGACGCTCCACCGGGCCGCCGGAAGCCTCGTACCTGTGGGGGAGCGCCTCCAACTCAAGGTAGAACGTCTCCACGAGCGGCTGGAGGGCTCCACCCAGTGGGGAGGACGCTCCGGCCAGTGGGTAGAGGCCTCCACCCATGGGTACGGACGATCCGGGGGTCGGATGGAGGGCGCCACCCACTGAATGGAGCGCTCCTGCCAGTGGGTAGACAGTGCTACCCATTGGGTAGAGCGCTCCGGCGGGAAGGTAGAGCCCTCCACCCGTTGGTACGGACGATCCGGGAGTTGGGAAGGATGTTCCGGGAGCGGGAACGGACGTGCCGGGAGCGCGAACGGGCGTTCTCCCGTATGCTCTTCTGTGGCGTCCGCGCCCCCGCCCGGGCATAAATGCCCGGGCTAGTCGAAAAGAGCCCCCTGGAAGGGGACTCCAGCAGTCGGGTTTACCCGGCTGTTTTCCGGTAGCCCGGGCATTTATGCCCGGGCGGGGGGCAAGGGATTCCTCCTGTTGGAAACTCAAGCATCCGGAGATCGAGGAGGCCTGGAGGGCGGAGACTCGAGGCGCGCCGGGCGGCGGAGAAGCTGGTCAAGGCGGCCGAAGCCGAGAATGCCCGCCTCCGCGCCGAGTTAGAGCGAGTCCAGGACAGCGGTAGGAATTCCGTTCCGCTTCGTCAGGGCTCTTCGGAGGCCGCGGTGCCCTGTGAGGCAATCTCAGCGAGCATGCCAGCCAGATTCCGCTGCACGATCTGGGTTCTCGGGTGATCGGCCCCCAGGCTTGCCTCGAAGATCTCCACCGCCCGCCGCATCAACGGCTCGGCTTCCGACAAACGGTTCGTGGCCTGAAGCAACGAAGCCAGGTTGTTGAGGTCTGATGGCGACGTTCGGGTGTTGGGTCCGAAGGACTCCTCGTCGATGTCGAGGGCGCGGCGCATCAACGGCTCGGCTTCCGCCAAACGGTTCGTGGCCTGAAGCAACGAAGCCAGGTTGTTGAGGTCGGATGGCGACGTTGGGGTGTTGGGTTCCGAAGGCTTGTTCGTCGATGTCGAGGGCGCGGCGCATCAACGGCTCGGCTTCCGGCAAACGGTTCGTGGCCTGAAGCAACTGAGCCAGGTTGTTGAGGTCTCTGGCGACGTCTGGGGTGTTGGTGTCCGAAGGCCTGTTCGTCGATGTCGAGAGCGCGGCGCATCAACGGCTCGGCTTCCGCCAAACGGTTCGTGGCCTGAAGCAACTGAGCCAGGTTGTTGAGGCGGATGGCGACGTCTGGGGTGTTGGGTCCGAAGGCTTGTTCGTCGATGTCGAGGGCGCGCCGCATCAACGGCTCGGCTTGGCCATGAAGGGCTTTACCGCGAAAGAACTGCCCCAACTCGTTGATCAGCCTAGCCGTTGGCTCTGGAATTCTCTCTTCTTCACCATACTGAATAACGAGTTCAACGTGAGGACGGATAACGTCCCAGACCGGCCATGTCCGGACATCTCCGGGATCTCCAACTATAATTCCATCGACCACATTTAGGCTCTGCTCAACCCAATCCTTCCGCCGTTCCTCCGGAATCCGAGCACGAAGAACTTCTTGGACGATCCGATGGACTGTCACCGCCTTAGCATCTCTGGCTACCAACGAGTAAGCCGCCAACTCGGAGAGCGCATCCTTGATCGACCGCGCTACCGGCGACTCTCGGGTCTCTTCGCAGTACAGCTTTCTCCGCCGCCTTCAACGAATTCCTCACCCCCCTCGAACATTGCTGAAGGAATTGGCTCCGGTGCGAGGAAAGCCGTCAGGCGGAGGAGTGCCGCCGCCTTTGGAGTGAGTTGGCGGAGGGTGGTCTGCCAAGTGGTGGCCACGGAGGCGGGATACTGCATGTCCTCGTCGTGCCAGGCGAGGACCTCCTCCCGCTCCTTTTCCCAAGACTCCAGGTATTTGGCGAAGGTCGTCTGGTGATGACCAATATAAGCGGCCGCCTGTTCCAGGGCGAGAGGAAGACCACCCAGTATTTCCGCCAGTCGATCTGCCTGCTCCGCGTCCTCGCCGCTACGGCTCCGCTCTCCTTCAGTGCGTTGGAGCAGGAACTGGACGGCCTCTTCCCGCGAGAGCACACCGAGCTCCTGCTTCTGGAATCCCGGCGGCCACTTCCTCAGCCGGGAGGTGATGAGGACGTGCCCCGTCCTGAGTTGGGGAGCGATCTCCTTCACTGCTCGGGCAGCGTCTCTCGGTGTCCACGTTGTCGAGGATCAGCACCCACCGGAAGCGTCCCCGCAGCCATTGCAGGACGGCCGCGAAATCCTCTTCCTGCGCCCCGGACGGAGAAGGCGAGAGGCCTGGCAGTCCGAGCCGGGTCAGACCGGCCAGACCGGAACGCAGCCCTTCCGGGGTCTCGGCCACGACGAACAAGGCAAAGTCGTAGCGGTCCTGGGAGCGCCACGCGTACTCGACGGCCAGGCGCGTCTTTCCGATCCCGCCGAGGCCGTGGAGGGTCTGGGTGATCGCTGTGGCCTGAGCCGGCCCTCCAAGGCCGGACTCGATTTTCCGGAGGTCGTCGTCCCGGCCCTTGAGGAGATCGCCGAGAGGGAGGTAGGGGAGGTTGTGGATGAACCGCGGATGAGAAGAATCCCTGAATCGATTGCGTCTGCCGTGGCCGGACCTTCTCGGCCAGCCGCTCCAGTTCCGCGATGGGCAGGTTCTTCCGCAGGTCGATCCACGAGAACCGCTTGAGGAAGGGCGGCATCTCGTAGCCGTCCGGGAATCCAGGCAGAGGGGACGGGGATGACCGGCATCTCCCGCTCGGTGTTCTGGTAGAATGCAGGCTTCGATCTCCGGTTCTGCCATTTGCCCAGACCAGAGGCGCCGAGGAAGACCGCAGCCGCCGGAGCTCGCCCGATGATGACCTGGAGCTCGTGCATCCAGACGTCTCCAGGCTCGATCTGGTGCTCGTCCATCCACACCCGCACCCCGCGATCCTCCAGGGCCGTGCGGACCTGACGGACGACCTCCCGGTCTTTGCTGTTGTAGCTGAAGAAGACATCGAAGGTGTCGTCGGACAGGGTAAGGCCCTCCTGGAACGGATGGCGCTTAGTTTATCAGGGGCTGGTGTCTGCCGGGTCTCATCCATGCGCGTAACAGGTACAATGGAGGCGTCATGAACGCCCTGCCGGATCGTATCCGTGATGTCGTTCTGGAACTGGAGACCGGACTGAAGCGGTTCTATGGAGCCCGCTATCGGGGTCTCTTCCTCTACGGCTCCTACGCCCGGGGCACTGCCTGGGAAGGAAGCGATGTAGACCTCCTTCTGCTGCTCGAAGGACCTGTGGACCCGGTCCGAGAGATTCTGGATTCGGAGCCGGTGGTTTGGCCGCTCTGCCTCGAATCAGGCTTGGTGCTTTCCGTCATGCCGGCGGATGCCGAGGCCTACGAGCGCGGTGATAGGAGCTTCTTCCGCGTGGTCCGAGAGGACGCCATTCCGGTGGCTGCGTGACCGAAGCGCAAGCTTTCCTCGAAAAGGCGGACACCTACCTCTGAACCGTGCCTTCAGGCACATCCGCAGGTAGCCCCATGGTTTTAACCTGGGGCGGAATCGGCGCGCCGACATGGCCGTTCAGAAAGAAGCCGGCGGGACGCCGGCGGTCCCAGGGATTCTTCTACGACGGCACCGCCGTCTTCCACAATCCGATGACGTTGCCGTCCGGGTCCGCGATCCAGGTGAAGACGCCCTGGCCGGGGACGTTCAGGACGGGGAGGAGGGGCTTGGCTCCCAACGCGACGGCCTTGTCCAGGTACTCCTGGACGTCGTCCACCTCGATGTAGATGGTCACGTAGTTGTGCGGCTCGTGGCCGAGGGCCGTGAAGTGACCTTGGATGCCGTCGCCCGCCGCCGTTTCGACGTTGGCCGAGAGTCCGTTGGGCGGCTGGATCTCCCAGTCGAAGAGGTTGCGGTAGAACTCGGAGGTCCGGTTGAGGTCCCTACAGCCGATCTCGAAGTGCACGACGGGCTTTCCCATGGAGGCGTCTCCTTTTCCGGTCGCCCGCCAGTCTATAACGGACCCTGACGCTTGCGCCTCTACCCGGCCTCGCGGGAGAATGACGGGGTAGCCCTCGCGGCATTCCCCTATGATCGACGTACTCCCCCAGCAGAAGGCACTCCCGCACAGCGAGGAATCCGAGCGCGCGGTGCTCGGCGGCGTCCTCCTCGACAGCACCATCCTGCCCACCATCTCGGGCCGCCTGCGGGCGGAGGACTTCTACTCCGAGCGCCATCAGATCCTCTATCAGGCCATGCTCGACCTGCAGGAAGAGCAGGTGGAGATCGACCTGCGCACCCTTCAGGCCCGGCTGGAGCAGCGGGACCAGTTCGACCGCATCGGCGGCCTCGCCTACCTCTCCGGCCTCGATCTCGACCTGCCGGACATCGGCCGCATCGACGCCTACGTCGAGATCGTCAAGGAGCGGTCGGTCCGCCGGCGGCTCATCCAGATGTCGGGCGAGATCATCCGCAACTGCCTGGACGGCGGGCTGGAGGCGCGGGAGGCGCTGGGACGGGCGGAGCAGGCGGTCCTGAGCCTGGGCGAGGAGGCGATCCAGCGCGGCTTCGCCCAGCTCTCCCACGTCCTCCACACCACGCTGGAGGAGCTGGAGGAGCGCCCGGGCACGATGCTGACGGGCGTGCCCACCGGCTTCACGGACTTCGACCGCATCAGCCAGGGCCTGAACCGGGGCAACCTGATCATCATCGCCGGCCGTCCCGGCATGGGGAAGACCAGCTTCGCCCTGAACGTGGCCTCGCACGTGTCGATCCGGGAGAAGAAGACGGTGGGGGTCTTCTCCCTGGAGATGAGCCAGCAGGAGCTGGCGCTGCGTATCCTCTGCGGCGAGGCGGACATCTCGTTCTCCCGCCTGCGCTCGAACCGCGTGTCGCAGAAGGAGTGGACGCGGATCATCCAGACGGTGCGCACGATCGGCGACTCGCCGCTGTTCATCGACGACTCGCCCAATCCGACGCTGCTGGAGGTGGCTTCGAAGTCGCGGCGCCTGAAGGCGGAGCGCGGGCTGTCGCTGCTTGTGCTCGACTACCTGCAGCTCATGCAGGCCGGCGGCCGCTACGAGAACCGCAACCTGGAGATCGCCGCCATCAGCCGCGGCCTGAAGCAGCTCGCCAAGGAGCTGGAGATCCCCGTCATCGCCCTCTCCCAGCTCTCCCGCAACCCCGAGCGCCGCGGCGCGGATCACCGGCCGCAGCTCTCGGACCTTCGCGAGTCCGGCTCGATCGAGCAGGACGCCGACATGGTGGCTTTCATCTACCGCGATGAGGTCTACAGTCCCACGGACGAGAACAAGGGGCTCGCGGAGCTGATCATCGCCAAGCACCGGAACGGCGAGACGGGGACCGTGGACCTCGTCTTCCTCGGAGAGACCACCAGCTTCCGGAATCTCGACCGGCATGGATTCGACCCCGCCTCCACCCCCTTCTGAGGTCCCGCCGGCGGACGATGGGGCTCCGGGAGTGGAGGACCTCCAGGACGCCCTGCGCCCCGCCTGGGTGGACGTGGATCTCGTCGCCCTGGAGCACAACCTCGCCCGCGTCCGCGAGCGCCTGGCCGGATCCGACTCCAGGGCCATGGCCGTGGTCAAGGCCGACGCCTACGGCCACGGCGCCGTGGGGGTGAGCCGCGTCCTCGAAGCCGCCGGGGTGGACTGGCTGGGCGTCGCGCTGCTGGAGGAGGGGGCGGAGATCCGCCGTGCGGGCGTGGAGATCCCCATCCTCGTGCTGGGCACGGCCCGGCCCGCCAAGATGTCGCTCTACTCCCGCTACCGGCTGACCCCCGCCCTCTCTTCCCTCGCCGAGGTCGCCCGCTGGCGCGACTGGACGGCGGGGAACCGCGAGCCGCAGCCCATCCATCTCAAGGTGGACACGGGGATGGGCCGTCTGGGCGTGGCCATGGAGGAGGTCTCGCGGGCGCTGGAGATCCTGCGCGGACATCCCGGGCTGCGCCTGGCCGGCCTGTTCTCCCATTTCGGCGACGCGGACGACCTCGAAAGCCCGCGCAACACCCTCCAGGAAGAGCGCTTCGCCTCCGTGCTGGCGATGCTCACGCCCGAGGAGCGGGAGGGCGCGCTGATCCACATGGCCAACAGCGCCGCCGCCCTGCACCGGCCCGGCAGCCGCCACGCCCTGGCGCGGCTCGGGCTGGCGATCTACGGCCTCGATCCCGCCGGACGGCCTACCGGCCTGCGGCCGGTGATGTCCGTACGGGCGCGTATCGTCCACCTCAAGGAGGTGCCGGCCGGTACGGCGCTCTCCTACAGCGGCCGGACGGTCACCCGCCGGCACAGCCGCATCGCGGTGGTCCCGGTGGGATACGCTGACGGCTACGCGTGGCGCCTGACCGGCAAGGCCGAGGCGCTGGTGCGGGGGCGTCGTGTCCCGCTGGCCGGTTCGGTTACGATGGACATGACCCTCCTCGATGTCACGGACACGGGGGCCGAGCTGGGGGAGGAAGTCGTGCTGCTCGGCCGTCAGGGGGACGAAGAGGTCACGGCGACCGAGCTCGCCGCGCACGCCGGGACGATTTCCTGGGAGATCCTCTGTCATCTAGGGTTGAGGCTGCCCCGCCGCTACGTCCGGGAGGGGAGAGTGGAGGAATTGATGTCGCGCTTCTCGCGAGAGGACACGTGAAGATACCGCGCCCCCTGGAGGGCTTCTTCGAACAGATGGGGCGCTTCGTGGACATGGCCGGGCGGGTCTTCGCCTGGACGCCGCGGCGCCCCTACGACGTGCCGGAGCTGTTTCGTCAGATGGTGAAGGTGGGCATCAACTCCATTCCGGTGGTGCTCCTGACCACCATGTTCACCGGCATGGTGATGGCCCTCCAGACCTTCACCACGCTGCGCCGCTTCAACGCCGAGAGCTTCGTGGGCTCGCTGGTGGCCCTCTCCATGGTGCGGGAGCTGACCTCCGTCCTGTCCGGCCTCATCGTGGCCGGCCGCGCCGGCTCGGCCATGGGAGCGGAGCTGGGCACCATGCGGGTCACCGAGCAGATCGACGCCCTGGAGGTCATGGCCACCGACCCCGTCCACTACCTGGTGGTGCCACGCGTCTGGGCGACCACGATCATGCTCCCCCTGCTGGTACTGATGGGGAACTTCATCGGCATCTTCGGCGGTTATCTGGTGGCGGTCGTACTGATGGGGGCCAACCCGGTCTCCTACATCGACCGGACGTTCCAGTTCATGACCCTCAACGACCTCGTCTCGGGCCTCATCAAGGCCGGCGTCTTCGGCTTCCTGCTCGCCGTCATCGGCTGCCAGCAGGGCTTCTACACGACCGGCGGCGCCGAGGGCGTGGGGCGGGCCACCACCGCGGCGGTGGTGGTGGCGAGCATCGCGATCCTGATTTCGGATTTCTTCTTGACGAGGTTGCTGTTTTGAGGGCCCTCACCACCCCCGGCCCCTCCTCTCCCGCCCCCTCCCTCCCTCCCTCACCGGGAGAGGAGGGGAGAGGGAAAGAGGACAAACACGGACAGTCACAGACAGCACGGACCAGCACGATAAGAGCTTTACGGACGGAAAGTAGCCCTGTCCGTCCTTGTTCGTCCGTGTTGCCCATGGCCGTCCGTGGCTGTTTTCCCCCTCTCCCGGTGAGGGAGGGAGGGAGGGGTCGGGAGAGGGGGCCAGGGGGTGAGGGTTCGGGAGGGCGGCTGTGACCTCCCCCAAAATCCACATCCGCGACCTCCGCAAGTCCTTCGGCCCCAAGGTGGTGCTGGACGGGCTGAACGTGGACGTGGACGCGGCCGAATCGCTGGTGGTCATCGGCGGCTCGGGCTCGGGCAAGAGCGTGCTCCTCAAGCACATCATCGGCCTCCTCAAGCCGGACTCCGGCTCCATCGAGGTGGACGGCACGGCGGTCGAGACCCTGGGCAACCGGGAGATCACCGAGTTCCGGCGCAAGTTCGGGATGTCCTTCCAGGAGGGCGCGCTCTTCGACTCGATGACGGTCTGGCAGAACGTGGCGTTCCCCTTGCAGAGGCTGACGAAGATGTCGCGCGGCGAGATCAACGACCGGGTGGAGGAGTGCCTGGCCATGGTGCGGCTGGAGGGGGTGGGGGAGAAGCTCCCCTCGCAGCTCTCGGGCGGCATGCGGCGCCGCGTGGGCTTCGCGCGGGCGATCGCCCACAGCCCGGAGATCCTGCTCTTCGACGAGCCCACCACCGGCCTCGATCCGGTGACCACGGCGCTCATCGGCGAAGTCATCAAGGACCTGAACGACCGGCTGCACACGACGTGCGTCACCATCACCCACGACATGGAGAGCGCGTTCCGGATCGGCGACCGGATCGCCATGATCTACAAGGGTAAGATCATCGCCGAAGCGCCGCCGGAGGAGTTCCGGCGGCTCGACGACCCGCGGGTCCAGCAATTCATCCATGGACGCGCCGAGGGGCCTCTCTCGGAGGAGGCTCCGGCGCGCGGACCCCGCGAACCGCGGGACGAGCTGGGCTCGATGGGAGAGGGAAGGCCGGCTATTGGCGCCGGACCGGAGAAACTATGAAATCACTGGTGAAGGTCGGACTCTTCGCGACCATCTGCCTCGTCATCCTCGGCCTGCTGATCTGGCAGATCGAGGACTGGAATCCCTTCGTCAAGCCGGGCCAGCGCCTGGACGCCGTGTTCGATTCGGTGGCGGGCCTGGACGACAAGGCCTCCGTGCGGGTGGCCGGCGTGCGCGTCGGCGAGGTGGACGGCGTCGGTCTCCAGGGCAACCGGGCGCGCATCACCCTGCGCCTGGACAAGCCGCTGCCGTTGACCGTGGGCACCACGGCCCGCATCGCCAACCTCGGCCTGCTGGGGGAGAAGTACGTGGAGCTGATCCCCGGCCCGCCGGAAGCGCCGCCGCTGCCGCCGGGCACGGTGCTGGTGGGCACGACGCCGCCGAGCATCGACGACGCCATGGCGAAGCTGAGCGAGATCGGCGATTCCATCCAGCAGGTCACCGGCTCGCTCTCCGGCGGCGACTTCGGCGGCAACATCAACCGCCTGGTGAGCGACATCATGCTCACCAGCGCCGAGATCCGCGCCCTGGTGGCGGAGAACCGGGCCAACGTGGCCTCGTCGATCCGCAACTTCGACCAGGTGGGCTCGACGCTCGCCCGCGAGCTGCCGCGGCTGGCGGACAACATGAACCGCACCCTGGACCAGCTCGCGGCGGTGGTCAACGAGAACCGGGGCGACCTGAACACCAGCATGGGGAACATCCGGGAGCTGACCACCAAGCTCCAGACCTCGGCGGACAACCTGAACAAGATCTCCGGCCAGATCGCCTCGGGCGAGGGAACCCTCGGCAAGCTGGTCAACGACGAGACGGCCTACAACGAGGTCCTCTCGACGCTGGACAGCATCCAGGGCGGGGTGGAGACCCTGAGCGGCACCTTCGGGGGGCTCAGCAAGTTCAAGATCGACCTCGACATGCACGGCTATTACCTGCCGACCCTCGAGGACGCGGAAGGCGAAGGCCTGACCCAGGCCGGCTTCCGTCTGGACATCGACCCGCAGGACAACCTCCGCCTCTACCGTGTGGGCGTCGAGAGCCCGCCCTTCGGCCGTCGCCGTGAGCAGGACCAGACCATCACGGTCGTCGGACCGGACGGCGTGCCGTTCACGACCACGGTCAGGACCACCACGCAGGGCCGGGACTACACCTTCACGGGCATGTTCGGTCTGCGCGCGCTGCCGGAGCTCCGTCTCTACGCGGGCTTGATCGAGAGCACGGCGGGAGGTCAGGTCGAATATCAACTCCCCTATCTGGACCGCCGTCTCTGGCTCTCCGCCGAAGCCTTCGATTTCAACCGTCCCGGCGACCTGGCCCCGCACCTGCGCCTGATGGGGAAGTATCAGTTCCACCCCAATCTGTACCTCTTAGGAGGCTACGACGATCCGCTGGAGGAAGGCTCCTTCTTCCTGGGTGGAGGTATGCGATGGACGGATGAGAACATCAAGTATCTGCTGGGGTTGGCGGGGGCGGCGTTTTAATCAGGTTACTTTCGGAAAAAGGGCAGCAGGTCGGCGACCCTGATGCTCGCCTCCGGCCGTTCGAGAGGAGAGACGGTGTCTTCCCCGCGAAGGATGGCGCTCTGGGTGTAGACCCCGTCCTGCTGGAGTCAAGCAGCAGTTACCGGGAGTGAAGATGCACAGCGCTCCCGGACGCGCCTACAGAACCGGCTGCGCCCCCGGGGCCTTCGCCACGAAGACCACGCTCTCCTGGGCGCCCTGCGCGGCATTGATGATGCCTTGGTCCTGGCTTCCACTGGAAGCCAGACGCAGGAAGCTGCCGGCAAACGTCTCTCCGAAAACGAACAGCCCCCAGACCACGTCGCAGGGCGCCACGCCCGAGGCGCCGATCTGGTGCAGCCGCGGGCTCGCCTGCACGAGCTCCTGCGCAATCCGGCGTCCGGTCTTCAGGGCGTCCCGTAGGGCCTCCTCCCAGGGCTCCGGCTGGGTATACCGGCCGATCAGTATCCCGTCTCCCCGCGAGCCGAAGCGCGTCTTGAGCACCATGCGTTCGCGCTCGGCCACCAGCAGGTCGGGCAGGTAGACCCGCCGCCCCTCGAAGGCCGTGTCGGCTGGCGCGACCGTCCGCGTCCAGGGCAGGTGGTTGCGGATCAACTCCCGCTCCTCGGCATCGAGCAGCGGCGAATCCGCTTGCTCGGAGAGCAGGGCGAGGTTCTTCTTGTCGGTGAGCACGGGGGCGATAGGGCCGTTGAGGATGATGCTGTCGCCGGTGAACAGGTTCTGGAAGAGCGCCGGGTCCGGGCGGTGATCGAAGGTCTCTACCACCACGTGGATGCGCAGATCTCCGACGTAGAGCTGATCGCCTCTGGCTTTGAGCTCGCTCGGGCGGGCCGTGATCAGGGTTCCCTGGAGGCCCCGTTTCGCCAGGGTCTCGCGATAGATCCGCTGCTCGTAGAATTCCGGAGCGCCGGGCTGGGGCTCCTTGATGTTTTGCGACAGGAACAGGACGTTGAACTCGTCCTTGACGGGGCCGCGGTAGGTCGTCCAACTCGTCAGGAGGTGAGTGAACATCCGTTGGACCGTCTCCACGTATTCGAAATCGAAGCCGCTCCCGGTGAGGAACCGTTGAAGAACCGGCACCTGCCGGTAGAGGTCCGCCCAGATCTCGTTCTTCCAACCGCCCAGGTTGCTGCCGAAATTGAGCTCCAGGCACTGAAGGCCACGGTCGGTCTCAATAAAGTCGCCGCGCCCGATGAGGACGTCCAGGCTCCCAGGACGCTTCAGGATCCTCGCGATCATGGAGATGTGCCCGGGGTGGAGGCCGTAAAACTCCTGCAGCCTCGCCGGATCGCCGCCGAAGAACCTCGAGGGGATGCTCTTGATCAGCCGGCTGAAGCCGACGCCGACGCGCTCGATCTCGGACGCTTCGGCGGAGCCGATGAAGGTAGGCCACGAGTTGAGCGGGTACTTGACGTACTCGTTGGGCTCGTCGAGCGGCTGGAAGCTGGAGCGGTCGAGGCATTCCGGATTGTTCTCGACAAAGTGCAGAAAGGCCTGGTTGGGAGATGAGAATTCCTTCACGGAGGGTCCCCTTGAATGCAAAAATTGCCTTGAGCCTTCGAAGGCTCGTTCGAGTCTTCTACTAGAAGTGCGCAGGGCGCGCCGGGACCGGGACGCGCCTACAGCTTCGGGTCCAACCCGGTGATCCGCCGGAAGGCCTCGACGTAGCGGTCCAGCGTGCCGCGCACGACGTCGTCCGGCAGCGTCGGGGGCGGCGACTCCTTGTCCCATCCGGACTCGTCCAGCCAGTTGCGCACGAACTGCTTGTCGAAGGAGGCGGGCTCCTGGCCCGGCTGCCAGGTCTTGACGTCCCAGTAGCGGGAGGAGTCAGGGGTCAGGACCTCGTCCACCAGCAGCAGCTCGCCGGTGTCCACGGCATGGCCCAGCTCGAACTTGGTGTCGGCCAGGATGAGGTCGCGCTGGCTGGCGTGGTCGGCGCCCGCGAGGTAGAGGCCGAGGGTGAGGTCGCGCAGGGTGGCGGCGAGGTCCGGGCCGATGGCGGCTTCGACGGTGGCGAAGTCCACGTTTTCGTCGTGACCCTGCTCGGCCTTGGTGGCGGGGGTGAAGATGGGCTCGGGGAGCTGGCTCGCGCGGTCGAGGCCCGGCGGCAGGGGGATGCCGCAGACGGTACCCGTCTGCACGTACTCCCGGTAGCCGCTGCCGGCCAGGAAGCCGCGGGCCACGCACTCGAAGGGGATCACCCGGGCCTTGCGGACCAGCACGGCGCGGCCCCGCAGCACCCCCCGGTGCGGCGCCAGAGAAGCGGGGAAGTCCTCCGGATCGGTGGCCAGCAGGTGGTTGGGGAGGATGCCGGCGAGGCGGCCGAACCAGAAGTTGGAGAGCTGGTTGAGGATCCTCCCCTTGCCCGGGATGCCCGGACGCAGCACGTGGTCGTAGGCCGACAGCCGGTCGGAGGCGACGATCAGCAGGACGTCGCCGAGGTCGTAGACGTCTCGCACCTTGCCCCGCCGCGGCGGCGGCAGGCCGGGCAGCTCGCTCTGCCAGAGGACTCCTTCCATACCCTCGCACCTCCTCGCGAGGGATTTATACCACCGCGGAGATGGCGTGCGGCCCGCTCCCGCGGTTGGCGAACTCCCTTTCGACGGCCGCGATCAGGCGCTCGCCGTGGAGGTCCTCCAGGGACTCGGGATCCAGGGAGGCCGCGTCGATGATCTCGTAGACGGCCAGCTTCTCCAGCCCCTTGAGGTGCGCCATGCCGAGCTTGCGGATGCCCACCGGCAGGCTCTCCTTGCCGTCCTCCAGGGTGAGCACGACGTAGGCACGGTCGCCCTCCCGGGTGCGGTAGAGGCGCGGCTCGGAGAGCTCGCGGTCGAGCTGGGCGATGAACGGGCCGGTGGCCACCATGCCGTTGTTGTGGAGCGTGCCGTTGCGGTTGATGTAGGCGTAGAAGGTCCGCGACTCCTCGCGCTTGTCCACCACGTCGACGTTCTTGTCGCCCAGCGGCGCGAAGAAGCGGTGGACGGCGGTTTCGGGATAGCCCTGGCTGATCAGCATGGTCTTGACCTCGTCCACCTCCTGGGTCGCCTTGCCGGTGGTGAGGCGGGAGAGCTCGACGAGGCCGGGGCCGAAGAACTCGTAGCGCTCCCCCTCCTCGGGCCGGCCGCCCATGGGGATCAGGCGGTAGGGGCCGAAGTTGAGGGCGATGCGCAGGCCGCGGTCGAAGGGGAGCCCCTCGCGCACCGCCTCCACGTAGTAGCGCTGCAGGTGTACGGAGCAGAGCAGGAGGTTGGTGGCCTCGCGGCTGGAGTAGAAGGCGCCGTCGCCCAGGTACTTCTCCAGCTTGGCCCGGTGCGCGATGGCCAGGCTGTTGACCCGCCGCTGGAAGCGGAACATGGTCAGGAAGGCGCCGTCCTGGCTGGCGGCGCCGGCCCGGTGGAGCATCGAGAGGGTAGCCGAGAAGTCGCTGATGTCGTAGATCATCCCGTAGCGCTCGACGCGCGGGTCGACCACCCAGGGCTCCATGAAGTCCAGCGGCCGGGTGGCGGAGGAGAGGCGCAGCTCGCCGCGGCCGGCGGCCCGCCCCTGGGGCAGCTCGCCGGCGACCATGTGCTCGCCGTGCATCCGGATGGGGACGATCATCCGCCGCAGGGCGTGGATCAGCTCGAACTCCTTGAGCTTCACCAGCAGGCTCTCCCACACCTGTATCAATGAGGGCGTCAGCAGGCGCGAGGCGTCATACCCTCTGAGCGTCGCCAGGTAGGCGACGTAGCCGGGGCGGACCAGCAGGCCGTGGCCGTCGTTGCGCGGGTCCTGCTTCAGCAGGTGGGTGACGGCGGAGCGGAGGTCCGCGTCGTTTGCGAGCTGGGCGGCGTGCCAGCGGCCCAGCTCTTCCAGGCGCTTGCGCAGGTCGCGGCCGTCGATGCCCAGCGAGCCGGTGAAGTAGCTGGAGAGCTCGGCGAGGTCGCGGCCGATGTAGTCCTCGGTGAGCAGGAGGACGTTGTCGCGCATGCGGTTCAGCAGGCGGGGGAAGAGCTCTTCCTCGACCTCCTCGGTGGCGCCGGCCACGCGCTGCACCAGGTCGTAGGTGGTGGAGAGGACGCGGTCCAGGTAGCGGTCGAGCATGCGGTACTTGATGGCGTCGCCATGGCGGCGGCCGAGCTCGCTGTCCCGCCTGAGGATGCGTCTGGGCACGTCTTTGAAGAGCCGCGCGAGGTCCAGGGAATGCTGGAGCCAAAATACGGCGGGGTACTGGCGACCGTAGCTGGAGATGGTGGCGTTCTCGACCGCCCGCGTGAGGCTGGCGACGTAGCGCTCCCAGGCCTGGGCATGGACCTTGGGGTCGGCGGCTTCCCGGCGCAAGCCGGCCACCTGCACGGCTTCCTCGGCTTCGATGAAGTCCTGCAGGGAGGCCCGCAGCTCCAGCGTTCCGGGGGAGAGCAGGAGGGGGAAGCCCTGCAGCGGAGTGGCGCTCTCGTCTTCGAGGAAGATCGGGCGCGGCATGGGCAGGACCCGCTGGAGGTCGGGCATCAGGCGGCGGACTTCCTCCGGATCGGGCCGCAGGAAGTTGAAGGGCCCCTGGAGCATCTGCAGGAAAGACGTCGGAGTCATGCGCGCTCTCGCGGATGTTTCGTTCTTTTCAGCTAGAGAAGGAGCGGTTACGTATACCATACCGCCCGGCGAACGGGCTAACGAATCATGGCGACTCCTCGAGGCCAGGCCTCCGGGGAAGGCCGCGCTTCGTCCTTCGGAGCCCACCCGCGCGGCGGCGCCCCTGCTAAGATCGGGCGCCCAAAGTTCTGGAGGACTGGAGGAAAGCATCTCATGGGGTATATAGGATCGGTGCACGTCGTCACCGCGGAGCGGCCGGAAGCGGATTTCCTGGCCGTCGGGTGTTTCGAGGGAGAAGCCCCCGCGGTGGATGGCCTGGAGGAGGCCAGCCGCCGGGCCGCGCAGCGTCTGGCTTCGCGCGGGGGCTGGAAAGGCAAGGAAGAGCAGGCGGTGCAGACCGAGGCGGGGCCGGACGGTCCGGTCGTCTCGCTCCACGGCCTGGGCGCGAGGAAGGACTTCAGCTTCGGCAAGCTCTGCCGCTGGCTCTTCCGCGCCGCGGACGAGGCCCGGCAGGCCGGGTCCAGACGCTTCACCCTGGCTCTCCCGCCGCACGAGCAGACCTCCAGCCAGGCCGCCGGGCGCGTGCTGCGCTCGCTGGCCCTCTCCGTCTACCGGTTCGACCGCTACCAGAGCGAGGCCCAGAAGGCCAACCGCCTCGAGCGGCTGGCGGTGGTGCCCCCCGCGGGCGAGGAGGCGGGCTGGCGCGAGGCGCTGGCCGTGGCCGTGCCGGTGGCCGAGGCCGTGGCCTTCAGCCGCGACCTCGCCAACTCGCCGGCCAACGAGGCCACCCCGACCTGGATGGAGGAGCGGGCGCGGGAGCTCGCCGAGGACCGTGGCCTGGAGGTGACGGTGCTGGGCGCCGACGAGCTGGAGACCCGGGGGATGGGCGGCCTGCTCGCCGTCGGCTCCGGCTCCGCCCACGAGCCGCGGCTGGTCCGCCTGCGCTACGGCGCCACCGGCCCCAGGATCGCCCTGGTCGGCAAGGGGATCACCTTCGACACCGGCGGCATCTCGATCAAGCCCGCCGCCGACATGGACGAGATGAAGTACGACAAGAGCGGCGCCTGCGCGGTGCTGGGCGTCGCCCGCGCCGTGGCGGACCTCGAGCTCCCCGTGCGGCTCTCCGTCTACACCCCGTTCGCCGAGAACATGCTGGGCAGCCGCGCCTACCGGCCGAGCGACATCGTGCGCTGCTACAACGGCAAGACGGTGGAGATCACCAACACCGACGCCGAGGGGCGGATGATCCTGGCCGACGCCATGGCCTGGGCCGCCGAGGAGCGGCCGGAGGCCCTGGTGGAGTCCTCGACGCTGACCGGCTCCTGCGTGGTGGCCCTGGGCCTGGAGGCGGCGGGGCTGTTCACGCCGGACGAAGGACTGGCCGACGAGCTGACGGCCGCCGGCGAGGAGGGGGGCGAGCGCCTCTGGCGGCTGCCGCTCTACCCCGAGTACCTGGAGGAGATGAAGGGTACCCACGCCGACCTCCGCAACTCGGCCGGCCGCTGGGGGGGCGCCAGCCTGGCCGCGGCCTTCCTCTCGCAGTTCGTGGGCGACCTGAAACGCTGGGCCCATCTGGACATCGCCGGCGTGGCGAACGTCAAGGCCGATCACGGCGGGTCGGCGGTGGGCGCCACCGGTTTCGGCGTCGCCCTGACGGTGAGCTGGCTGCGCCGTCTCGCCGGAGCGTAGAATCACGCCCGCCGTGGAACACGCGACCAGGGGAGAGACCGCCGCCCCGCCGCTCCTCGACGTCCAGGGGCTGGAGGTCGCGTTCCCTGTCCCCGGGGGCCCCGGCGGCTCCGGCGGATGGCACCCGGTGGTGCGCGGCGTCTCGTTCACCCTCGGCCGGGGCGAGATCCTGGGCCTGGTGGGGGAGTCCGGCTCGGGCAAGACGATCACCTCCCTGGCGGTGCTCGGCCTGGTGCCGCCGCCGGGCCGGGTGACGGCGGGCCGCATCCTCCTGGAGGGGACCGACCTGCTGGCGCTGCCGCCCGCCAAGATGCGGAAGGTGCGCGGCGGCCGCGTCGCCATGGTGTTCCAGGAGCCCGCCACCGCCCTCAATCCCGTCTACTCGATCGGCTTCCAGATCGTCGAGGCCCTGCGCCTCCACCGCCGGCTGCCGCGCCGCGAGGCCCGGGAGGAGGCGGTCCGGCTGCTGGAGCGGGTGGCCCTGCCGGACGCCCGCCGGCGCCTGGACGACTACCCGCACCAGCTCTCGGGCGGCCAGCGGCAACGGGCCATGATCGCCATGGCCCTCGCCGGCCAACCGGACCTGCTGCTGGCCGACGAGCCCACCACGGCCCTCGACGTCACGCTCCAGGCGCAGATCCTGGAGCTGCTGATGGACCTGCGGGACGACCTCGGGCTCTCCGTCCTCCTCATCACCCATGAGCTGGGCGTGGTGGCCGAGACCTGCGACCGGGTGGTGGTGATGAAGGACGGCGAGGCCGTGGAGTCCGCCGGGGTCGGCGAGCTGTTCCGGGCGCCGGCCCACCCCTACACCCGCGAGCTGCTGTCGGCCCTGCCGCGGCTTCTGGCGGAGGAGCGCGAATGAGCGCCCTGCTGTCCGTCGAAGGGCTCCGCAAGGAGTACCCGTCGCGCCACGGCCCGGTCCAGGCCGTGGCCGGGGTGGACTTCCACCTGGAGCGCCGGGAGTGCCTGGCGCTGATCGGCGAGTCCGGGTGCGGCAAGACGACCCTGGGGCGCTGCGTGGCGCGGCTGATCGAGCCCACGGCGGGACGGGTGACGTTCGACGGCGAGGACCTGCTGGGGCTCTCGGGAGGCGAGCTGCGGCGCCGCAGGAAACGCTTCCAGATGGTGTTCCAGGACCCGTACGGCTCGCTGGACCCCCGGCAGCGGGTGGGATCGATCGTGGCCGAGCCGCTGGAGGTGCACTCGCGGCTGGACCGCGCCGGACGCGCCGCCCGGGTCGGGGAGCTGCTGCGGGACGTGGGGCTGGCGCCGGAGCTCATCCGGCGCTTCCCGCACGAGCTCTCGGGTGGGCAGCGGCAGCGGGTGGGCATCGCGCGGGCGCTGGCCCCGGAGCCGGACCTGCTGGTGGCCGACGAGCCGGTCTCGTCGTTGGACGTCTCGGTGCGCGGCCAGATCCTGGCGCTGCTCGCCGGCCTGCGGGAGCGGCTGGGGCTCACCCTGCTGCTGATTTCGCACGACATGGCGGCGGTGGAGAGGCTGGCGGACCGCATCGCCGTCATGTACCTGGGGCGGATCGTGGAGCTGGCGCCGCGCGCGGAGCTGCTGCGTCGGCCGCTTCATCCGTATACAGTGAGCCTGCTGTCGGCCGTGCCGGTCGCGGACCCCGGCCGGCGGCGGAGCCGGATCGTGCTGCCGGGGGAGCCGCCGAGCCCCGTGGCGCCGCCGCCGGGCTGCCCGTTCCACCCGCGCTGCCCGAGCGCGCGCCCGCGCTGCGCGGCCGAGCGGCCGCCGCTGGCGCCGGCGGGAGAAAAATCGGATCATCTGGCGGCCTGCTTCTATCCCGGTGAGCTGGCGAGAGAAGCCGGCAAGAGATAATGTAAGCAAAGGGCGAGGAGCGTCGTAATGCCAGGCGGGGACGGAGCCCGCCTCCGAGAAGAACTTTTCAGCGGCCGTCCCGTACATCTCGGGCGTGGGGATGGCATGTCCGAAATGCGCGCCGTTGCGCAGTCATCCTAAGGTGAGGGGACCTAACTTGATGAGAACCATGCTTTTCCGACCGAATTCACGGATGCGCGGGGCGGCGGCGGCCGTCCTGGCGCTGTGCCTGCTCACGGCCGGTTCCCCGGCCGGAGCCCAACAGACCGTCGTCACCACCACCACCGTCCCGCCCACCGCGCCGGCCAACGTCGAGGTGCGGGACAACACGGTGCAGCTCTCCCTCGAACAGGCGGTCCAGATCGCCCTGCAGCAGAACCTCGGCCTGGTCGCCGAGCGCTACACCCGCGCCCAGCGGCGCCTGGGCATCACCCAGAACCTGGGCATCTACGACCTGCTGACCCTGGCCAACGTATCGGCCACGGACCGCCAGTCCGCGGTCGTCGACGCCACCCAGGCCGGTTCCGCCAACAGCCAGAACCTCGGGTTCAGCTTCCGGCAGTTGATCCCCACGGGCGGCGTGCTGGAGGTCGGCGTCGACGGCAACCGGTTCGAGAGCGACGCCCAGACCCGGCAGGCGGGTGTCAGCTACGGCTCGGGGTTGGACTTCTCCTTCAGCCAGCCGTTGCTGCGCAACTTCGGCCGGCTGGCCACCGAGCGGAACATCATCGTCGCGCGGACCAACAGCCGGGTCAGCCGGCAGGATTTCGAGCGCCAGGTGACCCAGACGATCCAGCAGGTGGTCAACGCCTATTGGGACCTGGTGGGCGCCCGCGAGCAGCTCCGCGTCGCCCGGCAGAGCCTGGACCTCGCCCGCCAGCTCCACGAGCGCAACGAGATCCAGGTCGAGGTCGGCACGCTGGCCCCCCTGGAGCTGGTGCAGAGCGAGGCGGCCATCGCCACCAACGAAGAGAACATCATCCGCAACACCTCGAACCTCGGCGACGCCGAGGACGAGCTGCGGCGCCTGCTCAACCTGCCGCCCGGCCCGCTGTGGGAGACGCCCATCGCGCCCTCCACCGATCCCGACCTCCAGGAGCGGTTGAAGCCGAACCTGCAGGAGGCGATCCTCGCCGCCTACTCCGAGCGGCCGGAGCTGCGGACGCTGGAGCTGCAGCTCGATCAGGCGCGCTTCGACGCCGAGTTCCAGCGCAACCAGCTCAGGCCGGACCTCGACCTCGTCATCGAGTACGACTTCGACGGCCTCGACCTCAACGGCGTCGGCGGCGCCTACTCGTCGCTCTTCGGGCTCGACTTCCCGTTCTGGAGCGCGTCGCTCAACTTCGCCTACCCGATCCAGAACCGCTCGGCCCGCGCCGCGAGCGCCATCGCCAACCTCGACGTGGAGCGCCTCCGCACCCAGGTCGAGGACCAGCGGTCGATCATCTCCACCGAGGTGCGCCGCGCCGTCCGCGCCGTGGAGACGGCGGCCCAGCAGATCGAGGCCGCCCGCGCCTCGCGCACGTTCCAGGAGCGCAACCTTGAAGCCCAGCAGAAGCGCTACGAGAACGGCATGGCCACCAGCTTCCAGATCACCGAGGTCCAGGAGGACCTCGCCCAGGCCCTCAGCCGCGAGGTCACGGCCCGCATCCAATACCGCACGGCCCTGACGGAGTACTACCGGGTCACCGGCCGGCTGCTGGACCAGCAGGGCGTCGCCATCGACGATCCCGAGGAGACCGATTACGCGTCCCGCCGGTTCAGGCTCCGCCGCGAGCCGTTGCCCGGCGAGAAGCTCGACGTGGGCGCCTCGCCCTTCGAGGCCAATTCCGGGACCACGGATTCCACCACCGTGGAACCCAAGAGGTAGGCCATGGAAAACTCGAGCTTCGGGAGGTTGATCGGTGTTCTCGTTTCACCGGGGAAGACGTTCCGCGCCATCGCGGAGCGTCCGACCTGGGCGGTGGCGCTGGCCGTCCTGTTGCTCGTCTCCGCGGCCCTGGGTTATTTCTCCGGAACCCGGACCGACTACCGCGACGTCATCACCCAGAGCATGCGCGACAGCGGGCGCGACGTGCCCGCGCAAGCGCTGGAGTCCCAGATCGAGATGATGGAAAAGGCGGGCCCCATCATCTCGGGCGTCGGGGCTCCGGTCGCCGTCCTGTTCTTCTCCCTGCTCGGGGCGCTGATCTACTGGATCCTGTTCAAGCTGCAGGGGAGCGAATTCAGCTACAAGTCGAGCCTGGCGACCTCCCTGCACGCCTCCATGCCGGTGGTCGTCTCCATGCTGCTGAGCCTGCCCGTCATCCTGAGCCGGCCTTCCCTGGGGTACGACGACGTCAAGTCCGGCAGCTTCCTGAAATCGAACCTGGCCTTCCTGGCCCCGGAGGACGCCTCCGCCTGGCTGGCCGCCCTGTACGCCAGCGTGGACTTCTTCGCCATCTGGAGCCTGGTGCTGTCCATCATCGGCTACCGGGCGTCGACGCGCCTGTCGACCCGGGCGGTGGCGGTGACGGTGATCATCGTGACGCTGGTCTTCGTCGGCGTGCGCGTCGGGCTGGCGGCCCTCCGCTAAGGAGCTTTCGTTGAAGAAATTCCTCATCGCGGCCGTCATCGTCTTGGCGCTGGCGGCCATCGTGTTCGCCAGCGTTCGCGCCGGCGACGGCGACAAGGGCGTCAAGGTGTACGCCGAGCCGGCGGCGGCGCGGGACGTGTCGCAGGTCGTCAAGGCCAGCGGCGAGCTCGCAGCCGCGCATCCAGGTCAACATCTCGGCCCACGTCGTCGGCAAGATCGAAGAGCTGTACGTGGAAGAGGGGGACTCGATCGGGCGCGGGCAGCCGTTCCTGCGCCTGGAGCAGCAGGCCTTCATCGCCCAGCGGGACCAGTTCTCGGCGCAGCTCGCCAGCGCCCGCACCAACGTCCGCCAGGCCGAGATCTCGCTGGCCGACTCCCGCCTCAAGCTGGAGCGCGCCCGGCGGTTGCAGACCGAGGGGATCGCCTCCCGCGAGCAGTTCGAGGCGGCCCAGCTCGCCGAGACTTCCGCCCAGCTCCGGCTGGAGGAATCCAAGGAGTCCGTCCATCAGATGCAGGCCGGCCTCGCCCAGGCCCAGGACGACCTCCGGAAGACCATCATCTACTCCCCCCTGACCGGCCGCGTCATCGCCCTCAACGCCAAAGAGGGGGAGGTGGTGGTCTCCGGCACCATGAACAACCCCGGCTCGGTGATCGGCACCGTCGCCGACATGGCGGAGATCCTGGCCGAGGTGGACGTGGACGAGACGGAGATCGTCAACGTACAGGTCGGACAGGAGGTGGTCCTCAAGGTCGACGCCCTGCCCGGCCGGGAGTACCGCGGCCGGGTGGTGGAGATCGGCGACTCGGGCTACAACCGCGCGGCGCAGCCGGACGTGACCTTCTTCAAGGTCAAGATCCTCCTCGAGGAGCCCGGGCCGGAGCTGCGGGCCAAGATGTCGGTCCGCGCCGAGATCAAGACCGCCGCCCATGAAAAGGCGCTCGCCGTGCCCATTCAGGCGGTGGTGGAGAGGGAGCCGGCCGAGGGCCAGAAGGCCGCCGCCGGGAAGGACCGCGAGGTCAAAGTCGTTTTCATCGTCGAGAACGGCAAGGCCGCCCAGCGGCCGGTGGAGACCGGCCTCTCGGACGAGACGCACGTCGAGCTGGCCTCCGGCGTCAAGGCCGGCCAGCAGGTGGTCACCGGGCCTTACCGGATCCTGCGCGACCTCAAGAACGGCGACACGGTCCAGGTCACCCAGCCGACGGAAGAAGAGAAGAAGAAGGATTCCAGGGAATCCGACGACGACGACGAGGAGGAATGATGGGGCTGATCGAGCTGCGGGACATCCGCAAGGTCTATGACATGGGAGCGGAGAAGGTCCACGCCTTGAACGGCGTCGACCTGACCGTGGAGCGGGGGGAGTACCTGGCCATCATGGGCTCCTCGGGCAGCGGCAAGTCGACCCTGATGAACCTGGTGGGCTGCCTGGACACCCCCTCCGCGGGGTCGTACGTCCTCAACGGCACGGCCGTGCAGGAGCTGGACGACAGCCAGCTCGCCGCCATCCGCAACAAGGAGATCGGCTTCGTCTTCCAGACCTTCAACCTGCTGGCGCGCACCGACGCCCTGCACAACGTCGAGCTGCCGCTGATCTACGCCGGCCTCTCGCGGAGCGAGCGGCGGGACCGCGCGCGCAGGGCCCTGGAGAAGGTGGGCCTGGGCCAGCGCATGCACCACGCGCCCAACGAGCTCTCCGGCGGCCAGCGCCAGCGCGTGGCCATCGCCCGCGCCCTGGTCAACGATCCCTCCATCCTGCTCGCCGACGAGCCCACCGGCAACCTCGACTCGGCCACGTCGGAGGAGATCATGAATCTCTTCGACGAGCTGCACCAGGCCGGCAACACGGTGGTCCTGGTCACCCACGAGGCCGACATCGCCGCGCACGCCTGGCGGCGGGTGACCCTGCGCGACGGCAAGATCATCTCCGACCAGCCCACCGCCCGCGCCCAGGGGGCCCTGGCCGCGGCGCCGGTTTCCTAGGCAAGGAGAGACGCCCTTGGTCTTTGTCGAGAACTTCCGCATCGCCTTCTCGGCGCTGCGCGCCAACCTGATGCGCTCGATCCTGACCACGCTCGGGATCATCATCGGCGTCGCCGCCGTCATCGCGGTGGTCTCGATCGTCCAGGGCCTGCAGTTCACCATCACCGAGCAGCTCCAGGGGGTGGGGGCCACCTTCATGGTGATCTCGCCCAAGGCCGACCGCGACTTCCCCGGCATGGTGGCGCGGCAGATCAAGCTCACCGCCGAGGACGCCCAGGCCATCGAGGAGCGCATACCCGGGGTCAAGCGGCTCGCCCCTTCGATCTTCGGCCGCTCCACCCTCAAGTACCGGGACCGCAAGCACGCCCCCGGCTTCATCATCGGCGCCGACGAGAACTGGCAGGACGTCACCAACCAGACGGTCGACCGCGGGCGCTTCTTCTCCCAGGTCGACGCCGACAACCGGCGCAAGGTGGTGGTGATCGGCGAGGACGTCATCGACGAGCTGGACCTCGGGCCCGACCCCTTGGGCAAGGAGATCTACGTCGACAACTACCCGGCCACGGTCATCGGGATCATGGAGTCCAAGGGGCAGAGCCTGGGGATGAACATGGACGACATCGCGTTCGTCCCCTTCAACTCGGCCCTGACCCTGTTCGGCCGCAACGCCGGCGACCAGATCCAGATCCGCCTGCAGGCCGAGAACACCGAGATGGTGGAGCAGGTCAAGGACGGCATCACCCGCCTGTTGCGGCAGCGCCACCGCATCCCCGCGGGCGAGCCGGACGACTTCGACATCCAGACCCAGGACGAGATCCTGGAGACGGTGGGCACCATCCTGGGCAGCGTCACGGCGGTCGTCGGCGGGGTGGTGGGGATCGCCCTGCTGGTGGGCGGCATCGGCATCATGAACATCATGCTGGTCTCGGTGACCGAGCGCACGCGGGAGATCGGCGTGCGCAAGGCGGTGGGGGCGCGCCGGCAGGACGTGCTGGTGCAGTTCCTGATCGAGGCGGTCACCCTGTCGCTGGTGGGCGGCGCCATCGGCCTCGCCCTCGGCTACGGCCTGGGCGCCCTGGTGGCCAACCTGATCCCCAACTTCCCGCCGGCCTACGTCCCGCTGTGGGCGGTGGCCCTCGCCTTCGGCTTCTCGGCCATGGTTGGGATCTTCTTCGGGATCTACCCGGCGGCCAAAGCCTCGCGGCTGGATCCGATCGACGCGTTGCGGTACGAGTAGGGTAGGGCCCTCACCTCCCCGGCCCTCCTCTCCCGACCCCTCCCTCCCACCCACACCGGGAGAGGAGGGAGAACAGCAGGAAAGGACAGCAAGGACACCAGGGACACCAAGGACGAAGAAAATACAGTCCCTGTTGTCCTTGTTGTCCTTTGGGTCCCTTCTTTCTCCCCTCTCCCGGTGAGGGAGGGAGAGAGGGGTCGGGAGAGGGGCCGGGGGTGAGGGTTCGGGTCCCGGTTGACACCCGGCCCCTCGCCCCCTACCATTCCCTCTCCTCCGCGCCGGAATGGCGGAATGGCAGACGCAGCGGACTCAAAATCCGCCGCCCCCTGCGGGCGTGTGGGTTCGACTCCCACTTCCGGCACTCTCCCCCAAGTCCATGTATCGATAAATTCGAATATCTACTTTCCATGTCTGTCACACCGCCGTCACAGCACCTTTTTCAAGAACGGAGTTGACGAGCGAGCTTGTTCCGGTGTATAACAAGCTCCGTAAGCGGAAGTCCCTCAGCGACTTACTTACCGCCACTCCCATTTATTTGCCTCATCCAAGGGGGTTCACGACGTGACATTTAAAGTCGGTCAGAAAGTGGTTTACCCCAACCACGGCGTCAGCCTGGTCGAAAAGATCGAGCCGGGCCACATCGACGGGGTGGAGCAGCTCTACTTTCATCTTCGCCTCCTAGCCAACAACTCCAAGGTCATGGTGCCCAAGTCGAACCTCGAGCTGGTGGGCCTGCGCCCGCTGTGCGCCACCCGTGAGGTCCGGGCCCTCTTCGAGATTCTCGAGGACGGCAACATCGACACCTACAAGGATTGGAAGGGGCGCTACAAGCAGAACCTCGACAAGATGAAGACCGGCCGGCTCACCGACGTGGCCGAGGTGCTGAAGAACCTGCGCCTCGTCTCCCAGCGCAAGAGCCTGTCCTTCCGCGAGAAGAAGATGTACGAGCGTGCGAAGTACTTCATCGTCAGCGAGGTCGCGCACGTCAAGAGCATCGCCGAGCGCGAAGCCGAGGAACTGGTCGAGCGGTCGCTGAACTCCAGCCTGGAGAAGCGTCAGCGGGCCAAGGTCGCGAGCTAGCGTTTTGCTACCCCCGCGGGGTTGTCGAAGGCCGCTCTTCGGAGCGGCCTTCGTTTTGCCGGTCCCCTGCTAGAATCCTTCCGATGAGCCGAGCGACCCTCTCGTGGATCTTCCTCCTGCTGGCGCTCCTGCCGCTGGCGGCGTGGGCGCAGGATGATGCCGCCGCCCCGGCGGACGGGCGGGCCCAGATCCAGATCGAGCTCCGGCTGGAGCGGCGGCTGCTCTCCCTGGACCTCGTCACCTTCAACGAGATCCGCGAGCGGGAGCGGCGGGCCCGGGAGCGGGTGAACGCGGTCCTCGAGACCCTCGACGAGACCATGGCCGGGGACTCCCTCTCGCTGGGGGGGCTGGAGCTCCTGCACGACGAGCTGTCCGCCGCCCGCGAGGCCGCGCGCACGGCCGAGGCGAAGCTGAACAGCCACCTCGAGCGCCTGCAGGAACGCCTGCGGCGCATCGGCCTCCTCGAAGCCGAGGAAGCCGGGGGAGGGGCGCGCCGGCTCGATCCGGTCACCGGCCGCTGGCGGGTGACCATCCTGCCGCAGAACCGCCCGGCGGTGTTCGATCTGCGGTTGAACGGGACCGTGGTCAGCGGCACCTATCAAGTGGAAGGGTCCACGCCGGGCTCCTTCCGCGGCACCTACTCCGGAGGCAATCTGCGGCTGGAACGCATCGACTCCCAAGGCGGCCTCGACAGCGTCTGGGAGGGGATCGTCGGCGCGGATCAGATCTCCGGTTTCTGGCAATCCAACGAGCTCGTGACCGGCCAGCCCACGCGTGGGAACTGGACCGCCGTCCGGGAAGGCAATCCTTAAGTGACCAAAGACAACTTCATCTTCTCTTTCGTCGGCATCCTGCTGGGCTTCATCGGGGGCTACATGCTGCACGAGGTCATGGTGGCCCGCCAGCCCCCCCGTCTGACGCCGGAGCTGCGGGCCCAGATCGTGACCAGCCCCAACCAGGGCGGCGCTCCCATGGAGGGCGAGGCGCCCCCGGGAGCCCCCGCGGCGGGTCCGGCGGCCGCGAACGGCCCGGCCGCGGCCGAGGTCCAGCAGCTCCAGGCCGCCCTGCAGCAGAACCCCGACGACGCCGACGTGATCCGCCGTCTGGCCGACCTCAACTTCGACATCCAGAACTGGACGCGGGCGCAGGAACTCTACGCCCGCTACCTGGAGATCCGGCCCGGGGATCCCAACGTCATGACCGACCTCGGGATCTCTCTCCGGGAGAGCCGGCAGTACGACCAGGCGCTGGCGCTGTTCGACAAGGCGCAGGAGATCGATCCCCGGCACTGGCAGTCCTACTACAACGAGGTGGTGGTCCTGGCGTTCGACCTGAAGCGCTTCGACGAGGCCGACCAGAGCCTGGCCAGGCTCCGGGAGCTGCAGCCGGGCAACCCGAACGTGGCGCGTCTGGCCGAGGCGGTGGCCAAGAGCCGCGGCGGTGCCGGAGCCTAGGATGCGCTTTTTTGTCCTCGTCCTGCTGCTGGTGGCTCTCTGGCTGGCCGTGGACAACTTCGCCTCCCGTCTCAAGAGCGTCCTCTCGAACGGCGCCGCTCCCGCCAAGGGCCGCGTCCCGCCGCCCCGGCCGGCGGTGACGGCGACCCTGGTGCCTTGCGAGGTCTGCGGGACCTATGTGCCCTCGACCAAGGCGCTGAAGGGTGCGGGAGAAGGGGTGTTCTGTTCGGAGGAGTGCCGGGGGAAGGCGTAGCCGCCCCTGGGACCGCCGGCGTCCCGCCGGCCCGCTTACTTCCTTCTCTTTGGATGGACAACCTCCTCGCCGACATCGCGCTCCCCGTCCCCCTGCCACCCCTCGTGTACGAGGTCCCAGCCGCCTGGGCCCTCCAGGCGAAACCCGGGGTGCGCGCCCGGGTGCGGATGGGCAACCGCCGGCTGACCGGCGTCATCGTCGCGGTTCACGACCGCCGGCCCGAGGGGGTCAACGTCCGCCCGCTCGACGAGGTCCTCGACCGCGAGCCGGTGTTCACCGAGGACCTCCTCGAGCTCGCGACTTTCATGGCGGAGTACTACATCGCCCCCCTGGGCGAGGTCCTCCGCTCCATGCTCCCGGCCGACCTGCCGCCCTGGGGGGACCGCAAGGTCTGGATCACCGACGCCGGCGCCTTGTCCGTTCCGCGGAGCCCCGCCGAGGCCGCCGTCCTCGAGGTGCTGCGCGAGGTGGGGCGGATCTCCGTGGCCGAGCTCCAGTCCCGGGCCGGCCTGCCGGACCTGGACGAGGTCCTGGCCTTCCTGGCCGAGGGCGGGCGGATCGGCAGCGAGGCCCACCGGTCGCGCTCGGCCCGCTACGTCAACGCCGTCGAGCTGGCGCCGGGGGACCTGGGGACCCATCTCGCCGCGGCCGGACGGTCGGCGGCGGGCAAGGCGGTGATCGAATACCTCGCCGCCGTCGGCCGGCCCGCCACCGTGGGCGAGGTCACGGCGGCCGTCGAGTGCGGCACGGCGGTGGTCCGCCGGCTGGTGGGCAAGGGCGTGCTCCGGCAGTTCACCCAGGTCGAGCGTCTCTCCCTGGACCGCCACATGCTGGGCGTCCCGGAGCGGCGGAGCGAGATCGTCCTCCGCGAGGACCAGGCCCACGCCCTGGAGCGGCTGGTCTCCGTGATCGACAGCCGCCGGTTCGGGTCCCTGCTCCTCCAGGGCATGACCGGCTCCGGCAAGACCGAGGTCTACCTGCGGGCGGCGGAGGAGGCCCTGGCCCGCAACCGCACGGCCATCCTCCTGGTGCCCGAGATCGCCCTGGTCCCCGCCCTGGCCCGCGCCGTCGAGCAGCGCTTCGGCGAAGACCTCGCCATCCTCCATTCGGGGATGGGGACGGGGGAGCGGCACCAGGAGTGGGAGCGGGTCCGGCGCGGCGAGGCGCGGGTGATCCTCGGCCCCCGCTCGGCCCTCTTCGCGCCCGTCTCCGACCTCGGCCTCATCGTGGTGGACGAGGAGCAGGACAGCTCCTACAAGCAGGAGATCGACCCCCGCTACAACGCCCGCGACCTCGCGCTCGTCCGCGCCCGGGACGCCGGCGCCGCCGCCTTGCTGGTCTCGGCCACGCCCAGCCTCGAAAGCCGGCTCAACGCCGAGCGGGGGAAACTGGAGCTTCTGACCCTGACCGCGCGGGCGGGGCAGGGGAGCCTGCCGGAGGGGATCCTGGTGGACCTGCGGGAGGAGGGGGTCTCGCGCCGGCCGGGGGAGGTCCACTTCTCCGAGCGCCTGCGCTTGGAGATCACCCAGGCCCTGGCGGACGGCGACCAGGTCATCCTCCTGCGCAACCGCCGGGGCTACGCGCCCATCCTGCTCTGCCGGGCCTGCGGCGAGGACATGCGCTGCGAGGCCTGCGGCCTGCCGCGCACCTACCATCTACGGGAGAAGCGGCTGGTCTGCCACTACTGCGGCTCCATGCTCCGCGCCCCGCAGAAGTGTCCGACCTGCCAGGAGGAGGCCCTGGAGCCGATCGGCGCCGGCACCGAAAGGGTGGAGGAGGACTTCAAGGAGCTCTTCCCCGGCGTGCCGGTGGACGTCCTCGACCGCGACACCGCCCGCCGTCCCGGTGGCCCCGCCGCCCTGCTGGAGCGCTTCGCGAGAGGGGACATCCGGGTGTTGATCGGCACCCAGATGGTCTCGAAGGGGCATCACTTTCCGGGCGTGGCCCTGACCGCCGTCCTGGCCGCGGACTCCTACCTCAGCTTCCCGGACTTCCGCGCCGTGGAGCGCACCTACAACCTGCTCGTCCAGGTGGCGGGCCGGGCGGGGAGGGGAGAGCGTCCCGGCCGCGTGGTGATCCAGACCTGGCACCCGGACCACTACGCCATCCAGGCCGCCCTCCGCCAGGACGACGAAGGCTTCGCCCGCGAAGAGATGCGCTTCCGGCGAGTCTTCCATTACCCGCCATACACGCGGATGGTGCAGATCCTGGTGAGGGACAAGAACCGCGACAAGGCCCGGGAGGGGATCTCCGATTTGGCGAAGGCGCTCGGAGATAATCCTCTTTCACGCCAAATCCGAATTACCGGACCGGCTCCCGCGCCCCTGGAGCGTCTCCGCGGCCAGTGGCGCTTCCAACTCCTCGCCCGCTCCGCCGACGCCCGCACCCTGCACAACCTGGTCAAGGCGGTGCTGCCGAAGAGCCCGGGGTATGACCTGGTAGTGGATGTGGATCCGCAGCAGCTTCTGTAGGAGATCCGCCGGAGTAAGAAAGGACATAAAGGACCCAAACGACCTAAAGGACCCAAAGGACGGCAAACCAGATGTCCTTTTTGTCCTTTGAGTCCTTTCCCCCTTAGAAGGCTTGCTGGACTTCAGCCAATCCCGCGAAGAAGTAGAGCTTCCCTGGAGGGAGCTCCAAAAGCTCAGCGAGGCTTACCAGCTTCCCCGTTGAGCTCTCCAACTTCCCTCCAGAGAAGCCGCGTTTCTCTCCGTTCCCTGAGAGCTTCCTTCCAGGGAAGCCGATGATCTCCGAGACTTCCAGGTAATCCTCCCGGGAAAGCTTGGCTCCCCTGGAATCCGCGACAACTTCCCTGGAGGGAGCGGGGCAATCCCGCTGGACCGTGGAGCTGCTCTCCGTGGAAGCGCGACTTCCCCCGGGGATCGTCAACTTCCTCGGCCTACTCGCCTCAAGTACGCGGGGAATAGCGGCTTCCCTCCAGGAGAGTCCAGAACTTGAGGTAGACTTGTGACGTTTCCCAGAGAACCCAGAGCAGACGATGAACTCACGCTACGACGTCTTCCTTAGCCACAGTAGTGCAGACAAGCCCGCAGTCGAAAAGCTGGCCCACCAGCTTGAGGCGGCCGGGATCAAGGTGTTCTTCGACAAATGGCACCTGATCCCTGGAGAACCCTGGGAGGAAGCTCTGGAAGAGGCTCTCAAGGAAAGCCAGACTTGCGCCGCCTTTCTTGGACCTGGAGAATTACGTCCTTGGCAGAATGAGGAACTCCGTGTCTCTCTCAACAGGAGAGCCCGCAAACAAATGCTCCGCGTCATTCCAGTACTCCTCCCGGACTCTTTTCTGCCGCGAGAAGAAGATCTACCACTCTTTCTAAGTCGGCTTACTTGGGTGGATTTCCGGAGCGGCCTTGATGACGAGGAGGCCTTTCAGGAACTGGTTAGAGGCATCAAAGGAGAATCTCTAAAGAGCGGAGGAGGAGAGTCCTCTAAGCCACTCCGATCCATCTCCTATCGCTGCATGGCCCAAAGACCGGAGGGGTACGTTCCTCGTCAAGAATACGAGAAGGTCATCGAAGCGCTTCTGTCTGGGAATAAAGAGCATAACTCCGTAGGAATCACCACGGCTCTCCAAGGAGCTGGAGGATTTGGAAAGACATTCTTAGCTCAACAGATATGCTTTGACGAGCGAGTCCGGGAAAGATTCCCGAATGGCATTCTCTGGGTGAAATTGAAGGAAGTCATTACTCCGGAGGGACCTCTTTCTGGAATCCTGGAGGCCATTCGCCTCTGGACTGGTGAAGAGCCTCCGGCTTTTGAGAATGCCACCAATGCTGGAGCTCATCTTCGAAATCTACTGGCCTCTCTGCGAGTACTTCTTGTGGTGGACGATGTCTGGAATCCCGCTGATGTAACTCCATTTCAGGGACTAGAGAGTGGCTCCGCCCTTCTGATTACAACCCGTAATCTGCAAACCCTACCCAGAAACTCGAGAAATATCCTCGTTGATGCAATAGCTGCACAGGAGGCAGTCCAGATTCTCCGATCTGACTTGCCGAACGGATTAGATCAAGAATTCGAAAGTTTTGCGGCTGATCTCGGCGAATGGCCATTACTCTTAGGGTTGGTGAATCGATATCTGCGCGATCTGGTGAGAACCGGCTTGGATATTTCAGATGCTTTCATGAATACTAAGAAGGCGCTGAAGTCTCAGGGATTTACGGCCTTTAACCGGGATGATCAAGAATCCCGCAATGCGGCTGTCTCTAAAGCAATCTTGGTTAGTCTTGAGAGGCTATCTGAGGAAGAGAAGGATCTCTACTTCAAGCTGGCTGCTTTCCCTAAGGATGTAAATGCCCCGCTAACTGTGCTTCAACGCTTATGGGGAATCGACGGATTCGCAATACAGAAGATTTGTCGCCGTTTCTTTGAATTGTCACTGCTTCGAAATCTTGATCTCCTACATGAGACGATTCGGCTCCATGACGTAATTCGCAGGGTGCTGGTAGAGGAGTCTGGAAAGTCTCTCTCTGAAATCCACAGGCAACTTCTTGAATCCTTCCGGCCTCCTAGTGGTTCTTGGTGGGAGGTGGATCATGGAGAGGGGTACTTCTGGAGATACTCGGCCTACCATTTTCTGGAAGCAGGATGGCGAGACGAGCTTCGGGAATTGCTGCTCCGTTTTCCCTTCATCGAAGCCAAGATGAGGGCCACAGACGTAACCGTCCTTATTGGTGACTACGAGAGCTTTTCTGAAGAAGAGGAGCTTCGGCTGGTGCAAGCGGCTCTCAGTCTGTCAGCCCATGTTCTCTTCAGAGAGCAGAGCCAGCTGGTTCATCAGCTTTGGGGACGGCTAGCTGATATCAAAGGAGAAGGTATCAGGGGCCTTCTTGAGGGTGCACAGGAGGAGCAAGCTACTGCTTGGTTGCGTCCAAGGCGCACCTGCCTGGCTCCTCCGGGTGCTCTCATTCGAACTCTTGAAGGCCATACGAGTGAGATTCTCTCGATGTCGGTAGTAGATAGTCGTCGTGCCATCTCCGCCTCAGACGACAGGACACTTCGGGTGTGGGACCTGGACAGCGGGCAGACCCTCCGTACTCTCGACGGACATACAGGAGCAGTCAAATCGGTGTCGGTGGTAGACAGTCATCGCGCCGTCTCCGCCTCGAATGACGGGACGCTTAGGATATGGGACCTCGATAGCGGGCTGACCCTCCACATCCTTGAGGGACACATGGATCGAGTGCGTTCAGTATCGGTGGCGGACGGTCGCATCATCTCCGCCTCAGATGATAAAACGCTTCGGGTATGGGATCTCAAAAATGGACGGACCCTCCACGCCCTCGAAGGACATACGGCTCAGGTACGTTCGGTATCGGTGGTGGATGGTTGTCGCGCCATCTCCGCCTCCAATGACAGGACACTCCGGGTGTGGAACCTCGACAGCGGGCAGACCCTCCACATTCTCGAAGGACATACGGGTTGGGTCCTTTCAGTGGCTGTGGTGGACGATCATCGCGCCGTTTCTGCCTCTTCTGACGGGACACTCCGAGTGTGGGACCTCAATAGTGGACTGACCCGCTATACTCTCGAAGGACATACTAATTGGGTCAATTCTGTGTCGGTGGTGAATGGTGGTCGTGTCGTTTCCGCCTCGTCCGACGGGACACTCCGAGTATGGGACCTCGACAGCGGACGGACGCTCCACACCCTCCAAGGACACGCGGGTGGGGTTCGCTCGGTAGCGGTGGTGGACAGCCACCGGGCCATTTCCGCCTCCAACGACGGTACGCTCCGAATATGGGATCTCGACAGGGGACAGGTTCTCCACACCTACGAAGGACACACTCGCGAGGTCACTATGGTGTTGACAGTGGATGATTGTCGCGCCATTTCCGTTTCGGACGACATGACGCTCCGGGTGTGGAACCTCGATTATAGGGAGGACCTTCACGTGTTCGCAGGACACACGGCTGCGGTTGCATCGGTGTCGGTAGTGGACGGTGGTCGTGCAATCTCCTCTTCGGTCGACGCGACTCTTCGGGTGTGGGGCCTCGAAAACGGACAGGCCCTGCACATCCTCGAAGGACACACGGGGAAGGTCTTTTCTGTATCAATGGTGGATGGTCATCGCGCCGTCTCTAGCTCGGAGGATGAAACGCTCCGGGTGTGGGACCTTGACAGTGGGAAGCCCATTTATACCCTTGAGGGTCACACAGGTTGGGTCAATTCGGTGTCCGTGATGGAGAACGGTTGTACCATCGTCTCCGCTTCGGATGATGGGACGTTGCGGGTTTGGGACCTCGATAGCGGGCAGGCCCTCCACATCCTCAAAGGTCACAAGGGGCGGGTCCTTTCGGTGTCGGTGGTAGATAGCCGTCGCGTCATCTCCTCCTCGGCCGACGGTACCCTTTGGGTGTGGGACCTCGGCAGCGGGAAGCCCATTTATACCCTTGAGGGGCATACACACGGGGTCACTACGGTGTTGGTAGTGGACGGTCGTCGCGCCATCTCGGTCTCAGAAGACAAGACGCTCCGGGTGTGGGACCTTGATCGCAGAGAGGCCCTTCATACTCTCGAAGGGCATACTGGTTGGGTCTATTCAGTGGCGGTAGTAGATGGCCGTCGCGCCGTCTCCGCCTCAAGCGACGGGACGCTGCGGGTTTGGGACCTCGACAGCGGACAGGCTCTCCACGTCCTCGAAGGACACACGGGGAAGGTCTTTTCTGTATCAGTGGTGGATGGTCATCGTGCCGTCTCTAGCTCGGAGGATGAAACGCTTCGGGTGTGGGACCTCAAGACCGGAGAAGGTATTTCAGTGATGACACTGGATGCACCAGTCTGGGCTGTGGCCTACGACGTAGAACGAAGAATCATGGTTGCTGGAGACTCGAGAGGGAAGGTGCACTTCTTCGACCTGGTCGAGCCCGAATAGAGGAGTTTCTATGCCCTTCCTTGCTCGTGCTTCAGTCTCTCAACCTCGGCCTGAAGCCGCGCAACCTCGGTATACAACTCCCAAGCACTAAGCAACCGCTGAGTAGGAGTAAATACCTCCAGCGTACTCCCGTCCTCCGCCACTCCGAAGTCGAGCCCCACCTTCTTGAATTGGAGACGCCCTCGGGAGTCGGGCTCGATCGGAGAGTACCGTCCGTCGATCCCCAAACGGTAGCCGTTCAAGAGGAGCTTGTCCTCCGTCAGATAGCAGGCGGGGGCGATGACCAGGTACTCCGGAATCCCGACCCGCTCGTAGATGTCCTTCTTCTCTTTATAGTCCTGGCGGCGGACTTCCGGGTCGAGCATCGTGGCGATCTCGATGACGAGGCTCGGCAGGAGTCCGGTCTCCACGATGTCGAAGTACCACTGGTGCGGGTCGACCTCTCGAACCCCTTGGATGATGGCGATGTCCGGCGCCGGCTCCGGCAGTCCCGGGATGTGCCAGATCATCTTCATGCGGCAGATGACCAGGGCGTCCTGATCCTCGAAGTGGCTCCTCAGCCTGTTGTAGAGAGTGGCCAGCGTATCGCCATGGGGCCAGTCCTGACAGGCCTCCCAACCCGGCCGCGGATCGAGCAGGTCCGCGGGCGTCAGGGGAATCCACTCGAGCTCGCCGTCCCGCCTCTTCTCGAAGCGGTAGCCCAGGCGGGCAGGATCGTGGAACGGGTAGGAGCAATCGGGATCTTCGGGATCCTCCTCGGCCATGGGACCACGATACGCTATTTGTCGCTGCCGCCGATCCCAAGTTGTGGTTCCTGTAGAGACGTCCACAGTCGATCAACGACACCGCCACGGAGGCCACGGAGACGGCGTGGCGTCTCTCGAAGGGCCTACCGCCCCGGAAGGCAGGAACCCATGAACCCTGCCTCGCCTCGACTGAATGAAGACAGTATGGGGCCTGTTCAAGCCGCCTTGCTGATGGGACCCAGCGTGCCCTTCGAAGGAGACGCCACGCCGGCGGTGGCCTCGGTAGGTGTTGCCACATCGTCTGTGGCGTCTTCTATGAGAAGGCTCCCAATGTCAAGGCCGCCTTGGCGGCCATCCTTATCTGGCTTTCGGAGCTGCGGTCTGTCCCCGAGTCTTCTATCCGCACTCTCGAGGAGTCCTTCGTTGGACTCGGTGCATGATGGGGTTCCACCGCCGCGGCGCTGCTATCTCTACGGCAGCCTTGGAGGCTAAGACGCCACATCGCAGTCGCCGACAACGGGGGTTTGACTCGAGCTCCGATCCACCTGATTTCCCTACGTTCTCCGACCTCCCACCTGGGAGCTTTTCCCTACCTGAGCTTTTTTTACGCCGCCGCCGACTTGCGGTGCGGCTCGTAGTCTTCACCGCTGACCCAGAGTCGGTGCAGCAACACGGCCAGTTTCCGCGCCACGGCCACCACCGCTCGTTTCTTGCCGTTCTTGCCTCCCCCCCGACGCGCTAATTCCAATCCGAAGCTGCGCAGGTCACTGTCCTGGCCGAAGGGACCGAGGATGTAATGCGCGGCCTGCACCAACAACCGGCGTAGCAGGCGGTCGCCATGCTTGGTGATCGGCAACTGTGGAGTCGAGCTGCCCGAGCTTCGACTCGCCGGCACCAGTCCCAGGTAGGCCCCCACGGAGCGCGAGCGCGCGAAGCGATGGGGATCGTCCAGCGTCAAGACGAACACCAAAGCGGTCAGCGCCCCAACTCCCTTGATCTGCCGCAAGCGCTGCGTCACGGGCCAGCGCTGCGCCCAAGCCTCAATATCTTGCTCGAAGCCCCGGATCCGCTCGCTGACGTCGGCAATCACCTCCATCAGCGGCTCCAGCGCAGCCTTCAGTTCCTTCGGCAAGGCCTCTGAGATCTTCCGAGCGAAGCTCTTCGTCGAGCAGGCTGGCAATCGAGCGCCGAACGACTTCACCATCCCGCGCACCTGATTGATCAGCATCGTCCGGGCTTTGACCAAGCCTTCCCGAGAGCGCACCACCGCCAAGGCCTGCTGCGCCTCCTCGCTACGCGTGTGCACGGGACTGAGCAACTCTGGGTCCACTCGCCCCAACTGGGCCAGGCACCGGGCATCCCGCTCGTCGGTCTTGCGCACGCTCGCCGAGATTGCCCGCACCTTGCTGGCATTGGCGACGATCACCTGATGACCCAACGACTCCAGCAACCGCCGCACCCACGGCGTATGCGTGCCGCTTTCCACGATCACCAAACACGCAATCCCCCCTTCGAAGTAGCGCTGAAAACTCGCCGAGGTGGTCGACAGACGCTTCTCCTCCAGGATTGCTCCCGTTTCTCGATCCAGGCGACAGATCTGACTCGAACGGTCCCCGAGATCCACTCCCACCACTGCCTGTACCTCCACTCTGGTATTATTCTCCACGGCCACCCTGCCCTCCTTGCGCCTTAGCGCGCTTTGTATCCAGTTTGCGGGCCATTTTACGGCACTGCGCACCAGGGAGGGTGGCCTTCTCATCCCATCTCTACCGGGTGTTGCCCTTCCGGTTCGTTGGTGGTGGCGGCTGCGGATGGAGACGTACCCCCTGTCGGCGCGCCGACTACCCTTCAAGCATTACCTTTCAGGTGTTTCCTCAAGTTTGACCTCCGCCCCCCGCTTTGCTACTTTCCGGCGCGATGGCCGAGACCGACCCCACATTTGAGGAACCGCTGATCGAGCTGCGGCGCCGCATCGAGGAGCTGGAAGGCTTCCCGGTAGGGAGCGGGCAGGAGAAGGAGATCGAGCGTCTCCGCAACACGCTCCGCAAGAGCACCGCCGAGATCTACGGCAACCTCTCCCGCTGGCAGAAGGTCCTGACGGCCCGTCACCAGGACCGCCCGTATACCCTCGACTACGTCGAGTTTCTAATGACCGACTGGGTCGAGCTGCACGGCGACCGCGGGTTCGCGGACGACCAGGCGATCGTCGCCGGCCTCGCCATGTTCCGGGGACGCAGCGTGGCCGTGATCGGGCACGAGAAGGGGCGCGACACCAAGGAACGCATCCACCGCAACTTCGGCCAGCCGCGCCCCGAGGGGTACCGCAAGGCGCTCCGAATCATGAAGATGGCTGAGAAGTTCGGCCTGCCCATCCTCACCTTCATCGACACCGCCGGCGCCTACCCGGGCCTCGACGCCGAGGAGCGCGGCCAGGCCGAGGCCATCGCCCGCAACCTCCTGGAGATGGCCGAGCTCGAGACGCCGATCGTGGTCACCGTCACCGGCGAGGGAGGGAGCGGCGGCGCGCTGGCTCTGGGTGTGGGGGACCGGGTGTTCATCCTGGAGTACGGCACCTACTCGGTGATCTCCCCCGAAGGCTGCGCTGCCATCCTCTGGAAGGACCAGGAGAAGAAGGCCGAGGCCGCCGAGGCCATGCGGATGACCGCGCCCGACCTGCTGGCTCTGGGCGTGGTGGACGAGATCATCCCCGAGCCCCCGGGCGGTGCCCACACCGATCCGGCGCTCACCTGCCGGCGGGTGGGAGACGCTATCGAAGGTGCCCTGCGCGAGCTCGAGCGCCTCAATCCCAAAGAGCTGATCGCCCGCCGGTACCAGAAGTTCCGGTCTCTCGGCGCGCACGACGAGGGTTGACCTGGCCGCCCCGGTGGAGTGGGTGGCGGCTCCCGTGCCCGAGGCCGCGGCCGGCCTCGAGCGGGAAGGCGGCCTGCCGTCCTGGCTCGCCGTCCTCCTGGCGCGACGGGGGGTGTCCGATCCACAGGGCGCCAACGACTTCCTGCGGCCTTCCCTGGACCAGCTCCACGATCCCTACCTGCTGGCCGGCATGGAGGAATCGGTGGTCCGGCTGCTGGCGGCCCGCGAGCGCGGCGAGCGGGTGGCGATCGTCGGCGATTACGACGTGGACGGCATCTCGGCCACGGCGCAGCTCCTGGCGGTGTTCAAGTCCTGCGGCGTGGAAGCTCAGGCCATCCTGCCGCACCGCCTGCGCGAGGGCTACGGCTTCCAGCCCGTGCATGTGGAGAAGGCCCGCGAGGCCGGCTGCGGGCTGATCGTCACCGCCGACTGCGGCAGCTCCTCGGCCACGGCGGTGGAGGGGGCGCTGACGGCGGGGATCGGCGTGATCGTGACGGACCACCACCTGCCGGGATGCGAGCTGCCGGCGGCGGCGCTGCACATCAACCCGCGCCAGGCCCGGATGCGGCTATCCGTTCCGCGACCTGGCGGCGGCGGGGCTGGCCCTCAAGCTCTCGCTGGCCTTCGCGGAGCGGTGCGGCAAGCCGGTGGATCCCACGGCGCTGCTGCGCATCGCCTGCCTGGGGACCATCGCGGACCTGGTGCCCCTGCGCGGGGAGAACCGGGTGATCGCGGCGCTCGGGCTGGAGGCCCTGCAGGAGGCGCGGTCGCAGGGCTTGAAGGCCCTGATTCAACAGTCGGGCATGAAGCCTCCGTATACAGCGGCGGACGTGGGTTTCCGCATCGGCCCGCGCATCAACGCGGCGGGACGGCTCCATGATCCCGATCGGGCATTGGAATTGCTGATGAGTCGGGACCCTCGCAGGGCGGCGGAGCTGGCGGCGGAATTGGATACCTTGAACCGCGAAAGGCAGACCACGGAGAGCCATGTGGTGGAGGAGGCGACGCGCCAGTTCGCGGCGCGCTCGCCCCTGCCGCCGATCCTGGTGGCCTGGAGCGGGTCCTGGCACAAGGGAGTGGTGGGGATTGCCGCCGGCCGCATCGCCAAGGACCTCCACCGGCCCGTGGTGCTGCTGGCGGTGGACGGGGAAACGGCCACGGGGTCCGGGCGGAGCATCCCGGGGATCGAGCTGCATTCCTTCCTGTCGGCCTGGAACGAGCGCATGGAGCGGTTCGGCGGCCATTCGCAGGCGGTTGGGCTTACGATCGCGGTGGAGCGCTTGGAGGAGCTGCGGCGGGAGTGGGAGGAGGCGGGCGCCGCGTGGCCTCCGGAGGTGCTGGCCCGCAGGATCGAGTACGAGCTGCACCTGAAGGCGCGGGAGATCTCGCACGGGCTGCTGGCGCAACTGGCCGCCCTGGAGCCGTTCGGCCAGGGCAATCCGCGCCCGCTGGTGCGCACCGGCCCGTTGCGGCTCGACGGCGCGCCGCGTCCCTTCGGCAACGGCCATCTCTCGGCCCGGGCGCGGGGCGAGGACGGCGCGGCGGTGGATCTGGTGGGATGGCGCTGGCAGGAGCGCGCGGAAAGCCTGGCCGGACTCTTCGAGGTCCTGGCCTGCGTCGAGAACGACTCCTACCGCGGCGGCCCCGTCCTGCGCCTGGTGGATTGCCGGCCCGCCGCGGCCGGCGTGGATTGAAACAAACATAGAATCAACGGTCCATGGTCCGCAAAGCCCGATCGCCCCTCGCCCTCCTCCGCAAGCTGCTGCTGGCGGCGTTCATCCTCACCGTGCTGGGGGTGGCGGGCCTGTTCCTGTTCGGCCGCGCCGGCCAGCGGCGGGAGCCCGCGGGCGACGACCGCGGCACCAAGGCCGGCAAGGGCATGACGCTGATCGGCGAGGACTTCGACTACACCTTCACCGAGGGCGAGCGGCCGATCTTCCGCATCCGGGGGGACAGCATCAAAGCGGACCGCGAGGAGACCCTCTTCCTGGAAGGCGTGGCCCTGACCCTCTATGACAAGAAGGGCCGCGAGTTCCACGTCGAGAGCAAGCGGGCGGCGTTCAACCGCAACTCCAACCAGGGGCAGCTCCAGGGCAACGTGCTGCTCAGGGGGCCGGGGAACCTGGAGCTGCGCACCGCCCGGCTCGACCTGCTGAAGAAGGGCAACGTGGTGGCGAGCCGCGGCCCGGTGGAGATCCGCTACGCCGCCCGCTACGTCATCCACGCCGGCCGCATGCAGGTCGACATCCGCGACGAGCTGTACGTGCTGCAGGGCGGAACGCGGGTCAACAGCGTGCCGGGCGTGGAGCCGCCGGTCGCCATGACCTCCCAGCGGCTGGTCTACGACCGCGTGAAGCGCTGGCTGCGCGTCGAGGGCGGGGCCAACCTGCGGCGCGGCCGGGACCGCCTGAGCGCCCGGCGCATCTTCGGCAACCTCTCGGACGACGAGAGCGCACTGACTTTCGTGCACGCGTTCTGGGACATCAATGGCGAGACCCATTCCACCGTGCAGCCGACGGGGGAGGCGCCGCAGCCGACCACGGTCCGCTTCCGGGGCAAGGACCTCGCCGTCCTGCTCAAGCCGCGGGGGAACCAGGTTCGCCGCGTAGAGCTGGAGGGACCCAAGGAGGGCGGGGGCAAGGCCGCGATCGAGGCCGTGGGACCGGGTGTGGTGCGCACGCTGACCGCCCGCCGCATCGAAGGCATTCTCTCCGAGGGGGTGCTCAGCTCGGCCGAGGGGTTCGGCGGCGTCGAGATCCGCGAGACCTCGAAGGTGGAAGGCCGCACGGCGATCCGCCAGGCCAACGGCCAGCGGGGTGTGGCGGGCTTCTCCCCGGACGGGCAGGTCACCAGCATGGAGCTGAACCAGGCTGTCGTCTACAAGGACGGCCAGGTCACCGCCACCGGCAACCGCGTGACCCTGGACATGGACGAGGGGAGAGGCGAGTTCTTCGGCGCTCCCGTGGTGGTGAACAGCGACCGCGGCCGGGTCGAGGCGCCGCGGGTGGTCTACAACACGGACACCCGCATCGTGACCGCGCGAGGCGGCGTGCGCGCGCTGCTGACCCAGGTCGAGGAAACGGCCATGGCCGGTACCCCGCTCTCGCGGGACAAGGGGCCGGTGCACGTAGAATCCCAGGAGGCCTTCTGGCGGCAGGTGCCCTCGTCGTTCCTGTTCCGCGGCGACGTCCGCGCCTGGCAGGGGGAGAACCTGCTGCTGGCGCCGGAGCTGCGGGGAGACCGCGAGGCCGACCAACTGGTCGCCACCGGCGGCGTCAAGACCCTCTGGTTCCCCACCCCGGAGCAGCAGGCCAAGGCCGCCGCCCGCAAGGAAGGGGAGACCGGCGGCGGGCAGAAGGGGCCGATCCAGGTGGTCTCCAACGAGATGAATTTCCTCAACCAGAAAGGCGTGCTGGTCTACACCGGCAACGTGCGGGTGGACCAGGAGGGACGCACACTGACCTGCCAGCGGCTGGAAGTGGAGCTGGGCGAAGAGGAGCGCCAGGCCGAGCGCATGACCTGCGCCGGCGACACCAAGCTCAACGATCCCAGGGCGGGGCGCCGGGTGGAAGGCCAGCGCGCCGTCTACGAGGTAGGCCAGCGGCAGGTGGACATCTTCGGCGAGCCCGTGGTCATGCGCGACAAGGACGGCAACGTGGTGCGCGGACGGCGGGTCGTCTACTTCATGGAGGACGGACGGGTGGAGGTCAAGGGCAAGGACGAGGCGGCCCCGGCGGCGGCGCCCAACGGCACGCCGGCGGCCCCAGGTGGGACGGGGGGGAACGAAGGCCAATGACGGAGAACCGGAAGCTCTCCACCTCCAATCTTCGCAAGATCTACCGCGGCCGCACCGTGGTGCAGGACGTCTCGATCGACGTCGGCCCCGGCGAGATCGTGGGCCTGCTGGGCCCCAACGGCGCGGGCAAGACCACCACCTTCTACATGGTGGTGGGGCTGACGCCGCCGGACTCCGGCACCGTCTCGCTGGGCGACGAGGACATCACCGAGCTGCCCATGTACCTGCGGGCGCAGCGCGGCATCAGCTACCTGCCGCAGGAGCCCTCGGTCTTCCGCCGCATGTCGGTGGAGGACAACCTGCGGGCCATCTTCGAGACCCTGGACCTCGCCCACGCGGAGCAGGAGCGGCGCATCGACCAGCTCATCGCCGACCTCGGTCTGGTCAAGGTCCGCAAAACCAAGGGGGCGCTGCTCTCGGGCGGCGAGCGGCGGCGGGTCGAGATCGCCCGGGCGCTGGTCATCAACCCGTGGTATATCCTTCTCGACGAACCGTTCGCCGGGATCGACCCCATCGCGGTGCTGGACATCCAGGGGATCGTGAAGCACTTGAAGTCGATGGGGATCGGCATCCTGATCACAGACCATAACGTGCGGGAAACATTGAAAATAACCGACCGGGCCTATATCATCAACAACGGTGAAATCCTGCGCTCCGGCACTCCGCTGGAGCTTTCCACGGATCCACAGGTCCGGAAGATCTATCTCGGAGAAGACTTCAGTCTCTAGGCTGGTTCCTGAATGGCGTTAGAGCAAAAACTTTCCCTGAAGCTGGCGCAGAAGCTGGTGATGACGCCGTCTCTCCAGCAGGCGATCAAGCTTCTACAGATGACCCGCATGGAGCTCGAAACGCTCCTCACCCAGGAGCTGGTGGAGAACCCGGTTCTCGAAGAGTCGTCGGAGATCAGCGAGGAGGAGGCCCCGCGCGAGGAGGTGGAGAGGGAGCGCGAGCAGCGGGAGCTCCTGGAGGCGCCGCCCAACGGCGAGGGCCTGGACCACACCCAGTCGATGGAGAACATCGACCTCGACGCCTACTTCGGCGACTACTGGGAGGGCCAGGGCACCATGTCGATGATGGAGGAGCGGGAAGAGCCTCCCATCGAGAACAGCCTGACCCGCGAGCCGGACCTCTACGATCACCTGCTGTGGCAGCTCCACATGGCGGAGATCATCCCCCGCCAGCGCGAGATCGCCGAGCTGATCATCGGCAACCTGAACCCCGACGGCTTCCTGGTCGCCACCCCGGAGGAGATCCGGGACATGGGGCAGGACGAGGGGCGCGAGTACACCCTGGAAGAGGTCGAGGAGGCGCTGGCCATCGTCCGCTCTCTCGACCCGCCGGGCATCGCCTGCGCCGACCTGCGCGAGAGCCTCCTGCTCCAGATGGACATCAAGGAGGTGGAGCTGGACCACCTTGCCCGCAAGGTGGTCCTGGAGGCCTGGGACCTCTTCCTGCGGCGGCAGTTCCCGGCCGTGGCCAAGAAGCTCGACGTGGAGCTCTCGACTCTCGAGCCGGCGGTGGAGCTGATCCGCACGCTGGAGACCCACCCCGGCCGCCGCTTCAGCACCGAGCGGCCGCACTACATCGAGCCGGACGTCTTCGTCCGCCGCGTCGGCGACGAATACGTGATCCAGCTCAACGACGACGGGCTGCCCCGCCTGCGCGTCAGCCGCGCCTACCGCCGGATGCTGCAGACCATGCGCAGCGAGGGGCGGCAGAACGAGGCGCAACAGTTCATCAAGGACAAGATCCGCTCGGCGGTATGGCTGATCAAGAGCCTGGACCAGCGCCAGCGCACGATCTACAAGGTGGCGGCGTCCATCGTCCGCCAGCAGCGCGAGTTCCTGGACAAGGGGATCGAGCAATTGCGGCCCATGGTGCTGCGGGACGTGGCCGAAGACATCGGCATGCACGAGTCGACGGTCAGCCGCGTGGTGTCGAACAAGTACATCCACACCCACCGCGGCCTGTTCCCGATGAAGTTCTTCTTCCACAGCGGCATCGATCGCGAGTACGGCGACAACATCTCTTCCCTGACGGTCAAGCGCAAGATCGAGCAGCTCATCCAGGCCGAGGATCCGAAACGGCCTCTCTCCGACAGCGAGCTGATGCGGATCCTCAACCGCGAAGGGATCCAGATCGCCCGGCGTACGGTGGCGAAGTACCGGGACGAGCTGAGCATCCCTTCCTCGACCGACCGCAAGCAGATCTTTTGAGCGAGGGAGGAGGAGAGCGATGAACATCGAGATCGTCGGCCGCAACGTGCAGGTGGAGGATCGCCTCCGCGAGTTGTTGGAGCAGAAGCTCGGCAAGCTGGAGAAGTTCCTGGACGAGCCGGCGGAGGCCCGCGTCACCCTCTCGGCCGAGAAGCACAACCGCCATGCCGTGGATGTCCACGTCGCTCACCGCCACGGCATGTTGCAGGCCCACCAGGCGAGCGAGGGCACGTTCCAGGACGTCATCAACCTGGTGGCGGACACCCTGGAGGAGCAGGCGCGCCGGGCCCACCAGAAGCACGTGGACAAACGGCGGCGGGCCGAGCGCGGCAGTCACTGGCCGGTCGAGGTTCTGGAGCAGGGGAGCGTGGGGCAGGGAGGCGCGCCGCGGATCATCGAGACCAGCCACCTTCCCATCAAGCCCATGACCCTCGACGAGGCGGCCCTGGAGCTGGACGTGGCCGAGAACGGCTTCGTGGTCTTCCGCGACGCCTCCAACGACCGCCTGAGCGTCCTCTACAAGCGCAAGGACCAACACTACGGGCTGATCGCCCCCGAGCTGTGAAGTGCGCCTGGGGTCGTTGACTCGGCCGGAGCTGATCTTCCCCGATCTGCCCGCCACGGACCGTCCTGGAGTGCTCCGCGCCTTCGCGGATCGCGTCGCCACCCAGGGGCTGGTCGGCGACGCCGCGGAGCTCTATCAGAAGCTCTGGGAGCGCGAGCAGCTCGGCTCCACCGGGGTGGGCTCCGGCATCGCCATCCCGCACTGCAAGCTCAAGGGGCTGCGGCAGGGAGTGGTGGCGATCGGGATGGTGCCCGCCGGAGTGGACTTCGAGGCCGCCGACCGGCAGCCGGTGAAGGTCTTCTTCCTGGTGATCTCGCCCAGCGAGTCGCCGGCCGAGCACCTCCAGGTCCTGGCGGCGATCTCGCGCTGGGTCAAGGCCGACCGGCACGCGGAGAAGATCCTCGCCCTGCACGATCCCCAGGAGGTCTACGACTTCCTGCGGCGGGAGGAGGGAGCATGACCGAGGAAATACAGCCCGAGGCGGCGGTCCGGGTGGCGGAGCTCCTGGGGGAGGAGCTGGACTACCTCCACCTGAGCGTCCTCTCGGGGGAGTCGCACCTCGACAACCCCATCACTCACCCGCGGGTGCAGAAGCCGGGGCTCGCCTTCGCCGGCTACTACGCCTACATCAAGCCCGGCCGCGTCCAGATCATCGGCGAGAGCGAGAGCGAGTACCTGAAGACCCTGGACGACGCCGAGCGCCACGAGCGCCTGGACCGCATCACCAGCCTGCCGGTGCCGGTCTTCGTCATCACCAAGGGGCTGCCGCCGCTGCCGGGGTTCCTGGCCCTCTGCCAGAACCGCGAGGTCCCCGTGCTCTCGTCGCCGGCGCTGTCGTCCACCGTCATCAAAGGCATCAGCTACTTCCTGGAGGACCATCTGGTCCCCTCGACCTCGATGCACGGCGTGCTGCTGGAGATCTATGGTCTGGGTGTGCTGCTGATCGGCCAGAGCGGGGTGGGGAAGAGCGAGTCGGCCCTCGACCTGATCACCCGCGGCCACAGCCTGGTGGCGGACGACAAGGTGCAGATCAAGCGCTACCCCAACGGCGAGCTGGTGGGCTACAGCGAAGGGCCTTTGCGGCACCATATGGAGTTGCGGGGGATTGGAATCATCAACGTCCAGGACCTGTTCGGCCTCGCCTCGGTGCGTGAGCGGACCACCATCGACCTGGTGATCGAGCTGGAGCACTGGCAGGACGGCCGCGTCTACGACCGGCTCGGCCTCGACGAGACCCTGTTCAACATCCTGGAGACCCCCTGTCCCTACATCCGTATGCCGGTGGCCCTGGGGCGCAACATCAGCATCCTGGTGGAGATTGCGGCCCGCAATCACGTCCTGAAGCTCCAGGGGCATCACTCCGCCCGGGAGTTCGCGCGCAAACTCGAGGCCCAGCTTGAGCGAAACCGAAAAGGCTCCGCCCGCTAGGGCCAGGCTCGTCATCATCACGGGCCTCTCGGGCTCGGGGAAGAGCGTCGTCGCCAAGTGCTTCGAGGACCTCTCGTACTACACGGTCGACAACCTTCCCCTGCCGCTGCTGCGCACCTTCCTGGACAACCCGCTGGACCTGGTGCGGGGGCACGACCGCATCGCCGTGGTCACCGACGTGCGGGCGCCCGGGTTCGCCGACGAGTTTCCGCGCCTGTTCGCGGAGATCGACCGCCAGCGGATCGAGCCGACGCTGCTGTTCCTCGAATGCTCGGACGAGGTCCTGGTCCGCCGGTTCTCGGAGACCCGCCGCCCCCATCCGCTGGCCCCCGACCGCCCGGTCATCGAGGGCATCCAGCGGGAGCGGGACCTCCTCGCCGAGCTGCGGGCCAAGGCCGACATGGTGTTCGACACCAGCCAGTGGTCGATCCACGAGATCCGCAGCCAGGTCTACCGCGAGTTCGCCACTCACCCCGGCGAGGAGCCGGGAATGGTCGTTTCCCTGGTAAGCTTCGGGTTCAAATACGGGATACCCTACGGGACCGACCTGCTGTTCGACGTGCGTTTCCTGCCCAACCCGCACTTCGTGCCGGGTCTGCGGGAGAAGACGGGGCAGAACGACGAGGTCATGACGTACCTGGAGCAGCAGCCGGACTTCGAGGAATTGATCCAGCGCCTGACGGACCTGCTGATCTACCTGTTGCCGCGCTACCGCCGGGAGAACCGGAGCTACCTGTCGGTGGCGATCGGCTGCACGGGAGGGCGGCACCGGTCGGTGGCGATCTGCGAGCGGCTGAAGGGTGCCCTGGACGAGCGAGGCTGGCCGGCGAGGCTGATCCACCGCGATATCGCCAGGTGAATATCGCCAGGTGATATTGCCAGGTAAGCCTGGAAATCACCGGGGGATGGGACCGGTTACGAGACTTGGCGTCTTTCTTGACGCCGGGTAAAGCAAACGATGATCGGCAAACTGATTCTGACGCATGGGGGCCTCGCCCGCGAGCTTCTGCAGGCGGCGAGCGTCATCTCCGGGCGGCTCTCCGGCTTCGAGGCCCTCTCCCTCAACTGGAGCGACGGCTTCGACGAGGCGCGCGCCCAGGTGGCGGCGGCCCTGGAGAGGCTTGATCAAGGGCAGGGAGTTCTGATCCTGACCGACATGTACGGCGGAACTCCTTGTAATATTGCGATGACTTTCTTCCAGGCGGGAAAGGTCGAGGTCCTGACGGGCGTGAACCTGCCGATGGTGCTGCGGCTGGCCTGTCAGACCGGGGCGGAGGAGGGGAGCGTGTCGGACCTCGCCCGCTGGCTGCAGATCAAGGCGCAGAAGAGCGTCTGTCTGGCCGGAGACCTCGTCCAGAACCGCAAATGGGAGACTACGGAACCAACGCCGGTGCACACGGACCCGAAGCGATGATCGAATCTGAGACGGAGATCGTGAACCGCCTGGGCCTGCACGCGCGGGCGGCGGCCAAGCTGGTGCACACGGCCGGAGGCTTCCAGAGCCGGGTGACGGTCAGCAAGGACGGCGAGGAGGTCGACGCCAAGAGCATCCTCGGCATCCTCCTGCTCGCCGCCGGGCAGGGAAGCCTTGTCACGATCCGCTGCGATGGGTCCGATGAAGAAGCGGCGATGCAGGCTGTGACCGGTCTGATCGCCAATCGCTTCGACGAGGAGAGCTGATGCCGCAATCCGAGATGCAGATCCTGAAAGGGATGGGAGTCTCCAACGGCATCGCCATCGGCCGGGCGGTGTGCATCGAGACCCGGGGGCCGGACGTCTTCCGCTTCCATGTTCCCGAGGAACAGATCGAGAACGAGATCGCGCGCCTGCGCGAAGGCGCGGCCCACGCCCGCAACGAGCTGAAGCGGATCCGCGCCAAGGCCGAGGAGGACCTCGGCAACGACCTGGCGGCCATCTTCGACGCCCACGTCCTCCTGGTCTCCGATACCAACTTCCTCGGGAGGGTGGAGGAGCGCATCCGCACTCATCATGTCAATGCCGAGTGGGCGGTGAAGAGGACCGCCGAGGAGTTGGACGACCGCTTCGCGCACATGGATGACCTCTACCTGCGGGAGCGCAGCGAGGACCTGTCCGACGTCAGCCGTCACTTGCTGCGCAGCCTCCAGGGGATCTCGCATCATGAGCTCTCGGATCTGCCCGAGGACATCGTCATCGTCGCCGACGACCTCACGCCGTCGGACGCCATCCGGCTGGGGCGGGAGCGGGTCATCGGCTTCGCCATCGAGAGCGGCGGCCGGACCTCGCACACCACGATCATCGCCCGCTCCCTGAACATTCCGGCGGTGGCCGGCCTGGTGGGGGTCATGGGCCTGCTGCGGGACGAGGCGCCGATCATCGTCGATGGCGAGACCGGCACGGTGATCCTGCATCCCGACCCCGAGGTGCTGAGCCAGTACCGGTCGCGTAAGGCGGAGCTGGAGCGCCGGGGTCAGGACCTGCTGGCTACCCGCGAGCTCAAGGCGGTGACCCGGGACGGTGTCGAGGTCCAGCTCATGGCCAACATCGACCTGCCAGAAGAGGTGGAGGAGATCACCGCCTACGGTGCGGCCGGCGTCGGCCTCTACCGCAGCGAGTTCCTTTACATCGAGAAAAGCCCGCATATGCCGACGGAGGAGGAGCACCTCCAGATCTACCGCCGGCTGGTCGAGCGGGCCGCGCCCTATCCGGCGATCATCCGGACCTACGACCTGGGCGGCCGGAAGCTCGCCCGGGAGATGATGGCGACCGAAGAGGAGAACCCCGTCCTGGGGTTGCGCGGCATCCGCCTCACCCTGGCCCGCACGGAGGTGTTCCGCCCGCAGATCCGCGCCCTCTTCCGGGCCGGGCTCCACGGCGACCTCTGGATCATGCTGCCCATGGTGAGCACCGTGGAAGAGGTAAGGCAGTTCCGTGCCTTCGCCGCCGAGGTCATGGGGGAGCTGGAACGCGAGGGTGTGCCCTTCCGGCGCGACGTGCGGCTGGGGATCATGATCGAGGTCCCCGCCGCCGCCATGATCGCCGACATCATGGCCCGCGAGGCCGACTTCTTCTCGATCGGCACTAACGACCTGATCCAGTACTCGATGGCGGTCGACCGCAACAACGAGCATGTGGCGAGCCTCTACCAGCCGCTCCATCCCGCCATCCTGCGGATGCTGCGCTTCGTGATCGACAGCGGGCGCGCCGCCGACATCGAGGTCAGCCTCTGCGGGGAAATGGGCGCCGATCCGCGCTTCGCCCTGCTGCTGATCGGGCTGGGGCTGCGGCGCATCTCCATGAGCCCGCGGCAGATTCCGGAGGTCAAGGCCTGGGTCCGCGAGGCGACCTTCACGAGTCTGAACGAGTTGGCCGACCGCTGTATGGAGCACGGCACCGCGGCGGAGGTCCAGAAGCACCTGGACAGCTTCTTCGAGTGCTCGCTCACTTCTGTCACCCATCCCTGAACGGAGTTTCCTCAAGATGTCGTGAGGCTGGAAGACCCCTATGGCAGGACTTAGAAATACCGCACTCCCTCTCTCCGTTCTGCTCCTGGCCCTCGCCGGATGTAGTAGCGGCACTCCGGAGCCGGTCACGCGGGCGGCGCCTCCGCCTCCACCCGCCGCTCCCAGACCGGCCGAGCCGCAGAAACCCGCGCAGCAGCCCGTGCGGGAAGCGGAGCCTGCCCGGGACGACGAGGCCGTCGTGGTCGATCCCGGCACCGAGGAAAGGGGGCCCGTCACCCTGGCCGAGGCCGCCAAGGCCGAGCGCGAGCGCCGCGCCCGCGCCGGCAAGCCGGTGGCGGTGATCACGGACAAGACCCTGCCGCAATACGCCCGCAAGGGGCAGATCACGGTGGCCGACCCCAAGGAGAAGAAGGGCGGCGCCGCCCCGGCCGCGGCGCCTGCAACTCCCGCCGCGGAGCAGGGAACTGTCCGCGACGAGGCGTACTGGCGCAACCAGGCCCTGGAGATCCGCCTGCGCTGGCGACAGGCCGACGACGACGTCAAGGAGCTCGAGCAGAGGTCCACGGAGCTGCGCCAGCGCTTCTACTCCGAGACTGATGACTTCGTACGGAACAACCAGGTCAAGCCCGAATGGGACCGCGTGCTCGACCGTCTGCGCCAGGCTCGCACTGACGTGGACGCGGCCAAGCAGGACCTGGCGCAACTCCACGAGGAAGGCCGGATGGCCGGAGCGCTCCCCGGCTGGTTGAGGGAAGGGGAGGATCAGGAACCCGCGCCGGACCCGGAGAAGGAGAAGCTCCCGGCCCCGCAGTCGATCGAGCCGCCGGTCCTCAACGACGACGGCGGCGAGGAGGCAAGGAAATGAAGCTCCCCCGCCGGTTCTTCATCGAGACCTGGGGCTGCCAGATGAACGAGCTGGACAGCCAGCGCATGGCTGGCCAGCTCATGCAGCAGGGGATCCTCCCCACCCGCCACCCGGAGGAGGCGGACATCATCCTCCTCAACTCCTGCAGCGTGCGCGAGAAGGCCGAGCAGAAGGTCTATTCGCGCCTGGGGGAGTACCGGCTGCTGAAGAGGGGCCGCGCCGCGGAAGACCTCCTGATCGGCCTCTGCGGCTGCGTGGCCCAGCAGGAAGGGCAGCGGGCGCTCGACCGGGTGCCCGACCTCGACTTCGTCCTCGGCCCCGCCCGTGTAGGAGAGCTCCAGGATGTTGTAGCCCGGCGCCGGGCCGGCGAACGCGTCGTGGCGACCGGCTTCCCGGAGGACCGCCAGTACGACATCGACGCGGTCTCGCGCCACGGCGAATACAAGGGGATGGTCACCATCATCGAGGGCTGCGACAAGAAGTGCACCTTCTGCATCGTGCCCCAGACCCGCGGTCCCGAGCGGAGCCGTCCGATGGCGGAGATCCTGCGGGAAGTCGGGCACCTCGTGGACTACGGGTTCCGGGAGATCGAGCTGCTCGGCCAGACCGTGAACCACTGGCGCGAGCCCGGGGGCGGTCTGGACTTCGCCGACCTCCTCGACCATGTGGCGCGAACGCCTGGAGTCGAGCGCCTGCGCTTCGTCACCTCCTACCCGCGGGACTTCACGCCGCGTATGGTCGAGCAGGTGGGACGCCACGCCAATATCTGCCCCTACATCCACCTGCCCGTACAGTGCGGATCCGATCGGGTCCTGCGCCGGATGGGGCGCGGTTATACCCGGGCCGAGTACATGGACCTGGTCCGCCAGCTCCGCTTGGCCCGGACCGACCTGGCGCTCTCGACCGACCTCATCGTGGGCTTCCCTGGGGAGAACGAAGAGGACTTCCAAGCAACCCTGGACTTGGTGAGCGAGGTCCGGTTCGCGATGGTCTACGCCTTCAAGTACTCGCCGCGCCCGGGAACCGCGGCGCCGCGGTTGGACGGCATGGTGGACCCGGACGTCGCTTCGGAACGGCTGCAGCGGCTCTTCGCCCTCCAGGAGACTATCCAGCGGGAGATCAACGAGGGACTGGTGGGGAAGGAGTTCGACGTCATTGTCACGGGCTGGGGCAAGCAGCCGGGAATCCAGACCGGCCGCACCCCCTGCCACCGGGTTATCCACTTCGAGACCGGCGCCGATCCGGCTCCGCTCGGCGGCGTCACCCGTGTCCAGGTGGAGACCGCCTTCTCTTACAGCCTGCTGGGCCACCGCCAGCCTGCCCTGATTTCCACCGCGAGCTGACCTTCCTCTCTGGTCCGGAAACATACTCCGGACCAGGTCTTGCTTTTCCTTGACCTGGCCTGCCCGGGGGTCCCAGAATAGCGGTATGAGCAACCCGAATGAAGAACTTCATGTGGAGATCAAGGGCCTGATGTTGGACCCCTCGTCCAACGTCCCGATCGTGATCCTCCGGGATCTTCAAAGCCAACTTTTCCTGCCGATCTGGATCGGCGTTTTCGAAGCCAATGCCATCGCTCTGCGCCTGGAAGGAATCGAGCCTCCCCGGCCCATGACGCACGACCTCTTGCGGGCCATGGTGGAGCAGTTGGGCGGTGCGGTGGAGAAGATCGTCATCTCCGACCTCCGGGAGAGCACCTTCTTCGCTGTCATCCACGTCCGCAATCAGGACCGCTCCCTGACCATCGACGCCCGCCCCAGCGACGCCATCGCTCTGGCGCTGCGGACCGAGTCGCCTATCTTCGTGCTCCGTTCCGTGCTCGACAAGGCCCAGGCGGTCGACCTCGCCACCGATGCCACCGACGAGGAGAAGCTGAAGAAGTGGCTGGAGGAGATCAGCCCCGAGGATCTTGGGAAATACACGATGTAAGTCTCTGAAAATCAATCAGTTGCCCAAGATGTCGGCGCGCCGACATCCTGTTTCCGTCCTTGACCGCGGGTGTCCCATTTCTTAGACTGCCGGCCATCTATGATCATCGCTATCGCGAACCAGAAAGGTGGAGTCGGGAAGACCACTACCGCCATCAACCTCGCCGCGGCCCTGGCCAGCAAGGGCAGGAAGACCCTCCTGGTGGACTTGGATCCCCAGGCGAACAGCTCCATGTCCTTCCTCGACATCCACGAGCTTCCGATGTCGATCTACGAGGCTCTTACGGACGACGGCATCCACCTCCCGGACATCGTCAGGCCTGCCGACCGGATGGAGCATCTTTACATCGCCCCGTCTACTATCGCCTTGGCGAAGATCGAGGCCAAGCTGATCGGGGAATTGGACAGCCATTACCGGCTCAAGGACAAGCTGCAGCATATCCAGGATGACTACGACTACATCATCATCGACACGCCCCCGACCCTGGGCATCATCACGGTGAACGCCCTGGTGGCGGCGACCCACGTCCTGATCCCGATCCAGGCCAGCTACTTCGCCTTGGAGGGGACGGACGACCTGCTGGAGACTATCGACAAGATCAAAGTCCGGGCCAACCCGCAATTGCAGATCCTGGGCGCTCTGATCACCATGTACGACAAGCGGACGCTGCTGGCGAAGGATATCTACGAGCAGATCCAGCGGGTCTTCGGCGTCAAGGTGTTCCAGACGGTGATCACGAAGAGTGTCCGCCTGGAGGAGAGCCCTGCGTACCGGGAGTCCATCTTTACCTTCGCGCCGAAGTCCACGGGAGCTTACGAGTACTACCGTCTGTCCGAGGAGGTGCTGAGCCGTGTCTGATCCCGCCCGCAAGCGTGGTGGTCTCCCGATGCGCGTCAAGATGCGCCATGACACCCATTTCGTCGAGGAGCTCACGGCCCGCAACGAAGCGCCGGTCGGCAGGATGATTCCGCTCTCGGCCATCGAGCCGGATCCTGGCCAGCCTCGTTCGGTGATGGGCGATCTTGATGATCTTGTGGCATCCATTCGAGACAAGGGGGTGCTGGAGCCAATCCTGGTACGTCCCCGGCCGGTCGACGGCGGCGAAGGCCCGTCGGGCATCCTGTATCGGATCATCTCCGGTGAGCGGCGCTATCGGGCCGCTCAGGAGGCCGGCCTCTATGAGGTCCCGGCCATCGAGATGGATGTGACCGAGCAGGAAGCTCTTGAGATCGCCCTCATCGAGAACCTCCAGCGCAAGGACCTGACTCCCTTTGAAGAGGCTGAGGGATACCGGCTCCTGGCCGAAATGCACGGCTACACTCACGAAGAGATCGCCGAGTCGGTGGGCAAGTCCCGAACGGTGATCACGGAGAGCTTTTCCCTCCTGCAGATGCCGGCGCGGGTCCGTGACACCGTCCAAGCCCTGGGGATCACCTCCAAGTCTCTGCTGCTGGAGGTCCTCAAGGCTGGCAGCGAGGGCGAGATGATCGAGCTCCTGGAAGAGGTCGCCCGTCGCGGTCTCAACCGCGACGATCTCCGTCAGCGCCTTCGTGGGGGTCCCAAGGGCGGCAAGTCCGGCCGGCGCAAGCCCTATGTGTTCCGGTTCAAGGATCCCGAACGTACCTTCAGTCTTTCCCTGAGCTTCCGCCAGAGTGAGGTCGACAAGGACGACCTCATCCGGGCCCTCGAGCAAATCCTCACGGATCTCCGCAAAGAAGCCTGAAAGATGGCCATTTCGGCGGATTTCAACCTCGCCCAATTTGTCTGATAAGGGAGATTATGTAAACACTGGACGCGACGACCTTCATCCGGCCGACCACTCGGCGGCGAGGTCTTCGTCCTCCTCCAGCCGAAGCCTGGAGATCTCGGTTCCGGTCGGCAGACCGTTCACCAGTTGCCGGTGGATCCATCGGACCAGGTTCTCGCTACTGGGGATCTCCCGTCCCGCCGCGAACTCCGGGAGCGCCGAGTTCAGGTGCTGGTGGTCCAGGCGTTCCACAACCCGATCCTGGATCAGGGCGTCGAGCTCTCCGAGGTCGATCACGAAACCGGTAACCGGGTCGATCTCACCTCGGACCGTCACGTAGAGCTTGTAGTTGTGGCCGTGCCCCGGCAGGATGGCGCATTTCCCGAACCGGGCGCGGTTTTCCTCTTCCCCCCAGTCCGGGCAGCGGTACAGGTGGCTGGCGCTGAAACGGTAACGGCGCTCGAGAGAGATCTTCATGCAGGTTCCTCATCTCCCCATATAATGGCGCCCGTGCGGAGCCGTCTGAATCGCTACATCTTCACCGAGATCCTTGGGCCCCTCGCGTTGGGGTTCTCAGTCTATACCTTCATCCTCCTCGTCCGGTTCCTGTTCCAGTCCGCGGAGATGATCATCCGCCGGGGCCTCGCGGTCTCGATCGTCGGCAAGCTGCTGCTGCTGACGCTGCCGAACATCGTGGTCCTGACCCTGCCGATGTCCCTCCTGTTCGGCACCCTGATCGCCGTGGGCCGGCTGTCGTCGGATAGCGAGCTGATCGCCATGCGGGCCTGCGGCGTGAGCCTGCTCACGCTCTACCGCCCCATCCTGCTGCTCTCGGGCTTCCTGACCTTGATCAACACGGTCCTGATGGTCTATGCGCTGCCATGGGGCAACCATGCCCTCCAGGCGCTGCGGCTGGAGATTGCCACGCAGACGATCTCGCAGCAGGTCCAGCCTCGGGTCTTCTACGAGGAATGGGAGGGCAAGGTCGTCTACGTTTTCGAGGTGCCTCCCGGAAGCAGGCGTTGGAAGGGGGTGTTCCTCGCCGAGTCCGTTCCCAGCGGCGAGAACAACCAGGTCACAGTGGCCGACTGGGGCGAGGTCCGGGTCGATCAGGCCGGCGAGCGCGTGGTGCTCCGGCTCTTCAACGCCATCCGGCACAAAGTCAACCTCAACGCCCCGGACCGCTACGAGATCAGCCGCCACAAGCGGCTCGACCTGATCCTGGAAGACCAGTTCACTAGCGTGCAGAAGGCGAAGATCTCGGTCTCCAAAGGGATCCGCGAGTTGACCATCCCCGAGCTCCAGGAGCTGGCGGACGACCCGGCGGCCTCCGAGGAACAGGTGAACCTAGCCCGGGTCGAAATCCACAAGAAGTTCTCCATCCCGGTTGCCTGCATGGTTTTCGGCCTGTTCGCCCTGCCGCTGGGGATCAACAACCGCCGGGGAGGAAAGGCCTCAGGGTTCGCCCTGTCGATCGCGGTGCTGATCGTCTACTACGTCCTTCTCAGCAACGGTGAGGAGGCAGCCCGCTACGGCCGCATTCCCCCCTGGCTGGCCATGTGGTCGCCTAACATCATCCTGGCGGTCACGGGCCTGTTCCTGCTGGTTCGCAGGAACCGCGACAAGAGCCTGCTGCTGAGCCGGGTCGACCGCTGGGTCCGCAAGGATGTCTGGGGCGGGCTCCTGCATCTGAAGCAGCTCCGCCGCGACCGGCGTCGGGAATGGAAGGCGCAGCGCGAGGAGAGGCGCCAGCAGGCGCCGAAGCGGACGGAGCGGAAGGCGCGCGTTCCCCGGATCGTGCTCCTCCTCCCCCGCCCACGGATCGTCTTCCCCAACCTCCTCGACCGCTACGTCGTCCGGCTGTTCGCCTGGGTGTTCATGCTCGTGGTGCTGTCGGGCCTCTCGCTGATGATCATCTTCGATCTCAGCGAGAACATCGACGAGATCTTGAAGAACAAGGTCGGCTCGGGGCTGGTGCTCAACTATTACAAGTACCTGTCGCTCCAGCTCTTCTATGAGATCGCGCCGATCCTCGTGCTGGTGACGACGCTGATGACCTTCAGCCTGCTCTCCCGGACCAACGAGATCACCGCCTGCAAGGCGCTCGGGATGAGCCTCTACCGCCTCTCGCTGCCGGCTCTGGCTGCCACGCTGCTGATCACCTTGTTCTGCGGCTATCTGGAATCGTCGGTTCTGCCGGCGTCCAATGAGAAGGTGGCCAAGCTCAAGGACCAGATCCGCGGCCGGGAGACCGCCCGCACATACCGCCGGGCCGACCGCCAGTGGCTCTTCGGCCAAGGGCGATACATCTACAACTACATTCACTACGATCCGCAGCAGCCTAGCCTGCAGCGCCTCCAAGTCTTCGACTTCGACGAGCGGCACCGGCTGGCCCGCCGCCTCTTCACCGAGAATGCCCGGTACCTGGGCGACGCCTGGGTGTTCACGAACGGCTGGACTCGCTTCTTTGAGGATGTCGAAGTGACCGGGTACACTAGGTTCGAGGAGCCCAAGATCGTGCGTTATCCGGAAACCCCGGACTACTTCGATTCGGAGATCCGTCCTCCAGAGCAGATGCGGTACGGCGAGCTTAAGGACTACATCGAGGAGCTCAAGGAAAGCGGTCAGGCCGTACCCGAGCTGCAGGTGGAGCTCCAGAAGAAGATCGCGCTCCCTGTGACCTCACTGATCATGGCCCTGGTCGCGCTCCCTTTCGCGTTCCGTCTCGGCCGGCAGGGGGCTCTCTACGGGATCGGGATCTCCATCGTCCTGGGTATCGCCTTTCTCGCGGTCTTCGCCTTTTTCAGCACCATGGGCGAGGCCGGAGTCCTCCCCCCCGCCGTGGCTGTCTGGAGCCCCGGGGCGGTCTTCGCCTTCCTCTCGGGATATCTGTTCCTGGGAGTGAAGACCTGAGTCAGGCGATCTCGAAGCGGAGGCCCGGCTGGTTCCGCGCGCGGTCGAGGTAGGAACGGAGGTCTGTCAGGAGCCTGGCGTTCACACGTTCCATCTGCACGGCCCGCTGGAAGGTGATCAGGGCCGCGATAGCCTCGCGGTGGAGGTCGCGGGACTGGAAGATCGGAAGCATCTCCGCCGCGAGTTGCCGCATCTCGGCGGCACGTCCCTGGCTCGCGTAGAGCGCCGCCAGATCCAGCGAGACGGCCGCGGCACTGAAACCGACCCCTGACCGGATGAAGCCCTGACGGGCTTCGAAGAGAGCCTTCTCCGCCTCCCCTACGGCACCCAGGCACGCTTGGGTCTTCCCATCGAGCCACAGCAGGCCGAGGTTCAGCAACTCGCCGCCATGCTGTTGGAATTCAGAGACGGAGGCCGTCAGCAGGAAGCGGGCTTCCCGATGCCGTCCGCACTCGTGGAGATGGAGCATCAGGTTGTGCCGGGCCGCCAGCTCGAAGCGCCTCTCGCGGGAGGAGTCCAGCAGTCCCAACCCCCTTTTCAGCCAGTGGATCGCCGGTTCCAGGTCCTGGGAGATCCCATGGATGCGTCCCTTCTGCACGAAGGCGCGGCCGACGAGATGGAAGTCGCGGTACTGGCGATAGATCGCGATGACCTCGTCGAGGAGTTGGTGGGCCTCTTCGATGCGGCGCCGGTCTCCGAGGAGGGCCGACTTCAGCTCGAGGATCCGGGCCTCCTCCAGGGCATCCCCGGTTCCTTCGAGGATGAAGCTCTCGGCGATGGCAAAGGCCTCTTCGGCGCTCCGCAGGTCGGAGGACACCCGCAGCGTCTCGCCTACGCAAGCCCAGGCGCGCGCCTTGAGGTCATGGATCAAGGCCGGGCCGTAGATCGTTTCGGGCACCCTCTCGGCCAGAGAGATCGCGCTGTCCACCCTCTCGATGGCCTGCGGGAGATCCGTGTAGACGAGATCGTGGCAGCTCTCGATCAGCCAGTCGCAAAAGAGCCAGTCCCGGAAGTCTTGGTCGGCCACCACGAGCGCTTTCCGCTCCTGGGCTGTCGAGGACTGAAATCGTTCCAGCAACGCTCCCAGTCTTTCCCGTTCCTGGAGAACCTTTCCGGAACGGTCCGCGAGCCTGGCCGGCAAGTTCCCGAAGGCACGCTCATAATCCTGGGACGCGGCTGACCACGAGGCGACGAGGGAAGCGAAGTCCTCCCCTCCTCCCCAGATCTCTCCCCATTCCTCGCGGCAGGCCCGCCAGGAAGCCAGAAGGGAGCGGAGGACTTGGCGGTTCTCGGTCTGGCGCAACTCCCCCCGCAGGAATTTCGCACTCGCGGACGGATCCGGATAGCGAACAGTCATGGGAGCTCCTCGAAGACAGTCCTTTCCCAATTTGGAACTGCCAGGCCCGCTTCACCGGGACAGCTATTCAAATGATCCGTAACCAGTGGAGTAGCTACTGCGATGATAGCAGAGTCGTACCGGAACGGAACGCCGGGAGCTCTCCGGCGTGGCAGGAATCAGGACGTATAGGTAAAGCGCAGGGTGGGGTTGTTGCGGGCATTCTTCAGGAAGGACGAGACCTCTTTCACGAGGTCCATCCCCGCCTGATCTATCCTGGCGGCGCTGGAGAAGACCAGCAACGCGGCCAACGCACCCTGATGAAGGCTGTGTGCCTGAAAGACCGCGAGAGTCTCTTCCGCCAGATGAAGGAGCTCCTCGTTCCTCCCCTGGGCTATGTAGACGCCTGCCAAGTCGAGGGCGGCGAGAGCGACTTCGTAGGATAGCCCGAGATCCATGAAGCCCTCACGGATCTCCCGGAACGCCACCTCGGCCTGCTCCATCCGGTTCAGGCCGAAGGCGACCAGACCCTCCAGCCAGCGGAGCTTCAACAGGCTCATCCTGTCGCCCATCTTCAGATAGAGCGGGCGGGTGTGGAAGAGCAGCGCGAAAGCTTCCCGCGACCGGCCGCTGTCGTTCAGGGCATGGATGAGGTTGTGGCGAGCCATGAGGAACAAGCGTGGCTCCGCTTCGGGGTCGATCAGGTCGAGAGCCTGCCGCAACAGCCTCATCTGGGCCTCGGTATCGCCGGCATCCGCGAAGACGAGGCCTTTCAGGAGTAGTGTGCGACCGAGCAGCCCCCACTGTCCGAGCTTCCGGTAGATCGGAACCACCCGGTCCAAGAGCTGGAGAGCCTCGGCGGGCCGTTGTTGTTCCCTCCGCAGGGAGGCCATGAGCCCGAGCACCCAGGCCTTGTCAACCAGGGTGAGCCGGCCTTCATTGAGCAGCGTCTCAGCGACCGCGGCGCTCTCCTCAGCGCTCGCGAAATCGGCATTCAAGCGGAAGGCGTTGGCGAGTTGGGCCCAGGCCCGGGCGCGCAGACCTGCCTGGAGTTCCTGTCCCCCACACTCCTCCACGGTCAGCCGATCAGCGAGGGTGACCGCGAGCCGCGCCTGGTCGATCGCCAGGCGAGGCTCCTCGAATCCGGCCTCGTGGCTCTCTTCGATGAGCCGCTCGCAAAGCAGCCGGTCCCGGAAACGATGGCTGTTGCTCAGCAGGAGATGCCGACGGGCGGCCGGATATCCCATCAGCTCCTCGAAGCGCCGGCCGGCGGACTCCTTCTGCTCGGCGGCACGCGCCTCGACCGCCGCGATCTTTCCGAAGACCCGATCCAGCACCTGATCGTATTCGTCCACGGCCTCCTCCGCCGCGGATCCGGGTTTGAGGATGAGCTCGGGCTCGGCGAAGACATCCTCCGGCTCCCAGAGGGTCGAGGTGACCTGCTGGCACTCGCAGCATCCCGACAGGAGATGCCGCGCAATATCCCGCATCTCCATGGGGGCAAGCTGCCCCAGGATGAACCCCTCGAGAGCTTCCGAAGAGGGATGGTCTTCAGCCATGCTCCGCCTTCTTCGGGTAGATCCCAGCCGTGACCAGTTGGCGGGTCAGAGCCGCGAGACACCTTGTGGTGATCTTGCTGATACTGGACTGGCTGTATCCCAGACGCTGGGCCAACTCCGGAGGCTCGAAGCCCTGGCGATAGCGCAGGGCGAGCAGTGAACGGCAGCGGTGCGGCAGGCGCTCAAGGAGGATCTCCAGGTCCCGCCGCAGGTCCGCTCCCTCCTGGGCGGGGGCTGTCGGCTCGGCCATGACCTCCAGGACTGCGGCGTCGACGGCCTCATAGAGCTTGCGGCGCTGGTCCCGCCAGTAGAGCAGGCACTTGTTACGGATCGTCCCGATGAGCCAGGCCTCGGGATCGCGGATGCTGGGACGCTGGTAGACGAGAGCGAGCAACGCCTGCTGCAGGATGTCTTCTGTATCCTGCGAGGGAATCCTGTATCGCGCGAACAAGGTCTTGAGCCGAGGCTGGACCTTGCGCAAGAAACTCTCGAGAGACGCTTCGACTTTTGGATGATCCAGTGCACTCATCTTCCCTGTAGCATGTCTCTTCAAACTTCATGACACACTACCACCATCCTGGAGACAAGTCCAGCAAAAGCGGTGGACTTTGTGCGCGCAGGCCTTGCCCGGGAAAGGGCTTAGCCGTTGGGATCCATCTCGGAGCGGACCTTCTCGATGAGCCCGTTGGGATCCATCTCGGAGCGGACCTTCTCGGTGAGCCCGTCCTCCGGAGCCATCCGGGAGACAGCCTTCTGCCAGAGGTGAGGCAGGAGCTCCAACAGGATTCCCCAGCGGCGGCCCTCGGGGGCCTCAAAGCCTCTATTCCCTGCTGGTTGCCAGTGGGGCCGTTCAACGGCGTTCCCGGCGGCAGAGGTCAGGAAGAGGAGCGAGGCAACGGCGGCGGCGGTCAGGACACGAGGAAGCTTCGTCTCGGACATGCGTTATCTCCTTTTCGAGATCGCCAGCTCGGCGGTGCGCCCTGGCGTTCTGGTTCTCTAAGTAGAGTTACCGCAAGCCCGCTCCCGAAGACACGGGAGGTGGGAAAAGGGGACTGGCGATGTCTGGAGGGAGGCTCGGCGCCGGCCGGGCTCAGGGCGCCGGGTGGAAGCCCGCCCCGAGGAGCTGCTCGGTGAGGGCGGCGAGGCACCGGCGGGTGACCTTGCGGATGCTGGACTTGCAGTAGCCCGTCTTCTCCGCCGTCTCGGCCGTGCTGCAGCCGAACCCGTAGCGTAGACGGAGGACGGAGCGGCAGCGGTCCGGCAGAGCCGACAGCAGGGCGTCTAGATCGCAGCGCAGCTCGGTGCGTTCCTGGGGGGGCGTCTCGGCGTCGGAGAGGAGCTCCAGGATGGTGGTGTCGACCAGGTCCCAGAGGCGGCTGCGGTGTTTCCGCCAGTAGATGATGCAACGGTTGGCGAGCGTGGCGAGCAGCCAGGCGTCGACGTTCCGGATCGTCTCCGCCTTCGTGATCAGGATCAGGAAGGTCTCCTGCAGGAGATCGTCCGCGTCCTGCGCGGGGATCTTGTACCGGCCGAGGACCCTCTTCAGCCTGGGTTCCATCCTTTCCAGGATGTCCTCCAGCGAAAGCTCCGCCAGATCGGAAGGCGCCGAGTAGCTCATGAGGATGTCTAACTGTATCTGATTCTTTAGCTTATCAGCACTCCCCCGCCATGTCCAGAACAGGAGGAAGGGGACGGAGGGGCGCGCCGTCGGCCGCGTCGGCAGCGTGTCAGCGGGACTCGCGGGAGCGCGCGAGGCTCGTGGCGCGGCTTTCCTTGAGATAGCCGCTCACGTCCCGGATCAGCCCCAGGGTGACGCGTTCCATCTCGGCCGCCTTCTGGAAGACGAGAAGGGCCGCCAGAGCTTCGCGGTGGATGTCGCGCGACTTGAAGATGGGGAGCATCTCCTCGGCCAGCCGGCGCATCTCCGCGCTCCGCCCTTGCAGGGTGTAGATGTGGGCAAGGTCGAGTGAGAGGAGGGCGGCGTCGAAGCCGATCTCCAGCTCCACGAACTCCTTGCGGACCCCCTCGAGCAGATCCTCGGCTTCCTTGAGGTGCCCCAGGGCGATCGCGATCTTCCCCTCCAGCCAGCGCAGGCGCAGGAGGCTCATCCGGTCTCCCACCCGCTGATAGAGAGGACGCGCGCTCTCCAGGAGCTGCATCGCCTCCCGGTAGCGGCCGCTCTCGGCCAGGAACAGCGTCAGGTTGTGCTGCGCGGCTACCAGGAGGCGCGGGTCGGAAGCCGGGTCGACCTGGCTGATCCCTTCCCGGAGGTGGCGGATGGCGGCTTCGGGATCGTTGGCCACTCCCAGGAGGAAGCCCCGGATGATCATGGCCTTGCCGCAGAGCGGCGGATCGTCGAGCTTGCGGCCGATGGCCACCACCCGGTCGAGCAGGCGGAAGGCTTCCCGGAAACGCTGCTGGTTGCCGCAGAGCGAGGACTTGAGGAGGAGCACCTGCGCCTTTTCGAGGGGGTCCCCGGTCCCTTTCTTGAGGAGCCGCTCCGCCTGGCCGAAGCTCTTCTCGGCCGACCGGAAGTCCGACACGATCCGCTGCGCATTGCCGAGCGCCGCCCAGGCCCGCGCCGCGAGATCGTTGACCCGCTCCTCGCCATAGTGGGCAGGATCCAGCCGCGTCGCCATTTCGACGGCGATCCTGGAGAGCTCCACCGCCTGGACCGGATCCTGGAATCCCCGTTCGCGGGCGGCGTCCAGGAGCAGCCCGCAGAGCGCCCAGGTCCGGTAGCGGACGCTCAGCGTCACCAGCGACAACTGCTGCTCGAAGGGCTGCGAGAGCAGACCGCGCATCAGCTCCGGGGCCTCGGCGTGCTCGGCGGCCAGGGCGTGCTGGCGCTGCTCCACCCGCTGCCAGGCCCGGGAGAACGAGCCGCTGTAGTCCCGCGGACTGCCCTCCTCGCTACGGCGCGAGGGACTGTCCGGGGGGAGGAGCCGGATGGTGAGCTGCCGGCATTCTTCACAACCGGCCACGAGGTGCCGGACGATCCGCTGGCTCTGGCGGCGCGAGAGCTGGCCGCGCCCGAACCTGGAGAGGAGGACGGGATCGGGATGCTTATCCATCCGAGGGCTCACCTTCCACCAGTTCCTTGTCGAATCCGACGGCCAGAAGCTGCCGGGTCAGCGCCGCGAGGCAACGGTTGGTCACCTTGCGAATGCTGGAGGTTCTGTATCCCATCTGCTCCGCCACTTCCGTCGGCCCATAGCCGAGGCCGTAGCGTAGCTTCAGAAGCGAGCGGCAACGCGTCGACAGGCGGGAGAGGACCCTGTTGAGGTCGCATGTCAGCTCCGCCTTCTCCTGATCCGGCGCCTGGGGCACGGCGAGAAGGTCCAGGATGGCCGTGTCCACGGCCTCGCAGAGGCTCCCCCGGCGCTTGCGCCAATACATGATGCACTTTTTCTTGACGGTGCCGATCAGCCAGCTCTCGGGGCTGCGGATCTTGTCCCACTTGTACAGTAGTGTGAGTTGCGCGTCCTGAAGGATGTCTTCGGCATCCTCGGGAGGGATCTCGAAATTCTTGAGGACCCGCTCCAGCCGAGGACGCGAGTTCTTCAGCAGAATATTTAGCGATTCCCGCAGTTCAGGATGGTCAAGAGTTGCCATAGCCAGAGGTTGTCCGCCGTCGACAGCCCGTAGGCTAACACCCCGTTCGCGCCCTTGTCCAGTGAAACAAAACGGCGGTCCGGAGGACCGCCGTCCGTGCCTTCGCTCCTGTTACGACCGGAGGGACTAAGTCCCCTCTTCCCGGGTGATCAAGGCGTCGCTTCCGGATCAGACGGAAGCGGCCATCGGCACCCCTTCGAGACCGGCCGCCGCCCGCAATCCGGCGGCGCGGTGGGTGCTCTCCCAGCGGAAGTCCTTCTCGTTCCGGCCGAAGTGGCCGTACGCCGCCGTCTGGCGATAGATGGGACGGCGAAGGTCCAGGTCCTCGATGATCCCCTTGGGGGACAGCGGGAAATGCTCGCGCACCAGGCGCTCGATCTGGCGGTCGGCGATCAGTCCGGTGCCGAAAGTGTCGACTCGCACCGACACCGGCTCGACCACGCCGATGGCGTAGGCGAGCTGCACCTCGGCGCGCTCGGCGATGCCGGCGGCCACCAGGTTCTTGGCCACGTGCCGGGCCATGTAGCAGGCCGAGCGGTCGACCTTCGTCGGATCCTTGCCCGAGAAGGCGCCGCCGCCATGACGGCCGTAGCCGCCGTAGGTATCGACGATGATCTTGCGGCCGGTCAGGCCGCAGTCGCCCTGCGGTCCGCCGATCACGAAGCGCCCCGTGGGATTGATGTGGAAGATCGTCCGCTCGTCCAGGAGGCCGCCGGGGATCTCGGTCCGGATGACCTTGTCGATGATCTCGTCCCGGATCTGCTCCTGGGTCGCGTCGGGCTCATGCTGGGTCGAGATCACCACCGTGTGGACACGCACCGGGCGCCGGCCCTCGTACTCCACCGTCACCTGGCTCTTGCCGTCCGGCCGCAGCCAGGCGATCTCCCCCGAGCGGCGGGCCGTGGCGAGCCGGCGGGTCAGCCGGTGGGCCAGCGCGATGGGCAGCGGCATCAGCTCCTCGGTCTCCCGGCAGGCGAAGCCGAACATCAGCCCCTGGTCGCCGGCGCCACCGGTGTCCACCCCCTGGGCGATGTCCGGCGACTGCGGGTCGATGGCCGAGAGGACGGCGCAGGTCGCGCTGTCGAAGCCGTACTCCGCCCGGGTGTAGCCGATCTCCCGGACGACGCGCCGCGCCACCCCGGGGAAATCGACATAGGCCTTGGTCGAGATCTCGCCGGCCAGGAAGACCATGCCGGTGGTCACCGTGGTCTCGCAGGCCACGCGGCCGGTGGGGTCCTGGCGCAGGACTTCGTCCAGGATCGCGTCGGAAATCTGGTCGGCGACCTTGTCGGGGTGACCTTCCGTCACCGACTCCGACGTGAACAGGTGAACATCTCGTTCGCTCATCGTTCGCACCTCTAGCGTGACCTTACTCGGAACCAGCGTGGCAGTTATCGGGATGCCGGGGCTCGGAAGCCAGACCGAAGAAGGCTACCAAACTGGTGGAAAAAGGGAAACGCCGACCTAACGGAGGGGCCGGCTCTCCATCACCCCATAGAACAGTGTCGAGATCGCGTGCAGAGTGGACAACGCGATGGTCTTGCGCCGCGTCTCCAGGCCGCCGGTCAGCGAGCTGGTCATGCCGCCGCTGCGCCGGGTGCCGGGGACCGCGAACGGGATCTGCGCGCTGTCGAGTCCCGCCACCAGGCGGTCCGGGAGCTGCACCGCGCCGCTCGCCCCCCAGGCTTCCCCCAGCGGGCTGCGGATCACGGTCCAGTTGCGGATGAAATACCGGTTCTCGCCGTCTACGGCCAGCGTCTCGATACCCCCCTCGCTGGCGATATAGAAATGGTAGGTGTCCCCCAGCTTCTCCTGAAGCTCGGTCACCCGCTTCCGCGCCTGCCGGACGATCTCCTCGTCCGAGACCAGGAGGCCCACCGGCTCCTCCTCCACCGCCTGCGGCACGACGGCGACCGAGACCGTACGGTCCAGGCCGTCGTGAAAGAAGCGAAGGAAGCCATCGCGCACTCCCAGGAGCTTGTCCGGGGTGTGCCCCGCCACCGCCACCTCGACTCCGGTTTGGAGCCTCTGCCAGAAACTTTTAAGATCCATGCCACCCATGCCCGTAATTACCAGTCGTCAAAATCAGAGGCTCAAGGATATTCGGCGCCTCCGCCGAAGTAAAGGCGAGCGGGTGCTCCTGGAGGGGCCCCACCTGGTCGAGGAGGCCCTGGCCGCCGGTCTCCTCCTGGAGGAAGTCCTGGCAACCCCGTCCTTCCTGGAGACCGGCGAGGGGCGGCGGCTGGCCCGTTCGCTGCCTGTGCCTCCCCTGGAGGTCACCCCCGAGGCGCTGATCGATCTGACCGACGCCGACTCCCCGCGGGGAATCCTGGCCGTGGCGCGCCTGCCCCGGTCCGGCGTCGGCTCCCTGCCCGTCCAGGCCGGCCGTCCCTATCTCTATCTCGACGGCCTTCAGGACCCGGGCAACCTCGGCGCGCTGGCCCGGGTTGCCGAGGCCGCCGGCGCCGCGGCCCTCGTCCTCTCCCCAGGCTGCGCCCATCCGAACCACCCCCGGGCTCTGCGCGCGTCAGCCGGCAGCCTGCTGCGCCTTCCCGTGGCGGTGGGAACCGACCCTGAGGACCTCGACCGTCATCTGGCTCCCGCCCAGCCCCGCTGGGCCGCTCTCGTGCCCAGGGACGGCGAGAGCCTCTACCGCGCCTCCTTCGAAGGTACCCTCGTCCTCGCCGTGGGGGCCGAGGGGCCGGGCCTCTCTCCCGGCCTCCTCCATCGCGCCCTTCTCCGGCTGACCATCCCCATGGAGTCTCCCGTCGAGTCCCTCAACGCCACCGTGGCCGCCGCGCTGGTGCTCTTCGAAGTCCGCCGGCGGACCCTGGGACCTGTGGTCTAATACGCCGACCAGACCACCCGGAGGAGACAGGGAGATGAAGATCGGCATCGGCTCCGACCACGCCGGATACCGCTACAAGGAGGAGATCAAGAAGCTCCTCAAGAAGCTCGGGCACGAAGTCCAGGACTTCGGCACCAACTCCGAGATGACGGTCGACTACCCCGCTTTCATCCGCCCGGTCGCCGAGGCCGTGGCCGCGGGCGAAGCCGAGCGCGGCATCGTGCTCGGCGGCTCGGGCAACGGCGAGGCCATCGTCGCCAACCGCGTCCGGGGCGTCCGCTGCGCCCTCTGCTGGAACGAGGAGTCGGCGCGGCTCGCCCGCCAGCACAACGACGCCAACATGATCTCCCTGGGACAAAGGATGATGCCTCTCGAGAGCGCCCTGGAGATCGTGCGGATCTGGCTCGACACTCCCTTCGAGGGGGGCCGTCACGTCCGCCGCATCCAGATGATCGACGCCCCGTGACCTCCGCCTTCGAATCCCTGCGTCGGCTCCTGGGGCCGGACAGGGTCCGGACCGGGGAGGTTCTGGCTCCGTACACGACCTTCCGGATCGGCGGGCCGGCCGACCTCTTCTACGAGGCCGGAAGCGCGGACGAGCTCGCCGCCGCCCTCCTCGCCGCCCGCGGGCACGGCGTCCCCTGCTTCCTGCTCGGCCTGGGCGCCAACATCCTGATCGGCGACCGGGGCTTCCGTGGGCTGGTCGTCCGGAACCTCGCGCGGCGGATCGACTTCCTGCCGGAGGGCCGGGTGCGGGCGGAGAGCGGCGCTGTGGTCCACCCCGATCTGATCGAAGCCGCCATCGGCCACGGCCTTTCCGGGCTGGAGCACTACGTGGGCATCCCCTCGACGGTGGGGGGCGCCCTGTGGCAGAACCTCCACTTCCTCGCTCCCGCTCCCGCCCGTGAACGGACCCTGTTCATCGCCGAGGTGACCCGCGAGGCGGAGATCCTCACCGCCGAGGGGGAGCGCAGGACGGTGGACGCCGACTATTTCCAGTTCGGGTACGACACCTCGATCCTCCATCACCGGCCGGACGTCGTCCTCTCCGCCACTTTTCAACTCGAGCCGGGGGATCCCGGGCGGATGCGCCGCGTCGTGGTGGAGAACCTCGAATGGCGGCGGGAGCGCCACCCGCCGCTCGACACCGAACCGAGCGCCGGGTCCATCTTCAAGAAGATCGAGGGGATCGGCGCCGGGCGGCTGATCGACGAGTGCGGCCTCAAGGGGACCCGCATCGGCGGCGCCATGGTCACGCCCCGCCACGCCAACATCTTCATCAACGCGGGCGGCGCCACCGCCGCCGACGTCCGCGCCCTGATCGCCCACGTCCAGGAGGTCGTCGCGCGGCGGACGGGATACAGGTTGGAGCCGGAGATCTCGTTCGTGGGCGAGTTCTAGCTTCGCCCGACCACCTCCTCATATCCGGCGATCAGGCGCTCCGCGATCTTCTCTGGATCGTGACGGTCGCGCCGCGCCTGCCTTCCCGCCTGGATCACCCGCTCCCGCAGCCCGGGCCCGCGATGGAGACGCGCGATGGCGGCCGCGAATTCGCCGGCGTTCCTCGCCACCAGCGCCTCGCTTCCAACTTCCGCGTCCAGTCCGGCCAGCGCCGCGGGAGTCGCCACGACCGGCACGCCCCTCGCCCACGCCTCCAGGATCTTGATCCGCACCCCCGAAGCGATCCGCAGCGGGACGGCCAGGATCGACCCCGGCGCGAACGCCTCGCCGCTGTCCTCCGGCGCCGGATGCGGAACGACGCCGGGACCGCCCAGGGCCATGCCGAACAGGTGGAGGACCGCCCCGGGGAGCTCGGCACACACCACTGGCCAGACCTCGGCGTGGAACCAGGCCGCCGCCTCTTCGTTGGGCAGCCACCCCCGACTGCCGAAGACCACCACCGCCGGCTCCCCCGGCAGCGTCCCGGTACCAGGAGGGAGGTCCGGGAACGGCGCCGGCACGATCTTCACGTTCCCTTCCCCGCCTGACAGCTCGCGCAACCGGGCCGCATCTTCTCCGGTCAGCGCCAGGGTGGCCGCGGCCCGGCGGACCGCCCTCCCCTCCCAGGCCGCCAGCCGCTTCGCCTCCCTGCGGAGCAGCAGCCCCTTGAGTCCTCTTCCCCGCCGCGCGGCAGCCGCCCAGAGGTCGCTCTCCACGTTCTGGGCGCGCAGCAAGACGGGAATCCCCCGCGCTGCGGCCGGCTCCGTCTGCGGCAGCGCCTGGAGCTGCTCGGCGTGGACGAGGTCGAAATGCTCCTCCGCGAGCAACCGCTCCACCTCCCGCCGCACCGCCGCCAGGGAGTGGCGGGCGACCGACAGCGGGGCTCGCCGCAGCATCGCCCGCGCCGGAGACAGGGGCGCCGCCGGGACGAGCCGGGGGACACACCAGGCGGAAAGCGCCTTCGAGACCTCCTCCGGATCGGAATCCACGGGTGCCACCAGGGTGATCCGGCAGCCGGCGGCGGCCAGCCCCTCCAGGGTGGTCTTGAGGAGGAACCGTCCGCCGTCGATGGGCGGCCAGGGGGCCTTGGTGGCCACGATGAGGACGTCTAAGGCGGTCGATGACATTTCGATAAATCTCGAACAGTGTCCGAAAGGGGGTCTTCAAACCCTTATGGTTCTAGGGTCTTTCAGATTGGACCGGGATTTTACGTCTTTATAGGGTTGATGCTAGCCAGAGCCACAGCAGCAACCCCTTGGGGGATCGAAGCCCGTCCCGTCCAGATCGAAATCGACGTCCATGATGGACTGCCGCAGGTCCAGATCGTGGGTCTCGCGGACGCCGCCGTCCGTGAGAGCCGTGAGCGGGTGCGCACCGCGATCAAGAACTGCGGCTTCGATCTGGATCCCCGCTGGATCGTCATCAACCTTGCGCCCGCCGACCTCCGCAAGGAGGGCAACCACCTCGACCTGGCCATCGCCCTGGCGATGCTGGTCGCCTACGAACAACTTCCCCAGGAGGCCCTGGACGGCCGGCTGATCTGCGGCGAGCTGGGCCTCGATGGCGCCATCCGCTCGGTGCGCGGAGGCCTCGCCATCGCCGACCTGGGGAGGCGCCTCGGAGCCCGGGAGGTGCTCCTGCCGGCGCCGAACGCTCCCGAAGCCGCGGCCCTGGAGGCCGTGCCGGTGGTCGGCCTGCGGGGTCTGGCCGAGGCCGTCCAGCATCTCACCGGGAAGGCGCCGGTCTTCCCGGTTCCCGCCCCTCCGTTTTCCGCTGAAGGAGGCGACCTCATCCCGGACCTCTCGGAGGTGCGCGGGCAGGAGATGGCCAAGCGCGCCCTGGAGGTGGCAGCCGCCGGTGGTCACAACCTCCTCTTCCTGGGTCCTCCGGGCTCGGGCAAGACCATGCTCGCCCGCCGCCTGCCCGGCATCCTGCCGCCGCTCTCGCTGACGGAGGCCATCGGGGTGACCAAGATCCACTCCCTGGTGGCCGAAGAGCCGCCCGCCGGGCTCCTCCGGCAGCGCCCCTTCCGGAGCCCCCATACCGGCACCAGCACGGCCGGGATGATCGGCGGCGGCAGCAATCCCCGCCCCGGCGAGGCCAGCCTGGCCCACAACGGCGTCCTCTTCCTGGACGAGTTGCCCGAGTTCCGGCGGGACACGCTGGAAGCCCTCCGCCAGCCTCTGGAGGAGGGCTTCGTCACGGTAGTCCGTGCCCGCGCACGGCTCGCCTTCCCGGCCCGGTTCTCTCTGCTGGCGGCGATGAATCCCTGCCCGTGTGGCCATCTGGGAGACCCGAGATACTCGTGCCGCTGCCCGCCGCCCCTGGTGGAACGCTATCGGAGCCGCGTCTCCGGTCCCCTCCTCGACCGCATCGACCTCCACGTGGAGGTGCCGGCGGTCAGCCTCAAAGAGCTGCGTTCCTCGGCGGGCGAGAGCACGGCGACCGTGGCCCAGAGGGTTGCCGCAGCCCGTGCCGTCCAACAGGAACGCTTCGGATCGACGACGCCGACGCCCACCAACTCCGCCATGGGACCGGAGCAGCTCCGCCGCTTCTGCGCCGTGGACCCGGCCGGCCGCGCCCTGCTGGACGCCGCCTTCGAGAAGCTCGGCCTCTCCGCCCGCGCCCTCGACCGCGTCCTCAAGGTCGCCCGCACCGTCGCCGACCTCGCGGGAAGCGATCCCGTTCGCGCCTCCCATCTGGCGGAGGCCATCCAGTACCGCAGTCTCGATCGGAGGGTGACGATATGAGCCCGGCCAAGGTCTTGACGTTCGTTAACAAGGAAGTTAACATGAACCTCGTCAGGATCGCTCGGGAGAATTGGGAGGTCCTGGCGGTTCTGGATGCCCGGGGGCGTTGTCAGGTGCTCGATTTCGTCGAAGAGCTCGGTCCCCGTCTGATAGCGGCTCAGAAATATCTGTTCCACCTGCTGCGCGTCTGGTTGCCGGTGGATGGACCGCCGGCGCACAACTCGGAACGCTGCAAGCCGTTGGGGGACGGGATCTTCGAAATACGACGCCAGCACAAGGGTCCGAAGCTGCGGCTCCTTTTCTTCTACGATGAAGGGAACCGGATCATCTTCACCAACGCCTTTTTCAAGGCCGAGACGACTCCGCAGACGGAGCTCGAGTTGGCCCGGAGACGCAAGAAGCAGTATTTCGAAGCCAAGCGCCACAAGCGGCTTCACATCGAGGAGACATGAAATGTCCAACCCTCATCTCGAACGCTACCGCAAGATGTTTCAGGAGGCCGAGGCCTCGGTCGAATACTGGGTCGCCGGACCGGAGATCGAGTTCACCGAGGACCTGTGCCGGCTGATGAAGGAGAAGAAGGTCTCCCGCGCCGAGTTGGCCCGCCGTATGGGGACGTCGCGGGCCTACATCACCAAGCTCCTGGGGGGCGACGCCAACTTCACCCTGGCTACCATGGTCAAGCTGGCCATGGCCCTGGACGGCGCGGTGCACGTCCACATCGCCGACAAGCGCGCGAGGACCCGTTGGCATGACGAGCTCCCGGGGCAGCCGCCGGAATCCGGCGAGCCGGCCGGTGACGGCGGCGCGGTCAAGAAGCCCCGGAAGCCCCGCTCCCCCAAGGCTTCCAGATTGCAGGAGGGGGAGACGTGAGCGGCGCCTCCCCTGCCCTTTCAATGCGCATCGGTTGCTCCAGGCGTGGGCGTTTTTACATGACAGGGGAGACTTCCGGATGCTGATTCACCATATTTTATATACCCCTTGACAGGCCCGACCCAGGGAATACAATACGCGAGCGCTTAGCCGCTCGGCCCCTTAAAGCTTGGAAGTTCCGGTGTCCACAGTCTCTGGCACCCTGTAAGACGCGTCATTCTCATGGCAAAACGGCACCACACCATCATCCTGATCCCTCACGCGCACGCCAAGCTGCGCAAGTGGCAGGTCACCAACCTCCAGATCGGGATCGCCGCAGGCCTCTTCCTCCTCCTCACGTTCGTCGCAGCCCTCTCCGCCTGGGCCCACTTCAGCAAGAAGGTCAACCCGGTCGAGATCGCCCGTCTGAAGCGGGAGAACGATCAGCTCCGCAGCACCAACAACTCCTTCGGGTCGAGCCTGAAGAAGCTTCAGGAGCAGCTCACGGAGTCGGAGGAGCGGACGCGGCAGCTCGCCATCGTGGCGGGGGTCGAGAGCCTGGAGAGCGGAGTGGAAGCGGGCATCGGCGGGTCCCCGGTCGAAGAGGTCGGCATGAACGACCTGCCCGAGCTTGCCAGCCGGGCGGCCCAGATCGACGGCGCCCTCGATCAGGTCGAGGCCCGCCTCGACGAGCAGGTCCGCTGGATCTCCTCGACTCCGGCCATCACCCCCGTCAAGGGTATCTTCACCAGCGCCTACGGCTACCGCAGCGATCCCCTCACCCACGGTCGCGGCATCCACCAGGGAGTGGACATCGCGGCGCCGCCCGGCCAGCCCGTGCAGGCTAGCGCCGACGGCGTGGTGATCCAGGCAGGCCCCCTCGGCGCCCTCGGCCAGGCGGTGTTCGTCGCCCACGGCTTCGGGGTCACCACCCGGTACGGCCACCTCTCCCGCATCGACGTCCGGCCCGGTCAGCGGGTCAAGCGGGGCGATGTCGTGGGCCGGGTCGGCAGCACGGGACGGTCCACCGGCTACCACCTCCATTATGAGGTGCGGGTGGACGGCCAGCCGGTCAATCCTCTCGCCTACATCCTCGACGACGGCACGGCCGCCGGCTCGTCGTAACTCCTTCGCCTCGTCCGGGTTGCGGGGACGCGCAAGGCCGCGTCCCGCTCCCGCGTCCTGTGGAATCTTTCTGTTAGACTCCGGGTTGTAGCCGCTTGCCGCCGCGCTGAACCGCGAGCTCTCCCCGAACCTTTGCGAGACCCTGATGATCAACACGATTCTGACCAAGATTTTCGGCAGTCAGCACGAGCGTGAAGTCAAGAGGATGCTGCCGGTTGTGGCCGCCATCAACGAGATGGAGCCACGCATCAAGGCGCTCTCCGACGACGAGTTGCGAGCCAAGACCGCTGAGCTCAAATCCCAGATCGACAATGGAGCCACCGTGGACGACCTCCTGGTCGAGGCCTTCGCCGTGGCCCGGGAAGCCGCGTGGCGCACGGTCAGGATGCGCCCGTTCGACGTCCAGCTCATGGGCGGCGGGGTGCTCCACAAGGGCCGTATCGCCGAGATGAAGACCGGCGAGGGCAAGACGCTGATGGCTACCCTCCCCGTCTACCTGAACGCGCTGGAGGGCAAGGGCGTTCACGTCGTCACCGTGAACGACTACCTGGCCAAGCGCGACTCGGACTGGATGGGCCAGATCTACCGCTTTCTCGGCCTCTCCGTGGGCGTCATCCAGCACGACATGCCCGACGCCGACCGCAAGCACGCCTATGCCTGCGACGTCACTTACGGTACCAACAACGAGTTCGGCTTCGACTACCTGCGCGACAACATGAAGTTCGATCTCGAGTCGATGGTCCAGCGCGCGCACCACTACGCGATCGTGGACGAGGTGGACTCCATCCTCATCGACGAGGCGCGGACGCCGCTCATCATCTCCGGTCCCTCCGAGGAGTCGGTCGACAAGTACTACGTCATCGACCGCGTCATTCCCCGCCTGGTCAAGGGCGAGGAGATCGACGAGGGGGACGGCAAGAAGAGCACCACCGGCGACTACCTCATCGACGAAAAGGCTCATCAGGCCAGCCTCACCGACGAGGGCGTCGAGAAGGTCGAGAAGCTGCTCGGCATCCGCAACCTCTACGATCCGGAGAACATGGAGGTCATCCACGGCGTCAACCAGGCGCTGCGGGCGCACGCCCTCTACCAGCGCGACGTGGACTACCTGATCCAGGACGGCAAGGTGGTCATCGTCGACGAGTTCACGGGCCGCATGATGCCCGGCCGGCGCTGGTCCGACGGCCTCCACCAGGCGGTCGAGGCCAAGGAGGGGGTGAAGATCGAGCGCGAGAACCAGACCCTCGCCACCATCACCTTCCAGAACTACTTCCGGATGTACAAGAAGCTCGCGGGCATGACCGGCACCGCCGATACCGAGGCGTCCGAGTTCGGGCAGATCTACAAGCTCGACGTCACCGTCATCCCGACCAACCGGCCGATGATCCGCGAGGACCGCGCCGACCTGGTCTACCGCAGCGCCCAGGAGAAGTGGAAGGCGGTGGTCGACGAGATCCGCGAGGCCCAGCAGCGCGGCCAGCCGGTGCTGGTGGGTACGGTCTCCATCGAGAAGAGCGAGATGCTCTCGAAGCTCCTCTCCCGCCCGCCCAAGGTGCCGCACGTGGTGCTGAACGCCAAGTACCACGAGCGCGAGGCTTCCATCGTGGCCCAGGCCGGCCGCAAGGGCGCCATCACCATCGCCACCAACATGGCGGGCCGCGGCACCGACATCGTCCTCGGCGGCAACCCCGAGGGTCTCGCCCGCTCCGAGGCCGATCCGGTGACCGAGCCCGAGGCGTACCAGGCCGCCCTGGAGCGCTACAGGGAGACCTGCGCCGGGGAGCGCGAGGCGGTCCTCGCCGCCGGCGGCCTCCACATCCTCGGCACCGAGCGGCATGAGTCGCGGCGCATCGACAACCAGCTCCGCGGCCGGTCCGGCCGCCAGGGAGACCCGGGCTCCTCCCGGTTCTATCTCTCCCTGGAGGACGACCTGATGCGGATCTTCGGCTCCGACCGCATCCAGGGCCTGATGGGCAAGCTCGGCATGGAAGAAGGCGAGGCCATCGAGCACGGCATGGTCTCCAAGGCCATCGAGCGCGCCCAGAAGCAGGTCGAGGGCCGGAACTTCGAGATCCGCAAGCACCTGCTCGAGTACGACGACGTGATGAACAAGCAGCGGGAGGCGATCTACAAGCTTCGCCGCGACATCCTCGATGGACACGAAGGGCGCGAGTACGTGATCAAGCTCGCCGAGGACATCCTCGACGCCGCGCTCGAGACCCACTGCCCCGAGAAGCTCGATCCCATGGACTGGAATATGCCGGGCCTGCGCACCGACATGCTGGCCAACTTCAACCTCAACGCCGGGGAGATGAACCTCGACGAGATGGGAATCGAGGAGCTGCGCGACAGCCTCTGGAACGCCATCGAGAGCAAGTACGCCGAGAAGGAGACGCGCCACTCCCCCGAGGCCATGCGTTCCTTCGAGCGGGCCATCATGCTCCACGCGGTGGACGTGGCCTGGAAGGACCACCTCCTGGCCCTCGACCACCTCAAGGAAGGCATCGGGCTCCGCGGTTACGGCCAGAAGGACCCGCTGCAGGAGTACAAGAAGGAAAGCTTCGAGCTGTTCGAGATGATGCGCGAGCGGGTGGAGAACGACATCATTCAGAAGCTCTTCCGCTTCGAGCCCGTCAGCGAGGAGCAGATGGTCGAGCAGCGCGCCCGCCGCGAGCGGGTGGCGCCCCGAGTCGAGCTCTCCGCCCCGCCCAAGGTCGAAGGCGGCCAGCGGCCCCAGCCCGCCGCGAAACAGGAGGCCAAGGTGGGCCGTAACGATCCGTGCCCCTGCGGCTCGGGCAAGAAGTACAAGAAGTGCCACGGCGCGGCCGTGACGGTCGGGTGAAGAACCCGGCTGTAGTGATGAATCCAAGGGCGGCCCTGCGGCCGCCCTTTTGATATCCTCGCCCGCCATGATCGACTCTGAGCCGCGTCTCGCCCTCACCTTCGACGACATTTCCATCGTCCCCGGTTTCTCCGAGGTCCACCCGAACCAGGTCGACCTCCGTACCCGGATCTGCCGCGGGATCTACCTGAACATCCCCATCCTCTCCGCGGCCATGGACACGGTCACCGAATCGCGCCTGGCTATCGCCCTGGCCCAGGAGGGCGGCATCGGAATCATCCACAAGAACCTCTCCATCGCGGCCCAGGCCGAGGAAGTGGACCGGGTGAAGCGGAGCGAGGCCGGGATGATCGTCGATCCGGTCACCATGCGGCCCCAGCAGAGCATCCGCGAGGCCCTCGACATGATGGCCCGCTACAAGATCTCCGGCGTGCCGGTGACGGACGACGACGGCCATCTGGTCGGCATCCTCACCAACCGCGACCTCCGCTTCGAGGAGAACCTGGGCAAGACCATCGGCGAGTTGATGACCAAGGAAGACCTGGTCACCGTTCCCGAGGGAACCACCCTGGAGCAGGCCAAGGCCCTCCTCCACAAGCACCGCATCGAGAAGGTCCTGGTCGTGGGCAAGGACGGCAACCTCAAGGGCCTGATCACGGTCAAGGACATCCAGAAGGCCATCCAGTACCCCTACGCCTGCAAGGACGAGCTCGGCCGTCTGCGGGCCGGCGCCGCCGTGGGCGCTTCCGGCGACTATCTGGAGCGCGCCGAGGCGCTGGTCAAGGCCAAGGTCGACCTCCTGGTCCTCGACTCTTCCCACGCCCACAGCAAGGGGGTGCTCGACGCCGCGGCGAAGCTCCGGGAGCGCTTCCCCGAGGTGAAGCTGGTGATCGGCAACGTGGCCACGGCCGAAGGGACACGGGCCCTGATCGAGCGGGGCGCAGACGCCGTCAAGGTCGGCATCGGTCCCGGGAGCATCTGCACCACCCGGGTGGTGACGGGCTCCGGCGTTCCCCAGGTCACGGCCATCGCGGACTGCGCCCGCGCCGCCGCCGAGCACGACGTCCCGATCATCGCCGACGGCGGCATCAAGTTCTCCGGCGACGTGAGCAAGGCCATCGCCGCCGGCGCCGACTCGGTGATGATCGGCTCGCTCTTCGCCGGCACCGAGGAGAGCCCGGGCGAGACCATCCTCTACCAGGGCCGCACCTTCAAGGCCTACCGCGGCATGGGATCGCTCTCGGCCATGGCGCGAGGCAGCGCCGACCGCTACTTCCAGGAGGGGGACGGCTCGCTCTCCAAGCTGGTGCCCGAAGGCATCGAGGGCATGGTCCCCTACAAGGGGAGCGTCCACCAGATGCTGCCCCAGCTCACCGGCGGCCTCCGCTCCGGCATGGGTCTCGCCGGCTGCGCCTCCATCGAGGAGCTGCGCACCAAGGCCCAGTTCGTGCGCATCTCCCCCGCCGGCCTCAAGGAAGGCCACGCCCACGACGTGGTGATCACCAAGGAAGCGCCGAATTACTGGGTGGAGCGGTAGGAGGGACATCTCCGCCGCTCGCCCATGAAACCCCTCTTCCATCCCCGGCTCGTCAACGATCCCTTCGGCGATCCGGGGCTCTACGTGGACTTCCTCTTCGAACGGCGGGCGATGCTGTTCGATCTCGGTGACCTCTCCCCGCTCTCGCCACGGCAGCTCCTCAAGGTGAGTCACGCCTTCGTCTCCCACACCCACATGGACCACTTCGCGGGGTTCGACGCCCTGCTGCGCATCCTCCTCGGCCGCGACAAGGTCCTCCACCTCTACGGCCCTCCGGGGTTCATCGACCGGGTCGAGCACAAGCTGGCGGCGTACACCTGGAACCTGGTCGCCAACTACGAGAGCGATTTCGTGGTGCGGGCGACGGAGGTGGACCTGAACGGCGGCAGCTCGTCGGCGGAGCTGCGCAGCAGCGCCGGATTCCGGCGGACGCCCTTGGGTTTGGAAACCTCTGAGGATGGCGTCCTGCTCGACGAGGACACGTTCCAGGTCCGCGCCGCCGTCCTCGATCACCAGATCCCCTGCCTCGCCTTCGCCTTGGAGGAGAAGTTCCACGTCAACGTCTGGAAGAGCGGACTGGAGGAGCTGGGGCTCCCCACCGGCCCGTGGCTGCGCGACCTGAAGTCAGCGGTGGCCCGGGGCGAGCCGGACGACATGCCGGTGCCCGTGAGCTGGCGCGAGGACGGCGCGACGCGCGAGCGGGTGGTCTCTCTCGGGGATCTGCGGGAGAAGGTCCTGCGGGTGGTGCCGGGCCAGAAGATCGCCTACGTCACGGATGCCGGATACACGCCGGAGAACGCTGAGGCCATCGTGGAGCTGGCCCGGGGCGCGGACACGCTCTACATCGAGACCGCTTTCACCCACGAGGAGGAGCGGCGGGCGGCCGAGAAGTACCACCTCACCGCGCGGCAGGCCGGCTGGCTCGCCCGGGCGGCGGGAGCGAAGCGGCTGATCCCGTTCCACTTCTCCCCCAAGCACACCGAGGAAGAAGAGACGCTGATCCGGGAGGCGCTGGAGGCGTTTGAAGGAACGGACTGACTCACCAACTGCTCGACGACCCGCCGCCGCCGAAGCTGCCGCCGCCGCCCGAGAAGCCGCCTCCTCCACCCCCACCCCAGCTCCCTCCTCCCCCACCCATGCCGGGACCGATGAACCAGCCGCCGCCACGGCGCCGGCTTCCCAGCGCGCTCTGTGGCACGACCATCCGCAGGATCGGGAAGAGCACGATCCAGGCTCCCGCCGCGATCATCCCGAGGATCGGGCTGATGATGAATCCCAGGAAGAAGTAGAACGGGATCAGGAAGAGGTACATGATCCAGCTCCGGCTCCGCAGGGCGTCCAGCGAGAACGGAAACAGGAGGAAGACCAGGAACAGCAGGAAACCACCGCCGCCTCCCCCGCCTCCGGACGGCTCCTGCGCCGGGGCGACCGGCGCCACCGCCTTGCCCTGGAGGGTGCTGATCATGGCGTCCACGCCGGCCTCGATGCCGCCGCCGAAATCCCCCCGCTTGAAGAAGGGGATGATCACTTCGTTCTGGATGACGTTGGTCTGCAGGTCCGTCAGCTCCGCCTCCAGACCGTAGCCGACCTCGATCCGCATCTTGCGGTCCCCGCTCGCCACCAGGAGCAAGGCGCCGTTGTCTTTCTCCGCCGTGCCGAGCTTCCAGGTCTCGGCGACCCGGTGGGCGAAGTCGTCGATGGGATCCCCTTCCAGACTCTGTACCGTCAGCACGGCGACCTGATGCGTGGTCTGCCGCTCGAGCTCGGCCAGCTTCTGCTCGATCCGCTGGCGCTGCTCGGGGGTGAGCAGATTGGCCTGGTCGTTGACCCGGCCCGTCAGGAAAGGGACTTCCTTGGCACTGCTCCAGGAGGGCGCCAGCAGGAGCGCCAGGAGGACGATGATCCACCGCGCTCGCATCAGTCCGTCCCCCGCCGCAGCTCGTTGCTCAGCTCGTCCTGATCGTCGCTCCGGCGGGCCACTCCATGCCGCTCCAGCAGCTCGCCGCAGGCGCGGATCGCCTCCACCATGGCGGCCCCGGGGCGTCCCGCCCGTACTCCGGCGGCCAGGTTGCGGACGATCTCGTCCCACTGCGCCTGCTCGACCTTTTGATGGATCCCCGTGTCGCCAAGGACGATGGCGCGGTGCTCGAACAGGGAAAGGAAGAGGAGGATGCCGGTGCGGTCGCGGGTCCGGAAGACCTCCTGCTCCAGGAAGGCGGCCTCGGCGCGTCGCAGCGACCGGACCTCCAGGACCTCGTCGCCCGCCATCCACCGGCGCAGAGCCGGCAGCCACCAGGTCAGCAGATACCCGAGCGCGCCCCCGGCCGGAGCCGGCACGGCGATCCAGAGAGGCACGTGGAGGTTCCAGTAGCCGCCCCACTCGTAGATGGCCAGGGCCACCAGGGGACCGAGCAGGGCTCCGAGGGCCGCGCCCTTCCAGACCGCGGTGGGGTACTCGTCGCTCTCGTCCACCACGTAGGGGACGATCTCGCCCGAAGTCCGCTGCTCCGCCTCCCGTACGGCCTCTTGGATCGCTTTGCGGTCGGCCTCGGTGAAGAGTTGGTCGGCTTTCATGCGGAGATCCCGGAGCGATCCTATACCAGAGGAGTCAATCGGCGGGGATGCGGACCGCCCGCTCCCGTTTGCGCTGGCTCTGGCGGCGCTTCTCGTCCAGCCGGCGGGCTTTGGCCGCCTTGGACGGACGGGTCTTCTTGCGCGGCGCCTCCTCCCGCAGGGCCTCCCGGATCAGCTCGGCCAGACGCTCGGCCGCCGCGTCCCGGTTCGCCGCCTGGGTGCGGTGCTTCTGCGAGGTCACCAGGAGGACGCCCTCCTTGGTGATGCGCGTGGCCAGCCGCTCCAGGAGGCGGGCCTTCTGCTCCTCCGAGAGGACGCCGGAGCCCGCGAGGTCGAACCGCAGTGTCACCCGCGTCTCCAGCTTGTTCACGTTCTGCCCGCCGGGGCCGCCGCTCCGAGACGTCGTGAAGGCGACCTCCTCGTCCGGGATGGCGAGGTCTTCGGTGATGGGGATCATGTCATCTCAGCCTTTGCGGGTAAGATCCTCTCACGACGGAAGGAGATTTGATGAACCGACAAGTCCTGCTCGCCCTCAGCGCCACACTCCTCCTCTTCGCCACGTTCCTGCCCCGGTCCACCGCCCAGACCTCGGACCCCGGGCCCTCCAAGGCTCCGTTCACACCTGCGGGGAATCTGCAAGGCGTCAGCCTCGAACAGATCGCCACCGGGCTCGGCTCGGTGACCAGCATCACCAACGCGGGCGACGGCCGGCTGTTCCTGACCCTCCGCGAGGGCCGCATCGTCATCTTCGAGAACGGCGCCGTGCGGCCGCAGGACTTCCTCGACATCCGCGGCCTGATCAACTCCAACGGCTTCGAACGCGGCCTCCTCTCGGTGGCGTTCCACCCCGACTACGACCAGAACGACTTCTTCTTCGTCAACTATACGAACGTCAACGGCGACACCGTGGTCGCCCGCTACCAGGTCTCCGCCGATCCCAACCGGGCGGACGCGGCCAGCGCGCGGACGCTGCTGACCATCGCCCAACCCTTCTCCAACCACAACGGCGGGCAGCTCCAGTTCGGGCCCGACGGCTACCTCTACATCGGCATGGGCGACGGCGGCTCCGCCTTCGATCCCGACTGCAGGGCTCAGAAAACCGACAACCTCCTCGGCAAGATGCTCCGCATCGACGTCGACCAGAACGTCAACTCGGCGCCGTTCTACGGCATCCCGCTGGACAACCCGTTCCGCGGCGGCGGCAACCCTCCGGATGAAGTCTGGTCCAGCGGCCTCCGCAACCCCTGGCGCTTCTCCTTCGACCGCCAGACCGGCGACCTCTGGATCGGCGACGTCGGCCAGAACCGCCGGGAGGAGATCGACTTCCAGCCGGCCAATTCCGACGGCGGCGAGAACTACGGTTGGAAGATCATGGAGGGGACTCTCTGCTCCACCACCGACGCCTGCCCGGGCTCGACCCCGGCCTGCAACTCCCCGGCGTTCACCGCGCCCGTCCTCGAATACGACCACGACCCCCACTGCTCGGTCACGGGAGGCTACGTCTACCGGGGCAACCGCCTGCCGCAGCACCGGGGCTCGTACTTCTTCGGCGACTTCTGCTCCGGCGCGATCTGGGCGGCGTCGCGCCAGGGCAACGGCTTCAAAGTGGAGACGGTCTCCGGCACCGCGGCGCAGCTCTCGACCTTCGGCGAGGACTCCCAGGGCGAGATCTACGCCGCCACCCTCTCCGGCCGGCTCCTGCGGATCACCGGCCGGGGCGTCGGCAACGGCAATGCGGAGACCGTGGGACTCTTCAATCCCCAGTCCTCCCTCTTCCAACTGAAGGCGTCCAACACCGCCTCGGCGTCGGTCCAGACGGTGCGCTTCGGCCAGGCCAACGCCGGCTGGCTCCCCCTGGCCGGCGACTGGAACGGCGACGGCGAGACCACCGTCGGCCTCTATGACCCGGAGACCGGGATCTTCCGCCTGAAGAACACCTCCCAGGGGCGCCGGGCCGACGTCCTCCTGCGGGTGGACGCCCCCTCGCCCGACGCCCTGCCCATCGCGGGCGACTGGGACGGCGACGGCGACGACACCGTAGGGCTCTACGACCCGGACACCGGCGAATTCCTCCTCAAGAATTCGCTCTCGGGATCGGGATTCGACTCGACCAGCACGTTCCCGGACGTCCCGGGCTCCGATCTCGTCGCCATCGCGGGCGACTGGAACGGTGACGGCATGGACACCGTCGGGCTCTTCGATCCTCGCGAGTCCATCTTCTACCTGGAGAACGGTACGCCGGACGCCCAGCCGGACCTCGTGCTGCAGTTCGGTCCGCGGGGAAGGAATTCGCTGCCCGTGGTCGGCGACTGGAACGGCGACGGCGTCGACGGCGTGGGCGTCTACGATCCGGCCTCGGCCACCTTCCGCTTGAAGAACGCGCTCTCCGCAGGCAACCCGGACCTGATGTTCCGCTTCGGACCCCGGCGCGGCGGGTGGAGGCCGATCGCGAGAGCGTGGTAGGGCCCTCACACCCCCTACCCCCTCTCTCCCGCCCCCTCCCTCCCACCCACACCGGGAGAGAGGGGGAAAGGACAAAAAGGACACCAGGGACAGCAAGGACAGATGATCGTCCTTGAAGTCCTTGGTGTCCTTGCCGTCCTTGACTAACTTCTCCCTCCTCTCCCGGTGTGGGTGGGAGGGAGGGGTCGGGAGAGGAGGGCCGGGGAGGTGAGGGCTCGAAGGGCACGCCGCCGGAGTAAACTCCTCTCCCATGAACCGCCTCCTATCCCTCTCCTTCTTCCAGATCCTCCTCCTCCTCCCATCTCTCGTGACCGCTCAGCAGCCGAAGACCTACGACCTCATCCTGCGCGGCGGCACGATCTACGACGGCTCCGGTGGCAAGCCCTACACGGGCGACGTCGCCATCCAGGGGGACCGCATCGCCGCCGTCGGCTCCCTGGGCAACGCCAAGGGCAAGACGGAGCTGGACGTCAAAGGCCTCGCCGTCTCCCCCGGCTTCATCAACATGCTGAGCTGGGCCACCGAGTCGCTGATCGTGGACGGCCGCGCCCAGAGCGACATCCGCCAGGGCGTCACCCTGGAGGTCATGGGCGAGGGCTTCTCCATGGGACCGCTCAACGAGACCATGAAGAAGGAGATGGTCGAGCAGCAGGGGGACATCAAGTTCGACGTCACCTGGACCACCCTCGGCGAGTACCTCGACCATCTCGTCGCGCGCGGCATCGCCCCCAACGTCGCCTCCTTCGTGGGCGCGACCACGGTGCGCATCCACGAGGTGGGCTACGCCAACCGGCCGCCCACGCCCGAGGAGCTGGCGCGCATGCGCAAGCTGGTGGTGCAGGGCATGGAAGAAGGCGCGCTGGGCGTGGGCTCGTCGCTGATCTACGCCCCGGCCTTCTACGCCGGCACGGACGAGCTCGTGGCTCTCTGCGAGGAGGCCTCCCGCTACGGCGGCATGTACATCTCCCACATGCGCAGCGAGGGCAACCGCCTGCTGGAGGCCATGGACGAGCTGATCGAGATCTCCCGCCGGGCCAACCTGCCCGCCGAGATCTACCACCTCAAGGCCGCCGGCCAGCCCAACTGGGGCAAGCTCGACGCCGCCATCAAGAAGGTCGAGGACGCCCGCGCCGCCGGCCTCAAGATCACCGCCGACATGTACACCTACACCGCCGGCGCCACCGGCCTCGACGCCTCCATGCCGCCATGGGTGCAGGAAGGCGGCTACGAGGCCTGGGCCGAGCGCCTGAAGGACCCGGAGATCCGCGCGCGCGTCGCCAAGGAGATGGCGACCCCCACCGACGCCTGGGAGAACTTCTTCGTGGCCGCGGGTCCGGACAAGATCCTCCTCGTGGCCTTCAAGAACGACAAGCTCAAGCCCCTGACCGGCAAGACCCTGGCCGAGGTCGCGAAGATGCGCGGCAAGTCCCCCGAGGAGACCGCCATGGACCTGGTGATCGAGGACGGCAGCCGGGTGGGCACGGTCTACTTCCTGATGTCCGAAGACAACGTCCGGCGCCAGGTCTCACTTCCCTGGCTCAGCTTCGGCTCGGACGCCGAGGCCCCCACGGCCGAGGGCGTCTTCCTGAAGTCCAACCCGCACCCGCGCGCCTACGGCAACTTCGCCCGCCTCCTGGGCAAGTACGTGCGGGACGAGAAGGCGCTCTCCCTGGAAGAGGCCATTCGCAAGCTCACCTCCCTTCCCGCCGCCAACCTGAAGATCCGCGACCGCGGCCTCCTCAAGGAGGGCTACTTCGCCGACGTCGCCATCTTCGATCCCGCCAAGATCCAGGACCACGCCACCTTCGACAAGCCGCACCAGTACGCCACCGGCGTCAGGCACGTCTTCGTGAACGGCATCCAGGTTCTCAAGAACGGCGAGCACACCGGCGCCAAGGCCGGCCGGGTGGTGCGGGGGCCGGGGTGGAAGGGATGGAAGGAGGCGGGACGGTAGCCCCGTCGTATCAACACGTATCCGAAACGATTTCTCCGCCCCGGAGACGGCCCACGGGCCGTCTCTACATTGGGGGGCAGACGACGGTGGTCAAGGAGACGGTGTCCCCTTTCCGAGGCGCGGTCCCCACGACGGTTCGGAAAGGCGCTGCCGCTTCGAGGAAAGAAGACGGCGCGACCCCAATGTAGAGACGCCCCGTGGGGCGTCTCCGAAGCGGGAACGACCATCCCGACCTCCACCGCCGCCCGGCGTCTGCAGGATCGTCCCCCTCACCCCCGCGTATATAAAGCCTCCTGCTGCCCCGCCCCCTCCCGCACCCGGCGGATCTGCCCATTGGCGAGCATCCGCCGCAGCGCCGCCGAGACCAGTTGGGGATTGACGGGCTTCTTCATCGCCTTCCCGAAGCGCCGGTTCACCTCCGCGGCCAGCTTCCGGGCGCCGAAGACCTCGTCCTGCGGCAACCGCTCCACTACCTTGGCCACCAGCCGGCTCGGGATCACCGGCTGGCCGGGAGGCAGCTCCTGGAGCGACATCTCGGAGACCGACGCCATGCGCGCCGCGATGCCGAACGCCACGCCGGCCGTGGTCTTGAAGGCCTCGAAATGTCGGGCCACGGTCTCGTACTCGCCGGCGTGAAGCTCCTTCTTCTCCTTGTGCAAAGCCTCCTGCTCGGCGTGATGGGCCTCCTGCTGCTTGTGAAACGCCATCTGGGCCTCGAAATGGGCCAACAGCTCTTCCATCGAGAACTTCGTGCTCACGCTATCCTCCTGAGAGTCGCACTATTCTACTCGGGAGCCTCGCGGAATGCCAGATCGTCGAACAAGCCCATTCTATTGTCTAGCTAAACCGGATTCCGTCGTTCTGATCCGCGAAAACGTCGTGCTAGTGCTTATCCCTCCTCTCCTGGATTTTTCATCTGCCCATTGCCTCCCGATAGCATCGCGCAAATCTCTGCGTCGTCGAGCTGTGTCCCGGCGTCGTCGCGCAAGATCTTGCTTTGCGACGAATCACCTCACTCTTGCGACACTGGATCTCCTTGCGAGACGTCGCAATCTTCTGTACGATACTGGCTTCTTTTCTTGAGACGCCGGAATCTCGTTCGTCGTGCCGCATTCCTTATATGCGACGGCAAAGCTCTTCTTGCGACGCTTCAAGATTCGTAGCCGTATCGGGAGATTCCGAGGCCCAGCGGAATCTTCCGATGCGACGTCGGAAGATTCCGGTGCGACGTTTTGTGGCTGAACACGATGCCTGATGAGCGTAGCGCGACACCGGAAGCGTCCGAGGCTCGCCCGAAAGTTCGGAGAGCCAGGGGAATCTTCTGCGGCACGTTTTCGGCTTCAGGATTCCGCTGCCGGTTCTGCTTCTGAAGGCGGAGCGCTGTCCGGCAGACTCGACAGAAGATCCTCGATCTTCTTCAGTTCCGCCTCCCACCCCAACCGCTGACAGGCGTCCTTCGCGGTTCCCAGGACGGCTGCCGCTTCGGTGGGCATGCCGGCGGAAGCCAGGATCGAGCCTAAAAGCTGGCCTACGAAGACGATGCCGTCGGCACGGCCCAGTTTGAGGTTGATCTGCCAGGACTCGGAGAGCCGGTCGACGGCGTCTTGGTACTTCTGTTCGCTGAGATCGAGTTGGGCAAGATCGTAAAGGGCGGCGGCAACGCCATCCAGACCTCCAAGCCCGCGGTTGACCTCTAATCTTTCCGACTGAAGCCTTCGAGCCTCGGCCACGTCCCCCGACTGCGCCCGCAGACGCGCGATGTCACCCAGCGTCACCGCCCGAGAACTCACATTCCCCAACTGCTCCATGATGCCAAGTTTCTCTTCTTGCAGCTTCAGGGCTCCGGCCACGTCTCCTGAATCCGCCCGCAGACGCGCGATGTCGCTCAGCGTCACCGCCCGAGAATGGACATCCCCCAACTGCTCATAGGTCTGCAGTTCCTCCTCGTGCAGCTTCAGGGCTCCGGCCGTATCCCCCGATTGTGCCCGCAGACGCGCGATGTCGCCCAGGAAAATCGCCCGCTCCCGCGCGTGCTCTTCCTCCACCAGTTGAGAGAGCGCCTCTTGGAGTTCAGCTTCGGCTTCGCGAAGTTTTCCTTCTCTCGAAAGGAGACTTGCCCTTAGCCAATGAGATTTGGCTCGCTCGAGATTCCGTTTCGTATCCTGGAGTAACTCTAACGCCTGGGATAGAACGGTTTGGGCTTCCAGAACCGCACCGATACTGGTGAGAGCTTCATGCATTACATTCAGCAAGCCCGCCGTCGCAATCTTCTCAGCTTCGTTTTGAGATGCTGGAAACTTCTGGATACCATCTCCTGCGATCTGAAGAGAGGCGGCGTAGGCATGGCGACTGTAAAGCTGAAAGGCCCAGAGTTGGTAAAGCCCCAATGCTCCCGCCCTGTCCCCCGCCCTATCGCGGTGCCGGGCCGCAATTCCATAATCTGAGAGGGGTCCCTTCCGCTTCTCAAAATGCTCTGCTATTCGCAAGTGCCAGTCCCGGACCGCTTCTTCTCCTTCCCGTTTCCCTAAAGCCTTTTGCTGTTCCGGCCGAGCTGACAACAGGCGGTGAACCGCGTCCCCTCCGGCAATCGCGGAGGGAGATACCTTGCGAGCCAGCAATCCATGATCCCGCAGCCATGCGATATCAGAGACCGGATCAGTGATTCCATCCGTGGACAGGAGGATCCCCAACTCCTCCACGGGCAGAGGCTCTTCCAGAAGGCAGAGCCGATCGAACGTGGGAAGCCGTTCTGGAGGGACTTGCGATAGGACGGTCTCAATGAGCAGGCTCCGCCCGCGATCCTGATGCTTCGCAGCCAGTTTCCGGTCCACGGTTTGAATCGCCGGGCCAAAGTTCTTCAGGAGCGTTCGTGCCCTGTCGGGCTTTCCGCGCAGGTAACCTCCAAGAAGCTCCAGTGCTTTCGGGTGACCTCCAAGGTGATCCAAAACCTGACTCCAAGCCTCCTCGTGCAAGCTGCCCAATCCTTCAGGATCGAGGAAGCGGAGCTTCCGGCATCCCGATCGAGACAGCTCTCCCAGGTCCAGGTTGTAGACTTCGAAAGGAGCGTCCGGAAGCTCGACAGGGAGGCGGCTGGTGAAGAACAGCCGGAATTCGGTTCCGCCGAGAACCGCAAGCTCCGTGAGCGTTTCACGGAGAGCGGAGTTGAGGAGTTTTCCGTCCTGATCCTGCTGATCCTCGAAATTGTCCAGGAGAAGGATCGTGGGCATCACTTCGCGGAGGGCGTTCTGCAGATCGGTCCGGAATTGCTGTTCGGATTCTTCAGGGGATGCGACAGCGCCACGTGTGACGCCGAGCTTCCCCGCGACCTCTTCCAGCAGTGCGGCCGGCGCGAGATCGCGGCCGGCGTAGACGATCAGCAGGCGCGCTCCCTCCTCCTTGCGGCGCTCCAAGAACCGGGCGGCCAGGGTGGACTTGCCGATGCCTCCCAGACCGTGGATCGCGACCGCTCGCTCACGTTCGAAGGCGCGGCGGAGGCGGCGCTCGGTCTCGCGGCGGCCTACGTAGCCCCGCTCCAGATAGGTGACGCCCGCGATCTTGAAGTCTTCGCGGGCGACCTCGAAGGGCGTGGGCAGCGGATCGGCGGTTCCTTCCGGTGTGGTGAGCGGTCCGGGATCGCGGCTGACGGTGAGGACGGGGATGGCCCATTCGTGGGGGCCACCCTGTGCCGCCAGCCCGGCCCGGCCAGCGCGGAAGGCGTTGGGAAGGTCCGCTCCCCGGCCGAGGGCGGAGTAGAACGCCTCGGCGAAGGCGGTGGCGCCTTGGTCCGAGATGGCGCTCTGCATGCCCACGACCCGCTGGACGCCATTACGAACCAGCGTTTCGGTGAGGCCGGCCGGGGTGGCGGTGTCGCACGCTGAGAGGACCAGCAACTCGATCGGGTCCGTATTGGGAGTGGCCCGGATCCAGCCGAGCAGATCCTCCGAGGAGACGGGCTTGCGGCGGCCTTCCTCGTCTTCCAGGAAGACCACGGAGCGGCCGGAGTCAGTTCCGCCGTGACAGGAGAGGTGAAGGACCCGGGGACGATCCTCCCGGGCCAATTGGGAGCGCAGCTCTTCCACCTCTCCAGTGTCCGGCAGGATCAGCCGGCCTCTCCTCTCCCGCACGAGCGAATCGAGGGCCACGAGGAGCCGCTCCTGCTCGCGCTCCCAGAAGAGGTCGGAGTCTCCCTGAATTCCTCCCGCACCGAGTTGAAACGTCGGTCCCTGATCCTCCAGAGGCGCGGCGGTGAAGCCGAGGACGGAGAGGTGATCGGGCGGGATCTCGGGAGCGGGATCGCGCTCGGGATTCCAGTCCGCTCCGGGTGAGGGGATGCGGCGGACGATCTCCAGAAGCCCCTGGCCGACGGGGAACGAATGGCGAGGGAAGCTGATCAGCTCCCACGGCAGGGCGAGGGCGGACCCTTCCCCGGTGCGGATCTCCAGCGTAACCAGCCGGCCCCCGTGCGCCGCAAGCTTGAGGACCCTCTCCAAAGCCTCGCCCATCGCCCCCGGAAAAGCATGAAGCGCCAGCTCCGCCCCGGCGAAGCGCACGGCCTCTTCCTTCAGCTCGTTTCGGGACCGAGGATCGGACTGGAACTTCCGGAACACCTCCAGGGAGGCCGCGCTCAGATCCAAATCCAGCGCCACGGGACCCAGGACCACGTCGCCGGTCCACGCCGGCTTCAGCCTGCTGAGGTACAGAGTCGCCTGCATTCCCCTGGGAGCGCCGGCATCCTGCCGGCCTTCAAGTAAGTTGGCCGGCAGGGATGCCGGCGCTCCCAGGGCGGGCCTCAGCGCCAGGACCACCCGGGGCCGGCTCGCCGAGAGCGCCGCCGCGATCTCCTTGGCGAGGGACGCTTCATCCTTATAAGGACGCGCCCAGACTCCGGTCTCGAAGTCGCCGATCTCCTTCTCCAGGAAATCCTTGAGCCCGGCCTCGCGATCTTCAGCGGTCGAGAAGAAGACCAGGCAGCAGAGGCCCTGCTCGCGGGCGATCCGGAATTCCTCTTCGGTGATGGCGCGGTTGTCGCTCGTACCGGAAGGTGGGATCGTGCCGCGGCGCTTGTCGAACACGCCTACATAGATGTCGCAGGCCTCGATCTCGCGGGCAAGGTTGTCCTTCACCGCACCCGCCTGAGCGATGTGGCGCTCGGTCAGGACCGGCTCCAGTCCGATCAGCCGCGACGCGCCCGCGGCCCGCTCTCGCAGGTCCAGCATTCCACCGAAGACGGACGAGATGAACACCCGGCCCAGCTCCATGCAGGTCTCCTTTCGGGGCTTGCGAAAGTGTAGCAGGCGGGGGGCCCTCACCACCCCGGGCCCTCCTCTCCCAGCCTCCCTCCCTGCCGCCGGGAGAGGAGGGAGACTGCTGAAATCCGTCTCTGTTGAGAGAAAAGGGACCGGTGTAAGAGATGGGCGGGGGCGCCCTCTCCCGGAAGGTGGGAGGGAGGCTGGGAGAGGGTCGGGGTGAGGGTTCACGGCGCCAGCAGCGCCACCGCCTCCTCCACGAACCGCTGCACCTCCCCCGCCCTGGGCAGGGCGTGGCGGGCGTCGCGCTGGAGTTGGAGCATCCCGAGGTAGAGAGCGTAGGCCATGATGGCCCGGCGGCGGGATTCTTCCTCGCCGAGGCCCAGGACCGTGAAGCACTCCGCCATGAAGCCCAGACGGCGCTCCGCGACCCGCCGGACGGCCGCGCCGATGCGCGGATCGTTCGAGGCCGCCGAGAGCGCCAGGTAGAGCGGGCTCGTGCGCCGGTTCCCCGCCACCTCCCGGAACAGCATCTCGATCCGGCGGCGCGGGTCCTCCCGGCGGACCCTGTCGAGGACCGCTTCGGTCTCCCGCCGTTCCCAGAGCTCCAGCGCCGCGTCGAGCAACGCTTCGCGATTCGGGAAGTGCCAGTAGAAGCTCCCCTTGGTCACCCCGAGCTCCTTCGCCAAAGGTTCCACCGCCAGGGCTGAGACGCCACCGCGGGCGATGGCGTCCAGCGCCGCCTCCGCCCAGGCTTCCGCCGAAAGGTTGGGCTTGAGATAAGGCTTGGCCATACTGAAGATCCTACTCTATCCCATACGCCACCGTATTGATGCCGCCCACCCATGGCAACGCCCATGCGGGTGCGTATGGGTGATCCCGGGCGGCGATGTTCGCGCTCTTCCTGAGGTAGTCTTCCTCCAAATCTGGAGGAAGATCGGTGAAAAACAAGGATGCCGCACCGGGAGCGTTCACCCGCAGATCCGTGATCAAGGCCGGTCTGGCCGGAGGCGCGCTGTCGGCTGCCGGACCTCTCTTCTCCACCTCGGCGCCTCAGGCCGAGGCCATGGTCAACCCCACACAGCCTTTCGATCTGGAGGAGATGACGATCTCCAACATGAAGGCGGGCTTCCGCTCCGGCGAGCTGACGTCGCGCGGGGTGACCGAGCAGTATCTGGCCCGCATCGAGGCGCTGAACACCCGGGGGCCGGAGCTGCGGGCGGTGATCGAGGTCAATCCGGACGCGCTGGAGATCGCCGCCGCCCTCGACGCGGAGCTCAAGCAGAAAGGCCCCCGCGGACCGCTTCATGGCGTTCCGATCCTCCTCAAGGACAACATCGCCACCGCCGACCGGACGACCACCACCGCCGGCTCGCTGGCGCTGGAGGGATCGATCCCGTCCCGGGACGCCTTCCTGGCGGAGCGGCTGCGCGCGGCGGGGGCGATCCTCCTCGGCAAGGCGAACCTCTCGGAGTGGGCCAACTTCCGCTCCTCCCGGTCCACCAGCGGCTGGAGCAGCCGCGGCGGACAGTGCCGCAACCCCTACGCGCTCGACCGCAACCCTTCGGGTTCCAGCTCCGGCTCGGCCGTGGCCGCCTCCGCCAACCTCTGCGCCGCCGCCGTGGGCACGGAGACGGACGGCTCCATCATCTCGCCCGCCTCGCACTGCGGCATCGTGGGCATCAAGCCCACCGTAGGGCTGATCAGCCGCTCGGGCGTCATCCCCATCGCCCACAGCCAGGACACCGCCGGCCCCATGGCCCGCACGGTGGCCGACGCCGCCATCCTCCTGGGCGCCATGACCGGCGTGGACAAGCGGGATGAAGCCACGCGGGCGAGCCGGGGCAAGGCCGTGGACGACTACACGAAGTTCCTGGACCGGAACGGCCTCAAGGGCGCCACGATTGGTGTCTACCTTCCCGGATCGCTCGACGAAAACCCGTTGACGAATCCCGTCCTCGCGGAAGCCGTCGCCGTCATGAAGAACCGCGGGGCGACGATCGTCGAGGGCGTGAAGATCCCCACCGCCGGGAAGTTTGGAGAGAGCGAGTTCGAAGTGCTGCTCTACGAATTCAAGACGGACCTCCAGCGCTACCTCGCCGAACTGGGACCCAGCGCGCCCATCCGTTCGCTCCAGGACGCCATCGAGTTCAACGAGCGCCACCGCGACCGGGTGATGCCCTACTTCGGGCAGGAGACCTTCCTGGAGTCCCAGAAGAAGGGGCCGCTCACGGACGCCGCGTACAAAAAGGCCCTGGAGACCTGCCGCAACCTGTCGCGCAAGGAAGGTCTCGACGCCGTCTTCGCCAAGCACAAGCTGGACGCCCTGGTGGCCCCCTCGAACGGCCCGGCGTGGCTGATCGACCTGGTCAACGGCGACTCGCCCACCGGCGGCAGCTCCGGGTTCCCGGCGGTCTCGGGATACCCGAACATCACCGTGCCGATGGGCTACGCGTTCGGGTTGCCGTTGGGGATCTCCTTCATGGGTCCGGCGTGGAGCGAGCCCACGCTGATCAAGCTGGCCTACGCCTTCGAGCAGGCGACGCTGGTCCGGAAGCCGCCGCGGTTCCTGCCGACGGCGGAGGTGGACAGTCGATAGATTCGCCCCCGCCCGGGCATAAATGCCCGGGCTAGTCGAAAGAGCCCCCTGAAGGGGACTCCATCAGTCGGGTTCACCCGGCTGTTTTTGAGTAGCCCAGGCATTTATGCCCGGGCGGAGGTGGCAAGGTCCCGATCATGAAAAGGTTTCTTCTAATCCTCGGCGCCGTGCTCCTCCTCCTGATCGCCGTCCTCCTCATCCGTACGGCGACGGTGAAGTCCCGTCAGATCGAGGTCCAGCCGGTAACCGACCTGACGGTTGACGCCAACGTGGCGGCGCAGCGGCTCGCGGCGGCCATCCGCTTCCCCACCGTCTCCCACGAGGACGGACGCGTGGAGGCCACGGCGTTCCAGGATCTCCACCGCTTTCTTGAGCGGAGCTTCCCACGCGTCCACGCGACCCTGCTCCGGGAGCCCGTGGCGAGCTACAGCCTGCTCTACACCTGGAAGGGAACGGACCCGCGTCTTCCGCCCATCCTCCTGATGTCCCACATGGACGTGGTCCCGGTCGAGCCGGGGACGGAGAAGGACTGGACGCACCCGGCCTTCTCCGGCGTCATCCGGGACGGCTACATCTGGGGCCGCGGCGCGCTGGACGACAAGGCGGGCGTGCTCGGCATCCTGGAGGCGGTCGAGACGCTCCTCGCCAGGGGCTTCCAGCCCGAGCGCACGGTCCTCCTCGCCTTCGGCCATGACGAGGAGGTCGGCGGCCGCAAGGGCGCGGCGGCCATCGCGGCGCTGCTGAAGCGGCGGGGCGTCCGTCCGGAGCTGATCCTGGACGAAGGCGGCGCCATCGCCGAAGGCCTGGTGCCGGGGATCGACGGCGCCGCCGCCATGGTGGGCACGGCCGAGAAGGGATACCTGAGCGTCGAGCTGGTGGCCCGCGGCGAGGGCGGGCACTCCTCCATGCCGCCGAGCCAGACCGCCATCGGCAAGCTGGGCGCGGCCATCGCCCGGCTGGAAGAGAACCCGATGCCGGCGCGGATCGACGGCGCCACCCGGCGCTCCTTCGAGTACCTGGCCCCGGAGATGCCCTTCGGTCCCCGCCTGGTGCTCTCGAACCTCTGGCTCTTCGATCCGGTGGCGAAGAGCCAGTTCGCTGGAAGCGCGGCGGGCAACGCCCGTCTGCGCACCACGACGGCGGCCACGATCTTCCAGGCCGGCGTCAAGGAGAACGTCCTGCCGCAGAGCGCCCGCGCGGTGGTGAACTTCCGCATCCTTCCCGGGGACTCGATCGCGAGCGTGCTCCAGCATGTGCGGGAGACCGTGGGCCCCGGAATCCGCGTGACGCCCACGGGCTCCTCCAACTCCGAGCCCTCGAAGGAGTCGGATGTCGGCGCGCCGACGTTCACGATCCTGCAGCGCACCCTGGGAGAGGTCTTCCCGAAGATCGTCGTCGCGCCCAACCTCCTCAGCGGCGGCACGGACACCAAGCACTACGTGGAGCTCAGCCCCAACATCTACCGGTTCCTGCCGATCCGGCTGAAGGAGGAAGACCTCGGCCGGCTCCACGGCACCAACGAGCGGATCGGGGTGCAGAACTACGCCGGAGTCGTGCGCTTCTACGCGCAGCTTGTTCGCAACGGGGCGAGCCGCTCCTAGAACTTGAACAGCGCGTCGAACGCCGACCGCGCATCCCCGGGCGAGGGGTTGTCCCGGTCCTGGCCGAACTCCTGGGCCAGCTTGGGATCGAAGAAGGTGCAGTCGTTGCGGTCGCGCTTCTTGGCAACGCGGGCGGGGATCTCCTCGTGCCGCCGGCACTCCCAGCGGACCGAGGTGTCGAAGTGGATGCAGTTGGAGCAGGCGTGGAGGTCGGCGCCGCACTTGGCGCAGGTGGCGTCGAAGGGGATTTCGGTGTCCAGCCGCTTCTCGCCGCAGGCGGCGCAACGGAAGACGCTCTCCGTGGGCGCGCCCAGACCCCGGCCGCGCGGACCGTCCTTCTTCGGCGGCGGACCCTCCTGGGGCCCCCGGGAGCGGGTCTCTCCGCGATCGTTGGAGTCCTGATAGCCGCGCTGGCGGTATTTGGGACGGTCGGACATTGGAAACGTTGTAGCAGAATCGGGACGGACGGTCCAGCGAGGTCTTGCCTGACGGACCGGCCTGCCGGGTCGTCGTCCTAGGTTGTCTCTTGGAGAGGCAGGATCAACTCCAGCTCTTCCTCCGTCGGCTGGAACAGCGCCACCCCGACCGTCCCCGGGCCGGCGTTCGCCGCCACGACGGGGCCCATCTCGCCCATCAGGATCTCCCGCGCCTGGAAGGTCTTCTCGACCAGGCCGCGCAGGCGGTCCGCCCAGACGGGGGCCTTGGCGTGGGCGATGGCGGCCATCACCGGCTGCTGGGGATTCACCCGCTCCTTGAACAGCTCGATCAGCTTCGGATGGGCCGCGCGGCCTCCCCGCACCTTGTCCACGGACACGATCTCGCCGTCCACCACGCCCAGGATCGGCTTGATCCCCAGCAGGTTGCCCAGCAGCGCCCGCGCCTTGCCGATGCGCCCGCCCCGGGCCAGGTACTCCAGCGTGTCCACCACAAAGAGGACGTGCACCCGGTCCCGCATGGCTTCGATGCGCTCCACGATGGCGTCCGGCTCGATGCCCCGCCGCGCCATCCGGCTGGCGAACAGGGTCATCAAACCGAGCCCGAGGCTGGCCTGGCGGGTGTCCACCACCCGCAGCACCACCCGCTCGGTCTCGCCGCGCTGCTTCTGGTACTCGGGCAGCCCCTCCTCCGCCGCCTGCCGGGCATGCACCACCGTCTGCGAGAGCTTCTCCGAAATGTGGAGGGAGACGATGTCCTTCCGCGGCGCCAGCGAACGGTAGGCGTCCAGGAAGTCCGCCTTCGGCGTGGGGTTCGTCCGCGGATGGGCCGGCCCCTTCTCCAGCAGCTCGTAGAACTCCTTGGCCTTGAGGTCCACGCCGTCGCGGTAGACCCGGTCGCCGAACAGCACCAGCACCGGCACCACGTGGATGCCGTTCGCCCGCGCCACCTCCGGCGGCAGGTCCGAGGTCGAGTCGGTGACGATCCGGACCAGTTCCTCCGGCTCCTCCAGCGTGACGACCCCCATCTCCCGCAGCCCCAGGAGATCGCGCAGGATCTCGCCGTCGGTCGCCGCCGGCATGGCGTCGAGGAGGCGCCCCACCGTGACGCAGCCCGGGATCAGCGCGAGCATCTCCTGCTGGCGCGGCGTGAACCGGCTCTCGAAGAAGGAGCGGCCGAGCTGGACCCGCACCCGCGCCCGCGGATCGGGAGCGTCGTGCACCCGGTCCTCCAACGCCAGGAAGATCAGCGACTTGACGTCCTGCCAGAGCTCCTTCCCGACGCCTGTGGAGGGCCGGAGCTGGATCCAGAAGGGCCCGGCGTCCAGCAGGCTCAGGCGCAGGAACGCCTTCACCCCGGTGGCGCGCCCCGCCGTGGCGGCGATCATCTCGCCGTCCTCCAGCACGACCTCCCCCTCGGCGCAAACCAGCCGGCCCGTCAGGAGCACCCGGTTGGCGGCCCGCAGCAGCTCCAGGAAGGGCAGCAGCGAGAAATCCCCCACCAGCGAAGCCAGCTCCGCGTCCGGCTCGACGCCGATCTCGCGGCCCAGGAGCACGAGATGGATGCGCCGCACGAGGTCCCAGGACGACAGCCCGTCCACCGCGAGGAAGAGGACGTCCTCCGGCAGCTCGCGCCCTTCGTCTTCGTTGCCGCCGAGCAGCAGGAGCGTGTGCCGGGCCGTGGGATCGATGGCGTCGAAGCGCTCGGCCACGGAGCCGTCCTCCCCCCGGGCGATCCCGACGGGCGCCACCACGATCCCCGGCCCCAGCGACCGGGCATAGCGCCGCCCCTCCTCCACGCCCACGGCGGGGATCACCTCATAGCCAAAGCCGGTCAGCCCGTGCGAGATCTCCCTGCGGCGGGCCGCCTCCGGATCGACCACCAGGACGGCGGGGCGAGACATTGGATTTCTCCCCTAAACACTACAATACAGCAGTAAGGATGCGGTTCGTGGGAACTTGGGGAAGCATAACCCGAACGCTCGTCCTGTGCTCTCTTTTCCGGCCTTCCAGGCCGGGCCCTCACTCCCCGGCCCTCTCTCCCGACCCCTCCCTCCCACCCACACCGGGAGAGAGGGAGAGGTTGGTCAGGGTTAGTCAGGATTGGTCTTCCTCTGGCTAACTTCTCCTCCTCTCCCGGTGTGGGTGGGAGGGAGGGGTCGGGAGAGGAGGCCGGGAGGTGAGGGCCCGGGCGGGGCCGGCCCTACTTCTTCACCCGAAACTCCGCCACCACCGGCAGGTGATCGCTCGCCACCCGCGCCACCTGCATCCGGCAGGCGTGGACCGACACCAGCTCGAGCGGACCGCGGTGATACAGGCGGTCGAGGCCGCCCTGGGGGGAGAAGGAGGGATAGGTGGGGATGCAGCGGTAGGGGCCGCGCTTGCGCTCCGTGGCGCAGCCGAAGCCAAGGCCGTCGGTGAAGACCGGCAGGAGCAGCGAGCGCCAGTCGTTGAAGTCGCCGCCCACCAGCACGGGCGCGCCGTCCAGCGCCGCGCAGAACTCGTGAGAACGGCTCAGCAGCTCGACCTGCTTGTTCCGCTCCCGCGCCGACAGCCCCAGATGGAGGTTGAAGACCTCCATCTGCCCCTTGCCGTTCAGGCTCAGCGTGGTGTGCTGGCACCCGCGCCGGATCCAGCTCTCGCGCAGGGAAAGGTCGATGTTCCGCTCCCGCAGGATCGGCAGCCGGCTCAGCGTCGCGTTGCCGTACCAGCCCTTCTTGAGGCTGACGTTGTGTCCCAGGGCGAAGTGCGGGTATCCCGCCAGCTCCGCCAGCTCCTTGGCGAGGTTCAGCTCCCGCGAGCGCGGCGCGCCCTCGTCCACCTCCTGGAGCAGGACGAGGTCGGCGTCATAGTGCCGGAGAATGCCGGCGATCCGCTCCGGACGAAACCGGCGATCCACTCCGATCGCACGATGAATGTTGTACGTAATGACTCTCAGCAACAAATCCGAACGCTCCCCCCGGTGCCAAAACCCTGATCCCGCTTGCTTTCTTCCACTTCCGGCCCCGCCGGTGGGCAAGGATATAGTAGCCTCATGCCTCCCGTCTTCACCCTCGGCCACTCCACCCGCTCCATCGAGGAGCTCCTGGACCTCCTGCGCGAGCACGGCGTCCAGGTCCTGGCCGACGTCCGGCGGTATCCCATGTCGCGCCGGCACCCGCAGTTCTCCCGGGACTCCCTGGCCGCCTCCCTCGAAGAGGCCGGGATTCACTATATGCACGAGCCGGACCTTGGCGGCCGCCGCGCCGTCCGTCCCGGCTCTCCGCACACCGCCTGGAGGGTCGAAGCCTTCCGGGGCTACGCCGACCACATGGAGACCCCCGCGTTCGCCGCCGCCCTGGAGCGGCTGATGGAGCGCGCCGGCCGGGACGTCGTGGCCATCCTCTGCGCCGAGGCGGTCCCCTGGCGCTGCCACCGGCGGCTGATCTCGGACGCCCTGGTGGCGCGGGGCGTCGAAGTCCTCCACATCCTGGCCCCCGGCCGCGCCGATCCCCACGAGCTCGATCCCAATGCCCGCGTCCTCCCCGGCGGCCGGCTCCTCTACGCCGGCGCCGAGGGGGACCAGCCTTCCCTCTTCGACAACCCCTAGATTTCCAGCCATGGAGGTATACCGATGAGCATCAGCCAGACCCTCGTACCCGAGTTCGACCAGGAGATGAAATCCACCCGCAAGGTCCTCGAGCGGGTACAGGCCGAGAAGTTCGGTTGGAAGCCGCACGAGAAGTCCTTCGCCTTCGGCAGCCTGGCGACGCACGTCGCCAATATGGTCTCCTGGGGCACCACGATCATGGGCTCGGACGAGCTCGACATCGGAGGACCCTTCACTCCGCCGCAGGTGGAGTCCACGCAGGACCTCCTGGACATGTTCGACAAGAACGTCGCCGACACCCGCGCCGCCCTGGCCGCCGCCAGCGACGAGGACTTCATGAAGCCGTGGACGCTCCGCAAGGGAGACCAAGAGATCTTCACCCTGCCCAAGGTCGCCGTGGTGCGCTCGATGGTGTTCAACCACATCATCCACCACCGCGGCCAGCTCTCCGTGTACCTGCGCCTGAACGACATCCCCGTGCCGAGCATCTACGGCCCCTCGGCGGACGAGCAGGTCTTCTAGGATTCGGGGGCTCCGGGGCGGAGGTGATTCTCCGCCTCGGGGTTTCCCTGGGAGCGCCGGCATCTTGCCGGCAACAAACCAGATTTGGGCGGTTGGGGGGCCGATATTCCCCAGGATTGAAATCCTGGGCTAGGTCCCCGGGTCCCTGGCGGGACGGAGGCAGGCATGGGTGCCAGGAATCCGCTAAAATTCCCCTTCAATGCCCACGCCAACCGTTTTCATCAGCTACAGCCACAAGGACGAGGTGTGGAAAGACCGCTTGGTCACCCATCTGGGCGTCCTCGAACATGAAGGCCTCCTCCAGACCTGGAACGACCGGAATATCGGAGCGGGTGAGGAATGGTTCGAGGAGATCCAGAATGCTATGGATACGGCACGGGTGGCTGTACTGCTGGTCTCGGCCCACTCGCTGACTTCAAAGTTCATCCTTCACAAGGAGATACCTCGTCTCCTGGAGCGTCGGATCAGCGAGGGAATGAGGTTCTTCCCTGTGATCCTGAAGTCCTGTGCCTGGACGAAGCTTCCATGGCTGGCCAAGTTCCAGGCCCGTCCACGAGATGGTCGCCCCCTGTCGAGTTTCGGAGGTAACGGACGCGATGCCGAGCTAGCGAGGATTGCCGAGGAGATCCTGGAACTATCCTCCAGAGAGCCGCAGCCCATCACCGCCGTTCCGGAAGCAGTTCAGGAGACCACTTCACCTCTCCGGGCCCTGCACCAACTCCCCCCTCCCCCACGCGACTTCACGGGACGTCAAGAAGAGCTCGCTTCCCTTAAAGAGAAGCTGACCCAAGGAGGAGCAGGAGCCATATTCGGCCTCCGTGGAATGGGCGGCGTCGGCAAGACTACTCTCGCCTTGAAGCTCGCAGAGGAACTGACGCCTCTCTACCCTGACGCCCAGATCTATCTCGATCTCAAGGGTGTCGATCCCCAACCGCTGACGGCCGCTCAGGCCATGGCGCACGCAATACGGTCCTTTCATCCGGAGGTGAAGCTTCCTGAGGATCAGACGCAGTTGACAGCTCTGTACCGCTCGGTGCTTCACGACAAGCGGACGATCCTCCTGATGGACAACGCATCCCAAAGGGTCACGAACAGGTGGAGCCGCTGATTCCTCCTGCGGGCTCGCTGCTGCTGATGACATCAAGGTTCCACTTCACCCTACCGGGCCTCTTTGCGCGGAATCTAGATGAGATGCCGATCGAAGATGCCCGTGGTCTGCTCTTCGAGATCGTACCCCGGATTGGTGAAGACGCTGAACAGATCGCCCGGATCTGCGGTTGCCTCCCTCTGGCTTTACGTCTGGTCGGAAGCGCTCTCGCCGAGCATCCGACTCTCTCACCCAATGAGTACGCTCGCCGGCTGAAGGAGGGTAAGGCGACGTTGACAAGAGTCGATGCGGTATTAGATCTGAGCTATATATTACTGAAGGAAGAGCACCAAAGATTTTGGCGGACTCTGGCCGTTTTTCCTACTAGTTTCGATGCACCCGCCGCAGCGGCAGTGTGGGACATGGAGGTAGATCTAACCCAGGACGTACTGGAGGAATTGATCCGGTACAGCCTCATCGAGTGGGAGGATAACGAGGGGAGATATCGACTTCACGACCTTGCACGACATTTTGCTGACCAGCACTTGGCTTCAGATGAGCGAACAACGGCTCAGAAAAACCAAGCGAAGCATTTTCTAGGGATACTTGACTATTCCGACTCACTTTTCTTGGGAGGAAGTCAGAGGCTGTATGGCTTACGGATTTTCGATGCTGAACGCGATAATATCCAGATTAGCCAAGCTTGGGCCGCTGAGCACTTCATGGAATCTGAGGAGATATCTAAGATCTGCAGCAGCTTTCCCTATTTTGGGAATTATGTCCTCGAGGTTCGGTTACTCCCCAGTGAGCGAGTTAAGTGGATAGAACCCGCACTAAAGGCAGCCCAGCGACTGGGTGATCGCGTTATGGAAGCGACCCACCTTGCCAACCTGGGCTTCGCTTATGAAAATATCGGTGAGCTTCTACATGCCAGTGAAGTCTGCGAGCAGGCTCTAATGATTGTTCGCGAGATCGGCAACAGACGCCTAGAAGCCAACGTTCTCGGCATCTTGGGTGATATATATCTACCTCTTGGCACTCCCTTACGTGCTATCGAGTTCTATGAACAGGCTATTGAAATTGCTCGGGAAATAGGTAATCGGCTCTTGGAGGGTCGGGGCCTCGGTAGTATGGGCAATGCCTACGGTTCTTTGGGTGATTTCCGCCGAGCCATTGAGTTCTACGAACAATACCTTGCTATTGCTCGCGAGATTGGTGACCGACGAGGAGAAGGAAAGGTCTTAGGCGGCTTAGGTGTTGCCTATTCAGCCCTTTCTGATTCCCGTAACGCCGTTGAGTACTATGAGCAGTATCTCGCCATCGCTCGCGAGATCGGAGATCGACAAGGTGAGGCTTGGGCCAGTTGGAATCGTGGCCTTCAGTATAAGGAGGATGGAGATCTCGGCTGTGCTGTGGACTTGATGCAGATTCGCGTCGATTACGAACGTGAGATCGGCCACTCCAATGCGGAAAAGCACGCCGCCGACGTTGAAGCCATTCGTACCCGCCTGCGCGAACAGGAGTCCTGAAGACCTGCTACGGCCGCCGAGCCTTCTCCAACTCAGCACGCAGCCGCGCAATTTCGGCTTCGGCGGCATTCAACGCCTCCTCCACCTCCGGCGAGTAGAGCAGCCGCTTCCCGGTTACAGCATCGATCACCCGGACATCGCAGCCCTCTTCATTCACGCCGAACCGGAGCCGGGTGGTCTCGGAGTATAGGAATCCCTCGGAGTCGGGCTCGATGGGCCGATACTTCCGGTCCGCTCCCAGACGATAGCCGGTCAGGACACAACGCGGACTCCTGGCGGAGCCTGAAGGCTCGATGATTAGGTATTCGGGGACTTCCGCCTTCTCGTAGATCTCGGGCTTCCGCTCGTAGTCGTTGCGGCGCACCTCGGCATCCTTGAAGGAGGCGACCTCGATAACGAGGCTGGGACGGGTTCCCTCGCGGACGCAATCGAAGCTGTCGCGGTCCGCAATCTTCTCGCGAACTCCAAAGATCACCGCGATGTCCGGCGCGGGCTCGGGCAGTTTCGGAATCCCCCACAGCATCTTCAGGTCGGAAGTGATGCAGACGTCCGGCCGTGAGGCGAAATGACGATCGAGCAGGTCCGCCAGCCGCGATGAATCCCAGAAATGCTTTTCGCTCTGGACCACGACGTCTCCCAGTTGAGGGTCGAGAAGGTCCTCCGGCGTCAGCGGGATCTGCTGCTCTGCGACTTCGCCGCTAGGCAGGCGGACGTGCCGGATCCGCCATCCGTATCGGAAGGGATCGGCGCCGGGAGAGGACGCTCGCTTCCCAGTCGGCCGGCGTTTTGCGCAGAAGTTGGCCATGAGAAGTATACGGGTCATCGCATGATGTCTTGGCGTCTGCCGAGTAATGGGCCGGGAGATCGCGCGTTTGGATGTCCTGGCCAGGAAAAGCATAAGGGAGAATGCCCGTTCGCGCTCCCGGATCGTCCGTACCAACGGGTGGAGCCCTCTACCCGCCCGCCGTAGTGTTCGCTCCAGCGGGTAGACCCTCCACCTACTCGCCGTAGCGTTCCGTCCACTGGGTAGCGGCGTCCACCCGCTCGCCGGAAGCGTCTCCCCGGCCGGTAGAGCGTTCCATCCAACGGGTAGAGGCCTCCACCCGCTCGGTGGAGACGTCCGGGGTTTCGTCGGAGGCGTCCAGGTGCGGGGAAGAGCGTTCCGGCGGCGGGTACGGACGTCCGCGGCGCGGGGACGAGTCTCCCGGGCGCTCACCCCGATGATCCGGGCGTCGGGGGAGAGCGTTCCCGGCAAAAGGGAGCGCGGTCTCCCCCGCTGTTTCTGCGTCCCTACCCTGATGCCGCGATATCCGGGGAGCTCGTTCCTCCTCCCTCCCCGGAAGTTTGGAGTCCCGGGAGGCTCGCCGGGCATTCTAGTTATTACCATGATAGAATAAGGTAAACAGTTCGCCGCATCACCCGGAGGTGCCCGATGGACCGCTTTGTCCTCCGCCTCGCGTCCCTGGCTCTGGTCTTCCTTGGCTCCACCGTCGCCTACGCGCAGAGCACGTCTCCCCCACGGTACTACTCGATCACCGACCTCGGACCCGGCGACGCCTACCGGGTGCGCAACCTGGGGCTGGGCGTCACCGCAGGCGCGCTCGACCTGGCGCTCTGCCCGGCGCCAGCCTCGCGCGCGGGGTTCTTCTTCGACAGCCAGACGGCGGTGCGGCGGCGGTTCTGCCCGGTCGGCTCCGACGTGGTGAGCGAAGTTTTCGATTTCGAGCAGCTTGGAGCTGATTCGGCCGTGGGGCTCACTCGCGACGCGGCGGGGAACGACCGGCCCACGCTCTGGGCCGAGCAGAGCGACGGCAGCTTCGCGCCCCAACTCTTCCGCCTCCCCACGGGAAGCTCCAGTGGCGTCGCCTGGGCCACCGACGCCGGCGGGCAGGTGGTCGGAGAGGTCACCGTTTCCGGCGAGCGCCGCTCGGCCTATTGGCTCATACCGACGCTCGCGCCGACCGTGATGCCGGTGTCCGGGACCAGCGCGGCTTTCGCCATCGCCGGCTCCACGTTCGATCCGGTGACGGCCGGTCAGCACCAGGGGCGGTTCGCGCTCTGGTATCCCAAGCGGTCGCAGAACGCGGTGACCTATCCGCTCGGGACCGAGCCCAGCGTGGCTTATCGCCTCTTCAACTCCTCCGGCGTGCTCACCACCGTCGGCCAAGTCGGCTCGCCGGGGAACGCCCGCGGCTTCCGCTGGCGCTCGGACACCGGCCTGACCGAGCTGCCGGTCGCGGGCGGCGACTCCGCGGCGCGCGACATCCACCTCGGCAGCGGCCGCATCGTCGGCTACGCGGGCGAGGGCGGGGGGACCCGGGCGATACTCTGGGAGGGGATCCAGGCCTGGGACCTGAACGATCTCATGCTCCCGACCTGCCGCGACGGCCATCCGGATAACTGCACGCCCTGGCATCTCGACGCCGCCCATTCGATCGGCGACGAGGGCGCCATCGTGGGCACCGGCATCTACAACGGCGAACGGCACGCGTTCCTGGCCAAACCGGTGGAGATGCTCACCTGGCAGGACGGCCTGTGCGCCGCGCCCGTCCAGCCGCTCTGCGCGCCTGAGCCGGCGAAGACCAGCAACGAGCTCATCATCGAGCACTTCCGGATCAAGCGCTCGACCAGCCTCAGCGAGTCGGCCGTCGAGGCGTACGCGGCGGCGGCGCAGGCCCACCAGGCGAGCGACGGCATCACGGTCCCCAACGCCGCGGCGAGTTTCTCGGCCTACGCCATCTTCGAGTATGGCTCGGTGGTCGCTCACCTGCCGCCGGGGCAGACCAAGCTCGACGTCCTCTTCCACTTCCAGGTTCAGGGGGCCGCGTCCACCTCCAACACCGAGACGAACGGCACCGCGGAGGCCAGCATCGCCCTGCGCCCGTCGCGCGGCATCGGCACGTACTCCTCGGCGAACGGCAAAATCCAGGTCACCAACGGCGCGGCGAGCCGGTTCGGCTTCTTCTCCGGCCTGGAGACGGGCAGCGAGGGCAGCACCGTCCTGCAGGCTCAGCTCAATCCGTTCTCCGCTAACGGCCTGGAAGTCCGCATCGAGGGCAGCGTCGGCGCTTCGGCCCTCGCTTCGGGAATACTGACCTACGGCGAGGGCTCCGCCTCCGTCGTCTTCTGCGCCGAGGACCCGCGCTCGATCACTCTCGCGGACGGCACGCCGCTGGCGGACCTCGGCATCAAGTACACCCTCTGGCCCACCGTCCACGTCGATCCGGAGCAGAAGGACGACTTTCCCTGCCGCAACCCGCTCGAAGGCCTGTCGACGGAGGGCGCCACCTGCCCGACCGGCACGGCGGCCTCGATCCTGCGCGTCGAGGCGCCGCCGGCGCTCCAGGCGGGCCAGACGGTCGAGATCCTGGCGATCGTATCGCCCGGTGGCGGCGCCATTACCGCGACGGTCCCCAGCCACAACGCCACCGTCGAGCGCGCCGGCCCCTGCACCACCTATCCGGACGGCAACGCCCGCTGCCCGGTGCGGGTGCGGACCGACGCGGCCCTGCCGCTCGAAAGCATGGTGGCGATCCGGCTGAGCTATACCCATCCCCAGGGCTGCCAGGCCGACCGCAACCTCACGCTGCCGGTCTCGCGGCTGGAGATCGTCGATCCCATCGTGGGAGACGCGCCGCGGCTGATCGACCGCGCGACGTCGCCCGGCGCTCAGCCGGCGCAGTTCATCCGCCGCGACCCGGCGCTGCTGGCCAAGATGGGCGAGCGGGTGCGCGGCCTGGCCGCCGACGGCGTGACGCCGGTGATCCTGCGTTTCCGTGCGCCGGGGCCTGGTTCCGTGACCTTCACCCTGGCCGACGACCGCGGCTCGCGCGATCCGGCGCGGGTGGGCCGCCTCGCCGACCTCCTGGGCCAGCCGGCCACGACGGCCAATCCGGTGACCGTCGCCGCCCGCCAGGTCGGGGATGCCTGGTGGGCCTTCGCCGTGCTGACCGCCCCCACCGATTTCGTGCGGGCGGGCGTGGCCGGCGACGCCGATCTCGGCCAGGCCAAGCCCCGTCGCCTCGACCTCACGGCGGTCTTCGCTCCCTCCGGCGGCGGCTCTTCCCTGACCGTGACCCGCAAGGTCGACCTCGTCCGGCCGCCCGTGGTCCTCGTCCACGGCGTCTGGAGCGAAGGCGCGAGTTGGAAGTGGCCCTTGGTGAGGGACGACCGCTTCTTCGTCTATCTCCACGACTACAAGCCGCACGCCGGCAAGAGCTTCCTCGAAAACCAGAGCCAGGTCTGGTGGGGCGTGAACAACGCCTTCCAGGCGCTCCGCAAGAAGGGGATCGCCGTCACCCAGGCCGACGTCATCGGCCACAGCATGGGCGGCATCCTGGCCCGCATCTACGCCGGCGGCCGCATCTACGCCCAGCTCCAGGGCTCGCCGGCGGACGTGGGCCGCGCCCATGAATTCCGCGAGCCGTCCAACTTCTACGCCGGCACGATCCACAAGCTGGTGACCCTCGATTCGCCGCAGCTCGGCTCGCCCATCGCCAACTACGTCGTCGCCCGGCCCGCGCTGCGCGGCGCGTTCATACTCCTCAGCGAGCCACGGGCGGGTGGGCGGGCGATGGAGGACCTCCGGCGCGGCGGGTCCGCCGTACAGGCGCTGCCCCCGGTCGCCTTACCGGTCCACGCGATCGTGGGCCAGGGGGGGCACCAGTGGGTGCAGAACCAGCCTCCTCTTTTCACGCATTGGACGGGCGTCCTGATCCAGATGATGGCCCTGAGCGGCGCGGCGAATTTCATGGACAATCTCTTCCTACCCGAGCCGGATTACGACGTGATCGTGGGCGTGTGCAGCCAGCGGGCGGGCCTGCCCGCGGGCGTCGCGGCGGGACCCGTCACGTCCGATCCGTTCCAGGCGATGCACACCTCGAACACCTCCTCGGCGGACTACAACGGGGCGGCGATCACCCTGCTCAACAAGCCGGTCTCCGACCCGGCATTCGCCGCGGGCCTGCTTCCGCCCTCTTCCTCTCCCCTCTCGCTGTGCACCCCGCAGACCCTGGGGCTCGCCGAAGCGCCGGAGGCGGAGCCGAAGGTCCTGCTCGCGGAGAAGACGGAGCCGGAGATCGTCGCGGGCGGCCTTGTGATCACCGCCCCGAGCCCAGAGGCCACCGTGACGGCCGGCTCGACGCTGCCGGTGACCGTGACCGGCGCGGCGGGCTTCACGCCCGTGCGGATCTTCCTCCGCTATGGCCACGGTTTCACGGCCGTCGAGGCGGCGAGCTTCGACGACCTCGTGGATGTGCCGATCGACGCCGCCGGCCGGATCGAGCTGGTGGCCGCCGCCGAGGACGCCCAGGGCCGCATCGCCTCGGCGTCCGTACCCCTGCGGGCCGAGGTCCCCGCCGCCCTCACCGGGCTCACCATGTCCTCCCAGCCGCTGCTGCTCTCCGCCACCACCCCGAGCGCGCCGGCGACGGTGACCGGCGCCTTCAACGACGGCGTGGAGCGCGACGTCAGCGCCGCCGCGGCCGGCACCACCTACTGGAGCGACGATCCCACCATCGCCACCGTGGACGCGGACGGCAACGTCACCGCGGTCAAGGCCGGCTCGACCATCGTCCACGCGGCGAACGGCGCCGCCGCCACCATCGTGGAGGTCCGGGTCTCCAGCACGCCGGGGGACGCCGACGGCGACGGCGCGGTCGGTCTCAACGATTTCCTGGAGCTGCGGGCCTGCTGGACCGGTCCGGGGAGCGATCCGGCCTTCCAATCGCCGCCGAACGCCTGCCGCGACACGTTCGACGCGGACCAGGACGGCGACGTCGACCGCGCCGACTACGACGCCTTCCTCCTCCGCTACACGGGGCCGGCGAACGACTGCAACGCCAACAGTCAGCCGGACCTGACGGACATCGTGGACGGCGTGAGCGTGGACGCGGACGGCAACGGCGTGCCGGACGAATGCGCGGGGTCCTAGAGAAAGAAAAAGGGCGGGGACTTGAGCCCCCGCCCCTTCCTTCCATCCTGAGGAATACCTTCTAGGTGTTGCCCGTGGTGCCGATCACGATCTCCACCCGGCGGTTCCGGGCGCGGCCGGCGTCCGAGGAGTTGGGCGTGACCGGGTTCTGCTGGCCGTGGGCGAAGACGCGGACGCGGCCTTCAGGGAAGTTGGCCGGCGACTGGCGCTCCAGCCACTGCTTGACCGCGAAGGCCCGCTCCTCGGAGAGCTGCATGTTGGCGTCCGGCGAGCCCACGTTGTCCGTGTGGCCGTGGACCTCCACCACCGCCGAGCCCGCCACCAGCAGGTCGCGCAGGAGCTGTTGCATCTCCCGCTCGGCCTCCGGCGTGAAAGTGGCGCGGCCGGTGTCGAAGTTGATGTTCCACGCCCGGCGGCTGACCACGTTGCGCACCGGGTCGGACTGCGTGAAGGTCGGCGTATCCGCCGCCGCCATCTGCGTCCGGGTCGCCGGCGACCGCGAGGCGATGGCCTGGACGTACGAGGTGTCCAGGATCTCGTCCACCGGGTAGTACGACGGCACCAGGTCCGGGTACTGCTGCTTCACGATGTCGCCGAACACCGTGTAGGTGGCGCCGAAGAGGTTGGCCGAGCCCGGCGCCAGGCCGAAGAGCAGCATGTTGTCCGCCAGGTTGTTGACCGACGAGCCGCCGAGCTCGACCTTCAGGCCCTGCTTGTCGCGCTCGACGACCAGGTCGAAGTACTTCTCCCAGTAGTCGGCGTCCTCCTCGCCGTAGACGACGGCGCTGATCTCCGCCGCCTTGCGCAGGGCCGCCCGGTTGCTCTTGACCGGCGTCGCTGCCGTCGAAGATCGCCCTGGAGCATGCCCTCGACGAGCGGGCGGTTGTCCTTCATCCACTTGTCGATGCCGATGATGGTGTTCGGCATCTGCGAGCTGTACTCGCGGGTGGAGACGATGGAGACCAGCCCGCCCTTCTTCTGGGCCACGTTGACGTCGCCCGGGGTCCAGGTGACGACGCCGTTGACGCAGACGCGCTTGGTGTCCCCGGTGCGGCGGCCCTCGCTGACCACCGGCCGCTCCTCGCAATAGCCGCTGATGTACTTCTCGCCGGCGTCGATGTAGTCCGAGGCGGCCACCCAGTTGAGGCAGTTGGGGTCGTAGGTCTTCTCGTCCGGGTTGTTGCACAGGCCGTTGTCGCCCAGCCACTTCTGGGCGATGTTCCAGTCGCCGTCGCGGAGAACGCCGGCCACCAGGCCGCCCCTGGAGGAGGCGGGGTTGGTCTTCCACTCCGGCGGGCCCATGAACTTGTCCTCGCCGCGCGAGTAGCCGGCCGAGCCGACGACCTTGGCGGTGTACTCGGGGCCGAGGCGCCGCAGGTTGTCGTTGAGCCCCTTCAGGAACGTCGCCGCGCCGTCGCCCATGATGGCCACGAAGTGCGCGCCCTTGTCAGGGTTCCGCTCGCCGTTCCGCAGCTCGTTGGCGAAGGTGATGAGGCCTTCCTGCATCTGGCCGACGTCGTCCTCCCGGATGAGCTTGAGGTTGACGCCGTTCTTGCACATCAGGCTGCCTTCGGTCGCCTGCTTGCCGCCGGTGGCGAACATCATCCCCATCTGGGAGTTCCACGCCCAGTGGTAGAAACGGACCTCCGGCTGGTCGGCGCATCCTGGCCCTTCGCCGGGCATCTCGACGTTGCGGTTGGAGGCGGCCGTGGCCTGGTCCGCCGGCAGGTCCGGCAGGTCGGCGCGGTTCGGGATCACGGCATCCCGGGTCTTGGCCGCCGGCACGATCTTGTCCCACAGGCCGGGAGCGAATCTGCGGACGCTGAAAAACGCGGCCACCAGCAAGCAAACGATGACGATCACTTTCCCCAGGGGGGTGAGCTTCATCTTCTCTTCTCCTTTCCGGCCCGAGGATTCAGGCCGGCTCCATGCCCATGAGCTGGTCCATGGCAGGCCGCAGGGAGTCCACGAAACGCTCGGTCTCCACCACCTGCTCCACCACGGAGCTCATGTAGCTCGAAACCTCGGTCGCGCTGAACTGCGAAGCGCTCACGCGCCCGAGGATGACCTCGAAAACGTCCGAGAACGCGCCCAACTGCGCGACCACCAACTGGTCGCGCTTCTGGCACTCGATCAACAGCTCGCGCTGCTTCTCGAGGATGCCGATGTGGAACTGGCGGGTGCGCGCCGTGGCGGGCTCCTTCTTCGCCAGCTCCTGAAGTACCCGGATCTTCTCGTCCACGTCGGCCATCCGCCTCTCCACGCTCGGCAGCGGCGTGGCGGGCGGGAACGGCCGCACCGACTGCAGCCCCCGCTTGCGGTCCTGCTGCGGCGGGGGCGGCGGCGTGGACGCCGGCGTGTCCGCCCCGGGGCGGATGTGGGCCAGGATCTGCAGGTAGGAGACCCGCTCGCGCACGAAGTTGAGGTAGGCCGTCAGCATGTAGCCGAGCTGCTGGAGGATGTCCGCCTTGCTGAGGATGTCCAGGTCGTTGCGCTCGGCGAGCACCCGCGAGACCCGGCCGCGGACCTCGGCCAGCCGGCGGTAGACCGCCATGTAGTCCGGCATCAGACCGGCCCGGATCCAGTTGGCGATGGGGTTCTCCCCCAGGATCTGCTCTACCTTCTGGCGCAGCGTCTCGCGGTCCCGCTCGGCCTTCAGCTCCGTCTCGCGCCGCTCCTCCTCCTCGATCTGCTGGATGTAGCGGTTGCCGGTCGAGGCGAGCGTCACCCAGCCGGTCGCCCCCAGACCCCAGAGGATCAGGGGCAGCGGGTTCAAGGTGACCGCCGAGGCCGCCAGGCAAACGGCGCCGGTGACCACGGTCCCCTGGGACGTCAGGGCCTTGGCGATGCTCTTCTTGAGGAGCGTTCTCTTCTTCTTGGCGTCCATTTCAGAGACTTGGGAACCGGGCGCGGATCTCCCGGAGCGTCAACAGGAACTCCGGGCTGGTGGTGATGCCGTCCCGCCACGCCAGACCGCGCTCGATCAGATTGTAGCTCTCTTGAATACGGGCGCCAGGGATGACCTTGCCTTCGGCGTCCCGGTCGCGCCCCATCAGCCAGATCGTGTCCGCCACCTCCAGGGCCGCGGAGATGTCGTGGGTGACCACGATGATGGTGTTCAGCTCGTGCATGCAGGCCACTTCGTTGAGCAGCTCGCAGACGCGGTCGATCGCCATCGGATCGAGGCCCGAAAACGGCTCGTCGAGGAGCAACAGGTTCTCGCTGCACATGAACTGCTGGGCGATGGCCACCCTTTGCCGCTGGCCGCCGGAGAGCTGGGGCGGATAATGCTTCGTCTTGTCCTCCAGGCCGAAGCGCTGGAGGAAGCTCATGGCCTTCTCCCGGGCCGCGTCGCGGGAGAGCCCCGCCTTGCGGCCGGCCACCATGAGGTTCCCCAGCACCGTGCGGTGGGCGAACAGCGGGTAGTGCTGCGCCACGACCCCCACCGTGCCGCGCTCGACCGGCCTCCCCTCTTCGCCGAGGACCACCCTGCCCGTGTCCGGCGCGTCGAGGCCGGCCAGGACCCGGAACAGAGTCGTCTTGCCCACGCCCGAGGGGCCCAGCAGGCCCACCACCTGGCCGGCGATGGCGTCCGGCCGGACCACGTCGCGGATCTCCACGTTGACGTCCTTCAGGATCTGCACCCCGCCCAGGGTGACCGAGACGTTCTCCGCCTTGAGGATCACGCCCTTGCGCTCGTGCGCCGGGACCATGGGCTATCTCCTCTCCAGCGTCAGGTCGGCGTAGGGCAGGACCAGCCGCCGCAACGCGCCGATGCCGTAGTCCTGGAGGATGCCCACCAGGAGGATGGTGATCTGGATGGCGAACACCTCGGCCAGCCGGAAGTGCTTGTTCTGGTTGAGCAGCATGGCGCCCACGCCCCCCTCGGAGCGGGAGATGCCCTCCACCATGGTCAGCATCATCCAGCCGATGGCGGCGTTCTGGCGCAGCACCTCGAAGGCGCGGTCCGCCGTGCCCAGGACCACTACCTCCCAGACCACCTGCCACTCGTTCATCCGCAGGGTGCGGGCATGGTCGAACTTCTCGCGCGGGATCGACAGCACCTCCGAGGCCATGGAGGTCACGAAGAACACCGTCATGCCGAAGACCAGCAGCGACACCTTGAGCGGCCGGCCGCCCCCTACCATCAGGGTGAAGACGAAGGTCAGGCCGATCAGCCCCAGGAAGCGCCCCTTGGAGACCGCCAGGGCGATGGGCCGGAAGGCCGGGATCACCGTCAGGTAGGACAGGGCCAGGGAGATCAGCACGGTCAGCCCGAGCGCCTGCAGGTTCATGGTGAAGCTGGTTCCCAGCTCGCGCCCCAGCCCCGCCTGGAACCAGAGCTCCTGGAAGGCGCGGAACACCTCGCCGGGTCTGGGCAGCACCGGGAAGGGCGAGTTGAGCCAGATCAGCAGGACGATCGCCACCTGGAAGGCCACGATCAGCCGCAAGGTGTTCTTCGAGATCACCCGGTTGGGCGCGAACGCCGCGAGGACGCGATTCAAGTCAGGCTCCTCCTTCGAGTCAGGGGTACTGCGAACGGACGGTGGATTCTACATCGGTCGGAGGGCATGGGCTTTCCTACGAGGCCGGGCCTCATGAGGTTTATGTCCATCGGGGTGAAAGGATTTCGGTCTCCCGTCCATATCTCAGTGAGACCGTCAAGGCCGGAATTTCCTCGGCCCCTGGAGCGAAGTCTCGGAAGGGAGAGCGAAATGATCGTTCACCGGTCCTTCATCCCCCTCTGGATCGCCCTGGGCCTCGCCGCCGGCGCGGCGAGGGCCGCCACCGTCGACCAGATCCCCAGCCCCCGTCCTACGGGATGGACCGTGGACCTGACCGGCACGCTTCCGGCGGAGACCGTGGCGGAGCTGAACCGCCTGGGCGACGACGTCAAAACCCGGACCGGCGCCGAGCTGGCCGTCGTGGTGGTCGGATCGACCGGCGGCGCCGACCCCCATGACTTCGCCACCCGCCTCTTCAACCACTGGGGGATCGGCGAGCGGGGCAAGGACAACGGCCTGCTCGTCTTCGCGGCCCTGGACGACCGCGCCGCCGAGATCGTCCTGGGGAGCGGCATCGATGGCGATGCCAACGTTCGGGAGAGCGAGGCCATCATGCAGGACGTCATGGTGCCCCGTTTCCGGGCCGGCGATCCCGCCGGGGCCATCCTCCAGGGAGCGCGGGCCTGCGCCGCGCGGATTCTGGGCGCCGCACCCGCGGAGGCGGCCTCGTCCCAGCCATCCCCCGACTGGACTCCTCAACCGGTGGCGGCGCTCCCGCCTGTCCAGAACCCAGTGGCCTCGGTACCTTCGGAAGGTGTACCGGGCGCCGCCTGGGGCTTCCTGCTCTTCGTCCTGGGCGGAGTCGGCGCCATCGTGGCCGGCGTCATCGTCGCCCTGAGGCCCCGCCGCTGCCAATGCGGTCAGAAGATGGAGCTCATGGACGAAGCCGCGGACGACGCCTATCTCGATAGCGTCGAGCGAGTCGAGGAGAGTATCCGCAGCGTCGATCACCAGGTCTGGGTCTGCCCTGGCTGCGGGCACACGGAGAAGGCCCGGAGATCGCGGTGGTTTTCTGGCTATTCCGAATGCCCGCATTGCCTGGCCAAGACCCTCAGCTCGACATCCACGACGCTGGAATACGCCACCTACGACAGCGGCGGACTCATCCGGGTGGACCAATCCTGCGCGAACTGCTCTTATACGAACTCCTACACCCGGACCACGCCGCGGAGGCACAGGCCGGCGTCCTCGTCGTCCTCGGGGTTCTCTTCGAGATCTTCCTCGGGGTCTTCCTCGGGCGGTTCGCGTTCGAGCTCCGGCTTCGGGGGAGGGCGGTCCTCCGGCCGAGGCTCCAGCGGGCGGTGGTAGGGGGCGGAGCTTGTTAACCACCCGGAATCGGCTGTAGTCTCGCCCCATGGACTGGCAGGACTACATTCACTCCGACCCTGAGGTTCTGCTCGGGAAGCCAGTCGTCAAGGGAACGCGGCTGGCTGTCGAGTTCCTGCTGGGTCTGCTGGCAGCGGGGTGGACGCAGGAGCAAGTCCTGGAGAACTACCCTACCCTTACCCCCGAGGCCCTCCGCGCTGTGTTCGCCTTCACAGCGGAAGCCATGCGGGAGGAGAGCCTTTACACGGTCGCCCTCGGGACCGCTTGATGCGGTTTCTGGCCAACGAGAATTTCCCACGCGCCAGTATCCGCCGCCTCCGTGAGGCCGGATATGACGTCGAGGCGGTCCAGGAGAAGGAACCCGGGGCTAAGGATCCCGCTGTCCTCGACTACGCCGCGCGTGAAAATCTGGTTCTTCTGACGTTCGACAGGGATTACGGGGAACTGATCTACCGTCGGCATCTGCCATCGCCGCGTGGAGTCTTGTACCTTCGTCTGATCCCCCTGACTGGTTTCAACCTGGGGCGGGGACGGTCGGGTGTGGCCGGCGGTCCGGTGCGCCCTGCCGTCCCGCGTTGCCGTCGCGCGTTGCCGTCCCGGTGAGATCGCGTGTCCGCCGCCCCAGGTTGAAACCGTGGGGCTACCCGCGATTGTCCCTGAAGGGACGGCTGAAGCAGGGAGGAGGTACATCGCGGCGCTGGACATTCCCTGGATGCGGATCTTTCATGGGACGGCCAACGCACTGGGGACGGGGGTGGCGGGACTGCTGGCTTGGAACCTCGCTACGGCCTCACGCCAGAAACCGCCCCCGCAACTCCGGCGTCGGCAGCCAGCACGTCTCCGCCTTCCCGAACCAGCTATAGCGGTTCCGCGCGATCAGCCGGTATGCCCAGTCCCGGACCGGACGCGGGATCAGCCGGAACACCGTCAGCGCCTTCCACGCGCCCTTGAGGTCCCGGGCGATGCGCAGGGCGGCGTCGCTTTCCCGGTAGAAGCGGTCGCCGTCGACCACCACGACGCTGTCCAGGGCCTTGGGATCGAGACCGCGCTCGGTCAGGAGGCGTTGCCCGAGGTCGGACTGGAGGGAGGCGAAACGGAAGGCGCCGGCGGGGTCCCGGCGGAGGATGAACTGGACGGACCCGCTGCAGAGGTTGCAGACGCCGTCGAAGAGAACGATGGGGTGGGTCATCATTTCGCCGCCTCTGGCCCATTCTAGATTAGGCCAGAGGCGGCGGTCGGCCGGTATCCTGATTACCCCCGCTCCAGGAGACGGACACGCCGCCGGATTTCCCCGACTGGACCGCCGCCGCCCCTCTCGCAGACAATGCGGCCATGAGAGAGATCACCGGAGCCCAGCGCAAGTACCTCAAGGGCATGGCCCATCACCTCAATCCCATCGTGCAGGTCGGCAAGAACGGGCTGACCGATGGCGTCGTCCAGTCCATCGACGAGGCCCTGGACATCCACGAGCTGATCAAGGTCCGGCTGGCCGGGGCCGAGGCGAAGAAGGAGACGGCGGACGAGATCGCCCAGCGCACGGGGAGCGCCCGGGTCGGCCTGATCGGCCACACCGTGATCCTCTACCGCCGCCAGCCCGACCCGGAAAAGCGGACGATCGACCTGCCTTGAGGGTCTAGGGAGGACCTCAAGGAAATGTTATCTTCTGTGATGTTCTGTCCATGAAGGAGCCTTCTATGCGTCACAGTGTCTCGATTCTTCTCTGTCTGACCCTCGCGGCGCCGGTCCTGGCCGCCGGCCCGGTCCGCTATCCGGAGACCCGGAAGGTCGCCCAGACCGACACCTACCACGGCACGGCCGTGCCCGACCCCTTCCGCTGGCTGGAGGCGGACGTCCGCCAGTCTCCCGACGTCCGCAAGTGGGTGGAGGATCAGAACAAGGTGACGTTCGGGTACCTGCGGTCCATCCCCGAGCGCGAGGCGATCGAGAAGCGGCTGAGCGATCTCTGGAGCTATGCGCGGAGATCGCTGCCGCAGAAGGCCGGGAGCCACTACTTCTTCACGGCCAACGACGGCCGGCAGGAGCTCGACGTCCTCTACGTCCAGTCCTCCCCCTTCGACGAGCCGCGGCTGCTGATCGATCCGAACACCTGGTCCAAGGACGGCACCGTCAACCTGGCGGGCTCTTTCCCCACCCAGGACGGCCGCTATCTCGCCTACGGCGTCAGCGACGGCGGCTCGGACTGGCGGACCTACCGCGTCCTGGAAGTCGCCACCGGCAAGACGCTCGCCGACGAGGTGCGCTGGGCCAAGTTCACGAGCGCCGCGTGGGACGGCGAAGGCAAGGGTTTCTTCTACACCCGCTATCCCGAGCCGGTGAAGGGAGCCGAGTACCAGGCCGCCCTCCAGGGACCGAAGGTCTTCTATCACCGCCTCGGCACGCCCCAGTCCGAGGATCGGTTCGTCTTCGACTACCCGGCCAATCCCAAGGGGTTGATCTTCTCCACCACGACCGAAGACGGCCGTTATCTGCTGGTCACCGCCACGAAGGGCGGCAGGCCCGCGGAGACCTATATCAAGGACCTCTCGGAGCCTGACGGCAAGGTCCGCCTGCTCATCCCGGACCTGGGCAACCAGTATTTCTCGCCGGCCGGCAACGACGGCTCCGTGTTCTATTTCTATACCGACTACAAATCCCCCAAGGGGCGGCTGCTCGCCATCGACGCCGCCGACCCGGCACAGGAGAAATGGAAGGAGATCCTGCCGGAGGCGGAGTACCCCATGCGCGGCGCTTCCATCGTCGGTAACGTGCTCGTGACGCAGTACCTCCGGGACGTCGTCCCCTACGTCCGCATCTACACCCTCGGCGGCAAGCACGTCCGCGACCTGGAGCTGCCGGGCGTCGGCTCGGCCCGCGGCTTCGGCGGCGACCGTTACGGCACGGAGATCTTCTACGCGTTCGGAAGCATGAACCGGCCGGTCTCCAACTACCGCTACGACCTGGTGAGCGGCGAGACCACGCTGATCTACGAGCCGAAGCTGCTCTTCGATCCGGAGCAGGTCGAGGTCAAGGAGGTCTTCTACCCGTCCAAGGACGGCACGAAGGTGCCGCTGTTCATCGCGCACCGCAAGGGCTTGCGCCTCGACGGCTCGAACCCCACCATCCTCTACGGCTACGGCGGTTTCGCCATCTCCATGTCGCCGGGCTTCTCCCCCATCATGCAGGCGTGGCTGGAACAGGGGGGCGTCGTGGCCATGGCCTGCCTCCGGGGCGGCGGCGAGTACGGCGCGGCGTGGCACGACGCCGGCAGGAAGCTCAAGAAGCAGAACGTCTTCGACGACTTCATCGCCGCCGCCGAGTGGCTGATCGCCAACCGCTACACCCGTGCGGACAAGCTGGCCATCCGGGGCGGCAGCAACGGCGGCCTGCTGGTAGGCGCCGCGATGGCGCAGCGCCCCGACCTCTTCGGCGCGGCGCTCCCTCACGCGGGCGTGTTGGACATGCTGCGCTACCACCTCTTCACCGGCGGCGCGCACTGGGCGAACGACTACGGCACGGTGGACGATGCCGCGGAGTTCAAGACCCTCCGCGCCTACTCGCCGTACCACAACCTGAAGGACGGCGCGAAGTATCCGCCGACCCTGGTGATGGCCGCGGACACGGACGACCGGGTCGTGCCCGGGCACAGCTTCAAGTTCGCGGCCCGTTTGCAGGAAGCTCAGGCCGGCGAGGCGCCGGTGCTGATCCGCGTCGAGACCCGCGCCGGCCACGCCGGAGCCGGCGCGCGCTCGGCGGCGCTCGAAGAGGCGTCCGACGAGCTGGCCTTCCTGGTCAAGACGCTGGGAGTGCGGTGGGGGACGGAGACCCTATCGAAGTAAGCGGGCTGAGGCCTCAGGGTGGGACCCAAGTCCCGGCGCCCTGAGGCCGCCCCCCTACGCGGGATCAGCGATCAGCACGGGTGAAGCGCCGTTATATGTCCGATGACGCTACCCTGGTCGTTGTACGCGACGCAGGTCTGGGCACAGGTGCCACCACCGTAGTTTTCGTTAAAACATTGGGTATAAGATTCCGGAGGCAGTCGCAAGGCCGAGGCCAGGGAGGACTGCAGGGAAAGAGCCAACGCGAAGGCCGCAACAACAAGTAGACGCCGTTTCATCATCCTATCTCCTATCTGTGAATTGCGATTGCTGTGCCGGACTGGATCAGCACGGGTGATACGTGGTGTCCCACCCCTCGACGCTGCCTTGCTTGTTGTACCAGACACAGGTTGTGGCACAGGAGCCACCGCCGTAGTTTTCTTCAAAGCATTGGTTCGGGCGCAGCGCGGACGCGGTCTTGGGGAGTGACAGAGGCAGAACTGCCGCGAGGGCTGCAAGAACAAGTAGGCGCCGTTTCATTGATCAATCTCCTCTCTATGAATTGCGATCACCATGACGTACTAGATCAGCACCCGTGATACGAGATGTCCCAACCCTCGACGCTGCCCTGATTGTTGTACCAGACACAGGTCGTGGCACAGGTACCACCGCCGTAGTTTTCCTCGAAGCATTTGTTCTGCACCGCTGCGGACGCGCTGTTGGCGAGGGACAGGGACAAAGCTGCTACCAGAACCGTGAGAACAACCAGACGCCGTCTCATTCTTGACCTCCTGTGGTCTGTTCAGCGGATGCCCAGGCTCTGAGACCCCAGGCTGCCGCGCCTCGAGCTCCCCGAGCCTTGTGTGGCTTCCGCAAGCTTGTCTATCCCTTCATGCGCGTTTGGGTCCGGAGTCCGTCATCCGGCAGGGACGCCTCAGGATGGGACCGGCGTCCCGCCCTGAGGCAATCCTCTCCCTACGCGTGATCTATGGATCAGCACCCGTGAATGGTTGTTGTCCAACCGTCGACGCTGCCCTGATCGTTGTAGAAGACACAGGTCGTGCCACAGTTACCGCCGCCGTAGTTTTCTTCAAAACATTGGGACGGCCGCCGCGCGGCCGCGGGCTTGGAGAGTGACAGCGACAGGGCTGCCATGAGGACTGCGAGAGCGAGTAGACGCCGTTTCATGCTTGGACCTCCTCGGTCGGGTGAGTCAATGCTCAGGCCGTGACACCCGAGGCTGCCACCCTGGAGGGCTTGCGCGCCTCGAGCTTCCCGGCCTTTCCTGGCTTCGCCAGCTTTCCTTGTCCATACATGCGCGTTTCGGCTCCGCGCTCCGTCATCGTGCGCGGCACTTTGTTGGGACGGTCGATGGCGGCGGTTGGGGCGGGCGCCTTCAGGCGGACCGGCAGGAGGAAACCTAGTCCGTTCGATGGATAGGAGGGATCGGGACGCGGAATGGTGGGCCGTCAGAGACTCGAACTCTGGACCCGCGGATTAAAAGTCCGCTGCTCTACCAACTGAGCTAACGGCCCACGGCCGGGAGTATACCTGAAGGCCTGGAGTCTTCGGGCTACCGCTGCTCGAGCACCCGCCCCAGCCGCCCGGAGGTGAAGCGCTCCAGGCTGGGGTGGGTACGGACGATGGTCTCCTCGCGGCGGGGACCGGTGGAGACCAGGGCCACCGGGGCCTCGATTTCCTGCTCGATGAAATCGATGTAGTCCTTGGCCTCCTGGGGCAGATCCTCCCACTCCAGGATGCGCTCCGTGGAGGTCTTCCAGCCCTTCATCGTGCGCAGCACCGGCTCGGCGGTCTCCAGGGTGCGGCGGTCCGGCGGCAGGTCGCGCAGGATCTCCCCCTTGTGGCGGTAGGCGATACAGACCGGAATCTCGTCGAAGGCGTCCAGGACGTCCAGCTTGGTCAGGGCCACCATCCCCACGCCGTTGAGGAGCTGGCCGTAGCGGGCGGCCACCGTGTCCAGCCAGCCGCAACGGCGGGGACGCCCCGTGACCGTGCCGTATTCGTTGCCCCGGCTGCGCAGGAACTCGCCGGTGGCGTCGGTCAGCTCGCTGGGGAAGGGGCCGCCGCCCACCCGGGTGGTGTAGGCCTTGAGCACGCCGATGGCGCCGTCGATTTTGGTCGGCGGCACGCCGGTGCCCGTGCAGGCGCCCCCGGTGGTGGCGTTGGAGCTGGTCACGAAGGGGTAGGTACCGTGGTCGATGTCCAGCAGCGAGCCCTGGGCGCCCTCGAACAGGAGGTTCTTGCCCTCCTTGATCCAGCCGTTGAGGAGCTGCTCGGTATCGCGCAGGGAGGGCCGGAGCTTCTCCCCCCACTGCCGGCACTGGTCGGCGTAGGCATCCGGCGGCGGCAGCGGGGCGCCGCCCAGGGTGGCCAGCTCGGACTGGATGCGGGTGAGGAGGACGCGCAGCCGCTCCTCCAGGTCCGGCGCGAAGAGGTCCACCATGCGCAGGCCGAAGCGGGAGGCCTTGCTCTCGTAGGCGGGCCCGATCCCCCGCGAGGTGGTGCCGATGCGGGCCGCTCCCCGCGACTCCTCGCGGGCCTGGTCCAGCACGGCATGGCAGGGCAGGAGCACGTGGGCGCGGTTGGAGAGGAAGAGGCGGCCGTCGAAGCGCACCCCGGCGGCGTAGAGGTCGGCCAGCTCGGAGAGCAGGGCGTCCGGCGCGATCACCATGCCGTTGCCGAGGACGCAGACCATGTCCGGATGCAGGATGCCCGAAGGGATCAGCTTCAGGGAGAAGTGCCGGTCGCGGAACTTCACCGTGTGGCCGGCGTTGTGGCCGCCCTGGTAGCGCACGACTCCATCGAACGCCGGGCAGAGGAGATCGACGATCTTCCCCTTCCCTTCATCCCCCCACTGCATTCCTACGATGACGACGTTGGCCATGGCCGGTCCGCTCTCTTCCGATAGGCTGATCTTGCTCTCGCTACAACATTTGTACGAGGCGCCGGGCACAGTACCAGAGGATGGGAGGGGGGGCAAGAAGGTGCTAGCATTGCCCCGGCCGCCTGCCATGAACCCGGAGCGTTCGGTGCAGATTTTTCTCGATCTCTCGAAAATCCTCCTCCCGCTCGCCTATCTTCTGGTGGCGATCGACTACGCCTTCCTCTTCTACTCGTCCAACCCGGTAGCCGAGAAGACGGCGACCCCGGCCCTGCGGGGCACGGTCTTGTTCCACCTGATTTATCTGGTCGTCCTGACGGTACGGTGGGGGCAGTTCCCGGCGGCGACGGTCTCGCAGGCGCTGTCCATCGTGGCGTTCGCCGTAGCGGTGGTCTACGTGTTCGTCGAATGGCACGGCCGGGCCCGCTCCACGGGGTTCTGGCTGGTGGCGCTGGTGTTCTTCTTCCAGCTCCTCTCCGCGCTGCTGGCGCGTCCCAACCCGCCGCAGCGGGAGATCTTCCACAACCCGATCTTCGCCGTGCACGTCTCGCTGGCGCTGCTGGGTTACGCCGCCTTCGTAGTGGGGGCCGGCTATGCCTTCCTGTTCCTGCAGCTCTACCGCGACCTCAAGGCCGGCCGCTTCTCCACCTTCTACGGCAAGCTGCCGCCCCTGGAGGTGCTGGAGAGGATGATGCTGGGCGCGCTCTCGGTCGGGTTCATCGCCCTGACCGGCGCGGTGCTGACGGGAGCCGTCTGGGCCGAGCGCCTGCTCCATGAAGCCTGGCTGCGGGACCCCAAGATCCTCTTCACCCTGGCGACCTGGGTGCTCTACGCCGCCGCCCTGCTGCTGCGCCGTCTGCAGCGCTGGCAAGGGCGGCAGACGGCGCTGGCGAGCCTGGCGGGCTTCGGGGCGATCCTCTTCTCCCTGATGGCCGTGAACTTCTTCTTCACGGACTTCCACGGGTTCCTGTAGGCCCTCACTCCCCCTGCCCCCTCTCTCCCGACCCCTCCCTCCCACCCACACCGGGCGAGAGGGGGAAAGGACAAAAAGACAACCGAGGACTTCAAGGACGAACAAAGGCTTTGTCCTTGACAAACCCCTCCCTCCTCTCCCGGTGTGGTGTGGGAGGGAGGGGTCGGGAGAGGAGGGCCGGGGTGGTGAGGTCTCCTACGGCACCTCGAACCGGTGGAAGGTGATCCAGTTCCAGACACCCTCGTCGTCGTTGTAGTTGGTCCAGCCGATCACGAAGGAGCCGTTGCTCCCGAACGCCACCCGTCCGGAGCCGTTGTACGGGGCTCCGTTGAAGGGAAGCTCCACCAGCACCGGTCCCCAGGGCGTGCCGTTGGGCCGGAAGAGGCGGAACCACTGCGGGGACGTCCCCTGGTCGTCCCAGGAGACTACGAACCGGCCGTTCGGCGCCATGGCGATGTGCGGACGGCCGTCCGGGATGCCCGCGTTTTCCGCGACCACGATGCGCCCGCCCAGCGGCACCCCCTCGGAATTGTAGCGCTGGGCAAGGACGTCCTCCAGGGCCGTCTTCCAGACCACGACGAAAGCGCCGCTGTTGGCGCGGGCCACCTGGGGCACGAAGCGGGCGAGGAAGAACGGGGTCTCGCCGGCGGGCTGGGAGTAGACGACGAATTCGCTTCCCTGCCGGCCGGTGAAGAACCCGAAGCGCTGGCCGCGGACGCTCGACGGCAGGCCTTCGCCGTCCCGCACCTCCCAGACCACCACGAACTCGCCGGTGTTCGGGTTCATGGCCACGCTCGGCTCCCTCTTGGTCCCGGCCGCCGAAGTGGCGGGGTTGAACTCCGGCCCCCGCTTGGTGCCGTCGGCGTTGTAGCGCTGGCCCAGGAGACCAATCCCGCTCGCCCAGATGACGACGAAGTTCCCGTTGTTGTCCACCGCGACCTTCGCCAGGCCCTTGATCGGCAGGGTCAGGGTCCCCAGCACCGGGCTCGTGCGGCGCAGGAAGTACGACGTGGAGCCGCCGCTGGTGCGGGACCAGGTGAACAGGACGTCGCCGCGCTGGTTGGCCGCGATCGAACCGCCACTCGTATTGACGGTCGCCGGGCCCAGCCGGACCGCGGGCCCGAGCGGCGTGTCGGCCGCGGAGAAGCGCCGGATGTAGGCCTCCTCCGTGAAGCCGCTGACTTCGAACGAGGTGACGGTGAACAGGAAGGTCAGGTTGCCCGCGCCGTCCATGGCCACGCCGTCGAGGCCGGCGTTCTCCGTGCTGGGGGGAATGATGAAGTGAGCCGGCCCGGCCGGCGTCTGGGCCAAGACTCCCTGCGCGAGCAGGGCGGCGGCAAGGAGGAGGAATGCAACGGTGCGCCGGGTTGTCATCATTGAAGGAGTCCTTTCTGTGATCTAGAGACCGTCTACATTTCCGATCAGGGGCCGGCCTTTGCGGGGGAGGCGGAGGGTGACCTCGGCCTCGCCGCCGTCGTGTGCGGTGTCGCACCAGAACGTCTCGAAGAAATGCACGCAGGCGTCGTCGCGGCCGTCGCCGTCGAAGTCGCCGAGGAGCGGGGTGCCGTTGGCGCCGAAGGCGATCACCGTCTCCGCCTGGCCGCCGTTGTGGGCCGTGTCGCAGCGGAATTCGCCGCCGCGGGAGACGCAGACCTCATCGCGGCCGTCGCCGTCGACGTCGCCCATCAGCGGCCGGTCGCCCGGCGCGCCGAAGACGATTTCGGTCTCGGCCGCTCCGCCGTCGTGGCCGGAATCGCAGAGGAAGCGGTCGCCGCGGAAGACGCAGGCGTCGTCGCGGCCGTCACCGTCCACGTCGCCCATCACCGGCGAGTCCCCCGCCTGGCCGAAGACGACCGAGGCCTCGGCGGCGCCGAAGTCGTGGCCGCTGTCGCAGTCGAAGCGGTTGGTGCGGAAGAGGCAGAATTCTTCGCGCCCGTCGCCGTCCACGTCCCCCGCCAGCGGCAGGCCATCGCGGAGGTCGAACGTGCTGTCGATCTCCGGCTCGCCGCCGGTGCGGCCGGTGTCGCAGTGGAAGTGCCCGTTGCGGAAGACGCAAGGCTCGTCGCCGGGTGAACCGGCGAAGCGCTGGAAGCTGATGGTGTTGCCGAAGACGCCCTCGTCGTTGTAGTTCGTCCAGCCATAGACGAACGTCCCGTTCCACCCATACGCCACCTTGGCGGTCCCGTAATACGGGGCGTCTCCCAGGCCGGGCTGCGAGATCACCGGCCCGGCCGGCGTTCCGTCGCGGTGGAACAGGCGGAACCACTGGGGCGATGTGCCCCGATCGTCCCAGGTGACCACAAAGTCCCCCGCCGGGGACATGGCGATCTGCGGCCGGCTGTCCGGGAGGTTTTCCTCGGTGATCACCAGCCGCCCGCCCACCGCGGCCCCCCCATTGTTGTAGCGCTGCCCCAGAACGCCTCCGCGTTCGAGGCCGGCATCCCTCCAGATCACGACGAACCGGCCGTTCGCCGCCCGCGCCACCTGGGGAGCGAAGAGGTCGCCCGAAGCCGGACGCGCGTTCACGGGCGGCACGAAGACGAAGAGCTCGCTCCCCTGCCGGCCCGTGACGAACCCGAATCGCTGGCCGAACACGCCGAACCCCGCTGCTTCCCGGTCCAGATTCTCCTCCCAGACCACCACAAACTCGCCGGTGCTCGGATTCATGGCGACGCTCGGCGAGAAGTGGTTCCCGATCGGCAAGGTGGAGACGTTGAATTCCGGTCCCCGCACCGTACCGTCGGCGTTGTAGCGCTGACCGAACACGCGCGTCCCGGCGGGGGTGAAGGTGGTCCAGACGACGACGAAGTTCCCGGCGTCGTCCACCGCCACGTCCCCGGGACCCTTGAGCCGCAGGGTGAGGGTCCCCAGGACCGGGCTCGTCCGCCGCAGGAAATGCTCGGCGACGGCACTGGGATCGCCCGGGCGGAACCGGGACCACGTCACCAGGAGGTCGCCCCGCGGGTTGGCCACCACCGTGCCGGCGTTCGCGCGGTATCGCGGCTGCTCCAGCCGGACCGCCGGGCCCAGAGGCGGGTCGGTCGCCGAGAAGCGCCGGGTGTAGACGCGCTCCGTGAATCCCGTGGGGCCGCCGCTGGCGATGGTGGTCCAGAGGAAGGTCAGGTTGTCCGCGCCGTCCATGGCCACGGCCGCGAGGAACTGGCTGTCCGGGCCGGGTGGGACGATGAGCTGCGCCGGCCGGGCCGGCGTCTGGGCCGGCGCTCCCTGTGCCAACAGAGCGCCCGCGAGCAGGAAGACGGAGGAGATATGGCGAAGCGACATAGCTAAAGTATAGTCCAAGGCGGAACCACCCGTCGCGCTACCCGAAAAGGCGGTCCCGTCTGCCCGGTGAACAGAGGTAAAATCCGGATTGGACATGGAACCGCTCGCTGAGGCCAGACCGCGCCAGGATCCGCCGCTGCTGCTCGTCGGCACGGACTTCCGCTGCTCGCCCCTGGAGCTGCGGGAGCGCGTCTCCTATCCGAAAGAGGAGGCCGAGAAGGCGCTCGTCCATCTCCTGGCGCGTCCGGAGGTGGCGGAGGCGTTCCTGCTGTCCACCTGCAACCGGACGGAAGTCTACGTGCAGCCTCGCGACGAGGAAGGGGCCTACCGCGCGGCGCTGGGCCTGGTCTTCCTCGACCGCGTGCCGGAGATGGAGCGGCCGGGCCGGCTGTACGTGAAGCGCAACGGCGACGCGGCCCGGCACCTGCTGGCGGTGGCCAGTGGCCTGGAGTCCATGGTGCTGGGCGAGCCGGAGATCCTGGGGCAGATCAAGCAGTCCGCGGCGCTGGCCGAAGCCATGGGCGCCGAGGGGCCGATCTTCCGCCGCCTGCTGCGCAGCGCCACGGCGGCGGGCGCCCGGGCGCGGCAGGAGACCGAGATCTCGGCCGGCGCTGTCTCCCTGGGCTACGCCATCGTGGAGCTGGCTCGGCAGATCTTCAGCGGCCTGGAAGAGAGCCGGGTGCTGCTCGTCGGCGCCGGCGAGATCGCCCGCTCCGTGGCCCGCCCGCTGGTCGAGCGCGGCGCCCGCGAGTTGCGGGTGGCGAACCGCGGCGAGGAGCGGGCGCGCCAGTTCCGCGAGGAGATCCCGGTAGCGGAGATCCTCCCTTTCGACGCCCGCCTGGAGGCCGTCGAGACCGCCGACGTGGTGGTCGTCACCACCAGCGCCGACGAGCCGGTGCTCACCCGTGCCCATGTCAAGGCCGCCATGCGCTCCCGGCGCAACCGGCCGCTGCTGGTGGTGGACCTCGGCGTGCCGCGCAACGTCGAGCCGGCGGTGCGCAGGGTCGAGAACGTCTTCCTCCATACCGTCGACTCCCTGGAGCACCTCATCCAGCGCAACCTCAAGAAGCGCAAGGAAGAGGTGCCGCGCGTCGAGGAGATCATCGACCAGGAGCTGAGCCATTTCCGGTCCTGGTTCCGGGGCCTGGAAGCCGAGCCGATCATCGCCCGGCTCCAGAAGCAGGCCGAGAAGATCCGCCAGCGCGAGCTGGCCGACGCCCTGACCCGTTTCCCCAAGGAGACCCACGAGGAGCTGGACCGCCTCACCCGCGCCCTGGTCCGCAAAATCCTCCACCATCCCAGCGCCCGCCTCCGCGCCCGCGAGGGCGCCGGAGACCCCCTGCCGCGCCTGGAGCTCGTCCGCGAGCTGTTCCATCTGGATGACGACGAAGAATGACGACTGACAACGTGTTGCGCCTGGGGACGCGCCGGAGCGCCCTGGCGCTGGCGCAGTCCGGCATGGTGGCCCGGGAGCTGGAATCCCGCCATCCCGGCCTCGCCGTCGAGCTGGTTCCCATCGTGACCACCGGCGATGTGATTCCGGGCGACCTTTCGAAACACGGCGGCAAGGGGCTGTTCACCCAGGAGCTGGAGGCCGGCCTCCTGGACGGCTCGATCGATTTCGCCGTCCACAGCCTCAAGGACCTGCCGGTCTCCCTGCCCCACGGGCTCGCCGTGGCCGCCTACCCCGAGCGGGCCGACCCCCGCGACGTGCTGGTGAGCGAGCTGGCCGGGAGCCTGGACGACCTGCCCGAGGGCGCGGTGGTGCTCACCGGCGCCCTGCGCCGCCGCGCCCAGATCCTGCTCCGCCGGCCGGACCTGCGGGTCGAGCCCCTGCGCGGCAACGTGGACACCCGGCTGCGCAAGTGGCGCGAGAGCGGCGCGGGCGGCGTGATCCTGGCCGGCGCGGGCCTCGCGCGCCTGGGTCTCCGCGACCTGCCGGCCCATCCCATCCCGCCGGACGTGCTGATCCCCGCGCCGGGCCAGGGGACGCTCGCCCTGGAGGTCCGGGTGGAGACGCGGGCGGAAGATCTCTGCCGTATCCTCGATCACCCCGCCAGCGCCCGCGCCGCCGAGGCCGAGCGCCGGGTCGTGGCCGCCTTCGGGGCGGACTGCACCCTCCCCCTCGCCGCCTGGGCGCGGCCGGACGGCGACGGCCTCCTGCGGCTGACTGCCCTGCTGGCGACCCCGGACGGCCTGCACGCGGCGCGCGGCGAGGCGACGGGCGCCGACCCCAAGGAAGTCGCCGACGCCTGCGTCGCCGCTCTCCGGTCTCAGGGAGCGGACGAGGTGCTGGCGAGGATCCGGGGTTGACCGCCTCCCCACTCTCCGGGATCCGCGTCGTCGTCACCCGCGCCGAGCATCAGTCCGACGGCCTCGCCGCCGCCTTCACCCGCGAGGGCGCGCTGGTCGAGCCGCTCCCCCTGCTGGAGATCGTGCCGCCCGCCGATCCGCGCCCTCTGGAGCGGGCGGCCTCAGCGCTGCCTCTCTATGAGTGGGTGGTCTTCACCTCGGCCAACGCGGTCGAGGCCTTCCTGCCGAAGGTCCAGGGAGCGCTCCCCGTCCGTCTCCGCGCCGCCGCGGTGGGTCCCGCCACCGCCGCCGCGCTCCGCTCCTGGGGAATCGAGCCGCACCTGGAGGCCCGGCGCTCCGACGCCGAAGGCCTGGCCGCCGACCTCCTCCCCTACCTGGGCCGGGGCACCCGCGTGCTCCTCCCGCAGGCGGCGGACGCCCGCGTGACGCTCTTCGAGGCGCTGGCCGCCGCCGGCACCGAGCCCGTGGCGGTCGTGGCCTACGACAAGCGCCTGCCCGAGGACGCTCCCCACCACGCCGCCGAGATCTTCGCGGACTCCCCTCTCGGCTGGGTGACCTTCACCAGCCCGCGCATCGTGCGCTCGTTCGTGGACCTCTTCGAGGATTGGGAACAGCGGAAGCCCGAGCTGCGGGCGGCCTCGATCGGCCCGGTCACCAGCGCCGAGCTGCGGCGGCACGGGATCGAGCCCGCCGCCGAGGCGGCAAGGCCGGGGGACGAGGCGCTGGTGGAGGCGGTGGAAGCTACCCTTCGCTATTCCGGTCGTAGTTGACGATGTTCTCCCACTCGGAAGCGTCCGAGCGGGCGACCACGGCCACCACGGGCTCGGTGTCGCTGAGGTTGTGGACCTCGTGCGGCACGCCGGCCTCGATGAAGATGAAGTCGCCGGCCTCGTTGTCCACGATCTTCTTCAGGCCCGGGCCGTACTCGTGGCGGACGCGGCCCGCGAGGATGTAGAGCATCACCTCGAAATCGACGTGGATGTGCGCGTACGCGGTGCCGCCCGGCGGGATCGTGGCCACGTTCATGGAGAGCTTCCTGGCGTTGACGTTCTTCGCCGACAGCCCCGCCTTGTACTGGATGCCGTTCCAGCCGCGGAAGACGCCGCTCCCCCGGATCACGGAGATGCCGTCGTTGCCTTCCACGACCTGCTTCAGGTCTTCGTTGTCGGACATGGTTCTCCTCCTTTGTCTATAGTAGATCTCCTCGACAGAAGGGAGACACCGCATGGGATCGATGGGCAGAACGCTGCGTCTGAGCCTTGCCGTCCTGTTGACCACCGGCGCCCCGCTCGGCGCCCAGGCCACGGCCCACGAGACTCGGGACGAGTTCATGGCCCGGGCCCGCGCCCAGGTCGAGGCGAACCAGCGCCTGCAGCCGAATACCAACAAGGCCCGGAACGTGATCCTGTTCGTGGGCGACGGCATGGGGATCGCCACCATCACGGCGGCCCGCATCCTCGATGGACAGTTGAAGAAGAGTCCCTACGGCGGCGAGGAGAACGTGCTCAGCTTCGAGAAGTTCCCCTATCTCGCCCATTCCAAGACCTACCAGGCCAACCAGCAGGTCCCCGACTCCGCGCCGACCATGACCGCCATCGTCACCGGCAGCAAGGCCAATGACGGCATGCTCTCCATCGCTCCCAACGTCCTGGGCAACGACGACTTCGGGCCGGCCTCCGATCCCGCGAATCAGTTGGAGACCATCCTGGAGCGGGCCGAGAAGCGCGGCATGTGGACCGGCGTGGTCTCCACCGCCACCATCACCCACGCCACCCCCGGCGCCTGCTACGCCCATACCCCCAACCGCGGCTGGGAATCGGACGCCGACCTCAGCCTGGGCGCCGCGGCGGCGGGATTCCGGGACATCGCCCGGCAGCTCGTCGAATTCAACCTTCGGGAAACCACCATGAACGGCGTCCGGAGCAAGGGCCTGGAAGTCGCCATGGGAGGCGGCCGGGAGAACTTCCTGACGGCGAGCGATCCCGATCCTGAGAACGCAAGCGGCAAGGGACAGCGCAAGGACGGACGGAATCTCGCGAAGGAGTGGGTGGCGGCCGGCGGCCAGTACGCCTGGGACCTGGCCGGATTCAACAAGATCGATCCCATGAAGACGGGGCCGGTCCTGGGGCTGTTCGAGCCCGGCTACATGCTGTTCGAGGTCGACCGGACCAACGAGCCCTCGCTGACGGAGATGACCGAGAAGGCCATCCGGATCCTGGAGCGCAGCCCCGAAGGGTTCTTCCTCATGGTGGAAGGCGGGCGCGTCGATCACGCCCATCACGGGAACAACGCCTACCGGGCGCTCACCGAGGCGATCGAGCTGGCGCGAGCGGTCGAGCGGGCGGCGCTGATGACAGGCGACGACACCCTGATCGTCGTCACGGCAGACCACAGCCATGCTTTTACGATCAGCGGCTACCCCACCCGGGGCAACGACATCCTGGGACTGGTGGTCACCAATGGAGCCGATGGCAAACCAGAGGCCGCTCCCTTCCTGGCCAAGGACGGCAAACCCTATACGACCCTTGGGTACGCCAATGGAGCTACAGCGGTCGGCGGCGCCCGTCCGGACCTCACGCAGGACGAGGCGAAAGGGCGCGATTACCGGCAGCAGGCCCTCGTTCCCTTGAATTCCGAGACCCACGGCGGCGAGGACGTGGCCATCTTCGCCCGCGGCCCGTACGCGCACCTCTTCCAGGGGACCATGGAACAGAACGCGATCTACTGGGTGATGGCCAAGGCGCTCGGGTTCTGGTGAGACCTCACTGCCCCGGCGACCACGCCCCCATCCCGCCCGACTCGAAACCGTCTCCGAAGATCATGGCGCCGCCTCCTCCGCTTCCAGGCGGCCGGGAGGTGTCGCAGGCGCCGTCGCCGTCGAACTCCACGGCGCCGAGGTCCAGCGCGCCGTCGTCGCGGAGGTTGCCGCAGTAGTCGTCCGGCACCTCGGGCAGGAACTGCCCCACGTCGACGATCTGCGAGCCGTCGAGCAGCGTGAAGACCGCCCCCGCGGGGTTCAGGAACCAGAGGGCGAATTGCGCCAGGGTCACCCCTTCCCGGTTCGACGCCTTGGTGCTGGTGCCGCCGTCCCGGTTGCGGATCGCCCCCGAGAGGATGTTGTTGCGCAGGTCGGCCGTGCTGGCCGTGAAGCGGACGTCGATCCCCGTGGTGTTGTAGAGAGTGTTGTTGTAGACCTTCGTGTTCTGGGCCTTGTTGAGGTAGATCCCGACGTCCTGCGGGCAGTTGACGATGACGTTGTTGCGCATCACGCCGTTGCGGTGCTCCGGCGTGCAGACCCCGTCCTCGCAGACCGACTCCGGCCACGATCCGCCGCCGCCGAAGGAGAGCCCCAGCCGCACGCCCCCCACGTGATCCTTTTCGCAGATCACCAGGTTGCGCTCGAAGAGCCCGTCCCGGGAGTTGCCTTTGAGGAAGGCGGCGTAGCTGATCCCATCGCCCTGTCCCTTGGCGTGATCGTGGATGTAGTTCCCCCGCACCACCCAGCGCCGGCCGCCCACCACGTCGATGGGCGTCACCGGATTCGACGTCTGGCGGATCGACGAGTTGGCGATCTCGTTGCCTTCGATCAGGACGTCGTCCGGGAAGACGAAGGGATTGCCCTCGCCGTTCCCCTTGATGGCCGCGTTGTAGTCGCGCAGCCGGGAGTTGCGGATGCTCGTGAAGTCCGCCTGCCCCACCACGTGGAAGGCGTGCTCGCAACTGGAGTGCGCGGCGCAGACGCCCTGGATGTCCAGGTTCTCGAACGTCCAGTGGGGCGCGGAGACCTTGAAGCCCTCGATCGCATCGAACCGGATCAGCGCCTGCCCGAGGGCGGCGGCGCGGACCACGATGGGCTGGCCGGCGGTCCCCGGGGTGTCGCAGTAGAGGTTCTGCTGGAGGTTGTAGGTGCCGGGGGCGAGGGTGATGACGTCGCCGGGCGCGGCGGCGTTGACGGCGGCGGCCAGTTGGGAAGCGTTGGCGACCGGCACCACGGCGGCGCTCGCGCGCGTCGCGAAACAGCAGGCCAACCCGAGCACGGCGGAGCAGACTCCGGCCGTGAGGCGAGAGAACGGAGGCATGAAAAGCAATCCTCCCGGGCTGTGAGAGCGGTACGGCCTCTCGGTTTGATGGCGCTTATTGTAATCGATCTATAGAAGAAAGGAAGGGGGAAACGGGCGGGGACGAGCCCGCCCGTTTTGAAAGGAGGAATCAGGCCTTCTTGCGGGCCGCGATCCAGTGGTCGATCCGCTCTTCCAGGACGTCCAGGGGCAGCGCGCCGCCGCCGAGGACCTCGTCGTGGAACTGGCGGATGTCAAACGAAGCGCCGAGCTCCTTCTTGGCCCGCTCGCGCAGCTCGAGGATCTTCATCTGGCCGATCTTGTAGGCGAGGGCCTGGCCCGGCCAGACGATGTAGCGGTCGGTCTCGCTCTGGATGTCCACCTCATCCGTCGCCGAATGGTCGCGGAAGAACTGGACCACCTGGTCGCGGCTCCAGCGCTTGTAGTGGAAGCCGGTGTCCACCACCAGGCGGATGGCACGGAGCATCTCGTCCTGCAGGCGGCCGTAGTCGCTGTACGGGTCCTGGTAGAAGCCGACTTCCTTGCCCAGGCGCTCGGAGTACAGGGCCCAGCCCTCGGCGAAGGAGGTGTAGCCCCCCTGCTGGCGGAACGGCGGCAGCTCGGGCAGCTCCTGGGCGATGGTGAGTTGCATGTGGTGCCCCGGCACGCCTTCATGGTAGGCGGTGGATTCCATGGAGATGGTCTTGCGGGTCTCCGGCTCGCTGGTGTTCACCAGCACGCGGCCGGGCCGGGAGCCGTCCGGCGCCCCGGGGATGTACTGCGCGCCCGAAGCCTCCTTCTCGCGGAATTCCTCCACCTTGTCGACCTCGACCTTGGCCTTGGGCAGGCGGCCGAAGAGCTGCGGCAACTGGGTGTACATCTGGTCGATGTGCTTGCGGTACAGCTCGAGGATGTGCTCGCGCGATTTGGCCTTCAGCTTGGGATCGCTCTCGATGGCGGCGTTGAAGCTCTTGACGTCCTTGTAGCCGAGCTTCTTGGCGATGACGAGCATCTCGCCCTCGATCCGCGCCACCTCGCGCAGGCCGATCTGGTGGATCTGCTCCGGCGTCAGCTTCGTCGTGGTGGACTGCTCCACCGCCCAGGCGTAGCGGGCCCCGCCGTCGGGCAGCGACCACATGCCGGGCTCGGTGCGTCCCTTCGGGGCGTACTCCTCCTTCACGAACTTCGCGAACTTGTTGTACGACGGGATCAGGGAGTCGCGGATGGCGGCGTGCATCTCCTCGCGGATGCGCTTCTGCTCGGCCTCGGGGATCTCCTGGGGGAACCTGGCCAGGGCCTGGGCAAAGGGGGACTGCTCGATCGGCGTCGCCGCGATCCCCTCGGCCTGCGCCGCCACCTTCTCCAGCAGGAACTTGGGCGGTATCAGGCCGGCGGCCATGCCGGTCCGCATGTGCCCGATCGTCTGGTCGAACACCTTGGGGTACTGCCGGTAGCGGGCGATCAGGTCGTCGTAGTCCTTGACCGTAGCCAGGGGCACCAGCGAGGCGAGCTGCGGCAGGAGCAGGTGGATGCCGCCCATCTGGTTGACCGGCATCAGGTAGCCCTTCCACTTCGAGCCCTCGAGCTCCTCCTTCAGCCCGCGCACCATCAGCTCCTGGTTCAGGGCCTCCTGCTCGGGGAAGCCGGTGGTGTCGACGGCTTCGAACTTCTTGAGGAATTCCTTCGCCTTGGCGAGGTCGGCGTCGATGGCGCCTTGAGAGAAGTCGGAGATCTTGTCGTTCCAGCGCTTGTCGCCCAGGATGGACGCGAGCTCCGGGGTGCGGGAGAGGTTGTATTCCCACTGCTCGGCGAGCAGGGCGTTCAAGGCGTCGCGCCGGGCCTGGAGGTCGTCCTTCGCGGGGGCGGCCCAGGCGGCGGTGGACACCAGGATCAATATCGCAAACACGGACTTCAGTCGCATTCAGGAGTCTCCTTTCACGTCCCTCAATACGCAGGATGGACGCGCAGGGTTACGGAAGGCCGGTGGTACCATCCCGGCCATGATTTCGCACCGTCTCTTCGCCTGTCTTCTCCTCGCGGCCACGCCGCCGCTGCCCGCCGCGGCGGCGGACGCCGCGAAGACCGTCGACGCGGCCGCGGCCGGCCGCTTCGCGAACCTGGCCCTGGCGTGCGTCCACAAGGAATACCCGAACAAGATCGCGCACGTGCTCAATTCCGACGCCGACGTCAAGCCGCCGCGCGAGCTGACGCCGGCGTTCTACGGCTGCTACGACTGGCACTCCTCCGTGCACGGCCACTGGCTGCTGGCGCGGCTGGCGCGGCTCTTCCCGGACGCGCCCTTCGCGCCGCAGGCGCGGGCGGCGCTCGACAAGAGCCTGACCCCGGCGAACATCGCGGCGGAGGTGAAGTATCTGGAGGGCGCCGGACGGGCGACCTTCGAGCGCCCCTACGGGCTCGCCTGGCTGATGCAGCTCTCGGCGGAGCTGAAGGAGTGGGACGATCCCCAGGCGAAGCGCTGGGCCGGGACCCTCGATCCGCTGGTCAAGGCGGCGGTGGGCCGGCTGAGCACCTGGCTGCCCAAGCTCTCGCACCCCATCCGGACGGGCGAGCACAACCAGACGGCTTTTTCGCTGGGACTGCTGATCGACTGGGCGCGGGAGACCGGCGACGGGCAGGCCCTGGCGCTGTTCGAGAAGCGCGCCCGCGAGCTGTACATGAAGGACCGCGCCTGCCCCCTGGAGTACGAGCCGGGGGGCGAGGACTTCCTCTCCCCCTGCGTCGCGCAGGCGGACCTGATGCGGCGCCTGCTGTCACCCGAGCCCTACGCGGACTGGCTCTCCGGGTTCCTTCCGCAGGTCGGAAGCGCGGAGTGGATCGTGCCCGCCGAGGCCACGGACCGCTCGGACGGCAAGCTCGCCCACCTGGACGGCCTGAACCTGAGCCGCGCCTGGATGCTGGAGGGAATCGCCTCGGGCCTGCCGGCGAACGATCCGCGCCTGCCCTCGCTCCGCGCGGCGGCGAAGGCCCACCGCGAGGCCGGCCTGGAGGCCGTCACCGGCGAGCACTACGAGGGCGGTCACTGGCTGGGGAGCTTCGCGACGTATCTGGTGACGGGGCGGGGGCTGGCGCCCGCGCGCCCCTGAACCCTGCCTCAGCTCGCCTGCGGCCGGGCCGACCTGCCTTCGCCACGCTTGCGCTGGGTGATGATGGTCTCCAGGAACGACCGGTCCGCCGGGCTGATGCGCAGGAACTCGACGCCGACCTCGTGCTTGCTCCCCTGCACGTGCTCGTAGACCACGCGGCTGTCCGTCTTCAGGACGCGTCCCTGCAGGGCGATGGAGAGCTCCATCAGCGAGCCGTAGCCGAGCGATTCCTCGCTCACGAACATGCAACCCCCCGGACCGAGGACCCGGGTGCGGGCGAACTCTTCAAAAGGACGAACGCCCAGGAGACGCACCATCACGGCGTGCTCGGCCTGGACGCGCGGAAAACGACGGATCTTGGGAAGGGGGTTCATCATGCTTCTCTCCTCCTGTCCTGATCAACTTCGAACGACTTGCCCTTACTGTACACTACATATAGACAAGCATCAATAATAATCTTCCCCGCTGCCCCTACCCATCAGGTAGAATCCCCGGCCTCCCATGGCACAATTTTCGACCCGCAAGAAGATCGCGTTCTCGCTCATCCTGCTCGCCGTCCTCTGGGGAGCCGTGGAGCTCTCCTGCCTGGGCGGCCTGTGGGCGCTCAAGCGGTACAAGGACCTGGAGTACCAGCCCCGCCTGCTCGCGGACCTCACCGACAAGCACAAGGGGCTCCTGACCGCCCACCTCGCCGACGCCAGGTCGTACCTGATCTTCGATCCCGATCTCGGCTGGACCATCCGCCCCAACGGCGGCAGGCCCCAGCAGTACAAGGCCAACAGCCAGGGGTTGCGGGCCACGCGGGAGTACTCCCTGGAGCCGCCGCCGGGCAAGGTGCGGGTGGCGGCCTTCGGCGACTCCTTCACCCACGGCAGCGGCGTGCCCACGGGCTTCTCCTGGGCCGAGCGCCTGGAGAGCATGTCCCCGGGCCTGGAGGTGATGAACTTCGGCATCCCGGGCTCCGATCCCGGGATGGCGTTCCTGCGCTACCGCCGCGAGGGAGCACGATACCGGCCGGGCGTCGTCCTGATCGGGATGATGTCGGAGAACGTCAGCCGGATGGTCAACACCTTCCGCCCGTTCTATTTCGCGCGCAGCGGCATCGCCTTCAGCAAGCCGCGGTTCGCCGTGCGCGGGGACGAGCTGGTGCTGATCGAGAACCCCCTCCGCAGCCTGGAGGCCTACCAGGAGCTGCTGCGCGATCCCGAGAGGGTCCTGCCCCGCCTGGGCGAGCACGACTTCTTCTACCGGCGCGACCATCGCCGCAGCCGCTTCGACTTCCTCCCCTCGGTGCGCTTCGCCCGTATCATGAGGGCTCAATACCTCGACCAGCCGATCTACCGGCCGGACGGCACCTACAACTCCCGGTCGGAGGCCTACGAGGTGACCTTCCGGGTGCTCGACGGGTTCTACCGGGAGGCCCTGGCGAACGGCTCGGTGCCGGTCATCGTCCTCTATCCCCAGCGCAAGGACGTTCGCCTGCGCCGCGACGGCAAACCGGTCACCTATCAACCCCTCCTGGACGAGCTGCGGCGACAGGGCTATCGGGTGATCGACCTCGGGGACGGCTTCCAGCGCTACGACCCCGCGGGCGAGATGGTGAAGACGGGCTTCACCCACTATCCCAAATCGGGCAATGAGATGGCGGCCCGCTGGATGAACGAGGTGCTGGCGCGGGAAGGCCTCACCACGCCCGAGGGGGTCCGGAAGGCCTTGGAGGCTACCCGGGCGCCGGTCTTAAATCATTGATCCTGCTGCGGTTGTAAAAAAGAAAAGGACCGCCAGAGACACCGAGCGGGGGCCGGATACCATCCGAAACCCCCGCCGAGCTCCAACAGCTTTCGCTGGGTACTGCTTTGTGTCAGCGGACCGCGCCGCGGCGGAAAAGGTTGACGATGGCCAGCAGGACGATGGCGCCCAGCAGGGAAACCAGCAGAGCCGGGAGGCTGAAGTTGCCCTGGGTCAGCGTGCCGGTTCCGAAGAGCGGAGCCAGAAGGAAGCCCGCCAGGAGAGCGCCGACGATGCCGACGACGATGTTGAGCAGGATGCCCTGCTGCGCGTTCGTGCGCATGACGATACTGGCGATCCAGCCGATGAGGCCACCGACGATCAGGATGAGAATGAGGTTAATCATGACGATCCTCCTTGGTTTGGTTCAAGGTTTGTCTCTCCCCGCTTCGTACAGATAGCAACGGGCGTGCCACCTTGGTTCCTTAGAATGGCCGCGGACTGAGAGGCCCCCTTTGGAAATCGATCCTTCCTCCCCCCGTCCCCTCTGGCATCCGCTGGCGCGGTCCGTCCTCTACATGGTGGCGTACACGGCCGTCCATCTCGCCGTCATCCTCCTCTTCCTGCTCCTCGACTGGGCCCTGGGCGGCATCCTCTCCGCCGAAGGCGGCCTCGCGGGCTCGAACGAGGCCTTCCTGCTGGAGACCGTGCTGACGGCTCCCCCCATGCTGTTCGTGACCTGGCTGTTCGTCCGCTACCTCGACCGGCGCGGCCTGGGCTCCATCGGGCTCCGCCGGCCGGAGGGAGGGCGCGGGAAGGCGGCGGTCCAGGTCCTCACCACGGTCCTGGGCGTCTCCGCCCTGCTGGGCGTCTGGCTGGCCCTGACGGCGGCGCTGGCGGAGGTCCAGTTCGGGGGCCTGAGCCAGCCGTTCCGCGAGCCCTCCGCGGGATGGCCCCTGCCGCAGGTCCTGTTCCTGGCCCTCCTCCTGCTCGGCTTCCTCATCCAGGGCGGGCTCGAGGAGCTGGTGGTGCGCGGCTACATCTACCGGGCCCTCAAGGAGCGCTGGCGGCCCTGGCTGGCCGCCCTGTCCTCGTCGCTGCTCTTCTCGCTCCTGCACGCCACCAACCCCGGCGTCTCCTGGATCGCCCTGGTCAACATCGTGCTGGCCGGCCTGGTCCTGGCCGCGATGGTCGAGAGGAGCGGCAGCCTGTGGAGCGCCACCCTGGCCCACGGCGTCTGGAACTGGGGGGTGGCCTGCCTGCTGTCCCTGCCGGTGAGCGGCATCCCGATCTTCCGCCTCTTCGACCTGTCCATCCTGGGGGACGACCGGATCACGGGCGGCGGCTTCGGTCCGGAGGGGAGCCTGGTCCTGACCGCGCTGGGCCTCCTGCTCGCCCTGGCGCTCTGGGCTCCCCTCTGGCGGCGCTCCCGGACGGAGGACGCTCTCCCGTCTCCGTTGTCAGCTCCGGAGGACGATCCAGGCCCTTCTTCCCTCTAAGAAGTGTATGGTTCATCTCTTGCATGTCATGATTGTGAAAATCGGCCATCGTTTTACAGGGAGGGACTTGATGACGCGCCTCCGACCGCTTCTTTGCTGTCTGCCGCTGATGGGGCTGTGCGCGCCCGCGCTGCTCGCCCAGGCTCCCGAGAGGGCGGGCTTCGGCGAGGCGGTGGACGTCAAGGTCGTCAACGTCGAGGTCTACGTCACGGACGCCAAGGACAACCCGGTCACCGACCTGCGCAAGGGGGACTTCGAGATCCTGGTGGACGGCAAGCGGGTGGGCATCTCCAATTTCGCCCGGGTGGAGCGGGACGCGCGGCGCCGGGAGGCCGGGGACGGCGGGACCGCCCCTGAAGACCCCTGGAACCTGATCGTCTTCGTCGACAACTTCAACATCCATTCCGCCAACCGCGCGCGCATGCTGCGGCAGCTCCGGGAGATCCTGGGGCGGACCCTCGCGCCGGGGGACCGGGTGATGCTGGCCAGCTACGACCTGGGCTTGAAGGTCCGCCTTCCTTTCACCTCGGACCTCGCCGCCGTGGCCAAGGCCCTGGACGAGTTGGAGGGACTCCCGGCCCACGCTCTCACCGCCGACTCCGACCGGCAGCGGGCCTACCGCGCGATCCTGACCATCCAGGGGGCTTCGCTGAGCGATCCGCTGGAACCGCTCCCCTGCCCTCCGTCGATCGCCCAGCCGGCCCATGACTTCGCCGCCGCGCGCAAGGACGAAGCCCTGCGCACCCTCGGCGGTCTGCAGGTCCTGGTGAACTCGCTCTCGGGCCTGCCGGGCCGCAAGGCGGTGCTCCACGTCAGCGACGGCATCCCGGCCACCCCGGGCACGGAGGTGTTCCAGTTCCTCGCCGAGATCTGCGGCGGCGGCTCCGGCACGGGAGGTATCGGCCGGCAGATCCCGGCGGGATACGACAAGCCCGAGGACGACCGGACCGGGCCGCTGCTCCCCGACCCGCAGTCCGAGACCGGGGAACGGGTGCCGTACCGGCAGCCCAACCAGAGCCCGGACGCCGTCTACGATCCGCGGTCCCTGGGTCCCCGGGCCTACCAGGGGGCGTCCCAGGCTCCGATCGACGCCCAGGGCTACCACATCGGCAAGGAGATCGCCGGCCTGGTGGCCCACGCCAACGCCCATCAGGTGACCCTGTACACCCTGCAGGCCTCGGGCGCGGAGCGGCCCGCCGCCGCGGACGCCGACCCGGGAGAACGCCTGACGCACTTCCAGTCGATCGACCTGGTGCTGCGGAAGAGCTACCAGGACTCCCTCACCGCCCTCGCCGCCGGCACGGGAGGCCGGGCGATCCTGGGCGTCAACGACATCTCCCCCGCGTTGGCGCGCATGCGCGAGGACGCCTCCTTCTATTACCTGCTCGGCTTCGAGCCCGGGAGCCGCAACGACGGCAGGGAGCATTCGATCGAGGTCCGCGCGCGGACCAAGAACGTGCGGGTCCGCCACCGCCAGAGCTACCGCGACAAGTCGGTGCTCGAGAAGACCGTGGACCGCACCCTGGCGTCGCTCTACTACGGCGCGGACGAGAACCCGCTGCAGATCGGCCTGGAGATCGGCGAGCAGACGCCCGGCCCCGCCGGCGCCGTCTCGGTACCCGTCCAGCTCAGGATCCCGGTCTACAAGCTGACGATCCTGGAGAAGAAGGACGAGGGCATCGAGGTCAGGCTGCGGCTGCTGCTGGCCACCCGCGACGGCGAGGGGCGCACCTCGCAGGTGCGCCAGGTGCCGTTGCACATCCAGGTGCCGCTCAAGGAGGTCCTCCACGCCATGGGACAGTTCTACGTCTACACGCTGACCGTCCACCTGCGGCCCGGCGAACACCGCGTGGCGGTGGCGGTGCGGGACGAGCTCTCGGCGACCACCTCGTTCCTGAGCCAGGGATTCACCGTCAACGGTGTTTAGGAGAGATCATGAGATTCAAGGTCTTCGTCGCATCCCTGCTCGCGGTTCTCTCCGGGACCCCGGCCGGCGCGCAGGCGCCGGCGGACACGCCCGCCTTTGGCGAGTCGGTGGAGGTCAACGTCGTCAACGTGGACGTCTACGTCTCCGACAAGAGCGGCCGCCGCGTCACCGGCCTCCAGAAGACGGATTTCGAGCTCCTGGAAGACGGCAAGCCGGTGCCGATCACCCACTTCGAGGTGGTGACCGGGCGCGCCGCCCGCGAGGAAGACGCCGCCGCCCCGCAGGCCCCGGCCTCTCCCGCCGCCACCGCGCCGGAAGACGCGCTGAACCTGGTGGTCCTCTTCGACAACTCGAACCTGAAGCCGACCAACCGCACCCGGGCCGCCCAGCAACTGCGGGAGTTCCTGACCCAGAACCTCTCGCCCGGCGACCGGGTCATGCTGGTGACCCAGGGCCTCGGGCTCAAGGTCCATCTCCCCTTCAGCGGCGATCCGGCCGCCGTCGCCCGCGCCATGGACGAGATCCAGCGCACGGCGGCGCAGGGTCTCCAGAGCGATCAGGACCGCCGGTTCGCCTTCCAGGCCATCATGTCCATCCAGCAGGCGTCCGTCGTCAGTCCCGATCCGCTGCCCTGTCCCCTCAACATCGCGACCCCGGCGCACACCTACTCCTCGTCCCGGCGCGACGAGGTCCGGCGCGCGCTCGGCTCTCTCACCGTGCTGGTGAACTCGCTCTCCGGCGTGCCGGGCCGCAAGGCGCTGCTCCACGTCAGCGACGGCCTCCCCCTGATCCCCGGCGAGGAGGTCTTCGAGATGCTGGTGGCGCTCTGCGGCGGCGGCGGCACCTCCGGTCTCGGGTCCTACCAGAATCCGGGGACCAGCGGCCTGGACACGAGCACGGACATCGAAGGCGATGGCGGAGCCACCCTGCCGCGGGATACCCGGGACTTCGATCCGCTGACCGTCTACGACGCCCGCCTGATCGGTCCCCGGGCCTATCAGGCGGCCACCCAGGGGCCGATCGACGCCCAGGCCTACAACGTGACCAAGGACCTGCGGAAGCTCGCGGCCCACGCCAACGCCCACCGCGTGACCCTCTACGCCCTCCAGGCCAGCGGGCTGGCGGCACCCGACAACGCGGATACGGGCAGCGGGCCGTCGGACCAGCTCTTCCGCTTCCCCGCCATCGGCGCGGCGCTGCGGAACAACAACCGCGACTCCTTGCGGTTCCTGGCGGACGAGACCGGCGGCCGGGCCATCCTCGACACCAACGACTTCCGGCCGGACCTCGCCCGCATGCGCGAGGACTTCGAGAGCTACTACTCCCTGGGCTTCACGCCGTCGCACACGGGAGACGGCCGCGAGCACAAGATCGAGGTCAAGCTCAAACGGCCGGGGACCCGGCTCCGCTACCGCCAGAGCTACCGCGACAAGCCGGCGGTCGAGAAGCTGGTGGACCGCACCCTGGCGGCCCTCTACCACGGCTTCGACGACAACCCCCTGAACATCGTCATGGAGATCGGCGAGCAGACCCCCGGCGCCGCCGGTTTGTGGACCGTCCCCGTCAAGCTCCGCATCCCGATGTTCAAGCTGGCCGTCCTCAACCGCGACGAGACCTATGAAGGCGCCCTGAAGCTGTTCGTGGTCACCGGCACCCCGGACGGCGCCAACTCCCCCGTGCGGCAGGTGAACGTGCCGCTGAAGATCCCCCGCAAGGAGGTGCTCAACGCCATGGGCCAGTACTACGTCTACAACCTGACGCTCACCATGAAGCCCGGAGAGCACAAAGTGGCCCTCGCCGTGCGCGACGAGGTCGCCGCCACCACCTCCTACCTCAGCCGCCTCGTCCATGTCGGCGAGGCCGTGGCCGCCGGAGCGGAGGTGAAGCCGTGAAGTCCCGCCTCCTCGCCGCCGCATGGCTCGCCACGCTCTGGGGATCTTCTCTCGGGGCGCAGACCTCCACCGAGCCCAGCTTCGGCGAGGTGGTGGAGGTCACCGTCGTCAACGTCGACGTCTACGTCACCGACAAGGACGGCAACCGGGTGACCGACCTGAAGAAGGAGGACTTCGTTCTCCTGGAGGACGGCAAGCCGGTGCAGGTCACCAACTTCGAGGCCGCCCAGGGCAGATCCGCGCCCGCCGTCTCCACCGCCCCCAGGGTCCCCGCCGCTCCGGCCGTCCCGGAGGGGACCGCGCCGCCGGCCAATCCGGAGGCTGGCCTCTCCCTGGTGGTCTTCGTGGACAACTTCCACCTCCGCCCGGACAACCGCACGCGGGCCCTGGAGCAGATCCGCAAGTTCCTCGCCGCGAACGTCCGCCGCGGAGACCGGGTGATGCTGGTGAGCCACGACCTCGGGCTGCGGACGCGCCAGGCCTTCACCGACGACCCGGCCGCCCTCGACGCGGCGTTGAAGGAGATGGAGGGTCTCCCCGCCTTCGGCGTCCAGGCGGCCACCGCCCGCAACGAAGCGTTGCGGACGATGCTCACCCTGTACGGGCTCGAGGGTTGCGACCACGATGTCGTCGATCCCATCGAAGGTTATGCGCAGCAGGCACGGAACGAGGCCCTGCAGACGCTCGGGGCGCTGACCCTGATGGTCAACTCCCTCTCCGGAGTCCCGGGCCGCAAGGCGATGCTCTACGTCAGCGACGGCGTCCCGGTCACGCCCGGCGAGGAGCTCTTCCAGGCGCTCTACGAGCTCTGCAGCGGCGGCGCGGAGCGGGCCGGGATTTCGGTCGGCTACCTGGGCGAAAAGATCGGTCAAGCCCAGGTGATTGGTGGCGGTGGCGGCGGCGATGGCGGCGCAGGGGCTGGAACGTCCGAGACCGTGAGCGGCGGCGGATACGGGGCCCCGCAGGCTCTCCTGGACGCTCAGAGCTACAGCCTCGTCAGCCAGTTCGCGGACCTCGCCGCCCATGCCAACGCGCACCGCGTGACGTTCTACACCCTCCAGGCCAGCGGCCTGGGCGCCCACGGCTCCGCGGGCGACGGCTCGCTCGGAGCCGAGAGGATCCTCCAGATGATGACCGTCCGGCAGGCGCAGACCGCGAACCACCAGGGCTCGCTGAGCGCCATGGCCGCCGACACCGGGGGCCGCGCCATCCTGGACGTCAACGACTTCCTGCCCGAGCTGGCCCGCATGCAGGAGGACTTCTCCAATTACTACTCGCTGGGCTACAACCCGTCCCGGCTGGGACAGGGCAAGCAGCACCGGCTCGAGGTCAAGGTCAAGCGGCCGGGCCTGCGGGTGCGCTACCGCCACAGCTACCGCGACAAGCCGCTCATGGAGAGGATGGTCGACCGCACCCTGGCGGCGCTCCTCCACGGCCTGGAGGACAATCCCCTGGAAGTCGCCGTCAACATCGGCGACCAGATCCCGGGCGAGGACGGCAAGTTCTCCGTGCCCGTGCAGCTCAAGATCCCCATCTTCAAGCTGGCCCTCCTCAACCAGAACGAGACCTACCAGGGCAAGCTCCGGCTGCTGGTGGCGACCCAGGACGCCCGGGGCGCCAACTCTCCCGTGCGCCAGGTCGAGGTGCCCCTGAGCATCCCCCGCAAGGAGGTGCTGAACGCCATGGGACAGTACTACCTGTACACGCTGACCCTCAGAATGGCCCCGGGCGGGCAGCGGGTGGCCGTGGCCGTGCACGACCAGGTCTCCGCCTCCACCTCGTACCTCAGCCGGAGCGTGACGGTCGGCCAGGCCGCGGGCCAGGGCGTGGAGACCTCAAACGGCCGCTAGGATGATCTTGCCGAAGGCGCCGCCCCGCTCCAGGGCCTTGTAGGCCTCGGCGGCCCGTTCGAGGGGGATGACGCGGTCCACCACCGGGCGCAGGCGGCCTTCGCGCAGGCGCGGCAGGGCGAAGGCGGCGAAGTCCGCCACCAGCTTCGCCTTCTCCTCGCGCGAGCGGGCGCGCAGCACCGAGCCGATCACCCGCAGGCGCCGCCGCAGCACCAGCCCGAGGTCCACCTCGGCCTTGCGGCCAGCCACCAGCCCTACCAGCACCAGCCGTCCGCGCTCCGCCAGGGCCGCCAGATGGCCGTCCAGACCGGGGCCGGCCGACGAAGTCGATCACCAGGTCGGCGCCCCGGCCGCCCGTGGCCTCGCGCACCTGACGCGCCAGGTTCGCCCCCGCCAGGCAGATCTCCTCGATCCCCAGCCCGCGCAGCATGCTCCAGCCGCTCCCGGCTTGCGCCCCGCGGCGAGGACGCGCGCGCCCAGCTCGCGGGCGAGCTGCGCGGCGAAGCTCCCCATGCCGCCGGTGGCGCCGCGTCACCAGCACCGTCTCCCCGGGCTGCAGCCCGCCCTCGGCCACCAGGTTCGTCCAGGCGGTGAGCGCGGCCTCGGGGATGGCCGCCGCCTTCGATGAAGGAGAGGTTGTCCGGCAGGGGCATGAGCTGCCCCAGGGGGATGGCGGCGCGGGTCGCGTGGGCGCCGCCGCCGATGAGGGCCATCACCCGCGCGCCGGGCTGCCAGAGCCGGGCTTCCCTTCTCGGACTCCAGGACCCGGCCGGAGCATTCGAGGCCGGGGATGTCGCTCTCGCCCGCCGGGGGCGGATACTGGCCGCGGAGCTGGAGCACGTCGGCGTGGTTGAGGCCGGCGGCCTCCACCGCGACGAGAACCTCCCCGATCGCGGGAACCGGGTCGGGGACGATCCCCGATTCGGGGGACGGGATGATCGGGATCGGCAGGGGGCAGGACCGCGCGCACGGCGCGATCCTACCCCAGGGAGACCTCACCCCCACCCCTTTCCCGAGGGAGAGGGGCTTTTTAATGCGTGCCGACCGGACGGGCCTTCGGGACCGGCACCGGCTCGGGCTTCGCGGGCTCCACCGGCCGCGGCTTCAGGGCCTCGGCCCGGGCTCCCAGATTGAGGATGCCGCTCTCCAGCCAGGCGTGCTTGCCGTCCAGCACCTGCAGCGCCACCTTGTACTTCCGCACGTCGTCGTTCGCCCACAGGTCGTGGAAGAGGCGGAGCGACCCGGCGGCGGGAGCTGCGGCAGAAGAGGTCCGCCAGCTCGACCGCGTTGGCCGCGTCGGGATGGCCGGCCTCCCGCATGGCGTGCGCCCGGGCGACCGACGCCGCCATGGCGAACAGCTCGTTGGCGATGTCGACCAGGCGGAAGAGGAACGCCTGCTTGTTCTGGAGCTTGGCCTGATGGACGATCATGCCGTGGAAGATCTGGCGCGACAGGCGCCGGGTGTTGCGCTCCGCGAACCGCAGGTGCCCGGCCAGCTCGCCGAACTCCTGGTAGCGCGGCCACCGGCCCCAGCCCAGCCAGCGGGTCGGGTACCAGGAGGCGTAGAAGGCGGTCATCTTGGGCAGCTCGGCCAGCTTCTCGGCCACGCTCTTCTCGGGATCGATCATGGCGCCGGCCACCTGCAGGTGCTTGTCCACGGCCTCGCGGGCCATGAACAGGTGCATGATCTCGCTCGAGCCCTCGAAGATCTTGTTGATGCGGTAGTCGCGCATCATCCGCTCGACGCCGATCGGCTCCTCGCCGCGGGCCTTCGAGCGACAGCTCGGTCTCGTAGCCGCGGCCGCCGCGGATCTGCATGGTGTCGTCCACGATCTCCCAGGTGCGGCAGGAGTTCCACTCCTTGCAGGCCGCGGCCTCCAGGCGGATGTCGTAGCCGCCGCGGTCGGTCATCTCGGTCGCCAGGGTGGCGATCGACTCCATGGCGAAGGTGGTGGCGGCCATGTCGGCGATCTTGTGGGCGATGGCCTCGTGCTTGCCCACCGGCCGGCCCCACTGCACGCGCTCGGCGGCCCACTTGCGGCAGATCTCCAGGCAGAGCTTGGCCGTGCCCACCGAGCCGTTGGGGATCGACAGGCGGCCGTCGTTGAGGGTGGTGAGGGCGATCTTCAGGCCCTTGCCCTCCTCGCCGATCAGGTTCTCGGCCGGCACCCGCACGTTCTTGAAGCTGATCACGGCGTTGGCCAGCGCCCGCAGGCCCATGAAGTGGCAGCGGTGCTCGACCTTGACGCCCGGCCAGCTCGGTCTCCACCACGAAGGCGCTGATCTTCTTGCGTCTTGGGATCGCTCGCCATCACCACCAGCAGCTTGGCGATGGTGCCGTTGGTGCACCAGAGCTTCTCGCCGTTGAGGACGTAGTCCCCTTCCGGGGTCTTCTCGGCGGTGGTCAGCAGGCGCGCCGGGTCGGAGCCGACCTGCGTCTCGGTCAGCGCGAAGGCCGAGATCTCGCCCGCGGCGCAGCGCGGCAGGTACTTCTTCTTGAGGGCGTCGGAGCCGAAGATCTTGAGCGGCTGGGGCACGCCGATCGACTGGTGGGCGGACAGCAGGGCCGACAGGTTGCCGTCGATGGAGCCCATGAGCATCATGACCTTCTGGTACTCGCATGTTGGTGAAGCCCAGGCCGCCGTACTTCTTCGGGATCTTCATGCCGAAGGCGCCCAGCTTGCGCAGGCCGTCCACGACGTGCTCGGGGTATTCGCCCGTGGCGTCGATCTCCACCGGGTCCACCTGATCCCGCAGGAATTCCTTCAAGGCATTGTAGAAAGCGGCAAACTCCGGCCGCTCCTCCGCCGGCAGCGGATACGGATGGATCAGGTCCAGCCGGAAGTTGCCGAGGAACATCTCGCGCAGGAAGCTGGGCTGCTTCCACTCGGTCTCCCGCGAAGCCTCCGCGACCTTCCTGGATTCCAACTCGCTGACGTGTTCAGGTTCCTTCGCCATGTCTCTCCCCTTTGGGAATTAGCAGCGCGGACCGCCGTCTCCGACTTATGCCGCACTGCGACAATCATACCAGGGTCGAGCCCGGTGTGCCAGCGTCAATCCGCTGAAAACAAGAAGCGGGGACCGGAGTAGCGCTACTTCTGAAGCGTCCTCCGGAGCCCCGCTCTGCCGCGCTGCGGCTCGATTCAACCGGCCGTTACGGACCTGCAACGGCTACTTTCCGGCCGGGAGCAAGGAGCCTGGACGCCAGTGAGATCAAAGCAAAGGCCAAAAGGACCGCAAGGACACCAAGGACAGCAAGGACAAGATCTTTGTCCTTTGGGTCCTTGGTGTCCTTTGGGTCCTTGTTGTCCTTAGAGCAGACGACCGCAGCCGCCTCCCGACTACTGGATCACGGAGCCCGCCGCGCCCGGCGCCAAGGGAGCCATTCGCCGCTGCGCCCAGCCGGACAAGGCGAGAAGAGGCCCGGTCATGAAGGTCGTGATGAGCGCCATCAGGACCATCATGGCGAAGATCTTCGGCGACAGGATCCCCAGGTCGAAGCCGATGTTCAGCACGATCAGCTCGACCAGGCCGCGGGTGTTCATCAGCGCCCCCAGGGAGAAGGAGTCCCCCCAGCTCATGCCCGTCCAGCGCGCTGCGAACATGCTGCCGACGAGCTTGCCGGTCACCGCCAGGGCGATGATCGCCAGGCACATCATCCAGCCCCACCAGTCGTTCAGCAGCCCCACCTGGGTGCGCAGGCCCGTGAAGGCGAAGAAGAGCGGCAGCAGGAACACCGAGGCGAAGGTCTCCACCCGCTCGCGGAGGAACTGGCGCAGCTTGGGGTCGGGAGGCATGCACACCCCGGCCAGGAAAGCGCCGAACAGCGCGTGGATGCCGATCGCCTCGGTGACCAGCGCCGCCGAGAAGACGAAGGCGAAAAGGGCCGCGAGCAACCCGGACTTGCCCCCGCAGGCCACGCTCTTCTCCCGGATCCGGGCGAGCCGCGGCCGCACCAGGAACAGCATGGCGGCGATGAACACCACGGAGAGGCCGATGGTCCACAGCGCGCCGGTCACGCTGTTCGCCTTGGCCAGGGCGACGACGACCGCCAGCAGGCACCACGCGGTGACGTCGTCCACGGCCGCGCAGGCGATGGCCGTGGTGCCGAGATAGGTGCGGGACAGCCGCCGTTCCTCGATGATGCGCGCCAGCACCGGAAACGCCGTGATGCTCATCGAGACGCCCATGAACAGGGCGAAGGCGCTGAACGGCACCCCGGCGGGCGCCAGCGGGCCGTAGAGGAACAGCGCGCCGGCCACCCCCAGGAAGAACGGCAGCACGATGCTGGTGTGGCTCACCATCACCGCCGCGTGCGCCTTCTCCCGCAGGTGATCCAGATCGAGCTCGATGCCCACCACGAACATGAACAGGATCACGCCGATCTGGCTGAGCATCCGCAAGGACCCGAGCGAGTCCACCGGGAAGAGGAACTCCTGCGCCGCGGGAGACGCCCACCCCAGCAGGGAGGGCCCGAGCAGGATGCCCGCGACCATTTCCCCGATCACCGGGGGTTGGCCGATCCGGTGGAAGATCGCCCCGAGAGAGCGGGCGGCGATGACGATGACGATGACCTGCAGCAGCAGGATGCTGAGCGGGTGCCGCACGTTCTCGAGCACGGTCTGAAGGCCCGAAGATTCGTGCTGCGCGGCAGCCGCCTGGGACGCCGCGCTCGGGGCCGCCGCCGGCTGCAGCCGCGAGCCGTAGTCGACGAGGAACCAGATTCCGGTGACGGAGACCAGCAGGATCAACAGATAGACGAAGACACTCTTCTTCTTAGACATGCCGCAAACTCCCCCCTAAAAGAGAACAACAAAAAAAGTCAGCTCTTCCAGGGTGCCGGCTCCCCGCCCGACGGTGACAGTCTCGCGAATTTTGAAGTTGAAGCTTGACCGAACATGCGTTCATCACTATATCCCGGGTTGGTACAACGCTCCGCGCGTCCAGCGGATCCGCTCCGCCGCCTGGCACATCGACGATCCCGGGCCTCGCCGTCCCGGCCCAGGCCAGCGGCCTCTCCATACCTTCAGGCGTATTTCATACCCTCGCCGTTACCTTCAACGGGCGTGACCCTTCTGGTGCTCAACATTACGCCATCCGGGAGATCTCTGTGCTAGCTTTTGCGGCATGGACCTTCACCGGCTCTCGGAAGAACGCAGCATCGCGTACCACAGAGTGATCGCCGAGCGCCTGCGGGACCGGCCGGAGATCCTCGCGAACGCCCGGCACCGGGTCCAGTCATGGCTGACGGCCAGCGCCGAGCCACCGTTCTATGCGCGGAAGTGGGCCGAGATCCTTGCCGAGGATGCTGAATCCATAGCGGCCTTCCTGGTGGACCGGAGCGAGCTGGCCTACGAGCTCCGCTCTTCAAGCCCCTTTGCCGGAGCCCTGACGCCGCGGGAGCGGTGGAAGATCTGGCATGAGACCCGAGAGCGCCTTTCTCAGCAACCGTGACCCGGGAACAACTGGAGCACCTCATCCGCGCCGCCGCGGTCATCGCCGACGACACCGAGATCGTCGTCATCGGCAGTCAGGCGATCCTGGGTCAGTTTCCCGACGCCCCGGCTCCAATGCGGATCTCCATGGAGGCCGATCTCTATCCCTTGAATCATCCGGAGCGTGCCGACCTGATCGAAGGCAGCATCGGTGAGCTGTCCCCGTTTCACCAGACCTTCGGCTACTACGCACAGGCGGTCAGTGGCAAGACCGCCCTCCTGCCGCAAGGATGGAAAGAGCGCTTGGTGGTGATTCAGAACGAGAACACTCGCGGGGCGAGAGGTCTGTGCCTTGAGGCCAACGATCTCCTTGTCGCCAAGATCCTGGCCGGCCGGGAGAAAGACTTCGACTTCCTGCGCGAAGCCGCCAGAAACCGGCTTACGGATTCCGAGACCCTGCTGGCCCGGTTGGCGACCGTGGATGCGGATCCTGCTCTCGTGGAGAACGCCCGCGCCGCGATCAGAAGAGTTTTCAGCGAGTAATCTTCCCGGGGAACCGGCGCCGTGGCTCGACGCAGAATCCCCTGACGCTCCAGCCGGTCAAGCCGGCCGTCAGGATCGCCAGCCTCCTCCACCACCCGCCCCGCTGTCTTGCCCTCGTATGGGAAGGGAAGGTGCCCGCATCCTGGGATCATCCGTGGCGGTGCCAGATACCCTTACAGCACCGGTTTCAGGTCGAGGATTGGCGTTCCGTCGAAGACCTCGAGTTGGTCTACTCGCACACGCGCTCGTCCTTGAATCTCAAGGATCCGGACACGATGGAGGCCGACCGGGTTTGGGCGATCCTGGGATCGGGTGCTGAATACGCCGCGAAGGGAGGCATGGGGATCGTCTCTGGGGTGAACGCGCAGCGTCTCACGCTCGGCGCGGTGAAGCCAGGTGAGCACGATCATCTCGTCCCCGACACGCAGATCCGTCAAGCCTTCCTGGACTTCGGGCGCGAATTCGAGCCAAGCCTCCGGCGCGCCTTCGTGCCCCTGCTTCGGCGCCTGCTCACGCGACTGGAGAGGTGACAGAACACGGCCGATGGGGCGTAGAACGAACATGAGGAGTCCTCGCAAACAGTTTTGGCGGCCTACGGAAGCTTATCCTACCCATCTCTCTACGGCCTCACCTCTCCCGCGCCGTCAGGACATCGACCCGCGCTATCGACGCTGAGAGGAATCCCAGGAGGACGAGCGGCGGTTGTCCCGCCGCCGCCGCCTTTCGCACCGTCTCTAGTAGGAAAGGAGATGTTATGACCCGAAACCTGTTACGCCTGACCGTCCTCGCCTTTGCCCTCGTCACGACCTTCGGCCTCACCCTGCCGCGTCCCGCGTTGGCGCAGTTGTCCTGTGGCTCCGGAAACTACTTCGTCGGATGCTCGAAGAAGTGCTGCGGCCCAGGCGTGACCACCACGTACAACCGCACCGGCCTCGGCAGCACTTGCAGCGCCGCGAAGACCGCCTGCCGGAACTGCCTGCCGGCCTGCCCGTCGGGGCAAAGCCTGTGCGCGGGCCCCACCGTTGGATCCATCTGCGGAGTCTAGAGCGCTAGCGGCGCCATCGGTGACGCGGGTACGGGGCTGCGGCGACTCTGTTCGGCGGCCCCGTCCCGCGCCGCGGGGCCGCAAGCAGCCGTAGCGCCCGCGAGCCGCTGGTCAGCGCGCAATCAGCACTCGATGCACCACCGCCAGCACCTGTTGATGACCTCCTGCTCGCAGCACGCCGGGTCCCCTCCGCACCAGGTGTAGATGATGCCCGCCTCGCAATTCAACTGCCGCTGGTCGCAACTGTCGCAGCACGGAGCCGCGATGGCGTTCTGGTCCGCGGTGCCAACGATACCCAGGGTAGCCGCGAGAACGAACAGCGCCAGACAAAGCCGCACCTTGGTCTGTCTTTTCATACTTCCTCCTTCGGGAGATGTCGTTCCTCGACCGCAGCCGAGGATTCCCTAAAAGACGAAGGCGCGCTTGCAATTTACGTTCCGGCCGACGACGAGCTTCCCCCTCCGCAAACGCCCGCTAAGACTGCCGGATCCGGTGCCTTCCCCTGCCCCCAGCCGCCATCACCCACCGCACGGCGAACTTCCAAAGGACACCTTTCCATCTGTACTTTAGCAAAGAAGGACGATAGAGTGTCTTTGCGCGCTTACACCTAGGCGCCACCCAACGTCCGGTTCCGAAAGGAGGACTCGCGTGAAAAGATTCGTCGGGTTCGCGGTTGTGCTCGTGTTTGGCATGTCCCACCTGGCCAGCGCCGATCCTGCAATCAAGCCGGGGATTGACGTCTTCACGACTATCGGAGGCGGACTCACCCATTACGACTTCTCCAAGAACCCTATCCCTGCCGGTTTCTTCTGCGGCTCCTCTTCGACTTTCACTGGCCGCGTAGCCCTCACCGGCCTTCCACTTGAGACCAGCAATCCGGGTCAACTCCGGAATACGGACACCATCATCGAGCGCTTGGACGAGGCGGTGTTCGACGCCAACGGAGTTGCCGAGACCCGCATTCGGTTCCGGGCGTTGTCGATGGTGAGCATCGCTCCCATCAAGAGCTCCTGTGGCGCCTATCACGTCTACATTACGTTGGACGGCAAACAACCCACCACCAAGATGCGGATCCACCGTAGCCAAACGGGTGGCGGGACCTTCCGCGCGCCGCTTGCCGCCGATGTGCGATTGTCCTTCGTGCCGGTGCGGAGCACAGACTCACGCAAGCTCGAGCTCAAGGGAAAAGTCAGATTCCCCGGGAAGCTCATTCCGTGGGCCTTCCCCGACAGCAAGGTCTTGAAGCCGACGGGATCTGCCGTCGTCGATACCAACGGCGATCTGCGCCCGGATACGTGGCTGCCCGGTACCTCGAACTTCACAGCCGGAGTCCCTCCTAAGGGTCTGCAGTCGATCAGTAGTCCGAAAGTGGGGGATTGCTACTGCACCTGCCATTCAGCAAGCGGCGAGGATCACTGCACAATGGTAAGCTCAGGTTCCGTGCACTGCCCGTCATCACCTGAGTGCTTTTGACAACAGTCAGCGACCTACAGCCTGTTGAAACACCGATGCCGCGTCCCAGGTCGGGGACGCGGCATTTGTGTAAGGTGGCCTACGGACCCGCGCCGGCATGAGCGGGAAAACGGAGGGAGCCTCGCTCTCCCTCCGTTTTCTGAGCCAGAGTCAACGTCTCCAGCACAAAGTCAACTGACTCCAGCCCAGAGTCAAGATCTCCAGGCCAGAGTCAACGTCTCCAGGCCAGAGTCTCGAGACTCTGAGCCAGAGTCAACGCCTCCAGAGCAAAGTCAACTGACTCTGGCCCAGAGTCAAGATCTCCAGCCCAGAGTCAACGTCTCCAAGCCAGAGTCTCGAGACTCTGAGCCAGAGTCAACGTCTCCAGCACAAAGTCAATTGACTCTGGCCCAGAGTCAAGATCTCCAGCCCGGAGTCAACGTCTCCAAGCCAGAGTCTCGAGACTCTGAGCCGGAGTCAACCTCTCCAGGACAAAGTCAACTGACTCCGGCTCAGAGCCAAGATCTCCAGACCAAAGTCAACGTCTCCAGACCAAAGTCTCGAGACTCTGGCTTGGGGCTATTTATTTTCCAGGTGCGGCGGCTAATTTTTGAACAATGTGGAAGCCCGACGGCCCTCTGCCATGCTCGCCGGGGCGGCTCTCAGGAGGTCCGCTTGGGCCGGGGCCGCCACCGCTACGCCGATATCGGGACCGGCGTCACGCCGGCTCGGAGTAGACGGATTCTTCCGGCACATCCGTGGGGCTTTCGAAGTCCAGCCGGTATCCATCCGGGTCCACGAGAGAGGTGACCCAGAGACCATTCCCGACGAACGGCCTGGACGGCTCAAGGCCCCGCGCCTTCGCGTTGCGATAGACCGCAATGGCGTCGGCACACATGAAGCAGATGCACACTCCTTGACCGAGCGCACCGGCAGGCGAACCGCCCGGGCGACCGGCCTGCCAGTATTCCTGCAGCATCACGGCGACGTGATCGAGCTCAAGCCAGCACCAGCGAATCCGTCCCTCTGGGTCCCAGTGCCTCGTCAGGGTGAATCCAAGACCGTCCCGATAAAACCGCAAAGAGGCTTCGATGTCTTTCACGCTGAAGAATGGCACCGCTTGCCTGATATTCGGTGCGTCCGCGGGCCGCACATCCATCAAGGCATCGAACAATGAGTTATTTGCCATTTTCCCCATCCTCTCGGCTCTCGGAAGCGTTGATAGAGCTCGCCCGCTTCGGGCGGACGGCCACCGCCACCCCGGCCACCACCAGCGCCACGCCGGCCAGGATCCGCGGCGTGAACGGCTCGTGCAGGAACAGGGTCCCCACGGCCACCGCGATCACGGGCGTGGCGTAGTTGATCATCGCGATGCTGGTCGCGTTCTGGTGCTTCAGCAGCCAGAAGTAGAGGGTAAAGGGCACGGCGGAGCCGATGATCGCCAGGTACAGCAGGGCCAGGACGGACGGCGTGTCGAACGTCATCTCGCGGGTCGACTCCAGGAGCCAGGCGATGGGGCCCAGCAGCAGCGCCGTGATCCCCATCGGCACCGCCGCGATCGAGAGCGGATGGACGCCCTTGCCCCAGCGCTTCACCAGGACGCCGCCGCAGGAGGCGCAGAGCGGCGAGAGCAGCAGCAGCGCCCCCGCCTTCAGCACTTGCGGACCGCCCAGGGCCTGGAAGTCCTCGGAGAAGATCACCGCGATGCCCACGAAGCCCACCAGGATCCCGGCGATGCGCGCCGCCGTCAGCCGCTCCTCCGGCAGGACGAAGTGGGCGATCAGCGCCGTCAGCAGCGGGAAGGTGGCGAAGATCACCGCCGCCAGCCCCGAGGGGACCCACTGCTCGGCCCAGTAGAGGATGCTGTACGGGATCGCGAAGGTCAGCAGCGCGTTGATCAGCCAGAGGCGGCGCTCGACCGGGCTCCGGCCCAGCTTCACTCCCAAAGCCGGAACCAGCGCCAGCAGCACCGCCGAGGCGATGGCGAAACGAAGGGCCACGCCGGTGATCGGCGGGATGCCCCGCAGGCCGATCCGGATCACGGCCCAGGTGGTGCCCCAGATCAGGATCAGCGCCGCGAGGATGGCCCAGGTGAGAGCGCGACGGGGCTTCAGGGCGGTGCGCCGTTCTCAGGGATAGATTTTGTAGAGCAGCCGCGGATAGGGGATCGTCTCGCGCAGGTGCGTCACGCCCGTCATCCAGGCCACGAAGCGCTCGATCCCCATGCCGAACCCGCTGTGCGGGAAGGCTCCGTACTTGCGGACGTCAAGATACCACTGGAACGCCTCGACCGGCAGGTTGTGCTGCTGGATACGGCTCAAGCAGCAGGTCGTGGTCGTGGATGCGCTGGCTGCCGCCGATGATCTCGCCGTAGCCCTCGGGGGCGATGATGTCGAGGCCGAGGACCACGTCCGGGTTCTCCGGATCGGGCTGCATGTAGAAGGCCTTGAACGCGGCGGGGAACCGGGTGACCATCACCGGCCGGTCGAACTGGCTGGCGACGATCGTCTCCTCGTCGGCGCCGAAGTCGTCGCCCCACTGGATGGGGTTGCCCTGCTCGTTGAGGATCTCCACCGCCTCGGTGTAGGTGATGCGCGGGAAGGGCGGCAGGACCTGCTCCAGCTTGGAGGTGTCGCGCTCCAGGATCTTCAGCTCCTGACGGCAGCGCTCGAGCACCCGGCCCACCAGGTAGACGACGAACTCTTCGGAGAGGGCGCAGAGGCCTTCGAACTCCAGGAAGGCCACCTCGGGCTCCACCATCCAGAACTCCATCAGGTGGCGCCGGGTCTTCGATTTCTCGGCCCGGAAGGTGGGGCCGAAGCAGTAGACCTTGCCGAGGGCCGCCGCGGCCGGCTCCAGGTAGAGCTGGCCGGACTGCGAGAGGTAGGCCTTGTCGCCGAAGTAGTCGGTCTCGAAGAGCGTCGAGGTCCCCTCGCACGCCGCGGGGGTGAGGATCGGCGAGTCGATGAGGGTGAAGTCGCGGTCGTAGAAGAAGTCGCGGATCGCCTGCTCGACCTCGCTGCGCACCCGCAGGGCGGACCGCTGGCGGCTGGAGCGCAGCCAGAGGTGGCGGTGCTCCATCAGGAACGCGGTGCCGTGCTCCTTGGGGGTGATCGGGTACTCCGGCGTCAGGGCGAGGATCTCGAATTCCTTCGCCTGCACCTCGACGCCGATCGGGGACCGCTTGTCCTCCTTGACGGCGCCGACGACGCGGACGGTCGACTCCTGGGTGGCGCGCTCGATGTCCGCCCAGTCCTTCTCGGATACGTCGTTGCGCCCGGCCACGGCCTGGACGACGCCGCCGGCCATGCGCACTTGGAGGAAGGCGATCTTGCCGCTGGAACGCTTGTTGTCGATCCATCCCCGCAGCTCGACCTCCTGGCCGATGTGCTGGGACAGCTCGCGAATCGAGGTGACGGATATGGCCTGGCTCATGGGGGCGGGATTGTATCCGACCCCTCCCTCCCACGCCACACCGGGAGAGGAGGCCGGGAGGTGAGGGTCCCGGGCGGGCGGCCTGCCGCATATACTTACCTCCAGAGGAGACGCGCCCATGTCCGACCCCGTCTGGTACCTCTTCCACGATGGCGCCCAAAAGGGGCCCATGCCCCTGGAAGAGTTGCGCTCCCTCGCCGATCAAGGGACACTGAAGCCTGACAGCCTGGTCACCCGCGTCGGAATGGCCGACTGGGTCCCGGCGCGCTCGCTCCCAGAGCTGTTTCCGTACGAGACCATGGTGCGACCTCCCCTCCCCCCCGGCGTCGGTCCCCGGCGCGACTTCCTGGCCCTCGCCCGCGGGCTCGGCGAGCGGTTGCGGCGGAGCGTGGGCGCGGACGACGTGGTCCAGAGCCTCCCCCACCTTCGCCTCGTGCGCTCGCTCCTGGACGGGCTGCGGCGCGGCTTCACCGAGAGAGGCCTCGGCGCCGCCGACCGCGCCGCCCGCCAGGCCGGGCACATCGCCTACGTGGGCGCGGCGCTGCTGCTGGTGCTGGCCTTCCTGATCCTGGGGGTGCGCGGCGACAGCTTCCGGATCTTCTTCACCGGCCTCCTCCTGATCGCCCCGGCGGCGGCCGTCCTGCACTATCTGGCGGTGCTCTTCCTCGACGCGGGCGATTCGCTGCTGCGCAGGTCGCACAGCGAGCTCGGCTCCCCCGCCGTCCTCTCGTTCCTGGCCCTGTTCTTCCTGCTGGGCGCGGTGGGCACTTTCCTGGCGGCGCTCTACGGGATCATCGTCGGCAGCAGCCTCGCCACGTTCGGGGTGCGTCTGGGGATCTCCGCCGTGCTCCTCTACGCCTGCGGCCTCGCGCTCAACCCGCAGACGGTCAACGTCGACGCGGGCAGGGACCTGACGGCCGGCGAAGAGGCCTTAGGGGTCGGCATGTTCCTGGTCAAGCTGCCGGTGCGGCTCGTTCCCTTCCTGTTCGGCGTGGGCTCGATGGTGGGCGTCGTCGCCGCCTTCTACCTGCTCTACCTCGTCGTGGCGGAGGATTCCCTCTTCGTGATCGAAGAGGCGTACCGGACCGCCCGCAACGTCCTGGGAGTGGCCCTGCTGCCCTTCGCGATCTACCTGGGGTTCGCCCTCTCGTACCTCGCGGTGGAGCTTCTGCGGGCCATCCTGCGGACGCCGGCGCGGATCGAGGCGTTGCGCCAGGATGTGAATGGTCGGTGAGAAGGACCTAAAAGACCTAAAGGACCTAAACGACTCAAAGGACCGCAGACGTTCTGTCCTTGTCCTTTATGTCCTTTAGGTCGTTTAGGTCCTTTAGGTCTTTGCTTTACTCACCAGCCACACCCCCAACAGAATCGCGAAGCCGCCCGCCAGAGTCGCCGGAAGAACAGCCTCCTCCAGCAGAACCGCCGCCACCGCCACCGTCACCAGCGGCTCCAGGTAGAGCATGGCCCCGACCTGTCCGGCCGGGAGGACGCGCAGGGCGTCGTACCAGAACACGTAGGCGATCCCGGAGCAGGCGACGCCCAGGAACGCGACGGCCATCCAGCCGGTCGTAGAGAGGCGCAGGGCGTCCGCCGGGCCGGGGCCGAGGAACAATTGGATCGCCGTCAGCAGCCAGCCGGTGGTCATCACCCAGAACATCATCCCCGCCGAGGAGTGGCGGCGGAGACCCCGGCGGGAAAGCACCGAGAAGACCGCCCAGTTGAGCGCGCTCAGCAGGATCAGGACATCTCCCGGCGCGCCGAAGCTCCCGGCCGTCACCGCCGCGAGGTCTCCTTTCGAGACCACCACCAGCACCCCGAGCGCCGCCACGGCGATGCCCAACACGCCCAGCCATCCCAGGCGCTCGCGCAGCACGAGCCAGCCCAGAGCGGCCATGAAGATGGGGGACGACGCGACGATCCACGACGTGGTGCTGGCCTCCGAGGTCACCAGCCCGTTCGATTGCAGCCACTGGTGGAAGGAGATGCCCAGGAAGCCGAGCAGCGTGAAGTAGCCCAGGTCCCGGGCGGACGGCCGGAAGAGCTGCCGGCGCTGGGCGACCACCGCGCCGAGCACGGCGACGCCCATGGCGAAGCGCAGCCAGACCACGGTCACCGGCGCGATCTCGCCCACGGCGATCTTGGTGGCGATGAACGATCCGCCCCAGACCACGACGGCGAAGAGGGCCTTGGAGATCGGCACGGCCCGGCTCTCCGGGCGCCCGGCGGCGGTCACGGCGGTTTGCATTTCCATGAGGGGTCCTTTTAGCATGGCCGCCGCATGGATCAACTCGAAAAAATCCTCTCCTCCCCCGGACCGTACCCGGTCCTGCTCCTCTCCGGCGAGCCAGGATGCGGACGCACCGGCCTGCTCGGGGCCGCGGCGCCTGGCGGCGCCCGCGTTCTCCCCCTGGACCTCGACGGCTATGAGGAGGGCTTGGACCTCGGCCGCTTCGCCGCGCACCAGCTCTCGAAACGGGGGGAGTTGGACGATCCCGCCCGCGAGCGTCTGGCCCGGGGGATCGAGCCCCTGCTCGGACATCTGGAGCCCTCGTTCGCCGCGGCGGCGGTGGTCTCCCTGCTTCTCCGCCTGGACGACGCCGCCGCCGTGGCCTGGGACCTCACCTCCGGTCCCACAGAAGGCCGGCGCGCCCTCTCCGGCCTGCTGGAGCGGCTGACCCGCGACCGCCGCGTCGTCCTCCACGCGCTGTCCAGCCCCCTGCTCACCGATCCCCTGCGGGCGCTGCTCCTGGCCGAGGCCCGCGAACGCTCCGGCCTAGTGCTCGCGATCTCCTGCTCTCCCAAGGAAAGCGACGGCTTCGTGGCCCCCCGGACCGAGCGCCGGCTGCGGCTGGAGCTTCAGCCGCTCCCGACGGAGGAGCTGCACGAGCGGCTGCGGAACCTGGTCAACGAGTTCGAGCTGGAGCTCTCCGACCGGGTGCAGCGCTTCCTGGACCTGGCCGCCCTGTGCGGCGAGAACGTCCCCGCCGGGATGCTCTTCCATCACCTGGAGCTGGACGAGGAGAGGCAGGAGGATCTGGTGGACCTCCTGGACGAGGAGCTCGTGGAGAGCGAGGACCTGCGCCTGTTCGTCGATCACCAGTTCGGGCATCCCTCGTTCCCCGGCCTCCAGGTCTACTCCTTCCTCTCCCCCCGGTTCAATCGCGCCCTGCTGGAGCCGCTTACGGAAGACAAGCGGCAACGCCTCGCCGCCGAATTCCTGGATTTCGTGGACCGCTCCGTGCCCCTCCACACCCGCGGCATGGCCCTGCTCCGCCTCTCCCTGGCCGAGCACGCCGGGGACGACGAGCGCCGCCTCGGCTACCTGCGCGACCTGCGGATCTGGATCGGCGAGGACGAGGTGAACGACCTGGCGGACGAATTGGCCGCCGACATCCGCGAGGGAACGCTGGCGGCCGGCGACCTGTTCCAGCGGGCGCGGGAAGCCGAGGGCCGCTGGCCGCCGCATGTCCGCCTGGCTCTGGCCGAGGCCGTAGAGCGGGAGTCCGAAGGCTTCGCGCCCGGCGCGATCACGCAGCTCCGCCTGCTGCGCGCGGAGACCCTGCGCGAGGTGGGACGGCGGGAGGACGCCCTGGCCGAGGCGCAACGGGCCCTGGAGCACGCCCGCGAGGCCCACGGAGAGGATCACCTCGCCGTCGCCGCCGCTCTCAACATGGCCGGCATCCTCCAGCGCGAGGCCGGCGACCTCCAGCCCGCCCGCGAGCATCTGGAGCGGGCGCTGGCGATCCAGAAGCGCGAGGCGGACCCGCGGAACCTCTCCTCCATCCTCGCCAACCTCGGCCTCGTCCTGGCCGATCTGGGAGAGCGCGAAGCGGCCCGCGATCACCTCCTCCAGGCCCTCGACCTCCACCGCCAGCTCTTCGGCGACGTCCACCCCGCCATCGCCTCCGACCTGAGCAACCTCGCCGCCATCGCGCGGCAGATGGGCGATCTCCAGCAGAACCTGGACTACCTGCGGCCCATCGTGGACATCCTCCGCCGCCTCTACGGCGACGTGCACCCCTACACCTCCCAGGCCATGACCAACGTGGCCGGCGCCCTGCGCGAGCTGGGGGACGCCGAGGGCGCCCGCATGCACCTCGAAGCCGCGCTCCAGATCGACCAGCAGGTCTTCGGCGAGCTTCACCCGCAGGTGATCGCCGACCTCAACAACCTGGCCGTGGTGGAACGGGAGATGGGGAACGCGGAAGCGGCCCGCGCGCGCTTCGCGGAGGCGCTGGAAATGGCGGAGGGGACGCTCGGCGGCGAGCATCCCCTCACGGTGCAGTTGCGGCGGGCGTTGGGCGAGTAGGGCCCCTACGCCAGCAGGATCTCCTTCTCGCCGAAGAGCCGCTCGGCCTGGATGCCGCGGCTCCGGCAGTCCTCGATCAGCTTGTTGGACGCGACGATCGGATTCGACTGCTCCGTGTACTTCACGCTCATGATGTAGTTGAGCCAGGGCTCCTGGCCCATGGCGTACACGTAGGCGTCGCGGCACTTGAAGCGGTTGACGATGTCCACCGCCCGCTCGTAGTTCGAGCCCGCCAGCCGCCGGCTCTGGTCCATCTTGCGGTCCAGCGGCTTGGTCAGCAGCGGCCCGTAGACCCACGACAGCGGCGCGCCGTCGCACTCCATGCCGATGAAGGCGACGTCGATCCCGCCCACCGCCTCGTAGACCCGCTCGTAGAGCCGCGGCTCGATGTTGCAAGAATCCGCCGCGAACATCATGGAGTGCTGGCCGATCCGGCAGAGGTAGGCGAGCTTGCTGCGGATGTCGAGGTCGGCGTGCTCGCCCAGGAAGGGCAGCCCCGTGATCTCCACGCCCGCCAGCTCCAGGGTCTCCATCTCGTCCATCTCGTAGACGTCCTTGAAGCCGACCTGGCGGAGGATCAGCTTGAGCGAGGGATCCTGCAGCTCGCCGCTGCCGCTGCGCGGCACCACCACCTTGCCGACCTTGTGGCGGAGCTGCAGCATGGTCTCGAACAGGATGTGGTCCTGGTGGTTGTGGGTGATGAGGACGTAGTCGATCCACTCCGGCAGGTCGCTCGTAGGTGTAGCGCGAGACGTCGCTCTCGTAGGTGTAGCTCAGCACCGGATCGAGCAGCACGCACACGTCCTTGGTCTCGACCAGGATGCAGGCGTGGCCGAAGTAGCGCCAGCGCACGCCGTCCCCCTGATAGCGCTCGTACCGGGGCGTCGGCTCGGGGGTCAGGAAGCGCAGGAAGCTCTCGTCGTGCTCGTCCTCCAGCTCCAGGGCCTCCTTGATGTCGGCGAAGGTCTGCGGCACGCTCTTCATCTTGAACAGCTCGTCGATGCCGGGATGGTTGAACGGCCGCTTGCAGGTGGACGTCCCCCGGTTCCGCCAGCCGCGGGGTGCTGAGCACGAACGGCCGGTCGTCCTGGCTGATCAGCGACAGCATCAGGCTCTGCGCCTCGGGCACGTAGTAGCGGCTGCGGTAGAGCAGCGGCTCGATCAGCCGGAACGACGGCTGGTTGTTGAGGTCGTACACCAGCTCGACGTAGCCGCGCAGCGGCTCGGGGACCTTGGCGTACAGCGGCTCCAGCGAGAAGCCCTTGGCCTCCTGCCGCAGCATGTCGTCGAGCTGCGTGATGGCGGCGGCGAGCTCCAGCAGATGGGCCCGCTCCCGCTTGGTGCGGTCGATCAGCGCCTGGATCTCGGCGACCCGCGGCTCCTTGTAGTCGATGAACGGACCGCCCAGCATGGCCGGGTTCTTTACCGCGGCGGCGTGGACCTGCGGCGCCTTGACGTACGAGTCCATGATCTTCAGATGCCGGCCCACCATGTTCATGGCCAGCGTGGAGGGCGGGATCAGGTGCGACCACGCGTACCAGTGGTCCACCAGGGGCTCGACGACGACGTTGGGTCTGAGGTAAAGCTTCTCGTCTGGCATATATTTTACTCCCGATGCAAGGAACAACGGCTCACTGTGAAGGTGCTGCGTGTCCATGGATGGGGGACAGACGGAAGCCGCCGCTTCCAGGTTCCGCGCTCTCCTCCCCGGCTCGATCCCCGTGCCTGGGCTGGGGCTCTCCGGTTTACCGTACGTAGGAGGGGACGTCAGCGGATTTGTCGGCGCGCCGACACCGGACCTACTCGGCGCCCAGTCTCCGCAACGCCTCCACCGCCCTCCCCTTCCCCAGAATCTCCGCCTCCTCCAGCGGCGTCGCGTAATCGTCGATCCGCGTCCTCGCGTCGAGGTCCGCGCCCCTGGCGGCGAGGATCTCGATCGCTTGGGCGTCGTCCTGCGACGCCGCGTAGTGCAGGGGCGTCCAGTCGTTGATTCCGCGCTGGTTCACGTCCGCGCCGGCGTCGATCAGGATTTCCAGGACCTGGTATTTGTCCGCCCGCTCGGCGGCGAGCGCGGAGAGCAGGCTGGGATAGCCTTCGTCGCTCTCGTAGTTCGGATCGGCGCCGAGATCGATCAACCGGCGGATCTCGGCCAGTGGGTTGCGATGGATCGCGTTGTCGAGGGTTTCGTCCATGTTGGAATCAGGCCCGCCGGACACGCTGGGCGGCGCGTCCGGCGGGCGAGCCTTTCGTCTTCGCTAGGCCGTCGACGTCGAGGACGTCGGAGCGAGCGCTCGGAACATCAAAAGTATTGCCGCGAGCGCCGCCGCCGCTCCCGCTCCCGCCCCGAGTCCTCCCAGCAGCCCCGCGAGGATGCCGGCGAGACCCCAGAGCAGCCAGATGAGCAGGACGATCAGCAGCGCGATCAGGAACGCGATCACCAGCACCTCGATGAACCGCGGCACGAGCTCTCTGATGCAGTCGAGCAAGCCGCCGCCGTTGGCCCCGCCGGAGATCAGGTAGGCCGCGGCCCCCGTGGTCTCATCGGTGATGATATAGCCAACGCCGTTCCAGTTCCCGTGGCTGATGTTGCGCTCCGGAGCGAGGACCGTCTTCCCCTGGTTGACGGCCGTCCTGATGTCGTTCTCAACCGCGGAGCTGAGCTGCAGCAGCGGCAGCACGGCGGCCGAGTTGGCGGACGTGATGCGGTAGATGGGGACGCCCTGGTCCGCCGCCTCCGCGATCAGGTGTATGGAGGAGATTCCCCGGATCGGGGCGTTCTCGCTGTCCTCGAGCTGATCGAAGACCGAGCCCTCCAGGTAGGACCCGGCTATGCCCGACTGCTTCATGTAGGCGGTCACGTTCGCGGGATCTTCACCCGCCGCGCCCTGCAACGACTGCTTGACGTCCATGATCCGGCTCGCGTAGACGCCGGAGCGGGGTGCGCCGAACAGGTAGGACACCGTCAGCGGCGAGCTGAAGAATCCGACCGAAGGCAGACGCAGCGGGTGGACATTCAGGGACCGGGCCGTCGCCTCGCCCAGGTAGTCGCACTCCGCCCAGTAGTGCAGGCCCACCTGATGGAGGTACTCGGAAGCGTTGTCCACCGGGTTCTCGGCGAAACGCTTTTCGATCACCTGCCGGGCCACGCCGTTGCCGGTGACGCCGGCCACGATCTCGTCGCCGGCCACGATCTGCGGATAGGCGATCGTGGTCGATCCCTCGGTGTCCTGAAGCACCACGTCCACCGGGGTGAAGCTGCCCATCTGGACGACGCCGCCCCGGCCCTGCTCGACGCCGTCGAGCTTGACGACCGGAACGACCCTGACGAGATAGACCGGCAGCGAGCTGGCGCCGCTGGCGCGCGCGGCGGCCAGGGTGTCCGCGTCGGCCTGCGTGGCCGGCTCGAACTGGATGCTGAGCCGCCTGCTGTTCAGCGTCGGCAGGCTCAGCTTGACCGAGTAGGAGGGATCGCCCAACGCCCGGTCGAATTCCGAATCGAAACCGTTGAGCGTCACGTAGTGCCGCAGGCTCGCCGGCAGCGTGCTCAGACCGGCGCCGCGCGTCAGCACCGAATACGGCAGCGAGGCCGCGAAGGTCGTGCGCGCCTCCTGGACGATCGTCTTCCCGCCCAGCATGCCGTCCAACGTGCGTTCAAGACCGTTCTCCAGGGCGTAGGCGTCGCTGCGGGTCGCCCAGTCCACGAAGGGATCGTCGAGCGCCGAGTCGTCCACGTTGGTGAGCTTGCCCAGCGACTCGTCGACGTCCATGAGGTCTTCCGGCGGCGGGATGATGTCCTCGAGCGGATTGGCGGCGATGAGGCCGGAAGGCGCCGTGAAGGTGTGGAGCTTGAACGCCGCGTCCATCGGCACCCAGGTGTCACCCGCGACGTGGACGGCGCCACGGCTCGGGATGTAGTCGATGAACGCCTCCACCCAGACATGCTCGACGCGGATGTGAGTGATCGCGCCGCCGGAGATGAGGCCGACGTTCGGCACGCCGCCCTGACCCAGCAGTTGCTGCGCCACGCTGGCGTTCTCGGCCCCGCCCACCCAGTTCATCACCTTGTCGACCGGGACTTCCGCCGTGCCCGTGACGTACTTCGCGTGCACGCCCGCGGACCGCATCAGGGCGATCAGGAGGCTCGAGATGTCGAAGGCGTTTCGGAATCTTTCCCCTCTCTTCCCTCCCGTGCGCTGCCACTTCTCATAGGTACCCGAGAGGACTAACCCGATAGTGGCGGGGCCTCCCTTCTTCTGTTAGGTACCCATGAGGCGAGCCGTCATGCTGTAGTAGCCAACCTCTTCCCGGCTGTAGAACTTCGTTGCTCCGGTAAAGCGGTCTGCTACCACTTCCGTAATCCCCTCTTTGCACTCCACAGCGTAGGAGGGAACAGACCCCAGAAGCGCGAGCAAGAGCACTGCTAGGCGTTTCATCTCTGTTCTTCCTCCAGTTTGCGATAGAGGGGAGTATTAAAGAAGTTCATCTCATCATGGACGCTAAACCGGAAGCTCTGGAACCGCTGTAGAAGCTCAGGGGTGTTGATATCGATTGCTCTCCCCCTGCCCACGTCTAACACGTTCGTCTCCTGCCCACACTGAACGGCAAAGCCTGTAACATCCTCCGGGGTGACGGTTCCCTCTATCTCAAAGCCTCCCGGATCGTAGCTCTTGCCCCCATACCCGCTTGTGTCTACGTACTTTTGATAGACCGTGATGCTATAGGACACTTGCAGAACCTTGTCACCATCTAGATTGAGTGTCCCTTTCCCCTGAATCCTTTCAACCTGCTTTCTCATGACTGCCTGACCTCCCTGGACTTACTCTTCGCCGTTCTCCTCTTCTTCCTCGAAGATCTCCCACGCTTTGAAGATGTCAGTTCCTTCCACTTCTTCAAATGTAGGCAGGCGCCGCTCTTCCCTGATTATTTGATGGGATCTCTCACGGGCTTGATCGCTAATAGGCCAGTAGGCAAACATGAAGGCAACCCTTGGAACTATTATGAAGTCAACTTTCGGCTTAGGATCACGGTTAAGAAAAGCGTCTAACTCCTCCTGTGTCTCAATGGCTTTCATAATGACTTGAGTTGAAGTTCTACCCTCTTTTGCCGCTCGCATCTGTTCAAGAGTTGTCTTGGCGGGTTTGCGTCGAGCCTCTGAGAGAGGATCTTCCACAAGAAAGGCAACGACCTTAAAGGTGGCTATGACATCTGCTCCATGCTCGTACACCCTGCCATCTTCGGTCCTGAAACCCGGCGCAACTCGGATAAAATATGGCTTTTCCCCGATCTCATAAATCAACCTACCATTCATCCAGAGCTGCCCTACAGGGTCTAAGAGCTGATGAAACGTTGCAGGCCCCATCGAGGTAAGATCAAAGACCCGGGCGAAGGGTACTCCCTCTTCGGGTAGCGTACGCGGTTCTTCCTCATCAAGAGGGAGGATATCGAATTGCGCGACACTAGCATGTAAGAATGCATGGTAGTGGATTGGCTCACGAAGCATGACTTCTACAAAGATCGTCTCCCGCTCTCCTGCGAACAACGCCAATATCCGATATAGCGCTAGTATCGCCGCCACTTTGTCAGTAATTAAGAAGAGGAATAGTGCGATGGATGATTCAGGCGGCATTATCCCGTGCATGGCATTGAGAATCTTTTCCTTCTCCTTCTCTTGGTGGAATCTTTCCCCATTCAGCCAAATTTGCAGCATCTCTTCAGAGTTGATGATCCTGGGGTCTTGCTCCTTTGAGTATGCACCTGCCACAAATAGAGATTGCTGGCGTTCACCCGAATAGAGATACTGAAGCGTATCCAAATGATCCCTGACTCTCTTATTGTCTGCCGCCTTTCGAACAATGGCGCGAACCCTATTAAAGTTGGTAGGTGTATCCTTGACAAGAAGAAATGGTCTCAGCTTCATGAGCAAGGCATCTATTTGGTCGTCCGATGGAAGCTTAGTCTCTACCTTCAAGCCCTCGCCCTCAGTCCAACTTACATTCAGAGAGGATGGTATACCTTCCTGTACAAGAGAGTTCTTTTCCAGTTTAGCCGCATACTTGGCGTAGTCCTGCAAAGTTTCCCACTCATCATCTGTAAACTCTAACTCTACGATCTCCTCATTATTTCCATCCTGATCCTTAGTTAAGATCTTAACGTTCTTAGGCATTGTGCCCTCCTGGTAATGCGCGTTAGTCTGATAGTTGGGCCTCTACTAGGAGATTACCTCTCCCGCTAAACGGATCTACTATGCAGTCTCCCCTGTAGGCCGTCCTCCGAAGGACGGCAGATCACTAGCAGGGAATCGCCAATGTGCCTTGATATAGTTCCGCAGGACCTTAGTAGCCCCAAGGTCAACAGTACCCCTTTTCACTTCTTCCTCTAGGCTTCGCCACACCATACGCATCTGTTCCCTTGCTGTCTCCTCGCTCCCTTCTTCATCATCCAGTAATGATAGCTCCTGACTTGCACGGCGGCAAACAGCGATAGCATCAGAAGTCTGTCCCTTCCTGAGATAGAACCCGAACAGGTAGACGAGATCTAAGAAAAAGTCCTTCACTAGGCCGTGTTCAAGATCCCCGGCAATGACCTCTTGAAAAAGTGCTTCGGCTCTCTTTGTACTCCCAAGGTGCTCTAGAAGTCTTGCCGCGTTGAACCGTCGCCTAAGCTGGATGAACGGCTCGCGGAATTGGTCATTTAGAGCCTTCATGGCATTGAATCGGATCAGTGCCTCTTGTGGAGCGCCTATACCTATAAGGCAGTCAACCTTAGCTGTCTCCGCGAACCAAAGAAGACGCGGGTTGTTGTTCGGAATCAATGCTAAAGCCTGCTCGACAAACCGGAGGCTTTCGGCAGGGTCTTCACCTACAAGGACGTAGGCTAGCTGAGTAAGTGTCCTGCTCAATAGGAATGCCTGCTTCGCTGACTCAAAGAATCCCGCCGCTCGTCGCAAGGTATTAACGGCTTCCTCAGTACTGCCTAGATCATCTTCCAGTGCTCCCGCTACGGCAAGAACCTTTCCCTCTGCAACTCCGTTCCTTGACCCTTTTCCCGCGTATTCAAGTCCCTTTCTCAGTGCATCCCGAGCTACCGCCCATTTGGCAGCTCGTCGCCTAGCGTTTGCCATCTCTGCGCAGCATTCGGCACAGAGATCATTCTTTAACTCGGCAGAGACTCTAGCGAACCGTGAAATTCAGCGTTCCTAGTATAGCCAAGGAAAGGGGCGGAGCCGCGATTGCTGCGACTCCGCCCTAGAGAGGGCTACCCGAGGGGGTCAGCGCTCCCGCCCTGGTCAGTGTCGGACGGTGGAGAGTTGAGCCCCAGAGGGTCTTTCCCCCCGTCTCCCTCCGTGTAAGGCGGTGCGGAGTTGAGCCCCAAGGGATCAGCGCTGCCGCCCTGTTTGGACTGCGGAGCCGGGGAGGAAGAGGACGCGATGAGGTAGAGCAAGACCAGAACCAAGCGAAGCATTGGCTTCTCCTTCTTGGGACGTGACCGCACACACGAGCACCATTGCCCGCTGAGGGTGTCCCGTGCCCGGAGTGTCTGCCGGTCCTGATCCAACTGACAAGCTACCGCTTCGCCCAGACGACACCGGAAGGGAGAACCTATGGACCTGTCCGAAGTACCTACCCTGGAGACGGAGCGGCTGTGGATGAGGCTGTTCCGTGAGACCGATGTAGACGACTATGCCGCGATGAATGCAGACCCCGAAGTAACGCACTTCATCGGGGGACCATGGGACCGGGGCCGGTCCTGGCGGCATCTCGCTTTCCTCATAGGACACTGGAAGCTAAGCGACGCGGGTATGTGGGCTCTGGAACACAAGAAGACGGGTGCGTTCGTCGGTGTAGTCGGCTTCTCAGAGCCGGAAGGCTGGCCGGGTTTCGAGCTGGCCGGGACTCTTGCGCGGCGATGGTGGGGACAAGGCTACGCTTCGGAGGCAGCTCGGGCCGCTCTGGACTACGCTTTCAACGTCTGGAAGAAAGACCGGGTAATCAGTCTCGTCAACCCGGAGAATCATGCCTCTATCCGCGTGGTCGAGCGGATCGGTGAGCGGCTACAGGGCAGAATCCAGCACTTCGGCCGGGAGATGCTGTTCTACGGCATCGACCGGGAGAGTTATTCTAAGGTCGCTGCCTAGCCTATACAATTGACATTGTGTGCCAAAGTGGCTCCATGTCGTGTCACAAGCGCGCCACACTAGCACTTTCCCGACCTGCGCGTTTGTATCCACTGGCCAGGATCGTCCTTGGCGCAGCGATTGAAAGCGATGATTCTCAGGCTCGGACCCAAGTGTGGCAGAGCAACAGTAAACGTGTGCCTCGAATTTACCAACGCTGTCGCTTCTCTGCCTTGGTACGATGCTTGCTCTTCTCGCACTCCGTCAGCGCGCTGTTGAAAGTGACTCCACACGAAAAAGGAGGTCGCTGTATGAGAACAATGGTGCGTCTCGCAGTTCTAGCGTTGGTCGTGGGTTGGCTGCCCAGTTCGGCAATTGCACAGGCAGAGGAGGAGCCCAAGAAGGAGTGGACAACCGAGGATAAGCTTAACAATCTTGAAGGTCTTCCCTCCCTGGGAGGGATTACGGACGAGGTTAGGAAAGATATTAAGGCCCTTGGTGAGATCATGGGTGATGATCCTCCTGCCTCGGGTAAGGACTCAAATAAGCCTCAGGAACCGAAGAGTAGTGCAGAGCCCAAACCCGAAAAGGATTCCAAGCCGACCCCTGGAGCGGATGCTAGCAAGATCTCATCTCCATCGCCTGCTCAAAAGGTCGCTCCTCGTGAGCCTAAAGAGCGCGGCGGAGAGCGAGAAGGCCGCGCCGACGACTGTCGGGGGTTGACCGACCGCTCAACCTATTGGGTCTGAAAAGCTCACAGCAGGGGCTAACTTTCGCGAGAGCTGGCCCCTGCTGTCCTTCTGTCAAGTCGGCCCAGCGTGGTGTGCCGCTCGCCCCATACGTCCCAGAAGGACATCCGGTATCCGAAACACACCCTCCCGGGGGGAGAGGGGGGACGAGGAGGAGGCCGCGTTGCCTGCGCCGGAGAGACCTCCCTCTCCTTCGGGAGAGGGACCGAGGGTGATGCCTCGGAGGGCATGCCATCCCACCCGGCAAGGCCCCCCCGACCCCTGATATCCTTCCTCCCGGACACACACCGACCCGGGAGGCCCGCCCATGACCTTCGTCGCCGATCTGGAACCCCGCCCCCTCTGGAAGCACTTCGACGAGATCCTGAAGATCCCCCGCCCCTCCAAGAGCGAGGAGCGGATGCGGCAGTACGTCCTGGACCTAGCTGAACGCAAGGGCCTCCCTCACCGCATCGACGCCACCGGCAACCTCGTCGTCGAGAAGCCGGCCTCGCCCGGCAAGGAAGGCGCGCCGGTGGTCGTCCTCCAGAGCCATCTCGACATGGTCGCCGAGAAGAACTCGGACGTGACCCACGACTTCGACCGCGACCCCATCCGCCCGCGCATGGACGACGGCTGGGTGAAGGCCACCGGCACCACCCTGGGCGCGGACAACGGCATCGGCGTCGCCGCCATGCTGGCCGTGATGGAGGCTGACGACGTCGTCCACGGTCCCCTGGAGCTGCTCTTCACCGTCAACGAGGAGACCGGCCTCACGGGCGTCCTGGCGCTGGACCCGGGAGCCATCGCGCTGAAGGGCCGGCTTCTCCTCAACCTGGACACCGAGGAAGAGGACAAGGTGACCATCGGCTGCGCCGGTGGCTCCACCACGCGCCTGACCCTCCCCGTGGACGCGGCCCCCGCGCCGGGATCGGTGACGCTCGACGTCAAGGTCTCCGGCCTCAAGGGCGGCCACTCGGGGGGCGACATCCACCTCCAGCGCGCCAACGCCAACAAGGTCCTCTCGCGGGTCCTGACGGCGGCGCTGGCGGCGGAGCCCTTCCGGCTCGTCTCCCTCCAGGGCGGCAACAAGCACAACGCCATCCCCCGCGAGGCCTCGGCCCGCGTCGTGATCCCCGAAGGCGCCCGGGACGTCTTCAACCGCGCCGTGGAGACTGAAGCCGCCGCCATCCGCGAAGAGGTCCGCCAGACCGATCCCGACGCCCGCGTCGAGGTCGCCGAAGCCTCCGCTTCCCATCAGGCCTGGACGGAGGAGTGGACCCACCGGGCCGTCGCGCTCCTCCATGCCCTCCCCCACGGCGTGCTCGCCATGAGCCAGGACATCCCCGGCCTCGTGGAGACCAGCACCAACCTCGCGACCGTGACCGCGAACGGCCACGTCTCGGTGCTGATGAGCACCCGCAGCTCCGTGGCCTCGGCCATGCTCGACGCCCGGCGCCGCCTCCGTTCCTACGCGGACCTGGCGGGCGCCGAAGTGGAAGAGAACGAAGGCTACCCCGGCTGGAAGCCCGACCTCGCCTCTCCCCTCCTCGCCCGGTTCCGCGAGGTCCACCAGCGCGTCACCGGCAAGGACCCCGTCCTCGAAGCCGTCCACGCCGGCCTGGAGTGCGGCGTGCTCGGAGAGAAGTTCCCCGGCATGGATCGCATTTCCTTCGGCCCGGTGATCACGGGAGCGCATTCGCCGGATGAAGGCGTGCGGGTGGATTCGGTGGCGCCGTTTTATCGGTTGTTGGTGGAGATGTTGGGGGAGCTGGCGGGGAGGTAGTCAGCGAATGAATCCATCAATGGATGATCCGGTTCTCAAGAGATTCAGGGCGATTCGCTGGAATTACGCCGATCATGATCCTGCCGCTCGTACCAAGTTGGAACAGCGTCTCGCCAACGCTGCCCGTAACAAGAGCGATCCTATAAAATACTCGGACCTTGTCCGCGGGATTATCTTTCATCTGCCGAACGTGAAGGAATCTCCGCTCGAGCTCGGGGTACCCGACTGGACTGATCTCCATCGCGCCATCATCGGTGATTTTCTCGGTCGGATCTCCTTAGATTCCTACGAACGTGGAGGCTTTCTTATAAGTGCACTAGCCGTGAGCAGCACCACAGGGGAGCCAAGCGGGGGATTTCGTGCCTTGGTGAAGGATCTCGGATTGGCCTCCACACATGGCGACGCCTTCTTGATGTTCTGGATTGACCAGGTCCGAAAGGTGCAAGAGTGGTATGCAACCTCGGAATCCCAGAGCAACTCATGAGAGAGCCCGAGCTGCCTCTACGAATTACGGTCGTCCATCCTCCGGAAGGCGTGACGTTCCAAATGCAGCGCGGGCAAGGAGGAAAGGCGGATCTCGTCCCACCTGTCCAGGCTTCGGGCAACCGCCTTTCATTCGATTTCGCCCTGCGCGTGGCGGATGACCGACCCAACGGACAGCCGAATTTTCTCGGTCCCTTCGCGCAGGGTCCTCCTGACCGCCGTTTCGTGTACGTCAACTCGGGAACCCTGGCGGGACAAGCCGGTTCCTGCTGGACCCGGAGAGCGAAAGTGCACCTGTCGGGCATCACACAGCAGATGATCGAACAGGTGCTGTCGGATCCAGAGACTGTCCTGGAGGCCCGCATCTGGGGCTTGGCGAAAGACGGCGGTCCCGCGTGCGCGACCGTCCCGATCCTGGATGACGGATGGCAGATCTCGAGGAGAGCCCCATGATCCCGACCGAGGTCATTCTGAAGCGTTTCGAATCCCCCGACGAAATCCGCACTTTCGAGAAGGGCCGCTTCGAGATCGTCCACCTCGGCGGCCTCACCGTCGGCCGCGCCACCTACGAGCCGGGATGGAAATGGTCCGTCCACGTAGGCCCCGGAGTCGGAGCAGAGAGGTGCCACGTCGAGCACGTGGGGATGGTGGTCTCAGGGACCGCGACCGCCGCGTTCGAGGACGGGCGGGTCATCGAGATGAAGGCGGGCGATCTCTTCTATATCCCGCCGGTCCCCCATGACAGTTGGGTAGTGGGGGACGAGCCCTACGTGTCCCTCCATTTCCTGGGCGCGGATCATTACGCGAAGGAATAGATGCAGCTAGATGCAGCAACTTGCCCTGAAAGGGCAAAATTTGATTAGCCTGGCGCTTGAGCGCCAGGTATCCAGCCCACCCCATCCACCATGCGCCCTGAAAGGGCGCAACCCAACCTCCAGAAGAGCACCGCCCCCTCGGGGCGGAGATAGAAATGGCATTGCTCGCTGACCTGGCGCTGAAAGCGCCAGGCTATTCAAATTTCGCCCGTTCCGGGCGACCGAGCCACAGTCGCAACCACACCCCAGCCTGTCGCAGCCTTCCCGCTTCAGCCCTCCTGCCGGACGCTAACTGTCGCATTCTCTCCATTGAATGCAACGTTCCCCCGCTTTTCTGTTGCATTCTCTCCGGGGAACGTTGCGGACAATCGAGACGTTGCGACATTCCCTCCCTTTCCGACCTCGTTCATCGCCCTACCTGTTGCATATCCTGGATTCCGGAAGACGGGAATGTTCCAACCTGTCGCATCTTGCCCGATCCGTGTCGCGCCCCGCGCCTTGTCTGTTGCGATCTGGTTCCAATCTGTCGCGGCCATCCCGATCTCCGTCGCGATCTTGTCGCATCTCCTCTACCCCGTCGGGGTCTGACTGCGACACCTGAGAGACTTCGCAACAAAGAAGGGGACGAACGAGAAGCGGAAAATCGGAGCTGCGACACTTTTCCGGCCCGCGCAGCCGGGAAGGTCTTCCCTACCCTATACACTTGTGGTAATGTCGCAACCTGAATCCAGACTGTTGCAGGTGAGCCGGGGCTTGACGCGCTTTTTGGCGTAGGCGCGACAAGGTAGGGCCTCTGTACGGCCCGGCTCGGGCAGAACGGGCCGGGTGGCGGGAGCATTGCGGCCCATCAGGGAGAGCGAATGAGCGCGATGTTGACGGTCCAGGAGATCCTGGCGAAGCTGGAGACGCGGGTGGCCTTCCATGAGGAGAAGGAGGCCTTCCACGGACAGCAGGCGGAGCATCACCACGAGCAGCGGGCCTTCCACGCGGCCGAGCTCGAACAGGTGAAGCAGCATCTGGCGGCGTTCAAGACAACGTCCGAAGTCGCCGCCGAGTTGGCCCGGCAGGCGGACGGGCCGCCCCGTCCCGCCGAGCACAACGACCTCGGACGCCGGACCAAAGTCAGTCAGATGATCGCGAGGGTGCTGGAGGGCCTCGGAGACGGGGAGTCCTTCGGAGCCACCTGGGTGACCGCCGAGGTCAACCGCCGCTTCCACGACAAGCTCCGCCGTCCCGTGAACGCCAGGACGGTCTCCGTCACCCTCCGCCGCCTGCGGGACTCCAAGCGGATCCACGCCCTTCGGGACGGCAAGGCCTTCCACGAGTCGCTGTACCGGAAGGCGCCGTAAAGCAAACTCCTACCGCCGCGCCGGCGGCGCGGGCGCCCGGCCGAAGTCGCCCGCCATCTCGGCGGCGATATAGGCCACGGTGGCCCAGGCGGCGACGTTCTGGTCGAGGTCCTTGGGATCGACCTTGTCCAGGGTGTCGTTCGCGGTGTGGTGGTAGTCGAAGTAGGTGGTGCCGTCCTGATCGAGGGCGATCACGGGGACCTGAGCGGGGATCAGCGGGCTCAGGTCGGCGCCGCCGCCGGATTCATTGTCCCCCTGCTCGACGCCCAGCGGCTTCAGCAGCTCGACGATCTCGGCCACGATCGGCAGGGTCGCCGGGTCCACGCGGGAGGCGAGACTCCAGACGCGGCCGGAGCCGAAGTCGGACTCGCCGGCCAGGATGTGACGCGACAACTCGTCCTTGTGCGCCTCGGCGTAGGAGCGGGCGCCGGTCAATCCGAACTCCTCGTTGGCGTAGAGGACGACCCGGATGGTGCGCCGTGGCTTCACCGGGAGCTGGCCGATCCGCCGCGCGGCTTCGATCATGATGGCGCAGCCGGCGCCGTCGTCGAGGGCCCCCGTCCCCAGGTCCCAGGAGTCGAGGTGGCAGCCGAGGAGGACGATCTCCTCCGGCTTCTCGCGGCCGGGGATCTCCCCCACCACGCTCGACTCCTCCACTTCCGGCAGGTAGCGGGCTCCCAGCTTCAGGCGGAAGGTGACGGGCTTGCCGCTGGCGATCTGCGCCGCCAGGATGTCCGCGTCGGGGTTCGAGAGGGCCGCCGCGGGGATGCGCGCCACGCCCTCCTGGTAGCGCATGGCGCCCGTGTGGGGCGTGCGGTTGTTGTCCGTACCGATGGAGCGGATCAGCACCGCGGCCGCGCCGAGCTTCGCCGCCCGCGAGGCTCCGGCGCCGCGCACGCCCACGGCCCGCCCGTAGCCGGTGCCGTCCTGCTCCCGCTGCATGCGGACGTTGTAGAAGACGATCTTGCCCTTGACCTGCGCCGGGTCGAGCTTGTCCACGGCGTCCAGGGAGGGGACCTCGATCACCTGCGCCTCGATCCCCCCTTCCGGCGTGCCCACGCTGCCGCCCAGGGCCGCCAGGACCACCGGCTGCGGCCAGGGCGAGACGATCTCGCCGGATTCCGGGCCCCGCTCCCAGTGCGGCGAGGTCGTCTTCTCCAGACGGACGTTGCTGAACCCCATCTCCTTCAGGTTCCGCACGCCCCACTCCATGGCCGCCTGATAGGCCTTGGAGCCGGCCGGGCGCGGTCCGGTCTCCACGGTCAGCGAGCGGACGATGTCGAAGGCCCGGGTTCCCGCCAGGGCCTCCTTCTGGAGCGACCTCGCGGTGGCCTTCAGCGGCTCCGGCAGCGAGGGGGCGGCGGGCTGAGTCTGGCCGTCTCCGGCGCAGGCGAGGAGCAGGACGGAAAAAGAAAAGGCGGCCAGGGGCCGCCGTACAGCGCAGGGACGAAGGCGCATTCGGGATCTCTCCTTGGGATCAGGCCGCCGCCGCCACGGGCAGGCGGTTCATCTGCCGCAGGGTCTGCTTCCACTCCTCGAGGGCCTTCTCCAGGGCATGGTAGGTCAGGCCGAGACGGGTCTCGAAGGGGAGGTGCTCCTCCTCGGGCTTGACCGCCTTGGGCTTCTGCCGCCGCTGGAGGGCGATCAGCTCATGGAGGGCCTTCTGCAGGGACTCGTAGCGCTCGTGGAGCCGCGCCTCGTGCTGCTCGCGGAAGTCGTGGACCACCTGCTGGAGCCGTTCCTTGGCCTTCTCGAACTGCACCTCGATCTTGGCCTTCAACACCGCGGCCTCGGGGGCGCGGCGGAGGTCCCGGGCGAGCCCCAGGCGCGAGAGGGTCCAGATGATCCATTTGGCGGGGTCGAACTGCCAGACCTTGACGCCGTTGCGGTAGTCGAAGGGGAAGCTGTGGTGGTAGTTGTGGTAGCCCTCGCCGAAGGCGAAGACGGCCATGATGCCGCTGTCCCGGGCGCTATGCTCGGTGCTGTAGGGCCGCCGGCCCACCATGTGGCAAAGGCTGTTGATGAAGAAGGTGGTGTGGTGGCTGGCGACGATGCGCAGCACGCCGCCGATCAGCAGGCAGCCGAGGACGTTGCCGGTGAGCAGGCCCACGATCAGGGGGATGCCGACGGCGACGCCCAGGCCGATCAAGGCGTAGTACTTGTCCTGCCAGACGACGAGGGGATCCTCCTCCAGGTCACGCACCACGGTCTTGGGAATCGGCTCGTTGACCTTGAAGAAGATCCAACCGATGTGGGCCCACCAGAAGCCCTTGGTGATGTTGTAGGGGTCCCGCTCCTCGTCGACGTGGGCGTGGTGGACGCGGTGGTCGGCCGCCCAGTTGAGGATCGAGTTCTCCAGGGCGCCGGCGCCAAAGACCAGGAAGAAGAGGCGCACGGGCCACGCGGCCTGGTAGGTCTTGTGGGCGAACAGGCGGTGATAGCCGGCGGTGACAGAGAGCCCTACGAAGAGGTAGAGGATGAGGAACGTCAGCCCCTCAGGCCAACCAAGCCCCGACTTCAGGAGGTACCAGGGGGTCCCGATCAGCGCGATCAGGAGGGTTCCGAGGAGGAAAACCAGGTTGAGCCATTGGACGCGGATCTTTTTTTCGGTCGCTTCTGTCACCGCACGCTCTCCATAAGAAGTAGGGACTGCGCATTCTCACCGGGGGTCCGGAGGCTAGAGGATACCAGTGCCGAGGCTCCGGCGCACGTATCAACAGTTCGCGAAGAGGAAAAATGCCCGGACCGGCCGATCCGAACCCTCACCCCCGGCCCCTCTCCCGACCCCTCCCTCCCTCCCTCACCGGGAGAGGGGAGAACAGTCTGATTGAGGATGCAAGGACGAAGCCGTTCTGCTCCCTCCTCTCCCAGTGAGGGAGGGAGGGAGGGGTCGGGAGAGGAGGGCTGGCGAGGTGAGGGCCCTCCTACGCCGCCACCCCGAGCGCCTGGCGGACGAACGCCTCGATGCCCGCCGCAGGCCGGGCGCCCAGGGTACGGGCGACCTCGCGCCCGCCCTGGAACAGGGCCATCGTAGGGATGGATTGAACGCGGTGCTTCTGGCCGACCGCCGGATCGGCGTCGGTGTTGGTCTTGACCACGAGCAGCTTGCCGGCGTTGCGCTGCGCCACGGTGGCCATCTCCGGGGCCACCATGCGGCAGGGGCCGCACCAGGGAGCCCAGAAGTCCACCAGGACGGGCAGGCTGGATTCGCGCAGCAGCTCGGAGAGGTCGGCGTCGCGGTCCATGGCCACCGGCTCCGAGACGGGCGGCAGGGCCGTGCCGCAGGAGCCGCAGCGGGCCTCCTGGTCCAGACGGGAGTAGAGGATGCGGTTCTTCTTGCCGCAGGAAGGGCAGGTTCGGATCAGGCCTTCGAGCATCGCGGGGTCCCTCCTTTCCGCTCCGCCCTTATCCTACGGCAATAATCCTACGGCAATAATCCTACGGCAATAATCCTACGGCAATAATCCTAAAACAATCCTACGGCAGCCAGGCGTAGCCGAGCTTCAGGAAGAAGGTGCGGTTGGCCCGTGTCAGGTCGACCCGCTCCATCGACCGCGACTCGTCCGAATAGCCGAGGAAGAAGACCGTCTGGGGATTGAGCTTGTAGGAGAAGAGGAGCTGGGTGAACAGCCGCTCGGTCTGGGGGTCCACGTCCTCCGGGTCCAGGGCGATGTACAGCTCGGGCGCCCGCTCGAGGTCGGTGTATTGCAGGATGGCGCGCACGAAGGTGCGGGTGTTCCACTGGTAGACCGTGGTGAGCTGGGTCAGGTTGGCCGTGAACAGCCTGCCCGCCGGGGACGTCGAGCCGCTGGAAGTCGTGCGAGAGCCGTGTCCGCAGGTGCAGGCCGAGGTTGAACCGCACCGCTCCCCCCAGCTCCAGGTTGTCGCCCGGCTGCGTGTTGACGAAGTCGATCTCGTCGCCCCCGCTGGCCTCCAGGCTGGCGTAGAGGTCTCCCGAGGGCTCCGCCTCGCCGAAGACGTACCAGAACGTCTCGTCGAAGGTCACGCCGTTGAAGAACCGGTCGCGCTGGCCGCCCCCGACCGTGAAGAAGGACTGCCGGGGGCCCTGGGCGTCGAAGCTGATCTCGAGCTCCTCCTCCAGGAGCTGGCCGCTCTGGTCCTCCCGGCGGTCCCAGTCCCCTCCGACGCTGACGCGGGTCCAACGTTCGCCGTACCAGATGCGTTGCAGGCCCGAGGCCATGAGGGTGTAGTCCACCTGCGGCATGAAGCCCATGTCGGCCCGGAATTCGCGGCCGACGTCCTCGTAACGGGCCTCGAAGCCCCAGTTCCGGGAGTTATGGTCGAAGGTGAGCAGGAAGGCGTCGTCCTCCAGCGTCCCCTCAGGCAGGGGGACCTCGTTCTCGCCGGGGCGGTTGCCGTCGCCCCCGCCGGCCGGGTACTCGGTCCGGGACCTCAGGAACTGGGCGCGCATCTGGTTCGAGTCGTTGAGCCGGTAGAGGCCGTCCAGCCCTCCGAGGTGGTTGAAGTACCCGTCCCCCTCGCTGCCGGTGAAGAGGACGCCCAGCGCCGAGGAGCCGCCGAGGTCGCGGCGGTAGCGCAGCACGGCGTCGGTCGTCTCGATGGGCAAGGTGACGAGGCCCGAGCTGGTGCTTCCCGGCAGGATGAGATCCGTGCGCTGGTCGCGGGCGGCGAAGACGCCGATCCCGTTCTTCCCCTCCTTGCCGGTGAGCTTGACGCCCCAGTCCGGATCGGTCACGTTGCGGGTGAAGACCACGTTGTAGGGGGTGCGGAAGAAATCCGCCCCTTCGAGGAAGAACGGCCGCTTCTCCGGGAAGAAGAGGGCGAACTGGTTGTTGACGTCGAGCTGCGCGGCGTCCGCCTCCACCTGGGAGAAGTCGGGGTTGATGGCGGCGTTCAGGGTGAGGTTGGGGGTGACGCCCCAGCGGCCCGTGACGCCCAGCTCCGTGTCGACGTCCCCTTCCGCCAGCGGCTGGTCGAGGTCGCCGTTCTCCCGCTCGTCGGTGCGGTTGGCGGTGACGGTGGGAGTCACCTCCAGGTTGCGCCCCGGGGTGACCCCGGAGAAGCCGGTCAGCTTGGAGGCCTGGCAGAGATAGCAACTGACGTTGCGGTCGAGGGGGTGGCTGGAGATGCGGTGGCGCTGGCTGCGGGGATAGAAGCGCAGGGCGTCGAACCCCCAGGTCTGCGCCCCCTCGGCGCGCGGGAAGCGCAGGGAGCTCCAGGGGATGGCGATCTCGACGTCGTAGCCCCCGGCGTGGATCTTCCCCGCCGCGTCCCAGATGGCGTCCCAGGACTCGTCCTCGCTGCCGCCGACGTCGTCCTGGAAGAGGTCCATCTGCACCCCGAGCGGATTGACGAAGAACTCGAAGGCCCGGCGCTCGTCGTTGAAGGTGTCGATGACGATGCCCACGAAGTCGTCGCTGAAGGCGGTGTCGCGGTCCGAGAGGTGGGCGCGGATCTTGGACGGATCGGGGTCGTGGGACCGGAAGGCCACGTAGAGGTGGTCCTCGTCGTAGGTGAAGAGGACCTCGGTGCGGACCGGCGGCGGCGTGTTCTCGGCCGGCCGCGTCTCGTACCGCAGCTCCATCTTCGCCGCGCTTCCCCAGGCGGCCTCGTCGAGGACCCCGTCCACGGCGATCCTGGAAGCCGCGCGCTCGACCTGGAGCGGCGGCCGGCCCTGCCGTCCCGGCGGCCCCTCGACCGCCTCCTGAGCCCCCGCGAGCGGAGCCGCCAGCGCGAGCAGCAGCCAGCCCGCGACCGTCCTTGCCTTCATCCTCATCAAGAAATCCCTCCGGGAAAAAATCGGTACAGACTACCCAGGTCGTACGGATGGCGACCCGGTTTTGTTTCCTTAGACGACGCGAGCGTGGAAACGTTGCGTGGGTTGCTGTCTGGGGACGGGGCTAAGCTAACCGGAGTCCATCCACCTCGTCTAAGGAGTCGCATGGAAACGGACGACTCGATCTTCGTGGAGCGGGCGCAGAGGGGGGACGCGGAAGCGTTCCGCGTCCTGGTCGAGCGCTACAGCCCGCGGCTGTTCCGCCTGGCCTGGCGGATCGTCGGCGAGGAGGCCAGCGCCGAGGACGCGGTGCAGGAGACCTTCCTGCGCGCCTACCGCGCCCTCCCCCGCTTCGACGCCAAGTCCCAGTTCGGGACATGGCTCCACCGGATCGCCGCCAACACCGCCATCGAGATCCTGCGCAAGCGCCAGCGCCAGCAATCCCGGCGGGGCGCGGACGAGGAAGCGGACGACGCTCCCTCCGGCGAGCCGGGACCGGACCGGCGCGCCCTCTCCCAGGAGGTCGACCGCGCGGTGCGGGAAGCGCTCGACGGGCTCTCCCCCGTGGAGAGGGCGGCCTTCGTCCTGCGGCATTACGAAGAACGGTCGATCGCCGAGGTCTGCGACGCGCTCGGCCTGCGCGAGAGCGCCGGCAAGCAGGCGGTCTTCCGGGCGGTCAAGAAGCTGCGGCGGGCGCTGGAGCCGCTGACGGAACGGCGGACGGCCCGCGAGGTGGTCCTATGAAGATGAAAGAGATCCACGACGACGACCTGATCCTCTACTGGTACGGCGAGGCGGAAGATTCCGAGGAGATCCGGGCGCATCTCGACGCCTCCCCGGAGCTGCGCGCCCGCTACGGCGACCTGCGCCGGACCCTGGAGGCGGCCGGCGAGGCCCTGTCCGTGCCCGCGCGGCCGGAGTCTTACGGCGCCGAGGTCTGGGCGCGGATCCTGCCTCGCCTGGACGGCAAGGTCCTGCCTTTCCGGCCGCGGCGCGACGTCCTGGCCTGGGTGGCCGCCGCGGCGGCGGTCCTGCTCCTGGCCGTGGGTTTCCTGGCCGGACGGTATTGGCCCCAGCCAGGGGAACCGCAGGTCGCGGCCCTGCCCGCCGAGGCGCGGGAACGCATCCTGGTGCGCACCGTGGCGGTCCACCTGGAAAGCTCCGAGCGGCTGCTGACCGAGGTGGCGAACAGCGAGGCAAGCCGTTCCGTGGACCTCTCGGCCGAGCGCCGGTGGGCTCAGGATCTCCTGACTGCCAACCGCCTCTACCGGCAGTCCGCCCGCAACGGCGGGCGGCCCCGGATCGCCTCCCTGCTCGACGAGCTCGAGCCCCTGCTCCTGGAGATCGCCCACGGCCCGGCGGAAGTCCCGGCGGCCGAGATCGAGGATCTGCGGGCCCGGATCGAGGACCAATCCATCCTGTTCAAGATGCGCGTCACCAGCCAGCGGCTGGAGCGCGCGATCCTTTAGGAGATACGACCATGAAGATCCTGATTCCCTTGTTATTCCTGGCCGCCGCCCTCAGCGCCGGTGCTGCCATGCAGAAGGACGACGTCTACCGCGCCGGCCAGCGGGACATCGACGCCGGACGCTGGACCCAGGCCATCGACAAGTTCGGCCAGGTGGCCAGCAAGGGCGGCTCCGAAACCGACGCGGCCCTCTACTGGAAGGCCTACGCCGAGAACAAGGCGGGGCGTTCCCAGCAGGCGCTCGCCACCCTGCGCCAGCTCTCCGGAGACCATCCGAAGAGCGAGTGGCTCGACGACGCCAAGGCGCTGGAGGTGGAGATCCGCGGCGGCTCCGCCGGGGAGGACGGCGACCCCGGCCTGAACGAGGATGAGGAGCTGAAGCTCTACGCCTTGAACGGTCTCATGGGGAGCGATCCCGAGCGCGCCGTCCCCATGCTCCAGAAGTTCCTGCGCGGCAACCACCCGCCTCGTCTCAAGGCGCAGGCGCTCTTCGTGCTTTCTCAGAGCGATTCCCCTGAAGGGCACAAGACACTCGTGGAGGTGGCGCGCGGCTCCGCCCACCCGGAGCTCCAGCTCCAGGCCATCGAATACCTGGGGACCGCCGGCGGCGACGAGGCCGTGCGCGCCCTGGACGAGATCTACCGCTCAGCCCGCCCCGAGGTCAGGGAGGCGGTCCTCCATGCCTACCACATCGACGATCGGACCGGCCGCATCCTCGCCATCGCCCGCGACGGCAAGGACCCTCTCCAGGGCGAGGCCATCCAGCTCCTGGGAGCCATGGAGGCCCGCCAGGAGCTGCGGCAGCTCTACCAGAGCGAGCCCGCGCTGAGGATGGAGATCCTCAACGCCCTCGGAGTCGCCCAGGACGTCGAAACCCTGGCCAGGGTCGCCCGCGAGGAACCGGACCCCGCCCTGCGGCGCGAGGCGATCCAGGGGCTCGGCATCAGCGACACCCCCGAGGCGGCGAAGGCGCTGCGGTCCCTGTACGGGGCTTCGACGGACGCGCCCACCCGCCAGGCCATCCTGCAGGCCTTCATGGTCCAGGACAACGCCCGCGTCCTGATCGAGATCTTCAACGCCGAGAAGGACCGCGAGATCCGGCGGGAGATCGTGCGTCTCCTCGCCAGCATGGACTCCGACGAAGCCGAGAAGTTCCTGGAACGGATCTACAAGGACTGAGCCGAATCACGGAGACGATGACCATGAAACCGATCGCGATTCCTTTCTTTGCCCTCTTCCTCGCCGGGACGGCTCTGCCGGCCCAGGCGCCCCCGGTCTCGAACGCGAAGCTTGAAAACCTCTCTCCGGACGGCGGTCTCGAGGCCGCCCTGCGGCAGGCCTCCCGCGGCGGCGGGACCGTCTGGGCCGGGTGGTCGGTCCCCATGGTCGCGGGCCAGCGGCGGTTCTGCTGCCTGAACCGTGAATTCAAGCCCGCGGCCTGCAACCTGGAAGGCAAGAACCAGAGCTGGGGCAGCTCGGACCGCGAGGCGCCCCGGCAGGACCAGAAGCTGGTCGTGCTCGTCCGCTACCAGGACGGCAAGGCGGGCAAGGTCCAAGGCTTCTCCGAGGACTGCCCCCTGGACGCCGGCGGCCGCCGCTTCGTCTGGCTGGGCGGCGTCCAGCCCGAGCAGAGCGTCGATGTCCTCGTCGGCATGGCCGGCCTCGTCACGGAGGACTCCATCTCCGTCCTGGCCCTGCACCGCAACGCCAACGCCGACGCGGCCCTGGAAGAGCTGGCCTCGGCCCCCCGTCCCCTGAAGACGCGGGAGCACGCCCTCTTCTGGCTGGGCCAGACCCGCGGCGAGCGCGGCGCCCGGTTCCTGGAGAAGGTCCTCCGCGAGGACCGCAGCGACGACGTCCGTGAGAAGGCCGTCTTCTCGCTCAGCCAGAGTGAGGCGCCATGGGCGGCCGACACCATCGCGCGGACGGGCCGCGAGGACCGCAGCGAGGAGATCCGCGGCGAAGCCCTGTTCTGGCTGGCGGAGATGGACGCTCCCCAGGCGCCGGAGGTCATCCTGGAGGCGGTCGCGAAGGACCCGGCGGCGGACGTGCGCGAGAAGGCCGTCTTCTCCCTCTCCCAGCTCCCCGACGGCAAGGGGGTGCCGCACCTGATCCGCCTGGGCCGGGAGGCGCGCGACCCCAAGGTCCGCAAGGAGGCGTTCTTCTGGCTCGCCCAGTCGGAAGATCCCGAGGCGCTCAAGTATCTCGACAAGGTCCTCAACGACGACTGACCCGTGGTAGCGTCTTCCCTTCTACACGGAGGACGCATGAAGCGATACCGGGTGAAGCCTGGCGGCAAGGTCGACCTGTCGAAGATCGATCCGCGGTCGACCGCGGCGTTCAAGGGGGACAAGGACGACGCCCAGAAGGAGCTCCTCGACCTCAACAAGAGGCTGGAGGTGCTCCAGGAGGAGCTTTGGGCCGAAGGTAAGCACAAGGTGCTCGTGGTCCTCCAGGGGATGGACACCAGCGGCAAGGACGGCGCCATCCGGCACGTCTTCGAGGGCGTCAATCCCCTCGGCGTGCGGGTGGCCGCCTTCAAGACGCCGACCGAGGAAGAGCTGGCCCACGACTTCCTCTGGCGGGTCCACCCCAAGGTCCCGGGCAAAGGCGAGATGGTGATCTTCAACCGCAGCCACTACGAGGATGTGCTGGTGGCGCGGGTACGGAGCTTCGTCCCCCCGGAGGTCTGGGAGCCCCGCTACGCTCAGATCAACGACTTCGAGCGCCTGCTCACCGGAACCGGCACGGTGATCCTCAAGTTCTTCCTCTACATCTCCAAGGACGAGCAGAAGGAGCGTCTGCAGGAGCGGCTCGACGATCCCCTGAAGCACTGGAAGTTCCGCCGGGGGGACCTGGAGGACCGCGCCCTCTGGGACGAGTACGTGAAGGCCTACGAGGACGCCCTCGCGCGCACCAGCCAGGACCACGCGCCCTGGTACGTCGTGCCGTCGGACCGCAAGTGGTACCGCAACCTGGTGATTGCCAGGATCCTCGTCGAGGCGCTGGAGAAGCTGGACATCAAGGTCCCGCCGGCGGAGGAGGACCTCCAGGGCGTGGTCGTCGAGTAGATGGGCCGGCGGCGCAAGGCCCTCCAGGCGCGATCGGCCGCCCGCTCCGGCGCCCGCTCCGACCTCCTCTGGGCGGCGGGGTTGACGCTCCTGGCCTGGCTGCACCGGCTGGCCTTCCTGCGCTCGAACCGGGACTGGAGCTGGCCCTACACGATCTTCTACGAAGGGGACTCCGAGGTCTTCTTCGACTACGCCCGCGCCCTCCTGAACGACCGTCTCTACGACAACGGCATCCCCTTCCACCCGCCCGGCTTCGCCTGGGTGCTGTCGGCGATCCACACGCTCGTCGGGGCTGGTCCCGGAGAGACGCGGGTGCCGTACTTCGCGGTCAAGGTCGTGGCGGCGCTGATCGGCAGCCTGCCGGTGGGGCTCCTCTATCTTCTGGTCAAGCCGTACCTGGGCCGCGCCGTGGCGTTGATCGCCGCGCTGCTCTGCGCCTGGAGCTTCGGCCTGTACGTGATCGGCGTGGCGCCGGTGACCGAGGGGACGTACCTGACGCTGCTGCTGCTCTGCCTTCTCCTCTGGACCCGGCGCTTCGAGCATCCCCTGGCGGCTCCGGACGCCCGGCCCGGAGGCTGGAAATCCGCGCTGGGTCTGGGCCTTCTGCTGGGATTCCTGTCGCTGACCCGCGCCGAGGGCGTGCTGGCGGCGGCGCTCCTGGTGGGAGTGGGCGCGCTCCCCCGCCCGGGCCGGAACTGGAGGCCCTGGCTGCTGGTCGTCCTGGGCTGGACGCTGGCCGTGGCGCCGTGGACGGTCCGCAACGCGGTCCACCTCTCCGCCATGAACGAGAGGCTGGCCGGGCAGCTCGCGGAGCCGTTGCCGGCGTTCGTGCCGCTGACGATCTACGGTCCCATCAACCTGGCGCTGGCGAACAACCCGCAGGCGGACGGCACCTTCTCGCGGGACTTCCTGGCCTCGCGGGCGCAGTCGGGGGTCCTGGACCTGACCGATCCGCAGCACCTGGAGCTCATCCTCCACGGCGACCGCATCGCCCGCGAGTGGATCTTCGAGAACCCGGGCGCCTTCGCCCGCCTGGCCCTCCGCAAGTGGGGCCTCTACCTCTCCGCCTGGAAGCTGGGCTGGACGCAATGGGACTGGCCCGGCGGCCTGAACGGCCTGCGCCGGCCCGTGGACGTCTTCACCCCGGATTCCAACGCCGGCTGGGGGCTGGGGCTGCCGCTGGCGGTCCTGGGATTCCTCTGCTGCCTGCTGACGCCGGGACCGCCGAGGCGTTGGGCCCTGATCGTCCTGCTCCTGACCGCCTTGGGCCTGGTGACGACCGGCCTCTTCTTCGGCTACGTCCGCCAGGGACTGCTGGCGCTCCCCTTCTGGCTGACGCTGACCGCCGCCGCCCTGGTCTGGATGGGCGAGCGCCTGCGCAAGCTGACCTCGGGCTTCACGCTGCTGCCGATCGATCCGCCGCGCCGGCTGTTGCAGGTAATGGGAGGGATCGCCGTCGCGCTGCTGCTCCTGGAGGGCTACGGAGCGACCACGGACCGCAACTTCAAGGCGACCGGAACAACGCTGCCGGGGCAGAAGTACCTGGATCGGGATCAGCCGATGCGGCTGGAAGTGCTGCCGCGCTAGCGGCCCGCCACTTCCTTCAGCACGGCCTGCAAAGCCTGGAAGTTGATCGGCTTGGTGAGGTGCCTCTCGAAGCCGGCTTCGCGGCTGCGGCGGAGGTCCTCCTCCATGCCGTAGCCGGAGAGGGCGATGCCCTTCAGGCCGTAGCGGCTGGAGAGCTCGCGCATGAGGTCGAGGCCGTTGCCGTCCGGCAGGCCGAGGTCGCTCAGCACGAGGTCGATCCTGGCGTCGGCGACCGCGAGGGCCTCTGCGACCGAGTGGGCCACCGCGACCTCGTGCCCGAGCTCGCCCAACAGTTCCGCCATGGCGGTGGCGGTATCGACGTGGTCCTCCACCAACAGGATGCGAAGGCGCTCCGGACCGGCGGCTTCCGACGATTCCGGATCGCCGGCGGGGACGGCGGCCTCCAGGGGGACCGTCGTCAAGGGCAGGCGGACCTGGAAAACCGCTCCCCGTCCCGTCCCGTCGCTGCGGGCGGACAGCGAGCCGCCGTGCATCTCGACGATCGTCTTACTGATGGCGAGGCCCAATCCCAGGCCGCCGAACCGGCGGGTCACGGCGTCCCCCTGCTCGAAGGCGTCGAAGATGCGGGAGAGGAACTCCGGATCGATGCCGACCCCCGTGTCGGAGATCTCGACGGCGAGCCCGCCCTGAGCGTCGGTCCACGACCGGACACAGATCGCCCCGCCTTCCGGCGTGAACTTGACGGCGTTGTTGAGGAGGTTCCAGAACACCTGGGTCAGGCGCGACGCGTCGGCCCAGAGCCGGTGGTCGTCCGCGAGGTCCACCTCGACCCGCAGGCGCCCGGCGGCGATCTCCTCGCCGCAGCAGGTCTGGATGGCGTGCTCCAGGACCTGCCGCAGGTCGATCTCCTGGCGTTGCAGCTCCAGCTTGCCCCGCGAGATGCGGGTGAGGTCCAGGAGGTCGTCGATGAGCCGCGCCTCCAGCTCGATGTTGCGCCGCATCATGGCGACGTCGCCGCGCAGGCCGTGGGGGAGCCGATCGCGGCTCTCGAGGCTGGAGAGCACCGCCAGCACGGGCGTCAAGGGGTTCCGCAGCTCGTGGCTGAGGGTGGCCAGGAACTGGTCTTTGGCCGCGTTCATCGCCTCGGCCGCCGCCCAGGCGCGCTTCACCCCTTCGTTCCGCTTCTGCTCGGTGAGATCGGTGACCACCATGCAGAGGACGACTTCGGGCTCCTCTTCCAGCGGCAGGGGGTTGAGGGAGAGATAGACCGGCACCAGCGAGCCGTCGGAGGCCAGCAGCTCGATCTCTCCCTGGCTGTGGCCGTCCTGCCGCAGGAAAGCCGCGACGAGATCCTGGCTGCCCGGGGCGACCCGGGCGCGCAACGAGCTCCCCACCACAAGGTCGATGGGCGCCTTCACCATCCGAGCGAAGCTGCCGTTGCAGTAGAGGACGAGCCCGTCGGGGGTCAGGGTCACCGCTCCCTGGGCCATCTCCTCGATCATCAGGCGGTAGGTGCGGTCAGGCCTCTTGAGGGTATAGACCCGGTCCCCCCGCCGTTCGTTGACCACCAGGGCATCCACCTCGCCCTGCTTGATGGCGCGCAGGATGTCTTCGGCTTCTTCCAGACGGGCGCGTAGCTGCTCGATCACCATTGCAAGCCTTCTTCAAGAGTCGGACGACGGTCTACGCAGGCCATGACCCCACAGGGTCCGGGGATTCTTGTGCCTTATGGTACTTCAATTCCTGGGCCGGAGGTCCAGTCCGACGAGCACGCGTTCGGAGCTCGACAGATCGCCGATGATCTTGCGGATGGGAGACGGAAACCGGCGCACCAGCGTCGGGATGGCGAGGATCTGGTCGTTGCGCGCGAGCTGCGGGTTCTTCACCAGGTCCACCACCTCGATCCGGTACTTCCCCTGGAGATGCTCCTCGCAGAACTTCTTCAGGTTGGCCAGGGCGGCCACCGACTTCGGGGTCTGGCCCGCCACGTACAGCTTCAGGTCCCAGAACTCGCTGTCAGGCTCGCCGGGGACCGTCTCCTGGTCATTCACGAAGGTTCTCCGTTTCGAGCTCCTGGCCGGCGGGGGTCGCCTTCCGGATCCGGGCCATGTCCTGGCGGTCTTCTATCAACCGCCCCTCACGGTCGTGGGCCTCGTCGATCTGTCGCCTGATCTCCTCTTCCTCGGTCTCGAACTCCAGCCGCAGGGCGGTGATCCGGGCCTCCAGGGCCTCCCGCTTCCTCCCCATCTCGCGCTGCCGCCGCTCCATCTCCTGCCGCCGCGCGATGGAGGCGGCCGCCTCGCTCGCCTCCTGGGCCAGGCGGGCCGCCCCGGTGAGGGCCCCGGCGGGTCCGAGATAGACGTCCACCAGCCGGACGCCCTCGTCGGTGAGCAGCATCTCCCGGAGCTGGTTGGAATGGGCCATTCCCCGCGACTTGAGGATATAGAGGGTGCGGTTGCGCTCGCCGCTGAACTCCAGCTCCCGCAGCAGCAGCCAGGTATCCATCAGGGAGGAGATGCCGACGTCGGTCTGCTCCAGCTCGCTGCCGTGGGTCAGGCTGGTGAACAGGCAGGTGACGTGATGCAGCTTCAGGAAGTCGATGAGCCGCATCAGCATCGCCTTCACGTCTTCCGAGGTTCCCACGGAGAGGAAGTTGGTGATCGGATCGACGATCACCACCCGGGGCTGGAAGTCCCGCAGGGTCTTGTACATCGTGACCAGATGCCGCTCCAGGCCGTGCACCGTCGGACGCGAGGCATGGAACTGTAGCAGCCCCTGATCGACCCATGGTTGGAGGTCGATGCCGATCGAACGCATGTTGCGGACGACCTGCCCCATCGATTCCTCGAAGGCGAAGTAGACGACGCGCTCGCCCCGGCGGCAGGCGGCGTCCGCGAAATGGGCGGCCATGCTGCTCTTGCCGGAGCCCGCCCGGCCGGAGACGAGGACGCTGCTCCCCCGGTAATAGCCCTCGCCGCCGAGCATGTCGTCGAGCCCGGGGACGCCGCTGGAGATCCGCTCGCTGGAGGCGGTGTGGATCAGCCCCATGGAGGTGATGGGCAGCACCTCGATCCCCCGCTCGTCGATGAGGAACGGATATTCGTTGGTGCCGTGGATGCTGCCCCGGTATTTGACGACCCGCAGGCGGCGGGTGGCGAGTTGGTCGTTGACGCGGTGGTCGAGGAGGATCACGCAGTCGGAGATGTACTCCTCCAAGCCGTGGCGGGTGAGCGTGCCGTCGCCGCGCTCGCCGGTGATGACCGCCGTCACCTCCTTGTCCTTGAGCCAGCGGAAGAGGCGGCGCAGCTCGGCGCGCAGGAGCCCCTCGTTCTCCAGGCCGCCGAAGAGGACCTCCAGCGTGTCGAGGACGACCCGCTTGGCGCCGATGGAGTCGATGGCGAACCCCAAGCGGATGAAGAGCCCTTCGAGGTCGTAGGAGCCGGTCTCCTCGATCTCGCTGCGCTCGACGTGGACATAGTCCACGGCCAGCTTGTCCTGCGCCACCAGCTCGTCGAGGTCGAAGCCCAGGGAACGGACGTTTTCGGCGAGGTCCTCGGCCCTCTCCTCGAAGCTCATGAAGACGCCGGGCTCGCCGTATTGGAGGGCGCCGCGCACGAGGAACTCCATGCTCATCAGCGTCTTGCCGCAGCCGGCGCTGCCGCAGATCAGCGTCGGGCGGCCGGCGGGGAGGCCGCCGGCCGTGATCTCGTCCAGACCGGGGATCCCGGTCGGGGCTTTCCGTATCCCCGCCGGAGCAGGGGAAGGGCCGTGCTGCATTCCAGCTCCTGGTTCCATAGAAGACGACTGCGGAAGCTTGCCAGGGTCTAAATCGGACCCACCTATTCTAGGGGTGTTGCCGGAGATGCACAATCGGGCGCTCACGGGCCGCCGCCCGCCACCTGCCGGATGGCCTCGCGCAACGCCGCCAGGTCCACGGGCTTGGTCAGGTGACGGGCGAAACCGGCCTCGTGGCTGCGGCGGATATCGTCCTCCATGCCGTAGCCCGAGAGGGCAATCCCCTTGACGTGGTAGCGGCGCACCAGCTCGCGCATCAGGTCCTGGCCAGAGCCGTCCGGGAGACCGAGGTCGCTCACAACCAGGTCGATCCTGCCGCCGCTCCCAGTCCCGCCCAGGAGCGCGTCGGCGGTCTCCAGGGCGGCGGCCACGGAGCCGGCGACCACGACCTCGTGGCCGATCAGGCGCAGCAGGTCGGCCATGGCCTCGGCCGTGTCGGGGTGGTCTTCCACCAGGAGGATGCGCAGGGGCCGGTCCGGGCCGGCGCCCGACCGGCCGGTCCGCGGCCGCGCGAACCAGATGCCGGTCTCGTCGAGCTCCTCCTGGATGCCCCCCAGCGGCAGCCGGACGGTGAAGGTGGAGCCCTGGCCGGATCCCTCGCTGGCCACCGTCAGCCGGCCGCCGTGGAGGTCGACGATGGCCCGGCTGACGGCCAGGCCCAGACCGAGGCCGCCGAACCTGCGGGTGATGCGCCGGCCGGTCTGCTCGAAGGCGTCGAAGACCCGCGGCAGCACCTCCGGATCGATGCCGATGCCGGTGTCCTGGACCTCGACCGCCAGCTCCCGCGGGCCGAAGAGCCCGTGCTCGATGCGCGACCGCACGGTCACCGTCCCCCCCGGCGGCGTGAACTTGATCGCATTGCTCAGCAGGTTCCAGAAGACCTGGGTCAGCCGGGGCGCGTCGGCCCAGACCCGATGGTCTTCGGGCGCCAGACGCAGGTCCAGGCGCAGCCCCTTTTCGAGCAGCTCCTTCTCCGTGGTAGAGACGGCGTGCTCGACCACGCGGCGGGCGTCGATCTCCTGGCGATGCAGCTCCAGCTTGCCGCGGGTGATGCGCGTCAGGTCGAGGAGATCGTCGATGAGGCGGGCCTCCAGCTCGACGTTGCGCCGGATCATGGCGAGCTCGCGGACGTGCGCCCCCAGCTCCGGAGCGGCCTCCAATCGAGAGAGGACGGCCAGGACCGGGGTCAGGGGAGTGCGCAGCTCGTGGCTGAGGGTGGCGAGGAACTGGTCCTTGGCCTCGTTGGCGGCCTGGGCCTCGCGGTGGGCCTTCTCCAGCTCTTCCTGGACGCGCCGGCGGTCGCTGATGTCAATGGCGCTCCCCACCACCCTCGTCGCCCTGCCCTCCGGATCGCGGACGATGAGGCCCTTGTCCCAGGAGTAGATGTAACGCCCGTCGCGGTGCAGCACCCGGTACTCGACGCTGAAGGAGGCGCTGCCGTTCTCGATGGCGCTCCAGACCTCGCGGTGGACCCGTTCGCGGTCGTCCGGGTGCACCTGCCGCGCCCACCAGTCCACATCGTCGGCGACCTCCTCCGGCCAGTAGCCGAGCAGCCCGAGCAGCCCCTGGGAGCGCTGGACCCGGTGGGTCTCCAGCGACCAGTCGTAGATCATGCCGCTGATCGCCTCGGTGGCCAGGCGGAAGCGCTCCTCGCTCTGCCGCAGGGCCTGCTCCGCCCGCTTCATCTCGGTGATGTCGGCCGCCACTCCGCCCACCAGGAGCCTGCCGCTCTGGTCTCCGACGGGGAACATATGGACCAGGAAGTACCCCTCGCCGCCGTCGGGCCGCGGCGCGGCTTCGACGGAGGAGAGCGAGCCCTCCGTCTCCGCCACCGCGCGGATGTTGTCGTAGAAGGTCTGAGCGTAGACCGCCGGATAGATCTCGAAGACCGACTTTTCCAGCGCGTCCTCGCGGCGGATGCCGAACATGCGGGTGTAGGGCTCGCTGAGAAAAAGGACGCGGCCTTCCTCGTCGGTGATCCAGCTCGCGACCGGGCTGTTGCGCAGGAAGGCGTGGAACCTCTCCTCGCTGCGGCCCAGGGCTTCAGAGGCCATCTGGGCCTCGGCCAGCAGCTCGCGCTCGCGGTCGCCGGCCTCTTGCACGGCGCGCGTCTCGCGCATCCTGGCGGTCAGCCGCGCGGCCAGCGCCCGCGATGGAAAGGGCTCGATCAGGTAGTCGCGTGCCCCGGCTTCGAGGCCTTCCAGACAGAGGTCCTCGACGCCGGGACCACCGATCAGGAGGACGGGAAGGCCGCGGATGCGGGGATCGCCCTGGATTTCGCGCAGGAGATCGAGGCCGCCCTCCTCCACGCGCACGATCAAGGCGTCGGGCGGGCTCTCGCGGATGGCTCGCAGCGCGGCTTCGGGTCCCTCCGCCCGTTCGACTTCGCAGACGCACCGCAGAGCGCGGACACGGGCGTCCCGCTCATCGGCGCCGACCCAGAGAACCCGGTCGCGGCCGTTCACAAGGCAACGATAACAGATTGCCCTCACCCCTCCCGCGAGGTGGTGAGGGCCAGGGAAGCTCAGCTCAGCGGGCAGCCGAGGTTGTTGCCGTCGTCCAGCGCGGCCGCGAGCGCCAGCATGGTGTTCCGGTTGTTGCTGGCGAGGGCCGCGTTGACGTCCGCAATGATCGCGGTCGTGGTGCGCGGGTAGTCGACGCCCGCGTGGGCCGCGTTCAGCAGGGCCGCCACGGCCGCGCGGAGCAGGACCTTGGCCGCGCCGGTCGTACCGGGACCGCCGCCGCCCTGCAGCGTCTGCAGCAGGGTCTGGCTGGCCAGGGACGGGAAGCCGCCCAGGCTGAAGACGCTCCCCGCGGTCTGGCCCGGCGAGTAGCCGCTCCCCGCCCAGGAGCCGGTATGGTTCTTCCAGTAGCCCGGCGTGCACCCCTCGTCGCCGGCCGGCAGCGGTGGCGGGGGGGGCGGCGGGGGCGTCTGCGGCAGGATCACGCGCAGGGCCGCGACCTCCCACAGCAGGGAATCGGGGTTCTGGCCCGCCGGCTCGGAGAAGAGCCGCGCGGTGGTCGAGCCTGTTCCGCCGGGGATGTTGACGGCGATGACGTCGTGGTCCCACGCGTCCCCGGCGGAGCCGTCCAGTGTGCCGACCAGGCTCGGATGGTTGCTGATCGCGATGCGGTCCGGCCGGCCGAGCTCGCCATCGCCGGAGGCGATCAGGAGCTCGGCCGTGCGGGCCGCGGCCACGGCGCCGTGATTGAACGTCACCGCCGCGGTGACCCGGGTCTCACCCGGCGTTGGATCGTCGCCATAGGCGAAATCGAGGCCGTCAAACAGCATCAGACGGTATTGGTTGGTATCTCCCGGCGCGGTGTAGATCACGATCAAGGTGGCGCCGTTCAGCCGGAAGAGGTTGCTCGCGGCGTCGCCGTCCATGATGGAGAAGCTCTGGAGGCCCGTCCCCTTCGCCTGCACGATGGCGGTGACATCTGCCAGGAAGCCGATGTTGTTGATGGGGCCGTTGGCGGAGACCGGCTGGAACTCGGTGCCGATGATGGTGCCGGTGACGAGCGTGCCGTCGAAGCGGAGGACCTGGTCCTTGTAGGGCTGGAAGGGGATGACGCAGACATCGCCGCTCATCGGGCAGGGCCGATCGCGTCCGGCCCAATAGAGCAGCGCGGCCTGCACGGGCCCGCCGATGTTCACCGTCACGCCCGCGGGGCCGCCCTCCAGGCCCGCTCCGGCCGAGACCATCGACAGCCCCTGACCCTGGATGTCCAGCATGGGATCCAGAGCCGTGGCCGACGCCACGGCCGCTGTCATCAGAAGAAATATAACGAAGACGCACACCACCCTCCCAAAGGGCTTGGATCTCATGAAGTACCTCCTGTGGGTTGACCGGTCTAGGACCCGGGAAGCCGGGCGGAGCGAAAACTTTTCACCCCGCTGGGAAAAAAGGGGAAGAAACGATATTTGGAAACCCCGATTCGAGCTCTTCATAACCTCTCTCGGGGCTCTTCGGGAACCGGGCGATCTCAGGAGGAGACGGAGATCCCGGGCTTTGCGGCCCCGCCTCGCGGCGGGTGTGCCTTTTCGGAGCCAGCGTGACCAACTACATCCTGCCCAGACCTTTGTGCAGATCCCGAGCCATCCGGTGATGCGGAAAAGGACATGTCTCTGAGGCGAAAACCCTTGCGGCTCGTATACGATTTAATCCAGACAGTCGAAAGGAGAGATCCGCAATGCATCTCTTTCGCTCCGCACGGGTCCGGCCCGTTCTGCTCGTCCTGGGGCTGATCGCTCTGGCGCTATCCGCCGGCGCCGCCGCCGCGGCGACGGACGACAGCTCTTACCGCACTCCTCCCCAGGTCCTGGTGGACCTGATCGACGCGCCGGCCACGCCCTCCGTCCGTCCCGATCCCCGGCGGGAGTGGCTGCTGGTGCTGCAGCGGCCCAACCTGCCTCCCCTCTCCGAGCTGGCCGAGCGGGAGCTGCGGTTGGGCGGCCTGCGCTTCCGGCCGCAGAACAACGGTCCGAGCCGGGCCAGCTACTTCACGGGCATGGAGCTGCTCCGCGTCTCCGGCCAGCCCGGCCCGCGGATCTCGGGGCTGCCGGAAGGAGCGCGGGTCGAGAACGTCCGCTGGTCTCCCGACGGCGCCCGCTTCGCCTTCACCAACACCCTGACGGACGGCATCGAGCTCTGGGTGGCCGACGTGGCCACGGGCCAGACCCGGCGGCTGCTCGCGGGCCGGCTCAACCTGACGGCCCCCAGGATGTCCCCCCTGTGGCTGAGCGACAACCGGACGCTGGTGGTGACGCTGGTCCCGGACGGCCGCGGCTCCGAGCCGTCCGTCTCCCAGGTCCCGACGGGTCCCATCGTCCGCGAGAACGCCAGGCAGAGCGCGCCCGCGCGCACCTTCCAGGACCTCCTGAAGAACCCCGCGGACGAGGCCCTGTTCGAGCACTACCTGACCTCGCAGGTCGCCCGCGTGGACCTCGACGGCAAAGTGACCCCGCTGGGCAACCCGGGGATCGTGGCGAAGATCGAACCGTCGCCGGACGGCCGCCACCTCCTGGTGCAGACCCTCCACCGGCCCTTCTCCTACCTCCTCCCGGCCGACCGCTTCCCGCGCCGGATCGAGGTCTGGGACCTGGACGGGAAGACCGTCCACACCGTGGCCGACCTCGCCCTCCAGGAGGACATGACCAACGCCTTCGACAGCGTGCCCCGCGGACCGCGCGGAGTCTCGTGGCGGGACGACGCTCCGGCGACGCTCGTCTGGGCCGAGGCGCTGGACGACGGCGACGCCACCCGCGAAGCCGCCGAGCGCGACCGCGTCGTCCTCCATGCCGCCCCCTTCCAGGGCGAGCCCGCGACCTTCGCAACCCTGGCCTTCCGCTCCAGCGGTGTTTCCTGGGGAGAGGGCGGCCTGGCGCTGGTAGACGAGTTCTGGTGGAAGACCCGCAAGACCCGGACCTGGCTGATCCGGCCGGGGGGCGGCAAGCCCGAGCTTCTGGTCGACCGCTCTTTCGAGGACCGCTACAGCGATCCCGGATTCCCGCTGACGGTCACCAACGCCTGGGGGCGTCCGGTGCTGCGCAAGGCGGACGGCGGCAGGACGATCTTCCTGGCCGGCGAAGGCGCCTCGCCCGAGGGCGACCGCCCGTTCCTCGACGCCTTCGACCTGACCACCCGCAAGACCCGCCGGCTCTTCCACTCGGCCGCGCCGTACTACGAGCACCCCGTCGACCTGCTGGACGCCGAGGGCCGCAGGCTCCTGCTCAGCCGGGAGTCGGTGGACGAGCCGGCGAACTTCTACGTCCGCGACCTGAAGAGCGGCCAGCTCACCGCGGTCACCCGCATCCCCCACCCCACGCCGCAGCTCAAGGGGATCCAGAAGGAGCTGATCCGCTATAAGCGCGCCGACGGCGTGCAGCTCACCGCCACCCTCTACACGCCGGCGGGCTGGAAGCCTTCCCAGGGGCCGCTGCCCATGCTCTTCTGGGTCTATCCGCAGGAGTTCAAGACGGCCGACGCGGCGGGCCAGGTCAACACCTCGCCCTACTTCTTCGACCGCGCCGGCAACGGCTCGCCCCTGGTCTGGCTCACCCTGGGCTACGCGGTGCTCGACAACCCCAGCCTGCCGATCGTCGGCGAGGGGGATAAGGAGCCGAACGACTCCTACGTGGACCAACTCGTGGCCTCGGCCCAGGCGGCGGTGGACGAGGTGGTCCGCCGCGGCGTCGGCGACCGGCGCCGCATCGCCATCGGCGGCCACTCCTACGGCGCCTTCACCACCGCCAACCTGCTGGCCCACTCGGACCTCTTCGCGGCGGGCATCGCCCAGAGCGGCGCCTACAACCGCACCCTCACCCCCTTCGGCTTCCAGGCCGAGGAGCGGGACCTCTGGAAGGCCGCCGAGACCTACATCAAGATGTCCCCCTTCATGTACGCGGACAAGATCAACGAGCCGCTCCTCCTGATCCACGGCCAGGCCGACAACAACTCGGGGACCGATCCCATCCAGAGCGAACGGTTCTTCAACGCCCTCAAGGGCAAGGGGGCCATGGCGAGGCTGGTGATGCTGCCGCTGGAGAGCCACGGCTACCGCGGCAGGGAGTCCGTGCTGCACGCCCTGTGGGAGAACTACAACTGGCTGGAGACCTACGTGAAGAACCGGCCGGCGGAGGAGAAGAAGGCGGGAACGCCGTAGAGCTTCCCGGGAGCGCCGGCCCTCGCCGGCGCTCCCAGGCCTTTTCCCCTTACTGCGCAGGCAACCCCGCCAGCAGCGACCGCACGTGCTCCAGCTCGTCCTGGTTCACGGTGTGGCCCATGTTCGGATAGATCCGTTCGGTCACCTCCCCGCCCATCCTCCGCAGCACCTCCGCGCTCTCGTCCACCCGCTCGCGCGGGATGTGCGGATCGCGGTCGCTGCACCCCAGGAAAACCGGCGTGCCCGCGAGCGAGCCCGGATAGTCCCGGGGAGTCCCCGGCGGGCCGATCAGCCCGCCGGAGAGACCGACGACCCCGCCGTAGCGCCGGGCGTTGCGGGCCGCGAATTCCAACGAGAGGCAGGCCCCCTGGGAGAACCCCAGGAGGACGATCCTCTCGGCGGCGATGTCCTGGGATTCCAACCACTCCACCACCTCGCCGAGCCGGGCCAGCGCCGAGGAGAGGCCCGGCTCGTTCTTCTCCAGGGGCGCCATGAAGCTGTACGGATACCAGGTGTAATTCGCCGCCTGCGGGGCCACGTAGGCGAGGTCCGGGCGGTCGAGCTCGTGCCGCAGCTCGAGGATGCTCTCCGCCGTGGCCCCGCGGCCGTGGACCATCACCATGGCCGCGGACGCCCGGTCGACCGTCCGTCCGGCGGTCGCCAGGGGCAGGCCCTGATGCGGACCGGTCATGACACGCCTCCCGCCGGGGTCGCCGGGGCCGGCTCCCGCACCTCGATCGGCGGCAGCACCGCCTCGATGCGCTCGCGGCTGGTCTCCAGCCATGGCGGCAGCTTGAGCCCCGAGCCCAGGCTCGCCACCGGCTCGTCGCGGGTGAAGCCCGGCGGATCGGTCGCGATCTCGAAGAGCACGCCGCCCGGCTCGCGGAAGTAGATCGACTGGAAGTACTGCCGGTCGAGGACGGGCGTCACGTAGAGCCCGGACTCGGCCACGGCCTCGCGCCAGGCGGCCTGGTCCGCCTCGTCGGCGGCCCGCCACGCCACGTGGTGCACCGTGCCCGCCGAGATGTGCCCCCGGGGAGCCGTGGGTGACGCCAGCACGTCCACCCGCGCGCCGTGCCCGCCGCTCCCCGTCTCCAGCCGGATGCGGTCCCTCTCCTCCGCCACCCGCCGGAAGCCCAGGGTCTCCATGAGCACGCGCAGCGTCACCTCCGGGTTCCACTCCGTGAGCGTCACCCCCTCGAAGCCGCGCACCGCGTGCTCCACCGGCACCCCGCCGCCGTCCCATACCGGCCGGCCGTCCACCTCGGCGCGGGCCACCAGCTCCAGCCGCAGGCCGTCCGGATCGAGGAGCGTCAGCACCTCCTCGTCCAGGCGCGGCTTCGGGTCCTCGAAGGCGACGCCCAGACTGTTCAGGCGCTCCGTCCAGTATCCGAGGGAGCCCTGCGGCACGGAGAACGACGTCACCGTCGCCTGCCCCGCTCCCTGCACGCCCCGGCGGGCCATCGGCCAGGGGAAGAAGGTCATGATGGTGCCCGGGTGCCCCACCTCGTCGCCGTAGTAGAGGTGATAGGTGCCGGGATCGTCGAAGTTCACCGTCTTCTTGACGAGCCGCAGCCCGAGGACGCCCGTATAGAAATCGACGTTCGCCTGGGGATCGCTCGCCAGGGCGGTGACGTGATGGATGCCCGCGATCGGTTTCCGCATGATCAGCCGGCAACAGAGGTTGTTGCCAAGGTATTCCTGAGGAGGGGCGCCGGGACCGCACACCGCGGCCCCGGCGAGGGATTCACCGGTGAGACTCAGCAGTAGGAGCCGCCCGCGCACAGCTGGGTGGTCATGGCGCCACCGCTGGGACAGGTCTCGGTCGTGGTCACGCAGCCGCCGCCCTCCGAGACACACTGGCACTCGCTGGCTTCCACACACCTCACAGTGGTTTCGCCGAGGCCGCCGTGCGCGCGCCGAAGCTCACCCCCGGTCAGGTGGCGAAGGGTTTCCCGGCTCAAACCTAGCTTCTTTCGATCTTTCTTCATCGCAAACCTCCTTGTTATGAATATAGATTGAACCTATGGGCCGATATTGTCAATATATTTCATAACAGGGGATCGAGGAGGGACCGCGGTCAGCAGCAGCCGGTCCCAGAGGGGTTCCTGGTCCGAGATGGCCGCCAGCAGCGCCAAGCCGACACCGGCGGAGCCCACGAGGAAGCCGCCGTCCCGCTGCCAGGTGTAGGTCCCGTCCGGCTCACGCCGCGAAACTGGGAAGCCGCCGATCCCCTCGCCGGGGCGCCTCAGGTGACGGAGCCCGATCTCGTACCAGAGCCTGGCCGGTCCGGCGAAGCGGTCCTCGCGGGTGGCCTGGTGGATGCGGTTGAAGAGATGGGCCAGCCCGAAGGCGCCATGGCAGAGCCCGGCGTCCACGACCCCCGAGGTCTCGCGCGGCCGCGCCGCGGCGCGGCCGGCGATGGCCAGAGCCTCCTCCTCCCAGTCCTTCCGGCCCGCCGTGCGAGCCGCATGAAGGAGGACGGCGGCGATCCCCGCGTCGCCGTAGCACCAGGCGAGGCGGGCGGAGATCGGTGGGGCTCCCGGAGCGACCCAGGAGGCGAAGCAGGAAGCGCCGCCCAGTTCATCCTTCCGGGCCAGGAGCCAGCGGACCGCCCCTTCAAGCCGGGAGGTTCCAGCGGCGTCGAGCATCCCGAGCCGGCCGGCCTCGGCGAGCAGCGCGATGGCGGCGGGCGTTCCATGAGCCGCGCCCAGGTCGTAGCGGCCGTTCGGGCAGGTCGACAAAGCCCAGGGACCGAGTTGATCCGGAGGCGTGAACCACGTCACCCCGTCGATCGTCTCCTCGGCGAGGTCCATCAGGTGGGCGACCACTCTTTCGAGGCAAGCCTTGGCCAGAGGCCGGGGGAGCCGCTCCAGGGCATAGACGCCGATCCCCGTCACCCCGCGGACCAGGTCGAAGCTCTCGGGCCAAGGCGACTGGTCGAGGGTCTCCAGGACCGCCTCGTCGATTTCCCGGCCGGCATCGTCCTCGGGATCGTCCGCGAAGCCCAGGAAGCCCGCGAGGTGCTGTTCCGCCCACGCGATGCCGGGGAATCCGCTGTAGAGCCCGGCATGCATCGGCACCGTCACCAGAGCGTCGGTCGCCTCGTCGAGGAGGCGCTCGGACAGGCCGAGATGTTCCTCCTCCCCGCTGAAACGCGCGAGATAGGCGAAGAACACCGCCTGCCCGGCGAGCCCCTCCGCGAGCGAGGCATCGCGGGACGGCTCCCGCCGCAGATCCTCGGCGATCTCCTCGACCGCCTCCCGGGCCTGCCGGGCGAGATCGCCATCGAGGAGAGGAAGCCAAGGGCCACGGTTCATGGCCCGGATTATAGATTAAGAATCAGGCGATCTGAATTTTTTTCGAATTCTGGAATAATTTCCTCGCGCCACCCCTAGAATCCACTCCTCCAGCTTCGCCTGTTCCTCCTCTTTCCCCGCCTCCACGAGCAACGCCGGGTCACCTGCCGGTATGCACGACCTCCGCCTCAACGTCCAGGTGAGCCTCTTCGGTCGTCGGAGCCTCAGCGCTCCAGCGGCCGTCCGGCTGCGGCAGACTTGCGCGCGCCTCGAACCTGAGGCGGGGATCGAGGTAACGAAGGCGATTCAGAAAGGCGAAATTGAACGCCATCATGCACGGCCGGAGATGCGGTGGCGTCGCGGCCACGGAAACCTCGGCGTCCGTGATCATTTTGTCGATCGTGGGCTTCACGCCGCGGCGTAGGATCAGATCGACGAGAGCGCGGTACACGGACCGTGCCTGATCGTCCTCGTGGAAGTCCGCGCGCCAGACCTCCTCGATCAATTCCCTGGCGGCCGGCTCGGCCTCCAGCGTGGCGAGAAGCGGATAGGTCGGGATCCCCATCTTGAGATCGTCGTTCTCACCGTTCTTCTCACGCTCCTCCACGATGTTGACGAGGTCGTCGACGTCCTGTCCGACGTCTCCGAGGCGCACCAGCGCCTCCCAGGGCAGCCGCTCGGCGCCGTGGAGCAGCAACGCGCTGTCGAGCGAATACGAGTAAACCTGTATGGCCATGGTGTTGCGACGCCGGGTCCACGCGGCGAAGGATGGGATCGATATGTCCGGGCATCTCGACTGATGCTCCCACACCTCCAGTGAACAGAGCGTTCCGAACGTCTCGGTCAAGAGCGGCAGCAGCTCGGGTGCGCAGGCGGCGGTCTTCTCGACCAGCACGCTATAAAGGAACCCGCCGAATGCGGCCGCGGATGCCGGGCCGTACCGCGCCTGGTAGGTCGGAAGGCCGGAACGGAATGGCGTGTGATCGATGGTGTCGTCGTAGATCGCCATGATCTCCATGGCGAGCATCTGCCACGGGAGATTCTGCCGATGCCTCGCGGTGATGCCTCCGAGGTGGTCGGCCAGGGACAGGTACATGAGCGGCAACAGGATGAACGACGGCTGGGGGCGGTCGATGACGAACTCGTAGTTCTGCCGGACGACGTCCGGGACCGGCAACGCGCGGAGCTCTCGCCGCGCCTCCTCGATCAGCGGGGCGTACGAGCGGCTCAGGTGCTCGAACAGGCCCTTGAACTGATTGGGATGTGACTCTGAGGGTTCATTATTATTGTGCATGACTCGTCACTCCTTCGCGTTGCTTTGTCCACCACAACGCGATCCTTGAGAATCCTCCCTAAGCGGATCTGTTGGTCGATTATTCCTGGTGGGACAACCATGCCGCGAGCTGCGTATAGACCGAATGAGACCGCCAGAGCTCCCAGAGCGCCTCGCGCTCGGCCGCGGGCAGAGCGGAGAGCGGCCGGGAGGCGCCGGCCGGGATGAAGACTCGCCAGAGATCCGACCACGCGTCGTCGCAGGGCGTCGCGTCGCTCTCCAGCGCCAGCGTCCCCGCGCCTCGATCGTCGGTGAATACCCGCGCCGCGCCCGCCGTGTCCATATAGACCAGGGCACTGACGAAGCGACAGGACCTGTCGGACAGGGGCGCGGCGAGACGCAGGAGGCCCTCCGCGCCGAGGGTTTCGATCACATACTTCGTGTAAGGCCCGGGGAAGCCGCGGAGAGCGTCGACGCAAAAGCCGCCGTCCTCCACGACGAGCGGCCCTCCGATCGCCGAGAAAGCCTGTTGCCCCTTGGCCCGCGCGACGGCCTCGACGCTGTCCGCCTGGGGCTCGACCAGCGGCAGATCGACGCGCTCCACCTCCAGGCCGATCGCGGCGAGCCGCTCCGCGAGGACCTTCGCCTTATCGCGGTTCCCGGTGACGAAACGGATCTTTTTCAAAACCATTTGATCGGGAAAGGCCGCGGCGCATAGGCATCGATGTAGGAGAGAGTCTCTTCGATATCACAGGCCAGGTGATAGAGATGCCGGTGGTGCTCCTCGCTCGCGAAGCGCTCTCGGAAGAGGTGCTCGAAGAGGACCGCCAGCGGCTCGTAGAAACCCTTGCAATTCAGGAGCACGATCGGCTTCTGATGGAACTGCAACTGCTTGGCCGCCAGAACCTCGATCAGCTCATCGAGCGTACCGAGCCCGCCGGGAAGGGCCACGAAGGCGTCGGCCCGCGTTTCCATCTCCGCCTTCCGCGCGCGCAGATCCTTCGTCGCCACGATCTCGTCCGCGCGATCGAACACGTAGGGCGTGCCGCGCATGACCTCCGGAATGACCGCGACGACTTCCCCGCCGTGATCCTTGACGGCCTGGGCGACGACGCCCATCAGGCCCGTGTTGCCGCCGCCGAAGACGAGCCTGTCGCCCCGCCGGCCGATCGCCGCACCGAGCGCGGTGGCGGCCTCGAAATAGGCGGAATCGACGATGTCGCTCGACGAGCTGTAGACGCAGATCGATCGCGGGTTCGTTATGCCGGCGCTCTCCATGGCGCCTGTTGAAATCGAGATTGGTGCGGCAGTATTCCCAACCGCTACGCCACTCCCAGGATCCAACCCTCCAGCTCCGCCCGCTCTTTCTCCTCCTTCGAGAGCGGCGGCGTGAAGTAGGCGCGCAGGAGGCCGAGCTGGTCCCTCTCCTGGAGCCAGGCGCAGATGCCGTAGGCGTCCTGCTCCTGCTGGCTCAAGCCGTCCTTGCGGTAGCGGTGCCGCAGGCGGGCGGGACGCGCCTCCGCGAGCACCGACTTCCCCTTCTTCACCTCCCAGCCGTCGAAGGGCCAGAAATGGGCGCGGTCTCTCGCCCGGCGGAGGTAGTCGATCCAGGGCAGGCCGGCGTGCGTGGCCTTGGCCAGGCTGTCCTGGATGTCCCACTGGAAGACGCTCTTGGGGAAAGCCGTCCACTGGCCGGTGAGGCGGTGCTCGTCCGGATCGCCGCTGCGGGGATTGCCCGGCAGCAGCTCGCGGACGGCGAAGCGGTGGGTGGGCCAGTTCTCCTCGAAGTCCTCGAGGAACGCCGGCCAGCTCTTCAGGTCGTGCCGGTCCATGTAGGTCTGCGGGAACGAGAAGGCGTGGTCGAGGGCCACGATCACCGGCTCGCCGCCGGTGATCTGCCCCAGCAGCCACTCGGCCAGGTCGCGCCGGCTCCAGCGCCCGGAGGGATGACCGGCATTGCGCTCCTGGAACGGCTCGTGGTCCTCGACCGCCGTGTAGACCTTGATGTTGGAGATGGGGTCGCCTGGGTCCTTGCGACCCGAATAGCGCACGCCGATGTACTGCTGGAAATCCGGCACCTTGATGTTCCCTCCTGGGTCGAAGCTCCTGAAGCGCGGAGGCGCATCGTATCAGGTTGGCACGGCTTATGAACAGTAGCGATACTACTGAGGAGGGAGGCTGAGACCAAGTCCCCTCGCGGGCCGGCCTCTTCCACGTGGGGCCGGACCCGCTCTTTTTTCAGACTCCTCGTGCTCTTTGCCGCGACTTGACGTAAAATACGTCTCGGAGCGGCAAAGACCATGGCAGAAGCAGGCAGCAGGTACGACTACGTCATCGTGGGCTCGGGATTCGGCGGCAGCGTCTCGGCGCTGCGGCTTTCCGAGAAGGGCTACAAGGTGCTGGTCGTCGAGGCCGGCAAACGCTGGCGGACCGAGGACTTCCCGAAGACCAACTGGAGCGTCCGGAAGTTCCTCTGGCTCCCCGCCCTCTTCTGCTACGGCATCCAGCGCCTGACCCTGCTCCGCGACGTGCTGGTGCTCTCGGGCGCGGGTGTGGGCGGCGGCTCCCTGGTCTACGCCAACACCCACCTGGTGCCCGGCGACGAAGCCTTCCAGCGGGGGACCTGGCCGCGGGGGCTCGACTGGAAACACACCCTGCTCCCCCATTACCAGACGGCGAAGCGGATGCTGGGCGTCACCGTCAATCCCCGCCTGTGGCCGGGCGACCTGGTGCTCCAGGACTTCGCCCGCAGCATCGGCCGGGAGGACACCTTCCGCCCCACCGAGGTCGGCGTCCTCTTCGGCGACCGGGCGGGCGAGAAGGTGGGCGACCCCTACTTCGGCGGCGAGGGCCCGGAGCGCTCCACCTGCACCTACTGCGGCGGCTGCATGGTGGGATGCCGGCACAACGCCAAGAACACGCTGGACAAGAACTATCTCTGGTTCGCCGAGAAGCTCGGCGCCGAGGTCCTCCCCGAGACCCGGGTCACCGGCGTGCGGGAGGACGGCCAGGGCGGCTGGCTCCTCGACGTCCGCAGCTCCACCCGCAAGCTCTTCCGGCGCCGGCGCACGATCCGAGCCCGCGGCGTGGTGCTCGCGGCCGGCGCGCTGGGCACGGTCAACCTGCTCCTCAAGTGCCGCGACGCGGGCCTGCTCCCCCGCCTCTCCCCCGCCCTTGGCTCCTACGTGCGGACCAACAGCGAGGTGATCTGCGGCGCCACCTCCCGCTCGGACGCGGAGGACTACTCCCGCGGCATCGCCATCGCCAGCAGCTTCCATCCCGACCCGGACACCTGCGTCGAGATCGTCCGCTATCCCAAGGGCTCGGACGTGATGAGCTTCCTGGGGACCCTGCTGGTGGACGGCGGCACCCGTCTGACCCGGCCCCTCAAGTGGCTGGGGGCCTGCCTGCGCCACCCCGTCGACTTCCTGCGCACCTTCAACCCCGTGGGCTGGGCGCGGCGGTCGAACATCGTGCTGGTGATGCAGAACCTGGAGAATTCCATCCGCCTGGTGCGCTCGCGGCGCTGGTTCTGGCCTTTCGCCAAGGGGCTGACCAGCCAGCGGGCTCCGGGCGAGCCGCCGATCCCGGCCTACATCCCCGTGGCCAATCAGGCGGCGCGGTTCGTCGCCGGGCGGACCGACGCCTTTCCTTCCAGCTCGATCAACGAGGTGGTGCTGAACATCCCCACCACGGCCCACATCCTGGGCGGCGCCGCCATGGCGTCCACCTCCGCCGAAGGGGTGATCGACTGGCGCAACCGGGTTTTCGGCTACGAGGGCCTCTACGTGGTGGACGGCTCGATGATCCCCGCCAACCTGGGCGTGAATCCCAGCCTGACCATCACCGCCATGGCCGAGCACGCCATGAGCCACATCCCGCCGAAAGATCCCGTGGAAGGGCTGCGGCGCCTGCCGGTTCAGGCGCGGGCGGCGGTGGCGGCGGCGCCGATCGCGCCGATCATGGAAGCGGTCTCCTAATTCAGCAGCAGCCCGGGCAGAGCCAGGAAGAAGAGGACGTACACGCAGAGCAGCACGCGGAGCGTGCCGCACAGCACGGCCACGGACCGGTCCCCCAGGGACCGGTCGCGCCCGCCGAAGAGGAAGCGCATCAGCGCCAGGTCTCCCCGCAGGTCGCTGCCGGTGAGAGCCGGCCGCCCCAGGGCGGCGTAGAGAAGGGGATGGCGCCGGCTCAGGGCGTCGCACAGCCGCGACGCCAGCAGGCACCACATCAGCACCGAGCACCAGTAGACGGAGAACAGGACAGGAAAAAGAGTCAACCGATCCCTCCGAGTAGAGTCTCCCCTCCGGAGGACGCACCGCGCCTCACAGAAGACTCTTAAAAATTCGTCTTACTAGAGCAGGTGTCTCAGGATACCTTAGCGTGACACGGGGGGCAAGGGAGGCCCGGGAAGATGGCGATCTTCCCGGGCTCCGCGGGCTACGGAGGGCAGACGATCGTCGGGCAGGGCGCCTGGCAGCAGGTCACGCATACCGGACCCGTCTCGGTCCAACAGCAGATCTTCTTGCAAGCGGCCTCGGCGGTGGGAACGGCGACCGACGCGGCGGCCGCGGCGGCCAGGGCCAGGGTCAACATCAGGAGCTTCTTCTTCATTCGGTTTTCTCCTATGGAATCAGACGCAGGCACGCTCGGTACAGATCGCAGGTCCACCCTTCGTCTTGCAGCAGGTGTTGCACTCCACCTGCCAGCAGCCGCTCGCCTGCGCCTGCGCGGCGGGCGAGAAGAATCCGGCCTCGAGTCCGGCGGTGGCCGCCAGAGCCAGCCCCAACAGGATCAGTTTCTTTTTCATGATGGTTTCTCCTTTCTTTACGGACAGGCCAGTCTCGGGCAGGGTTTGCCGGGGCAGCAGGTGACGCAGGGCGTGCCGCCGGGGCAGCAGATCCTGGTGCAGGCGGGCGGGGCCGCCTCCGCCGGAGCAGCCGAGAGGTAGGCGCCGGCTGTTGCGGCCAGGGCGACGAGCAGGAACGCGAGCTTCTTCTTCATGCTTGAGACTCCTTTCGAAAGACTCCCGCTTCCACATTGAAGGGTGCCGACAGGATGGGCGGGGGGGACAAGCTCTCCCCCTCCAGGATAGACTCCGGTCCTCAAGAAAGATCTCTGGTGAGGTGATCCCATGAAAATACCCGGTCTCATCCTCAAGCAGATGTACACGTTGGGCAGCCTGGAGAACGTCGAGGACGGCGTCCGCTTCAGCCTCAAGAACCGGCTGAGCAACGCCACGCTGACGCGGCTCGAGCGAGGTGCGGATCGACGGCCGGCCGGTCCCCCTCGACCGCTTGACCCTGGACCTCGGCGGCGACCGGGTCGCCGGCGCCGCGGTCAGCCCCACCATCGGCCCTCGCCTTCCCCCTGGCCAAGGTGGTCAACATCCACGCCCAGACCGAGCAGCTCGAAAAGGGCCAGCACGAGATCGCCATCGCCTTCGAGGCCGAGCCCGTTCGGCTCGCTCTCCTTCAAGGTCAAGGACGCCATCGCCGAGAAGGTCAAGCGCACCACCGTCCCCCACGACAAGGAGAACGACTACACGCCGGAGATCGTCAAGCGCGCGCCAGACGTTCGTCGAGGAGTACACCGGCGTACAAGCTCCAGCACATCGACAAGTTCTCGTTCGACCCCGCCGTCACCCAGGGCAACATCGAGAACTTCACCGGCGTCGCCCAGGTCCCCATCGGCTTCGCCGGCCCGCTCAAGATCAACGGCGAGCACGCCCAGGGCGAGTTCCTGATCCCGCTGGCCACCACCGAGGGCACCCTGGTCGCCTCCTACAACCGCGGCATGAAGGTGCTCAACCTCTCGGGCGGCGTCACCTGCACGGTGGTCGGCGACAGCATGCAGCGCGCGCCGGTGTTCGTCTTCGACAACGCCCGCGACGGCCGCGACTTCGTGAGCTGGGTGGACGACGAACCTGGACGAAGATCCGCGAGGAGGCCGAGGCCACCTCCAGCGTCGCCAAGCTGACCTACATCGACCGCTACCTGTCGAACAAGTTGGTCTTCCTGCGCTTCAACTACACCACCGGCGACGCCGCCGGCCAGAACATGGTCGGCCGCGCCACCTTCGCCGCCTGCTCGTGGATCCTGGAGAACCACGACAAGATCCGCCACTTCTACCTGGAGTCGAACTTCGCCACCGACAAGAAGTCGTCGCAGATCAACGTCATGCGCACCCGCGGCAAGCGGGTGACGGCCGAGGCGACGATCCCGCGCGACGTGCTGATCCAGCACATGCGGGTCGAGCCCGAGACGCTCCACTACCACGCCGGCATCGCCAACGTCGGCGCCTTCATCTCGGGCGCCAACAACAACGGCTGCCACTCGCCCAACGGCATCACGGCCATGTTCATCGCCACCGGCCAGGACGTGGCCAACGTCGCGGAGTCCTCGGCGGGCATCGTCTACACCGAGGTGACGCCGGAGAAGGACCTCTACATCTCGATCACCATCCCGTCGCTGATCGTGGCCACCCACGGCGGCGGCACGGGCCTGGCGACCCAGCGCGAGTGCCTGGAGATCCTCGGCTGCGTCGGCAAGGGCAAGGTCAAGAAGCTCGCCGAGATCGTGGCCGGCGTGGTGCTGGCGGGCGAGATCTCGCTGGCCTCGGCGATCTCGTCGCTCGACTGGGTGTCCAGCCACGAGCAGTACGGGCGGAACCGGTAGGCCCTCACTCCCCCTACCCCCTCTCTCCCGACCCCTCCCTCCCACCCACACCGGGAGAGAGGGGAAAGGACAAAAAGGACACCAGGGAAAGCAAGGACGCATGCAGGCACTGTCCTTGGTGTCCTTGCTGTCCCTTGGCTAACCTCTCCCTCCTCTCCCGGTGTGGCGCGGGAGGGAGGGGTCGGGAGAGGAGGGCCGGGGTGGTGAGGGCTCCGTAGAGTAGACTCCCATGTATGGCTGAACCGCGCGTAGCCGACGACGACGCCGACGTTCCAGCCTCCCCTCCTCCGGCGGCCCTGGCCCCCGTGCCGGCGGCGCCGCCGTCGAAGGACCCGATCCCCGGCTTCGAGATGCTCCCGGACGAGCCTCCCCATGGGCTCGTCCGCCGCTTCTTCACCACCCAGCGCCATCTGATCGCCCTGGCTTCGGCGCCCTGGTGGCCCACGCCCGGGACGGCGCGGCGTTCGGCACGGGACGGCGGTTCCGGCTGCTCTTCTCTCTCGAGCGGCTGCTCGCCTTCCTGGTGCGGCCGTTCCTCGACCGGACCATCGTCGACCGGCCGTTCCCGGTCCAGCTCCGGCGGCGGCTGGAGATCCTCGGCCCCACCTACATCAAGCTCGGCCAGGTGCTCGCTCTGCGCCAGGACATCCTGCCGGCGTCCGTCACCGACGAGCTCAAGAACCTGCTCGACCGCCTGCCGGTGGTCCCCTTCGACCGCTACCTCAAGCTCATCGAGGCGGACGTCAAGCGGCCGGTGGCGGAGATGTACTCCTGGATCGATCCCGATCCCCACTCGGCTCGGCCTCGATCGCGCAGATCCACCGCGCCACCACCGCTCGAAGGGGACTAGGTCATCCTCAAGGTGGTCAAGCCGGGCATCCGCGAGACGCTGAACCGGGACGCCATCCTGCTGCGCATCCTGGGGCTGATGCTGCAGGTGATCCTGCCGCAGTACCGGCCCAGGCAGCTGATCGAGGAGTTCGTGGAGTACACCCGCCGCGAGGTGGACCTGCGGCGCGAGGCGGACAACGCCGAGACCTTCGCCGCCAACTTCCACGACCTGCCCGGCGTGGTCTTCCCGCGCATCTACCGCCAGTACAGCGGCATGCGGCGTGCTCTGCATGGAGTTCCTCAAGGGCTACAAGCCGGGCGCGCCGGAGACCCAGAGCCTCACCGACGAAGAGCGCGACCGCCTGGTGGACCTGGGCGCCGCGAGCATCATCCGCATGCTCTTCCAGGACGGCTTCTTCCACGCCGACCTGCACCCGGGCAACCTGCTGATCCTCCCCGGGCCGAAGCTCGGGTTCATCGACCTGGGCATGGTCGGGCGCTTCGACGAGCGACCTGCGGCGGACGTTCCTCTACTACTACTACACGCTGGTGATGGGCGACGCCGAGGGCGCGGCGCGCTATCTCGCGGCCATCGCGCCAGCCGGGGCCGGGCGCGGACCCCGCGGGGTTCCGCCGCGAGGTCACGGAGATCCTGCTGCGCTGGAACCGCGCTTCCAGCTTCAAGGACTTCTCCCTGGCGCCAGCTCATCATGCGCTCGGTGAACCTGGGCGCCCAGCACCGGCTCTACTTCCCGGTCGAGATGGTGCTGATGGTCAAGGCCCTGGTCACCTTCGAGGGCGTGGGCCAGATCCTCAAGCCCGGGCTCGACGTGGCGGCGGTCTCGCGCGAGCACGCCAACGGCCATCTTCCGTGGGCAGTTCAGCCCGCAGAACCTGCTGAAGCAGGTGCTGCGGGCGGGGCCCGAGGTCCTGGAAGCGGTGGCCAAGGCCCCGAGCCTGATCACGGAAGGGCTGCGCCTGCTGGAGCAGGCCACCCGCCGCTCCCCGTCGAATCCCCTCGCCGGCCTGCGCGGCACCCTCTTCGGCGGCTTCTGCATGGTGGCCGGAGCGATCCTCGCCGGCGCCAGGGGTCCGTGGCCGGTGTGGGCGATCCTGTTCGCGGTGGGGATCGCGGCGGCGTTGCACCGGGACCGGTCGTAGGAAAGGCCGCAGGCCGCGACGAGCTGCTGGAGAAGGCGATCCAGTGGGTAGCGGACGGCGGCCTGTAGATTTTCCCGTCCGTTCCTGAGCCGGGAACCGCCGCACCGGATCTCCGGACCGTCCTACCGGAGGTCGGGACCGTCCTACCTAGAGTCCGGATCGGCATGCCGCGGGTCCGGATCGCCGCACCGGACTCCCGGATCGCCGCACCGGACTTCCAGAGGTTCGCACCGGATTCCCGGAGGGTCGCACCGGGCTCCCGGATCGTCACACCCGGTGGGTAGAGGTCCTCCACCTTCTCGCTGGGAAGCTCTACCTTCTGGAGGGCGGCCTCTACCTTCCCGCCCGAGCGTTCTACCCGTTGGCAGGAGCGTCCTACCCGTTGGCCCGAGGCATCCGGCCGGCGGTACCGGCGTCCCGGATCCCTCGTGGGGATCCGGGAAGGCCGGGACGAGCTGCTGGGGAAGTCGGTCGAAGGGGTCAGCCGCCGGTAGGCTCAGGCCGGACGGGCCGCGGCCATCGGCGGCGCCGGTCCGGTGCCGGCGAGAAAGGGACGCCGCAGGTCGGACCGGTACGCTCCCGGCGTCAGCCCGACGATGCGTTTGAACTCGCGGGTGAAGTGGCTCTGGTCGGAGAACCCCGTCTCCGCCGCCACCGTGCGCAGGGGCCTGCCTTCGCTCAGCAGGATCTTCGCCCGCGAGATGCGCACCTGCATCTGGAAGGCGTGAGGCGACAGCCCCACCTCGCGGGTGAAGGTCCTGTGGAGGTAGAACGGGCTCAGGTTCGCCACCTTGGAGAGGTCGTCCAGGGAGACGGTCTCGGCGTAGTTGTGGACCAGGAACTGCCGCACGCGCTGGATGGCCTGCCGCTCCTCCCGCCCTTCGTCGCCGATCCGCAGGTGCGCCGTCCGGCGGGCCATCTCCTCGATCAGCCGGAGGAGCAGGATCTCGCTCGACAGACGCGACGGCTGCTCCTCCAGCCGCGCGTGCGTGGCAACCATCAGCCGGAACAGCTCACGGTCGAAGACCACCGGCTGGCGCAACGAAAAGACCGCTTCCGCTCCCGGCTCGCCGCCCACGACGCGGGCCACCAGGTCCGTCCGGATGTTCATGCTGCGGTAGGTACAGCCGCCCGGCGTGGCGTGGCGGTTGGTGTGGACTTCGCCCGGCGGGACGAAGACCAGCGCGCCGGGGAGGGTCAGGTGCTCGGCGCCCCGGAACGAGAGATAGCCCGGCCCGTCCTCCATCGCCGAGACCTGGACCTCCTCGTGCCAATGCCAAGGATAGACGTGCGTGACTCCGATCCCCCTGGAGAGCTCCAGCCGGCCGCCGAACTGCGGCGCTCTCCAGAAACGGATCCAGTTTTCAGCCTTCGGTGCCATGGATCGCAGATTTCCCCCTTTCCGCGGTGCTCCTCGGCGCCCCCCTATGCCATAACAGCGTATAGACGGAAGACCATGAAGTCTTGAACCTTCTTGCTCTTTCTCCCCTCCGGAAGGGAGACTCCCCACGAGTGGGAGCCGTATCGGGAACTGACCTGAATGGCTGAAAGCCAGATACTGTTTCTACAGCGAAAAGTTGCAGGCGGGGTCCCGTACGGCAGGGAGAGGCGGGCGGGCTCGGGGACGGCTCTTGCCCGTCAGGTCACTTCTTCCAGACCAGCTCCAGGTAGAGCCAGGAGCCGTCCGCCTCGACCGGCATGAAGGCCTCGGCGGCCTCGCCGCCCCAGAAGAGCCCGCCTCCGGCGCCCAGGACCAGGCCGCGAGGCAGCGTCCAGGTCAGCTCGGCGTCCAGCTCCCGTCCCAACTCGTCCGAGGGGAACCGCCCCGCGGCCGGGACGCGGGCGGCGTACCCGAAGCTCTCCTCCTCGAAGGCTCCGGAGCCGCCGTACCAGGCGTCGTTCCGGTCGGTCAGCGCGAAGTCATGGAGGGCCAGCCGCACCTTGACCTTCTCCCCGGCCGAGAGCAGCGTCTCCACGTAGAGGTCCCGCAGGTTCGGGAGGTCCACGTAGTCCATGATCCCGTAGTACTTGTGGTTGGTGGGCAGGACGTTGAAGAAGGTCTCGTGGTCGCCGCCGCCGGGGCTGCCGTCGCCCGAGGACTGCTCCCAGCCCACATGGACCATGGGCTTGCCCGGCGCGGAGGGGAAGTTGCGGCCGGCGTTGACGATGAAGGCCCAGGCCTCCTGGTCCGCCGTCCCCCACTCCCCCGTCTGCAAGGCGCCCCAGACCAGCACGTGACCGGCCTGGCTCCCGGCCAGCAGCGAGGCGCCGGCCGTGGTGAGGCTCAGGTCGTCCCCCGCCGCTCCCGGCTGGCCCCGGGCCACCTGCCGGCCGTCCTCGTACTGGACGGCGAACAGGCGGACCTCCGAGCCGGGGATCCACGCCCCGTGCTTGCCCGTGACCGTGAGGCCGTAGACTTCGACGCCGTCCAGCGGATCGAACGCGTCCTCATGGTCGAAGCCCCCGGTCAGGGGGCGCAGCCCGAAGACGGCGAAATGGTGGCCTCCCTGGCCGTAGCCGGCGCTCGCGCCGTCGAAGCGCCGGCCCACGTTGGTCCAGTCGAAGACGCCGACCAGGCGGTCGGAGAGAAGGCGCCGCTTCATGGCGTCCAGATGGCCGACGCCCGTGGGGGCCTCGAAGCCGTCCGCGAAGAACTGCCGGCCCAGGGTCATCCGGAAGCCGCCGTTGGCGTACTGGGCGTTCAGCTCGGCGATGCCGATCTGGGAAGGGCTGGTGTCGCCGCTGTTGGCGGAGAGGTAGTTGGAGCCGGCGCCGAACGCCGGGTTTTCGGGAACGTCGGCGACGCCCGCCGCCTGCGCCAGGCCGTGCAGCGTCCAGTGCGTCCACCGGGCGTCGAGCCCCACGCGGGCGCGGCCCAGGTAGAGGTGGTACGAGCGGTCCGTGGTGGTGTTGCGGGCCGGGGTGTCGAACCCCTCGTAGCGGAGCCGGAAGTCGAAGACCGGCGTGATCTCGGGAGACGCCGCGAACGCGGCGCCGGAACCCAGGAATGCCAGCAGAGCGGTGGCGCGCAGCTTCATGGATCCCCCCGGAAGAGAAAAGAAATATACGGCTCCTGAACCCCGCTATCCCTCCAGAATCCTCTCCAGCCGCGACAGCGCATGATCGAGCCGCCGCACCGTCGGGTTGCCCGACGTCGCGGCCTGGTGATGCCGCTGGACCTGCTCGAGCTCCACCTGCTCCCAGAGGCTCCGCTTCTCCTCCAGGATGTCCCGCCGCAGGGTGACGCCGTGGCGGGCCAGCAGGGGCGCCAGTTGCTCGTAGCGGGCGAGCAGGTCGCGCCGCGTCGCGTCGTAGGCGTACTCGCAGACGGCGCGGCGCGCGGCGAAGCTGAAGATGTTGGTGAAGAACATCAGGTAATCGTCGCGCTTGGGCTGGATCAGGACCACGTCGGCGTCCTTGAACTTCCTCTGGTAGGACGCCATCCCGGTGTCCAGGCGCGAGTGGATGATGGTCCGGAACGTCTGCGACAGGACGGTCGGCAGACCCCAGTCGAGGAGGTTGGTCGACCGCTTCATCACTCCCTGCTCCATGGCGCGGACGGTGTCCACCGGGACGATCGGATTGATGCAGAACAACAGGTCCGATCCCGCTTCGAGGGCCACCGAGGCGTGGAGGGTCTTCAGGAGGACGCCGTCCACGTAATGGCGCCCCTCGATCTCCACCGGCGGATAGAGCCCGGGCAGGGCGCTGCTGGCCTGCACGGCCTGGGAGATCGGGACGTGGTCCAGCCCCGGCTCGCCGAAGCGCGCCGCCTGGCCGGAGTCGAGATCGGTGGCCACCACCACCAGGCGCTTGCCGAGCTGGCGGAAGTCGTCCGTCCGCCCCTTCATGGCGTAGATCTTCCGCAGATAGGTGCGGATCGGCTCGTTGTCGAACAGCCCCACGGGCAGGGCGCGGGAGACGCGGGTGAGCGACTCCAGGAGCGTCAGGCTCTGCCGGTCGGTGATCCAGTCCCACAGGGCCTCGCCCACCAGCTTGGGCACCTTGAGGCCGCTGGCGACGTAGGCCTTGAGGTCGGGGCTGAGGAAGGTCTCGGGGGTGAAGGGATGCTCGCCGGGCTCGCCCGACACGATGGCGCGGCACATCTGCTCCGTCGTGAGGTTGTTGGCGAGGTTGGCGCACAGGAAGGCCCCGGCGCTCACTCCCACGTAGATGTAGAGGTTGTTGAAGTCGATTCCGTCGACGGCTTCTTCCAAAGCCCGGAGGGCGCCGATCTCATAGATGGCGCCCTCCGGCGCGCCCGCGGCGATCGCGAGCCCGATCCTGGGGGAGCGGACGAGGGTACTGCCGGAACCGTTGCCGCTGCGCTCCACCGGAATCCTCCCCCGCCTAGGCGATGATGTTGCTCGGATCCGTCGGCGTGGCGGTGGCGGCTTCGGGAGTCACCACCGTGCCGGCGGCCGGCGTGGCGCGGGGCTTGAGCTGCTCGATCTTGGCGTTCAGCTCCTCGACCCGCTGCGTCAGGTTGCGGATCTCGTCCCGGGTGGGCACGCCCAGCCGGTGGAGGGCCGCGGTCAGGGTCTCGTCGAACTTGCTGCCCCAGTTCTCGAAGGCGGACTCGGCCTTGCTCTTGACCTGCGAGCCGAGCTTCTCGGCCCCGGCCTTCACGCGGTCCACCTCGACCTTGCCCTTCGACTCGACGTCACGGCCGCGGTCCACCAGCCGGCTGAAGAGCTTGGTGCCCTCCTCCTCGGCGGCGGCCAGCGCGCCCAGCCCGGCGAGCCAGATCCGGTGAACGGATTCCTTGAGCTCGTCCTGCACGTTCCGGGTCTCGGTGGTCGTCTCGGTCGTCGTGGTATTCGGTTCCATGGCTAGCTTCACCTCGTGGTCTTTTTGGACGTTTTAGGGGTGGTGGCGGCTTTGACGCTCTGGGTCGTTTTGGCGGTCCTGGCACGCGGCGTCTTCGCCGCCTTCACGACGACGGCCGCGGTCTGTTGCTGAGGCGTCACGATCTCAACCACTTCGGGCGCGGCGGCCTTGGGGTGATGCCGCCGCACGGCGTACTCGTCGATCTTCCTGGAGAGCGTCTCCAGGCGCGCGGAGAAGACCTTGACGTCGTCCCGCGTCATCACGTTGAACCGCTTGAGCATCTCGCGGCTCTCGTAGGTCACGGTGTCCTCCACCAGCCTGGTGAAGCCCCGCACGGTCTGGCCGGCGGCGCCGGCGATCTTCTCGACCCGCTTCTTCCGTTCCTCTTCGACGGGACGGCCCTTCTCCACGAGCTGGCCGAAAAGCTCCCGGCCGCCCTGCTCCACCTCGGCCACCACGCCCAGCCCGGCGAGCCAGAGGTTGCGGCCGGTGGCCAGCAGGCGGTCGATCGCCCCGCCGGTCTCGTTCCCTATATTCGTCTGAGCATGGCTCATTTCACGATCTCCTCGTTCTTGGGTTCTACCGCGACCACGTCGGCGGTCTCGAGCTCGGCCAGGGACACCTCGAGCTGCTCCAGACGCGTCCGCAGGCTCGACATCTCTTCGCGCACCCGGCGCACCGGGCCCAGGCGGTCGATCAGCTTGTCCACTCCCTGCTGCACCTGTTCCATGCCGCTGTTGACGGCCCGTTCGCCGACGCGGACCAGGTCGTGCAGCAGCTCGCTGGGCAGGAACGACGTCCCCTTGCGCCCCTCGTCCAGGATGATCTGCGTCAGCGTCTGGGAGGTGACGTCGTTGTTCGTCGCGTTGTCCACCACCTTCACTTCCTGCCCCTGCCGGATCCAGTTGGCGATCTCGTCCAGCGAGACGTACCGGCTCTCTTCGGTGTCGTACAGCTTCCTGCTTTCGTAGCGCTTGATGAGCCGGATCATGGAGGCCTCCTTTGTCCGTTTCCATAGGCCGCGGCGGTTTCCCGGGGTTTGCCGCGGCGAGGGTAATTTACCGCACTGCGGCAAAGGATGTCAAGGGGTTTTTGACGCGGTGCGGCAAAAACCGATTACGAAGTCCTGCTCACGTACCGCTCCCACTCCGAGAGCCGGGAGACGAACACGTTCCCCAGGGCCTCCAGCGAGGCGAGGTCGGTGGGCTCGTCCGGCATCAGGGGGATGTCGACCAGCGGCTGCTCGCGGGAGAGGAGCTTCGCCAGCTCGACGAGGCCCTTGCGGTCCCGCTCCCCCAGCCAGGTCAGCAGCTCCCAGCCGGTGGGACTGCAGAGATCGGCTCGACGGGAGCTGCCCCCCTTCGACCATGAAACGGGGATGGACCCGGTTCACCACGATCGGGCCGAGGTGGTAGCCGGCCTCGCTCCAGCCGGCGGGCGAAGAAGAGGGTGTCCGGGATCGCTCCTCGCCCGGCGCCCGCGACCAGGACGAAGAGGGTCTTCGGCGAGCGCAGCAGCTCTCCACCTCCGGCGCCCGCTCGCGGAAGCCTTCGTAGAGCGGCGCGAAGGCCTGGAAGAACTCCGCCATGTCGCGCAGCAGGTCCATGCCCACGACCTCGTCCAGGAAGCGCTCGGCCCGCCGGCCCAGCGGCCCCCAGCGCGAGGCGGCCCGCAGCCGCCCGTCCTCGTCGAACCAGGGCTTCAGCGCCACGCGGAGGGCGCCGCTGTCCAGGAAGCCGACGATCCGCGCCGGCGCCTCCAGGAAGTCCAGCGCCTGCCGGGTCGGCGGCGTGTCCAGGATCACCTGCCCGTAGCGTCCCCTCGGCCTGCCACCTCGAAGAGGCGCTCGACCGCCATGTACTCCAGGATGCCGCCGAGCGTGCCCGAGAGGTGCTGGTAGAAGCGGTTCTCCAGGATGCGGCGGCGCGACTCCTCGTCCGGGGCGTAGCGCTCGATCAGCCGGTCGAAGGTGTGGCGGGCGTCCAGCAGGCTGGCGTAGAGGGTGCCCGGGAGCGTCCAGCGCCACCCGCACCTCCTTGTGCCGCGCCTCCTCCCCCACGCCGAGGGTCTGTTTGAGGCGCAGCGAGGGGTCGAAGGTCATCACCAGCGTGTCGCGCCCCTCGCGGGCCGAGAGCACCGCCCATGGAGGCGGCCAGGGTGGTCTTGCCCACGCCGCCGGAGCCGACGACGATGATCAGCGGATGACGGTCGGAGATCAGGTCCATGCTCCCTCCCCCAGCTTCGCGGCGGACTCGGCGAAGCACTTCCCGAGCTGCGAGAGCAGCGCCGGCCCGCGGTCCATGGCGAGCTGCGGCAGCTCGACGCGCGGGCCCTTCCAGACTTCGCGCAGCGCGCGCCAGCTCCCGCTCGTTGAGCCGCCGGCGGTGCCGCCAGAGCGAGACCAGCTCGTTCTCCTTCTCGCCGGGGACGCCGGGGACCACCGCCGGCGCCGGCGGATACAGGCCGTTGACCACCAGCAGCTCGGCGTCGCGCTGGACCCGCTCGCGAGGGCCGCGCGCAGCTCGACCGCCTCCTCCACCGGCATCTCCTCGGCCTGGGTGACCACCACGATGCCGCAGCGCTCCGGATCGGAGACATGAGCCGCGCCAGCTCCCGCGCCATGCGGCAGAACGGGCCGTTCTTGATCACGTCGGCCACCAGCAGCGGCGCCGCGAGCAGGGTGACGCCGTGGCCGGTGGCGGGAGCGTCGAGGACGACGGTGTCGATCTGCGGGCTGCCGGGCTCGGCCTTGCCGTGCAGCAGCCGGTAGGCGTGGCCCAGGATGGCCATCTCCTTGAGCCCGGGAGCGCCGTTGGAGAAGTGGTGGTAGATGGGGCTGTCGAGCACGCGGCGGGTCAGCAGCTCGAGCTTGAGCTGGTCGCGCACGATCTCGTCCAGCACCTGCCGGGGCTTGAGGTTCTGCACCCAGAGCCGGGGCTCGGCCTGCAGGATGTCGCCCCCCGAGGGCGGCGTCCCGATCATCTGGTGGAGGTTCTCCCGGGGATCGACCTCGACCACGAGCGTCCGCCGGCCCAGGGCGGCGAAGGTGCGTCCCAGGGTGGCCGAGACCACGGTCTTGCCGACGCCGCCCTTGCCGGTGACCACCACGAGCTGGCGGCGCGAGAGTCGTTCGATCGGATTCATGGCTGGCTGGTCCTTGCAAGTCGTTTGCCGCAGGGCGGCATAAGGGGACGATATCAGAAGAATCGGCGGCCTTCTCGGAGGGCATCCCGTCCCGAACGGCCACACTACCCTCCAGGGCGTTGCCTTCCGTCCCGTCCCGCGATACAACCGGCTTGCCATGGCATTCCCAGAAACCCGACTCCGCCGCTTCCGCCGTACCCCCGAGCTGCGCCGCCTGGTGCGGGAGACCCGGCTGTCCACGGACGACCTGGTCCTCCCCCTGTTCGTCTGCCCCGGCGAGGGCGTCGCCAACCCCGTCTCCTCCATGCCCGGCGTCTTCCAGCACTCGGTGGACCGCATCATCGAGACCGCCCGCGAGGCCTTCGCCGAAGGCATCCGCGCCGTGCTGCTCTTCGGCATCCCGGAATTCAAGGACGCCACCGGCAGCTCCGCCTGGTCGCCGGACGGCATCGTCCAGCGCGCCCTCCGCGCCCTCGCCAAGGAGGTCCCGGGGCTGGTCAAGATCGCGGACGTCTGCTTCTGCGAGTACACCGACCACGGCCACTGCGGCGTGCTCGACGGCCACGAGGTGGACAACGACGCCACGCTGGAGAACCTGGCCAGGCAGTCCGTCTCCCTGGCCGAGGCCGGCGCGGACATCATCGCCCCCTCGGACATGATGGACGGCCGGGTCGGCGCCATCCGCGAGGCGCTGGACGCCGCCGGCTTCTCCGACGACGCCGATCCTCTCCTACGCGGTCAAGTTCGCCAGCGGCTTCTACGGCCCGTTCCGCGAGGCCGCCGAGTCCGCCCCCAAGTTCGGCGACCGCCGGGCCTACCAGATGGACCCGCGCCAACGGCCGCGAGGCCCTGCGCGAGGCCGAGCTGGACTTCGAGGAGGGCGCGGACATGCTGATGGTCAAGCCCGCCCTGCCCTACCTGGACATCCTCGCCGCGCTGCGCCAGCGCTTCGACCTCCCCCTGGCCGCCTACCACGTGAGCGGCGAGTACGCCATGCTCAAGGCCGCGGCCGAGCGGGGCTGGATCGACTACAACCGCGTGATGATGGAGTCGCTGATCGCCATCCGCCGCGCCGGCGCCGACCTCATCATCACCTACGCCGCCCGCGAGGCGGCGCGGCTGCTGGCGGAGGGGTGGGTGGAATGAACGTCTGCCTGATGAACGCGCCGAGCGCGTCCTTCCCGGCGGCGTCAGCTCGCCCGTCCGCGCCTTCCGGGGCGTAGGCGGCACGCCGGTCTTCGTCCGCTCCGCCTCGGGCGCCTACCTCGAAGGCGAGGACGGCCGCCGCTACATCGACTACATCGGCGGCTACGGGCCGCACATCCTGGGGCACCGCCATCCCGCCATCGTGGCGCGCCCTCGAAGTCGCCCTCGGGCGGGGCACGGCCTTCGGCGCTCCCACGCTGGCCGAGGTCGAGCTGGCGGAGATGATCGCCGGCGCCCTTCCTTCCGTCGAGATGGTGCGGCTGGTCAATTCCGGCACCGAGGCCACCATGTCGGCCCTGCGCCTGGCCCGCGCCGCCACCGGCCGCGACAAGTTCCTCAAGTTCGAGGGGTGCTACCACGGCCACGCCGATCCGTTCCTGATCGCCGCCGGCTCGGGCGCCGCCACGATCGGCGTCCCCTCCTCCCCCGGCGTGCCCCAGGCCGTGGTGGCGGACACGCTGCTCGCCCCCTACAACGACCTCGAAGCCGTCGAGCGCCTGTTCGAGATCCACCGCGACGGCATCGCCGCCGTGATCGTCGAGCCCGTCGCCGGCAACATGAACCTGGTGCCGCCCGTGCCCGGCTTCCTGGAAGGCCTGCGCGCCCTCTGCGACCGGCACGGCGCGCTGCTGATCTTCGACGAGGTGATGACCGGCTTCCGCGTGGCCTGGGGCGGCGCGCAGACGGTGACGGGGATCGATCCCGACCTCACCACCCTGGGCAAGGTGATCGGCGGCGGCCTCCCCCTGGCCGCCTACTGCGGACCGCGGAAGCTGATGTCCATGATCGCCCCCGCCGGTCCCGTCTACCAGGCGGGCACGCTCTCCGGCAATCCGCTCGCCGTGGCGGCCGGCCGGGCGGCGCTGACCGAGCTCGGGCGCGACATCGACTGCCCGTACGAAAAGCTGGAGGCGACCGGCGAGCGCCTGCAGGCCGGGATCGTGGAAGCGGCGCACCGCCACGGCCTCCCCTGCCGCGTCGAGCGCCGGGGCGCCATGATGGGCCTCTTCTTCACCGACGGCCCCCTGCGCAACCTGGAGGACGTCCACGCCACCGACCGCGCGCTCTTCTCGCGGGTCTTCCATCTCCTCCTCCAGAAGGGCGTCCACCTGCCGCCCTCGCCGTACGAGGCGATGTTCTTCTCCACGGCCCACGACGAAGCCGAGATCCAGGCCACCCTCGCCGCCTTCGACGAGGCCTTCGCCGAAGCCGCCGCCTCCAGGGAGGCCGCCGCTCCATGACCCATCCCGACGTCCTCATCCTGGGCGGCGGCATCATCGGTCTGGCCTGCGCCCGCGAGCTGGCCCTGCGGGGGCTGCGCGTGGAGCTGGTGGAGCGCCTGCCCGCCGGCGCCGAGGCCTCCCTGGCCGCCGCCGGCATGCTCTCCCCCCTGGGCGAGTCCACCGCCTCCGGGCTGTACCTGGACATCTGCCGCGAATCCCGCGGCCTCTGGGGACCCTGGGTGGCCGCCCTCGAATCCGAGACCGGTCTCTCCGTGGACTACGACACCAGCGGCACTCTCGTGGTGGCCCTGGACGACGCGGACGAGGCCGAGCTCGAGCGGCTCGCCGCCACGGCCCGCGCCGCGGGCGAGCGCGCCGACGAGGTCGAACCGGAGGCGCTGCGCCACTGGGTCCCGGACATCGCCCCGGGAGTCCGCCGCGCCCTCCATCTGCCGGACGAGCACCGGGTGGACAACGTCCAGCTCTGCGCCGTCCTGGCCCAGGCCGTCCAGAAGAGCGGCGCCACGATCCATTACGACAGCGAGGTCGAGCGGGTGGAGCTGCGCCATCCGGAGGGGACCGTCCTCGTCCACGGCAGCCACTGGCGCAAGGAGGCCCGCCTGATGGTGCTGGCCGCCGGCGCCTGGAGCGGCCTGGTGCCGGCGCTGCCTCCCCTGCCGGTGCGCCCGGTACGGGGTCAGATCCTGCTGTTGGGAGGCGTCGAATGGCCCTGGCGCGGCAGCGTGCGGCGCGGTAACTCCTACGCCGTGCGCCGCGGCGCCACCGGTCTGCTGGTCGGCGCGACGGCGGAGGAGGCCGGCTTCGACAAGCACAACACCGTCGAGGGCGTGGAAGACCTCCTCGCCTTCGCCCGCGGCCTCTTCCCCGGCCTGGCCAAGGCGCGGCTGGAGGCCTTCTGGGCCGGCCTGCGTCCCGGCACGCCGGACGGCCTGCCGATCCTGGGGCGCCTGCCGGACTGGCCGGTCCTCGTGGCCACGGGCCACTACCGGAACGGCATCCTGCTCGCCCCCTGGACGGCCCGCGAAGTGGCCCGGCTCGCACTGTATGAGGACGAGGAGGAAACCCCGGACCTCTCGCCCCGGCGCTTCCTCGGCATATAATCCCCGCCGTTGGCGGGACTTGAATCCGACCGGCGGCCAAAGGAGGGCCGGGAATGACTCACATCATCACAGAACCCTGTATTGGCGTGAAGGATACCGCGTGCGTCGACGTCTGCCCGGTCGATTGCATCTATGGCAAGAACGAGGACTGGGAGCAGCTCTACATCCACCCCGAGGAGTGCATCGACTGCGGCCTTTGCGTCGACGCCTGTCCGGTCGAAGCGATCTACCCGATGGAGGAGGTCCCCGACAAGTGGAAGGCCTTCATCGCGAAGAACTACGAGCACTTCGGGCTGACCCCTCCCTGACCCGGACCCCGCACCCGGTGCCTCCGAGAAAGGCGCGGCTGCGAAAGCCGCGCTTTTTCTTTGCCTCCCCTCCCACGCGGTATGCTCCCCCCGATGTAGGAGGTCGAGTCGTGAAGGACAAGCTGGCCCCCCCCACCCACCCCGGCACACGCAGACTTGAAGCCCCGGTCCTGGTGGACCGCCGCGGCAAGGCCTGGGCTCCCGGGCTCATCGACGTGACCCTCAGACACCAGGAGCGCACGGTGGTCGGCGAATCCCCGCCTCCCGGGCTGCCGGAGAAGATGGCCCACGAGCTGCGGGAGGCCGCCGTCCGCTTCGCCGAGGCCAAGGGCAAGCCCGGCGTGTTCACCGTATCCTTCCAGGCCGATCTGGCCAGCGGCGAGCACAGGCTGCTGGGAACGGCCTCCGGCCTGCCGGAATGCGCGGCGGTGATCGAGCTGCTGGACGAGCTCGACCTCTCCGCCCTGGAGGTCCACCTCTCCCGGGGCGGCACCCTCGACGGCGAGATCCCCGAGGCGCGGGGGCACGCGCTCCAGGTCCGCCTCTCCGCCCTCGATCCGGAAGACGGCTTCGCGCCCCGGCCCGGCGTCGTCGAGTCCCTGCGCCTCCCCGCCGGGGCCGGTCTGCGCGCCGACGCCGCCGTCGAGGAAGGCTCCGCGCCGGCAAGCCCCGTCCACGCCATCGCCCGCGTCGCCGCCCATGGCCGCACCCGCGCCGAAGCCCTGGCGCGGTTGCAGCGGGGGCTCGCCCGCACCGAGGCGGCGGTGCGCGGCGGCACCACGGACAAGGCCTTCCTCACCGAGATCCTGGACCGGCCCGAGCTGACCAACGGCGGCGGCGAGCCCGGCTGGATCGACCGCCTGATCGCCAGCGGCGAGCACCTCCCCCGCCGGGGCGCCGAGGCCGCCCTGCTGGCGGCGGCGGTGGCGGGCTACGAGGCCGAGGCCGGCTTCGCGCGCGCCCGCTTCTACGAATCCGCCGCCCGCGGCCGGCCGGAGGTTCCCCGCGAGATCGGCCGCGGCGTCGAGCTGCGCTATCGCGGCCACGCCTATCCGTTCCGCGTCTCCCGCCTCGGCGCCGACCTCTTCCGGATCCAGATCGACGGCATCCTCCTCAACCTGCGGGCCGGCGAGCCGGGACGCACCGGCCGCACCCTCTCCAGCGGCGAGCGGAGCTGGCGCGTCTCCCTGGCCGAACAGGGCAGCCGCCTGCTGGTGGAGGTGGACGGCATCCCCCACCACGTGGAGCGGGACGCGGGCGGGATCGTGCGCTCTCCCGTGCCGGCGGTGGTGGTCTCCCTGGCCGTCCAGGAGGGAGACGAGGTCGCCGCCGGCGATCCCCTGGCGGTCCTGGAAGCCATGAAGCTGGAGACCGCCCTCCACGCCCACGCTGCCGGCCGGGTGCGCAAGCTCCTCGTCCTCCCGAACTCCCAGGTGGGGACCGGCGATCCCCTCTTGGTCCTGGAGCCCGTGGTCCGCGCCGGAGCCCCCGGGACGGAAGACGGCCGCCGGGTGCGCTTCGACAACCTGGACGACACGGCGGTTACGAAGCGGAGCGCGAGCCTGGAGGAGGTGCGCCTCCTGATGCTGGGCTACGACGTCGATCCCCGCGCCGCCGAGCGCCTCGCGGCCGAGGCCCTGGAAGGCGACCTGACGGTCAAGGACGGGATCCTCCGCGCCTACGTCGACATCGCCTCCCTGTTCCGCCGGCAGCCGGGGGACGGCCTGGAAGAGGGCCGGCACACCGCCGAGGAATACCTCTTCACCTACCTGCGCAACCTGGACGCCCGCGGGGCCGGCCTGCCGCCGCGCTTCCTGGACCGGCTCCGCCGCGCCCTGGCCCATTACGGGGTCGGCAGCCTCGAACGCTCGCCGGAGCTGGAGGAGAGCCTCTTCCGCGTCGCCATCTCCCACGGCCGGCTGGCCCGGCAGACGCACCCGGTCCTCACGCTCCTGGAGCGGCTGCTGGCCCGCAGCGAAGCCGTCGGCCGGAGCGACAGCTTCCGCATTCTGCTGGACCGGCTGATCTCCGAGACGCAAGGCTACGAGCCCGCCGTGCACGATCTCGCCCGCGAGGTGCGCTACCGCGCCTTCGACCGTCCCGTCCTCCTGGCGGCGCGGGAGAGGATCTACGCCGCCGCCGAGGCCGACCTCGCCCGCCTGGCCGCCGGTCCCGCCCCCGAGGAACGCGCCGGGCTCATCCGCGCCCTGGTCGACTGCGCGCAGCCCTACCACCGCATCCTCTCGCAGCGCTACGAGAGCTCCGACTCCCGACCTGCAGGAGGCCATGCTGGAGGTCATGGTGCGGCGCTACTACCGCATCCGCGAGCTCCAGAGCGTCTCGGCGTCCCGCTTGGACGGCCGCGTCTTCGCCGCCGCCGAGTACGACTGGCAGGGCTCCCACGTCCACCTCATCGCCACCCACGCCGAACGCGGACGCCTGGCCGCCGAGATGGAGACCCTCCGCCGGCTGGCCGCCGCGCCCGCGCCGGGGACCGAGATCGTGGCCGACCTCTATCTCTGGAGCGACGGTCCCCGGCCCGAGGAGGACGCCTTCGCCGCTGAGATCGCCGCGCTCCTGGAGTCCGCCGAATATCCCGCCGACCTCCAGCGCGTCGCCGTGATCCTGTCCGGTCCGGACGGCCTCTTCAGCGTCACCTTCCGCCGCTCCCGCGAAGAGGGGGGCGCCTTCCGCGAGGACCGCGTCTACCGCGGCATCCATCCCCTGGTGGCCCAGCGGCTCCAGCTCTGGCGGCTCCAGAACTTCCGGCTGGAGAGGCTCCCCTCCTCCGAGCAGGTCTACTTCTTCCGCGGCGTGGCCCGGGCCCTCACCCCTGGCCCCTCTCCCGCCCCCTCCCTCCCTCCCTCACCGGGAGAGGGGAAGGCGACTTCGCGCGACGAGCGGCTCTTCGCCATCGCCGAGGTGCGGGACCTGACGCCCGTGCGGGACGAGTCCGGCCGCGTCGTCCATCTCCCCCAGCTCGAGCGCATGCTCATGGAGGCCCTGGCGGGCATCCGCCGCGTCCAGTCCCGCCGCGCCCCGGGCGAGCGCCTGCAATGGAACCGCGTCCTCCTCTACGTCTGGCCGCCCGTCGAGCTGCTGCCGGACGAGATCCGCGGCCTCGTCCAGCGGCTCGCTCCCGTCACCGAGGGGCTGGGCCTGGAGAAGGTCGCCGTGCGCTGCCGCATCCCCGACCAGACCGGCGAGCTGCGCGACTGGGTGATGGAGATCTCCAACCCCGGCGAGGGCGGCGGCCGGGTGCTGCGCTTCCGCCGGCCCAAGGACTCCCCCGTCAAGCCCCTCCGGGAGTACGCCCAGAAGGTCGTCGACCTGCGCCGCCGCGGCCTCGTCCACCCCTTCGAGCTGGTCAAGATGATCGCGCCGTCCGCCCGCGACGCCCAGTCCGACCTGCCGCCGGGCGACTTCGTCGAGCACGACCTGGACGACGACCGGCGAGCGCCCTCGTCCCGGTCGACCGGCCCTACGGCGGCAACAGCCGCCAACATCGTGGCGGGCGTCGTCCGCAACGTCACCGCCCGCCATCCCGAGGGGATGGCCCGCGTGCTCCTGCTGGGCGATCCCAGCCGCGGCATGGGCGCCCTGGGCGAGCCCGAATGCCGGCGCATCCTCGCCGCTCTCGACCTCGCCGCGCGGATGGGCGTGCCCCTGGAGTGGTTCCCCCTCTCCGCCGGCGCCCGGATCGCCATGGACAGCGGCACCGAGAACATGGACTGGATCGCCCGCGTGCTGCGCCGCATCGTCGAGCACACGCAGGCCGGCGGCGAGATCAACCTCGTGGTGGCCGGCGTCAACGTCGGCGCCCAGCCCTACTGGAACGCCGAGGCCACGATGCTGATGCACACGCGGGGCATCCTGATCATGACGCCCGAAGGGTCCATGGTGCTCACCGGCAAGCAGGCCCTGGACTACTCCGGCGGCGTCTCGGCCGAGGACAACCGGGGCATCGGCGGCTACGAGCGCATCATGGGACCCAACGGCCAGGCCCAGTACTTCGCCAGCGACCTCGGCGACGCCTGCCGCATCCTCCTGCGCCACTACGAGCACGCCTACGTGGCGCCGGGCGAGCGCTTCCCCCGCCGGGCGCCCACCGCCGACCCGCGAGACCGCGACGTCCGCGACTTCCCGCACGGCGGCGAGTTCAAGACCGTGGGCGAGGTCTTCTCCCCCGAGCACAACCCGGGCCGCAAAAAACCGTTCGAAATCCGCCGGGTCATGGCCGCGGTGATCGATCAGGACCACGAGCCGCTGGAGCGCTGGTACGGCATGCGGGACGCGGAGATCGGCGTGGTCTGGGACGCGCACCTTGGCGGCCAGCCGGTCTGCCTGCTGGGCTTCGAGTCCAAGCCCCTGCCGCGCCTGGGCTGGGTGCCCGTCTACGGCCCCGACCACTTGACCGGCGGCACGCTCTTCCCGCTCTCCTCGAAGAAGATCGCCCGCGCCATCAACGCCGCCAGCGGCAACCGTCCGCTGGTGGTGCTGGCGAACCTCTCGGGTTTCGACGGCTCGCCGGAATCGATGCGCAACCTGCAGCTCGAATACGGCGCCGAGATCGGCCGCGCGGTGGTGAGCTTCAAGGGTCCGATCGTCTTCTGCGTGGTCTCCCGCTACCACGGCGGCGCCTTCGTGGTCTTCTCCAACGCCCTGCACGACAACCTGGAAGTCGCCGCTCTGGAGGGCGCCTACGCCTCGGTGATCGGCGGCGCCCCCGCCGCCGCCGTGGTCTTCGCCCGCGAGGTGAACGGGCGGACGCGCAAGGACCCGCGCCTCGTGGACCTCGAGAAGGCCATCGCCGATCCCGAGATCCCGGACAAGGCCCGTCTGCGAGCCCAGCTCGAAGAGCTGACCGCCGCCGTCCGCTCCGAGAAGCTGGGAGAGGTCGCCGAGGAGTTCGACCGCATCCATAGCATCGAAAGGGCGCAACAGGTGGGCTCGGTGCACCGGATCATTCCGCCGGCGGAGCTGCGGCCTTATCTGATCGACGCGGTGGAGCGGGGAATGGCGAAGGAGATGAGCCTCGTGCACACATCTTTAGCCCCATCCTCGTAGAGACGCCACAGACGATGTAGCAACACTTGCCGAGGCCACCGCCGGCGTGGCGTCTCTCGAAGGGCAGAACGCCTCAAAAAGGCAGGCCCTCCTGAAGTTGGACCCTGTTCAATGCAGATAGCTGAGGATGCGGTCTGCCCTCCGAGAGGAGACGCCATGCCGTCCCCGTGGCCTCCGGGACGGTATCGTTGATCGTCTATGGCGTCTTCTATGAGAAGGCTCCCAATGTCAAGGCCGCCTTGGCGGCCATCCTTATCTGGCTTTCGGAGCTGCGGTCTGTCCCCGAGTCTTCTATCCGCACTCTCGAGGAGTCCTTCGTTGGACTCGGTGCATGATGGGGTTCCACCGCCGCGGCGCTGCTATCTCTACGGCAGCCTTGGAGGCTAAGACGCCACATCGCAGTCGCCGACAACGGGGGTTTGACTCGAGCTCCGATCCACCTGATTTCCCTACGTTCTCCGACCTCCCACCTGGGAGCTTTTCCCTACCTGAGCTTTTTTTACGCCGCCGCCGACTTGCGGTGCGGCTCGTAGTCTTCACCGCTGACCCAGAGTCGGTGCAGCAACACGGCCAGTTTCCGCGCCACGGCCCCACCGCTCGTTTCTTGCCGTTCTTGCCTCCCCCCCGACGCGCTAATTCCAATCCGAAGCTGCGCAGGTCACTGTCCTGGCCGAAGGGACCGAGGATGTAATGCGCGGCCTGCACCAACAACCGGCGTAGCAGGCGGTCGCCATGCTTGGTGATCGGCAACTGTGGAGTCGAGCTGCCCGAGCTTCGACTCGCCGGCACCAGTCCCAGGTAGGCCCCCACGGAGCGCGAGCGCGCGAAGCGATGGGGATCGTCCAGCGTCAAGACGAACACCAAAGCGGTCAGCGCCCCAACTCCCTTGATCTGCCGCAAGCGCTGCGTCACGGGCCAGCGCTGCGCCCAAGCCTCAATATCTTGCTCGAAGCCCCGGATCCGCTCGCTGACGTCGGCAATCACCTCCATCAGCGGCTCCAGCGCAGCCTTCAGTTCCTTCGGCAAGGCCTCTGAGATCTTCCGAGCGAAGCTCTTCGTCGAGCAGGCTGGCAATCGAGCGCCGAACGACTTCACCATCCCGCGCACCTGATTGATCAGCATCGTCCGGGCTTTGACCAAGCCTTCCCGAGAGCGCACCACCGCCAAGGCCTGCTGCGCCTCCTCGCTACGCGTGTGCACGGGACTGAGCAACTCTGGGTCCACTCGCCCCAACTGGGCCAGGCACCGGGCATCCCGCTCGTCGGTCTTGCGCACGCTCGCCGAGATTGCCCGCACCTTGCTGGCATTGGCGACGATCACCTGATGACCCAACGACTCCAGCAACCGCCGCACCCACGGCGTATGCGTGCCGCTTTCCACGATCACCAAACACGCAATCCCCCCTTCGAAGTAGCGCTGAAAACTCGCCGAGGTGGTCGACAGACGCTTCTCCTCCAGGATTGCTCCCGTTTCTCGATCCAGACGACAGATCTGACTCGAACGGTCCCCGAGATCCACTCCCACCACTGCCTGTACCTCCACTCTGGTATTATTCTCCACGGCCACCCTGCCCTCCTTGCGCCTTAGCGCGCTTTGTACCCAGTTTGCAGGCCATTTTACGGCACTGCGCACCAGGGAGGGTGGCCTTCTCATCCCATCTCTACGGAGCGCTATCGTCCCGCACATCCCCACAGAGGCGTGTTGAGAATATCAACCGTTAAAATCTACAGCCTTGCACATATCGATCACGATCAAATCCAAGAGCAGCCAGGCGCTCGTGAGAACCGCGAGCCCTTGGATCATGATCCATTTCGATGAGGAATTTGAAGATGAACCTGTAATCTAAAGGATCAGCTTCACATTGAGAGGCGACCCGCCGAATCTTTGATTCCAAGCTTTACCCTCCAATGGAGTAGTAAACCTTTCTATTTTCCAACCCTTTCAGGCGGGGCCGCCATCAACCAAAAGTTGACATAAAAATCATCCTTTTGTCGGATGACAAACCAGCTTCTCATGGGCAATGATGGTCTTGTCGAAAAACAGGGCTCCTACCAAGCCCATTTTCTGGGAGAAATCGAAATGCGAACCCTGTTCAGAACTCTACTGTCCCTCTGCATGCTGCTGGCCTTTGCCAACGCCTCTCCAGCGCAAACTCCCGATGGCTCGACACCCGCCGAGGAGACCGTCTGCGACGGGGAGACGGGAGCAGCCTATGGGCTTTGCAACGCCTTCTGCGAAGCGATGGACTGCGAGACCGACGACCCGCAGGCGTCGGCCATCGCCTGCGGCAAGGTGAAGGGCAAGTATCAGCAGATCACCGGCCACGAGCCCCCGTGCCTCGCGCAACCGCTGTCCTGCCCCTGCATCGAGCTGATGCCGGACTTCCTCGAAGCGGCTAACGCGCCGGTCAGCGCATGCATTGATGCCTCTTCCACCGAAGGAAGCAGCTTTGTCCTACTCAGCGCCGGAGTTCCCGTGGCCGTTGCGGTTCCTGGGCTGGGGGGTAGCTGTGGCTTGCTTGCCGGAACGCAAATCGAGATCACAGAGGCAGAGGGTTTGGCGTGCATAGACTTCCTCCGCGCGAAGGCAGCGGCGGCGGGCGTGACGTGCAGTTCGGGTGTGGAGGAGTAAAGCGGTAGCCTCACCACGTCCTCCGATCGCTCAACAACCGGGCCGGGCTCTAATGAGGGCCCGGCTTTTCGTCGACCGCCTGGGAAAGCCGTAGCCGTGTACGTAGACGCCACGCCGTCCCGGACCCCGCCCCGGATTGAACCCCGGGGCTACCTCCTCTTGTCCCTGACGGGACGGCCAAAGCCATGAGGATCGAGCCGAGGGCAGCTTCCCCCTGGGACCGCCGGCGTCCCGCCGGCCTCCAGTATTTCCTTTCTCACATATCGCTCATACTAGAAGCCAAGCGCTCGTGGCAACCGCGAGCCCTTGGATCATGATCCATTTCGATGAGGGATTTGAAGATGAGCCCGTAACCTGGAAGATGAGGTTTACATCGAGAAGCGACCCGCCGAGCCTTTGATTCCAAGCCTTACCCCCCAATGGAGCAGTAACCATTCTATTTCCCAACCTTTTCAGGCGGGTTCGCCATCAATCAAAGGTTGTATAAAAATCATACTTTTGTCGGATGACAGACCAGCTTCTCATGGGCAATGATGATCTTTGTCGAAAAACAGGGCTTCCTACCAAGCCCATTTCTGGGAGGAATCGAAATGCGTACCCTGCTCAGAACCCTACTGTCCCTCTGTATGCTACTGGCCTTCGCCAGCGTCTCTCCGGCGCAGACCCCCGACGGCACGACGCCCGCCGTCGAGACCATCTGCGACACGGAGGTCGGCGCCGCCTATGGGCTTTGCAACGCCTTCTGCGAAGCCATGGACTGCGAGACCGACGCCCCGCAGGCATCGGCCATCGCCTGCGACAAGGTGAAGGGCAAGTATCAGCAGATCACCGGCCACGAGCCTCCGTGCCTCGCGCCGGCCTGCCCCTGCATCGAGCAGGTGCCAGGTTTCCTCGCAGGGGCCAACGGACCGATCGAAGCATGCATCGACGACTCTGATGGTGACAAGAGCATCGTTGGCCTGTTCGCAGACGGCGGCCTCTTCACCTCCTGGGCCGCGACCGAGGGGGGGCCTGCTGCCTGTGGCCTCGGCGAATTTTCCGAACAGAATCTCATTCTCATCACGGAGGAAGAGCTCCAGGCCTGCCAGGACTTCCTCCGCGCGAAGGCGGCGGCGGCGAGCGTGGTGTGCAGCTCGGGCAGCGAGACATAGGACGGAAGTAGACGCCACGCCGCCCCGGCCCCCGCCCCGGGTTGAAACCCGGGGCTACCTTCTCTTGTCCCTGACGGGACGGCTAAGCCATGAGGATCGAGCCGGACTTGACCGTCCCTTTAGGGACAATCGCGGGTAGCCCCACGGTTTCAACCTGGGGCGGAAAAGGCCCGAGTCGTGCCGGGAGGGCAACGCGGCCTCGCGCCGCTCTTGGAGACCCTGAACCAGCGAGGTACGCTCGTTCCCCTTTCCCTCGGAAGACGCCGAAGACTTCCAGGAGCCGTCCCAGGACCTGGAGAAGGCCGAAAAGGCGTGCGGAAGGCGCGCAACCCTCGGGGAACGCCGCGGATCATCGGGCAGCCTCCGCCCACCGGCAGAGGATCCTCCATTTCACTGGGCAACGGCCGCCCAGTGAGGTACGGGCCTCCCCATCGCTGGGCGATGGCCGCCCAGTGAAAAATGACGGCAAAATTCGCTGGGCGATGGTTGCCCAGCGAGAAAAGAGCTTCCCGAAGCCTTAAAAAGGCTCCGCAAGCCCGGGGGAGGCCCGTACCTCACTGGGCGGCGGCTGCCCAGTGAAAAATGACGCCAGAATTCACCGGGCGACGGCCGCCCAGCGAAATTTGATCTCGGAAAGGCCTTGAATCGGGTGAAAACTTCCCACGCTGCTTCGCGAACGGCAGGAGTTATACGCACAGTCGGCAAACCCGGCGTATAACTCCTTTCGGGACCGGCAAGGTGCCCGCGGACCGCGCGAGGCGTCTTGCAGGACGATCTCCGCCGCAGAGACGCCCCACGGGGCGTCTCTACAGTGGGGTCGAACCGCTGTCGTTCCGCGAAGCGCTGATGCCTTTCCTATCCCTTGGGGTGACGCCTCGTAAAGGGAACGCCCTTTCCTTGACCACCTACGGCGCGACCCCAATGTAGAGACGCCCCGTGGGGCGTCTCCGGATCGGGATAGGCCCCCCGATCGTATCCACCGAATCGGCGGTACACCGTCCCCCAGGAGATCCAAAAAGAAAGGCCCGCCCCCATGGGCGACGGGCAGGAGAAACATGAGGCGGCGAACCCCATGGGAAGAGGCTTACTACAAAGGGCGCGAGCGTCCCCGCGCCCGGATCAGCGGCTTTGCGGCGCGTTCGTTGCGACAGCCCCCGGCGGCGCCGGCTCGGGCACCCGGTTGTGGACCGGCGGGATCGTCCGCAGGTAGGCGTAGATCGACCGCAGGTCCTCGTCCGTCAGGTTCTTCAGAGACCGCCAGGGCATCGGCGGCAGCACGGGGCGCGAAACGCCCATGTGCCGGCCGGTCCGCAGGGAGCTCACGAAGGTCTCCTCCGACCAGCTCCCGATGCCGGTGTTCTCGTCCGGCGTCAGGTTGGTGGCGTAGCTGATCCCCCAGGGACCGGTCCAGGCGGTCTGGTCCCAGGTCGCGGCGGCGATCCAGGGGCCGGTGAGGGCCGGGGGCGGCGGCAGCGGATTCCCCTCCGGATGGCCGGCGAGCAGCATGGCGCCGTCCTCCTTCGGCCCTTGCGGTCCCGTCACCTTGGGCGAATGGCAGTCGCCGCACCCCAGGCTGGCCACCAGGTAGCGCCCCCGCTCGGGATCGGCCGTCCCCGAGGCCTTCGCCGTGTCCGCGGCGCACCCTCCCAGAAGCAGGGCCGACAGGGCGAAGCCGGCCATGCGGAAAATAATCGAAACGGGCTTCACGCCTGCGGCTCTCCTTTCGGCGGGCCCTCGGCGAGGAGCTGCTGGGCCACGATGTAACCCGAGCCGCCGTTGACGCCGTGCCCGGGCCAGGTGGCCGCGCCCAGCATGAAGACGTTGGGCACCGCCGTCCGGTGGCTCGGCTGGCTCGGCAGCGGCCGGAAGATGTAGCTCTGCGACAGGTCGTGAGACCCGCCGTACGGATCGCCCGGGCCCTGATTGGGGCTGAAGCGGGCGAGGTCCCCCGGGCTGATGGTGTGGCAGCCCAGGATCGCCCCCGGAACGTTCGGCGCGTGCCGGCCGACGATCTCCAGGATGCGGTCGGTGAAGGCGCGTTTCACGTCCTCGGTCCAGGTGCCGTCGCCGGCGTCGATCTTCCCCGCCGCGTCCCCCTTGATCCGGGCCGGAACCTCGAGGATCTGGAGCCGCAGCGTGGCCTTGCCCGCGGGGGCGCGGGAGGGATCGAGCTGCGTCGGGACATCGAAGGAGATGGTGGGCTCCCTGGGCAGCAGGCCGCTCAGGGCCTCCTGCACGTGCTGGGTCAAGCCGGTCAGGCCCGGGGTCAGGTGGACCAGTCCTACGTTGTCCAGCCGGCTGTCCGCGAACCGCGGCGGCTCGGAGAGGGCGAGGTGGATCTGCGCGCAGCCGCGGCCGTAGCGGTAGCGCGACGCTTCCCGCCGCAGGGGCGCCGGGACGTCGGCGTCCGCCAGCAGGCGCAGGTAGAGCTGGTCGGGATTGGTGGAGGCCACCACGGCCCGTTTGGCGGAGTACTCCTCGCCGGCCTCGGTGCGTACGCCTTCGGCCTTGCCGTGCTGGACCAGGATCTTCTCCACTCCCTCGCCGGTGCGCACGACGCCGCCGTGGTCCTCGATCAGGCGGACCAGGGCGTCGGCGAGCCTGCCGGCGCCGCCCACGACGGTGGCCATGCCGCCGGCCATGATGGCGGCCAGGGTCATGGGGACCCAGAAGCCGCTGTTGGCGCCGTCCGGGGTGCGGCCGAGGTGCAGCACCCAGGGGGCGGCGAGGCCCTGGAAGACCTCGGAGCGGAAGCGCGCCTCCAGGACGTCGCGGGCCGGGATCAGGAACTCGGAGGCGAAGGGCGAGGCGCCCGTGCCCTCGGGGTTGACCATCAGCCGGCGTAGAAACGGCTGCGCCGCGGACGAGGTGAGGTCGAGGCCGAAGAGGGGGAAGATGTCCGGAGCCACGGCGTTGAACTCCTCGAACATCTGCCCGAAAGCCGCGCCGTCGCCCGGAGAGAGCCGGTCGATCTCGGCGACGTTGGCCGCGAAATCGCGGAAGAAGACGGACGAGCGGCCGTCCGCCATGGAAACGCCCGTGGGCGTGTCGGTGTTGGCGTATTGGAAACCCCGCTCGCCCAGCTCCGCGCCGAGGTCGGCGTAGGCCTGCGAGGTGACGAACAGGGGTTGAGCGCTGGAGTAGACGTCGTGGCGGAATCCGGAGACGGTCAGCTCCTCGGTCCGCACCAGTCCGCCGGGCCGGTCGTTCTTCTCCAGAACGAGCACGCTCCATCCCGCCCGGGCCAGATAGGCGGCGGCGATCAAGGCGTTGTGGCCGCTGCCGATAAAGATCGCATCGTACTTCTTCAAAGTCAGTCCCTCCTTGCGGTGCGGGAAGGGGAACTTCCCGGCCACGGCAAGGAACGACTTTGCGAGGGGAAGGCCCTCACTCCCCGGCCCTCTCTCCCGACCCCTCCCTCCCACCCACACCGGGAGAGAGGGAGAGGTTAGCCAAAAGAAACAAGAAAACGGGTGGGGGCGCCCTCTCCCGGTGTGGCGAGGGAGGGAGGGGTCGGGAGAGGGTCGGGGTGAGGGCCGGGCGGGCCGCCCTACCCCGCCTTCGCCCGCGCCTCCGCCTTGTCCACCACCACCTCGGTGAGCCTGGCGGTGCGGGAGACCGTCCGCCCGATCGCCTGCAGCAGGGCGATGCGGTTCTTGCGGACCTTCTCGTCCTCGGCCATCACCAGCACCTCGACGAAGAAGCGGTCGAGCACGGGCGCGAGGCCGGCGATGCGGCGGAGGCAGCGCTCGTAGTCGCCCGCCGCGGCGGCGGATCCTCGACGTCGGAACGCAGGCCCTGGAAGGCGGCGGCGAGGTCCTTCTCCGCCGGCTCGGCGAGGACGGCGTCGTCGAAGCGGCTGCTCGGCGGCGTCCTTGACGATGTTGGCGATGCGCTTGGCGGCCAGCACCACGGTGAGGAAGTCGGCCGACTCGCGCACCTTGTGCAGGGCGTCCACCCGGGCGCGCAGGTCCGGCAGGTTGGAGACCCCGACCGCCAGCGCCGCCTCGATCTCGTCGTAGGCGTAGCCGGCCAGCTCCAGGATGTAGCGGACGCGGTCGTGCAGGAACGGCCGCAGGTCGTCCAGGATCTGCTCGGGGGCGCGCGTCAGGCGGTCTCCATAGAGGCGCGCGGCCTCGGCGGCGACCTTCTCCAGGTCGAGCGGCAGGCCGCCCTCCAGCGCGATGCGCACCACGCCCTGGGCGGCGCGGCGCAGGCCGAAGGGGTCCTTGCTGCCGGTGGGGATCAGGCCGAGGCCGAAGATGCCCACCAGCGTGTCGAGGCGGTCGGCGAGGCCCGACGACCTGCCCGACCCGGCCGCGGGGGATGCGGTCCTCGGTGGAGGCCGGCATGTACTGGTCGTAGACCGCCTGCCAGACCTCCTCGGGCTGCCCCTCCTCGCGGGCGTAGATGCCGCCCATGATGCCCTGGAGGGAGGTGAACTCCTTGACCATCTCGGTGGCGAGGTCCACCTTGAGGAGGCGCGCCGCCTCCGCCGCCAGCGGCTTCTCGGCCGTCCAGCCGAGCTGGTCGCAGATCGCGCCGGCCAGGGCCGCCAGGCGCTCGGTCTTGGCGGCGTAGCTCCCCAGGCGCTCCTGGAAGTTCAGGCGCGCGAGCTGCTCGGCGCGGCGGGCGAGACCGGCCTTGCGGTCCTCGCCGTAGAAGAAGCGGGCGTCCGCCAGACGCGCGGCCACCACCCACTCGTTGCCGGAACGGGTGCGGCCGATCGGGTCGTCCGGCCGGTCCATGACGGTCAGGAAGTACGGCAGCAGCCGGCCGTTGCCGTTGGGTCTCGGACTCGCACGGTGAGGGCGCTCTGGTGGTCGCGCAGGCTGGTCGAGAGCACCTCCGCCGGCAGCTCCAGGAACTCGTCGGCGAAGCGCCCCTCCATCACGCCGGGGATCTCGCAGATGGCCGCCAGCTTGTCGAGCAGGGCGGGATCGTCCACCAGCCGGCCGCCCAGGGCCTCGGCGCGGGCGCGCATGGTCTCGCTGGAGCACGCGCTGGCGCTCGCGCGGGACGGACCTCGACGTCGCGCTCGCCGAGCTGGCGGCGGTAGTCCTCGACGCCGGACACGCGGAACGTCGAGGGCGACAGGGTCGGATGGCCCTCGGTCTCGTCGCCGGCCGCGATGCCGAAGAAGTCGAACGGCACCACCTCGCCGTCGAGCAGGGAGACGATGCCGTGGACGGGCCGCACCCACGGCCCCTCGCCGCTCCCCCAGCGCATGGTCTTGGCCCAGGAGATGCCGGCGAGGACGCGCGGCACGATCTCGGCCAGCACGTCGCGGGTGGGCCGCCCCTCGATCTTCTTGGTGGCGGCGAGGTACTCGCCCTTGTCGGTCTGGACGCGGGCGATCCGGTCCGGCTCCAGGCCGGTGCGCTTGGCGAAGCCCAGGAGCGCCTGGGTGGGCGCGCCGTCCGGGCCGTAGGCGGCGCGCACGGGCGGGCCCATCACCTGCTCCTCGCGGTCGGGCTCGCGCTCCGGCAGTCCGGAGAGGATCAGCACCAGCCGGCGCGGCGTGATAGCCCGTCTCCACCTCGCGGGGACCGATCCCGCGGGCCATCAGCTCCTCGAACACCCGGGTGGCCAGCTCGCGCGTCCCCGGCTCCAGCATGCGGGCCGGGATCTCCTCGCTCCGCACCTCCAACAGATACTCACCGCGCGGCATCCGCCACCTCCGTCGCAACTGCCTCCCCCGCTCCGCTCCCTGTTTCCGAGCAGCGGGAAGCCCTGCTTCTCGCGGCTCTCCACATAGGCCCTGGCGCAGCCCACCGCCAGGTCGCGCACCCGCTTCATCAGGCCCACGCGCTCGGTCACCGAGACGGCGCCGCGGGCGTCCATGCACGTTGAACAGGTGCGAGCACTTGAGGGCGCATTCGTAGGCGGGCAGCACCAGCCCGGCCTCCAGGCAGCGGTTGGCCTCGCGTTCTCGTAGCCCTCGAACTGAGCCTGGAGGAAGGCGACGTCCGCCAGCTCGAAGTAGTACTTGGAGAATTCGTACTCCTCCTGCTTGCGCACCTGCCCGTACGTCAGCCCCTCGACCCAGTCGATCTCGTAGATGCTCTGCGAGAGCGAGAGGAACATGGTCAGCCGCTCCAGGCCGTAGGTGATCTCGGCGCTGATCGGCTTCAGCTCCAGGCCGCCGGCCTGCTGGAAGTAGGTGAACTGGGTGATCTCCATGCCGTCGAGCATCACCTGCCAGCCGACGCCCCAGGCGCCGAGCGTGGGGGCTTCCCAGTTGTCCTCCTCGAAGCGGAGGTCGTGCTGGGTGAGGTCGAGCCCGATCGCCTCCAGGCTGCGCACGTACAGCCGCTGGATGTCGTAGCGGCGAGGGCTTGAGGATCACCTGGAACTGGTGGTGCTTGCCGAGCCGGAACGGGTTGTCGCCGTAGCGGCCGTCGGCCGGCCGGCGGGACGGCTGGACGTACGCCACCCGCCAGGGCTCGGGGCCGAGCACGCGCAGGAAGGTGTCCGGGTGCATGGTGCCCGGCGCCCACCTCCAGGTCGAGCGGCTGCTGGAGGACGCAGCCCTCGCGCGCCCAGAACTCGGATAGCTTGAGGATCAGCTCCTGAAATGTCTGCATGGGTCCCTCTGTAGAGCGGGATAGCCTATCAGCTAAAGGTGCGCCAGAGTCCTCTGGATGACCTCGTAGCTGCGCAGCTCGTGCTGGAGGAAGTGCCGCCGCACCTGGGCGGCGAGGTCCTCGACCTGCCGCAGCACCGCGCGGGACGGCGGGCGCTCGGCCACCGCGGGCAGGGCCTCGCGGCCGATGCGCCGCAGGAACTCGAGCGTCGCCGGCGACACCGCGAAGCCGCTGCGGCCGCCGCATTCGAGGCAGAGCAGCGTCTCGCCGGAGCGCGGCAGCATCGCGCCTTCCGGGCGGAAAATCGCCCGCCGCACGAGGGGCAGGCATGGGGCGCCGGGAAGACCCCGGCCAGCCGCAGGACCCAGGCCTCGAAGTACCGCGTCGCGAGGTCCCGGTCCACCCCGGCGAGCAGGGCCTGGATCGTCGAGTCGAGCAGGCGGTAGAAGGTGTCGGACGCCTCCCCTTCCTGCGCGAACTCCAGCAGGTGGTCGGCGAGGTAGCTGCCGAGCAGGATGCCCTCCAGGTCCTCCTGGATCGGGTGGGCGGTGCGGATCAGCTCCACGGTGGAGATGCGTCCGAGATCCTGTCCTTCCTTCTCGAACCAGGTGATCTCCGCCTTGGCCAGCGGCTGGAGCTGGCCGCCGAAGCGGCTGTGCTTCGACCCGGGCGCCCTTCGCCACTCCCTTCTTCTTGCCGTGCTCGCGGGTGAGGAAGGTGACGATGCGGTCGCGGTCGTGGAGGTCCCGGACGTCGAGGATCAGCGCCTCGGCGGTGGTCAAAGCCATCGCTGGAAGAATAGCACAAGTGGAGCGTAAATACTTGATCCCATGAGGTTAACCATGAGCCGGCGTGAGACCAAGGTCCACCTTGTGAGCCGCCGGTATCGCGGATAGCGTGAGGCCGGTGATGAAAAGGCGGCGTGGGAGATTCTGGGTCACGGCTGTCCTCTTCCTGCTGGCGGGCCGGCTGGGGGCGCAGGGGCCGCGGAGTCCCCACGCCGCCACCTCTACGCCACGGCCGAAGATCGGCCTGGCGCTGGCGGGCGGCGGCGCCAAGGGCGCGGCCCACATCGGCGTCCTCAAGATCCTCGAAGAGAACCACATCCCGGTGGACTACATCGCCGGCACCAGCATGGGGTCGATCATCGGCGGCCTCTACGCCACGGGAATGACGGCCGACGAGCTGCGCGAGGCGTTGCTCGCCATCGACTGGACGGACGCCCTCTCGGACGCCCCCCGCCGCCAGGACCTCTCGTTCCGGCGCAAGGAGGAAGAGACGCGCTACCCGTTCGACCTCGAATGGGGGATCGGCAAGAAGGGCTTCCGCTTCCCCTCGGGCCTGCGCACCGGTCAGAAGCTCGGCGTCCTGCTGCAACAACTCACTCTGCGCGCCGGGGGGATTCACGACTTCGACGATCTCCCGATCCCGTTCCGCGCCGTGGCCACCGACATCCGGAACGGCGATCCGGTGGTGCTCGACCACGGCAGCCTGTCGACCGCCCTGCGCGCCAGCATGGCCATTCCCGCCGTCTTCACCGCCGTCAACCTCGACGGCCTCACGCTGGTCGACGGCGGCATCAGCAACAACGTCCCCGTCGACGTGGTGCGCGCCATGGGCGCCGACATCGTGATCGCGGTCGATCTGCGGCAGCCCGAGACCGAAGGGGAGATCGCCACCTACCTCCAGGTGGTGGGGCAGCTCAACCGCTTCCTGACGCGCAAGAACATGGAGGCGCAACTGGCGAACGCGGACGTCGTGATCCATCCCGACGTCACGGGCTTCTCCACGATGGGATTCGACAAGGTCGCCGAGTTGTGCGATCTCGGCCAGCGGCAGGCCGAGTCGCAGATCGGGGAGCTGCGGGGTTTCGCCCTGCCCGCGGACGAATACGCCCGGCATCGCGAGCGCCAGCGGCGCGAGCCGCCGCCGCCGCCGGTGATCCGCTCCGTCCGCTTCGCGGGCCTCGAGCGCGTCGATGAACGGCTGCTGCGGCCCCTGCTGCGGGTCGAGGCCGGCGCGCCCCTGGACCTCAAGGCCCTCTCCGACAGCCTGCGCGACCTCTACGGCCTGGGCTACTTCCAGCAGGTCTCCTTCTCGCTGGAGGACGAGGGGGGCGAGGTCGGCCTGGTGATCTCGACGCAGGAGAAGCCCTGGGGGCCGCACTACTTCCACGCCGGCCTCTTCGCCGGCTCGGAGTGGGACAACGACATCCAGTTCAACTTCCTGATCAATCACACGTCGGCGCCGCTCAACCCGCGCGGCGGCGAGTTGCGCGCCGACCTGCAGATGGGAACGCAGAGCGGCCTCGCGGGCGAGCTCTACCAGCCCCTGAGCTTCCGCCGCGACTGGTTCGTGGCGCCCCGCGCCGGCCTCCATTCTTTCGAAGTGCCGTTCTTCGACGCCGGCCAGGAGATCGCCACCCTCGACGTGAAGCTCGGCGAGGCCGCGGTGGACCTCGGCTACCAGTTCGGCGTCTACGCCGAAGCGCGCCTGGGCCTGGCTTTCGAGTACGCCGAGCTGGACATCGGCACCGGGGTAGGCGACCTGTCCGCCGATCACGTCCGGAACGTGGGTCTGGAGACCCGCTGGCGGCTCGACCGCCTCGACGACGCCGACATCCCCCGCGACGGCGTCTTCGCCTATCTGGACGCGTTCAAGGCCTTCGAGTCCCTGGGCTCCGACATGGACTACACCCGCGCGCGGTTCGGCATCGGCGACTGGGAGAGCGTCGGCCGCGGCGTCCTCTTCGGCACGCTGGACGCGGGGATCAGCCCGGGCGGCGACCTTCCCATCTATGCCCAGTTCGACCTCGGCGGCCTGCTCTCGCTCTCCGGTTTCTCCGAGCGCGAGTTGCTGGGACAGGAGGTCGGCGTGCTGCGGGCCGGCTACTACCACCGGCTGGGCGGGAGCTCGTTCTTTGCCGGCGGCTGGCTCGAAGCGGGCAACATCTGGGGGAGCGAGGACGAGATCGACATCGACGATCTGATCACGACCGGCACCGCGGCGCTGCTCTGGGATTCGCCGTTCGGACCCGTGATCCTGGCGTACGGCCGCGCCGACACCGGCGACGACAAGGTCTACCTCTCGATCGGGCGCTCCCTCTAGGAGGGCGCGGGCGCCCGCTTTGGCGATAGACTCCCGCGCCGTGGACCACGCGGCCGATCCCTTCCTCACCACCCTCGCCCTGGTCGGGGTGGTCATCGTCATCTCGGCCCTGCTGTCGGGGCTGATCGAGCGCAGCGGCGCTCCCCAGGTTGCCGTGCTGCTGGGGCTCGGCGCCGTGCTCGGTCCCTACGGGCTCGGCCTGATCGACACCCGGCTCGACTCGCCCGTCCTGCGCGCGGTGGCGATCCTGAGCCTGGCGCTGGTGCTGTTCACCGACGCCCTCTCCCTCAGCATCAAGGAGATCCGCCGCCAGCTCCGTCTGACCCTGCTCATCGTGGGGCCCGGCACGCTGCTGTCGGCCGCCCTGATCACCCTGGCGGCCCGCGGCATCCTCGGTCTCTCCTGGCCCGCCGCGGCCATCCTCGGCGCGGCCCTGGCCTCCACCGATCCGGTGCTGCTGCGCGGCCTGCTGCGCCGGCCCGACCTGCCGGGGGAGGCGCGGCTCGCGCTGCGCCTGGAGAGCGGCCTCAACGACGTCGTGCTCCTGCCCATCGTGCTGGTCGCCATGGTCTTCCTCGCCCAGGGGGGAGCGACGGAGACGAGCTGGTCCAGGATGGGGCTGCAACTGTTCCTGCTCGGGCCGGGAGCCGGCGTGGCGGTCGGCCTGCTGGGCGTGGCGACGCTGGACCTCGTCCGCCGGCGCCTGGGCGTGCGCCGCGACTACGAATCGCTCTACTCCCTGGGGCTCTGCTTCGCCGCCTACGCCGCCGCCGAGTCGCTTCACGGCAGCGGGTTCCTCGCCGCGTTCGCCGCCGGCATGACCATCTCGATCCTCGACGTCGAGCTCTGCGACTGCTTCAAGGAATACGGCGAGACCACGGCCGAGATGGCGCTGCTGCTCACCTTCGTCCTCCTGGGCAACTCGTTGATCTGGACCGGGATCACGGTGGCGGACGGCCGCGTTTTCCTGTTCGCCGTCGTCGCCCTGCTGATCCGCCCCCTGGTGGTCCTGGTGTCGCTGAAGCCCGTCTGCCTGGACCGCCGGAGCCTGGCCCTCATCGCCTGGTTCGGCCCGCGGGGTCTGAGCTCGCTGCTGATCGTGCTGCTGCCGGTCTTCGCGGGGATGCCGGGCAGCCCCCGCCTCTTCTCGCTGTGCTGCCTGGTGGTCCTGCTCTCGGTGCTGATCCATGGCGGCTCGCTGATGCTCCTGCGGCCGGCGCGCCGGCGCCGCGGCACCGGTCCAGCCCGCCGTTCCCGCCGAGCCCGGATTCGTGGCGGGCCAGCCTCCCCAGACGGTCATCGACCATGGAGAGCCGGCGGCGCTCGAGGTCGTAATCCCTGAGCAGATCACCCTCGACGAGCTGCGGGCCCTCCGGGAGCGGGGCGAGCCGGTGGTGATCCTCGACGCCCGTTCCCATCGCTCGATCGAAACCAGCGACCTCACCGCCGAGGGAGCGGTCCGCCTCGATCCCGACCGTACGGTCAAGGAAGCCGAGCGCCTGCAACTTCCCAAGGAGGCGTGGCTCGTCGCCTTCTGTGCCTGAAAGAACGAAGCGACGAGCGCCCGGGTGGCGCTCGAGCTCCGGCGGGCCGGCTGGCCCCGGGCGGTGGCCCTCACCGGCGGCTGGGACGCATGGCAGGCGGCGGGGTTGCCGGTGGTGAAGCGGGCGTGAGTCAGGAGAGGATCTGGACCTGCGCGGCCAGCCACTCCGGGAGATGGTGGTGGTCCGTGCTGCCACAAGGGCAGAGAATGTCGGCGTCCGGCGGCACGGCCAGATAACGCTGAATCTCGGAGAATGCGTAGGAAATATTTGCCTGAAGCATCGCCGCCGTCTCAAGCAATGCATTAGCGTCTGCGAGCGAATGGACCCGCTCGGCCAGGGCGATCAAGGTCTCGACCGCCGCCGGCCCGTCCATCAATGTGGGAAGCAAGATGGCCAGACGAATACGCCGTTGCTCCCTTTTTTCGACTTTCCTGGGATCATTGAGATTGTAGGTCTGGAAGGTGTAGAGGGCGTCGGGATCATCCGCTGCAGGTAGAAGGCGGTCTCCGGAAGTCGAGAACCGTTCACCCCAGGCGTTCCGGGCAGGATTCAGCAGCCTGCGGCCTATCGAATCAACCGGGGGCGCAGTGGCTCGGGACTGATTGCAGAAACGGCAGACGTAGACGCAATTCTCGTAGTCGTTGATCCTGCTTGAGTCCAGGCTGACAGGATCGAGGTGCTCGATCCACATGAGCCCGAGCCCCTCCGTGCCAAGGTCCGTAAGATCCCCTTCATGCAGGAGGCAAAAAGCACATGTGAAGCCAAAGTCCCATCTGAGGCATGGGCGGTATTGTTGATAACCAAACCGTCCCGAGGACTTCGGCGGCGCATGCCGCCTCTCGATTTTATGACTTGGCGGAAGAGTCCGGAGAGGAAGGATTTCCATATTGAGCGATCAGCGCTTTCGCTCGATCCAAAGCCTGTTGTGACTCCTCAGGAGTCAAGAGGAGGCCGGCTTCGAACCGCTTCCTCATCTCCTCCGCTTCTTCCGTCTGAAGCTGATGCAGCAGGGACAGCCTGGCATCGACCTCGCCCTTCAGGCTAGGGTCTTTCAAGGCGCGATCCATCAAAGGGCGCAGTTCAGCATAGAGCTTGTCGATTTTTTTCGTCCGGGAGCGGCTGCCGAAAAACCGGCTCACGTCCACAGAAGGGTTCCGGCGAATCCACTCGAAGAGCATAACCATGGCGACAACCGAAGCCCCCCAGAGCAAGGCTTCAGCGATCCGCACGCCGGGAAGATGGAATCGCATGACCGTGAGAGAGGCCATCGCGCAGACAAGGCAGACAAAGGCAACCACGATCAGCCAGTCCCTTTTCTGGCTTACCCGCCATTTGTAGCCCTTTCCGACGTCGTGAACGGTCATCCCCTTACCCTCCGTCACCAGTATACGACAACCAGGCGTGGAAGGGAACGTCCTACTCCATCCCTAGATCCACCTCCCGGTCCAGCGACGCCAGCACGGCCTTGTTCTCGCGCCAGTCGGGCTCCAGGCGGACGTTGAGGTCGAGGTAGACGCGGCGGCCGAGGAACTCTTCGAGGTCCAGACGGGCGGCGGTGCCGATGTTCTTGATCATCTGGCCCTGGCGGCCGACGACGATCTTCTTCTGGCCCGGACGCTCCACCAGGATGGAGGCGTAGATGCGGACGAGGTCCCGCTCCTCCTCCTCTTCCCAGCGCTCGAGGATCACCGCCGTGGTGTACGGCAGCTCGTCGCTGGTCAGCTCCAGCACCTTCTCGCGGATGCGCTCGGCCACCAGGAAGCGCTCGGGGTGGATCGTCAGCAGCTCGGGGTCGAACAGCGGCTCGCCCTCGGGCAGCAGGTTCCAGAGGACGTCCAGCAGACGGTCGCAGTTGTCGCCGGTCTTGGCGCTGAGCGGCACGATCTCCTCGAAGAGACCGCTCTTGGCGTATTGGTCGATCAAGCGGCAGGAGCTTGGGCTTGCGGACCTGGTCCACCTTGTTGAGCGACCAGCACCCGCGGCCCCTCGGCCTTGCCCGCCAGGTCCAGCATGTAGGCGTCCCCCGACCCGAACTTCTCGGTGACGTCCACCAGCAGGCAGGCCACGTCGGCGTCGTTCATGGCGTCCAGGGCGTAGCGCACCATCTGGCGGTTCAGGCGGTGGAGCGGCCGGTGGATGCCCGGCGTGTCGTAGAAGACCATCTGCCCCCGCTCGCCGGAGAGGATGCCCACGATGCGGTGCCGCGTGGTCTGCGGCTTGTCCGAGACGATGGCGAGCTTCTCCTGGAGGAGGTAGTTCATCAGGGTCGACTTGCCGGCGTTGGGCCGGCCGACCAGGGCGACGGTTCCGGACTTGGGCATCAGGCTTCCGCCTCCTCGGCCTCCTCGTCCTCGGTGATCCGCTCGATGCGCACGGTCTGGATGCGGCGGTCCGCGACCGCCTCGACGGTGAAGCGCAGGCCATGGGTCTCCACCGTCTCCCCCACCTGCGGCACGTGGCCGAGGGCGCTGAAGATCAGGCCCGCCACGGTCTCGTACTCGGGGTCCTCGATCTCCACTCTCGAACAGCTCGTCGAGCAGCTCGATGTGGGCGCGGCCGTCGAGCCGGTAGCCGCGCCGTTCTCCAGCGGCTCGAGCTCGGCCGCCAGCGCCTCGTGCTCGTCCATGATCTCGCCGACGATCTCCTCGATCAGGTCCTCCACGGTCACCAGGCCGGCCGTGCCGCCGTACTCGTCCACCACGATGGCCACCTGCTGGAAGCGTGCCTGAAGCTCCTTGAGCAGCTCGCGCAGGGGCTTGGTCTCGGGGATGAAGAGCGGCGGCTTGAGCAGGTCGCGCACGGCCAGCGGCTCGGGGCTGCGGACGGCCCGCAGCACGTCGCGGATGTGGAGGATGCCGATGACGTGGTCGATCGAGTCCTCGTAGACCGGGATGCGCGAGTGGCCGGACTCGATGAAGCGCTCGGCCAGGACGTCCAGGCGGACGTCCACCGGCGCGCAGATCATGTCGATGCGCGGCGTCATGACGCTGCGCGCCTGGGTGTCGCCGAAGCCGACGATGCCCCAGAGCCATTCGCCCTCCTCGGGCTCCAGGATGCCCTCGCGGGTGCCGACGTCGATGAAGGCCTCGATCTCCTCGTCCGAGGCCTCGGCGGCGTCCTCCCCCTCCTCGTGGCGCTGGAAGGCGCGGGAGGGCACGAAGCGGCGCGAAGACCGCCAGCAGGGGGGACAGCAGCCAGAGCGCCACGCGGTAGGCGCGGGTGAGGACGCGCAGGGCGCGCTCCGGGTCGTGGCTCACCAGCAGCCGGTTGACCGCCTCGGTGACCGCCACCAGCAGGCCCACCGCGCCGAAGGCCCAGAGGCCGGGCCAGGCCCGGTGCCAGCCGGCGAGCAGCGCCGTCAGGATCAGCAGCAGGAACAGGGCGAGCAGGCGCGCCAGCAGCGACAGCAGGTAGCGGAAGACCCCGAAGCGGGCCGGCGCGTCGTAGAGCCGGCGCAGCGAGCCGCCGGCCTCCTCGGCCCAGTGGCGGAGCCGGATCGGGCCGCTCCGCTCCAGCAGGGCCGAGAGCGGTCGAGAACACCACCATCAGCGGCACCAGCAGGAGCACCAGCCAGACCAGCACGCCCTGCCCTACCATCGGCTCGCCGTCAACCATCGTTCTCCTCGCGGATCCAGGTGCGGCGCAGCCGGCGCTCCAGCCGCTCCATCTCTCCCTGGTCGGTCTCGTGGTCGTATCCCAGGCAGTGCAGCACGCCGTGCAGAAGCAGGACCTTCAGCTCGCGGTCCACGCCATGCCCGGCCTCGGCGGCCTGCCGCCGCGCCGTGGGGACGGAGATCAGGACATCCCCCAGGTGCCCCTCCTCGCCGGGGAAGGAGAGGACGTCGGTGGTCTTGTCCTTGCCCCGGAAGCCCCGGTTGACGCGCCGCATCTCGCGGTCGCTGGCGAAGCGCGCGCCGAAGCTCCCGGCCTCGGGGACCAGGGCCGCCAGCAGGCCGGCGAGCCACGGGCGCAGCCGCCGCGCGGCCGACTCCGGGTAGTGGTTGGGGTTCTGGAGGACGATCTCGCAATCGCTCACGGTCACGAGGCCTGGCGGATGGCCCGTTTCTCCCTCTTCGGACCGGCGTTGAAGTCGAAGCCGGGGTAGTCGATCCGCTGGTGGAAGATGTTGGAGAGCACCCGGTGGAAGGACTCCCCGACGTTGCGCAGGTCCGTCAGGGTCAGGTCGGTGTGGTCGAGCTGGCCGTCCTGGAGGCAGTCCTCGAAGATCGTGCGGATCAGCCCGCGGACCTTGGCCGGCGTCGGCTCGGTCAGGGTGCGGCTCGCCGCCTCGACGGCGTCGGCGAGCATCAGCACCCCCATCACCTTGTTCTGGGGCTTCGGGCCGGGGTAGCGGTACCTCTCTTCGGTGATGTCCTCCGCCCCCGGTTCCCGCTGCTCCTGGGCCCTGCTGTAGAAGAACTTCATCAGCCGCGTGCCGTGGTGCTGCTGGATGGCGTCCTGGATGACCTGCGGCAGGTTGTCCTGGCGGGCCAGGTCGACGCCTTCCTTGACGTGGTTGATGAGGATCAGCGCGCTCATCGAGGGCAGGAGCTTGTCGTGGCGGTTGTGGCCCGGCCGCTGGTTCTCGATGAAGTAGTCCGGCCGCTCCATCTTGCCGACGTCATGGTAGAGCCCGGCCGTATAGGCGAGCACCGGATCGGCCCTGATGGCCTCGCACCCTTCCTTGGCCAGGTTGGCCACCATGAGGGAGTGCTGGAAGGTGCCCGGCGCCTTGAAGGCCAGGTCCCGCAGCAGCGGCAGGTTGGTGTTGGAAAGCTCCACCAGCTTGATGTCCGTGGTGATCCCCAGCATCCACTCCAGGATGGGCAGGGCGAAGCTGCCCACGGCGGTGACCAGCAGGCCGCCGGCCAGGGCGCAGAGGGCGTCGAACGCCACCTGCATGGCGTCGCGCTCGGCCGGGCCGAGGGCGGTGAGGATCAAGACCATCAGCAGGTTGATCCCCCCCACGATCAGCCCCACCCGGGCCATCACCAGCCGGTGCCGGAACTGGTAGCGCTCGAGGGCGGAGATCGCCCCCAGGGAGCCGGCGAGGCCGTAGAAGACCACCCAGAGCCCGTCGCCGTCGAGCACCAGCCGCGAGCAGAGGACCGAGAAGAGGACCGAGAGCATCAGGGCCGCGTTGCGGCCGAGCAGCAGGGTGGCCAGCATCGCCACCGAAGCGAAGGGGATGGCGTAGGCCCAGCTCCGCGCCGAGGTCAGGGCCGAGGCCTCGAAGGCGCCCGAGAGGGCGTTGGCCACCAGGAAACAGAACTTCGTCGCCAGCAGGGAGATCAGGAGCAGCAGCAGGCTCTCGGAAAGCACCCGCGCCTGGCTGTGGTCCGCCACCCGCTCCCTCTGGCCGGCGAGCCAGAGGGTCGCCGCCACCAGCCCCAGCAGCGCGAGGATCGCGGCCATGGGCCCGAGCTGGTGCCGGAGCTGGCGCTCGCCGCGCATCTGGGCGATGACGCGGGCCTGCGGCTCGCTGATCGGGTCCCCCTTGCGGACGATCACCTGCCCCTTGCGGATCTGGTTGAACACCTGGGAGACGCCGGTGGCCGCCGCCTCCTGCCGTACCTGGGTCTCGCTGAGGTTGAGGAGGAGGTTGGGGGTGAGGTTGTCGGTCAGCAGGGCCACCAGCAGCCGCCGCTCGTCGGCGGAGTAGCCGCTCCAGCCGCGCACCTCGGACTCGAAGAAGTCGCGGACCTCGTCCGGATAACCTAGATGAGCGAACAAGTTGGCTTGCGTGCGCTCCTGGCCGCTGCCGAGGTCGCGCAGGGTGACGCCGCGCAACTGGTTTTCGAGGAGCTGGTCCTTGTTGGCGACCACGCCGCGCCGCAGCGCCTGGCCCATCAGGCTGCGCAGGCGGTCTTCCAGATCCCGCGAGAAATCCCGGCGCAGGAGCAGCACGAGCTGCTCCTGCGTAGTCCGCAGGCGGTCCGGCGCCGGGCTCGCCAGCTCCTCCAGCACGGCCGCGCGGTCGGACTGCCGCATCTCCACCCGCCCGCCGTCGCTGTCCACCGAGACGCGGGCCAGCAGGCGGCGGCCGAGGCCGAAGAGGTCGGCGAGCTTGCGGTCGCTGTCCTGGAAGGCTCCGGGATCGAAGTCGTAGAGCGGCAGGACGGCGTCCCGCTCCTTCTGCTGCTTGGCCTGGGTGGCGTTGCGGTCGAGGAGGAGCAGGTCGCGGGAGGCGATGTAATCGCGCTCGGCGATGGTCCCCGGCTCGACGCGGTGGGTGAACAGGAAGGCTCCGGGCAGCAGGCACCAGGCGCCCAGCACCAGGAACAGGGCCAGCCAGAGGAAGGGCATCTCCAGCGCGCGGTCCCAGAGGTCGCGCGGACGGGGGCCCTTCGGCAGCCGGATCGATCCGGTCGCCGTACGGATCTCGGTGATGCCCGTCTGGTCTCTCTCTCGCGCCATGGCCGGTCAGCGGCTCCCGCCCCGGTCGGGGAAGCCAGAGGACCGTATACCGGGGCTCATGAGGACGGGTTGCCTCCACCCGCCTGGACGGTCTGGCGCGCCGCGCGCGCCTCCGCCTCGCGTTCCTGCTTCCGCTTCTCGTATTCGTCGTACGCGGTGACGACCTTCTGCACCAGCGGGTGGCGCACGACGTCCCGCTGGTCGAAATAGAAGAACTTGATCCCCTCGACCCGCGACAGCACCTCCTGCGCCTCGCGCAGCCCCGAGACCCGGCCCTGCGGCAGGTCGACCTGGGTGACGTCGCCGTTGATCACCGCCTTGGAGTTGAAGCCGATGCGGGTGAGGAACATCTTCATCTGCTCGGGCGTGGTGTTCTGGGCCTCGTCGAGGATGATGAAGCTGTCGTTGAGCGTGCGCCCGCGCATGAAGGCGATGGGCGCGACCTCGATGATGCCGCGCTCCATCATCCGCCCCACCTTCTCGAAGCCGATGATGTCGTGCAGGGCGTCGTGGAGGGGGCGCAGGTAGGGGTTGACCTTCTCCACCAGGTCGCCGGGCAGGAAGCCGAGCTTCTCGCCCGCCTCGACCGCCGGCCGGGCCAGGATGATGCGCTTGACCCGCTTCTCCATCAGGGCGGCGGCGGCCATGGCCACGGCCAGGTAGGTCTTGCCGGTGCCCGCCGGGCCGATGGAGATGACGATGTCGTGGTCGATCATCGACTGCATGTAGAGCTGCTGCTTGGCGGTACGGGGCGCCACCATCCGCCGCACCGAGGCGAGCATCCCCTCGGGCAGGAAGAATTCCACCAGCGAGGTCTCGGGGGCCTCGGAGATGACGCGGATGGCCGTCTGCACGTCCCCCGGCCGGAAGCGGTAGCCCTTCTCGGTGACGTTCGCCAGCTCCGCCAGCAGGCGCTCCACCTGCTGGACCCGCTCGGGGTCGCCGTTGATGTGGAGCTCGTTGCCGCGGGCGGCGACCGTGACGCCGAAGGTGCGCTCGATCCGCCGGAGATTTTCGTCCTGGGTGCCGAAGAAGGCCTCGAGCCCCTCTTCGGCGAGTGTGACCTGGGTCATTGCCTCTCGATTCTAGGAAGCCGGGTCCCCCCAGAGGGCTGGCCGGAAGGACCCAAGTGTAGCAGACCGCCCTACTTCTTCCCGTACTCGTAGAACCCGCGCCCGCTCTTCCTGCCCAGCCGGCCGGCCTGGACCATCTGCTTGAGCAGCGGCGGCGGGGCGAAGCGCTTCTCGCGGTACTCCTCGAACATGATGTTGGCGATGTAGTACGTGGTGTCGAGGCCCACGAAGTCGAGCAGCGTGAACGGCCCCATGGGGTAGCCGCAGCCGAGCTGCATGCCCTTGTCGATGTCCTCGACGCTCGCCACCCCCTCCTCCAGCGCCCGGATGGCGTCCAGCAGGTAGGGCACCAGCAGGCGGTTGACCACGAAGCCGGAGTTGTCCCGGCAGGCGATGGGCTCCTTGCCCAGCGAGCGGGCGAACTCGAAGGCGCGGTCGAAGCTCTCGTCCGAGGTGAGGAGGGTGCGCACCACCTCCACCAGCTTCATCACCGGCACCGGGTTGAAGAAGTGGAGCCCCACGAACTGGTCCGGCCGCTGGGTGAACATGGCCATCTGGGTGATGGTCAGCGACGAGGTGTTGCTGGCGAAGATGGCGTCCTTCTTGACCACCTCGTCGAGCGCCTGGAAGGTCTTCCGCTTCTCCTCCAGGTTCTCGACGATGGCCTCGATGACGATGTCGCAGTCGGCGAGGGCGGCCAGGTCCACGGTGCCGGAGAGGCGGGCCAGGGCCTCGTCGCGGGCGGCGGCCTCCAGCTTGCCCTTCTCCACCGCCTTGGCGAAGGAGCCCTGGATCTTCTGCAGGCCCTTGTCCACCAGCTCCTCGGTGACCTCGCGCACGACCGTCTCGTAGCCGGCCCGGGCCGCCATCTCCGCGATCCCGGAGCCCATCAGGCCGCAGCCCAGGACGCCCACCTTCTTGATCTTCTTCATATTGCCAGCTCCCTCCTGTTGATTGGCTTGTCCGAAGGACCTAAAGGACCCAAGGGACCTAAAGGACATAAAGGACTTCGGCGTCGTCGTCCTTTGAGTCCTTTAGGTCGTTTATGTCCTTTAGGTCCTTTGTTTTTCTAGGTTTCCACGATCTCCCGCTCCCCCTCCCCTCCCAGGCGCGCCAGCCGCAGGGCCAGCGCGCCGGGCACGGGGAACGGCAGCCGCTCCGCCCACTCCACCACCTTGACCCCCGGCCCGGCCAGCAGCTCCTCCAGCCCGAGCGCCGCGGCCTCCTCCGGCTCCAGCCGGTAGAGGTCGACGTGGACCAGCGTGCCTCCCTCGCCGCGGTGCTCGCGGATCAGGTTGAAGGTGGGCGACTGCACCTCGCGGGGATCGATCCCCAGTCCTTCTCCGATCCCCCGCGCCAGCACGGTCTTGCCGGTCCCCAGGTCCCCCGAGAGCAGCAGAACGCCGTCCGGCGCCAGCTCCCGGGCGAGACCGAGGCCCACCGACCGCGTCTCCGCCTCGCCGCGGGTGATCCAACGCCTCATCGCGAGTGGGGGTGCCGGCCGTGGCCGCGCTCCGGGGCGTGCTCGTGCTCGTGCTCGTGGTCCTCCTCGTCGCGGGTCAGCCCGGCCATGGCGGCGGGGAGCATCTCGATCAGGTCCCCGGCGGCGAGGGCCGTCTCCCCGAGGCGGGAGGCGGCGAGGTCGCCCGCGAGGCCGTGGAGATAGACCGCCAGCAGCGTCGCGTCCAGGGCGTCCAGGCCCTGGGCCACGAAGCCGGCGATCAGGCCGGTCAGCACGTCGCCGGTGCCGCCGGTCGCCATGCCCGGGGTTGCCGGTGGGATTGACGAACACGGCGGTGCCGGACGGCCACCAGCGTCAGGCGCCCCTTGAGGACCACGATGGCGCCGGTCTCCTCGGCGGCGCCGCGCGCCGCCGCGATCCGGTCCTCCTGGACCTCGGCCGTGGAGATCCCCAGCAGCCGCCCCAGCTCGCCCGGGTGCGGCGTCAGGATGGTCTCGACGCGGCGCCGGGCGAGCTCGCCGGCCCGGCCCGCGAAGGCGTTGAGGCCGTCGGCGTCCAGCACCAGCGGCAGCGGGCACTCCAGGGCGACGCGGCGGATGGCCGCCGCGGCCTCGGGCTCCTGTCCCAGGCCCGGACCCAGGGCGAGCACGGCCTTGCCCTCGGCCGCGTCCAGCACCGCCTCGGCGGCCCGCTCGGCGATCTGCCCGGCGGCGCCGGCCGGCAGCCCCAGGGTCATGGACTCGATGGAGCCCAGGTCCACGGTCTGCAGGATCGGCTCGGGCACCGCCACCGTCACCAGACCCGGCCCCGGCGCGCACGGCGGCCCGGGCGGCCAGGATGGCGGCGCCCGCCTTGCCCGGCGAGCCGGCCAGGATCAGCGCGTGCCCGTAGTCCCCCTTGTGGGTGCCGGGCTCGCGCTCCGGCAGCAGCTCGGCCAGCTCCTCGCCCATCAGGAGATGAAGATCGCCGTCCTCCTCCTCGACGTCCTCCACCAGCCTCGGCGGGATGCCCAGGTCGGTCACCACCATCTCGCCCACGGCGTCGGCGGCCGGCGGGAAGACGTGGGCCACCTTGGGCGCCGCGAAGGTCACCGTCAGGTCCGCCTGGACGTGGGGGCCGATGGGCCGCGGCTGGCTCCCCGAGAGGCCGCTCGGCAGGTCGACCGCCACCACGGGCGCGTGCAGGGCGTTGATCCGTCCCACCACCTCGGCGAACAGGCCTTCCAGAGGCCGGGCGAGACCGGTGCCGAACAGCGCGTCCACCACCAGGTCGCACTCCATGCGCGGCCTCCACGGCCGAGGGCAGGGCCTCCCGCGACGGCGATCTCCAGGATGGGCAGCTCGGCGTTGCGGCAGATCCCGAGCTGCGCCTGCGGCGTCCTCGGAGAGCTCGCGGCCGCCGGTGACCAGGAAGATGCGCACCTCCCAGCCGCGCACGGCGAGGTGGCGGGCGATGGCGAGCCCGTCGCCGCCGTTGTTGCCCGGGCCGCAGAAGATCGCCGCGGACCGGGCCTCGGCGAACGCCTCGCCGATGGCCTCGACCACGCCGATGGCGGCGTTCTCCATCAGCACCAGGCTGGGAATGCCCAATCCTTCGATGGCGGCGCGGTCCACCTCGCGCATCGCCTCGGCTGTCAGAATCCTCATGCGAACCCCCCGGCGATATGGATTTTGGATTTTGGATTTTCGATTTCGGATTCTCCCGGTGGGAGAAGGCGGAGCGACGCCAGGAGGCCGCGCGTGCGCGGGCAGCCGAGGTCGCCGCCGGCCATGCGGGCGGCGAGGCGGCGCAGGTCCTCGGGCGTGTCCACGTCCGCGGCCACGGGCAGCAGCTCGACCGTCAGCCCCAGCTCGCGGCAGCGTTCGAGCGTCGGCGGAGAGGACGCGGTCGGTGCTCCAGGCGACGTCCTCGAACAGCCGGCGGGACACCGCGCCGGCCCGCAGCGCGATCAGATAGTAGCCGCCGTCCTCCGCCGGGCCGAGCACCACGTCGGCGCCGGCCTCGACGCGGGCGAAGGCGTCGTGGACCAGGTCCAGACGGAGCGGTCGGATGATCGCTCCCCAGGGCCGCCACGGCCGCCGCGCCGCCTTCCGAGAGCGCCCGGTACAGCCGCTCGCCCAGGTCGGCCCCTTCCTGGCGGACGCCCGGCCACGGTCCCTCCGGCGCCGCCTCCCCCGCCTCCAGGGCCCAGGCGATGCGCAGCTCGAAGTCGCCGCTCTGCAGCCGGTCCAGCAGGTCGCCGAGGAAGGCGGCATGCAGCGCCGCCGCCTGCTCGGCGGTAAGATCCCCGATCAGCCGGGTCTTCACCCGGCCCGCCCGGGCCGGCTTGGTGAACAGGAGGAGGCGGCGGGAGGCGGACACGGTGGCGGATTGTATCCAATAATGCTCCTTACCCTCCTCACCGACTTCGGAACCGCCGACTACTACGTCGCCGCCGTCAAGGGCACCGTCCTGCGGCTGGCTCCCGGGACCACCCTCGTCGACGTCTCCCACGAGGTCCCGCCCGGCGACGTGGAGACCGCGTCCTTCCTGCTGGCGCGGCGGCCCCTGCTTCCCCGAGGGGACGGTCCACCTCGCGGTGGTCGATCCCGGCGTGGGGAGCGGCCGGCGCATGCTGGCGGCGCGCACCCCTGCGGCGTGGTTCCTGGCGCCGGACAACGGCCTGCTCACGCCGTTCCTGGACGGTGCCCTCTCCGTCCGCTCGGTGGAGAACGCGGACCTCTTCCTCGCCGGCCCCAGCCGGACCTTCCACGGCCGCGACCGCTTCGCCCCGGCGGCGGCGTGGCTGCTGCGCGGGAACGCCGAGGCGGAGCTGGGACCGCAGGTCGCCGACCCGGTGCGGCTCCCCTTCGACCGCCCCGCGGCGGGAGCCCGGCCGCCTGATCGGACGGGTGGCCCACGTGGACCGCTACGGCAACCTGGTGACCGACATCCCGGCCGCCTGGCTGCCGGAGGGTCCGTGCCGGGCCGAGGCCGGCGGCCACGCCGCCGCCTTCCGGGCCAGCCACTACGCCGAGATCCCGGCGGACGAGCCGGCCCTGCTCCCCGGCTCCCTGGGCACGCTCGAGCTTTCGCTCAACGGCGAGAGCCTCGCCCGGCGCTGGGGCGTGGGCCGCGGGACCGCCGTGAAAGTCCTGTGGAATGAATCTTGAAGGCAAACTTCGTACGGCCGCGTGCGTGACAACGCGGTGACGTTATTTATCGGAAAACGAGCTAGAATGAAATGCCGCTTTCGAGACGTGGGGCAGTAGATGGATCTTAGGAGGAGACTGGGAAGGAGCGTGTGGCCATGAGTAAGTGGGAGTACAAGATCATCAACATCCGCAGCGAAAACTACCGCCTCGATCCGAACGCAGTCACGCAGTTGAACCAGTTGGGCGAGGAGGGCTGGGAGCTGGTCTCGATCACCTCGGTCAACTTCAAGACCGGCGCGACGGACAACATCGCCATGGTCTTCAAGCGCCCCGCCGCCGGCTGACCCGGCTCCGCGCGGCGAGCGGTCCCGGGACGCGGGCCGCCACTCCTCCGGTCTCCTAAGCTCTCAGCTTCTTCCGCCGCCGGCTTCGCCGCATCGCCAGCGCGAAGCCCGCGGCGCCGACGGCCAGCGCCAGCCACACATAGCGCTTTTTGGGCACGATGGCCCCCACCTCCGTCTCCACGGCGGTGCGGACCTCGGAGAGGCGCGTCTCCGCCTCGCGGCGGCTCTCCTCCAGCCGGCGCTCGACCTCGAGCCGGGCTTCCTCCAGACGGTTCATGGCAGGTTCCTCCCTCCTCCCGGCGGCTCCTCGCCGCGGCCGGCGACCGTGGCCCCTTCGACGTCGAGCGTCTGCGGTTTGGCGAGCAGCCCGTGCTGCCACCAGTCGAGATGGTTGTCCACCCGCCGCCGGACGGTCGACATGGGGTTCTCCACCTGGCGCAGCCGGCGACTGCCGAGCCAGCCCAGCAGGCCCGCGCCGAGCACGAACAGCCCCAGCACGATCAGGGCGGCGGCCCACCATTCCAGCCAGATGTGGAGGACCGCGACCATGACGAAGAGGAACAGGCCGACGATCCAGAAGCCGAGGACGGCGGCGGCGCCGAAGAACGCCAGGGCCAGGCCGAGATGGCGGCCCGAGCGCTCCAGGTCCCCCTGCAGGGTGGCCATCTCCGCCCGCCAGACTTCCACCAGCGATTCGCCCAGCGAGCGGAACAGGTCGATCCAGGCCTGCATCAGCGCCCTGTCCCCACCCTGAGGCCGCGGCTGACGAACGACTCCGCGGCGGCGACGTCGTCCCGCACGCCCACCGCCACCCGCTGATCGCCGCTGCGCATCAGCAGGTTCACCGAATAGGTGTAGTACTTGTTCACCGCCGAGGCCAGGTCAGCCTTGGGCATGCTGATCGGCACCGGGATGTTGCTGGACGTCCGAGGTGGAGCCGCTGGAGTCGATGGCGGCGATGAACAGCCGCACCTTGGCGTCCTCCGACTGCGTCTGCTCGCGCGGCACCAGCACCAGCTTGCCGATCGGGATGCGCACCACCACCGGCACCACGTAGAAGCCGTCGTCCCGGCGCTTGGGCTGGCCGAACTCCATGATCGACGCCCAGCGGGTTCTGCTCGAACGGGAAGTTCAGCGCCGCGAGGGTGCCGTCGTTCATGCGGGCCTCGACGTTCTTGTCGCGGTAGCCCTCGCGGTGGCGCACCTGGAGGTCCTTGCGCCCCTTCACCTTCACCTCGATCTTGTAGTACCGGCCGTCGCCGAAGTGCGACGGCGTGTAGCCCAGCGAGTAGTAGGTGTTGAAGTCGCGGGCGATCCTCTCGAGGTGCGGCATGAAGGTGTTGGTGTTGATCACGGCCATGCCGCCGGTCTTCTCGGCCATGAGCTGCAGCGTGCTCTGGAGGTTGGAGAAACGCACCGACTCCACGATCTGGGTCAGGCCCGGAGCCGAGGCGTGCCCGCGCTCGGAGGCGGACGTCGATTCGTAGACCCGCACGCCCGCGGCGTCGAGGGTGTAGAAGGTGATGCGGTTGGCGTTGGCCTGCGCCGCCAGCTCGGTGAGGCGGCGGGAGACGTCGTACTGCAGGGTCTTGACCAGCGAGGTGCTCTGATCGCCGTACTTGTTCTGCACGGCGTAGAAGACGTCCTGGCCGGCGATCATCGGCAGACCGTCGCTGACGTAGAGCACCGCCTTGCGGCCGGGCATGCCGGCCAGCGAGTCGGTGAGCTTCTTCAGCGCGTTGATGCGAGAACGCCAGGTCGTTGTACGTCGATTCCGCGTAGGTGCGGGCGTAGTTCTCGGCCTCGACGGCGCTCCGCGACTCCTCGATCCGGTCGCAGGACCTCGCGGCGCTCGGAGTCGGCGTGGACGCCCTGGGCCGAGATCTTCTCCAGGTCGTTCAGGGCCGACGCGATCAGGCCCGGATCGCTGGTGAAGGGACGCCGGACGTGCAGCTCGCGGTCGTAGGTGACCAGCATGATCTGGTCGTCCCGGCTCAGCTTCTGGCCGAGGAAGGCCCGCAGCTCGCGCATGACGCGGTTGCGGTTGAACGGCCGCAGGTTGAAGTTGTCGATGTAGACGACCAGCCGCAGCCGCTGGTCCTCGGGCGTCCGCACCGCTTCGAGAGCCTGCACCTGGGCCGGGACCGCCGGAGCGCCGGGCGCCTCCGCCGTGGCGGCGGGCGGCGGCTCGGCGCTGGTTCACGGCCTTGCCGTCGCTGACCGCGTAGAAGTTGGTGATCTCCACCGGCGCTTGTTCTCGAAGATCTCGAAGTCGTCCTTGGTGAGACCGGACACCGGATTGCCCTGCTTGTCGGTGACGTAGACGTCGACGTTGACGACGCTGACGTTGACGGTGTCGGCGAAAGGCTCCGAAGCCTGCTCCTTCGGCTCCGGGGGCAGGGGCTGGCCCGGCTTGCGGATCTGGGCGGACAAATGGGCGGAAACGGCGCCGGCGCCGAGCCCGAGGGCCAGCAGCAGCGCGAGGAAACGTCGCGATGGCTTCATAGGTCTCTTCCTGGAATCATCGGGAGCATCTTATACCGTCTATTTCGCCGGCGGCGCCACGTCCGCCTCGGCGGTGAGCAGCTTGCCGCTCAGAGGATCGAAAATGGCCACCATCAGGGTGCTGCGGCATCCGGCGCAGCCGGATCTTGGTGTCGTAGCGGATGAACGTCCCCGGCTTCGGCGCCTCGTCGGCGCTCAGCGTGATCGGGATCACCGGCATCGGCGCCCGGCCGCCCCGGGCGTCCATGGCCACCACCCGCAGCTCCACCTCGGCGACCTGCTTGCCGTTGAGCGGCACCAGGGTCACGGCGTCCGACGGGATGGCGAGCGAGACCGGCACCTCCATCTCCCGCCGCCCCACCGCCACCGCCTGGCCGATCTTGATCGGCAGCGCCGCCTGGTCCGGGGCGCCGCCGAAGATCATGGCGCTCTCCACCATCATCGCGCCTCGGCCTTGCGCGACAGGTCGAGGAAATTCTCGCGGGAACGCACCTTCAGACCCGGCCGCGTCAGCTCGACCGCCACCTTGTGGCGCTTGTCGTTGCCCTCCCAGGTGGGGGTGAAGCCGAGCCAGTAGTAGGACCGGGTGTCCCTCTCGGCGACCTCCAGCAGATCCGCGCTGCGGGCGTTCAGCAGCGCCTCGCCGCCGGTCTGCCCGGCGATGAACTGCAGCGCCGCCTGGTTCTCCTGCTCCCGGATGTTGATCCCGGTCTGCGGCGGCCCCTGGCGGCTGGCGTCGATCACCACGTCCTCCATCCCGGGCACGTCGACCGAGTAGATGGTGTAGCCCAGGCGGTTGGCGGTGTCCACCAGCGGCCGCAGGAGATCCTCGCCCTGCGGCAGGTCGCGCATCAGGACCGGCCGGCTGGGGTTGTTCACCACGTAGTCGGCGGGCGAGAACGGCCAGCCGCCCGCGAGCAGCAGCATGACCTTGCGGCCCGGCGGCGAGGCGAAGCCGCGCAGGGTGCCGGTGGCGGCCATCGCCGCCCGCTCGATCTGCCCGGCCACGAAGTAGACGAACTCCTCCTCCTCCACGTCGAGCCGCTGGGCGAACGACGCGCGGGGACCGCGGCTCACCGGATCGCCGCCGATCCGGCGCAGCGACTCGAAGGACTGCAGCTCGGCGCGCCGGGCCAGGCCCTGGGCCGGCCGGCGGATGGCCTCGTCGATCGCCTTTTCGAGCTGCCGGGACGAATTCGACCAGGAGGAGAGCATCTCCACGCCGCCGCCGTCATAGACGACGATGGCCATGCGGTCCTCGGGGCCGAGCCGCGAGAGCTGCTCCTTCAGCGACTTCAGCACCTCGTTGCGCCGCGTGATGAGGGCGAAGAAGTTGTCCACGAAGACGAGGTAGCTGGTGCCCACCGGGCTGCCCGGGGCCAGGCTCGGCAGGCCCTGCACGGCCCCTTCGCCGCCGCCGCTCTCCAGGGCGATGGCCTGGCCGCCGCGGACCTCGTTGAAGTACTCGACCGGGACGACCTTGCCGTCCACCTTGAGGCGGAAGTCCTCGGGCCGCAGGCCCTGGACCCGGTTGCCCTGGCGGTCGGTCACGACCGCCTCCACGTTCACCACCCGCACGTCGATCTGCTCGCCGAACACGCTCGCCGGCGGCTCCTGCGCCCCGGTCGGAGCGGCCGGAACCATCACGGCCAGCAGGGCCGCCGCGGCCCACCAGCCAGCAAGGGATCTCTTCATTCCATCTCTCCCGTTACAAAACGGAACGGCGCCCAGGCCGTCCCGGGAGTTTCTCTTGTAGAGAACAACCCGGAACGGCCCGGTCTTGTTCCTCGTCCGGTCACGGCTTGACGTCCAGCTCGGCCCAGGCCTCGCCGCCCCCCGTGGCGTCTTCCACGGAGAAGACCAGCCGCTGCGCCTGCCGCCGCAGCTTCAGCGTGGTCTCGTAGCGGGCGTAGACGCCGGGGCCCGGAGCCTCGGGCAGGACGAGGCGGAGCGGCACGCTCTCCAGCCGCCAGCGGCTGCCGTGCTGATCGAGCGCGCCCATGGACAGCATCGCCCGCACCTCGTAGCCCCCCTCGGCCGGCAGCGGCGTCAGGGCTCCGGCGGGGATCTCCAGCGTCACCGGCAACTCGATCTTCTGGAAGCCCGCCTTCCGGGCCTCGCCGGCCTGGACACGCATCCGTCCGACCTCCTCGCCGCCGCCGAACAGCAGCAGGCTCTCCGTGCGGAGCTGCGCCCGGGTCTCCCGCGACAGGTCGTTGAAGCTCTCGCGCGCCCGTGTCTTCAGGCCCGGCCGCCGCACCTCGACCTTGATCTCGTGCCGCTTGTCGTTGGCCTGCCACTCCGGCGTGAAGCCGAGCCAGTAGTAGGACCGCGTGTCCTTCGCCACCCGCTCGAAGGCGGTCAGCCGCGCCGAGTTGAGCACCGCCTTGCCGCCGGTCTCCTCGGCCATGAAGAACAGCGCTTCATGCACCCCCCGCTCCCAGTCCGAGGTGATGAAGCCGTGATGGGTTGGCCCGGCGCTCGCGGCGTCCGCCCAGTTGGAGTCGGAATCGAGCCCCTGCACGTCCACCGGATAGATGGTGTACCCCAGGAGGTTCGCGGTGTCCGTCAACACCTCGAAGAGCTCCTCCGGCCGCGGCGTGTAAAACGCGCTGGGGATGTCCCGCAGGGGATCCGAGAGCAGCAGGCTCTCGGAGACCACCGGCCAGCCGCCGGAGAGCAGCAGGAACACCTTGCGGCCGGACGGCACGGCGACGCCCCGCATCGTGGCCGCCGCCGCGGCCACCGCCTCCTCGATCTCGGAGTAGAGGTTGAAGCCCGGCCCGGTCAGCCCGCCCAGCTCTCCAGCGACCTCCTCCGTCCGGCGCGTGGCCAGGCGGTGGACGCCTTCCGCCGGGCGCTGCTGGGCCTTCGCCAGGGTCTGCCGCAGGGTTCCACCGTCGCTCGTCCAGCCGCTCAACAGGTCGATCCGGCGGCCGTCGTAGGCGACCACCGCCGCCTCGTCCGCCGGCCCCAGCTTCAGGCCCTTCGCCAGGCGCCGCAGCACGAGGTTGCGCTGCGGCTGGATGGAGAACGAATCGTCGATGAAGATCAAGTAGCTCGTCCCCACCTTGCCGTCCGGAGCCAGGGAGATGGCCGGGGCCGGCGCGCCCTCCTCCACGGGAGGCGTGGCCATCTCCCCTTCCTGAACCTCCGTGAAATAGGTGATGGGCACTTCCTTACCGTCCACCAGCAGCCGGAAATCCGACGCCGAGAGCCCCTTCACCAGCTTGCCGCGGCGATCCGCGACCACCGCCTCGACGTTGACCACACGGACGTCGATCGATTCTCCGAACGAGCTCTGCGTCGACGTCAACGCCGGAACGGACAGGACCGGGCCCGCAAGGGCAGCCGCGGCGATCAGCGACACGACAACCTTCTTCATGCCTCCTCCTTTCCTTGACCTGCTCTCTCCAGCGATAGAGCAAAGGCGGTGCCGGGGCGGGAAGATTTTATTCCCGAGGAGAAAGGAGGGGACAGCGCCGCAGAACGTCCTTTGCAGAGGACGCGGAGTGCCCTCCCTCTACTTCACGTTGGAGAACCCGATCGGGCAACGCCGCGGAGATCGCGGAACAGCGTTTCCGGTATATCATCCGTAAACCTGATGGCCTGCACGAATTAGCCTGCATGGAATCGAGCCGCGGTGCCAACCGCTCTCCCGTCGTCGTCCGCGCCCTTCGGGTGGCGGCCTCCGGCCTCCTTGGAGCCGCGCTCCTCGGCGTTCCGGCGCAGGCGCAGCCCCAGCCGTCCCCCGAGCTTCTCCTCTGGATGTGGTCCTGGACCCAGAACGCCTCCGCCACGGTGCTCGGCGTCAGTCCCGAGATGCAGGCGATCCCGCCGGGCAGCGTCATCGGCGAGGTGCGGATCGTCACCAAGGACATCTTCGACCCGGACAAGCCGGGCGAGGACAAGAAGGTCTTCCGCCTCGCCAACCGCCTGCACCCGACCACCCGGCCGGGCGTCATCGAAAGCCAGCTCACCTTCCAGCCGGGCGACGTCTTCTCCCCCGAGCTGATCGCCGAGTCGGCGCGGCTGCTGCGCGACAACGACTATCTCTACGACGTGGAGATCCAACCCACGCTCCGCGAGGACGGCAAGGTGGACGTCGAGGTCACCACCCGCGACGTCTGGACGCTGGAAGGCAGCGCCAGCTTCAGCCGCTCCGGCGGCGAGAACGACACCAGCGTCTCCATCGCGGACACCAACCTCTTCGGCACCGGCAAGGAGCTGTCGGTGGCCCGCATCGGCACCGTCGACCGCACCTCCAACCTCATCCGCTTCCGCGATCCCAACATCCTGGGGAGCCGGGTGCGGATGACCGCTTCCTACGCCGACAACAGCGACGGCAGCCGGACGCGTTTCGAGCTGGAGCAGCCGTTCTACTCCCTCTCCAGCCGCTGGGCGGCGGGCGTGCGCCTGTTCAGCGACGAGCGCCTGGAGCGGATCTTCAAGCTCGGCAAGGTGGCCAGCGGCTTCGAGCACCGCAACGACTTCCTGGAGGTCTACGGCGGCTTCTCCCGGGGGCTGGTGAACGGCGTGACCCGGCGCTGGATGACGGGCTTCACCTATTCGAAGGAGGACTTCGAGAAATCCCGGAAGTTCCCCAAAGAGGTGATCCCCCTGCCGGCGGACCGCACCCTGGCCTACCCCTGGGTCGGCTTCGAGCTGATCGAGGACCGCTACATCGTCGAGCGCGACCTCAACCGCATCCAGCGCTCCGAAGACCTGAACCTGGGCCGGCAGTTCAACTTCCTCCTCGGGTTCTCCTCCCCCACCTTCGGGGCCGAGAGCGAGCGCTGGATCCTGCAGAGCGCTTTCTCCTCCGGCTGGCGTCCCACCCCGCGCCAGCTCATCCTCGGCCAGATCGGCGGCGCCACCCGCTACGGCGACAGCGACGCCGAGAACCTGGTGGCCGGCGGACGGTTGCGCTATTACCTCCGGCACTTCCGCGAGCAGCTCTTCTACGTCTCCCTCGGAGCGGACCTCGCCCGCCGGCTGGACGGCGAGGAGCAACTCCTCCTGGGCGGGGACAGCGGGCTGCGCGGCTATCCGCTGCGCTACCAGTTGGGCGACCGGCGGGTGCTGCTGACGGTGGAGCAGCGCTTCTTCAGCGACCTCGAGCTGTTCAAGCTCGTCCACGTGGGCGGCGCCATCTTCTTCGACGCCGGCCAGGCCTGGTTCGTGGATTCCCTTTCGCGGCGCGACTCCAAGCTCAACCAGCAGGAGCGGCGCGTCCTGAAGGACATCGGCCTCGGCCTGCGCCTCGGCTCCAGCCGCTCCTCCCGCGGCGCCGTGCTCCATCTCGACATCGCCTACCCGCTCGACCGCAGCGGCGACATCGACAGCCTGCAGTGGCTCGTCTCGACCAGCGAGACGTTCTGAGCGGCCGCCGAACTCCGTAAACCTCGGACTGAAACCGTCCGATTCAGGGATCGGATTCCGTAAATCTCGGACCGAAACCGCCCCATTCAGCGGCTGAATTCCGTAATTCTCGGACCGAAGCCGTCCCATTCAAGGATCGGATTCCGTAAACCTCGGACCGCATCGGTCCCTTTCGACGACCGGATTCCGTAAATCACGGACCGCATCGAGCGGCTTCAATCGCCAGCAGGGGGCTTGATCAGATCGGACAGACGCCGGCGGCTCCCCTTCATGGCTTCCGGACAGCCGATCTCGAGGAAATCGGTGGGAGACACGCCCAGGAGCTGGGCGATGGCGAGGAGATGGCGGACGCGGAGGTCGAGCCGGCCGTCGAAGAGGTGGTACAGGTTGCCGTGGCCGATGCCGAGCGAGCGCTCCAGCTCGCGTACCGGCCGGCCGGAGGCCCGCACCGCCTTCTCGATCAGGCTCCGGAGCTGGCGGAGGTCGTTGTCCGACATGAGGATACCGACTCTACGGCGGGCAACGCCCGGAGGCAAGCTTGATCCTGGCTCGTGCTACCATATGGAGCAGGAGTTGCGTCCGGCGGAGTTTCATGTTTTGATTCCGCGATCCGTCGGAAAGGATGGCATGCATGAACGCGATCCCGCTCGAACAGGAGATCGAATACCCCACCGCCGACGGCCAGCCCATGGCCGAGACGACCCTGCACAGGAAGGTCATGTTCGATCTGATCCAGGGACTGGAGCGTCGGTACATCGACGCGCCGGATGTCTGGGTCGGCGGCGACCTGTTCCTCTGCTACGAGCGGGGCAACCCCAGAGCCTGCGTCGCTCCGGACGTCCTCCTGGCGAAAGGGGTGACCAAGTGGGACCGCCCCAACTACCTCCTCTGGGAGGAGCAACCGCCGAGCCTCGTCATCGAGGTCACCTCCCGCAAGACGCGCCGCGAGGACCAGCGCGAAAAGAGGGAGAAATACGAGCGGATCGGGGTCGAGGAATACCTCATGTTCGATCCGTACGGCGAGTATCTGAAGCCCTTCTCTTCAGGGTCTGCGCCTCGTCAGGGGCCGATACCAGCCTATCCCCTTGGAGTCTGACGGCTCGCTGATCAGCCAGACCACGGGTCTCCGGTTCCAGCGTGAGGGCGAGCGCCTGCGGATGGTAGATCCCGTGACCGGAGAGCGGCTGCTCTGGTACGACGAGGAGGCGGAGGCGCGGCGGGCCGCCGAGGAGCGGCTCCGGGTTCTGGAAGAGGAACTGAAGCGCCTCCGCCGGAAATAATCACTCCGGCACGAACATCGCGTGGAACCCCAGGTGCAGCGGCGACTCCAGCGGGATCACCGCCACCGGTCCCGCTCCCACTTGGGAGGCGTCGAACACCAGGAAGGCGCTCTCCCCCTTCTCGGCGTCGAAGCGCTGGCAGATCACCGCCCCCCCGTTTCCCGACGGGTCGGGCGCGAAGGCGGGCTCGCCTCCGAGGTAGCAGCCGGGCGGGGCCTGCCAGACGTCCACCCGGTCGGGATGCGCCCAGGAGGCGTGGACGACCTGATCGAACGCCTTGCGGCCGGGGAGGCCGGTCTTCGAGATCCCCAGCATCCAGAAATCCTCGTAGGGACGGCCCGCCAGGTCGCGGATCGATGGCGGGGAAGTCCGGCGCGCAGGCGTAGGCGATCTCCTGACGGTCCGATCAGCTCGCCGGTGCGCAAGATCCACCACGAGGCGGACGGGACGGCCCGGGCGCCACGTCCGGGAAGAGGCCGGGGAGGTTGTACTGATCGTAGACGGGCCGGTCCAGCTCCAGGACGTCCACGATCAAGTGGTCGCCGTCCTCGAAGGCGTTGATGCCGTGGAGGACGTAGCGCTTCCCCACCGGCACCGTAGGCGACGGGCTCGCCGTCGTCCCGGCGGACGATCAGCAGACGGCTGCCGCGCTCCGGCTCCCAGCGCAGCGAGTCCAGGAGCGTCCGCCCTCGCCGCGCCAGGGACTGCATGTCCAGCCGGTAGGGGCCGAGGTAGAAGACCACATGCCGGCCGGCGAGGCAGAAGTCGTGGAGGGAGCGCGGCTCCTCCAGGGGCAGGCGCTCCCGGTAGATCAGCCCGCCCCCGGCGTCGAAGCGGTAGAGGTTGAGGCTCGGGCTGCGGCGGTCGAGAAGGAGATGCCGAAGTTGAAGAGCTCCCCCGTCTCCGGATCGATCTTCGGGTGCGCGGCGAACGGGCTCACCGGGTTCAGGGCGCCGCCGAAGTTGTAGAGGCCCCGCGTCTCCAGGGTCTCCGGGTCGAGCTCCCAGGGGAGGCCCTGCTCGCCCAAGGCCAGTAGAGTGCCGGCGTACGGGTAGAGGCTGACGTTCACCGGCGATTCCAGGGCGATCCCGCGCACCAGGCGGTCGCCCGGGAAAGCGGTGCCGAAGGTGCGGTAGAGGGCACGGCCGGCGGCCTCCTCCTCCACCCACTTGGTGCAACGCACGAAGCGGTTGGTGAGCAGGGCCCGGCCGTCCTGGAAACGCAGGGCGCAGACCATCCCGTCGCCGTCCAGCCAGTGCTGGTAGCGCACCTCTCCCCGGTGGAAACGGGCCGGGCCGTTCAGAAAATAGGTGCCGCGGAGGAACGCGGGGATCTTCCCCTCGACCTTGAGCGGCTCGCCGCTCCTCTCCTCGGGAACGGACGCGAAAGCCCGTTCGAGCCCGGGCGCGTGGTCAATCGCGGCAAGCACGCCCACCATCAGCCTCCGGCCACCTCCGCCTCCGCCGCCGGGGCGAGGCGCTCGGTGCGGAAGCGGGCCATGCAGGGGACCTCGAAGCGCCAGACGTAGGTCTCTGAGGTCTCGCGGCAGGCGGCTTCGAGCCGCTCGGCCATGGCCTCGGGATCGAACTGGAGGTCGTTGATGTCGATGCCGCGGATGAAGGCGGCGTTGGTGGCCGCCCGCGGGTCGTCCAGCGCGGCGGCGGCGACGTGGGCCGCGGTCCACCGGGCGAGGTCCCGCAGGTTCTCGAGCTGCTCGTCCAGGATCTGTTTGGCTTCTTCGACGTCGACCCCGACCTTGTAGAAGGTCAGCTCGGACTGCGCGAGAGCCCCCACCTCCATGAAGTCGAAGAAGACCGGCTCCGGCGAGGGCATCTCCACGTTCTCCTTCTTCCACCGGTAGTAGGCGGCCAGGAGGCGGTGGATGCCCTGGTTGATCGGCCCCAGTTGGCCGAAGCGCCGGAGGAAGCCGGGCAGGAACTGCTGATTCGTGTGCAGGTCGTTGATGAACGGGAAGACGTAGTAGGCGAAGTAGACCGTCAGCTCCCAGACGTAGCGCAACGTGAAGCACTCCTGGTCCCCCAGCGTGCAGTAGCTGACGGCGAAGCTCGGGCACGTAGGCCTCGTAGATCGCCCGCGCCAAGGGCTCGTAGAAGCGGATCCTGGTCTCCAGCTCCTTCTGGTCGCCGGTCAGGATGCAGTCGGCGACCAGGGTGTTGTAGGTGGAGATCAGGTCGCCGCCCGGGCTGTACAGGGGATCGGTGAAGCGGCAGGCCTCGCCCACCAGGGCCCAGCGGGCCGGGGAGATCGTCTGGCCGTTGTCCAGGGCGAAGCTGGTCAAGCCCGAGTGGTAGAGGATCTTCCGCTGCGGCAGGTCGCGGGCGTAGAGCGGGTACTCGCGGCAGATCCACTCGACCAGCTTCTCGGGCGAGGAGACGTCCTTGAAGTTGACGTTGGCGGAGTCGAACACCAGCCCCAGGCTGGTCTTGCCGTGGAGGGGGATCTCCCAGAACCAGTAGCCCTCGCCGCAGTAATGGTTGGTGGCGAGGAAGGTGGGGAAATGCCCCAGGGTCCCCCGCTCGCGCCGCACGCGGACCTGCTTGCGGTCGAGGTTGGTGATCTTCTCGGGGTCCAGGAGCCCGTCGACCCAGAGGAACGAAGAGCCGTGGCGGATGGGGCTCGGGCGGTCGAGCTTCTCGCGGCGGACCAGGAAGCGGCCGCGGCCGGAGGAGTCCACCACCCAGCCGGCGCGCCCGGAGATCTCCCGGCCGCCGGCCTCGAAGCGGAAGTGGTGCGGCCCCGCACCCGCCTCCTCGGCCAGCTCCACGTGCAGGTTCGTGGTGGGATGGATCAGCTCGAAGTTGGGGCTCTCGCGGTTCTTTTCCAGGACCGCGGCCTCGAACTTGTTGCGGTCGAGCTGGTAGGTGGCGATGTTGGAGATCTTGCGGATGTAGGACTGGCTGAGGTCCTCCCAGACGCCGCCGCCGCGCTGGGTCTTCCAGTAGAAGCGGAGGTTGTACTTGAGGAAGTGCTCCCGCAGCAGGTGCTCCTCCATTTCCAGCACCCGCGAGTAGTAGTAGCCGCTCACCTGGACCGTGGCTTCCCCCACCTTCTGCTTGGGGCTCGGGATCTCCGCCTGGCGGTCGATCATCAGGATGTTGATGTCCGGTTTCTCCAGCAGCAGGTGCCGGGCCAGGGTCAGACCGGCGAGGCCCGCTCCAATGATCAGGACATCCACTTCGCGAGGCTCTGTCGACATCTTCTTTTCTCCCTTCATCACTTCGATCAGCCGCTTGCCCGTTCGACCTCACCCCCGGCCCCTCTCCTTCAGGAGAGGGGTTGGGGTGAGGTCGCGGCGAGGACGACGGCGCTGGCGTGGCCGTCGGCGCTGAGGGCGGTCAGCAGGATCCGCCGGGCGGCGACCTCGCGGCTGTCGGGCGGACTCCCCGCAGCGGGAAATCCTCCTCGGTCTCTTCCAAGCCCGCGATGCCCGGCAGCACGCCCTGGCGCAGCACGCCGAGGGCGGCCACGGCCTGGAAGCCGCCGGAGGCGCCCAGGGCTTCGCCCAGCATGGATTTGACGGACGTGGCCGGCAGGTCCGCCGCGCGGTCCCCCAGGGCCTCGGCCACGCCCCGGGCTTCGGCGCGGTCCCCGGCCACGCTGCCGTTGGCCGAGCAGATCAGGGCGTCGATCTCCTCCGGCCGCAGTCCGGCGTCGGCGAGGGCGAGCCGGACGGCCCGGGTCACCGCCAGGGCGGCTCCCTCCTCCGTGCCGGCGGCGTCGAAGGCCGAGCCGTGGCCCAGCACCTCGGCGACCACCGCCGCCCCTCGCGCGGCGGCGGCCTCGGCGTCCTCCAGCATCAGAAGGGCGGCGCCCTCGGCCAGAGCGAAGCCGTTGCGCCGGGCGTCGAACGGAATGGGGAACGCCGCCGGCCCGTGGCCGTTGGAGCCGCAGAGCCGCCCCGCCCGCAGGTAGCCGACGAAGGACTCGAAGCAGAGCTCCTCGACGCCGCCGGCCAGCAGCGCCGCGGCGCGGCCGGAGCGGATCAGTTCCACCGCGCCGGCGATGGCCGCCAGCCCCGAGGCCTCGCCCGCCGCGATCGTGGAGTTCACCCCCCGCAGGCCGTGCCAGATGGCCGCCTGCCCCGCCGCCGCGTTGATGACGCTGTTGGCGAAGTCGAGCGGGCTGGCGTAGGAGGGGCCGAGCTGGAGCCCGCGGCGGTCGAACTCGGCGATGGTGCGCACGCTGCAGAAGGTGGTGCCGAGGACGAGCCCGACGTCGGTCCCGGCCCGCATCTCGGGCGTCCAGCCGCCGGCGTCCAGCGCCTGCTGGGCCGCCACCAGGAGGAGCCGCGAGGTGCGGTCCACCGGGCGCAGGTTGCGCTCGCCCAGGTAGTCCCGGGGCTCGAAGGGCCGGATCTCGCCGGCCTGGTGCTCGCCGAGGCCGTCCATCGGGAACAGCTCGACGGGCTTGAGGCCGCTCCTCCCTTCGCAGAGAGCGGCGTGGAGGCCTTCAGGCGAATCGGCCAGGGGGGAGATCGCTCCGGCCCCGGTGACGGCGATACGGCGGCGCACGGTCAGGCCTCCCACTGGCGCAGGATCACGGAGGCGTTGTTACCGCCGAAGGCGTAGGCGTTGTTCATCGCCACATGGACCCGGTGCTCCCGCGCGGTGTTGGGGACGTAGTCGAGGTCGTCCTCCGGGTCTTCCAGGTTCATGGTCGGCGGGATGCGGCCCTCGGCCACGGCCAGGGCGCAGACCGCGGCCTCGATGGCCGACGCGGCGCCCATGGTGTGGCCGATCATCGATTTGATCGAGCTCATGGGCGTGCGGCGGGCGGCGTCGCCGAAGACCCGCTTGACCGCCAGGGTCTCCAGCCGGTCGTTGGTCGGCGTGCCGGTGCCGTGGGCGCTGATGTAGGAGACCTCCTCCGGCGAGACGCCGGCGTCGGCCAGGGCGCGCTCCATGGCCCGCGCCGCCCCTTCGCCTTCGGGGTGGGCGGCGGTCATGTGGTGGGCGTCGCAGGAGAGGCCGTAGCCGGCCACCTCGGCGTAGACGCGGGCGCCGCGGGCCAGGGCCCGCTCGGCGGGCTCCAGCACCAGCACGGCCGCGCCCTCGCCGGGGATCATCCCCTTGCGGTTGCGGTCGAACGGCTGGCACCTCTCCGGCGCGATGGCGCCGAGGCGGTGGAAGCCGGTGTAGGTGATGCGCGAGAAGGCGTCCGCCCCGCCGGCCAGCATGACCTCGGCGCGGCCGCTCCACAGCACGTCCAGGGCGTGGGCGATGGCGTAGTTGCCGGCGGCGCAGGCGGTGGGGATCATGGTGTTCGGGCCGGCGAAGCCCAGCTCCCGCGCCACGTGCGCGGCGATCATGTGGCAGGGATAGCGCGAGATGAACTCCGGCCCCACGCGGTCCGTCTCGCCGGCCAGGTAGCGGTCGTCGAAGCGCTCCACCTCCCGCGGCTCGCCGGAGGTGGTGCCCATCGCCACTCCCGCCTGCTCCGGGGTGACCGCGGAGAGGTCGAGCCCGGCGTCCTCCAGGGCCATGCGGGCGGCGGCGATGGCGAGCTGCGAGGCGCGGCCGAGCCGCTCCGGATCGAGGGTGCGGATGTAGCCCTCGGGCCGGAACCCCCGGACCTCGGCGCCGATGTGGACGCTGAAAGCCCGGGTGTCGAAGGATTCCACCGGCGCGAACCCGCTGCGGCCGGCGAGGAGGCCTTCCCAGACCTCCTGGCGGCCCGCGCCGATGGGAGTGACCAGCCCGAGGCCGGTCACCGCGATCCGCGTCCTCACGCCTGGACCCCCTGCCTCTCGCCCAGGCGCCGCTGCACCAGGTGCACCATGGCGGGGATACTGTCGACCTCGCGGTACTTCTCGTCCGGCAGCTCCAGCTTGAAGGCGAGATCCACGTCGACCCCGATCTCCAGCAGCGACAGGGAATCCAGCTTCAGGTCGTCCCGCAGGTTGTCGTCATCCCCGATGCGGCCGGCGTTGAGACCCGCGACGTTCGCGATGATCTGCTTGACACGGGTCCGGATCTCTTCGGTATTCGTGCTCATCTCGCTCCTCCATCATTCATTGGAATTTCCCGGGGCTCCGCCAGCAGCCCGAGGTCGTAGGCGATGCGTACGGCCTCGCGCCTGCGATGCGACTGAAGCTTTTCCAGGATGTTGTGGACGTGGTTCTTGACGGTCTGGACGGTGATCTGGAGACGGCGCCCGATCTCCTTGTTGCCCAGCCCTTGCGCCAGCAGCGCCAGGATCTCCCGCTCGCGGGTGGTGAGAGGCTCGGCAGGACGGGGCGGCGCGGGCGGCCGCACGCTGGCGAGCGCCTGGATGCGCCCCAGCACCGCGGTCACCACCCGGGCCGGGCAGAGAGTGCGCCCGGCCTGGACCTCCCGGACCACCTCCAGGAGGTTGTCGGGCGAGGCGCCCTTGAGGACGTAGCCCTGGGCCCCCGCTTCCACGAAGTCGACGACGTCCTCTTCGTTCTCCAGTCCGAAAACGACCAGCCGTGCGTCGGGCCAACGCTCCCGCGCCTCCCAGGTGCGGGCGAGGCCCAAGCGGCTGTCGGGCCCGCCATCGATCAGCATGACGTCGGGCTTCTCCTGTCCAGCGTCCCCCTCGGGGACGACTCTCAGGCCCTCCCGTCCGTCGAGGGAAGCCGCGAGGGCCTCGCGGAGCATCCGGTCCTCGCTCACGACCACCACCCGGATCGCCACTTGCATGAAGATCCAGTAAAAACCGGCGGGATGGAACCGGCAATGAACCGGGGGGGCCAAAAAAGATTCATCGCCGCCTCCGGTCGCGCAGCCAGCCGCGTTCGATGGCGTAGCGCACCGCGGCCGCGCGGCTGCGGACTCCGAGCGTCTCCAGGACCTTGTGGACATGGTTCTTGACCGTGTGGACGGACAGGAAGAGCTGGCCCGCGATCTCGCCGTTGCTCAACCCCTCGGCCACCAGCCCCAGCACCTCGAGCTCGCGGGGGGTGAGCGCCAGAAACTCCAGCCGTTCGCGCCGGCGGCGGTCGCGGCCAAGGTAGGCCAGGCGGGAGAACAGGCAGTTGGCGATGCGGGGAGAGCAGACGGTATGGCCCTGGACGACGTCCTCCAGCGCCGAGCGCAGATCCGAGAGCGACTGGTCGCGCACCAGGTAGGCGCAGGCCCCGGCCTCCAGGAAGCCGAGCACCTTCTCCTCGGACTCGTCGCGGCCCAGGAGCATCACCTTGACCTCCGGGTGCAGGACCAGGAGATCCCGCAGCCATCCGCCGGTCCCTTCGCTCCGGTCCAGCCCGACCAGCAGGACGTCCGCGCCGGTCCGCGTCAACCTCTCGACCGCCTCGTCCCGCAGGGCGATCCTGCCGACGACCCGGAACCGGCGGTCCTCCGCCAGGGCCGAAGCCAGACAGTCTCTGAAGAGATCGTGTTGGTCTACGATCAGCAGCCGCAGGGCCTCTCCGCTCACCTCTCCTGCCCGCCTCTCCAGGATGACGTCTCCCAGGGTCTGCAGCATGCCTCGCCCCCCTTTCCAGAAAGACTGTCCGGTGCGAGAGCGGCTCCAAGGATGCCGCCCGTGCAAGGGTATAGGCGACCGAGTATAGCTTCCGTTACATGAGTGCCAGGAAGGATCTACGACCGGGACGCGGAATCCGCGACACCGAGCGAACGCAGGAGGCTTTCCAGTGCCCGAAGCGGCCCCGCGACGAGGGCGCCGCCGGTTTCCACCAGCACTCGCGCAATCCAGATCAGGGCCGCCGCCCCCATCCACACGAACAGCCAGAGGGCGATGGGGGGAGAGCCCAGGAGGGCGACGGCCCACAGCCGGGCCTCCGGCGTGGCGAAACGCTTCACCAGGGGCGTGCTGGCGGCGAGCTTGCGCCAGAACCGGACTCCGCTGGAGGGCGCCGCCAGACATTCGCACTCCCGCTCCACCGCCTCGGGAGCCGGCAGGGCGGCGGCGAAGGCGGACTCGAAGCGGCTCCGGCGCCTGCCGGCCACCTCGTAGGCATCCTCCTCCATCGGGTGACCCTTGTACCGGAATCGGTTCGCAGCGCCGCATGCGAAGTAAAGCGCCAAAAAAGGCCGGAAGGGACCAAAGCCCCAGCCGGACTCCTGGATCTGGAGAGCATGATAGGCCTCATGGACCAGGGTGCCGACCCCATCCACCGTCTCCGTGTCCCAATGGCGGGGATCGATGTAGACCCGCGTGCGGCGCGGCAGCCAGAGGTCCGGAATGGTGATCGCCTGGCTGCCGACGAGACGGATCAGGTGCGGCATCCCGCGGTGAAAAGTCACGCGGTCCAGGTCCAGCACAGGCAGGACCGCGCGGATCACCCGCTTCACCTCCTCGGGAGGCTCGATGCGCTCCGGGAAGAACCAGCGCCAGAGCGCCTCCCCCCGAACCCTCACCCCCGGCCCCTCTCCCGACCCCTCCCACCCTCCCACACCGGGAGAGGGGAGAAGAAAGCTCCGCGATCACGACTCATCGGCGCGGCGCGGCGTAGGTGATCCGATAGATCGCGTCCGCGCCGTCGTCGGAGACCAGCATGGAGCCGTCGGGCAGCACCTCGACGTCCACCGGCCGGCCCCAGGCGGAGCCCCCGGAAAGCCACCCTTGCGCGAACGGCTCGTAGGAGACGGCGCGGTCCCCCTGGAGGCGCACCAGGGTCACGCGGTAGCCGATGGGCTCGGAGCGGTTCCAGGAGCCGTGCTCGGCGATGAAGATCTGGCCGCGGTACTCCTCCGGGAACATCTTGCCCTCGTAGAAGCGCATCCCCAGCGCCGCCGTGTGGGGAGCCAGGTTCTGCACCGGCGGCGTGAGCTGCGAGCACGGTTTCTTCTTCCCGTGCTCCTTATCCGCGATGTTCCCGCCGTGGCAATAGGGGAAGCCGTAATGAAGGCCGGCCCTGGGCGCCCGGTTCAGCTCGTCCGGCGGCGCGTCGTCGCCCATCCAGTCCCGGCCGTTCTCGGTGAACCATAGCTCGCCGGTGCCCGGATGCCAGTCGAAGCCCACCGTGTTGCGCACGCCGCCGGCCACGATCTCGGGCTTGCCGCCCTGGGGGGAGATGCGGGTGATGGTCGAGTAGATCGGGTTGTCCTTCTCGCAGACGTTGCACGGCGCGCCGACCGGGATGTACAGCTTGCCGTCCGGGCCGAAGCGGATGAACTTCCACCCGTGATGGGTGTCCTTCGGGTAGGTGTTGATCACCACCTTGGGCTGCGGCGGCTTCGCCAGCCGGTCGTCGATGCCGTCGTAGCGCAGCACGCGCGAGACCTCCGCCACGTACAGGGCCCCGTCCTTCCAGGCCACCCCGTTGGGCACGTTCAGCCCCGAGGCGATGGTGTGGACCGTCTCGGCCCGGCCGTCCCTGTTGGCGTCCACCAGGGCGTAGACGCTCCCATTGCCGCGAGTCCCCACATAGAGGATGCCCTTGGGCGACAGCGCCATGGAGCGGGCGCCCGGCACCCGGTCGGAGAAGACGGAGATCGAGAACCCGGGCGGCAGCTTGATCTGGTCCAGGGACAGGCGTTTGCGGCCTTGGGAGATGGCGTCGGGGGCCGAGCAGGCGAGGGAGACGAGAATCAGGAGGCAGCAGGACGAATTTTGGATTTTGGATTTTGGATTTTGGATTGGAAACCGCCATGGCGCGTCCTCCCGGGTCCGTCCGACCCCATCCTAATCCAAAATCGAAAATCCAAAATCCAAAATCAGCTCAGGATCAACCCCACCCCGACAGCCATCAGGGCCACCGCGAGCACCTTGAAGAGAGTCACCGGCTCGCGGAAGAAGACCCAGCCGGAGATCAGGGCCATGAAGTTCCCGATCCCCCGCTTCAGGGTCTCTATCGTGCCGACGAACATCATGGGGAGGGCCAGGAGCTGCAGCGCCAGCGCCAGGAAGCTGACGACCATCCCCGTCACGAAGATGCCAGGGACCTTGCGTAGCGCCGCCAGGTCCCCCAGGCGGCGCTGCCCCACCAGCACCAGGAAGACGCAGACCGCCACTCCGGCGTTGAGGGTCAGGCCGTGGAGCTGCGCCGTCGCGCGCGCCACCGCCAGTTTGTCCAGGGGGATCGTCAACGACCAGAACAGAGCCACGAGGGCCATCATGACGGCGCCCTTGAGCCTGCTCCCGGGATCTTCCAGGCTCCCCTCCTGCCGCGGCTGCCAGTTGAGCCAGATCGCGCCCGCGATCACCAGCAGGATGCCGGCGGTGGCCTGGAACGAGGGCCGCTCCCCCAGCAGCGGGATCGCCAGCAGGGTGGCGAAGACCGGCGTCAGCGAGAGCAGCGGCACGGTCACCGAGAGCGGCGCGATCCGCATCCCTTCGAGGAACAGGAGGTTGGCCGCGATGTTCAGCACCACCGAGCCGAGGGCGGGAATCCAGTAGCCCGGCTCCACCCGGGCCGCCCCGTCCCACACCATCCAGGCGGCGAACAGGGGCGTCCCGGCGGCCGTCTGCAGGAACACCAGCGCCACCGGCCGGATCTCCTTGACCAACAACTTGCGCAACAGGTCGAACCCCGCCCAGGCGAGACTGCTGGCGACGACCAGGAGGAGAGCCAGGGGCGGGATGGACATGGGGCGGGAGTGTATCGCGGGAGCTTGCCGGCCGAGGACGTGTAAACTATCCCTCTCTATCTCCGCTGTAAGGACGTGCCATGAACCTGACTCCCGAGCTGGTCGCCGACATCCTGGTCCGCCAGGGCTACATCACCAAGGAACAGGGCGACACCATCAAGACTGAGGGCAAGGCCCTGCCCCGCAACATGCGCTCGGCCCAGGCCTACGAGCAGAAGGCCGTAGCCTACGAGCTCGTCGGCCAGCTCCGGCTGCCCAACCGCCGCGACTCTGGCGCCCCCATCACCGAGGTGGACATCGCCCAGGCCATCGCCGCCGACGCCAGGCTCGACCACGTCCGCGTCGACACCCTGAGCCTCAACGCCGACCTTATCGAGTCCAAGATGTCGCGGCCCTTCGCCAAGCGCCACCGCATGATCCCGCTGGAGATGGCCAACGGCAAGCTGAAGGTGGCCCTGGCCAACCCGTACGACATGGAGGGCATCGACTCCTTCAAGCGCATCGCCGGCCGCGACATCACTTTCGTCGTCGCCTCCGAGCCGGACATCCTCAAGGCCCTCACCGAGTTCTACGGCCTGCGCCACTCCGTGAAGCGGGCCGAGAAGGACCTCACCTCCGGCATCGACCTCGGCAACCTCGAGCAGCTCGTCCGCATGAAGAGCGAGACCGAGATCGAGTCCTCGGACCAGCACGTCGTCAACGCCGTCGAGTTCATGCTCCAGCACGCTTTCGAGAGCCGGGCGAGCGACATCCACGTCGAGCCCAAGCGCGAGGAGAGCCTGATCCGCTTCCGCATCGACGGCGTGCTGCACGACATCCAGAAGATGCCGAAGATCGTCCACGCGGCCGTGACCTCGCGCATCAAGACCATGTCCCGACTGGACATCGCCGAGAAGCGCCGGCCCCAGGACGGCCGCGTCAAGATGAACCGCGCCGGCCGCGAGGTGGAGCTGCGCGTCTCGACCCTCCCCGTAGCCTTCGGCGAGAAGATCGTGATGCGCATCTTCGATCCCCAGGTCGTGCTGCAGGACCTCTCCGGCCTCGGTTTCTATCCGGACGAGCTCCAGATCTTCAACGACTTCATCAACCGGCCGCACGGCATCGTCCTGGTGACCGGACCTACGGGGTCGGGCAAGACGACCACCCTCTACTCGGCTATGAAGACCATCTGCAACCACGAGATCAACATCACCACGATCGAGGATCCGATCGAGATGGTCTACCCGGACTTCAACCAGACCGAGGTGCAGCTCAAGGTGGGGATCACCTTCGCCAGCGCCATGCGGCACATCCTGCGGCAGGACCCGGACGTCATCATGGTGGGCGAGATCCGCGACCCGGAGACCGCCCAGTACGCGATCCAGGCGGCGCTCACCGGCCACCTGGTCTTCTCCACCCTCCACACCAACGACGCGCCCTCTTCCGTCTCGCGTCTGGCGGACCTGGGGGTCGAGCGCTTCCTCATCAGCTCGACCCTGATCGGCTCCATGGCGCAGCGCCTGATGCGGCGCATCTGTCCGCACTGCGCGACGGAGCGCCACCTGGAGGCGGACGAGATCAGCATGCTGCGGCTGGCGGTGCCGCAGGGCAAGCGGGTGAAGGTCAAGGAGGGGATGGGCTGCTTCGAGTGCCGCAACACCGGCTATCTGGGCCGCACCGGCATCTTCGAGATGATGCCCCTCGACGACGCCGTCAAGACCCTGATCGTGCAGGGCGCCGATGCCCCGGAGATCAAGCGCGAGGCGCAGAAGAACGGGATGCGGACGCTACGGCAGTCGGCCCTGCGGAAGCTGGCCGAGGGCGTGACCACCTTCGAGGAGGTGGTGCGGGTTACGGGGCTGTAAGAGACACGGCGCACCAATACTGGAACTTCGTGAAACCGTCCGTCTAAGATCTCGAATCGTCTCTATCTCCTCGGTAAAGGAGGCGTAACATGCGCACACTTTCTTGGGCTCTTTGCTTAATCTCCATGGCTTCTTGGGGATGCCGCAGCTCTATTGGCCCAGAATCTCCTTCCTCCAGCACCAGCCTTTCTCAAGAGCAACAATTCACTCAAGAGATCCGAGAGCCTCCATCGAGATGGAATCCTGATTTGGCCGAAGAACCCTCACCTGAGAAGTGCGACGATTCGATTAAGGATTGCAAAGAACCCGTTTACGCTCTCGGCTCGAACGAGGGTTGCTCTTGTTTCACCTGCGCCACAGGGACTACTAAGGAGAAAAAGATATGTACGAAAGATTCCTTAGATATCGCGAAGCTGACCGCGAGGGCTAGGGAGTACGAACCGCCAAAGTAAAGGTTGTTTAGTTTAGTGCTTCTTAGTCCGGAGGTCCGGGAGGAGATTATGCCAGACTTCAATAATGGAATGGCGCTAAAGATCGAAGATGCAAAGAAAGAGATAATTAAGACTGTCAAAGAGGGCCGTGACAAGCCCAAGTGGTGGGAAGTACTTACGATCCTCCTCCCGATCGTGCTGGGATTTTTTGTCTGGAATGCTCAGGCCAGCATCCAAAAGGATCTCGATGATCAAAGCAAAAATTTAACAACACGCCTGAGCCTCACAGAGGAGTTTTACAAGCGGCAATTAACAGTCCACGAGAAGATATACGACAAAATGTCTATCTTGTTAGAGATTCTCCGACAAGAACGCCTTCGAAAAAAGGGACCTCGACAGGAATTCAACAAAGCGATTCGTGAATTTTACGATTCCTACAATATACCCAAGTTATACGTCAGCCCCGAACTTAAGACAGAGCTTGGAGGCCTCTGGTCGGAGATCGCTACTCCATCGGAGCCAAGCGAAGTTAACGAGAGTGCCGTGAAACAGCGGATCGAGGCAATCGCAACTCAAATGAGCCGAGATCTGCATGTCGAAGAAATTAGCCGAGCTAGTAGAACTCTGTGGGAATAATCCACTACCAGGATCGCCTGTAATCAGACAGCACTAACTGTGTCCTCATGACTTCTCCTGGTCACAGGAGCGAAAGCTCTCCAGGTATTCCTCAGCCGTCAGGACTGGGATCGTCGCCAATCGGTAATCCTGCTTGTTGCGCGTCACGATGACTCCAAGATCGCGGTTCAGGGCGGCGTAATACTGCATCGCGTCCTCGAAGTCCGAGAAAGAGGACGCCAGCGCCTGGTCCAAGACCTGCTCATCCACTGGAAGGACCCGCACAAGCAGCCTCAGCTTACGCAGCATGTGTGATGGCTTCAGCGGCGGATTCTTCTTTGCGCAGGATGTAGAACAGATTGGAGAAGATCAGAGGAGAGACAAAGCCTTCGATCTCGCCATCCTGGATGCGCTCGAACAACTCGGCGGCTGGACGAAAGAAGGGTGGCCGACCCAGAAGAAGATCCAGGATGACGTCGCTGTCCAGGAAGATTCGTGGCGTCATGAGTACTTCTTTGCGAGGTACTCCGCGTAGTCCGCCTTCGTTTCGTCGATCTCAGCTCCAGCGAGCGCACCCGCCAGTTCCGCGACCACTCCGGTAGGATGCCACTCTTCTGACCGGTCTTCCCTGGTGAGTCCGTCAAAGTAGGTTTCGACCATGCGGGAGAGGCTGACGCCCTGACGTTCCGCGTAGACCTTCGCCCTCTCGATAACCTCACTGTCCAGTTTCAAAGTCAGCTTAATGTCCATCGTCGTCTCCAGTACGTACAAAAGTACCATCTCTATACGTCTTCAGCCACGAGAGACGGAGTTGTAGGACTCCGGCACCCGCTCACTGAGCCTTCAGCGGCATCCAGATCTCCTCGCCGATCTCCTTGCCGGCCAATACAGACAGCGTTTTCAGGATCAGCTCGTTCTCCGTCATCCCCGACTCTTTGGCGAGGGCGGTGAACGTTCCACGGCCGAGGATGGTGGCCTGCTCGAGGTCGAGCTTCCAGCTCTCCCCTTCGCGGTGGAAGCGGAAGGAAGCGCCCACGGGCTTGCCGCCGGAGACGATCTCCCCTTCCGCCTCTTTGTCCTTGACCGTGATCTTGCCCAGGTCCATCCGCTGGACCGAGGCGGCGCCGATCATTCCGGAATCGACCGCGAACTTGACCATCTCAGCCGGTGAGCCGGTCTCCAGAAGGGGCCGCGGCGCCCGGACCCGCAACACCAGCACCATGACCTTGTCGACGTCTGACAGCCCTTCCACCTCCTGCCGGGAGCCGGTGAGCGTCAGCTTCCGCATGCGGTCGTAATAATCGAGAGAGTTGGCGCTGATGATCGCCGCCGCTTTCAGGCCGTCCTTCGAGAGCAACGCGGCCTTGTAGGTGTCGAAGCACTGCCGGACGGCGTCCTGAGCGGGGTCGGCGAAGACGCCGGGGGCGGGAAGGGCACCAAGGACAATAAGGACAACAAGGACGGAGAAACGGACGGGGGCCAGCCTCGTCTTCATGATGGCTCCTTATAGATAGGGCCTATCCTACAGTGACCTCGCCCGTGAAATGCTGCCGTATCAGCTCGTGCGACCGCTGCGCATCCTCCCGGGGCTCGGCGATGCGGCTGAAGAGGGTCCGGTAGGTGAGGCCCAGCGTCTCCAGATCCTGCTGCTGGAGGAGCTTGACCATCTCGTCGATGGCGCGCTGGGAGGAGGCGGGGTGGATCTTCCGTTCCGTCTCCCGCTCCAGCAGGAGGAGCGCGAAGAGGAGGGGCTCGGGGAGCTCGGCCGGCGAGGGCTCGGGCGGCGGCGGCGGGAACTGGCTGCCCTGGACGATCTTCTCCTGCGGCGGCTCGGGCAGGCTGGTCTGCGGCCCCCGCTTCTCGAAGAGGAACGGCAGCGAGCGGACCTGGCTGGCGAAACGGGAGAACAATCCCACCAGCTCACCCTCCGACGAGAAATTTCCCACCAGCCGGGCGTCGCGGCCGATCTCCAGACGCTCGGTCTCCTGCAGCACCACGTGCGCCCGGGCCGACTCCTCCAGGTGCAGCGTGCGGGCGTTCACCTTCCAGGCGGTGAGGAAACCCTGGACGTAGCAGGTCTCGGGGCAGCGCACGGTGATCGCCTCGACCTCGACGCCGCGGTCGATGCGGATGGAGCCGCCGAGGGATTCCAGGGTGCCGTACTTTCCCGAGTTCTGCACCACCAGGTTCCCCGGCGCGTGGATCGAGAGCTGGCCCTCGGGGTCGATCTCGATGCGGATGCCCCGGGGGATGATCATGGTGGGGGCGGCTTCTTCGACGGGGCTCCGGCTCATACGGCTTCCTTCTGTGGCGAACATCCTACTTCCCTACCGAGGACGGCAGCGGCTCGAAGTCCTGGAGCGGCCGCGCGGCTTTCGCCCGCGCCAGCAGACGCTCCTCGTTCGGCCAGCGGCGATCCAGGATGTAGATCAACGGATCGACCGGACGATAGACGCCGTCCGCCCCCTTGCGGCGGACCTCATAGTACAGGTGGGGATTGGGGCTCCAGCCCGTCTTCCCCACCGTGGCCAGCAGGTCTCCCCGCCTCACCTTCTGCCCCCGCCGGACGTGGATGTTGTTGTTGTGGCCGTAGACGGTGACGAAGCCCTCCCCGTGCTCCAGCATCACCAGGTTGCCGTGCCGCCACCAGACGGCGCTGCGGCCCAGAGGATACTCGCCCGCGAAGGCCACGACGCCGTCGGCCGTGGCGTGGACCGGCGTCTCGACGGGAGCCGCGAGGTCGACCCCGGGATGGTGCTCCATCTCCTTGGTGAAAGGGCTGCGGCGGTTGCCGAAGGGGCTCACCAGCACGAACTCGCCGCGCAGCGGGCAGATCGACGGCGTGCTCCGCACCTCTTCGGGATGCGTGGCCTCGAAGGTCCCCACCCGCCGCAGGGAAGCGTCGAGGGCGTCCAGGCGCCGCTTCGCGCGCGTCCGGACGCTCTCGCCGTGCTGGATGATGCGGGCGTAGATCGACCGGGAATCCACCTCTTCGGCGGGAAGGCCGCCCGTCTTCCCCGGCGCCGCCGGCATGGAGAGCCGGTAGGCCAGGAAGACCTTCTGCAGGCGGAGGTCCAACTCGCCGGCCCGCTGCTCCAACCGGTCCAGGCCGCCGATCAGCTCCTGGAGCCTCCGTCCCTGCCGGCTGCGCTCGGCCGCCAGCGCCTGGTACTCCTGGCGGTTCAGGATGCCGTCGACGATCCCCGGGGTGACGGCGACGGCGACGGCCAGCCCGCCCAGGTAAAGGAGCGCCAGCAGGGACCACGCCGTGATCTGGGCGCGGGAGAGGAAGAGGTAGCGCACCCGTTTGCGGATGTCGCTGGGGTGGATCTGGACTTCGAGGCTCCAGCTTTCGCCGGATGGGGGTGCCGCCGCGGCGCTGTCGGGTTTACGCGGGCGGCCGAGCCTCACGGGCTGACGGGCTCCTCGGCCGGCGGGCGGACCGGATTGATCCGCTCGATGCGCTCCTCGCTGGCGTGCCTGCGGACCAGCTCGAGCAGCTCCCGGTGCACCGCCGGCCCTCCCGCCACCACGTTGCCGCTGCGGAAAGAGCCGTCGCCGCCGTCCACGTCGGTGACCCTCCCGCCCGCCTCGCGGACCATCAGGATGCCCGCCCCGATGTCCCAGGGCGAGAGGCGGAACTCGAAGAAGCCGTCATAGACCCCGGCGGCCGTGTAGGCCAGATCGAGGGCGGCGGAGCCGCAACGGCGGATGGCCTTGGACAGCGGGAAGACGTCGCGGAAGATCGACAGGTAGAGGTCGAGCGTGGGCAGGGCCCGCCACGGATAGCCGGTGGCGAGGAAGGAGCCGTCCATGCCCGGATGCCCGGAGACCTTCATGGGCTGGCCGTTCCAGAACGCGCCGCCGCCCCGGATGGCCGTGAAGAGGTTGCTGCCCCTCGGGATCGTGGATGACCCCGGCCAGCAGCTCGTCCCCTCTGCGGCAGGCGACCGAGACGCAGTAGACCGGGAGGCCGTGGAGGAAGTTGGTGGTGCCGTCCAGGGGATCGATCAGCCACTCGTACTCGCTGCCGTCGTGGCCTTCGCCCACGCCGCCGCCCTCCTCGGCGAGGATGCGGTGGTCCGGAAAGCGCTCGCGGATGACGGTGAGGATCGCCGACTCGCTCTCCTTGTCCGCCTGGGTGACGAAGTCGTTCTCGCCCTTGCGGCGCACCTCGAGGTCGGCGTCCCGGAAGTAGCGGGAGACGATCTCGCACCCGGCGTGCGCGGCGGCGAGGGCGGTTTCAAGGAGATCTTGGTGCATGGCGTGGGTATTATGCCAGTTTGGTGCCCCTCACCTCTGGGATCACTTTTCGTAATAATCTCGCACCACACTCTCCGCCTTCCGTCCCATGAAGCGGAAATCGGCGGACCGGCCGCCGTCCGAACCGCCGTCGCTGAACGCCTTCCAGACGAAGCTGCCGGAGAGCCAGGCGGGCCGGCCCAAGGAGGCGAAGAGGACCTCGTAGGCCAGGGCCTGATCCTCCTCGGAATACTCTCCGCCCTCGCTGTGAGGCTGCACCCAGGCGCCCTTCTGGGCGGCGAAGCCGACCTCGGTCAGCAGGACGGGCTTGCCGAAACGGCGCGAGGCCTCCTCCAGCCGCAGCGCGATCCCGGCCGCCCCCTGCTGAAGCTCGGCGCGGCCGGCGGCGGCCGAGGCGGAGAGGGGGTAGTAGGTGTCGACGCCGATGGAGTCGAGGTCGGCCCAGAACGGCACGTTCTCCAGGTCGTTGTACCAGTTGGCCGCGTAGGTCACATGGCCGGGGAAGAAGCGGCGGACGTCGGCGTTCAGGGTCCGCCACTCGGGGCGGCCGATGGTCTTCGAAAGCTCCACGCCGGTGCAGAAGAGGTCGGCCCCGGCCCAGCGGGCCAGGAACGCGTGATGAAGGATGTAGCGGCGGTAGCTCTTCCACCACCGGGCCCAGTCCTCCTCGTTGGTCATCTCGACCTCGCCGGGCCAGGAGTCGCGCGGGATCCAGAGGTGGGGCTTGTAGAGGACGTGGAAGCCCCGGCTCCGCGCCAGGCGCGTGGCGTGGATCAGCCCGATGTCCGTCTCGCTCCCCGGACTGTCGTTGAGATAGCGGAGTTCCGGGCTGGCCGGACTGGACTGATAGGCGAAAGGCATCAGGGAGACCGCGTTCACTCCCATGCCCTCCAGGCGGTCGAGTTGCCGCCCCACGGAAGGAGAGTGATACCCCCATTCCAGGCTGTTCCGCATCGCCAGCGAGACCCCTTTCAGGAACGGGATCTCTTTCCCTTTCTCCCCCCGGGAGAAGGGGCCAGGGGGTGAGGCTTCGGAGCGCAGTACCGCCCAAAATCTCTCCAACCCTCTCCGAGAGACCCTGCGACAACTTCTCAGTCAAGTCTATCGCCCGCCAACCGCTCCACCACCCCCGCCGCCACCGGAGTCCACAGCACCTCCGAGCCATCCTCGGGCTCCTCGGCGGCCAGGATCTCCTCGGGCTCCGGAAGCACCTTCGCGGCGGCCAGCGCGGGCAGCCACTCCGCGTAGCGGCCGTCCGTACCAATCCCCGGACAGCCACAGCGCCGCGCCGCGCCGCAATGTCACGGGGACGCCCTTCCCGATCCCCGCCTTCTCCAGGAGGGTTTGAGCCAGAGCGTACCGGTAGGCAAAGAGGTCGTCCGGGTGGTAGACGAGATGGAGATCGGCGCGCCTCCCCTGCACGGCCGGACCGATGTCGCCCGTGTGGCGGCCCTGCGCCAGATAGTCCGGCTCGACGAGGACGGTCACCGGCCGGCGGGCGCGGAGAGATGCCGCGCCATGCCGGCGGCGGCGCGGTCGAGCTCGGCGGCGAGGCGGATCAGCTCGGGGCGCTGCCGGTCGCCTGGGGAGACCAGAAGGGAGACGCGCTCGCCCGGGATCGGAACCATCGCCGCGAAGGCGCGGTCCCACTCGGCGAAGTCGTCCCGCTCGGCGGAGGGATCGACGGTCCAGCCGCCGTCGGCGTTCCGGACCCAATACCCGCTGCGCATCATCCAGGGGGATTCCTGCAGGACGTAGTCGAAATCGAAGGGTCTGCTTCGCCGGCCCCGCCCCTCGCCGGTCAGGGTGAAGGCCAGCCGGAAGAGGATGTCGCTGGCCAGCGAGACGATCCCCTCCTCGTCCCGGCCGAGGACGATCCAGGACGGCTTCTCCGCCGTCGGCAACCGGAGGGCCATCGCCTCGCCGGACGGATAACGCGTGCCGGCGAACGCCAGGACTTCCGCGGAGAGATCCACGGGCAGACCCTGGAGGCGGGAGGCGACCTCCGGCGAGGCGGGCAGCCGGTCCACCCAGACCATGGCGTCGCCTGCGGCCTCCGGCCCTATCTCGAAGCGCAGACCTTCGAAGCGGGAGGCGGCCCAGCGGAAGAAGCCCTCCTGCTTCAGCGTCGCCAACAGATCCTCGGGAGCCCGGATAGCGAGGATCTTGGGCGGCGCCTTCGGCTCTTCCGGAGCGGCGGGCGCGTCAGCCCCGCGAGGCCCCCGGGTGCAGGCCAGCATACTCGCCACGATCAGGAACAGGAGAGCAAGGCTTTTCCTCCCCCTCTCCCGGTGAGGGAGGGAGGGAGGGGTCGGGAGAGGGGGCCGGGGGGTGAGGGCCCGGGCGGGGGCCTTCCTCATCTCAATCCCTACCCTCGTTCCGCGGCTTCTCCACCGGCGGCTTGGGCGGGATGGGGTTGGTCACCTCCAGAATCAGCTTCCAGGGGCCATCCCCCTGCCGGCGCCAGTAATGGGCGTAGATCTCGGAATCCACCCACGGGCTCTTCGGCCCGCTCCTGCCGGCGTTTGATCTTGCCGTAGGTGACCCCGAAGTCGCCCGACTTCGCGACCCGGCCGCCGGTGGGCTGCCAGGAGAGCGGCTTCGGGTCCGGCGACAGCGCGGCCAGGATGGCGGCCTTGCCCACGAACGGCTGCGCCCCGGTGCGGTGCAGGCGGGCGTCGTCGGAGAGGACAGCGGCGAATGCCTGGGCGTCCCCCTTCTCGGCGGCCTTGCCGAAGGCGCGGTCGACGGCCAGCATCGCGTCGAGCGCGCTCTTGGCCAAAGGCAGCGCGTCCGTCTCGATCTTCGCCGGGACGGCCGGCGGAATGTTGACCGGCGCGTTCATGTCCGACTGCGGGGTCTGGATCCCGAAGTCGAGAAAGGCTTTGAAGCTGCCGTCGGGCTGCTTCTGCCAGGCCGTGGTGTAGTAGCCGTAGATCACCCGCTTGTCGTCCTTGCCCCCCGGCCGCAGCTCGTAGGGGCCGGTGGTGTAGCCAAAATCGCCGGCCAGGGAGATCTCGGCGTCAACGGGATACCAGGTCAGGTACGTGGGACCGGCGGGCCGCGGCGCGAGATCGCCTGCCTTGGCGGGGACCGGATCGGGCTCGAGAGCGATCGAATCGTCGGCGAGGAACTCCAGGAAGGCTTCGCGGACCCCCTTCTCCAGCGAGGTCCTGGCGAAGGCGCGCTCGGCGTTCACCATGGCGTCGAGCGCGGCCTGGCGGTCGATGGTCTGGGCTCCGGCGGCGGCCGTGACGAGGCAGGCCGCGAGCGTGAGAGTGGACAGCGTCTTCATGGCGGGAATCGTACTACGCCGCCGCTGTCGCCTTTTCATCGCCTGCTCAGAGCCGGAAATCCCTGGATGCCGATACGGCGTCCCGAAAAGTCGCCGCCCGATGAGCTTCCGGGCTCGCGACATAAGCTTCTGGGCTCGTCCCATAAGCTTATCGGCTGCCAAATAAGCTTATGGCCTCAACCGAGAAGCTTATCGGGCCGAATATAAGCTTATGGGCTCGTCCGATAAGCTTATCGGCTCGCCATATAAGCTTCTGGGCTCGTCCGAGGAGCTTATCGGCGGCCACATAAGCTTCTGTGCTCGTCCGCTAAGCTTATCGGGCCGGATATAAGCTCATGGGCCCACCCGATAAGCTTATCGGCTGCCATATAAGCTCATGGGCTCACCAGATAAGCTTACCGGCTCGCCACATAAGCTTATGGGCTCGTCCGATGAGCTTATCGGCGGCTACATAAGCTTATGTCCTCTCCGAGAAGCTTATGGGTTGCCATATAAGCTCATGGGCTCGTCCGATAAGCTTATCGGCGGCTACATAAGCTTATGTCCTCACCCGAGAAGCTTATCGGCGGCCATATAAGCTCATGGGCTCGCCCGATAAGCTTATCGGCTGAGCCCACAAGCTCATATCCGGCCCCGATCAACTGCTTATCGGCTGTGCTAGGCCGGGCCGAGCGTACGCCGCCCGGAGAGGAACGTCGCCACCGGGCGTCCGCGCAGCGTCCAGCCGTCGAAGGGCGTGTTCTTCCCCTTGCTGCGGAAGGAGGCGGCGCTGATCTTGCTCTTCTTGTCCGGATGGAAGACGGTCACGTCCGCCACGCTCCCGGACTTCAGCGTGCCGCCCGGGATCCCCAGCACCCGCGCAGGACCGGTGGACAGCAGCTCGATCAGACGCGGGAGGCTCAAAATCCCCTGCGCGACCAGGCGGTCCAGGCAGAGGCTGAGCGTCGTCTCCAGGCCCACGATGCCGAACGGGGCGACGCTGAACTGCACGTCCTTCTCGTCGGCGTGATGGGGGGCGTGGTCGCTGGCGATGCAATCGACCGAGCCGTCGTCGAGGCCGGCGATCAGGGCTTCGCGGTCGCGCTCGGAGCGCAGCGGCGGCTTCATCTTGGTCTGCGTCGAGAAGCCGCTCTTCGCCACCTCCTCGTCGGTGAGGATCAGGTGGTGCGGCGAGACCTCGCAGGTGACGCGCAGGCCCTGCGCCTTGGCGCGCCGGACCATGTCGAGGCTGCGGGCGGTCGAGAGGTGGGCGACGTGGTAGCGGGCCGCGGCGTCCTCGGTGAGGATGATGTCGCGGGCCACCATGACGTCCTCGGAGGAGCCGGGGATGCCCGGCAGGCCCAGCCGCGTGGACCACTCCCCCTCGTGCATCACGCCGTCGCCGGTGAGGTTCAGGTCCTCGGCGTGCTGGATCACCGGCAGGTCGTAGTGCTGGGCGTAGAGCAGGGCGCGGCGCATCAGCTCGGCGTTCATCACCGGCTTGCCGTCGTCGGAGATGGCGCGGACGCCGGCCTTCGCCATCTCCCCGATCTCGGCCAGCTCCTCGCCCCGGAGCCCCTTGCTGACGGCGCCGATCGGGTAGACGCGCGCATAGCCGTGCCGGTTCGCCTCGGTGAGGATGAGCTCGGTCACCGCGCGGCTGTCGTTCACCGGGTCGGTGTTCGCCATGCAGGCCACGGCCGTGAAGCCGCCGGCCGCCGCCGCCAGGGTGCCGGTGCGCACCGTCTCCTTGTACTCCTGGCCCGGCTCGCGGAGATGGACGTGGATGTCGATCAGCCCCGGGCAGACCACCAGACCGGAGGCGTCGAACGTTTCGGCGTCCTTGGGCTTCTTGATCCCGCCGTCGATCTTCGCGACCTGGCCGTCCTCGATCAGCAGGTCGAGCGCGCCGTCGAGGCCCTGGCTGGGATCGATCACCCGGCCGCCGTGGATCAGCAGCTTGGACATCCTAGGCGGTCTCCTCGGCGGCGCCGGACAGGAGGTAGAGCACGGCCATGCGCACGGAGACGCCGTGCGTGACCTGCTCCAGGATCACCGAGCCGTCGCCGTCGGCGACGTCGCTGGCGATCTCCACGCCGCGGTTCATGGGGCCGGGGTGCATGACGATGGCGCCGTCCTTGGCCGCCTTGAGCCGCTCGCGCGTCAGGCCGAAGAGCTGGAAGTACTCCTTGACCGAGGGGAAGGACATCCGCCCCTGCCGCTCGAGCTGGATGCGCAGCATCATGATGACGTCGGCGCCGCGGATCGCATCCTCCAGCGTGTAGGCCACCTCGACGCCCATCCTCTCCATTCCGGCCGGCATCAGCGTGCGCGGGCCGCCCACGGTCACCTTGGCGCCCATCTTGGTCAGCAGGTGGATGTTGGAGCGCACGACGCGGCTGTGCTCGATGTCGCCGATGACGGCCACCTTGAGCCCGGCGAGCTTCCCCTTGTGCCGGCGGATGGTGAAGGCGTCGAGCAGCGCCTGCGTGGGATGCTCGTGGGCGCCGTCGCCGGCGTTGATGACCCCCGCCTTGATGCGGCGGGCCAGCATGTGGGGCACGCCCGGGTGGCCGTGGCGGATGACGACCAGGTCCGGCGCCATGGCCTGGAGGTTCAAGGCCGTGTCGATGAGGGTCTCCCCCTTCTCCAGGGCCGAGCCGGAGGTCGAGAAGTTGAGGTTGTCGGCGGAGAGCCGCTTCTCGGCGATCTCGAAGCTGGAGCGGGTGCGGGTGGAGGCCTCGAAGAAGAGGTTGATGACCGTCTTGCCGCGCAGGGTGGGGACCTTCTTGATGGCCCGCTCCCCCACCTCGGCGAAGGACTCGGCGGTGTCGAGGATCAGCTCGATTTCGGCCGGGGACAGCTCGGCGATCCCCAGAAGGTGCTTGCGGGTCCAGCGGGCGGGGGTTTCCGGTGTCATCCGCGGGCCGGGCGCTCCAGGATGCGGACCTGTTCGGTGTCGTCCGTGGACAGGAAGGAGACCTCGATGATCTCGCTCTGGGAGGTCGGGACCTGCTTGCCCACGAAGTCGGCTTGGATCGGCAGTTCGCGATGGCCGCGGTCGACCAGCACCGCGAGCTGCACGGCGCGGGGGCGGCCGAAGTCGATCAGCTCGTCGAGGGCGGCGCGCACGGTGCGGCCGGTGTAGAGCACGTCGTCGCAGAGGATCACGACGCGGTCGTCGATGGGCTGGGGGAGATGGGTCCCCTTGACCTGCGGCTGCGGGCCGACGGTCGAGAGGTCGTCGCGGTACAGGGTGATGTCGAGGATGCCGACCGCCACCTTGTACTCTTCCATGCGTTCGATTTCGGCGGCGATCTTTTCGGCGAGGGGCACGCCGCGGGTGCGGATGCCCACCAGGAGGATCTGGGGGAGGTCGCGGTTGCGCTCGACGATCTCGCCCGCCATCCGCCGAACGATCCGCGCCATCTGTTTCGCGTCGAGGATCGTCGTCTTCGGCGTCAGGTTCTTGGCCACGCTATCCTGCCTCCCCGGAATCCGCGGCATCGTATGCCGGGGGCGGGGGGTTGTCAATGAAGGAAGTGAGGTAAACTTCCCGCTCCGTTCCGGATCTCGCAACCCTGAATCGCATGGCCCGCAAGACGCCCGTCTCTTCCCGTACCCCCGCGCAGGTTCCTGACGCCGTCCCGTTCTGGCGGCGGAACCGACGGGAGCTGACGTTCCTGATCCTGTTCGTCGTCATCCTGGGCGGCAGCTTCACCCTGATCTCGCTCAACTGGGTCAACGACCACGTCGTCGAGCCCTTCACCGCCGGCGTGGCCCGCGCGAGCGGCGTGGCGCTCGACCTGCTGGGGCAGAACGTCAGGATGGACGGCACCATCATCCGGAGCCCCCGGTTCGCGGTGAACATCCGCAACGGCTGCAACGGCGTCGAGGCCATGCTGATCTTCCTCGCCGCCGTGCTGGCCTTCCCTGCTTCCTGGAAGGCGCGGCTTGCCGGGCTCGCCCTCGGCTTCGTCGCCATCCAGGCGGTCAACCTGGTCCGCGTGGTGGCGCTGTTCCTGACCGGGGCCTACTTCCCGAAGCTGTTCGACACCTCGCACACGGTGATCTGGCAGACGGTGGTGATCCTGTTCGGCGTGCTGCTCTGGATCTTCTGGGCGAACCGTTTCACCGTCCGCCGCGAGCCGGCGGCCTGATGGCGCCGCGCCGGAGCTGGCCGCTCCTGCTGATCCGCAACGCCCTCCTCTGGCTGGTGCCGGTGGCGCTGCTGTGGGTCCTCGCCGCCCCCGTCTACAACCGGTTCCTGCTGATCAGCGCCGAGAACCTGGTCCACTGGACCGAGATCCCGAACGCGACCGACCTGCTGCGCCGGGACGTGCACCACGCTTTCGTGTCGCGGCGCGACTTCCCGCCGTCGAAGAGCCTCGTCCACTCCTTCCGGACGACGGACGTCCATTTTCACCTGGTGATCCTGGGCGCCCTGTTCCTGGCCGTGCCGGGCATCCCGTGGCGGCGGCGCCTGGAGTACCTGGGATGGGCCCTCCTGGCGACGATCTTCTACGACATCTTCCTGATCTTCTTCTACGTCAAGGCGAAGTACGCCGCCGGGCTGGGGGCCTGGAGCCTGTCTCACTACGGCCCCTTCGCCCGGAACTTCTACGCGCTCGCCAAGCACCTGCTGGACCTGCCGTTCAAGCTCGGCCTGCCGTTCCTGCTCTGGGCGGGCTTCTACCTGCGCGACCTGATGGACGCGCTGCGCCCGGCCGAGAGCTAGAACGGGCTTCCCGCGCAGACCTCGACAGCGTCGCTCGGCACTGTGAACTGCACCTGCAGAGCGCCGAGCCGGGCGGTGTAGCTCCCCGCCGCGAGCGTGCCGCCGGAGCACTCCGCGAAACCGCCGCCGCTGCAGTCGGGCGTGCAGAGGGGCTGGTTCTCCGGCACGGTCAGGCAGAAGAGGGCGTCGAGATTGAACTGGTTTCCCGCCCGTTGGACCGCGCAGCCGGTGTGGAAGACCTCGGTGCAACTGGACGAGAAGCACCCCTTGGGCAGGACCTGGAAACGAATGGCGCCGCCGGCCTGGAACGGGCCGCGCGCGCAGAACCGGCCGACCTCGGTCACGTTCCCTTCGGAGCAGCGGCTGGCTTCGCAGGCGCCGCCGAGGGCCGTGCCTTCGAGCCCGACGCTGAACCGGCCTTCGGCGCTGGACACCTGCCCCACCCAGGCCTGAGCCAGCTTGTCTTCCAAGCTGTTCGCGTCGGCCCCGAGGTTGAGGCGGAGCCAGCCGAAGTCGTAGGGCGAAGGGAGATCCGGCCCGCCGACGGCGGCGCGGGTGGCGGCGACCGGAAACGGAACGGCGACCGGTTCCGGCGGACAGAGGATGGGGCACGGGAGCGGCAGGTCGACCTGCTCCTGCTCGTCGAAGACCAGGATCTCTTTCTGCGTCTGGGGCACCCCCGAGGGGAAGGTGCCGCAGTTGAAGGGCTCGCGGCTCCAGGGGACGTCGCGCCAGACCACCAGATCGGTGCCGCCGCTGAAGATCCCGCCGGTCGCGTAGCGGGTCCCCCAGACGCGGGGCAGAGGCTCGCGGGCGTCGGCTCCCGAGCTGTTCACGAACCGGGCGTAGAAGGTGGTGTCCCCGGCCTCGTACCGGCCGGGCTCGGCGTGGAGGCGAACCAGGTTCTCCCCCTGGGCGAAGTTGCCGCCCGTGTCGACGTAGAAGAAATCGCCCCAGAGAACGTTGTCGAAGGCGGCGACGCCGTCCGTGCCGAAGTAGCCGGTGTCGCCCGGCCGCAGGAGCGTGCAGGACTTCACCACGTCGATCGTGAGATAGCCGCGGGCGATGTTGCCGTCCCTGTAGGGCAGGCCGGAGCAGCGCCCGTTGAAGATCGCGGAAGCCTTTCCCGTGTGGGCGTTCCGGAGATGCTCGAGGAGGTTGGCGGGGAGGGGTGGAGGCGGCAGGCTGGCGCAGCCGGGGAACGTGACGTCCTGGGAGAAATCGCCGCGGTTGCTGATGTCGTCGAAGGGGTCCCGCATCAGGTCCGCCGTACGGGGCAGGACTCCCTGCACGAGGATGTCCCGCAGATTGACCGTCTGCACGTCGTAGCCGGTCAGGTAGACGTCGAAGGTCAGCGTGGGGATGCCCATGTCGGTCCACAGGACCACGTGCGCCACCGTTGCCTTGTTGCTGGCGTTGTTGACCGAGAAGAGGGTGGTCCGGGCGTTGGGGTTGTCCAGGTCCACCTCGAAATACGGCAGCAGCAGCGTGGCCGCCGGGCCGCCGTCCAACGCGCAGGAGGCGCCATGGGCCGCGGGAGCGAAGGCCAGCAGGGAGAGGGCGAGGAGCGGCAGGACTCGTTCGATGCGTCGCATGGCTGGGCCTCCTCGTCAGTTGCCACCGGGGTTGGACGTCAGGGGTTTACAGCCGTCGTCGAGAGGGTCGCCTGCGAGCCCGACGCTGAACCGGCCCTGGGCGTCGTGGATCGCGCCCACCCAGGCCTGCGAGGAGGCGAATCCCGGCGCTGTGCCCGTCTTCATGTCGAGGAACCACCAGCCGAAACTGAACGGTACGGGCAAAGCGACGCCCCCCACGGCGACACGCCCCGTCTCCGCCGGGAAAGGAGAACCCAGCGTGCAGGGCGCGGGGACGGGGAAGCAGGCCACGGTGTCGATGTTCTCCTCCTCGTCGAAGACCCAGATCTGAGCGTCCTCCAGCCGGATGGGATACCAGGCGGGTCGCTGGGTACAGAGGAAGGGCTCCCCCCGCTGGTTGATGTTGCGCCAGTAGATGAAGTCCGTACCCCCGGTGAAGGCGCCGCCGTTGATGTAGCGGCTCGCCCAGACCGTGGGGAGAGGCTCGCGGCCGTCCGTCCCGGCCCCGTTCACATAGCGGCTGTAGAAGGTCGGCTTGCCGGCGAAGCGCGCGGGATCGGACTCGATCCTCACCAGGTTTTCCCCCTGGGCGAGGTTGCCCGCCGGATCGACGAGGTAGAAGTCGCCCCACAGGACGTTGTCATGGGCCGCCACGCTCTCGGGACCGAAGTACCCGGCGCTGGCGGGGGTCAGCGAGGAGCAGCGGCTCACCACGTCCACCGTGACGTAACCCCGCGCGATCCCGTCGCCCAGGGCTTGCGCCGCGCACTTCCCTTCCAGCAGCGGCGACGCCAAGCCCTGGTGGGCCTTCCGCAGGTGGTCCACCACGGCAGCCGAAGGCGCGGGCGGCGGCAGCAGGCCGGCGCAACTGGCGAAGTTGACGTCCTGGGAGAGCTCCCCCTGGGGGCTGAGGGTGTCGGTCGGATCCTGTCCGTCCGAGGCCGTCCGCGGGAGCTGGCCCGCGAAGACGTCCCGCAGGTTGATCGTCTGCACGTCGTACCCGGTCAGATAGAGGTCGAACGACAGCGTGGGCACCCCGAGGTCCGTCCACAGCACGACGTGGGTCAGGATGGCGCGATCGACGGCGTTGTTGACCGAGAACAGGGTCGTGCGGCCGGAGGCGTTCCCCAGGTCGACTTCGAAGTACGGCAGCAGCAGCGTGGCGGCGGGGACGACGTCGGAGGCGCAGGTCCTTGCCGAGGCCGGAGGGGTCCCGGCGCTAAGAAAAGCGCCGAGCAGGACTGCCAGGAGTGCTTTCTTCATGGGGCTCCTCCCTGACGAAGCGGGCCGTTTATGCTTTCTCAGCATTTCATACTTCCCGTTCCAGGCGCAACCGTTCCTCTTCACTTCAATTCATAGACCCGCGCTCCCGGGTCCTGATAGACGAGGCGGAACCAGCGCTGGAACGCGGCATCTTCAGGGATGGGCGGCGTAACCGCTCGCGGCCGTTCGCGAGACGGGCCGGGATCAGCAGGTGGGTCGCGCCGGTTCGGCGTAATGCACTGTGGAAGGACCCGGCGTCGCGCCCTGCCGGCAGCACGCGGGGGAAGCTCGCCGGCCCGAACCAGTCGCCCAGGAAGCGGCCTTCCGCGAAATAGACCATGTTCTCCGCGTAGAGCGCCCAGACCGTGTAGCCGCTCCCGCGCGTCCGGTTCAGGTGGGCGAGGGCGGGATAGCCCGGCAGCTTGCGGGCGAGATACGCCTCTCTCCGCTCCGCCGTCACCGGCGGCGGCCCCTGGCGCTGGATGCGGTAGCCGGCGTAGAGCCAGCCCGGCAGGAAGCAACCCAGGCAGAGGACCGCGGCCCCCCAACGGGATGCGGAGAAACGGGAGCGGCCGAGCCAGGGCGCGGCGGCTCCCGCCACCGCCAGGCTCGCCAGGGGGAGGACCGCCACGAGATAGCGGCTGTCGGGCGGCAGGCGCGTCCACGCCAGCCCGAACGCGCCGGCGATCAGCAGCGGAAACCGGACCCGGGAGTCGCGGACGGCTCCAGCGGCCAGCAGAGGCAAGGCGGCCAGGTAGACCGGCGAGAACGGCGGCTGGCCCCCGGAGCGCTGCCGCTCGAAGACCAGGTCCCAGGGGAGGCGGACAAGCCGGACGAGCGGCCCCGGCCCTCCGGGATCGGAGGGTATCTTCACGGCCCAGAAGTTGTCGCCGAACAGTCCCGGCAGGAAGGGAAACAGGGGATTGCCGGTGTGGACGTAGATCCGGAGGTACCACGGCGCCAGGAACGCGGCGGCGACCGCCGAGAACAGCAGGGCGTCCCGGAAGCGCGACGCCGCGGGCCGGGCACGGCCCGCGAGGATCACGACGAGTCCGGCGACGCCGAGGAAGAACAGGCCGAGGTACTTCACGTCCGCGGCCGTGGCGATGAACACGGCGGCCAGCACGAGCCATCCCCGGCCCCCTCCGAGGCGCCAGCGGTCCAGGGCGAAGATCCCGGCGGTGACGAACAGCGCGAGGCCCGGCTCGATATAGGCCGTGCCGGCGAGGTGGACGACGACGGGGTTGCCCAGGAAGACGGCGGCGGCGAGCCATCCCGCCGCCGGGTTCCAGGCTCCCCTCCCCCACGCCACCAGCAGCCCGGCCGTCAGCAGCGTCACGAAGAGTTGCACGACATGGGACGCGACGTCGCCGGCGAAGAGCATCGCCGCGGCGAAGAGGATCTCGTTGGCCTGGGGGAACACCGGGAAGCGCAGGTCCGGGAGGAAGGGCACGCCTCCGGACTCCGCGAACGTCCGCGCGAACGGCAGGTGGTACATGGTGGCGTCGAACGCCGTGGGCGGGTACAGGGCGAGGAGGAACAGAGGGAGCGCGAGAGCCGCCAGAGCCCAGGCCGGGCGCGGCCGGATCTCCTGGATGCGCTCGCGCCAGACGGGGAATCCCCAGGCGTGGACGGCTGCCGCGAGGATCAGGACCGGCCCGGGCCGCAGGAGCCCCGCCAGTCCCAGGAACAGGAGGAGATGCGCGAGGAGCGCGAGGCCCAGAGCCGTGGAGACCGCGTCCCGTTCGAGGCGGTCCTGGAAGGAGAGGCCGAGGCCCGGCCAGCCCGCGGCCCGCCGGCCCAGGACATAGGCGGTAGCTGCCAGGACGGCCGCCGCCACGATCCAGGACACGGCGGTCACCGGGCGCTGGACACCCTCGGCTCTCCGACCTGGACCGGTATCTCGATCGACCCTGTCATGGGTAGAGAGGTTTCGAACATCAGGTCCTCGATGGCGCCGTGCACCTCGTCCGTGTCGAGACGTTCGCGGATGCCGGGCAGCGCCATCACCCGGTCCACCAGGCCGCGCTGCTCACGGTCCCGCTGCAGCGCCTCGACGTACGGGACGCTGGTGAACGAGATCAGAGAATAGAGCGGGATGTAGCGGTCGGGGAAGAGCTCGTTGATCCGCCGCTCGATCCGCTTGCGGAGCAGGAACTCCGGGTCCCCCACGAAGTCGCGCAGCTCGTGGAAGTGCTCCAGGGCCAGCTCGCCCATGGCGTCGGCGTTCGGCTTGCGCAGGCTTTCATAGCGGCTGAAGGCCTGGTTCCAGTCGCCGCCGCTGCCGGCGACGCAGTCGGCCAGCACCGAGCAGTCCTCGAAACCGGAGTTGGCCCCCTGGCCGTAGGACGGAACCATGGCGTGCGCCGCGTCGCCGACCAGGGCGACCCTGCCGCGGTAGGTCCAGGGGAAGCACCGGATGGTGACCATCGACGCCTTGGGCCGGCGGAAGAAGTCCTCCACCAGGTTGGGGATCAGGGGCAGGGCGTCGGGGAAGGATTCCTGGAAGAGCGCCAGCAGGTCCTCCGGGGTGCGGATCGAATCGAACGAAGGATTCCCCTCGTAGGGAAGATGCAGCGAGAAGGTGAAGGAGTGGTCCAGGTTGGGGAATCCGATCAGCATGTAGCGGCCCCGGGGCCAGATGTGGATCGCGTTTCCTTCCAGCGCCCAGTCCCCGGAGGGGGACGGCGGCACGTTGAGCTCCTTGTAGGCCTGGTCCAGGTACTCCTGGTAGATGTTGAAGCGCGTCGCCCGCTGCATCCGCAGCCGCACCGCGGAGTGGGCGCCGTCCGCTCCGAACAGCCGGTTGGCCTTGCGGTGCTTGAGCTCCCCGCTGCGCAGGTCCTTGAAGGTGACCGTGGGCCCGTCGAGGTCCACCTCCAGGCACTTGTGCTCAAAGTGGCAGGTCAGCGAGGGCTGCTCCAGGGCCAGCGAAAGCAGGGCGCGGTTCAGCTCGTTGCGCGACACCGAGTGGATCGCCTCCCGCCGGTTGCTGTAGGGCTGGAGCTCCAGCGAGCGGTCGGCGTTGTGAACGATCCGGCCGTAGCAGGGGACGGAGATGGACCGCACCAGGTCCCCGGCCCCGATACGGTCGAGGGAGGCGAAACCGCGCTCGCAGATCGTCAGGTTGATCGACTTGCCCGCGGCGGCCTTGGGGTTCCGGAAGTCCGGGAAACGGTCGAAGAGGTGGACCTCGTACCCCATCCTGGCCAGATAGATGGACCAGACCGATCCGACCAGCCCGGCGCCTACGACGAACGTTGTCTCCATGGTGTCTTTCTCAGATCTCCGATCCGGCGGGAGCGAGAATCGCCCCGGCCAGATCCGACAGGCGCCGGTCCGGGCGGACGACGGCTTCCCCGAGCAGGGCCGCGAAGCCTTCGAGAAGGCGCGCGGCCTCGCCCGGAGCGAACAGGTTGGCGTTGAACCCGAGGTCCAGACGGATGCCGCCCGCCACCTCGCGGGCGTAGAGCACCAGATCGATCTCGGAGCCCAGCTCGCCGGTGAGGAGCGGCAGAACCTCCACGTCGCCGGCCCGCAGGGGATCGACGTGTCCGGTTTCTCCCGACGGCATGTTGAAAAGGACGTTGACCCAGGGGAGCACCCCGGGATCGTGGCCGGGGAGCAGCTCCTCCGCCAGCCACTCGATGGGAGCCAGGCGGTGGGCCAGAGCCCCCAGGAAGGATTCGCGGACGCGCTGGAGCACCCCCAGGAAGGAGGGATCTCCGGAGAGGTCGGCCCGCAGGGGCAGCACATTGAGGAGATACCCGAAGATCCCCGCGGCCTCGGGCCGGGCCCGCAGCGCCATGGGCGTGCCGACGACGAGGTCCGTCTGCCCGGTCCACTGGTGAAGCAGCGACCTGGAGCCCGGTCAGGAGGGTGACGAACAGGGTCGTCCGCTCCTGCTGCGCCAGGGCCTTGAGAGCCTCGACGAGCTCCGGCCGGAGACGGAACGACCGCCGCTCGCCGGGGCCCTGCCGCTGGCCGGGCCAGGCGACGCCCGCGGGAGGAGCGCCGGCCAGTTGAAGGCGCCACCAGTCGAGGCTCTCCGCGAGGGCGCCCTCCCGCACCCTCCGGAGCTGCCAATGCGCGAAATCGGCCTCCTGGAGTTGCGCGGGGGCCGGCGGGCCGGCATCCCCGGCGGCAAGCTTGCCGTAGATCTCCATGAGGTCCCGCGTGAAGAGGGACAGCGACCAGCCGTCGGCCACGCAATGGTGCACGGCCAGCGCCAGCGAGTGCTCTTCCGGCGAGAGGCGGATCAGCGCGGTCCGGAGCAGAGGGCCCCGCAACGGCTCGAATCGGGGAGACGCCAGCTCGCCGAAGACCCGCACCGCCTCGGCCTCCCGGCAGACCGTACCGGCAAGGCCCTCCAGGTCCACCAGCGGCAGCGCCGAGGGCACCAGGTCCGGCGAGGCGACGGCCACCAGCTCGCCGTCGCCGGTCACGTCGAAGCGGGTGCGCAGCGCCTCATGGCGCTCCACCACGGCCCGGACGCTCCAGGCGAGGATCTCCGGGTCGAGAGGCCCGCGCAATCCGATGGCGTAGTACACGTTGTAGGCGAGGCTCGAGGGCCGGCTTTCGGCGAACCGCACGAGCCTGCGCTGGCCGAAAGAGGCGGGAGCGGGGCCCCGGTCCGGCCGCGGGACGATGCCCGCATCCTCCTCCGCCGCCCGGGCCGCGCCGCCGCTGCGCAGCCTCTTCTCCAGCAAGGCCCTCTGGGCCGGCGTGAGCCGGGCCCGGCGATCCGAGAGATCCTCCTGCTTCGACATCCTTCTAGTCACCTCCAGGTTTGCGGGCGATCATCACGTCGACGCCCATGACGTCAGCGGCCGAGCCGGGCTCGGTGAAAGTCGCGAAGTCCCCGAACCCCGCGGCCAGCAGCGCCTCCCGCCACTGCGCGGACGAGAGGAGCGGATGCAGCGGCCGCAGGTGGAAATCCTCGAAATGGTCGAACCCCGGCAGGAATCCCATCGAGAAGTTGTACTTGCGTTGGAAGCGGGTCTCCTCCAGGAGCAGCAGGACGCCGCCCGGAGCCAGGAGCCGGAGCACGTGCTCCAGGGTCTCGGCGATGTCGCGCGTGGCGTGCAGCACGTGGGCCGCCACCACCCAGTCGAACCCCGCTTCCGGATAGCCCTGCGCCAGCGGGTCCTTCTCGATGTCCAGCTCCCGGCAGCGGAGGAACCGATACTCCTGGAACTTCTTCCGGCCCAGGTCGGTGAAGAACCTGGAGACGTCGGTGAAGCAGAAGACCGTCCGGTCCGGGGGTAGCAGCGGCAGCAGGGAGGCGGTGGTGCCGCCCGTGCCGGCGCCGATCTCGATCATGCGCAGCCGCGTCCCGTCTCCCAGGGCGCTCACCTGTTCGCCGAGCACGCTGGCGCAGATGCCGTTGCAGTAGCGGAAAATCGGCAGCTCGCGGTAGCTCGACTCCACCGAGGAGGACGATCCCCCCGGCAGGTAGAACTCCAGGGGGTGGGTCTCGCCGGTGAGGACCTTGGTCAGGGCGTCGCCGTAGTAGCGCCGGTGCTCGTCCGACAGCATGGCGTCGAAGGCCGGCGACGGCACGGGCTGCAGCGCCACCCAGGCGTTGCCCTTCTCCGCCAGCAATCCCTCCTCCTTGAGCGTTTCCATCCAGCGGCGCAGCACCTTGCGGTGCTTGGGGAGGACGCCGCGCTCGTCGATGAGACGGTTGACGGTCCACTCCTCGCCGGTTTCCTGGAACACCCCCAGGCTGCGGAACGCCGTGCAGAGGACGGCGGCCGACTGCTCGTCCCAGCGGGGCTCGCGGGCCGCGTCGGCCAGCAGGTCCGGCTCGACCGCCAGCCGCCGGGCCTCGCGCTCCCCGGTCTCCGCCATCGTGTTCCAGACCTCGCGCGACACCGGCGCGGCGGTGTCGCCCGGGGAGAGATCCATCGGCGGCTCCGCCTCGGGAACAGGAGATTCCTGCGGCGCCGCGGGGGTTTTGGCCGCCGTGGACAGGGAGCTCAAACGTTTCGCGAGCAGGGCCTGCTTCTCCGGCGAGAGCCTGGCCCGTCTTTCATCCATCCCACTCATCGGAAATCACCTCACAGCTCCTTACAGGAGCTCGTGAACCTCCTCATCGGAGAGTTTTTCGATCTGATCCAGGAGCAACGCCTCGGCCGCTTCGGCCAGCCCGGCCACCGTCGGGCTGTCGAAGAAGCTCTTCACCTGCAGCTCGACCCCCACCGCCTTGCGGATGCGGAAGAGGGCGCGGATGGCCATCAGGGAATCGCCCCCCAGCTCGAAGAAGTCGTCGTGGACGCCCAGCGTCTCCACGCCCAGCGTCTCGGCGCAGATGCTGGCCAGGGCTTCCTCGATCTCCGTGCTCGGGGCCACGTACTCGCGCCGTCTCTGCACCGCCCCCTGATCGAAGACGGGCAGGGCGCGGCGGTCCACCTTGCCGTTGGCCGTCAGCGGCAGGGCGTCCATGAACAGGAAGCCGGCGGGGACCATGTACTCCGGCAACCGCTCGCGGAGGAAGGCGCGCAGCGCCGGGATGTCCAGGCCGGACTCGGGCTCGGCCACTACGTAGGCGCTGAGCCGCTTCTCGCCGGGCGCGCCGCCCTCGCGCGCCACGACCACGGCGTCCCGGATCTGGGAATGGCTCGCCAGGATGGATTCGATCTCCCCCAGCTCGACGCGGTAGCCGCGGATCTTGACCTGCGAGTCCTCGCGGCCGAGGAACTCGATGTCGCCGCCGGGCAGGTACCGCCCGAGGTCGCCGGTACGGTACAGGCGCTCGCCCGTCTCGGGGTGGATGATGAAGCTCGCGCCCGTCTTCTCGGGATCCCGCCAGTAGCCCTTGGCCAGGCCGACGCCGCCGATGTAGAGGTTGCCCGGCACCCAGACCGGGCGGGGCCGCAGCCGGCCGTCGAGGACGTGGAAGGTCTGGTTGGCCATCGGCCGGCCGTAGGGAATGCTGCGGGAGCCGGGCTCCACCTCCCCGATGGGATGGATGATCGACCAGATGGAGGCCTCGGTGGCCCCGCCCATGCTGATGACCTCGACATCGGGGGTCACATAAGGAAGAGTGCGTATGCGCGGCGGCAGGGAAACCGGGATCCAGTCGCCGGAGAGGAAGACGAGGCGGAGGGCGCCGTCCGCCGGAGCGGCATCCGCCGGGCGGTTCGCCGCCTGCTCGGCGAGCATCTCCATCAGCGCCGGCACCGAGTTCCACAGCGTCACGCCCTCCCGCTCGATCCGCTCCGCCCAGTGCTCGGGGTCGCGCCGCCGGCCCGCCTCGGGGAAGACGATCGTGCCCCCCGCCGCCAGCGTGCCGAAGATGTCGTAGACGGAGAGGTCGAACGACAGCGAGGACAGCGCGAACACCCGGTCCTCCGGGCCGACCCGGAAGCGGTGGTTGAGGTCGAGGATGGTGTTGACGGCGCCGCGGTGGTCGATCACCACGCCCTTGGGCTGGCCGGTGGAGCCGGAGGTGTAGATGACGTAGGCCAGGTCCTCCGGCTTCTGGACGGGGGCGAGAGTCTCGATGCCCTCCGGCGCCGCCGGCTCCTCCTCCTCCACGCGGAACCGCCGGACCCCCTCCGGCCACTCCCCCGCACCTGCGATGCGGTCGTCGACCCAGGGCTGGGTCACCACCATCTCCACCTCGCCGTTCTCCAGCAGGTAGCGGCGGCGGTCCGCCGGCAGGTCGGGATCGATGGGCAGGTAGGCCGCCCCGGACGCCAGGATGCCGAGGGTGCCCACCACCTGCTCCCACCCCTTCTCCATCACCACGCCGACGAGGGCGTTGGGGCGGGCGCCGGCCTCCCGCAGGGCGGCGCCGAGGGTGTTGGCGCGGCGGTGGACCTCGCGGTAGGTCAGGGTGCGGCCGGGAGCGGCCACGGCGGGGCGGTCGTCCGGCGGAGCGATCAGGGTGTGCAACAGCTCATCCGCCGCCGGCCCGAAGGCCTGCCCCGTGGCGTTGATCTCCAGACGTTGGGCGAGCTGCTCTTCCGGCAGCAGGGCGAGGGCGCCGGCGCCCCAGGGCTCGTCCTCGCGGGCGAGGCGCTCGATGAAGGCCTGGTAGACCCCGGCCATGGCCTGGATGAAGCCGGCCGGGAAGAGGTCGTCGACATCGTCCCAGTTGTACTTCAGGCGGCCGCGGGCCTCGCCCACCTGGTGGTCGAGCCAGACCTGGGGCGTCTGGCTGATCTCGTAGTCGTTATCCTCCCGCGGCGGCCGGTCCTCGGCGTCCGCGCCGGCTTCGGTCTCCCGCCGCGTCGTCAGGCCGAGCGTGCTGGTGAAGACCACCGGCATGACCGCCCGCGCCAGGCCGGTGCGCGCCAGCTCCCGCAGCACGCGGACGCCGCTGACCGAACGGTGGTCGAGGTCCTCCCAGAGCTGCGCCTGCGTTCTCTTGGCCCGCGCCTCGAAGCTCTCCGGCCCGGAGGTGTCCACCGCCAGCAGCGTCAGGGAGGTGAAGTCGCCGACCACCTCGTTGACCTGGCGGTGCACCGGCAGGCGGTTGAAGAGGGTCAGGTTGATGGTGAACCGCGGGCTCTTGCTCCAGGCGGCCAGCACCTCGGAGAAGGCGGCGAGGAGCACCCCCGACGCGGTCAGCCCGGCCCGGTTGGCGCGCTCCTTGAGCCGGTCCCAGTCGCGCCGGGAGAGCCCTCCGGAGCAGCGGACGAAGCGGGGCCGGCCGAGGGCCGCCGGGCTCTTGGTCAGGGGCAGCTCGGGCGCCGGCGGCAGGTCGGCGAGCCGGCCGCGCCAGTAGGCGAGGTCGCGCTCGAAGGCGGCCGTGCGTTCGAACTCGCTCATCGCCTGGACGTAGTCGCGGAACGACAGCTCCAGCGGCGCCGCCGGGGCCGCGGGGTCGCGGAAGAACCGCACCAGGTCGCGGCCCATGATCTGCAGGCTCCAGGCGTCGCCGATCAGGAAGTCGAAGCTGACGTGGAAGCGGGTGTGCGCGTCGTCCAGGATCGTGGCGCGGATCTCGAACAGCGGCCAGCGGTCCGCCGGCAGCATCTGGTGGGCCATCTGGCGGCGGACCCGGTCCAGCTCCTGGGCCTTCTCCTCCGGGTCCTTGCCGCGGAGGTCCAGGACCTCGATCCGGTACGGCGGCACGGTCTCCAGGATCTGCTGGCGGCCGTCCGGCAGCACGATCGCCCGCAGCATGTCGTGCCGCTCGATCATGCGGCGCCAGGCGAGCTCCAGCCGCTGGATGTCGACCTTCCGGACGTTGGTCTCCCGGTAGATGTGGGTCGCCACCTGCCCCAGGTCGAAAGCGCTGCTGCGGCCGATCCAGTAGGCCTGCTGCACGTCGGTGAGCGGGAAGGGCTCGTGCCGGTTTTCGACGTCGGAGACCACGACCGGGAGCGCCGGCCCGGCAGGCTCTCCGGCGTCCCCTCTCGCCTGCCGGGCCTCCCGGACCACGGCCGCGAGGCCGGCCACGGTAGGGGTCTCGAACAGGGACCGCAGCGGCACGTCGAGGCCGAAGCGCGAGCGCACCTCGGCGGTGATCTGGGTCGCCAGCAGCGAGTGGCCACCCAGCTCGAAGAAATCGTCGTGGACGCCGACGCTGGAGAGGCCCAGGCCCAGCTCCCACAGCCTCGCGACCTCCTCCTCCACCTCGTCCGCCGGGGCCACGAACGGCGTCGCCAGGGCGGGCCGCGGATGGCCCTGCGCGGCCCGGCGGGCGGTCTGGGCCTCGCCGGCGGGAGCCGCTACCTCGGAGACGGCCGCCTCCACGGGGACCGGCGCCGCCGCCCGCTGCACGCGAACCTGCGCCGGCTCCAGCCAGAAGCGCTGGCGCTCGAACGGATAGGTCGGCAGGAGCACCCGCCGCCGCCGCTCGTGGGCATGGAATCCCGCCCAGTCGATACGGGCCCCGGCGAGCCAGAGCCGGGCCAGGCCGTTGGCCAGCGCGTCGCCGTCGCCCGCGTCCTGGGGGTGGCGCATGGTGGTCGCCACCGTGCGGTCGGCGGCCCCGGCGCGGACCAGGCTCGCCAGGGTGCGGCCCGGCCCCACCTCCAGCAGGATGCGGGAGCGGTCGCGGAGCAGCTCGGCGGCGCCGTCGCCGAATCGCACGGTCTCGCGGAGGTGGCGCACCCAGTAGGCGGGATCGGTGGCCTGGGAGGCCTCGATCCAGGAGCCGGTCAGGTTGGAGACGAATGGGATGCTCGGCGCGTTCAGGCGCACCTTGCCCACCTCGCGGGCGAGCTCGTCCAGGACGGGGTCCATCATCGACGAATGGAAGGCGTGCGAGGTGTGGAGCCGCCGCCCCTCGATCCCCGCCTCCTCCAGCCGGCGCGCCAGGGTGTCCACCTGCTCGATCGGACCCGAGATCACGGAGAACGACGGGCCGTTGACCGCGGCCAGCGAGAGGCCGTCCTCCAACCATCGTCTCGCCTCCTCCTCGGGCCGCGGCACCACCAGCATGGCCCCCGGGGGCAGCCCCTGCATCAGGCGGCCGCGGGCGGCCACCAGGGCCAGGGCGTCCGCCAGCGAGAAGACGCCGGCCAGGCAGGCGGCCACGTACTCGCCGATGGAGTGGCCCAGCATCGCCGCCGGGCGGATTCCCCACTCCCGCAGCAGCGCGGCCATGGCGTACTCCACGGCGAACAGCGCGGGCTGGGCGAGCTCCGTCCGCTCCAGGCGCTCCGCCGCGGCCTGGCGGTCGCCGTCCGGGTAGAGGACCGTCCGCAGGTCGAGCCCCAGGTGCGGCCGCAGCTCCCGGGCGCAGGCGTCGAGGGCCTCGCGGAAGGCCGGCTCGGAGTCGTAGAGGTCCCGCCCCATGTCCGGGTACTGGGCGCCCTGACCCGGGAACAGGAAGGCCACCGGGCGGTCCCGGTCCTCCACGGGCAGGGTGAGGACGCGTTGCGGGTCCCGGGCGCGCAGGGCCGCGGCGGCGTCCTCGCGGCCGTGGCAGACCAGGGCCCGCCGGTGCTTGAACGCCTGCCTCCCCACCTGGGTGGTGAAGGCCACGTCGGCGAAGGACTGCTCCGGATGCTCCTCCAGGTGGCGCGCCAGATTGTCCGTGGCCGTCTCCAGGGCCGTAGGGGTCCGCGCGGAGATCAGCAGGAGCTGCCAGGAGCGGGAGGGCCCGGAGGGCTCGGGGGCCGGCGCCTCTTCCACCACGGCGTGCGCGTTGGTGCCGCCGATGCCGAAGGAGCTGACGCCCGCCCGCCGGGGAGAGCCGTTCGGCTTCCATTCCCGCAAGGCGGCGTTGACGTAGAAAGGACCCGCCGCGAAGTCGATCTCGGGGTTGGGCGCCTGGAAATGGAGGCTCGCCGGGATCTCGCCTTTCTGGAGGGCCAGCACCGCCTTGACCAGACCCGCGACGCCCGAAGCCGTGTCCAGGTGGCCGAGGTTGCTCTTCACCGAGCCGAGGGCGCAGGTCTCCCGGCGGCCGGAACCCAGGCCGAAGGCACGGTTGAGGGCCGTGACCTCGATGGGATCGCCGAGGGACGTGCCGGTGCCGTGGGCCTCGACGTAGCCGATGCTCTCGGCCGGGACCCCCGCCACGGACAGGGCCTCCGAGATCACCGCCACCTGGCCTTCGACGCTGGGAGCGGTGAAGCCGACCTTGGCCGCGCCGTCGTTGTTGATGGCCGAACCCCGGATGACCGCCAGGACGTCGTCGCCGTCCGCCAGGGCGTCCTCCAGCCGCTTGAGGACCACCACGCCCGCGCCGTTGCCGCCCACCGTCCCCCGGGCATCCTGGTCGAAGACCCGGCAGTAGCCGTCCGGAGAATAGATGCCCCCTTCCGTGTAGCGGTAGCCGGTCCGCTGCGGCGCCCGGACCGAGACGCCGCCGGCCATCGCCAGGTCGGACTGGAAGTCCTGCAGGCTCTGGCAGGCGAGGTGGATCGCCACCAGGGAGGTCGAGCAGGCGGTCTGGACGCTGACGCTGGGGCCCTTGAGGTTCAACTTGTAGGAGACGCGGGGCGCCAGGTAGTCCTTGTCGGTGCTGACCATGATCTGGAAGGCTCCGACCGTCCGGAACAGCTCGGGGTGGGCCAGCACGTTGTTGAAGAAGTACGTGTTCATGCCCGCCCCGGCGAACACGCCGATCGCTCCGGGGAAGCTGTCAGGGTCGTAGCCGGCCCTCTCCAACGCCTCCCAGCAGCACTCCAGGAAGATGCGCTGCTGGGGATCGGTGATCTCCGCCTCGCGGGGGTTGAAGTCGAAGAACGCGGCGTCGAACCGCTCGATGTCCTCGAGGAAACCGCCGGCGCGCACGAGGGTCGGATCGTCGGGCTCGGACTGGCCCGCGACGGAGCCCTCCCTTTCCCGCTCGTCGAAGCGCTCGATGGATTCGACACCGTCCCGCAGGTTGCGCCAGAGCTGCTCGGCGTCCGCCGCGCCGGGGAAGCGCACGGCCATGCCGATGATCGCGATCGAAAGGTCGTGGGTGTGCGAATCCGCCATAGAGGTCAAGGCTCCTCGGTCTCGTGTTCCGTTGGGTTGCCGGCGGGACGGCCGGCGCGGCGGCGGGCGGCCAGGGCCTCACGCCGCCTGGCTCCCCGGTCCTGCCCCTTCTCGCGGGAAGCCGGGTCGGCCTCCCCCATGTCGAGGTGCCTGGCCAGGGCGCCGATCGTCGGATGCTCGAACAGGGCGACCAGGGGGAAATCCCGGCCGAGCTCCCGTTTCAAGCGGCTGTGGACGCGGACCGCCAGCAGGGAGTGGCCGCCCGAGTCGAAGAAGTTGTCGTGGATGCCCACCCGCTCCAGTCCCAGCAGCTCCCGCCAGACGGCGGCCACCCGGCGCTCCATCTCGGAGCGGGGCTCCTCGATCTCGGCGGACGCGCCCCAGGCCGCCCGTTCAGGGTCGGGCAGCGCCTTGCGCTCGATCTTGCCGTTGGCGTTGAGCGGGAACGCGGCCAGCGGGACGAAGGCCCAGGGCACCATGTGCGCCGGGAGCTTGGCGCGCAGGAAGGCGCGCAGCTCCTCCACGGGCGGGGCCTCCCCCTCGCGGCCCACCACGTAGGCCACCAGGCGGAGGTCGCCCGGCTCGCCGCCGTCGCGCCTGGCCATCACCAGGGTCTCGGCCACCCCCGGATGCTGGCGGAGCGTCGCCTCGATCTCCCCCAGCTCGATGCGGAAGCCGCGGATCTTGACCTGGTGGTCCACGCGGCCGAGGAAGAGCATCTCGCCGTCCGCACGGAAGCGGGCGAGGTCGCCGGTGCGGTAGAGGCGCGAGCCCGGCACGCCCGACAGCGGATCGGGGACGAACCGCTCGGCCGTCAGCTCGGGGCGGTTCAGGTAGACGCGGGCGAGGCCCGCGCCGCCCAGGCAGAGCTCGCCGGGAACGCCGGGCGGGACCGGCTGCAGGGCCGCGTCCAGGATGTAGATCCACCCCTCCCCCACCGGCCGGCCGATGGGCGGCTGCCCGCCGCCGCGGTCGATGGTGGCGTAGGTCGAGTAGGTGGTGTCCTCCGAGGGGCCGTAGAGGTTCATCACCCGCTCGACGGTCTCCACGGCGTAGATCTCGTCCACCAGCTTGCGCGGCAGGGGCTCGCCCGCCAGGGTGACGGCCCGCACCGAGGCCGGCAGCCCGCCGCTCCGCACCAGCTCGGCGATGGCCGAGGGCACGGTGTTGACCAGCGTGACCCGCGACGCCGCGGCGAGGTGCGGCAGGTGCAGGGCGGTCTCGGCCAGCACGACCGTACCGCCGAAGCAGAGCGGCAGGAACAGCTCGAAGACCGAGAGGTCGAAACAGATGGAGGTCGAGGCGAGCACGCCGGCGCGATCGTCCTCCGGCAGGATGCCGCTGGCCCAGCGCAGCAGCGCCACGGGGCTGAAGTGCGCGATGGCGACGCCCTTGGGGCGGCCGGTCGATCCGGAGGTGTAGATGACGTAGGCCAGGTTGTCCGGCCGCACGCCGGAAGGCGGGGCGGGCGGCGCCGCCGCGATGGCCGGCCAGTCGCGGTCGAGGCAGATCCACCGCGGGCCTTGCTGGTCCTCCCCGATGCCGAGGCGGCCGAGCATCCGCTCCTGGGTGAGCACGACGGGCGCGCCCGCATCCGCGAGCATGAAGTCCAGCCGCTCCCGGGGGTAGACGGGGTCCAGGGGGAGATAGGCGCCGCCGGCCTCCAGGACGCCCAGGATGCCCACCACGATGTCGAGGGTGCGCTCCATGCAGATCCCCACCAGGACCTCGGGCCCGACGCCCAGGCCGCGCAGGAAGGCGGCGAGCTGGCGGACCCGACCGGCCAGCTCGCTCCAGGTGAGGGTCCCGTCGGTCGCGATCAAGGCCGGGGCGCCCGGCGCGCGGCGGGCCTGCTCCTGGAACAGCTCGTGGAGACAATCCCAGGCGGGAGCCGTCACCGCGGTGTCGTTCCACTCGACCAGGAGCTGGGACCGCTGGGCCTCGCCCAGGAGCGGCAGCTCGGAGAGCCGCTGGTCCGGAGCGGCCAGGGCCGACTCCAGCAGCGCCCGGAGCTGCTCCAGCAGACGGCCGGCCGTGGCCGGATCGAAGAGGTCGGTGTTGAACTCCAGGGCTGCGGCGAGCCCCCTTCCCCGCTCCTCCACGTTCAGGGTCAGGTCGAACTTGGTGGCGGCCATGTCGGCTTCCACGGTCGAGAGCGCGAGGCCGCCGCCCGCGTCGCCCATGGCGGTCATCGGCGCCGCGGCGGGCTGCGCCGCGGCCTGGAAGGCGAACAGCACCTGGAACAGCGGCGCGTGGGCCAGGTTCCGCTCCGGCGACAGCTCCTCCACGATCTTTTCGAACGGCAGGTCCTGGTGGGCATAGGCGCCGAGAGCCCCTTCCCGGACCCGGGCCAGCAGGCCGAGGAAGCCGGGCTCTCCCGAGAGGTCCGTCGCCAGCGCCAGGGTGTTGACGAAGAAACCGATCAGACCCTCGATCTCCGCCCGGTTCCGGTTGGCGATGGGCGAGCCCACAACCACGATCCCCTGTCCGGAGTAGCGGTGCAACAGGGTCTGGAAAGCTGCCAGAAGCACCATGAAGCTCGTGGCGCCCGTGGCGCGACCCAGCTTGCGGAGGTCCTGGGCCAGATCCGAGGGGAAGGCCAGCGTCCGCCGTGAGCCCCGGAAGGTCTGCATGGGCGGGCGGGGGCGGTCCGTGGGCAGGTCCAGCAGCGGCGGAGCTCCCGCCAGGGCGTCGCGCCAGTAGGCGATCTGGGCCGCCAGCACTTCCCCCGTGAGCCACCCCCGCTGCCAAGCCGCGTAGTCGGCGTACTGCACCGGCAGCGCGGGCAGCGGCGAGGGACGCCCGGCCGCGATGGCGGCGTGCAGCGCCGCCAGCTCGCGCATCACCACGCCCATGGACCAGCCGTCGCCGACGATATGGTGGAGCGTCAGGAGCAGCATGTGCTCCTCTCCCCCGAGGCGGAGCAGCAGGGTCCTCAACAGGGGTCCGCGGGCGAGATCGAAGGGCCGCCTCGCCTCGGCCGCGGCGAGGCGCCGCGACTCGGCCTCCCGCGCGCCCCGCGGCAGAGCTTCGAGGTCGACCAGCGGCAGGGCGACGGGCGCCGCCGGCAGGATGCGCTGCGCCGGCTCATCCTCGCCTTCCGGCAGGAGGAAGACCGTGCGCAACGCTTCGTGCCGCTCGACGACCGCGGTGAGGCTGCCGGCCAGCACCCCGGGGTCGAGAGGACCGCGCAACCGCACCGCCGAAGGCATGTTGTAGGCGGCGGTCCCGCGCTCGAGCTGGTCGAGGAACCAGAGCCGCTGCTGGCCGAAGGAAAGGGGGAGCGGGCCGTGGCGGGGCACCGGGACGACGGGAGGCGCCGCCACGCCGCGCCCTTCGGCCAGGGCGGTCTCGATCCTCGCCGCCAGACCGGCCACCGTGGGGGCTTCGAAGAGCGCCCGCAACGGCAGCTCGACGCCGAAGGCTTCCAGAACCCGGGACATCATCCGGGTGGCGAGCAGGGAGTGACCGCCGAGGTCGAAGAAGTTGTCGTGGGCTCCGATCCCCTCCGCTCCGAGGATCCCTTCCCAGATGCCGGCCAGGATCTCCTCGGACGGCGTGCGCGGCGCGGTCCGGTCCCCGCCGGCGGCCGGCCGGGGCTGGGCCGCGGCCAGAGCGCGGCGGTCGACCTTGCCGCTGGGCGTCAGGGGCAGGGCCTCCAGGACCACGAACCCCGCCGGCACCATGTAGTCCGGCAGCCGGTTCCGCAGGAACGCCCGCCACTCGGCAGGGTTCCCGGCGGGGTCGCGAGGCACGACCCAGGCGGCGAGGCTCTGGGAATCGGAGCTCGCCAGGACCACGGCGCGTTCCACCCCAGGATGGCTCTCCAAGGCCGCCTCGATCTCCCCGAGCTCGATGCGGAAGCCCCGCACCTTCACCTGGCGGTCGATCCGGCCCAGGTAGTCGAGGCAGCCGTCCGCCCGGAAGCGGACGAGGTCGCCCGTGCGGTAGAGCCGCTCGCCGGGCGAGGATGCGAACGGATGGGGGACGAACCGCTCCGCCGTCAGGTCAGGCCGGCCGTGGTAGCCCCGGGCGAGGCCCACGCCGCCCACCAGCAGCTCGCCGGGCACGCCCACCGGCGCCGGTCCGCCCCGGGGATCGAAGACGTAGGCCTCCATGTTCCGGATCGGCCCGCCGATCGGCAGGCGGTCGCCGCCGTCGTAGATCCAGGCGGTGGCGCAGACCGTGGTCTCCGTGGGGCCGTAGGCGTTGACCAGCCGGCGGCCGGCGGCCCAGCGCCGCGCCAGGTCCACCGGGCAGGCCTCGCCCGCCACCACGATCGTCCGCAGCGCGGGGAGGTCCGCCGCGGGCAGCGCCGCCAGGACCGAGGGCGGCAGCGTCGCCACGGTGATCTCCCGATCCCGCAGCAGCGCGATCAGCTCGGGACCCGGCGAGAGGGACAGGCGCCCGGCCAGGACCAGGGCCGCGCCGGCCCGGAACGTCATGGCGATCTCCGAGACCGAGGCGTCGAAGCTCATCGAGGCGAACTGCAGGACGCGGCTGTCCTGGTCGATCCCGAACAGGAGCCCCTGGGCTTCGGCCAGGTTGTCCAGCCCGCGATGGGAGACCAGCACGCCCTTGGGCGTGCCGGTCGAGCCCGAGGTGTAGATCACGTAGGCCAGGTTGTCCGGACCGGCCGCGGGCGGCAGCCGCTCCCCGCTCTCGCCGGGATCTCCGGACAGCTCAGCCTGGGTCAGCAGCACGGAGAGGCCGGAGTCGGCCCGCAGCCAGTCCAGGCGCTCCGCCGGATACGCGGGGTCGAGGGGCACGTAGGCGCCGCCGGCCTTGAGCACGGCCAGAAGGCCGACGATCATCTCCGCCGAGCGCTCCACGGAGAGGCCGACCCTGGTCTCCGGTCCGACGCCGAGCCGGCGCAGGCGGCGGGCCAGCCGGTTGGCCCGGCGGTCCAGCTCGCCGTAGGTCAGCTCGCCGCCCTCGAAAATCACGGCCACCGCCTCCGGACGCCGGTCCGCCTGCTCCTCCACCATCTGGTGCAGGAGGCGCGTCCCGGGGACGGCCAGCTCGCCCCGGCTCCACTCCCGCAGGAGCTGCTGGCTCTCGGCGGGGGTCAGGAGGGGAAGATCCGAGAGGCGCCGGTCCGGCTCGGCGGCCGCCGCCGTCAGCAGGATCTCGAGATGGGCCGCCATGCGCCGCATGCGGTCGGCGTCGAACAGGTCCGTGTTGTATTCGAAGAACCCGGCCACCCGCCCGTTGATCTCCTCCAGGCTCAGCGTAAGGTCGAACAGGGCCTTGCCGGCCTCCACCGGCACCGCCTCCATGGCCAGGCCGCCCCCGGAGGAGGGGCGGGTGTCCACCGGGATGCTCTGGAAGGCGAAGAGCACCTGGAAGACCGGCGTATGGGCGAGGTCGCGCTCGGGCCGCAGCTCCTCCACCAGGAGCTCGAAGGGGAGGTCCGGGTGGGCGAAGGCCTCCAGGGCCGCCGACCGCACGCGGGCCAGGAGCTCCCGGAAGGAGGGGTCCCCGGAGAGGTCGTCGCGCAGCACCAGGGTGTTGACGAAGAAGCCGATCAGCCCTTCGGTCTCCACCCGGTCGCGGTTGGCCATGGGAGTGCCGATCACGAGGTCCTCGCGGCCGGTGTAGCGGCACAGCAGGGCCTTGAAGCCCGCCAGGATCGCCATGAACGGCGTCGCCTTCTCCGCCTGCCCCCTCTCCTTGAGCGCCGCTAAGGTCGCCGGCGGGAAGACCACCGCCTGCCGGGAGCCCCGGAAGGTCTGAACCTCGGGCCGCGGCCGGTCGGCGGGCAGCTCCAGGGGACCGGGCAGCGCGGCGAGCCGCGCCTTCCAGTACTCGAGCTGGGGCCCCAGGGCCTCGCTGTCGAGCCAGGTCCGCTCGGCCATCGCATAGTCGGCGAACTGGACGGGCAGCTCCGGAAGCGGGGACGGGGCGCCCTGGGAGAAGGCGTGGTAGAGGGCGGTCAGCTCCCGCACCAGGATCCGCATCGACCAGCCGTCGGAGACGATGTGGTGGATGGCGAACGCCAGGACGCGGTCCGAGGGTCCAAGCCGGAGCAGCAGGAAACGGAACAGCGGACCGGCGGACAGATCGAACGGGCGGCGGACCTCCAGGTTGATGTGGTGACGGACCACGGCCCGGCGCTCGGATTCGGGCAGCCCCGAGAGATCGATCACGGACAGCGACAGCCTGCCGGGGGGGCCGACCCGCTGCACCGGCATCCCCGCCACGGAGGGAAAGGCGGTGCGCAGGATCTCGTGCCGTCGGACGATCTCGCCCAGGGCCCGGCGCAAGGCGTCCTCATCGACGGGACCCGGCAGGCGGACCGCGCCCGGCAAGTTGTAGAACGGGTTGCCGGGCTCCAACCGGTCGAGGAACCAGAGACGCTGCTGGGCGTAGGAGAGGGGGAAGTCCCCCAGGCTCACGCCACGCGGCCGGATGACCGGACGGGGGGCCTCCCCCTTCATCTGCCGGAGCTGCCGCAGCAGCAGCTCCCGCTTCTGCGGAGAGAGCTCTTCGAGGCGCGAGGAAATCTCAATCACCCGGCACCTCCGGACGCCCGGCGCCGGTCTCCGTCAGCGAGCCGCCGCTGGCGAGCAGGGCCTCGGCCTCCTCGTCGGAGAGCCCTTCCAGGCGCGCCAGCAGCTCATCGAGGTCGTCCCCCTCCGCCCGCCGGGTCTCGCTCTCCAGGATGCGCACGGCCAGCCGCGCCACCGTGGGCGCGTCGAAGATCGCCCGCAGGGGCAGCTCGGAGCCGAGGGCCTGCCGCACCCGGGAGAGGACCCGCAGGGCGATCAGGGAGTGGCCGCCCAGCTCGTGGAAGTCGTCGTGGACGCCCACCGGGCCGATCCCCAGCACCTCTTCCCAGATGCCGGCGACGACCCGCTCGGTCTCGCTGCGCGGCGCGACATAGGGCGTCGCCAGGTCGGGCCGGGAGTGCTTCGCCTCCGCGGCGGCGGGGCGCGCCTCCCGCGCCGGCTGGCGGGTCCGCGGCCGCTCGATCAGCGCCTGCAGAGGACGGGTGGAGACGACCACGCGGGAGAAGCCCGCGGCCACGGCGCGCTCGAAGGCCTCCACGCCCTCGGACGTGAGGAGCCCCTGTCCGCCGGCGGCCATGCCCACCTCGCTCCAGCGGTCCCAATTGACGGCCACGGCGCCGCCACGGGCCGCGAAGGCATCCAGGAAGGCGTTGGCGGCGCAGTAGTCCACCTGTCCCAGCCCGCCCAGGACCGAAGCCAGGGAGGAGCAGAGGACGAACAGATCCAGAGGCGAAGCCTCAAGCAGGGATCGCAGCACCAGGGTTCCCTGGACCTTGGCCCGCAGGACCGCCGCCGCATCCTCACGGGCCTTGAGCTGGATCAGGCCGCCGCCCGGCACGCCCGCGGCGTGGACGACGCCATGAATGGCCCCGAAGCGCTCGGCGGCCCGGGCGAGGACCCGGCGCATGGCGTCCTCGTCCGCCACGTCGGCCGCCTCGACCAGGAACTCCGCTCCGAGGGCTTCCAGCGCCCGGGCGTGCTCCTCCGACAGGACGCCCGAGCGGCTGACCAGGACCAGCCGGGCGCGCTTCGTCCGCGCCAGGTGCTCCGCCAGGGCGTAGCCGATCCCGCCCGTGCCGCCGGTGACCAGGAGGACGCCTCCTTCGCGCAGCCCGCCCCGGCCCGGCTCCTCCATCCCGACACGCTCGAAGGCCTGTGCCCAGCGGCGGCGGCCCCGGAGCGCCACCACCGGGTCTCCGGGCGCGGCCGCCAGCTCTTCCAGAAGCCGGTCCGGGCCGCTCGCGCCAGCGTCCACGGCGCGGCAGACCAGTCCGGGGTACTCCAGGGGGAGGACCCGCACCGGTCCCAGCAGGAGGGCCTTCTCGGGCTGTAAGACCTCCTCCCCCGTCACGTCGCAGAGGCCGTCCGCCACCACCGTGAGCTCCACCGGAGCCGCCGGCCGCGCTCCGGCCTCTCCCAGGGCCTGCGCGAGCCAGAGCAGGCCGTAGAAGGCCGCCTCCGCGGAGGGCTCGCCGACGTTCCAGAGATGGACGATGCGGTCCGGCAGGCTTCCCGTGCCGCGCAGCCCGGCCAGCAGGCGGTCGTAGTCCTCACGCTCTCCGGGCCGCAGCCGGTAGGCGTTCTCAGCGATCCGCTCGAAGCGGTCGCCGATCCCGACGGTGACGACGGGCAGCCCCGCTCCCGCGAGCTTCTCCGCCAGACCGGCTCCCAGCCCCCGACCGTCCGCGAAGAGGAGCCAGCTCCCCGCGAGCGGCCGGGACGAGCCCGGCTTCGGCACCGCCTCCTTCCAGACCGGGACCGAGAACCAGTCGGACATGGGTAGAGCGTGGTCCTCCCGCGCCCGGGCCGGCGCTTCCCGCGGCGACCAGGGCTCGATCCAGTAGCGCTGGCGCTCGAAGGGATAGAGGGGAAGGGGAACGCGGCGGCGCCGCTCGTGGGCGTGGAAGCCTTCCCAGTCCACCTCCCCGCCGGCCAGCCAGAAGCGGCCCAGAGCGCCGAGCAGCACCTCCAGGTCCGAGGCTTCGTCGCCGGGGTGGCGCAGCGAGCCGAGCAGCACCGCGCCAGGCCCGGCCTGCCGCCGCGCCAGGGTGGAAAGGACGCGGCCGGGGCCTGCTTCCAGCAGGACGCGGTCGGGCTCGCGCAGCAGCTCGGCGACGGCGGGGGCGAAACGCACGGGGTGGCGCAGGTGCCGGGCCCAGTAGGCGGGATCGATGGCCTCCGCGTCCGTGATCCAGGTCCCCGTCAGGTTCGACAGATAGGGGATCCGCGGCGGGCTCAGGCGCAGCTTTCGCAGCATCGCGGTCACCGGCTCCAGGACGGGGTCCATGGCCGCCGAGTGGAAGGCGTGGGACGTGTGCAGGCGCCGCCCCTCCAGGCCGTGCTCCGCGAGCCGGGTCCGCAGGGCCTCCACCTCCCCCTCCGGCCCGGAGACGACGCACAGCGAAGGCGCGTTGACCGCCGCCAGGGCGAGCCCGCCCGTCAGCAGCGACAGGGTCTCCTCCTCCGGAAGCGGCACGGCCAGCATGGCGCCCCGGGGCAGGTCCTGCATCATCCGGCCGCGGGCCGCCACCAGGGCCAGGGCGTCTTCCAAGGAGAGGACGCCGGCGAGACAGGCGGCCACGTACTCGCCCAGGCTGTGGCCGACCATGGCCTCGGGCCGCACGCCCCACTCCATCCAGAGCCGCGCCAGGGCGTACTCCACCGCGAAGAGCGCCGGCTGGGCCAGCCGGGTCTCCTGCAGCTCGCGGTCCGCCGCCTCTTCACCCCCGGCCTCGGGGTAGAGGACGCGCCGCAGGTCCAGGCCTTCAGATGAGGGGCGAGGATCGCCGCGCAGGTGTCGAGCGCGGAGCGGAACGCCGGCTCGGTCTCGTAGAGACCCCGCCCCATGTTGGCGTGCTGCGAGCCCTGGCCCGGGAAGAGGAAAGCCACCGGCCGGCGGCTTCCGGCGGCGCGGGTGAGGGCGCGTTCCGGATCGCGGGTCTCCAGGGCGTCTGCCGCTCCGGAAGCGTCGCGGGCTACCACGACCCGCCGGTGGGACAGCGCTTTCCGGCCCACCTGCAGGGTGTAGGCGGCGTCGGCCAGGGAGATCTCCGGATGCTCGCGCAGGTGCCGGGCGAGGTTGTCCGTGACCTTCTCCAGGGCGGCCTGGGAACGGGCCGAGAGCGCCAGGATCTGCCAGGGCCGGGCACTTCCGGAGGGGACGGGCGCCGGCGCCTCCTCCAGCACGACGTGGGCGTTGGTGCCGCCGATGCCGAAGGAGCTCACCCCCGCCCGGCGCGGCGCCTCTCCCCGCTTCCACTCGCGGAGCGCGGCGTTGACGAAGAAGGGGCTCGCGGCGAAGTCGATGCGCGGGTTGGGCTCCTGGAAATGGAGGCTCGGCGGGATCTCTCCGTGCTCCAGAGCCAGGACCGTCTTGATCAGGCCCGCGACGCCGGCCGCGGCGTCGAGGTGGCCGATGTTGGTCTTCACCGAGCCGATGGCGCAGAAGCCCCTGCGGTCCGTGCCGGCGCGGAAGACGCGGGTCAGCGCCGCGATCTCGATCGGATCGCCGAGCGGGGTGCCGGTGCCGTGGGCCTCGACGTAGCCGATCGTCGTCCGGCGGAGATCCCCGCCTGCGGCCTGCGCCGCGGCGATGACGGCGGCCTGGCCCTCGACGCTGGGGGCGGTGTAGCCGACCTTGACCGCGCCGTCGTTGTTGATCGCCGTGCCCCGGATCACGGCGTGGATGTGGTCGCCCGCCGCCAGCGCGTCGCTCAGCCGCTTGAGCGCCACCACGCCGACGCCGCTGCCGCCCACCGTGCCCTGCGCCTGGGCGTCGAAGGCGCGGCAGTGGCCGTCCGGAGAGTTGATGCCGCCTTCCTGGTAGAAGTAGCCGGTCACCTGCGGCACGGTGGCCGAGACGCCGCCGGCCAGGGCCATGTCGCACTCGCCTCCCAGCAGGGCTCGGCAGGCGAGGTGGATGGCGACCAGGGAGGTCGAGCAGGCGGTCTGGACCGTGAAGCTCGGCCCGCGGAGGTTCAGCTTGTAGGAGACGCGGGTGGCGAGGAAGTCCTTGTCGCCGCCGAGCATGGCCTGGGCGGCGCCGCCGCTCCTCAGGGCCTCGGGATTGGAGAGGACGTTCCGCAACAGGTAGTAGTTGGCGCTCACGCCCGCGAAGACGCCGACGGCGCCGGAGAACCGGCCGGGGTCGTAGCCGGCGTCCTCCAGGGCGTGCCAGGCGCACTCCAGGAACAGCCGGTGCTGCGGATCGATCATCTCCGCCTCGCGCGGCGCGATGTCGAAGAAGGGAGCGTCGAACAGCTCGACCCCGTCGAGCATGCCCCGCGCCTTGACGTAATGAGGCTTGTCCAGGAGCCGCGGATCGACGCCGGCGGCCAGCAGCTCCTCGTCGCTGAAGAAGCGGACGCTCTCGCGCCCCTCGCTGAGGTTGCGCCAGAGCTCGTCGAGGTCGCCGGCGCCGGGGAAGCGCCCGGCCATGCCCACCACGGCGACGGCGTCCTGAATCCCCGGCCGCTCCGCCCGCTCCAGGACCCGGGCGCGGGCGGCCTCGACCACGGAATCGGCCGCCGCCTCGCCGCTTCCCAGGTGGCGGGCGAGGGCGGAGATGGTGGGATGGCTGAACAGGTCGAGCACGGGGATCTCGCGGCCGAGCAGTTTCTGAAGCCGTGCGTGGACCCGGATCAGCAGCAGGGAGTGCCCGCCGCGGTCGAAGAAGTTGTCCTCGACGCCGACCTCCTCCAGGCCCAGCGCCTCCCGCCAGATCGCGGCGATGGCGCCTTCCAGCTCGGTGCGCGGCGGCACGTGACGGATCTCGCCGGGCTCTTCCGACCCTTCCTGCGGCGCGGGCAGCGCCTGCGGGTCCACCTTGCCGCTGACCGTGCGCGGCAGGGCCGGGAGCGGCACCAGGGCCGCGGGCACCATGTAGGACGGCAAGCCGCCGCGCAGCCGGGACCGCAGCTCGCCGGCGGTCGCGGGAGCTTCGGGCTCCGGGACGAAGTAGGCCACGATCCGCGGCTGGCCGGGGACGTCCTCGCGGACCAGGACGGCGCTCTCCCGCACCCCGGGGCAGCGGGCGAGGGCCCCCTCGATCTCCCCCAGCTCGACGCGGAAGCCGCGGATCTTGACCTGCCGGTCGGTACGCCCCAGGAACTCCAGGAGGCCGTCCGGGAGGTGTCGCACCAGGTCGCCGGTCCGGTAGAGGCGGGCTCCCGGCTCGCCGTCCGCCCAGGGGTCCGGCACGAACCTCTCGGCGGTCAGGGCGGGCTGGCCGAGATAGCCGCGGGCGAGACCGCCGCCGATGTACAGCTCTCCGGGCACGCCCACGGGCGCCGGATCGAGCCGCTCGTCGAGGACCAGCAGCCGCTTCCCCGCCACCGGGCGTCCGATGGGCACCGTGCTCCCCGCCGGCAGGGGGGCGCAGGTCCAGGTGGCGGCGTCGATCGCCGCCTCGGTGGGGCCGTAGATGTTCTGCAGGGCGGCGCCCGGGAATTGACGGCGGAAGCGGTCGGCAAGCTCGGCCGGCAGGGCCTGCCCGCCGGCGAAGAGCAGGCGCAGGCGGCGGCACTCCTCCAGCCCCTCCTGTTCCAGGAAGGCCTCCAGCATGGGAGGCGCGAGGTCGGTGATGGTCACCCCTTCGCGCGCGGCGGCGCGGGCCAGCCCGGCGAAGTCCTTCTCGCCGCCGGGAGGCACCGGGACCAGCCGGGCCCCGGAGAGCAGGGCGCCGAAGATCTGCCAGATCGACGGGTCGAAGGTGAAGGCGATGTTCTGGAGGACGCAGTCCTCCTCCGTCAGGGAGAAACAGGCGAGACGCCAGAGCAGCGTGGCGCAGGCCGCGCGATGCGGGACCATCACCCCCTTGGGCTTGCCCGTGGAGCCCGAGGTGTAGATCACGTAGGCCAGGTTGTCGGCGGCCGGGCCGTCGGGCAGATCCGCGCCGGACAGCGTCTCGTCCACCGGCCCTTCGCCGTCCAGGACCAGCCTCACGACGGCGTCCGCGAGCATGAAGGCGGTGCGGTCGGCGGGCGCTTCGGGGTCCAGCGGCAGGTAGGCCCCGCCGGCCTTGAGCACCGCCAGGATGGCCACCATCAGCTCCGGCGAGCGGTCCATGCGGAGCCCCACCACGGAGTCCGGACCCACGCCCTGGGAACGGAGACGGCGCGCCAGCCGGTTCGCCCGCGCGTTGAGATCCCCGTAGGAGACCGTCTCATCGCCCCAGACCAGGGCGACGCGCTCCGGCCCGCGCGCCACCCGCTCCTCGAACAGTCGGTGCAGGAGGGGTTCCTCCCGTGGCTCCGCCGCGCCGAGGTCCCAATGGCTCCACTCCGCCAGGGCCTGGTGGCGCTCGCTCGCCGGGAGCATCTCCAGGGCGGAGAGCCGCCGCCCGGGGTCGGCCACGGCCGCTTCGGCCAGGGTCCGGAGCCGCGCCAGGAGCCGCCGCGCGGTGGCCGGATGGAACAGCTCGGCGGCGTACTCGACCGCGAGGCTCAGCCGGTCCTCGCTCTGCACGGCGCTGAGGGCCAGATCGATCCGGGCCGTGCCGCTGCCGGAGGGCAGCCGCGAGACGCTCAGCTCGCCGGGCATCTCCCGCGAGGCGGCGGGCGGAGCGGTCTGGAAGACCAGCATCACCTGGAACAGGGGTGAATGTCCCAAGTGCCGCTCGGGCTGCAGCTCCTCCACCAGCCATTCGAAGGGGAGATCCTGATGCGCCTGCGCCCCCTGGACCGTCTCCCGGGCCCGTCCCAGAAGCTCCAGGAACGTGGGATCGCCGGAGAGGTCGGCGCGCAGGACGGAGGTGTTGGCGAAAAAGCCGACGAGCCCTTCGATCTCGGGGCGGTGGCGGTTCGCCACGGGCGTGCCGATCAACAGGTCGTCCTGGCCGGCGTGACGGCGCAGCAGCTCGGCGAACAGGGCGAAGACGACCGTAAAGGGGGTCACGCCCTCGCGGCGGGCGAGGTCCAGGAGACCGGCGCTCACGGGCCTGGGCAGGGCCAGGGTCGCCGTGGCGCCGCGGAAGCTGGGCACCGCGGGCCGCGGCCGGTCCATGGGAAGCTCCAGGGCCGTGGGCGCTCCCGCCAGGCGCTCGCGCCACCAGGCGAGCTGCTCGGCGAGACCTCCGGACGCGGCCCAGTCCCGCTGCCAGCAGGCGAAGTCCACGTAGCGGAGGGGCAGGTCCGGGAGCCGTTTCCCGCCGGCGTAGAGAGCCGTCAGCTCGCGGACGAAGATCTCCAGCGACCAGGCGTCCGCCGCGATGTGGTGGATGGTCACCAGGGCGACGTGATCGCCGGAGCCGAGCCGCAGCAGGGAGAACCGGTAGAGCGGTCCCCGCGCGAGGTCGAAGGGACGCCTCGCCTCCTCGCCCACCAGCCGTCGCGTTTCGCTTTCGCGGACGGTCTCGGGCAGGCCGGCCAGGTCCACCACGGGAATGGCGGACTCGGGGACAGGCAGGATGCGTTGGACCGGCTCCTGCTCATCGGCCGCGAAGGCCGCGCGCAGCGCCGCGTGGCGCTCCACGACCCCGGCGAGGGCCCGTTCGAGGTCGGCGAGCCGCAGCGGGCCGCGCAGGCGCAGGGCCGCGGGGAGGTTGTACGCCGGGCTGCCGGGCTGCAGGCGGTCCAGGAACCAGAGCCGCTGCTGGGTGAAGGAGAGCGGATAGGACTCGGCCTCGGGCCGGCGCTCGATCTTCTCCTGCCGGGAACCGGCGAGGCCCTGCTCGCGGCGCATGGCGCGGAGCAGCTCCAACCGCTTGCCCGAGAGCTTGAAGCGGTCGCCGCTCACGGCATCCCCTCCAGAGTCTCGGGCCTGTCCTGACCCAGCAGGAGGCCGTCCACCTCCTCTTCGGAGAGCTGGAGCAGATCGAGAACGAGCCGCGCGGACCGCTCCAGCTCCTCGCGCGAAGGCGCCTGACGAAGGAGGCCCGCCGCCATGCCGGCCACGGTCGGGGCCTCGAAGAGCCGCCGCAGTGGCACCTCCATCTCCAGCGCCTCCGCCGCACGGGAGACGACCTGGGTCGCCAGCAGCGAGTGGCCGCCGAGGACGAAGAAGTTGTCGAGGACGCCAACGCGCTCCAGCCCCAGCACCTCCGCCCAGATCCCCGCCAGAAGCTCCTCGACGGCGTTGCGGGGCGGCACGTACGTGGCCGCTTCGGGCCGGCCGCCCTCGGGGGAAGGCAGCGCCCGGCGGTCCACCTTGCCGTTGGGCGTCAGCGGCAGCGCGTCGAGGACCATCCAGGCCGAGGGGACCATGTAGTCCGGCAGGGTGCGGGCCAGGCCCTCCCGCAGATCGGCGACGGAGAGACTGGAGGGCGTCCCCTTCTCCCGGGGCACGAGCCAGGCCACCAGCCGCCGCGCGCCCTCCTCGCCCCGCGCCATCACCACCGCCCGTTCGATCCCGGGGTTGGCCTCCAGCGCGGCCTCGATCTCGCCCAGCTCGATGCGGAAGCCCCGCACCTTGACCTGGTGGTCGGCCCGGCCCAGGAACTCGAGCGCGCCGTCCGGCCGGAAACGGACCAGGTCGCCGGTCCGGTACATCCTGCCGCCCGGCCGCTCCGCGAAGGGATCCGGCAGGAAGCGCTCCGCCGTGAGATCCGGCCGCTCGTGGTAGCCGCGGGCGAGACCCAGACCGCCGATCCACAGCTCTCCGGGCACCCCCACCGGCGCCGGCCGCAGCCGGGCGTCCAGCACGTAGAGGCCGGTGTTGGCGATGGGCGGGCCCACCACCACCCGCTCGTCCGCGCGCACCCGGCGGGCCGCCGACCAGACGGTGGTCTCCGTGGGACCGTAGAGGTTCCAGACCGAATCCGAACGCCGGCTCAGCTCGGCGGCGAGCCTCTCCGGCAGCGCCTCGCCGCCGCAGAGGACCTTCAGGCCGTCGCCGCCGCTCCAGCCGGCCTCCACGAGCATCTGCCAGGTGACCGGAGTGGCCTGGAGGACCGTGGCCCCGGATTCACGGAGCAGCGCGAGCAGGCGGGGGCCGTCGGCGGCCGTCTCGCGGCTCGCCAGCTCGATCCGGGCGCCTTTGATCAGGGGCAGGAACAGCTCCAGGCCCGCGATGTCGAAGGAGAGCGACGTCACGGCGAGCAGCGTGTCCTCCGTCTCCAGGCCGGGAAGCTCACCCATCGAATACAGGAAATTCACCAACGCTCCGTGCGAGATCTCGACTCCCTTGGGCCGGCCCGTCGAGCCGGACGTGTAGATGACGTAGGCGAGGCTCTCCGCACCCACGGGCGGCGATCCTTCCCCTTCTCCTTCCACCTCGCGGTCCACCCGCACCACCGCGGCGGCACTGGCGGCGAGACCGGCCGGCGTCGCGGCGTCCGCCATCAGCAGGCCGATCCCGGCGTCCTCCAGCATGTAGGCCAGGCGGTCCTCCGGATAGGAGGGGTCCATCGGCACATAGGCCGCGCCGGCTTTCCAGACCGCCAGGAGCGCCGCGACCATCGCCGGCGTCCGCTCCAGGCAGACCCCCACCCGCGCCTCGCGGGCCACACCATGGCGCGCCAGGGCTCCCGACAACCGATTGGCGAGATGGTCCAACTCTCGATAAGTGAGCCGAACGCCCTGGAACGAGACAGCCACCGCCTGCGGCGCGCGCGCCGCCTGCTCCTCGAACAGGTCGAGGACGCTCACGCTCATCGGGTGGCCCACTTCCGTGTCGGACCATTCCACGGCCGCCTGGTGACGCTCGGCGGCGGAGAGCAGAGGCAACTCGGAGACTGGACAGGAGGGATCGGCCACCATCCCCGACAGCAGGCTCACCCAGTGACCGGCGAGACGCTGCATCGTGGCCGCCTCGAACAAGTCCGCGTCGTACTCCAGACCGCCGCCGAACCCCCGGCCGGTGTCGCGGACCGCCAGCGTCAGGTCGAACATCGCCGAGCCCTGAGCGTTCTCCGCCGGAAGCAGGGCGAGGCCCGGCAGCTCGATCTGCGACACCGGCACGTTCTGCATCTGGAACATCACCTGGAACAGCGGATTGACCGCCAGGTTCCGCTCGGGCTGCAGCTCCTCGACCAGCCGCTCGAACGGCAGGTCCTGGTGGGCGTAGGCGTCCAGGGCCGCCGTCCGCACCCGGTCCAGCAGCTCCACGAATCCGGGGTCCCCCGCGAGGTCGGAGCGCAGCACCAGGGTGTTGGCGAAGAACCCGATCAGCCCCTCCAGCTCCAGCCGGCCGCGGTTGGCGATCGGCGTGCCCACGGCGATGTCCGGCTGGCCGGTGTAGCGGTGCAGCAGGGTGGCGAAGCCGGCGAGCAGGATCATGAACGGCGTCGCCTGCTCGCGCCGGCCGAGGTCGCGCAGCGCCTCCGAGAGATCGTCGGACAGGGCGATCCGCCTGCGGCCGGCGGGAGCGGCCCTCCCCACCCGCCGCGGCTTGTCGGGCGCCAGTTGCAGCACCGGCGGGAGACCCGAGAGCTGCCCGCGCCAATAGGCGAGCTGCTCGGCGAGCACCTCGCCCTGCAGCCACTCCCGTTGCCACGCCGAGAAGTCCGGGTACTGCACCGGCAGCGGCTCCAGTTGCGGTTGCGAGCCTTCGACGAAGGCGCGGTAGAAGGCCGCCACCTCGCGGATGAAGACGCCCAGCGACCAGCCGTCCGAGACGATGTGGTGGATGACCAGGTTGAACAGGTGCTCCTCCGGGCCGAGCGCCACGAGCGCGGTCCGCAGCAGCGGCCCCCGGGAGAAGTCGAAGCGCAGGCGGACCAGATCCTCGAACAGCCGCCGGGCCTCCTGATTCCGCGCCCCTGCCGGCAGGGCGGACAGGTCCACCCGCGGCATGGCGAGATCGAGCCGCGGCTGCACCACCTGGCGGGGCCGGCCCTGGGAGCTGGCAAAGACGGTCCGCAGCGACTCGTGACGGCGCACTACTTCGCCCAGCGCCATCTCCAGAGATCCGACCTCGAGACTTCCCCGCAGCCGTACGGAGACCCGCAGGTGGTAGGCCGTGCCGGCCACGTCGAGCTGGTCGAGCACCCAGACCCGCTGCTGCGAGAACGACAGGGGGATCTCCCGGTCCCGCGGCACCGGGAGGATGGGCGGCGCCTCGGGGCTGGCTGCGCTCCGCAGACGCTCCACGATCCGGGCCAGCCCCGCCACGGTCGGAGCTTCGAACACCCGCCGCAGAGGCAGGTCCACCCCGAACGCCTGGCGCACGCGGGCCACGACCTGCGTGGCCTTGAGCGAATGGCCGCCGAGCTCGAAGAAGCTGTCATGGATGCCCACGGACTCCCGCCCGAGCAGATCGCTCCATATCCCGGCCAGCAACTCCTCGACGGGGGTCCTGGGCTCGGCGGCGGTCTCGCCGGCGGCCGTCTCGGGTTTCGGCAGGGCCTTGCGGTCGATCTTGCCGTTGGGCGTCAGGGGGAAGGCCTCCAGCATCACCCAGGCCACGGGGACCATGTAGTCGGGCAGGCTCCGGCCCACCCAGGCCCGCAGCTCGGTCGGCAACCCGGCGGCGTCCGGCCGGCGCGGCACCACGTAACCCACCAGCCGCCGGTCCCCCGGAACGTCCTCGCGGGCGACGACCACCGCGGCGGCCACCTCCGGATGCCGGCCCAGGGCGGCCTCGATCTCGCCGAGCTCGATGCGGAAACCGCGCACCTTGACCTGGAAGTCGGCCCGGCCAAGGAACTCGAGCGGGCCGGCCGGCCGGAAGCGGACCAGGTCGCCGGTGCGGTACATCCTGCCACCCGGCCGCTCCTCGAAGGGATCGGGCAGGAAGCGCTCCGCCGTGAGATCCGGCCGGTCGTGGTAGCCGCGGGCGAGGCCCAGGCCGCCGATCCACAGCTCTCCGGGCACCCCCACCGGCACCGGCCGTAGCCGGGCGTCCAGTACATAGAGGCCGGTGTTGGCGATGGGGCCACCGACCAGGACCTTCTCGTCCCGGCGGACCCGGCGGACCGCCGACCAGACCGTGGTCTCGGTTGGACCATAGAGATTCCACACCGAATCCGACCGCCGGCACAGCTCCTCGGCGAGCCTCTCCGGCAGCGCCTCGCCGCCGCAGAGGACCTTCAGGCCGTCGCCGCCCTGCCAGCCCGCCTCGATCAGCATTTGCCAGGTCACCGGCGTGGCCTGCATCACGGTAGCTCCCGACTCCCGCAACAGCCCGAGCAGGCGCACCCCGTCCCCAGCCGTTTCGCGGCTCGCCAACTCGACGCGGGCGCCGGTCATGAGGGGAAGGAACAGCTCCAGACCTGCGATGTCGAAGGACAGGGAGGTCACCGCCAGGAGCGTGTCCTCCGGCCTCAGACCAGGCCGCCGGGCCATGGAGAACAGAAAGCTCAACAGCGCTCCGTGAGGGATCTCCACTCCCTTCGGCCGGCCCGTGGAGCCGGAGGTGTAGATGACGTAAGCCAGGTTGTCCGGGCCGGTCGCGGACCGCGGCGCCCACTCCCCCGCCGTCTCCGCCTCGCGGTCCACCCGCACTACCACGGCGGCGTTTCCGGCCAGGCTCTTCGGCGTCGCGGCATCGGCGAGGAGAAGCCCGATTCCAGAGTCCTCCAGGATGTAGGCCAGACGGTCCTCCGGATAGGCGGGATCCATCGGCACGTAGGCCGCGCCGGCCTTCCAGACCGCCAACAGAGCGATCACCATCTCGGGCGAGCGCTCCAAACAGACCCCCACCCGCGACTCGGGCCCGACGCCCCGGCGGACCAGGGCGGCCGCCAACCGGCCGGCCCGATCGTCCAGCTCGCGATAGGTGAGATGGCGGCCCTCGAAGGAGACGGCAAACGCCTCGGGGGAGCGCGTCACCTGTTCCTCGATGAGGTCAAGGGCTCTCACTCCAAGCGGGTAGTCCGTCTTCTTATCGGTCCACTCCACGAGGGTCTGGTGACGCTCGGCGGCGGAGAGCAGGGGCAGCTCGGAGACCGGACAGGAGGGATCGGCCACCACCCCCGCCAGCAGGCTCACCCAGTGACCAACGAAGCGCTGCATGGTGACGGCCTCGAACAGATCCTCGTCGTATTCGAGCCCGCCGCCGAGCTCCCGACCGGTGTCGCGGACCGCCAGCGTCAGGTCGAACATCGCCGAGCCCTTCGCATTCTCCGCCGGAAGCAAGGCGAGGCCGGGCAGCTCGATCTGCGAAACCGGCACGTTCTGCATCTGGAACATCACCTGGAACAGCGGATTGACCGCCAGGTTCCGCTCGGGCTGCAGCTCCTCGACCAGCCGCTCGAACGGCAGGTCCTGGTGGGCGTAGGCGTCCAGGGCCGCCGTCCGCACCCGGTCCAGAAGCTCCGTGAACCCGGGATCTCCCGCGAGGTCGGAGCGTAGGACCAGGGTGTTGGCGAAGAACCCGATCAGCCCTTCCAACTCCAGCCGGCCGCGGTTGGCGATCGGCGTGCCCACGGCGATGTCCGGCTGCCCGGTGTAGCGGTGCAGCAGGGTGGCGAAGCCGGCGAGCAGGATCATGAACGGCGTCGCCTGCTCGCGCCGGCCGAGATCGCGCAGCGCCTCCGAGAGCTCGCCGGGCAGGGCGACCCGCCTTCGGCCGGCGGGAGCGGCCCTCCCGATCCGTCTGGGCTTGTCAGGCGCCAGTTGCAGGACCGGAGGCAGACCCGAGAGCTGCCCGCGCCAATAGGCGAGCTGCTCGGCGAGCACCTCGCCCTGCAGCCACTCCCGCTGCCACGCCGCGAAGTCCGGGTACTGCACCGGCAGCGGCTCCAGGTGCGCCTGGGAGCCTTCGACGAAGGCGCGGTAGAAGGCCGCCACCTCGCGGATGAAGACGCCCAGGGACCAGCCGTCCGCGACGATGTGGTGGATGACCAGATCGAAGAGGTGCTCCTCCGGGCTAAGCGCCACGAGCGCGGTCCGCAGCAGCGGCCCCCGGAAGAAGTCGAAGCGGATACGGACCAGATCCTCGGCGACGCGCCGGGCCTCCCGCTCCCTCGCCGCGCCCGGCAGAGCGCGCAGGTCCACCCGCGGCATCGCGAGATCGAGCCGCGGACGCACCACCTGCCAGGGCCGTCCCTGGGAGCTGGCGAAGACGGTCCGCAGCGACTCGTGGCGGCGCACCACCTCGCCCAGCGCCCTCTCCAGGGCCCCGGCGTCGAGACGGCCCCGCAGCCGCACGGAGACCCGCAGGTGGTAGGCCGTACCGGCCATGTCGAGCTGGTCGAGCACCCAGACCCGCTGCTGCGAGAACGACAGCGGGATCTCGCTCTCCCGGGATACCGGGAGGATGGGAGGCGCCTCGGAACCGGCCCCGCTCCGCAGACGCTCCACGATCCGGGCCAGCCCCGCGACGGTCGGAGCCTCGAAGACCCGGCGGAGCGGCAGGTCGACCCCGAACGCCTGGCGCACGCGGGCGACGACCTGGGTGGCCTTGAGCGAATGGCCGCCGAGGTCGAAGAAGTTGTCGTGGATCCCCACCGGCTCCCGGCCGAGGAGCTCGCTCCACATGCCAGCCAGCAACTCCTCGACGGGGGTCCTGGGCTCGGCCGGGGCCTCCCCGGAGACAGTCTCGGGCTTCGGCAGCGCCCGCCGGTCCACCTTGCCGTTCGGCGTCAGCGGCAGCGCATCCATCGCGACCCAGGCCGTGGGCACCATGTACTCCGGCAGGCTCTGGCGCAGCCGGACGCGCAGCTCGGCGGCGAGATCGGCGCCGGCCCGGCGCGGCACCACATAGGCCGCCAGCCGCCGGTCGCCCGGGACGTCCTCACGGGCCACCACGACGGCGGCGGCCACCTCGGGGTGCCGGCCCAGGACGGCCTCGATCTCCCCCAGCTCGATGCGGAAGCCGCGGACCTTGACCTGATGGTCGATGCGGCCCAGGCACTCCAGACGGCCGTCCGGCCGGTAGCGGGCGAGGTCGCCCGTGCGGTAGACCCGCGAGCCGGCGGCGCCGAACGGATCGGGCAGGAACCGCTCGGCCGTCAGCTCCGGCCGGGCCAGATAGCCCCGCGCCAGGCCCGCGCCGCCCAGGTACAGCTCGCCGGGAATTCCCACCGGCATCGGGCTCCCCCAGGCATCCACGACGTAGACGGTGGTATTGGCGATGGGGCGGCCGATGGAGACCGGAGCGTCGCCCGCGATCTCTGCCACCGTGGACCAGACCGTCGTCTCCGTGGGGCCGTAGACGTTCCAGAGCGATCCCACCCGCTCGCGCACGCTCGCGGCCAGGGCCGGCGGCAGCGCCTCGCCGCCGCAGAGCGCCTTGAGGCCCTCGCCGCCCAGCCAGCCGGACTCCAGCAGCAGCCGCCAGGTCGCCGGCGTCGCCTGCAGGATGGTGGTCCCCGAGGCGGCGATCAGCTCCTGGAGACGGCGTCCGTCCGCCGCTTCCTCGCGGCTCGCCAACACCACCCGGCCTCCCGCGAGCAGCGGCAGGTACAGCTCCAGAGCCGCGATGTCGAACGACAGTGAGGTCACCGCCAGCAACACGTCCCCGGCGCCGACCCCCGGCGTCTCCGCCATGGAGGCGAGGAAGTTGGTCATCGCTCCGTGGGAGATCTGGACTCCCTTGGGCCGGCCGGTGGACCCCGAGGTGTAGATCACATAGGCGAGGTTCCACAACCCCGCGCCGCCCACCGGCGGCCCGGCGTTCTCTCCCATCCCCCGGGCGCCCGGCGATAAGTGGATCTCGGGACCGTCATAACCGGCCAGACCGTTCTGCGTCACGTTCTGCCTCAGCAGTGCGGCCACCCCCGCGTCCTCCAGCATGAAGGCCAGGCGCTCCGCCGGATAGGAGGGATCGAGAGGCACATAGGCGCCGCCCGCCTTGAGCACGGCGAGCAACCCGACCACCATCTCCAGGGAACGCTCCAGGGCCACGCCGACCCGGACCTCCGGCCCCACGCCCAGATCCCGCAGCCTGTGGGCCAGGGCGTTCGCCCGCCGGTCCAGCTCGCGGTAGGTCAGGACGTCCGTCCCGAAGACCAAAGCCACCGCTTCCGGCGACCTGGCGGCCTGCGCCGCAATCCCTTCATGGACGCAGGACTCCGGAGCCCGGCGGTCCGTGGCGTTCCATTCGCCCAGGAGCTGATCCCGCTCCGCGCCCGTCAACAGCGGCAGCTCCGAGACGCTCCGCCGCGGGTCGGACACGATCGCGTTCAGCAGGACGCGGAAGTGCCCCAGCGTGCGGTCGATCGTGGAGCGGTCGAACAGGTCGATGTTGTACTCCAGGGAACCGCCCAGGCCTTCGGGCCCCTCGGCCATCCCCAGGGAGAGGTCGAACTTCGCCACCGGTTCGCCGAGCGGCCAACGGCTGAGGGTGAGCCCGGGGAGATCGAGCTTCGCCGACGAGGCGTTCTGCAGCATGAACATCACCTGGAACAATGGCGAGCGCGAAAGGTCTCGCTCGGGCTGCAGCTCCTCCACCACCTTCTCGAAGGGCAATTCCTGATGGGCGAAGGCGTCCAGGGTCTCGCGGCGCACGCGGCCCAGAAGTCCCAGGAAGTCCGGGCTTCCCGAGAGGTCGGTCCGCAGCACCAGGGTGTTGACGAAGAACCCGATCAGATCCTCCACCTCCGCCCGGTTGCGGCCGGCGATCGGAGTACCTACCGAGATGTCGTCCTGGCCGCTGTAGCGGTGGAGCAGCGTCTGGAACGCCGCAACGAGCGTCATGAACAGGGTGGCGCTCTCGGCCTGGCCCAGCGCGGCCAGAGCCTCGCTCGTCTCGCGGGAGAGGAAGAGGGACCGGGTCGCCCCCTGGAACCTCTGGACCGGCGGGCGCGGGCGATCCGTGGGCAGCTCCAGCGCCGGCGCCCCCGCGAGCTGGCCGCGCCAGTAGGCGATCTGGGCCTCCAGGACCTGACCCCGCAACCATTCCCGCTGCCAGGCGGCGTAGTCCGCGTACTGGACCGCCAGCTCCGGCAGCGGCGAGGGCCGTCCCTCTCGGAAGGCCTCGTAAAGGGCCGCCACCTCGCGCACCAGCACCCCCATGGACCAGCCGTCCGAGACGATGTGATGCAGGGTGAAGACGACGGCGTAGTCCTCCTCGTCCAGATGGAAGACGACGCCGCGCACGAGCGGTCCCGCCGCCAGGTCGAACGGGCGCCGTGCCTCGGCCGTGACCACCCGTTTCGCCTCGGGCTCTCGTTGCGCCAGGGGAATCCCGGCGAGATCGACGACCGGCAGGGTGAAATCGAGGGCCGGCGAGATCTTCTGGACAGGTCGATCCCCGACCGCCGTGAACCTCGTGCGCAACGCGTCGTGACGGCGCACGATCTCCCGCAGGCTGGCGGCCAGGGCGGGCACGTCCAGAGGTCCTTGCATCCGGAGCGCCGTGGGCACGTTGTAGGTCGGCTTCCCTGGATCGAGCTGGTCCAGGATCCAGAGCCGCTCCTGGGCGAAGGACAGCGGAATGAGGTCGTCCTCCGTCCAGACCCTTCGGACGATGGGGCTCCACGCGGTCATAGCCGCGATCTCGTAGCCCAGGCGGGACGCAACCTCCCGCGTCGGCTCACCCAGCGAGCTTTCCGGGATCTCCTCCCGCCAGCGCTCCGCCACCGCCGCGTCCACCCCGGAGTGCTCGTGGAACTTGACGTCGCCCAGCATGCGCGACTCCGCGTACGGGCCGTCCGTCATGCGGGAGGAGTCCTGCCGGTACGGCTCCGCCATGGCCGGGTCGTAGTCCAGGCCCAGGAAGCCGCAGATCCCCCGCAGCATCGCTTCCGGCTCGCGCAGCAGGTCCTCGAAGCGCACCCAATGCTGGCGGCGGGCGGGAACGCCTGCCAGGAACGACTCGATGTTCCTGTGGCTGGCCACCCAGATCAGCTCGGCCAGCTCGCGCCGCGAGAAGCCGTGCTCCTTGCGGAAGAAGATCTGGTCGAGCTTCGCCTCCACGAAGGAGCGGATCATGCCCCCGGGATGGCGGATCAGGTGGAGGTACAGCGGCTCCTCGAAGGCCTCCTCGGCTCTCCTGAGGATCTCCGGATCGAGCGCGTAGGAGGGTGTCTTGTCCACCAGCACGCGGTCGCCCAGCCACTCCTGCATACGGCCGTAGAAGTCGGCGGTGGTCAGGTCTTCCGCTTCAAACCCTTCGATGATCGAGCGGGCTTCATCCGGACCGTAGCCGCGGATCTCCATGACGGCGCGAATGGCGCCTTCCAGCCAGAAGCTGTCGCGGCCGCTGAAGGCTTCGCCGCGCTCGCGCAGGGTGTTGAACGACAGCAGCTCCAGCTCCGGCGGCGCGAACAGCTTGGGATGCCCGCCCAGCATCACGCGCAGCAGCGTCGAGCCCGAGCGCGGCGGCGACAGGACGAACACAGCCGGCCGGTTCTTGCGCGGCAGGTGGATCGGCGCCAGGGGCTCCACCAGGGTAGCGAAGCGGGCCAGCTTCTCCTCGTCGATCCGCTCCGCCTCCTCCGCTTCCGCCAGGTGCTCCTTCACCAGGTAGGCCGCCAACGACTCCACCGTGGGATAGTCGAAGATCACCACCACCTGGACGATCTGGCCCAGCTCCTGCTGGAGGCGGTTGATCAGCACCGCGCCGGTGATCGAGTTGCCGCCCAGCTCGAAGAAGTTGTCGTGGACGCCGACCTTCTCGATCCCCAGCACCTCCTGGAACAGGCCCGCCACGAAGGACTCCAAGGTCGTCCGGGGAGCCACGTAGCCCATTGACGCCGGAGCTTCGGGGTCGGGCAGGGCCCGCCGGTCCACCTTGCCGTTGGCGGTCAGCGGCAGCTTGTCGAGCACCACCAGCGCTGACGGGAGCATGTGGTCGGGCAGGCTGGCGCCCACGAAGGCCCGCAGATCCGACAGCGTGATCTCTTCCCCGGCCACCCAGACCACCAGGTGCTCGTCGCGCACCAGCACCACCGCTTCGCGAACGGCGGGGTGGCGCGCGACGGCCGCCTCGATCTCTCCCAGCTCGATGCGGAAGCCGCGGATCTTGACCTGGTGATCGATGCGGCCCAGGTATTCGAGGTCGCCGTCCGGCAGACGCCGCGCCAGGTCGCCACTGCGGTACAGCCGCGAGCCCGGCTCGCCGAACGGGTTGGGGATGAACCGCTCCGCCGTCAGCTCCGGCCGGTTCAGATAGCCCAGCGCCAGGCCCGCGCCGCCGACGAGAATTTCCCCCGGGACCCCGACAGGAACCAGGTTGAGGGACGGATCAAGGAGGTAGACGCCGAGGTCCGGGATCGGACAGCCTACGGCGCTCGCCACATCCTTCGCGCTGATCTCCCGATATGTGACGTGCACCGTGGTCTCGGTGATGCCGTACATGTTGATCAGCCGCGGACGCTCGTCCCCGTGGCGCTCGAACCACGGCGCGAGCGACGCCGGCTCCAGCGCCTCGCCGCCGAAGATCACGTAGCGCAGGGCCAGATCCGCCGGCTTGCTCTCTCCGGCCCAGATGAGCTGCCGGAACGCGGAGGGTGTCTGATTGAGGACCGTCACTCCCTCTGCGTGCAGCAACTCGTGGAAAGCCTCGGGCGAGCGGCTCACCCAGTACGGCACCACCACCAGCCGGCCGCCGTAGAGCAGCGCGCCCCAGATCTCCCACACCGAGAAGTCGAAGGCGTAGGAGTGGAACAGCGTCCAGACGTCCTCCGGACCGAAGTCGAACCAACCGTCCGTAGCCGAGAACAGGCGCGCGACGTTGCCGTGACGCACGACCACCCCCTTGGGGCGGCCCGTGGAGCCCGAGGTATAGATCACGTACGCCGGGTGATCCGCCAAGACCGGGACACGAGGATCGGAATCGTCGCCTTCGACGGCCGCCAGGATTTCTTCCGTCAGGACGATCGAAACGCCGCTGTCCTCGACCATGAAGGTCAGGCGTTCGGCCGGATATGCCGGATCGAGCGGCACGTAGGCCGCGCCGGCTTTCAGCACGCCCAGGATCGCCGCCACCATCTCCAGCGAGCGCTCCAACTGGAGACCGACCAGATCGCCGGGGACGACGCCCAGGCCGACAAGGTGGTTCGCGATCTGGTTGGCCCGCCGGTCCAATTCGCCGTAGGTCAGCCTCTCGCCCGCGCAGACCACCGCCACCGCCTCGGGTTGACGAGCCGCCTGAGCCGCGAAGCGCGCGTGCAGGACCTCGACGCCCAGATCCTCGGCCGGCGCGTCGTTCCAATCCCGAGCGAGCTGCTGGATCTCCGCCGCCGAGAGCATCGGCAGATCCGCGATCCTGCCCTGCGGATCGGCCACGATCCCGGTCAGGAGGGATTCCAGATGCCGCAGCCAGCGCGCGGCCGTCGCCGCGTCGAACAGACCCGAGTTGTACCGGGCGACGCCCGCCAGCCGGAGGCCGTCCGTGAAGTTGAGCACCAGGTCGAACTTGGACGTCTGTCCTTCCTTGTTGGGCACCGGCCGGAGCACGAGGCCCGGAAGCTCCAGAGTCTCCGAAGAGGCGTTCTGGAGTTGCAGCATCACCGAGAACAGAGGCGAACGCGACAGATCCCGTTCGGGCTGAACCTCTTCCACCACTTTCTCGAACGGCAGCTCCTGGTGGGCGAAGGCTCCCAGCACCGCCCGGCGGACCCGGCGCAACGCCTCCAGGAACCCGGGCCCACCCGCGAAATCCGTCCTCAGCGCCAGGGTGTTGACAAAAAACCCGATCAGCCCTTCCAGCTCCGTCCGGTTGCGGCCCGCGGTGGTGGTGCCCACCAGCACGTCCTCCCGGCCGGAATAGCGCTGGAGCAGGACCAGGAACGCCGTCATGAGCGTCATGAACAGGGTGGCTCCCTCGGTCTGGCTCAGCGCGGCCAGGGCCTCGCTGGTCTCCCGCGAGAGCGAGAAGGTGCGCGCCGCGCCCTGGAAGGTCTGGACACGCGGACGTGGACGGTCCGTGGGGAGCTCCAGGAAGGGAGCCCCGGAGAGCCGCTCGCGCCACCAGGCGATCTGCTCTTCCAGCCCTTGGCCCTGGAGCCGTTCGCGCTGCCAGGCCGAGAAGTCCGCGTACTGGATCGGCAGCTCCGGCAAGGGCGATGGCCTCTCCTGCCGGAACGCCTCGTACAGGGCCGTCACCTCGCGCACCAGCACGCCGACGGACCAGCCGTCCGAGACGATGTGATGGAGGTTGAGCACGGCCACGTGCTCGTCTTCGCCCAGACGGAGCAGGAGCCCGCGCACCAGAGGTCCGCGCGCCAGATCGAACGGGCGCTGCGACTCGGCCGCGACCAGCCATCTCATCTCGGCCTCGCGCCCGGCAACCTCGGCCAGATCCACCACCGGCAGGGTGAACCCGGACTCCGGAGAGATCTTCTGGACCGGCCGTCCACCCGCCACCGGGAAGGTGGTGCGCAGCACGGCGTGGCGGCGCACGATCTCGCCGAGACTCCCGGTCAACGCCGGGACGTTCAGGGACCCGCTCATGCGGAGCGCGAAGGGGACGTTGTAGGCCGACTGGCCGGGGTTGAGCTGGTCCAGGAACCAGAGACGCTCCTGGGCGAAGGAAAGCGGCGCGAGGTCCTTTTCCGTCCAGTCCCGCCGGACGATGGGATTCCAGGCCCGGGATGCGATGTCGTAGCCCAGCCTCTCCGCCACGGCGCGAGCCGGCTCGCCGAGGGAGGACTCGGGGATCTCCTCGCGCCAGCGCTCCGCCACCGCCAAGTCCACCCCGGAGTGCTCGTGGAACTTGACGTCGCCCAGCATGCGCGACTCGGCGTACGGGCCGTCCGTCATGCGCGACGAGCTCTTCTGGTACGGCTCGGCCATGGCCGGGTCGTACTCCAGGCCCAGGAAGCCGCAGATCCCCCGCAGCATCGCCTCGGGCTCGCGCAGCAGGTCCTCGAAGCGCACCCAGTGCTGACGGCGGGCCGGAACGCTTTCCAGGAAAGACTCGATGTTCCTGTGGCTGGACACCCAGATCAGCTCGGACAGCTCGCGCCTTGAGAATCCGTGCTCCTTGCGGAAGAAGATCTGGTCGAGCTTGGCCTCTACGAAGGAACGGATCATGCCTCCGGGGTGGCGGATCAGGTGGATGTAGAGCGGCTCCTCGAAGGCTGATTCAGCCCGCCGCAGGATCTCCGGATCGAGCGCGTAGGACGGCGTCTTGTCCACCAGCACGCGGTCGCCCAGCCACTCCTGCAGGCGGCCATAGAAGGCGGCCGTGGTCAGGTCTTCGTTCTCAAACTCTTCGATGATCGAGCGCGCTTCCTTCGGGCCACAACCGCGGATCTCCATGACGGCGCGGATGGCGCCCTCCAGCCAGAAGCTGTCGCGGCCACTGAAGGCTTCGCCGCGCTCGCGCAGGGTGTTGAACGACAGCAGCTCCAGCTCCGGCGGCGCGAACAGCTTCGGATGGCCGCCCAGCATCACCCGCAGCAGCGTCGAGCCCGAGCGCGGCGGCGACAGCACGAACACCGCCCGCCGGTTCTTCCGCAGCGGAATCAGGGGCGCCAAGGGCTCCACAAGGGTGGCGAAACGGGCGAGCTTCTCCTCGTCGATCCGCTCGGACTCCATCCCTTCGGCGAGATGCTCCGCTTCCAGGTAGGCGGCCATCGATTCCACCGTGGGGTGGTCGAAGATGACCACCACCTGGACGATCTGGCCCAGCTCCTGCTGGAGACGGTTGATCAGCACCGCGCCGGTGATCGAGTTGCCGCCCAGCTCGAAGAAGTCGTCGTGGACGCCGATCCGCTCGAGCCCCAACACCTCCTGGAACAGGCCCGCCACAAAGGTTTCCAGAGGAGTCCGCGGAGCGACGAATCCAGCCGAGACCAGGGCGTCCGGATCGGGAAGAGCGCGACGGTCCACCTTGCCGTTGGCGGTCAGCGGCAGCTTGTCGAGCACCACCAGGGCCGAAGGCAGCATGTAGTCGGGCAGGCCGGCTCCCACGAAGGCGCGCAGATCCGACAACGTGATCTCTTCCCCGACCACCCAGGCCACCAGGCGCTCGTCGCGGACCAGCACCACGGCTTCACGGATGGCGGGGTGACGCGCGACCGCCGCCTCGATCTCCCCCAGCTCGATGCGGAAGCCGCGGATCTTGACCTGATGATCGATACGGCCCAGGTATTCGAGATCGCCGTCCGGCAGGCGCCGCGCCAGGTCGCCGCTGCGATAGAGCCGTGAGCCCGGCTCGCCGAACGGATTGGGGATGAACCGCTCCGCCGTCAGCTCCGGACGGTTCAGGTAGCCCAGGGCAAGGCCCGCGCCGCCCACCAGGATTTCTCCCGGAACCCCGACAGGAACCAGGTTGAGGGACGGATCAACGAGGTAGACCCCGAGGTCCGGGATCGGGCACCCCACGGCGCTCCTCACATCCATCGCACGGATCTCGCGATACGTCACGTGGACCGTCGTCTCGGTGATGCCGTACATGTTGATCAGGCGCGGACGCTCATCGCCGTAGCGCTCGAACCACGGCGCGAGCGACGCCGGCTCCAGCGCCTCGCCGCCGAAGATCACGTAGCGCAGCGCCAGATCCGCGGGCTTGCCCTCTCCGGCCCAGACGAGCTGACGGAACGCGGACGGCGTCTGATTCAGCACCGTGACCCGCTCCGCGCGCAGCAACTCATGGAAGGCCTCGGGCGAGCGGCTCACCCAGTACGGCACCACCACCAGCCGGCCGCCATAGAGCAACGCGCCCCAGATCTCCCAGACCGAGAAGTCGAAGGCGTAGGAGTGGAACAGCGTCCAGACGTCCTCAGCACCGAAGCCGAACCAGCGGTCGGTCGAGGAGAACAGGCGCGCGACGTTGCCGTGGCGCACCACCACACCCTTGGGCCGGCCCGTCGAACCCGAGGTGTAGATCACGTAGGCTGGATGATCCGCCGAGACCGGGACGCGAGGATCGGAGATCTCGCCTTCTATACCCTCCAGAGAGGTCAGGACGACCTGGACCCCGCTGTCCTCGACCATGAAGGCCAGACGCTCAGACGGATACGCCGGATCGAGCGGCACGTAGGCCGCGCCTGCCTTGAGCACACCGAGAATCGCCGCCACCATTTCCAGCGAGCGCTCCATTCGCAGGCCCACCAGAGCGCCGGGAACGACGCCGAGACCGACGAGGTGATTCGCGATCTGGTTGGCCCGCCGGTCGAGATCCCCGTAGCTCAGGCTTTCGCCGTCGCAGACCACCGCCACCGTCTGGGGCTGACGCGCCGCCTGGGCCGCGAAACGCTCGTGCAGGAGTTCGGCGCCGAGCTCCTCGGCGGGCGCCTCGTTCCATGCCGAAACGAGCTGATGGCGCTCCTCCTCGGAAAGGAGGGACAGCTCGGACAGCGGGAGGGAAGGCTCCGCCACGGCCCCGGCGAGCAGGGTGCCGAAGTGCCGGACCATCCGCTCCGCCGTGGCCCGCTCGAACAGGCCGGAGTTGTAGTCCAGCCGCCCCGCGAACGCATCCCCCGCCGGGAAGGCGCTGAGCACGAGGTCGAACTTCGCCGTCAGCTCACGAGCCTCCACCGGCCGCAGCGTCAGGCCGGGCAGCTCCACCGGCTCCGCGGCGGGAGCGTTCTGGAGCTGGAAGAGAACCTGGAACACGGGAGAGCGGGAGAGGTCGCGGTCCGGCTGCAACTCGGCGACCAGCTTCTCGAACGGCAGGTCCTGATGGGCGAAAGCGCCCAGGACGGCCTTCCGCGTCCGCGCCAGCAACCCGGAGAAAGCGGGATCGCCCGAGAGGTCCCCGCGCAAGGCCAGCGTGTTGACGAAGAAGCCGATCAGCCCTTCCAGCTCCGCCCGCGAGCGATTGGCCACGGTGGTGCCGACGACCACGTCGTCCTGGCCCGTGTAGCGGCCCAGCAAGGCCTCGAAACCGGCGAGCAGGGTCATGAAAGGCGTCATGCCCTTTTGACGGCCGAGCTCCCCCAAGCGCTCGCCCGCCTCTCTCGGCAGACGGAACGGGACGCTCTCGCCGCGGAAGGTCTGCAAGGCGGTCCGGGGGTGATCCGTGGCGATCTGGAGGACCGGGGAGCCGGCCAGCAGCTCCCGCCAGTAGGAGAGCTGGGCCTCCAGGGCCTCGCCCCGGAGCCATTCCCGCTGCCAGACCGCGTAGTCCGCGTACTGCACCGGCGGCTCCGGCAGCGGCGAAGCCTCGCCGCGCAGGAAGGCGGCGTAAAGGACGCTCACCTCGCGCACCAGCACGCCCATGGACCAGCCGTCGCTGACCACGTGGTGCATGGAAAAGAGCAGCACATGCTCCTCTTCTCCCAACCGCAGCAGGGAGGCCCGCAGCAACGGCCCGCGGGCGAGGTCGAAGGAAGCACGCCGGTCTTCCAGGGCCAGCCGCAGCACCGCGCTCTCCCGCTCCTCCGCCGGCAGCCCGGAGAGATCCGTCACCGGCAGGCTGCGAGGAGTCCAGGGATGGACGACCTGAACCGGCTCCTTGCCGCCACCCGCGAAGGTCGTCCGCAGGACCTCATGACGGCGGAGGACCTCGCTCAGCGCGCCCGCCAGCGCCTGCGTGTTCAAGCTCCCGACGAGACGTACCGAGCTCGCGACGTTGTAGGCGACGTTGCCGGGCTCCAGTTGATCGAGGAACCAGAGCCGCAGTTGCCCGAACGAGAGCGGCAGGGCCTTGTCCCGCGACGCCCTGACCAGCGGCGGAGCGGCGAAAACCTGCTTCGCGGCGGGCGCCGCCTGCTCCCTGGGATAGCCCAACTCTTCTGCGAGGTCCCAGGTCACATCCCCCAGGAAATTCTCTTGCGCCAGCTCGCGCCAGCGTTCGGCGACGTTGCGGTCGATCCCCGCGTGCTGGTGGAACTTGACGTCTCCCAGCATGCGCGACCACTCGTGGATGCCGTCCGTCATACGGGCCGACTTCTCTTTGTACGGCTCCGCCATGTCCGGGTGGTATTCCACGCCCAGGAAATCGCAGATCGAGCGAAGCTCGGATTCCGGCGACGCCACCAGATCCTCGAACCGCACGAGCCTGGTCCGTTCCGGCGGGACTTCCGCCAGGAACTCCAGGATGTTGCGCTGGCACACCAGCCAGATCAGCTCCGCCAGCTCGCGGCGCGAGAAGGCGTGCGGATGCCGGAAGAAGACCTGCTCCAGCTTCGCCTCCTCGAAGGAGCGGATCATCCCGTACGGATGGCGCAGCAGGTGGACGTAGCGGGCGTTTTCGAACGTCTCCTCGGCCCGCCGCAGCACCGAGAGATCCAGCGCGTACGACGGCGTCTTGTCCACCAGCAGGCGGTCGCCGATCCACTCCTGCATCCGGCGGTAGAGCCCGCGGGTAGTGGCCGTCCCCTCGCGTTCCAGCTCCGCCAGCAACGCTTCGGCCTCCTCGGCCGTGCAGCGCCGGATCTCCATCACCGCCCGGGTCACTCCCTCCAGCCAGAAGCTGTTGCGGCCCGGGAACGCGGCCCGCCGCTCTTCGAGCGTGTCGAAGGACAGCAGCTCCAGCTCCGGCGGCGCGAACAGGCGCGGGTTGCCGCCCAGCATCACCCGCAGCAGCGTCGAGCCCGAGCGCGGCGGCGACAGCACGAACACCGCCGGCGGATTCTTCTCCACCGGCCCGGCAAGCGGCGGCAGCGGCGGGATCAGGGCGCGCAGCTCCTCGACCCGGGCTTCGTCCACCCGCCGGGTCAGGCCCTCGACGTGGACCGTCTCGCCGAACAGCCGGGCCACGGCGGCCGGAGAGCTCTCCACCACCCAGGCGGCGAGCTGCGCCACCGTGGGCGCGTCGAACATCACCACCACGTGGACGATCTCGCCCAGCTCTTTCTGCAGGCGGTTGACGAACATCGCCCCGGTGATGGAGTTGCCGCCCAGGGCAAAGAAGTCGTCGTGGACGCCCACGCGCCCGACGCCGAGGATCTCCTGGTAGAGGCCGGCCAGGAACCGCTCCAGCTCCGTGCGCGGGGCCACGAAGTCCCGGGCCGCCGCCTCGGGGGCGGGCAGGGCCTTGCGGTCTATCTTGCCGCTGGGCGTCAGCGGCAGCGACTCCAGGGCGACCACCACGGCCGGCACGAGAGGCTCGGGGAGAGAACGGGCAAGGGCGTTCCGCAGCTCCGCTCCGTCGAGCCTCTCGCCCGCGACGTAGGCTACCAGCCGCGCCGGTCCGAGGCCGTCCTCCCGGGCCGCCGCCACCGCCTCGCGAACCCCGGGCTGCGCCAGCAGCGCCGCTTCCACCTCGCCCAGCTCGACACGGACGCCGCGGATCTTGACCTGATGGTCGACGCGGCCCAGGAACTCCAGCTCGCCATCCGCCCGGAAGCGGACCAGGTCGCCCGTGCGGTAGAGCCGCTCACCCGTAGCGAAGGGATGCGGCACGAACCGCTCCGCCGTCAGCTCCGGCCGGTTGTGGTAGCCCCGCGCGACGCCTACGCCGCCCACCAGCAGCTCGCCGGGAACGCCCACCGGAGCGGGCTCGCCCGCCGGATCGACGACATAGACCTCGACATTCGGGATCGGCCGGCCGATCGGCAGCCGGCCGCCGCCGTCGTAGACCCAGGCCGTGGCGCAGACCGTGGTCTCGGTGGGTCCGTAGGCGTTGACCAGACGCCGGCCGGCCGCCCAGCGGCGGGCCAGCTCAGGCGGGCAGGCCTCGCCCGCCACCACGATCGTCCGCAACGCCGGCAGGTCCGCCTCCGGCAGCGCCGCCAGGACCGTAGGAGGCAGCGTCGCCTTGGTGATCCCTTGATCCCGCAGCAGCTCGATCAGCTCGGGGCCGGGCAGCAGCGAGCTCCGGCCGGCGAGCACCAGGGCCGCTCCGGCCCGGAAGGTCATGGCGATTTCGGAGACCGAAGCGTCGAAGCTCATCGAAGCGAACTGCAGGACGCGGCTGTCCGCACCGATCCCGAAGAGACGGCCCTGCGCTTCGGCCAGGTTGTCCAGACCGCGGTGAGTGACCAGCACGCCCTTGGGGGTGCCGGTCGAGCCCGAGGTGTAGATCACGTAGGCGAGGTTGTCCGGACCGGCCAGGGGAGCCAGCCGCTCTGAGCTCTCCTCAGGCTCCGCCAGCAGCTCCTGTTGAGTCAGCAGCACGGAGATCCCGGAGTCGGCCCGCATCCAGGCGGCGCGCTCCGCCGGATAAGCCGGATCTATCGGCACGTAGGCGCCGCCGGCCTTGAGGATCGCCAGGAGTCCGATCACCGTCTCCGGCGACCGCTCGGCGGCAAGGCCCACCGGCACTTCCGGCCCGACGCCCATCCGCCGCAAGCGGCGGGCCAGCCGGTTGGCCCGGCGGTCCAGCTCGCCGTAGGTCAGCTCACCTTCTTCGAAGACGACGGCCACGGCCTCCGGCCGCCGGTCCGCCTGCTCCTCCACCATCTCGTGCAGGAGGCGCGCGCCCGGGACGGCCGCCTCGCCCCGGCTCCACTCGCGGAGGAGCTGCTGGCGCTCGGCGTCCTCCAGGAGCGGCAGCCCGGAGAGGGGACGGTCGGGCTGCGCCGCGATCCCCTCGACGAGGATGCGGAAGCGCTCGGCCATCCGGTCGATCGTCGCGGCGTCGAACAGCTCGACGTTGTACCGCCACTGGCAGAACAAGCCCGCAGGGGTGTCGTCCACCGTCAGAGTCAGATCAAACTTGGAGACCTCGTGCGGCCTCGCCTCTCGCCGCAGGGTCAGCCCCGGCAGCTCCAGGGCCGAGCCGGCGGCTTCCTGTCCCTGCAACACCAGCATTACCTGGAACAGCGGAGAGTGCGACAGACTGCGCTCCGGCTGCAGCTCTTCGACCAGCTTCTCGAACGGCAGGTCCTGGTGCGCGTAAGCCCCCAGCATCATTTCCCGGACGCGCGCCAGCAGGCTGGAGAACGCCGGGTCGCCCGCGAGGCCGATCCGCAGCGCCAGGGTGTTGACGAAGAATCCGATCAGGCCTTCCAACTCCGGCCGGTCGCGGTTGGCGGTGGGAGTGCCGACCACCAGATCGTCCTCTCCCGCATGACGTCCCAGCAGGACGGCGAAGGCCGCCAGCACGGACATGAAGAGGGTAGCGCCCCGCTCGCGCCCCAGTGAACGCAGGGCGGCCGCGGCATCCGCGGGGATCCAGGCGCTCCGCCGGGCGCCCTGGAAACGCTGCACCGCCGGACGCGGCCGATCCGTGGGCAGCGGCAGCAGCGTGGGCGCTCCGGCCAGGCTTTCCCGCCACCACGCCACGCGCTGTTCGAGGACCTCGCCCCGCAGCCAACCCCGCTGCCAATGCGCGTAGTCGGCGTACTGCAGCGGCAACTCGGGCAGGGGCGAGGGCCCTCCTGTCGCGAAGGCGCGGTAGAGCGTCCCCACCTCCCGGACCAGCAGGCCCATCGACCAGCCGTCGCTGGCGATGTGGTGCACGGCGAAGAGCAGGACGTGTTCCTCGGGCTCCAGGCGCAGCAGCGAAGCCCGCAGCAGCGGGCCGGCGGCGAGATCGAACGGCCGGCGCTGGTCTTCGAGCACGAGGCGCCGGACCTCGGCCATTCGCGCGTCTTCCGGCAGCCCGGAGAGATCCCTCACCTCCAGTCCCAGCGAGGCGGGAGGATGGATCACCTGCGCCGGTTCATGGCCGTCCTCCGCGAAGGTGGTCCGCAGAACCTCGTGCCGGCGGATGATCTCGTCCAGGGTCCGCGACAGAGCCGAGGCGTCCAGGGAGCCCGTGAGCCGGAGAGCGACGGAGATGTTGTAGGCGGTGCCGCCGGGCTCCAGGCGGTCCAGAAACCAGAGGCGCCGCTGGCCGAACGAGAGCGGCAACGCGCTTCCCCGAGGCACGCGGACGAGCGGCGGCGCCTGCGATCCCGAGCCGGCGGCCCGGGCGGAATCCACGGCCACGGCCAGAGCCCGCAGCGTCGGGCTCTCGAAGAAGGCGCGCAGCGGAAGCTCGACCCCCAGCGCCTCGCGTACCCGGGACTGGACCTGCGTGCCCAGCAGCGAGTGACCGCCCAGCTCGAAGAAGTCGTCGTGGGCTCCCACCCGCTCGACGCGCAGCACCGCGGCCCAGATCCCGGCCAGGATCTCCTCCACCGGTGTGGACGGGGCGATGTAGCTCTCTCGCGCCTCCGGGGCCGGCGCCATGCGGGCCAGGGCCCGCCGGTCGATCTTGGCCGCGGGCGTCAGAGGCAGCGCCGGCAAGGTGACGAAGGCGGACGGCGCCATATGGGCGGGCAGCGTGCGGCCCAGGAAGGTCCGCAGCTCGCCGGCCTCGGGGACCTCGGCGTCGCGAGGCACGAGGAAGGCCACCAGACGGCGATCCCCTTCCCCGACAGCCACCACAGCGGCCTGAGCCACCGCCGGATGGGCGGTCAAGGCCGTCTCGATCTCCCCCGGCTCGATGCGGAAGCCCCGGATCTTGACCTGCTGGTCGATGCGTCCCAGGAACTCCAGCTCTCCCGAAGCCAGCCAGCGTACCTTGTCGCCCGTGCGGTAGAGCCGCTCTCCCGGGACCACGGAGAAAGGATCGGGAACGAACTTCTCGGCCGTGGCGTCCGGCCGGCCCAGGTAGCCCTGGGCCAGGATGCCGCCCAGGAGCAGCTCGCCGGGCACGCCGGTCGGCGCCGGCTGGCCGTCAGATTCCAGAACGTAGGCTGTCCGGCCAGGCAGCGGCCTGCCGATGGGCACTGTCGGCAGAGACGTCCCGGTAGCGACCACCTGAAGGGTAGCCCCGACCACAGCCTCGGTCGGTCCGTAGCCGTTGAGCAGAAGCGCGTTCCGCAAGGGGGTCTCCGGCCAGAGGCGCGGCACTTCCGGCGAAAGGACGTCGCCGCCCGACTGGACCACCCTCACCGGCAGGTCCGGCTCCCCCGTCCCCACCGTCATGCCCACCCAGAGCTGCAGGAAGGCTGGCGGCAGATCGAGGTAGGTCACGCCCAGCGCCTCCACATGACTCCGCAGGTGAACCGGGTCGAGATCCCCTTCCCACAGCGCCAATGTCCCACCGGCGATCAGGGTCCCCAGGATCTGATCGATCGAGACGTCGAAGCTCCAGGCCGCCGTCTGGAGAACCCGCACGCCGGGAACGATCCCGTAGGCCACCATGGCCTCCTGGAGGTGGCGGGTCACCATCCCGTGGCTGACGCCCACGCCCTTGGGCAGGCCGGTCGAGCCGGAGGTGTAGATGATGTAAGCCAGGTTCTCCGGAATCGCCCTGCCCGCCGGCCCCGAGGCGCTCTCCTCCCAGACGGCGGGCTCGTCCAGGCAGAGGATTTCCACCCCGTCGGGGACCGGCAGGTCGTCCCGCAGCGACTCCCTCGTCACCAGGACCCGGGCGCCGGAATCCTCCAGCATCCAGGCGCGACGTTCCCGCGGATAGGAGGGATCGAGAGGCAGGTAGACGCCTCCTGCCTTCAGGATGGCCATGACCGCCACGAGCCCTTCGGGCGAACGGGGCAGGGACAAGGCCACCCGGACCTCGGGCTCTACACCCAGTCTCCGCAGGCGGCGGGCCAGACGGTTGGCCCGGACCTCCAGCTCACCATAAGCGAGGGACTCGCCCCCGGCCACCACCGCGACCGCTTCGGGGTCGCGATCGGCCTGGGCCTCGAACAGCTCGTGAACGCAATGCTCTCCGGCGGCGCTCGCCGGACCCCACGCCCAGGCGGCGATCTGCTCGGCTTCGGCGGAGCTCAGCAGCGGCAGCTCCGACAGGCGCCGGCCGGGATCGGCGGCGGCTCCGGCCAGTAGGGTCTGGAAATGACCGGCGATACGCCTCGCGGTGGCCTCGTCGAAAAGGTCGAGATCGTACTCCAGCCAGGCCGCCATACCCTCTCCAGCCTCCCGCACGGCGAGCGACAGGTCGAACTTCGCCGTACCGGTCTCCGACGCCAGCGGCTCAAGCCGCAGGCCGGGCAGCTCGATGGGGCGCTGAGGAGCGTTCTGCAACGCCAGCATGACCTGGAAGAGGGGCGAGTAGCTGAGGTCACGGCGCGGCGCCAGCTCTTCCACCAGCTTCTCGAAGGGCAGATCCTGATGGGCATAGGCTCCCAGGGTGGTTTCACGAGCCCGCTCCAGCAGCTCCGCGAACGTGGGATTTCCCGCCAGATCGATGCGCAACACCAGCGTGTTGACGAAGAAGCCGATCAGCCCCTCCAGCTCGCTGCGGGTGCGCCCGGCGATGGGCGATCCCACCGGCGCGTCTTCCCCGCCGCTGTAGCGGGAGAGAAGGGTCTGGAAGGCCGCCAGGAGCGTCATGAACGTCGTCGCCCCGGCGCGGCGGCTCGCGGCCCGTAGCCCGGCGGCCGTCTCGGTGGCCCACGCCGCGCCGATGAGGGCTCCCCTCTGGCTACGGACCGTCGGGCGGGGACGGTCGGTGGGCAGATCGATGACGGCAGGGGCCTCCGCCAGCTGGTCCCGCCACCAGGCGAGTTGGCTCTCCAACACCTCGCCCTGGAGCCACTCCCGCTGCCAGAGGGCGTAATCCGCGTACTGGACCGGTAGCTCCGGCAGCGCGGCCGGCCGGCCGGAGCCGGCGGCTTCGTAGAATGTCGCCAGATCGCGGATCAGCACACCCATCGACCAGCCGTCGGAAATGATGTGGTGCAGGTTGAGCAGCAGAGCGTGCCTTTCGTCCCCGAGCCGCAGCAGGGACAGGCGCACCAACGGTCCGGCGGCGAGATCGAAGCGGTGCCGCGCCTCGGCGGCGGCCCGAAACTGGACCTCGGCTTCCCGCTCCTCCGCGGACAGATGCGAGAGATCCACCACCGGCATGACCACGTCGAGGACCGGGGCGATCACCTGCGCGGGAGCGCCGCCGGTCTCGACGAAACGGGTCCGCAGCGACTCGTGCCGCGCCACAAGACTCTGGAAGGCGGCGCGCAGCCGGTCCGGATCGAGCCGGCCTACCAGTTGGACCGCGGCGAAGATGTTGTAGACCGGACCGCCTCCCTCCAGGCGATCGAGGAACCAGAGCCGCTCCTGAGAGAAGGAAAGCGGCAGAGCGCCCTCCCGGGACACCGGCCGCAGAGGCGCCGGCCCCTCCGTCTCGCTCCACCGCGCCGCCTCGATCCGCCGGGCCAGCCCGGCCACGGTCGGGCTCTCGAACAGCCAGCGCAGGGGGATGCCGACGCCGAAGACGTCCCGCACCCGGGAGACGACCTGGGTGGCGATCAGCGAGTGGCCGCCGAGGTCGAAGAAGTCCTGATGGGTGCCCACCTCCTCCAGGCCCAGCACTTCGCACCAGATCCCGGCCAGCAGCTCCTCGGCGGGAGTCCTGACTTCGGACAGGTCTTCGGCGGGGCGCTCCGCCTCCGGCTCCGGCAGGGCCTTGCGGTCCACCTTGCCGTTCGGATTGAGCGGCAGAGCCTCCAGCAGCACGAAGGCCGAAGGCACCATGTAGGCCGGCAGGCTCGACTTCAGAGACTCACGAAGCTGATCGGCCGATACCTCTCCCGCGCGTCCCGCGCGCTCCGCCACCACGTAGGCGACCAAGCGCCTGCCGACGCCCGCCGCCTCACGGACGACCGCCACCGCCTCCGAGACCCCGGGCTGGCGGCCCAGGTGCGCCTCGATCTCCCCCAGCTCGATCCGGAAGCCGCGAATCTTGACCTGGTTGTCGGCGCGCGTTACGAACTCCACCTCGCCGTTCAACAGGTAACGGCCGAGGTCGCCCGTGCGGTAGATCCGATCGCCCGCTCCGAACGGGTTCGGCAGGAAGCGCTCGCGCGTCAGCGCCGGATCGTTCAGGTAACCCAGAGCCAGGTGCGGGCTGCGGATGCAGATCTCTCCCAGCTCTCCGATACCCGCCAGCTCACCTTCGCGGTTCAGCACCAGGAGCTGGCAGCCTTCCATCCCCCGGCCCAACGGCAGGACCTGGCGGTCCCCGCCGCTCCCGGCGGTCTCTGCCTCTCCCGCCTCGTGATAGCTCAACGCGCGCTGCGTCTCGGTGGCGCCGTAGAGGTTGACGAGCCGCGCCTCAGGCGCCAAGCCCCGCAGCCGCGCCAGGTCCCGCCGGGTCAACACGTCGCCGACCAGCATCACGCAGCGCAGATCCGGCAGGGAGAGCGACTCGCCCGCCAGCTCGGTCAGGATCTGCGCCATGGCCGGCGTCAGGTTGGACATCGTCACACCCTCGCGGACCATCCAGGCGGCCAGCCGCGCGGGGGCGACGTCGTCCGAAGCCGGGACGCAGATCGTGGCGCCCAGGTACAGGGCGGTGAAGATGTCCCGCTGCAACGGGTCGTGCGACAAGCCCGACAGCAGGCTGAAGCGGTCCCGCTCGCTCAGGCCGAACCGCTCGCACATCCAGGGCAGGAAGTGCGACAGGCCGCCGTGCGGACCCAGGATGCCCTTGGGCACGCCGGTCGAGCCCGAGGTGAAGGCCACGTAGGCCAGGTCGTCCGCTCCCAGCTCGACCGCCGAGGGCTCGCCCGCGGGCAGCGCCGCCAGGACCGCCGCCGGTCCGCCCGCGGGCAGCACGATCTCCGGCAGACCCGCGGCTTCCAGCTCCGGCGGCAGCGCACCCGCGGCTTCCAGACGGACCAGGGCCCGGGCGCCGGCGAGCTTCACGATCTCCAGGAGACGCTGCGCGGGATAGGCCGGATCGAGCATGACGAAAGCGCCGCCGGCTTCGAGGACGCCCATCACGGCCGTCACCAGGGAGGGAGCGCGGTGAGCGTAGACCGCCACCCGATCGCCCTTCCCTACTCCCAAGGCCTGCAGACCGGCGGCGATCCGGCCGGCCGCCGCCTCCAACTCGCCGTAGCTCCAGGTCTCTTCCGGTCCCACGACCGCCGTCTTCGCCGGGTGGATCGCCGCCCGCCGCCGGAACAGCTCGTGGACCGCTCCCCGCCATTCACCGCTGAGGACCGCCCTGGGGTCGGGCGACACGGCCAGGGCCCCGGTAGTCGCCAGCGAGTAGGAACCGATCGGATTTTCAGGTCCCGACACCGCCTGCGCGAGCACGGTTTCCAGTTGCCGCAGCAACTCGGCGGCCCGGGCCTCGTCGAACAGGCTGATGTTGTAGTTCAAACCGAAAAAGAGCTGGTCTCCCTCATCGCGCGCGTAGAGGGTGAAGTCGAAGTTGGACGGAGCGGCGCCCTCTCCGCTTCCCCCTCCCGCCCGCAGCTCCAGGCCCGGCATGCGGATCTCCGAATCGGGAGCGTTCGTCATGTTCAGGAAGACCTGGAACAGCGGTGTCCGGGAAAGGTCCCTCTCCGGCCGCAGCTCCTCCAGCAGCTTTTCGAACGGAACATGCTGGTGGAGATAGGCACCGAGGGTGGTCTCCCGTACTCTCCCCAGCAGGGCCAGGAAGGAGGGATTTCCCGCTACGTCGGTCCGCAACGTCAGGCTGTTCAGGAAGCAGCCGATCAGTCCCTCGATCTCCTGACGGACCCGGCCGGCGATGGGGGTTCCTACCGCGATGTCGTCCTGTCCAGCCAGGCGTGAGAGCAGAACGTCCATGGCCGCGAGCAGGGTCATGAACGGCGTCGTGCCCGCCCGCCGGGAGAGAGCCTTGAGGTCGCCGGTCAGCTCCCGCGAGAGCCGCAGAATACGGACTGCGCCCTGGAACGTACGCGCCAGCGGACGGGGGCGGTCGGTGGGCAGCTCCAGCGGCGCGACCCCCTCCAGGCGCTCCCGCCACCAGGCGATCTCCGCTTCCAGAGCCTCGCCCTGGAGCCAGCCGCGCTGCCAGATCGCGTAGTCGGCGTATTGGACCGGCAGCTCGGGGAGCGGCGACGGCCGAGCCTCCAGGAACGCCGGGTAAAGGGCTCCGACCTCCTGGACCAGCACCCCGAGGGACCAGCCGTCGCTGGCGATGTGGTGCAGGACGATCACCAGGGCGTGTTCCTCGGGAGCGATCCGCAGAACCAGCGCGCGCATCAGGGGGCCGCGCGCGAGATCGAAACGCCGCTCCTTCTCCTCTGCTTTGAGGCGGACGGCTTCCATCTCGCGGAGAGCGGGCGGGAGGCCCTGGAGATCCACGACCCGCAGAGCAAAACCGCTGTCCGGGCTTACGATCTGGACCGGCCCCCGGTCGGTGAAGGTGAAACGGGTGCGCAACACCGAGTGGCGGCGTATCACCTCCGCGAGCACGCGGTGGAGAGCCGGGATGTCGAGGCGCCCGGTGAGGTCGAGGGCAACGGGAATGTGGTGGACCAAGTCGCTGGATTCGAGTTGATCCAGGAACCAGAGCCGCTCCTGGGCGAAGGACATCGGCAGCGGCTCGCCCTCCTTCCAGGTCCCCCGCTCGATGGGATGCCATGCGGGCTCGGGCGCGATCTCATAGCCCAACCGTTCCGCGAGCTCGCGGGTAGCCTTCCCTAGCGAGCTTTCCGGGACCTCCTCGCGCCAGCGCTCCGCCACCGCCGCGTCCACCCCGGAGTGCTCGTGGAACTTGACGTCGCCCAACATGCGGGATTCCGCGTATGGGCCGTCCGTCATGCGGGAAGAATCCTGCCGGTACGGCTCCGCCATGGCCGGGTCGTAGTCCAGACCCAGGAAGCCGCAGACGCCCCGCAGCACCGCCTCCGGCTCGCGCAGCAGATCCTCGAAGCGCACCCAGTGCTGGCGGCGGGCCGGGACGCCCGCCAGGAAGGAATCGATGTTGCGATGGCTCGCCACCCAGATCAGCTCGGCCAGCTCGCGCCGCGAGAAGCCGTGCTCCTTGCGGAAGAAGATCTGGTCGAGCTTCGCCTCCACGAAGGAGCGGATCATGCCCCCGGGATGGCGGATCAGGTGGAGGTACAGGGGCTCCTCGAAGGCCTCCTCCGCTCTATCCAGGATCGCCGGATCGAGCGCGTAGGAGGGCGTCTTGTCCACCAGCACGCGGTCACCCAGCCATTCCTGCATGCGGCTGTAGAAGGCGGCGGTAGTGAGGTCTTCCGCTTCGAAGCCTTCGATGATCGAGCGCGCCTCGTCCGGGCCGCAGCCGCGGATCTCCATGACGGCACGGATGGCGCCTTCCAGCCAGAAACTGTCGCGGCCGCTGAAGGCCTCGCTCCGTTCACGCAGGGTGTTGAAGGACAGCAGCTCCAGCTCCGGTGGCGCGAACAGCTTCGGATGGCCGCCCAGCATCACGCGCAGCAGCGTCGAGCCCGAACGCGGCGGCGACAGCACGAAGACGGCCCGCGAGCTCTTGCGTGGCAGGTGGATCGGCGCCAAGGGCTCCACCAGGGTGGCGAAGCGGGCGAGCTTTTCCTCGTCGATCCGCTCCGCCTCCACCGCCCCGGCCAGGTGCTCCTTCTCCAGGTAGGCCGCCAGGGATTCCACGGTGGGATAGTCGAAGATCACCACCACCTGGACGATCTGGCCCAGCTCCTGCTGGAGGCGGTTGATCAACACCGCGCCCGAAATCGAGTTGCCGCCCAGCTCGAAGAAGTTGTCGTACGCGCCGGCGCGCTCGATCCCCAGCACCTCCTGGAACATACCGGCCACGAAGGTCTCCAGAGGAGTCCGCGGGTCTACGTAACCCGCGGAGACCGGGGCGTCGGGATCGGGCAGGGCCCGGCGGTCCACCTTGCCGTTGGCGGTCAGCGGCAGCTTGTCGAGCACCACCAGCGCCGAGGGCAGCATGTAGTCGGGCAGGCTGGCGCCCACGAAGGCCCGCAGGTCCGACAACGCGATCTCTTCCCCGACCACCCAGGCCACCAGACGCTCGTCGCGCACCAGCACCACCGCTTCACGCACGGCGGGATGACGCGCGACGGCCGCCTCGATCTCGCCCAGCTCGATGCGGAAGCCGCGGATCTTGACCTGATGGTCGATGCGGCCCAGGTATTCGAGGTCGCCGTCCGGCAGCCGCCGCGCGAGGTCGCCGCTGCGATAGAGGCGCGAGCCCGGCTCGCCGAACGGATTGGGGATGAACCGCTCCGCCGTCAGCTCCGGCCGGTTCAGGTAACCCAAAGCCAGGCCCGCGCCGCCGACCAGGATTTCGCCCGGCACGCCCAGGGGAACCAGGTTGAGCGACGGATCGACAAGGTAGACCCCGAGGTCCGGGATCGGGCACCCCACCGCACTCGCCACATCCTTCGCTCTGATCTCCCGATACGTGACATGCACCGTCGTCTCGGTGATGCCATACATGTTGATCAGCCGCGGACGCTCATCGCCGTAGCGCTCGAACCACGGCGCGAGCGACGCCGGCTCCAGCGCCTCGCCGCCGAAGATCACGTAGCGCAGGGCCAGATCCGCCGGCTTGCTCTCTCCGGCCCAGATGAGCTGCCGGAACGCGGAGGGTGTCTGATTGAGGACCGTCACTCCCTCTGCGTGCAGCAACTCGTGGAAAGCCTCGGGCGAGCGGCTCACCCAGTACGGCACCACCACCAGCCGGCCGCCGTAGAGCAGCGCGCCCCAGAGCTCCCACACCGAGAAGTCGAAGGCGTAGGAGTGGAACAGCGTCCAGACGTCCTGCGGACCGAAGTCGAACCAACCGTCCGTAGCCGAGAACAGGCGCGCGACGTTGCCGTGACGCACGACCACACCCTTGGGCCGGCCCGTCGAGCCCGAGGTGTAGATCACGTACGCCGGGTGCTCCGCAGAGACCGGGACACGAGGATCGGAATCGTCGCCTTCGATGGCCGCCAGGATTTCTTCCGCCAGGACGATCGAGACGCCGCTGTCCTCGATCATGTAGGCCAGCCGCTCGGCCGGATACGCTGGATCGAGCGGCACGTAGGCCGCGCCGGCTTTCAGCACGCCGAGGATCGCGGCCACCATCTCCAGCGAGCGCTCCAACTGGAGCCCCACCAGGTCGCCCGGAACGACGCCCAGACCGACGAGGTGATTGGCGATCTGATTGGCCCGCCGGTCGAGATCGCCGTAGCTCAGGCTCTCGCCGTCACAGACCGCCGCCACGGTCTCGGGAGCGCGGGCAGCTTGGACCGCGAAGCGCTCGTGCAGGACCTCGACGCCGAGGTCCTCCAGCGGCGTGCCCGTCACCAGTTGGCGGATCTCCTCGTCCGACAGCAGCGGCAGCTCCGAGAGGGGCTGAGACGGATCCACCGCGGCCCCCGCCACCAGGGTCTCGAAGTGCCGCGCCATACGTTCCATGGTGACCGCCTCGAACAGCTCCGCGTCATAGCGGAACGCGCCGCGGAAGACCGGGCCCGCCTGCGCGAGGTTGACCACCAGGTCGAACTTCGCCGTCTGGGCGCCGGCCGACACAGGCTTGATCGCGAGACCGCCCGGCAGCTCGGCCGGCTCCACCGGCGCGTTCTGGAGCTGGAACAGGACCTGGAACAGCGGCGAGCGGGAAAGGTCCCGCTCCGGCTGCAACTCGGCCACCAGCTTCTCGAACGGCACGTCCTGATGGGCGTAGGCCCCCAGGGCCACCTCTCGCGCCCGCGACACCAGCCCCGCGAACGAGGGGGCACCCGAGAGATCAGCTCGCAGCGCCAGGCTGTTGATGAAGAAGCCGATCAAGCCCTCGAGCTCGCGGCGGGTGCGGTTGGCGATGGTGGTGCCGACGACCAGGTCCTCCTGGCCCGTGTAGCGGCCCAGCAACGCCTCGAAGCCGGCCAGCAGGACCATGAACGGCGTCGCGTTCCACTGGCGGCTCAGGCTCCGCATGGCCTCGCTCACCTCCGCCGTGAAGCCCAGGGGCGTGACGTCCCCCCGGTAGCTCTGGAGGGCCGTCCGGGGCCGATCGGTGGCGAGTTGGAGGACGGGCGCGCCGGTCAGGAGCTCCCGCCAATAAGCGATCTGCGCCTCCAGGACCTCTCCCTTCAGCCAAGTCCTCTGCCAGACCGCAAAGTCCGCGTATTGCACCGGCAGCTCGGGCAACGGCGAAGGCTGGCCCTGCGAGAACGCCTGGTAGAGGACCGTCAGCTCCCGGATCAGGATCCCGGCCGACCAGCCGTCGGAGGCGATGTGGTGAAGCGTCAGGAGCAGAGCGTGCTCCTCCATCGACAGGCGGATCAGCGCCACCCGCATCAACGGCGCTCGCCTCAGGTCGAAGGGCCGCTGCCCCTCCCGCATCGCCAGGGTCTGGAGCACCTCCTCCCGCCGATCCGTCTGGAGGCCGCCGAGATCCACCACGGGCAGGGGCAGGTCGAGGCCGGAGGAGACGATCTGGATTGGCCGCCCGGACCGGATCGCGAAAGAGGTCCGCAGGGCCTCGTGACGCCGGACGATCTCCCGGAGAGCCGCCGCGAGCGCGCCGACGTCGAGCCGCCCCTGCATGCGGACGGCGGACGGGACGTTGTAGACCGCCGACTCCGGCTGGAGCTGGGCGAGGAACCAGAGGCGCTCCTGGGCGAAGGAAAGAGGCAGGCCGTCTTCGCGGGGAACGCGCTGGATGGGCAACGCCTGGGCTCCCGATCGCAACCCTTCGATCTCCAGAGCCAGGGCCGAGACGGTGGGCGCCTCGAAAAGCTTGCGCAAGGGGAGCTCGACGCCAAAGGCCTCCCGCACCCGCGACTGGACCTGGGTCGCCAACAGGGAGTGGCCGCCCAGCTCGAAGAAGTCATCGTGGGCTCCCACCCGCTCGACCCGCAGCACCGCGGCCCAGATGCCGGCCAGGATCTCCTCCTGCGGCGTGGTCAAAGCCCCGGACTCCCGCGCTTCCGGAGCGGGCGCCATGCGTGTCAGAGCCCGCCGGTCCACCTTGGCCGACGGCGTCAAGGGCAGCGCCGGGACTTCCACGAACGCCGCCGGCACCATGTAGGCGGGAAGCGTCCGGCCCAGGAAGGTCCGTAGCTCGCCGGTTTCGGGAACTTCGCCATTGCGAGGCACCAGGAAGGCCACAAGACGGCGGTTCTCCTCCCCCACGGCCACCACGGCCGCCTGGGCCACCGCCGAGTGAGCGGTCAGCGCCGCCTCGATCTCCCCGGGCTCGATGCGGAAGCCGCGGATCTTCACCTGCTGGTCGATGCGGCCCAGGAACTCCAGCGCGCCCGAAGCCAGCCAGCGGATCTTGTCCCCCGTGCGGTAGAGCCGCTCTCCCGGCTCCGCCGAGAACGGATCCGGGACGAACCGCTCCGCCGTCACCGCCGGTCCCCCCAGGTAGCCGCGGGCCACGATGCCGCCCAGGCACAACTCGCCAGGTACGCCGGCCGGCGCAAGCCCGCCGTTCGGCTCCAGGACGTACGCCGTCCGTCCCGGCAGCGGCACGCCGATGGGCACGCTGGGCATCGTCGCCCCGGACGTGACCGCCTGGAGCGTCGCGGTGACCACCGCCTCCGTGGGGCCATAGCCGTTGAGCAGACGGGCGGAGCGCAGGGGGGTCTCCGGCCAGAACCGGGGCACCTCCGGCGACAGGGCGTCGCCGCCCGACAGGACCGCATGCACGAGCAGGTCGGGCTCTCCGGCTCCCGCCTTCTGGCGCGTCCAGAGCTGCAGGAATGCCGGCGTCAGGTTGAGGAAATTCACCTCGAAGGACTCGACCTGGCGGCGTAGGACGGCCGGGTCGAGATCCCCTTCCCAGAGCGCCAGCGATCCGCCGGCCGCAAGGGTCATCAGGATCTGTTCGATCGAAACGTCGAAGCTCCAGGCCGCGGTCTGGAGGAGACGGACTCCGGGACCGATCCCGTAAGCCAGGGCCGTCGCCTGGAGGTGGCGGGCCGCCATCCCATGCTCGACCTCCACGCCCTTGGGCAGTCCCGTGGACCCCGAGGTGTAGATGACGTAAGCCAGGCTCTCCGGGAGAGCCCAGCCGACCGGACGCGACGCGTCGCCGTCCGCGGCGTCCTCGACGCAGAGGACCGCCACCCCGTCCGGGACCGGCATCTCGTCCCGCAGCGCTTCTCCGGTGACCAGAATCCGGGCGCCGGAATCCTCCAGCATCCAGATCCGGCGCTCGCGCGGGTAGGAGGGGTCCAGGGGCAGATAGGCGCCGCCCGCCTTGAGAATGGCCAGCATCGCCACGACCCCTTCCAGTGAGCGAGGCAGCGACATGGCTACACGGACCTCTGGCCCAACCCCGAAGCAACGCAGACGGCGAGCCAGACGGTTGGCGCGGGATTCCAGCTCAACCCGGGTCAGGGACTCGCTTCCGGCGACCACCGCGACCGCTTCGGGGTCGAGATCGGCCTGTGCTTCCAACAGCTCGTGAACGCAAAGCTCCTCGCGAGCCGCCTCTCGTCTTCCGCTCCAATGGGCGATCTGGTCCGCTTCCTCCGCCGTCAGCAGCGGCAGATCCGAGAGGCGTTCACTGGGATTGGAGACCGCTCCCCGCAGCAGGATCGTGAACCGCCGCCCCAGATGGTCGACCGTAGCGGGATCGAAAAGATCGGTGTTGAATCCGATTCCGCCTATCAGCCCGTCGCCGGTTTCGGTCAGCGAGAATGTCAGGTCGAACTTCGCCGTCGCCACCCCGGAGGGGAAGTGCCGCAGCGTCAGGCCGGGGAACTCCGGCGCGGCGGCGGACGCGCCCTGCGTGGAGAACATCACCTGGAACAGCGGCGGACGGGAGAGGTCCCGCTGCGGCTGCAACTCCTCCACTACCCGCTCGAACGGCAGGTGCTGATGCGCGAAGGCTCCCAGAGCCGTCTCGCGCACCCGGCCCAGCCACGCACGGAAATCGGGGTCCCCCGAGCCGTCCACCCGCAGCACCAGGGTGTTGACGAAGAATCCGATCAGCCCTTCGAGCTCGGCATGGTCGCGGCCGGCGATGGGAGTTCCGACGCCGAAGTCTTCCTGGCCCGATGTACGCCGAAGCAGGATCGAGAAGACCGCGAAGGCGGACATGAAGAGCGTCGCGCCCTGGCTTCGGCCCAGGACGGCCAAGGCTTCGGTCAGATCCCGGGGCACGGAGAACATCCGGTGGGAGCCGCGGAAGGTCTGTACGGCCGGACGCGCCCGGTCAGTGGGCAGCTCCAGGGGAGGCACTCCCGCCAGACGGTCGTGCCAGTAGGCGATCTCCCTTTCCAGCCTCTCCCCCTGGAGCGTCTCGCGCTGCCAGACGGCATAGTCCGGGTACTGGATCGGCAACTCGGGCAGAGATACAGGCGGCCGTCTTTCCGCCAGGGCGGAGTAGAGCGCGGCGATCTCCCGTACCAGCACATCCATGGACCAGCCGTCGCTGACGATGTGGTGCATGTTCAGGAGCAGGGCATGCTCCTCCGCTCCCAGCCGCAACAGCGTCGCCCGGAGCATCGGGCCCTGGGCGAGATCGAAACCCCTCGCGGCTTCCGCCGCCGCCAACCGCCGGGCCTCGGCCTCGCGCATTTCCGGCGGCAGAGCCCCGAGGTCCGCCAGCGGCAGCGGCAGGGCCGCCGCGGGCTCCACGATCTGGGCCGGCATTCCCTCGATCCGGGTGAAACGGACGCGGAGCCCGGCGTGACGGCGGACCACCTCCGACAGGGAGCCGGCTACGGCCGCCATGTCCAGCGCCCCGGAGAGCCGAAGGGCGACCGGGATGTTGTAGACCGGGCTGCCCGGCTCGAGCTGGTCCAGGAACCAGAGGCGCTCCTGGGCGAAGGAAAGGGGCAGGGCGCCATCGAGAGGCCTGGGCCGCAGGGGCGGCGCCGGGGCCGTCTGGTCCCCCCGGAGCGCCTCCTCGATCCGGCGGGCCAGCCCGGCCACCGTCGGGTTCTCGAACAGGGCCCGCAGGGGGACCTCGGCCCCGAAGACCTCCCGCACCCGGGAGATCACCCGGGTCGCCAGGAGGGAATGGCCGCCCAGGTCGAAGAAGTCGTCGTGGACCCCGACGTCGCCGATGGCCAGCAGCTCCGACCAGATCCCGGCCAGGAGCTGCTCGAAGGGCGTCGAGGGCTCGGCTCCGGAGCGCTCGCCCGCTTCGGCCGCCGGCGGCGGCAGAGCCCGGCGGTCCACCTTGCCGTTGGGCGTCAGGGGCAGCGCCTCCAGGAACACCCAGGCCGTGGGAACCATGGCTTCCGGCAGAAGGCTGCGCAGGCCGTCCCGCAACTCCGCCACCGACATGCCGGGGATACCCGGCACGATCCAGGCCGCCAGGCGCGGCTCGCCCGCCCGCCCGTGAACGTCCACCACCGCCTCGCGCACACCGTCCAGGGCTCCCAGAGCCGCCTCGATCTCCCCCAGCTCGATGCGGACGCCTCGCACCTTGACCTGGCGGTCGATGCGGCCCAGGAACTCCAGGGTCCCTTCCGGCCGCCAGCGCGCGAGGTCGCCGGTCCTGTACAGGCGTTCCCCGGCCGCGCCGCTAAAGGGATCGGGCACGAAGCTGGCCGCCGTCAGGTCCGGCCGGTGCAGGTAACCGCGGGCCAGGCCTTCTCCCCCCAGCAGCAGCTCGCCCGGCACGCCCACAGGCGCGAGGCTCCGCCAGCCGTCCGCGAGGTAGACCCGCGCGTTGGCGATCGGCCGGCCGATGGGCGGCGACGGCAGCTCGGGCGCGACCGGCTCGGCGGTCGCGACCACCGTCCCCTCCGTGGGGCCGTAGTGGTTGTGCAGAGTGAACGGCAGGCCCGGCCGCGGCCCCCGGTGCAGGCGGTCGCCGCCGGTGAGCATCGCCCGCAGGGCGACGACTCCGGCCAGGGCTCCGCCAGCGCCGCCTCGGCCAGCGGCGTGGGCAGGAAGGCCAGGGTGATCCCCTCCGCCGCCAGCCATTCCAGCCAGCCGCGCCGGATCGGAGCGCACCTCCTCGGCCGGCACCCGCAGGCTGGCCCCGGACGCCAGGTAGGGCCATATCTCCCAGACCGAGGCGTCGAAGCCGGGACCGGCCACCAGGGCGGCCCGGTCGACCGGCCTCACCCCGTAGGTCCGGCGATGCCAGTCGACGAGGTTGGCCAGAGACCCATGGGAGATCACCACCCCCTTGGGACGGCCGGTGGAGCCGGAGGTGTAGATGACGTAGGCCGCGCTCTCCGGCGCGACCGCAGACGCGGCCACCGCCCCGCCCGCGAGCCCCTCCAGATCCGCGTCCAGGCAGAGGACGCGCGCATCGCGGACCTCCAGGGACTCCGCCAGGGCCGAGTTGGTGAGGAGCACCCGCGCCGGACTCTCCGTCCAGACGTCCTCGAGCTGCCAGGACAGGCGCTCCGCCGGGTTGGCCGGATCGAGCGGCACGTAGGCTCCGCCCGCCTCAAGCGCCGCCAGGGCCGCCACCACCAGCTCGGCCGAGCGGTCCAGCACGATAGGGACGCGGGTCTCGGCGCCCACGCCCTGGCGCCGCAGCCAGGCCGCGATCCGGCGCGCCCGGTCCACCAGCTCGCGGTAGGTCAGGTCCTTCGACGGCCGGCGCGTCCGGGGTCTCCCAGGCCCGGGCCGCCACCCGGTAGTGCACGGCGCTCTCGCGGGCGTACGGCGCCGCGGTCTCGGTCCACTCCACCAGGAGCTGCCGCGTCTCCTCGGGCGTCATCAGCGGCAGCTCGGAAAGCCGCAGGCCGGGATCGGCCACAGCCCCCGACAACAGGGTCCTGAAGTGACCGGCGATGCGCTCCGCCGTGGCCGCGTCGAACAGATCGAGGTCGTATTCCAGCCAGATTCCGAGGCTTCTGGCGCTCTCCATCAAGACGAGCGACAGGTCGAACTTGGCGGCGCCGGTCTCCACCCCCACGGGCTCGGCCCGCAGGCCCGACAACGGCGCGGCCGAACGCGGCGTGTTCTGCAACACCAGCGTCACCTGGAAGAGCGGTGAATGCGCCAGGTCGCGCTGCGGAGCGAGCTCCTCGACCAGCTTCTCGAAGGGCAGATCCTGGTGCGCGTAGGCTCCGAGGGTGGTCTCGCGGGCCCGGCTCAGCACTCCCGCGAACGGGGAATCTCCGGACAGGTCGGTACGCAGCACCAACGTGTTGACGAAGAAGCCGATCAGCCCTTCCAATTCGCTGCGGTTGCGGCCCGAGATGGGCGAGCCCACGGAGATGTCGGTCGTCCCCGCGTAGCGGGCGAGGAGCGCCTGGAATCCGGCGAGCAGGACCATGAACGGCGTGGCGCCGGCGCGCTGGCCGAGCTCCCGCAGGCCGCCCAGGACTTCGGCCGGCGCCGAGGAAGAGACCGTGCCGCCCCGCTGCCTGCGGAGCGCCGTCCGCGGCCGGTCGACGGGCAGGTCGAGGACGGCCGGCGCGCCCGCCAGACGCTCCCGCCACCAGCCGAGCTGCGCTTCCAGAGCCTCGCCCTGGAGCCACCCGCGCTGCCAGACCGCGTAATCCGCGTACTGGACCGGCAGCTCCGGCAGCGGCGAAGCGCCGCCCTCCAGGAAGGCGCCGTAGAGCCGCGTGACCTCCGACGTCAGCACGCCCATCGACCAGCCGTCCGAGACGATGTGATGCATCGCCAGGAGCAGGATGTGCTCGGTTTCGCCCAGCCGCAGAAGGCTCACCCGCAGCAGCGGCGGCCGCGCGAGGTCGAACGGCTCGCGGGTGTGACGGGCCGCCATCTCCACCGCTTGGATCTCCCGCTCGGCGGCTGGCAGACCGCTCAGGTCCAGGACCGGCACCTCGAACGGGAGGAACGGCTCGATTACCTGCGCGGGCGTCCCCTGCCGGATCGCGAATCCGGTCCGCAACGTGGCATGCCGCCTCACGACTTCCCGCAAGGCGGCCCGGATGGTCCCGACCCGCAGATCTCCGGTCAGGCGCAGGCCCACCGCCATGTTGTAGAACGGAGTGCCCGGCCTCAGTTGCTCGAGGAACCACAGCCTCTCCTGGGCGAAGGAAAGCGGGACCTCTCCTTTGTGAGGGGTCGGCGTCAGAGGCGGCGCCGGCGGGCCCTCCGCGGTCTTCTCCCGCGCTTCGATCGCGGCGGCCAGCGCCGCCACGGTCGGCTTCTCCAGCACCTCGCGCAGCGGCACCTCCACGCCCAGGTTGTCGCGAAGCCGGGAGGCCAGACGAGTGGCCAGGACGGAGTGGCCGCCGAGCTCGAAGAAGTCGTCGTGGACGCCGATCTCGGCGATCCCGAAGAGATCGCGCCAGATGGCGGCGACCGCCTCCTCTCGGGCGGTCGCGGGGGCCACGTACGCCGTCTTCATTTCGGTGGGGCGCGGGTGGTAGGTGGTCACGGGGACGGGGGCCTCCACCGCCCGCTCCACGGGCTCCTGGATCCGCGGGCCGCCCGGGCCGGGATCGAGCCAATACCGCCGGCGCTGGAAGGGATAGGTGGGGAGCGGCACCCGGCGCCGGCGCTCGTCGCCATGGACCGCCTGCCAGTCGACGTCCTCCCCCGCGAGCCAGCGCCGTCCCAGGGCCGCCAGCGCCTCCGCCTCATCGGAGGCGGCGGCCAGATGGTCTCCCCCGCCCCGCAGAGCCGCCACGGCCTCCTCCCGGGAACCCGCGAGGACGATCCTGCGGTGACGGAAGGCGCGACGGCCTACCTGGAGGGTGTAGGCCACGTCCCCGAGATCCTGCTCCGGATGGGTTTCGAGATGGGCGGCCAGCCGCTCCGCGGCCGCGTCCAGGGCCGGCGCGTTCCGAGCGGAGAGGACCAGGAGCTGAACCGGCCGCGAGGAGGCGACCGGCAGGGGCTCTGGCGCTTCCTCCAGGATTACGTGGGCGTTCGTGCCCCCCATGCCGAAGGAGTGGACGGCCGCCCGTCGCGGCGCGTTGCCTCCTCCATCCCAGGCGAGAGTCTCCGTGTTGACGAAGAACGGCGTCGCAGCGAAGTCGACCTCCGGGTTGGGCCGTTGGAAGTGCAGGGTCGGTGGGATGATCCGGCGCTCCAGGGCGAGCACGGCTTTGATGAGGCCCGCGACCCCGGCCGCCGTGTTCAGGTGTCCGACGTTGCTCTTCACCGAGCCCAGGGCGCAATAGCCCTTGCGGTCCGTCCGGGCGCGGAAGGCCTCCGTCAGGGCCCCGACCTCGATCGAGTCTCCCAGAGGGGTGGCGGTGCCATGGCCCTCGACGAAGCCGATCGTTTCCGGCTCCACCTCGGCCATGATCTGGGCGGCCCTGACGACCCGGCTCTGCCCCTCCAGGCGGGGGGCGGTGTAGGCCATGCGCCTGCCGCCGTCGTTGTTGATGGCCGAGCCCTTGATCACGGCACGGATGGTGTCGCCGTCAGCCAGGGCGTCCTCCAGGCGCTTGAGGACGACCACGCCCATGCCGTTGCCGAAGACCGTGCCGCGGGCGCCGGCGTCGAAGGAGCGGCAGTGGCCGTCGGGCGACCCCATGCCGCCTTCGATATAGGGATAGCCGTGCTCCTGCGGGAAGCGGATCGCCACCCCTCCGGCCAGCGCCATGTCGCACTCGCCGTTGAGCAGGGCCTGGGCCGCCAGGTGCACGGCCACCAGGGAGGTCGAACAGGCGGTCTGGACGGCCAGGCTGGGGCCTTCCAGGTCGAGCTTCCAGGAGATCAGCGTCGTCAGGTGGTCCTTGTCGGCTCCCAGCAATCCCCCCACGGTCTCCAGGCGGTCGCGGGTGGAAGCGGCGTTGAGCAGCGTGTACGTGCTGAAGCTCACGCCGGCGTAGACGCCCACAGGCCGGCTGAAGGTCCCGGGGGCGTAGCCCGCCGACTCCAGGGCCTCCCAGGAGCACTCCAGGAACAGGCGGTGCTGCGGGTCGATGAATTCGGCTTCCCGGGGGGTGAGGCCGAAGAATTCGGCGTCGAGCAGGTCGGCCCCACCGATCACCGGTGCCGCCTTGACGTAGCGCGGGTTGGCGAGGACCGCCGGAGAGACGCCCGCGGCCGCCAGCTCCTCGTCGGTGAGGCGGGAGATGGACTCCACGCCGCGGATCAGGTTCTCCCAGAGCTCCTCGACGCCAGCGGCGCCGGGGAAACGGCCGGCGAGACCGATGATCGCGATCTCGAGCCCGGTGCGCTCGCTCATCGCTCACCTCCGGTGGTCCCGCGGCTCTTCTCCAGCCGCTGCCGGCGCCGCGCCTTGCCGAGCTCCATCTCGCTGGCGCGCCCCTCCTCCGCCGCCGCGGCGGAGGGCGCGACACCGCCCGCCAGGCGCTGAGCCAGGGAGCTGATGTCGGGATACCTGAACAGATCCATCATCGACAACTCCTGTGCGAACCGCTCCCGCAGCCGGGCGTGGACCCGGACCAGGAGCATCGAATGTCCACCGAGGTGGAAGAACTTGTCATGGACCCCCACCTGCTCGATCTGGAGGACCTCCTGCCAGATCTCGGCGATCACCTGCTCCACCTCGTTACGGGGGGCCACGTAGGAGATCGAGAGATCGGGCCGGGCCGACTCCGGCTCGGGCAGCGCGCGGCGGTCCACCTTGCCGTTGGGCGTCACCGGCAGCTTCTCCAGGACGACCCAGGCCGGAGGCACCATGTACTCCGGCAGCCCTCCGAGGAGGAAGTCCTGGAGCTCGCTGGTGGCCGGGGCCGCGCCGTCGCGCGGGACCACATAAGCCACCAGCCGCTTCTCACCCGCGCGGTCGGCGCGGGCGACGACCACCGCCTCCCGCACCGCCGGATGGCGGGTCAACGCCGATTCGATCTCTCCGAGCTCGATCCGGAAGCCGCGGATTTTAACCTGATTGTCGGCCCGCGCCACGAACTCCACCTCGCCGTCCGGCAGGTAGCGGCCCAGGTCGCCCGTGCGGTAGATCCGGTCGCCCGCTCCGAACGGGTTCGGCAGGAAGCGCTCGCGCGTCAGCTCCGGATCGTCCAGGTAGCCCAGGGCCAGGTGCGGGCTGCGGATGCAGATCTCCCCGATTTCACCGATGCCCACCGGCTCACCCCCGCGGTTCAGCACCACGAGCTGGCAGCCTTCCATCCCCCGGCCCAGCGGCAGGACCTGACGGATCCTGCCCTTGCCGGCGATCTCCGCTTCGCTCGCCTCGTGATAGCTCAACGCGCGCTGCGTCTCGGTGGCGCCGTAGAGGTTGACGAGCCGCGCCTCAGGCGCCAAGCCCCGCAACCGCGCCAGGTCGCGCCGGGTCAGCACGTCGCCGACCAGCATCGCGCAGCGCAGCTCCGGCAGGGAGAGCGACTCGCCCGCCAGCTCGGTCAGGATCTGCGCCATGGCCGGCGTCAGGTTGGACATCGTCACCCCCTCGCGGGCCATCCAGGAGGCCAGCCGCGCCGGGGCGATGTCGTCCGGAGCCGGCACGCAGATCGTGGCCCCCAGATACAGGGCGGTGAAGATGTCCCGCTGCAAAGGATCGTGCGACAGGCCCGACAGCAGGCTGAAGCGGCCCTGTTCGCTCAGGCCGAACCGCTCGCACATCCAGGGCAGGAAGTGCGACAGGCCGCCGTGCGGACCCAGGATGCCCTTGGGCACGCCGGTAGAGCCGGAGGTGAAGGCCACATAGGCCAGGTCGTCCGCTCCCAGCTCGACCGCCGAGGGCTCGCCCGCGGGCAGCGCCGCGCAGGACCGCCGCCGGACCACCCGTGGGCAGCACGATCTCCGGCAGGCCGGCCAGATCCGGGGGCAGCGCGCCCGCCACCGCGAGCCTCACGAGGCCCCGGCTCCCGGCCAGGCGGACGATGTCGGCGAGCCGCGCCGCCGGATAGGCGGGATCGAGGATGACGAAGGCGGCGCCCGCCTTGAGCACTCCCAGCACCGCCGCGACGAGCGGCGCGGACTGCGGTGGGCGTAGACCGCGACCCGGTCGCCCTTGCCCATCCCCTGGGCCTGGAGGCCGGCGGCGAGCCGGTCCGTCGCCTCGTCCAGCTCGCCGTAGGTCCAGGTCTCCGCCGGCCCCACGACGGCGGGCTCGCCGGGATGGCAGCGCGCGCCCGCTGCCGCGAACAGCTCGTGGACCGGCGCCGTGCCACGCGTCGCGCAAGGAGCGCCGCGGGATCGGGCAGCACGGCGGCGGCCTCCGCAGTCACGCAGGGAGAACGCGCTCGACGGCGCCGCTCGGGATCCGCCACCGCCTGGGCCAGGAGCGCTCGAGCTGGCGCAGCAGCTCGGCGATCCGGGCGCCCGTCGAACAGGTCGGCGTTGTAGACCAGGTTGAAGGCGACGCTGCCTCCGCCCTCGGAGGGTAGAGGGTCAGGTCGAACTTCGACGGCGCCGAGCCGGCCGAGCCCTCGCCGCAGCTCCAGGCCCGGCAGCCCGAGCTCGCCCGGCGGGAGCGTTCAGCATGTTGAGGAAGACCTGGAACAGCGGCGTGCGCGAGAGGTCGCGCTCGGGCCGCAGCTCCTCGACCAGCCTCTCGAACGGCAGGTCCTGGTGCGCGTAGGCGCCCAGCGTGGCCTCCCGCACCCGCGCCGAGCAGCTCGCGGAAGGTCGGGATCGCCCGACAGGTCGGTCGCGCAGCACGAGCGTGTTGAGGAAGCAGCCGATCAGCCCCTCGATCTCCGGCCGGTTGCGGCCGGCGATCGGCGAGCCCACGAGCGACGTCGTCCTGGCCGCTGCAGGCGCGACAGCAGCAGCGTCGAACGCCGCCAGCAGGGTCATGAACAGCGTCGCGCCCTCCCGCCGGGCCGAGGGCCGCGCAGGCCCGCCGACAGCTCCGTCGGAGAGCCGTAGCGACACCGCCGCGCCGCGGAAGGTCTGCACCGCCGGCCGCGGCCGGTCGGTGGGCAGCTCCAGCGACGGCGGCGCGCCGGCCAGACGCTCGCGCCAGTAGGCGAGTCTGCCCGGCGCAGAGCCGCTCGCCGGCAGCCAGCCGCGCTGCCAGGCCGCGAAGTCGGCGTACTGGACCGGCAGCTCCGGCAGCGGCGACGGCTCGCCCGCGGAGAGCGCGCCGTAGAGCGCGCGCCAGCTCGCGCACCAGCACGCCCATCGACCAGCCGTCGGAGACGATGTGGTGCATGGACCTGGAGCAGGCACAGATGCGTCCTCGCTCGCCCAGCCGCAGGAGCGTCACGCGCAGCAGCGGCCCGCGGGCCAGGTCGAACGGCCGCCGCGCCTCGTGGCGTCGAGCCGCTCCGCCTCGGCCTCCCGCTCCGCCTCCGGCAGCGCCGGCAGGTCGAGCGATCGGCAGCGGCAGGACCAGCGCCGGGCGGATCTCCTGGACGGGCGCGCCGTCCTCGCGCCGGAAGGTGGTGCGCAGGGCCTCGTGCCGCCGGACGACCTCGCTCAAGGCCGCGTTCGCAGAGGTCGGCGACGTCGAGAGCGCCCGCGCAGACGCAGCGAGCGACGGGATGTTGTAGGCGGGCGTGCCCGGCTCGAGCTGGTCGAGGAACCACAGCCGCTCCTGGGCGAAGGAGAGCGGCAGCCGGCCGTCTCGCGGCACGGGCACGCACGCGGCGGGACCGCCAGCCCCGCCTGCGAGCGGCGCGCCTCCACGATCTCCGCCGCCAGCGCGGCCAAGAGTCGGGCGCCTCGAACAGCGCGCGCAGCGGCAGCTCGACGCCGAAGGCGGCGCGCACGCGCGAGACGAGCTGGGTGGCCAGCAGCGAGTGGCCGCCGAGGTCGAAGAAGTCGTCGTGCGACGCCGACGCCGGTCGACGCCCAGCAGCTCGGCCCAGATGCCGGCCAGCATCTCCTCGACCGGCGTGCGCGGCGCCACGGCAGTCTCGCCGCCGCCGGCTCGCGCGCGCGACGGCGCCGGCAGGGCCCGGCGGTCCACCTTGCCGTTGGGCGTCAGCGGCAGGGCTCCAGCAGGCACGAAGGCCGACGGCACCATGTAGTCCGGCAGCCGCTCGCGCCAGGAACGCGCGCGCAGCTCCGCGCCGGCCTCGGCCGTGCGCCGACGACGTAGGCCGACCAGACGCCGGTCGCCGGGCGCGTCCTCGCGCGCCACGACCACCGCCGCCGCGCACGCCCGGATGGCCGACGCAGCGCGGCCTCGATCTCGCCCGGCTCGATGCGGAAGCCGCGGACCTTGACCTGTGGTCGATGCGGCCGAGGAACTCGAGGCGCGCCGTCCGGCAGCCAGCGCGCCAGGTCGCCCGTGCGGTAGAGGCGCGCGCCCGGCCTCGCCGAACGGGATCGGGCACGAAGCGCTCGGCGGTCAGGTCCGGCCGCCGCCAGGTAGCCGCGGGCCAGGCCGTCGCCGCCGAGGTAGAGCTCGCCGGGCACGCCCACCGGCGACCGGCCGCAGGCCGGCGTCGAGCACGTAGAGCCGCGGTGTTGGCGAGCGGCCGGCCGATCGGCACCGTCGCCGCCCCGTCCGGACCGCGTCGACCAGGCGCCAGATGGCGAAGGTCGTGCTCTCGGTCGGGCCGTAGCCGTTGAGCAGCCGCTCCGGGCGCGCCGGCCGCCAGGACCGCGCCGCATCCGGCGCGGATCGACGGCCTCGCCGCCGACCAGCAGGTCGCGCAGGCCGCGCGAACGCCGTCCGGCGCCTCCGCGCGCCATCTGGTTGAACAGGGCCGTGGTGCAGGAAGAGCGACGTGATCCGCTCGCGCTCGCAGCTCGCGCCAGCGAAGCGCGCGGGCGACAGCGCCACGTCGCGCGGCGATGACCACCAGCGCGGCCGCCGTGCAGCAGCGCGCCCCAGATCTCGAACGTCGACGCGTCGAAGGAGACGTTCGAGGACGCTGGGCGATCCGCTCGGCCGGGCCCAGGCGAGACGTAGTCGCGTCTCGCAGACCAGCCGCGCGACGGCGCCGCGTGCGGGATCGCCGACCCCCTTGGGCCGGCCGGTCGAGCCCGAGGTGTAGATCACGTAGGCGAGGCTCGTCCGGCGCTCAGCTCTCGGACGGCCGGGGACGTCGTCCGCGCTCGGCGCCGGCGCTCTGCCAGCGCCAGCTCCGTCCGGGTCAGCACCACCGGCACGCGCCGGAGTCCTCCAGCATCGCAGGCCAGGCGCTCCGCCGGGTAGGCGGGATCGAGCGGCACGTAGGCGCCGCCGGCCTTGAGCATCGCCGAGCAGGCCGACGATCAGCTCCGGCGAGCGCTCGAGGCAGACGCCCACCCGGCGCCCCGGCGCCACGCCCGAGCCTGCGCAGATGGCGCGCCAGCCGGTTCGGCCCGCGCGGTCGAGCTCGCCGTAGGTCAGGACCTCGCCGCCGATCCAGAGCCGGCGGCGCCCGGCGTCCGCGCGGCCTGGCGCCGCGAACAGCTCGGGACGGTCGCCTCGCGCGGATACGCCGGCGCCGGTGTCGTTCCAGTCGCCAGCGAGCTGCTGCGCGCTCGGCCGCGTCGAGCAGCGGCAGATCGGAGAGGCGGCCGGCCGGGAGCGGCGGCGACCGCCGTCGCAGCAGGAGCCTCGAAGCGGCCGCGCCAGCCGGTCGACCGTGGCGCGGCGTCGAACAGGTCGGTGTTGTACTCGCAGCGCCGCCGGCAGCCCCGCCGCGCTCTCGGCCAGAGTAGAGCGTCAGGTCGAACTTGGCCGGTCGTCCGCGGGTCGAGCGGCGCGCAGGCGTCAGCCCCGGCAGCTCCGAGCTGCCGCGCGGCGCGGCGTTCTGGAGCGCGAACATCACCTGGAAGAGCGGCGATGCGGCGAGGTCGCGCTCGCGGCTGCAGCTCCTCCACCAGCCTTCTCGAAGGGCAGCGTCCTGGTGGGCGTAGGCGCCGAGGGCCGTCTCCGCGCACCCGCCCAGCAGCTCGCGGAAGGTCGGATCGCCCGCGAGTCGGCGCGCAGGACCAGGGTGTTGACGAAGAACCCGATCAGCCCCTCGAGCTCGGCGCCGGCTGCGGCCGGCGACCGGGCGTGCCGACGAGCGAGGTCGTCCTGGCCGGAGTAGCGCTGGAGCAGCGCCTGCGAAGCACGGCGAGGAGGGCCATGAAGAGGGTGGCCCCTCGGCGCCGGCCGAGCGCGGCGAGGGCCGCCGCCAGGCTCCGGCCGGCAGCGCACCGGGACAGCTGCGCGCCGCGCGAGGTCTGCACCGGCCGGCGCGGCCGGTCCGTGGGCAGCTCCAGCGGCCGGCGCGCCGGCCAGGCGCTCGCGCCAGTAGGCGATCTCGCCGCTCCAGACCTCGCCCGTGAGCCAGCCGCGCTGCCAGACGGCGAAGTCGGCGTACTGGAGCGGCAGCTCCGGCGAGCGGCGACGGGCGGCCCGCGCGGGAAGGCCGGATAGAGAGCCGCCAGCTCCCGCACCAGCACGCCCATGGACCAGCCGTCGCTGACGATGTGGTGCATGCGACCACGACCAGGGCGTGCTCCTCGGGCGCGAGCCGCAGGAGCAGCGCGCGCAGCAGCGGCCCGCGCGCGAGATCGAAGGGCTGCGCGCCTCCTCGGCTACGCGGCGGACAGCTCGGTCTCACGGCGGTCCGGCGGCAAGGCCGCCGAGGTCCACGACCGGCAGCGGGAAGCCGGCGGACGGTTCGCGACCACCTGCGACGGGCGAGCCGCCGGTGCTCGCGAAGCGGGTGCGCAGCACCGCGTGGCGGCGCACGACCTCCGCCAGCGTCGCCGCGGAGAGCGGCGACGTCGAGCCGGCCGTCGAGGCTGCAGGGCGACGGGGATGTTGTAGAGCGGCGCTGCCGGGATCGAGCTGGTCCAGGAACCAGAGCCGCTCCTGGGCGAAGGAGAGCGGCAGCGGCTCGCCTTCCGTCCAGGTCCCCCGCTCGATGAGGCTCCACGCGGGCTCCGGAGCGATCTCGTAGCCCAGGCGGGACGCGACCTCCCGCGTCGGCTCGCCCAGCGAGGACTCGGGGATCTCCTCGCGCCAGCGCTCCGCCACCGCCGCGTCCACCCCGGAGTGCTCGTGGAACTTGACGTCGCCCAGCATGCGGGACTCCGCGTACGGGCCGTCCGTCATGCGGGAGGAGTCCTGCCGGTACGGCTCCGCCATGGCCGGGTCGTAGTCCAGGCCCAGGAAGCCGCAGATCCCCCGCAGCACCGCCTCGGGCTCGCGCAGCAGGTCCTCGAAGCGCACCCAGTGCTGGCGGTCGGGCCGGAACGCCTGCCAGGAACGACTCGATGTTCCTGTGGCTGGCCACCCAGATCAGCTCGGCCAGCTCGCGCCGCGAGAAGCCGTGCTCCTTGCGGAAGAAGATCTGGTCGAGCTTGGCCTCCACGAAGGAGCGGATCATGCCCCCGGGATGGCGGATCAGGTGGATGTAGAGCGGCTCCTCGAAGGCCTCCTCGGCTCTCCTGAGGATCGCCGGATCGAGCGCGTAAGACGGCGTCTTGTCCACCAGGACACGATCCCCCAGCCACTCCTGCAGGCGGCCGTAGAAAGCGGCGGTGGTCAGGTCTTCCGCCTCGCAGCTCTTCGATGATCGACCGCGCTTCGTCCGGGTCGCAGCCGCGGATCTCCATGACGGCGCGGATGGCGCCTTCGAGCCAGAAGCTGTCGCGGCCGCTGAAGGCCTCGCCGCGCTCGCGCAGGGTGTTGAACGACAGCAGCTCCAGCTCCGGCGGCGCGAACAGCTTCGGGTGGCCGCCCAGCATCACGCGCAGCAGCGTCGAGCCCGAGCGCGGCGGCGACAGGACGAACACGGCCGGCCGAGTTCTTGCGCGGCAGGTGGATCGGCGCCAGGGGTTCGATCAGCGTGGCGAAGCGGGCGAGCTTGTCTTCGTCGATCCTCTCCGCCTGTTGCGCCGTCGCCAGGTGCTCGGCCTCCAGATAGGAGGCCATGGATTCGACCGTAGGATGGTCGAAGATCACCACCACCTGGACGATCTGGCCCAGCTCCTGCTGGAGGCGGTTGATCAGCACCGCGCCGGTGATCGAGTTGCCGCCCAGCTCGAAGAAGTCGTCGTGGACGCCGACGCGTTCGAGCCCCAGCGCCTCCTGGAACAGGCCCGCCACGAACTTCTCCAGATCCGTACGCGGCGCCGCATAGCCCACCGAGACCGGCGCGTCGGGATCGGGCAAGGCCCTACGATCCACCTTGCCGTTGGCGGTCAGCGGCAGCTTGTCCAGCACCGCCAGTGCCGACGGCAGCATGTAATCCGGCAGGCTCGCGCCCACGAAGGCCCGCAGGTCCGACAGCGTGATCTCTTCCCCGACCACCCAGGCGACCAGGCGCTCGTCGCGCACCAGCACCACCGCTTCACGCACGGAGGGGTGGCGCGCGACGGCCGCCTCGATCTCCCCCAGCTCGATGCGGAAGCCGCGGATCTTGACCTGGTGATCGATGCGGCCCAGGTATTCGAGGTCGCCGTCCGGCAGCCGCCGTGCCAGGTCACCGCTGCGGTAGAGGCGAGAGCCCGGCTCGCCGAACGGGTTGGGGATGAACCGCTCCGCCGTCAACTCCGGACGATTCAGGTAGCCCAAGGCGAGGCCCGCGCCGCCCACCAGGATCTCCCCCGGCACGCCCAGGGGAACCAGATTGAGCGATGGATCCACGAGATAGACCCCGAGGTCCGGGATCGGGCAGCCTACCGCGCTCGCCGTATCCTCCTTGCGGATCTCTCGATACGTGACGTGCACCGTGGTTTCGGTGATGCCGTACATGTTGATCAGGCGCGGACGCTCATCTCCGTACCGCTCGAACCAGGGAGCGAGCGATACCGGCTCCAGCGCCTCGCCGCCGAAGATCACGTAGCGCAGAGCCAGGTCCGCCGGCTTGCCCTCTCCGGCCCAGAGGAGCTGACGGAACGCCGACGGCGTCTGATTGAGCACCGTCACCCGCTCCGCGCGCAGCAACTCGTGGAAGGCCTCGGGCGAGCGGCTCACCCAGTACGGCACCACCACCAGCCGGCCGCCGTAGAGCAACGCGCCCCAGAGCTCCCACACCGAGAAGTCGAAGGCGTAGGAATGGAACAGCGTCCAGACGTCCTCCGGACCGAAGCCAAACCAGCGGTCGGTGGCCGAGAACAGGCGCGCGACGTTGCCGTGGCGAACCACCACACCCTTGGGCCGTCCCGTCGAGCCCGAGGTGTAGATCACGTACGCCGGATGATCCGCCGTGACCGGGACCCGAGGATCGGAGACCTCGCCTGCGATGCGCTTCCAGAGAGGTCAGGACGACCTGGACCCCGCTGTCCTCGATCATGTAGGCCAGCCGCTCCTCCGGATACGCCGGATCGAGCGGCACGTAGGCCGCGCCCGCTTTGAGCACGCCCAGGATCGCCGCCACCATCTCCAGCGAGCGCTCCATCCGCAGCCCCACCAGATCGCCTGGAACGACGCCGTGACCGACGCAGGTGATTCGCGACCTGGTTGGCCCGGCGGTCGAGATCGCCGTAGGTCAGACTCCCGCCGTCGCAGACCACCGCCATGGCTTCCGGAGCGCGGGCCGCCTGGACCGCGAAGCGCTCGTGCAGGACCTCGGCGCCGAGAGCCTCCAGCGGCGTGCCCGTCACGAGCTGGCGGATCTCCTCGTCCGACAGCAGCGGCAGCTCCGAGAGGAGCTGGGACGGAGCCGCCGCGGCCCCCGCCATCAGGGTCTCGAAGTGCCGCGCCATCCGCTCCATGGTGGCCGCCTCGAACAGGTCCGCGTCGTAGCGCAGCAGACCCCGGAAGACCGCTCCGTCCTGCCAGAGGTTGCCCACCAGGTCGAACTTCGCCGTCTGCGAGCCGCCGCCCGGCGCGGGCTTGATCGCGAAGCCGCCCGGCAGCTCCACCGGCTCCATGGGCGCGTTCTGGAGCTGGAAGAGGACCTGGAACAGCGGCGAGCGCGAGAGGTCCCGCTCCGGCTGGAGCTCCGCCACCAGCTTCTCGAACGGCACGTCCTGGTGCGCGTAGGCCCCCAATGCCGTCTCCCGCGCCCGCGAGACCAGATCCGCGAAGGACGGCGCCCCCGAGAGGTCCGCCCGCAGCGCCAGGCTGTTGACGAAGAAGCCGATCAGCCCTTCGAGCTCGCGGCGCGTGCGGTTGGCGATCGTGGTGCCGACGACCAGGTCGTCCTGGCCCGTGTAGCGGCTCAGCAGCGCCTCGAAGCCGGCCAGCAGCACCATGAACGGCGTCGCGTTCCCCCGCCGGCCCAGAGCCCGCACGGCCTCGCTCGCCGGCTCGCTCAAGGCCAGGGAGCTGACGGCTCCGCGGAAGCCCTGAAGTGCCGTGCGGGGCCGATCGGTGGAGAGCTGGAGCACGGGAGCCCCGGCCAGGAGGTCCCGCCACCAGGCGAGCTCTGCCGCCAGGACCTCGCCCTGCAACCAGCCGCGCTGCCAGACCGCGTAGTCCGCGTACTGTACCGGCAGCTCCGGCAACGGCGAGGGCTGCCTTTCAGAGAAGGCCTGGTAGAGCACCGCCATCTCGCGCACCAGCACGCCTCCGGACCAGCCGTCCGAGGCGATGTGGTGGAGCGTCAGCAGCAGCACGTGTTCTTCGGCCGCGACGCGCACCAGCGCGGCCCGCAGCAGCGGCGTCCGGCGCAGGTCGAAGGGCCGGAGCCCCTCCTCCACCGCGAGAGCCTCCAGCTCCGCCTCCCGTTGCTCCATGCCGAGTCCGGCCAGGTCGACGACTGGCAGGGACAACTCCCACCTCGGGAGCGACCACCTGGACCGGGCGGCCGGAGCGGACCTCGAAGGATGTCCGCAGGGCCTCGTGGCGCCGGACGATCTCCCGCAGGGTCGCCTGGAGGGCGGCGACGTCGAGCCGGCCCTCCAGCCGCAGCGAGGAGCGGACGTTGTATGCCGCCGACTCCGGCTGGAGCTGGGCGAGGAACCAGAGCCGCTCCTGGGCGAAGGAGAGCGGCAGGTCGCCCTCGCGCGAAACGCGCTCGATGGCGCGGCGCCTGCACGCCCTTGCGCAGGGCCTCGACCTCCAGGGCCAGGGCGGCGACCGTAGGCGCCTCGAACATCTTGCGCAGGGGCAGCTCGACGCCCAGCGCCTCGCGTACCCGCGACTGCACCTGCGTGGCCAGCAGCGAGTGGCCGCCCAGCTCGAAGAAGTCGTCGTAGGCTCCCACGCTGCTCGACGCGCAGCACCGCGGCCCAGACGCCGGCCAGGATCTCTTCCATCGGAGTGGACGGCGCCGCGTAGGTCCTCCCGGCCTCCGGGACGGCGCCATAAGCGACCAGAGCCCGGCGATCCACCTTGGCCGCCGGCGTCAGGGGCAGGACCGCAGGATCCCACAAAGGCGGACGGCACCATGTGGGCCGGCAGCGTGCGGCCCAGGAAGGTCCGCAATTCGCCGCTCCCGGGGACTTCGCCATCGCGAGGCACCAGGAAGGCCACCAGACGGCGATCCTCCTCGCCCACGGCCACTACGGCCGCCTGCGCCACCGCCGGATGGGTGGTCAAGGCCGCCTCGATCTCCCCCGGCTCGATACGGAAGCCGCGGATCTTCACTTGCTGGTCGATGCGGCCCAGGAACTCCAGCGCGCCCGAGGCCAGCCAGCGCACCTTGTCTCCCGTGCGGTAGAGCCGCGCTCCCGGCTCCGCCGACGAACGGATCGGGGACGAATTTCTCCGCCGTCACGTCCGGCCGGCCCAGGTAGGCCCGGGCCAGGATGCCGCCCAGGAGCAGCTCGCCGGGCACGCCCGTCGGCGCCGGCTGACCATTCGCCTCCAGCACATGGGCTGGTACGCCCCGGCAGCGGTCCGCCGATGGGCACCGTGGGCAGCGACAAACGCCGGCCGGCACCACCTGCAAGGTCGCTCCCGACTACGGCCTCCGTCGGGCCGTAGCCGTTGAGCAGGCGGGCGTTGCGCAGCGGGGTCTCCGGCCAGAGACGGGCCACTTCGGGCGACAGCGCCTCGCCGCCCGACAGGACGGCCCGGATGGGGAGGTCCGGCTCTCCCGACCCCGCAGTCTGCCGCGTCCAGAGCTGCAGGAAAGCCGGCGGCAGGTCGAGGAAGCTCACCCCGAGGGCAGCCACCTGGCTCCGCAAGCCAGCCGGATCAAGATCTCCCTCCCACAGCGCCAACGAGCCGCCGGCCGCCAGGGTCCCCAGGATCTGGTCGATCGAGACGTCGAAGCTCCAGGCCGCCGTCTGCAAGACCCGGACACCTGGGCCGACACCGTAGGCCGCGCCGACTTCCCGGAGGTGATGGGTCGCCATCGCGTGGTCGACTCCCACCCCCTTCGGCAGGCCGGTGGAGCCCGAGGTGTAGATCACGTAGGCCAGACTCTCCGGCGACCGTCCAGCCCGCCGGCCGCGAGGCGTCCTCGTCCCAGGCGTCGGGTTCGAGGACCGCCACGCCGTCCGGCACCGGCAGGTCGGCCCGCAGCGATTCCCGGGTCACCAGGACGCGGGCGCCGGAATCGTCCAGCATCCAGGTCCGGCGATCCAGCGGATAGGAGGGATCGAGGGCACGTAGACGCCTCCGGACTTTCAGGATCGCGAGGATCGCCACGACCCCTTCGGGCGAGCGCGGCAGCGACAGGGCCACCCGGACTTCGGGCCCCACGCCCAGGCTCCGCAGCCGACGGGCCAGACGATTGGCTCGGGCCTCCAACTCCCCCCGGGTCAGGGACTCGCTCCCGGACACCACCGCGACCTCCTCAGGGTTCAGATCGGTCCAGTCTTCGATCAGCTCGTGGACGCACCGCGACTCGAAGACCATCTCCGGGCCCTGGCTCCAGCCGGCGAGCTGCCCGGCCTCTTCCGGAGTGAGCAGCGGCAGCTCCGAAAGCCGTCGGCCGGGATCGTCCACCGCCCCCCGCAGCAGCACCGTAAACCGCTGCGCCAGGCGATCGATCGTCGAGGCGTCGAAGAGGTCCGTATTGAATTCGATCCCGCCCACCAGGCCATCGCCGGTCTCCGTCAGCGAGAAGGTCAGCTCGAACTTCGCCGTCGCCATTCCGGAGGAGAAGGGCCGCAAGGTCAGGCCGGGGAACTGCGGCGAGCTGTCAGGCGCGCTCTGGGTGGAGAACATCACCTGGAACAGCGGCGGCCGGGAAAGGTCCCGCCGCGGCTGCACCTCCTCCACCACCCGCTCGAACGGCAGCTCCTGATGCGCGAAGGCGCCGAGGGCCGTCTCCCGCACCCGGCCCAGCCACTCGCGGAATCCGGGGTCTCCGGAGCCGTCCGCACGCAGCACCAGGGTGTTGACGAAGAACCCGATCAGCCCTTCGAGCTCGGCACGGTTGCGGCCGGCGACGGGAGTGCCGATGCCGAAGTCCTCCTGGGCCGCCGTGCGCCGGAGCAGGGCCGCGAAGGCCGCGAAGGCCGACATGAAGAGCGTCGCGCCCTGACTCCGGCCGAGAGCGGCGAAAGCTTCGGCCAGATCCTGAGGCACCAGGAACATACGGTTGGCGCCGCGGGAGGTCTGCAAGGCCGGGCGCTGCTTGTCCGTGAGCAGATCCAGGGGCGGCATGTCCGGCCAGCCGGCCGCGCCAGTACGCGATCTCCCGCTCCAGCCTCTCGCCCTGGAGCGTCTCGCGCTGCCAGAAAGCGTAGTCGGGGTACTGCGCCGGCAACTCGGGCAGGAGAGGCGGACGGCCTTCAGCCAGGGCCGGATAGAGCGCGGCGATCTCCCGCACCAGCACGCCCATGGACCAACCGTCGCTGGCGATGTGGTGCATGTTCAGCAGCAGGGCGTGTTCCTCCGCGTCCCAACCGCAGCAAGGTCGCCCTGAGCATGGGGCCGCGGGCCAGGTCGAAGGACCGCGAAGCCTCCGCCGCCGCCAGTTTCGCGGCCTCCGCCTCACCGGCTTCCGCGGGAAGAGCCACGAGATCCACTACCGGCAGCGCGAAGCCCGCCGCCGGCTCCACGATCTGGACCGGACGGCTCTCCTCCCTCGTGAAGCGGACGCGGAGCCCGGCGTGACGGCGGACGACCTCTCGCAGGGAGCTGGCCACGGCCGGGACGCTCAGGGAGCCGGAGAGGCGGAGGGCCACAGGAATGTTGTAGACCGGGCTCCCCGGCTCGAGCTGGTCGAGGAACCAGAGCCGCTCCTGGGCGAAGGACATCGGCAGCGGCTCGCCTTCCCTCCAGGCTCCCCGCTCGATGGGGCTCCAGACCGGCTCGGGCGCGATCTCGTAGCCCAGGCGGGAGGCAACTTCCCGCGTCGGCTCGCCCAGCGAGCTTTCCGGGATCTCCTCGCGCCAGCGCTCCGCCACCGCCGCGTCCACTCCGGAGTGCTCGTGGAACTTGACGTCGCCCAGCATGCGGGATTCCGCGTACGGGCCGTCGGTCATGCGGGAGGAGTCCTGCCGGTACGGCTCCGCCATGGCCGGGTCGTAGTCCAGGCCCAGGAGGCCGCAGATCCCCCGCAGCACCGCCTCGGGCTCGCGCAGCAGGTCCTCGAAACGCACCCAGTGCTGGCGATGGGCCGGCACGCCTTCCAGAAAGGATTCGATGTTTCTGTGGCTGGCCACCCAGATCAGCTCGGCCAGCTCGCGGCGGGAGAAGCCGTGCTCCTTGCGGAAGAAGATCTGGTCGAGCTTCGCCTCCACGAAGGAGCGGATCATGCCCCCGGGATGGCGGATCAGGTGGATGTACAGCGGCTCCTCGAAGGCTTCCTCCGCTCTACCGCAGGATCGCCGGATCGAGCGCGTAGGACGGCGTCTTGTCCACCAGCATGCGGTCGCCCAGCCACTCCTGGATGCGGCCGTAAAAGTCGGCGGTGGTGAGATCCTCGGCTTCAAACCCTTCGATGATCGCGCGCGCTTCGTCCGGGCCGCAGCCGCGGATCTCCATGACGGCGCGGATGGCGCCCTCCAGCCAGAAGCTGTCGCGGCCGCTGAAGGCTTCGCCGCGCTCGCGCAGGGTGTTGAACGACAGCAGCTCCAGCTCCGGCGGCGCGAACAGCTTCGGATGACCGCCCAGCATCACCCGCAGCAGCGTCGAGCCCGAGCGCGGCGGGGACAGGACGAACACAGCCGGCCGGTTCTTGCCCGGCAGGTGGATCGGCTCCAGCGGCTCGATCAGCGTGGCGAAGCGGGCGAGCTTGTCTTCGTCGATCCGTTCCGCTTCTGTCACCCCGGCCAGGTGCTCGGCCTCCAGATAGGCGGCCATCGATTCGACCGTGGGGTGATCGAAGATGACCACCACCTGGACGATCTGGCCCAGCTCCTGCTGGAGGCGGTTGATCAGCACCGCGCCCGTGATCGAGTTGCCGCCCAGCTCGAAGAAGTCGTCGTGGACGCCGACCCGCTCGGTCCCCAGCACCTCCTGGAACAAGCCCGCGACGAACGTCTCCAGATCCGTGCGCGGCGCCACATAGCCCAACGAGACCGGCGCGTCCGGATCCGGTAGAGCCCGCCGGTCCACCTTGCCGTGGGCGGTCAGCGGCAGCTTGTCCAGCACCACCAGGGCCGACGGCAGCATGTAGTCCGGCAGGCTCTCCCCGGCGAAGGCGCGCAGATCCGACAGCGTGATCTCTTCCCCGGCCACCCAGGCCACCAGCCGGTCTTCGCGGACCAGCACGACCGCTTCGCGGATCGAGGGATGACGCACGAGGGCCGCCTCGATCTCTCCCAGCTCGATACGGAAGCCGCGGATCTTGACCTGGTGGTCGATGCGGCCCAGGTATTCGACGTCGCCGTCGGGCAGACGCCGCGCCAGGTCGCCGCTGCGGTACAGACGCGAGCCCGCCTCGCCGAACGGATTCGGGATGAACCGCTCCGCCGTCAGCTCCGGTCGATTGAGATAGCCCAGCGCCAGGCCCGCGCCGCCCACCAGGATCTCCCCGGGCACGCCGACGGGAGCCAGGTTGAGGAACGCATCGGCGAGATAGACCCCGAGGTCCGGGATCGGACAGCCCACCACGCTCGCCACGTCCCGCCGGCTCATCTCGCGGTAGGTCACATGCACCGTAGTCTCGGTGATGCCGTACATGTTGATCAGGCGCGGACGCTCATCCCCGTAGCGCTCGAACCAGGGCGCCAGAGACGCCGGCTCCAGCGCCTCGCCGCCGAAGATTACGTAGCGCAGGGCGAGATCCGCCGGCTTGCCCTCTCCGGCCCAGAGAAGCTGGCGGAACGCCGACGGCGTCTGGTTCAGCACCGTCACCCGCTCCGCGCGCAGCAGCTCGTGGAAGGCCTCGGGCGAGCGGCTCACCCAGTACGGCACCACCACCAGCCGGCCGCCGTAGAGCAGGGCGCCCCAGATCTCCCACACCGAGAAGTCGAAGGCGTAGGAGTGGAACAGCGTCCAGACGTCCTCCGGACCGAAGCCAAACCAGCGGTCGGTGGCCGAGAACAGGCGCGCGACGTTGCCGTGGCGCACGATCACTCCCTTGGGCCGGCCCGTCGAGCCCGAGGTGTAGATCACGTAGGCCGGGTGATCCGCGGAGACCGGGATGTGAGGATCGGAATCGTCGCCTTCGATGCCCTCCAGAGAGGTCAGGACGACCTGAGACGCCGCTGTCCTCGACCATGTAGGCCAGCCGCTCCTCCGGATAAGCCGGATCGAGCGGCACGTAGGCCGCGCCGGCTTTCAGCACACCGAGGATCGCCGCCATCATTTCCAGCGAGCGCTCCATCCGCAGGCCCACCAGATCGCCTGGAACGACGCCCAGGCCGACGAGGTGGTTCGCGATCTGATTGGCCCGGCGGTCGAGATCGCCGTAGCTAAGCCGCTCGCCGTCGCAGACCACGGCCACGGCCTCGGGCGCCCCAGCCGCCTGGACCGCGAACCGCTCATGCAGGGTCTCGACGCCGAGATCCTCCAGCGGCTTTCCGGTCACCAACTGGCGGATCTCCTCGGCCGACAGCAGCGGCAGCTCCGAGAGCGGCCGGGACGGGTCCGCCGCGGCCCCGGCGAGCAGGGTCTCGTAGTGCCGGACCATCCGCTCCGCCGTGGCCCGCTCGAACAGGCCGGAGTTGAAGTCCAGCCGTCCCGCGAACGTCTCCCCTGCCTGGAAGGCGCTGAGCACGAGGTCGAACTTCGCCGTCAGCTCCCGGGCCTCCACCGGCCGCAGCGTCAGACCGGGCAGCTCCACCGGCTCCGCGGGAGCGTTCTGGAGCTGGAAGACGACCTGGAACACGGGAGAGCGGGAGAGGTCGCGATCCGGCTGCAGCTCGGCCACCAGCTTCTCGAACGGCAGGTCCTGATGGGCGAAAGCGCCCAGGACCGCCTTGCGCGTCCGTGCCAGAAGGCCCGAGTAGACGGGATTGCCCGTGAGGTCTCCACGCAGGGCCAGCGTGTTGACGAAGAAGCCGATCAAATCCTCCAGCTCCGCCCGCGAGCGGTTGGCCACGGTCGTGCCGACGACCACGTCGTCCTGGCCCGTGTAGCGGCCCAGCAGGGCCTCGAAGCCGGCGAGCAGGGTCATGAAGGGCGTCATGCCCAGACGGCGGCCCACCTCCCGCAAACGTCCGCTCGTCTCCTCCGGCAGACGGAACGAGGCGCTCTCGCCCCGGAAGGTCTGCAAGGCGGTCCGAGGATGGTCCGTGGCGAGCTGGAGGACCGGGGAGCCGGCCAGCAGCTCCCGCCAGTAGGAGAGCTGGGCCTCCAGGGCCTCACCCTGGAGCCATTCCCGCTGCCAGACGGCGTAGTCCGCGTACTGCACCGGCAGCTCCGGCAGCGGCGAAGCCGCGCCGCGCAGGAAGGCGCCGTAGAGGACGCTCACCTCGCGCACCAGCACGCCCATGGACCAGCCGTCGCTGACCACGTGGTGCATCGAGAAGAGCAGCACGTGGTCCAGTTCTCCCAGCCGCAGCAGCGAGGCGCGCAGCAGCGGCCCGCGGGCGAGATCGAACGGGGTCCGGCGGTCAGCCAGGGCCAGCCGCAGCACCGCGCTCTCCCGCTCCTCCACCGGCAGCCCGGAGAGGTCCGTCAGGGGCAGATCCAGAGGCCGCGAGGGATGGATGACCTGGACCGGCTCCTTGCCGCCGCCCGCGAAGGTCGTCCGCAACACCTCGTGACGGCGGACGATCTCGCTCAGGGCGCCCGCCAGCGCCTGCGTGTTCAAGCTCCCGACGAGACGTACCGAGCTCGCAACGTTGTAGGCGACACTGCCCGGCTCCAGTCGATCGAGGAACCAGAGCCGCAACTGTCCGAACGAGAGCGGCAGGTCACGATCCCGAGGCACGCGGACCAGCGGCGGCGCGGCCGGGGCTTGGCTGGCGGTCTGCGCCGCCTGCTCCCTGGGATAGCCCAACTCCTCCGCCAGGCCCCAGGTGACTTCGCCCAGGAAGCCCTCGCGGGCCATCTCGCGCCAGCGTTCGGCGGCGGAGCGGTCGATCCCGGAGTGCTGGTGGAACTTGACGTCCCCCAGCATGCGCGACCACTGGTGGATGCCGTCCGTCATGCGGGCCGACTTCTCCTTGTACGGCTCCGCCATGTCCGGGTGGTACTCCACGCCCAGGAAGCGGCTGATGGACCGCAGCTCGGTCTCCGGCGATGCGAGGAGGTCCTCGAAGCGGACCAGCATCTTCCGCTCGGCCGGGATCCCGGCCAGGAACTCCAGGATGTTGCGCTGGCACACCAGCCAGATCAGCTCCGCCAGCTCGCGGCGCGAGAAGGAGTGCGGATGCCGGAAGAAGACCTGCTCCAGCTTCGCCTCCTCGAAGGAGCGGATCATCCCGTACGGATGGCGCAGCAGATGGACGTAGCGGGCACCTTCGAACGTTTCCTCGGCCCGCCGCAGCACCGACAGGTCCAGCGCGTAGGACGGCGTCTTGTCCACCAGGAGGCGGTCGCCGATCCACTCCTGCATCCGGCGGTAGAGACCACGAGTGGTGGCCGTCCCCTCGCGTTCCAGCTCCGCCAGCAACGCTTCGGCCTCCTCGGCCGTGCAGCGCCGGATCTCCATCACCGCCCGGGTCACGCCCTCCAGCCAGAAGCTGTTGCGGCCCGGGAACGCCGCCCGCCGCTCTTCGAGCGTGTCGAACGACAGCAGCTCCAGCTCCGGCGGCGCGAACAGGCGCGGGTTGCCGCCCAGCATCACCCGCAGCAGCGTCGAGCCCGAGCGCGGCGGCGACAGCACGAACACCGCCGGCGGGTTCTTCTCCACCGGTCCGGCGAGCGGCGGCAGCGGCGGGATCAGGGCGCGCAGCTCCTCGACGCGGGCCTCGTCCACGCGCCGGGTCAGGACCTCGGCATGGACCGTCTCGCCGAACAGCCGGGCTACGGCGGCCGGAGAGCTCTCCACCACCCAGGCGGCGAGCTGCGCCACCGTGGGCGCGTCGAACATCACCACCACGTGGACGATCTCGCCCAGCTCCTTCTGCAGCCGGTTGACGAACATCGCCCCGGTGATGGAGTTGCCGCCCAGGGCGAAGAAGTCGTCGTGGACGCCCACGCGCTCGACGCCGAGGATCTCCTGGTAGAGGCCGGCCAGGAAGCGCTCCAGCTCCGTGCGCGGGGCGACGAAGTCCCGTCCGCGCCGCCGCCTCGGGCGCGGGCAGGGCCTTGCGGTCCACCTTGCCGTTGGGCGTCAGCGGCAGCGACTCCAGGGCGACCACCACGGCCGGCACGAGCGGCTCGGGGAGAGAACGGGAAAGAGCGTTCCGCAGCTCCGCTCCATCGAGCCCCTCGCCCGCGACGTAGGCCACCAGCCGCGCCGGTCCGAGGCCGTCCTCCCGGGCCACCGCCACCGCCTCGCGCACTCCGGGCTGGGCCAGCAGCGCGGCTTCCACCTCGCCCAGCTCGACACGGACGCCGCGGATCTTGACCTGATGGTCGACGCGGCCCAGGAACTCGAGCTCGCCGTCCGCCCGGAAGCGGACCAGGTCGCCCGTGCGGTAGAGCCGCTCGCCCTCACCCCACGGATGCGGCACGAACCGCTCCGCCGTCAGGTCCGGCCGGTTGCGGTAGCCACGGGCGAGGCCGACGCCGCCCACCAGCAACTCGCCCGGAACCCCCACCGGCGCGGGATGACCGCCGGGATCGACGACATAGGCCTCCATGTTCGGGATCGGCCGGCCGATCGGCAGCCGGTCGCCGCCGTCGTAGACCCAGGCCGTGGCGCAGACGGTGGTCTCGGTGGGTCCGTAGGCGTTGACCAGCCGCCGGCCGGCCGCCCAGCGGCGGGCCAGCTCAGGCGGGCAGGCCTCGCCCGCCACCACGATCGTCCGCAGCGCCGGCAGGTCCGCCTCCGGCAGCGCCGCCAGGGCCGTGGGCGGCAGCGTCGCCTTGGTGATCCCCTGGTCTCCGCAGCAGCTCGATCAGCTCGGGACCCGGCAGCAGCGAGCGGCGACCGGCCATCACCAGCGTCGCCCCGGCCCGGAACGCCATCGCGATCTCCGAAACCGAGGCGTCGAAGCTCATCGAGGCGAACTGAAGAACGCGGCTGTCCGGCTCGATCCCGAAGAGCCGGCCCTGCGCTTCGGCCAGGTTGTCCAGACCGCGGTGAGTGACCAGCACGCCCTTGGGGGTGCCGGTCGAGCCCGAGGTGTAGATCACGTAGGCGAGGTTGTCCGGACCGGCCAGGGGAGCCAGCCGCTCTGAGCTCTCCTCAGGCTCCGCCAGCAGCTCCTGTTGAGTCAGCAGCACGGAGATCCCGGAGTCGGCCCGCATCCAGGCGGCGCGCTCCGCCGGATAAGCCGGATCTATCGGCACGTAGGCGCCGCCGGCCTTGAGGATCGCCAGGAGTCCGATCACCGTCTCCGGCGACCGCTCGGCGGCAAGGCCCACCGGCACTTCCGGCCCGACGCCCATCCGCCGCAAGCGGCGGGCCAGCCGGTTGGCCCGGCGGTCCAGCTCGCCGTAGGTCAGCTCACCTTCTTCGAAGACGACGGCCACGGCCTCCGGCCGCCGGTCCGCCTGCTCCTCCACCATCTCGTGCAGGAGGCGCGCGCCCGGGACGGCCGCCTCGCCCCGGCTCCACTCGCGGAGGAGCTGCTGGCGCTCGGCGTCCTCCAGGAGCGGCAGCCCGGAGAGGGGACGGTCGGGCTGCGCCGCGATCCCCTCGACGAGGATGCGGAAGCGCTCGGCCATCCGGTCGATCGTCGCGGCGTCGAACAGCTCGACGTTGTACCGCCACTGGCAGAACAAGCCCGCAGGGGTGTCGTCCACCGTCAGGGTCAGATCGAACTTGGAGATCTCGTGCGGCCTCGCCTCGGGCCGCAGGGTCAGCCCCGGCAGCTCCAGGACGGAGCCGGCGGCCTCCTGACCCTGCAGCACCAGCATCACCTGGAACAGCGGCGAGTGGGCGAGGCTGCGCTCCGGCTGCAGCTCCTCGACCAGCTTCTCGAACGGCAGGTCCTGGTGCGCGTAGGCCCCCAGCAGCATCTCGCGCACACGTCCCAGCAGCTCGGGGAACGACGGATCGCCCGCGAGACCGATCCGCAACGCCAGGCTGTTGACGAAGAAGCCGATCAGGCCCTCCAGCTCCGGCCGGTCGCGGTTGGCTGTCGGAGTGCCGACCACCAGGTCGTCCTCGCCCGAGTGGCGTTGCAGCAGCACGGCGAAGGCCGCCAGCACAGTCATGAACAGGGTGGCACCCCGCTCGCGGCCGAGCGAGCGCAGGGCCGCCGACGCTTCGGCGGGAAGCCAGGCGCTCCGCCGGGCGCCGTGGAACCGCTGCACGGCCGGACGCTGCCGGTCCGTCGGCAGCGGCAGCAGGACGGGCGCCCCGGCCAGGCGCTCCCGCCACCAGGCCACGTGCTGCTGCAGTACCTCACCGCGCAGCCAGCTCCGCTGCCACGCGGCGTAGTCGGCGTACTGGACCGGAGGCTCCGGCAAGGGCGAGGGTTCCCCGGCGACGAAAGCGCGGTAGAGCGTCCCGACCTCCTGGACCAGCACGCCCATCGACCAGCCGTCGCTGGCGACGTGGTGCACGGCGAAGAGCAGGACGTGCTCCTCGGATTCCAGGCGCAGCAGCGAGGCCCGCAGCAGCGGGCCGGCGGCGAGATCGAACGGCCGGCGCTGGTCCGCGAGCACCAGGCGCCGCGCCTCGGCCTCCCGTCTGTCCGCCGGCAGGCCGGAGAGATCCCGCACCTCCAGGCCCAGCGGACGCGGGGCATGGATCACCTGCACCGGCTCGCTGCCCTCCTCCCCGAAGGTCGTACGCAGGACCTCGTGCCGGCGGACGATCTCGTCGAGGGTCCGCGCCAGAGCCGTGGCGTCGAGGGAGCCCGTGAGGCGGAGGGCGGCGGAGACGTTGTAGGCGGGGCTCCCGGGCTCCAGGCGGTCCAGAAACCAGAGGCGGCGCTGGCCGAAGGAGACCGGCAGCGCGCCTTCCCGCGGCACGCGGACGAGCGGCGGCGCCGCCTCGCCCTGACCGGCGGCCCGGACGGCTTCCACCGCCCCGGCGACGTCCCGCAGCGTCGGGCTCTCGAAGAGGACGCGCAGGGGGAGCTCCACACCCAGAGCTTCTCGGATCCGGGAGACCACCTGCACGGCGAGGAGCGAGTGGCCGCCGAGGTCGAAGAAGCCGTCCTGCGCGCCCACCCACTCGGCCCGCAGCACCGCGGCCCAGATGCCGGCGAGGATCTCCTCCACGGGAGTGGCGGGGGCCACGAAGGCCCGTTGGGCTTCGGGCGCCGGCGCCCTGCGGGCCAGGGCCCGCCGGTCCACCTTGGCCGACGCCGTCAGGGGCAGCGCCGGGATCTCCACGAAGACGGCCGGCAGCATGTGCGCGGGCAGCGTCCGGCTCAGGAAGATCCGCAGCTCGCCAGGACCGGGGACCGGCTCCTCCGCCCCCTCCCTGGGCACCAGGAAGGCCACCAGCCGGAGGTCCTCCTCGCCCACGGCCACCACGGCCGCCTGGGCCACGGCCGGATGGCTGGCGAGCGCCGCCTCGATCTCGCCCGGCTCGATCCGGAAGCCCCGGATCTTGATCTGCTGGTCGACGCGCCCGAGGAACTCCAGCCCGCCCGTGGGGAGCCAGCGGACCTTGTCTCCCGTGCGATAGAGGCGCGCCCCCGGATGATCGGCGAAAGGATCGGGGACGAACCTCTCCGCCGTGACGTCCGGCCGGCCGAGGTACCCCCGCGCCAGGACGCCGCCGAGCGCCAGCTCGCCGGGAACGCCCGCCGGGACCGGCTGGCCGCCGGCGTCCAGGACATGGGCGGTCCGTCCCGGCAGGGGGGAGCCGATGGGCACGCTCGGCAGTGACGCTCCGGACGGCGCCTCCTGCCAGGTCGCCGTGATCACGGCCTCGGTCGGGCCGTAACCGTTGAGCAGACGGGCGTTCCGTAGCGGGGTCTGCGGCCAGAGGCGGACAACCTCCGGCGGCAGGGTGTCGCCGCCCACCAGCACCGCCCGCACCGGCAGGTCCGGCTCCCCCGCTCCCGCCGTCCGCCGCGTCCAGAGATGCAGGACGGCCGGAGCCATGTCGAGGATGGTGATCCCCAGCCCGAGCACCCGGTCTTGCAGGTCCGCCGGGTCGATGTCCCCTTCCCAGATGGCCAGGGAAGCGCCCGCCGTCAGCGGCCACAGGAGCTGGTCGAGGGAGGCGTCGAAGCTCCAGGACGCGGTCTGCAGGGTGCGGTCCCGGGGTCCCAGGCCGAAGGCCGCCACGGCGTCCCGCAGGTGGCGCGCCGCCATCGCGTGCGCGACCCCCACGCCCTTGGGCAGCCCCGTGGAGCCGGAGGTGTAGACGACGTAGGCCAGGCTCTCCGGCAGCGCCGGTCCGGTCTCCCGGGAGGCGTCCTCCAGCCCGATCCCCGGCTCGTCCACGCAGAGGACCTCGACGCCCTCCGGCACCGGCAGGTCCTCCCGCAGCGCCTCCGTGGTCACCAGCACCCGGACGCCGGCGTCCACCAGCATCCAGAGACGGCGCTCCCGGGGGTAGGAGGGGTCGATCGGCAGGTAGACGCCGCCGGCCTTGAAGATCGCCAGCAGGGCCGCCACACCCTCCGGCGAGCGCGGCATGGAGAGGCCCACGGGGACCTCGGGCCCCACTCCGAGGCGCCGGAGCCGGCGGGCCAGGCGGTTGGCCCCGGCCTCCAGCTCGCCGTAGGTCAGGGCTTCGCCGCCGGCCACCACGGCCACGGCGTCAGGGGTCCGGTCCGCCCAGGCTTCGAACAGCTCGTGGACGCGCCGCGCTTCGGCGACCGTCTCCGCCCCAAGGCTCCAGGCGGCGATCTGCCCGGCCTCGGCGGCGGTCAGCAGCGGCAGCTCGGAGAGGCGCCGGCCGGGATCGGCGGCGGCGCCCTCCAGCAGGGTCCGGAAGTGGCCGGCGATGCGCTCCGCCGTGGCGGGATCGAACAGGTCGAGGTCGTACTCCAGCCAGGCCGCCAACCCCTCTCCCGCCTCCCTCGCGACGAGCGACAGGTCGAACTTCGCCGTGCCGGTCTCCGCCTCCAGCGGCTGGAGGCGCAGGCCGGGCAGCTCGATGGGACGCTGGGGAGCGTTCTGCAACACCAGCATGACCTGGAACAACGGCGAGTGGCTGAGGTCGCGGCGCGGCGCCAGCTCCTCCACCAGCTTCTCGAACGGCAGGTCCTGGTGGGCATAGGCCCCCAGGGTGGTCTCCCGCGCCCGGGCCAGCAACTCGGCGAACGCGGGATCGCCCGCGAGGCCGGTGCGCAGCACCAGGGTGTTGACGAAGAAACCGATCAATCCTTCGAGCTCGCTGCGGGTGCGGCCGGCGATGGGCGAGCCCACCGGGGCGTCCTCGCCGCCGGTGTAGCGCCAGAGGAGGGCCTGGAAGGCCGCCAGCAGCGTCATGAACGGCGTCGCTCCGGCGCGGCGGCCCGCGGCGCGCAGGCCGGCCGCCACCTCGGGAGAGACCGGCGCCTCGACCACGCCGCCCCGCTGGCTGCGGCGCAGGGGCCGCGGCCGGTCGGCCGGCAGGTCGAGCACCTCGGGCGCTCCCGCCAGCTTCTCCCGCCACCACGCGAGCTGGCGCTCCAGCGCCTCGCCGCGCAGCCAGCCGCGCTGCCAGAGGGAGTAGTCCGCGTACTGCACCGGCAGCTCCGGCAGGCCGGAACCTTCATAGAGCGCCGCCACGTCGCGGATCAGCACGCCCCTGGACCAGGCGTCGGAGACGATGTGGTGCAGGTTGAGCAGCAGCGCGTGCTCCTCGTCCCCCAGGCGCAGCAGGGAGAGGCGCATCAGCGGCCCGGCCGCGAGGTCGAAGACCCAGCGCGCCTCCGCATTGGCCCGCTCCCGGACGGCGGCCTCCCGCATGTCCGGCGGCAGAGCGGTGAGGTCCGTCACCGGGAGGTCGACGTCGAGGGCGGGAGCGATCACCTGGACCGGCGAGCCGCCCATCTCGGCGAAGCGGGTGCGCAGGGACTCGTGGCGCCGGACCAGACCGGCGAAAGCGGCGCGCAGCCGCGCGAGGTCGAGGCGGCCCGACAGACGGACCGCGGTGAAGACGTTGTAGGCCGGGCCGCCGCCTTCGAGCCGGTCGAGGAACCAGAGCCGCTCCTGCGCGAAGGAGGGAGGGAGGGCGCCTTCGCGCGGCATCGGCCGCAGCGGCGCAGACCCGGGTCCCTCCGGCCGGGCACTTTCGATGCGCCGGGCCAGTGAGACGACCGTCGGGCTCTCGAAGAGCGCGCGCAGTGGGATCTCGACCCCGAAGACGTCGCGCACCCGCGAGACGATCTGGGTGGCGAGCAGCGAGTGGCCGCCGAGGTCGAAGAAATCCTGCCGGACCCCGACCTGTTCCAGGCCGAGGACGTCGCGCCAGATCCCGGCCAGCAGCTCCTCCACGGGCGTGCGGGCTTCGTCGGCCGGAGCCTCCACGGAGCCGCGCGGGACTCCCAGGGCCGACAGCGACTTACGGTCCACCTTGCCGTTGGGCGTGACCGGCAGGGCCTCGCGGAGCACGACGGCGGCCGGAATCATGTAGCCGGGTAGGAGGGCCTTGAGCGACTCGCGCAGGGCCTCGGCCGAGACCTCCTCCTCCGGCGCCTCCGGCTCGGGCACCACGTAGGCCACCAGCACCTTGCCCAGGCCCGGCGCCTCGCTCGCCACCACCACCGCCTCCTTCACTCCGGGCTGGCGGCCCAGGTGCGCCTCGATCTCGCCCAGCTCGATGCGGAAGCCGCGGATCTTGACCTGGAAGTCGGCGCGGCCTATGAGCTCCACCTCGCCGTCCGGCAGGTAGCGGCCCAGGTCGCCCGTTCGGTAGATCCGGTCGCCGGCCCTGAACGGGTTCGGCAGGAAGCGCTCGCGGGTCAGCTCCGGATCGTCCAGGTATCCCAGGGCCAGATGCGGGCTGCGGATGCAGATCTCCCCCAACTCGCCGACGCCCGCGAGGAGACCGTCGCGGCTCAACACCAGGAGCTGGCAGTCCTCCATGCCACGGCCCAGCGGCAGCACCTGGCGGCCCCGCTCGCCTTCGGCGATCTCGGACTCCCCGGCCACGTGGTAGCTCAGGGCGCGTTGCGTCTCGGTGGCGCCGTAGAGGTTGACGCACGTCACCGCCGGCGCCAGGCGGCGCAGCCGCGCCAGGTCGAGCCGGGTCAGGACGTCGCCCACCAGCATCGCGCACCGCAGCTCCGGCAACGAGAACCCCTCCTCGACTCCTTCCGTCAGCACCTGCGCCATGGCAGGCGTGAGGTTCGAGAAGGTCACTCCTTCCCGGGCCATCCAGCCGGCCAACCGCGACGGGGCCACGTCGTCCGGATCGGGCACGCAGATCGTGGCGCCGAGGAACAGGGCGGTGAAGATGTCCCGCTGCAACGGATCGTGCGACAGGCCGGAGAGCAGGGTGAACCGATCCCCCGCGCTCAGCCCGAAACGGTCGCGCATCCAGGGCAGGAAGTGCGAGAGCCCGCCGTGCGGACCCAGGATGCCCTTCGGCACGCCTGTCGAGCCGGAGGTGAAGGCCACGTAGGCCAGGTCGTCGGGACCCAGCGCGACCGGCACGGGCTCGCCCTCGGGAATCGCCGCCGTGACCGCCGCCGGACCGCCCACGGGCAGCGCGATCTCCGGCAGAGCGCTCAGCTCCTCGGGAAGAGCGCCCGCGGCTTCGAGGCGGATCAGGATACGGGCTTCGGCGATCCGCGCGACATCGAGCAGCCGCGGCGCCGGGTAAGCTGGATCGAGGATGACGAAAGCGGCTCCGGCTTCCAGCACGCCCATCACCGCCGCGACGAGCGCGGGGCTGCGATAGGCGTAGATGGCGATCCGGTCGCCCCGGCGCGCTCCGCCGGCCTGGAGGCGGGCCGCGATGCGCCGGCTCGCCTCGGCCAGCTCGCCGTAGCTCCACGTCTCGTCCTGCCCCACGACAGCCGGCCGCTCGGGATGGAGCGCCGCCCGCTCCCGGAACAGCTCGTGGACCGGGCCGTACCACTGGTCACCCAGGACGGCGGCGGGATCAGGCAGCAGAGCCGCGGCCTCGGCCGTCACCAGCGAGAGCGAGCCGACCGGCGCTTCCGGCCGCGCGACCGCCTGGACCAGCACGGACTCCAGTTGCCGCAGCATTTCCGCCGCCCGCGGCTCGTTGAACAGGGCCACGTTGTAGAGCAGGTTGAACGACAGCTCGCCGTCAACCTCGGCGGCATAGAGGGTGAGGTCGAAGTTCGACGGCGCCGAGCCGGCCGGCCCCCGCCGCATCTCCAGGCCCGGCAGACGGACTGTCCGAGCCGGGGACGTTAACCATGTTCAGGAAGACCTGGAACAGCGGCGTGCGGGAGAGGTCGCGCTCGGGCCGCACCTCTTCCAGCAGCTTCTCGAACGGCAGGTCCTGGTGGGCGTAGGCGCCCAGGGTGGCCTCGCGCACCCGCGCCAGCAGCTCCAGGAAGGAGGGATCTCCCGCCAGGTCGGCGCGCAGGACCACGGTGTTCAGGAAGCAGCCGATCAGCCCTTCGATCTCCGGCCGGTTGCGGCCGGCGATGGGCGAGCCGATAAGGACGTCCTCCTGGCCGGAAGTACGCGAGAGGAGCGTGGAGAGGCCAGCCAGCAGGGTCATGAACAGCGTCGCGCCCGACCGCCGGGAGAGGGCCTTGAGGTCCGCCGTCAGCTCCCGGGAGAGCTGCCCAGGCACGACCGCACCCTGGAAGGTGCGCACCGCCGGACGCGGCCGGTCGGTGGGCAGGTCCAGCACCGGCAGCGGCGCGGCCAGTCGCTCCCGCCAGTACGCCGTCTGCTCGGCGAACAGCCGCTCGCCCACCGGGCCGCGCTGCCAGACCGCGAAGTCGGCGTACTGCACCGGCAGCGGCGGCAGCGGCGCGGCCTCGCCGCGCGAGAAGGCGATGTAGAGGCGGGTCAGCTCGTCCATCAGGCGGCCCAGCGACCACGCGTCGGCGATCGAGTGGTGGACCTGGAGCAGGCAGAGGTGGTCCTCCGCCGCCAGCCGCAGCAGCGTCACCCGCAGCAACGGCCCGCGCGCCAGATCGAAGGGCCGCCGCACCTCGATAGCATTGATCCGCTCCGCCTCGGCCTCCCGGTCGAAGACACCCTGGAGGTCCACCACGGGGATGGCCAGCGCCAGCTCCGGCCGGATCTCCTGGAACGGGCGGCCGTCCACCGCCCCGAAAGTCGTGCGCAGGGTCTCGTGGCGCCGTGCCACCTCGTTCAGCGCCCGCTCCAGCAGGTCGGCGCGGAGCGATCCCAGCAGCCGCAGGGACGAGGGCATGATGTAGGTCGAACGCCCCGGCTCGAGCTGCTCGAGGAACCACATCCGCTCCTGGGCGAAGGAGAGCGGGAGCGAGCTGTCGCGGGGAACCGGGACGACCGGCGGCACGTCCACCCGCCGCGCCTCCTGGACCGCCGCGGCCAGGGCCGCGAGGGTGGGCGTCTCGAAGAGCTGACGGATGGGCAGCTCCACGCCGAAGGCGGTGCGCAGCCGGGAGGCCAGCCGCGTCGCCAGCAGGGAGTGGCCGCCCAGCTCGAAGAAGTCGTCGTAGACGCCCACGTCGCCCACGCCCAGCAGGTCGCGCCAGATCCCGGCGAGGATTTCCTCCTCGGGCGTGCGCGGCGCCACGAAGCCCTCGCCGCCGAAGTCCGCGGCCACCGGGGCGGGAAGGGCCTTGCGGTCCACCTTGCCGTTGGGAGTCAGCGGCAGCGCCGGCAGACTGACGAAGGCGGCGGGCACCATGTAGGACGGCAACCGCTCCTCCAGGAAGGCCCGCAACCCGTCCGTCTCCCCCACCACCCAGGCGGCCAGACGCCGGTCCCCCGGCGATGGCTCCCACACCTGCACCACCGCCGCCGAGACGCCGGAATGGGCCAGCAGCGCCGCCTCGATCTCTCCCGGCTCGATGCGGAAGCCGCGCACCTTCACCTGCTGGTCGATGCGGCCCAGGAACTCAATGGCGCCCTCCGGCAGCCAGCGCACCAGGTCGCCAGTCCGGTACAGCCGCGAGCCCGCCTCGCCGAACGGGTTCGGAACGAATTTCTCCGCCGTCAGGTCCGGACGGTTCCAGTATCCCTGGGCCAGACCGTCGCCGCCCACCAGCAGCTCGCCGGGGACTCCCACCGGACAGAGGTTGAGGTCCGGGCCCACCACGTAGGCCGTGCTGTTGGAGATCGGCGCGCCGATGGGCACGGTCACCGCCCCATCCGGAACCGAGCTCACCAGGTGCCAGGTGGCGTAGGTGGTGTTCTCCGTGGGGCCGTAGACATGCAGCAGCCGCTCCGGCGCTCCCCGCTCCAAACTCTGCCGCACCAACCCGGGATCGCACGCCTCGCCGCCGAAGAACACGTTGCGCAGACCGCGGAACGTCTCCGGCGCCTCCCGCGCCACCTGCTGGAACAGGGCCGTGGTGAGGAAGAGTGTGGTGATCCCCCGCTCCTTCACCTCGGCGGCCAGCCGCGCGGGAGCCAGGGCTACCTCGCGCTCCATCCCCACCAGGCAGGCGCCGTTGAGCAGGGCGCCCCAGATCTCGAAGGTGGCCGCGTCGAAGGCGATGTTGGAGATATGGCCGACCCGCTCGGAGGGAGCGAGCGCGACGTAGCGGGTCCCGACGACCAGCCGCACGATGCCCCGGTGAGGAATGGCGACGCCCTTGGGCCGCCCCGTCGAGCCCGAGGTGTACATCACGTAGGCGATGTCATCCGCGCCGAGTGGAACGGGCCTGGCCGCGGGGCCCGGCTCTTCCCTCGTCAGCACCACCCCGGCGCCGGAGTCCTCCGCCATGAAGGCTAGGCGGTCCGCCGGGTACGTGGGATCGAGGGGCACGTAGGCCGCTCCGGCCTCCAGCACGGCCAACAGGCAGACGATCAGCTCCGGCGAGCGCTCCAGGCTGACGCCCACGTGGTCGCCCCGGCGCACCCCGAGGGACTGGAGATAGCCCGCCACCTGGCTTGCCCGCGCCGCCAACTCGCCGTAGGTGACGACCTCGCCGCCGAAGTCCAGGGCCGGGGCCTTCGGCCTCCGATCCGCCTGGAGCCGGAACAGACCGGGAACGGTCGCCTCCCGCGGATAGGCCGTGGCCGTGGCATTCCAGCGATCGAGGAGCTGCGCCCGCTCCGTTTCGTCCAGCAGGGGCAGCTCCGACAGCCGCCGGCCAGGATCGGCCGCGGCCCCGGCGAGCAGGGTCTGGAAGTGGCGGACGATGCGCCCGGCCGTGGCGGGATCGAAGACGTCGAGGCTGTACTCCAGCGAGCCGCCGAGGCCGTCCGCGGTCTCGGCGAAAGTGACCGTCAGGTCGAACTTCGCCGTGCTCCCCGCTCCCTCCAGGGTCTCGATCCGCAACCCGGCCAGGTCCACGGCCGGCTGGGGCGCGTTCTGCAAGGCCAGCATGACCTGGAACAGCGGCGAGTAGCTGGTGTCGCGGTACGGCGCCAGCTCTTCCACCAGCTTCTCGAACGGCACCTCCTGGTGCGCGTAGGCGCCCAGAATGGCCTCGCGGGCCCGCCCCGCCAGCTCCGTGAAGGTGGGATCCCCCGCCATCCCGGTGCGCAGCACAAGGGTGTTGACGAAGAACCCGATCAGGTCCTCCAGCGCCTTCTGGTTGCGGCCGGCGATGGGCGAGCCCACCGGGGCCTCGACGCCCGCGTAGCGGGCGAGGAGGGCCTGGAAGGCCGCCAGCAGCGTCATGAAAAGGGTGGCGCCGGTGCGCTGCCCCACCGCCCGCAGGCCGGCGGCCACCGCGGCCGGAACCGGCGCGGGGACGACGCCGCCCCGCCGCGAGCGGACCGCCGGGCGCGGCCTGTCCATGGGCAGGTCGAGGACCGCCGGGGCTCCCGCCAGCCGCTCGCGCCACCAGGCGAGCTGGCTCGCCAGGACCTCGCCCCGCAGCCGCTCCCGCTGCCACAGGGCGAAGTCCGCGTACTGCACGGCGAGCGGCGGCAGCGGCGCCGGCCGGCCGGTCCGGGCCGCGGCGTAGAGGGCGCCCAGGTCGCGGATCAGCACTCCCATGGACCAGCCGTCGGAGACGATGTGATGCAGATTGAGCAGCAGGACGTGCTCCCGGCTCTCCGGTCCGCAGCAGGGAGAAGCGGGCCAGCGGCCCTGCGGCGAGGTCGAAGCGCCACCGGGCCTCGTCGTCGGCGAGCTTGCGGACCTCGGCCTCGCGCCGCTCCGGCGGCAGCCCCGCGAGATCGACCAGCGGCAGCGGCACCCGGAGGGACGGCTCGACGACCTGGGCGGGGACGCCCCCGGACTCAATGAACCGGGTCCGCAGGGATTCGTGACGCTCCAGGACGCCGCGCACGGCCGTCCGCAGAGCGTCGGCGTCGAGGTCGCCGGCGAGCCGGACCGCGGCGGGGATGTTGTAGGCCGTGCCGCCTCCCTCCAGGCGGTCGAGGAACCACAGCCGCTCCTGCGCGAAGGAGAGCGGCAGGGGGCCACCGTCCCGGGGCGCGGGCCGGATCCACAGCGCCTCGCCCTGCTCCTTCTTAGCGGGCTTCGCGGGCGCCTGCGCCCGCTGTGGACGAGGCCGCGCGGCCTTGACGGCCATCTCCTCGGCGAGCCGCTCGGCCAGCTCCTGCGTGGGATCGCCCAGCGAGCTTTCCGGAATCTCCTCGCGCCAGCGCTCCGCCACCGCCGCGTCGATCCCCGCGTGCTCGTGGAACTTGACGTCGCCCAGCATGCGGGACTCGGCGTACGGGCCGTCCGTCATGCGGGAGGAATCCTGCCGGTACGGCTCGGCCATGGCCGGGTCGTAATCCAGCTCCAGGAATTCGCAGACGCCGCGCAGCACAGCCTCGGGGTCGTGGAGCAGATCCTCGAAGCTCACCCAGTGCTGGCGGCGGGCCGGCACGACCGCCAGGAACGACAGGATGTTCTGGTGGCTCGTCACCCAGATCAGCTCCGCCAGCGCGCGGCGGGAGAAGCCATGCTCCTTGCGGAAGAAGATCTGGTCGAGCTTGGCCTCCACGAAGGAGCGGATCATGCCGCCGGGGTGGCGGACGAGGTGGATGTAGAGCGGCTCTTCGAAAGCCTTCTCGGCCCGGCGCAGGATCGCGGAGTCGAGCGCGTAGGAGGGCGTCTTGTCCACCAGGACGCGGTCGCCCAGCCACTCCTGGAGCTGGCCGTAGAAGGCCGCCGTGGTCAGGCCTTCAGCTTCGAAGCCTTCGAGGATGGCCCGCGCCTCGTCCGGACCGCAGCCGCGGATCTCCATGACGGCGCGGATGGCGCCTTCCAGCCAGAAGCTGTCGCGGCCGCTGAAGGCCTCGCTGCGCTCGCGCAGGGTGTTGAACGACAGCAGCTCCAGCTCCGGCGGCGCGAACAGCTTGGGGTGGCCGCCCAGCATCACGCGCAGCAGCGTCGAGCCCGAACGCGGCGGCGACAGGACGAACACCGCCCGCCGGTTCTTCCGCGGCAGGCGCATCGACGGCAAGGGCTCGATCAGGTCGGCGAAGCGCTCCAGATCCTCCTCGCCGATCCGTTCCGCCTCCGCCGTCTCCGCCGCGAGCTCCGCGTCGAGGTACGCCGCCAGCGACTCCACCGTCGGGTGGTCGAAGATCACCACCACCTGGACGATCTGGCCCAGCTCCTGCTGGAGGCGGTTGATCAGCACCGCGCCCTTGATCGAGTTGCCGCCCAGCTCGAAGAAGTGGTCGGTGGCGCCGGCCCGCTCGACCTCCAGCACCTCCTGGAACAGGCCGGCCACGAAGGTCTCCCGCGGCGTGCGCGGCTCTATGTAGACGCGATCGTCCGGGCGCGCGTCCGGATCCGGCAGGGCCTTGCGGTCCACCTTGCCGTTGGCGGTCAGCGGCAGCTTGTCGAGCATCACCAGCGCCGACGGCAGCATGTATTCGGGCAGGCTCGCGCCCACGAAGGCGCGCAGATCCGACAGCGTGATCTCTTCCCCGGCCACCCAGGCCACCAGACGCTCGTCGCGGACCAGCACTACCGCTTCACGCACGGCGGGGTGACGCGCGACGGCCGCCTCGATCTCTCCCAGCTCGATGCGGAAGCCACGGATCTTGACCTGATGGTCGATGCGGCCCAGGTATTCGAGGTCGCCGTCCGGCAGGCGCCGCGCCAGGTCGCCGCTGCGATAGAGCCGTGAGCCCGGCTCGCCGAACGGGTTGGGGATGAAGCGCTCCGCCGTTAGCTCCGGACGATTCAGGTAGCCCAGCGCCAGGCCCGCGCCGCCCACCAGGATCTCCCCGGGCACGCCTAGCGGAACGAGGTTCAGCGATGGGTCGACAAGATAGACCCCGAGGTCCGGGATCGGGCAGCCCACCGCGCTCGCCGTGTCCGACCTGCGGATCTCCCTATAGGTGACATGCACCGTGGTCTCGGTGATGCCGTACATGTTGATCAGGCGCGGACGCTCATCGCCGTACCGCTCGAACCAGGGCGCCAGAGACGCCGGCTCCAGCGCCTCGCCGCCGAAGATCACGTAGCGCAGCGCCAGATCCACCGGCTTGCCCTCTCCGGCCCAGAGGAGCTGACGGAAGGCCGACGGCGTCTGGTTCAGGACTGTGACCCGCTCCGCGCGCAGCAGCTCGTGGAAGGCCTCCGGCGAGCGGCTCACCCAATACGGCACCACCACCAGCCGGCCGCCATAGAGCAGCGCGCCCCAGATCTCCCACACCGAGAAGTCGAAGGCGTAGGAATGGAACAGCGTCCAGACGTCCTCAGCGCCGAAGTCGAGCCAGCGGTCCGTGGCCGAGAACAGACGCGCGACGTTGCCATGGCGCACGATCACGCCCTTGGGCCGGCCCGTCGAGCCCGAGGTGTAGATCACGTACGCCGGATGATCCGCCGAGACCGGGACGCGAGGATCGGAGATTTCGCCTTCGATGCCCTCCAGAGAGGTCAGGACGACCTGAACCCCGCTGTCCTCGATCATGTAGGCCAGCCGCTCCTCCGGATACGCCGGATCGAGCGGCACGTAGGCCGCGCCGGCCTTGAGCACGCCCAGGATCGCCGCCACCATCTCCAGCGAGCGCTCCATCCGCAGGCCCACCAGATCGCCGGGGACGACGTCCAGTCCGACGAGGTGATTCGCGACCTGGTTGGCCCGGCGGTCGAGATCTCCGTAGGTCAGCCTCTCGCCGTCGCAGACCACCGCCACAGCTTCGGGAGCGCGGGCCGCCTGGACCGCGAACCGCTCGTGCAGGACCTCGACGCCGAGGCGCTCCGGCGGCGTTCCGGTCGCCAGTTGGCGGATCTCCTCGTCGGACAGCAGCGGCAGCTCCGAGAGCGACAGGGACGGGTCCGCCACGGCCCCCGCGACCAGGGTCTCGAAGTGCCGGGCCATCCGCTCCACCGTGGCCGCCTCGAAGAGAGCGGAGTCGTACCGCAGCTCGCCGCGGAAGACCTGACCCTCCTGCCAGAGGTTGCCCACGAGGTCGAACTTCGCCGTCTCGACGCCCCCCGCCACCGGGGTGATCGCGACGCCCCCCGGCAGCTCCACCGGCTCCATGGGCGCGTTCTGGAGCTGGAAGAGGACCTGGAACAGGGGCGAGCGCGAGAGGTCCCGCTCCGGCTGCAGCTCGGCCACCAGCTTCTCGAACGGCACGTCCTGATGGGCGTAGGCCCCCAGGGCCGATTCGCGCGCCCGGGCCGCCATGGCTTCGAACGGAGGATCGCCCGAGAGGTCGGCGCGCAGCGCCAGGCTGTTGATGAAAAAGCCGATCAGGCCCTCCACCTCGCGGCGGGTGCGGTTGGCGATGGTGGTGCCGAGGATCAGGTCGTCCTGGCCCGTGTAGCGGGCCAGTAGCGCCTCGAAACCGGCGAGCAGGACCATGAACGGCGTGGCGCTCCACCGCCGGCCGAGCGCCAGCACGGCCTCGCTCGCCGCGGGCGTCAGGGCCATGGGACGGGCGTCCCCACGGAGTCTCTGGACCGCCGACCGCGGCCGGTCGGTGGCGAGTTGGAGCACGGGCGCGCCGGCCAGCAGGTCCCGCCACCAGGCGAGCTGCGCCTCCAGGACCTCCCCCTGGAGCCAGCTCACGCTGCCAGACCGCGAAGTCCGCGTACTGCACCGGCAGCTCGGGCAGCGGCGATGGCTGTCCCTGCGAGAAGGCGCGGTAGAGGGTGACCGTCTCGTGGATCATCACCCCGGCGGACCAGCCGTCGGAGGCGATGTGGTGGAGGGTCTGGAACAGGGCGTGCTCGCCGTCCGCCAGGCGCGCCAGCGCCACCCGTATCATCGGCGCCCGCCGCAGGTCGAAGGGCCGCATGCCCTCCTCCGCCGCCACGGCGCGCAGCTCCGCCTCCCGCCGCTCCGGCTCGAGGCCGGTCAGGTCCACCACCGGCATCGGCGGCTCCACCTCGGGGAAGATGACCTGGACCGGCCGCCCGGCGCGCACCGCGAAGGCGGTGCGCAACGCCTCGTGACGGCGGACGACCTCGCGCAGGGCGGCCCACAGGGCGGGGACGTCGAGAGGACCCGCGATGCGCAGCGCGGACGGGATGTTGTAGGCGGGCGAGCCCGGCTGGAGCTGGTCGAGGAACCAGAGGCGCTCCTGGGCGAAGGAGAGCGGCAGGTCGCCGTCGCGGGGCGCGGATTGGATCCGCGGCTGCGCAGGCGTCTCCGTCTTCCTCCTCGGCAGGCGGCCGGCGAGGTTGCGGAGGACGTCCACGGAGAGGGACTTCACGCGCCGCAAGGCATCCTGGGCCGCGGGCTCCTTCACCGGAGGTTCCGCCACCGGAGGCTCCGCGGCGGCCGGCTTCCCCTCCTCCGGCATCTCCGCGGCGATCCGCGCCGCCATCTCGCGCAGGATCGGCGCCTCGAAAAGGTCGCGGATGGGCAGCCGCACCCCCAACTCGTCGTCGATCCTGGAGATCACCTGCACCGCCAGCAGCGAATGGCCGCCGAGCTCGAAGAAGTCGTCGCGCACCCCCACGCGATCCAGGCGCAGCACCGACGCCCAGATTCCAGCCAGGGTCTCCTCCACCGGCGTGGACGGCGCCACGTAGGCTCGGCTCTCCGTCGACGACGCCATGCCGGCCAGGGCCCGGCGGTCCACCTTGCCCGCCGGCGTCAGCGGCAGGGCCGGGAGGGTCGCGAACGCGGCCGGCACCATGTGCGCGGGTAACGTGCGGCCGAGGAAGATCCGCAATTCGTCGGTCTCGGGCATCTCGCCGTCGCGAGCCACCGTGAAGGCGACCAGACGGCGGTCCTCCTCGCCCACCACGACCACGGCCGCCTGGGCCACCGCCGGATGGGCGGTCAGGGCGGCTTCGATCTCCCCCGGCTCGATACGGAAGCCCCGGACCTTCACCTGCTGGTCGACACGGCCGAGGAACTCGAGATTTCCCGCTGCCAGCCAGCGCACCTTGTCCCCCGTACGATAGAGCCGCCTCCCCGGATCCGCGGCGAAAGGATCGGGGACGAACTTCTCCGCCGTGGCGTCCGGCCGGCCCAGGTAGCCCCGGGCCAGGACGCCGCCCAGGAGCAGCTCGCCGGGCACGCCCGCCGGGACCGGCCGGCCGTTTTCGTCCAGGACGTAGGCCGAGCGGCCGGCCAGCGGGCCGCCGATGGGCACCGACGGCAGGGACGCCCCGGCCGGCACCCTCTGCAGGGTCGAGGTGACCACGGTCTCCGTGGGGCCGTAGCCGTTGAACAGGCGGGCGTTGCGCAGCGGCGTCGCGGGCCAGAGGCGGGCCACCTCGGGGGGCAGGGTGTCGCCGCCCGCCAGGACCGCCCGGACGTCCAGGTCGGGCTCCTCCGACCCCGCGTTTTGCTGCGTCCAGAGCTGGAGGAAGGCCGGCACCAGGTCGATGAAGTTGACGCCCAGGGCGGCGACCTGGCCGCGCAGGTTGGCCGGATCGAGCTCGCCCTCCCAGATCGCCACCGAGCCGCCGGCCGCCAGGGTCGCCAGGATCTGATCGATCGAGATGTCGAAGCTCCAGGCGGCCGTCTGCAACAGGCGGACGCCGGGAGCGATGTCCAGGGCCGGACCGAAGTCGCGGAGGTGGCGGGCCGCCGTCCCGTGATCCACGCCCACGCCCTTGGGCCGGCCGGTGGAGCCCGAGGTGTAGATGACGTAGGCCAGGCTCTCCGGGAGCGCCCAGCCGGCCGGCCGCGAGGCGTCGCCGGCCTCCAGCCCGTCCAGGAGGAGGACCGCGACGCCGTCCGGGACCGGCAGCTCGTCGCGCAGCGGCTCCGTGGTCACCACGACCCGGGCGCCGGAATCCTCCAGCATCCAGGCCCGGCGCTCCCGCGGATAGGAAGGATCGAGCGGCAGATAGACGCCGCCGGCCTTAAGGATGGCCAGGATCGCCACGACGCCCTGGGGCGAGCGCGGCACCGAGAGGGCCACCCGCACCTCGGGCCCGACGCCCGCCTCCCGCAGCCGGCGCGCCAGGCGGTTGGCCCGGGCCTCCAGCTCGCCGAAGGTCAGGGACTCGCCGCCGGCGACCACGGCCACGGCCTCCGGGTCGCGGTCGGCCCAGGCCTCGATCAGCTCGTGGACGCACCGCGCCTCGGGGGCGGACTCCGCTCCGCGGCCCCAGGCGGCGATCTGCGCCGTCTCGGCCGCCGTCAGCAGCGGCAGATCGGAGAGGCGCAGGCCGGGGTTGGCGGCGGCCCCCGCCAGCAGGGTCTGGAAGTGGCCGGCGATGCGCTCCGCCGTGGCGGGATCGAAGAGGTCGAGGTCGTACTCCAGCGAGCCGTCGAAGCCGCCGTCCGCCGCGTCGGCCAGGGTCAGCGAGAGGTCGAACTTGGCGACGCCGGCCGAGACCGGCAGCGGGTCCAGGCGCAGGCCGGGCACCTCGAGAGCCGGCAGCGGCAGGTTCTGCAGCGACAGCATGACCTGGAAAAGCGGCGAATGGCTGAGGTCGCGGCGCGGCGCCAGCTCCTCCACCAGCTTCTCGAATGGCACGTCCTGGTGGGAGTAGGCGCCCAGCGTGACCTCGCGGACTCTTTCGACCAGCCCGGCGAAGGTGGGGTCGCCCGCCATGCCGGTGCGCAGCACCAGGATGTTGACGAAGAAGCCGATCAGGCCCTCCAGCTCTCCGCGGTTGCGTCCGGCGATGGGCGAGCCCACCGGCGCGTCGCCGCCGGTGTAGCGGGCGAGCAGGGCCTGGAAGGCCGCGAGCAGCGTCATGAACGGCGTGGCCCCGGCGCGCCGCCCCACGGCCTGGAGCCCGGCGGCCACCGCGGCGGGGACGGGTGTGGCAATGCGGTCTCCCCGTTGCGAGCGCGCCGCCTGGCGGTGCCGGTCCATCGGCAGATCGAGCACCGCCGGAGCGCCCTCGAGCCGCTCACGCCACCAGGCGAGATGGCTCTCCAGCACGCCGCCGCCGAGCCTCTCCCGTTGCCAGACGGCGAAGTCCGGGTACTGCACGGGCAGCGGCCGCAGGGACGCCGGCAGGCCGGCTCGGGCGGCCTCGTAGAAGGCGGCCATCTCGCGGATCAGCACGCCCATGGACCAGCCGTCGGAGACGATGTGGTGCAGGTTGACCAGCAGGACGTGGTCGCCGCCGCTCAGACGCAGCAGGGTGAACCGGGCCAGCGGGCCGGCGGCGAGATCGAAGATCCAGCGGGCGTCCGCCGCCGCCAGCCTCAGGACCTCGGACTCTCCCGCCCTCGCCGGCAGCGACGCGAGGTCCACGACGGGCATGCGCACGTCGAGGGACGGCTCGACCACCTGGGAAGGCCTGCCGCCGGACTCCACGAAGCGGGTGCGCAGCGACTCGTGGCGGTCGACGACGCTCCGCACGGCCGCCCACAAGGCTCCGGTGTCGAGAGCCCCGGTGAGGCGCACCGCGGCCGGGATGTTGTAGGCCGGTCCGCCCCCTTCCAGGCGGTCGAGGAACCACAGCCGCTCCTGAGAGAAGGAGAGCGGCAGAGGGCCGCCGTCCCGGAGCGCGGGTGGGATCCGCCGCGAATGGGCTGGCGCCTCCACCGCTCTCTTCGGCAAGCGATTGACCAGGTCGAGGAGGTCGTCTGCGGAGAGGGACCGCACGCGCCGCAAGGCGTCCTGACGCTCTGCCGGAGCCTCCTCTTCCGGAGGCTTTTCCACCCAAGGTTCTTCCACCACAAGCTCCTTCACCAGAGGCTCTTCCGCGACCGGCGCCCCCTCCTCCGGGATCTCCGCGGCGATCCGCGCCGCCATCTCGCGCAGGGTCGGCGCCTGGAACAGATCGCGGATGGGCAGCCGGACTCCCAAAACGTCATCGACCTTGGAGAGCAACCGTACCGCCAGCAGCGAATGGCCTCCGAGCTCGAAGAAGTCCTGGCCGGCACCCACCCGCTCAACGCCCAGAACCTCGCTCCAGATTTCCGCGAGCCGCTTCTCGAGCGGCGTGGCGGGCTCGGCGCCAGCCGCCGCCGGAGACGCCTCCGGCTCTGGCAGGGCCTTGTGGTCGACCTTGCCGTTGGGTGTTAGCGGCAACCCCTCCACGACCAGCAAGGCCGAGGGCAGCATGTAGTCCGGCAGGTGGTCTCCGACGAAGGCGCGGAGGCCCGGCAGCGTGGGCGCCTCCCCGGCGGCCGGCACCACCCAGGCCACCAAGCGGTCCCGCCGCTCCCGCACCACCACCTCCTGCACGCCGTGGTGGCGGGCGAGGGTCGCCTCGATCTCCCCCAGCTCGATGCGGAAGCCGCGGATCTTGACCTGGTGATCGACGCGGCCCAGGTATTCGAGGTCGCCGTCGGGCAGCCGCCGGGCCAGGTCGCCGCTGCGGTAGAGCCGTGAACCCGGCTCGCCGAAAGGATTCGGCACGAACCGCTCCGCCGTCAGCTCCGGCCGGTTCAGGTAGCCCAGGGCAAGGCCCGCGCCGCCCACGAAGATCTCGCCCGGATTGCCTACCGGCGCCGGGCTGAGCCAAGCGTCGAGCAGGTAGACCCCGAGGTCCGGGATCGGACAGCCCACCGCACTCGCCACATCCTTCGCGCTGATCTCCCGATACGTGACATGCACCGTTGTCTCGGTGATGCCGTACATGTTGATCAGGCGCGGACGCTCGTCGCCGTGCCGCTCGAACCAGGGGACCAGAGAGGCCGGCTCAAGCGCCTCGCCGCCGAAAATCACGTAGCGCAGGGCCAGCTCCAGCGGCTGGCCTTCCGCAGTCTGGATGAGCTGGCGGAAGGCGGAGGGCGTCTGGTTCAGCACCGTCACCCGCTCCTTGCTCAGCAGCTCATGGAAGGCCTCGGGCGAGCGGCTCACCCAGTACGGTACCACCACCAGCCGGCCGCCGTAGAGCAGCGCCCCCCAGATCTCCCACACCGAAAAATCGAAGGCGTAGGAGTGGAACAGCGTCCAGATGTCCTCCGGGCCGAAGCGGAACCAGCGATCCGTGGCTGAGAAGAGCCGCGCGACATTGCCGTGGCGCACGATCACGCCCTTGGGCCGGCCCGTCGAGCCCGAGGTGTAGATGACATAGGCCGGGTACTCCGCGTAGACCCTGACCCTGGGATCGGAGGCACTACCCTCGATGGCCGTTAAAGATTCTTCCGTCAGGACGATCGAGACCCCGCTGTCCTCGACCATGAACGCCAGCCGCTCGGCGGGATAAGTGGGATCCAGCGGCACGTAGGCCGCGCCCGCCTTGAGCACGCCCAGGATCGCTGCCACCATCTCCAGCGAGCGCTCCAGGCGCAGCCCCACGAGACCTCCGGGAATAACGCCCAGGCCGATCAGGTGATGGGCGATCTGGTTGGCCCGGCGGTCAAGATCGCCATAGGTCAGGTCCGCGCCGTCGCAGACCACCGCCACGGCATCCGGAAAGCGCGCCGCCTGGAGGGTGAACCGCTCGTGCAGCGTGCCGGTCCCGAGGTCCTCGGCCGGGGCTTCGTTCCATTCCAGGACGAGTTGCCGCCGCTCGGCCTCCGAGAGGAGCGGCAGATCGCCCAGCCGCCGCTCCGGCTCCCCGGGGGCCGCGGTGAGCAGCGTCTCCAGGTGACCCAGCAGCCGCTTCGCCGTCGCCGGCAGGAACAGGTCGGTGTCGTACACCAGGCCCGCCACGAGCCCGCGCGGCGTTTCGGCGAAGGAGAGCTGGAGGTCGAACTTGGCCGTCGTGGCCTCGTCCTCCAGCCCCTCGACCTCCAGGCCGGGCAAGGAGAGGCGCTCGCCGGGCGCATTCTGAAGCACGATCATGACCTGGAACAGCGGCGTGTGGCTGAGGCTCCGCTCAGGGCTCAGCTCCTCCACCAGCCGCTCGAAAGGCATGTCCTGGTGGGCCCAGGCGCTCAGCGTCGCGTCGCGGACGCGGCCGAGGGCCTCGCGGAAGGAGGGATCGCCTTCCAGGCCGGTCCGCAACACCAGGGTATTGACGAAGAAGCCGATCAGCGGCTCGATCTCCACCCGGTTCCGGTTGGCCACCGGCGAGCCGGTCACCACGTCCTCCTGCCCGGTGAGGCGGGCCAGGAGCGCCTGGACGGCCGTAAGGAGGGTCATGAAGAGGGTCGCGCCCTCCCGGCGGGAGAACGTCGCGAGCTCCGCCAGGTCCGGCAGGACGCCGGTCTCCACCGCGCCACGGCTCCGCCGGAGGGCCGGACGCGGCCGGTCGAGCGGCAACTCCAGCACCGGCGGGGCGCCGGCCAACCGCTCCCGCCACCAGGAGATCTCCCGGTTCAGGACCTCTCCCGAGAGCCACCGCCGCTGCCACACGGCGAAATCGCCGTACTGCACCGGCAGCTCCGGCAGCAGCGACGGGCGGCCCTCCAGGCGCGCGGCGTACAACGCCGTCACCTCCCGCACCAGGATCCCCATGGACCAGCCGTCGCTGGCGATGTGATGCATGGTCAGGAGCGCCAGGTGCCTGGAGGATTCCAGCCGCAGCAGGGCGGCGCGCAGCATGCGGTCCCGTGCGAGATCGAAGGGCCGGGCCGCTTCTCCGACCGCGAGCCTCCGGGCCTCTCCCTCCGGGATCCCGGCGGGCAGAGCCGACAGGTCGATCAACGGCAGGCTGAACCCGGCGGGCGTGACGGCCTGCACCGGCTCGCCGTCCCGTAGCGAGAAGACGGTCCGCAACGCCTGGTGGCGGCGAAGCACTTCGCCGGCGGCCCATTCCAGGGCGGACACGTCCAGCCGTCCGGTCAGGCGGAGGGCCTTGAAGAGGTTGTAGGCGGAGCCGCCGGGCTCCAAGCGGTCCAGGAACCACAGCCGCTGCTGGGCGAAGGAGAGCGGACGGGCCGCGTCGTCCCCGAGCGCCTCCAGAGTGGGCGCCGCCGCGCTCTCTTCAGCCGCGTCGAGGACCCGGGCCAGCCCGGTGATCGTGGGATGCGTGAAGAGTATCCGCACGGGGATCTCCCGGCGGAGGACGCTCCACACCCGCGAGACGACCCGGGTGGCTATCAACGAGTGGCCGCCGAGATCGAAGAAGTCCTGGTGGACGCCTACCCGCTCCAGACCCAACACGTCGCACCAGATCCCGGCCAGGATCTCTTCCGTGGGCGTCCGTGGAGCGACAAAGCCTTCCGCGGCCGTCTCCCCCTCCGGCTCGGGCAGGGCCTTGCGGTCCACCTTGCCGTTGGGCGTGATCGGCAGCGCCGCCAGCTTCACGAAGGCCGCCGGCACCATGTAGGCCGGCAGGCGGGACTTCAGGGCTTCGCGCAGTGCCTCGGTCGCGGCCTCGCCCACCACGTAGGCCACCAGCCGCCGGCCGACGCCCGGCGTGTCGCGGGCGACCACCACGGCCTCCGAAACCCCGGGCTGGCGTCCCAGGTGCGCCTCGATCTCCCCCAGCTCGATCCGGAAGCCCCGGATCTTCACCTGGTGGTCGGCGCGGGAGACGAGCTCCACCTCGCCGTCCGGCAGGTAGCGGCCCAGGTCCCCCGTCCGATAGATCCGATCTCCGGGCCGTCCCGTAATTGGATTGAGAACGAATTTCTCCCGCGTCAGCTCTTCGTCCCCGAGGTAGCCGGCGGCAAGGTGAGGACTGCGCACGCAAATCTCACCGAGCTCTCCGACGCCTGCCTGCCTGTTCTCGCGGGTCAGCACGAGGAGCTGGACGTCCTCCATGCCGCGTCCAAGGGGCAGCACCTGCCGGCCCCGCTCCCCCGCAGCGATCTCCTCCTCCGCAACCAGGTGACAGGCCACCGCGCGCTGGGTCTCGGTGCTGCCGTAAAGGTTGACCACGGTCACCGCCGGGGCCAGCCGGCGCAGGCGCGCCACGTCGAGCCGGGTCAGCGCGTCGCCCACCAGCAGCACGCGGCGCAGGCTGGCGACCTCCAGGCCTTCGGTCCCCTCGGTCAGCACCTGTCCCATGGCCGGGGTCAGGTGGGCCACGGTGACCCCCTCGCGCGCCATCCAGGCGGCCAGCCTGGCGGGCGCGACCTCGTCCGGGTCGGGCACGCGGATGGAGGCGCCCAGGTACAGCGGCGTGAAGAGGTCGCGCTGCAAGGGGTCGTGGGAGAGCCCCGAGAGCATGGAGAAGCGGTCCGCTTCCGTCATCCCGAAGCGCTCGCACTGCCAGGGCAGGAAGTGCGACAGCGGGCCGTGCCGGCCGAGGATGCCCTTCGGCAGGCCGGTCGAGCCGGAGGTGAAGGCCACGTAGGCGAGGTCGTCCGGACCCAGCGCGATCCGCTCCGGCTCCCCGGCGGGCAGTGCCGCCAGCACCGCCGCCGGGCCGCCCGCAGGCAGGACGATCGGCGGGGAGATCCACCGGGCAGCGCGCCCGCCGCCGCGAGGTGGATCAGGGCGCGGGCGCCGGCGATCTCCAGGGTGTCCAGCAGGCGCTGGGCCGGATAGGCCGGATCGAGCATGACGAACGCCGCCGCTCGCCTTGAGCACGCCCAGCACCGCCGCAACCAGCGTGGGGCCGCGGTACGCGAAGACCGCCACCCGCTCCCCCTTCGCCACTCCCCCGCCTGAAGCCAGGCCGCGATCCTGTCGCTCGCCTCGTCCAGCTCGCCGTAGGTCCAGACCTCTCCCGGCCCCGAAACGGCCGACCCGTCCGGGATGCATCGCCGCCCGCTGCCGGAACAGCTCGTGGACGCGCGCCGTGCCACTCGTCGCCCAGCGACCGCCGCCGGGTCGGGCAGCAGGGCCCGGGCCTCGGCGGTCAGCAGCGAGTAGGATCCGACGCGGGTGTCCGGCCGCGTCACGGCCTGTTCCAGCAAGGAGCCGTACTGCCGCAGCAGCTCCTCCATCCGCTCGCGGCCGAAGAGGTCCCGGTTGTAGACCAGATTGAGGATGATGCCGTCCGCCGTCTCGGCCACGTAGAGCGTGAGGTCGAACTTGGCCTCGGCCGCGAAGAAATCGAAGGGCTCCAGGGTCACGCCCGGCAGGCTCGCCTCCGCCTCCGGGAGGTTGAGCATGTTGAAGAAGACCTGGAACAGCGGCGTGCGGGAGACGTCCCGCTCGGGCCGCAGCTCCTCCAGGAGCTTCTCGAACGGCACGTCCTGGTGGGCGTAGGCGTCGAGGGCGGTGTCGCGCACCCGCGCCAGCAGCTCGCCGAAAGTGGGATCGCCCGCGAGGTCGGTGCGCAGCGCCAGGTTGTTGAGGAAGAAGCCGATCAGCCCCTCGATCTCCGGCCGGGTGCGGCCCGCGATGGGCGAGCCCACCGACACGTCCTCCTGGCCGCTCAGACGCGCCAGCAGCAGCTTGAAGGCGGCCAGGAGCACCATGAAGAGCGAGCTGCCCCGGCGGCCGGCCAGGGCCGATAGGAACGCGGCGAGGTCCGGCGGCAGCGTCAGGCGGCTCTCCGCGCCGCGGAACGTCTGCACGCCGGGCCGCGGATGGTCGGCCGGCAGGTCGAGGACCGGCACGCCGGCCAGCCGCTCCCGCCAGTAGCCGATCTGCCGCTCCAGCGTCTCGCCGCGCAGCCACTCCCGCTGCCAGGCCGCGAAATCCGCGTACTGGACCGGCAGCTCCGGCAACGGCGAAGGCCTGCCCTCGGCGAGAGCGGCGTAGAGCGCCCCCACCTCGCGGATCAGCACCCGCATGGACCAGCCGTCGCTGACGATGTGGTGCACCGTCAGGAGCAGGACGTGGTCTTCAGGAGCCAGGCGCAGGAGCGAGACGCGCAGCAGCGGCGGCCGCGAGAGATCGAACGGCCGGCCCGCCTCCTCGCCGGCAACCCGGCGGGCCTCGAGCTCGCGCCGTTCCGCCGGCAGCCTGGAGAGGTCCACGAGCGGCGCCGGGAGCCCGGCGGGGGCCGCGATCTCCTGCGCCGGCCTGCCGTCGCGGCTGGTGAAGGAGGTGCGGAGCGGCTCGTGGCGCCGCGCCAGCTCCTCCAGCGAGCGGACCAGGACGGGGATGTCGAGGCGGCCCCGCAGCCGCACGCCGCCGGGGATGTTGTAGGCGCCCGATCCGGGCTGGAGCTGGTCCAGGAACCAGAGCCGTTCCTGGGAGAAGGAGAGCGGACGCTCGCCTTCGGCGGCGCCGCGCGCCAGCGGCGGCCCCCCGGACTGCCGGTCGCCCCGTAGCCGGGCCTCGATCTCGGCGGCCAGCCCCGCCACGGTGGGGGTCTCGAACAGGCGCCGCAGGGGCAGCTCCACGCCGTAGGACTGTCGCACCCGCGACATCAGGCGGGCCGCCAGCAGCGAGTGCCCGCCCAGCTCGAAGAAGCTCGTCTCCAACCCTACCCGCTCGATCCCCAGGACCTCCGACCAGATCCCCGCCAGCGCCTCTTCCACCGGCGTGCGGGGAGCCTGTGCGGCGCCCGCCGGCGGCGAGCCCCACGAAGGCTCCGGCAGGGCGCGGCGGTCCACCTTGCCGCTGGAGGTCAGCGGCAGGGAGTCCAGCGTCACGAAGGCCGCCGGCACCATCGTCTCCGGCAGCCGCTCGCGCAGGAACGCCCGCAGCTCCTCGGCGGGGACTTCGCCCAGCACGTAGCCCACCAGGGCCAGGTTCCCCGCCCGGTCCGGCCGCGCCGCCACCACCGCCTCGCGCACCCCGGGATGGCGGCGCAGCGCCGACTCCACCTCGCCCAGCTCGATGCGGAAACCCCGCACCTTCACCTGGTGGTCGAGGCGGCCGAGGAACTCGACGTCTCCCGAAGCCAGCCAGCGCACCAGGTCCCCGGTGCGGTAGACGCGCGCTCCGGGCGTCCCGCCGAACGGGTCCGGCACGAACTTCTCCGCCGTCAGCTCCGGCCGGCCCAGGTACCCGCGCGCCACGCCGGCGCCGCCCACCCACAGCTCGCCCGCCACCCCCAACGGCGCCGGCTCGCCCCAGCGGTCCAGCACGTAGGCCGTGTTGTACGCCGACGGACGCCCCACCGGCACCCGTTCGCCGCCGCGCAGCGCGCCGCGCCTGCCGATCTCGAAGATCAGGCTGTTGACCGTCGTCTCGGTCGGACCGTAGCCGTTGTACAGCCGGCACTCCTCGCCCACCGCCGCGGCGAACCGGTCCACCTGGCCGCGGCTCAGCGCCTCGCCGCCCAGGTGCAGCGTCCGCAGGCCGTCCAGACTCCCGGACGAAACCGACTGCGCCATGGCCTGGAAAAACGAGGGCGTCGTGTGCAGGGTGTCGATCCCCCACTCCTTGACCCGCCGGCCGTAGGCCTCCGCGTCGCCCGCCTCCTCCGGGCCGGGCACGAAGAAGGCGCCTCCCGAGACCAGCGTCGGTGAGGATCTCCCAGAGGCCGAAGTCGAAGGCGTAGGAAAGGCTCTGCAGTACCCGGCGCGTCTCGTCGAGGCCGAACTGCTGCCGGCCCCAGTCGAGCATCGGCATCAGGTTGGCGTGCGAGACCCCCACCCCTTTGGGCAACCCCGTAGAGCCCGAGGTGTAGATCACGTACGCCAGCGACTCCGGCAACACTTCCCCGAGGAGAGCCGGCGGGGCGTCGCTCTCATCGATCTCGTCGATCTCGTCGAATTCATCGACGCAGATCACCTCGGCACGAGCGCCAGCCGTCGCGCCCGTTCGAGGTAGCGCCGCTCGGTGACCAGGAACTCCAGACCGCAATCGGCGGCGATCAGGGCGATCCGCTCGTCCGGCTGCGAAGGGCTCAGCGGCACCAGCGCGGCGCCCGACTGGAAAATGCCCAGCAGGCCCGCCGCCAGACCGGGCCCGGCGTCCGCCAGCAGGCCGGCCAGCGGCTCGCGCGAGCGCCAGCCGCCCCCCTGGAGCCGCCGCGCCAGCCGGCGGGAACGCTCCTCCAGCTCCCGGAACGTGAGGCTCTCCCGGGGGCTGACGACGGCCGGACGGTCCGGGGTCTTGCGCGCCTGCTCCGCGAACAGGTCCAGGACCGTTCCCGCCGTCCGGTATTCGCCCGGCGTGCGGCTCCAGTCCGCGAGCAACGCTCTGCCGCTCGGCCGGGCTCAGCAGCGGCAGCTCCGAGAGCCGCAGCTCCGGCCGGCCGGCCACCGCCTCCAGGATCCGCACGAGCTGGCCCGCCAGGCGTTGCGCGGTGGCGGCCTCGAACAGGTCGCGGTCGTACTCCAGCCAGCCGGAGAAGCCGCCATCGACCTCCTGCGCCAGATCCAGGCTGAGGTCGAACTTCGAGATCCCGGGATCGACGTCGAGCCGGCGCAGCCGCAGGCCCGGGAGGCTCGCCTCCGGCGACGCCGTCTGGACCGCCAGCAGCACCTGGAAGACCGGGCTGTAGGCCAGGCTGCGCTCGGGCGACAGCTCTTCGACCAGCTTCTCGAACGGCAGGTCCTGGTGGGCCAGAGCCGACAGCGCCCGCTCCCTCACCCGCCCCAGCAAGGTCTCGAACGACGGGTCCCCCGACAGGCCCACCCGCAGGGCCAGCGTGTTGACGAAGAACCCGATCAGACCTTCGGTCTCGCCGCGGGTGCGGCCCGCCACCGGCGAGCCCACCACCACGTCCTCCTGCCCCGAAAGCCGGCCCAGCAACGCCGCGAATCCGGCCAGCAGTGCCATGAACGGCGTCGCGCCTTGAGACTGCGCCAGCCGTTGCAGGTCCCGGCCCACACCGGCCGCGATCTCCATCCGCTCGCGGGCGCCGCGGAAGCTCTGCGCGGCCGGACGCGGCCGGTCGAGCGGCAGCTCCAGCACCGCCGGCGCGCCGGCGAGCTGCTCGCGCCACCAGGCCGTCTCCGCCCGCAGCGTCTCGCCCTGTAGCCAGCGCCGCTGCCACACCGCGAAGTCCGCGTACTGCAGCGGCAGCTCCGCCAGCGGCGACGGCTGCCCCGCCGCCAACGCCGTGTGGAGCGCCGAGATCTCGCGCAGGAAGACGTCGATCGACCAGCCGTCGGCGGCGATGTGGTGGAGGGTCAGAGACAGGATGTGCTCTTCCCCTCCCAGGCGCAGCAGCAGGGCCCGTACCAGACGGCCCGCGCCCAGATCGAAGGGCGTCCGTACCTCCTCGCGGGCCAGCCGCTCCGCGGCCGTTTCGCGGAACTCTTCCGGCAGGACCGACAGGTCCACCACCGGCAGGGTGACGGGCGTCCAGGGCGCGATCCGCTGTACCGGCCGGCCCTCCACCTCGGCGAAGACCGTCCGCAGCGCCTGGTGGCGGCGCACGATCTCCCCCAGGATGCCGGCGAAGACGGCCACGTCGAACGGGCCGGTGAGCCGCGTGACCGCCGGCATGTTGTAAAACGGGCTGCCGGGCTCGAGACGGTCGAGGAACCACAGCCGTTCCTGGGAGAAGGAGAGCGGCAGACCCTCCTCGCCCTCTTCGAAGACGGGCCGCGGCGGCTCCTCGCTTGCCGCCGCCCCTTGCCTGGCCGCGATCTCGGCGGCCAGGGCGGCGGGGGTCGAAGCCTCGAAGAGGAGCGACAGCGGCAGCTCGACCCCGACCGCCGCGCCCACCTGCGAGGCCGCCCGGGCCGCCAGCAGCGAGTGGCCGCCCAGGGTGAAGAAGTCGTCCTCGGCCCCGACGCGTTCGGCGCCCAGCAGCTCGGACCAGACCCCCGCGATCAGCTTCTCCACCGGCGTGCGCGGCGCGATCCAATCGGATTTCGTTCCGGCGTCCGGCGCGGGCAGGGCCTTGCGGTCCACCTTGCCGTTGGGAGTGAGCGGCAGGGCGTCCAGGCGCACCCAGGCCGTGGGCACCATGTACTCGGGAAGGCGGACCTTCAGGTGCTCGCGCAGCTCGCCCGGGAAATCCTCCACCTCGGAGACCATGTAGGCCACCAGCCGCAGATCCCGCGCCTCGGCGCCGGACGCGGCCTCCCGGGCGGTGACCACGCAGGCCCGCACCGCCGGGTGGCCGGCGAGCGTGGCCTCGATCTCCTCCAGCTCCACCCGGAAGCCGCGGATCTTGACCTGGAAATCCAGGCGCCCCAGGTACTCCAAGTCGCCCGAAGGCAGCCAGCGCACCAGATCGCTCGTCCGGTAGAGCCTCGACCCGGGCTCGCCGGAGAACGGGTCAGGCATGTAGCGTTCGGCCGTCAGGTCCGGCCGGTTCAGGTAGCCGCGCGAGAGGCCCGCGCCGCCCAGGAACAGCTCGCCGGGCACGCCCACCGGCAGCGGCTGGCCCCACGCGTCGAGCACGTATCCACGGCCGCCCTTGAGGAGGACGCCGATCGTGGGCTCCCCCTCCGCGCCCACCTCCGCGATGCTGGAGAACGTCGTGTCCTCCGAGGGACCGTACAGGTTCAGCAGCCGCCCGACCGTGCCGGTCTCGTGGACCCGCCGCGCGAGAGCCCCGCGCAACGGCTCGCCGCCCAGGTTGACGGTCTTCACCGAAGCCGGCACCGCCTCCTGGAGCACCAGCTCCGCCATGGCCGAGGGCACCGTGTCCACCAGCGTGACCTCGTCCCTCGCGGGCAGGTACGGCAGCTCCAGGGCGTTCTCCGCCAGGATCACCGTGCCGCCCCAGCAAAGCGGAGCGAACAGCTCGAACACCGACATGTCGAACGTGACCGAGGTCGAGCCCAGAACGCCGGCCAGCTCCGCGTCGCTGAACACCTCGCGCGACCAGCACATCAGCGCGGCCACGCTCCGGTGCTCGATCGCCACTCCCTTGGGCCGGCCTGTCGAGCCCGACGTGTAGATCACATAGGCCAGCCCGCCCGAGGCCGGGCTGAGCTCCTGGCCGTCCTCCTCGTCCTCCACGACGACCAGCCGCACACCGGAGAGCCGTTCCGCCAGGCTTCTCTCGGTGATCACCACCGGCGCCGCCGAATCCTCCAGGATCGCGGCCAGCCGTTCCTTGGGATAGTTGGGGTCGAGCGGCACGTAGGCCCCGCCGGCGCGCAGCACGGCCAGCAGCGCCGCCGGCAGCTCCAGCGCCCGGCGCAGGAAGACGCCCACCGGCGTCTCCGGCTCGATCCGTAGCCTCCTTGCAAGCTGCCCGGACCGCTCCGCCAGCCGCCGGTAGGTCCAGCGCTCGGCGCCGTGGACCAGCGCCACCGCGTCCGGCGTGCGCTCCACCTGCGCCAGCACCATCTCGTGGAGCAGGCCGCCCTCCGGCCAGTCCGCCGGCGGCGGATTGAGCCCCGCCAGCACCTGCTCCATCTCGGCGGCGCCCAGCAGCGGCAGCTCCGACAGCCGCCGGCCGGGGTCGGCCACCGCGCCGGCGAGCAGGTTTCCAAGGTGCTCCGCGAGACGCCGCACCGTGGCTGCTTCGAAGAGGTCGGCGCTGTACTCGATCGAGCCGGCGAAGCCCTCGGCGCCCTGCACCAGCTCCAGGGTCAGCTCGAACTTGGCCGTGTCGTTGTGCATGTCGGCGCGGCGGACCTCGAGCCCGGGCAGAGAGGGCGCGAGCGGCGCCGGCTGCAGCACGAAGACGACCTGCACGAGCGGCGTCCGCGAGCGGTTGCGGTCCGCGGCCAGATCCTCCACGAGCTTCTCGAACGGCAGGTCCTGATGGGCGAAGGCCGCCAGGGTCTCGGTCCGCGTCCGCGCCAGGATCTCGCGGAACGCGGGATCGCCGGAAAGGTCGCCGCGCAGCACCAGGGTGTTGATGAAGAAGCCGATCAGCGCCTCGGTCTCCACCCGGCCGCGGTTGGCGACGGGCGAGCCGATCAGCAGGTCCTCGCGCCCGGTGTAGCGGGCGAGCAACGCTTCCAGGGCCGAGAGCAGGACCATGAAAGGCGTCGCGCCGGCCCGGCCCGCCAGGGCCGACACCGCCGCCGGCAGATGGTCCGGCAAGGCGATGGCCTCCCGCCCGCCCCGGGTGGAGAGCACGGCCGGCCGCGGCCGGTCCGTGGGCAGCTCCAGGAAGGTGGGAGCCCCGGCCAGGCGCTCCCGCGCGTCCGCCAGGTGCTTCTCCAGGACCTCGCCCGCCAGCCACCGCCGCTCCCAGAGGGCATAGTCGCCGTACTGGATCGCGAGCTCCGGCAGCGGCGACGGCAGGCCCGCCGCGAACGCTCCGTAGAGGACGGCGAGCTCGCGCAGGAAGACCTCCATGGACCAGCCGTCGGCGGCGATGTGGTGGAAGGTCAGAGCCAGCACGTGCTCCTCCCCTCCCAGGCGCAACAGCAGGGCCCGCGCCAGCCGGTCCGCGCCCAGATCGAAGGGCGTCCGCGCCTCCTCCCGGAGCAGCCGCTCTGCCATCGCCTCGCGGGACTCTTCCGGCAGGGCCGACAGGTCCACCACCGGCAGGGCGAAGGGCGTCCAGGGCGCGACCCGTTGCGCCGGCCGGCCGGCCGCCTCGGAGAAGACCGTCCGCAGCGCCTCGTGGCGGCGCACGATCTCCCCCAGGATGGCGGCGAAGACGGCCACGTCGAACCGCCCGGCGAGCCGCGTGGCCGCCGGCATGTTGTAAAGCGGGCTGCCGGGCTCGAGACGGTCCAGGAACCACAGCCGTTCCTGGGCGTAGGAGAGGGGCCGTTCGCCTTCCGCGGCGCCGCGCGCCAGCGGCGGCTCCCCGGCCTGCCAGTCGCCCTGGCGGTCACCCCGCAGCAGGGCCTCGATCCCGGCGGCCAGCCCCGCCACGGTGGGGGTCTCGAACAGGCGCCGCAGGGGCAGCTCCACGCCGAAGTCCTGGCGCACCCGCGACACCAGCCGGGCCGCCAGCAGCGAGTGCCCGCCCAGCTCGAAGAAGCTCGTCTCCACCCCCACCCGCTCGATCCCCAGGATCTCCGACCAGATCCCCGCCAGCGCTTCTTCCACCGGCGTGCGGGGAGCCTGTGCGGCGCCCGCCGCCGGCAAGCCCCATGAAGGCGCCGGCAGGGCCTTGCGGTCCACCTTGCCGCTGGAGGTCAGCGGCAGGGAGTCCAGCGTCACGAAGGCCGCCGGCACCATCGCCTCCGGCAGCCGCTCGCGCAGGAACGTCCGCAGCTCCTCGGCGGGGACTTCGCCCAGCACGTAGCCCACCAGGGCCAGGTTCCCCGCCCGGTCCGGCCGCGCCGCCACCACCGCCTCGCGCACCCCGGGATGGCGGCGCAGCGCCGACTCCACCTCGCCCAGCTCGATGCGGAAGCCCCGCACCTTCACCTGGTGGTCGATGCGGCCGAGGAACTCGACGTCTCCCGAAGCCAGCCAGCGCACCAGATCCCCGGTGCGGTAGACGCGCGCTCCGGCTACGGCCCCGAACGGGTCCGGCACGAACTTCTCCGCCGTCAGCTCCGGCCGGCCCAGGTACCCGCGCGCCACGCCGGCGCCGCCCACCCACAGCTCGCCGGCCACCCCCAACGGCGCCGGCTCGCCCCAGCGGTCCAGCACGTAGGCCGTGTTGTACGCCGACGGACGCCCCACCGGCACCCGCTCGCCGCCGCGCAGCGCGCCGCGCCTGCCGATCTCGAAAATCAGGCTGTTGACCGTCGTCTCGGTCGGACCGTAGCCGTTGTACAGCCGGCACTCCCCGCCCACCGCCGCGGCGAACCGTTCCACCTGGCCGCGGCTCAGCGCCTCGCCCCCCAGGTGCAGCGTCCGCAGGCCGTCCAGACTCCCGGACGAAACCGACTGCGCCATGGCCTGGAAAAACGAGGGCGTCGTGTGCAGGGTGTCGATCCCCCACTCCTTGACCCGCCGGCCGTAGGCCTCCGCGTCGCCCGCCTCCTCCGGGCCGGGCACGAAGAAGGCGCCTCCCGAGACCAGCGTCGTGAGGATCTCCCAGAGGCCGAAGTCGAAGGCGTAGGAAAGGCTTTGCAGCACCCGGCGCGTCTCGTCGAGGCCGAACTGCCGCCGGCCCCAGTCGAGCATCGGCATCAGGTTGGCGTGCGAGACCCCCACCCCTTTGGGCAACCCCGTAGAGCCCGAGGTGTAGATCACGTACGCCAGCGACTCCGGCAACACTTCCCCGAGGAGAGCCGGCGGGGCGTCGCTCTCATCGCTCTCATCGATTTCATCGACGCAGACGACCTCGCACGAGGCCAGCCGTCGCGCCCGTTCGAGGTAACGCCGCTCGGTGACCAGGAACTCCAGACCGCAATCGGCGGCGATCAGGGCGATCCGCTCGTCCGGCTGCGAAGGGCTCAGCGGCACCAGCGCGGCGCCCGACTGGAAAATGCCCAGCAGGCCCGCCGCCAGACCGGGGCCGGCGTCCGCCAGCAGGCC
>CAVXIV010000011.1:0-101533 GCA_963761805.1 uncultured Acidobacteriota bacterium | reverse complement strand
GAACGAGAATGGCAGTGTTAGGGAATAACGGCCTCCTGAGTTATCGCCGCTCGTAACGGACCTTCACGTAGTATGAGTCTCCGAACCTCTGGTGGACCTCCAGCGCCAGCAGGGCCGCCCCCTCGGGTCTCGCTACCCGATCGCCGACTCCGTAGGGCGCCTCGAACAGATTTCCGAAGTTGTTGCTGGCGCTAAGGATGTTGGGTACGACGACCACCGGAGACGATCCGGACGGCACCGTGGCGTCGACCACGTAGAGCAGCACACCTTCTCCCCAGGAGGAACCATCGCCGCCGACGACCTGCTGGGCCAGCTCGAGCACGAAGACCTTGGAGGGCTTCACAGGATCGTCGACCGGGAAAACGACCATCGACAGGCCGGTCGGCCCGGAGAGGGGATGCAAGGTTCCGGACCATTCGATCACGGGATCGGCGACATAGGTCTTCCGCGACAGATCCAGCCAGCCGTTCTTGTGCCGGTTCCATCCCAGAAAGCCCGTGGCGTGAAAGATGTCGGACATGAGCGCCCAACAACCGGCGCGGGAGTCTTGGGCGTCCCGGCCCTTACGGTACAGATCAGGTAAACCAAACAGGTGCCCCACCTCGTGCACGAGAGTCGTGTACCGCTGTTTGTGACTGCGGCCATCGAAAGTGACGGCCAGCCGGATCTCCCCACCTGACGATGGAATCCCGTCTCCGGCAAAGGCCGTGAAGGAGGAAGCTCCCTTGAGGTCGGCGGCTTCCGGTGTGGCGATCAGGACCAGGGTATAGTCCGAGAGGTCTACTTCCGTCGCCGCAAACAAGGAGGCGGCCTGCGAGATGTACTCCTTGTGCCGCTCGAAGGAATCGTGGGTCTCGTACTCCCCGAAGCGCTTCGGCATCCTGCGCCACCCCAGGTCCGATTTCACTGTGACTTCCAGGTCCATTCTCTGGTGGGATTGGTCGTGGAACAGGCGCTGGGCGCTGCCGTCGCCCAGCAGGTGCCGGGCGACGGCAGCGGGAGAGGCGGCCCCGGCGGGAGCATCCTTGAAGTCCACGAAGATCATCAAGGCCCTGACGACCCCTTTGGGCTCCGCATACAGGGTGAAATCCGTCGGCCCTTCGCCTCCAACGTTGCCCTTCGGATCGAGAGGAGGGATATCGACGTGGCTCCCGATCTTCCGGCCCTGGGTCAGCGTCCAATGCTGTCCGCTCCGGTCGCCAAGAGCGAGGATCGGCTCATCGGTGTTGCCGGTAGTATCCAGAGACTGGTCCGGTCCTGTGAAGTCGTTGGTCAGCTTATAAGTCCCGTCACCCCAGGGCGTCAGGGTCCAGGACTGTCCGGAGAAATCGCCGGTGGGGGCCAATATGGGCCGGTCCTTGGACGCATTGTTGAGGACGTCCAGAGAGAGGCCGTCCCCCAGATGCTCCGTGCGGAGAGCGTATTTTCCCCCGCCGTGATCGACGAGCTTCCAGAATTGCCCGGTGAGGTCGCCTTTCGGGCTCATCTGGAGCCGTCCGCTGCCGTCGGATATGACGTCCAAAGCTTTGCCGGCGCCCAGGAATGCGTTGGTAAGCTGATAGTAGAAGGACGTATCCAGGCTCATCGCAGACCCCTCCCTTAACGTCTTAGACGGACGCGTCCTCAGGCTTTCCTACAGACCGAGCCCCCGCGCCAGCTCCGTCATCTTCGTCAGATGATGATCGTCGTGCTCGGCCGTGAACAGGGCCATGTCGATCACCCGCATGGGCTGGTTCAGGCGGGGATGGAGGGCGGTGAGGGAGACCAGGTTCGGATCCCAGGCGTCGAGACGGGCCACGAAGCGCTCGCGCTCGCGCCGGAAGTCCCGCAGGAGGTCCGCGATCGGGAGGGCGTTGTGGTCCGCCTCCCAGGTCTTGCGGTTGGCCATGTCCGCGGCGCGGAGCACCTCGGCGCCGGCGAGGTAGTCGTCCAGGCGGCCGGTGTGGAGCTCATCGAGGTCCAGGAGGTGGCCGATGTGCTCCTGGAGGGACCACGCGCCGCTGTCGCGGCGGGTCAGAATCGTGGGGGAGAGTCCCCGGACCTTGTCCTCGATGCGGGCCGGCGTGCCCCGCAGGCGCTCCACCACGACGGGGAACATCTCCTCCGGCAGCTCGAAATGGAAGCGGCGGTCGGTCCAGCGCAGGGTCATGGCGGGCAGGGTCATGAAGGGATTCTAGCCGCACCCTGGAACTGCCGCGGCCCCATCCTTGTTACAGTCCCCGGAGGAGCGAAAAACCATGGACAAGACCTGTGAGATCAACCGGAGCCGCACCCTGACGCCCGGCGAGTTCCCGGACCCCGTCCTCGACCTGAGCCCCGGTCCCGACGCCGGTCCCCAGACCGTCGTCCTGGCCGGCGGCTGCTTCTGGTGCACCGAGGCCGTCTTCCAGGAGGTCGACGGCGTGCTCGACGTGACCTCCGGATACGCGGGCGGCTCGGCCGACACCGCCGATTACCAAACCGTCTGCTCGGGGATGAGCGGCCACGCCGAGGCCATCAGCGTCCGTTACGACCCCGCCCGGGTGAGCTACGGGCAGTTGCTGAAGCTGTTCTTCTCGGTGGCGCACGACCCCACGCAGCTCAACCGCCAGGGCGCGGACCAGGGGACGCAGTACCGTTCCGCCGTGTTCTACCAGGACGAGGAGGAGAAGCGGGTCGCGGAGGCCTACATCCGCCAGCTCAACGAGGCCGGCGCCTACGACCAGCCGATCGTCACGACGCTGGAGCCGCTGCCGGTCTTCTACGAGGCCGAGGGATACCATCAGGACTACGCGTCGCGGAATCCCATGCAGCCGTACGTCCTCTTCACCTCGGCGCCGAAGGTCTCGAAGCTCCGCAAGCATTTCCCGGACCGCCTGAAGCGGGCCTGATTCTCTCTGAGAAGAAATCGAGCCGCCACAGGGCCCCATTGAATGGGCCCTGTGGCGTGCGCGTCATCCCTTACGGGCGGGAGACGCTGTCGGTCGGGAGGGGCGGCGTGCTGGCGGGCGGCACGCGCAGGTGGGATGCCTGCTCGTACGCGTACGCCAGGGCGATCAGGGCCGGCTCGGAAAACGCCGGACCGGTGAACGTCGTCCCCGAGGGGAAGGGGTTCACGACCGGCGCGGTGGCCGGCAGGAACCCGCCCGGCACGGTGATGCTGGGGTAGCCGGCCTTGGCCGGCGCGGCGGCGAAGAAGTTCGCCGCGGAGAGGATCGCGTCGACGTCGTCCTCGGTCCCCTTGATGTTGTCGGCGCCGTTGAAGATGTCGTCCAGCGCGCCGCCCGCCAGCGCGAGGTCCAGGGCGCGGTCGGCCTGGTAGCGCAGCGTGTCGGCGCTGCCGGGCGAGGTGTCGACCTGCGTCGCCGCCTGGAAGATCGCCTGCCCATACTTCAGCGGCGGAACGAAGGTGCTGTTGAAGTCGACGATTTCCTGGATCGTCTGATGGGGCGCGCCGGGCGTGGCCGCCAGGTACGCGTTGAGGTCCCGCTTCTGCCCGTACAACAGGACGGTGGAGCAGCCCGCGACCGGGGGATAGCTCACGCAGGTGCCGAGCTGCGCCGGGAACGGCGGCGTGATCTCGACCGTGGCTCCCTCGGCCTGCAGGACCGCGATGGCGGCGAGGAGCAGGTCGACCCGGCTCGCGGGGACGGGCGTCACCACCGCGATGCGGGCGCCCTTGAGGGCCTTCTTGTCGAGGAACTGCGTGTAGTCGCTGAAGCAGTTGCCGGGGGTCAGGCAGGCGGCCGTGGCCGGGTCCGCGGGGTCGTAGCCGGCGATGACGCCGAGCACGGCGGCGGCGTCGGCGACCGTGCGCGCGATGGGGCCGGCGGTGTCCTGATCCGCCGTGATCGGGATGATGCCGTCGCGGCTGACCAGCCCGACCGTGGGCTTGATGCCGACCACGCCGTTGGAGCTCGCCGGGCTGAGGATCGACCCGGAGGTCTCGGTGCCGATCGCCACCGTGACGAGGTTGGCGCTCACGGCGATGCCGGAGCCCGAGCTGGAGCCGCCCGTCGCCAGCACCGGCCGGCCGTCGCCGCCGGGCAGCACCCGCGGGTCATAGGGATTGAAGCCGAAGCCGCCGAGCGAGCTGTAGCCGGTCGGCATGCCGATGGCGATGAAGTTCGCGAACTCGGTCAGCGTGGCCTTGCCGAGGATGATCGCGCCCGCCTCGCGCAGCTTGCGGGTGATGAACGCGTCGTCCGGCGGGATGGAGCCGGCGAGAGCCACCGAGCCCGCGGTGGTCGGCATGTCCGCCGTGTCGACGTTGTCCTTGAGGAGGACGGGGATGCCGTAGAGCGGGCCGCGCGCGATCCCGGGATGGCGCGCGGCGTCGAGGTCCCGCGCCTGCGCCTCGGCGTTCGGGTTCACGAAGAGGAACGCGTTCAGGGCCGGCCCCGCGTCCTCGTACGCATCGAGGCGCGCCTGATACATACGGACGAGGTCCTCGGATGTGATGAGCCCCGTCTGCATCGCCAACTGCAACTGTTCGATCGTGGCCTCGACGAGCTGAAGGTGCGCCGCGCCGGCGCCGCCCTCTTGCGCGGCCGCTGGGCCCGCGAAGAGCGCCACCGTGAGCGCCGCGGCCCCGAGGAGAAGGGTCCTGTTCTGCTTCATGAGTCTGCCTCCCGGGTTGGTTTTTCGAGGAATGAGCAAAGGAGTCCCTACAAAAATGTAGGTGCGGCGGCTCTGAAACTCGGGACAAGGAGCATGAGCGCTCCGGATGTATATGATCCCGGTCATGAACGGCTCCCGGCTCCTCCCGGTCCTGATTTTCGCCGCGCTCCCCTGGTTGGCCGGCTGCGCGGCGCAAACGCCCGAGCCCCGCCTGCCCCAGGCGGTCACGGCGGCGCAGACCCGCCAGGCCCTGCTGGCCGCCGGCCTGCGTCCCGGCACGATCGAAGGTCCCCGCGGCGCGATCCGCTACTACGAAGGCGGGGAGGGGGGGACCGTGGTGCTGGTCCACGGCACCGGCAGCCACGCCGGAGACTGGCACGGCGTCGTACCGGCTCTCCGGCGGCATCATCGCGTGCTCCTCCTCGACCTGCCCGGCCACGGCGAGAGCGGTCCGGCGGAGGGGGCGCTGCCGGTGGGGGATCTCGCCGACGCCCTGGGCGCCGTCCTGGACGCGCGGAGCCCAGACCGGCCGGTCACTCTGATCGGCAATTCGCTGGGCGGCTGGGTTTCCCTCCTCTACGCCTCGCGCCACCCCGAGCGGGTCGAGCGCGTGATCGGCGTCAGCAGCTCCGGCATCTTCGCGACTCTCCAGGTGCCGCTGGCGCCCAAGGACCGCGAACAGGCCCGGCGCCTGGTGGCGGCCATCCGCGGCCCTCATCTGGCCATGGCGTCCGACGAGGAGCTCGACGAGTTGGTGAAGAGAGTCGCCGCCGGCCCGGGAGCGCGCCTGGTGGCCGGGCTCAAGGCGGAGGACTTCCTGGAGACCAAGGCGGCTGGGATCCGGTCACCGGTCGAGCTGGTCTGGGGAGAAGAGGACGGCGTGCTGCCGCCCGACTACGGCCGCCGGCTTGCCTCGCTGCTGCCGAACGCGCGGTTCCATCCGCTCCCGCGCTGCGGCCACATGCCGCAGGTGCACTGTCCGCGGACGCTGGGGCTCGTCCTGTTGGAGTTGCTGGCCTCGGGCGGGCCGTAGCTCACTCGCCTACCTTCGCCAACGCTCTTTCATGACCTTGATCGACCTGATCCTCTGCACGTACAACAACGCGGCTCTCCTCGACAGAGCCCTCGCCGCGATTTCCGTGCAAAAGGTTTCGCCAGGGATCGACTGGCGGGTCGTGGTGGTCGACAACAACTGCACGGACGAGACGCCGGAGGTGGTGGAGAAGCACGCGCGGTCCGGCGCGGTCTCCCTGCGGCGGATCGCCGAGCCGCGCCAGGGCCTGACTCCGGCGCGCCTGTGCGGCGTCCGCGACACCGAGGGAGAATGGATCGCGTTCGTGGACGACGACTGCCTGCTGGCGGAGGACTGGGTGGAGGCGGCGGCGCGCTTCGCGGCGGAGCATCCGGCATGCGGCGCGTTCGGCGGCCAGGTCGTTCTCGAATGGGAAGCGGACCCGCCGCCGTATGCGCTCAAACGGCGGTACGCCTACGCCGGCAAGCGGCACGGCGAGACGGCCCACCGCCGCCCCTGGATCGCCGGGGCCGGGATGGTGGTGCGCCGGAGCGCGCTCGCCGATTGCGGATGGATCGAGAAGCCGTTCCTCGAAGACCGCATCGGCAAGCGGCCGGTCTCGGGCGGCGACATGGAGATCGGGCTGCGCATCGCGGCGCGGCACGAGGTCTGGTACAACCCGGATTGCAAGCTGCGGCACGTCATCCCCGCCCATCGCCTGACGCGGGAGTACCTGCGGCGCATCACCTTCGGGCTGGGAGCGAGCCGCCACAACGCGATGGCGCTGACCTGGAAGGGATCGTATCCCTCCTGGCTGCCCTTCTCGGCGCTCTATTCGCTGGGATTCGGGGCTCTGGGTCTCTTCCAGTCGATCGACCGATCTCCCGCTGGCTTTCAGCCCTGTCCGCGGCTGGTGGGCGGCGATGGGGGAGATGCGGCGGATGGACCCTACGGAGCGGCGGGCGATGCTGGGGTGCGCGCTGCGAAAACCTTGAGCCGCTCGTTGTCGAGCACGCGGTCGAAATGCGCGTCGAGATGGGCGCGGAGCTCCGGGTAGTAGTCGAGCCACCAGAAGGCGGGCCAGCCGATGACGACGTACCGGGCTCGCGAGGCGCTCAGCTCGGCCACGGCCTGCGCGCCGTCCGCGGGCGGTCCCCAGTACCGGCCCTCGCGCTCCGTCAAGGGGATGGCCCGCTGGCCCACCGAGAAACCCTTGCCGAAGGCGTCCTGATCGATCAGCACCATGGTCTCGCTAGGTGGGACGGCCGCGGCCAGCTCCGCCGTCGCCGTCAGGAGCTGGTGCATCCACTCGTTGGCGTGCGGGAACGGGAGGTCCGGGATCTCCAGGCCCAGGATAGGACAGAGCGATTCCCATCCCTCGCCGCCGCAGATGTCCAGGACCAGAAGGTCTCCCGGGCGGTCCTGGAAATAATTTTCCACATTGCGCCGGTGGGCCTCATAGGCGTGGAGGAAGCGGTCGCGGTCGAAGTGGACCGATCCGTAGACGCGTTCGCCGATGAATTCCTGGAAGCGTTTGAAGTCCGGATAGCGGTGCCACCAGTCCATCATCAGTTCCCAGTGCGTCTCCACGGACCGGAGCCACGACTCGGGATCGCGGACGGTCAGGATGAAACGGCTTCCGGGATATTCGGCGTCGAGCTCGGCGTAGAACGGCGCGACGGGGATGTCGACCGCTCCCTGGTACTCGTCGAGGACCGGCAACCGGAAGCGGCCGTCGCGCAGGCCTTCGAAGGTGGCTGCGTCGGACGGGTAGTGGATCGTCCGGATGCCGAGCGCGTTGAGCGCTTCGGCGAGGCTCGACGTGCCGGTCTTGCTCAGGCCGAGGCCGAAAACCTTGTTCAAGGAGGACCTCCGGTCAGGAACGCGCGCAGCTCTCGGCCGACGTTTTCGAGGGAGAAGAATTCCTCGGCTCGTCTCCTCGCCTGGGCGCCGATCCTCTCGCTCAAGGTCCGCATCGTCGATCAGGGTTCCGAGCGCCTTCGCGAAAGCGTCCGCGTCGCCGGCAGGCACGATCGTTCCGGCGTCGTCTCCGAGGACGTCCGCGACGCCGGGAGCGTCCGCGCCCACCACCGGGAGGCCGCAGGCCATGGCTTCCACGGGCGCCACGGGAAACCCTTCGTTGCGCGAAGGGAAGGCGTAGACGTCCGCGGCGGCGAGATGGCGGTGGATGATCCCGCGGTCGTTCACGTATTCGTCGCGCCACTGGACGCTGGGATCTTCGCCGAGAAGCTCGCGCAACGCGGAGGCGTCGCGGCCCGTGCCGAGGAGGAGCAGGCGCAGGTCGCGGCCGGGCCTTTCGCTCCGCAGCGCGCGCCAGGCCACGGCGAGGACGTCCAGACCCTTGCGGTGGAGATCGACGCGTCCGTGCCACGCCACGACGCGGGCGTCGCGCGGAATCCCCAGCGCTGAGCGCGCCTCGCCGCGGTCCAGGGGCGGCCACATGCGGAGATCGATGGGGTTGAAGATGCGCGCGATCTTGCCGTCCGGCACGTTGTAGCGGCGCTGCAGCCGTCCGGCCTCCGCGGAGGAGCCCGTGATCAGCCCCGCGCAGGCGCGGAGGGCGAGAGGACGCAAGGGGCGCTCGAAGCGGCTGAGCTGCCAGTTGCCGCCCTGGAAGGTGGCGTAGACCTTCCGGCCCGTCAGGCGTCCGAGCAGCGCGCAGGCGTCGAAGCGCGCGTGCTCGTAGTCCTGGCAGAGGATCACGTCGCACTTCTCGCGGCGCAGCTCGCGGGCCAACGCGCGCAGGGGCGTCGAGAGGTACGGGATCAGCTCCTTGAGGAACGCGGCGCGGAGGCGGGCCGGGCCGCGCAAGTCGCCGGCCGCTTCCGCAAGGTTTACGGCGTAGGGATTGGGAATCCTCAGGCGCGCGCGGCGGTAGCTCCGCGGCGCCGGGAGGACGCGGATCGCCGCGCCGGTAGGAACGTGCTCGCAACGGGTGACCTCCGCCACCCGGGCGGAGACGCAGAAGAGCACGGGCCGGCAGCCGGCGGAACGCAGCGCCTCGATGTAGCCGAACATCCAGCCGCCGGTCATCCCGGTACGGAAGTCCTCGAAGGAAAGGCCGAGGTTGTCGAGGAAGTCCTCCAGCAGGTGGCTCCAGTCGATGATCGCCACGGTCGTCATGCGCCGGCCTCCGCGAGGAGGGCGGGCAGCACCTTCGCGGCGTCGAAATACTCCGCCGCGATCTCCCGCGCCTTGCGGCGCAATGCCTTTCATAATCGCCGGAGACGCCGGCGACGGCTGCGGCCGCTTCCTCCACATTGGAGAAGGGCACGACTCCCAGGCCGGCGCGCATCCAGGCGGTGAAGCCGGTGTCCTGGACCACGACCGGGCGCCCGCTCGCGAGGTAGGCCGCGCTCCGTTCGCTGAACCAGCCGGAGCGGCTCGCCACGTAGCCATGCTTGGCGACGCTGAATTCCCCTTTCGACGAGCGGATGTAATCCTGATAGCTGGACGGGTCCCGGGTCACCGAGAGCGGATCGCGGATGCGCCAGCCTTTCGCGCTGATCCGCTTCTTGGGGGCACCATCGGTGCCGAGCGCCAACTCGAAGGTTTCGCGGCACCGCGAGGGGAGGTCCATGAAACCCTCGAAGGAATCGGATTTCATTCCGAAGCGCCGCCCGCCGTGCTGGCGGGGCGGGTAGCTGCTCCATTGCATGACGGTGGTGAACGCGCCATCCTCCGGTCCCGGGGTGACCTCCCACGCGTCGAGCACGATGGGCTGGCGGGTAGGGACCCACGGCAGCCTGTCGTCCGGAAGGGAACAACCAGGTTTTCCAAAATTCTCGCCGAAGGTCAAGAACGCGGTGTGTCCCAACGCCCGCTCGCGCGTCGCCGGTTCCGCCAGGTGGCGGATCTGTGTGAATCCGGGATCGGTGTCGATCAAGGCGCGGACCGGCGCTCCCGCCGTCCAGTCCCGCAGGGGATTGACGCCCGAGAGGTTGAGTACCACGTCCGCGCTCTCGCAGAACGTCCGCGCGCGGCCGGCCGCCGGCCCGAGCCAGCGGCTGGTATGGGCGTCGAAATAGGCCCAGGCGTCGCCAGCGCCCACGCGCCCGAAGGCGCCGGCGGCGAAGCGGAGACCGTAGGCGGGATCGGCGTCCACCACGTGGCGGGACGGGTCGTAGCAGGACGGATAATCGTCGCTGTCTTCCACGAAGAGCACGTCGTGGCCGAGCGCGAGGAGACCCGTGACGTATTGCAGGTGATGCCAGACGAGCCCGCCCAGCGGTCCCCGCACGATGTAGCCGAGGACCGCGATCCTACACATCGAAGCAGGGGAAGAGCGCGAAGACGAGCCGGTCGCGCTCGCGGACGGAGCGCTTCAGGTCGTCGGTGTAGTAGGCCTCCCAGCGCTGGTCCGCGGCGCGCCCCCTGCCGCGCGGGAGGATCCTGTCGAGGTCCTTGATGAACCCGGCGTCGTCCGGCTCGATACCGATGCCGATCAGGAATTCGTAGAGGTCCAGGTTCAGACGGCCGGTGCGCACGAAACGGAGGTCGTGCAGGTCGCGCCGGAAGGCTCCGGACTCGATGTAGCCGTCGTCGATCCGCGCGAAGGCCTCCGCCGGGTCCTTGAAATAAAACTTGACGAACTGTTCCGTGTAGAGGCCGGGGCCGCCGCCGCCGAAACGGTCGTTGCGCAGCGTGCGGAAGGCGTCGCCGGTCAGCTCCATGTATTCGGTGAACGAAAGGTCCGGGAAGCGCGGGAAGCGGCGTTCGAAGTCCGGGAGGCGGCGGTACCAGCGCAGGAATTCTCGCCGCTTCCACCAGCCGAACTCGTATTGCGAGACGTAGAGATCGTAAGGGTTCCTGACCGAGGCGAGGATGGGCCGGCCGCGCCAGGCCTCCGGGATCTCATTGCAGCCGCCGTGCTTGTGGTTGGTGAAGACGAAGGTCCCGTACTTGCCGCGCGCCACCACGTCCCGCCCGAAGGCGCTCGCGAGCTTGTTGCGGAGGTTCCATTCCGCGCCGTAGAGACGGAACAGCGCGGAGGCGACGAAGGTGCCGCCGGTCTTGGGCTCGTGGACGCAGACGAACCGATCGGTGAAGATCATCGCGAGCATTCCAGAAGCGCCCGCTCCCGCGCCTCCGGGGTGTCGTCCGGATCGAGCCGGCGGACGATCCGCGGGGGATCTCCGGCCACGACCTCGTAGGGCGTCACGTCGCACGCGATCACGGTCTTGCAGCCCACGATCGCGCCGCGGCCAATGGTGACGCCGGGCAGGACGACGCTGTCGAACCCCAGCCAGACGTTGTCCTCCAGCGTCACCGGCCGCGGCGCCGCCACCGCGCCGGGATGGCGCCCGGGGTCGCGCGCCGCCGCTTCCAGCAGCGCCCGCCGCGCGGCGAGGTCTGTGCCCGGGCCGATCCAGGTGTCCGTCACCACCGATCCCCACGCCAGCAGGCAGTGCGCGCCGATCGTGACGCGTTGGTTGGCGACGATGCAGGTGCCGTTGAGGACCGTGTACTCGCCCACGCAGACCGCGCCGTGCGGGCCGACCACGAAGGTGGCGCGGTCGTAGGCGCCGGAGGCGTCGCCGAGCGTCAGCCCTGGCATCCGCTCGGAACGGAACGCCGCGAAGCCGTAGGCGGTGTCGATGTAGACATCGCGCCCGGCGTGGACGTTCTCCGGAATGGCACGGCCGTACCAGTCGTATTCGAGGACGATGGGCGAGCCGCTCACGGCGCCTTCTCCTCTTCGGGCTCCACGGGCCGCGCCGGGTTGCCGGCCACCCAGGCGCCCGCCGGGACGTCGCGGTTGACCAGCGCGCCCGGCGCGATCACGGCCCCTTCGCCGACGCGCACGCCCTTGAGGAGGGTCGCGTTCCAGCCGATCCAGACGCCGTCTTCGATCACCACCGGCCGCGTCTCGACGGCGGGACGGCGCGAGCGGTCTCCCCGTCCTGAGAGCGCGACGGTGTCGGCGATGCGGCCGGCCGGACCGAGCGGATGGAAATCCGAATCCGCGATGGTCACGCCGCCCGCGATCATCACGTGCGAGCCGATGGAAATCCTTTCGGTGCAGACCAGCGAGGCGTTGGCGAGATAGCAGTAGTCGCCGATCTCGATCAGAGCGTGGACGTCGGCGGCGAGCGACGTCCGCCAGATCGTGACATGGCTCCCGACCCGCAGCCCCACCGGTCCGGCGGCGAAGTAATGTTTGAAGCAGAACGAAGAATCGATCACCGTGTTCTCGCCCGCGATCACATTGGACGGGATCTTCCCCGCGAACCAGTCGCCCGGCAGCTCGGCGCCGGGGGTGAGGGGATAGAAGAGCTGCGTCATATCCAGCGCCTGAACAGCAGCACGCCGTTGAGGCCTCCGAACGCGAACGAATTGGAGAGGGCGTATTCCACCTGCGCTGCGCGCGCCTCGTTGGGGATGACGTCGAGGTCGCATTCGGGGTCGGGCTCGGTGAAGTTCGCCGTCGGCGGCAGGACCCCGTCGCGGAGCGCGAGCACGGTGGCCACCGCCTCGATGGCGCCGGCGGCGCCGAGCGCGTGCCCGTGCATGGATTTGGTCGAGCTGACCGCCAGGCGCCCGGCGTGCTCGCCGAAGGCGAGGCGCAGCGCCGCGGTCTCGATGGGATCGTTGACCGCCGTGCCTGTGCCGTGCGCGTTGACGTATCCGACCCGCTCGGGGGCCACGCCGCCATCCTCCAGAGCCGCCGAGATGGCGAGCGCGGCCCCCTCGGCCGAGGGCTGCGTGACGTGGTACGCGTCGGCCGACATGCCGAAGCCGACCACCTCGCCGAGGACGGCCGCGCCGCGGGCGAGCGCGGCGTCGAGCGGCTCGAGGACCATCATGGCGCCGCCCTCGCCGAGGATCATCCCCCGCCGGCCCTTTGAAAAGGGCCGGCAGGTGTCCGGCGACACGACCCGCAGCCCTTCCCACTTCTTGAGATGGCCGAGCGCGAAGGGCGCTTCGCTGCCGCCCGTGACCGCGATCTCGGCCGCGCCCGAGCGGACGAGCCAGAACGCCTGGCCGATGGCGTGCGTGGCCGAGGCGCAGGCGGTGGAGACAGTGTAGGTCGGTCCTCGCAGGCCGAACTCGATCGCGATATGGCTGGCCGCCGCGTTCGACATGCCGCGGGGGATGGTGAAGGGGTGCGCGCGGCGCTTCTCGCCGCCATAGAGGCCCAGGTACGCCTGGTCCTCGCTGGTCTTGCCGCCCAGGGAGGAGCCGGTGACGATGGCGGCGCGGTCGCGCAGCCGGGGCGTCCATTCGGGGGCCGCCATGGCCAGCGCCTCGCGGGCGGCGAGGAGGCCGAACTGCGCGAAGCGGTCGAGGAACCCCAGCTCCTTCTCCGGGAAATGGCGGGACGGATCGAAGCCCAGGACCTCGGCGCCGTTGGCGAAGCGGAGCTGCGCGCCGTCCACCGCCGAGAGGGGGCGGATGCCACCTTCGCCCGCGCGCAGGCTCCCCCAGAAACGGCCGACGTCCTCGCCGACCGGGGTGATGGCGCCGAGCCCCGTGACGGCGACGCGGCGCGTCATGGCGCCGCCAGTCTGCGGACGGATTCGATGGCCTCTCCCACGGTTCGCAGCCCCATCGCTTCCTCGTTCGGGATGGCGATGTTGAACTCCTCCTCCAGGGTGTTGATCAGATGCGAGGGCGTCGAGCGACGACATCCCGAGCTCCTCGAACGTCGTGTCCGGCGTCACCCGGCCCGGGTCGACGTCCTGCGATTTCACGACCGCCGCCATCACCTCTGCTTCGATGCTGTCCGCCACGTCAGATCTCCTTGAGCATGCTGGCCAGCACGCGCCGGCTGTCGAAGAATTCCTCCGCCACCGCGCGCGCCGCCCGCGCGTGGGGCCCGGGGTCCATCTCGACTTTTCGAAGCGCGTCCGCCGCTTCCTCCAGTGTATCGAATGCGAAGAGCCCGCGTCCCGCGGGGATGTGGGCCGGCCAGCCGGTGTCCTGCGTGACCACGGGACGCCCCGCCGCCAGATAGCAGGCCGAGCGGCACGAGAACCAGCCGGTGCGCGCCTTCACGTAGGTCTCCTTGGCCACCGAGAATTCGCCGCGCGAGCCGGCGATGAAGGCGCGGTAGCCGTCGCAGTCGGGCGCGCAGGATTGCGGGTCGAGCACGCCCCAGCCCGCCGCCCGCGCCTCGTCCGCCGGGAACGGCGCGCCCGCGCCGCCGGTCTGCCCGACCGCGACCGCGAGCGGGATCTCCGGCACGGCCGGACGGCAGCGCGAAGAAGCGGCGGAATTCGACGTCCTTCTGGCCCCACGTCGTGCCCGCCGTGCTCCAGCGCCTTGCCGGCGGTCCAGTTCATCACCGTCGTCCAGGCCGCGGCGGAGCGATCGCGGACGGGCTCCGCCGGCGGCCAGAGATCGAGCAGGACCGGCTGCCGCGTCGGCCGCCAGTCGATCCCGCAGCCGGGCATGAGGCATTCCGGACGCCCTACGCTCTCGCCGAAAGTGAAGAAATGGGTGTGCGCCTGGACCAGCTCGCGCAGGCCCGGGCTCCCGGGCGTGAACATCTGTTGGGAGACGTACTGCACCTGCGTGAACATCGGGTCCGTGTCGATCAGGATGCGCGCCGGGATGGCGCGGTATTCGTCGCGCATGAAAGTGGAACAGGAGACGTTGACGAAGACGTCGGCCGATCCACACACCTGGCGGAGCCGTTCCTCCGCGAGCCCGAAGCAGCGGCCCGACGCCTCGTCGCGGTAGGCCCAGCGATCGGAGAGACCGAAGGCGTCCATCACCGCGGCGAGGTGCGACACCGTGGCCGAGCAGTCCCCCCAGTCGCTGCCGGCCGGCTGGTAGATGGGCCACAGCCGCGTGTCCTCGACGTAGAAGACGTCGTGGCCGAGGGCGGCGAAGCCGGCGGGATACTGGATGTAATCCCACGTCACGCCCGCCGCCGGGAGGAGGCCGAGGTAGCCGCCGACGACGATGCGCAAGGGCCTCATGACGCCCGCTTCAGCTCCTCGTCCATCAGCTCGGACGCGTAGCGCCACAGCTCCCAGTCCAGCTCGTTGCGGGCGCGGATGGCCGCGACCGTGGCGGCCGGCAGAGTCGAGAGGGGAGGGCGGTCCGGGTTGACGTTGCGCGGCTCGCTCACGAACGGGCTCCGCCAGCCGAACCGGCGCCGCAGCAGCGCGAGCGTGTCGTCCAGGCGCTCGATCGTGCCCACCACGGCGAAGCGGCGCAGGTTCTCCTTGGCGGTCGCCAGCATCTCCGGCGTGCACTCGCCGATCTCGGGGTCCACGCCGGCGATGCGGCGGGTCTGATCGTTGTCGATCTCGCGGAACGGCGGCTCGGCCACGAACTGGTCGAGGCTGATCGAATCCTGCAGCCGCGTGTAGTAGTAGAGGGAGAGGACGCGCTCCACCGGGTTGCGCAGCGCGGTGACGTAGACCGAAGGCCGCGAGACGTGCTCATGGAGGCCGAACCAGAAGTGGCCGATCACGGCCCGCAGGTCTTCCCGCCGCAGGAGGGGGAGCGCGTACTCCGGGACTTCGAGCGGCCGTTCCTTGAGGAACCCGTAGGTCAGGTAGGCGACGCCGGCCTTGAGGACGTCGTTCTCGTTCTCCGTTTCGGCCCGCGTGTGGCCCGCGCGTGGGTATAGATGAACTCGCCCAGGGTCTGGCCGCCGGCCTTGGGGATGTGGAGGAAGAGCACCGCCGGCGCCGTGACGGTCTCGGCGGCGGCGGGCGCCGGCGCGGGTGTCTCCCCGGGCCGCATCTGGAGGCTCTTCTTGAGCACGCGGGGGATCCAGCTCTTGAACGGCATCGCGATGAGCGGCAGGGTGCCGTCGAAGGTCAACCGGTCACTTTCGACGGTGAGCCGGGCCACGATCTTGAGGCCCTGCGCGGTGACGGAGAAGTCGAGGCTGTCGGACTCCCAGTCGCCCTTCAGGTCCGAGACGGTGCGAGCGTGCGCCGTCAAGGCCTTGAGCCGCGCCAGGGCCTCGTCCTTGCCAAGCTCGTGCGCCACCGCGGTCGTGTACCTGGGCATCGGGAGAAAAACCTTTCAATCGTTGGCGCTGACATACCAGCGGGACGGCGCGAATTCCTCCGGCCGCAGCGAGCTCGTCGAGCACGTGGATGACGATGGGGAAGTCGTAGGCGTCGCGCGCGAAGCCCAGCTCGCGCACCGCCGGCTCGATCACCTGGGTCGCCAGCACCGCCACCTTGCGGATCTCCCGCTCGCCCGCGCGCGCCAGGCTTTCCGCGTGCGCGACGTTGGCCGCCGCGGCGAGCGCCGCGCGCAGCGACGGACCGGCGTCCGCGGCGAGCAGGTCGCAGACGAGCCACTGGCGGTCGCCCTTGGCCCGCGAGGCCACGAGGCCGGCGAGCTCGCCGCCGCGGCGGACCGCGGTGACGGTGTACTTCGCGTTGGCGAGCTTCCATTGCAGCGTCGCTCCGTCGCGGGCCGACATGCAGCCGTGGAGACCGCGCGCCGAGTCCCAGAGGCGATCGACGGCGGCATGATCCCAGGGAGTGAATTCCGCCGCCTCGAAGCCGTCGCCGAGCGGCAGGGGCGCCGGCAGCGGGACCGGCCGGCTCCAGAGCGGGAACGAGCCCGTCTGCAGAAACCCGAACATCTTGAACATCCGCACCCAGCGCGGATCGGGGACCATGTAGATGAGCTGCTCGCCGCGCGCCTGAAGCTCCTCGACCGCGCGCAGGTACATTGCCACGGCCGGCTGCTTGAGCGGATTGACGCTCTTCATGCCTTCCCGCATCTCGCCGGTGATGATGGTGCCGAACGGGCGGTGGGCGCGCACCTCGCGGCCGTCGACCGAGACGCGCGACGGCATGAACCGGAACTGGCCGACGATGGCGCCGGATTCATCGTTCCTGGCGACCACGATGTGCGGCTTGCCGAAGGGCGCCGCCATGAACCACTGGTGCAGGCCGCGGAGCGTCGTCTCGCCCCAGTCGGTCTCTTCCATCCAGAGCTTCTCCAGCCCGGGCAGGTCCGCCACCTCGTGGAATTCAAGCTCGATCGCCATGCGCCGATTTACTTTCCATGGTTGGTCTTTCAATCGTTGGCGCTGAGGTACCAGCGCGCCGGGCCGATGTCGTGCTTCGTCAGCGAGTGATCGAGCACGTGGATGATCAACGGGAAGTCGTAGGCGTCGCGCTGGAAGCCGAGCGTCCGCAGGGCCGGCTCCATGACCGGCGTCGCCAGCACCGCGATCTTGCGCAGCGGCTTCGCGGTGCCGACGGCTTCGCTCGCGCGCTCGTGCCCGACGTTGACGGCGGCGAGAATCGTTTCGCGCATCGCCTCCCCGGCGTCCTCCGTCACCACGTCGCAGAGGAGCCACTGGCGGTCGCCGCGCCGCCGCGCCGACGCCAGCCCCACCAGCTCGCCGCCGCGCTCGACGCCGACCACCTCGTAGCCGGGCTCGCAGAGCTTCCAGGGCAGGGTGCGGGAGTCGCGCACGACCTGGCAGCCGTGGAGCCGGCGCGCCCGCTCCCAGAGGCGGTCGATGCGCTCGCCGGTGAGGGCGGAGAGCGGCGCGGCCGAGTAGCCGCCGGCGTGAACCAGCGGCCGCGCGAGCGGCAGGGGGAGCTGCCAGAGGGGGAAGCTGCCGCAACGGAGGAACGGGAACATCTTGAACAGCCGCAGCCAGCGCGGGTCGGGCACCATGTAGATCAGGCCGTCGCCGCGCGCGCGCAGCGCCTTGACCGCGTAGTTGTACATCGCCACGGCGGGGTGGCTGAGCGGATTGACGCTGCGGAAGCGCAAGGACCGCGAGACGATGGGAGCGCCGGGCCGGAAGGCGCGCACCTCGCGCCCGTCCACCCAGAGCAGCGACGGCACGAAGGCGAACTGGCCGACGATGGCGCCGGAATCGTCGGTGGCGACCGCGCCCGAGATGCCGCCCCACTCCGGCGCGTCCACCACGAAGCGCTGCCACATCTCCTCGGCGAGCGCGCCCCAGTTCGTCTCTTCCTGCCACAGGCGTTGCACGCCGGGGAGGTCGTCGTCCTGTACGAGTCTGTAGTGGAGTCCCAACGGTCCTCCTCAGTCGCCCGGCATGACGTACCAGCGCTCGGGCGCGACGCGCCCGGCGTCTGCGTCGAGGACGTTGCAGGTGAACGCGAACGTGTAATCCACCGGCGCGAAGCCGAGCGCGCGCAGGGCCGGGTCGAGCGCGGGCGTGCGCATGGCCTTCAGGTGCGTGAAGGCGCCCTCTTCCGCGAGCCGCAGCGAGGTCGCCGCGATCACGGCCGGCAGGCGCTCGGGGTCGCGGGCGAGCACGTCGGCGAGGAGCCCCGTCTGCCGCTTCGTCGCCGAATATCCGACGAGGCTGCCGTCCCCGGCGTCCCGCACCTCGAAGGCGGCGCGTCCCGAGTTGCGGAACGTCAGCCACGCGGCGTCGCGCACCACGCCGCAGGCGATGGGGAAGGTCTCCCGGGCGGAGCGCCACAGCTCCTGGTACTCCGCGCCGAAGGCGGCGACGGGCCGGGCTTCCACGCCCCGCGCGAAGCGCGCGGTCTCCGCCAGGTCCGCCGCGGCGAGCGGGAGCTGGACGCAGTCGAACAGCGTCGAGTCGAAGGGCGGCACGCCGTAGCGGGGGGCCAGTTGCAGGACGCGCAGCCAGGCGGGCTCCGGCAGCGAGTAGACGATCTCGAACCCGCGCTCCAGCGCCTCGACGGCCGCCGCCTTGTAGAGGCCGACCAGCGGGTGATCCTGCCAGAGCAGCGACTCGCCGCGGATCTCCTGGCGGAGGATGGGAGCGGAGAAGCGGAGCGCGCGCGCTTCCCGGCCCGCCACGCTGACGCGCGAAGGCGCGAAGACCTCCTGCGCGGCGACCTCCCCGTCCCCGCCGACCGCCACGGTGATCAGGCAGGGGCCCTCCGGACCGTCGACGAACCACTCGCGCCACTGTTGCGGCGAGAGCGTTCCCCAGCCCGCCTCTTCCCAGAGCCGCAGCAGGCCCGGCAGATCGGAGTCCTCGCAGACGCGGTAGGTGAGCCCCTCCATGGCTCAGTCCGCCGCGCCGACGACGTCGAGCGCCTCGGGGGGCAGGAATTCCTTTCTGGCCCGCTCGCCGAGGACCTGGACGGACGCGGCGGCGCGACCGACCTCGCGCACCGAATTGCGGAGGACGGCCACGGCGGACGCGCTCTCCACCAGCATCCGCCCCAGCAGGAGGCCCGCGAGACCGGCGAGCGGGATCCCTGCGGCCCATGCGCCATCGGCTGCCGCCGCGGCGGCGAGCAGGACGAGCAGGAGCGAGAACGGGAAGGCGAGGGAGGAGAACGTCGGCCAGGAGCGGAGCCGCAGGAGCTGCCTGCCCGCGCCGTGCTCCTCGACCGCCATGCGGAGCCGGGCGGAGCCGAGCGCTCCGCCCCGCGCTTCGAGGTCCCAGCGGTCGAACTCGCCGCCCGCGCTGACGACGGCGCCCGTCGCGGCGATCGTCTCGCGGATCTGCGCCAGCCAGGCCTCGGGCGCGCGCCACGTTTCGCTCCACAGCGTCAGGGACCGGGGGAGCATGCCCGTGAGGGCCGGCCGGCGGCGCCAGGGCGTCAAGCCATGGCGCAGACGGCCGCTCAGGCGCGCGAGAGGCTGGATCAGATGCAGGAACGCCGTCAGGAGAAAACGGCTGGCGCGGGCGCGCCGGCCCGTGGGAGGGCCGGCCCAGTGCGCCCGCGACGCGCTCCACAGGGCCTGAGCGGCCGGCGCGGCGACCGCCCCCGCCAGCAGCACGAAGCACCAGGCGAGAGGCGCCCATTGCAGCCCCAGCAGGGAGAGCGCCGCCAGCGCGAGGATGAGGACGTACCACTCGGGCATCAGCGGCAGGGAGGCCAGAAGGCCGGTGGCCGGCTGGTAGACCGACTGGAACGGCGCGCCGCCGAAAGTGCCCTGGTAGACGCGGCCGCGCCACGAGTCGAGCGCGCGGGCGATGCCGTTGCCGTACATCCGCCCCCGCCACGTCAGATGGCCCAGCGAGTTGTACTTCTCGGGCCACTTCCCTTCCAGCAGGGCCTCGGCCCTCCCGTACCCCTGCTGCTGCTTCCAGTAGGCGCGGACCGTGCTCCGGCGGCGGTGCCAGACCATCGCGCCGGCGCTGTAGCCGATCGTCCAGCCCCGCTGCTGGAGGCGCCAGCAGACGTCGACGTCGTCCCCGGCGGCCCGGTAGCGTGGATCGAAACCGCCGATCTCCTCCAGGCATCGCCGGCGGACCGCCATGTTGCAGCCCGGTACGTGCTCGGCAACCGTGTCGGAGAGGAGCACGTGCACCGGCCCCCCCGGCGCATGCGCCACGCAGTCGGCCACCAGGCCGTCGCTCGGGGGCGCGATGTTGGGCCCGCCGATCGCTGCGTGGCCGGTGGTCAGGAAGCCCCACGCGAGGAAGGTCAGCCAGTGCGGATCGGGCGGCGCGTCGTCGTCCGTGTAGGCGACGATCTCGCCGGTCGCGGCCCGCATCCCGGTGTTCCTGGCGTTGCTCAGCCCGTGGTTCGCGGTAGAGATGACCTGGAACCCGAAGCCGCGGGCGATCTCCGCCGTGCGGTCGGTCGAGCCGTCGTCGACCACGATGACCTCGTAGTCGGGATAGTCGAGCCGGGCCAGCGCCTCGCAGCAGCCGGCGATCGTGCGCTCGCCGTTGTAGCTGCAGACGACCACGGAGATCCGCGGCCAGGCGAGGCCGGGGGCGAGCGGCGCCTCCGCGAAGGCGCTGCTGACGGCGGCCAGCGCCGGCTTGGGGCGGCGCTCGCGGTCGGTCAGGCCGAAGTCCCAGTCCTCGATGTCGAAGCCGCCGCGGTGCCACTCATCCGTCCACGCGAAAGCGAAAGCGCCCGCGCAGCCGCCGGCGAACACCGTGCGGATCTGCCAGTCGAGCGACGCGGCCTGGGCGTCGAGCCCGTTGCTCCGGCTGTCGAGGCCGATCTCGGCCATGACGAGCGGCCGGTCCCCCGCCAGGACCTGGAGACGGCTGATGTACGGCTCGAGGGTGGCGCGCGACTCCAGGTAGACGTTGAAACAGACGAAGTCGAGGAACGGCAGGTCCAGGTACTCCGTCGAGGGATAGTTCACATAGGTGACGAGCCCGTCCGGATCCTCGCTCTTCGCCGCCCGGTAGAGGCGCCGGAGAAAGCCCTCGACGCGGAACCGGCCGTACCACCGCACGATGGAGCTCGGGATCTCGTTGCCGATCGCGTAGCCGAGCACGGCGGGATGACCGGCGCAGGAGCGGACGCCCGCGCGCACCCGCGCCTCGATCGAGGCGACCCTCGCCGCGCTGTCAAGGAAAGCGACATGCTGCTCCCACGGCAGCCCGATCATGACCCGGAGGCCATGGCGAAGCGCGAGGTCGAGCAGCCATCGCGGGGGGACCGTGTAGACGCGCACGGCATTGACGCCGTGAGCGGCCATGGCCGCGAAGTCGCGCTCGGCCACCGCCGGATCGTGATCCTCCTGTCCGTCGGGTCCCGGGCGGAACGTGCCGTAGGTCACGCCTCGCGCGAAGAGCTTCTCGTCCCCGGCACTGAGGAATTTTCCGTTCGCGACCGGTCTGGGAATGCCCCGGGAGGAAGGTGAAATCATAAATATAACAACGGTAGCAGGCCCGCCGCGTGAGTCCCCATGCGCCCTTTGCTTTGCCGCCCTTATCAGTAAAATCGCTGAAGCGATATGTACTTTGACATCGCCTCTCGCCAGCGTCAAGACATCTTGATCCCCGGTTATTAAAAGATAAATGCACAACAAAGAATGTTTATTTTCCTGGCTCGCTTTAGATCGTTTCGAGCACCTAAGAGGTAGCTTTGCGCCGGTTCGTGAGAGGACAAGCCGCGCCCCCCAATCTGAACCGCGGGGGCGCTGCGCCGCCGGGGAGATGGCGTTCCCCGGCCGCGAGCGGTACCATCCCGGGACCAATCTCCTGGAGGTGTCCCGATGAGAATCCGCCTGTTCCTCGCTTTCTTGCTGTGCCTGACGCCCGCCGTCCTCACCGCCCAGCCGGCGCCTGAAGGCAAGCCGGAAGTGGTCGTCCTCAAGGCCGCCCGGCTGTTCGACGGCAAGGGCGACGCCGTGATCCGCAACGGCGTGGTGATCGTCGAAGGGGGCACGATCAAGGCCGTGGGCTCGGGGCTGGCGGTGCCCGCCGGCGCGCGGGTGATCGACCTCGGCGACGCGACGCTCCTGCCGGGCCTGATCGACGCCCACACCCACATCAGCGGCGAGTCGGGCGACAACTGGCTCCAGGACGCGATGAGCAACATGCGCCGGACCCTGGCGGAGCAGGCCATCCGCTCCACGGACCACGCCCGCAGGACGCTGATGGCCGGCTTCACCACCCTCCGCGACCTCGGCTCCGACGAGTCCGTCGACGTCGGCCTGCGCAACGCCATCCGCGACGGCGTCGTCCCCGGGCCGCGCATCCTGGCGGCGAACAACGCCCTGGGGGCTCGCGGCGGCCACTGCGACGAGTCCGGCTTTCCGTACAAGTTCTTCGGCCCGAGAAGGGCCCGGTAGACGGGATCGCCAGCGGCGCCGACCAGTTCCGCGACGCGGTGCGCTTCCAGGTCAAGTACGGCGCCGACGTGATCAAGATCTGCGCCACCGGCGGCGTGCTCTCCCTGGCCGACGAGGTGGACACTCCGCAGCTCACGCAGGAGGAGATGAACGCGATCGTCGACGAGGCCCACCGGCTGCGCAAGAAGGTGGCCGCCCACGCCCATGGCGCCGAAGGGGCGAAGACCGCCATCCGCGCCGGCGTGGACTCCATCGAGCACGGCTCGTTCCTGGACGACGAGGCGCTGCGGATGATGAAGGAGCGGGGGACGTTCCTGGTCCCCACCCTCCTCGCGGGCGAGTACGTCGCCGGCCGGGCGGCGATCCGCCACTATCCGCCGGAGATCGCGGCCAAGGCCAAGGCCGCCGTGGAGGTCCGCTCGGACATGTTCCGCCGCGCCCTCCGCATGGGGGTGAAGATCGCCTTCGGCACCGATTCCGCGATCAGCCCGCACGGCATGAACGCCCAGGAATTCGCCCTGATGGTGGACCTCGGCATGCCCCCCGCCGCCGCTCTGCGCTCCGCCACCTCCGTGGCCGCCGACCTGCTCGGCCTCTCCAAGACCCTCGGCACCCTGGAGCCCGGCAAGGCCGCGGACGTCATCGCCGTCCCCGGCGACCCGCTCGCCGACATCAAGGCGATGGAGAAGGTGAGCTTCGTGATGAAGGACGGCCGTGTGTTCAAGGGGGGGAGTTAGAGCTGCGCGGCAGAAACGCAGATTCAAGGACATAAAGGACATAAAGGACATAAAGGACGTAAAGGACGTAAAGGACGTAAAGGACATCAGAATTGTTGTCCCTTGGGTCCTTTATGTCCCTTGGGTCCTTTATGTCCTTTGGGTCCTTTATGTCCTTGTTTTCCGGCTGCCATGCAGATTGAATTTCCAATGTTCAATCTGCAAAGCCCCTCGGCGGGATCCCAGGCCCTGACCGGACTGCGCCTCCTCACCGTCGACGGCGACGTCATTCCCCACGAGCGGGTGGAGGAGGCCGCTCCGTCCGCCGCCCAGCTTGCCGAGTACGCGGGGGAGTACTGGAGCGGCGAGGCCGAGGCCACGTACAGGATCGTGGTGGAGGAGGGCAAGCTGGTCGCGAAGGCGCGCCCGGACTTCTCGGCCGCCCTGACGCCGCTCTACGCCGGCGGCTTCCAGACCGAGCACGGCTGGCTGGTGCGCTTCACGCGCGACGGGAATGGGAAAGTTTCCGGGTTTACGTTCGGCCTCGGCCGTGTGCGCGCGCTGCGGTTCGAGCGGCGGTGAGGCTTCATGGCGTCCCCACGGCGCGTGCGGGCTCGTGCCGAAGGATCTCGCGGTTGACGCCGGCGGCGGCACCGGAATCGCGGCGTACAACCTTCCGGAGGGAAGCAACCGTGCCGCGCAGGACCTTCATTTTCCAAAACCGGGGCGGACGCCGGCGCATCGTTCACTTCCATGCTTCCAACGTCAGCTTCCAGAGATAGATATCGTCTCTTCTCCGGAAACGTTGACGGCTCCGCGAGAGACACGAGATTTCCACGTTGAATCCGCGTGGATCCGGAAAGAACGTCGTGGATCCGGCCGAACCGGCGCAGCTCCGCTTGAACCGGCGCGTCTCGCGGGAAACCGCGGCGGTACAAGGTTGGACCGGGACGTTGCCCCGCTGGCTGGCGGAATCTCTCCTTGTCTATGGCGATGTCTCCGGAGCCGGCGCGGCGCCGCGGGAATCCGTGACGGCGCAAGGGTAGGCGAGGAAGTTTCCCGCTGCATCGAGAGGTCTTCCCCTTGTCCACGCCGATGTCTCCGGATACGACGGAGATTCGCAGGGTCTACGTTGTGATCAGGAGAAACCGGCGCGTCTCGCGGGAAACCGCGGTGTTGCAAGCTTGTACAAGGAAATGTCTCGCTGTATCGCGCCGTGCTTTCCTCATCCACGGCGATGTCTCCGGAGCCGGCGCGGCCTCGCGAGATCCACGCCGTTGTCGGCAGACACCGGCGCGTCTCGCGGGGAATCGTGACGTTGCGGGGTTGGACAGGGAAGCTTTCCCGGCAGACGGCGTAGTCTCTCATTATCCGGGACGATGTCGCCTGATACGGCGCGGTGTCCCGGGAGCCACGCCGGTGTGCGGAGAAGCCGGCGTGTTTTCGCGGCAAGACGCGGCGGTGCAAGGTTGTCCACGGACATTTCCCGGGATACAACGCGGTTTCTCGGTGTCTGCGGCGATTTCTCGCGATGTTGAACGGGAACTGACAGCTACAAAGGGGCGGGGGAGTGCAGGCTATATTCGAAGAGATGTCCTTCATAAAAGAAGCCGTGCACGCAGATCCGAAGCTTGGTGCCCGCGGACGCTGGAGAGGCTGTTGCTGGAGGGCCGGGCTCAGCCCGGCAGCAGCTCCTCCAAAGCGAGGCGGGTCTTGGGAGGGAGCCGTCCCTCGTCGAAGTAGCGGGTGACGACCTCAAGGGCTTTTTCGACGCTGGTGATGTTCAGGTGGCGCAGAAGGTAGCGGACGTCGTCAAGGTCGTGGAACTCCTCGCCCAGCCGCATGGCCGCACACTTCATCGCCAGCAGGTACGCCGGTCGCGCTACGAAGACCTTCAGGTGGTCGAGGTCGAGATAGGGATCGAAGTCACCTCGTGGACTCAGAAAGCCCTTCACCGCATCGTTGAGCCAGTCGTGCGGAACGTCGGCTCGGGCGGCGACCCGGCCGGCCGCCTGCCGGATCACTCCGGTGGGCCGGAAATAGCCGTCCACGTCCCGGGTTGCGTGCCGCGCGTCGAGAGCCAGGCACATCACCGCGCCACCCACCAGGTAAAGCTCGCCCTGAACCTCCTCGGCGGCCAGCTCCGCGTTCAGGAGGTCGAACAGCCGCAGCATGTCCGACCGGGTCAGATAAGAGCGGTCCATCTTTTAGACGCGATCTCCGAGCGAAGAATCGATAAAGATGTTGCGCCGTTTGAAAGGTACCGGTGCCGTCCGCAGCAGATGCAGCCGCAAGCTCGCCAGTGGGGTGGCGAAGCGCGGCTCCATCTCCAGGGGCTCGACATCGCGCACCCAGGCGGGGGGCGGCACGTCCCGCTGATGAGCGGCAAGCTCCACCATCGCGGCCACATAGTTCCGCAAGTACGGGGTAAGCCCCGTCAGGTCGGCGTGCTCAACAGCATTTGACAGCTCTCCGGACGTGAGGCTGGCAAGGAGGTCGTTGAGCTCCGCCAGCACGAAGCCGCGCTGGTCGTCCTCCCGCAGCAGTTGCAGGAGTTGGGCGAACCGCGTTTGAAGCTGCGAGGATCTACTGGCCATGGGCTCAACATCGCACAGGCGCAAGTCGGCGTCAACACACGATGCCGATCGAGGGACCACCCGGCGCCTTTAGGCCCGCCGGATCCAGGCGGTCAACTCGCCGTCTAGACGAGTCCGCTGACGCTTTCATGGCACGGTCCCGGTGCTCACCTTCATGTCCTTCACGTCGGCGAAGCCCAGCTTGCGCAGGAAGGCCATCATCGGGCACGCGTTGGTGAACGCCGACTGGAAGAGGTTCGCGCCCACGAAGGCGGTGAAGAGGAAGAAGCCGGGATGCACCCAGTAGCCGAGGGCGACCGAAAGCATCACGAAGAAGCCTGCGATACCGCGCAATCCACGTTCGACAGTCATGTTATCTTCTCCTTTCAAGCAGCCAGATCGGATTCGATGGGGTCGGGCGCCAGGCCCTCCTCGCGCAGGATCTCCGCGCGGCCGCGGCGGGCGAGCAGGTAGTAGACGACCGGCACCGCCATGCGCGAGAGCAGGGTGGCCGCGACCTCGCCCATCATCAGGCTGATGGCGAGGCCCTGGAAGATCGGATCGAAGAGGATCACCAGCGAGCCGACCACCACCGCCGCGGCGGTCAACAGCATCGGCCGGAAGCGCACCGCCCCCGCTTCCACCACGGCGCTTTCGAGCGGCATCCCCTGGCGCACCTTGAGCTCGATGAAATCGACCAGGATGATCGAGTTGCGCACGATGATGCCGGCGCCGGCGATGAAGCCGATCATCGAGGTGGCGGTGAAGAAGGCGCCGAACATCCAGTGGCCGGGGAGGATGCCGATCAGCGACAGCGGGATCGGCAGCAGGATCGCCAGCGGCACGGTGAACGACTGGAACCAGCCGATCACCAGGATGGCGATCAGCACCAGGACCACGGCGAAGGCGATGCCGAGGTCGCGGAAGACCTCGTAGGTGATCTGCCACTCGCCGTCCCACTTGATCGCCGCCATGTCCGAGGTCTCCGGCGCCTCGACGGCGTAGCGCCGGACGCCGGCGCCCGAGGGGAGCTTCAGGGCGTCGATCTTCTTGTTGAGGTCGGCCAGGGCGTAGACCGGGCTCTCGCGTTCGCCGGCCAGGTCGCCGAAGACGTAGACGACCGGTTTGAGGTCCTTGTGCAGGATCGGCTGCGGCTCGGGCGTCCTCTCGACCTTCGCGATCTCGCCCAGGGCCACGGCGCCGCCGGGGGCGTCGACGCGCAGGGAGAGGCGGCGATCGAGGCTGGCGCGGTCGGCGGCGGAGAGGCGCAGGCGCACGGGTACGGGCTCGCGCGCGGACGGCGCGTCGAGGCTCGCCACGTCGCGGCCCGCGCCCGCGCCGGCCAGGGTTTCCAGCACCGCCGCGGGGGACACGCCGGCCAGCCCCGCCCGCTCGCGGTCCACGGTCAGCGCGACGCGCTCCTGCTCAGCCACCAGCGAGGTGTCGACGTCCACCACGCCGCCGGTCTCGATGAAAAGGTTTTCGACCGTCCTGGCCAGCGCTTCGCGCGCCTGCGGCGTGGGGCCGTAGACCTCGGCGACCAGGGTGTCGAGCACCGGCGGGCCGGGCGGGATCTCGACCACTTTCACGCGCGCGCCGCGGCGGCCGGCGATCTCTGTCAGCACCGGCCGGATCTTCTTCGCGAGGTCGTGCGACTGCAGGTCGCGCTCTTCCTTGGCGACGAAGTTCACCTGCAGGTCGGCGCCGTTCGGGGAGCGGCGCAGGAAGTAGTGGCGCACCAGGCCGTTGAAGTTGAAAGGCGCGGCGGTGCCGGCGTAGATCTGGACGTCCTTGACCTCGGGCATGGCGGCGAGCGCGCGGTTCATCCGGCGCGCCGTCTCCAGGGTGGTCTCGAGGGGCGTGCCCTCGTCGTGATCGATCATCACCTGGAGCTCGCTCTTGTTGTCGAAGGGGAGCATCTTCACCTTCACCAGGCCGGCCGCGACCATCCCCATGGCGCCGAGCAGGACCACGATGATCCCCGCGAAGAAGGCCCAGCGCGCCACGGGACGGGTGATCAGCGCGGTCATCGACCGGCGGTAGAGGCGCGTCGTGAAGCCGTCGCGCTGCTCTCTCTCTTTCTTCCGGCCGTGGGGCTTCGGGGCGTGGTGATGGCGCGCATCGTGGTGGCGGAAAATGCGGAAGGCCGCCCAGGGGGAGACGATGAAGGCCACGGCGAGCGAAAAGATCATGGCCGCCGAGGCGCCGGTGGGGATCGGCTCCATGTACGGCCCCATCAGGCCGCGCACGAAGGCCATCGGCAGGATGGCCGCGATCACCGTGAAGGTGGCGAGGATCGTGGGGTTGCCGACCTCGTCCACGGCCTCGATGGCGACGCGCCAGAGGGGCTCGCCCGGCCGCTCGCGATGGTGCCGCTCGATGTTCTCCACCACCACGATGGCGTCGTCCACCAGGATGCCGATCGAGAAGATCAGCGCGAACAGGGTGACGCGGTTGAGCGTGTAGCCGGCGACGAAGTAGATGAAGAGCGTGAGGGCCAGGGTGACCGGCACGGCGATGCCCACCACCACGCCGCTGCGCCAGCCCATGGTGAGGGTGATGAGCAGGACCACGGAGAGGGTGGCGAGGAGGAGGTGCTGGACCAGCTCGTTCGATTTCTCGGCGGCGGTGTGGCCGTAGTCGCGCGTCACCTCGACGTGGACGTCGGCGGGGAGCAGGCGCGGGCGCAGGGCCTCGACCTTGGCGCGGACCGCCGTGGCGAGGTCGGTGGCGTTGGCCCCCGGCCGCTTGGCCACGGCGATCGTCACCGCCGGGTATTCGGAGCCGGCGGGATGCGCGGCGTCGGCGCGGGCGGAGCCGACCGAGTAGAAGACGGCGTCGGTGGTCTCGGCGGGGCCGTCGAGGATGCGGGCGACGTCGCGCACGTAGACCGGCCGGCCGCCGCGCACGGCGACGACGGTGCGGGCGACGTCGTCCGCGGCGGCGAACAGCGGGCCGGCCTCGATGCGGGTCTCGCGGTTGGCGTTCACCATGGTGCCGGCGTCCTGGCGGGCGGCGGCGGAGCGCAGGGCGCCGGCGAGGGCGTTGAAGGTCACGCCGGAGGCGGCGAGGCGGTCCGGATCGGGCTCGACGCGTACGGCGCGCGGCTGGCCGCCGATCAGGTAGGCCTTGCTGGTCTGGGGGATCTCGGAGAGCTCCTGGGCCAGCTCGGCGGCCAGCGGGCGCAGGGCGTCGCTCGATCCCTTCTCGCTCCACAGGGTCAGCGTGAGGAAGGGGACGTCGTCGATGGTGCGCAGCTCGACGGCCGGCGGCATGGCGCCCGCGGGGAGCCGGCCGCCCAGGGTCGAGAGGCGCTCGTAGACCTTGACCAGGCTCTCCTCGTAGGGCTCGCCCACGTCGAAGCGGACGGTGATCAGCGCGAAGCCCGGCTGGGCGCTGGAGTAGACGTGCTCGACGCGCGACAGGCTCCACATCGCCCGCTCGATCGGCGCGACCACGCGCGAGGCGACCTCGGCGGGCTCGGCGCCCGGGAAGGCCACCATGACGTCGATCATGGGGACGCGGATCTGCGGCTCCTCCTCGCGCGGCGTGGCGAGGAGCGCCATGGCGCCCAGGGCCAGCGAGGCGACGATGAGGAGCGGCGTGAGCTTGCTCTGGAGGAAGGCCTGGGCGATCCGCCCGGCGAATCCGACGCGCATCACAGCACCTCCTCGGAAGGAGCCAGGGGATCGCCGTCGGCGAGGTCCCCGGGATTGAGGACGACGCGCTCGCCGGGCTCGACCCCGGCGCGCACCTCGACGCGGTCGCCGGCCGGCGCGCCGGTGGCGATCCAGCGCAGGCGCGCCACCTTGCCGCCTTCGTCCGCGACGAAGACGCCGGTCAGGCCGCCGCGCTGGAAGACCGCCGCGGCCGGCACGCTGAAGGATGCGGCGCCCCCCTCCACCGGCGCGGGGAGGACCAGACGGGCGAAGAGGCCGGAGCGCAGGCCCGCGGCCGCCGGCAGGTCGGCCCGCAGCTCGAAACGATGGGTGGCGGGATCGCCGGCCGGCGAGAGGGCGGTGACCCGGGCGCGGAGGGGCTCGTCGAGACCGTCGATGCGGGCCTCGACCTCCGCGCCCGGGCGCAATCCGCGGGATTCCGCGGCCGAGACGGTGGCGCGCAGCTCCAGGCCGCCCGCGCCCTCGATCTCGATCAGGGGCTGGCCCGGCGAGACCACGTCGCCCACCTCCACCCGCCGCGCCGCCACGACGCCCGCGAACGGGCTGCGCAGCACGGCGTAAGAAAGGTTCTCGCGCACGCTGGAAACCTCGGCGCGGGCGCCGGCGGCGCGGACGGTGGCGGCCTCGACCTCGCGCGGCGTGGCGGCGCCCTTCTCGGCCAGTCCCCGCATGCGGGCGAGGTCGATCTCGGCCGCCTGGAGGCTGGCCTCGGCCGCCGCCAGGCCGGCGCGCAGGGCGGAGTCGTCCAGGCGGGCGACCACGGCTCCGGCGGCCACGCTCTCACCCTCGCGCCGGGGCAGCTCGCGCACCGCCGCCGGGATGCGCGACGCCAGCGTGGCGCTCTGCCGGGCGGCGACGGTCGAGGGCACGGTGAGCGTCCCCGCTCCGGACCGCTCGACGGCGGCGATGCGCACCTGGCGGGGCGCCCGGGCCTGGGCGGCCGGAGCTTTCGCGGCGTGCTCTTCGTGCCCACCGCCGCAGGCCGCCAGCGCGATCAGCGCCACGAAGAGAATCATCAGATGGAAACCCTTTCCGATGGACTTCATGATCTCTCCCTCCCGCCCGCGGCGCGTTCGAGCGTCGCGTCGGCGAGCGCCGCTTCGGCGGCGGCGCGCAGCTCCTGGAGCTCGGCGGCGAGGCTGGCGGCCTCGGTCTCGAGCTCGTCGGTCAAAGTGGCCATCCCGGCCAGACGGCGCTCGCGCACGACGCGCAGCGCCTCGCGTCCCTCTTCAGCGCCCCCGGCCGCGGCGGCGTAGCGCTCGCGGGAGGCCTGGGCGCGGTGCCAGGCGGTCTCGACGTCCAGCCGCACCTGATCGGCCGCCGCCCTCGCCTGGGCCTCGGCGGCGCGCAGCCCGGCTTCGGCCGCGGCCCGCCGGCGGTCGCGCGTGGGATCGAACGCGCTCCAGCGCAGGCTGGCGCCGACCCCTCCCGTCACCTTGCCGCTGTCGACGTCGAGGCGGTTGTCCTGGAGCCGGCCCCAGAGAGCGAGGTCGGGAAGCCGGGTCTTCTCCGCGGCCTGGAGGGTCTGGCGGGCCGCTTCGACCTCCTCCTCGGCCGCGGTCAGGATGGGGCGGCCGGCGAGCGCGCGGGCGTTCCAATCCCCCAGCCCGCCTGCGACAAGGGAAGGGGAAGCGGCCTCTTCGCCGGCCTCGTAGCGAGAGCCGGCCGGCGCTCCCAGCGCCCGCGCCAGGGCGGCGGCTGCCGCCCGCGCCTCGCCGCGCCGCTCGGCCAGGTCCGCCTCGCGCTCCCGGCGCCGCGCCCGCGCCCGCAGCAGGTCCGACTGGAGGGCGGCGCCGCCTTCCACCCGCGCCTCGATGTCGGCCTCCCGCGCCCGCGCTCCGGCCAGGGCGCGCTCGGTGACCTCCACCGCCCGGCGCGCCAGGGCGGCCCGGCGGTAGGCCGCCACGACCTGCCACCGCAGATCGAGGAGCCCCTCGGCCACCTGCGCCTCGGCCGCGCGGGCGCGGGCCGCCGCGGACTTCGCCGCCGTCCGCACCTTGCCGAACGCGTCGATGGGGGCCTCGACCGCCACGCTGGAGCCCAGGTGGGAGAGCGCCGAGGGATCGTTCAGGCGCGAGATCTCGAAGTCCTGCTGCGTAAACTCGCCGGAATCCAGCTTGTAGGCGAAGACGGCGGACGGCGTGTCGGTGTAGGTCCAGCCGGCGGTGAGGTCGAGCCGCGGCAGGGCGCCCCGGCGCGCCGCCTCGGCGCCCTCGAAGGCCGCCGCCGCGTGGGCGCGCGCGGCCGCCAGGTCGGGGTTCTGCCGCTCGGCCAGGGCCAGCGCCTCGGCCAGGGTGATGGAGACGGGGGAAACAGGCTCCTCGGCCCGCACCGCCGGCGCGGCGAGCAGTGCCAGCAGGGCGAGGGAGACGTAGAAAAAATGGCTTGTTGGACGGTGCCGCCGATGGCTCACGGTGTTCCTCCCACGGGGTGAGAGCCCATCGGGCGAAAAAGGATTCAGGGCAGGTCCTCACCCTCCATCCGACCTTAGAACGTGAGGCGGGATTTGGCCCCACCCGGAAGGGGGAGCCCGGGCTCCTGAGAAGGCGGGGAGAGGCCCCGCCTCTAGAAGACTGCGCGCCAGAAATGCCGGAGAAAAAACGTAAACGATCTAAAGGACATAATGGGACATCAACGACAGTGGGGTTACCGTCCTTTATGTCCTTGCTTAACAAAGGCCGGGCTCCCGAAGGAGCCCGGCCGGAACTTGACCGATCGATCGCGCTTCACCCGCAAGACGGGCGCTTAACCGGCCGGCGGGGGGAAGCAGCCGAGGCTGGCCTTGATAGCGTTGGCGGAGCTGATCAGGGTCTGGCCCAGGTCGGCCTCGATGTCGCCGTGTTTGACGTCCTTGTCGACCCTGGCGATGAATTCGTCGAGATCCTTGCAAGGCGACTGTCCCGCCTCGAGCGCCGCCAACGCCTGATCAAGCTCGGTGATCAACTGGTTGGCCTGGTTGCCCGCCAGCGTGCCTGCCGCGAGCAGAGTTTCGATCTGCTCCTGGAGGGCTCCGACCTGGTCTTGCGGCGACCGCACGGTGACGGCAAAGGTGCACTGCGCGCTGTTGCCGCTGTCGTCGGTCGCCGTGGCGGTGACGGTGGTCGTGCCGAAGGGGAAGAGGCTCCCAGAGGCCGGCGTCGCCGCCGCGCTGACGGAGGTGTCGCAGGCGTCGGTCGCGGACACGGTGAAGGGGACCGTGGCGCCGTTCGCGGCCGTGGAGCCGTTCACGGTCATGGGCGCCGGGCAGGTGATGGCTGGCGGCGTCGTATCCACCACGGTCACCGTCCCCGTGCACGAGCTCGCGTCGCCGTGGTTGTCGGTCACGGTCAAGGTCACGCCGGTCGCGCCGAGCGCGTAGGGACCGGCCGGGCTTTGCGCCAGCGTGATCGTATCCGTGGCGTCGGGGTCCAGGGAGCCGTCGTCGATCGAAGCGCTGGCCGTGCAACTCAGCCCGGCGGCCACGGTGACGTTGGCACACCTGGCCGCCGGAGTTGCGTTGGGCGCGAAGACCTGGGCAAAGACATCCCTCTGGAAACCGGCGTCAGGCCCCATCCAGGTGACGACGAAGCGGCCGGCCGGAGTCATCGCGAGGCGCGGCGCGGACTGGAATCCCTGGGTCGTGGTGTTGACTACGAAATCGCCGCCCAGCGGGTTGCCGTCACCGTCGAAGGCCCGGGCCATGACCGTTGCCTGCGAGCCGTCGCGGGTCGGTTGGAGGATGTTCTCGTTCTCGTCCGTCCGGTCGCGCTCCGCCCAGGTGGCCACGAACCTCCCGAGACGGTCCATGGCCATATCCCCCTGCTGCGTCGGTAGCGTGGGGAGGGTCGAGACCTGAAGCTCTCCGGGTCCCGGAGCATAGGTACGGAGGAGTTGGGCGCGGCGGCTCCCGTCACCGCTGTTGTCCGTCCAGGAGGCCACGAGTTGAAGAGCGCTGGCGGCAACGCTCGTGTCCTGCCGGGGGGCGAGGGGGAGGTCTGAAATGACGCCTGGAGCTCCAGCCGGGAAGCCGGTCGGGTCGAGGAGCGTGGCCAGGACATGGTTGCCGGAGCCGGTAAACGGGCCCGTCCAGGCAACGGTCCAGAACGTCGCGGGCCCCACCGACACTGAAGGGAAGCTGCCCTCGGCTGGCGTGACTTGCACGGGCTCGGTCAGAGGGGTGCCGTCGTTGCCATAAAACCGGGTATAGATGGAAAACGTCCCTACCGGCGTCCTCCCTTCCCAGGCCATCAGGAAGGCGCCGGTCTCGTTCATGACCACGTCCGCGAAGGTGGCGGTCTGGTCGGGCGCCGAGATCGCGAGCTCCCCGCCGATCGGGTTGCCTGCGCTGTCATAGCGCCGGCCCATGATCGAGAAGATAGAGGAAGGATTTTGCCGGCGGCTCATCCAGACGACGACGAAGTTGCCGGCCGCGTCCATCCCCACTCGTGGATTTGACTGGGAGCCTGCGAACGTGTTGACCTGAAACTCGCCCCCCAGCGTTGTTCCGCTCGCGTTGTACCGCTGGGCGTAGATCCCGCTGGTGCTCTGCCAGACGACGACAAAGTTGCCGGCGTTGTCCACGGCTACGTCGGGGCTGAGTTGCGTGCCGGTGGTGGTGGTGTTGACTCGGATTTCGCCGCCCACTCTGACGAGCGGGAAATCGCAGACGTCTCCTGAGCCATCCAGGTCGAGGTCCGCCTGATCGGCGTTCACGGTGATCAGGCAATTGTCGACGGCGTCGCCCACGGAGTCGTTGTCGTCGTCCGGGTCGCAGGCGTCGCCGCTCGCATCTCCATCATGATCCGCTTGATCAGGGTTGGAGAGCGCGGGGCAGTTGTCGACAGCGTCCGGGATGCTGTCGCCATCGGAATCATTGGCATCGAAGAGCTGGGCGACTTCCGCTGCGGTCAGAGCGCGATTGAACACGCGGACCTCGTCGATCGCGCCGCCGAAGTGCCGGCCCCCCAGAATGGCGAATTCCCGGCCGATCTGGAAGGGCTCCGAGCTCTCGGTCAGGGTGAACGAACAGGAACCGGAGCTCACCAACTCTCCGTTGACATAAAGCCTCATCTCCGTCTCAAAGGAGTCCCAGGTCGCCGCGACGTGGGTCCACACCCCTGCCGGCACGGCCGCGGAGCCGTTGAGCACGCAGATAGTGCCTACAATATCGATCATCCCGAGGTTGGGAGTGCCGTCGGGCCCGAGTCCCAGCCGGTATCCAGTGCCACCGCCGGGTCGGGGCTTCGACATCACCGTCTGCAGGTCGCCGTTCGCCGGGTTGACCGGATTGATCCAGGCGGCGAGCGTGATCGTCTGGGTGAGATCGAGCGCCTGAGCGTCCGGCACCGCGACGTAATCGTCGACGCCGTCGAGCGCGAAGGCCTGGCCGAACTGGCCGGTTCCGAAGCCGGCGCCGTTGACGAGAGTGCCATGGCTGCCGCCGACGCAGTCCTGCGCGTCGCCCTCCGCCTGCCACCGGCCGACCTCGCCGGCGAGCGGATCGCAATCCTGGGCGTACGCGGCGCCGGCGCTGAGTGCCATAACGAGCAGAGAAGACGCAAGGGCCCTGCCGAAAAGTTTCCTTGGGCTTGTCATGAGACACCTCTGCGGTTCGAGCGGCGGTGAAGCCCGCTGCTCATACTGCCAGCCGGGTTCCCGAAGGAGCCCGGCCGGAGTTGACTGATCGATCGAGCTTCACCCTCAAGACGGGCGCTTAACCGGCCCCGGGGGGGAATACGGCGGTGGAGCAGGTCACTCCCGCCGCCGCCGCCTTGGCACGGAGGAAGTCTTGGCACTCCAGGGCCTCTTCTTGCGTGATGAGGATGGCGTTTCCCCCAAGCGCGAAGGCGAAGCCACAGATATTGAAGCCAGCAAAGGACTGGGCCGAGGGATAGGTGGCGCCGCCGTTGGTGAGCAAGCCGAAAAAGCCATCAGCAGGGATGTCGGCGCAGTGGTTGATCGGCGCGCTGGCCGCGGCGAGGTAGCCCGGCAGCAACTCGTTGCAGACGCAGCGCTGCTGGAGGCACGGAGGCTCCTGGCCGGTGATCTGCTGATACTTGCTCTTCACCTTGTCGCAGGCCGTAGCCGACGCCTGCGGATTGTCGGTCTCGCAGTCCATCGCTTCGCAGAAGGCGTTGCAGAGGCCGAAAGCGGCGCCTTCCTCCTCGTCGCAGATGGATTCAATGGCGGGCGGCATGCCGTCGGGGGTTCCGGCCGTGCTCGCGTTGAACGGTTCCGCCGGCTGCGCCTGAGAGACGTTGGCGAGGGCCAGAAGCATACAGACAGCCAATAGGGCCTTGATCAGGATCCGCATTTCCGCTTCCTCCTGGTTGGGGCTCGGCAAGAAGCCCGGTTTAATTCTGGTGAGACCATCTTCGCTGAGAGGACCTTCGCCTGTCGTCCTACAAATTAGTGATTTTCATCTCCACGTTTGTTGTAGATGGGCCCCATTCTGAAAAATGTGTATAAGAAAATAGATCGAAGGGCGAGGAGATCTCTGGGGGAGATCTCCGGGCGGATCACGGCTGGAGCTTCGCGGCGACGTCGCTCCAGGCCTGCTCCAGCGCCGACAGCCGCTCCTTACAGCCGTTCTGGTCGCCCCGGCGCGCCAGGATGGCCAGCTCGGAGGCCTTTCCGGCCAGGTCGGCGATACCCATCAGGCCGGCGCTGCCGGCCAGGGCATGCGCCGCTCCGGCGAACGCTTCCCGGTCTCCTTGCGCGAGAGCGCGCCGCAAGGTCGCGAGATCCGCCTCTCCCTGCTGGAGAAAGGCGACCCTGACGGGCTTCCCGGTCGCCGCCTCCAGGGCTTCCAGAGCGGCGAGGCGCTCCTCGAAACTGTCGCCGGCCGGCTCGCGCCACTCCACCGCCGCCTCGATCCCCAGCCAGCGGTCGAGCGTCGCCGCCAGCTCCTCGTCGCGAAGGGGTTTGGCCAGATAGTCATCCATGCCGGCGGCGCGGCATTTCTCTTTCTCCTCGGCCAGGGCATGGGCGGTGACGGCGATGACCGGGAGGCGCGGACCGTTCGGGACCGCCGCCTCCCGCTGGCGCAGACGGACGCAGGTTTCGAAACCGTCGAGGCCGGGCATTTCGCAATCCAGGAGCACGGCGTCGAAAGACCGCTCCGCCAGGAGAGCCAGAGCCTCCTCGCCGTTCTCGGCCGCTTCGGCGTCGTAGCCGAGCTCGCGCAGCAAGGCCAGGGCCACCGTGCGGTTCACGCCGCGGTCGTCCACCACCAGGAGGCTCCGGCCATGCCGCGCCAGCCGGCGGGCGGCGGCCTCTCCGGCGTCGTCCACGCCGGTCGCCTCCGATCCGGCGCCGGAGCTCAGCGCCCGCACCAGCGGCAGCCTGAACCAGAACGTCGAGCCCACCCCATGAATGCTCTCGAAACCGATTTCGCCCCCCATCAGCTCGACCAGGTTTTTCGAGATGACGAGCCCCAGCCCCGTGCCGGAGGGCGTGCCGGAACCCGGGCTTGCCACCTGGGTAAACGGTTGGAAGAGCTGGGCCTGGGCCTCCGGCCGGATGCCCACACCCGTGTCGCGCACCTTGAAACGGAGCGCCGCTTCCGCCTCCTCCCCGGCGTCCGGCTCCACGGTGACCGTCACCGACCCCTTGCGGGTGAAGCGGATGGCGTTGCCCACCAGGTTGAGCAGCACCTGGCGCAGACGCACCGGGTCGCCGTGCAGGCCATCCGGGATCTCGGGGCTGACCTTCAACCGCAGGTTCACCTTGCGCTCCGCGGCCCGCGGCGCGAGGAGCCGCACCACGTCGCCCGCCGCCTCCCGCAGGTGGAAATCCCGCGGCCGGAGCAGCAGGCGCCCGGCCTCGATCCCCGACACGTCGAGCAGGTCGTTCACCAAGGCGAGCAGGGATTCCGCCGATCTCTGCATCAGCTTCACCTGCTCGCGCTGCTCCGGCGTCAGCTCGCCGCGGAGCAGCAGAGCGGCCACGCTGAGGACCCCGTTGATGGGAGTCCGGATCTCGTGGCTCACGTTGGCCACGAACTGCCCCTTGGACCGCTCGGCGGCGCGGGCGTTCTGCTCCGCCTGCTGGCGACGTTGAAGCTCGCCCGCGAGGACGAGCGAGTACCGGCGCCGCATCCGCAGGCCGGTGACGACGCAGAGCAGGAGGGTGCTCAGGATGATGAGACGGAAGGGCGACAGCGCGAGCGGCGTGGAGAGCACGAAACAGGTCAGCGCGGCCAGAAACACCCAGACGTTGACGAGCCCCAGGAGCTGGAGCCGCTGGAGCTCTTCGTCGTTCCCTGGCGAGTATCCCTGGCGAGACCGCTCTTCGTCACCGCGGGCCATAACGCCCCTCGGAGTTTTTGGAAGATCGTGCTCGCGCGCCCTCAAATCAAGACAACAAGCCTGAAGCCCCCGTGTGCGGGCTCAGGAAACCTCCAGCGGCACCAGCCCCGCCCGCAGGGCATGGAGGGCCGCCTCCACCCGGTTGTGCACCCCCAGCTTACCAAGCACGTGGCTCACGTGCGTGCGGACCGTCATCTCGGAGATGCCCAGCTCACAGGCGATCTCGCGGTTGCTCCGCCCTCGCGCCATCAGCTCCAGCACCACATACTCCCGGCCCGTCAGGGTCCCCTTGGCCTCATCGGCGGGGGACGGCTTGAGATAGGTCAGCAGCCGGCGGGTGAGATGCGGCGGGAGCCAGGCGTCGCCGTGGGCCACCCGGCGAATGGCCTCGAGGAACTCCTCCCTCTGCGCCGTCTTGGCGATATAGCCCTGGGCCCCTGCCTCCACCGCGTTCAAGACCGCCGCCTCCATGTCGGAGCTGGTGAGGATCACGATCCCTATTTCCGGCCGCGCGGCGAGAATCCTCCGGGTGGCCTCGACGCCGTCGAGCTCCGGAAGCCGGAGATCCATCAGGACCACCTGCGGAGCGCAGCACTCCGCCGCCTCCACGGCCTGCCGCCCATCTTCGGCCTCGCCGACCACCGCGATGTCGGCAACCTCTCTCAAGAGGGCGCAAACCCCCGCCCGCACCACAAAATGGTCGTCAACGACGAGTACCCGAATAAGACTGCTCATGAACCTCTCCCCCGCGAATACGGGTACCCCAACGGCAGAGCCAAAAAAAGAACTTCACTGGACAAATAATCAGAAAATCCTCACATGAATCTACTGTAGACCTATCTGAGCGAGGAATCAATAGAAGTGAGCGGAAGCTTGTCGATACCGGGAAATATTTTTCTTTAAGGACCTGCAACATCTTCAAATTCACCTAAGCCAAGTCTGGATTCTCTCAAATATGTAGATTTGGAGAAATACCATGCTGGAGTTGCGTAGCCATGGGGGTCCAGTTCGTCGATTCGACGACAGAAAAGGCTGACGCGCCAGAACACGGCGCGTACCGAGCTCATGCCGGAGGATCTGGCGGTAAACGCCGGCGGCGACACCGGTGTCGCGACGTTCAACATCCGGAAGGAGGGAACTGTTCTGCGCAGGACCTTCGTCTTCCAGAACCGCGGCGGCCGCCGGCTCAGCGTCCACTTCCACGCTTCCAAAACGTCAATCTTCAGAGATAGATGCAGTCTCTTTTCCGGAGAGGTTGACGACTCCCCGAGAATCACGAGATTTCAACCTTCAATCGGCGTGGGTCCGGAAAAACCGGTGTGGATCTGGAGAAACCGGCACGTATCCGGCCGAACCGGCGTGGCTCCGCTGGAACCGGCGCATCTCCCGGGAAACCGCGGCGGTACAAGGTTGGACGGGGAAGTTGCCGCGCCGGATGGCGGGATCTCTCCTTATCCACGGCGATTCCTCCGGAGCCGGCGCGGCTTCGCGGGATACACGCCGTGGTCGGGAGAAACCGGCGCGTCTCGTGGGAAAGCGTGGCGTTGCGAGGCTGGGCAGAGAGGTTTTCCCGGCAGGCGGCGTAGTCTCTTCTTATCCGGGACGATTTCTCCGGATACGGCGCGGTGTCCCGGGAGCCGCGTCGTTGTGCGGAGAAACCGGCGTGTTTCGCGGCAAGATGCGGCGGTGCAAGGTTGTCCACGGACATTTCCCGGGATACAACGCGGTTTCTCCCTGTCTGTGACGATTTCCCGGGAGACGGGGGACTGTGGTCGCCAGCTAACACGTTCCTATAAGATCGGCTCCATGACATCCCTTGTCCGCCGAAGCCTCTTCGCCATTCTGAGCCTGATCTGTCTGTCCTGCGCGAGCACTACGAGGAACCCTTCGATGACCGCCGATCTGTCTGGAATCGATCACGTCATCCTCGGCATCGACGATCTCCAGAAAGGGATCGAAGAGCTGGAGCGTCTCACCGGCGTGCGGGCTGTCTTTGGCGGCGCCCATCCCGGACGCGGCACGCAGAACGCCCTGCTCTCTCTGGGCGAGCCCTACTACCTGGAGATCCTGGCGCCGAATCCGGAGGAGGGCGGGGATACGGAGTCCATCCAGGAACTGCGGAAGCTGACCACGCTTACCCCGATCGGTTGGGCGGCGAGCTCCGAAGACCTTCCGGCCCTCCAGGAGCGCCTGAAGAGCCAGGGGATCGAGACCGGCGAGATCCGTCCCGGAGCCCGCAACCGGCCGGACGGCACCCGCCTCGCCTGGAAGACGCTCGGCTTCGCCCCGCCGTCCAGCGATCTCCTGCCGTTCTTCATCGACTGGGACGCCGGCACCGCCCATCCCTCGACGACCTCGCCGGCCGGCTGCCGGCTGACGGGATTCGCGATCGAAGATCCCGAGCCGGATCCTTTGCGGAAAACCCTGCGGTCCGCCGGCCTTCAGGTGGAGGTCCGGGAAGGAAGGAAAGGAGGAATCTGGATCTCTCTGGATTGTCCCAAGGGGAACATGGAGATCCGGTAGTCAACCCCGGAGGATCGTTTGAGCCACCCTCTGCGCCGAAACGATCACCGGCGTGATGCCCCCGCCGGGCCGCGTCCAGTGCCCGACGCAATGGAGGTTGCGGATGGCCGTCTCCGGCGACGGCCTGCCGTCTCCCAACTGATCGGGCGACATCTCCCAGCCCAGCATGGCTCCCTGGAGATTGAGGGTGAACCGCCAGGAGGTGCGCGCCGAAGCGCTGTGGCGGACCACGATGTGCTCGCCGATGCCGGGGAGGACCCGCTCCAGGTTGGTGAAGATAAAGGTTTCCATCTCGTGCTTGTGCCGCGGCCAGTCCTGGATGGCGTCGTAGTCCATCTCCAAAACTTTCTGGACGATCAGGATCTGCTCGCCGTCCGGCGCCATGCCGGGCTCATAGAGGGTCGGGGCGAAGAGCTTGAAGCGCAGGGCGTCGCGGCCGACCCGGTCCATGTCGTAGGAATCCCAGTAATAACCTTGCGCTTCTTCCAGCACGCCGGCCGGCACGCCGCGCAGGCCGAGATGGCTGAGCCAGCAGGGGAAGGTAGGGCGCAGCCGGCGCAGCGGCTCCAGCTCTCCGGGCGGCAGGTGCTCCGGCCCGACGAGCGTCTCCAGGGTCAGCAGCAGGTCGGCGTTGGAAACCACCGCGCCGCTCCGGACGACGCCTTCCTTCCAGCTCGACCGCAGGGGGCCGCGCAGGACTTCGATCTCCACGCCCCGGGCCTCGCCATTCTCGATCACGATACGCCGCGCCAGGGCGCTCGTCATCAGATGCCCGCCCTTCTCCTCGAAGCGGAGCGCGAGCTCGTCGGCGAAGGCCTGCGAGCCGCCCTTGGGGTAGTAGTTCCCGAGGAAGTAGGAGAGGCGCAGCATGGAATCGAAGACGAAGGAGGTCCGCCCCGGCGGCGATCCCCAGTGCGGGCAATCGGCGGTGAGCAGGAGCTTGAGCTTGGGATCCCGGAACCAGGTGTCGAGGGCCTGCTTGACCGTCATGTCCCGGTAGGGAGCCAGACGCTCCAGCGTGGCCAGCGGGCGGTCCCGGAAGTAGTGGAGCAGCCCCAGCAGGTAGGTCTCGCGCACGGCGGCGAAAAAGGAATCGAGCCCTCCCGCTTCTTCGGGGAACTCGGCCTTGAGCTTCGCCAGATAGGAGTCGAAATCGGCGGGGACTTCGAAGCGCGAGCCGTCCGGAAAGTGAAAGGTGTCGACCGGGTCCATCTTGACCCAGCCGGTGGTGACGCCGATCTCGCCGAGCAGGCGGCCGGTCAAGGTCTCGGGGTTCCCCAGCAGCGGATAGAAATGGGTCGCGGCGTCGAAGGTGTAGCCGCCCCGGCGGAAGGTGCTGCAATAGCCGCCGACCATGTAGTGCTGTTCGAGCAGGAGGACCTTGACGCCTTCCCGCGCCAGCAGGTTGGCCAGGATCAGGCCGCCGATGCCGGAGCCGATGACGATGACGTCGTAGCGCCCCTCGGGAGGGCGCCGCAGGCCGCGGAAGGCGCGCTTCATCGCTTCATCCGGCGGGGGAGGAGGGCCGGTTGCGGCCGTACGTCTCGTGCGCGTCGACCATCTCGCCGCTGGCGATGGCGCCCGCCATGGAAAGCTCGCCCGCGAGCACGGTGGCGGCGGCGATCTCGGCCAGCTTCGGCGCCTTGCCGGCGCCAGCGCAACCCATCATCTCCAGGCACTCGCGGGCGGTCCCCAGAGCGGTGCCGCCGCCCACGGTGGCGACCGTCAGCGACGGCAGCGTGACGCTGGCGTAGAGATCGCCGCCGTCGAGGACCTCGAACGTGGTGATCCCCACGGCGGCGTTGGCGATGTTGGCCACGTCCTGCCCGCAGGCGATGAACAGGGCCGTGAGGCCGTTGGCGATCTGCCCGTTGTAGCCGATGGCGCCCGCCTGGAGATGGCCGAGGACCGTCCGCTTCCAGACGTCGGCGAGTTGCTCGGGGGTGGCGTGGAGATAGGCGCGCGTGATGCCGCGCCGGGAGCCGCGCGCCGGCGACGACCTTCTTGCCCTTGCCGCCGGCGAAGAGCGAGCCGCTGGCCCGCTTCTCGGACTCCGCGCCGCTGAAGACGTAGAACCGGACCGCCCGGCCCTGGGCCACAAGCCACCGGCAGGCGCGGTCCGTGGCCCTGACGATCATGTTCATGCCGTGAGCGTCGGCGGTCCAGTAGACGAAGTGGACCACGACCTCGCGGCCCAGCGGACGGGGCTCGATCCGCAGCAGCCTGCCGTGCCGGGTGGTGGATTCGGCTTCGCGCTTCAGCGGCTCGAAGAGTCCCGGCAAGTCGCGGGCGAACGCCGCCGCTTCGGCCACGCCGTCGAACACGAAGACCGGCGCGACGCGGTTCTCGTCCGCCAGGACGCGCGCCGTGACGCCGCCGGCCCGGGTGAGGGCGACCATGCCCCGCTCATAGGAGCGCACCAGCGCCCCCTCCGTGGTGGCCAGAGGGACGTAGAAGAGGCCGCGCGCGTGCTCGCCTGCGATCGACAGCGGACCCGCGACGCCCACCGGCACCTGCACGGCGCCGATAGGGTTTTCGATATTGCCGCGCATCTCCTCGCCGGGGACGCTGGCCGCGCCGACGTGCTCGAGGCGCGTCGCCGGTCCGCTCCTCGACCCAGCGCCGCCGCGCGGCGAGGGCCTCTTGCGTGTAGCCCTGCTCGTCCAGCCGGGGGACCAGCTCCACCGGCTGCTTCCGGGAGGGGGAAGGGTTGGGATCGTTGCTCACGGGGGGCATGCTACAACGGAAGCCCTCGCTTCAAAGACTGCGATAAAAGTGCGAGACGTCGGGCTCCTGATCCAGATTTCGAAGGATCTCAAGACTATCCTGGCTGATTTCCCGTTCCCAGCCCCGCCCGGACATAAATGTCCGGGCTAGTCAAAAAGAGCCCCCTGAAGGGGACTCCATCAGTCGGGTTTACCCGGCTGTTTTCTGGTAGCCCGGGCATTTATGCCCGGGCGGGGGGCTTCGGCCGAAACCCGGTACGAACTTGGGGGACGTAGTACTCGCCCCGAGGGGGCGGTGTCTTTCCGGCCGGACGTCGCCGACGCGCATCCATCCGCTATACTCCCGCGCCGTGCTCCCCGCGGTCAGACCGATCCTTTTCCTCACCTTCGCGGCCACCGGCTTCTCCGCGCTGACGCTGCAGGTGGTCTGGCAGCGCGTGCTCTCGCTGCACGCCGGCATCGACCTGCTGGCCGCGACCACCGTCGTCACGGCGTTCATGGCCGGCCTCGGCCTCGGCAGCCTCGCGGGAGGCGCGGTCGCCGACCGTCTGGGACCGAAGCGGTCGCTGCTCGTCTTCGCGCTCTCGAACGCGGGCATCGGCGCCTTCGCCTGGTTCAGCCTGTGGCTCTTCTACGACGTCTACCGGGAATTCGCGGCGCGGCTCGACTCGGCCGCCGCGATGTTCGGCTTTCACTTCCTGCTGCTCGTCATCCCGACGACCCTCATGGGACTCTCGCTGCCGCTGCTGGCGCGGGGCGCCGTGGCCGCGTCGCGCGAGATCGCCCCCCTGGTCGGCCGGCTCTACGCCGTCAACACGCTCGGCGCGGCGGCGGGCGCGGCCGTGGCCGGCTGGCTGCTGCTGGGGAACCTCGGATTCGTCGCCACCGTGCGCATCGCGGCCGGGCTGAACCTCGCCGCCGCCGCGGTGGTCCTGCTGCTGTGGAGAGCGGCCGGACCGGCGGCGCCGGCGCCCGAGGAGCTCAGCACGGATACGGGCGGCGGCGGGGAAGCCGGCGGTCGGGAACGGCTGTGGCCGTGGTTCCTGATGTACGGCCTCACCGGCGCGGTGGCGATCGGGCTGGAGGTGGTCTACTTCCGGGTGATCGACGCCATCTGGCGCAACAACTCCTACACCTTCGCCACGGTGCTGGCGATCTACCTCCTGCTGTTCGCTCTGGGCGCGGGCCTGGGAGCGCGGCGGGCGGGGAGGGTGGAGCGGCCGGACCGCTGGTTCCTCTGGCTCCAATACGGGGTCGGCGCGAGCACGCTGCTGGGGATTCTCGTCCTCCTGCATCCGCCGGACGCCTTCGGCATCAAGGCGTTCGTCCACCAGTACTACACGACCGGCGGCTTCATGCACGGCGGCTACACGATCCACAGCGCGGAGGACGCCTGGCGGCTGATCTACGCCCAGGTCGTGGCGCCGCTGCTGGTCATGGGCGCGCCGGTCCTGCTCATGGGCGCCTCCTTCCCCTTCATCCAGGCGCTGGTGGCGCGGCGGCTCGACTCGCTCGGCCGGCGCACGGGCACGCTCCTCTTCGCGAACATCTGCGGCAACGTCATCGGCGGCGCGCTGACCGGCTTCGTGCTCCTCGACCGGCTCGGCGCCGCGGGCACGCTGCGAGTGCTGGCGGGCGTGCTGCTCCTGCCCGGTCTGGCGGCGGCGATGCGGCTGCCCACGGCCCGTCTGCGCGCCGCGGCCGCGGTCGGCGCCGCCGGCCTGATGGCCGCCTGCCTGGCCGTCTTTCCGTCCAACGAGCGCTTCTGGGCCTTCTTCAACAGCGTCCCCCTCGACCGCTTCGAGGTGGCCGAGGACCGCGCCTGCGTGACCAGTCTGGTGGACGAGGGGGACCAGACCTTCCTCTACATCAACGGCAGTTGGCAGAACGGTCACCCCTACGACTTCTTCCACATCCTGATCGGCCTCCTGCCTTCGCTGATGCACGAGCGTCCCCAGCGCGGGCTGGCCGTGGGTCTGGGGATCGGCTCGACGGCCTACTCGATGGCCCAGGACCCGCGGATCGGCCGCGTCGATTGCGTCGAGATCTGCGGCGGCGAGCAGCGCCTCGTGGCATCGCTGGCCGGGCGCGGATCGACGGCGAGCCGCCGCCTGCTCGCGGACCCGAGGGTCCACCTGGAGACCGCGGACGGGCGCCGCTGGCTGCTGTCGCGGCCGGAGCCCTACGACCTGATCGTCGTCGACGCGGTGCGGCCGAACACGGCCTACGCCGGCAATCTCTATTCGGTGGAGTTCTACGAGCTGGTCTCGAGCCGTCTCGCCCCGGGAGGCCTGTTCGTCCAGTGGGTCCCCACCGACCGCGTCCTCAACAGCGTCCGGAAGGTGTTCCGCCACATCGCGATCGGCGAGGTGCCCGACTACTTCGCCTCCCGCTTCATCGTCGCCAGCCATCAGCCGCTGCCCCTCCACGGCCCCACGCTGCGCAAGCGGCTGGAGGGCGTGGATCTGGAGGCGTCGTTCAATCCGGAGCAGAGACGGCGGCTGATCGAGTTCTTCGACCGCAGGAAGCCCCTCCAGCGCATCTGGCAGCAGAAGAAGGTCGCGACGCTGCCGGACGACCAGTTCAACCACGACCTCCATCCGCGGGACGAGTACTTCCTTAACGAGGATTGAGGTCGCCTGGGCGTGCTAGACGAGGATCGGCACTAGATGAGGTATTCGGAGGATCGTGCCATGCCCTCTAGATCTTCAGAGATCACAATCCCCAACGTAAGGCTCGGCCTGGACGCCCGCTTCAAAGACCTGATCCGGCAGTTGGCGGCGCGGGTTTCCGCTGATGACATTACCGATGCTGACATCGACCACGAAGTCCAGGTGGTGCGCGGCGCCGCGCGGCCGGCTTGAAGCGTCGCGTCGTCGTTGACACCAATCTATGACCGCGCCCCAGCCCGGGCATAAATGCCCGGGCTATGCGAAACAGCCGGGTGAACCCGACTGCTGGAGTCCCCTTTAGGGGGCTCTTTCGACTAGCCCGGGCATTTATGCCCGGGCGGGGGCGCGGTCGTTCAGCCAGCTATCTTTTCGGCCCGGCGCTGATCATGACCTGGATGGTGCGGTCTATGACGGCGCACGGGCTTGACGGCTGCGTCCGTTCTTGATCTGCTACTCACGTTATCTCCGTGGCGCTGCCGCCGGCAGCACACACCCGCCGTCGAGAGGCGCTGCAGCGGATCGAATCCGTCACGCTCGACGCTGGTTCTGGGGGTAAGGGCGCCTTTCAAGAGGCTGCCCTATGTATTGCTCTCGGAACGGCAGGCGTGTCGGTCGCGTCGTGGGATTGTGGCGTTACCCCGTCAAATCGATGGCGGCCGAGGAGCTGGCTGAAGTCGAAGTGTCCTGGCATGGCCTGGCTGGAGATCGCCGCTGGGCCTTCATCCGAAACGGCGTAGTGCAGAGCGGGGTCCCTTGGCTCACGCTTCGTGAGCGCGGGGACATGAGTCACTATCGCCCATCGTTCGTTGAGCCGGCTCGACCCGACAAGTCGCCGACGGTCGTGCGGACTCCGTCGGGAGTCATCTTCGACGTCGCGGACCCGGCGCTCGCGGCAGAGCTCTGCTCCCTGCGGAGCGCGAGGTGATCAAGCAGGACCGCGGCATCTTCGACACCTTCCCGCTGTCCCTGATCACGACCCAGACGATTGTCCGGCTCGGCGAGATGGTCGGCGCTCCGCTCGACGTCCAGCGTTTTCGACCCAACATCCTGGTGGAGGCAGCCGATGAGGCGCCGTTCGCCGAGGACGGCTGGGTGGGCTGCGTCCTGCGCATCGGCGGCATGCGGATGCGCGTCGATAAACGCGACGGTCGCTGCGTCGTCATCACCATCGATCCCGTGACGACGGAGCGCAACCCCGCGATCCTGCGCGCGGTAGCTCGCGATCGTCAGGGTTGCCTCGGCGTCTACGGCTCGACCGTGGAACCAGGCCGCGTTGCAGTGAACGATCCCGTGCTCATCGAGTCTCCGGCGTGACCGGGGCCGCGCTGCTCGAGTGACCCGAGCCAGAGGTCGCTCACCCTGGCTCGCGCCATCCCACCTCGGAAACTATGTGCCTACTACACACGAGCGCTTTCGCGTGGGCGGCGACTCCGCGGACAATTCCATGCGGCGAGCGCACCGATCGCGACGATAAAGCCGATGGCCACATCGATCGGGTAGCTGAGCTGCGGGCTGGACGGAATCCACAGAGTGTCATGTTGCCCGTGCGGATAAGCTAAGCTGAACACCACAAGTCCGATCACGACCACGCCCAAGAGAAGGAAAGTTCTAGCCAATAGGGTGCGCGCATTAGGAACACCAGAAAGCAGGACTCGGCGACTCCAGAATATCGCTAGCAGAGAAGGCACTGTGTAGATGAGAAGCCACAATGCAATTTCTGAGCGAGACAGGAATTGGAGGTTGAGATCCATAAGAATGTCGGCAGCAAAGCGCTTGGCGGTGAGCGTGCGGAAACCGCGCTGTTTGCGGTTGCCGTCCGCTCGACCGCCTTGGTTGGCCGCACTACCATGCGTTGCGCAGGGCCCGGCCTTCAGTTGTTACCCACAGCCAGGTTCCCAGGACATGCACCAGCTGCAGACTGAAATACAACAAGTGTCACCCACGGAGTAGGACGCACCTCCCCCCCTGACTCTTACTTCCTCAAGAATGCCTTCGTTGATGATTCGCAGCGTCTCCTTATTCAGGTTCAAAGCTTTCACCTTCTTCTTCATTTTACCTGATCCTCCTCAATCCTGCTTGCCGTTTATGACAAACACTTAAAGGTGGTGACCGGTTAGCTCTCATCGGTGCCACTTCCACGAGAATTCGGCAACGAGCAAGGGCACGAAACCACGCAACACGCATTGAAAGCCGGCCGACCATACGACAATCAGCGAGCTATCCATCGACATTACTGTCATAACGCATGCCAACCATAATATCGTAGGGTTGATACTAGTCGCAACTATACTTCACCTTATCGTCACCGAATTGGACTGTGCAGGGGCACGTACACTCTACACTAGTATTATTATCTAGATCCTTAACCTTCAGTTTACCGCCTGTGACACTTGTCTCCACTTTCCTGGCAACAGTAAGATTACCAAATCCCAGTCCCAGAGAGTTTAAATCTCCCGCCAGCTGCTTTAATGAGGTAACTTTCTTGGGCATCAGCTTTTGCTGCTTAATCTTGTCAAGGTTAAAATCTTCAAACTTAAAATTTGGCGCGTCAATAACATAAAAGTCGATTTCTTGCTCTTGAGAATCTTCTGCTAGTCTTCTTGGGATTATCCCAACAAATTTGTCCTTGAAAGCAAACTTCCCAAGCTCATTCGGTAAAATGGTCATACTGAATTGTTTTGACGTATTTGCTGCTTCGATACTTAATTGGTCGTCGTACCTTCCAGTCGGCCGCTGTCCACAAGACCAGGAAACAAGAGCAATCAGGGCGAGAGCGTAAACTCCTGTCCGCTTAACGCGCTTCGATGTCGCACAAAAACGGGCTAGCTGACTTCGCCGAGTAGTCTCCATAATTAAACCTCCATAGCCAATTTGAAATGATTGCGTGCGTATAACCTTGGATTTGTCGTTCCCCTGCCATTGCCAACAAACGCCAACCCGTCCAGCCACGGCCAATCCAGGGACTACAGGTGAAGTATTGCCATGGCTCGATGTGGTTGTGTTTCAGCAGCTTATGGCTATGCTACGCCTCTCCTGCAAGCTCGTCAACACTGTGGAGCGGACGTGTAAGCATCCTTTCAGTCATGGCACGAGAGTGCTTATCGTTTCGGGCTTGGCGGTAAGGAGGACAACCTCCCTAAGGCGGAGGGGCGTAACATCCCTCCCTGCAAGGGTTTTTACAAGGTACCAGTTCCAGGCCTGCATGCTTACATGTCGAAGGAAGGGCGTGTAAGCCCTGTTGAACAAAACCGGCCCAACGGGCCGGGAGAATCAGCCCAGGGCATCCGAGGCCGAAGGCCGATGCCCTGGGTGAGAAGGCCCTCGTACATTCCAGCGGCCTGAAGGGCCGCGAGAATCCTTTTCCGGATCAGCCCAACTCTGGCTCAGCCGAGGTTCCCGCGGCCCTTCAGGCCGCTTTGATGCTCTTTCTTTCCTTATACCCAGGGCATCGGCCTTCGGCCTTGGATGCCCTGGGCTGGACTCTCCCGGCCCTTCAGGCCGATTTGTCAACTACCGCCTCCGGCCCGCCGCGAGACGGGCCGGAGGGTAAGAGATAAAGCTCAGGGCTGGCAGGTCGGATCGACGTAGATCACGCGCAGCCTGGGAGCGTGGGCGCCCGGGGTCGTGCTGGTGTGATCGTCCGAGAGGATGTCCAGCCCATCGGTGGCGCCCGCTTCGGCGTCGATCAGGAGGCCGAAGTTGAGGTTCCCGTCGTCGATCCACTTTTCGACCATGCTCCGGCCGGCGGGGTTGAGCGACAGCGAGGCCGAGGCGTCGTTGGCGGTGTCCCTCGGCATCAAGCCCAGCCGGGTGGCGTTGCTGTCGTCGTCTCCCGTCGCGCCGAGGGTCTCCCAGTCGATCATGGCGGTGGCGCGGCTCCATGTGGCCTCGTCTTCGTTCCAGGACCGCAGAAGCTCGTGGATGGCGTACCGGTGACTGGTGTCGGCTCCGCTCTCGGCGTCGAGGAATACTTCGAGCTCGGCGTGGAGCACGTCGGCCCCCTGCGGCAGGGTGGAGAGATCCCATTCGATCAGCGCGCTCTTGGCGCCGCTGCCGCCGTCCATCTCGATCAAGTCCTCGGCGCCGTTCGAGCCGGAGCCCGGCTCGATGAAGGTGGCCTTGGTCGTGGTCAGCAACGGTTTCCTTGACACGGCAGCCGCCGCAGACCTTGCCGGTGAGCGTGAGGTCGAACAATCCCACCGAAGTGCTCCCCGAAGCCTGGTGCAGCTCGACCGCCAGCAGGTTGGACGCCTGGAGCAGAGCGGCCGGGATCGCGAGGGTCTCGATCGTGTCCGACTTCGTCGAAGCCTGGGCGTTGATGCCCAGGGTCGCGCCCCAGGGCAGATTGCGGCGCAGGATCTCGACGCCATTGAGGTAGACGACCACGCCGTCGTTGCGCGTCAGCGTGAGCCGGAGGTCGCCCTGGAAGACCTGCGGATCGGCCGCCTCGAAAGCGATGCGGAAGTAGGTGGCGTATACGCCGGCCGGAGGGACGCCGGTGTTCGTGACGGCGCGGCTGGTGCCGAACCCGAGCGGGCTGAAGCCGTTGTTCCAGGCGCTTTCACCCGCGAAGACGGACTGATTCCAGCCGGCCGGCACGGCGTCGGTCGCCGCGGGAGTCCACCACTTCCACAACGAGCCGGGAGCGACCAGATCCACGTCGTAGCACGGCTCCAACAGCCCCGCGTCCCGCGTGACGTCGCTTACCCCAGCGAGGTTGAATTCCGCGGATGTCCCGCTCTGCGGCGAGACTTCGCTGTCGTCGTCCGTCAGGCCCGCGCCCTGGACGGTGAGGCCGTAGGCGCCGGGATCGACCTTCAGCCGGTAGTCGCCCGGCGGCACGTTGTCGATCGCGTAGAAGCCTCTTACCGTCCGTGACCGTGCTCTCCACGATGTCGTCGCCGGCGAGGAGCTGGACGGAAAAGATTTCGTTTTCGATGCTTTGATCCAACAGGCCGTCTTCGTCCTCGTCCAGCCACACCCGGTCGCCTACCTGGCCGACCGCGGAGGGGATGAGGGCGACGTCCACGTTCGTGCGGCTCTCGCCCGCCGCGAGCGGGAAGGCGTTGGAAACGCCGGTGCTCGTGTCGACGCCGCTCCCGTAGGTGTAGCCGGCCGGCAACTGGACTCGCAGGCGGTAGGTGCCCGCGACGAGGTTGCCGATCCTGTACGAGCCCACGCGCGTCGCGCCGGACCCGACGACGTTGCTGTTGGCGTCGAGGACTTCCACCGTCACGCCATGGATGCCGCGCTCGCCGGCGTCCTGGACGCCGTTGCCGTTGGCGTCCGCCCAGACGAGATCGCCGACCTCGGCGGTCCTGGGGAGGATGGCGTTCACGGTATCGATCACCAGGGACGTCTCATAACTCCCGCCCGGCTCGCGCAGATCGTTGCTCATCTCCAGGTGCAGGAAGCGGCCGCTGGCGGTCGTGGCGCTGGTCGTGCAGGCGTTGGTGGAATTGTTGGTGTCCCGGGCCTGGACGCTTTCCGTGCCGCACTTGAAGTTATCCTGGCCGGTCCAGTTGCAGGAGTTGCCGGCCCGCGGGGAGATCCGGCCCTGGAGATTCGAATAGAACCGGTTGGCGAGCGTGGTCTCGGCCCGGTTGGCCGTGGTGCCGTCGCTGATCGAAAATTCCGGGTCATCGGGCAGGCCGGTGGATGAATCGATGCCGACCTTGAAACCGTGGAGCTGAAGGACGATCGTGTCGGCGTGCTCGCGGCTGGCGAGCCGGTGGAAGGACTGGAAGAAGGTATTGACGGCGTGCGCGCCGTCGGAAACCTTGTGAGCGAGGCAATCGCCGCTCCCCGTGCAGCCGCTGGCGAGGCTGGAGGCGCAGCGGTCGGCTCCCGTGAGCATCAGGGCACGGGCGCCGCTGGCGCGGAAGATCTCGCTTCCCAGCACCCCGGTGCGGTTGTCTTCCACCGCGTGCGGGGCCTGGAGGACGAGGCGGCGCAGGACCTGGGCGCGGGGACGCACGAAGTAGAAGCCCCGGCCGTCGCCGTTGCCGGCCTCGGGGATCAGGCCGTAATACACCTCGCCGTCGTTGCCGGTGTCGCGGAAGGTCACCACGTCGTAGCCGACGAGGTCGGCGCGCTCGCTGGCGAGCGTCCAGTCCTCGGCGAGGAAGGCCTGGACCGCGCTCTCGAAGAGCGCCTGTTCCGGGTCTTCGAGGTTACGGTATCCGCCCGAGCTGGCAGGATGATTGCCGTCGATCACCACCTGGGTCCACTGCACGAAATCCTGTTCTATACGGGGAAGCTCCTGCGCCGGCGACGCCACGGCCGCCGCCAGCGACAGGAGCAGGATCAAGCAAAGCTTTCTGAATAACATCGCGAGTCCTCCAAGCGCCGGCCCGGCCGGCGCTGATCGTTCGGTATCCTGGAGAAAGCCCGGAGTCCGGCCCCATGCCGTCTCCCGCCCCTCCCATCACAGATACGCGAACGAACGGAGAACCCGCCAACCCTCATGAGACCCTATGCCGCTACTGGGGCGCCGTGCGCGTCGCCCCCGGCAAGGCCGTGTAGACGTCCTCCGGCGCCAGGCCGAGCCAGGGATCCGAGAGCGGGGCCTTGAAGACCTCCTCGTAGACCCACGAATTGAATTCTTCCAATTCGTCTCCGGTCAGAGGCGTGTCGCCGAGCAGCTCCCGCAGGATGGCCGGACCGGTCCTGTAGTCGTTGAGTACTTCGTCGAGCGCGATCGTGGTCTCGAAGTTGTCCACCACCCGTTCGGCTTCTTTAGGGTCGGAAATGCCATGCTTGCGGATCAGGAAGGTTTTGCTGGAGGCATCGAGATGAATCCGTGGCCGGCGGAGCTTCGCCAGACGATCGATCTCCTCGTTGTCGACCTGCCCCAGCGCCACCAGGATCGGGTTCTCATAATAGACGCTCTTCGAGCCGGTTTCGTTCCCTCCGACGTTGATGCGGTCCCTCAGGACTCCGGGGGTCGCCTGGAGGATCTCCCACGGGTCACGGGGGGTGGGGATCGGCTCCGGATCACTGGCGGCCTCGCGAACCGCCGAGGCGGTGGCTTGCGGAGCGAACGTCCAGATGTCCCGCTGGAGGGCCCCGGCGCGGTCGTCGAGCTGCCGCCTGCGGCGATCCCGCATTCTCGCCTCGAACTGCTCGTCGTTCAGGGCCGCGAGCTCCCCCGACGCCTGAGCGGCGTCCTTGAGGCCCCTCGCAAAGGATTCCGGCCCATACAGCCCCGGCACGGCGTCCACAAGCCGTCCGCGGCTGTCGAGAACGTAATGGATGCTGTTGCCGGTGAGGGTCCGCTCCAGGCGCGTGCCGTCGCCGAAATCGATCGTCACCTTGGGAACGGGCCGCACCGAGCGCCAGTGCAGGACGAAGTCATTCCGCAGCAGCTCGTTGATCTCGCCGTTCTTGTAGAAGACGGTGCGGAAGAACCGGCTGTTGGCGCAACTGAATTCCTCGTCCAGCCGGCCCAGGAGCCGCAGCGACAGGATGGGCTTTCCTGAAGCGCGGGCCGCCGCCTTCGCCGCTTCCATGTCCGTGTACCAGAAGAGCCGGATGTCCGCGCAATCCCGTACGCCGCAGACCTTGTCGAGGACCTCGCCGGAGACGCCCGCGGCGAGCAGGGCCTCCATTGCGTCCGGGCTTCTCTCCGCCGCGGCGAGGGGAAGACGGCAGAAGAGAAGCGGGATCAACATCGAAATCAGACGGGCGATGTTCGTGCGCATGAGCGTCTCCTTTCAGGAAACTGCCGACTAGACGCACGATAGCTTCGGGGGGAGGGGAGAAACGTAACGGGGGTGTAACTTCTGAGGTAGCATGATTGTCGAGCCTATGAACGGACGCGTGATCCTGGTGATCGAAGACGACCTGTCCATCCGGCGCGGCATGGTGGACGCGCTGCGCCATGCGTCGTACGCGGTGCGCGAGGCGGGCGACGGCGTCACCGGCGCGGAGATGGCCCTGGCCGGGGATCTGGACCTCGTGCTGCTCGACCTGGTGATGCCGGGGCGTGACGGGATCGAGGTCCTGCGGCGCATCCGGCGGGAGGACCCCGCGCTGCCGGTGATCGTGGTCACCGCCCGCGGCGCCGAGGACGACCGCGTGCGCGGCCTGGAGATGGGCGCGGACGACTATGTGGTCAAACCGTTCAGCGCCCGCGAGCTCCTGGCCCGCGTGGAAGCCGTGCTGCGGCGCTCGCCCGGCCGGCCGCAGCCCGTCCGCCATCTGCGGCTGGCCTCGGGCGAGATCGATCTCGACGGCTGTGAGATCAGGTTTTCCGACGGCGGCAGCGAGGAGCTTTCGAAGTTGGAATCCGACCTCCTGCGCTACCTGGCGAGAAGCCGGGACCGCATCGTCTCGCGCGACGAGCTGCTCCTGCGCGTGTGGCAGCAGAAGCCGCACCTGATCGCCACGCGCTCGGTGGACATGACCATCGCGCGCCTGCGCAAGAAGCTGCGCGACGGCGAAGCCCTGGTCACCATTCGCGGCAAGGGATACAGGTTCAACCCATGATCCGCCGTCCGTTCCTCGTGGCCGCCGCTTTCGTCGTCAGCGCCCTCGTGCTGTTCGGCGCCCTGGCCCGCATCACCGCCATGGCTCTGGCGCTCGAAAGATCGGAGCGGGAGGCGCTCCAGCGTGCCACCGAGGAAGAGAACATCCGCATCGCGCTCTGGCGCATCGACGCCATCCTGACGGAGCTGATCGCGCTCGAAAACACCCGTCCGGCCGCGCGGTTCCGCTCGACCGCCGAGACCGCCGGGCTGCCGGCGAGCCCCGTGCCCCTGGTCCGCGCGCGTTTCGAGATCGGCGCCGACCGCGAGCTGCGTTCCGAGCCGAAGCTCGAGACCCCGACCTGGGTGGCGGCGTTGCCGGTCCCCGAGCAGCCGCCCCGCGAAACGCGCCGGACGTCGCCGCGTCCTCCCGCGCCTCGCCCAGCGCCGAAAGAGCCGGAACCCGAGATCGCGCAGACCGCCCCGCCACCCGTCCAGGAGACCGCTCCACCTCCCGCGCCCGCGGTCCCGGAATCCCGGGAGGAGGTGGCGGCCAACACGATCCCACAATCCAAGCAGGCTCCGCCTCCATCTCACGTTCCATCCCAGGAGCTTGAGAAGATCCCGACTACCCGCGATCCCTGGGCCGTTCTTCAGATTACGCCGGGCGTGCTGACGGACCGGATCAACGTCGGAGGCAACGAGAGCGGCCAGCAGTCGCAATACGAACAGAGCGACCTCAATCGCCAGGCGTTCGAGCGCCGGCGGGAACTGGGCAGCCAAACCAACTATGTAGGGCCGGGGAGTACGCCTCCGGCGCCGCCCGGCGCCAAAGTGGAAGAGAACGTGCTGACGGACCGGATCAACGTCGGCGGCAACGAGAGTGGGCAGCAGTCGCAGTATCTGCAGCCCGACCTCAATCTTCAGGCCTTCGAACGGCGCCGGGAACTGGGCCGCCAGTCCGCCTTGGTGCGGCCGGTGAGCCCGCCGCCAGCGCCGCCCGGCGTCAAGGTGGAAGAGATCGAATCAGCTTTCGAGGCACGCTGGCTGGGGGGCGATCTGGTCCTGCTGCGGCGCATCCGCCGCGGAGATGAACGGTTGCTGCAAGGCACCGTGCTCGACTGGCCGGAGCTGCGCAGGCTCCTGCTGGACCGGGTCGAGCCTGTCGTCCCCGCGTCCAGGCTGGAGGCGGTCGGCGAGAACGACGAAATCGATCCGGGACGGCGGCTGGCGCTGATGCCGGCCCGGCTGATCCCGGGTCCCATGCTGGAGACCGAGCCCATCGATTGGACGCCGCTGCGCCTGAGCATCGCCGCGGCCTGGGTGGCGGCCCTGCTCGGGCTGGTGGGGATCGGCGGCCTGCTCAAAGGGGCGGTGACGCTCAGCCAGCGGCGCGCGGACTTCGTCTCCGCCGTCACCCACGAATTGCGCACGCCCCTGACCACCTTCCGCCTGTACACCGAGATGCTGTCCGAGGACATGGTGCCGGCGGAGGAGCGGCCGTCTTATCTCGCCACTCTCAAGCGCGAGGCCGACCGCCTCGGCCATCTGATCGAAAACGTGCTGGCCTTCTCGCGCCTGGAACGGCGGTCGTCGGCGACGCGCATCGAGAGTGTTCCGCTGGGAGAATTGCTGGAGCCGATCGTTCCCCGTCTCGAAGAACGGGCGGCCCAGGAGGGGCATACCTTCCAGATGGAGATCGCTTCGGAGCTGGCGCGGGAGCCAGTGCGCGTGGACCGCGCGAGCGTCGAGCAGATCCTTTTCAATCTGGTGGACAACGCCTGCAAGTACGCGCCCAATCCCGCCCAGCCGGCGTTGCAGCTCACGGCGGCGCCGCACGGACGGTTCCTGGCGATCCGTCTCCACGACCACGGACCGGGCATCGAGCGGCGCGAACGGCGGCGGATCTTCCGGCCTTTCCACCGTTCGGCCGCGCGGGCCGCCGGTAATGCCCCAGGGGTTGGATTAGGCCTGGCCCTGAGCCGCCGGCTGGCGCGGCAGATGGGCGGAGACCTCCGGCTGGCCGGCTCCGAGGAGGGGGCCAGCTTCGAGGTGTGGCTGCGGCGAGCTTCGCCCACCTAAAGCGACTTCAGGAACTCCACCAGATCGTCCTTCCGCGGCTCGGTGAGCTGGAGCCCGAAGTGCGTGTCGTAATGATTTACCACGGACCGCAGGGTAGGGAAGCGGCCGTCGTGGTAGAAGCCGCCTTTCGAATGCGACCATAACCCTTTCAAAGGCGTCGTGCGATAACGGCCGTCGGGTGACCGGTCGGCCTGGAAGGAGTCGATGCCGATCTCCGCCGGCGTGTGCCGATTCCAGCCGGGCTCGGTGTAGAGCGGCGGCACGTGGCAGCGGGCGCACCCCGCCTCGGCGAACACGATCTTGCCGCGCGCCGCCGCCGCCGCGTCGAAGCTGCCGGCCGGCGGCGCCGGGGCGGGAATGGCGAGTTGGTAGAACTGCAGCGCGGCAAGCTTGGGCGTGATCAGGTCGCGGGCGCTCCGCACGTCGCCGAAGCCGTTGCGGGCCGCCACGGGGAACTTCTCCGCGTCGTTCAGCCGGGGATCCCAGAACGTCCCCTGGCCGTGCATCTCGAGGTTCGCCACGAAGGCGTTCCAATACGTGACCGAGCCCCAGCCCGTGAAGGTGTGGCCGTCGACGCCGGCGAGGCCGAAAGCCGGCGGGATCAGTGTGGCGGCGGTGTTGCCGTCCGGACGGAAAGCCTTGCCGTCGAGGAACAGCTCGGCGTCGAACCGGCCCGGTCCCCAGCTCTGGAGGACGGTGCGCACCGTGGCCTCGTCCACGCCCAGCAGATCCGCCACCGGCTGGAGGTTGGGAGCGAGATTGACGATCGCGCCCACGTTCAGGTCCCGGTTGGCCCAGCCGTCGAGGCGCTTGCCGACTCCCGGCGCCACGGAGTCGTCCACCGTGGAGTGGCACAGCGCGCAGGTGATTCCCGCCGCGCGCAGGCTGCCGTCGGAGTTGAAGAAGCCGCGCACGCCGATCACGGCGTTGCTCCGGAGCAGGGTGGCGGTCACCGCCGGGTCGTCGAGGTCGAGACGGTCGATCCGTGTGCCCGGGGGCAGGGCCTCGGCGTCCACCTTGAGCCCCACGCCCAGGGCCGTCCGCGGGCTTACGGAGCGGAGGGCGGTGTGGATGCCGAGCGTGCGGCTCCAGAACACCTGGTCGCCGAAGGTGTCGTAGCGGAAGGTTTGGCGTCCTTCCTCGATCATTTGCGCGGCGTGGGCGGCGATGGGGTCCGGCGGAGTCGCCTTCCGCCCCTGGTCGATCGCCGGCGCCGGCATCGAGAGGGCAAGGAGCAGGAGGGCCGCGGCGGCCGGGATCTCCAGGAGGAGCAGGGCGCGCAGTTTGGGTGACATGGTGAGCCTCCTTGTCAGGTCAGCCATCCGGAGATACAGAGCGCGAAGCGGGGAGAAGGTTACAGGCCGGTTGGGTGTAACCTTTGAGGCGCCGCGGACTCTCTAGAGAAGACCCAGGAGGACCGCCATCGCCATGATCGCCTCACCGATTTCGATCTCCGTCGGCCTCAAGACCCTCTCCGACGAGGAGGTGGTGGAGCGTGTGCTCGCCGGAGAGAGGGAGCTGTTCGAGATCCTGATGCGCCGCTACAACCAGCGGCTCTACCGGGTCGCCCGCGCCATCCTGACCGACGACGGCGAAGCCGAGGACGTGATGCAGGACGCCTATGTCCGCGCCTACGCCCACCTCGATCAGTTCGCCGGCCGGTCGCGTTTCTCGACCTGGCTGACCCGCATCGCGGTCCACGAGGCGCTGGCGCGCGCCCGCCGCGGCCGGCGGCTGGTGCGGATCGAAGATCCCGCCCCAAGGGGGGAAAGCTCCATGAAAGCCTTTCGTTCGACGGACAACGGGCCCGAGCAGCAGGCGATGCAGAGGGACCTTCGGAGCGCGTTGGAAAACGCGATCGGGGCCCTGCCCGAGAGTTACCGCTCGGTCCTGATGCTCCGCGAGGTGGAAGGGTTGAGCACGGCCGAGACGGCCGAGTGCCTGGGCATCAGCGAGGGGTTGACCAAGACCCGTCTCCACCGCGCCCGCGCCGCCATGCGCCGGGAGATGGAGAGCCGCTCCCAGGAGGTCCTCACCGGGAGCTTCTCCTTCCATCTCTCACGCTGCGACCGGGTCGTGACGGCCGTCTTCGCGCGGATCGCTTCCGATCAATAGCAGAAGCAGGAGCAGACGCAGGTGGTCCAGTCGCAGGAGAACTGGGCGTAGCAGCCGGCTTCGGCGCAGCCGATCCTGCACTCCAGCCGCTCGGCCTGCGTACAGGTACAGGTCGCGGCCTCGGTAGGCGCGGGCGTGGTGGCCGTGGCGGCGATCACGAGGGACAAAGCGAACAGCCTGACAAGAGACTTTTTCATCCGACTCTCCTTTCACCTTGATTCCGTAGGACCGGTCGATCCGGCCCCTCTATGCCTCTGGTGTTTGCCAGGCCGGCGGCGGGACAATAGGGTCCTGGGATGTGTCGGAACTGACACATCCTGATTCGTCAGAAACGTCCTTCCCAGGACAAGCTCCGAAACATCTCCCTGAGAAGACCCTCTCCGCGGCGTGGCCCGCTTCTTGCTCCCTGAAGGCTGGAACTGAAAGACAAGCGGGCGAAGGGAGAACCGAGATGAGGAAGCTCGCGCAGAGGGGTCCAAGACAGCAGGGTGGCGCCGATACGGCCCGGAACGCACGTGGCGGAGACCGGGGTAAGAGCGAATCCCGGTCGTCCGGCAGCCAGGCGGGAACGGTGGCAGCCTTCCAGGAGCTGATGGATCGGAGCCCCAGGGTCCAGACGCAAATGCGGCTTGGAGAGGCGCTCCAGCGTCGCTCCCTGGCCCTCACGACGGGCACGAAGCCGGTTGTCCAGCGCTTGAAGACGGCAAGCCAGTTCGGTCTGGATGAATCCTCACAAGGAGATCTCATCGCGCTGATCAACGGATTTCATGAGATGAGACGCAAGGTGGGCAACGGACCCTACAACAGCAACAACATCACGGACGATCTTGAGGACAGGTTGATGGGCATCATGCAAAAGGCCGAGCTCTACGGCCTCAACGCGGTGGCGGAGGATGCCAGCACGGAGTTGAGCTATCTTTCCCAAAATGGCTCCTTGCGCGAGCCCGAACCTGATTCCTTGTCCAGCAATATTTTGACGATCTCCGGTTCGAGCAACCAGGAGCAGATTGTTATTTCTCCGTCGGTGAGCGTTGAAACGGACGACAAGGAGATCCAGGCGAAGCTGGAAGGTCCGCTACGGCTTTACAAGAGAATCGTGAGCATCCTGCAGCGGGGGGTGCTGCCACCGAGCTCCCTCGATAAGTCGGATTACAAAGGTTCTTCGGACATCCAGGTCAGCGAGCAGGCGACTGACAAAGTCAGCTACTTCGACATTGACATCGGTCGTGACCCGAAGGGCCGATACGACGAAAGGTTCCCCAAGCCCGGACATTCTTCGGTTTCCGTGGCCCTGGAGCGCGAGCACGATCTCATCGAGATCGGGAAGGAGGCTCTCGACCTGGCCCGGACCGGGAACGACGAGGCTCTCGCGGCGGTGCGCCAGGTCCAGGGCCTCACCAAGCTCAAAGATGCCCCGGTCAATGATTTCATGGCCAAGATGATAGGCTCCCAGCGAGCGCTTTGGGATCTGGGAAACATCGTGCGAGGCAGTGCGGGACCGCTCTTCCGGTCCATGCTGGCCAGGAGAGCGGCGAATACCGCCGTAGTGGTCTCGGCGGGGGAGCGGCGGCAATCGGCCGAGCTGGTCCGGAAAGAATGGACCGCCAAGCAAGGATTCGGTCCGGACGCAAGAGAGCTCCGTGTGCCGGTCGGCCTGGAACCGGAGGCCATCTCCTATGTCATCCTGCCGGCCTATATGAAGATCTTCAGGGACTCTCTGGAGAGCAGTTTCAAAGTGGAGTTCATCTTCGCCGGTGACACCGAGATCGACATCGGGTACTTCGACGCGGAGACCGGGTCGGTGCCCCCGGTGAGAATCCCGGTGCCCAACTATCAGGCCGTCATCGAAGATCTCATCAGCCGCGGAGACAAGAAGATGATCACTCACATCACCCGGGTCTGAGGACGGCGCCGGTCTGGCGGTCATCGCGGAAGTCGTTCACGGGCCTCCTTTGTTGACGTCGAACGGGAACGCCGATAGACTCCCGGAGGTAACAGTCCAACCGAAGAACACGACCGCGGACCTGTTCATCATCCCTTGGCGGGGTATGTTGCCATGAAAGCGCTCGTCCTGATCCTGGGGCTTTTCCTCATCCCCACCTCCTCCCTCGCCACCGAGGTGAGCTACGGCGACTTTGTCCTGCTTTCCCATCTCAACCTGGCCTTCTGCTCAGACTTTGGCCAGAGGGCGGATACGGACATCCTTTATTACACGGGTCTGGCTGAGGTCCTGAACGACTATGTTTCGGCGAAGGTGGCGGAGGGAGCGTTGCAGCCGAAAAAGGTCGAGATCAAGATAGCGTGCCACACCGCCGTGGAAGCGGGCCCGTCCATCGTCGAGGTCAGCCAGAACCGGCGGGGCTACTACATCGTCATCGTGCAGGACGTGAAACCGGATCTATACCAGCTCGTGCGGATCATCGACTACTTCGCCGACAAGCGCTGGAAATCTTTCTGCCATGATAAGTGGGCTAGGAAGGTCTCGCCGCAGACCGCCTTTCGGACCTTCAACCGGATTCTCGACGAGACAGTCGGCAAGCCGGACCTGAGCTTCTTCGCGGGCCGCCGTGAAATGGTCTTCCAAGAGGACGAGCTTCGTGTCGTCTATGAAGCGGACCAGCTCTTTTATGAGATGGCGGGCCAGCGCCTCGACCTGCAAGCCGGCCGATCCGTTGCCGGTGAAATTGAACGACCGCTATCTGTTCGGAAGCGACGAATGAGGTCATCGTCTTTGCGGACGGTAAAGAGCGGCGGCGCAAGAGCCTGCTGTCCTGCGTCCGCCCGCATCCACCCATCCGCGCCAAGGCTTATTCCAGTTGGGTGAATATCGACTGCGGCGCCGCTGTGCTCACCTACTCCTACGACAGGGATCGCTTCTACGAAGTTTCAATCGATTTGAGCACAGGAGGTGCCCGATGACGTCTCAGCGTCCCGCCCGGCTCGCGTTGGCGGTCCTGCTCCTGCTATCTCCCATCGCCGGCTACGCCGCGTCCCCTGCGCCGGAAGCCCAGGCGATGACCTACCTCCAGGAGATCTGGCGCTCGACGGGCGCGCCGGGCATCTCCGTGGCCGTCGTGCGCCAGGGGCGGCTGGTCTTCTCGCAAGGCGTGGGCTTCGCGGACCTGGACAACATGGTGCCGGCGAACGGCTCCACGGTCTACAACATCGGCTCGATCTCGAAGGCGGTCGCGACCGTGGCCGTCATGCAACTCGTCGAGCAGGGGAAGGTCGGGCTTGACGATCCGATCCAGAAATACGTCCCGACATTTCCCGACAAGGGCTCGCCGGTCACCGTCCGTCACATCATGACCCACACCTCGGGCATCCGGCACTATCGGGACAACGATTTCGGCGGGGACGACGAGAACATGCGGCCGGTCGCTTCGCTGGAGGAGGGGATCAAGGTGTTCAAGGACGATCCCCTGCTGTTCAAGCCGGGCGAGTACTACTCCTACTCTTCGTACGCGGCCAATCTGCTGCAAGGAGTGGTCGAGAAGGCGAGCAGCCAGGGCTTCGAGGACTACATGCGGCAGCACGTCTGGAGCCCGGCCGGCATGTTCAGCACGGCGTTCGACGTCCCCGAGCGGATCGTGCCGCACCGCGCCAGGGGATACTCGAACGGCGACGGCAAGGTCCGCAATTATGGCTATGGGGACCTGACCTACAAGTTCGCGGGCGGTGGCATGATCTCGACCGTCGAGGATCTGGTGAGGCTGGGAGCCGCTCTGAACCAGGGGCGCCTGCTCAAGCCCGAGACCCACGCGCTCATGTACACGCCGGCCGCTACCGGTCCTGCAGTTCCGGGACAAGGAGCAGCCCCAGAAGCTGGAGTTCGGGCAGGCCCTGATCTGGAGGATCTCCAAAGATGAAGCCGGACGGACCTTCATCCACCACTGCGGTACGGTGAAGGGATTCAACGGCTGTCTCATCAACTATCCAGAGCAGGACCTCGTGGTGGCCATCCTGGCGAACGCGCTGCCCTCGACGCCGGCGCGCCGGGAGGCGGTGGCTTTCGCGGGGTTCTTCCTGGCGGCGCCGGAGGCGGCGGGAGACCGGCCTCCGACACCGTGAAGTTTGCGCCAGGCCGCCGCACCCGGGAAGAAACTCCGGGGGCGGCGGTACAGCTTTTGCTCTCAGTCCGCCTGAATTTGCCCCGGGACGATCAGCACTCCTGTTGGCAATACCAGAACTTCACGCTGGGGTTGGAATAGTAATAGGTGCAGGTGCAGCTCAGGTTGCTACCGCAGATATCGGTACAGCTCCTCTTCGCTCCGACGGTGGTACAAGAGGTGCCATTCACGAGATGGCAGTACGGTATGAGGACCGGGCCGGCTGACACCGGAATTGCGAAGGCGACGAGTGTGAGGGCGGCCAGGAACGCGAGGTTCTTCATCCAATGTCTCCTATTTGGAGGTTGAAGAGAGCCGCAGACTGGTCTTCCCAGCCTGCGGCGGAAGGAGCTCCGGCTCCTTTCCTACAGCAGTAGGTGCGCGAATGGGTGCGCGGCGAGCCGCCGGCTCCCCGGCTTGCCAGGCTCTCCGGCGGTATGGTACCTGGGAGCTGAAACGTTCTTGCTCCTATTCCTCGTTTGCAAGCGATTGCTCCCACATTCAGTGCCGTTGCCAGTGACGGACCGGTTCCTGCGGTCATCCTGCGTTTCACTCCAACCCAATCTTCTTTACTGTCCCTTTTTTCCTGAAAGAAACTCGGAATCAGAGTCGGAATCAGAGTCAAAAGACAACTTGCCCAGGGGTTCTCCTATGTTCTCGTCCCTCACATTTTCCCTAACGGGGCTAAGGACATCCGGACGCTTGGTTTCCTTTTCGAAGTCATAGTTCCACTTTCTAGCATACCTTGTCTTGCGATATACGGTGGCGGTGTAGGTCTCTTCCCCCAGGTTGATTCCCTGAACTCGAATCTCGTCTACGTGTTTTCTATTTCTAAGTATTTCTTTCGTTTTCTCCTCGAAGCTATCCTTCATTCTACTTTCTGTGGGCTTGGCGTTCCCATGAATGGGCCAAGGATTACCGCTTTCGGTTATGATGGCGAGAACCTTTTTCCTGTCTGCCTCTCGGAGTGAAACTTGATCACAAGCATCCTTTATCACTTGGGTCACATGTCCTCCATCCGCACTGCTAACGGCTTTTATTTCCTTGGCTACGGTGGTTGTGGTTGTTTCCTTGACATAACGCCCTCTGGTCTTCGCCTTCGTATATTCTAGATCCGGATGCTCTTTCTTGTCTGTGGAGAAACGAGCATAACGCGGCTCATCTTTTTCAATCAACCTGCTATGTTCTCTAAGCTCCTGGTAATGCCCCTCGAACTGCTCGAGAACAGTCTGGACAAACTGGCGCAACGAGTCGGCCAGCTTGTCCTTTACATCTTCGTCATCCAATTTACCCAATGCATCTGCGACCTCGTTTCCGCGCTCCTCAAATTTTTGGCTGCGATCTTGGAAGTATCCGAAGTTCTTTTTGGCGGCAGCCAGATCCTCTTTCGCTTTCGGCTGGACCACTGAGGAGAGACGTATCAGGGCGTTAAGATTTCCATGCCCTTTAGGCTGAATCGACGGTGCTGGAGGAACGCTATGGGCGCCGCCGCAGCGTCCGAGTGCGGCTTGTACATGCGGAGCGAGGACGGGGTTTGAAGGCTGGGGAACTTCCTTGAGCTGAACCCGGTTATTGGCCGCCTGAACGTGCGGAGCAGCGGGAGGCCTGGATTTAGCAGATCCTGCTTGGAGGGTTGGCTGGACAGGCTTTACCGGCGCGCCCGGGCTTGAGGGCGGCCGACCATGGCCGGTGGCTGCCAGCGCGGCCTGGACATGAGGGGCTACCGGAGGAGAGCCCGGGGGTTGGGGGGCTGGCCGGAGTTGGATCCGCGTATTGGCGGCCTGGACATGCGGAGCACGCGGGCGATGACCAGAGTGCGGCACGATGGGGCTCAAGGGATGACGCGGCGCTGTGGACATTGGAAAGGTCCTCCAGATGAATTCGTATGATCCTCATCCAAAATTTTCTTTGAGGCAAGCTCCATTAAGCACATACAGGAGGATCAAGACCGTAAAATAACCGCTCCGATTCAGCGCTTTGAATTTCGGCGCTTCAACTCGTTGGATAGTTCTGCGCTTTCCCCTATAGAATCGTTGGCATTACGTTTGCTCCTCTCTCTGGCGATTCCATGGGAGGCGAAGCGATGGAGAAGCGCCGTTGGGTGACCGTCGCGTTCTTTCTGGTCCTTGGCGTCTCTGGTGTCCTTTCAGGCCAGAGTCCGGAACCTGAACATGAGGCGAGAGGAGCGTGCCGATCTGCCCTTCGAAGAGACGGCCCGACGACGGTGCACCCGGAGAAGGCGTCGGTCAAGGACTGGGCCGTCTCTACGGGACGGTGGTGCAGTTGCGGACGGTAGAGGTTACGGGGATGTGGATCCAACGCCCCCGTAACCTCATCGTTGGCCTCGGCACCAAGGTTCCGTAGTCTCTTTCGGAGGGGACACCTTCACGATTCAAGGGGGACGCTGTCCACTAGCCCGGACATTTATGTCCGGGCGGGGCTGCACCAGGCCTCACCGCAGATACGGCGCCATGTTCCCGGCGATAATCTTGATCTCCTCCTCCGTCAGCGGCACCGTGGTGCGGAAGGTCAGCCAGGAGAGGCGCGCCGGCGGGGGACCCATGTCGGTCCCGAAGAGCACGCGCTGGGGGCCGACCTGGCGGATGCGCTCGGCGAATTTCCGCAGGGTCTCGGCCGTCTGGCTGTCGGCCACGGTCGCGACGTCGAAGTAAAGGTTTTTCGTCCGCGGGTCCTTGGCGGCGATGGCGTTCGCGAAGACCTCCAGGGCTTCGTCGGTGTAACCCGGTCCGCCGCCGGCGAAGTGCGCGATCTGGACCGGGATGTCGGGCGCCGCCGGCAGGACCTGGCTCAGGAAGGCCTCGGCGTGCTCCCGTCCGTACGGCTGCGTCCACAGATGGATCACGATCGCCAGCCGGCGCTCGTTGATCGCGGCGAAGACCCGGCGCAGCTTCTCCACGTGCTCCGCGTTCAGCATGTCCACCCGCGAGTTGCCGACGTGCAGCTTGAAGCCCTTGACGTGGGGGATTTTCGCGCAGCGGTCGATCTCCGCGAGGGCGTAGTCCTTGAGGGGATTGAAGCTGCACAGGGCCGCCAGACGGTCGGGGAAGCGCGCGACCTGCTGCGCGGTCCAGTCGTTCTCGGCGCGGACGTTCGCGTATTCGTCCCCCTCGGCCTTGCGCATGAGCGGGCTGCCGTGCCAGTACGCGGTCGAGAGCACCGCCGCGCGCCGGATGCCGGCTTCATCCAGATTCGCGACGAGCTGCTCGGCCGAGATTGGCTCCCGGACATGGTGTCCCGGGAAGGTGAGGGTCTCCGCCGCGATCCTCCACACGCCGTCGGCGCCCTTCTTCAAGCTCCAGAGAAAGTTTCCGAAGTGCCGGGCCGCATCGCCTTCGCCGCGGGTGAAATAACCGGCGACATGCCCCGTCGACCCTTCGGTTCCATAGGCGACCGGGGTCACGCTGTAGGGCCGGGCGTAGAGCGTCGACAGGTGGGTGGCGACCTCGTCGCGGCCGCGGATCCAGATCGGCTCCCGAGATTCGAGCACCAGGCTGTCTTCCGTGTAAAGAGCGGTCAAGGCCGCCTTGTCGTTCCAGCCCTTCTCGCGGTCACGGAGCAGGCGGGTGAGGTCCGCCGGCAGCTCGACGGCCGGTTGCGGCGGATCGTTGACCAGCTTGGCGCCCGCCGCGCTCAGCAGATGGGCGTGGTGTTCCGCCACCGGCTGGAACGGATCGCGTTGGGCTTTGGTGTCCGTCGTCGTCTGACTGAGCGCGGCCGCGCCTACGGCCGCCAGCGCAAGGATGGCGATCCCGAGAAAAGGTTTCATTTGAGGAATCCTCCCTAGTCGTATCTCATCGCGATCAGCGGATCCACGCGCGCCGCGCGGCGTGCGGGGATGTAGCAGGCGATCCAGGAGACGGCCATGAGCAGCAGCGCGATGGCCGCGTAGGTCGCCGGGTCGGTGGCGGTCACGCCGTAGAGCAGGCTCGACAGGACGCGCGTCAGGGCGAGCGCGGCGAGCAGCCCCAGCGCCACGCCGATGAGCACCAGGGCGAGCCCCTGGCGGATGACCAGCAGCAGCACGTCCCTGGCCCGCGCGCCCAGGGCCATGCGGACGCCGATCTCGTTCTGGCGCTGAACGACCGAGTGGGACATGACGCCGTAGATGCCGATCGCCGCGAGGATCAGGGCGAGCAGGGCGAAGCCGGCGAGCAGCAGGGTCCCGAAGCGCGTCCGCGCGGTGTATTCGGCGAGCCAGCCCTCCATGGTGCGGATCTCCGACACGGGCTGGTCCTTGTCGATCTTCAGGATCTCGCTCCGCGCGGCGGCCGCCAGGCTCTCCGGCTCTACGGAAGTGCGCATGACGATGGTCATCTCGTGATAGGGGAGCTGCGGGCTCGGCCAGTAGACCATGGGCCGCAGATCGCCTTCCAGCGTCCTGTACCTGGCGTCGCCGACGATCCCGATGATCTCGGTCGGCTGGGGATCGTCCATCATTTCGACGCGGACGCTTTTTCCAATCGGGTTCTCGCCCGGGAAGTGGAGCCGCGCCATCGTTTCGTTGATCACGGCCACTTTGCGGTCCGTCTGTAGCTCTTGCCGGCTGAAAGTGCGCCCGGCGACGACGGGGATCTTCATGGTACGGAAGTACTCCCCTTCGACCACGCGCACGTCGGTGCTGAGCTCTTCACCCGGGGGCGGAGCGGGCCTGCCTTCGATCCAGAAGCTGGTACCGGCGCCGAGACCGGCGAAGGGAGGGGCGCTGACGGCGCTGGCCGAGCTCACGCCGGGCAGCGTTCCGATATTGCCGGCGGCCTCGCGGTAGAAGGCGACGACCTGAGGGTCCTCGTACTTCGAGCCGGGCAGGGCCAGGCGCATGGTCAGGATATTTTCGGAGTCGAATCCCGGGTTGATGCCCTGCAGCGTCATGAAGCTCCGGATCATGAGCCCCGCGCCGACCAGCAGCACGAGCGCGAGCCCGACCTCGGCGACCACGAGGATGTCGCGCATCCGCCGCCCGCGCGAGCTGCCGGTGGCGCCCCGGCTCGATTCCTTGAGGGTTTCGCTCAGTTTTACGCGCGACGCTTCCAGCGCGGGCGCCAGGCCGAAGACGACTCCGGTCAGGAGCGAGACGGCCAGGGTGAAGACCAGCACCGGCAGGTTGGCGCCGACCTCCTCGACGCTGATCAGGTTCGCGGGGCTGAGCGCCACGAGGCCCTGGATGCACCAGCGGGAGAGCAGCAGGCCCAGCAGTCCGCCCAGGAGGGCGAGCAAAAGGCTCTCGGTCAGCAACTGGCGGATGATGCGGCGGCGGCCCGCGCCCATCGCGGCCCGGACGGCCATCTCCTTGTGTCTCCCCGCGGCGCGCGCCAGCAGCAGGCTGGCCACGTTCACGCACGAGATGAGGAGCACGAACCCGACCGCGCCGAGCAGCACCAGCAGAGCCGGCCTGATTTCGCCAGAGATCTGGTCGCGCAACGGCACGAGTTTCACCAGCCAGCCCTTGTTGTACTCAACGTACTGCTTTTCGAGACGGGCCGCGATGGTATCCATCTCCACCTGCGCCTGTTCGGGCGAGACGCCAGGGGCGAGGCGCGCCACCGCCTGCATGTAGCGTCCGGAATTCTCGCGGGTCGGCTGCGAAAGCCCCGTCGGCAGCCAGAGCTGGGCCGGATTTCCGCCGCGCGACATCTCTTTGATGTGCCACTTGAAGTTTTCCGGCATGACGCCGATGACGACGATCTTCTCACCGTTGATCGTGATGGCCTTGCCGACGATGTCGCGCGCGCCGCCGAAGCGCCTTTGCCAGAGATCATGGCCGAGGACCGCGATGTCCACGCGTTCGGCTTTCACGTCCTCCGGCGTGAAGGTACGGCCCAGGGCGGCGTTGACGCCCAGCAGCTTGAACAGGTTGGCGGTCGTGATCTGAGAAGGAATCTCCTCCGGCTCGCCCGAGCCCGTGAGGTTCAGCCCCGCGTCATAGAAGGCCGCCATCTCATCGAACGACTTCGCCTGCGCCCGCCAGTCTTTGAAGTTCGCCGGACTGATGACGTTGTTGCTGTCCGCGTTATCCTGGTTCCGTTCCCACACCATGACGATCCGGTCGGCGTTGGGATAGGGCAGGGGGCGCAGCAGCACCGCTTCCACGACGCTGAAGATGGCGGTGTTGGCGCCGACGCCGAGCGCCAGCGTGAGCGCCGCGACCGTGGTAAAGCCCGCGCGCTTCGTCAGCATTCGCCCCGCGTATCGGAGATCCTGTAAAAACGTTTCGGCCATGCCGCCTCCGCGGACCTCGTAGGCCCTTTCCCTGACGCTGTCGAAGTTACCGAAGGTCCTGAGCGCGGCCAGGCGGGCCTCCTCGGGCGTCATCCCCCGTCCGACGTTCGCCTCCGCCTCCATTTCGAGATGGAGGCGTAGCTCCTCGTCGATGTCACCGATGACGGCTTCGCGCCGGAACAGCGCGCGCAGCCGTGCCGAAAACACTTTGAGCAGTTTCATGATGTGAAGCCCTCAGGTGGCCTGCCGTACCTTGGCGATGGCGAGAGCCAGGCGGTCCCAACTCGCCTCCTCGGCTTCGAGCTGGGCCTTGCCGGCCGGGGTGAGCGTGTAGAACTTGGCGCGCCGGCCGGTCTCGTTCAGGTCCCACTTGGAGGAGACCCAGCCGCGCTGCTCGATGCGGTAGAGCGCCGGGTAGAGCGACCCTTGCTCCACATCCAGCATCTCGCCGGACATCTGGCGGATGCGCTGGATGATGCCGTAGCCGTGGAGCGGGCTGAGCGACACCGCCTTGAGGATGAGCATGTCGAGAGTGCCCTGCAGCAGGTCCGCTTTCTGATTCGCCACTCGTTGCCTCCCCGGGACTGGCCCGGATACCTAGAACGTCGAGGCAATGGTAGGGAAGGTATGCCTAGGATGTCAAGGCTTCATGGCCGTCCTTTGGATCCGGCTCCGGCATGCCGTTCGCAGGGAACGAGGGGGCATGAAGCGCTCGGATGCAGGCCGGTCCTCCGGGCGTGCTCGTTGATCGTCGGGAGCGTCTTCTATGAGAAGGCTCCCAATGTCAAGGCCGCCTTGGCGGCCATCCTTATCTGGCTTTCGGAGCTGCGGTCTGTCCCCGAGTCTTCTATCCGCACTCTCGAGGAGTCCTTCGTTGGACTCGGTGCATGATGGGGTTCCACCGCCGCGGCGCTGCTATCTCTACGGCAGCCTTGGAGGCTAAGACGCCACAGCGCAGTCGCCGACAACGGGGGTTTTGACTCGAGCTCCGATCCACCTGATTTCCCTACGTTCTCCGACCTCCCACCTGGGAGCTTTTCCCTACCTGAGCTTTTTTTACGCCGCCGCCGACTTGCGGTGCGGCTCGTAGTCTTCACCGCTGACCCAGAGTCGGTGCAGCAACACGGCCAGTTTCCGCGCCACGGCCACCACCGCTCGTTTCTTGCCGTTCTTGCCTCCCCGACGCGCTAATTCCAACCCGAAGCTGCGCAGGTCACTGTCCTGGCCGAAGGGACCGAGGATGTAATGCGCGGCCTGCACCAACAACCGGCGTAGCAGGCGGTCGCCATGCTTGGTGATCGGCAACTGTGGATTCGAGCTGCCCGAGCTTCGACTCGCCGGCACCAGTCCCAGGTAGGCCCCCACGGAGCGCGAGCGCGCGAAGCGATGGGGATCGTCCAGCGTCAAGACGAACACCAAAGCGGTCAGTGCCCCAACTCCCTTGATCTGCCGCAAGCGCTGCGTCACGGGCCAGCGCTGCGCCCAAGCCTCAATATCTTGCTCGAAGCCCCGGATCCGCTCGCTGACGTCGGCAATCACCTCCATCAGCGGCTCCAGCGCAGCCTTCAGTTCCTTCGGCAAGGCCTCTGAGATCTTCCGAGCGAAGCTCTTCGTCGAGCAGGCTGGCAATCGAGCGCCGAACGACTTCACCATCCCGCGCACCTGATTGATCAGCATCGTCCGGGCTTTGACCAAGCCTTCCCGAGAGCGCACCACCGCCAAGGCCTGCTGCGCCTCCTCGCTACGCGTGTGCACGGGACTGAGCAACTCTGGGTCCACTCGCCCCAACTGGGCCAGGCACCGGGCATCCCGCTCGTCGGTCTTGCGCACGCTCGCCGAGATTGCCCGCACCTTGCTGGCATTGGCGACGATCACCTGATGACCCAACGACTCCAGCAACCGCCGAACCCACGGCGTATGCGTGCCGCTTTCCACGATCACCAAACACGCAATCCCCCCTTCGAAGTAGCGCTGAAAACTCGCCGAGGTGGTCGACAGACGCTTCTCCTCCAGGATCGCTCCCGTTTCTCGATCCAGACGACAGATCTGACTCGAACGGTCCCCGAGATCCACTCCCACCACCGCCTGTACTTCCACTCTGGTATTATTCTCCACGGCCACCCTGCCCTCCTTGCGCCTTTAGCGCGCTTTGTACCCAGTTTGCAGGCCATTTTACGGCACTGCGCACCAGGGAGGGTGGCCTTCTCATCCCATCTCTACGGCCCTGAGATCCGTGTGAAGGCCGTTGGATCGCGGCGGAACCTCCGCGACGGCCCAAGGGCTTTAGGGATCGCCTGTAAGCTTCCGGGACGCCCGCGGAGCATTAAAAACGTTCGCGGAGCGTTAAAAACCGTCGCGGAGCCTTAAAAATCGTAGCGGAGCGTTAAAAACGAATTTTTAGCTTCCGGAACGTCCCGAAGCGCTCTTGGAACGTTCCGGAAGCTAAAAAACGATTTTTCAGGCTAAAAAACGGCCGCGGAAGCGGATGGAACGTTCTTTCGGCGGATGGAACGTTCCGGAGGCTTAGCGGACGTCCCGGAAGGTTGGCGGCGAGCCCGGAACGCTAGGGTAAGATCTGGCTTGGTGCGGGTCCACATCGACGATTGCGGACCGGACCACGGCCCCCCTGCGCCGCGCCGAGAACGGGACAATGTCCTGCCCGGGTCCTTCCCCTCTCGTGGGAGAACGGCTATCCTCTTGATATGAAACGCCCACTTGACGATCCAGAGATGGACTCCGGGGCTGGCGATCCGGATTCCAGGCTTCTTGACTTCGACGATCCGGCGCAGCCTCCGAGGATGCCCCGCGAGGAGCTGAAGGCGCGCTTCGACGAGTTGGCGAACCGGCTGTGGGCCGCACGGGAGGAGCTCGGGGCGTTGTACCCGGAGCTGAGGGAGCGGGACGATCAACGGGCTGCCCAGCAGATTCTGACCGACCTGACGTGGGCGGTGGAGAATTGCACGGTGATCGGGCTGCATCAGATCGGGAAGGCTTTGGACGACAGGATGTGAGGAGAGGGCGCGTCGTCCAGGAGGGTAGGTTGGATGCCTCTTCCGCCCCAGGTTGAAACCGTGGGGCTACCCGCGATTGTCCCTCAAGGGACGGTTCGGATGAGTCGCCGGTGCGGTGATTTCGGGCAGTGAAAGGATCGGTACGCCATCCCATCTACGACCGCCCAGAATGGGCGGAATTTGAATAGCCCGGCGCTTTAGCGCCGGGTCGGCAGGCCCCCCATTCCCCAGCCGCCCTGAAGGGCGGGAGGCAACCTGCCGGCCAGGACGAAATCCGAGTAGAATTAGACCCTGTGGAAGGAGGCGGTATGGCCCACCCAATTCATCGTGTGACTTCAGTAGAGCTGCTGGGCCCCCATCGTCTCAAAGTCGGCTTTGATGACTGCAGCGCAAGAGAGATCGACTTGGAGCCAATCCTAGAGGGCGGAGGGCGAGATCTACGGACCTCTCCGCAATCCCGCCGTCTTCGCTTCTGTGGAAATTGATCCGGAGGTACATACATTGGTCTGGCCCAACGGAGCCGATTTCGATCCTGCGATCCTACATGATTGGCCAGAGCACGAATCAGCCATGCGGCAACTCGCCAAGAAGTGGGCTCTGCGAGCACGTAGGTCTGCATAAGTAAGGCCATGCCTTGGGCCAGCATGCAAAACGCTAGGGTAGCCGACGATGCGCTCATCGTGAATTTGAGCGACAGACGGGTCATTTCGATACCGCTAATATGGTTTCCGCGTCTGGTGCATGCTGCCACTAAAGTGCTGAGAACATCATACTTGGCAAGGCATCCGGCGAGAGTCAGTTATCTCTCCGGCGGTGGCTCGAGGAGCGCTCAAGGTGAGCGAACAATCCCGCGATGAACAATGGCAGATACAATACCGCTGAAGGCCGTCGCTGTCTGCCGAGATGGCAATCGCGTGCTTCTCGATCGCGGTTACAACCGGACGAGTGGGGAGCACTTCTGCCATCCAACCGGGGGCCGGATCGAGTTCTGGGAGTGGGCGGCCGACGCGGTGATACGAGTGGATGGAGGAATATGGGGCTCCGGATTGAGGATCGAGGCTGCTCGGCGTACTGGAGATAAACCACATATCGGGTTGCAAACTTACGTGCCCTCGTGATGACGTTGACGGTACTCTCGATACCACGTAGAATGTGGATGGTAAACGACAGCTCACATGGACCGGACCTCGCCGTCTGGCAGCTGCGGGGCTGAAGAGTGGGCTAATCTAGAAGGTGGGCTTAATGAAGAACTTCGACTCCAGGACATACAGTATCAACGATTTCCTTGAATGGAGTCGCAATAGCCAACTAGAACTCAACCCACGATTTCAACGGCGTAACGTCTGGACAGACCGCGCCAAGTCATACCTGATGGACACTATAGTCCGAGGCAAACCTATACCAAAGATCTTCATTAGGCAGAAGATTAATACCACGACTAGGGCGTCCATTCGCGAAGTTGTGGATGGTCAACAGCGGCTGAGGACTATCCTCTCTTATCTCAACGATGGTTTCACTATCAGTAAGAGACATCACGCCAAATATGGCGGTTTATATTTCAGCCAACTTGGTCAAGTGGACGACGATATCCAGGCTAACGTACTTAATTATGAGCTATCTGTTGATCTTCTTGTCAACATGCCGGATCCTGAGGTGCTCGATGTCTTTAGTCGTCTTAATGCCTATGCAGTTGTTTTAAATGAGCAGGAAAAGACTAACGCAACACGGTTTGGACCCTTCAAGTTACTGGCGGATAGCTTGGGTCACGCCTACTACGAGTTCTGGTTACGCAGCAAGATCTTGTCGCCACAACAGATTCTCCGAATGGGAGAGGTCACATTGGTGGCAGATCTTCTTATTGCAATGATCGAAGGGGTCAAGAGCAAAAAGCAGATCAAGAACTTCTATGATGTGTATGAAGACGACTTTGAGTATGATGCTGAAGTTCTCGGGGACCAATTTCGTCGAACCATGGCGGAAATTGACAGGGTCTTTGGCGATTCCCTGGCGACCTCTGAATTTCGCCGGATTCATCTCTTTTATACACTGTTTACAGCATTCTTCCATGCTGTATACGGTTTAAAAGGGCTAAATGAGCCTCGCCCCAATATTGAGCAGGGCCGATCTGAACGTGTACTAAGTGGGCTGGGCAGAGTGGACGAGATATTTGCGATTAAGGAGCAAGGAGGTAAGCTAGACAACGATGCAGAGAAATTTATAGAAGATAGCCGACGTGCGACGACAGATGCGCCAGTTCGGCTGAGAAGAACCACCTTTGTTGTAAATCTAATGAATGTCAGCTAGGCCTTGACACAAGGCGATGCCCCAAGCCAGGCTTCTCGCAGAACTTTCTGCGGCGTTTTCCTTTGCTGGTGGACTTATCGCCGATGCCCACACAACAGATGCATCCGGCCAATTCTTAAAACCACGTGATGCTAGATCGTTTGTAACAGAGGCGGCAGTCTTGAAGATTTTCATAGCCTGGGAAAAATTTCTAGAGCAGAGCTTCTTGGAGTACCTTATGGGCTCTCCTACCACGACTGGAAGCTTTTTGACCTGCTATCTTAAGCCAGTATCATTAGATCATGCTAATCTTGTTCTAATCGGCACTCAGAGGTATGTTGACTGGGGTAACCCAGACATTGTGATTCGGCTTGCTAAGCTTTACTTCGATGGGGGCGCGCCATATCAAGTTGCGATATCCGCTATTTTGACAGACCTAATAGACTTTCGCTCTATTCGCAATGCTGCTGCCCACTTGTCCACTAGCACATCCAAACAGCTTGACCAGCTAGCCCTACGGAAGCTCGGCCGGGCAGTTGTAGGAGTAAGTGTTTACGAATTGGTGACGGCCGCTGACCCGAGAGTCCCTAGTAAGACCGTCTTGCAATCATATATCGATTCACTGGAAGCTGCTGCGATCAGCATTTCGCATGGCTAAGCTGAGAGCTGAGTGGTGATATCGGTCATTACCATGAATCCCCCCATTAACGTAAAACTCCTCGACCCAGGCTGTGCCGACCCCCTGATCAGCCTCCGCAGGGAAGCCCTCGAAACCAACCCCCTCGCCTTCGGAGCCTCCCTCCAGGACGACAAAGCCCTCTCCGCCGAATTCCTCCGCACGTCTCTCGCCGATCCCCAAACATCCGTCATCATGGGTCTCTTCGACGGAGAGGATCTTGTCGGCATGGTAGGCGTGGTCCGGGGCACGCAGGTGAAGCGGCGACACAGGGCGGGGATCTGGGGGATGTATGTGTCGCCGCGGGCGCGGGGGAGAGGGGCGGGGCGGCGGCTTCTGGAGACGGCGATTGAAGCGGCGCGGGCGTGGGCCGGGGTGGAGCAGGTTCACCTCACCGTTACGGAGACGGCCGTTGAGGCGTGGCGGCTGTATGAGTCGGCGGGATTCCGCGAGTGGGGGAGGGAGCCGCGGTCGGTGCTGTGGGAGGGGCGGTATGTGGAGGAGATCCACCTGGTGCTGGATTTGTCTGAATACCGAAAGGCATCGCCCCCTCGGGGCGAATGAAGGGGTGGGGGATTGCTGACTTGGCGCTGAAGCGCCAAGCTCATCAAATTTCACCCCTTCAGGGTGGTCAAGCGAAGAGCTCGTCGGCTCGGATCTCTTCGAGACGGCGGATGGTTTCCAGATCGAAATAACGCTCGCCGCAACGGAGGCAAACCGTCGCGGCGACCCGGCAGCGGATGGCTTGGCCGTCCGTCGAGAGAAGCTCTTCGACTTCCCTCTCTTCGAGGTCGGTGCTACCACAGTGAAAGCAGCGGTCCAGGGCCGATTTCATCTGCGTTCCTCCAGAGCCAGAGTCTAAAAGGACCTAAAGGACGTAAAGGACCCAAAGGACATAAACGACCTGGGTTTGTCCTTGGTGTCCTTTAGGTCCTCCTTGGCTGCCTACGCTGTCTGCCTCTCCCGTCTCCGGCTGCACCTCTTCCAGCTCCACCGACACCAGCTTCGACACGCCCTTCTCCTCCATGGTGACTCCGTAGAGCCGGGAGGCGACTTCCATCGTGAGCTTGTTGTGGGTGATCACGATGAACTGGGTCTGGGTGGCCATCTCCTCCAGGAGATCGATGAAGCGAGTGGTGTTGATGTCGTCGAGCGGCGCGTCCACTTCGTCCAGGATGCAGAGGGGCGAGGGCTTCGCGCGGAAGAGGGCGAAGAGGAGGGCGATGGCCGTCAGGGCCTTCTCGCCGCCGGACATCAGCATCAGGTTCTGCAGACGCTTGCCGGGCGGGCGGGCGAGGATCTCGATGCCGCTCTCCAGCGGGTCGTCCTCGTCCATGAGGCGCATCTCGGCTTCGCCGCCGCGGAAGAGGCGGGCGAAGATCTCGCCGAAGTTCTTGTTGACCTCCTGGAAGGTGGTGTTGAACCGCTCGCCGGAGGCCTCGTTGATCTCCTTGATGGTCCTCTTGAGGCTGTCCACGGAGTTGGCGACGTCGGCGCGCTGGGTGGTGAGGAACTGGAAGCGCTCCTCCTGCTCGTCGTGCTCCTGGACGGCGAGGATGTTCACCGGGCCCAGGCGCTCCAGGGCGGCCTTGGTGCGGGCCAGCTCGGCTTCCAGCTCCATGAGGTCGTCGCGCAAGGCGCCCGGATCGGCCGGCAGGGAGGCCTCCTCGCCTTCGCGGCTGAACTCGTCGCGGAAGGTTAGGGCGAGGTGCTCGGCGTCCTGCTTGACGCTGGCGCGGGCGATGCGCAGCTCTTCCAGCTCGTTGCGGACGGCGTCGCGGTGCTCGCGGTGGCCGACGATGCGCTCTTCGAGCAGGCGGATCTCCTGGCGGTGGACGTCCAGACGCTCCTGCTCTTCGAGGACGCCTTCTTCGGCGGCGGCGCGGTTTTCCAGGGCGGACTGCAGCTCGTCCTGGGCGCGCTCGATGGCCTGCTCCAGGTCGGTCCGGCGCTGGGTGAGCTTGTCGGCTTCCTGGCGCCAGGAGGTGATCTGGCTCATGCCCCGCTCGAGCTCGCCGCGCAGGCGGGCCATCTCGCGGTCGTGGGACTCCAGGCGCTCGTCGAGCAGCTCCAGGCGTCCGCGGCGGCCGGCGCTGGCGGTGCGCAGGCCTTCGCGGTGGGCCTTGGCGGCTTCCAGCTCGGCCTGGGCGCGCTCGAAGTCCTCTTCGAGGCCTTTGGCGCGCTCTTCGGCGGCCGCCAGCTCCTGCAGGAGGAGCTCGCGGCGCTCGGCCAGGCGCTCGATCTCGCGGGCGATCTCGGCCTGCTCGCTGGTCAGGGTCTCGCCCTCGGCGGCCAGGCGGCGGTGGCGGGCGGCGGCGTCCTCCATGCGGGCCTTGCCGACGGCCAGCTCCTGGCGGAGGTTGGCCACTTCGCCCTGGAGCCGGTTGGACTCCTTGGCGAGGGAGGCGCGCTCCAGCACCAGCCGGGCGAGGAGGTCGGAGGCCTCCTGGAGCTGGCGTTCGAGGTCGGGGATCTGCCGGCCCAGGGCCGCCAGCTCGCTCTCGCGCTCCAGGACGCCGGGGTTGGCGACCTCGCCCTCGATGTGGAAGGCGCCGGCTTCGACCCAGACGCCTTCGCGGCTGAGGAAGGCGAGGCCGGGATGGCGGCGGGCGAGACGCTCGGCGTCCTCGGCGGTGCGGACGAGGAAGGCGGGCGGCAGGGCGGTGGCGAGATCCTCGGAGAGGCCCAGGGCTTCGCCCAGGGAGAGGACCACGGCCGGGTCGTCCACCAGGGGCCAGTTCTCGGTGGCGCCCTTCTGGCGCTCGACCAGGATGGCGGCCGAGCGGCCGGCGAGGGCCTTGGCGAGGCCGCGGGCGCTCTCGCCAGACTCCAGGACCACGGCGTCGGCGAGGTTGCCGAGGTAGAAGTCGAGGGCGCGCTCCCAGCCTTCGACCGCCTTGGCCTGGCCTGCGAGGTAGACGGGGGTCTCGATGCCGGCGGAGGCGAGGGCCTTCTCCAGGGCGGCCCGGCGCTGGGCGTGGGCGCGGGAGAGCTCGGCGAGGATGCGCTGGCGCTGCTTGGCGCCGGAAATTTGATTCTCCAGGGAGCGCTTGCGCTCGGAAGCCTCGGCCTCGCGGCGCATGGTGGCTTCGAGGTCGCCGGCGACCTTCTCCTGCTCGACGATGCGGGCGTCGAGGGCGGCGTCGGTGGCGTCCACCTTGTTGCGGGCCATCTCCAGCACTTCCGCGGCCTGCTTGAGCTCGGCGGCGTGCTGCTCGATCTCGGTCTCGATGCGGTGGCGCCGGAAGTTGCCCTTCTCCTGCTCGATCTGGGCCTGCTGCGCGCGGTTGCGGGCGGCGTCGATGTCGGCGGCGGCGGCGAGTTGCTGGCCGCGGAAGCCTTCGACACGGGCGGCGACCTGCTTGAGGTCGCGCTCGGCGGCGGCGATCTCGGCCTCGTCCTGGTTCACGGCCGCGGCGGCCATCTCGCGCTCGGAGGCGAGCTCCTGGCGCTTCTCTTCGAGGCCGCCCAGGGACTCGTCGTAGGCGGCGATCTCGGCCTCGCGGCGCTCGGCGAGGGCACGGCCTTGAGCGGCGCGCTCGCCGAGGTCCTGGACGGTCTGGCGGTTGGCCTTGAGGAACTCCTGGCGGCCTTCGATCAAAGCGCTGAGGTCGGCCACCTTCTGGTGGCGCTCGGCCATCCGGCGGGCCAGCTCGTCGAGGCGCTCGCGGCCGGCGACCAGGGCGGCTTCGTCGCGGTGGAGGTCGGCGGCGAGGGCGGCTTCGCGGGAGGTGGCGTCCTCGATGCCGGCCTTCAGCTCGGCCATGCGGGCGGCGAGGGCGGCCCAGCGGCCGAGGAGGACCTTCTCCAGGAGCTGCCGGTACTCCAGCTCCTTTTCCTGGTAGCGGCGGGCGGCGCCGGCCTGGCGCTTGAGGGAGCGCAGGGCGCGCTCGACCTCGGAGATGACGTCGTCGAGGCGGAGGAGGTTGGACATCGCCTCCTGGAGCTTGACCTCGGCGATGCTCTTGCGCGCCTTGTAGCGGGTGATGCCGGCGGCCTCCTCGATGAGCTTGCGGCGCTCCTGGGGCTTGCCGGAGAGGATCATGCCGATCTTGCCCTGCTCGATGACGGAGTAGGCCCGGATGCCGAGGCCGGTGTCCATCAGCAGGTCCTTGATCTCCTTCAGCCGGGTGACCTTGCCGTTGAGGCGGTACTGGCTCTCGCCGCCGCGGAAGACCCGGCGGCCGAGGGTGATGCGGCCGTCGTCGGAGCCGGGGTAGGAGGCGTCGGTGCGCAGGGTGAGGACGCATTCAGCCATCCCCAGGGGCTTCCGGGAGTCGGAGCCGTTGAAGATGACGTCCTCCATGGTGCCGCCGCGGAGCGACTTGGCGCTCTGCTCGCCCAGGACCCAGGTGATCGCTTCGGAGAGGTTGCTCTTGCCACAGCCGTTGGGGCCGACGATGGCGGTGACGCCGCCCGCGAAGCGGACTTCCACGGGATCGACGAAGGACTTGAAGCCGGAGATGTCGAGGCGTTCTACTTTCATAGGTATGGTTTCTCGGGCAACGCAAGGCAGCTTAGCAAAGCGTCCCGGAAACCACAAGAGGATGGGGTAGGGGCGGGGCGGGGTACTAGATGTGGGTCCGAACCCTCACCCCTGGCCCCTCTCCCGACCCCTCCCGCCCTCCCTCACCGGGAGAGGGGAACCCCCACCCAAAGCAGGAAGCAGGCAATCCTCTCCCCTCCTCTCCCGGTGAGGGAGGGCGGGAGGGGTCGGGAGAGGAGGGGCCGGGGGTGGTGAGGGCCCCTACACGTACAGCTTCTCGATCTCCGCCGCGTACTTCTCCAGCACCGTCTTCCGCCGCAGGGTGCCGGTGGCGGTCAGCTCGCCGGTGGCGGCGCTGAAGGTGTCGGGGAGGAGGTCCCAGGCCTTGATCTGGTCGTGGGCGGCGAGCCTCTCGTTGTAACCGGCGATGTCCTTGCCGACGGCCTCGCGGACGCGCGGGTCGCGCACCAGCTCGGCGATGGACGAGTGCTCGATCCGGCGGCGCTTGGCCATACGCTGGAGGGCGTGGAGGTCGGGGACGAGCAGGGCGGCGTTGTGGGGCCGGCCCTCTCCCACCACCACGGCGTGGGAGAGGAAGTGGCTGGAGCGGAGCAGGCTCTCCAGGCCCGAGGGGGAGACCTTCTTGCCGTGGGGACCCGTGAAGACCTCGCTCTTTCGGCCGCGGACGGAGAGCATGCCGGCTTCGTCGATCCAGCCGTCGTCGCCGGTGTGCAGCCAGCCGTCGGCGTCGACGGCGGGGCCGGCGGCCACGGCGGCGCCGCGGACCAGGATCTCGCCGTCCGCCGCCACGCGGACCTCCAGGCCGGGCAGGGGGATGCCGGAGGAGCCCGGCTGGATCGCCTCCCGGGTGTTCAGGGTGGCGAAGCCGCCGGTCTCGGTGAGGCCGTAGCTCTCGTAGACGGGAATGCCGGCCGCCCAGACGAAGGTGATCCAGCCGTGCGGGATGCGGTCGCCACCCGAGACGGCGAAGCGGAGGCGGCCGCCCAGGCGGGCGCGGATGCCGCCGAAGACCGTTTTCTCGGCCATCCAGAGGCGCCAGCGCTCCGCGCCCGGCGGGTTCTTGTGCTGGACGCGGAAGGGCAGGACGCGCCGGCCGGTCTGGACGGCCTTCTGGAAGGCCCGCCGCCGGCGCGGGGAGATGGACTGCACGGTCTGGAACAGCCAGTTCAGGAAGCGCTTCCAGAAGTCCGGGGTGGAGGTGAGGACGTGGGGCCGCACTTTCCGGATGTCCTGGTCGATGGCGTCGCCGGGGCCGGGGAAGGCCAGGGTCGCCCCCTGGCGCAGGCTGGCGTGGAGGAAGGCGCGCTCCGCGGGGCGGGCGAAGGGGAGGCCGGAGAGGACCACCTCGCCGGGGCGGACCGGCAGGGCCTCGGTCAGGCCGCGCACCACGGCGGCGAGGTTGCCGTGGGTGACCTCGACGGCGCGAGCCCGGCCCTCGGTTCCCGGGGTGAGCAGGAGGGAGGCCGGCTGCTCGGGCCGGAGACGCCGGACGAGCTCCTCGATTTCCGGGATCTCCGGGCCTTCCGCCTTCGCTTCCAGCAGGGAGGCCAGGGTGACCATCCCGTCGCCGGCGGCGCCGGGTCCGATCTGGATCCAGGTCCGGACGCCGGGAGCGTCGCCGCGCAGGGGCAGCAGCTCCTTCATGCGCGCCGGGCCGGCGGCCACGTAGAGCGCGCCGGTCTCCCGGAAGATCCGGACGGCTTCGGCGGGCTCCAGGGTCGGCGGGACGGGCACCGTCACCGCGCCGGCGGTCAGCGCCGCCAGGTCCATCAGCAGGGCGTCGGCGCCGCCGGCGAAGACGGCGAGGCGGTCGCCGGGCGCCACGCCCGCGGCCACCAGGGCGCGGGCGAGGCGGCGGGCGCGGTCCAGGAACTCGGCGCGGGGGACGGGCACGTACTCTCCGCCCTCAGCGCGGCGGAGGAAGGCCGGAGCGTCCGCCGCCGGCTTGACGAGCACCGCCGGCAGGGGCTCGAAGGGGGCTTCCCGCAGGGCGGCCGGCACCGCGGCGGGGGACTCGGGCGTCATCCACAGGCCGTCGCGGGGGCGCAGCACGATCCCGGGCGTGGGAGCGGCGGAGCGGCCGGGCACGGGGCACGGGCGGCAGCGCTGGAAGACGGTGGCGAGGATCAACGGCAGCTCCATCATGGCCATGTCGCGAGCGATGCAGACGCGGGGACCGCCGCCGAAGGGGTACCAGGCGAAGCGGTGGCGCTCGGCGGCGCGGCCGGGCTCGAAGCGGTCGGGATCGAAGCGCTCCGGGTCCGTCCAGAGGTCGGGCCGCCGGTGGGTCACCCAGGGGGAGATCGCCACGGTGGCGCCCGCCGGGATGAGGTAGCCGCCGATCTCGTCGTCCGCGATGGCCGCGCGGCTGAAGCTCCAGCTCGGCGGATAGAGGCGCAGGGTCTCCTCGATGGCCTGGCGGGTGTAGGCGAGCCTCGCCACGTCCCTGAACTCCGCCGGCCGGTCCCCCACGACCTCGGCGATCTCGGCGCGGACGCGGGCCTCGGCCTCGGGGTGGCGGGAGAGCAGGAAGAAGACCCAGGTGGCGGCCATGGCGGTGGTCATGTGTCCCATGACCAGCAGCATCATCAGCTCGTCCTGGAGCTGCTCGGGATTCAGGATCTGACCCGTCCGCTCGTCGCGGGTGGAGAGCATCATGGCCAGGAGGTCGCCTTCCTCGCCGCTCTCCTGGTGCTCGGCGATGGCGGCCCGCACGTTGCGGGAGAGGCCGCGCAGGGCCTTGACCAGGCTGAGGTTCCGCAGGGTGGGGACCCAGAGGGGGAGGGGATCGGTGACGCCGAGACGCGCGTTGAAGTGCTCGAAGGCGCTGGCCACGGCCTGGCGCAGGCCGCCGCGCCCGCCGTCGTGGCCGAGCAGGCCCTCGATCAGCAGGTCCAGCAAGAGGTCGGCCATCTCGGCGGCGACGTCCAGGGGCGCGCCGCCGCGGGCGGGGTCCATCCAGCGGTCCAGCATGCGCCCGGAGCCGGCGACCACGCCGGGGGCGAGAGGGGCCAGGCGCTGCTGGTTGAACAGGGGCTGGAGCAGGCGGCGGCGCTGCTTCCAGTCTTCGCCGGCGGAGAGGGCCAGACTCTGCGCCCCCATCACGATCTTCTTGCGGACGTTCTGGCGATAGTTGGCCTGGTTGTCCTGCAGCACCCGCTTGACGTGGTCCGGGTGGCTGATCAGGAAAAGCCGGCGCTGCTCGCTGACGCAGACGACGTCGCCGTGGAGCCGGGTGGCTTCGAGATAGGCGGCGAGGCGTTCGCCGCCCGCGATCCGGATGCCGCCGCGGGGGCCGGGCATCTCGCGGGCGGACGGGGCGGTGGGGGTCAGGGTCTCCTGGATCAAGGTCTCTCCTTCAACCCTCGCGCAGGGCGTGGACGGGATCCACTCCGGAAGCGCGGCGGGCGGGGATGTACACGGCGGCGAGGGCGACCAGGGCGAGCAGCAGCGCGGCTCCCGCGAAGGCGAACGGATCGGCGGCGCCGATCCCGAACAGCAGGCTGGCCACGGCGCGGGCGCCGGCGAAGGCGGCGGCGACACCGAGGGCGAGGCCGATCCAGACGGGGCGCATGCCCTGGCGCAGGACCAGCTCCAGGACCTCCTTGCGGGCGGCGCCCAGGGCCATGCGGACGCCGATCTCGCGCCGGCGCTGGCCGATGGAGTAGGCGACGACGCCGTAGATCCCCAGGGCGGCGAGGGCCAGGGCGAGGAGCCCGAAGAGGGAGAGCAGGCCGGCGCCCAGGCGCGGGGCCCAGAGCGAGATGTTGCGCACCTGAGAGATGGTGCGCGGCTCCAGGATGGGCAGGCCGGGGTCCAGGGCCTGGACCTCGCGGCGGACGGTCTCCAGCAGCGGGTCCGGGTCCTCCGCGGTGCGCACGTGCAGCATCATCGCGGGGGAGAAGCTCTGCAGCACCGGCTTCCAGGCGTAGGGCTGGGGAGGCTCGCGCAGGCCGGCGTAGCGGGCGTCGGCGGCGACGCCGACGACCTCCCGCATCTGCGTGTCGTCCGCGAGGCGGAGGCGCTTGCCGAGGGCGGGCTCGCCCGGCCAGAGGCGGCGGGCCAGGGACTCGTTGACCACCGCCACCGGGCGGGAGCCCTCGCGGTCGGCGGGCGTGAAGCCGCGGCCGTTCAGCAGCCGCATGCCGACCGTGTCGAAATAGCCGACGCCCACGGTGTTGACGCCGGCCATCACCTCGCCGTCGGCGGGTCCGCTTTCCGTGCCGGCGCCCGGCTGGACGGCCCGGCCCTCGGCGAAGACGGACGTCCGGGAGCCGCCGCCGACGAGGAGGAAGCGGGAAGCCACGGCGGCGGAGCGCACGCCGGGCAGGCGCGAGACCCGCTCCACGGCCCGCTCGTAGAGGTCCAGGGCGCGCGGCGGCGGGTATCCTCCCGAGCCCAGGTCCAGGGGAATGACGAACAGCTTCTCGGTCTCGAAGCCGGGATCCACCTTCTCCACCTGGGCGAGGCTGCGCAGGAAGAGGCCGGCGCCGGCCAGCACCACCACGGAGAGGGCCACCTGGCCGGCCACCAGGAGCTGGCGCAGGAACGAGCCCGAGCCGTCGCCGCGGGAGCCCGAGCCGCGGGCCTGGCGGGTGAGGATGCCGGAGAGGTCGAGGCGGAAGGACTGGAACGCCGGCGCCAGGCTGAACAGCAGGCCGGTGGCCAGCGAGAGGGCCAGGGTGAAGCCCAGCACCCGGCCGTCCATGCCGAGGTCGAGGGTGTCGGGGAAGAACGGCGGCCGCAGGGCCCAGAGGATGCGGCGGCCCCAGACGGCGATCAGCAGGCCGCAGGCGCCGCCTAGCAGACCCAGCACGGCGCCCTCGGTGAGGAGCTGGCGCAGCAAGCGGCCGCGGCTGGCCCCCATGGAGAGCCGCACGGCCACCTCGCCGCTGCGGGCCGCGGCGCGGGCCAGGAGCAGGTTCGCCACGTTGGCGCCGGCGATCAGCAGCAGCAGCCCCACGGCGGCGGCGAGCAGGCCGCCGGAGCGCGCGGCGCGGTCCCGCATGGCGGGCGGCAGCACGGCCTGGGCCAGGGGGATGGCGGTCATGCCGAGGTCCCGGTTGGCCTGCGGGAACTCGCGCTCCAGACGGTCGGCCACGGTGCGCAGGAACACCCGCGCCTCCTGGACGCCGGTCTCCGGGTTCAGGCGGGCCACGGCGGAGAAGACCAGGGCGCCCCGGCGCTCCAACTGGCGCGCCTGCGGGCCCTGCGTCAACTGCCGGTACATGGACATCGGCACCCAGAAGTCGGGAGGCATGGCCGCGACGCTCAGCCCCTTGAACTCCGGCGGCGCGACCCCGATCACGGTGAAGCCCAGGCCGTCGAGGCTCACGGACCGGTTCACCACGCCCGGGTCGGAGGCGAAGCGGCTCTGCCAGAGGTGGTGGGAGAGGACGACCACCGGATGGGCGCCCGGAGGGGCCTCCTCGTCCGGCCGGAAGAAGCGCCCGCGGGCCGGATCGATCCCCAGGAGGTCGAAGTAGGAGGCGGAGACCGCCTCGCCCTGGAGCAGCGCCGGCTCGCCGTCCGCCCGCAGGGAGGCGGAGACGTCCCGGTAGGCGGCGAGGCCGGCTACCACCGGGCCCTCCTCCCGCCGCAGATCCTCGAAGTTGGGGTACGAGAGCGGCAGCAGGTCCCCCTTGGCCTTGTCCTCCGAGTAGACGGCCACCAGCTCCTCCGGATGGCCCACCGGCAGGCTCTTGAAGAACAGGGCGTTCAGGAAGGTGAAGATCACGGTGTTCGCCCCGATTCCGAGCGCCAGGGAGGCGACCGCGGCGAAAGCGAAGGCCGGGCTGCGGCGCAGCGCACGCAGGGAGAGGAGGAGGTCCTTCCAGAAGTTTTCCATTTTTTAGACTCTGCTTTAAGGTTCGAGATCGCGTTCTACTATAACGGAGTGCCCCGTTTTGAGGTCCAGACCGCACCTTTAAGGTGGGAGACCACCGCCAGAATGGGACGCTTTACTGTTGACCTCGCTTTGCCTATCGCTGTACGTTACCCACGTCGGCACATCAAAATCAAATTTTTGAACCAAGAAGCCGAGTTTCTCGCTTTTTCTTGAGCTTTTTGGTTCTGTTTTTTGAACCGGCTCGTGATCCGGGCACGGAGAGCGTATCGCCGCTCGAATGAGATGAAGCGAATGAAAGGGACGGATTGAGCAACCCGTTACGTGAGCCGTTCGCCGAGAGCTCGCTGATCCAACTCTTGAGGGGACGCGCGCTGGAGCACCCGGAGCGCCCGGCGTACACCTTCCTGGCCGACGGCGAGGAGGAGGGGGGCCGCCTCACCTTCGCGGAGCTGGACGCCCAGGCGCGCGCCCTGGGCGCGCGGCTCCAGCGGCTGGGACTGGCGGGCCAGCGGGCGCTGCTGCTCTACCCGCCGGGTCTGGAGTTCGTGTCGGCGTTCCTGGGTTGCCTCTACGGCGGCGTGGTCGCCGTGCCGGCGTATCCGCCGCGGTCGGAGCGGATGCTGCCGCGCCTGCGCTCGATCGCCCGCGACGCCCGCCCGGCGGTGGCGCTGACCACCTCGGACCTGCGGGCGCGGGTGGAGGCCCTGGCCGGCCGGCTGCCGGAGATGGCGGGGGCGCAGTGGCTGGCCACGGACGGCCTGGACGCGGCGGGGCTGGCGGAGGAGTGGGAAGAGCCGGAGATCGACGGCGACACCCTCGCCTTCCTGCAGTACACCTCGGGCTCGACCGCCCAGCCCAAGGGCGTCATGGTCACCCACGGCAACCTCCTCCACAACGAGGAGATGATCCAGGCGGCCTTCGCCCAGAGCGAGCGCTCGCTGATCGTAGGCTGGCTGCCGCTCTACCACGACATGGGGCTGATCGGAAACGTCCTGCAGCCTCTGTACGTGGGGGCCTCGTGCGTGCTGATGTCGCCGGTGGCGTTCCTGCAGCGGCCGGCGCGCTGGCTGCGGGCGATCTCGCGCTACCGGGGCACCACCAGCGGCGGCCCCAACTTCGCCTACGAGCTGTGCGTGCGGAAGATCCCGCCCGCGGAACGCCACGGCCTGGATCTCTCCTCCTGGCAGGTGGCGTTCAACGGCGCCGAACCGGTGCGGGCCGAGACCCTGGAGCGCTTCGCCGCGGCGTTCGCCCCCTGCGGCTTCCGGCGGGAGGCGTTCTATCCCTGCTACGGCCTGGCCGAGGCGACCCTCTTCGTCTCCGGCGGCGCGGCCGGCGCCGGGCCGGCGGTGGGCTCGTTCCGGCCGGCGGACCTGGAGCTGGGCCAGGTCGCGGCCACGGCGGCCCTGGACCCCGCCGGCCGGCGCCTGGTGGGCTGCGGCCGGGCGTGGTCGGAGACCGAGATCGCCATCGTGGACCCGGCGACCGGCCGGCGCTGCGCGCCCGACCGGGTGGGCGAGATCTGGGTGGCCGGCCCCAGCGTGGCCGCCGGCTACTGGGACAACCCCGCGGAGACGGCGCGCACCTTCCAGGCGCGGCTCGCGGGAGAGACCGGCGAGGCGGGCGGCCCCTTCCTGCGCACCGGCGACCTCGGGTTCCTGCGCGAGGGCTCGCTGTTCGTCACCGGCCGCCTCAAGGACCTGATCATCCTGCGCGGCCGCAACCACTATCCCCAGGACCTGGAGGCGACGGCGGAGGAGAGCCATCCCGCCCTGCGCGCCGGCGCCTCGGCCGCCTTCGCGGTGGACGCCGCCGGGGAGGAGCGGCTGGTGGTGGTGGCCGAGCTGGAGCGCCGCCGGGAGGCCGAGGCCGGGGCCGCCGCCGAGGCGGTGCGCCGGGCCGTGGCCGAGGCTCACGAGGTGCGGGTCCACGAGGTGGTCCTGGTGCGCGCCGGCACCATCCCCACCACCTCCAGCGGCAAGATCCAGCGCCACGCCACCCGCGACGGCTATCTCGCCGGCGAGCTGACGGTGGTGGGCCGCAGCGCCCTTGACCGCGACGACCGCGACGAGCGCGGCGAGCGCGAGGACGAGGACGCCGGGGAATCTCCGGCCGCCGGCCTGGACCGGGAAGCCCTCGCGGCGCTGCCCGTGGAGGAGCGCCGGACTGCCCTGGAGGCGTGGCTCCGCGCCGAGGCCGCCAGGTCCCTGGGCGTGCCCGCCGCCGGCCTGGAGATGGACCGGCCGTTGACCGCCTTCGGCCTCGACTCCCTGGCCGCTATCGAGCTGCGGGCGCGGGCCGAGTCGGTCCTGGGTTTGAACCTGCCCCTGGGCGGCCTGCTGGAAGGGGCGACCCTGGCGGAGCTGGCCGCGGGCGCCATGGCCGAGCTGGCGTCGCCTGTCCCGGCGCTCCCGGCAACCGGCGGACCGTCGGCGAGCGGCGAGGAGACGGGCGTCTTCCCCCTCTCGCACGGCCAGCGGTCGCTCTGGTTCCTGCACCGGCTGGCGCCGGAGAGCCTGGCCTATCACCTGGCGGGCGTGGCGCGGGTGCGGGGCCCTCTCGATTTCGACGCGCTGACCCGGGCCGCCGAGGCCTTGGCCGAGCGCCACCCGGCCCTGCGGACCACCTTCGCGGAAGGTCCGGCCGGGCCGGAGCAGACGGTCCACGCGCGCCTCGCCCCCGAGGTCCTGTTCGGCGACGCCGAGGGTTGGAGCGAAAATGAGACGGCGGCGCGGCTGCGGGCCGAGATCTGGCGGCCGTTCGACCTCGGGCGCGGCCCCCTGGTCCGCCTGGGCGCGCTGCGCCGCGGTCCGGCCGAGACCCTCCTCTTCCTGGCCATCCACCACATCGTTTCCGACTTCTGGTCGCTGGCCGTGATGGCGCGCGACCTGGGCGCCTTCTACGCGCGGGAGACGGGCCGGCCGGCGGCGGCGCCGCCAGCCCTGGAGCTGCGCTACACCGACTGGTCGCGCTGGCGGCGGGAGCGCCTGGCCGGCCCCGAGGGGGAGCGCCTGTGGGAGGGCTGGCGGGAGATCCTGGCGGGCGATCCGCAGCGCCTGGAGCTGCCTACGGACCGGCCCTGGCCGGCGGCGCAGACCTGGGAGGGGGGCGCCCGGGTTTTCCGTCTGGACGGCGCCGCCGCCGGCGACCTCCAGGCCCTGGCCCGCCGCCGCGGCGCCACCCTCTTCATGGGCCTGCTGGCGGCCTTCGAGGCGCTGCTGGCCCGCTACACGGGGCAGGAGGAGATCCTGTTGGGCTCGCCCACCGCCGGCCGTTCCGCCGAGGTCGCGGACCTGGTGGGCTACTTCGTCAACCCGGTGGCGATCCGCGCCCGGCTGGGCGACGATCCGGCGTTCCTCGACGTCCTCGGCGAGACGCGGCGGGCGGTGGTGGCGGCCTTCGAGCGCCAGGACTATCCCTTCGCCCTGCTGGCGGAACGGCTGCAGCCCGGGCGCGACGCGGCCCGGCCGCCGCTGTTCGACGTGGTCTTCGCCTTCGAGAAAGCGCGCGGCGTGGAGGACGGCCTGGGGGGCTTCGCCCTGGGCGAGGGGGGCGCGCGGCTGCGCCTGGGCGGGCTGGAGCTGGAGTCGCTCCCGCTGGCGCCGGCGGGAGCGCCGTTCGCCCTCTCGCTGATCCTCGCCGAGACCGCGGGCGGGATCGGCGCTGCGCTGCGTTTCAATTCCAGCCTGTTCGACGCCGCCACCATGGACCGCCTGGCGGGCCACTACCTGACCCTGCTGGCGGGCGCGGTCACCGATCCCGGCCGCCGGCTCTCCGAGATGCCGCTGCTCACCGGCGAGGAGGAGTGGCAGCTCGTGGCCGAGTGGAACGAGACCGCCGCCTGGTACTCCCGCGACACCGCCGTCCACCGCCTGGCGGCGGTCTGGGCCGAGGCGGCGCCGGACGCGCCGGCCGTCGGTCCCCTGAGCTACGGCGAGCTGGTGGACCGCGCCGGCCGGGTGGCGGGCTGGCTGCGGCGCCAGGGCGTGGGGCCGGAGATCCGGGTGCCGGTGGTGCTGGACCGCTCGGCCGAGCTGGCGGTGGCCGTCCTGGCCGTGCTGGAGGCGGGCGGCGCCTATGTCCCTCTCGATCCGGCCAACCCTGCCGAGCGCCTGGCCTGGCAGCTCGAGGACGCCTGGGCGGGGAGCCCGGTGCGGGCCCTGCTGACCCGCTCGGAGCTGGCGGAGTCCCTGGGCGTCCGGGACGCCCGGACGTTGTGCGTGGACCGCGGCCTGGAGAGGCTGGCCCCCTGGGGAGAGCCGCCCCTGCCCGTCCCCGCCGAGCGGGCGGCGTACGTCATCTACACCTCGGGCTCTACGGGCAAGCCCAAGGGCGTGGTGATCTCCCACGGCGCCCTGGCCAACCTGGTGGAGTGGCACTGCCATACCTACAGAGTGGCCGCGTCCGACCGGGCGGCGCTGGTGGCCGGCCCCGGCTTCGACGCCTCGGTCTGGGAGATGTGGCCCTACCTGGCCGCCGGCGCGAGCCTGCGCGTTCCCACGGAAGAAATCCGCTCCGCGCCCGACCGGCTGGTCCGCTGGCTGGCGGCGGAGGGGATCACGATCGCCTTCCTGCCGACGCCGCTGGCCGAGGCCGCGCTGGCGGAGAGCTGGCCGCAGCAGACTCGTCTGCGGATTCTGCTGACCGGCGGCGACCGCCTGCGGCGGGGACCCCGGCCCGGGCTGCCGTTCATCCTTCACAACCACTACGGTCCCACCGAGGGGGCCGTGGTGGCGACCGCCGCGCCGGTGGCGCCGGAGCGGTCCGCGCCGTCCATCGGCCGGCCGATCGCCAACGCCCGCGTCCACGTCCTGGACCGCTGGCAGCGCCTCGCGCCGGTAGGCGTGCCGGGCGAGTTGCTGCTGGGCGGCGACGGGCTGGCCCGGGGCTACCTCCACCGGCCGAACCTGACGGCGGCGGCCTTCGTGCCCGATCCTTTCGCGGAGGAGGCCGGGTGCCGCCTGTACCGCACGGGCGACCTCGTCCGCTGGACGCCGGAAGGGAGCCTGGAGTTCCTGGGCCGCATCGACCGCCAGGTAAAGGTGCGGGGCTTCCGCGTCGAGCTGGGGGAAATCGAAGCGGCCCTGTGCGAGCTGCCCGGAGTCCGGCAGGCGGTGGTGGAGGTGCGATCCGTCGGATCGGTCGGATCGTCGGATCCCATCGGTCGGCGACCGGCTGGCCGCCTACGTGGTGGGGGAGGCCGAGGCGGCGGAGCTGCGCGAGTCCCTGCGCGGCCGGCTGCCCGAGGCCATGATCCCCACGGCCTGGGTCTTCCTGGAGGCCCTGCCGCTGACGCCCAACGGCAAGGTGGACCGCAAGGCCCTGCCCGCGCCGGACGCCGAGGCCGGCTGGATCGCGCCGCGGACGCCCGCCGAGGAAAAGCTGGCCGCCGTCTGGGCCGAGGTGCTGGGGATCGAGCGGGTAGGCGCCGAGGACGACTTCTTCGCCCTCGGCGGCCACTCGCTGCTGGCGGCGCGGGCGGCCTCGCGGGTGAGCGCGGCCTTCGGGATCGAGCTGCCGCTCGCCCTGCTGTTCGAGGCGCCGACCCCGGCCGCCCTGGCCGCCGGGATCGCGGCGCTGGGGACGGCGGAGGCGCCGCCGCTGCGGCCCGCCACGGCGGAGGAGAGAGAGGCGGGCCTGCCCCTCTCCTACGCCCAGGAGCGGTTCTGGCTGCTGGACCGCCTGGAGCCGGGCTCGGCGGCCTACAACATCGCGGGCGCCGTGCGGCTGCGCGGGGCGCTGGACGCACCGGCCCTGTCCCGGGCCCTGGCCGAGATCGTCCGCCGTCACCAGGCGCTGCGCACCCGCTTCGAGGAGGGCCCCGTGCAGCGGGTGCTGCCGCCGCCGGAGCCGGAGCTGCCGGTCTTCGACGTCTCTGAGGACGAGGTGGAGCGGTGGGCCGCGGCGGCGGCGGCGAGGCCGTTCGACATCTCCCAGGGGCCGCTGCTGCGGGCGGCGCTGCTGCGGCTGGGCCCGGAGGACCACGCGCTCGTGGTGGCGATGCACCATATCGCTTCCGACGGCCTCTCCATGGAGGTCTTCCTGCGCGAGATGGCCGCGCTCTACGGCGCGTACGCGGCGGGCCGGCCCTCGCCGCTGCCGGAGCCGGCCGTCCAGTACGGCGACTACGCGCTGTGGGAGCGTGGCTGGCTGGCCGGCGCGGCGCTGGAGGAGCGGCTGGGGCAGGCCCGGGAGCGCCTGGCGGGCGCGCCCACCTTCCTGGAGCTGCCCACGGACCGTCCGCGGCCGGCGGCGCTCTCCTCGCGGGGTGGCCGGGAGGCCCTGGCGCTGCCCGTGGAGGTGGAGGAGCTGGCACGCCGGGAAGGTGTGACGCCCTTCGTGATCCTGCTCTCAGGGCTGGCGGCGCTGCTCGCCCGCTACACCGGCCGCGAGGACCTGCTGATCGGCTCGCCGGTCGCCAACCGCGGCCGGATGGAGACCGAGGGGCTGATCGGCTGCTTCATCAACACCCTGGTGCTGCGGGCGGACTTGGGCGGCGATCCTGGATTCCGCGGGCTCCTGGCGCGGACGCGGAAGGAGACCCTGGCGGCCTTCGCCCATCAGGAGGTGCCGTTCGAGGCGCTGGTGGAGGCCCTGGTCACGGACCGCAGCCGCGCGCGCACGCCGCTGGTGCAGGTCGTCCTGGTGCTGCAGCCGACCCTGCCGGCGCCGTCCCTGCCGGGGCTCGAAGCCCGCCGGCTGGACTTCCACAACGGCACGTCGAAGTTCGAGCTGACCGTGCAGTTGGCGCGGGAGGCGGAGGGCTTCGCCGGCTCGATCGAATACAGCGCCGACCTTTTCGAGGCTTCCACGGTCCGGCGTCTCGCGGACCACCTGGCGAACCTGCTTGCCGGCGCTGTAGCCGAGCCCGGCCGGCGGCTCTCGGAGCTGCCGCTGCTGGGCGTCTCCGAGATGGAGCAGGTGCTGGTGGGGCTCAACCCGCCCGCCGCCGACTGGCCGGAAGGCGGTTTGCTCCACGAGATGGTGCTGGCGCAGGTGGAGCGCACGCCGGACGCGGTGGCGCTGGTCCACGGCACGGAGCGCTGGACGTACCGGCGCCTGGCGGAGCGGTCCGAGCGGCTGGCCAGCAGGCTGCGCGTCGAGCCGGAGACGCCGGTGGGCGTCTTCCTGCGCCGGACGCTGGAGCTGCCGGCGGCGCTGCTGGCCGTGCTGCGGGCCGGCGGGGCCTACGTGCCGCTCGACCCCAACTATCCGCGGGAGCGCGCTGGCGGCGATCCTGGAGGATTCGGCGGCTCCGGTGGTGATCACCGGAGAAGCGCTGGCGGATCGGCTCGCTGGTGTGCGGTTGGTGATCGTGGAGGACGAGGACCTAAAGGACATAAAGGCCTAAGGAGCTCAGCCCAGCAACGCGGCGGGCTGGCCTACGTGATCTACACGTCGGGCTCGACGGGCCGGCCCAAGGGCGTGGCCATCGAGCACCGGAGCGCGACCGCGCTGATGTGCTGGTCGCGCGAGGTGTTCAGCGACGCGGAGCTGGCCGGCGTTCTGGGCTCGACGTCGATCACCTTCGACATGTCGGTCTTCGAGCTGTTCGCTCCGCTGTGCTGGGGCGGCACGGTGATCCTGGCGGAGAACGCCCTGGAGCTGCCGCGGCTGGCGGCGAAGGACGAGGTCACGCTGGTGGACACGGTGCCCTCGGCCATGGCGGAGCTGGTGCGCCAGGGGGCGGTGCCGGCTTCGGTGAAGACGGTCAACCTGGGCGGCGAGCCGTTGCGCGGCGCTCTGGCGCGGCGGGTCCACGAGACCGGCACGGTCGGGCGGCTGCTGAACCTGTACGGTCCTTCGGAGGACACGACGTTCTCCAGCATCGCGGAGGTGGGCGCGGAGGGCGAGCCCACGATCGGCGTCCTGCTCAAGGGCGGCTATGGCTATGTGCTCGACGCGTGGGGCCAGCCGCTGCCGGCGGGCGTCCCGGGCGAGCTGTTCCTGGGCGGCGTGGGCCTGTCGCGCGGCTACCTGAACCGGCCGGACCTGACGGCGGAGCGCTACGTGCCCGATCCGTTCTCGGGCGAGCCGGGTGGACGTCTGTACCGGACGAGCGACCTGGTGCGCTGGCTGCCTTCGGGCGAGTTGGAGTACCTGGGCCGGCTGGACTTCCAGGTCAAGATCCGCGGCTTCCGGGTGGAGCTGGAGGAGATCGAGGCCACGCTGGCGGCCCATCCGGCGGTGCGGGCCTGCGTGGTGGTGGCCCGGGAGGCGGGGGCGGCCGGGGCCGAAGCGCGGGACCTGCGGCTGGTGGCCTATGTGGTCTCCCATTCCGAGGATTTCCCCGGCGAGTTTCGCGAGCACCTGAAGGCGCGGCTGCCCGAGTACATGGTCCCCACCGCCTGGGTGCGGATGGACGCCCTGCCGCTCACCCCCAATGGCAAGGTGGACCGCAAGGCCCTGCCCGCGCCGGACGCCGGGACGGAATCCCATTGGATCGCGCCGCGCACGCCGGTGGAGAAGCTGATCGCGGGGATCTGGAGCGAAGTCCTGGACGTTGAGCGGGTCGGGGCCGAAGACGACTTCTTCGCCCTGGGCGGCCACTCGCTGCTGGCGGCGCGGGCGGCCTCGCGGGTAGGCGCGGCGGTCGGGATCGAGCTGCCGCTGTCGCTCCTCTTCGAGGCGTCCACGCCGGCCGCCCTGGCCGCCGAGATCGCGGCCAGGCAGGGGACGGCGGCAGGGAGGAGCCGCCGCGGCCCGACTCGGCCGAGGGCGAGGAGGGTCTGCCGCTCTCCTTCTCCCAGGAACGGCTGTGGTTCCTGGACCGTCTCGCGCCCGGCAGCCCGCTTTACAACATGCCGGCGGCCACGCGGCTCGCCGGGCCTTTCGACGTGGCCGTCTTCGCCGCCACCCTGGGGGAGATCGTGCGCCGCCATCAGGCGCTGCGGACGGTCTTCTCCGAGTTGGACGGCCGGCCGGCGCAGCGGGTCGCGCCCTGGACGCCCTTCGCCCTGCCGGTGGTGGACCTGTCGGTCCTGCCGGAAGAGTCGCGCGAGGCGCTGGCGGAGCGGCTGCTCGCGGGAGGAGGCGCGGACGCCGTTCGATCTGGGCGCTGGCCGGCTGGCGCGAGCCCTGCTGCTGCGCCTGGGAGGGGAAGAGCACGTGCTGGCTCTGACCTTCCACCACATCGCCGCCGACGGCTGGTCCGTCGACATCCTGCTGCGCGAGGCGCCGGCGCTCTACGAGGCCTTGGCGGCGGGCCGGCCGTCGCCGCTGGCGGAGCTGCCGCTGCAGTACGCGGACTTCGCGGTCTGGCAGCGGCGCTGGCTACAGGGCGAGACGCTGCGGGCGGAGACGGCCTGGTGGCGCGAGCAGCTCGCCGGCGCGCCGGCGGTGCTGGAGCTGCCGCTCGACCGGCCGCGTCCGGCCGCGCAGAGCTTCCGCGGCGCCCGCGAGCGAATGGAGATCGCGGCTGGTGTGGGCCGGGACCTGCAACGGCTGGCGCAGTCTCAAGGCGCGACGTCGTTCATGGCGCTGCTGGCCGGATTCGCGGCGTTGCTGGGCCGGCTTTCGGGGCAGGAGGACGTGGTGGTGGGCTCGCCGGTGGCGGGCCGCACCCGCGGCGAGACCGAAGGTCTGATCGGATTTTTCGTCAACACCCTGGCCCTGCGGGTGGGCCTGTCAGGGGACCCGTCGTTCGAGACCTTGCTGGGGCGGGTGAGGGAGCGGGCGCTGTCGGCTCTGGCCCACCAGGACCTGCCGTTCGAGAAGCTGGTCGAAGAGCTGTCTCCCGAGCGCAGCCTGGCCCACAGCCCGATCTTCCAGGCGATGCTGGCGGTCCAGACGGCGTCGCAGGAAGCGAGCCTTCCGGGCCTGCGGCTGCGCCGGCTCGACGTCGATCCCGGGATCTCGAAGTTCGACCTCAGCCTGGATCTGGCGCAGGAGGTCGAGGGCGGCTTCTCCGGCTGGCTGGAGTACGACTGCGACCTGTTCGAGGCCGCCACCGCGCAACGCCTGGCGGGCCAGCTCGTGCGGATCCTGGAGGCGGTGGCCGGCCGGCCGGAGCTGCGGCTCTCGGAGCTGCCGCTGCTGAGCCCGGCCGAGCGGCAAGCGTTGCTCGCGGACTGGAGCCGCACGCCGGGCGAATACCGGACGGCGGGAACGGTCCTGGACCTGTTCGCGGAGCAGGCGCGCAAGACCCCGGACCGTCCGGCCGTGGTCAGCCCCCGGGAGAGCCTCACGTTCCGGGAGCTGGAGGAGCGTTCCCGCCGGCTGGCGCGGCGGCTCCAGGGGGACGGCTGGCGCTCGCGCGAGCCGCTGGCCGGCCTGCTGGCGGACGCCGGCCCCGGTCTGGCGGCGGGCCTGCTGGGCATTTTCCAGTCGGGCGCCGCGCTGGTGCCGCTGAGCCCTTCGCAGCCGGACGAGCGGATCGCCCTGATCGCCGCCGATTGCGGTCTGGAGTTCCTGGTCACCGAGCGGCGTTACCTCGAACGGGCGCGACGGCTGGCCTCGTGCGAGGTCGTCTGCGTCGATGAAATCGATGAGAGCGATGAGAGCGACGCCCCGCCGGCTCTCCTCGGGGAAGTGTTGCCGGAGTCGCTGGCGTACGTGATCTACACCTCGGGCTCTACGGGGTTGCCCAAAGGGGTGGGGGTCTCGCACGCCAACCTGATGCCGATGCTCGACTGGGGCCGGCGGCAGTTCGGCCTCGACGAGACGCGCCGGGTGCTGCAAAGCCTTTCCTACGCCTTCGACTTCGGCCTCTGGGAGATCCTCACGACGCTGGTCTCGGGAGGCGCCTTCTTCGTGCCCGGCCCGGAGGAGGCGGGCGACGCGGAGGCCTACGGCCGGCGGGTCAAGGAGTGGGGGATCGACACCCTGCACACGACGCCCTCGTTTTTCCAGGCCATGGCGCAGTCGGTTTCGTCCGGGAGTCTGGACGGCCTGCGGACGCTGCACCTGGGGGGCGAGGCGCTGAGCCGCGGCCAGGTGGAACGGTTCGCCGCGGCGGTGGGCGGGGAGTGCCGGCTGTACAACGGCTACGGTCCGACCGAGACGACGGTCAACAGCCTGATTTTCGAGATCGGCAGGCGCGGCGCGCTGCGCGGCGGCGAGCGGGTGCCGGTGGGGCGTCCGTCGGCGTACAACACGGCCTACGTGCTGGACCGCTGGGGCGAGCCGGCGCCGTTGGGGGTGGCCGGCGAGCTGTGGGTGGGCGGCGCCGGCGTGGCGCGCGGGTACCTGGGCCGGCCGGAGCTGACGGCGGAGAAGTTCGTGCCGGACCCGTTCGGGGGCGTCGCCGGAGCGCGCGTCTACCGCACCGGGGATCTGGTGCGCTGGCTGGCTTCGGGAGACGTCGAGTTCCTCGGCCGCATCGACCACCAGGTGAAGGTGCGGGGCTTCCGCATCGAGCTGGGCGAGGTGGAGTCGGCGCTGCGCCGCCATCCCGGGGTGCGCGAGGCGGTGGTGGCGGCGCGGCCGGACCGGGCGGGGAACCTGGCCCTGGTGGGCTACGTGCTGGGCGAAGTCCCCGCCGAGGAGCTGCGGACGTTCCTGCGCGAGCGGCTGCCGGAGGCGATGGTGCCGGCGGCCTTCGTGACGCTGGACTCCCTGCCGCTGACCTCCAGCGGCAAGGTGGACCGCAAGGCCCTGCCGGCGCCTTCGTGGGGCTTGCCGCGCGGCGGGCGCCGCACAGGCTCCCCGCACGCCGGTGGAAGAGGCGCTGGCGGGGATCTGGTCGGAGGTCCTGGGGATCGAGCGGGTGGGGGTGGAGACGAGCTTCTTCGAGCTGGGCGGGCACTCGCTGCTCGCGGCCCGGCTGGTGTCGCGGGTGCGCCAGGCCTTCGGCGTGGAGCTGCCCCTGCGGCGCCTGTTCGAGACCCCCACCGTGGCGGGGCTGGCCGCCGAGATCGAGGCCCGGCGTACGGGGCGACCGGCAGGCCGGGGAGCCGCCGCTGGCGCGCGGCGCCGCGGAAGGCGAGCGTCCGCTCTCCTTCGCCCAGGAACGGCTCTGGTTCCTGGACCGGCTCGAGCCCGGCGGCGCGCCTACAACATGCCGGGCGGCCTGCGGCTCGCGGGGCCGCTCGACGTCGCCGTCCTGGCCGCTGCGCTGGAGGAGATCGTCCGCCGCCACGAGTCGCTGCGCACCATCTTCTCCAGCCGGACGGCCGGCCGGCGCAGGGATCGCGGCCCCGCGCCGCTCGCCCTGCCGCTGGTGGACCTCTCGGCGCTGCCGGCGGAGCGGCGCGAGCGCGAGGCGGAGCGGCTGCCGGCGAGGAGGCGCGGCCGGCCGTTCGATCTGGGCGCGGCCGCCGCTGCTGCGCGCTCCTGCTGCGCCTGGCGCCGAGGAGCACGTCCTGCTCCTGACCGTCCACCACATCGTCTCCGACGGCTGGTCGATGGGGGTGCTGGTCCGCGAGCTGGCGGCGCTCTACGGAGCGCTTCGCCGAGGGCCGGCCGTCGCCGCTGCCGGAGCTGCCGCTCCAGTACGCCGACTTCGCCGTCTGGCAGCGGCGAGTGGCTGCGCGGCGAGACCCTGGAGAGGCAGCTCGGCTACTGGCGGGAGCGCCTGGCCGGCGCTCGCCGGTCCTCGAGCTGCCGACCGACCGGCCGCGGCCGGCGGTGCAGACCTTCCGCGGCGCGGCGAGCCGCCTGACGCCTGCCGCCGGACCTCGCCGCGGCGCTTCGGCCCTGGCCGGCCGCCGGGGCGGCTCGCTGTTCATGGTCCTCCTCGCCGCCTTCCAGCTGCTGCTCGCGCCGCTGCAGCGGCCAGGACGACGTGGTCGGTCGGCTCGCCCATCGCCGGCCGCGCCCGGCCGGAGATCGAGGGGCTGATCGGCTTCTTCCTCAACACCCTGGTGCTGCGCACCGACCTCTCGGGCGACCCGACTTTCGGCGAGCTGCTGGCGCGGGTGCGCGAGACCGCGCTCGAGGCCTACGCCCACCAGGACGTGCCGTTCGAGAAGCTCCTGGAGGAGCTGCGGCCCGAGCGCGACCTGTCCCGCACGCCGCTCTTCCAGGTCCTGTTCAACATGCTGAACCTCCCGGAGGCGCGAGGCGGCCTGCCCGGGCTGACCCTCGAGCCGCTGTCGACTTCGCGAGGCCGAGGCCAAGTTCGACCTGACGCTCTACGTCGCCGAGACGGGGACGGCATCGTCCTCAACCTGGTCTACAACGCCGACCTGTTCGACCGGCGGCGGATGGAGGAGCTGCTCGCCAGTACGCGCTCCTGCTGGAGCAGGCCGTGGCGCGGCCGGACGAGCCGCGTCGGACCTGCTCGCTGGTCACCGCCGAGGCCCGCGGCGCTGCTGCCCGACCCGCGGCGGCGCTGGGCGGAGTGGCCGGGCGCGGTCCACGAGCTGTTCGCGGCAGCGGGCGGCGACGCATCCCGACGCGGTCGGCCGTGGCGGACCCGCGGAGGTCTGGACCTACGGCGAGCTGGACGAGGCGAGCGCCCGCCTCGCGCGCCGGCTGCAGGCCGCGGGAGTGGCGAAGGGGGACCGGGTGGCCATCTACGCCCACCGCAGCGCCCCGCTCGCCTGGGCGGTGCTCGGCGTGCTCAAGGCGGGCGCGGCGCTTCGTGATGCTCGATCCGGCCTATCCGGCGCCGCGTCTGCTGGAGATGCTGCGCGCCGGGCCGCGCGCCCTGTCCGCCTCGAGGCGGCCGGCGCGTGCCCGGTCGGAGCTAGCGGCCGCCGAGTCGTCCTGCCTGCGGGCGGCCCGGCGGCGGTGCTGGCGGCCCTGCCCGCCGGGGCGCCGGAGCCGGATCGCGGTAGGGCCGGACGACCTCGCCTACGTCGCCTTCACCTCGGGCTCGACCGGCGTGCCCAAGGGCATCCTCGGCCGCCACGGCCCGCTGTCGCATTTCCTGCCCTGGCAGTGCGAGCGCTTCGGGCTGACGGACGCGGACCGCCACACCATGCTCTCCGGGCTCGCCCACGACCCGCTGCAGCGCGACCTCTTCACGCCGCTGTACCTGGGCGCCGCGCTCTGCGTCCCCGACCCGGACGAATCGCGAGCCCGGCCGGCTGGCCGCCTGGATGGCGCGCGAGCGGGTCACGGTCGCCCACCTGACCCCGGCCATGGCGCAGCTGCTGACCGAGCGGGCCGGCGGCCTGGAGGCTCGCCAGCCTGCGCCGCGTGCTGCTGGCGGGCGACGTCCTGACCCGGCTCGACGTGGCGCGCCTCCGCCGGCTGGCCCCGGCGGTGACCGTGGTCAACCTCTACGGCTCCACCGAGACCCAGCGCGCCGTGGGCTACCACCTGGTCGCGGACGGAGGAGCGGCGAGGAGCGGGGCCGGCAGGTGCTCCCCCTCGGCCGCGGCATGCGGGACGTCCAGCTCCTGGTGCTCACCCGCGCCGAGCGGCAGGCCGGCGTCGGCGAGCTGGGCGAGATCTCCATGCGCAGCCCGCACCTCGCCGCGCGGCTACCTGGCGACGAGGAGCTGACGCGCGGAGCGCTTCCGTGCCAATCCGTTCACCGGACGGCCGGGCGACCGGATCTACCGCACCGGCGACCTGGGCCGCTATCTGCCGAACGGCGAGGTGGAGTTCGCCGGCCGCGCCGACCAGCAGGTCAAGATCCGCGGCTTCCGCGTCGAGCCGGGCGAGATCGAGGCGGAGCTGGGCCGCCACCCGGGGTGCGCGAGGCCGTGGTGGTCGCCCGCGACACGCCGGGCGGCGGCCGGCGGCTGGTCGCCTACGTGGTGGGCGAGGCCGCGACCGAGGCACTGCGCGACGCCCTGAAGCCGCCTGCCGGCCTACATGGTGCCGTCCGCCTTCGTGCTGCTGGAGAAGCTGCCGCTCACCCCGAACGGCAAGGTGGACCGCCGGGCCCTGCCCGAGCCGGAGGGGGAGACGAGCCGCGGGAGGCTTTGTCGCCCCACGGACGCCCACGGAAGAGATCCTGGCCGGGATCTGGTGCGACGTGTTGGGTCTGGAGCGGGTACGCCGGCCCGCGAAACGCTCTCGTAATACATCAGTCGATGTCTATTGACACACAAGGTTGCCATTTGATGCTGTGAGAGCGCTCTCAGAGCGCCGTCCCCCGCATCCCCTGCGCCGTCCGTCTCCCGAGGAGTCACCGTGCGTATCCGAACAAAACTCCTGCATGCGCTGGCCGCGCTCGCGGTGGCCGTGCCGCTGGCCGTCGTCGGCTGCGCCGCGCCGGCCCAGGCGATCGGCCCCGCCCTGCTGCCGGTCACCGTCACCAACAACACCGGCCGCGGCGACGCGGTCTACCTGTACGTGCATCGGCGTCAACCTGACCACCGGCCGCCTCGGCTACGTCAACGCGGCCGGCACCTTCACCGCCGTGGACCGGCGGCGCAGCTCCGCCCGTCGCCGGCCCCGGACGTCGTCGATCGCCGGCCCCGGCAACGGCGGCAGCACCACCATCCAGTTCCCGCGCGGCTTCTCCGGCCGGCGTCTACTTCTCGCTTCGGCGAGAAGCTCAAGTTCTTCCTCACCCCGGACGGCCTGGTCCAGCCCGCGCCGTGGGCCGGCGGCGACCCGAACCACAACATCCTGTTCGACTGGAGCGAGTTCACCTACAACGACGCCGGGCCTGTGGCTCAACAGCTCGCAGGTCGACATGTTCGCCGTGCCGCACGCGGTCACCGTCACCGGCGCGCACCGGCGTCGACCAAGCAGCACCGGCGACGCTGGTCGCCAACGGCCGGCAACAACGTCATCAACGAGATCAAGGCGCAGCCGGGCTGGGCGAACACCGTCTACACCCGCTCCGACGGCACCGTGCTGCGGGTGCTCGCCCCGGGCAAGGCCGCCGACGCCGGGCTGTTCAGCGCGACCTACCTGGACGCGTACATCACCTCGGCGTGGAACGCCTACGCCGACCAAGACGCTGACCGTGGTGCCGTTCGCGCGACCAGCCGAACACCAAGTACTTCGGCCGCACCGTCGGGCAACGTCATGAACTTCACCAACAGCGCCGGGCCAGCAGGTCGCCTCGTTCAACAAGCCGACCACGCGCCAACGTCTGGGGCTGCGACGGCGACCTCGGCGCCCCGAACGACCTGGTCGTCGGGCCGATCGCGCGCACGCTGTGCGCCGCGCTGCAACCGGGGCACGCTGGGCACCATCGACACCCAGCCCAGCACGCAACGCGGCGCAGTTCTACCAGAACAGCCCGACCAACCAGTACGCGCAGATCATCCACGCGAACATGGCCGACGGTAAGGCGTACGCGTTCGCCTTCGACGACGTCGGCGCCTTCGAGTCGCTGGTGCACGACGGCGACCCGCGCTCGGCCGGCATCATCCTGAGCCCGTTCGGCGCGCGGCGGCCCGCACCACCCCGCCGCCGGCCACCGGCGGACCGGCAGCGCTGATCAGCAACTGGAACGGCAAGTGCATCGACGTGCCGAACTGCAACTTCGTCGACGGCGCGCCGCTGCAGATGTGGAACTGCAACGGCAGCACCGCCCAGAAGTGGACCTTCACCGGCGGCACCCTGCAGACCCAGAACAACAAGTGCATGGACGTCGCCGGGGCTCGACCGCCAACGGCGCGGCGATCCAGCTCGCCACCTGCAACGGCAACGCGCGCCCAGCAGTTCGTCCTGTCCGCGCGCCGGCGACCTGGTCAACCCGCAGGCCAACAAGTGCGTCGACATCGACGGACTGGAACGCCGCCGACGGCGCCCGGCTGCACCTGTGGGACTGCGCCGGCGGGCCAACCAGAAGTGGCACAAGGGCTGACGCAGCCGGGTGAGAAGCGGGCTCGCACCGGTCGGTGCGGGCCCGCTTTCGCTGCTCGGCCGAGCAGCACGGGGGTGGTGGGCTCTGGGTGGGCACGGACGCCACCCCGGCCTACGTCGGTCACCCGCCAGTCCGCGGCAACCGCGCCGGGCGGCCTGACGGTCCGGGAGGCGGCACGGCCGCTCGGGCGCCAGGGAGCACGGACTGCCGCTCGGGGCGCCGGAGAGCACGGACTGCCGCTCGGGGCGCCGGAGGGTGCGGCGTGCCACTTG
>CAVXIV010000010.1:0-97976 GCA_963761805.1 uncultured Acidobacteriota bacterium | reverse complement strand
AACCCGGGCGCCTCCGCCCAATTCGTAGCGCAGACCGCTCACGAAGGCCAGGGTCAAGCGTGATCCCGTCTCGACTTTCACGACCGTTTTCGCCGGGAGGCGGTCGTAGAGGCGCAAGGGCCGACGGGCCGCGTCAGGAGCGGAGAGCGAGGCCTTGCCTGTGAGCGAGTAGACGATGGCGATGGGATCAGAGGCCGAGGCGCGGGACGGAAGGCTCAGGAGGAAACCGAGACCGAGAATCCACGGGTTTTTCATGCGGAGACCTCCGGAGGGACTGGGAGCATCCGGCGCGTGAGGAGCGCGGTCAGGAGTCCCAGCAGGACCAGGAGCAGGGGAGCGGTGACGGGAAGCATCAGACCGGTCCACCAGAAGACCGGGAAGGAGAGCGCCAGGTAGACGCCCGATCCCAGGGCGATCCAGACCACACCGGCGCCGGCGCGCGCAGAGGGCTCCCGCGGTGGCGAGGAAGGCCCCCAGAGCCGCGACGGCCAGGACGGGCATCCTTCCCGGCTCCCGGATGGGCAGGCCGCGGGCGATCGTGTCCACCATCAGGGCCTGGAGCGTGAGGCCCGAGACCGTGTTCCTCCCGAAGCGTTGCGGGATGCGGTGGTAGTCGTCCCCGAAGCCGCGGAACTCTCCGCCTACGAGGACGAGCCGGTCGCGGAACAGATCCGGGATTTCGGTCGAGGGCCGTGGGGACCTCCCGCCAGGAGATCCGGGCGTAGCGCGGCCAGTCGATCCGGGTGTCGATCCAGTAGCTCACGCGGCTCGCTCGGGTCTACGCGCGAGACTCGCGCGCGGCCCGCGCCGCCCAGGACGGCCTCTCCCGGCCGGAGCGGTCGCGGAACGCCAGGCGGCCCCGGCGGATGACGCCGTCCCGGTCTTCGTCCAGGTTGACGAAGCCGAACATGTCGGAGACGCGCTGGGGGCCGAGCGCCACGGCGGTCAAACCGTCCACGCACTCCGTTCCAACGAGCTTCCCGTCCGGTGTGGAGAAGACGGCCAGGGTCAGATCTTCGGAGTGCCGCAGGAGCAGGTCCGAAAAGGCCGATGAGGCGCTCCACTTCTCCAACTGGATATCGATGGCTATGCCGCGCGCTCCGGCGTCGAAGATCCGGGAGAGGGTGCGGCCGATCTCGTCCGCCCGGTCCGCCAGAGAGAGCGGGCTGCTGTCGAGGCTCGCCTCGTCGAAGGTGACCAGCAGGATTCGCGGATCGGGCGCCCTCTCGGGCGAGGTCCGCACCCGCAGGTCGTGGATCCGGCGCTCGGCCGCGGGGACGGGCGGCCAGGGCATCAGGAGGCCCACAGCCAGGAGGATCACCGTGAGGAGGGCGGCTATCCACAACCGGCGCGGAATCTCGGTGGATTTCCAGCGCGCCCGCTCCGCCCGCGCAGCCCCCTCCCGGAGGCGCCACACGATCTCGCCCGCGGTGCGAGGGCGAAGAGCCGGCTCTTTTTCCAAGGCCTGCCGCAGGGCCTGCCAGACCTCCGTGGGTAGATCGAACCGGGGCGGCTCCGTCTCCAGATGGCCGGCGAGCACCTCCGACACCGTCCCCTGAAAAGGCGGCTTGCCAACGAGGAGCTCGTAGGCGATCACGCCGAACGAGTAGATGTCCGAAGCGGGGCTGGCCTTGCCGTGGCGGATCACCTCCGGAGCCACGTACAGCGGCGTTCCCGGCAGCGCGCCCGTCGAGGTCAGGCCCGGGCCGCTCTCCGGGACTCCGGAGGAGGAGGGCTCTGCGTCCTGAGGCTCCGCGAGCAGCTCCGCGAGGCCGAAGTCCAGCACCTTGACCCGCGCGGAGTCCGAGCCGGCCGCGCAGACGAGGACGTTGCCCAGCTTGAGATCGCGGTGGAGGATGCCCGCGCGGTGAGCGGCGTCGACCGCGCCGGCGATCTCTTCGAGGATCGCCAACGCCCGCGGCAACGGCAGAGGGCCCCAGGCGCGGCAGAGCTCCGAAAGCGGGGTTCCTTCGAGGTGCTCCATGACGAGATAGGGAGTGCCTGTCGAATCATCGACTCCCGAATCCGTGACCTCGACGATGTGGGGGTGCCGAAGGCGCCCCAGGGCCAGCGCCTCCGTCCGGAAGCGGGCCAGGGCCGCGGGAGTCGAAGCGTTGGCTGTTTTCAGAAGCTTGACCGCGAAAGCCTTCTCGAGCCCGAGGTGGACCGCGCGGTGGACGACTCCGAGGGCGCCTTCACCGAGACGCTCCTCCAACCGATACTTCCCGGCGACGGTCGGCGGGGTCTTCGGTAGTGTCGGCTGCGGAACGCTCACAACGGCCCCCTCGGTCAACTCCTTACATCTATGTCGTTCTGCGCAGTATTATTTCTATGCCCGTACTTCATCAGACTCTCCTCCCTACAATACGGTTCCCCGAGCGTGGCATCTTTATGGCATGGGGGCTGGCGGGTGAGCCTGGATCGGCCGGAGATGGTTTCAGGCCTCGGTCTTGCATTAAACCTCTAAACTGATGTCATCGGCCCCGGCGGTCGATGCCGCGGGTCCCTCTCCTGACAGACCAACTTCGTGGTTCGCGAGTTCCGATGGCGTGTTTCAAATCGCTTTCCGGTGGGATTCTCCCTGTCGCTCTGATCGGCATCCTGCTCACCGCCGGACCCGGACAGGCCAGGGCGCGAGAGTCGATCGCGGTCATCGTCCATGAGCAGGTCCCCGTCGAAGACCTCAGCCTCGCGGAGCTGCGGCGGATCTTCCTCGGCGAGCGGCAGTTCTGGTCGAGAAACCTGACGATCACCCTGCTGATGCCTCCCCGCGACTCTCCGGAACGCCAGGTCCTCCTCAGAAAGATCTACGGACAGCGGAGCGAGGCGCAATACCAGCATCACTGGATCAACAAGCTGTTCAGCGACGAGACGCAGAGCGCTCCCAAGATCACGGGCTCGCCCGAGATGTCGGCGAGCCTCGCGCGCGGTCATCCCCGGGGCCATCGCGCTGGTCCCGGCGGACAGGATCCCGGAGGGGGTGAAGGTCCTCCGGATCGACGGCAAGCGGCCCGGTGAGAGCGGGTACCCGCTGGTGGCGGGGGAGCGCTGATGGCGATGCGGACGCGGGTGCTCGGGGCCCTGCTGACCATCCTGGTCTTCTTCGCGTCTCAACCTCGGCGTCCATGTCTGGGGCGACCGGGCCCGGACGGCGAGCCTCGCGGAGCTCCAGGAGGGCATCGAGCGCCAGCTCCTCATCTCCGATCTCCGGAAGCGCTTGAGCGAGGCCCATCGGGAAATGGCCCTGCTGGCGGGAGCCCTCGGCGGCCAGGGGCCGGATGCGGGCAACCCGGAGGCCCGGGCGGCGTTCACGGCCCGGCTGGAGCAGATCGCGGCACGCCTGGACGGGGTGCGGGCGGTCCCCGGGACGGCCGGACGGGTCGCCGAGGTCTGGCGGGACCTCGAGGATTCCTGGTCGAAGGCCTACGGGAGCTTCGGCGTGGACAACGAGCGCGCCATCACGGAGCTCTCCCTGCGGTCGGATCCCTTGAGCCGTGAGCTCCTCACAAAGCTCCTGCCGCAATGGGAGAGGGAGGAGAGGGAGCGCGCCCAGGGCGCCAGCCTGGAGCTGCGCCAGGTCTCGGACCTGACGGATAAGGTGGAGATCCTGTTCTTCGTGCTGTCGGCGCTGGTCGTGATCCTCGTCGCCGCCAGCGTCTCGCGGTTCCTGGTCGACGTGAACCAGGGCCTGGAGGTACGGGTGAAGGAGAGGACGCGGGAGCTGGAGGCCGAGATCCAGGAGCGGCGCAGGGTGGAGGCCGCCCTGCGCGAGAGCGAGGCGCGCTACATCCTGGCGGCGCAGGGAGCCAACGACGGGCTGTGGGATTGGGACCTGGAGCGGAACGAAATCTATCTGTCGCCGCGCTGGAAGGAGATGCTCGGGTTCGGCGAGTCCGAGCTGAGCACCAGTCCTCATGAGTGGTTCGAACGCGTGCACCCCGAAGACCTGCCGAAGCTCCAGGAGGCCCTGGGCCATCACCCGGCCGGCTCGGGCTCGCATTTCGAGTGCGAGCACCGCATGCGGCACCGGGACGGCAGCTATCGCTGGATGCTCAGCCGGGGGATCGCCCTCTGCGCGGGCGACAGCCGGGCGACGCGCATCGCCGGCTCGCTGACGGACATCACGGAGCGCAAGAAGGCGGAGGACCAGCTCCTCCATGACGCCTTCCACGACGCGCTGACAGGCCTGGCCAACCGCTCGCTTTTCCTGGACCGGCTGGGCCTCTCCCTGGCCCGCGCCAGGCGGCGGGAGGACTGCCATTTCGCGGTCCTCTTCCTGGACCTCGACCGGTTCAAGCTGATCAACGACAGCCTCGGGCATCTCAGCGGCGACCAGGCGCTGATCGCGGTCGCCCGCCGGCTGGAGGCCTGCGTCCGTCCGGGCGATACCGTGGCGCGGCTCGGCGGCGACGAGTTCGCCGTCCTGCTGGACGATGTCCACAGCCGCGAGGACGCCGAGAAGCTCACGCAACGAATCGAAGACCGGCTGGCCGACTCCCTCCAGGTGGACGGCCACGAGATCTATGTCAGCGCGAGCATCGGCATCGCGTTCTGTACGGACGGCTATAACAGGCCGGAGGAGATCCTGCGCGACGCCGACGCGGCCATGTACCGGGCCAAGGCCCTGGGCAGGAACCGGCACGAGATGTTCAACGAGACCCTCCACCTGGCGGCCAAGGACCGGCTGCGGCTGGAGACCGACCTGCGCAACGCCGTCCAGGCGCAGAGCTTCAACGTGCAGTACCAGCCGATCGTCTCGCTGGCCGACGGCCGGGTGACCGGATTCGAGGCCCTCGTGCGCTGGCGGCATCCGTCCTGGGGCCTGGTGCCCCCCGACCAGTTCATCCAGGTGGCGGAGGAGACCGGGCTGATCCTCCCGATCGGCCGCTGGGTGCTCTCCGAGGCCTGCGAGAAGGTCCAGAAGTGGCAGCGGGAGCACCCGGCCGAGCCGCAGCTGGCGATCAACGTGAACCTGTCGCGCCGGCAGCTCCTGCAGCCCGACCTGATCGAGCAGATCCGCCGGGTGCTGGAAAAGACGGAGCTGCCGGCGGAGAGCCTGCGGCTGGAGATCACGGAGAGCGCGATCCTCGAGGACCCGGAGGCCGCCGTAGAATTGCTGCGGCATCTGAAGTCACTGGACATCGGCCTGTGCGTGGACGACTTCGGGACGGGCTACTCGTCGCTGAGCTCGCTCCAGCAGTTCCCGGTCAACGTCCTGAAGATCGACCGCTCGTTCATCCGCGGCATGGGGCCGGAGGGGGAGCGGGACGAGATCGTGCGCGCCGTGGTCGGCCTGGCGCACAGCCTGGGCATGGAGGTGGTGGCGGAAGGGGTCGAGACCGAAGGGCAGTTGGAGCGGCTGCGGGCGATGGACTGCGACTACGGGCAAGGATACCTGCTGTGCCGCGCGCTCGACGCCGAGGGCGTCGAGCGGTTCCTGGAGCGGGCCGTCCTTCCATCATGAGGGATTCGTCTGTAGAATCGGGACCGATTCTTGCCAGGTGGGGAGAGAGCCGGGTGCGATGCAAGCCGTCGCCGGGGAGGCGGCGTGTGCTTTCCTGGTGTTTTTCTTTCGAGAGGGAAAGGGGCTCCGCATGTTGGCAGAAACGGCGATCGGCCACAGGAACCGGATTCAGGTCGTCCGTACCAGGAACCGGCTGATCGCCGGTCGGGTTTTCGGGCTGGGCCTGGTGGTCCTCCTTACGCTGGGCGCCACCTACTGGGACCTGATCGGGACGGTGCTCTTCCTCGCCGGGACCCTGCTGGCGGTGGCCGGCTTCTGCGGCCGCCTGTGGTGCTTCTCCTACATCGCGGGCCGCAAGAAGAAGGTCCTGGTCACCGGAGGCCCCTATTCGCTGTGCCGGCACCCGTTGTACTTCTTCACGCTCGTGGGCGGCCTCGGGCTGGGCCTCTGCACCGAGACCCTGAGCATCCCTCTGATCTTCCTGCTGGCGTTCTGGATGTACTATCCGTCGATCATCCGCACCGAGGAGGAGTTCCTGAGCATCAACTTCTCCGGCTACGACGACTACAAGAGGCAGGTCCCGCTTTTTTTCCCCAGCCTGACCCGGTTTGCCAGCGAGGAGACCGTGGTGGTCAACGCGCGGGCCTTTCTGCGCGAGCTTTCGGGCACGGCCGGATTCCTCTGCCTCCTCGGCGTCATCGAATTGATCGAAGGGCTCCACAACGCCGGCGTTCTGCCGACGTACTTCCTGATCCCCTGACGGCTACGGCTTCGGCTTCGCCGCGGCGCGGATCCGCGCCACGAATTCCTTGGCGAGGTCGTTCGGCATCGGGATGGTGAGGTGGTACTGCGTGATCTTCCACCCGCCGTCGATCTTCTCCAGCACGCCGGTGCTGCGGCACTCGCCGTAGCTTTCGCTGTCCAGCAGCTCGTCGAACCAGGCGACCTTGCCGTCGCGCGAGAGGTCGACGTGGCGGTCGCGCGGCTTGAAGGTCCATCCCTTGCCTTGTGAGAAGTAGGGGTGCGCGAAGGCCCGGAACGCGGTCTTGTCCCACCGCTCGGTGGCGTCGGTGCCGAGGAAGACGCCGTTGGGGGCCAGCAGGTCGAAGTAGGCCTGCTCGTCCGCCTTGGACGCGGCGGTGTGGAAGGCGTCGAGCACGGCGCCGATTTCCGCGGATGGGGCGGTCTCGCCAGGCGTCTGGGCCGAGGCCGTTCCGGCGGTGAGGAGGAGCGCGGATGCGAAGGCGATGAGATAGCGCATGGAGGAGGAGTCTAAAGGAGAGGAGGCTCATGAACCTAAGCGTCGGCCGGGACTGCGCCCGGAAATTCTACCGCGCTGCCAGGCGATTCCAGCGTCAGCACCGACGGCACCCGCTCCGGCTCCAAAATCCTCAACAATCCATACCCGATCCCCGCGAAGCCGTTCATCAGGCCGGGAGACTCGATGCTTCCCCGGGTGCCGCAGAGCCAGCCGTCGCGGTCGAGGCTGGCGAGGACCATGGCGAGGAAGCGGTCGATGTCGTCGGCCAGCCCGGGACTCGGGAAAAGCTCTTGCGCCTGGAGGAGGAAATCGAGGTTTCCGAGGTCGCCGTGGCAGAGGCAGTGGTTCTGGCCCGGACCGCGCTGGAGGGTGCGGTGGAGGGCGCGGTCGATCTCCTGGCGGAACGCGGCGCGCTCTTCGTCGCTCCTGGCGTGCGGGAAGGCGCGTAGACGGGTGAGACCGACGCCGGGGGCGCCGTAGCACCAGGCCACGGCCACGGTGCTCTCCGGCGGCGCCTTCTCGCCCGGGGCGGTGCTGAGCAGACGGTCCAAGTCCTCCCAGAACTGGTGGCGCTCGCCCGCGAAGCCGTCGAGGCCGCCGTCGAGGAAGCGGCGGTCGCCGGTCGCGGCGCCGAGCTCGGTCAGGGCCAGCGCCATGCCGCCCGTCCCGTGCGAGATCCCGGTCTGGGGGCGCTCGCTCGCCAGGCGGCTGCGCCAGCCCAGGCCCGGTCCCCAGGGCTCCGCCAGCTCCAGCAAGCGCTCGCCGCACTGGATCGCCACGTCCAGGACGCCCGGCGAGCCGCTGGCGCGATGAAGGGCGAGGAGCCCTAGGGTCGCGCCGGCCAGGCCGCCGATCACGTCCAGCTCCTGGTCTTCGGCGATCAAGGGAGGGAAGCGCTCCGCGATCCGCTCGGCCGCGGCGAGCAGCTCCCGGTCCCGCCAGAGATTTCCGAGCTGGGCGAGAGTCCAGACGATGCCGCCCAGACCCTGGAAGGCGCCGATCGCGGGCGGCGCCGCTCCGTCCTTCCGGGCCTCCAGTTGCAGCAGGAGGGTGGCCACGGCGGCGCGGGCGAGCGCTGTGGTCGCAGGATCGCGGGCGATCTCGCCAAGGAAACCCAGGAAGAGGGCGATGCCCGGCAGGCCGGCGTAGAGGTCCTCCGGCGTCGGCTCCAGCGACCAGCGCTTGTTGCGGTATTCGAGGCCGATCCAGGAGGCGTAGTCCCCTTCGCGCACCGCCATCTCGGCGAACCAGCTCCCCACGGCGCGGGCGTGCGCCAGCAGGCTCTCCCGCAGCGCTTCAGGAGCCAGCCGGGGCGCATCCGGATCGGGCGTGTAGCTCGTCCATTGGGTGTCGTCGCGGTTGAGGAGCAGCGTGCCCAGGGAGAGGCGGAGGAGCCAGGTCTGGCGCCGCAGGTCCTCCTCGCCGAGGAGCCCGATACGGCGCTGGACGGTCTCGAAGGAGGGCTCGTCCAGGAAGTCCGGGATTCGCTCGCCGCGGCTCGTCCACAGGTCGCGCGAGGAGGGGAGGGTGGAAAAGGACGGGATGTCGCCTTCGCTGAGGTCGCGGTGCTCGGCGGCGATCACCCGCGCCAGGTTGGGCTGGCTCTCGGCCTCCAGCCAGAGGCGGTCGAACAGCCGGTCGCGGTCCAGGGCGTCGCGCAGGTGGTCGGGATGGAAACTCTCCATCAGCAGCAGGCCGTAGATCCGGGTCGGGCGGAGCACGACGCGCACGGGGGCGCCGGCGAAGGGGGCGAGGCGGCGCCGCAGCTCGTCCCGGCGGCCGGCCAGCACCCGGTAGACGGCGGCGAAGCCGCGGGTCATCTCGTCGCGGTACTCGCCCACCTGGACGGGCCGGCCGTCGAGGACCGGCCGGTTCCGCCCGCCTTCCATGAGGACGCGGTCGCGCACCACGCGCATCTCGTCGGTGCCCGTGGCCTGCCACTGGATCACCTTCTGGGGCGTGGGCTGCCCGCCGACTTCCGAGACGCCGCTGATGTCCACGCCTTCGGAGTCGCCGTCCTGACCGACGCGGAAGGGAAGCAGGCCGACCCGTAGCACCGAGTGGAGGGCGAAGTGCGACCGCAGCTCCTCGTTCGGCCGCGTCCGGCCGCCGCGCTGGACCTGGGGATGGAAGAGCGATTCCAGGTCGACCACCACCGGATGCTCGCCGGCCGCGATCAGGTTCTCGTAGTGGCAGTCGGTGGCGGAGAGGCTGTAGAGCACCGCCAGCAGGCCGCCCAGCCGCTCGTGGAAGCGCGCGACCTCGTCCGCGGAGGAGCAGGGCTCGGCGGTGGCGAATTCCATCCATCCATGGTCGCAATCATCCCCGCCGTCGAGCACGGCCAGGGTGCGGAAGCTGTGGTGGCCGCCCTGGGCGTTGATCCAGGCGAGGAGGTCCTGGAAGCAGGCCTCGACGCGCAGCGAGCGGGGCTTGTAGACCAGCCGGCCGCCCGAGGCGAAGGCCAGGAGATGCACGGCCCGGCCGCGGCCGTGGCGGTCGCCGGCGCCGCCCTCCAGGACGGTGAGCGCGCCGGGATCCCGGCCGCCGAAGACGCGCTCCACGATCCCGGGCCAGTCCGCGGCGAGATGGGAGAAGAATTCCTGGTACGCCTCGCGGAAGAGCTCGAGGTCGAGGAGGACCTGGCGGGCGAGCACCGGGTATTCGCGGAGGATCGCCGCCGCGGCTTGCGGGTCGCGCAGGCGCTCCAGGAAGGCGGCGAAGCGCTCCTCCGGGGCCTCGCCGGGGAGGAGCCCCTGGAGACGGGCCACGTGCATCTCCAGGACGAGAGTGCGCGCGAGGATCGGCAGGATCCGGTAGGGGAGCGTCTCCGAGGCCAGCCGGAGGGCGCTCTCCACAGTGAAGGGTAGGGGGCCCTCCGCCTCGCGGAGCAGGGACGCCAGATCCTCCTGGAGTCGCTGCCGGGCGCGATCGATCCAGGGACGGACGATTTCGAGGAACCCGGCGGCGGTCGCCACCTCGGAGGGAACGGCAGGGGATCGACGGCCGCGGGATCGGGATTTCGAGCGTCGTCGAGCTCGGAGATCCAGGCCGGGGGCTCCGCGGCGAGTTGGTGGGGCGGCGCCGCCAGCAGGCGGGCGAACGACTCGTCGTCGAGGCCGAGGTCGGCCAGGCGGCGCTCCCACCAGGTTCCGGACTGGAACGCGGTCGCTTCGCGCCACTCCTTCAGGCGGTGGCGGGTGAGCTCATCCTCGGCGCCGGAAACGAGACCCGAGGCGCCGCCGGCGAGGGCGGCGCGCTCGGCGAGCGTCAGGGCGCGGTACCAGTCCGCTCCGCGCAAATCAGCCCCGCGGGCAGCAGGACCTCCGGTTGAAGAAGGTGTACTCGGTGCAGCCCGGAGCCGTGGTCTCGGCCCCGCCGCTCGCTATCCTGAGCTGGTCGTCGCTCAAGTCGGTCAGGCCGGCGGGATGCACGGGCAGAGCCGCCAACTGGTCCTCGGACAGGGTGGCTCGATACAGGGGATCTTTCCAGGCGCGGACGACGTCGATCTTGTTCATCGCTGGATCTCCTATGGACAACAAGCCTTGTAGCTGCCCCAGGTGTACTCCGTGCAGGTGATGGCCGTGGTCGCGGGCGGGCAGCAGGACCGCCAGTTGAGGAAGGTGTACTGGGTGCAGGTCGGCGCCGTGGTCGCGACCTCTTCCGCGCCGGCGATCCTGAGCTGATCGTCGTTCAGCTCCGTGATGCCGGCGGGGTGCATCGGCAGGGCCGCCCGTTGCTCCTCGGACAGGCTCGCCCGATAGACAGGGTCCTTCCAGGCGCGGATGACATCGATCTTGTTCATCGATGGATCTCCTATACCAGGGGTTGCCGGATGGGGCTCAGCGAGAGAGCCCCCTGTATTTCAGGGTGTGCGGGAGGAGGTGGAGGGGGACAAGGTTTCCGGGCGGACGGTCCTGGACCGCCCGCCTCGGAGAGCGAGGATCTAGCAGTAAAGGGTGCCCTTGCAGAGGATGTAGCAGGTCTCGTTGCCACAGGCGCTGCCGCTGATGCCGCCGTTGACGAACGACTGCTCGTGGTCGTCCAGGCTGCGCAGGGTCTCCTTGGACAGCACGATCTTCTTGGTCTGGATCTTCTTCTTCATGGTAAATGCTCCCTGAATTCCTGAATGGGTGACAACCTTCATGGCCGTCTTCCTTCTAACGGACAGGGAGCCAGAAACTCCTCACTTGCTTAGAAATCATCCGCGACACGCCTGAAACGATGGAGGAGGGCGAGGGTCGGCGGGATGGCCAGGGCCAGGATCGCGACGGTCAGCGGCGTGAGGCCGGTGGACGCCAGGGCCTGCTTGAAACCAGGGAAGGAATCCAGGAGAGCGGCCCCGGCCTGGAAGATCCCCAGCTCGACGGCCGCCAGCGCCGCGACCGCCGCCACGTTGCGGGCCGCCGTCAGCGGCCGCGTCAGCCCCTCCTGACGCCGGATCTCGCTGGCGACCAGTTCCGCCGCCTGGGCCCGCCACCAGATCATCGACGCCGCGTTGGCCGGCGCGGACCAGACCTCCTCCTCGCGGCTGCGCCGGAAGAGCGCGGTCAGCTCCGCGTCGTCGGGGTCACAGGGAGTGGGCTGGTCGTTCATGACAACTCCTTCAGCACCCGCAGCATGCGGTTCTTGGCCCGGAAGAGAAGGACGCGCACGCTCTTCTCCTTCAAGCCCAGGATACCGGCGATCTCGTCGTGTGAATACCCCTCGGCGTACGCCAGCCAGAGCATCTCCCGGTCCCGGCCGCCGAGCGCCCCCAGCGCCGCGTGGACGTCGATCCGCTCCTGGGGCGGATCGTGGGAAGGCCTTTCCGGAGGTTCCTCCAGGGGCTGTTCCGGCGATCTCTTCAGATCCGACCAGTGGTCCTTGAGGAGGTTGGTGGCGATCCGGAAGAGGTAGCGCGCCGCGTGCTCGCGCGTCTCGCCGGAGAACCCCGAGCGCAGGAAGCGGTAGTACGCCTCCTGGACGAGGTCCTCCACGATCCGCCGCTCGCCGCAGACGCGGTACAGGTAGGTGCGGAGCCTCTGGGAGGTATCCCGGTACAGCTCCTCGAATTCCGGCTCGTCCATTCTCGTCCGGATTGGACCGCCGGGGTTCTACTGCGCCTCGCCCTGAGGCGGTGGGGCTGATTTCTCCTGCCGGTTCCGGCGGCTCCGCCGGGCCGTGATCCAGGTGGCCACCCAGAGGGCCGCGGCGCCCGCCATCACCAGGAAGGAGATGGCCGCGAGGACCTCCGTCTCCGTGACGGCCGAGCCGATCCCGAGCGCCAGACCGATAAAGGTCAGGAGAATGGCCTGCTTCAGGCTGCCGGTCAGCAGGTCCACTTCAGGGCGGCCGGCGAGGACGTCCGCCATCCACGCCCGTCCCCCCTCGGACTGAAGGATGGAGACCATCTCCTCGGAGCTGAAGCGCTCCAGCACCCGCATCCGGAGCTCGTGCCGCATCTCGGCGGTCCGCCGCGCCCATTGCGCGGAGAGGTAGGAGAGCCAGACCAGGAACAGCAGGCCCGCGCCCCCCACGAACAGATTGAAAATTCTGTGGTCCATGGAATTCTCACTCCGTGGGCGCCGGTGTGGCGCCGGTAGACAGCCGTATCGCTATTTTTGAAAGCATGGTCCGGATCTCCTTTCGGGTTCCGCACGGTACAACCCGCATAGATCCAAGATGGTTAACACCCACCCGAAACATTCCTCTCCGGCCCCCCGTATAGGGGGCGAACCGGTACAACACGGGTTGTACTCTCCTCTCGGGAGCCTCTGTTTGAACGCGGAGGCTCCCGCTTTTTTTTAGCGTTGACCCCATGAGCGGGGGGGACCTGCCGGGAAGGCGGTAGAGACGAGTCGTCGTCTCGGGGACGTTCCGGAGCCGTTCTTCAAAACCTTTTTTAAATCTCTGTCCCGTCTAGCGAATCCGCGCCCCATCCTCCGCCAACAAATCCGCCAGCAACACGATCCGCCGCCTCAAGGACACCAGGTCCACGAACTCCTCCCGCGTATGCATCCCCCCGCCCACCGGTCCTAAACCATCTAAAACAGGGATGCGGTTGGGATCAGGGAGGAAATTGGGGAAGGAGATGCCGCCGCGCTCTTCTTCGACCTCCAGCTTCCAGCCGCGCTCGGTGGCCAGGGCGGCGGCGCGGTGGCTGACGTCGCGGTGGGGTCCCTTGGGATCGACGGGCTGGATGAAGTTGTCCGTGGCGAAGGAGATCTCGGTGCCGGTGGCGACGGCGACGTCGCGGGCCAGGGTCTCCAGACGGCGGGCCAGGCCGGCGCTCTGGTCGGCGCGCAGAAAGCGGGCCTCGCCTTCGGCCACGGCGCGGTCCGGCACGACGTTGAGCTGGCGCTCGGTGCCCAGGAGGGCGTAGGAGCCGGCGAGATCGTCCACGAAGGTGGTGTCCCCGGCCACGAGGCGGCCGGCGTTGATGGTCGGACCGCCATCGCGCTGGGCGAGGGCTTCGGCTTCCGTGACCCAGCGGGCGGCGGCGGCGAGGGCGGAGCGGCCGTCCCAATAGTGGAGGCCGGAGTGGGCGGCCTGGCCCCGCACGTCCAGGCGCCACTGGAACATCCCACGGCGGCCGGCCACGATGGTCTCGGCGTCGCCGATGGTCTCGCCGGGCTCCAGGACCCAGAGGGCGCGGGCGGTCTCTCCCCAGCGCTTTATGGCGGCCTTGGAGAGCGTGCCGCCCACCTCTTCGTCGGGGACGGCCACCAGCAGCAGGTCCGGCGGGGGAGACTGGCCGCGGTGGCGGAGGAGGTCCAGGGCTCCCAGGAGCGTGACGAGCCCCCCCTTCATGTCGATGGCCCCGGTGGCGACGAGGCGGTCGCCGTCGAGGCGCGGCTCCGCCGCCGGCAGGACGGTGTCGAGGTGGCCGATCAGGAGGAGATGGCCCTCGTCGGTCCGCGGACCCCGGGCGTAGAGGATCGGCAGGAGCTGCCCGCCGTCGGAGGGCTCGTCCCGGATCTCCACGGCGAGGCCGCGCTCCCGCAGGGCATGACCGAAGCGCTGGGCCATCCGTTCCAGCCCCGGGGAATCGCCGCTGGGGGAGGAGATGGAGGTCAGCTCCGTCAGCAGAGCGAGGGCGCGCGTGAAGAGAGGCTCGGGGAGGACGTCGGACGGGATTCCCATGAGCCCGTAGAGTATCGCAGCCATATCCTCGCCGGATCAGCGGGCCCGCCGTGATGTAGAGTTACCGGGGGGAGCGAAGCTCCTTTCTTTCATCTCCCAGGAGGAGCGATCCGATGGTCAGCGCCGTCATTCTGCTGGTGGTCGAGAAGGACAGGATCAATGAGGTGGCGGAGAAGCTGGTGGACCTGACGGGGATCACCGAGGTCTATTCGGTAGCCGGGCAGTACGACCTGGTGGCCATCGCCCGGGTCCGGGATCCCGAGGGCATCGCCGAGGCGGTCACCCGCCAGATGCTGAAGATCGAAGGCATCATCCGGTCGGAGACCCTGATCGCCTTCCGCGCGTTCTCCCGGTACGACCTGGAGCGGATCTTCTCGATCGGGGCGGAAGAGTCGGTCCGGTAGGCCCTCACCACCCCCGGCCCCTCCTCTCCCGACCCCTCCCTCCCTCCCTCACCGGGAGAGGAGGGGAGAGCAAACCAGACAAACCCTTCCCCTCTCCCGGTGAGGGAGGGAGGGAGGGGTCGGGAGAGGGGCTAGGGGTGAGGGTTCGGGAGGGCCTCCACCATCTTCCTGTACTCCGGGTCCTCCCGCAGCGAAGCCAGCGCCGGATCGCTCTCGATCTCGGCGCGGTCCGTGCCCTTCATCTCCAGCGCCTTCTTCAGGGACTCCAACGCCTTCTTGCGGTTGCCTTTGCCGGCCCAGGCCGTGGCGAGGCGGTAGGGGATGCGCGGGCTGTCCGGCTGGATCTCGGCGGCGGCCTGGAGGAAGAGGATGGCGCGGTCCCACTGCTTCTTCTCCATCAGGGAGCGCGGGAGGTAGAGGCCGGTCTGGATGTAGACGGCGTAGAGGAGACGCTCGGCGGAGAGGCGGTCCTCGGGGTCCTGGGACTTCGCCTTGCGCTGGAGGTCGGGGATCTGGAGGTCGGTGAGGAGCGTGCTCAGGGTGTCGGGCCGCAGCTCGGTGGGGACGCCATTGAAGACGCGCGGCGCCCGCTCCAGGTACTCGCGGTCGCGGCGATCCCGCGCCTCCCGTTCCTTGAGGTCGCGCCGGAGGGCCTCGGTCGCGGCCAGCTCGGCCGTCTTCTTGGCGACCTCGGAGACGTCCCGCAATCCTGAGAAGGTGGACTCGGCGGCGCGGTACGCCCGCCAGGACCGCCAGAGCCTCCCCTCGGCCTGGAGCGCCCCGGCGCGGGCGAGGTCCTCGTCCCAGAGCGCGTCGATCAGCGCCGGATCTTTCGGACGCGTACCGGACTTCATGGCCTGAAGCTCCAGCCACCCCAGGGCGCGGGTGACCAGCTCGTCCGGCGGCCATTGATGGCTGCCGTCGTAGACCTCGACGCGATGGGGGAGGCCGGCGGCGGCGAGGCGCGATTCGGTGTCGAGCATCTCGTAGTAGTTGAAGTCCTTGTCCCCGACCATGCCGAAGAAGGGGAACGGCGTCGCCTTGGACGGCGGGTTGCCCAGGGGATAGCCGCCGCTGGCGCCCACGACGCCGGCCAGGGTCCCCGGAGCGCGCAGGACCGCCGTGATGACGAAGCGGCTCATGCCGGAGAAGCCGAAGCCGTAGACGCGCCGGTCGTCGATCGCCAGCCGGGCGTGGGTGTCGGCCCACATCGCGCTCAGGGACCGGAAGTTCTCGTCCATGGCGACGACGTTGGAGGACTCGTTGGCGCTGGCGACGATGACGCCGAAGCGCTCGGCCCCGGCGGTGAACAGCTCGATCATCTCGCGGCCGGTGTCGATCCCCCGGGAGTCGAAGACATAGACGACGGGCCAGGAGCGCTCGGGGGTGTAGTTCTTGGGGAGGTAGAGGGCGTAGGAGCGGTCCGGGGCGGCGGCGGAGACGAGCTTGGAGATGACCTGGCCGCGGGGGAGGTCGGCGGCGAGGGCCGGAACGGCGAGGAGGAGCGGGAGGGCGGAAGAGGCGTTGCGGATCATCGGATCGATCCTACACCCGGATTTCAGGCAAGCAAATTGCACAGATTCTGACCCGTCGTTGCAGTCTCTTAGCCAGCAGAGAGGTTCTTCCATGGTGATGAAGATCGGCTCAGCGCTCCCTGCTTCCGTCCACCCCGCTTCCGGTCCGCGGCGGGTGGCTTCCCCCATCGATCTGGACGAGACCCTGCCCATCGGGCAGACGACGCGGATCCGCTCCGCCCCGGAGGCGCTGCCCATGCGCTGCCTGCGCTGCCAGGGGCCGGTCCACCGGGGGACGGCGCCGGTCCGGGTGGACCGCGAAGGCTACAAGCTGGCCTGGGAGCAGGTCCCGGCCTGGGTGTGCAACCGCTGCGACATGCCGTACTTCGAGCCCCAGGAGGTGGAGACGGTCCGCAAGGCGGTGCGGGCGCTGCGGAAGTTGGGGGTGGCGTAGGGGCGGTCCGTTGCCGGCTGGGGCGCGGGGAAGGCCACCTGTGCTATCCTCCCCGGCCCCGCCCTCCTGGGCGGAGCAAGTCTTTCCATCCCCGATTCTCAATTCCACAGAAGAGAGCACCGCCTTGAGTCTGACTAGAGACGACATCCGCAACCTCGCCATCATCGCCCACGTCGACCACGGCAAGACCACGCTGGTCGACGCCATGCTCTGGCAGAGCGGCATCTTCCGCGACAACGAGCACGTGACCGAGCGGGTGATGGACTCGATCGACCTCGAGCGCGAGAAGGGCATCACCATCATGGCCAAGAACACGGCCATCAACTACCGCGGCACGCGGATCAACATCGTCGACACCCCCGGCCACGCCGACTTCGGCGGCGAGGTCGAGCGCACCCTGAAGATGGTCGACGGCGTCCTGCTGCTGGTCGACGCCAGCGAAGGCCCGCTGCCGCAGACCCGCTTCGTGCTGCGCAAGGCGCTGGAGGCCGGGCCTGCCGCCGATCGTGGTGATCAACAAGATCGACCGCCCGGACGCCCGCGTCGGCGAGGTGCTCAACGAGGTCTACGACCTCTTCATCGACCTCGACGCCACCGAGGAGCAGCTCGAGTTCCCGGTGCTCTACTGCAACGCCCGCGCGGGCCTGTGCCGGCGCGAGCTGGACGGGACGGACGAGACGCTGGAGCCGCTGTTCGAGGAGATCGTGCGCTCGGTGCCGGCCGCCGCGTGTTCGACCCGGCGATCGCCGCTGCAGCTCCTGCTCATCACCCTGGACTACGACGACTACGTCGGCCGGCTGGCGATCGGCCGGGTGTTCAACGGCCAGATCCGCAAGGGCCAGGAGGTGGCGCTCTGCCGCCTCGACGGCACGGTGCGTGCCCGGTCAAGGTCAGCGTGCTCTACGGCTACGACGGGCTCGAGCGGGTGGAGATCGCCGAGGCCGGGCCCGGGCGACATCGTGGCGGTCGCGGGCATCGAGGAGGTCAACATCGGCGAGACCATCTCCGACCGCGAGGACGCCGTCGCCGCTGCCGCCGATCCAGATCGACGAGCCGACGATCTCGATGGTCTTCTCGATCAACGACTCGCCGTTCTCCGGCCGCGAGGGCAAGCACGTCACCTCGCGCAAGCTCAAGGAGCGGCTCGAGCAAGGAGTCGCTGATCAACGTCTCGATCCGCGTCGAGCCGACCGACACGCCGGAGGCCTTCAAGGTCTCCGGCCGCGGCGAGCTGCAGCTCGCGATCCTGATCGAGATGATGCGCCGCGAGGGCTACGAGCTGTCGGTGGGCAAGCCCGAGGTGATCACCCGCCGCATCGACGGCGCAGATCCACGAGCCGATGGAGATGCTGGTGATCGACTGCCCGGAGGACTTCATCGGCGTGGTGACCCAGAAGATGGGCGCGCGCAAGGGCCGCATGATGAAGATGATCAACCACGGCTCGGGGCGGGTGCGCATGGAGTTCCGCATCCCCTCGCGCGGCCTGATCGGCTTCCGCTCCGAGTTCCTGACCGACACCAGGGGCACGGGCATCATGAACCACCTGTTCGACGGCTGGGAGCCCTGGCAGGGGGACATCGCCGCACCGGCTCACCGGCGCGCTGGTCGTCCGACCGCTCGGGCCGGACCACCGCCTACGCCATCGAGAACCTGCAGCCGCGCGGCGAGCTGTTCGTCGCGCCGGGCGAGGAGGTCTACGAGGGCATGGTCGTGGGCGAGCACGCCCGCGGCAACGACCTCGACGTCAACATCACCAAGGAAAAGAAGCTCACCAACATGCGCGCCTCCGGCTCGGACGACATGATCCGCCTGGTCCCGCCGCGGTTGATGAACCTGGAGCAGGCGCTGGAGTTCATCCACGAGGACGAGCTGGTCGAGGTCACGCCCGACCAGCTTCCGCCTGCGCAAGCGGATCCTGCAGGCGAACCGGCGGAAGTAGGCCGGGGCGCGCCGGTCCGAACCGGCCCGTGACGATCTGCCTGAGCGTGCGACAGTCCGTCGTACGCTCCGCCAGCCCGCCGCACGCTCAGATAGTCCACCGTACGCTCCGGCAGTCCGTTTTATGCGTACGCCAGTCCGCCGCACGCTCAGGCAGCCCGCCGTACGCTCCGCCAGCCCGTTTTAAGCGTACGACGGCCTGCCGTACGCTCCGCCAGCCCGCCGCACGCTCAGATAGTCCACCGTACGCTCCGGCAGTCCGTTTTATGCGTACGCTAGTCCGCCGTACGCTCCGGCAGTCCGCCGTACACTCCGCCAGCTCGTTTTAAGCTTACGATGGCCCGCCGTACACTCCGTCAGCTCGTCGTATGTTCAGGCAGTCCATCGTACGCTCCGGCAGCTCGTTGTAAGCGTGCGACAGCCCGTCGTATGCTCCGCCACTCCGTCGAGGCGTACGACGGATTGCCGTCCGCTCCGTCGGCCCGCCAGATGTAGCAGAAGTCGAGGCCGGCCCAACGGGCCGGGAGAGCCTAGCCCGGGGCTGAGGCCGAAGGCCGATGCCCTGGGTACCAATCACGTCCGCCCCTCTTTGCGGCCTGAAGGGCCGGGAGAGCCTCGCGGCGGTCGGGGAGTGCAGAGCCCGGCGGACCTTCTCTAGGCTGCTTACACGTTGACCTTTCAAACGTGTAAACAGCTCGATCATGATTTCGCTCTGAGCCGAGCTTCTTGCGGATCAATGACTTATGGTTGCCCCACCTCGAAGGGCGGACGTACTTACCTTGTGAGCGAGGACTCGTAGCGTGCCCGGACCCCTCTTGATGGCTGCTTACACTTTAGGCTTGGAAACTGCTGATCTTCCAGCCTCAAGAGGATCAAGAACTTGGCGTGTTCGGGGAGGACCAGCCGTACGTGTAAGCACGCATCGCCGTCCTTCCCGTTTGGGGACGCTTACACGTCCGCATTAAGGATTTGACGAGATTGCTGAGACGGCGTAGGATTGGCGTAAGTTGCTGCAAGAGCTATAGATAGATGAATAGCTATCGCCGTTTGCTTTCTGAGATCTGCACTGGGTGAGTGGTATGGATGATGGGAGGCGGGTAGAGGTGTCGGTAGAAACGTAGGCTGCATAAGGAGCAGGATGGCACATTTATCGGACTCTAGTGAGCAGAGCAGGGCCGAGGACGAACTCATCCGTCAACTGGCGGCAGATCTCGGAGTGGTGCTACAGCCCATGCCGATAGAATTAAAAAAGGGGGTACGCGTCAACATCGACGGATTCAATCAGGAACACCGTATCCTGTGCGAGGTCTATGCCCATATTGGTCCCACCCACGGAGGTCAGCCGCATAAGATCGCCAAGGATCTCCTCAAGCTGATTGCGGTCGAAAAGCGTCATCCCGGGCCCTGGCAGAAGATCCTCTGCTTTGCGGATCAGGCGGCGGCTCAGTGTGTAAGCGGCAGTTCTTGGCTTGCGACAGTCTGTAGTGATTTTGGTGTTACGGTTAGGGTGTTCTCTCTCCCGCCTGACCTTCATGAGGCAGTCACAGCGGCTCAGCGAAGGCAGGTCATGGTGAACCCATCGTGAGGATGCAGCCAACCCCGGCAGTTGAGCGGACGAAACCGCAAACAGCGCGGTCTCGCCGCTCACTACCCACGCGTTAGCCATCAGAGGCGAGAACAATGACACTTCGTCAACTTCTTGTGCAGAACAGTAGCAATGTGGCGCTTGTAATTGGCAACGGGATCAATAGATATGGGAGCGCAGATCAGACGAACTCGTGGGAGGCGTTGCTATTACAGCTCGCTGCCAAGCATCATATTCCTGTGGGCAACGCGATACCTGAGGGAATAACGCTGACGGAATTTTACGATCTACTTGAGCTAAAGAAGCCAGCAACACCCGCACCGACGCCGCGAGAAATATCTTTCCAGAAGGATTTCTGCGCAAGTATGAAGGAGTGGCAAGTCTATCCCCACCATGAGCATGTAGTGGGGTGGGCGAGACGGCACCAAGTTCCAATACTCACTACGAATTTCGACGATATTCTGTCGCGCGCAGGATCGTGCCGATTACTCGCCGGACCATCTCCGAAATTCACGGACTACTATCCATGGGAGAGATACTACGGTGACGCCCCCGTAATCCTACCCAATGCAGGCTTTGGCATCTGGCACGTCAACGGGATGCAAAAGTACCGTCGAAGCGTTCGCCTCGGTCTCACGCACTACATGGGCTCGGTAGAGAGAGTACGCAGATGGATTCACAAGGGTGAGGAAGAGAAGAGGCTTTTTCAAGGCAAGGACGTAAACAACTGGGCGGGAGCCAACAGTTGGGTCCACATCGTATTTAACAAGCCATTGTTGATCTTCGGGCTCTCTCTTGAAGAAAGCGAAGTGTTTTTGAGGTGGCTACTGATTGAGAGAGCGAGGTACTTTAAGAAGTTCTCCAATCGTAGTCACAGAGCTTGGTACATATATGCATCCGATTCTGAGCGAGAGGGGAAGCTCTTTTTCCTGAAGGGCATTGGAATCGAGCCGGTAAAGGTGAACGATTATGATGCGATATACGGGAGTCAGGTGTGGGCGTAGTGGCTAACCACACGCTGCAGCCGACCGGCCTAGCCTTCAGCGAGTCGGCGGCTGAACGCTGTCGTTAGGCCCTATGCCGAGGCAAGTTGCTAATTGAGTCTCTGCAGGTGGTTCAATTTCTTACGATATAGTCGTAGAATAACCAGCCTGAGATATGATGGATATGAATAAGGTCAAAGTACTCTTTATTTCCGCCAACCCCGTAGGCACGACTAAGCTGCAGTTGGACGAAGAGATTCGTCAGATTATGACCAAGATCCGAGCATCCGAGTATCGTGATGCCCTAGAACTTGTGCCGCGGTTTGCCACCCGGCCTGACGATTTCCTCAGGGAATGTGCCTGGCACGCGGGGAGGGGCTTACCTTCATATACTGTGCGACGCGGCCCCGAACGGCCTCGATGACCTCACATCCCCCTCAATGCATGGCCTCGACCGGCCTGCGTCCGGGCGGTCCCTGCCTTACCGAGTGCCAGGCGCTTTCCCTGGCCCCGAATCGGACCCGGTTCCCAGTTTCGATGAGTCGGTCGGGGGCATTTGCGGCGTGCGCCACCTGCAGGAGGAGGAGCCCGCTGGGAAAGTGCCTGGCACGCGGGGAGGGGCTTACCTTCATATACTGTGCGACGCGGCCCCGAACGGCCTCGATGACCTCACATCCCCCTCAATGCATGGCCTCGACCGGCCTGCGTCCGGGCGGCCCCTGCCTCACCGAGTGCCAGGCGCTTTCCCTGGCCCCGAATCGGACCCGGTTCCCAGTTTCGATGAGTCGGTCGGGGGCATTTGCGGCGTGCGCCACCTGCAGGAGGAGGAGCCCGCCCGACCGCAGAGCACGATGAAATGCCCGTAAAGGCCTCTCGGGCCTCGGAGACTCTGGCGCAGTAGTTGAACGGGAAGGAGAGGGAGACGACGGCGTCGTACTCTTCCCGTCCCTCGAGATCCTGAAGCCGCTGGACCCGCACGACACCGGGGCCGAGCCGCCGTTCCGCGACGGGGATCATCTCGGGTGAAACGTCGATCCCACAGGCGTCCAGACCCGCCTCCCGGAGGTGCTTCACCAGGGCGCCGGTGCCGCGGCGCAGGTCGAGGACCCGCGCGGCGGGTCCGAAACGGCGCAGCTCCTCGAGGACGAATTCATGGCTGGGCCGATCGGCCCCGGGCGGCGTGTGCAGGTCGTACCGGGCCGCAAGGCTCCAAGCAATCGGTAGATCTGTTCCTTCACGCCTGTCCCCCTTCTCCTGTTGCGAGCACCAGTATATGTTGAAAGATGGATGAATGGGCGCCGAGCCCTTCGTCCGTTCGGGGTGGTGGTCTCCCCGGACAGCCCGGTCCGGCTGCGCCGGCCGGCCGTCCCGGCCGCATGCAGTCAGCTACATCTTGAAAAGGGGATGGAATCCACCACCCTTTGAGGAGGAGCTATGAAAGACAAGAATGACGAGACTCTTTCGAACCAACCTGAGGTGAAAAAGACCGAGATTGATCGTCGTCGCTTTCTCGGCACCGCGGGTGCGGTTGCGGTCGGCGCGCTGGCCGGGTTGTCCGGAGGAGGGGCGCAGTTGTTGGCAGGAGCCGACCCAAGCAACAAACCCCTACGCCGGAAGCGCCTCATGGTACGAGTCACGATCGACATTTTCTCCGGGCGCCCCAATCCCGTCTGGATTCTCGACGAGCCCTTGGCGAAAGAAGTTCTGCGTCAGATCTCTGCCGAGCCAGGAGTCATCTCCCCGGCGGACCAGGATCGTGGCGTCCTGGGCTTCCGCGGGTTGTTGCTCGAGATCGAGGGAGAAGACAAACTTCCCTGGAGGATTCGCTTGGCCGGCGGGTTCAGCAAGCAGGAATCCCGCGGCCTCGAGATCGCCGAGCATCTGATCGCGAGCCTGGGAAGGGCGACGGTCCTGCCCGCCCATGGCGAGGCCGACCGCAAGGCGTTCGAGGGGCTGGATCTGGAGACGCTGGTGCGGCAGGAGCTCAATAACGTCCCGCTGGACGGAGCCGCCGCGCCGGTCGACCTGTCAAGCCCTTCGCCGACCGCGCCGGTCGAGAAAGCCGCCAATCAGCTCGGCGGGAACAACGACGTCATCTACGGTTGGACCACCTACACCCAGGGCGCATGCCTGTACGAGGCTTCGGGCTTTAATCCCACCTACTGGAATGCGAGCAATGTCCGACCGTACAACAACTGCTACAACTACGCCACCAATCGGCGCACCGACACCTTCGCCCAGCCCGGCCGGGCGACCGGGGCGGGTACGTCGATCATGCAATGCTCCACGGTGGCCAACGGGGCGGTCAGCGACAACAATCTGGCTGATCCCAACTGCGGCGCCTCCCATCTGGCACCGCGGGATCGCATGGCCCTGGTGATCTGGCCGAATTACGACTACCACTGGTACCGCCGCCACAACGGTTCGGGAAATAACGAGTTCTGGGGGCACAAGCCGGGCTCGACGGCGGCCCGCAACACCGACAACAGCGGTTGGGTGATCTACAACCCGGAGACCGCAAACCGCGGGGGCTACACGGTTTTCTGCGGCTATTTCTATTCACCGTCGAACGTGGTGATTCTGTAATCCGGATGGGCTGGCCCTGCGATGGGTCCTCGAGGTGATGGGATGCGCGTCGAGGTCGACATCTTCAGCGGCCGGCCCAGTCCTTTCTGGACCGCGAGCCCGCAGGAAGCGGAGGCGCTCACCGACCGCCTCCGCCTCCTGACCGGGATCTCGAGCCGCCTCGAAGAGGACGGCGGTCGTTGGACATCCGCCAAGTTCAGTCTTCCAGCCCTGAAGGCCAGCCGCAACGGTTCATCTTGACGCCACAGGCGCTCGTATCCGGCGGTCTCGCCGGTTCAAGACACACTTCTCCCCTGAGATCGTCTTGATCTCAGAGGTCTCAGGCAGTCACGTAGGGGAGCGCGGGCGGGAAACTGCCGCGTGGGAAGGGGGCGGCGCGGTCGCCGGCCTTGAGACAGTCCGTCGTCATGTGAGGCGGCGCGTTTTCACGTGAGGCAGTCCGTCGTCACGCCCGGCAGTCCGTTTTCATTCCCGGCAGTCCGTTTTCAAGTGGGACAGTCCGTCGTCACGTGAGGCGGCGCGTTTTCACGTGAGGCAGTCCGTCGTCACGCCCGGCAGTCCGTTTTCATTCCCGGCAGGCCGTTTTCAAGTGGGACAGCCCGTCGTCACGTGAGGCAGCGCGTTTTCACAGTGAGGCAGTCCGTCGTCACGCCTGGCAGTCCGTTTTCATTCCCGGCGGCCCGTTTTCAAGTGGGACAGTCCGTCGTCATGTGAGGCGGCGCGTTTTCACGTGAGGCAGTCCGTCGTCACGCCCGGCAGTCCGTTTTCATTCCCGGCAGGCCGTTTTCAAGTGAGACAGCCCGTCGTCACGTGAGGCAGCGCGTTTTCACGTGAGGCGGCCCGGGGCCGTAGCCAGCCGCCGGCGAGCTCCACCGAGGCGCCGATCGCCGCTTCGGCTGGGGAATGTGCCTGGCACGCGGAGATGCGTGTCGGGATGGGTCAGTTGGACTTGGGGCGGCTCGTGTCCGAAGGACGTCATCGGGACGATCTATCGGGACAATTTCCCGGTAACTGCCCACCTGGTGGCCGGGAATCCAGTCGTCGCCGACCTGCTAGACCCCTTCGGCTCAGGGTTTGTGAAATGGGAGCTGCGAGGGGATACCGGCACCTTCTGCTCGACACCATCCAATGGCTGCGAGAGCGCAGTCTGCTCAGACCTTCACGTGAGGAGCACCTTTCAGTGCACTTGGATGCCACCGACGGAAGACTGCCCCTATACGAATTTTGACTGCCTCTGATCCCGCTAACACCTCTTTGGGCGAGTAGAGAGAAGAAGTAAGATCGCCGAGCGGTCTGCCCTTCGGGCGCTCCGCTCGGTCCCGTCTTCTTCATCTTGGAGGGGCGGCGGCCGAGAGGGACGCCGCCTGTGGATGTCGCCTCTCCGGGACGCGCGATCCAGTCCCGGCGCACTCGCCGGCTCGACGGACGCCGGCGGGCCGCTCTATTCTCCCGAGGGGGGTGCCTCCCAGGCTGAGGAGCAGAGCGAGCAAAGCGATGCGAGAGCGAATTGAGTAGGCATAAGGCGACGGGATCTCTTCCCAGGACAGCAAGTGGGGCATGGACGCCCCCCCAACATCCGTCGCGCCGGCGAGACACCGGGACAGGGGATGCGGACGGGAGGGCGCCCGGTTCCGAGGGCTACTAGCGGCTTCTGACGACTAGGATCGGTTTAATCCAAGCGGTATACGGTCTTGACACGGCTGCCTACGCAGCTAATCGTCATGTTACCCTCAGTGTACGAAGTCCCCCAATACAGGTCACCAAAGTCATCCAGTTGGTACAATACGCCCTGATCGCACCAGAACTCATCTGCTTCCGCAGAGGGCGGCAGAGCGAGCGCCAGCGCGACGAGAGCCCCTACACCGAAGAGAGATTTCACCGTTTTACGAGACCATCCGTACATCACCATCTCCTTTGCTTGAATCCCTGACTGCCCCCAAGGCTTTTCGGGAGGCGTTCACCCTACCCGATCCGCCTCGCCTGGCACAACCCCGGATGCTCGTGATAATTCCCCTTAGCGTGAGCATCCCGCGTGATTGTCAAAGGGATCTCTCCCCAAGGTGGAGACGGGAAGGTCGTTCCAGGCGGGGAGCGGGTGGGGGATGCCCACACAGCAACTTGGCGGAGAATGTGCCTGGCACGCGGGGAAGGGGATTTCCTTCAAATACTGTGGGACGCGGCCTCGAACGGCTTCGATGACCTCACATCCTTCTCAATTTTGTCCCTGAGCACTGATAAATCCCCACGCGTCCCTTATCCCCCCCTCTTTGACTCGCCGAGCCTCTAAGATCCCCTGATTTTTCGGGTTCCGGACACACCTCTCCCTCGAATCTCCCTTGTCGGGTCGATCGTCCTTTGATCGTCCTCAGGCGCTCACGTACGGGAGGGCCGGCGGGAAGCTTCCGGCGGGGAAGGGCGAGGCTCGGTCGCCGGCTTTGAGCTTGGCGGCGGCGGTCCGGAAGGCAGCTACGAATTGGGAGTAGGACTCCCAGAGCAGGATCCAGGCGTCCCGCGTGGCGGCGTGGAAGCGCGGGGCCGGCGAGCGGGCGAGTGTCTTGGGCCGATACTCAGGGTCGGTCGAGGTCACGGCCTCGGGTCCAAGGACCTCCGTACCCGAGGCCTTTCTTGTCACGGCGGCCTCCCGCTGGATGTCCCCCGCCAGCGCGGCGACGCACTCACGGTACTGATCGGACGAGAGGTGTCTCCAGCAGGGAAGCGGTGAGAGGTGAACGGTGGCTTCCGTGGCGTAGGTGTACCGCTCGAAGGTCTCCCCCCTACGCCGGGCGACGTGCTCCTGGGTCCGGTTGAAGAGGTAGCCTGTCATCGGCACGCCGTCCAGGAGGCAATGGAGCGAATGCACTCCCGGCCAGTCCTGGGGCTTTTCGACGAGGTCTTCCTTGGTGCCGTTGGACAGGATGTACCGGAACCGCGCCACCTGGGCCTTCTCTTCGTCCGTGACCAGGATCGCCGTGTACCGCTCGGCGAAGACCGGTCCCGACCAGCCGGTCAGGCGGTTGACCTCCTTGGAGAGGCGGGAGTTGACGAAATGCATGAACTTCGAGAGCTGCTGGACGTTGTCGACGTCGAGCAGCAGGTGGTAATGCGAGGAGAGCACCGAGACCAGGCAGATCCGGACCTTGTGCAGGCCCTGGGCGTAGCCAAGAATGCCGTGGATGATCTCGTTGATCTCGGGGCTGGGGCGGAACAGGTACCGGCCCTGGACGGTCCGGCAGGTGACTTCGACCAGGGCTCCCCCTTCGGGCACATAGCGCAGATCTCTTCCCATACCCCTATAAAGACGTAAACGGGGTGTCCAATCTGAAAGAGCCTAGAACTATAAGGGTTTGCGGAGGGGGGGGAAGGCTACTCTTCGATCTTTGCCGAAATGTCGGAGGAACATTCGTAGCGTCGAAGATCTGCTGGAAAGTGCCGGGGAATGTGCCTGGCACGCGGAGAGGCACGCGGAGATGGGCTCATCTTTAAATACTGTGGGGCATGGCCTCGACCGGCCAGCGATCGGGACGGAGTATCAGACCCAGTGTCCGGTGCGGCGAAAGGTCCTCAATGACCCCACGTCGTAGGGGGGCTCAGTGGGTTCGGGCCGCGGCCCAGGCGGCGGCCGCGGCGTCGTCGGCGAGGCGGCGGCCGCCGTCACAGCGCGTGTCGCGTCGCGTGCGCCGGGCCAACGCCTCGAGCGCGTAGGCGCGGGTGCGCAGCTCGCTCGGGCCCTTGCTCTGGGGGTTCAGATATCCCTTGAGCCGCTCGAGATCGGCCGGCAGCCCGAGAGTCGCGGCCATCAGCACCATGCGTTCGCGCACCCACCACCAGAATTTCTCGTCGAGAGGCAACCTGTCGAAGAGACGCGAGAACTCGGCATGGATGGCGGGCGGTGGAGCCGAGGCCGGCGCGTCGCTCGGGCGCGGGAAGGCCTCGCGCAGGATCCTGGTCGCCGCGACGGCGCGGGCGTAACGGCCGACGTCGCTGCCGGACACGTACCCGGCCCATGTCTCCGACACGCGGATAGGGTGCTCGCCCGACTCGATTACGTTCGCCACGGCGACGAAATTGGCGCTCGACCCCCCGAGGACACCACCGACGACTCCTCCGGGCACCGCGCCGTCCTCGTGCTCCTCGTACGGATCGGAGATGAACTTCTTCTCGTAGACGCGGACGAAGAGCGCCGTGCGAGCCGCCAGCATCGCGGCGCGCGCGGCGTCGGCGGGCACGCTCCAGGTCGCGCAGTCCACGAGCGCGGGTGGCGCCGGCGGGCAGGAACGATCCTTATCCTCCCCGAGTCGTAGCGCGCATTCGCTCGCCGACGCGCGAGCGCCCTCCACACGCACGTGCAGCAGCCGCAAGTGAGAGCCCTTCGGTTGCCCGTCCGAGCCGACCAGGACCATCGCGTGACCGGCTCCGCTCAAGATGGTGGCGGCGAACGGCTCGCCGCGTGAGGCGATCTCTGCCGCGGGTGGCTCGGCACCCCATGCGGAGTCGCCGCGATCCTCGCGGAGGATCTCGCGGATCTTTTCGAGGACGGCGTCGGAGCCCGCCGGCGGCGCGGGCTCGGCAGCTCCGGCAGCCTGGCCGCACAGCGCCGTGAAGCACGCGAGCGTGGCGGCGAGGAGGACCCGGGGGCAACGGATTCCAGCGTTGGTCATAGGGGTGAACGAGTATGTCCTCAAGCGAGGATGGCGGTCAAGGCGATGACCTCGTGGCGCCCCAACAGGTTCGGAATATCGTTGGTGCGGGGCCAAAAGCGCGTCAAGCGGCACGGGAGCCAGCGGTTGAAACTCACCGCCTCTCAGAGACGTAGGGCGGTCCATGAATGTCAATCGCCTGTCTCTTGCGGTCATCGGCTTCGCCCTCGTAGCCCTGTTTGGCTTCCTCGGTTTGGACCGCGTAATCGCTCAGACGGTCAACAGCTACCAGCAATGGCCTATCTGGTCCGCCGGCACCCACTGGCTCGAACTGCTGTTCGGCTTCCCGCTTTCGAAGTGGGCGACCGGATTCGCTCTCCTACTCGTGTCGCTCGCATTCTTCATCACCCGCCACCGGGCTACGGCCCGCGCTCTGGCGGTAGTCGCCGTAGTGCAGCTGGCCACTCGCCTGACCGTCGGCATCCTCAAGGGAGTCCTCCCACGCCTGCGGCCGTTCGAGGTTCTCGCGGCAGGCCCCTGGGATGGCCAGTGGTTCCAAGATCACGGCTCGTCCTTCCCATCCGGTCATGCCGCCCATTTCTGGGGCTTGCTATTTCCGATCGCCTGGTTCTACCCGCGCCTCGCACTGTGGCTCTTGCCGCTGCCCGTGTTCGTCTCGCTCGCACGGGTAGCCGTCAACGATCACTTTCTCAGCGACGTTGCCGCCTCTGGCGCCATCGCGGCGCTCCTCACTCTCGTCGCCCGCCTCGTTGTGTCGGCGCTCGCAAAGAACCCAACGAGGAGTCACGGCGTGCCGCCTAACCTGGAGGAGGCGCTATGATCATTCCTCCGCGTCCGGGCTGTCCCTGCCTCACCGAGTGCCAGGCACTTTCCCTGGCCGGCTTAGCGGAAATCACGACCTGTCCAGTCATTCAGCGGGTGTCGTGATCTTTTGCGCCCCACTTGCCTGGGGGCCGCCCGGGCGCTCCTTCTCCGGGTGCCAGGTGCTTTCCCGGCCCGTTACCATATTTCATGGGCACGGGCCGTTGTGATCAATTGAAACACCCCGCGCGGCAGCCTCGCAAGAGTTGGCATAGGTAGTTTTGTCACACCCACAGACCGGCGCCGAGACCGTCGAGCAGACACGCGGCCTGACCGCACATACACCGCCGGCATTGGTTGTTCCGCACTTCTCAAAGAAATCGCAGAACTCGCCGCCGGGACAGGCCGGCGCACCCTGCGTGCCACAAGACGTGATCCCGCGTGGTGCGAGGTTGCAAGGCTGACACTTGCCGGCGGTGCCGGCAGCGAAGATGGACGCGAAATCCGCTTGCGTCAGGGCGCGATCGAACAGCTCCACCTCGTCGATTTCGCCCTTGAAGAATGTGGCAATCGGAAGGCTGGCGTTAGTCGCGATGCGGGACCCAATACGGAATTCACCGCCCACATTTCCTGTCAGCGCAGCAGTGGCCGAGGCCGTAGCGACGGGCACTCCGTCGACGAACAGCGTGGCGGTGGCCGAACTCCCGGCGGGGCCCCAACTGAGCGCTACCCCGACCAAATGCCACTGGCCGTCGTTGATGGCGGGACAGCTCGAGCAGCTCACGTCCAGAAAGGTAAGATTGCCGTTGGCATCGAACGCTTCCACAAAGAAGTTGAGTTGGCCGTTGAAGTAGGAGAAATCGTAGCCGGTTGGAACAAGAAGGAAGCCGCTGACTACTTCGAAGCCCACGTTAGTCACGATGGGACCCGAGTCTGCCGTGGTCTTCACCCAGGCGTCGATCGAGAATGCTCCCGTCGTCCCCGGAGAGAAGGAGAGCGCCAAGGGTGCTGCGTTGGACACTCTCACGGCATCCGTGCTGCCGTTGAACAGCAGGTCGCCGCCGACTCGGCCGGAGGCGATGCGCTGAGCGCCAACCACCATGCCGTCGAACGGACCCTGCGGATCCCCGCCGGCATCGAGAGCCGTGGAGCCGGCCGGCTCGTCGAACCGCCACCAAGCACGTGGTGTGATCTTGAGGTCGGCGCATTTGCACTTGCCTGCCGTGCCGGCACCCCAGATTGCTGCTATCTCGGCTGGCTGCAGAACGCGGTTGAACAGCTCGATCTCATCCAGGTCTCCGCGCCAGAAGCCACCAGGAAAGGCCGACGAACGTCCGCCCAGGATCAGCGGCACGGTATTGCTCAGAGTACCCGCGTGCGGTGTGGGATCGCCGGTCACCGATCCTTGTGTGCCATTCAAATAGAACCGGACACCGGCGTGTTCAGTCCGGGCCACCGTCACAGCGACGTGGTTCCACTTGCCAGTGGCGACGAAGAGGTTGGAGATATAGTTTGTGAACCCCCCGGCATCGGCCAGCTGGAGGCCAAGTAAACCCCGATACAGAAAGAGGTGATATCCCCTGGTCCCACTTGCTCGCTTGTCGAGTATGGACTGCACGCTCCTGGTGTTGACGCTTGTCCTCAACCAGAGGTCGATGGAGAAATCGCCGGTCCCGAAGTTGATGGCCGGCCCGTCGGTGACCGAGATGAAGCTGCTGGCGCCATTAAATCGCACAGCACCGCCGTTGATCCCTCCGGCCAGCGGTGGCGTGTTGAAACCCATGCCGGTATTGCCAAGCGCCCGGTCGTAGAAAGCCGGCCCTTCCTCGTCCAGTGTCCACCAGCCCACCATATGGAGAGGTGGTGTAAGACAGGAGCAGGTGCAGGGCGGCGGCCAACAGCACGGCCCCGCGGGAGGACGAGGCTGCCCACTCGCGACGGTAGCAGCCATGGAGCCGAAGAGAACAGTGATCCCAAGAACCATGCGGTAGCCCATCAGTCTGGCCCCCATTACCTTCCGGAGAGTGTGGTCGTCGGTCATTTTCGGACTCCTTCCCTTGACGCGTACCAGCATCGCTTGCTTGTTGCTGCTTTCTTCTCTTAGTCTTAATTGCCTCCGCGAGCGGCGCTCTGCAGACTGAAAACACACATCCCTGCCCGTGTAGCGTTTGGCGGGAGGATCTTCGGGGACTACCTTAGCGCTGTAAATGTTTACAGTCCAATTCGTATATGTCAAATAAAGTTGACGAAGCGATGAGCACACGCATCCACCAACTCGCGCGGGGAGGGGTGCTCCTGCGGCCCTATATGGCCACCCTGCGCAGCCTATCCGTTGCTGCCGGCGTTGTGACGCGCTCTCGCCTCGACAATGCGCGCCATTGCCGCCTCTGTGTCCTGGTTGGGTTCGTACGTCGACGATGGATGGGGCTCGCTGTTCGCTGCCAACCACGATAGACTACGTACAGCTTCCAGCATCGCTGGATCATAGCCGTAGACTTGCTCCAGGTCGATGCCGCGACTCTTCATGGCTGTGAGCCACGATTCACAGACAAAGCGCTGTACTTCCGGCGAGATCCGATGAAGGCCGCGGTTCTTCGCTCGTCCCTCCTCGCACAAGCCCAAGTGAATGCGCGCCTGAATCAAACCGGCGAGCAGGCCTCCGGTCTCGACTTGCACCACGCCGGTCGGGACGGCTTCGATGTCGCGAGAAACGAAGTTGTACGGATAGCCGAGATACGCTATCGAGATCGGGCCTGAGGGTCCGCTGTCGGATTGGATATCCCAGGCAAAGGATGTGACGTTGAAGTCTCGCTTTGTCTTGAGGTCATCGATGATCGGGCCAAACTCGTGGTCACCGCCCGACCCGCTGAAGAGCTTTATTCCGGGCCGGTGCTTCAGCGGCCAGCGATCTTTGAACGGATGACGGCCGGAACAGCCAACGACGTATTCGCAGCGTGACATCAACTCCTCGAGAGAGTCGGCCCGCGTAACTCGTCCTTGCACGTAGGGAGAACTGTGCAAGCCCGGGCCGGGATCGTAGAAGATCACATGGTTGTGTTGCCGTGCGATCAAATGGGCCATCGCCGTGCCGATGCTTCCCATCCCGATGATGCCGACATTCTCGCCGGTCAGTAGGTTGCCGCCGAGGACATGGCTCTGCAACTTCGCCAGCAGGCAGTGAGAAAACAGCGGTCCACCGATCTGTAGCTTTACGGCTGCTCTGGCCCATGACATGACCGCGAAAGGCGGCGGCTCTTCTGCGAACAGAAACGTGCCGCGCGACGTCTGCTCGACACCTGAAACAGCATATTGCCGCAGCAGCTCAGGCGGAATGCCGATGATGCATCTTCCGCCGTCGTCCAGCACGAGAATGCGTTTGATATCGCGATGAGCGATACTTCGGGCGACAACCTCCCACAGTTGATCGACGTCGTGCTGGAAGTACTTATCGAATTCTCCCGGTTCAGGCGTGGTGCTTTGCAGGACCGTGATTCCGCGATCACGTAGCGCGCCGATCACGAGCGGGCTGTTGGAATAAACTTTGCCGAGCGCAAAGATGTTTTCGCGCTTCGCACCCAACGCCGCGGCGGCTTCGAAGAGATCGATCGTCTGCCAAAGCATATGCTGCACGGCAACGATGGCTGTGTCTTCACCGAAATCGAATTGCGCGGCGCTCGCGCAATTTGAAAGCGTGCGCGTGACCTCCATCAAAGAGGGCTGTGGCTTGATCATGGCTCATCTCCGAACCTGCGTCTCGCAATCCGGGAGGAGAATCAGGCCTGAATCCATGGAGGAAGTATATCCGGCGGTGGAGAATAGGGTAGTAGAATCGGCTGGCACCTGAAGGGGGCACACAAAACCAGCTTTACGCCCCGTTGACTCGGAGAGATATCCAAGTGTCTGACTGGCGCCAACTCCTTGCCCGGTCCGAGCTCCGGTTCGCGGCGCGCCGCCTCTGGCGCGTCCCGGCCTTCGCCGGAGCGGTGGTCCTCGTGCTGGCGCTCGCCGTCGGCACGACGACGGCCGTGTTCAGCCTCGTGAACAGCATCCTGCTCGAGCCGCTGCCGTACCCGGAGCCGGATCGGCTCGTGCGGCTGACGCATACCGTCAGCGACGCCGGCCCGGCGACGGTGGACCTGTCCGACGCCATCGTCATGCTCTACCAGAGCGAAGCGTCCGCCTTCGACGGCGTGGCCGCGTGGCGATTCGACGACGGCGACCTCGGCCCCTCGGAGGCGGACCAGACCGCCGTTCGCGTCCGTGGCGCGCGCGTCACCGCGAGCTTCTTCGACGTCCTGGGCGTTCGCCCAGCGCTCGGCAGGGCGTTCGCCCCCGGAGACGACCGGCCTGGCGCGTCTCGGGTGGTCGTGCTGTCGCACCGCATCTGGCAGGAACGCCTGCACGGTGACCCCGACGCCCTCGGTCGACAGATCGACGTGAACGATGTTCCGCGCACGATCATCGGGATCATGCCACCCAGCTTCGCGTATCCCGCGCGCCAGGTGGAGCTCTGGCTGCCGCTCGCGCTCGATCCGGCGCGTACGCGTCCCGCCACGCTCAACCTCATCGGTATTGGACGTCTGGAGCGTGGCGTGACCAGCGAGGCCGCGCGCGCCGACCTCGCGCGCGCTCTGACCCACCTCGGCGACTACGTCCAGGGCGACGCCTCGGCGACCTGGCAGGAAGCGCGCATCGCGCCGCACGTGCAGTCGCTGCGGGATTCGATCGTCGGCCCAGCGTCGCGGCTCCTCTGGTTCGTGTTCGGCAGCGTGCTGGTCGTGCTCCTCGTGGCCTGCACGAATGTAGCCGGGCTGCTCCTCGTGCGTGCGGAGCGCGCGCAGATGGAGATCGCGGTCCGCGCGGCGCTCGGCTCCGGTCTCGTGGGACTCTTCGCGCTGACGCTGAGCGAATCCCTGGTTCTCAGCGTCCTGGGGGGTGGCGCCGGCGTGCTGCTGGCGGTGACCGCCATGAGAGTGGTGGTGAGCACGGGAACGGCGCTGTCGCTGCCGCGATTGGAAGCGGTCGAAATCGACGCACCGGTTCTGCTGTTCGCGCTGGGCATCACCGTGTTCTGCGCCCTGTTCGTGAGCGTGCTGCCGCTCCTCCGCGGGCGCCGGGTGCCCCTCGCGCAGGTACTTCGAAGGGCCGGCAGCGGACGCGCGGGCGGCCGCGCACCTCTACGAGCGCGCGACGCCCTCGTCGTCGCACAGATCGCGCTCGCCGTCGTGCTCGTCACACTGTCGGGGCTGACGACGCGCAGCTTGCTTCGCCTGCTGGATGTGCGGCCCGGATTCGATGCCGATCGCGTCGTCACCTCCCGTGTTCTGCTGCCCTACGCCAGGTACGGCACCGCCGACCCGCGCCTGAATTTCTTCCAGGCTTGGGTCCGCGAGGCGCAGGCGATCCCGGGCGCGCGGGACGTGGCGCTGACCGACCGGGTGCCGCTCGGCGGCGACTCTCAGGACATGGCGATCGAGGTCGACGACGATCGGTCGCGGGCGAAGCCTGGCGGGGCCGAGCACGCCATTGCGCACGTGGATGGCCATTACTTCGAGGCGCTGCGCATCCCGCTGCTCCGCGGCCGTACGTTCGGCGCTCAGGACGCCACCCGTCCACTGGACGAAGCGATCGTGAGCCGTGCGTTCGCGGCGCGCTACTGGCCGGGAACGAGTCCGCTCGGCAGGCGCGTTCGTCCGCTCGGTGGGCGCTGGTACACCATCGTCGGCGAAGTGGGCGACGTGCGCTACGACGCGCTCGAGCAGCCGCCGAGCGACATCGTGTACTTTCCCATCGTCGGCGTCGGGCAGCAGGGCACCGACACGTCGCTGCCGCCGGCGCTCTCGCTGGTCGTGCGCACCGAGGCCGGCGAGGGCGAGACGTTGTCGGCTATCCGCCGGATCGTACGCACGCTCGATCCCACCATCCCCACGTACGACGAGGGCTCGCTGCGGGAGCTCGTGCACGACGCGTCGGCACGCGCCCGCGCGCTCTTCGTGCTGCTCGCGATCGCCAGCGCCGTCACCTTGCTCCTCGGAGCCGTGGGCTTGTACGGCATCCTGGCGTACAGCGTCAGCACCCGCCGCCGCGAGCTGGGTATCCGGATGGCGCTCGGTGCCCGGCCGGCCGACGTGAGCCGCATGGTCTCGCTGGACGGCTTGCGCCTCGCAGGGGTCGGCATCGCGATCGGCACGGCGTGCGCGCTCGCCACGTCGCGGTTGCTGCGCGGGTTGCTCTATGGCGTAAGTCCGACCGATCTGGTGACGCTGAGCGTGACGCCTGTAGCGCTCCTCATCGTCGCGTTCATCGCGAGCTGGATACCCGCGCGCCGTGCCGCCGCCGTCCATCCCGCCGAGGCCTTGCAGTCGCACTGACGGCTTGTCCGCGTTCCTTGAATGGTGGGCCGCCACATATCCTGCGGTCGGGGCGGGCGCTGTCGCACCCCTCGCCGGAAGGCTCTGGTAGCTGCCGGCGATTCGCTCCCCCGCCTCTATAATGCCGGCTCTCGGTGGAGAAGAGCAGGAGGGCTCGAAATGGAAGGCATCAGCCGGCGAGGTTTCTTGGGATGGACCGCATGGACGGCCTTCGGGTTGGGGGCCACCCGGGCCGCCGGTGCCCCATGGCCGCCGTGGTGGCAGGAGCCAGCCTCTCCGGTTCCAGCCCCCGGCGGCTCCGACCCGATCCAGGTGATCGATGCCTTCGTCGAGCGCCACCGGCGGGAGATGGGCCTGCCGGGGTTGACGCTCGGGCTCGCCGGCCGCGAGGGCGCGGTCGCCGTGCGCACCTACGGCCATGCCGACATCAAGACCGGAGCGCCGGTGCGGCCCGAGAACCTTTTCGAGATCGGCTCCATCACCAAGTCGTTCGTCGGCATCGCCCTGCTGCAGCTTCGGGACGAGGGCCGGCTCAGCCTCGACCGCCCCATCCGCGAGCTCCTCCCGTGGCTGCGCATCGAAAGCGCGTACGCGCCGATCACGGTCCACCACCTCCTGACCCACACATCGGGCCTGCCCAATCCGCTGAGCCTGCCCGCGATCCCGCTGTGGACCGCGTCGGCGCCCGGCGAGCGTTTTCATTATTGCAACGTGGGTTATCAGATCCTGGGCCTGCTGCTCGAGACGCTCGACCGGCGGCCGTTGCGCGAGAGCCTGCGCGCCCGCATCCTGCAGCCGCTCGGCATGGCCGCCAGCGAGCCGGTGATCTCGCACGAGATCCGCCCGCGCCTGCCGGTGAGCTATTGGCCGCTCTACGACGACCGGCCGTTCCATCGCCACGGCCCGCTCGTCGAGGCCCCCTACCTGGCGATGGACAACGCCGCGGGGTGCATCGCTTCGACCCCCGCCGACATGACGCTCTACATGCGGATGCTCCTCAACCGCGGGCGCACGCCCCAGGGCCGCCTGCTTTCGGAGGAGAGCTTCGCCCTGTTCGCGCGGCCGGCGATCCCGGCGCCCGGCTTCGGCGAGGGGGCCGGCTACGGCTATGGGATCGCCGTGCAGCCGGTCGAAGGGCGCACCCTGCTGCGGCACACGGGAGGGATGGTCTCTTTCAGCTCGGCGATGCAGGTCGATCTCGACGCTGGCTTCGGAGCGTTCGCCTCGGTGAATGCATCTCTCGCGGGCTACCGGCCGAACGCGGTCGCCGCCTACGCCCTGGCGGTGCTCCGGGCCGCGGCCGAAAAGCGTCCGCTGCCGCCGGCGCCGGAGCCCGACGATCCCTACAAGGTGGCCAACGCCGCCGACTACGCCGGGACGTACACCTCGCCGGACGGCCGCAGGCTCGTGCTCGCCGCCGAAGGCGGGCTCCTGAAGCTGGTGCAGGGCGGCGAGCGGGTGGTCCTGGAGAGGATCGCGCCGGACGCCTTCTTCGTCTCCCATCCGGCGTTCGAGCTGTTTCCCCTCCACTTCGGGCGCGCCGGGGAGGCGGTGGCCGAGGTGAGCCACGGCGGCGACTGGTACGCGGGGGAGCGCTACACCGGTCCGCGGACTTTCGAGACGCCGCCCGAATGGCGCGCCTACGCCGGCCATTACCGCAACGAGAACCCGTGGGAAGGGAGCCTGCGGGTGCTCCTGCGCAACGGCCGCCTCTGGGTGGGAGGAGACCCCCTGGCGCCCCTCGGCTCCAATCTCTTCCGCTTCGGCGAGGAGGAGCACGCCCCCGACCGCATCCGCTTCGACGACGTGGTCAACGGCAGGGCGCTCCGCGCGGCGATCAACGGCACGGAATTCCGGAGGATCGAAACATAAAGAGGTGGCGCGGGACGGGTGCCTTCCGGCTGATCCAGCGAGAGATCGGAGCGGATGGACGAGTTGGCGCCTAGGGTAGGACAAACTTTCAAGAGGGGAGCTGCATGAAACTCCATCGCATTTGCTGTTTCCTGGTCACTTCGCTTGTGCTGGTCTCCTCGGAGGCGCGAGCCCAGGTGCTCGACGTCCTCTGGTTGGGGGGGCTGGGCACCGGCACAGCCGCGGTGGGCTGGCTGTCAGGCGACATGGACGGCGACGGCCGCACCGACATCATTCATCTCTGGAACAACAACGGCGCGCTCGGGATGCACGTCTATCAGTCCACGGGCACGAGCTACCTCAACGCCTTCACCAGCGGCAACATGGGCCAGGGACCCTGGGCGCTGGCCTGGCTGGCCGGCGACATGGATGGCGACGGGCTCACGGACATCCTCCAGCCCTGGAACAACAATGGTACCCTCGGGCTGATCGTCTACCGCTCCACCGGCACCGGCTACACCACCGCGTTCTCCTCCTCCAACATGGGGGCGGGCTCGCCGGCTGTGGCCTGGCGGACCGGAGATGCGGACGGCGACGGGCGCACCGACCTGATCCAACTGTGGAACAACAACGGCTGGCTCGGGTTGACGGTCTTTCGCTCCACCGGTACGGGCTATTCGCTCTGGTTCAACAACCCCAACATGGGGCAAGGTTCTCCTGCCCGCGCCTGGCTGACGGGCGACATGGACGGCGACGGGCGCACCGACATCTTCCAGCCCTGGAACAACAACGGTACCCTCGGGCTGATCGCCTACCGCGCCACCGGCACGGGCTACGCCACCGCTTTTGCCTCGGGCAACATGGGGCAGGGGTCGGGCGCCTTCGCGTGGCTGGTGGGAGATATGGATGGTGACGGACGCAGCGACATCTTCCAGCCTTTCAACAATTCAGGCGCTCTGGGGATGATTGTCTACCGCTCCAGCGGCACCGGCTTCGCCACGGCGTTCGGCTCCGGCAACATAGGGGCTGGTTCGGGTTCGGTGTTATGGCAGACCGGGGACCTCAATGGCGACGGGCTCACCGATATCCTTCAAGGGAGGAACCACGACTGGACCGATGTGAACGTCTATCTCTCCAACGGTACCGGCTATTCTTTCCTTGACACCTATTCCACCTTCGACCCGCAGGTGATCTGGTTGGTGGGCAGCTTCGACGGGGGACCCCGCGAGTCCCTGCTGCACCCGCTTCCCTTCGAAGGAGAATCGGTGCTGCTCGTCTATGGTCTGAAGTGACTTGAGCGCCGAGGGCACGACGGTTCCGTTTCCTGTGGATCGGCGTGTGTTCGTGTACGGTACCGAGCCGCTGTGCACGGTGCGCGCCGGTGCTACAATGCCCGCGAACTTTCCTGACGGTGGGGGGAACCATGGCCGACTTCAACTGGAAGCGTGTGCTGGGCAGCGCCGCGATGATGATCGCCTGGACGATCTCGGGCAGCCTGCTGCTCGCGCAGGAGCCGCCGGTGCAGGAGCCGCCGGCGGAGCAGGCGCCCGCCGCGGCGGAGGAGGAGGAAGCGGAGGATCCGGGCCAACGGCCCGCCGTCGTCGAGGAGATCACCGTCACGGCGCAGAAGCGCGAGGAGTCGGCCCAGGAGGTGCCGCTCGCGCTCACCACGCTCGACGCCGAGGAGCTCGAGACGCTCTCGGCGCCGGCGGCGCCGATGTGAAGGTCCTTTCCGGGCGCGTGCCGAGCCTGGTGCTCGAATCCTCGTTCGGCCGCGCCTTCCCCCGCTTCTACATCCGCGGGCTCGGCAACACCGACTTCGACCTCAACGCCTCGCAGCCGGTCTCCATGGTGGTCGACGAGGTCGTGCTCGAGAACCCGGTGGTCAAGGGCATGCCGCTCTTCGACGTGGAGCGCACCGAGGTCCTGCGCGGGCCGCAGGGCACGCTCTTCGGCCGCAACACCCCCGCCGGCATCGTCAAGTTCGACAGCAAGAAGCCGACCGCAGGACTTCGCCGCCGACGTGCGCGCCTCCTACGGCACGTTCGACACCATCGACGCCAAGGTGGCGGTCGGCGGCCCCCTCACCGACACCCTTTCGGGCCGCGCCTCGCTGCTCTACCAGTCGCAGGACGACTGGGTCGACAACGCCTTCACCGGCGAGAACGACGCGCTCGGCGGCCACGACACCGGGGCCTACCGGCTCCAGTTCCTCTGGGCAGCCGACCGACCGACTTCAGCGCTCTGCTCAACGTCCACGGCTGGGACCGTCGACGGCACGGCGCGCATCTTCCGCGCCAACATCCTCAAGCCGGGCAGCGTACGATCTCGTCTCCGGCTTCGAGCAGGACGAGGTGGCCAGGACGGCCTGAACGAGCAGCACATCGACTCGATGGGCGGCATGCTCAAGCTCGACTGGAACCTGGGCGGCTGCGACGCTGACCTCGGTGACCGGCTACGAGACGCTCGAGATGTACAGCCGCGGCGACATCGACGGCGGCTTCGGCGCCGTCTTCGCGCCGCCCTCCGGCCCCGGCTTCATTCCGTTCCCCTCCGAGAGCGCCGACGGCATCCCCGACCTCGACCAGATCACCCAGGAGCTCCGCCTGGCGAGCGACACCGACGGCAAGCTCGACTGGCTCGTGGGCTTCTACTACTTCGACGAGGACCTCCGCGCCGAGACCTTCGAGCTTCAACAGCCTCGCCCCCGGCAACCCGCTCGACGGCTTCGCCTTCCAGAGCCAGGACGCCAAGTCGTGGGCGCTGTTCGCCTCGCTCGACTACGCGCCGAACGACGACTGGAGCTTCAAGGGCGGCGTGCGCTACACGACCGACGAGAAGGACTTCTCGGCCGAGCGCCCCGATCCGACGTTCCAGTCGCCCACCGTGGCGCCGATCACGGCGTCGACCGACGCCGACCTCGTCACCTGGGACCTTTCCGCGACGCGGAGGGTGAGCGACGCGGTCAACGTCTACGGCCGCGTCGGCACCGGCTTCCGCGCGCCGTCGATCCAGGGCCGCATCCTCTTCTGCCCCGACTTCGAGGGCGGTACGAACCCGGCGACGAACTGCGTCTCGATCGCCGACGAGGAGGAGATCCTCTCGACCGAGATCGGCCTGAAGAGCGAGCTGCTGGACCGCAAGCTCCGCTTGAACCTCGCCGCCTACCAGTACGAGGTCGACGGCCAGCAGCTCGTCGCCGTGGGCGGCCAGCTTCAACACCTCCACGCTGCTCAACGCCGACAAGACCGACGGCTACGGCTTCGAGGCCGACATCGACTGGGCGCCTTCCAGCCCCTGGCTGATCACGCTCGGCGGCAGCTACAACCACACCGAGATCGACGACCCGAACCTGTTGGTCGCGCCCTGCGGCGGCGGCTGCACGGTGCTCGATCCGATCGTCAACGGGCTGGCGCGCGTCGACGGCAACTCGCTGCCGCACGCCCCGGAGTGGATCTTCAACGGCATCGTCGACTACCGCCGCCTGATGGGCGGCGACAGCCTCTTCATCGTGCGAGCCTCGACTGGGCGTACCACAGCGAGAAGAGCTTCTTCCTCTACGAGTCGGAGGAGTTCAACGGCGACTCGTTCGAGGTCGGCATGCGCGTCGGCTACGCCTTCGCCGGGCGGGCGCTACGAAGTGGCCGCGTTCGCGCGCAACCTGCTCGACGAGGAGATCGTGCAGAACGGCATCGACTTCAACAACCTGACCGGCATGACGAACGATCCGCGCCAGGTGGGCGCCGAGATCGTCGTCCGCTGGTGAGGCGCGGGGCGGCACAGAAGTTGCTTTAAGAGCGGCAGGCGCTGCGCGTCCTCCGGTGCCTGCCCGCCCTCGCGAGACCTACCCCTGCAGCAGCCTACCCAGATCAGAGAGGGAGGGAGGGCCCGGTCGGGAGAAACGAAGGTGAAAAAGCTCTCCTTGCCAACGGTCGTCCTGCTGCTCTGCCTCGGATCTCTGCTCACCACCAGCTCTGCCGCGGCCCAGACCACGATCGACTTCAACGGGGCTCCCAGCGTCTCGGATCCCACCAACTGCAACCTCTACAGCGGCCCTCCGCGGTGGTTCCTCGAATCCCAGGTCTGGTGGAGAAATCCAGGCCAGGAGTACTCCAAGCAGGGCCATATCCATCTCGGGACCTGCTTTCCTCACATGGAGACCGTCCAGGGCACGCTCACGTTCGACGTGATCATCAAGACGCACAACTTCTCACATCCGCTCACATTTCTGCGTGTCGTGATCTTCGAGTCGGGGACATCCCAGGGTTGCCCCAGCGGCGTGTCGACGACCTGCTACACGTTCCCCACCCCGCAGTCCTGCCCTGTCGGTCAGTCGGACTGCACGTTCCGCGTGCGGGTGGATATCCCCACGACCGAGTCCACCTACAATGGCATGCGTGAATTCCGCTTCAGCGTCTTCGCCGACATGCCGGGCGGCAAAGAGATCTACCAATCCACCGGTTGGCGCGCCGTGATCAACAATCCCGGCAGGCCCATCAGCGACTACGACACGCGCGACATGCTCGAAGCGCGTGGCTGGCATACCGACACCCTGTACACCAATGCGCGTATCTACATCAACGGCGACCCCAACAATCCAAATCCCCTCAAGCAGCCGGTGTCCGGCCTCTGGAAGATCAAGACGAGGTTCTACCCGGGAAGCAACAGCGCCGCTGTGACGGAGTATGAGATCCGGATCGATGCGAACATCCATCTCGGCACTCCCGACTACGTCGTGGACGTCGGGAGCCACGGGAGCGATCCTGTGGCGGACCTGACGGCCACTATCGACACAACGAAGCTGGCGAACGGCCCGCACAAGCTCTTTCTCCGGGCAGGCGCCAGGAAGGTCGATACGGCCACCGACCCGGATACGCTGATCGGGACGAACAGCGGTGTGCTGGTCATCCCGTTCACCGTGCAGAACTGAGGGCTGCGGCCAGAGGCGACTCTTCATACCGCGCCTCCGGGCCATGTAAGACCTTGGTCCAATTTCCCCGCGAGCGACTCGCTGGCATCGTCTTCAAGGGGAGACCAATGTGAGAGGCCAAGTCTTAGTGCTCGCGCTCGCGCTCGCCCTGGTGGCGATTCCGGCCCTGGGCGACGAGCTGTTCCTCAAGGGCGGCGGCAGGGTCACGGGCGAAATCGTCAAGGAGACGGAGTCGGCGGTGACTGTCGACATCGGCGCGGGGAGCATGACCGTCCCGAAGTCGTCCGTGGTGAGGGTCGAGAAGAGCGCCTCGCCGCTGCAGAAGTACCGCGCGCAGGCCGCGAGCCTCGCGTCCGAGGATGTCGAGGGCTGGAGGAAATTGGGCCGCTGGGCGGGGAGCCAGGGGCTCGCGACGCAGGCGCGCGAGGCCTTCGCCAAAGTGAAGGCCATCGTTCCCAACGACCCGGAGGCGAATCAAGCGCTCGGTCTGGTGCTGCACGACGGCCGCTGGGTCACCGAGAAGGAAAGCCTCACCGCCCGCGGTTTCGTGCAGTTCGAGGGCGAGTGGATGGCGCCGGCGGAAAGGCAGGCGATCCTGGAGGACCGGCGGGCCGGCGAAGAGGCGGACCGCCAGGCGCTGGACGCCCAGATCCAGGCCGATCAGGCTGAACGGGCCGAGGAGGAGGCGCGCGAAACCGAGGAGCGCGACATCTGGCAAGGACCCCTGGATCAGTACCGGGCCGACTGGAACCAAGGAGCCTATGGATACGGGCCGGTGGTCTGGCCCGCGCAGCCGGGGAATCTACCCGGGTCGGCGACGCTGCCGGAGAGGAGGCGAGAATGAGAGACCTTTCCGCGCCAAGACGGCCGCTCTGGGCTCTCGCCCTCGCCGGCGTGCTGTTCACGGCCTGCCCGTCGCCCTCGGTGGACGAGGTGGACGCGGGGGACAAGGTGGACGAGATCATCGCCGCGCATCTCGCGGCCCGCGGGGGCAAGGACAGGATCCAGGCGCTCCGCTCGATCCGCGAGACCGGAACGGTGACCGCGAGCGACGGGCGGGTCGCACGCGTCGTCCGCGAGATCCAGCGCCCGGGCCTCTTCCGGCTCGAGTTCACCTACCAGGGAACGACGAGCGTCTTCGCGTACGATGGCAAGGCCGGCTGGCAGATCGCGCCCCTGCAGGGCCAGTTCGAGCCCCGGGCGATGCCGCCGGAGGCCGACTCGGCGGGAGGAGCCGACCAGCGTGACATCGAGGGGCCGCTCGTCGACTGGAGGAAGAAGGGGCATGTCGTCGAGCTCGTCGGACGCGAATCGCTCGCCGGCGCGGAGGTCGACAAGCTCAGGACGGTGCTCCAGGGCGGCGGGGTGCGCTACGACTACGTGGACGTCGCGTCGCACAGGGTCGTGCGTTCCGACGTCCCGCGGGTGGTCCGGGGGCATCGCGTGGAGATGCGGAGCACCTTCTCGGATTTCCGGAAGGTCTCCGGAATCGTCTTCCCGCACCACATCGAGATCCGCGTCAAGGACCGGCCGCAGGTTCTGAAGATCGTCGTCGAGCGGATCGAGCTCGACCCGGCGCTCGACCCGGCGAGCTTCCGGATGCCGCCCTAGAGCTTGCGGCGGCGGTTGGCAACGCTGGTGAGACCACGACTTCTATCGGCGGGAAGGGACTTGATCCTTCCATTCTCCGGCGTCGTCCTCTGCCACGGGATCGCCCTCGGCTTTACGGAGGTGCTGGCGCGCGAGGCGGCGGACCCGACCGGTCCGATCGCAGCGCTGTCTCTCCTTGTGCTCGGCTTCGTTGCGCTGCTGCTTCCGTTGTCTCTGGCATTGTTCGCCTTCTATCGTTCCCTGACACACCACCCGAGGTCGGAGGCGGCCGTGCTGGTGCTCGGCGGCTACATCGCCGTGCTCCTGGTCTTCGCGTCTCTCTATTACCTCTTTGCCTTCATCGGCGACTTCGTCGACACCCGTGAGAGCAACTCCTACTACTACGCCGAAGCCCGGCGCGTTCACCAGCGGCCCGACCGCGAGCTCCGCTACCGACGCTTCAGCGAGCGTGCGTTTTCCGGTGTCAGCGCCAGGTTGTGGAACGGCGTCGAGCAGCGGTACGGTCCGCTCGAGGATCTACGCTCGGGCCTGCCCGGTCCCGAAACGATCTTGCGGAATACGAGCTCGCTGAAACCGCCGTTCGATTACCAGGCCCAGAATCGGCTCGCCGTGTGGTTCGACTGCCTCCACTTCAGCACGGTCACGATCGCCACCCTCGGCTACGGCGATATTGTTCCGACGAAATGGTATTCCAAGCTCGCCGCCGACCTGGAAGTTCTCATGGGGATCGTCTTCGTTTCCTTGTCGCTCGGACGCGTCCTCTCCGGCCGTGAGAGCGGCGCCGGGGAATGATATTCTGCGGTGATGAAAGATGAGAACCACGGCATCGCCGCCGGCGGCCACGCGCGGGCGGTTTTCTATTGAGCGATGAGCGATCCCGAGTCCGGGGTTACGGCCACCCAGCGCCAGCGCATCCAGGATCTCCTGCGGGAAGGGGAGTGGGGCTTCGAGGAGCTGCGGCGGGAGCTGGAGACGACCGTCCGCTCCCTGGAGGACGACCTCCGCCATGTCGAGCGCGGCCTGCGCCGGACCGGCGAGCGTCTGCGCACCGAGCCCTCCCGCTGCCTCGCCTGCGGCTTCACCTTCCACGGCCGCGCCCCGCGCCACTTCCACGCCCCCAGCCGTTGCCCGAAATGCCGGAGCGAGCGGATCTCGGATCCGCGGTTTCGAATCGGGTGAGAAGCGCCCGCCCCCGTGAGGGAGCGGGCGCGTTTCGATCAGATCAGTAACTGACCCGCAACTGATAGGTCGTCCGGGTGGACGAGAAGCGGAAGACGTGGACGTAGACGTTGGCCGCCGAGGCGCCCGTGTTGGTGAAGGACGCCTGATCGGCGGTCGTGCCGGCGTTCAGCGAGCTCGCCACCTGCGTGCCCGCCGAGTTGTAGATGTAGAGGTCGTAGTCGGCCGACAGGCCGTTGAGCAGCGCCGTCACGGTCGCGCCCGCCGGCAGGCTCAGGCGGAAGTAGTCGTTCTTCTGGTTCTTCGAGTCGTTGAGGAACGTCCCCGAGATCTGGTTGCAGGGCCCCGAGATCACCTGCGGCGCGGCGATGCTGTTGTTCGACTCCGCCTCGTTGATGTTGCTGCAGATCGGGCAGGCCTGCGTCGTCGCCTGCACCTGCGCCGAGTTGCCGGAGGCGCAGTTGCCGTTCGAGGCGGTCACCACATAGTAGTAGGTCGTGTTGCAGGTGAGGCCCGTGTTCGAGAACGAGGTGGTGGCCGCGGACCCCGCCGAGGCGTAGGGCCCGCCGTTGGTGGTCGAGCGCAGGACCGGGTAGATCGTGGCGCCGGCCGCGGCGCTCCAGGAGAGGTTGATCTGCGTCGAAGACACGGCGGTGGCGGTCACCCCGGTCGGCGCCAGCGGCGGCGTGCAGGGGCCGGAGAAGACGTCGAGGCCGTCGGTGGTCGTGGCGCCGGTGTTGCCCGGGTCGAGCCAGTTGGAGAGGCGGGTGCTGTTGGTGCCGCCGCCGGTCCAGGAGACGCTGAAGCGGCCGTAGTAGTCGGAGAGGTTGTTGCCCGTGGCGCCGCAGGCGGAGGGGCCGCCGTGGAGCTGGCCGACGAAGCGGCCGGCGCTGTTGTAGAGCGGCGAGCCGGAGGAGCCGGGCTCGGTCACGCCGGGCACGGTGAAGGGGCCCGGAGGATCGGTCGCCCATTGGGCCCACAGGTGGGTGCCGTCGCCGGGCGAGGTCGTGCCGCTGTAGCTCGTGCTCACCATGTCGGTGGTGACGTAGGTGATCCGCTTCTCGTCGGTCGACGGGTGGTGGATCGAGGAGCAGGGCGACGCGGCGGTGCACGTATGGCTGCCGGTCGAACGGTCCCATCCCGCCCAGCGATGGTTGTAGAGGGTGACCGGCGGATCGTCGAGCTCCACCAGGGTGAAGTCGGAGGGGGAGTTGGCGGCGCGGAAGAACGAGCCGGTGTGGAACTGGGTCAGCGTGCCGTCGCCGACCTGGCCGCTGGCGGCGCTGCCGGGCGTCCGGCAGAAGGAGTTCTGATAGTTCCAGTAGACCACCAGCGAGGCGGCGTTCCCCGAGTTGATCCCGCAGTGATTGGCGGTCATGAAGAACATCTTGCGGTCGTTGGCGGTGTTGTTGACCAGCGAGCCGGTGCAGAAGGTGGAGCCGCCGGTCGAGATCACGCCCACGGCGCGCGTCTCCTCGCGCCAGGTGTCGCCGAGATCCAGGCACTCGACGTCGAGGTTGCAACTGCCGGACTTCTCATAGTCCACGGCGGACTGAGTGCCGAAGCCGCGGTAGCCCTGGTTGATGACGCCGAGCTCGAGCAGCTCCGTCCGCCGGTCTTTCTTCGGCACGGTGAGCTCGACGATGAGGTCGTTGGTGAGGATGACCGGCGTCCACAGTTGCCCATGCTTCTCGTTGTCGGCGGCGGTGAAGGGTGTGCCGATCCGGGTGCCGTCGGTCGAGTAGAGCAGCAGGCGGCTTCCCGGCGTCAGCTTGAAGCGGGTGAAGCCGAGGTTCAGGGACGTCGTGCCTTCCCGGCCCTGGATGCGCAGCCGCCAGAGCATCTGGCCGTTGCCGAGGTCCTCCCAGGTGCCGTGGTTGGCGGGAGAGATGGCGACCTGCTCCGAAATGGCGAAGCGCGGCGGCATTCCCAGCCGGTCCCGCATCGCGTCCTCCTCCCCGATGCGGGTCAGGTCGAGCTTGGAGGGGAGAACGGAGGCCACGCGGTTGACGTCGAGCACGTTGCGGCCCGCGGCCGTGGGCACGGCGGCCTGGGGCGCGGCATGGGCCACGCCGCTGCAGGCCAGGATCAGCAGGCAGATCAGGGTACGGCGCATTTCCTTCCTCCTTCAGCTCAGTAGCTGACTCGCAATTGATAGGTCGTCCGGGTGGACGAGTAGCGGATAGACGCGCACGTAGACGGTGACCGCCGAGGCGCCCGTGTTGGTCCAGGTCGCCTGGTCGGCGGTGGTGCCGCCGGCCGTCGAGCTGGCCACGGCGCTGCCGGTGGTCGAGTTGTAGATGTAGAGGTCGTAATCCACCGACAGGCCGTTGAGCAGCGCCGTCACGGTGCGGCCCGCGGGCAGGCTGAGGCTGAAGAAGTCCTCCTGCCCGGTGGAGGTGTCGTTGAGGAAGGTGCCGGAGATCTGGTTGCAGGTCCCGGAGAGCGCCTGCGGCGCGGTGCGGGAGTTGTTGGGCTCCACCTCCGCGGTGTTGGTGCAGGTCGAGCCGGTGGAGTAGCTGCCGGTGAGCGTCACGCCCGAGTAGGCCGAGTAGCCGTTCAGCATGACGTGCCAGGTGCCCGCCGCCGGCGCCGGGAAGGTGCAGGTCTCGCTGTTGCCGCCCAGGTAGGGCCGGCAGTCGTAGGTGGCGGTGGTCGGCGCGGAGCCGAACCGCACGTACATGTCGGCGTCGCCGGTGCCGCCCGAGATCTGGAACTGCAGGTTCGTGGCGCCCGCGGGCACGCTCAGGGTCCAGAACTGCTGGTTGCCGGTCGCTCCCGAGATCCCGGTCACCGGGACGCCGTTCTGCAGCACGTTGCCGGTGCAGGCCTGGGTGGTCGCCTGCGCCTGGGCCGAATTGCCGGAGGAGCAGGAGCCGTTCGACGCCGTGACCACGTAGTAGTAGGTCGTGTTGCAGGAGAGGCCGGTGTTGGCGAAGGAGGTGGTGGCCGAAGTCCCCACCGACGAGTAGGGGCCGCCGCTGGTGGTCGAGCGCAGGATCGTGTACGAGGTGGCGCCGGAGACGGCGCTCCAGGAGACGTTGTTCTGGGTCTGGGACGAGGCCGAGGCGGTCACTCCCGTGGGCGCCGCGGGGGGCGTGCAGCCGCCGCCGTTGTCGATGCCGTTGGTGGTGGTGGCGCCGGTGTTCCCCGCGTCGAGCCAGTTGGAGAGGCGGGTGCTGTTGGTGCCGCCGCCGGTCCAGGAGACGCTGAAGCGGCCGTAGTAGTCCGAGAGGTTGTTGCCGGTGGCGCCGCAGGAGGACGGTCCGCCATGGAGCTGGCCGACGAAGCGGCCGGCGCTGTTGTAGAGCGGCGAGCCGGACGAGCCGGGCTCGGTCACGCCCGGCACGGTGAAGGGACCCGGAGGATCGGTCGCCCACTTGGCCCACAGGTGGGTGCCGTCGCCCGGTGAGGTCGTGCCGCTGTAGCTGGTGCTCACCATGTCGGTGGTGACGTAGGTGATCCGCTTCTCGTCGGTCGACGGGTGGTGGATCGAAGCGCAGGGCGACCCCGGCGGTGCAGGTGTGGCTGCCGGTCGAGCGGTCCCAGCCCGCCCAGTGATGGTTGTAGCCCGCGACCGGCGGATCGTCGAGCTCCACCAGGGTGAAGTCGGAGGCGGCGTTGGCGGCGCGGAAGAACGAGCCGGTGTGGAACTGAGTCGAGCGGGCCGTCGCCCGCCTGGCCGCTGGCGGCGCTGCCGGGCGCGCGGCAGAAGGAGTTCTGATAGTTCCAGTAGACCACCAGCGAGGCGGCGTTCCCCGAGGTGATGCTGCAGTGGTTGGCGGTCATGAAGATACATCTTGCGGTCGCCGGCGGTGTTGTTGACCAGCGAGCCGGTGCAGAAGGTGGAGCCGCCGGTCGAGATGACGCCCACGGCCCGCATCTCCTGGCGCCAGGTGTCGCCGGCGTCCAGGCACTCGACGTCGAGGTTGCAGCTGCCGGACTTCTCATAGTCCAGGGCGGCCTGGGTTCCGAAGCCGCGGTAGCCCTGGTTGATGGAGCCGAGCTCCAGCTCGACCCGGCGCGCCTCCCGCTTCGGCACGGTGAGCTCGACGATGAGGTCGTCGGTGAGGACGACCGGCGTCCAGAGCTGGCCATGGGGCTCGTTGTCCGCCGCGGTGAAGGCCCGCGAGATCCGGGTGCCGTCGGTCGAGTAGAGCAGCAGGCGGGCGTTCCGGGTCAGCTTGAAGCGGGTGAAGCCGAGGTTGATGGAGGTCGTCCCTTCACTGCCGATGATGCGCAGTCGCCAGAGCATGCGGCCGTCGCCGAGCTCCTCCCAGGTGCCCTGGTTGGCGGGAGTGATGGACACCTTTTCCGGCACGGCGAAGCGCGGGGGCAGCCCCAGCCGGTCCCGCATCGCGTCCTCCTCCCCGATGCGCGTCAGGTCCAGCTTCGCGGGGAGCACGGACTGCACACGGTTGACGTCGAGCACGGCGCGGCCGGCGGCGGTGGGGCCGGCTTCCTCGGGGGCGGCATAAGCCATGCCGGCGAGAGCGAGCAACATGAGACAGACGAGCGTACGGCGCATCTCTTTCCTCCTCTAGAGCCCCGCGTCGCTCAGTCGCTGACGCGGCTATGAGTGCGGCTATTAGTGTTGGTGCAGCTCAGGGCCTGTACGCGACACTGTTGCGCGGATGAATTTTGCTCTATACGCTAGCTTTACGCTTCACTTCCCATATACTCCCCCGCGTTCGCTTGGATGCGCCGCGCCACCCTCTCCGGCGCGGCTGGGGGGCTTTTCCGATTGTCTGAGGAGATCCGTACGGTCCTGGTGGGGACCTCGCTGGACGAATACAGCGAGGCGGTAGCGCGGCTGGGCGCCGAGGCCGCGAGGGCGGCGGGGGCGACGCTTGTGCTGGTGCATGCGTCTTCTTCGCCAGGGGTAGGCGGCTGGAGCCCTCCGTTGGACGCTTCGGGGCTCCTGAGGCCGGCGGAAGACGACGCCCTTCGCGCGGCCCTCGCCGAGCAGGCGGCGCGGGTAGGGGCCGGGGAGTGGATCCTGGAGGCCGGACCGCCGCACCGGGTCCTCTCCGAGGCGGCCGAGCGCCGCGACGCCGGGCTGATCGTGACGGGGGCCGTCAGCGGCGGGCCGGTCGCCCGTGTGCTGGGCTCCACGGCGGACCGGGTGATCCGCAAGGCGCTCCGGCCGGTGCTGGTGGCCCGGGGAGCCCTCCGGCTGCCCCTCAAGCGGGTGCTGGCGCCCGTGGACCTGTCGCCGCTGTCGGGTCAGGCGTTCCGCCGCGGGGTGGGCCTGCTGCGCTCCCTCGGGGGTGACGGTCCGTTCCCCCAGGTCGAGGCGCTCTTCGTGCTGAGCGCGGTGCAGCGGCAGACCTCGCCGCAGTTCACGCCCGAGCAGATCGACCGCCTGGCCGCGGAGGAGTTGGAGAGTTTCGTGGCCTCCCACGCCGGGGGCGCCGAAGCCCGGCGGCGGGTGCGCACGGGCAACGTGAGGGAGGAGATCCTGGCCGAGCTGGCCGAGACCGGGGCGGATCTGGTGATGATCGGCACCCATGGTCTCGGCGGCTTCGACCGTTTCGCCATCGGCAGCGTCGCGGCGGACGTCCTCCGCGAGGCGCCGTGCAGCGTGCTGGTGCTTCCGCCGTCTCAACATTGAGTTGTCTTCCAAGGAGGGCCTGATGAAGAAGACCGCGCTCGTCCTGCTCGTGGCCGCCCTGCTGGCCGCGGGTGGTCGTCCGGCCGGCGCCGTGATCTGCGCCGTCGACGACGTCCCGGCCGCGACCTTGCTGCTGCCGTATTTCGAGGTCGACCTGGCCGATCTCTGGGGCAACAACACCCTGTTCACCGTCAACAACGCGTCCGCGACCGCCGTGCTGGCGCACGTCGTGGTCTGGTCGGACCTGTCGGTGCCGCTGCTGGACTTCAACATCTATCTCACCGGGTACGACGTGCAGACCATGAGCATGCGCGACATCCTGGACGGCGTGCTGCCGCGTACCGCCTCCGTCGGCCAGGACCCGGGCGACACGATCAGCCACAAGGGCGACTTCTCGCAGGACATCAACTTCGCGAGTTGCACCGGGCTGCTGCCGCCGCCGGTGCTGCCGGCGTTCTTCGTCCAGCACCTACGGCTCTCTCTGACCGGCCAGGCCTCGCCGTTCCTGGGCGACCTGTGCGCCGGCCGCGACCTGGGGGACAACATCGCCCGCGGCTACGTCACCGTGGACACGGTCAACAACTGCACCCTGCGCTTCCCCGGCGACCCCGGCTACTTCGGGCCCGGCGGCACGGGCGACGCGACGAACCAGAACGTGCTGTGGGGGGACTACTTCTACGTCAACGACCGGCAGAGCTTCGCGCAGGGCGAGACGCTGGTGCACGTCGAAGCGTCCGCCACCGACCCGGAGACTTCGGTGCCGGGCGAGTACACGTTCTACGGCCGCTACGTGAGCTGGCAGGCGACGGACAACCGCGAGCCGCTGGCGACCAACTTCGCCACGCGCTACGTCACCGGCGGCGATTTCAGCGGCGGCACGGACCTGCTGGTCTGGCGCGATTCCAAGGTCGCCCAGGTGGCCTTCGGATGCCCGGCGGAGCCGGGGGTCGAGCCGGCCTGGTTCCCGCTCGGCCAGGAGTCCATCGTCATCTTCGACGAGCTGGAGAACCCGCAGACGCCGCAGAGCTTCCCGGTCTCGCCGCAGCCGCCGCAGCAGGGCCTGATCCCGTTCCCGGCGGAGGCTCAGCGGACGCAGGTCGGCGGCGCCGACCTGCCGGTGCCGTTCGACTTCGGCTGGCTGTTCCTGAACCTGAACACCACGGTCGTGGCCGCGGGCCCCAATCCGCCGGAGGACCCGGCGGCCGCCCAGGCCTGGGTGACCACGGTGATGGACGCCGACGGCCGGTTCAGCGTCGGCTACGACGCCATCCATCTGGACAGCGCCTGCGAGGCCCGCCACTTCACGCCCGGCCCGCTGGTGAATCCGGGATAGAGGCCCGGCTCAAGGGCGGGAAATGGGGGCTCTTTCCCGCCCTTCCGGCCTCCCGAGGAGGCCGGAAGACAGATTACTTGTTTTGCATGGGTCGTTTTCAGGGGTTCGGTGCTACTATTGGCGCAATTTTCCGGGTTACCGGTCTTGCCAACCCAAACGGAGGAGGGTCAATGAAGAAGGCTCTATGTCTCGCCCTGTTGTGCCTGCTGGGGCTGACGGGCGCCGCGTCGGCGGCGATCTGCGACAACGACGTGGTCCCCGCGGCCACGCTGTTGCTGCCCTATTTCGAGGTCGATCTCGACAACAGCAACGGAGTCACGACGCTGTTCTCGGTCAACAACGCCTCGGCGACGGCCGTGCTGGCGCACGTCGTGGTCTGGGCGGACCTGTCGGTCCCGGTCCTCGACTTCAACATCTACCTGACGGGGTATGACGTCCAGACGATGAACCTGCGGGACATCCTGGCCGGCGCGCTGCCGCGGACGGCCTCCGCGGGTCAGGACCCGACGGACACCATCAGCCCGCAGGGCCTGTTCTCGCAGGACATCAACTTCGCGAGCTGCACGGGCCTGCTGCCGGCTCCGCAACTGCCGGCGAACTTCGTCCAGCACCTGCGCCAGTCGCTGACGGGCCAGTCGTCGCCCTTCCTGGGCAACCGCTGCGCCGGCCGGCGCTTCGGCGACAACATCGCCCGCGGCTACGTCACCGTCGACACGGTGAACAACTGCACCCTGCGCTTCCCCGCCGACCCGGGCTACTTCGGTCCCGGCGGCACGGGCGACGCGACGAACCAGAACGTCCTCTGGGGCGACTTCTTCCTGGTCAACCCGGGCCAGAACTTCGCTCAGGGCGACCCGCTGGTCCACATCGAGGCTTCGGGGACCAACCCGGAGACGTCGGTGGCCGGCGAGTACACCTTCTACGGCCGCTACGTGGCCTGGCAGGCGACGGACAACCGCGAGCCGCTGGCGACCAACTTCGGAGTGCGCTACGCCAACGGCGGCGCCTTCACGGGCGGCACGGACCTGCTCGTGTGGCGCGATTCCAAGGTGAACCAGCAGCCGTTCACCTGCCCGGTGGTCTCCGGCGTCCGTCCGTCCTGGTATCCCCTCGGCCAGGAAGGCATCGTGATCTTCGACGAAGAGGAGACGCCGGAGGTCCCGCAGACCTTCCCGGTCTCCCCGCAGCCGCCCACCAATAGCGTCACGCCGTTCCCGGCCGAGACCCAGCGCACGGCGATCGGCGGCGCCGACTTCCCGGTGCCGTTCGACTTCGGCTGGCTCTACCTCAACCTGAACACCACGGTGGCGGCGGCCGGCGCCAACCCGCCGGAAGACCCGGCGGCCGCCCAGGCCTGGGTGGTGGCGGTGATGGATGCGGACGGCCGCTTCAGCGTCGGCTTCGACGCCGTCCGTCTCGACAACGCCTGCAACGCCCTGCACTTCGTGCCCGGCAACTAACCATCATTCCTGGAGGGGCGGGGTTCCACCCCGCCCCTGTCCATCGGAAATTCCATCCTAGTAAACCCAAATGGAGGAGGATCAATGAAGAAGGTTCTGTGTCTCGCCCTGTTGTGCCTGCTGGGGCTGACGGGCGCCGCGTCGGCGGCGATCTGCGACAACGACGTGGTCCCCGCGGCGACGCTGTTGCTGCCCTATTTCGAGGTTGACCTCGACAACAGCAACGGAGTCACGACGCTGTTCTCGGTCAACAACGCCTCGGCGACGGCCGTGCTGGCGCACGTCGTGGTCTGGGCGGACCTGTCGGTCCCGGTCCTCGACTTCAACATCTACCTGACGGGGTATGACGTCCAGACGATGAACCTGCGGGACATCCTGGCCGGCGCGCTGCCGCGGACGGCCTCGGATGGCCAGGACCCGACGGACACCATCAGCCCGCAGGGCCTGTTCTCGCAGGACATCAACTTCGCGAGCTGCACGGGCCTGCTGCCGGCGCCGCAACTGCCGGCGAACTTCGTCCAGCACCTGCGCCAGTCGCTGACGGGCCAGTCGTCGCCCTTCCTGGGCAACCGCTGCGCCGGCCGTAGCTTCGGCGACAACATCGCCCGCGGCTACGTCACCGTCGACACGGTGAACAACTGCACCCTGCGCTTCCCCGCCGACGCGGGCTACTTCGGCCCCGGCGGCTCGGGCGACGCGACGAACCAGAACGTCCTCTGGGGCGACTTCTTCTTGGTCAACCCGGGCCAGAACTTCGCTCAGGGCAACCCGCTGGTCCACATCGAGGCTTCGGGGACCAACCCGGAGACGTCGGTGGCCGGCGAGTACACCTTCTACGGCCGTTACGTGAACTGGCTGGCAACGGACAACCGCGAGCCGCTGGCGACCAACTTCGGAGTGCGGTACGTCAACGGCGGCACCTTCACGGGCGGCACGGACCTGCTCGTGTGGCGCGACTCGAAGGTGAACCAGCAGCCGTTCACCTGCCCGGCGGTCTTCGGAGTCCGGCCGCCCTGGTATCCGCTCGGCCAGGAAGGCATCGTGATCTTCGACGAGGAGGAGACGCCGGAGGTCCCGCAGACCTTCCCGGTCTCCCCGCAGCCGCCCACCAACACGGTCACGCCGTTCCCGGCTGAGACCCAGCGCACGGCGATCGGCGGCGCCGACTTCCCGGTGCCGTTCGACTTCGGCTGGCTCTACCTCAACCTGAACACCACGGTCGCGGCGGCCGGCGCCAACCCGCAGGAAGACCCGGCGGCCGCCCAGGCCTGGGTGGTCGCGGTGATGGATGCCAACGGACTGTTCAGCGTCGGCTTCGACGCCGTCCGTCTCGACAACGCCTGCAACGCCCTGCACTTCGTGCCCGGCAACTAAGAGCACTGTCAGCTCGTTCCCAAGGGCGGGAGGGAGTCATCCCCCCGCCCTTTTTCTTTTCCCCTCAGTCGTAGATCCCGTCCGCGTACCAGACGCCGGTCGCGCGCTCGCGGTAGATCCGATAGAGCCCGCGGCCGGCGATTTCCACGTCCCAGTAGTCCCGCCCGGCGGGGTTGTCGCCCCACCACTCTTCCTCGAGGCCCCAGGGGCCCGAGGCCACCTTCACCTGCCCGTCGACCTTGGGGCGCTTCTCGGAATCGCCGTTGACCAGCGGCCGGATCTCCACCGGCACTTGGGTCCCCTCCGTGATCACTTCGACCTCCAGCGGCGGGCGGAGCACGCGGACGGCGAGCAGGCCGCGGCCGGCCCGCGGCTCGCGGCGGATCTCGGGCGGCGGGGGAGGGGTGAACTCCACCAGGTTGAAGCCCTCCGGACGGTGGCCGTCCACCGGGCGGGGGGAGCCGACGCGGTCGGGGCCGAGCATGGCGAAGAGGCGGGCCAGGGTGGTGGCCAGCTTGTCGGGAGAGAGGGCCGCCGGGCCGTACATGGAGAGCTGGGCCTCGCGGGGGCGGTCGGGATGGGCGGCGAAGGTGAAGCCGGCCACGGGAGCGCCCGGCGGGCGGGCCTCCAGGTCCAGGCGGACCAGCGAGAGCAGGGTCTTGGCGTCCCGCGTGGGAGCGGGCAGGTCGAGGGTCCGCGACTGGTGGCCGTCCGGCTCCAGGTTGAGGTCCAGCCCCAGGCGGGTGCAGGCGAAGCCCCGGGCCTCCAGGCGCTGGCAGAGGCGGTCGAGGGCCGCCCGGCCCACGAACAGGAAGGGCTCCAGCGAGACCAGCGGCCACTCCAGGGTCATCCCTTCGCTGAACACCGGCGGCGGCTCGCGGGGGATCAGCGGCCGCGGATCGACCCCCCGGGCCGTGGCGTGCAGCTCGCGGCCGGTCCTGCCCAGCCGGCTCGCCACCCGGGAGGAGGGGAGGCGGGCGAAGTCGCCCACCGAGCGCACCCCCCAGCGCTCCAGGGTTTCGGCCAGCTCCACCTGCGGGGCGAGGCGCTGCAGCGGCAGCGGCGCCAGGAAGGCGGCCTCCTCGCCGGCCGGCACGATCACCGGCGGCTCGGGCAGGCCGGCGGCGACCCGGGACGCCAGCTTGCTGGAGGCGATCCCCACCCGCGCCGGCAGGCCGGCGGCGTCGGCGGCGGCCATCAGGGCGCGCCCCAGCTCCTTCTCGGGCGACTCCCCGCGGTAGTGGCGCTCCAGGCCCTCCAGGTCCAGCCAGGCGACCCCCTCGCCGGCGTCCTCCACCCGCGGGGAGAACGCCTCCGCCACCTCCAGCAGGGCCTCCTGGGCGGCGCGCTCGCACTCCTCGTCGCGGGGGCGTGCCACCAGCTTGGGGCAGAGGGCGCGGGCCTGGGGCAGGGTGAGGCCGGGCCGCAGGCCGGCGGCGCGGGCGAGCCGGGTGGCCGCCACGACGCGGGCGGCGTTGCCGTTGCCTTCCATGATCGCCAGCGCCTCCCGGGCCAGCTCCGGCTCGCTGCGCAGCCGGGCGGCGAGGGGGAAGAGCGGCAGGACGATGCAGGCGATGCGCGGCGCGGACATGGCTCCTCAGGCCGAGGCCGCCCGGCGGAAGCGGAGCGGCGCGGCGACGGGAGCCTCCTCCCGGCGCGGCCTGGGAACGGCTTCCGGAGCCTTGACCGGCGGCGGGGAGGCCGGGACGACGCTGCCGGCGGCGGCGAGCGGCAGGTCTTCGGACTGTCCGGGCAGACGGCCCCGGTGCTTCTCGATCTCGATGCGCGGGGCGGTCCCGGCGAGCAGCCAGGGAGAGCCCGTGCCGCCGAGCCAGGAGGCGCGGCCACGGACCGCCTTCAGCACCACGTTGGCGGCGGTGCCGCTCACCCGGTAGGGGGACCCCACCAGCAGGGCCGCGCCGCGCGCCTTGGCCTCCCGGGCCAGCCGCAGCCACGCCGCCTCCGCGCCCCGGCCGCCGCGCACCGGCGGCAGGCCGAGGTCGAGCACCACCAGGGAGAAGCCGCTGGCGATCAGCATCTCGGTGGCGGCCAGGGCCTTCTTGAGGGTTGTCGGGCGCACCCAGAGCAGGCGCCGCAGGTCCGCCCCCATGGCGAGGGCCGTGCCGGGGTCGAGCCCGTCCCCGAGGTCCACCAGGGCCGCGGTCTCGCCGGCGCCGGTCGCCGCCGCCACCGCCGCCAGCAGGGCGGAGAAGCGGCCGCTGGCGCGCGAGCCCACCAGCTCCACGAGCTGGCCGCGCGGCAGCCCGCCGTCCAGGAGCCGGTCGAGGGCGGGGACGGCGGTGCGGAAGACGTTCTCGGCCTCGGTCTCCCGCAGCTCCCGGTCGATCTCGCGGGCGCTCCGCACCTGCGAGCGGAAGGCCTCCGGCAGGGCGGAGCGCAGCCGGCGCACCGCCTCCCCGGGTTCCGTCATGATCGTTTCTCTGCTCAGCGGCTCGGCCATCGTCATCGTCCCCGCATTGGTGAATATAAGGCGTAAGTATCGGTAAGTCAAATCGAATCAGATACTTAGAATCCGTTATGGGAAGCGCTCCGGTAACCTCGTTGCGGGTGATAGATCGGATGGAGGGATGGCGGAAGGCCGCGCCGTCGCCGCCCGAAAACATTTCGTTCAGCGTCCAGGAACTTTGCCGCCGGGGCGGCGACGGATAGAATCCGGACCGTCATGGACCTCACCGCCATCCGCCGGGAGTACGAGCGCGCGGGCCTCTCCGAGAGCGAGCTGGCCGCCGATCCCGTGGACCAGTTCCGCCTCTGGCTGGAACAGGTCCAGGCCGTCGAGCCCCTCGAATTCACCGCCATGACCCTGGCGACCGCCGACCGCGAGGGGCGGCCGTCGGCCCGGGTGGTGCTGCTCAAGGGGGTGGACGAGCGGGGGTTCGTCTTCTACACCAGTTACGAGAGCCGCAAGGCGCGGGAGATGGACGAGAACCCGCGCGCCGCCCTGGTCTTCTACTGGCCCGTCCTGGACCGCCAGGTGCGGGTCGAGGGAACGGTGGAACGGACCACCCGGGAGGAGTCGGAGGCCTACTTCGCTTCCCGTCCCCTGGGCTCCCGCGTGGGCGCCTGGGCCTCGCCCCAGAGCCGGGTGATCGCGAGCCGCGAGGAGCTGGAGCGGCGGGTTCATGAGATCGAGGCCCGCTTCGGCGCGGAGATCCCGCTGCCCGACGCCTGGGGCGGCTTCCGCCTCCGCCACGAGGTGGTGGAGCTCTGGCAGGGCCGCCTCAGCCGCCTCCACGACCGCCTCTGCTACGTCCGCCTCCCCGAGGGGGGCTGGAGGATCGAGCGGCTCGCCCCCTGAGCCGTCTCCAACCGTGTCCACCGACCTGCGTTGTGACATCGCCGTGGCCGGCGGCGGCCTGTTGGGTTTGGCCACGGCCATGGCGCTCTCGGGGCGCGGCTGGAGCGTCGCCGTCCTGGAAGCCGAGAACCGCCTCGCCAGCCACCAGAGCGGCCACAACAGCGGGGTCATCCACTCCGGCCTCTACTACAAGCCGGGCTCTCTCAAGGCCACCCTCTGCCGCGAGGGCGCGCGGGCCCTCTACCGCTTCTGCGCGGAGGAGGGGATCGCCCACGAACGCTGCGGCAAGCTGGTGGTGGCCACGCAGGCGGAGGACCTGCCGCGGCTGGACGAGCTGGAGCGGCGGGGCCAGGCCAACGGCCTCGCCGGCGTGCGGCGGCTGGGACCGGAGGAGATGCGGGAGATCGAGCCCCACGCCGCCGGGATCGCCGCCCTGCACGTGCCCGGGACGGGCATCGCGGACTACCAGGGCGTGGCCCGGGGCTACGCCCGCCGCATCGAGGCGCGGGGCGGAACGGTGCGCACCGGCGCCCGGGTGGCCGGCGTGCGGCGCGACGGCTCCGGGCTGGTGGTGGAGACCCCGGCCGGCGCCGTGGCCGCCTCGCTGCTCGTCAACTGCGCCGGCCTGCAGTCGGACCGCGTGGCCCGCCTGTGCGGCGCGCCGGTGGACGTGCGCATCGTCCCGTTCCGGGGCGAATATTACGACCTCGTGCCGGAGCGGCGGAGCCTGGTGCGGGGGCTGATCTATCCGGTGCCCGACCCGCGCTTCCCGTTCCTGGGCGTTCACCTGACCCGCAGGGTGGACGGCTCGGTCGAGGCGGGTCCCAACGCCGTCCTGGCCCTGAAGCGGGAGGGGTATCGCTGGCGCGACGTCTCCCTGCGCGACTCCGCCGCCACCCTTTCCTGGCCCGGTTTCTGGCGCCTGGCCGCGCGCTATCCATGGATCGCCGCCTACGAAGTCCGGCGGTCGCTGTCGAAGAGGATCTTCGCGCGCGACCTCCAGGCCCTGGTGCCGGAGATCCGTCCGGCGGACCTGGCGCGGGCCGGCAGCGGGGTGCGGGCGCAGGCGCTGGATGCCAAGGGGGGGCTGGTGGACGACTTCCGGATCGTGCGCAGCGAAGGGGCGATCCACGTGCTGAACGCCCCGTCCCCCGGCGCCACCGCCTCGATCAGCATCGGGGAGCGGATCGCGGCGATGGCGGCGGAGGCGCTGGGGCGTTCCTGATCTCGAAGGTCGATTTCCCGGAGGTCAGTTTCCCGAGCTGCTGGAGAGCCAGATGCGGACTTTCTCGTCCTTGCCGGTCACGGTGAGCAGCTCGCCCTCGCCCTGGCGGGCCAGCTCCTTGAGCGCGGCGGAGATGTTGAGCTGGTCGCCGGCGCCGGAGAGCAGGGCGCCCAGGACCGTCACCGGGATGCGGGCCTGCACGTCCTCGCCGTCGCCTCCCCGCTCGGTGACGTTCATCACGATGAAGTCGCCCTTCTTGCCGATCCGCACCCTGGAATCGGCGTCGTTGACCATCAGGTAGGTGGTGTCGGGGGAGTCCTGGAGCTGCCGCCAGATCTTCCGCAGCTCCGCGATGTCGTAGTCCTCGTCGTCGATCCGCAGGCTGCTGGAGCTGCGGAATTCATCCGGCACCATGGCCTCGACCATGGAGAGGGGGAGGTTCATGCTGACCTCCTCGCCCTTGTCGCCGTTCACCTCGATACGCAGCCAGAGATCGGCCGCCGCGGCCGGCGCGAGCGTCAACCCGGCCAGCAGCAGCGCCATCCCGAAAATCGTGTTCCGTTTCATTGTCGTCGTCTCCTCTCGATCCGCTTGGTGTCCGTTTCGACCGGTCTCAACAGGCTAGACGGAGAGGAGACGACAACGTTTCACAGCTTCATGCTCTCGAGCTCGTCGATGCGCTCGCGGACGAAGTCGAAGCCGCCCTGCCAGAACTGGCGGTCGGTCATGTCGATGCCGACCTCGGCCAGGATGTGCTCGGGCCGCGCCGAGCCGCCGTAGGAGAGCAGCCGCAGGTAGCCGGGCTTGAAGGCCTCGCCCTCCTCCTGGTAGCGGCGGTAGAGCGCCAACACCAGGAGCTGGCCGAAGCTGTAGGCGTAGCAGTAGAAAGGGGTCTGGTAGATGTGGGGGATCGACAGCCACTCGTAGCGGAACTCGGGGGCGAGGTCGATGCTGTCGCCGAACTGCTCGCGCAGCTTGCCCATGTAGATCTCGGAGAGCTCGTCGGTCGAGCGGCCGGCGCGGACCGCCTCGTGGGCCTCGCTCTCGAAGAGCACGAAATAGGCCTGCCGCAGCACCGTGGCGTAGACGTCGTCCACCGCCGCCGCCAGCAGCTCGCGGCGGGCCAGCGGGTCGGGCTCCTCGCGCAGCAGGCGGTCGGTCATCAGCATCTCGCCGAACACCGAGGCGGTCTCGGCGAGCGGCAGCGAGGCGTGCTGGGTGAGGCTGGAGTGGCCGCTGGCCAGCATGCTGTGCACGGCGTGGCCAAGCTCGTGGGCCAGGGTGGCGACGTCGCGCACGCGGCCGGCGAAGTTGACCAGCACCCAGGGGGTGTAGCGCGGCAGCACGGTGTAGCAGAAGGCGCCTCCCCGCTTGCCCTTGCGGATCTCGCTGTCGAGGTGGCCTTCGGCGAAGACCCGCTCGGCGTATCCGGCCAGCGTCGGGTGGAAGTCGTCGAAGGTCTCGAGGACCGAGCGCACGGCGTCGGCGTACTCGATCTTGCGGTCGGAGGTGGCGAGCGGCGCGTAGAGGTCGTAGCGGCGCAGGCGGTCCATGCCGAGCCAGCCGGCCTTGAGCCGGAAGTAGCGCTGGAAGAGCTTGGCGTTCTCGCGCGAGACCTCCAGGAGCACCGCGACGGCGCGGTCGGGGATGTCGTTGTCGAGGTTGCGGACGGCGATGGGGGAGGCGTAGCCGCGCAGTCCCACCTGCTCGTCGTACCAGTCGCGCACCCGGTTGACGTAGATCTGGCCGAGGAGGTTGGCCTCCTGCGAGTAGACCCGGTAGAGCTCCTGGTAGGCGGCGGCCCGCAGGTCGGGCTCGGGCGAGAAGGCGTAGCTCATCAGCTCGTCGCGGGTCAGCTTCTGGGACTCGCCGTTCACCTGGAAGTTGAACTCCAGGCGGTTGGTGAGCATGGAGTAGAGCGTGATGACGGCGTCGAGGCCGTTCTCGTCCTTGACGTTGATGATCTGCTCGGACTTCTCGTCCAGGGTATGAGGCTTGAAGCGCCGCAGGTCCTGCAGGTAGTGGCGGTAGTCTCCGTGCTCCGTCTCCGAAGGCAGCAGGCGCCAGGCCTGATCGTCGGAGAGGCCGCGCCACCAGAGGGTGAAGAAGATCATGCGGTTGCCGGCCGCCGTCGCCGCCTGCCGCACGCGGTTGCGGAAGGTCAGCGCCTCCTGGCTGCCGGTGTCGGCGTAGAACCACAGGGAGGCATAGCCGTTGAGCACCTGGATGCGATTCGTCACGTCCTCGTACTGCCGGAGGATCTCGCGGAAGGCGCGGGGATCCATGCCGGGGTCGAGGTCGGCCCGGCGCCGTTCGAAGGCCGCGACAGCCGCTTCTAGGTCGGCCAGGCGGGCGGAGAAGATCTCCTCGCCCGGCTCCGGGAGCAGCTCGCCGAGGCTCCAGCCGCTGGAGGTGTAGGTCGGGAAGGTTTTGGTGATGACGTCCATGTCCAGTGGTTTTTGGGGTCGCCCGAGGTTCCGAGTTCAACAAAGGCGGACCGGCGACGCCCGCCGGTCCGCAGCAAAGCTACTATTTTAGCCTAGCTGTGGGAAGCGTGACCGCCGTCACCCCTTTCTCTTTCGCCAGGTCGTTGAGCCGGGCCAGGTCCGCGTCCCAGATCTCCCGGAGCTTCGCGAGCTGGGCGTCGATGGCCGCCGTCAGCTCGTTCTTCACCCGCACCTGCTGCTCGGTGGGCCGGTAGTCCCCCTGGGACGCCGCCTGCGCCACCCCGTTCAGCTTGTCGTTCAGCCGGATGGGGAAGTTGAGCGGATCCTGGCGGCTGCGGTTCTTGGTCTGGTAGAGCGCCTCCTCGACCGCGGTCATCTTCTTGTCGAGGTCCTTGGCCGCGTCGGCCACCGGCTTCTGGGCCTCGTCCTTGCCCAGCCGCTTGCGCAGGGCGCCGAGCTGCGTCCGCACCTCGCGGATGCGGCCGATGGCCTCGTGGGTCTCGTCGAGCTTGTCCCGGATCTCGGTGAGGAACCGGTGCTGGGCCTCCAGGTCTTCCTGGGTGGACGCGACGCGCGGGTCCTTGCGGATCTCGAAGGACTGGGTCAGGACCTCGCCATCGACGGTCAGGCGCGCCCGGTAATTCCCCGGCACGGCCGTCGGCGCGATCAGCTCGTTGTTCCAGAGGATCAGGCCGGGGAACCGGCGGGCGGCGGGCCACCCCATGTCCCACCGGAAGCGGTTCAGCCCCGCCTCGCCGGGGATCCTGGGCCGGTCCCTGTCCTCCTCGTCCTCCTCCTCCGGCTGCGGCTCCGTCCCCTTGTCGTCGCTCACTTCCTCGCCGGGCGTCGGCGACTCCTTGCCGGGCTCGGCGGCGGCCGTCCGTGGCTTCGCCTCCTCTCCGGCCATCTCCCTGGCCGCCTGCTCCTTTGCCTTGCCCTTTTCGGCGGCCTTGGCCTTGAAGGTCTGGATCACCTTGCCGTCTTCGGTCAGGATCTCCAGCTTCGCCTGCTTGGCCTGCTCGGCGGTCAGACCCTCTTTGAGGTAGTAGGTCAGCGTCACGCCGCCGAGCGTGTTCTCGCCGCCCCCGGGGCCGAAGCCGCCGCCGCCGAGGTCGTACTGGCGGTAGGCCGGCCGCGGCGGGAAGAAGTGGACGGCGGCGTCGGCCGCCCGCCGCTGGGCGGCCACCTCGCGCAGGGGGGTGAGGTCGTCCAGCACCCAGAAGCCCCGCCCCTGGGTGGCCGCGACGAGGTCGCTGTCCTTGAGGGTGAGGTCGGTCACCGGCACGATCGGCAGGTTGAGCTGCAGCGGCTGCCAGCGGGCGCCGTCGTCGAAGGAGACGTACATCCCCCGCTCGGTGCCGGCGTAGAGCAGCCCCTTGCGGCCGGGGTCGGCCCGCACCACGCGGGTGAAGTGCAGCGGGTCGATGCCGCCGTCGATGCGGGTCCAGGTGGCCCCGTAGTCGCCGGTCTTGTAGAGGTACGGCCGGAAGTCGTCGGACTTGTACATCGTCGCCGCCACGTAGGCGCCGCCCTTGTCGTGCGGGCTGGCGTCGATGGCGTTGATCATGATCCACTCCGGCATCCCCTTGGGCGTGACGTTCTTCCAGGTCTTGCCGCCGTCGCGGGTGACGTGGATGAGGCCGTCGTCGGAGCCGGCCCAGATCACCCCCGCCTCCAGGGGGGACTCGGCCACCGTGAAGATGGTGCCGTAGTACTCGACGCTGGTGTTGTCCTTGGTGATCGGGCCGCCCGAGGAGCCCAGCTTGCTCTTGTCGTTGCGCGTCAGGTCGGGCGAGACGATCTCCCAGCTCTGCCCCTCGTCGTGGGTCTTGAAGAGCACGTTGGCCGCGGCGTAGAGGGTCTTCGGGTCGTGCGGCGAGAAAAGGATGGGGAAGTTCCACTGGAAGCGGTACTGCGCGTCCGCCGCGCCGCCGCCCATGGGATCGTTGGGCCAGGCGTTGATGTTCCGTTCCTGGCCGCTGTCGTGGTCGAGCCGGGTCAGGTAGCCGCCGTAGGAGCCGCCGTAGACGATGTCGGGGTTGCGCGGGTCGGCCACGATGTAGCCGCTCTCGCCGCCGGCCGTGACGTCGAACTGCCAGCCGCGGGAGGAGATGCGCAGAGCCGAGTTGTCCTGCTGCGCGCCGAGGATGCGGTAGGGGAAGTGGTTGTCGGTCGAGACGCGGTAGATCTGCGCCGTGGGCTGGTTGGTCTGCGGCGTCCAGGTCTGCCCGCCGTCGGTGGAGACGTTCGCCCCGCCGTCGTTGGACTCGATCATGCGCAGCGGATCGTTGGGATCGATCCACAGGTCGTGGTTGTCGCCGTGGGGCGTGCGCAGGGTGGTGAAGGTCTTGCCGCCGTCCTTGGAGCGGTGGAACTGGACGTTCACCACGTAGACCACGTCCTCGTCCTTGGGATCGGCGTAGATGCGGGTGTAGTACCAGGCCCGCTGGCGTAGGGAGCGGTCGTCGTTGGTCTTGGTCCAGGTCTTGCCGCCGTCGCGCGAGCGGAAGACGCCGCCCTCGGCGGCCTCCGCGATGGCGTAGACGTTCTCGGGGTTGGTGGGCGAGACGGTGACGCCGATGATCCCCAGCGTCCCCTTGGGGAAGCCCGGGTTGCGGCTCAGCTCGGCCCAGGTGTCGCCGCCGTCGGTGGACTTCCAGAGACCGGAGCCGGGGCCGCCGCTCTCCAGGCTGTAGGGCGTGCGCCGCACGTTCCACGTCGAGGCGTAGAGCACCCGCGGATTTCTCGGGTCCATGGCGAGGTCGACGGCGCCCACCTTGTCGTTGATGTAGAGGACGCGCTGCCAGTGGGCGCCGCCGTCCTTTGTACGGTAGACCCCCCGCTGCTCGTTGGGGCCGAAGAGGTGGCCCAGCACGGCGGCGTAGACCAGGTCCGGGTCCTTGGGATGGATGCGCACGCGGGGGATGTGCCGCGAGTCGGCGAGGCCGGCGTGCTTCCAGGTCTTGCCGGCGTCGGTGGACTTCCACATGCCCTCGCCGTGGGAGACGTTGCCGCGCACGGTCTTCTCGCCGCCGCCCACGTAGACCACGTTGGGGTCCCACTCGGACACGGCCACGGCGCCGATCGAGCCGCCGAAAGTGCCGTCGGAGACGTTCTTCCAGGTGCGGCCGCCGTCGCCCGTCTTCCACACGCCGCCGCCGACGGAGCCGAAGTAGTAGGTGGAGCGGTCGCCGGGCAGACCGGCGACGGCGGCGGCGCGGCCGCCGCGGGCCGGGCCGACCTCGCGCCACTTCATGCCCTCGAACACCGCGGGGGCGACAGCCGGGACGGCCGCGGGCTTGGCGCCGGATGTCCGCTGACCCCGCGCCTGAGCCGCGCCCCCGAGCATCAGCAACAAAGCAGTGCTACAGACAAGGAAATTTTTCATGATCCTCCGGGCTCCATGGACGTTCGTCCGCTTTCTACCACGAAAGACACACCGATCCTCCTCCCCCCGGAGGGGAGAGGAGGACCGGGCCGCGAGGCGAGGCGGAGAACTAGCGGTAGTCCTCGACGGTCAGCTTGTCGAGGGGGAGGCCGAAGGGGTAGAAGAGGTTGAAGACCGGCTGCTCGATGACCTCGGCGAAGCGGAGGAACAGCGGGCCGTACTCTTCGATGGGGGACTGGCCGGCCTCGATCCGCTCGTACTCCTCGCGCGAGACCTCCAACTGCTCGGCCATCTGCTCGGGCGTCTTGCTCCGGCGTTCGCGGTGCTTGCGGATCAGCTCGCCGGCCTGACCCTGCCGGGTGTCGGAGGCCCGTCCGCTGTCGGCCAGCAGCCGCGAGGTCGGCGTCTCCAGCTTGATGGCGATCTTGGCCAGCAGCGGGCCCCAGGTCTCGCCCTCGGACCGGCCTGCCTCGATCTCCTGGTACTTCTCCACGGGGATGCCGAGCTTCGCTGCCGTATCTTCGACCGAGAGCTTCTTCCGCTCCCGTTCTTTCATCAGGACTTCTCCGAGTTTCACGTTCCCTCCTGAGGATTGCGCGGGCCCTTGGATTTATTGGGTTTGGGCGGCCGGATGGTACCACACCGCACGGCGCCCCCCTCCGCTTTCGTTGGTGCTCGCGCCCCCGTCCGGCGTGACATTGTCAGCGTTTGCGCTCGGACGACAAAGCCTTCAGGGCGTCGATCGGGCGGCGGTCCGGGCTCATCAGCTTGATCGCCCGCCGCAGCAGATTCTCCGCCTGTTCGGGGTCGCCGGCCTGGCGGTGGATCTCGCCCGCGTAGTAGGCCGCGATGCCGCAGTTGGGGTCGCGCCGCAGCGTCTCCTGCAGCTCCTTGAGGGAGCGGTCGGCGAAGGCGGTGCTGATCAGGAAGCGGCACCAGGCCAGCTCGGCGGCGTAGAGGCTGTTCTGGGGATCGCAGTCGGCGGCGAACTCCAGCAGCATCACGGCCTCGCGGGTCTTGCCCGCGTCCAGCAGCGCCTTGCCCCGGGTGTACTGGGCCTCGGCGTCCAGCAGGTCGGTCTTGATGGCGAAGCTCGCGGCCGGCTTCTTCGCGCGCTCCTCCCGCAGCGTCTTGCGGCGGAAGAGCAGGGTGTTCCGCTGCTCCACGTCCGCCAGCTCCGCGAAGGCCCGGGCGCCGGCCACGAAGAGGTCCCGCGTCCTCTCGGCGAGGTCCGGCTGGCTCTCCAGCTCCCAGGGGGCGAAGCGGCGGGAGAACTCCAGGAATTTCTTCTCGAACACCGGCATCGCGCCGTCCTCCGGCACGCCCAGCAGGTCGAAGGCGTCCTGCCGCCGGTACGAGAGGTAGGCCTGCATGACCTCGTTGCGCCGCCGCTCGATGTCCACCGCCATCGGACCCGCCGGCGTGGGAGCGGGCGCCGGGGCGGCCTCCGGAACCGGGGCGGGCGCGGCCGGCGGGGGAGTCAGCACCGGCCGTGGGAACGAGCCCGTGGCCGTCAGGTCTTTCGGCACCGCGTCCGCCGGCGCGACCAGGCCCAGCACGCAGAAGGCGTAGAGGACGCGCGTGATGTCGTCCACCGGGAGCTGCGTGGACTCGGCCAGCTCGCCCATGCGCTTACCCGGCGGCCGCAGGGCCTCGGCGATCTGGCTCTGGCGCGTGCTGAGGCGGACGTCCTCCAGCGGGAGCGGCGGCGAAGGGTGAAGGACGAGCTTCTTGCCCACCAGCGGCGCCACCGACATGTCCACCTCCTCCTGGGGGGCGAAGCGGGTGACGCCGGTCAGGATGAGCTGGGGCACCTTCATCTTGAGCGACGATTCCGGGGCGGGCGGCTCGTCCAGCCAGCGGAACTCCCCCTCCTTCCAGGTGAACAGGTCGAGGAGCTTCTTGGCCAGGTTCGCCTGCAGGATCTTGAACAGGTCCACCGCGGTGACCAGCCCGTGCTCCAGCATCACCTCGCCGAGTGGCACGCCGTGGGCCGCGGAGCGGGAGAGGCTGGACGTGAAGTCCTCCTCGCTGAGCTTGCCCTCCAGGACCATGTAGCGCCCGAGGGTCTCGTGCGTCAGGTTGGACCGGCAGTCCACCGGCGCCCCGTTTTCGAAGATGATGCGCTTCCAGACCTGGCGCCGCCGCACCTCGAGGACCAGCGAATGCTGCTTCAGAGCGTGGGCGAGCAGCAGGGCGGCCACCGGCACCTCGGACAGGTTGCCTTCCCGCAAGCGGGCGATCTCTTCCAGTTGACCCGGGGTCGGAATCACGTTGGGCTCGTCGGACGACGGAAAATCTTGACGGCAGTATATAGAAGGAAGGAGGCTGGCGCGATGGCAGACCCTCACCTCATCTTCAACGGCCCGGAAGGCGGCCCCGTGATCGCCCTCGCCCACGGCGCGGGCGCCCCGATGGACTCGCCCTCCCTGGAGACGATCGCCCGCGGGCTCGCCGCGGCCGGGCTGCGGGTGGCCCGTTTCGAGTTCCCCTACATGCGGCGCCGGCGGGAGACCGGGAAGGGCGGAGCGCCGGACCGCGAGCCCGTCCTGCGGGAAGCCTGGCACGCCGTTATCGACGCCCTGGGAGGGCCGGAGCGTCTGGTGATCGGCGGCAAATCCATGGGTGGCCGGATGGCCAGCCTGATCGCCGACGAGGCCGGCGTGCGCGGGCTGGTCTGCCTCGGCTATCCCTTCCATCCGCCCGGCCAGTTGGAGCGGCTGCGCACCGCCCACCTCCACGGCCTGCGGACGCCCACCCTGATCGTCCAGGGCACCCGGGACCCCTTCGGCACGCGCGAGGAAGTCGCGGGCTACGAGCTGTCGCTTGCCATCCACGTCGTCTGGCTGGAGGACGGCGACCATTCCTTCAAGCCCCGGCGGTCGTCGGGGCATACGGAGGCGGGGCACCTGGCGGCGGCGGTGGAGGAGGTGGCCGGATTCGTGAAGGGTCTGGGAGAGGGGAGAAGAGGTTAAGCTTCGCGCCTCATGACCTCCGCCCATGCCGGCCAGCTCGCCGCCCTCGGCACCGCCACCTGCTGGGCGTTCTCCGCCCTGGCGTTCGACGCCGCGGCCCGCCGCATCGGCGTGCTGACGCTCAACCTGATCCGCCTGGTGATCGCCTTCGGCTTCCTCTCCCTGGCGGCCTGGGCGCTGCGCGGCCTGCCGCTCCCCACCGACGCCACGCCTTACGCCTGGGGCTGGCTGGCGGTCTCGGGCCTGGTGGGATTCGTCTTCGGGGACCTCTGCCTGTTCCGCGCCTACGTCCTCATCGGTCCCCGCCTCGGCATGCTCGTCCTGTCCCTGGCGCCGCCGCTGACCGCCGTCATCGGCTGGCTGATCCTGGGCGAGACCCTCTCCGGCCTGGACCTGCTGGGCATGGCCTTGACCATCACGGGGATCGGCTGGGCCGTGCTGGAGCGCCAGGCTCCCTCGGCGGAGGATTCCGGCGCCGCCGCGCCGCACGCCTCCCTCGCCGGCCTCGGCCTGGCCTTCTGCGGCGCCCTCGGCCAGGCGGCGGGACTGGTGCTGAGCAAGCTGGGGATGGGGGAGTACGACGCCGTGGCCGCCACCCAGGTGCGCGTCCTGGCCGGCGCCGCCGGCTACGCCCTGCTGTTCTTCCTCCTGCGCTGGTGGCCCCGGGTCGCCGAGGCCCTGCGCGACCGGCGGGCGCTCGGCCTCTCCTCGGTGGGCGCCTTCTTCGGTCCGTTCCTGGGCGTCTCCCTCTCCCTCTTCGCGGTACGCAACACCGAGGCCGGCGTGGCCGCCAGCATCATGGCCGTGTCGCCCGTCCTCATCATCCCCCTGGTGGTGCTCCTCCGCGGCGAGAGGGTGGGGACCGGCGGCGTCCTGGGAGCGATCGTGGCGGTCGCCGGGGTGGCCCTGCTCTTTCTTTGATTGCAAAACCCCATTGACATCTATGCCGCACCGGCATAGAGTGAGCCTACGTAGTTGGGCCCCGTGTCGTTGCATTCAAAACTTGGAGGAGAAGGGTTATGAGAACAAAGCCTTGGCTGTGGCTGACCGCTCTGGCTCTGCTGCCCGCGACCGCCGTCCCGGTGTTGGGACAGGCGCGTCCGGTCGGCAACGAGCTTCGCGTCAGCGGGAACACCGAGTCGAAGCAACGCAATCCTGCCGCGGCCTACAACGCCGCCGGCACCGAGCTCGTCGTCTGGGAGAACGACCGGCAGGGTCTCCGGGGCCGCTTCTACGGCCGCGACGGCGCCCCGCTGACCCCCGAGCTCGGCCTGGTGGCCAATCAGGTCCTCTCGGGCGCTCCGGCCCAGGGCATCGAGGTCCTGCGCAAGGACCCGGTCGTGGCCTTCCTCTCCTCGGGTGAGTTCTTCGTCGCCTGGACGGAGGAGCGCTCCTCCGTCCGCGTCGACATCTTCTTCCAGGACCGCCAGCTCCTCGACCGCGACGTCTACGTGCAGAAGTTCACCGCCGCGGGCGCCGCGGCCGGCGCGCCGGTCCGTCTGAGCGCCGCCGCCGGGTTCCAGAGCGTTCCTCGCCTCCTGGTCCGCAACGGCGCCGACGCCGTGGTGGTCTGGCAGAATTCCATCTCCGACAACGACGGCGTCTTCGCCCGCCTGATCAAGGCTTCGGGCCAGCTCAATGGCGCCGAGTTCCGGGTCAGCTCGGGCCAGGCCGCGAATCCGGCCATCGGCGGCGCCGCCAACGGCCAGTTCATCGTCAGTTGGGAAGCCGGTGACGGCGGCTCGCAGGGCGTCTTCGCCCGCCTGTACGAGCGTTCGGCCGCCCCGCGGGGAACCGAGTTCCGCATCAACTCCCAGGTGGCGGGCCTGCAGCGCCGGGCAGCCGCGACGGCCGTTCCCACGGGCGGCTGGCTGGTGGTCTGGCAGGGCCAGGGCGTCGACAGCAAGCATCATCACATCTTCGGCCAGTTCCTGGGCGACACCGGCAACCTGGTCGGCCCGAACTTCCGCATCAGCCAGCAGAACGTGGGCGAGGTCCAGATCGCTCCCTCGGTGGCCGCGGTGGCCGGCGGCAACTTCGTGGTGATCTGGACCGACTGGCACGAGATCTTCCCGCTGGGCCTTTTCGGCGTGGAGATCGACAAGCTGGGCAACGCGGTCGGCGACGAGGTACAGATCAACACCCGTCCGATCAACGCCCAGACCCGCACCTCGCTGGCGGTCAGCCCCTCCGGCAGCATCCTGGCGCCGTGGGAGGGCTTCCACACCCGCACCGCCCGCCGCGCCGGCATCGCCGCCCGCCGGGTCGAGTTCTAGACCTCCCGTCTCCGGCACCCCCGGAGCCTTCTACAACCCCGCCGGGCGACCGGCGGGGTTTTTTCATGCCCTGTCCTCCATGGGCTAACCAAAATAAACGTCCTTGGATCAATCCGGGTGAACCAATTCCTGGAGGGATCTGACAATGAACCGAATGCAGCGGTTATTTCTGGCAGGAATCGCTATGTCCCTGGCCGGCTGGGGGACGGCGTGGGGACAGGCACAGTCGATCTCCTCGTTCGAGTTCAACCTGAGCACCCCCGGCGCGCGCAGCCTGGGCATGGGGGGCGCTTTCCTGGCTCTGGCGGACGATGCCACCGCCGCGTACACGAACCCGGCGGGTCTCACCAACCTGATCGCCGGCGGGCCGCAGATCGCGGTGGAACTGAGAAGTTGGGACTACTCGACACCCTACCTCGCGGAAGGGAGGCTGAGCGGCAGTCCCAATTTCTTTGGCCTGGACGCCAGCCCTGGTCCCACTCTCGCGATCGCCGAAAGCGAGGTCTCGGACCTTTCGTTCGCTTCCTTCGCCTACATCCTGCCCAGAGGCTACACCGTCGCTCTGTACAAGAACCAGATCGCCCATTATGCGACGGCCTTTCAGAGCGAAGGCCTGTTCTATGATGCAAGCGACAGCGGCGCCTATGTCACTGTGAATGGCAACAATCCGACTTGGCGCACCTTGCCCCTCCGCGTTGCGACCAAGGTCCAGGTCGACAGCATCGGTGGCTCGATAGCCTATGAGATCCGGAAACCCTTGACTTCCAAGATCGAGCAGCCGCTGTCCATCGGGATCGGGATAGGACAGTATCGGCTCGATCTGAGAATGGATATCCGGAACTACAATTTCCAGGACTTCGGTTCTCTGGCCGATGGTGTCTTCGGGCGTTCCCAGTTTTTGCCTGGCAATATGGTTCGCCAGCGAAAAGAGGTCGGCGATGATACGGACCTGGCGCTCAGCTACGGGTTTCTCTGGAAGCTGGGGAAGCGGCAGAATTGGGCCGTCGGTGGGGTATACCGCGAGGGGCCTTCCTTCACGACGCGGCGTCTTGATACCATGAGCAGCTCTGCCGAGTTTTCCGGCACGCTCAAAATTCCCGATGTTTATGGGATAGGGATCTCCTATAGTCCGCCCAACAGCGCGGGACGAACCAAAGTCGCTCTCGATTACCAGAGCATCCGCTAATCCCAACGCCTGGGTGACTTCTTCGTTGGCGAGCCGGCCCCATTCTTCGACATTCCCGATGGCCAAGAGCTCCATTTAGGGGTGGAGCGCGTCGTGTGGACGTCAGGAAAAATCGTTGGAACGGTTCGCGCTGGAGGCTGGCGTGAAACAGCCCACGAGCTCCAGTACAAAGGACCAGACCCCAGGACCCGGGCTCTCTATCCGAGTGGCCAGGACGACAATCACTGGGCCTTGGGCCTGGGTCTGGTCATCGCCGAGGAGTACCAGATCGACTCCGCCGTGGACCGCTCGGACCGCGTCAACACCCTCTCGTTCTCGATCGTCAAGTTCTTCTGAAGATCTCAGATCCTGGTGTAGAGCGCCGCCAGTCGCGCGGCGCCGAAGACCTCGTTCTTTGACGATCTCTCTGTCGCTGGGGTATTTTTTCTAACCCGCCACCAACGGAAACGGCCCGCCCTGGACTGCGGCGGGCCGTTTCAAATCCTCTCACGGTTACACAGTCACGGCGCGGCCGCAGAAGGTTCCTCATTCCGTTTCTGATAGGCCTCCTGCTTGAATTTCTTCAGCTTTCGATACCGTTTATCGTCCCGCACCACCCCCTGCGTCTCGGAGATCGTCAATTCACGGTGAGCGTCGCGGTAGAGCCGCAGCTTGTAGTAGGCGAGGCCGAGGTGGTAATGCGGGAGGTACTCGGTGTAGCGCATGCCCTGGAGATGGACGCGTCCGCCCTCCTGGGTTTTCTTTTCGATGGCGCTCTTGAGCAGGGGCGCCGCCTTGCCCCAGCGCTGCAGGCTGATCTCGCGGACAGCCTGTTTGTAGATCTCGAACGCCTCCTGCTCGGAGTTGTCCACGGCCAGGTTCTCGATGCAGCCGGCCGGCAGCTTGCCGTCGATGGACTTGACGATCTCGTCGATGGCGAGGCTCACCCCCTCGCGGCTGCCGAAGGAGCTCTCGCCGCCGGCGGCCCGGCTGGCGAAACGGACGTTGAGGCCGACCAGGGCGCCGCTCTCGTCGAACAGGGGGCCGCCGGAGAAACCCTTTTCGATCTGGGCGTCGTGCAGGAGGTGGATGCCGTCGCGGCGGGTCATGGCGCCCCGTAGCTCGACCCATTCCCTGGCGCTTGATTTCGCGTAGCCGATGGCCATGACCGGGAACTCGCGACGTTCGGCCGCAGCGTTGAGGTCCGCGGCGGGAGGAATGGCGCCCGGGGCCGCGTTGGGGAGCTGCTGCGGAACCGCTACGGTGAGGAGGACGAGGTCCTTGGCGGCGAAGGGAGTGGCGCTGATCTTGTCCTCGCCCTTGTCGCGGTCCTCGACGATCATGGGCGCGAGGTCGCGGAAGAAGCGGATCTCGGTCTTCTGGACGTCGCGCCGGCTGCTCCTGAGCCCTTCGCCCTGGCTCTCGCCGTAGAGCACGTGGTGGGCGGTGAGGATGTAGGCCAGCTCTTCGCGCTGGCAGAGGATGACGCCGGAGCCGAAATCCGGCTCGGCGCCTTCGCGGTAGACCCGGATCTGCACGGTCTGTTTCTTGAGCACGTCGGGGTCCGCGGCCCGCGCGGGGAGTGCGGACAGGACCAGCATGGCGGCGAGCGGCGCCGCCAGAGATGGCCGCAGCATGGTGGTGCCTCCTTTCAGGAAGGGTTTTTGAACAGTCCGAAGGTCTTGACCGCCGCCAGGCAGACGCCGAGGACGGTGACCAGGGTCGAGTAGACGAAAGTGCTCAGCTTGTGGGTGTAGAGCCAGACGAACAGGCTGGGCAGCTCCTCGTTCAGGAGCTCGGGGGTGGGGCCGAGCTTGAGGCTGGTGGCGCGGCCCCAGAGGCGCACGGCGAGCCGGCCGTCGCGCAGGGCCACGGAGCGGAGGGTGAAGGGCTCGTCGGCGCGCACGCTGAGGAGCACGCGGGGCTCCAGGACGATCTCCCCCTTCTCGCCGCCGGGGAAGCGGACCTTGCCGCCGGCGATGAAGCTCTCCTGCTCGAAGCGCTCGGTGCGGAAGAAGCGCGGCCGTTCGGCCTTGAGGTCGGGCCGCAGCAGGGCCTCGGCGCGTCGGGCCGCGGGCTCGAGGAGGGCGAGGCGGTCCCCCCAGGCGAGGGCGCGGGCTTCGGAGGTGGCGAAGGGGAGGCGTTGCTCGGCCACGCCGCCGGTCATGGGATCGATGACGCGCAGGAGGGTGGCGGGGGCGTCGTCCATGGGCAGGGTAAGGCCCAGGACGCCTTCGGTCCGCCGGCCGGCGAGGACCAGGTCCGGCGACATGGGGGTGACCAGCGCGCGGGTCGTGGCGCCGGAGGCGGACGGGATCTCCAGGTCGAGCCCGAAGCTGGTGGGCACGGTGCCGCTCCAGGCGCCGGCGCCGGCCTCCGCGGCGGTGAGCCCGATGCGGAGCCTGCGGTGGCCGGAACGGTCGCGGCCGGCGGTCTCGATGCACAGGCCGGTGCGTCCGAAGGCGCTCAGGACCGGCTGGAAAGGCTCGCCGGCGGCGATGCGGACGACGTCTTCGGCGCCGGGCCGCAGGGTGGTCCGCCCCCGGCCGTCCAGGAAGGCTTCGACACTCCCGGCTCCCTGGAGGTCGAGCCGCGAGGCGCTGAGCGAAGGGGCCAGGAAGTCGATCTTCTCGCGTTCGCCGGCGCGCTGGGCGGGTGGGACCAGGACCGTCTCGAAGCGGTCCAGCTCGGCCTCGATCTCGACCACCGTGGAGCGGGTGCGGAAGAGGAGCACTCCGACGGCCAGCAGGGTCGCCACGGCCACGGCGGTGAGGAAGAGGAGCAGCCGTCCGGGCGGAGCGTCACTGGAGCTGGCCATAGTGCTCGAAGGTGAGAGTGGCGTTGAGGGGGCGGACCGTCTCGGTCAGCATGTCGCCCTTGAGACGGAGGACGTAGCGGCCGGGAGGGGCGGGCTCGCCCTGATCGTCGCGGCCGTTCCATTCGACGGCCAGCCGGCCGCCGAGGTCGCGCGCGAAGGCCCATGTGCGGACGGGGACGAGCTGGCCGCCCTGGTCGCGGGAGACGGTGCAGTCCACGTCGATGCCGGCGCCGCTGTCGAAGACGAAGGTGTAGGTGCCGCCCGGTCCCGGCCGTGGCCCGGAAGAGAGGAAGGCCGGAAAGTAGACGGTCTCCTCGCGGTTGCTGACCCGGGCCTGGAGGCTGGCCGGGTCGATGCCGAGCGGCGCGACGACTTCGCCGCGGGGCCAGGAGAAGGACTGGAGGCCCGGGGTGTAGGGCTTCTTGGCCGGGTGCATCATGTAGTTCTTGCCCGGTTCGCGGACCTCGATGGTGGGGGTCAGCCCGCCGGGGAGCCAGAAGTAGACGTGGAGGCGGTCCGAGGCGGTTTTCCAGGGCTCGCCCTGGCGGTACTGGACGGCCAGCAGGTCGAAGCTGGCGCCCGAGACCTGCCAGTCCTCGACGCCCTCGCGGCGGTCGCCGCGGTCTTTGTACTTGCAGGTCTCGCAGGCGGCCCAGGCGGCCCCGGCGGCGAGCAGGAAGGCCGCGGCGGCGGCGACGGCCCTCGACGTTTTTTTGTTCATAAGCGTCCCTCCGTAGTCCGGTCTCTCCGTACTGATCCAGCGGGGGGACGATCGGGTTAGCGGGGGTTGGCGGAGGATCAGGAGTCGAGCTGGCGCTTCACGGAACCGCGCTATTTCAGGAACCGCTCCCGCTCCTCAGCGGTCAACTCGCGGTTGGCCACGCGGCGGGCGAGCCGGCGCCAGGAATCAGGATCGACGTCCCAGCGGATCCAGGCTTTCCTGTCCATCGAGAGGAGAGTCCTGCCGCCGTCCTTGAAAGCGATGCCTGCGATCTCGTAGCGGTGGCCGGCGAGCGGTCCGGCGATCAGGGCGCCCGAGTGAGCGTCCCAGAGGGAGATGCGCCGGTCGCGGCCGGCGGTGGCGAGGAGCCGTCCGTCCGGGCTCGCCACGGCGGCGGAGAGGGATTTCTCGTCGATCCCCAGGCGCTCCGCAATCGCGCGGCGGGTCTTCCGAGAGGTCCGGGGGACCGCGGCGGTCCTCCGATCCGATGGGAGCGTGACGACGCGGCCCAGGCGAGGGCCCGGATCGACGCTCCACAGCGCCACGTCGCCGCCGTTGCCGGAGGCAAGAAGCTGTCCGTCAGGCCGAAACGCCAGCCGGCGCAGTTTCCCCGCGTGGCCACCGAACGGGGGATCCACGAGCCGCAGCGTGTGGGCGTCCCAGAGCAGGACGCACCCTTCGCCGCCCACGGCGAGCCGCTGGCCGTCGGGGCTGAAGGCGACGCCCCATAGATCGCCGGGCAGGGAGGCGATCAGGGGTTCCCCGCGTGTCTCGCCCGTGACGGGGTCCCAGAAGGCCAGGGTGCCGTCCAGGCTGGAGGAGGCGAGAATCCCGCCGTCCGGCGAGAAGGCGAGGCCGGTGATCCCCTCGGTATGGGCCCGCAAGGGCGGCTCCGGTCCGAGGAGCTCGCCGGTGGTGGTGCGCCAGCGCCAGATCCGCCGGTCCATCCCTGCGGCGGCCAGGACCGCGCCGTCCGGGCTCCAGGCGATGGAGGTCACCCAATCCGTAGGACCGGTCCAGGGCGCTCCCGAGAGGCGGCCGGTAGCTGAATCCCAACGCAAGACCGCATTGTCCGTTGTTGCGGCAGCGAGGGTTTTGCCGTCCGGGCTGAAGCGGAGGACGTAGACGGCGGACTCGCCCGGAGCCGTCAGGGCGCGTGGCTGGCGGGACGGGGAGCGCAGGTCCCAGACGAGGATGCCCTGATCTCCTCCGGCCGCCAGCCACCGGCCGTCGGCGCTCCAGTCCACGCTCCAGGCCCTGCCGTCTATCCGCGTCAGCGTCTGCAGCGGTCTCCGCGAGTGGGCGTCCCAGAGGCGCACGGCGCCGTCGTCGTCCACGGAAGCCAGGCGGCGGCCGTCGGGGCTCCAGGCGAGATCGAGGACTTCGCCCTCATGGCCGTGAAGCACGGTCTCCAGATGCGGGCTGGACTCCAGGATGCGGGACAGCAGGGGGAGGGTGGCGGGAAGCTCCCGGCGGTCGGCTTCCAGGGCCAGGAGGAGGGAGCGGTCGAGACGTTCCGGGGCCTCGGCCATGGCCTGGGCCGCAAGGCCGCTCATGAGCGCCCGCTGGCGATCCTGCCTGGCTTGCAGGAAGGCAATTACGGCGACGATCAGGCAGAGGGTGGCGGCCACGGCGTAGAGCCGCAGGCGGCGGGTGCGCCAGCGCTCGCGGCGGCAGGCCGCCAGGAAATCCCGCTCGACCGCCGGTAGCCCGTCCCCTTGTTGGGCGGTCCAGGCTTCGGCGGAGCGCAGGGCGGCGCCGGAGAGGAGCAGCCCGGCGGGGCGCTGCTCGCGGTCCCAGTGGGCGGCCTGGCGCTCCAGGGTCGAGAGGTGGGCGTCGCGCCAAGCGGCGTTGTCCGCCCGCACGGGCTCGACGAGGCGGTCGTGGGCCAGCTCGAACCAGACGGCGCCCCGGCGCTCCTCGGCGCGCACCAGATGGGAGGCGGTCAGGGAAGTCACGGCGCGGTTGTCCAGCCCCTGCGTCCGCTCGGGCTCGCGCAGCGCCTGCCCCCGCAGGCCGTGAGCGGTGATGAGGTGGTGCTCCACCCAGTCGCGGACCGCGCGCTCGGAGACGCCGGTCTCCTCGGCCGCGGCGGCGGCCCGCTCGGCGTAGTAGCGGGCCAGGGCCTGGTCGACGCCCCCTTCGGCGGCGACGTCGCCGGGGCCGATCTCGCGCGCGCCGGCCGGCAGGCGCTCCCACAGGCGGCGGCAGACCACCTGCAGTTGGACCGGGTCCACGAACTGGCCGGGGCTCTTCCGCGTCGAGCCGTCGGGGTCCTGGACGGTCACGAGGCGCAGCTCGTCGATGAGCTGGCCGGCGTCGTCGTCCTGGAAGGCCACCCCGGCGGCGCGGGCGGGCTCGACGGCCGCCCGGCGGGCCGCGCCGGCCTCCAGGAGGTCCAGCCGGAAGCGGGTGCGGAGGTGGTCCGGGAGGAGGCCGCGCCAGGGGTCGAGCTGGGCGATGTAGTCCTCCCGCATGGAGAGAATGAGGGTGATCTGGGGGCTCGCGGCGAGGGCGTCGCCCAACTCGCGCAGGAAGGCCCCGCGGTCCTCCCAGCGCTCGGGCCAGGCGGTGAACAGCTCCTCGAACTGATCGAGAACCAGGAAGTGGGGCCGGCTCCGCTCGCCTTCGGGCGCGCGGCCGATCCGCGACTCCAGCCCGCGCGTCAGGGAAAGGCCGCACCCGCCCTCTTCGCCGAGCAGGTAGGAGAGCAGGCTCGCGGTGTAGACGTTGGCCGTGCCCGCGCAGAGGGAGGCGCCGCCCACCCGCGCCGGGGGCAGGACGGTGACGTCCCGCATCTCGCGCAGGCTCGGGAGGAGGCTGGCCTTGAGCAGGGAGGTCTTGCCGGCGCCCGAGGGGGCGTAGAGGAGGACCACCGGCCGGGCCACGGCCAGGGAAAGGAGCTGGCGCGCCTCCCGCTCGCGGCCGAAGTAGAAGGCGCGGTCCGCCTCCTCGAAGGCCCGGGGGCCGACGTAGGGGTTGAGGCCGTCGGGGCTCCCGGTCGTTTCAGGCATGGCCGCGCTCCTCCCAGCGGGCGTGGAGGTCCGCCACGAACTGCTGCGTGCTCCCCCAGTAGACGTCGATGCGGGATTCGCCGAAGTAGGCCTCCAGGTAGCGCTGGACCTCCTCCGAGCCGTCCCGGTCGTCCACCTGGACGGCGACGTGGAGCCGCCGCCACTGGCTGGCGCTCAGGTGGGAGAGGAGGCCCCGGAGGAGGACCTTGAGATCCAGCTCGTGGAGGTGGTAGCCGAGGAAAAGCAGGGTGGTGCGGGCCAGGCTGGCGCTCACGCCGGCCGGCAGGACGAGTTCGTGGTCGCGGGAGACGCGGGAGAGATAGTCCAGGTGGTCGTCCTCGGAGAGGACCATCGACAGGGGATTGCCGCCGGTCCCGAAGAGGTGGAGCACCACCGGGTCCTCGGGTGTGGGGAGCGGATCCAGGTCCCAGTGAGGCCCCTCCGGGAGGCCGTCGCCGCGCCAGGGCAGGACCTCGCGCCGCGGCCGCCGTCCCCGGGCCTCCAGGGCCAGGGTCATGAAGGCGTCGAAGTTGGTGGTGAGGTAGAGGGGGAGACCCAGGTCCGCGAGCTGATGGTGGATCTCGGTCTCGATCTCGGCGCGGCGGATCTCCGGCCAGCCGGCGGCGCGGAGGACGTCGGCCAGCTCCCCGGCAAGGCCCGGCGTGGGAGGTAGTCCATGCCAGCGGCGGAACCCCTCGGCCAGCAGGCGGAGCACGTCCTTGCGCAGACGCAGCGGGTCCAGGGTACCGACGAACTGCGCCACCCGGGGGAGGTTGTCGTCGTCCGGGAAGGGGTAGGCGTACTTCCTGGCCAGCGAGCGGGCGAGGTCGGCGGGGGAGGGGAGGAGCCGGCGGGTGACGCCCGGTCCGAGGATCGGCGTGCACTCGCCGTCGGCGATGTTGTCGAGCAGCGTGGCCCAGAAGGCGCCGGACCGGCTGCCGAGTAGCACGCCCCGGGAGCCCAGGAGCCGGCCGTTGCGCAGGCGCAGGAAGGCCACCGGCACCCCGGCTCCCGGCAGGCCGGCGGCCACCAGGGCCGAGCGGGCCTCGTTGGCGGCCAGGTCGGCCAGGCCGTGACGGAGGAGCCGGCCATAGAAGACGGAGGCGAAGCAGCGGGCCGTCTCCAGGTCCACCGGCTCCTGCATGGCCAGCACCGCGGGGACGCCCGCGGCCACCAGCGACGGGGCGAGGCCGCGGAAGGCGTCGCCGGTGTCGCGGGTGGCGCTCTGGCAACAGGCCAGGAAGACGAGCCGCAGCGCGTTACCCTGGCGCGCCGCCAGGGCGGCCAGCTCTTCCTCGGTGACCGGCGCGACTCCACCCTGGGCGTCGCAGAGATAGACGGCGGCCCGGCGGGTCTCGGGATCGAAGTAGCCGTGGGCCACGAGGTGCAAAACGTGCGGGCCGTCCCGGAGGGCATCCTCCAGGGCCGCCAGGGTGACCGGACCTTCCAGGAACGAGATCTCGACCTCGCCCGCCCGCGTCTCCCGCGCCAGGGATTCCTCCAGCAGCCGGCGTTCCGCGGCGGCGTCCAGGGGATGGAGGCCGTACTCTTCCAGACCTTCCGGAGCGGCCACCGCCGCCAGCACGCGGGCCGGGCGCTCCAGCACGGGCTCGCCCGGCCGCCAGGCTCCGGCCAGGTAGCGCGAGAACGGGGTGTCGGGATCGGCGGCCAGGAACCGGGACGGCTCGCCGGGCAGGCTCTCCCGCAGCAGCTCCCAGGGGAGGGCGTGCAGCTCGGGCGCGCCGGGATCGATCCGCAGCCGCACACGCCGCGCCCGGCTCTGGCCGCGGGCCTGGGCCCAGGCCGCCCGCAGGCACGGATCCCCGAACAGCGCCCCGAACAGCCGGTCGCCGTCTTCCTCTGGAAACGCTCCGGAGACCCAGGGCAGGAGGCCGGGCGCCAGACGGCCGGCGGGGAACTCCTGCTCGCCGCTGAAGGTGATCTCCACCGGATAGCCGTCCGCCTCGCAGGGCAGGATGCGGATTTCCAGGTCGGCGTGGAGAAGGGGATCGGCGATCCTCATGCCGTGCCCTTCTCCGCTGTCCGCGCCGTGGGCAGGCGCGCGGCGGGGTCGCCCAGGAGAAGGTAGTTGCGGGCGTCCTGGGCGGCGGTCCACAGGCGGGCGGCGAGCTCGGGGGCGGCGCGCTTCCCCAGGCCGCCGCGTTTGAGCTCTTCGACCAGCTCGGAGGCGAGGGTGGCGTAGCGCTGGCCGAAGGTCTCCAGGGCCGCGCCCACCGGCCAGCTGTTCAGGAGGAGCTGCAGGACGTCCTCGAAGACCTCGGTCTGTGCGCCTTTCCAGAGGAAGGAATGGCCCCACGTCCGCTCCACGTGGCCGATCGCCGCGAGGGCGCCGCCCGCCAGGAGGCGCTGGGGGAGGCGCGCCACGAAGTCGTTTGCCGCCAGCCGCCGCGGCTCGGCGTCCGCCGCGGCATAGGAGTCCAGCAGGGGAGTGCCCGCGCTATGGCAGGCGTAGTGGAAGGTGATGAGGCCGGAAAGCCGCGCCGCCTCTCCCACGTCTGCCGCCGCGAAGTAGTGATCCTCCGGGATCGGCCCCTTCCACGCCGCGGGGCCGGGCCAGTCGTGGCAGAGGAGTGCCCCCTGGCGCTCCCGCTGCCGGGGATCGCCCGCGGGGAAGCCCATGCCGTGGGTGGCGGTGAAGAGGAGCGCCGGGGGCTCTGCGTCCAGAAGAGAGCCCAGCCGCCCCTTGGTGGCCGCCTCTCCGAGCGCGGTCTCGATCCTCCAGGCGGGCTCCTCTTCCCGGAGGAAGACGGCCAGGCGGCCGAGGAGGTAGTCCGCCATCCGCTCCGTGGCCACGTCCCCCGGGGTGCGCGGCCCGAAGAGCACGGCCCGCCGGGGCCGCGGGGACGCCGCGCCGGTCTCCGCCGCCACCACGGCCTCCGCGTAGCGGGCGTACTCCTCCGGCGTGTCGAAGCACAGGCGGCCCACGGCATACTGGACGTCGAGCTGGTGCTGGAAGTCGAAGGGGATCTCCCCGGGGTCGCCCACGAGCAGGAGGAAGTAGGGAACCTCCCGCGGATCGGCCGGGCTCGCGCCTCCGGCGCCGTGGCGTTCCAGGAAGCTCGCCTTGGTGTCTCCGGGCTGGTAGCCGGCGGCGCCCTCGAATTCGCGGTAGTACGTCTCTTTCCGCGCCGCCGCCTGGCTGCGGCGATGCTCCAGGAGGGGAGCGAGGGCTTCGCGGACCGCCGGGGTCACGTGGGAAGAGAAGACGACTCCCCATCCGGCCGAAGCGAGGTCTCGCGGGTCGATTCCGCTACGGGGTCCGAGATTGGGAGCGGTGCGCCGCCGCAGCCACTCCCGGGCTTCCGCCGTCTCGCGGCCATTCGGCCGCTGCGCCCGCGCCAGAGCGGCGGCTTCGGCCAGCGAGAAGCCGGGGTGCAGATAATCGCCGGTCGCGGCGTCGACGCCGTCCGGGAGCAGGCCGCCGTCGAGAATCTCGGAGATGTTCATGTCCGGGAGTGATCCCGGTTGGCGGGTTTTGGGTGAGGCTTGGAATAAGGACATAAAGGACCCAAGGGACACCAAGGACATAAAGGACGTCCTTTATGTCCTTTGGATCCTTGTTAAAAAGGGACCGGCGCCTCCTCGGAGGCGCCGGTCGTCGGAATCGAAAAGGTTTCAATAATTCGGCGGGGGGGGCGGGGGCAGGTGGGCCTGGCTGCCGGCGTCGACGGTGCCGCCGTCGCCTTCGATAGGGAAGTCGCCGTCCAGAGGAGCCTGCTCATCGCGGCCGCAGAGGTCGGGGGACTGGGAAGCGGGAGCGGTGACCAAGGGATCGTGCGGGGATTCGAGCTTCATCTCATCCTCCTATCCATGTGATGGTTCACCCTGGATAAATCCAGGACGACCCGGATTTGTTTAGCGCCAGTCCCCTTGCAATGTGAATCCGGCCCAGTAGTGAGGCGCCTGACGGTCCGGACGGCGCCGGAGGTCGTCCTGCGTCTGGCGCAGCGCCTCGGCCGGCGGCAGTCCGCGGGCGAAGAGACCCTCGTAGAAGGCGCGCATCAGCTCAGCCGTGGCGCGGTCCTCCACGGGCCACAGGCTGACCAGCACCCGCCGCGCGCCGGCGTGGAAGAAGGCGCGGGTCAGCCCCACCATCCCCTCGCCCCGTACCTCCCGGCCGAGCGCAGTCTCGCAGCCGGAGAGGACCACCAAGTCCGCCGGCAGGCGCAGGCGGTAGATCTCGTAGGCGCGGAGGAAGCCGTCGCGCGGCCGGCCGCGCTCGTCCACCATGGAAAGGGCCACGCCCGAGAGCTCCGGATGCTCCGTGTCGAGCACGCCATGGGTGGCGAAGTGGACGATCCGGAAGCGTGCCAGGGACCCGCCGGTGACCAACTCCCGGCGGGCGGCGAAGTCCAGCGCGGAGAGCCTTTCGCCCGGCGGAGCCAGGGCCAGCAGCGCCCGCGCTTCCTCCCGCGAGTTGGGGAGCCGGTCGAAGGCCCGGGCCGTGGTCCCGCGCGTCGCGACGGCCGCAGGCCCGCCGGGCCGGCCCGTCACTCTTGGATCGTCGGCGGTGAAGACAGGGTCCGCCAGGACGGCCACCATGGCCGGCGGCGGCTCGCGGCGGGCGGCTTCGCGGCGGATCGCGGCCAGGGAGGAGGCCGAGGGCACGGTCACCACCTCGCGCCGGGCGATCAGGGGACCGCCTCCCGGGACCGGCTCCGGCAGAGCGGAGAAGGGCAGGAGATGGAGGGCGCCGTCGGGGACCACCACGAGCCTCCGGCCGGTGAGCCGGTCCGCCGCCGGTGCGAGGAGGAGACGGGAGAGCTTCGCCAAGCCGGCCTCCTCCTGGGCGCGGCCGAGGAGCTTGCCCGTCGCCAGGCGGGTGTGAACGTCGCGCGCCGCCGCCTCCAGCTCCGCCCGTGGGGGCAGCGTCCAGGAATGGAGGCTCCGCGGGCCGACCACCCAGAGGAAACCGCGCCGCTCTCCCAGCGAGTAGGCGAGGAGCAGGGTCTCGGGGTCCAGTTCCTTCTGGATTTCCTTCAGCGTGACGGGCCGTGCGGCTTGGTAGCCGGAGGCGCGGCGGATCTCCGCCTCTATGCGCTCGACCTCGCCCAGCTTTCGGCGCAGTTCCCGCTCCGCCGCTTCCAGCCGGGCCGCCGGCGCGCCGGTCCCCACCAGGGCTTCCCGGCGCTGCTCCGCGACGGCCAGCCGCTCTTCCGCGGCGGCCTGGCGGGCAGTCAGGGCCGGATCGATCCCCTTCGCGCCGGCTCTGGCCTCGGCCAGAGCATCCAGGAGGCTGCGCGCCCTTGCCCGCTCGCTGATCTCGAACGCTCGGCCGTCATAGCCGGCCGCCGGCTCCCGGCCGTGCAACTCCATGGCGGTGTCCACGGCGAAGGCGAAGGCGTTCTGGTAGGAGGCGAAGAGGGAGGACCGCAGCTTGTGGCTTCCGGGTTCTGTGCGAAGCTCCTCGATCAGCGCCAGCGCGGTCTCAGCGCCGCGGAGAGCGCCCTGCGGATCGCCCTGAAGGCGGCTCACCTGGGCGAGCCCGAGCCGGGCCGCGGCCTCGCCTTCGCGACGGCCGGACGTCTGGAAAGAGGTCAGCGCATTGGCGAACGCGGTTTGAGCCTCTGCGGCGTCCCCGGACGAAACGTACAGCCGGCCGAGGCTGACCAGGGCCGTGGCCTCGTTGGGATGGTCTCCGAGATCCTGGAAAACCTTCACCGCGGCCTCGAAATCCCTCCGTGCCTCCTCACGTCTTCCCAGCGACTGCCTCACCATGCCGAGATCGCTAAGCGCCGCGGCTTCGCCCCGCCGGTTGCCCGCCCGCCGGCGTAGGGTGAGGGTGTCTTCGAGGTCAGAGATGGCCTCGTTCGCTTTTCCGGTCCGGAACAGGAGGTAGCCTCGCTCGCCCAGGGCATCGGCTGACTCCAAACGTCCTTTCAGGAGCTCGAGCGCGTCTTCCAAGTCGTCCAGAGCTCGCTCGGTTTCACCCAGGAAGGAAAAGAGCGCGCCCCGGTTGCTCAGCGTCTTTCCTTTGTCCAATCGATGGTCCGGCGGCCAGAGAGCGAGCGCGCCGTCGTACGAGGACAGGGCTTTCTCGGTCTGGCCCAGAGCCGTGTAGGCCCGCCCCAGGTTGTTCAGGGCCGTGGCTCCTACAAGGGCGTTGCCGCTGGACCGCAGGATGGCCATGGCTTCGAGGGAGAGGTCCCTGGCAGTCCTGGGATCGCCGAGATTCAGGTGGAGTGGCGCTATGCTGTTCAGCGTGCGGCCCAGGGCGACCCGATCATCCAGGGCGCGGAAGGTGGCCGCGGCCTCCTCGAAAGCACGAAGGGCCGTCTGAGGCTCCCGGTTGCCGCAGGTGCGTCCCAGGGAGTACAGGGCGTCCGCCATCCGTCTCCGTTCCCCGAGAGCCCGGAAGCGGAGCGCCGCCTCCTCCGCCCCGGCCGCCGCGGCGCGCAGGGACTCGCCATCCCCTTGCCGGCGCAACCCTTCGGCCTCGGCGAAGCCACGCTCCGCCTTGACCAAGGCGCGGTCTCTGGCCGTCGCCGGCCTCACCGCCAGAACTTTCACGGCGTAGCGTCCCGATGGAGAACCGGAGATCTCCAGCCGGAGCGGACCCGCCGCGCCGAGCACCGGCAGCGGCTCCGGCCCGCGAATCAGGTTCGGACTGTCCACTTTCGCGAAGGAACGGCCGTCCGGCCCGGTGAGCCGGAGCTCGACATCGGCCCCCCGCTGGTCCACAACCAGGTCCGCGAAGTGGTCCGGCGGGAGATCGATGCGATAGGAGTGGGTCTCGCCAGCGATCAGGGCGGACTCCGTTTCGGAGCCGGCGACGAGAGGCAGGATTCGCGGCGGGGCCGCAGGAGGGCCGGAGGGAGCCTTTGAAGGAGGCTCCGGATCGCGGCAGCCCGCCGCCAGGCCGAGGGTCAGGGCGAGGCAGACCCCCGAAAGGCTGAAGCGGCGAAGAAGCACCTTCCCGGTCCTCACCTCCCCCCGGGCGGAGCGGAGGCTCCCAGGTTGTACTTGTACTCTCCCAGCGGCTCCCGCCGTCCTTCCTCGACCCCCCAGAGCCGGAGACGGCTGCCGCTCTCCAGGAGACGGCGGGGGAGATTCAGGGTGAAATGCCCCGGCTCCTGCCGGCGCAGGCCGTTCTCCTTCCAGATCACCGTACCGTCGGCGCCAGCCATCTCCACCTCATAGTCCGCGAATCTCCGCTGGCCGTCGGAGTGGAGCACCAGGGTGACCGTGCGGCCATCGAGCTTCAGCGCGGGTTCGTCCGCCGTCCCTCCGCCTCGTAGAGGGCTGGGGGAAAGCTCCACGATCTGCTGGTTGACCTCCGGCCGGGAAAGCTCGTCCATCCTGTTTAGCAGGGAAACGCTCCAGACGCCCAGCCCCACGACCGCCGCCGCGAGCCCCGCGGCCAGGGCGGGGAGCCAAACCGGCTGCTGGCGCCGCCGCGGATAGGAGAGCGGAGCGGGAGGAGCGGGCGCGGCGGCCGGCAGACGGGACCGCAGCTCTTCCCACGCCGCCCGCACCTCTTCCGGGGGGGCGGGCTCATCGCCCTCCAGGGTCAGCTCGTCCAGCCCCAGCAGCAGGTCTGTGCATTCGGAGCATTCCAGGAGGTGGTCCTGTACCCTCGCCTCCTCCTCGGGAGGGAGCGTGCCGGCGTGATAGGCCGCGATCTCGTCCTCGGTGGCGTGGACGGCCGGGTCAGTCACGCTCCTCGATCCTTTCGAAAGTGTCATGGAAGTATTCCCCCAGCTCCTCCTGCAGGCGTTTGCGCGCCTGGAAGAGGTGAGCCTTCACCGTCTCCGTGGACAACCGGAGGACCACCGCGATCTCCCGGTACTTGAGGTCCCGATAGACCCGCAGCATCAGACACTTCCGCATCTGCTCGGGGAGCTTGCCGATGGCCTCCCGGAGCAGCCGCGACCGTTCGCGGTCCAGCGTCTCCTGGCCCGGGCCAGGAACCGCCAGGTTTCCGACCGGCTCGACGGGGGTCTCCTCCGCGTCGTCGAGAGAGACCTCCTCGCCGGCCCGCTTCCGCGCCGACCACCAACGCCGCCGTTTCCTCCATGCGTTGTTGGCGATCTTCCACATCCACGTCTCGAATCCGGCTTCGCCCCGGAACGAGCGGATACCCGTGTAGATCCCAAGGAAGGTTTCCTGGGTTAGCTCCCGGCAATCTTCCGTGGGAAAGCCGCGCCGCGAGAAGAAACGGCACAGGGGCTGGTAATAGATCTCGAACAGCCTCTGGAAGCGTTCCTCCATCGGCGCGTCCGCCTGGATCTCCCGGAGGATCGCCTGAACCGTCTCGGCCCGGCCGGCCGTTCGGGGGTGAGGAAGGAGTTGTGGGTTCAATTCCTTAAAGAATACCACCAACGATGCCGGGCGCGGGAAAACGGCATCTTCCTTGCAGTTCTCGCGGTGTCATGGAACGCCGCGTCGCGCCTCCGCCGCTGGATCCCCCTGTCGCGGTCCCCGTCCGGGCCGCCCGGCCGCGTCGCGAGCCTGGATGGCCTAGCCTCGACATCCTGCGCGCCGCCGCGCTGGTGATGGGCCTCTACCTCGTCCTGCGCCTGCTCTGGGTGTCCCACCAGATCCTGCTGATCACTTTTCTGGGCGTCCTCTTCGGCCTCGCGGTGGCGAGCGGGACGGATTATCTGGAGCGGCTGCGCATCCCCCGCTACCTGGGCGCGAGCCTGATCGTGCTGGGCGTCCTTGGAGTTTTCTCCGGCCTGGGGATGTGGGCCGCTCCCACGCTGCGGGAGCAGTCCACCGAGCTGCAGAAGACCCTGCCTGGAGCGCTGGACCGGATCGAGGGCTGGCTCGAGCGCCAGCGGTCCGGCGTGCTGGGGCAGATCATCCCCGGCGGCGCGGTCGATCAGGCCGAGCGGGCGGCGGCGCCCGCTCCGGGACAGCCGGCGCCACAGGAACGGCAGGCGCCGCCGCCGGGACAATCCGGAGGCGCCGCCGAATCTCCGGACGCCGGGGGCACACTCTCCGAGCTGCCCAAGACCCTCACCGGCCAGCTCGGAGCGGTCACCCGCTATCTCTTCTCGTTTCTATCCTCGACGGTGGCCGTCATCGGTGGGATCATCCTGATCCTTTTCATCGCCATCTACGTCGGCGCCGAGCCGGGCATGTACAAGCGGGGGATGCTCCACCTCGTGCCGCACGCGGCGCGCCCGCGGGCCAAGGAGGTGCTGACGGCCATCGGCATCACCCTGCGGCGCTGGCTGGTGTCGCAGCTCATCGCCATGGTGGTGATCGGCGTCGTAACCACCGTCACCCTGAAGCTACTGGGGGTCAAGGCGGCCCTGTCGCTGGGGATCATCGCCGGCCTCCTGGAGTTCATCCCCATCGCCGGCCCCTTCCTGGCGGCCATCCCGGCGGTGGCCATGGGCTTCCTCGACTCGCCCCAGAAGGCGCTCTTCGTGGCCATCGCCTACATTGCCATCCAGCAGCTCGAAAACCACGTGCTGATCCCCATACTGATGCGCGAAGGGCTCGACCTGCCGCCGCTCGTCACCATCTTGGGGCTGGGACTGATGGGCATCGTCTTCGGCTTCCTCGGCATGCTGGTCGCCGTGCCCCTCCTGGCCGTCGTCGTGGTGGCGGTCAAGCTCCTCTACGTCGAAGGCGTCGTGGGCGACGACGTCGAGACAGTTCTGGACTCCGCTTAGGTATCATCCCCCTGCATCCCGCAGGAAACAGGGGAGGGTACCGAATGTCAGCAACGGATTCGCGGGTCTCATTAGGCCTCATCGGCCCGGCAGCTTCGTTGGAGACGGTCCGGAAAGCTTTGGAGGCGGCTGGCGGCCGCTTCGATTGGCGCGAAGGCGACGAGGCCTGGACCGCTCAGTTCGTCCTCTGGGTGGTGGACGTCGAGGAAGGCGTGCCGGACGAAGAGCGTGAACGCGTCCGGAAGGAGCTCTCGAAAAGAGCTTTCCCGCTCGTGGTCTTCATCGACGGCATCGACCGCGTCCCCGCCGAGGAGCCCTTCGTGCCGGCCCTGGTGGAGCTCGACGTCCGGGAGTCGCTCGCGGAGATCCGGCTGAAGATTGAGATCCTGCGGGGCTCGGCCCGGCGCTCCCTGGAAGAGCCCCGAAGCGAGTGGGCTCGCCTGATGCGCTGGCTGGTCGAAAAACTGGAGGTGGAGCCGCTCCGGAGGGGGCCCGACTCCTTTGCGGTCGACGTGACGCGAGGCACCGATCCTCGGGACCGGGAAGTGGAGGCCCACCCCGCCTCGATGGAACGGACGGAGACGCAGGACGCCTGGATCGTCCCCGTCCTCTACGGCACGGATCGCAAAGCGACCGGGGACCCCGCGCCCGCCAAGTTCTTCGGCGCCGGGCGCGGCCCACTGAGCTTCGGCACGGTCGAGGTCAGCCTGCCCAAGATGCGCGCCAAGGGCGAGATCCCCAAGCCAAGCTTCTGGAAATTCTGGGAGCGCGAGGACGCCGCCCGCCACGTCCTCCTGCTCGGTGTCGGTCCGCTGGAGAGGGACGCCTTCACAACGGAGCTGCGGGCGGCGGTGGCGGGTTCCAAGATCCCCGAGGCCCTCCTCTTCCTCCATGGCTACAACGTCACCTTCGCCCAGGCCGCCGAGCGCGCGGCCCAGGTGGCGTTGGACCTGGAGTTCCCCGGCGTGCCCCTGGTCTACAGTTGGCCTTCCGAAGGCAAGACCCACCGCTACACCGTGGACGAGAACAACATCGAGTGGTCGATTCCCCACTTCAAGGAGCTCCTGCGGCTGGTGCTGGCGGAGAGCGGAGCGCGCACGGTCCACGTCATCGCTCACAGCATGGGCAACCGCGCTCTGGTGAGGGCCCTTGAGACCCTACAGATAGAGGCGGGCTGGGCTGCGCTGCGCCAGATCGTCTTCGCCGCCCCCGACGTGGACCGCGACACCTTCGTGGAGCTCGCCCGCAAATTCCACGGCCGGGCCGAGCGTTTCACCCTCTACGGGTCCTCCAACGACCTCGCCCTCAAAGCCTCCAAGCTGGTACACGGCTATCCGCGCGCCGGCGACTCCGGAAAGGACATAGCTCTGGTGGAAACCGTGGATTCCATCGATGCCTCCGTGGTGAAGACCGACATCCTCGGCCACAGCGCTTTCGGTACCGACCGCTCGATCCTGAGCGACATCTCCCTGCTGCTGCGCCACGGCTTCGCGCCGGGGCAGCGGTTTGGGCTGAGGGAACTGGAAAGGGAGAAAGTGCGGTACTGGGTGTATCAGCCATAGAGGGATCGCGGTAACTGGGGCGGCCTGCCCTTCGAAACCTCACCACCCCCGGCCCCTCCTCTCCCGACCCCTCCCGCCCTCCCTCACCGGGAGAGGAGGGGAGACTGCTTTCATATCGAAGAATGGGCGGGGGCGCCCTCTCCCGGTGAGGGAGGGCGGGAGGGGTCGGGAGAGGGTCGGGGTGAGGTCTCGAAGAGCAGGACGCCGAAAGGCCTCTAACCTTCAAGGGCCGCCCGCAACTCCCCAAACTCGTTCCCGATCTCTTTGGAAAGCAACGGCCGCTCCACCAGGACCGCCAGCGACTCGGGGATCTCCACCGCGATCCCCAGCTTCTCGTAGACCGGCAGGAACTTCGCCGGATGCGCCGTGCCCAGGAAGACGCCGGTCTCGCCGGGCTCCAGGCGCTCCGCCAGCACTCCGTAGGCCACGGCGGCGTGGGGGTCCGCGAGGTAGCCCAGCGCCTGCAAGTCCCGGATCGCGCCCTCCGTCTCTTCGTCGCTTTTCCAGCCCCAGCGCAAGACCCCGCGGATCGCGTCCAGATCTCCATCAAAGAGATGCTCGATGCGCTCCCAGTTGTTCGGCGCCCCGACGTCCATGGCGTTCGAGAGAGTGGCCACCGAGGGGCGGGGGCGGTACGCGCCCGTCTCCAGGTACTCGGGGACCGTGGTGTTCGCGTTGGTGGCCGCGATGAAGGCCTTCACCGGCAGGCCCATGGCCCGGGCCAGCAGACCCGCGCAGAGGTTGCCGAAGTTGCCGCTGGGCACGGCGATCACGGGGGGATCGTCCAGACCTTGACGCCGCAGGGCGGCCACGGCCTCCACGTAGTAGAGCGTCTGCGGCAGCAGGCGGGCCACGTTGATGGAGTTCGCGGATGTCAAACCGTGCCGCGCCGACAGGTCGGGGTCCGCGAAGGCTTTCTTCACCAGGGCTTGGCAGTCGTCGAAGCTGCCGTCCACGGCGAGGGCCGTCACGTTCTCTCCGAGCGTCGAGAACTGCCGCTCCTGCAAGGCCGAGACGCGGCCCTGAGGATAGAGCACCACGGCGCGGGCTCCGGGACGCTTCCAGAAGGCCTGCGCCACCGCGGCTCCGGTGTCGCCGCTGGTGGCGGTGAGGATCGTCACCGGGCGGTCCGGACGCCGGACCAGGTCCAGCACGGCGGCGAAGAAGCGCGCCCCGAAGTCCTTGAAGGCCAGGGTGGGACCGTGGAACAGCTCCAGGGAGAAGACCCCGGGCCGTACCGATACGAGAGGGACGGGGAAGTCCAGCGCCTCGGCCACGGCCCGCTCCACCGCCTCGCGGCCGAGCTCGTCCCCGAGGAGACGGTCCAACAGCACGGCGCAGCGCCGGCTCCAGTCCATCGCCAGCAACTCCGGCCAGTCGTCGAACCGGGGCCACGGCTCCGGCATCCACAGGCCGCCGCCGGGGGCGAACCCGGTCAGGACCGCCTCGCGGAAGGTGCTCGTCATCGCGGCGTCGCGGGTGTTGATCAGCCTCAAAGCAGGCGCGCTCCCTGGAGATCCAGACGGCAGAGACGGGCGTGGGAATCGGCGCCGGCCTCCCGGAGCGCCCGTTGCAGGGCGCCGGCGACCTCGCGGCCGTGCTCGGGCGATTCGGCCACCGCGAACAGGGCCGGCCCCGCTCCCGAAAGCCCGCCTCCCAATGCGCCGGCTTCCCGGGCCGCGGCCTGGGCGGCGCGGAAACCGGTCACCAGCGGCGCCCGGTACGGCTCGGCCAGCACATCCCGCAGACAGCGGCGGAGGAGATCGCGGTCCCCGGACTCCAGCGCCAGGATGAACCCCGCCAGGTTCTGGGCGAAGGCGAGGGTGTCGGCCAGGGAAAAGCAGTGGGGGAGCGCCTGCCGGCTCTTATGGGTCGACAGCTCCATCTCCGGCGAGACGACCGCCAGCACGAGATCTTCGGGCCATGGCAGCGGACGCGCCTCGGGACCGCCGTCGGGGCCGGGTACGACGATCCGCAGACCGCCCGCCAGCGAAGGAACGACGTTGTCCAGGTGGACGGACCCCGAGACCAGGGCCTCGCCCCGTCCGGCCACCTCGTAGACCTCCGTCGCGGTGAGAGGCTCGCCCAGGACCGCCTGGCAGGCCGTGAGGGTCGCCGCCACCGAGCTGGCGCTGGAGCCCAGGCCGCTGGAGCGGGGGAGGTTCTTCTCCAGGTGAAAGGCCAGGTCCGGGCAGTCCCCTCCCTTGCGCCGGACCGCTTCCTGGTACAGGGCGAAGGTGCGGAGCACCAGGTTCTGCCAGGGATCGGCGGGCAGATAGCGGGCGAAGGGCCCCGAGGTCGAGAGCGACGCGGCGGCGGCCGGCTCGGCCGACACCACGTCTCCCCAGAGGGAGCCGTCGATGGGCGCGAGGGCCGCGCCCATCAGATCGAAACCGGCGGCGAAGTTGCCGATGCTGGCGGGTGCGTAGGCGCGGACGGGCATCGGCCGGGATTATGTACTGAAACAAGATCAGGGGGCGATCTTCAGCACGTCCGCCAGCGCCCCCGCGGCCGTGACCTCGCCGCCCGCGCCATAGCCCCGCACCACCAGCGGCGTCGGCTGGTAGTGCTCGGTCAGGAACGAGAACGCGTTCTCGCCGCCGCGCACGGCGTAGAGCGGGTGCTCCGGCCCCACCGCCTCCAGGCCGACCCGGCACCGGCAGGTCCCGTTGATCGCCTCGATCACGGCGGCGTGGCGCAGCACCTTGCCCTCGCCCGAGAGCTGGGCGCGGCGGGCCTCGAAGAGGCCGTCCAGCCGCGGCAGGCCGTCCATGAACTCGTCCACGGCGCCCGAGGCGTCGAAGTCCGGCGGCAGCACGCCCTCCACCTGCACGTCCGCCAGCTCGATGGCGGCGCCCAGCTCGCGGGCCAGGATCAGCAGCTTGCGCGCCACGTCCATCCCCGACAGGTCGTCCCGGGGATCGGGCTCCGTGAAGCCGCGGTCCCGCGCCACGCGCACGGCCTCCGAGAAGGGCATCCCGTCCTCGATGGCGCCGAGCAGGAACGACAGCGAGCCGGAGAGGATCGCCTCCAGCCGCAGCACCCGGTCTCCCCCCTTGAGGAGGTTCTGGACCGTGCTGATGACCGGCAGCCCGGCCCCCACGTTGGGCTCGTAGAAGAAGCGGCGCTTCAGCCGGTCGCTGGTCTGGTGCAGCCGCTCGTAGTCCTCCAGGGGCGCGCTGTTGGCCTTCTTGTTGACCGTCACCACGTGCAGGCCGGCCTCGAACAGCCGGCCGTAGGCGGCCGCCACCTGGTTGTCCGACGTGCAGTCCACGAACACGGGATTGACCAGCCTCGCCTGGGTCACGCGCTCCAGGAAGGCGTCCAGGCAGGACGGCAGATCGGCGCTCTGGAGACGGGTGGGCCACGACTCGGGGTCGATCCCCTCGGGATCGAAGGCGCAGCGCTTGGAATTGGCCACGCCGCAGAGCTTGAGGTCCACCCGGCGGCTGGCGCGGGCCTGGTGCTCACCGATCTTCCGCAGCAGCTTCGAGCCCACGTTGCCCACGCCCCACACCACGAGCTGCAGCTCGGGCCGGCGCTCGAAGAGCTGGGCATGGAGATGGCGCACGGCCCGCGAAGCGTCCACCGCCGCCACGACCGCGGAAATGTTGCGCTCGCTCGATCCTTGAGCCAGGGCCACGATGTTGACCCCCACCGAGGCGATGGCGCTGGCGAACGAGCCCACCACGCCCAGGCGGTCGCGCATGCCGTCGCCCACCACGGAGACCACGGAGCAGCCGGTCCGGAGCTGTACCGGATCGAGGAGGCCGGCGGCCAGCTCGGCGGCCAGGCTGTCGCGCAGGGCCCCCACGGCGCGGGCGGCGTCCGCCTCGGCCACGGCGAAGGAGATGGCGGACTCGCTGGAGCCCTGGGTGATCAGGATGATCGAGATCCCCGCCGACGCCATGGCCTGGAAGACCCGCGCCGCCACGCCGGGCACGCCCGCCATCCCGGAGCCGGTGACGTTGAGCAGGGTCACGCCGGGAAGGTAGGTGAGGCCGCGGACGCCGCTTTCGGCGGGCGGGGCGCCGCGGTGCACGAGGCTGCCGCCGCTCTCCGGCGCGAAGCTGTTGCGCACCCGCACCGGGATGCCCTTCTCCCGCGCCGGCTGGATGGTCTTGGGATGGAGCACCTTGGCGCCGAAGAAGGACAGCTCCATGGCCTCCTCGTAGCTCACCTCGGGCAGCACGGCGGCGTGGGGCACCAGCCGGGGATCGGCGGTGTAGATGCCGTCCACGTCCGTCCAGATCTCCAGCAGCCCGGCGTCGACGGCCCAGGCGGCGATGGCGGCGGAGTAGTCCGAGCCGCCGCGGCCCAGCAGGTTGACCCGGCCGCCGGCGTCGCCGCCGAAGAAGCCCGGCAGCACGGCCACCGCCGGGGGGCTCTCCCGCAGGGGAGCGAACGCCTGGCGCGTCGCCTTCCAGTCCGGCGATGCCGACAGGGGAGTGCCGCCGGCGGTGCGGATCAGGGTCTTGGGATCGAGGAACCGGGCGTCGAGCCCGCGCGCCGCCAGCAGTCTTGCGAACATGGCGCTGGACGCCCGCTCTCCCAGGGAGGAGAGGACGGCGAGGGCGGAGGGGGGGCATTCGAGGAGCAGGCGGAAGCCGCGGAGCAGGTTCTCCATCTCCCGCTCCAGCCCGCCGAGCTCACTCTCGATCTCGGCGGCCCGGGCGTCGCCGATCTCGCCGCGCAGGCCGTCGAGGATGTCGCGGTGGACCGAGTGGAAGCGGGCCAGGGCGGGGACGACCGAGCCGCCCGCCGAGGCCTGCTCGGCGCCGCGCAGGAGGGCGTCGGTGACGCCCCCCACGGCCGAGACCACGACCAGGAGAGGTCCTTCCTTCGCCTGCTCCTCCACGATTTCCGCCGCGCCGCGAATCCGTTCCGCGCTGCCGACCGACGTCCCGCCGAATTTAAGTACTCGCATCAACTACTCCTCCGAATGCAGAGCCCGACCTCCTGAAGGGTGCGCTCCGGAAGAGTTTGCGGGACGAGCGGAGCAAGGTGAGGCTCTGCGACAGGGGACTGCGGTCGTCCCCTGGTTTGAGCAAGTTATCAATCTTTTGCTATAATCAACAGAGGAACGACACCCTGGGACCGAAAGGAGAACCGCCATGAAAAAGAACCTGCCATTGTTCCTCTTCGCCCTGTCGCTCACCGCCGCCGCCCTGGCCGGCCCGCCAGCCAGGGCCGAGGCCGGCGAGCCGTGCAACCAGCGCCGCTGCGGCACCGGGCAGTTCTGCTGCAACTTCTCGTGCTCCATCTGCGCGCCGGACGGCGGCTTCTGCACGCAGCAGTTCTGCGCCTAGGCTCACCGGCGGGCTGAGGCTCCAGTCGCGGATGTCCTGAAAGCCGTTGGATCGCGGCGGAACCCTTGCGACGGTCCAACGGCTTCCGGGACCGGCTACAAGCTTCCGGGACGCTCCCGGAGCACTAAAAACGTCCGCGGAGCCTTAAAAACCATCGCGGAGCATTAAAAACTGCCGCGGAAGCTTAAAAACGACTTTTAAGCGTCCGAAACGTTCCAGAGTGCTCCGGGAACATTCCGGAAGCTAACAAACGGTCGCGGAAGCTGTTGGAACATTTGTCGGCTGATTGGAACGTTCCGGAGGCTTACGGACGGTCGCGGAAGGATAGCGGGGCCTCCGGAGCTTCCCGCGTCGCCCCGGCGCTTCCGGGATGGTTTTTCAGCCCCTCTGGGACTCCCCGTCTACCCGGAAACCGGATCGCCCTGGCCGACCAGGCTGCGGAGAGCGCTGATGGACGGCGCGAAGAAATAGCCGCCGCCCGTCGGGATCACCCAGTCGGCCATCGTCTTCAAGGAGGCCTCTCCTTGAGGAGTGCGCAGCAGGCACTCGCGCCCGGTGGTCGGGGCGGCGTGATTCTGCCCCACGAGCAGATCGTGCCCGCCGTCCTGGGGCCCGTTCTGCCGGTTCATCCACTTGTTGTTCAGGACCTCGAACTGCCGGCGGATCGAGGTCTGGTAGCAGAGGAAGAGCAAGCCCCGCTGCCCGGCCGCCGGATCGGCCGCGCCACTTTCCTGGGGGAAGGGGTCTCCCCAGGTGATCCCGCGGCGCAGGACCTGGAAGGTGAGGGTCTGGTCGAACGCTCCGCCCTGATCGGTAGGCAGGTCGCGTGGATTGACCTTGCGGATGTGGGCGAATCGCGGACAGACATGCCCCAGGACGTCGGCCGGCGCCCCCGCGACGATGCGGGGCGGCGCGCCGGCCTCGGCGAGCACGGCGACAGGGTCCGCCGGATCGTTGAACTGGAAATGGTTGATGGCGAAGGAATCCTCGACCATGGCCGGATCGTCCCGCTCCGGGCTGCGCAACAGCGGCGCGCCGCTCGGCCACCGCCCCACCAGCAGGGCCGCCAGCCGGGCCTCGGTCATCTCCGCGAAGGGTGGATTCCGGACCAGCTCCGCGACCTGCTCCCGGAGAAAGGCGCGGAACGCCGCCACGTCCTGCCGCAGGCGGCGGAAGACCAGAAACGAGCCGTTCTTCATCCACTCCGGGCCGCCGTCCGCGCTCGGCCCCGGCCCGCCCTCGTCGTCCTGCTGGGTGCGGTACCCGAAGACGAACTGCCCCGGCCAGACCAGCGGCTGCCCCGGCTTGCCGTGGGTCAGCGCCCGCGCGTCCGCCGGATCGATGTAGCGCCGGGTGAGGAAGTGGAGCGGAAGATCGGACAGCCGCCCCCGCGCCGCCACCTGCGAGACGCCGTCGCGAAAGCCGAAGTGCTCCTTCTCGCCGTCCAGGACGAACGCCTCCTGGTCGTAGATCACCCGCAGCCCCGAAGCGGGCAGTCCCGCGAGCGACCTGCGGATCCCCTCGGCCAAGTCGCGGATCTGGCAGGCGTCCGCCGCCGCCAGGATCAGCAGCACGTCCGGCGTCGTCTCCGGGGTGCCGCCGACGACCCAGCGCGAGGGGTGCCCTTCCTGCTCGGGACGCGTGGGGTCTCCCAGGCTACCGGAGAGCGTGCCCATGCCCTTCCGGAACGACGGGTCGCGGATGGTGTCGGCGTCCGGCGTCAGCAGGCGCAGCCCGCCGATCGAAAAGGCGATGTTGATCCAGGGCGCGGAGGGTCCCGCGGGCAAGGCCGCCTGGCGGCGCAGGAGCGACCGGCGCAGGTTCCGAACGGCGTTGACGTCGCGCAGGCGCGCGATGGACGGCACCAGCCGGGCCAGCCAGGACCTGGCATGCGCGGTCTGCCCCTCGATGACTTTCAGCCCGAGCAGGACCTGGTGCCGGGAGCCGAACCCGGGCAGGATGTTGCCCTGGATCTCGTCGACGTCCAAAATCGGCTCGACCGGCGCGCCCGGGATCTCCGGGCCTGTGATCACATCCGAATCGGGATCGAAAGCCTGCGGCGGCTCCATGGTTCGCCTCGCCTCGCCTCGCTCAGCGGCCGAGCCGCGAGCCGAGCCCGCCCTTGAGGTCCGGCTCCGCCGTCACCGCCATGACTGGCGGGAAATCCGGCGCGAAATCCGCCGTCTCGGCCTCCGCAATGGCCTCAACGGTCACCTCACCCTCCGGCAGCACGGGAGCGACCTCCGCCCAGGCCGAAGGCGGCAGGTCCGCGCAGCTCACTCCGCTGCGGAAGACGTGCTCGATCTCCTGATTCTCGGGATGGGGACAGCACTGCCCGATGCAGTCGCGCAGCGCCACCGGCCCGGCCACGAGCTGCTTGGCGATTCCGGTCAGCACCATCTGGATACGGTCGGCGATCTGGCCGCCGAACCGGATCGCGTCGCCGTCGAGCAGCACCTGGTCGACCGTGAAGCCCAGCTCTTCTGGCACCTCGAAGCGGGCGCGCAGGATCCTGCGGTCTGCCTGGCTCCCCCGGTCCACCCGCCAGGCCGCCGTCACATCCTCGCCCGCCGGCCCGGAAAAGCCGTTCAGCGCCAGCTCGGAGATGTAGAGCCCCACCGGATCGGCCACGGAGACCGAGAGCCCGGAGCGGGCGAACGTGTTGACCGCGGCGCCGATGGTCGGGTCGCTCGACCGGTTGGGGTCGCCGAAGCCCGAGCAGCAGACCAGTTGCTCCGGGTCCACGACCGCCTGGCCGCCGTCGTCCCGCCGCCGGACCGAGGCGCCGCCGGCCACGCGGAACTCTCCGCGCAGAGTGTTCGCCGGGTGGGTGAGGTGCAGGATTCCGTCGGTCGTGGTCCACTTGTTGAACGGGTTGTAGGTCCCCTTGCGGGCATAGAAACGCCAGCCGAACGGCTGGCCGGTCTGAGAATTGGTGTCGTCGTCGAAGAAGGCCACGTCGAAGGGCCAGACGAGGTCGTCGGCCGCCACCCCGGGGTTCACGTGCTCCTGGTAGAGCTCCAGGACCAGCCCGGGGTCTCCCGCCACGAGATCGCGCCGCGGGTCTCCCTGCGCGAAGAACGGCCGCGTGCCCTCGGCCAGGAACTCCCAGTACTCGGGGGCCTCGGAGCAGAAGCAGATCCGGGTGATCCGTCCCTGGCCGTCGCGGTCGGCGTGCCACTCGCAGTATTCGTCCTGCTGGCGGTAGAAGAGCTGGAGCTCCTCGCCCAGGAAGCCCTGCTCGTCGACGCGGCGCAGGGCGCGCCCGTTGATGCGCAGCGGACGCAGCGTCTCGGCGGCCAGCCAGCGCTGCTCGTCCGGCTCGTCGTCCTCCTGAAACCAGCGGGTGAGGAAGCGCGGGAACGCGTCCCAGGCGACCGCCGCCGAGGCGGGCTCGCCCGGCGTCTCGTCCTTCAAGGGATTGAAGAACAGGCTGGGGACCTCCGGCGTCCCATACGTCACGGCGGCGTTGTCCATCCAGGACGACACGATCGCGCTCCAGGCCTTGGCGCGGTCCTCCGCACTGTCGGGCCGGCGCGCGAAGTCCTCCAGGAATCCAGGGGGATGAAATCGGTCCACGCTTCACCTCCTCGTCTTCGCGGTTGGCCGGACGCCG
>CAVXIV010000009.1:0-100726 GCA_963761805.1 uncultured Acidobacteriota bacterium | reverse complement strand
CCGCCCGGAAGACCAGGCGGCCGCCGAGGGAGGTCTCCGGCAGCAGACGGCTGTTCGGGCCGCCGAAGGGGAGGAACGGGGCGGTGGGGAAGAACCGGGTCAGGACGCCGGTGCCGCCGCGCGTGCCGTCGGACGCCCACAGCTCCTGTCCTCTGCCGGGCTCGAACGCCACGAACAGCAGGCGGTCCGCCAGCGCGGCGGCGTCGAGGAAGGCCGGAGAGCCCGGAGCCGCGGCGAAGTCGATCAAGCTCGACGTCCCGCCGGCGGTGCCGTCGCTCTGCCACAGGCCGTCGCGGTTCCTGGCGACCGGGGCGACGAAGAAGAGCCGCGTTCCCACGGCCCGGAGCAGGGAGGGCCCGGCGTGCGCGGCCGAGCCCGGCAGGGGATCGCGGATCAGCCGGGTGCCCTGAGGCGTGCCGTCGCTCGTCCACAGCGCGGGCCCGCGCCCGCCGTCGTCGGCGCGGAAGAAGAGGCGGCCCTCCAGCTCGGTCAGCTCGGCGGGCGCGGAGCCCTTCCGGCCCCGGCCGCAGGTCCGTCACCTGGAAGGTGCCGGCGGGCGTCCCGTCCGACCGCCAGAGCTCGCGGCCGTGGACGAGGTCGTCGGCGACGAAGTAGAGCAGGCCCTGGCCGGCGATCCAGGCGCTCCCGCGGCCGGCGTCCGGGAGCAGGAGCGGCCCGGCGAGCCGCACGGCGCCGGCCGGCGAGCCGTCCGTGATCCAGAGGTCCACGGGGCCGAAGCCGCGTCCGAAGGCTTGGAAGAACACCGACCGCCCGGCGCGGGCCACGACGACCGGAGCGCCGCCGCACTCCCCCGGGCAGGCGTCGGCGACCTGGAATGTCCCCGCCACCGTGCCGTCGGTCCGCCACAGCTCCGCCCCGCGATCCCCGTCGTCCGCGGCGAAGAACGCCAGCCCGCCGGCCGCCGCATAGCCCTGGGGGAAGGAGCCCTGGGCCACCGGGGTCGTGTTGATGTCCTTGACGAGGCGGGGCGTCTGGGCGGTAAGGGGGGCGGAAAAGGACAGCAAGGACAGCAAGGACGCCAGGGACGAAAAGGAGAGTGGCTTTGGCATTGGTTTTCGTCCTTGAGGTCCTCGGTGTCCTTGCTGTCTCTTGGCTTTCTAGGGGCCGCCTGCGCTCTCGGCCCGCTGCTCCAGCAGGTAGACCAGGAGGTCGGCCGCGTCCTGCAGGTTCAGCAGGCTGGAGTAGTCCGGCATGGAGCTGGGGGTGTCGCAGGGTTTGCCCTTCTGGCACTCGGCGGGGATGAAGGCGTTCGGCTCGAGCAGGGATTCGTAGAGGTACTGCGGCGCCGGCATCCCCTCGACCCGCTCGCCGGCCAGGATTCCGATGCTCGCCAGGTGGGGGCCGAGGTTGTTGGAGCCGGGCCTGGACGGCTCGCCGTGGCAGGCGGAGCAGCCGTAGAGATCGGTGTAGAGCCGCTTTCCCCGCTCCGCCTTGCCGATCGGCAGCAGGATCCGCGCGTCCGGAGGCAGGGCCTCGCCGCGCGGCCGCAGGTGGTAGTGCTCGGGCGGGCTGGGAACGGCGAAGTAGGCCGACTCGCGGCCCCGGCGCCAGCTCATCAGCAGCTTGCCGTGCGGCCGGGTGGTGTCGAGGTCGAAGTGGATCGCCGTATTGAGGCTCTGGCCCGGCAGCAGGGGGGCCTCGCCGAGCAGGGCGCCGAACGGCGGCACCTCCTCGCCGATCTCGGGGACGAGGAAGAACTCCTCGCCGCGGTACTGCCGGGTCTCCTGGGCGAGGTTCCGCAGGGTGACGTACAGGGTGACGCGCTGCCTGCCCGGCGCCGGCATGTCGGGGCTCATCACGGCGGGCCGCTGGAAGTTCTCGCCATGATCCATCTGGTCGGCGATCCAGGTCGCCTGGTCGAGGCGGGCGCTGAGCCCTCCGAGGGTGGCCTCCTGGACCGGCAGCCGGCGGACAGAACGGAGCAGCAACCCCCAGCCGGCGCCGGAGAGGACGAGGACGGCGAGGAAGACGAGCACCCCGGGCCGCCGCCACCAGCGGAGGGCCTCCTCCTGCAGCCGCTGCTCCCGTTGGTCCCGGCGCCGCCGTACGCCGCGTCCGGCGGCGGGCTGCTCGTCGTTGGCGCTCATGGCGTTTCTCCGATGGGCGAGAGCGCCGCCTCGACCTGGATGGCTCCGGCGCGCTCGAAGTGGAGGGTCAGCCCGATCCCGGAAGCGCCCGCGGGCGCTCGCGGCTCCAGCAGCATGATGTGCTTGCCCCCGGGCCGCAGCTCGAGCGTCCCGCCGGCGGGGACCTCGAAGCCTTCGGGCCGCGGCAGCATGCGCATGACGCCGTTCTCCTCGCGGGTCTCATGGGTCTCGGCGCGCCGCGCCGCGCCGGTCTCGACGCGCAGCAGGCGATCGCCCGCGGGGCCGGGGTTGGCCACGGTGAAATAGGCGACTCCCAGGTCCGGAGTGACGATCATGGCCCGTGGCTGGCGGATCTCCAGCCCTTCCGGAGGATCGCCGGCGCAGCCGGCCGCGATCAGCGCGAGGCCCAGCCCGAGGATCGTCGGCTTCAGGCTCCTGCGCGCGCGGTTCGCCATGGCGCCCCCGGTCAGACGGCGAGCAGTTTCTCGATGTCCGGCAGCATCTGCTCGACCGTGGCGCCGGGCGGGAAGATGAGCCGCAGACGCCCTTCGGTGTCGATGATGAAGAAGCTGCCGGTGTGGTCTACGTAGTAGTAGCTGGCGGTCTCGGGACCCGCCTTCGGCATCCCGTACTGGACCGTGACCCCGAAGGCCTTGGCGGTGGCGGTGAGGGCACTTTCCTCGATGCGCAGGCCACGGAAGCGGGGATCGAAGTTGGGGACGTAGCCCGCCAGCTTCGCCACCGTGTCCCGCTGCGGATCCACCGAGACGAACACCATCTCCACGCGCTCGGCCCGCGCGCCGAGCCGGCTGTAGAGCTGCTTCATCTTCGCCAGTGTGAAGGGGCAGACGTCGGGGCAGTAGGTGTAGCCGAAGAAGACCACCGCCACCTTGCCCGTGTGGTCGCGCAGCTGGAAGGGCTTGCCGTCCCAGTTGACGCCGGAGAGATCCGGTGCCTCCCTGGCCGGCTCCACCACCTCGCCGTTGAACTCCGGCGAGCGCCGGCAGGCCGTGAGGAGCAGCCAAGGCAGAAGAACCGCCGTCAGCACCGTCGTATGGGCCCTACCGAGCTTCATACCGACGCCCCCTCGGAAGAGATGAGGTTTCAGCGGAGTCAGTGTAGCCACCCCGATTCTCCCGTGCAAGTCTATATTTACAATTTGATCCTACTTTATTTCGGTTGTCCCGTTTTCCCTGATCGACGCACCAACGATAGGTAGAGGTAGTCCATCCTAGAGCACCCTCCCAGGCCGTTTGTTCGAAGAATCGAGTCTGTTTATCCCATGCCGGCGGAAAGCCGGCGGGATTGATCGATGCAGTCTTCGAGGGGATTTGTCGGCCAGGTAAGGCAAGCCCAGTGAGCAGGTAGCGAGCCGAAAGGGGTTGTTCCCCTCCTCCAGCAAGCGTTATCTCCGGACCGCCGTCGGCGGGCCGGTATGCGGATGCCTTGCTTACAAGGAGGAAAGGCATGGAGCATTCCAGCGGAGTGGAACGACAAAGTGAGGGTGCGCATCGAGCCCGGTTCGGATGGCCGGCGCTGGTGGCGCTGCTGTCCCTCGGGGTCGTCGCCTGGGAGTATCTCCTCAAGGCGGCGATGAACGCGGTGGACTGGAACCTGACCGGCGTCGCGGCCCACATGGCCCTCGACGCCGTCATGGTGGCGCCGGTGGTGGCGCTCGCCCTGGCGGCGGGTCTGTGGCTCGGCCGGAGGTTCCGCATGGAGACCAGGGAGTGGGCCGGCATGCTGGGCATCGCCGGCCTGACGTGCCTGGTCTTCCTGGTCTCGATGGCGCCGGTGGTGGCGACCCGGGACCTCGCCCATGAATGGATGGGCAACACCTACGGCCTGTCGCTGGCCAAGGTGCAGGTGACGCAGGTGAAGACCGGGCTGACGGTCCAGGAGGCGAGGCAGCTCTGCTCCTTCGCCTCGCTGGCCAACCCGGCGCTGGGCGGCAAGGCCGGCGCCGCCTACGAGCCGCCGGTCCTGTATCGGATCGAGACCGGCGCCAGCGCCCTGCTGCTGCAACTGGCGGTCCTGCTGCCGCTGCTGCTGGCCGGCCTCTGCGCCCGCTTCCGCCGCGAGCTGCGGCGCGCGGACGGGGAGCGGACGATGGCCTTCCTGCGCTGGGCGGCCCGCCCGGTGCGCCTCGGCTCGGTGGCGGTCCTCGCCCTGCTGGGGTTCTGCTTCGGCGGCGGCTTGCCGGAGACCTACGCCCAGGGCGCGGTGGTCGCGGAGAGCCCGGCGCCCTCCAACGCCTGCGAAGAAGGCGGACCGGTCAAGGAGTACAGGGTCCACGCCATCAACGTGGTGCACACCGTCAACCGCTACTTCGACTTCGTTCCCGGCTTCATGTACGCCCTGGAGGCGAACATCCCGGAGATCCGGGCCTTCGAGCAGGACATGATCAACGGCCGGGCGATGGTGCGCGCCGCCAACAACGTCAACCTGGACGCACCGGGGCTGAAGCGGGTGACGCCGGGTCTGCGCAAGGACCCGATCCAGCCGCTGGTGATCCGCGCCAATCTGGGCGACTGCGTGCGGATCCACTTCACCAACGATCTCGTCGACGGCCACCCGGCCTCGCTGCACATCCTGGGCCTTTCCCACACGGTCCAGAACGCCGGCAGCGCGGTCGGCCAGAACGCCCCCAGCTACGCGCCCCAGGGGCAGACCGTCACCTACGAGATCCCGATCCCCAAGGACCCCGCCGCCGAGCGCGCCTATCACTTCCATGACCACGGCGCCGGCACCGTGCTGGGGATGAACCCGCCGGTGCGCAACGACTGGCGGCTGCGCCAGGGCCTGGGGCTGTTCGGCGCCCTGGTGGTCGAGCCGGAGGGCGCGACCTATCTGGACGTCGAGACGGGCGAGGAGCTCGACACCGAGACCGGCAGCACCTGGGAGGCGATCATCATCGATCCCAACCTGCACGACCGGCCGGACGGCAAGAGCTTCCGCGAGTTCGTGATCCTCTATCACGAGTTCGGCGCCGAGAATTTCCGCGGGCTCTTCGATTTCCAGGGCGCCATCCTGCCGCACCTGGACGGCAACGCCCTCTCCGGCGCCTACAAGATGGTGGGCCGCGCCCTCAACTACCGGAGCGAGCCCTTCCGCCGCCGCATCGAGCTCAACAACCTGCTCAACGGCACGGGCCCCGGCGCCATCCGGCACGGCAAGAACCTGAGCTACGCCTCCTACCCGTTCGGCGATCCGCCGACGCCGATGCCCCGCTCCTACCTGGGCGAGGCCACCAAGACGCGGGTGCTTCACGCCGGCACCGAGATCTTCCACGTGCATCACCTGCACGGCGGCGGCGACCGCTGGCGGCGCAATCCCGACGCCGATCCCAACAGCAACTTCTGGAAGGGGCTGACCAAGGCCCCGCAGCAGGACATCAAATCGGTCCACCTCGACTCGCAGTCGATCGGACCCGGCAGCAGCTACAACCTCGAGCACGAGTGCGGCGCCGGCGGCTGCCAGCAGGGAGAGGGCGAGTTCCTCTTCCACTGCCACATCGGCCACCACTACGTCGCCGGCATGTGGTCGTTCTGGCGCGTCTATGCCACCCGGCAGACGGCGGAGAACGAGATGCACGGCCATCCGCTGTACGTCGAGCCGCGCCTGTTCCAGGCCGACAACGTGTTTTCCAACAGCCAGGCGCCCTCCAACACGCCGCCGCTGGACGCCGTCTCGGCCGGCCAGCTCATCGGCGTCCAGGTGGACTGGAACCGGACGATCGTCGCCGACGCCAGCTTCAGCAACCCCTTCACCGAGGTCAAGCTGAGCGACTGGATCAAGGACCAGCTCCCGCCGGCGGGCGTCCCCCTCGACCGCAACGACGCCACGGTGTGGGACTGGACCGCCACCGGCGCCAACGACGCGACTCTCAAGGTGTTCGGCGAGCCTGAAGAGACGCTGGCGATGGCCAACTGGAAGTCGCCGGCCCCGGGAGTGAGACCCGAGGTCAAGTTCAACCCGAAGAACGGGCGCTACGCCTGGCCGCTCTTCCGGCCGCAGGCGGCGCAGCGGCCGCCGTTCACGGCCCGGCACAGCGGCTCGCCCTGGCTCGGCGAGCAGATGATCCCCGGCCGCATGGACGGCCTGTGCGCCAACAACCTCGTCCATCCCAACGTGTTCGTCGGCTTGAAGACGCAGCGGTTCTTCCCGGTGAGCGCCATCACGCTGCCGATCCAGGTGACCAAGGCGACGCCGCCGGGCCGGCCGTCGGCCCTGGACCCCGACGGCATGCTCTTCGTGCTCAACGAGCACAAGGCGGACGTCCTGGCCGGCCTGAGACCGGCGGAGCCGCTGACCATACGTTCGAACGTCGGGGACTGCGTGGAGATCGTCTTCACCAGCGAGATCCCCGACGGGCCGCTCAACAACAACTGGTCGAAGGTGAACATCCACAGCCACTTCGTGCAGTTCGACACCCAGGCCTCGGACGGCGTGATCACCGGCTTCTCCTACGAGCAGTCGGTGCGCCCGTACGCGACCGAGAACCGCACGCTGACGCAGGCGGCGAACCAGTTCACCACCACCCTCAAGGTCTCCAACGTCGACCGTCTGCGGCCCGGCATCTGGATCGGCGTCGGCCTCGGGGAGAGCACCTGCGGCTCCATCCTGGGTCAGCCGTTCCCGTGCACCGAGGTGCGCAAGATCACGTCCATCACGGCGCCGGACACCATCACCCTCGACCTGCCGCTGCTGCTGAACCATGCCGCCGGCCAGGCGGTGGGCGTCGAGTTCGTCCGCTACAACTGGTATTCGGACGTGGACTTCGGCACGGTCTTCTTCCACACCCACGTCGAGAGCAAGGACTGGGATCACGGCCTGTTCGGCGCCCACATCGTGGAGCCCAAGGGCTCGACCTACCACGACCCGGTCACCGGCAACGAGATCCGCGCCGGCACCGTCGCGGACATCCGCGTCAACCCGTTCCTCGGCGGCAAACCGGTGGCGGCGGGCGTGAACGGCTCGTTCCGCGAGTTCATGCTCTTCCTGCACAACCAGAACCCGGTGGTCGGCCAGTTCGACCTCGGCGGCGGCACCATCAACCTGCGCGCCGAGCCCTGGTCGTTGCGTCCGGGCGACCCGGCCTACCGGTTCTCTTCGGTCACGCACGGAGACCCGTTCACTTCGGAGGTCAGAGCCTACGCGGGCGATCCGGTGGTCTTCCGCGGCATGGGCCTGGTCGAGAAGCTGGGCGGCATCCGGGTCACGGGGCACCGCTTCAACATCGAGCGGTACAACGCGGGCTCGGACTTGCGCGACACCACTTTCGTCGGCATCTCCGAGCGGTATGACTTCGCGTTGGAAGGTGGCGCCGGCGGGCCCGGAGGGTTCCCGGGCGACTACATGTACTACTCCACCAACGCCAAGGACTTCGAGTCCGGGGCCTGGGGCCTGCTGCGCGTCTACGACACGCCGCAGGGCAACCTCCAGCCGTTGCCGGGCTTCGGCCCGCCGGGTGGCGGCAGCGGCTTCCCGACGCTCACGCAGACCGGCGCCGCTCCGCCCTCGCTGAACGACGGGCCGGGCGCCGCCTGTCCCGTGGGCGCGGCGAGGAAGACCTACAACCTGACCATCGCCGACACCAGCATCATCTACAACGACGCCCTGCCCGGCGAGCCCGGCGTCTCCTACTTCCTCAACGGCGACCCGGTCACCGACACCCGGACGCCGATGGTGGTGCGCGTCAACAAGGGAGAGTGCCTGCGGGTCAACCTGACCAACCTGCGCGCCACGCAACGGTCGGGCTTCAGCGTCGGCGAGCTGCTCTTCGATCCGCAGCGTTCCTATGGCGCCGCCATCGGGTTCAACCACGACTCGACGGTGGCTCCGGGCGCGACGCGGACCTACGAGTACTACGCCGACAAGGACCTCGGCCTCACCCTGGCGCTCAACCTCGCCGATCCCGACTCGCTCGCCAAGGGAGCCTGGGGCGGCGTGGTGGTAGAGCCGGCCGGCTCCACCTACCGCAGTCCGGGAACGCTCAATCCGCTCCCGGGCGGCGGCGCCGGCGTCCAGGCGGACATCGTCAGGGACGGGCTCGCCACCCGCGAGTTCGTGGCCCTGTTCATGGACGCCGAGGACGAGCTCAACCAGGACCGGATGCCCTATCCCGACAAGCCGGAGTTCACCAACTCGGTCAGCTACAGCAACGAGCCCCTGGCTCTGCGCAACTTCATCGCGGACCCGGCGAACGTCTTCCGCACGGTTCTCCACGGCGATCCGCGGCACGTGGTCGTGGTGCCGAAGGGGGCGTCCCTCATCTACCGCGTCGGCTCGCCCTGGGCGGAGATGGCCCACCTGCCGACTCTCGAAGGCCACCGCTATCGCCAGGAACCGGGCATGCCCGGCTCGGAGGTGCTGTGGAACGACGTGCTGGCTCCGGGCATGACGCTCAACATGGAGCTCCTCGGCGGAGCTGGAGGCGACCTGCAAGCGCCCGGGGACTACCTGTTCCTGGAACGCGCGCAGCCCTTCCTCCAGACCGGTCTGTGGAACCTCCTGCGGGTGACCGATCCGGCCCAGGACGGCGCCCTCGCCGCCACGGACAGCATCACTGTCACCGAAGTCGAGAGAGGCGCCGGCAGGACGACCGTCCGCGGCGTCGTCAGCCCCAAACCGGCCGGAGACACCGTCGGACGTCTGGCGGTGTTCGACGGTCCGGCGGTCCGGGGCAAGTGCACCGGCAAGCGCCTGGGCAACGTCCGGGTCCACCGCGGCAACGGCCGCTGGCAGCACGACCTCGGCGCGCAGGCTCCGGCGCAGGTCTGCTTCCAGTCGCCGGGCGGCGGCGTGGCCAGCGGCCCGACCGCGGGCCTGGTCGCCGAACGGACGAAGAAGATGAAAGCGCTGGCGCAGGAGGTCCTGCGCGGGCAGGATCTGAAGTTGCAGCTCCAGCGTGAGTTCCAGGAGCTCGAAGAGATGGAGGCGGAGGAGCAGCGGCAGCGGTAGCCGCCGGCCTTCCCGAGCCTCGACGCCGCCTCCGCCGGGCACTGGTGCCCGGCGGAGGCTTTACCTTTTGACCTGATACGTTGGATCCGATCAGGAGAAGCCGAGATGCGCAAGGCTGCAGGTCTGATCTCCCTACTCGCCGCCGCCGCCCTCCTGGCCTTCCTGCCGCCGGCCGACGGCGCGGCGGGCAAGGGCTGGTACGGCGAGACCCTGCCGGACGGGCTCGAGCGCGGTCTCACCACCGGGGAGTACATCTGGAAGAAGGACGGGGCGGTCATGGTCTACGTCCCGCCGGGAACGTTCACCATGGGCAGCGACCAGGGCCAGGAGTTCGAGCGGCCGGCCCGCAAGGTCGACCTGGACGGCTTCTACATCGACAAGTACGAGGTCTCCTGGCGCAAGTGGAAGGCCTCCGGTCTGCCCTACGCCAAGGTGCCCAACGTCCGCGAGCCCGTCGTCCATCCTCCCGACTGGGGCCTGCGCGACGCCCATCCGGTGGTCCACGTCACCTGGCACGACGCCCGGCGATACGCCGCCTGGGCCGGCAAGCGGCTGCCCACCGAGGCGGAATGGGAGAAGGCGGCCCGCGGCGCCGACGGCCGCGACTTCCCCTGGGGCAACGAACCCGCCACCTACAAACGCGCCATGTACGTCGACCACCCCCTGTCGCTGACCTCCACCGCGCCGGTGAACTGCTGCCTGGAGGGTGCCTCCCCCTACGGCGCCGTGAACATGGCCGGCAACGTGTGGGAGTGGTGCGAAGACACCTATACCCCCGGCTTCTACAAGGACGCGCCGGCGAAGAACCCGGTCAACCGGGCCAAGGGCGACCTCAAGATCCTGCGCGGCGGCGCCTTTCAGTTGGACGCCGCGTTCATTCGCACCTGGCACCGCTACTGGCTCTCCGACGTCGACCGGATCTCCGACATCGGCTTCCGCACGGCGGTGAGCGGCGCCGGCCAGTAACTTCCGCCGCCTCGTGGCGTAACAGACTCCAGACTGGAGAGGAGATCCGCCATGAGGCTGACCATAGAAGGCGTTGGAAAGCGGTACAAGGGGGACTTCTGGGGGCTGCGCGACTTCACCCTGGAGCTGGTCCCCGGCGTGCTGGGCCTGCTGGGACCCAACGGCGCCGGCAAGTCGACCCTGATGCGCATCCTGGCCACCATCACCCGGCCCACCGAGGGGCGGGTGCTGTGGAACGGCACGGACATCGTGCGCTCACCGGACGGCCTGCGGGCCGTGCTCGGATACCTGCCCCAGGACTTCGGCGTCTACCCGAACCTGAACGCCGTCGAGTTCCTGGAGTACATGGCCGCCGTCAAGGGGCTGGACGGCCGGGCGGCGCGGCGGCGGATCGAGGAGCTGCTCGTCCTCGTCAACCTCGCCGAGGCCCGCAAGCGCCCGCTCGGCGGCTACTCCGGCGGCATGCGGCAGCGCATCGGCATCGCCCAGGCGCTGCTCAACGATCCCCAGCTCCTGATCGTGGACGAGCCGACCGTCGGCCTCGACCCCGAGGAGCGGGTGCGCTTCCGCAACCTGCTTTCGGACCTCGGCGGCGAGCGCATCGTCATCCTCTCGACCCACATCGTCTCGGACGTCGAGGCCGTCGGCGACCGGCATCGCCCTGGTGGATCACGGGCGGCTCCTCGCCCACGCCGAGCCCGAGGACCTGCTGCGCCGGGCCGAGGGGCGCGTCTGGGAGTGGGTGATCCCCAGCTCCGAGCTGGCCGCCGCCCGCGAGCGCTGGAAGATCAGCGGCACCTTCCGCCGCGCCGACGGCGTCCACGCCCGCGTGGTCTCGGACGTCCCGCCGCCGGGCGCCGCTGCCGTGACTCCCACGCTCGAAGATGCCTACCTGGCCGCCCTGGAAGGGGACCGGGCGAGGAAGGAAGCGGCGGCATGAACCGGTCGCGAGTCCTCTGGCACCTGATGCGCGCCGACTTCCTGGAGCGGGTGCGGCGCTATAGCTTCCTGGTCACCCTGCTCCTGGCCGTCGCCCTGGGCTACACGGTCGCCGCCGGGCACATCAAGCTCTGGATCGCCGGCACCCGGGGGCTCTACAACTCGGCCTGGGTGGGCGCGCTGATGGCGCTGGTCTGCAACACCTTCCTGGCCCTGGCCGGCTTCTATGTGGTCAAGAGCGCCGTGGAGCGGGACCGGCGGACCGGCGTGGGGCAGATCCTCGCCACCACGCCGATGTCGAAGCCGCTCTATACCTGCGGCAAGGCGCTGAGCAACTTCGCCGTGCTCCTGGCCATGGTGGCGGTGATGGTGGTCATGGCCGTGGCGACGCAGCTCACCACCGGCGAGGTGACCCGGGTCGAGCTGTGGGACCTGCTCTCGCCGTTCCTTTTCCTGACCCTGCCGCTGATGGCCATGGTCGCGGCGACGGCGGTGCTGTTCGAGACCGTCCCGGGATTGCGGGCCGGCTTCGGCAACGTGGTCTGGTTCTTCGTCTGGGCGCAGTCGATGGCGGTGGGGATCGTCACCAAGGGCGTCCTCGATCCCTACGGCATGGGCCTGATCATGGACAGCCTCTATGCCTCGGTGGGGAAGGCGCTGGGCAGGACCCTCGCCGAGACGGAGCGCTCCTTCATCCTCGGTGGGATCTCCGGAGAGCGGCAGGCGGGGACCTTCCTCTGGGAGGGGATGGACTGGACGTCCGGCCTCGTCCTGGCACGCCTGAGCTGGATCCTCGGCGCGGTGGCCGTGGTCCTGGTCGCGGCGGTCTTCTTCGACCGTTTCGATCCGGCGCGTTTCCTGGGCCGGAGGCGGGCCAAGCCCGCCGCGCAGGTTGTCGCCGCCCCGCGGGAAGGCGCCGATGTTACGGTTCTCCCTGTCCATCTCCACCCCCTGCCGGCGGGAGGCCGTCGGTTCCGCTTCCTGTCCGTCCTGAAGGCCGAGCTGCGGCTGGCGCTCAAGGGGCAGCGCTGGTGGTGGTACGCCGTGGCCGCGGGCCTGACGATCGCCGGGTTCGTGGCCCCGCTGGAGTCGGCGCGTTCCTTCGTCCTGCCGTTCTCGTGGATCTGGCCGGTCCTGCTGTGGTCCGCGCTGGGGACGCGGGAGTCCCGCTACGGCACGGGAGAGCTGATCTTCTCCGCCGCCCGGCCGGTCCAACGTCAGCTCCCGGCGGTCTGGCTCTCCGGGGTGATCCTGGCGATGGCGACCGGTGGCGCCGTGGCCGTGCGGCTGGCCGTGGCGGGGGACTGGGCCGGCTTCGGCGGCTGGGCGGTGGGGGCGTTGTTCATCCCCACGCTGGCCCTGGCGCTGGGCGTCTGGAGCGGCACCAGCAAGGTCTTCGAGGCGGTCTACCTGCTGATCTGGTACGTCGGCCCCCTCAACCGGACGCCCGCGCTGGATTTCATGGGCTCCCTGCCCAAAGCCGTGGCGTCGGGCATGCCGCTGGTCTTCCTGGCGATCACGGCGGCCTTGGGAACGGCCGCGGTGCTGGGAAGGAAGCGGCAGCTTCAGATGCGGTGAGGGTCAGAAGGCGCCGCGGCGCAGGCGCTCGATCTCGGCCCGCAGCCGGGCGAGCTCTTCTTCGGCGGCGCGGTGGGCTTCCCGGACTTCCTCGTTGCTCAGGATGGGCTTCCCCGTCGCGGAGTCGATCAGCCGGAGACGCTGCTGTTCCCTCCGGAGGGTGATCCCCGTGGTCCGGCTGTGGAGCGATCCGTCCGCCTCCGGGAACATGGGCTGATACCGGCCGTTCACCAGCCGGAATCCCTGGAGGGGAGGGTTGAGGTACTCCCCGAGAGGATCGTGAAGGAGGTACTCCTCGACGCCGAGCCGTTCGTAGAGGTCCTTCTTGTCGACCAGATCCTCCTTGCGGCTGCTGGCGGAGGTCACCTCGACGACGAGGCACGGAGGCTGCCCTTCTTCCCAGATCTTGTAGATGCGGCGCTCGCCTCTGGGAACGCCCCGGGCTACGAAGTTGTCCGGAACGACGAAGCTCTTCGGATCGCCGGGGACGTAGTAGACCAGCAGATCCGCGCCCACATAGACATCTGGCACATCCCGCAGGTGCTCATCGAGCGCCTGGAAGACGTACATGATCTCCCGGATATGGACCTCGGTTTCGCCCATGGGCTTGCCGTCGGATTCCGGGTAGTGGATATCGTGCCGCAGAGGAATCGCGGTCATCGGAGCCATCCCTTCTTCAACGGTGGCGTCGTCAGATCACGAAGACGTGCCGGAGCACAACCGCCTCTATCCAAGTCTAGCACGCCGGCACGCCCCGTCTCGGATAGGCTATATCCATGGTAGCCAGCCTCTGGAACGATGAAGAAGCCGCGCGCTTCCCCGGCGATCTCGGGTTGCGCGTGTACACCTCGCGGCTGCTGGGACGCGACAAGAGCCTGGTTCTCCACGGCGGCGGCAACACCTCGGTCAAGGTGCGCGAGCCGAACCTCTTCGGCGAGGAGGAGGACGTCCTCTACGTCAAGGGGAGCGGGTGGGACCTGGAGACGATCGAGGCCGCGGGGTTCGCGCCCGTGCGGCTGCAGCCCGCCCGGCGTCTGGCGGAGCTGCCCCGGCTCAGCGATCCCCAGATGGTCAACGAGCTGCGGGCCGGCATGACCCTGGCCTCGGCGCCCACGCCGTCCGTCGAGGCCATCCTGCACGCCGCGCTCCCGTTCAAGTACGTGGACCACACCCATGCCGACGCCGTGGTGGCCGTCACCAACGCCCCCGGCGGCGAGGAGCGCGTGCGCGAGATCTACGGCGACTCGGTGGTGGTCATCCCCTACGTGATGCCGGGGTTCGACCTCGCCCGCCTCTGCGCCGAGCGCTTCCCGGCCGAGTCCGGACCGGAGACGGTCGGCATGGTGCTGATGAACCACGGCATCTTCTCCTTCGCGGACAACGCCCGGGAGTCCTACGAGCGGATGATCCGCCTGGTGCGCCTCGCCGAGGAGCACCTGGAGCGCCGGGGAGCCTGGGCGCTGGGGCCGTTCCCGGAGCCGCCGGCCGCGATGCCGGACGCGCCGGGGATCGCCCGGTTGCGGCACGATGTCTCGAAGGCGGCGGGCTTCCCCATGGTCCTTTCCGTCCGCCGCGACGCCCGCGGCCTCGCCTTCGCCCGCCGGGAGGACGTCTCCCGCGTCTCCCAGCAGGGACCGGCGACGCCGGACCACGTGATCCGCACCAAGCGCGTTCCCCTGGTCGGGCGGGACGTGGAGGCCTACGCCGCCGCCTACCGGGCCTGGTTCGCGGAGCACGCCCCCGGTGCGGCGAGCCCGAAGACCATGCTCGACCCGGCGCCGCGGGTGATCCTCGACCCCGAGCTGGGCCTCGTCACGGCGGGGCGGACGGCCCAGGACGCCGCCATCGCCGCCGAGATCTACGAGCACACCATGGACATCGTCGAGCGCGCCGAGCTCCTGGGCGGCTGGCGGGCGCTGCCGTCGCGGGATCTGTTCGACGTCGAGTACTGGGACCTGGAGCAGGCCAAGCTCGCCAAGGCCGGCAAGCCGCCGGTTTTCGCGGGCGAGGTGGCGCTGATCACGGGAGCGGCCTCGGGGATCGGCCGCGCCTGCGTGGAAGCCCTGCTCGCCCGGGGCGCCGCGGTGGTGGGTCTGGACATCCACGAATCGATCGAGGGTCTCTTCTCCCGCAGGGACTTCCTGGGCCTGCGCTGTGACGTGACGGTGAAGGAGGACGTGGCGGAGGCGCTCCAGAAGGCCGCCGCCGCGTTCGGCGGGCTGGACATGCTCGTCCTCAACGCCGGTATCTTCCCGGCCACGAAGAAGATCGCGGACTTGGCCCTGGAGGAGTGGGACCGGGTGATGCGAGTGAACCTGGACGCCAACGTGCTGCTGATGCGCCTCGCCCATCCCCTGCTGAAGCTGGCGCCGGCGGGCGGCCGGGTGGTGGTGGTGGGCTCGAAGAACGTGCCCGCGCCGGGGCCGGGCGCGGCGGCCTACTCGGCCTCCAAGGCGGCGCTCAACCAGCTCGCCCGCGTGGCGGCGCTGGAGTGGGGAAGCGACGGCATCCGGGTGAACGTGCTCCACCCCAACGCGGTCTTCGACACCGGCGTCTGGACCGACGAGGTGCTGACCTCCCGCGCCGCCGCCTACGGCCTGAGCGTGGAGGAATACCGGAAGAACAACGTCCTGAAGGTGGAGGTCACCAGCCGCGACGTGGCCGAGCTGGCGGCGGAGCTGTGCGGCCCCCGGTTCGCCAAGACGACGGGGGCGTGGATTCCGGTGGACGGGGGGAACGAGCGGGTGATCTGAGGCGACGGCCTTTGAGGCGACCTGCCCTCCGAAACCCTCACTCCCCCTACCCCCTCTCTCCCGACCCCTCCCTCCCACCCTCACCGGGAGAGAGAGGGATGAAGAAGCTTCTTTTGGCCTTTTTTGACAAACCTCTCCTCCTCTCCCGGTGAGGGTGGGAGGGAGGGGTCGGGAGAGGAGGCCGGGAGGTGAGGGCCTACGGAATCAGCAGCACCTTCCCCGTAGTCCGCCGCCCCTCCAGCGCCCGGTGCGCCTCGGCGGCTTCCGCCAGGGGAAGCTCCAGGCCGACGCTCAGGCGCAGCCTGCCTTCCGCGATCCAGCCGAGCACGTCCCGCGCCCGCCACGCCAACTCCTCCCGGTCGTGGATGTAGTGGTGCAGGGAGGGGCGGGTCAGGTAGAGCGAGCCCTTGGCGTTGAGGAGCTGCGGCGCGAACGGCTCGACCGGGCCGCTCGACTGGCCGAAGAGGACCATCATGCCCCGGGCGGTAAGGGAGTCCAGGCTGGCCTCGAAGGTGGTCCGGCCCACGCCGTCGTAGACCACCCGCACGCCCTGGCCGCCGGTGAGGCGCCGGGTCTCGGCGGCGAAGTCCTGCTCGGTGTAGAGGATGACCTCGTCGGCGCCGGCCTCGCGGGCGATCCGCGCCTTCTCCCGGGTGGAGGTGGTGCCGATCACCCGCGCGCCGCGGATCTTGGCGATCTGGCAGAGGAGCTGCCCCACGCCCCCCGCCGCGGCGTGGACGAGGCAGACGTCCCCTGGCTTGCAGCGGATAGGTGGAGCAGGCGAGGTAATGGGCCGTCATCCCCTGGAGCATGGCGGCGGCGCCCTGGCGGGTGGACACGCCCTCCGGCAGCCTGACCAGCCGGTCGGCCGGCACCGCCGCCTTCTCGGCGTAGGAGCCCCGGACGCCGGTGTACGCCACCCGGTCCCCGACGGCGATCCCCTCCACCCCGGGGCTGACCGCGGCCACGACGCCCGCCCCCTCCTGGCCGAGCGTGAACGGCAGGGACGGGCTCTTGTAGACGCCCTCGCGGAAGTAGACGTCGATGAAGTTGACGCCGGCCGCCTCGACGCGGACGACGGCTTCGCCTTCGCCCGGCTCCGGCTCGGGGACGTCCTCGTAAGTCATCGCCTCGGGTCCGCCCGGCTGGTGAACGCGGATGGCTTTCATGGCATGCCCTCCCTCCTGGACAGAGGAGGCCAGAGTATCGCAAGGCGGGGGGTTACAGCTCGGGGACGGCGCGGTCCATGCGGACCCAGCGGCTGCACAGCTCTTCGAAGCCGTTGGGGTCCTGGACGGTCAGGGCCTCCTGGCTGAAGCGCTCGATCTCGGCGGCGGGGGTGCCGGCGCGGCGGAGGCCGAGCCGGATGGCGCTCACGAGGGCAAAGCGGTTCCGGCTGCGGAGGGAGACTTGTACTTGTGGATAAAGGGGGCCCATCGCAGTCCTGTCCATAAATATAACGACCGAAGACCCGAAAACGTTTCGTCCCCCGTGTCACAATCTTGCGCTGTCAACCCTCCAAGGAGCCGGCCATGAGCGGACTCCCCCTCCAGGATAAGGCATTCCGGGCGATTCTGGCCCTCGCCGCGGCTTACGGCCTGGCAGACGACGCGGCTGGAGGGTTGACCTTCGCCTCGAAGGCGAACCGCTGGAAGAGGAGGAAGCCCGGGTAGAAGTTCTCCGCGTCGCAGGAGAGGGTGAGGACCGGCTTGCGGTCTTCCGGCACGAACAGCTCGAAGCGGCCCCTGTCGATCGCGAACCGGAGGTCCTGGGAGAAGGCGGCGAGCGTCTCCTCGTCCCCGCCGAGCCGCCGCCGCCGGGCGAAGCGCACGCCCTCGCGAGAGAGCCGGACGCCGTCCGTCCACGGCGCCTCGCCCTCGTAGGCGATGCGGTCCCGCAGCCGGTCCGCGAGCATCCCGGCCAGCCGGTCCTGGAGCTTTTCGAGATCCGACAGGCGCTGGTGGGCGCGGTCCGTCAGGGTCAGCGTCCGGCCCTCCCGGGGGGAGAGCCTCATCTTGAAGACGGTGACGAGATAGACGCTCTTCCGGGAGAGGCGCTTCACCTGGAAGCTCATCCGCTCGACCTCCGAGAAGAGGAGTTGCCGGCGGCCGAAGGCGGAGAAACTGACGATCCCCTTCTCGTAGCAGCGGAAGCCTTTGAAGGCCCCCAGGAAAGTGGCCACCGCGAGAACGGCGCCGACCGCGGCGTTGAAGGCCGCGAGCACCGGCCGCACGGGGCCGGGGCCGATCATGAAAGGGAGGCAGACGAAGACCAGGGCCGAGACCAGGGCGCCCGCGATGATCGCGCTCCGTTGCGCCCGCTTCTTGAACAGCGCCCGGCCCAGGCCCTCCTGCCGGCGGGGCTGGTCCGGGAGGCGCGCCGCGAGGATGTCCAGCAGCAACAGCGCGTTGGGCGAATCGGACGGCGCCGACAGCCAGGGCATCTCCGCGCCGTGTTTCCAGACCGCCACCCGGGAGCCGTAGACTCTCGCTTCGGAGAGCATCTCCAGGGGCACGGTCTCGCCCGCCGCCTGGAGCGCGCCGCCGGTGAGCGTCCATCCCGGGCCGGTGATGGACTCTCCCCCGCGCAGCCGGGGCCCGGCCGCCTCCGCGAGGCGGGCCCGCAGGTCCGCGAGCACTTCGCCGGCGGTGTCGTGATCCTGGTCCAGGGTCAGGAAGCGGGCGCTCAGCCGGCCGGACGCCGACGCCACCGTCACCTCCCGCAGGACTCCGTAGCGGTTGGCTTCGTCGAACTGCTCGCGCTCGCTGACCGCGATCTCGCGGATCTTGTCGTAGAGGAAGGTCCGGGTCCGTCGGCCGCGCTCGAACGAGATCCCGTTCTCGTGGAGCGTCAACGCCCAGCGCCGGGTCCAGCTCTGGTGGAAGCCGAGGCCGCCGGCCACCGCCAAGGACAGGCGGCGAGGGCGAGCCCCACACCGCCGGTCGGGAAACGGCTCTGCCGGAGCATGGTCAGGCTGAAGTAAACGAAGCCGGCCAGGGCCAGGACGGAGAGGTAGGGGATAAGGATCTTATAAATGAGCGGCAGAGGGGAGAGCGGGAGGGTGGGGCGCACCGGGTCCCCGAGGCGGTCGTCGGAATGCATCGGGCTCAGTCCCCTTCCCTCGCCTCCAGGGAGCCCCGGGCTTCGTCGGCGAGCCGGTCCGCCAGGTGGTCCCGCAGGCCTTCGAGGTCCCGGTCCCCCCTGCGCCGCGTCTGGAGGTCGATCCGGAACGGCTGGCCTTCCGGGCGCCGGTGGAGGATCAGGGAGATGTTCGTGAAGAGGTGGATGCCCTTGAAGCCGTGCTGCGAAGCCCTGTAGGTGAGCCTCTCGACCTCCGCGAACTGGATCTCCCGCCGGCCCAGGACCGAATACTTCACCAGGCCGCGCTCGTAGCAGCGGACGCCCGCCGCCGCCAGGGCGTACGCCCCCAGGGCGAACAGGAAGGCGACGCCGATCTGGAAGAGGGCCGTGGGTGAGACGCCGGCGTCCAGCGACATCAACTGATAGGCCGAGTAGAAGGAGTAGAACGCGCCCAGGCCGGCCAGGCCGGCCGGAAGCCAGTGCGGGCGCTTCTCGAACTGGACGCGCCCGAGCCCGAGAGCGTGGGTGGGAAGCCGTGCGGCCAGGACGTCATGCAGCACCATGACGTTGGGGGAACGGGCCGGGATGGTGAAGAAGGGCCTCTCTTCGCCGAGTTTCCAGAGCCCCACCCGGCCATCGCCGAAGAAACCCGCGCCCGCCACCTCGTCGAGCGGGACTTCGAGGGAGCGGGCCTTGAATGCCTGCTGGGTCAGCCGCCATCCGTCGCCCTCGATGACTTTCCCTTTGCGCAACCGCTGCTCGGCGATCTCGGCCAGGGCCGTCCGGAAGTCTTCGAGGAAAGCGCCCGAGTCGTCGTCCTGCCCGTCGAGCGTCCGCAACCGGAAGGCCACCCGGTCGGTGTCCGACCGCAGCGTTACGTCCCGCTGTCGGGCATAGAGCTCCTGCCGGTCGAACACGTCCCGCCTCCGGATCGAGATCTCCCGCACCTCGTGGAACCCGAAGGTCTTCAGCTTGCCGAAGCGCCGCAGGGCGATCCCCTGCTCGTGCAGGGTCGGCGTCCAGTTCGTGGCCACGATCTCGCGGTAGAGCTTCAGTCCCCCGAAGATCGCCAGAAGGATGCAGGGGAGGACCCAGACCAGGAAGAGCTTGAGGGAGTAGTCCCCCGGCGAGCCCGCGTTCAACACCCCCAGCGTGCCGAGACCGAAGGCGGCGAAGTAGCCCATGAGATGGAGGCCGGGCGGGGAGGGGGCCGTCGGCAGCGAGCTGATCTCCCGTCCAAGCCGGGCCAACTGGTCCTTGTCCGTGACCTGATCGGAGCTCAACGGTCCTCCTCCGGCGGAAATCAGCGATACCAGCTCTGAAGCTGGCGCCAGCCTAGCCGCCGGAGGAGCAGACCGTCAAGGACGTTTCAGCGGAAGCGCTGCCACGGCGAAGGCGACCAGGGTCTCCTCGTCCCCGAGCTCATCGAGGAGGCGGTCCTCCAGGCCTTCCGGGTCCGGCTCCATCCGGCAGGCCGCGACCGTCTCCGGCGAGGCGCCCACGAAGCAGAGGCGGCAGGGAGGAAGATCCGACTCGCCGATGCGGACCGGCGGGCCGAAGGTGCGGCAGGAGAGGGGGCGGTGGGCGTAGAGGTCGCAGCGGCCGGTCCCGGGATCGAGCGCGGGGCAGGGGAGAGCGCCGTGGCGGGAGAAGTACGTCTCGTCATCGTCCGCGAGGGTTCCCGTGTCCGGATCTCCCGGGAAGCCTTCGCGCAGCCGGGGAAGCTGGTCCTGAGCGCGCCGGCGGACGGCGGCGGCGCGTTCGGGGTCGCGGGCGGCCAGCTCGGCGAGACCTTCGCGCAGCCGGCGGGCGTCCAGGGCGTTGACGGGGAACGGGCCGTGGCAGCACTCGGTGCATCCCGGGCGGCAGGCGAGATGGCTCCCGGCCCGCCGGGCCGCTTCGGCGAAGGCGTCGTCCACGATGCGGAGCAGGCGGCTGTCCGATCCCATGACGGTTTTTGACGATACCATTCCGTCCATGTCGGTCCGCGGCCACCTCTGGACGATCGCGCCCCGCCTGCGCCACGGCTTCCGTCCGCTCCAGCCGCCCGAGTCGCGGGCCTTCCGGACGGCGTTGCGGGACCCCGTCTCCGGCGAGGTTCCGGTCACCGGCCGTCTGCGGGAGGTCCCGGAGAGCGACGAGCTGCTGGTGATCGTGCACGGCCTGGGCGGCTGCACGGACAGCCATTACATGCTCCGGGCCGCCATGACCGCCGAGGCGGCGGGGATCTCTTCGCTGCGGGTGAACCTGCGGGGCTGCGACCGGGGAGGGGACGACTTCTACCACGCGGGATTGACCGCCGACCTCCACGCCGCCCTGGCCAGCGAGGAGCTGCGGCGCTACCGGCGCGTCTACGTCCTGGGCTACTCCCTGGGCGGGCACGTCGCCCTGCGGCTGGGGACGGAGGGGGGGGATTCCCGCCTCGCCGCCGTGGCCGCCGTCTGTTCCCCGCTCGACCTCGCCCTCTCGCAACAGGAGATCGACTCGCCGGCCCTGTGGCTCTACCGCCGCTACCTGCTGAATAACCTGGTGACCATCTACTCGGCGGTGGCGGCCCGCCGGCCGGTGCCGCTGCCGGTGGCGGAAGCGGCCCGCATCCGCACCCTCCGCGAGTGGGACGACCGCGTCGTGGCCCCGCGCCACGGCTTCCTGGACGCCGGGGACTACTACGCCCGGGCCAGCGTGGCGCCGCGCCTGCCGGACCTCCGCGTGCCCGGCCTGCTGGTGGCCACGGAGAGTGACCCGATGGTGCCGGCCGGGGCCCTCCGCCCCGTCCTGCGCAGCCCCGCGCCGCGGCTGGAGGTGCGCTGGCTGGCCGGGGGAGGCCACGTGGCCTTCCCCCGGTCGCTGGCGGTGGACGCGCAGGTGATCGACTGGCTGCGGAATGCTCCAGACCCCTAGTGGTGTGTCACTACGGATTGACGGGAGCCCTCCTGGGAGCGCCGGCATCCTTGCCGGCCTACTGACTCCGCGGCAGCACCGATCGCAACGGCGAGCCCTCCCGCGACCTGCGGAGCGGTCTGGATCCCGACGGGAGCTCCGGGGATCGCTGCGCGGGCCGTCGGGAAACCGGGGAGAACGGCTTGGAATCCGGGGAGAGTGACTTGGAATTCGGGGAGAGCGGCTCGGAATCCGGGGAGTGTGGCTCTGAGAGTGGCTCGGTGAGGTGCTGGAATCCGAGGAGAGTGACTTGGAATTCGGGGAGAGCGGCTCGGAATCCGGCGGTCGAGGTCTTGGTGAGATAGCCGCGAACGCCGCCTGCACATAGCAGGGATCGTCGTGGATACTCAGGATCAGGACCCGCACGCCGGGGGCGGCCGCCCGCAGCAGGCGCGTGGCCTCGATGCCGTTGAGGCCCGGGCATCAAGATGTCGGCGATGACGAGATCCGGCCGCCAGCGCTCCACGGCCTCCAGGAGCGCATGGCCGTCCGTCGCCGTCCCGATCACATCGAAGAACGGGAATAGCGGTTTTCCTTCCTGAAGGGAAGAGCGCAGTGACTGACGAATCGATCATAGCCATGGGCACATCCGCCGTACATCCTCTCTAGAGAGGATGTTAAGCCCTCAAATATCCTCTCTAGAGAGGATACCCAAAACAATTTCGAGCCGCTATTCTGGGATTACCGGTCTCATCTCCTGGCAAGGAGAAGGTCAAGGGGAAGATCTGTCTGCCAACCTGGGTGTATCTGGAATCCTCCCGGAGCCAGGGGGAATTTCGGCCGCCCTTTTCAGAAAGGATCACCCGATGAAGAAGCTCTCTCTGCTCGTGGCGGTGCTGGCCGTCTGTACGGCCACGGCGGCCCAGGCGGCCAAGATCGAGGTCTGCCACCGGCCCCCCGGCAATCCGGACAACTGGCACACCATCACCATTGACGACAATGCCTTGCCCGCGCACCAGGCCCACGGCGATCTGGTCGGCTCGTGCCTCACGAACTGCGGCACGCTCTGTGATGACGGCAACAAGTGCACGATCGATGTCGTCCCCAGCACCACCGAGTGTCTGTGCCAGGCCGAGACGCGGCCGCCGGTCGATTGCGGTGACGGGCGTGCCTGTACGACGGACAGTTGCGACCCCGTCCAGGGCTGTGCCTCCACCCCGGTCGTATGCCCGGCGTCGAACCCCTGTACGGTCAGCGTGTGCAGCGAGCCCGAAGGCACCTGCGCCGAAACACCCGTGGTGTGCCCCACAGGCCAGGCCTGCAATGCGAGCACCGGGGCCTGTGAAAGTACCGCCCCGGCCCCGCCATGTGGCAATTGCCTACAGCCTCACTTCGGTGGAGGTTGCCAGGTCGCCCCGTGCCAGGCTGCCGTCTGTGCAATTCAACCCGGCTGTTGCTTCCTTTGGGCTACTTCCCCCTTCAACTGCTCAGCCATTGCTGTCCAAGCTTGTGTCAACGCCGGTTTGTGTACCGCGACACCTGATGATTAATTGCCGACACTTGTGTCAACGCCGGTTTGTGTAGGCGATCACCATGGCCACTACGCCGGGGCGAAGGCGAAAAGGAGGTGTTCCCACAACAGGGACAAGATCTCCACAGGACATCCACGTTGGAACCAACCCAAGGAGGTTGATACATGACAAATCCGCAAAAGAATCCCATGGTCTCGACCGCGGCGGTGGGCGATGGCCTGGGCGTGTTCGACCGCGAGCAGAAGCAGTCCTACGTCCTGAACGCCACCGCGGCGCTGGTTTATGAACACTGCGACGGGCAGACGACGCCCCGGCAACTTGCGGAGCTTCTGCGGCAGAAGCTCAATGTGCCGGCCGGTGAGGCGGAAAAATTGTTGCAGATCGCGCTTTCTGAATTGCAGGCCGCCGGCCTGCTCGAGTCCAGTGCGGTGCCCATGCCACCCCCCGCATCCACCTACTCACGACGGGAGGCCCTCACTTCCTTCGCCACCCTGGGCCTTTCGATGGCTCTCCTGCCGATGATCGCACGGGTGGCGCAGGGCCAGGGAGGACACTCGTTGATCCCGCTGCTGGAGTGCGTGGACGACAACGGCGACGGTACCTTCACGGCCCACTTCGGCTATTTGAACCAGAGTGGCGCCACCATCACCCTGCCGATCGGACCCAAGAACATGTTCGAGCCCGGCCAAATGGATTTCGGCCAGCCGACCGTGTTCCTGCCGGGCGAGCACCTCGACGTGTTTTCGGTGGTGTTCGACGGTACCGCCGAGATCAAGTGGATGCTCAAGGCCGACGGCGACAGGCGTCACCTAGTGGTGGCGGACGCTACGGCGGAGGTCTGCCCGGTCACGACGACGACGACGACGACGACAACAACGACGACTACGACCACATACGAGTGACACCCGCCCGCTGGAGGGCCGTGGGAAATCCTCCCGCGGCCCTCCGGCAGCCTTTGAGGAAAAGCCGAGCCGAAAACTGAGGTCCTGGACATGAAGATCACCGCCTATCCGCTCTATGGCCCCGCGGCCTCGCTGCAATCCTCGCCGGAGGGAAGAGGCTGGGATTTCCTCTGCCCGTGCGCCTTCGAAGCCGTCTGGCATGGAGGTCCAGGCGCCGGGGACGTCGAGATCCGCCTCGCGGAGGACGTCCCCAGGGAGGTGGGCTTCGTGCAGAGCCGCGAGGGCGAGGGACTGCTCACGTTCTATCCCGGGTATCAATGCAAGACCGAAGCGGAGCACGCCCTGTGGGTGCGCGGCCCGATCAATACGTCCAAGGACGGCGCCGTTGCTTTGGAGTCGGTGATCGACACGTCCATCCTGCCGGGCATCCTCTCCCTTCATTGGCGGCTGACGCGTCCTGGGCAGATTCTCCGGTTCGAGGCCGGGGAGCCCTTCTGCACCATCGTGCCCTATCCCAAGGCAGGCCTGGACGAAGTGACGGTCGAGGTGGTCCCACTCACCGGCGGCATGGACGACTACGAGCGAGCGCTCGAGAACCTGGCCGAGAGCCAGGCCCTAGAGAGCGTCTTTGCGCGCCTGAGCGCTGGCGACACCGCGGTGGGGATTCCCCCCAGCGAGGAGCGTCCCTCGATCGAAGAGATCCCGTTTCCTCCGCCTTTTCACGTGATCCCGCCGCCGCCACCGGGAGAGCCGGCGGAAAGGCTGTTCCGGGGCGATCGCGCGCTCAAGGTGAGCGTCGTCCTGCCGGCCACCAACGAGTCCGTGTTGTTGGAGCGCACCGTCGAGCAACTCGTGGCGACGCTGCCGGCGGACAGCGAAGTCATCGTCGTCGACAACGGTTCGACGGACGGGTGCGCCGACTTCCTGGCCGAAGGAAGGTGGGAGAACGTTCATCTCATCCGTTCGGCTGAGCCACTGGGCGTGTCCGCCGCGCGCAATCGCGGGCTGGCCGCGGCGCGCGGCGAGGTCGTGGTCTTTTCCGATGCCCACATGGACGTGCCCGAGCGCTGGTGGGAACCCCTCGTCCGCACGCTCAACCTGCCGCGCGTGGGGGTGGCCGCCCCCGGCATCGGCGTGATGGGCAGGCCAGATCTCAGGGCCGCGTGCGGGCAACGCATCGTCGACAACACCCTGCGCCTGGAATGGCTGCCGCCGAAGTCGGCGGAGCCCTGTCCCGTGCCGACCCTGGGAGGCGGCTTCATGGCCATCCGCCGCGAGACCCTGGAGCGGGCGGGGGCCTTCGACGAAGGCATGCCGCAGTGGGGCTCGGAGGACCTGGAGCTGTGCGTGCGCTACTGGCTGCTGGGCTATGAGTCCTGGGTGGTGCCGGAGGTCACCGTGCTGCACTACTTCCGCCAGGCGCGCCCGTACGGGGTCCAGTGGCACCTGCTCACCCACAACCTGTTGCGGGTCGCCCTTCTGCACTTCAACCGCCAGCGGATCGCCCGCGTCGCCGCCGCGCTGCGCAACCGCGCCCGCTTCGGCGCCGCGCTGGCGCAGGCGGTGGAAAGCGACGTCTGGCAGAGGCGGGCCGAATTCGCGGCGCGCCGGGTGCGGAACGACGATTGGCTGTTCGAAAGGTTCAAAGAGAGTTGCCATGTCTAGTGCGACGTCCCCGAAGCTCGTCGCGAGTTCCAGGCGGTCGCGCCCCCGCCCGGGCATAAATGCCCGGGCTAGCCGAAAAGAGCCCCCTGAAGGGGACTCCATCAGTCGGGTTCACCCGGCTGTTTCGCGTAGCCCGGGCATTTATGCCCGGGCGGGGGCGCGGGGCTTCGGCGGCTTGCAACGCCGGGCGGCGCTCGGCCTCCTTGGCTTGCTTCCGTTTGTTTCGCTCGCGCCCGCGGGCGCCGAGCCGCCCGCGGCCGGCCCGCCGAGCGTTCTCCTCCTGACCCTGGACACCACCCGGGCCGATGCGCTCGGGGTGTACGTCGGAAGGAAAGCCGGCGGCAGGGGGGCACGCACGCCGGTTCTGGACAGGCTGGCGGCGCGCGGCGTGCGCTGGGCGCAGGCGATCACCCCGGCGCCGCTGACCCTGCCGGCCCACGCCTCGCTCTTCACCGGGCTCGCCCCGCCGGAGCACGGGGTGCAGACCAATGGCTCGGACGTGCTCGCCAGGGCGGTGCCCACCCTGGCCGAGGCCTACGGCTCCCGGGGCTACACGACCGCTGGTTTCGTGGCCTCGACCGTCCTCGACCGCAACTTCGGGCTCGCCCGCGGGTTCGGGAGCTACGGCGACCGATTCACCGGCGTGCGAGTGGCCCGGGAGATGACCGATGCTGCCCTGGAATGGCTCGGCCGGCAGAGCGCGGGCAAGCCGCTTTTCCTCTGGGTCCATTACTACGACCCCCACACGCCGTACTCCCCTCCGGGTCTGGATCCCGAGGCCCCTCTCGCCCAGCGCTACGCCGGCGAGGTCGCCTCCATGGACAAGGAGATCGGCCGCCTGCTGGCCGCGCTCCCCGGCGGCGCCGGGCGCTGGCTGATCGCGGCGGTGGGCGACCACGGCGAATCCCTGGGCGAGCACGGGGAGCCCGACCACGGCATCTTTCTGTATCACTCCACGTTGCACGTGCCCCTCCTCCTTGCCGGCCCCGGAGTGCCGCGAGGCAAGGTCGTCGAGGAAGCGGTCTCGACGAGCCGGCTCGCATCGACCCTGCTGCGCCTGACCGGGAAGGGCAAGGCCGCCCTGCCGTTCGGCCGGCCGCTCCCGGGGCTGCCGGCGTTGGACAGCGGCACCGCGAGCCCGGTCTACGCGGAGACCCGGTATCCGTTGACCGCCTATGGATGGAGCCCGCTCGAGGCGATGTTCGACGGCCGCTTCAAGCTGATCGTGGCGCCGCGGCCGGAGCTCTATGATCTGGCCGCCGATCCAGGGGAGACCCGCAACCTGCTGGAGGAGGGGCAGGAGGGGCGGCAAGAGGCCCGCCGGCTGAAAGCGGCACTCCGGGCGGCGCAACGTTCCTTTATGGCCCATCCGACCCCCTCAGCCGCCGCCGACCCCGAGCTGGCGCGTGCGCTCGAGAGCCTCGGCTATCTCTCCGGCTCCGGTACGAGCGGCAAGGGGACCCTCGATCCCAAGGACGGCCCCGCCCTACTCGCCGAGCTCGCAGCGGCCAAGGAGCTGATGCGGCAGAGGAACTGGCCGCAGGCGGTGGCCCGGCTGAAGGAGCTGGTGCGCCGCAGCCCTGGGAGTGTCGGTTTTCTCATGCCACTGGCCCAGGCTCTGCTCGAGAAAGGCGAGGACGGGGCCGCCATCGCCACCTACCGCCAGGCCGTGCGGGAAAATCCGCGGCGCATCGAGACGCACCGCTCCCTGGCCGCCGCCTATCGCCGCCTCGGCCGCGAAGAGGAGGCAAAACTTGAGGACGAGGTCGTTCGCAAGCTTTTCCCGCCCGCCGCCGCGGAATGATCTCGCCCCGGTCGTTCATTGAGCCCCTATCGAGTGGAGTAGCGATCAGCGGCGAGGGGCCGTAGACCTTTTCGGCTCGCGAACGCCAGGAGGACCAGAGCCGCGGAGATCACCAGCGGCCAGTGCCGGCGTACGAACCGGCTCAACCGGTGGGGGGCGGAGGCCTCCTCGGGAGCCGGATCGAGCAGCGGCACGGTGACGTCAATCGCCGTGCCGGCGCCGGGGGCCGACGCGATGCGGCACCGGCCGCCGAGCAATCCCGCACGCTCCTCGATGCTGGCGAGCCCCAGCCCGCCGGTGCGCCGTGCCTCCTCGGGATCGAACCCGGCGCCGTCGTCGGCCACCGAGAGGTGCGCCTCGCCGGCGGCGATCCGCAGGGTGACGTGGGCCGACCACGCGACGGCATGGCGGACCGTGTTGGCGAGGGCTTCCTGGGCGATGCGGTAGAGGCCGAGGGCGATATCCGGCGGCAGCGGGCCCTCATCCCCGTGCAGGCTGAGCCGCACCGGCAGGCCGTGCCGCCGCTCGATCTCCCCGCAGCCGTCGCGAAGGGCCTCGGCCAAGCCACGGCGCTCCAGGATGGCGGGGTGAAGGTCGTGACTCAGGCGGCGAAGATCTTCACCCAGCTCGGCGAGGCCCACGCTTACGGCGTCCAGCCCGGAGCGACGGGGGTCCTCCTCGGCGAGCTGCCCGCGCACCGCCTGGAGCTCGAAGGAAACGGCGGCGAGCCGCTGGCAGTGATCGTCGTGAAGCTGCCGGGCGATCCGGCGCCGGGCCTTTTCCTCGCCGGCGATCAGACGGTTGGCGCCCCGGAGACCTCGGGGAGGATCGCCCGCCATGTCACATCACCGGTCCACCGGTATGGGAGGCGATGAGCGCCAGCTCCACCCGGTTCGCCGTCTTCAGTTTTCCGTACAGCCTGTGCAGGTGGGTGCGGACCGTCGTGACCGAGAGGCTGAGCCGCCGTGCGATGTCCTTGTTGCCCAATCCCTGGCCGACCAGGCGGAGGATGTCGAGCTCCCGCGGAGTGAGGGTCTCGCCGGTTGCCTGCCTCCTGCGGGAGGGCGCGGCGGAACCCTTCACAGGGGGCGCGGCGACCATGCCCCGGATCACGGCGGAGCTGACGAAGAGCTGGCCCTTGAGCACCTCGCGGACGGCCAGCTCGATCTCCTGGGGCGCCGAGGTTTTGGTCAGATAGCCGCAGGCGCCGGCCGCGAACGCCTCTTGCACCCAGGAGTGCTCGGTGTGGATGCTCAGGATCAGAACCCGTATGCCGGGGTGAGCCTTCCGCAGCCGGCGCGTCGCTTCGAGGCCGTCCATCCCGGGCATGAAGATGTCAGCGATGACGAGGTCGGGCCGCAACCGGCCGGCCGCTTCGAGAAGCGCGTGACCGTCCGTCACCCTCTCGACCACATCGAACTGCGGCTCGAGGAGCTTTCTCATCCCCTCCAGCATCATCGGGTGATCGTCAGCAAGAATTATTTTGAGGCGTGGCTGCGACATTTAGCACCCTCCTCACAGGTTGGATGAATTCCTGGTGGGTTGACTCTCTGCGCTGTGGAAGCGCTGGTCACAACGGAATTCCAGTAAATCCATATTACAAGTCAGATTACTACAATTTGCAGCGAACACCCAAGGAACGCTGCTGCTGATCAATACGTATTTATCAGTACGTAAGTAACCGTACATGTCAGGAGATATACACCGGATCAGCAGCGCAGAAGAAAGAATTTTTGCGCAGTTGGAGTGGGTTTTGCGGCTAACCGTGTTGTAAATTCAACGCAGCTACGGCCCTGACAGATGCTTGGAACACCCGATCGAGCCAGTCAGTCGTGGATACAACTGCGGAGCGTCTGGAAAAACCTTCTCTTCCGGCCGTACTGCGAGCTCGTGCACGGCCTGGGCGACCGCAGCCTTTGATCAGGTGGGCGCGGCGGCGCCATGACCGCGACTCAGTCCGCCTTCCCGGCCATCCCGTCGAAGACCTCCAGCACCGTCTCCGGCCGGGCGCGCACCCGGTAGTCCTCGGTCAGGTCGACCCAGCGGATGGTGCCGGTGGGATCGATCAGGATTTCCCGCCCCGGGCATCAATGCGGTTGAAACCCGGGGCTAGGTTCCCTTGTCCATGACGGGACGGCTCTTTACTGATCCGCCCAATAACTATCCAGCGTGATCTGCGCTTCGGGTCCGACCTGGACGTCCTTGCCCAGGAAGGCGCCGGTGGCATTGACCCGATTTTGGAGCCAGATCGTGCCGTTGGGGGCCTGGAGATTGGCCCGGAACACGTTGTCCGTGCCGATCTCCACCGCCTTCGGCGTCTCGGCGAGCCCGCCCATCGTGCCGTTGGCGCCGGCCACGAAGAAGACGATGCTCGAGGCGTCGATGGTGGCGCCCGCCGCCGGCTGGACCACGGTCAGCGTCTGCGTGCTGAGCTTCTGCTGGACCCGGACCTCGGCGGCGGCGGAGAAGAAGAGCTTCGCCTCGCGGTCGATGCGGACCGTGCGGAAGTGGTAGACGCCGCCCGTGAAGGTGACGGTCCCCTTGCGGCCCACGATCAGATCCCGGTAGCTGCCCGGAGCGAGCGTCCGGATGCCGTTGTTGGCCACGTTGACGTCCGTGGCTCCGGGCGTGATGGTGGGCAGTACCGGCAGGCTGGCGAACACCGGCAGGGCCAGGGGCGAAGACTGCGCGCCCGTGATAGAGCCCGTTCCGGTCTTCTGGTTGTAGAAGGCGTCGCCTCCCATGGTCGAGCCGCTCGCCAGATTCATCCGGTTCGCCTGCGCGTCGTATCCGGCCGGGGTGGTGACCGTGCCGGCCACGCTCAGCTCGGAGGAGCCGCCGTCGAGGAAAGGCGCCACGCCGCTCTGGTTGACGATGACGTCGCCCGACAGCACGTCCGCCCCGGTCTGGATCCAGACGCCGTGCGTGGCGAGGACCGCGATCCGCTCCAGCGCATCCTTCACGGTCACCGTCACCGTCCCGGTGGCCGTGCCGCCCTGGCCGTCGCTGACGGTGTAGGTGAAGGAATCCGTGCCGTTGAAGTTGGCGCCCGGCGTGTAGGTCACCGTCCCGTCCGGATGGATGACCGCGGAGCCGGAGACGCCCGTCACCGACAGCGTGTTGCCCTCGATGTCCGAATCGTTCGCCAGTACGGAGATCGTCACCGGCGCACCCTCGCGGGTCGTGGCGGTGTCGGCCACGGCCAGCGGGAAGTCGTTGACCGACTCGACGGTGACCGTGACCGTACCGGTGGAGAACCCGCCGTGGTCGTCGGTCACCTCGTAGGTGAACGTGTCGATGCCGAAGAAGTTGAGGTTCGGAGTGTAGACCACCCAATAATTGCCCTGGATCGTCACCGAGCCGTTGGACCCCTGCGTGACGCCGATCAACGCGAGCCCCTGATTTTCGCTCTCGAATTCGATCTCGTCGTCGTTGGCGAGCACGTCGATGACGACCTGCCCGTCCTCGATGACCGTCGCGGCGTCGTCCACCACCACCGGCGGATCGTTGACCGGATAGATCCCCACGTTGAGCTCGGCCGTGGCGGTCAGGACGCCGTCCGTGACGGTGTAGGTGATGATCGCGCCGTAGATCTCGTTGGGCGCCGGCGTGTAGGTGAGCCGGAAGTCGGGCTCGATCGTCACCGCTCCCGTGCCGTAGGTGATCACGGCGTCCGTCACCGTCAGCGGGCCCGACGACGAGGAGTCGTTGGCCAGGACGTCCACCGTGATCGGCGTGTCCTCCTCCGTCGCCGTCTCGTCGTTCTGGGCGGTGAGGACGGGAGCGGGCGCCGGTAGCATCGTGGCGTAGGCAATGGAACTGGGGGAATACGAGTTGTCCATCGCCTGGATCAGTCCCGACTCTACCTGCAGGGTGCCGTCGAACCAGAGCGCCGTTCCGGACCCGGTCGGCAGCGATCCCTCGAAGACGCCGGTGTTCACGCCCGTCTCGGTCAGGACCACCGGCTCGCGGTCGCCGCTGGTGAGAGAAAGGACCTCGACGGATCTCACATCCACGTCGATCTGGTTGTAGTTGTCCAGAGGCCGCTCCAGGCGCAGCCGGACCGGGGAGCCCGCGACGTAGGAGGAGACGTCCCGGCCCTGAGCGTCGATGAAGCGGAGAACGGAGTCGAGGAAGCGGGCCGAGTCCTCGAGGTCCGCCAGATAGACCCGCAGGATCTCCGCTTCGTACAGCGGCGGCGTGTAGGGGGACACCTGGATCTGCCCGTCGTTGATGGCCGGGGTGGTGTAGGTCATCAGCATGCCGATGGAGCCGGTGAACAGCCCCGTATCGGCGCCGGTCTCGGTGAGGGTCAGGATCTCCGTATCGCCGTTCTCGCCCCGCGGAGCGAAGATCGCGAGCCGCACCTGCAGCGTCTCCACCTGACTTGTGCTGAGATTGGCGGAGGCGTCGAAAGCCCGGACGTAGACCCGGCCGCCGGCGAGATACGCCGCGGTGGGCAGGCCGGCGGCGTCCACGAATTCCACCGCGCGCGCGACGATGCCGGCTTTGTCGGTAAAGGAGTGGTAGGGCCCGTAGTACGGCTGGTAGACCACCGTGACGTCGCCGCCGGGCTCCACCGGGAGCGTTCCCGGGTCGAAGACGGTCTCGAACACGCCCGTGTCCGGCCCCGTCTCGGTCAGGCCCGCCGTCACCTCCTGGCCGGACGGGGCGATGACGATCTTCATGGTCGCGGTGTCGGCGCCGCCGCCGTCCCGGTTGGCCCCTGGATCCTCGATCCGGACATGCCAGGATGCGCCCAGGGGATAGGAATCCGCATCCAGCCCGCGGTCGTCCAGCAGGCGGACCCGCGCGCCGATGGTCCGGGCCTTGACGCTCGGGAGCGGGTCGAGGGTGGCCGTGACCCTGTCCCCGGCCTCTTCGTAGTAGTTGCCCACCCGCAGGACCCCGTTCGGTCCGCCCGCGGTGTAGTAGGGGTCCAACAGGATCGAGCCCTCGTACGCGCCGGGTTCCCCCTCCACGGCGGAGAGGAGAACCTGCTCCTGATCGAGACCGTGGAGGGACTCGACCTCCGCCTGGACCGGAAACTGCGGGGCGGCGGTGATGTCGAAGGCGCGCAGGCGGGCGGGCCGCCCCTCCAGGAGGGTGTCGATGGACCGGCCGGAGTCGTCGATGAACCGGATCAGGCGCTCGGCGGCCACCGCGATGCGGCGGCTGGAGGTCACGCCGTTGAAGTCCGCGTGGACGGCTTCGATCGTCTCGCCCGGCGCGGCCTGCAGCACGCCATCCTCGGGTGCCGCCGGTCCCGTGCCGACGCGGATCGAGCCCTTGAACAGGCCGGAGCCGACGGCGGTCCGGAAGGGATAGAGCGTCTCCACGTCGCCGCTCGTGAGCGACCTCAGGATCACCTGCGCCGGTGGGGAATAGAGGTAGGGAGGGCCGCTGGTCAACTGGTCCTCGACCTGGAAGTAGAGGGTGGAGCCAAGGGCGAAGGCCGAGGCGTCGTCCCCCGCGGCGTCGGTCAGACGAAGGGCCGAGCCCACTGTGGCGGCCGTGGCCGTGTAGATCGTCTGGCCGAGCTGAATCTCGACCCGCAGCGTGTCGAACTGGCTCGTTGTCCGGGAGGTGCCGAGCCGCCCGTCGCCGAACGAGGTGAAGGTGTCCGACAGCCACACCCATCCCTCGAACACGCCGCTGTCCGGACCCGTCTCCCAGAGATAGAGGCCTTCGGTGTCGTCGGAGAGGTCCGTGTCGACGTCCACCAGGAAGACGTCGCGATACTGGGGGTCGCTGTTGGCGGCCGGGTACGTCACGCGCACCCAGGCCTGCGATCTCTCCAGGAAGGCGGATGCGGGCCCGCCGCCCTCGGCCTCGATGAACCGGACGCCCAAGGGGGCGACCGCGGCCGACGCCGTCGAGGAGGTCACATGGTTGATGTCCTCGTAGCCGGCGGTGAGGGTGTCGCCGGCCTGCACCTCCAGGACGCCGTTCCCCGGCACGGGCGGGTCCGCGGTGACCGCCGCGCTCAGAGATCCTTCGAAGACCCCGGTGTCCATCCCCGTCTCCGAGATCTGGAGCGGTTCGGAGTCGCCGCGGCTCGTGGTCACCGTGACCGGCCGGAGGTCCAGGTTCGGAGTGTTGGCGAAGCCGTCCCGCAGCCGGACGTGGACCGTCTCTCCGGCGGCATACGAGGTCACGGGGGCGCCATAGCCGTCCGCGACCTGGAGAACCGAGGGGACGGCCTCGATGGTGTCGACGGCCGCGCCGCCGTCGAACGTGGCGGTGATGACGTCGTTGGCGTTGATGTTGTTCCAGTCGCGATAGGTGTCAATGAAGCCTTGCCGGTCGCCGCCCGGCGCGTTGACCCAGACCTCCATCGTCCCCTCGAAGACGCCGGTCCGCTCGCCGGTCTCGACGAGCGTCAGGGACTCGGAGTCCTGGCCCAGGGCCGAGGTGAGGGACACGGACCACTCATCCCGCTGCGGTGACAAATCCCAGCTCGGAGCCACCATCCGCAGATGGACGCGGCCCCACTCCGACACCCTGGAGGCGTCGTACCCGCGTTCATCGACAAAGGAGAAGAAGACCGGGGCGCTCTGCCCCAGGGAAGACTGTGCTGAAGCCAAAAACAACAAAACTGCCGTAAGCGACACGAATCGCATCGACATGGAACCCTCCCGGATCGCCGGTTTGAAAGCTTGGCTTACCTGAAGAGTGCCAGGAGCAGCGGAAATGTTTCCCGTCTCCGCGAAGATCGAAGCTTCAGAATTGGCGGAGAAGGGAAAAAGGATGCCCTCGTGCGGTCAGACGAGGGCATCTTGGACGAGGAGGCCGGTCCGGGTGGACCAGCCGCGAGGAAGGCTCGACGAGCCCGCCCCGCAACTGGTTAGAACCCGGTTGGGCTCCATTTGTTTAGACGGACATGTCTTGAAAAATTTCCGCCATCCGCTCGACGCCGTCCACCAGGCGCGGGCCGGGGCGGCTGAAGCAGCCGTTGGCGTCCACGGGATGGACGCGGCCCGCGCGGACGGCCCGCAGGGCGCGCCACTCGGAATGGTCCGCGAGCGTGGCGATCTGGGCGCGGGCGCCGGCTTCGTCGAAGCCGCAGGGCATGACCACGATCACGTCCGGGTCCACGGCGGCGACCTGATCCCAGGTCAGGCGCGCGGAGTGGTCCCCGGGGCTGGCGATCACGTCGTCGCCGCCCGCGATCCCGATCATCTCCGGCACCCAGTGGCCGCCCGCGAACGGGGGATCGAGCCACTCCAGCGCCAGGACGCGAGGCCGGGGCCGGCCCGCCACCGGCGGCGCGCACGGCGTCCAGGCGGCGCTCCAGGTCTGCCACCAACTCCGCCGCCTCCTTCTCCCGGCCGGTGATCCCGCCGACGCGGCGGATGTCCGCGAAGACGTCCTCCAGGGTCCGAGGATCGAGGGAGATCACCTCGGGACAGCGGGGGAGGGGACGGACGGCGCCGTCCACCTGCGCCGTGGAGACGGCGCATACGGGGCAGAGCTCCTGGGTGACGATGACGTCGGGAGCCAGCTCGGCGATCCGCGCCTCGTCCAGCGTATAGAGGCTGAGGCCGTTCCCCACCTGGGCGGAGACGGCGGCGTCCACCTCGGCGGCGGTCATCCCGGGGGTGAGCGCGCTGCCGGTGAGGATCGGCCGCGTCCGCGCCTCCTCGGGGTAGTCGCACTCGTGGCTCACGCCCACCACCTGCCCGCCCGCGCCGAGAGCGAAAAGGATCTCGGTGCCGTTGGGGACCAGCGAAATGATCCGTGGGGCCCGCATCACGGACGAGTCTATCAAGGCGTCCTCGCCGGGCTTCCGAGGTCCAGCACCACGTAGTCGTTGTCCTGGTACGCCACGCTCACCCCCGGAGCGTTGAAGATCCGCGAGGCGAACCCCTGGTACACCGGCGCCCGCCACACCGTCACCCAGCGCGCGCCGAACCGCTCGCGGATGGTCCGCGCCGGGTCCCGGTGGCGTCCCTGGACGATGTTCACGTAGGTCTGGAACAGGGCCGGGTCCTTGGCGTAGAAGACGGTCGGGTCCAGCGCCACCAGGGACTGGAGCTGCGGCGCGTAATAGAGCAGCGGCGCCGAGTCCGCCCACTGAGCCGTGAAGACCCGCTCTCCGGCGGTGCCGTTCGCGCCCAGCCATTCGGCCATGGCGCGCGGCGGCGAGTCGGTGCCGTGCTGGTAGAAGCGGAGGGCGGAGAGGGTCCAGAGCACGCCGACGAAGATCGCGGCGGCGGCGAGCTTGCGTCCCCAGCGAGGCAGGATCGGCGGCAGTCCCTGGAGGCTCTGCTCCCGCACCAGCATCGCCAGGGCGAGCAGCGAGAGGGGGGCTCCCAGCTCGAAGAACCGCCGCGCGAAGAAGCTGCCGGCGAGGAGGAAGGCCAGCGCGCAGATGCCCACCGTCAGGGTGGCGCGGCTGCGCAGCCGGGGCCGGAACAGGAGCGCGTAGACCACGATCAACGGCGGGATGAAGGCCGGCCACTGCTCCAGCAGGATCGCCAGCTCCGGGCGCGAGATCTCCGTGCCGAGCTGGCCGCGCAGGGCTTCGTCGCCCGCGCCCGCGGCCTGGAACGGGATCACGAAGTTGGAGATGAAGAACAGCCGGAAGTTGGCCGGCACCTGCGGATGGACGAGCTGGCCGAGCAGCCATCCGCCCGCCGTCGCGGCCAGCGGCTGCCAGGGATAGCGGGCCTCTCCGCCGTTGCGGAACAGGAGGCCCGCGGCGAACCAGAGCCCCGCGAAGGCGATGGAGATCCAGCCGCCGGTGTGGGTCAGGCCGAAGAGCGCGGTGACGACGAACAGCGCCTTCCACCGCCGGCTCACCAGCAGCGCCAGCACGAGGACCGAGAACCCGATCAGCCAGATCTGCGGCCGGCACATCTCGAGCCGGTAGACGAACAGGGTGCCGAGCGCCGGCAGGGCCAGCACGAACCACCACGGGCGCGGCACGCGGAGCATCCAGAGCGACAAGGCGAACGCGCCCACGACGAAGGCCTGTCCCAGCAGGACCCCGATCAGCCCGGCCGTCTCGACCGGCAGCCCGGCGAACGGCAGCAGCAGCAGATGGAACAGAGGCGCGCCGTCGACGAACCGCTCATAGAGGATCGAGAACGGCGTCCACCGGAACGTATCCATCAGCAAGTCCGACCGCATCTCCCGGGAGATCCCCAGGTGGTAGTACTCGTCGTACGACCACGGCTGGCTGGCGGAGGCGCGGAGCCACGCGAACACGCCGATCACAACGGCGCATGCCACGAGGAGCTTGACCACGGGCGGAATCCGCTCCAGCGGGCCGGCGGTCTCGGTGGGGCGGTCGATCTTGTGGGAGCGCTGAGCCTTCCTGGGAGCCTTGGGCATGGGCGGGAGTGTATCCGCGCCTTGTCAGCTTGGCCAAGCTGCCTGAGCCGTCCCGTCAGGGACAAGGGAACCTAGCCCCGGGTTTCAACCCGGGGCGAGGGGGCGGACCTCACCGGGTCGGCATTGCGGAACGGCGACGACCGCGCGCCGCTCCCGCTTCCGCCCCGGGTTGAAACCCGGGGCTAGGTTCCCTTGTCCCTGACGGGACGGCTCATACAACAGCGGTTCGTGCGGCCATATAGTACCTGTTCAGAGTGTGAAGAGACCGTCCAGGAGGTTGACCATGAAGCGCCTTGCCCTGCTGTTCCTCCTTTTGCTGACCCTCGCGGCAACCGTCGCCGTCGCGGATTCTCCGGCCTCCCCCGCCCCGCGCGTGGTCGTCCTCGGCACCGCGCAGGACGGCGGCCTGCCGCAGATCGGGTGCAACTGCTCCCGCTGCACCCTGGCGCGGAAGGATCCGAAGCACGCCCGGAGCGTGGCGAGCCTGGCGATCCACCTCCCGAAGACCAACGGCATCTACATCGTGGACGCCACGCCGGACCTGCCGCGCCAGATCGCGCGGATCCACACCTTCCGTCCGCACCCCGAGGGCCGGGGGGACCGCTCGCCGGTGGACGGCTTCCTCCTCACCCATGCCCACATGGGCCACTACCTCGGCCTCGCGCACCTCGGCTTCGAGAGCCTGAGCACCAGGCAGATGCCCGTCTGGACCTCGCCCCGCATGGCCGCCTTTCTGCGCGCCAACGGTCCCTGGAGCCAGCTCGTCCGCCTGGAGAATATCGCCCTCCGGGAGTTCCAGCCCGGCGAGCCCTTCGCGCTGGCGGAGGGGATCACGGTCAAGGCGATCCCGGTGCCGCACCGCGACGAGTATTCGGACACTATGGCCTTCGTCATCCGGGGACCGAACAAGACCCTCTTCTACGTCCCGGACACCGACACCTGGAAGACCTGGCCCAAGCCGCTGATCGACGTCCTCAAGGACGAGAAGGTGGACTACGCCCTCCTGGACGCCACCTTCTACTCCCCCGACGAGCTCCCGGACCGGAACGTCGAAAAAATCAAGCACCCGCTGATCACGCAGTCCATGGACCTCCTGGAGCCGCTGGTGAAGGCTGGCAAGCTGAAGGTGTACTTCACCCACCTGAACCACTCCAATCCGGCGCTGGATCCGGACGGGGCGGCGCGGAAGGCGATCGAGGGGCGGGGGTTCCGGGTGCTGGAGGATGGGGAGGAGCTCGGGTTGTAGAGGTTTAGGGTAGGATGCGCTCACCCATGACCGACAGGCGCGAGGGCGACGACGACATCGAACGCGCGGTTTCGGAGCTCCAGGCCGGAGTCCGGGTCGAGGCCAACAGCCGTCTCATCTTCGAGCGCTTCTATCCCTGGGTGCGTCGCTTCTTCAGCCGCTTCGGCTATTCGGCGCAGGACTGCGAAGATATGGCCCAGGAGACCTTCGGCCAGGCGTTCCACCGCCTTGACTCCTTTCGCGGCGAAGGCTCGTTCAAGTCCTGGCTCTTCGCCACCGCGGCCAACCTCCACCGCAACGAGAACCGGCGCCGCCGCCGCGTCAAACGGGACGCGCCCGAGGTCTCCATCGACGAACGGGATGAGAGCGGCGTTCTGCTACGCGAGCCCGAGGCGCCGGAGCCGCTGCCGTCCGAGAGGGCCTACCGGGACGAGCGCCGGCAGGCTCTGACGCGAGCCATGAGCGGGCTGCCGCCGCAGATGCGGCAGGTGCTCCAACTCCGCGTCGATCAGGATCTCAAATACCGGGAGATCGCCGCCGTGCTCCAGATCTCGGTCGAGACGGTCAAGGCCCACCTCTTCCAGGCCCGCCAGCGCCTTCGATCGGAATTGGGGGAGGAGTATGGCGAATGGACGGATTGAAATACAGGAAAGTCCTAAACCGGCCCGCGCTGACGGTTTCTGATTAGTATGGGGCAGGAGAACGCGGACTTGTTCAAAGGGAGCGGAACCATCGATCAGCATCCTCTTCCCGAGCGGATCGTGGCCTATCACGAGCGGCGGCTGCCGCCGGACGAGGCCGAGGAGATCCGCGCCCATCTCGCCGTCTGTCCGGACTGCACGACCGAGCTCCTTGCGCTGGCGGACCTCTACGACGGCGTGGACGATCCCGCCGCCGAGGTCTCCCCGGCGGGCATGGAGACGGCGTGGCAGCGGCAGCGGGAGCGGCTTTTCCCGGCCGAGGCCTCCTCGGTGGTAGTGCCCCTGGAGAGCCGCCGGGAGGTTCGGCCACCCCGTCGGGATTGGAGGACCGCCGTTCCTTTCGCGCTCGCCGCGTCCCTGCTCGCCGTCGTGGCCCTGGTCCAGTGGCGGACCATCGTCCGGCTGGAGGCTCCGCGGGCCAATCCGCCCCTGGTCAATCTCGAACCGTTGGATTCCACCAGGAGTGGGGCCGGGGCCGCTCCCGCATTGAATCTCCCGGCGGACTCCGAGCGGCTCTGGGTGATCCTGAATCCCTCGGACCCGCGCGAAGACTCCTTGTACGAGGTTCATCTCGCGGCCCCGGACGGCAAGGTCGTCCTGCGGTTTGAGGATCTTGAGGTGAGCGAGGAGGGCAACTTCCGTCTCGAAATCCCCCGCTCCGTCCTGGCGCCGGGGGATTCCACGCTCTATCTGTACGAAACGGCCGGCGCGCGACGCTGGCTGGTGGAGAAGTTCCTGTTGAGCGTGGCGGCTTCCCCTTAAGAGCGCACCTCATCTGCTATGATAAGGAACATCATAGCAACAGCTCAATATAACGGTAGGATCGTTGCTTTCTCCGTAGCGATCCTGGGAGCGCTCAGCGGCGCGGGTTGCGGCGTGGAGCGGTCGGAGCCGGAGGCGCCGGTCCAGCAGGATCAACCCTCGCCTCCTGTTGTCTCTCTCCATTTGGCCGATTTGAAGGCGCGGGCTTTCCGCGTCGAGCAGCCTGTCGCTGGCCAGACGCGTGCCTATGCGTTGCCGCTTGAAAAGGGGCAATACCTGCATCTGGTGGTCGAGCAACTCGGCGTGGATGTTGCCGCCACGATCAAAACTCCGGACGGAGGCCTGCTGCTGCGTGTGGACAGCCCGAACGGGAATCGGGGGCCGGAGGACATTTTTCTGCTGGCCGAAGCGGGAGGCCGCTACCTCCTCGGGATCGAGACCTTCGAAGAAGCGGAGATGGGGGCGCGATACGAGGTCCGGGTCGAAGCTCTGCGCGCCGCCACGAAGGATGACCGAACGCGCGCGAAGGCGGCCGCCGCCTACTGGCGGGCCCGCCTCCTCGAACGCCAGGGCGCCGCGATGGCGGAGATCATCGCGGGTTTCCGGGAAGCCGCCGGGCTCTGGGGCAAGTTGGGGGATGCGCCTGGGGAAGCCTGGTCCCTCTACCGGTTGGGAGAGATTCTCGGCAATGACCCCACGAGGAACCGGGAGGCTTCCGAAGCTCTGCTGCGGGCTCTGGATCTCTATCGGCGGGTGAATGATCAACACCAACAAGCCATCGTTCTGAATCTGCTGGGAAGAATCTCGACGCGTAGGGAGGAGTTCGGTACGGCGGAACGCTACTACGATCAGGCCCTCGTTCTATGGCAGAAGCTGGGGAAAGCTTCGGAGATCGCGGATCAATGGAACGACATGGCCATCCTTCGTATGCGCCAGCGCCGTATACATGATGCGATCGATTTCTATTCCCGATCCATCGAGGGCTTGGAGCGGCTTGGTAAATTGAACAAAGCCGCGATTCTCCATACCAATCTCGGGGTTCTTTATGCGAGCTTGGGCGAGAACCGTCTCGCTTTGGATCAGTACCGGCAAGCGCTGAAGCTGCTGGAAGATCAGCCGGCCCCATTGCAGAGAGCGGTGACGCTCAACAAGCTGGGCGATCTGCTGCTTTGGACGGACGGCCCGGAAGCCGCGCTGAAGCCTCTGGAGGAAGCGCTGGAGCTGCGACGGCGTGCGCGCGACGTTCGCGGAGAAGCGGTGACGAACAACAGCATCGCCGTCGCTCAGATGGAAGCGAACCGGCCCAAGGAGGCCATTCGGGCTTTCGAAGCCGTGGCGGAAATCTTCCGGCGGATGGAAGAGGTACGATCCTATGCTGTTGCTCTGAATAATGTGGGTATTGCCTATGAGAGGCTCGGCCTCTTTGACCGCGCGGGGGAGCCCTATGAGAAAGCGTTGACGTTAGCCCGGGAGGGGGCTCATGAAGACGTGGAAGAGACCGCTCTCTTCGGCCTCGCCCGGGTGGCGAGGGCGCAAGGCAGGCTCGATCGGGCGGAGCGCCTGATGGCTCAGACACTGGAGATCGCCGAGCGAGCTCGCGGCCAGGTCTGGCGGCCAGATCTGCGCTCCTCCGTACAGGCGGAACGGCAGGAGCAGTATGAATTCCTCATCGAGATACTGGCGGAGCGGCACCGGCGCGAACCGGAACGAGGCCATGACGCCAAAGCCTTCGCGATCAGCGAACGTGCGCGGGCGCGCAGTCTTCTGGACCTGCTTTCCGCCGCGGCTTCCCAACCTGATCCCGAGGAGTTGCGCCGTCTTGACAGCCTGAGCCGCCGGATCAATGACCGCCATCAGAGAGCCCTGTCGACCTCTACTCTTGAGGGCGCGAGTAGTACGGAGACGGATCTGACAGGGCTACTGTCGAGCTGGCAGCAGGCGAAGGCGGCGGCCCAGGGGCCTCTGCCCACGGTTCCCGTCACCCTCACGCTCCAGCAGGTGCGAGAGCGTCTGCTCGACCAGGATACCCTGATACTGGAGTATTTCCTGGGCGAAGAGCGGAGCTTCCTGTGGGCGGTGACCTCCTCCGACGCACGGTTCATCACGGATCTGCCCGGCCGGGAGCGGATCGAGGCAGCGGCGCGGCAGACTTATGAACGGATGACCGAAAGCCATCTCCAGACGGGAGAGATCGCGGCCCGACAGGCGGCGGCGCGGCTCAGCCGGATAATCCTTGGCCCGGTGAGCGACCTCCTAGACCGGCCACGTCTGGTGGTGGTGGCCCATGGAGCCCTTCAGATTGTGCCTTTCGCCGCTTTGCCTCATCCTGATGCCAAGACCCCAGGATCGCGCCCGCTGATCGTGGATCATGAAATCGTCAACCTGCCGTCGCTCTCGGTCCTTGCGGCGCTACGCTCTCAGATTGCGGGCCGGCGGCCGCCTAGAGGCTTGCTGGCCGTCATGGCGGACCCGGTCCTCGGACCGGACGACGAAAGACTGCGCGGTCGGGCATCGGTAGCTCCGGCCCTGAATGTTCTCGCTTTGCGGCGTCTGCCATACGCCGGTCTGGAAGCCGAGGCGATCCTTGCATTGGCGCGACTCCCGGCGGGCTCTTACCGCTTCCGGTTTCGAGGCCAGCCGCGATCTGGTGCGAAGCGGAAAGCTGAACGATTACGGCATTCTGCACTTCGCGACGCATGGCCTTTTCAACGATCTTCATCCCGAGTTGTCAGCCCTGGCTCTTTCAGCGTACGACGCCTCGGGGCGGCAAGTCGACGGCCTTCTGCGCGCCTATGAGATCTCGCAATTGGATCTGAACGCAGATCTCGTGGTGTTGAGCGCCTGCCGCACGGCGCTAGGCAGGGAGGTTGGCGGCGAGGGGATCGTCGGACTGACCCAAGGCTTCTTCTATGCCGGCGCGCCGCGTCTGGTGGTCTCGCTCTGGGATGTCAACGACCGTTCTACAAGCGAGCTGATGACACGCTTTTATACCTTCCTGCTACGCGAAAACCTGCCTCCTGGGCAGGCCCTGCGGAAAGCTCAGCTCTCGCTCTGGCGCGACGACCGGTGGCACGCTCCGTACTATTGGGCCGGCTTCGTCCTTCAGGGTGAATGGCAATGAAAGTTCCTGCGGGCCCCTTCGGTTCGTCCCTGCCTGGCACCTCTCCGCGCTAACCAAATTCTCCCCGACGGCTTCTCCCTCTCGCGAACCCCGGATATCCCCCTACCGCCGGATCCTCCGGACGGCTGGAGACTGGAAAAGGAGGCTGCGATGGAGAGCCGCAAGGTTGTGACATCCCCTGCTCAGGAAGGCCCCATGAAGGCGAAGCCTGACGACTTCGAACCGCAGACGACCACGAGCACGCAGACGGTCGATGACGTCGTCCAGGCCAAGCCTCCGGGCTCGTACTCGGTTCCCCCGAAGGGCGACGGCCGCGAGGGCGGGGAGCGTCACTGAGACGAGGGGCGCGCCGGGCTGCTCATCAGTAGACCGGCGCGCCTGTCCTCGGTGTCCAAAGGAGGCATTTATGGCTTCAAGGATTCCACTCACCGGGATCGCATTCCTACTGATCGTTCTGCTGGGCTGCCAGGGGCACCAGGCGCGTTCGGAGCGCTCCTTCTACGAGATCGAAACCCTGGCCCGAGGCAAGACGGCGGAGCAGATCCTCGAGCTCTTGGGCGAGCCCGACAGCCGCCAGAAGGTCTTCGACGCCGACGAACGCTGGATCTGGTGGAACTACACGTTCCTCGACGGCAAGGACTGCCCTCCCGAGATGCGGGGTCGCGTGGTTCACCTGGAGATCGTGGTCAGGAATCCTGAGCGCGTGGGTACGAGCCGGCGTCCCTATTCCGAATGGCAGGTGGACGACGCTTTTGGAATCACTTATAAGGCGCCTTCCACGGATATTTAGCAAGACGAGGGAATATGGCTTCCAATGAGCATCAGACGCTGCCTTTGAACGGCATCAACGCCTCGACCGGCGAGCCTCTGCTGCCGCGGGCGACGCTGGCGCAGATCGCGGCTCTGGCCTGCGGCGCGGAGGTTTCCCCGGCGGAGGCCGAGGAGCTCAAGCGCTGGGTGGCGCACCTCAAGGAGGACGAGCTCGACCTCCGGTTCCAGTTGGATCCCCGGAACCTGGCGGAGGCGGGCTGGGGGGTGATCTTTCCGGACAAGCGCCAGCAAGAGCTGCGGCAGGCCCTCGCTCCACTCCTGGACCTGCGGCGGTCGCAGGCCGCCGCCATCCATGAGCACCGCTACCGGGAGCTCGTTCACCGCGGCGAATCCAAGGCACGGTTCCTCGCCCGGCAGGGCGCCGGGCCCGGGCCGGCCGATCCGGACATCCTTCCTTATTACCTGCTGATCGTGGGAAGCCCGGAGGATGTCTCCTTCCGGTTTCAGTACCAGCTCGACGTGCAGTACGCCGTGGGCCGGATCTGCTTCGACACCCTGGAAGAATACGCCCGCTACGCCGAGAGCGTCGTGGCGGCGGAGAAGGGAGCGCTGGCTCCCGATCGCCGGCTCTCCTTCTTCGGGGTCGGCAACCCCGACGACCGCGCCACGGAGTCCAGTCTGCAGGACTCTCGTGAAACCGCTGGCCGAGAGGACCGCCCGCGGCTACCCGGAGTGGCCTGTCGAAACGGTGCTCGGCCCCGACGCCACCAAGGCGGCGCTGGCGGAGAGGATGGGGGGAGCCCGGACGCCGGCCCTCCTTTTCACCGCCAGCCACGGGCTCGGCTTCGATCCCGAGGACCCTCTGCACACCCGCCACCAGGGCGCCTTGCTCTGCCAGGACTGGCCGGGTCCCAAGGCCTGGCGGAAGGCGATCCCCACGGATCACTACCTTTCCGAGGACGATATTCCGGACTCCGCCGCGCCAGGGGGAATGATCGCTTTTCATTTCGCCTGCTACGGCGCCGGAACGCCGCTCTTCGACAGCTTCGAGACGAACGGAGAACAGCGGCGGATCGCGAAAGAGAGCTTCGTCTCCCGGTTGCCGCAACGCCTCCTCGGCCATCCGCAAGGCGGCGCGCTGGCGGTAGTCGGACATGTGGACCGCGCCTGGTCTTTCTCGTTCGAATGGCCGGAAGCCAAGGATCACCTACAGGTCTTCGAGAGCGCTCTGGGGCGCCTCCTCGAAGGCTACCCGGTCGGCGCGGCGATGGAGTACTTCAATCAGCATTACGCCGAGCTGTTCACCGATCTGGCCGAGGAGCGGGAAGAGGCCCGGTGGGGCGCCCGGCCGGACTTCCTGGGCATTTCGGACCTCTGGACCGCGGCGCAGGACGCGCGTTCCTACGTCGTGCTCGGAGACCCGGCGGTGCGCCTGCGCGGCGGGCCGGGAAGAGGGGACTGAGCCGCCATGCCGGAAGGGAGCTATCTCGACAGCGCGCTCTACGTGTCGAGCCTCGACTCGGTCCGGTTCTCCTGGGGCGGGCCGGGACTACCTGGGGAAATCGACTCTGGATCAGCGAGCTGGCCGAGGAGCTTGCCGAGCTGGAGATGGAGCCCGAGGCCTATGGCCGCGAGCTTTACGACGCGGTCTTCCCGCCGGGCAGCGAGCTGCGCGAAGGGCTGCGGGAGGCGATCGTCGCGGCGGAGCAGGAGAAGAGCCGCCTGCGCTTCCTCCTGCACCTCGCGCCGGACCTCCCCGAGTGGGTCCACGCCCTCGTACTGGGAGCTGCTGACCGACCACGGCCGCCATCTGGCCCTGGCCCGCTCGCCGGACACCGCCTTCTCCCGCTACCTGGGCGTGCGGCGCGCGCCGGGCACGCCCTTCCACCCGGCGGCCCCGCCTGCTCTGCGTCATCTCCGCGCCGTCCGACCTCGAGAAATACGGCCTCGCCGAGATCAGCCGCGACGAAGTCGTGCAGCGCCTCAAGGCCCCTTTCGGGCATGCTGGCCGAAGCCGTCGATGTGGCCGATCCTGGAGCCTCCGGCCACGCTGGGACGGCTGCGGCAACGGCTGATGGCGGACGGCGGTTTCCATCTCCTTCACTTCTTCGGCCATGGCCATGAACCGGGGTGGCGTCTCCGCTCTGGTCCTGGAAGACGACCAGGGGCGGGCCCAGTTCGTGGAGGAGGAGCTTGCTGGCCGAGGTCTTCCTGGGCGTCCGCGAGCTGCGCCTCGTGACTCTGATCGCCTGCCACGGCGGGGCGTCCTCCTCCGCACGATCCTTTCAGCGGCCTTGCCGGCCGGCTCGTCCAGCGCGGCCTGCCGGCGGTCATCGCCATGCGGCGGGCGGTGAGCGTCGAAGACGGCCACCTTTTCACCAATCACCTCTACCGCCACCTCGTCCAGACCGGCCGGGCCGACGCGGCGGTCAACGAAGCGCGGCAGCAGCTCTATCTCGCGAATCCCAAGGGGATCGCCTGGAGCAGCCCGGTGCTGTATTCGCGCCTCACCGACGGCCGGCTCTGGCTGCCTCAGGAGCGGCGGCCGGCGAGGAAACCCAGGTCGTGACGGACGTGGAAAGCGGACAGGAACCGCGTTTCCAGATCTCCTGGCGCCGCCTGCTGCACCCCCTGCCGTGGGTGCCGGCGCTCCTCGCCCTGGCGCTCCTGTTCCTCGGCCTCCGGCCGGCTCGCGAGGCCGAGGCGCAGCTTCGACCTCCGGGTCTCCCGCCTCTCGTTCCAACTGGCCAGGAACGCCAACGTCGTTGAGCGCCTGCGCCTTCAGCAGATCGCCGCCACCCAGCTCGCGGGCGTGCGCCTGCCGGCGCTTCCCGCTCCAGCCGGGTGGGGTCCGGCAGGCGGCGACGGAATGAAAGGTTTTCTCCTCGCCGCCCGGCCCGATGCGGGGCCCGCCACCCTCACGCTCAACACGCTTCCGCTCGCCGGCCGGCACCCGGGTCGCCATCGAGCATCTGGGCGCCGGCGGCGAGGATGAGCCCAACGCTTACCGCCTGTCCTTCGATGGCTCCGACGAGGAGCTGCGGGTGACCTTTCGAGGGCGACGTGGTGCTGAAGCCTCTCAACGCTCCGCCGGCTTCCCTCAGCCTGAAGGAGCCGGAATCGCTCGATTCTCTACCCGCAGAGCCGCTCTCTGGATCTCGACGTCCTCATTTCCAGATTCGCCGGGGACGAGATCGCGGCGACATCCCCATCGACCGCCTGGCCCTGTTGCGCGTCGTCGAGCAGCACGAGGCGGAGCGTAGCGTTGTGCGCGAAGAGTCCACGCTCCTGGGCGGAGAAGTCCACGTGCGGGCCACGGGTATGCGCCAATCGCTGGAGAAGGGCGAGGCTTTGCCTTCTCCGAGCCGGCCGGCTCGCTGACCGGCCTCCGCCTCGGCCAGGACGGCATCCGGTTCGCCTTCCAAGGCCGGGTCTCGAAGCTGGAGCGCAGCGCCGGAGGCCTCCAGCCCGAAAACCTGATGCCCTCCATCCTCGATCTCTGGATCACCGGCACCGCTCAGCGCGTCGTCCAGGTGGCCGTCGGGCGTGATGGCGGTCCTGGTCCTGCTTTTCACAGTTCTGAATCCCTGGTCTCGCGAAAAGGAGATCGTATGAGCCCGAAACTGAAAGCTTCCCCGCTTCTTCTTCTCCTGCTGCTACCCTTCGTCGCTCCTCTTCCGGCGGTGGCGCAGGGGGAAAAACCCGAGTACATGCTGGGCCTCATCCTCGAGGATGACAAGGAAAGAAAAAGTGAAAAGGAAAGGAAGATCGACGCCGAAGTCCTCAATGCCGCCACGGACGCCTTCCTTGCCGCGAAACGGTTCAAAATGGTCGAACGCAACCAACTCGCCGCGGTCTTCACCGAAAAGAGCCTGCAGGACTTCATCGGGGGGAAGGTCAACAACAAGCTGACGGACGTCCTGGCTCTCGATCTGGTGGGCATCGTCGAGCCATACACTGGAAAACATCAAGCCCGCCAAGGGGGAAACCGTCGACGAAGTGGATCATCGACGTGCGCATGGTCGACGTGAAGTCGGCCTCTCTCCTGGCTCACCATCACCAGCCAGCGAGCGAGCGTCATGAGCATGCTGCCTCCCGTGACGCCCAAAGAGGCCGGGGCCCTCCTGGCCGAGAGCATTCGCGAGGCGTTTCCTCCTCTGGGCTATGTCATTCAGATCGATGGCAAAGAGATCGTTGTTGACCTCGGGTCCGAGGCGGGATTGAAGGAAGGAGACACCTTGGAGGTCGTTGAGAAAGGGGCGCAGATCATCCATCCCGTCACCGGAGAAGCGCTGGACGCTCCGCTCAAGGTGATCGGTGAGCTGGAGGTGATCTCCACCTCTCCGCAGATGTCGATCTGCAAGCGGGCCTCGCGAAAAAGCCAGTTTCAACTGGCCAGCATCGTACGCCTCAAGGGGACCGAATCCGTGATCGTCAAAGCACTCATGCTGGTTCCTCGCATCAAGGCGGAGGTTTTGAAGCAAAAGAAGGAGCTGGAGAGTAAGGAGTGATTCTTGTTGGAAAGGAGAAGAGAAGTCATGTCATGGATTGGCTCCGCCATATTTTCGCTCGCAGTCCTCGCCGCTCCTGCTTCGCAGCAAAAGGCGCCGGCCTACTGTGACGGCGAGCTGCTTCTGCGTGCCCCCAAGAGTCCCACGAGCTACCAGGTGCGCGGGGATCGCTGCGAGGGCATCTACGCTCAGCAGGTGAGCACCGTCAGCCTCGGCCTCCGTTCGTTCGTGAAGGGGTTCGGAGAATTCAATCCCGAGACCCAGAAGACGCTGGAGCTGACCTGGAAGGCTCCAGCCGGCATCGTCCAGGACGCACGGTTGCGGGCGTTCAGCCTCAAGTCGCGGATCTACTACCGGATGGACACGGCGAAGCCGGCGGTCCAGGGATCGTATGTCTGGCCCACCGACATCCTGGCCGGAGAGAAACTAGGCAACGCCGATCTCGGCATCCTGGCCTGGATCGAGATGCCCAGCCCCGAAGGCAAGCCCCGGGAGGTCTTCTTCCCTCTCCGAGCGGGAGGCGGGGAATCCCTCGATGGCTATGAAGTGACCTTCGTCCCCTCCAAGAAACTCAAGAAGGTCCTTCTGACCGTGACGCAGATCGATGAGAAGGGTAACAAGGTCAGGGATACCTGTATCACCAACAAGGACGTCGGAGGAGAGTTCCCCCACTATCCGAAGGACGAGCCGACGGTCCTCGCGACCGGGAAGATCGGCGCTCCAGGCTATTACCGTTTCCGGATCGCCGCCACCGCCGCCTCAGGCGAGGCCGTCGTCAAGGAAATCGATTTCTATCACCACGGGGATTGAAAGGAGAAGATCGTGAAGATCCGATTCAAGGTCGGGAGCGTATTCGTCCTGGCGCTTCTGATGGCCGGCGCAGGGGCGGGCATCCTGGCGGCTCAGCAGAAGGCCGAGTCTGTTCGACGACGGCGTGGAGCGGGCGGAGCTCCTGGTGGTGCGCATCACGGCGCCGACCACGGAAGGGGCTGGAATCATCTTCCATACGGATGGCAAATACGCCTACGGCATCACGGCCAGGCACGTCCTGTTCCAGCAGGGAAAGAAGGTGGAAGACCTCCAGGCGCACTTTCAGGCCTGGCCTCACAAGCAGTTCCCCGTGGAGGGTTACAAGTTCCACCACGAGGAAGACCTGGCGGTGTTCAAGGCCGACCTCAGCGAGCTGAACCTGTCCGCCGCGGAAGTCCTGCGGAAGCTCCCTCTCGATCAGCTCGGCTCTTCGGAGGATCTCGATCCTGGAGCCGTGCTGCACACCATGGGACACGGGACGGTGGGGGGATGGTTCTCGCCGAAGAAGGAGGTCAAGCTCGGCCGGATGGAAGGAAAGAATGCTTTCCTCTTCGAGCTGGATTGTCCCCAGGGCCACTCCGGAGGCGCCGTGTTCGACAAGGACTGGCGGCTCGTGGGAATGATGATCGAAGAAGAGCGGCCCTTCTGCCGCGCTTTGCGCATCGAGCCGATCCTGAAGATCGTCAAGGCCTGGAAGGTGGACATCAGCCTGCGTATACCGCCCCCTCGTATCGGAGAAAAGGTTTCTTCGAAGCAGATCACCGTGGCCGTGGTGGATTTCGACAACCGGAGCGGCAGGGATCTGCCGAACCTGGGCTTCGTCGCGCAGGACATCACGACTTCATCCCTCCACGACCTGCCCGGCATCGCTCTGGTGACCCGCGACCGCCTGGACTCCGTGCGCAGGGAGATCAAATTGCCGGAAACCACTCAGTCCAACCAGGGGATCAGCCGCTTGGGACGCCTGCTCAACGCGGACGCCCTCGTCACCGGCTCCATCGTGCGCTACGACGTCGAGCGCCGGACTTTCGCGGGCTATGGCACCAGCGCGCTCCAGGACGTCTGCCGCATGTCGATCAGCCTCCAGATCCTTCACGTGGAGAGCGGGCGGGTGCAGTTCTCCAAGACCTTCGACGATGAGCTGACTCAGCAGTACCCCGTCGCGAGCTCGGCGCCGTCCCAGCCCATCGACCGCACGAGCGAGTTGCTGACCCGTCTCCTCGAGCAGGCGAAAGGCGACATGAGAAGCGCGCTGTCCCAGGTAGCGGCCGGCGGAGGAGTGGCCACCAAGTTCGTCCGGGTCGAGGTCCGGACGTCTCCGGCGGGGGCGGATGTGATCCTGAATGGAACCTATCTGGGGCCCGCACCTTATACGCTTGAAGTCACGCCCGACACTACCCACGAGCTTCAACTGGAACTGGCCGGGCACCAGTCCTGGAAGCGGCGTGTCACGATCAAGGCGGGGATGCCGGCAATCGAGGTGAGCCTGGAGCCGAAGGGATAGCGATCCTCAGTTGGGGCCGCCACAGGCTCCCGGCGGTGGGTGCAGGCGCACGATCGCCACCTGGGGATCGCTGTATCCGGGGCTGAAGAAACCCCGCAAGGAGTCGGTCTCGAATTGGGTGCGCCGCTCCTCCAGGTAGGGGCGGTCCAGAACCAGGGCGTTGACGCCCATGCCGTACATCATGCAGAGGAGGCGGTCGGAAGGAAAGTTCTGGTCCATGTCCAACTGGAACGTGCCGTAGCCGGAGGGGAAGTAGCCCGAGTAGCCGTTGAGCAGCGGCCGGTGATGGTCGATCTGGGCGAACATCCGCCAGGTCTCCACCTCGTAGTCGGAGACGTGCAGCCCACGCGGCAGCGGGACGTGCGCCACGACCAGTTTCCCCGGCTGCTCGCGCAACCAGGTGGTCCAGGCTGTGCGCGGGGACGCGGGGGCCGGCGCCAGGACGCCGGGAGACGCGAGGTTCTCGGCCGCCGCCAGGACCCCCAGGGCGAGCGCGAGGATCCTGCCGGCCTTGCCGCGCCAGGAGGCGAGACGGGCCAGGGCCAGCGCGGCCAACGCCGCGAGCGCCGCCTGGGAGACCGCCGCGAAGCGGAAAGGGCTGCGCAGCGTGCCGAGGCCGGGCACCAGTTCCCGCAGACTGGCGAAAGGCCGCCAATCCCCGATCTTCAGGTTCAAGCCGAGCGCGAGAAGCCCGCCGCCCACAACGCAGGCGAGCAGGCAGACGACCCAGATCCTCCGCTCCCCCTGGCGCCAACCCAGCCCAGGCTCCCGCCAACCCCAGGCCGAGAAGGAGAAAGCCGGGGAAGAGTCCCCCCGTATCCCCCGCATAGGAGTCCTCGCGGGGCGGAAACGGGAGGCGGGAGGAACCGGGACGGGTCGTGAAGTCCCGGGGCTGGGCCGAGAGGGCCGCCACGACCTCCTCGGATCGCGTGAATTCGTACTTCTCATGGTAGGAGCGGACCGTGCCGGCGATGGGCCAGAGCACCATGGCCCCGAGGATCGCCAGGGCGCCGAGCCTGGCGAGCGGACGGGCGCGGAACCTCTGCTCCGCCAGCGCCACGAGCCCCGCCAGGAGAAGAAAAGGAAGGCTCAGGAGCGCCATCTGCTGGCCCGCGAGGAACTGCGCGGCGAACGACAGGACCGCCAGCGCGGCGGGCCGCCACCCGCCTTCCTTCCCGAAGCGAACCAGGGCCGCGAGCGCCCAGATCGTGCCGAAGAGGGGGAGCACGGGGAGCACCCCCAGGACCTTCGCGGTGTAGGGGAGGGTGACGCCGGCGAGCGCCGCCAGGAGGGCCGCGGCGCGCGGCGCGCCGAGCGCCCTCGCCAGGCTCCGGGTGGCGAGACCGTTGCAGACCAGGGTGAACAGGATCGCCAGGTTGTAGATCGCGGCCGGCGGAGCCCCCATCCACCAGAGAGGCGAGAGGGCGGCCCCTTGCAGGAGCAGCGGCTCCGAGAAGGTGAAGGTCCCTTCGAGCGGATGGAAGATGGGAGCTTTCCAGAGCCCTTGGAAGCCGTGCGGCACGCGGTCCGCGTCCCACCACAAGGTCCATAGATTGAACAGCGGAACGGTCGCCTCGTGCTCGGTCCCCAGCGGCAGAGCGCCGGCGAGGGAAGGCAGCAGGGGCCAGGTGGCCACGATGGCCGCCAGCAGGCAGAGGGCGAGAGGGACCAGGCGGTGCGGCAGGCGATCGAAGGTCATAGAGAAGGGGGCGCCAGGAGCGCCGGCGGAACCTCGTTGCCCACACCGGCGCACGACTGGATTCAGGCGAGAAGACTACTACCGCTCGGGGAAGTCTTCGAGGGTCCGCTCGACGTCGCCGAGCACGTCCGTCAGGCTGGCGCCCGCGAGGCCCGCGGCGAAGTTCTTGCTGTCCCTATGGATCGCCGGCACCAGGCCGTCGCGGGTGATGTGATAGCGGCCGGACGGGGAGACCACCATGTAGGTGCCGTCGCCGCGATCGATCAGGAACAACAGGTAACGGTGGCCCATCTTGTAGCTCGGGTCCTCGTCGAAGCGGTTCTCGTTGTTGCCGTTCTGGAAGAGGACGAAGGTGTCGCCGGCGCCGAGATCGCCCTTGCGGCTGTTCTTGACGGTGAAACGCACCCGCTGCGAGGGGAGGGTGCCCTCGTCGCCGATCGAGATGGGGTCGCCGGCGGTCACGTCGTTGGCGACCGCGACGACGACGTTGGTCGACAGCCGGGTGGCCTCACCGAGAGTGTGGGGATTGTGGATCCAGTTGGCGTGGAGCCGGGGCCCGTCCGACTCGGGTCCAACCTCGTGGCCGTGGTCGTCGTCATGCTTGTTGGCGTACATCGCGGCGATGTCGTTGACGTTGTAGGTGACCGGCCTGTAGGCGTTGGAGATGCTGTACCAGTAGCCGCCGCCCATGCAGCCGCCGTCGTTGGAGTGATCGAGGCCGAAGCCGTGGCCGACTTCCTGGCACTGGACGCCGCGGGCGGCGTTCGTGGTCCACGAGTAGTAGGTGTTGAGCTGCGAGGTCGCCCTGAGGATGGTGCAACCACTGTAGTTGGTGATGGTGGCGAGACCGCCCCAACCGGTATTGCCGGAGTTGGCGTTGAAGACATAGATCTCCTCGCCCGAGCTGACGTAGGAGATATTGAGGATGGTCATGTTGTTCCAATCGTTGATCGCCGAGCTACCGATGGTCCCGGCGGCATTGCGGATCCTCACATTCCGGTCCGCCTGGCTCCAGCAACCCCATTGGTGCGCATGCGCGGCGCTTCCCGCAAACAAGCCCGGCGATGAGCATGAATCCCAGCAACCAAGACCGACTTCCGATTCATGTTCGTAGCCTCCATCCTCGACGTCATCGACGCCAAACGGTTGACTGATCGCGCCCGCACCAACACGGGCGCACCTCCTCAACAGCACCGCCGCACCATGCGGCGGAACCGCGGAACTCACCTCTGACTTCGGCCGACTCCAGTCGGCAGCAAGAGTCGCGCGATCACTCCGCGCGCTCTGTCAAAGACTTCGGTCAGGTGGGTCTCGAGCTCATGCTGATCCTGCTCTATAGGTGGTGGTGCTCCATCCCCCCAAAAGCGAGCCGGGTTCTCTGAACCTTTTTTAGGAAGCCTGGGCCTGAAAGGGACTATTGATGAGTGCGCATGTGCTGAGGTATCGGGCGGCGGCATCCGACCGCCGTGGCAGGCAGGGAAGGCGATCGGAGAAGGGGGGGCAGCCGTTGGAGGATGCCGATCTCCAGATCGCAGCCACGGCGATCTACCACGACCTCGAAATCGTGACAGGTAACCTCAAGCACTTCGAGCGGATTCCGGGTGTCAGGATCAACCGGGTTCTCGCTGATGCCCGCGCCGCTCTCGGCTGAACAAATACAGAACCGCGCCGGATTCTGAGTCCAGGCAGGGGCGACGCCGGAACGAGCGGTATGAAGCTCCTCCCCGACATCCCGCGCCAGAAAGCCAGCCGCCGGAGGGTCCGTACTCGTTCCCAGGACATCGGTTCGTAATCCCGAAAGGCTCGAACAAGCGGTGGAACCCTCCCACCTCATGGGGAGACCGTCCGAGCCCAGGGTAGAGCCCTTCGTACCAAGGGGAATACCGCAGGAACGAGACACCGGATCGCTCTACCAAGATGCCGAACCCGTCCGCCTAATGGGTAGAGCGCTCTACCCACTGGGTGGCCCCGCCCGCCCGCTCTGTGGAGTCACCCGGCGAACGGGTAGACCCCGCTACCCACTCGTCGGAACGTTCCGGCGAGCGGGTAGGGCGGTCTACCCATTGGAACGGACGGTTCGGGAGCCCGGTAGGGGGTTCCGGGAGGTGGAATCAGTCCTCCCAGGACACGTTGTCGCCGATCCGCACCGCGCCCCCTTCGAGCACCTCGGCGCAGGCGCCGCCTCGCCAGTGGGGACGAAGAGCGGTCTTCAGGCCGGGATGGGCCTGGTCCATCTGGTAGCAGGGCGCGCACTCGCTCCAGATGCGCAGACGGCAGTCGCCGACCCGCAAGACCCTCCCGCGGCTGCCTTCCAGGGAGAGGCCGGAGATCAGCAGGTTGGCGCGGCGGGTGGCGGGATCGAGGTCGGCCCCCAGGGCGGCCATGGCGTCCCGCCAGGCGGACTCCTCGAGCAGGATCACCTGGCGGCGGCCGCCCTGGTTGGCGTTGCCGGCCAGGCCCCGGCCGGCCACCAGGATGGCCGCGTCGCGGGGGTCCATGGGACCCCCTTTGAAACGCTTGGACCAGATGGCGCGCAAACAGGCGGTCACTGGAGCGGCGGTCACTGCACGGCTTCGGGCGAGGTGAAGACGGAGTCCGGAAGCTGGTCGTAGACGGCGATGTTCGACAGGTCCAGCTTGCGGTCGCCGCCGCTGACCTGCTGCCGGCCCGGGGCCAGCATGATGTTGCCGTGCTTCGTCCAGCCGTCCCAGCGCCAGACGCTCGGCGGTCCTTCCTTCGGCATGCTCTCCAGGATGAAGGCCCAGCGGTCCATCAGCCTGGTGTCGCGGTTGATGTAGGCCCAGTAGCGGTCGCCCGGGGTGAGGCCCACCAGGCCGAAGGAAAGGGCCAGCTTGTCGTAGGTCTTGCCGTCGAGGGTCTCCTGGCCGTCCAGCGAGAGGTTCACGCCGGGGTCCAGGAGCTTGTAGGGCATGAGCAGCCAGTAGGTGTCGTTGATCCAGGCGCCGTAGGCGTTCTTGACCAGCTCCGCCGCCTTCTCCCCTTCCACCTTCTGGCCGTCCAGCCAGGCGGTGCCCTCCTTGGTGTTGATGTTCTCCAGGACGACGTAGCGCTTGCCGTCCTGCGTCTGGCCCTCGATGCGATGGCGGCCGGTGTGCTTGTCCCACCAGTGGGTGCGGCGGCCGACGAAGGTGAACTTGATGAAGCGCGTGTTGTCCCAGGCCTGCTGGCCCCCGAGGGCCTTCATGACGTCCTGGGCGATGGCCCGGGCCTCGGGCGTGACCGTGCCCTGCGGCTGGGCGAAGCCCGCGAGGGGAGCGAGGGAGAAGGCGAGGAGCAGGATCGAGCCGGCGACGACGGGGCGTCGGAGCATGGCGAGATCTCCTTTCAGGGCGCATCCTAAACCAATCGGCGTGCCCTCCGAAGCGCCCTAGCGCCCAGGGGCTGGAGACCGGGGCTTCACCGGCATTGGGGACAAGGACCGAAACGTCCCTGCCCCACTTCCACACGGGAAATGGTTCCGGGGTAGTCGGTAAACGAAGAGCAGGACAGCCGGACGACGGAGACCGACGTGCAATAGCTCCCATTGCACGGGCGACAGCCTGAGCCGAAGGCGCCACCATGCGGTCACTGGTGACCCGGCGACCGGCTTGACGAAAGCTTTCTCCTCTGTCCTCCCGGGAGTGGGTGGCGCCATGGTGGGCGCCCTCTTCCGGGAGAGGTGTGCTTCTAGGGAGATGACGGCCCGGTAGTGCCGGGCGGCGCCCTCCAGGCAAGCAATCTGCAACACCCCCAACCCGCATACAATCCACCCCCGGGGAGGGCATCACAATGAGCGCGCACGCTTCCACACGCACCAACCGGCTCGCCGACGAGAGCAGCCCGTACCTGCTCCTGCACCAGCACAACCCGGTCGACTGGTACCCCTGGGGGGAAGAGGCCATCGCGAAGGCCCGCCAGGAGGACAAGCCGATCTTCCTCTCCGTCGGCTACTCCACCTGCTACTGGTGCCACGTCATGGAGCGCGAGTCGTTCTCGGACCCCGCCATCGCCGAGCTGATGAACCGCGAGTTCGTCAACGTCAAGCTGGACCGCGAGGAGCGGCCGGACCTCGACGAGATCTACATGACGGCCACCCAGATCCTCACCGAGCAGGGGGGCTGGCCCAACTCGGTCTTCCTCACCCCGGACCTCAAGCCGTTCTACGCCGGCACCTACTTCCCGCCCGACGACCGCTACGGCCGGCCCGGCTTCCGGCACGTGCTCGAGGACCTCTCCCAGGCCTGGAAGACCCGGCGGACCGACGTGGAGGAGCAGGCCGAGGAGATGGCCCGCGCCATGCGCCGCTACCTGGAGGAGCGCGCCCAACCGTCGCCCGAGCCCCCCTCGGGAGCCGTCGCGGCGCGCGCCGCCGACTCCCTCGCCCGGCGCTTCGACCGCCAGTGGGGCGGCTTCGGCGGCGCGCCCAAGTTCCCCACGCCGTCCAACCTCTATCTCCTGCTGGAGATGGCCGGCGAGTCGCCGGTGGCGTCCGAGATGCTGACCGCCACGCTCGACCAGATGGCCCGCGGCGGCATCTACGACCAGCTCGGCGGCGGCTTCCACCGCTACGCCACCGACCGCGAGTGGAAGATCCCCCACTTCGAGAAGATGCTCTACGACAACGGCTCCCTGCTGGAGCTGTACGCCCGCGAGCATGCCCGCACGGCGGACCCGCAGTCGGCGCGCATCGTCCGGAGACGGCGGCGTGGATCGCGCGCGAGATGACCTCGCCGGAAGGGGCCTTCTGGAGCGCCATCGACGCCGAGACCGCACGGCCACGAGGGGGCGTTCTACGTCTGGACCCGCGAGGAGCTGCGCGAGGCCCTGGGCGAGGAGGACTCCACCTTCCTGGCGCCCGCTCCTCGGCTTCGACGGGCGCGCCGTTCTTCGAGGGGAGCCACTACGTGCTCCACCTGCCCCGCCCGCCTGGAGGAGGTGGCCGCCCGCCGCCGCATGGAGCTGCCGGAGCTGATGCGGGAGATCGACGCCGGCAGGGCGAAGCTGTTCGAGGCCCGCGCCAGGCGGCGAGCGTCCGCTGACCGACGACAAGATCCTGGCCGACTGGAACGGCATGGCGATCACCGGCCTCGCGGTGGCGGGCAAGCTGCTGAACGAGCCCGAATACGTCCAGCTGGCGTCCCGGGCGGCGGACTTCCTCCTCACCACCCTGTGGCCGGCGGGCGGTCCGCTGCTGCACTCCTGGCGGCAGGGGCAGGGGCGCATCCAGGCCATGCCTGGCGGACTACGTCTTCCTGGTCCGCGGCCTCCTGGCCCTGCACGACGCCACGGGGGAAGCGCGGTGGCTGGAGGCGGCGGACAAGCTGACCTGCGAGCAGATCGCGCCGGCTGGCGGACCGCCAGGGCGGCTTCTTCACCGCCGGCGCCAGCCCGGACATCCTGTTCCGCAGCAAGGAGATCTTCGACGGCGCCACCCCCGGCGCCAACGCCGTGGCGGTGCTGAACCTGCTGGACCTCCACGCCCGCACGGGCGACCTCTCCTGGCGCGGCCACGCCCGCGAGACCCTGCGCGCCTTCTCGCAACTGGTCGAGTCGCATCCCGACGGCGCGCGCATGATGACGATCGCCGCCCGCCGGTATCACCAGGACGCCGGCCCCGAGGAGGCGAAGGCGGAGTACGACGAGGCGCGGGCGGGCCGCGAGCGGTCCGCCGGGGCCGCGGGAGCGACGCTGGAGCACAAGGAGGAGCGGCTGGTGGCGTGCCGGTTGGAAATGGGGGAGGAGGCCGGCGGCTGGCGGCCGTTCCGCCTGCGCCTGGAGATCGCCCCCGGCTGGCATCTCCAGGCCAACCCCGCCGCGGAGCCCTACTTCTTCGCCACCGAGGTCCGCGCCGAAGGCGGCGAGCTGCGCAACGTGCGCTATCCCGAGGGGACGGTCTGGACGGCCGGCTTCACCAAGGACACCCTGAAGGTCTACCAGGACCGTCTGGAGATCGCGGGCGAGGTCTCCGTAGGGATGAAACGTCTTGTGCTTACGTATCAACCTTGTAATGAGGGGGCGTGCCTGCCGCCGATGACGCGGGCCCTCACCTAGCCCCCGCCCGGGCATAAATGCCCGGGCTAGTCAAAAAGAGCCCCCTGAAGGGGACTCCTCAAGTCGGGTTTACCCGGCTGTTTTCCGGTAGCCCGGGCATTTATGCCCGGGCGGGGGGAGGGGCCTCCGCCCCCCACTTGATATACTCAAACTCAAGACCATGTATCCGAAAAAACATCCCCCCGCGCGCATCCCCCGGACCGCGGCCCTGGCGTCCCTCGCCCTGGGGCTGATCGGCCTCCTCGGCCCCCTGTTCCTGGCGGCCCAGCCCAATCCATTGGGTAAAGCGTCCGGCGAGGTGCTGGTGGTCCGGGTCAAGTCGGTCATCCATCCGGTGGCGGCGGAGCTGATCCAGGACGCCATCCTGGAGGCCGACCGCTCGGGCGCGGCGGCGCTCGTCATCGAGCTGGACACGCCGGGCGGGCTGATGACCTCGACGCGCGAGATCACCTCCGCGATCCTGGGCGCGCGCACGCCGGTGGCGGTGTACGTCGGCCCCAGCGGCGCGCAGGCGGCCTCGGCCGGGTTCTTCATCCTGATGGCCGGCGACGTGGCCGCCATGGCGCCCGGCACCAACGCGGGCGCGGCCCATCCGATCGACGGTTCGGGGCAGGACATCGAGGGCACGCTGGGCAAGAAGGTCGAGCAGGACGCGGCCGCCAACATGCGGTCGCTGGCGGCCCGCAACGGCCGCAACGTCCAGCTCGCGGAGTCCACCGTCCTCGAGAGCCGCTCCTTCAGCGCCCAGGAGGCGCTCCAGCACAAGCTCATCGACCTCGTCGCCCCGAACGTCTCGGCCCTGGTAAAGTCGCTGAACGGCCGCGTGGTCCGGCGCGGCGAGGCCCAGGTGCCCATCCGCACCGCCGGCGCCGAGATCCGCCGCATCGAGATCTCGCCCCTGCGCGCGTTCCTGGGCGTGCTCGCCGATCCCAACATCACCTACCTGCTCCTGGGCCTCGGCTCTCTCGGGCTGTTCTTCGAGATCACCCATCCCGGCGCCATCTTCCCCGGAGTGGCGGGGGCCCTCTGCCTGATCCTCTCCCTTTACGGCCTCTCCGTGCTGCCGGTGAACTACGCGGGCCTCGCCCTGATCCTGCTGGCCATCTTGCTCTTCATCCTGGAGATCAAGGTCACCAGCTACGGCATGCTCACGGTGGGCGGCGTGATCGCCCTGGTGCTGGGCTCGCTGATGCTGTTCAAGACGCCCGAGCCGGCCCTGCGGGTCAGCGTGGAATTGATCGCCACCCTGGCGGTATTCACTCTCCTGGTGGTGGGATTCCTGGCCTTCATGGCCGTCCGCGTCCTCAAGACCCCGGTCGTCACCGGCGTCGAAGGGATGATCCACGAGGTGGGCATCGCCCGCTCCGACCTGTCCCCGCGGGGCAAGGTGTTCGTCCACGGCGAGCTGTGGGACGCCGTCTCCGACGAGCCCGTCCCGGCCGGCGAGCGGGTGGAGGTCGTAGCGGTCCGCAATCTCACCCTGGCGGTACGTCGCCGCCAGGATTCCGTCGCCTGAGGGAAGGGGTCGAATCCAATGGAATACGGGATCGTCGTCATCGTTGTCGTTGCGATCTTCCTGTTTTTGAAATGGGTCAACATACTCAAGGAGTACGAGCGCGCCGTGACCTTCTGGCTAGGCCGGGTGGCCAAGGAGCCTAAAGGACCGGGCCTGGTGCTGATCTTCTGGCCCTTCGAGACCATGGTGAAGGTCTCCTTGCAGACGGTGGTGCTGGACGTGCCGCCGCAGGACATCATCACGCGGGACAACGTCTCGGTGAAGGTGAACGCGGTGGTCTACTTCCGGGTGGTGGATCCGATCCGCGCCATCATCGAGGTGCAGAACTACCTCTACGCCACCAGCCAGCTCGCGCAGACGACGCTGCGCTCGGTGCTGGGCCAGGCCGAGCTGGACGACCTGCTTTCGGAGCGCGACAAGCTCAACGCGCAGCTCCAGGCGATCATCGACCACCAGACCGACCCGTGGGGCATCAAGGTCTCCATGGTGGAGGTCAAGCACGTGGACCTGCCGCAGGAGATGCAGCGGGCCATGGCGCGCCAGGCCGAGGCCGAGCGCGAGAAGCGGGCCAAGATCATCCACGCCGACGGCGAGCTGCAGGCCTCTGTGAAGCTGGCCGAGGCGGGCGTGATCGTCTCGGCCAACCCTGTGACCTTGCAGCTCCGCTACCTGCAGACGCTGACCGAGATTTCGGCGGAGAAGAACTCGACCATCATCTTCCCCCTCCCCATCGAGATGTTCAGGACGTTCATGATGAGGGACGAAGACAGAGGGAAGTAGCCGTAGCAGAGGAGCCGAACCGACGTGGCAGATTCGCACGAGCCTAGCTATTACGAGATCGCGCTGACCAACCGGCAGGTGATGGTCGCTTTCGTCATCCTGCTGGTGTGTTTGCTTTCCGCTTTCTTCTCCGGGGTCTGGATCGGTCGCGAGGGAACCGCCCGGGCGCAGGAGCGCCTCGCCGGCAATCTCCAGCGTCCCGCTCCGGCTTCGGACGAGGGCCGGCAGTTGCAAGAGCTGGAGTTCTTCGATTCGGACTCGCGGGAAGAGACCGCCTCTCCGGATCAGGACGCGACCGAGCCGCCGTCCGAGGAACAGCCCGTCGTCGACGACACGACGCTGCTGGAGGACTTCGCCGGCGAGGAGCCGCAGATCGAGACCCAGCCGGCGCCGGAGGAGTCGGCCGAGGAGCCCGAGACGGCTCCCGCCAAGGCTCCCGAGCGCCAGGAGGAGACCCGGGAGGAACGCCGGAAGCGTCTGCGGGAGGAGCGCGCCGCCGCCGAGCCGCCGAAGCCGGCCGCCACGCCCGCCCGCGCCCCCGAGCCCAAGGTGCCCAAGGGCGCGGCGGTGATCCAGGTCTTCTCGTCGGCGGACCAGGAGCAGGCGGAGCGCATCCGGGAGCGGTTGGTGAAGGGGGGATACAAGGCCTATCTCTCGCCGGTCGAGACCGGCGGGAAGACCATGTACCGCGTCCGCATCGGCCCCTACGGCTCGCGGAGCGACGCCGACACGGCGGCGGAAAACGTCCGCAAGAACTACAAGCTGGATACCTGGGTCACCGAGTGAGGGGCCTCCTCGTCCGCTACCTCCTCGCCGCCGCCGGCGGCGTCCTGTGGGGACTCTGTTTCAGCCGCGAGCCCTATTCGGTCGCTTCGTGGTTCGCGCTGGCGCCGCTGATGCTGCTGATGTCCGGGCCGCATCCCGGACGCCTGGGCTGGGTCCACGGCTTCGCGGCGTGGATGACCGGCCTGTACTGGATCGCTCCCACCCTCCAGACGTACGGCGGCATACCGGTGGCGCTTTCCGTCGTGCTCACCGGCGTGCTCGCGGCTTACCTGGCCCTGTTCCACGCCGCGTTCGCCGGGCTCGGCGCGCCCATCTGGCGGCGGTGGCCGGCGGCGCGGATCGCCGCCCTGCCGGCGCTGTGGGTGGGCCTGGAGTGGGTGCGCACCTATCTCGGCGGCGGCTTCCCCTGGAACCTCGCGGGCTACGCCTGGGTGGACGTCGCGGGCGCCCTGCCGCTCTCGGCCTGGGTGGGCATCTACGGCATCTCGTTCTTCGTGGTCCTCAGCGGCGTGGCGGCCGCGGCGGCTGTGCAGCGCCGGAGCTGGCGGCCGCTGGCGGCGCTCCTGTTGCCGCTGCTGCTGCTGCCGGTCGCCGGCCGCTGGAGCGTGCGGCGGGACGCCGAGGAGATCCACGAGATCGGCGGCCTGGGCAAGCCGGTGCGCCTGCTGCAGCCGAACATCCCCAACCTGGCCGTGCCCGACTGGCCGGTCATCGAGAGGAACTTCCAGAAGGTGGTGGACCAGTCCCTGGAAGCCTGCCAGCCGGGGGCGCTGGTGGTCTGGCCGGAGAGCGCGGCGTGGCCCTACCTCTATGAAGACCCCTCTTCGCCCCTTCGGCCGAAGCTGGCGGAGCTGACCGACCGCGGCTGTACCGTGCTGTTCAACAACAGCCATCCGGTGGGGGAGTCGCTCTACAACTCGGCCTACCTGGTCTCGTCCTCCGGGGTGGTGGCCCGTTACGACAAGCGCCACCTCGTCCCCTTCGGCGAGTACGTGCCGTTCAAGGGCGTCTTCGGCTGGATGGACAAGCTGGCCCGCAACGCCGGCGACTTCCGCCACGCGGAACGCAACGTGCTGCTGCCGTGGAGCGGCGAGAAGATCGGAATGTCCATCTGCTACGAGGTGGTTTTCCCGGACGAGGTCGCCGACTCGGTGCGGAAGGGAGCCACGCTCCTGATGACCATCACCAACGACGCCTGGTACGGCGACACCTCGGCCCCCTGGCAGCACTTCCGGGCGGCCCGCTTCCGCGCCGCCGAGAACCGGCGGCCCCTGCTGCGGGCGGCCATCACCGGCGTCTCGGCCTTCGTCGGCCCGGACGGCTCGGTGCGCGGACAGCTCGGCGTGTTCCAGGAAGGGACCATCCGCACCCGGGTCTTCGGCGGGGAGGATCTGACCCCCTACTCGCGCGCCCCCTGGCTGGTCCCCCTGCTCTGCGCGCTCGCCGGGGCCGTTGCGGTATATTTCGCCCGAAGAAGGAGCCCATCATGATCGCCATCGACGTCCAGCAGAGGATCGACACGCTCGCCGAACAGCTCACCAACATCCGGGGGTATCTTTGAGACCTCGGATCTAGAGCGCGAGCTGTCCGAGATCGACCACCAGATGCAGGAAGCCGGGTTCTGGGACAACCCGGCGAAGAACGCCGAAATCATGCAGAAGCGCCGCGAGATCGAGCGGCGCCTGGAGACCCTGAAGCGGCTGCGCTCCGACGCCGACGAGCTGGCGACGTGGCGCGAGCTCCTGGAGGAAGGCGAGGCCGATCCGGAGTTCGACCGCTTCATCGACCGTCTGGAGGCCGAGCTCGCCAAGCTCGATCTGGAGCTCAAGCTCTCGGGTCCGGACGACGACAAGAACGCCATCCTCGCCATCCATCCCGGGGCCGGCGGCACCGAGTCCCAGGACTGGGCCGAGATGCTGCTGCGCATGTACCTGCGCTGGGGCGAGGCCCACGGCTACGACGTGGAGCTGCTGGACCGCCTGGACGGCGAGGAGGCGGGCCTCAAGAGCGCCACCGTCGCCGTCCGCGGACAGCACGCCTACGGCTACCTGAAGAGCGAGCACGGCGTGCACCGCCTGGTGCGCATCAGCCCCTACGACTTCCAGGCCCGGCGCCACACCTCGTTCGCCTCGGTGGACGTCTACCCCGAGGTGGACGACACGGTGGACATCGAGATCCTCGACAAGGACCTGAAGATCGACACCTTCCGCGCCTCCGGGGCCGGCGGCCAGCACGTCAACAAGACCGAGTCGGCCGTGCGCATGACGCACATCCCCTCGGGGATCGTGGTCTCCTGCCAGAACGAGCGCAGCCAGATCAAGAACCGGGCGATGGCCCTCAAGATCCTCCGCTCGCGGCTCTACGATGCGGAGATGCAGAGGCGGGCCGCCGAGCAGGCGGAGCGCGAGGGCAAGAAGATGGACAACTCCTGGGGGAGCCAGATCCGCAGCTACGTCCTCCATCCCTACCGCCTGGTGAAGGACCACCGCACCGGCGCTTCGGTGGGCGACGCCGACCGGGTGCTCAACGGCGACGTCGATCCCTTCATCGAGGCCTACCTCAAGGGGCAGATGGCGTCCGACAAGGACGACATCGAGATATAGACCTCCCGGAGGGGGACGATGAAACTGGATTACATCTCCCCCCTTCCCCCCGTCCGCTCCGGCATCGCCGACTACAGCCTCGACCTCCTGCCGCACCTCGCGGCCGTGGCGGACGTGCGGCTGATCCGCCTGCCGGACCAGCCCGTCGACCCGGAGCTGGAGAAGGCCTGGCCCATGGCGCCCTTCGAAGAGGCGGGCGCGGGGGGCCGGCTGCCGCTCTACCAGATGGGCAACAACCGGTACCATACGGCGGTCCGCGACCTGGCCCTGCGGCTCCCGGGCGTGCTCACCCTGCACGACGTCGTCCTCCATCACCAGCTCCTCGACCTCACCCTCGGCCGCGAGACCCGCGAGGCGTTCTGGGAGTACGTGGATCTGCTGATCCGCGACCACGGCTGGATGGGCGTGCCCACGGCCCTGGCCAAGCGCTGGAACGCCTGGGGGGACGCCCCGGTCTTCGAGCTGCCCGCCCACCGCGCCCTGCTGCGGCGGCAGCGCGGCGTGCTCGTTCACAGCGAGTGGGCGGCGGCGTTCCTGGCGGAGGAGGAGACCGGCGTGCCCGTGCGCACCATCCCCATGGGCGTGCCCCTGCCGCCCGAGGCGGACGAGGCGGCGGGCCGCGCCCTGCGGCGGCGGTTCGGCCTGCCGGAGGACCGCCCCGTCCTCGGCTCCTTCGGCTTCCAGACGCCCATCAAGCGCACCGTCTCCGCCGTCCGCGCCCTGGCCGCGCCGGGCCTGGAGGACGTCCACCTGCTGATCGTGGGCGAGGCGGCGCCGGTCATGGACCTCGAAGGCGAGGCCCGCCGGGCCGGCGTGGCGGACCGCGTGCACATCACCGGCTTCGTCCCCTTCGAAGACTTCGAGGCCGCCATCGCCGCCTCCGACCTCTGCCTGAACCTCCGCTATCCCACCGCCGGCGAGACCTCGGCCTCCCTGCTGCGCGTGCTGGCCGCCGGCCGGCCGGTGGTCGTCTCCGACTTCGCCCAGTTCGCCGACCTGCCCGTGGAGATCGCGCCGCGGGTCCCCCTGGGGGACGAGGAGCCGGAGGCCCTGGCGGCGCTGCTGCGCGAGCTGCTGGCGGACCCCGGGCGGCTGCGGGCCATGGACCGGGCGGCCCGCGAGCACGTCCGGCTGCGGCACGATCCCGCCCTGGCGGCGCGGGCGGTGGTGGAAGCCTGCGAGGAATTCGCGGACCTCCAGCCGCCGGGCGACGATCCCGGAGGCCGGCCGGACCTGCCGCGCCCGTCCAGCATCGCCTGGGGCCGGCTCCCGGGCGAGATCGAGGTCGAGGGGGCGGACCTCCCCTGGCCCGAGGGGGAGCGGCGGCGGCTGCGCATCCGCCTGCGCAACACCGGCTTCGCGCGCTGGCTGGCGGGCGTCCGCGGGCCGGGCGGCGTGGCGGTGGTGGTCAAGCTCTTCGTGGACGAAGGAGAGGATATGCTGGCAGGCCGTCCCTGGATCGCCCTCCCGCACGACCTGCCGCCGGGCGGGGAGGTCCGCCTGGAGACCGAGGTGCGGCGGCCGCCGGGGCCGGCCCACCTGTGGATCGAGCCACACCTCTTCGGCGGGCTCGGCTTCTCGAAGCTGGGCGGTCCGCTCTGGGAGAAACCGATTTGAGACGCAGCCCGATGGAGATCCTGGGGTGGGCCGTCCTCGGCCTGCTCCTGCTGGGCACCCTGATCGGCGCCGTGGCGCTGGACCGCGCGAAGTTGCCGCTTCTGGGCGACGAGGCCACCTTTGCCATGCAGGCGGCGAGCCTCGCCTGGGATTTCGACCTCGCCTATACCCGCCAGGACTACGACCGCTTCGTCCACCACTGGGGCATGCCGCCCGAGGGGCTGATCCTCCAGAGCCGTCCCGGGAGCGACCGGCTGACCTACGGCAAGCCCCCGCTCTACGCCCTGACGATCGCGCCCTTCGTCCGCGTGGCACCCGTGCGGGGTCCGGTGATCGCCAACGCGTTCCTGCTCGCTGGCGCGGCGCTGCTGGCCGCCGCCGCCCTCCGGCGCCGCATCGGCGCGGCGGCGCCTCTCTGGGTGGCCGTCTTCGTCTTCGCCTCCGTGGCCTTCGCCTACGTCTTCTGGGGCGACGCCGACCTCTTCCTAATGGCGGCGGTGGCGGCCGGCTTCGCCCTGGTCTACTGGGGAGACCGGCGCTACAGCCGCGCCGAGGACGACGTGCCGCAGGTCTACCAGGGCGAGGACGTCCAGCCGGCGCGGGGTTTCCTCTTCCGCTGGCTCGGCGCCGGCGCCCTGCTCGGGATCGCGGTCGTGTTCCGTCCTCCCTACCTGGCCCTGGCCCTGCCGGCGCTCCTGGCGGCCTGGAGCACGGTCAGGGTACGGCGCTGGAAGGCCGTCGCCGGGCTCGTCCTCGGCCTGATCGCCACGCCGCTCCTCTCCATGGGCCTCCAGGCCCTGGCGGGCGGCGACCCCACCGGCTACGGCGGTCAGCGGCAGGGCATCTACGCCCGCGAGTCCTTTCCGGAGGTCGACTTCCCCGCGGGCGAGTGGTCCGACCGCGTCCAGAAGGAAGGCAACGCCTCGTGGATGCAGCGCGACGCCGTCAAACCGATGGTGGACCCGCCGGTTCTCGGCGCCTGGAACCTGCTCTATTTCTTCGTGGGTCGCAACGTGGGGATCCTGCCGTACTTCCTGCCGCTGGTTCTAGGACTCATGGCTTTCCAGCGGGACCGCGGGCGCTGGGCGATCCTCCTCGCCGTGGCCGTGGTGGCGCTCTTCTTCCTCTTTGTCCGGCCGTTCAATTTCTACGGCGGGGGAGCGCTGGGCAACCGCTACTTCCTGCCGCTCTATCCGGCCTTGTGGTTCCTGGCCGCGCGTCCGGCCCGGCCGGTCCTGGCCCTGATCGTGGCCGCCCTGGCGTCGCCGTTCCTGTCGTACCTGTGGACGCATCCCACGGCGTACCCCATCCGGGAGAACGGCCAGCCGTCGCATGTCACGGCTCTGGCCCAGCGCTTCCTTCCCTATGAGACCACCCAGGCGTCGGCTCCCGGCCAGGAGGTGGCGGTGGGGGGCGGCCTGTGGGTGAAGAGCCTCAATCACAACGTCTGGACCACGAGCAGGACGGGGCTGCTGCGGGTCGCCGGGGGGGCCGAGGCGCGGCTGCTGGTGGGGAGCCCGCAGCCGCTGGATTCCCTGCACTTCGAGCTCGACGCGAATGCGCCTTCGCGGCTGATCCTGGGGAAAGAGGAGCTGCGGCCCTTCGTGCTCAAGCCGGACGGCTACGTCATCTTCGAGATCCCGCTGCTGGAGCCCCGGGCCGTGCATCCGCTCTGGTGGACGCCGTACAACTACCACCTCTACGAGATCGATTTCCGTCTGGCGGGCGCACCGAGCCGGCCCATCGGCCTCCACATCCTGCCGCCCCGGGATCTGATACAAAAGCGCTAGGAGGGTAGGGGATGGAGAACCGGCAGAGTTGGATCCTGGCCCTGAGAGACCGCCTCGCCTCGCCGCCGCCCCGTCGCCTGGCGGCGAAGGACCTGCGGCAGGCCTCGGTGCTGGTGCCCTTGTACGTGGAGGCCGGAGAGCTGTGGACCGTCCTCACCAAGCGCACGGACGACCTGCCGAGCCACCGCGGCCAGATCGCCTTCCCGGGAGGCGGCCGCGAGCTGAAGGAGGACCCCTGGGACGCCGCTCTGCGGGAAACCCAGGAGGAGATCGGGATCGATCCCAAGGCCGTCCTGCGCATCGGCGAGCTCGACGAGCAGGAGAGTCCGGCCGGCTTCCGCGTGATCCCCTGCGTCGGAGCGATCCCTAACTCCTTCAAGGCCCAGCCGAACGAAGCCGAGATCGCCGAAGTCTTCAGCCTCCCCGTGAGCGCCTTCGCCAACCCTCGGCTGGTGGAGGAGCGCGAAGTCCTCCTCAACGGCGTCGCGCGGACCCTCCTGATCTACCACATCGGCAACCGCCAGATCTGGGGATTGACGGCGCGGATCCTCCAGAATCTGCTGGTCGGTTGGGGTTGGAGTCGGAGGAGGAGAATTGAGGAGCGTCCGCCTCCAGTGACCCGGACCATGCCACAATGGGATCAGCCCCGCAGGGGCGCAGGGATATAGCCCCGGGCTTCAGCCCGGGGTGGGGTGACCCCCAACGATCCGAAAGCCCCGAAGGGGCGCAGGCAACTGGCTGGCCAGAGGATGCCATGGACATAGAAGAAAGCTACGGACAACCTCGCACCATAACCGCGATTTTGGTCGGGGACTTCAAGTCCTTGGTCGACGATCAACGTGTCGAGATTCGCCCGTTGACGCTTCTGGCGGGGGCAAACAGCTCAGGGAAATCCAGCTTGATGCAGCCTCTTCTCCTCCTGAAGCAGACGTTGGAGGCGAGCTACGATCCAGGTCCCTTGATGCTGGATGGTCCTAATGTTCGTTTCTCTAATGCAAGACAGATCCTGGCCCTCTCCCAGAGAGGACTTTACTCTACTCTTTTTAGAGTTGGCTTTGAAACCAACAAGGGTGATTCAATATTCGAAATATTCCGGAAGGGTGTCGATCAGGATCTTATCCTTGAGCAATCTGATCTAAGAATCTCAGGCAGGGCCGTGTCTTTGAAGGCGGATGATAAAGGTCTTGAGTCAGGCTTGGTTGATGCTATGTCTCCTGCGCTGATCAGTTCCATGGCCCAAGTACTTGCTAGGGCGCTTGGAAGGGATAAATTATTGTGGAAAGTTGTGCGCTCTCGTTGCTTCTTGAGTGTTACTCCTCAGATAGGTGGAGAGGATTGGGTTGAGCCTACCCCAGAGAGAATCTTCGGAGGCATATTGCAGCAAATTATTCACGTGCCAGGTCTTCGAGGAAACCCTGAGCGGTCTTACAGCACGTCAGCCGTGGGAGATTACTTCCCTGGCACGTTCGAACACTATGTCGCAAGTATCTTGATGTCGTGGAAAAAATCAGCCAGGGAAAAATTGGTCTCCCTAAACCAGAGTCTGAGATTGTTGGGGCTCACCTCAACAATCGAAGCGAAACCGCTCGATGCGACACGAGTAGAGATTCTGGTCGGCCGGCGTCCTGTAACAGTCGAATCGGATGAGAAGGATCTAGTCAATATCGTTGACGTCGGCTTCGGCGTCTCCCAAGTCCTTCCCGTCCTTGTCGCCCTGCTCACGGCTCAACCCGGCCAACTCGTCTACATCGAGCAACCCGAACTTCACCTTCACCCTCGTGCTCAGCAAGCGTTGGCTCCCATCCTGGCCGACGCCGCCAACCGTGGAGTCCGTGTCGTCGCCGAAACTCACAGCACCACCCTCCTCCGATCTGTCCAGACTCTCGTTGCTCAAGACAAGCTCGATACCGACAAAGTCATCCTCCACTGGTTCCAGCGAGATAAGCGAGGCGCCACCAACATAACCAGCGGCGAGCTCGATGAACGCGGCGCTTACGGAGACTGGCCGGAAGACTTCGGAGAAGTCGAAGCCGCCGTAGACAACGCCTACCTCGACGCTGTCGAGGCCAAGATGTTCCCTCCCAAAAAGAAGAAGAATGTCCGCAAGTAGGAAGATTGTCGTCGACGCTTCCGTCGCTCAATCGGCTGGCTCTGGAGAGAAAGAGAACCTATTCTCCGGTCCTTCCCGGGCCGTCCTCAACATCATCGAAGCCGCCCACCATTTCTTGGTCTTCAGCAGGGAGTGCTTCCAGGAGTGGAGCGAGCACGAGCGGGAGTTCGCGCGTCGCTGGCGGCGGAGAATGGTGGCGCGAAAGCGGGTGATTCCCTTGGGAGATACCACCGACGAGGCACTGAGAGAGCGCCTCGCCGCTTTCTTCACCGTTGCCAGTCAGCGCAAGGCAATCCTCAAAGACGCCCACCTCGTCGAAGCCGCCTGTCAGACGGACCGCATCGTCATTTCCCGGGACGAGGTTGTCCGTGCCCTCTTCCGCAGAGCCTGCCCTCAGATTCAGGAGATCCAGGGAGTCTGTTGGGCGAACCCCGAGATCGAGGACGAGCGGGTGGTGGACTGGCTCGAATCCGGAGCCCGGAACGAACCGGCGCGGCGGCTCGGCTCCTGAAACGGTCCATTCAGCCACGTTACGGACGGCTTCAGTCGCCGAAGCCAGTGGATTCTCCCGCCGAACGGCTGGTTTCAAAGACTGAAACCGCTCGCTTCAGAGAATTTACGGACGGTTTCAGCGACTGAAACGAGTGCTTCAGCGACTGAAACCAGCGGCTTCAGCGATGGAACGGGCGGTTTCAGTCACTGAAACCGGCGGCTTCAACGACTGAAACCGTCGGATTCAGCGACTGAACGGACCGTTCCGGCTCTGCTATCGTACCGGCCGGTGACCGCTATCCCTGACCACCGCATCCGGACCTGCAACTCCGGGCCCCTTCGGGAGGATGGCGACTTCGTCCTCTACTGGATGATCGCCTTCCGCCGCCTCGGCTGGAACTTCGCCCTCCAGCGTGCCGCCGGGGAGGCGCGGCGGCTGGGCAAGCCCCTGGTCATCCTGGAGCCCCTGCGCTGCGGCTACCGGTGGGCCAACGACCGCATCCACCGCTTCGTGCTGGAGGGCATGGCCGGTCACGCGGCCCGGCTCGCCAAGGGGAACGTCCTCTATCACCCCTACGTGGAGCCGAAGCCGGGGGCGGGGAAGGGACTCCTGGAAGCTCTGGCGAAGCGGGCCTGCCTGATCGTCACGGACGACTATCCGGCCTTCTTCCTGCCGCGCATGATCGCGGCCGCCGCGGCCAAGGTCCCGGTGCGGATGGAGGCGGTGGACTCCAACGGCCTGCTCCCCCTGCGGGCGGCGGACAAGGACTTTGTCACCGCCTATCACTTCCGGCGCTTCCTCCAGAAGGTCCTGCCGGAGCACCTGGAGCGCTTTCCGGCCGAGAACCCGCTGGCGGGCAAGCTGCCGCCCCAGCTGAAGGCGCTGCCCGAGGAGATCGCCCGCCGATGGCCGGCCGCGTCGCCCGACCTTCTGAACAGCGGCTCGCTGGCGAAGCTGCCCATCGACCACTCGGTCCCTCCCGTCGTTGAGGTCCGGGGCGGGGACGAGGCCGGGGAGCGGACGCTGGAGCGCTTCCTCGACGAGCGGCTGGAGCGCTACGCCGAGGGGCGGAACGATCCCACGGAGGACGTGACGAGCGCTCTTTCGCCCTACCTGCATTTCGGCTACGTCTCCGCGCACCAGGTCTTCGCCGCCCTGGCGGCCCGGGAGCGCTGGACGCCCGAGCGTCTCGCCCGGACCTCGCGGGGCGCCAAGGAGGGGTGGTGGGGGATGAGCCCGGCGGCGGAGAAGTTCCTCGACGAGGCGGTCACCTGGCGCGAGGTGGGCTACAACATGGCCTCGCACCGGGAGGATTTCGAGCGCTACGAATCGCTCCCCGACTGGGCCCGGAAAACCCTGCAAACACACGCGCGCGATCCGCGTCCCGAGGTCTACTCGCCGGAGGAACTCGAGGCGGGACGGACCCACGACGAGATCTGGAACGCCGCCCAGGGGCAGCTCGCGGCCGAGGGGCGCATCCACAACTATCTGCGGATGCTGTGGGGGAAGAAGGTGCTGCACTGGTCGCCCTCGCCGCGGGAGGCGCTGGAGACCCTGATCGATCTCAACAACAAGTACGCCCTGGACGGCCGCGATCCCAACTCCTACAGCGGCATCTTCTGGTGCTTCGGCCGCTACGACCGTCCCTGGGCGCCGGAGCGGCCGGTGTTCGGCACGGTGCGCTACATGAGCTCGGAGAGCACGCGCCGCAAGTTCCGGGTGGACCGCTACATCGAACGATACGCCCCGCGGACGGGGCAGACGTCACTTTTCGACTGACGAGGACCGCCATGCGACCGATCCTGGCGTTGTTGCCGCTCTCCCTGCTCTGCCTCGCCTGCACCGGCGACGGCGTGGTGATGCCCCGCTTCGTGCATCCTTCCGATCCGCTCTCCGCCAAGCTGGAGCCCTACTTCCAGCGCAAGGACGTGACGGTCGCGATGGCGTACCGGAACCTGGGGACCGGGGCGTTCTACCTCCGCAACGAGGACGCGCTGCTGCACGCGGCCAGCACGATGAAGCTGCCCGTGATGATGGCGCTCTACCAGGCGGTGGACGCCGGCGAGCTGCGGGTGGACACGCCCATCCAGGTGCGCAACCAGTTCCAGAGCATCGTGGACGGCTCGCCCTACGCGCTCGATCCCAAGGAGGATGGCGATCCGGAGCTCTACGAGGCCGTGGGAAGCTCCCGGCCGCTGGAAGAGCTGATCCGCCGGATGATCGTGCGCAGCTCGAACCTGGCCACGAACCTGTTGATCGAAAAGATCGGTCCCTCGCGCGCCACCGACCTCCTGCGCAGTCTGGGCGCGTACCAGATGAAGGTGATCCGGGGCGTGGAGGATCAAAAAGCTTTCGAAGCGGGATGGATCAACTCCGCCACGGCGCGGGACCTGGAGGTCCTGCTGACGGCCCTGGCGAAAGGAGAGGCCTTCTCGAAGTCCTCCACCGAGACGATGATCGACATCTTGAAGTCGCAGGAGTTCAACGAGAAGATCCCCGCCTACCTGCCCAAGGGCACCGTCATCGCCCACAAGACGGGGGACATCACGGGCATCCACCACGACGCGGCGATCGTCTACCCGGAGGGCGAAGCGCCGTACGTGCTGGTGGTGCTGACGTATGGGTACCAGGACGAGAAGGAAGCGAACCGGGTGATCGCGGAGATTTCGCGGATCGTGTGGCAGGCGCGGACCCTGACTCCCCCGACCTCTTCTCCCGACCCTCGCTTACCGGGCGAGGGGGATGGAGAATAGATCAAATTTCGAAGAAGGGATTCTCGACCACCAGATCTCCAATACGCATCTGGTGCTGGAGATCTTCCGTGAGGAGCCGCGAACAGCCCGCTATCGTAGCAGACTCCACGATCAACGAGTCCCAGAAGGAAAGTCGGAATCTACGGCTCAATTCAATCGCTTCGAAGATCATTGGTACATTGACCTGTACTGTCGGCAGAGCTCTGAGATCGTACATGGCTATGAGCATCGCGTTCTCATGCATTTTGCCCAAGAACTTTCTGGTGACGGTGGCATAGAACTCCTGAAGAACCTGAGTGCTGATAACGGCAGTAAGATCGAGCCGTTTAGAGGCGCGTTGCACAATAGCTCTTGAAACCGCCTGTTTCTCAGGGGCGTCAGTATCGTAGAGATAGATGAGGACGTTGGTATCGAGGAAGACCCTACCGTTCATGGATCTCGTCTCTCGTCCACTTACGGCCACCACTTCCGCTTTGGACCTTGAACGAGAGATCGAGCAACCGGGCTAAGGCCTCTTTCTGCTGCTTGACGGACGGTTCGCCTACATAAGACTCCAGGTAGATGCGAACCAACTCAGGAAGACTCGTGCCTTCCTGGCCAGCCTTCCTGCCAGCTTCCTCAAGAAGCCTCTGCTCGAGTGAGATCGTCAGGTCAGGCATCCGTCAGCTCCCAAATAGAGTATAGCACATCCTCACCGGGTGAATCCGCTCAGGTTTCGATGTCCTCGATGCTGGTCTGGCGCGACTATAGCACGTCACGTCGCGATTTCAAGCCCCTCGGGGAGAGTTCCTATAAGGTACGGTCCATGGACAACGCCGATCTGCTGAAACGCACTGCCGACCTCGCCCTCGACTTCCTGGACACCCTCCCGGAGCGCCGGGTGGGACCTGTAGCCTCCATCGAGGATCTTCGGGCGACCCTCGGCGGCCCGCTTCCCGAGAAGGGAGAGGAGCCGCTGCAGGTCATCGAGCACCTGGCCCGGGCGGCCGATCCAGGGCTCGTGGCGATGCCGGGGCCGCGCTATTTCGGCTTCGTCATCGGCGGTTCTCTGCCCGCCACTCTCGCGGCGGACTGGCTCACTTCGACGTGGGATCAGAACGCCGGGCTCTACGTCTCCTCGCCGGCCAACTCCGTGGTGGAGGAGGTCGCGTCCGGCTGGATCCTGGAGATCCTGGGCCTGCCTCGGACGGCGACGGTCGGCCTTACCACCGGCTGCTCGATGGCGAGCTTCACGGCCCTGGCCGCCGCCCGTCACGCTGTCCTCAAGCGGGCCGGCTGGAACGTGGAGGAGGACGGCCTGTTCGGCGCGCCGGCCATCGACGTGGTGATCGGCGACGAGGCCCACGCCACCATCTTCACCGCCCTCCAGATGCTCGGCCTGGGACGGAGCCGGGTGAAGCGCGCGGCGACGGATGATCAGGGCCGGGTCGTTCCGGAATCGCTGCGGGAGGTCCTGGAGACCTGCCACGGGCCGCTGATCGTCTGCGCCCAGTCCGGCAACGTGAACACCGGCTCTTTCGATCCCATCGACGAGATCGCGGACGCCGTCCACGAGCGCGGCGGCTGGCTGCACGTGGACGGCGCCTTCGGCCTCTGGGCCAGGGCGAGCTCGGCACTGGCTCCTCTGGCCGCCGGAGTGGAGAAGGCGGACTCCTGGGCCACGGACGCGCACAAGTGGCTCAACGTGCCGTACGACTCGGGGATCGTGATCGTCAACGACCCGCAAGCGCACCGGGCGTCGATGACCATCCAGGCCGCCTATCTGGTCCAGACGGAGGGCCACGAGCGGGACCCGTTCGACTACGTCCCCGAGTTCTCCCGCCGCGCCCGCGGCTTCACCGTCTACGCCGGCCTGCGCTCGCTGGGCCGCGAGGGACTGCGGGAGATGGTGGAGCGTTGCTGCGCCCTGGCCCGGCGGTTCGCGGACCGGCTGAAGGATCAGCCTGGAATCGAGATCCTCAACGACGTGGTGCTGAACCAGGTGCTGGTGCGGTTCACGCCTTCAGGGGGCGGGGACGCGGACGCCTTCACCCGCGAGGTGATCGCGCGCGTCCAGGAGGACGGCACCTGCTGGCTGAGCGGTACCACCTGGCACGGCATGGCGGCGATGCGGATCTCGGTTTCGAACTGGTCCACGACGGAGGCGGATGTGGAGGCCTCGGTGGCGGCCATCCTTCGGGCTACGACCCCTGGGACCGCCGGCGTCCCGCCGGCCAACAAACTAAAACCGGAGTAAGTCTGCCGGCGGGACGCCGGCGGTCCCAGGGGGCCTAACGGGGAAGGTCTCCCAGGATTTCGCCGTCCTCGCCCAGCGCCGGATACCCCACCCCCCGCTTCCGGCACTGGGCCGCGATCTCCGGGTAGGTCCACTCGAAGAGCGTCCGCGCGTAGGTCTCCGGGTCCAGGCGCGGGGCTTCGTATATCCCCGCCTTCCGGCGCTGGCGCTGGGCTTCGAAGAGGATCAGGGCGGCGGCCACGGAGACGTTGAGCGAGGTGCCCATCCCTTCCATGGGGATGGTGACGACCGCGTTAGCCCCTGCCAACGCTTCCTCCGTCAGGCCGTTGTCCTCGTTGCCGATGAGGAGGGCGGTGGGGAGGGTGTAGTCCACCTCGCGAAAGGGGATCGCGTCCGGAGTGGGGTGGGCCGCCAGGACTCGGAAACCTCTCTCCTTCAGGTGAGCCAGGGCTTCGGCCAGCGTCTTATGCTTGCGGACGGGGAGCCACTTGCGGTTGCCCCCGGAGGCGGGGCGGGAGATCTTCAGGCGTCCTCCCGGCCAGACGGCGTGGGCCTCGAAGACCCCGACGGCGTCGCAGCTCCGCATCACGCCCGCCAGGTTGCGGGGGACCTGGACGTCCTCCATCAGGACGGTGAGGTCCGGCTGGCGGCGGTCGAGGACGGCGCGGACGCGGTGGAAGCGCTTGGGCGTGCTCATTGCAGGGCTGATAAGATACTCCGCCGGCGTCCTCCGGGACGCGACTGAATCCATCAAAATACGGAGGGGACTCCTCTATGGCCATCATGGAACGCACCGGTACCATCGAACGCATCGTCTCGCTCCTCGGCGACGAGGCGGACAGCCTCCTCAACTTCACCTGCAAGGGCATCCCCAAGGAGCAGATCACGCTCCCCGGCCCCGAGCACGTGGAGAAGGTCTGGTCCCAGTCCGACCGCAAGCCGCAGGTGCTCGTCAATCTGCAGCGCCTCTACGGCACCGGCCGGCTGGCGAACACGGGCTACCTGTCCATCCTGCCGGTGGACCAGGGTATCGAGCACTCGGCCGCGGCCTCGTTCGCGCCCGCCCCGGCTTACTTCGATCCCGAGAACATCGTCCGGCTGGCCCTGGAGTCGCAGTGCAACGCTGTGGCCTCGACCATGGGCGTGCTCGGCATCCTCGCCCGCAAGTACGCGCACCGCATCCCGTTCATCGCCAAGATCAACCACAACGAGCTGATGACCTATCCGAACAAGTTCGAGCAGATCCTGTTCGGACAGGTCGAGCAGGCCTGGGACATGGGCGCGGCGGCCATCGGCGCCACGGTCTACTTCGGCAGCGACGACGCGGGCCGGGAGATCGTCGAGATCGCGGAGGCGTTCCATCGCGCCCATGAGCTGGGGCTGGCGACCGTGCTCTGGGCCTACACCCGCAACAGCGCCTTCAAGAAGGACGGGGTGGACTACCACACGGCCGCCGATCTCACCGGCCAGGCGAACCACCTCGCGGCGACCATGGCGGCGGACATCGTCAAGCAGAAGCAGGCGACGGTGAACGGCGGCTTCACCGCCCTCAACTACAGCAAGACCCATCCGAAGGTCTACGGCGAGCTGGTGGCCGACCACCCGGTCGACTGGAACCGCTGGCAGGTGGCGAACTGCTACATGGGCAAGGTCAGCCTCATCAACTCCGGCGGCGAGTCCAAGGGGGAGAGCGACCTCGCCCAGGCCGTGCGCACGGCGGTCATCGCCAAGCGCGCCGGCTCCGCGGGCCTGATCTCCGGCCGCAAGGCGTTCCAGCGTCCGATGAAGGAGGGCGTGGAGATCTTCCGCGCCATTCAGGACGTGTTCCTGTGCGATGAGGTGACGGTGGCGTAGAGCGCCAAGCCCCCGTGAAGTTACAACTTCCGGGGGCTTTCTGTCGCCGATCTTGCTCTAGTTGTTGACGTCAACCCTTCCTGCACTGGTGAACTGCGGTGTTGCAGAAGCAAGGTGGGTACCCGCAATCAGCATTTGTGTTGCAGGGGTCTCCCTCGCGACATTCCTGAAGCGGAGACGGGTCAGGAGAGGAGAACATCGCTACGCTGACAAAAAGCATCGCACAAAGGAACCCAGAGACTTTGCGTTTCATGAGGACCTCCTTTGCTAAAGGCATGTCTGCCTAAGCAATAAACTAAAGCACTGAGATAGATCTGTCAAGCTGCCTGCTGGCGCTGTATTAGTTTGGCCAGGCTAATCCATGGAGCTAGGCTGCAAAGCAAGACCAGCCGCCTCTTCCGCCGTCTCCGGGGCGTCCACCATCTCCCGGATCTGCTCCAGCCAGGCCTCCCCGTCCGCCTCTCCGATCTCGATCAGCCGGTGCGCGTAGTCCGGCTGGAACATCACCATGCTGAGGAAGTCGGAGGTGTTGGTCTCCCGGGTCCCCAGGCTCCGTACGAGGTAGCGGAAGCCGGCGGGGAGGCGGGGCTCGTACTCCGAGGCGAGGCGGGCGAGGTTCTGGGAGGGGCGCAGGATGCGGATGTCCACCTTCCGCAGGTTCCCCCGGTCCTCGGGCGGGAGCTTCTCCAAGAGCTCGTTGATGCTCATCAGGCGCCGGACGTCCTCGTCCAGGACGTCGAGGAAGATGGCGTCCATGAGATGGCCCAGGACCGTGGCGGGAGGAGGATAGCTCTGGCTCTTGGGCCGCTCGGCCTCCACGATGCCGGGCTCGTAATGGGGCGAGATGGCCAGGATGCGCGTGGCTCCGAAGCGGAGGGCGGGGACGAGGGGCGTCGAGAGACGGATGCCGCCGTCGCCATACCAGTGGTCGCCCAGGCGCACCGCCGGGAAGAACAGGGGCAGGGAGGATGAGGCCATGATGTGGTCGACGGTGGTCCGGGCCGGCACGCTCCGGTGACGGGGCTGGTGCCAGGAGGGAAGGTCGCGGCCCTGGGTCCAGGTGACCGTCTGCCCGGTGGTGTAGTTGAGGGCCGTCAGGGCGAACGCCTTGAGCCGCTTCCGTTCCAGGTTCCGCTCGATGCCGATGATCTCGCCGTCCACCGTGGCGGAGGCGTGCTGGAGGGTGTCGTAGAGGGGCTGGGTGTCCACCAGCCCGCGGACGGCCGGCGCGGCGGCGACGCCGCCGGAGGCCAGCCGGGTGGCCCAGCGGGTGAAGTGGCGGGCGAGGGAGCCGGTGTCCACCCGGAAGATGTCCTCCACCGTGAGCCCGGCCCAGAGGTCGCAGAGCTCGGAGGCGGCCTCGGCGTGGGAGCCTGCGTGAGACGCCATGAAGGCGGCGTTGATGGCCCCGGCGGAGACGCCCGTGATGATCGAGAAGCGCAGGTGGGGGAGGCGGCGCGCCAAGCCCCGCAGGACGCCCGCCTGGTAGGCGCCCCGGGCGCCGCCTCCGGAGAGGACCAGGGCCAGGTCGCCGGCCGGCTTGTCGTGCGGGAAGAGGTCCGTGGGATGATCGCTGGTGGTCAATTCAGCCGAGTGTGGCATATAGGAGGGGGAGTCGGGAAATGAAAACGGTCGTCCTCACCGTGCTGGGTACCCTGGCGGTTCTGATCCTGGCGGGGCTGCTCTTCGTCTTCTCCGGGTTGTACGACGTTTCCGCCGCCAGCGAGGACGGCGGGCCGATCCAATGGGTCCTGGAGACCACGAGGTCGCGTTCGGTGCACCGGGCGGTCGAGCACATGGAGGAGGATATGCAAGCGCCGCGCCTTGACGATCCCCGCAGGATCCGGGCCGGCTTCGTCCGCTACCACGAGCTGTGCGCGAGCTGCCACGGCGCGCCGGGCGTGAAGATCTCGGCGACCGGGCAGGGCCTGAATCCTTATCCTCCCGAGCTGGCGGGAGAGGGCGGGGAGGAGCCGGCGGAGCTGTTCTGGGTGGTGAAGAACGGGATCAAGATGACGGGGATGCCGGCGTACGGCGTGACCTACAGCGACGCGGAGATCTGGGAGATCGTGGCTTTCCTGAAACGGATGCCGGAGCTTTCGCCGGGGGAGTATGAAAGGTTGGTCAGGGAGACGGAGGCTTCAGGGCGGGGTGGTGGCTGAGGCGGGCGTGCCCTTCGAATCCTCACCCCCTGGCCCCTCTCCTGACCCCTCCCTCCCGCCCACACCAGGAGAGGGGGAAAAGGACAGCAAGGACATAAAGGACACCAAGGACACCAAGGACCGTCTCCGGCTTTGTCCTTGAAGTCCTTGGTGTCCCTGGTGTCCTTTTCCTGCTCTTCTCCCCTCCTCTCCCGGTGTGGGTGGGAGGGAGGGGTCGGGAGAGGAGGGGCCGGGGGTGGTGAGGGCCCAACTGGCAAGACGTGCCCCGGACGGATATGCTTCCCCCGCCATGGAGCTGGGGGATCTGGATCTGACGCTGGTCAGCGACGGCGAGTTCCGCCTGGACGGCGGGGCGATGTTCGGCGTCGTCCCCCGCGTCATGTGGGAGAAGCCCAAGCCGCCGGACGCCCAGAACCGCATCCGCATGGGCACCAACTGCCTGCTGGTGGCCCGGGGGAGCGACCTCCTGCTGATCGACACCGGCATCGGCGACAAGCACGACGCGAAGTTCATGGACATGTACGGCATGGACCCGGCGGCCGTGCGGCTGCCGGAGGCCATCCGGCGGGCGGGTTACGAGTTGGAGGACGTCACCCACGTCCTCCTCTCCCACCTCCACTTCGACCACTGCGGCTGGAACACCCGGCGGCGGGCGGACGGTAAGGTCGTGCCGACGTTCCCGAAGGCCCGCTACTGGCTCCAGCGCGGCGAGGTCGAGCACGGCCGCCATCCCAACGAGCGGGACCGGGCGAGCTACTTCCCGGAGAACTGGGAGCCGCTCCTCGAGGCCGGCGTGGCCGAGCTGTTCGGCGACGAGGCGGAACCGGTCCCGGGCGTGAAGGCGGTCCGCGCGCCGGGGCATAACGCGGACATGTGCATCGTTGTCATGGATGGGGGTGACGGGGCGAAGGCGGTCTTCTGGGCCGACCTGGTCCCCACCGCGGCGCACGTCGCCTACCCCTGGATCATGAGCTACGACCTGTATCCGTTGACGACGCTGGAAAACAAGAAGCTCTGGCTGCCGCGGGCGGCGGCGGGGGACTGGCTCTGTATCTTCGAGCACGATCCCGACATCCCCTGCGGCCGCCTGATGGAGGAGAAGCCCGGCCGCTACCGGGCGGTCCCGGTGGAGGTCCCAGAGGCCCAGACCGCGCGGACCTGACCTGCTCCTCACAATCCAAATCGCAAATCCAAAATCCAAAATCGGGAGATCCGATGGCGCGAGAAGAGTTCGACCTGATCATCATCGGCAGCGGCCCGGGCGGCTATGTGGCCGCCATCCGGGCGGGGCAGTTGGGTCTGAAGGCCGCCGTGGTGGAGAAGGATCCGAAGTACGGCGGCACCTGCGGTCTGCGCGGCTGCATCCCCACCAAGGCGCTGCTTCACACGGCTTCGATGCTGGATGAGATCCGCGGCGCGGCGGGCCTGGGGATCAACGTCGGCGAGCCGGCGCTGGACATCGACAAGGCGCAGGACCGCAAGCAGAAGGTGGTGGACAGCAACGCCAAGGGCGTCGAGTACCTGTTCAAGAAGAACAAGGTCACGGGCATCCGCGGCGTCGGCCGCCTCACCGGTCCCAACGAGGTGGAGGTCGAGGGGCCGGACGGCAAGAAGACCTACGGCGCGAAGCACATCATCGTCGCCACGGGCTCGGTGCCGCGGGACATCCCCATCGCCCCGGCGGACGGCGAGCGCATCCTCAACTCGGACCACATCCTGGAGCTGCGCAAGGTGCCGGCGTCGCTGGCGGTGCTGGGCGCGGGCGCGGTGGGCACGGAGTTCGCTTCGATCTATCACTCGTTCGGCTCCAAGGTGACGCTGATCGAGATGCTGCCGCGCGTCCTGCCGATCGAGGACGAGGAGGTCTCGGCCGAGCTCCAGAAGGCGCTGCGCAAGCGGGGCATCGAGGTGATGACCGGCGTCAAGCTCACCGCCGCCGAGAAGACGGAGACCGGCGTCACGCTCAAGCTCGAAGGGGGCAAGAAGGACACCGTCGAGGCCGAGATGCTGCTGGTCGCCATCGGCCGCCGGCCGGTCACCGAGAACCTCGGGCTGGAGGCGCTGGGGATCGAGCTGGAGCGCGGCTACGTCAAGGTCAACGAGTACATGCAGACGGCCGTGCCGCACATCTACGCCATCGGCGACGTCGTCAACACGCCGTGGCTGGCGCACGTGGCCTCGTTCGAGGGCGTCCTGGCCGTGGAGCACATGGCGGGCGAGAAGGTGCGGCCGATCAATTACGACCGCGTCCCCTCCTGCACCTACTGCGAGCCCGAGGTGGCAAGCGTCGGCCTGACCGAGGCCAAGGCGAAGGAGCGGGGCTACGACGTGCAGACGGGCAAGTTCCCCTTCTCGGCCCTGGGCAAGGCGCGCATCGTCGGCAAGACCGAAGGGTTCGTGAAGGTGGTGCGCGACAAGAAGTATGACGAGGTCCTGGGCGTGCACATCGTCGGCGTGCATGCCACCGACCTGATCGCCGAGGCCTGCGTGGCGCTCCAACTGGAGGGGACGGACGAGGAGCTGTTCCGCACCATGCATGCCCACCCGACCCTGTCGGAGGCCGTCCACGAGGCGGCCCACGCGGCCCACGGCGCGGCGATCCACATCTGAAGGACTGGAAGGAACCATGGCGACACTGGGAAAGAGCTGGGGTCCCCTCCACCCCAAGATGGAGAAGACCGAACGGCTGGCGAAGACCGAGCTGCCGAAGGAACGGCAGCTCGAGCTCTACCACTTCATGAAGCTGAACCGGATGGTCGAGGACCGTCTGGGCAATCTGTACCGCCAGGGCAAGGTGGTGGGCGGGCTCTACTCCAGCCGCGGCCAGGAGGCGACCTCCGTGGGGAGCGCCTACGCCCTGGAGCCGCAGGATTTCGTGGGGCCGCTCATCCGCAACCTGGGCACCATGCTGGTCCGCGGGGTGCAGCCGCGCGAGGTCATGATGCAGTACATGGCCAAGAGCGACAGCCCCACCGGCGGCAAGGACGGCAACACCCACTTCGGGGATCTCAAAAGAGGCCTGGTGGCGCCGATCTCCATGCTCGGCTCCGTCATCCCGGTGATGGCGGGGGTGGCCCTGGCCGGCCGGATGCAGGGGCGTGACCTGGTGGCCCTGACCTACATCGGCGACGGCGGCACCTCGACGGGGGACTTCCACGAGGGGCTGAACCTCGCCGCGGTGCTCAACGTGCCGTTCGTCCTCATCGCCGAGCACAACGGCTGGGCCTACTCGACCCCCACCTCGCGGCAGATGCGGATCAAGAACATCGCGACAAGGGCCGCCGCCTACGGCATCCCGGGCGAGGTGGTGGACGGCAACGACGTGCTGGCGGTCTACGAGGCCACGAAGCGGGCGGTGGAGCGGGCGCGCGCCGGCGGCGGCCCGTCGCTGATCGAGGCCAAGACCTTCCGCATGAAGGGCCACGCCGAGCACGACGACGCCGGCTACGTGCCCAAGGAACATTTCGAGGAGTGGAAGCTGAAGGACCCCATCGAGCGGTTCGAGCGCCATCTCCTGGGCAACAATCTGCGCGACCGAAGACGAGCTGCGGGAGATCGTGGCGAAGATCGACGTCCAGCTCAACGCCGAGGTGGACTTCGCCCTCGCCTCGCCCATGCCGCCGCCGGAACGGGCGTTCGAGGGGGTCTACGAGCCGGCTCCCGAGGGGGTGTCCGTCTGATGGCCCCGGTCACCTACATCGAAGCCGTCCGCCAGGCGCTCTGGGACGAGATGGAGAAGGACGAGCGGGTCTTCATGCTCGGCCAGGACATCGGCACCTACGGCGGCGCGTTCCGCGTCACCTCCGGGTTCCTGGACCACTTCGGCCCCAAGCGGATCATCGACACGCCGATCAGCGAGTCCGCCATGGTCGGCGCCGCCATCGGCGCCGCCATGATGGGCATGCTGCCGGTGGTGGAGATGCAGTTCATCGACTTCATCTCCTGCGCCTTCAACCAGATCATCAACTTCGCCGCGCCCAACCGCTACCGCTGGGGGCAGAAGGTGCCGCTCGTGGTGCGCGGGCCCGGCGGGCGGCAACGTCCACGGCTCGGCGTACCACAGCCAGAACCCGGAGTCGTACTTCCACCACACCCCGGGGCTGAAGGTGGTGGCGCCGGGCACCGTGGCGGACGCCTACGGGCTGCTCAAGGCGGCCATCCGCGACCCCAACCCGGTCCTCTACTTCGAGCACAAGTACCTCTACCGCCGGATCAAGGGGGAGCTGCCCGAGGGTGACGGGCTGGTGACCATCGGCAAGGCGCACCTGGCGCGCGAGGGGCGGGACCTGTCGGTCATCACCTACGGTGCTATGCTTCACGTGGCGCTGGAGGCCGCCGGGCGCCTCGAGGCGGAGGGGATCAGCCTCGAAGTCCTCGATCTGCGGACGATCAAACCCCTCGATCAGGAGGCCATCCTCGCCACCGTCCGCAAGACCAGCCGGGTGATCGTCCTCACCGAGGAGCAGATGACGGGCTCGGTCGCCGGCGAGGTGGCGGCACGGATCGCGCAGAACGCTTTCGAATGGCTGGACGGGCCGGTCCATCGGCTCTGCTGCCCGGACACCCCGGTCCCCTACAGCCCGACGCTCGAAGAGGCCTACCTGCCCAACGTGGACAAGCTCGTCGCCAAGGTGCGGGAGTTGGCCAGCTACTGACGGGAAACCGGAATCGCAAAGATATCGGAAGAGAGATACGGGAGAGCTTATGGCAACCGAAGTCGTGATGCCCCAGATGGGAGAGTCGATCGCCGAGGGCACCATCACCCGCTGGCTGGTGAAGGTGGGCGACAAGGTGGAGCGGGACCAGCCGCTGTTCGAGATCTCGACCGACAAGGTCGACGCCGAGATCCCGAGCCCGGCCGCGGGCACGCTGCTGGAGATCCGCAACAAGGAGGGGGAGACGGTCCCCGTCAACCAGGTGGTGGCGCTGATCGGCGAGGCGGGCGAGCAGCCCGGCGCCGGCGCGCCGGCTCAGGCGCCGGCCCCGGCTCCGCAGCCCGAGGCGCCGGCTCCGGCAGTGACCGAGACCCAGCGCGAGGAGACCGCCCGCGAAGGCGCGCCCCAGCCGATGTCGCCGGAATCGCAGCCGCAGCCGCGGACCGAAGCCGCGACGACGCCGGGTGAGCAGGCCGTCGAAGCCGCGGACCGGCAGGAGAAGGAAGGTGGCGAGGCCGGCCTCGAAGACCGGCTGCGGAAGTTCTCCAGCCCCCTTGTACGCAACATCGCCGCCAAGGAAGGGGTCAACCTGGAGGATGTCCAGGGCACCGGCGCCCAGGGCCGCGTGACCAAGGACGACATCACGAAGCACCTGGAGCAGCGCCAGGCGGCTCCGGCGGCGGCGCCCCAGCCCGCCGCTCCGGCTCCCGCGCCCGCTCCGGCCCCGGCGGCGGCTCCGGCCGGCCAGCGTCCGCTCCCGGCGGGCTTCCACGTGCCGGCCTACACGCAGAGCGAGAACGTCGAGATCGAGCCGATGTCCAAGATCCGCCAGATCACGGCGGCTCACATGACCTACTCCAAGGCCACCTCGGCGCACGTCTCGACGGTCTTCCACATCGACTTCTCGAAGGTGCACAAGGCCCGGATGCGCGCCAAGGACGGCTTCCTCAAGAAGGAGGGCACCAAGCTCACCTACATGCCTTTCATCTTCAAGGCGGTCGCCACCGCGCTCAAGGCCCACAAGACGGTCAACGCGTCCATCGACGGCACGAACATCGTCTACAAGAAGGACATCAACATCGGCATGGCGGTCGACATCCCCGGCCGCGGCCTGCTGGTGCCGGTCATCAGGAACGCCGACCAGTTGAGCCTCGTGGGCCTCGCCAAGACCGCGAACGACCTGGCCGACCGGGCGCGGAGCAAGAAGCTCAAGCCCGAGGAGACTCAGGGCGGCACCTTCACGATCACCAACCCGGGCGTGTTCGGCAGCCTCTTCGGCACGCCGGTGATCAACCAGCCGCAGGTGGCGATCCTGGGCATCGGCGCCATCGAGAAGCGGCCGATCGTGGTCGAGGACGAGGACGGCAACGATTCCCTCGTCATCAAGACCATGTCCTACTTCGGCATCTCCTACGACCACCGGCTGGTGGACGGCGCCGACGCCGACCGCTTCATGATCGACGTCAAGAAGGTCCTCGAAGAGGGCACCTGGGACGAGCTGAACGCGTACGTCTAGGTTTGAAACCCTTCTGCAGGCGGAAGAGCCCGGGGCGACCCGGGCTCTTTTTCTTTTCAATCGTGAATCGAGCGGTCCTTGGTCTCGCGCAGGAAGATCGTGCCGATCACGACGGTCATCAGCGCCACCACGATCGGGTACCACAGCCCGGCGTAGATGTTGCCCGCCCGGGCCACCATGGCGGTGGCGAGCAGCGGCAGCATGCCGCCGAACCAGCCGTTGCCGATGTGATAGGGCAGCGACATCGACGTGTAGCGGATCCTGGTCGGGAAGAGCTCCACCAGGAAGGCGGCGATCGGTCCGTAGACCATGGTCACGTAGATCACCATGATGAACAGGATCAGGACCGTCATCACGTAGTTGATCCGCGACTTGTCCACCGCGGCCGGATAGCCGGTCTGCGCGAGCGCCGCCTTGTAGTCGTCCTCGTCCCAGCCGGTGAGCTGGGCCGGGCCGATGCGGGTGACGACCGTCTGCCCGGGGACCGCCGGCAGCGACTCGAAGGACAGCCCGGCCTTGGTGAGGAAGTCCTTGGCCCGGTCGCAATCCGAGTAGACCGTCTTCGGCGTGATGAAAACGTGGAAGTTGCAGTCGCCGGCGGCGACCGTGATCGGGTTCGCCTGGTTGTACTCCTCGAGCGCCGGGTTGACGAAGTGGGTCAGCGCCTTGAACAGGGGGATGTAGGTGAGGGCGGCGATCAGGCATCCGGCGAGGATGATCTTCAGCCGTCCGATGCGGTCCGAGAGCTTGCCGAAGAAGATGAAGAACGGCGTGGCGAGGGCGAGCGAGATCCCGACCACGGTGTAGGCGGTGAGGTAGTCGAGCTTGAGCGAGATGGTGAGGAAGAAGAGGGCGTAGAACTGGCCCGTATACCAGACGACGCCCTGGCCGGCGGTGGCCCCGAGCAGCGCGAGCATCACGTACTTGTTGTTCGGATAATGGAGGAAGCTCTCTCGCAGCGGCGCCTTCGAGCCCTTGCCCTGCGCCTTCATCTGCTTGAAGACCGGCGACTCCTCCAGCTTGAGGCGGATGTAGACGGAAAAGACCAGCAGCACGAGCGAGACCAGGAACGGCAGCCGCCATCCCCAGTGGGTGAAGACCTCGGGATCCATGAGGCCGCGGCAGGTGCCGATCACCAGCAGCGACAGGAAGAAGCCCAGCGTGGCGGTGGTCTGGATCCAACTCGTGGCGGCGCCGCGCGTCCGGTCGGAAGCGTGCTCGGCGACGTAGGTGGCCGCGCCGCCGTACTCGCCGCCGAGCGCGAGGCCCTGGAGCAGCCGGAGGGTGACCAGGATGGTCGGGGCGGCCATGCCGATCGATTCGTACGTGGGCAGCAGGCCGACGGCGAAGGTCGAGGCGCCCATGACCACGATGGTCAGCAGGAACGTGTGCTTGCGGCCGACCAGGTCGCCCAGGCGCCCGAACACCAGGGCGCCGAAGGGGCGCACCAGAAAGCCGGCGGCGTAGGTGGCGAAGGCCGCCAGCAGGGCCGCGGTGTCGTTGCCCTTGGGAAAGAAAAGGGCGGCGAAGAACGGCGCCAGCGTGGCGTACAGGTAGAAGTCGTACCACTCGAAGACGGTGCCGAGCGACGAGGCGAAGATCACCCTGCGCTCTTCGGATTTCGACACCAGGGAAGGGGCGGCGGCGTTTGTGGGGGCGGTGGTCATAGCGCGTGCTCCGGGATATCGGCGATCCGGAGGACTCTAACAGAGTCTCGGAAGGAGCAGTGGCCGTCGCCCCGCATGAACGTGCGGGGTCTTTTCACATTTTTTACAGAAAACCGTCGCTTCATGCGATGTTGGCGGCGGTGGCGGGCTCGCACAATTCCTTTCGAAGGGTCAACCCGACCCGGAAGTCGAAAGGAGAAGAAAGATGCGTACATCCATGGTCCGAGTCTTCGTCGTCTGCACCCTGGTCTTGATCGGCGGTCTCGCGCTTTCCGAGGAGGCGTCCGCCTGCGGCATGAGCTGTCAGAACATCGCTCCGGCTGGGCAGAGCCCCTGTTTCCGCTGCCTCGAAAATCCCGATTCGACGGCCGCCTGCCGGAACCAGGGCGCCTGCGGCTGCATCTTCGACATCTGCTGGGCGAGCGCCATCTCTCCCGTCGAGACCAACGAGGAAGAGGTCGCCCTGGCGAGCATCTTCACCGACGGCTCCGAGCCCGAGCCGGCCCAGTGCGGGGCCCTGCCGGCGGAGATCACGGCGCTGTAACAAGCTCAGCGAAGCGGTTCCTTCTGTCGAGCCCGGGGATCGCCCCGGGTTCCCTTCTTTTGCAGATTCGTCAACAATGTGGTTATACTTAAATGCAGGAGGGTCCTGTTGAGATTCCAATGGGGCCGGTACGCCTGAAAGGAGAGTAGATGCGATCGATCGCGAAGGTCTGGATTCTTGGTTGTGCTCTTGCTGTTCTCGGGATGCTCGTTCCGGCCCAGCCGGCCTCGGCCGCTTGCGGCTATCTGTGCGACATCACCCTGGAATGTCCCCGTTGCGTACAAAGCTCGCTCCCTGGAGTCGGGTGCATTGACATGGCGGAGTGTGTCTGTATCGACGAGAACTGGTGCTTCCTCGCCGCGGCGGAGACTTCCGATCCTGTGGAGGAGGCGTTTGCCGCGATCTTCGCGCCTGCCGAGCCAGCCTCGACTCCGGCCCTGCCGGTCTCCAGGTAGCCGCACCTATAGACAAGCCCGGGTCTCCGGCCTGGGCTTTCCCGCCTACCTCCGGTGGACTTATTCCGCTTCTAAAGCTCCCCAGACCGTAAGGACTTCCAGCTCTTGCAGGTGAAGGAAATGCTTGGCATTGTGGGTGACCAGAGGAGTGCCGTAGCAGATTGCGGTAGCTGCTATCCAAGCATCACTATCCGAAATAGGACGGCCCTTCACGCTCTTGATTCTGGCCCATTCCCAACTTATGGCTTCATCATGCGGGAGCACAGTGTAGTCAGCCAAGTGATCCATCAGTATCGAAACTCTGCGTTCTCCCCATTGACGTTGCAAGGGCCAGCGGTACAGTTCTGCGACTGTCATGAAGGAAAGCCCCAGAAGACTATCTTCGAGAAGAGATCTATACCGGCAAGCCAGAGGGTGGCTCTTGAGCAGGTAGGAGACTACGGATGTATCAACAACGACCCGGCGGCGGCTCAAGCCTCACCTGTCGGCGGCTGCCTCCAGGCTGCAAGCGCCTCCTCGAATCCATCGTTCAACTCTTCTTCGGGCCAACCGCCGAGCAGATCCTCCAAACGACGGACAGGCCGAACTCCCTGTTGCCGAGCTAGCTCCTCGAAAGTGGCCTCCCTTCTCGGAGAGAAGCGGGCTTTCGGAGAGGAAATGTCCAGCACTCTACGCTTGGTCACGAGAAAGCACCTCCAGGCACGACCTATTATCGTCCTGGGGGATCAGGATGTCAAGCGGCGTTGCCTCCTTCCGTATCCGCCGCCGACTCTCCGCTCCGCCCCGCCCGGTACAGCAGCGCCGCCACCGCCAGCACGAGCGAGATTCCCAGGCCGATCGCCACGGGACCGGTGATGTGGGTGAAGTCCTGTTCCGCGAAGTGCCAGGATTCCAGCCAGCCGCTCCAGCCCGACTCCGGCCAGCGGGTCCTGGCGGCCACGATGAAGGCGATCGCCACGCCGGCAAGGCCCTCGCCCGCGATCATCCCCGAGGCGGCCAGGACGCCCGGATCTCCTTCCTTCGGTCCCCCCTTGCGGCGTTTCTCCACGATCTGCCGCACCAGCCCGCCCAGGAAGATGGGCGTCAGACTGCCGAGCGGGAGATAGATTCCCACCGCGAAGGCCAGGCCGGGAAGGCCGGCCAGCAGGGCGCAGAGCGCCAGGGTCGCGCCCGTGCCCACCAGGCCCCAAGGCAGCGAACCGGACAGCACGCCGTCGATCACCGTCTTCATCAGGGTCGCCTGCGGGGCCGGCAGCTCGGGGGAGCCGAAGGTGAAGGCCTGCCCCAGGAGCAGCACCGTGCCGGCCACCGCCCAGCAGGCGAAGGCCGCGCCCAGGAACTGCCCCACCTGCTGTTTGGCGGGTGTGGCGCCGACCAGGTACCCGGTCTTCAAGTCCTGGGAGATGTCGCCGGCCTTCGAGGCCGCGATGCAGACGACGGTGCCGACGGTCAGGATGGCGGCGCGGGCTGACGGGTCGTCCCAGCCGAAGAGGACGAAGACCAGGGAGACGCCGAGGAGCGTCACCAGGGTCATGCCCGAGGTCGGGTTCGAGGAGACTCCGATCAGGCCCACGATTCGCGACGAGACCACCACGAACAGGATGCCGAAGAGGCCGACCCCGAGGGCGGCGGCGAGGCGCGGCACGAAGCTCATGTTGCCCGCCAGCAGGCCCGGGATGCTGACCAGCGCCAGCACGACGATGACCGGACCGGCGAGGACCACCCAGCCGGGGACGTCGCGGTCCGTGCGCGGCACGGGACCGGAGGCGTCCGGTCCGGTTCCCTGCTTGCGCATCCCCAGCACGACGGAGGCGACTGACTGGGACATCACGGGGATCGCCCGCATCACCGTGACGATGCCGGCGGCGGCCACGGCTCCGGCGCCGATGTAGCGCACGTATTTCGACCAGATCTGCCCGGCGCTGAGGTCGCGGATCGGCGTGGTCAGCTCCGGGAAGAGGGGCGCGGCGAGCCCGGCGCCGACGATGGCGATGAGCGGCGTGAGCACCATGGCGGAGATGAGGCTTCCGGAGACCATGATCGAGGACTGGCGGTAGCCGAGGATGTAGCCGACGGCGAGCAACGCGGGGGCGATCTCCAGCGCCAGCTCGGCCTTGGGCAGGACCGGCAGGTGGGCCGCCAGCTCCGACGGCAGGAGCACGGCCGCGCCCAGGGCGATCTTGATGGCGGCGCCGACGGCCAGGCCGATGAAGATCCACCGGCCGCCACTGGACTCGGCAGTCGTGGCGCGCAGCACCTCGGCGCAGGCGGTCCCTTCCGGATAGGGGAGCTCGTCGGCGCTCTTGACGATCAGCAGGCGCCGCAGCGGCACCATGGCGGTGATGCCCAGAATGGCGCCGAGGAAGGCGAGGGCGGTCACCTGCCAGAACGGCGGGGCCATGCCCCACAGGAAGAGCGCCGGGATGGTGAAGATCGTGCCGCTTGCGAGCGACGAGCTGGCCGAGCCGATCGTCTGGGAGAGGTTGGCCTCCAGGATCATGTTGCCGGACCGCTGACGCATGGCCTTGAAGAGCGCCACCGTCAGCACTGCGATGGGGATCGAGGTCGAGACGGTCAACCCTACCTTCAGGCCGAGATAGGCGTTGGCGGCGCCGAAGATGACGCCGAAGACCACCCCGGCGATGGCGGCGCGTACAGTGAACTCGACGACGGACTCGTCCCGCGAAGACGTCGGAATCATGCGCTACCCCTCCCTGGAAAAGACGGGGCCGACTTTACCCCGCCAGCTTCTCGTAAAGCTCCACGTACTCCTTCCCCTGCACATCCCACGAATAATCCTTGGCCATGCCGTTGGCCATCAGGCGGTCCCAGGCGGAACGCTGGCGGTAGGTGTTGAGGGCGAGGTCGAGGGCCCAGGAGAGGCCGTCGGAGTTGAAGTGCTCGAAGACGAAGCCGGTGCCCTGGCCGGTCGCGGGGTTGAACGGCTCGACCGTGTCGGCGAGGCCGCCGGTCTTGCGCACGATGGGCGGCGTGCCGTACTTGAGGCTGTACATCTGATTGAGGCCGCAGGGCTCGTAGCGGGAGGGCATCAGGAAGATGTCGGCTCCCGCTTCGATCCAGTGCGCGAGCTTCTCGTTGTATCCCCGATAGAACCAGGCTTTACCCGGGAAGCGCTGCGCCAGCGACTGGAAGAAGCTCTCGTAGCGGTTCTCTCCGCTCCCCAGGACGACCAGCCGCAGGTCGCGATGGAAGAGAAAAGCGGGCAGCGAGTCGAAACAGAGATCGAAACCTTTCTGAGGGGTCAGCCGCGAGACGATGCCGACGACGGGCGCGGCCGTGCTCTCGTCGAAACCGATCTCCCGCAGCAGGTTACGCTTGCAGGTCCGCTTCCCCGCGAGGTCGTCCGGCGAGTAGTGATAGAAGAGGTGCGGATCGGTCGCCGGGTTCCAGTCCCCGTAATCCATGCCGTTGACGATCCCGATCAGGCGGTGGCTGTTGGCGCGCAGCAGGCCGTCCAGTCCGAAGCCCTGCTCGGGTGTCTGGATCTCCTGGGCGTACGTGCGGCTGACGGCGGTCAGGACGTCCGCGTGATGGATGCCGTTGCGCATGAAGTTGAAGTGCCCCGGCGAAAGATCCAGCAGACGGGCGTGCGGTTCCAATCCCAGGGCCGGCAGGCGGCCGATGTCCACGATTCCCTGGAAGCCGAGGTTGTGGACCGTCAGCACCGTGCGCGTCTTCCGGAACAGATGGTCCCATTCGAAAAACGCCCTTCGGTAGACCGGCGCCAGCGCGGTGTGCCAGTCATGGCAGTGCAGGATGTCCGGCGGCCAGCCCATCCTCTGGGCGCACTCGAAAGCGGCCACGGTGAGCAGGGCGAAGCGGAGCGAGTCGCTCCAGTCGCCGTGGTAGATTCCGCCGTGCTGGAAAAGCGCCGGACACTCGATGAAATAGACGCTCAGGTTGCTGCCGGGGAGCGGCGCCGTGCGCACGCCGTAGGTGAACCGCCGCGAGCCGAGCTGGACGGGCACGTCCTGGATGAAATCGACCGGCGTGAACCGATCCGGCTCGCCCGCCAGATGGGAGTAGTACGGCAGGAAGATCCGTACGTCGTGGCCTTGTCGGCCGAGGAAACGCGAGAGGCCCGCGACCACGTCGCCGAGGCCGCCGGTCTTCGCGAACGGCGTCACCTCGGCGGCGAGCTGCAGAATGTTCAACGGCACCTCAGATCACGGTCCCCGGAGGGATCACGGCGTTCTTGTGGACGATGATGATCCCGTCGCGGATGGAATAGTTCTCGGCGTCGAAATCCGTGTGGCCTTCGGCGTTGATCAGTTTGCTGCCGTCGCCGATGCGGGCGTTGAAGTCGATGATGGCGTTGCGGACCTCGCAGTCGCGGCCGATACCGATCGGGATCTGATCGCTGCCCGGCGGCAGGGTCTCCCAGGTGTTGGCCCCCATCACGATGGAGCGTTTGATCACCGAGCCGGTGTTGATGACGGAGCGGATGCCGATGATCGAGTCGGCGATGTGGCTGCCGGAGAGGATGCTCCCTTCGCTCAGGATGGAATAGCGGACGGTGCAGTCGTTGACCTTGGTGCCCGGCAGGAAACGCGGGTGGGTAAAGATCCGCAGCTCCGGGTCGTAGAGGTTGAGCGGCGGCAGCGGCAGCGTCAGCTCGAGGTTCGCCTGATGGAAGCTGGGGATGGTGCCGATGTCGGCCCAGTAGCCGTTATGGGGATAGGCGTAGACCTTGTAGTCGTGGAGGGCCTGGGGGATGACCTCGCGCCCGAAGTCCACGGTGTTGGTGCCGACCAGGAGGTCGCGCAGGACCTCGTGCCGGAAGATGTAGATCCCCATGCTGGCCAGGTAGGAACCGGGAGGCGCGGCGCCCCCGAGAGCGGCCTGGGTCTGCTCGTCGACGGCGATGGCGTCGAGCAGCTCGGCCTCCTTCGGCTTTTCGACGAACCCGACGACGCGCCCGGAGCGGTCGAGGCGCACGATGCCCAGGCCCGGCGCCTCCTCGCGGGTGACCGGCTTGACCGCGATGGTCAGGTCGGCTCTGTGCTCACGATGGGTATGGATGAACTCCGAGATGTTCATCAGGTAGAGCTGGTCGCCCGAGAGGATGAGGATCTCGGGCGGCGCGGCCTCCTCCAGGCGGGGCAGGCACTGGCGCACGGCGTCGGCCGTGCCCTGGAACCAGTCGCGCCGGTCGATCGTCTGCTCGGCGGCCAGGATGTTGACGTAGCCGAGGCTGAAGGCGCTGAACCGGTAGGTCTGCGCGATGTGCCGGTGGAGGCTGGCGCTGTTGAACTGGGTGATGACGAAGATGCGGTCGATGCCCGCGTGCAGGCTGTTGCTGATGGGGATGTCGATGAGCCGGAACTTCCCCCCCACCGGCACCGCGGGTTTGGCCCGGTCGCGTGTGAGAGGCCAGAGCCGGGTGCCCTGCCCACCCCCCAGAATCGCTGTGACGACTTTCTCCATGGAGCCCTCCCAACCGCCGGAGCGGGCGTATCTTATCCGGTTTTAGAGGAAAGTCTGTGGACGGCCCCCATTGTCGCCTCCGCTACAATCTCCCTCATGGAGCCTCGCCGCGCTCTCCACTGGGACTTCCTGGGCCGCGTCCCCTACGACGAGGCTGTCGCGCTGCAGCACACCGCCCGCGAGGCCTTGAAGCGGGGGGAGGGGCCGGAGCGGTTCTTTCTGCTGGAGCATCCGCCGGTCTTCACCCTGGGCCGCAACGCCAGCCATGAGGACATCCTGGCGGACCCGGAGTGGCTCGCCGCCCGAGGGATCCAGGTGGCGGAGTGCGACCGCGGCGGCCAGGTCACCTACCACGGGCCGGGGCAGCTCGTGGGCTATCCCATCGTCAACCTCAGTCCGGACCGCCGGGACGTCCGGCGCTACGTCCGCGACCTCCAGGAGGTGCTGATCCGCACCCTGGCGGACTACGGCGTGGCGGCCCGGCCGGGGGAGGAACAGGCGTTCATCGGCGTCTGGGCGGGGGAGGAGAAGATCGCCTCGATCGGCGTCCACCTCTCGCGGTGGATCACCACCCACGGCTTCGCCCTCAACGTCTCCACCGACCTCTCCTACTTCACCGGCATCATCCCCTGCGGTCTGCACCAGGTCCGCATGACCTCCATCGAGCGGCTCACCGGACAGGCCCCCTCCCTGCCGGTGGCCGCCGCCGTCTGCGCGCGCCATTTCGGTGAAATCTTCGGCCGCGAGCTGGTCGAGTCGCCGGCCCCCGCCCTGGCGGCGGAGGTCGCTCCGGCGTGAGGGTCGACCTCGGCCTCAACGCGGTGATCGTGGCGGTCACCGAGGAGGTGCCCCGCCTCCTCACCGTGTCCCGCTCCGGACCGGCCGAGGCCCTGGAGGACGCCCTCCCCTTCGGTCCCCTGGAGCCCGAGACGGACCGCACCCTCGACCTCGGCCTGCGACGCTGGGTGCGCGAGCAGACCGGCCTCGAGCTCGGCTACGTCGAGCAGCTCTACACCTTCGGCGACCGCGACCGCGAGCCGCGCGAGACCCAGGGCGGACCCGCGCGGAGTCTCCGTGGCCTATCTGGCCCTGGTGCGAGAGGTCTCGGTGCGCCGCGACGCCCGCTGGCGCGACTGGTACGAGTTCTTCCCCTGGGAAGACTGGCGCTCCGGCCGGCCCGAGGTGATCGACCGCGCCATCGCCCCCGCCCTGGATTCCTGGGCGAAGGCGTCCCCGGATCCCCTGCTGCGGCAGGCGCGGCGCCAGCGGGCCGACATCGTCTTCGGCCTGGGCGGCGTGGGCTGGGACGGCGAGCGGGTGCTGGAGCGCTACGAGCTGCTCTACGAGGCCTACCTGGTGCCGGAGGCCTGGCGCGACCGCGCCGAGACGGGCGGCGCCGCCGAGGAGCGCCGTCCCGCGCCCCGGGAAAAGCCCGATTTCCTGCCGGGCCGGCCCATGGCGCTCGACCACCGGCGCATCCTCGCCACCGCCCTCGGCCGCCTGCGGGGCAAGATCAAGTACCGTCCCGTGGTCTTCGAGCTGCTGCCGCCCACCTTCACCCTGCTGCAGCTCCAGCGGGTGGTCGAGGCCCTGGCCGGCGTCCGCCTCCACAAGCAGAACTTCCGGCGGCTGGTCGAGAACGCCGGCCTGGTCGAAGGGACCGGCCGCCAGGACGCCCAGACCGGCGGCCGGCCCGCCGAGCTGTTCGTGTTCCGCCGCGAGGTGCTGCGCGAGCGGCCGGCTCCGGGGGTCGGGCTGCCGGGCGTTCGCCGCGCCGCGTCATAAACGGGCAGATTTTCGCCCTGGCCCTTGTTATAGGTCATGAGACGGATGCGCGGGCGACACGTCGCCGTCCCATCCGGCCCCGAGTTGACAACTGATATACTCACTTCTAGTATAAGGCCCTGGCCGGCTCACGCCGGCCCTTCTTTGTACCGCTGATATGCTCACAATGAGCATAGGGGAAATAGATGAACCTGGAAACTCCACGGCCGTACGTTTCGCTGGACTACACGCCCGAGGTGGCGCGGGCCACCGCCGCCATCCGCGAGCGGGTGCGCCTCGGTGATCCCGGATCTGGAGTGGCCGGTCCATGCCCCGTACATCGCCGCCATCAACGAGCTGAAGCGGCAGCGCAACGCCGTCATCCTGGCGCACAACTACCAGACGCCCGGAGATCTTCCACGGCGTCGCCGACTTCGTGGGCGACTCGCTGGCTCTGGCGCAGCAGGGGGCGAAGACGGAGGCCGACGTCATCGTGCTGGCCGGCGTCCACTTCATGGCCGAGACGGCGAAGATCCTGTCGCCGGAGAAGACCGTCCTGATCCCCGACCTCCAGGCCGGCTGCTCGCTCGCCGCCTCCATCACGGCGGCGGACATCCGCCTGCTGCGGGAGCGCTACCCGGGCGTGCCGGTGGTCACCTACGTCAACACCTCGGCGGAGGTGAAGGCCGAGTCGGACATCTGCTGCACCTCGGCCAACGCCGTGGCGGTGGTGGAGTCGCTGGGCGTCGACCGGGTGATCTTCCTGCCCGACGAGTACCTGGGCAAGTACGTGGCCACCCAGACCGACGTCGAGCTCATCCTCTGGAAGGGGCACTGCGAGGTCCACGAGCGCTTCACCGGCGCGGACCTGCGGGCCTACCGCCAGGCGCAGCGCGACGCGGGCTTCGAGATCCTGGCCCACCCCGAGTGCCCGCCGGAGGTGCTGGCCGAGGCCGACTTCGTGGGCTCCACGGCGGCCATGATCCGCCACGTGGGCGAGGCGCGCCCGCGGCGGGTGGTGATGATCACCGAGTGCTCGATGAGCGACAACGTGGCGGTCGAGTACCCGGACGTCGAGTTCGTCCGGCCGTGCAACCTCTGCCCGCACATGAAGCGGATCACGCTGCCCAAGATCCTGCGGTCGCTGCAGACCATGGAGCACGAGGTGCATGTGGACCCTGAGGTGGCGGACCGCGCCCGGCTGGCGCTGGAGCGCATGCTGGCGGTGGGGCGAAAGGAGAAATGATGAGCGGACTGCGCGGTGGTGCCCTGGGAGTGGACGGAGTCTCCCGCTCCGACGTCCTGGTCGTGGGGAGCGGCGCGGCCGGCCTGACGGCGGCCCTCGGCTGCGCGCCGCTGCGCGTGACCGTGCTCACCAAGGCGCGCGCTGGGCACGGGCGGCTCCAGCCCCTGGGCCCAGGGCGGCGTCGCCGCCGCCGTGGGCAAGGACGACGCGCCCCGGCCCTGCACGCGGCCGACACCATGGCGGCCGGGGCGGGGCTCAACGATCCCCGCGTGGTCGACCTCCTGACCGCCGAGGGGCCGGCGCGGGTCAAGGCCCTGCTGGCCCTGGGCGCCCGTTCGACCGCGACGCCACCGGCTCCGCTGGCGCTCGGCCGCGAGGCCGCGCACAGCCGCCGCCGCATCCTGCACGCCCGCGACGCCACCGGCGCGGAGATCGTGCGCACCCTGGTCGAGGCCGTGCACCACGCGCCCGAGGTCCAGGTGCTGGAGCGCAGGCCTTCGCCGTCGACCTGGTGCTGGAAGACGGCCAGGTGGTCGGCCTGGTGGCCGTCCACGCCGACGGCCGGCGCGTGCTCCATCTCGCGCCCGCCGTGGTGCTGGCCACCGGCGGCCTGGGCCGGCTCTATCTCCACACCACCAATCCGCCCGAGGCCACGGGCGACGGCCTGGCCATGGCGGCGCGGGCCGGCGCCCGGCTGGTGGACCTGGAGTTCGTCCAGTTCCACCCCACGGCGCTGGCCGCCGAGGGCGCCGATCCCATGCCGCTCCTCACCGAGGCCCTGCGCGGCGAGGGCGCGGTCCTGATCGACGAGACGGGACGCCGCTTCATGATCGACGAGCACCCGGACCGCGAGCTCGCGCCCCGCGACGTGGTGGCGCGGGCGATCTGGCGCCGCCTGATGGCCGGGCATCGCGTCTTCCTGGACGCCCGCGAGGCGGTGGGGGAGGAGTTCCCGGAGCGCTTCCCCACGGTCTTCGACAGTCTGCCGGAAGCACGGGCTCGATCCCGCGCGTCGAGCCGATTCCGGTCGCGCCGGCGGCCCACTACCACATGGGCGGCGTCGCGGTGGACGAGCGAGGGCCGCACGTCGCTCCCGGGGCTCTGGGCCTGCGGCGAGGTCTCCGCGACGGGCGTCCACGGCGCCAACCGCCTGGCGAGCAACTCGCTGCTCGAAGCCCTGGTCTTCGGCGCCCGCGTGGCCGAGGATCTGATGTCCTCCCTGCCGTCGCGGACGCCCCGCGGCTGGCGGCTGGCCGGTGGGACCATCCCCGCCGTCTCCGCCCCCGGCGACGCCGAGCTGACCCTGGCCGTGCGGCGCCTGATGTGGGAGAAGGTCGGACTGCTGCGCGACGAGCGCCGGCCTGACGCTGGCGTTGGAGGAGCTGCAACGCCTGGCCGCCCGTCATCCGCAGGCGGCGGGCGAGGCGCGCAACCTCCTGTGGGCCGGTCGCATCGTGGCCGCCGCCGCCCTGGAGCGCAGGGAGAGCCGGGGCGGCCACTACCGCTCCGACCATCCCGATCCCGATCCCGCGTGGCAGCGCCGCCTGTTCCTGACCGCCGCGCCGGACGGCTCCGTCCATTTCGAGGCCCACGCCGCGCAGCCGCTGGTGGCCGCCGGGAGCCGCCGCTCGTGAGCGGCGCGCCCGAGTCTCCGGCAGCCCACCTGTACCCTCTTCTCTACGAGCCCTTCGTGCGCAGGGCGCTGGAAGAGGACCTCGGGCGGGCCGGCGACCTCACCAGCGACGCCATCCTGCCGCCGAACCTGAAGGGCGAAGCGGACGCTCATCGCCCGCGCCGCCGGCCGCGTCGCCGGTCTCCCGGTGGCCCTCTCCGCGTTCCACCTCCTCGATCCCGCGATCGAGATCGACGTCCGCGCCACGCGACGGCGAGGACGCGGAGGCGAACACCATCCTCGCCACCGTCCGCGGCCCCGCCCGCTCGATCCTCTCGGCCGAGCGCACGGCCCTGAACATCCTCGGCCGCCTCTGCGGCATCGCCACCGCCACCCGCGACCAGATGGCCGCGTTGGCCGAGCCCCACGGCGCCCGCATCGTCTGCACCCGCAAGACCACCCCTGGCATGAGGGCGCTGGAGAAGTACGCCGTCCGCTGCGGCGGCGGCCAGCAACCACCGTTTCGGGCTGGACGACGCCGTCCTCATCAAGGACAACCATGTCGCCTTCGCTGAAGGTCTCCGGCCGGCGGTGGAGCGCGCCCGGCATGCCGTGGGCCATCTCGTGAAGATCGAGGTCGAGGTGGACTCCCTGGAGCAGCTCCGGGAGGCCCTGGACCTCGGGGTCGACGTGGTGCTGCTCGACAACATGTCCCTCGACGAGCTGCGCCAGGCCGTGGCCATGGCGAAGGGGAAGGCGGTAACGGAGGCGTCCGGCGGGATCAACCTGAAGACAGCCGCGGACATCGCGGCGACCGGCGTGGATCTGCTGTCGGTGGGGTGGTTGACGCACAGCGCGCCGTCGTTGGATGTGGCGCTGGATGTGCGGTGATTCTGGAAGGACCTAAAGGACATAAGGGACCTAAAGGACGTCAGGTTTTCCTTTGGGTCCTTTAGGCGCTTACGGCGCCTCATCGACAAAGCTTTGTCGATGATCAAGCGGCGATACCCAGAGTCGCGAATAACCCTCGCATTTCTCGCTGGATCGCCTCGTAATGGTCCTCCAGAGGGCTCTCCTGGTTGGGCTGCCGAGGAACCTCCGTTTTTCCAGCTCCAGCCAACAGGGGCTTGATCACCTTGTCCAGAAGCGTCCCCAGCGCGGCCATGGCTCGCAAGCCTTGGGCGGTGGCCTGGTAGCGTCGCGAGCCACCGCGCCGGCTCACCCATCCTTTGCCACGAAGCTTTTTCAGGTCGTAGGCCGCTTGGCGGGGCTGGTAGTCGAGGCTCAGGCTCTGCCGCACCTTGGCCGCCAACTCCGAGGCGCTAAATCCCTGAGGAGACAGCGCCAGCGCCAGCACCCCAGCCATCATAGCCCGCGCTCTTCGTTGGTTGATGTCGACACCGCCGACCCGGGTTTTGCCCACCTGGGAAGGCTTGGCCAAATCCTCCAGAGTCCCATCCGAGATCCAGCCCGTACCTGTGCAGCGCAGGACCTCCAAGAATCTCTCCACCATCCCAGAAAGACGCCTCACGATCTCGGGAAACTTCTCCAACACCTTGCCGCAGCGCAGATCCGCTGTGTTGTGGGCCATCGCCTCGATGCGCAGGACGCGTTCGCCCTTGGTATAGCTCTTTAAGCTCAAGCGCCCAAAATGGACCTTGAAGACCGTCAGATCATACGTGGGTCTCTCGACCACGACCTCGCATCGCGACTTGCTGCTGAGCCTCGGCCGATTCTTGACACCGAAGATCGTCTTGACGATGGGAAGGTCCAGCGGCGCTCGCGTACGGTCGATGACCCCCTCGAACACCTCTTCCATCTCGGCGCCACAACGAAACAGCAGGTTCCGGCTGTATTCGGCCTGGTAGACCGAGTAGCAATACTGAAACCCGCTTTGCTTCTGCTCCTCCAGGCCAAGACCGAAGGCCAGACAGGTATAAAGCCAACGCTCGCAAACCTGACTCAGGCGCCCTATAGCGGTCGGCGACCGCAAGGTGTCTGCGACCCGCGCCAACTCGCGAGCGTTGGAAACCATGGTAAAGCAGTTGCCCTCTTTGCAAAACTCCAGCCCGGACTTGCGGGCTTGGCTGGCCACATACTCGTGACCGTTGAGCACTACCTGAGAGGTGAAGGGCGGATGACCACAGATCTTGATCATCACGTGGCCCCACTCTTCGTCGATCAGATGGAAGCTGTAGTGATGGACCCAGACCTGCTTGCGCTTCAGATTGAGGCCCCCGCTGCCGAAACGCTCCACCTCCCACACCGAGGCCGGGGCTCGGCCGACCAGCACTACAAAGATGCCCCGAAAGCTCGCATCGGCGGGTAAATACTCCGCCGCGATCTCGCTCTTGCGCTCGCCAGCCGCGCAGTCCACCACCGGAACACCCTTCTTTTTAGCCCAACCCCGCAACCGCCGGGAAAAGCGGCCTGCCAGCCGCATCAGATGGGCGTTGTCGAGGTCCTCGTCACCACCCTGCAGACGGCGCCACCAAGTACGAAACCCTCCAGGCGATTGGCCCAGAGGAAAGTAGGCATTGAGCACCAGCCGGTCCACGACATCGTAGGCATCCTCTAAAAACTCGGCATAGTATCGGCTGAAAGGGTCTTCCGGAATCATCCCGACCTCCCAAGTCACCAGAAGTTCCGCCTTCAGGATACCTCATCCGGCCGCCTTCGGCTGCCCCGATAGGGGCCACGTTTCCGGGCGAAGTCCCGGACAACGCCTAGGTCCTTGCTTTTTCTTCCTACAACCCGAAGTTGCAGAGGTCGTCCGCCCGGATGGCCTCGTGTCCGGTGCTGAAGCGGCCCTCGGCGCTCATGATGAGGCTCACCCAGGCCTGGGCGTGGGTGGAGTCGCTGTGCCAGAGGTCCAACATCAGCCAGCCGAAGGGCTGGGCGACCGGCAGCGACGGGCCGCCGACGTGCACCCTCTGCGTCGCCAGCGGGAAGGCGTTGCTCTTCGGGATCTCCGCCGGGTTCTCCTCTTCGTCGAAGACGATGAGCTGGAGCTCGCCCAGAGGCGCCCAGTCGGGGGCGGCGCCGCAGCCGCGGGTCGCCGCGCCGGTCCGGCGGTTGTCCCGCCAGACCAGCAGGTCGGTGCCGCCGGAGAAGGTGCCGCCGTCGATGTAGCGGGCGTAGTAGAGGCTGGAGAGCGGCGCGCGGTTGTCCCGGGAGTCGAAGCCGTTGTAGCGGCCGTAGAAGGTGTAGTCCCCGGGCTGGAAGACGTCCGCGTCGGCCACGATGGCGACAGCCGTCTGACTGTCAGCAGTGTTCCGCTTGGAGCTGACATAGTAGTAGTCGCCCCAGAGCACGTTCGAGTTGCTCGCCAGACCCGTGCCGCCGTCCGCGAAATAGGTGGCGTTCGCCGGGGTGTTGACGATCGTGGCGACCGTGCGCGGGCTGCACCGGTTGACCGTGTCGATGGTGATGT
>CAVXIV010000008.1:0-209501 GCA_963761805.1 uncultured Acidobacteriota bacterium | reverse complement strand
GTCGGGGAAAGTCTTATTCCCCGAGATAAAACCGCAATAGGGAGACTCCAAAGATTTTTTCCTACCGGAAAAGAGTCTGGCCGCTCGCCAAAAAGGCTTTTGCTCCGGGATTTGTTCTTTCCGCTGCGGAACTGGCTCCGGAGAAGAGCATAAAGATCATTTGAGCCGGGACGCAAGGCTCTTCCAACGCCTATTGATCAATAATATCTTCCAATTGACTTTTTGCGGAGCCAAAAGACCTTTGCCTCCTCCCCAAAAGTCTTTGGGCCGCGCAAATGACTTTTTTGGCGAGGCAACTGATCTTTTGAAGTGATTTCTCCGGTTGGGATCTTGACGTCCACTCAGAGCCGTGCGTATAGTCGGGGCACGGTTGAGGATCAGGGATCGGGATAATCCCCCTCAATCAATCAGACAGGAGAAAGATCATGACCGTTCGGGAATTGCCTGCCCGCGAATCAGACCGCTGAGCTCGGTCCGATCTTCAACCTGTAATTCTTAGCGTTATAAATCTGGCGCGCCGCCATCGGTATGGCGCCGCGTAGGGATCTTTGACAATTGAAGTTTGTAGTGACCCACCAACATGGGCGACCGCATACGGGGGTGCGGTCGCCCCCTTCCTCAGCGCAATGCGGAAGAACGGGAGGGGATCTCGTCCCATGTCCGGCCCTCGAGCAGGTGTCCGGACTTCTTCTTGTTCTTTCCGCCCCACTGTTTAAAGAAGAACGCCACGCCAGCCCGCTGGCACTGGTCGCGGATGTCGAGGATCCAAGCCGCTTGGACCGGGCGCGCCTTGGGTCCGGATTCCCCGCCGACAATGGCCCAGTCGATACCCTGGAGGTTCAGGTTCGGTAGAGGACCGATGAGGGGCTCCAGGGAGAGGAACTTGATCCGCGCGTCGGTCCGCCGCAGGTCATCGATCCTATCGACGTGCTTCGAATTCTCGACGCTGACTCCCATCCAAACGTTGTCGGACCATTCGAGATGCGGGTCCAACTCGGCCAGCCGGTCGGCCCTCTTGGTCAGCACCTGGAAGCGGTGCCAACTCGCCCGGCGCATGACGTCGAACACGCGTTGGATATAGTCCAGAGGAACATCCTTGTGGAACAGGTCGCTCATTGAGTTGACGAAGATCGACTGCGGCCGCTTCCACTGTAGCGGCAGATCCAGCATCTGCGGCTGCAACGTCAATTCGAATCCGTTCCGATAATTCGCTTGGCCCATTGCCTGGAGGCGCTCGGCCATCCGCTCGGCGTAGCAGAACTTGCAGCCTTGGCTGATTTTGGTGCAGCCCGTGACAGGGTTCCAGGTGGATTCGGTCCATTCGATGGAGGTGTTGACAGCCATGGCTCAGAATTTCTTCAAGATGTCTTCTGCGATGTTCAGTGCGATCCCTTGAGCCCTTGGATTGGGACTACCTACCGCAAAGCAGAACAGGTAAAGAGGACAGTTCGCTGAGTTCGTAAGGATGGCGGGCTTCTGGGCGACTCCAGGAAAGATACTTTTAAGCCGCTCGACGAAGTAGTCTCCAATCGCTTCGATTCCCGCCTTTACCCTCATTGTCTGATGATCTCCAAAGAGGCTTGGAATCATCTCGGTCTTGTAGAATGCATCATACCAATCTTCTGTACCCAGAAAGATGTTGAGGCGTTGACGCCAGCCCTCCGGAAACTTTCCGCTGCGGGGTAGCATCCTATTGACTCCGATCCCCAGGGGGAACAAGAGCCACAGGTCGATTGCTCCAGTCTCCGCCACTTGCTGGATGGTTCGCCACTCCACCTGCATGCCATAGGGATCAAGAAACAGGACTGCTCGACGAGTGGTCCAGTCCTTACTGCAGAGATCCTGGATCACCACGTTCGCGTCGCCTTGCCGAATCTTGATGTCCTTCGCCAGATGGGGGAACTCTTGGCGTAGGCCCTCCAGTTGCTCGCAGTGGTTGCTATCTCTTTCGATGAAGATGTAGCGGTCGAATCGAGGCTCGACTTTGAGTGCGATTCGTGCCGATCCCTCCAAGAGTTCCTGAGAAGCTTCGTCGGCGAGGTCTGGGAAAAGCGGGTTCCCGTCCTCTTCGGGCTGCTCCATAGTGCGGTAACCTGTACCCGCGAAAGCATCGATGTAGGCGATCCTGAATGGCTGTTTCTTGAGAGCAGTCGTGTACGCCCCGAGATACCGCTTGAGGATCTCGAGTTTCTTCTCGGTCCAATCGCCGCCAAAACGGTGGCCTTGTCCGTCTCTTTGCTCTGCTTTCGCCCGGCCATTGGGCGCTATGATGCTCTTCTAACGCAACTTGTCGAGAGGCGGCTACAACTGGCGCGTGAAGACGAGCCCTCACCCCTGCGGCCTATACGTCGATCCTTCCAAAGGAATCGCCTCCGCCGGCGTGTCGTGCGGATCGGGAAGGATCTGCCGCAGGTAAGGCTCGATCCCTAGCTCCGGGGTCCAGTTCTGGGGATAGCCCAGCGAGACCTCCTCGAAGCGGACGCCGTCGCGGTGGTGGGTGGCGCGGATGTGGAGGTGGCCGAAGATGACCGCCTCGGCGCGGTAGCGGAGATGCCAGTCCTCGGTCAGGCGGGTGCCGCACCAGATGGAGAAGCGGGGGATGCGCGGCAGCACCGCCAGGTCCTGGCGCAGCGGGAAGTGGTTGACGATCACCACCGGACCCCGGGCGGCCGCTTCGGCCAGGCGCGGCTCGGTCAGACGGACCCGCTCGTGGCACCAGTCGGATTTCGTCGGGAAGGGGTCCGAGTGCAGCAGGACCTCGTCCGAACAGAGCAGGTTCTCCTCCGCGGCCCATTCCACGGCCTTCTCGACCGGGATCTCGTCCGGGCGGAAGGTGTAGTCGTAGAGAATGAAAGTCGGCGCCAGGACGCGGGGGCCGCCTTCGCCCGGCCAGACCACGTAGGGGTCCTCGGGGGTGAGGACGCCGAACTCGCGGCAGATCTTTACGAGACGCTCGTATTTGGCCTGTCCGCGCAGGTCATCCGACCGCGTCGGGATCGTCCAGAGATCATGGTTTCCGGGCACCCAGAGGAGGCGGGCGAAGCGCTCGGAGAGGACCGCCAGGGCGAAGCGGAGGTGTTCTTCGGTCTCGCCCACGTCCCCCGCCAGGATGAGCCAGTCGTAGGGATGCGGACGGAGGTCCCGAAGGGCCTGCCGGGTCACCTCGTAGCGGAGGTGCAGGTCGGCGATCGCGTAGAGCTTCATCGCGGGATCAGTTGACCGGGTCGTCGTCGTCCGAGCCGGGCGGGCCGAGGTCCTGCAGGACGCGCTCGACCAGCTCTTCCTGGCTCATCACCCGCGCCGCCTCATCGCCTTCCGGCGTCTCGCCGGCTCCCGGCATGAGGAGCGACTGGCGCAAGCCGGACTCGGAGCGCTCCATCTCCGTGAGGGGAGACCGGACGGGCTCGACGGAGTAGTCGGGATGGTAGAGGGCGCCGGCCCCGCTGGGGATGCCGAAGCCGCGGGCGTGCTCGCCGGCCTGGGGAAGGGAGCGCTGGAGCCCCGTCCAGTTGGGCTCGTCGTGGACGTCCACGACGAAGGGCACGAGGCTGAGGGTGTCGAAGACCTCGCCTTCGTCCCAGCCCTTGAGGCCGAGCTGCACGGCGCCGGCCGAGACGCCGACGAGGATCGCGCCGGCGTAGTAGCGTTCGGCGATCTTTTCCTTCACACCGGATTCCTGGAACGCCTGCCATCCCCGCTTCACGTCGCCGCCGGAGAGGAGGATGAGGGCGGCCTCGTTGAGGAAGGCGAAGTCTTCGTTGGAAGGCCGGGCCGGGACATGGCGGCAGTCGTTGATGCGGATCTCGGCCATGGCGGCTACGAATAGGTCGAAGAACTCGGGAGCGTCGCCGTTCGAGGCGCCGAGATAGGCGGCCTTGGGTGAATTGCCGGGGGATTCGGCCTCGATCAGCGCCCGGGCGCGCTCGAGGAAGCGCTGGCCGTCCTCGTCGCGCCAGAAGAGGAGCTGGCTGTCGGCCAGCAGGAAGATCGGTTTGAGGTTGCCTGCCACGTTCGGTGCCTCCAAGGGTGCGAAAGATAGCAGATGGCCCTCACTCCCCCCTACCCCCACCCAGGGGACACGGACAACACGGACGGGCACGGCGAGCACAGACGAACGAGGATGCCGTGCTCGTCCTTGTGGGTCCTTGTTCGTCCGTGTTCTCCTTGGCCGGGGTGGTGAGGGCTCTAGTGGACGTACCCCAGCGCCCGCAACTGCTCCGCGTTTTCGGGGTCGACCTCGGCCGGTCCGAGGCGGTCGGCGGCGATGAGGCCTTTCTGGACGGAGGCCATCCACTCGTGGAGGCGCTCGGAGGCGCGGCCGCCCTTGCGGGCCAGGCTCTTGAGCTCGCGCGGGTCCCGGGTGAGGTCGAACAGGTTGAGCTGGCGCTCGGAGACGCGGAAGATCTCCTTGCGTCCGTCCGCCAGGATCCCGACCTCCAGCAGCCCGTTGCGGCGGGCGCCGTGGGCTTCCTGGGCGGAGAGCACCGCCCCCTTGTGCGCCTGGAACCAGGTGACGCGGTCGTAGGGCTGCTGGGCGCCCCGGAGGAGCATGGGAGTCCAGTCGAGGCCCTTGAAGCCTTCGGGGGACGGCAGCCCGGTCAGGCCCAGGATCGTGGGGGCCACGTCGATGTTCAGGGCTGGAGCGCCGACGATCGTGCCGGGGCGGATCTTGCCGGACCAGACCACTCCCAAGGGGATGTGCAGACCCGGCTCGTGGAGGTTGCGCCCATGTCCCCAGAAGCCGTGCTCGCCCAGGCTCTCGCCGTGATCGGCGGCGAAAAGGATGATGGTGTTGGCCTTGAGGGCGGGGTCGCGCTCGAAGACCTGGAGCAGCCGCCCCAGGTGGTGGTCCGTGAAGGCGATCTCGGTGTCGTAACGGTCGTCCCGGGAGACCTCGCCCTGGGTCTTGACGCCCAGCCGCCCCGCGAAGTCCTCCTGGAGGCGGTAGGGAGCGTGCGGCTCGACGTAGTGGACCCAGAGCAGGAAGGGGTGGCGCGGGTTCTTGCGCGTCTCCTCCAGCCAGGCGAGGGCGCTGTCGGTGAGGTCCTCGGCGGTGGCTTCGCCCTTGAACATGCCGAGCCAGCGCTTGCGGGTGAAGACCTCGTCGTAGCGCTCGAAGTGTTCGCCGAGGCCGGAGATGCGGTTCTTGAGGGTCCAGTTGCCGACGAAGGCGGCGCTGCGGTAGCCCCGGCGGTCCAGCACCCGGGCCATGGACGGCAGATTCGGGTTCATGCGCAGGCCGTTGCGGGTGCCGCCGTGCTCGTGGGGGTAGAGGGAGGTGAACATCGAGCACATCGCCGGGTTGGTCAGCGGCTCGACGGTACGCGCCTGGGTGAAACGGGCGCCGCCGTTCAGCAGCCGGTCGATGTTGGGCGACGTGGGCCGGCGGTAGCCGTAGGAGGAGAGCCGGTCGGCGCGCAGGGTGTCGATGGTGAGGATCACCACGTTGGGGAAGCGCTGCTGCGGCGGCTCCGCCTGCCGGGCGGGCAGGGAGCCGGCGACCCCCAAGGCCAGGAGGAGAATCAGGGCAAGCCCTTTGCTAATCTGACGGGCATGGAAAAAGTTCAACCCGACAAGGCTCCCGGCCCCGCGCCCCAGGTCGAGGTCGAGGCGGCGGCGCAGAGCGGCGAGCCGCCGCGCTGGGGCAAGGGCACGGAGCTCGCGGAGGACGGGCAGTTCCTGGAGGGTCCCAAGAGCCGGACCGCGGAGCTGGCGCGGGTGGTCCGCGTCGGCACCGATTTCATCCGGGGCATCCGGGGCCTGCACTTCGTGGGGCCGTGCGTCACCGTGTTCGGCTCGGCCCGATTCAAGGGGGACCACCGGTATTACGGTATGGCCCGCGAGGTGGGACAACGGCTGGGCCGCGCCGGCTTCACGGTCATGACCGGCGGCGGACCGGGCATCATGGAAGCCGCCAACCGGGGCGCCAAGGACGTCGGAGCCTGCTCCATCGGCTGCAACATCGTCCTGCCCCAGGAGCAGAAGCCGAACCCCTACCTCGACCGCTGGATCGAGTTCCGCTACTTCTTCGTCCGCAAGGTGATGCTGGTCAAATACTCGTACGCCTTCGTGGTGCTGCCCGGCGGCTTCGGCACCATGGACGAGATCTTCGAGTGCGCCACCCTGATCCAGACGGGAAAGATCCGCAACTTCCCGCTGATCCTGATGGGAACCGACTACTGGCAACCGCTTCAGGAGTTCATTTGCCATCGTATGGTCGGTGAAGGGACGATTTTACCCGCGGATTGCGAACGTCTCCTGTTCACGGACTCCGTGGACGAGGCGATGGAGCGGATCCTCTCCGCGGCGACCGGGGAATTCGGGCTGGTCTGGAAGGCCAGACCCCGTTGGTACTTCGGAGAGTCCGGTGTGCAAAAACCGGACCGGAGTCCTCACCCCACCCCGGAGTGAGGACCCTTACAGCATCATGCTCGCCAGATTGGCCAGCGCCGAACGCTCTCCCTTCTCCAGGTTGACGTGCGCGTACAGCGGGTTTCCCCGGATGCGGTCGATCAGGTAGGAGAGGCCGTTGCTGTTCGCGTCCAGGTAAGGCGTGTCGATCTGAAAGATGTCGCCGGTGAGGATGATCTTGGTGCGCTCGCCGGCGCGGGTGATGATGGTCTTGACCTCGTGCGGCGTGAGGTTCTGCGCCTCGTCCACGATGAAGATGACGTTCGAGAGGCTCCTGCCGCGGATGTAGGCCAGCGGCACGATGTGGAGCTTCTCGGATTCCACCATCTCGTCGACCTTCTTGTACTCCCGCTCCTTCTCGTCGAACTGGTTCTTGATGATCCCCAGGTTGTCCCAGAGCGGCTGCATGAAGGGGTTGATCTTGGAGTTGATGTCCCCCGGCAGGTAGCCGATGTCGCGGTTGGAGAGGGGGACGATGGGGCGGGCGAGGTAGATCTGGCGGAAGTGCCGCCGCTGCTCCATGGCTCCGGCCAGGGCGACCAGGGTCTTGCCGGTGCCCGCCGCGCCGGAGAGGGTGACCAGCGGCACGTCCTGGTTGAGGACGGCGTGCATGGCGAAGGTCTGCTCGGCGTTGCGGGGGGAGATGCCGTAGGCGATCGGCTTGACCACCCGCTCGATGCGGTCGAGCCGCGGGTTGAAGTAGGCGAGGGCCGACTTCGAGCCGCTGCGCAGGATGTAGTAGTGGTTGCTGGCCGGGCGCTCCTGGAGGACCTCCTCGACGGGGACCCACTCCTCCTGGTAGAGGCGGTCGATGACGCCGCCGTCCAGGATCTCGACCTCGTCCTTGCCCTTGGGGAGGTGGGCGGCGTCCTTGATCTTGACGGTCTCGTAGTCCTCGGCCGGCAGGTTCAGGGCGCGGGCCTTGAGGCGGAGGTTGACGTCCTTGCTGACCAGGATGATCTTGCGCTCCGGCTCGGACTGGGCGAGGCCGAGGGCGGCGTTGAGGATGCGGTGGTCGGCCTTGCGGGAGCCGAAGACCTCGCCGGTGTCGATCCGGCCGCCGCCTTCCTCGGTGAGGACCCGGAATTTGCCGCGGGCCGGTCCGTCGAGGGGGATCCACTCGTGGAGCATGTTGTGGCTCGACAGTTTATCGAGCTGGCGGATGAACTCCCGGGCCTGGAGATTGAGGACCGAGTTGCCCTTCTTGAACTGGTCCAGCTCTTCGAGCACGGTGATGGGGATCGCTACGTCGTGCTCCTGAAAGTTCTGCAAGGCATTGAAGTCATAGAGGATGACCGAGGTGTCGAGGACGAAGATCTTGCGTTGTGGGTCAGGCATCAGGAAAACAGGCTAGCTCAGGGGGCGGGCGGGGGGCAAGGACGAACCCTCACCCCCGGCCCCTCTCCCGACCCCTCCCACCCTCCCTCACCGGGAGAGGGGTGGTGAGGGCTCGAAGGGCACGCCGCTCCATATAAGATCTCTCACCCATGCCCCCTTCCCACCGCACCCCGCTCGTCTCGCGCCTGGAGGTCCTGGCGGCCGCCGCGCTGTTCTCCTCGGGCGGGGCGCTGATCAAGGCGGTCCACTTCACGGGATGGCAGGTGGCGAGCTTCCGCTCGTTCGTGGCGGCGGCGACCCTGTTCCTCCTGCTGCGCGAGGTGCGGCGCCGGCCCACCCTGAAGGTGCTCGGCATCGGCGTGGCCTACGCCTTGACCATGATCCTGTTCGTGCTGGCGAACAAGACGACGACGTCGGCGAGCGCCATCTTCCTGCAATCCACGGCGCCCCTCTACGTCCTGCTCCTCTCCCCCTGGCTGCTGCACGAGAAGATCCGCGCCCGCGACGTGGTCTTCATGGTGGTCCTGGCGCTCGGCCTCGGGCTCTTCTTCGTGGGCTTCGACCCGGTCTCGGCCACGGCTCCGAACCCGAAGCTGGGCAACGTCCTGGCCCTGGCGTCCGGCGTCGCCTGGGCGTTGACCATCATGGGATTGCGGGACCTGGGGAGAGGGGGCGAATCGTGGGGACCTACCGCGGCCTTCTGGGGCAACGTGTTCGCCGCCCTGGGGTGCCTGCCCATGGCCCTGCCGTTGGGGCCGTCCGGCCCCACGGACTGGCTCCTGGTGGCCGTCCTGGGGGTCTTCCAGATCTCCCTGGCCTACGTCTTCCTCCTCCGGGGGCTCGAAAAGGTGGGCGCCTTCGAGGCCTCGCTGCTGCTGCTGCTGGAGCCCGTGCTGAACCCGGTCTGGGCCTGGATGGTCCACGGCGAGCGGCCGGGGGCGTGGTCGATGGCGGGCGGGGCGGTCATCCTGCTGTCCACCGTGATCAAGAGTTGGGTGGACGCGAGGGCGCCGGTCCTGACGCCCTCGGCGCCCCGAGACTGACTCCTACTTCGCCGCCCGCACCTCCCCGCGCAGGGCCTGCGGATCGATCCACACCGGCGGCTCCTCGGCGAGGGCCTTTTCAAGCCGCTCGTCGTGGCCGTAGATGTCCTTGCGGAACTGCACGGCGCCGTCCGGCTCCACCCAGGCGGTCAAGTAGAGGATGTGGACGGGCAGCGGCCGCTCGAGCGTGATGGTCTTCTGCTCGCCCGAGTCGATGGCCGCCTGGAGCGTCTCCGGCGTCCACTTCGGGATCCCCCTTGAGCAGGATGTTCGCCAGCTCGACGGGCTTCTCCAGGCGGATGCAGCCGTGGCTGAAATCCCGCTCGGTCCTGCTGAAGAGGTGGTCCGCCGGCGTGTCGTGCAGGTAGATGTCGAACTCGTTCGGGAACATGAACTTGATCTGGCCCAGGGGGTTGTCGGGCCCGGGGCGCTGGCGCAGGCGGTTGTTCGAGTCCGCGACCACCTCCATGTTGTGGCTGGCCAGGTAGCCGGGGTCGCTGGCCAGCTTCGGCAGGATCTCCTCCTCGCGCGATGGAGTCGGGGATGTTCCAGGCCGGGTTCAGCTCCAGGTAGGTCATCTTGTCGCTGAACACCGGCGTGCGGCTCTGCTCCTTGCCCACCACCACCCGCATCGTCTAGACCGGCTTGCCCGCCCTCGAAGAGGTCCAGCCTGAACTCGGGGACGTTGACCAGGATGTAGCGGTCGCCGAAGGTGCCCGGCAGCCAGCGCCAGCGCTCCATGTTGACCTGGATCTGGCGGATGCGGTCCTGGACGGGCACGTTGAGCTCCGCCAGGGTATCCTTCGTCCACCTTGCCCGTGACCTCCAGGCCGTGCCTCTGTTGGAAGCGGGAAACGGCGGCGGCGAGGGCCGCGTCGAAGACGTCCCCGCCGGGAATCGACAGCCTGTGGCGCAGCGCCGCCACCCGGGGGCCGCGGTCGTCCTTCTCCAGGTCCGGTCCGGCCGGCACCGTGCCCCAGCCGCCCTTCGCCGCGATGGCCCGATGGGCGGCGAGCGCCTGGGCGAGACGCTGGTAGTCGGGATGAGGCGGGGTGAGGCTGCGCAGGATCCTGACGATCTCGCCCGCGTCTTCCGCCGCCACGGCCTGGCCCAGCCGGGCGTCCAGATCGACGTTGCGCGGCTTGGTGTACCACTCGACGCGCAGCTTTTCGGGCTGCAGCCTGCCGTTGGCCAGGTGGGTCGCCAGGCTGAGATAGGTGTAGGTCAGCTCCACGTCCAGGTCCACCAGCCGGCGCTGGGTTTCGGGATCGTCGAAGGACTTCGTCTCCTTCATCTCGTCGACCAGGGCTTGCAGGCGCGCCGGCTGATACCGGCGGATCTCGAGACCGTCCGCTCCGAGGGCGGGAATGGCCTGGATCAGCTCCGCGGCCTGGGGCCGCAGCCCGTCCGGGGTGAACCACGCGGGCTGGAAACCGCGCTTGGCGTAGAAGCCGCCCATCTCGCTCCAGGCCTTCTGAAGCTCCTTCTGGTCCTTGAGCGAGGCGGGGAGGGCCTTCACCTTCACCGTCTGACGCAGGAGCTGGCTCACCTCGGGGGGGATAGATTTATCTTTTTCGCAGCCCGCGAGGGCGGCGATAAGAAAGACAGAGATATAGGGGAAAGTTCTTTTTGGAATTCTCATCGGGGTCCTCTCATCGGGTCGACCCCGGGTTGTGCAAGGACCGTTCCTACTTCATCCCGACGGCCTTTTTCATCGCGGCGGTGATCGACTGGCGGGTCTTGTGGAAGTCCGCCCAGGGATCGGAAGGGAGGCTTTCGAGGCGCTCGAAGATGTTGCGGATCGTGTAGGTGTTGCCGCGCACGCCCGTTTCCAGCTCTTCCCAGAACAGGGGGGCGGAGACGGGCGCATCCGGCCGGGCGCGGGTGGAGTAGGCGCTGATGGAGGTCGCGCCCCGGCCGTTTCTCAGGTAGTCGATGAAGATCTCGGCCCTTGCGGCTGGCCTTGGGGATCTTGGAGGTGTAGCGGTCCGGGTCGGCCGCGACGATGACCTCGGCCACGGCCTTGGTGAACTCCTTGACCTCGTCCCAATCGTCGCGCCGGGTGAGGGGGAACACCACGTGGAGCCCCTTGCCGCCCGTGGTCTTGAGGAACGTCGTCAGGCCCAACTCGCCCAGGAAGTCGCGGACCAGGAGAGCGCCCTCGACCACCCGCTGCCAGTCGAGCCCCTCGTCGGGGTCGAGGTCGAAGACCACGTAGTCCGGCTGCTCGATCTTGTCCTTGTGCGCGCCCCAGATGTGGATCTCCAGGACCCCCATCTGCACCAGCGTGAGCAGCCCCTTGAGATCGCTGAGGGTGCCGTAGGGCTCGTCATCGCCCACGTCGACCCGGTGGATGGCGGCCGGCACGGTGTCGTTGACGTGCTTCTGGAAGAAGCACTGCTGGGACCGGCCTGCGGGGCAGCGCACCAGGGTGAGGGGGCGGTCTTTGAGGTGGGGGAGGATCCATTCGGCCACGCGGGAGTAGTAGACGGCGAGGTCCAGCTTGGTCAGTCCCTGCTCCGGGTAGAGGACCCGGTCCAGGCTGGTGAAGCGGACGCCTTCGATCTCGGACGCCTTCTTGCTCCCGGTCTGGCGAGTTACTGGAGCTTGTTCCGGAGCTGGGCGGATGGGCGGCTTGGGGCCGGCCTTGGGCGCGGCGGCCTTCTTCGCCGCGGACTTCTTCACCGGAACGGCTTCAGCCTCCGGCGGGGCGGCCTGGGGCTCTTCGCGCACGATCTCCTCCGGGCTTTTGTCCTCCCGCAGTCCCTGGAACGTAGGGTGGCGCAGGATGCCGTCCCGCGTCCACTCGGTGAAGGCGACCTCCCCGACCAGCTCCGGCCTGACCCAGTGGCTGCGCCGGGCCTCGGCGCCCCGGGGGGCGTTCTTGAACGCCGGCTTGGTCGTCTCCATCTTCTCCAGCCGCTTGCGCAGCTCGCGGAGCGTCTTGTCGTTGAAGCCGGTGCCGACCTTGCCGGCGAAGACGAGGTCCTTGCCCTGGTTCACGGCCAGCAGCAGGGCGCCGAAGCCCACCCGGGACTTCTCGGGATCGGTGAAGCCCACGATGACGAATTCCTGGCGCTTCAGGCACTTCACCTTGAGCCAGTCCTTGTTGCGGCCGGAACGGTAGGGCTGGTCGGCCCGCTTGGAGATGATCCCTTCCAGGCCGAATTTGCAGGCCTGGCGAAGAAGGCTTCGCCGTCGGCCTCCACGTGGTCGCCCAGGCGGAGGGCCCCCTGCCGTCCTTCGAGAAGGCGGGTCAAGGCCTCCTTGCGGTCGAGTGAGCGCGGCCTTCCTCAGGTCGTAGCCGTCGAGATAGAGAAGGTCGAAGGCGAAGAAGACGAGGTCGTCCTGCCGGTTCTCGGACAGGGCGTTCTGGAGGGCCTGGAAGCTGGTGGTGCCGTTGGGCTCCAGGACCACGACCTCGCCGTCCAGGATCGCCTCGCGCACGGGCAGCTCCGCCGCCTCGCGGGCCACGGGACCGAAGCGGTCGGTCCAGTCCTTGCCGTTGCGGGTGAGGAGGGCCGCCTTGCCGTCGCGGATCTCGCAGAGGACGCGGTAGCCGTCGAACTTGATCTCGTGGATCCACTCGCCGGCCGTGCGGGACCTCCTCGACCAGCGTGGCGAGCTGGGGCTCGATCCCGGAGGGCATCTTCGCCTTGCGCGCGCCGGAGATCGCCGCCGGATCGATGGCGGGAGGGGAGGGCGCACGGGCGGCCTTGGCGGCGACCTTCTGCTTGAAAGTCTTGGCCTTCTCCGGACGGTTCGACTGCCAGACGCGGTCGGGGTCGGCGGCGATCTCCTCGATGGTGAGGCCGGTCGTCGACGCTCTGCAGGGTACTCCTCGACGACGGCTTCGCCGCTGCCGGGCACGGCCCACTCGTCGTCCTCCTTGAACAGCAGCCAGTTCTCCTTGTTCTCGCCCGCCTGCCGGCCGCTGCATCCGCACCAGGTGCCAGCCGCCGTGGAGCTTCTCGCCATCCAGGCGGAACTTGAGGTGCCCTTTCTTGTAGCCCGCGACCGGATCGCCCTCGGGGGTCCAGGTGCCGCGGTCCCAGAGCAGAACCGTGCCGCCGCCGTACTGCCCCTTGGGGATGATCCCCTCGAAATCGCCGTAGTCCAGGGGGTGGTCCTCGACGTGGACGGCCAGCCGCTTCTCGCCGGGGTCGAGGCTCGGCCCCTTGGGCACGGCCCAGCTCCGCAGCACCCCCTCCATCTCCAGGCGGAAGTCGTAGTGGAGCCGGGTCGCGGCGTGCTTCTGGATGACGAAGGAGCTTCCCTTGGTCTTCTTGACCTTGCCTGCAGGCTCGGGGGTGGCCTTGAAGTCCCGCTTGCGCTTGTATTCCTCGAGGGCCATGGCTCTCCCGGGATCAGGCGCTCTTCCGCTTGGCGGCCGACTTCCTGGCGGGAGCCTTCTTGGCGGGCTTGCGGGCGGGCTTCTTGGCCGCGGCCTTCTTCGGCGCCGCCTTCTTCTTCGCGCGGCCAGCCGGTTTCCGTTCGCCGGCCCCCTCGACGCTCTGCTTGAGGAGGGCCATCAGGTCGACCACGTTGCTTCGCGCCTTCTCCGGCTTGGGAGCGGGTTGAGACGAGGCTTCGAGCTCTCCGGCCTCGACCCGCTCCTTGATCATCTTCATGAGGTCTTTGCGGTAGTCGTCCTTGTACTTCTCGGGGTCCCAGGCCTCGACCATCCCTTCGACGAGGCGCTCGGCCATCTCCAGCTCCCGCTCGGAGACCCCCTGCTTGCCGCTCGGGACGTCGAGCTCGCCGGGATCGCGCAGCTCGTGAGCGTAGCGCAGGAGCTCCAGCGTCAGCACGTCCCCGCGGGCCACCACGGCGGCGAGGTACTGCTGGGTGCGGATCACCACCTTGGCGATCCCCACCTTGTTGGTGCGCCGCAGGATCTCGCGCAGCAGGGCGTAGGCCCGTCCCCCCTTCTTGTCGGGACCCAGGTAGTAGGGCTTGTCGAAGTAGAGCGGGGCTGATCTCGTCGAGGTCCACGAAGTCGACGATGTCGATGGTCTGGGTCTCCTCGGGGGCTGGCGCGCTTGAGGTCCTCGTCGGAGAGGATCACGTACTGGCCGGACTCGAACTCGTAGCCGCGTGACGGTCTCCTCCCAGGCTACCTCCTTGCCGGTCTCCTCGTTGACCCGCTTGAAGTGGATGCGGCTCTTCGTTCTTGCGGTCCAGCATGTGGAAGCTGGACCTCGTCGCGGCTCTCCGCCGAGTACAGGCCCACCGGGATGTTGACGAGACCGAAGCTGATGCTCCCTTTCCAGATCGCTCGCGGCATGGCGCGTCCTCCCGGCGAGGCTGACAACGCAAAATACATGCCGAATCCGGCTCCCTTGCCGCTCCCTTCCGGGTTGGCTAGGATGCGCCGCAATGTACCGCGAACCCGATTTCTTCAACCCGCGTCTCCTCGCCGCGTCCGAGTGCCGGTTCGAGCCCTCTCCGGCGGACACCGTGCTGCCGGACGGCTTCATGTCCACGACCAACCATCCCACCTACGTCAAGATCGCCGGCCGGTGGCGCATGCCCGAGCGGCCGCGCATGGACTCCCACCTGGTCTGGGACCCGGCTACGGAGCGGCTGGTCGTCAAGGAGTTCCGCCTCGTCCGCAAGGGAGACCTGGTGGCCGTCGCCTCGGCCGAGGACGGCTCGGAGGGGGTGCTGGTCTGGGACCGCGGCTTCCAGGGCGAGGTGGACGACACGCACATCCCCGAGGCGTTCGCGTTCATGGCCTCGGAGGTGAGCCGCGAGAAACCGGTCAACTACGACGCCATCTTCCGGGAGTTCGTGAAGAACCGCGGCGACGGCGGCTTCATCCTCTGGGTGATCGGCCCGGCGCTGGTGCACGCGCGGGGGAGGATCGCCATGGAGTGGCTGATCCACAACGGCTTCTGCCACGGCGTGATCACGGGCAACGCGGTCGGGGTCCACGACGTCGAGGCCTCGCTCTTCGGCACCACCCTGGGCATGCTGGCGGACGGCTCCGGCACGGCGGGGGGCCACAGCGTGCACATGCGGGCCATCAACGAGGTCAAGAAGACGGGCTCGATCCGGGCGCTGGTGGACTCCGGCCGCCTCGCCGGGGGCATCATGCACGCCCTGACGGTGACCGACACCCCCTACGTCCTCGCGGGCTCCATCCGCGACGACGGCCCGCTGCCGGAGACGATCCCCTCGGCCCTGGACTCGCAGGAGGCCATGCGCGAGCTGACGTCCCGCGCCACCATGGTGGTGATGGTGGCCACCGCCCTGCACGCCATCGCGGCGGGCAACATGCTCCCGACCTTCTGCGTGCGGCCGGACGGCACGATCTCGGAGATCACCACGATCTGCGTCGACCAGACCGAGTTCGTGGTCGGCAAGCTGAAGGACCGCGGCACCCACCAGGCCTTCGGGGTGGTGACCAACGCCCAGGACTTCATGCGGCTGGTGCAGCTCGAGCTGCAGGCACGGGTCTGAAACTTGAGGTCGCAAATTGCGACCTCAAGTTGGCTCGCTGAATCCGATCCTCTTCTTCCGGGGAGCTTCCAGGGGTTTCATCAGGGCACGGAGCGCCGCGAAGACCTGCTGGAACTGGCCGTCGTACCTCTTCTCCAACTCCTCCAGCTTGCGGGCCAGGTCGCCGTGGGCGGCCAGGATCTCCCGCAGGCGCACGAAGGCGCGGACGACCATCACGCTCGCGTGCACCGCCCTCTGGGAGTTGAGGACGTTGGCCGCCATGATGGCCCCGTGCTCGGTAAAGGCGAAGGGGGGTATGCGGCGGCCGCCCCAACTTGAGGTCGCAAATTGCGACCTCAAGTCCGCGAACTCCTCCTGCGAGAGCTGAAACATGAAGTCCGGCGGGAACCTGTCCCGGTTGCGCCGCACCTGCTCGTTGAGCCGCTTGGTGGTGACGCCAAAGAGCGCCGCGAGATCGGAGTCCAGGATCACCCTCTGGCCCCGGAGGGTCAGGATCGAGCGCTCCACCCGCTCGGCGGGAATCAACGCCAGGGCGCTGGTCGTCGTCGCCGGTTTCCTTCGTCCGCTGCTTCGCGTGCCGCTTTTCGTCATACCCCCTCCTGGAACTTGAGGTCGCAAAATGCGATCTCAAACACGCGCCGGGAGGTGGTCGCAATTTGCGACCACCACCATCTCCGTTACTGCGACAGAAGCTTTCTCGCGGGATTATAGACTAGCTGGTGCGACGATAAAGCCTTCGCGGATCACGCGCTCACCTTCATCCACCACGGGCGGCAGGCCGACCGTGCCGCCGGGGAGGCCGTCGGCATGGAGACAGGCCTCGGCGGCCAGGGCGCAGAGCATTGCGTCTACGTGGTCCGGACGCTCGACAGGGCTGGCGCAGGAGTAGCCCGCCCGGCGCAGGCGCTCCCAGACGAAGCCCACATACTCCGCGGGGTGACGGCGCTTGGAGGGCGGGCGCTCTCCCCAGAGCTGGAGGAGGACGTAGCGCGGATACGTCTCGAAGACCGTCCCGGTGCCGTCCGGCACGGGGACGAGGCCGAGGATCGAAGCGATCTCCTTCTCGTGGATCGACCAGAAGACCTCCACCCCCGCCTCGACGAACGGACGGTAGAGGCGCCAGCCGGTCAGCTCGGCCCGGGTGCGAGGCAGCACGCGGGTGGGCGTCTGCGCCAGGCGGTCGCACTCCCGCCTCCGCCGTTCGCCGGTCTCGGGAAGGCCCTGCGGCCCATCAATCCCTACATAGGCGGGCGGCCAGCCTCCCGGGGTCTCCGGGAGCGGCCGCTGGCGCGTGGGCCGGTACGTCTCCAGGAGGAAATGGCCGTCCTCCAGCCAGGCCACGTAGCTGTCCGTGGTGAAAGAGCCGAGGTCGATTCCGCCGAGGAGCGCCATGAGAGGAGGAATGATAGTTACAATGCGCGCAACAGATTTCTCAGGGAGGGGTGACGATGAGCCTGGCCTTCTACAAAGTGTTCCACATTCTGGGCGTGGTCTTCCTGTTCACGGCGCTGGGCGGACTGCTCCTGGCGTCCCGCGCGGGCGTGCAGACCGGCGTCAGCCGCAAGACCGCCGGCATGACTCACGGCATCGCGCTGCTGCTGATCCTGGTCAGCGGCTTCGGCGCCCTGGCCAAGTACACGATGTCGAACCCCATGACCTGGCCGGCCTGGGTCTGGCTGAAATTCCTGATCTGGCTCGCCCTGGGGGGAATCGTCGTCGCCTTCCGCAAGGCGCCCCAGTCCTCGACCGTCCTCTGGTGGATCCTGCCCCTGCTGGGCGCGTTGGCCGCCTACCTGGCGATCTACAAGCCGGCGTTCTAGGGCGCGGGATCAGGCGATCCGCCGGCCCCGCAGCAGGTCGAGGATCTGCCGGCCGTCGGTGGCATAGCCCTCGGCCGTGCGGGGCAGCGGCAGGAGGTGGACCAGCAGCACCAGCGCCGCGCAGGCGAGGTTGGCCCGCACATAGGCTTCGAACAGCAGCGAGCCCCGGAGCAGGCGTTCGACGCCCAGCACGGCGCCGAGGGTCAGCACGTTCGCCAGCGGGCCGGCGATGAGGACCATCAGGTCCCGCGAGCGGGTGCGGCGCCGCGCCGAGAACCAGACGTTGCCACCGAAGAGGAACCGCCAGCCGCGGGTCGCCCGGGCGACGGGGCGGTCCCGCTCCCACTCCACGGTCAGCGGGCCGGCGACCAGGAGGCGGGGACGGTACCGCACCCCGCGCACGGCCAGCAGGTGACCGAGCTCGTGCAGGCTGATGTGGAGATAGCCGACGAACCAGTAGAGCGCGGGCTGCCAGAGCGACGGATCGTCGTCGCCTCCCCAGAGCCCCAGCGTCAGGACGAATACCGAGATCCCGGCGAACGCCGGCGAGGGATGTACATGGCGGTCGAGCCATCCCGTGACGCGCTCCCAGAGAGCCCGCGTCCACTCCCGTCCCACGAAGCCGCGGCCCAGGAGGTCGACGCCGAAGAGGGAGAGCGCTAATCCCAGAGAAACGAGGATGAGGAGAAGGGGCAGGAAGGCGACCGAGGCGGGCTCGCCCGAGTCGCCGGAGATCAGCCAGGGAAGCAGGGCGAGAGCGACTCCGACGACGAGGAAACCCAGACCCGAGATCAGCGCGAGAGACCGGTAGAACCAGCCGATGCGATCTGGCGGGCCTTCCTCGACAAGGAAGTCCCCGCCCTCCTGCTCGCGCAGCCTGCGGTCCCTCTCCTCCCGCCAGTGGCGGAGATCCACGACTTTGCCAAGGGGAGCGTTCTCGCTGCTCATGGATATACTAGGCCTCCCCGCCTTGTCCGGGCATCCTCAACTTTACCAGCCATGAGCCCTGAACGAACCGATATCGCCGTCCGCTGCCACGGACTCGTCAAGCGCTTCGCCGACGTGGTGGCCGTCAACGGCCTGGACCTCGAGGTCCGCCGCGGCGAGTGCTTCGGCCTGCTCGGTCCCAACGGCGCCGGCAAGACCACCACCATCGAGATCCTGGAAGGACTGACCCCGCCCGACGCCGGCGAAGTGGAGGTCCTGGGATCGCGCTGGACCCGGGACGGCCATGCCCTGCGGGAGCGGCTCGGCATTTCGCTCCAGGAGACCCAGCTCACCGAGAAGCTGACCGTGGGCGAGACCGTCCGCCTCTTCCGGTCCTTCTACGAGAACGGCCGCGATCCCGACGCCGTGCTGGCCCAGCTCTCGCTCGACGAGAAGCGGGACGCCCGCGTCGGCAAGCTCTCCGGCGGCCAGAAGCAGCGGCTCGCCGTGGCCTGCGCCCTGGTGGGCGACCCCGAGCTGCTCTTCCTCGACGAGCCCACCACCGGTCTCGATCCCCAGAGCCGGCTGCAGCTCTGGGAACAGGTCGTCGACTTCCGCTCCCGGGGCGGCACGATCCTCCTCACCACCCACTACATGGACGAGGCCGAGCGCCTCTGCGACCGGGTCGCCGTCGTCGACCGCGGCAAGGTCATCGCCCTGGGAACGCCGGCCGAGCTCATCGCCTCCCTGCACGCGGCGAACGTCATCGAGTTCTCCTCCGAGCCGGAGCTGGACGAGGCGAGCCTGCGCGCCCTGCCCGGGGTCACCGAGCCGCACCGCCGCGGCCCGAGCTGGTGGCTGCCGGTCGGCACCCTGGCGGAGACCGTCCCCGCCCTGCTGGCGCTGGTGGACCGCTCCGGCGCGCGGCTGGTGAACCTCTCCACTCATCGCTCGACGCTGGAAGACGTCTTCGTCTCCCTGACCGGCCGGGCGCTTCGCGAGGGTTGACGCCGACGATGAGCGCACGCGAACGCTACTCGCCGCTGGCGGAGCTCACGGTCTCCCGGATGAAGGAGTTCCTCCGCGAGCCGGAGGCCGTCTTCTGGGTCTTTCTTTTCCCGGTGCTGCTGGCCATCGCCCTGGGGCTCGCCTTCCGCTCCAAGGGGCCGGACAAGATCCCCGTAGGCGTCGTGGAGACCGCGCGCGAGGACGCCGCCGCCGGCCGGGCCGTGAACGCGCTCTCGGCCTCGCCCGCGCTGCTCGCCCGCCGCTTCCCGGCGGCCGAAGGCCGGGAGGCGTTGCGCACGGGCCGCATCTCCCTGCTCGTGGAACCGGGCCCGCCGATGGTCTTCCACTTCGACGAGACCCGGCCGGACTCCCGCATCGCCCGCCTCGAAGCCGACGACGCCCTGCAACGGGCGGCGGGGCGGAAGGACGCGCTGGCGGTCCGGTCCGAGCGGCTGACCGAGCGCGGCTCCCGCTACATCGACTTCCTGATCCCGGGCCTGCTGGGGATGAACCTCATGGGCACGGGCATCTGGAGCATCGCCTTCTCGGTGACCACGGCCCGCAACCGGCGCATCCTGAAGCGCCTGGTGGCGACGCCGATGCGCAAGAGCCACTACCTGCTGGCCCAGATCCTGGGACGGCTGATGTTCCTGATCCCGGAGGTCGTCGTCCTGGTGGGCGCGGGCTGGCTCTTCTTCGACGTCGCGGTGAAGGGCTCGCTCGCGCTGCTCTTCCTCGTCTCCCTGCTGGGAGCCATGACCTTCTGCGGCCTCGGGCTGTTGACGGGCTCGCGGGTGAACACCATCGAGGGGGCGAGCGGCATCGCGAACCTGATCATGCTCCCCATGTGGCTCCTCTCGGGCGTCTTCTTCTCCTCGGAGCGCTTCCCCGACGCCGTCCAGCCGGTCATCAACGCCCTGCCCCTGACCGCGCTGAACCAGGCCTTGCGCGGCATCATGACCGAGGGCTACGGGATCGTCGGGATCGCCCCGCAGATCGCCATCCTGATCCTCTGGGGGATCGTCAGCTTCGCGGTGGCGTTGAAGATCTTCCGGTGGCGGTAGGCGTCGCTGGATGGAGGCCTTCCTCTTCTACCTCGCCCTCGCGACCCTCCTCCTTCATGTCGCGACGGCGATCCAGGTCCAGCTCGGCAACCGGTCCATCCGCCATCTGAAGGATCAGCCTCCTCTCACCGGACCGCTGCCGCGGGTCTCGATCGTCATCCCGGCGCGGAACGAGGGGCGGAACCTGGAGGAGGCGCTGCGCTCCGTCCTGGCTCTGGATTACGACAACCTGGAGATCGACGTGGTGGACGACCGGTCTACCGACCGCACCGGCGAGATCCTCGACCGCATGGCGGAGGAAGACCCGCGGCTGCGGGTAATCCATGTCAAGGACCTGCCCAAGGGTTGGCTCGGCAAGAACCACGCCCTCTGGCTGGGAGCGGAGAAGGCCACCGGCGACATCCTCCTCTTCACGGACGCCGACGTCGTCCTGGATCCCTCCACCCTTCGCCGGGCCGTGGGCGTGATGACGGCGGACGGGCTCGACCACCTGACCGCTTCGCCCGAGATCGAGCGTCCCAGCCTCTGGTTCGAGATGTTCATCGGCACCTTCTCGCTCTTCTTTTCCCTGTTCACCAAGCCCTGGAAGGTGAAGGACCCGAACAGCCGCAGCCACGTGGGGATCGGCGCCTTCAATCTCGTTCGCACGGCGGCCTATCGCGCCGCCGGCGGACACCGGGCCATTGCCATGCGCCCGGACGACGACCTCAAGCTCGGCAAGCTCCTCAAGACCCGCGGCTTCCGCCAGGAATTCGTCTTCGGCCAGGGTCTGTTGCGGGTCGAGTGGTACGCCTCCGTGCGCGAGCTGATCCAGGGCCTGATGAAGAACGCCTTCTCCGCCGTGGACTACCGGATCTCCGTCGTTCTTTTCTCGTCCCTGACGCAGCTTGCGATCATGGTCTGGCCCTTCCTGGCGTTGTTCCTGACCTCTGGAGCCACCCGCTGGCTCAACCTCGGTAGCGTCCTGGTGCTTTTCCTCCTCGGCTGGGTGAACGCGCCGCTCGCCGGCGTGAGGCGCTGGCACGGCATCGGTTTTCCCGTCGCCACGCTCCTCTTCAACTACATCGTCTGGCGCGCCACGCTGACTACCCTCAGGAACGATGGTATCGAATGGCGCGGCACCCACTATCCCCTCTCGGAGCTCAAGGCCAACAAGATCTAGAAGATCAGGCTCAGTGCACCCAGGGCCCGGCGCCGCCCTTCTCCTCGGCTTCCGCCACCAGCCGCAGCCGCTCGTCGTCCTCCTCCCACATCCGCCGTATCGCGGCGTCCCTCCGCCGGCGGCGCCGGATGGCCCATAGGGCGAGCAGGGTGATCAGCAGCCAGAGCGTCACCGAGCTGGTGAGCACCGGCACCCAGCGGTACCAGAACGTCTGCCGGCCCCAGAAGGACTCCTCCGCCTCGGCCAGCGAGTCCCCCGTGGCGGCCTGGAACGCGTCCTCGAACGAGAGGCCTCGGGCCACCCCCGCGAGGATCTCGGGCGCGGCCCGCGGGCCGTAGGTCTCGAAGAGCCAGCGCACGAAAGCGCCCGAGATGGCGTAGGCCCGGTTCACCTCCGCCTGCGTCCCCTGAAACCGGTCGTCGAGATCCGCCAGCGAGACCGGCCGGTCGGCCAGCAACGCCAGGGTGAGGCGCGAGCGGTCGTCAAAACCCCAGGAGAGGCCGGCGATCATGGCCATCCCCTCGTGGAACCAGCGGGGCAGGGGACGCCCGCCGGATGCCCGCGCCACCAGGATGTGCGCCACCTCGTGACGGAGGAGGTCGTCCAGGGAGGAGTCGGGATAGCTGGGCACCCGCTGCGGCAGCAGCACGATCACGCCCATCTCTCCAAAGGCGTAGCCGGACACCCAGGGCGGCACCCGCTCCGCCGCCTCCGACCCTTCCGGCGCCAGGATCACGCGGATCGGCGGTCCGGGCTCCTCGAGCCCCACCAACTGCATCGCGCTCTCGATCTGCCCGGGATTCCACGCCCGCAGCCGCCGGGCTGTCGGCTCCAGGGCGGCCGGCGCCTCGACCTCCAGACGCGGAATCTCCACCGCGCCGGCCAGTCCGGTCCAGAGAAGCCCAACGAGGAGCACCGCCGAGAACCGCATGGCGGCCATCTTATCCCGGGAGCTATAGCTTTCTGGTAATAAGATGCGATAGGATAGATCCAGTGACTGAACATCGGACCAGCAACGGGTTCTTCTTTAGAGGATCTGGTCGGCGGGGCTGGACCTTTCGACCGTGAAAGGTGTAGGCTCCCGCTTTCTCGTTTCGTGACGTTCGCTGAGGAGATGTCTGGCGGTGCCGTGGAGTTCCCGAGCATCGTCATCTGATGTTGGCGGAACGGGTCCGGCAGGCAGGACCCGGGTTTCACCAGGAGGTGACATGATCCAGTCCCGCAGTCTCGCTGCCCTTGTCCTTCTCGTCCTCGTCCTCGCCGGCTGCCGCGAAGCCTCTATCCGCTACAACACCCGTTACCTGGCCCTGCTTCAGCAACCGATGCCCAAGGCCCTGCCGATCCCGGTGGACGGCATCCAGGCGAGCCGGCTGCGGGACACCTGGGGGTACGCGCGCGAGGGCGGGCGGCGCCACAAGGGGATCGACATCGCGGCGCCGCGCTACACGCCGATCCGCAGCGTCACCGAGGGCGTCATCGAGTTCAAGGGCATGCGCGGCCTGGGCGGTCAGATCGTGAACGTCATCGGTCCCGGCGGGTACAAGCACTACTACGCCCACCTGGAGGACTTCGGGACCCAGGCCATCGGCGACTGGGTCGGGGCCGGCGAGATCATCGGCTACGTCGGCAACTCGGGCAACGCGGCCATCTCCGGCCCGCATCTCCACTACGGCATCTACCACTCCAACGGCCAGGCGATCAATCCGTACACCTACCTGCGGAAGAGCGCGCCGTTCCCGGGGGAAGAGCCGGGCCAGCAGATCGCGCAGGCGCCGTAGAAGCGTCCCGGGGGTGGTGAGGGCCTACAGCGCCTGCACCATCCCCACGATTCCCGCCCGGATCAACGCCACCGAGATCGCCGCCAGGAAGAGGCTCGCCACCTTGGCGATGGCCCGGTTCACCGCCGTTCCCACGAAGCGGCCGATGAACGGGCTGGCCAGCAGGGTCAGATAGACCACCCCCATGTTGATGGCGAGGGACACGAAGGTGGGAAAGTAGCCGTACGCCTCCCGCGAGACCAGGATCGACGTGATGGCGGCCGGCCCCATGATCAACGGGATGCCGAGAGGTACGACGCCGATCGAGACCGGGTCCTCCCCTTCTTCGCCCGTCGTGGGATCACGCCGGCGATAGTCCCCGAAGATCAGGTTCGAGATGCTGAGCACCAGGAGGATCAGTCCGCCGCCCACCCGCAGGTCGTTGACGGTGATCCCCAGCAGGGAAAAGATGAGCTGGCCGGCGGCCAGGATCAGGATGGCGATGGCACACGCCGTGGCGATGGCCAGCAGGGTCAGGCGGCGGCGCTGCACCGGAGTCATGTTCTCCGTCACGCCCAGGTAGATCGGGATGATCCCGGGCGCGTTGATCGCCACGAAGAGCGGTAGGAAGCTTTCGATGTAGGGACGCATGGACGGGGGAGCATATCGCGACTCCAGGCCGTGCAGATTGAAAGTCAGACTTTCAATCTGCACGGCTGGTGATCTGTACGCTGAGACCAGGGTAGGCGACCGTTCAACTTACCGCTGCGATCCCGAACCCGGCGGCTGCTGCTTCACCGGGGCTTCCGCCGGGACGGTGTTGCCGGCGACCTGGAGCTGGTTGACGACTTCGCGGACGCCTTCGGTGCGCCGGGCGAGCTTCTCGGCCTCGGCTTTCTGTTCCGCGTTTTCGACCTTGCCGCTGAGTGTCACGCGACCTTCCAGGGTGTCGACGTCAATGTGGAGGGCTTTGACCTCCGGGTCGGCCATCAGACGCGCCTTGACCTTGGCGGTGACTCCGGCGTCGTCCAGGATCGGAGCCATTTCGGCTTCGACCCTCTCCGCGCCTTCTTGGATGGCGCCGCCGACCTGCTCCGCGCCTTCCTGGATCTGTTCGCCGGCCTTGTCGAAGGCCTGCTCCGCCTGATCGAACTTCTCGTCGACCTTCTCGCCGTCCACATGGACGGTGGTGTTGCCCTGCGCGTCCTTCTCGGTGTGGACGGCGTCGATGTCGCGGTCGCAGCCCGCCAACGGAATCATCGCCAGGACCAGCAGGAGTGCCGCCGTGATGGGGAGTGCTCTCTTGATCATATCCAGTCTCCTTTGAGGGTCATCCCTCTGAAAGGAATCTCTAGCAATTCCCGTGCACCGGCCGCCGAAGAGAATGGATCAGAAAAAGGCAAAAAAAGGGGGGAGGCGCTGATTTCTGGATCAGTCGCCTCCCCTTTCAGGGAGGGGCCGCGAAAGGCTTTTCGCGCCGGTGCTGCGTTGACTTCTCTCGTTGTGCTGCCGGTTTCGCCTTTGCTGCTACCGGCCTTCGCCCTTTCCTTGATGCAGGGTCCGTGCCAGCTTGTCTGGAGAGGAAGGAGCGGCCGCCCTGCTTGGGCGGGGACGTCCCCTCCCGGAGGGCTGGAGGAGGCGGGGAGGGGGGCGGGGTGAGGGGCGCGGTGTAAGGCTTACACCGTCGGCAACAGTGACCGGTCCCGGCCGCGCTTTCCCCTCTGGACAGACTCGGCGAGGGCAATTCTTTCCACGCCGGTGTAGACATTGAACCGGTCGCCCCGCAAGAAGCCGATCAGGGTCATGCCGAAACGCTCCGCCACCTCCACGGCCAGGCTGCTGGGGGCCGAGACCGCGCAGACGACGGGCACCCCGGCGACCATGCACTTCTGGAGGATCTCGTAGCTGGAGCGCCCGCTCACCAGGACGATGTGGTCGTGAAGGGGAACCCTGCCGTCGAGGAAGGCACGGCCGAGGAGCTTGTCGAGGGCGTTGTGGCGGCCGACGTCCTCGCGGGCGGCGAGCAGGTTGCCCTGGGCGTCGAACAGGGCCGAGGCGTGCAGGCCGCCGGTGGCTTCGAAGATCCCCTGGGCCTCCCGGAGACGGGCGGGCAGGACGGCGAGGATCTCGGGGGAGATCTCCGGTCCCGGCGGCAGCGGTCCCGTGGCCCGCAACTGGAGCTTCTCGATCCCCGCCTTGCCGCAGACGCCGCAGGCGCTGGTGGCGAAGAAGTGCCGCTCCAGAGGGGCGAGGTCCGGCTCCGGCCCGTCCGCCGACAGCTCGACCTCGATGATGTTGGAGCAGTTGGCGGATTCGTCGGGATCGACGCAGGGCGCCACGCGCAGCACCCGCTCGGGCCGGTCGATGACCCCCTCGGCGAAGAGGAAGCCGACGGCGAGCTCGCCGTCCGCCCCCGGAGTCCGCATGGTGACGGCTACGGTCTGGCGCCGCTCCCCCTGGATCAGCCGGATCTCCAGCGGCTCCTCCACGGCGAGCTGGTCCGGCCGCTCTTCGACCCGCTCCGGCTCCACGCGCCAGATCCGGACCCCGCTCTTGCCATCTCTGAAGGTAGGAAGCCGCATGGGGATAGCTTCGCACAAAGCGGCGGCAAAGGCGCAGGGCGAGCCCCGGCCGCCCAAACCCGGCCTTGCGCGCAGCTCTTCGAAGGTATAGATTCCGGACATCCACATACCAATCGAAGTTTGAGCCACTCAGGGAGGAGTCCCATGAAGAGGATCAAGATCGATGTACCCACTTTCCGGTGGGCGCCTGTCGTCGCGGCCTCGCTATTGATGAGCCTGCCGGCTGTAGCTTTGGCCGGCGGCAAGGGCAAGGCCGCGGACAAGCCTGCCGCGCCGGCGGCGGCTCCGCAGGCCTCGACCCCGGAGCAGATTCAGAAGGAGCACGCGCTCCTCAAGGCGGAGAACAAGAAGAAGGAGAAGGCGGAGATCGAGGGCTGGCTGCGGGCCGTGCCCCGGCCGGACGGTCCCGATATGGAGGACAGCGATCAGATCAGGATGCACGCGGCCCACGAGTGGTATCTGCTCACCTACCCAACGGGAACGATGCCGGCCATGCCCTGGGACCGGGCGCGGAAGCACGTGGGCAAGAAGGTCAACGACGCCGAGCCCTGGCCGGGTCCGCCGCTGCGGGCTCCCGGCGAGGCGGGCAACGAGGACGCCGGCGGCGCCCTGGAGAAGGCGCTGATCGCTCCTGGCCTGAACACCTGGGTCTCCTACGGCCCCCGGCCGCTGGACTCGGTCGGCACGACGAACAACGCTTACCGCTATGGCATCGTGGCCGGCCGGGTGGCCGTGGGCGGCCTGGCGGTGGACCCGACCAGCCCGAACGTGGCCTACGCGGCCTTCGCCGCCGGCGGCCTGTGGAAGACCGTCACGCTCGGCCTGCCGGTGGTGACCTGGACACCGCTTTGGGAAGACAAGGATTTCGTCACCCAGGCGGCGAGCGCCATCGAGATCGATCCGACCGACAGCAACGTGCTGTATGTCGGCACCGGCGACTGGCCGGCGGCTGATCAGTTCAGCGCGGGCATCATGAAGTCCACGGACGCCGGCCTCACCTGGACGCAACTCGGCGCCGACGTCTTCACGCCTTATTCTCCGACCCTGCCGGCCGGCGGCAACCGCTGGGGCAGCCAGAACGTCAAAGTCATCAAGGTCGATCCCAAGAACCCGAGCAATGTGCTGGTGGGTACCCGGTACGACCTCTATCTCTCCAATGACGGCGGAAATTCCTGGCAGATCTGCCCGTTCGGCAACAGCTACACCAATCCGTCGGTGAGCAATCCCACGTTTACGGCGATCAACCGCGTCAGCGGTATGGTTCTCGACACCCGCGGCGCGAACACGGTGGTGTACGTGGCGTTGGGCTACACCGCCAACAACGGCAACGGCAACAACGGCGTCTATCGCTTCACCTGGCCGTCGACGGGTTGCCCGTCGTGGCCGGGCGGCTACACGACGCTGTTCGGCGGCTTCCCCACGGGGACCGGCAACGGTGTCAACAACGCCAACGGCGGCAGCAACACCGGCCGCATCGAGCTGGCGGGCGGCATCGGCGCGGATGGCAAGCTGAGCCTCTACGCCCAGGTCGCCAACGCCAGCGCCGGCGCGAACGACGGCACCTACGTGCTGCGGCCGGACGGCGGCGCCACCACGTGGACGAAGCTGTCGGGCCTCACCTACGGTACCTGTTCCACCGGTTCCAGCGGCACGGGGCAGGACTGGTATGACCTGTTCATCGCCGTCGATCCCGCCAACGACAAGACGCTCTACATCGGTCACATCGACGCCTTCCGGGTGACGGTGAATTCGACGTACACGTCGGCGTCGGCGGCGAACCTGACGAACGTCTACACCACCTCGTGCCCGTCGTACGGCAAGGTCCATTCGGACCAGCACGCCTTCACCTTCGTGCCGGGCACGGGAGGCACCACCTTCCTGCTCGGCAACGATGGCGGCGTCTACTGGAACAACAACCGCGGCGACCTCAACGCCTGGAAGCAGCTCAACGACTCGTTCAACACCAACCAGTTCTACGCCGGGCAGATCGGCGCGGACTTCGCCGGCGCCGGCATGGGCGGCATCCAGTGGGTGTTCGGCGGCATGCAGGACAACGGCAACTCGTCGTGGGACAGCCGGACGGCGGACCTGAAATCCACGGGCCGGTCGGTCGGCGGCGACGGCTTCTTCACCACCTTCGATCCGATCGCCGGCGGCGAGTCCGTGGGCTGGTGGATCTCGGAGTACACCTACGGCTCGCTCTACTGCTCGAGCACGGGCGCCGACGGTCCGTTCTCCAGCTTCCGCTGCGGCCCGACCCAGCGGGGCAGCGCCGACTGGAGCGCGCCGCTCCTGCTCGACACTCTCCACTGCACCAACGCGCAGTGCCGGAACTACCTGTTCGCCGAGGACTACGTCTGGGCGGCGGGGAGCTACGGCTCGTCCGGCCCGTCGTGGACGCGGACCTCCAACCTGCTGGTGCGGTCCACGTCCTCGGGATCGATCATCTCGGCGAACCTGGCCCCGAGCCATCCGAAGGCGGCCACGGTGGGAACGAGCGACGGCAAGATGTGGTGGTCGGAGACCATGTTTTCCGGCACCAACTGCACGCAGGCGGCGGCCAATACGTCGTCGTTCTCGTGCTCGCCGACTTCGAGCAACACGGCGGTCTGGCGAGACGTGGATTCCACCAACGCCGTGCTGCCCAACCGGGTGATCTCTGGAGTGGCCTTCGATCCCACGGACCACACCCGCGTCTACGCGGCGGTGGGCGGCTTCGACGACAACACGCCGACCACGCCGGGCCACGTGTTCGAATTCAAGTGGAACGGCTCCGCCTGGACCCGCGCCAACAAGACGGGCAACCTGCCGGACGTGCCAGCCTCGGCCATCGCCGTCAATCCGCACAACCGCCAGCAGGCGTTCCTGGGCACCTACTTCGGGTTCTATTACACGGACAACATCGACGCGGCGAACCCGGTCTGGGTGCGCTACCAGTGGGGTCTGCCGAACACGGTCATCAAATACCTGACGATCGACCGCGGCCCGGCGTCCAACCCTACCAGGGGCACGACGCTGGCGGCCTTCACCTACGGCCGCGGCGTCTACGCCCTCAGGCTGCCCACCACGGGCACCTTCCCGGCGCACTAGACGCCGATTTTCCACGCTGGATCCAAAGGCCCCGGGCGACCGGGGCCTTTTTCTTTGGCGATGCGGGTATCATCGGGCGGTCATCCGTTTGAGAGGAGGTCCGATGAGATCCAGGAGAGCCCTGTGGGCCCTCGTGGCCCTGGCGCTGGCCGGTGCGGTGGCGCGCCCCCAGGACGCGCCGTCCGCACCGTCCGCACCGTCCGCAGATGTGCCGGCGGAATGCCGGCTGGCGCTGCCTCTGCCCAGCGAATTCCCCTTCGCCAAGTCCGAGTACGAGCGCATCCTCGGGCGCTTCCTGCGGGCAGGGTGCTACGAGCATCTGGGATGGCGCCACGACAGCCAGCTCCGGCCCACCGGCCCGACTCTGTCCACGCTCGGCGGCGATCCCCACCGGCCCGCCTGGACGGCAAAGACCTGGGGCACTCACAACACGGTGCTCATCTACTACTCGCCGGACGTCTTCCGCTGGATGTGCGAGCGCGACACGGCGGGGGAGCGGGACTTCGTGGAGGAGTGCCGGAAGGAATGCCCCACCTGCCGGATGGACGGCCAGGGGGAGGTTGCCTCCATCGCCGACGGCTCCATGATCGTCAAGCTGATGTACGGAGACACCACGGAGGAGATGCTGGAGGATCCGTCCCCCGCGGGCCGGCCGCGGCCGGGCATGGCCCTGATGGTCAAGGACCGCAAGGGCGCCAAGGACGGCTGGTGGTGGGCGAGCTGGGAGCCGTCGATCAGCGAGCAGGCGCAGCTCGATTGGCCGCCGCCGGTGAACTTTCCCTATCCCTGGATGGGCTTCGGATATTACTGCCTCAACTGCCACGCCTCGGCGGCGGCCGAGTCCACCTTCTCCAGCCTCAACAACGTCCTTGGCGACCCGGACGACATCCTCAAGTTCTACCTCCAGGACCAGCCGCCCATCGTGGGCGCGCCGGCCGCTCCGGTCTCTAACGTGCAGACGATCTCGGCTCACCAGCAGCGCCTCCCCATCCTGCCGGGCCAGGAGGATGACGACGACACCGGCCCCTACGGGATCGATCCGGACCGGGTGAACCGGGTCAGCCAGCCGCGCCGGTCCTACTCCCCGGACTTCCTGAAGACCTTCGGGGCACGGATCATCCGCATGCCCACCTGGGAAGACGCCGAGAGCCTGGCCATGCCGCCGGAGCCCTACGATCACGTCAACCCCGGTCCGGACGGCGCGCCGCTGTTCATCACTTCGGATCAGTGCGTGGGGTGCCACGTCGCCGGGGCCACCGGACTGCACTTCAACATGACCCTGCAACGGTCGGGTCAGCCGGCGCTCACCGGCCTCCTGAACCTCGCGCCTTACGGCGAGTGGCGGGGCTCTCCCATGGGCCTCGCCGGCCGCGATCCGATCTTCTTCGCCCAGCTCGAGAGCGAGCGGACTCTCCACCCCGGCATCGGCAACATCGTGCAGGATCTCTGCCTCCACTGCCACGGCGTCATGGGCCAGCGGCAGTTCTGTCTCGATCAGTTCCCGGGCGATCCGAAGAAGGCCAACGAGATCTGCAACAACACGGCTCTGCTGGGCCTGAATGAAAACTCGCAGCCGATCGTCCAGCGCGAGCTGTTCAGCCGCGACATGCTGAACGCCATCCCCTACAAGGCGGTCACCGACAAGCAGAAGCGGGATTCGAAATACGGCGCCCTGGCCCGCGACGGCGTCTCCTGCGCGACCTGCCATCACATCAGCATCGACGAGCAGGAGCCGTTCGGCCATACCTTCACGGGGGATTTCCGCGTCGGCGCGCCGGACGTGATCCACGGTCCGTTCGAGGGGCCACGGCAGGTGCCGATGGATCATTCGCTGGGGGTCAAGCCGATCGAGTACGCGCAGATCAAAAGCTCGAAAATCTGCGGGAGCTGCCACAGCGTGGTGCTGCCGGTCTTCGACGGCGACAAGCCCTGGGTCAATCCGAAGAACCCGCGCGGCAAACCCGAGATCATCATCGAGCAGGCGACCTATCCCGAATGGGTCTTCAGCGACTTCCGCGACGGCGGCCCGACGGCGCAGTCGTGCCAGGAATGCCACATGGCCAACACCTATCCCGGCGCGGGCAAGCTGAAGTTCAAGATCGCGTCGATCCAGGAGGCCAGCGACATGCCGCAGGTCGAGAACCGGCGGCCGATGTCGGAGATCGACCTCAAGCCCCGCGAGCCCTACGCCCGGCACACGCTGGTGGGCCTCAACGTCTTCTTCAACAAGATCGCCCAGCAGTTCCCGGACATCCTGGGCATCCGCGTCCAGGACCCGATGCTGGGAGGGCGCGGCGTGGCGCCCCTGGAGACCACGTTCAACTCGATGATCCAGCAGGCGGACGCCTCCACGGCCACGGCGTCGGTGGAGAGCGTGGGGATCTCGGGGGATCGATTGGTGGCGAAGGTGAAGATCGAGAACCTGGCCGGGCACAAGTTCCCCTCGGGTGTGAGCTTCCGCCGGGCCTTCCTGGAATTCGCGGTGCTGGACGCCAACGGCAACCCGCTCTGGGTGTCAGGCCGGACCTCCTCCACGGGCGTGATCGTGGACGCGGCGGGCCAGCCGGTGAAAGGTGAATTCTTCTGGAAGAGCGAATGCCAGCCGATGACCGCGGCGGAGCAGAAGGATTGGTTCCAGCCGCACTACGAGGTGATCACGCGGCAGGACCAGGCGCAGATCTATCAGGAACTGGTGCGCGATCCTCGCGGGAAATTCACCACCAGCTTCCTGGCTCAAGCGGACGACATCAAGGACAACCGCCTCCTGCCTCGCGGCTGGACGCCCACGCTGGAGCTGGCGCGGCAGACGGGCCTGGGAAGTCCCAAGCTCCCGGCCGAGGTCTTGGTCGAACGGGTGCTTCCCGATCTGCCGGACGGCCAGGGCGGCCACGTGGACGACCCCTGGTATCAGCCTCAATCGGCCGGCGGACTGGGAGGCGGCGGGGACGAGCTGACGTACTCGGTGCCGCTGGCGGACCTCAAGGGCCGCCAGCCGGCGAGCGTGCAGGTGACGCTCTACTATCAATCGACCCCGCCGTTCTATCTCCAGGACCGCTTCTGCACCGCGCCTGGGAAGCCGGACACCGGGAGGTTGTTCTTCCTGGCCGGCCACCTCAACCTGGAGGATACGCGGGCGGAAAACTGGAAGTTGCGGGTGGTCTCGTCGGGCAAGGTGCCCGTCGCGCCGTAGGAGGGATCTCGAAGGCCCCGGTTTGCGCCGGGGCCTTTCGTTTCCAGAGGCAAAGCGGCGGATCAGGTGGCGGTCGTGTCGCTGACGGTCGCGTCCGGGGCGTTCTTCTTCACCGATTCGATCCCCCTCTCCAGGGAGGCCGCGGATTCGTAGGTCTCGCTCTGGCCGATCGTCTTGCCGTTGGAAGCCCGCAGGATGAAATAGTGCTGGCCGTTCTTCGCGGCCTTGCGCTCGAAACGCTTGTCCGTAGCCGCGTTGCGCTTCACCGACTCGATGCCCCGCAAGGCGCCGCGCTTCTCCGTGTACTGCTCGCTGGCGAGGATCACCTGCCCATTGCTCGCCTTCAAGTGAAAGTGGTACTGCCCGTTGCTCGACTTCTTCAGCTCGAACTTTCCAGGCATTTCTGGTCTCCTTTTTGGGATCGCTGCCGGAGATGCTACCGGATTTTCCTCTGGAGCGCGCTACCTTGCGGGGTAGGGCGCCGGAGATTCTACCCCTGGGACCGCCGGCGTCCCGCCGGCAGACTACTCAAGCCTGGTACAGCGCCGCCACCGCGCCCGCGGGGTCCTGGATCACGCAATAGCGCGCCTCGCCCATGGACCGCACCGGCACGATCACCTTGCCGCCCATCTCCGCGCACCGGGCGAGGCTCGCGTCGAGGTCTTCCACGACGATGTAGATCATCCACTGCGGAGGCATGGAGGCGTTGCCGCCCCGCGCGTGGCAGACGCCGGCCTTGCCCTCGCCGCCAGGGGCGTTCATCACGTAGTCGCTGTACCCGCCCATGTCGAGCGGCTCCGGCTTCCATCCGGTGACCTGCGCGTAGAAATCGCGGACTTCGTCGGCGTTGGGGACGGTGAGGTCCACCCAGCCGATGCTGCCTACGGGAGGTTTGGGTTGGCTCATGGGGAGAAGTGTATCAAGTTCCCTCGTACCGCATCGCAATCTCCCCACCCTCCGCGTCCACCGTCGCCGTGCCGCCGTTCTCCAGCTTTCCGAACAGCAGCTCGTCGGTCAGCGGACGCTTCACGGTCTCCTCCAGCACTCTCCCCAGCGGACGGGCTCCAAAGGTGGGATCGAAACCTTTTTCGGCCAGCAGCTTGCGGGCGGGCTCGGTGAGCTCGATCTTCACGTTCTTCTCCGCGAGCTGCTTGGAAAGCTCGCGGACGAACTTGTCCACGATCTGCTCCATCACCACCGGCGAAAGCGGATTGAAGCGCAGACGGGCGTCCAGACGGTTGCGGAACTCCGGGCTGAACAGGCGCTCGACGGCCTTGTCCGCGTCCGTATCCTTGGAGGCACGCGGCGCGATCCCCTCCAGGTCGCTGAAGCCGGGGGTGCGCTGGGCCAGCTCCCGGGCGCCGACGTTGGAGGTCATCAGCAGGATCACGTGACGGAAGTCCGTGGGCTTGCCGTTGGTGTCCGTGAGCGTGCCGTGGTCCATCACCTGGAGCAGGATGTTGAAGATGTCCGGGTGCGCCTTCTCGATCTCGTCCAGGAGCAGCACGGCGTGCGGGTTCTTGGCCACCGCCTCGGTGAGCAGGCCGCCGCGGTCGTAGCCGACGTAGCCCGGAGGAGCGCCCACCAGGCGCGAGACCGTGTGCGCCTCCATGTACTCGCTCATGTCGAAGCGCAGGAAGGTGATCCCCATCACCTCGGCCAGCCGCTTGGCGACCTCGGTCTTGCCCACGCCCGTGGGACCGGTCAGCAGGAAGGAGCCCACCGGCTTGTTGGCGTCGCGCAGGCCCGCCCGGGACACCTTGATGGCGGAGACGAGGCGTTCGATGGGTTCGTCCTGGCCGAAGACATGCGCCTTCAGCTCTTCCTCCAGCTTGCGGAGCTGCTCCTTCTCGTTCCCCTTGACCTTGCGGGCCGGCACCTGCGCCATGATGGCCAGGACCTCTTCGAGGTCGTGCAGGCCGACTTCCTTCTCGCCCCGCAGGGCCACGGCGGCGCCGGCCTCGTCCATCAGGTCGATAGCCTTGTCCGGCAGCCGGCGGTCCTTCAGGTAGCGGTCCGCCAGCAGGGCGGCGTTCTCCAGCGCCTCCTCGGTGTAGGCGACGCCGTGGTGCTGCTCGTAGCGCTCCTGGAGGCCGCGCAGGATCTGGGTGGTTTCCTCGACCGAAGGCTCGGTGACCTCGACCTTCTGGAAGCGCCGGGCCAGGGCCTGGTCGCTCTGGAAGGTCTGGCGGAACTCCTCCCAGGTGGTGGCGCCGATGCAGCGCAGGGCGCCGTCCTGGAGGGCGGGCTTGAGCAGGTTGGAGGCGTCCATGGTGCCCCGGCCGGCGCTGCCCGCGCCCACCACCGTATGGATCTCGTCGATGAACAGGACGGGGTTGTCCTGCTCGGCCAGGGCGGCGATCACCGCCTTCAGGCGGTTCTCGAAGTCGCCCCGATAGCGGGTGCCGGCGATCAGGGAGCCCATGTCCAGCCGGTAGACCTTCGTGTCCCGGAAGGACTCCGGCACCTCGCCCTTGGCGATCCGCAGGGCCAGGCCCTCGACCAGGGCGGTCTTGCCCACTCCGGGATCGCCGACGTAGATCGGATTGTTCTTCCGCCGCCGTTGCAGGATGTGGAGCGTGCGCAGGATCTCTTTGTCGCGGCCGATCAGGGGATCGATGCCGCCGCGCCGCGCCAGCTCGGTCAGGTCCTGGGCGAAGGCCTTCAGGGGATCGCCGGAAGGAGCGCCGCCGGCCGGCCGCCCGTCCTCCTCGTCGTCCTCGTCGCCGGCCGGCAGTCCAGAAGGGCTGGAGCCGCCGAAATACGGGGGCTGCTGGAGCCGCGAGACGCCGTGGGCGAGGTAGCTCACCACGTCCAGGCGGCCTACGCCCTCGTCCTCCAGCACCTGGATGGCGTAGGAGTCGCCCTCGTCGAACATCGCGACGAGCACGTCCGAGCCCTTGATCTCGTCTTTGCCCGAGCTTTCCACCCGGGCGGCGGCCATGGCAAGGACGCGCTGGATGCCTACGGTGAGCCGCGGCTGGAGGTCGTCGTCCTCGATCGTCTCGAGCTCTTCGGAGAGGTACTCGGAGAGACCTTCCCGGACCCGGTCGAGGTCGGCCCCGGCGTGCCGCAGGACCTCGGACGTCTCGCTGTCGAAGGTCAGGGCGTAGAGCAGATGCTCCAGCCCCGCGTATTCATGCCCCATCCGTCCGGCCTCGGAAATGGCGACGGTGAGGGAGATCTGCAAGTCTTCGGAAAGCCTCATTCTTCTTCTCTTCCTTCTTCGGCGGGCTCGGCGGTCACCTTGAGGGGCATGCCGTTTTCGCGCGCCTCGTCCATGACCTCGGCCACCTTGGTCTCGGCCACCTCCTTGGTGTAAACGCCGGCGACGCCGATTCCCTTCCTGTGGACCTGAAGCATGATGTGGGTCGCCTCGGCCCCGGACTTGTGAAAGTGCTTCATGAGGACGTGGACGACGAACTCCATGGTGGTGAAGTCGTCGTTGTGGAGGAGCACCTTCCACTTCCGGGGCCGCCGCGTCTTCCGCCGCTCCTCGACGGCGAATTCCTCGTCGCGCTCGAAGTCCTGATCCCACTGCGCCATACCCCTAACGGTATGCGCAGTGGGAGGGGGGAGGCAAGGAAGGGGGGATGACGAAACAAAAAGCTGAATTAACCGTCCCTCAAGGGACGGTTCGAAAAGAAACTACTTGGATTCCTCAGAGGTCGTCTGGCGTTCGGGAGAGGGAAGGAAATTCTCATCCTCCGCCTCAACTTCCCTCATGACCCTCTCGACAACCTCAAGATCCTCCTGGGTTGCTCCCAAAGTCCGGAGAATCTGCTCTGCTGTCGCAGGAGGAAAGATGTGTTTCTTCATGACACGATCCGAACACTCCCGTCGCGCCGGGAAGGGATAAGGCCCGGCCGAGCGCCGGGCCTTATCTTGGTGGCATAACCTCAGTGCGCCTGGACCCAGTCCAGCAGCGGCTGCCAGACCAGCGTCTCGGCGTTGTTGGCGAGGAAGAGGTCGGCGTGGCCGAAGTCCACGATGCGCGCCTCGGCGGGCACGAGGCTGACGACGTGGGTCGTCACGTCCGTGCTGCCCAGGAGGGTCGTGGTGTAGGTGCCAAATTCGCCGAAGCCGCCTCCCGCGCCGATGTAGAGGACGGGCACGGTGATCTCGCCGAGATGGTCGTCGAAGGCCACGTCGGTCTGCTCGCAGGTGGCCGCGTCGGCCTCCGCCAGCTCACGGTTGGGCTGGAAGGGCGAGGCGCTCCGCTCGAAGGAGAAGAGGTCGGCCTCGTTCGAGTACAGGAGACCCGTCGGCTTGCCGTCGGCGCCGAAGGTGCCGCCGGTGAAGTGGTAGAAGGGCGCCGGCTCGAGGCCGCCCTGGAGGCCGAAAGTCGCCTCGCCGACGAGCAGGCCCGCCTCCCGGTTCGTGTAGCCCGGCAGGTTGAACGGCGGACCGTTGAGGATCGACGAGCCGTTCGGATCGGTGGCCGCCAGCGTTCCCAGGAGGGCGATCAGGCCGCCGACGTCGGCTGCGGCCTGGCCGGAAGCGAGGATCGCCTCGGTGTTCTGCTGGCGCTGGCAGGCGAAAGCCTTGAGCTGCGGCACGTCGGTCTTCAGGTAGATGTCCACCGGGATGAAGCCCGCCACCTGGCGCAGGCCGGGCGGAGCTTGAGTCTCACCGTTGAGGTAGGCGTAGCCGATCTGCCCGCCGCGGCTCCAGCCGAGCAGGTGGATCTTGCCGAAGCCGCTGCCGGTCATGGCGCGGGTGAAGCGGGCCACGCCGAGGGCGAAGCCGAGGTCGCGGGCGTCCTGCTCGATGCCCCAGTCCGCCATGAAGGACAGGTTGGTCTCGGTCGCCGGCACAGAGGTCCAGCGGTAGTCGATACCCCAGACGTCCACGCCGTTCTCGGCGAGGAAGACCGGCAGGGGCTTGGCGCCGGTCAGGAAAGCGGCGCGGAAGTTCCAGATGTCGCCCGGGGCCAGGAAGACGGCCTTGGCGGCGCGGGCCGGGACGTTCGGAGCGATCTCCTTGACCACCCGGTGGACGCCGATCTCGTCATAGGGGCCGGAGCCGACGCGGACCTTGAAGCTGTACTCGGCGACGTCCGCCGTGAGGGCCCGGCGCTCGACGTTCGAGAACGACTGGGCCGCAGCGGCGGCGGGAGTGGGTTCCTGGGCGAGGGCGAAAGCGGGCGCCGCCAAGGCGCCGGCGAGGATCAGCAGGGAGGCCTTCTTCTTGAACGAAAACATACTTCTACCTATCTCCTTGTTTGAGCTCTTCTTGGAGTTGAGGGAGCCGTCGTGGTTTCTTGTTGTTGCGGGTCCCGCCCTGTGAACGTTGCCGTCCGGGGGATTCCCTCACTCAAGGAGGGTCGGTCTACTGCACCTGTTCCTTCGTCTTCAGGAGCCTGAGCTGCGGCCAGTCCTCGCCTGTGGTCTTGAGGTGCCAGGCGTTGCGGGCGAGGAACACGGGGGAGCCGTTGTGGTCCTCGGCCATGGCGGCGTGGTTGGCGTTGGTGAACTTCTTGAGCAGCAGGTGGTCGTCCGTGTCCACCCAGCGCGCCGTGTAGAGGGTCGTCCCCTCGAAGTGCACCGGAATGTTGTACTCGGTGCGGATGCGGTCGGCCAGCACGTCGAACTGCAGCGCGCCGGCCACGCCCACGATCCACTCGTTGCCGATGCGTCGGCCGGAAGACCTGCGCCGCCCCCTCCTCGGCGAGCTGGAGCAGGGCGCGTCCCAGGTGCTTGGCCCGCATGCGGGTCCTCGGGGCGGACCTTCTTGCAGCAGCTCCGGCGCGAAGCTCGGGATGCCGGTGAAGCGCAGCTCCTCGCCCTCGGTCAGCGCGTCGCCGATGCGCAGGTTGCCGTGGTTCGGGATGCCCAGGATGTCCCCCGCCCAGGCCTCCTCGGCCAGCTCGCGGTCGCGGGCCAGGAAGAGCAGCGGGTTGTGCACCGCCAGCGTCTTGCCCGTGCGCACGTGGAGCAGCTTCATGCCGCGCTCGAACTGGCCCGAGCAGAGGCGGACGAAGGCGATGCGGTCGCGGTGCTTGGGGTCCATGTTCGCCTGGATCTTGAAGACGAAGCCGGTGACCTTGTCCTCCTCCGGCTCGACCTCGCGGGTGGCCGTGGGCTGCGGGCGCGGCGGCGGCGCCAGCTCGACCAGCCCCTCGAGCAGCTCGCGGACGCCGAAGTTGTTGAGCGCGCTGCCGAAGAAGACCGGCGTCAGGTGCCCCTCGCGGTAGGCCTCGAGGTCGAACTGCGGGCACAGGCCGCGGGCCATCTCCACCTCCTCGCGCAGCTTCGCCACCGCGTCGTCGGGCAGCCGCTCGTCGAGCTTCGGATCGTCCAGCCCCTGGAAGGCCTCGCCCTCGCTGGACCACGTTGCGGCGCGAGCGGTCCATCAGGATCAGCCGGTCGTGGAGCAGGTCGTAGCAGCCGAGGAAGGTCTGCCCCATGCCGATCGGCCAGGCGCACGGGCGTGACGTGGAGCTGGAGGTCCTGCTCGATCTCGCTCATCAGGTCGAAGGGATCGCGCCCCTCGCGGTCCAGCTTGTTGATGAAGGTGATGATGGGGACGTTGCGCAGGCGGCAGACCTCGAACAGCTTGCGCGTCTGGGTCTCGATGCCCTTGGCGGCGTCGATGACCATGACGGCCGAGTCGACGGCGGTGAGGGTGCGGTAGGTGTCCTCGCTGAAGTCCTCGTGGCCGGGGGTGTCGAGCAGGTTGAAGGTGCAGCCGCCGTACTCGAAGGTCATCACCGACGCGGTCACCGAGATGCCGCGCTCCTGCTCGACCTTCATCCAGTCCGAGCGGGCGCGCCGGGCCTCGCCGCGCGCCTTGACCGCGCCGGCGAGCTGGATGGCGCCGCCGAACAGCAGCAGCTTCTCGGTGAGCGTCGTCTTGCCCGCGTCCGGGTGCGAGATGATGGCGAACGTCCGCCGTCTGGAGATCTGACCGTTCAGGTTGCTCATGGGTTTGATCGCGCTCCGCGCTGACCCGGGCTGGGAGCCCGGCAGGGGAGGTTTCCTCCAGAAGAACACGGAAGACCTCCCTGGCCTTCCCTCTCGGAGAGACGGGGGATTGTAGCACTCCAACCGGCCGGCGCGGAAAAAACCCAGGGCGTCGGCCCGCGGCCTCAACCCTGGGTGGGATGGACTCCGCCGGCCTGTGGGGCCGGTCTTGTTGAAGACTCTTCAGGCATCCCTTGTCCGATCTCAGTTGGTGTGGGCGCTCGGGATGTTGAAGGTGGCGTGGCAGATGCCGATCTGCGCGTGGTTGCAGGCGGCGCGGTCCTGGCCCCTGAGGCCGGCGCAGCGCTCCGCTTTGAGGGCGTCGATGCAGTCGCCGGCGCTCTCGTACGTGTTCGGCGCGGTGAGGGTCAGGGTGACGGGGACGCTGCCACAGGTCAGCGAGTAGGTGCCGGGCGCGGCATCGATGCGGAAAGCGAATATGTCGCCGGTCTCTTGCGATAGGCACTCGGCGACGAGGTTCGGCAGGCTTTCCTCCGACAGAGTGCAACTCGTGGACGTGCCGTCAGCGCAGACCCATCCGTTAGCAAAGTCTGGCCATGCGGGAGTCATGATAAGGCTTCCCATGTCGTCGAAACCGGACGGCTCGCTGGACGTCGGGACCAGTCCTTCGGCGAAGCCCGCCCCGACGCTCAAACCCGACTCCGAGCTGACGGTCAGGCCGATCGCGCCCAGGGTGCCCGCCGTCGCGCTCTCCAACTCGATCCCACCGGCGGTGAAGGCCGGGCGGTCGAGCGTCATAATAAGCGAATACATGTAATGCGGCTCAACGAAGGTCACGTTCGTCGCGCCCTCGGGAGCGCTGTTCTCGCATTGCGGGAGGCCACAGGTCGAATCTGAGTGGCATTCGCCTATGAACTTGCCCTGGTCCGAGTCGCACAGCGCGACGGGGCTGGGCGGCGAGAGCTCGGAGGTGATGTTGCTCCCCGTGGTCACCACGGTGAGGTCGTCGTAGGGGCTGGTGAGGTAGGTCGAGAACTGGTTCCAGGGAGAGCTGGCCGGAACGCCGATCGAGGAGATCGTGCCGTTACAGGCCGTGAGCGCCAGGACCAGGAGCGGAAGGATCGCGAGGTATATATAGCGTTTCATTTTCCTGTCCTTTCTGAAGGACCCTCGCTCACCCTGCCGCCGGCGTGATCGAGGATTCGAGCCTCCGGAAGACAGGGCAGAGGGTTGGACAAAGCGAATGTATAATGATTTTTCCAGTTTGTCTTCATGCAAAATGATGATTTTTGTCTTAACATTTGTTGAGGGGAAAGCTACCTGGAGGAGTGGGCAGGCCTCCCCGGTTGGATAGGAAGAATCGTGGCTTGCTTTGAATATTGCTTCATGCTGTTTTATGCGGGACATGGCCTTTTTCCCCTTGAAACATCCCCGCCCCTTCCCTCGTAGGGCCTATCGGACACGGAGGGGGATCATGGAGACTTTGCTGCTGGATCTTAAATTCGCCGCCCGGACGCTGCTCAAGCGGCCGGCGTTCACGTTCATCGCGGTGCTGACCCTGGCCCTGGGGATCGGCGCCAACACCGCCATCTTCAGCGTCGTCAGCTCGGTGCTGTTGCGGCCGCTGCCGTTCCAGAAAACCGACCGTCTGGCCGTGATCTGGGCTTCCAATCCCGAGCTCGCGGCCAAGGTCGGCTTTCCGGACAAGCTGCCGGTCTCGCCGGGCGCCTTCTATGACTGGAAGACGGCGAAGTCGTTCGAGAAGATGGGCATGGCGCGGGCGGACCGGGCCAGCCTGACGGGGGAGGGGGAGCCCGAGCTGCTCGGCACCGTATCCGTCTCCGGCGAGTTCTTCCAGGTGCTGGGGACTCCGGCCCTGATGGGCCGCACGCTGCTGCCGGCGGACGACGAGGCCGGCAAAGGCGCGTCCGTGCTCCTCGCCTACACGCTCTGGCAGCGCCGGTTCGGCGGCGATCCGAAAGTGGTGGGGAGGATCATCCGCCTGAACGGCACACCTTACACGGTGGTGGGCGTCATGCCTCCGGACTTCGTCTTCCCGCGCGGCGCCGAGATCCCCAGGGGTTACGGCTTCACGGCCCAGCCCGACATCTGGATCCCCCTGGCGCTCCCCGCCGAGGAACGGCAGACCCGGGGGAACCACGGCCAGGTCGCCATCGGCCTCCTCAAGCCGGGCGTGAGCCTGGCCACGGCCCAGGCCGAGCTGGAGACGATCTCACAGCGGATACAGAACACTTATCCGGAGGACAAGGGCTGGGGCGTCCGCGCCGAGCCGCTGCCGGCGCAACTCGTCGGGGATATCAAACCGGCCCTCCTGATCCTGCTCGCCGCCGTCGGGCTCGTGCTGCTGATCGCCTGCGTGAACGTGGCCAACCTCCTGCTGGCCCAGGCGGCGGCGCGGCAGAAGGAGATCGTGGTGCGCACGGCGCTCGGCGCCGGACGCGGGCGGATGGTGCGCCAGCTCCTCACCGAAAGCGCGCTGCTCTCCCTGGCCGGCGGCGGGCTCGGCCTTCTCCTGGCCTTCTGGGGACTCAAGGCTTTCTCCCGATGGATTCCGGAGGACGTGCCGGTGAGCGGCGAGCTCTCGCTCGACCTCCGCATGCTCGGGTTCACCCTGACGGTGACGCTCCTGACGGCCGTGCTCGCGGGCTTCATGCCGGCCTTCCACATGACGCGGCCGGACCTCGCCGAGTCGCTGCGTGAAGGCACCCGGGCCGGCTCCGGCACCTCGCGGAGCGGCAGGATGCGCAGCGCCCTGGTGATCGTCGAGACCGCCGTCGCCGTGCTCCTGGTCGTGGGCGCGGGCCTGCTCATCCGCAGCTTCTCCCGGCTGGCGGCAGTCGATCCCGGGTTCCGGCCCGACGGAGTGTTGACGTTCCAGATCCTCCTGCCGGAGAGCCAGTTTCAGGACAGGCCGGCGATCGTGGGCTATACGAACGCGGTGCTGGAGCGGCTGCGGAACCTGCCTGGCGTCGATCACGCGGGCATGGTCTCGAACATCCCCATGAGCGGCGAGGAGAACATCGAGGGCATCGTGATCGAGGGTCTGCCGGCGCCCAAGCCCGGCGAGATCCCCTTTGCGGATTTCCGCCGCGCGACGCCGGGCTACTTCGAGGCGTTGGGCATCCGGCTGATCAAAGGCCGCCTCTTCTCCGAGGGGGATGTGGACAAGGCGCCGCTCGTGACGCTGGTCGACGAGGCCATGGCCCGGACCTACTGGCCGGGCGAAGATCCCATCGGCAAGCGTGTCCGTACCGGACTCTATGATGAAAAGGATCCGGATCCCTGGATGACGGTGGTGGGCGTGGTGGAGAACGTGCGCTACGCCGGGCTCCACATCGATCCGCGTCCGCAGTTCTATGTGCCGCAGGCGCAGCGCGCCACCTCGGCCCAGTATTACGTGCTGCACACGAAGGGCGATCCGGATACCCTGATGCGCGACGCCCGCGCCGCGGTCTTCGCGGTGAACCGCGATCAGCCTATCGACAAGATGCGCGCAATGGATCGGGTCCTTTCCGAATCTATGGCCGGCCGGCGTTTCAACATGGTTCTGCTGGGGATCTTCGCCGGCCTGGCCCTGGTGCTGGCGGCGGTGGGGATCTACGGCCTGACGTCCTACTCCGTGGCCCAGCGGACGCGCGAGATGGGCCTGCGGATGGCGCTCGGCGCGCAGCCGGGGACGGTGCTGACGATGATCCTGCGCGAGGCGGGCTCCCTCGCGGGGATCGGCCTCGCCGCCGGGCTGGTCCTGGCCTTCGCGGCCACGCGCCTGATGGCCAGCCTCCTCTTCGGCGTCCCCGCCACGGACCCGGCGACGTTCGGAGCCGTGGCGGTGGGGCTGGCGCTGGTCTCCCTCCTCGCGGCCTATGTGCCGGGGCGGAGGGCCACGCGGGTGAGCCCCATGATCGCCATGCGCAACGACTAGCTCCGCCGCAGCGCCGCCCACTGGCGGAGGTCGTCGGCGGAGCCGTTGAAGACGTTGAGGTCCACTTTGGTCGTGATCCCGGAGACCTGGCCGCTCTCGGAGTATTGCCAGAATTCCCAGGTCGTCCAGCCGTTCGGCAGCTTGGGAGCGGGAGCGGTGGTGTACTCGGCGATCCAGAGCGGATAACCGCCGAAGCCGTTGCTCCCGAGCCCGTTCCAGAAGGAAGCATAGGTATAGATCATCGGCTGCCGGCCGGACAACTGCTGGAGGTCCTGAAGGAATTGGGTGAGGTTCGAGAGCACGACGCTGTTGGTCTGACTCATGCTTTCTTCGATATCGACCACCAACGGCAACTCGCCGTCGCCCATGCCGTTCACCGTGTTCCAGAAGAAATTCGCCTGGATCGAAGGGGAGTCTTCGGCGCGGAAGAAGTGATAGGCGCCGCGCAGCAGTCCCGCCTGGGCCGCGCCGGTCCAGTTCGCCTTGAGCTCGGGATCCACGTAATCCTGGCCGTCCGTGGCCTTGATGTAGGCGAAGACATATCCCGTGCTTGCTACGGAAGGCCAGTTCACGGTGGTCTGTGCCTTGGAAACGTCGATGCCGCGGGCGGAGCTGGAAGCGCCGTTCATATTCGTCCTCCTTGTTGTCGTGCGCCGATTCTACGACGAAGAGGAGCTTCCCAGCCCCGCCGCCCGTCCCGTCGCCCACGCCCACAGGAAGTTGTAGCCGCCGATGGGACCGAAGGCGTCCAGGATCTCGCCGCAGAGGAAGAGGCCGGGATGGAGCCGGCTCTCCATCGTCCGGGGATCGATCTCCGACAGGGCCACGCCGCCGCCGGTGACCTCGGCTTTGCGGTAGCCTTCGTCGCCGGTCCAGGGGAGAGGATGATTCGCGAGCGCCTCGACAAGGTTGCGGCGTTCCTCGCGACGGAGCTGCGCGAGGCTGCGCGCGCCGTCGATCCCCGTTTCCGCCAGGAGCGTTTCGGCGAGGCGGTCCTGGAGATGGCGGCGCAGGAGACCGATCACCGTTCCCTGGCTCTCGCGGAGGAGGCGGTCCCAGGCCTCGGCGTCCATCTCGGTCCATTGCACGTAGATCGGCTGCGGCGGACCGCCCGTCCTGCGGGAGCGCACGGCCAGATGGGAGAGGTCGAGCACGGACGGGCCGCTGTAGCCCCGATGGGTGAAGAGAAAGCCGCCGTGGGTTGAAAAGCTTTTCTTGGGACCGGGAGCTCTGAGCGTCACCGTCCGCGAGAGGCCGGCAAGGTCCGCGTAACGGGGCGGATCGAGGGTCAACGGCGTCAGCGCCGGATAGACCTCGTGAACGGTGTGGCCGAGACGCCGGACGATCCCGAAGCCGGTGCCGTCGCTCCCCGTTCCTGGCAGCGAAAGGCCGCCGGTGGCGATCACCACGGCGGCGGCCGGAATGGTGCCGCCTTCCGCCAATCGCACGCACCAGGGGAGATCGTCCCGCGGCGGCTCGAGATCGGCGGCCAGGGAGTCGAAGCGGATCTCGGCACCGCGCCGCCGGGCGAGGGCCATGAGGTTGTCCCGCACCAGTCGGGCGTTGTTGGCGACGGGAAAGAGCTTGCCCGTCTCCGGCTCCAACGCGAGAGGGATTCCCGCCTCTTCTTCGAAGAATCTGTGCTGTTCGGGCAGGGGCCACGAATTGAGGATCTTGCGCAGTGTATTCGGGGACGATTCGGTCACAAACCGCGAGGCGTCGACGGCCGACGGCAGCACGTTGCACCGCCCGCCGCCGCTGACCAGGATCTTCCGTCCGCCATCGCGTGTCCGTTCGAGCAGCAGGACGCGCCGCCCCCGTCCCGCCGCGAAGATCGCCGCCATGAGCCCCGCGGCGCCGGCGCCGAGGATGACGATAGGGAGGTCAGGTTTCATGACTCCGCCCCATGGCGCCGGAGCGCTTCCTCGACGCGCGCCTTCGCCGTGGAAGAGCGGCTGTCCTGCCGCGCCAGCCAGGCCAGCGAACCGGGCTCGACCTCCGCACCGGCGTCGAGCAGCGTCTCGAGGATCGGCACGTAGTCGATCCCAGGGTCGCTGTTGAGGAAAGCCCAGAGAGCCTGACCCAGAGCCGTGCCGCCGTAGACGTTCACTTCTTCGAGAGGGGCGCCCCGTTCCAGGAGCAGCCGGATCGTGTCCAACTGGCTGCCCACGATGGACCAGTGCAGCCCGGTGAGCCCGGTGTCTCCCTTTGCGCGCAGATCCACACCCCTGTCCAGCAGAAACTCGACGACGCTGTTCCGGCCATATTCACAGGCCCACAGAAAGCCGTTCTCCATCTGTGCTTTCGTGGCGTCCGCTCTCAAGCCGCCGTCGTGATTGAAGAAGCTTTGGACCACGTCGAGCCGTCCCACCCCGGCCGCTCCCTCCAGGTCCATGCGGGCGCCGCGCCGGACGAGAAACTCAGCGGCTTCAGGGCGCCCGTTGTGCAGAGCGGCCAGCAGGGGATTCCAGCCCTCCGGAGCGCCGTCGACGGACGCGCCGTAGTCCAGCAAGGTTTCGAGCAGCGCGATCTGCACGCCGGCCTGCCGCGGATGGATGCTCGTCGCCACCAATCCCAGGGGAGTGCCCATTCCCATCGCGCCATCCGTCAACCCGTCGACCTCGGCGCCGGCGTCGAGCAGAGTCCTGGCGATCTCAACCGCATTCTTTGGAGATTTCTGGCGGTAATCCTCGAAGCCGTTGGCGCCGACGTAATGAAGCAGAGTGGCGCGATGCTCGCGCGTCGAACGCGTCCGGATCAATTCCGGATCTTCCCGCAGCAGCCGTTGAAGTGTGGCCACATCGCCGGTGACGATGGCGTCCGCCGCCGCTTCGAATCGTGAGACGGGAGAGCTCGGGCTCGTCAGCGCTTGGATATGCTGCGCGAACCGTGGCCAGCTCTTGAAGCCGTGCGCCCGCGCTATGACGAACTGGGCGTCCGCGAGAGCGTCCACCGGTTTGTTTCGGGCGAATTCCGCCAGCGGGTCCACCTGGCTTTCGATCGAACCTTGCAGATCTGTAAGCTTGCGGAGCCACTCCGCAGCCCAGGAGCGTACAGCGTTGTGATCGCCTGATTTGCAGGCCTTGACGAGGTCTTTCGCCAGCTTCTTGTACTGTTCGAGGTTGGGGCGAGGCGGGAGCGGAAGGGCGGAGGCGGGGTTGGGGTACATACGAATCTCCTTTCATCGCGTCGCCTGGAGTCCGCCCGAGTCAGGCTGAAAGAAGGTTCGTAGGCCTTCGGATTATTCTGTTGAAGGTGGGCACGGCCCTTTCCGCGGACTGGATGCGCCCTTCGCGCTGACTCCAGTATAAGATGCCGGGTGATGTCGATGGAAGACCGCCTCCGCCAGTGCGTCACCTCTATGCCCGAAGTGAAGCTCGCCGTGCTCTTCGGCTCCACGGCCCGAGGGCAGGCGGGGCCGCGGAGCGACGTGGATCTCGGTGTCTTGCTCGATCCGGACACGCGGGATGTCCGTTCCAAGGTGGAATCCGAGTTGTGGCAGGCCGCGGGACGGACCGTCGATCTGATCTTCCTGGACAAGGCGCCGCCGCTGCTCCGGTTCGAGATCGCGAGGGACGGAGTGCTCCTGCACCAGGAGCAGGACCATCTGTGGACGGATTTCAAGACCAGGGCGATGCTGGACTGGTGGGATTGGGCGCCGATCGCGAAACGCATCGAAGAGGCGCTGATCCGGCGCCTGCGTGAGAAGGTGGAGCATGGTCAAGCCTGAGGTGGTGCGGAGGAAGATCAGTCGGGCCGCGTCGAGGCTGGAAAAGGCCGAAGCCCTCCTGTCCCAGCCGCCAGAGGAGTTACTCGCTCATGAGGAACGCCCATTGGATCTCTGACGAAGGTTGGGACCCTCCTGAAAGCGACAAAGCCGGCTTCTGAACGTCAACCTACGCCGCCATCGTCTCCGGCACCACCCACACCGGACAGGTCGCCTGGCGCAGGACGTCGCGCGAGGTGTCGCGGGTGAAGATCCGGCGCAGGAAGCCGCGGGCGTGGGTGCCCATGACGATGCAGGCGGCGCCCAGGCGGTAGGAGGCTTCCGCGATCTTGTCGACGGGGTTTCCGACTTCCACGTACAGGCTCACACGGTTCTGCAGGTCCTCCGGTATCAGGGCTTCCAGCCGCTGATAGATCTCGTCGTTGTTCTCCTTCTGTGCTCCGGCCATGGGAGGACCATACTCTCCCCAGACCCTGTTCCCGCTCACCGCCAGCACGTGCAGGAGGTGGATGCGCAACGGCAGACGGCGGGCCAGCTCGAAAGCGTAATTCACAGCGCTTTGGGCCGACGCAGAGAAGTCCGTCGGCACCAGGACGTCGAGGATCTGGAGGTCGTCCGGCGCGAGCCGCAGGATGGACTCGATGCCGTCGTGAAGCACCAGGACGGGGCAGTTGGACTCGCCGGCGATCTGCTCGGCCACCGAGGTGTGGTCGTCGGTGGTGGGGCCGTGGGTCGCGAGGATCACCAGGTCGGCGTGGACCCGCTCCTCGGCGCTCAGGATCGAGGAGGCCGTGCCGCCGTTGCTGAGGCGCGCCTCGGGCCGGACCTCCGGCGGCAGGGTGGCGAGGAGCTCCCGCAGCTTGCGGGTCGCCATCTCCTCGGGCGAATGGGAGTTCGGGTGCTCCTGGTGGTACATCCAGGAGACCGAGGCGGTGGGCGGGATGTTGGAGACGTTGTGATGCAGGATCAGGCGGGATCCGAAGGACCGGCAGATTTCGAGGGCCTGATCGAGCTCGCGGGTGTTCACATCCGTGAAGTCGACGGGGCAGAGGACGGTGCGGATCTGGAGCATGGGCCACCTCCGGGAGAGGGCGGGGACATCGTCGTTATCAACGATGCCCTTCCGGAAGAGGCCCCGCAACGCGCTACGGGGTAGGAGGAGGCTGCCCGTCGGGGTTGGCGAAGGGCTCACCGGAAGTCATGGCTCGGCACCGCCACCAGCTCCTTGAGCGACCAGAACTTCTCCCCTTTGACTGAGATCGTCCCGTCCCGCTTCTGGAGGACCCCTTCGACCACCAGGCCGGGGGAGCCCACGATGAGCTTGCGATGCTCTTTGAGGAGGTCCGGAGAGACCACGGCCTGGGACATGCCGGTCTCGTCCTCCAGGGTCAGGAAGAGCAGGCCCTTGGCCGTGCCGGGCCGCTGGCGCACGATCACCGAGCCGGCGGTGCGGACCCGGGCGCCGTTCGGCAGGTCCGCGAGGCCGGCGGAGGTCGTCACCCCCTTCTTCGCGAGCGTCTCCCGCATGTAGGCCAGCGGATGGGGACCCAGGGTGAGCTGGACGCCGCCGTAGTCCGCCTGGGTCTCCTCGAAGGCGGTCATCTCCGGCAGCGGCGAGGGCTCGGGATCGGGGAGGCGGTCGAGCAGCGGGCCGGCGGGCTTGCCCAGGCGAGCCACCTGCCAGAGGGCGGCCCGGCGGGTCAGTCCCAGGGCAGCGAGGGCGCCCACCGACGCCAGTTTCTGCAGCTCGTCCTCGCGCAGGTCGCAGCGCCGCACCAGGTCCTCGGCGTCGGCGAAGGGTGCTTTCGCGGCTTCCTCTTCGATCGACAGCGCCGCCTTCCGGCGCAGCCCCCGGACGAACCGGAAGCCGAGGCGGATGGCCCCGGCCGGCGGCGCGGCCCCGGTGCGCCGGTCGCGCTCGCCTTCCCGCAGCTCGCGGTCCTCCCAGCGGCACATCACGCCCGAGGTCTGGACGTCCACCGGCCGTACCTCGACGCCGTGCCGCTGGGCGTCCTTGACCAGCGTCGAGGGGTGATAGAAGCCCATGGGCCAGGCGTTGAGGAGCCCGAGGTAGAAGGCGGTGGGGTGGTGCGCCTTGAGGTAGGCGCTGGCGTAGGCGATCAGGGCGAAGCTGGCGGCGTGCGACTCGGGGAAGCCGTAGAGCGCGAAGGCGCTGATGCCCTGGACGATCTCCTCCTGCGGCTTGCCGACGATCCCGCGCTCGGTCATCCCCCGGCGGAGCTTGTCCACGATGGCGTTCATGCGCTCCACCGACCGCTTCGAGCCCATGGCCCGCCGCAGCTCCTCGGCCTCGCCGCCGGTGAAGCCCGCCGCCACCATCGCCACGCGCAGGAGCTGTTCCTGGAAGATGGGCACGCCGAGCGTCCGCTCCAGGATCGGCTGCAGGCTCGGGTGGGGATAGGTGACCGGCTGGCGGCCGTTCTTGCGCTCGAAGAAGGGGTTCGCCAGGTTGCCGAGGATGGGGCCGGGCCGGATGATCCCCACCTGGATGACGAGGTCGTAGAACCGGGTCGGGTGGTTGCGCGGGAGCGAGGCCATCTGGGCCCGGCTCTCGACCTGGAAGACGCCCACCGTGTCCGCCTCCTGGAGCATCTTGTAGACCTTGGGGTCGTCCTGCGGCAGGTGGGCGAGGTCCACGTGGATTCCCTCGCGGGTGCGGATCGTCGGCACCATCTCTTCGAGGGCCGCCAGCATGCCGAGTCCCAGGAGGTCGACCTTGATGATCCCTAAGTCGGCGCAGTCGTCCTTGTCCCACTGGATCACCACCCGGCCCGGCATGGAGGCGGGCTCCAGGGGGACCACCTCGTCGAGGCGGCCGGCGGCGATCACCATGCCGCCGGTGTGCTGCCCGATGTGACGGGGGAGGTTGTGGATGCGCGTCCAGAGATCGGAGAAATGCTGGATGCGCCGCTCTTGCGGGTCGAAGCCGGCCTCGGCGAGGCTGGCGGTAAAGGAGCGGTCGTCCCCGCTGGAAACGTCGTAGGTCCAGTTGCCGAGCTGGCGGGCCAGTTGGTCGATCTGCTCCTCGGAGTAGCCGAAGACCTTGGCGACCTCGCGGGTCGCGGAGCGGTCGCGGTAGGTGATGACGGTCGCCGTCATGGCCGCGCCGTGGGGGCCGTAGCGCTGGTAGACGTACTGGATGACCCGCTCGCGCTGGTCGCCGGAGGGGAGGTCGAGGTCGATGTCCGGCCACTCGCCCCGCTCCTCGGAGAGGAAGCGCTCGAAGAGGAGGTCCATCTTCACCGGGTCGACGGCGGTGATGGAGAGGGCGTAGCACACCGCGCTGTTGGCCGCCGAGCCGCGCCCCTGGGCCAGGATGCCCTCGCGCAGGCAGAAGTCGACGATGTCCCAGACGATCAGGAAGTAGCCGGCGAGGTCGAGCTTCTCGATCAGGTCCAGCTCCTTCTGGATCTGCGCCTGGGCCTTGGCCGTGAGCGGCCGGAAGCGGGCGCGGGCGCCGTTCCAGGTCAGGTGGCGCAGATAGGAGGAGGGCGTCTCGCCGGGCGGCAGCGGGTACTCGGGGAAGCGGTAGCCGAGGTCGTCGAGAGTGAACTCCAGGGCCTGGGCCAGCTCGGCGCTGGCGGCCACGGCCCAGGGGAGGTCGGGGAAGAGGCGGGCCATCTCGGCGGCGCTCTTCAGGTGCCGCTCCCGTTGGGAAGCCAGCAGGCGGCCGGCGGCGTCCAGGGTCGTGTGGTGACGGATGGCCGTGAGCACGTCGTGGAGGGGCTTGTCCTCCGCCCGGGCGTAGCGGGCGCCGTTGGTGGCCAGGAGGGGGAGACGGAGCTGGCGGGCGAGGTCCAACAGGGCCTGGTTGCGGTGCTCCTCCTCCCGCAGGCGGTGGCGCTGGAGCTCGACGTGGATGCGGCCGTTGAACTGCCAGGCGAGCCGCTCCAGCATCTTGCGGGCGGGATCGACGCCGCCCTCGGCCAGCTCGCGGGCGAGCGGCCCTTCGTCGCCGCCGGTCAGGCAGTGGAGCCCGGCCACGTGCTCGGCGAGCAGCCCCCAGGAGACCCGGGCCTCGCCCTTGGGCCGGCCGCGGGCGGCGGCCGTCAGGAGCTTGCAGAGGTTGCGGTAGCCGGTGCGGTTGGCGGCCAGCAGGGTGAGCCGGGCCTGGGCATCCACTGCGCGCGGCTCGACGGCCGGCTGGTCGGGGACCAGGCCCAGGGGACCGAGGCGCGCCCGCGTCTGGTACAGGCTGGGCTCGTCCTCCAGCACCACCTCGGCTCCCACCAGAGGCTTGATCCCGGCCTGCTTCGCCGCCTGGTAGAAGCGCGGCGCGGCGTAGACGCCGTTGGCGTCCACCAGGGCCATGGCCGGGAGACCCAGCGCGGCGGCGCGTTCCACGAGGTCCTCGGGCAGGGAGGCGCCGTCCAGGAAGGAGAAGGCCGAGGCGGCGTGAAGCTCGGCGTAGGGAGGCGGAGCCTTCTTCGACACTCTTCGAGGCTAGGCGTAGGAGGGGCGTAAGTCAAGCGGCGTCCTCAACGGCGCGGCTCGTGGCACCGTATAAGAGAAGCCGATTGGCTATAAGAAGGAGACCGAAATGAAGACGATCTTGAAGCTGACCCTGCCCCTCGCCCTTGCCGTCGCCGCCTTCGCCGTCCCCGCGCCATCCCAGGCCGTGGCGCAGTGCCCGCGCCCGGGCGTCTACTGTCTGGACGTGTGGAAGCCGGTGATCTGCTCGAACGGACAGGTGTACAGCAACAGTTGCTACGCCTACCGGGCCTGCGCCACCGGCTGCGTGCCCTACGGCGACACCGCGATCTGAAGGCCTTCCTGCCCCGGGCCCGAGAGGCCCGGGGGTCCCTCTTTCCTCCCGTCGCCATACCACACATTGATGGATGGCAATAGATTGTCCGGCGAGGACTTGCCCGCTAGAGTTCACCGCCCGGTCCGCCGAATCTCGACGGGCCGGCCCTGAAGAGAGAAGAGAAAGGAAGTCGTATGAAGAGAATGAAACTGTTCGCCCTGGCCGCGGTCCTGACCGCCGGCTCGTTCGCGGCGCCGCAGGCCGGCGCCAAGTGCACCCCCGACGCCGTCTGCCCGACGATCTGGGATCCGGTCGTCTGCAGCGATGGCCAGTTCTACAGCAACAAGTGCTTCGCCGCCGTGGCCTGCGCCAACGGCTGCGTGCCCACCGACGAGTACGGCACCAAGCCGTAAGCATCACCTACCGAACTGAGCAAGGAGTCCAACGATATGAACCGCATCAAGCTCGTTTCCAAGATCGCCCTGGCCACCGTCCTCACCGTGGGGGCTTTCGGCTCCACGATCGAGGCCAAGCCGAAGTGTCCCAACAGCGGCATCTTCTGCCCGACCTACTACGACCCGGTCATCTGCGCCAACGGCCAGGTCTACAGCAACGCCTGCTTCGCGTCCGTGGCCTGCGCCGTCGGCTGCGTGCCGTACGGCGTCGTCGCCGAGTAGCGGCCGTCCGCGCCCCGGGCCGCCCGGCCCGGGGCGCGTTTCCCATCTCAAAAAATCAGACCGCCACGGCTTCGATCACACACACCGGCGACGGTGTGGGCACGATGCGCGAGAGCCGGAAGCCCGCCGCCTCGAACAGACGCCGGTGCTCGGTCTCCGTGCGCTCCTGGCCGCCTTCCGCCACCATCATGGTGATGTCGAACATCTTGGCGGGCGAGGGATGGTTGCCCGGCTCGACGACCATCTCCACCACCAGGACTTTGGTGCCGGCCGGTACCACCTTGCGGATGTTCTGCAGGATCGTGACGGCGCGGTCCTCGGCCCAGTCGTGGATGATGTTCTTGAGCACGTAGGCGTCGCCGCCCGGCGCCACGGCCTCGAAGAAGTCGCCGGCCGCGAAGTCGCACCGGTCGGCCAGGCCGTCAGCCTCGATCACGCCGCGCGCCATGCCGATCACGTGGGGCAGGTCGAAGAGCGTGCTCTTCATATGGGGATAGGCGCTGAGGATCGCCGTGGTGAGGGTCCCGTTGCCGCAGCCCACGTCGACGATCCGCCCGAAACCCGAGAAGTCGTACGCCGCGAGCACGGCGGCGGAGACCTGCGCCGTGAGGTTGGTCATCGCCTCGTAGAAGACCGCGCCCTTTTCCGGGTGCTGCTGGAAGTATTCGAACGCGCCCAGGCCGTGCGCGTAGGGGAACGCGCCCAGGCCCGTCTTCACGCTGTAGAGGATGCCGGCCCACATCCGGGTGTGCCAGTCCTCGCCGCAGACGATCGCCCAGGAGCGCAGCGAGCCGGGGACGTCGCTGCGGAGGGGCTCCGCCAGAGGCGTCAGATCGAAGCGCCCTTCTTCGACCTCGCGGAAGATGCCGAGCCCCGCCAGCGCGCGGAGCACGCGGTAGAGGGCGCCCGGATGCACCCCGGCGGCCACGGCCATCTCCTGGCTGTTCTTCGGGCCGCCGCACAGCATGTCGGCGATGCCGAGCTTGGCCGCGACATGGATGAGCTGCGTGACCTTGATGCCGTCCATCATCTGCATCAACACCGCCGGCGGTGGCATCGGCGGCATCGGGTCCGGAGCGGGAGCGAAGTCTTCGGTGGTGACGTGGGAAAGAGAATCGACCGTCATTGGCAGTCCCCCCAGGAAAAATGGATGTTCAGCCTACCGGGTCGCGGAGCCGACGGCGCACGGCCGTTCCCAAGGCTCCGCGTTCCGCGGGGCACGCGAGAAAAATCAACATAGACGCAGCTCGAAGTTCCGGGTGATGCTACGCCGGTTGCCCCATGGCGTCAACCCGGGCGCTCAACTTGTGAGTAGTCCTGCGATAGAAGTGTCGACAGAGTGAAAAAGCGGGACGTGAGGTCTTCACGCCCGCTCCGGGATCATCCACAAGCCGTCCTTGGCCCGCAGCGAGGTGCCCGCGCGGGGGACGACTTCGCGGCCGGGCTCGAGGCGCGGCCGGTAGCGCTGCGCCACCATGGCGAGGATGAGCTGCATCTCGAGCATGGCGAGGTGCCGCCCGATGCACATCCGCTGTCCCGTACCGAACGGGAAATAGGCCTCCCGCGGACGGTTGGGACGCTCCACCGCGAAGCGCTCGGGGCGGAACGCCTCGGGCTCGTCCCAGAAGGCGGGGTGACGGTGGGTGGCGTAGGGGCAGAGCAGGATCAGGGACTTGCCCGGGACGAGATGACCGCCGATCTCGTCGTCGTTGTAGGAGGTGCGCGTCCAGAACCAGAACGGTGGGAACAGGCGCATCGACTCCTCGGCCACCAGGGCCGTATAGGTCAGCTTCGTGAGCTCCTCGAACACAGGCGTCCGGCCGCCGGTGGCCGCGGCCACCTCGCCGCGCATCCGGGCGTCGGCTTCCGGGTTCCGGTCGAGCAGGTACCAGCTCCAGGTCAGGGCGTCGGCCGTGGCCTCGTAGCCGCCGAAGAGGGTGGTCATCACCTCGTCGCGGATCTCCAGATCGCTCATCCCCTGACCGTCTTCGTCCCGCGCCGCGAGCAGCATGGTGAGCAGGTCGTCCATCTCCTGGCCGCTCTGCCGCCGCTCGCGGATGATGCGGTAGGTGATCTCTTCGAGCGTGGCCACGGCCTCCCGGCAGGCGCGCCGCCCCTTCAGGGGAGCCCATTCCGGCAGGAAGAACGTGAACATCCGCAGCGTCATGTGCTCCAGGGCGGTGTTGAACGCCCGCGCCATGCGGTCGAGCTCGGAGTCGCTGATGCTCAGGCTGAACATCGTCTTGGCGATGATGCGCAGGGTGAGGAACATCATCTCTTTGCCGACGTTGAGCGGCCGGCCGGCGGCGCAGGCGGCCTCCCAGGCGGCCAGGCGCTGCTCCACGACCTCGGACATGATCGGAATCAGGGAGGCGATGCGGCGGTGGGCGAACGCCGGCTGCATGAGGCGCCGCTGGCGCCGCCAGCTCTGGCCTTCGTTCAGCACCAGTCCCTGGCCGAAGAGGAAGCGCGCCCGGTTGAAGAGCGTGCCCTTCCAGTAATTCTCGTCATGGTCTACCAGGACGTGACGGACGTGCTCGGGCATCGTGACCAGGTAGATCGAAGCGAACCCGACGTTGAGGCGGACCAGGTCGTTGAACTCCAGCATCGTCCTGGTGCAGAACCCGGCGGGATCGCGAACCATCTGGGGCAGGACTCCGATGACGGGAAGTCCGCGCGGACCGGGAGGGAGCTTGCGTTCGCGCGGCTTGGTCGCGACTCTTTCGATCTCCGTGGTCATACGACCTCTCTCAAGTTGACTGACTTTGAAGGACAACTCTACTGACAGTACGGATCTTTGGCAAGAGTGTAATAATCCACTTGGAAAATGTAATATTCTTCGAGGGAGATACTTGAATTCCCGGCTCTCCGCACCTGCTGAACTGCGCTCAGGCGGCCGCCGCGATCTGCTGGCGCCGCTTCTCGAACCAGGCGCGCGCCTCCTCCTCGGTGTCCGCGAAGACCACCGGATTGCTTTCGGGGCCGCGGCGGAAGAGGTTCGCGGCGGTCAGCAGGAGCTTGGCCAGCACGCGCGCCCGCAGCGGCGCGTGGATGAGCACGGTGCCGCGCGCGGGGAGGTTCTTGACCGTCTCCGAGGCTTCCCGGCGCACCGCGGGAGGGAGGTCCTCGAGCTCAGCCAGGTCGACCAGGTAGAAGAAGTAGTCGAGGTGTTCCGCGAACTCGAAGTTGGCCTTGTTGATCATCCGGCACTCTTCGAGCGAGACTTTGCCTTGAAGTTTCAGATAGACGATGTCGGGAAGCTCGAGCGCGGTGAACTGCCGCCCGCACTCATTGCTCCTGAAGTACCTGGGATTCGCCATCTGCTCTCCTCCAGGAAAGGCTGACGAAGGGCACCGAAAAAGTGCCCTCGATTATAGCAAGGAAGAGTACTTCAGCAATCCCCAGCGAAGCGAAAGGCTACAGGACGTCCCCTCAGCCGGCCCGGCCCGGTGTGAAGGAGGGGGGATCGCTGGCGGGGAAGGACTCGATCGAGGCCTCGTCCACCAACTCATGATCCACCCTTCCTGCACGGATGGGACGGGCTCCCTCCGGGAGGGGCCATTTGCCGCGGAAGAGCTTTTCCTCCGCGCCGCGCGGGCGCGAGAGCGGCCTCCGCCAATCTTCATCCAGGTCCGCGGTGCTCAGTCCCAGGGGGCCGTAGACCGGGCAGAAGCCGGTGGCGCCACGGAACAGCAGCGTCGCCGCGCCCAGGGTCAGCGCTCCCGAAAGGGGGGACCACCGGGGCTCGCGGCGTATCGCATAGGCCAGCAGCGCGCCGCCGGCCGCCGCCGAAACCCAACGTTCAATCGTTCCCACGTTGCTTCTCATGAGGGCCTCCTCGATCGCATGACGACCGATTCAACCGCAAGCGCTGTGCCAGCGCCGGATCAGGCGGGCTGTTCGCGGCGCTTCGCGATCCAGGCCCGGGCTTCTTCCTCGTTGTCGTGGAACTCCACGGGATTGGGGTTCTTGCCGCCCCGGAACATGTTGGACGCGGTCAGCATGAGCTTGGCCAGGACCTTGGCCTTCAACGGCGCCCCGTAGATCGCCGTCCCCCGCAAGGGCAGACGCTTGACGGTGTCCGAGGCTTCCTTGCGCACCTGCGGCGCCAGGTTGTCCAACTGCGAGAGGTCGATCAGATAGTAGAGAGTCTTGCCGAGATCGCCGTATTCGAGGTGGGCTTTGTTGATGACCCTGACTTCCTCGTTGCTGACGTCCCCCACCAGCTTCATATAGATGATGTCCGGATCTTCGAGCGTGGTGAAGTGCTTGCCGATCTGATAGCCCTGGCTCATGCGTTTCTCTCCCTGGATGAGCGAAATTCCCTCCCGGAAAGGGCCGAATTCCCTTTCCGAGGCGAACGACTTCTGGTGTCCCTGAAAGACTGCCCACATCATACCCTTCCGGCGAGCGGGTTAGCAAGCTATGCTGCGGCCAAGGAGAGACGACCATGACCGATCTGCGGTATCCCATCGGCAAGGCGGAGATGGAGACGGAGCTCGGCGACGAGCGGCGCCGGGAGCTGATCGGCTGGATCGCGGAGACGCCGGCCCGGCTGCGCGCCGCCGTCCAGGGGCTGAACGACGAACAGTTGAACACCCCCTACCGCCCCGGCGGCTGGACGGTCCGGCAGGTCGTGCACCACGTCCCCGACAGCCACATGAACGCCTACATCCGCTTCCGCTGGGCCTTGACCGAGGACCAGCCCCGGATCAAGACCTACGACGAGGGCCGCTGGGCCGAGCTGCCGGACGCCCGCTCCATGCCCGTCGAGGTCTCCCTGGACCTCCTCGACGCCCTGCACCGGCGCTGGGTCGCCCTGCTGCTCGCCCTCTCCCCCGCGGACTACGGCAAGACCGTCCAGCATCCCGACCACGGGGAGATCAACCTGAACCAGCTCCTGGGGCTCTACGCCTGGCACGGCGCCCACCACGTGGCGCACGTCGAGTCGCTGCGCCGGCGGATGGGCTGGTAGGACCCTCACCACCCGGGGGGTGAGGGTTCGGGCGGACCCGGGATCTCCGGACCCACCCGGGATGGACTAGGACGCGCTGCCGCAGTTCTTGAGGCAGATGTCGAGCAGCGTCTCGCAGGCCACGAAGCAGGGGTTGTAGTCGCAGATCGCGTGGCACGCACGGTCGTCGATGTAACACTGCCGCTCGCAGGTCACTGCGTCCGCACCCTTCGACTGAAACGCCAGGAACGAAAGGCCCATCGCGGCCAGAAGCATCATCTTACGCATTGATTTCACTCCTACAGGGAAGGACGGTCCTTCATGAACCGCCGGGGGATGAAACGAGGCGAGGGGGCAGGCCCCCTCACCTCATGCTCAAGTTTCTCTAAGGTTCCCTAGCTCTCGCTGCCGCAGCCCTGGAGGCAGAACCGGAGCTGGTCTTCGCAGGAAATCAGGCAGGGGTTCTTGCTGCAGATCCGCTGGCAGACCGGGTAGTCGGCGTAACACTGCCGCTCGCAGGAGGTCTGGGCCGTGCCCTGGTTGGCGGTGAAGGCGAGGGCGGTCAGGCCCAGGGCGAGGGACAGCATCTTGATCTTACGCATAGAAGTCTCCTTCAAAGGGTTTGCGTTCGTCGGGGATCTCCGCCGCAGGATGGACCTACAGGGTGGCGGAGGACTTGAGATGAGGATCTTATCGAAATTTTGCTATGAATGGAAGAGGCCGGAGAGGAAGGCCGCCCGGAAGGGAATCCTGCCGGGCGGCTCGGGGGCGGTCTAGCTCTCGGCGCCGCCGCAGGCGGCGCCGCCACAGCCCCGGAGGCAGTAGCAGAGCTGGTCCTCGCAGGAGATCAGGCAAGGGTTCTTGCTGCAGATCCGCTTGCACGCCGGTTGATCCGCGTAACACTGCTGCTCGCAGGTCGCCGCGGTGCCGCGGTTGGCTGTGAAGGCGAGGGCCGCCAGGCCCAGGGTGAACGCCAGCTTCGTGAACTTGCGCATCGTCAGGCTCCTTTTCAAGATTCTTGATTCATGTTCGCCCCACTGTGGGGATGGCTCCGCGAACGGATCATGCTATCGAGCATCAGCTATAAAAGAAAGCTGCTGGAAGCTGAATGTTTTCGCCTTCAAACGTGAGATAATCGCCGCGAATTCGGACAGCGACTGTTCCAGGTCGCGGAGGCAGCTCGATGACCGAACCGGTCACCGACTCGTCTGCGGCGGCTGGCTTGGAGAAGAGCCCGGACCGGGTCGAGCGAGCCATCCGCCGGTTTCAGGAGGGTATCGACCGCGAGGGGGCCTTCCGGTTCCTCTACGAGACCTATTTCCGCGCCATCGAGCGCTTCTTCGCCCGCAAGGGGTTCTCCCCTGAAGATTGCCTCGACCTCACCCAGGAGACGTTCCTCGGGATTTATAGAGGAATGGACAGCTACGAGCACCGCCAGCTCTTCGCCGCCTGGCTCTACCGCGCCGCCACCACGACCTGGCTGAAACGTTTGCGGACCGCCACGGCGGCGAAGCGGGCGGCCGTGGAGGTGTCCCACGACGCCATGGAAAATCCCGATACCCTCCTCGCCGTCCCGGCCCGCCAGCTCGACGGCCTCCTCGACGAGGAACGCTGGCGGGCCCTGCGCGAGGCGGTGGCCGAGCTGCCCGGGCAGATGCGCGACTGTCTGACGCTGTGGCTCTACCATCAGCTTGCGTACAGCGAGATCGCCACGGTGAAGAAGATCTCGATCGAAACGGTGAAGGCGCACCTCTTCCGGGCGCGGAAGAAGCTGCAGGAGAGACTGGCCGATTTCGCCTTTGGCGACCTGGAGTGAACCATCCATGCCTCGACCGCCCACCGATCGCGAAGCCCTGATCGCCGCCCTGGCCGAGGAGGCCCGCGCCGGCGCCGGGAACGCCGGACAGCCCGAGCCCGAGGAGCTCCTCGACTTCCTGGCTGGCCGCCTCGATCCGGAAGAAGAGGAACGGATCTCCCGGCGGGTGGCGGCGAGCCCCGAGGCCAGCCGCGCGTTGCTCGACCTCGCGGACTTCGAAGCCGCCGGCGCCGAGGCGGGGGAGCGGCCGCGCGAGGTAGGCACGGCGGCCGCCTGGCGCGACTTCGAGCGCCGGCTGCCCGCCGCCCCGCCCCGGCCCCTCCGCCTGCGGACGCTGCTGCCGTCCGTCGCCGCCGCGCTGCTGCTGGTGTCCACCCTCGGCCTCGCCTCCCGGGTATGGCATCTCCGGGAAGAGCTGAGCCGTCCGTTGCCCAATCCGCTGACCGCCCAACTCGCCACGATGCGCGCGGCGGAGCCGTCCTTCGCTCTGGCTCCTGGTCAGCCGTTGCGCCTGTTGCTCCGTCCGGCCTCGCGTTGTCCGGTTTACAAGGCCGAGCTCGCGGAACCAGGAGGCGGGGGGACGATCGAGGGCCTGAAGCTCGATCCGCTGGGAAACGTCAACCTGCTCCTGCCGCGGCCCGCGCCGGGAACGTACACCCTGCGCCTCCACGGCTGCGAGCCCGGTCACGAGGTGGAGGAACACCGCTTCCGGGTCGCCCTCAATGACGGTTAGCCGGGCCCTCTGGCCGCTGGCGTTCCTCTGCGCCCTTCCGTTGGCGCTCGCCGGCTGCCGGCCGGAGGACCGGGAGGACCGCCCGCTCCCTGCTCCGCCGTCCGACGCGGTCCGCGACTGGCCGGCCGGCGAGCTGCGCTCCGGCGGCGGCGAGGTGGCGGCGGCGCTCGGCCCTGAAGAGGTCCATAGATACCGGCTGCCGCTGCGACAAGGCGATCTCCTCCGCCTGGTCGTGGACCAGCGAGGGATCGACACCGCCGTCGCCCTTGAAGATCCCAGCGGCGGCAAGGTGCTGGAAGCCGACCGGCCGATCGACGACCGCGGCCTGGAACTGGTGCTGGCGGTGGCCGAGCGGTCCGGCGACCATCGCCTCGTAGTCCGCGGCCTGGAGGGGAGCGGCCCCGGACACTACGCGGCCCGCGTCGAGGCGTTACGCCCCGCGTCGGACGCCGACCGGCGCTCCGCCGCCGCCTACCGGCTCTTCACCGGCGCCGAGGGTCTGGAACCGGAGGACGCCATGGCGCGCTGGACAGAGGCCCTCGCCACTTGGCAGAACCTGGGCGAGACCGCCCTGGAAGGTGAGGTGCTGGCTCGCATGGCCAAGCAGCACTTCGGCTATGGCAGGCGACAACCGTCGGCCGACCTATACAGCGAAGCGGCAACCGTCTTCGCGCGCGTCGGCAACCCCCGATGGGGGGCGATCACCCGCAATGGCATAGGGGCCAACCTCCTGCCGTTGGGGAAAGTCGAGGAGGCTGTCGAACAGTACACCCTCGCTCTCGCCCTGGCGCGACGGGCAGACGACCGGGTGAACGCGGCCACCGCCCTCCATGGACTGGGTCAGGCCCGCCAGTATCAGGGCAAGTTCCAGGAGGCGCTCGATCTCTATGGCAAGGCGCTGAAGCTATGGCCGAAGAGCCATTCAAGCAGGCCCAACACTCTGCATCAACTCGGCGTCCTCTACGCCCGCTATCTGCACGATGAGGGGCGCGGGAGCGAATTCCTCGTCAAAGCCCGGAACACCTGGGGGGAGGACAAGAAACGCACGGCCATCACCTCCAGCCAACTCGGACGGCTCGCCTACGAACAGGACCGGCTCGATGAAGCGCGCCTATACTTCGAGGAGGCGCTGGAGCTGCGGCAGGACAAGGCCTGCGAAAGTGCCGTTTTCCTCGCGCGCCTCGCCTTGGTCGAGGACGGGCAGGGAGCTCGGACGGCGGCCGACGCGCGCATGGTCAGAGCCCTGAGGATCGTAGAGACGGAGACCTGCCTTCGCTCCGAGCCCACGGTTCGCCTCCTCGGCGCCACGCTCGCGGAGAAGCGCGGCGATGCCGCCGGGGCCCGGGCGGGCTACCAACGTTGCGAGAAGCTCTACACCAGCTTGGGCGACCGCATGGGCCGCGCTGAGAGCCTGGTGGGCGTCGCCCGCGCCGCCCACGGCGTGGGGGAACTTCGAGCGGCCCGCGAGGCGAGCCGGCAGGCCCTGGAGATCGTGGAGGGAGTGCGACCCACGGTGCTCGGCGAGGACGTGCGGACCGCCTTCTTCTCCGGCGTCCAGGGCTGGTTCGACTTCCACATCGATCTGCTGCTGGAGATGAGCGACGCGGAGGAGGCCTGGGCCACGGCCGAACGGGCCCGAGCCCGCGCTCTGGGGGACCTGCTGGAGGAAGCCGGCGCCGGTCTGCGGCGGACCGCTCCTCCCGCTCTGATCGAGAAGGAGAGAGCCCTCCAGAGCCGGATCAACGCCCTGGAGGCGCGGCGGCTCACTTCCAGCGAGTCCAAGCCGGAGGAGCTGCGGGCCCTCCAGGACGACATCGACTACCAGATAGCGGAGCTGGAATCCGTGCGTGGGGAGATCCGCCGCGGCAGCCCTCTCTACGCGTCCCTCACCCACTCCGAGCCGCTCTCCGCTGCCGACCCGGCGGGAGCTGCTGGACGACGACACCGTTCTGCTGGAGTACCGGCTGGGCGAGAAGGCGAGCACCGTCTGGGCGGTGACCCGCGACGCCGTCACCGCCGCCCGCCTGCCGCCGCGGCGCGAGATCGAGCCCCTGGTCCTGGAGGTCGCCAACGGACTGGGGAGCCTGGAGTGGCCCGACCGCAATCCGCCGCTCCCTCTGCGAGCTGAGCCGGACGCTCCTGGCGCCGGTGGCGGCCTCCCTCGGTCGTCAACGGCGTCTGTCGTCGTCGCGGACGGCGCCTTGGAGGTCCTGCCCTTCGCCGCCCTGCCCGTCCCCGGCGATCCGGGAGCCTGCGAGCGGGCGCCCGTCCTGGTGGACAACCACGAGGTCGTCTCCCTGCCCTCAGCGGCGGCGCTCCTCACCCAGCGGCGTCTGCTGGCCGGGCGAGCAGCCCGCTCCGGGCTGGCTGGCCGTGGTCGCCGATCCCGTCTACGCCCCCCGCCAGAACCTCCGGCGCCTCCCCGGCGCGGCGCGGGAGGCGGCGGCCATCACGGCGGGACTGCCCGCCGGCAAGTTCTTCCTGGCCACCGGGACGGCCGCTTCCCGGCGGACCGTGACGGGTGACGCCCTGCGGGGTTTCCGCATCCTCCATTTCGCCACCCACGGCACTTTGAATCCCCGGCAGCCCCTGCTCTCCTCCCTCGCTCTCTCGGGAGGCGCCTTGGCCGCCCACGAGATCTACGACCTCGACCTGCCGGCGGAGCTGGTGGTGCTTTCCGCCTGCGACACCGCGCTGGGCCGCGACGTGCCCGGCGAGGGGTTGGTCAGCGGCCTTCCCCGGGCCTTCCTCTACGCCGGGGCCGCCCGCGTGCTGGTGAGCCTCTGGGCGGTCGACGACCAGAGCACCAGCGACCTGATGACTGTCTTCTATCGCGGCCTCTCGATCAGGGCCTGCCACCGGCCAAGGCTCTCCAGGAGGCGCAACGCTCTCTGCGGCGAGAGGGCCGGCCTCCCTACCAGTGGGCCGGCTTTGTCCTGCTGGGCGACTGGCGTCCCCTGCCGCCGTTCGCATCTTGATCGTCCGCGCACCCTTTCGGCCCCGCGGGGGATTGAAGGGGATGTCCAAGAGATCTGAGGCGACAAAGGAGATGCCATGAACCGCTGTCTGCACATCACGATCCACGAAAACTCCATGGCCGCGCCGCGCCGCGCAGGAGCAAACGGCTCAGGCCGGTTGGGCGACGATCCGGCCGCTAATAACGTCATGCCTCCGATCGACGATCCGTCCGCCAACAATGTGATGCCCCCGATCGACGACCCGAGCTCCAACAACGTGATGCCGCCCATCGACGATCCGAACGGAACCGTCTACGCCTCCGGCGGCGCATCCGCCACCGTCCACTCCTGCGGCTGCGGCTGCGGGACGCCGGCCGGCCAGCAGCCCGGCGATGAGACCGCCACGCCTCATCCGTTCATCGCATCGAGCGATTTCAGCGGCTTCGTCATCGTGCGGATGGCGCCGGGGATCAATCCGGACGCCGGAAGCCTGTGGGAGCTCGCCCATCGCCAGGACCGGCCGCTCCCCGGTCTCAAAGCCGTGCTCGAGCTGCCCTTCAAGGAAAAAGAAGCGGCGGTCCAGCTCGATCAGGGGGAGGAGGAGACGCGCCACCTGATCTCCCGGCCGCTGGTGGAGCTCCAGGGGCAGGGGCCGGGGCCGGGGGGGTATGGAGCGTGGGGGCCGCTGCCCCGCGCCCAGGCCATCCAGGCGATCCGGGACCTGGAGGAGCGGACCGCCGTCACCCCCTTCCCGCCCCTGCACAGCCTCAACGCCTACTGGCGGCTCGACCTGCGGGAGCACCCCGGCCGCGTGGAAGAGGTGGTGAAGGAGCTCAACCGGCTGGCCGAGGTGGACCTGGCCTACCGGGAGCTCGCTTCCAGCGATCCCCAGGCGGCAGGGAGCGGCCATGCCTTCGCCGAGGACCAGGGATACCTCGACGACGCCCCCTTGGGGATCGGCGCCTCCTGGGCCTGGGAGCGCCTCGGCGTGCCGGCGAGCCCGCAGCCAACCGGCGCCCAGATGGCCAGCCTGTTGACGATCTGCGACCTCGAGCAGCACTGGAACCCCGGCCACCAGGACCTCAAGGACGAGAACGTGCTGCCGGGCTTCATCTACGGCGTCAACCGGGCCGAAGACGAGGGCGTCCCCGGCCACCACGGCACCGCCGTCCTCGGCCAACTGGCGGCGGCCGGCAAGAGCCCCCAGGGCGTCAAGGGGGCCGCCGCCGGCCTCGGCCAGTTCGCCCTCGCCTCCCACTACCGGGACAAGGATGAAGACCATCCTTTCCGGGGCACCAACGGCCACGTGGCGGCGGCCATCACACAGGCGCTGGCGATGCAGCCGACCGCCGGACCTCTCAAGGCGGGCGACATCCTGCTGCTCGAGGTGCAGCTCGGACGCCTGCCCGCCGAGGTCGACGAAGCCAACTTCGACGCCATCCGACTGGCCTCGGGTTGCGGCGTCATCGTGATCGAGGCGGCCGGCAACGGCGGCTTCGACCTCGACGCTTACGCCGATCCCGCCACCGGCCGGAGCCTCGACCGTGCCTCGTCCCGCTTCCGCGACTCGGGAGCGGTCCTCGTCGGCGCCGCCCGCGCCAGCCTGCCGCACGACCGGGCGCCGTTCTCCAACTACGGCTCGCGCCTCGACTGCTTCGCGCTGGGGAGAAGCGGTGACCACCTGCGGCTTCGGCGACCTTGCCGGCACCGCCCCCCTGGACTACTACACCAACTCCTTCAACGGCACCTCCAGCGCCTCGCCGATCATCGCCGGCGCCGCCGCCCTGGTGCAGGCCCTCCACAAGAAGCAGGCCGGTTTCCTGCTGGACCCGCGCGCGATGCGGGCCCTCCTTTCGGACCCCGCCACCGGCACCCGCCAGGGACCCAACGTCCCCGGCTTCATCGGCGTCATGCCCGACCTCAAGGCCGTCGTCCGCGGCCGCCTGCAACTCGTCGAGGACGTCTACATGCGCCGCTCCGTGGGCGACGACGGCTCCGCGCTCGGTCCGGACGACGAGATCAGCTCCAGTCCCGACATCCTGATCTGGACCCAGGGGGCGCCGGGCCAGAACGCGGTCCAGCGTTTTGGAGAAGGTCCCAGGGCGAACCACCCGGCGCTGGGAAACCCGATCGATCCCGACCATCCGGACCAGCTCTACACCAGCAACGACCTCTACATCCGTCTGCGCAACCGGGGTGGAGAGGAAGGAAAGGCGAGAGTCGAGCTGTTCGCCAGTCCGGCCGCCACCCTCATCACGCCGGAGCGCTGGATGCCCATCGGCCCGCTCAGCGTCGAAGGGATCCCCCAGGGCGACACCCTCGCCGTGTCGGGCGCTCTTTCCGTCAACGGTCTCCCACAGAAGTGGCTGCAGGAGGCCACGCAGGACGGGCCGCCAGCGCCCTGGCTGCCAGGCCTCGCGCAGAACATCGTGCCGGCCTACAGCTTCCTGGCGGTCCAGCGCCCGTGGAAGAAAATTTCGTACGTCACTTCGGGTTACGAACGGACCTCCGCGCTGCCTCCCGGACCGCCGTATTTCGACTGGGCCGCGTTCCGATCGTTCCTGCGCGGCCGGGGTGTGACCTGCCGCAATGTCCATCCGATCCTGGCCAAGGCTGACATGACCCTGGCGTTCCTTTTCGCGGGCACTCCGGACCGGACCCGCCACTTCGATTTCGAAGTGATCCAGCGCCTGCCGGCCGGCGTCAAGGTGACCCTCGTCGTTCCTCCCGCGCTCGCCGCCAAGCTCCGCCAGCGGCAGCCGTGGCTCGCGAACGGGTCCGGGGTGCTCACCCTGCCGCGCCGTCCGCGGACGGCTTTGAAGGGGGTGGCGCTCGCGCCGGGAGCCTGCGCACACGCCGCCTTCCACGTGGAGGGCGCGAATGCCATCCTCCGCGGCCACAGCCTCGCCATCCGCCAGCTCTGGCGCGGCGAGGAGGTGGGGCGGATCACCTGGTGGTTCATCGATCCGTAGCGGATCGATCATAAATCGATGGTTCAAGGCGGCCGTCCCACCGGGGGCGGCCGCTTTTCTTTTGCCCCTGTAACCCTTTTTAGCGGCCAACGGATTGAAGAGGGGCAGGGAGAGTAGAAACGGAATGCACTGATTTCTACTCGATCACCGCGAAGGAGAAGCCATGGCACAGGGAAACAGGGAGGCGATTCGTAAGAGTGCCCTCGAATTGCTCTCCAGGCAGTTGAAAGGCAAAAATGCGGAGATCGTGCTGGAAGATACCGATACTGTTCCATCTTCCAACGAATCCGTCCACAGGTTTATCGTCCGAAGCGCCGAAGAGCCGAACGGACCCCAATTGACGATCGTCCTGGATGCCGCGGGCAAGCCGGTCGATCTGCCGCGGCTCTCCTTGGCGGAAGGCAAGGTCTTCTTTGCCGTTCCCGAGCACAGGATCGATTTGCCACAGCCATTGCTCGACAAGCTCGTCAAGATCAAGCCCAAGGTCAACGACATTCAGCTTTCCGAGTGCGGATTACGGGAAAAGATCGAAGTCACCATCCCGGCACAGGCGATCGGTGAGATGGTCGATGTATACATGTTGACAGACGGCACCGGCAGCATGGGCGGCGCGATCGCCAATGTGAAAGCGGGTGCGAGCGCGATCATGAGCACCCTGCTGGGAATGGGCCTCGACGTCCGGTTCGGTGCAGGCATCTACCGGGACTTCACCGATGCGGTTCCTTTCGTGAATCAGGGCATCACCGCCAATCCAGTGGACGTGACCAACGCGATCAACGCCTGGTCAGCCAGCGGCGGCGGCGACGCTCCCGAGGGCCAGCTATTCGCTCTGCAAGAAATAGCAACAGCAACCGGCGGCGGATGGCGTCCGCCAGCCATGAAGTTCATCATCTGGATCGGGGACGCACCAGGGCATGAGCCGATCTGCGCGTCGGTCTTGGGCGGGTCCGTGTCCACGGGCATCGATCGGGGCACGGTGATCGCGGCGCTCAACGGCCAAGACATCACGGTTCTGGCCATCTCGGTCACCGGCGGCCCGGGTCTGGACGCTCCCAGCAGCGGCGGCTATCTCAACTGCCCCAGCAACTTGTTCGCGGGCCAGGCCACCGACATCACCACGGCCACCGGCGGCTCGCTGGCCGTCGGAATCAATCCGGCGGCCGTCACCGCGACGATCCTCGCGGCGCTGACCAAGGCCATCCAGATCAAGAACGTCAGCCTGGTTCCCTCGGGCGTGATCGCGCCGTTCGTCACGTCGATCACGCCCGCCGGGGGCTATGGGCCGCTGGATCCGACCAAAGAGCACAAACTCGTGTTCGACGTCGTCTTCGAGCGGGGATCCGAAAGGTGCTCGCTGCGCGACCAGGTCTTCCAGGGCGCGATCAACGTGGTGATGGACAAGGTGGTGGTGGCGAAGAAGCCCACGAAGATCACAATCCCCAAGTGCCGCTACCACTACGTGGTCAAATTCGTCTGCGGCGTCAACGAAGTTCCGAAAGAAGGCTGCAGCCCGGTGCGGTCCGGCCGCTACGCCACCGAGATCAACATCTACAACGGCCACTGCTCGGCCGCCACGATCGAGAAGCTCATCACGCCGGTGGTGCTGAAGGGTGAGCCTGTCGGCCGCGAGCCGCACGTCGCTAAGAGGATGGCCAAGGACAAGATCAAGCTGCCGCCGCAGACGGCGACAATGGACGACTGCTGCCGTCTCGCCGAGCTCCTCAAGCTGCCAATGAGCTTGAACGGTCCCCTCCTGATCGGCTTCATGGAGATCATCAGCGACGCCCCGCTGACCGTGACCGCCGTCTACACGGCCTCCGGCCTCCGGGACGAGTCCGTCAGCATCGACGTCGAGCAGATCGTGGAAGTCCGCAAGTAACTCACTCCCTCGAGCGGCCGTCCCGGGAACGGGGCGGCCGCCCGGCAAGGTCCAGGATTTGCACCCCCTCCCTCGCCGATCCGGCATACGATGCCCGCGAGCGAGGGTGCCATGAGAATCTATCCAGGATCCCCCTATCCCCTGGGCGCCACCCATGACGGCGTGGGGACGAACTTCTCCCTGTTCTCCGAGGTGGCGGAGCGGGTCGAGCTCTGCCTGTTCAACGAGGCCGGCGAGGAGACGCGCATCGAGCTGCCCGAGGTCACCGCCTTCTGCTGGCATGGCTACCTCCCCAACGCCGTGCCCGGCCAGCGCTACGGCTTCCGTGTCCACGGACCCTGGAACCCCGCCGAGGGGCAGCGCTGCAATTCCGCCAAGCTCCTGCTCGATCCCTACGCCAAGGCCATCGAGGGCGAGGTGCGGTGGAACGAGGCCGTCTTCCCCTACCACTTCGGCCAGCCGGACGACTCGAAGAACGACCTCGACAGCGCCGCCTTCATGCCCAAATGCGTGGTCACCAGCCCTTTCTTCGACTGGAGCAACGACCGGCCGCCGCGCACCCCCAATCACGAGACCGTGATCTACGAGGTCCACGTCAAGGGCTTCACGAAGCGGCACCCGGACGTCCCGGAAGAGCTGAGGGGCACCTACGCGGGGTTGGCCCACCCGGCCGCCATCGGCCATCTCAAGCGGCTGGGCGTCACCGCCGTCGAGCTGATGCCCGTCCACCACTTCATCCAGGACAGCGTCCTGCTCGATCGCGGGCTGCGCAACTACTGGGGCTACAACTCCATCGGCTACCTGGCGCCGCACGACGGCTACGCCGCGGCCGGCGGCTTCATCGGCCAGCAGGTGCAGGAATTCAAGCAGATGGTCAGGACCCTCCATCAGGAGGGCATCGAGGTCATCCTCGACGTCGTCTACAACCACACCGCCGAGGGCAACCACCTGGGGCCGGTCCTCTCCATGAAGGGGATCGACAACGCCGCCTACTACCGCCTGATGCCCGACGACCGCCGCTACTACATGGACTACACCGGCACCGGCAACAGCCTCAACATGCGGCACCCGCACGTCCTGCAGCTCATCATGGACTCCCTGCGCTACTGGGTGCTGGAGATGCATGTCGACGGCTTCCGCTTCGACCTCGCCGCCACCCTGGCCCGCGAGCTCCACGACGTGGACCGCCTCTCGGCCTTCTTCGACATCATCCAGCAGGACCCGGTCATCAGCCAGGTCAAGCTCATCGCCGAGCCCTGGGACGTTGGGGAGGGGGGCTACCAGGTGGGCAACTTCCCACCGCTGTGGTCCGAGTGGAACGGCAAATACCGCGACCACGTCCGCGACTTCTGGCGCGGCGCCGAAGGTACCCTCGACGAATTCGCCTACCGCCTCACCGGCAGCTCCGACCTCTACGCCACCACCGGCCGCCGCCCCTCGGCCAGCATCAACTTCGTCACCGCCCACGACGGCTTCACCCTGCGCGACCTCGTCTCCTACAACGACAAGCACAACGAGGCCAACGGCGAGGACAACCGCGACGGCGAGAGCCACAACCGTTCATGGAACTGCGGCGCCGAGGGTCCCACGGACGACCCGGCGGTCAACGCCCTGCGCGCCCGCCAGCAGCGCAACCTCCTCGCCACCCTCTTTCTCTCTCAGGGCATCCCCATGCTCCTGGGCGGCGACGAGCTCGGCCGCACCCAGGGGGGCAACAACAACGCCTACTGCCAGGACAACGAGGTCTCCTGGTTCGACTGGGACCACGTCGACCGGGACCTCCTGGAGTTCACCACCCGCCTGATCGCCTTCCGCCGGGACCATCCCGTCTTCCGCCGCCGCCGCTGGTTCCTGGGCGCCCGCATCCATGGCGAGGGGGTGCGGGACATCGCCTGGTTCCGACCCGACGGCGAGATGATGACCCACGAGGACTGGCAGAAGAGCTTCGCCCGCTCGCTGGGCGTCTTCCTCAACGGCGAGGCCATCCCCAGCCTTGACGCCCGGGGCGAGAGGGTGGTGGACGACAGCTTCTACATCCTCTTCAACGCCCACTTCGAGCCCATCGTCTTCCGTATCCCGTCGCACCCCACGTGGGAGGGACGGTGGGTGAAGGTCCTCGACACCACCGAGGCGGTCCCGGACGGCCGGACCCGGGAGATCCACGACGCCGGCGCCGAGGTCACCGTCGAAGGCCGGTCGATCCTGCTGCTCAAGCGGGTGACGGACGGCAAAGACGGGGCTTCCCGCCAGCGAGGCTGAATCAGCAACGATTATGCCCTTCCCCTAGCCAAACCACCCTCTTTCTGTTACTGTCTAGACAAATTCGGAATCTGGAGCGTACATAACAGCAACGGAGCCGCTCGATTCAGGAGCTGAAGCCGTCCGCTTCACGGATTTTTCGGGCGGATTCAAGGACTGAATCCGCCGGATTCAAGGACTGAAACCGGCGCTTCAGCGGCTGAATCCGACGGATTCAGCGACAGAACGGGCGGTTTCATGGACTGAAGCCAGCGGTTTCACGAACTGAAGCCAGCGGTTTCGCCGACTGAAACCGGCGGTTTCAGGGACTGAAGCGCCGGTTTCGATGAGTGAAGCGGACGGATTCCGGCCCAGAAACGGCCAGCCGCGGTTGAGGGAGAGGGTCGTCCACTCCCGCCGCTTCTGGATAGGACGCTGCTTTCTGCGAAAGGAGAAGGATCATGGCAGCGAGAGGACAGTCGTTTGCGGAGAAGTTCAGTCGTTGGGGAGTGGCGGTGGCCACTCTCAAGGAGCACCTGGAGGACATGCCGCACATCGCGGAGGATGTGGCGGCGATGGAGAAGCTCCTCACCGACGCCAGGACTCTGGAGGTGCGTCAGGAGGGTCTGCGAGGCCAGGCGCGGGAGATCAACGCCGAGCTGCGGCGGGTCACTCGCGAGGGCGAGAAGGTCCGGGCGCGCCTGCGGGCGCATCTGCAGGCGAAGTACGGCGCCACGAGCGAGTCGGTCGCGAAGTTCGGCTTCCGCCCCGCCCGGGTCCCGCGCCGCCGGTCGGTGATCGTGGTGGAGGAGCCGGAGGCTCCGCCGCCGGCCGAAAAGACCGAAGGCCAGCCGTAACCCGTTGTCGTTGTGTTCTTTGACAGACGATGCAAACTGTTTCCCCGCCGGGTTGGGCCCGGCCCGGCGGGGCTTTCCTATAAATCCTTGCCGGTCATCGTGGATGATTTAACAATAGGTCCATGAATCTGGGTCGAGAGAAAGATTCTTTTGAGAAAACCAATTATTCATCGATTGTATTTTATATTGCATTTCTAGCTGTGCTATAATTTGGGTGTTCCGTTCGTGAAGAGCCGGGACTTTTTTGAAGGAGATGCAGCCATGAAAAAATCCAATACACTGAAACTCGTCTTCACTCTTTCCCTGATCACCCTGGCGGGCGCCTTCGGCGTCCCCGTTACCGAGGCGGCTCGCTGCGGCGACCTGCAAGCTTGTGAGGCCATCTACGCTCCGGTCATCTGCAGCGACGATGTGATCTACAACAACAGGTGCTACGCCAACGCCGACTGCGCTACCGGTTGCCAACCGTATAACTGGTCGTAACCGCCATCCACAGCCCCGGGCTCTTCCCTGCGGAGGGGGCCCCGGGGCTTTCCCGAACGAATGCGGAGAAGAACACATGGGCATGGAACGTTCTGAACCCATTCTGCCAGCCCGAGATCTCGCTGGCACGCGCGCCTTCTATCAATCTCTTGGCTTCAAGGCCGGGTACAACGACGACAGGTATGACATCCTATGGCGCGGTGATCTCGTCGTGCATCTTGAGCACGATGCCGATTTGATTCCTGAGCGCAATAAGTTTAGTTGTTATTGGCGCGTCCCGGATGCGGACCGCCTCTACAGCGAGTTTGCCGCTCTGGGTCTGCCCGCCGACGGTATGCCGCGGCTTACGGAGCCGGCGGATGAGCCGTGGGGTATGCGCGAGTTTACGCTCAAGGATCCTTCAGGTAATCTGATCCGCGTGGGCCACGAGCTGTCTTCCAGCTAAAAAGTTTTCGTATGGACAATTGGTTCAGCACCCTTGCCGCGGGTAGCGAGCTCCCGCCGGACCGGGCCCGCGAGCTTCACGAGCACGGTGTCGTCGTGCTGCCCGGCATGGTGCCGGCCGGGCAGACGGACCGTCTGGCTCGGGCATACGACGCTGCGGTGGCGTCCGCGGACAGGGACGACGTGCGGACGGGTAGCACGACCACGCGTGTCACCGACTTCGTCAACCGCGGCGCCGAGCTCGATGACCTCTACGTCTTCCCGCCCCTGCTGGAGGCGTGCTGCCGCGTCATCGGCCGGCCTTTCAAGCTCAGCTCGATGCACGCGCGGACGCTGCGTCCGTGTTCCCCCGCCCAGGCGCTCCATGTCGACGTGCGGCGCGATTCGGCCGACTGGCCGCTGGCCGGTTTCATCCTGATGGTCGACGAGTTCCGGCCCGACAACGGCGCCACCCGGTTTGTGCCAGGCTCGCACCGGTGGCCCGGCGCTCCGGAGGACGTCATGCCCGACCCCCGGGCCGACCACGAAGGCCAGGTCCTGGCGTGCGGCCCGGCGGGTTCCCTGCTCATCTTCGACGGCTCCGCGTGGCACGGCCATACGGCCAACACGTCGGCTCGGCCGCGCCGCTCGCTCCAGGGGGCGTTCATCCCCCGCGACGGCCGCGCCGGGACCGACTTCGCGGCGCGCATGCACCCCGAGACGCGCGCGCGTCTCGGTCCCGTCGCGCGGTATGTGCTCGATCTTTGACTGGCGTCGCGGCGCGGTCATTGCTCACCAGCAAGCGGATCAGACACCTTCAAGGGTAGGAGCACATCCGTGTGGGCCAGGTAAGGCTCACCGGCAGAAGAAAGGAGTCATACCGTGAAGATTCTTCGCATCGCTGGTCTGCTCTTGATCGCGCTGACGGCCGTCGGGGGAGCCGTGAACGAGGTGCGGGCGTCGGCCCCCTTCAGTTGCTGGGCGCAGTGCGACCACATCTACTATTCCGGGCAGTGCTGGGCCAGTTTCGAGAGATGCTGCAACTTCAACCGGCTCTCCTGTCCCGCCCCCTATGAGTTCGTCGCGGGCGACTGCACGGACGGCGAGAACTATTGCCCGTAGAGGGTGGCAGCTCCGGGGAGAGAGCCGAAGACGCGGTCTCATCCAAGAGGCCCGACAGGCGACAGCCGCCTGGTGGGCGCTACGTCGTGGTGCACTGGCACTTGCCGTCGACGATCTGGCAGACCGTGGTGGTGGTGTCCTTGCAAGTGCACTTCTTATCGGTGCCCTGGCCCGAGCTCCCGCAGCTCGAGCCGGCGCCCGCGGCGTTGCAGGAGCAGGTGGACCCCTGGCTGTCAACCCCAAGGGAGCAGGTGCATCCCGATAGAACCGGACCCCAAGGGAGGGGCTCTCTATCCTCCAGCAGCCTGCCATCCTGAGCGCCGCACGGCTGGGGTGCCGCTCCGAGCTGCTCCAGGAACTGCTCGACGTCAACGACCTTCTCGGCACGGACTCCGCTGGCGAGAAGGAGAGATAGCATCAGGAACATCGAGAAAACCATCAATTTTGTTGAAGACCTCATCGTTCGACCTCCTGTATGGAATTGCGTGCACGGTCTTTGAGCGTCTTCGGCTCTATCAAAGAGGTGCACCGGTGCGGTGAGGAGGGGACGAATTGGGCTGAAATAAATCTTCCGTTCGCCGACGTCGCCCTTCGGAGCAGGATGAATATTGAAAAATCGCGGTGCTTGTTGGCCCCATCACGCCTGACGGCGTTTTGCCTACATCGCCAACAACGAGTCTGGCGACGTCTCGGTCATCGACACAGCGAGCGATGTTGCCGTCGCTACTGTGACGGCTGGCTTCAAATCTCCATGAGGTAGACTTGGCGTGGAACACGAGAGCCGGGTCGGCCAGTGTGTTCATCAACTTCGCGCCGGAGATCGATCATGGAGCGAGCCGCACTGTCGGCGCTTGAGGCACAGGGACCGGGGTGACGTGGGGATCAGCGCTGAACGCTTCGACGTCGCGGTGGTCGGTGCGGGAGTCGCGGGGCTTGCGGCGGCGAGCAGGCTCGCCCATGAGGGCTATCGCGTCGCCGTGTTCGAAGCCCGCGACCGCATCGGCGGGCGGATCTTCACCCACCACGACGAACGGGTGCCCGTGCCCATCGAGCTGGGCGCCGAATTCATCCACGGCGAGGCGCCCGAGACCCAGCGCATCCTCGCCGATGCGGGACTCCTCGCCTGCGAGGTCGCGGGCGAGCACTGGCGGGCCGAGAAGGGCCGGATTCGGCGGATCCGCCAGTATTGGGAAGGCATCGACCGCGCCCTCCGGAAGATCGATCCGGAGGGGCCTGACCGGTCGTTCGCGGATTTCCTCGCCGGAAAACCGGGCGGGCACTCCCTCGCGCGGGACCGGACGGCGGCGCGCGAGTTCGTCCAGGGGTTTCACGCCGCCGATCCGAACGAGATCGGGGTCCTGTCCATCGCGCCCGAAGAAGGGGAGAACCCCAGCGAAGCGGCCGCGCAGATAGGCCGGGTCCTCCAGGGTTACGACGGCGTTCCTCAGTTCCTGGCACGCGGCCTGGAAGGCTCCATCCACCTGGGGACGCGGGTCTCCGAGATCGCCTGGGAGCCCGGCCGGGCCGAGCTGACCCTGCGGGACATGTCCGGCCGGACAAACCGGGTCGAGGCGGGCGCGGTCGTCGTCACCCTTCCCCTCGGCGTCCTGCAGGCTGGCGCGGACGACGAGGGAGGCTGCCGGTTCCACCCTGAGCCGCCGGTCCTCCGGAAGGCCCTGAGCCTGCTCGCCATGGGCTCCGCGACGCGTCTGGCCGTCCGGTTCCGTGAAATGCCCTGGCAGGGGCCGCTGCCCGGTATGCCCAAGGGCCGCGACCTCGACCGGCTGAGCTTCCTGCACCTGAGAGGCAGTCCGTTCAACGTCTGGTGGACCGCCTATCCTCTCCGTTTTCCCCTCGCCGTGGCCTGGAGCGGCGGCCCGCCGGCGGCTGAGATGACCGGGAAGACACCTGAGGAGGTAGCCGCCGTCGCCTTCCGGGACCTGGCCGAGCGGCTGGGGATCTCCCGGCGTCGCATCGAATCGCGCGTCGAAGGCCTCTGGCTCCACGATTGGAACAGCGATCCTTTCGCCCGCGGCGCCTACAGTTACGCCAGGGTCGGCGGCTCGAACGCGGCCAGAGAGCTCGCGAAGCCGGTCAAGAAAACCCTTTTCTTCGCCGGCGAGGCGACCGACGCCGAAGGGCGGACGGGGACGGTGGAAGGAGCGATCGCGACGGGTTTCCGTGCGGCGAGGCAGATATGCTCTATATGATCATCGAGGACTTCAAAGGCGATCCTGTGCCGGCCTACCGACGCTTTCGGGATCGCGGCCGCATGGCGCCCGAAGGGCTCCGGTATATCACCAGTTGGGTGACGCCGGATCTGCGGCGCTGCTATCAGGTGATGGAGTGCGAGGATCCCGGACTTCTCGATCAGTGGATCGAGCGTTGGAAGGATATCGTCGATTTCGAGGTCATTCCGGTCGTCACCTCCGCGGAGGCGGCCGCCGTGATCGCGCCGCGGCTATGAATGACCCGCTGCCCCTCCCGCCTCCCTGTATCCTGGTGGGTACCGCGGGCTGGAGCCTGCCTCGGGCCGAGCAGGCGGAATTTCCGGAGGCGGGGAGCCACCTGGAGCTGAGCGACCAACTCTGGCAGGAGCTATACTTCGTGGCGTGCGGTTCGCGCTGGTGAGCGCTGGGCCGCAATACCGCTCAACACCGATGACGACTGACGCCGCTGTTGTACCCCGGTTCCGGCTCGGCCTCCTCCTTTGGGTCGCCGGTATGCTGGGCGTGGTCGTCATTACGGTCACGGTGCTGCCACAAATGTTGCGGGAGGTGACGCTTCCCGCTCCTCTGTGGTTGATTTCCCTCGCGAGCCTCGCGCAGAGCGCCCTCCTCGTCGCGCTCGCCGTATGGGCGGGCGTTGCGCTGGCGTCGAAGGTCGGCCTCCGGGCGCCCATTTTCGAGGCTGCTGTGACAGCTCGCCCGATCGCGCCCCCGCTCAGGCCGCAGCTCCTGCCCGGCCTCGTGGCTGGCCTGCTGGGTGGGATGTTGCTGTTCGCCATCAGCCGTTATGGTCCCGCCGCCTTCGTGGAGGCCCAGGAGCGGTTCAGCCCTCCACTCCTTGTCCGTGTGCTTTACGGCGGCATCACGGAGGAGTTGCTGCTGCGGTGGGGGCTCATGACCGCGCTGGTCTGGCTGGCGTGGCGGTTCGCGCAACATCGGCAAGGCGTCCCGCGGGCAGGTTATGTCTGGCTCGCGATCACCGTCAGCGCATTGCTGTTCGGCGCCGGTCACCTGCCGGCGGCGTCGGTGTTGATCGGCGCCCTGGATGTGAACGTCGTGGTCTTCGTGATCGGCGCGAATACGGCGTTCGGGCTGCTGTTCGGTTATCTGTTCTGGCGATATGGCCTGGAATCGGCCATGATCGCCCACGCTGTGGCCCACGTGGTGAGTTATCTGGCGGTTCTGCTTTGAGCAGTGAGGGCACACCTCGCTCTTCCCGTGTCCTGGTGGGTACCGTGGGCTGGAGCCTGCCGCGCGACGCGCAGGCGGAATTCCCGGAAGCGGGAAGCCATGTACGACCTTGTCGCCGCCGTGCTGTGCGCGCTGGCCGCCGCCGTGGCCCTGGCGCTCGTGCGGCCCTGGGGACGGCGGCTGCCGCGTTGGCTTGTCGGCGCGTTCGCGTGGAGCGGCACTGGACTCCTGGTATTGCGCGGAGGAGCGGGCCTCGCGCAGAGTTTGTATATCGCCGCGACCGAAAAGAACGTGTTCGCCGTGTTGGAATTCTGGGAGATCTGGTTCTGCGTGGGCGCGTTCCTGTTCGGTCTCGGCACGTGGAGGTTCTGGCGCCTCTCTCGCGTTCCTGGCGTGTAACAAAGAAAAAGAACATGCGCCTACCTCTTCAGAGGAGGTCAGGCCATGAAGACCAGGTTTCGCATCCTCGTTCTGGTGACGCTTGTCTTTTCCTTCCTGGGAACCGAGACCGTCGTCCGTAGCGAGATCACCGTCAAGCCGTTTACGCCCACGACGATCCCCGGCATCCCCGCCACCGGGAACTACTGCCTGTGGCGTATCAACAAGAGTTTCGACGGCACACTGCAGAGTCAGCTCGGAAGGCCCTACCGCTGCGCCACGGGAGAGACCCGGCACAGCAAGACCTTGATCACCTTCCGCGTCCTCGGCAGCGGCGGCCCGCGGTGCGACGAACCCGTGCCGAACGTGCCGGCCAACTGGTTCCTGAGCGCGGAGGGGAGCACTGTTCATCGCGCCGACGGCCTAGCCCACTTCAGCGGCACGGTCGTCCTGCGCAACGGCGCCGCGGGCCCGGTTCTCTTCCGGGGGACCATGGAGGTGACCGGCCGTGTCGGGACGCATCAGGCGCTCGGCGACAAATGCGACGAACGGGAACACTTCGAAGGATGGCTGGTGGCCCGCGGCGCCGGGGCGCTCAGCAACTACACCCTGCGCGCCGTCCTGGCGGGCAAGGCGCCCCTTCCGAACGGCACGGCGGCGCTGCCCGTGCAAAACCGGATGACCGGAGTGATCGTCAAGGCGCCCTGACCAGCCGTCAAGGCGCCTTGCCGGAAAGCCGGCCGAAGACCTCCAGCACCGTCTCCGGACGGGCACGGGACCGCTGTAACTAAAGTTGTGTCTTTTCGCCTATAAAGGCATGATCCATCCAGCCTTCCCTTTACGGTTCTTTGCCAGGGGCGATGACAACGGCTTCTATTACCTCAAGCAGGTAGACGCCACGAGCACCCTGTGGTGGTTTGCCGAGCATGAAAGCCACCAATGGACGCACGTCTTCCGCGGCCGGTTGATCCGGGGTGGAGCCGCCGGCGATCGTTGGGAGGGACAATTCATCGATGTCCCCAAGGGACTGATCTGTGGGCATGGCTCCCTGAACATGCGGCCGGGCGGCGGGAGGATCCAGCGGGTCGGTCCATCAGCGGCCGGTTTGAGTACTTTGACCCTTGGCTTCACACCCGCTTTCGCCGGCCGCCCCGTGACGCGGCTGACAACGGGCTTCGCGAGTGAAGACCTGGAGAATCTTACGGGTGTCTGGATTGGCGACGACGGGGGTACGTACTACATTCGAGAAGTTTCCGGGACCTCCGAGACCCTCCAGGTGGCCTGGGTCGGAGAGCATCCCGAGGCGGATCCCACCGGCGAGACAATTCCGGGCGACGCCTGGGTCAACGTGTTCATGGGGCAGCGCACCGGAGATCGCATCGTCGGAGAATGGACCGACGTTCCCAAGGGTGGGGTAGACAACAGCGGGACCATGACGCTGGAGGTGGTCAGCGAAAACCTGATCCGGATCACCAGGAAGACAGGTGGTTTTGGCGGCAACGAATTCCGGAGAACCGGCACGTTGCAGATCGAGTTGCGCTGGATCTCGTTGGAAATCGTCGACCAGCAGGAATGGTTCTTCGAAGGGGACGAGCCCTACTTCATGGCGCTCATTGCGAAGATGGACGGCAGCACGGTCGATTTCTCTGACCTGTCCAGCGCCACCGCCGCTCTGGAGGTCTTCTCCGCGCCTATGCTCGGGGACAATGTCGGGGCTGGCTTCCGTAGGAATCTCGCAGGAGTAGTGCCGCCGCATGTTACGGAGATCGTTCCGATCCCGGGCGCCAGTCGTGAGGAAATGCGAACGGTCTTCGGAGTCGCCGTGCGGGGTTGGGAAAAGGATTTCTCCGGCGACGCCTGGAGAAACGAGCGGATCGCGGATTGGCGGAGCGTCGCCGGAGGACGTCTGACTCGTAGCCTCCAGACCCGTGGCACAGTGGACTTCCGACGCGACGTCGACGCCTGGCACGAAAGGTTTACCTGGGCCAACGAGGACGACCATTTCGGGCTCGACTCCGTGGCCTTCTCCTTGGATGAGCTCCAGTCCCTGGTGGGCCGGCCGCCGCGGGAACTGATCTTCGAGCTACGGGGCGGAGATGTTCATTACCGCGTCCGCGCGACTCTGAGCGTGATCAGTCCCCGAGGGAGTTGCAACCCCTGACAGGTTTAGTCCGCTCTCCCGGCCATCCCGTCGAAGACCTCCAACACCGTCTCCGGCCGGGCGCGGACCCGATAGTCCTCGGTCAGGTCGACCCAGCGGATGGTGCCGGTAGGATCGATCAGGATCTCGGCCGGACGGGCGATGTCCGTGCCGGTGCCGGGCGCCGCTCCGGCGTGCACCAGGTCGTAGCGGCGGGTGACCTCGGCCTGCGGATCGGCGAGGAAGGTGTACGTCCAGCCGGTCTTCTCGATGTGCCCGCGCAACACCTCGGGCGGATCGGTGCTGATCGCGATGAGACGGATGCCGCGGGCTTCGAAATCCTTCTTCCGTTCGTCGAAACTCCGTAACTCGGAGTTGCAGAACGGTCACCAGTAGCCGCGGTAGAAGATCAGAAGCGCCCAGGAGCCGGAGGCGCCGCCCGCCGGCTGGAGGATCTCGTAGAGCCGCACGGGACGGCCCTGGGTATCCGACAGGGTGAAGTCGGGGGCCTTGCCGCCGACCTTCGCGACGCTCCCGCCCGCCGGCAACTGCCGGGAGAAGAACAGGGTCAGGAAGAGGAAGAATCCCAGGACCGCCAGGCTCAGGACGCCGAAGACCGGTCCCATCACCCGGCCGCGGTAACGCTCCGGCTGGCGAAAGGCGCGGAGGATGCCCGCGACGACCATCGCCAGCCCGGCCGCGAAGAGCAGCCAGCTCACCCAGGGGATGTCCCGGGTGATCGGAAAGCGGTAGAAGAACAGGGGATAGCTCAAAAGGGCGACGGCGCAGACGACGAAACCGGCCAGGGGCAGGAAGTTGCGTGTACGTGGCACGGGTAGAGTCTACTCCGAAAGCCTGGAATCGGGGAGGGCCTGGGGGCTCAAAGCGCCTCCATCGCGGCCCGTTTCTGCCGCATGAACGCGAGCGCTTCGCCGACGGTCATGGTGTCCAGGTTGATGGGCTGTGGCATGCGATCCACATGGTTGACGGTCCCCACGATGGCCTTCTGCAGGTCGTTGAGGGGATGAGCGAGGTTGTGGCTCACGCCTTCAGGTTGCGTGGGAGGAGTCAACACGGGCCACTCCGTGTTGCTGCGCGGAGTCGGGCTGTTGAAGACCTCCTGGTGGAAGGTGGGCGACGCGGCGTCGCGAAGGGTGAGCGGTTCGAGCCCCCAGCTCACTTGCAGGGTACGCAGCATGGAACAGTGATCCATCTGCGTCGAGACCACGTTGAAGGGCGTCGTCCAGGTGGACACCATCACCATGGGCACCCGGATGCCCAGGCGGTCGAAGGTGAAGTCCATCTGGCCGGCCGGCGCGCCGCTCTGCGGCGGCTTGGCGGAGACGGGAGGGACGTGATCGAAGCAGCCGCCGTGCTCGTCGTAGGTGATCGCCAGCAGGGTGTTGGCGTAGTTGCTGCCCGTCTTGGCGCCCGAGGTCCGAATGGCGTTGTAAACGTCGTTGATCAATTGTTCGCCGGCGGTGACGGTGGACGGCTGCGTCACGCCAAGGATCTGGATCGGCGGGTGCTCGTCATTGTGGTTCAGGAAGAGGCGCGGCTCGATGAAGGCGTAGGACGGCAGGTTGCCGTTCGCGGCGTCCTCGTAGAAACAGTCCATGATACGGAAGTGGGTGAGCCAGTAGGGCCAGAGCTTCGGGAAGTGGATCAGCAGGGTGAGCGGGAAGACGTCTTCGGGATCGTAATAGACCAGCCACGAGATGCCCTTTTCTTCCAGTGAATCGAACAGCGTGGGATTATCGTTCTCCAGCCACTTCTCGAACGGCGCGTTGGTGACCTGGCCGTTCGAGATGGCGGCATGGAAGAACGAACGATTGCAGAAGGTCTGGCTCGGCACGGCGCAGAACCACTGGTCGAAGACCGCGAAATTCTGGGCGAGGCCGCTGATCACCGGTACCGCCGAGGTGGGAAAACAGTTCATGATGACGCTGTATTCTTCGCGCGTCGCCGCGCGCCCCTGGGTGGCCTGGAAATTATCGTAATAATCCTGCACGAACCCGTTCATCGGAGCGGTCGCGGGCAACGGGTCGGGCTGGTTGTACGGCGGCTGGAAGGATGTCGGATCGTTCAGGTAGGCGTTGGAGGTGGGGGACACCACGTTGTAGAGCTGGGTGTTGACATGGGGAAAGTATTCGCCCGGATCGGGGTTCGGGTTGTCCATGACCTCCCCCGGCGAAACGAACACGGGTCCCTGGTCGGCCCCGTCCACGGGCTGACCATCCCACCGCACGGGGACCGGGTTCGAGAGCTGCTTGCCGGCCACGCCGTCGATAGGGCTGGGAAGGTAGCCCAGCATATTGTCGAAGGAACGGTTTTCCATCATGAGGACCACGACGTGGTCGAGGCAGTCGCTTGGATTGGGCATGAGAGAAAATTATAAACCGTGCTCTCCGGATGTCAATGTCCAAGGCCTGCCGGCTCCAGGGCACTGTCAGTGACACACGAAGCCCACTGTCACTGACAGTGCCCTGGACCGTCATTGACACGCCAGGGATGCGATTTTTGTTCATCCCTGGTAATAAATCCTTAGTGAATCGCAAGGTCCATTTCTGGTACGCGGGTTGCTCATAGGGCGGCCACGATGAATACCGAGACCTTTCGCGTCGTCCTGCCGCAGCCCAAGCTGACGGTCCCTCCCGGTCCTCTCGGCGCTCCGCTGGTGGGGGTGATCCCCAAGATGATCGGGAACCCGCACCGGTTCTGCACCGAGATGATGTTGAAGTACAACGACGTCGTCCGCCTCGATCTGGGGCTGGGCGCGATCTATCTGGTGACGCTGCCGGATCACGTCCATCACGTGCTGGTGGAGAACCACGACAACTATTGGAAAGGCGATCTGTTCGCCCGCGCCCGTTTCCTGTTCGGCAACGGGCTGGTGGTGAACGAAGGCGAGAGCTGGCGGCGCCAGCGGCGGCTGATGCAGCCGGCGTTCGCCCACCGCCGGGTGGCCGCCCTCGTTCCGCTCATGGCCGACGTGGTGGAGAAGCGCCTCGCGGGCTGGGAAGCCGCCGCGGATACGGGGTCTCCCATCGAGATCGGCAAGGAGATGATGGGCCTCACCCTGAGCATCATCGCCAAGACCATGTTCAGCCTGAGCATCGGCGAGCGCGATCTCGAGGTGATGGCAAAGGCCTTCAACACCGCGCTGGAGCACATGACGCTGCGGATGTTCACGTATTTCCTGCCGGAGTGGGCGCCCCTGCCCGGCAAGTGGGCCTGCCGCAGGGCCGTGGCGACCCTGGAGGGAATGGTCTACCGCATCATCCGCGAGCGGCGGGCGAGCGGCGACGAGCCGGACGACCTGCTGTCGATGCTGCTGTCGGCGCGGGATGAGGCGGGGGAGGGGATGACCGACCGCGAGATCCGCGACGAGGTGATGACTACGCTGTTCGGCGGCTACGAGGCCACGGCGGACGCGCTGTCGTGGATCTGGTACCTCCTCGATCAGCACCCGGCGGTGGACGCCGGGCTGCGCGGCGAGATCGCCGGCGTGGTGGGCGGCCGCGCGCCTCAGTTCGAAGATCTGCCGCGGCTGACCTACACCGCGCAGGTGGTGCAGGAGGCGATGCGTCTGTTCCCGCCGTTCTGGTTCTACACCCGCACGGCGCGCGAGGAGGACGAGATCGGCGGCCACCGCATCCCGGCCGGCTCGCTAGTGCTGCTCTGCCCCTACGCCACCCACCGGCATCCGGATTTCTGGGAGGTCCCGGAAGCCTTCCGTCCGGACCGCTTCACGCCGGAGCAGGTCGCCAGCCGCGAGCGCCACGCCTACTTCCCCTTCGGCACGGGGCAGCGGGTGTGCATCGGCCGCCATCTGGCGATGATGGAGATGCAGCTCATCCTGGCGATGGTGTCGCGGCGCTACCGGCCCCGGATCATCCCGGGCTCGACGGTGGTGCCGAAAGCGGGGACCTCGCTGCGGGCCAAGAGCGGGATCTGGATGATCCCCGATCGCGCCTGAGGATCGGGTGACGGGCTGAGGCTGTGTTGCCGGGCCATCGCGGAGGGAGACGGAAGAGCGATGGCCCGGCGGATGCCCCTACCCTGCTAGTGGACGTTGATGTGCCACATGCTTTCCGCGACGGGCGCGAAGGGCTCCCACGGCCTGAGCTGATAGAAGACGAAGTCCCCTTGGATCTTCGGCTTCATGGCGACGAAGTAGAAGTGGCGGGTCCCTCCCGATCCGGGCCGGATGGGCTGCTCCGGCTGATAGCTGTCGGACAGCAGATAGAAGTTCTCGGGGAGGTTCGCAAGAGCCCAGATGTAGCCCGTGGTCGGGTTCTCGGTGAGCTTGATCTCGAAGCTCTCTCCGACGTTGACCCAGAAGTCGGGATTGCCGGGCGCCTTGGCGGTGGTGATGGTGGTGGGTTTCTCGGCGATCATGGTGGACATGGCAGACCTCCTGTCCTCAAGTGGCTGGAATGATCTCCGGCTGGGAGATCAAGCCCATGATCGACCTTCGAATCACCCGCGACACCGCATCTCCGGGTAGGAGATCCCCTCCCTAACGGGTAGTTTGAAATCCGAGCATTCCGGGCCCGGTGTTCGCCGGGCCCGGGAGAGGTGGCGAATCCCTAGTGGCAGCCGCAGACCTTGTCGCCGTTGGCGTCGGTATAGAGGCCGCAGACGGTGGGCGCAGCGCAGCGGACGCGGGAGCAGAGGTCGTCGCACTGGTGGGGGCCGCCCTGCTGGGCCGGGGCCTTCTCCACGATGCCGAAGGTCAGGGCGAGGGCCGTACACGCGAGGAACAAGCGGAATTTCATGATCTCTCCTGTTGATCTTTCAAAGAGGTTCAGTCCTCTCGCGTCTTAAGGTGCGCTGGACGACGCGAAGCGAGCCATCGTTATCTCTGACAGCTTCAGCCGCGCCGAATCCGGGAGAACGATCGGGAAGATCGTTCTCACCGGCATTGAATGATCAACCCTTGGGGCCGGAGACGGGGTCGAAGCAGCCGCAGACGCGCTGGCCGGAAGAGTTGGTGTGGAGGCCGCAGCCGCCGGTGGGGCAGAAGGCGATAGCGCAGAACGACAGGCACGGGTCGGCCGCCGCCGGGGCCGTCCGCGCGATGCCGAGGGTCAGGGCAAGGATCGCAAAGGCCAGGGTGAGTCGGGTCTTCATCGGTACTCCTTTTGATTCCCGAGAGGTGGAGTCCTCTCGCCTCTCAAGGTGCCCCAGGCGGCGCTATCCGAGACGGTAGGCCCTACCGCACCAGGAACCGCGCCGTGATCATCTTGCCGCCTTCTTCCTCCTGCACGTCGAGGCGGTCGGCGAGGCGGGCGATGGCGCCGAGGCCGGTGCCGAGGCCGCCGCGGCGGAGGATGAGGGCGGGATCGATCGGCCCCTGGTCGTCGAAGCCGTCGGTCATGGCGAGCTGGAGGTCGCGGATGGGCGGGCCGACGTCGCGGGCGGCGATCACGATCTCGCCGCCCGGTGGCACCCCGGGGTCGAAGGTGAGCGTGATCTCCCCGCGGATGCCGTGCTTGACGATGTTGGTGGCCAGCTCGGAGACGACGATCGCCAGCTCCGAGGAGCGCCGCGAGGACATGCCGGCGTGCGCGGCGAAGCGGCGCGACTGGCTTCCCGCCACGATCGCGTCGCTCCGCCCACGGATGGGGTACGACCGGGTCTCCAATACAGTCAGCGACGACACCTGCACCCGCGGCTAGTCGTCGGAAATGCTGAATTTCCGGAACTGCGACTGGTGGGTGATCTGCTCCGTCTCCCGCAGGTAGAGCTGGAGAGCGTCGCGCAGGCTGCGCAGCGTCCGGATGCCCGTCAGGTCGACCCCGATGTGGGTGAGCGTCTGGGCGATGCCGGGGTTGATGCCGGAGATGATGCACTCGGCGCCGAGCAGCCGGACCGCGCGGGCCATCTTGATGAAGTGGTCGGCGGTCTTGGTGTCCATCACGTCGATGCCGGTGATGTCCACGATGGCCATGCGGGCCTGCTTGGAGACGATGGTCTCCAGCAGCGTCTCGGTCATCTCGGCGCTGCGCTGGCTGTCCACCACGCCGACGACCGGCAGGCAGAGGACGCCGGCCCAGACCTCGATGATGGGCGTCGACAGCTCGCGAATGGCCGCCTGCTGCATCTCGATGGTCTCAAGCTTCCCCTCCAGCTCGCGGTTGATGGTCTCGGCCTGGGCGAGCGCCCGGTTGAGCTCGGTCTTGGCTTCTCCGAGCTCGCGGACGAAGATGGAGAACGCCGTCTCCAGCTCTGTGAACTCGTCCCTCTCCTCGCCCGAGCGCTGCAAGAGCGCGAGGCAGGAGTCGAATTCGTCGACGCTGGCGTACGACAGCGCCTCGATGACCGACTGCAGCCGGTTGGATGTGACGGTAACGTGGGCTTCTTCACTCTCAGACATGCTTTTCTTCCTTGCCATACGTTAGTGGACCAAAGGTCGCCGCCCTACCGTGCCGCTCCGGACTCTTCCAGGAGAGGCGCTTCGCCGAACCCCACGACGACCGCGGTGGCGTCGTCGTGGTCCTTGCCCCAGCTCTCGACAATCCGCCGGGCCACCGCGTCCGGCGCTCCCGGCAGGCAGGACTTGAGGTTCCCGCGGCTGGAGACGCCGTCGCTCATCAGACAGTAGATGTCGCCGGTCTTCATAGTGACGGGCATCACCTTGGAGGCCCGCATGTTGTGGCCGACGATGCCGGCGAGGCAGAAGACGCTCGGGGCCTGGCCGCTCAGGGCCTGGACCTCGATGTTGCCGATGCCGCAGAACTCGCCCCGTCCGCCTTCCTCTTCGACCTTGAGCAGGCCGACGGCGGCGCCGCGGGTGCTCTTCAGCTCCTGGTGGCAGCGCTGGAGGATGGCTCCCACCGACAGGTCGGCGAACTCGCGGATCACCTCGACCGCGCGGCCGGCGGCCACGGACGACTCGTAACCATGGCCGAGACCGTCGACCACGGCGGCCAGCAAGGCCCCCTCCCGTTGCTCGATGATGAAGCTGTCTCCGCAGACGGAGAGGCCCTTGTACGGACGGCTGAAACCACCGGTTCTCAACGTTCCCCCTTGAAGACGCACTTCACGGTGGTACCCACGCCGGGACGGGTGTCCAGGTGAAAGTCGTCCACCAGCTTCTTGACCGCGACCAGACCCTTGCCCATGCCGCGCTGCGATTTGTAGGTGCCGGCCCAGATTTCCTGCAGCTTTTCCGGCGGGATACCCGGCCCGTGGTCGGTAGCGATGATCTGCAGGCCCACGAGGCCGCGGTCGTCCTGGACCGAGCGCAGCTCGACGGTGCCTTTGCCCGCGTAGAAGACGATGTTGCGGGCGAGCTCGGAGACGGCGGTCGCCACTTTCACCGAGGCGAACTTGGAGAGGCCGATGCGCACGGCCTCGGACCAGGCCTCCAGGCGGGCTGTGGCGATGTCCTTCTCCTGCTCGATAGGGAGCTTCTTGGGCGCCAGGGTGGCCGGGGCGGCGGTGGCCACGGCGGCCGCCGCGCCGGCCATGGCGGGGGCCGAGCCCGGCTCCAGGGCCTTGGCGCAGGAGGCGATGAGCTGCGCGCTGTTGCTGCGGGCGAACAGCCGGACCGAGTTTTCGAGCTCGCGCATGATGGTCGCGCGGTCGCTCACCGAGAGCTGGTGGACCGGAGTGGTGGCGAGCGGGCCCAGGCGGTTGAAGATGCTCCGCTGGGTGATGGACGAGATCGTCCCCGCCAGGATCGCCCCGATCTCCTTTTCGACGGTCTTCATTGCAGGAGCTCGAGCTTCTCCAGCGCCAGGTCGAGGTTGAGGGCGGTGCTCACCGAATCCAGCTCGACTCCCATCTCGATCAGGGTCATGGCGACCGCCGGGCGGATGCCGACGATGTAGCACTCGGCGCCCATGAAGCGCACCGACTTGCCGATGTCGTTGAGAATGCGGGTGATGTAGCTGTCGATGATCTCCACCCCCGAGACGTCGAGGATGACGCCGCGGGCGTTGACCGTGCGCACACGGTCCATCAACGACGCCTGGAGGTCCAGGGCGAGCCGGTCGTGCAGCTCGGTCTGGATGCTCACCAGCAGGCAATTGCGGATCTGGATGATTGGTAGCTCTTGCTCCACGGCACTCCCCGATCACGAGGTCTGAGACAGACCGGCAGTCCGGCGGGCGGACAGCTCCCGCGTTCGGCACGCACAGGCATGGCGGGAGGACGTCCCCCGCTCCTGCCGTGCCAGGCTTCGACCTCGGAAGTTGGGGAAGTTTTTAGCATATTGCCACGACGAAATCCACCAGGGGGGCCGAATCCACCCCGGGGAAGGGGGGGGTGAGGGCCTACGCCGGCACCGGCGTGTAGACCGGCAGCTCGAGGAGGTCGGCCTCGCGGAGGGTGCGGAGCAGGACCGTCCGCTCACTTTCCTTGAGGATGGCGGAGTCGAAGGGGATCAGGACGACGGGGTGCTCCTGCCGGGCGGTCTCCTCCGATTCCCCCACGGACGGGTCGACGTCCGCCTGGGGAGCGGCGCCCGGCCGGTTCGGATCGGGGGGATGGGCCCCGGCCGTGATCGTGGTCTCGCCGCCGGGGATCGTCTGCTGGGCCATCGTGGTCGGGTCCAGCTCGACGGTCAGGAAGCGGGCGCCGTGGTCGTCCTGATCCTCCATCAGGTCGCGCACCGTGCCCACCTTGCGGCCGTCGGCGCCGACCACGGTCCAGCCGCGGGCGTCGGGGCGGCCGGCGACGGAGCGCAGCGAGGCCCACCGGTTCGATGCGTACGCCATCCGAATCCTCCTTGCCGGTTCAGGCCGCGAGCTCGAGGACCGTTCCCCCCACCATCGCGTACTGGCGCAGGTGCGGGGGGGTGTCCCAGGTGGTCTCGGCGGCCGCGGCGCCTGCGTCTTCGCGGGTGCGCTGGCCGTCGTCGCGGCCCATCATACTGACCAGAGCCAGGATCACCAGAGCCAGAAGGACGAGCCCGAGGATCCAGGGCAGGATGCTGTGCTGCTTGCGTTCGATTCTGATCTCGGCCACGGCGTTCTCCTTGCCCCTTGCCGGGGTATCACCGGCCCGAACGCCAGCCGCGGAGAGCATCGTGGAGATGAGGCCTGGCCGGGGTTCGGGCTTTGAAGTGTCGTTTCTCGCCTCATGGCGGGAGGGGCTTTGCAAGGAGCGGGCCTACAGCCAATACCCCCGCGCCAGCTCCCTGTACGCCGCCACCTGCTCGCGCCGCCAGGCCTCGCTCCGGCCCAGCTCGGCGGCGAGGAGGGCGGCGACGGCGGGGGCGATCTCGGCGCTGGCGCGGGCGTCGAGGAGGAGGGCGCGGGTGCGGCGGGCGAGGACGTCCTCCACCGTGCGGGCCATCTCGTGGCGGGCGGCCCAGACGACCTCGCAGACGCGATAGGGGAGATTGGGATGGAGGCGCTCGCCCCAGCCCGGACGCTCGGCGGCGAGGCGGGCCAGGGCCGGGGCGTCCGCGCCGTAGTCCGCCCAGAGGGCTTGCGGGTCGGGCTCCCGGACCCAGCCGTGGAGGCGGAGGCCGGCCGTGCGGGAGGGGCGCTCCGCCAGGCCCGCCACCAGGGCGGCCTGGCTCACGGCATCCTCGCCCATCTTGCGGTAGGTGGTCCACTTGCCGCCGGTGATGGTGATCAGTCCCGAGGGGGAGACGAGCAGCGTGTGGTCGCGGGAGAGGGCGGCGGTGCGGGCGGCGTCCTTTTCATTGCGGACATTGCCGCGCACCAGCGGGCGCAGGCCGGCGAAGCAGGAGAGGACGTCCTCGGGCCGGGGATCGCGGGTGAGGTAGCGGGCGGCGTGGGAGAGCAGGAAATCGACCTCCTCGGGAAGCGCCCGGGGCTCCAGCGACGGTCCATCGACGGGCGTGTCCGTGGTGCCGAGCACGATCCGGCCGCGCCAGGGGACGGCGAAGAGGACCCGGCCGTCGTCCGTGTGGGGGATCAGGATCGCCTCCTCGCCCGGCTGAAAGCGGCGGTCCAGCACCAGGTGGATGCCCTGGCTGGGCGCCACCAGGGGCGGCAGGCCGGGATCGTCCATCCGCCGCAGGCCGTCCGCGAACACGCCGGTGGCGTTCACCACCGCGCGGGCGCGGACCTCGATCCCCTGCCGGCTCTCGGCGTCCCGGACCACGACGCCGCGCACCAGCCCGCCGCCGTCCTTGAGCAGGTCCACCACCGGGGCGTAGTTGACGGCCACGCCGCCGTGGTCCACGAAGGTGCGGACCAGGGCCACGGCGAGGCGGGCGTCGTCGAACTGGGCGTCGTGATAGACGATGGCGCCGCGCAGATCCCGGGGCTCCAGGGTGGGGACGCGTTCCAGGGCCTCCTCGCGGGAGAGGGAACGGGAGGGCGCGAGACCCAGGCGGCCGGCGAGGAGGTCGTACAGCTTGAGGCCGGCGCCATAGACCGGGCCTTCCCACCAGCCGTAGCGGGGGAGCAGGAAGGCCAGCTCGCGCACCAAGTGGGGAGCGTTGCGCAGCAGCCGGCCGCGCTCGCGGAGGGCCTCCAGGACCAGGGAGACGTCGCCGCGCTGGAGATAGCGCACGCCGCCGTGGACCAGCTTGGTGCTGCGGCTGGAGGTCCCCTTGGCGAAGTCCGCGGCCTCGACCAGAGCGGCGCGGTAGCCGCGGGAGGCGGCCTCGACGGCGGCGCCCAGGCCGGTGGCGCCGCCGCCCACGATCAGCAGGTCCCAGGGCTGCGCCGCCGGGTCGGCCAGGCGGGCGAGCATGGCCTCCCGGTTCATGGCCTCCCCGTTCAAAGGGCTTCCGCCTCCTCCCAGCCCCGGGCGCGCACCACGGCGCGGCTCCAGCGCCGCCGCAGCCCGGCGGCCTGGTCCGGGTCCATCGCGGGCTCGAACGTCCGTTCCGCCCGCCAGTGCTCGGCGATGTCGCGGGTGTCCTTCCACAATCCCGCGCCCAGGCCGGCGAGATAGGCGGCGCCCAGGGCCGTGGTCTCCTGCACCTGCGGGCGGACCACCGGCACGCCGGCCAGGTCGGCCTGGAGCTGCATGAGGAGGTTGTTGGCCGTGGCGCCGCCGTCCACCCGCAGCTCGGAGACGCGGACGCCGGAGTCGGCCTCCATGGCGGCGAGGACGTCGGCCACCTGGAAGGCGATCCCCTCGAGGGCCGCGCGGGCGAGGTGGGCGGCGGTGGTGCCGCGGGTGATCCCCACCAGGGTGCCGCGGGCGTAGGGGTCCCAGTGTGGCGCGCCGAGGCCGGTGAAGGCCGGGACGAGCACGACGCCCCCCGAATCCGGCACGCTGGCGGCCAGGGCCTCCACTTCCGGGGCCGAGCGGATGAGCCCGAGGCCGTCGCGCAGCCACTGCACCACCGCCCCGCCCACGAAGACGCTCCCTTCCAGGGCGTAGGCGGTCTCGCCACTGACCCCGCCAAGCCGCCACGCCGGGGTGGTCAGCAACTCGTGCCGGGAGGGGACGGGCGTGGCGCCGGTGTTCATCAGCAGGAAGCAGCCGGTGCCGTAGGTGCTCTTGACCATGCCGGGGGAGAGGCACGCCTGGCCGAACAGGGCCGCCTGCTGGTCCCCCGCCACCCCGGCGATGGGCACGGGAGCGCCTAGGAGCTCCGGCAGGGTCTCGGCGTAGACCTCGCTGGACGAGCGCACCTGGGGGAGGATCTCGCGGGGGATGTCGAGGACGCGGAGCAGCTCGTCGTCCCAGTCCTCGTCATGAAGGTTGTAGAGCAGGGTGCGGGAGGCGTTGGTGACGTCCGTGACGTGAAGCCGGCCGCCGGTCAGCTTCCAGATCAGCCAGGAATCGATCGTGCCGAAGGCGAGCCGCCGGCTCCGGGCGCGGGCGTCCGGGAAGCTGTCGAGGATCCAGGCGAGCTTGGTGCCGGAGAAATAGGGATCGATCACCAGACCGGTCCTTTCCCGGAACCTCGGCTCGAGCCCCTCGCGCTTCAGCCGGCCGCAGATTTCGGCCGTCCGGCGGTCCTGCCAGACGATGGCGTTGCCCAAGGGGACGCCGGTCTCGCGGTCCCAGACCACGGTGGTCTCGCGCTGGTTGGTGATCCCCAGGGCCGCGACGTCGGCGGCGGCGAGCCCGGCCCGGGCGAGGGCCTCGCGGGCCACGGCGAGCTGCGAGTCCCAGATCTCCAGCGGGTCGTGCTCCACCCAGCCGGGCCTGGGGAAGATCTGCCGGAATTCCCGCTGGGCCATGGCGACCATGGCGCCGGACTCGTCGAACACGATGGCGCGGGAGCTGGTGGTTCCCTGGTCGAGAGCGAGGACGTGGGGCATGAGGGTAAAGATAGCAGCGGACTTCGCGAAGCCACGCCCTTCGGGGAGGGGCGCGGGCGGCGGGGCTCAAAGCCCTGCGAGCGCCGCCCGCACCTGGGGCTGCGCCGGATCGATCGCCAGCGACCGCTCCAGCGCCCGGCGGGCCGCCGCGGCGTCTCCCAGGCACATTTCCGCCAGTCCCAGGGACGCCCAGGCGACGGCGTTCTCTGGAGCTTGGCGGGACGCCTCCGCGAAGTCCGACCTTGCGGCGGCGCAGTCGCGCCCCTCCAGCCGGTGACGGCCGCGGAGGAGGCGCAGGCCGGGATCGTCCGGGAGAGCGGCCACGGCGCCGTCGAGCAGCCGCAGCGCCCGTTCTCCCTGGCCGGCGCGCAGGAGGTCCAGGGCGCGCGCGCCGGCCCGCTCGGCGGCTTCAGGGAGGCCGGCCGCGGCGGCCTTCAGGAGGAGATCGTCGGAGCGCTCGGGCTCGCGTCCCTCGGCCTGTAGCAGGTCGCTCAAGTTCCAGAGCGCCGAGGCCGAGCGGGGATCGGCCTCGAGCGCGTTCTCGAAGGCGGCGACGGCTTCGCGGGTGCGGCCGGCCTGGCGCAGGAGGAGCCCTTCGTTGTTGTAGGACGCGGGCGTGCGGGTCGATCCCCCGCCGGCCGGAGCGCGCATGGGCTCGCCGCCGCCGACATAACCGAGAGCCCGCAGCTTGTCGATCTCCTCGCCGGAAGGAGCCGCTTCGGCGATGGAAGGCCGGGTGGGCAGAAGGGCGCGGTAATCCACGGTGTCCCCTGCCGCGGCGGGCGCTCCCGGCAGGGGCGGGCTCGCCAGACCGGCGCCGGGCGGCAGGCCGAGGAGGGCGAGCAGGGTGGCGCAGACCTGGGCCGCGCCGCCGCGCTCGCGGCTTCCGCGGACACCGGGATCGATGCCGGGACCCCACAGCAGATACATCCCCTCGTCGCGATGCCAGCGGCCGGCCGTGGCCGCCATCGCTGCGGAACGGCTCGACAGCTTTTCGGGCCGCGCCTCGCTCCAGAGGAATCCATGGTCCGAGGCGAGCATCAGGACCGCGCCCTGGCGTTCCGCCAGCTTCCGGTATTCCCCGAGCAGGCGGTCGATCTCCGCGAAATAGATCCCGGGCACCCGATGGAAACGCGCGTATTCGGCGTCCTGGACGCCCGGCCGTTGCGGCGGCGCGTAGGGCGCGAAAACGTGACCGATCGTGTCGGTCCCTTGCAGGTAGACGATCGCGAGGTCCGGCCGCCGCTCGGCGATCCAGGACCGGGCGAGGGCGTCGTAGGCGCGGGTCTCGACGAGGATACGCCGCAACGCGCTCACCGGATGGGCGTACGGGTCCGGCCGCGCGGCGGCTTCCCGAAATTCCGCTGCGGTGAGATCGGGAAGATAGGCGCGCATCGCCCCGAGGTCCACCTCCCGCTCCACCTTTTCCAGGGTCTGCCGGGCCCAGGCCTGGCGTTCCGGAGGGTGGACGGAGCCGGCCGGCGGCGGCCCGGACGCGGTGAAGGAGGAGAAGCGGTCCGCGACGAGGAGGCCGCGCACCGGCTCGGCCGGCCAGGTGGCCCACATCCCGAAGACCGCCACGCTCCGGCCCGCCGCCGACGCCATGTTCCAGACCGCCGGCGTCCGCCGCTCGTCGCGCGGGATCGGCTCGCGGCCGCCGGTCCTGGGATGGAACCGGGTGAAGTCCAGGATGCCGTGCTCCAGCGGGCTCACGCCGGTCATCTCGGTGGTCCAGACCAGCGGCGAGAGCGGCGGCTGGATGGTGGTCAGCGTCCCGGTCCGCCCTTCGCGGGCCAGGGCGGCGAGGTTGGGCATCTTTCCGTCGCGCATGTAGGCGTCGAGCAAAACCCAATCGGCCCCATCCAGCCCCACGAACAACACCGGCCGGCCTTCGCGCGCGGCACGGGCAATCTCCGGGACGACCGGCGGATCTCCGGGACCGGCGGTGGGGAGAGGGGTCTGGCGGCAGGCGGCGAGCCCGACAGCGAAAAGGAGGAGGGCGGCGCGGGCGGTCACAGGAACACCAGCTTACCCGGGTCCCGCGGCAACCCAGACCATCAGGTGGAGCAGGAGAAAGGCCGCCGGGAAACACAGCAAGGCCATGCGATCGGCCCGGCGGGCCTTGGCGAGATCCTTCTGCGCCAGGCGATAGACCAGCAGAGACTCGAGCGGCGCGAGGAAAAGAAGCATGTAGCAGCCGAGGGTGTACTTGTCGAGAAGAGTCAGGTACGAGACGCGCGGAATGAGGGTCCCCACCACGTAGGCGAACGCCACGGCGGCCAGGAACAGGGTGATGGCCACCGCCATGCGGTTGCCGATGTCGGCCGGGGCGATCAGGAAGATGACCCACGAGAGGATCACCAGCATCACCAGGACGGACATGATCTTCCAGACGTAATAACCGATCTTGCGGGCGATTTTCACTTCGTACGTCAGGCGGGAGTACCTTTCGGTGCCTCCGTAGTAAGGGATCTTGAGCTCCCGAACGTCGACGCCGGTGATGGTCCACTCCGGCAGGTGGATCTCCTGATTGAAGATCGCGTTCCAGGGAAGCGGGACGGCCCGGTTCTGGACATCCATGACCACCCCTCCTTTCACGGGCTGGACGAAGTAGACCATCTCGTCCGCGGTCTCATTCTGGGATTCCAGGGAGAGCGTGATGATCTGCTCATCGAAGGGAAAGTCGTGGAGGTCCATCCTGCTATGGAACGTCCCGGTATACCGGGCCTCGACGAGGCCGACCCCTGGAGAGGCTATCTCCGGGTGCTCTTCTCCGAGTCCCCCCGTGTCCTGGGAATTCATGAATTCGATCTTCGGCTTGAGGGTCTTGGACCAGTCGGCCTGCGCCGGGTCCACGTTCAGGAGCGCCGGGTCCCGCCACCAGAGGGTCAGGTAGACATCCGCGCTGAAGGTCTCCCGCGCGGAGTCGATGTCGCTGATGGCATTGATCAGGAGCGTCGCCATGACCCTTCGGGGCTCAGGCCGGGGCGGACGCTGGCCCTGACCATGACCGGGGTGGGAAAACACCAGGACCAGAAGAAGCGTCCCCAACGCTCCAGCGCGCGCCATCGCGAAACCCCCGTGGTAAGGATGATTCAGGAAGCGGGCAGATTATAGCCCTAATCCAGAGGGGCGATAGAGCCTGGCCCCGGATCGCTCTCTTTTCCGCCTATCCCTCCGACAGCCGCTCTCCAGCGGGCCGTCCTACTCAAGGAGTGACCCATGAAGAAGTCGCGCAAGAAGCTCACCCTCCACCGCGAGACGATCGGAAACCTCGCCGACGACAGTCTGAACCAGGCGGCCGGTGGTGGCGGAACGCTGTTCTCCGGAGGCACCTACTGCATGTCCAACTGCGTCACCTATTGCAACTGCCCCAGCCAGAATCTCACGGAGTGCTGCAACACCAACCTGGGGTGCATCGGAACCTACACCTGCTGACCCTCCCGCCCCCGCCGGGCTCCTGGTGCCCGGCGGGGCCTCAGCTCGTAACGTTTTGCTCCGCCCCACGCCTACTTGGCGGGAGGAGGGGCGACCGTTTGGGAGAGACCTCTGACGTGACCGAGCTCCTGCGCGCCTGGAAGGGCGGCGACGGCGGGGCGCTGGAGCGCCTCATCCCCACGATCTACAGCCAGCTTCGCGCCATCGCCGCGCAGCAACTGCAAGGCGAGCGGTCCGGTCACACCCTGCAGCCGACGGCTCTCGTCCACGAAGCGTTCCTCAAGCTCCAGGGCCTGAACAGCATCCGGTGGCAGGACCGGACGCATTTCTTCGCCTTCGCGTCCCGGATCATGCGGCGCATCCTGGTCGACCATGCCCGCGGCCGCCTGGCCGCCAAGCGCGGGGCCGAGGCTCTCCATATCGGCTTGACGGAGGGATGGGAGAGCGCGGTGGAGCCCGCCCTGAGCCCCGCCGAGCTGATCGACCTCGACCGCGCGCTGGACCGCCTGGCCGCGGAGGATCCGCGCCTGACGCGGCTCGTCGAAGTGCGCTTCTTCGGCGGCTTGACGGTCGAGGAGGCGGCCGAGGCGCTGGAGTGCTCGCCCCGCACGGTGAAGCGCGACTGGGCCTTCGCCCGCTCCTGGCTGCTGAACCAGCTCGACCCGTCCTCATGAGCGAGAGATCGCGTTTCGCGCGGCTCCAGGCGGCGTTTCACGAGATCTCCGAGCTGGCGGCGCTGGCGGCGGAGGACCGCGAGGAGGCGGTCCGGCGCGTGAGCGGCGGCGATTCCGCCTTCGCCTCCGAGCTGCGCGCGCTGCTCGCCGCCTCCGAGCGCGCCACCTCGCCCCTCGACGTCCCCCTCCTCCGGCTGCCCGCCGGCGAGGAGCCCCGCGAAGACGTGCCCGGCTATCGCCTCCTGAAGCGGATCGGACGGGGTGGCAGCTCCACCGTCTACCTCGCCGACCAGCAGGGCACGGGATTCACCCGCCGGGTGGCTCTCAAGGTGGTCGACCGCGGGCCGGACGCCTCGCTGGCGCGCCGCTTCCGGGCCGAGCAGCAGATCCTCGCCAACCTCGAGCATCCGGGGATCGCCCGGCTCTACGACGCCGGCATCGCGCCTTCCGGGCGCCCCTATCTCGCGATGGAGCTGGTGCGGGGAACGACCCTGATCGAATCCTGCCGCGAGGCCGGGACGCCGCCGCGCGAACGGCTCGTCCTGTTTCTCGCCGTCCTGGCGGCGGTCGAGCACGCGCACGCGGCCGGCGTGGTCCACCGCGATCTGAAGCCCGGCAACATCCTGGTCTCCGACCGCGGCGAGCCCAAGCTGGTGGACTTCGGCATCGCCCGCCTGCAAGCCGGTAGGGCCGGAGGGCGGCGGCGAGGGGACGGAGACTCTCCACGCCGCCATGACGCTCTCCTACGCCAGCCCCGAGCAGCTCCGCGGCGAGCCCGCCGGGGTGCCGTCGGACGTGTACTCCCTGGGCGTCGTCCTCTACGAATTGCTCACGGGGCGCCGCCCCTACCAACTTGCCGACGCGAGCGTCGAGACCCTGGCGCGCGCCATCCGCGAACAGGAGCCGGAGAGGCCCTCGGCCGTCCGCCGCGAGCTGCGCGGCGATCTCGACGCGATCCTGCTCAAGGCGTTGCGCAAGGAGCCCGGCCGGCGCTACGCGTCCGCCGCGGACTTCGCGGCGGACCTGGAACGCCACCTGGAGGGGAGACCCGTCCTGGCGCGGCGCGGCTCGCTCCTCTACCGGATGGGCAGAGCGGCGCGGCGCCGGCGGCCGCTCCTGCTCAACCTGGCGCTCGCGGCGCTCCTCCTGGCCGGCGCCTGGGGCTGGGTCCGTTGGCAGAGGGAGCCTCCCGTCACCGCCCCGCCGCCCGACGCTCCGGCCTGGCTGGCGGTCCCGGTGCGGACGGCCGCCCTGGAGAGCTACCAGCGAGGGCTCGCGGCCCGCGCCCGCTATGACACCACGGAGGCCCTGCGGCACCTGCACGCCGCCGCCGCCGCCGATCCTCGGAACCCTCTCGTGCGGGCCGCTCTCGCGGATGTGCTGTCGTTCGCGAACCGATCTTCGGAAGCCGCCCGGGAGGGACAGCAAGCGCTCGCCCTGGCTTCCGCGGCGCGTCTGCCGCGCGAGAGCCGGCTCCTCATCGAGTCGGTCGCGTTGCAGACCGTGGAGCGAAGAGACGAGGAGGTGGAGATCCTGCGCTCGCTCCGGCTCCTGCGGCCGGACGATCCGGAGATCGGTCTGCTCTTCGCCCGGGGTCTCATCCGCACCGGGGATCTGGCGAAGGCTCAGGAAGTTGCCGCACAGCTCCGGGCCTTGCCGCCCCCGGCGGGGAGAGACCTGAGGATCGGCCTGCTCGAGCTCGAAGTGCTCGACGTCATGGGGCGCATGCAGGAGGTCCATGACCGCGCCCCCGCCTTCATCGCCACGGCGAAGGAGCGCGGCTTCACCTCGGTGACGGCGCGGGCGCTCCTGGTGGACAGCGCCGCGCTGGACGGCCTGGGCGAGACGGAGGAGAGCCGACAGCTCGCCGAGCAGGGCCTGCGGCTGTTCCGTGAGCGCGGCGAGACGGGCGGCGTGGCGCGGGCGCTGCACCTCCTCTGCCTGGCCTCCATTCGCGCGGCTCGCTATGAGCAGGCTGAGCGGGAGTGCGGCGAAGGTCTCCGCCTGAGCCGGCGCCTGGGCAACTCCCGTGGTGTCGCGCGGTCGCTCAACCTCCTCGGGACCTCGCGCCGGCGCCGCGGCCTCCTCCAGGAGGCGAGGGCGGCCTTCGCGGAAGGTCTCTCGCTCAGTAGAGGATTCGGCGACCGCCTCAATGAATCACGTTTTCTGCACAACCTGGCCAACGTCGATCAGCAGTCGGGCCGTCTGCCCGAGGCCGAGACGGGCTTTCGCAAGGCGATTACCCTCAAGCGCGAGGTCCGGGATCAACGCGGTCTCGCACTGTCGCTGGAGAGCCTGGCCGAGGTCCTCCTGAAGCGCGGCTCGCTGGGCGAGGTCGAAACGCTCCTCACCGAAGCGGAGGCCACGAGCCGCGAGCTCGGCACGCAGCGCGAGCTCGCTCTCATCCTCTCGACCCGCGCCGACCTCGCCACGCTCCAGGGGGAGCGCCAGCAAGCTCTCGAATGGCTGGATGAAGCCGCCGCCCTGCACGCGAAAGGGAAGGAGCTCGACAGCGTCGCCCAGATCGAGGCTGCCCGCGCCTTCCTCGAACAGCCTTACAGAAGCCCGGTCTGCCGCCGGCTGGAGGCGGCCGTGCGCCAGCTCCAGATCCTCGACGATCAGAATGTCGCCACCGTGCGGATCGAGATCGCGCGTTGCTGGAGCGAGGCGGGCTCTCCGCGGCGGGCGTCCTCCTGGCTCGACCTCGCGGCGCGCGATCCGATGGTGTCGCGGTCCGCCGACGTTCGCATCCAATTCGCCCTGGCGCGGGCCGACCACGATCTCCGCGGGAGACGTTGGCTGGAGGCGGAGCGGCGGCTCGACGAGACCGCCGCCGAATGCCGCCGCCTTTCCCTCGGCAAGCTCCTCCTGGAAGCCCGCCTCCTGCAGGCACGCCTGGCGCGGGCCAGGGGGGACCACCCCGAGCGCGTACGGACTCTCGCCGAGGAGTTGCAACGCGACGCCAGGGCCGGAGGCTTCGGGAGGATCGCCCGGCTGGCCGGCGAGCTTCTGTAGATCTCAAGAACGCGATGAAGCGGAGCGCGATTCGCTGTCGAGCGCTTTTTCGATCCGCCGGTCCGGAATCAGCCAGATCAGCGCCACCAGCACATAGAAGACCTGAGCGATCCACTTCACCTGGAAGGCCGCGATGATGGCGGCGACGTAGAACAAGGGCGAGAACTTTCCCTTCCAATCGCCGCCCACGGCCCTTTGCAGCAGCGAGCTGGGACCCTGCGACGCGATGATCAGCCGTTGCAGGATCCAGTACGCGATCGCGGCCATCAGCAGGACCGCGCCGTAGAGCGCCGAAGGCAGGGCCGCGAAGTGGTTCTCTCCCATCCACCCGGTGACGAAGGGGATCAGGGAAAGCCAGAACAGCAGGTGGAGGTTGGCCCACAGGATCGGGCCCGTCACCTTGTGGCAGGTGTGCAGCATGTGGTGGTGGTTGTTCCAGTAGATGCCCACGTACACGAAGCTCAAGACATAGCTGAGGAAGACCGGGACGAGAGGCGACAGCACGTCGAGGCTGTCGCCGTGCGGCACCTTCAACTCCAGGACCATGATGGTGATGATGATGGCGAGCACGCCATCGCTGAACGCTTCGAGTCTGCCTTTACCCATGGCGCCAATCTATACTACGACGACGATCGCCTGGGGAAGCCGAGGCGGGAGCCGGAAAAGAGTAGACTAGGGTCACCAATCTAGGAGGACGCGCCATGCTCCTTTTCCGCCGCCGGTGGCTTCGGCTCACCGCGCTTTGCCTTCTCCCGTTCCTGGTCGGCGGGTGCTCGGTCAACCCCGCCACCGGCAAGCAGCAGTTGAGCTTCTACAACCAGCAGGAAGAGATCGAGATGGGCCGGGAGGCCGACGCGGAGATCGTCGGCGAGGTCGGTCTCTATGACAATCCGGACATGCAGGCGTACGTCGCGGAGCTGGGAAAACGGCTCGCGGCGGCCTCCGAGCGGCCGGACCTGCCCTGGAGCTTCAAGGTGCTGGACGACCCGGCCATCAACGCCTTCGCGCTGCCGGGCGGGTACGTCTACGTCACCCGGGGCATCCTCACGCACCTGGGCTCGGAGGCCGAGCTGGCGACCGTCGTGGGGCACGAGATCGGTCACGTCACCGCCCGTCACGGGGCCAATCAGATGAGCAAGCAGTTGCTCGCCCTGGCCGGGCTGGGGATCGCGGCGCTGCTGGTGCCGGAATCGGACACGGCGGACGCGGTCGTCGGCGCCGCCTTCGCCGGCATGTCGCTTCTCTTCCTCTCCTACAGCCGGGACGACGAGAGGCAGGCCGACCAGCTCGGCCTGCGCTACTCCCAGCGGGCGGGCTTCGACCTGCGCGAGAGCCCCGAGGTCTTCCGCCTCCTGGACCGGGCCGCGAAGGTGGAAAACGCCGGACGGCTGCCGAACTGGCTCTCGACCCATCCCGACCCTGGCGCCCGGCGCCACCGGGTGGAGGAGAAGGTCGCCGAGCTGGAGGCGGGCGGCACCTCTTTCGAGGGCGCCACCGTCAACCGGGACGGCTACCTGAACCGGCTGAATGGAATGGTTTTCGCCGAAGACCCGCGCGAGGGTTTCTTCCGCGAGAGCCGCTTCCTCCACCCCGTGCTGAAGTTCCAGATCGATTTTCCCGCGGGCTGGGAGACGTCGAACGAGAAGGCTTCCGTCTCGGCCCTCAGCCCCGATCAGGACGCCATGCTCCAGGTCTCGCTGTCGGAGGAGACCACGCTGGAAAAGGCGGCCGAGGCGGCTTTCCAGGAAGAGGGCGTGACCGAAGGAGAATCCTGGCAACGCAGGATCAACGGCCTGCCCGCCTCCTGGCACCGGCTGGAGGTCGCCACGGAAGACGCCGAGCTGCGCGGCACCGTGGCCTTCGTCAGCTATCAGGGCCAGGTCTTCCAGCTCCTGGCCGCGGGCGGGAAGGACGTCTGGGGAGGTTACCGCGCCAAGCTTGAAGAAGCCCTGGCGAGCTTCGCCCGTCTCACCGATCCCAAAGCTCTCAACGCCCAGCCCCGGCGCCTGAAGATCGTCAAGCTCCCGCGGGCCATGACGCTGGAAGAGCTGGCGAAGGCCTATCCATCGACGGTGCCGGTCGAGACCGTCGCTCTCGTCAACCACCTGGAACCCGGCGGCCGGCTGGAGGCCGGACGTCTGTTCAAGCAGGTGGTGGGAGGAAATTGATCGATCCGGGAATCGATCCTCGAAAGTGAGCAAGATCGTGCAACGACTTTGCCGGGACGACCGCGTATAAAGGGTTATGAACCGTCCTCGACGGAAAGGAACCCTGTCATGAAAAAGCTTTTCGGTCTCGCTCTCGTCCTCGGCGTCTGTACGTGGATTTCCAACGCCGCTCCGGCGCACGCCAGTTGCGTGCAGATCTGCGGCTCGGAGTATGCCTCCTGCAAGCTGGACTGCCGGTTCAACCCGTATCCCGGCTGTCTGAACGACTGCACGATGGAGTACAACGCCTGCGTGGCGGCCTGCTGAGCACGTGACATCTGTCACCCCCAAGTCCTGACATCCCTCCCTGGGGTTCTCCGTCCCCGCCCTCCAGAATCTCGATGGAAGGCAAGGAACGGAGGACCCCATGACACGAACGAATTCCTTTGACGACGGCCGGCCGGTCGCGGAGCTGCGGAAGGCCGTCAAGAAGTACGGCGCGGTCACGGCCCTGGACGGCGTCGATTTTCAGGTGCGGCCGGGCGAGGTGGTCGCCTTGCTCGGTCCCAACGGGGCGGGGAAGACGACCGCCGTCCAGCTCCTGCTCGGCCTGCTGCGGCCCAGCGCCGGCGAGGCCACGCTGTTCGGTCTCGACCCCCGCGACGCCGAGGCGCGCGTCCGCACCGGAGCCATGCTCCAGGTCTCCAAGGTGCCGGAGACCCTGAAGGTGCGCGAGCACGTCGATCTCGTCTCCAGCTACTACCCCCGGCCCCTCCCCCGGCGCGAGGTCCTGGACCTGGCCGGCCTCGGCGGAGTCGAAAACCGCCTCTTCGGCAAGCTCTCGGGCGGCCAGCAGCAGCGGCTCCTCTTCGCGCTCGCGCTATGTGGCAATCCCCGGATGCTGTTCCTCGACGAGCCCACGGTCGGGCTCGACGTCGAAGCCCGGCGCGCCCTCTGGACGGTGATCGAAGGCAAGGCGGGCGAGGGGCGGTCGGTCCTGCTCACCACCCACTACCTGGAGGAGGCGGACGCCCTGGCGGACCGCATTGTGCTCATCAGCCGCGGCCGCATCGTGGCCGAGGGCACGCCCGCCGAGATCAAGGCCCGCGCGGTGGGGCGGAAGGTCCGCTGCCGCACCAGCCTGCCGCTGAGCGAGCTGGCCGCTCTCCCGGGTGTGCGCGACGCCCGGCGCGACGGCGAGATGAGCGAGATGTTCACCACCGAAACCGAGCGCGTGGTCTCCGAGCTGTTGCGCCGCGACCCCTCCATGTCCGACCTGGAAGTGCGGGGAGCGGATCTGGAGGAGGCCTTCCTGGCCCTGACGAAATCCGACGACGGAAAGGAGCTGGCGGCATGAGCACCGCGATACTGGCGAAAGAGGCGAGCGAGAGGAATCTCTGGCGGATCTACGCCCTGGAGGCGAAGTACGAGTGCCTGAAGCTGGCGCGGCTGCCCGGGTACACCATCCCAACCCTGGCGTTCCCGCTGATGTTCTACCTGCTGTTCGGGGTGGCCCTGGGAAGGCAGGCCGCCGGGCCGGTGACCCTGGCGTCCTATCTCCTCGCCACCTACGGCGCCTTCGGCGTGATGGGCATCGCCCTCTTCGGCTTCGGGGTGGGAGTGGCGGTCGAGCGGGGCCAGGGGTGGCTGCTCTTCAAGCGGGCCACGCCCATGCCGCCCCTGGCCTATTTCACCGCCAAGCTGGCCATGGTGGTGATCTTTGGGCTGATCCAGACGGCCGCCCTGTTCACCCTCGGGACCACGGCCGGCAGGGTGGACCTCCCCGCGGCGGACTGGGCGGCCCTGGCCGGCATCCTGATCGCCGGGTCCATCCCCTTCGGAGCGTTCGGCCTTGCCCTCGGCTCCTGGGCCGGCCCCAACTCGGCGTCGGGCATCGTCAACGTCCTCTATCTCCCCCTGGCGTTCCTCTCGGGGATGTGGATCCCCATCCAGGCGCTGCCGGGCTTCTTCCAGACGCTGGCGCCCTGGCTGCCGACCTACCACTTCGCCCAACTCGCCCTCGGCGTGCTGGACGCGGACCAGGGGCGCTTCTCCTGGACGACCAGCGCGGCGGTTCTGGTGGTCTTCATGGTGGCTTCCCTCGCTGCGGCCTGGATCGGATACCGGCGCGACGAAGGCAAGACTTTCGGGTAAAGGAGAAACCTGAGCATGAAAAGGATTTTCCCGTCCTTGTTGTCCTTGTTGTCCCTGATGTCCTTAACGTCCCTGCCTCTGCTGGCCCAGCCCCCGGACACCCGGCCGGCCCAGCGCGCGGAGATGCAGAAGCTCGATTTCCTGGTCGGCCAGTGGAAGGGGGAAGGCTGGGTCAAGATGCCCGGAGCTCCACGGGAGACGTTCACCCAGACGGAGACCGTGCGAGAAGAACTGGACGGCTTGGCCCTGCTCGTCGAAGGCCATGGCACCGACGACGGGAAGACCGTGTTTCAAGCCCTCGCCATGGTCACCTGGGATCCGGAGAAGGGCCACTACCGTTTCTCCTCCGCCACGACGGAAGGGCGGGCCGGGGAATCCGTGGGCCGGTTCGTCGAGGGCGGCGCCTGGGAGTGGGGTTTCGCCCTCCCGCAGGGCGGCCGCATCCGGTATACCATCAAGCTCACGGACAAGGGCGAGTGGTACGAGACAGGGGAGTACTCACCGGATGAGAAGACCTGGCACCGGTTCCACGAGATGACGTTGCGGAAAGTGAGCTGATCGCATGCGGCTCCTCCCCCAGGACCCCGAGATCGGCTGGACGCCCTACGCCTGGCTGATCTACCTCGGCTTCTACGTCACCTACCCGTTCCTGCGGGGAGCGACCGCGCTCGAATGGGTCTTCATGAGCGCGGGCCTGGTCGCGTTCCTGGTCCTCTACTTCTGGGGGTACTGGCAGGAGGGGCCGCGGGTCCTCTGGGCGGCGGGGGGCATCCTGCTGCTCGCCGTCCTCCTGACGCCGATCAACCTGGGGGCGAGCTCGTTCTTCATCTATTCCGCCGCCTTCATCGGCTACTCGGGGCCGCCGCGCTTCGCGTGGCGGCTCCTGCTGGTGCTGCTGGTGGTGCTGGCGCTGGAGGTCTGGCTCTTCGACATCTCCCCCTACGGCTGGATACAGGCCGCCGTGTTCTCGCTCCTGATCGGCGGCATCAACGTCCACGGCCACCAGGTGAGGATGGCCAACGCGAAGCTGCGCGCCACCCAGGAGGAAGTCGAGCGGCTGGCGCAAGCCGCCGAGCGCGAGCGCATCGCCCGCGACCTCCACGACCTCCTCGGCCACACGCTCTCCATGATCACCCTCAAGGCCGAGCTGGCGGGCAAGCTGGTGGAGCGGGATCCCGAGCGCGCCGGGCGGGAGATCCGGGAGGTCGAGCGGATCTCCCGCGAGGCCCTGCGCGAGGTGCGGACGGCCATCGCCGGCTACCGCTCCGAGGGATTGCAGGCGGAGATGGCCCGCGCGCGGCTGGCGCTGGAAGCCTCGGGCGTCAAGCTCGAATACTTCGCCCTGCCGGTGGAGCTGACGCCGGCCCAGGAGACGGTGCTCTCCCTGGCGCTGAAGGAGGCGGTGACCAACCTCGTCCGCCACTCCGGAGCCGGCACCTGCCGCATCACCCTGGAGGAGGCGGACGGCCAGGTCCGCCTGGAGATCCGGGACGACGGCCGGGGAGGCGCGGCGCCGTTCGGAGTCGGCCTCTCGGCCATGCGGGAGCGGGTCGAAGGCCTCGGCGGCCGGATGGAGCGCCAGGGGGACGGCGGGACGACGCTGACCGTGACGCTGCCGGTCCGCCGGGCGTCGGTCCTGCCGTTCCAGGAGCCGCCCGGGCTGAAAGAGGAGCCGGCTTGATCCGGGTGCTGATCGCCGAGGACCAGGGCATGGTGCTGGGCGCTCTCGCGGCCCTGCTGGAGCTGGAGCCGGACATCGAGGTCGTAGGCCGGGCACGGGACGGTCAGGAGGCCCTGGAGCTGGCCGGCAAGCTCCATCCGGACGTGGTGCTCACCGACATCGAGATGCCCCGCATGACCGGCCTGGAATTGGCGGCCGAGCTGAAGCGGCGGGGGAGCGCGGCGCGGGTGGTCATCCTCACCACCTTCGCGCGCAGCGGCTACCTCCGCCGCGCCCTGGACGCCGGAGCCGCCGGCTATCTCCTCAAAGACGCCCCTTCCGACCGCTTAGCCGAGGCCGTCCGCCGGGTCCACGCCGGTCTCCGCTCCGTCGATCCCGAGCTGGCCGCGGCGGCCTGGGACGATGCCGATCCCCTGACCGACCGCGAGCGCCAGGTCCTGCGCCTGGCCGCCGAGGGCCACCCCAGTGCCCGCATCGCCTCCGAGCTGCACCTGTCGGAAGGGACGGTGCGGAACTACCTGTCGGAAGCGATCAGCAAGCTGGGGGCGGAGAACCGGGTGGACGCGGCCCGGATCGCGCGGCAGAAGGGGTGGCTGTAGGACCCTCACCACCCCGGCCCTCCTCTCCCGACCCCTCCCGCCCTCCCTCACCGGGAGAGGAGGGAGACTGCAAGGACGGTCGAGTTGGGCCATACCGCCGAGCTACGTTCCCCTCTCCCGGTGAGGGAGGGTGGGAGGGGTCGGGAGAGGGGCCAGGGGTGAGGGCCCGTCAGGCGACGGCCTCGGCGTCGATCACCCGGATCACCGGCGCCTCCGGCGGCTCCCCTTCGCGCCGCTCCAGCCACCTCTGCCATTCCCCGACCGCCTCCAGCAGCCCCGCGATGTCCAGTCCGTGCGAGACCGGCGCGAAGCTCTCCAGCCGGCGCCGCGCCTTGGCGAAGGTGCGGCGGGGGCCGTCCGTCCTTTTCAGATCGCGGAACTGGTGCAGGGCGGCGGCGACCTGGATCAGGCCCTGGAAGAGGTCTGTGGGCTCCGGGGTGGTGGAGCGCCAGACGTCCTCCCAGACCTCGTGGGCCTCGTAGAACGCGCCGCGATTGAAGAGGTCGAGCCCCTCCCGGAAGAGCCGCCGCCGCTCCTCGGGAAGGAAGGTGGGGTGGAGCTCCGCTTGATCCCCCTCGGCACTCCCCTAGGATACGGCGTCGGCCTGGGCTTCGGGCTCGGGATCGGCGAAGCGGTCCAGCAGGTCCGCCGGCAGGCTGAGGCCGGGGTGGATCCGCTTGCACAGCTCCCGCAGGCGGCGCAGCTCCACCTCGGGGATTCTGGCGAAGACCTCCACCACCGCCGGGTCGAGCTGCTGGCCGGCCACCCGCTGCAGCTCGCTCACGGCCGCCTGATGGGGGCGCGCCTTGCGGTAAGGGCGGTCGGAGGTGATGGCGTCGTAGGTGTCCACCACCGCGAAGATGCGGGCGCTCAGCGGGATCTCGTCGCCGGCGAGGCCGCGGGGGTAGCCCTTGCCGTCCCACCGCTCGTGATGGCTGTAGACGATGTCTATGGCCGCGGGCTGGAGGAAGCTGGCCTCGGCCAGCATTTCGAATCCCCAGTTGGGATGCTGCTTCATGATGTGCCACTCGGACTCGGTCAGCGGCCCCATCTTGCGGAGGATCTCGTCGGGCACCACCATCTTGCCGACGTCGTGGAGCAACGCGCCCCACTCGATCGCCTTCAGGTCCTCGCCATGGATTCCCAGCGCCTTGGTCAGGGAGACGGCGTAGAGGGCCACGCGGAAGGAATGGCCGGTGGTCTCGTGGTCGCGGGCGTCGGCCGCGGTCACCACGGCTCCCACCGCCTCGACGTAGGAACGCTCCCGGGCGCGCTGCGACTCCTCCAGGGAGACGGTCAGGGAGCGGAAGGTCTCCTCGATGAGCTGCACCTCGCTGCCGCCGCCGGACGTCAGGAAGTCGCTCTGGAGCCGCCCGGTCCGCGCCATGCCGCTCATGGTGAGCGCCAGCCTGCGGAGGGGGAGCGTGATCCGCCGGACCACCCAGAAGGCGGCGCCGGCCGCCAGGATGCCGGCCGAGAGGGCGATGAACAGGAGGTTCCAGCCGATCTGCCGCGCGAGCTGCGGATCGTCCGCCACCGAGACGAGACGCAGCACCAGCAGGAGAGCCACGCCCAGGACCGCCGCGGCGATGGCGGCGACATACCAGAGGGACCGCGTACGTAGATTCAAATCAGAAGACTCCATAATCCCGGAGCTCCCGCCCCGGCCTCCCAAGTCAACGCCATCGGCGCGCCGGGCCTGCCAGGATTGGGTCCTTCGCGGCCACTGCGCGCTTGTCAGAGGGATGCGTTGCTGAGCAATTACGCGGAGTATACGCCACCCCTCAAGATTTCGCGATCCCCAAAATGATTCTTCCGAGAAGCCGCCTGGGCTCCGGCACGACCACTCTGGAAGATCTCATTCATACAAGAAGGTGCTTCTCTCGGTACTTTGTGAGCCGCAATAGGCAAGATCATCACAATTTAGACTCCAATGAAAGTCTTGGGATTCCTTTGGAGAGATCAAGGCCTGGCTTCGCTTCTGGTTGCGGGGCGGGCGGGAGCGGAGGTCCCTGCGATCCAGGTTTCTCCGAGCCTGGCAAGATCGTTGACTCATCGTTCCCCCTCTCCCGGTGGGGGTGGGAGGGAGGGGTCGGGAGAGGGGGCCAGGGAGGAGGTTTCGGAGGGCATGCCGCCCCCGCCATCCCCCGGCCCTGAAGCCTCGTCTTCCTACTTCTGCTTCTCCTCCAGCTCCGCCCACCGCGCATACAGCCGCTCCACCTCCACCCGCGCCGCCTCCATGGCGGCGCAGCGGGCCTGGAGCTCCGTGGGGTTGCTCGCCACCGCCGGGTCTTCCACCGCCGCCTGCGCCGCGGCCAGCGCCTCCTCGGCTTCGAGGACCTTCTCTTCCATCCGGTCCCACTCCTGCTGCTCGCGATAGGAGAGCTTCTTCGACGTCTTCGTCTCCTTCGGCGCCGCCGCCGGCCTGGGGGCGGCGGGCTTCGGCGCGGCCTCGGCGGATTCGCGGTGCGCCTCCCACTGGGCGTAGTCCGCGAAGTATCGATGTCCGCCCTTGCCGTCCAGGGCCAGCACGTGCGTCGAGACGTTCTCCAGCAGATAGCGGTCGTGGGTCACCAGGACCAGCGCGCCGGGGAACTCCAGGAGGCTCTCCTCCAGCACCTCCAGCGTCGGGATGTCCAGGTCGTTCGTCGGCTCGTCCAGGATCAGCAGGTCCGCCGGCTGGAGCATCAGGCGGGCGATGAGGATGCGCGCCTGCTCGCCGCCGGAGAGGCGCGAGACCGGCGTGTCGAGCTGCTCGGTGCGGAAGAGGAACCGCTTCGCCCAGGACGCCACGTGGATCGGGCGGTCCTGGTAGACCACCGAGTCGGACTCCGGCGCCAGCGCCCGGCGCAGCGAGACCGTGCGGTCCAGGGTCTCGCGGCTCTGCTCGAAACGGATCGTGCGCAGCCACTCCGCCCGCTCGATGTCCCCGGCGTCTGGCTCCAGGGTGCCGTCGAGCAGGGAGAGCAGCGTGGTCTTGCCGCTGCCGTTCGGACCCAGAAGCCCCAGCTTCATGCCGGGGATGAGCCGCATGTCGAGCCCGGAGACGATCTTCCTGCCGTCGAACGACTTGGCGAGGCCGTGGGCCACCAGGAGCTTCTTCGTCTTGCGGTCCGAGGCGTTGAAGTCGATCCCGGCGCGGGCGCTGGCGGCCGGACCGGTGCGCTCCTTCATCTCCTGCAGCTCGGAGATCAGCCGCTCCGCCTCCTGGATGCGCCCCTTGGCCTTGGTGGTGCGCGCCTTGGCTCCGCGCTTCAGCCACTCCACCTCGCGGCGGACGCGGTTGGCGAGCGAAGCCTGGTACTCGGCCTGGTTGCGCAGGACCTCGTCCCGCTTCTCCAGGAAGTCGCTGTAGGTGCCCGGCGCCTGGAAGATCCCCTCGGGATAGCGGCGGTCCAGCTCGATCATCCGGGTGGCGACGTTCTCCAGGAAGTAGCGGTCGTGGCTGACCACCAGGAACGCCAGCGGCTCGCTCCGCAGCAGCTCCTCCAGCCACAGGATGCCCTCGACGTCCAGGTGGTTGGTGGGCTCGTCCATGAGGAGGACGTCCGGCGCCTTGACCATCTCGCGGGCGATGGCCAGCCGCTTACGCCAGCCGCCGGAGAGGATGTCCACCGGCTGGGCGGGATCGTTGAACCCCGCGCGGCCGAGCGAGATCGCCACCCGGGCGCTCTTCTCGTACTCCTCCGCGGGATCGTCCGTCAGCGCCTCGGTGAGGATCTCCTCGACCGTCCGCCCCTCGGGAAAGGCCGGGTCCTGGGGGACGTATCCCATGCGGACACCCCGGCGCAGGGTGAGGGAGCCGGAGTCCGGCACCTCGATCCCGGCGAGGATGCGGAGCAGCGTCGACTTCCCCGATCCGTTGGGACCGATCAGCCCCACCCGGTCGCCTTCGGAGATCCCGAACGAGAGGTCTTCGAACAACGGCCGGACGCCGAAGCCTTTGGAGATCGATTCGCAGCTCAGGAGCGGGGTCGGCGGCATGGGAGGGGGATTATAGGCTTCCCCGCAGGCGGCCAGCTTCAGATCTGAACCAGGAACTCCTCAGGGGATAACGCCTCGACCGGCGACTTCTCAAAGTCATCCAGGTTCCTGGTCAGGATGAGATCGCATCTCACGGCTTCTGCCGCGGCTGCCAGCGCCGCATCCTCGAAATCAGGCATGGAGAGCGACCTGGCGCGAAGGAACTGGACCTTGTCCTGGGGAATGATCTCGAAATGTGCGAGGAGCCAGTCGACGAATTCGTCAGCCTTCTTTGGCGTCCCGTAGCGCCCGACGACGTAATGAAGGGTCGTCACCGCGTGCCCAGGCAGATACCCGATATGCTCACCTTCCACTACCTTGCTCACCACCGTCGCAGAGGTGAAGTAGAAGGGCTCTCGCCTCTGGACAACATCCAACAAGACGTTGAGATCGAGCACGAGCTTCATCGGCCATGCTTTTCCATGAGGTGCTGGTAATAGAGGGCCCTTGCATCCACGTCGGCGGGAACGAGCCCGCTGATCTTCTCCACGTCCGGATGGATGAGTTGGGGCTGCTCGCCTTGCAGGCGCCGTAGGTAGCGGTCGATGAGCTCGGTTACCGTGATCCGGTGCTCCTGAGCGTACTTCTTGGCGAATTCGAGATCCTTCTTGGGCAGGCGTACGGTGAGCTTGGCGGTCTCCATGGTTCCTCCGTACGGCTAGCTTAGTGGGGTTGTACGGCTCGGGCAAACGGCCCTGTCCCGCACCATCTCCTCCTTCGCCGCCCGGCTCATCCTCTTGATCCGGATCTCCTCCCGCAGCGCCGCACCCCACGACGCAACCTCATGCGACCAGACCACCGTCACCGGCAGCCGCGCCCGGGTGTAGCGGGAGGCCTTCCCGGCCTGGTGCTGCGCGAGGCGGCGCTCGAGGTCCTTGGCGATGCCGGTGTAGAGGGTGCCGTCGGCGCAGCGGAGGATGTAGACGAAGGGCACGGGGCTGATTCTAGGCTGGTCCCTCCAACTCCACCGCTTCCTTCGTCCGGCCCATCTTGCGCAGGAAGCCGGCGAGGCCCTCGATCGTCGCCATGGTCTCCCGGTGGCCCGGCGGGAGGCCTTTCTTCTGGATCGCCAGGGCGCGGCGGTAGAGGCGCTCCGCTTCCGGGGAGCTCCCCTGCGCGGCGAGGAAGCTCGCCTGCCAGGCCAGGGTCGAGGCGACGCTGGGGTGGTCCGGACCCAGGACGCGGGTCCGCAGGTCCACGGCTTCCCGGAACAGGTCCCCCGCCTCCTGGATCTGGCCGTTGCGCCAGCAGGCTACGGCCAGGTTGGTCAGCGCCAGCCCGATCCGGGGATGCTCCAGTCCCAGGGTCTTGCGCCAGATGGCGAGCGACCGCCGGTGGAGGGGCTCGGCCCTGGCGTAGTCCTTCTGCTCCATGTAGTACCACGCCAGGGCCGCCTGATTCGAGGCGAGGTCGGGGTGATCCGCGGGGAGCACGGCCTCCCGGATGGCGAGGGCGCGCCGCAGCAGGATCTCGGCGTCCGCGAGCCTCCGCTGCCGCGCCCGGACGTACGCCATCTCGGTGAGGGTGGCCGCCACGTCCGGGTGGCGCCGCCCCAGAGTGGCCTCGCGGAGCCGCAGGGCCCTCTGGAGCAGAGGCTCGGCCCTTTCGATCTCCCCGGACCACGCGTAGAACGCTCCGAGATGGTTCAGGGTGGAGGCCAGCTCCGGAGGCGGCGGGAGGCTGGGCCTTCTCCTGGATGCTGAGCGCCTCCAGGAACAGCGGCTCGGCATCCAGGTTCTGCGCCTGGTAGACCACCGCCAGGTGGCGCAGGGTGACGGCGATGTCCGGGTGATCGGGCGCGAGCCCCTTGCGGCGGAGCTCGAGGGCGAGCTCGAGCACAGGCCGGGCCTCCTCGTAAAGCCCCAGCTTGTAATACGTCTGGCCGATGGCGCTCAGCAGCCGCGCCTGGCTCAAGGGCTGGGCGCGAAGCTCGAACTGGACCGTCGCGGAGCCCCGGTCCAGGATCTCCCGGGCGGTGATGGTGTTCCCCAGCGTCTCGTTGGGGTCGGCCACCTTGAACAGGTTGACCAGGAAACGGGAGACCTCCTCGGCCTCGTTGTGCGCCTGGACGGCCTCGTTGCGGGATTGGAGCGCGGCGTCACGCTCCTTTTGCAGATCCAGGGTGTACTTGGCGGCGCCTCCCGCCAGGGCCAGGACCAGGCCGGCCGCAGCGATCAGCCGGACCCGCCGGGCGGGTTTCCCCTGGATCCAGCGCAGACGCTCCAGAGTCTCCACGGCGGTGGGCCGGTCCGCGGGCGCCACCGACTTCAGCCGCCCGATCAGCGCGGCGAGGTCGCGGGGGAGGCCGGTCACCGGCGCGGTCTCCCCCTTCATGATCTTCCGCAGCAGGTCCGGCACAGGGGTCCCGGCGTCATACGGGGCGCTCTCGGTGAACAGCTCCTGCAGCAGCAGCCCGAAGGCGTACATGTCGCTGGCCACGGTGAGCGGCTCGCCGCGGACCTGCTCCGGGCTCATGCAGGTGGCCGTCCCCGCCACCTTCCCGGGCGCGGTCCTGGCGAACAGGTGGGACGCGTCCAGCGGCGGAGCGAAGGTCGGGTCCTCCGCCTCGGCGCCGGAGCGCTCTTCCAGTATCCCCGGATGGAGCCGGATCGGCTGGAGCGGCGTCGGCGGAGAGCCGGAGAAGTAGGCCAGCCCGAAATCCAGCACCTTCACCGTGCCTTCCGTGGTGATCATCACGTTCGCCATCTTGAGGTCGCGATGGACGATCTTCTTGGAGTGGGCCGCGACCAGGGCGGAGGCGATCTGCGCGGCGATCTCCAGCTTGCGGGTGTAGTCGAGCCCGCTCTCCAGGGCTTCGCGCAGGCTCCCGCCGTGGATCCGCTCGAGGACCAGGACGTCCATTCCCTCGCCTTCGACATAGTCGTAGATCAGGCAGATGTTGGGATGGTGGAGCTGGGAAAGGGCGCGGGCCTCGCGCAGGAAGCGCGCCTTGCTCACGAGACCGAAACTGTCGGCCCGGATGGTTTTCAACGCCACCTCCCGCCGGAGCTTCTCGTCGAACCCCGCGTAGACCGCCCCCATACCGCCCTCTCCAAGAAGCTCGATCACCTGGATGTTGCCGATCTTCCTGCCCAGCGGCCATCCCTCATGACTCTCCCGCACCGCTGCCTTCATGAGTCTTCCTCCCGAACGTGAAGCCATGGAAGTGGTTGTCCGGGAGAGCCTGACAGGTTCCTGTTACGATCTACATTACGCCAACCACAAGCGGGATGGGACTTTTCCGCGATAGCAGATTGAAAATTATTGAACAATCTGAAGGAGGCTGCGCTTCAGCGTCCGCGGCCTCCGGCGCCCCAGGTTGAAACCGTGGGGCTACCTGCGATTGTCCCTCAAGGGACGGTTCGGAGGGAGCAATTCAAGAGGTACGAAGGGAGCTTGGGCCGTCCCTTCCGATTCCATTTGGATCGGAGCACCTGCCCCGAAGGGGCAATATCTGAATAGAAGCCCGGCGCTTCAGCGCCGGGTGAGATGCCCACCGGATCTCCAGCCGCCCTGAAAGGGCGGGACCCGGCATCGGCTTGAGCGCGCAATCCCACCGAACTGATCAGGGCAATTCCGAGGGTGTTCAGTACTTCGATCTCGTGAACCCCGAGCTGTTTGAGTCGCAATCCCACCGTACTGATTAGGGCAATTCCGAGGCTCCACCCCGGACTTCTCCGCCATGCTGGCTGCCAACCCGTCGCAATCCCACCGTACTGATTAGGGCAATTCCGAGGGTTTGAAGTTCCTGCGGGACGCCAAAAGCGCCAACCACAAGGTCGCAATCCCACCGTACTAATTAGGGCAATTCCGAGTCGACAACACGACGTGGGAACCGGACTCGGCAGACGTAGTCGCAATCCCACCGTACTGATTAGGGCAATTCCGAGAAGAAGCATCCCTCACCTACGCGCAGATGAACAACACACTGTCGCAATCCCACCGTACTGATTAGGGCAATTCCGAGCTAGCCAGACGCCTCGCAGACGGATGGCGAGTGGCGGTGTCGCAATCCCACCCGTACTGATTAGGGCAATTCCGAGGTGACCAAGCCGGAGCGCACCACCGTCACGGGCCAGGAGTCGCAATCCCACCGTACTGATTAGGGCAATTCCGAGGATCCACTGGGAATCCGCGCTTAAGCAACATCCATCTGGGCAAGTCGCAATCCCACCGTACAGATCTGGGCAATTCCGAGCTGCACGCGGTGCACTGGACGGCGGCCTGGCAGAAAGTCGCAATCCCACCGTACAGATCTGGGCAATTCCGAGATCTACAAGCGTCTGAAGAAGGACGACGCTCTGGCTGACCAGCTCGTCGCAATCCCACCGTACAGATCTGGGCAATTCCGAGTACGCGGCGATCGGGCACGATGTCGAGAATATCCCCAAGTCGCAATCCCACCGTACTGATCTGGGCAATTCCGAGTGTACGTGCTCTACAACAAGTGGACCGGCGAGCTCAAGTCGCAATCCCACCGTACTGATTAGGGCAATTCCGAGCCGGAGACGTTCGCGAAGCTTCTGCGTGTCTTCCTGGGGCTGTCGCAATCCCACCGCACAGATCTGGGCAATTCCGAGATTCACCCTGGCAACTTCTCGGTCCCCATGATCAACGTGTCGCAATCCCACCGTACAGATCTGGGCAAACCGAGGGCCCCTTTGCAACCCATTGAGAACAGGCAGCTTAAGATGCCCTTTTCTACGACCTCCCGAAAACGGGGTCTCTCCTGGCTTCCTCGGGCGACTTTGGACGACTTCGAATCCGGCGTAAACCATTGATGCTCCGTTCCTTCCGGTTCTATCTACGACCGGCGTGCCAATTTTCCTAGTTGTCAAAGAACCGTGACGATCAGGGAACGCGGCTATGCCGCAGGACCCCGTTGTAAGGATAGACACCTTTCCGCGGAAAATGGTGGGGGAGGGGGGCAAATTTCAAGGAGCGTCGCGGGTGCCCGCGGACCGTTCGGGATGGCTGACGGGCTGATTTCCGCCTCGGAGACGCCCCGCGGGGCGTCTCTACAGTGGGGACGCAACGCTGTCGTTGGGCGGTTTACAGCCGCACCTGCATCCCCAGCTCCACCACGCGGTTGACCGGGATGCGGAAGAAGTCGGAGGGGCGCTGGGCGTTGCGGACCATGATCGTGAACAGCCACTCGCGCCAGAGCGCCATGCCCGGCCTCTTGCTGGGGATCAGCGTTTCGCGGCTGAGGAAGAAGGAGGTCGCCATGGTTTCGGTGGAGATCCCTCGCTCGCCGAGGAGCGCCAGGATCTCCGGCAGGCTCGGATCTTCCATGAAGCCGTAGTGGGCGATCACCCGGTAGAACCCCTTGCCCAGCGGCTCGAGCTCGATCCGTTCCGCGGCAGGCACGGCCGGGACGTCCTCCGTCTGCACCGTCAGCAGGATCACCCGCTCGTGCAGCACCTTGTTGTGCTTGAGGTTGTGGAGCAGGGCGGTGGGCGTGCCCCGCGGATCGCGGGCCATGAACACCGCCGTGCCGGCGACCCGCCGCGGCCCTTCGGGACCGACGCCGGCCACGAAATTCTCGAAAGGCAGGGCGCCGTCCCGCAGCCGCTCGTGCAGGATCTGGCGCCCCTTCTTCCAGGTCGCCATCAGCGTGTAGATCACGATGCCCACGAGCAGCGGGAACCAGCCGCCGTCCGCCACCTTGATGATGTTGGCGCCGAAGAAGGCGATGTCGAGGAGCAGGAAGAAGGCGGTGACGGGCAGCACCAGCGCCGGCTTCCAGCCCCAGAGGCGGAGGGCCACCATGCAGGCGAGCAGGGTGGTGATGACCATCGTGGCCGTGACCGCCACGCCGTAGGCCGCCGCCAGGTTGGTGGACTTCTGGAAGCCGAGCACCAGGCCGAAGGTCGAGAGCATGAGCAGCCAGTTGATCGACGGGATGTAGATCTGCCCGATCTCCCGGCCCGAGGTGTGGACGATCTCGACCCGCGGGATGTAGCCGAGCTGGACCGCCTGCCGGGTGAGCGAGAAGGCGCCGGAGATCACGGCCTGCGAGGCGATCACGGTGGCCGCCGTCGCGAGGACGACCATCGGGTAGAGGACCCACTCGGGGGCCAGCCGCCGCGACAGCTCGTAGAACGGATTCACCGCGGCGTCGGGATGGGTCAGCAGCAGCGCGCCCTGGCCGAAGTAGTTGAGCAGCAGCGCCGGCAGCACCAGGGCGAACCAGGCCATGCGGATCGGCCGCCGTCCGAAGTGCCCCATGTCGGCGTAGAGCGCCTCGCCGCCGGTGACCACCAGGAAGACCGATCCGAGCACCAGGAAGCCGTGCCATCCGTTCTCCAGGAAGAAGCGCACCGCGTGTCCGGGATTGACCGCGGCGAGGACGGAGGGGGCGCGGACGATCCAGGCGGCGCCGAGGACGGCCAGGGTCAGGAACCAGAGGATCATCACGGGACCGAACAGCGCGCCGATCCCCGCCGTCCCGCGCTGCTGGATCGCGAACAGGACGAGCAGGATGACCAGGGTGATCGGCACGATGTACGGGTTGAAGAACGGCGTCGCCACCTCCAGGCCTTCGACCGCCGAGAGCACCGAGATGGCCGGGGTGATCATGCCGTCGCCGTAGAGCAGCGCGGCTCCGAAGAGGCCCAGCGCCACGAGCAGCCAATGGCCGCCGCGCGCCTTGCGGAGCCGGGAAGGCACCAGCGCCATGAGCGCCAGGATGCCCCCCTCGCCGCGGTTGTCGGCGCGCATCACGAAGACGAGGTACTTGATCGAGATGATGACGACGAGCGACCAGAACACCAGCGACAGCACGCCGAGGACGTTGTCGTGGCTGGGCGGCACGGCGTGGGGGCCGTGGAAGCACTCCCGCAACGCATACAGCGGGCTGGTGCCGATGTCGCCGTACACGATCCCGAGAGCGCCGAGGGAGAGACCGAGGAGATACCGGAAGTCGGTGGGCGTAGAAGTCTTTTGCGAGTCCATAACCCGCGGTGGTCAGGCGCCACCGCTGTGAAGAGCTTCTCCCATGGGACCGCAAGAAGTCCGGAGGGAGACCGGAAGAATTTCTAAAGATAGGCGGGAGGGGCGGCCCCGCCCCGGTTTCGAGGCCGCCCCCTGTGATTTGCATCGTCTGTCAAAGAACGCGCTCCCTTGAGGGCTCTGCCGGCCCCCTGAAAGGGCCGGTGCGCCCCTCGGAGACTGCGGCGAATCCCCCGTCGGGCTTGACGCCGGTCCGCAAGGGCCGCCACCGCCCCCGCAAGGGGGCCCGCAGCCCCTGGTGGGGCCATCATTGCCCCGGCGGGGGCGAGGCGGCCCCAGCCGGGACAGCGGCGGCCCTTGCGGGGGCGATGCCAGCCCTCGTAGAGGGCGAACGGGCCTCTCCGGGAGCAGCGCAGGAGTCAACTTCCTGCTCCTGAACAATATCACGTTGACCATCTGTCAACAAGCATTCATAATGCGACCGAAGAAGGGTAGCCGTAGCGCCCGCACTCTTTGACAACCGACGTACAGACGGCCGGCGCGTGGGGACGCCGGCCGTCTGCCAATCGTGAAGGGCAGGAAACTCCCAGGGAGTGCTTTTCAGACGAGCTGTTTCAGGGTCGAAATCGCGTGCTCGAGCTCCGCCTCGGTGTTGAAGAAGTGCGGCGAGAGGCGGATGCCCGCGTTCGGGCGGTAATCGCAGACGATCTCGCGGTCGATGAGGTCGTGGCAGAGCCGCTCGGCGTCGGGATGCCAGATGGAGACGGTGCCGCCGCGGTGCTTGTCGTCGCGCGGCGTGCGCACCTCGAAGCCGGCCTCTTCGGCGAGGTCCATCAGGTAGCGGGTGAGGCCGAGGGAGCGCTCGCGGATCTTCTTGGAGCCGACGCCGGAAACGATGCGGTAGCCCGGGCGGCAGGAGTAGAGGGCCGGGATGTTCGGCGTGCCGGTGAGGAAGCGCCAGGCGGGCTCGTCGCGGTAGCGGATCGGTCCCGGACGGAAGGCGAAGGGCTCGGCGTCCGCCTGCCAGCCGGTGAAGGAGGGCTGGAGCGATCCCGCGATCTCCGGGTTCACCCAGAGGTAGCCCGCGCCGGGTCCGCCGCAGAGCCACTTCACCGATCCGCCCACGGCCGCGTGCACCCCCCAGGCCTCCAGCTCCAGGGGCACGGCGCCGGTGGACTGGTAGACGTCCAGCATCAGGATGGCCCCCACCTCGCGGCAGCGCCGGGCGATGGCCTCGGCGTCCTGCACGTAGGCGCTGCGGAACAGGGTGTGGGAGACGGGCACCAGGCGGGTCCGCTCGTCGATCGCCGCCAGCAGCCGCTCGATGGGCATGCCGATGTTGTCGTCGGAGGGAACGGTGACGATCTCCGCGCCCTTCTTGCGCTCGCCTTCGAGGAGGTAGATGACGTTGGGGAAGTTGAGGGCCTCGTAGACGATCTTGTTGCGCTCCGCCGGGTAGTCGATGCAGGAGAGGAAGACGGCGGCGGCCACGGACACGTTCTGGTGCATGGAGACGGCGCCGGGCCGGACGCCCAGCAGGGGCGCCAGGAGGTCGCCGGTCTCGGCGGCCATCTCCCACCAGCCCTCGGCCCAGGCGCGGACGCCGCGCGTCTCCCACTGGGTGGCGAAGGTCTGGACCTCGTCGTGGACGCCCCGGGGCATGGCTCCCAGGGAGTTGTTGATCAGATAGGTCGTGTGCTCCAGGATGGGGAACTCGGAGCGCAGGGCCAGCAGGTCTGCGTGCGGAGCGGCCATGGGAGTCGACCTCACCGGCCCGTCCACTGGGCGGGGCGCTTCTCCAGGAAGGCCTTGACGCCCTCTTCCTTGTCGGCGGAGGAGAAGCAGAGGCAGAAGAGGTCGCGCTCGTAGGTGATGCCGTCCTCGACGGGCAGCCGCTCGCTGGCGCGCAGGGCTTCCTTGGCGACCTTGAGGGTGAGCGGGCTCTTGCCGGCGATCTTGTTGGCGAGCTCCAGGGTCTTGGCCCGCAGCTCTTCGGCGGGGACGACCATCTCGACAAGGCCGATCTGGAGGGCCTCGGCGGCGGGGATCATGTCGCCGGAGAGGATGAGCCGCATGGCATGGCCGGTGCCGACGAGGCGGGGGAGGCGCTGGGTGCCGCCGCCGCCCGGGATGAGCCCGAGGTTGATCTCCGGCTGGCCGAAGCGGGCCTTCTCGGAGGCGATGCGGATGTCGCACGACATGGCCAGCTCGCAGCCGCCGCCCAGGCAGAAGCCGTTGATCATGGCGATGACCGGCTTGGGGAAGCTGGCCATGATGTCGAAGACGCGGGGGCTGCGCATGGCGTAGCGCTGGTCGAAGGGGGTGCGGCCGGCGAACTCGCCGATGTCCGCCCCGGCGATGAACGACTTCTCGCCGGCGCCGGTGATGACGACGACGCCCACGGACTCGTCGTTCTCGATCTGGGCCAGGATCTCCAGCATCTCGTCCCGCACCTGCTGGTTGAGGGCGTTGAGCTTGTCGGGACGGTTGATGGTCAGGATGGCGACGCGGCCTTCGCGTTCCACCAGGATGGTTTCAGGCATGATGGGGGTCTCCTCCAGTTATAGAGAGTGGCATTCTATATAGGTTGCCGGCTGGGGTGGCATGCCCTGCGAGCCCTCACCTCCCCGGCCCTCCTCTCCCGACCCCTCCCGCCCTCCCTCACCGGGAGAGGAGGGAGCTGGTTAGTCAAAACGAAGCTTCTTTATCCCCCTCTCTCCCGGTGAGGGAGGGTGGGAGGGGTCGGGAGAGAGGGGGTAGGGGGAGTGAGGGCTCGAAGGGCATGCCGCTCGATCTGGCAACGCACCCTTTTACCGGTGCCTCCACACCGCCCGCCGCTTCTCCAGGAACGCCGCCGCCCCTTCCGCCAGGTCCTCCAGCGGCAGAAGCTCTTCCTTATAGATGCGCTCCGTTTCGGCCAGAGCCTCGGAGAAGGGGAGGTCCCGGCCGGCCCGGACGGCCTTCTTGGCGAGCCGGGTCACGGGGACGCTCTTCGAGGTGATCTGGGAGCGGAGCGTATCGATCCCCTCGTCCAGGTTGGAGACCCGCCGCGTCACCAGCCCGATCCGCTCCGCCTCGTCGCAGGTCAGGCTTCGGCCGGTCAGCGCGAGATCCAGGGCGAGCCCCGCTCCGATCCGCTGGGGCAGCAGCGCCGAGGCGACCGGGGGGTAGCAGCCGACCTCGATCTCCGGCTGGGCGAAACGGGCGTCGTCGGTGGCGATCACCAGGTCGCAGGACATCGCCAGCTCCATCCCGCCTCCCAGGCAGTGGCCCTGGACGGCGGCGACGGTCACCGCGTCCAGGTCGCGCAGGCGGCGGATGGTGGCGTGGAGGCTGTCCAGCATGGGGACGACCCGGTCCGGGGTGTGGTCCTGGATCGGCCACCCCGGCGGAGAAGGCGCGGTCGCCCGATCCTCTCAGGAAGAGGACCTGGAGGCCGGGGTCGGACGCCAGCCCGGCGACGACCTCGCCGAGGAGGTCGATCGTCGGGATGTCCAGGATGTTCAGGGGCGGACGGTTGAGGGTGACGACCGCCGCCGGGCCGTCGCGGTGGAGGAGGACGGACGGCCCGGACATGGCTCAGCCCGCGCGGAAGCCGGCCGCCTGGATGAAGTCCGTCCAGAGCATCCGCTGCTGGGCCAGGGCGATCAGGTTCTCGGGGTGCCACTGGACGGCGCGGACCCACCAGTCCTCGCGGTCGAGGACGGCGGCTTCGACGAGGCCGTCCGGCGAAAAGGCGACCGGGACCAGGCCGGCGGCCAGTTGCTTGACGGCCTGATGGTGGCGGCTGTTCACCAGGGGGACTTCGCGGGCGAGGCGCTCGCCCAGCGGGCGGTGCGGCTCGGCGACCCGCACGGCGTGGGCGAGGACGTCCGGCGTCTCGGACTGGCTGTGGTCGACCTGGCTGGGGACCTGGGTCGGCAGGTCCTGCCAGAGGGAGCCGCCCAGGTAGACGTTCAGCACCTGGATCCCGCGGCAGACGCCCCAGACGGGGACGCGGTTCTCGCGGGCGCCGTCCAGGAGGGCCCATTCCATTTCGTCGCGCTCGGGGGCGACCTCGACGTTGGCGTCGGGGCGGGTCTCCTCGCCGTACCGCTCCGGGGCCACGTCCACGCCGCCGCAGAGGAGCAGCCCCTGCGCCTTGGCCACCCTCTCGCGCGGCGAGCTTTCCGCCGACAGCGTGAACGGCGTCACGACCTGGATGCTCTCCTCGGGCACGCCGACCGCCCGCAGAGCTTCGACGTAGGGGCCGGCGCGCTCGTCCGTGGAGGTGGAGACCAGGATCACGCGGCCTCCCGCTCGACCAGGGCCGCGATCCCCAGGCCGCCGGAGACGCAGAGGGTCGCGAGGCCCCGCTCGCCGCCGCGCTTCTCCATGCCGTGGAGCAGGGTCACCAGCACGCGGGCGCCGGTGGCGCCGATGGGATGGCCGAGGGCGATGGCGCCGCCGTCCGGGTTGAGGCGGGCGGTGTCGAACCCCAGCTCCTGGTTGCAGGCCAGCACCTGGCAGGCGAAGGCCTCGTTCAGCTCGACCTCGTCGATGGCGGACTTGTCGAGGCCGGTCTTCTCCAGCAGGCGGCGGACGGCCGGCACGGGGCCGATCCCCATGATCCGCGGCTCGACGCCCACCACCTCCCAGCCCACCAGCCGGGCGACCACCGGCAGGCCGAGCTCCCGGGCCGCCGCGCGGGAGGCGACGACGATGGCGGCGGCGCCGTCCGTGATGCCCGAGGCGTTGCCGGCGGTGACGGCCCCGCCCTTGCGGAAGACCGTGGGGAGCCTGGTCATGGACTCCAGGGTGGCGCCGTCGCGGGGGTGCTCGTCCTTGCCGACGACGGTGTCGCCCTTCCTGCCCTGGACGGTCACCGGCACGATCTCGCTCTCGAAGCGTCCCTCGGCCCGGGCGCGCTCGCAGCGGAGCTGGCTCTCCAGGGCGTAGGCGTCGGAGGCTTCGCGGCCGATCCCCATCTCCATCGCCAGCTCCTCGGCGGTCTCGCCCATGGCCATCTCGGCGAGGGGGCAGTTGAAGCCGTCCTTGTACATGCCGTCCACGATCTCGGCGTGGCCCATCCGGTATCCCCAGCGGGCGCGGGGAAGGAGGTAGGGGGTGTTGGACATGCTCTCCGTGCCGCCGGCCAGGACCACCTGGGCCTCGCCGGTCATGATCGTGCGGGCCGCCGAGAGGACGGCCTGGAGACCGGAGGCGCAGGCCTGGTTGATCGTGTAGGCCGTGCGCTCGACCGGCACGCCGGCGCGGAAGGCGATCTGCCGCGCCGTGTTGGGGCCGCCGCCGGCCTGCCGGCCGTGGCCGAAGATGACCTGATCGACGCTGGCCGGATCGAGGCCGGCGCGCTCCAGGGCGCCCTGGGCCGCCGCCGTGCCGAGGTCGGCCGCCGTGAGAGAGGCGAGGACGCCTCCAAACTTGCCGATCGGCGTCCGCACCGGGGCGGCGAGGACGATGTCGTTGTCTTTCTTGTCCATAAATCTTTCTCAGGGAAGGCTGGCCCGCCCAGGAGCCGCGCGGCGTCCTGGGCGGAATCGTCGCCGAGGATCAATAACCCTGGAAGTCGGGCTTGCGCTTCCCGACGTAGGCGTCGAGGCCCTCGCGGGCGTCCGGGCTCTCGAAGAGCTGCTGCTGGAGCTCGCGCTCGATGGCCAGGCCGCTCTCGAAGGGGACCTCGGCGCCGGACTGCACGGAGCGCTTGATCCGGCCGACGGCCTTGGCCGCCTTGTTCGGCGGGCAGAACTGCTTGGCGTACTCGTGGATGTGGCCGGCGAAGTCGTCGCCCTCGTAGACGAAGTTGATGATCCCCATCCGCTGCGCCTCTTCGTAGTCGATCAACCGGCCGGTGACCATCAGCTCGATGGACTGGCTCTTGCCGACGCGGCGGGCCAGGCGCTGGGTGCCGCCGGTGCCGGGGAGCACGCCGAGGGTGACCTCGGGCAGTCCGACCTTGCCCGAGCCCTTCTTGCCGATGAGGATGTCCGCCGCCATGGCGATCTCGAGGCCGCCGCCCACGGTGTGGCCGTCGAGGGCCGCGATGACCAGCTTGGGGGTCTGCTCCAGGCGGTTCAGGGTCTCGTTGGCGTGGAGGCAGAAGTAGTACTTGAAGTAGGGATCGGAGGACTTCAGCATGTTGATGTTGGCGCCGGCGCAGAAGAACTTGTCGCCGTCGCCGCGCAGGACGATGACGTAGACGTCCTTCGCGAAGCGAGCCTTGAGGATGGCCTCGTCGAGCTGGCGCATCATCTCGTGGGTGTAGGTGTTGTGCGGCGGATCGTCGAGCGTGAGGTAGGCGACGCCCTCCTTGACCTCGTACTGGACCAGGGTGCGCTGGGCGGCGGGGGCTTCCGCAACGGTAGACTCAGCCATATTGTCTCCTCTCGTCAGGATTTGGGGGATTGGGTCCGGGACGGTGCCGCCCGGCGGGACATCGCGCGTATTGTTTCACGAGAGGCGGGGGGCGTAAACAGGCCCCGTTTTTACTCTGACCGTGGACGCCGGAGACGTGCGAGCTCTTCTTCGAGGGCCTTGATCCGCTCCTCGGCGGCCTCCAGAGCCTCGGTCTCTTCCTGCGTCCAACGGAGGCGCTCCCCGGTGGCGGCGTCGATCAGGCGCAGGTTCTCCCCTTCGGGCTTCAGCAGCAGGCCGGTCGTCCGGCTCAGGAGCGAGCCGTCGGCTTCGGGAGGGATCGGCTGGTACTTGCCATTCACCAGACGAAGGCCCTGGATGCGCGGGTGGAGATACTCTTCCCGGGGGTCGAAGAGGAAGTACTCGTCCACCTCAAGGCGCTCGTAGAGGTCTTTCTTCTTCTTGAGGTCCTCGTTGCGGGTGCTCTTCGACGTCACCTCGATCACGAAGCAGGGCATCCGGCCTTCCACCCAGAGGAGGTAGGTGTCCCGACGGCCCTTGCCGATCCCCCGGGTTACCAGGACGTCCGGAGAGATGGAGAATCTCGGATCCCCCTTCACGTAATAGAGGAGGAGGTTGCCGCCGGCGTACACGTCCGGATCGCCCGCGTAGCGGGTCTTCAGGGCGTGGATCAGGTCGAGCATCACGTCGAGGTGAAGGTCGGTCTCCGCCATCGGGCGTCCGTCGGACTCCGGGTAATGGATATCGCGCTCGAGAGGGATCGCGGACATCGGAGATTTCCTTTCTCGGCGGGTACGTTATCAAATCACGAAGACCCGCCAGGACGCAACACCAGAGGAGAAGATTCTAGCACGCATACTCCCCTTGACAGCTTAGGGGAGCCACTTTATTCTTTCCCCTGGACAGCTTAGGGGAGAGATTCATGGCCAAGATGGACCTGCTGCAAGGGACCCTGGACGTCCTGATCCTCAAGACCCTCTCCTGGGGTCCGCTGCACGGCTACGCGGTCGTGCGGTGGATCGCCCAGCGGACGGAGGACGCGCTCCGTATCGAGGAGGGCGCGCTGTATCCCGCGCTGCACCGCATGGAGCAGCGGGGGTGGATCGAGGCGGAGTGGGGCGTCTCCGAGAACAACCGCCGGGCCAAGTTCTACCGGCTCACCGACGAAGGCCGCCGGCAGCTCAACGCCGAAGCGGAATCCTGGCAACGCTACGCCGACGCCGTCGGCAGGGTCCTGCAGACCGCGTAGGAGGAGGGAGAGAGTATGGCTGGTTGGCGCCGGGCTTTCCGCCTCCACCTGCGGGGCGGCACCGTGAAGCAGGACGTGGACGACGAGATCGCGTTCCACGTCGAGATGCGGACGCAGGAGCTGATCGACGAGGGCATGGCCGCTCACACCGCCCGCGAGGAGGCCCTGCGCCTGTTTGGAAACGTGGAGGGCATCCGCCGCCAGTGCGAGGAGATCGGCAAGCGGCGGGAGCGCGGGCGGCGCTGGAGCGAGGTCGCTTCCGAGCTGCGGCAGGACGCGGTCTTCGCCCTGCGCCAGCTCCGCAAGGCCCCGGCCTTCTCGATCATCGCCGTCTTCACGCTGGCGCTGGGGATCGGCGCCACGACGGCCATCTTCAGCCTCCTCCACGCGGTGGTGCTGCGGCCCCTGCCGTTCCCGCATCCGGAGCGGATCGTCTACCTGTGGTCCATCGACCGCGGGGACGACCACCGGTCGGTGGCGCCCGGCAACTTCGTACACCTTCCGCCGCGACGCGCAGTCCTTCGAGCAGTCTGGCGGCCTACACCGGGCGCGAGCTTCAACCTGACCGGAGACGGCGCGCCGGAGCGGATCATCGGCGCCCGCGTCTCGGCGGGGTACTTCGACGTGTTCGGGGTCAAGCCGGCGCTGGGGCGCGTCTTCCGCCGAGGCGGAGGACCGCCCGGGGCGAGAGCGGGTCGTGGTGCTCTCCGACCGCCTCTGGCGCGAGCGCTTCGGCGCCGATCCGGCCGTCATCGGGCGCTCCATCCGGCATGAACGGGCAATGCCCTACGAGGTGACCGGCGTGATGCCCGCCTCCTTCGAGCTGCGGGCGACCGACGCGCTGGCTCTGGGTACCCATCGCCCTCGACACCGAGGAAGAGGCCAACTACGGCCTCAGCTATCTCCACGTGCTGGGCCGGCTGAAGCCCGGCGTCACTCTCCGAGACGGCCCAGGCCGAGGTCGCCGGCATCGCGAAGCGCCTCGAGACGATCGCCCCGGACAACAACCGGAACAAGGGCGCGCATCTCGAGAGCTACCAGGAAAGCCTGCTCGGCGGCACGACGCGGCGCTACCTGATCCTGCTGGGAGCGGTGGGGTGCGTGCTGCTGATCGCCTGCGTCAACGTGGCGAACCTGCTCCTGGCGCGGAGCGCGGCCCGGGCGCGGGAGATCGCCATCCGCGCCGCCCTGGGCGCGGGCCGCGGGCGGATCGTCCGCCAGCTCCTGACCGAGAGCCTGGTCCTGGCGCTGGCCGGGGCCGCCGCGGGCCTGGCCATGGCCTACGGAGGCATCCGGTTCCTGGTGGCCATCAGCCCGGCCAGGCGTGCCCCGCATCGCCGAGGCGGGGATCGACGGGGCGGTGCTGGCCTTCGCCCTGGCCGTGGGGATCGCCGTCGAGCCTTGTCTTCGGACTGGTGCCGGCGCTGCGCACGGCGCGGCCGGACCTCCAGGGCATGCTGAAGGAAGGCGGGCGGAGCCTGGGGGCGCACCGCGACTGGGTGCGGACCGGCCTGATGGTGACCGAGGTGGCCCTCGCCCTCATGCTGCTGGTCAGCGCCGGGCTGCTGATCCGCAGCGCCCTGCGGCTCCAGCAGGTCGAGATCGGCTTCGATCCCGCCGGCGTGCTGACGGCGCAGCTCTCGCTGCCCCGCGGCGACTATCCGGAGCCGGCCCAGGCTCGTCCAGACCCTCCAGCGGGTGGTGGACGAAGCCGGAGCCGTCGCCGGCGTCGGAGTCGGCCGCCGCGACTTCCATCGTGCCGCTCTCCCGCTACAACACCTCGTCGAGCCTGGAGATCGAGGGCAAGCCGTCGGAGGGAGAGGAGCAGATCGAGGGCAACACCCGCCAGGTGAGCCCCGGCTACTTCAAGACGCTGGGAATCCCGCTCCGGGGGCGGGACTTCGCCGCCGCGCGACCGTCCGGGCGCTCTCCGGGTGGCGATCGTGAACGAGGCCCTGGCGCGCAGGGCCTGGCCGGGGGAGGACGCCGCCGGCAAGCGGCTCTCCTACTGGACCGACGAAGGGACCGACGGCGAGGAGCATCCGGTCTGGCACGAGGTCGTGGGCGTGGCGGGGGACGTCCGGCAGCAGGACCTGACCGAGGACGCGCGGCCGGAGATCTACGTTCCCATGGCCCAGGCGAGCGAGGACCTGTGGGGAGACCGCGACGTCTCCATGGCCGTCGTCGTCCGCACGGCGGGCGATCCGGCGGCCCTCGCGTTCGCCGGTGCGCCAGGCCGCGCTGCGGGTCGACCCCCGCCTGCCGGTCTACGACGTCGCCACCATGGACGAGATCCGGGCCTCGTGGACGGCGACCACCCGCTTCAACATGCTGCTGCTGACCACCCTCGGAGTGATCGGCCTGGTGCTCGCCGCGGTGGGCATCTACGGCGTGATCGCCTACTTCGTCAACCAGCGGACGCAGGAGATCGGCCTGCGGATGGCCCTGGGCGCGACGGAGAAGCGGGTGCTGGCGATGGTGACCTGGCAGGCGCTGCGGCCGGTGCTGTTCGGGCTGGCCGTGGGCGTCGCCGGCGCGGTCGCCGCCTCCCGCGTCCTCTCCAGCCTTCTCTACGGGGTGACCGCCACCGACCCGGCGACCTTCGCGGGGGTGCTCGTGGTCCTCGCCGCCGCGGCGCTGCTGGCGAGCTGGGTGCCCGCCCGGCGGGCGGCGCGGGTCGATCCCACCCGGGCGCTGGCGCCGTAGGAGAGAAAAGCCGGGCGGGGAATCTCCCGCCCGGCCGCGAGGTCAGTGGACCTCGGAGATGTGGTTGGCCGTCATGTCGTCCACGGCCACGGAGACCCGCTGCTCGACCGGAACGAGTTGGAGGTCCTGGAAGAGGTTGGCGGGGAGCGTGCCGTTCGATTGCAAGGTCCTCTTGACCAAATCGGCGTTGACCGGGTGGAACTTGAAACAGGTCAGGTTGGCCACCCGCTTGATGTCCGCCTCGCGCCGGGCCAGGTCGTCGAAGTTGCGGGTCGGAGTCCCCACGTTGGGGCTGCGGGGGTTGGTGGAGTTGCCCGGATCGCCGAGGGCGTTGATGCCGGTCAGGAACTTCGAGAGCTCCGCCGGCAGCGAGGGGTTCGAACGCAGCGGCGGATTGTCGACCCAGTCGCCGAGACCGCCGGCGAGGGCGTCGTTCCAGACCGACTGGATGATCGTATTGCCCGGCTCCACGTGGACGAAGTGCGTGAAGGTCTCGCGCCGGTGGCAGCCGTTGCAGGCCGCCCGGGAGACGCGGTGGCGCGCCCAGTTCTCCTGCGTGTCGGTGAGGATGAGGCCGGGCGCCTTCCAGAAGAAGTTGAGGAACTCGGCGTCGACCTCCGGCACCTTCGACTTGCCGGCCAGGAAGTTCTCGCTGACGCCGGCCGAGCCGGTGAAGAAGAGGGGCACGGGCGCGATCGGGTCTTCGAAGTCCGGGCCGCTCAAGCTCGGTTTGATCCCGAGGATCCAGTCCTTGAGCAGGGTAGTGTTCTGAAACTGGTCCTGGGGGGTGTCATCCGTCGTGGTCTCCTGGAGGAACGTGAACGGGAACTGGGTGAGCTGGAACTCGCGCAGCTCCCAGACGAAGGGATTGTTCGGGCTGATGGCGATCTCGTTGGTCCGCAACTGGCCGAGCGAGCTGCCGTTGGGGTTGCGCGGGTTGGAGTTGGCCAGCACGAACTGTTGGGTGATCGCCTCCAGGCGGGAGTTGTAGACCGCCGAGCCCGGAAGGTTGAGGTCGTCGTCCAGCGCGATCCACTGCTTCGCCCAGGCGCGCACGTCTTTGCAGTCGCACTTCGGGACGCGGTATTCGAAGATCACCGTGAAGGGCAGCGCGAAGCACCGGCTGCCGGCGGGCGGGATCTCGACCGAGCCGACGAACAGCGAGTTGGGGTTCTGGCCGACCGGGATCTTCACCGCGAACCCGAAGATGAACCGGGCCTCGCCGGCGTCCAGGAAGTTGCCGCTGACGTTGGTCGAGTAGGGGCCGCCGCCGCCCGTCGTCCGCCGCAGGTCGAGCCGCGGGTTGATGGCGAGCAGGCGCAGCGGGGACTTGGCGAGATTCAATCTCCCGTCGGCCAGTTTGGGCCAGAGATTGATGATGTTCTGGACCAACAGGCGGGCGGGCACAGGGTCGTCGTTGATGGTCAGGCTGGTGTTGAGCCAGTTCTCCAGCCAGGTCCGGACGAAGACGGCGGGATCGATCCCGCTCGCGGCCGGGTTCGCCATCTCGGTCATCAGGTGGTTGAAGGTCCACACCCCGTTGTTCGTGCCGGTGTCGGTACAGGGGTTGTAGGTGCGGGTCGAGTCCGCCACCACGCTGACCTCCCGGATCATCAGCACCCGGTCCTGGAACGGGTTGGTGCCTTCGACGACCGGGTTCGCGGAGGAGATCTTTTCGATGGCCGCGTTCTCCGCGCTGAGCGTCGCCGAGCCCTGCACACCCTCGGGCTCGAGGAGGGCAACAGCCGGTCCGAGGGGGACCCGGGCTCCGGCCTGGAAGCTCGTGTAGTCGAAGGCCTGCGGCTGGAAGACCCCGACGGCGGAGCGGCCGACGAACTGGGGCGACGTCGTGACGGAGCGGCTGCTGAGCTCGGTCGAGTCGGAGCCCGCCCGCGCCGAGAGCTGCGCCTCGTCGATGTAGGCGGGCCCTGTGAACAGGCCGTCGTTGGCGGTGGCGTCGCCGCCCTGGCCGTCGTCCCGCAGGATCACGGGCGCTTCCGGACTGCCGATCACCACGAAGCTCCGGGTGCCTTCCTCTTGTTTGATCGCGAGCTGATCGGCGGAGAGCCGCACGGAGACCAGCACGTTCCCGTAGTCGCCGAAGGCGCTCGTCTTCTGAATGAGCACCTCGTCCGGCTGGGGGAGGGGCGCGTCCAGCTTGGTCGCCTTGGTCACTACGAGCCTGCTGGCTGTGCCAGGCTGGGCACTGACGACCGATTCGGTCAGGGAGGCGAGACGGCCCGACGCCCAGGCCGTCGTGGCGAGGACGAAGACGACCAGGGCCAGGTAGGTCGATCTGCGTTTCCTGCTCAGCCGCTTCCATCGACTCATGACGATCCTCCTTTGAGGGGCTGAAGAGAGACACCCCTATTTGCTCTCCGGGCTTCTTCGTGGAAGCCGGAGGAACCAGGACATCGAGAAGTCGCGTTCGGACGGGCTGCTGGTTCGCGAGGAAGGCTTACTACTAGTAGTAGTGCTTCTGCGGCGGCGGATTGAGACGGCGCTCGGCCATAAAGCCGGGCGGGAGGGGGCCCCCGCCCGGCCGGCGAGGTCAGTGGACCTCGGAGATGTGGTTGGCCGTCATGTCGTCAACGGCCACGGAGACCCGTTGGTCCACGGGGACGAGCTGAATGCCCTCGTACAGATTGGGCGGCAGCTTGCCGCTGGCCGCCAGGACCCTACGGACGAGATCCGCGTTGACCGGGTGGAACTTGAAGCAGGCCAGCTTGCCGACGCGTTTGATGTCCTCCTCGCGCCGGGCGAGGTCGTCGAAGTTGCGTTTGGGCGTCCCCAGGTTGGGGCTGCGGGGGTTGGGGGAGGTCCCCGGGTCTCCCAGCCCGTTGATGCCGGTCAGGAACTCCGAGAGCTCCGCCGGCAGGACGGGGTCCGAAAGGAGGATCGGCGGGAAGCCGACCCAGTGCCCCAGGCCGCCGGCGAGGTTGTCGTCCCATTTCGACTGGATGATCGCGCTGTTCGGATCCACATGGACGAAATGGGTGAAGGTCTCGCGCCGGTGGCACCCCTGGCAGCTCGCGCGGGAGACGCGGTGGCGGGCCCAGTTCTCCTGCGGGTCGTTGAGGTTCAGGCCCGGGGCCCTGAGATGGGCGGCGACGAACAGGCTGGCGGGCTCCAGCGGCCGCGACTTGCTGGCCAGAAGGTTCTGCTTCACGCCGCTCGAGTCCCGGAAGTGGAGCGGCACCGGCGGGATCGGGTCTTCGTAATCGGGGCCGTTGAGGCTCGACTTCACGTGCAGGATCCAGTCCCGGAGCAGGGGCGAGTTCAGAGAGTCGTCCCGGGGCGTGTCGTCCGTCGTCGTTTCCTGCAGATACGTGAACGGGAACTGCGTGAGCTGGAACTCGCGCAGCTCCCACAGGACGGGCGGAGTGCCGAGCGCAACCTCGTTGGTGCGCAACTGCCCGAGCGCGCTGCCGTTGGGATTGCGAGGATTGGCGTTGGCGGTCACGAACTGCTCGGTGAGCGCCTCCAGGCGGGCGTTGTAGCGCGGGGTGCCCGGGAGATCGTCGGCCAGCTCCATCCACTGCCGCGCCCAGGACTTCACCTCCTTGCAGTCGCACTTGGGGATGCGGTACTCCAGGATCACCGTGAACGCAAGGCCGAAGCACCCGTTGGCGAGGGGCGGGATCTGGACGGCTCCGATGAACAAGTTGCGCGGGTTCTGATCGGCCGGGATCCGCACCGCGAGCCCGAATACGAACCGGGCTTCGCCGGCGTCGAGGAAGTTGCCGCTGGCGTTGCGCGCGTAGGGAGCGCCGCCGCCCGTCGTCCGCCGCAGGTCGACCCGCGGCGCGATGGCGAGCAGGCGCAGGGGGGACTTCGCGAGGTCCAGCTTGCCGTCGGCCGTCTTGGGCCACAGGTTGATGATGTTCTGCATCCTGGGGCGGGCCGGGATGGGGTCGCCGTTGGGCGCCAGGTTGGGGTCGAGCCAGTTCTCGAGCCACTTGCGGGCGAAGTCCGCGGGATCGATCCCGCTCGCCTCCTCGTTCGCCATTTCGGTGATCAGATGGTTGAACGTCCAGACACCCTCGGGGTTGCCGGTATTGGTGCAGGGATCGTAGGTGCGGGTCGGGTCGGTCACCACGCCGGCGTCCCGGATCATCAGCACCCGGTCCTGAAAGGCGTTGGTCCCCTCGACGACGGGGGTCGCGGGGGTGATCTTGGGGATGAACGAGCTCTTCGAGCCGACGAGCGCCTCCGAGGTCTCCTCTCCGGGAATGGTGTCGGGCGGCACGTAGGTCTCCGGCTCCAGGAAGGCGACGGCCGGGCCGAGGCGGACGCGGCCGCCGCCGCGGAAGCCTTCGTAGTCGAACGGCTGCGGCTCGTAGACGTCGACGGCGCTGCGGCCGACGAACCGGGGCGTTGTCCGGACGGCGCGGCCGTGCCACTCGGCCGCGTCCGAGCTGCCGCGGGCGGCGAGCTGGGGCTCGTCGATGAAAGCGGGCCCGGTGAAGAGACCGTCCAGGGCCGTGGCGTCTCCACCCTGGCCGTCATCCCGCAGGACCACCGGCGCCTCGGGGTTCCCGATGACGATGTAGTCCCGGGTCCCGTCCGCCGTCTTGACGGCCAGTTGCGCTTCGGAGAGCCGCACGGACACCAGCACGTTGCCGTACTCGCCGAAGCCGTTGGCCTTCTGGATGAAGACCTCGTCCGGCGGCAGCAGCGGCGCGTCCAGCTTGTGGGCCGGCTTCACCGACTCCGTCAAGGACGCGAATTGGCTGGAGCCCCAAGCCGTGGTCGCGAGAACCAGGAGGACGGCCGCCAGGATGGCCGCCCTGCGTTTTCCGCTCAACCGCTTCCAATGACTCATGACAATCCTCCCATCCCTTCTCTACAGGCCTCCTCATCGAGGCCTGGAGCAAACCTTCAAGTCCAGCATTTGCTGGCAGAATAGACTTGCTGATTCTATAAGGAGAAGGCGCCGTCCGGCGTGCCCTAGCCGCCGATTTCCATGAAGCTCTCCAGGTTGCCATAGCTCCCCTGGGTGAGCATGTGCTCGGCGGGCTTGTCCTGGAGGACGCGGAGGATCTCGGTTTCGAGGGCCGCGCCCGGATCTGTCTCCTCCAGGAGGTGACGGAGAGGGTGGACCCGGTCGGCGAAGAGGCAGAGGCGGAGCTCGCCGCGGGCGGTCAGCCGCACGCGGTTGCACTCGGCGCAGAAGGTGTGGGAGAGGGGAGTGATGAACCCCACCGTGCCCCGGGCGCCGGGGAAGCGGAAGGCCTTGGCCGGGCCGGTGCGAGGGCCCAACTCGGCGGGGGAGAGAGGGCCGAAGAGCGGCTCGATGCGGGCGCGCGCGTCGTCGCAGGAGAGGAACTGGTCCGGCTGGAGGTGGTGGTTGACCCCGGTCGGCATCATCTCGATGAAGCGTACATGGAGGGGGCGCTCCAGGGTCAGGCGGGCCAGGCGCTCGACGTCCTCGGCGTTGTCCCGGGCCAGGAGCACGGCGTTCAGCTTGACGGGATCGAGCCCGGCGGCCAGGGCCGCCTCGATCCCCCGCCAAACCCGCTCCAGGTCGCCCCGGCGGGTGATCTCCCGGAAGCGCTCGGGGTCGAGGCTGTCCACGCTGACGTTGACCCGGTCGATCCCCGCGTCCTTCAGGTCGTGGGCCATCCGCTCCAGCTCCGTGCCGTTGGTGGAGAGGGCGAGGTTCTCCAGGCCGGGAAGGGCCTTCAGCCGCCGGGCGATCTCCAGGATGTCCTTGCGCACGAGGGGCTCGCCGCCGGTGAGGCGCACCCTCCGGATGCCGAGCCGCACCAGGGCGCCGACGATCGTCTCGATCTCGTCGGGGGAGAGGAAGTCGCGGTCGCCGAAGGGAAAGTCGGCGTCCTCGGGGAGGCAATAGGTGCAGCGCAGGTTGCAGCGGTCGGTGACGGAGACGCGTAAGTAGGTGAGCCGCCGGCCGAAGGAGTCGACGAGCCGGGTTTCTTCCTGATCGGCAGGAAGGGTGCCCGCCCAGGCGGGACCCATCGCGACGGGGGAGCGGGGCTGGTCGAGAATGGCGAAGCGGCTCATGGACACAATCTCCCGCCACCGAGCCGCCGGCTCTCTACCCGCCTTTCCAAACACGGGAGGCGGTCCGGTTTCCCGGACCACCCTGTCGGCCTGCTCTCCCGCCGTCGTTCCGGTGAGGGCCCGAGCAGGCTCGGTGGGTTGCATCTATTGTAAGCGATAGAGGCCGCGCTTGATTCCCCGCCAAGCTGTTCTTAGAATCCGTGTGCCTGTACGACAGGGAGAGGTCTGCTTTGCCGGCGCGCCGCGCATGATCACCGGGTACAATACCGACGTCCGCCACGGGGAAGTGGTGTTCCATGTCCAGACCGAGGACAAGGGAACCTCCAACCCGTTCATCGAGAGCCTCGTCTACGTGGGCGGACAGGTGCTGGCCAGCAAGCGGGCGAGCTACGCCGACCTGCTGGCCGAGGGCAAGCACGAGAAGGACATCGTCGCCCTCATGGACCACCAGCACCGGACCATGATCGCCGCGATCCGCCACGGCAAGCTCGACGCCAAGCTGGCGACCCTCAACGCCAGCCGGCAGACCGGGCAGTTCCCCGCCGCCGCGACGCCGCCCTCGGGCGTCCAGCCGATCCCCGGCCGGATGGTGACCGCCCAGGCCTCGCCCTCGGCCACGCCCATCCCGGCCTCGCCGCGGCCGGACAACGGAGGGGAGACGCTGGCCCGCACCGCCGTCGCTCCCCCACCGCCGCCAGCCGCGCCGGCGAAGACCCCGACCCCGGAGCGCACCCTGGACCAGGTGATCCTCGAATACCTCACCAGCGAGGCCGACCAGGAGCAGCTCGTCCTCCTGCTGGAGGAGGAGCGCGACCTGACCCTCGGCGCCCGCGCCACCCTGGTCCTGCGCGCCAGCTCCAGCAAGAGCGGCAACCCCGTGGTGGGCACCCAGGTCTCGGTGCGCATGATCTCCACCGTCGTCGAGCCGCGCGTGCTGGCGGCCGGCCGCGCCGACGACCGCGGCCTGCTGACCCTGGACTTCGACATCCCCCAGGTCGGCCGCGGCACCTCGGCGCTGATCATCAGCGCCGTCAGCTCGATCGGCCGCGCCGAGCTCAAGCACCTTCTCTGATCCCGCCGCTTGGTATATGAAAGAGGCATGCGGACGCAGAGCCTCCTCGAAGTGGTCCTGAACGGCGAGCCGTACCGGGTGCCGGAGGGTTCCTCGATCGCCGACCTCGTCGCCGGCCTGGGGCGCGACCCCCGGACGGTGGCGGTGGAGCGTAACGGCGGCCTGGTCCCGCGCGCCTTATTTACAGAAACGCTCCTCGGAGCGGGCGACCGCCTGGAAATGGTCCATTTCGTGCAGGGGGGCTGAGGCGAGCGAGAGGGAACAGGGCGATGGGAATGCGGGGCGGGGCGGCTGCGTTACGGGGGAGTGCGGCGACGTGAGCGCGAGGCGTTGTCACCGCGTTCCTTCTTGCAGTATGATCCCGGACCGAACGGGCCGCTAGCTCAACTGGCAGAGCAGCAGACTCTTAATCTGCGGGTTGAAGGTTCGATTCCTTCGCGGCTCACCATCCTCCCAACCTCACTCTCCTCCAGTACAATGGAGGTCTTCCAGCGAAAGTGGCGGAACTGGTATACGCGCTAGACTTAGGATCTAGTCCCGAGAGATCGGGTTGGGGGTTCGAGTCCCCCCTTTCGCACCACCCGGCAGAAAGACGCAGAAAGACGAGGACGAGTCGCTGATGAGCGTGGTGCTATCCCTGCAGGACGTGGGACCCTGCCGCAAGCAGATCAAGGTCGAGGTCCCCGCGCCAGCCGTCGAGGCCGAGACCCAGCGCGTGCTCCGGGAGTACGGCCAGAAAGTCCACATCCCCGGCTTCCGCAAGGGCAAGGTGCCGGTCGAGCTGATCCGCCGCCGGTTCGCCCAGGACATCGAGCAGGAGGTCAAGGAGCGCCTGCTGCCCCGCTACTGGCGGCAGGCCCAGGCCGAGAGCGCCATCGAGCCGCTGCTGCCTCCCGAAGTCGAGGAGGTCGCCGACCTCCAGCCCGGCGAGCCCCTGACCTTCGTGGCCACGGTGGAGACCCGGCCGGAGATCGCCCTGGGGAACCTCCAGGACTTCGACCTGCCCGATCCCGAGGTAGAGCCCGGGACGCTGGACGTCGAGGAGACCCTGGACAACATCCGCAAGCAGATGTCCAAGTGGGTGCCGGTGGAGCGCGCCGCCTCCCGCGGCGACCTGGCGGCCCTGGAGGTCGTCACGCTGCCCTCGGAGGACCACCCCGAGGAGCGGACGGACAAGGTGCAGGTCGAGGTGGGCGATCCCCAGGCCTGGGAAGAGCTGACGGTGGCCGTGCAGGGCCTCTCCGCCGGCCAGGAGGCCACCTTCGAGCGGCGCCACGAGCATCCGCCCGCCGAGGAGGGGGGCCAGCCCCACGTCCACGAGCAGAAGTACCGCGTCCGCGTCGAGGCCGTGCAGGAGCGCGAGCTGCCCGAGCTGGACGACGCCTTCGCCGCCCAGGTCAACCCCGAGTTCAAGACCGCGGACGAGCTGCGCGAGGCGGTGGTGAAGCGCCTGCGCTCCAACAAGGAGGAGCAGCGGCGGGACGCCCGGCAGAAGGCCCTGCTGGACCAGCTCCGCGACCGCCATCCCATCGACCTGCCCCAGGGCGTCGTCCGCCGGGAGGTCGAGCAGATGGTGCAGGACTACGCCGAGAACCTGGCCCGGCGCGGCGTCGACGTCGAGAACGCCGGCCTCGACTGGAACCGGGTGGCGGACGACATGGCGCCGATGGCGGAGAAGCGGGTGCACTCGCGGCTCCTCCTGGACGCCATCGCCGCCGACCGGCAGATCGTGGTGTCGGAAGAGGAATTCGAGCGTACCCTGGCGATGTTGGCGCGCGCACAGGGAGTCTCGACCCCGGTGCTGCGGCGCAAGCTCGACGAGGACGGGCGCCTCGCGAACCTGCGCGGTCAGCTCCGGCGGGAGAAGACGATCCGTACTTTGCTCGGCGAGCCGGAGGAAGAGACCTCCGCGGCTCCCGGGCTGACCGAAGGGTAAGGAGACGATTCAAGCATGTTGATTCCGATGGTGGTCGAGCAGTCGAACCGGGGCGAGCGCGCGTACGACATCTATTCGCGCCTCCTCAAGGACAACATCATCTTCCTCGGCCGTCAGGTTGACGATGAGGTGGCCAGCCTGATCATCGCCCAGATGCTCTTCCTCGAGGCCGAGAACCCGGAGAAGGACATCTCGATCTACATCAACTCCCCGGGCGGCTCGGTGAGCGCCGGCCTGGCGATCTACGACACCATGCAGTACATCAAGCCGGACGTGGCCACCTACTGCGTGGGCCAGGCCGCGTCGATGGCGGCGGTGCTGCTGGCGGCGGGGAGCAAGGGCAAACGGACCCTGCTGCCGAACAGCCGGGTGCTGATCCACCAGCCGTGGCTGTCGGGCCTGCAGGGCCAGCAGTCGGACATCGAGATCCACGCCAAGGACATGTTCATGATGCGGGACCGGCTGGACGAGATTCTGGCCTTCCACACGGGAAGAACGAAAGAGGATGTCCACAAGGACACGGAACGCGATAGGATTCTCGGAGCGAAAGAAGCGGTGGAGTACGGAATCGCGGACCGGGTGATGATGCGGCGGCGCCCCGCGGAGCCGACGGCTGTCCGGTGACGCCTTTTGCGGGGTTCGCGGCACCTTATATGCAGGAGCCCCCTTGTATGGAGTCGGAGCCGCTGGCCAAGGACGGAAATAGCCCCGCCAGCGGGGCCTGTTCTAGCTGGCAAGACGTTGACAGGCGTTCGGAACGGCTCCTAGCATGCGACTAGCCCCGTCGACGTTGGCCGAAACGGAGGAGAAATGCCGAAGAAAGACAGCGGCGATGAAGTCCTGAGGTGCTCGTTCTGCAACAAGAGCCAGCGCGAGGTCAAGAAGCTGATCGCCGGCCCTACGGTCTTCATCTGCGATGAGTGCGTCGACATCTGCCTCGACATCATCGCCGAGGACCGCATGCTTGAACAGCAGCAGGACACGACGCTCCCCAAGCCCAAGGAGATCAAGGCGCTCCTCGACGAGTACGTGATCGGCCAGGAGCAGGCGAAGAAGAAGCTGGCGGTCGCCGTCTACAACCACTACAAGCGCATCGACTTCGCCGAGAAGTCCCACGGCGAGGTGGAGCTGCAGAAGTCCAACATCCTGCTCATCGGCCCGACGGGCACCGGCAAGACGCTGCTCGCCCAGACGCTGGCGCGGCTCCTCTCGGTGCCGTTCACCATCGCCGACGCCACCACCCTCACCGAGGCGGGCTACGTCGGCGAGGACGTCGAGAACATCATCCTCAAGCTCTACCAGGCCTCCGGGAACGACAAGGAGAAGACGCAGCGCGGCATCGTCTACATCGACGAAGTCGACAAGATCTGCCGCAAGAGCGACAACCCGTCGATCACCCGGGACGTCTCGGGCGAGGGCGTGCAGCAGGCGCTGCTGAAGATCCTGGAAGGGACGCAATGCAACGTGCCGCCGCAGGGCGGACGCAAGCACCCCCACCAGGAGTTCCTGCAGATCGACACCACCAACATCCTGTTCATCTGCGGCGGTGCGTTCGTCGGCCTCGAGGACGTCATCGAGCGCCGCATGAACCAGAAGTCGCTCGGATTCGGCGCCGAGATCAAGGGCAAGCGCGAGAAGCGGACGGACCACAACCTGGAGCACGTCCTGCCCGAGGATCTCATCAAGTACGGCCTGATCCCCGAGTTCGTAGGGCGTTTGCCGGTCATCGCGACCCTCGAAGAGCTCGACGAGGAGGCGCTGGTGCGCATCCTCCACGAGCCCAAGAACAGCCTGATCCGGCAGTACCAGACCATCCTGGAGTTCGAGGGGGTGGAGCTGAAGTTCACCGACGAGGCCCTGAAGGCGGTCGCCAGCGAGGCGCTGAAGCGCAACGTGGGAGCGCGCGGCCTGCGGATCATCCTCGAAGAGCTGATGCTCGACCTCATGTACACCATACCCTCGCAGCGCGACGTCAAGCAGATCCTCATCAACGAGGAAGTCGTGGCGAGCAGGATCCAGCCGATCATGCTGTACAAGAAGGCCGGCTAGGGAAAGGTCATAGCTACCGGAAATGGCTGCATCGTTCATCAACAAGAAGCGCGAGATCCTGCCCCTTGTCCCCCTGCGGGACATGGTGGTCTTCCCTCATATGATGGCCCCCTTCATCGTGGGCCGCGAAAGCTCGGTGCGGGCCCTGGAGCAGGCGCTCGGCGGCCCCACCAAGCGGATCTTCCTGGCCGCCCAGAAGGACCCGCGGATCGACGACCCCCTGCGGGACGACATCTGCGACATGGGCGTGATCGCCACGGTGATCCAGAACCTCAAGCTCCCCAACGGCAACGTGCGGGTGATGGTCGAAGGCGTGCAGCGCGGCCGCATCCTCAACGTCGCCGAGGAGGACGGCGCCCTGCAGGTCGAGGTGGAGACCTACGAGGTCAACTACCCGATGAGCGAGGAGCTGCGCCTCTACATGGGCAAGGTCCTCTCGGCCTTCGAGCAGTACGCCAAGATGTCGCACCACCTGGCCTTCGAGGGGTTGATGTCCACCCTCAAGCTGGACGACGCCGACCGCGTCGCCGACATCCTCTCGGCCCACCTGATGGTGGCGACCACCGAGAAGCAGTCGCTGCTGGAGCTGATCAACCCCTATGAGCGCCTGCAGCGCCTTCACGACCTGCTCGACATCGAGATCGAGAAGATCAACATCGACAAGCGGATCAACGTGAAGGTCAAGAAGCAGATGGAGAAGGCCCAGAAGGAGTACTACCTCAACGAGAAGATCAAGGCCATCCATCAGGAGCTGGGGCGCAAGGACGACCGCGGCGACGAGCTGCTGGAGCTGCGCGAGAAGATCGAGAAGGCCGGCCTGCCCAAGGAAGTCAAGGAGAAGGCCGAGCAGGAGCTGAAGCGCCTGGAGGCCATGCCGCCGGTCTCGGCCGAGGCCACGGTCTCCCGCAACTACATCGACTGGCTGGTCTCGGTGCCCTGGCGCAAGAAGAGCAAGGAGCGCAAGGACCTCGACCACGCCGAGCGGGTGCTCAACGAGGACCACTACGGCCTCGAGAAGATCAAGGACCGCATCCTCGAGTTCCTGGCCGTCCGCCAGCTCGTGGGGCAGACCAAGAGCTCGATCATCTGCTTCGTGGGCCCGCCGGGCGTCGGCAAGTCCTCGCTCGCCAAGTCGATCGCCAAGTCCACCGGCCGCAAGTTCGTGCGCCTGTCCCTGGGCGGCGTGCGCGACGAGGCGGAGATCCGGGGCCACCGGCGCACCTACATCGGCGCCTTCCCCGGCCAGATCGTGCAGATGATGCGCAAGGCGGGGACGATCAACCCGATCTTCCTGCTGGACGAGATCGACAAGATGTCGACGGACTTCCGGGGCGACCCGTCGGCGGCCCTCCTGGAGGTGCTGGACCCGGAGCAGAACGATTCGTTCCTGGACCACTACCTCGACGTGGAGTACGACCTCTCCAAGGTCATGTTCATCGCCACGGCGAACGTCACCCACTCGATCCCGGCGGCGCTCAAGGACCGCATGGAGGTCATCCAGCTCTCGGGCTACACCCACAACGAGAAGCTGGCCATCGCCCAGCAGTTCCTGGTGCCGCGGCAGCTCAAGGACCACGGCCTGACGCAGGAGAAGATCGCCTTCGAGGAGGAGGCCCTGCGGACGGTCATCGAAGGCTTCACCCGCGAGGCCGGCGTGCGCAGCCTGGAGCGTGAGATCGGCTCCATCTGCCGCAAGATCGCCCGCCGGGTGGTCAGGGAAGGTCCGGCGCTGCGGATCACGGTTACCCCCGAAACGGTCTACGAGCTGCTGGGCAAGCCCAAGTTCCGGGCCCGGCGCAAGAACCAGGAGTCGGAGGTCGGCGTCGCCACCGGGCTCGCCTGGACCGAGGTCGGCGGCGAGCTGCTGGAGACCGAGGTCGGCCTGATGCCGGGCAAGGGCAAGCTGACCCTCACCGGTAAGCTGGGCGAGGTCATGCAGGAGTCGGCCCGCGCCGCGACGTCGTACCTGCGCAGCCGCGCCGACATGCTGGGCATCGAGCCGGACTTCAACGAGAGCGTGGACGTGCATATCCATGTCCCCGAAGGGGCGATCCCGAAGGACGGTCCCTCGGCGGGCATCACGATGGCCACGGCCCTGATCTCGGCGCTCACCAAGCTCGCCGTCCGCAAGGACGTGGCGATGACCGGGGAGATCACCCTGCGGGGCAAGGTCCTGCCCGTGGGTGGGATCAAGGACAAGGTGCTGGCCGCCTTCCGCGGCGGCATCAACGAGGTGATCCTCCCCAAGGAGAACGAAAAGGACGTCGAAGAGATCCCCACCGAGGTGCGGGAGGCGATGGAGTTCCATCTGGTCGAGTCCATGGACGAAGTCCTGCGGCTGGCCCTGGACGGCAGCATCGTGCCCCTGCCCAAGAAGGATGGGAAATTCGCGGAGACGCCCTCGGACGCTCCCGTCGGGTCGGATTCCCTGGCCCATTGACCTGACCTGATCGGGCGAGCCCGGCCGCGCCAGCGGGCGGGGCCGGGCAGCCCGGAATTCAGATTGAAAAGTTTGTGACGCGCGCTTGAAGGTCGAAACCGCGGAGTTCGTCCGGTCCGCTCACGGGAGCGGCGACTACTTGCACGACGGGCGTCCCGAAGTGGCTTTCGTGGGACGCTCGAACGTCGGCAAGTCGAGCCTGCTCAACCGGCTCCTGGGGAGGAAAGCCCTGGCCCGCGTCAGCTCCACGCCAGGGCGCACGCAGGCGGTGAACTACTTCCTGGTGAACCGGCGCTTCTATTTCGTCGACCTGCCGGGCTACGGCTACGCCAAGGCCGGCAAGGAGGCGCGGCGGGAGTGGGCGGCGAGGGTCGAAGGCTACCTGCGGGAGTCTCTGCCGGCGGCGCTGGTCGTGCTGCTGGTGGATGGGAATGTAGGGGCAACCCCGCTGGACGTGCAGGCGTACGAGTATCTGTCCGGCCTGGGGGCGAAGATCGTCGTCGCCGCCACCAAGATCGACCGCATCTCCCGGGGACGCCGGGGTGCGGCCGTGAAAGGGATCCGGGAGACTCTGGGGCTGGAGGATTCGACCCCCGTCGTTCCCGTCTCCGCGGAATCGGGAGACGGGATCCGGGAACTGTGGGGAGCGGTCGCGCCCCATTTTGATTCCAGCGCAGCAAGATGATTGAAACGAAGAGGAACGACATGGCCAAATCGCAACAGAACCAAGTGGAGAAGGGGAGTGCGGTGGAGGCGCTCGACATCCGGGCCCTCAAGGAGATGAGCATTTCCCAGCTCACCCAGATCGCCAAGGATCTGGGCGTCGAAGGCGCGACCGGCATGCGCAAGCAGGAGTTGATCTTCAAGATCCTGCAGGCGCAGACCGAGAAGAGCGGCCTGATCTTCGCCGAGGGGGTGCTCGAGTGCCTTCCCGACGGGTTCGGATTCCTCCGCGCTCCCGAATACAACTACCTGCCGGGGCCGGACGACATCTATGTCTCGCCGAGCCAGATCCGGCGCTTCGACCTGCGCACCGGCGACACCATCTCCGGCCAGGTCCGCCAGCCCAAGGAAGGCGAGCGCTATTTCGCCCTCATCAAGGTCGAGGCGGTCAACTTCGAGCACCCCGAGGTCGCCCGCAACAAGATCTTCTTCGACAACCTGACGCCCCTGTACCCGCAGGAGCGGATCAAGCTCGAGGTCCCCGGCGACATGTCGTCGCGGGTCATGGACCTCACCACCCCCATGGGCAAGGGCCAGCGCGCGCTGATCGTGGCGCCGCCGCGCACCGGCAAGACCATGCTGCTGCAGTCCATCGCCCACTCGGTGGAGAAGAATCATCCGGAGGCGATCCTCATCGTGCTGCTCATCGACGAGCGGCCGGAGGAGGTCACCGACATGCAGCGGTCGGTCCAGGGCGAGGTGGTCTCCTCGACCTTCGACGAGCCCGCCACCCGCCACGTGCAGGTGGCCGAGATGGTGATCGAGAAGGCCAAGCGCCTGGTCGAGCACAAGAAGGACGTGGTGATCCTGCTCGACTCCATCACCCGTCTGGCCCGCGCCTACAACACGGTCCAGCCGCCCTCGGGCAAGGTACTCTCCGGCGGTATCGACGCCAACGCCCTGCACCGGCCGAAGCGGTTCTTCGGCGCCGCCCGCAACATCGAGGAAGGCGGTTCGCTGACCATCATCGCCACGGCCCTGGTGGACACCGGCAGCCGCATGGACGACGTGATCTTCGAGGAGTTCAAGGGCACCGGCAACTGCGAGATCCACCTCGACCGCAAGCTCGTGGACAAGCGCGTCTTCCCGGCCATCGACATCAACAAGTCGGGCACTCGCAAGGAAGAGCTGCTGATGCCCGAGAGCGAGCTGCACCGGGTCTGGGTGCTCCGCAAGGTGCTGAACCCGCTGTCGACGGTCGAGAGCATGGAGCTGTTGCTGGACAAGCTCTCGAAGACGAAGGCGAACCAGGACTTCCTCAACGCGATGTCCAAGTAGGGGAGCCCTTGCCCAAGCTGCGCGTCGGCATCGTCAATTATCTGAACAGCAAGCCACTGGCCTGGGGTTTCCTCAAGGGGCACCACGCGGACCTGTTCGCGCCGAGCTTCCATCCGCCGGCGCTGGTGGCGAGGCTGCTCGGGCAGGGCAACCTGGACATCGGGCTGATCCCGTCGATCGAGGTGCAGCGCATCCCGAACCTGCGGGTGCTTCCCGACATGTGCATCGCGGCCCGGCACGAGGTGCGCAGCGTGCTGCTGGTCTCGCGGGTCCCTATCGGCGAGGTTCGCCGGGTGGCCCTCGACCAGAACAGCCGGACGTCGGCGACGCTGCTGCGGATCCTGATGCGCGAGCGCTGGGGGCTCGACCCCGAGTACCTCCACGAGCGGCCGGACCCCGACCGCATGCTCGCCGAGGCGGACGCGGCCCTGATCATCGGCGATCCCGCCCTGCGGGTGGACCGCGAGCGATACCAGATCGTGGACCTCGCGGCCGAGTGGAACGAGCTCACCGGGCTTCCCTTCGTCTTCGCCGTCTGGGCCGTGCGCCCGGAGGTCGAGATCCCCGACCTCCCTTTCTACTTCAAGAGCAGCCTGCGCTACGGCCTCTCCTCCCTGGACACGCTGGTCCGGGAGTCGGCCGCCGAGATGGGGCTCGACACGTCCGAGGTGCGCTCCTACCTGACCGAGAACCTCTCCTTCTTCCTGCGCCAGGAGGAGCTCGCGGCCCTGGAGGAGTTCTACCGGCGCGCCCACGCCCACGGCATGATCCTGGAGCCCCGGCCTCTCGATCTCTGGAACTGACCGCCGAAGCCTTCGGGGTATAATCCGCCTCACCCCCTGGTGGATTTGAGACCACTCTCGAAGGAGCCTTCATGCCGCGATGGGCTTTGCCGCCTCTCGTCTTCGTTCTCCTGTGCGCCTGCACACCCAGAGACCAGGTCCGGGGGACTGGAGCCGCGGATTCCCTCCTCGACCTGAAGGCGCTCGCCGCGAGCCGGCCCGGGGACCCGCTCCGCGAGGAGGTGGCCGGGCGGTCGATCGAGCGGTATCCGGACTTCACCCTGGGGATCATCGAGCTGTCGGACGATGGCCACGTCAAGGACGAGGTCCAGAAGGCCCAGGTCTTCGACATGGTGCGCGAGGCCGCCGGCGAGAAGGGCGCGGTCATCGTCACCTTTGTCCACGGCTGGCACCATGGAGCCGGCGTTTGCGATTCCAACCTCGCCTGCTTCCGCAACGTGCTCCGGGGGATCAGCGAAGATCCCGGCCGAATCAACCAGGGGCCTATCATCGGGATCTACCTGGGTTGGCGAGGCGACTCCCTGACGAAGCTTCAGTGGGCGACGTTCTACAACCGCAAGCGGACCGCCCACCGGATCGGCGAGAACGCCGGCTCCAAGCTCCTCCTGGAGCTGGCCGGCCTGGTGGAAGACCTCAACGGCGACCTCGACCAGCGCCGGTCCGCCGGCTTCGTGACCCTGGTCACGGCTGGACACAGCTTCGGCGGCGCCCTGGTCTTCTCCGCCGTCGAGAAGGCGCTGGTCAGCGAATGGAGCGGCCGGGACGGCACCGGTCCCCTGGCCGGCGGGACCGGGCTCAAGCCGAAGCGCCGCGAGCTGGGCGATCTCGTCCTGTTGCTCAATCCCGCCTTCGAGGCCCGGCGTTACCACCTGTTCGATGAAGACCTGGCCCTGCCGGGTCATTACGCGCAGCAGTGCCCGGTCCTGGTGACCGTGGCCTCGGAGGGCGACGGGGCGGTGGGCATGGCCTTCCCGGCGGGCCGCTTCCTCTGGCTCCTCTGGCACCCGTGGCGCTGGGGCCACTTCGGGGCCGAGCTCAAGGGCGCCGGGCGTTACTCCCCGCAGTGGACCCACCGGCTGGTCTACAACGGCCCCGCCGAGGAGCTGAAAGAGGATCCGGGGAGCTGCGCCTGTCCCTTCCCCTCGCCCGAGGAGCTGCGGAGCCTCCGCGCCGCGCTCGCCCCCTCCATCCAGTCTTCGTCAGCCGCCGAGCCCTGCGCGGCCTTGCGCGTCGTCGACGAGAAGGCGCTCAGGGGCGTGCTGCCCGAGGGGATCGAGCTCACCGAGGTCCGGCCGGTCTGGGACGAGGCCTCGCCCTACCTCGTCATGAATACGAACGCGAACCTGATCCCCGGCCACAACGAGATCTACGGCAAGAGCTTCGTCAAGTTCCTGACCGCCTATCTGAACCTCTATCTGCGGCAGAAACCCGACGAGACACCGCTCCCGCCGAGCCCGTAGTAAAGTAGGGATGCCATGAACCTGGAACCTTCAGGACGACCCGTACAGCAAATCCTTGACGACGCCGTGGCCGGCCGCCGCATCTCGGCCGGCGATGCCCATACCCTGCTCCTCGAAGGCGACCTCCTCGATCTGGGGATCGCCGCCGACGAGGTGCGGAACCGCTTCAACGACCCCGCGGTCGCCACCTACAACATCGACCGCAACATCAACTACACCAACGTCTGCGTCTACAAGTGCCGGTTCTGCGCCTTCTACCGGCCGCCGGGCGACCCCGAGGGGTACCTGCTCCCCTTCGAGGAGATCGGCCGCAAGGTCGAGGAGACGCTGGCGCTCAACGGCACGGGCATCCTCATGCAGGGGGGCGTGCATCCCGATCTGCCCCTCAGCTACTACGAGGATCTGCTGCGCTACCTGCGCTCCAACTACCCGGCCCTCCACGTCCACGCCTTCTCGCCCCCGGAGGTCAAGTTCATCGCCCGCAAGGAGCGGATGAGCTTCTATGACGTGATCGCCCGCCTCAAGGCGGCCGGCCTGATGTCCATCCCGGGCGGCGGCGCCGAGATCCTCTCGGACCCGATCCGCAAGGAGGTGCTGGCCTACCCCAAGACCTCGGCCGAGGAGTGGATCGACGTCATGCGCCAGGCGCACCGCAACGGCCTGCGCACCTCGGCGACGATGATGTACGGCATGGGCGAGCCCATCGCCGCCCGCGTCGAGCATTTCCAGCGGGTGCGCGACCTCCAGGACGAGACCAGCGGCTTCACCGCCTTTATCTCCTGGACCTTCCAGCATGAGCACACCGACATGCCGGACGTGCCCGAGACCTACGCCGAGGAGTACCTGCGGACGCTGGCCGTCTCGCGGCTGTTCCTCGACAACATCGTCCACTTCCAGACGAGTTGGGTGACCCAGGGCAAGAAGATCGGCCAGGCCGCCCTCTCCTTCGGAGCGGACGACATGGGCTCGATCATGATCGAGGAGAACGTGGTCGCCTCGGCCGGCACCTCCTACCGGATGAGCCAGGACGAGATGGAGCACCTCATCCTCGCCGCCGGCTACACCCCCCGCCAGCGCACCAACCTCTACGAGCGCCTGGTCACGCGGGAAGACACGGCGGAGCTGGCGCGGCAGTACCGCCACGCGCTGACGCCGGCCAACCGCGACTTGGTCCCGAGCGGGCTGCTGCCAGTATTGGGCTAGGACCGGGCTAGGACCGCCCCGCCTGACGGGCCGGGGCGTCCTTGGGCAACCCCAGACAGTCGAGGATTCCGGGGAAGCGAGGATCTGAGTGGAGGGAACCGAAGACCGGGTCCACAGCCATGGAGAGCGCCCACCAGTCCCCCTTCTGGCGGCACATCTTTGCCAGGAGCGTCAGCGCCCGGTCTTGTTTGCCAAGCAGGATCGCGACTCTTGCGCCTTCGTAGGGTTGGCTCCGAGTTCTGGCGTCACGCCATCTCCACAACTCCTGCAGGCTCCTCATGGGCCTTGCCGCAGCCTCCTGTCCTGAGATCTCCATCAGCCGTTTGCCGGCATTGAGGGCTGTCTCCTGGTCGCCGGCTTCCCGCGCGCTGTGCAGGAGATGCATATAGGAGAAGATCCGGCCTGCCTGGGCTGGCTTGGGCAACGAGGTTTGATTCACAGGGATCAACCCCAAAGTATCCCGGGATTTCCGGATCGCGTCTTCGTACCGGCGAGCCAGGTAATAAACCCAGGCGTAGTCGGAGCCCACGAGCATGGAGGCCGGGTCAAGATCGACGGCTCTCTCGATGGAAGAGATGGCCTCGTCATGCCGCCCCTGGAACGACAACCAGAACGCGTACGAATGGTGAGCTTCCGCTAGGCCGGGGTTCAAGGCCAGGGCCTTGCGCATTTCCCGACCGGCCTCCTCCCAGTCATGCCTGAGCAGGTGGACTGATCCCAGGACAGCGTAAGCGTCGGCGCGTTGAGGGTCGAGCTTCAGCGCCCGGCGTGCCGCCGCGTCGGCAAGAACAAGGTCCTGTTCCAGATACGAGTGGGCCAACGCGGCGTGCGCGGGAGCGTAATCGGGGTCCAGGGTGACCGATTCGTGCAGGATGGCGGCGGCCTTCTCCCATTCCTGCTGACGCAAAAGGTAGAGCCCTTGAAGGTAGCGCTCGTGGCCCGCCGCGGATCGCCTGGCGACCTTCCTCGGCTCTGACGGCGGCGGAGGAAGGCCCAACTCCTGGGTGACCCGGCGGACCAGTCGCCCGTAGAGGAGCGGGGCGTCGCCGAGATCCGTCTCGAAGCTCTCCTGCCAGAGAAGATCGCCGCCGTGCGTCAGCCGCATCGCGATCCGGAGCTGCCCGCCGGACGGATCGGCCGTGCCCTGGAGGAGATGGGTGGCTCCCAATTTCTCTCTGATCTCCCGCTGGTCCTTCAGGCTCCTCCCGTAGGCCAGAGCGGAGCCGGGGGCGGTCACTTCCAGGTCTCGCGGGAAGCGGCGGCTCAGCTCGGCGGTGACCGCCTCGGTGATCCCGTCGCAGACCGGCCGGTCGGCGGCCTCCGTGCTCCGGCACTCCAGGGGGAGCACCGCCAGCCGGGGAGTGGAATGGAAGGGGCCGAGGCGGCGGCTCGCGACCAAGAGGACCACGAGGAGGATCGCCAGCGCAGCCATGCCGATCCCGGCCGCGACGGGCCACCTCGCCCGCGGCTCCTGCGGCTGCGGCCCGGGCTCCGTTTCCGGAGGCGGCTCGACCCGCACAGGCAGGAGAAACCGGTATCCCCGCTTGGGGACCGTCTCGACGTAGCGCGGCTCCGTGGCCGAGTCCTCCAGCGCCTTGCGGATCTGCAGGATGCAGAAGTTGAGGCTGCTGTCGAAGTCGAGGAAGGCGTCCCCCCAGACGAGCTGACGGATCTCCTCCCGGCTGACCACCTCTCCGGAACGGGCGGCGAGGACCTCCAGGACCTTGGCGGGCAGGGGCTGGAGCTTGACGGGCGAGCCGGACCTCAGCAACTCGCCGCTGTCGAGACGCAGCTCGAAGTCGTCGAAGAGGAGGCGGCGGGGAGGCGCGGACGAGTTGGAGTCTTTCACCGTCAGCTCATTATAGGGGGCGATTATAGGGGGCGCCCCGCGGCCCCGGCCTCGCGAGCGGGCGCTAACCTTCCTCTAATCTCCTCCTAATCCCCGGTCGATCAACGTCCTTTCCCTCCGAACGTACGGTGAGACAGAGAAGAAGGAGGTCTCATGAACGACCGAATGGAGCCGGCCTTTGGAGAGGCCGGGACGTTGTCGGGGATGACCATCGACTGGCTGTTCACGACCCCAGAGCTCGGGCTGACCCGCTGGGATTGCTCCCAGGGCCGGCGGGAGATGTCCGAGGAGAGGCGACAATCCTGGCACGTCGTCAGCTTCGTGCATTCCGGAGCGTTCGTCCTGCACGCCCAGGGGCGATCCACGGTGATCGACTCGACGGCGGTTCTGCTCTACAACCCGGAGGCACCTTTCCGCTCGGAGCATCCGTTCGGCTGCTGCGATCACGGCAGCGCGATCTCGGTCCGCCAGGAGACGCTGCTGGACGTGATGGTCCATTACGACTCCACGGCGGCGGAGAGGCCGGAGGCCTTGTTCACTCAGCCCTATGCCCTCGGGCTCTCCCGCGCCTACCTCCGCCAGCGTCTGCTGATCCAGCGCCTCCGCGGGACGGAGCCCCAGGACCCCATGGCCCTGGAGGCGGCAGTCCTCCGGATCCTGGGAGAGGTGGCCGAGGGGTGCTCCCGGTTGCGGAACCGGCCGGCCCCCCGCCGCCGCGATCCGGACCGGGCGCGGCGCGACTATGTGGAGGATACGAAAGCGCTGCTTCAACGCGGCTTCCCGGAGAAGCTGCGGCTTGCCGACATCGGCCGGGCGCTGCACGTCTCGACCTTCCACCTGTGCCGCGTCTTCAAGGAGGAGACCGGCGTGCCGATCCACCGCTACCTGAACCGCTTGCGCCTGCGGCAGGCGCTGGAGGCCCTCCTCGCCGGGGAAGAGGATCTGAGCGAGCTGGCGCTGAGCCTGGGCTTCGCCAGCCACAGCCACTTCACGAACGCCTTCCGGAAGGAGCTCGGGATGACCCCGCGGGAGGTACGGCGCCTGCGGAAGGGCGGCGCGGCTCTCGGAGCCTAGAAGGGCTACTCCCAGGGGATGTCGGGCATCCGGAGCCGCTCGACCTCGCGGCCGTCCTCCAGCACCGTCGTCTGGAGGATCTCCTCGACGTCGTCCACCGTCACGCCGCGGTACCAGAGGTTGAACGGCCAGACCGCCACGGTGATCCCCTGGCTGCAGTGCTTGAGGCAGCCGGTGCGGACCACCATCACGTGGTCGCGGATGCCGAGCTCCTTCACCCGGTCCTTGAAGCGGTGGTAGACCGCGAGCGACCCCCGGGGGGCGCAGCTCGGCTTGGCGCTCTCGGGCGGGCGCTCGTTGAGGCAGACGAGGATCTGGATTCGCGGCTTGGGCATGGCCGGATGATATTAGAATCCCTGGGTTCCCGAAGGAGCCCTTTTGGCCCACCGTGCCGCCATCGTCCTGCTGGCGCTCGCCGCGCTGGCCGCCGTCGCCGCGTTCTGCTTCGGCTCCGCCCTGGGGCCGTGGCTGGCGGCGTTCGCGGGCGCGACCTTTCCGGTGGCGCTGATCGCCCTGGGAGCGGCGCGGGAGAGGATCGGATGGGCTCTCGGGCTGGTCTGGCTCCTCCTGGCGGGAGGCCTCTTCGCGATCCTGTCCCTGCCTGAAGGAGGGCCGGACTTCGGCGGCCTGCCCCTCGGCACGGCCCTGATGCTGTTCGTGCTCGTCCCCGTTCCCCTGCTCCTGCTGGGCTTCCTCTACGCCGCCTCGTTCGAACGGGGAATGCGGGAAGAGGACCTCGACCGCATCCGGCGCTTCCGCGAAGAGGAGGTCTGAGGTGCCGATCCTCGACCGCCCGTTGATCGTCGTCTCGACGCTGGTCTACTTCCTGGCCTGCGCCGCGCTCGGGGTCTGGGCTCTGCGCCGCACCCGGACGGCCCGCGACTTCTGGATCGCCCGCCAGGAGCTGGGGGTGGTCGTCACCGGTCTGGCCACCATGGCGGCGGCGTTCAGCGGCTTCGTCTTCCTGGGCGGCCCGGGGCTGACCTACCGGATCGGCCTGTCGTCCCTGTTCATCAACCTGTCGATCGGGTTCACGCCGGCCCTGCTGGCCTGGACCCTGGCCAAGCGGCTGCGCCTGCTGGCCGAGGCGCGGGAGGTCTACACGATCCCGGACGCCGTGCTCGCCCGCTACGACAGCCGGGCGGCCTCGGGCGCGGCGGCGGTGGCGATCCTGGTCGGGACGATCGGCTATCTCGGGGCGCAGCTCCTGGCCATGGGAACGCTGATCGAGGCCGTCCTGGGCCTGCGGGAGTCGCTCGGGGAATGGAGCCTGCCGGCCGCGGTGGGGATCGGCCTCGCCGTCCTCCTCTTCTACAGCGTGGCGGGAGGGATGGTGGCGGCGATCTCCACCGATGTCTTCCAGGGCGCGCTGATGGTGCTCGCGGCGGTGGCGGTCTTCTGGTATGCCATGGACGCGGGCGGCGGGTTCGCGGGGATCGCCCGCAGCATAGCGGGCTCCGAGCGGTTCGGCCGCCAGTTCCTGGAACCGATCGGAGAGACGCCCGCCCTGACCGCTATGGGTTTCTTTTTCGTCTTCGGTGTCGGTGTGCTGGGCCAGCCGCACATGCTCCACAAGTTCTACATGATCAAGGACCCGCGCCGCCTGAAGTGGCTGCCACTGGTCCTGGGCGTCTCCCAGGTGCTCTGCCTGCTGATCTGGCTGGGGATCGGGCTCGCGGTGCCGGCGCTGGTGGCCCAGGGCAAGCTCCCGCCGCTGGAGAGGCCGGACGATGCGGCGCCCGCCTTCCTCCTGGGCTTCACTCCCGAGCCGCTGGCGGGGCTCGCGGTGGCGGCGATCCTGGCGGCGATCATGTCCACCGCCGACTCCTTCATGAACCTGGGCGCGGCCTCCCTGGTCCGGGACCTTCCCAAGGCCCTGGGGAGGCAGGTCCGCAACGAGTTGCGCTGGGGGAGGATCGCCACCGTCGGCGTCACGCTGGCGGCGGCGGGTCTGGCCCTGGTCTACGGCGACCTGATCGCGCTGCTGGGGACCTTCGCCTTCGGCACCTTCGGCGCGGCGCTGGCGCCGGCGCTGGCCGTGGGGCTGAACTGGAAGCGCGTGACCGCGGCGGCGGCCACGGCGTCGATCGTCACCGGGACGGTGATGAACCTGGTCCTGGAGTTCCTGGCCCGGCAGGCGTTCTTCCCCGCGCTGCCGAAACCGCCGCTACCGCCCGGAGCGCTGCCCACCGCCGTGTCTCTGGCCGCGTCGTTCGTGGTTCTGCTTGCCGTGACAGCCTGGACGGGGAAGCGGGCGCCCGCGCTGGATCCGGACATCGCCGCGGTGATGGAGGCTTGAGTTGCGTTGTCGATCGTTAGGTTGCGTCGTCTATCAATATGTTGCGTCGCCTATGGGTAGTTTGCGCCGCCTGCCCTTATTTCGCGTCGTCTGCCGATCAGACGCATCGCCCATCGATGAGTTGCGCCGCCTGAGCTCATTTTGCGTCGCATACCCATAGTTTACGTTGGATATCGATCTGTTGCGCCGCCTATCGATGATTCGCGTCGCCTATCGATAATTTGCGCTGCCTGAAGATAATTTGCGCCGGAGGACTCTCTAATGCCAGACGATGGCTCCATCCGTTTCCTAGTCAACCCGGCGGCTGGCCGTGGCACAGGCAGGGCTCACCTCGACCGCATCCGCATCCTGGCCTCCCGCCAGGGGGCTGGACTGGTCGTCAGCCGCAAGGTCGACGATCTCGCCGAGCAGGCGCGGCGCGCCGTCGAGGACGGCGTCGAGCGTCTCCTCGTGTGCGGGGGCGACGGGACGATGCACCACGCCGTGCAAGGCTTGGCGGGCACCTCCTGCGCGTTGGGGGTGATCCCGCTGGGCAGCGGCAACGACCTCGCCGGCACCCTGGGGATTCCGCCGGACCTGGAGGTCGCGGTGGAGCGGGCGATCCACGGGGAGATCCGGAACATCGATCTCGCCCGGGTGGGGGAGACGTACTGCGTCGGCTACGCGGGCGTGGGCTTCGATTCCGAGGTCACCCGCTTCGCCAACGAGGTGAAGTTCCTGCGCGGCCCTCTCATCTACTTCTATTCAGTGATCCACACTCTGGTGACCTTCGTGCCGCCGCGGATGAAGATCGTCTACGACGGCGGCACCTTCGAGGGCAAGGTGATGTTCACCAACGTGAACAACCTCCCGCGTTTTGGAGGCGGCATGCGGATCGCCCCGCAGGCGAGATCGACGACGGCCTGCTGGACCTGGTGATCGTGCGGGAGATGCCCAAGCCTCTGCTCCTCTCCCTGTTCCCCAAGGTCTACGGCGGTGGCCACGTGGGCCACCCGTCGTGCACGATCGTGCGCACACGGCGGGCGGAGATCACGATCGACCGCCCGATGACCCTGTACGGAGGCGGCGAGCCGGTGCGGCCCATGGCGGCCGGGGAGCCGGTGGTGGTGGAGGTGGTGCCCGCGGGGCTGCGGGTCGCAGCCCCTACGCCCCCACCTTGAACTCCACCCCCTGGGCCAGCGGCAATTCCGTGCCCCAGTTGATGGTGCAGGTCTGCCGGCGCATGTAGGCCTTCCAGGAGTCGGAGCCGGCTTCGCGGCCGCCGCCGGTCTCCTTCTCGCCGCCGAAGGCGCCGCCGATCTCGGCTCCGGAGGTGCCGATGTTCACGTTGGCGATGCCGCAGTCGCTGCCCGCCGCCGAGAGGAAGCGCTCGGCGCTCCGCATGTTCATCGTAAAGATGGCCGACGAAAGGCCCTGCGGCACGTCGTTGTGCATCGCGATGGCCTCGTCGAGGTCCTCGAACTCGAAGAGGTAGAGGATGGGCGCGAAGGTCTCGTCGCAGGTGATCGGCAGGGGGCGCGGGACCTCGACCAGCGTCGGCTCCACGAAGTAGCCGGGACGGTCGAGCTTCTTGCCGCCGTAGAGGATGCGGCCACCCTCGTCCTTCACCCGCTCCAGGGCCTTCAGGTAGTTGTCCACCGCGTGCTCGTCGATCAGCGGCCCCATGAGGACGCCCGGCTCGCTCGGATCGCCGATGGGGATCGACGGGTAGGCGGCCAGCAGACGGCGCTTCATCTCGGCGGCGATCCCCTTCTGCAGGAAGAGCCGGCGGGTGGTGGTGCAGCGCTGGCCGGCGGTGCCCACGGCCGCGAAGAGCACGGCGCGCAGGGCCAGGTCGAGGTCGGCGTCGTCCATCACCACGATGCCGTTGTTGCCGCCCAGCTCCAGCAGGGAGCGGCCGAAGCGGTCCGCCACCACCTTGCCCACCTCGCGGCCCATGCGGGTGGAACCGGTGGCGGAGATCAGCGGCACGCGGCGGTCGGCCACCAGGCGTTCGCCGACGCCGGTGCGGCCGCCCAGGACGAGGTTGAAGATCGGCGGCGCGTTGTTGGCCTTCAGCACGCGGTCGGCGATCTTGGTGACGGCGATGGCCGTCAGCGGCGACTGGTGCGAGGGCTTCCAGATCATGGAGTCGCCGCAGACGGCGGCCACCATGGCGTTCCAGGCCCAGACGGCGACGGGGAAGTTGAAGGCGGTGATGATGCCCACCGGACCCAGCGGATGCCACTGCTCGTACATGCGGTGGTTGGGGCGCTCGGAGTGCATGGCGAGGCCGTAGAGCTGCCGCGACATGCCGACCGCCAGGTCCGCCATGTCGATCATCTCCTGCACCTCGCCCCGGCCCTCGGAGAGGATCTTGCCGACCTCGAGAGTGACCAGCCGGCCCAGCTCCTCCTTGTGGTGGCGGAGCTCCTCGCCGAGCTGGCGGACGATCTCGCCGCGGCGGGGCGCCGGCCAGGTGCGCCACTCCCGGAAGGCTTCCAGGGTGACGGCGGCCACGCGCTCGTAGTCAGCCTCCGTGGCGTTGCGCACGGCGGCGATGGGCTCGCCGGTGGCGGGGTTCAGGGACTCGACCCGCTCGCCGTGGGTCTGGATCCACTCGCCGTCGAAGGCGCCGGAGTTCTCGGACTCGATCCCGAGGGAATCGAGGATCTTGCCTACATTGCTCTGGATATCTACGGTCATCGGATTTCTCCTGGAAACGTCGACTGAGGAAGGGACAGGATATCGCAACCGGGGGGCTACAATCGCGCTCCATGGCCGGCCTCCTCCCCTCCCTCCTCGTCGCTCTGTTCGGCGCCTGGTGCGGGACGTTCGCCTGGGGCGCGACGTGGCAGGGGAGCGGCGCGGCGGCGGTTTCCCTGCTGGGCGCCCTGGCGTGGATGGCAGCGTCCTGGCGGGACCCGCTGCGCCTGGGCCGGACGGGCCGGCTGCTGCCGCTCGCCGTCTGGATCGCGGTCGCCGCCAGCGCCTGGGCCTCGCCGGCGCCCCGGGCGGGATGGACGGCGGTCGTCCTGCTCCCCGCGTTCCTGGCGCTGCCCGCGACCGTCGACCGGTGCTGGCGGCGGGAGACGGACCGGCGGACCGGGCTCCGGGCGCTGGCGCTGGTGGTGGCCGGCGTCTCCCTCTGGGCGCTGATCGACTGGCGGGTGCTGGGCTCGCCGCGGGCGGCCATGCCCCTCGGCCATCACAACCTGCTGGCGGCGTGGCTGGCGCTGCTGCTCCCCGTCGCGTCGCTGCCTTCCCGGGAGACGGGGCGGTGGCGCTTCGCCGGGTTCGCCGCCGGAGCCCTGGGAGTGGCGGCGGTCCTGGCGAGCCGCTCGCTGACGGGGGCCGTGGCGCTGGCCCTGGAAGCCGTGCTGGGGGTGGGACGACGGGCGAGGCCCCGCCAGAGGCTGGCGCTGCTGGGGCTGGTCCTGGCCGTCGCGGTCTTTCAACTTCCCAGGGTCTGGGACATCGTGGCGGGGAACGATCCTTCGGCCCAGGCGCGGCGGGCCTACTCCGCGGCGGGCGTGGAGGGGTTCCAGGCCCGCCCGTTCCTGGGCTGGGGACCGGGGGCGGCGCCGTGGACGGCGGCGGCGTTCCTCGAGCCCGTCCCCCGGGTGCGCCCCTGGGGCGAGGCGGTGGGGGACCTCCATTCGCTCCCGATCCAGCTCGCCTACGAGCTGGGCCTGACCGGCCTCCTGCCCGTCCTGGGCTTCCTGATCCTGTTCTTCTCGCGGCGGATCGCCGAGCGGCAGGACGGCCGGGACCCGGCGTTGCTGACGGGCGGTCTGCTGGGGCTCGCGGGCGGCGCCGTGGCCTCCCTCGGCAGCGGCGCGGTCGCGGTCACGGCCCTGCCGCTCGCCGCCGCGGTGGCGGCCGGGGCGGCGCTGGCGGGCGGCGGCCGGGGGAGGTCCGGGCCGGACTCGCCCGTGCCGGCGCGGATCTACGCCGCCGTGGCCCTGGTCGCCCTGCTCCCCGCCGGGGTGGCGCGCTGGCACTACGACCGGGCCGTGGCCGCCGACGTGGCGGGCCGCAACGGCGAGGCCGAGGCCGAGGCCCAGCTCCGGGAGGCGATCCAGGCCGATCCCTCGTTCCCGCTCTACCCCATGCGCCTGGCCCTGCTGCGGGCGCGCGAGCCCGGTGGCAAGACCGAGGCGTCCGAGCTGGCTTTGGAGGCCGCCAAGGAAGGGGTGGCGGTGCCGGCCCTCTGGAGCGTGGCCGGAATCCTGGGCTCCTCGGCCCGCCGCCCCTGGGCCGGAATGGCGCTGGACAGGGCCTGTGTCCTCGATCCCCTCAGCCCCTTCCCGCCGTTCTACCGGATGCTCTCCTACCGGTCCGTGCCGGAAGCGCCCGCCTACGGCGCGCACGCGCTGCTGATCGAGCCCAGGATCGCCGCCGCGACGGTCTGGGACCAGAACCCTGCCCTCTTCCGGCGCGCGCTGGAAGCGGTCCGCCGCTGGCCGGGGGTGGACGCCGGTTGGAAGGAGGCGCTGCTCCGGGCGGCGCCTTCACCCGGAAGACGGGCGGGGGAGGTCGAGGAGATCCAGATGACCATCGACCATGAGCAGGAGGAGACGCTCTCCCTGGCCGTCTTCCGCCGCCGCCAGTGGCCCGTGGAATGGGGACTGATCAACGTCCGGAAGGACTTCCTGGAGGGCACTTCCCTCCCTCCGGCCGCCGCCGCGCCGGGGACCTCGGTCGCCGCTTTTCACGCCATTCCGTGCCGGAGGCGCGCAGCGGGTGAGCACCGGCAGGTCAATCCCTGAACGCCTCCCCAGGCGCTTCACAATCTCCACAGACGCTGTGGAAAACCTTGTGGGAAAACCCGGCTCCGGCGGACCAAACGCACGGAGTTACAGCAGTTTGACGCTCTTTGAACATGTTTTTGTGCATTCCGCGCAACTCTTTTCGTGTCAATGACTTGAAAAAAGGTCCCGTGAGCGGATGGCAGTTTTTTCTCTAGGCTCTCCCCAGGAGAGGGCAGATATTTCCACAGTCTGAATACACGTCCGTCGATGAGTCCGCTCCAGGCTTGACAAGAGTGGAATCGCCTCCCTCGGAAGCTGAGGAATTCAGCCCTCAGGGAGGGAGGCGGAGGAGGATCGGCGATACCGGAACTACATGTCGCGGTGGTAAATCTCCGCCACGAAGGGGCCGGCCATGAAGTGGTCGGGATCGATATGGCTCTGGAGGCAGACGCCGTGGACGTTGCCGTTGAGAAGGAGGCGCGCCGACTCGGCCAGCCCGGCGGTGGTGGTCGACTGGATGGCCTTGAGCGAGCGGGCGCCGACGCGGCTGGCGCGGATCGCGCGGGACTTCTCGAGGCGGCGGAGCATGCCGTCCGCCCCCCGGCCCTCGACGGCGGCGTAGAGCACCACCACGTCGTCCTCCAGGAAGGGGACGGCCTCTTCCATCTTGCGGAGCAGGAGCTCCGGGCGGTCCTCGCCTTCGGGGATCTGGGCCAGCAGGCTCTCCACCCAGGCGTAGTGGCCGGGGTAGCGCAGGGTCTTGTAGTCGAGGTGGCGCACCTTGCCTTCCAGGGCTTGCGGCAGGTCGGCGGCGCCGCCCGAGGTGAGGTCCTCCTCGTAGGCGATGCCGTCGATCAGGACGGTGGCGCGCTCCGAGAGGGAGGGCCGCTCGCAGCGCTGGAAATCCCGGATCACGGTGGCGGGCTCGACGTACTCGGTGGCCACGCCGATGGAGCTCCAGGTGAAGCCGTAGTGGTGCGGCGGCCGGGCGTTGGTGGTGAGGGCGCCGACGCGCATCTCCAGGCGGTCGGCGGTCTCGACATGGTTCTCGCGGCGGAACCGCTGGAAGAGCTGGTGCCCGAGGACGTTGATGTAGCCGGGCGCGAGGCCGGTCTGGAGCAGGAAGCCGCGCTCCGACCCTTCGGCGATCTCCTGGATCTCCTCGGTTTCCTTCACGTGCTCGGTGAGGTTGGCGTAGTGGAGGTCGAACTGGCGGGCGAGGCGGGCCATGCGGGGCGCCTCCTTGCCCGGCAGGCAGTCGAGGAGGATGTGGGCGCGGGTGAGGGCTTCCTGAAGCTCGCCGTTCGTCCCTTCGGCGGGCAGGTGGAAGGCATGGACGTCCCCCGGCCGCAGCGATCCCTCGCGGATCCACGCCGCCGCCGCCCTGGCCCGCTCGGCGTTGGCGTCGCCGACGAAGAGGTCCACCTCGAAATCCCCCAGCTCACGAAGCAGCAGGCCGACGGCGCTGCCCATCCCGCCGGCTCCTGCGATCACCACCTGGTGTTTTCTGCTCATTGTTTTCTGCCCAGTTTTCTGCCCAGTTTTCTGCCCAATATCGCGCGCACTCTCTCCAGGCTCTCCACCCGGGAGACGCCTCGGATCGTTTCGATGGTCGGGTTCAGGGCGCGGGAGAAGTCCCCGGCCCCCCTTGGAAGAGCGGCGGCATCCTAGCACCCGCCTTCGCGGAGGGTCAAACAGCGTCAGCGCGAGAAATCAGGGGAGCTGACGCGCCGCCGCACCGGCTGGCCCGCCAGGGCGGTGCGGTTGCGCCCCGTCTCCTTGGCCACGTACATGGCCGCGTCCGCCAGCCGCAGGAGGGTGCTCTTGCTGGCGTCGAGGGAGAGGTCGGGGTCCAGGTGCTGGCGCAGGGTGGCGACGCCGATCGAGCTGGTGATCCCCTTGAGGTACAGCGGCTCCGGCTGGATGTCGCCCGGGCCGCCGCAGAAGGTGGCGTCCACGATCTCGGCCCGCAGCTCCTCGGCCAGGTCGATGGCCCCTTCGAGGTCGACCCCCGGCAGCAGCATCACGAACTCGTCGCCGCCGTAGCGGGCCGGGATGCCGCCGACGCGGCCCACCTTGCGCCGCAGCAGGTGCCCGACCTCGCGCAGCACCTGGCTGCCGGCGAGGTGGCCGTGGGTGTCGTTGACGTGCTTGAAGTAGTCGAGGTCGATGAACAGCAGGGCCATGTCCAGGCCCTCGGCCTTGCAGCGCCGGATGGCGTCCGAGAGGGCGATGTGCAGGTAGCGGTCGTTGTAGAGACCCGTCAGGTTGTCGCGCTTGGCGATCTCCTGCGCCTGCCGGCCGTCGAGGACGTTCTGGATCGAGATCGAGATGTAGCCGGCGAAGATCTCCAGGAGGTTGAGGTCCTCCTGGCTGTAGCCCGGGGCGTCGTGGCGGTTGATCAGCTCCAGGACGCCGCAGACCTCGGCCTCGATGCGGATGGGGATGGCCACCAGCGACTCGGTCGAGTAGCGGGTCTGCTCGTCCATGGCGCGGTAGAAGAAGCGGTCGCTCGGCGCGTAGGGGGTCGAGTAGGTCTCGCCGGTCATGTAGACGCGGCCGGCGATTCCCTGGTCGGCCGGGATCTTCTGCCCCACCAGGCAGGAGGACTTCTCGCCGAAGGCCGCGATGAACGTCAGGGTGTTCTTGCGGCGGTCTTCTTTCTTGTCGTTGGGATCGTCGAGAAGGATCGAGCCCGCGGCCGAGGGCACGAAGCGGTTGGCCCGGCGCAGCACCTCGATCAGGTTTTCGGAGAGGCTCAGCTCCAGCGGGAAGTGCGGATTGGCCCTGCGCCTTTCCAGAAAGCGTTCGAGCTGGACCGCTTCCAGGGAATAGAAGTCGTCCGGCGTGCTGAATCCTTCGTCCGGCATGCTGATCCGCAAGAGCGCGTCACTCATGGACGGCACTCCGATTTCGCCCTACATGCGACATGACGACTCCAGATCCATCCATCCCATTCCATCAATTGTGAGGGCCGACTCATAAAGGACGATAGCAGAAGTTGAGGGTCGGCGAAAGCGGGCCGGCCCTCTCAGGGCTCCACCAGACCGACCGCTCCTCCAGGGCATGCCAGATCCCTGCCTGCTTCTACGATCCGCCAGCCGTCTCCGTCGGCCCGCACCCAGACCTCGCGGCCGGCGCGCAGGCCGGTCCTCGCGTCCGGGCAGGGCTCCAGCAGGACGGCCGGCCGGGGACCCATCCTGCCGGCGAGGAGGCCGGCGGCGAAGACGGCGCAGGAGAGCGCGGCCAGGAGCGCCAGGCGGACGGGGCGCGGCGGCTTCCTCAGGGCGATCAGCCCAAAGGCCGCCCAGGCGAGGGCGATCCCCCCGAAGGCGGCCCAGGAACCGTGCCGGAGCAGGAGGCGCCAGGGGAAGGGGGCTTCGGGAGGCGGATGGCCCAGCGAGGCGCGGGCCGTGGCGAGGTTGTCGCGCACCCAGGGGTCCCGGGGGGCGGCGGCCTGGGCGCGGCGGAACCACAACAGGGCCTCGGGCAACCGGCCCAGGCGCAGGGCGGCGGTGCCGGCGTTGTAGGCCAGCGCGGCGTCCAGGGACGAGCCGTCCCCGGCCCATCCTTCCGCGTAGGTCTTCAGGGCGGCTTCGAGGTCGTCCTTCTCGAACCACAGGTTCCCCGCCTCCAGCGTTCCCGTGTCCTCCGCTCCCGCCGGGGCTCCCGCCAGGAGGAGGAGGACCGGCACGAGGAGGGCGCGGAGGGCTCTCATTTCAGGCGGCGGAGGAGGAGACGGCAGCGGGCGAGCGTCTCGGCCCGCAGGTTGTCGGTGGAGGAGAGCTGAGGGGCATAGCGCAGATAGCTCAAGTCTTCCAGCAGACGCCCGAGCTCGTCCAGGGCTTGCCGGTCGACGCCGCGCGCGGCCAGCGTCTCGCGCCAGCGGGAGGAGGACGTCGCCGGGGGAATGTCCCACCGCTCGGCCAGCAGCTCCCGCCAGGCCTCCTCCAGCCGCGCCGCCACCTGCCGGGGCCGCCGCTCGCTCTCGGCCTCCCGCAGGGTCTCCTCCATCCGGGCGACGGCCGGAGAACCCGCCACCGGCGCGGCGCCGCTGGGGCGCAGGGGAGCCATGGGAGAAGAGCCGGCGCCGCGGCGCCGCGCCAGGGTGACCACCAGCGCCAGGGCCCAGGGGATGGCGAAGAGCCAGGGCAGCGTCCGGGTCCAGCGGCGGCCGGACCCGCCGGCCATGTCCGCCGCCGAGAACCGGATGCCGTGCGGCTCGCCGGACGTCGCCGGCTCGCCGCTCGCGGCCGGGCGGGGCAGGGCCGTGAGCACGAGGTCCGGCGACGTCGCCACCTTGTACTCGCCGGCGGCGGGATCGAAGTAGGCGATCCGCGGCGGCTCCAGCGTGTAGCGGCCGGCCCGCTCGGGGATCACGGAGTAGCGCCAGACCCGGGTCCCGCGCACCCGGGAGCCGGTGACGTCGTCGTCCCCCTCCTGCTGGGGCGGGAAGGCGGTGAGCCCCGGCGGCAGGTCGAGATCCGGCTCGTGCAGGCCCTGCAGGTTGCCCGTGCCGCCGACGCGGACCGTGAGCGTGGCCGCCTCCCCGAGGCGGACCTCCCGTGGCTCCACCTGCACCGCCATGGCGATCTGCCCGACGGCGCCGGCGAACCCGGGCGGCGCGGGCGGCAGCGGGCGCACGTCCACGCCCGTGGGCTCCGTGCGCAGCCGCTTCGGCTCGGAACGGGGCGCGAAGAACACGCTCCGGCTGTACGTCTGAACCGTCACGTCCACCACGGCGGGCTCGATCTGGTAGCGGCCCGGGCGCAGGGGGAAGAGCGCCTTGCGGATCAGCGGCACGCGGCCGTACCGCCGCCCGTCGATCTCCACCAGCTCGGCGGTGAGCTGCTGCGGGATGGGGATGTCGCGCACCCAGAAGCCGCGAAAGGCGGGGACACCGCTGGGGGAGATGGCGCCGATGTTCTCGCGGGTGTAGAGGTAGACCGTGTAGACGACCTGCTGGCCCACGACCGGCCGCGCCGGCTCCATCTCGGCGCGCAGGAAGACCGGCGGCTGCTGCGGCTCGCGGCGCCAGGGGAGAGGCACACGGCCTAAGAACCGCTCGAAGGGGTCCTCCTCGCGCTGGATCGTCCGCTGGCCCAGGCGGGCCGGATCGCGCTGCACCTTGATCTCCTGGTCGGCGGCCTGGAGGACGCGGTCCTTCAACCGGATCGCGATGGAATGCACCCGCGCCCGGCCGGGCTCCAGCGCCCGCACCTGCCAGACCTGGCGGACCGAGTGCAGCAGGGCGCCGTTGGTGTACCGCAGATCCTCGTGCTGGGAGCGGGGGGTGACGATCTCCAGGTTCTCCAGCTCGAAGTCCGGCCGGAAGAGCAGGCTGGAGAACTCGTCGCTGCGGACCTCGACCGTGAGACTGGCGATCTCGCCGACGCCGATGACCTCGGGGTGGAGGAGCACGCGGGCGTCGATCTCCGCCCTGGCGGGAGCCGCGAGGACCCCGAGAACCCCGAGAACCCCGAGGAGGACGAGCAGGAGGAAACAGAGCCGCGCCTTCACCAAGGCCTTCACCAGTCCTTCCCCTTGGCGGCGCGCTGCCGTGCCCGCTTCGCCGCCTGATCGCGGCGCTGCTGCCGCTCCAGGTTCTCCACCGCCGCCAGCACCGAAGCGGCTTCGCGGCCGCTCATCTCCGGCTGGTCCTTGAACCGCGGCAGCCGCGCGTCGCGCTGCCCGCCCTGGCCGCCGCGGGGCTGCTGTCCCTGTTGCTGCTGTCCCTGCTGTTGCGGCTGCTGCTGCTGGTTCTTGTCGGGCTGTCCCTTGCCCTGCTGGTTGGAGGGGTCCGGGTTGGGCTTGCGGGTGCCGCGGTCGCCCGCGCGCTGCCCCTGAAGCCCCCGCTTCTGTTTCTGCTCCTCGCGCAGGGCGATCTCCAGGTTGTGCTTGGCGTCGAGGTGCCCCGGCTGCGCCCGCAGCGCCTGCTTGTAGGCCTGACGGCGCCGGAGGCGTCCCTGGCGGCCAGGCGCGCGTTGCCCAGGTTGTAGTGGGCGGTGGGGGAGAGATCCGCCGGCGCCTCCCGCGCCGCCTTCTCCAGCAGCTTGATCGCCTGGCGCTCGTGGCCGTTGGCCAGGTGGGCGGTGCCGGCGTTGTACCGCACCCGCGGGTCGTCCGGCGCCAGCCGCAGCGCCGTCTCCGCCCGGTCCAGGGCCTCCTCCGGCTCGCCCTTGCCGTGGGCCTCGATCGCGCGCTCGGTCCGCTCCCGGGGGTTGTAGAGACCAGCGCTCGGCCCAGACCGGGAGGTGCGGCTTCCAGGGGAACGACGGCAGCGATGGCAGCGACGGCAGCGCCAGGGAGCCGAGCAGGACGGCGGAGAGGACGCGCGAAGTCATCGCGCCGCCCTCCGGGCCTTCCGGCGCGAACGGCCCCAGGGCCAGGTGGGCCAGCAGGGCGAGCACGGCGAGCGCCAGCGGCCACTGGAAGCGCTCCTCCAGGGTGCTCATGTCGCTGGCTCTCGATCGTCCGCTTCTCCATGCCGTCGATCGGCGCGCAGGACCGGCGCCGGGTCGGCGGCGGCGCTGGTGGCCCGGAGGTAGACCGCCGCCGGTCGACGCGGGCGAGGCCTTCCAGCACGTCCTCGTGGAGCTGGCTGGTCACCAGGCCGCCGTCGGCGTCCCGCTTGAATTCCCGCCATGTCGCCGGGGATGGGTACCGGCGCGCCGTCCGGCGTGCCGACGCCGAAGGCGTGGACGACGACGCCGCGCTCGCGCAGGCGGCTGGTCTCCGACTCCAGGCCGCCGCCGTGGTCCTCGCCGTCCGAGAGGAGCACCAGCACGCGGTGCTTGCCGCTCCCCTCGCCGAACAGGCGGAGGGCGGCGCTCCATGCCCGGCGCCAGCTCCGTGCCGGGCGTCGGGCAGCGAGCCCGGGCTCCACCGTGTCGAGCAGCAGGTCGAGCACGGCGCCGTCCAGGGTCAGCGGGGCCAGGACCACGCCCGTCCCCCTCGGTCTGCACCAGCCCCACGCGGTTGCCGGGCATGTCGCGGGCCATGCGCCGCACCAGCGACTTGGCCACGAACAGGCGGGAGGGGGAGACGTCCTGCGCCCCCATCGAGAGCGACGAGTCCACCAGGAAGACCACGTCGACCCCCTTGCGCTCCACCGTCTGCTCGCCGGCCCCCCAGCGCGGCCGGGCCAGGGCCAGCGAGGCGCCCAGCACGGCCAGGGCCAGGCGTGGCGACCGACAGGGCCAGCCGGCGCGGCGCGTAGGCGGGGAGCAGGCGGTCCCAGAGGCCGCGCGAGGCCCAGGCGGCGTCCGCGCGCAGGCGCCGGCGCCAGAGCCACGCCGCCGCCGCCGCCGCCAGCGGGGCGAGCAGGGCCAGCCAGAGGAGGGTGGGATCGGCGAAGCTCATGGCTCGGCGGTCACCTGCAGGCCGGCGGCGGCGAAGGGGAGGAGCAGCAGCGAGAGCCCCGCCCAGGCCAGCGGCGGGAAGGCCTCCCGGTAGCGGACGTAGCGCTTGACCTGCAGCGGCGTCTTCTCCAGGCGGTCGATCTCCGCGAAGACGCCGCGCAGGCTCTCGCGGTCCGTGGCCTTGAAGAACTGCCCGCCGGTGCGCGCGGCGATCTCCTGCAGCAGCGGCTCGTCCACCGGCACGTTCATCATCCTTCGCTGGATCGTCCGGCGGCCGGTCACCGGGTCCTGGACCGGCAGGGGCACCGGCACCATGCCTCCCGAGCCGACCGCCGACGGTGTAGACCTTGATCCCCAGCCCCTTGGCAGACCGCCGCGGCCGAGACGGGATCGATCTCGCCCGCGTTGTTGACGCCGTCGGTGACCAGCACGATGATCCGCGTCTTGGCCGGGCTGTCCTTGAGGCGCGCGGCGGCGCTGGCGAGGGCCACGCCGATGGCGGTGCCGTCCGGCAGGGAGTTGAGCTCGATGGAGTCGATCAGCAGCGTCGAGCATCTCGCGGTCGGTGGTCAGGGGCGCCCGGGTCATGGCGGCGCCGGAGAAGACCACCAGGCCGATGCGGTCGCCCGGGCCGGCCGGCCACGAAGTCGCGCACCACCTGCTTGGCCACGGTGAGGCGGTCCTTGGGCTGGAAGTCCTCGGCGCCCATGCTGCCGGAGATGTCGAGCACGATCTGGATGTCGATCCCCTCGGTCAGGCTCTCCTCCCAGGCATAGCCGAGCTGCGGGCGGGCCAGGGCCAGCGACCAGGCAGGCGAGGGCCGAGGAGGCGGGCGTAGAACGGCAGGTGGAGCCGCCAGGAGCCGCTGGACCGCTCCGGCGGGCAGGCGGCTGTAGGTGAGGGCGCCGGAGCCGGCGCGGCGGTGGTGCGACCAGGCGAGCAGCGGCAGCGCCAGCAGCAGCAGCAGCCAGGCCGGGCTGGCGAGATGCGGGAAGGTGCGCAGCAGCTCCGTCATCCCGCCGCCTCCAGCTTCTCGGGCTCGCGCGGCGCCAGGTAGACCTCGTATTCATGGGCCAGCCGGCGCGCCGTCTCCAGCCGCTCGCGGGTCTGTGCCTCGCCCACCGCCTGGCGGGCGAACTTCACCAGGTCGCAGGCGCGCAGCAGCTCCACCGTCCGCCGGGCCACCGGACCGGGGATGCGGCGCGACAGGAGCTGGCGCTGGATCTCGCTGGTGGTGCTCTCCAGCGGCCGGGAAGGCGAGCCGGCGGGCGAGATAGCGCCGCAGTGGCCAGGCTCAGACCGGTGTGCAGGCGGAGCGCCGAGGGCTCGGCGGCCAGCCGGTCCAGCGCGGCCGCCAGCTCCTCGAACGGCGGCAGCGCCGGAACCGCGGGCGCCGCCGCTTGGGCCCGGCGGCGGAACAGCAGCCATCCCAGGAGGAGGCAGAGGGCGCCGAGGCTCGCCGCCGTCCACCAGAACCGCTCGCCCAGGGGCAGCGAGACCGGCGGCGCGGCCGGCTTCGCCCGCGGGTTGTGCTCGTCCTTCGGCAGCACCGAGCGCACCTCCAGGGCCAGCCCGTCGGCTGTCCGCGCCTTGACCGTGCGCGTCTCGAAGGGCACGGCGACCTCGACCGGCGGCAGCGCCACCTTGCCCGGCCGGAACGCGGCCAGCGTCAGGCGCTGCTCGCCACCGGGCCTTGCCGTCCCGCTCCCAGACCTTGACCGGATGGCCCGCCTTCAGCACCTCGGCCTCGCCCCACGTCGTCCCCCAGGCCGGGAACCGCGGAGGGCCCGTCAGCTCCGCCGTCTGTACTTCCAGCGCGATCATGGTCTGAACGGGATCGCCCACGGTGAGCGTCGCCGGCTCCAGGGTGACGGCGACCGGAGCGGGCGCCGGCTGCTGGGCGGCCAGGGGGAGCGCGATCAGGAGGAAGAGGGGGAGCATTCTCACCGCCCCATCCTCTTCTTCCGCTGCTCGAAGAACGCCAGCAGCGTGTTGATGTACGGCCGGTCCGTCCGCAGCTCCAGGCGGTCGACGCCGAGCTTGCGGGCGAGGCGGGCGAGGTCCTCGCGCTCCCTGCCGCGCTGCTCGGCGTGACGGCGGGCGTGGCGCTTGCCGCTGACCACGCCGAGGCGGCCGGTCTCGGCGTCGCGCAGCACCACCGGGCCGACGGCGGGGATCTCCTGGTCCCGCGGATCCACGATCTCCACCAGGACCAGGTCGTGACGGGCGGCGGCGGCCTTGAGGCCGCGGGTGAAGGGAGAGCCGAGGAAATCCGAGATGACGAAGAGGACGGAGCGGCGCTTCAGCGTGGCGAGCACGGCGTGCAGTCCGCGCTCCAGGTCCGTCCCGCCCTGCGCCGGACGGTCGAGGATCTCGCGCACCAGGCGCAGCACGTGGGTGCGCCGGCGCTGCGGCTGCAGGAACAGCTCCAGCCGGTCGCTCACCAGGGCGGCGCCGACGCGGTCCTGGTTGCGCACCGCCGCGAAGGCCAGCAGGGCCGCGATCTCCGCCGCCAGCTCGCGCTTGAGGATCGCCCGCGAGCCGAAGGAGAGGCGAGCCCGAGACGTCCACCACCAGGAAGACCGTGAGGTCCCGCTCCTCGACGTACTTCTTGACGAACGGCGCCCCCATGCGGGCGGTGACGTTCCAGTCGATCGTCCGCACGTCGTCCCCGGGCTGGTAGGGGCGCACCTCCGCGAACTCCATCCCCAGCCCCTTGAACACCGAGTGGTAGTCGCCGGCCACGCCCTGGTCCACCAGCCGGTTGGTGGCGATCTCGATGCGCCGCACCTTGCTCATCAGATCCGCCGGCAGGTTGCCGCTGGCGGACCGTTTCACGGGCGCAGGCACGGGCGGCTTGCGGCGGCGCAGAAGACCGAACATCTCTGGGGCCTCCGGTGGATCAGGGGACCTGGATCCGGTCGAGCAGGCGCGCGACCAGCGCGTCCGTCGTGATCTCCTCGGCCTCGGCCTCGTAGGTCGGCACGATGCGATGGCGGAGCACGTCGGGAGCCAGCTCCTTGACGTCCTCGGGGATGACGTAGGCGCGGCCGCGCACCATGGCCAGGGCCTTGGCGGCGCGGGCCAGGAACAGCGTGGCCCGCGGCGAGGCGCCGAACGCGATCAGGTCGGCGAGGTCCGGCAGGCCCGCCGCTCGGGGCTCGCGGCTGGCGATCACCAGGTCCACGATATAGCCCTTGATCTTGGCGTCGAGATAGACGGAGTCGACCACGTCGCGCAGGGCCAGCAGGTGCTCCCGGTCGAGCACCGGGGCGGCCTTCAGCTCGCGCGCCACCAGCATGCGGTCGAGGATCTCGCTCTCCTCGCTCCGCGTGGGATAGGTGACCTTCAGCTTCATCATGAAGCGGTCCACCTGCGCCTCGGCCAGCGGGTAGGTGCCCTCCTGCTCGATGGGGTTCTGGGTGGCCAGCACCATGAACGGCTCGGGGAGGTGGTAGCTGCGGTCGCCGAGGGTGACCTGCCGCTCCTCCATGGACTCCAGCAGGGCCGACTGCACCTTGGCGGGCGCGCGGTTGATCTCGTCCGCCAGCAGCAGGTGGGTGAACACCGGGCCGCGGCGGGCGAGGAAGTCGCCGGTGCGCTGGTCGTAGATCAGCGTGCCGACGAGGTCGGCCGGCAGCAGGTCGGGGGTGAACTGGATGCGCTGGAAGTCGATCGCCAGCGTCTGGGCCAGCGTCTTGACGGCCAGGGTCTTGGCGAGCCCCGGCACCCCTTCGATGAGCACGTGGCCGCGGGAGAGCAGGCCCACCAGCAGGCGGTCCAGCAGGTAGTCCTGCCCGACGATCACCCTGCCGCAGCTCGGCCTCCACGCGCTTGAGGGTATGAGTTTCCCGCTCGAGGTCGCGGTTCAGTGTCGCGATTTCCGCATTCATAGTTGCTCCGAGGCCCGAAAGTGCAAGGGGGGTGCCATGGAGCTTTCCCCTGGGGAACCGGGGAGCCGGAGCCCTGGTTCGGGGCCGCCGCAGGCCAAATTGGCACATCTCTGATACCGTTTCCGCGTGCGCAAGCCCATCTTGAAGAAGGCTCTGGGTCAGCACCACCTGGTGGACGGCGCCCTCACCCGTCCATTGGTCCACTTCCTGGACCCGGAGGGGAAGCGGGTGCTGGAGATCGGTCCCGGCGGCGGCGTGCTGACCGCCGAGCTGCTGGCCGCGGGAGCCCGGGTGCTGGGCTGGGAGCTGGACCCCGACTGGGCCGCCGCCCTGCGCCGCCGCCTACCGGACCCGCGCCTGACGCTGGTGGTGGGCGACGCCCTGCAGATCGCCTGGGACCGCCTCCCCGCGCCGACCCTGGTGGCCGGCAACCTGCCGTACAACGTCGGGACGGCGATCATCGAGGACCTGCTGCCGCACCACGCGCGCATCCCCCGCGCCGCCTTCCTGGTCCAGAAGGAGGTCGCGGACCGCATCGTGGCCGCCCCGGGCACGGACGCCTACGGCTCCTTCAGCCTGATCGTGGCCGCCTGGGCCAGGCCGCGCCTCCTGGGCAAGGTGAAACCCGGCAGCTTCCGTCCCCCGCCCAAGGTGGACAGCGCCTTCGTGGGCCTGGAGCTGCGGCCGCCGCCCCTGCCGGAGGGCGAGATGAAGCCCTTCGTCGCCCTGCTCCGGCAGGCCTTCGCGCAGCGGCGGAAGACCGTGAGGAACTCCCTGGCCGCGGCCTGGGGCAGGGAGCGGGCCGAGGCCGTGCTGAAGGCGGTGGGGATCCCCGACAAGGCGCGGGCGGAGGTGCTGGGGTTGGGGGAGATGGTGGAGATCTACCGGGAGTGGCGGGCTACGCCTCCGCATTGACACCGCCCCCGCCCCGCCGCATCATCTCGCCACAGACTATGTCCAAAGAATCCGTCGCCAAGACCATCCTTCAGTGGGAGCGGTTGATAGCCGCTTCGGAGTCCAACGCCGCCGAGCTGGATTATCTCGCCGAGGATCGCGAGAAGCTCCGAGCGCTGGTCGAGCGGGTCAAGCAGCTCAAGTCCGAGCAGATGGCGCTCACCGCCGCGAAGCAGCAGGTCACCCGGGATCTGGACGCAACGAAGGAAGGGGGCCGCGAGATCGCCGTGCGGATGCGCTACGGAATCAAGAGCCGCTACGGATACAAGGGCGAACAGCTCGTCCAGTTCGGTCTGAAGCCGCGGCGGGCTTACAAGAAGAAGCCCCGCAAAGTGGAGACGCCCGAAACCGGTGAATGACGGCGCGCATCCCGTGGGGAGCGCCGCGGTTCACCGGGCGGCGTCTGCCCAGTGAAAAATGGCCTTCTTTTTCACTGGGCGGCGGCCGCCCAGTGAAAAAGCACGCCAAATTTCATTGGGCGACAGCCGCCCGGTGAAAAAAACAGCTTCCCAGGGTCATAAAGGGCGTCATTTTCGCGGGGAGAGGCCTGTACCATCGCTGGGCGGCGGCCGCCCAGTGAAATTCGCGGCGATTTTTCACTGGGCGACGGCTGCCCGGTGAAAAATAAGACTCCTTGTCACCGGGCGGCGGCTGCCCAGTGAAAAACAACTTCGTCAAGCCTCGAAACAGCTCCTACTCGGACAGGATGGCTTCCAGAGCCTTTCGGAAATCGGCGGGATCGATCGCGGGATAGCGGTAGAGCTGGGGCTCGATCTGCTCGAAGCGGCGGCGCAACTCCCCGGGATCAACGAGGCCGCGCGCGATCATCTGGCGTACATCCTCCAGATCCTTGGCGAAGCTTCGTTCGATCTTCGCCAGGGCCTGGGAGTAGAAGTCGTAGTGGTAGAAGGATAGCCGGCCCTCCCGGGCGATGAAGGCGCTGCGGTCCTGCCATCCGGGAACCTCGGGGATGAACTGGTCCGGCGCCGCCATCTCGATGTTGATGGCGAGCTTCTCCTTGAGCTGTCGAAAGGCGCGGAACAGCCGGTCGCTCTCAGGGTCCATCTTGACGTCCACATCGACGGTGCTCGCGCGCCACCCCAGGAGCACGGCGGTGGCTCCGCCCGTGAAGTAGAGGCGGATATCCTTCTCCGCCTCCCGCCCCAGTTCCCTCATGAGACGGCGGACCTTGTCCGAATCTACAGGTCCACGCATGCAGCCGCTCGCGCGAAGCTGACGAGCCTTCGGATCAGGGCGTTGTACCGGGAGTGGGCCGATCTCGGGTCGGATTCCGCCAGCTTCTCGTAGAGCCGGTGCTCCGGGATGGGGATCGCCGTCGCCGGCACGGGGAGTCCGATCCGGCGAAGCCTGGGGGCGCCGATCAGGACCAGCAGGGCGGGGATGGAATCCTCGACGCCCCGGGCGAGATCCGCCAGGCCCTCCTGGACCAGATCGCCGCCGGGGAAGGCCTCGAGGTTCATGGAGGGAGTATAGAGGCAAGCTGATTTAGCCGTCCCGTCAGGGACAAGGGAGCCTAGCCCCGGGTTTCAACCCGGGGCGGGTGGGGCTACCGCGGTTGCAACCCGGCGCGCCGGGGACGCGCTCCCCAGGGCCAACCTCCCCGATATGCTAGACTTCAAGCGTACTTGTCAGGCGAGATCTCATCTAATTTCTAGAACCGCCATGTCCGTCGCCGTCGTCCGCAAGAAGAGCACGACACCCGAGAGGCCGACGCTCTCTCCGGAGAAGGGGAACGAGATCCTCGGGCTCGTGCTCCTGGCCGCCGGCGTGTTCCTGGTCGTCAGCCTCGGGAGCCATCACCCGCAAGACCCCAGCGTGCTGCACCATGTCGACGACAACGTCCGGCCCGAGAACTGGATCGGCGCGGTGGGCGCGCACATCTCCGCGCTGGCCTTCGGGTTCCTCGGGCTGACCTGCCTGCTCGTTCCCGTCTTCCTGTTGATGGCCGGCTGGCGGCGGCTGCGCAAGCGGGGCGCCGCCAAGGTCGTGGGACGCGGCTTCGGCGCGGGCCTGCTGCTCGCCTCCGTGCCGGCCCTGCTGGAGGTCGGCCTCGGCCAGATGGCCTGGCTCGGCGGCAAGATCTCGGCCGGCGGCGCCTTCGGCGAGCTGCTCGCGGGATTCCTGCAGTCCCGTTTCAACCTCGCCGGCACCCTCATCGTGCTCTTCTCCTGCGTGGCCTGCGGCACGGCCCTGGCCGTCCAGTCCACCCTGGGAGATCTCCTCGCCGCCTGGCGCGACCGCCTGCGGCAGACGTGGCAGAAATGGACGCTCGCCCGCGAGCGCCGGCACGAGCGGCGCGAGAAGGAGAAGAGCCGGCGGCGCGTCATCACCAAGCACCTCCAGCGGGTCGCCGAGGAGAAGGAGAGCCAGCGGAAGAAGGCCACCCCCGAGGCCCACCGGCCCTCCATGGCCGCCGCCTCCGTGTCGCTGGGCGCGCCGCCTCCGGACCGCATCGACCTGCCCCTCCGTCCGGCCCGGGTCCTGGAGAAGAGAGGCGAGGCGGACTTCTCGATCCGCCGCGTCAGCTCCCCCGAGACGGAAACCGAGGCGGACGAGGATTTCCCGTCGATGCCCTCGCCGCTGCCGGCCGTGCCCGGCGCGCCGCCCCGGCCCCGCGCCCCGAAGGCGCCCCAGACGCAACTGCCGTTCGCCGCCGAGATCGCCCCCGGCACGCTGCCGCCCGTCAACCTCCTCCAGATGAGCGACTCCCGGAGCGCCCTGGACCAGGCCGAGCTGGTCCGCCTGGGCGAGGCGATCCGCAGCCGCTGCGCCGAGTTCGGGGTCGAAGGGACCGTCGAGGCCATCAGCCCCGGCCCGGTCATCACCGTCTTCGAGTTCCAGCCGGCCCCGGGCGTCAAGGTCAGCCAGATCGTCAACCTCCAGGACGACCTCGCCCTGGCGCTCAAGGCCGAGTCCGTGCGCATCGACCGCATGCCCGGCCGTTCCACCCTGGGCATCGAGGTGCCCAACAAGGAGCGCTCGATCATCCGCCTGGGCAACATGCTGGCGGACGAGCGCTTCCGCAAGTCGCCCTCGGTGCTCACCATGGCAATCGGCACCGACATCCACGGCGAGCCCTACTTCGCCGACCTCGCCACCATGCCCCACCTGCTGGTGGCGGGCGCCACCGGCGCGGGCAAGAGCGTGGGCCTCCAGAGCATGATCACCTCGATCCTCTACAAGGCCACGCGCGACGAGGTGCAGTTCATCTTCATCGACCCCAAGCGCATCGAGCTGGGCGTCTACGCGGACATCCCGCACCTCAAGTGCGAGGTCGTGGTGGACCCCAAGAAGGCCGCCAACGCCCTGCGCTGGGCCGTGGCCGAGATGGAGCGCCGCTACCGCCTGCTGGCCGAGGTCCACGTGCGCTCGATCGCCTACTACAACCGGGCGATCTCCGACCCCGAGACGCAGAAGCGCCTCTCGCTCTCCGAGGGCGGCGAGGGTCTCTTCACCGCCGCCGACCTCAAGCCGCTGCCCTACTACGTGGTGGTGATCGACGAGCTGGCCGACCTGATGATGGTCTCCTCCTCGGACGTGGAGACCGCCATCGCCCGGCTGGCGCAGATGGCCCGCGCCGTGGGCATCCACCTGATCGTGGCCACGCAGCGCCCCTCGGTGGACGTACTCACCGGCACCATCAAGGCGAACTTCCCCTGCCGCATCTCCTTCGCCACGGCGAGCCGCCACGACTCGCGGACCATTCTCGATCAAGTGGGATCGGAGAAGCTCCTGGGCAAGGGCGACATGCTGATGATGCCGCCCGGCTCCTCGCGCGTCATGCGTCTGCACGGCGCCTACATCTCCGAGCAGGAGACGGCGGCGCTGATCCGTTGGCTGAAGAAGCTGGGCAAGCCGGAGCTGGACCCCGACGTCCTCAAGGCCCCCGAGAGCGAGAACGGGCCTGGCGGCGACGGCGGCGACAACGACGACGAGCTCTACGACGAGGCCTCCCGTCTGGTGGTGGCCGAGCGCCAGGCCTCCGCCAGCTTCCTCCAGCGCCGCATGCGGATCGGTTTCTCCCGCGCCGCCCGCCTGATCGACATGATGGAGCGCGACGGCCTCCTCGGCCCCTCCCAGGGCAGCAAGCCCCGCGAGGTGCTGGTGAAGCCGGATTACTTCATGGAGATCGATGAGGTGCGGGGGGAGGACGAGTAAGGACCTAAAGGACATAAACGACCTGAAGGACGCAGCGTTGCCGTCCTTTGAGTCCTTTAGGTCCTTTATGTCGTTTAGGTCCTTGCCTTCTGACCAATGATCCAACGAAAATTCTTCCTAGGCTGCTCGCTGGTGGTGCTCACAGTAGCCGGCTTTGTAGCCTACAAATTCTTTTTCGGCCCACCTTCCATCCGCGTCGAGCAGCGCGATTACGGCGCCCATGTGGACCTCCACTTTCTGGGCGAGTACTGCGTCGGCGTTCGCAACCTCCAGCTTGTGGACACAACCAACGGAAAAACCGTGTGGCAGGTCCGCGATCCCGAGGACACCGGGATCTGCGAGCTCGACCTTCGCGCCGGCGACAACGTCGTTCCTCCGGCGCCGGCGTTCCAGCTCAGCCGCGGCGTGCCTTACGAGCTCATCGTCACCGGCAATAACGGCACCGGCCGGTACACGACCGGCCGGGTGCGTCTACAGCTCTGATCCACCTCAGTTGCAGGGCCGTCTTTCGGACGGCGCCGTGGTCGGGCACACGCTGTCGTCCGACCACGCGGCTCCCTTCACCTTGCCGAGGTCCTGCTGCGTCAGATGAATGATCGTTTCTCTGAACAACGAAAGCTTTTTCATCTCTTTCTTCACTGATCTGCTCCTTTCGACAACCGGCTCAAAGCCGGCGTCTTGAGGTACGGCAGCCGTGAAGGTTTGTTGCGAGCGGATCTCACGGTTTGTGAAAGAGGGCAAGATCGTTCCATAGCCTGTTCGTGCTTGTAGAACGACTACCTACGCTGCTCTCCCCAATGTTCCGGCCACACGATCCCGTGCGGCGTCGTTCCCAGGATCTCCATCACATGGATCAGCTTCTGGTGCAGGCGCTCGCGCTCGGCTCTGATCTCGTCCGAAACGGGCGTGTCCACATGACCGAGGTTCACCACCTCCCGCTGATCGCGCGGCACGGCAAGATCGTACATTTCGTATTCGAAGGGCTGATCCGTGAAGATGTCGAAGTAGACCGCGTACTTCCAGCGCTTCTCGACGATCGCGCGGATGTGGTTCGCCGAGGGTGCGTAGAAGTAGAGGTCCTCGTAGGTGAAGTGGAGGAAGTCCTGCACCTCCGCCCGGGGATTCGAAAGGATCGGCGTCAGGTCCTTGCCCTTGAAGACCCAGCGGTCGAGATCCGGGACGCCGGCGAGGTTCGACAGCGTCGGCAAGAGATCGATCAGGCTGGCCAGGGAGTCGGTCCGGTGGCCGCCGCCTTTGAACAGGTGAGGATGCGAGATCACGAAGGGGACGTTGAGGGTCTCCTCGTAGATGTTGTACATCTTCTGCCGCTGGAGCCCGTGCGACATCGCCATGTCGCCGTGATCGCTCAGGCGGACGATGAAGGTGTTGTCGAAGTAGGGCGACTCCTGGAGTCCCCTGAGCACCTGCTCGATCTGCAGGTCCACGTGCCTGCACAGATAGGCGTAGAAGCGGCAATAGCCGAGCTGTGACTTTTCATCATCGGCGGTGATCGGTCCGTTGCCGAGGTTGGCCAGGACCCGGAACTGCGACTGCGCCCGCGGCTTTCTGGAGAGGTCTTCGTTCCAGGTCGGCGGCCGGTCGATCGGCAGGTGCATGAAATCTTCGTCCTTGTAGCCCCCGGCCTGATAGAGGAGCTGGCCGTCCGAGGTCGTCGCGCCGCCCGTGCCCGGATAGGCGAGCACGTCATGGGGGTTGACCAGCGAGAGGATCAGACAGAAAGGTTTGTCGGAATCGTAGGTCTTGAGGAAATGGAGCGCGCTTTCGAGCTCCAGCGGGCCGTAGGGGACCTCGCCGTACTTGGCGGCCTGGCCGTGGCCGTCGATGAAGCGCTGGTCGTTCTTGATGTCGCCGCCGCCCATGTTGGCGACCGCCATGTTGTCGCCCGCGTCGGGCATGGACCAGCCGTCGAAGCCGTAGCGCTCGGCGAGCTCCTTGACGTCCGCTTCGGTCCAGTATTTCTGGCCCAGCGAAGGGACGTAGTTGGCGGGCTTGGTGAGGTGCCACTTGCCTTTGAAGACGACGTTGTAGCCCGCGGTCTTGAGGATTTTGGCGAGGTTCTGGATGTTGCTCGGCATGATGCGCTGCCGGCGTTCCTTGATGTTCATGGCCAACTGCTGGGTGGAGAGAGAGCCCCCGCTCACGTCGTCGAGGACCGGCATGACGTTGTCGAACTCCAGGACCTCGGTGACGCCGTGCTGGGCGGGGTAGAGGCCGGTGAGCATGGTGACGCGGGCCGGCGAGCAGGTGCAGGAGTTAGTGATCGCGCGGTCGAAGCTCACGCCGTGCTCGCGGAGCCAGCGCATCGCCGGGAGGTTTTTCTCCTCCCATCCATCGGGCCAGTACGGATGGCCGCTCTGCTGGTCGGTGATGACGATCATGAAATTGGGCCTGCGGGGCATAGGAAATCCTCCCTGGGAAACGTCCGGCTGAGATCGGGTGCGGCGGAGCGGAGCATAACAGCCCGCATACGGCGGGGTGTTACACTGAATTCGTGAAAGGCTATAAAGAATGGATCGGCCGCCGGTGGCTCGCCGTGGCCGTGGCGGGTGGGCTGGTGATCGCCGGCTCGCTGGCCGGCCGGGCGGCTCCGGGGGCGCGGCCCACGCTCGGGTTGCCCGCCATCCACTTCCCGCTCGACAACCCGCAGACGCCGGAGAAGGTCGCGCTGGGGCGCGCCCTGTTCGAGGACAAGCGCCTGAGCGCGGACGGCCAGGTCAGTTGCGCGACCTGCCATCAGGCAGAGCGCGCGTTCACCGACGGGCGAAGCGTGGCCCAGGGGGTGCGGCAGCAGGACGGGACGCGCAATGCGCCGACCTTGCTCAACAGCGCCTATCTCACCTCCATGTTCTGGGACGGCCGGCGCGGGAGCCTGGAGGAGCAGGCGGGGGACCCGCTGGTCAATCCCGTCGAGCACGGCCTCGGCAGCCACGACGAGGTCCTCGCCAGGGTCCGGGCCGACGCCGCGCACGCGGCCGGGTTCCGCGCCGCCTTCGGCGTCGTCCCCGAGGCGATCCGGCTGGAGCACGTCGGCAAGGCCCTGGCGGCGTTCCAGCGCACCCTGGTGGCGGGAGATTCGCCGTTCGACCGCTACCAGTACGGCGGCGACCCGAGCGCCCTGTCGGACGCCCAGGTCCGCGGCCTGGGCCTGTTCACGGGCCGGGCGCGCTGCACCGCCTGCCACACGATCGGCGACAAGGACGCCCTCCTGACCGACAACGCCTTCCACACCCTCGGCATCGGGCGGGCGAGCGCGCAACCCGGGCTCGCCGACCGGGCGACGCGCCTCGTGCTCCTGTCCCCGAGCGAACGCGACCGCAGCATCATCAGCGATCCGGAGATCGCGGCTCTCGGGCGGTTCGCGGTCACCCTCAAGCCCCTGGACATCGGCCGCTTCCGGACGCCGACCCTGCGCAACGTGGCGCTGACCGCGCCGTACATGCACGACGGCAGCGTGCCGACGCTCGGGGAGGCGGTGGAGCGCGAGGTGTACTACCGGGGCCTGGAGTCGGGACGGCCGCTGATCCTCACGCCGCGGGAGAAGGCCGACCTGGTGGCCTTCCTGGAGGCGCTCACGAGCCGCGGGTTGCCCTCCCCGAAATTGTCTCCCCCCAAGTGACCGCGACGCGGGGCTTGACAGTTATCCGCATGTCTCTATACTAGCTGTTAAGTTAGTAGTCATCCGGTTTTCTCTGGCAGGCCGTCAACCGGCCAAAGGGTGCCCCCATGCTGCGTCCGTGGTTACGTTCGGCTGGCTTACGTTGCGTCGTCCTCGCGGTGGTCGTGCTCGGGCTCGCAGGCATGCTCGGGGCGCAGACCCCTCCCTTCACCTACGCATATGACGAGGCCGGCCGGCTCGTCGGCGTCGTGGACGCGTCGGGCAATACGACCACGTACACGTACGATTCCCTCGGCAACATCGTGTCGGTCGCGCGGGGGAGCGCGGCCGTGTCGATCCTCGAGTTCAGCCCGAACTCGGGCCCCGCCGGCACGCAGGTGACCGTCACGGGCGCGGGCTTCAGCGCGACCGCGGCCAGCAACGCCGTGACCTTCAACGGCGTGGCCGCGACGGTGGTGTCCGCGACGCCCAACCAACTGGTGGCGGTGGTACCGGCCGGCGCCACGACCGGACCGATCCGCGTCACCTCGCCGGCCGGGACCGCGGTCAGCGCCGCCTCGTTCGTCGTCGGACCAGGCACCGCGCCCACCATCAGCGGCTTCACGCCTGCGATCGGCACGGCCGGCAGCGCCGTGACCATCACCGGCACGAACTTCGAGACGGCGGCCGGCGGCAACAAGGTCAGTTTCAATGGAAATCTCGGCGCCGTCAGCTCGGCGACCGCGACGACGATCGGGGCGGTGGTCCCGTCCACCGCGACCTCCGGCCACCTCTCGGTCACCACGCCCAACGGGCGCGCGGTCAGCGCCGGCGACTTCTACGTGCCGCCGTCCCCGTACACGGCCGCCGACGTCGAGGTGACCGGCAGGATGAACATCGGCGACACCCTCGCCGTGCCGATCACCGTGGCCAACAAGATCGGGATGATCCTTTTCGACGGGGCCGCCGGCCAGCGGATCGCGTTGGGCGTCAGCCTCGGGACCGGCCTGTCCGGTGGAAGCTGCGACGCGTTTTCGATCCGCCGGCCCGACGGGGCCCTGCTGGCCTCGGCCTCGGCGTGCAGCGCGTCGGGATTCATCGACCTGCAGGTCCTTCCCGTCGCCGGCACCTACCTGATCACCTTCGATCCGGCCGGCACCGCGACCGGCACCGCGACGCTGACGCTCCACAGCGTGCCGGCCGACGCCGCGGCCCCGATCATTCCGGGCGGCGCGCCGGTGACGGTGACGACGACGGTCCCCGGTCAGAACATGCAGGTGAGCTTCAGCGGGACGGCGGGTCAGCGGGTGTCGCTGAAAGTGAGCTTCGGGGCCACGTGCAACGACGTGTCGATCCATAACCCGGACGGCACGGCGTTGCTGAGCCCGACGCTGACGTGTTCGACGACGTACTTCACCGACGTGCGCGTGCTGCCCGCCACCGGCGTCTACGTCATCACGGTGAACCCCAGGGATACCATCGTCGGCAGTGTGACGCTGACGCTCTACGACGTCCCGCCGGATGCGGCGTCCCCCATCGTTCCGGGCGGCGCGCCGGTGACGTTGACCACGACGGCGCCCGGTCAGAACATTCAGGCGACTTTCAGCGGGACGGCGGGTCAGCGGGTGTCGCTGACAGTGAGCTTCGGGGCCACGTGCAACGACGTGTCGATCCAGAACCCGGACGGCACGGCGTTGTTGAGCTCGACGCTGACCTGTTCGACGACGTACTTCACCGACGTACGCGTGCTGCCCGCCACCGGCGTCTACGTCATCACGGTGAACCCCAGGGATCTCATCGTCGAGAGCGTGACGCTGACGCTCTACGACATTCCGGCGGACGCGTCGCCCGCCATCGTCCCGGGAGGACCGGCGGTCGACGCGATCATCACGACGCCGGGCCAGAACGCGCAGTTGAATTTCACCGGCAACGCGGGCCAGCGGGTGTCGCTGAACGTGGCCTTCGGGAGCCTGGACACCAGCACGTGCAACGCCGTGTCGATCCAGAATCCGGACGGCACGACGCTCCACAACCAGACGTCGGCGTGCAACGCGACGTACTTCACCGACGTGCTCGTGCTGCCCGCCACCGGGACCTACACCATCACGATCAACCCCGGGGGGACCAACGTCGGGACGGCGACGCTGACGCTCTACGACGTGCCGGCGGACGCCTCGCCCGCCATCTTCCCGGGAAGCCCGGCGGTCGACGCGATCATCACGACGCCGGGTCAGAACGCGCAGTTGAGCTTCAGCGGCACGGCGGGTCAGCGGGTGTCGCTGAACGTGGCCTTCGGGGGCCTGGACACCAGCACGTGCAACGCCGTGTCGGTCCAGAACCCAGACGGCACGACGCTGCACAGCCAGACGTCGGCGTGCAGCGCGACGTACTTCACCGACCTGCTCGCGCTGTCCGCCACCGGGACCTACACCATCATCGTGAACCCGGGTGGGACCAACATCGGGACGGCGACGCTGACGCTCTACGACGTGCCGGCGGACGCGTCGCCGGCCATCGTCCCGGGAGGCTCGGCGGTCGATGTGATCATCACGACGCCGGGCCAGAACGCGCAGGTGACCTTCAGCGGGACGGCGGGTCAGCGGGTGTCGCTGAGCGTGGCCTTCGGGGGCCTGGACCAGAGCACGTGCAACACCGTGTCGATCCAGAACCCGGACGGCACGGCGCTGCTCGCCGCGACGTGCCAGAGCGGCGCGACGTACTTCACCGACCTGCTCACGCTGCCCGCCACCGGGACCTACACCATCACGATCAACCCCGGCGGAATGAACGTGGGAACGGCGACGCTGACCCTCCATGACATCCCGGCGGATGCGTCGCCGGCCATCGTTCCGGGAGGCGCGGCGGTCCCCGTGACCATCACGACGCCGGGTCAGAACGCGCAGGTGAGCTTCAACGGCACGGCGGGCCAGCGGGTGTCGCTGAACATCGCCTTCGGCGGCCTGGACACGAGCACGTGCAACACCGTGTCGATCCAGAAGCCGGACGGCACGGCGCTGCTCGCCGCGACGTGCCAGAGCGGCGCGACGTACTTCACCGACGTGCTCGCGCTGACCGCCACCGGGACCTACACGATCACGATCAACCCCGGGGGCACCAACGTCGGGACCGCGACGCTGACTCTCTACGACGTGCCGGCGGACGCGTCGCCCGCCATCGTTCCGGGCGGAGCGGCGGTCGGCGCGACCATCACGACGCCGGGGCAGAACGCGCAGGTGAGCTTCAGCGGGACGGCGGGCCAGCGGGTATCGCTGAACGTGGTCTTCGGAGGCCTGGACACGAGCACGTGCAACACCGTGTCGATCCAGAAGCCGGACGGCACGGCGCTGCTCGCCGCGACGTCTCAGTGCGGCGCGTCGTACTTCACCGACCTGCTCTCGCTGACCGCCACCGGGACCTATACCATTACGCTGAACCCTGGCGGGCTCAACGTGGGAACGGCGACCCTGACGCTCTACGACGTACCGGCGGATGCGTCGCCCGCCATCGTCCCGGGCGGCTCGGCGGTCGATGTGATCATCACGACGCCGGGTCAGAACGCGCAGGTGAGCTTCAGCGGCACGGCGGGCCAGCGGGTGTCGCTGAACGTGGCCTTCGGGGGCCTGGACCAGAGCTCGTGCAACACCGTGTCGATCCAGAAGCCGGACGGCACGGCGCTGCTCGCCGCGACGTCTCAGTGCGGGGCGTCGTACTTCACCGACCTGCTCACGTTGACCGCCACCGGGACCTACACCATCACGTTGAACCCTGGCGCGATGAACGTGGGGACGGCGACGCTGACGCTCTACGACGTGCCGGCGGACGCCTCGCCCGCCATCGTCGCGGGGGGATCGGCGGCCCCGGTGACCATCACGACGCCGGGTCAGAACGCGCAGGTGACCTTCAGCGGCACGGTGGGCCAGCGGGTGTCCCTGAACGTGGCCTTCGGGGGCCTGGACCAGAGCTCGTGCAACACGGTGTCGATCCAGAAGCCGGACGGCACGGCGCTGCTCGCCGCGACCTCTCAGTGCGGCGCGTCGTACTTCACCGACGTGTTGACGTTGCCGGCGGCCGGCACCTACACCATCACCCTGAATCCGGGCGGCTTGAACGTGGGCACCGCCACGCTGACGCTCCACGACGTCCCCGCCGACCTGGCCGCGACGGCCACGGTGGGCGGTTCCGCGGCGGCGCTGACCACGACGGTGCCCGGCCAGAACGCCGTCGTCAGCTTCAGCGGCTCCGCCTCGCAGGCGGTCACCGTCAGGATGACCGGCAACACGATGGGGTCGGTCACCGTCACGCTGCGGAGGCCGGACGGGACCACGCAGACGTCGTCCACCTCCAGCGGGGCAAGCTTCAACCTGTCCGCGCAGACGCTCGCGGCGGCCGGCACCTACACGATTCTCGTCAACCCGGCCGGTACCAACATCGGGTCCATCAATGTCGCGATCACCAGCCCGTGACGACAGGAACAGACACCGTGTCTCGAGCCGCAAACCTGAACGCCGTGAAGAGGGACTGATCATGACCTCGTCGTTTCGTCGCTCGCTGAATTCCGCCGTGTTTTCCTTCCTGCTGGCCGTCCTGCTGGCGAGCCAGGCGTTCGGCGCCGCGACGCCTGGAGCCAGCGTGACGCAACTGCCCGACGGGCGGTGGCTCCTGCTGGGCGGGGAGGGAAGCTCGGCGTCGGTCCTCGCCATCGCCGGCGAGCGGGGGGAGACCCTCGCGGAAAAGGCCGCGGGCGTGCCGCGCAGCCGCCACACGGCGACGGTGCTGCCCGACGGGCGGGTCCTGGTGTTCGGAGGTTTCGACAGGACGGGAGCCTTCGTACGGAACACGGAGATCCTCGACGTCTCGACGCTCGCCTTCGAGCCCGTCGCGGATCCGGGTCTGAGCGCCCGGGCCGGCCACACCGCCACGGTGCTGATGGACGGGCGTGTGCTCTTCCTCGGCGGCGTCTCGCCGTCCGGCCAGCCCGTGCCCGAGATCGAGGTGTGGGACCCGAAGACCGGGCGCGCCGAGCGGCTCGGGGAGCGGCTGGCGTTCCCGCGCTGGGGGCATGCGGTCTCCATCCTGCCCTCGGGGAACCTCCTGGTCTCCGGCGGCCGCGACGGAAGCGGCGCGGCCGTCAAGACGCCCGAGCTCTTCCTGCCCCGGGAACAGCGCTTCGCGCCGCCCGAGCAGGCGGCCGCCGCGGCGCGGGCCAGGGTCCCCGCCGGCGCGCCCGAGGTCGCGGCGATCTACCCGCGCCACGGCGCGGACGGCGTCGCCCTCGACACGATGATCGCCCTGCGGTTCTCCAGGCCGCTCCGCGTCGCGAGCCTGAACACGGAGACGGTCACCCTGCTCGGTCCGGGAGGCGCGACGAAAGCGCGCGTGACCCCCGCCGAGGGGGGCATGCTGCTCTTCGTCACGCCGGAGGCGCAGCTCTTCCCCGCGACCGAGTACACGCTTTTCATCAACGGCGCGGCGGACCCGGAGGAAAACCCGCTGCCGTTCGTCGCGTCCGGCTTCCGGACCCGCTCGCTGACGGGGAATGAAGACGAAACGGAGGGGGACGGCTCGGCGAGACCGAAGAACAACCGGCCGGGCTCCGCGGAGACGACTCCCGGAAGGATAGCGGTCGGCGAGACCGCCGGCGAAGAGGAGTGGACTCCGGGGCCGGCGCACATGCGCGGCGACTGGCGCGCCCACCGGCCGCCCTCTCCGCTCCAGCAGCTCCCCGCGCTTGCCGCCGAGTCCGGCGTGACGGCGCTCGCCGGCCAGGTGCTGCTGTTCAACGGCGAGCCCGCCGAAGGCGTCACCCTGCGGGTCGGCGACGTCGAGGTCCGCAGCGACGACACCGGCCGGTTCCTCCTCGAAGACGTGCCCGACGGCACCCGGACCCTGCTGATCGACGGCGGCACCGCGAACCGGCCCGGGCGCACCTATGGCGTGTTCGAGGCGCGCATCATGATCGTGGCGGGTCAGACCACGGCGCTGCCGTACACGATCTGGCTCCCCCGCATCAACACTCAGCACGCGGTGAGCTTCCCGTCGCCGACGACGCAAGAGGTGGTGGTGACGTCGCCCCACATCCCGGGGCTCGAGCTGCGCATCCCGGCCGGCGCCGTCCTGCGCGACCGCGCCGGACGCGTGGTGACCGAGGTGTCGATCACGCCGATCCCCGTCGACCGCGCCCCCTTCCCGCTGCCGACCGGAGACGTGCCGGTCTACTTCACGATCCAGCCCGGCGGCGTGCACCTGCAGAGCGTCGATCCGACCCGTCAGCAGGGGGCCCGGCTCATCTACCCCAACTACAACGGCTCCGCGCCCGGCACCGTGCTCGACTTCTGGAACTACGACCCGGTCGACAAGGGCTGGTACGTGTACGGGCAGGGCAAGGTGAGCGCCGACGGGCGGCAGGTCGTGCCCGATCCCGGCGTGGCCATCTACGAGCTCACGGGCGCCATGGTGTCCAACCCCAACAACGGGCCGCCTGACGGTCCGCCTCCGGGAGGCTGTGAAGGGCAGGCCGGCGATCCCGTGGACTGCTATACGGGGCTCTTCCTGCACACGCGCACCGATCTGATGCTGTCGGGCACCCTTCCGATCGCGGTGACGAGGACGTACCGCCCGCGGGACACGACGTCGCGCGCGTTCGGCATCGGTACGAGCCACCCGTACGACGTCTTTACCGTGGGAGACATCTGGCCGTACACCTACCAGGAGCTGATCCTCTCGGACGGCGGGCGCATCCGTTTCGAGCGGACCTCGCCGGGAACGAGCTTCTCCGACGCCGTGTATGAGCACACCAGCTCGCCGACGGAATACCACGGCGCGGTGATTTCCTACGTCGGCGGTCAGTGGCGCCTGCGCCTGAAGAACGGCGTCGAGATGTACTTCGCCGACTGCGAGGGCTGCACGAGCTCGCGGGCCGCGGCGCTCCTCTCCTACCGCGACCGCTGGGGCAACCGGCTCACGATCGACCGCGACTCCAATCGCAACGTCACCCGGGTGACCTCGCCCGACGGACGGACGATCGATTTCACCTACGACACGTCCAACCGGATCAGCGAAACCCGCGACAACAGCGGCCGCGTGGTCACGTACGACTACGACAATTCGGGCCGGCTGTGGAAGGTCACCAATCCGGAGGATGGCGTCGAGGAGTACGGCTACGACACGTCGAACCGCATGACCACGGTGAAGAAGCCGAACGGCACGCTGATGGTCACCAACGTGTACGACGCCAACGGCCGCGTGCAGCGCCAGACGCTCTCCGACGGGGGTGTGTACCAGTTCGCCTACACGCTCGACGGCAGCGGCCGCGTGACGCAGACCGATATCACCGATCCGCGCGGCAACGTGCGGCGGCTCGTCTTCAACACGCGCGGGTACGTGACCAGCGAGACGTTCGCGGTGGGCAAGCCCGAGCAGCAGACGACGACCTATGAGCTGGACCCCGCGACGAACCTGAAGACGGCCACCACCGACGCGCTCGGCCGGCGCACGGCGTTCACGTACGACGCCCGCGGCAACGCGACCAGCGTGACCCGGCTCGCCGGCACGCCGGACGCGGTGACGATGACGTTCACCTACGACCCCACATACAACCAGCTCACGTCGATCACCGACCCGCTCGGGCATGTGCTGGAGCTCCGCTACGACTCGCTGGGCCAGCTCACGGAGGTCGAAGATCCCCTCGACAACGTCGCCCGGTTCTCCTACACCGCCACCGGCAGGGTGGCGACGGTGACCGACCCCACGGGGAACGTCACCCAGTTCACCTACGAAGGCGGAGACCTGATCGCCGTCACGGATCCCCTCGGGCGCGCGGTGTCGATGTACACCGATTCCGTGGGCCGGATTCTCGCGCTCACCGACTCATTGGGGAACCGCTATCGCTACGACTACGACCGCCTCGACCGGGTCACGAAAATCACCGATCCGCTCGGCGCCTTCACCGCCTACACCTACGACGCGAACGGCAACCTGACGCGGGTCACGGACGCCAGGGGCGGCGTGACCCAGTTCGACTACGACGCGAAGGAACGTCTGGAGTCCATCACCGATCCGTTGCTCAAGACCGAGAGCTATGAGTACGACGGGATGAACAACCTGACCCAGGTCACCGAACGCAACGGCAAGATCGCCACCTTCACCTACGACGCCCTCGATCGTCTGAAGACGGCCGAGTTCGGGCGCGGGAAGAAGGGGCAATCGCTGACCGCGCCGGACGCGACGGTGACCCACACCTGGGACGCGGGCAACCGCCTGACCCAGATCGTCGACACCCAGGACGGCACGATCACGCGCGGCTACGACGCTCTCGACCGCCTGGTGTCCGAGGCCGGCCCACGGGGCAGCGTCGGCTACGCCTACGATGCGAACGGGCGCCGGACGCGGCTCACCATCCCCGGCCAGACCGACGTCACCTACACGTACGACGACGCCAACCGGCTCACCGGCATCACGCAGGGCACCGTCCAGGTGGGCTTCGGGTACGACGACGCGGGCCGCCGGACGACGCTGAACCTGCCAAACGGAATCGTCGCCGAGTACACCTACGACGACGCGGGCCAGATCTCGGGGATCGTCTACACGCGGGGCGGCGTGGCGATCGGCGACCTTGCGTACCAATATGACGCCGCTGGGCGGCGCGTCCTGGAAAGCGGCAGCCTGGCGCGGCGCAGCATGCCCGCCGCCGTGGCCGGCGCCACCTACAACGCGGCGAACCGGGTGACCGCGTGGGGTGGGACGACGCTGGCGTACGACCTCAACGGCAATCTCACGAGCGACGGCAGCCGGACCTACACCTGGGATTCGCGCAACCGGCTGCGGACCATCGCGGGAGGGGCGGCCGCGAGCTTCGGCTACGACGCCTTCGGGCGCCGCGGCTCCGCCACCCTGTCGGGCTCGACCACGAGCTTCCTCTACGACGGATCGAACGTCACCCAGGAGCTCACCGGCGCGTCCGTGAAGGCGACGATGCTCCGCGGCTTCGAGCTCGACGAGATCTTCCAGCGTACCGACGCGGCGGGACCGCGCACATTCGTGACCGACATCCTGGGCAGCGCGCTGGCGCTGACCGACGACGCGGGCGTCGCGCGGACGGAATACCGCTACGACCCGTACGGCGCCACGATCGCCAGCGGCGACACGAGCGGCAGCCTGATCCAGTACACGGGACGTGAGAACGACGGCACGGGGCTCTACTACTATCGCGCGCGGTATTACAGCCCGAGCCTCGGCCGGTTCATCAGCGAAGATCCGATCGGTCTCCAGGGTGGCCCCAACCTCTATGCCTATGTGGGCGGGGATCCTCTCTCCTACACCGATCCGACCGGGGAGTTCTGGAACTTCGTCATCGGCGGTGTGATCGGGGGTGGGATCGACCTGGTCTCCCAATTGATAGAACACGGAGGGAACTGGCGCTGTATCGACCCCTGGCAAGTCGCCGGATCGGCCGCGCTGGGCGCTTTGGGTGGAGGTCTCGGTGGACGAGCTCTGACCAGCGGTCTCCGGGGCCTGTCGAATGGCACCAAGGGCCAGATCGGCGAGGCGCTCTCGGTCGCCAACAACACGTTGAGGGGAAGCACCATGATCGGCCGCCAAACCACCTCGATTCCAGGTCAGACGACAATCGTCGACAGCACATGGCGCTCGATCACCGGCAGGACCTACTACGTCGAGTCCAAGTTCGGGACGAGCGGGCTCACGGCCGCGCAGCGGCGTGCCCAGGCGGCGGTGGGCGACGCGTACCGGGTCGAACGTTGGGGTTATCCGTTCTTCGATCGCGCCGGCGCGGCTGCCGGTGGCGCTGTCGGCGGCGGAGCGGGGGCGGCGAGCGGTCTGGGTGGAGGGGATTGCTCCTGCCAGTGATACGAGAGGGCGCGGGGAAGCTCGACCGGAGATCGTCCGTTGGCCAACCCTGAGAGGCGTTGGCTGAAGGAGAGTCTTCGCGACGTGCTCCTCCCCGCGCTCCACGCCCAGGGCTTCGAGCCTGTGGCGCTGACCGATCAGGAAAAGAGAAGCGAGCTCTCCACAGCCTACCCGTTCGGCAGATTGCGGCGGGCCCGCGAGTCAGGCTTCGACCTCGTCGAGCTTCAACTGCCAAGGTATGGCAAACCGGCCTTCCGGATCAGCGCGGGGTTTGTGCCGTCGACCGGCCTCGACCACGAGGTGGTCGGGCATGTTCCCGCGGAGGACGTGTGGTCGTCGCACCTGCCGCTGCACTACGTGTTCTATCAGGTCCCCTTGCTCCAGCGCTGGTTCTCTCTCTGGCACTGGCCTGGCCGTCAAGCCACGCAAGCTGACGTCGACGCCCTCGTCACGGAGGTCACGGCAAGCGTGATCCCGGAGATCGAGAGCGCGCTCCGCGAGGGGCGCCTCGGCAGACACGCTAAGAGGATGGGGTAGGGGAGCATGAAAAAGGCCGGCGTCGCCGCCGGCCTTTCACGTTCCTGAGCAGGTCTGAGACCTACAGGCCCTTGGTCTGGCTCCCGCGCTCGATCTTCGGTCCCATCTCGCGGCGCTGGGTGAGCATCGTGGAGGCGCGTTCGAAGAGCTTCATGGCCTCCTGGAGCTGCTTGTCGCCCTGGGAGAGGGTGCGGTGGCGAGCCTCCTGGCCGGCCGCGGCGTTCATCAGCTCGGCCCGGATCTGGAGCATCGAGTGCTCGCGGACGGCCTGCTGCGTGAGGTTCTTCTGGACTTCCTCAGGAGTGGCGAGCTTCTCCTTCACCAGCCACTGGTTGAACTCGTCGATCACCTTCTCCTCGTCGGGCTTCCAGTTGGCCGTCACCTTGTTGCGGGTGCCGTAGTCCACCGCGAAGTTCAGGTAGGCGTTGCGGGCGAGCAGGAACTGCTCGAACGGCGTGGCCTCCTCGTCCTTGACGATCACGTCGGGCGTGATGCCGCCGCCGCCGTAGACCTTGCGGCCCAGGTCGGTCTGGAAGACCTCGTTCTCATCCACCGGCTTGCCGGTGATCTCGGGGGAGCCGGCGTCGGCATGGGTGTAGTAGTCGAAGTAGGAGGTGTAGTCGCGCTGGATCAGGCGGCCGGACGGCGTGTAGTACTTGGCCGTGGTCAGCGCGAGGCCCGCCCCGTACGAGAGGTTGTAGACGGTCTGGACGAGGCCCTTGCCCCAGCTCGGGGTGCCCACGATCAGGCCGCGGTCATGGTCCTGCAGGGCGCCGGAGAGGATCTCCGAGGCCGAGGCCGTGCCCTCGTTGACCAGCACCACGACGGGGACGTCGAGGGCCGGGTACTTGCCGCTAGCGCGGTAGGACTGGAACGCGTCGCGGGTCCGGCCCTTGGTCTGGACGATCGTGCTCCCCTCGGGGAGGAACTGGTCCGCCACCTCGATGGCCTGGTCGAGCAACCCGCCGCCGTTGTTGCGGAGATCCACCACCAGTTGCTTCATACCTTTCTTCCTCAGCTCGTCCAGGGCGTCGGCCATCTCCTTGCCGGTGCCGCGAGCGAACTCGGTGAGCTGGATGTAGCCGGTGGTGGAGTCGAGCATGTACTTCTGACGCACCGTCGTCTGGGGGATCTCGGCCCGGGTCACCGACATGGCCAGGGGCTCTTCCAGCCCACGGCGGACGATGGTGATCTTGACCTGGGTCCCCTTGGGCCCCTTGAGCTTGCCGACGGCCTCGTCGAGGCTCATGGAGTCGGTGGACTCGCCCTCGATGGTGCTGATGACGTCGCCCGCCTGGATGCCGAGGCGGGAGGCCGGGGTGCCTTCGAGAGGCGAGATGACAGTGAGCTGGCCGTTGCGGACGCCCACCAGGATGCCCAGGCCGTAGAAGCTGGTCTGTTGCTTCTCGCGCATCCCCTCGTACGCCTCCGGACTCAGGAAGGCCGTATGCGGATCGAGGGAGCGGAGCATGCCGTTGACGGACGAGTAGACGAGGTCCTTGTAGCTCACCTCGGCGCCGTAGCGCTCGTGCGCCACGTTTACCAGCTCGGTATAGAGACGGAGGGAGTCCCGCGTCTCGTCGGTGACGGCGAGAACCCGGTCACCCAGCAGTCCGCCGAGCCCCAGGGCGAGAGTGAAAAGGACGATTGCTGCGATGCGCCATGAACGTCTCATGATGTCAGTGTACCACCCCCTGCCCTTGACTTCGCCCGGTTCCAGGCTCGATGATCGGAGGTCCTGGAGGTGCCATGGGTTCACTAGGTTTCACCGAGCTTGCCTTCATCTTCGTCCTGGCGCTTCTGATCTTCGGACCCAAGAAGCTGCCAGAGATCGGACGGACTCTCGGCAAGGGCATGGCCGAGTTCCGGAAGGCGACGAACGATCTCAAACGGTCCATCAACACCGAGCTGACTCTCGAAGAGAACCCTGTGCCGCCGACTCTGCGTCCGCGGCGTCTCGAGGACTCCGTCCAGCAGCGCGACGCCGGGCCGGTGGAGCCCCAGACGGCGCCCGCCAGCACCGAGCCGCGTCTCCCGTTGACCGCGGCTCCGGCGTCGGACCCCTCGGAAAATCCGTAACCCGTCCGCCGCCACCCTGGATTCCCAAATTTCCTGATGCCGCCCACTTCAGCGCAGCCACGCCTCACCGCCGCCCAGCAGGAAGATCTGGAGCGGATGTCGCTTCTCCAGCATCTGGAAGAGTTGCGCAAGCGCATCTTCTGGTCGCTGCTGGTCCTGGTCCTGGCCCTGATCCCCTGCGGCTACTTCTACCGGCAGATCTTCCGGTTCCTGGTGGCGCCTCTGGAGCGGATCCAGCCCGGCCTGAAGCTGTCGTTCCTGGCGCTGACCGACCCCTTCATCCTCTACTTCAAGATGGCCCTGCTGACGGCCGTCTTCCTGGCGGCGCCCTTCCTGCTCTACCACCTCTGGGCGTTCATCTCGCCCGGCCTGTACAGCAAGGAGAAGAGGATGGCGGTGCCGTTCATCTTCTTCACGACGCTGTTCTTCGTGTCGGGGGGAGCCTTCGGCTACTACGTCGCCTTCCCGATGGCGGCGCAGTTCCTGCTCGGCCTGGGCACGGACATGAACGCCGTGATCACCGCGGACAAGTACTTCGGCTTCCTCCTGACGGTGATCTTCGGTCTCGGCCTGATGTTCGAGATGCCGGTGCTCATCCTCCTGCTGTCGCTCCTGGGGGTGGTGACGCCGCGCTTCCTGCTGAAGTACTTCCGGCACGCCGTGGTGATCATCTTCATCGTCTCGGCGATCATCACTCCAACGCCGGACATCGTGAACCTCTGCGTCTTCGCCGTCCCGGCGCTGGGGCTCTACATTCTGGGCGTGGCGTCGGCGTTCGTGGCGGAGCGGTTCCGGAAGAAGCGGGAGGCGGCGGCGGAGCTGGAGTAGGGAGTGGGCCAGGGGTGGTAATGTAGTCCCTGGAGACCTGAGCCATGGCTGTCATCCACATCGACCTGCCTGAAAGCATCCTCCTGAATACAGGACAATCTCAGGAGGAGTTCGTCCGGGAGGCCAAGTTCTTCGTGATGCTCAAGCTCTTTGAGCTGGGACGGATCTCCTCCGGACGGGCGGCGGAGGTTTGCGGGATTCCCAGGGTCGAGTTCCTTCTTCTGGCGAGCCGAGCCGGTGTTCCGGTTGCTGACCTCGACGCGGAGGAACTGAACCGGGAATTCGCGGATGCCTGAGGGGCTCGTCGTCTCCAACACGGGTCCCTTGGTCGCGCTCGCGATGATTGGGCACCTCGACCTCCTGCCCAGGTTGTACGGCCGCGTCCTCATTCCTCGTGCTGTCTTCAATGAAGCCACGGTTGCCGGGGCCGGCAGGATCGGAGCCGCCGAGATCGAAGCCGCTGACTGGCTGGACCGGATTCCCGCCGAGATCCCACCTGAGCCCCTGCTGGCCAAGGAGTTAGGACCCGGTGAAGCCGAGGTCATCTCAGCGGCTTATCGTATGAAGGCCCGACTGGTCCTCATCGATGAGCGCCGGGCGCGCCGGATCGCGGAACAGGCCTATGGGCTCCGGGTAAAGGGCAGCGCTGGAGTTCTGGTCTCCGCCAAACAGAAGGGGCTGATCCCGGCGGTCAGTCCCCTTCTGAAAAGCCTGAACGAGCGGGGCTACTATCTTTCCCGCCGACTGATCGAGAGAGCGAGCGAGGAAGCCGGCGAGTCGCCCTTGAACTGAGCTCCCTACCCGTACCCCAACGCCTTCAACCGCTGCTTGTCCTCCTCCGAGAGGTCCTTCTCCCGCGGCCCTGCGCCCTTGCGGCGGTTGGCCAGCCAGCGCACGAGGAGGTCGCTCAGCTCCTTCTCGGCCGGGAGGCCCTGGCCGGCGAGGTTCCGGGTCTCCCCGGGATCGGCCTTGAGGTCGAACAGGTGGGGGCCGTCGGGGATGAAGCGGGCGTTCCCCTGGCTCAGTCCGTAGCGGTAGTCCATCGTGCGGACGGAGACGCCCAACTGGTTGGCGTGCTCCGAGAAGACGGCGCGGCGGCCCCGGCGGCCTTCCCCCGTCAGCTCGCGGAGGTCCGTGCCGTCCGAGGGGGGCGGCTTCAGGCCGGCGGCGGCGATCAGGGTGGGGAAGAGGTCGATCGTCTGCACCAGCCCCTCGATGCGCTCCCCCTGCCGCTCGCGTCCCGGCCAGCGGATCATCAGCGGCACGTGGGTGGTGGTATCGAAGAGCCCGACGTGACGGTAGCGGATGCCGTGCTCCCCCAGGTTCTCCCCGTGGTCGGCCACCACTACGACCACGGTGTTCTCCAGCAGCCCCCGGCTCTCCAGGAAATCGACCAGACGGCCGACCTGATGGTCCAGGTAGGACACCTCGCCGTCGTACAGGTCGCGATGGCCGCCCAGGACCGGCTCGTTGAAGCCCCGGGGCTCGGGTTGCCGGAAGGGCGTCCAGGAGCGGACCGGTGTGAGTCCGGTTGGCTCGGACGGGCGGAAGCCCAGCGCATAGGGGTTGGGCGGCGTGTGGGGGGTGTGCGGATCGAACAAGTGCAGCCAGAGGAAGAACGGAGCTTCCTGTCCGGCCCGGGCCTCCAGCCAGTCCATCGTCATCTCCACGTGCATCTCGGCGGCGGCCTGCTCGCTCGCGGTGAGCATCTCCTTGAAGCCCTGGCCCAGCCCGGAGGCGTGGTCCCCGAGATGGCGGGCGGAGATGTACGCCCGGGTCTCGTACCCGGCCCCGGAGAGGATCTCGGCCAGGGTGACGTGGCCCGGCGGCAGCGGCGTGGTCAGGAGGTACATGCCGTGATTCTTGCCGTAGAGGCCCGTCATGATGGACGCAAAGCTCGGATTGGTGACGTTGAAGACGCTGTGGGCGTCGAGCCAGACGTCGCTCTGCCCGGCCAGGCGGTCCAGGGCGGGGGTGAGGCTGGGAGTCCGGCCCCAGGCCCCGGCGGCGTCGGCGCGGAACGTGTCCAGGCCGATCAGGAGGATGTTGGGCCGCGGCCGGTCGCCGCCGGCCCGTCGCTCGGCGGGCAGGTCCTTGCGGCTGTAGATCCCCGGGCTGCCCCAGAGCACGCTGGGGATCGGCTGCTCCGGCGTATGGCCGGCCGAGCCGTCGATCTGGAGCAGCAGGTCGATCTTGCGGCCGGCGTATTCGGAGAGGTCCACCTCGACGGCGGCCGGCGCGAGGGGGCCGACGGGCGCCGCGTCCAGGCGGTAGAGCTCCTTCAGCTTGTCGGGCGCCTCGCGGACCCCGACGCGGTAGGTGCAGGCGCAGCCGTTGACGGTGCCCAGGGGGACGAAGGAGAAGTAGGCGTCCCGGCCGGGCTCGATCGTCCACCGCACGCGCGAGCTGGCCCGCTGCTCCAGTGCCCTGATCTGGCCGGCGGTGCGTTTGGGGAAGTGGAGGAGCTGCTGGGCGGGGACGAGCCGCAGGTCCCGCACCTCTTCGGCCCCCAGGAAGGAGATCTGCTGAAGGACGGCCTTCCGCCACTCCGCGGGCGTGGACTCCACCTCCGGCTGTACGGACCAGAGGTCGACCCGGTCCCAGGCTCCGGCGGATGGGGAACCCTGGTCGGTCCGGCAGGCGGGAACGGTCAGCAGGAGAGCGCTGAAAAGGAGGAGCGGTGAGGCCTTTCGCACGGCGGGGCAGTGTAACACCGCCCTAACCCGGCGGCTGCCGCCGCCAGCGCCGGTGCATCCACACCCATTGCTCGGGCCGCTTCCGGACCTGCTCCTCGATCTTCGCGGTCATCAGCGCCGTGGCCTCCTGGGGATCGTCGGGCAGGTCGAGCGGCGGCTGGAAGGTGGCGAGGTGGCGGCCGTCCTCCAGGCGTTCGATGAAGGCGGGGATCACCGCCGTATCCTTCTGGCGCAGGGCGATCTTGGCCGCTCCCACGGGGGTGAAGGCGGGGCGGCCGAAGAAGGGGACCCAGACGCCGTCCACCTTGGTGTCCTGATCGATGAGCATTCCCAGGGCCCCGCGCCTCAAGGCGATGAGGAGCTGCCGGGCGGCGCCCTCGCTGCCGCGGGCGATGGTGGGAGTCCCAAAGCGCTCGCGCAGGCCGGCCAGCATCCGTTGCTGCTCCGGCTCCTCCAGGGGGCGCGCCACCACGGCCATCCCCAGACCCCGGCAGTTGATCGCCGCCGCCAGCAGCTCCCAGTTGCCGCAATGGCCGGTGAGGATCAGCACCGGCCGGTCCGCCACCCGCGCCTTCTCGACCTCCTCCCAGCCCCGCACCTCGACCACGGAGCGGACGAACTCGCAGTCCCGGTGCAGGAGGTGGAGACATTCGCCGAGGGTCGTGCCGTGATGGCGGAAGCAGTCGCGGCCGAGCCGCTGCCGGTCGGGCTCGGACAGCTCGGGATAGGCCAGGGCGATGTGATCCAGGGCGCGGCGGCGGTCGCGGCGGGAGAGGGACCAGGCCAGGACTCCGATGCGCCTGCCGGTCCGCTGGGCGGCGGACCAGGGGAGCCGGCCCAGGGTCGAGGAGAAGAGGCCCAGCCCGGCGTTGAGGAGGAACCGCTCCAGGCGGCTCTTCTTCTTGCTCACCGGACCTCGAACAGGAGATGGGCGACCAAGGCGTCCCACTCTCCCCGGGCGCGCAGCACCGCCTCGCACAGCTCGCGGGCCGCGCCCTGTCCCCCGGCGGCGGAGAGCACGCGGTGGACCCGCTCGCGGACCTCGGGCACGGCGTCCGCGGGAGCGAAGGAGAGGCCGCAGCGCCGGATCACCGGCAGGTCGAGGAGGTCGTCGCCGGCGTAGGCCACCCGGTCGGGATCGGCGCCGTGCTCGTCCAGGAACTCGGTGAAGGCGGAGTCCTTGTCATGGCGGTCCTGGATCAGGGCGTCGAAGCCGATCTCCTTGGCCCGGCGCTCCAGGGCGGCGTTGCCGCGGCCGGAGAGGATACCCACCTTGAGACCGGCGTCCTGGGCCAGCTTGAGGCCGAGGCCGTCGCGGACGTTGAAGACCTTCCACTGCTCGCCGTCGGCGCCGTAGACCAGCCGGCCGTCGGTGAGCACGCCGTCGACGTCGAAGAGCAGCCAGTCGAGGTTCCGGGCGCGGCGGGCGAAGTCTTCCTCGGAGATCCTCCACATAGGAATCAGAAGAGCTCCAGCCCCCACAGGTCGTGGATGTGGACCACGCCTTCGAGCCGGCCCGCCTCGTCGCAGACGAAGAGCGAGGTGATGCGGCGGTCCTCCATGACGTTGAGGGCCGCGGCGGCCAGCTCGTCGCCGGCGATGGTGCGCGGGTTGAGGGTCATGCACTCGCCGGCCGTGTGGCCGAGGATGGCGCCGCCGTCGTCCGCCTGGAGGAGGCGGCGGAGGTCGCCGTCGGAGACGCAGCCCACCAGCCGCCCCTGGGCGTCGACGACGGCGGTGATGCCCAGGCCCTTCTTCGACATCTCGTAGATGGCGTCGCGCATCGGCGTATCCGTCCCCACCTTGGGCAACGCCTCGCCCGCGTGCATGAGCTGGGCGACCTTGAGCAGGCGCTTGCCGAGCTGGCCGGCGGGGTGGAGGAGGGCGAAGTCCTCGCGGGTGAAGCCGCGGGCTTCGACCAAGGCCATGGCCAAGGCGTCGCCCATCGCCAGGGTCGCCGTGGTGGAGGCCGTGGGGGCGAGGCCCAGGGGGCAGGCTTCGCGATTGATCGCCACCGGCAGGAAGACGTCCGCGTGACGGGCGAGCGGCGAGGCGGCGTTGGCGGTCATCACGATCAGGGGTACGCCCAGCCGCTTCAGGGTCTCGACCAGGCGCAGCAGCTCCTCGGTGGTGCCGGAGTAGGAGGCCGCGAGGACCACGTCCCCGGTCATGACCATCCCGAGGTCGCCGTGCACCGCTTCGGCGGGGTGGAGGAAGAGGGAGGGCGTGCCGGTGGAGGAGAGGGTGGCGGCGATCTTCTTGAGGATCAGGCCGCTCTTGCCCATGCCCGTGCAGACCACCCGGCCGGCGCAGGCGCGCAGGATCTCGACGGCACGGTCGAATCGCTCGTCGAGCTGCCCCAGCAGGCCGCGGATCGCGGCGGCCTCGGTCTCCAGGACTTCGGTGGCGACCTCGCGGGGGGCTCGGGGCACCGATTCCTTTTCCCCCTCTCCCGGTGAGGGAGGGGGGAGGGGTCGGGAGAGGGGGCCAGGGGGTGAGGGCCTCATGACAACGCCCTCCGCACCGCGATCAGCGACTTCAGCAGTGCCTCCGCCCGCTCGGGATCGAGCTGCACGGCGCTGTCGGAGAGGGCGTGCGGCGGGTCCGGGTGGACCTCCAGGAAGACGCCGTCCGCGCCGGCGGCCACGGCCGCGCGCGCCAGGGGCTCGGCGAAGCGCCGCAGTCCGCCGCTCTCCTCGCCGCCGCCGGGGAGCTGGAGCGAGTGGGTGATGTCGTAGATCACCGGGATACCCTCGTCGTGGAGCATGGCGAAGCTGCGCATGTCCACCACCAGGTTGTGGTAGCCGAAGGAGGCCCCGCGCTCGGTCACGGTCACCCGGTCGTTGCCCGTGCTCCGGGCCTTGTCCACGATCCGGCGCATGTCGTCCGGGGCCATGAACTGCCCCTTCTTGATGTTCACCGCCGCGGCCGGTGCGGGCGGCGGCCACCACGAGGTCGGTCTGGCGGCAGAGGAAGGCGGGGATCTGGAGCACGTCGCAGACCTCGGCCGCCGGTCCGCACTGATCCGGCTCGTGGACGTCGGTGATCACCGGCAGGCCGGTCTCGGACTTCACGATCCTCAGCACGCGCAGCCCCTCCTCCAGGCCGGGACCGCGGAAGCTGCCGATCGAGCTGCGGTTGGCCTTGTCGAAGGAGGACTTGAAGACCAGGGGCAGGCCCAGACGCTCGGCCAGGGTGGCGAGGGTATGGGCCATCTCGACCACGAGGTCCTCGTTCTCGATGACACAGGGGCCGGCGATGACGGGGAAAGACTCCCCGCCGACCACCACGCCCGGCGCGAGCTCGACCGCCGCGACCGCCATCAGCCCTGGACCTGGACCTCGGAGGGGACCTCCGGGGGATGCTCGGAAGCCACCGTCACGCCGGGACCTTCGGAGAGCACCCGCGGCGGCGCCGTGGGCTTGGAGATCTCGCCCCGCTCCCGCCGCTGCTTCTGCTCCAGGGCCGCGGCGATGTAGGAGACGAACAGCGGGTGCGGCTCGGTGGGCTTCGACTTGTACTCGGGGTGGAACTGGCAGCCCAGGAACCACGGATGGTCCGGCAGCTCGACCATCTCCACGAACTTGCCGTCCGGCGAGAGGCCGGAGACCACCAGCCCGTGCTCGTTCAGCGTTTGCAGGTACTTCTGGTTGACCTCGTAGCGGTGGCGGTGGCGCTCGCTGATCTCGGCCGTGCCGTAGATCTTCCGCGCCAGGGTCCCCTCCTTGAGCTTGCAGGGATAGGCGCCCAGCCGCATGGTGCCGCCCAGCTCCTCGACGCCGAGCAGGTCGCGCAGCTTGTAGATCACGGCGTGCTCGGTGTCGGCGTCGAACTCGGACGAGGTGGCGTCCTTGATGCCGCAGACGTTGCGGGCATACTCGATGGTCATGCACTGCATGCCGAGGCAGATGCCGAAGAACGGCACCTTGTTCTCGCGGGCGAAGCGGATGGCACGGATCTTCCCTTCGGTGCCGCGATGGCCGAAGCCGATCGGCACCAGCAGGGAGTCGACCTCGAAGATCTCCCGCGGCCAGCTCCCGCCCTCCATCTCCTCGGCGTCGATGTAGACCAGCTCGACGCCGGCGTCGTTGGCGATGCCGCCGTGGATCAGCGCCTCGTTCAGGCTCTTGTAGGCGTCGGGGAACTCGACGTACTTGCCCACGATCCCCACCCGCACCCGGTGCTTGGGGTTCTTGACGCGCGAGACCAGGCTCTCCCAGCGGGAGAGGTCGCGGTCGTAGTGGGGCAGGTTCAGCAGCTCCAGGACGATGTCGTCCAGCCCCTCGCGGCAGAACATCAGCGGCACTTCGTAGATGGTCGAGACGTCGCGGGCCGCGATCACCTGCCGGGGGTCGACGTTGCAGAAGAGGGCGATCTTCTTCTTCATGTCCTCGGGCAGGGCGCGGTCCACGCGGCAGAGCACGATGTCCGCCGAGATGCCGATCTCGCGCAGCTCGCGCACCGAGTGCTGGGTGGGCTTGGTCTTCAGCTCCTCGGCGGCGGCGATGAACGGCACCAGGGTCAGGTGGATGTTGACCGCGTTGCCGCGCCCCAGCTCCTGGCGGAACTGGCGGATGGCCTCCAGGAAGGGCAGCGACTCGATGTCGCCTACCGTGCCGCCGATCTCCACGATGACCACGTCGTGCTCGTCGGCCACGCGGCGCATGGCTTCCTTGATCTCGTCGGTGATGTGGGGGATCACCTGCACGGTCTTGCCCAGGTAGTCGCCCCGCCGCTCCTTCTCGATCACCGAGGAGTAGATCTTGCCGGTGGTGTAGTTGTGCCGCCTGGTGGCCTCGTTGTGGGTGAAGCGCTCGTAGTGGCCGAGGTCGAGGTCGGTCTCGGCGCCGTCGTCCGTCACGAACACCTCGCCGTGCTGGTAGGGCGACATGGTGCCGGGGTCGACGTTGATGTAGGGATCGAACTTCATCAGGGTCACCGAGAAGCCGCGGGCCTCCAGGATGGCTCCGACGGAAGCCGCGGCCACGCCCTTGCCCAGGGAGGAAACCACTCCGCCGGTAACGAAGATGTACTTGGTCGCCATGCGTTCTCCTTAGCTCCGTCAGAATCCAGTGAAGCCGCTGGGCGGCTTGGGGGGACCCGGCCGCAACAGGCGTTCCACCCGTTCCAGGTCTTCGGCGGTGTCCACCCCGACCGACCCCTTGTCAACGATCAGCACGCGGATGCGCATTCCGTTCTCCAGGGCGCGGAGCTGCTCCAGCGATTCGCTCCGCTCCAGGGGCGTGGTCGGCAGCCCCGCCAGGAGCAGCAGCGCCTCCTTCCGATACCCGTAGATCCCGAGGTGCTTCAGCGGCGCCGCGCCCCCTTCGTTCCTGGGATAGGGGATCGGCGAGCGGCTGAAGTAGAGCGCCGAGCCGTCGCGGGCCAGCACCACTTTGACCGCGTTCGGGTTCTCGAGCTCCTCCGGCGCCGCGGGCGTCGCCAGGGTCACCATGGGATCGTCCGGATGCGCGGCCAGATGGCCGGCGATCAGCGACACGGCCTCGGGATCGATGAGCGGCTCGTCCCCCTGGATGTTGATCACCGCCGAGGCCTCCCAGCTCCGGGCGGCCCAGGCGATGCGGTCCGTGCCGCTGGCGCAGTCGGCGGGGGTCATCTCCCATTCGCCGCCGAAGGCCTCGACGGCGCGGGCGATCCGCTCGTCGTCCGTCAGCACCACCAACCGGGCGAGGCCGCGGGCGCGCGCCGCCCGGGTGTAGACGTGCTCGATCATCGGCTTGCCGTGGATGAGGAGCAGCGGCTTTCCTGGGAGACGGGAGGCGCCGTAGCGGGCCGGGATGGCGCCCACGATACCCGCGCCTCCGGCGAGGGGGGACGGGGTGGGGGACGCGTTGGGGTGCACGACCTAATGTACTGAGATCCGACAGGGAGTGTCAACGCGCCGCGAGTCCAGGATTAGAATCCCTGGCTCGTGCGGGTGACCGTTTCATCACCCGGTTGGCACAGGTCGTGATACGAGATCGAATGAGATGAGACGTAGATTCCTCTTCCTGCCAGGCATTCTCCTGGCGTGCGGACTGGCGGCCTGCGACCGCGGGCCGGAGGTCCGCCTCCTGCTGGACGGCCGGCATGTGCCGGATGTCCTGACCGAGCAGCGGCGGGTGGCCCCTCCGCCCTCCCTGGCAGGGAACCGGTTCCTCAACGGCTGGTGGCCCTGGCTGCATGAGAAGAGGGTCGTCCTGTCGCCCCCCAACCCGGGCGCCCGGGTCCGCATGGAGGTGGTGAACCTGGGAGGACGGGACCGCATCCTGCTCCTGGACGTCCTGCGCGAGGTCCCAGGCCGCAAGGTGCGGGTCTGGGCCGCCGGCCGCGACCTCGGCGCCTTCCCTCTGACCGATCCGGTGCGCGTGCCGCTGCCCGCCGACCTGCCCCTGGGACGGGTCCCCTTGGACCTCCAGTTCGACTGGGGATCGCGCGGCGTCCTCGCCGCCGCCGTCCGCCCCGCGCTGCCGGAAGGCGAGGCGCGGCTGCTCGGAGAGGACGTCGCGCAGTCCGGGGACTCGCTGGTGGACTTCGTCCACCGCGTCTCGGGCGGCGAGACCCTGGTCGGCTCCTTCGAGCCGCCGGAGTCCCCGGCGGCCGGCCAGCGCTTCGAGCTGATCCTGGAGCGGGAGCTGGACCGGCCCCTCCAGCGCTTCGTCTGGTCGGGCGGGGACGCCGGCGAGCGGAAGATCTCGCTGCCGGTGGGGAAGGAGCCCGGGTTCGTCCGGGTGCGCCTGCTGGCTCGGGGCCAGGGGCCGGCCGGGCGCTGGAACGGCCTCGGACTGACCGGCGGTGCCGGCGACGGCGGCGCGCCCGCCGAACCCCGGGAGCACGTCGTCGCCCGGGCCGAGCCGCCCCGCAAGGCGCCCCGGTACGTGATCCTCTACGTCATGGACGCCCTGCGCGCCGACGCCGTGGGCCACTTCAGCGGTCGCAATGGGGTCTCGCCCACCTTCGACCGGCTGGTGCGGGAGGGGGCGGCCTTCACGCGCCACCACAGCGTCGCCCCGAACACCATCCCGTCCACCAAGGCCCTGTTCACCGGACGGACCTATGTCACCGGCGGCGACTGGAAGCTCGAGCCCGAAGAGGGGAAGACCCTGGCCGAGCGGTTCCACAAGGCCGGCTACCGCACCGGCCTGTTCTCGGGGAACATCTACGTCAGCTCGTCCTTCGGCACCGACCGCGGCTTCGAGCACGTGGCCGAGGAGGTGCTGATGGACGCCGACGGCGCGGACCGCCACGCCCTCAACGACAACGCCGCCCAGGCCCACGCCGCCGCCCTGAAGTGGCTGCAGTCCCTCCCGCGGGGAGAACAGGCCTTCCTCTACTTCCACACCATCCACCCGCACAACCCCTACGCCCCGCCGGACCCTTACCGCGACCTCTTCACGCGCGGCATCCCCTCGTCGATCGACGGCAGCACGGAGACGCTGGTGGCGGTGCGCAAGGGACGGATCACGCCCGGCCGCGCGGACCGTGAGCGCCTGAAGGGCCTGTACGCCGGCTCCTTCGCCTTCAACGACGCGGAGCTGGACCGTTTCCTGCGCCAGGTGACCGCCATGGCGCCGCCGGGCGAGGTCCTGGTGGTCCTCACCTCGGACCACGGCGAGGAGCTGTTCGACCACGGCGGCGTCCTGCACGGCTACACCCTGTACCGGGAGCAGTTGGAGATCCCCCTGGTCTTCTGGTGGCCGGGCCAACTGGCTCCCCGCGAGGTGGACGTCCCCACCGATACGCTGGACCTGCACGCCACGCTGCTCGACCTCTGCGGCCTCGGCAAGGGGAAGAAGGGGGAGAGCGACGGCCGGCCGCTGCTGGGGAGCCGGCCGCCGCGGGACGACGGCTACATCCACCTGGCCTCGGCGGCCAGCGTCGTGGGCGGCATCTACTCCGCCCAGGCGGGCCGCTGGAAGCTGGTCTGGGCGCCGCGCTTCAGCTTCCACTGGGGGATGGGGGACGGCGCCGGCCGGAGCCGCGATCCGGAGTACTTGTTCGACCTGGAGAGCGATCCCGGGGAGAAGGTCAACCTCGCGGGCGAGCGCGGCCTGGAGGTGGCCTGGCTGCGCTCCCGGATGCTGGCCTGGATCCAGCGCAACCGCGCCCAGGAGCCCCCGCGCCGGCAGGCGCCCGTCGACGCCGAGACCGAGCGGCGGCTGCGGGCGCTGGGGTATGGGAACGCGGGGTAGGCCCTCAGAACAACACGGACCGGCAAGGACCGATACGGACAACCCACGGACTAGCTTGTCCCTGGTCGTCCTTGGCTGTCCTTGTTCGTCCGTGTTCCGGGTCTTCGTATACAGTCTCGGCCGTGCGCATCCCTCGTTTTTCTGTCCTGGCAATCCTCGCCGTCTTCGGGCTGGCCCTGCTCATCCAGACCCTGCCGGTCTGGCGGGCGCGCACCCTCCCCACCGGCGAGGCGCAGTGGATCTGGAAGAAGATCGACCGCAGGGACTACCAGCCTACCGCCTTCTACGCCGTCCGGGACTTCGACCTTGAGTCCCCGCCCGCCAAAGCTCGACTGCTGGTGACGGCGGACGAGGAGTACGTCCTCACCCTCAACGGCAAGCCGGTCGGCGCCGGCGCGTACCGGCGGGGCGCCCCTCTCGACGTGTACGAGGTCGGGCCGCTGCTGCTGGAGGGGGGCAACCGCCTGGTGGCCGAGCTGCGGAGCGCCCGCGGGGCGGGCGGCTTCCTGGTCAGCCTGGAGGACGAAGACGACGGCCGCCAGCTCGTGGTCTCCGATGAAAAGTGGCGGACCTTCCCCCGCCACGAGCTCGGGCTGGTGCGGGGATGGCTGCCGGCCGGCGCGGGGGAGCCGGCCTTCTCCTGGGGCTATCCACCCATCGGACGGTGGGGGACCCCGGAGCCGGGCCGTCCCTCGCCCCTGCTCTTCGCGAAGAAGCCGCCGCTGATCCCCGCCGTCTCGGCCCTTCCTGTGCCCGCCGGCCTGGGACCCGCGGAGGTCCGGCGGCCGGTCTCGCCCGTGCTCTACGACTGGGGACGTCCAGTGGAGGGCCGCCTCACCCTGGCCCTGCCCCCCTCGAAGGACCTGGGCGTCGGGCTCCTGTTCGTGGGGAACCGCCCGCCGGACCCGCTGCGGGACGAGCCTGCCGACGCCGTCCTGATCCTGGCCGGCCGGCACGACTGGCTGGACTCCCGGGCGCGGCGTTTCCGCTACGCACTGCTGGTGGGGATCGCGCGGCCGGTCTCGGCGGCGGTGCGGCCGGAGCCTATGCGGCCGTCGCGCCCCGCGGAGGACGGCCGGGTCTTCGGGATGGAAGGGCCGCCGCTACGAACGCCGGTGGAGGACGAAGTCTGGAGCGAACTCCAGCGCGTCCCGGGCGTCGCTCGGCGGAAAGATCTCTAAAGCCCGCTTGGCCTCGGCCGCGTACTCCTCGGCCATGGCGGCGACCTCCTCCAGCGTCCCTTCGGCGCGCACCAGGTCCAGGATCTCCTGGGGCGAGACCCGGCTGAAGGCAGCGGTCCTCCAGCACCCACTCCACGAGCTGGCGGCGGGCGGCGTCCACGCGGGGGAGGAGCAGGATCAGCGGCAGGGTCAGCTTGCCTTCCTTGAGGTCCGACAGCACGGGCTTGCCCAGCTCGCTCTCGCGGGACGTGAAGTCCAGCAGGTCGTCCACGAGCTGGAAGCAGATGCCCAGGGCGCGGCCGTAGCGGGTCAGCACCTGGCCCGCCTCGGGACGGCAGCGGCGGGATCAGGCTGGGGATCGAGCAGGCGGCGGCGAACAGGTGGGCCGTCTTGCGGTCGATGATCTCGAAGTACTCGTCGACCGTGAGGTCCGGCGCGCCAAGGCGCTGGAACGCCAGCAGCTCGCCTTCGGTCATCTTGAGCGTCGCCTGGCAGAGGCGCTGGATGACCTCCACCTGGCCGTGGGAGAGGGCCATCTGCATGGCCTTGGTGTAGATCCAGTCCCCCAGCAGCACCGTGAGGTTGTTCCCCCACAGGTCGTTCAGCGTGCTCTGGCCGCGGCGCAGGCTGGCGTGGTCGATGATGTCGTCGTGGATCAGCGTCGCGGTGTGGATGAACTCCACCACCGCGCGCGTAGGTGATCTCCTCGTCGCCGTCGTGCCCCAGAAGGCGGGCGGCCAGCAGGAGCAGCGCGGGACGCACCCGCTTGCCGCCGCCGTCCGCCATGATACCGGCCCGCGTGGTCGATGAAGGGGACGTCCGACCCCAGGTGGTGCCGGAAGATCTCCTCGGTGGCCATCAGCTTGCCGGCCACGAGATCGATGAAGCGGCCGGCCTGGGCCGAGCGCGCCGCCGCGCCGACGACGGCGCGGGAGCTATGGGAATCCGCGATGGGTGGGTTGGACACCGGGTCGGTCCTTTTCTTCGGGATGGGGTTCAAAGTCCGCGGACCGGGTCGAAGGGGACGACCTGCTCCAGGCGCCCGTCGCGGAACCGGTACACCCGGCCGCTCTCGAAATACCACCACGACGACTCCAGATAGCCCGGGTACTGGACGTGCCGGACGCGGTCCGGCTTGCCCATCTCCTGGTACACCTTGCGCTGCTCGTCCGTCCGGATCGACGCCAGGAAGCCCCGGAAGTCGTCGAGGAACTTGCGGTTCTCGATCGTCACCGCCACCACGGCGGGGCTGCCCGCCGTCAGCCGCCGGGTGACGTCCTGGCGCGACAGCTCCTCCAGACGGTCGCCGGAGCGGGTGCGCACGGGCACGCCCACCACCAGCTCGAAGTGGTTGAAGTAGCTGTCCCACGGCCACTCGAGCGTGTACTCGCCGGAGGCGTTGGTGGTGGCGCTGACGCGCCGGACCTCCTGGTCCTCCGTGCGCCGCAACTGGCGCATGCTGAAGTAGGTGCGGGTGACCTCCAGGGTGACCCGCACGTCCGGGATCGGCTGACCCTGGGCGTCCGAGACGACGCCGGTCACCTGGACGCGCTGGCCCTGGTCATAGCGGGCCGCGAAGACGGGAGCGACGGCGCCAAGGGCCAGCAGGCAGAGCAGCCACAGCAAGGCCGGACGAGGCCGGCGAAAGAGGGCCCTTCTGGGATGGATTTTCACTGGGAGCGGTAGTTGGTGAAAGTCAGAGGTACGTCCAGGTCCAGGGCCTTGAGGACCGCGATGACCTCCTGGAGGTCGTCGCGGTTCTTGCCGGAGACGCGCACGGTGTCTCCCTGGATGGCGGCCTGGACCTTGAGCTTCTTCGCCTTGATCTCCGCCACCAGCTTCTTGGCCGTCTCCTGCGGGATGCCCTGCTGGAGGGTGATCTGCTGGCGCGCCCGGCCGTGGCTGGCCGATTCGACCTTGCCGTAGCGCAGCGACTTCAGGTTAATCCCGCGCTTGACCATCTTCGACTTCAGCACGTCGAGCGCCTGGCCCAGGGAGTAGTCGTCCGACGTCTCGAGGACGATCTCCTCGCCCTCCTGCCGCAGCTCCGCCGCGGCCTTCTTCAGGTCGTAGCGGTTGGCGATCTCCTTGTCCGCCTGCTGCACGGCGTTGCGGACCTCCTGGAGGTCCACTTCGGAGACGATGTCGAACGAGTTTTCGGCGGCGGCCATGTCGTCAATACCAGAAACGGAGACCGGCCCGGTACCCCGGGCCGGAGGCCATTATATATATCCCCTACTGCTCTTCCCAGCGGACGCCGGCGGGGGGCGAGAACTGCCCTGGCGGGAGAGCCCCTGGTAGCCGTTGATCTCGAACCGGGTCAGGTTCCCCTCCCGGTCGTGGTAGGCCACCGCCACCACGCGCTGGGACTCGGGGTCCACGGTGAGGACCGCGTCCGTCAGCTCGGCCGACTTCTTCTCCTTGGGGGAGAGGGAGACCTCGACGCGTCCCGCCTCGGCCGTCTTGGCGCTGGCGCGGTAGCGTTCCTTCAGGCTGTCCACGCCGAGGAGGAGCAGGTCGAGGCCGGGTTCGTTCTTGCGGTCCACCCGGTAGCGCCGGCCGGTCTTGTCCTCCTCGTTCCAGGCGTGGGCCACGCCGCCGCAGAGGAGGAAGCTCTTGGGATAGGGCTCGGTGTAGTCCCAGCGCAGGCAGTCGGGCAGGTGCAGGGCGAGCCGCCCCGACTCCTTCTCGCCCGAGGAGAAGCCGGCCGGGATGTAGGTCTGGACGAAATTCGCGCCCGTCGGCCCGGCCTCCACCAGGCTCTTGCGGACGTTCTTCAACGTGTTCCAGGGATCGACTTCCTGTGCCGCCGCCGGCAGGGCTCCCAGGGAGACCAGGGCGAAGGCGAGGAAGATATTGAGTCGTCTCATGATGGGTTCTCCCATGCAGTCTCGTGCATCGAAACAGAGGCGCCGGGGGAATGCTTCCCGGGCCTCACCCCTGGCCCCTCTCCCGACCCCTCCCTCCCACCCACACCGGGAGAGGGGAAAAATCCAAACCCGGCCTTTTCCATCTTCCTTCCTGCTCCCTCCTCTCCCGGTGTGGGTGGGAGGGAGGGGTCGGGAGAGGAGGGCCGGGGAGGTGAGGGCTCAGTGCCGGAAATGCCGCGTTCCCGTGAACAGCATCGCCATACCCGCCTCGTCCGCGGCGGCGACGATCTCGTCGTCGCGCTTGCTGCCCCCGGGCTGGACCACCGCCGTGATCCCCGCTCGCGCGAGGACGTCCAGCCCGTCGCGGAAGGGGAAGAAGGCGTCCGAGGCGGCCACGCACCCGGCCACCGGGAGCTGGGCCTTCTCGACGGCCAGGCGGCACGAATCCACCCGGCTCATCTGGCCGGCGCCGATCCCAACGGTCTGATCGCCGTTGGTCACTACGATGGCGTTCGATTTCACGTACCGGACCACCCTCCACGCGAGCTCCAGGGCCCGGCGCTCCTCGGCCGTGGGCTGGCGCTGCGTGGGACAGGTCCAGCCGGCGGAATCGTCCGGGAACGCGTCCGGCGGCTGGGCCAGGAACCCGCCGTCGATCGGCCCGCAGCTCGACCTCGCTCCGGTGGGGACGGTAGAGCGGGCACTCCAGCACCCGCAGGTTCTTCTTGGCGCCGAAGCGGGCGCGGGCGTCCTCGTCATAGGACGGCGCCAGCAGCACCTCCACGAACAGGTCCGCCATGGCCTCGGCCAGCGCGCCGTCCGCCGGGCGGTTCACGGCGATCATCGAGCCGAACGCCGACACCGGATCGTACGCGAAGGCCCGGCGGTACGCCTCGGCCAGGTCCGCCCCCCGGCCAATGCCGCACGGGTTGTTGTGCTTGACGATCACCACCGCCGGCTCCTCGAACAGCCCGGCCATCTTGCGCGCCGCGTCGGCGTCCAGCAGGTTGTTCCAGGAGAGCTCCTTGCCCTGCAGTGCCTGGAAGCCGCCGAACACCCCGGGACCGCCCGCGATCGAGTAGACCGCGCCGCCCTGGTGGGGGTTCTCGCCGTAGCGCAGCGTCATCTCCCGATGCAGCTCCAACGTCTTGACCTCCGGGAACGCGTCGCCGCTCCCCTGCGCGGCCAGCCACTCCGAGATCGCCGCGTCGTAGCTCGCCGTGTGGCGGAACGCCTTGACGGCCAGCTCCCGGCGCAGGGGCTCGGGGATCACTCTCCGGCCCGCCACCAGCGCGGCCAGGACCCGGTCATAGTCCGCCGGGTCCACCACCACCGCCACCCCGGCGGCGTTCTTGGCCGCGGCGCGGACCATGGTGGGGCCGCCGATGTCGATCATCTCCACGGTCTCCTCGAAAGAGGCGCCGCGGGCCACGGTCTCCCGGAAGGGGTAGAGGTTCACCACCACGAGATCGATGCGCTCGATGCCCTGCTGGTCCAGGGTTTCGAGGTGGGCCTCCTCGGCGCGGTTCGCCAGGATGCCGCCGTGGACCTTGGGATGGAGCGTCTTCACCCGGCCGTCCAGGATCTCCGGGAAGCCGGTGACGTCGGATACGGCGGTCACCGGGATCCCCCTCTCCCGAAGGAACTGGAGGGTGCCGCCGGTGGAGACCATCTCGATCCCGAGGCGGGCGAGCCCGATGGCCAACTTGGCGAGATCCGTCTTGTCGAACACAGACACCAGGGCACGGCGTGCGGGAAGCATCGGACCTCCGTACTTGGGATTTGATTCAGCGGGCGCGGCCGGCCCGCGGCAGGAGCGCCAGGCGCTTGCCGCCGGCCGGCAGGTTGGCGCGGCTGTCGATGCCGCCCGCCGTGATCCAAATATATCGCAGCACCAGGGTGACGTCGGTCACGGCGCGGCTGAAGGAAACCGAGGCGGCCCCGAAGGCCGTGGAGCGGTCGTCGAAGCGGCCCCTCCCCGAGGCGAAATCGATCCGGCGGTACTCCCGGCCGATCATGGGGTAGAGAGCCCGCCCGCGGCGCAGGGCCTCGGAGACGACGGGCGAGACGTCCTTCCTCGCCTCCAGCCCCGGCAGGACGCCGTAGAAGACCAGGGGGAACCGGGGCTCGGCGGTCTCGGCGTAGCGCAGGTAGTCCACGAAGTAGCGCCCCTCCTCGGGATCGGCGCCCGACGCGGCGAGCGGGTTGTTGGCGTCCGCCACGTAGTGGGCCACCACGCCGAGCTGGCGGACGATGTCCTCGAACGGCCGGTGGGCGCGGATGGCGTCGACGGCCTTCCGGACTTCCTCCTGGATCACCCGCTCGAGCTGTCCCGAGCCGTCCGGGTTCTGCATGTGCCGCCCAGCGTCGGAGTCGGAGAAGGGAGCGTTGACCCCCTGCTCGAACACCCGGCGGTGCCTGTCGATCTGGCGGGCCAGGTCCGGGGGCGACAGCCGGGCGGCCTCGCGGGCGATGGTGACCTGGGTGGCCGGGGTCCAGGCTACGGCCGGACGAGGCTGGACGGCGAGGAGCGCGAGCACGGCCCCGAGGGACAACGAAAGCTTCATGTTGGACATCGTGGCGTATTGTAGCGGACATGCCGCCACCGCCCCATCGCCTCGACCTCACCGGCCTCCTCTGCCCCCTGCCGATCCTCCTGGCCGCGAAGGAGATGCGCAAGCTCCGTCCCGGCGACCTCCTGGAGGTCCTGGGGGACGACCCCGGCATCCGGGAGGACATGCCGGTCTGGTGCGAGAGGGCGGGCCACCGCCTGGTGGAGATGGTGGAAGAAGAGGAGGGCCGCATCCGTTCTCTGGTGGAGAAGGGGGATCGTCCCCCCAGGCGTCCGTCCGGCCCGAAAGCTTGACTGCACCCGGGGACCCGCCTAGAATCCCCCCTCCTGAGCGCCCGCTCAGATGCCCAGGTAGCTCAGTTGGTAGAGCACGTGACTGAAAATCACGGTGTCACTGGTTCAATTCCGGTCCTGGGCACCATCTGAATCCCCACCAAGAACTGCAGTTAGGCGCTACCCGAGGGGTGTGAAGTCGCGGAGTGTCGCGGGCGGCCGACGCCACCTGCGGCGCGAGGGTTCCCCGGAGATCCGGTCGCTTTCCCTCGATTCCGCCGGTCCCACCAACTTCGCTTTTTTAACTAGAAGCCGGCGGGACGCCGGCGGTCCCAGGGGCCTACTCCGGGAAGAGCGACTTGTCGATCCCGGGGACGATCCGCAGGGCGTTCTTGTAGTAGATCTTCTTCAGCACCTCGTCCGGCAGGTCCAGGCCGTAGAGGCGCCAGAAGGCGTGGCGCTTGCGGTAGTAGGGGAAGTACTCGTCCGCCGTCTCCAGGGTGCGGAAGTAGGTGTGGTATTCCGAGGGCTCCCAGACGTCCTTGCCGAAGAGCACCCGGTCCTGGTGGCGGATCAGGAGCTCGCGGGCCATCCGCGGCTGCCGGCCCAGCTCGTGGAGCACGGCGCCGATCTCGGTGTACATGTTGGGCAGCTCGTCCATCAGCCGGCCCAGGCGGCCGAGGTCGTGCCCGAGCCAGCCGAGGTGGGCGTTGATGAAGATCGTCTTCTTGTGCTTGCGGAAGACGTTGTGCTGCTCGGCCATGGTCTCTTCGAAGGAGGCGAACTCGGGGGAGTCGCGGCGGCGGTTGGGGAACTCCTTGAGCTCCAGCCAGCGCTCGTTGAAGCGGTCCATGGGGGACCAGAACGCCACCGGCTCGCCGGTGTGGATCAGCACCGGGATACCCAGCTCGCCGCACTTGGCCCAGACGGGGTCGATGCGCGGATCGTCGGTGCGGACCCGGTTGCCGGCTTTATCCTTGGTGAACATCCCCAGGTTCTTGAACACCTTGAGGCCGCGGGCGCCGGCCTTGACGTCCGCCTCGAGCTGCGCCGCCGCCTTCTCGCCGAAGCCGGGCTCGTCGATCTTGTCGAAGTCCACGTTGGCGAACTGGACGAACCGCTGGGGATGGCTCGCCGTCAGGGTGGCCAGCCCTTTCTGGAAGGCCTCGCCGCTGCCGCCGCTCAAGTTGACCATGACGGCCATGTTGAGGCCGTCCATGTCCTTGACCAGCTCCGCCACCTGGGCCGCGTCCATGCGCGAGGGCCGCTGGTGGTTGTGGATGTCAATGAAGGGGTACTTCGCCCGGGTGACCGGATGCTCGGGGACCACGAGGGTCGACTTGGGCTCGTACTCCTCGAAAGAGATGGTAGGGGCGGGAGGAGCCGGCGGGGCGGCCGGGGGAGCGGGGCTCTGGAGGGCCAGGGGGAGGAGCAGCAGGAAGAGGCGGTTCATGGGGGTGGAATATAACTTGGCGGGGTGCCCTTCGAGCCCTCACCACCCCGACCCTCCTCTCCCGACCCCTCCCTCCCTCCCTCACCGGGAGAGGAGGGAGAGGTTAGTCAAGGACACCAAGGACGCCAGGGATCTCAGAGACACCAGAGACACCAAGGACAGGGATCGTCCTTGGACTGCTTTTCTCCCCTCTCCCGGTGAGGGAGGGAGGGAGGGGTCGGGAGAGGGGCCGGGGGTGAGGGTTCGGGAGGTGAGGGCCTACACGCCGTTTTCCACATCCCCTCCTACGAGGGCTGGTAAATCCGGCTGTGGAAAACCTGTCAGGAAGATGCGGATTGTAAGTACTACCTTCCCAGGCCTTTAGCCGCTCCCCAACGATTGGGGGCGTAGACCTGTTACAACCCCAACATCTTGTGGTTTTACCCCTTGACGGCCCGCTTCAGCGGGAGTAGGGTTGAAGAGTTGTCAGCGTTGGTAGCCCCGCCCGAAAACAACCGAGTCGAACTCCAGGAGAGGAGAGCATGGAGCCCCATTCCACCCTTCAGGCTGATGTGGCGAGAGGCGCAGCGATGCGCTCCCGTGGAAAGGCTGCAAAGAAGGAGGAGCCCGCCGCCAGTCCGGCGCGGGGCCTACGATTCGAGCGCTACTACACCACGCCGGGGGTGGATCCCTTCGACACTGTCGAGTGGGAGCTGCGCAACGCCGTCATCACCAACGAGAAGGGTGAGAAGGTCTTCGAGCAGAAGGACGTGGAGTTCCCCAGGTTCTGGTCGCAGACGGCCACGAACGTGGTGGTCTCCAAGTACTTCCGCGGCCAGCTCGGGGCGCCGGACCGCGAGCGCAGCGTCCGCCAGCTCATCGGCCGGGTGGCGGACACCCTGACCGGCTGGGGACGCCAGGGCGGCTATTTCGCCGGCGAGGCGGACGCCGACACCTTCCACGCCGAGCTGAAGCACATCCTCCTCTACCAGTACGCCTGCTTCAACTCACCGGTCTGGTTCAACGTCGGCATCGAGCCGCGGCCACAGTGCTCGGCCTGTTTCATCAACTCAGTGGCGGACACCATGGACTCGATCCTCCGCCTGGCCCGCACCGAGGGCATGCTCTTCAAGTTCGGCTCGGGCACGGGCAGCAACCTCTCCAAGCTGCGCTCCTCGAAGGAGCCGCTGGCCGGCGGCGGCACCGCCTCGGGCCCGGTCTCCTTCATGAAGGGTTTCGACGCCTTCGCCGGCGTCATCAAGAGCGGCGGCAAGACCCGCCGCGCCGCCAAGATGGTCATCCTCGACGTCGACCACCCGGACATCGAGGAGTTCATCTCCTGCAAGGAGGTCGAGGAGCGGAAGGCCTGGGCGCTGATCGACGCCGGCTACAACGGCGGCTTCAACGTCGTCGGCGGCGCTTACGACTCGATCGCCTACCAGAACGCCAACCACTCGGTGCGGGTGACCGACGACTTCATGCAGGCAGTCGAGGCCGACGGCGAGTGGCACACCCGGGCGCGCACGGGCGACCGCAAGGCCATGGGCACCTTCCAGGCCCGCGACCTGATGAAGAAGATCTCGGACGCGGCCTGGGTGTGCGGCGATCCCGGCATGCAGTACGACACCACGATCAACGACTGGCACACCTGCGCCAACACCGACCGCATCTACGCCAGCAACCCGTGCAGCGAGTACATGTTCCTCGACGACACGGCCTGCAACCTGGCGTCGCTGAACCTGATGCGGTTCCACAACGAGGACCAGGGCTTCGACGTCGAGAGCTTCCGCCACGCCTGCGAGGTGGTGATCTCGGGGATGGAGATCATCGTCGGCAACGCCAGCTATCCGACCGACAAGATCGAGGAGAACTCGCACAAGTTCCGGCCCCTGGGGATCGGCTACGCCAATCTCGGCGCCCTGCTGATGGCCCGCGGCGTGCCGTACGACTCCGACGCCGGCCGGGATTACGCGGCGGCGATCACGGCGCTGATGTCCGGCGCCTCCTACGCCCAGTCGGCGCGGGTGGCCGAGGCCATGGGGCCGTTCGACGAGTTCGAGACCAACCGCGAGCCCATGATGCGGGTGATGCGCAAGCACCGCGACGCGGTGAAGAAGGTCGACACCGCCCACGTGCCGCTGGACCTGCTCCAGGCCGCCAAGAAGTCGTGGGACGAAGTGGTGATCCTGGGCGACAAGCACGGCCTGCGCAACAGCCAGATCTCGGTGCTGGCCCCCACCGGCACGATCGCCTTCATGATGGACTGCGACACCACGGGCGTCGAGCCGGACATCGCCCTGGTCAAGTACAAGAAGCTGGTCGGCGGCGGCATGATCAAGATCGTCAACCAGACCGTGCCGGTGGCCCTGAAGCGCCTGGGCTACGACAAGGAGGAGGTGCTGGCGATCGTCGAGCACATCGACGCCAACGACACCATCGAGGGGGCGCCCTATCTGAAGGAGGAGCACCTGCCGGTGTTCGACTGCGCCTTCAAGCCGGCCAAGGGAGCGCGGTCCATCCATTACATGGGCC
>CAVXIV010000007.1:0-80227 GCA_963761805.1 uncultured Acidobacteriota bacterium | reverse complement strand
GACCGCCCAGAATGGGCGGAATTTGAATAGCCCGGTGCTTTAGCGCCGGGTCAATCGGGGCCTCCCCTATCCACCATATCCGCCCCGAAGGTGGCGGAGCTTTTCAGGCGTTCTGAGGAGTCGGAACATTGGGTCCCGCCCATTCAGGGCGGATGGAAATTTTGTGGACCGCCTACCCGGCGCTGAAGCGCCGGGCTATTCAAATTTCGCCCGTTCCGGGCGGTCCTGGAGGATAGGGCACACCCATGAACGAAAGGTTTCCTGTTTGAACCGTCCCTTCAGGGACAATCGCGGGTAGCCCCACGGTTTCAACCTGGGGCGGGGATCGACCGGCTGATCGCCCCCTCCCCCTGCTACTTCGCCAGGTACTCGAAGCTCCGCCGCAGGCTTTCGACCGCGGTGCCTATCGCCAGGGCCAGCGGCGCGTAGTGGTGCTCCACGCCGTGGGGCGGCAGGGCCTCGGGATTGTTGATCGGTCCGGGCCACTCGACGTCCCCCGTGGCCGTTCGGGCCGGGATCAACCAATAATCGCCCGGACGGTAGGTCCCGCCTTCCTGGAACTGGACCTGGATCCCCTTCTCCAGCGTGATCCAGCCGTCGCCGCCCTGGCCGAAGACGAAGAGCACGCCGCCCTTGGGCTTCCGCGCGGCGTCGTCCTTCTTCTTGTACGCGGCTCCTTCGTGATCCCAGCGGCGCAGAAAGGCGTGCTTCTTCTCCTCCTCGCCGTCCTCGTCATAGTCCGGCAGATTGCTGGTGTCGCCGTCGGCCCGCGCCAGCGTGACGGTGGAACGGGCGGCGTCGACCTCCACGACCCGCAGCAGAGGCCCGGGCTTGCCGCTGAGGTCGATGACGTCGTCGACGAGCTCCACCCAGTCGTCCCGCTTCAGGCCGGTGGCCTCGTCGCGTCCCAGGCTCGCGAGACGTGCCGTCATGCCCTGGAAGCGGCGAACGGGGAAGATCACCGAGCCGTTCTCCCGCGACCACTTGAAGGTCAGCGCGGCGGTCTTCTTGCCGTCCGGGTCTAACTCCTGCGACTGGATCTCCACCCGGTAGAGCTGGTTCTCGGCGCCGCGATAGCGGGCCTCGGGCGAGGCGGTGCAGGGATCGGTCTCGTCGGCGGGCATCTTCGCGCGGGCCTTGAGGCTGCCGCGGTTCGGCGGCTGCCAGAAATCCACCAGGCTCTGCCACTGTCCCATGACCTCGTCCCTCGTCCGGCCCACCGTCACGCCCGCGGCCTCGCGCACGGCCCGCACCTGCCAGACCAGTTGGGCGCGTGTGGCCGTGTCCAGCCTGCCCAGCGCCACTTCGCGGATGCTGTCGTCCTGCACCCAGGTGATGTGCCGCTCCCAGACGTCCAGGTAGACCAGGAAGGGGAACTCTGCGGGGAGCGCTTCCGGCTCGATATAACCGTTTTGTTGCAGATAGGTCCCCTCCGCGGGGTTCTCGCAGAGCAGGCCGTCCACGTAATAGCGGCCCTCCCCGATCTTCAGATCCGTGAGCTTTCCGGCGGGGTCCGCCACCGTCTGGATCGCGAAGCCCAGGTCCTCCTGCGGCCCGCCGAACGGCCCGATCAGGTCCGCGGCCAGACTCCGCAGATAGTGCAGCAGGATCGCCGCCTGCTCGTTCCAGTCGGCGTCGAGCTGCACCCGGCCCTGTTGCATCAGGACGCGGGTGAAATTCTTCCTGGGATCGAAAGTGACGCGAGAGAAGTCGCCTTTCATGGTGCCTCCTGGTCGGCGAAGATCACGTCCGCGTCCGCGCCGGCCGGTGTGTATTCGGCGAGGCGAGCCCGGAGGTTCGCGGCCCGCTGGGGTTCATAAAGGTGATGGAAGACGCCCATCTCCGACTGGTCGTCCGCGCCGCGCCGGATCTCCTCCGCGCAGCCGTCCGCCAGGCGGGCGTAGACGGGCGAGCCGTATCGAACGCTGCGGAACCGCGGGCGCACCCGATCCGCTTCCTCGGGTCCCACGAGGTCGGGCTGGCACTGGAAGCGGCGCGGCACGCGGGTCTCGGGACCCGGGATGTACGAGGAGAAACGCAGGCAGCCGATGTTGCGCCGCGCCACGCGGATCACGCCCTCGAAGATGCTGTTCTCCCCCAGCTCCAGGGCATGTACCAGCACCCGGCCGAAGACCGTGCTGCGGAGCACCGTCAGCCGCGCGTGGGCCACGGGCGAGTCCACGCCGCCCACGGCCAGCTCTTCCGGATCGGTGCCGTCGACCACGCTGTCGCTGATCCGGATCGGCACCGGGTCGGCGTCGACCTCGTCCTGGGTGACATGGATGGTGCCCAGGATGCAGCGCTCGATGGTGACGCGGGCATCGCGGCCGAGGTTGAACAGCTCCAGGCTGGGCTCGTTCGGCCAGCGGGGACGGCAGTCCGCTTCGAGGTTCCAGCCGGGCACCAGCGTCGAGTGGCGCAGGGTCACGGACGCGAGGTCGCCCCGGACCTGCAAGCTCCGGCCGGCCACCATCACGCCGTCCAGCGTGAAGGCGCTGCCGCGCTCGCCCTGGACGGTGAGGGAATCCGCCATCGAGACGTTCAGCTCCGGCAGGCTGATCACCGGCCGCTTGCGGCGCGCGGCGCGGATCTGCAGCGTCTGATCCTTGCCCAGCTCGATGTTGATCGATTCGACGTAGACGCCGCTGTCGAGGATCTCGATCACCGCGTGTGGAGGCTTCTCTTCGCCGATCTTCTCCAGGGCCTTGACGATGGAGCTCTGATCGGTCCCCTTGGCGACCGGATAGACCTTGGCGTCCGCCGGCTGCGAGAGGAGCCGGTCGTACTCGCCGCCGCCGATGTCGGCGCTGAATCCGTAGTGGTACGAAACCCAGACGCCCTTCTCCGGCGGATGGCGCGGCGGGAAGGCGATCCGCCCCAGCTCCGGGTCCACGGCCACCTGGCCCTTGCGGGGCACGTAATGCCAGTTGGTGAGGTCGGCGGCGACGATGTCCCCGATCGGCACCTCGTGGCGGACGATCTCCTTGGAGCCCTTCTGCTTCGGCTTGCCGATCCAGATCCGGAAGCTCCGGCCTTCGCCGTAGTAGGCCGCCTTGCGCTCCTCGAACGCCTTGCGGCTGATCGGGATCGGCAGGTTGAGCTCCTCGGCGATGTGGGTCGGCTCCTCCTCCGGCTCCGGCCGCGTGAAGAGAGGCGCGTCGTTGCCCAGGACGCTGAAGGTGAAACGGTGGCGGGCGGACCTCTCGACGCAGTAGGCCGGGGTCTCCGTCACCGAATACGGGCGCAGCCGCCAGACGAAGAGCCCGACGCCGGAGAGGCCGGGAGGACGGCGTATTCCCGCGCTATAGGCCGGCCCGCTGAACGGAGCGCCCAGGCGATCCAGGGCCTCGCCGCGCCGCAGGTCCACCGTGCGGCCGCGATGCAGGCGGAGATGGCCCACGTGCTGGGTGAACCCCATCAGCCGGTAGAACTCCACCGCCCGCGCCGACCACCCCGCCACGTCGCGCGCCAGCAGCTCCAGCAGCGCCAGCGTGCCCTTGCGCCGCCGGTAGCGCAGCGTGTTCGCCACCTCGCGGCGCGGAATCAAAGCCTTGTTGAGATCCGGCCCGCCCGGATTCCCCGCCTCGGGGACCAGCCGGTAGCCGATCAGGTCTCCGATGTAGGGGACCACCCAGTCCTGGCAGGTCTCGATGAACCAGTTTTCGTAGAGCTGCGCGATGTCGTCCTCGACGACGTTCACCTGCTCGGCGATCACTCGCAGCAGGGCCCGCAGCGGCTGGCCCTGCTCTTCGTCGCGCTGCCGGTAGACGGCCGGCAGGAGGTTGTAGAGGCGGTCTTCCCGGCCGTTCATGACTTCCGCTCCTTCAAGATCAGCGTGTCCGCCACCTCGGGCGATAAATAGAGCAATTGCGCGGGGCGGAGCGTCCCGTCCGGATCCATGCGGGCAGGCCGGGCCACCGGCTCCTCGAGCTGGCCGCGACAGGTCGTCGGGATCGCGGCGCGCGAAGACGTTGATGTCCACGTAATCCACGCCGGGGACGCTCTGCATCGCCCGGAAGGCCTCGCTCCGCCGCGCGCTCTGGGCCAGGTCGCGGCGGTCGAATCCGAAGGCCTCCAGCATCGCGGCGCGGATCTTCGCCTCCACCTTCTCCCACAGGTAATCCGGCAGCACCTTCACCTCGGCCTCGACGACCAGGAACGACCGCTCGCGCACCTCGACGAGCAGCGGCTGGCGCGGATCGCCGAACCGGCGCAGCGCCGCCTCGAGGTTCTGGAACAGCTCGGAATCCGTCGCGATCGGGATGTCGTCCTCGCCGGCGATGGTGACGTGGACCAGCTCGACGGCGCCGTCCGAGAGGAGCGCCGCCTGCGCCTTGCCGACGCCGGCGAAGGTGCGGGCGAAGTCCGCGTAGTCCTGGACCGAGACGAGCCGGTCGAGGGCCATCACCGCCAGGGGCGCGTTGCGGCGCGCCTGATCGCGGCTCTCGCGGTCCGCGCCGCCGGTCGACGGGAGCGGATTGATCACGTCCTTCACGCCCAGCGGCCGGGTGGCCAGTTGGCTGATCTGTCCGGACTTGAGGTTGCCCGCCTTGCCGATGCCGTTGCGGTAGACGGCGCGGACGTTCTCGGCCGCCGGTGGGCAGACGCGCGCCGCGCTCGCCGTTGCCGAAGACCACGGCGGTCTGGCCGCCGTCGTCGATGCGCACGATGTAGCTGCCGGTCGGCGGGTCCCAGCCCGGCCAGGCTGTCCGCCTCGTGCCAGAGCACGTCGTTGACCCGCACCTTGAGCGTGCTCTCGATGCCGGACGGCGTGGGCGCGGAGACGAAGGTGAGAGGCGGCTGCTTGAGCGTGAACGATTGCAAGGATTTCGCGGCGTCGCCGCTCCCCAGCACCTCGTACCGCGTCTCGCCGTGGGTCGCCTTGGCGACGTTGCCGTAGATCACGACGGTATCCCGCTTGTAGCGATACTGCAGGTCCTCGGCGAGCGTCAGGAAGGTGTGGGTACGGTCGCCGGGGAGCGGGATCGACCGCTGCGTGTGCCCCGTCCCGATCGCCGTTGAGCCTGTCGTGGCTCGGGCCGCCGAGATCGATCACGTGGACGCCGTGCTTCACCTCGGCCAGCATGGCCAGCTCGCTCCCCTGGATGCCAGGCACCACGGCCTCGTTGCCGTCGAAATCGATCTCCCGCACGTCCGTGCGCTCGCCGCTGACGATCACCCAGCGGCCGGTCTTCAGGCCGTCGTAGAACCAGGCCATCTCGATCTCGCCGCCGCCTACATCTTCCAGCACGGGATCGATCGGCGCCTCCGCCAGCGGCAGGAGCTCGCTCTGGGCGAAGACGGCGGTGCCGCGGACGGCGGAGAAGGTGTCTTGATCCAGAAACCAGTCCTCTTCCAGTTCAATCCGCGTCGTTTTTCCCGCGATCCCATAGGCTTCCCGCGAACGCTCGGAAATCTGCAAGACCCTCCGCATACTCGGGTTTCCCTCGGGTTTCACCAGGACGATCCAGCTCTGCGGCAGGATCTGCGGATAGGGAGCGTCCAGGAAAAGAATGTTCCCGGTCTCATCGTGGGTCCATTCGTCGGCGCGGGTGAATACGATGACATCGTCGTCGTTCGGCTGCGAGCTGATCAGCGGCGGGATCGCGTTGTGGCCGAACACCGCGGCCCGCGCGCGCAATGCGTGGACCTCGAAATCCGGTTCCGCCGTGGCGGGCGCGTTCGCCCAGGCGGTGTACAGCGTCCCCCGCAGCGCCGGCTGGGAGGCCGCCAGCAGCTTGGCGTTGACGTCCGAATCCGGCTGGAAGAGCCCCGCCACGCTGCGGTCCAGTTGCGCGCCGCTCCGGGGCTGGGCCTTGGGCGGCTTCGCGAGCTGGCCGAGGAGCAGGTTGGAAGGGATGGCCGCTTGCGAAGAGAAGGCGGGGATTTCCTTGAAGACGTCGGACTTCAACGCCTCCTGCAGCTCGTCGATGACGCTTTCGAGCCAGGCCTCGACTTTCGGCGACGCCCCCTTGGCCAGCCGGCTCTGCGCCTCCTTCAGCACAACCCGCAGCGACGGCTCGTTCGCGCCCTCCGTCGGGATCTTCTTCAGGCCGTTGACGACCGCGGGCGCGGTGTTGGCGGGAAGCTTGCGCTTCTCCAGATCCGCAAGCTCCGCGAAGCTCGTCAGAAAATCGTGAGGCGGCGTCTCGGTTGTGGACGGGGCGGACTTCACCCACGTCTCCACCTGGATCCGCGTGCGGTCCTTCGCCGCGTTCGGCTCCACTTTCGTCACCCGGTAGAGCTCCGGGAAGGCTTTCGAACCGATCAGCAAAGGATCGTTCACCTTGAGCTGCGTCGAGATCCCCTGGAGCCAGATCTCGGTCCGGTTCCACGTCGTGTCGCTCTGCGGCCGCGTCAGCCGCACCTGGAGGTTGTTCCAGGCGTAGCGCGCGGCGAGGTCCTCCATGGTCTCGAACACCTGCGGCATCTCGCCGGGGCCGGGCACGCTGCGAGCCGCGGCGCCGGCGGGGATCAGCGCCTCCGGCCCCGGGTCCAGCGTGTAGGCCAGGTACGTGCTGGCCGCCACGCCGGGCCGGGGCGCGTAACCCACCAGCCGCCCCAGCTCCAGCACCGAGCGCCGCTCGGTCGCCGTGCGCAGATAGCCCTCGTTGGCGATGCGCTCCTGGTAGAACGTCAGCACGTCCCCCACCACGGCCCAGGCGTCCAGCAACGCCAACGACGGATCGGCGGCGGCGCGGGTCGTGAGGCCGGAAAGCTCCGGGTGATCGGAGCTGGAAAGCCGCGCCGTCATGGTCTCCAGGAACGAGCTGTGCGTGCCCACGCGGTAGGCGAGGGCGTCCAGGCCGGGACGGTTCGCGATCGTTTGCGGCGTCAGGGGCTCGGTGCCTTCGCAGCAGCCGCAGGCGCAAGAGCAACCGCACGAGCAGGGCTCGGTCATCGTCCACCTCGCATCGTCAGCGTGATCCGGCCGTTGTCAGGGAAACGCGGATCGTTGTCCAACCGGGCGATCTCCAGCGGCCCCAGCGGAAGGAAACCATTCTCTAATTCCAGCTCGGCCGCCTCGTGCTGGCGCTGGAACTTCTTCGCCGTGACGCTCTCCACCCCCGTGACCGCCTGGGCGGCGGCGATCAGCTTCGAGAGGGCGATCCCCTCGCCGAAGGAGAGCTTGTCGGGATGGAAGAAGCCGCGCAGGACTTCCAGCAGCGCGGCCTGCACGTGGCCCCGCACGTACGCGGGGCGCACACAGACGAGCAGCTCGACGTCCAGCGCCACCGCCACCGCCCGCTTCACCACCACGTCGTGGCCGATGCGGCGGTAGCGCTGGAGCCGCCGCTCGATCGCGCGCAGGAGGCCGTGGACGTCCTCCTCGCCGGCGAACGGGTCCACCGCCACCAGCACCTCGGCCCAGCTCCCGGCCCAGCGCAGCACGGCGGCAGCCCGCTGCACCCGGCCCGCGAAGTCGCGCTCCACGATGCGGGCGTAGTCGTCGGCCGTGATCGCCCGCTGTAAATCCTTTCGGAACGCGTGGGGCGCCAGCAGGCGGACCTCGGCGACCGGCTCGGGCGCCGTGCCGCCCCGCGCCGCCAGGGGATTGCGGGGCTTGAAGCTCACCCCCGAGACCGTCAGGCCTTCGCGCAGGACGAGGTGGCGGATCGCCTCCGCCCCGATGTTGCCGGCTGGGCCGTTGCCGACGCGGTACGTGACGCCGAACGTCGTGCCGGCCAGCGGCGAGCGGCCCATCTCGCCATTGCCGAAACGGAGATGGGCGCGCCCGTCGTCGTCCACCTCGGCCACGAAATGGAAGTCGCCGGCGCCGGACTCCAATAGATCGCGCCGCACACTCCATTCCCCGCCCAGATCGACCTGCGGCAGGGCCTTGCGCGGGTCCTGGGCCAGCAGGCGCGACGCCGGCCCGCGGCGGGACGGAAGAGGCTCGCGGAAGGTCAGCGGCGCGTCTTGGAGGACGGGGGCGAACCGCTGGATCGTCTGCGGCGTCTCGGCCAGCCGTCCCTCGCCCTCGCAGCGCGGCGGCGTCTTGCCGGGCTCCACGGGACCGACGTCCTCCCCCACTGTCAGGCCGTGGTCCGCTAGGAGGATGTTGCCGCGCGCCACGCTCACCGGGTCCAGCAGCCGGCAGTCGTCGCTGCCGATCGAGGAGACGCACAGCGGGAACGGCAGGGCGTCCTCCCAGGACCACTCGATCTCCAGGATCGGCTTGTTGTACAGCTTGTCCACGCTCTGCTTGACGCGAGTCAGCCGCACCACGTGCCGGTGGGAGAGATCGGCGTCCTCCCTGTGGCCCGTCTTTGGACCGAGCACCTCTTCGAAGAGGAGCAAGTCCCCTTTCTTGAGATTCAAACGCCGCCGGGGCTCTTCCGGCTCGTCGGGCGGCTCGCAGCCATGGTCCTCTTTGGACATTGCCGTAGGCCTGCTTCTCCTTTTCGTAAGGATTTTCCTCCGGTGGCTTTTCCTCGACGATCCATTCATCCCGGAGCGTGGCCCGCGTGGCGCCCTTGGGCAGGCAGCACTCGCGGTCCCCCCAGGTGTAGAGGCGGATCTCGTTGTGCGCCTCGCGCAGCTCGACCGGCGCGGAAAGGATCGGCTCGAAGACCTCGTAGAGATCGCCGGGCAAGCCGCGCAGGTCGCCGTCCGGCGTGAGCGCCTTGCCTGCGGGCGGCGGCGGATGGAAACCGGTGATGAAATGGAAATCCCCGGGCTCGAATTTGTGGTCGTCGCTCGCGTCGACGAACACCCACGCGCGGGCGTTGCACCCGTCGTGCATCGGATAGTCCACGAGGCGGACGTGCCGCCGCACGGAGATCCGCCGCCGGGCGGTGTCGAGGTACGCCTCGGTGGCGACGGCGTCCTGGTAATAGCTCAGGTGATCGCCCACGTAGGCCATCAGCTCCACCAGCGCGACGCCGAGGTCGGGCACGTGGCGCTCCCGCCAATCCGGCACGGTGACCGCCAGCCGGTCCAGGATCAATTGCCGGAAGCTGGCGTAGTCCTTGGCCAGGTAGTTGATCGCCGGCTCCTGGCGCGGCTCCGGCGGGCAATGCGGCTCCGACTTGCAATCGAAGTCGCTGCGGCAGCCGACCTTGAAGTCGAATTCCACGCAGGCGTAGCGGGGATCGATCCCGGGGAAAGGTTTATCGGTGGGCCGCCCGCGCTCGTCCGTCTCCCGCAGGCAGAGGCGGTAGGGCATGAAGCCGCCGGGCCGGTCGACGGTGACGTGGAGGCAGTCGTCGCGCTCCTCGTCCTCCAGGCTGCACAGCCGCAGGTCCACCACCTCCACCGGCGGTCCGCCGCCGCACGGCTCGATGACAACGTTTTCCGGACTCAGCCCCTGCGGCGCCTTGTCGAGGAAGAAGACCGTCAGCGCCGTCTGGCCCTCGCCGACCTCCAGGTAGTCGAGCCCGTTCCAGTCCTTCGCCCGGCGGACCTTGTGACGGCGCCGCTCGTCGTTGCAGATCAGGGCGGGATGGCTCTTCATGGTCCGCTCCGTTCAAAGGTGTCGACGCGGGTCTCGCCGGTGCGCAGCACGATGTACTGCAGGACGATCCGCAGCGTCGAGTCGTAGCTGGTGACCTCCAGGGACTGCACGTGGATCACGTCGCCCAGCCAGCGCTGGAGCGCGGCCTGGATGGTGAACTGGAGGGCCGCCGCCAGCTCCGGGCTGTTGGGCGCGAAGACCAGTTGCAGCAGGCCGCTGCCGAAGTCCGGCCGGTTGACCCGCTCGCCGGGATTGGTGAACAGCAGTTGCTCGATCATGTCCCGCACGTGGTCGTCGTACCCGGTCGTGGCGGTGCGGCCGAGGCGGTCGAAATGGAAGGGATAATCGATGTTCATCCGGGCCTCGCTTTTCCTGGTCACATTCCCGTCACACGCGTCTGGGTGGCGGCGATGATCAGCGGCGTGCCCGTAGGCGCGCAGATCGCCTGGCTGTCGAGCAGCAGCAGCGGTTGGCCGTTGGAGGTGAGCCGCGTCGCGCCGCTGATCCATTGCGCGGTGACGCACGGGCCGTTGCCGGCGGTCGGCGGCGGCATGGCGCAGCCGGCCACCACGTAGGGCGCCGTCATCGTCACCGTCGGCATGCCGTTCACCAGCACCCGCGGGTTCGGAACGGTCGGCTGCGCCTGCCCGCCGTGCGAGCAGAGGACGGTGGCGCCGACGTGGAGAAGGGTTCCGGGCATCGCGTCTCCTTTCAGATCACCACCAGAGCGACCTTGTTGATCATCACGCTGTTTCCCACCAGATCGATCGAAGCGCCCTTGCCATTGTTGATGTAGATCCCGGTGTCGTTCACGACGATCATCGCTCCCGTCGGGCTGCGTAGGATCACGCCGCCCGTTCCCGGCGGGGACGGAGCGGGTACCGGCGCCAGGGCGGGCAGCGGCGGCGCGTCGCTGATGACGACCGAATGCTGCAGCCCCGTCTGCAGGACGATGTTGCCGCCGGGAGGGATGGCCGGCGGGATGAGAGCGGCCGGCGGGACCTCGGCGGCGATTCCCCAGAAACCGCCCACCCAGATCGGATAATCCGGATCCCCCTGCTCGAACTCGATCCAGACGCCGGCGCCGATCTGCGGCACCATGAAGGTCCCCATCTGCTTGCCGGCGATCGGCACGCAGGGCAGGGCCCAGCTCGTGGGGATGAAACCCGAGACGTCCGGCACCATCGCCTGGATGCGGCCGAGCTGCATGGGATCGATGTTGTTGACCACCGTGCCACGGTACTTGCCGTAGTATTTCTTGCTCTCGAAAGCGTTCATTAAGCTCATACAGGCACCTTGGGGACCGTCGAGATCAGACCGTTCCGGGACAGGTTGAAGTCCTGCTTGTACTCGCCCCGCTTGATGTTGTGCGTCACGCTCTTGACGTAATAGAGGCCGTCGAAGGCCGTGCCCGCGCCGCGCACGCCCACCAGCTCGCGCGAGCGCAGCGGCCGGCCGTAGCGCAGCACGTCGAGGCTCCCCTTGGCCGAGACCACCTCGGCCATCTGCGCCGCCTTGGCGAGACCGATCAGCGCCGCCCGCACCGGGCCGTACTTCGCCACGATGTCGAGCGGCTCGATGTTCTTCGGGATCGCCGGCACGAGCCCCAGCGGCGGATTGAGCGGCGTGATGTTCGGAATGGGGATCGGAATGACGACCTTGGTCTCCAGATTGTGGATGTAGACGATCGGCAGCACCGCCTTGTCGGCGTCGTAGTTGAAGCTCAGCGACTCGACGTTGGTGTGGGCGTCCATGTCCACGTTGAGCGCCGGCTGCGGCACGCCCACCTTGATCTCCGGCCCCCAGTACGCGATGGTCGTGCCCGTCGCCGGCCCGGGCCTGAGATAGAAGACGTAGCCCACGTCGTTCGCCAGCTTCTCGATGTATTCGAGGTCCTTGCCCTGCTGCTTCGGGATGCGGTCGGTCGGGATCGGGATGTCGATCAGCACGCTGGGCAGCACCATCGGGATGATGCCGAACATCGCGTACTTGGCGAGGATCAGCAGCACCCTGGCCTCGGGCGGCATGCCCGGGAAGGGGAAGCCGTCGAAGGAGATCCAGTTCATCACCGCCGTCAGGTCGGTCCCGGTCACCGTCAGCGTCGAGACCGCGCCCTCGGACCCGGACGCGACGTCCGTGCGGGTCACCACGCCGTCGATCAGCACCTCGGACCTGCCGTTCATCGTCACCACGATGACGACGCGGATGATCGGCGGCAGCGAGCTTCCCGCCACCAGGAAAAGGGTCTCGAGCGGCGACTTCTTGCTGAGGTTGAAGGTCAGTTGGAAGCCGCTCCGCGACGACTCCCCGCCTCCCGAGGCGGCGGTGACCTGGACGCTGGTCAGGGCGTCGATGACGTCCTGCCCCACCGGCACGGGCACCATCGGCCCGACCATCAGCGTCATGTAGAAACCTTTAGCCATTGGCAGCGGCCTGCAGCCCCTCCGGCAGGGTGATGCGCAACCGCCGCCCGATGTTGTCCGGTTCCGTCAGCTCTTCCGGACGCAGCGCCCGGTTGGCATCGCAAATCCGCCAGAACAGCTCCGGGTCCCCCAGATGCTGGGCCGCGATGTTGTCCAGCCGGTCCCCCTGCGCCACCACGTGCTCGCGCAGCGTGGCGAAGCGCTCCGGCGGCGGCACGAAGCGGCGGCGCAGGTAGACGATCTCCTCCCCCTCCGCCGTGAACAGCTTTGCCGTCTCGATCCCGCTGTAACGGCTGCCGGGACCGAAGAGAGGGGCGGTCAGGGCGAGGATCTGGTCCAGGGGATTGCTCACGTGTGCCTCCGTTCAGGCGTATAGGCGTTCGAAGGGCCAGAATCGTTTCGTTCAGGGCGTGATGTTCGGATTCTGGATGCCGAGCTGCCGGACGACGTGGGCTTCGGGGTTCGGCTTGCTGGAGGAGATGTCAGCTCGCGCGAACATAAAGCGGTCGAACGCTTCTTTATGATCCTTGTCATACCCGTTGTAGACCTTCCGGATCGCGGCCACGACGCGCTTCAGGCGCGCGGCCTCGTTCCCGGGGTTCGCCAGGAGGATGGTGTAGGGCGCTTTCAGCCGGAGCCAGTCGGCGACGAGCTCTTTCGAGGCTCCCGTCATGCTCCTGGTGATGGTGAAGGCCTTGGGATCGCCGGCGGTGGCGACGAACCACCCCAACGCCTCGTCGAGCCCCGCCTCCGTGACGCCCAGGGTGAGCGATTCCGGCTGGCGGTCGGGGCGCTGCACGAACTTCCCGACATAGTCGTCCACCGAGCCGGTGTACTTCTCGCCGAAAGGATCCCGGATGCTCTGGGTCCCCTTGAGCTCCTGCCCATGGCCGTAAGGCACGCCGTGCATCGCCAGCCAGACGTGGCCGAACAGCTCGTGCGCCATGGCGCTGTGGCCGGTCTTGTAGTAGACCTGGTCGCGTCCCGTGGTGCTGATGAGACGCGGCCCCTCGGTCGGCCCCGGCTTGCCGAGGAGGTCCGAGATCTCCTTGCGGACGATGGTCACGCCGTTTCCACCCAGGAGGCTCAAGGCGCCGTCGAAAGGCTCCACCTTGCCGTTCTTGAAGACCTGCTCGCACTTGATGTCGGCGCTCGGGCTGACGGCGAAGATCTCCACCTGGCCCTCTTCGACCATCTGGACGATCGCGTTCCAGCGGAAGGGGTCGAGAGGCGTCTTGTGATCCGCGTCGTAACCGAGCCGGCCATCGACGATCTCCAGGTGCGCGGTGTCGTCCTTGTCGATCAGGATGAACTTCCTGACGTCGGCCTGCGCGCCCGCGTTGAGCCGGATGCCGCCGATCCGGATGTTCTTCCCCTTCACCTTCCGGGTCTCCGCCTGACCCTTCAGCTTCTCGCGGATCTTGGCCGCGCCCTTCTCCGCCGGCGTCGGTCCTTCCTCGGCCTTGGCCTTGTCCGCGGCCCCGGGCTCCTTCTCCTTCGGAGCCTCCTCCAGGGAGAAGGCCCGCAGCTCCGCCGCCGCCTTCTTTTCGTCCGCCCAGACGTCGCCGGTCGTCAGCTCTTCGGCCAGGAGATTGCGCAACAGGGGAGTGAGGGTGAAGGTCCTGTCGCCGATCATGATCACCCGCTTGTTCTTGCCGGCCCGCCAGAGCTCCACGACCGCCATGGCCTTGTTGTCGCTGTCGAAATCGTTCTCGATGCTCCTATCCGTCAGGAGGAACGTGACGTAGTCCTGCAGCGTCGTGTCCGCGAACCCGGGGCTGAAGATCGCCTGCACGATGTTGCTGAAGAAGCCCCACGGGGTGTCCCCCTTCCTCCGCACGACGCCTTCCTGGGACGGCGGAGCGTTCCGCTGCTGCACGACGTGGGTCAGCTCGTGGGCCAGCAGCTTGCGCCCTTCGTGGCTCTCCGAGTCGTAGCGTCCGGAGCCGAAAACGATGTGATCGCCCACCGTGAAGGCTTGGGCGTTCAGCGCGGAGGCGGACTCCGCCGCTTGCGGGTCGGTGTGGACCCGGACTTGGCTGAAGTCGTGGCGCGGCGACGGCGCCGCCGGAGCTTTCGCTCCGGTGACACGCTCGGCGACGCGGTCCGCTTCCCGCTCGTGAGCGTCCCCCGCGGCTCCGATCCGCAGCCGCGCCTGGGGCGCCCGCGCGGGCGCGCCGCCCGTCCCCGCGCGACCGGATTCCTGTCCGAACCGGGGCTCGAAGAAGCGCCTCTCCACCGCGTCCAGAGGCCGGCCGGGAGTCTCCAGAGCCTTGTCCACGACCTGGCCGAGAGCGGACTTCCGGCACTCCGGGCAGGTCCCGCCGCCCGGAGTGTGCCGGCCGCAGGCGCACCGCCGTCCCAGCCCTCCCGATTCGGCCTCGGGAGCCGGACTCCGAGGTCTTGCGGAACGCCCTGGAAGACCCCTTCATGGGATGCCGTTGATGCCCAGCGCGCCGAAGCCGCCGGACGCGATCTTCGCCGCCAGTTGCTCCTTCTGCTGGAAATAGCTCATGAACAGGTTGCCGCCCTTGTGGGCGAAACCAAGGTCGTTGACGTTGAGCACGCGCATCCCCAGGCTCACCTTGGCGCGAATGGGATTGAGGTTGGGATCGAATGCCTCCTCGGTGACGCTGAAGTCGGTCACCCGCACCGGCAGGATGCGGCTCTTGCTCCACACGAAGAGGGTCAGCGGCGCCTCCATGGGCGCGATCTCCAGCGTGCCGGACTGGGCGAGCGAGTTGTTCTCCAGCACCTGGGCGCTGGACGGATAGACGATCGTCTCCAGCGCCGCCAGTTGCGGGTGGAGCCCGAGCTCGGCGGCGACGCTGTTCTGCCCCTCGTTCGGCAGCTCGAGCTGATCCGTGACGTCGATCTCGGCGTCGAGCTTGAGGGTTTCGACCGGCGGTCCCTTGAGCCGCAGGGCCTGCGAGCGGTCGGCGCTCTCGCCCACGCCCTGCACCTGGAGCGTCCGCGAGAGGGAGTCCGGGTTGTACTGCAGGACGATGATCCGCCGCACGGCCGCCGTGACCGGGTCGATCAGCACGAGGCCGCCCTTCAGGATGCGGGGGGATCGGGGGAAGTTGGTCATAGGCGATCCTCGCTTTGAGTAGGCGATGGAGGGCTGATTTCGTTACAGCTTCGGCGAAGCCGCGACGTTCTTCTGGAAATCCTCCAGCTTGAGGCTCTTGAGGATCGCCACCAGCCGCTTGCGGTCGATCGTGGGACCGATCGCGGCGGCCGTCCTCTCGACCAGCGTGTCGAGCTCGGCCCCGCTGATCCGCCGCATCCATTCCGCCTGCAAGATGTCGGCGATCCGCCAGTAGGAGATATGCCAGGGCTCGTCTACATAGTGAGGCGCCGGCCGTTTTCCGCTTCGACTGCTGTACGGGTGGAAAAAGCCGAACTTCGGAGCTTCCTGCTCCAGGAATGGAATGACTTCAAGCAGATCCCCCTCGTGACGCTCCGGCTTCTTCGGATCCTTGGGCTCTTTCCACCGGAGGGCCTTGGGAGAGATGACGTCGATCTCGGTCCCCCAGGCGTGCCGCGAGAATCCGGGGACGGAGCGGGTGGTCATGATCTCCAGGATGGCGTCCTTGATCTCCTCGTCGGTGCTCTTGTTGGTGATCTTTCGCTTCTTCAATTCACCCTTGACGATCCCGCCCTGCGTCCCGAAGGACCGGAAATGACTCTCGCTCGTCAGCTTGCCCGCGCCGGCCGCCTCGAGCTTCTTCTTCCTTTCCTTGTCCGCGGCCAGGAATGTCTTGTAGCTGGCCTGGAGCTGCTTGAAATCAGCCAGGACCCTGGTCTCGATCTCGGTCCGGACCTTCTTGTCGTCCGCTGACTTCGACTCTCCGGTCAGAAATTCATTCGAAACGGACGCGCCCAGGAGATCGGGGGCCTCCGAGGCGAGATGCTCGTTATCGAGCAGAAACTCCTCGATGCCGGGCAGAACCGCTTCGACACTCCGTGCGCCTTTTGCGGGCAGTGCGCTTTTTTCACTGACCTCATGGGTGATCACCGGAATGCCCATGCCGCCCTGATCCTCCGGACCGGAGGCCCAGACGCCCAGGCTGCTGTTCTTCGAAGTAATCCCCACCTCTTTCTGGTCGGGATACAGCGCGCTACAGAACCCCGTGTCCAGCTTGTTGCTCACGACGTTGACATTTCGCTTCCTGGCCCCCGGTTTGCCTTGCATGCGGACCGCCATCCGGCAGGCGAGCTCGGCCGCTTTCGGATCGGTCGCGGGATCGGCGGAAACGCCGGCGTTGATTTTCCCGGGGTCGTCCCTCTCTGGAGCGATCGCGTGCAGAGCGAGGATGCGGGCAGGTTTGAGAGTCTGGATGACCTCCCGCACGGCTTTGGTCTCCGGCTGCTCCGCGGGGATCGTCACTCCTCTGCGCGGAGCCGGCTTTCCCGACAGGCCGGGGAAGTTGCGGTTCAGATCGACGCCGCAGCGGTTCTCCCGCGTCTTGTCCGCGACGCCGCCCGGATTCATGACGGGGATGAAGATGATGTCGAAATCCCGCGGCGCCCCCGCGTCCAGCTTGTCTTTCAAGCCCTTTGCGACATCCAGCGGCCCGCGCTCGTTGCCATGGATTCCGCCCACGATCACGGCCCGTCTGGCGGGGACCAGAATCCCGGAGGCGTCCTTTCTCCAGTCCGAGCGGTCCGGATGGTTGGCGATCTTGCGTGGCGAGGACGGCGGCCACGTCTTTTCCGCCGCCGGGGTCTCGGCCGCGGGCTTCTCTGTGGTTGTCCCGGAAGCGTTTCCGCCGCCAGGGAGGACGCTGCCGGTGGTTCCAGGCTTCCCACCCTGTCCCGGCACGTCTTCGGTGTTGCTCGGAAAGACGAACGCTTCGATCGGCAGCTCCGGCGGCGTCTTGCCGTCCTTGGGACAAGCGGCGGACTTTCCGATCTCTCCGCTCGTCTGCGTCAACGGCTTCGCCCAGAACAACTCCTGATGCAGGAGCTTCAGATCGAGCTGCGCGCGGGCGATCGGCCCGGCCTGCGAGCCGCCCTGCTGGATCACGTGCGTCAATTCATGGGCGAGCAGTTCCTTGCCCGCCGGGGTCGCCGGAGCGAATTGGCCCGCCCCGAAGACGACGTGGTCCCCCAGTGTGAACGCCCGCGAATTCAGAGCGCGGGCGGCAGTGGCGGCGCGGCCGTCGGCATGGACGCGGACGTGGCTGAAATCCCGCCGCGCGCCATCCCTCGCATCGACATTGGAATCGCCCGCGACCGCCGACCCGATCCGCTCGGCTTCCCGCTCGAACGCGTCGCCGGGCTCGTTGACGGTCAGCTCGGATTGCGGACCGGGAGAGGAAACCCGCAGGCGAACCTGGCTGAAGTCGCGCGCGAAGCGCGGCTCCATGGCGGCGCGCACCGCCGGAGCGAGAGGCTGGCCAGGCGAACGCAACACGTCATGGACGACAGGTGGAATCCCCGCGGGCTCGGCGCCGGTCCCCTTCCAGCGTTGCAATTCCTTTTTCTTCCGGCACTCTTCGCACTCTTCGCCGCTGGTGTGCTGACCGCAGGCGCACTTCCGCTGCAAAACACCGGCGCGCCCCAAGAGCGTCCGCTGTTGCGGGGCCGGAGCAAGATTCCGTTCACTCATGGCCCGCTCTTGAGGATCCGGATGCGGCCGTTCTCGACCTTATATCCGGTGACCTCGTCCTTCTGGAGGTTCACAGGAGTCAGATCCAGGTGGATGTGGAGCTTGTCCGGATGCGGGCCGTGATGGGGCACGTTGATCACGCGGTTGGCTCCATACTTCTTGTTGATCTCCGCCCGTAACGGATCATCGTTATAGATGGCTCTCCAGGCGAACTTTCCGACAACCCCGTCGTCCTCCTCGGCGGCGGCGTTCAAATCATCGAAGAAGGTACGCACGACGTCCCTCCTCCAGAAGCCCGGCGCCGCCTTGTCGAACGATACGTTGAAGAAGATGTCGGCGGAGAACTCGCCCCACGAGTGGCCGCGGTAGGTCCCCACTGTCCACGTGGTGTTGCGGGAACGTAACCGGGTGAGCAATACGACGGCTTCTTCGGCGAAGGTCCTGTAACGTCCCTTGACTCTCAGCTTCTTTTCCGCCTTCCCGATCTCCGCCGTAATCCGGTCCCGCTGCTTGATGGTCTCAGGATGGGAGCCGTCGGCGATCTTCTCGATTTTCTCAAACGGGTCGGGGAAACGGGCGGCCTTCCTTTTGTTCGCGACAGGGATCTCCCACGCCACCGTCTTGCCCGCTCTGTCCGTGACCGGAGTGGGAGCATCGGACGTCGCGCGGGTGATGGGCTTTCGCGCTTTCGTCCCTCGAGGAGGGAGGATCACGATAAATTCATCCAACTGGGCCTTGAGGTTCGCCAGTTCCTCCGTCGCAGCTTTCTCCGTCTTCACCTGCTTGCTGTCGGAGGACCAGGACATCGGGATCTGGCCCGTGGAGACCACCGGCGCCAGAGGATCCTCCTTCTCCACCCGCTTCTTGAAATCCTTGGTGAATTGACCGACCTCGGATTGCGACCGGGTCAAGTCTTCCGCAGCGGGCTTGCCTGTCGCCTCATCCGACACCAGCGAAAATCGATCAGGACCGTCCGGGGTCAACACGCCATAGCTGACCAGCAGGTCCAGCACAGGCGTCAGCTCGGCTTCGCTCTTCGGAGCGGGTTTCAGTTTCTTGATCGCAGCCTTGTCGCTGAAGAGGTCGGCCGTGCTGAAGGCGAACGTTGCGGCGGCGGAGCCTGGCACGCTCCGGAGAGCCGCCTGCTTCTTCTCAGCCCACTGGACGACCACCTGGGCGGCGGCGAACAAGGTGACGTCCTGACCGAGCTCGCCCAGCATGATGTTCTGGGGCTTGATCTTGTTGCTGGCGACGGGCGAGGTGGTCTCCGCTTCGCCGAAGGTTGGGTCAGCCCTCTGCAATCCGGCCGGCGCGGCGCCGACCGGGGAGGCCTTGCCCTCGACTCCCAGCACCGATGCCGCCGCGGCGTCGGCCTTCCGCTCCAGGTCTTGCGAGGTCTCCAGCCGAAGCCCCCGAGCGCCTTCCGGGCGGGAGCTCCTCTGCTGCACCACGTGCGCAAGCTCGTGGGCCAGCAGCTCCCTCCCACGCGGCGTCTGCGGAGAATATTGCCCGGAGCCGAACACCACGTCGCTACCCACCGTATAGGCGAGGGCGCTTACCGATCGCGCGGAAGCAGCGGCACTGGCATCGGTATGGACCCGCACACCGCTGAAGTCATGTCCGAACCGGGGCTCCATGAAATCGCGCGTCCGGGCGTCCAACGACTGCGCGGGCGACCGCAGCACCTCATGGACGACCGGCGGCACTTCGGAGGGCTCGCTCCCCTGCTCGCTTCGCCGCTGCAAACTCTTTTCTTCTTGCACTCCTCGCACTCTCCCCCGCCGGTATGCTGGCCGCAGGAACACTTCCTCTGGAGCACGGCGCCCGGCGCCGCCTGATCGTTTTCCGCCTGCGACGGAGATGTCCTCTGCCGCCTCACGGTATCCGCTCCTCCACCTTGTAGCGCCGAGCCTTCTCGCCCAGATGTTGCTCGCGGAGCTGCTGGCACTGGTCGAGGTAGGTCTCGTCCGCGAACGCGGGGTTGGGGCCGCGGCGGACCATCTCCCGCTGCTTCTCGGGAACGATGAAGTCAAACTTCGCGGCACCCGTGGGGTTCGTCTGCTCTCTGAAGAAGGATTCTCCGCAATAGGGGTCTTTCAGCTTGAAGCCCCGCGCCTCCAGCCCATGCTCCCGGCGGATGAGGTTCTCCCTCTCGACGCTGCGGCGGTGCCGGGCGTGTTCCCCCTCGACAGTGCCTTCCTCGTCGTCTCCCTTTTTCCGGTTTTCGATCAGCCAGGCATGACCGCAGAGCTCATGGGCCAGCACCAGCCAGGGCTCCATGTTCTGCAGCTTGCCGCTGACCGTGGCCGCGCCCCAGATCTTCGGGCTGTTGGGGGAGGGCACCTGGACGATGCGGAGGGCTTCGCTCCCGGTGCGTGGATGCTGCGAGTCGTTCACGTCGATCGTCCAGAGGTTCTTGCCGGTGACGAAGTCGCACAGGCAGGTGGAGCCGGTAGGAGTGGAAGAGGAAGAGGCCTGGGAATCGGGGCCACGGGCGGCGTCCACGATGCCTCGGATCAGGCCGACGATGCCGCCGATGATGAACCCTGGAATGGCGCCAATCCCGAGAGCATAGGCGCCGATCTTTCCACCGGCCAGAGTGTCACGGCCCCAACGATGCAGGAAGCGCTGCCCGCGGGTGCGGCAGAACTCTTCGTTCGCTTTGACCCGGCCGTTGCTCCGGTCCACGGCGATGCCCGCTTCCGGGGCCATGATCCGCAAATACTTTTCTACCGCCTCGCCATTGGTCGGAGTCCGGCCGCTGGGGCTCGGAGTCGGGACGGGCTCCGCGGGACGGGCGACCTGAAGAAGCCGTCGAAGACGCGGCGGCGTGGTCGCGCTCCGGACCGGTCCCCCCACACGCTCGGCAACCCGCTCCGCCTCCTTCTCCTCGGGGCTGTCCGGCTCTCCGATCCGCAGCTCGCGGCTCGCACTCATACCGTCTTGTTGCGCTACATGACTCAATTCGTGGGCCAGGAGGCTGAGCCCCGAGGGCGAGCGCGGTTGATATTGTCCCGGACCGAAGACGACATCCCGGCCGACGGTGTAGGCCAGGGCTCCTACGGCGGCGGCGGAGCCCGCCGCGCGCGTATCGGTGTGGACTCGCACGCCGCTGAAGTCGCGGCCGAAACGCGGCTCCAGGGTCGGCACGAGCGACAGGATCCAGGGAACTGCCGGGAGAGCGAAGCACATCATGAACGACGGGCGGAGCCACATCCGGCCGCGCCAGGGTTGCCGGCGAGCGAAGAAGCTTCTTCTTGCGGCACTCCTCGCACTCGCCGCCCCCGGTGTGCTGGCCACAGGCGCACTTGCGTTGCAGCACGGCACCCTGTACCGGCGGCGCGTTCTTCGCCAGCGCCTGGGACACTCTCTGCCGCATCATTCCTCAGGTTCCGCGGAGTCCCGCACCTTAATCACCCTCTGTTTCTCAACCGTCTTCCTCTCCCAGGAACGCTCGGAAGAGAACAGGCCGGAGTGGTACTCGATCTCCACCAGGACCCTTCTGGGCTTTCCTTCTTCCTGACAGACGAACTCCACACCCCGCAGCTTGCCCGGCGGCTCGTCCACCATCTGGATCTCGCTGTAGCTGGCGCCACAGAGGGCGAGGACCTGAGCGACCGTCAATCCGATCCAGTTGTGCATGCCGGCGCTCCTACACCAGATCGGCCGTCTTGGGGACCGGGCTCTTGTCGTCGGGGCGGCAGGCCTTGTAATAGCAGAGGCCGCAGCCGGTGATGGCGGCCTTGACGGCGGTCTCGACTTTCTCCTGGAAGGTCCCGGCCGCTCCCGCGTAGCTGTCGTTATAACGCTTCCTGATATTCAGTTTGTTGCAGGCATCCCTCGCCAGGTAATCCAGGGTGTCCAATACAAAGTAGCAACTGCCGGCGCCGATGTACTTCGCGCTGCCTTGCGTGCCGTCCAGGAAGTTGGCGATGTCGCCTCCCGAGAAGCTGACGCCGATCCTGGAGTGCTCTGCCTGGCTGTAGGGATGGGTATGGAAGGTGGAAGTGGTGAAGTCGCCGGGTTGTTCTTTCGGAAGCGTCATGCTTCCGCCTCCACCGGAGCTGGTGCGGATCTGTCTCTTTCCCTGCTTATCGGTGACGACGATGCCCCCATGCTCCGCGACCGTCGCGCCGCCGTGCCCGGACTTCGACCAGGCTGTATCGATCGCCTTATGGATGTCGTCGGGAATGGTGTGGGTCTTGGGACACCGCCTGGGCGGAGGAATACCTAACACTTCCTCTTCGCAATATTCCCGATTCTCTTCTCCCATGATCTTCAGGCACTTGAGGTACTCGGTGGATTCCATATACGGGAGGGTCTTCCCCGTACCCGCAGGCTGTTCGCGCCGCTGAAGCCCCAGGCCGACGGCGCTGGGCGAAGCGAGAGGCTCGCCGTGAACGGCCGAGCGGCCCATGGCGTCCGCCTCCCGTTCCGCGCCCGCGTCGTCGTCGAGCTTCAAGGCGCCGCCCGCGGGCGCCCCGGACTGCTGGACGACGTACGTCAGCTCGTGGGCCAGCAGCTCACGCCCATGCGGAGTCTCCGGCGCGTACTGCCCGGAGCCGAAAACCACGTTGTTGCCGACCGTATAGGCGAGAGCTCCGACAGCCTTCGCGGAGTGCGCGGCGCGGCCGTCATCATGGACCCGCACCTGGCTGAAGTCCCGGCCGAACCGGGGCTCCATGAAACCGCGCGTCCTGGAATCGAGCGGCCGCGCGGACGAGCGCAACACCTCATGGACGGCCGGCGGCACCTCGGAAGGTCCGGCGCCCTGGTCCCTCCGCCGCTGCAACCTTTTTCTTCTTGCACTCCTCGCACTCTCCCCCGCCGGCGTGCTGACCGCAGGCGCACTTGCGTTGCAGGAGCCCGCTCCGGACCGGCGTGTAGCTCTTCGCCTGGAGCGTGGGATCCCGATTCACTTCCCAATGCCCCCATACACCGACCGCGCGATCTGCGTCCCGAGCTGATCCGGATTCCCATCCCCGCCCATCTCGATTCCCGCCGCGCGCACGGACGGCACCGCTCCGCCGCCCGCGAGGTCCGCGCCGACTCCGCCTTCCGCCAGCAATCTCCCCAGCTCGGCTTCCACCGCGGCTTGCAGAAGGGGACGCTGCGCGTGGGGGAGATCGATCCCTTCCAGGACGAGGCGATCGATATGAAGGTTGATCTTCATGCCTTCACCGGCGCCGGCGCGGTCCAGCGGAAATCGGCTTCGTTGATCGGACGCCCCAGCTTGAGAAGCTCGGTGCGGGCGGCGGCGAGGACGTGCGGCATGGTCACCGGCGTGCCGGCGTCGGCCGCCAGGAAGGCCGCGTTCATGGCCACGTTGTTGATCGCTCCGCCGTTCAGGCTCAGACGGGCCAGACGGTTGAAGTCCAGACCTTCCTGCTCGGTCTCCGCGGGGAAGATCCGCTTCCAGATCTCCCGGCGCTCGGGCTCGCCATGCTGGGGGAAATCCAGCAGGAAGCGGAGACGCCGCAGGAAGGCCGTGTCCAGCGAGCTCTTCAGGTTGGTCGCCAGGATCGCCAGTCCCTTGTAGGACTCGATCCGCTGCAGGAGATAGTTGATCTCGATGTTGGCGTAGCGGTCGTGGCTGTCCTTGACCTCGCTGCGCTTGCCGAACAGGGCGTCGGCTTCGTCGAAGAAGAGGATGGCCCCGCCGTCCTCGGCGGCGTCGAAGAGGCGGCGGAGGTTCTTCTCGGTCTCGCCGATGTATTTGCTCACCACCGTCGACAGGTCGATCCGGTAGAGGCTCAGACGCAGCTCGTTGGCGAGCACTTCGGCGGCCATGGTCTTGCCCGTGCCGCTCTCGCCGGCGAACAGCACGCTGATGCCGAGGCCGCGGTTGCGCCGCGCCGCGAAGCCCCACTCCTCGTAGACGCGGCTGCGCAGCCGCACCTGGGCCGCGATCTGGCGCAGCAGGTCGAGCTCCCGCGCCGGCAGCACGAGGTCCTCCCAGGTGGCCCGCGGATCGAGGCGCTGGGCGAGGCCTTCCAGACGCGGCCGGGTGCTCGCCAGAGCGGCGTCCCACAGGCGGTTTCCGAGCTCCCCTTCGGCTTCCAGGCCCTCCTCGGCCTGGACGGCGCGGGAGATCCGCCGCAGGGCGCCGAGGTCGAGGCTGAACTGGCTCGCCAGCCGCGCCGGGAGGTCGCCCGCATTCTCGCCAAGAGAGGCGGCCCAGGCTTCCCTCTGCTCGGCGGGCGTGGGCTTGGCCACGTCCACGGCGACGGTGGTATCCCCCAGGCCCGGCCGGACGTCCTGGGTGGCCACGAAGAAGACGCCGTTGGCCCCGGCGAGGAAACGCCCGAGCGGCGGCGCCTGGCCTTCGGCGGGCGCGGCCTTCTCGGTCTCCTGGGCGTCGAGGTAGAGCGCGAAGGGCGAGAGCGCGCTCTCGCGCTGCACCAGCCGGGCGAGGGTCTCGAGGTCGGCCACCTGGGTGGGCATCAGCTCCGCCGGCAGCCGGTAGAGGCCGAGGTCCAGGGCGGCGGCGGCGTGCCACGCCACCAGCCGCTTGCTCGGGGCGTCCGGTCCCAGGAGCTGGAAGACCGGCAGCCGGCGGCCCGGTTGCGCGCCCTCCAACTGGCGCAGGATGGCGCGCACGGCGGCGGCCTGCGACGGCGGCAGGTCGGTCTCGCCGTCGGGCGGCCCCAGGGGCAGCAGCAGCGGGCTGAGGCGGTCGTCGAGGTAGTGGAGGCCCTTGAGGAAGTTGACGATCCGCTCGTCGGCGCGCAGCGCGCTGGTGGTGAGCGGCTGCGCCCCGGGCTGATTGATCTCGATCAGCCGCCAGTGCCGCAGCGGGCGCTCGGGCGAGAGCACGTCCCAGGCCGGGTCTTCGAACAGCGCCATGGCCAGCGCGAAGGTGGGCCAGGGGCGCGCCGGGTCGTCCTGGGCGCGGGCGCAGAGCGGCGCGATGCGCGTATCCAGCTCCAGGGCGGCGCAGAGCAGGAGCACGTCGCGCTCGAAACGCGAGAGGCCGAAGCGCCGGGCCAGCACGACCAGGGCCGGCGGCGGGTCCGTCTCCTCGGCCGCGGCCATGGCCCTGGCGGCTTCCTCGATCCGCTCCGCGGTCACGGCTTCGGAAGCCGGCGGCAGGGCCAGGACGGTCCGCGGCGGCGCGGCCTCGGAGAACGGCGGCCGCCACTTGAAGCGATCCGCGAAGGACGAAGGCCGGGGCGCGGCCGGCTCGGCGGGAAGGGACGGAGCGGGAGGGGTGGGCTCCCAATCGGCCAGCCGCTCCAGGCGCAGGCGCAGCCAGGTCAGGGCCGCCGCGAGGAAGGCGTCGTTGGCGCGCTGCCAGTCGTCGGCATCAGTCATGGATCGTCACCTTCTGGGTCGCGTCGAAGACGGGCGGCTGGTCCGGGGGACGCTGGACGAGCAGGCTGTCCACGCCGTCGATCCGCAGACGGAGGAAGTGTTCGCCCAGAGGAGCTTTTTGGGCCTTGAACGTCAGCGTGTCCGTGGGTGTGGTTGCCGGCGGCTCGGCCGGGACCTCCCGGCCGCCGATCAGCACGGCGGCGCGCTGCCCCTGCTGGAACTCCGGACTGAAGCTCAAGGTGATCTCGGCGTCCTGGCTGGCGTCGCGGGCGACGTCCAGGGGGAGGGCGGTGGTGATGCGCGGCGCTACGGGGAGCCCGATCTCGTTGGTGGCGCGGACGTCGCCGCCGTCGGTGATCACGCAGGAGACCGCGTGGATCCCCGCCGCCCATTTCGACGGATCGGCGTCGTCCAGCGTGAACCGGACCGACGTGGCCGTGCGGTCCTGGACCGTCACCGGCGCGGGATCGGTGAGATGGGGATGGCTGACGCGCACCTCCAGGGTACCGGCGTCGAGGTGATGCCCGGTCAGGACCACGTCGTCCCCCAGCCGCGCCGCGGCCTGGCCGTCGGGCAGCTCCAGATCGGTGAGGGTGGGGAACGGCGGGATCAAGTCCGGCTGCGAGGTCACGCCGGTGTCGTCCTTGCCGCGTTTCAGGACCGGCAGCGGCGCCTTGGCGGCCCGCTCGCTCTCGATGAGCACCACAGAAACCTGATAGGCGGCCGAGGTCCGGTACTGGGTCTGGAACGCCGACCAGAGCTTCGAGATCTCCTCCAGGGAGAGCGGCTGGAAGGTGATCCGGACCCTTTCGATCTGATCGTGCAGATTGCTGTCGGGAACGTTGACGACGGTGGCGCTCTGGATCTCGGAGGCGTCCAGCAGCGGATGGTCATGGAAGACCGCCATGGCCCGCCCCAGCAGCATGTGCGCCTTCACCTCGTCCTTCTCGTCGTTGAACGCGGTGAGGAGGTAGAAGAGGCTGAGCGGCAAGGGCGGATGGCCCGACTCGCCCGGCTTGAGCTGGCGCGGCATGTCCATGTTGCGCCACCCGCCTTCCACCTGCGCGTGATAGAGGAAGAGGTTGACCTGATCGCCGGCGAGGCCTTCCCGCGCCTTGTCGAGAGGCCGCGTGGTGACGTCCGTGATGCCCAGCCGATCGATCAGTAATTGCCGCAAGGTCGCCGAGACCGCGGCGATGGCGAAACCGTTGCTCATCGTCCCTCCCCCCTGGACCGCTGGCGCAGGTATTCCTCGAGATCGACCGCCGGCTTGGCCGCCTGCCGTTCCCGCGCCGGAGCCTTGGGAGCGGGAGTCGCCCGCACCTCGATCCGGCCGATGGTGACGTGGATGACCGGCTCCGGCGCCAAAGGCTCCGGGCGGACGGGGAATGGATCACGGTCGACGGCCACGCGAGGTTGAAGGATCGGGACAGGCGCCGGTTCCGGTTGACGGTGCTCGGGTGCGGGGCGGGTTGCCTGTTCGACCTCACCCCCTGGCCCCCTCTCCCGCCGCCCTTCCCCCGACCGGGAGAGGGGGGACGATTCAGAAAGGTTTTGCCGAGACGGAGGAGAAATCACCTCCAGAGGCCGGATCGGTTCCCCTTTCGCCACGACCGCCACCTCTACGTTCCCCCTCTCCCGGTTGGTGGGAGGGTGGTGGGAGAGGGGGCCAGGGGGTGAGGTCTCGGAGGGCACCCCGCTCCGGCGAGCCACCCGCCCTGGAGCCTCCCGGACCTCGTCTTCCTCCAACCGCTCCACCCTGCGAGACCTCACCCCTTGAGAGGGAAAAGAAGAGAGAGGTTCGGGGGTTCGGGGGAGCCTTGGAGGAGCTGCCACCCTCTCCTCCGCGCTCTCCTCCACCAAACCCGGCTCTTCCCGGATCTCCGGGGCCGCGGGCTCGAAACGCGAGGCGAGGCGCGGCTGGACGGCGACCGCTGGCTCCGGTGCCAGGCTTTTCGCCGCGAGGTTGCCGAGATAGTCGCTCATCCGCGGATCAGCTCCAGATAGGAACGGCGCCGCCAGGGGCTCAGCGCCAGGATGTCCGATTCGCGCCAGCCGTAGGCCGAGGCGAGGATGTGGATCTCCCGCAGGAGCACGCGCGCCCAGGCATCGATCTCGGTCCAGAAGAACGAGGCGATGTCGAACGCCGCCAGCCATTCATGGCCGCAGGCGGGACAGGTCATCGAAAGCTCGATGTCCCCCTGTGGATCGGCCTCCGCCATGCGGCGGGCGATGGCCTGGAGCGCTTCTTCGGAAAGATCGTTCGCGCCCGTGCCGAGCAGGCAACGGTCGAGCAGACGGCGGCGGGCGCCGTCCACGCTACCCGTGTCAGACAAGGCCACCAGGTCCGCGCTGTTGGGCAGCCGGAAGGTCAGCTCCGTCCCGCCGACCGTCAGCGAGAGCGGCTCCTGCGGCCCATCGTCGAACGAGCCCACACGGATGTCCGTCGCGTCGAAGGCGGTCTCCAGACGCTCCGCGCAGACCGGGCATGAGGCGACGCTGACCAGGCGCGGGCCGAAGGTCCATTCCCGGAGCGTCAGCAGGCGGGCGTCCCGCCGGCCCACGCTCTCCCGGGCCAGATCCTCGGACGCGATGCCGGGACAGGCCGCGGCCAGCAGGACCAACGCCCGCCGGACCGGCGACTCCCCGACTCCGCGTTCCCAGGCGTCCAACAGCTCCTGAGCGGACAGAGGGCGCATGGCATGGCCCCCCGCCTAGGCCGCGGGCTCGGTGAACTGCGGCTCCGACGGCTCCTGGAGCTCGTAGTCGCGCTCCCAGCCCTCGTTCTCCAGCTTCAGCGTCTGGATCGCCACCGCGTTGGCGTTGGCGTCCAGGTCCGGCAACGCCTGGTATTCCGACACCCAGCAGCGGAAAACCTTGTAACGGATCACCGGCTGGCCGGCTTCGTTGTACAGCTCGATGATCACGTCGCGGCGGAAGTCCTTGAGCGAGACTTCCTTACCGAGGCCGGAGCCGAAATTCCACACCTTGTTGGCCCACTTCTCGAACTCGGTGTCGTGCGTGACGCCGCGCTCCAGGGTGACGGCCTCGTACTTGGTGCGCCCGGGGGACTTGCGCGACGTGCTGGGATCGCCGCCTTCGCGGTGCTCCACCACCTCGGTGGTGCGCTTGAGGCCGCTGACTTTGCTCACGCCGGCGACCGGCGCCGTGTTCCCCACAAAGAAGACACGGAACTTGAAGTTCTTGTACGGATCGAAACGATGCGCATTCACATTGAACTGGGCCATGACCGTGTCTCCTTAGGTCTCGATCTGCCCGGCGAGCTGCTGGATCTTGATGATCACGAACTCGGCCGGTTTCAGGGGAGCGAAGCCGACGACGATGTTGACGATGCCCAGGTTGATGTCGTTCTGCGTCGTGGTCTCCTTGTCGCACTTGACAAGGTAGGCCTCGCGCGGCGAGCTGCCCTGGAAAGCCCCCTGGCGGAAAAGGTTGTTCATGAAGGCGCCGACGTTGGTGCGGATCTGCGCCCACAGCGGCTCGTCGTTGGGCTCGAAGACCACCCACTGCGTGCCGCGGTAGAGGCTCTCCTCGATGAACAGCGCCGTGCGGCGGACGGGGATGTATTTCCATTCCGAGGCCAGCCGGTCGTCGCCTTGCATCGTGCGCGATCCCCAGACCACGCGGCCCGACGCCGGCATGTTGCGCAGGCAGTTGATGCCGAGCGGATTCAGCTCGCCGTTCTCGCCGTCGTTCAAATCCACCGTCAGCTTCGGCACGCCCGCCAGCACAGCCTCCAGACCGGCCGGGGCCTTCCAGACGCCCCGCTGCGTGTCGGTGCGGGCGAAGATGCCGGCCACGGCGCCGCAGGGGACGACCTCCTCCAGCCGGTTGTCGCGCAACGTGTCGAATTCATAGAGACGGGGGAAGAAGATCGCGGCGTTCTTGCTGTTGGTGCCGACCGTGCCGACTCCGTTCTTCGCCGCCTCCTTGGTCTTCCACGTGCTGGGAGGATCGACCAGCAGCATGGCGCGGCGCTTTTCACAATAGGTCGCCGCGGCGGTGATCAGGTTCGCGTCCACGTCTCCCGTGGCCAGATAGGGAGGGATGCAGAGGATGTTGAAGAGGTCGGCCTTCCGCAGAGCGAAAAGTCCCTCCTTGGCGTCCTCTTTCCCGGCCCCGATGAAGTCGTCGACGACCAGGGCGTCTCCGTCCGACGCCTTCTTGTCGTCCGCCACTTTGGCGCTCAGCGTGTCTTCCTTCCAGATGTCCTGCCCCGGAGTTGGATTTGGGTGAGCGCCCGGCTTCGCCCCCGGCAGGGCGCCGTCCACCCGCGCCAGCGTGGATTCGGTCTCCAGGACCTTGTCGACCTGCCGCGGATGGCCCGCGGCGTGGGAAACGTTCCGGAAGACCTCCACCTGGCCGGTGGAGCCGTCCTGGATGAACAGGTTGAAGAGGTTGGCGGCGTCGGGGCCTTTGACGTCGTGATCGATCCGGGCGCGCAGTTGATTCGCCCAGGTCCCCTGGCTCACGGCCTTCAGCTTGAGGGTGTTGGCCTCAAGGGTGGCGTGGGTGAGAGCGGGAGCGTCGGCGGCGTTGTAGAGGCGCACGACGATCGCCTGGGAGCCGCCGTTGAGATAGAAATCGCGCACGGCGTATCCCAGCGAGCTTTCGAGCCAGAGGCCGCCGAAAACGCGCTCGAAATCGCCGAAGCCGTTGATCACCACGGCCTCGTTGACCGGGCCGTGCTTCGCCCGGCCCACGAACGCCGCGATCGACGTCGCCACCCCGGTGATGGTGCGGACGCCGCTCGGAATCTCTTCGATGTAAACGCCTGGATAGCTGACTGTGACTGGCATAAGGGGGTCCCTCTCTAGCCGATAGAGCCCGGTCGCCTGGCACGGACCGCTGTCCATTCAGCGTTCCGCACGGTCTTCGCGACACCTGAAACAGTCAGGCGTGGGGGAGGGGAATTCGTTACAGGACCGCTCGAACCCTCACCCCTGACCCCTCTCCCGACCCCTCCCGCCCTCCCTCACCGGGAGAGGGGAAAGAAAAGGACACCAAGGACACCAAGGACACCAAGGACACCAAGGACACCAAGGACACCAAGGACACCAAGGACACCAAGGACGGTTGGGTTCCTTGGTGTCCTTGAGATCCTTGTCGTCCTTTGCAGTTCTCCCTCCTCTCCCGGTGAGGGTGGGAGGGAGGGGTCGGGAGAGGAGGGTCGGGGAGGTGAGGGCTTCGAAGGGCATGCCGCTCATCTGGCAAGCTCAGCCAGCAGCGTCCTCTTCCCTCCTCCCCGGCTCGCCCCCAAGACGCCGGTTCTTGTACACATCCGTGTTGACATACTTGAGGCCCGAGTCGGCCATCAGCGTGACCACCCTGGCGTCGGGCCCCAGCCGCTCGGCGATCTGCAGAGCGGCGACCACGTTGGCTCCGGAAGAGGTCCCCGCGAACAGGGCCTCCTCCCTCGCCAGACGCCGCGCCATCTCCTTCGCGTCCTCGGTCCTGACCGGCACGATCTCGTCCACCAGCGAGGGCTCCCAGAGCGGCGGGATGTAGCCGATCCCGATGCCTTCGATCTTGTGAGGCCCCGGCGGCCCGCCCAGCAACACCGAGGATTCGGCGGGCTCGACGGCGACCATCCGGAGGCTCGGCTTGTATTGTTTCAACACGGTGGCGACTCCACGGGAGGAAGCGCCCGTGCCCACGCTGTGCACGAAGGCGTCGACGTGGCCGTTCGTCTGCGCCCAGATCTCCTCGGCCAGCGGGTAATATCCCGGCGATGCTGTCGTAGTTGTTGAGCTGATCGGTCCAGTAGGTGTAAGGCTCCAGGCTCAACCGGCGGGCGGTCTCGATCATGTCCAGGATCAGCTCCTTGGTGGTGAGGCCGCCCTCGCTGGGCACGAGCGTGAGCTCCGCGCCCAGCGCCGCCATCTGATCCAGCTTCTCCTGGCTGAACGCGTCGGAGCTGACGATGTGGATCCGGTAGCCCTTGGCGGCGCAGACCAGGGCGAGCGACGCCCCCGTGCTGCCGCCCGTGTACTCGATCACGGTATCCCCGGGCAGCAGCCGGCCATCCTCCTCCGCCCGCGAGATCACCGCCTGCGCCATGCGGTCCTTGACGCTGCCGGTGGGGTTTTCCCATTCGAGCTTCACCCAGATCTCCGCGCAGTGAGGCGGAACGATCTTGCGAAGCTGGACCAGCGACGTGTTTCCAATCGCGCTGAGGATGTCCATGAGGATGGACTCTACGTGAGAAAAAAGGCCGAGGCAAACCTGGCGGGTTCCCCCTTCCCTTGGCGTAACTCTCTGGGGACGAGCTCCCGGAGACGTCCCCATGAGCTCTGTTTCGGAGAGATCAACCGCACGCCGCTACGGCAAGGAGATACCATGCTTTTGACAAAGAGAGTTGCATTGATCGGAACCCTGCTTTTGACCCTCGGCCCGTCAATCCCACCGGTCTCGGCCATCACCGGGGGAGCGCCGGACGGCGACGGCCATGCGGCCGTGGGAGCGGTGCTCGCGTTCGTGCCCGGCCGCCCCAGGCCGCTCCTCTGCACCGGCGTCCTGGTCCATCCGCGCGTCGTCCTCACGGCGGGCCATTGCCTCCACGGCTTCCTGGAGCGCGGCATCGCGCCGTCCGACGTGGTGGTGCGCTTCGATGCGGACTTCGACGCCCCGGGCGCGACCGACAGGTCCGTGGCCCAGGGCATGATCCATCCCGATTACCTGCCCGGCCGGGAGCGCGAGCAGAACCGGGAAGACATCTCCGTGCTCATCCTGGCCGAGCCCGTCACCGACATCGTCCCCGCCCGGCGAGCCCCGCTGAATTTCCTCGATCATCTCAAGACCCAGGGACTTCTGGAGACCGGTACGGATCGCACCCGCATCGCGCGCGTCGGCTACGGCGTCACCCTGGAGCTACCGCCGCCGACCTATATATCCGTCGACGGCGTCCGCCGGCTGTCCTTCTCCGAGCTCCAGGGAATTCTGCCGGCGCATGTGATGATGAACGGCAATCTCGCGGCGGGCAACGGCGGCACCTGCTTCAACGACTCCGGCGGACCGGCGTTCTGGCGGGACCCCGCCACGGGCGAGGAGACGGTCATCAGCCTCGTCTCCTGGGGCGCCCGCTGCATCGGCAACGATGTGAGCACCCGCATCGATACGCCGGAAGCGGTCGCCTTCATCGACGCGGCGGTCGCCTGCGTCGAGGAGGGGCGCTGCGGCTGAGGCGCGGGCCAGGGAGCCCCCCTGTATCAACCGATGTCGATGTAATAATCGCCGCTCTGAGACAGGAGCGGCTTTTGCTCGCGATTCAGCAGGACTAGCCGCACCCGATGCTTGCCCGCATCGGCAGGCACGGGGCCGTGGCCCTGTTGCACCCCGGCCCTCTCCGACCAATGAGCCTCGAATTTCACGGTGACGAAATCGTCATTGTCGTGCACTTCGACGTAATGCGGATAATCCGGGTCGTGGGGATCTAATTGAGGGAAGTCCACGAAGATGTACCAGTACGGCCTTTGCCCTACACGGCTCTGGGCAATCCGGTTGTTCCGCGATGGGTCGTTTTCCCTGAAATCCTTGTCAAAGGGCAAGTACATAAGCTCGCCCGAGGACCCGAACAGACGGGCCGCCCACGCCGTTACGCGAAGTGCCATGATCTGCGTCTCCTTCCTTAACTGGTCCGGCGCCGGGCCAGGCGCAGCTCGAGGTGCCTCCGCACGTCCGGCCATTCGCTCGCGAGAATGCTGTACATGAAGCTGTCCCGGACCGTGCCGTCGCGGCGCGCCTGATGGTGGCGCAGGATGCCGTCCCTCTTCGCGCCCAGGCCCTCGATCGCGCGCTGCGACGCGAAATTGAAATTGTCCGTCCGCAAGCCTACGACGCGGCACGCGAGCGCATCGAAGGCGTGGCGGAGCAGCAGGAGCTTGCAGCTTGTATTGACGTGGCTGCGCTGCCAGCTCCTGCCGTAGAAGGTGTAGCCGATCTCGACGCGATCGATGGGCACGACGATGTCGTGATAGCGGGTCGAGCCCACGATCGTTCCGCCGGCCAGGTCTCTCACCGCCCAGGGCAGCATGTGCCCGGCTTGTTGTCCCGCCAGGGCGTTCTCGATGTAGGCGCGGGTCTCCTGAGGGGCGGGAACCGCCGTGAACCAAAGCTCCCAGAGGTTGCCATCGCTCGCGGCGGCGACCAGGCCGTCGTGGTGCTCCAGGCTCAGAGGCTCCAGGCGGATGCCATAGTCCTCGAGCGTCACGGGTCGGGGTGGGTTCATGACTTTTCGACCCACATCATACGCCGTGCTGCCGACACCGGCCAGCATGTAGCTATAGCAATTGCTTCCACATGAGAAGACTCCACCGCGACGGTGCTTCAGATGTCGGTCAAGCAGCAGAGGAGCTCGAAAGAGAAGCCGCAGCGCCCGGGCGGGGGCGCGGCTCGCGGCCTCTCCCCTCTCCCTCCGAGCCTGAAAACAGCCTCCTGTCCTCAGCCGATAAGCTTCTGTGCTCAGCCGATAAGCTTATCGGCTGAGAAATAAGCCCATGTCCTCGTCCGATAAGCTTCCGGGGTCAGCCCATAAGCTTATCGGCCGCCATATAAGCTCATGTGGCCGCTCCATAAGCTTATGGGCTCAGCCGATAAGCTTATCGGCGGGAAAATAAGGCCATGTCCTCGTCCGATAAGCTTCCGGAGTCAGCCCATAAGCTTATCCTCCGCCATATAAGCTCATGTGGCCGCTCCATAAGCTTCTGTGCTCAGCCGATAAGCTTATCGGCTGAGAAATAAGCCCATGTCCTCATCCGATAAGCTTCCGGAGTCAGCCCATAAGCTTATCCTCCGCCATATAAGCTCATGTGGCCGCTCCATAAGCTTCTGTGCTCAGCCGATAAGCTTATCGGCTGAGAAATAAGCCCATGTCCTCGCCCGATAAGCTTCCGGAGTCAGGACATAAGCTTATCGGCCGCCACATAAGCTCATGTGGCGGCTCCATAAGCTTATGTTTCGAGCCGATGAGCTTATATCCGGGCCCCCGGGGCTCAGTCCCGGGACAGATCGAGCCGCAACGTGCCGCCCGCCGCTAGCTGGCCCGCCGTGCATTTCGCCAGGGGAGCGGTCCAACCCGAGGCCCACCACTGGACCTGCGCCGCGCGAGCCGTGAGGCAGACCCGATACTGGCCTGGCGCCAACTCGGGGATCCGGATCCCTTGGCCTCCCTCCATCGCATAGTCCTGGCCATGTCCAGCGGCCCACCGATGGAGCTCGTCGGGAGGGATGGGAAGACCGTCCTGAAAGACCCAGAGCGAGAAGCCCTCTTTCTCGACATCCTCAGTCTTTGGAGGGAAAAAGACTTCGAGGCTTCCACCGTCCCGTGCGACCGTCAGGTCCTGCGACGATTCCGCTGCCGCGACGGGGAACGCCTTCAGAGCGTAGCCGGGAGGACTGACGATCACGGCCACGTTGGCAGCCGCTTCCGGGATCTGTGCCGCGAAAGAGCCGTCCAACTCGGTGCGGCTGGAATTACCGTACATTGGGGCCGGAGGCAAAGGCAGAACCACGACTCCAGCCCCTGGTACAGGACCTCGCGAGGATTGAACCTTTCCGGACAGCCGCTTGTTCTTACGCAGCCGCAGCTCGATCGGCCCCACATCGGCCCCTTCGCGGACGAAAACGGCCACGATGTCGCTCGTCCACTTTCCCTGACCGGAGGAGAGGCTCGAGGCCGCCTGCGCAAGCCCTTCGGACAGCCCCCGAAACTCGAAATTTCCAGTGCTGTCCGTCTCCGCCCTCAGCGCCTCCTCGTCGGTGTTCAGGCTGACGTCGGCGTCCCGGACCGGCCTGCCCTGATCGTCCAGGACTCTGCCGAAGAGGCGCGTCGCCGGCAGGGCGATGTCCACCTCGGCGCGCTTCTGCCGGTCCGCTGTGACTTTCACTTTCGTCCGCGCATTGAGGCGCGGCTCCTCCGAATCGATGTCAATCCGCCACCAGCCGTCCTTTGGAAGGATGCCGTGGAAATTTCCTTCGGGATCGGACTCCATCTTGACCCGCTGAGCCCCATATCGACCGCCGAACCAGAGAGTGGCCGTCACAGGCTCCTTCCCCAGCTTCACCGTCCCGTGGACCGTGAGCACGTCGATCTCGATGGTCTGATAGGCATCGGCAGGCCCCGAAATCCGGACCTCGCGGGAAGCGATCCGGTTGCCCAACTTGTCCTCGATATCTATGGAGAATCTGCCCGGGGCTTGGCCGGGAATCGTGATCAATCCCTGATCGTTCGTAGGTCCGTTATAGACCGCCTCGGAGCCCAAGCCTGTGTCCCGATCCCGGAATACCTGAGCCTTCCAAGGGCTTCCAAGCCAGTCAGCCGCCGGAGAAATCGCGATCTCCAATTGGATCGGCTTCTTCAGGACAACCGGTTCGCGCAGGAAGGACTCTCTTTGAGGCCAGACCTCGATGGGAATGACCTTGCCGGGAGCGAAGCCGGGCTGCGTCACCTCCAGGGAGTAGTTCCCCGGGCTGACGCCGACGAACTGAAAGAAACCGTTCTTGCCAACCCGGGCCTCGATCGCCGTGCTCTGGATTTTCTCGGCGATCCGTGGATCACCGCCGCCGGGACCCAGAAGAGGAGTCAGTCGAGCCCGGCTGGATTCGGCGTCGAGCTTTCCATCCTCGAGAGCCACCCAGCCGGCCACCGATGCCCCCCGCTTCCATTCCATGACGCCGAGATCGGCCGTCTTGCCGGCGGGGACCTGGAAATCCCAGCGGTATTGAGGAATGAAGCCTTCCACGGAGAGAACGAGGTCGAAGACCGCGGCAGGGAGGGAACACTCCCACCGGCCATCGGCGCCGAGAGGACAGTCCAGCCACCCCTTGGGGAGATCGGAAGGAGAGTTGGAGAATCTTGGAGCGATGGTCTTGACCGCGATCACCTTGGGGAGCTTCGCGTTCTTTTCCGCCCGTTTCACCGTGCCAGCGATCCTGCCCAGAGGCCAGAGAGCGATCCGGCTGACCTGCTGCGCGTCCGCCTCTGCCGTGACCGTGGCTCGCGGCGCCCAGACATCCGGAAAGTCGGCCGTCACTTCCCAGGTGGAAGAGCATGGGAGAGTCGCGCTGGCCGGAGCTCCTGTCCGAGCCGCCAAGGTCAGCGGCTCACCCTTGCCTTCTACACGCCGAAGGGTCAGCTTGCCTTGAAGCCCCTCCTTGACCGTACCTCTCGGAACGAGCTCGAACCGGACCGTGCAGGCCGGAGGCTGAGCCCAGGCCGCCTGCGCGATGAGAAGGCCAAGAAGGCTTAGGACAGGCGGAGCCCAGCGTCGCGATGACATCAGATTCGTGTCCCCAAACTCAAAGCGTAATGATGCCGCCTCCTCCACTACCACAACTGAAGCATTCGGCTGGGCAAACACCTCCCGGTCCCCTCTCACAGGTGTCGCCACCCCCGCCCCCACCGCCACCACCACCCCCATCCACGGTTATGTTGTAGCAAGGGCCGCCTTCAAGTTGGCACTTCGATCCCACCAGGTCGGAAGTTTCCTTACAGTTCCACCCACCACCAGTCTCCCCATCGCCAACCTGGTCACATATTGCGCTAATACCTGTTATGTACTCGTACTCGCAAACGAAGCAGCCTACGTAGTCCTCTGCAAATCCACCACTCCCCGGCACGGCTAGGAGCATCGCCAAGAGCAGCGCCTTCAAGGATCTTCCCCTCTTCTGCATAATCGCTCCTCCTTAACTTGAAATAGGCTAACAGAGGATAAGACCGCCCGACAATCCCCCCCGATCCTGTAGGATAGAGGCGCAAACGAAGACAACTGCCAACGCCGCCCGGCCTCGGGGACGGCGAATTTCAGGAGATGATCTCGACGTGAATCGCCGGACGATCTTCTTGTTGGTCTGCCTCTCCTCCCTCCTGCTCCCCGCCGCGGGCGCCCAGACGCAGCCGGCTCCGGCGTCTTCCGCCCAGGCGACCTGGTACACCGTGCGGCCCGGGGATTCCCTGGAGACGATCGCCGCCCGCTTCCTGAGGACGTCCCAGCGCTGGCCGGAGATCCACCGCCTCAATCCCGGCATCGCCAATCCCAACCGGATCGAGCCGGGGCTGCGCATCCGCATGCCCGCCGTCCAGCCCGCGCTGCCGGCCGCCCGCGTCAACCGCGTCTCCCGGCACGTCGAGACCAAGCCCTCCCCCATCTCCTGGGAGAACGCCCAGGTGGGCGACGTGCTGGTGGAGCGCGACGGCATGCGCACCTATCAGAAGTCGTCCGCGGAGATGCAGTTCACGGACGGCGCCCGGGTGGTGGTGACCGAGGATTCGCTGGTCTTCCTCCGCCGGTCCGGCTCGACGCTGCGCGGGGTCGAGCGGAAGTCGATCGAGATCGTCGAGGGGCAGGCGGATCTGGAGGCCCGTTCGGGTCCGGCGCCCCAGGCTCCCGAGGTGGAGATCTTGATCGGCGGCACGCGCGCCACGTCCAAGCCCGGCCCGGCGGGGACCTCGCAGGCCCGCGCCCGCAAGGCGGAGGGGGGCGGCGCCAAGGTGATGGTCTACGGCGGCGCGGGGGAGGTCGAGGCCGGCGGCGCCCGCGTGGAGGTGGCCGAGGGGATGGGCACGTCGGTGGAGGCGCAGGGGCCGCCGTCGCCGCCCGAGAAGCTGCTGTCCGCCCCGCGCCTCGGCGATCCCGCCGCCGGCAGCGAGCGGGCCTGCGCCGATCCGTGGCTCTCCTGGGAGCCGGTGCCGGAAGCGGCGGCGTACACGGTGGAGGTCTGCCGCGACGCCGGCTGCGCCGAGCTGGTGGACCGCCTGACAGGTCATCCCGGTCCGCCGTGGCGCCCGGCCGTCCTGCCCGTGGGCGATCTCCATTGGCGGGTGACCGCGCGCAGCCGCTCGGGGCTGGACGGCTATCCCAGCGCGACCGCGGCCCTGCGCGTCACCTCCGACCGCGTCAACCTGCCGGCGCCCTCGGGCTCGCTGCAGGTCACGGGGCCGCAGGTGCGCGTGGGCGAGCGGCTGTTCGTCTCGCCCGCCGCGCGGGTCGAGGTGGCGGCCACGGACGCCGACGGCGCGCCCGCCCGCTGGGCCCCGGTCGTGGGCGGCCGCGAGGAGACGGCCTGGCCCGCCACGTGGACGCCCGGCGAGCAGGTGGCCGAGGCCATCGCGCTGGACGGCTGCGGCAATCGGGGCGCCCTGGCGCCGGTCGCCTTCGTGGTGGACGCCGAGCCGCCCGTGCTGAAGCTGGAGGTGGGGGACCGGGAGTACCATCAGGCCCGGCTGGCGCCCGACAGCGAGTCGGACCGGACGCGCCTGAAGGGGCGGCGGCGCAGCAGGCTCCCGCGGGAAGAGTGGTCTTCGGACGCCGGCGTCCTGCGCGTCCCCTTCCCCTGGGTCAAGAAGGAGAAGGACGCCAAGATCGATCGCTCCGTGACGGTCACCAGCGAACATCCCCAGGCGTTCCTGGGCGTGCCGGACACCGACGGTCAGCGTCGACGGCAAGGCCGTCGCCCCGAACGGCGCCGGCGGCATTCTCTGGATCGCCGTCGTGGACGCCGGAGCCGGCGTCCACCAGGTGGTCCTCAACATGCGGACCGAGGGAGAGCGCGTGGTGCTGGAGGTGGAGGCCAAGGATCTGGTGGGGAATGTGAGCCGGCAGGTGGTTACGTTCCAGCAGGCGGTGGCGCCTCGGAGTGAGGGCGGCCCCCCGCCCGGCCCTCCCTCCCCCCCCTCTCTCCCACCCCTCCCTCCCACCCATACCGGGAGAGAGGGGGACTTGAAGAAGCTGTTTTGCTTTTCTCCCTCCTCTCCCGGTGTGGGTGGGAGGGAGGGGTCGGGAGAGGAGGGCCGGGGTGGTGAGGGCCCTACCGCCGCGCCAGCTCCACCCGCGCCGTCGGCACCCACTGCGCCTCGACGGTGAATTCCACCGCGTTCAGCACCACCTTGGGCTCCTCGCCGGGGTAGCGCCAGCGGGCGTTGCGCGCGGCGGCCAGGCGCTCCAGGTCCTCGGCCAGGGCGGCGGCGTTCGAGGGGCGGCGGACGGGGTCGCGCTCGAGCAGGAGGAGGACGAGGGTCTCCAGCTCGGCGGGCACGCCGCCGGGGACCCGCGATGAGAGCGGCCGGATCGCCCCGGAGATCGTGGTCTTCATGATGTCCGGCACCTCCATGCCGCCGAAGGGCCGGGAGCCGCAGAGACTCTCGTAGAGGATCACGCCGAGGGCGAAGAGGTCGCCGGCCTTGCCCTGGCCGTCGCCCAGCAGGGCCTCGGGCGGCAGATAGCCGGGCGTGCCGAAGACCCGGTCCCGCGTCTGGCTGGCCGCGGCCACCATGTCGGCGATGCCGAAGTCGGCCACCTTGATCGAGCCGTCCTTGCCCAGCAGCACGTTGGCGGGCTTCATGTCGCGGTGGACGACCTCGCGGGCATGGGCGGCGGCGAGGCCGCGGGCCACGGCGGCGGCCAGGGGGATGACCTGGTCGGGGTCCAGCCGGACCTTCCACAGCAGCAGCCGCTCCAGGCTGATCCCCTCCACCAGCTCCATGGCGATGAAGGCCCCCTCCGGCGCCTCCGCCACGTCGTAGATCCCCACCACGTTGGGATGGCTGAAGCGGGCCGCCGTGACCGCCTCCTGGACGAGCTGCGCGATGGCGGCCCGCCGCTTGTCCGGCGGCAGGTCGTCCCCCACGCGCACGGTCTTGAGGGCCACCGGGCGCTGGAGCCTGGGGTCCCAGCCGCGGAAGACGGAGCCCATGCCGCCGGTGGCCAGCAGCTCCAGGACCTGGTAACGGCCGAGGAAGACGTTGTCCAGCGCCTTGCGGGTGGCGAGCCCCTGCCGCAGCGACTCGAAGGAGCGCCGCAGCTCGTCGATCTCGTCGCCGCCTCCGGCCGCCGGCCGGCCGCCGGCCAGCTCTCGCTGCTGGCGCGCCAGGTCGCGGATGGGCCGCACCAGGCCCACCCAGGCCAGGCCCAGCAGGGCGGCGATGAGCGCCAGGGCCGCCCCGATCGCCCGTATCGACTGCCAGCGCAGCCGGACGGCCACGGCCTCGGCAACGCGGGCCGGCTGGCGCGAGAGCACCACCCAGCCGCCCACCGGCGCCGGCGCGTAGGCTCCCAGCACTTCGTCGCCGTCACGGTCCCGGAAGCGGCTCGCGCCCGCCACCCGGCCGTCCAGGGCAAGGCGCGTCATCGCGGGCGGGAAGGCCTCCAGCGATTCCACGCTCCCGAAGACCACCCGGCCGCCGGGATCGGCGACGGCGATCTCGGCTTCGTTCCCCAGCTCCTCGGATTGGGCCACGTCCTCCAGCAGGCGCGAGCCGTCGCAGACCAGCAGCACGCGCCCGCGCTCCGCCGGCAGCGGCGCGGCGACCCGGATCACCGGCGGGCGCGAACCCGGCACGGCGGCGACGTCGCCGCCGCCCGGCAATCCCAGCGCACTTTCGATCCTGCGCCGCTCCCCCTTGAGCTGCACGCGCAGGACCTCCTCCCCCGCCGCGTTCACCACGGCCACGGCCTCGACGCCCAGCGTGGACCACGCCTGGAGACTCTGGACGAGCATCTCCTGCGCCGCGGGCGAACGCGGATCGTCCAGCGCCGGATTGCCGGCGAGCCCGCGGGCCAGGGCCAGCCGGGCCTCCAGGAACGCCCCGACCCGCGCCGCGCCCGTGCGGGCGGCCAGCGCGTGGGTGCTCAGGACCTGGTCGAACAGGGCTTCGCGGTTGACGCCCACCAGCCCGAACCAGGCGAGCCCGAGGGGCAGCAGCCCCACCGCCGCCAGGGCCAGGGCGACGCGGGGGAGCAGGCGGAGACGGGGAAGCCGCGGCTTCATCCCCGGGCCTGGGGGAAACGGTAGCCGCTGCCGCGCTCGGTCAGCACGTAGCGGGGCTTGGAGGGATTGGGCTCGATCTTGCTCCGCAGGCGATGGACGTGGACCCGCAGCGTGTCCTCGAACACCTCGTCCGAGGGCCACAGGCGGCGCAGCAGGAAGTCGGTCCCCACCACCCGGCCGGCGCCGCGCATGAGCACGTAGAGAAGCTTGGTCTCGGTCGCGGTCAGCGCCACCGGCTGCTCTCCCACCAGGGCGCGCTGGTGGGCGAAGTCGATGGACAGCCGTTCGTCCACCCGGGTGACCGGGGCCAGGGTGTAGGAGAAGTCGCCGATGCGGCGGAAGACCCGCTCGACCCGCGCCACCATCTCGCGCGGCTTGAACGGCTTGCGGATGTAGTCCTCGGCGAAGCTCTCGATCGCCCCCACCACCGTCTCCTCCTCGTCCACCGAGGTCAGCATCACCACCGGCACGTCGCTCCACTCGTGGAGCTTGCGGGCGAGGGCCAGCCCGTCCAGGCCGGGGAGCAGGATGTCCACCAGGGCGAGGTGCGGCAAGCCCCGGCGCGCCACGGTCTCCAGGGCCGCCTCGGCCGTGGGGCAGGCCCATACCTCGAACCCCGCCCCCTCCAGCTCCCGGCGGATCAGGAACAGGATGTCGGGGTCGTCATCGACGGCCAGAACGCGACGGCCCTGCCGTCCCTGAGTGGCGCTGGGATCGCTGGACACCTGGTACCTTCCAGTATGACAAAGATTGTAACCGCTTTTCTCTCGTAATGTGGATCGTAAGGTTCCCCGCCTAGGATAGCCCTGGATTCCACGACTGAGGAGGTGCTGACGATGGATAATTCCCTGGCGAAAGCCCTGGCCTGGGATACGGTGGAGTTGGAACGCCAAGCGTCGGCGCGCCCACATACGATCCGCCGGCTGCCGCCCCTGCGCGGCGAGCATCCCCAGAGCGTTCTGGAGCTCCGCTTCCAGGGCGTCGAAAACATGATCCAGGCCATGGACACCGTGATCGGACGGGGTCTCCGCAAGGCCCGCCGCCGCTGACGAGAAACGCCTTGCCGTCCGTGGTACCGCTCTGTTATGAAGGCGCGGCCATGAACCCGCCCATGCTGCGCCGCATCCTGCTGGTGGAAGACGACCCCGACGTCCAGGTGGTGGTGACCATGGCGCTGGAGTCGATCGGCGGCTTCACGGTCCTCGCCTGCTCCTCCGGGGAAGAGGCCCTGGAGCGCTTCGGCGAGTTCACCCCCGATCTCGTGCTGCTCGACGTGATGATGCCCGGCCTGGACGGGCCGGCCACCCTGGAGGCCCTGCGGCGCCTGCCCGCCGCCGCCGGGACGCCGGTCGTCTTCATGACCGCGCGGGTGCAGGCCCACGAGGTGACCCGCTACCGGGAGCTGGGCGCGGCGGACGTGATCGCCAAGCCCTTCGATCCCATGTGCCTCTCGGACACCGTGCAGTCCATCTGGTGGTCCCTCCACTCCTGATCCCTTCACCGCGATGAACGAAGAGGAGCTGCGGCGCTACTTCGCGAACCGCCTCCCCGCCCGTCTCGACGAGATCGAAGAAGCGCTCGCCGCCGCCCGCGCCGCCGGCTGGACCGGCGAGCCCCTGCGCACCGCCCACCGCCTCGCCCACTCGCTGAGGGGGGCGGGGGAGACGTTCGGGTTTCCGGAGGTGAGCGCGGCGGCGCGGGAGTTGGAGCGCGTGCTGGAGGGGGCGGTGGGCGAGGGGGAGGAGAGGGAGATCGGGGAGGTGATGGCGCGGTTGCGGAGGGCCCCTGGGACCGCCCGGCGTCCCGCCGGCATCTAACTGAAAAGACAAGTAGAGTTGCCGGCGGGACGCCGGCGGTCCCAGGGTTAGCTCCACCGCGGCGCCGACGCCATCTCCCCCGAACCCGGCTTCTCCGGCCACGACTTCGCCAGCTCCGGCAGCTCGAAGGTGAAGGTGGTCTCCCCGGGCTCGCTCGCGAAGCCGATCCGGCCGCCGTGGCGCTCGACGATCGCCTTGGAGATGCTCAATCCCAGGCCCGTGCCGCCCTTCTGCCGCGTCGAGGAGCTGTCCGCCTGCGCGAAGCGCTCGAAGACGAGGGGCTGAAACTCCGGCGAAATCCCCTTGCCGTGGTCCTTCACCGAGATGCGGACCCGGCCCGCCTCGCCGCGGCGGACGGCGATCTCCACCGTGCCGTCCCGGGGCGAGAACTTGGCGGCGTTGGAGAGCAGGTTGGTCATCACCTGCAGGACGCGGTCGGCGTCGGCCCAGACCCGCGCCCCCTCCACCGGCTCCTCGATCCGCAGCTCCACCCCCAGTTCCTCGGCGTAGGCGCGGTTGACGTCCACCGCCTGCTCCACCAGCGGCATCAGCTCCAGCGCCGCGAAGCGGAATCCCATGGTGCCCGACTCGATCTTCTCCACGTCCAGCATGTCGTTGACCAGCCGCACCAGGCGCTCGCAGTTCTTGGCGGCGATCTCCACCAGTTGCCGCGCCTTCTCCGGCAGCTCGCCGGCCACGCCGCCCGCGATCAGCCCCAGCGAGCCCCGGATGGAGGTCAGGGGCGTGCGCAGCTCGTGGCTGACCACCGACACGAAATCGTTCTTCATCTCCTCCACCCGCTTGCGGTCCTGGATGTCGCGCGCCACGGCGTAGAAGAGCTCCCGCTCGTTGTGGACGCTCGCCCGCCAGGAGAGCCAGCGCCAGGTGCCGTCCTTGGACTGGTAGCGGTTCTCGAAGTCCAGGGTGCCGCCGCCCAGGATCAGCCGCCGGGCCTCGACCGCCGTCGACTCCCGGTCGTCGGGATGGACGAACTCGGCGAAGGGCCGCGCCTTCAGCTCCTCGACCGTGAAGCCGAGGACCCGCTCCCAGGTGTCGTTGATCTGCTTGAAATAGCCGTCGAAGCCGGCGATGCAGAGCATGTCCCGCGACATGTCGAAGAACCGGTTGCGCTCCTGCTCGGCGTGCGTCCGCTCGTCCATCTCCGCTTTCAGGGCGGCGTTGATGCGGGCCAGCTCGGCGGCGCTCTCGTCCGCCCGGCGGAACAGCGCGTAGACGTTGGCGAGCACCCCCACCAGCACGCACAGGTAGCTCAGGCTCTTGGCGATATGCCCGGCCTCGGTCGGGGCGTCGAACGGCCGCGCGGCGAAGGGCATGAAGGCGACCTGGATCATCAGCCCGAGCACCAGCGACAGCGTCACCCAGTGTCCCAGCGCGCTCTCGCGCCAGCTCCCCCGCCACAGGTAGCGGGCGACGGCCAGCAGGAAGAAGGCCGCCGGGATCAGCTCGGCCGGCCGCTGGAACATGCCCTCCGGGAAATAGGCGCTCGGCAGCGGCGTGAAGATGAAAAAGCCCAGGCAGGCCAGCGCCACGGTGGCCACCACCACGTAGACCGCCCGCTGGTCCAGCGGCCTCTCCGGCGTCTCCTCCGGCCCCACTCCGGGCGCGCTGAGCCAGAGGAAGAGCCCCAGGAAGAGCCGCGAGGCGAACCAGCTCCAGGGGCTGACCGCCGAGAGGTCGGGATCCTCGAAGCGGCCGGGGAACGGCGCCGTGGCGACGGCGTGGTAGGCGTCCAGCAGGGCGGTGCCGGCGAAAATCGATCCCAGCAGCAGGGAGGTGTTGCTGCGGCGGCTGTAGAAGCGAACCAGGGCGAGGATGGCGACGCCCAGGGCGAGCATCGCCGCCACGGTCTCATGCAGGGTGTGCAGGTAGGCGTTGCCGTTCCAGCGGAGGCTCCGCAGCCAGGGCGCCAGGGCCAGGCAGAGGGCGGCGGCCGCGACGTAGGAGACGGCTCTGCGCACGGCGGCCGCCGTCGGGAGCGGCGGCGCCTTCGCGCGGGTCGGCGTCAGCGGCCAGGCATCCACGGCGCGGGTCCGGCTCTGTGGGTGCAGGTGGGCCTCGTCATCGCCTGAGAAACCATGCCCCTACTTGTGCTGGAAGTCAAGAATTCCGGACATCTCTTGTTAATGGAGGGTGTATGATGAGCCTCCACGATGAGGGAGTCGAAAGGGAGGTTGTCCATGGACCACCACTCACTGACGGACCGGAGAGCTTTTCTCAAGCGCACGATCCAGGGGGCGGGTCTCGCGTTCGTGGCGCCCGCGATCCTGTCGTCGCTCGGCTCCCGTGCGCTCCAGGCCCAGACCAGCGGTCCCAGTGGCCCTGAAGCTGGCGTGGCTGGGCAGGGCTACGGCAACCCTCCCCGGTAGTCCGTAACGGCCCGTAACGGCGTCCAGAGGAGGCCGGGTGGTGAAGGCCTACCACTCGTTCCGCTGCACCACCGGCAGCTGAAGCGCCCGCTCGCGGTCGAGGTCGAGCGAGCCCACGTGCAGGGCCAGGGGGGACTGCACCCACTTGTAGATCGAGCGGGTGAAGAGGACGGAGAAGCGCCGCGCCCAGGACTCCAGCTTTCCAGGCTCCTCCTCCGGGAAGGCGGAGCGCAGGGCCGCCGCCACCTCGTCCGGCGACAACTTCTCCCCGGCGTACAGGTACAGGCAGGTGTCCAGCACCGGGAACGGCATCAGCTCGTCCTCCGCCGTCTGCGCCGCGGCCAGCTCCGGGCCGGGCTCCGTCTCCAGCGTGCGGCGGATGCCCTCGAACCCGAAGCGCTGGTGGAACCGCTCCAGCAGCGCCACCACCACCGTCTTCGGCACGTTGGCGATCACCGACAGCGCCCCTTCCAGATCGCCGCCGATGGTCGTGTACCCCACCGCCTTCTCGCTCATGTCGCCGGTCTGGAGGAACAGCGCCGCCGGAGCTGTTGGCCCAGTTCCACATGCGGCCGGCCCGCAGGCGCGCCTGGACGTTCTGCAGGGTGACCGGCGTCGGCTCCTCGCCGCGCGAGCATCCGCCGCGTCGCCTCCACCTCGCGGTCGAAGGCCTCCTCGATCGGCACCACCAGCAGGGGGACCCCCAGCTCCTCGCACAGGGTCGAGGCCGCGTCGCGCGTCCCCTCTCCCGAGTAGCGGGTCGGCATGTAGAAGGCGTGGATCGTCCCGGGGTCCCCTTCCTCGCGGAGGAGCTGCGCCGCCCGCCAGGCGATCAGCAGCGTCAGCATCGAGTCCCGGCCGCCCGAGAGGGCGATGCCCAGCAAGCGGAAGGCCCCGGTCTTGCGGTAGTAGTCCTTGATCCCCAGAGCCAGGGCCTCGATCAGCTCGTCCAGCACCTCCTCGCGCAGGGTGCGGGAGGGGGCTCCGGCCTCGGGGAGGAAGAGGTTCCGCCACGCCGGCGCCGGATAGGCCAGCCCCGAGCGGTCTCCCGTGGGCCGGCCGCACCGCAGCACCGGCACCGGGATCTCCTCGCGCTGGAACTCCTCGCAGTCGCTCCGCCAGGTCGTGTCCTCCCGCCGCAGCGCCGTGCGTGCGGTCGAGATCCACCACGCAGGAAGACCATCCTTCGCGGAAGCGGGGCGCCTCCAGCATCGGGCGGCCGTTCTGGAACACGTACCCGCCGCCGTCGAAGATCAGGCCGTCCTGGGCGCCCACCGCAGTTGGCGTAGGCGAGCGTGGCCTGGTTGTCCGCCGAGCGCGTGGCGAGCATCTCCCGCCGGGTCGAGGCCACGCCCACGCGGTAGGGCGACGACGAGACGTTCACCACCACCTCCGCCCCCGAGTAGCAGCGCCGCCGCATGGGGCCGTCCGGGGACCAGACGTCCTCGCAGACCTCCACCGCCAGCAGTGCCGAAGTCGAATTCGAAGATGCAGTCGCCCAACGGCACGCCCCCGGCTTCGAGAGCGAGCCCCGGCGCGCCGCGGGAGAACGTCCGCGCCTCATAGAAGACGTTGTAGGTGGGAAGCTTCTCCTTGGGCACGAAGCCGAGGATGGCCCCGCCGTGCGACCACCGCCGCGCAGTTGAAGATCTGCCCGCCCACGGCCACGGCGACGCCGAGCACGAACACGGTGGGGAATTCCGCCGTCTCGGCCGCGAACCGCTCCAGCTCCGCCCGCTGCCCTTCCAGGAACGTCCGCCACTGGACCAGGTCCTCGGCCGGATACCCGCCCACCACCTGCTCCGAGAAGCAGCCGATCGTCACCCCTTCCGCCGCCATGGCCCGGGCCTGCGCCAGCACCCGGTCCACGTTCGACCGCACCGCCCCGACCGTGGGGTTGACGTTGCCGATCCCGATCTTCACCAGTCGCATCCGCGGGTTCCTCCCGGGGGATCGTATCGCGTGTGGCCGGAGAGCGTTTTTCCGTACCGTGCCTTCAGGCACATCCGCGGGTAGCCCCACGGTTTCAACCTGGGGCGGGGGTGATCGCCAATTCACGGCTGTAGGACGATGAGAGCAGGGGGACAGGGGATGAGGTGATTTCCGATCAGTTGGAGATGATCTCTTCCGGAGCCGTCAAGTATCGCGCCAACGGCGCTTCGTAAAGGATCAAGCCATTCTCTTTCTTCACCGCGCCCACGATCGCGCCCACAAGGCCTCCTAGAAGCATCGATCCGACAAAAACGGACCCTTCGGCGACCGGGTCTATGTAGCTCCCAGTGTCCTCGCTTCCTGCCACGGCGAGCGCTCCGACCGCGGCTCCGCTGCCGAGCCCCCAACTCAGGCCCTTGAGGGTCTTGCGCTTGGGAGACGTCGTGATGCGCACCACTTCCGCGGTCGGCACCCTGCGGTATCCATCCCGGGTCCGCCAGGACGTGAAATCGGCCGTAACGGAAACATCTCGCGCGCCGTTCACCCTGCTTTCCCCAACGAGGTCCACGCGCACCACGCGCCCTTCCAGAGTCTTGTTGACGTCCGCGAGAGTCAGGGCGGAAGGAAGGGTCTCCAACGATTCGCCGGCTTCCGCTCCATGAGCTACCATAACGGCAAGGATCAGAAAGATTCCCCAAAACTTTCTCATTCCGGCTTCCTCCGAAAAGGCCCTTCGAAGAGCTGTGAAAGAAAATCTCGCTCTGCGGCACATGCTACGCCGGTTGAGCTCAAGCGTCAATGTCAACTCTTCGGTGAGAAACGTTTCAAGCCATCACAGACTGCATGTTGAGCACTTCCCCAACCAGCGCCTCATCCCCCTCGAACCGCACCTCCCGCCGCGCCTCCTCCTTGGAGATGCCTTTCGTGAACAGCCGCCACGCGCCGCGGGCTTCAGAGAGCTTTCATGATTCGACCGGCTTGCTCATCACGATCGTGCAGTCGTCGTCCATATAGCCATTGTCGATGCGGACGTCCGCCGCCAGGGAACGCGCGAAAGCAGCCACGGTCGCGGGATCGTGCAGGATGATCCAATCGGCGTCGTCGGGAGACCTGGGAGTGCAGAGAAAATTGAACACCAGCGCCCGCACCGCCGAAGACCAGGCCAGCTCGAGGGTCTCATAGAACTGATCTCTCCGGCAGCGTGCTCAGCGAGCCGGAAAAGATCACCACGTCGGCGCCGATATTCAGGGTTTCCGGCCTCTTCACGAAATCCGCGCGGATCAGATGGAGACCTTCATATTTCCTGCGCCGGGCGGCCCGGATGGAAGAGATCACGGCTTCGATCCCCGTGTATCGGGACGGCACGATTCCCCGCTCGTGCAGAAACCCCAGCAGATCCGCCCGTCCGCATCCGGCGTCGAGGACGCTCAGCCCCGCCAGCGGGCAGTTGCGCACGATGGCTTCGAAGCGGGCCTGCTGCGTCTCCTCGCTGTTCCAGAGCAACGCACAGACTCCGCGCACCTTGCGCTGACGGGCCTCGTAATAGGGCCGCAGGTACTCGGGATCTTCTACGGTCATGTCGTCCCGGCGCCCCTTCATCCACGCGGCCAATACATCATGACCGTGACCCCGACCATGCAGATTCCGGCGCCCAGGAGGTCGTAGCGATCCGGAACGACCCGCTCGACGCCCCACCCCCAGAATACCGACAGGGCGATGAAGACGCCGCCATAGGCCGCATAGGTCCGCGCGAAATGAGCGGGCTGCAAAGTGGGGATGATCCCGTACAGCACCAGCAGGACGGCGCCCGCGACCGCCGTCCAGACGCTCCGTCCACCCCGGACCCAGATCCAGATCAGATACCCGCCGCCGATCTCGCACAGTCCGGCGAGAAGGAAGAAGAACACCGATTTCGCGATCATGCCGCCGCGCCCCTCCTTTTGAGCTGCGCCTATGCTACCTGACCCCGGCCGGCAGTGCGACGCCGTGGGCGATCCTGGAAGCCGCATGTGGTATAATATTTTAAACTTCTGGGCTCGAGAGGCTTTCGCTGATGCCAAACCTCTCCAACCAGCCGAGTTCCTCCTCCACTTGTGCGCCCCCGAGAACCCGCTCCTCATGTACAAGCGGCAACCAGCCATACCGCACGCCCAGGCTCTGCGAGCGTACAGCCTCGTGGCATCACCGGGGGCCGGCCATAAGCGTTGCATGTCCAGAGAGCCCTCAACGCCACCCTGCAGTCCAAGGGAGATCCAGCACCTCTTGGAAGAGTGGGGGCGAGGGCGCGGCCAGCTCTTGTCCAAGCAGCCCCGTCGTGCAGCTCATGGAACAGAAGGTCCTGGCTGCATCAGCAGACCGTTACACGTTTTTCGGAGCCGAAAATAAAAATCCAAAGCACGGGGATGTCGATGCTCGTGGTCTGAAAGTTCAAGAGCCAAATGTAAAGGCCGAAAAGCTGATCAATGTTACCTATCTCCAAGAGCTGAAAAACCTGGAAAAGATCATGGCATGGCTCGAGAAAGCTGCCGAAAGAATGCAAGGAAAGACCCGCGCATATTGTTCGCAGGGGCGGGAGCGTTCAGCTTTCCACGTGTTCGCAGCATTGTATGTGAACGACGGCCTGGATAAGAGCACGGCGGCCAACCTCGTCGAAAGTGCTGTACTCAAGGCACAGAATAAAAACGACCAGACGGTGCGGATGCTGAGTGGGGCGACGTGGTTCACCATCATACCCTTCAAGCACCAGAAAAGCGTAACTCCAAGCGTCATAGTTCCAATAACAACAGTCCCTTCCAGCAATAATAACAACAACACGACCACCACTCCCTCTACTACGACAATTCCCGTACCACAGGTGCCTACCATCACCACCAACAACACGACTACGACTACTACAACGTCTACGACACCCTATAGATCCAACTGGCTGCCTATCAGGGAATCGGAAGTGCGGGATGTCGTTGAACGAAATAACCAGGGCTGGGGGAAACCAAAAGTCAAATATCCCCCCTGAGAAACACTGGGCATCCTCAAGAAAATACGGGGGCTCTCCCCGATCCCGGGACGGAGAGAGCCCCGCCCAAAGGCGCCCGCATGACGGGACCCTCCGAACCGTGCCTTCAGGCACACCCGTGCTTAGCCCCACGGTTTCAACCTGGGGCGGCGGAGGCAACGGCGGCTTGGTGAGCATGCGGCTCGATCTGTCCGAAGACTGAGATCCGGGGGCGGTACGGGCCCCCGGTCCCTTCGCCTTACATCGGCGGCTCTTTGCAGACGTCTCCCAGGGCCTGGACGCTCACGCCGGCCCGGGCGGCTTCGCAGGCGTTGCCGTAGACCTTGCTGTCACAGCCGCAGACCGGATCGAAGATCTCGGGGCAGGCCTGCGGACGTGTCGCGCAGGCGCCCTTGGCGCTGCATTGCCCTGTGGGCCGAGAGCAGAACTGGTCCTTGCCGCAATCCGAGTTCTTGGTGCAGGTACCCGCGCAGGCACCCGCGCTCCGGACGTTGACCCCGGCCATGGCCGCGAAGCAGAAATTGCTGTAGGTCACGCCGTCGCAACCGCAGACGGGATCGAAGATGAACGGGCAGATCTGCGGCCGGACTACGCACGTACCGGGGCCGTTGCACTTACCCGCGCGGGACTGGCAGTACTGGCTGCGGTCGCACTCGCCGTTGTCCTTGCAGGCTTTACCCTTGGGCTTGCCCTGCTGAGCTGAAGCCACGGACAGCGAAGCCACCACCGCCACGATGAGGAACAGGACCTTGAGACATCGACCGTTCATGGACCACCTCCTCGGGAATCGGGACGCGGGTCCCGGGTTGAGCCCGGGCTCGGCCATGGGGCGGGAAAGGCGAAGGCCCTCTCCCCTACCGCCCCTTCGTCACCGGAGCGGCGTCTGTCTTTCCCTTCTCCACCCCCGCCTCCACCCGCTCCGGCGCCGGCGAGGGCACCGTCAATGTCATCCCGCTCAAGGCCGCCTGGCCCTTGCGGGAGAAGTCGATCGATTCTCCGAGGATGCGCACGGCTTCCTGGTCGGCGTGGAAACCCATGGAGTTCTCGGCTTCGATGAAGTCGAGGAAGAACTGGGCCTTGCGCTGGAAGTCCCGCGCCTGGGCGAGACGGTCCGCCGGCGCTCCCGCGGCCTGCGCCTTCTTGATGTCGGTGATCAGGGCGACCACGGCGTCCATGGCCAGCCCGCGCATCCGGTAGGTGCGCTCCTGGATGGTCTCGATGCGCGACTTCAGCTCCTCCTCGGACCACTTGTGGCAGGTCTGGCAGGCGTTGTTGAGGTTGAGCACCGGGCTGCGGACGTGGTGGTCGCTGATCTTCAGCGCGCCCACCCGCGTGTAGGGCATGTGGCAGTCGGCGCAGGTGACGCCGCTCCGCGCGTGGATGCCCTGGTTCCACATCTCGAACTCGGGATGCTGCGCCTTCAGCACCGGCGCGCCGCTCTCCTTGTGCTCCCAGTCCTTGAAGCCCTGCTCGTCGTAATAGGCCAGGATCTGGTCCACCTTGAGGCCGTTGTGCCACGGATAGACCAGCCGCTTCTCCTCGCCCTTGAAGTAGTACTCGACGTGGCACTGGCCGCAGACGTAGGCGCGCATCTCCTGCCGCGTGGCCATGGTGTTGACGTCGTAGCTCTCGATCCCCTGCGACGCCTTGAGCGCGCGGATGCCCTCGATGAAGCCGGGCCGGGTGACGCGGAGCTGCAGGGTCTGCGGGTCGTGGCAGTCGATGCAGGAGACCGGGTGGCGCACGAGCTTGCGGGCCTCCTGGTAGGTCATCGGGTTCATCTTCTCGAAGCCCTTGATGATGTCGCCGTTGCCCGCCTTCTTGTAGGGGACGTAGACCGAAGCGTGGCAGTGCAGGCAGGTGCCCGGCTGCTGCTTGACGATCTGCCGCTCGGTGAAGGTCTGGTCATCGAGCATGAAGGCGTGGCCGCGCTCTTCACGGAAGTCCTTGGCGAAGGCGTAGCCGGCCCACAGGGTCTTGAGGCGCGGGTCCTCCTCCAGGCGGGACTGCGCGACGATCGAGCGCGGGTCCGCCTCGGTCGGCTCGCGCGGCACGCCCTCGCTGCCGCCGTAGCGGGTGCGCACCTGGTCGACGGTGCGCCGGTAGCCGTCGTACTCCAGCGGGAAGTTCTTGCCCCAGACCGCCGGGTCCTCCGTGTCGTCGGTGATCTCGACAACCCGGTAGAACGGCGTGCGGGCTTCCTGCTTGCGCTCGAAGATGTTGACCAGCAGGGCGGTGATCCCCGCCGCGGCGAGCGCCGCGATGACAGCCGTCAGGGCGATCAGCTTCCAGCCTTTCCTTTCCATCTCTCTTCACCTCGCCTCGTCAGGGGTGTCCCACGTCGGAATGGCAGCGGATGCAGGAGACCTGGTTGTCAAGATCATGCCCGCCGCCTTCGATCGCCAGGACCATCATCTGGTGGCATTTCCGGCACGCCTTCTCGGTCACCTCGCGGTTGCCCTGGGTGATCTGGATGGGCTCGTGGAACCAGCCGGTCGTGAACGCGTAGGAGTGATGAAAACCGTTCGACGCCTTGGTCATGTACTTGGGCACCGTCCCCGGCGGCGTGTGGCAGTCGTTGCAGACCGCCACCGCCCGATGGGGCGACACCAGCCAGCCGTCGTACTGCTCCTGCATGATGTGGCAGTTGGCGCAGGCCCGCGGGTCGTTGGTCATGTACGACGCCCCCTTCGCGTAGACGAAGGTATAGGCGCCGATGCCGATGAACAGCCCGATGGCGGCTCCCATCGCGATCTTGAGGATGGTTCCGGTCGTCATACGATATGTCCAGGTCCAAAAAGAGCGCTCGGCGGGAAAGATGCTATCAGGGATGGTCCAGCCGTTATAATTAAGCCCGCGAGCGTGGATTAAACTTCGTTCTATTTCGATGCATGCATCTTCCGGAGAGATGACGTGGAAACTGCCTGCCCAATCGGTTCGATTCTCGCGGGTCTGAGCGTCCAAGGCCGTCTTGGCTCCGACGCGGGCTTTCCTGTCTTGTACTTCCTGGCCCTGGCGGCCGCGGGCCTGCTGGCGGTCTCGAAGAACCGGAGCCGCCCGCTCATCCTCCTGCTGCTGGCGGCGCTATGGACGGCGATGGCGGTGGGGTACCATGTCACCTCGCCGGGAAGCGACAACCCTCTTGTCCACAAGGCGATAGAGATCCTGGCCCTTCTCCAGGCGATGCTATTCCTCGCCCTAATTGCCGAGCCGGACGCCGTGCGGTTCGAGCCGCGGGACGGGAACCCGTGGAGGCTGGCGGGAAGCGCTCTGCTGCTTTATTCGCTCGCCGTGTATCCCCTTCTGGGCATCCTCACAGGGGGCAGGACGGTCGGGATGTACATCGCCGGTCTGCCGTTTCCGCCCCTGGCCTTCACGTTGGGAATCCTGTTCTTCCTGGCGAAGCCGTTTCCTCCGCTTCTGTGGATCCCTTTGCTCGGGGCTGCGGCCGGCGGGCTCGCGGGGACGCGGCTCGACGACGCTCACCTCTGGGCCCTGCGTCTCGTCTTCATCGCGGGCTGCCTCTTCACGTTCCTGCCGTGGGAGACGTGGGCCGGCCGCGAGAAGCGGAAGGAGCTTTACGAGAAGCTGCAGCGACGGCGGGCGACCTACGAGGCCCCGTTGCTAGTCATGGTCCTCTTCATCCTCGCCCTTCTCTTCGCCTGGGAGAATGGAGCGCCCCTTGAGCCCGTCCTGATTCAGCTCTCCACGAGCCTAGGTCTGCTCGCGATTACCGGCCTCGTCCTCTGGATGGCGTTCCCGGCATGGCTGAACCCGGGGTTCCGGATGGTCGCCTTGCCGGTGGCGAAGGGCGCCGGCAGGCTCTGGGCCTGGTTCAAAGGGGCCTGGAAGTGGATCGCCCTTCTACTGGTGACCGTCTCACTGGTCGATTATGTGACCCTGAAGACCGCAGGGAAGTCACCGCTGAACAGCCTGCTGGACATCCATCTGACGGAACACGGGCATGTAGGTTTCCTGGCGGCGGCCTTTCTGCTCTGGCTGATCTATCTCGCCTACCAGGGCCGCAACCGTCTGGTGATCCAGCCTTTCGAGACCAACACCGAGGACGATGACCTGAAGAAGCATGTCAAGGGCATCCGAGCCCAGTTACGGAACGACCTCGCGCGCCTCGGCGACCTCTATCGCGTGATCGACGAAGCGAGCCCCAGACCGAGCGGCAGCGTGGTCGAGGTCACGGTCGAAGTCCAGGACGTGGGCGAAATCCTGAAGGAATCGGCGGGAACGACTCCAATCAAGATCTTCGGGGGAGTGGAGCTGCCGACGGATTTCCTGTTCTCCCTGGTCAGCCGGCTGGTCAAAGGCCCGCGGATCACCGGCAGCCTCCTCGGCGGCGGCAAGGAGCCGGTCCTTGTGGCCGAGCTCTCCGGCGGTGGAATGCGGGGGAACTGGCGCGTGGATGTGACCAAGCTCGACAAGGAGGAAAGAAGCCTCCCCATGGAGGCCCTGCTCCGGACGATGACCGAGCAAATGGCCTTCCGGATCGCTACCCAGATCGTCTCGATCGGTTCCCCCCGCTGGCGGGCGGTCCGCTGCTTCACCGACGGCCTGCGTTATTACCGCGAGACCCAACGCACCGACAAGGACCGCGACCTCAACCTCCGCAAGGCCGAGCGGTGCCTCCTCGACGCGGCCAAGGAAGACGAAAAGTTCGCCCAGAGCCACTACAACCTGGGGGTGGTCTACCAGCAACTCGGCGAGCTCGGCTCGGCCAAATCAGCCTTCCGCTGGGCGTTACGGGAAGACCCCGGTTCCTACGAAGCCTGGTACGCGCTGGCGAAGACGAGCGTTGAGGAGCACGCGCATGACGAAGCGCTCCAGTTCTGCGAGGCGGCGGTCGACATCGATCCCGTCGACGCCCGCGCCTGGGATCTGAAGGGGTATGCCTGGCGCCAACGCCGGCAAGAGAAAGGCAGGCTCGCTTCACGGCCGGAGGACCCGGTCTGGGAAGAAGTGCTCCCCTTTCGCGAGATGGCGGTGGCTCTGGCATGGCGGGAGCTCTGCCGGTCGGCACTCTCCGGGCCGGGTCCGATCCTGGCACGGGAGCAGGGTACGGCGGCTCTCTGCACCCGCAATCTGGCCATGATCCTGAGCCGCATGGGACGGCACGAAGAGAGCCGCCTCGTCGTCCGTCAGGCGATAGCTCTGGCCGCTCACGATCCGGAGCTCCGGTTCGTATTGGGCCGCATCCTCTACCTGGGGAAACAATGGTCCGCGGCGAAGGACGCTTTGATCGGAGGACTCGACGACAGCACCACCGTCTTGATCGAACGGACCTTGAAGTGGGCGACGCTGACGCAGGTTTATAAGCAGAAGGGCTCGCCGGCGGAGGCCAGGACGGCGTTGAAGAGGCTTCTGGACCAAACCGCCTCGATCGCAAATCCCAAAGGGCTCGAAACCTGGCGCAAGGCGCTGGACGACTGCCAGAGGTATCCGTCGCTCGGGACCGGAAAGGCATGGATCCGGCGGCTCCTCGGTTTCCGGAGCTTCCTCGAGATCCTTCATCCCGGGCCGGGCCCGGGCCGACCCGAGAGGGTGAACGGCGGTGGAGTCGCGGATCTCGTCCTCTTGCACAGGCTCCGGAGCACACTGCGGAAGTTCCTGTGGAAAAAAGGAAAGGAGACGCGAGACGAATACCGCCAGCGGATCCAACAGCACTTCAAGGAGTATCTGGCCGCGGCCCCGGAGCCCCATAAGAAGGCCCTCCGGAAGCTCGGCCTGGGTCCGGCCCTGTTCAAGGAGCCCTTCGACGAAGCTGCTCTCGGCTGGGAGTGGGCCTACTGCCAGATCCAGGTGAAGTTGGCGCGGCTGCATCTGGAGCGGAGCGAGATCGGTGCGCGGCGGGCCGAACATGCCAAGGCGGCCAAGGCCGCTCTGGAGGACGCCATCCCGAGGCTGGAAGCCCATGGCTTCCAGCAGCCGCAGGAGCAAGGGCTTCAGGCTCTGCTCGCCCGCGCCACCCTGGCCCACGCCGAGGCCCAGCCGCACGACGCCCCGGAACGGGTCCGCCTGCTCCACGACGCGCTGGTCCAAGCCCGGCGCGCCGCCGAGATGAACCCGGAGAGCGCCCAGGAGCGCGTCAGCTTGGTGAAGGTCTACTCGGCCCTCGGCGACTATCAGCAGGCGAAGGAGGAGTCCGAGCTTTGCGTGGCCAGGGACAACAGCCCGGAGATCCTGCGGCTCGTCGGGTCCTGCTTCTGGGCTCGGGCCGCGGCAGCAAGCGGCCGTGCGACGAGAAGGTCGGCGCTGAAGGACGCGGTAAGCTTCTTCAAGCGCACCCTCGATCTGATCGAAAAGCAGGCCTTCCAAGGGGACCAGCCGTTCGAGCAGATCCAGAGTCACGCCTGGGGCCACTATTGGCTGGGACGTTTCCTTTGTGAGCTCCTGAAGTACGAGCAGGGGGCGGCTCACCAGGAGATCGCCCGCTCGATGGGCTTCAAGCCCCTGGAAAGCTGCGTCAACCTGGGCCTGGCCTACCTCGCGGACGGCGACCTCGACCGCGCCCAGGCCGCCTTCACCGAAGCGAAGCGGGTGGCCGGCCGCGACCCGTCCCGGCGGGTGGCGGACGGCGAGGGTGAGGACCGTCCGATCCACGATTTGCTGTTCGAGGTCCACCTCGGTCAGGCGTTCCTCCACCTGAAACGGGGTCTGGCTCCAGACGGCGCGCGGCCCTTCATCAATGAGGCCCAGGCGCTCCTCGATCCCGGCGAGCGCTCCGCCGCCGTCCATGAAGCTCTGGCCTGGATGCATTTCCAGTCCGGACGGCTCGCCGACAGCCAGCAGGAGGCCCTCCTTTCCCTGGAGCTGGCGGCGCGCGGCGGCGCCTATGTATGTCTGGCGAAGATCCTCATGGAAGACTCCCTGCTTCTGGAGAACCGGCGGAGCGCACGGGAGGCCTGCGACCGGGCTTTGCGGGCCGACGTCAGCGGACAGTGGAAGGCGGAGATCGACGCGCTTCTGGCGCAACTCGACAAGCCGGCCGAGGCGGACGCCCAGCCCAAGCCGAGCGGCGGCGGCTCACCAGCGGTAGTGCCCTAGGATCTTGAAAGCGTACAGCACATCCTCCCTGCGGGCGCCGGCGCCGATGTTGTGGATGGCGTAGCGGCGGCCGGCTCCGGGTACGCGGTCCTCGGCCACGACGCCGATGTGGTAGAGGCCGTTCGACAGCCGCCAGGCCACCACGTCCCCGGGCTCATAGGGCGCGTCGAGGGGGAGGCTCTTCCCCCGGCGCTCGAAATACTTCATGAGGTTGGGGACGCGGCGGTGGTCGATGTTGCGGTCCGTTCGGCTCAGGCCCCAGTTGCGGGGATAGGCGGCGAAATTCTTCTTCATGTCCTCGTGGACCTCGACCTGGAGGTCGATCCCGGCGGCGCGGAAGGCGCGTACGATCACGTCCGCGCAGACACCGCGCTCCAAGGGGACGTCGCCTCCGGGATACGACAGGCTCACGTACGAGGGATCGTAGAGGGTGGTGACGCCGACCTGGCGGGCCGCGGCCCGGGCGATCGTGCTCCGCGCGTCGGCGGCGGCGAGGACGGCGGTGAGGACCAGCAGCAACGGGACGCAGGCGATCCGGATCACGCGCATCGAGGTCTCCGTAACGGACCGGAACTCTGGGCCGTCTAATGACGTACAAGGGTACCATCCGGAGGGCTCCCCATGCGCGTGAAGCTTTTCCTCGCCTTCGCCTTTTCAATCCTTCCCCTGCCCGCCTTCGCCGGTCCGCCGCCCACCGAGGTCCAGCCGGTGCGGGAGACGCTGCACGGCGTCGAGATCGTCGATCCCTACCGCTGGCTGGAAGGGAGCGCGGGGCTGGACGGCGGCGGGAAGGACGCGGCGCTCGACGCCCGGGTCTCGGCGTGGACGGACGCCCAGAACGCCTACACCCGCTCGGCGCTCGACCGTCTCCCCCGGCGCGGGGAGATCGAGGCGCGGTTCCAGGCCATGGAGAGCAACTCGTTCCGCTGGGGAGTCTTCCGGCGCGGCGCCTGGACCTTCCACTCCCAGATCGAGAAAGGCCAGCAGCAGGCGGTGCTGATGGCGGCGCGGGACGCTGGCGAGCCCCGCGTGCTGATCGATCCGGCGAAGCTCGATCCCAGCGGGCTGACGACGCTCGCCTGGGTCCGCCCCAGCCCCGATGGCCGCCTGGTGGCGTTCGGACTGTTTCGGGCCGGGGACGAGAACGCCACCCTCTACCTCGTGGAGACGGAGACCGGGACCTGGTTGGCGGATGAGATCACGAACAAGACGCGCGAGGTCGAGTGGCTGCCGGACGGCTCCGGGTTCCTCTACAACCACCTGGAGGACGTGGCCAATCCCACCTCGCGGCGCGTCCGCTTCCACCGCGTGGGCACCCATCCGCGGCAGGACCGCACATTGATCGCGCAGGACCAGCAGGGTCCCGGCGCCGGGACCTGGGGACCGTTCGCGCACGTCAGCCCCGACGGCCGCTGGGCGATGGTCGGCCACTGGATGGGCAGCAGCGTCAACGACCTGTGGGTGGTGGACCTGCGGCGCTGGCTGGAAGAAGGCGGCGAAGCGGTGCGGCGGCCGATCGTGGTCGGCCAGCAGGCGCAGAGCGGGCTGGCCGACGTGTACGAGCCGGGCGACCCCATCGTGGGCGACACGCTCTACATGACGACCACGCTCGGCGCGCTCAACAAGCGGGTGGTGGCGGTCGATCTGAACGATCCCGCTCCCGGGCGGTGGCGGGAGGTGATTCGCGGAGAAGAAGGACGCGGCGCTTCAGAACCTGTCGCTGGCCAGGGACACGCTGGTGGCGGTCTACCTGAAGAACGCCAGCACGCGCATCGAGCGCTTCGGGCTGGACGGCGCGCCGAAGGGCGAGCTTCCCCTGCGGGGGATCGGCACGGCGGGGATCACCACGACGCCGGGCCGCGGCGAGGCCTTCCTCAGCTACAGCAGCTTCAACGAGCCGCTGGGCCTCTACCGGGTGGACGTGGCGACGGGCGAGCGGACGCTGTGGTGGCGGGGGCAGACACTGGTCGATCCCGCGACGCTTCAGGTGGAGCAGGTCTGGTATCCGTCCAAGGACGGCACCCGCGTCAGCATGTTCCTGGTCCACAAGAAGGGGCTGAAGCTGGACGGCTGCAATCCCGCGCTGCTGCTCGGCTACGGCGGCTTCGGCCTGTCGATGACGCCGGCGTACAACGGTTTCGCCCTGCTCTGGGTGGACGCGGGGGGCGTCTTCGCGCTCCCCAACCTGCGCGGCGGCGGCGAGTACGGCGAGGCGTGGCACCAGGCCGGCATCCTGGACCGCAAGCAGAACGTCTTCGACGATTTCATCGCCGCCGCCGAGTGGCTGGTCGCCAGGGGCTATACCCGTCCGGAGCGGCTGGCGGCCAACGGCGCGTCGAACGGCGGGCTGCTGATCGGCGCGGTGGCGACACAGCGGCCGGACCTCTTCGCCGCCGCCATCGCCGGCGTGCCGCTGCTCGACATGACGCGGTACCACAAGTTCCTGCGCGCCCGGAACTGGATCCCCGAATACGGCTCCAGCGACGACCCGCGCCAGCTCGCGTACCTGCTCCGCTACTCGCCGTACCACAACGTCAAGGAGGGCGTGCGGTACCCGGCCCTGCTGATGACGGCCGGCGAGCGCGACGAGCGGGTGCACCCCCTGCACGCGCGGAAGATGACGGCCCGCCTCCAGGCGGCCACGACCGGCGATCCGGAGACGCGGCCGATCCTGCTCTGGGTGGACCGCGACACCGGGCACGGCATGGGAACGCCCAAGGACAAGGGGATCGCCGCGGCCGCCGACGAGCTGGCGTTCCTGATGTGGGGAGCGGGGATGGGGAAGGCGTGCGGGGGGAAGTGAGCTAAAGCTCGTCCTCGGAGTCGCCGTCGGCCTCGGGCTCGTCGAGCGGCTGGCCGGCGAGAACCCTTTCGAACCTTTCGCGGACGTCCGCCGTGGGCTCTTCGCGGAGGCCGCGGCGCAGGGCCATCTCGGTGTCGGGCTCCCAGTTCTCGCGTCCCCAGTGCGAGAGCGCGTTCAGGGCCATGTTGCGGTTGCGCACCACCGGGCTGCGCAGGCCGGCGCGGAGGAAGTCCCAGCCCTGGCCGGGGAAGCGGCGGAGGTCCTGCAGGATGAAGTCGAGGTGGTTGTGCGGCGCGTGCTCGGGCCCCAGCCCGAGCAGGTCGGCCGGGCCGGTGGCGATCACTTCCAGGTCGATTCTCTCGCGGGCCACGGCGAGGACGTGCTCGATCCGTTCGGGGTCTTCGGTCTGCATCACCTGGTACCAGCAGGCCTCGCCGCGCTGGAGCCGCTCGAAGTAGCGGTCCCAGACCTCGATCCCCAGCACTCGGGCCGCCTGGGCCGCGCGGGAAAAAGCGTGGTCGTCGTCCGACGCCAGGCCTTCCCGGACCCGGGCTGACCATTCCGAACGGCCCAGGATCTCCTCGCACTCCCGCCGCAGGCACTGCACCAGCCGCGGGGTCCAGCCGCGCTCTTCGCGCGCGTTCAGGTCGGAGTCCTCGGCGTCGAGGAAGCGGTGGAGGGCCTCCACGGCCAGGAAGTGGTCGAGCGTCCCGGCGCGGGTGCGCATCAGCTCCAGGAAGCGGGCGGTCACCGCGGCGCCGTCCTCGTAGTCCTCCATGTCCTCCGCCGGCCCGCCTTCGGCCAGGGCGCGGACCAGGTCCACCGCCGCGGCCAGCACCTCCTCCTCGGGAGGATCCTTGGCCAGCCGCGACTTGAGGTTCCCGGCCCGGGCGCAGAGGCAGGCCGTGTACTCCAGCATGATGCTGTTGCGGTACCCCTCGACGAGGAGCCAGCGGCGGATGCGCGGCTCCCTGGTGTCGGCCAGCCTCTCGACGGTCTGGATGCGGCCCCAGCCGGAGACGTTGCGCGCCAGCTCCCAGAGCGTCTCGTCCGGCTTCTCCAGGGCGCTCGCGAGGGCGACGGCGACGTAGAGGGTGAATTCCTCGTGGCGGCCGAGGGTCAGGAAGAGATCGCGGTACTCGCCGCCCGAGAAGAGCCCGAGCAGGGCGATGCCGAGCTTGACGGGCTCGCGGTCCGGCGCCTGCGTGGCCAGCCAGTGGGCGAGCACGCGCAACCGCCCGGCGTGGATCGAGTTGTCGGCCCGGATCCTCTCCAGGAGCGGATCGACGATGTCGATGGCATTCTCTTCGCGGAGCAGGGCATAGAGGTTGCGGACGCGCGTGGGGTCGGCGCGGACCAGGACCTCCCGCAGCAGCGCGTAGATGGGCTCGGCGGCGTCGGAGTCGGCGCCGCCTCCGAAGTGGTGGCCGAAGGAGCCGTCCATGCCGCCGGGCACCCAGTGGATCTCGGAGTCGCGCTCGGTCTCGTCAGGCAGCGGCTCGCCGCCGGGCGCGAGACCGGGCCGGCCGGGCACGAGGTGCCGGCGGACGTGCTCGTGGATGCCAGGCCGGTCGCCCCACACCGCGTCCGGCGCCGGCGGTTCCCACTCCGGCCGGAACCAGCTCAGCAGGCCGGGCACGACGGGGCTCCCGGGGGGTCGGCTCGATGATGCATTGAGCTGACCCTATCACTTTAGCCGGGTTCCAGATCCCCCTCCGCCGCCGGTTTTCCGGTCTCCGGCTGCGGCTTCGCGGGCGGTGCCTCCACCACCGATTCCGTGCGCTCCAGCGTCCGGCCCGGCGCTTCGCGGCCGTCGATCCACGCGGTGTCCATGGGATAGACCAGAGGATCGAAGATCACGAAGTAGAAGTGCCAGACGAGGATCGCCAGCGTGGCCAGCACCGCTTCGTAGAAGTGGACCACGGTCGCGAAGTCGGCCGTCCAGCCCGGGAACCACCGCAGGGTGAAGTTCTCGAACCAGAGCAGGAAGCCGGTGACGGCCATCACCGCGGTGCCCCACACCAGGGCGAGGTACTCGGCCTTCTCGGGATAGCCCACGGCCGGCGAGCGCGGCAGCCCCTCGCCCTTGCCGAAGAACCACTTCACCCGCTCGACGAATTCGCGGACGTCCGCCCTGCCGGGCCACATGGCCTTGATGCAGGCCCGGGCCTTGCGGTCCACGGCGATGTGGACGAAGTGGAAGGCGAACGCCGCCAGCATGGCCACCGCGGCGACGCGGTGCGCCAGCGCGCGCGGGTCGAGCCCGCCGCCCTGGCCGGCGAACGGCGCCGCCCACCAGGCTTCGGGGTACTTGAGCGCGAAGCCCGTGTAGGCGAGCACGATGAAGCTCGCCATCGTCACCGCGTGCGCGACGCGGAAGCCCTTGTACATGCGCACCGGCCGCTCCGCCAGCGGGATCACCGGCCGCGCGAGCGGCATCTTCATCTTGCGGCGCAGGTCGAGCAGGTTGTGCAGGACCATGCCGCCGATGACGACCCAGATCAGCCACAGGTAGAGCCGCCGCGCCCAGAAGACGACGGGCTCGTGCCGTTCGCTGGGCAGGGAGTGGACGGGGCCGAGGGCGAACCGGGCGCCGGCCCCGGGGTGGCACTGGCCGCAGGTGGCGGCGAGATTGGCCTTGTTGACCCTGGAGCGCGGATCGGAGGACGGCAGGATGCCGTGCACGCCGTGGCAGGAGGCGCAACTGGCCACGGTCTGGTCGCCGGCCCGTCCGGCGAGGCCGTGGAAGCTGTCCGCGAAGGCGCTGACCGCTTGCCTGTCGAGATCGAACTTCTCGGTCAGGCGCAGGTCGCCGTGGCAACGGCCGCAGGTCATCTTCGGCAGGTTGGTGGCGAACACCGGGGAGCCGGGCTCGGAGGGGCCCAGGATGCGGTGCTCGCCATGGCAGTCGGTGCAGACGGGAGCGTCGCGGAGGCCCCGCGCCGCCGCCTGGCCATGGATCGAGGTCGCGAAGACCCTGGCGATCTCGGCGTGGCAGGCGCCGCACATCTCGGGCACCCGCTGGTGGTTGACCCGGGACTGCGGATCGGCGGCCGGACGGATGTCGTGACTGCCGTGGCAGGAGCTGCAGGTCGCGGCCTCCTTGCCCGCCGCGAGGGCGCGGGCGTGGACGCTGGCCTGGAAGGCCGCCAGCGGCTGGATGAGGCGCACGCCCGTCCGCTTCGCGATCTCCGGCGAGGCGTGGCACTGGGCGCACGTCTCGGCGATGCGGCCCGGGTGGATCGGCGACCTGGGGTCGTCCCGCCCCGCCAGCGCGTGCACGGGACCGTGGCACGTCTGGCAGGCGGGCTTGCCGGAGATCTGGGTGAAGACGGGCTGGCCGTGGATGGAAGCGGCGAGGGCGTCGAGGGCGTCCTGGTGGCAGGACGAGCAGTCGGCGCGCGCCATCTCGGCGGTGTGGTCCTCCTGCGCGGCGCCGGCGTGGCAGTCGGTGCACGCGAACGAGCCGTGCACCGTGGCTTCGAACGCCGCGGGGTCGATGTCGTGGCAGTCGGAGCAGGCCGGCGCCTGGGCGGCGCCGGATGAGCTCAGGCCGAGGAAAAGAAGGGCGGCGAGCAATCGGGAGAGCATGACCTCACCATCCCGCGCACCGGATGCTGGTTATTGTTGCAGGCTGCGAAGGATCTCCGGATCCGTCTCCTGCACGGCGAGCAGGCCGTGACAGGTCGAGCAGTCCTGCGAAATCGAGCGGCCGTCCGCGGTCGTGTGCGCGTCGTCGTGGCAGCGGAAGCAGCCGGGCGAGTTCTCGTGGCCGATATGGTTGGGGTAGGTCCCCCAGCCGATCTTCATTGACGGAAAGACGTTGGAGCGGTAGAGGTTGCCGAGGACGGCGGCGGTGCCGTCGATCGCCGCGGCGCGGGCCGACGCCACCTGCGGGTATTCCTTGCCGTAGAACGCCCGGAGGCCGGCGGCCATGGCTTTCGACGCCGCCTCCGGAGAGGGGTATTCGGCGCGCAGCAGGCGCACCGACTCGCGGCGCACGAACGGCAGGTCGCGGGGGATCTTGCCTTCCGCCATCGCAGCGTTGACCTCCTGCTCGGGCATGCGGAAGGTATGGCTCGGCCGGTTGTGGCAGTCGACGCAGTCCATGGTGCGCCAGACCGCGCCGGCCGGCGCCTTGTCGGCGGCCGCGTAGCGCCTCACCTCGCCCTTGGGGGTGCGCAGCTCGACCTCGTAGATCGTCTCCCGCGACTCGTCCGAAAGGTAGCGGATCTCGTTGCCGGGGTCCACGTGCCAGTGGATGCCGTGCGAGGCGCTCCCCTGCCGGCCGCCCACCCGCATCAGCAGCACGGTCTTCTGCTCCGTGTTGGCCTCGTCCTCGTTGAAGCCGGGGATCACCTTCAGGCGGTCGCCCACGAACTTGGTGGGCCAGTGGCACTGCTCGCAGGTCTCGCGCGCCGGACGCAGGTTGTGCACCGGCGTGGGGATCGGCCGCGGATAGAGGTCGGCGGCCACGGACACGACCTGCCAGGCGCCGGAGAGCTTGGACTTGACGAACCAGCCCGCCCCCGGGCCGATGTGGCAGTCGACGCACTTGACGCTGGCGTGCGGCGACCGCTGGTAGGCGGTGAATTCCGGAGCCATCACGCTGTGACAGGCCTGGCCGCAGAACTCGGTGCTCTCCATCGTCTCCACGCCCTTGTAGGTGGCGGTGGCGAGGATCACGACGTTGAGGGCGGTCAAGGCGCCGAAGATCAGCGCGAGGTTGCGCGTCCTGGGCTTGTTGAAATCCAGGATCGGAAACGCCGCCGGCGCCTCTCCCCGCTCCAGCGCCCGCCGGTCGCGGCGCCGCTGGCGCAGGATGCCGAGAGGGATCAGGAGCAGACCCAGGATGAAAAGGGCCGGCAGGATCAGATAGGTCAGGATGCCGACGTACGGCCCGCCGTGCATCCCGAAGAGCTCGAAGGTGAACAGGGAAATGATCAGGATCGCGGTGGCGGTGACGACCGCGGCGCCGAAGAGGCTGAGCGGATTGCGGGTCAAAGCGCTGAAGAAGCCTTTCATGGGCCCTCCTCCCGGCCGGTTCTCCCAAGCGGACGGGAGCCGTCCCCGCAAGGACCCGACGCCCTCGGCGGGGCGGCTCCCGGAATCAGATCGACAGGGTCAACGTGGCCGGGCTATTTCTTCTGCGCCTGGATCCAGGCGACCAGCGCGCCCAGCTCTTCGTCGCTGCCGGTGAACGCCTTGACGTGCTTCTTGCCGTTGACGTCCGCCTGCTTGCGCAGGTATTTCGTCAGGGTGCCGGCGTCCGTCTTGATGTTGACGAGATCGGGCCCGGCCACCTTGTCCGACTTCGTGGTCCTGACGATGCCGGCCGGCGGCACCGAGTGGCACATGTTGCACTTCTGGGCCATGAAGATGGCCTTGCCGTCCAGCTTGGCCTGGCCGGCGGCCGGGCCGGAATAGAGGACCGCGAGCAGGATGACGGTGAGAAGAACCGAGAGTGTAAAGCCGATCGTCTGTTTCATGGCTTCTCCTTCCATTGGACCCAAAGCCGTTTGACGAGCAGACTCTGACATGGGCTGAAGCAACGGGCCACATCCCGATGGGCGGTTTGTACAAACCCCGCGCCCAGCCCGGGAGCGGGGCGCCTCCCCTGCACAGCCTACCCCAAAGGGTAGGGAAAAAGACCACCTGTTCAGAGCATGATTCCTGTCCTGCCGGATGTTGGGCCGCATCGGACATCCCGGTTAAAACATCACCAGTTGATTTTCAACAGGCTGCCGCGCGACGCGGCAGTGCTTGTGGAAACCGGAGGAGGCTACCTCATGAGGTACATTCGCCTTCTACTCCCGATCCTGGCGGTGGCGGCCCTGCTGATGGCGTGGCCGCACGCGGGGACGGCCAAATCCCAGCCGCCGCCGGCCCAACCGGCGGCGGCCGGTGCGGAATACGTCGGCAGCGAAACGTGCGCGGCGTGCCACACCGACCTTTCCGACCATCTCGCCAAGACCCCTCATGGCAAGGGCGCCTTCGCAAGCCTTTCCGCCCATGGCTGCGAGACCTGTCATGGACCGGGCGGCGCCCACGTTGAAGACCCGGAGAACCCGGCGCTCCAACCGAAGGTCACCCGGCTGACCACGCGGCAGCAGTCCGCGATGTGCCAGAGCTGCCATGACGGCAAGTCGCAGTTCCACTGGCAGGGCAGCGTGCACGACCGCCGCGGCCTCTCCTGCCTGAGCTGCCACAGCGTCCACAAGTTCAAGTCGCAGGACGCGCAGCTCAAGGCGGCGACCGAGGTCGAGGCCTGCGTGTCCTGCCACAAGAACGTGCGGACCGATCTCTGGAAGTCGTCGCACCATCCTGTCCGCGAGGGCAAGATGAGCTGCTCCGACTGCCACAACCCGCACGGCACCCAGACGGCGAAGATGATCACCGCCGACTCGGTGAACGACCAGTGCTACTCCTGCCATGCCGAGAAGCGAGGCCCCTTCCTGTGGGAGCACGCGCCGGTGCGGGAAAGCTGCCTCAACTGTCACAGCCCGCACGGCTCGAACCACCAGAAGCTGCAGAAGACCTCGGTGCCCTACATCTGCCAGCAGTGCCACTCCAACACGCGGCACCCCGGCACGCTGTACGACGGCACCACCCTGGCGGACCAGGCGCGGGCGAGCAACCGCATCTTCAACCGTTCCTGCGTGGACTGCCACGCCGCCATCCACGGCAGCAACCATCCGTCGAGCCCGTATCTCGGCTACTGAGGAGAACACCATGCGCATTCTGCACTTACGCCGCAAGCTGTTCCCCCTGGCCGCCGGGCTGATCCTGCTCGCCGGCTCCGGCGCCGCCGTGGCCCAGGAGCAGGAGCAGGAGGACCAGACGACGACCCAGGAAGAGCAGACATCCACCGACACCAGGAAGGAGTTCACCTTCCGCGTCGACCCGTTCGTGCTCGGCATCTGGGAGGCCGACGTCGACACCGACTCGGCAAAATGGGAGGAATACCGTGACGTGAGCAGCGGCTTCGTCCCGTTCCTCAACATCGAAGGCGAGGGCGGCGACCGCTTCATGAACTTCCGGGGCGAGAACATCCGCCGGGACGACGCCCGCTACACCTTCAGCTACGGGGTCCTGGACCGCTACAGCATCGTGGTCGACTACAACAAGATCCCGCACCGCTTCGGCAACAACGGCCACATGCTGTGGACCCAGACCGGGCCGGGGCGGCTGGAGATCACGGATCCCATCCAGGCGGCGAACCAGACCACCCTCGTCAACCAGTTCGCCGTCAGCCCGAGCGCGATCAACTTCGCGTTCCTCAACAACCTGCTCAGGCCTTACCTGGCGACGGCGCAGGAGGTCGACCTCGGCCTCATCCGGGACCGCACGCTCGCCCGCGTCGACCTGGGCAGCATGGCCGGCTTCGCGTGGGGCCTCGAGTACACCCACGAGAACCGCAAGGGCGACCGGGCCTACGGCGGCAGCTTCGGCTTCAACAACGTCACCGAGGTGCCCGAGCCCATCGACTACGACACCACCGGCGCCCAGATCGCCGGCGAGTGGAACACCCGGAGAGGCGGCCTGCGCCTCGGCTACCGCTACTCGGAGTTCGAGAACAACATCAGCACCCTGATGTGGGACAACCCCTTCCGGGTGACCAACAGCACCGATCCGAACGCCTACCAGGCGCCCGGCTCGGCTTCCGTCAACGGCTCCGTGATCGGCGTCGCCGACCTGGCGGCCAGCAACGAGGCCAGCCTCCTGTTCTTCGACGGCCGCACCCGGCTCGGGGACTGGAACCTCTCCGGCAACCTGGGCTACCAGCTCATGACCCAGGACGATCCGCTCCTGGCCTACACGCCCAACACGGCGATCCAGGGCATCGGCTTCGACCACCAGAGGTTCAACGCTTCGGACCCGGCGACCCTGCCCGTCAGCAGCGCCGACCGCGAGGTGCAGACGCTGAGCCTGAACGCCCAGGCCGGCACGCGGTTCGGGGAGCGGTGGGACCTCACGTTCCGCTACCGCTTCTACGATTACGACGACCAGTCGGACCGCATCGCGCTCCCCGGCTACGCCCGCTACCAGGCGGTCTGGGAAGAGATCCCGCGCATCACGGTGCCCTACGCCTGGACGCGGCAGAACGCCACCGCGGAGCTGGGGTTCGAGGTCACGAACGCCACCCGCCTCGGCTTCGCCTACATCCTGGAGAGCTGGGACCGCGAGTTCCGCGAGATCGAAAGCTCCGACGAAGACATCTTGCGGCTGACCTTCGACACCCAGCCGTCGAGCTGGTTCTGGCTGCGCGCGAGCTACGAGCACGGCGACCGTTCGATCGGCGACTACAGCACGGAGGCGCAGGAGCTCAGCTTCCTGGAGCCGGAAGGCATCAACAACCTGCCCGGCCTGCGCAAGTACGACGAGGCGGCCCGCAAGTCGGACACCTTCAACGTGCTGGCGCAGTTCTTCCTCTCCGAGGCCTGGGGCTTCTCCGTGGGCACCACCGGCCGCGACGAGGACTACGACGAGAGCGAGTTCGGCCTGATCTACGACGACACGATCACCTACAACGCCGAGCTCTCTTACACCCCGGGCGAACGCCTGACCTTCTTCCTGTTCGGCCAGCGCCAGGACCGCGAGAGCTTCCAGCGGAACCGGCAGTCCGGCGGCACGCTCTCGATCAATCCGCTCGACGACTGGCAGGTGCTGCTCGATGAGACCACCGACCTCTGGGGCCTGGGACTGACCTCGCGGCTCACCGACCGCTGGTCGGCCGAGCTCGAAGGCACCTGGTCGAAGTCCGACGGCTTCGCCGACTTCTTCAGCCCGCCGGGCGGCGCCCCCAACCTGGCCGTCGACTTCGACAACTACGAGGACATCGAGTTGCTCACCCTGCTGGGCCGGCTCGACTACCGGATCGGCCAGAACGCCAAAGCCGGCCTCTTCTACCGCTGGGAGGACTACACGATCGACAGCTTCATCTTCCAGGGGCTGCAGAACTACCTGCCCGGCGCCCTGCTGCTCAACCCGAACTTCCAGGACTACACCGGAAGCATCCTCGGGTTCGAGCTGAGTCTCTCCGTCGACTGACCTTGCGGCGATCCCGTCGCCTTACGATCGAGGCCGCCCTCCCGGGCGGCCTCTCTGTATTGGCCTGGCGTCAACGGGCGCGGGGGGGAGGCCCGGCGGAGGTCCAGAAGGGATCCTGATCGAGGCCCAGGTCGCGGGCGAAGGCTTCGATGTCGGCGGCCGGCCGCTCCAGCCCGCACCCCTGCAGGTTGGCCTTCTCGAGCTTCAGGAAGGTGACCTGGGGGCCTTTGTAATTCCCCTTGTAGGATGCCAGGCCCTTCTCGACCTCCGCCTTGGCGGCGGCGTCGCCCGCCCGCGCCAGCATCCACCGGGAGAAGAACCGGGCAGCTTCGAACCAGGGCTGTTTCTCGGGGACGTCCTCGATCGCCTGTACAGCTCTCTGGAAAGCCTCCCGCGCCTCGGCGTCGTTCCCCATGCCGCTGTAGGAGAACCCGCTGGAGAGCGCGTCCCAGAAGAGGGTGAGATCGGGCTCGCCGGCGGCCGGATCGCTCCAGAGATCCTCGTACTTCTGCGCGGCGGCGGCCTTGTCGCCCAGACAGGCCTCCGTGCGCGCCAGTCCCAGGAGGGCCCCGCGCTCGAGGTCCGCGTCGCCGCTCCCGCGCGCCGCGTCGAGGACGGCCTGGTACTGCTGCTGAGCGGATTTCACATCTTTCATCTCACGGATGGTCCGGCTGGCGCCCAGGAGCCCCTGGTCCAATCTCCAGCCCGCGTTCACGGCCGCCTGGGGCGGCGGGCCGCCCTGCTGCGGTCCCGGCGCGGGCGGAGGAGCGGGAGCGTTCTCGGCCGCCGGAGCGGGACCGCCCGTGTCCACGTCCGAATCTCCCTTGCATCCCAGGGCCAGGGAGAGGATCAGAAGACCTACGAGGGTGAAGCTACGATGGACTCGCTGTCTCATACGACCTCCACTTTGAGGTGCGTACTCTAGCAGAGCCCTCCGCCTCACCCCTCGGGCGGCGCCTGGAAATTCCAGAAGGGGCTCTGATCGAAGCCCAGGTCGCGGGCGAAGGCGTCGATGTCCGCGATCTGCCGGTCCCATCCGCAGATCTTCATGTTGCCCTTCTCGACCTTGAGGTAGCCGAGGACGACGAAAGAGTACTTCCCCCGGAGCTCGCGCACGCCCTCGCGGACCGCCTCCTCCTGGGAGGCGTCGCCGGCCCGCAGCATCATCCAGCGAGGGAAGAGCTTGGCGTCCGCGAACCACTTCTGTTCCTCGGCAGCGTTGTCGAGCGTCCGCACCGCCCGCTGGAACGATTCCCGCGCCCTGGCCGCGTTCCCCAGGGCGCTGTAGGCGAGCCCGCCGCCGAGCGCATCCCAGTAGAGGCTGAGGTCCCCCTCTCCGACGGCGGCGGTGCGGGTGCGCCAGAGCTCCTCGTAGGACCGCTCCGCGGCCTCCTTCTCGCCGAGGCAGGCCTGCGTGCGGGCCAGCCCCATGAGGTTGCCGCGCTCGGCCTCCGCGTCTTCGCGCCCGCGGGCGTCCTTCAGGAGCGTCCGGTACTGGTCACGGGCGGCTTGCACGTCCCCTTTGCGAAAGGTTTTCGAGGCGGCGCGCGCGTCCGGTGGAAACTCGGCCACCTGCGGGGCCCGCTCGCGGCAGCCCAGGATGGAGGTAAGGAAGGCGAAGAATACGAGGGAAAGAACGGCGCGCCTTCCCATCCGCCCTCTACTTCCCCGGCTGGTTGAACGTCGAGGGGACGAAGTCGGGATCGTCCTGCACCTTGCGCTCAAAGGACAGGAAATCGTAGTAGCCGCAGCGGCAGTTGCCGGGATAGGTGCGGCAGATCCCGGGCCGGGCTTCGTACACGGTGCAGCGCCGGGTCTCCAGGTCGATGAACCGGCAGATCGTGCCGTAGACGGGGTCCGGCTGGTGGCGCATGATGACCTCCCCGGGCTCCTCGCCTTTCTTGGTAAACTTCCGCGCGGCCGCCTCGGGGGTCATCCCCAGGTGCCGCGCCAGCCGGCGGATGTCGGAGTCCTTGACCGGGATCCGCGGATAGGAGCAGCAGTAGGAGGGGCAGCGGTCACAGCAGTAGAAGTTGGCCATCGCGGTTTTTTTCCTTGCGCGCAGTGTTCACTATTTCGAAGGGAATGTCGAGGGGAATGTCGAGGGGAATGTCGAGGGGAATGTCTACTTTCCGGAGACTGGTCATGCGTCGATTCCTTGTGTCTGTCCTCGCCGTCTTCGCCGCCGCGGCCCTGCACGCGGCCGAACCCGCCGCCGAGCTCGTGCCGGTCCCCGAGAGCATCGTGGCCCGGGACGTTCCGCCCATCCCGCGCGCCAACGTCCAGGACCTCTTCCCGTACGAGAACATCCGCACCGCCAACCTGCGGGACTGGCATCCGAAGGAACGGCGGATGCTGATCGGCACCCGCTTCGCGGAGAGCAATCAGGTCCACGAGGTGGCCGCTCCCCTGGGCGCGCGCACGCAGCTCACCTTCCACCGCGACCCGGCGTCGGGCGGGCTCTACAGGCCGAACAACCCCGACCAGGTGGTGTACTCGCTCAACGAAGGCGGGGCGGAGAACTTCCAGCTCTTCCTGCTCGACCGCCGGACCGGGAAGACGCGGCGCTTCAGCGACGGCAAGAGCCGGTACGTCGCACCGCTCTGGTCCCATGACGGCAAGCTCCTGGCCTACACCAGCAACGCCCGCAACGGCCGCGACATGGACCTCTACGTGATCGACCCAACGGCGGGCGGCGAGCGGCGGGTGGCCGAGGCGCAGGGCACCTGGAGCCCGGCCGACTGGAGCCCCGACAGCCGCCAGGTGCTGATGAACGAGTACATCTCGATCAACGAGAGCTATCTCCACGCCGTGGACGTGGCCTCGGGCCAGGCGCGCGCCATCACACCCCGGCGCCAGGGCCAGCCCACCGTCTCCTATCAGGACGGCCGCTTCTCCAGGGACGGCCGGTCGGTCTACGCGCTGAGCGACCGCGACAGCGAGTTCCAGCGCCTGGCGCGGATCGACCTCGCCTCCGGACAGGAAGTGGCGCTCTCCGGCGACATCCCGTGGGACGTGGAGAGCTTCGACCTTTCGGACGACGGGAAGTGGATCGCCTTCTCGGTGAACGAGGACGGCGTCAGCAAGCTCCGCTTCCTCGACACGGCCACGGGCAAGACGTCGCCGGGACCCGATCTGCCCCCGGGCGTCCTCGGCTCGCCCACCTTCCGTCCCGGCTCGCACGAGGTGGGCTTCTCCCTCGACTGGGCGCGCTCGCCCTCGGACGTCTACAGCTACGACGCCGACACGCGTCGCCTGGAGCGCTGGACGGCGAGCGAGGTCGGCGGTCTGAACCCCGAGAGCTTCACCGTCCCCGAGCTGGTCCGCTTCCCGAGCTTCGACGGCAAGACGATCTCGGCCTTCGTCTACAAGCCTGCGAAGGACCGCTTCCCGGGCAAGCGGCCGGTGTTCCTGAGCATCCACGGCGGCCCCGAGGGGCAGTCACGGCCGAGCTTCAAGTCGAGCAACAACTTCCTGATGGACGAGCTCGGCGTGGTGATGATCTTCCCCAACGTGCGCGGCTCCACGGGCTACGGCAAGACCTTCCAGAACCTGGACAACGGCCGCCTGCGCGAGGACTCCGTGAAGGACATCGGGGCCCTCCTCGACTGGCTCGCGAAGCAGCCCGACCTCGACGCCTCGCGGGTGATGGTCACCGGCGGCTCCTACGGCGGCTACATGGTGCTCGCCTCGATGGTGCACTACAGCGACCGCCTCTGCTGCGGCTGGGATTCGGTGGGCATCAGCGACTTCGTGACCTTCCTGGAGAACACCCAGGAGTACCGCCGCGACCTGCGCCGGGTCGAGTACGGCGACGAGCGCGATCCCGAGATGCGGCGGTTCCTGGAGGGGATCGCCCCCAACCGGCAGGCGAAGAAGATCACCAGGCCGCTGCTCGTCTCCCAGGGAGCGAACGATCCGCGGGTGCCGCTGTCGGAGTCGGATCAGATCGTGGCGTCGATCAAGAGCAACGGCGTGCCGATCTGGTACCTCGTCGGCAAGGACGAGGGGCACGGCTTCCAGAAGAAGAGCAACGTGGACTACCAGCGGGCGGTGCTGTTCGAGTTCGTGCGGCGGTTCCTGCTCGGCGAAGGGCAGGCCGGGGCGGCGAAGTAGAAGAGGGGGAACACGGACAAACACGGACAAACAAAGACGGACAAAGACAACAAGGATGCCGTGCTTGTCCTTGTCTGTCCTTGTTCGTCCGTGTCGTCCTTTGCCCGGGCCCGGGGTGGTGAGGGCCCCTACTCCCCGGCGGGCGTGGGACTGTAGATCGCCACGCGGTTGCGGCCGTTGCGCTTCGAGAGCAGGAGCGCTTCGTCCGCCGCGTGGTAGAGGTCCTGGGGCGTGGACATCTCCCGGCGCAGCTCGGCGACGCCGAAGGAGCTGCTCACCGGGATGCGGATGTCGCCGTAGCGGTGCTCGTAGCCGGCGACGCGGTCGCGGATCTTCGAGGCCAGGGCCTCGGCCCCCTCGGCGCCGGTCTCGGGGGCGAGGATCACGAACTCGTCGCCTCCCACCCGCGCCAGCACCTGCTCGGGGCGGACCACGTCGCGGGCCAGCGAGGCCACCTGCTTGAGGATGAAGTCGCCGCAGAGGTGGCCGTAGGTGTCGTTGATCGTCTTGAACTCGTCGAGGTCGAAGATGATCAGCGACAGCGGCCGCTGGTGGCGGGTGGCGCGGGCGAACTCGCGCTGCATCTCCTCGTCGAACTTCCGCTTGTTGAAGATCTCGGTCAGGCCGTCCTTGGCCACCAGCTCATAGATCGCCAGGTGGTAGGCGCTCTCCACGTCCTGCTCGTGGAGGAACTTGAAGTGGACCGCCGCGGTCTGGAAGCGGTCGCCGCTGCGCAGCACCGTCCGCCCGTGCACCGGCTGGCCGTTGACGTAGGTGCCGTTGGTGCTGCCCAGGTCCTCGATGGTCACCACCGGCCCGATGTAGCGCAGGCGGGCGTGCTTGCGGGAGATCGACATCACCTCGGGGAGGCTGATGCCTACGGCGGCCGAGCGGCCGATCTCCAGCGTCGTCCCCGGCGACAGGCGGTAGCGCGAGCCCAGGCGCTGGCTCTCGGGATGGGCGATGAGGATGATGTCCGCTTCGGTCTCGACCTGGGCGTGGCCGCGCAGGGCGCGGTCCCGGGTGGCGCTCTCGAACGTCTGCGTCATACCGCTCTCGTGGAGCGGCGACAGGTCGATGTCGTCGGTGTCGGTGTCCCCTCGGGAGAGGATTTCGCGAGAGTCCGAGCGGTATCTGTCGTCCATGAGGCGTAGAGAGATCCCGGGCGAGACCCGTCAGGGTGTAAGGAAAGCGTATCACCGGCCCGCGGGGGCGGTCAAACCCGCCCTAACCCTCACCCCTGGCCCCTCTCCCGACCCCTCCCTCCCTCCCGCACCGGGAGAGGGGAACCCCCTCCCAAAGCAAGAAGCTTTTCTCCCTCCTCTCCCGGTGCGGGAGGGAGGGAGGGGTCGGGAGAGGAGGGTCGGGGAGGTGAGGGCGCTTACTTCCCCGACATCATCGCCTTCATCACGTGCCGGGCCACCTCGGGGTTCTCGCGCAGGCGGCGGATCGAGTAGGGGTACCAGTCGGCGCCGTAGGGGACGTAGACGCGCAGCCGGTGGCCGGACTCGATCAGGATGCGGCGCAGCTCCGGGTCCACGCCCAGGAGCATCTGGAACTCGTACTGGTCCCGCTTCAGGCCGTGCTTGTCGACCAGGGCCGCGGCGCAGCAGGCCAAGTACTCGTCGTGGGTGGCGATGGCCGGGTAGATGCCGCGGACGATCAGCTTCTCCAGGGCCTGGAGGTAGTTGGCCCGCACCGTGTCGAAGCCCTTCCAGGCGACCTTCCGGGGCTCGACGTAGATCCCCTTGCAGATGCGGACGCTGGTCCCCGCCGGCAGGCTGTCGATGTCGCGCAGGGTGCGCCGCATATAGGCCTGGAGCACCACGCCCAGGTTGCCGTAGCGGGCCTGCAGCTCGTGGTAGATGCGCAGGGTCGCGTCGGTGGTGGTGTGGTCCTCCATGTCGATGCGGATGAAGTTGTCGTACTTCTTCGCCGTCTCGGCGATCCGCTCGACGTTGTCGCGGCAGAAACCCTCGTCGATCTTCAACCCCAGAAGGGTGAGCTTGATGGAGACGTTGGAGTCGATCCTCTCGCGGTCGATGGCCGCGAAGACCCGCAGGTACTCCTCGACGGCGGCGGTGGCCTTCTCCCGCTCGCTGACCTCCTCGCCGAGGACGTCGATGGTCGCCATGGCGCCCTGCTGGTTGAGGTCGCGCACGACGCGGACGGCGTCGTCCAGCTTCTCTCCGGCGACGTAGCGGGACGCCACCCGGCCGACGATCGGCTTCGGCACCAGGGGCAGGGTGGTAACCAGCACGCTGTTGAACGCACTCATCTCTAGCCCCTCTCTACGGGTGGCATGCCTGGAAAGTTCTCGCGGATCAGGCCACGGGCTGGCCGGCGGCGGCGCCCGGCGCGGAGACCGGCAGCGGGTCGTCCACCACCCAGCGCACCGACTTGGAGCACGGACAGGCCCCGCCGACGCGGCGCAGGGCCGGCATCTTGCCGACCGCCTGCTCGATCGTCGTCCGGCCCTCCGCCACCTCGCGCAGCGACTCCACGTAGTCCTTGAAGTCGCGGCTGGAGCGGTACGACTCGGGCAGGTTGGCGATCAGGTGCTGGACGTAGTCCGGGAAGCTGTTGAAGACCTCGCCGTCCACGCCCACCATGCGGAAGGCGGGAACGCCGCGGCGGCGGCAGAACTCCGGGTTCGGCATGTGGAGGAGGTCCTCGCGGCGGACGCCCTCGACGGTTTCGCCGGCCAGGATGCGGTCGATCACAGCCTCGGACTCGCCGTGGGTGAGGTTCTCGATGCGGGCCCGCAGGTAGCGCAGGTTGACGTCGCGCACCAGCTTCGACACTTCCTGGTAGTACTGCTTCTGGGCCTCGGCGTTCTTCATCGGCTTGAGGCCGTAGCGGACGTTGGTGCCGCCGCCGCGCTCGTCGCCGAACATCTCGAGGCCGCGGGGCAGCCACTTGTTGAGCGTCTTCTGGAGCACGTCCATGGTGACGTAGCTCTCGCCCTTGGCGGCGGCGGTGGCCCAGCGGCGCATGGGGACGACCCCGGCGGCCAGATGGAAGGCCTCCTCGCGCAGCATCTGCGGCATGCTCTCGGCCATCGGCTGGTAGGCGGAGATCTTCTGCATCTGGAGCTGGTACTTGCCGACGCGGTCGATCAGGGCGCAGAAGACGACGTTGTCGACGAAGGAGTCGAAGTCGATGTTGAAGGCGCCCAGCACGTGGGAGCCGGTGTTCATCGACAGGATCTCCTCGATGGCGTCGGAGGTCGACTCGTTGGAGACGCAGCTCCAGTCGTCCTCGGCCAGCAGGTGGAGCATCTGGTAGCCGTGGCGCAGCTCCTCGGCCATCATGCGGAGGATCCAGAACTGCTCCTCCTCGTCCTGGGCGCGGGCGAGCGTCAGGCGGTGCTGCTGGATGGAGCCGAACTCGGTCGAAGCCTGGGCGCGGATGGCGCCGTAGAGGTGATGAGCCTGCTCGGCCATCAGGTCGGCGGCCTTGGTGGACTTGGGCTTCCCCTTCATGTCGCCGCACTCGATCTCGGTGCACATGCCCATCTCGCGGTAGGCGCAGAGCTGGAACTGGGGATCGTTGGGGAAGTGCTTGTCCCAGTTCTCGAGCAGGAATTCGTAATCGGGCAGGAAGACGTCCTTCCAGCGGAGGACGGCCTCGTGGTAGCGCTTGGGTAGGGTCGTGGTCTTCACGCTCATGCCTGTCTCCTGCGTCTTACAGATTCCTGACGAACGGTCTGAGGGTCGAGGGCTCGAACCCCAAGGAACTGAAGAAGCTCCGGATGTCCTCCCTCTCCTCGTCCACCAGGGTGCGCACCCGGTGTGCGCCCTCAACCCGGAAATGCTCCAGCACCGCTTCGGCCATCCGCCGGCCGAGCGCTTTTCCCCGCTGGTCGGGATCGACGCCCAGGACTTCGATCCAGCCCGTAGGCTCCTCGAGACCGAACTCGCCGGACCGTACCTCGCCGAGCATGAAGCCGGCGACCTTGCCGTCCACCTCGGCGACCACCGAAGTCTCGGGGGCCCTCCGCAGGTAGTAACCGATCTGGCGCTCCCAAACTTCCGGGCGGTACCGGCCGCTGATCTTCTCGTCGATGGCCACGATGTCGCTGATGTCCAGCTCGTCGAGCGCGCGGATGCGGATGCCGGGGGCGGTTTCGGTCATGTCGTCCTGTCTGGGGAGAGACGGGCACTTTGTGCGCTCCGTCACAAGCGGGCATTGTATCGGTTCGGGGGATACGGCGCAAAGCCCCGGGAGAGGGGAAACCCGAATCCAGCATATTCTTCCGCCCTCATGAGCGTCCCCGCCCCCGTCCTGCCCGCGCCGGCGCCGGCGCCCGCCTGGCGGGTCCACCTGACGCTGCTGATCGTCCAGCTCTCCTTCGGCGGCTTCCACGTGGTGGCCAAGGCGGCGCTCGCCGACCTCGCCCCCATGGCGCTGGCGGCGCTGCGGATCGTGATCGCGACGCCCATCCTGGTGATTCTGGCCTGGCGCCGGGACCGGTTCATGCCCAGAGCGAGCGACTTCCCCATCCTGGCGCTGCTCGGCGGCCTCGGGGTGTTCCTCAACCAGGTGCTGTTCATCACCGGCCTCAAACACACGACGGCGACCAACGCGTCGATCCTGATGACCTCGCTGCCGGTGTTCGCCGTCGCCGCGGCGGCCGCGCTGGGGATCGAGAAGCTGACGGCGCCGCGGCTGGTGGGGATCGCCCTTTCGGTGGCCGGCGCCCTGGTGCTGGTCAATCCGTTCCGCTTCTCCACCGCGCCGGGGGCCGCGCTGGGCAACGCCCTGATCCTCGGCAACTCCCTCTGCTACGCCCTCTTCCTGGTGCTGCAGCGGCCGGTGCTCGCCCGCATCCCCTGGCGGACGGTGATCGCCTGGTCGTTCGTGTTCGGCGGCGCGGGCGTGCTGCTGGCGGCGGCGCCGGCCCTGGCGCGGCTGGAGCCGTCGAAGGTGCCGGCGGCCACCTGGCTGGGGGTGCTCTACATCGCTCTCTTCGCCACGGTGTTCTCCTACGCCGCCAACACCTGGGCGGTGCGGCGCTCCTCCCCCGCCCTGGTGGCGGCCTACGGCACCGTGCAGCCGCTGGTGGCGGTGGTGCTGGCCGCCGCATTGCTGGGCGAGCGCTTCGGCTGGATCGAGGGGATCGGGTTCGCGCTGATCGTGGCCGGGCTCTGGCGGGCGACCGCCCGCTCGGTGACCGCCCGCTCTTAGTTTAGCGGCCGTAGAGGCGGGCTGCCCGGCGGCTCAACCGGGCCGCCTCCCGGGAACGTCCCTGGGCTTCGCGCAACGCGGCCTCGACCTCGAGCGCGCGCGCCTTGTAGAGCCGGCAGCCGGTGCCGCGCCCGAGGTGCTCCAGCGCCTTCCGCAGAGCCTCCTCGGCGCCGGCGAGATCCGCGGCGAGCCGCCGGGCCTCGGCGAGCGCCCCCCAGGCCCGCGCCCGGAGATCCTCGGCCACCGGGGCGGGATGGTCTTCCCCGAGAGCTTCCGCCACGGCGACGGCGCTCTCGGCCGCGGCCACGGCACGCTCCGGATCGGCCGCCTCCTGGCTCGCCCGCAGCAAGGCTTCGAGCCGCGCCGCCTCGCCCTGGCCCGCCTCCAGATCGGCGCGGGCGCGGCGCGCGGCGGAGAACGCGCGGCTCATCGCGTCACCGTACTCGAAACGCTCGCCGGCTGCCTTTTCCGGATCGGAGCCGAAGGACCAGAAGGAGCCCGTGACCGCCTGGCAGCGGCTGCACCCCTGGGCGAGATGCTGCATGACGCGGGAGGTCTCCTCAGAAGGGAGGCCGTCCAGGAGGAATCGTTCCAACTGCTCCCGGGAAGGATGCCAAGGCGACATGGGGGTGAGGGTCGGACAGGATAAAGGCCGTTCCTAGGGCGCGGCCGGCCGCACGTGCTCATGAGCGTGATAGCTGCTGCGCACGAGGGGGCCGGACTCGCAGTGGGCGAAGCCGAGCGAGAAGGCGAAGTCGCGGTAGCCGGCGAACTCGTCCGGGTGGACCCAGCGCGCCACCGGCAGGTGCTTCGGGGTGGGCTGGAGATACTGGCCGAGCGTAACGATCTCCACTCCGGCGCGCCGGATATCGGAGAGGGTCGAGTAGACCTCGTCGGGCGTCTCCCCCAGACCGAGCATGATGCCGGTCTTGACGCGCCCGGCGTACTCGCCGGCGTCGCGGCGGCGCGCGGCCTCGGCCAGCAGGGCGAGGCTGCGGTCGTAGCGGCTGCCGGGACGGGCCTTGCGGTACAGGCTCGGCACCGTCTCCATGTTGTGGGAGAAGACCTCGGGGCGGGCGCCCAGGACGACGTCCAGGGCGTCCGGCACGCCGCGGAAGTCGGGGGTCAGCACCTCGACCGCGCAGCCCGGATTGCGGCGGTGGACCGCCGCGATGACCTCGGCCCAGTGACGGGCGCCGCCGTCGGGCAGGTCGTCGCGGTCCACGGAGGTGATGACGGCGTGACGGAGCTTCATGATCCCGACGGCCTCGGCCACGTGCTCGGGCTCGCCGGGATCGACGCCCTTCTGGGGGCGGCCGGAGGTGACGGCGCAGAACCCGCAGCGGCGGGTGCAGACGTCGCCCAGGATCATGAACGTCGCCGTGCCGTGCTCGCCCCAGCACTCATAGATGTTGGGGCAGCGGGCCTCCTGGCAGACGGTATGAAGGTTCAACCGCTCCACAAGGGAGCGGACCTGATGGTATGAGGCCGGCGTCGCGAGCCGGATGCGGAGCCAGTCCGGTCTCCCCTCGCGGCGGGGAGCCGGGGACGCGGCCGGAGCCGCGGCGCGGCCGATCTGAACTAGAGTCTCGCTCATAACGGGTAGTCTAACCGTAGAAGGGCGGGGAGAAAGGGTGGCATGAAAGTCGCAAAAGGCGTTATTCGTGAGCGGGAACCTGGCCAAAGCCAACGGGCCCTGCGACTTTTCAGGAGCTCATCCATGTTGTGGACACGGTATTCGACAATCTTCTTCGTCTTCGTCGTCCTCGTGCTCGCGGCGGCCCCGGCCTCCGCCGGCGTTCTGGAAGGCAACTGTCGTGTAGCGAACCAACCCGCAGCCACCCTTCTCATCCCCTACTTCGAAGTCGACCTCTCCGAACCCACCGGCATGACCACGCTGGTCTCGGTCAACAACGCGTCCGCGCGGCCCGCGCTGTCCCGCGTCGTCCTGTGGACCGACTGGGGCGTGCCCACGCTGGCGTTCGACCTCTACCTGACCGGCTACGACGTCCAGACCCTGAACGTGCGCGACCTGCTCGGCGGGAAGCTCCCCGCCACCGGTCCGGACGCCAGCTCGGTCGGGCTGCTGTCGGACAAGGACACGATCTTCGCCGGCTGCGGCGGCGGCCAGGGGGGCATCTCGCCCAACCTCGACGCCGCCGAGACGGCCTGGCTGCGCGCCGCCCACACGGGCCAGCCGGTGACGAGCACCCCCAGCGCGCAGTGCGCCGGCAGCGGCGGCGCGGGGGCGAACACGGCGGTCGGCTA
>CAVXIV010000006.1:0-194993 GCA_963761805.1 uncultured Acidobacteriota bacterium | reverse complement strand
GCGGCCCCGTAGGGCCGCCCCGCGGAGACTGTCAGCCGCCGTCTAGCTCTCGCACTCCACGCAGCCGGTGTACTGCGCGCTGACGCAGAGCTGGGTGATGCAGCAGGAGACGGATTCCGGACAGGGAATCCCGTGGCCTGCCGCCGCGGCCTGCCGCAGCTTGGCGTCCTCCAGCCGGTGCAGCGTCTCCTTCGAGAGGGTCAGTTTCCGCGCTTCCCGCTTCTTCATCGTTCTCTCCTTTCTGGTCGAGCCAGATCATTCTACAAACATATATCGAAGAGTTGAAGAATTTTCCGACACGGATGGGATGACGGGAGGTGAGGGGGGAGTCTCTCCTGGATTCGTTTCCATGTCGCATTGAGGGCGACCTCACCCAAGAATTCAAGGAGAGACGATGAGCACCTTTTCATATATTAAGAAGAACGCCGGGCGGAGCCTGATGGCCCTGGGCATCCTGAGCCTTTCTTTCTTCGCCGCCGGCTGCCAGGGCGCGGACGCCGCTTCCAACGCCGCCGTGTCCCACGAGATCCAGAGCCCCGTCGAGCGCGGCCAGTACCTCGTCACCGTCGCCGGCTGCGGCGACTGCCACACGCCGTTCAAGATGGGCGCGAACGGTCCCGAGCCGGACCTGTCGCGAATGCTCCTCGGGCCACCCCGCGGCCATGACGATGCCGCCCGCCCCGGCGGCGCAGGGTCCCTGGATCTGGTCCGGCGCGGCCACCAACACCGCCTTCGCCGGCCCCTGGGGCGTCACCTACGCGCCCAACCTGACGCCGGACAAGGAGACCGGCCTCGGGATGTGGACCGAGGACCAGTTCCTGCGCGCGATGCGCACGGGCAAGCACTGGGGACAGGCGGACAACCGGCCGATCCTGCCGCCGATGCCCTGGCAGAACTACGCCCTGACCGAACGCCGACGACCTGAAGGCGATATACGCCTACCTGCGCAGTGTGCCGTCGGTCGAGAACCTGGCGCCCAGCGCGGTGCTCGCGCCGCCTCCGCCGGCCGCCGTAGTTCCTGCAGGAGGGTAGGCCCGGGAATAGTTCCTTCCCCGACGCGATAACATAGCCCCGGAGGGCTTCCATTGTCTGAATCGTTGTCTTCCGGGGTGGTGCTCTGGACGAGCCTGATTGGGAGCCTGCTCGCTCTCTCAGTTGCCTTCGTCTTGTACCAGCGGCTCAAACGCCGAGCGCAGGAACGTACGGAGCTCCTGCTGAAGGAACTGGAGGAGCTGCGCAGAAGGGCGGAGGGCGTCTCCCAGGGGACCTCCCCTTCCGCCTGCGGAATCGGCTCCTGCTGAGGACTCCGCGCCCGCCGACGCCGCCCAGTCCTATGACTGGCTCGACATCCCGGCGGAATTGGTCGAGGCCCTCTCGCACGGTGACTGTGTCCTTTTCGCTGGCAACGGCCTCGGTGTCATGGCCGGCTATCCGGCCTGGAGCGAGGCGCTGGGCTACATCCTCGAACGCACCCCCCTGGTGATGGAGGAGAGGGCGCAACTGAAAACGCCCGCCGCCGTGGCAGGACGCAGGCAGTGTCCAGCTCCTGGGCCGGCGGGGACGCACCGGTCTGATAGAGGATCTGGAGCGCCTGTACGGTGGGCTGCCTCGCTCGCCGCTCAGTCCCGGCCTGGTCCAACTCGCGAACCCTGCCCTTCAGCGCCGTACTGACCACTCACTGGCACTCCCTGCCGGAGCACGCCTTCGCCGACCGCATCCCGGGTCGTCAGCCCGGGCAACGGAGGCCTCGAGAAGGCTCTCCAGAGAGGGATGTTCCCGCTGGTCAAGCTGTTCGGGAGCCTGACCAATCCCGGAGGCCTGCTCCTGACCTCCGAGGAATACCGGCGGGCTCTCGAAGACGACGGGATGCTGGCGCGCTTCCTCACCTCGGCGGCCTTGTCCAGAAGCCATCTCTTCCTTGGCACAGGGATCGAGGTCCTCGAACGTTACTTCTCCAGTCTGCCCCCCCGGCCCACGCAGGAGGTTCCCCATTTCGCCGTGGTGAGCCCGACGGAGGGGATCGAGCTCGAGCGGGAGCGTCTCCGCGCCAAATATGGCGTCCGCCTGCTGGTTCAACCCGGCGTGAGCTGGAGCGAGATCGACGACTTCGTCCGTCGGCTCCGCGGGCTGCTCGACCTTCAGAAGAGCGAGCCCCGGCCGGCGATCGAACCGACCAGCCTGGTCCGTGTGAAGCTGACCGACATCGGCGCTTTTCGCAGCCTGGCTCTGGACCTGAATGAAAGGTGGACCAGCCTGCTGGGGAACAACGGGGTCGGCAAATCGACTCTGCTCAGGGCCATCGCTCTCGGGCTCTGCGGGGATGACATCCGGGCGGTGGCCGCGGCCCCACGGCTCCTTCGTTCCGGAGCTTCGCACGGATTGATCGAGATCCAGGTGGGACGGGAGAACTACCGCACCGAGCTGATCCGGGACGGGGACGACCTCCGCGTGGTCTGCCGGCAGCTCACCCCGTTGCGGGCTGGCCGCTGGGTCGTGCTCGGCTTTCCGCCCCTGCGCGGGATCTCGCGCCGCAATCCCAGCGGACCGGCGCAGAGCGGCCCGCCGCGGCCGGTCGTGGGAGACCTGCTCCCGGTCCTCTCTGGAGACGCCGACGAGCGACTGGACGACCTGAAGCAATGGCTCGTCAACCTCGATGTGCGTTCGGCGCCGGAAGGGGGAATCAGCGAGATCGAAGCCAAAAGGAACCTGCAGCTCCGCGACTCCTTCTTCTCCCTCCTCAAGACGTTCATGCCAGGCATGGAGATCGATTTCGGGGAGGTCGACCGCCGCACCTGGGAGGTCCGGGTTCGCACGGTGGACGGGCTCGTGCCCATCGAGCAGATCAGCATGGGGATGAGCTCCCTCTTCGGCTGGCTGGGCACCCTGTTGCGGCGCATGTATGAGATCCATGCCGAGGCCGAGGACCCGGAGCGGCAGCCGGCGCTGGTGATCATCGACGAGATCGACGCCCACCTGCACCCCGAGTGGCAGCAGATGCTGGCGCCGACCCTGAAGAAGCACTTTCCAGCTTTGCAGATCGTGGCCACCACGCACTCCCCACTGGTGGTGGCCGGCATGCAGCGGCAGGAAGTGCTCGTCGCCTATCGTGTCGAGGACGATCCCCAGGCCATCGAGGTGGTACGGCCGCCTCTGGACTTCGACGGCATGCGGGCGGACCAGATCCTCACCAGCCCTTTGTTGGCCTGGCGACCACACGCAGTCGCGGCGTGCGCAAAGACATCGACCGTTATTCCGAGTTGCTCGGCATGCGGGATAAGAGCCCGGAAGAAGAGGCCGAGATAGCCGCCCTGCGTGAGCGGCTCCGCCCTATCCTGACCGTGGGGGAGACGCCCGTCGAGCGTAAGGTCGAACAGGCAGTCCATGAGGCGCTCGAGGATCTCTCTCCGGCGGTGCTGCTCAGCAAGGCCGATCCCAAGGTCCAGTTGGAGATCAAGCGGCAGTTGGCCCAGGTCCTGGGCCGGGAGGAAGAGAAATCATGATTCACGTGCCGCCGGCAGAGCCCGACGATCCCGGTTGGAAGGCATGGCGGGACAAGGTGGAGAAGGCCCGGGAGAATCTCATTCAGGCCGTCGAGGGGGGCGCCGCTCCGGAGATCCTGGAATCGCTCTACAAGGCGCAGAAGGAGCTGCTCCTTCGCGCTTTCAACTACAAATGCGGCTATTGCGAGGTCCGCTTGGCGGGCAACCAGCCCGGGGACGTCGAGCACTTCCGCCCGAAGAAGGACGTCACCGACGAGAGTCTGCAACCCGTCTTCGACGGCGAGCGCAGGCATCCAGGATACTACTGGCTCGCTTACGACTGGTTCAATCTCATTCCCTCCTGCATCGAATGCAACCGCCCGTCCACCAGCCCGGAGGGCAGGCCGCGCGGGAAGAGGAACCGCTTCCCCGTCCGTGGGTTCCGTGCCTTCAAGCCAGGAGACGAGAAGCGGGAGGAGCCGCTCCTCCTGAACCCCTGGAAGGTAGATGATCCCGGCAAGCACCTGACATTCGGCGACGAGCTGGGAGTCTTGGGCGCGGAGACCGAGGAAGGGACGAAGACCCTCGAAGTGCTGGACCTGAACCGGGAAGGGCTCCTGGAAGCCCGTAAGGAAGCCTATGGACAGGTGAAGGGACTGCTCCTCCGTTGGACCGCTGCGCTGATCGAGGGCCAGCAGGAGTTGGCTGCGAAATTGAAGGGAGAACTGGAAGAGTACGAGGCTGGGCAGAAACCCCATTCAGCGGTCGGTCGATGTCTAATTGAGAAGACTCGGAAGGAGCTGGCCCGGATCTGAGCATTTCTATGCTTGAGCTTCTCCCCTTCACGGAAGACGACATCGACCGCCTCCTCGGCTGGGTGACCTCCGAGGAGGAGCACTTTTTGTGGACAGCTTCCGCTCTCAGCTATCCCCCGACCCGAGAGGCTTTTCAGAAGCAGATGCGCGAGAGCGCGGTGCGTGGATACCGGCTATTCTTCAAGGCGGCCGACCGGGACAGCGGAAACGTGATCGGTCATCTCGAGCTGGGCGCGATCGATCGCCAGAACCGTTCGACACGGATCGGCCGCGTCCTGCTCGCCCCGGAGGCCCGGGGGCGCGGGCTCGGCGAGGCGATCATGCGCGCCGGTCTTACCCAGGCGTTCGGCGAGATGGGGATGCACCGCGTCGATCTCTGGGTGTTCGAGTCCAACGTCCGCGCCATCGCCTGCTACGAGCGGGTCGGGTTCCGGCACGAGGGCGTGATCCGGGAGGCGTTCAGGGCGGGGGAGGAGTACTGGAGCTTCCTCATCATGAGCGTGCTCGAATCGGAGTGGGCGGCCATGGTAGGGTGACGCACCGATCCAGACGCAGGAGGTCCGCCCGATGAGCTTGCCCGAGCGCCGAGACGTAGCCCCCGACCTGGCCCCTCCGCCCTCCGCTTTCCGCCCCTTCATCCCGGCCGAGGTCAAGCTGCCCGAGCTGACGGTCGCTGCCGCTGATCGTGGGCACGCTGCTCGGCGCCATCTTCGGCGCCTCGTCGCTCTACCTGGTGCTCAAGGTCGGCCTGACGGTCAGCGCCTCGATCCCGGTGGCGGTCATCTCGATCACCCTGTTCCGCCTGCTTCGCAAGATGGGCGGCCGGGGCGCCTCGATCCTCGAGAACAACATCGTGCAGACGGCCGGCTCGGCGGGCGAATCGATCGCCTTCGGCGTCGGCGTCACCATGCCGGCGATCCTCATCCTGGGCTTCGACCTGGAGATCATGCGGGTCATGCTGGTCGCGCTCCTCGGCGGCCTGCTCGGCATCCTGATGATGATCCCGCTGCGGCGGGCCCTGATCGTCGAGCAGCACGGCATGCTCAAGTACCCCGAAGGCACGGCCTGCGCCGAGGTGCTCAAGGCCGGCGGCCACGCCCGAGGAAGCGGGCCATCGCCGCGCGCGCACGGCGCGCGGGACCCGCGCGAGTCGAGGCCGGCCTCGGCGCGCGGACGATCTTCACCGGCTTCGGCATCGGCTCCTCTACAAGACCGCCATGGCCGCCTTCAAGACCTGGAAGGACATCCCGGAGAAGGTCTTCGGCGCGCCGTTCACGGCCGGCTCGGTCGCCGCGGAGATCTCGCCCGAGCTGCTCGGCGTCGGCTACATCATCGGCCCGCGCATCGCCTCGATCATGTGCGCCGGGCGGCGTGCTCGCCTACCTGGTGCTGATCCCGGCGATCAAGTTCTTCGGCGCGGCCGCGACCGGCGTCGATCGCGCCCGGCACCATGCCGATCGCGCGAGATGGGGCCGGACGAGATCCGCGACGCCTACGTCCTCTACATCGGCGCCGGCGCGGTGGCGGCGGGCGGCATCATCAGCCTGTTCCGCTCGCTGCCCACGATCTGGCACGGCATCCGGGCCGGCCTCGCCGACTTCGGGGCGGGACGCCGGGCGACGCGCCGCCGCGGCCGTGCCGCGCACCGAGCACGACCTGCCGATGAAGCTGGTGGTCATCGGCATGCCTGGCCCTGGTGGCGCTGATCCTCGCTCTTCCGCTCCGCTGCACATGAACCTGCTCGGCGCGATCCTGATCGTCCTCTTCGGCTTCCTCTTCGTCACGGTCTCGTCGCGCCTGACCGGCGAGATCGGCTCGTCGTCGAACCCGATCTCGGGCATGACCGTCGCCACGCTGCTGCTCACCTGCCTGATCTTCCTGGTCCTCGGCTGGACCGGCCCGACCTACTACGTCACGGCGCTTGTCGGTGGGAGCCATCGTCTGCATCGCCGCCTCCAACGGCGGCACCACGCCCAGGCCCTCAAGACCGGCTTCCTCGTCGGCGCCACGCCGCGGTCGCAGCAGATCGCGATCCTCGTCGGCTCGCGCCGCCTCGGCGCTGGTCCTCGGCCCCATCCTGCTGCGCCTGAACGACGCGCGCCACCGTCTACGTGCCGGTCGCCGACCGCGCCACCGGGCGGATCGTGGCCGAGGGCTACGCGCCGAACCTGCGGGTCCCGCCCGCCGTGCTCCCGACGCTGAAGACCGAGAAGCTCCAGGGTCCGCAGGCCGAGCGACGACGCCGCGACCTACCGCGTCTGGCACAAGACGGACGAGGCCGGCGGCCCGGCCGGCCGCTACCTCGTCGAACGCCCAGGGCATGCCGGTCTACCTCGTGGACCCCGGGATCAACGGCGTCCACGACACGCGGCCCGACGGCACAGCGGGTGGACAAGTTCGACGCGCCCGAAGGCGACGCTGATGTCCTACATCATCAAGGGCATCCTCAACCGCGAGCTGCCCTGGGGGCTGGTGCTGCTGGGCGTGATGATCGCGGTGGTGCTGGAGATGTCGGGCATCCCGTCGCTGGCCTTCGCGGTGGGCGTCTACCTGCCGCTCTCCGTCCTCGACCCCGATCCTGGTCGGCGGCCTGGTGCGCTGGCTGGTGGACCGCCATCTGCGCAAGAAGCTGGCGCACCGCAACCTGACCGAGGAGGAGCTGGCCGCCGAGGGCGACAAGAGCCCCGGCGTGCTGATGGCCTCGGGCTACATCGCCGGCGGCGCCATCGCCGGCATCGTCATCGCCTTCATGGCCGGCGTGCTGACCGACTTCAACGACCGGGTCACCCAGCTACATGGACGCGCACCAACCCGTTCTTCAGCGGGCCGTCCGCGGACGCGCTGGCGCTGATCCCGTTCGCGATCCTGACCGTGCTGCTCTACCTGGCCGGGCGGGAGGTGATTCTGGCGGGGAGGAGGGGGTAGGGAGTAAAGGACCTATAGGACCTAAAGGACATAAGGGACCCAAGGGACTTAAAGGACGGATGGGCTCGTCCTTTGGGTCCTTTTTGTCCTTTAGGTCCTTTCTTGCTGTACGATCTCCCCGCCAGCTAGGGGGGCCTGCAAAGGCTGAGAGTCCCACGGGGACGACCCTCATCACCTGACCTGGGTAATGCCAGCGTAGGGAAGCGATGACGATCTCGGGGCCCCCCCTGCCCACTCGTGAGGAGCCCGCGATGATCGAGCCGACGCCAGTTTCTTCCCAGGATTCGCCCCGCCCGCAGATCACCACCGAGCCGTTCCCCGCCTCCCGCAAGGTCTACGTGGAGGGCGACGACGCCCGGGCGTCCGCGTGCCCATGCGGGAGATCCGCGTGTCGCCCACCCGCACCCACGCCGGCGCGACGGTCGAGAACCCGCCGGTGACCGTCTACGACACGTCCGGGCCGTACACCGACCTGCAGGCGGAGATCGACCTCCGGAAGGGGCTGCCGCCCCTGCGCCGGGAGTGGATCGTCGGGCGCGGCGACGTGGAAGAGCTCGCCGCCGTCACCTCGCTCTACGGCCGCCAGCGCGAGGCGGACCCGCGCCTGGCCGCGATCCGCTTCGGGCCGGCCCGCAGGCCCCTGCGGGCGAAGCCGGGTACGAACGTCACCCAGATGCACTATGCGCGAGAAGGGGATCGTCACCCCGGAGATGGAGTTCATCGCCCTCCGCGAAGGCCTGCGCCCTGAATTCGTCCGCGACGAGGTGGCGCGGGGACGGGCGATCATCCCGTCGAACATCAATCATCCCGAGAGCGAGCCGATGATCATCGGCCGCAACTTCCTGGTGAAGATCAACGCCAACATCGGCAACTCCGCCGTGACCTCCTCGATCGAAGAAGAGGTGGAGAAGCTGGTCTGGGCCATCCGCTGGGGCGCGGACACGGTCATGGACCTCTCGACGGGGAAGAACATCCACGAGACGCGGGAATGGATCCTCCGCAACTCGCCGGTGCCGATCGGCACGGTGCCGATCTATCAGGCCCTGGAAAAAGTCGGCGGCAAGGCCGAGGAGCTGACGTGGGAGATCTATCGCGACACGCTGATCGAACAGGCCGAGCAGGGGGTGGATTACTTCACCATCCATGCCGGCGTGCGCCTCGCCTACGTGCCGCTGACGGCGAAGCGCGTGACGGGTATCGTGTCGCGCGGCGGCGCGATCCACGCCAAGTGGTGCCTGGCCCATCACCGCGAGAACTTCACCTACGAGCACTTCGAGGAGATCTGCGAGATCATGAAGGCCTACGACGTGGCCTTCAGCCTCGGCGACGGCCTGCGCCCCGGCTCGATCGCGGACGCCAACGACGCCGCGCAGTTCGCGGAGCTGGACACGCTGGGTGAGCTGACCAGAATCGCCTGGAATCACGACGTACAGGTGATGATCGAAGGCCCGGGGCACATCCCCATGCATCTGATCCGCGAGAACATGGACCGCCAGCTCGAAGCCTGTGGCGAAGCGCCTTTCTATACGCTGGGTCCGCTGACTACGGATATCGCTCCCGGCTACGATCACATTACGTCGGCGATCGGCGCGGCGATGATCGGCTGGTACGGCACGGCCATGCTTTGCTACGTCACCCCCAAGGAGCACCTGGGGCTGCCGGACCGCGAGGACGTGAAGCAGGGAGTGATCGCCTACAAGATCGCCGCCCACGCCGCCGATCTCGCCAAGGGACATCCCGGCGCGCAGGTCCGGGACGATGCGTTATCCAAGGCCCGTTTCGAGTTTCGCTGGGAGGACCAGTTCAATCTCTCGCTGGACCCCGAGACCGCGCGCGCCTATCACGACGAGACGCTGCCGCAGGAAGGCGCCAAGGTGGCCCATTTCTGCTCGATGTGCGGGCCGCACTTCTGCTCGATGAAGATCACCGAGGAGGTGCGGGAGTACGCCGCGAAGCAGGGGATGGAAGAAGCGAAGGCGCTGGAGGAGGGGATGAAGGAGAAGGCGGCGGAGTTCCGGCAGGGGGGCGGAGAGATCTACGGATAGGCGTAATTGTTCAACACGGCAGTGATGGTCATGGCGATATCTATATTGGACTTATAGAAGAGGGGGTGCTAAAGATTAAATTCTAAGGAAGAGTGCATAAGATAACTAGGAGCCTCGAGCATTGAACACCCAATCATCTTCTACGTCCCGCTCTAAGGCAGGCTATATCGTTAGCCTTCTTCTTATTGTGATCAGTCTGTTTACTGGATGCGGCATGATTTGTATAACATCTTTAAGATGGCTTAAGACTGGGGAATTCGGCTTGGGAGAATCTCTCTTCACGCTGATAGGTGCCGCCCTTATAGGCTTTATAGTCTGGGGCAAGATTCATTTCAAGATAGGTTCGGTTGAAATAAATTTGGAGCAGAACAAAAAGGCAGTTGAGAGAATTTTGCTTATCCTGGTCGGTATAGTTGGAGGCTTCTCTCTCTTTATGCCGAACTACATGACGAGGGAGGTAGCCGAAACAGACGACGTGGACGATGTCGCCACCGCTGCAACTGAGCAAGAAGTTGCCGGGATAGATCAGCCAAATGATCTTAATCCGGTCGAAGCACAGATTTTTGTTGATGACGTGACGATCGGCAAGAATGTTGTCGATGGTATGATTCCCTCCGAAGCCCAAGGCGACGACTTTGCTCCCGGCGAAACCGTCACATTGGCTATGAAAGTTGCGGACGCGCCAGCTGGTTCCAGGGTCAAGATAGTCTGGTTCGGCCCAGGCGAAACTCGGGTTGGCGAGCAGGAGAAGACAGTCAATCAGGGCGACCAGTACCTGACGTTCCAGGCGGCCAATACCTCTTCCTGGCAGAAAGGCGACTACCGTGCCGAGGTCTGGGTTGGCGACGAGAAGGTCAACCAGCAGCAGTTCCAGATCGTAGACGCGAGCGAGGCCGGCAAGTAAGATCGCACTACTTGTTATGATGAGGTGGGTGACCGCGCCACCAACGAAAACACCTCCCCGAATACCGGGTGCAGATCCGCCGCGATCCCCATCTCCAGGCGCTCGCGGGCGGACTGAAGAGCGGCGTCACCGTCAGCGGTGGGGGCGGGCCAGCGGAAGGTCAGCCGGTTGAGGCCGGGACGCAGACGTACGCGGTCGATTCGTAAAAGTGCCCGGGTCCAGCTCTCGGTGGCGTCCACGGCGCCCGCGTCCTCGCCGTTGACGGCGACGCCGACCCGGCCCCAGCGGTTGCCTCCGGTCCCGGTGGTGGGCAGGCGGGCGGTCAGCTCCAGCTCGACGTCCCGTTCCGCGTCGCAGATCAGGCAGAAGGAGGACTCGGGCCAGGGGGAGCGGAAGGTGGCGCGCTCGGAGAGGTCCTCGAAGCGCATCACCTCGGGGTAGAACCGCTCCAGCGGCTCCCAGAGATAAGGCGGCTGGGCGAGGTCCGTTCCCTCCGGGCGGAGGCCGTGGTGCTCCACGAGCCGGCGGGCGATCTCCTCGCGGACGGGCCGGCCGCGGCGCTCCAGGACGTCGCAGAGGGCCTCGATCAGGTCGGCGTCCAGGAAGTCCCAGCGCCAGCCGTGCTGGAGGAGTCAGGCGGTAGGGCGAGGCCAGGTTGCGTTGCTGGGCCGCGGTCAGCACCGCCGGGCAGGGGGCGCAGCGGGCTTCGAGGAGGTCGAGCATCGCGGCCTCGACGCCGGGCGAGGCGTCCAGCGCGGCCTCGCACCAGTGCTCCAGGATCGGCCCCTTGGGACCCACGGGGAGCAGGCGATGGGCGGTGTGGATCGCGGCGCCGAACCGGGCCGTGGCCTCGGCCTCGGGGGAGACCGCGGGAGGCGGCAGACGGGAGAGGAGGCCGCGCCAGTCCACGTCCTCGTCCAGCATGCCGGAGAGGTTCAGCACCTCGGCGGCGACGGCGGCCATGGCCACGTGGATGCCTTCGCTGGTCAGGTGGCAGTAGTCGAGGAAGAGGCGGCGGTCCGGCAGGGGGGACCCGGTGTGCGCGGCGAAGACCTCCCGCAGGTCCGCCTGCGGCGAAGCCGTGCCGGCGGGCGGCGTCCGTCAGCAGCTCCCGGGCCGCCGTGGTGGCCTGGGGCGCGCTGAGGAAGGCGAGGGTGGGGTAGGCGGCGGCGTCCACCTCGGCCAGGGCCGCGCGCCGGGCCTCCTCCGCGTCTCCCCGCGCCCTGGCGAGACGGGAGAGCAGGCGCCAGGTCGAAGGGCAGGCGCCGCCGTCCAGCTCCAGCAGGGACCGCGCGTCGTCGAGGGACTCCTGGTGGAGAGCCCTGCGGTACAGCAGGTGCCAGCGGGAGGTGCCGTCCCCCGGCAGCCAGACGGGCGGCTGGCGCGTCTCCCAGTCCGCCAGGTTGACCTCGGGGATCAGCAGGACCACCGGGATGCCCACCGCGCGGGTCGATCAGGGCGATCGTCTCGAAGGCGGTCTCGGCCGTGCGCCGCAGCCGTTCCGCCGCCAGCCGCGATCGGGCCTGCGGTCCCCTCCCGGAGCGCCGCGGCGTAGCGCTGCCGCGCCTCGACGGACGGGGCGTACGGCGAGACCTCCGGGGTCTCGAGCAGGTTCCAGTTGTTGCCCACGAAGAGCACGAGCACGTCCGGGTTGAGCTGGAGGGAGGCGCGGACGGTCGCCGTCAGGGTGGGCAGGGTCTCGTTGGTGCGCGCGAGGTCGATCACCTCGAAGTCGCTCTCGCCTCCGACGGCCCGGAGCTGGGCCTCCAGGACGCGGGCGGGCGTCAGGTGCGGGGCGTAGAGGTAGCCCGCCGCCACGGACTCGCCGAAGAAGGCCACGCGCAGGGGCAGCTCGGACTTCTTGGGGCGCAGCTCCTGGACCGCCGCGTGGTGGTCCCCCAGGGGCGAGGGATCGGGACGGACGAAGACCAGCTCGCCGTCCACCGTCCGCGGCTCCCAGACGCCCACGGGCTCGGGCGGGCGGGGGAGGGGGCGCGGCGCGGGCGCGGAGGAATCCCGCAGGAGGTCCGCCGCCTGGAGCAGGCGGGCCGTCCGCAGTCCCTCGGGCGTGGCGAGGCGCCGGGCGAGGCTCGCAGCAGACGTCCTTCTCGCGGTCGTCCGTCATACGAACGTGTACAGGTCCTCGCTGACCGGATTCCGCCCCCGGGCGAAGCCGCTCCGCGACGGCTCCCGCCAGGCGGGGAGGAGGCCGGCCCAGTTTTCCGGGAGCATGGCGCGGTCGATCAGGAAGTCCTCCAGGACCAGGGCGTCGATCCCGGACTGGCCCATGCAGAACAGGGCGTCCACCGGGGAGCAGACGATGGGCTCGCCGCGCACGTTGAACGAGGTGTTGACCAGGACGCGGGCAGCCGGTGCGCCGGCGGAACGCTTCGAGCAGGCGGCGTAGCGCGGCGCCGTCCGCGGATCGACGGTCTGCGGGCGCGCCGAGCCGTCCACGTGGGTGACGGCGGGCAGGTCCAGCGGCGAGATCACCCGGCAGGTCTCCAGCATGAACGGCGAGGGGTGGTCCAGCTCGAAGTGCTCCGCCGCGTGCGCAGCCAGCACGCTGGGAGCGAAGGGGCGGAAGGCCTCGCGCTTCTTGACCAGCCGGTTCAGCCGGTCGCGCATCCCGGGATCGCGCGGGATCGGCGAGCAGGCTGCGCGCTCCCAGCGCGCGGGGGCCCAGCTCCATGGGGCCGTGGAACCAGCCGACGACCTTGCCGGCGGCGAGCCGGTCCACGACCGCTTCCAGCAGCTCGGCCTCGCGGCCCCGGAAGTCCAGCGCCGGCAGGCCCGCGGCGCGCAGGAGCCCGGCGATCTCGTCCGCGGTCCAGCCCGGCCCCAGGTAGACGTGCCGCAGGGCGCCGCCGGCGGGCGGCTGGCCGGTCAGCTCGGCGTGGGCCAGGGCGGCGGCGCCGAGGCAGCCGCCGGAGTCGCCGGCCGCCGGCTGGACGAACAGGCGCTCGAAGGGGCCCTCCCGCAGGATGCGGCCGTTGGCCACCACGTTGAGGGCCACGCCGCCGGCCATGCAGAGGTCCGGCAGGCCGGTGCGCCCGTGGAGCCAGCGGGCCTTCTCCAGCAGGATCTCCTCCAGCACCTCCTGGAGGCTGCGGGCCACGTCCTGGTGGAAGCGGGTGATCTCCGACTCGCGAGGCCGGGGCGGCTCGCCGAAGAGGTCGCGGCAGGGCGTCCGAGTACATCCGCCGGCCGCGCAGGAAATCGAAATACCGCAAGTCCAGCCGGTACTGCCCGCCGTCGCGGGTGGAGACGAGCTTCCGCATCTCCTCCAGGTAGCGCGGCTCGCCGTAGGGGGCGAGCCCCATGACCTTGTACTCGCCGTCGTTGACCTCGAAGCCGAGATAGGAGGTGAGGGTGGAGTAGAGGAGGCCCAGGGAGTGGGGGAATTCCACCTCCTCGAACCGCTCGATGGCGACGTCCGGCCGCGCGGCCGTAGGTGGTGGTGGCCCACTCGCCCACGCCGTCCACCGTGAGGACGGCGGCTTCGGGGAAGCCGGAGAAGAAGAAGGCGCTGGCGGCGTGGGAGAGCGTGGTGCTCGAAGATGAGGACCGGCCCCTCGTAGCCCAGCCCTTCGCGGATCGCCCGCTCCGGCGCGCCGGGATCGAGCCACGCGAGGTCGGTTCCCGCCGTCCGGGACGCCGGCCCAGAGCTGGCGGGAGAGCTTGTCGACCGGGGACTCGTAGTAGGCGACGGCGTCGAGGTCCTGGAGGCCGATCCCGCCCTGGCGGAGGCAATACCGGAACGCCGCCACCGGCAGCCGGGGATCGTGCTTGACCCGCGAGAACCGCTCCTCCTCGGCCGCCGCCATCAGCCGGCCGTCCCGCAGCAGGCAGCAGGCGGACTCGTGGAAGAAGGCGGAGAGGCCGAGGATGTTCATGGGGACGGCGTGAGCATATCAAGCGCCCTTGTCGTCCCTGGTGTCCTTATCGGACCCGGCTCCCCGCCGGCCGCGCCTGCGCCCTGGCGCCCCCTGAATCCAGGGCCGCGAGACGGCGGACGGCGAGCGCGTGGGTGGAGAGCGCTTCGAGCGAAGCCTTTTTCGGGGGATCGACCCGCTTGTAGCACTTGCGCGCCACGTCCGGCAGGCCGTAGTGCTCGGCGAGACGGCCCACGACGTACCAGTCGTCGCCGTCCGGCTTGTCGTCCTCCTTGGCGGCCAGGGACTGCACGAGGAGCTGGTAGGCCTCGCCCGTCTTGCCCAGCTCGGCGTAGATCGAGGCCAGGGTGTGGAGATGGGCGGGGTTTTCGTAGTCCGAGAGGGTCACGGCGCGCTGGGCGTACTCGACGGTCTTGTCGTCCACCCGTCCCTGGGCCAGCAGCATCCAGGCCATGTTGTTGTAGTCGCCGGCGCCGGCGTTGCCGGTGTCGACGAGGCGCTGGAAGCGTTCCTGGGCGCGGTCCAGCTCTCCGGCGTTGTAGGCGATCCCGAAGAGGAGGCGGAGGGCGCCTTCGTGGTCCGCGGCGCTCTGCAGACGGCGCTCGGCGATGCCGCGGGCTTCGTCCCAGCGGCTCTGGGAGGCCAGGGCGTCGATGTGGAGGCCCTCGGCGCGCTCGGAGTCCGGGACGGCGGCGAGCAGGCGGCGCGTCACCTGCTCCATCTCCGGAAAGCGCTCCAGGGTCTCGTAGGCGGCGATCAGGGCCAGGTCGAGAGCGTTGCGGCGGGCCGGATCGGTGGCGGCCTCGCGGCAGGGGACGAGGATGGACGGGACTTCGGACGTCGCCCCGGACGGGTAGCTCCAGAGGGCCGCCGCGGCGCAGCGGATCTCCTCGGCTCCGGCGGCCGAGCCCCGGGTCCAGAGGGCCAGGAACGGATGGACGGGCAGGCCGTCTTCACCCTTCTTGGCGGCGCCCATTTCGTCCAGGGTCCAGTCCAGCAACTGCCGCGCCCCCGCCAGGTCTCCCTGCTTGACGCGCCGGATGGCTTCGATGCCGAGCGTCGCGATGGCGTTGGAGAGCCCCGCGATCCGGTATTCCTGTCCCTGACGGACCACGAAGAACCGCTGGGTCTTGCCGTTCTCCATGGCGGAGGTGACGGCGAGGCGGTATCCGAGGGTGTCGTCGCCGCTTACCGTTGTGCGCATGGCGCCGAGCCCGAGGTCGAGGGCGGCGTCGAGGGGAAGGTTGGAGGCCTGCAACTGCCGGGTCACCCGGGAGAAGCCGGACTCGAACGCGCCCAGGAAGGCGTCCCCGCCGCGCACGATCTCCTCCTCCGTTTCGCGCTGGAAGAGAGAGGCGAGCTGGCGCACGTCGCGTTCTTCGATGAAGACCAGCTTCATCAGCCGCCGGACCACGGTCACGGGGTCCCCGGCCGGCAGCTCGATCTCCTCGTGGCGGCGGGTGCGGCGCAGGACGTCCGCCGTAGCGAGCAGAGAGGCGGCGTTGTCCGATTGCCGGCTCGCCCGCTCGAAGATGGCGGCGGCCTCGGGGTAGCGCCGGAGCACGATCAGGTTCTGCCCGGCCTGGTGCAGGGCCGTGGCGCGGTCCTGGTCGGCCGGGTAGTCCCGCTCGCTCTGGCGGACGGCGGCGTCGACCCCATCGAGCATGGCCGTGGTCACCAGGGACATGACGGGACTGTTCGGGGTACGGCTGTTCAGCCCCTTGAGGAGGTCCCGCGCTTCGGCGAAGCGGCCGGCCCGCACGAAGGCGACCAGGAGGTTGTCGTCCATGTCGTGATCTTCGAGGTCCTTGCGCAGCGCCTGGTACTCCGCGATGGCGGCGGCGAGGTCCGCCTTGGGGCTGTAGCGGGCCCCCTTGGCGTCGTGCTCCAGGAGGATGGCGAGGTCGGCGCGGGCCAGGGCGTCCTGCGGGTCGAGCTGCCTGGCCTTGCGGTAGGCGGCGATGGCGCCGGCGCGGTCGAAGCCCGCTCCGAAGCGGCGGCCGAGGTCGTCGTGCTGGAGGATCCAGCCGAGGTCGCGGTAGGCGGGGGCGAAGCCCGGCTCGAGCTGGGTGGCCCGCCGCGCTTCCTCCCGCGCCGCCTCGCCCATGCCGCCGGCCAGCAGGGCCCGCGCGATGCGGGTGCGCGGCAGGGCCTTCTTCGGCTCCAGCGCGGCGAGGCGCTGGAACTCCGCCAGGGCTTCGCGCACCCGTCCGGCGTCGAGGTGGGCCTCGCCCGTCTGGTCGAAGAAGAGGAGGGCCATCTTCTCGTCCAGGGCCTCGCGCACGGCCCGGCGGGTGGTCTCGAACTCGGCGGGCGAAAGACGGCGCTTGCCCGTGTCGAGCTTGAACACGGCCGTGACCACGCCGTCGGGGCCGGCGGCGTACTCCTCCTTGAGGGTGACCGTCCCCAGGCCGCGCTGGCGCGAGGTGGGGAGGGGCTGCGGCGCGTAGCCCGCCGGGGGCACGATGCGATAGCGGAGCTCCAGCCGCATCGGCCGGTTGAACACGAAGTCGGACCGGCGGGGCGCGGGCTCCTCTTCTGCCTCCTTCCCTTCTTCGTCGCCCGTGAGGGCCGTGGGCAGGCGCGCCAGCAGATCCGCCGGCTTGACGCCCACGGCGGCGTTGCGGGGATCGGTGAAGCCGCGGCCCCCCTTCTGGATCTCGATCCGCAGGCGCAGCGGGCCCGAGAGGTCGGCGAGACTGGAATGCTCGATGGCCCCGAACGTGTCGGCGCGGTAGGTCTCCTCGGCGTAGCTCTCCAGCTCCTCGCGCACCTCGTCGGCTTCCGACTCCGCGTAGTAGGAGCGCAGGTCGCGCTCGGAGGCGCCGCGCAGCTCGGAGGTCTCGACGATCCGCGCCGGCCCCAGGTCGGCGAGGAAGAACTCCCGGATTTCGACCTCGCGGTTGTCCGCCGAGACGGGCTCGGGCGTCCTCGTCAGGCCGGTGGCGTTGGGGCTGGCGATCAGCGCCAGGCGCCCCTGATCGGCCACCGGCAGCTCGCCGGCCCGGGCGTAGGGGTCCGTGGGATCGATCCAGATCGCGGGCGAGCCGGGCACCACCACGATGGCGTGGTTGAACGTGCCGAAGCCGGGGAGCGACTCCTCGACGTCCGGGCTCCCTTCGCCGGCGTTGAGCAGCGCCACATAGGCCGGGATGTCGGAGGCCCGGAGCAGCGCCACCAGCAGCACCGCCTTGTCCTTGCAGTCCCCGAACTTGCGGCGCAGGGTCTCCGCGGGCTTGCGGGGGACGAGCGAGCCCTCGCCCAGCTCGACGCCGGTGTAGCGGATATCCTCGCTCACCCGCGCGAGGAGGCGCTGGATGGTGCCGAGCTGCGAGTCCGCCGGCACGCCGGCCGAGCGCAGGATGGGCGTGAGGTCGGAACCCTGGATCGCCTGCTCCACGATGTCCGAATAGCGGCGGGCGATGTCCCCCCAGGAGCGGCCGGTGGAGAAGGCGACGTAGGCCGAGCGCGGCTGGTCGGCCGGCAGGCCCGGCTCGGACCGTTCCCAGGGAGCGAGGTCCCGGGCGTCGAGGGTGAGGCGGCGGCGCCCGCCCGCCACCGTCTCCCGCGGCTGCGCGCCGGGGAGCTTCCGCGCCACCCAGCGGAGGGGGAGCGATTCGGGCGCGTCCAGCGTCACCCGCACCCGCCGCGACGGCACGCCGCGCTCGACGGAGTGGAAGCGCACCACGCCGCTGTCGAAGAACGGGGCCTTGTCGCGCACGCTCACGACCTGTTCCACCACCGCCCCCTCCCGGATGGCGGGCAGCGGCCCGCGCAGGATGCGGCCGTCCTCGAACATGTCGGGCGAGCTCTGGGCCTGCGCGTTCTCGGCGAGGTTGGCCGGATCGAAGGGGTGCGCCACGCCGTCCGGCGTGATCACGCGGGCGCGGATCTCCGGCCGCTCCTGATGCCAGGGAGCCCAGTTCTCTTCCACCGCGGACCAGCTCTCGTGCGCCCGCGGGCTGACCACCCGGTAGACCAGGCGCTGGGTGTACGTCTCGCGGCCGGCCTCGTCGAAGCTGTAGAGCGCGTCGGAGAAGAGCACGACCACGTCTCCCTCCCCGGGCTCGACCTTGGCGGCCGCCTGCGCGATGGCCTTGGGATCGCCCGCGAAGGGCGTGCCTTCCCAAGGCTCGGCCGACCCGGCGGGCGGAGCGGCGGTCAACGGCGTGGTCAGGAGAAGAAAGAGAGCTGGAACGAGCGCGGCAAAGGCTTTCCCTGAAATACGAGACATCGCTTCTCCCGAAGAGAGAGGTTTTGGATCATAGACCGGGGGAGACGGTACGGATTCTAGCACCGCCTCCCGATGTAGAATCACAGAGCGCTCCATCTATAGGTCCGTCGCAGCCTTCGCTGGAAGATGAGAAATCGCCCCGTTCCGTTTCGCTGAACCCATGACAGCCACCCGTCCGCGTGCCTTTCTCCCGGCGCTGGTCCTCGCTCTGGCCCTGCTCGCCTCCGCTCCCTTGGCGGCCACCAGCTTCGTCAACGTCTCCGATGAGGATCTGGCGGACCAGGCGGGGACCGTGGTCGTCGGCCGGGTCGTCTCCCGGACTGGCGCGGGCGGGTTCGCGACGGAGTACGCGGTCCGCGTCGAGAAAGTTTTGAAAGGCGGCGTCCCGGCCGGCCTCCTGACGGTGCGGACGCCCGGCGGCGAGGGTCCGGACGGCCACTCCCTGACGATCCACGGCGCGCCCCGGTTCCGGCCGGACGAGCGGGTCCTGCTTTTCCTGGAGCCCCATGGCCTGGCGAAGGCGGCGGACGCCTTCCGCGTCCTCCACCTGTTCCTGGGCGCCTTCCACCGCGTCGAGGCCGGCGGCCGGGCCCTGGCCTTGCGCGACCTCGCCGGGGCCACGGAGCTGCGGGTGGAGGAGGAGGGCGCGCCCGCCGCCGCTCCCGCGGAGACCGAGCGCCCGCGCGACTTCGACGCCTTCGTCCGCTGGATCGCCGACCGCGCGGCGGGCAAGGCGCGCCCGGCCGACTACCGCATCGAGGACGCCGGCGGCGCTCTGCGCCGGAGCATCGCCAAGTACTCCTTCTTCGTCGATCCTGCCGACGGGCAGCGCCTGCGCTGGTTCGACTTCGACCACGGGGCGCGTGTGACCTGGCGGACCGCGGGCGCCGCCCAGGAAGGCGTCCCGGGCGGCGGCTTCACAGAGCTGGGGCCGGCGCTCCAGGCCTGGAACGACGATCCCGGCACCGCCATCGACTACCGCTACGGCGGCGTCACCTCGGCCGACACGGGGCTGCTCCGCCCGGACGGCGTCAACGCCGTCCTCTTCAACGATCCCCCGGACCTGGTGCCGGACTTCCAGTGCGGGTCCGGCGGCATCCTGGCCCTGGGCGGGCCGTTCTACCGTCGCGACACCACCCCCCGCGAGGGCCGGCTCTACCATCCCATCACCGAAGCGGACGTGGTCCTCAACGACCGCCTGGCCTGCTTCTTCGCCGCCAGCGCCCATCCCGCGAAGCTGATGGAGGAGGTCCTGGCCCACGAGTTGGGCCACACCCTGGGGCTCGGCCACGCGTGCGGCGACGCGTCGAGCCCGCCGTGCCGGAGCAACCAGGCCCTGAACCAGTCCCTGATGCGGGCGTTCGTCCACAACGACGGGCGCGGCGCGCGCCTGGAAGCCGACGACCGCAACGGCGCCCGCGTCCTCTACGGCGTAGGGGCGCCGCCGCCGGCCCCTCTCAACCTTCGAGCCCGGGCCGTCTCTCCCGTGGAGGTCAGGCTGGCGTGGAACCTTCGCCCCACCGGCGCCACGGAAGTCCGGGTCGAGGCCCGGACCCTGGACAGCCCCTTCGTGGACGTGGGGTCCGTCTCCGGCGGCTCGGGCGGCGCCATCCTCCTCGGATTGGAACCGGGCGCCGGCTACGTGTTCCGCGTCCGCGCCGTCCGCGGCGGGGCGTTCTCGGACTACTCCAACGAGGCGCGCGTCACCACGCCCACCCTGCCGTCCCCCTGCCTCCCGACCTCCCAGACCCTCTGTCTCCGCGACGGCCGCTTCCGCGTCCGGGTCCAGTGGAAGGCCCCCGACGGCAGCGCGGGAACGGGGCAGGTGATGCCGGTGGCCGCCGGCGACTCCGGGCTCTTCTGGTTCTTCTCGCCGGACAACCTGGAGCTGCTCGTCAAGGTGCTGGACGCCTGCGACGAGAACGGCCACTACTGGGTCTTCACCGGGCCCGCCACCCAGATCCAGTACCTCCTCACCGTGACGGATACCCTGACGGGCAGGACGAGGACCTACTTCCAGCCGCAGGGCGCGGCCGCCCAGGGGCTCTCGGACAGCCAGGCTTTCGGGGACTGTCCATGAGGGTTTGCTTCAGGTCTGACGCAGGGAAGGGCTTTGCGCCCCCTTACACACTCTGGTATCTTTGTGAGTCCTGAGACAGGGAGGCGTCCGTCTTTGTCGCTGCGCGGCCCAGGACCCACCGCCCCTCGGACAGAGCATACTGCCGGAAAGGCCGGCAATCTGACATACATGGCCTGGATGGACCGGGCCCGGAGCGACAAAAGATGGGAAAGAGGCTTTTCGTAGGAAATCTCAACTTCAAGACTACCGACGGCGACCTCCGCGAGCTGTTCAGCCAAGCGGGGACCTGCGAGTCGGCGTCGGTGATGATGGACCGTGCCACCGGGCGCTCCCGGGGCTTCGGCTTCGTCGAGATGAGCACCGACGAGGAGGCCGCCAAGGCGGTTCAGGAGTTCAACGGCTACGATTTCCAGGGCCGTAACCTGAACGTCAACGAGGCCCGCGAGCGCGGTGCCGGCGGCGGTGGCGGCGGCTACGCCGGCGCCCGGCCCAGCGGCGGCGGCTATGGTGGCGGTGGTGGCTACGGCGGTGGCGGCGGCCGGGGCGGCTACGGTGGGGGTGGCGGCGGCGACCGGGGCGGTTACGGCGGCGGCGGCTCCTTCCCCGACTTCGGCGGCGGCGGCGACTTCGGCGGCGGCGGGAATTTCGGCGGCGGTGACAGCGGCGGCTTCGGCGGCGGTTTCAACCGCGCCAACAACAAGCCGCGCAAGGAAGGCGGCAGCCGGCGGGGTCTGCGGGCCAAGAAGCGTAGTCTCTGATCTTTGGATGTGGATGATCCTCCCCGCCGGGGTGCCGGCCCCGAAGCTTTCGCTTTGTCTCCGGCCGTTTCCTCTCTCGCTTTCGCGAGCGCGGCTTCTCAGTAGAGATCGAACAACAGGATCCGTCCTTCCAGGGGGCCGTTCATCACGGGGAGCCGGCGGCGTGGGCGGAGCCCGATCTGCTTGCCGCGGTCCTCGCCGGCCAGGATCGCCGCCTTCCATCCCTTGAAACGCTGCTTGAGCAGGTCGCCGAGGGCGCGCCAGCGGTCCGCGTCCGTGCCCAGGCGCTCGCCGTGGGGAGGATTGATCAGCACGAGGCCGGGTCCCTCCGGCGGCTGGAAATCCGCGGCGTCCCCTCGCGAGAGGACGGCGCGGTCGAGGACGTTCGCCCGCTCGAAGTTGGCCCGCGCCGCCTGGAGGGCCTCCCGCGAGAGGTCGTTGCCGTAGAGCTGGACGCCCGCTCCGGGCACGGGCATGGGCTCGTTCTGGACGGCCATGAAGGCGCGCGGGTCGAAGCTCGGCAGCCTCTCGAACGCCCACTCGCGGCGCAGCCGGCCGGGCGGCCAGCCCAGCGCGAACCAGGCCGCCTCGATCAGCAGCGTGCCCGAGCCGCACATGGGGTCCACCACAGGCCCTTTGCCGTCCCATCCTGAAGCCAGGACGCACGCCGCCGCGAGCTGCTCGCGCACCGGGGCTGTGGCGGTGACGGTCCGGTAGCCCCGGCGGTCGAGCGGGTCGCCCGAGGTGTCCAGGAGCAGGGTGGCCTGGTCGCGGTGCAGGCGCAGGCGCAGGTGGAGGTCCGGGTCCTCCCGGTCGATGTCGGAGCGCCGGCCGTAGCGGTCCCGCTGGCCGTCCACCAGGCCGTCCTTGACGGAGAGGGCCGCCCAGCGGGTGTCGCGCACTCCGGACGCGGTGGAGGTGGCCTGGATGACGAAGCTGTAGCGGGGGTGGAGGAGGGCGCCCACGTCGAGGCCGGCGCGCCGCACACGGGGACCGCCGCGCAGACCGCCGCCGACCAGGGCGCGGGCGCCGGCGGCCAGCGTGGGGCCGTCCCAGGCCTCCCAGGTGCCCAGCTCCACGAGCACGCGGTTGGCCGTGCGCAGCCGCCAGTTGGCGCGCCAGCATTCCTCCCAGTCTCCCGAGAAGGCCACGGCGCCGCGCTGGCGCTCGACGTCCCGCGCGCCGAAGCCCCGCAGCTCGGATTCCAGGATCTCTTCGAGACCCAGCACGCAGGTCGCGATCAGCCGGAGCCGCATGAGATCAGCCCCCCTGGCGTTCCAGGAAAGGGAGCACAGTGCGCAGGAGCTCCTCCGGTTTCTCTTCCATGGGCAGATGGCCGCATTCCTCGATCACCACGAATTCGGCATGGGGCATCCTCGCCGCCGCCCGGCGGCCGCCTTCGACCGAGATCAGCTCGTCCTGGGCGCCCCAGACGATCAGGGTGGGAACGCCGATCTTCTCCAGCTCCACCCGCTCGCCCAGGGGCGCGGGGGCCGTCAGGCCCTGGTAGGCGTCGGCCACGCCCTCGATCCGCAGGCGGTCGAGATAGGCCCGCACCAGCTCGGGGGTGACCAGGGAGTCGTCGTAGTAGGAGCGCCGGAGGGCCTTGGCGACCATGCCCGGACGCAGGGCGACGGAACGCAGGAACAGGGTGGAGAGGGGACGGATGCCCGCGGCCCTGCTGCGCCGGTCGTCCGAATAGGTGGGGGCGGAGCTGTCTACCAGCACCATGGAGAGGAAGCGCTCGGGGTGCCGCGAGGCCAGATAGAGCGTGAGCCCGCCGCCGTAGGAATGGCCGAAGACGTGGGCGCGCGCGAGGCCCAGGGCGTCCATGACCGCCAGGACCAGCCGGGCCTGGCCCGCCCGCGTGTAGCTCTCGCGGGATTTCGGGCGCTGCGTGTAGCCGAACCCGTTGAGGTCGACGGCGAACACCCGGTGATTCTCCGCGAGGGCTGGAATGACCTTGCGCCACGAATAGGACGAGCCGCCGAACCCGTGGATCAGAAGGATCGGCTCGCCGCGGTCTCCCGCCTGCTCCACGTGGACGAGCTGATCGCCGATCCGCACGAAGCGGCCTTCCGGGACCGTCCGGCGGACTTCCTCGAAGGATCTCAGGGAGACGCAGCCGGTCAGGAGAAAGGCGAAGGCGGAGAGGGCGGAGCGGAGGCGCATGGCGGGGGGAGCATATCGTTTCCCCCCGCCTCCTCCTCCTGCCTCAGCCCGCCATGTCGCGGCGGATCTCGCCGGTGTCCTCGTCCCGCTTCGGGACGTGGACGTCGTCGAGGTGGTGGGCGTCGCCCAGCCGGCGGTAAAGAGATGTGGCGCGCTCCAGGGAGTGGGCGGCCTTCTCGAACTCGCCCAGGTCGCACAGGAGGTTGACCAGCCCGCCGAGGAGGTTGGCTTCCTCCAGGAGGTCGCCGGTGCCCATCTCCAGGTTCACCCGGGCGTGGCTGAAGGCCAGCCGGGCGCCGGCCAGGTCGCCGGTGAGGCGGCGGGCGGTCCCCAGGGCCACCAGGGCGGCGGTCTTGAAGTCGGCCACCCGCTCTTCGCCGTAGACTTCCGGGTCGAGCCGCTCGGCCACGGCCTGGGCGAGCTCGGCCAGATGGACCCCGGCGGCCGCGTCACGGGAGGCCGTCTCGCGGCTCTTCTCCAGCAGCAGGTCGTAGAGGCCCCAGTGGTGCAGGCGCTCGTCGTTGCGCACCATCACCAGGCGCCGGGCCGGCGGATGGCCGTCCAGCGAAGCCCACTGGTTCAGGGCCACGTACCGCTCGCGGCGCACGCGGTCGTGCACCTCGGCCAACCGGCGCTCGGTCTTGCGGAAGGCGTCGTCGTACTGGTGGGCGACGGCGCCGGGCCCACCGCGCCGCCAGGCCGCGAGGACCGGTACGTCCGGCTTCACCGCTCCCGCGAGCATGCACCGTACCGCGTCCTGGGCCGTCTGACGGGTAAGCTTCTTCTCTCCCGAATCGTTGCCCATCGGGTCGGGGGTAGTCCTCTCATCCACTTCCATGACTCCTCTAAGCAGCACACAATTGAACGTCCCTCAAGAGATAAGTTGCCGCGGGGCGCCAAAAAGGGACAACAATTTTGGGGAATCTCAAACACTGGCTTTTCGGGTTCCAAACGGGAGGATTTTTGTCACCGGCTTTCGACTGACTGTGTCACTCCTTGTCACTATCCTCGCCGTCATCCAGCCCGGAGAAGTCGCGGGTTCATGGAGGCGTGGCGATGTCAATCGTGATCGAGGATCTGACCAAGCAATACGGAGGCCACCCGGTGGTGAACGCCGTTTCGCTGGAGATCGCGGACGGCGAGCTGTTCGTCCTCCTGGGATCCTCGGGGAGCGGCAAGAGCACGCTGCTGCGGATGATCGCCGGCCTCTCCGAAGTGGACGCCGGCCGCGTCCTGCTCCATGGCCGCGACGTCACCGACCTGCCGCCCGCGAAGCGGGGCGTGGGTTTCGTGTTCCAGAGCTACGCGCTGTTCCGCGGCATGTCGGTGGCGGAGAACGTCGAGTTCGCCCTCGGCGATCCGCGGTGTGGCCAAGGCCGAGCGCCGGCGGCGGCGCGACGAGCTGCTGGAGCTGGTGGGCCTCGCCGGCCTCGGCGGCCGCATGCCGCGCCAGCTCTCCGGCGGCCAGCAGCAGCGGGTCGCGCTGGCCCGCGCCCTGGCCCACCAGCCCGAGGTCCTCCTTCTCGACGAGCCCTTCGGCGCCCTCGACGCCAAGGTGCGCGTGGAGCTGCGGCGCACCATCCGCGAGATCCAGCGCGAGCTGGGCATCACCACCATCTTCGTCACCCACGACCAGGAAGAGGCCTTCGAGCTCGCCGACCGGATGGCCGTGCTGAGCTTCGGCCGCCTGCTGGAGGCGGGTCCGCCGGACGAGCTCTACCTGCGGCCCGCGACCGAGTTCGTCGCCACTTTCCTCGGCACCGCCAACCTCCTGGTGGGGGAGGCCACCACCGACGGCGTGCAGACTGGGCCCCGTCCAGTTCCCCCTGGGCACGCGCTCCGAGGCGGCGGACTCCACGCGCCGGGTGCAGGTGCTCTTCCGGCCGGAGGACGTGGCCGTGCGCGACACGCCGGACGACCTCGGCTGCCCGCGCCTGGGCCAGGCCGTGGTGGAGCAGCGCTCCTTCGTGGGCTCCTTCGAGCGCCTGCGTCTGCGCCTGCCCCCGCTGCCCGGCGTGCGCGCCATCGCGCCGCCCGTGCCCTTCGGCCGGGACGAGGTCTGGATCGAGGCCACGCGCTCGCAGGACCAGGCCCGGCGTTTCCCGCTGCGGCCGGGCGACTCCACCTGGGTGGGCGTGCAGCGGGTCCACGCCCTGGTGCATCCCGGCCTGCGCTTCCTGCTGCTGGCCAACGGCTCGCCGCGCACGCGCGCCGCCTTGGCCCTGGGCGGCGACCTCGCCCGCCGCGTCCATGCCCGGGTGGCCGTGCTGGGACACGCCAGTGCCGATGGAGCCGGCGAGCAGGAGCTGCAGGACGCCAAGGAGCAACTCGGCACGGGCATCGCGGCCGTCGAAGCGCGCCTGACCTCCGAGCCGCCGGCCGCCGCCGTGGCCGAGGAGGTCTCGCGGCGGCCCTGCGACCTGGTGATCCTCAGCCTGCCGCCCAGAGACGGCTTGGAAACGGCCGAGGAGATCCTCGGCGCCGGGCAGCATCACCTGCTGCTGGCTCCGGCCGAGCCCAGCGGCGCCACGCCGGCGCGCCTGCTCATCTGCGTGGCGGTCGGCGAGCCGGGCAAGGAGGACGTCTCCTTCTCCGGCCGCCTCGCCCGCCACCTTGGCGCCGAGGTCACGATCCTCACCGTCCTGCCCGCGTCGGCGGACGGCGGCTCGACACAGGCGGCCCACGCCGACCGCTTCCTGGAGCGGAGCGCCCGCACCCTGAAGCGCCTGGAAGTCCCGGTCTCCACCCGCATCCGCTACGGCGCGGTCCGGGAGGAGATCCTGGCGCAGCTCCGCGAAGGCGGGCACGACCTGCTGGTGCTCGGGGCGCCGCTCCCGGGCAAGGACGGCAAGATCGGGCTCGGCGGCTTCGTCGGCCGCCTCCTGCCGGACGTCACGAACCTGCCGGTGCTGATCGTCCGCTCGCCGGAGGCGGTGTCGTGAGCCGGGGGGAGAAGGAGCTCCAGCGGATCGAGGCCGAGCTGCGCCACGCGCTCTCGGACATCCGCTACGGCTCGATCGAGATCGTCATCCAGGATTCGCGCGTGGTGCAGATCGAGCGCCGCGAAAAAGTCCGTTTCGACCGGGAGGAGAGGGAGGGGAGATGAGCGGGTCTTCCCGGTCGTTGTACGTCCCCGCGCGCGGGCTGACCGGACGTCCGGAGGTCCGCGCAACGGATGTTCTCTTTTCATTCTTTCTGATGATCGCCAGCCGACCGGACCACCGGAGGTTTGAGCCTTCGGAGGTCTCGCGATGAGACAGGCTGTTCTCTGGTTGTGCTTCACCCTGCTGGCCCTGCCGGCATGGGCGCAGGAGGAGACTCAGGAACCGGAGTCCGTGGAAGAGTCCGTGGAAGAAAAGATCGAGCGGCTGGACCAGGAGCTCCGCGTCTTGAAGCGCCAGGCCGAGCTGGACAAGGAGGCTGCGGCGGAGAAATCCAAGACCGCCGGCCAAGCCACGGCCGGCCGCGACGGCTTCTCGTTCCGTTCGGCCGACGGCGCCTTCCAGCTCAAGGTGCGCGGCTACGTGCAGGCTCGACTGCCGCAGTTCCTGGGCGACGACGAAAGACCCGCGACGGATACTTTCATCCTGCGCCGCGTGCGCCCCATCTTCGAAGGGACGCTGTGGAAGATCTTCGACTTCCGCGTCATGCCGGACTTCGGCGGCGGCACCACCGTCCTTCAGGACGCTTATCTGGAAGGGCGTTCTCGCCCCGGTTCCGCGTCCGCGTCGGCAAGTTCAAGGCGCCGGTAGGCCTGGAGCGCCTGCAGTCCGGCACCGACATCCTCTTCGTCGAACGCGCCCTGCCGACCAACCTGGTCCCCAACCGCGACCTCGGACTCCAGATCGGCGGCGACCTGGGCGGCGGCGTCGCCAACTACGCCGTGGGCTTCTTCAACGGCGTGCCGGACGGCGGCAGCGCCGACCTCGACTCCACCGACGGCAAGGACGTGGCGGCCCGGGTCTTCTTCACACCCTTCGCCAAGGGCTCCGGCACGTTCAAGAATCTGGGTTTCGGCGTCGCCGCCAGCCAGGGCGAGCAGGAGGGGACACTCACGGCCACCGGCCTCGCCCCGTACCGCACGCCGGGCCAGCAGACCTTCTTCTCCTACCGCTCGGACGGCACCGCCGCCGGCACCGTCATCGCGGCCGGCGACCGTACCCGCCTCTCGCCCCAGGGCTACTTCTACCGCGGCCCCTTCGGCCTGCTGGCCGAGTACGTGATCTCCAGCCAGGAGGTGCTGCGCGCCACGGCCTTCGAAGAGCTGGAGCACACCTCCTGGCAGGTGGCCGGCTCCTGGGTGTTCGGCGGCGAGCCCTCCTTCCGGGCGGTCAATCCCAGGAAGAATTTCGACCTCGCGGCGGACACCTGGGGCGCCCTGGAGCTGAAAGCCCGTTACAGCAAGCTGGAGCTCGACGACGACACCTTCCCGACGTTCGCCAACCCGGCCAGCTCGGCCAGCTCGGCCGAAGCCTGGGGAGCGGGCGTCAACTGGTACCTGAACCGGAACCTGCGGCTCTATTTCGACTACGAGAGGACTCAGTTCGAGGACGGCGCCACCGACGGCGACCGCGAGGACGAGAGCATCTTCTTCAGCCGCTTCCAGATCTCCTTCTGAGGAACGACAACCCATGAAAAACAGAAGAATCCTGGCGTCGCTGCTGGCCCTGGCCCTCGCGGCTCCCGTGACGGTGGCCTACGCGGCGAACGTCAAGCTGCTCAACGTCTCCTACGATCCGACCCGCGAGCTGTATCAGGACTTCAACGCCGCCTTCGCCAAACACTGGAAGGCCAAGACCGGCAACGACCTCACCGTCCAGCAGTCGCACGGCGGCTCGGGCAAGCAGGCCCGCTCCGTGGTCGACGGCCTGGAGGCCGACGTGGTCACCCTGGCGCTGGCCTATGACATCGACGCCGTCGCCAAGAACGGCCTGATCGCCCCCAACTGGCAGAAGCGGCTGCCCAACAACAGCGCCCCCTACACCTCGACCATCGTCTTCCTGGTGCGCAAGGGCAATCCCAAGAAGATCAAGGACTGGGACGACCTGGGCCGGCCGGGCGTCTCGGTGATCACGCCGAACCCCAAGACCTCGGGCGGCGCGCGCTGGAACTACCTCGCGGCCTGGGGTTACGCCCTGCGCAAGCACGGCAACGATCCGGCCAAGGCGCAGGACCTCGTCAAGCGGATCTTCAAGAACGTCCCCGTGCTCGACACCGGCGCCCGCGGCTCCACGGTGACCTTCGTCGAGCGCGGCATCGGCGACGTGCTGATCGCCTGGGAGAACGAGGCCCTGCTCTCGGTGCGCGAGTTGGGCGACAAGGGCGAGTTCCAGATCGTGGCCCCCTCGCTGAGCATCCTGGCCGAGCCGCCCGTGACCGTGGTGGACAAGGTGGCCAACAAGCGCAAGACGGCGGCGGTGGCCAAGGCCTACCTCGAATATCTCTACACCCCCGAGGGACAGGAGATCGCGGCCAAGCACTACTACCGCCCGCGCAACCAGAACGTCGCCGCCAAGTACGCCCAGCAGTTCCCGAAGGTGCAGCTGTTCACCATCGACGAGGTCTTCGGCGGCTGGGCCAAGGCGCAGAAGACCCACTTCGACGACGGCGGCGTCTTCGACCAGATCTACGGGGCGGGACGGTAGGAAGTGCGGGAGGCCGAGGTGGAAGCGTTGGAGAAGGGATCGGTCAGCTTGCCTTCGCCGCTGCCCGTTGCGGCGCGGCGGCGGAAGCGGATGCGGGGAGGCAGCGTCCTCCCCGGTTTCGGCCTTTCCCTGGGCTTCACGCTGCTCTACCTGGCCCTGCTGATCCTCATCCCGCTGTCGACCGTCTTCCTGAAGACGGCCACCCTCACCTGGGCCGCCTTCTGGGAGACGGTCACCGGTCCCCGGGCCCTGGCCGCCTACCGGCTGAGCCTCGGGGCCGCATTCATCGCCGCCTCCATCAACGCCGTCTTCGGCCTGCTGGTGGCCTGGGTCCTGGAGCGCTACAGCTTCCCCGGCAAGCGGCTGATCGACGCCATCGTCGATCTGCCGTTCGCCCTGCCTACGGCCGTGGCCGGCATCGCGCTCGCCACGCTCTACGCCAAGAACGGCTGGATCGGCCGCTGGCTCGAGCCATTGGGGATCGAGGTGGCCTACACGCCGCTGGGCGTGGTGGTGGCGCTCACCTTCATCGGTCTGCCCTTCGTCGTGCGTACGGTGCAGCCGGTGCTCGCCGATTTTGATCCGGAAGTGGAGGAGGCCGCCGCGAGCCTGGGCGCCAGCCGGTTGCAGACCTTCCGGCGGGTGATGTTCCCCGAGCTTCTGCCGGCCCTCATGACCGGCTTCGTGCTGGCCTTCGCCCGCGCCCTGGGCGAGTACGGCTCGGTGATCTTCATCGCCGGCAACATGCCGATGAAATCGGAGATCACGCCGCTGCTGATCATGATCAAGCTCGAGCAGTTCGATTACGCGGGCGCTACCGCCATCGCCCTGGTCTTCCTGATCTTTTCCTTCTCGCTCCTCTTGTTGATCAATTTCCTGACCTGGCGCCGGAGCCGGCGGGTGCTGGCTACGGAAGGAGATTCCTGATGGCTGGCGGAGTCGCGGGGTTGCAGAGAGAGCGGAGTCAGGCCGGGCACCAGGGAGCGTTGACCGAGCCGCGCTGGGTGCGCTGGCTCCTGATCGGCACCGCGTTGACGTTCCTGACCTTCTTTCTTTTCGTGCCGCTGGTGCTGGTCTTCTACAAAGCTTTTGAAGACGGCTTCCAGACCTATCTCGCCTCGATCAGCGAGCCCGTGGCCCTGGCGGCCATCCGCCTGACGCTGCTGACGGCGGCCATCGCGGTGCCGCTGAACCTTCTGTTCGGCCTGGCGGCGGCCTGGGCCATCGCCAAGTTCCGTTTCCGGGGCAAGAACCTGCTGATCACCCTGATCGACCTGCCGTTCAGCGTCTCGCCGGTGATCTCCGGCATGATCTTCGTGCTCCTGTTCGGCGCCCAGGGCTTCTTCGGTCCCTGGCTCCAGGCGCACGACGTCAAGATCATCTTCGCCGTGCCGGGCATCGTGCTGGCGACCCTGTTCGTGACCTCGCCCATGGTGGCCCGGGAGCTGATCCCGCTGATGCAGTCGCAGGGGAACGACGAGGAAGAGGCGGCGCTGACCCTGGGGGCCTCGGGATGGCAGACCTTCTTCCGGGTGAGCCTGCCGAAGATCCGCTGGGGCCTGCTCTACGGGGTGGTGCTCTGCAACGCCAGGGCGATGGGGGAGTTCGGCGCCGTCTCGGTGGTCTCGGGCCACATCCGGGGGCTGACCAACACCATGCCCCTGCATGTGGAGATCCTCTACAACGAGTACCAGTTCGCCGCCTCCTTCGCCGTGGCCTCGCTGCTGGCCCTGCTGGCGCTGGTGACGCTGGCGATCAAGAGCGTGATCGAGTGGCGGACGGCGCGGTAATGCTAACCTCACTTTTTCTATGCGCCGTACCCCCCTCCGCACCCTCCTGATCGGCCTCAACGCCGGCCTCGTCCTGCTGGCGGTGATCGCGGTCGCGGTGTCCGCCGTGGGGTTGATCGAGCGCTTCGCGGACGAGCAGGGATTGGCGCGGGTCCAACTCGCGGGGGCCGGAGCCGAGGAGGCGGTGGAGCGCTCGGCGCGGGACGTCCAGACCTCCGCTCTCCTGCTGACGGAGCGGCCCACGGTCCGGCGCCTGCTGACGGCCGGAGACTCCGCCGCCCTGACCGCCTTCCTCGAACGGTTCCGCGCCACCAGCGGCCTTTCCGGCGTCGCCATCCTCGCGGACGGCAAGGTCTTCGCCGCCAGCGGCGTGGCCATCCCCTGGCGGCAGGTCCAGGGCTCCGCCGTCCAGCGGCTGCCGGACGGCACGCTCCTGCTCGGCTCGGTCTCGCCCTTGCGGGAGATGCCCGGCGCCAACGCCGCCGCCGCCCTGGTCCTCGACCGGCCGTTCGCCGACCGCACGTCCGGGCAGGTGGGCCTCGCCGTGACGATCCTCGATCCCGAGAGCGCGCTGGAGGATCCAGACGATCCGCGGATGCCCCTCCGGGCCGAGGTTCTGGCCTCCGGCGACCCCGGCTCCAACCGGCTTGAGGAGACTGACCTCTTCGTCTCCGTGCGGCCCCTGAAGGGACCCTCCGGCGAGGTGGTGGCATTGCTCGAGACCTCGCTGCCCCGCGCCGCGGTGACCGCTTCGCTGGCGCGGCTGATCCGCAACCTCCTCCTCCTGGCCCTGGTCGTGGCCGCCCTCGCCATCCTCTCGGGATTCCTCATCAGCCGGCGGCTGACCCGCCCCGTCCAGGCCCTCACCGCCGCGGCGGCACGGATCGGCTGCGGCGACCTCTCGACGCCCACGCCCCGCCCTGCTCCCGGCGCCGGCATCGAACTGGGCACCCTCGCCGCCACCATGGAAGACATGCGCCGCCGCCTCCTGCAGCTCACCTCCGAGCTGCGCCGCCGCCAGGCCGAAGGCGAGGCCATCCTCACCGGCATCTCCGAAGGGGTCTTCAGCGTCGACCGCGACCGCCGCATCCGGTACCTCAACCCCCAGGCGGCGGCCCTGCTGGGCATCCGTCCCGAGGAGGCGGTCGGCCGCTTCTGCGGCGACGTGCTCCGCCCGGTCGGAAAGGACGGCGGGCGCCCGTGCGACGAGAGCTGCCCGATCGTCCACGCCCGTTTCCGGGGCGGCGCCAGCGCCACCGAGCACCTCGTGCTCGCCGGACGGCTCGCGGCGGTCGGTGGTGATCACCAGCGCGCCGCCCGCCGAGGACCAGCAGTTCCAGGTCATGCGCGACGAGACCGACGTCGAAGCCGCCCGCCGCCAGCGCGACGCCGTGCTGGCCAACATCTCCCACGAGTTCCGGACGCCCCTCTCAGCCCAGCTCGCCTCGCTGGAGCTGCTGCGCGAGCGCCTGAGCGCCAACGGCCTGGACCCGGGCGTCGGCGACCTCGTCCTTTCGCTGGAACGCGGCAGCCTCCGTCTCACCCAGCTCATCGACAACCTTCTGGAGAGTGTGCGCATCGAGTCCGGCCAGGACTCCCTCCGCAACCGCGCCGTGGCCCTGGACGAAGTGGTGGAGGAGGCGGTCGAGATGACCGCTCCCCTGTTGTCCCAGCGCGGCCAGTCCGTCGAAGTGGACCTCCCCTATCCGCTGCCTCCGGTCCAGGGGGACGCCCCGCGCCTGACGCAGGTCTTCGTCAACCTGCTGGCCAACGCCAACAAGTTCGCGCCGAACGGATCGGTCGTGCGGGTCGGCGGCGCGGTCGAGGAGGGGAGGGTCGCGCTCTGGGTCGAGGACGAAGGGCCCGGCCTGCCGGACGGGGCCACGGCCAGCGAGCTCTTCGGCCGCTTCGTGCGCCGGGCCGGCGACGGCGAGGAGCCGGAGACCGCCGGCATGGGACTGGGGCTGTGGATCGTCCGCTCGATCGTCGAGCGGCACGGCGGCGCCGTGGAGGCGGGAGCGGGTCCGGACGGCCGGGGAACCCGCGTCCGGGTCGTGCTGCCCCGGGCGCGCATGGCGGGAGGAGCGGCGGCATGAAGATCCTGGTGGTGGACGACGATCTGGAGCTTTCGGGGCTGATCTCCTACGCCCTGCGGCAGGCCGGCTATCTGGTGGTCGAGGCCGCCGACGGCCAAGCCGCCCTCGACGCCTTCGAGCGCGGAGGAGCCGGCCCTGGTCATCCTGGACGTACAACCTGCCGCGCCTGACGGGCCTGGAGGTCTGCCGGAAGATCCGCGCCGGGTCCAAGGCGCCGGTGATGATGCTCACCGTGCGGGCGGGGGAGGAGGACCAGGTCCAGGCCCTCGACGCTCGGGGCGGACGACTACCTGACCAAGCCCTTCAGCCCCCGGACCCTGCTGGCCCGGGTGCGCGCCCTGCTGCGGCGGGCCGGCGAGGAGAAGCCGGCCGTCCTGGCGGTGGGGGACTTCAGCCTGGAGGTGGAGCGCCAGGCCGTGTCCGTGCGCGGCGGCGAGCCCATCCGCCTGACCCGCCTGGAGCTGCGCCTGCTCCAGATCCTGATGGCCAACGCCGGCCACACCCTGCCCGCCGAGCGCCTCCTCTCCCACGTCTGGGGCTCCCGCGGCTCCGGCGACCGCCAGCTCCTCAAGCAGCTCGTCCACCGCCTGCGCCAGAAGATCGAAGCCGACGCGGCCGAGCCGCGCTATCTGGTGACGGTGAGCGGAGTGGGGTACGCGTTGCGGGAGCGGGGGGAGGGGGAGTAGCTGGACAAAGGGCGGGGACCTCTCCCCGCCCTCTACCGTCTGACAAAGGCTCTGACAGAGATCGTTCTACCGCCGCCGGGGCCGGAATCCCGGGATGGCCGCGTGCAACCGGTGGTGGAGCGCCTCCTGGAGAGGCTCTTCAACCACCGGCTCGCGCAGGCCGCCGACGCGCTTGCGGAGACGGCCGGCGCGAAGCCTCGCGTGGTTCGCGGCGTCGCGATGTCCCAGCGCCTGGAGGAGGCCCGCCCGGACGCTCTCCAGCTCCGCGCGGTCCAGCAGGTCGCCAGTACCGAGGGCCAGCACGTCCTCGGCCTGGCTGAGGGCCGCCTTCGCGCCTTCCAGGTCGCGATTGACTCGCCGGGCGTGGCTCAGGGCGACCAGGGCGGAGCTCTGGAAGTCATGGACCCGCTCCTCGCCATAGACCGCGTGGCTCAAGGTCTGGGCCACGATCCAGGAGAGCTCCGCGGCTTCGAGCGCGGCCGCGCGTTCCCCTTCGTTCAGGAAATGCCGGTACCGCTGCTGCAGGCCATCGAAGAGGCCCCAGGTCTGGAGCCGCCGGTCGTTGCGGATCATCACCTGCCGGCGCGCCGGAGGATGCCCCTCCAGCGTGTTCCAGAGACGGCCGGCGTCCTGCCGCTCCTGCGCCAGACGGCCCTGGATCGTCTGCGTGCCCTTGAGGGCGCGGCGGAGGGCGGCGTCATATTGGCCGGCCTTTTCGGCCACGAGCTCCGTTTCGGCAGCGGGTTTCTGCGCGGCTCCGGCCAGGAGCTGCCGCACGATCCGCTGCCGGTCCTCGCTGCCGTTATTCATCAACTTCTCGATAGCGCCCCAGGTGACGGAACGCTGCGCCGTGTCCATATTGAAGTTTCCCATGAAGTCATCCCTCCCTGTTGGAAAGTGCACTCCCTGATGTGCGAAATTCCCTCGGGGTCCAATTGAAAGCAAGAGGCGTGCCGGGCGTAGCGTGCGCCGGTGTCCAGGTTTTGTTCAGCTCCGTCCCCCACCCGCTGGGGTGTTTCCTGCGCGCCTCGGGATCTGGCATCCTGTTTGCCCTAGAGAGGGAGCACCATGGACATCCTGCCGATCCCCCACGTCACCCACCCCGGCATGCTGATCGCCATCGGCGGCGCCGAGGACAAGACCCGCGAACGCATCATCCTGCGCTACTTCCTGGAGGCCGCGGGCGGCTCGGACGCCAACATCGTGGTGCTCGCCACGGCGTCCGATGTCCCGGAGACCGGCGAGCGCTACGCCGATCTCTTCCTCTCCCTCCACGCGGAAACCGTCGAGGTCCTGAAGATCGAGACGCGGGAGGACGCCATCGAGGCCGGGGAGGAGGCGCACGACCTCCTGGAGTACGCCACCGGCCTCTTCATCACCGGGGGCAGCCAGCTCAAGCTCTCGTCGGCTCTGGGCGGCACCGAGATCGCCGCCACCATCCGGCGCCGCCACGCCGCCGGCATGGTGGTGGCCGGCACCAGCGCCGGGGCCGCCCTGCTCTCCGAGCACATGATCGCCCTGGGGGAGAGCGGGGCCACGCCGCGCCGCCGTCTCGTCCACATGGCCAAGGGGCTGGGGCTGGCGCCGGAAGTCATCATCGATCAGCATTTCCGCCGCCGCGACCGTCTCGGGCGGCTGCTGACGGCGCTTTCTTACAATCCCTCACCGCTCGGGCTTGGAATCGATGAAGACACCGCCGCCATCATCAGCGGCGGCGGCGAGCTCAGCGTCCTCGGGGCCGGCGCCGTCATGGTGGTGGACGCCTCGGGGCTGCGCTTCACCGACAGCCACGCCGTCCACCGCGGCCAGCCCGTGGCGATGATGGGCCTGAAGCTCGACTTCCTCACCACCGGCTGCCGCTACGACCTCAAGAAGAGGATGGGGATCACGCCGCCGCCCATGGTCCACTTCGACCCCGTGGACCGGCGCGCCCCCGAACGGGCCCCCGTGATGCGCGAGGAGATGCCGGTGGCCTCGGAGGTCTCGGAGGACGGGGGCGAATAAGACTGGCACATTGATTGCTCTCTTTAAGGGAATGCACCTGGAGAGCACAACATGAAAGTCCTGGAGACCCGGGTTTATCGCGGCCCCAATCTCTATGCCTGCTGGCCTGTCATCCGACTTCGCATCGATCTGGGTGAATTGGAGGATTATCCCACCGCGAAACTTCCAGGTTTTACAGACCGCCTGTTGGAATGGATTCCTTCTCTGCACGAGCACGGCTGCTCCTACGGCGAGGACGGCGGCTTCGTGCGGCGCATGAGGGAGGACGAGGGCACCTGGCTGGGGCACGTGCTGGAGCACATCGCCATCGAGCTGCAGGTCCTGGTCGGAACCCCCGTCTCCTTCGGCAAGACGCGGAGCCACAACCTGCCCCGGGGCCAATACCACGTCATCTACAGCTACATCGAGGAGGCCGTGGGCCTGGCGTCGGGCGACCTGGGGCTGCGGATCATCCGCCACCTGCTGCCCGCCGAGCGCAAGGCGCACGACCCTTCGCCCTTCGACTTCAAGGCCGAGCTCGAGAAGCTGGTGCGCCTCGCCCAGCGCCGCGCCCTCGGGCCGTCCACCGCCGCGCTGGTGGCCGCCGCCGAGGACCGCGACATCCCCTGGATCCGTCTCAACGAGGGATCGCTGGTGCAGCTCGGCTACGGCAAGAACCAGAAGCGCATCCAGGCGACGCTCACCAGCGAGACCCGGCAGATCGCCGTCGAGATCGCCTCCGACAAGCGGCTGACCCACCAGATCCTCGAGCAGCTCGGCCTGCCCGTGCCCCGGCAGTCCATCGTCTACGATCCGGAAGAGGCGGTGGAAGAGGCCGACCGCCTGGGCTATCCCGTGGTCGTCAAGCCCCTCGACGGCAACCACGGCAACGCCGTCGCCACCCACCTGAAGACGGCCGGCGAGGTGCGGGCCGCCTACGAGAAGGCCTGGGAGCACAGCTCCCGCGTCATCGTCGAGACCTGCCAGATGGGGCAGGACCACCGCATCCTGGTCATCGACGGCAAGGTCGTGGCCGTGGCGCGGCGGGTGCCCGGCCACGTCGTGGGCGACGGCCGGCGCACCGTGGCCGAGCTGGTCGAGATCGTCAACCGCGATCCGCGGCGCGGCATCGGCCACGAGAAGGTCCTCACCCGGCTCGTCGTGGACGAGCAGGCCCGGCGCCTCCTCGACGCCGCCGGCCTGACCCTGGAGTCCGTCCCCGAAAAGGGACAGATCGTCTACCTGCGCTCCACCGGCAACCTTTCCACCGGCGGTACCGCCATCGACATGACGGACGGGATCCACGAGGACAACCGGATCATGGCCGAGCGGGCCGTCAAGGCCGTCGGGCTCGACGTCGGCGGCGTCGACTTCATCTGCCCGGACATCACCCGCAGCTACAAGGAAGTCGGCGGCGCCATCGTCGAGATCAACGCCGCCCCCGGCTTCCGCATGCACCTCGCGCCCACCGAGGGCAGGCCCCGCGACGTGGCCGGACCGGTGATCGACATGCTCTTCCCGCGCGGCACGAAGTTCCGCATTCCGATCGCGGCGATCACCGGCACCAACGGCAAGACCACCACCACGCGCATGGTGGGCCACATCCTCAAGCTCTCGGGCGGCAAGGTGGGGATGGCCACCACCGACGGCGTCTACATCGACGGCGTGCGCACCGTGCGCGGCGACATGACCGGCCCCTGGTCGAGCCAGATCGTGCTCCGCGATCCCACGATCGACGCCGCCGTGCTGGAGACCGCCCGCGGCGGCATCGTGCGCTCCGGCCTGGGCTGGCGCAACTGCAACGTCGGCGCGGTGCTCAACGTCGCCTCCGACCATCTCGGCCTCGGCGGGATCGACGACCTGGAGACCCTGGCGCAGGTCAAGCGGATCATCGTCGAAGTGGCCACCGACTACTGCGTCCTCAACGCCGACGACGAGCGGGTGGTGCGCATGGCCGAGGCGAGCCCGGCCGAGCCCATCTACGTCACCATGGACCGCCGGAACGAGATCGTCCGCGAGCACGTGCGGAACCGGGGCAAGGCCGTGGCGCTGGAGGAGGGGCTCAACGGCCGCATGATCGTCCTCTACCAGGGCGAGCGGCAGACCCCGCTGCTGCTGGCGCGCCACATCCCGGCGACCATCGAAGGGCGGGCCCTGCACAACATCCAGAACGCCATGTTCGCCGCCGCCGTCGCGCACGGCCTGGGGGTCGGCGTCGAGAACATCCGCCAGGGCCTGCGCACCTTCAGCACCGACTTCTTCCAGGCCCCCGGGCGGCTCAACTTCTACAACGAGCATCCTTTCCGGGTGCTGCTCGACTACGCCCACAACGCCCACGGCATGGAAGCCGTGGCGCGCACCATCCTCGAGCTCGCCGTCCACGGCCGCCGCATCGGCGTCATCGCCTCGCCCGGCGACCGCCGCGACGAGGACATCCTGGCCCTGGCCATGGCCGCGGCGCCCGCCTTCGACCTCTTCCTCCTGCGGGAAGACCATGACCTGCGCGGCCGGCAGCCCGGCGAGACGGCCGAGCTGCTGCGCAAGGGCCTCTTCGCCGCCGGCGTGCCCCCGGAGCGGATCGTCAACGGCGTCCACTCGGAAGAGGAATCCGTCCTCAAGGCTCTGGGGATGGCCCGGGCTGGCGACCTCGTGGTGATCTTCGGCACGAACCTCGCCCAGGTCTGGGACCTCATCGTCCACTTCAAGCCCAGCGCGCAGGTGGCGGCTGCCATCGGGGAGGAGATGCTGGTGGGGGCGCTGGAGGGGAGGGGGAGGAGGTAGGCTAGCCAGCCCGCAACATCTCCAGCACCTCATCCCGCTGCGTGTGAACGAGCAGCACCAGCAGGTCGCCCGGCCGCGCCCACTCCAGGGCCAGCCGGGCGGCCTCCAGATCCGATCCCGCGCGCTGGACGGCCTCGGGATCGGCGCCCAGCCGGCGCAGCTCGTCCTCCAGGATCTCCGGCACCTCGCCCGCCTGACGGCCGCGCAGCAGCGCCCGCATCTCCTTGACGATCACGTGGTCGGGCTGGAGCGTCCAGGCGGTCCGGGCCAGCTCGCGAATGGCCTCGTCGCTGCGGTCTCCCGCCTGACCGATCACGATCAGCCGGCGCTCGGCCGGCAGCGACCGCGCGAGACCCAGGAGCGCCGTCAGGCCGTGGGGATTGTGGGCGTAGTCGACCAGGATGCGGACGCCGTCCCGTTCGATCAGGTTCGCGCGGCCGGGGTTGTCCTCCGGACGGGTTCCCACCCGCCGCAGCCCTTCCGCCATCTCCGCCGGGGCCAGCTTCAGAGCCCCCGCCAGCGCGACCGCCGCCAGCGCGTTCGCTACGTTGTGCCGGGCGGCGCCGCCGAACGCGATGGGGATCTCCGAGATGGGTATCACCGCCGTCTCCTCGCCGCCCCGGGCCAGGATCAGGTTTTCATCCTTCACAAACGCCGCCTCGCCGCCCGCCACGAGGTGATCGCGAATCAAAAGGTTTTCGGGATCGAGGGAAAACCACACCAACGGCGCCGTCACCCGTTCCGCCGCCGCGGCCAGCTCGGGATCGTCCGCGTTCAGCGCCACCCGGCCTGCCGTTCCCACGGTCCGGGTGATGATCATCTTGGCTTCCGCGATCCCGGGTAGATCGAGCACTCCGAACTCGCCCAGGTGGTCCGCCGCGATGTTGATGACCAGGGCGGCGTCGGCGCGCGCGAGGGCCAGCCCCCGGCGGAGGAGCCCGCCGCGGGCCGTCTCGAGGATCGCGACTTCGACCCGCCGGTCGCGGAGCAGGGTCCGGGCTCCGCCGGGACCGGAAAAGTCTCCCTCCTCGATGACCTCGTCGCCCACCACGATCCGGTCCGTGGACGTGACGCCCGGGACCCGGCCCCCCGCCGCGACCATGGACGCGAGCAGGCGGACCGTGGTCGTCTTGCCGTTCGTCCCCGTCACGAGCAGGACGGGGATGTCATGGACCGCGCTCCAGTCGATCGACCCGGGATCGGGCAGCGCCTCCGTGGGCCAGGTGAGGGACCCGGTCCCTAGGCCGGCGGACGCGCGGTGGTCGTCCCAGAGGAACGCCACCCCGTGCTCGGCCGCGGCGTCGCGCAGCGCGATCAACGCCGGATTCGCCTCCCCCGCGATCTCCGCCCGCAGCCGCTCGGTCACCGACGGGAGATCGAACGCCTTCCCCGCGGCCGCCGCCACCCACGCCGCTTCGTTGACCTCCGTGGCGGCGTACAGACCGTCGATGGGAGCCGAAACCGCCAGGCTCGCCCCGCCGGGGAAGATGCGCGAAGCGATCTCTTCACGCTCCCAGCCGACGGCGTCGAGGAGCCGCCGCGCCTGTTCCCGCCACTCCAGGACCACCCTCTCCTCCTCCTCGGGGTAAAGCGCCACCTCCAGCACCGCGCCGGCGCGGTCGAGGAGGAGATTCGGGCCGGTCAACCGGCGGGAGTCGAGCAGCTTCATCGGGGGGAGAAGATAGCAGAGAGGGCCGGCGGTCCAGTCCCAAGCCCCGACACCGCCCCGTAGAGACGCCACAGACGATCTGCGACACCCTTTCGGAGGCCACGGGGACGGCGTGGCGTCTCTCTCGAAGGGCAGACCGCCGATCTGGCAACACAATCCTGAACCGCCTCGCCTTGGTCGGTTTTCTGTGACGTTTCTTCGAAAGCAGACCGGTGCGGGTGGCAAAACCCTTTGAACAGTCATCCCGATAGGATCGGGGCTGATCTGACAACATCACATTATGTGACATCAATGTGATTCAGGGCGCTTTACCCTCTGGATCGACATGCCCTTCGACGAGACGCCACGCCGTCCCCGTGGTCGCCATGACGTTGTCGTAAATCGTCTGTGGCGTCTCTACGGCGTTTGCCTGGGCGAATCCGCCGGCGCTCCGGCTGTCCTCTGAGCGGGAGCCGCCCCTGCCCTCTGCTCCTGCACCAGCCGCATCTGCGAGACCACCTCCTGGCCGGCATAGAAGAGAGGCGAGAGCGCGTTCTGTTCCGCCAGGGCTTGACGGCCCATCTCGGTGGTAAAGACCCCCTGCGGCGTCAGCACATAGAAGCGGACGCGGTCCTGGTCGGGGAGGGGGAAGTTGGTGGTCTGGATCATCCTGGGGAGGACCTGCTCGCACAGCGCGATGGCCTCCTTGGCGGCGTTGCGGACGGTCTCGTGGCCGCCCCCGCCCTTCATGCCGCCGCCGTCCTTGTAATAGACGCCGGCGTCGCCGTCCGCGAAGCAGGCCAGCGTCACGACCGAGTTGGAGACGCCCATCTCCATGACGAGGCCGTAGGGCTGGTTCTCCTGAAGCTCCACGTCCAGGCTGCCGGGCATCCGCTGGAGGGCCCGCTGCCGCAGGCCCATGTAGACCTGCTCGGGCGTCTTCTGCTCCTTGGGCCGGGTCACCGCCGCGCGCGGCTCTCCCGGACCCCCCTTCGCGCCCTCCCGCGGGCCCTTCTTCTTCTTCATGTACCACAGGACGGCGACGAGGATGATCACCAAGATCGGTTGGATGGGATGGATGTGCCGCATGTCGTTCTTCTTCCTGGACCTTCGCCCTGCGCACCCCCGTTCCGGATGCGTGGATTCACCTGTAGTGATTTCGCTCTCTACGCCGATCCTACAGGAGAAGAGGGGGAGGGCGGTAGAGGGGGAGGGGCGCCCGTCCGCGTCCCAGACGCGAAGCGGCTCCCTTCGCGTCTCGGAGCCTCACTACGCGTCGCTGCGGAAATCTACGCGTCTCAGATCTCGACTACGCGTCTCCGGAAAAATCTACGCGCCTCAGATTTTGACTACGCGCCTCAGCAAACGTCTACGCGTCTCAGAATCTGTCTACGCGCCGCCGGAAAGAACTACGCGTCGCAGATTCTGACTACGCGTCCTGGAATTCTGGTACGCGTCTCAGATCGCCACTACGCGTCTCAGAATCTTGGTACGCGCCTCAGATTTCTACTACGCGCCTCAGGAAAAGACTACGCGTCTCAGATTCTGTCTATGCGCCGCCGGACTTTGCGCCGCGGCCCTCCGGCCTCTCGAAATTGGGCTACATTTATCCATGGGGGTGGCTAAACATGAGAAGAGAACAGTCGTTACGGTGCGTGGCACTTGCACTCGTGGTTTCATTACCGTGGGTTTCCGTGCGGGCGCAGACTGCGAAGAGTGAAGGAGACTGCGTGAGTGCAGCCGTCAAGGTCGACAAGCCCTTGCCGAGCTTCCCGCTGCGCTACCGCGGAGCCGGCCGGTTCCGGCACGCCGAGATTCCGTCGTTCCAGCTCGTCGCCCGCTACACCTTCGACATGGAGGCAGGCGTCAACCGCGAGGTGGCGACGTTCATCGATCGCGAGATCGAGATCTTCAACGTCTATGACCTGGACCCGAGCGACGGCGTCGATCCCGATCGCGAGTATTTCATCGAGCGCGATCAGCAGACTGGCGAGCTGCACTGCACGCTGAACGAGCCCCCTCTCCCCAACGTGTTCAGCCGCGACTGGTGGCTGAGCAACGACATGGTGTACGTCGGCACCGAGACGGTGAGCGGCTTCGAGGCCGACTGCTGGACCGGCGCTGTCCCGGGCATCGGTCTCCCGGTCAAGCTGTGTAGCCGCGCCGACAAATATCCCGAGCTGTCGTTGCTCCTGAAGCAGCTCGGTCCCTTCGAGTTCTACGACCATTTCGGCGTGTCGCTCGAAGGCGAGAACGCACCGCCGCCGGCGTATTTCAAGCTGCCTCAGATCTGCAAACACCTCTGACGCGACTCGCTGCGCCGCCCTTACACTCCTCGCTCCCCCCCGGATGGCGCGAATTTGACCGCCCATCCGGGAGGTTCTCGGCACCCTGCCTAGGGGTGTGAACGGATCATCCGGGTTGTCAGCGCCTTCAAAGCCTTTCCTCCAGGAGGGTAGGCGGCCTGATCGAGAATGAAGCTGAAGTCCGTTTGCGCCGCCATGTAGTGGCAGCCCGTGCAATTGTCGGTCTGGAGATAGGTTTCCAGGGTCGTGTTGGCGACCGCGGTGGCCGGGAAGGGGAAATCGCAGTTCTTCGGGCAGTCACCGCCGACTTTGAACTGTCCAACGGTGGTCGGCCACTGGGTGGCCACGAGCTGGTAGTTTTGCCACACGGTGCCGCGGAGAAGGTCCTGGTAGCGGCCGTTCATGGCCTGGGTGTCTTTGGGGATAGGAGTGACTCGGCTGACCTGAACCGGCTTGCGTTGCTCTTTCGGAGGCACCGGTTTGCCGTCAGGCAGGATCTCCGGCTGGTAGTCGTAGCCCCGCGGGTTGGGCGGGTTCTTGCCATCGTTGTAGGAGTAACGAATGCCGGCCGGCGGGGGGTAGCTCGCCGGGACATTGTCCACGTGCTCGAAGGTGGACCAGATCCACTCCCTGAAGGGGTCTACTTTGGAGGCGATGTGAAATCCAACCAGACCCAGCTTGGCGTTCCGGCATGTAGGAGGCGTGCCGGGCTCGACGATGATGCCATCGGCCGCGTAATAGCGATTGAAGTCGTCCTGGCCGGCCACCAGCTCGCGCCATGCTGCTTTGACTTCGATGGCTCCGTAGCTCCCCTGGACGCTCGATGGGAAGTTGACCGGCTTGCTCGGATCTGTCGGCAGCTTGCTGCGTAGATACCATTGGTTGGTGCGAATGACGTTGTACTGCGTCTCGTTGAAGCGGATCTCATAACGGGCATAGTTGCGGTTCTGGTCGACCAAGGGGCCGCTGAAGGCCTCGTTGATGCCGTCGGTGACCGAGCCGACCTTGCTGACCATGAGCAGGGTCTTGTCCCCAGCGCTCTCTCCGATGCAAGGGTGCCCTCCGTCGTAGGAGCTCCATTCCGAGGGAGCCACGCCGCCCTTCCGAAAGGTTTCCCAGGACGCCTTCCAGCTCTCCCAGACGCGCGGCGGCCTGGAGTCTCCGATCGTCTTTCCCAGATCCGCCTTGCCGCGGACCGGACGGCCGGAGGAGTCGAGCGCGGCCGGCCAGTTGAGCGCCACGAACGATTGCCAAGAGAACGAGTCGAAGAACGGCCGCGCCGCCTCCGGTGTGGGAGTCTGGTGGGCGGGAACTTGATAAGGAATGACGGGACTCTTGGTCGGCGGCGGCGGCTCGGGAGCCGCGGCAGGCGCCGCGGCGGTCCCGTAGACGGCCAGGCTGCCGCCGAGGGCGAGGATGGCAAGCACGAGCAATCCTGATTTCATGATCGAAATCCTCCTCACGGAAAGGACTGGCGAGGATTCGCCATCTTCAACGTGCCGCGAGGAGGCGGGTTATCTCACGTCGGCTCCAAAAAGACTCAGGCCGCCGTATACTCCCCCTCATGCGCTTCCCGATCCGGCCGCTCCTCGGCTTCGTCGATCCCCGCTCCGACTCGGCGTCCTGATCAAAGCCCGAAAGAGGTGATCCCATGAACGCAAGAATATCCGTGCTGCTGGCTCGCAATGCGCCGGTCGGAGTGATCTTCCGGCGCGGCCCGTCGAAGCAGGTCCTGATGATCCGGTGGGATCTCGAACGGGATACGTTCGAGGCGGGGCAATGGCTGAAGGGCCATGTCTACGAGGAACACTGTGATCTTTCGCCGCGGGGAGAGCTGTTGATCTATTGCGCGGCGAAACACACGGGCGAGGATGACGGCATATGGACCGCGATCAGCCGGCCGCCGTATTTCACCGCCCTCGCGCTCTGGCCCCTCGACGGAACCTGGCAGGGCGGGGGAGGGATATTCTTGTCCGGAACCCAGGTGGTGTTGTCTCACATCGAACCGGAACCCGAGCTCGCCGCCGGTTCCTCCTTGCCCCCATGGCTCATGATCTCTCCGGAAATGACGCTCAACATGGCACCCACCGCATCCATCTTCACGGAGAACCGAAGGTTCTGGGACGGCTGGCACCTGTTGGAGAAGACAACGGCCGCCAGGGCGCGACAATAGAGATGACGGATCTCTGGGCGAAGCGATGGCCAAGGTTGTCGCCGAGTGTGATGTTGCGCGTCCGGTCCCAAATATCCCGCAGAGCCCGGCATCCCCGAACCTACGAGTTGAAAGGCGATTCGGGCGTCATCCCTCTGGGCGCCGCCGACTGGGCGGACTGGTGCCCGTCGGGAGATCTTCTCCTGGCCCGCGAGGGCAGGATCTATCGCATCGGAAATCATAGATATACGGAATCGAACGGGATATTCGTGAGGGAGCTGATCGATCTGTCCCCCCTCCGGTTCGAAGAGAGGGAAGCTCCGCCGGAAGCCAGGAGTGGGAGGGGTCTCTGCCGGCCGGGCAGCCTCTCTCGCCCTCCGCCCAACCCGCCGATGCGCCGGATCTGCAAACGGAGGCGCTGCGCTCAATGTTGGCACGCCTCTGACGAGGGCGGTTTCGTCACGCGCGGGCGAGACGCCGGCTCTCGATCAGGATCTCGGAGTAGAGCGGATCTCGATGGGAGAGGCCGGAGAGGATGGCCAGGGCCTCTTCCAGGGCGCGGCGGGATTCTCACCCCTCCGAAATCAACCTCCACGGCCCTCTCCAGGGCTCCTTGTTCGAAGGAGGAAAACGCGAAGCTGACTTCCAGGGTGACCCGCGTGGTCTCATGCACGAGCAAAAGAACCTGGCTCTTCTCCACAAAGTCCAGGACGTCGGGTATACGCGGACGGATCGAGCAATCCGCCAGGGCTGCAAGGACTTGGGAGGGATCCAGACGATGGGCGAGGATCGCGGCGTCGACGTCGATGGTCTGACGAGCCACTCCGTGAGCGATGACCGCGATCCCCCCGATCACCATGCTGGGGGCTTCGATCCGCTGGAGCGCTTTCGTCAGATCGGCAAGCGTCTTACGGATCTTCTGGCTTGGCCGCTTTGCCATGGGTTCGGTAGAAGTTGCGGACGCGGACCCAACGCTCCCGCGCCAGTTCTTTGTCACGACGGCGAGCCTCGTTTTCCGGGGGAGGCCAGCCGTGCATTTCGCCGAAGAGGTCCATCAACGCCAAAGCTCCCTGAACGGCCTCCGCGGGATCAGGCCCCGCCTTGCGGCGCTCTTCGCGCACTCGTTCCTCAGCAGCTTGCCATCCTGTGACCATGCGGCGTATGTCTCCCGGATTCATGGAGACAGGATATAGCCTCCAGGCTTCTAAGGGAAATCCATGGCTCACCGCCGGAAAGCTCTACGCGCCGCCGCTCAGCTCCCTCCGTCCAACACCTCCATGAACCGGCGCCGCAGCTCCTCTTCGATGGCGGCGGTGCGCGCCCGGAGACGTTTTTCGTCGCCGGCGAGCTGTCGCCGCGCCTCCTCGAGCTGCTTGATCGCGCGGGCGACGAGCTCTTGCAGCGCATCGTCGTCCAACGCGTTGGCGATGTAGCTCATCGCCTGCCATCCCGCCTCGTCGACACCGAGCTCCGGCCGCAGCCGCGGGTAGGGCGGGATCGGCCGCAGAGCGTAGACAGGATCGGCCGAGAGGTAGGCCAGGGAGTCCGGCTCGTCGTCGTCGGGGTCAAGCGATTCGAGGAGGGCCAGGACGACGTCGCCGGGGGAGAAATTCCCCGGCTCGCCGGGGATGACGTAGTGGTCGATCTGGAGCGTCCCGCCGGGGGGCTTCCCTTTGAGGACCGAGGTGATCCGGAGCTCGGTCCGGACCTGGCGCACCACGTCTCCGGCGTCCGGCTCCTCGAGGGTCACCGAGGGGCCTACGATCGCGGCGACCACCATATGGCTCTGCTGGAACACGGCGTCCAGCGGCAGGTCGACCGGCTCGATCATGATGCCGAGAGTAGTCTCGGAGAAGGTGCCCGTGAAGATGACCTGCCGTCCTCCCGGACCGAGCGCCAGACCGGCCGCGATCTCGAAATCAAACCCCTCCAGCTCAGCCTCCACGTCATAGACCCCGCTCGGCAGGTCGCGGAGCTGAAACCGCCCTTGCTCATCGGTGACGGCGACGTGCTTCCAGCCTTCCCTGGCGTGGCGGACCTGGATCGTGGTCCCCGGCAAGGGGTGGCCCTGGTTGTCCACGGCCTGTCCGTTGAGAACCGCTCCGCCCGGCCCTGACGGCTGCGCCGCGCCGGGAGCCGCTGGAGCGGCCGGAGCGGCCGCGGCCGGGGCCGAGACCGGCGCTTGGGCCCATCCGGCGCCGGTCACCCCGACCATGGCGGTGACCACCGCGGCGGCGATCGGCGAGGCGCGCCGCACCGGGGCGGCGTCCGGCAGATGGAACGGAGGCGTTTCCGGTTCCCGGGTGACCATCCGGCCGGAGCGGTCGCGGGTGATGCGGGCGCAGAGATGGCCCTGGGTGGCCTCGATCAACGCGTCGATCTCTCGCGCTTCCAACGCCGCGAGGTCGTAGACGCGCTTCTGGCACCGTGAACAAAAGCGGGTGCGTTCCTCGCCGCTCATCGCCTGCCACGATTCCGTGCAGGGCGACGAAATCACCAACCGGTTCAGTCTCTCGCTCCTCGTGGTCATAGGACCCTCCCTTTCGAAGCTGCGAGGGAGGATTGCAGGTTTCATTCCCGGCGGATTCCGGGCGGTGGAAACCCTTTCAACGAGAGGAAGTGCGCGTTTTAAAGGACGCTCGGTTCCAGGAAAGTGGACGATCCGCCGAATTTTGATTCAATCCGCCAGACGCTCACTCCACCGCCGGCACCCCGGCGGGTGGAGCAGTCCCGCGCCGGCGGAAGGTGGCGGCGAGGGAGGGCACAATCCACAGCAGGTAGAGGAGCAGCGCCAGGGGAATGGCCCGGAAGGCCCCGGCCCCCAATCCAACCATCATGCCCGCCAGGAACGTCATCCAGGTGAGGAGCCAAAAGGTGGAGAGCATGGCGTTCCAACGGAGCACCGGCAAGGGACCGGTGACCTCTCCCAATGCGGGACGCTCCAGACCGGCGAGTCCCTCTGGCAGCTCCCGCGCCCCCGTCCCGGCGGTCCGCCACGCGGAGATCTCCTCCGCCAGCCTCTTCGTGGCCCGGTTGGCGCCGACGAGGGACTTGCCCCGTCCACGGAAGAACAGCGTCTGGAGCCGGCCCTCGGCGTCGCGCCAGTCGATATAAAGGTGGGGGAGGGGCAACGGCGACGGCGAGCCGGGGCCGAGCCTGACGCCGGCGATCTCCTCCCGCCGCAGACGGAAGCGCGTCTGGTCGCCGGCATAGGCCAGGGCGTCCCGGCCCAGCAAGACGAACCCGACGTCCCAGACCGTGTGCCCTTCATAGGACCGCGCCTCGCCATGGGGGCCGAAGCCGGCGAACCGGCCTCCCGCCCGGAGCGGGTCGATCCCTTCGCGCGACAACCGCGCCGCCAATCTCGCGCCGAGCGCCTCGTAGCCGAGAGGAGAGAGGAACTGCAGGGCCACCAGCAGGGCCGCGTAGCCCGCCAGGAGACAGACGCCGTAGACCTCCCAGCGGGGCCATCCGCTCAGGTCCGCGCGCTCCACCCAGGCGACGGCGCCCGCGGCGGTCCCTGCCAGGATCAGGAGCTGGACCCAGGCCATCCGTAGGTTGGAAGCTGATTTGAACGCGCTGGTGAACACCCGCTCGGATTCCATCACTGGCGCGGGGATCTCGTAGCGCTCGCCGTCCACGGCCTCCGCGCCGGTCAGGAGATTCTCCATGCGTTGGAAGGAAATACCGTGGCGGAGGGCCAGCGCCTCGCCGCGCCGGATCATGGCGGGATGCGTCGAAAGCGTCTCCCGAACGCGGCCCCAGCGCAGCGGCTGAAGGCCCAGCCGCGCGATCTTTCCGAGGGCGCTGATCACCGCTTCCGGATCCCCCGTCAGCATGGCCGCGTAAGCGTCCGCCGAGCGTTCGAAGTGGCGGGAGAGAACGAAGGCGATGGCCAGGCCGGCGAGGAACAGGAGCGGGAAGAGCGAAAATCCCTGCACCAGGTCGAACGGCAGATCGTTCACCGTTTTTCCCTCTCCCTGCTTCCAGAGGAAACTGGAGAGAAAAAAGGTTTCCAGGATCCAGGAGACGAAACGCGCGCCGAGCCAGACCCCCAGGGACATCACGAACCACAGCACGCCCGGATGGCGGTGGCGCAAGTGGGCGAGCTCGTGGGCGAGGACGGCGTCCACCTCCCGCCGGCTCAGGCGCGCGAGCAGGAAATCGCTGATCAGGACGTCGTTGCCGCTGGTGGCGAAGGCGTTGGCGAAACGGGTGCGGACGCCTGGGATCAAGTACACCTGGTTCAGCTTGACGCCGATCCGCTGGGCCATTTCGAACACCCGGTCGCGCAGGGGGCCGACCGTCACGGCGTGCGGCAGCGTCCGCGTCGCCCGCTGGCTGAACCGCGGCGCCAGGGTGGCGATGAGGAACGCGGCCACCAGCGTGACGGCGGCGAAGACGGTGCGCTCGCTCAAGAGCGTGATCCCGATCAGGGAGAGCGAGACCGCGAAGAAGGGGAGGATGATCGTGCTCATCGTCTCGCTCGCCAGCTCGCCGGGGGAGAGGTCCACCTCCTCCATGCGGGCGAACAGGCGGCCGGAATACAGGTGGCACGCCAGGGCTGCCAGGGCCGGAGGCACGACCTGGAACGCCAGGATGGCCGTCCAGGCCGCCGCGTCGCCGGGAAGGAGGAACAACAGCCAGTCGTCGAGGCGCAGGGTGTAGAAGGCGACGATCCAGAGGAGCCAGCCGAGTTGCAGGATCATCTGCTGTGCCCGCCAGTAGCCGAACCAGACAGTCGCCGGTTCTTCGTCCGCCGCGCCGGTCCGGACCTTGCGGCCCCGGCGCACGACCAGGAGGACCGGCAAGGCAAGCACGGCCGCGAGGACTCCGAAGCGGGCCAGGAGATCCGTATCGCGATAGCCGTAGGAGAGGGCAAGGGTGGTGTCCATGCCCGGTCCCAGCCTGAAGGTCGTGTTGCAACTCGGCGACGCGCCGAATCCGAGGCGGCGCCCGCCGGGGCAGCGGAGGAACGCCGAGGCGGGGACTTCGATCATCACGCTCAGGTAGGCGCCCTCGGAAGGCCCGAGAGCGCGGAGCGCCGGCGCGAAGTCGATCCGGCCCTGGACCAGGGACTCCTTGCTTTGGAGGAGGCCGTCGCAGCGTCCGGAGAACGAGACGAATTCGCTCCCCTTCAGAGCCTCGGGCTCGGAATCAGGCTCGATCCGGCAGGGAAGCGCGCCGCGCAGGCGCGTCAGGAGGTCTTTCTCGGGGGCCATAAGGCCGAAATCGAGATCGGCGTTCCCCCGCGCGTCGAACCGGAGGTTGAGGCTCCCTCCCTGGGAATCCTCCAAGCCCACCAGACCATCCGGATCCTCGAGGTCTTCAGCCATCCCGGGGACGGTCAGGGCGGTCAGCAGGAGAAGGGCACAGCACAGCCGGGCGCGAGGCGTGCGCATCGAATGGACCTCCGGGAAAGTGGAGGTCATTGTAACCCGTGTTGCCCTCGTCTCCACACTCTGGCTATTTCGTTATGGTATTATCAAAGTAGTCCTGCTTCTTTGGAAAGAGTGTGCATATTTCAAAGGATGTTCAGGATAGAGATTCTTTGATTCTTGAGGGTTGGGCGATGCGGAGGCTTAAAAATGTGGAGCTTTCTTCGCCGGCTATTCAACCGCCCTCTGGAAGGGCCCCAGGCAGTATGGGATTTCAAGGTACCTGATCGGCCACCCGACCGGGTGCCTGTCAGGATTCCAGTAACGCAGGCCCCTCCTACACCAAGCCCGGACAGCCAGCTCGAAGCGATTTCTCCGGCGGCCCCTCCCGCGCCACCTCCAAAGGCTGCCACCGAGTTGTTGCCGTCTCCCCAGGACTTGGCGCTTCGGCGGCTTGATGTGGATGTAGCGGCGCGCTTCCTCTTCTTTTCCTCGATAGAGCTCGATCCTCCGCGGATCGTGATCCCGAGTGGAATTCCCATCCAGGACGACGAGCGCCGAAGCACTCAGGAGGCGAAAGGTCCTCCTGTAGCTATCCCGTATTACTCGTCAAACCCGGACCATTTCATGCTTGTCGAAGGGCGAGTGAAGGATTGGCAATTGGATCTCTATCCGGTTGTGCTTGCCGAGCAAAGACTGGACGAATCCCGGGCCACGCTTCAACAGAAATGTCACGCCGCGCTGGCGGCTCTGGCGCGCTCCACCAGCAAAGATGTTGGCCCGTGTGAGTGCGGCAAAGTCGTCGCCTGGCTGTCCTCGTCGGGGGGAGATCCGCAGCCGTACGAGATCAAGAAGTACATCTCGACTGAACCGGATGGATCTCAGACGGTCATCGTCTCCACCCAGGACATTCACTACTGTGAGCGGTATTCCCGCTTGTCGGACTTTCTCCAAAGTGGCATCGACCGGCGCTCTGCGAAGGAGCTCCAGATTCGCCTGGCCACCGCGGAACCCTTCATGCTGTCGTGGAGTCGGGGAAAGGACGAGGTGGAGGTATTCGACGACAAGCGCCGGTTGTACGGTTCCATCAGCCTCAAGACCCGCCGCTATCGGTTACGGCGCCGGTCGAAGAGCCTGAAGAACCTGCTCGACGAGATCGACCTCGACCCTGCCGACTTCGATTGGACCTTTGGCCGACGCCAGAGCCGTTGCTGTTTCTGTGGCCGCCTCCTCACGAATGAGATTAGCGTCAAATGGGGCTACGGTCGCACCTGCGCGGATAATTACGGATTGCCGTGGGAGTGACCTGGCCTGATAGACTCTCCTGGCCGGAACTGTAACAACGAAGTCTGCCCGGAATCGCCTCGAGCGCCTGAAAAGGAGAGTCCATGCTTCGTACGTTCAGAAATCGCGCCGTGCCCGTCCTTCTTCTTACCGCCATGGCTCTGCCCGTGGCGGCGGCGGAGCCCAAGAAGTCGGCGAGCCCCGGGATGGTGAAAGGCACCTTCGTGGTGGGCGGAGTGGACGCGGGGCTGAAGCATGTCCGCGCCGGCCGCGTCAAGCTCGACGAGGAAGGAACGATGGGTTACGCCGCGATCCTGTCGGCGCGCCCCGCCGATGGCGAGCTTTCTCAATGGCAGACGGAGGATCCCGCCAAGAAGGGCAGCTTCATCTACGTCGTCTTCGAGCCCAACGGCGCGATCTGGATCGTCGAGCTGGGTCACGCGAACGCGAAGAGCGGCCGGTTCGGCGTCGTCCTGGAGGTCAAAGCCGAGAGCTTCAAAGTCACGGGGGACCGCCTCTCCGCTCACATCCGGACGCTCCGCGAGCAGGATTTCGGCGAGGATAGATTCACGCTCGACTTGACGTTCGAAGCGCCGCTCGAGAAGCGCTGACGTAAAAGGGGCCAGGCGATGTGCCTGGCCCCGAATCCCCTGCGAGAGGAATTCCGCTCTACCTGCCGGCCGGCACCTCGGCCGTGGCCAAGAGCTCGACCATGGCGCGGTTGAAGGCCGGGATGTCGTCCGGCTTGCGGCTGGTGACCAGGTTGCCGTCCACCACCACCTCCTGATCGACCCAGTCGACGCCCGCGTTTTTGAGATCCATCTGGATGGTCTCGTAGGACGTCATCTTGCGTCCGCGCGCCACGCCGGCGTCGATCAGCGTCCAGGGTCCATGGCAGATCGCGGCGACCGGCTTGCCGGCGTCGAAGAACGCCTTGACGAACCGCTGCACCTCGGGCTTGCGCCGCAGGTGATCGGGATTCATGACGCCGCCCGGCAGGAGGAGAGCGTCGAAGTCCTCCGCCTTCGCTTGTCCGAGCGGTACGTCCACCGGCAACTCGTCACCCCACTCGGTGTGCTGCCAGCCCTTCACCTTCCCCTTGGCGGGAGAGACGATGCTCGTTTTAGCTCCCGCTTGCTCCAGCGCCTTCTTCGGCTCGGTCAGCTCGATCTGCTCGAAACCGTCCGCGACGAGGATTGCGACCTTCTTCCCGTTCAAGTTCTGCATGATGTACCTCCTTCAGGCTATGACTGCAGCCTTGGGCCGGTCCTCCGGCCCAGTCAGAAAGGAAGCAAACCGGGTGCCTGGGTTGCGGGAATGCTGAACGAATCTGTACATCCTCTCCGTATACGAAGGTCTGAGGAGGGCCGGACCGGTCCGCGCTCTCCCTGGACCGCGTCGTGCCCCGCGATGACGTTGGTTCCTGTCTTATACACATCCTTGTCCGGTCAGCGACGACCTGCCGCGAAGGCGGTAGAGACGATCCCAGCCCGTTTCAGAACGCCTTTCGGAGGACTCCCACGTCGGGTCGTCTCCGGGACGGAGACGAAGCTCGATTTCATGCGGTCCTACGACGAGGGGAGGGTTTCGGTTGTGTGCCCGCTGGAGGATTGGCCTAACGCAGCCGGCCTTCCCGCCGCGAGACGCCCCGACGTGAGCGGCCTGCAAAGGGCGTTCTGAAACGGGCAGAGGCGTCTCTACCGCCTCGCACATAGGTTTTACTACGGAGGCGAGATGTGTGTAAGAGGATGGTTTGATAAGATATTCTGAACGTGTCGAAACCCGTATAAGGGAGACTTAGGCGGCGTTTCTCAGCGAGTTGACGAGATCGCTGTAGAAGCGTATCCTGGTTGCAAGTAGCTGGTAGGGGGAGAGTTAGGACTCTTCGGCACTGGAATGACCAGAGTACGGTAAGGCGGCAGCGATAAGAAAAGCTGCGGCGTTTAAGATTGGTTTATACGTCGACTCCAAGGTTCGACGACGCAAGTGCCCAACGCCAGAGTTTGACCTAAAGAGTGTTAACAGGAGGAAACCGCAATGTCCGAGGTAAGTGTAGAGAAGGGATCTGTTCTGTGGAGCGTCAACCGCTTTCGGTCTGATGCCCTTGGTTCTCTGCTAGATGATCTCGTTGTACTGGAGGACCTTGGTTTGGATGAAGCACTCTGCAAGAAGGTTAGGATGGCCCTTGCGCGCATCACTAACGCCGCAACAGAATTGCCTGACGATGCATGGTGGAAGAGACAGATTTGGAAAGAACTTCAGAGCTTTGAAACTATCTATGAACAATGGAACAATATCGACGGGGAGGGGAAGGACAAGAGGGAGGCTCGGAAGGAGAAGTTGCGTCAACTCCGCAAAAGGCGGAATAAGATTGCCACTAAGATTCGGAAGAACCAGTACATCCTCCAGAATGAGCTTGATCTCAAGCTGGTGAGAGATGGCTATGAAGCTCTCGGCGACCTTTCCAAAGCGCTTCCTGAGATCTTTAAGAATCTCGCAGCAGCGGTCGGCCGGTTCGCCAAAGCGGCGGCATGAAGAAGAACGTGGTAGTTCAGGCTTAGGGCTTGTCACAAGATAACTGTCTCATGTCCGAATTTCTCAAGCTGGGACCTACAAGGGCGGTAAAAACGGCATATGAGACACTTATTCCGCGACGAGCCCCCTAGCGAGACAGCCGGCGCAGACTGTCGGCAACACATAATCACTACTGATACCTATGAAAGGAGTCGAAGATGCCCGACAGCAGATCAGGACCTTGTGAGGCAGTTGGCCAAGGCGGCGTCGGCGAATCCGGAGCCTCCTCATTGATCTTGCATCAAGTCACGGGCAAGATTCAGAAGCTGATGGTGCTGCGCACAACGGAAACCAGTCTGTGCCCCAATACCGGCGCGGTCGCGGTGCTCGTCGTCAACGGTATCCCCAGGGCCTACGGAAACATCACCGCCGAAGGCAGCTCCATTCAGACCACCGCCGATCCCGGAGAATGGGTCGCCGCCATCGTGCACACCGTGCCGCTGTTCAACGACATCTTCTGTATTCGCCTCGGCGAGCTGAGTGTCCGGCTCGACCAGTGCGATCTCGTTGTTTGAGCCCCGAGGCGGCATGGGTACGGAAGTCAGACACGTCACGCCTGAAATCGTGTGCCTTCGCCGCGCGTCCTACTTGACCTGCTCGTACATCGTTCGTGCTGCGCAGGGACTGGTGTTGGTCGACGCCGGTATGGATTCGGGGGCCGTCGATGTCGAAATAGGGCTGAAGGCGTTGGGCGAGAAGCCAGCTAACTATAGGATCGGTTAGGTACCATGACTCCCCGAATCAGCCCTCTCAGGCTCTCGATTGTTGATTTCCTAGGAGTCTTTTTGCCTGGGTCTGTTTGGGCACTCCTGATGATTACTACGTTGGAGGTCTTCGGCTGGTCCGACTTCTCTAGCGACCCGACGCCGCTCTCGGCTGCTCGGAGATTGCTTGGCGTATCTCAGGCACCTCCAACGGGTCCTCCATTCGGCCTTCCTTTTTACACTGGTTTGGCGTTGTTTTCTCTTCTCATGGGCTATTTAGTGAAGGCGTTTTCAGCAAGGCCCGCAGAGTGGATTGCTTTCCGTATTGAGCTGTTCCGTTCGAAGAAGTTTCGGGAAGATTGCAAGGAATGCAAGGACGACTACCGATTTCCCTATGCGGCCAGGCACCGAGATAAGAGTTACTTCAAGTCAATAGAAAAAATTGTCAAGGACCGCCTTGGATATGATTGGGGGGAGTTGCCAGGGTACCAACCCTTTGAGAGCTGCAAGCGATTGCTCAGAGTCTATGCTCCCGTTTTGTGGGAGGAGGCTCAACAGCGAGAAGCTCAGGTACGATTCCTCGTTTCGTTCTCACTGGCAGCTCTGTATAGCTCCGCGCTTTCCCTTGTATCCCTCACGATAGACTTCACAAGACGTAGAGACCCATCTGATTCGTTTTGGTGGTTTTTCATATCAGCTCTCGTCTCGGTGCTGCTCTCAACCGCGCTGTGGACGAGGCGACACCGGGAAGTAGAGGATGTTTATCTCTCGACACTGATTATGAAGAACCTGCCCGCCTCTTTATCTGAAACGGAGCAGGGGAAAGAAGGCAATGAGGAAGGTGAAGGTGACTAGCGTATAGCACGACGCTGCACCGACTGCCTCACCGCGTCACAATCTCCAGATCCGCCGTCTCCCCCTCCACATTGCCGGCGCGGACGCGGTTTCTTCCTTCGGTCTTGGCGCGGTAGAGGGCGAGGTCGGCGGCTTCGATGAGGACGTCGGGGGACTGGCCGGACTCGGGGATGCCGGCGGCGACGCCGAAGCTGGCGGTGATGCGGCGCAGCGGCGAGGTCTCGTGGGGGATCCCCAGACGCTCGATGCCCTCGCGGAGCTGCTCGGCGATCAACAGGCCGTTGGGCAGGCCGGTCTCGGGGAGGACGACCGCGAACTCCTCGCCGCCGTAGCGCGCCGCCAAGCCCCCGACCTGCTCCACGGCGTCCGCGAGATAGCGAGCCACCATCTGCAGGCAGATGTCCCCCTCCCGGTGGCCGCGGGAGTCGTTGAGGAGCTTGAAGAAGTCGAGGTCGACCAGGGCGAAGGCCACCGGCGTGCCGCTGCGGCGGGCGCGGCTCCATTCGTCGTCCAGTCGCTGCCGGAGACGCCGCCGGTTGGCGATGCCGGTCAGCTCGTCCTGGAGCGACAGCTCTTCGAGTCGCGTGTTGGCCGAGGCCAGGTTCTCGTGCGCGTGGCGCAGCTCCTGGACGGTCTTGCGCAGCTCTTCCGTCTGCTCGGCCACGCGCGTCTCCAGGCGCTCGGTGCGCTGCCGCAGCTTCCGGTGGCGCTGCCAGGCGTAGCCGCGGATGCCCAGGATGGCGATCCCGAAACCGAGGATCAGGGACCAGGGCGTCAGGTACCAGGGCGGCAGGACGCGGAAGGACCACGAGGTTTCCGGTCCGATCTCGCCGCTCGGACCCACGGTGCGCACGCGGAAGGTGTAGGCGCCCGGCGGCAGGCGGGTCAGCTCCGCGAAGGGCTCCGCCATGGGCGCGCTCCAGTCGGCGTCCTCGGGATCGAGGCGGGTCTGGTAGCGCAGGCCGGCGCGGAAGGAGACGGGAGCGAACTCGATCCGCAGGCGCCGCACGTCCGACGGCAGCTCCGCCGGCTGGGGGACGGCGCCGGGCGCGCCGCCGAAGAGGAGCTTGTCGCCGCCGGTGCCGATCGGCGCCAGGAGAGGCGCCGGCAGGGGACGCTGCCGCTGGCCGGAGAGCCCGGCGTAGCGGAAGAGGCCGCTCTCGCCACCGAGCCAGACGGTGCCGTCCGGCTCCGCGAAGATCTTCTCGACTTCCCGCGCCTGCACCTCCACCAGGGAGCGCAGCTCGGAAGACCAGCGGTCCCCCAGGCGCGGCGCCACGGCGGGGGGACGGGTGTTCATCCAGAGGTTCCCCTGAGCATCCTGGGCGATCTCATACAAGTGGCTGTCGCCCCGGATGCCCGCCAGGGCCGGGTCTTCCACCAACTGGTTCCGCGCCTCGTCGATGCGGAGCAGGCGGCCGTCCCGGGTGGCCACGATGCGGCCCCCGAGTGGCCCCGATGCGGAAGGTGCGGCTCTCTCCCCCCTGGACGACTGCCGTACCCGCGCGCGCTCCGCGGGCCAGCCGGCGGGGACGTCCACGCGGAGCGCGCCGTCGATCGTGGTGCCGCACCAGAGGACGCCGCCGGCGCTCTCGACGATGGTGCGCACGTCGCCGGGAATGCCCTCGACCTTGCCTTCGAAGCGCCATCCCGCGCCGTCCCGCCGGATGGCGGTGAGGCCGTCCTCCCCTCCCACCCAGACCCGGTCCGGGACGCTCCGGGAGCGCGCGAGGACGTAGCCGACGTCGTTCTCCGTTCCGGGCACCGCCTGGAGGCTGCCGCCGCCGTCGAGCTGATAGACGCCGTAGGCCACCCCCACCAGGAGATCGCCGTCCACGGAGAGGAAGCTCCAGACGGAGGTCGACAGCCCCGGCACGGCGCGGACGTGGGTCGTCCGGCTCCATTCCGGCCCGGCGGACGCGGGCACGCCCCGGGTGGTGAAGAGGCCCGCCGAGGTGCCCACCCAGAGGTCTCCCTGGTGGCGGGTCACGGTATAGACGCTCCCCTGCAATCCCGAGCGGCGGTCGATGACGGAGAGGGGCGAAGCCACCTCGATCCGCGCCAGGCCGCTGTTGAGAGCCAGCCAGAGGGAGCCTTCGCGGTCCTCCACGATGCCGTTGACGAAGTCGTCGGGGAGGCCGACGGCGGTGTCGATGACCTGGTCCACCGTGCCGTCCGGGCGGAGCAGGAGGACGCCGCCCATGAGCGAGCCCAGGGCCCAGCGGCCGTCGGTGAGCCGCAGGCCTTCGCTGACCTTGCTTGGCGACCGCCCACCGGGAGGCTTCGGGGGCGAACGGCGTGACCTGGCCGTCCACCAGCCGGAACAGGCCTTCGCCGCGCACGGAGACGAGCAGGCCGCGGCCGTCCGGCAGCAGGAGGTCCACCCGCCGGCCGCGGAACACCTCGCCTCCGGGCACGGGGACGAGCCGGGTCTCCGCCAGCCGCGAGATCCCGGCGTCGCGCGACCACAGGTAGATCTCGCTTCCCACCGGGAAGGTCTCCGCGTAGGGCCGTTCGTCCGGGAAGGTGGCGAGGGTGACGATCGTCCTGCCGTCCCAGCCCAGCAGCGAATGGGTGGTCAGGAAGACGAACCCGGCGCGGGTGGGGTGGACGTGGACGATCTGCCCGAGGTCCCGCTGCTCCGGCGGGAGAAGGGGAAGCAGGGAGACGAAGCGCAGGGTCCCGCCGGCGTCCGCCTCCAGATAGCCGAGCTCGTCGAGGCCGCCGACGGCGATGCGTCCGGCCGGGTCGCTGGCGATGGAGAAGGCGGTCCTGCCCCGTCCGGCCTCGATCCGCCGCCACCAAGCCCCGTCGTAGATCAGGACGCCGGCGCCGTTGGCCACATAGAGGAGGCCCTGGGGATCGCGGGCGATCCCGAAGCTCTGGGTGCTGGCGTCGCGTTCCGTGGGGACGTACGCCTGGATCAGCGGAAAGCCGCGCTCCGGGGGCGCCGAAGCCACGGCGGCGCCCGCGAGGCCGAGCCCGCACAGGAGGACGCAGAGGAGCCGGGCGGCGCGATGCATGGGCGGATGATCCGCATCAGTTTACCCGAGGTTGCGGGCGGCCGGGATAGCTGCGGCCATATGGACCTGGGAGAAGGTCTCCCCCGGCCCGGCCAGTACCCTCGCCACCGGCCTCGACTCCTCCCTGCTCACGCCGGGCGACTACCGCTTCCTCGTTGAGCAGGGCGGTTTTCTGGTGGCCGGGCTTCGCGTTCCGGGTCGCGGGGTGAGCCACAGCTCCTCCTTCAGCGCTTTCAGACGGGTTGCGCCGTAGGGAATCCCACCATAGAGTTGTCCGAGAGCCCGCCAGCGAAGCATCCGGCCGGGAAACTAGGACACGCATGACAGGCCCGATCCACAAAGATCTGCCGGAGCCCTTGACGCGAGCCTTGGCGCTCCCCAAAGGAGCACAGTTCTATCGCTGTGCTCTGCAGGTGAATCCCTCCTCGTACTTGCGCAGGTACCGCGGGCAGGATCACGGGCTTGATGAGCGCAGCTACATCGAGTCCCTGATCGCCAAGTGCCATGCCTTGGACGTGCAGGTCCTGGCCGTTACGGATCATAATCATGTCGGAGAGGTCGACGCGATCCGCAGCGCAGCCCACCGAGCTGGTATCCATGTCTTCCCCGGCTTCGAGGCCACATCGAGTGAAGGTATCCACGTTCTTTGTATCTATGCTACGGATACGCCGGTAGACAAGCTGGGCCGCTACCTGGGTGAGCTCGGCATCCGAGATCCGACTCCGTCTCCCACGCATAGCGAGAAATCGTTTAGCGAGCTCCTGGCCTGTGTCCGGGCACAAGGGGGAATGACGATTGCTGCCCACGTGACGCACGAAAACGGTCTTTTCAGAGCCCTATCAGGACAGGCAAAAATCAAGCTGTGGAAGGATCCAAACTTATTGGCCATACAAATTCCTGGCCCACTAGCTGATGTGCCGCACGAATGGCAGGCGATCCTCCGGAACAAGAACACCGATTATCAGAGAGAGCCCGGCGCCGCACCGGGCGTGGCAGTCGCGGTCGTGAATGCAAAGGATGTCACGGAACCCGAGGATCTGAAAGATCCTGCGGCAACGTGTCTGATCAAGATGTCAGAAGTCTCGATAGAGGGATTGCGGCAGGCTTTCCTGGATCCCGATTCCCGGATCCGGTTGAACAGCGATCCACAGCCCGAAGAGCATGCGGAGCTCGTCGCGATGGCCTGGCAGGGAGGATTTCTTGACGAGGTAGCCGTTCATTTCAACGAAAACCTGAACGTGCTGATTGGAGGCAGAGGCGCGGGTAAGTCGACAGTTCTGGAAAGCCTACGGTACGTCCTTGGCCTGAATCCCGTGGGGGAAGACTCCCGCAAGTCTCACGAAGGAATTGTACGGCAAGTCCTCAAGAGCGGGACCAAGATCTCCTTGCTGATCCGCTCTCACCATCCCATAAAGCGCTACTACCTCGTTGAGCGTACGATTCCTAATCCTCCCGTGGTCCGCGACGAGACGGGGAACGTCACTCCTCTGAAGCCTTCCGATGTGTTGTCAGGTGTCGAAGTCTATGGCCAGCACGAGATCTCCGAGTTGACGAAGAGCCCCGAGAAGTTGACGCGTCTCCTGGAACGCTTTGTCCAGCGCGACGCTGCCCTCGCACGCCGCAAAGGAGAGTTGCTGAGGGAGTTGGAGAGATCAAGATTTCGCATCTTGGACGTCCGAAAGGAACTGGACCGGATCGAGGAGCGGCTTGCAGCGTTACCGGGTCTCGAGGAGACGCTCATGAGGTTTCGAGAGGCAGGCCTCGAAGAACGGTTGAAGGAACAGAGCCTCCTCGTCCGAGAGGAGCGTGTCCTGCGGACTGCCTCCGAACGGATTACTCCTTTCAATTCGGTGCTGGACCAGTTCCAGAGGAACCTGCCTATCGATCGGGCATTCCTCTCCCCCAAGGCCCTGGAAGGCCTACCGGGGCAGGAGATCCTGTCTGAGGCCGGCGGAGTGCTGTCCGACTTCAATTCCGACCTAACGGACATCGCGGGGCGACTGCGTACGGCGACCGAGCGCGCGGAGCAGCAGCTCGGCGATCTGCGAGGCCGTTGGGGGCAGCGCAAGGCGACGGTAGAAGCCGAGTACGAACAGATCCTTCGCGAGCTTCAGAAGTCCAAAGTGGATGGAGAGGAGTTCATACGGCTGCGCCGGCAGATCGAAGACCTACGGCCCCTCAAGGAGAGAGAAACGGCCCTCCGGCGTGACGAGAAGGAATATGCCGACCACCGGCGGAACCTGCTTGTGGAATGGGAGGATTTGAAGCGTGAAGAGTACGAACAGCTCCGGAAAGCGGCCAAAAAGGTCAGCCGGCAACTCGCGCGACGTGTGCGGGTCGAGGTCCTGTATGCAGGAGAGCGGGAGCCTTTGTTCCAACTGCTTCGCGAGAAGGTGGGCGGGCAACTCGCGAAGATCATCGAAGCCCTGAAGGAGCGCCCAGACCTTTCCCTGACCTCTCTGGCGATGGCGTGCCGCACAGGCCGGGATTCCTTGATTCAGCAATACGGCCTGACTCCATCACAGGCGGACCGAATGGCCCAGATCGAGCCCGGTGTCTGCATGGAGATAGAAGAGCTCGACCTCACGCCAACGACATGGATCGAGCTCAACGTGGCACCCGAAGGACTGCCGGAGTCTTGGAGTTTGCTGAGCAATCTTTCAACCGGCCAGAAGGCCACGGCAATCCTCCTCCTCCTCCTCCTCGAATCCGATGCCCCTCTAGTCGTAGACCAGCCCGAGGACGATCTCGACAACCGCTTCATCACGGACGGTGTCGTCCCCAAGATGCGGGAAGAGAAGCGCCGCCGGCAGTTCGTGTTCACCACTCACAACGCGAATATCCCTGTGCTGGGCGATGCCGAATTGATCATCGGCTTGACTCCATCGGGAGATGCTGGTCAGGGTAGGGCTGCGATCTTGGAAAGTCATCTGGGCTCCATCGACGCTCGTCCCGTTCGGGAGTTGGTCGAAGAGTTGCTGGAAGGCGGCAAAGAGGCTTTCGAGATGCGTCGCCTCAAGTACGGCTTTTGAAAAAGGACAGGAATGACAAAGACCGAGCTGTTGGAAATCCTCCGGAACGGCGAGAGCTCCGGTGTCGAGTTCAAGCGTGACACCATCGAACCACGCTCTCTGGCCAAAGAGCTGATCGCATTTGCCAATTTCGAAGGCGGCCAGGTTCTCCTGGGGGTTGAAGATGACGGCACGGTCTCCGGCATCACGCGCCCCAAGCTCGAAGAGTGGGTAATGACCGTCTGCCGGGACAAGATCCGACCCGAATTGATCCCCTATTTCGAGATCGTCAAAGACGTCGAGCCAGGAAAGCACGTCGCAATCGTTCAGGTTGGTCGCGGTTGGGGTGTCCACGAGCTATGGCATGACAATCACCGAACCTATTATATCCGAGTCGGCACTCAGAGCCGAGAGCCCAGCCAGGAAGAGCTGGCACGCCTCTTTCAGCAGCGGGGTGCCTTTCGACTGGAGCTCCGTCCGGTTTCTGGAAGTTCTCTCGCGGATTTAGACCGCCGCCGTCTCAAAGACTACTTTGAGCGGGTCCGTCAACAGGAGGCTCCCGGAGAGGACGATGAAGACGGCTGGAAATCTCTGTTGATCAACACTGAATTCATGGCGGATGGACAGGAGCGTGTGGAGGCAACGATCGCCGGTCTCCTGTTGTTTGGGAACAATCCGAACCGGTTTTTGCCTCAGGCCGGGATCGATGCCGTCTCCTATCCCGGACGTGAAAAGGACTATGCATCCAAGGAGCGGACGACAGTTAGAGGTCCCATGACTCCGCTCTTCGGAGCTCACGGTCTGGTGGAGAACGGGCTGGTCGAACAAGCGATAGACTTCTGTCGCCGCAACATCGAGGTAACGGCTCGCTTATCCGGAGGCGTACGCCGGGAGGAGCGTCGGAGCTATCCAGAAGAGGCTCTTCGAGAAGCTCTCGTCAATGCCCTCGTCCATCGGGACTACCTGCTGTCGGCCACCGATATCGAGCTATCCATTTATGAGGATCGTCTAGAGATCATCTCGCCCGGCCGCCTCCCCAATGGAATCACACCGACGAGAATGCGCGTCGGATGTCGTGCCGCGAGGAATCAGCTCCTCAAGGACACAATGCGAGATTATGGATACCTCGAGCACATGGGTATGGGGGTCCCGCGCAAAATAATTAAGGGCATGTTGGCGCACAACGGCACAGAACCCGATTTGATCGAGGACGGCGAGAGCTTCACTGTACGACTGTGGAAGGGCGAGGGGTAGAAGCGCGTTCGTCTTCACCGGATAAGGTTGGTGATCGCGGCTACGGGTAACGGGCAACGGGCCACCTGATCCTAGAAGCGGTGCCAATGATCTTCCTAACCCGTTACTCTGCCGGATAAAAATGATCCGGATGCGATCCCGCGCTCTCACCTGGGCCGCCATCCCTCTCGCCGTCGCGCTGGTCACCGCGATCGGCAGAGGGACCGGGGCCGACGCCACGACCATCGGGTTCTTCTTCCTGGTGGTGGTCCTCGGCCTCGCCGCCTGGGGGGGATGGGCCGTGGGGGCCGCCGCTTCGGTGGCGGCCATGCTGTGCTTCAACTTCTTCTTCCTGCCGCCGTTCGGCACCCTGGCCATCGCCGACCCGAGGCACTGGGTGGCGCTGCTCGCCTTTCTGGCCGCCTCCACCCTGGCCAGCCGCCTGGTGGCCACCGCCCGCGGCCAGGCCGCGGAGGCGCAGCGGCGCCGGCGCGAGGTGGAGATCCTCTACGACCTCTGCTTCAGCCTGTTCACGGTCAGCCAGCGGCCCGGCGTGCTGGGCGACGCGGCGGCGCGGACGCTCCAGGCGATCGGCGCCGAGGCCGGAACGCTTCTCATCGACGGCGTCGGGCCACCGGTCAGCGTCATCGGCGACGAGCGCCTGGAGATCGATTCCGCCCTGCTGGAGCGGGCGCTGAAGGCCCGCGAGGTCGTCGCCACCGCTCCCGCCGGGCTCCGGACCGTCTACATCCCGCTCCAGGTGGGCGGGACGCTCAACGGCGTCCTGGTGGCGCGGGGAGAGATGGCGTCCCGGTCCGTGCTGGAGCCCGCGGGGCGTCTCCTTTCCCTGGCGGTGGAGCGCGAACGGCTGCTGGCCGAATCCGCCTGGCTGGAAGGCGTGAAGGAGAGCGAAGCCCTGAAGACGTCCCTGCTGCGCGCGGTCTCGCACGACCTGCGGACGCCCCTGACCGCCATGGGCCTGGAGATCGAGAGCCTGGACCGCCAGCTCGCGGACCGTCCCGAGGCGCTGGCGAGCGTCCGCGGGCTCTCGCTGGAGCGGGAGCGCCTGGCCCGCCGCATCGACAATCTTCTCGCCCTGGCGCGGCTGGAGGCGGGCGTGGCGCGTCCCCGTCCCGAGCCGGTGCCGCCCGGGAGCCTGTTCCGCGCCGCCCGCGAGAGCCTGTCGTCCATCCTCGACGGCCGGCCTGTCGCGGCAAGGGTGGAGCCCCTCTGCCCGGACCTCTGGACGGATCCTTCGCTGACTCTGGAGATCCTGGTGAATCTGCTGGAGAACGCCGCCCGGGCGGCGCCGCCGAAAGAGCCCATCGAGCTGGACGCCGCCCGCGATCCCGAGTCGCCGGAACGCGTCTTCCTGGAGGTGCGGGACCGCGGTCCGGGCCTGCCGCCCAGCGTCCGCCTCTGGCGCGGAGGAGAATTCACGGAGAGCGCCTCCGGCGGCCTCGGGCTCCGCATCGCCCGCAGCTTCGCCGAGACGAACGGCGGCAGCCTGGTGCTGCTCGACCGGCCGGGAGGCGGTACGATAGCGCGGGTGATCCTGCCCGCGGCCCCGGAGCCGCCGGAGGAGGGAGCGTGAGCCGTCCGAATCCCCTGATCCTCGTCGTCGATGACGATCCTTCCATTCGGCAGACCCTCGTCCGCGAGCTCGCCCTCGCCGGCTATGACGCGGTCGCCGCCGCCGACGGCGTGGAAGGGAAAGCGGTCTTCGAAGAGCGCCGGCCCGATCTCGTGATCACCGATCTGGCGATGCCCCGCGCGGACGGCCACGCCGTGATCGCCGCCGTCCGCCGGGTGGACCAGACGCCGGTGATCGTGCTCTCGGTGCGCGAGGAGGAGGAGGACAAGGTGCGCGCCCTGGATCTCGGAGCGGACGACTACGTCAGCAAACCTTTTTCCCTCCGCGAGCTGCTGGCCCGGGTGCGCACGCAGATCCGCCGCAGCGGCGCCGGGGCCGCGCCGGAAGTTCTCCGCTTTCCGGATCTGGAGATCGACCGCGGCCGCCGCACCGTGACCCAGAACGGCCGGGACGTGCGCCTGACGCCCACGGAATTCGCCATCCTCGAGCTGCTGGCGGCGCAGGCGGGGAGGCCGGTGACGCTGCGCCAGATCATCGCGACGGTCTGGAAGGGGGCGCCGGCGACCATGACGGACACGGTGCGCGTCCACGTCGGCTCGCTGCGCCGCAAGATCGAGCCCGATCCGGCCAATCCGCGCTACATCGGCACGGAGCCGTGGGTGGGGTACAGGTTCCTGGCGGAACCTCTTTAAGTGAGACTGCTGATCCGGCGACCGGGGCTCACGTTCACCCCGTATCGCCTATCCGCTCCTATAGCCAGGCAACAGGTGAGTCCGAAGGCGTAAACGGCCTGTAAAATCTCGCCTGCGTCGTGGGGCCGGTTTCTCTTCGCCTGAAACCTCGTCCCGCCGTCCCCGTAGAATCCCCCGGTTGGATTTCTTCAACCCGGAATCGTCGCGCAACTAAGAGAAGAGATGAGGATGAGGAGCTTTATGGTGCGTTCCCTTGCTTTGATATCGCTGCTGCTCCTGCCGGCGGCTTCCTTCGCCCAGTCCCCGGCGCCGGCGCCGGGAGGAACGGCCGATCTCCGCCGCTACGAGGTCCAGCGCGCCGCTTCCAAGATCGCGGTGGACGGCAAGCTCGACGAGCCGGCCTGGGGCACGGCGCTGACGTTCGACGTCCCCTACGAGTGGCAGCCGGGCGACAACGCCGAGCCGCCGGTCAAGACGGACTTCCTCGTGACCTACGACAACGACAACCTCTACGTCGCCTTCAAGGCCTACGATCCCCGTCCCGCCGAGATCCGCGCCCACATCATGGACCGCGACCTCATCGAGACGTTCATCCAGGACGACCACATCGTGCTGATGATCGACACCTTCAACGACGAGCGCCGCGGCTTCCAGTTCCGGGTCAATCCGCTGGGCGTGCAGGCGGACGCCGTGTTCAGCCAGAACGAGGGGATCGAGGACTGGTCGTTCGACATGATCTGGGACTCGGCGGGCCAGGTCACGGCGGAGGGCTACATCGTGGAGATGGCGATCCCCCTGGAGCAGATCCGCTTCCCGCGCACGGCCGGGAGCCAGACCTGGGGCTTCGACGTGGGCCGCTCCTATCCGCGCAACGTCCGCCACCGCATCGCGGCGGCGCGGCGCGACCGCAGCAACTCCTGCGTCCTCTGCCAGGTGGTCAAGGTCACCGGCTTCGAGGCTCTGGAGCCGGGCCGCAACCTGGAGGTCACGCCCACCGTCACGGCGAACCGCAGCGACGTGGCCGCGTCCGGGTCGGGACAGCCCGGCCCCCTCCAGTCCGGCGACGAGGAGGTGGAGGCCGGGGTGACCGCGCGCTGGGGCGTCACGCCCAACGTCACTCTGAGCGCGGCGTTCAACCCCGACTTCTCCCAGGTCGAGGCCGACGTGGCGCAGCTCAGCGTGAACGAGCGCTTCGCTCTCTTCTTCCCCGAGAAGCGGCCGTTCTTCCTGGAGGGGATCGACTTCTTCGCCACCCCGCTCGACGCGGTCTTCACGCGCACGGTCATCGATCCGAAGTGGGGCGGCAAGGTCACGGGCAAGGAGGGGAAGAACGCCTTCGGCGTCTTCCTGGCCGAGGACGACGTCGAAAGCCAGTTCCTGACCATCCCCGGCAACCAGGGGTCCTTCAACGTGGAGCTGGAGGACATCGTGACCACGGGCGTCGTCCGCTACCGGCGGGACGTCGGGTCGGGCTCCAATGTGGGCCTGCTCTACACCGCCCGCGAGGGGGACGGCGAGTACTACAACCGGGTCGCGGGGATCGACGGCTTCGCGCGCTTCAGCCCGTCGGACACGATGCGGGTGCAGTTCCTGCGCTCGGACACCCTCTATCCCGGCCAGGTGCTGGCCCAGCTTCCCGCCGACCAGAGGTTCACGGACGCCTTTCAGGGCGACGCACTGTACGCGAGCTACTTTCACGACGACCGCGACTGGTCCTGGCAGCTCAGCTACAACGACCGGGAGCCCGAGTTCCGCGCCGACGCCGGGTTCATTCCGCGGGTGGACTTCCGGGAGGGGCGGCTGAATCTGCAGCGCCACTTCTGGGGCGAGCCGGGTCAGGACTGGTACACGCAGATCAACCTCGGTTTCAGCGGCGGGAGGACCGAAGACCACTCGGGCCAGCTCACGGACGAAGGGCTGGATCTGTACGTCAACCTCTCCGGCCCGTTACAGTCGCTGGTCGAGATCTCGATCGAGAACAACACGAATTTCGTCGACCGGTTCGAGCCCAGGCTCTATGAGGACATGAACCGGTACGAGATCTACTCCCAGATCCAGCCCAACCGCGTGGGGCAGTACTCCCTCTACGTGGACTATGGCGAGACGGTGGACTTCACGAACAACCAGCCGGCGGACGACTTGTTGCTCCTTCCCAGCGCCGAGCTCAAGATCGGCCGCCACGTCAACGCCAAGATCGATCACACCTTTCAGCGCCTGGACGTGGACGGGGGAGAGCTGTTCGAGGCCAACCTGACGCAGCTCCGGCTGATCTACAACTTCAACGTGCGCAGCTTCGTGCGCGGCATCTTCCAGTACCTGGACCTGCAACAGGACCCGGCGCTCTACCGGGACGTCCTCCGTCCGTTCATCGAGCCCGAGACGCAGACCTTCTTCACGCAGCTCCTCTTCGCCTACAAGCTGAACTCGCAGACGGTGCTCTTCCTGGGTTACACGGACGACCGGGCGGGAGCCGTCGACTACAGCCTGACGGAGAGGGAGCGGGCGTTCTTCTTCAAGGTGGGGTACGCCTTCGCGCTGTAAGCGGAACGCCCGCTGACCGACCCTGCACGGTTCCATCCGGAATCCTTGGCGAGGACATACTCCGTCCTCCATTTGTGCAGGGGCGGCCGGCGGGCGCCCTTCAAACTTTCAGACCGGTCCTATTATAGCGCTTCTTCCGGAGGGACCGGCCCGTCGTACAGACACCAGTCCCGGTGGCTGATCCGGTTGAAGGTCTCGGCCGTCTCGAAGCACTCCGGGCAGAAGACGAGCAGCTCCTCGTCCAGGGGGATGAAGGTCGCCCGTGCGACCGGGCCGTGGGGGAGAAGGCCCCTCTCGTCGGCGTCTTCCCGCTCGTTCCATCTCTCGTAGGCGACGGTGTCCATGGCGGCCCTCCTTTGTTTTCGATTGCATTGTCCGTCCGCAGGGGTTTCGCCGCCACGCTCCGCGGGGTGGCCCGGGGACCTACCTCGCGGGGTGAAAGCACAAAAAACCGGCGGCCCGGAGGGGCCGCCGGGAGGTGCCGGCTGGGAGGGAAGACCGGCGCCTGGCTTCATCAGCTCAGCGGGCAGCCCCGGTTGTTGTCGGCGTCCAGGGCCGCCGCCAGGGCCAGCATCGTGTCGCGGTTGCCGCTGAGCAGGGCGTCGTTGACGTCGGCGATCACCTCGCCGGCGAGACGCGGATAGGCCACGCCGGGGTGGGCGGCGTTGAGCGCCGCGGCCACCGCGGCGCGCAGCAGGATCTCCGCCGCGCCTTCCACCCCGGGCCCGCCGCCGAAGCCGAGGGCCTGGTGCAGCGCCGACTGGCCCTGGGCGGGGTACCGCCAGGCTTCGCTGAACACCGTCAGCACGGCCTGCTGGGTCGTGTAGCCCGTGGGCGGCCAGGAATCGGTGTGGTTCTTCCAGTAGCCGGGCGTGCAGCCCTGGTTCCCCACCGCCGCGCCGTAATAGTGGCTGGGGTCGGACGCCGTGAGGTCGGGAGAGTCCGCGGCCTTGGCGGTCACGGTTCCGAGGTTGCTGTACTGGCCCGGCGCCGCCGTGCCGCTGGCCGTGCAGGTCATGGATTCGCCCGCCGGGAGCCTGGTCTTCGGACAGGTCACCGTCACGCCGCGGCTGTCCGTCACCGCCACGTCGGTGAGCTGCACGTCGCCGGTGTTGGTCACCACGTAGGACCATTGCACGGCGGCTCCGACCTGGATGTCGGGACCCTTGGGGGTGTCGGCGTCCAGGCCGTTGGTCAGCTTCTCGATCTGCACGTCCGGCCAGATGCCGAAATAGCAGGCCGGATCGCCGGCCGAGACCTCGACGTTGCCCGGGCCCTTGCCCGCGGCGACGCCGACGTTGCAGTACTCGCCGGTAACCGCCTTGCCGCTGGCCGTGCAGATCATGGATTCGGCCGGCTGCAGCGTGGTTTTCGGACAGGTCACCGGCACGCCCTGGCTGTCCGTGACCCCGATCGAGCTGAGGACGGTGCCGCCGATGTTGGTCACCGCGTACGTCCATGCCACCGTGCTGTTTTTGATGAGTTTCGGTCCGGGCGGCGTGTCGGCCTCCTGGCTGTTGACCATCTTTTCGATGGCGATCCCCGGCTGCGGAGCCGGACAGTAGTAATGGGTGGGATCGTTGCCGGAAACCTGCGGGCCGCATTCCGGCTTGCCCGTGGCCGTGGCCGTGAAGGTGTGCTGGCCCAGGGCGGCCTTGCCGCCGGCCGCGCAGGTCATCTTCTGGCCGGGCGCCAGGGTGGCGGCGGGGCAGGTCACGGCGGACCCGTGCTGGTCCGTCACCCGGACGCCGGACAAGGTGTGCTCGCCGGTGTTGGCGACCTCGTACGTCCACCCCATGTCGGCTCCCACGACAAGCTCGGGACCCGGCGGAGAGTCGGCGTCCTCGCCGTTGATCATCGCCTCGAGGCTGAGCGCGCCCCTCTCCTCGCCGTAGTAGTGGCTGAGATCGCTGTCGCTCACCGGACCGCCGGTGGGCGGGGTGGCGTCAGCGAAGGCGCGGTTGGAGTGCTGGCAGGCGACGGCCACGCCGGACGCCGTGCAGGTCATCGACTCGCCCGGCTCCAGGTGGTCGCCGGGGCAGCTCACCGTCACGCCGTCGCTGTCCGTCACGACGATGCCGTCCAACTTCGTGTCGCCGGTGTTGGTCACCTCATAGCTCCATTCGACCTTGCCGCCGACCGGGATGTTCGGGCCGGGCGGCACGTCGGCCGCGGCGCCGTTGGTCAGCTTGTCGATCCGGATGCCCGGGCCGGCCGGCTGGACCTCCTCCGGCAGGCAGTAGGCGTGGAGCGAGGCGCTGTAGCGGTCGGTGGCGCTGAAGTGGCCGGTGATGAATGAGTCCTCGTCGGTCACGATGTCGAGCCAGCCGAACGGCTGGTCCGGCAGCATGCCGCCGATGTCCACCCGCTCCAGCGGCATCAGCTCGAAATCCCACTGCTCCATCACGTGGCCGGCCTCGTCATAGACCTTGGCCTGGGCCTTGACCTTCTGCGGCTCGGCGAGCTGCGGCGTGCTGGAGGGCACGCCCACGCGGTCGGTCCAGAACATCAGCTCTGTGCCGCCGGCGAAGGGGCCGTCGGTCAGGAAGCGGATGCCGTGGCGGTCGCACTTGGGCAGGCATTCCACGGCCGGGTCGACATCCACCAGGGTCTCGCCCTGGACGAAACCGATGGCCGGATCGACGATGAAGTAGTCGCCCCAGAGGACAGTCCGGCCGGACCGGGCCGCCCTGGGAGTCGAAGGAGATGGCGCCCACGGCCAGGTCGGGCGTCACCTCGGTGGAGTAGAAGAGCTGGTCACGGGGCGAGGCCTTTCCCGACAGGGCGGCCCGCAGGTGCGCCAGCTCCTCGGGCGAAAGCGTGCGGTCGGGCAGGACGCCGGTCTCCAGCCAGTCCCGCAGGTTGACCGTCTTCACCTCGTCGCCTTGCAGCGTCAGGTTGACGTCCAGCACCGGGATGCCCCAGTTGGTGCGGACGGTCAGCCGCACGTCCACCGGCTCGTCGCCGTCGTTGCAGATGGCGAACAGGGTGGTGCGGCAGATGTCGTGGTCGCCGCGGAGGTCGACCTCGAAGTACGGTAGGACGACGTCCGAGGAAGGCCGGATCTCGGCCGGGGCCGGCGCGGCGCAGAAGAGCAGAGCTCCCGCCGCCAGGGCCGCCCCTACGAGGAGTTTCAGGAAGATTTTCATAGGACCCTCCCATCCTTTGCATCGATACCAGAGAAGGAGCTGATCCCGCTCCTGATCGCAATCTCTCGCCAAAGCGAAAACCTTCCCATATCTTTTGGGGTGGTGGCGCCTTCCTGGCAGGCGGGGAGGGAGCCGCCTCCGGAGGTAGGCCCCCGGGGAGCCTCGGGAATCTCCCTCTACCCACGGGAGTTATACTCGCTCGGTCGACATTCACGGACCAGGAGGTTTCCCCTCGTTGAGCTCTGGCTCGTTGTCCGCGGTTCCCGCCGCTCTCAAGCCCGGAGGCGACGCCCCCTGGGGCTGGCGCTATGGCTTGAGCCTGGCGGCGACGCTGCTGGGAGTGCTCGCCAGCCTGGCGCTAGGCCGCGCGCTCGGCGACGCCGCCCCTTTGATCCTGTTGACCCTGCCTCCCATGGTGAGCGCCTGGTATGGAGGCCTGGGTCCGGGACTGTCGTCCACGCTGATCAGCGCTTTCTCCGGAAGCTATTTCCTCCTGGCGCCGCTCTATTCGTTCAGGATCGACGCGCCGGAGGATTGGGTACGCCTCGGCATGCTGGTGCTCATCGGTATCGTCGTGAGCGGCCTCTGCGAAGCGCTCCACCGTGCCCGGCTGAAAGCGGAGCTGGAATCGGCGCGCCTGCGGGCGCTCCTGGATCACATCCCGGCCGGCGTCGCGCTGGCCGAGGCTCCCTCCGGCCGGGTCGTGCTGGGCAACTCATGGGTGGAGAAGATCCTCGGCCATCCCATGATCTCGACGCCGGATCTGGCGTCCTACCCGCAGTGGGCCGCTCTCCACCCGGACGGACGGCGCCTTGAGGCTCACGAGTATCCTCTGGCCCGGGCGCTCCAGGGCGAGGTCCTCGAGGAGCAGGAGCTCCTGTATCAGCGGGGCGACGGCCCCCAGGTCTGGCTGCGGGCGAGCGCGGCCCCGATCCGTGACGCCGACGGCCGACTGGCCGGGGCCGTGGTGCTCTTCTTCGACGTGAGCGACCGCAAGCGCCTCGAAGAGTCGCTGCGGCAGCGGACGGCGGAGCTCCGGGAGGCCGGCCGCCGCAAGGACGAATTCCTGGCCACCCTGGCCCACGAGCTGCGGAACCCGCTCGCGCCCATCCACAACAGCCTGCAGATCCTCGCCCTGCGCGGGGACGATCCGGCGGTGGTCGCCCGCAGCCGCGAGGTCATGGAGCGCCAGGTCCGCCAGATGATCCGGCTGGTGGACGACCTGCTGGACGTGACGCGGATCAGCCAGGGCAAGCTGGAGTTGCGGAAGGAGCCGCTCGACCTCGCCGGCGTCGTCTCGACCGCGGTCGAGATCAGCCGTCCGCTGATCGAGGCCCGCCGCCACGACCTCACGGTCGAGATGCCCGAGCAGCCCCTCCGCGTCGAGGCCGACGCCGCGCGCGTGGCGCAGGTGATCTCCAACCTGCTGAACAACGCCGCCAAGTACACCGAGCCCGGCGGGCGGATCGAGCTGACCGCCGAGCGCCGGGACGGCCACGCGGTCCTGCGGGTGAGGGACAACGGCGCCGGCATCGCGCCCGAGATGCTGCCGGGGATTTTCGATCTGTTCGCCCAGGTGGAGGGCACGCGGGACCGCGCCCAGGGAGGTTTGGGAATCGGCCTCACCCTGGTGCGCCGGCTCGTCGAGATGCACGGCGGCGCGGTCGAGGCGCACAGCGGGGGCTTGAGCCAGGGCAGCGAGATCGTGGTCCGTCTCCCCGCTCTGGCCTGACCGGCTCAGATCTCCCGCTCGCCGCCGGGGTAGACGAAGGAGTCCTTCGGCGCGAACCAGGAGGAGGCCACGACCGGCTGGAAGGGCTGCGCGGGCCGCAGCGCCCAGGCCGGGTGGTCCTTGGCCAGGAACTCCACCGACTTCAGCTCGAAGGGATCGACCAGCTCGCCGATGTAGGCGTAGTTGCCGGCGATGAGCCTGCCGCCGAGCTGCGTCACATAGGTGAGATGGCCGCGCGCCACCACGCCGATCTTGTTGCCCACCCGCGCCCGGGTGCGGAGGATGGCGACGCCGTCCACGTAGGTCGTGGCTTCGAGGTCGTGGCCCTGCACCTCGACCGTGGTCCGGCCTTCGGAGGCCGGCACGCCGCGCTCGATCACGTAGTCCCGCATCACCTGCGACGAGTTGAAATAATTCGTGAAGAAACGGGCGGGCGTGACGCCGTCCGGCGCGGTCAGGCCGCCCAGGTCGAGGCCCATGTAGGTCAGAGAATAGGCGCCGAAACCGGAGGTCTGCTCCGCGGAATCGACGACATATTGATTCATATAGATCGCGTGGTTGTCCGCGGGCTTCAGCCGCGCCGGCAGGAGGGCGGCGGCGGCCTTGGGATCGGCCGGAATCCAGCTCGAATAGATCATGCGGCTGTTGATGACGAGTTGCGGGGCGGCGAGCGTGGACATGCTTCCTGTCTCCTATGAAGAACGAGAATCTTTGGGTTGTTGGGGAAGCCGTGCCGACTGGCTTCGCGGTGGGAACGAACGATCGTCGTGAGTCCCCTCAGAAACGGAAAACCGCTCCCCCCGGGGTAGGGGAGCGGTTGAGCGTGAACCTCCGGCTGCCGCTATCTGCCGCTACGGCGAGGCGTACTGGACGGCGTGGCCGCGGGCCACGGCCCCTTCGAGCACCGAGAAGTTCAGCGACTGGAAGTCCACGAAGTTGAACATCAGGGTGCAGGGCGACAGGTCGTCCGCATCGCCCTGGAGGTTGCCTTCCACGCAGTTGGCGTAGTGATGGTGAACGCCCATCAGATGCCCGATCTCGTGGGCCGCGACTTCCGGGTGCGCGTCCACGTTCAGACGGAACGGCCCGAGGACCGCTTCGGTGATGCCCACCGCCTCGCCGACCGCGAAGGCGTGATGGCCGAACCGCACGCCGCCGATGCAGTCCGCCAGGCCGGCGAGCGAAGTGTCGCCGTCCGTGGTGAGGTCTTTGCTGGTCAGGATGTACACCAGGTCCGCTCCGGCGGGCCGTGAGCCGCCGAAGTAATCCTTGGCCTGCTGGATGTGCGTCGCGCCCTCGGTCCCGGTGAAGGACACGGGGGTGTACGAGACGACGTTCAGGTCGACGTTGAGCGGCGCGTAGGACACCGCCGCGCGGTCCATGATCGCGTCGGCTTCCGAAACGCTCACGCCGTCCAGGAGGACCGCGACGTCGAGCGAGACGGCCTGGCCGCGGTCGGTCACGCCCGGGATTCCCAGCACGGCGGGAACCGCTTCAAGGCAGGCGTTCGGATCTTCCGGCTCGATCGCGGCCGAGCTGGTCGAGCGCGCGACGCCCTGGTAGGTCGAGCCGGAGGTGACCGCATAGGGAAGCACGCGCACTTTATAGGGACCCGTGCCGTGCGCGCTCGTGTGCTCGATCACCACCGCTTCGTTCCCTCCCTCGGTGGCCGAGCTGCCCGCCGCGGTCCCGTCCGGATAGTAGACGTAGAGGTCGTAGTCGTCCCCCTCGATCTCGCTCTGGATCGCCACCGAGAAGCGGTAGCCGCCTCCGGACGGGAGGTTTACGGTCAGGGAGAAGGCGTCGCAGGCCGGATTGCTCGGGGTCAAGCATCCGAGGGGGCTGGGGACGCCCAGGGTATAAGGACCGCCCGTCCATTGCGCGGAGACGTTGGGCGGAGCTACCGTTCCCGAATTGGGCTGCGCCGCGTGCGCCGCGGTGGCCGCGCCAAGAGCGGCGGCCGAAAGGAAATACAGGAACATCCTCCGATATTGCATGCAATCCCTCCTTGAGGGCACTCGGTAGTGCCCCTTTGATGGAATCGGCGGACTGCAAGAAGCGGACCAGAGTTTGGGGCGGGGCTACGCCTCCGCGACCGGTTCCCCCTCGCGATACATCTGCGACTGGGCGCTGCCGCGCGGGAAGAGCAGGGCCACCACCAGGCCCGCCACCGCGAGGACCGCGAGGGCCACGAAGACGCCCTGGAGGCCGTAGAGCAGGGCGCCGGTGAGCCGCTGGAGGACCGCGGGCGCGACCTTGGCGCGCAGGGCGGGCTCCAGGGCGGCATTGGCGTCCGCGCCCGCGCCGGCCAGGGCCTGGAAGCGGGAGTTCAGGAGCGCGCCGAGAGCGGCCACGGCCACGGCGCCGCCGATGTTGCGGAAGAACTGGACGGAGCTGGTGGCCACACCCCGGCGGTTCCACGGCACGGCGTTCTGCACCCCCAGCATGTAGGGCATGGAGATGAAGCCGAGGCCGAGGCCGATGATCATCATCGAGATCATCACCGCCATCCTGACGGTGCTGTGGCCCGGCATGACGAGCATGGTGCATCCCACGACGATCAGCACGGCGCCCCATAGGGACATCGTCCGGTAGCCGACCCGCAGCAGCAGCCGGCCGGCGAGGGTGGAGGCGATGGGCCAGCCGATGAGGATGGGAGCGAGGATGGTGCCCGCGTCCACGGCCGTGCCGCCGAGCACGCCCTGGCCGAGCATGGGGATGTAGGCCGTGAGGGCGAAGAGCAGGGCGCCGAGCAAGGCGTTGCCGGCGCTCGAGACGGCGATCAGGCGGTTCTGGAAGAGGTCGAGCGGGAGCATGGGCTCGGGCGTCCGCCGCTCCTGCCAGAAGAACACCGCGAAGCCGATCACGGTCCCCGCCAGCAGGGCCAGCGTGCGCGGATCGCTCCATCCCCAGGCCCCGGGACCCTCGATCAGGGCGAGCAGCAGGAAGGTGCAGGAGGCCGTCAGGCTGACGGTGCCGAGGATGTCCAGCTTGTGCCGGGTGCGGGCCTTCCGCTCGCGCAGCCAGCGGTGGAGCATCCAGGCCGAGAGCATGCCGAAGGGGATGTTGAGGTAGAAGATCCAGCGCCAGGAGAGGGCGTCCGTGATCCAGCCGCCGAGCAGCGGCCCGATCAGGCTGGACGCGGCCCAGAGGCCGGAGAAGAGCCCCTGGATGCGCCCGCGTTCCTCCAGGGTGTAGATGTCGCCCATGACGGTGATGGCGACGGGCATGACGCCGCCGGCGCCTACACCCTGGATGGCCCGGAAGATCACGAGCTGGCCGAAGGACTGGGCCACGCCGCAGAGGGCCGAGCCGAGCAGGAAGAAGAACACGGCCCACCCGTACACGCGCTTGCGGCCGTAGAGGTCGGCGAGCTTGCCGAACAGGGGGACCGTGGTGGTGGAGGTGAGGAGGTAGGCGGAAAAGACCCAACTGTAGTGGGAAACGCCGCCGAGCTCGCCGACGGCGGTCGGCACCGCCGCGGCCACGGCGGTGGCCTCCAGGGCGGCCAGGAAGGAGCCCAGCAGGATGGCGGAAGTTACAAGTCGTCGTTCGCGGCCAGGTTGCAAGACAGGATCTCCAAAGGGATCAGGGGCGCTGCTGAGCCGGAAAGGAAGGACCTAAAGGACATAAAGGACCTAAGGGACTCAAAGGACAAGGACGCGCTCGTCCTTCAGGTCGTTTATGTCCTTTATGTCCCTTAGGTCCTTGATGTCCTTGCTTTCAGGCCTCCTACCCGGGGGGCCTCCCCGCCAGGTTGAAGCTGAGGCTTTGGGTCAGGGGAAGGCCGTCCGCCGCGCCCAGGGGAGTCCAGACCTCGGCGCCGTCCTTCGCCTCCCTTCCCATCCAGGAGGCGCGGGCGAGGGTGACTTCGAGGGCGAGCTTGCCATCCGCGGGCAGCGGCCGGCCGGCCTCGGTGCTCCAGAAGCTCAGGAGCCGGATCTCCCGCGTGGCGCCCGGCGCGATCGGCTCCAGGTAGAGCCGGCTCTTGTACGCCGGCACCTCCTTGCCGTTGACCTTGACGGTGAATTCCATGGCCGAGGCCTGGCGCTCGCCGGAGTTGCGCAGGGTCACGCTCAGCCGGCAGAGGGTCTCCGCCTTCGGGGAGGCGGGCTCCACCTTCACCGACTCCAGCACCAGGACCGCCGGCTTTTTCGCTTCCTGGGCCTGGATTGCGAGGGCCGAAGCCAGGACCAGGACTGTCGGGAGGACGAAGCGGAAGGATCTCATGGCGTACATCCGTGGAGAGATCGTAACCGAAGGCGTGCGTGGTAGTCTCTCCGGGCTCATGTTCCACTGCAGGATTCTTGCCGTTCTCCTCCTGTGGGCTGCGCCTATGCAGGCCCAGGGGATCAAGCTCCATGAGGTCTCCCGGGACTGGGGGATCGACTTCCGGCATCACCACGGCGGCTCGGGCCAGCGCTACATGGTGGAGACCATGGTGGGTGGCGTGGTGGTCTTCGACTTCGACGACGACGGCGACGAGGACCTGTTCTTCGTGGACGGCGGCAGCCTCCCCGGCTACCAGGGGGAACCCGCCCGGTCGCGGCTGTTCCGCAACGACGGCGGCCGGTTCACCGACTGGACCGAGCGCTCGGGGATCAAGGTCGCGACCTACGGCAACGGCGGCACGGCCGGGGACGTGGACAACGACGGCGACCTTGACCTCTTCGTCACCGGCTTCGGCGACGACCAGCTCTTCCGGAACAACGGCGACGGCACCTTCACCGACGTCACGGCGAAGGCCGGCGTCAGCGATCCCTTCTGGAGCTCTTCGGCCGCGTTCGCGGACACGGACAACGACGGCGACCTCGACCTCTACGTGGCCAACTACGTCGATTTCTCGCCGGCCAACCACAAGTTCTGCGGCGACCGCCAGCGCAACCTGCGCGGCTACTGCCATCCGGACGTCTACAACGGCCAGCCCCACCGCTTCTACCGCAACCGGGGGGACGGCACCTTCGAGGACGCCACCCGGGCCTTGGGCCTCGGCGGCGCGGTGGCGCCCGGGATGGGCGTGGTCTTCGGGGACGTGGACAACGACGGCTGGCAGGACGTCTACGTGGCCAACGACACCCGGCCCAACTTCCTCTTCCGCAACAAGGGGGACGGCACCTTCGAGGACATCTCGCTGCTTTCCGGCACGTCGGTGGGGGAGTCGGGGCAGCCCGAGGCGGGCATGGGGACCGACCTGGGGGATTACGACGGCGACGGCCTGCTCGACGTCGTAGTCACCAACTTCGAGCTGGAGACCAACGCTCTCTACCGCAACCTGGGCGGCGGCGCCTTCGTGGACGTCCGCTCCCCGGCCCGCATCGCCGAGCCCTCGCTGATGTTCCTGGCCTTCGGCATCGCCTTCGCCGACCTCGATCAGGACGGGGATCTCGACCTGTTGATCGCCAACGGGCACATCAACGACAACGCCGCCGAGTTCCTGCAGGGAAGCCGGTACGCGCAGCGGAATCAGGTCTTCGAGAACCAGGGGGGCGGCAAGTTCCGGGAAGACAAGGCCACCGGCATGGATGTCGTCCGCGTCAGCCGGGGGCTCGCCACCGGCGACCTGGACGGCGACGGCGATCTCGACGTGACGATCGGGAATTCGAACGATCTCTGCGAGGTCTACGAGAACCGGAGCGCCGGGGGGAACTGGCTCCAGGTGGACTTCGCCGCGTCCGCCGGCAACCGTTTCGGCGTCGGCGCCCGGGTGGAGCTGGAGTCCGGCGGGAAGCGGCAGATCCGCGACGTGAAGACCGGCTCCTCCTACCAGTCCCAGAACGCCCTGACGGTCCACTTCGGCCTCGGCAAGGCCGGCAAGGTGGACCGCCTGATCGTGCGGCGGGGCGGGAAGGTGCAGGTCTATGAGGGGTTGCCGGCGAATAAGAGGGTCATCGTGGAGTAGGTGGTGGCTGGGGCGGCATGCCCTGCGAGCCCTCACCACCCCGGCCCTCCTCTCCCGACCCCTCCCGCCCTCCCTCACCGGGAGAGGAGGGAGAAAAGCAAAACAGCTTCTTCAAGTCCCCTCTCTCCCGGTGAGGGAGGGCGGGAGGGGTCGGGAGAGAGGGGTAGGGGAGTGAGGGCCCGGCGGCCTACGGCCGCCGCGCCGCCTCCCGCAGACGCACCAGCTCGGCATTCCCCGGAAACACCGCCAGCCCCGCCTCCGCCGCCTTCAGCGCCTCCGCCGCCCGCTTCGCCGCCAGCAGCGTCTTCACCTCCGCGATCCGGGGCCTCGGATCGTTCGGCGCGAAGCCGATCTCCTGGCGGATCAGGGCGAGGGCTTCGTCGGTCCGCCCGGAGGCGGCCAGATCCGCCGCCCGCTGGAGGTTGCGCCCGGTCGGGTCCGCCACCCCTTTGTCGACGTCCTCCACCTGCGCCATGACTTCCTTCTGAGCGCTCTGAAGCTCGCGGAACTTTTCCATGGAGCGCGTGGCGTCTTCGCGCCGGCCGGCGGCGAGCTGGGCGCGGCCGAGGAGCTGCCAGGCCTGGAGACTTTGCGGCGCGAGGCGCGTCACCTTCTCCAGGACCGTGATGGCTTCCGGCCACTTCGAGAGAGCCACCAGGGCCTGACCGTATTCGAGGCCCACGTCGCTGGTGAGCACCCGCTCGGAGGCCGTCGCCGGATCGCGGGCCAGGAGGTTGAGCGCGAAGGGCTCCAGGACCGCGGCGGCCTGGGCCGGATCGCCGGACTTGAAATGGGCCTTGGCGAGCAGCAGGGCCAGCGAGGGATCCTGGCCGACCTTGCCCTGGAGCAGGGTGATCGCCTCGCCCGACTGGCCCAGCGCGATGTGCGCGTCGGCCATGGCGCGCCGGGCGCCGCTCTCCAGGTTGGGCGGCGCGGCTTGCAGCAGCGGCGCGAGCGTGGCGATGGCGGCGCGGGGATCGCGCTTCAGGAGCTGCAGCCTGCCGCGGAGCAGCCGGGCGCGCGGATCGTCCTCCGGCAGGCCCTTCAGCAATTCCTCCGCCTCGGGGGACCGGTCGAGCTCGATGGCGCCGAAAGCGGCGGAGAGGCGGGCCTCCTGGTCTTCCGGATGCGCCAGGGCCCAGGGGCGGAGAAGGCTGTAGCTCTCCGCGATCCGGGCCTGGCTGCCGAGCAGGATCCCCAGCTCCCGGGCGGCGGGGGAGCCGGGAGCCTTGGCCACCAGGCGGCGCAGCCAGGCCTCGGCCTTGTCCGTCTGTCCCAGCGCCAGCGCGGCCCGGGCGGCGTTCTGAAGGACCAACGGCCCCGCCGCCTCCGTCTCCGCGATGGGACCGAGGACCTCCAGCGCGTCCTTGGCCCGGCCGGCTTCCAGGTAGAGCGATCCCAGAACCGACAGCGTGCCGGGATGGACGCCCGGCAGACCCTTGAGCGGCTCCAGGAGGGCGATGGCGCCCTGGAGATCGCCGGCCTGGGCTTTCTTGACCGCCTGTTCCACCAGGGGAAGGTCGTTCCGCTGGGGCGGCTGGGCGGCCAGGGGGAGGGCCAGGAGGGCAAGGAGTACGGCTACGAACTGTTTCATGGGTAGGGGGAGTTTAGCCCGCCCGCCCGGGCCCTCACCACCCGGCCTCCTCTCCCGACCCCTCCCTCCCACCCACACCGGGAGAGGAGGAGAAGTTAGCCAAAAGAGGCCAAAAGAAGCTTCTTGACTAACCTCTCCCTCTCTCCCGGTGTGGGTGGGAGGGAGGGGTCGGGAGAGGAGGCCGGGGAGTGAGGGCTCGGGACCAGCCCCTCCGCTACAATGCGCGCCATGCTTCGCCGCCTCCTCCTTCCCTCTCCTCGCCCTCCTGGCGCTGGCGGTGACGCCGGCTCCGGCGCCGGTCTCCGATCAGGCCGCCACGCTGCGCAACCTGGGCCTCGCCCAGCTTGAGAACGAGCAGCCGGCCGAAGCCGCCGAGTCCTTCCGCAAGCTCGCGCAGGCCCTGCCCGCCGATCCGCTGCCCTACGCCAACCTCGCCATCGCCGCCCTGCGCCTGCAGGACAGCGAGGAGGCCGCGAAACAGATCGCCCAGGCCCTCGCCAAGGCGCCGGGACGGGCCGACCTGCTGATGATCCAGGGCGACGTGCTCCAGTGGAGCGGCAAGGACGAGGAGGCCCTGGCCGCCTACCGCAAGGCCGCGGCGGCGGATCCCGAACATGCTGTACGCCTGGTACGCCGTGTACCGTCAGGCCTCGCAGGGGGATGGTCCCGAGGCCACATCCGCGCTGGCGGAGTCCCTGGCGGCCCTGACTCGCCTGCGGCCGGAGAACCTGGTGGTACTGCTCCAGACCGGGCAACGGGCCATCGCGGCCGGGGACCGCGCCGGGGCCACGCGGGCCTTCCTGCGCGTCCGCGAGCTGGTCGATCCCCCCTCGCCCCAGGTGGCGGCCGGCCTGGGACCGCTGATGACCGCTCTGGAGTCCGGCGACCTGGCCGCAGCCCGGGTGCCGGCGGTCCGCCTGGAAAACGTGCTCAAGCCCACGCCCGCCTACCAGGGGAGCCTCAAGGAGCTGTCCCCCGGCATCCTCGGCGTCCCGGTCGAGCGCTTCGCCTCCGAGCCGCCGCCGGCCGCCTTCGGCGATCCGCTGCCGGTGAAGCTCCAGGGCTCCGTCCTCGCCGCCGGCCGCGGTCAAGGGCTGGCCGTCGGGGACTTCGACGGCGACGACAAGCCGGACCTGGCCTGGGTGAAGGCGGGCGAGACCCCGCGCGTGGAGCTGCGCCGGGCCGCCGGAGAGGCGGCGCCGGGACCCGAGGCCGCGGGCGTCACCGGCCTGCTGGCCGCCGATCTCGACAACGACGGCCACCTCGACCTGATCGGCTACGGAGCCAGGCGCGTCGCCTTCTGGCGCGGCCAGGGGAACGGCGCCTTCGAGGACGCCACCGCCGCCGCCGGCCTGACGGGCGCGGGAGGCGAAGCCGCCGTCGTGCTGGACTTCGACATCGAAGGGGACCTCGATCTTGTCCTGGGGATGGGGCTCTACCGCAACGGCCTCCAGGGGCCTCTCGTAGAGGTGGGCAAGCAGGTTCTGCCCGGCGCTTCCCTCTCGGGCATCCGGGACCTCGTGGCGAGCGATCTGGACCAGGACGGCGACGTCGACCTTGCCGTGGCGCACGCCGGCGGCATCGCCTGGCTGGACAACCAGCGCCAGGGCCGCTTCGCCGACCGCACCGGCGCAATCCGGGCTGACAGGCAACGCTCCCGTCGAGGCCCTCGCCAGCGCCGACCTGGACAACGACGGCCTGCCGGACCTCGTCGCCGCCGGCCAGGGCCTCGCCCTCTGGCGCAACCTGGGGGGCCGCTTCGCTCCGTGGGCCCTTCCCGGCCTGCCCAAGACCCGTCTCGCCGACGTCCTCGCCTTCGACGCCGACAACGACGGCCGGCTCGACCTCGCCGCCGCCGGTCCGGACGGCGTGACCGTCCTGGGCCAGCGGGGCACGAGCGCGCAGCCGGCTTTCGAGCCGCTGCCGGTGGCCGGCGCGGCGGCCTCCTCGGCGCTGGCCGCCGCCGACCTGGACGGCGACGGCGACCTCGACCTCGCCGCGGCGGGGGAGGGCGGCCTGCTCCGGCTGGAGAACCAGGGCGGCAACAAGAACCACTGGCTGGCCGTGCGCCTCAAGGCCCTGACCCAGGGGAGCGGCAAGAACAACCTTCAGGGGATCGGCTCGGTGGTCGAGGTGCGGGCCGGCGCCGCCTACCAGATGCGCGAGGCCACGGGCCCGGTCCTCCACTTCGGCCTCGGCAAGCTGCGCCAGGCCGACCTGATGCGGGTCGTGTGGACCAACGGCGTCCCCCAGAACCGGGTCCAGCCCCAGGGGGACCAGCGGATCGTGGAAGAGCAGGTCCTCAAGGGAAGCTGCCCCTTCCTCTACGCCTGGACCGGCGAGCGCTTCGAGCTCGTCACCGACCTCTTGTGGAACTCGCCCATCGGCCTGCCGGTCGCGCCGGGCGTCTACGCGGGCGCCGATCCCGACGAGATCGTGCGCGTGGACGGCGCGCGGGCCGACGGCGGCGTCTACCGTCTGCGCGTCACCGAAGAGCTGTGGGAAGCCGCCTTCTTCGACGCCGTCCGCCTCTGGGTGGTGGACCATCCCGCCGACGTCGAGGTGGCGAGCAGCCTCAAGGTGATCCCGGGACAGCGGCAGCCGGTGCGGGTCCTCGCCGCCCGCGACCTCCGCCCCGTGGCCGCCGCCTGGGACGGCGCGGGCGAGGACGCCACGCAGCGCGTCCGCGCCCGCGACGAGGTCTACGCCTCCGGCTATTCCATGAGTCCCTTCCAGGGCATTTCGCCCCTCTGGACCTTCACCTTCGACCTGGGCGAGGCCCCGGCCGCGCCGGTGCGCCTCCACCTCGACGGCTGGATCTTCCCGGCCGACGCCAGCCTGAACATCGCCGTGGCTCACCGGTCCGACCTGCCCTATCTGGCGCCGCGTCTGGAGGTGGAGACGGCGAAGGGCTGGGAGGTCCTGATGCCGGCCATGGGCTTCCCGGCGGGCAAGACCAAGACCATGGTGGTGGACACGCCCGCGCTGCCGTCCGGAGCGCGCCGCCTGCGCATCGTCACCTCCCTCTGGCTGGGCTGGGACCGCGTCGCCTGGACGCTGCGGCCGGCCGACGCCGAGCCCGTGATCCAGGCCCGCCTGAAGGCGAGCCGGGCCGACTTCCGTTACCGCGGTTTCTCCGAGCTGTTTCGCCTGGCCCCCAACGCTCCCCACGGTTACGACTATCAGAAGGTCACGAAGGAATCCCCCTGGATCCCGTTCCCCGGCCGCTACACCCGCTACGGCGACGTGCTGGAGCTGCTGGACGCGACGGACGACCGCTCGGTGATCCTGGCCCCCGGCGACGAGATCGACCTGGAGTTCGACGCCGCCTCCCTGCCGCCCATCCCCAAGGGCTGGACGCGTACCGTCTTCCTCCAGAGCCGGGGCTGGGACAAGGACGCCGACCGCAACACCTTCGAGGCGCAGACGATGGAGCCGCTGCCGTTCCGGGGGATGAAGAATTATGGGGATCCGTTCCCGGATACGGTGGAGATGCGGGAGTATAGGGAGAGGTGGCTGACGCGGGAGGTCAGGCCGTAGGTGCCTGTCGATGCTGGATCCCCGCCCGGGCATCAATGCCCGGGCTACGTGAAAACAGCCGGGTAAACCCGACTGATGGAGTCCCCTTTAGGGGGCTCTTTTGAATTAGCCCGGACATTTATGTCCGGGCGGGCCTTCAGTGTCAGGTGTCAACAGAGCCAAGAGCATTGTTAAATAAAAGGGCGGTGGTGCAACGCTGGAGATTATCAAGGAGATTCTATGAACGTAATCAGGGGAATCCTAGGCTTATCATGAAAATAGCAGAACTGAATCCTGGTCATGATCGACAACGCAAACTGCTGTGGCACGGAATAGCACTATTCCTTCTCGGCCTCCTGACCGGGCTGGCGCAGCCAGCGCTCAAGAACCCCCGCATGGGGTTGGCCGCGCATCTGGAGGGCGTGATGAACGGCACATTCCTCCTGGCATTGGGAGCCGCCTGGCCCAAGGTCAGGCTCTCCGCTCGTCTGAGCGCCGCCGCCTATTGGACGGTCCTCTGCGGCGCCTATGGGAATTGGGTAACCACGTTGCTCGCGGCCGCTCTGGGCACGGCGGCTATGACACCGATCGCATCAGCCGGTTTCAGTGCCGGTCGGTGGCAAGAGGCGCTTGTGACGGTTGGGTTTGTCGCGGTTGGGATATCGATCCTTGTCGCTTCCGTTCTCCTACTCATTGGCTTCAAACGGCAGGGCCAAACCCGCGAGTACATGATTGAAGTTTCGTGATGGACGACCTGCGGCAAAGAGCGGCGGCCTCCCGTTCAGACGCTATCTCGACGGCACTATGACGTTCGCCGTCCTGTCGAGGATCTGGCGGAATCGGACGACCCGCTGATCCGTGCGGAATCGCGGCGGTTCTCCACGAGCCTCGGCGCAAAGGCTTTGTTGCGGTCAGCGAAAAGAAATGGCGGCGGACCTATTGGGAGCCTCTGCAAGGCCTTCCGGCCGAGCTTGACAAAGGTCCTGCGGGCATCGCACCGGAAGATCGCCCGGTTCCCGAGGTCGGCCTACGTCACATCCTGGGAGGTGCGTCTTCTCGTTTTGGGCAGGGTGCTTCCGCGGCAGAGCATGTCCGTTCGAGAGGCTGGCGTGTTCTGGCCACGTCATCCTCTCTGCCGGTCTGGTCCTTGCTTTTCCGCACCTTCGGAATGGTGGCGATGAGCTTCGCGACGCTGGCCGGAATCGGGGCTGTCAGTGATCGCATGTTCCTCTACAGAACCCGGCGGGACCCTCGACAATGGGGCCGGCCCGTTGGGCCGTCAGGACCCCGGCTGAACCGAAGGAAGATCCTGCTCGGAGACGCCCCCGTGAGAGCGTCTCCGGAGGGGAGGTGCGTAGCTCAGTTGCACTGATAGCCGCGGCAGTTGAGAAACACGCACTGGCAATCCTGGTAGCAGAGCTGATCCGCGGGATCGCACTGCGCTGAGCATTGCTCCAAGATTTGGCGGCAGGTCAGGGCGTCAACGTTCTTCGGAGTAAGGAGGGCCGTGAGCCCTCCGGCGAGGAGCAGCAGGGCCCAAGCCAGCTTGAACATCTTCTTGCGCATCGAATCTCCTTTGGGCCATCAGAATCCGGCCCGGTTCGTCTACACTCTACAGTGCTTGCTAAACGGTGAGTGGGACAACTCAGGCCCTAGTCCAAGGACATCCGCTGGGAAGGCATGGGGTCTTCCCTGTTCCAAAGGAGGTTGTGTTGAAGAGAGCTCTTCGTCTTTCCGCTTTGGTCCTGACGCTTTCCGCCATGTTTTCCTTGCCGAAGGGGGCGGACGCCATTGACTACTACTGGGGTTCCTGCTCCATGACGTGCGAGCGTTGTTGGAGCGGGACCGGGTGCCCCGATTTCCTGGGTCGCCGCCAGACGTGCTACCGCTACTGCCCGTAGCCGAAGCCCCGCCCGGACATAACTGGCCGGTTACGTGAAAACAGCCGGCTAAACCCGGCTGATGGAGCCCCTTGACGGCAGCCTGTCGTCACGTGAGACAGCACGTTTTCACGTGAGACAGTCTGTCGTCACGTGGGGGCAGAAGGGATCAGGAGAGCGGGGTCAAGCCGGGGACGAAACAGCGTGAACCGGTTGGGCTCCCTCGTGAGAGGGTTGGGAAGGTGAGGACTCCCTTCCCGACCGCAGCAGCAGCTCCCCGGCCAGCAACTGATACGCCCTCGCTCCCGTGGCCCGCGGGTCGTACTGGAAGATCGTCTGCCCGGCCGCCGGGGCCTCGGCGAGGCGGGTATTGATCCGGATCTCGATGGCGAAGACCGAGCTGCCGTATTCGGACCGGATCTCGTCCACCGTCCGCCGCGAGCTCTTCACGCGGTAATCCACCATCGTCAGCAGCAGTCCCAGGAAGCGCAGACGGGAGCCGTGATCCCAGGCCACGCGCTCGGCCGTGGAGATGAGGTTGGGGACTCCCGTCACCGCCAGGAACTGCGGCACCACGGGCACCAGGAAGCCGTCCGCCGCCGCCAGGGCGTTCACCGTGACCAGCGACAGGGAGGAGGGGCAGTCGAGGAAGATGTAGTCGTACTCGCGGACGATCGGCGCCAGCAGCGACTTGAGCCGCGTCTCCTTGCCCCGGAAGACCGCCAGCTCCGACTCCGTCTTGACCAGGTCCGCCGAGGCGGTGATCAGGTCGAGCCCGGGCACCGAGGTGGGCCGCCGGACCTGGGCCGCCGGCGTGGCGGAGAACAGCACGTCCGCCACCGAGGGCGCGAGCTTCGAGCGGTCCACTCCGAGGGAGAGGGAGGCCGAGGCCTGGCTGTCGAGATCGACCAGCAGGACACGGAGACCCTGGGCAGCCAGTGCCGCCGACAGGTTCACCGCGGTGGTCGTCTTCCCGACCCCGCCCTTACGACTGATGAGGGCCGTGATCATCTTATGCGCGAAAGTCTATCAGATTCTGCGGATTTCGCTGCGGAAACGGACGGCGATGCGGAAAATGAAGAGCGCCGCCATGACGAAGAGCGCCACGGTGAACCCCCACCAGAGGCCGCGCGCTCCCAGGCCGGCGTTGAACGCCAGGTACCATCCCACGGGCAGTCCCAGCACCCAGTAGCCGATCAGGACGACGACGGCGGGGAAGGTCGTGTCCGCCGCGCCCCGCAGCACGCCGGCCCCCACCACCTGGAGGCCGTCGAAGATCTGGAACACGGCGGCGATGGGGAGCAGGGCCAGCGCCACGCGGATCACCGCCGCGTCCTCCGTGTACAGCCGGGCCAGGGGGCCGGGCAGGACGGCGAACAGGAGGGCGAAGAAGGACATCGCCGCGGCCCCGAGGAACAGGCAGACCGCCGCGGCGCGCCGCGCGCCCGGCATGTCGCCCCGGCCGATGGCGTTGCCCACCCGCGTCGCGGCGGCTCCCGAGATCCCCAGCGGCACCATGAACGACACGCTGGCCAGGTTGATGGCGACCTGGTGTCCGGCCAGTTGCTCGACGCCGATGCGGCCGAGCAGCAGCGCCGCCATGGTGAAGACCAGCAGCTCGACCGCGTTGTGGAGCCCGATGGGGACGCCGAGGCGCAGCAGCAGCCCGTGCCCCCGGAGCGCCGCGCCCGTGAAGCCCCGCCAATAGGGCGCCAGGTGCCGCCGCGACGCCCAGAGCAGGTAGGCGAACATGACCCACCGCGAGAGCGAGGTGGCGTAGGCCGATCCGCGCACGCCCAGGGCCGGCATGCCCAGATGGCCGTAGATGAGGACCCAGTTGACGAACCCGTTCACGACGTTGCCGATCACGATGGCGATGGCGGCGGGCCGCACCCTGCTCATGGCCTGGAGGGTCTGCCGCAGGACCACGAAGAGGAAGTAGGGCAGGCCGCCCCAGAGGATGCCCTGGATGTAGCTCGCCGCCTGCGCGCTCACCCCGGGCGGGCTGGCCCATCAGGAGGAGCGACCGGCTCGAGGTCGAGCAGCAGGAGCGTGAACGGCACGGTCAGCGCCGCGGCCATGACGAAGCCGCGCTGGAGATGGCCGGCGATGGCCGCCGCGTCCCCCGCGCCGTAGGCCTGCGCGATCAGGGGATCGAGGGCCGTCAGGATGCCGTAGCCCAGGATCAGCACGGTGATCGTGATCACGTGCCCCAGCGCCCCCGCGGCCAGGGCTTCGGCCGAGAGGTGGCCGAGCATCATGGTGTCCACGACGCCCATGAGCATCATGCCGAGCTGCGTGATCGCCACCGGCGCCGCCAGGCGGGCGGCGGCGGCGAGCTCGGCGCGGAGGGCGGGCTGAGCGGGTCATGGGGGCGCATAGGTTACTATGCGGGCCGGCGGTCCATCGCCGGGTTCCGCCGGCCCCGCCCGGGCATAAATGCCCGGGCTACCGGAAAACAGCCGGGTGAACCCGACTGATGGAGTCCCCTTCAGGGGGCTCTTTTTGACTAGCCTGGGCATTTATGCCCGGGCGGAGGCCGGCACCAGGCAGTTTCGAACCGTGACCAAACCCCTCGTCGTCTCCCAACACCAAGCCAACCTCACCCTCGCCGCCCTCGTCCGCGAGATCCTTCCCGGCACCTCGTGGAGCAAGGCCAGGGACCTCTGCGCGCAGGGGCGCGTCCAGGTGGACGGCGCGCCCGCGACCGATCCGGCCCGGCGGATGAGCGCGGGGGAGCGGGTGGAGGTGGCCGCGTCCGGTCCGCCGCCGCGGAAAGAGCCGGGGTTGATCCTCCACCTGGACGCGGACGTCGCCGTGGTGCGCAAACCGGCGGGCATCCTCACCGTCCCCTTCGAGCGCCAGGACCGCGACACGCTCCTCGCCCTGGCCCGCGTGGCGATCCGCCGCATGGAAGCGGCCAAGGGGAAGGAGGGCAAGGCCACCCTGCGGGCGGTGCAGCGGCTGGACAAGGAGACGTCGGGCGTCGTGGTCTTCGCCCGCACCTTGGCCGCCCAGCGCGAGCTCCAGGGGCAGCTCGGGGAGCGTTCGGTCACGCGCCGCTATCTGGCCATCGTCCATGGCGTGGCGGAGGACGCGGTCCACGAATCCATCCTGGTGCCGGACCGGGGCGACGGCATCCGCGGCTCCTGGGGCGTGTTCCGTGCCGCCCGCGGCAATCCTCCGGACGAGGCGCGGGAGGCGATCACCCGGGTGAAGCTGAAGCAGAAGCTGGCCGGCGGCAGGGCGTCCCTGGTCTCCTGCGAGCTCGAGACGGGACGCCAGCACCAGATCCGCATCCACCTCGCGGAAGCCGGACATCCGCTGGTGGGGGAGACGGTCTACATCCGCGACTGGCGCGGCCCTATCCTGCCGGCGCCCCGGCCCATGCTCCACGCCGCCGTCCTGGGCTTCGTCCATCCCCGCACCGGCGAACGCCTCCGCTTCGAGGAGCCGCCGCCGGCGGACTTCCAGGAGGTCCTGGAGCGCCTGCGGTCCGCCCGGGGGCGTTGAAACAAACTACGACCGTAGTCGTAGTATGGGGCGTCTCAACAGGGAGGGTCCCACGGTGAAAGCTCTCTTTCAGGATCTCCGGTACGCCTGCCGTCTTCTCCTCCGCAGCCCGGGGTTCACGCTCCTGGCGGCGGTCACCCTGGCCCTGGGGATCGGCGCCAACGCCGCCATCTTCAGCGTCGCCAACTCGGTGCTGCTGAAGCCGCTGCCGTACCGCGACTCCGGCCGGCTGGCGATCGTCTACAGCCAGTTCCCGGACATGAAGTTCGACCGCTTCTGGGTCGATCCCATGGAGTTCACGGAGTACAGCCGCTGGAACAAGAGCTTCGAGCACCTGGGGGCCTACGTCACCGGGGCGGTCAACATCGCGGGCAAGGACGAGCCGGCGCGGGCGGACGCGGCGTTCGCCTCGGCCGGGCTGCTGGCCGCGCTGGGAGTCGACGCGCAGCTCGGCCGCTTCTACTCGGCCGCCGAGGACCTGCCCAACACCGAGAAGGTCGTGGTGCTCTCCGACGGCCTCTGGCGCCGCGCCTTCGGGGCCGATCCCGAAGGTGGTCGGGCGGCGGGTCAAGGTGGACGGCGACGACCGCACGGTGATCGGCGTCATGCCGCCGGGCTTCACCATCGGCAACGAGCGCATCGAGGCCTGGATCCCCCTGGCCCTGGACCCCGCCAGCCCGGGCTTCCGGGGCAACCACTACCTCTACCTCGTGGGCCGCCTCAAGGAGGGCGTCTCCTTCGAGGCAGGCCCAGTCCGAGATCGCCGCCCTGATCGCCCGCTGGAAGAAGGAGCTGCCGGACGAGCACACCCCCGATCCCCAGCGCCATCAACTGGTGATCCAGCCGCTGCTGGAGGACCTGGTGGCGGGCATCCGGCCGAAGATCAACCTCCTGCTGGGCGCGGTGGGCTTCGTGCTGCTGATCGCCTGCGTCAACGTCGCCAACCTGCTGCTGGCGCGGGCCGAGGCGCGGCAGAAGGAGATCGCCGTGCGCACGGCCCTGGGCGCGCCCCGCAGCCGCCTGCTGCGCCAGTTCCTCACCGAGAGCGTGGTCCTGGCCCTGATCGGCGGGTTGCTCGGCCTGTTCCTGGCCTACGTGGGCGTGAAGGCCATCGTGGCCGCCAACCTGGAGAGCATCCCGCGCGTGGACGAGATCGGTTTGGACCCCCGGAGCCTGTTTTTCACCCTGGGGATCTCCGTCCTGACCGGCATCCTCTTCGGTCTCGCGCCGGCTCTCCACGCCCGGGCGGGATCGTTCTTCGCGTCCCTCAAGGAAGGCGGGCAGCGGACCACGGCGGCCGGCGGGCGGCAGCTCCTCCGGCGCGTCCTGGTGGTGACGGAGGTCGCCTTCGCGGCCATGCTGGTGATCGGCGGCGGGCTGCTGATCCGCAGCTTCTGGCTGCTCCAGAAGGTCGATCCGGGCTTCAATCCGAACGGCCTGCTGACGTTGCAGGTCTCGCTGCCGGACGCGACCTATCCCGAGCCCGAGCAGGTCCGCGGCTTCTACCAGCGGCTCCTCGGCCAGGTTTCGCGGCTGCCCGGCGTCGAAGGCGCGGCGGCCATGGCCGGCCTGCCGCCGTACCGTCAGGTGAACGCCAACGACATGGACTTCGAGGGCATGGAGCAGAAGGAGGAAGGGCCTTTCCACAACGTGGACTACTGGCAGTTCGTCACCCGCGACTACTTCAAGACCATGGACATCCCGCTCGTCGACGGACGGCTGTTCGAACCCTCGGACGCCCAGGGCTCCAACGGGGTGGTGGTCATCAACGAGGCCATGGCGAAGCTGTTCTGGCCGGACCGCAGCCCGCTCGGCCAGCGGCTCCGTGGGAGCGGCCGGGGCGACGACAGACCCTGGCAGACGATCGTGGGCATCGTCGGCGACGTCAAGCAGGGCGGGCTCGACAAGAAGACCGGCACGGAGGTGTATTTCCTCCAGGACCAGGCGCAGGAGACCGTCAACTTCATGCCCGACACGATGTATCTCGTGCTGCGGACCACGAAGGACCCCTTGAGCCTGGTCGGCGCCGTGCGGGGGGAGGTCCGGAAGCTGGACCCGACGCTGCCGCTGGCGGATGTGCGGACGATGAACCAGGTGGTCTACCAGACGGTGGGCGAGCCGCGTTTCCTGGCCTTCCTGGTCCTGGTCTTCGCCACCGTGGCGCTGGCGCTGGCGGCCATCGGCACCTACGGCGTGCTGGCCTACATGGTGGAGCAGCGGACGCAGGAGATCGGCGTCCGGGTGGCCCTGGGAGCGCAGGCGAACCAGGTGCTGAGCATGATCCTGGGACAGGGGGCGTGGCTGGTGGGCTCAGGGTTGGTCCTGGGCGTGGTCGGCGCGCTCGCCATGCGCCGCGTCCTCGCCAGCGTGCTCTTCGGAGTGGCGCCCACGGACCCGGCGATCCTGGGGATCGTGCTGCTGATCCTCGCGGCGGTGGGCCTCCTCGCCTGCTACCTCCCGGCCCGCCGGGCGATGCAGGTGGATCCGCTGGTGGCGCTGCGGTCGGAGTGAGACCTGACCACCCCGGCCCTCCTCTCCCGGTCGCCCTCCCGGCCGCCAGGAGAGGAGGGGAGAGTGGACCGGCGCGTCTTCCGATAGAATCGCCGTCCATGGAAGGCAAAAAGCTCCTTCACTCGATTCGGCTGCAGAACCTCCTCTCCTATGGCAGCGAGGGGGAGACGCTCGATTTAGAGCCGCTCAATGTGCTGATCGGGCCCAACGCGTCGGGGAAGTCGAACCTGATCGAGGCGATCAGCCTGCTAGCGGCGGCGCCGAGAGATCTTCAGAAGCCGATTCGTCAAGGGGGAGGAATAGAAGAGTGGCTCTGGAAAGGTAGTGAATCGACTCCGGTGGCCGAAGTTGAAGCGCTCGTCGATTTCGAGGACACCGACGTTTTGCTTTCGTACAAACTGGCGTTTTCCGCAACCGACTCCAGGTTCAAGTTGGTAGATGAATCCATTGAGCTCAAGAGAAGAAAAGGCAGCAGGCAGCCACCCCTGAACGACAAAATCGTTTATCACTATGGGAGTGGTAAACCGGTGCTCAGGACGAGGGCCGAATCTCCGACTGGACAGGTAGAATTCAAGAAAACGAAGCTAGGGAAGGTCGCTTCGGACCAGTCGATCTTGTCTCAAGAACGAGGAAGCGCCTATCCCGAGTTGACGTCCCTGAGCTCTCTCCTGGACCGGATCGCCTTCTTTCGGGATTGGAACCTCGGCCGCCTGGCAGCTCTCCGACTCCCTCAAAGAACAGATCTGCCGGAAGACTTTCTCCTGGAAAACGCCGGCAATCTGAGCCTTGTTCTCAACCATCTCCAGCACCAGCCTGCAATCTGGCATGCGCTTCTCGAAAGGCTGAAAGATTTTCACGAGGACCTGGAAAATGTAACCACGAAGGTGCAAGGCGGTACGGTACAGGCATTCTTCCACTTGCGAGGACTGGAGTCTCCGATTCCGGCCTCCCGCCTTTCGGACGGTACGCTCCGTTATATAAGCCTTCTTACGATTCTCTGCCATCCAGCCCCGCCGCCTCTGATCTGTATTGAAGAACCGGAGTTGGGGCTTCACCCCGATATGATGAATACCATGGCAAAGCTTCTGATCGAAGCATCGAAACGTACCCAGCTTATTGTGACCACCCACTCGGCGATGCTGATCTCAGGTTTATCGGAGGTGCCTGAAGCGGTGGTGGTTTGTGAGCGTTACCCAAATGGCACCAGGTTGAGCCGTCTGGACCCAGAAAAGCTCAAGTGGCATCTTGAGCGTAATCTCCTTGGTGAGATCTGGACGATGGGCGAGATCGGCGGCAACCGATGGTGACCGAGATCCGGATCTACATCGAAGGAGGAGGACCAGGAGATTCATCGAGCCTTATTCGTGAGGGTTTCGACGGATTCCTCTCGCCGCTTCGTGATCTCGTAAGAGCACGTCGTATCCGTTGGAGAATCATTCCTTGCGGCTCCCGGAACGAGACGTTTGAGATATTCAGGAGGGCTCTGGTGCAGTTCTCCGGAGCGTTCAACATCCTACTCGTAGACTCAGAAAGCAGGGTTAGCCAGCCCCGCTGGGAGCATCTGAGACGGCAGGACCGCTGGCAGGTCCCCGACCTTCCGGAGGAGCACTGCCACTTCATGGTCTGCACCATTGAAGCTTGGCTGGTGGCAGACCCGGAAGCGCTGGCTGCCTACTACGGCCAGGGATTCCGCCGGAACGCCCTGCCCGCCCAGACCGATGTAGAGACGGTGGAGAAGGAGGCGCTGATCTCCGCCCTGAACCGTGCCACCGAGCGCACCCAGAAAGGCAAGTACCACAAGATCGAGCACTGCTCGGCGATCCTGAAGCGTCTCGATCCCGCCCGCGTCCGCTCCCGTGCCCGCCACTGCGACCTCCTCTTCAAGACCCTGGAAGCCCGGATCGCCGGATAGATTCGCGCAGGCGGCCCTGAAAGCAGGAAGCCCGGGGGATTTCTCCCCCGGGCTTTGCAAGCTTCCCTACTTCCCCTCGAATCAAGACATCAAATCAAAAGAAAACTCCCTCTCCCCAGGTGCTACAAAGTAGAAAACTTCAAAAGAGTGTGTAACGCCTCTTGGCTCTCCCTCTCGCTTCCCCCGCCTCGCCGCGCCACCAACTTGATACCAGTATAGGCATAGGGGTCTCAAGAGTCCTCAAGGTAGCCCTCAAATTCCGCTCAATTCGTCTCATAAAAAATAAAAGCGTTCATTCCAAAGGAGTTAGGGGGCGATTCCACTCCTCTGGAGACTCTTGTGACGCCGTTTCGGACCGGAGATCCCCGCACCCAGGACGGACTTCTGGACCGGAAACGGAGGGCTTTGAGGAGCTTTGAGGAGCGGAAACGGGCCGTTCCGCGGTGGAACGGCCCGGTTTCACGAAGGCGTTACGGTTGCGGCTTCCGGTACGCCGGCGGCATGGGACCCGAGATGTCCTTGTACCGGTCGCGCAGCTCAAGCTGGCGGCTGGTCATCGGCATCTCACGGCCGCGGATGAAGACGGCGACGGGGAAGCTGGTGAGCTCCAGCGGGTCGCCGTCCCAGAGCACCACGTCGGCGTCCTTGCCGGGCTCCAGGGTGCCGTAGCGGTCGGAGATCCCCCAGATGCGGGCGGGGACCGAGGTCATGGCGGCGAGGGCGGCGTCCCACGGCATGCCGTAGGCCACGGCGTTGCCCGCTCCCTGCTTGATGTTGCGGGCGTTGTGGGCGTCGCCGCTCATGAAGGCGACGGTCACCCCGGCCTTGTGGAGGCGCGCCGCGTTCTCCAGGGTCGCCCCGAGGTTCTCGAAACTGCCCGGCAGGTTGTCCAGGGGACTCACCAGGACCGGCACCCTGGCGGCCGCGATCTGGTCCGCCACCATCCAGCCTTCGTTGACGCTGGAGAGGATCAGCTTGAGGCCATACTCCTTCGCCAGCCGCAGGGCGGCCTCGATGTCGCTCGCCCGGTTGACGTTGACGACCAGCGGCAACTCGCCCCGGACGACCGGGAGCAGGGCTTCGAGGTCCAGCCGGGAGAGGGCGTACTCGCGGCGGTCCCCCGCCTCGAAGGCCTTGCGGTTGGCGGCGTAGTCCTTGGCGTCCTGGAAGGCCTCCCGGAGCCGGAGGATGGCGGCGGCCCGCGAGCCGCCGGCGAGGTCGGCCCCCGCTTCGCCCAACTGGGCGAACATGGCGACGGGAGAACGCACCAGGAAGTCGCCCGGGCCCCCCAGGTGGATGACGGCGCCCTGGCCGGCGATCAGGCTGTTGCCGTTGTTCGGCGCGGCCACGATCCGCGTCAGGCCCTCGACGCGGTTGACCGGGATCAGCACCGAGCGCGGGTTGACGGCGTCCGCGACGTTGAAGGCCGCCGTGACGCGGTCGTCTTCGACCCTGGCGTCCGCGGTGCCCTGGACGGCACCGATCTCGACCAGGCCGATGCGGGAGAGGGAATCGAACAGGCCGGGGGTGACCACCTTGCCTTGACCGTTGATGACGCGGGCGCCGGCGGGGGCGGCGACGTTGGCGCCCACGGCCTTGATGCGGCCGTTCTCGATCACCACCGTGCCGTTCTTGATCGTCCCCTGGGAGCCCAGGGTGTGGATGGTGGCGCCGGTGACGACGACGGTCTCGGCCAGGGCCGGCGCCGCGGCCAGGGCGAGGCCCGCGAGCAGGCCCGCGAGAAGGAGGGATGCGGTACGCGTTCTCATGGGTTCACCTCCCCGACTCCCTCACCGAGCGAGAAATCCATGGCCGGCTGGTGCCTGGGATCGTTGCGGTCGTAGAGCAGCGCGCCGTCGACGTAGACCTTCTCGGCCCGGCTGTAGACGCTGAAGGGGTTGCCGCTCCAGACCACCACGTCGGCCATCTTGCCCGTTTCGAGCGAGCCGGTCTGCTGGTCGACGCCGATCGACTTCGCGGGGTTGATGGTGACCCAGCGGATGGCGTCCTCCTCGCGGAGGCTGATCCCCATCCGGTTGCCGGCGGCCATGGCCTTGGCGGCTTCCTGGTTGAGGCGCTGGATGCCCTCGGAGGAATCGGAGTGGATGACCACGCAGGCGCCGGCCTTCTGGAGGATGGCGGCGTTCTCGCGGATGCCGTCCCAGGCCTCCAGCTTGAAGCCCCACCAGTCGGCCCAGATGTCGGAGCAGATGCCGTTGGCGGCCAGGACGTCGGCGATCTTGTAGGCCTCGACCGCGTGGTGGAAGGCCGCGATCTTGTAGCCGAACTCCTTGGCGATATCGATCATGGTGAGCATCTCGTCGGCGCGGTAGCAATGGTTCTGCACCAGGATGTCGCCATCGAGCACGCCCGCCAGGGTCTCCTTCTGGAGGTCGCGGTCGGGCGCGTTGGCGTCGTCGCCGTCGTTGACCTTCTCCGTGTACTCCTCCCACTTGTCGCGGTACCCGGAGGCCGAGATCCAGGCGCTGCGGTACCCGGCGACGTTGCCCATGCGGGTGGCGGGCGAGCGGTTGCGGTTGCCGTAGACGCGCTTGGGGTTCTCGCCGCAGGCCATCTTGAGGCCGTAGGGAGCGCCGGGGAACTTCATCCCGTCCACGTGGCGGGCGGGGACGTTCTTCACCGTTACGCTGCGGCCGCCGATGAGGTTGGCCGAGCCGGGGAGGATCTGCATGGCGGTCACGCCGCCGGCCAGGGCCAGGGGGAACTGCGGGTCCTGGGGCCAGACGGAGTGCTCGGCCCAGACCTCGGCGGTCACCGGGTTGGTGGCCTCGTTGCCGTCCGAGTGGGCTTCGACCCCCGGCGAGGCGTAGACGCCCAGGTGGGAGTGGGCGTCGATGATCCCCGGGGTGACCCACTTGCCGGTGCCGTCCACGACGGTGACGCCGGCCGGGGCCTCGACGTTGGCGCCCACGGCGGCGATCTTGCCGTCCCGCATCAGGACCGAGCCGCCCTGGATGCGCTCGCCGGCGGCGGTGAGGACGGTGGCGTTGCGGATGAGCACCGGCTGGGAGGGGATGGGCTTGTACTTGGATGCGTAGGGAGCCTCGCCGGCCCGCCTGGCCTCGCGCCCGTTCGCCGGCATCCCCTCTTTCATCTTCTTGGGGGACTTGGACTTCTCCTTCGCCTCCGGAGCCGCGGTCGCGGGAGCGGCCGGGGTGGAAGCGGGAGCGCTGGCGCAGCCGAGGGGAGCGAGGCCGAGCAGGAGCGCGAGAGCGCCGAGAGCGGGACGTCTGAGCCTGTAGGTCATGGCCTCCTCACAGGAAAGAAATGGGAGGCGATGCTACCACGCGGCCCGGAGGGGGAAGAGTCCGGCGTGCTAGCATTTCCGGGAGCCCGGCGGCAGCCGGCCAGGAACTTCACGGAGACCCAGAATGTCCCACCCGCTCACGGACCGGGCCGCCGAGACCGGACGGCCCGTCGGTTCCCAGTTCACCCGCGAGAGCATCCTCCGGGATTACCGGATCGCCTTCCAGAGCCGGCAGGCGAGCCTGATCGGCCGCCGGGAGGTCTTCACCGGCAAGGCCAAGTTCGGCATCTTCGGCGACGGCAAGGAGGTGGCCCAGGTCGCCCTCGCCCGCGCCTTCCGCCCCGGCGACTTCCGCTCGGGCTACTACCGCGACCAGACGCTGATGATGGCCCTGGGGCTACTGACCGTGGAGCAGTTCTTCGCCCAGCTCTACGCCGACGCGGACCTGGAAAGGGAGCCCTGCTCGGCCGGCCGCTCCATGACTGCCCACTTCTCGACCTGCATGCTGGACGCCGACGGCGGCTTCAAGCCGTTGGTCGACCTGCTGAACTCCTCGGCCGACGTGTCCCCCACGGGCTCGCAGATGCCCCGGCTGGTGGGACTGGCCTACGCCTCGCGCCTCTACCGCGAGCTGCCGGAGCTCCAGGCCGTGGCGGCGCGGTTCTCGCGCAACGGCGACGAGATCGCCTTCGGCACCATCGGCAACGCCAGCTCCGCCGAGGGGATGTTCTGGGAGGCGGTCAACGCCGTGGGCGTGCTGCAGTCGCCCATGCTGCTGTCGATCTGGGACGACGGCTACGGCATCTCGGTCTCCAACGAGCACCAGATCACCAAGGGGGACCTCTCGGCCGTCCTCTCCGGCTTCCGCCGCGAGCCGGGCACCCGCCAGGGTTACGACCTGTACACCGTCAAGGGCTGGGACTACGCGGTCCTCTGCGAGACCTACCTCAACGCGGCGCAGATCGTGCGCAGCGAGCACGTGCCGGCCATCGTGCACGTGATCGAGATGACGCAGCCGCAGGGGCACTCCACCTCGGGCAGCCATGAGCGCTACAAGTCCAAGGAGCGGCTGGCCTGGGAAGCCGAGCTCGATCCCATCCCCAAGATGCGGGAATGGATGATCGCGCAGGGGATCGCCACGGCGCAGGAGCTGGACGCGGCGGAGGAGGAAGACACGCGCACCGTCCGCGAGGCGCAGCGCCGGGCCTGGGAGGAGTTCCGCGCCCCCATCGAAGCCGAGAAGCAGACCGCCCTCGGCCTGCTGGACGAGCTGGCCGGGCGGACGGCGCAGGCCGAGGAGGTACGGAAGATCCGCCAGGAGCTGGAGAAGCAGCCGGCGGCCTTCCGCCGGGACTTCATGGCCGCTCTCCACGGCGCTTTGATCGCCACGGCGGGGGAGGACCTGCCCGCGGCCCGGCGGATCGTGGAGTGGAAGCGGGAGCAGGACCGGCTCAACGAGGACCGCTACAGCTCGAGCCTCTTCGCCACGGAGCGCTCGGCCCTCCAGGTGGAACCCGTGCCGGCCTCCTACGGGCCGGACGCGCCGGCGCTCAACGGCTTCGAGGTGCTGAACGCCTGCTTCGACGCCGCCCTGGGCCGGATGCCGAACGTGATCGCCATCGGCGAGGACGTGGGCAAGATCGGCGACGTCAACCAGGGCTTCGCCGGCCTCCAGGCCAAGTACGGGCCGCTGCGGGTCACGGACACCGGGATCCGCGAGACCACGATCATGGGGCAGGCCATCGGCATGGCCCTGCGCGGTCTGCGGCCCATCGCGGAGATCCAGTACCTGGACTACATCCTCTACGGCCTGCAGATCCTCTCGGACGACCTGGCGACGCTCCAGTGGCGCACCAAGGGCCGGCAGAAGGCGCCGGTGATCGTGCGCACGCGGGGCCACCGGCTGGAGGGGATCTGGCACTCGGGCTCGCCGATGGCCGGCATCATCCACCTGGTGCGGGGCATCCATGTCTGCGTGCCCCGCAACATGACCCAGGCCGCCGGCTTCTACAACACCCTGCTCGCGGGGGACGACCCCGGCATCATCGTGGAGGTCCTGAACGGCTACCGGTTAAAGGAGAAGCTGCCTTCGAACGTCGGCGAATTCCGCGTGCCGCTGGGCGTGCCCGAGGTGCTGCGGGAGGGGAGCGACGTCACGGTGGTGACCTACGGCGCCTGCTGCCGCATCGCCCTGGAAGCGGCGGAGCGGCTGTCGGAGGTGGGGATCGAGACCGAGGTGATCGACGTCCAGACCCTGCTGCCGTTCGATCTCCCCGGCCGCGTCGTGCAGTCGCTCAAGAAGACCAACCGCATCCTTTTCCTGGACGAGGATGTGCCCGGCGGCACCACCGGTTTCATGATGCGCGAGGTCCTGGAGCGGCAGGAAGGCTTCTACTGGCTCGACGCCCAGCCCCGCACCCTGTCGGGCAAGGAGCACCGGCCGTCCTACGGCTCGGACGGCGACTACTACTCCAAGCCGAACCGGGAGTCGGTCTTCGAGGCGGTCTACGAGCTGATGCACGAGACCGACCCGAAGTCGTTTCCGATCTTCTACCGCTGACGTCTACTTCCGCCGTCTCCGGCGGCGGCGGCGCTTGCGGGGGCCGCCGGTCCCGGGGACGCCGCTGCCGGGCTCTCCGCCCTCGGCGGCTTCCGGGCCTTCCTCGAAGTCGTCGTCGTCCCCCTCGAAGTCGTCGCCTTCCTCGTCTCCCCCCGCGGCGACCGTCTCCGGGGCAGCTTCGCCCTGGGGAGCGCCGCTCGTCTGGACGCCCTGGCCGTTCTCGCCGGCGGTCTTCTTCTTGCGCTTGCGGCCTCCCCTGCGGCGGCGGCGGGCCTTCTGGGCAGCGCCTCCGGGCTGAGCCTGGCCTTCGCCGCCGGTCTCGCCGCCTTCGAGGAGCTCTTCCTCGTCCTCCTCGTCCTCGTCCTCCGGCAGGGCGAGGTCCCAGGCCTGAAGGATGACGGGGGCGGGCCGGGCCTTGGACTTGGTGGGGACGGGCCGCTCCCGCTTCTTCCACTCGATGCGCTCGTCCGGACGGTGGAGGCCCGCCGCGGCGACGATCTCGATCTCGACGTCGAGCTCCTCCTCGATGGCGGCCAGCTCCCGGCGGTAGTTGTTCTGGAGGGCGTCGGCCAGCTCGGGGTGGAGCTGGATCCGCACCCCCTGGATGGAGCCGGTGGCGGCGCGGGCCTCGATGCGGCGGAGGAGCGACAGGCTCACCATCTCCTCGCTCGCCAGGCTCCCCACGCCGTTGCAGGTCGGGCAGGGCCGGTGCGTCCGATGCTGGAGCGCCTGCTGGATGCGCTGGCGGTTGATCTCCAGCAGGCCGTTGGGACTGATCCGGCCTACGGTGGTGCGGGCCTTGTCCGCCTTCAGGGCGTCCTTGAGCGCCTTCTCGACCTTGCGCTGGTTCTTCGACGCCCGCATGTCGATGAAGTCCACCACCACGATGCCGCCGAGGTCGCGCAGGCGGAGCTGGCGGGCCACCTCGGCGGCGGCCTCGACGTTGGTGTGGACGGCCGTCTCCTCCTGGGTGGCGGCGCGGGTCGAGCGGCCGGAGTTGACGTCGATGGCCGTCAGCGCCTCGGTGGCGTCGATGACGATCGAGCCGCCGCTGGGCAGCTCCACCCGCCGCTCGTAGATGCGGTCGATCTGCGCCTCGAGGTCGTAGCGGCTGAACAGCGGGATGCGCTCCGAGTAGCGGGTCAGGCGGGTCTTCGAGCGCGGCATGAAGGCCCGCACGTAGGCCTCGGCCTTGTGGAACGCCTCGTCGTCGTCGACCAGCACCTCCTCGATGCTGGTGTCCAGGTAATCCCGGAGCGCCTGGAGGATCAGGTCCTGGTCGGTGTAGAGGAGGCGGGTGCCCTTGCCCTGCATGGCCGCCGTCTGCACCTTCTTCCACAGGCGGAGAAGGGCGGAGAGGTCGCGGGTGAGGGTCGTCTTGGTCTGCCCCAGGGCGTTGGTGCGCAGGATGACCCCGCAGCCGTCCGGCAGGTCGAGGCTGTTGGCCAGCGCCTTGAGCTTCTTCCGGGTGTCCTCGTCCTCGACCTTGCGGGACACGCCGCGGGTGTCCTCGAAGGGAGTCAACACGAGGTAGCGGCCGGCGAGCGAGAGGGCCGTCGTGAGGGCGGCGCCCTTGGTCCCGATCGGGTCCTTGTCCACCTGGATGACGATGGGCTTGCCCTTCTCCAGGACCTCTTCGATGCGGGGGTGGGAGTTGCCCGGCTGGCGGTAGTAGGCGTCGGGGACGACGTCCTGGATCGCCAGGAAGCCGTGCCGCTCCGCGCCATAGTCGATGAAGGCGGCGTTCAGGCTGGGCTGGATGCTGGCGATGACACCGCGGTAGATGTTGCCGCGGGTCAGGCCCGCCTCGGCCACGTCCACCTTGTAGTTTTCCAGGGTGTTGCCCTGGACGATGGCGACGCGCAACTCTTCCGGACGCTGCGCGTTGATCAGCATTCTGCGGCTCAAGAGGTCTCCGTTCAGCTAGATCTTCATGAAAAGGAAAGGGTGAGGGGGAGCCGGGGGTGGTGACATCTCGCGGGAGCCTATTGTGACCTACCCGGGTAATTCCTGCAACTGCGCGGGGACTCCGGGCCTGTTATGCTCCGCCTGATGATGAAGCGATACGACGTGGTTATCCTCGGTGGCGCCTTCAGCGGCGCGGCGGCGGCGGTCCTGCTGCGGCGGGACCGGCCGGACCTTTCCGTGCTGGTGGTGGAGCGCCAGGAAGCCTTCGACGCCAAGGTGGGGGAGGCCACCACCGAGATGTCGGGGATGTTCCTCACCCGCCGCCTGGCCCTCTGGCAGCACCTGGAGCGCGAGCACCTGCCCAAGGAGGGGCTGCGCTACTGGTTCCAGAACGAGAAGGTCCACTGTCACGCCGAGGCCAGCGAGGCCGGCGCCTTTCAGCGCAGCACCATCCCCTCGTTCCAGCTCCGGCGGGACGCGCTGGACGAGCACATCCTGGCCACCGCCGTGGCCGAAGGGGCGGAGCTGCTGCGGCCCGCCCGCGTCCAGGAGGTGGAGCTGGGGGACTTCGACCACCGCGTCACCATCGAGAAGGACGGGGAGACGGAGACCGTCGCCTGCCGCTGGGTGCTGGACGCCACCGGCCGCGCCACCTTCCTCGGCAAGCGCCTGGGGCTGATCGACCGCAATCACGAGCATCCCACGGCCTCCATCTGGTGCCGCTGGGAGGGGGTCCGCCATCTGGACGACCTCGCGGCGCGGGGGCCGCTTTCCTTCTCCCGCGGCAACGTGAGCTCGCGCCGCCTGGCCACCAACCATTACATGGGCTTCGGCTACTGGGTCTGGTTCATCCCCCTGGGCAACGGCGAGACCAGCGTCGGGATCGTGTTCGACACCCGGCTGGTGCACCTGGACCGGGGCAAGGAGATGGCCAACGCCTACCGCAATTTCCTCCAGGCGATCCCGATGGCGGCGGAGCTGCTGGAGGGGGCTGAGATGAGGTCCGAGGACCTGCGGACCTTCTCCAACCTGGCCTACGTCACCCGGCAGTACATGGGGAATGGCTGGGCCCTGGTGGGAGACGCCGCCGCGTTCCTCGATCCCTATTACTCGCCGGGACTGGACCATGCCTCCTTCTCGGCGGAGGCGACGGTGGAGATCGTCAAGGCGCAGACGGCGGGGGAAGACGTCGCCGCCCGCATCGCCGAGCACAACGAGACGTTCCTCCGCTCGTATCACCGCTTCTTCCGGTCGATCTACAAGGACAAGTACTTCTACATGGGGGAGCACGACCTGCTGTCGGCCTCGTTCCTGGTCGAGACGGCGCAGTACTACATCTTCGTGGTGATGCCCGCCTACAAGATCCTGGGGAGGTTCCACTGGATGCCGGTCCTGGGTCCCAAGCCGGCCTTCATCAGCTACCACCTGATGCGGATCTACAACCGCCGTTTCAAGAGGATCGCCCTGGCGCGCCGGGCCGCCGGCGAGGCGGGGCGGCGCAACGACGGCCGGCGCGTGAAGGCCCTCTTCGATCTCCAGACCGCCCCGTTCCGCATGGCCGCCCGCGGGCTGAAAATCTGGCTGTTCGCGGAGCTGGATTATGCGCGGCTGTGGGTGAAGCGGATGTTTTCGGGGAAGCCGGCGGCGGCGCCTGATCTCTCGCCGGAAGGCCTAGAAAAAACCTAATTCCAGCCGCGCCGCCTCCGTCATCATCGCGGGGCTCCAGGGCGGATCGAAGACGATCTCGACATCCACATCCCCGACGCCGGGGAGGCTTTGCACTTTCTCCTTGACGTCCTGGGCCAGGATCGGGCCCATGCCGCAGCCGGGCGCGGTGAGGGTCATCTTGAGATCGACACGATTGCCGCCCTCCGGCAGCCCCTGGATCTCGCAACTGTAGATCAGGCCGAGATCGACGACGTTGACCGGTATCTCCGGGTCGTAGCAGGTGCGGAGCTGCGCCCAGATCCTCTCTTCGAGAGGAACGTCCTCCGGCAAGTCGGCGCTGCCGGCGAGGGTGAGGCCGAGGGCGTCGGCGTCGCGGGCTTCCACCCGCAGGAGGTAGCCGCGCTCGGTGGCCACGGTGAGGCTGCTGCCCAGCGCCTGGGTGACGCGCACCCGGGTGCCGGGGGAGAGGATGGCGGGCGTGCCCTCCGGGACCTGGACGGCCCGGCACTCGCGGCGGACGACGGCGTATTCGGGGGCTTGTTGCATGGCGGGCTTAGTATAGCGGCGCGAGGGCACCGGTTTTGAATACAGACGCGTGGGGGCGCTGCCCCCCGAGACGTCTCAAAGGAGGTCCGATGTCCTGTTCATTCCTTTCCCGCCGGACGGCGCTCCGGCTGGCGCTCGCGCTCTTCGTGCTCGCCCTGCTGCCGTGGGACGCCTCCGCCCAATACTTCGGCCGCAACAAGGTCCAGTACGAGAGCTTCGACTGGCAGATCCTCAAGACCGAGCATTTCGACATCCATTTCTATCCGCAGGAGGAGGCGGCCGTCCGCGAGGGCGCCCGCATGGCCGAGCGCTGGTACGACCGGCTGTCGAGCGTCTTCGGGCGCGAGTTCACCGAGCGCAAGTCGATCATCCTCTACGCCGACCAGAGCGACTTCCAGCAGACGACCGTCGTCGGCGGGCTGATCGGCGAAGGGACCGGCGGCGTCACCGAGGGGCTGCGGACGCGGGTGGTGCTGCCGTTCACCGGCAACTTCGAGGACACCGACCACGTGCTCGGCCACGAGCTGGTCCACGTGTTCCAGTACGACATCCTGCAGGAGCCCCGGCAGCGCCAGGGCGGGACCTACCAGGGTGGGCAGAGCGCCGTGGACGTGCCTCTGTGGTTCATCGAAGGGCTCGCCGAGTACCTGTCCCTGGGCCGCCACTCGCCGCAGTCCGCCATGTTCCTGCGCGACGCCCTGGCCCGCGACGCCCTGCCGGACCTCAGGCAGCTCTCCCGCGATCCGAACTACTTCCCGTACCGCTGGGGGCACGCCTTCTGGGCCTACGTCGGCGGGCGTTGGGGGGACGTCGCGGTGGGGCGGCTGTTCGTCCGCGGCGTCCGGATCGGCCTGGAGCCCGCCCTCCATGAGGTCCTGGGGGCCAACCAGGAACAGTTCTCCAACGACTGGAAAGCCGCCATCCGCGAGGCCTACGGCCCGGTGATCGAGGCGCGCCAGGCGCCCGCGACCGTGGGCCGCAAGCTGCTGCCGCGCGAGGAGAAGACCCGCGACACCTACGTCGGTCCGGTGATCAGTCCGGACGGCACGCAGTTCGCCGTCTTCTCGACCCGCAGCCTGTTCTCGTTCGACCTCTACCTGGCGGACGCCCGCACGGGGGAGATCCGGGGCAAGCTGTTCTCGACCGACGCCGATCCGCACCTCGACTCCCTGCGCTTCCTCGACTCGGCGGGCTCGTGGTCGCCGGACGGCTCCAAGTTCGCCCTGGTGGTGGGCACGCGGGGGGACAACGAGCTGGCCATCCTCGACGTGGGCCGGCGCCGCATCGAGCGGCAGATCGACATCCCGGAGGCCGGACAGCTCTGGAACCCGTCCTGGTCGCCGGACGGCCGCTCCATCGCCATCTCGGGCTCGGTGGGAGGCCTGACCGACCTCTTCCTGGTCGACCTGGAGAGCGGGCGCTCGCGCAGGCTGACCAGCGACGCCTTCGCCGACCTCCAGCCGGAGTGGGCGCCGGACGGCCGCACCCTGGCGTTCGTCTCCGACCGCGGCGCGGAGAACGCGGCCGAGGCGGCCTACGACGACTTCGGCATCTGGTCGCTGGACCTGGGGAGCGGTCAGATCCGCCGGCTGGTCCCGGCCGCGGAAGGCCTCCAGTACAACCCCAAGTTCGGTCCCGGCGGCCGCGATCTCTACTTCCTGTCGGACCGCGCCGGCGTCAGCGACATCTACCGCCTGTCGCTGGCCGGCGGCGAGCTGTTCCGCGTCACCCGCGTGGCCACCGGCGTGGCCGGCATCTCCCGGCTGTCGCCGGCCCTGACCGTCTCCGAGGAGAGCGGCCACCTCCTGTTCTCGGTCTTCACCGACGACCGCCAGCAGATCCACGTGCTGGAGCCCCAGGCGGCCCAGGGCCAGCCGGTGCCCGCCGCGCCCGACGAGGCCGCGGAAGCCCGGGCGGCCCTGTTGCCGCCGCAGCAGCCCGCCGGGCGGGCGATCGTCAGCCCCTATCTGGCCGACCGGGAGCTGCCCGCCCTGCCGGACGACCAGCCGGCCGAGGTGGAGGAGTACCGTCCGCGCCTCGCCCTGGACTTCCTCGGCCCCTCCGCGGGCGTGGGCTTCGGCACCTTCGGAACCTCCTACGCGGGCAACATCACCGCCTATTTCAGCGACGAGCTGGGCCAGCGCGAGGTGGGGTTCTCCCTGATCGGCCAGACCGGCGAGATCGACGAGCTCGGCGGCCAGGTCTACTACCTCAACCAGAGCCGCCGCCTGCAATGGGGCGGCGCTCTCGCCCGCGTGCCCTATATCTCGGGTTTCACGAACGTGTTCAGCGACGTGGTGGAGATCGACGGGCAACCGGTCTCCGCCACCATCGTCGAGCAGGTCCGGGAGACCGTGACCCAGAACCAGGCGCTGGCCATCAGCCGTTATCCCCTCTCCGCGACGCGGCGCTTTGAGGCCTCCGCCGGCGTCTCCCACATCGGGTACGACAACGAGCTGCTGACGGCGGTCATCGTCGGCAACACGATCGTCGACGAATCCGAAAGGAGCCTGCCCGCGGCCGAGTCGCTCCAGCTCTATTCCGCGTCGCTGGCGTTCGTGGGAGACAACAGCTATTTCGGCTTCACCGCGCCGGTGCGGGGCCGCCGGTACCGCCTGGAAGTGGAGCCCACGTTCGGCGACCTCGAGTTCCAGGCGGTCACCGCGGACTACCGGCGCTATTTCTTCCTCCGCCCGGTGACGCTGGCGATGCGGGGCCTCCACTTCGGCCGCTACGGCCGCGACGCCGAGAGCCCCCGCCTGAGCGAGCTCTACCTGGGCCGGCCGACCCTGGTGCGCGGGTACGAGTTCGACGACATCGGCTTTTCGGAGTGCACGCCGACGCCGGAGGACGAGAACGCCTGTTCCGAGTTCGACCGCCTGGTCGGCAGCCGGCTGGCGGTGGCCAACCTGGAGGTCCGCTTCCCGCTCCTTGGGATCGAGGGGTACGGGATCTTCCAATCCCGCTTCCTGCCGCTCGACCTGAATTTCTTCGTGGACGCCGGAGCCGCCTGGACGGACGACACCTCCGTGGACTGGCGCTTCGACCGCGAGACGACCGACCGGGTGCCAGTGGTGAGCGCCGGAGTCTCGGCCCGCGTCCTGCTCGGCGGCTTCGCCGTGCTGGAGTTCTATTACGCGAAGCCGTTCCAGCGGCCGGACGAAGACTGGGTCACCGGGTTCCTGATCGCGCCGGGCTGGTAACATGCGCGGGTGAAGCTCCCGCTGTACCGGCTCGTCTTCTTCGTCCTTGCTCTTTTCCTGGGGGCCGGCCTCGCCGAGGCCCAGCCCTCGCCCGGCTGGCGCCGCGTCGAGATCCCCTCGACCGGCGCCTGGTTCTGGCGCTACGTCCCCCAAGGCTACGACGCCTCGAAGCCGGCTCCGCTCGCGCTCTTCTTCCACGGCGCGGGCGGCAGCCCGGACGGCTACCGCAACTTCGTGGCCGGCGCCGCCGACAAGGTCGGCCTGGTGGTGGCCATGCCGAAGTCTTCCGGCGTGGGCTGGGGGACCGGCCTGGACGAGGCTACGGTCGCCGAGACGCTGCGCCTGGTCCGCGAAGAGCTGGCGGTGGACGCCCGGCGGATCGCCCTGGCCGGCCACTCGGCGGGCGGCGCCTGGGCCTACCTGCTCGCCTACGCGAGCGCCGACTACAGCGCCGTCTTCACCCTCGCGGCGCCCTTCTATCCCGTGGCCTCGCTGGCCGATCCCGCGTACAAGCCGCCGATCCGGATGTATTACGGCACCACCGACCCGAACTACGCTGGCGCCTTCCCGGGGCTCCAGTCGCAGTGGAACCGGCTGGGGGTGGTCTGGGAGGAGGACGTCCAGGCGGGTTTCGGCCACAACACCTGGCCCAACGCCTCCATGGCGGACGGCTTCGCCTTCCTGGTCCGCCAGAGCCGCCCCGATCCCGCCGCCGCGCGCTGCGTGCCCTCGGCGACCACTCTCTGTCTGCGGGAAGGCCGCTTCCGCGTCGAGGTCCTGCGGGAATCCAACGGCGAGCTGGGGCCCGGCAGCGTCGTGCCCTTCAGCGCGGCGGACTCGGGGCTGTTCTCGTTCTTCGGCCCGGACAACTGGGAGCTGCTGGTGAAGGTGCTCGACGGCTGCGTCCTCAACGGCCACTACTGGGTCTACAGCGCCGCCACCACCGACGTGCGGTATGTCCTGACGGTGACGGATACGAGAACCGGGATCGGCGCGCGCTACGAGAACCAGGCCGGAAAACCCGCCCCTGCGAGGACGGACGTCAAGGCACTTCCGGTCTGCCCCTGACCCCCGATCCCGGCTATACTTTCTCACCTGAGCCCGACATTCTGTGAAAGGAGTCCCGCGAGGACAGGAGCCCGCCCTCCTCTCCGAGCCCGTGCATGGAACCCGCCGGCCACCAGGTCCCCAGTTGGGACGAATGCGTAGACATCCTGGAACGTCTGCCCTCGATGCCTCTCGACCATCGGGTCGAAGCGCTCGAGCGCCTGGTGCGCAATCCGAGCCCGGGCATCCGCGAACAGGCGCTGCGCATGGGCGCCACCTTCCTCCCGGACTCCCGCGTCACCGAATACCTCCGCGACTCCGCGGACGCGACGCTGCGCAACGCCGGCTCCGAGATCCTGCGGCTGCGCGGTGTCCGCAGCCTGCCGGTCGTGGTCGGGCTCCTGCGGGACCCCGATCCTGACGTCGTCCTGCAGTCCGTCCTGATCCTCGACCGGATGCGCGACCCGCGCGCCCTGGAGTCTCTCCACACGGCGCTCGACCATCCCGATCCCAACGTGCGCCAGGAGGCCGTCCTGGCCGTCGGCCGGCTGGGCGACGCCCGCTCGATCCCGTACCTGATGCCGTTCCTGGAGGCCGACTTCTGGGTGCAGATGGCGGCCATCCAGGCCCTGGGGGACCTGCGCTCGCCCGAGGCCGTGCCCGCGCTGGCGGGGAAGCTGACCGACCCATTGGTGGGCTCGCTCGCGGCCGAGGCGCTGGCGCGGATCGGCGGCGAGGACGCCTTCCGCGCGCTCGCCGCGCACTGGCCGGCGGGCGGGGTGGAGATCGACGACGAGACCATGCTCGGCCTGCTCGCCCACGTGCTGGAGGGCCTGCCGCGCCCCGCGGAGCTGGGAGGGCTGCCGGGAGGGTTCCGCGAGGCGCTCTCGGCGCGGCTCCATGACCGCTCGGCCGAGGCCCGCGCCGCCGCCGCCCGCAGCCTGCTGACGCTGGGGCCCAGCCCGTGGGACTCCCAGGCCGTCGAGACGCTGGCGGCCTTCCGGCCTCTGCCGGCCCGGCCGCCCTCTCTCGCCCGGCGCCACGACCTGATCGGGCCGCTGCTGGTCGCCTCAGGCGAGGCGCGGATCTGGGGCTTCCAACTCGCCGCGCGTTTCCCGGACGCGGTCCCGGAGGAGACCTTCCTCGAAGCCCTGCGGGAGGTGGCGGAGCGCCCCGAGCTCCTGCCGTCGCTCCTCCAGGCGCTGGACAAGGTCCGCGTACCCGGCCTGGGCGCGGCGCTGCTGGACCTCTACCTGGATCTGCCCACGGGATCGCGGGAGGCCCTGGCGCCGGCCCTGGAGACCCACGGACCCGAGGTGCGGGCCGCCCTGGACTGCCGGCCGGTCGAGGTGGCGGACCGCATGGTCCTCCTCGCGCTGCTGGGCCAGCCGGTCGAAGAGGTGGCGGCGGCGATCCTCGACCTGGAGCCGCCGCTCCGCCCCGGCGTGGTCTCGCGGCTCATGCGTCTCGACGGGCTCATCCCCCTGCTTCCCTGGGACGACTGGCTCGCCGAGGCGCCGGAGCTGTACGGCGGGCTGGCCGCCGAGGCCGCCGTCCGCTGCGGTTTCCGGGAGCTCCTCCCGGCCCTGCGCCAACGCGCCGCCGTGACCCCTACCGTCCCGCTGCTCCGCGCCTTCGGCGCCCTGGGCGACCGCGAGGCCGTGCCGGTGCTCATCCCCTGCCTGCGCGGGCGGGACGACCTGCGCCAGGCGGCCCTGGAGAGCCTGGGGCGCATCGGCGGACCCGAGGCCCGGACCGCATTGCGGGAAGCCGCGCGCGGTTTCGGCCTCGCGCCCGAGGCCCGGGCCGCCTACAAGGCCCTGGCCGCCTGCGCCGGTCCCGAGGACGGAGCGCTGTTCCGGGGAGCCGCGGACCATCCCGACTGGCAGGTGCGGCTCGCCGCCGCCGAGGCTCTAGGCCGCTTCCCGGGGCACGAGAACCTGGCCCTTCTGGCGCGCCTCGCCGCGGACACCGTGCCCGCGGTGGCTCACCGCGCCATGGCCGCGCTCGACAACTGAAGGATCGAGCGCGGCGGCGGAGCTGGCTGCGGGCGTTCCCCCGGACGTGAAAAATGAGCCCGGCGGTGGAGCAGAGCACCACCGGGCTCTTCTCTCTCCCCCTCGGGTGTCGACGGGAGGGTGCCGCAGAGGCGGCTGCGATGTACCCAACAGGTTGAGAGAATACCGTGGATTTTATTTTTGTGCAATAGGACGGCGCTTAAATCTTTTGGATGTGAACTTATGGGCGGTCTGGACCTGCTGGTCTCTTTGCCTCTCCTCACCTTCCCTCCGAAGCGATAGAGTCCCCGCGTGCGCACCATCACCCTGATCACCACCGGCGGCACCATCGAGAAGACCTACGACGAGCAGAGCGGCGAGCTGCTCAACCGGCGGTCCATCGTCCGCAGGATGCTGGACGAGCTGCGGCTCGAAGACACGGAGGTCAACATCTTCGAGCTGATGAGCAAGGACAGCCTGGAGATGAACGACGCCGACCGCAACCGCGTCGTGGACGCCGTGCGGCTCACCGGCGCCTGCGGGGAGAGCGCGTGCCAGGGCATCGTCATCCTGCACGGCACCGACCGCCTGGCCCTCACCGGCGAGAGGATCCTCCAGGAGATCGCGTCGCCGCGGATCCCCATCGTCCTGACCGGCGCCATGCGGCCGTTCGAGATGAAGCATTCGGACGCGCTCCAGAACCTCACCGAAGCGATCTTCGCCACCGGCGTCCTGCCGCCCGGCGTCTACTGCGTGGCCCACGGCCGGGCGCTGGCCTTCCCCGGCGTCAGGAAGGACCCCGAGCGCGGCACGTTCGTCAAAGACTGAAAGGAGCGGCCATGATCCGGATGCTTCTCGCTCTTCTCTTCCTCCTGGCTCCCGCCTCCGGCCTGGCGGTGGACCTGGCCGACGTTCGGACCTTTCTGAGCGACACCAGCTATGACGAGGTGCGGGTTTCCCCGGACGGCGGCCGGCTGGCCTTCCTCGCCCGGTGGAACGACTTCAAAGCCGACCGCGAGGAGATCTCCCTCTGGCTCGTCCCTCTCGGCGGCCCTGCTGGGAGCGAGAAGCCTTGGCGCCTGGCCACGCTGCCGGCGCCCGCCTCGGGATTGCAGTGGTCCCGGGACGGCCGTCTCCTCTCCTGGCTGGCGGCGGCGGAGGCGGGCGGCGCGCCGCAGGTCTTCGTCCTCGATCCCTTGGTAGGGACGCCGCGCCGGCTGACCGACTTCGCCGAGGGAGTCTCGGTCTACGACTGGCTGCCGTACGGCTCGGCGGTGGTCGTCGTCGCCTCCGATCCCGCGGACCCGGCGACCGCCGCCGCCCGGGAAAAGCTCCGCGGGTTCTACGGCGACGTCCGCCGCCTGCCCGCCCCGCCGCTCCCGAAATCGTCGTTCTACAAGGTCGCTCTGAAGGACGGCCGCGCCGAGCGGATCGCCGACTTCCCCTTCGAGTTTTCGTGGGCGCTGAGCGTCTCCCCGGACGGCCAGTGGCTCGCCGCCCATGGCGACGCGGGGACGCAGTTGGCGCAGGCAGGCGAGGTGTTCGTCCTTCCTCTCGGGCCCCAGGCCGTCGGTCCCCGGCAGACCCGCAACCTTGTCTGGGAGGAGAGCCTCGCCTGGGCCGGCGGGGATCTCCTGCTGACCGCCGCGGGGGAGGAGAAGGACGGCCGGTTCGCCGTCACCGAGAACCACTTGCACCGGTTCGAGGGCGACGGCCGGCTCACCCGGATCGCTCCGGGCCTGGAAGGCCACGTCGTCCAGATCCTCGGCCTGGACGACGGCTCGCTTCTGGTGTCCACCCTCGTCTCCACCCGCATCCGCCTCTCCCGGGTGGAGCCCGCGGCCGGCCGGGTCCAGCTCCTGCACGAGCTCCCCGGCTGGGCCTTCAGCGTCTCCGCCTCCGCGGACGGCCGGCGGATCGCCTTCGTGGCCAGCGACAGCCGCCATTTCGCCGAGATCCACGTGGCGGACGGCCCTGGCGGGATCGCCGGAGCGCGGCCAGTGACCGACTTCAACGCCATCTTCAACCAGGGGCCGCTGCCCGAGATCGAGAAGGTCTCCTGGAGCAACGGCGAGGGGGACACGGTCGAGGGGGTCCTCTTCTGGCCGCCGGGGAAGAAAGGGCAGAAGGGCCTGCCCCTGATCGTGGACGTTCACGGCGGCCCGTTCGGCGTCGCCCGCCTGGAGGGGCTGGCCCTCTACGGCTCCTCCATGTCCTATCCGGCGCTGCTGGCGTCGCGGGGCTTCCTGGTGCTCAACCCCAACTACCGGGGGAGCGCCGGCCGCGGCGACGAGTTCACGCGCGCCGTGCAGAGGCACCGCTGCTCGCGCCCGGCCACGGACGTCGTCACCGGCGCCGAGCACCTGATCTCCAAGGGCTGGGCCGACCGCAACCGGGTGGGACTGATCGGCTACAGCTACGGCGGCCACACCGGCAACTGCGCCATCGGCCGCAGCGATATCTTCCGGGCGGCCTGCACGGGCGCCGGGATCTGGAACGACACCACTTTCTTCAGCGCTCTCCGCCGCGGGCCGGGCTGGGCCCAGGTGTTCTTCGGCGGCAAGGCCCCCTGGGAAGACACGCGCCTCTGGTGGGACGAGTCGCCGGTCAGCCGCACCGCCCGGGTCAAGACGCCGCTCCTGGCCGTCTACGGCGGCGCGGACGGCGCGACGGCCTCGCAGAGCGAATCGCTGTACAACAACCTGACCCGGGCCGGCGTGCCGGTCGAAGTGCTCGTCTTCCCCGGCGAGGGCCACATCTTCCACAAGCCGTCCCACAAGCTGACCAAGGTCCGTGCCGAGATCTCCTGGCTGGAGCATTACCTGCTCGGCAAGCCCCGGAGCGAGCTTTATTGAGGGCGGAGCGGGGGAGGGGACGGCGGGGTGGCCTGCGAAGCCCCGTAGACCTCCGTCTCCGGGAAGAACGCGAACCACGCGAACCATAAGGACAGGTGCCCCGGCAGGCGCTCGAGCTTCTGGGGCGCCTCTCCCTCGGCCGTCTCCGGGAGCAGGCCTTCTTCGGTGATCCGCCAACGGCGCCCGGTCTCGTCACGCAGCTCCCGAACGCTGTCGTCACCCGCTGAGAACCGCTGGCCGTTCCGGCGCCAGGCGCGCACGGCACCCGATTCCGGATCTCCCACGAGGACCACTTCCAGATCGCCCAGCCGGTCGTTCACCACCCGCTCCTTCAGGACCCGGTCGATCGGGTAGGCCTTGGCGTGGTTTCCCGACCGCAGGGCGTAGACGTCCGCGTTCCGATCGAGGACGCCGCTCTTGAGAGGGACCGGGAAGGCGACTCCGGCGCGGGCCCGTTCGGCGGCTCCCGGCTTGTAGTCATAGTTCCAGCGCAGGCCGTAGCCGTCGTCCAGCTTGAGGACGGTGGTGTCCGGGTGGGCGGCCTTCCATTCGCGCCACGTCGTCACGACCACCGGCAGGACCTTCAGCCGGACCGGGCTCAGGGCCAGCCTGCCGGCGACCGGCTCGCCGGTGAGGTTGCTCCAAAGAGTGTAAGTCTGGCGGTCGTACATCAGCTTGTTGCTGCGGTAGAGGAGGCCGGAGGTGCCGAAGGTGCGGCGCCCGCCGTTGGGAGTCTTGCCGGAGTACACGACCCCGGAGTTGCAGAGCGTTCAGTAGCCGAGCGTGACCGGCTCGCCTCCGACCACGTCGTTGACCATCTCGTGCCAGCTCAGGAAGCGGTGCGGATAGGCGTGATGCGCCCCGTTGACGCTGACGCCGAAGACCTTCTCGTTTTCGTTGAGGAAGCGGGCCTCGGAGGCGGGGACGCGCGGCGGGTCCTCCAGAGGCGGGATGCCGTCGAGTCTCACCCCGCCTGAGACGATCTCCTCCAGCCGGATGCGGGAGGGAGCGCCCGGGTAGAAGATCTTCCGGTAGGTGGGATCGATACGGCTGAAGAGGGAGACCTTGAAGCCCAGGTAGCCCGGCCGGCCCGTAAGGTCGTCCCGGCGGCCGACGAAATCCACCCAGTCATAGTAGCCGTCGCCGGGATTCTCGCCGGACAGGCCCTTCAGCACCTGCACGACCTCCCCCCGGGCGAGCTTCGGGGTGAAGAACATGGCGTCGACCAGAGCGGGAATCAGAGAAGGATCGCGGGCTTCGAGGAGCTTCGCGGCGGCTTCCCGGCGCTCGCCTCCCTGGGGGGACGTGAGTTGCCGCACCCACTCGTAGGAGTCCGAGGGCGGCTCGGCGGCCCTGGCAGGGGAGAGGTCAGCGGTCACCGCCGCGGCGAAGAGAAGAAATTGGAGCGGGCGGAATCGGGTCTCCATCTCGATCGGCCTCCACCCTTGGGTACGGTGCGGACCAGGGGGCTGGATTCCGTCGGCTTGCCCTCACCCCAAGAAGAGATCGGGGATGAGCCGCCCGCCCGGATCTCGGAGATCCTGTGGCCCTTGGCAGGGGCACTCTTTCATGCGATACTAGGTCCGTCCGGCAGATACTTGTTCCGAACGGAGGCGTTCTGTATGCAATGGAGCGAGATTCGCCAGCAGTATCCTGGGCAGTGGCTTCTCATCGAAGCCCTGAAGGCGCATTCCGAGAACGGGTGGAGGATCCTGGACGATCTACAAGTCCTCCAGTCTTTCTCCGATGTGAGATTCGCGTGGGAACGGTACAAAGAGCTGAACAGTGCCGATCCCTCCCGTGAGCTGTACATGCTCCATACGGACCGCGAGCAGATAGAGATCAGCGAGGTTCGTACCCTGGGTCTACGGATCGCTTCATGAACATCCGTATGGTTGGGCGTCTTCCCTTTGTGAACACCACTTTGACCTATAAAGGCCAGGAAATTGAGCTGCAGGATGTCCTTTTGGATACAGGATCGGCAGCTTCCGTTTTCTCTGCTGACGAGCTCATGGATCTTGGTGTAAGGCCTGAACCGGAAGACGTTCTGCGGAAACTCGTAGGCGTTGGTGGTCAAGAGGTTGTGTTTACGAAGCGTCTGGACAAGGTAAGCCTGGACACGGTGAGCGTCAACAATTTGATTGTTCAGGTCGGCAGGATGGACTATGGCTTCCGGATTCAAGGGATCATAGGAATGGATTTCCTCCTGCGTGTAGGAGCCATCATTGATTTCGGCAAGATGAATCTCGGCCCGCCACCTCAGAACTGAGCTTGCAGGTAGGAGGGCAGGGAAGGGCCCAACTCCCCTGCCCTATGGGAAAAGAAACTTCGCCTGTCAAAGATCACCTTTCCAAGCTGCAAGTGCTGGATGCGACCCGGAATATAGAGGCCGGCTCCGCGCTCGTCAAGATTGAATCGCGCTAAAGCCCAGAGAAACTTTCCAAAAAATCTTTTGCTCCCGGCGAAAGACTTTTTGCCCGCGGAATCGACCTTCGGGTCCGAGGTCAAGGGCAATGCCTTCCGGAATTGACCTTTTGCCTGGAGGTAAAAACCTTTTGGTCCCACCTGGGAGGCTATTCCCGGAGCAAAAGGGTATTGCCTCCGTCCAAAAGGGCTTTTGGACGGAGCATTGGCTCTATGCCGCGAGGAAAAGAGCTTTATCAGGAGGATAAAGGTCTTTTACTACAGGAAAAGATCGCCCATCAACTCGTGACCCGGCTGGACCGCGTACTTTTCCAGGTCCGTCACTCCAACGGACGCCAGGACCTCGTCGTCGAAGTAGAAGCTGCCCGTATGGCTCCGGCTGTCCCGGGTCAGGATCACGTGGGCCGCGTCGGCCATGATTTCCGGCTTGCGGCAGCCTTCGGGCGGAATCATGCCGCCCAGCATGGCGAGCGCGGCGGTCAGGATCACGGTGCGCGGCCAGAGGGCGTTGACGGCGATGCCGTCGCCGCGGAATTCCTCGGACATGCCCAGCACGCACATACTCATGCCGTACTTGGCCATGGAGTAGGCGACGTGACGCTTGAACCACTTCGGGTCCATGTTGAGCGGCGGCGAGAGGGTCAGGATGTGCGGGTTCTCCGCCTTCTTCAGGTACGGGATGCAGGCCTGCGAGCAGACGAAGGTGCCGCGGGCGTTGACCCCCCACATCAGGTCGAACCGCTTCATCGGCGTCTCCAGCGTGCCGGTCAGGTTGATGGCGCTGGCGTTGTTGACCAGGATGTCGATGCCGCCGAAGGTCTCGACCGTCTTCGCCACCGCCGCCTGCACCTGCTCCTCGTCGCGGATGTCCACCTGGAGGGGGAGGGCCTTGCCGCCCGCGGCCTCGATCTCCTCGGCCGCCGTGTAGATGGTACCCGGCAGCTTGGGGTGAGGCTCGACGGTCTTGGCCGCGATGGCGACGTTGGCGCCGTCGGCGGCGGCGCGCAGGGCGATGGCCTTGCCGATGCCGCGGCTGGCGCCGGTGATGAAGAGGGTCTTGCCCTTCAGGCTGGTCATTTCATCCCCTGAGAAGCCCGCCCCCGGGAGTATTCGGCGATGTGGGCGTAGGCCTCCTCGAGCAGCTCTTCCTGCGGGAGGAAGACGATCCGTACGTGGTTGTTGTCCTTCTGGCCGAAGCCGGAGCCGTGGACGAGCACGACGCCGTGCTCCAGGATCAGGTCCCGCACCAGCTCGGTGTCCTCCAGGGCGCCCAGGGAGAAGCGGGGGAAGGCGTAGAAGGCCCCCTGGGGGCGCGAGCAGGTCCAGCCGGGGATGGCGTTGAGCCGCTCGACCGTGAGGTCGCGTCGGCGCCGGACCTTGGCGTTGACCTCCGCCAGGTGCTCGTTCGACCCTTCCAGGGCCGGCTTGATCGCCCACTGTCCGGGATGGTTGGCGCACAGCCGCGCCCGCACCATCCTGCCCATGGCGTCGATGACGGGCGCGAGCGCCTCCTGGGGGCCGGAGAAGATCGACCAGCCGATGCGCAGGCCCGGACCCAGCCAGACCTTGGAGAGGCCGCAGAAGGTGGCGATGGGCAGGTCGTCCCGCAGCGCGGCCGTGGCCACGAAGGGGGCGTCGTCGTCCAGGATCATGCGGTCGTAGATCTCGTCGGAGAGGACGACGAGCTGGTGCTTCGCCGCGACCTCCAGGACCTGCTCCAGGATGGCCCGGCCGGTCACCGAGCCCGTGGGGTTGTTCGGATTGATCAGCACGATGGCCCGGGTGTGGGAGTCCACCAGCCGGGCGACGTGCTCGGGATCGGGCTGCCAGCCGAGGCTCTCGTCGAGGTTGTAGTAGAGGGCGCGGGCCCCGAGCTTGGCCAGGATGGCGGAGTAGAGCGGGTACCCCGGGCTGGGCAGGAGCACGGACTCGCCGGGCTCCAGCAGGGCCGTGAGCAGCAGCTCGATGGGCTCGGAGGCGCCGTGGCCGATCATCACCTCTTGCACGCTCCGGATGCCCTTGCGTTCCTCGGCGTCGCGGCGGATCGCCTCCCGCGCCTCGGGGATCCCCTCGGAGGCGGAGTAGGAGGTCTTGTTGTCCCGCAGCGCCTTGATGATCGCCTCGATGACGACCTCGGGCGTGCGGAAGTCGAACTGGCAGGGATCGCCGATGTTGAGGCTGATGATCTTCTTGCCCGCCGATTCGGCCTGGCGGGCCAGGGAGACCACGTCGCGCACGGCGTAGGTGACCTCGTCGATGCGGCGGGCGGTGCGGATGGGCGCAACGTTCACGGTCTGGGTGCTCATAGGGCGGAGGTCCCCGGGGCCACGAGTTGGTCGATCCTGGCGGCGTCCTCGTCCGTGATCCGGACGTCGAGGGCGCCGAGGCTGTCTTCGAGCTGTTCCATGGTACGCGGGCCGATGATCGCCGAGGTGACGGCCGGATGGCGGAGCGCCCAGGCGTTGGCGAAGCGGGCGAGGGGCACCCCCTTCTCCTCCGCGAGGGGCAGCAGCTTCTCCACGACGTCGAGGCGGCGCTGGAACTTCGGGTTGTCGACGTCGCCGATCCACTTCTCGGCCCGCGCGCTGTCCTTGGGATTGTAGCCGCGGCGGTATTTGCCGGTGAGCCATCCCCCCTCGAGCGGGCTCCAGACGATGTTGCCGATGCCGTGCTTGAGGCTCATGGGGAAGTGCTCCAGCTCCATGACGCGGCGCAGGATGCTGTAGGGCGGCTGGAGGGAGATGAACCTTTCCCAGCCGTGCTGGGCGCTGATCCAGAGGGTCTCGACGATCTCCCAGGCCGCGAAGCGCTTCTCCCACAGGCCCGTCCCCTCGTAGTGGTTGGTGGAGAGGCCGAGGTAGCGCACCTTGCCCTGGCGGACCAGGCCGTCGAGGGTGGAGAGGGTCTCCTCGACGGGCACCGTGGGGTCCGGACGGTGGATCTGGTAGAGGTCGATGACGTCCGTGCCCAGGCGGCGGAGGCTGTTCTCGACCTGTTCCTGGATGGCCTTGCGGGAGAGGCCCCGCTGGTTGGGGCCGGGGCCGACCGGCGCCCAGACCTTGGTGGCGAGCACGGCTTCCTCGCGGCGGTCGCGGAGCGCCTTGCCGACGATGATCTCGGACTCGCCCTCGGAGTAGCCGTTGGCCGTGTCGATGAAGTTGACGCCCGCGTCCATGGCCCGGTGGATGATGCGGATGCACTCGTCGTGATCCGTATTGCCCCACGAGCCGAACATCATCGCCCCCAGGCAGAGAGGCGGGACCTTCAGGCCGCTGCGGCCGAGATTCCGGTATTCCACGCTTTCATTTCCCCCCGGTAGCTCATCGAATGCCCTCGATGCGGGGGTATCTTATCCTGAAGGCCGGCGGCCGCTGGCGGCCTGGATCTTGCAACCTTTTTGAAATGTCCAAGGTCTATCGCCGGCTCCGCGACGCCTCGCCGGCCCGGGTCGTCTGTAACCATCACGTGTAGGAACTGCCGAAGTACAAGCCCCAAGTCACGCCGCGGGAGTCGCAGCAGCGCCAGCGACCGGCTTGAGCAGGTCGAGCAGTTGCGGCAACTCGGCCGGCTTGACCAGGTGGGCCGCAAAGCCTTCGGCGCGCGAACGGTCGAGATCCTCCTGCTGGCCGTGCCCGGTGAGGGCGATCAGGCGGACGTCGGCAAGCTGTGGATGCTGGCGCAGCCGCCGGGCGAGCTCGTAGCCGTCCATCTCGGGCAGACTGAGGTCGAGGATCACCGCCACGGGGCGATGCTCGACCGCCGCTTGCAGCGCGGTCGGCCCCGAGTAGGCCACGTGCGCCGCGTAGCCCGACATCCGTAATAGCAGGGCCAGGCTGTCGGCCGCATCGATGTCGTCGTCCACCACCAACACAGGCAGCCCCAGGGCGGTAGCCTTGCTCTCTGCCGTGGGGAGCGAGCCGGCTTGCCGGCCGGGTTCGCTGAGCGGCAGCCGGACGACGAACGCGCTGCCCTGGCCCAAGCCCGCGCTGCTGGCCTCGACGCTGCCATGGTGCAGCTCGACGAGTGCCCGCACCAGGCTCAAGCCGATGCCCAGCCCGCCTGCGGAGCGATCGAGGCTGCGGTCGGCCTGGGTGAAGAGGTCGAACACGTGCGGCAGCACGTTTGCCGCGATCCCCACCCCGCTGTCCCACACCCGCAGCACCGCAGCACCGCCCTCGTTCTCGAGCGACAGCCCGATGTGCCCCCCTGGCTCGGTGTACTTCCCGGCGTTGTCGAGGAGGTTGACGATCACCTGCTCGAGCCGTGCCGGATCGGCCTGCAGCCAGACAGGCTGCGGCGGCAAGGCCACCGTGAGCTCGTGACCGCGGCGCTCGACCGCGGCGCGGGTCGCCTCCACCGCGACCACCACGACGCCGCGCAGGTCGATGCTCTCGAGGTGCAGGCGGAGCTGGCCGGTAGCGACGCGGGATACCTCCAGCAGGTCGCCGACGAGCCGCGTGAGCTGCGCGACCTGCCGTTCGAGGATCGTGCGCGCCTGGCGCTGGATCAGGTTCTCGTCGACCTGCTGCAGGCGCATTAGTTGGAGGGCATTGACGATCGACGACATTGGATTGCGCAGCTCATGCGAGAGCATGGCCAGGAACTCGTCCTTGCGCCGGTGGAGGTCGGCCATGGCAATGCTCTGTTCCCTGGCCAGCCGCTCGAGCCCGCTGCGCTGGGTGATGTCGCGGATATTGCACTGAATGACGTCGCTGGCTTCCGCGCGATAGACGTTGCTGACGAACTCCACCTCCACGTGGGTCCCGCCGTGCGTCTCGAGCGGGAGGTGCTCGTAGCGGATGTAGCCGGTCTCCCGCAGCTCTTCGAAGGCCGCCTGGCTGGCAGCGATGTCACTGAAGAGGCCGATCTGCCAGAGCTCTTTGCCCAGCAGCTCGTCGTGGCTGTACCCGAGCAGCGCCTTGATAAAGGGATTGGCGTCCACGATCCTGCCGCTCGCCGCGTCGAGGATCAGAATGCCGTCCTTCGCCGTCTCGAAGAGCCGCCGGTAGCGCGTTTCGCTGGCGCGCAACGCGGCCGCGGTGGCGAGGCGCTCGGTCACGTCCTCGATGACCAGCAGGATCTCACTCGGCCTGCCGGGCGCGCCCGGCAGGCCGCGGCCGGCGAGGAGCATGGTTCGGCACCCGGCGCCCGGCAGCTCCTGCTCGACCTGGAAGCCCTCGAAGTCCTTGAAGAGGTGAGCGCCTGGCAGAACCTCCGCGAGCTTCTGCCGCAGACCTGCGACGTCCCACCGACCGTCCGCGATCTCGGAGAGGTGACGGCCTTCCGTATTTCCCCGTGAGACCTGGAACTTCTCGCAGAAGGCGCCGCTCGCGGAGCGCACCCGAAGCTGCTCGTCGAGCACCAGGAAAGGCTCCTTGAGGGCGTCGACGAGACCCTTCGCGGGAGCCCGCCGATCGCGGTGCCTGCGGGTCGTCGGCGGGCCTGGAGCTCCCAGGGTCTCTTCAGTGCCTGGCTCGGCGGCGCTCATCCCTTCTCCTTTTTCCTGTGCCAGCAGCGGCCCGACATGCTTTGCAGTAGACGCCTCCCGAATCTAGTCCTCATCGGCCGGGCCGTGAAGCGCGCGCTTTCTACGGACCGGCGCGGGGGAGAGCTGGGTAGTAACTACGCTCCCGGTCATGGCGCCGCTGCGGTAGAAGCGATCGAGGGCTTCGCGAATTCTGTCCACCACCGCGGCGACTCCATCCTTGACCTGATCGATTGTCGAGCCTGACTTACCCATTGCGTTCTCCTGGTTGTTGCCGATGCCGCTCAACCTGTCACCCTGCCGACCACCAGCTCGTTGTGGACGTCGGTGACGCCCGTGATGCCGCGAGCGATGCGCTCCGCATCCTGCTTCATCGCACTGGTACGGACCCGCCCGATCAACGTCACCACGCCTTGCGAGGAGCTCACGTCGATGTCCGAGGCCCGCACGTCGATGTCGGCGATGAGAATCGCCTTGAGGCGCGAGCTGATCAGCGTGTCGTCCACCCAGTCTCCGACGGTCCGCTCGCCGACGGTCAGGTCGTTCACCACACCGTCCACGCCGGCCGTGCGCCATGCGATACGCCCGGCCTCGCGGCGGGCGTCCTCGGAGTCGACGATGCCGGTCAGGTAGACCACGGCTTCGTGGGTCTGGATGTTCACCTGCCGCGCCTTCACGGCCGTGCTGGCTTCGAGCGATTCATCGATCTTCGAGGAGATCGCCGAATCCAGATCCTGCGTGCTCTCGGGCACCATGGTTGAGGAGCATCCGGCGATCACCAGCAACGCGGTGCCCAGGAAAGAATTAATCAAAAGTCGTTTCATGAGTGGAGCCCTTTCTCGCGCCCTCTATTGAACGCCTCCCCACTGTAGCCTCGATCAGCAGGGCCGTGAAGCGTGCTTACTACCTGCCCGAGAACCGTGCCGGACGTAGAAACTACGGGCCGCCGGGCGCGATGACCGAGTCCGGAGATAATCCAGTAAGATGGCCTTGCCAGGGCGTCCCTCGATGATGAAGAAGCCACCCCCACCCCGCGAAACCGAGAGCAGCCAAAGCGCACTGGCTGTTGCGCTGCGCGAGCGGACCGCACAGTTGCAGCAGGCCAACGCCTCGCTGGCCGCCGAGCGGCAGCTCGCCCGTGAAGCCGAACAGCGGGCTCGCTCCACCGCCGACGCCTTGCGCGAGGCGACGGTCGCGCTCACCCGCAGCCTCGACCGCGAAACCGTCCTGGCGACGCTGCTCGACCATCTCCGCCGGCTCATCCCGTTCGACAGCGCCAGCGTCATGTTGCTCGAAGAGGCGTGGCGAGTCTCGGTGCGCGCCGTCTTCGACGGCCAGCGCGTCGTGCCCCTGCCGCCGGCTGAGCGTCCGGAGTTCCTCGCCACGGATCACCCGATCGTGCACAGGATCCTCACCACCGGTGCTCCTGTGCTGATCCCCGACGGGGCACTCGCCGATTGGACGCTGCCCACCGGCTCCGCCGGCGAGTCGAGCTGGCTGGGGGTGCCGCTGTTCGCGCGCGGCAGCGTCGCCGGCCTGTTCTCGGTCGCCAAGCAGGAGGCGCGCTACTTCAACGACGAGCACGTGAGGGTGGCCGAGGCGCTCTCGTCCCAGGCCTCGGTGGCGGTGGAGAACGCGATCCTCTTCGAACAGATGCAGGCGGCGACCGAACGGATGCAGACGCTCTCGCGCCGCCTCATCGAGATCCAGGAGACCGAGCGGCGCACCGTCGCCCGCGAGCTCCACGACGAGGCCGGTCAGGCGCTGGTATCGCTCCGCTATGGCCTTCAGCTCCTGGAGAGGGAGACCGGAGGCGACGGCGTCGCCGCCCGCGTGGCCGAGCTCAAGCAGACGACCGATACCGTCATCGACAGTCTCCACCGCCTGGCCGGCGCCCTGCGGCCCGCCAGTCTCGACCTCGTCGGGCTCGATGCCGCCTTGCGCCAATACCTGCGTTCGACCGAGTCGAAGTGGGGCCTCACCGTCCGCTTCAAGGCCCGCGGGCTCAAGGACGAGCGCCTGCCGGCCGCCGTCGAGACCGCGCTCTACCGCGTGGTCCAGGAGGCGGTCACCAACGTCGTGCGGCACGCTGCCGCGACCCGGATCGACGTGCTGATCGAGCGCCGGGACGGCCGCGTCGTGGTCATGGTGGAGGACGATGGGAAAGGCTTCGCGCCCGCCACGGCCTGGGGAGCGGAGTGTCTCGGGCTGATCGGGATGCGGGAGCGGGCCGAGGCTCTGGGGGGGACCTTGACCATCGAGAGCGCGCCGGGAGAGGGCACGACGATCGCAGTGGAGGTGGCCTGTGGCGATCCGCGTCCTGATCGCTGACGACCATCCCGTCCTCCGCTCCGGCCTGAGGGTGCTGCTCGGGGCCGACCCCGACCTCGAGGTGGTCGGCGAGGCGGGAACCGGGGAGGAGACGCTGCGCCTCGCCGAGGAGCTTCGGCCCGACGTGGTCCTGCTCGACATCGGCATGCCCGGCGAGAGCGGCATCGAGACCGTCCGCCGCCTCAAGGCGAAGCTTCCCGCGCTGAAGGTGCTGTTCCTCACCATGCACGAGGAGGAGGGCATGCTGCTGGAGGCTCTGAACGCCGGTGCCGACGGCTACCTCATCAAACGGGCCGACGAGGCGGAGATCGTCCAGGCCATCCGCGCGGTGCGGCGTGGCGACCTCTACGTCCACCCCGCGATGACCCGCGCCTTCCTGAGCCAGGCCGAGACCGCCGAACGCCCGCCGGAGCCCGTCGAGCCGCTGACCCACCGCGAGATCGACGTCCTGCGCCTCCTCGCCAGGGGGAACACCAACCGCCAGATCGCCGAGCTGCTCGCCCTTTCCATCCGCACCGTCGAGAGCCACCGCGCCAACCTGATGGGCAAGCTCGGGCTCTCCAGCCGCGTCGAGCTGGTGACCTACGCCGAGGAGCACGGTCTGCTGTGAGAGCCGCACCGCGCTGGCCCTGGTCATACCTCAGGAGCCCAGCGCCTGCTTGGGGTCATGATCTGCTCGGCCGACCGGATCTTGGGGTCGAGGCGGTGCTGGAGCAGCACGTCCTCGCACTCGGCGCCCGGCAGAGGCTGGCTGAAGAGGTAGCCCTGGAACCTTTCGCAGCCGAGGCCCAGCAGCCACCGCCACTGCTCGTCGCTCTCCACCCCTTCCGCCACCACGGCGATCTCCAGGCTCAGCGCCAGCGCGATCACCGCCGCGGCCACCTCTTCGCCGCCGCGTCCGTGGCCGAGGGTGTGGACGAAGGAGCGGTCCACCTTGAGGGTGTCGATGGGGAAGGTGGTTAGGTAGGAGAGGGAGGAGTAGCCGGTGCCGAAGTCGTCGATGGCGATCCGCACGCCGAGATCCTTGAGGCCGCGCAGCACGGCCAGGGTCGCCTCGGCGTTCTGCATGGCGAGGGTCTCGGTGATCTCCAGCTCCAAGGCGGAGGGGGGCAGGCCGGTCTCCGCCAGCACGGCCTCGATGTGCTTCAGCAGGTCCGGCTGCTGGAAGGAGCGCGGCGACAGGTTCACGGCCAGGTAGAGGTCCGTGGCCCCCTGCTCCCGCCAGCCCCGGATCTCCCGGCAGGCGGTGCGCAGCACCCAGAGGTCGAGGGCGTTGGCGAGGCCGGAGACCTCGGCGATCCAGAGGAAATCCCCCGGCGGCAGCAGCCCGCGGGTGGGATGGAACCAGCGTAGCAGCGCCTCCACGCCGGCGACCTGGCGCCGCCCCGTGTCGAGAACGGGCTGGAAGAAGAGCGCCAGCTCCCCGGGCTCGGCGGTCAGCGCTTTGCGCAGGTCGGCTTCCAGGGAGAGGTGCTCGAGGCCCCGGGTTTCCATGGACGGGAGATAGAGCTGGTAGGTGTCCCGCTGCGTCTCCTTGGCCCGGTACATGGCGAGCTCGGCGCGCTGGAGCAACTCCTCGGGATCGGTGCCGTCCTCCGGGCAGCGGCTGATGCCGACGCTGGCCGTCAGGTAGATCTCCCGGCCTTGCAGGAAGAACGGATGGCGGATGACCGCCAGCAGCTTCTCGGCGACGCGGAGGATGGCCCCCTCGCTCTCGACGCCGGGCAGCAGGATCGTGAACTCGTCCGCCGTCAGCCGGGCGATGAGATCGGTGCCCCGGAGGTTGTGCCGCAGCCGGTCCGCCAGCGACTTCAGCAGGTCGTCGCCGGGGCGGTTCCCCAGCGACTCGTTGACCTTCTTGAAGCGGTCGAGGTTGAGGAAGAGGACGGCGACCCGCTCCCGCCGCGTCTCGGCGCGGGTGATCGCCTCCCGCAGGTGGTGGATCAGCAGGTGCCGGTTGGGCAAGTCGGTCAGGGCGTCGTGATACGCCAGGTGCTGAATCTGTTGCGAGGCGGCGACGATCCGCTGCCGCTCGTCTTCCAGGAACCAGGTCACCATGCCGATGCCGATCAGGGCCTGGAACAGTAAGTCGAAAGGTCCCAGATAGGAGATGTAGGAGGTGGTCCCGGGCTTGAACATGGACGGGAAGAACATCGCCACCGCGTAGTGGATCTGGTGCAGGCCGTAGAGGAGGAAGGCGACGGAGACCAGGCGCCATCCCGCGTTCGCCACCCTGCCCGAACGGACGCGGCTGCGCCGCACACCCCAGCTAGTGATTAGAAAGGCGACCCCCAGCAGGAGCATACGCGGCGCCACCCGCACGAGGAACCGAGGGTAGGCCGTCAGCGCGAGGGAGCCGAGGACGACGGCCACGGCGACCAGCAGCAGCGCCGCGAGCGCCGCGCCCTGAAACCGCCGCGACAGCGCCTTTTCCCTGATCACCTCATAGGTGCCGAACAGGAGCAGGGCGATCTGCCAGCAGCCGGCCCCCAGAGTCAGGATGGACACCGCCAGCCGGACCGGCGAGGCAGCCGGCATCGACGAACCCATGAGCATGATGGTCGCCTGGCCCGCGAGGGAGACGAAGAACGCCCACCAGCTCCGTGCCCACGTCAGCAGGTACGGCCGCTGATAGAGGCGATAGAAGCCCACCAGCACCATCGCCAGGACCACAGCGCCGAGGGCCTGGGCGACGTTGCTTGTGAAAATCACAAGCGCGGTGTCCATCATTTGGGGACTATCTTATGCCATCGCGGCGGCCGGAAGAACAGACTTTCATGTTCGCCTGACCTTGGATGAAGGGTGGAGAAATGACCTGGATTCCAGGGAAGTCTATCATCCTGCAATAAAATTTTCAGGCGCTTTATCGCAGGAACCAGTATCCGAGCGCCGCCAGGACCAGGACGAGGAGCGTCAGGCCGACATAGAGCGGAGCGTGGTTCCGCTGGGAAATGTCGCGGATCTCGGTGAAGACCCGCAGGCGCAGCTTCTCCTCCAGGCGGCCCAGGGCCGTCAGGAGGTCCGCGACGCTGTCGTAGCGCTCTTCGGGCCGGCGGGCGATACAGCGCAGGACGAGCACGTCGACGTCGGAGGAGAGGGACGGAACGATCTGGGTCGGCAGGGAGAGCTTCGGCCCCGGCGGCCGGCCGGTGAGCATCTCGTGGAAGATCACGCCGGCCGAGTAGACGTCCGCCCGGGCGTCGAGGGAGCCGCGGCCGTCCACGATCTCGGGGGCGAGGTAGTAGAGCGCTCCCAGGCGGATCTCGCCGGTGCTCAGCGTGGCGGTCAGGTTCGCGGCCATGGTCTCGTAGCCGGTCGCCGCGAAGTCCGCCACCTTCACCGTGCCGAAATCGGTGGAGACGAGCACGTTGCGCGGCGTCAGGCTGCCGTGGACGATCCCATGTTGGTGGGCATGGGTCAGGCCCTGGCAGATGTCCCGCATGACCGCGAAGGCCTGGCTCAGCGAGAGGCGGTTCTGTTTCAAAAGCCGGTCCAGCGAGGTCCCCTCCACCAGCTCCATGGCGAGGTAGAGGCGGTCCCCCTCCTGGCCCGTCTCCAGGATGTGCACCAGGTGGGGATGGCGGCTGAGCGGCGCCATGGCCGCGAGCTCGCGGTGGAAGCGCTCGACCGCCGCCGGATCCTCGGAGAGGCGGGCGGGGAAGAGCTTGAGGGCCACGGCGCGGCCCCGCGGGTCCACGGCCTTGTACACGGCGGACTGCCCGGCTTTGCCGAGCAGCTCCAGGACGCGGTAGGGACCGATCTTTTCAGGCGTTTCGGGGGGCATCGCTCTCGAAGATCATAATCGTGTTGCCGATGCCGATACGGTCGAAAGGCCGCAAGGTTGCCCGTTCCGCCGGTTTGCCGTTGATCTGCGTGCCGTGCCGGCTCCCCAGGTCGGTCATCACCCAGGCGCCGTCCTCCCAGGCGAGACGCAAATGCTCCTTACCGGCTTCGGGCTCGCTCAGGGCCAGCGAGCAGGTCCGGGAACGTCCCACCGTGACGGGCCGGCCGCCGTCCAGGGCGAGGGAGAGGCCGCGCTCCGGCCCCTCGGCCACGAAGAGGCGCGCCGGGGGCGGCCCTTCCGCCGTCTCCTCCTCCTTCCGCGGGCGCGGCCGGCGGGCGATCTCCACCGTCTGGATGGGGTAGGGGATGGCGATCCCCTCGCGGCGGAACTCCTCCCAGACCCGGGCCCGCACGTCGCTCGAGATCCGCGGCGCCGCCGCCATGTCCTCCACCCAGACCCGCAGCTCGTAGGTGATGGAGCTGGCGTCGAAGGAGAGGACGTAGACCTCCGGGGGCGGCGTCTCCAGCACTCCCTGGACTCCGGCGGCGCACTCCAGCAGCGCCCGCCTCACCCGGTAGGGCGGCTCGTCGTAGTGGGCCGGCACCTTGATCCGCTCCAGGTGGACCGGATGCGGGTAGTAGTAGTTCAGCACCCGCTCGTCGGCCAGCTTGCTGTTGGGGATGACGATGTTGTCGTTCTCCCGCGTCCGCAGGTGGGTGGTGCGCCAGGTGATGGCCACCACCCGGCCCTCCTGCTCCCCGACCTTCACCCAGTCGTTGAGGCGGAACGGCTTCTCGACGCTGATGACCAGGCCGGCGAAGAAGTTGGCCAGGATCGGCTGCAGCGCCAGGCCGAGCACCAGGGAGGTGACGGCGCTGGTGGCGATCAGCGGGGCGACATCGAGCTTGGGGAAGGTGAACCGCAGGGTGACGAAGGCGGTGACCATGTAGATCAGCGCCATCGCCACGGCCGGCAGCAGCGGCGGCACCTGGAGCCCCTTGCGGGCCGTCAGGTGGACGTCGAAGAGATAGATGGCGGCCAGCCGGAAGACGATGATGAGGCCGAGGAACAGCCAGGCCCAGTCCAGGGCGCGGCCCACCCCGGCCGGCTGGTAGCCCGGCTGGAGCAGGCTGAAGACCTCCAGCGTCGCCACGGCGGCGGCGACGTAGAGGGGAAAGGCGAGCTGCCGCACCCAGAAGAACCGCTTCTGAAGAGCGGTGATCACCACGATGAGGAGCGACAGCAGGCCGACGCTGCCCAGCAGGGCGAGGGTCATGCGCAAGGGCGTTACCTCCGAGGAACCAGGGGAGATTCTAGTGCGGATAGAATCCGCGGGTCTTCAACCTACCAAGGAGATCCCGATCATGCAGAGATTCCACCGTATCGCCGCCGCCCTGGCCCTGGCCTGCGCGATCCTCGCCGGACCCGCCGCCGCCCAGGAGAAGAAGGAGGAGATGAAGGCCTCCGCCGCGGACGTCAAGGCGTCGATCCTGTTCCAGATCAAGATGGCCGAGGACAAGCTGGTGCAGTTGGCCGAGGCCACCCCGGCCGACAAGTTCGGCTGGCGCCCGGCCGAGGGCGTCCGTTCGATCGGCGAGGTCTACGCCCACGTGGCCGGCGGCAACTACTTCCTGCCCACGTTCTGGGGCGCCAAGGTGCCGGAGGGCGTCGATCCCCGCGGCTTCGAGAAGAACGGGAGCGACAAGGCGGCCACGATCGCCACCCTGAAGAAGTCGTTCGACTACGTGCGGCAGGTCGCCCAGGCCCTGACCACGGCGGACCTGGACCGGGCGATCAAGTTCTTCGGCAACGACGCCCACGTCATGGACGCTCTGATGGCCCTGGCCAGCCATTCCCACGAGCATCTCGGCCAGGCGATCGCCTATGCCCGGTCGAACAAGATCACCCCGCCCTGGAGCGCCCGGGGCGGCGAGTAGGCCCTCACCACCCCCTGCCCCTCTCCCGACCCCTCCCACCCTCCCTCACCGGGAGAGGAGGGGAGCAGAAAATGCACTCTGGGAGATGGGAGCACTGAGGACCGGTCTGCCTCCTCTCCTGATTCTTCCCCTCTCCCGGTGAGGGAGGGTGGGAGGGGTCGGGAGAGGGGCAGGGGTGAGGGTTCGGGGACCTTATCCCAGCCGCTCGCGGTAGACGCGGTCCATCGCCTGGCGCAGGGCCTCCATACGGCCGAGCTTGTCGATGTCGTTGCCCTTGACCTCGATGGGCCAGTCGAACTCCACGTTGTCGAGCACCGTAGCGCGCCAGATCTTCTTCTTGGCGTCCCAGGAGCCCCGGGGATCGCCGATCAGGTCCCAGCCGGTGGGAAGAAAGCTGCGGATCTCCGACTCCGTGTACTGGAGGGGTGCGGTATTGGATTTCATGGCAGGGGCATTCTATCAACTCGGGCCGGGTGGGAATAGAGCAGCCTGTCTCTCCCTGGCCGGCCGCGCGTACCGGATAAATTGGATAGCTCCCCCATTCAGGGTGGCGATCTTCTGAAAGGAATGAGCAATGAAGAACATACGCCTGCTTCCTCTCGTCCTGCTTCTGGCCGCCACCTTCACCGTGACAGGAGGCGGCTTCGCGCCCGAGGCGGAAGCCAAGAAGCCCGGCGGCAGCGTGTGCCCTCTAAGCCTATGCCAGACCAACGACGATTGTAAGGCCTACTGCTGCCCACGGTCCTGCGATCCGGAGGGGAACCTGTATCCCTGGGGCGGCTGCTACTATTTGGACCCGGCCGATCAGTGCGGTTACTGCGGCTGCTGATCCCCGAAGCCCCCGGCCGGCACCGGGGGCTCGTCCCGCCTTTTCCGGAAGGCACTCGCCTGTAGCTCCACTACAGCAGGCAAGCAGCTAAGAACGAGAGTAAAGTGCCCGACACCTTCCCCTGGGAGCGCTGGCGTCCTCGCCGGCCTAACTGAAGGAAGTAGGCCGGCGGGGCATCGGCACTCTCAGGGACTCCTCGGACCGCACTCGCCGTCAACGAGTGCGATTCAGGGATGTGCAGGCCTCCTCCTCCGGGAGGTCTCCTGCCAACCGTCATCGCCGCTGCGGTCCCTACTACTTCCAACATCCCTGCGATACAATCAACTCTTCAAAGCTAATCTCTGAGAGACGACCATGCCACACTCCATCCGCATCCTCGAGAAGGACAACAACCGTCGGGGCGACCTCTTTGGGCGGCTCATGGCCGATCTCTTCGTCGCCCTCGGTTACGAGCAACCGCGGCTCAACGTCCACAAGGCCGGCCGGGAAGTGGACCTCTCAGCAGAGCATCGCCTCGAACCCCGCCGCGCTATCGCCGAGTGCAAGGCTACGGCAGACCCTATTGGCGGTGACGATCTGAACAAGTTCGTTGGTGTCCTGGATGCCGAGCGAGGAGACAAGCGCCCGATTACCGGCTACTTTATCTCCCTTGCCGGCTTCAAGGAAACCGCGATAGAGCAGGAAAAGGGGCGGCGGAAAACGAAGATTGTCCTGCTGACGGGCACACAGGTTGTCGACGAGTTGGTACAAGGCCGTATCCTTGTCCCGAAGGAACGCGCGACCGAACTTGCCGGCCGTTGCAGAGGAGCACTGGATCAGCTCATCTTGGATCCCGCGGCCGAGCTCCTTGCCCACGAACGAGGGTGGATCTGGGCGATCTACTACACTCAAGGAAAAACCCGTACACACTTTGCACTCATCCATTCTGACGGTACACCACTCGCTCGTGCATTAGCCGATGAGGTGATCGCTGCGGATCACCTCTCCAAGGGTAGCCTTCACAAGCTGTCCTGCCTCAATCCGGTTCCGCTGCCTAGCGAGGACAACGATCCGCGTGTTGCTGATGCTCTTGCGGCTTACCGGCAGTACCTGGAGAACGAGTGCGGCTTCATCCAACTTGATGGTCTGCCTGCCGACAGCGATGTCGGCTCCCGTCGACTCAGATTGGAAAATCTCTTTGTACCACTCCATCTCGATCTGACGGTCAAGGTCGAGAGCGAGCCGAAGAAACTGGAACGACATGCCGCAGGTTCTGTTCTTGCTGAGCACCGGCGTCTTGCGCTCCTCGCCGCACCTGGGGGAGGTAAATCTACTCTGCTGAAACGCCTCGCCATTGCATACGCTGATCCTGCCCGACGGGTGCAGATTGCCGACGATCTCCCACAGCGCGATTGGCTACCACTCTTTTTCCGGTGCCGAGAGCTTCGCAACCTGGCTCGTGGCTCCTTTGCCGAGTTGCTTGAAGCTCTTTCGCAACGTGAGCTAGTCCGCCAACATGCGGCGACGTTTCTAACGTATGTAGATCGTGCTTTGCTCGATGGACGCGTCCTGCTATTAGTGGATGGACTGGACGAAATTTCTGATCCCGGCGACCGCGCTGCCTTCGTTTGTACCCTGCGAACCGCGCTCCAGGCGCATCCGGGCATTGCCATGGTCGTCACCTCGCGTGAGGCTGGCTTCCGGCACGTGGCGGCGCATCTTTCTCCAGTCTGTACCCACGCAACCCTTTCGCCATTCGATGAAGAAGATATTTGTCGGCTCACGATCGCTTGGCATCGAGAAGTGGTAGGAGATACGGAGAAAATCCGTGCCGACGCTGAGCAACTCGCCGCCACGATCATACAGAACGACCGCATCAATCGCCTTGCTGTCAATCCGTTGCTGCTAACAACGTTGCTGCTGGTAAAGCGATGGGTCGGCTCCCTTCCTACGCGGCGAGCTGTTCTCTACGGAAAGGCTGTGGAAGTTCTCCTCATGACCTGGAACACCGAGGGCCATGAACCGATCCCCGAAGAGGAGGCTCTGCCGCAGCTTTGCTACGTAGCCTCTGCCATGATGCTTGAAGGTGTTCAGAAGATCAGCCGCCCCCGGCTCGCTGAGTTGTTGCAGGAAGCACGCGAATCTCTCCCTACAGAGCTTGGCTATGTCAAAGATGGGGTGGATCAATTTATCCACCGTGTTGAAGACCGTAGTAGCCTCCTGATGATGACAGGGCATGACGTGGAAGATGGCCTGTTAGTCGAGTTTTTTGAATTTCGTCATCTCACTTTCCAGGAGTTCCTTACAGCACGGGCAATGGTTGAGGGATGGCACCTTGGACGGAAGGAGACGGACACGCTGGTCAGCGTACTCGCACCTCATTTCGAGCAGGAACAATGGCGGGAGGTTATTCCTCTTGCTGCCGTTTTAGGTGGTAAGGCGACCGAGGCGCTGATTCGAAGACTAACAGAGAAAGTTAGTGAAGTACACAGCGCCGAGCCAAATATTTCCGGGCTTCTTGCCCTCGGTAATTGTTTGGCCGATGAGGCTGCTGCGCGGCCGGAAACGATCCGTTCGGCAGTTCACGAACTGGTACGGTTGGGTAGTGTACTAGAGGATACGCCGTTTATCTCTATACTCTCACGCAGCAGATACGGCGGGGAATTACGTGAGGAGGCCCGCAGGGCTTTATTAGAAGGAACAGTGGAATTGGCGGATAGTGCGTCGGCCTTGGCGGTAGTCGTGTGGTGGCAGACAATTGAAGCTGAAGATTCTTCTGGTTATCTAAAAGCGGCTACTAAGTTCCTTATGCTCCTAAGGGAGAAAGCGATAGTTTCTAGGTGTGAGGGTGCGCTCGGATCTATGCTGCTGGCATATAGACTCTCCCAGAGTAGTAATCAGATCGATCGTGACGTATGCGCCGAATCCATTTGCCGAATAGGTGAGACGCTTTTGCCGATGTTATTCTCGGACGATCTTTCTGAACAGTATGCAGCATCCTGGGCACTGGCTTGGATTGGCTCTCTCCGAGTCGGGATTCCGCAGGCGCAACCTGACATGCTCGGTCGGCTGTTCACACTATGGAAATACGGCTCTAATATAGAGCTTCGCCGTGTAGCTGTATGGGCTTTAGCTGCCCAGCCACTTGCTTCACGTGATGACGGACCGCGATTTGCCTCTGTTAGCCGGAAGGAAGGGATAAGGGTTGTCCGAGGCTATACAGTTTGCGCCAATGCAACCGAGAAGGCTGCTTCCCTCGTTACTATCTGGTATTTACGTCTACTAAATGACACAGAGCTAGCTGAGTACAGCCGTGCCCTGCTTAAAGATTTACTGCCAAATAAAGCGGGCGTGGCCGAAGACTTAGGGTACCCTGGCGTTAGTGCGGTTCGCGAGCTCTTGGATTATCTCAGTGAGGGGCCATAGTATGGAGTCGTGTGGTTAGCTCCACTGTCTTGCTTGACCCCCAAGGATCCCATTGCTACGATCCCCCGGGGCGGGGTCCCCGACCCGCCCCGCAATCCGATTCACAAAGGAAGACCATGAAAATCGAGCTCACCGAAGAGCAGAAGCTGCTGCAGGAAACCGTCCGGCGGTTCGCCGAGGAGGTCGCCAAGCCGCGCGCCAAGGAGATCGACGAGAGTGGCGAGTTCCCCCGCTCCTTCTTCGACCAGGCCGGCGAGCTGGGCCTCGCCGGCGTCAGCGTGCCCGAGGAGTACGGCGGCGCCGGCATGGACACCGTCTCCTATTGCCTCGCCATCGAGGAGGTCAGCCGCGTCTGCGCCACCTCGGGCGTCATCCTTTCGGTCAACAACTCCCTGGTCTGCGACCCGCTGCTGAAGTTCGGCACCGAGGAGCAGAAGCAGCGAGTTCCTCACCCCCCTGGCCGCCGGCAAGAAGCTCGGCTGCTTCGCGCTGACCGAGCCCGGCGCCGGCAGCGACCCGTCCGGCCTGCTCACTACCGCCCGCCGCGACGGTGACGACTACGTCCTCAACGGCAACAAGATCTTCATCACCAACGGCACCGACGCCGATGTCGCCCTGGTCTTCGCCATCGTCGACCTGTCGAAGAAGCACAAGGGGATCACCTGCTTCATCGTCCCCGCCGACACCCCCGGCTACAGCCACGGCACGCACGAGTTCAAGCTGGGCGTGAACGCCTCGGGCACCACCGAGCTGGCCTTCGCGGACATGCGCATCCCGGCCCGCTGGCGCCTGGGCGAGGAGGGGGAGGGCTTCAAGGTCGCCATGGCCACCCTCGACGGCGGCCGCATCGGCATCGCCGCCCAGGCCGTGGGCATCGCCCAGGGCGCCTTCGAGGAGGCCCTGGCCTACTCGCAGCAGCGCGAGCAGTTCAACCAGCAGCTCTGCCGGACTTCCAGGCCATCCAGTTCTACCTGGCCGACATGGCGACCGAGATCGACGCCGGCCGCCTGCTGACCTGGAAGGCGGCGTGGGCCAAGGAGAACCAGAAGCGCTACACGCCTGGAGGCCGCGCAGGCCAAGCTGTTCGCCTCCGAGATGGCGCAGCGGGTCACCAACAAGGCGCTGCAGATCCATGGCGGCTACGGCTACACCAAGGAGTACAACGTCGAGCGCTACTTCCGCGACGCCCGCATCACCGAGATCTACGAGGGCACCAGCGAGATCCAGAAGATGGTGATCGCCGACTGGGTGCTCAACAAGGCCTGAGGAGGAGCGCCATGGCCGTGCTCGCCGAGCCTGAGATCGCCGCCGCCGGCGTCGACTTCTCGTTGAACGAGGACCAGGAGCTCCTGCGCGGCGAGGTCCGCCGCTTCGCCGAGGAGCGCATCCGCCCCGGCGTGGCCGAGCGGGACCGCAACCACACCTTCCCGGTGGACATCTTCCAGGAGATGGGCGAGATGGGCCTGCTCGGCATGCTGGTGCCCGAGGAGTACGGCGGCGCCGGCACCGACACCCTCTCGTACCTGCTCGCCATGGAGGAGATCTCCCGCGTCGATCCGGCGGTGGCGGTGACCATGAGCGTCACCAACTCGGTCTGCTGCTGGCCGATCAACCGGTTCGGCAGCGAGGCGCTGAAGCGCAAGGCCCTGCCGCCGCTGGCCTCGGGGGAGACCCTGGGCGGCTTCGGCCTGACCGAGCCCGGCGCCGGCAGCGATCCCTCGGCGGCATGCGCACCACGGCCCGCCGCGACGGCGACTTCTGGGTCCTCGACGGCGAGAAGGCCTGGATCACCAACGCCGGCTACGCCGGCTAGTACGTGGTGGTGGCGCGGACCCACCCGGAAGCGGGCAAGCGGGGCCTCTCGGCCATCGTCGTGCCGGCGGACGCGCCGGGCTTCTCGGTCGGCCAGCCCGAGGAGAAGATGGGCCTCAAGTCTTCGCGCACGGCGCAGATCTACTTCGCGGACTGCCGCGTGCCGGCGGAGAACCTGCTGGGCGAGGAGGGGCAGGGCCTGAAGATCGCCCTCGCCACCCTCGACCACTCGCGCCTCGGCATCGCGGCCCAGGCGGTGGGCATCCACCAGCGGGCCCTGGAGCTGGCGGTCGCGTACGCCAAGGACCGCGTCCAGTTCGGCGTCCCCATCGCGCAGCATCAGGCCATCCAGTTCAAGATCGCCCAGATCGCCACCGAGCTGGCCGCCGCCCGGGCGCTGACGCACTACGCCGCCACCCGGGAGCACGCCTCCGAGGCCGGTCGCCTGGCCGCCCAGGCCAAGGTCTACGCCTCCGAAGCCGCCAACCGCGCCTGCCAGGAGAGCCTCCAGCTCCACGGCGGCAACGGCTTCCACGAGGACTACGAGATCGCCCGCCTCTACCGCGACGTGCGCGTCACCACCATCTACGAAGGCACCAGCGAGATGCAGCGGCTGGTGATCGCGCGGAGCTTGATGCAAAAAAAGTCTTGACAACCCCGTCGTTCTTTACAGAAACTATGGTATTCGCGTTTCTGCGAATACCTCTAGACTGGAAGGAGGTCCCATTTGGCGAAGAGCGTGACTCGCACGGTCTTGGCTGTCTTCCTCTTTCTCCTGGTGGCTTTGATTTTCTCTCCTTTCGCGGTCAAAACAGCTTCCGCCTGCCCCGCCGATTACGAAGGAACATGGCGTTCCACTGACTGGAGCTGCATGGGTGCCGCCCGTGATTGCGCGGTCATTTTCGTTTGCGACGGCGGCGGCGGGGGGCCGTTGCCCGTTTAGCGGCGGCATTGGCCGGCGGGAGAAGACATGGTGTCCAGGTGGCTTCTGGCGCCACTGGCCCTCGTATGGGGGCTGGGGGCAGGGACGGGGGGCGCGTCTCCGCAGGGGACTCTCTACACTCCCTTCAAGGACCCACCCGGTCATCTGACCGACGCCGCGTTCTCTCCCGCCGGTGACTCCCTCTATCTAGTGGATCTGAGAGGCGCTTCGATCAGCGTCCATGACCTGCAAGGCGGCCGGCTGCACGCCGTCAAGCGTCCCGGGCTGGGAGATCTGGAATTCAATCGGCCCCTCAGGCTCTCCCCACGGCAGGGCGGCTATCTGCTGGATGACGGAGGGCTGCATCTCCTGTGGCTGGACGCTTCCCTGAAGCCCCAGCGAGGCTGGATCCTCCCCTCCAGGTCGGCGCCTCCCGATGCCCGGAAGGTCGTCTCGGATCGCGGGCCCCTCCAGGAAATCGCAATGTGGCAGAGCGCGCCCGCCGGTGCCCAGGCCGCCGTGGTGACCGGCGACTACCTGGATGCCAAGGGCTGGCGCAACGGCGCCGCCCTCCTGGAGAGCGGCGATTCCCTCCGCCTGAAGCTTCTGGCGGAGCGACCGGTGGACAACCCCAACTATCTCTACGAGCTCAACCTGGTCCCCAATCTGGCGAGCGTCGGTGGGGCCGTCTACGAATTGCGCTTCGCGGGCTCGCCCACGGTCGAGCGTCTGCTCCCCTCGCCGCGGCAGATCCCGCTCCCCAAGCCTTTCGACAAGCCGCTGGCGCCCCTGGGCAAGATGGGTGGCGCCGAGAACGCCCTTCGTCTCTTCGCCCGGCTGCGCTCCCAGGCTCTGCCGGTGGCGATCCATGGCTGGGCCGACGACCTCTACCTGATGACCTGGACGCCGCAAGCCGGCGGAGCGCTGCGTTGGGACCTCTGGCGCTGGGCTGAGAAGGAGTGGCGCGGCCCCTGGCCCGTCCCGGCCCCGCCGGCGGCCCGGGACGTTCGCGCCGTCCCTGGCCCCGTCCATTGGGCATTCCTCTACAAGGCGGCGCCGCGTAGCCCGGAGTCTCAGAATCTGCTCGGATTCCGGCTGGTGAGCTCCTCGGAAATCGAAAGGAGGCTGCGATGACCCGTGTCATCGTCAGGCGAATCCTCGTGCCCGCGGCCGTCGTCCTGTCGGCGGCGCTGCTGCTGGGCGCGCTGAACAGCCCGAAAGGGTTCGACCCTGCGCCCCAGATCCTCGACTCCCGCGAGCTGAGGGAGACCGTGAAGGAGGCGCGGCTGACCATCGTGTTCGCTCCCGCTCGTCCCGGCTGCGGCTCCTGCATCGTGCCGCCGGTCGCGACCCTGAACCGCTTCGTCGCCACCTATCCCGAGGCGCGCGTCCTGACCGCTTTGCAGCCCGGCCTCCGGGTCGGCGGCGATGTCGTCGTCGGCCGGCGCTTCGACCTCGAAGGGCGGACCGGACCGCGTTTCGCCGGCCAGGACCTTGGCGTCGTGGCGGCCTTCGACAGCGCCGGGCGGACGCTCCTGTTCCGGGTCCTGACGCATCCGGCGTTCGACGCTCTCTACGGCGACCTGGAGAACGCCTACTCCCTGACGGCCCCCAAGGGGTCCCGCTGGGCTTCGGCGGAGGCCCGGCCATGACTCCGGCCGGCCGCGCCTTCCTGGCCCTGGCCTGCCTGTTGGCGGCCTCCCCAGCCTCCGCGGTCCGCATCGAGGTGGTGGACGCGGACGGCGCCGGCGTCGGCGATGTGAAGCTCCAGGGGTTCGTCACCCGCGCCACCCAGGCCCTGATCGAGGTCCGGCGGGATGCCGTGGCGGTCGGCGCCACCGACGATGCGGGGAGCGTCGATCTACCCTTGCCGGCCGTTCCGCGGCTGCTGCTGATCGTGGACCCCCCGGGCAGGATGCCGAAGGTCCTGGAGGTCGATCCGACGAGCTCGGCTGTGCTCCGCCTCAGAGTCGAGGACGGCGCGCGTCTCCGCGGCAAGGCTCTGAGCGACGGACGGTTGCAGGGCAAGGCCTGCGTCCGGTGGCGGAAGTCTGTGGAGTCGCTGGGCCGGAGCTTCGAGTTCGAGCGGTGCGCGGACCTGGCTCCGGACGGCGCGTTCACCGTGGCCGGTCTGGATTCCGCCCTCGCCGGCCGGTTGACCATCCTTGCAGAAGGTCATCTCCCTCTCTCGGCACAACTCCCGGATGCCCGGGCGGAGACCTACCGCCTGATCCGCGGAGCCCGGCTCGAAGGAATGGTCCTCGGGCCGGGAGACCGCCCGGTCCTGCGGGCCAGGGTCGCCGTCAAGGAGGCCGGAGAGGCCCTCTCGGATGAGGGAGGAAGGTTCAGCGTTCCTCTCGCTGCGCTGCCTGCCCGGCTTTCGATCCACGCCGCCGGATATCGCCGTCTCGCCCTGGACGTCCGGGAGCTCACGCCGCTGCGCCTGTCGCTGAAGCCCGGAGCGACGCTGGAAGCCCGAGTGCTGGATGGAGGGGGAAAACCGATCCCGAATGTGAAGGTCCTCCTGCGCCGGCAGGCAGGCGACAACACCTGGACCCGCGAGGAGGTCGACGCCGAGACGCATAAGGGCGATCTGCTCCTGGACCTTCCCAGGCCGGGCCTCTACCGGTTCGAGATCCGTTCCGCCGGCATGCGGCCCTTCTCCTCGGAGCCTTTCGCCGTCACCGCGACCCAGGGCGCCAACCTGGGGGTGGTGGTGCTCTCGGCCGGGGGCGGAGTGGAGGGCAGGGTGGTGGACGCCGCGTCGGGGCGTCCGCTCGCGGGAGTGCTGGCGACGCTCTGGCCGCAGGGGATGGCCGGGATCCAGCGGGCCGCCGTCTCCGCCATGGTCGGGCAGGCGGTCGCCGACTCCGAAGGACGCTATCGCATCGCCGGGCAGGCGCCCGGCGCCTATGAGCTCCGTCTCGAACGGTCCGGTTTCGCGGCGGCCTATCGCGAGGTGGCCCTGCTGGACGACCTGGTCCTGCCGATGGAGGATGCGGTCCTCGATGCGGGGGTGGCGGTGTCGGGCACCGTCAAGAACCGGGCCGGCAAGCCGCGCCGGGGTGTCCAGGTACGCTTCCTCGCGGAGAGCGGAGCCTCGCCGCTGGCCGTCGCGGAGACGGCCACCGGGGAGGACGGCGAATTCGGTGGTCTTCATCTGGCGGCCGGCGACTACCGGGTGGAAGTCCGGAGCGACCGCGTCCTGCTCGCCCGGAACGTCAGGATCGAGGGCTCGGAGCCCAAGCACAGGCTCGACTTGCGCACCGCCGAAACGGCCGTCTCCGGCACGGTCCTGCGGCGTGGCCAGGTGGTTCAAGGGGGCTGGCTGGAAGCCGAGGTCGCCTGGCTGGCGACGCCGCGCAGCGGCCGGCTGGTTCTGCGCACCCCCGACGGGCAGCAGGAAACCCTGGGCGGTTCCGAGAACGCCCTGTTCCAGACGGAGGTGGGCCCGGACGGCAGCTTCAGCTTCGAGGACGTTCCCGTCGGCCGCCTCCTGATCACCTACCTGACCCCGGAAGGCCACGCGCTGACGCGGCTGTTGGATCTGCCGCCGGCCGGAGCCGAGGCGTTGCCCATCGATTTCTCGGGAGCGAGGCTCGAAGGGATCGCCCGGCTGAAGAACAATGGCGAGCCGCTCGTGGACGTCGCCGTCGAGTTGCGCGACGCCGAGGGGAGCCCCCTGGGGACGGCGGTTACGGACGCGGCGGGCCGCTTCGTCTTCGAGGACGTCAGCGCCGCCGAAGTCCTGGTCGAAGCCACCAGAACCGGTTTCGCGGCCCGCACCGAACAGGTGTCGCTGCAGGGCAAGCCCACCGCCATGGTCGCCATCGATCTCGACCCCTCCGAAGACGGTACGGTGGCCGTGCGCCTCCAGGGAGAAGGGGGGCAACCGCTCGCCTTCTCGTTCGTGACCCTGGTGACCGAAGGCGGAGCCCTCGTCCGCTCGCTTCCCCTCGACGCCCTGGGAAGCCGCCGGTTCGAAGGGATCTCGGCCGGAAGCTACCGGCTGATCTGGAGCAACCCCGTCTACGGTCTGGGAATGTCCGCAGCCATCCACGTCCAGGGTGGCCGTGAAGCCGTGGTGGAAGAGCGGCTGGTCTCGCCGGCCCGGCTCGAGCTCGCTTGCCAGGCCGATCCCTGCAACCGCAGCCCCTTGGAGGCCCTGGGGCTGTTCTCGGCTCCGGGGTTGGATCTGGCGTCTCTGCTCCCGGGCTTCTCACCCGGCTTGGCGTTCTCGGACGACGGCCGCCTGTCTCTCGGAGCCATTCAGCCGGGCGGCTACCGGTTGGCCGGCAGGGTCGCCGGCACTCCGTTCGACGTGGTCTTCCAGGCGGCGCCGGGCCAGATCGTCCGTATCCCGGTCGGACGGCCGGAGATCCCGAAAGACGCCGTCGCCGCGAAGAAACCATAGCAGCCTGCTGGGGGGGAGGATCCGTCCTCCCCAGCACGGCATTTGCAAATACAAATATCTGGTGTGCGGCCGAGCTGCTCCGGATACCTCGCGAGCTCAACATCCAGGAGGTACATCATGAGAAAAGCTCTGCTACTGACGTTCGTCTTCGCTCTCGTCCTGCTCTCGCCCGGACTGACGCCGCCGACGGAGGCGCAACCCCCCGCCGGCACCTGTTGCGCCGTGCGATTCACCCAGTGCGCCGCCGGCTGCCGGTGCGGCGTCTTCGAGTTCAACTGCACCCTCGACTTCCCCGGCTGCAGCTCGAACTGCGTCTGCAACATCTGTCCGTAGCCCTGAGCCGGAGGGCACGGCCGCGCACCTCTCGTCCCGCTTTCTGAAGAGCACAACTGCGCACGCGGCTTGCATACTTGATCAGTGGAGGACTGGAGTGCGGCCGGTCTCATTCTGATATGTACTGGATGACAGGAGGTTCTCATGAATAAAATCTTCCGGGTTTGCTTCTGTATCCTCGCTCTCGTCGTCTTCCCCTCGCTCTCGGTTGCGGACGCCGTGGCTGACGCCAGGTACAACGTCTGCTGCCAGAACGCCAACGCGGGCTGTCAGGTGAGCTGTGCCGGCAACGTGCGCAGCTTCTCCTGCGCTCGGGACTACAGCAGCGGTTGTAGTTCTTCCTGTAGCTGCTTCTAAGGTTGGAGCTGGTCCCCGCTGCCGGCCGCACCCCGCAGCGCCCTGCCCCGCCGTGCTAAGCTAGCCCCAGCAGCTCGGCTGATTCATGACCACACCGCTGGCCCTTTTCCTGATCGTCCTGGCTTTTGCCCTGGGAGCCGTCATCGCCTGGTTGTTCGGGAAGGCCGAGATCGCCCGGCTCCAGACCGTCATCGAGAAGGAGCGCCAAGCCGCCGCCGAGAAGTTGCGGATGCTCGACCAGGCGCAGATCCGTCTCGCCGATTCCTTCAAAGCCCTCTCCGCCGAGGCGCTCCAGAACAACAACACGAGCTTCCTCCACCTTGCCAAGGCGACCCTGGAGAAGTTCCAGGAGATGGCCCTCGGCGACCTCGACAAGCGCCAGCAGGCGATCGGCCAACTGGTGCTCCCGCTCAAGGAGTCGCTTCAGAGGGTGGACGACAAGATCCGGGAGATGGAGGCCACCCGCGTCGCGGCCTACACGAGCCTCTCGGACCACCTGAAGAACCTCGCCGCCGCGCAGACCAGCCTCGAGCGCGAGACCTCCAAGCTCGCGGGCGCCCTGCGGTCCTCCTCGGTGCGGGGCCGCTGGGGGGAGATCCAGCTCCAGCGTGTGGTCGAGATGGCCGGCATGGCCGCCTACTGCGACTTCACCATCCAGACGACCGTCGAGACCGAGGACGGCCGCCAGCGCCCCGACCTGGTCGTCCGCCTGCCCAACGACAAGAACATCGTCATCGACGCCAAGGCTCCCCTGGACGCCTATCTCGACTCTCTCGACGCCCTGGACGAGGACGGCCGTAGAGCCAAGCTCCGCGATCACGCCCGCCAGATCCGCAGCCATCTGGTGCGGCTCGCCGCCAGGGGCTACTGGGCGCAGTTCGAGCCGGCCCCGGAGTTCGTGATCCTGTTCCTGCCGGGAGAGAACTTCTTCAGCGCCGCCCTGGAGCAGGACGCGAGCCTTATCGAGTACGGGGTGGAGCAGCGGGTGATCGTGGCGACTCCTACCACCTTGATCGCCTTGTTACGGGCGGTGGCCTACGGCTGGCGGCAGGCGCAGGTGGAGGAGAACGCCAAGCAGATCAGCGAGTTGGGGAAGTCTCTCCACGAGAGGATCCGCGCTTTCACCGGCCATCTCGCCGCGCTCGGCAAGAACCTCGGCCAGAGCGTGGATTTCTACAACAAGGCCGTGGGCTCCCTGGAGATGCGAGTCCTCCCCGCCGCCCGCCGCTTCCAGGAGCTGGGAGCCGCCGGCGGCGACGAGATCGAGACTCTGGAGATCGTGGACAAGATCGCTCGCGGCTTGGAGGGCGGGGAGCCGGAGCCGCTGATCGAGACGCCGGTGTCCCAGGCGTCCTAGATGAACACCTCCACCTTCCCCTTGGTCCGCAGATCGCGCACCCGCGCCGCGACGACCTGCTGGCTCTGCTGGTTCTTCAGCATGGCCTGGATACGCTCCTTCACCTGCTCGTAGGGGAGGGTGGACGCCTGCTGGCGCTCCAGGAGCTGGATGATGTGGTACCCGAAGGGAGTCTCCACCACCGGGCTCAGGTCGTTCGGCTTCTGGAGGGCGAAGGCGGCGGCCTCGAAGGTCGGCACCATCTGGCCGCGCGCGAACCAGGAGAGGTCGCCGCCGCGCGGTTTCGAGCCGGTGTCGTCCGAATTCTCCTGGGCCAGCTTGGCGAAATCCTCGCCCCCCTTGATCCGCTGGAGGAGGTCCTCGGCCTTCTTGCGGGCGTTCTCCTTGTCGGCGGCGGGCGCGTCCGGCTTGACGGTGATCAGGATGTGGCGCGCGTGGACCCTCTCCGGCTGGGAGATCTGGGCCTTGTTCTTCTCGTAGAAGTCCCGGGTGGCCTGATCGGACACGGTGACGTTCTGGATCACCTTCGTCTGGACGTACTTCTGGACCGCGAGCTGCTCCCGCGCCTGCTGGCGGAGCGAGTCCTCGGTGACGCCGGCCTTGGCCAGTGCCTGCTTGTAGGCCTCCTCGCTGGGGAAGCTCTGCTTGCGGGAGCTGATGTACTGCTGCACTTCCTGCTCGGTGGCCTTTACGCCCTGGGTCTTGGCGTCCTGGGTCAGCAGAGAGATGGTGATCAGCTCGTTCAGCACCTGGCGGTAGAAGTTGGCCGTCGGGGGAATCTGCTGCCCCCGCTGCGCCGCCTGGATCTGCACGAGCTGAGCGCCCGCGAGCAATTCCTTCTTGCTGATCGCCTGACCGTTCACCTTGGCCACCACCTCCGGCATCTGCTCCGGAGAGAGCGGCTTCTGAGAAGCCTCCTGCAGGATCTCGGGAGGCACGCCCGGAGGCGCGGTGGTCGCGGCGCCCGGGGGCATTCCGGTGGCGTCTCCTGTGGAAGCCTGGCCCGGCTGGGCGGGAGCGGAGTCGGAGGTCTCCGTCTCGGCGGCGGTTTCCGTATCGGACTTCTTGCACGCGGTCAGGCCTGCGAGCAGGAGGGCGAGCCCCAAAAGGAGCGTCAAGCGGGGTGAAATCTTCTGGAACATGTCTTTGACCTCGGGTGGACGGGTTTCCTCGCGGCGGGACCGCCGATATGAGCCCGGCAGTCTAGCAGACGGGACGGTCGCGGTTCATCGTCCGGGCCAACTTGAAGAGCGCCGCCGCGTCCACGGCAGCCCGTGACGCGAAGACGGCGGCCGCCCCGGTGATCCCCCACAGGTGGACCGCTCCCGCCATCAGCAGACCGAAGACCGGCAGCTCGATCAGGCGCAGCCGCGCCGTCAGGTCGGGGCGGCCCGCGGCCTGGAGCATGGACGAGGGGACGCTGCCCAGGGCGGAGAGGAGGATGCCCGCGGCGAGCCAGCGCAGGACCGGCGCGCCGGCCGCCGCGAAGCCGCCGCCGAGCCAGACCTCCAGGATCGGCCGGGCTCCCAGGACCGCCACCGCCACGGGAGGGCCGGCCAGCAAGAGCACCATCCGTAAGGCGCGGGCCGTCACCCGCTCGGCCTGGAGCCAGTCGCCGCGCCCGATCTCCATCGACAGCACGGGGAAGACCGCGGCCACGACGCTGGTCGGCAGCACCCACAGGCGGAAGACCATCTCGTAGGGCACGGAGAACCATGCCACCGCCGTCAGCGAGAGCAGCGAGCCGATCAGGAAACGGTCGATCAGGACGAGGAGCGGAGGGACGGAGTTGGCGGCGGTGACCCAGCCCCCGAAGCGCGCCAGCTCGGAAAGGACGGAGCGCTCCGGGGGCCGCCGTCCGGCCAGGGCGGGCAGGGCCCGCCGGCAGAGGAGGTAATGGGCGGCCGTCACGATCCCCCGGAAGAGCACGAGCAGGCCCACCAGGGCCGGCAGCCCCCAGCCCAGTTGGACTCCCAGCCAGGGGAGGGCGAAGGTCGCGGCGCCGGCCGGAGCCCGGACCAGGTTGATGAGGTCGAAGCGCCGCAAGGCCTCCAGGAGGCTGCGCAGGCATCCCGTGACCAGGGTGAGGGGGAAGGAGAGCGCGAGGATCAGGAAGGTCCGCCGGGTCTCGTCCCCGATCGGACCTCTCAGGTGGAGCACGTGCTCCACCACCCACGGAGCGGCCAGGGCGAAGGCGGCCGCCGCGAGAGCGCCGAGGACGGCCTGGAGGAAGACGGCGTTCCAGACGATGGCCGGCAGCCTGTCAGGCTCCCCCCGGCCCAGCGCCGCGGAGGAGAGCCGGGTGACCGCCCGGCCCAGGGCGACGTCGAGGACGCTGAACGAGCCGAGGACGGTCCAGGCCAGGGCGAGGATCCCGAAGCGCTCCGTCCCCAGCCCGGCGATCAGGGCCGGCACCGCGAAGACGGCGACCCCGAGCGGGAGCGTCTGGCCCAGCAGGTTGAGGAGCGTGTCCCGGCCGATCCCCGGACGGAGACCCGCGGCGAGCGCCTTCAAGCCCGCCGGCCCGGGACGAGATGGCGAGCGTAGGCCATGGCCTCGCCGGCCAGGGACGCCCCGTGTCCGACCACCACCAGAGGAAGGGTCGCGAGATACCGGCCCGTCTGTCCGGCCTGCCAGGAGTGGAGGCCGACGAGCGCCAGAATGCGCGCCAGGCGCACCGGCAGCACGGTGACCGCCAGGTATTTCAGGGATGAGCGGCGGCGGCCGGCCAGCCAGCCCATCCGGAGATCGCCGAACATCTTCCCCCGCGTATAGCGTTCCCGGAGATAGTCCTTCACCTTCTGGACGTGATGGTGCTCGACCACGGCCCGAGGCTCGAACCAGAGCCGCCGGCCGTTTTGGTGGAGACTGCGGGAGAGGGTCACGTCCCCGAGCATGTCTGAGCCCGGCAGTCTCCCGGCTTCCTCGAACTGCCGCCGCGAGAGCAGCATGTTGGCCGTCGGGCTCATGTCCACCGGGCGGGGCGCGCCTCCCGGGAGCCACTTGCTGAACTTGCAGAGGTGGATGCCCTGGTCCACCCAGCGCCCGCCGTGGCAGGCCAGGGCCCCCACGATGACCTCGCCGGTGGAGCGGTGGGCCTCCAGCAGCTTCTCCAGCCACTCGGGGTGGGCGTAGATGTCGGGATCGGTGAAGACCAGGAGATCGCCCCTGGAGAGCTCGACGCCGCGGTTCCGCGCCGCGTGAGGGAGGAGCCGGCGGGGGCTGCGCTCGAAGCGGACCCAGGGGAAGCGCTCGGGCACCAGTCGCTCCGTCGTCCCGTCGGGTCCGCTGTCGACGACGACGGTCTCGAAATCCCTGAACGTCTGGCGGGAGAGAGCTTCGAGGCACGCCGCGATGGTGTCGTGGGAGTTGTAGGCCGGGATGATGACCGAAAGAGCCGGCCGGGGAAGGGAGGTGTCCGTGGACATGGTCTATCCCTGGTGCCGCCGGTACTCGTTCATCTCGAAGCGGGAGAACCTGACCTCGGCGTCGCCCGTGCCGAAGAGGAGGCCGAGGGAATGGCCCGCGGCGCTGGCGAGCTGCACGGCGAGCAGCAGAGGGGCGCCTGCGATCACCCGGGCCAGTCTCTCCGGCCGCCGCCGGACCGCGTACTGGAGCAGCCGGGTCAGGGTGTAGAAGGGGAAGATGGGCAGGGCGGCCGCGTAGAACAGCCGTCTGCCCAGGGACCAGCCGAAGGCCTTCGCGCGCGCCGGCCCATAGCAGCGGTTGAAGAGGAACCGTCCGCGAAAGGCGCTGCCGAGCGAGCTCTCGTTGATGTGGGAGAACTTGGCCGCCGGCTCCAGGAGGAGGCGGTGGCCGTCGCGCCGCAGCCGGCTGTGCAGGACGATCTCGGCGCGTAACAGCTCTTCGAGCTCGTCGCCATAGGCCAGCAGGAGATCGCGCTTGAAGGACGAGTTGTGGCCGGGCAGCATCTCGAATTCGGCCCGGGGCGCGGGAGGCAGCCACCAGAGGTAATTGAGGACCTGGATCGTCCGGCTGAGGAACACCTCCGGATTGCCGTTGTGAACCTCGGCCCCCACCCCGGCCCAGGGCCCCCGATGCGCCTCGATCAGAGCGCGGGCCCATCCTGGATGCGTGCGGCAGTGCTCCTCCAGGAAGACCACGACGGGAGCCGAAGCCAGGCGGATCGCCCGCGCCTTGGCGCTGGAGAACAGGGTGTCCGGCGGCAGCTTGATGACGCGCACGGCCGGGTGGTCGCTGCCTGGGACAGGCGGCGGATCGCCGGCGCCGAGATCGAGCAGGAGGATCTCCAAGCGTTCGATGACGTCCTGGGCAAGCACGGAGGCCAGGGCGGGGACGACGCGGTCCCGCTGCTCGCCTACAACGAGGATGACCGTCAACTCGGGTTGCATAACTGGAGGGGGGAGTGTAGCAGAGGAACGGCGGGGGATCGGAACGATGCCGAGAGGGTCGTGTTTTCACCGACGAGCGCGGCGAAATTCAGCAAAGTCTTCGATAATCTCCTCTTCTGACGTTCCTTGCGTTTCGAGGGTCTCGGCCAAGTACCGTCCAACGGTTGATGTCAGCCGAGCCAGCTTGGACAGGAAATACTCCAGCCACGGAGTCGAATCGGCCCTATCCCGACCCTCATAGTAGTTGTGGTGGGGGTGAACCGCGAGCGCCTGGTAGTAGGACGCCTGATCCCGAGCGTGCTCCTCCTCGATCGAGAAGAGACCCTTCAGGCCGTAGCCGTCACTCTGGAGAATGAAGCTGGTAAGGAGCCGGGCTGTCCGTCCGTTGCCGTCATAGTAGGGATGGATGGTGACGAACTGGTAATGCGCCAGGCCGGCCACGAGCGGGGGCGGCAGGAGCTCCAACCGGGCTTGTTGTACCCAGTCGACCATGCCCTTCATGAGGGCAGATACATCCTTGGCTTCAGGAGGCAGGTAGACCAGAGCGCCGGTCTCGGAGTCCCGGATCATGCTCTGCCCGTCCCGGTAGGGAGTCGGCCGGATTCGGCCATGCTCCACCAAGGCGTGCAGGCGGCGAATGAGGTCTTCCGTCAGGTCCGCCTTCCGGGCCGCCCATTCTTCGACTCGCAGCAGGGCTTTCCAGTAGTTCCGGACCTCGCCCGCGTCCCTCTCTCGGCCATGAAGGCGGACCCGCTGGCCGGCGACCACCTGCTCGGCCTCGGCCAGCGTCAGGCGGTTCCCCTCGATGCGGGTGGAGTAGTGGGTAGCGCGGACCCGAGCCCGGCGGCGAAGCTCGGACTCGACCGCCGGGGGCAGCGCCACCTGCTCGACCACGGCCCGCGCCGCCTCGATCTCCAGCAGATGGCGGACGACGGCTGGCGTCAGGGTGTAGCGCGGCTGCCAAGCTAACACTGGGTTGTGTCCCATCGGCTATACTTTGTCATGAGAGTGGGAGTCCTGAGCTAGCTATGATCGAGACCGTCAAGATCCGGAACTACAAGGTCCTGCGGGAGGTAGATTTCCGTCTGCGTCCCCTGACGCTCATCGTGGGACCGAATTCTTCAGGGAAGAGCACAATCCTGGAGGCGATTGGGTTTCTCCTGATATCGGTTCAGGACTGGCGTCCGGGGAAGTCGTTGACCGACCTATGGAAGTCTATAATCCTGTCTATAAGCCTTAATCCGCACGGAGAGGTTTTTCTTGAGTGCAGCGGCCGCTTCTCTGGAAAGGATGTTGTTCTCAGTTTAGAGTCCTCGGACGAGCCGATGAAGGCCCAAGTAGAAGGCAAAAATGATTTGAAGAATGTTTTGAAGGTAAGAAACTCTCTATCTCTTTATAGGGCTTCCTTTCATCTAGAGAAACTGGCCGCTCCTTCTCACGCTAAACAAATATCGCTGGTAGTACCGCCAGATGGTGAAGGTCTGTCCTCAGTCCTTGCCGGGCTCCTCCATGAGGAACCTGACCGCTTTAGGGAGTTGGTGACGCAACTCAGGAAGGTCATTCCTGTGGTCCAAGATGTTCGAGTCAAGCGAGCTTCTATCGATAAGGACTTGGTGGGATACGAGTTGCTCTTCGACATGACGGGGGGGGACGGTGTACCCGCCCACTCCGTGAGCCATGGGATTCTAATGGCTCTGGCAATTCTTTCAGTCCTTGTGGCACCTAATCCTCCAAAGCTTCTACTGCTCGATGATCTTGAGAGCGGTCTCCACCCCAAAGCGTTGGGTGATTTGGTGCAGCAACTCCGAAATGTCCAGGAGCAGAACCCCGAACTCCAGATCGTGGCTACCAGCCATTCCCCGTACCTATTGGACTACCTCCAGGCCGAGGAGATCCTCCTCACCTCGCTCGACGAAGACGGCTACGCTGTCGTCAAGTCCCTGACGGAGCATCCGGAGTACGAGCGCTGGAAGGACCTCATGGCGCCCGGCGAGTTCTGGAGCACGGTGGGAGAGGATTGGGTTACGAAGACCCCGCCGGAACCTGAGAAGAGCGACATCACCGCCGGATGACGCCACGGGCCGCCTACTCTCTCGCGGTGGTCTGTGAAGCGGAGCGGGACCGCTTCACCGCCACGAGTCTTGCCGACCGTATCCTTTGCCAGGATGTTGAGTGGATCGAGCCGGAGAGTCTCCACCTCCATAGAACCTGGCGCGGGTTGACGGACGGGCAGTCCTTTCTCGACTGGCACGAGATCAAGAAGTTCAGGATCAAGGTCCATGGGCACTTCGACGGGCGGCCGGGTGCTCAGGATGCTTTTGCGGCCCGCAAGGCGCTGCTCTTGCTAAAGACCAGCGACAAGCCTCCCGATGCCGTTCTGCTGATCCGCGACTCAGATCGCCAAGACCAGCGCTTACAGGGGCTCCGGCAAGCTCGGGAAGAGACAGATTGGGGTGTCCCGATCGTCATCGGGTTGGCTCATCCGAAACGGGAGAGTTGGGTGATCGTGACCTTCGAGCCAGCCACCCCCCGGGAGGAGGAGCGGCTTCGGGAAGTCATCCGGGAGCTCGGCTTCGATCCCCGACAGCGGCCGACCTCCCTCAATGACCCTGGCAGGTCCAATCCCCGGAACCTCAAGCGGGTTCTGGCATTGCTGACCGGCAGCGACCGTGACCGGGAAGACTCCTGTTGGAACGGCTGCGACCTGAAGGATCTGAAGTCCAGGGGCCAGGATACCGGGCTGGCCGAGTTCATCGAGGAAGTCCGCTCCCGGCTGGTTCCCCTCTTCCTCAGAGGCTCCTAGTACGCCGTGCGGACCGCTCCTCCGCGATCCTGGCCTTCCGCCCTGCCGGGGGGCGCGTTCCCCCTGGCTTGGGCAGGCTTGCCCCCGGAGGGGCGCGTCCGGAAACTCGCGGGGCTGCTGCTGCCCTCCGAAGGGCGGGCGGAAAGTCTCGCGGGGCGCCGACCGCCCCCTGAGTTTCAACCCGAAATCTCGGAGGGCGGCGACCGCCCTCTGAGGGGCGACCGTTTCCCTCGCCGGGGCCGGGCCGGATCCTCAGAGGGCCGCGGCTGCCCCGCGAGTTTTCGCGGGCGCCCTCGCGAGGGGAGGCCCCCATCCTCGGGAATTTCCCCCATAGTCTATACTTTGTGACCTCTGAGCCGTGGCGACGCGGCAGTCCCGTATTGCGCGAAAGGAGCCCCGAGGATGGCCGTCAAGGACCAGGAACCGACGATTCTGACCGAGGTGATGGCCGCCGATACGGTCTATAAAGAGGATGCCCTCGAGACTATGGCCGAGGCCCGGCAGCGCTGGGAGGCCGCCAAGGCGAAGTCGGAGTCCCAGGTCCCCTTCTGGAAGAAGGACTTCACGACGGTCTCCGGCATGGAGATCCCCCACCTGGTCACCCCCGAGCAGGTGGCGGACGTCGATCCGAACCGGGACATCGGCATCCCCGGCGAGTACCCCTACACCCGCGGCATCCATCCCACGGGCTACCGCGGCAAGCTCTGGACCATGCGCCAGTTCGCCGGCTTCGGCACGGCGGCGGATACCAACCAGCGCTTCAAGTACCTCCTCTCCCAGGGCCAGACCGGCCTCTCCGTCGCCTTCCACCTGCCCACCCTCTACGGCTACGACTCCGACCACCACATGTCCAAGGGCGAGGTCGGCAAGTGCGGCGTGACGGTCGACACCCTGGCGGACATGGAGGTCCTCTTCGATGGCATCCCCCTCGGCGAGGTCACGACGTCGATGACCATCAACTCGACCGCGCCGATCCTCTTCGCCATGTACCTGGCGGTGGCCGAGAAGCAGGGGGTGGACGTCAAGAAGCAGGTCTCGGGCACGCTCCAGAACGACATCCTCAAGGAGTACATCGCCCAGAAGGAGTACATCTATCCGCCGCGGCCCTCGATGCGGCTGATCACCGACCAGTTCTCCTTCGCCGCCCAGCATGTGCCGCGCTGGAACACGATCTCGATCTCCGGCTACCACATCCGCGAGGCCGGCTCGACCGCCCTGCAGGAGCTGGCCTTCACCCTGCGCGACGGCATGGAGTACGTCCAGTACGGCATCGACGCGGGCCTGGACGTCGACGAGTTCGCGCCACGGCTCTCCTTCTTCTTCAACAGCCACAACGACTTCTTCGAGGAGATCGCCAAGTTCCGGGCCGCCCGGCAGATCTGGGCCACGGTCATGCGCGAGCGCTACGGCGCCAAGAACCCGCGCTCCTGGATGCTGCGCTTCCACACCCAGACGGCCGGCTGCTCGCTGACCGCCCAGCAGCCGTACAACAACGTGGTGCGCACCACGATCCAGGCGCTGGCGGCGGTGCTGGGCGGCACGCAGTCGCTGCACACCAACTCGCTCGACGAGACGCTGGCCCTGCCGACCGAGGAGAACGCCCGCATCGCCCTGCGGACGCAGCAGATCCTGGCCCACGAGTCCGGGGTCATCAACTCGGTCGATCCCCTCGGCGGCAGCTACTTCGTGGAGGAGATGACCCGCCGGATGGTGGACGGCGTCCTTCGACTACTTCCGGCGGATCGACGACTTCGGCGGCATGGTGGAGGCCATCGAGGCCGGCTTCCCGCAGCGCGAGATCATGGACGCCGCCTTCGCCTATCAGCGGGCCTTCGAGGAGAAGGAGAAGCTCATCGTCGGCCTCAACGCCTACCAGCTCGAGAACGAGCCGCCGATCGAGATCCTCTACATCGGCGACGACCTCGCCGAGAAGCAGGTCGCCTTCATCGACGAGGTCAAGGACCGGCGCGACGCGGGAGAGGTGGCGCGGACGCTCGACGCCCTCAAGCGGGGCGCGGCCGGGGACGAGAACACCATGCCCCTGATCCTCGACTGCGTGAAGGCCTACTCCACGGTCGGCGAGATCAGCGACGCCCTACGCGACGTCTACGGCACGTACGAGGAGCCGGCGGTCTTCTAAAGGCTGCTACAATCCGGCTCCATGAATGACAGACGGATTCGCATCCTGATCGCCAAGCCGGGCCTGGACGGGCACGACCGTGGCGCGAAGGTTGTGGCGCGCGCGCTGCGCGACGCCGGATATGAGGTGATCTACACCGGCCTGCGGCAGACCCCCGAGCAGATCGCGGCCGCGGCGGTGCAGGAGGACGTGGACGCGGTGGGGCTGTCGATCCTCTCCGGCGCCCACAACGTCCTGCTGCCCGAGATCACCCGCCTGCTCAAGGAGCAGGGAGCGGAGGACATCCTGGTCTTCGCCGGGGGGATCATCCCGGAGCAGGACATCCAGGGCCTGAAGAGCGCCGGCGTCGACGCGATCTTCCTGCCGGGCACCTCGACCAAGTCCATCGTCGGCTATCTGCAGAACCGGTTCGCCGCCGCCCCGGCCGCCACCTAAGTTCCTCCGGAAGCGAGGTTTGACGGCCCGCGCGCGGGGTGTTACGTTAGGTCGATCCTGACGGAGGAGTCATGAAGAGAAGGATTTTGCTGGCGGACGACAGCGTCACCATCCAGAAGGTCATCGAGCTGACGTTCATGGACGAGGACTACGAGGTCCGCGCCGTCAGCAACGGCGACGAGGCCCTCGCGCTGTTGAACGAGATCAACCCGGACTTCGTCATCGCCGACGTCCACATGCCCGGAGCCAACGGATACGAGGTCTGCCGGCGGTCCAAGCAGACGCGTCCGGACGTGCCCGTGCTCCTTCTCGTGGGCACCTTCGAGCCGTTCGACGAGGGCGAGGCCCGCTCGTCCGGCGCCGACTCCCACCTGAAGAAGCCGTTCGACTCGCAGGAGCTGCTGCAGCGGGTCGAGGAGCTGCTCGCGTCGCGGCCGTCCGCGCCGCCGCCGCCGCAGCCCGCCGCCTTCGCGGCCCCGGCCCCCGCTCCGGCGGCGGAGCCGGACTGGGGCTTCCAGGCTCCGGCCGCCGCCCCGGAGTGGCCGGCCGCGCCTCCGCCCGAGCCCGTGATGGACTGGGCGGCGCCGGCGCAGCCTCCGGCCCAGGACTGGAATGCCGTCCCGACCCAGGATTGGAACATTCCTCCGGCGCCGGAGCTGCCGCTGGCCGCGACCGGGGCGAGCCCCGGGATCCCTGCCGAGCCGTCCTGGGGAAGCTTCGAGCTGGAGGCGGAGCCCGAGCTGCCGCCGGCCTTCGCGGTCCCCGCCAGCCCCGAGCCGTTCGACCGCGAGGTCGCCTTCAACCTGGAGCCCGATCCCACGTACACGGTGGAGGAGGAGCAGGTCTTCACCATCGAGGAGGACACGCCGTCCTTCGCCGTCCGGGACGAAGTCTTCGGGGCGCCCAGCGAGCTGTCGCTGGAAGAGCTGCCGCCGCAGGACCGTTATCCGGCGGAAGAGCCCGCGCCCGCGGCGACGCCCGCCGGCTTCAGCTGGTCGCCGGAGCCCGAGCCGCTGCGCTTCGAGGAGCCGCTGGCCGGCGCCGCCGCCGGCCTGGAGCGCTCCGGAGGAGGAGGCGCCTCGCTGGTCTCCGCCTGAGCCCGAGCCGGCGCCTCCGGCCGCCTTCGCCGCGCCCGCCCCAGCGCCGCCTTCCGAGCCCGTCTTTGCGGCCCCGGCGCGGCGGCGGCGGTCGCAGCGAGCAATGGGCGGCTGAGCGACGCGGACGTGGACCGCATCGCCCGGCGCGTCGTCGAGCTGCTGGGCGACAAGACCGTCCGGGACGTGGCCTGGGAGGTCATCCCGGACATGGCGGAAGTGATCATCCGCGACCGGCTGCGCGAGCTGGAAGCCCAGGTCGAGTAGCGCCCGCCTTCGGTCGGGCCGAAGGCGAACGGGGAGCGGTGCTACCACCGCTCCCTTCTGTTTAGGGGATGAAAATCAGGTTTCACGAGATGGAGATGGAGGTGGGGCCGTGAGCGGCATGAGCACCGAGGCAGCGATCAGCACCGAGATGGACAAGCGCTTCGACCCGCAGAGCTACGAGCAGGCGTGGCAGCGGCGCTGGGCGGAGAAGGGGTACTTCAAGGCCGAGGCGCCCTCGGACAAGCCCTCGTACTGCATCCTGATCCCGCCCCCCAATGTCACCGGCAAGCTGCACGTCGGCCACGCCCTCCAGTCCACCCTCCAGGACCTGCTGACCCGCTGGCGGCGGATGCAGGGCTACAACGCCCTCTGGCTCCCCGGCACCGATCACGCCGGCATCGCCACCCAGCTCATGGTGGAGCGCCACCTCGCCACAGAAGGCGCCAGCCGGCAGGAGATGGGCCGCGAGAAGTTCCTGGAGCGGATGTGGGAGTGGAAGGAGCAGTACCACGGCAACATCCGCGAGCAGCTCGACCTGATGGGCGCCTCCTGCGACTGGACCCGCGAGCGGTTCACCCTCGACGCCGGCCTCTCCCGCGCCGTGCGCGAGGCCTTCGTCCGCCTCTACCGAGAAGGGCTGATCACCCGCGGCGAGTACATGGTGAACTGGTCGCCCGTGCTCGGCACCGCCGTCTCCGACCTGGAGGTGGAGACCCGGACCGTCCAGGGCAAGCTCTACCACGTCGCCTATCCCGTCGAGGGGAGCGACGAGCGCATCGTGGTGGCCACCACCCGGCCCGAGACCATGCTGGGCGACACCGCCGTGGCCCTCCATCCCGAGGACGAGCGCTACCTGCACCTGCACGGCAAGGCGGCCATCCTGCCCATCGTGGGCCGGCGCCTGCCGTTCGTCCCCGACGCCATGGTGGACCGCGAGTTCGGCACCGGCCTGGTGAAGATCACGCCGTTCCACGACCCCAACGACTTCGAGATGGGCCGGCGGCACAAGCTGCCCGGGATCAGCGTGATCGGCCCCGACGGCCGGATGACGGCCGAGGCGGGGGAGGACTTCGCCGGCCTCGACCGCTTCGAGGCGCGGGACAAGGTGGTCGAGCGCCTGCGGGACGAGGGCTACCTCGTCAAGATCGAGGAGCACACCCACAACGTGGGGCACAGCCAGCGCAGCGGCGAGCCCATCGAGCCCCTGGTCTCCACGCAGTGGTTCTGCGAGATGCGGGGCATGGCCGACCTGGCCCTGGAGGCGGTGCGCGACGGCCGGCTGCAACTGATCCCCGAGTCCTGGGACAAGACCTGGGAGCACTGGCTGACCAACATCAAGCCCTGGTGCATCTCCCGCCAGCTCTGGTGGGGCCACCAGATCCCGGCCTGGTACACCGAGGACGGCCGCTGCATCGTGGCCCGCTCCTTCAAGGAGGCCGCGGCCCAGGCCGGCACCGAGAAGCTCACCCAGGACCCCGACGTGCTCGACACCTGGTTCTCGTCCGCCCTCTGGCCGTTCTCGACCCTCGGCTGGCCGGACGACACGGAGGACCTGCGGACCTTCTATCCCACCTCCGTGCTGGTGACCGGCTTCGACATCCTCTTCTTCTGGGTGGCGCGGATGGTGATGACCGCCCTCCACTTCACCGGCGAGGTGCCCTTCCACAAGGTCCACCTGACGGGCCTGGTGCGCGACGCCGAAGGCGTGAAGATGTCGAAGACCAAGGGCAACGTGATCGACCCCACCGACCTGGTGGGCGAGCTACGGCGCCGACGCCCTGCGCTTCACCCTGGCGTCGCTGGACAGCCCCGGGCGCGACATCCCGCTCAACCGCAACCAGATCGCCGGCTACCGCGCCTTCGGCAACAAGATCTGGAACGCCACCCGCTTCGCGCTCTCCCGGGTAGGGGAGGACGCCCGGGTGCGCGAGACGATCGATCGCCGCCGGCCTCGCGGCCCCGGAGCGCTGGATCCTGTCGCGCCTCTCGCGCGTGGCCGCGGAGGTGAGCGAGCAGCTCGAGATCTTCCGCTTCGACGAGGCCTGCAACCGCCTCTACCACTTCTTCTGGGGCGACTTCTGCGACTGGTACATCGAGCTCTCCAAGCCGGCCCTGTTCGGCGACGCGCCCCAGGCCCCAGGTGGGGGACGTGCTGCTGACGGTGCTCGACCGCGCCCTGCGCCTGCTCCATCCGGTGATGCCGTTCCTCACCGAGGAGCTGTGGCAGCGGCTGCCCGGCCACGAGGCCATCCATCCGGAGACCATCTGCCTCGCCCCCTATCCGCGGCGCGAGGAGGGATGGGAGGACCCGGCGGTGGAGGCGGGCATGGACGCCCTGATCCAGGTGGTGACCCGCGTCCGCGCCCTGCGGGCCGAGATGGGCCTGAGCCCCAAGGCGCGGCTCGACCTCCACTTCCAGGCGGACGACGACGCCCTGGCGCGGCTCCTCGCAGAGCAGGCGCCGCTGATCCGCTTCCTGACCCGGGTGGAGACCGTGACCCGCGGCGCCGCTCCCGAGGGCGCCCGGCGCGACCTGGTGGCCGGCGTCGAGATCGGCGTGGCCGTCGAGAAGCAGGAGATGAGCGACGAGGAGCGCGGCCGGCTGGTCAAGGAGCTGGAGAAGCTCGACGGCGACGTCGCCCGCGCCGAGGAGCGGCTGTCCAATCCGGACTTCCTGGGCAAGGCCCCCGCCCACGTCGTGGAGGGCGGCCGGGCCAAGCTCGCCGAGATGAAGGAGCGGCAGGCCGCCCTGCGCTCCAGCCTGGGACTTTCCTGAGAGGGAGGAGGGGACCGTGGACTTCCACCGTTACGTCGAGGGGCTGGAGAGGCGGCGCGAGGGCGGCGGGCCGGAGAACCTCATCGTCCTCCCGCGGGTGGACTCCACCAACCTGCTGGCCCGCTCGATCATCACCGAATACCAGAACGAGGCGCAGACCCTCCACCCGCTGCTCCTGCTGACCCTGGAGCAGACGGGCGGGCGCGGACGCCAGGGCCGGACCTGGACGAGCCCCTGGGGCAAGGGCGTCTACGCCACCCGCGTGCTCGCCGTCCCCGACCCCGCCCTGCTCCAGACCCTGCCGCTGCTGGTGGGAGTCGGCCTCTGCCGCGCCCTCGCTCCCCATCTCTCCATGCCCTGCCGGCTCAAGTGGCCCAACGACCTTCTCGTCCAGATGGAGGGTGGACGCAAGAAGATCGGCGGCATCCTCATCGAGGCCTCGGTGCAGGCCGGCGAGGACGCCTTCGCCATCATCGGCTTCGGCGTGAACCACAGCCATGAGCTGGCCGACCTGCCGGAGACGGGCACCTCGCTGAGCCTCCTGGGCGGCGGCGCGAGCCTGGCGGACTTCACCTGGGATCTGGTGACGGGAATCGAGGCCGAGCTGGCCCACCTCGGCGATCGGGCCTACGCCGTGGAGAGCTACCGGGACCTCTCGGTCCACCGGCCCGGCGAGCGGCTGGTCGTCCGCACGGGGGACGCCGAGGTCGAGGGGACCTTCGCGGGCTTCGACGACACGGGCCGCCTCCTGCTGGAGCGCGGCGGGGAGACGATCCCCATGGCCGCCGGCGAGGTGATCGAGCGATGAAGAAAGGCAGAGACGGCGGCAGCGGCGTGCTCGTCCTGGTGGACGTCGGCAACACCAACACCATCTTCGGCGTCTACCAGGACGACGAGCTCGTCGAGAGCTTCCGCCTCTCCACGGACACCGAGCGCACGGCGGACGAGTACGGCGCCCTGCTGCTGCCCCTCTTCACCTGCCGGGGGATCGATCCCGCCACCGCCGAGGCGGTGGTGATCTCCTCCGTGGTGCCGCCGCTCCATCTGACCCTGGACCGCCTGGCGCGCAGCTACTTCGGCAAGAAGCCGCTGTTCATCGAGCCGGGCGTGCGCACCGGCATGCCGATCCGCTACGACAACCCGGCCGAGGTGGGGGCGGACCGCATCGTCAACGCGGTGGCGGCCCGCGAGCGTTTCGGCTCGCCGGTGATCGTGGTGGACTTCGGCACGGCCACCACCTTCGACGTGGTCAACGCGGCGGGGGAGTACGTGGGCGGCATCATCGCGCCGGGCATCATGATCTCCGCCGAGGCTCTCTTCGCCCATGCCTCGCGCCTCTACCGGGTCGACGTGCGCAAGCCTGCCGAGCTGGTGGGGAAGAACACCGCCGCCGCCATGCAGGCCGGCATCTACTACGGCTACATCGGCCTGGTGGACGGCATCCTGGAGCGCCTGCTGGCCGAGATGCCGGACATCAAGGGCGATCGTCGCCACCGGCGGCCAGGCCGCCTCATCGCCTCCGGCTCCAAGTACATCCGCGAGGTCGACCCGGATCTCACGCTCACGGGTCTCAAGCTGATCTATGAGCGGAATCGCTGAGACCGCTGAAGATTCGGATCACGCCTACTTCCAGGCCATCGAAGAAGTCTTCGTCGCGCTGCGGGGGGCGCCGCTCCTGCTCTCGCCGGCGGACTGGCAGGTGGCCCGCCGCTGGCACCGCGAGGGCATCCCCCTGGAGCTGGTGAAGCAGGCCCTCGCGGAGGTCTTCGAGAAGCGCAAGGAGCGCGGGGCCAAGGGGAAGATCTCCAGCCTCCGCTACTGCGCTCCCGCCGTCGAAGCCGCCTGGGCCGATCTGCGGGAGCTGACCGCTCCCGGCCACCGCGCCGAGGCTCCTCAGGCCTTCGAGGTCGCGCCGCGCCTGGCCGCCCTCGCCGCCGCCCTGCCACAAGGCCTGAAAGATCCGTTCGCCGCCCGGATCTCCTCCCTGGATGGCGACCCGCGCAGGGTGGAGGAGCGGCTCTCCGAGCTGGACCGGGAGATCCTCGCAGCCGCCGAGAACGGCTTGGACGCCGAGGCCCGGGCCGAGGTGGAGGCGGCGGTGGAGAAGACTCTTGAATCCCTCCGGGCGCGGCTGCCCGCCGAGGAGCTGGAACGCTCCCGCGATGCGGCTGGCCCATCAGATCCTCCGCCGACGGCTGGGGTTGCCGGTGCTGTCGCTGTTCTCGCCCGAAGCGGGCTGAGCCGCCCCCGCCCGGGCATCAATGCCCGGGCTACACGAAAACAGCCGGGTAAACCCGACTGCTGGAGTCCCCTTTAGGGGGCTCTTTTGACTAGCCCGGGCATTGATGCCCGGGCGGGGGGCGAGGGCGTCGAGACTAGTTCTGGTAGGCGATGCAGGCGCAGATGTCGTCCGGCTCCAGACCCGGATAATCGGCCAGCAGGTTCTCTGGCGTCTCACCCTGAGCGAGGAGGCTGAGGATCAGCTCCACCGAGATGCGCAGGTCCCGGATGATCGGCTTGCCACCGAAGATTTCAGGGTTGGACCGGATTCGCTCCAGCAGGCGTGGCTCGATCATGGTTTGACCTCCGCCTCATTCTATCCGACCCGCCGTCCTCACGCCGCCCGCTCGAACGCTCCTTCGAAGTAGATCGGCTCCAGACCCGTCGCCCAGTATTCGAGGGCGTTGCGGTTGGGCTGCGAGGTCTCCCGGCCCGTCGCCAGGATCCGTTTCCCGAGCTCCAGGGGGTAGAACTCGATCCAGCCCTGCCAGGTTCCGTCGTCCCGCATCTCGCCGAGGGTCCGCGGGACGTAGACCGCGCCGTCGTCGTCCTTGACCCGCACGGCATGCTCGAAGATCAGCTCGGACATGTCGCCGTTCCTCCTGCTGTATTGAAGCGAGAAAAAAAGTTGAGCGATAGAAGCGGGTTTTTACGTCTTTTTAGGACATGGACCCGAAAACCGCTCCCACGCTCCTTCCGGCGGCCGCTTTCGCCGCCGGCACCCTGCTCGCGTTTCAAGTCTCATACCTGCCCGTGCCGCTCCTGGCGGCGCTGGCCCTCCTTGGCCTGGCGCTGAGGACCCGCGCGGGGATCTGCCTCGCCTTCCTGAGCCTCGGCCTGCTCCTGGCGGCGGTACGGCTCGACCTCCCCCGCAGCCCCGCCGAAGGACTGGACCGGGAGAGCCCGGTCGAAGCCGTCGTCCGCGTCTCCTCCCACTGGACGCCCAACGACGACGGCTGGTCCGCCATGGGCCGCATGGCGCGGCTGCGCCAGAAGGACCGCGTGCTCACGCCGCCCCTCGAAGTCGTTCTGCACCTGCCGGACCCCGAAGAGCCCCCGCCGGCCTTCGGATCGTCTCTGCGGATCAAGGGCTATCTCACCCGTTCCGCCGGATTCGCCAACCGCGTCCCCACGCCGCCCGGACCCTGGCGCCTGCGCGTGAAGAGCCGCTTGCTGATGGAGCTCGAAAGCCCGCCGGGGCCGGTGGCCGGCCTCTCCAACGCCCTCCGGCGCCGGGTGGAGGAGGCCTATCGGCTCTCCGGGCCGGAGAGCGCGCAGCACCGCCAGGGCAAGGCGCTCGCCCGCGCCCTGGTCCTGGGCGACGCCACCGGCCTGCCCCTGGAGTGGAAGCGCGGCCTGCGGGTGACGGGCGTCTATCACCTGATGTCGGTCTCCGGGGTTCACGTGGCCCTGGTGGCGGGCGGGATCTGGCTGCTCGGCTTCCGGCTGCCCCGGCGGCTCCGCCTGCTCCTGGCGCTGGCGGCCATCGCCGTCTACCTCCTCCTGGTGGGACCGCTGCCGGCGCTGGTGCGGGCCGCCGTCATGGGCCTCCTCGCCGCCCTGGCCCTTCTCGCCGAGCGTCCGCCCGCCGCCGCCAACGCGCTCGGGTGGGCGGTGATCCTGCTGGTGCTCGACCGCCCGGACGTGGTCCTCTCTCCCGCGTTCCAGCTCACGGTGTCGGCCACCGCCGGGCTCCTGCTGCTCGCGCCGCCCCTGGCCGAACGCTGGCGGGGACGCTTCGTGCCGCGCTGGCTTTCCGCGTCCCTGGCGGCCAGCGTCAGCGCGCAGCTCTCGACCCTGCCCTGGGCCTTGCCGAGGTTCTACCTCCTCTCGCCGCTGGCGCCGCTGCTCAACCTGCCGGCCGTGCCCTGGGCGGGTCTGGTCCTGGTGGCGTCGCTGTTCTGGACCTCCCTGGCCCTGCTCTCGCCGTCGCTGGCGGGGGCTCTCCTCCCGGTCCTCGACGGTCTGGCCGCGCCGTTCTCCTGGCCGTCCAGGACGCCGCCCGAGGTCTGGTGGCCCCTGCCCATGGTCGTCGCTCCCTGGGTCGCCTGGGGCTTGGCGGTCGCGGCTGGAGTCCTGCTCCTCCTGCCGCGCCGCCGGAAGCTCGCCTTCCTGGCTGCCGGTCTCGCCGGGCTCGGAGTCTGCGCCGCGGCGGCCTGGCCGGGTGCCACCCATCCCGATCCCGAGCTGGTGATGATCGACGTGGGGCAGGGGGACTCCATCCTGCTCCGCGATGGCGACCGGGCGATCCTGGTCGACGGTGGCGGCTGGGACAACGGCGATCTCGGCGGCCGAGTCCTCCTGCCCGCTCTCCTGGGCGAAGGGGTGACGCGCCTCCAGTCCCTCGTCATGACCCACCCCGATCGCGACCACTGTCAGGGACTGGTGGACGTCGCGGCCTACCTCCCCGTGGACCAGGTCTGGATGGGACCCGGTTGGGGCGACGAAGGCTGCGCCGGAGCTCTCCGCGATCTCCCCGGGATACAAACCCGCCTTGTCTCGAAGGGCGCCAAGCTCTCGCTGGGACGCTGGCGCCTCTCCGTGCTCCATCCGGAACCGGACGCCTTGGGCGAGACCAACGAGCGTTCCCTGGTGATCCTCGCCGAGGCGAACGGCCGCCGCGCCCTGCTCACCGGGGACATCGAGAGCTGGGCCGAGCATCGCCTCGTGGACTGCTGCTCCCGGGATCTGAAAGTCGACCTCCTCAAGGTCGCCCACCACGGCAGCCGCACATCCTCTTCCACGACCTTCCTTGAGGTTTCCCGGCCGCGCCTGGCCCTGATCTCCGCCGGGGTGCGCAACCTCTACCGCCACCCCGCGCCCGAAGTGGTGGAGAGGCTGGAGGAGCACGGCGCCCGGGTCCTACGGACGGACCGCAGCGGGGCAGTGGTGGTGGCCTTCCGGAAGGAAGGATTGCGGATCGCGACCCCGGGGGCGCCGAGGTAGATCCCTCACCACCCCGGCCCTCCTCTCCCGACCCCTCCCTCCCACCCACACCGGGAGAGGAGGGAGAGGTATGTCGTTTTGTCTTTCTCCCCTCTCCCGGTGTGGGTGGGAGGGAGGGGTCGGGAGAGGGGCCGGGGGTGAGGGTTCGTTCGGGAACGCGATACCCTTACCCCCGCCATGGAACCCGTCCTCGCCATCCTCGGCCCCACCGCCACCGGCAAGAGCCGGCTGGGGATGGCGCTCGCGGAGAGCCTGGGGGGCGAGATCGTCAACGCCGACGCTCTCCAGGTCTATCGCGGGCTCGACATCGGCACGGCCAAGCCCACCGTGGAGGAGCGGGCGCGGGTGCCGCATCACCTGATCGACATCCTGGATCCCCACGAGACCTGCTCGGCCGGCGAGTTCGCCCGCCGCGCCGGGGAGGCCATCGCGGACATCCAGGGGCGGGGGAGGGTGCCGATCGTCGTAGGCGGCAGCGGGCTCTACCTGCGGGCGCTGTTCGAGGGCATCAGCCCGGTGCCGCCCGGCGACCCGGACGTGCGCCGCGAGCTGCGGGAGCGTCTGGAGCGGGAGGGGCTGGCGGCCCTCCGGGAAGAGCTGTTGCAGCTCGATCCCGAGACCGCCGGGCGGATCACGGCCGGCGATACGCAGCGCATCCTGCGGGCTTTGGAAGTGGTCCGCGTCACCGGACGACCGCTGTCGTCGTGGATCGCCGAGCAACCCTTTGGGATTCAGCGCATTGCGAGTATCCGGGTTGGATTGACGCTTCCGCGTGCCATCTTATACGATCAAATCGCAGGCCGGGTGGCTTGGATGATGGAGGCCGGGTGGAGGGAGGAGGTCGCTGGACTGCTCCAGCGAGGTGTCTCTCCCGAAGTCCCGGCGTTCCAGGCCATCGGTTATCGTCAGCTCGTCCGTCACCTTGAGGGGAATGGGTCTCTGGAGGAGGCGGTCGCCGAGATCGTCAAGGGAACTCGGCGCTTCGCCAAGCGTCAGGAGACCTGGTTTCGGAAAGAGCCGGATGTGACCTGGTTCTCGGCCCAGGAACTAACACGGCAGATTCCGGGGGTATTAGAACATGCCAAGCACAGGGGTCTCGGGAGGGCGTATGGCTAAGCACAACATCAATATTCAGGACGGGTATCTCTTCCAGAGCCTGAAGGAAGGGCAGACGATGCATCTGGAGCTGGTCACCGGCCGCAACCTCCTGGGGCGTTTGAAGCGCTTCGACCGTTTCGCGGTGGTGATCGAGAGCGAAGGCAAGGAAATCCTCATCTATAAGCATGCCATCGCCACCATTTCCGCCGCGCCGCACGGCTCCTGAAGCCGGGGAACGCCATGGGCGACGGATCGCCGCGGCAAGTCTCCTGGTCGTCCTGCTGGCGTCTTTCGCCTGCACGACGGCCCCGCCGCCTCCGCCGTCCAATCGGGAGCCCGTCCAGCGGGCTCCCGAGCCGCTGGCGTTGGACCCGGCCGACCGCCCGTACCTGATCGCTCCCCTCGAGGGCTATCCCCACGACGTCGGCCCGGAGCTCCGGGACCGCCTGACGAACGTCTGGCGCGACCTCCTGGAGGCCGGCGACACCGAGGGGGCGCTCCGCGTCTCGGCGGAGCTGCGCGAGCGGGATCCCGATCTCTTCCCGGCGCAGGTCCTGGCCGCCCAGGTGGACTTCGCCGCCGGCGAGCACCGCCGGGTCGTCGAGCGTCTGCTGCCGGTCGGGGACCGGATCTCCACCTACACCGCCAGCCAGCTCCTTCTCGGCCGCTCGGCCGAGCGGCTGGGGGACATCCCGCTCGCCTACTCGGCCTTCCGCGCTATCGCGGCCCGCAGCTCTCTCGCCCGGCGGCGGGCCGGCGAGATGCACCCCCGGGCCCTGGAGATCGTCTCCAACCGGCTGAACGAGGCCCTGCGCGTCCGCGATCTGGAGGAGGCGCGCAAGCAGCTCGGCTTCCTGCAGAGCTGGGGACCGTCCGAGATCTCCACCCTGGAGGCCGCCCTGCAGGTGGCGGAGGCGTATGACGACCACCGCGCCGAGCTGGCCGCCATCAAGGAGCTCTCCGCCCACCGCCCGGGCGACCGGCGCCTCCTGGAGCGCCGGGCCGAGCTGGAGCTCGCCGTGGGCGATCCCAGCGCCGGCCTGAACATCATCCAGAACCTGGCGGCGCGCAATCCCAAGGACCCCGTCCTCGCCGAGAAGCTGGAGGCGGCCAAGTTCCGCTGGCGCCTCAGCCAGCTCCCGCAGGGAGTGCAGGCCGTGGCTTCCAAGGCCGAGCTCAACAAGGCCGACCTCGCCGTCCTGCTCTACTGGCTGGTGCCCGACGTGCGCAACAGCCGCCCGACCGCCGGCCGCATCGCCAGCGACGTGCTGGACAACCCGCACCAGCAGGAGATCGTCCGCGTGGTCAACCTCGGGCTCATGGAGGTCGATCCGACGCTCCACCGCTTCTCGCCGGGCTCGCAGGTCCGCCGCGCCGCCGCCCTGCGCGTCATCCTGCGCACCCTGGCCCGCTTCGGCGCGGGCGCCTGTACGGGAGGTAGTGGGGCCGGCACCTGCGAGGCCTCCTTGGCCTGCGGGCTGATCGCCGCGGCGGAGCAGTGCCAGCCGAACGACGCGCTCTCCGGCGCCGAGGGGGTCGAGATCCTCCGCCGCAGCCTCAAGCACCTCGGCGGCCCATGACCTTCACCATCCCGAACCTCCTCACGCTGCTGCGCATGGGGATGGTGCCCTGGTTCATCATCTCGCTGGTGAACGGGCGGCCCGGGCAGGCCCTGCTGGTCTTCATCGTGGCCGGGATCACCGACGCCCTCGACGGCTTCATCGCCCGTTTCTGGAAGCAGCAGTCGGCCCTCGGCGCCTACCTCGATCCGGTGGCCGACAAGCTCCTCCTCACCTCGGCCTACGTGGTGCTGTCCATCCCCGCCCTCAACCAGGGCACCCAGATCCCTCTCTGGGTGACCATCCTGGTGATCGCCCGCGACGTGCTCCTCGTCATCATGGCCCTGGTGCTCTACCTGGCGGTGGGGATCCGCAAGTTCCCGCCCACCCTCCTGAGCAAGTTCAACACGGTCTTCCAGGTCATGGCCGTGGTGCTGGTCATGCTCTCCGGGATCTTCCCGGACCACCGGTTCGTCGATCTCGCCGCCGTCTCCGCGCTCTACGTCGTGGCCGGGCTGACCCTGGCTTCGGGGCTCGACTACGTCTACCGGATGAGCCGGCTGGAGAAGTCGGCTTCCCCGCGGGACGGGGGGCTCAACGATACCCGGGTCTGATAACATGCGGGGGTAGACCGACGACCCGCGATGTCCGACTTCGTCCATCTCCATCTCCACAGCCAGTTCAGCCTCCTCGACGGGGCCAACCGCCTCGACGACGTCATCAAGGCCGCGGTCGAAGCCGGCATGCCGGCCATCGCCCTCACCGACCATGGCAACATGTTCGGGGCCATCGAGCTCTACAACAAGGCCAGGGCCGCGGGCATCAAGCCGATCCTCGGCATGGAAGCCTACGTGGCCCAGGGCAGCCGCCTCGACCGCACGCCGGGCCGGGGGAGCAGCAACCACCTCGTCCTCCTGGCCAAGAACGAGACCGGCTACCGCAACCTCCTGAAGCTCACCTCGTCGTCGTACCTCGAGGGCTTCTACTACAAGCCCCGCATCGACAAGGAGCTGCTGCGCCAGCACAGCGAGGGCCTGATCTGCCTCTCCGCCTGCCTCAAGGGGGAGATCAACGAGCACATCGTCGCCACCCGCGAGCGGGAGGCCGAGGCCGCCGCCAAGGAGTTCCTGGACATCTTCGGCGAGGGCAACTTCTACCTGGAGATGCAGGACCACGGCATCCCGGAGCAGCGGCTCGCCAACGACGTCGTGCGCCGCATCTCGCAGCGCCTCGGCATCCCGCTGGTGGTCTCCAACGACTGCCACTACCTGCGCCGGGACGACCACTTCGCCCACGACGTGCTGCTCTGCATCGGCACCCAGAAGACCTTCCAGGACACCGACCGGCTCAAGTACGCCTCCGACAACTTCTACATGAAGACCGCGGAGGAGATGCACCAGATCTTCCCGCGGGACAGCCAGGCGATCGAGAACACCCTCGCCATCGCCGAGATGTGCGACCTGACGATCTCGACCGGCACCTACCACCTGCCCGAATACCCGCTGCCGGCGGGCTACAACCTCGCGGAGTACTTCGAGAAGGTCGCCCGCGAGGGGCTGGAGGAGCGCCTCGGCGAGCTGAACAAACGCCGCGAGCGGGGGCTGGTGCGGCACGTCGAAGAGGAGTACCGGAAGCGGCTGGAGTACGAGATCCAGGTCATCAAGAACATGGGCTTCCCGGGCTACTTCCTGGTGGTCTGGGACTTCATCCGCCACGCCCGCACGCACGACATCCCGGTGGGCCCGGGGCGCGGCTCGGCGGCCGGCTCGGTGGTGGCCTACGCCCTGCGCATCACCGACATCGATCCGCTGCAGTATGACCTGCTCTTCGAGCGCTTCCTCAACCCCGACCGCATCAGCATGCCGGACATCGACATCGACTTCTGCATGCGCCGCCGGGGCGAGGTCATCCACTACGTCGGCGAGAAGTACGGCCGCGACCGCGTGGCCCAGATCATCACCTTCGGGACCCTGGCCGCCAAGGCCGTGATCCGCGACGTCGGCCGCGTCATGGGCCTGCCCTACGCCAAGGTGGACCGGATCGCCAAGATGATCCCGGACATGACCAAGTCGCTCGCCGCGGTCGCCAAGGAAGAGCCGCTGGTCTCCGAGATCGCCAAGGACCCCGAGGTCAAGCAGATCGTCGAGGTCGGCGCCCGGCTGGAGGGGCTGACCCGCCACGCCTCCGTCCACGCCGCGGGCGTCGTCATCACCCCGCGTCCCCTGGACGACCTCGTCCCCCTCTACAAGGTCACCAAGGGGGACGAAGAGCAGGTCATGACCCAGTGGGACATGAACGTCATCGAGAGCCTCGGGCTCCTGAAGATGGACTTCCTGGGTCTGCGCACCCTCACGGTCATCGACGACGCCGTGAAGATCGTCCGCCAGCAGGGCATCCCCCTCGACCTGGAGGAAGTGCCGCTCGACGACCCCGAGACGTTCAGGATCTTCTGCGAAGGGCGCACCAGCGGCATCTTCCAGTTTGAGTCCCGCGGCATGACCGACCTGCTGCGGCAGGTCAAGCCCTCGCGCTTCGAAGAGCTCGCCGCCTTGAACGCCCTCTACCGGCCGGGCACCCTGACCTCCGGCATGGTCGACGAGTACATCCAGCGCAAGCAGGGCAAGACGTTCCGCTATCTCACCGCCGAGATGAAGCCGATCCTGGAGGAGACCTACGGCGTCATCGTCTATCAGGAGCAGGTGATGCTCATCGCCGTGGCCGTGGCCGGCTTCTCCATGGCCGAGGCGGACACGCTGCGCAAGGCCATGGGCAAGAAGAAGGTCGACGTCATGGCCAAGATGAAGGCCAAGTTCGTCGACGGCGCCGCCGCCCGCGGCGTGCCGCGCGAGCAGGCCGCCGGCCTGTGGGACAACATCGAGCCCTTCGCCGGCTACGGCTTCAACAAGAGCCACAGCGTCGCCTACGCCAACCTGGCCTACAAGACGGCCTACCTCAAGGCGCACTACCCGGTGGCCTTCATGGCGGCGATGCTCAACTCCGAGCTTTCCTCCTCGGACGCCATCGCCAAGTACGCGGGCGAGTGCCGCAACATGGGGATCGCCATCCTGCCGCCGGACATCAACGAAAGCGGCTGGTACTTCAGCGTGGTGGGAGACAAGATCCGCTACGGCCTCGGGGCCATCAAGGGGGTGGGGGAGGGGGCCATCGAAGAGGTCCTCGCGGCCCGCCGCCGGGTCGGGCGCTTCCGCGGCCTCGCCCATCTCGCCATGGAAGTGGACCTGCGGACGGTCAACCGCAAGGTCTTCGAGTCCCTGGTCAAGGCCGGCGCCTTCGACAACCTGGGCTACCACCGCACCGCCCTCTGGACCTCGCTCGACTCGCTCCTGGACTGGGCGCAGCGCCGGCGGCGGGAGAAGGAGGAGGGGCAGCACAGCCTCTTCGGCGCCCTGAGCGGCGGCAGCGAGGAGAGCCTGGAGCCGCCGCCCGACCTCTCGGTCCAGCCCTGGCCGGAGCGCGAGCGCCTGCGCTACGAGAAGGAGGCGCTGGGCTTCTTCCTCACCGGCAACCCGCTCTCCGAGCACCAGGACGTCCTGGAGCGGCTGGTCACCCACACCACCGCCTCGCTCAAGGAGAGTATCGAGAACCTCCCCGAGGGCACGGTGACCCTAGGCGGCATGGTGGCGGGCTTCAACAAGGTGAAGATCAAGAGCGGCATGAACGCCGGCCGCTTCATGGGCCGCTTCGTGCTGGAGGACCTGGTGGGCAACCTGCCGGTCACTCTCTTCGCCAACCAGCTCCAGCAGTTCGGCCACCTGATCGCGGACGAGGCCGTGATCCTGGTCAAGGGCCAGGCGCGGGAGCGGGGGAGCGAGGTCGAGATCACGGTCGAGGACATCGTCCCCCTGAGCAAGCTGAACGTCCGCCCGCTCTCGCGGGTGGACCTGATGCTCAAGCCGACTCTTTCCCAGCGCGCCATGCTCGACCTGCGCGACCTGCTGACCCAGCACCCGGGCGACGTCCCCGTGACCCTGGAGATGCAGCTCCCGGACCGCAAGGTCCGTATCGCCACCCCGGACACCTTGAAGGTGCAGGTTGGCCCCGCCCTCGTTTCCTCGATCGAGCGCCTGCTCGGCCAGGGAAGCATCCGCGAGCATTACCAAACTCCCCCCTCCTGAGGAAAACATCCCCGCCGGAGCGCGCCCCGGAATACACCCCGGCGGGGGAGGTGGGAATTCGCATCAATTGTCAATGAACGAGGAGGGAAGGGAGGAGAACCTCCTCCCTTCCCCAGGGGACTGTCGTGCTTTCCGGATTACTGCGCCGGATTCTGGGGGGATATCCCGATCCCTGATCCCAATCGTTTGGGTTATCGTCCCGACCCGGCCTATCCGGAATCGGGTCCGTCGGGAATCAATACACGAATTCCAAAGTCTCGCAAAAGACTCTCCTTTTGAATTAGCCTGAGCTGGACTCCCCTGAAGTGGGTCGGAATATATGCGGTCGGTCGGAATCTGTCAAGCCCCCAAATTTAATTGGCGGGCAATAAAATTCGAATTGCTCATTCGGATCGAGGGAAAGACCTTTCACCTCCAGCAATAGGGCATTTACCCTCGGCAAAAGGTCTTTCTCCGAGGCAAAAGACTTTTTGCCGCGAGATTATCCACATTAGGCTGAGAAACAGGCTTGTGCTTCGGAACAAAAGAGTATTAGGCTCTGGATCTGATCTTGGAGCTGCGAGGTAAAAGTCATTGGACACTTCCCGGTAAGCAATTACGGATGGAATTGGTCTTTAGCCGTCAGTAAAAGGTATTTTGGCATTGGCTAATAGCCAGGGCCGGAATTCAAATGTCTTTTGGTGAAAGTAATTGGGATTGGAGGCGCGCTATTGCGGCGCGCCTGGGATCTTTGACAATTGAAGTGAATCCCACCTCCCCCGCCGGGGTGTATTCCGGGGCGCGCCCCGGCGGGGATGTTTTCCGCGTGGGTGGAGGGGCTATTCGGAGGCGGGCTGCGCTCGCGGAGGACGCCCTCGCTACCTGCTTTGCATCCAGCCGCGGAAGGAGCGAGAATGGGGGCGTACAAGGCTCGTCAGAGCCCGAGGAGGCGACCATGCCCATCTATGAATACCGCTGCGCCGAATGCGGCAAGCGTTTCGAGATCCTGCAACGCCTCGGCCAGGGCGCCGAGGGTTTGACCTGCCCCACCTGCGGGGCTTCGCACCTCGAGAAGCAGTTCTCGACCTTCGCCAGCGCCACCGAGTCCGCCCACCGGAGCTCGTCCGGAGGTGGCTGTGGTCCCGGCTTCTCCTGAGCGCGCTAGACCAGGGCGGCCCGGGTGGTCGCCGAGATAGAGGATGCAGAATTGCCTTCAAGTCTACCGCCACCGAGAGAGACGGAACTGCTGGTGAAGATTAACCAGAGTCGGCCGGAACGGGAAGCACCCCGCTACCAGGAACTGATGTTTAAGCGGCGCGCGGAGACCTTAACGCCGGAAGAACATGAGGAACTGCTGCGTCTCACGGACGCGGCAGAGGCTACCCAGGCTGAACGTGTCCGGCATCTTGCCGAGCTGGCCCGGATCCGCGGAACGACTCTGGACGCCTTGATGGTGGAGTTGGGCCTGCAGCCTGCCCCGAATGGCTGAGTTTAGGCAAGACCTGGGAAGACTTCCGTAATCACGGCGCCCCCGTCGGATTTAGCAGCAGGAGGCAAAGATGAACATTCGCGCCTTCCGACGTCCTGAGAGCTATGCCGCTGAGCGTGTCACGCGCGATATGCTAACGGATTTCCTGCGGGGCAGAGGCTTCCAGGATGTACGTCAAGACCGTAGACGCCACGGCCAGACCGAATCTCAGACTATTCATGCTACAACACCCGACGGTGAACTGCTTGCAATGCGAGTACGACTGTGCTGGCATCATATTAGAGAAGAAACCTACTCAGCTACACAGCTTCTTCATAAGGTCAGGAACAATGATTGGGTGGGTACCCTGCAAGAGAAGGTTGAACGGGAGAGATCTGAAGGTACTACTCACTTCCTGGTTGTTCAGCGTGAAGCTGATCGTATCATTTATGCCGCGCTGATACCACTCTCGGAGCTGGTGGCGATTTGGTGTGCTCAACGGGATACTAGCGAGTCTCTTATTGCGGCAGGGAGGCTTGGTCGGAGAAGGAAAAACCATGCTATGAATGGTTCAAGTCCTACGCTGTGGCTGCAAGATGACCGAGCCCCAGAGGTCGCAGCGGCACTCTGGGAGCATGCTGGAGTGCGGGACCTCGCAAGTCTGGAAAACCTCCAAAGCCCTTACGGAAACGATACATTCGATGATCTACCACCGAGCATTGATTATTTACTGCTTGGAAGCGACGGCGGACTCCGCACGCGCAGAGTGAAATCATACGTCAAGCGTGATCGGCGTGTCCGGGCGGCTGTGCTGCAACGGGCACAAGGAAAGTGTGAGCGATATGGATGCGGGGCTACTCGGGATTACCCAGGATTTCTAGATGTACATCACATCCTGGGCGCTGAAAGGAGCGATCGATATTGGAACTGCGTCGCCATCTGCCCCAATTGCCATCGAGAAGCCCATATGGCGCCTGAGCGTAATGAAATCAATGCCAGCTTATTGGTAGTAGCTGTACGAGAGCAGTCTAACCAATCGCAAGTGCGATAGAATGCCGTGATATCACAGACGACGGTTCTCAAGCCTTACCGGCCTTTAAGCCCAGGGCCCACTGGATATCATCCCGCTGGAATTGCTCCTGAAGCTCGAAGCTGTGATGGCGGAGGAACTCGCTCAAGGCCAACCGAGCTAGTTCTTCTTCGCTGGCGAACCATCCGGCTTGGACCAGAGTCTCGATCCGCTTGGCGAGTTGTTCGGGTAGCTCGATTTTGAGGGTCTTCACATCCAGGTCCTCCTCGGCGTCATCCTAGCAGAGGCATCTCCCTCACTCCAAAAACACCGCGTCCGAGTGCCACTCCAGCGCCTCCTGGTCCGACTGGCTGATAGCTCCCTGGTCCGCCAAACGCTGAAGCCCGGGTTCAAGGTAGAATCGTAGAGGGAATCAGGATGGAGGACCGTTATGTCATCTTCTGAGGAAATCCTGGCGACGCTGCGAGAGCAACGCGCCGTTCTGAGCCGGCGCTATCCGATTCAGCGCATGGCCCTTTTCGGGTCCTGGGCTCGCGGCGAGGCTCGGGAGGACAGCGACGTGGATGTGCTGGTAGAGGTGGACCCGTCAATCGGCCTGCGCTTCGTAGAGCTGGGGGAGGAACTTGAAAAGGCTCTGGGACGCCGGGCAGACTTGGTTTCCCGGCGTGCCATCAAGCCGTCCCTCTGGGAGCGGATTGAGCCGGAGCTGATCGATGCCTAAGCGCACCTAACAAAACCGGCTACAAACCGGCCCAACGGGCCGGGAGAACTAGCCCAGGGCTGAGGCCGAAGGCCGATGCCCTGGGTAAGAAAGCCATCATAGATTTCAGCGGCCTGAAAGGTCGCGAGAAGCTCTGCCGGGATCAGCTCAACTTTTCTATTCAGCCGAGGTTCTCGCGGCCCTTCAGGCCGCTTTGATGCTCCCTCTTCCCTGACCCAGGGAATCGGCCTTCGGCCTCATCCCTGGGCTAGTTCTCCCGGCCCGTTGGGCCGGTCTGCCACCGGTTTTGTTAGGTGCTCTAAGCGCGATCCCGATCTCCAAGAGCTTTCCCGTGTTTCTCCGGATCTGCGGGATCAAAGGCGTAGACGAAGATATTGGAGTCAATCAGGACACCGCTCACGCCTTGCGGTCCCGATCGTAGATTTCCGCCTTGGTGGGATAAGGCGGTCCGCCGAGAGATACCCCCACCCGCATGCGGCTGAGCATCCGATTGCGTGCCCCTTCCCGGGACGGCTCAGCGGGCGCCATGGGAAGGAATGTGACGATCACACGCGCCTCCCGCAGGCCCTCGGGATACTCCAAGAGCGTCACTTCTCCGTCCTTGTAGATCCCCTCGACTGCGGTGAGCACCTTGGCCCCTCTGGTCATCGCTTTCATGCTCGCTCAGACTTCCATTCTACGCCTACAAGTAACGATAGGAGACCAAGCGGCCACTGTCACACTTCGCGAGAGGCCCGACCTGGATCCGTTGCGAGCGTCGCTCAGCTTCTGCTATCATTGATAGCATGAAGCCGCTCCCCAAGAACCAGTTGATCGTCCGGAACCTGGAAGAGGAGGTCGTCCGTGAGCTGAAGCTGCGGGCGGCGCGTCATGGCCGGTCGGCCGAGGCCGAGCATCGGGAGATCCTGCGGGAGGCGCTGCTCCCAGGCAAAGGCAGGAAGCCGCTCAAGGAACTCCTCCTCGCAATTCCGGCAGTCGGCGAGGATTCCGACTTCGAACGAAGCCCCGACCTCGGCCGGGATGTGGAGCTTTGAGCTACCTGGTCGATACGAATGTGATTTCGGAGCTCCGCAAGGGGGGGCGCTGCGATCCGGGGGTGGCCGCGTGGTTCGCGGAGGTATCATCCGCGGAGATCTACCTGAGCGTCCTGACGGTGGGGGAGATCCGTAAAGGTATCGAAAACATTCGGCGGCGGGATGAGCGGACAGCCGAAGTCCTGGAAATGTGGCTCGGCGAGCTGGTGACGACCCACTCCGACCGGATTCTTCCTATCGACGAGGGCATCGCCGAGCAATGGGGCCGGTTCAACGTTCCGGACCCTTTGCCGGTCCTCGACAGTCTTCTCGCCGCCACGGCGAGCGTGCATGGTCTGACGCTGGTCACTCGAAACGTCAAGCACGTGGAGCGGACCGGCGTCGATTGTCTGAATCCCTTCAGCGCCGGTCCGTCCTGACCTTCAACTCACGGGCACTCGCCCGGAGTGAAGGCGAGAACCTCGCAGCGGGCGACGCAGGCGTTGGAGTAAGTCACGCCGTCGCATCCACACACTGGAGCATACTCACGCGTGCAGATGCAACTTTCGGGCTTCAAAGGTTCAGGAATCTTGCAGCCCGGTCGCTGGGCCTGGGCCGACGTAGAGAGGCCTGGCGACCCGAGGGCAAGGGCCAGGAGAAGCAGCGTAAAGGTAGTAAAGCGGGTTTTCTTCATGATGTACCTCCTTAGCAAGCTCCGCCGCCCATGGCGGCAGTCCCACCAAGACAAGATTGCACCGACTATGCCACCAGCGGCCCATGGGAGCCGGAGGGGGCTTCCCCCACCGCCGGATTCCCGCCCGGCACACGCCCCGGGAGCGAGGCTTGCACCCGCCGTGAGCGAGGCTTAAGATCACACGTCTAGGCATCTGTCGGCGGTGGGCAAGCTCTCTGGGAGAGGGAGGTTTATGGCCACGATCACGCTGAAAGTCAACGAGAAAAGTCATGCTGTCGAGGTGGAGCCGCGGACGCTGCTTGTGGAGCTGCTGCGCGAGCACCTGCGCCTCACCGGGACGCACGTAGGCTGCGACACCAGCCAGTGCGGCGCCTGTACGGTCTGGGTCGACGGCAAAGCGGTCAAGAGCTGCACCATGCTGGCGGTGGAGGCCGGCGGCAGGGCGGTGACCACGATCGAAGGGCTGGCGACGAACGGCGAGCTGCACCCGATGCAGGCGGCGTTCCACGCCTGCCACGGACTGCAGTGCGGCTTCTGCACGCCCGGCATGGTGATGAGCGCCACCGAGCTCCTGAAGCGCAACCCCGATCCGACCGAGGCCGACGTCCGGCACTGGCTGGAGGGCAACCTCTGCCGCTGCACGGGCTACCACAACATCGTCAAGGCCGTGCTGGCGGCGGCGGAGACGATGCGGGGAGGTGCCCAATGAGCGGCGCGCAGGGAATGGGCGCCTCGGTCGCCCGTAAGGAGGACCGCCGGTTCCTCCTCGGCAAGGGGCGCTACACCGACGACATCGTGCTGCCGGAGCAGACGTGGGGCGTGTTCGTCCGCTCGCCGTACGCCCACGCGGCCATCCGGTCGGTCGACGCCGCGGCCGCTCTCGCGTCGCCGGGCGTGCTCGCCGTGCTGACGGGCGACGACGTGGCCACCGACGGGCTGGGCGGCATCCCCTGCGGCTGGCAGATCACGAACAAGGACGGCTCGGTGATGGTCGAGCCGCCGCATCCGGCCCTGGCGCAGGGGAAGGTGCGGCACGCCGGCGATCCCGTCGCCCTGGTCATCGCCGAGACCAGGGCGCAGGCCCGGGACGCGGCCCAGCTCGTGGCGGTCGATTACGACCCACAGCCGGTGGTGGCCCACCTGAACGCCGCCGTGGCCGAGGGCGCGCCGCTGGTGTGGGACGAGGCCCCGGGCAACGTCTGCTTCGATTGGCATATCGGAGACTCGGCGGCCACCGAGGCCGAGTTCGCGGGGGCGGCCCACGTCACCGCGATCGACCTGGTCAACAACCGCGTCGTCCCCAACGCCATCGAGCCGCGCGCCGCCAACGGCCACTACGACATGGTCGAGGACCGGTACACGCTCTACACCACGTCGCAGAACCCGCATCTGACGCGGCTGCTCCTGGGCGCTTTCACCCTCAAGGTGCCGGAGCACAAGCTGCGCGTGGTGGCGCCCGACGTGGGCGGCGGATTCGGATCGAAGATCTTCCACTACGCCGAGGAGCTGCTGGTGCTCTGGGCGTCGAAGCGCGTCGGCCGTCCGGTGAAGTGGACCTCCTCGCGCAGCGAGGCCTTCCTTTCGGACGCTCACGGCCGGGATCACGTGACCCACGCCGAGCTGGCCCTGGACGCCGACGGCAGGTTCCGCGGCCTGCGCGTGCGCACGCTGGCCAACATGGGGGCGTATCTCTCGACGTTCTCCACGGCCATCCCGACCTATCTTCACGGCACGCTCCTCTCCGGGCCGTACGTGATTCCCGCCATCTACGGCGAGGTGAAGGCCATCTTCACCCACACCGTGCCCGTGGACGCCGTTCGCGGCGCCGGCCGGCCCGAGGCCACGTACCTGCTCGAACGCCTGGTGGACAAAGCCGCGCGCGAGCTGGGGATCGACCGGGTGGAGATCCGGCGCAAGAATCTCATTCAGCCCGACCAGTTCCCGTACCAGACGCCGGTGGCCGTGCAGTACGACATCGGCGATTACGAGGCCACCCTCGATCTCGCTCTCCAGGCGATCGATTATCCCGGGCTCGCCCGACGCAAGGAGGCGTCGAAGGCGCGCGGCAAGCTGCGCGGCTTCGGGATCTCCACCTACATCGAGGCGTGCGGCATCGCGCCGTCGGCGCTGGTGGGCGCCCTGGGCGCGCGCGCAGGCTTGTATGAAGCGGCCTCGGTGCGGGTCCACCCCACGGGTAGCGTGAGCGTGTTCACGGGCACCCACAGCCACGGGCAGGGGCACGAGACCACGTTCGCCCAGCTCGTCAACGAGAAGCTCGGCATTCCGATCGAAAACATCGAGGTCGTCCACGGCGACACGGACCGCATTCCGTTCGGCATGGGCACCTACGGCTCGCGCTCCGCCGCGGTCGGCGGCTCGGCCATTGTCAAGGCGATCGACAAGATCGTCGAGAAGGGCAAGAAGATCGCCGCCCACCTCCTGGAGGCGAGCGTGGCCGACGTCGAGTTCTCGGACGGCAAGTACCGCGTGGTCGGGCACCGACCGCGAGAAGGCCTTCGGCGAGGTGGCGTTCGCCGCCTACGTGCCGCACAACTATCCCATCGACACGGTGGAGCCGGGGCTGGAGGATTCCGCTTTCTACGATCCCAAGAACTTCACTTTCCCCGCCGGCTGCCACACCGTCGAGGTCGAGATCGATCCCGAGACGGGCGTCGTGGAGGTGGTGGACGTGGCCATCGCGGACGACGTCGGCGTGATCATCAATCCGATGATCGTCGACGGCCAGGCCCATGGCGGTCTGGCGCACGGGATCGGGCAGGCCCTGCTGGAAGAGTGCGTCTACGACGCCGACGGGCAGCTCCTGTCCGGATCGTTCATGAGCTACACCATGCCGCGCGCGGCGGACCTGCCTTCCTTCAAGGTGGGCAACCACGTGACCGCGTGCACGCACAACCCGGTCGGCATCAAGGGCGTGGGTGAGGTCGGGGCCATCGGCATCCCGCCGGCGGTGATCAACGCCGTGCTCGACGCCCTGGAGCCGCTCGGCGTCAAGCACATCGAAATGCCGGCGACCCCGGAGAAGGTCTGGCGGGCGATCCAGGCGGCGGGAGGTGTCGCGTGAAGAGCTTCGAATTCCATCGTCCCCAGTCCGTGGCCGACGCGGTGGCCCTGCTCCAGGGCAACCCGGCGGCCAAGCTCCTCGCGGGTGGCCAGAGCCTCATCCCCGTGATGAAGCTCGATCTGGCGCAGCCGGAGGACCTGATCTCGCTCGCCGGGATCGGCGGCCTCAAGGAGATCCGCGACGGCGATCCCTCCCCGCAGATAACGATCGGCGCGCTGGTCACGCACGACGAGGTCGCCACGCTCCTCCGTGGTGCGGCAGCGCATCCCGGGCCTCGCCGCCCTGGCCGGCGGGATCGGCGACGCGCAGGTCCGCAACCGCGGCACCCTGGGCGGCTCGCTGGGCCATGCCGACCCGGCCGCCGACTATCCCGCGGCCGTGCTGGCCCTGGGCGCCACCGTCGAGACCGACCGCCGCCGCATCGCGGCCGACGACTACTTCACGGGCCTCTTCTCGACGGCGCTGGCGGAGGACGAAGTGATCACCGCCGTGCACTTCCCGGTGCCGGAGCGCGCGGCCTACGCCAAGTTCGCCAGTCCGGCGTCGAAATACGCGATCGTGGGCGTCATGGTGGCGAAGACGGCGGGCGGCGTGCGCGTGGCGGTCACGGGGGCCGGGTCCCAAGCGTTCCGCGTCCCCGCCTGGGAGTCGGCGCTCGCCGCGAGCTTCACGCCCGACGCGATCAGTCCCGGGGCCGTGGCGGCCGCGGATCTCCGGTCGGACGGCGAGGCGAGCGCGGAGTACCGGGCGCACCTCGTCACGGTGATGGCCCGGCGGGCTGTCCAGGCCTGCCGGTAAGTTGGACCTGCCGCAGGTGGATCTGCCGCGCAGTGTCGAGGAGACGCGGAGGCTGCTCGCGTCGGGACGCTACGTCGCCGACGCGAGCCTCGCCACCGCCGTCTTCCTGAGCCTCAAGCTGGGCCGTCCCCTCCTGCTCGAAGGCGAGGCGGGTGTAGGCAAGACCGAGATCTCCAAGGTGCTGGCCGAGACGCTGGGCCGGCGTCTCATCCGTCTCCAGTGCTACGAGGGGCTGGACGCGGCTGCGGCCCTCTACGAGTGGAACTATCCCCGCCAGATGCTGGAGATCCGGCTGGCGGAGCTGGGCGGCCAGGCGGACCGGACGCGTCTGGCGCATGACATCTTTGACGAGCGCTTTCTGCTCAAGCGTCCGCTCCTCCTGGCGCTGGAGCCCGATCCCGCCGGACCGCCGGTCCTCCTCATCGACGAGATCGACCGCACCGACGAGCCGTTCGAAGCGTTCCTGCTGGAGATCCTGAGCGATTTCCAGGTGACCATCCCGGAGATGGGCACGGTGCGCGCGCCGTCGCCGCCCATCGTGGTGCTCACCTCCAACCGGACGCGGGAGATCCACGACGCGCTCAAGCGGCGCTGCTTCTACCATTGGATCGGCTACCCGGACACGGCCCGTGAGCTGGAGATCCTGCGTCTGCGGGCGCCCGAGCTGGCCGAAGCGCTCGCCGGGCAGATCGTGGGCTTCGTGCAGCGGCTGCGCACGGCCGATCTGTTTAAGCCGCCGGGCGTGGCCGAGACGATCGACTGGGCGCGCGCTCTCCTGGCGCTCGATCAGGTTTCCCTGGACCCCGGCGCCGTGAACGCGACCCTGGGCGTGCTGCTCAAGTATCAGGACGACATCGAAAAAATGGCGGGCGCGCCGGTGAGCGCGATGCTGACTGAATCGATTTAATTCTACGGTGTCAGATTCATCCTTGCTTTCGAAACGTTCAACCTTGCCGCGCCCCCGCCCGGGCATAAATGCCCGGGCTAGTCGAAAGAGCCCCCTGAAGGGGACTCCAGCAGTCGGGTTTACCCGGCTGTTTTTGCCTAGCCCGGGCATTTATGCCCGGGCGGGGGCGCGGTAATGTCGACGCTAGCGGACAACGTAATTCATTTCACCCGCTTCCTGCGCGGCGCCGGCCTTCGCCTCGGACCGGCGAGCTCTCTGGACGCCCTCGCCGCCGCTTCCGCCGTGGACGTGTTCCACCGCGACGAGCTTTACTGGGCGCTGCATTCCGTCCTGGTGAAGCGTCCCGAGGATTTCGATCTTTTCGATCAGGCGTTCCATTTGTTCTGGCGCAATCCGCAGGCGGTAAATCCCGTGCTGGAAGAGATGCTGGCGCACGTGAAGGTGCCGCCGGCGTCCACGGTCTCGCGCCGGATCGCCGAAGCCTGGCGCCCGCCGTCGCCCACCGGGACGGCCCCCGCCGAGCGCGTCGAATTCGACGCGGCCCTCACGTTTTCCGCCGACGAGGTCCTGCGTACGCGGGACTTCGATCAGATGAGCGCCGAGGAATTCGCCCGCGCCAGGAAGATCGTCGCCAGCATGGCAGCGGCCCTCCGGCCGGTCCCCACGCGCCGGTTCGCCCCCGATCCCCACGGCGACCGTATCGATCTCGCGCGCACCGTGCGGGAGAGCCGCAAGACCTTCGGAGACTTCGCGCCGCTGCGGTTCCGCTCGCGCGTCCTCCAGCCGCCGCCGCTCGTCGTGCTGTGCGACATCTCGGGCTCGATGGGACGCTATTCGGAGATCCTGCTGCACTTCCTGCACGCCCTGCTGGCCGCCCGCGCGCGGGTCCACGCCTTCCTGTTCGCCACCCGCCTGACCAACGTGACGAGGATCCTCCGCCGCCGCGACGTCGACGAAGCGCTCGCCCGCTGCGGCCGCGAGGTGCTGGACTGGTCGGGCGGAACGCGCCTGCGGGTCTGCCTGCGCGACTTCAACCGCTCCTGGTCGCGCCGCGTCCTCGGTCATGGGGCCGTGGTGCTGCTGGTCACCGACGGCCTCGACCGCGACACCGAGCCCGGTCTGGAGGCCGAAGCCGACCGCCTCCACCGCTCCTGCCGCCGGCTGATCTGGCTCAACCCTCTTCTGCGCTGGGAGGGCTTCCAGCCGCGCGCCCAGGGGGTGAAGGCGCTGCTGCCGCATGTGGACGAGCACCGGCCGGTCCACAACCTGGACAGCCTGGAGGCGCTGGGGCGGGCGTTGCGTGAGACGGCCGGCGGGAGGTATCTTTGATCCTCCTGGTCCGGGAGCGGGGGTATGAACCACTGGAAGGAAACCGCCGAGGTCCTCTCACGGCTCGCCGAGCTGACCTCGGCGGGACGGCGGGCGGCGCTCGCCACGGTCGTTCATATCGTCGGCTCGGCCTATCGCCGGCCTGGAGCCAAATTCCTCATCGAAGAGACGGGTGACACCCTCGGCAGCGTCAGCGGCGGCTGCCTGGAGGCCGACGTGCGCGAGGTGGCCAAGGAGGTCCTCGCGACGGGCCGGCCCAGCCTGCGGCACTACAGCACCGGCGCCGACGAGGACGTCGTCTGGGGGCTCGGATTGGGCTGCAACGGTCTGGTGGACGTCTTCATCCAGAGCGCCACGGAGGGACCGCTGGCGGACCTGGAGGACACGCTGCGCGGGCTCCTGGCGGGGGACGCCCCGTTCACCGTCGCCACGGTGGTGGAGGGCGACGGCCTGGGACGGACCCTGATCGTAGGGCCGGATTCGGTCCACGGCTCCCTGGGCTCCGCGGACCTCGACGCGCTGGCGGTGGAGAAGGCCCGCGCCCTCGCGCCGGCCGGCCGCTCGGGCGTCCATCCCATCGGCGACCGGCAGGTCTTCTTCGAGGCGCTGCCGCCGCCTCCCCATCTGATCGTCTGCGGCGCCGGCGACGATGCCCGGCCGCTCGTGGCCTATGCGGCGGACGCCGGGTTCCGCGTCACCCTGGTGGACCACCGCCAGGGGTTGATGCAGCCGTCCTGGTTCCCGCAGGCGGCGCGGCTGATCCTGGCCCGGCCGGAGGACCCGGCGGACGGCCTGCCTCCCGCCGAGCGCTCGCTGGCGGTGGTGAAGACCCACTCGCTGACTCACGACCGCGAATGGGTCCGGCGCCTGCTCGCGGCGGGCCTGCCCTACGTGGGAGTGCTGGGTCCGCGCGCGCGGACCGAGAGCATCCTGCGAGAGATCGGCATGCCGGGGGACGGCCGGGTCTTCGGTCCGGTCGGGCTCGACCTCGGCGCCGACGGGCCGCGGCAGGTGGCGCTCTCCATCGTCGCCGAGCTGCTCGCCTTCACCGCCGGGCGGGAGCCGAAGCACCTGTCGGAACGCACGGAGGCCATCCATGCTCTGACCGCAACGGACCCAGTCGCCGGCATCCTGCTCGCCGCCGGCACCTCCAGCCGCATGGGCAGGAACAAGCTGCTGTTCGAGCTGAACGGCGAGAGCGTCCTGCGCGGCGCGGCGCGGCGGGCGCTGGCCGGAGGCGTCGTCGCCGTTGCTCGTGGTGCTCGGCCATGAGGCGGACAAGGCCCGGCAGGAGCTCGACGGCCTGCCCTGCCGGGTCGTGGTCAATCCGGATTACGAGCAGGGGATCAACTCCTCGCTCAAGGCGGGCGTCTCGGCCGTGCCGCGCCGAGGCGCGGGCGGCCGTGGTGATGCTGGCCGACATGCCGTTCGTCACGCCGGAGATGATCGCCGGCCTGATCGACCGCTACCGGTCGAGCGAGGCGCCGCTCGTCATCTCCGACTACGAAGGCGTCAACGCGCCGCCCATGCTTTACGACCGGAGCCTCTTCGGCGAGCTGCTGGCGATGACGGGGGAGGGCTGCGGCCGGCAGGTGGTCAAGCGCCATCGGGACGAGGCGGAGGTGCTGTCCTGGCCCGCGTCCGCGCTTGCCGACATCGACGTGCCGGAAGACTATGAAGCGCGATCGAACGGCCGGGGCTGAGCCATGCGCGCCGAGCTGCTCCAGATGGCGGCGGACCTGGCTCAGCGGGAAGAGCCGTTCGTGCTCGCCGTCGTGGTGCGCCGCCAGCCGGCCAGCTCCTCGCAGGCCGGCGACATGGCCCTGATCACCGCCGCCGGCGTCTTCCACGGCTGGCTCGGCGGCAGTTGCACGCAGCCGACGGTGATCCGGGAGGCGCAGGCGGGCTCTCGCCGACGGGCAGCCGCGGCTGGTCGCCCTGGCGCCCGATCCGGAGACGGTCCAGCGGCCCGGGGTCGACCGCCTTTCCCATGACCTGCCACAGCGGAGGGACCGTGGAGATCTACCTGGAGCCCGTCCTGCCGGCGCCGCGCCTCGTGGTGTTCGGCGTCTCTCCCACGGCCCGGGCGCTGGCGAAGCTGGCCAAGGCGATGGGCTACTCGGTGGTCGCCGTCGATCCCGACGCCGAGCCGGAGCTGTTCCCCGGCGCCGATCAGGTGGTCACCGATCTCTCCCGCTCGCCCCGCCTCTACGCGCCCGCCAAGGGGCCGCGCTTCGCCGTGGTGGCCACGCTGGGCGAGCGCGACGAGGAGGCGATCCGCGACGCGCTGGCGCTTTCGCCCGGCTATCTCGGCGTGGTGGCGAGCCGCGAGGCGCTTCGCCCAGATGCGGGAGATCCTGCTCGCCCGGGGCGTCCCCGCCTCGGCCCTCGACGCCATCCGCAACCCGGCGGGCGTGGACATCGGAGCCAGGACGCCGGAGGAGATCGCGCTCTCGATCCTGGCGGAGATCGTCGCGGGGCAGCGCGCCGCGAAGGCCGACGGGGAGGACGCGGAGAAGGCGGCCGCCGTGGCGACCGCGATCGATCCCATCTGCGGCATGACGGTCGAGATCGCCGGCGCCCGCCACACCGCCGAGCATGACGGGCGCACCTGGTATTTCTGCTGCGGCGGCTGCCGCGAGCGCTTCCTGGCCGAGCCAGAGCGCTACGCCGCGTGAGGCCCGAGATCGCGGCGCTTGCAAGACGCCATGGAGCGGCTGGGGTACATCGCCGATCCGGCCATCGCCACCGCTGTGTTCCTGGCCCGGGAGATGCGCCGGCCGCTGCTCGTCGAGGGCGACGCCGGGGTAGGCAAGACCGAGATCGCCAAGGTGCTGGCGCGGCTGCTGGAGACCGAGCTGATCCGCCTCCAGTGCTACGAGGGGCTGGACGTCGCGACCTCCCTCTACGAGTGGAACTACCAGCGCCAGATGCTGCGCCTGCGGCTGGCCGAAGGGGAAGGGAAGAGCGCGCACGAGATCGAGGACCTCATCTTCGGCCGCGACTACCTGCTCGAACGGCCGCTGCTGCGCGCCATCACCCGCCGCGAGGGGCCGCCCGTGCTGCTCATCGACGAGATCGACCGCGCCGACGACGGCTTCGAGGCGTTCCTGCTGGAGGTGCTGTCGGATTTCCAGGTGACCATCCCGGAGCTCGGCACCATCCGCGCCGAGCACGTGCCCTACGTGGTGCTCACCTCCAACCGCACCCGCGAGATCGGCGACGCCCTGCGCCGGCGCTGCCTCTACCTCTACGTCGAGCACCCCTCGCTGGAGAAGGAGGTGCGCATCCTGCGCGCCCGCGTCCCCGGCGCCGGCGAGCGCCTGGCCGAGGAGATCGGCCGTTTCATGCAGGCCCTGCGGCGGCGGCGTCTCGGCAAGACCCCGGGCGTGGCGGAGACGATCGACTGGGCGCAGGCCCTCCTGCGCCTGCACCGCGATCACCTCGATCTCGAGACGGTGGAGCAGACCCTGGGCTGCGTGCTCAAGGACCATCACGACCTGCGCGAGATGGCCGGCGGCGGGCTGGAGACGGTCCTGGCGGAGGCGCGGGGCGCGGGATGAGTGAGGATCTCGTCGTCCATCTGGCCCGCTTCGCCGGTGCTCTCCGCGAGCACGGCGTGGTCACAACCCTGAGCGATGAAGCCGACGCTCTGACGGCCCTGACCCTGGTGGACCTGGGGACCGCGACGAGGTGCGGCTGGCGCTGCGGACGGCGCTCAAGATCCGGCCGCGCGACTCGGCGGTCTTCGAGGAGCTGTTCGCGCTGCTGTGGAAGGCGCGCGCGGCGTCTCGGATGCCGGAGCAACGGGTCTCCCGCCGCGCGCCGGAGGTGCCCAGGGCCCGCCCGGGATCGCCGCGTCCGGGAGGCCTGCCAAGCGATGGGGCCTCGGAATCCTTCTCCACGATTTCGGAAGGCGAGGAGCCCGGCTACAGCCCGGAGGCGGCGCTGCGCCGCAAACCCTTCGAGGAGTGCTCGCCGGACGACCTGCAGGCCATGGAGCAGCTGCTCTCCCGCCTGGGCCTGCGTCTCGCCACCCGGCCCAGCCGGCGGCGGGTGCCCGTGCGGGGCCGCGGCGAACCGGACCTGCGCGCGCAGCTTCCGGCGGGCCGTGGCGCAAGGCGGGAGAATTCCTCTCGCTGGCGCGCCGGGCGCGGCCGGTGGAGAAGCCCCGCCTGGTGGTGCTGGCGGACACCAGCGGCTCCATGGATCCCCACACCCGCTTCCTGCTCACCTTCGTGCTGGCGCTGCGCCGGGTGGCGCGGTCGCAGCGAGATCTTCGCCTTCAACACGGCGCTGGTGCGGCTGACGCCATGGCTTCGTCCCGGCCGGATCGACCTGGCTCTGGAGCGCCTGGCCGCCAGCGTGCCCGACTGGTCGGGAGGCACGAGGATCGGGGAGTGCCTGGCCGAGTTTGTGGAGTACTATCTCGACGAGCTGGTCGACGGAAAGACGGTGGTGCTGATCCTGAGCGACGGCCTCGACCGCGGCGACGTGGCGCCGCTGGCGGCGGCCCTGCGCGCCATCCGGGCCCGGGCGCGCCGTGTCGTGTGGCTCAATCCTCTGGCCGGGGACGCGCGCTACGAGCCCACCGCGCGCGCCATGGCGGCGGCGCTGCCTTACATCGACGATCTCCTTCCGGCTCACAACCTGGAGTCGCTGGAACGGCTCCTTCCCCTGCTGGCGGCGTGAGGGTCTGAAATCATGGGCATGCAGATCGAAAAGAGCTTCGTCGTCAAAGCCCCGGCCGATGCGGTGTGGGACTTCCTCACCGATCCCTACAAGGTGGCCAAGTGCCTGCCGGGCGCCGCCATCACGGAGAAGCTGGACGATCAGAATTACGGCGGCACCATCACCGTCAAGGTGGGGCCGGTGACCGCCAACTACCGCGGCAAGATGCGCTTCGAGCGGCTGGACAGGGCGGCGGGCGAGGCCGAGATCGCCGCCTCCGGCCAGGAGACGCGCGGCAAGGGCGGCGCCGACATGAAGATGAAGAGCCGCGTCGTCGAGAAGGCGCCCGGCGAGACCGAGGTGACGGTCGTCTCGGACGTCAACGTCGTGGGCATGCTGGCCCAGTTCGGCCGCGGCATGATCCAGGACGTCAGCGACCAGCTTTTCCAGAAGTTCACCGACGCCATGCGCCGGGAGCTGGAAACGCCGGCCGCCGCGGCTCCGCCTCCGGCCTCGGCCCCCGTGGCTTCGGAGATGTCGGCGGTCGAAGCGGCGCCTCCGCCTGTCGCTGCCCCCGCGCCGGTCGCTGCTCCCGCGCCGGTCCCGCCCGCCGCGCCGCCGCCCGCCGGCGAGGCCGCTCTGGACATCGGCTCGATCGGAGCCGCCGCCGCCGGCCGGGCCGCCGGCCGCACGCTGCAACGTCCCGGTTTCTGGATCGCAGTGGTCGTCCTCGCGCTGCTCCTCTACTGGTTCCTGCGCTAGCGGAGGAGAGCCAGCGCGGGGAAAGGAGATACGGATGATCCCCGCACCGTTCGACTATCACGCGCCTCAAACGCTGGAGGAGGCCCTCGCGCTCCTCCAGACCCATCGCGACGACGTCAAGGTCCTCTCCGGCGGCCAGAGCCTCCTGCCGCTGCTCAAGCTGCGGCTGGGCGCCGCCGGCCACCTCGTCGACATCGGCCGCATCCCCGGGCTGGAGTACATCGAGGAGCGGGACGGCACGCTCAGGATCGGCGGCCGCACCCGCGAGTCGGCGCTGGAGCATTCCGAGCTGATCCGCACGCGGTACCCGCTGCTGGCGGACACGGCGGCGGTGATCGCCGATCCCACTGGTCCGCAATCTCGCGACCGTCGGCGGCAATCTCGCGCACGGCGATCCGGCCAACGATCATCCGGCCACCATGCTGGCCCTGCGGCGCCGAGGTGGTGGCGGCCGGGCCCAACGGCACGCGCACGATCCCTATCGACGATTTCTTCCTCGGCCTGTTCACCACGGCCCTGGAGCCGGACGAGATCCTCACCGAGATCCGCATCCCCGTGCCGCCTCCGCGGACCGGCGGCGCCTACGTGAAGCTCGAGCGCAAGGTGGGCGACTTCGCCACCGCGGCCGCCGCCGCGCAGGTGACCCTGTCGGCGGGCGGCGAGGTGGAGAAGGTGGGCATCGGCCTCACCAACGCCGGTCCCGTGCCCCTGCGCGCCGCCGATGCCGAGAGCTTACCTGACCGGCAAGCAGCCCACCGACGAGGCGATCGCCGAGGCCGCGCGTCTGGCCGCGGCGGCCGCCTCGCCCAACGCCGACCGGCGCGGCGCCGTCGAATACAAGCGGGAAATGGCGCGCGTCCTCACCAGTCCGCGCCCTGCACACGCGCCGTCGAGCGCGCCGGGAGGAGCTGAGCCATGGCAAGCCATCCGATCACCGTCAAGATCAACGGCGCCGAGCATAAAGCGGAAGTCGAGTCGCGCCTCCTGCTCGTCCATCTCCTGCGCGAGACGCTTGAGCATGACCGGCACCCACATCGGCTGCGACACCACCCACTGCGGCGCCTGCACCGTGCTGCTCGACGGCGTGCCGGTCAAGTCGTGCACCGTGCTCGCCGTGCAGGCCGACGGCCGCGAGGTGACGACGGTCGAGGGGCTGGAGAAGGACGGCCAGCTCCACCCCGTCCAGGAAGGCTTCTGGCAGGAGCACGGCCTCCAGTGCGGCTTCTGCACGCCGGGCATGATGCTCACCAGCGCCGCCCTGCTGGCGCAGCAACCCCGATCCCAGCGAAGCCGAGATCCGCCAGGCGATCTCCGGCAACCTCTGCCGCTGCACCGGCTACGTCAACATCGTCAAATCCGTTCAGTACGCGGCGGCCAAGCTGCGCCCGGCGGAGTGAGGAGGAACCATGGCACCCAAGACCACCCCAGAAGTCTGCGGCATGGGCCACTCCATGAAGCGCAAGGAGGACCCGCGCTTCATCCGCGGCCAGGGCCGCTACGTCGACGACATCAAGCTGCCCGGCATGGTCCACATGGACATCGTGCGCAGCCCCTTCGCCCACGCGAAGATCACGGCCATCCACACCGAAAAGGCGCTCGCCATCCCCGGCGTGCTGGCGGTGATCACCGGCGAGACGCTGGCAAGGTTCAACCTCCACTGGATGCCGACCCTGATGTCGGACACCCAGATGGTGCTCCCCGTCGAAAAAGTGATGTATCAGGCGCAGGAGGTGGCGGCGGTGATCGCCACCGACCGCTACACCGCCGCCGACGGCGTGGACGCGGTGGAGGTCGACTACGAGCCGCTGCCCGTGGTGGTCGATCCCTTCAAGGCCCTGGAGCCGGGCGCGCCCGTGCTGCGCACCGACAAGGAAGGCAAGACAGGACAACCACATCTGGCACTGGGAGGCGGGCGACCGCGCGGCCACCGACAAGGCGTTCGCCGAGGCCGACGTGGTGGTCAAGCAGGACATCTACATCCCGCGCATCCACGTGGCCTCCATCGAGACCTGCGGCTGCGTGGCCGACTTCAACAAGGCGACCGGCCACCTCACCGTCTACATGACCACCCAGGCGCCGCACGCCATCCGCACCGTCTTCGCGCTGGTGGCCGGCCACGTCGGGCTGTCGGAAGAGAAGATCCGCATCATCTCGCCCGACATCGGCGGCGGCTTCGGCGGCAAGGTGCCGGTCTATCCCGGCTACGTCATCGCCGTGGCGGCCTCGGTGGTGCTGGGCAAGCCGGTCAAGTGGGTCGAGGACCGCATGGAAAACCTCCAGGCCGACTCCTTCGCCCGCGACTACCACATGACCGCCGAGCTGGCCGCCAACAAGGACGGCAAGATGACGGCGCTGCGCATCAAGACCCTGGCCGACCACGGCTACGCCGACGCCGCGGCCAACCCGTCCAAGTTCCCGGCCGGCCTGTTCTCGATCTGCACCGGCTCCTACGACATCCCGCACGCCTTCACCGAGGTGGACGCGCGCCTACACCAACAAGCCGCCGGGCGGCGTCGCCTACCGCTGCTCCTTCCGCGTCACCGAGGCCGTGCACGCCATCGAGCGCATCACCGACGTGCTGGCGCAGGAGCTGAAGATGGACCCGGCCGAGCTGCGGTTCAAGAACTTCATCCCGCCCGGACAAGTTCCCCTACAAGTCGGCGCTGGGCTGGGAGTACGACAGCGGCAACTACCCGGCGGCGCTCCAGAAGGCCATGGAGAAGATCGGCTACGACGAGCTGCGCAAGGAGCAGGCCGAAAAGCGCGCGCGCGGCGAGCTGATGGGGATCGGCATCTCCTCCTTCACCGAGATCGTGGGCGCCGGCCCGTCCAAGGACTTCGACATCCTGGGCATCAAGATGTTCGACTCGGCGCGAGATCCGCGTCCATCCCACCGGCAAGGCGATCGCCCGCTTCGGCACCAAGTCGCAGGGCCAGGGGCACGAGACCACCTACGCCCAGATCGTGGCCGAAGAGCTGGGCATCCCGGCGGCCCACGTGCAGGTGGAGGAGGGGGACACCGACACCGCTCCCTACGGCCTCGGCACCTACGCCAGCCGCTCGACCCCGACGGCCGGCGGCGGCCTGCGCCATCGCGGCGCGCAAGATCCGCGACAAGGCGAAGAAGATCGCCGCCCACCTGCTGGAAGTCGAGCGAGGACGACCTCGAATGGGAGACCGGCAAGTTCTTCGTCAAGGGCGCGCCGCAGAAGTCCAAGACCATCCAGGAGATCGCCCTCGCCGCCTACACCAACCATCCGCCGGGCATGGAGGCGGGCCTCGAGGCTGTCGAACTACTACGATCCGCCGAACCTGACCTTCCCCTTCGGCAGCTACATCTGCGTGGTGGACATCGACCGCGGCACCGGCGAGGTGAAGATCCGCCGCTTCGTGGCGGTCGACGACTGCGGCAACATCATCAATCCCGATGATCGTCGACGGCCAGATCCACGGCGGCCTCTCCATGGGCATGGCCCCGGCGCTCTTCGAAGAGATCAGCTACGACGAGAGCGGCAACATCTCCGGGCGGCAGCTTCATGGACTACCTGGTGCCCACCGCCATGGAGACCCCGAACTGGGAGACCGACAAGACCGTGACCCCCTCGCCGCACCATCCCCTGGGCGCCAAGGGAGTGGGCGAGTCGGCCACGGTGGGCGCCCCGCCGGCCATCGCCAACGCCGTCGTGGACGCCCTGGCCCATCTGGGCGTGCGGCACATCGAAATTCCGATGACGCCGGAGAAGGTGTGGAACATCCTGCGGGAGAAGGGGGTGGCGGAGTAGCGGACGGCGACGAGGACGATCGCAGGGAGCTTCACCGGGCCTTGTCTTCTTGAGTCGTTGCATTCATGATCTTTGCTCACGTCCTGCTCGAAACGGAGGCAACGTATGAAGAAGAAGTCGCCGAAGCTCTCTCTGCACCGCGAAACCCTGGCTTCCCTCTCCAGCGACCGGATGGAGCACGTGGCTGGCGGGGTCCCCGAGACCTACGTCAAGTCGTGCCTGCTCTCCTGCTTTGCGGGCTGCAGCGCGATCGGCTGCACGGACGGCTGCCCGTCGTATCTGATCGGCGGCTGCTAGTCGCGTGGGGTCATCCCAGACCTTGAGGATGGGCCGCGACTACGCCCAACTCCTCGGGGCGATGAACGAGCTCCTCGCCGTGCTGTCCAGCGACGGCGGCGAGGAGGCGGCGCTCCGGGCCTCTTTCGAGGCCGCCGCCTCGGGATTCGGGGCGCGCAAGGCGCTCCTGCTGCTCGTCGAAGAGCCCGGCTCGTTCCGCCTGCGCGCCATCCACGTCCTGGGGAACCTCACGCCGGAGCAGGTCCGGGCCTGCGAGAGGGGAGAGTCGGTCCGGGGGGTGAGCCCCTCGGTGATCCAGCAGGTCATCGAGACCCGGAAGCCGGAGCTGATCGAGGATCCCCGGCTCCAGGCCGACGCGTCGCGGACCCCCTCTCTGGAAGGCGGCCAGTACAGCGTCCTGTGCGCGCCGATCCTGCGATCCCCTCCGCGACGTGGTCCTGGCCGTGGCCTACTTCCAGAACCGGGGCCTGACCGAGGCCTACGGCGAGGACGACCGCGCCTGGCTGGAGGGCTACGCCACGGCGGTGGGCCGGATCTTCGGCTTCTTTTTCCGGAAGGAGCGCCAGGAGCGCGAGCTGCGGGACCTCCTCGACGCCGCAGCGGGAGCGGCGACGCGCCGGAGATCCTGGGCGACTCGGCCCATACCCAGGCGCTGCGGCGCGCCCTGCACGAGACGTACATCCCGTCGCTCGACGCGGAGAGCCCGGAGCCGATCCTGCTCCTGGGAGAGCGGGGGACGGGCAAGGACCTTATCGCCCGCTACCTGCACGCCTACAGCTCCCGCCGCCGCAAGCCCCTGGTGGTCGCCAACTGCGCCGAGATCACCGACGAGCTGGCCGCCTCCCGCTTCTTCGGTCACAAGAAAGGCTCCTTCACGGGAGCGATCACGGACGAGCCCGGCTTCTTCCGCGCGGCCGACGGCGGCATCCTCTTCCTCGACGAGGTCGCCGATCTGTCGCTGCGGGCGCAGGCCCACCTGCTGCGGGTCCTGGAAAACCACAAGGTCGTGCCGGTGGGGCAGACGCGCGAGATCCCGGTCGACGTCGCGGTCGTCCTGGCCACCAACCGCGACCTCGACGAGGCGGTGCGGGAAGGCACTCTGCGGCCGACTTCTACGACCGGTAGCAATACGTGGCGCTGACCGCTGGAACCATCGTATTGCTGGAATTGCAACTCCACCGCCTTGAAGCCGCACGCGGCAGCGGCGGCGAACCGTTCGATCAGCGGGCGTTCGGTGAAGAGATAGGCGACATTGGCGGCGAGGCGCGGCATTTGATTTCCAGCTTGCGTTGAGGGGCGCTCTGTATTCATTAGCGCAACTTCCCGCCCTCGCACCATCCGGCTCCAACATGTCGCCAACGACACGTTCCATATCGCCGTGATCGGCGGAGACGGCATCGGCCCGGAAGTCATGGCGCCCGCGATCGACGATCCTGCGCCATATCGAAGAGACGACGCCCGGATTGAAATTCCGGTTCACCGAAGCACCGGCCGGCGCCGTCATTATCGCGACACCGGGACCGCCTTGCCGGACGCGACCGTCAAGCTCTGCGAGAAGGCCGACGCGATCCTGCTCGGCGCCTGCGGGCTGCCCTCGATCCGCTATCCCGACAACACCGAGATCAGGCCGCAGGTCGACCTGCGGTTCATCTTCGATCTCTACGCGGGCGTGCGGCCCTGCCGGCTCATTCCCGGCGTGCCGTGCCCGATCGTCGGCGCCGACGAACACGGGATCGATCTCGTCATCATCCGCGAATCGACCGAAGGACTGTTCCATTCCATCGGCAAGGGCGTGGTGACCAAGACGAAGCGCGCGAGACGCTGCTGATCACCCGCAAGACCTCGCGAGCGGCTGTTCGATTTCTCGTTCCGCTACGCGCAGCGCCGCAAGCAGCGCGGGCCGCCGGGCAAGCTCGCCTGCGTCGACAAGGCGAATGCGTTCAGGCTTTTGCCTTCTTCCGCGAGATATTCGACGAATGCGCCGCGCGCTATCCCGATGTCGCCGACCGACCGGATCTATGTCGATGCCTGTTCGGCGCTCCTGGTGCGCCGGCCTTGGGACCTCGACGTCATGGTGACGGAGAATATGTTCGGCGACATCCTCTCCGACCTCACCGCCGGTCTCATCGGCGGGATGGGCATGGCGCCGTCCGCCGACATCGGCGACAACCACGCGGTGTTCCAGCCCTGCCACGGCACCGCGCCGGACATCATGGGCCAGGGCAAGGCCAATCCCACCGCCATGATCCTGTCCGCGGCGCTGATGCTCGACTGGCTCGCCGACAAGCACGGTCACGAGGCGGCGCGGCCGCCGAACGGATCGAGCGGGCGGTGGATGCGGCCTTTGCCGCCGGCTCAACCCGTTGAATTCGGCGGCAGCGATGGCACGGCGGCGATTACAAGCGCGGTGCTGAACGCGCTCGGAAGCGAGCAAACTACTGATTTTGCTACTATTTTCGGTGGGCAGGATGTGGGCGGCATCCTTGGCCTGCTGATGACATGTTCGACGACATAACTATCCCACTGCAATTTCATTGTATCATCGAAACAAACACTTAAATTCAGGGGCAATTGCCCATCTATCTGCCCAATCCAATTGTGGGACAATATTGTGGTTGACCCTTATCGCCGGATTGGTTCGCTTTAGGATCCCGCAACGATGAGACGCGCGAAAAGCCGCTCGCGGGACAGGCCGAGGTTCTCGCGCCAGCGCCGCAAGCGTCGTCGGCGTAGTGCGGGCCGATGTCCTCGAGGTCGACGACGCGCAGTCGGTCGCGCGCGCGACCGACGCGCTGAGCGCGGCCATCGACGGGATGCAGCCGCCCGGGAAGATGTAGCGCTTGATGAAGTCGACCGAGTCGCGCGCCGCATCGTAGCGCTGGTCGGCGATCGTGATCGCCTGCAGCAGCATCATCCGTCGGGCTTCGAGCAGCTCGCTGCAGCTGCGGAAGTACGCGTCGAAGTACTGGTGGCCGACCGCCTCGATCATCTCGATCGACACGAGCTTGTCGTAGCGGCCCTCGAGTCGCGGTAGTCCTCGAGCAGCAGCGTGACGCGGTCCGCAGGCCCGGCGGCGTCGATGCGCTCGCGCGCGCAGCGCGTGCTGCTCGCGCGAGATCGTCGTGGTGGTGACGCGGCAGCCGTAGTGGCGCGCCGCGTGCAGCGCGAAGCCGCCCCAGCCGGTGCCGATCTCGAGCACGTGGTCGCCCGGCTTCAGCTCGAGCTTGCGGCAGATGCGGTCGAGCTTCGCGATCGACGCTTCCTCGAGCGTCATGTCCGGGCGCTCGAACACCGCGCTCGAGTACATCATCGTCGGGTCGAGGAACAGCGCGAAGAACTCGTTGCCGAGATCGTAGTGCGCGGCGATGTTGCGGCGGCTGCCGTCGCGCGTGTTGCGCGCGGCCCAGTGCAGCAGCTTCCCGCAGCGGCGCGGCGAGCGCGGCGAGGCCGGTGTCGATGCCGTCGAGCACCGTCGCGGTTGCGCAGCAGGATGCGCACCAGCGCGGTGAGGTCGTCGCTCGCTCCAGTCGCCGCGCCATGTACGCCTCGCCGGCGCCGACCGAGCCGCCGAACGCGACTCGGCGTAGAAGCGCGGGTCGCGCACGTGCACGCGGCCGTCAGCGCGCAGCGCTCGCGTGCGCTGGCCGAAGGTGTGCGCGCCGTTCGCCGTCGACGAGCGTGATGCGCGCCGTGCTCAGCTGGCGAGCCGGCCGCAGCAGCCGCTCGGCCCAGGCGCGCGAGCAGCCGGCGAGCGCCGGCGCATGGCGCGGCATCGCGCGGACAGCGACCGACAGGCCGCGTGGCGATTCATCGATCGAGCGTGCTGCTCATGGGCGGGTCCTCGGCAGAGCATCGGGCTCGGCCGGCGCATGCCGGGCCGGATGGTCGTGCACCGGCACGCGCTTCAGCCACAGCCGCAGCGCCTGCCAGTGGATCGCGGCGATGACCTGCAGCGGTCATCAGCGGGAAGCGCAGCAGCGCGCGGCCAGCGCGGCGCGTGATCGGCGCGCGCTCGCAGCGCGAGCGTGGCGTCGAAGACCGGTGCGCGCGCTGTGCGTCGCGCGGTGTCAGCGCCATGTGCACCGCGAGCGCTCGCCGGGCGCGCGGAAGCGCCAGCGTAGTCGAGCGTCCATCGGCATGAACGGCGAGACGTGCAACGCCTTGGCGTGCGCGCAGCGCCCAGCGGCTCGCCGCGCGCTTCGGCGCGCGGCAGCACGTAGCAGTGCCGCTCGCCCCACGGCGTGTTGGTGACTTCGGCGACGATCGTCTCGACGCGCTGGCCGGCTGCGTCGAAGCAGTAGTAGAAGCTCACCGGGTTGAAGCACGTAGCCGAAGTAGCGCAGGTGCGTGAGCAGCCGGATCGGGCCCGCGCGGCCGCGCGCCGGTGCGCTCGCCACGAGGTCGCGCACGGCCTCGTCGAGCGGCACGCGCCGGGTCGCCGAGATGATCGGCGCGGTCGAAGCGCGCGAGCGCCGCGCCGCCGCGTCGACCACAGCCAGCGCCCGCGAACACGCGTCGAGCTCGGCGAGATCGAGGTACACCATGAAGAGCGGGTAGCGGAACGCGTGCGCGCCGCGGCGCGTAGCGCCGGTGCTCAAGCCACCCGGGTAGATCGCGCTGTGCATGCGCTGCGCAGGTCTCGTTCGAAGCGTTGCAGCGCCGCGAGCGCGCTGACCACGCCGTCCTCGTGAAAGCCGTAGCGCCAGTACGCGCCGCAGAAGTAGCGTGCGGTTGCACGCCGTTGATCTCGGCGTGGCGCTGCTGCGCGGCGACGCCCGCGGGCGTGAACAGCGGGTGGTGGTAGGTCAGCCGCTGCAGCACGCGCGCGGGTCGATCGTCGTCGCTGCGGTTCAGCGTGACGCAGAACGTGCTGGCGCGCTCGAGCCCCTGCAGGATGTTCATGTTGTAGGTGAGCGCCACGCGCTGCCCGCGGCTCGGCGCAGCACGTGGTAGTTCCACGCCGCCCAGGCGCGGCGGCGCGCGCGGCAGCAGCGACGTGTCGGTGTGCAGCACCACCTCGTTGCGCTGGTAGCGGCATCGCGCCCAGCACCTCGCGCTCGGCGGCGTCGGGTCGGCCAGCAGCGCGCAGCGCCTGGTCGGCATGGCAGGCGAGGAACACGTGGTCGAAGCGCTCGGCTCGGCGCGCCGCGTGCGCTGACCAGCACGCCGTCGTGCGCCGCGCGCACGCTGCGTGCACCGGCGCGTCGCAGCGCGGATGCGGTCGCGCAAGGCGCGGTCAGCCGCTCGACGTAGCGCGCGAGCCGCCGCTGATCGCGCGCCACTGCGGCCGGTCGTCGACGCGTGAGCATGCCGTGGTTGTGGAAGAAGCGCACGAAGAAGCGCGCCGGGAACCGAGCATGCGCTGCCGGGTCGGTCGACCAGATCGCCGCGCCCATCGGCACCAGGTAGTCGTCGACGAACGCGCGCGAGTAGCCGTGCTCGGCGAGGTACTCGCCCAGAGCGATCGTCGCGTCGCCGTCGGCGCGAGCAGCGCGCGGCGCCTCGCGGTTGAAGCGCAGGATGTCGCGCGACCATGCGCAGGAACGACGGCCGCAACGAGGTTGCGCCGCTGCGCGAACAGGCGTGTTCGAGCGACGTGCCGTTGTACTCGAGCCCGCTGCGCTCGTTGCGCACGCTGAAGCTCATCGAGCGTCGGCTGCGAGGCGACGCCGAGCTCGTCGAGCAGCGCGATGAAGTGCGGATAGGTGCGGTCGTTGAAGACGATGAAGCCCGTGTCGATGTGCGTGCCGCTCGCCGTCGAGCTCGATGCGATGCGTGTGCGTGTGGCCGCCGACGTGGCCGCCGGCCTCGAACACGGTGATCTCGTGCGCGCGGTGCAGGCGGTGCGCGGCCACGTTGCCGGCGATGCCGGTGCCGATGATCGCGATCTTCATGCGCGCGCCTCCTGCGCGCGCGGCGCGTCGCGCACCGTGCGCCGGCACTCGTTCAGGTCCCAGATGATGCCGCAGCGCCGCAGCAGCCGCAGGCCGTAATACGTGAGATCGATCTCCCACCAGTAGAAACCCTGGCGCGCGGCGCGCCGGATAGTGGTGATGGTTGTTGTGCCAGCCTTCGCCGAGGGTGAGGAGGGCGAGCCAGCGCGTTGTTGCGCGAGTCGTCGCGCGTGGCGTAGCGGCGCGGCCGAAGCGGTGGGCGAGCGAGTTGATGCGTGAAGGTCGCGTGGTAGAGCGCGACGGTGGAGATGCAGAAGCCCCACACGACGAGCTGCGCGCCGCTGATGCCGAGCGGCGGCGCGTAGTGCTCGAGCCACGCGCCCGCCGCGTACAGCAGGCCGCGGAGCAGCGAGCGGCACCAGCGCGTCCTAGCGATCGAGGAAGCGCAGCTCCGGGATAGCGCGCCAGGTCCCACGAGCGCGCGGCGCGGGGCGAAGTTCTCGCGCGCCATGAACCAGCCGATTGGCTCCACAGGAAGCCGTGGCTGCGGCGCCGAGTGCGCGTCGCTCGGCTCGTCCGCGTGCACGTGGTGGTGCCGGTGGTGCGATACCCACCACAGCGGGCCGCGCTGCGCCGCCGACGCGCCGAGCAGCGCGAAAACGAACTGCGCCGCGCGCCACGTGCGAAACGCGCGGTGCGAGAAATAGCGGTGGTAGAAAGCGGTGATCGCGAACATGCGCAGCGCGTACAGCGCCACGGCCCGAGCGAGAGCCGTCGCGCTGACGCCGACCCACGGCACGCGAGGCAGCCGAGGTGGACCGCGAGGAAGGCACCAGCCGCGGCCAGTCGATGCGGTCGTGGTCGTGCGCGCGGGCCGCGGCGCGTGCGAGTCGATCCACGCGGCGGACGTTGGCGCGCACGCGAGCGATGAGTAGGAGCGAGCGGCTGTCATGCGCGCGGCTTCCACGGAAAGAACGCGTTGAGTGCGCGCGATGTAGTGAGCGGTACGCCGGGCGGCGCTCACCGATGTCCTTTTCGAGCAGGCTGACGCCCGATACCTTGAGCAGCAGCACGCCTCATCAGCAGCGGCGACGCCAGCGCCCCACCGGTGCCGGCCGACAGCGCCACCAGACCGAAGCCCCACCACAGGCAAACTTCGCCGAAATAGTTGGGGTGGCGCGAGTAGCGCCAAAGTCCCTCGCCCCATCACGCGGCCGCGGTTGC
>CAVXIV010000005.1:0-694569 GCA_963761805.1 uncultured Acidobacteriota bacterium | reverse complement strand
GTCGAGCACTCTTTCCACTCCCAGACCGTAGAGCTCTTCGGCCAGGCGCCGCGGCAGGGGCTCGCCCGCCAGGATCACCGTCCGTACCGACTGCGGCACTCCGCCGCTGCGCACCAGCTCCGCCATCGCCGACGGCACGGTGTTGACCAGCCGCACCCGCTCGGCTTGCGGCAACAGAGGCAGGTGCAGGGCGTCCGGCGCCAGGATCACCGTGCCGCCCAGGCTCAGCGGCGCGAAGATCTCGAACACCGACAGGTCGAAGCAGACCGAGGTGGCCGCCAGCACTCCGGACAGCTCCTCGGCCGAGAAGGCCTGCGCGGCCCAGGAGATCAGGGCGGAGGCATTGGCGTGAGTGATGGCCACGCCCTTGGGACGGCCGGTCGAGCCGGAGGTGTAGATGATGTAGGCCGGGCTCGCAGACAGCGCCCCGCACAACGGCACGGTCTCGTCCAGTACAGCCGCAGCCTGGAGGGACTCCTGGGTGACGACCACCCGCGCGGCGGAGTCCTCAGCCATGAAAGCTAGGCGCTCCGCCGGATAGGCGGGGTCCATGGGCACGTAGGCGCCGCCCGCCTTGAGCACAGCCAGGAGCGCCACGATCAGCTCCGGGCTGCGCTCCAGGCAGACGCCCACCCGCTCCTCCGGACCGACCCCGAGGGCACGCAGATGACGGGCCAGGCGGTCGGAACGCCGGTCGAGATCGCCGTAGGTCACCTCCATACCACCGCAGCTCAGGGCGATCGCCTGCGGGCGCTCCGCCGCGACGCGCACGAAGCGGGTGTGCAGAAGCTCGGGAGACCCGATCTCCGGCCCGCCGTCGGCCCATTCGAGGAGAACCTGGCGGCGTTCGGTCTCGGGCATCACCGGCAGCCGCGACAGCGCCAGCTCCGGAGCGGCGACGGCGCCAGCGAGCAAGGCCGTGAAACATGCCAGTAGGCGGTCGACCGTGGCTCCGTCGAACAGCTCGGCGTCGTACTCCAGCGCGAGGCCGAAGCCTTCCGCCATCTCCACCACGGCCAGCGTCAGGTCAAGCTTGGCCCGGCCGGTGTGCACGTCGAACAGCTCCAAGGCGAGCCCCGGCAGCTCCAGGGCCGGAAGAGGGGCGTTCTGCAGGATGAGCATCACCTGGAACAGCGGCGTGCTTCCAAGATCCCTGTCGGGCGCCAGCGCTTCCACGATCTTTTCGAACGGCACGGCCTGGTGGGTGTAGGCTCCCAGAGCCGCCGTCCGCGCCCGCTCGACCATCTCACCGAACCCGGGATCACCCGCCATCTCGCACCGCAGCACCAGAGTGTTGACGAAGAACCCGATCAGCTCCTCGGTCTCCACCTGCGTGCGGTTGGCGATGGGCGTGCCCACCGTCAGGTCGGTCTGTCCGCTCATCCGCCCCAGCAGGGCCTGGAAAGCGGCCAGGAGGACCATGAAGGGAGTGGCCCCGGTCCGGCGCGCCAGGGCGCGGACGCCCCGCGCCACCTCGACCGGCAGCTCGGCCGACCGCAGGCCGCCCCGATGGGTGCGCACCGCCGGCCGCAGCCGGTCCGCCGGAAGCTCCAGGCGTTCCGGAGCGCCGGCCAGGTGATCGCGCCACCAGCCGATCTGGCATTCCAGCTCCTCGCCTCGCAGCCACTCCCGCTGCCAGACCGCAAAATCCGCGTACTGCACCGGCAGCTCCGGCAGCGGCGCGGTTTCACCCGCGACGAGCGCGGTGTAGAGGGCCGATAGCTCCCGCACCAGAACGCCCATGGACCAGCCGTCCGCCGCGATGTGGTGCAGGGTCAGTAGCAGCCAGTGCTCGGCATCTCCAAGGCGCAGCAAAAGCGCGCGCAGCAGCGGTCCCGCCGCCAGGTCGAACGGTTGCTCGGCCTCCGCGCGAGCCAGGGGCTCGGCCTGGTCCCGGCGCTCCGTCTCTGGCAGGTGCCGCAGGTCAATCGCCGGGAGCGCCACCGGCGCCGCTGGCTCGATCACCTGCACCGGCCCGGCCGCGGTCTCGGCAAAACGGGTGCGCAGCGCCTCGTGGCGGTGCACGATGCGGCTGAGGGCCGCGGCCAACGCGGCAGGGTCGAGCGAGCCGCGCAGCCGCACCCCGATCGGGATGTTGTAGAGCGGGCTCCCCGGCTCGAATCGGTCCAGGAACCACAGCCGCTCCTGGGCGAACGACAGAGGGAGAGCGCCGGTCCGCAGTGCGGGCCGCAGCGGCGCCGTCACCTCGCGCGGGCCCGCCAGCAGGAGCTCGACGCGCTCGGCCAGGGCTGTCACGGTCGGCGCCTCGAAGACCGCGCGCACCGGCAGCTCCACGCCGAAGGCCTCGCGCACTCGCGACGCCACCCGGGTGGCCAGCAGCGAGTGCCCTCCAAGATCGAAGAAGCTGTCGTGGACGCCGACCCTCTCGCGGCCGAGAACGCCCGCCCAAATCCCGGCGACCAGCTCCTCCACCGGCGTCCGTGGGGTCCCTGCGGCCCCAGCCGGAACCAACCGCTCCGGCGCCAGCGCGGAGAGAGCCCTGCGGTCGACCTTGCCGTTGGCGAGGAGCGGCAGAGCGTCCAATTCCACGAAGGTAGACGGCACCATGTAAGCGGGCAGCCGCGCCGCCAGATGGTCGCGCAACGCGGCCGGCTTTGGCAGCTCCGCACCGACCAGGTAGGCCACCAGGCGGCGGTCGGCCCCTTCACCCAGAGCCAGCACCACCGCCTCCCGTACCTCTGGCAGGCTCGCCAGGGCGGCCTCGATCTCGCCGAGTTCGATGCGGAAGCCGCGGATCTTGACCTGGTGATCGATCCGCCCGAGGATACTCCAGGCGCGCCGTCTGGCATCCAGCGCACCAGGTCGCCCGTCCGGTAGAGCCGGCCGCCGTCGCCGAACGGATCCGGTACGAACCGCTCCGCCGTCAGCTCCGGCCGTCCGAGGTAGCCCCGCGCCAAGCCCGCACCCGCCAAGTACAGCTCCCCTGGCACTCCCACCGCAACCGCCTCGCCGGACCGGTCCAGCACGTAAGCCCGCGTGCCGGCGATCGGACGGCCGATCGTGGGTGCCCGCTCCTCGCCCCGCACCACCGCCGCCCCCGTCGAGTACGTCGTGTCCTCCGACGGGCCGTACAGGTCGAGCACTCTTTCCACTCCCAGACCGTAGAGCTCTTCGGCCAGGCGCCGCGGCAGGGGCTCGCCCGCCAGGATCACCGTCCGTACCGACTGCGGCACTCCGCCGCTGCGCACCAGCTCCGCCATCGCCGACGGCACGGTGTTGACCAGCCGCACCCGCTCGGCTTGCGGCAACAGAGGCAGGTGCAGGGCGTCCGGCGCCAGGATCACCGTGCCGCCCAGGCTCAGCGGCGCGAAGATCTCGAACACCGACAGGTCGAAGCAGACCGAGGTGGCCGCCAGCACTCCGGACAGCTCCTCGGCCGAGAAGGCCTGCGCGGCCCAGGAGATCAGGGCGGAGGCATTGGCGTGAGTGATGGCCACGCCCTTGGGACGGCCGGTCGAGCCGGAGGTGTAGATGATGTAGGCCGGGCTCGCAGACAGCGCCCCGCACAACGGCACGGTCTCGTCCAGTACAGCCGCAGCCTGGAGGGACTCCTGGGTGACGACCACCCGCGCGGCGGAGTCCTCAGCCATGAAAGCTAGGCGCTCCGCCGGATAGGCGGGGTCCATGGGCACGTAGGCGCCGCCCGCCTTGAGCACAGCCAGGAGCGCCACGATCAGCTCCGGGCTGCGCTCCAGGCAGACGCCCACCCGCTCCTCCGGACCGACCCCGAGGGCACGCAGATGACGGGCCAGGCGGTCGGAACGCCGGTCGAGATCGCCGTAGGTCACCTCCATACCACCGCAGCTCAGGGCGATCGCCTGCGGGCGCTCCGCCGCGACGCGCACGAAGCGGGTGTGCAGAAGCTCGGGAGACCCGATCTCCGGCCCGCCGTCGGCCCATTCGAGGAGAACCTGGCGGCGTTCGGTCTCGGGCATCACCGGCAGCCGCGACAGCGCCAGCTCCGGAGCGGCGACGGCGCCAGCGAGCAAGGCCGTGAAACATGCCAGTAGGCGGTCGACCGTGGCTCCGTCGAACAGCTCGGCGTCGTACTCCAGCGCGAGGCCGAAGCCTTCCGCCATCTCCACCACGGCCAGCGTCAGGTCAAGCTTGGCCCGGCCGGTGTGCACGTCGAACAGCTCCAAGGCGAGCCCCGGCAGCTCCAGGGCCGGAAGAGGGGCGTTCTGCAGGATGAGCATCACCTGGAACAGCGGCGTGCTTCCAAGATCCCTGTCGGGCGCCAGCGCTTCCACGATCTTTTCGAACGGCACGGCCTGGTGGGTGTAGGCTCCCAGAGCCGCCGTCCGCGCCCGCTCGACCATCTCACCGAACCCGGGATCACCCGCCATCTCGCACCGCAGCACCAGAGTGTTGACGAAGAACCCGATCAGCTCCTCGGTCTCCACCTGCGTGCGGTTGGCGATGGGCGTGCCCACCGTCAGGTCGGTCTGTCCGCTCATCCGCCCCAGCAGGGCCTGGAAAGCGGCCAGGAGGACCATGAAGGGAGTGGCCCCGGTCCGGCGCGCCAGGGCGCGGACGCCCCGCGCCACCTCGACCGGCAGCTCGGCCGACCGCAGGCCGCCCCGATGGGTGCGCACCGCCGGCCGCAGCCGGTCCGCCGGAAGCTCCAGGCGTTCCGGAGCGCCGGCCAGGTGATCGCGCCACCAGCCGATCTGGCATTCCAGCTCCTCGCCTCGCAGCCACTCCCGCTGCCAGACCGCAAAATCCGCGTACTGCACCGGCAGCTCCGGCAGCGGCGCGGTTTCACCCGCGACGAGCGCGGTGTAGAGGGCCGATAGCTCCCGCACCAGAACGCCCATGGACCAGCCGTCCGCCGCGATGTGGTGCAGGGTCAGTAGCAGCCAGTGCTCGGCATCTCCAAGGCGCAGCAAAAGCGCGCGCAGCAGCGGTCCCGCCGCCAGGTCGAACGGTTGCTCGGCCTCCGCGCGAGCCAGGGGCTCGGCCTGGTCCCGGCGCTCCGTCTCTGGCAGGTGCCGCAGGTCAATCGCCGGGAGCGCCACCGGCGCCGCTGGCTCGATCACCTGCACCGGCCCGGCCGCGGTCTCGGCAAAACGGGTGCGCAGCGCCTCGTGGCGGTGCACGATGCGGCTGAGGGCCGCGGCCAACGCGGCAGGGTCGAGCGAGCCGCGCAGCCGCACCCCGATCGGGATGTTGTAGAGCGGGCTCCCCGGCTCGAATCGGTCCAGGAACCACAGCCGCTCCTGGGCGAACGACAGAGGGAGAGCGCCGGTCCGCAGTGCGGGCCGCAGCGGCGCCGTCACCTCGCGCGGGCCCGCCAGCAGGAGCTCGACGCGCTCGGCCAGGGCTGTCACGGTCGGCGCCTCGAAGACCGCGCGCACCGGCAGCTCCACGCCGAAGGCCTCGCGCACTCGCGACGCCACCCGGGTGGCCAGCAGCGAGTGCCCTCCAAGATCGAAGAAGCTGTCGTGGACGCCGACCCTCTCGCGGCCGAGAACGCCCGCCCAAATCCCGGCGACCAGCTCCTCCACCGGCGTCCGTGGGGTCCCTGCGGCCCCAGCCGGAACCAACCGCTCCGGCGCCAGCGCGGAGAGAGCCCTGCGGTCGACCTTGCCGTTGGCGAGGAGCGGCAGAGCGTCCAATTCCACGAAGGTAGACGGCACCATGTAAGCGGGCAGCCGCGCCGCCAGATGGTCGCGCAACGCGGCCGGCTTTGGCAGCTCCGCACCGACCAGGTAGGCCACCAGGCGGCGGTCGGCCCCTTCACCCAGAGCCAGCACCACCGCCTCCCGTACCTCTGGCAGGCTCGCCAGGGCGGCCTCGATCTCGCCGAGTTCGACGCGGAAGCCGCGGATCTTGACCTGGTGATCGATCCTGCCGAGGAACTCGAGGACCCCGTCTGGCATCCAACGCACCAGGTCGCCCGTCCGGTAGAGCCGGCCGCCGTCGCCGAACGGATCCGGTACGAACCGCTCCGCCGTCAGCTCCGGCCGCCCCAGGTAGCCCCGCGCTACCTGCATGCCACCGATGGAGAGCTCTCCCGGAATGCCCACCGGTACCGGGTGCAGCCGCGCGTCGAGGAGATGGATTCGCGTGTTGGCGATCGGCCGGCCGATCGGGATGGCGCGCCGCGGCACGCCGCGCTCGCATTCCCAGGCGGTGACCTCGATCGCCGCCTCGGTGGGCCCGTAGAGATTGAAGAGCCGGGCCCCCAGGTGCGCGAAAAAGCGCTCCACCAGGTCGCCGGACAGAGCCTCGCCGCTGCACACGACTCGGCGCAGCGCGACGCACCGCTCCACCTCCGGCTCCTCCAGAAAGACCTGGAGCATCGAGGGGACGAAATGGGCCGTAGTGATCCCCTCGCGCTCGAGGATCTGCACGAGATAGCGCGGGTCCTGGTGCCCCTCGGGCCGGGCCATGACGAGGCACGCCCCAGAGAGCAGAGGCCAGAAAAATTCCCAGACCGAGACGTCGAAGCCAAAGGGCGTTTTCTGCAGAACCCGATCGTCCGCGCCGAGAGGGTGTTCCCTCTGCAACCAGGTCAGCCGGTTCACCACGCCGCGGTGGGTGTTCATCACGCCCTTGGGCCGGCCCGTCGAGCCCGAGGTGAAGATCGCGTAGGCCAGGTGATCGGGCGAGACGCCGCTCTCCAGCCCTCCGGCAGGTTCCCCCGCGAGATCATCCTTATCGACCCGAATCACCCGCGCGCCGTGGGGAGGCAGGTGGTTGACCAGCCGATCGTGCGTGAGGATCACGGACAGGCGCGCATCCTCGATCATCGCGCCTAGGCGCTCCGCCGGATAGGATGGATCGAGGGGCACATACGCGCCGCCGGCCTTGAGCACACCAAGCAGACCGGACACTAAATCCAGGGACCGCTCCAGACAGACGCCTACCAGGCGCTCCGGGCCAACGCCCAGGCTCCGCAAGTGGTGGCCGAGCTGATTGGCACGGGCATCGAGTTCGCGGTAGGTCCACTCCTCCTCTGCGCAGCGCACCGCCGGTGCGTCGGGTGTCCGTTCGACCTGCGCCTCCACCAGTTCGTGGATACAGGTCCTGGTGTCGAGATCGGCCTCCGTCCTGTTCCAGGCAGCGATCTGCTCGCGCTCCGCGGCACTCAGCAGAGGGAGATCGGAGAGGCGCTGCTCCGGCGCGGCCACGCCGCCCGCCAGCAGGGTCTCGAACTGCCTGAGCAGCCTGCGCATCCTGGCCGGCTCGAACAGATCGGCGTTGTATTGCAGGAACAAGGCGCCGTCGCGTTCGACCACCGCTAGGGTTAGATCGAGCTGCGACCAGCGGGTCTTCAGCGGGAACGGCTCCAGGGTCAGACCGCCCAGGTCCAGCGACACCCCCGGCGCGCCGACGGCAAACGAGGCCAGGATCTCCAGCGTCGGATCGGGCACCGTGTACAGCACGAGCATAGCCTGGAACAGAGGCGACCGGCTGGGATCGCGAGACGGGCGCAGCCGCTCGGCGAGGAGTACGAACGGATAGTTCTGGTGCTCCAAAGCGAGCAGCACCCGGCGGTGCGACTGGGCCAAGAGGTCCTCGAAGGCCGGATCGTCGCCGCAGTCGGCGCGCAGGATCACCGGATTGACGAAGTAGCCGGCCAGGGTGCGCAGGGCCGCAGCGGTGCGCCCGGCCGCGGGCGAGCCGACGACTACGGTATCCTGGCCAGATAGGCGGTGCAGCAGCGTCTGGAAAGCGGTGAGCAGGACCGTATGGAGCGTCGTCCCCCGCTCGCGGGCGAACACACGCGCGCGCTCCAGAAGCTCCTGCGGCAGCCGCGCCGCTTCGGCGGCACCGCGCCAGGTTTGCACAGCCGGCCGGAGGTGGTCCGCCGGAAGGTCGAGATCCTCGACTCCGCTCCCCAACTCGGCGAGCCAGTGCTCGAGCCCGTGGGAGCCGGGCCCTTCGGCCAGCAGGAGTTCCTGCCAGGTCACGTAATCGGAGTAGGTAATCGCGAGCGGCGGCAGGCCGGCGATGGCTCCTCCTGTCTCCTGGGAGTACAGGGCGCCCAGCTCCCGGGCCAGGATGCCGAGAGTCCAGAAGTCCGCCACGATGTGATGGAAGGAAAAGAGCAGCAGGTACTCGCCGGGACGGCCGAAGGCTCGTACACGGAACAGAGGACCTTGCGCCAGATCGAAGGGCGCGTAGGCCTCGTCCGCGAGACGCTCCCGCAGCGCCTCCTCCTCCAGAGCCGAGAGATCGGCCGTGGCGAAATCGACCTCCAGGTCGCGGTGGACCCACTGCAGGGGCCCCTCCTCCGCCTCCGCGAAAGTGGTCCGCAACGCCGGATGACGGGCGGTCAATGCCTGGAGTGCCCGGTGGAGCGCCGTCGGATCGAGAAGCGAACGGACGCGCACGGCCGCAGCGATGTGGTATGCCCCGCTCTGGGGAGCGAGGTTGTGGAGGAACCAGAGCGACTTCTGGCCGTAAGAGAGAGGCATCTCCGCGGTGCCGCCGCCACCGGCCGCCACGAGCCGTACCGCCTGCTCGTCCTCCTTCTCCAGGCGGCTCAGGATCTCCAGCACCACATCCCGGAGGGACGCCCCTTCAAGCAGAGCCGCCAGTGAGAACCCGACACCGAGTTCCTCCTCCATATGAGCCTTGAGCTCGACCGACATGAGCGAATCGAGCCCGAAGGCCGTCAGGCGCTGCTCCGGCGAGATTCGGGCCGGATCGACGCCGGCCAGCCGGGCCATCCGCCGGCGCAGGAAGCTCTCTACCGCTGCGATCCGCTCGTCGAGAGGCAAGGAAAGCAGAGAGCCGCGGTCGAGGACTGGCTCGCCCTCCAGCAACGCGGTATCCGGAGCGGCGGCGCGGCGGCCGACCACCGGCAGGTCGCCGAGGTCACCGGACATCCAGCCCCGGCGACAGGCTTGGCGCTGGATCTTGCCGCTGGACGTCTTGGGAATGCCGCCATAGGGGACCAGCACGATCTCATGGACATGCAGATCGTGCTCCGCGGCCACGGCCTGACGGACGGCGGACGCCATCTCCTCCAAACAGTCCGCGGCCACACGCGAACGGCGCTCCACTTCCTGGACCACTACCAGCCGTTCCTCACCGTCCACCTCGACGGCGAAGGCCGCGCCGCAGCCCGCGCGCAGCGCCGGATGGCTGCGCTCGACTGTCAGCTCAAGATCCTGGGGATAGTGGTTACGGCCCCGGATGATGATGAGATCCTTGAGCCGGCCGGTGACGAACAGCTCGCCGTCGTACAGGAAGCCGAGGTCGCCCGTGCGCAGCCATGTGGTGCCGTCCTCCTCTCCAGCGATACGAGCCCGGAAGACCTGCTCGGTGACCTCAGACCGCTCCCAATACCCCTGCGCCACGCTCGCGCCGGAAACCCAAATTTCGCCTACCTGGTCGAGCGGGCAGCGCCGCAGGGTCTCGGGATCCACGATCGCGACCTGCTGCTCCTGCCATGGACTACCATTCGAGACCAGTCGCCGGCTGCCGCTCCCCTCCTCAGCGGGCTCGACCCGGCCGCGCTCCAGAGCTGTGGGCTCCACTGCGGTCGTGCTAGGCCAGGTCCCGGCCGCACCGCCGGTCACGAAGAGCGTCCCCTCGGCAAGACCGTAGCAAGGGTAGAACGCCTCACGACGGAAGCCGCACGCGGCGAACGCTTCGGCGAAGCGGACCATGGTCTCCTCACGGACCGGCTCGGCGCCGTTATAGGCCACGGTCCAGGAGTCAAGGCGAAGCGTCGCGCGCTGCTCGGCGGTGATCTTGCGCAGGCAAAGCTCGTAGGCGAAGTTAGGGCCGCCGCTCGTCGTCCCGCGGTAGCGCGAAATCGCCTCAAGCCAGCGCAGCGGCTTCTGCAGGAACGCCGACGAGGACATCAACATACAGCGGCCACCTACATAGAGTGGCTGGAGCACGTTCCCGATCAGCCCCATGTCGTGGTACAAGGGGAGCCAGCCGACAATCACCGAGTCGCCCGTCTGCCGGAAGCCCTGCCGGATCGCGCTCTCGTTGTGCAGCAGGTTGCCGTGACTCACCATGACGCCCTTGGGGTCGCCGGTCGAGCCGGAGGTGTACTGGAGGAAGGCGAGGGTGTCCGCGCCCACGCCCGGGTCGCGCCACACCTCGGCCCGGGCGAGGGCGGCAGCATCGAGCTGGTCCACGGGAAGCCAGCGCAGCGCCGCTAAGCCAGGCTCCTCACCCACCCAATCCATCACCTTGCCGGCAATGGCGGCTGTCGTTAGGGCGACCGCAGGCCGGGCATCCAGGGCGATCGAGCGCAGCTTCGCGAGGCCCTGGTTCGGGCGGGGGGGGTACGCCGGCACGGCGACCACGCCGGCGTACAGACAGCCGAAGAAGGCGGAGATGAAGTCGAGCCCCGGAGGAAACAGCAGCAAGGCTCGATCACCCGGCACGTTATCCCCCTGCAGCACGGCCGCGATGGCGCGCGCCCGCCTGTCGAGCTCAGCGTAGGTATAAGAAGCAAACTCGCTTTCACCGTCACGGAGAAAGGTGTACAGCAGGCGTTCCGGAGCCTCTTTGCTGCGAATACCAAGAAGATCTACTAGGGATTTCATTTATCGTACGTCACAAGGATAGTAAGGACAGAACGACCTCGCCGTGGTCCAAAGAGAGGCTCCCCCGGACGTACGAATGAAGACGCCGTACCAAGCTCACTGATTTCCGCTATCGGTAAGCGGGCAATCCCTAACGCGAACCCCGAATCATCTCCTCACAAGGCTTACTCCGCTCGAAATCATGATTGCACCAGAGGTGCTCAACAGCCCCGAACTGCTCGCTCACCCACTCATCGGAGAAGAGAGTCTCTAGGTACCGCTCTCCTCGGTCTGGAAGGATCGCAACGCAAGTCGATCCATCGGGAATATGCTCTTGGAACTTTTCAATGGCTGATAGCACGCCGCCCGACGATCCGCCAGCAAGGATGGCCTCCCGCGTGATCAGCCTCCGGCACCCCACGACACAGTCGAGATCGTCGACGTGAACACACTGATCGATCACGGAAACATCACACAGCGGCGGCCTTAAGCTCGCTCCGAGGCCCGGAACAATCCGCTTGGCCTTAACATTGCTGAAAATCAAGCTTCCTATCGCGTCCACCGCAATCACCCGGGTGGGAAGTCCGTGATCTCGCACGTATTCACCGCACCCACGCACAGTTCCGCATGTGCTCGTGGCAACGAAGAGGAAATCCACTCGGCCACTAAGCGCGGTCGCCACCTCGTGCATGGTGGTGCTGTAGTGGGAGGCAGGATTTTTCAGATGGACGTACTGATTGGGCCAGAAGGAATTAGGAATGAGAACGAGTAATTCCCGAACTCTATTAAGCCGCGCCTGGAGAAATTCTCCGCTCTCGGGATCCGGTTCCTCTACGAGATCTACTTCGGCACCATAAACGCGCAGCAACCGCAAGTTGGCTCGCTCGGTTTTCGGATCGACGACGCAGAGAAAACGTAGCCCGTGATAGCGGCAGGCCTGCGCCAGGCCAACCCCCATGTTTCCGGAACTCGATTCAATGACGAGCGAACCCGGGCCGATCGCGCCAGACTGTAAAGCCTCCTTAAGAATGGCATGGGCTGGCCGATCCTTGATGCTTCCTCCCGGGTTCAGAGATTCCAGCTTCGCGAAGAGTTCGAAGCGGGCAGTCGGAAGAAATCGCCGAAGGCGGACAAGCGGAGTTTCTCCTATCGCCGAAAGAATTCCGTCATGGATGCTCTCAGTTTCAGAAATCTGCAACTGGGAGAAGCTTCTGTTAGGGGTAACGCTTGGCTCCGATCGGTCGGGGTCCTCTGTAGTAATTCTCGATGTGGAGCCAAGCGCCATGGATTGACCTCTCTCCCACCCTTCCGAGGGGCTCACGCAGAACCTTCCGGCGGCGGCAAAAGCATTATGGCACATCTAAACTAGCTAACACAATATCTCCTTTAATTCAAATCATAGGCTGCTCTACAAAACTCTCCTGGCTAGGAGCCTGCGCGGCAGGAATGGCGAGAAGGCGTAAAAATGCTTCCATGCCGACGACCTTTCGCCCTTACTGGCCGGAGCAGTCCCTGCTGCTTCCCCTTAGCCAAGAGACTGGCTCCCGGAAGGCCACTTGGCATACTTCATTTCCGACACTGTGGCCACCTTGGACCTGAAGGAGTTCTACCAGCCTTACGAGGGAGACGGACGCCGCACTAGTCCGTACGAGCCACGGATGCTCGTCAAGGTGCTGCTCTATGCGTCTGCGACCGGGACGTTTCATCCCGGCGGATCGCCCGCAAGCTGGAGGAGGACGTGGCCTACCGGGTCTTGGCGGCGGGCAACTTTCCGGCCCATCGGACGATTTGTGAGTTTCGCCAGCAGCACTTGGAGGCCTTCGGAGATCTGTTCGTACAGGTAGTGCAGATTGCTCGCGAGGCTGGGGTGGTGCGTCTGGGAACGCTGGCGGTAGACGGCTCGAAGGTGAAAGCCAACGCGAGTAAGCGCAAAGCGATGAGCTACGGCCGGATGCTGGAGCAGGAGCGGTGTTTACGCGAGCAGATCGCAGAGCTGACGGCCCGTGCGGCGGCGGTCGACGCTGCCGAAGACGCCGAGCACGGAGTGGATATGCGGGGCGACGAGCTACCCGAAGAGTTGCAGCGGCGTGAGCAACGCCTGCGCAAGATCCAGGAGGCGAAGGCTCGTCTGGAGGCGCGGCAGGCTGAGGAGGACCGCAAGAAAGGTCGCTCTGAAGGGGACGACCGAAAGAGTCCGCAGGGAGGTCGGCGCTTTGCTCGTGACTTTGGAGTGCCGCCGGCCAGGGCCCAGGAGAACTTCACCGATCCGCAGAGCCGGATCATGAAGACGGTCCATGGCTTCGAGCAGTGCTACAACGGACAGATCGCAGTGGACGAGAGCTCACAGCTGATCCTCGCCGCGGGATTGACCAACAACGCTGCGGACTACGACGAGTTGATCCCGTTGCTCGATCAGGTGCGGTCGAACCTGGGTTGCGATCCGCAGCAGGTCCTGGCCGACGCCGGCTATCGGGCGGAAGCCACTTTCCAGACGCTTGAGATCCGAGGGATCGATGCCTACATCTCCCTGGCGCGCGAGGGCGGCGAGAGCTCCACGGTCCCTGAGGGACTTGAGGCGACCCGTCGCAGGCGCAAAAGTTGGCCAGCGAGACCGGCAAGCGACGATATCGACAGCGCAAGGCCATCGTCGAGCCGGTCTTTGGCTGGATCAAGGGTGTGCTGGGATTCCGTTACTTCAGCTTTCGCGGTGAAGAGAAGAACCGGCGAGAGTGGGCTCTGGTCTGCCTGGCTGTCAACCTGAAGCGCTACCACGTCCTGCAGGAGGCACGATGAGGCCTCCCACAACGCCCTGATCCGCTCCCCAACGCGAAGACGGCTGCACAACCAAGAATCTGATCTCCACGGCTGACGCTGAATCCAATAACCAGCCTACCCACCTAGTGGCCTGTCAGGCCCAAAATGCCCGATTCCCGGTACAATATCCCCTTTGAGGGGCTTCGATCTCTTAAGAAGGATCTAGCAGATGCGGAAGACCTACGTCGTTGCCCTGACCTCAGAGGAACGTGCCGGTCTGGAGAAGTTGGCCAATTCTGGCCGTACGAGCGCGAGACGGCAGATTCATGCTCGCATCCTGCTCAAGGCCGACACGGGCGCTGCCGGTCCGGGTTGGTTGGACCCGCAGATCAGTGAAGCGTTGGAGATCAGTGGGGCGAGCGTAGCTCGGGTGCGGAAGCGGTTTGTAGAAGAGGGTCTGGATTCAGCCCTCAACCGGCGAGCTCTGCGCCAGCCTCCGCGTCGTCTCCTCGATGGTGAGCAGGAAGCCCGCTTGCTGGCTTTAGCTTGTAGCCACCCCCCGGAGGGGCATGCGCGATGGACTCTACGGCTCCTGGCTAATCAGATGGTGACCCTGGAGTACGTGGAAGCGATCTCCCATGAGACGGTGCGGCAGACGCTTAAAAAAACGAGATCAAGCCCCATCTGAAGAAGTGTTGGTGCATTCCTCCGGCGCAGAACGCCGAGTTTGTCTGTCGCATGGAAGATGTCCTTGAAGTTTACAAACGCCCTTTGGATCCACTCCGTCCGGTGGTCTGTATGGATGAGAGCAGCAAGCAACTGCTGGAGGAAACCCGTCGTCCGATCCCTTCCCGGCCCGGAGGAGTCGAGCGCTATGACTATGAATACCAGCGTAACGGGGTCGCCACATTGTTTGTGGCCTTCGAGCCTCTAGCGGGATGGCGCCATGTCGAGGTGACGCAGCAGCGGACCCGGCAGGATTGGGCTCGGTTCGTCAAAGCTCTGGTGGACGAGCACTATCCCGACGCAGAGCGGATCATCCTGGTGATGGACAACCTCAACACCCATTCTGGAGCCTCATTGTACGAAACCTTCCCACCCACGGAGGCTTTGCGGATTCTCGGGCGTCTGGAGATTCACTACACTCCCAAGCATGGGAGCTGGTTGAACATGGCCGAGGGTGAATTCAGCGTCTTGCAACACCAATGCTTAGACCGCCGGATTGCGAGCTCCGAGATCCTGCAACGGGAAATCGCCGCCTGGGAGGGCGAACGCAACACCCAAGGCATCGGGGCGAAGTGGCGATTCACTACCGAAGATGCCCGGATCAAGCTCCACAAACTCTATCCATCATTTCCAGCTTGACAGAGTACTAGAATCAACCCAACGGACTGGCGTTCTGCCGCGCAGACTCCTAGGAGACGCCAACGACAACAAGGCGACGTTCCGACTGATGCCGCACCCATTTTGGGGCTAGTACTACTGTGTCACGACTTATCCGGAACCCAGAAGCATCTCTAGTCTTATCAGTGACTTACGTGCAGAACGAGAGTTCCAGGCCGGCCATCATGCCGCGCCTTATTCCAGGCCGATATGGCGTGCTTCTGACACAGTAGTACTAGAGAAACTCCGCTTTGCTGGAACCCCTCGCCCGGGGGAGGTCGTGACCTCCTCACTGGCCGTCTCGAACTCCGGTGACCAGAACACCGCCACTGTCCTGCTCACCAAGACCCTCCCGGAGCTCTCGACCTTTGAAGCCGCCGCGAGCTACCCTGTCTGGAATTGCTCGTCACGCTTCGAGCTCCCTCCACCTGCCGCCGGATTCTGCCGTCCCTTGCCGCCCGCAACGATTCCACTTCGCGATCTGCCTCGACGCATCATTGCCTGCATCCTTCGGCACGCTACGAAACCCGCCGCAGCGCTCCTTCCCTTCACCCTCACCGTCGCCAACTCTGGCGACGGCGCGAGTTCCAGCTACACGCTGGAGGAATGCATTCCGACCGGTACCAGCTTCTCCCCGCCAACTCCGCTCCCGCCTGGACCTGCGACGGCGCCGTCTTCGGATCAGTCTGCCTCCTACCGATCCCCGAGCTCGCGGCGGGCGTCTCTCGCTCCTTCCACTTCATGGGACAGGTGCGACCAACGGGAGCATCCTGGCCGTTTCGGCGCGCCGTTTGCGGCAGCCGAAAACATGGCTGGCTCCCGCTGTCCCCTAGGCCCCTCGGGGGCCGGTTCGGCTAACTACCGGGTGGGGGGTGGACCGTACTCGGTGGGGGCGAAGATCGCGGCCGAAGACTGCCCAGTCCTCCCGACGCTGGAGACCTCCGACGTCCACTCGCAAGACCGCCACGGGCGGGGAACCCCCTTCGGGTTCCCCGCCACCCCCTCCTGGCGCCACCGCCGGCCAATCCGGAGGTTCAGCAAATCCCCCTGCGGGACATCACTCCCAGCCTCTATCAACCCCGACGCTTCCAGCTCCCCGATGTTGCCGAGGATCCCGACCTCGTCAAACTCGCGAGGTCGATCCGCGCCAAAGGGGTGATCCAGCCCATCCTCGTCCGTCCCCTGGGAGCGGGCTACGAGCTCGTCGCCGGCGAGCGCCGCGTCCGGGCCTCGCGCTTGGAGCTTCCTGAGCTCGACGCGATCGGACCCGCCCTGCTCTACCTCCCCGCCATCGTCCGCGAGCTCTCCGATACCGAGGCTGCGGAGATCACGGTCGAGGAGAATCTCCGCAGGAAGGATCTCCGTCCGCTCGAAGAAGCCGACGGAGTCCACACCCTACTCCTGCTCCACAAGGGGGGATCCTCTGGCCGTGGCCGCGAGACTTGGCCAGACGCCGGCCTGGGTCGCCTGCCGCGCCCGCATCCACAGCAATCTCTCGCCAGCCTGGAAGGAGTTGCTCTCCCGCCGCGGTGCTCCCTCATCACCGGGTGGTCATCGTCGAGAGGATCTCCGACCTTCAGAAGGACGCCGAGATCTATGTCATCTCCCGCGAGGTCGCCAAGCTGGGACACGGCGTCGCCGGCATCGGCGCGGGCGACCGCCGCTCCTCGTGGCGCCGCGCCTGCCCCCGGTGCGGCACCCGGTCGGAGATGAGCCCCGAGAGACTGGCCGAGACCCGCGCCCGGTGTGAAGTCGTGAGCCGCTCGGGACGCCAGGCAGCTCCACGAGCCGGTGGGCCGCCTTCTGCTAGGCGGAGCCCTTGTTCGAGTACTCGTGCCATTCATCGGCGATGAGCATCCCGAACCGCCGCCGGCAGTGGCGAAGGATGTAGCGTGCGAGCGGGAAGCGGCGCGGCTCAGGCGTTGCCTGGAAGAGGGGCTCACCGCAGGGCTCGCTTTCCTCCCAGGCGCCGAGCTCGTTCAAGCGATCGAGAGCTTTGAGCAATGCGGGCCGATGGGATTGCGCGATCTCCGGGCGTTCGAGCCTCTTCGCGAACTCCAGGAGCTCGCCGCCCCGGAGGCGGGGCTTGTAGACGCTGTCGTGGTATTCGCTCTGGGTCTCTCCCAAGGCCGCGGCGGCGCTGTTGAGGAGCTGCTTTGCGCGTGCCCGGAGGTGGCCGGCGATCTCCGTCTCCAATCCTCCGGCGCGGGAGACCTGATCGAGAGCGTCCTGCAGACGATAGTCGGCGTACGAGCCTTCGGCCGCCAACTCGAAGAGCCGGAGTGCGATCGGCCGCAGGCGATCACTAGTCGGGAGAGGACCTGAGGATGGAAGCTCGGCCTCTCCCTTGCCGATGTTCCTCATCCAGGGCCTCTGGAACCGGCGGGAGGGCCATCGCCAGGATGCGGCGGCGGGGGAGACAAGGGAACGAACCAGAGGATCGTAGGGGTAGGCACCGGTCAGCGCGGCGGCCAAGTCCTCAGCGATGCGGGCGGATTCGTTGACCGGCGACGATCGCTTTGACCGGCTCACTGATGGGCGGCTACGCCGGCTCGCTCTTCGCCAACCTCTGGGCACTCTCCCAACGCTTCCGCCGAACTCCAGGCGGCCGGCAAGGCGAGCGAGGCGGCGAGAAAAATGAGCATCCCGCCTGGACCGCCAGCTCCGCGCCGAGGCCGCCAAGCTCGCCCGCCTGCGCACGCCCGGCGAGCGCTGGGCCGCCCCGCGGCTACCGTCACCCTGGAGCTCCTGACCTGGCGGGAAGGCCGAAGAGGCCGTCGTCCCCTCTCCCTGCGAGATCTCGCCCCCAAGCGCCTCCGCGCCCTCCGCGGCGCCGGCCAGGTCAACGACCAAGCCCGCGCCCGGGCACTCGCCGCAAGAGGAGGCCTCCAGAAGAGCGGCCGGCCCGCGAACCCCCTCGCCGACGCCGACCTCACCGCCGCATGGCGCAAGTCGCCGAGCCTCTCCGCCGTCGCCCGCCACCTGCACGTGAGCCGGAGCCGCGTCCTCCTGCGGCTTCAAGAGATCGGCCTGCTTGAGGACCAGACGCCTGCTGCAACCCACCCCTGTACGCCATAGGAAAAGAGATGGTCGAGCCGAAAGTCAGCCTGCATGATCCTGAGTGCTACACGGTGGAAGAGTTCTGCCGGAGGCACAACATGAGCAGGAGCTACTTCTACGAAGTCCTGCTCCCGATCGGGGCAGCCCCAGCGATGACGACTCTAGGTCGCCATCGCTCGATCACCCGAGAAGCCGCCGCCGCATGGCGTGCTGAATGGACCGGCCGGACCCTGCCCTCGCGCCGGAAGCGACTCACAGAGCTCCGTTGATGGTCCATTGATGGTCAAGCCCCGTTTTAGGTCTGCCGATCTTCGTAAGTTCAATAGATTGAGTGGTATCCCCAGCGGGATTCGAACCCGCGTTGCTGCCTTGAAAGAGCCCCTACAGTGTTCATCGATGTCCTCACGCGTCCACCGTAACTCTTTGTCTTCTAGAAGTTTGTCTCGGTGTGTCCGGGGTTGACTCCCTCTGTCCGGCACTGTATGTTGTGTGTGTATTGTGTGTCAAGTGAGACTAAGGGAGCCGCCCCATGCCGCACTCACGCCGCGAGTTTGACCTCTCCACCCCCACCGCCCGCCGTCGCCTGAAGCCAAAGCGCAACTCCGTCCCCTACTGGCGGTTCATCGCGGCCGGCCGGTACATCGGCTATCGGCCACACGTCGGAGCCCAGAACTTCGGGACTTGGGTCGTCCGGCTCTACGTGGGGGGCGAGAGCTATCAGATCTCGACTCTCGGAACCGCGGATGACCGCGTCCCTGCGGACGGAGAGGCGGTCTTCAGCTACCGGCAAGCCCTGGAGAAGGCGCAGGCGTGGTGCGACTCCCAGGAGCGCAAGGCGAAGGGGATCGCGCCGAAGGAGCCCGATTCCTACACCGTCACGGATTGCATGGCCGATTACATGAACTGGTACGCGGCGCACCGGAAGGCCCTCAGCACGACGCGGTATGTAGTCGAGGCCCACATCCTCCCCGCCCTAGGGAAATGGCAGGTCGCCTCCCTCACGGCCCGGCAGATTCGCGAATGGCACCAGGGGATCGCGAAAACCCCGGCGCGGCTCCGCTCGGCTCCCGGCGCTTCCCAACAATGGCGAGAGATCGACGGCCCGGAGGGGGAGCGGAAGCGAAAGGCCACGGCCAACCGGGATCTCACCATCCTCAAGGCAGCGCTGAATTTCGCCTACTCCGAGGGTCGGGTGCCCTCCGATGAAGCGTGGCGCCGGGTGAAGCCGTTCAAAGGGGCGGACGCGGCGAAGATCTCCTACCTGGACCAAGACCAAGCAACGCGGCTCCTAAACGCCTGCGAACCCGATTTCCGGCGCCTCGTGAGGGCCGCCCTTCTGACCGGTTGCCGCTACGGCGAGTTGCTCTCCCTCCGGACGGGAGACTATCTCCCCGACTCTCGGGCCGTTCACGTCCGCGAGAGCAAGGGCGGCAAGGCCCGGCACGTCTACCTGACCGAAGAGGCCGCTTCGTTCCTTGACAGCCTCACAACGGGCCGGCCGGACTCCGGGAGCATGTTCCTCCGAGCGGACGGCCTTCCGTGGGGAGCGGGCCACCAAGACAGGCGGATGCAGACGGCATGCGAGGTTGCCAGGATCGAGCCCGGCGTTTCCTTCCACATCTTGAGGCACACCTACGCGAGCCACTACCTCATGGGGGGAGGCTCCCTCCCGGCTCTGGCTGCGCAGCTCGGGCACGCGGACACCCGGATGACCGTCCGGCACTATAGCCACCTCGCGGACTCTTGGCGGGCGGAAGAGGCCCGCCAATACGGACCTCGCTTCGGCCAAGTGGCCGAGTCGGGACATGTGCTCGCTTTCCGGGCAGGAGGCTCGCCGATTCCGGCGGCTGTACCCTGACGGCCCCTCTCAAAATCTCCTCTCCTCGGTCGTCTGGACGGGCAAGCTTCCATAGGGGGAGGATTCCCTCGGCGGCGGGCCTGGGCCGGGACATGGAGCCCCGTCTCCCCGGCGAACAGGTACGGCCTTTGCCCTCCCAGACCGCTTTACCTCTCCCCTCCCGGAAGAGAGGCCCTCGACCTGTTCGTTTCTTGGCAGCTCCCTGCGTCTGGTGGGATTGCTCCCTCCGCCGTCTGGACCTGGACGTATTCCTGTACCGGATCAACTACCGGCCCGTTGCCAGGATTTTTTTCGCTGCCGTAGGCGCCCGGGGCGTCACCTTCTTCGCAGAGTCTTGAGGCGCTCTTTCAGCCGGCCTCTACGTCGCTCTTTTGGTGCCTCACGGCAGCGGGCGAGAGCTGTGCTTGACCCGGGGTCCTTTGTGCCTCTCGTGCTCGGAGAGTCCTCATGCGCCCTCTCCGGCGCTGAACGTCCTCTCCTCCATTCGAGCCCGCCACTCGGCCGCCGATTCAGCACTGATGAGGGTGCGCCGGCCGAGCTTCATCAGCCGGGGGCCGTTTCCCTCTCCGATCAGCTTGTAGAGAAATGAGCGAGAGATCTTATGGGTTAGGCAGAAATTCTTTATATCGAAGACGTTATGCTGATACATAACAACTCCCATTGGATGCCATGAGCCCACCCGCAAGCGGGAGGAGGTCTCAGAGTTAGGGCCGATTCACGGCCCGCTTACTACTTCTTTGGGAGTCTTTGGCGTCCCACAGACCACCGGTCATTTTGAGGCCTGCCGGTTGGCCCTCCGGTTTCGGTGTCCGGGGTCGCTCTTCAGCGTGAAACGAGCCCCTGAAGAGGAGGCATCCGGAGATTGAGCCTCCGGTGGGGCTGCCTAGGTATATCGAACCGCGAGCCCCTAGGCCCAGGCATCGGCTGGGAAGCCGTGCTTTGAGTATCTATACGTCCACCGGAGTCTGTCAAGGGCCTCAAGGGGGGATAGAATAGGAGCGTGAATCCACCTATCCCCTTCCTCGCATGGTACGGAGCAATTGTCTCCACGCTCGGATTCTGTGTCCCCGTCACCCCGCCTCTTATATCCCTGAATTACGCGTCCAGACGCGCCAGGAGGGGCGATCTCGATAGGGGACGACGTTGTGGACCTGCGCGAGGGATGTGCTGTCCTGCGGCCCCCCTTCCTGGACAGTCGGGGGGTGCGTTAGGGAGACTCCAGCCACTTCTCAAAGAGAGCCAGAATTCGCCCCGCGAGGTTGCTCGCCTCCCAATCCGACAAACCATTGACGGTTGCCTCAATGGATCCCAGCTTCGGATGTTGCACAGCGGTAAGCTCCTGGCACAGCGTCTTGTAGTCCGCCTGAAGTCCCGGGGGAATCTGGTCGAAATTATTCATCTCGCCGTCGAGGAGGCTCCGGGCTGCGGAGCACAGCCGCTCCTTGATTCGTCCTTCCTCTGTGACAAGAGCGGCAACGGCGCTCCGCAGATGCATTTGGGCGTAATTCATGCCGCCATTCTACGCCTTGGCACGCCTCATCGCGTCTCACTCTGAGAAGTGACGGAGATCTTCGCTCGCGCGGGTGCCATGGACGGCCACCCCACCGGGGGTTACCATGGGAGACAAACTCTTTAGAGGGAGGAAATGAGCACTCCGAACACTCCTCAACGCATCGTTCTCGCCGCCGCCGCGGTCGCTGTTCTGGTGGTGGCGTTCTACCCGCCATTCTCCCCGGAAGGCATCAGGAGCGGGAGGCCCGCCGAGCTCGCGGCGGTGGCGCTGGCGACGGTCGGCTTTGTGCTGGCGTTGCGGGGGCTACCGAAACTCTCCCTCGCTCCCAGCGGATGGAAGCGACTCTGGATCGTGCTCAGCCTCATTTATCTGCCGGTCGTCATTGGGTTTGCCTGGAACCTGTACCCGACGAACCCAACCGGGGATTCGCACTTCCAAGCTGTTTTAGATACGCTACAACCTCCTGGTACAAAGGCGTTGCCCAAGGAGATCTTCGAAGCGAAGCTGCGGGAGCACCACGCGAGTGAGCAACGGTGGTTTGTACTCAAAGCTGTCCTCCTGTGGGCCGTCCCAGTCACGGCCGTCTACCTGCTCGGCGCGGCTCTCCGATGGGTTTACCGTGGCTTCCGCCCTACCAGGGGAGAAGGATGAGATGCCCTCTCCGGAGGACGGTTGTTTCCGTGGGGGCCGGTACAGAGAGGCGCTATCTACTCCTCGCCCCCCGGCGCCATCACCGGCATAGCCCCCCCCTACATCGAGGCGCTCAGCGCCATTCTGCGCCCTGGCAGTTGAAGCAAGGGGGAAGGGAACGGGGAGGCCCGATAGGCTTTCAGCGGGCGTCATCTACTCCTCGCCCCCCGGCGCCATCACCGGCATAGCCCCCCCTACATCGAGGCGCTCAGCGCCATTCTGCGCCCTGGCAGTTGAAGCAAGGGGGAAGGGAACGGGGAGGCCCGATAGGCTTTCAGCGGGCGTCTGGACGCGTACCCCGTGCCCTCCAGAAGCAAAGCGACTCCCGCCATCGCTTATACCGCCCGCTCTCGGCCGTTTCCCCACCTGGCGTTGCGGGCCGTCCATCCGTCCCTCTGGAGGCGCTCAACTTCCTTTCACCTGGTAGGGGGTTGCTCCTTATGCGCGGTGCTGGCGGTCGCAACTCGGAACCCGCGCGCCGGGGAGGATGGGGCGGCCCCCGTCGAGGCCGGCCGCCCCTTCCCTAAACTACGTGCGCGTGAGCGTCTTGAACAGCCGGATGACTTCCTGCACCGCCTCCCGATCCGGAGCGCTCCCCAGAACCTTTTCCGGGTCCGTCTCCTGCCAATCGACGCGCAGCACCGCCAGCTCCGACGCCAGCGCCTTGCAGGACTTCCGGACGGGGAGCGTTGCCAGGATGCGCCGGGTGGGGAGATGGACCAGGGAATGCAGGCCACAGCCGGGGGAACCCGGCCCGCTGCTATCCCCCCTGAAGATGCCGAACGGCCCTGACTTCTCGCCGTGCAGCTCCATTTCCCGCGTGGTCTCGGGCCGGGTGCTGGTGTCCGTCACGAGCACCCGGACGCGATCCCAGAACCACGGGAGGGGCGGAGTCCGGCCGGCCGTCGTCAGATTCCGGAGCGATGCGTCCGCCGTCTCGGCCAACCACGTCCCGATAGACCGCCCTCCCAGGGCCGACGCGGCGGCTCCCCAGCGCTCCGCCTGATCGCGGGAGGCAGGGACGGTGTAGCTCAGGGTGGGGGCGTACCTGCTTTCCATCTTCGGCCAAGCCATGGCTTCATCCCCTCTCCGTGGGAGGTTCGATCTCCCCCCGCCACGGCCCCAGCTCCGACTCCAGGCGATCCGCCAAGACTTCCAGGTCCCGGGCCACGCCGCCCCCGACCTTGGCAAGGTGCTCGCCGTGAGGCGTCCCGTGGTCTGTGGTCGGACCGGCCCATTCCGTGAGGAATCCCTGGACGTGCCGCAGATCGGCCACGGCGGCGCGCAGAGATGCCCGGAGGAGTCCTTCGGGCTGGTCGGGCCAGTGCTGCCAGTACTCCAGCACCAGGGCGTACAGCAGGCTTCCCAGGGACCGGAGGGTGGCGCTGGCCTCCGGATCGGAGAAGTACAGCAGAAACGTCTCCCGGAAGGCGGGATAGTCCTCGAAGTGGGCGGGATCGATGATCGGCGGGATGGCGGGCGGTGCCTCCGGCGGATCGTCGGCGGGGGGCTCCGTGGGCGGCGGGGTGGGCGAGAGCGCTTCGGCGGGCGTTGTAGACTGCGGGGTTAGCTCGGGCATGGGGTGTGTCCTCCTGTCCGGGTCAGGTCCGGCGGACGTGTGGCAAGCACCCCGCCGGGCCGTCTGTTGGTCCGCTCCCTCACGGGAAACGGAGGTTGAACCCGGCGCCACGCGGCGCCGGTCGTCTTTTCCAGGGAAACCGAAGGGAACGCGGAAAGTCCGGAGAGCCTCAGCGGGAGCGATCCCGTGAGAGCCGTATTGTGCGCCTATTGTGTGCGGCGGGTTCCGAGGGAGAGGGGAATCAGCGTAAGTTACTGATTCTAAATGGTATCCCCAGCGGGATTCGAACCCGCGTTGCTGCCTTGAAAGGGCAGAGTCCTAGGCCTCTAGACGATGGGGACCCGGTAGGGGACAGCGGCGGGGGCCGCCGTCCGGAGGGCGTAATTTACCACAGGTCGGGGATGGGTCAGGAACCAGGGCTTCCGTCCATCTCCGCCAGCAGCCCGGTCAGCTCGGCGTCGTCGACATCCCCCAGCAGCTCCTCCAGGATGCGGTCCGACAGCTCGCCCAGGTCGGCGGTGTAGAACACCATCGGGAGGGTCACCGGCAGGCCGTGCTCCTGGGAGAGACGGGTGACGAGCTGCGTCGCCAGGAGGGAATGGCCCCCCAGGTTGAAGAAGTTGTCCCGCAGGCCCACCCGCTCGAGACGCAGAAGCCCGGCGCAGACCTCGACGACCAGCTCCTCCAGGGGAGTCGAAGGCGGCACGTAGGCCGTCAGCGCGGCCGCCGGGTCCGGGGCGGGCAGGGCGCGGCGGTCCACTTTGCCGTTGGGCGTCAGCGGCAGGGCGTCCAGGACCACGAAGGCCGCGGGGATCATGAAACCCGGCAGCTCGCCGGCCAGCCAGCCCCGCACCTCCGGCACCAGATCCTGCCCGGCGGACGTCTCCGCCGGACGCGGCACCAGATAGGCCACGAGCCTGCGGTCGCCGCCGTCCTCGCGCACCGTCACCACGGCCTCGCGCACGCCGGGATGGCGGGCGAGGGCGCTCTCCACCTCGCCCAGCTCGACCCGGAAGCCGCGGAGCTTGACCTGGCCGTCCCGCCGGCCGCCGAACTCGATCCGGCCGTCGGCCAGGAAGCGGGCGACGTCGCCGGTCCGGTACAGGCGGGCGCCGGGCTCGGCCGAGAACGGGTCGGGCACGAAGCGCTCGGCCGTAAGGTCCGGGCGGCCGAGGTAGCCCCGGGAGAGGCCCTCGCCGCCCGCGCAGAGCTCGCCTCGGACGCCCACCGGCACGGGGCGCAGGCCATCGTCGAAGATAAGGACCCGGGTGTTGCCGATCGGCCTCCCCAGGGGAACCGGAGCTCCAACCTCCGCCGCCGAGGTCATGGGGTGGCAGCAGGTGAACGTGGTCATCTCCGTGGGCCCGTAGCCGTTGATCAGGGTGGTTCCCGGCAGCTCTTCCAGGGCACGCCTCACGTGGTCCGGAGACAGCACGTCGCCGCCGGCCAGGAGCTGGCGGACCGGGCGCAGGGCCGCAAGCTGGTGGTCCACCATCGGGTGGAAGAGCCCGGCGGTGAGCCAGAGGGTGGTGATCCCGTGCTCCTTCAGGACGTCTCCCAGATCCTCCAGGGAGACCCGCTCCCGCTGGAACAGGACCAGCCGGCCGCCGTTGGCCAGCGGCGCCCAGATCTCCAGCGTCGAGGCGTCGAAGGAGAGCGGCGCGAGCTGCAGGAAGACCTGCTCCGGCCCGAGGTCCGCGAAGCGGCTCTCCCGCACCAGCCGGACCACGCTGCGGTGGGTGACCGCCACCCCCTTGGGCCGCCCGGTGGAGCCGGAGGTGTAGAGGACGTAGAGCAGCGCGTCCGCCGGAGGCGGCGCGGGATCGGGTCCCCCGGCGTCCGCCGGATCGGCGTCCAGGGGGAGGACCCGGACTCCTTCCGGAGCTTCCGGCAGGCGGTCGGCCGGGCCGAGGAGCACCCGGGCTCCGGCGTCGGCCATCATCCAGGCCAGGCGCTCCTGCGGATAGTCCGGATCCAGAGGTAGATAGGCGCCGCCGGCCTTGACGATCCCCAGCAGGCCGACGACCGCGGCGAGGGAGCGCTCCGCCGCCAGGGCCACGACCACCTCGGGGCCCACGCCGAGCGCGGCGAGGCGCCGGGCCAGCCGGCCGGACCGGCGGTCCAGCTCGGCAAAGGTGAGGTCCCCCTCCACGGAGGAGACGGCCACGGCGTCCGGCCGGCGCGCCGCCTGCTCGGCGAACAGCACGGCCAAGCTGACCGGCGGCAGGGCCGCGGCGGTGTCGCTCCACTCGCGCAGGGCTTGGTGCCGCTCGGCCTCGCCCAGCCAGGGGAGCTCCGAGAGGCGGCGGCCGGGATCCTCCAGCAACCCGCCGACGAGCGTCCCGAAATGCGACGCCAGACGCCGCAAGGTGGACGGATCGAAAAGGTCGGCGTTGGTGGTGAAGGCGCCGGAGATCCCCGCCTCGTCTTCCCAGAGCATCAGCTCCAGATCGAAGCGGGTGGTCGCGAAGCCGTGCTCCACCGGAGCGAGGGAGAGGCCGGGCAGATCCAGCCGGCCGAGAGGAGCGTTCTGGAGCGCGAACAGGGCCTGGAAGAGCGGGTTCCGCCCCGCCTGGCGGTCGGGCTTCAGCTCCTCCACCAGCCGTTCGAAGGGGAGGTCCTGGTGCGAATAGGCCTCCAGCGCCCTGCGCCGGACCTGGGCGAGCCACTCCCGGAACGGCGGATCGCCCGCCAGATCCCCCCGCAGCACCAGGCTGTTGACGAAGAACCCGATCAGGGGCTCGATCTCCTGCCGGTTGCGGTTGGCGATGGGCGAGCCGACGACGACATCCTCCTGCGCGGCATGGCGGCCGAGGAACGCCTGGAACGCGGCGAGCAGGAGCATGAACAGGGTGGCGCCCTCGCGCCGGGCGAGAGCCGCCAGGCCCCGGGCGGTCTCCGGGGGGACGGCGAACGGCTCGACGATCCCCCGGGAGCCGCGCGCCGGCCGCGGCCGGTCGGTGGGCAGGTCCAGGATCGGGGCTCCCGCCAGCCGCTCCCGCCAGTAGGCGAGCTGCCGTTCCAGCGCCTCGCCGGTCAGCCACTCGCGCTGCCAGACGGCGAAATCGGCGTACTGGACGGGCAGCTCCGGCAGCGGCGACGGCGCCCCCTCCAGGGCCGCGCGGTAGAGGGCCGCGACCTCGGTCACCAGCACGCCGGTGGACCAGCCGTCGGCGGCGATGTGGTGGATGTTGAGGAGCAGGGCGTGGTCGTCAGGCCGCGAGCGCACCAGGGTGGCGCGGAGGAGCGGGCCTTTCTGGAGATCGAAGGGCCGCGCCGCCTCCTCGCCCGCCAGCCGCCGCGCTTCGGCGGACCGCGCCGCCGCCGGCAGGGCCGAGAGGTCGGCCATGGGCAGGGACCAGCCGGCGAAAGGGGCGACGACCTGGGCGGGTTTGCCCGCCGGCGCCTGGAAGGTCGTGCGCAGGCTCTCGTGGCGGCGCGCCACCTCGCCCAGGGCGGCCTCCAGGGCGGGGACGGAGAGGTCCCCCCGCGCCGCCAGGGGGACGAAGATGTTGTAGGCGGCCAGGCCGGGGGTCAACTGGTCGATGAACCAGAGCCGCTCCTGGGCGAAGGAGAGAGGGAGCTCGCGGTCCCGGGGCACGGGGCGGATAGGCGGGGCCACGCCCCCTTCCCCGGCCAGCGCCTCCTCGACCGTCAGGGCCAGATCCGCCACGGTCGGCGCCTGGAAGATGGTCCGCACAGGCACTTCGACGCCCAGGGAGTGGCGCATCCGGGTGGCCACCTGGGTGGCGAGGAGGGAGTGTCCGCCGAGGGCGAAGAAGTTGTCGTCGACGCCCACTTGCTCGACATGCAGGACCTCGGCCCAGATGCCGGCCAGCACCTCCTCGACCGGGTTGCGCGGGGCGGTGTAGGTCCCGGCCACGGCTTCGGCCTCGGGCGCGGGCAGGGCCTTGCGGTCCACCTTGCGGGTGGGCGTCAACGGCAGGGCCGTCAAGGTGACGAAGGCCGAGGGCTCCATGTACTCCGGCAGCCGTTCGCGCAGGAAGGCGCGCAGCTCGGCCTGGGAGGGGGCCGCGCCGTCGGCCGGCACGACGTAGGCCACCAGGCGGAGGTCGCCCTGGTCGCCGCGGGCCGCCACCACGGCCTGCGCCACGCCAGGGGCCTGCATCAGCACGGCCTCGATCTCGCCCAGCTCGATGCGGTGGCTGCGGATCTTGACCTGGAAGTCGGCGCGGCCGAGGAAGTCGATGCGACCGTCGGGCAGGAAGCGGCCAAGATCGCCCGTGCGGTACAGCCGCCCGCCGGTCTGGACGCTCCACGGGTCGGGCACGAAGCGCTCGGCCGTCAGATCGGGCCGTCCGAGGTAGCCCCGGGACACGCCGCCACCGCCGATGAAGATCTCGCCCGGCACGCCCGCGGGCAGCGGCCGCATCCGTGGATCGAGGATGTGGATGCGGGTGTTGGCCATGGGCCCGCCGATGGGCAGCACGCCGGCGCCATCCTCCCCGATGCGCAGGGCGGCGGCCCAGACCGTGATCTCGGTGGGGCCGTAGAGGTTCCAGACCTCCTCGGCACGCCGGTGCAGGTGGGCGGCGAGGTCAGGGTGGAGGGCCTCGGCGCCGGTCCAGGCCACGCGGAGCCGGTCGGTCTCCTCCCAGCCGGCGTCGAGCAGCATGCGCCAGGTCGAGGGGGTCGCCTGCACCACGGTGACGCCGCCGGCGTGGATGCGCCGCAGGAGCTGCGCGCCGTCGCCGGCCTCCTCGGCCGAGGCGATATCGAGGCGGGCGCCCACCAGCAAGGGCAGGTAGAGCTCCGGGACCGACATGTCGAAGGACGGAGAGGCGACGGAGAGCAGGACGTCGTCGGGTCCCAGGCCCGGCTCCCGACGCATGGATTCGAGGAGGTTGGCCAGCGTCCTCCGGGTGACCTGGACGCCCTTGGGCCGGCCCGTCGAACCGGAGGTATAGATGACGTAGGCGAGGCTGTCCTCGTCCGCCGGCCAGGCCTGCCAGGCCGGCTCGCCGGGCTCGCCGGTCCAATCCAGGGCGTCCAGCGGCAGGACCTCGGCGTCGGTCCGGGGCAGCGCCGCGGTCAGCCGGGTGTGGGAGAGCAGGATCCGCACGCCGCAGTCCTGGAGCATGAAGGCCAGGCGCTCGGCGGGATATCCGGGGTCCAGCGGCAGGTAAGCGCCGCCGGACTTCAACACGCCGAGCATGGCGACCAGCAGGTCGACCGAGCGTTCCAGGGCGATGCCCACCAGCACCTCGGGTCCGACGCCCAGGGCGCGCAGGCGGTAGGCCAGAAGGTCGGCCCGCCGGTCCAGCTCGCCGAAGGAGAGAGCCTCGCCGCCGCACACCGCCGCCGTAGCGTCCGGCGCCCGCGCCGCCACCGCCGCGAAGACCTGCGGCACCGTCCAGCCGGCGCCGGGAGTGCCGGTGTCGTTCCACTCCGCCAGGACCTGGTGCCGGGCCTCCGGCGTCAAGACGGGGAAGTCCGAGATCCGCAGATCGGGATTGGCCGCGGCCGTCTCCATGTGCAGGTAGAACAGCTCCAGGAGGCGCCGCGCCGTCGGGGGATCGAACAGGTCGGCGTCGTACTCCAAGGGGCCGGCCAGGCCGCCGGGCTGGTCGAACAGCGTGAGCATCAGGTCGTAGCGGGCGTTGCCGTCGTAGGCGTTCAGGGACTCGAAGGAGACGCCGGCCATCTCCGCCTGCGCGGCCTGCTGCATGTCGAGCACCTGGGCGAGGGCCTGGATGATCGGCTGGCGGCTGGTGTCGCGCTCCGGATGGACCGCCTCGACCAGCTTGCCGAAGGGCAGGTCCTGGTGGGCGAGAGCGCCGAGGGACGACTGCCGGACCCGCGCCAGCAGCTCGCGGAAGCTCGGGTCGCCCGAGAGGTCGATGGGGAACGGCACCTGGGTCAGCAGGAGGCCGACGACCGGCGCGATCTCCGGCCGGTTGCGGTTGGCGTTGTTGGCGCCCAGGATCAGGCGTTCCTGGCCCGACAGCCGGTGGAGCAGCGCCGCGAAGCAGGCCAGCACGGCCATGAAGAGAGTGGCCCCCTCCTGGCGGGCGAGGCCGCGCAGGGATTCGGCCAGCTCGCGGGACGCGCTCGCCATGAGCTGGCCGCCGCGCATCCGCGGGGTGGACGACCGCGGATGGTCCGTGGGCAGCTCCAGGGCCAGGGGGAACTCCTCCAGCCGCTCGCGCCACCAGGACTCCAGGCTCTCCAGGACCTCGCCCTGGAGCCACTCGCGCTGCCAGACGGCGAAGTCGGAGTACTGGACCGGCGGCTCGGGCAGGGCGGGACGGCGGCCCGCCGCGAAGGCCTCGCAGAGGACCGCCAGCTCGCCCCAGACGATCTGGAACGAGAGGAAGTCCGCCACCAGGTGATGGACGGTGAGCAGGCAGATGTGGTCCTCCGCCGCCAGCCGGACCAGGCTCGCCCGCACCAGCGGCCCCCGTTCCAGGTCGAAGGGGGCGGCGGACTCTTCCCTCAGCAGGCACAGGGCCGCGGGCTCGCGGCGGGCCTCCGGCAGGGTCGAGAGATCGACGACGGTCAGACGCTGCCGCCGCGCGGCGGCCACCCGCTGCACGGGGGCGCCGTCGAGGACGGGGAAGGTGGTGCGCCAGGCGGCGTGCCGCCGGACGATCTCGTTGAGGGCCGCCGCCACCACCGGCACGGAGACCGGGCCGCGCATGCGGGTGGCCGCCGCCATGTTGAGCCCCGCTCCCCCCGGGTGGAGCTGCTCCATGAACCAGAAGCGTTCCTGGTCGAGCGACAGGGGCCAGTCCCCCTCTCCCGTCGGGCCGCTCACCCTGCGGACCGGCGGCGGCTGATGGACACGGGCGGCCTGGCTCTGCTTCTCCCGCAGCTTTTCGAACAGCGCCCGCTGCTCCGGCGTCAGGGCCGCGATGCGATCGGTCAGGGTCATGCCGTCACCTCCTCGAGGGCCGGGAGCATGGAGAGCCGCACGTCCGGATCGGCCACCACCCGGTCGAGGATGAGACGGAACAGGGCGAGCCACCGCTCCACCGTGGCGCGGTCGAACAGGTCGGCGTTGAGCTCCACCGGCCCGGAGAACCCCAGGTCGTCGAAGTCGTAGAGCCCGAACATCAGGTCCCAGCGCGAATTGCCGTCGAAGAGCGGCGTCGCCTCGGACTCCAGGCCTTCCCCCTGCCCGTGGCTGTGCCCGCCGAGGACCAGGAGAAGCACCTGCACCACCGGGTTGCGTTCCGGGCCGGCGTCCGGCGCCAGGACCTCCACCAGCCGGTCGAACGGCATGTTCTGGTGGGTGTAGGCGGCGAGGGAGGCTTTTTTGACCCGGGCGAGCGTTTCGCGGAAGGTGGGATCGCCGGCGAGGTCCACGGCGAACGGCACCTGGGTGAGGAACAGGCCCACCACCGGCTCCAGCTCCGGCCGGGGACGGTTGGCGCTGTTCGATCCCACCACGATCTTTTCCCGGCCGGTGAGGCGGAACAGCAGGGCGTCGAGGACGGCCAGCAGGGCCATGAAGGTCGTGACCCCTTCCTTGCGGGCCAGGGCGCGCAACCGGTGGGCCGGCTCGGGACCGCTGCTGAAAGGGATCATGCCGCCGCGCTGGCTCTGGACGGGCGGGCGCGGCCGGTCTGCCGGCAGGTCGAGGGCGAGGGGAAACCCCGCCAGCTCGCGCCGCCAGAAGCCGGCATACTCTTCCAGCGCCTCGCCGCTCCACCACTCGCGCTCCCAGACCGCGTAGTCGGGGAACTGCAGCGCCGGCTCGGGGAAGGGGCTCGGGGCGCCGGCGAGGGCGGCCTCGTACAGCGCCATCAGCTCCTGGAAAATGATCTGGAAGGTAATCCAGTCGGTCGCGGTGTGGTGGACCGTGAGCAGCCAGAAATGGTCTGCCGCCGCCAGGCGGACCAGGACGGCCCAGATCAGCGGCCCGCGCTCCAGGTCGAAGACGGCGCGCGTGCGGTCGAACATGGCCCGGCGCCCTTCGGTCTCCCGCGCTTCCGGCGGCAGCGCCGACAGATCGATCACCGAGAAGCCCACGTCCGCCCCTTCGCCGACCCGCTGCACCGGACGGCCGTCCACCACCGGGAAGGCGGTCCGCAGGGCGGCGTGGCGGCGGACCACCTCGCGCAGGGCGGCGTCGAGGGCGGGCACGTCGATGTCCCCCGTCACGCGGCTGGCGGCGTCGACGTTCCAGGAGATCAGATCGGGGCGGTCGCGGTGCATCCGCCAGAGCCGCTCCTGGTCGATGGACAGGGGCCAGTCGCCGGCGGCGTCCGGACCGGTGACGCGGCGCACCGGCGGCGGATGCAGCGCGGCCTGGCTCTCCCGCTGCTGGCGCCGCAGCGCCTCGAAGAGGGCGCGCTGCTCCGGCGTCAGGGCCGAGAGGCGGTCCGCGACGCTCAAACGCCCATCTCCGCCAGCCTGCGGGCGGCGTCCTCGGGGGAGAGCCCCTCGACCAGGGCCAGGAGGGCTTCCAGGTCCTCGGTGGACTCCTCCCCCATGGCGCGGGCCACGGCCTTCGCCAGTCCGGCCACGGTCGGCGCCTCGAACAGGGCGGTGACCGGCAGGTCGGCGTCGAAGAGGATGCGGATCTGGGTGACCATCTGGATCGCCAGCAGCGAGTGGCCCCCCAGCTCGAGGAAGTTGTCGTCGACGCCGACGGGCGCGATCCCGAACAGCTCCTCCCAGAGGGCCGCGAGCTTCTCCTCGCGCTCGTTCCTGGGGGCCACGTAAGGAGTGGAGATCCCGGGGCGCTGCGCCTTCTCGCCGCGGCGCGCCGGGGCCATCTGCGCGAAGAAGCTCTCGGCGGTGAGGGCGTCCGTCTCCGCGATGACGGTCTCCAGGTCCCGGGCGGACACCACGGCCCGGGGCAGGCCCGAGGCCAGCAGCCGCAGCAAGGCCTCGCCGCTCGCCGCCACCGGCAAGGCCGCCGCCTGCACGTCCACGCCCTGCTGCCCGGCCGGGACCACGGCGCCGAGCCCCCCGGCGAGCCAGGCGTTCCACTGGTAGGGGTCCCAGTGGGCGGCGATCACGCGCCGGCCTTCAGACAGGGACTGCGCCAGGGCGTCGAGCCAGGCGCCCGCCGCGGCGAGGTCCACCTGGCCCAGACCGCCGGTGAAGGCCAGCGTGGAGGACATCAGGACGACGAAAGCCGGATCGCCCTCCAGCGCGGCCAGGAGCTCCCGGGCTCCCTGCTCCACCGGGGTCAGGGCGGCGGCCAGGGTCTCGCGGGTCTTGAGCTGGATCAGGCCGCCGGTGAACTGGCCCGGAGTGTGGAACGCGCCGTCCAGGGCGCCGAAACGCGCCCGGGCCTGCTCCACGGCCGAGCGCACATCGGTCCTCAGGACCATGACGTCCGGCTCCAGGGCCAGCAGGCGCCGGATCACGGCCCCGACCAGGTCCTGTCCCGGATCGTCGGGCCAGCTCTCCCATAGCTCCCGGGCCGGGAAGGCGGGGGGCAGCACGAGGGCCACCTTCGCCTTGAACGTCCCGGCGAGCATCTCGGCGACACCCACGCCGCCGGCGTTGCCGCCGTCGGTGATCAGGTAGACGCCCGCCTCTCGCAGGGGCGAGGCGGACGCCGCGGGCAGGCGCACACGGTCGAAAGTGCGGACCCAGCGCCGCCGGCCCCGGTACGCCACCACGGGATCGGGCGTCTCGCGGGACAGCTCGGCCAGGACCCGGCCGGCGAGCTGCTCGTCCGGCGGGGCGTCCAGGCTGAAACAGGTCAGGCGGGACGACTCCTGGTGGACCACCCGGCAGGCGCCCGCCACGGCGGCCCTGGCCGGGTCCACCGCATCGCCGTCCAAGACCTCGTGCAGGGGATGCCCCGCCATGGCGATGCGGATGGCCGGCCCGTCGGCGCCGGAGGCCGTCAGGGCCTGCTCCAGGTAGACGAGGCTCAGCAGGCCGGTCTCCAGGGTGGTCTCGTCCAGGCCCCAGAGATGGGCGATGCGCGTCGGCAGGCCGCTCCCCTCCCGCAGGTGATGAACCAGGGCTTCATAGTCCTCGCGCCGCGCGGGATCGACGACGACGGCGGCCCCTTCGGCGTGGAAGGCGCCGCCGGCGGCAACGGTGACCACGTTCCGGCCCTCCCTCTCCAGGCGGGAGGCGAGCGCCCCGCCGCGCCCCTGGCGGTCGAGGAAGACCAGCCAGCTCGCGGGCTCCGGATCGGCGGCGGCCATCGCGGACACCGGCGCGGTCTGCTTCCAGAGGGGGACATAGAACCAGTCCGCCAGGTCGGGCTCGCGGACGGCCTTGGCCGCGGGCCGGACCGGACCGCCGTCCCGGGGCGGGTCGATCCAGCAGCGCTGGCGCTCGAAGGGATAGGTGGGCAGCGGCACCCGCCGCCGGCGCTGGCCGGCGAAGAGGCCCTCGGCGTCCACCGGCACGCCCTCGACCCAGAGGCGGCCGGCCGCCTCCAGGAGCATGGCGGCGTCCGAGCCTGTCTCGCTCTGCCGCCGCATCGCGCTCGCCGCGACCCGGCCGGCTCCGGCCTCCGGATGCTGGCGGACCAGCGCGGAGAGGGTCCCTCCCGGCCCGACCTCCAGCATCGCCCGGTCCGCGTCCCGGAGCAGCTCGGCGAGCCCCTCGGAGAAACGGACAGGCTGCGTCATGTGCCGGGCCCAATAGCAGGGGTCCTGGAGGTCGGCGGCGGTGATCCAGGTGCCGGTGACGTTGGAGAGATAGGGGATCTTCGGCGCCTCCACCCGCGCCCCGCGCGCCAGCTCCGTCAGGGCGGCCATGGCCGGCTCCAGTATGGGTGTGTGGAAGGCGTGGGTGGTGGTGAGCCGGATACAAACGACGCCCCTCTCACCCAGCCGCCGCTCCAGGTCCGCCACCGTCTCCTCCGGCCCGCCGACGACGGTCAGGTGCGGTCCGTTGGTGGCGCAGACCGCGAGCCCCTCTCCCAGCGACGGCCGGACCTCGGTTTCCGGGAGGGGAACGGCCAGCATGGCGCCGCCGGGGAGATCCTGGATCAGCTTCGCCCGCTTCGCCACCAGGGCCAGTGCGTCCTCCAGCGTCAACACGCCGGAGAGGCAGGCGGCCACGTACTCGCCGACGCTGTAGCCGATCATGGCCTGCGGGCGGATTCCCCAGGACATCAGCAGCTTCGCCAGGGCGTGCTCGACCACGAAGACAGCCGGCTGGGCGAATTCGGTGCGGTCCAGCCGGCGGGACGCCTCGCTCCGGGGCTCGTTCCCCCGGCCCAGCAGGGCCCGCAAATCCGTCTTGCGCTCTCCGTCGCCGGGAGCCCACGGACCGGGCGAGAACAGCACCTCGCGGAGGTCGACTCCCAGGTGCGGTTTCAGGATCTCCGCGCAGCGGTCCACCTCGGCGGCGTAGGCGGGCTCGGTCTCGTAGAGCTCCCGGCCCATGTCCACGTAGTGGTCTCCCAGGCCGGGGAAGAGGAAGGCCACGGGCCGCTCGCTCCCCTCGAACTGACCAACCGCGCCCCGTCCCTCCCTGAGGGCGGCCACGGCGCCGGCGACGTCGTGGCAGACCACGGCCCGGCGGTGGGCGAAGGCCTTGCGCCCCGCCTGGAGGGTGAAGGCAACGTCCGCCAGCTCGGCGGGATGAGCTTCCAGGTGGTCCGCCAGCCGGGACGCCTGGGTTTCCAGAGCCGTCGGGGTGCGGGCCGAGAGCGGCAGGAGCTGCCAGGTCCGGGACGGGCCGGACGGCTCGGCCGCGGGCGCCTCCTCCAGGACCACGTGGACGTTGGTGCCGCCGAGGCCGAAGGAGCTGACGCCGGCGCGGCGCGGCGAGAGGTCCGCCGGCCAGGGGATCGCCTCGGTGGGCACGTAGAAGGCTCCCAACTCGTGCTGCGGATTGGGCCGCTCGAAGTGCAGGCTGGGCGGGATCGTCCCGTGCCGGAGCGCCAGGACGGTCTTGATCAGCCCCGCCACCCCGGCCGCCGTGTTGAGATGGCCGACGTTGCTCTTGACCGATCCCAGGGCGACGGGCCGGCCGCCGTGACCGGCCTGCCCGAAGGCCTGGCACAGGGCCGCCACCTCGATAGGGTCGCCCAGGGTCGTGGCGCTGCCGTGTCCCTCGACGTAGCCGACGGTGTCCGCCTCGACGCCGGCCATCAGCAGGCTCTCGGCGATCACCTCGGCCTGACCCTCGATGCTGGGGGCGGTGAAACCCACCTTGGCCGAGCCGTCGTTGTTGGCCGCCGAGCCCAGGATCACCGCGTGGATCGTGTCGCCGTCCGCCAGGGCGTCCGCCAGGCGCTTGAGCGCCACCACGCCGGCGCCGTTGCCCAACACCGAGCCCCCCGCCCCGGCGTCGTAGGAGCGGCAGTGGCCGTCGGGCGAGGAGATGCTCCCCTCCTGGTACAGGTAGCCCTCCTTCTGGGGCACGCCGACGGACGCACCGCCGGCCAGGGCCAGGTCGGCCTCGCCCGCGAGCAGCGACTGGCAGGCCATGTGGACGGCCATCAGCGAGGTCGAGCAGGCGGTCTGCACGACTGCGCTCGGCCCCCGCAGGTTGAGCTTGTAGGAGAGGCGGGTGGCGGCGAAGTCGCGGTCGTTGAGGACCAGCACCTGCAGCCCGCCCGTCTTCTGCAGCTCCGCCATGTTCGGCAGCAGGTTGCTCAGCAGGTACGAGGCCGTGCCGGTGCCGACGTAGACCGCGGCGCGGCCCCGGAAGCGCTCGGGATCGACCCCGGCGTCCTCCAGGGCCTCCCAGGCGCACTCCAGGAGGAGCCGCTGCTGCGGGTCCATCAGCTCCGCCTCCCGGGGAGTGAAGCCGAAGAAGGCCGGCTCGAACAGCTCGACGCCGTCGAGCACGCCCCTGGCCCGCACGTAGGCCGGATCGCGCACCAGGGCGGGATCGACCCCCTCGGCGATCACCTCCTCCTCGCTGAAGAAGGAGATGGACTCGACGCCGGCGAGGAGGTTGCGCCAGAGCTCCTCGACATTGCGGGCGCCGGGAAAACGGCCGGACAGGCCGACGACGGCGATGCTCATCTCGGTTTCCTTTCGCTGCGGGCCTGCCGGAGCTGGCGCAGGGCGTCCTGGCGGGTCTTCGCCCGCTCCCGGATCTCCCCGGTCCTCGCCTCCTGGGCGGCCGGCTCCTCTTCCGCCAGCTTGCGGGCCAGGGCGTCCACGGTGCTGTGGCGGAACAGCTCCATCACCGGGATGTCCAGCCCCAGGGTCTCCTTGAGCCGGGCGTGGAGCTTGACGATCAGCAGCGAGCTGCCCCCGGTCTCGAAGAAGTTGTCATGGACCCCCACGCGCTCGACGCCCAGCACCTCCCGCCAGGCGGCGGCGACGGCCTTCTCCAGCTCGTTGCGGGGGGCGACATACTCTATCTCGCCGGCGCCCGCCGCGCCGGGAGCCGGCAGGGCCCGACGGTCGAGCTTGCCGTTGGCCGTCACCGGCAGGGCGTCCAGGAAAACGTAGGTCCAGGGGACCATGTACTCCGGCAGCGTCCGGGCCAGGGCTTCCCGCAGCTCCTCCGTCTCCGGCGCGGGCCGCCCGGACAGCACCACGTAGGCCACCAGCCGCTTCTCCCCGGGCACGTCCTCGCGGGCCAGCGCGACCGCCTCGCGGACGCCCGGATGGCGCGCCAGCGCCGCCTCGATCTCTCCCAGCTCGATCCGGTAGCCGCGGACCTTGACCTGGTGGTCCACCCGCCCCAGGAACTCCATGGTGCCGTCGGGCCGGAAGCGCGCGCGGTCGCCGGTGGCGTACATGCGGGAGCCGGGCTCGTCCGCGAACGGATCGGGGATGAACCGCTCCGCCGTCAGCGCCGGCTGGCCGGCGTAGCCGAAGGCGAGGCAGCCGCCGCCGATGTGGTTGTCCCCCGGCACCCCCGGCGGGCAGGGGCTCAGGGCCCCGTCCAGGACATAGTAGCGGGTGTTCTGGAGCGGCCGGCCGTAGGGGATGCCCGCCCAGGACGGATCGACCTCGTCGACGCGGAACCAGTTGGACCAGACGCTGGTCTCCGTGGCGCCGCCGAAGTTGCCGATGACCACGCCGGGGAACGCCGTCCGCACCAGGTCCGGCAGCGACAGGGGGATCCAGTCGCCGGCCAGGAAGACGCGGCGCAGGCTCCTCCCCTCCCCCGGCGGCGGGAAGAAGGGCACGAGCTGCTGCAGGGCGACCGGCGCGGAATTCCAGGTGGTGATCCCCTCGTGGCGCAGGATGCCCGCCAGGCGCTCCGGATCGCGCAGCTCGTCCTCGGCGGCCACCCGCACGGTCGCCCCGGCCCCCAGCATGCCCAGCATGTCGTAGATCGACAGGTCGAAGGAGATCGAGTTGACGAACAGGTGCCGGTCCCCCGGGCCGATCTCCAGGGTCTCGTTGTTCCAGCGCAGGGTGTTCACCGCCGAGCGGTGGCGGACGATGATCCCCTTGGGCACGCCGGTCGAGCCCGAGGTGTGGATCAGGTAGGCGGGATCGTCCGGCCCGGCCCAGGGTGCCGGCCGTTCCGCGGGAGCCGCCGCCAGGGTGGGGTCGATCAGGTACACCACACACTCCAGAGAGTCCGCCGCGAAGTCCCGGCCGGCCACCAGCACGCGCGTCCCCGTCCCGCTCAGGATCGTCTCCACCCGCTCCGCCGGCCAGCCGGCATCCAGGGGCACGTAGACCGCCCCGGACTTGAGGATGCCCAGCACGGCGGTCAGCAGGTCCAGGGAGCGGGCCATCCAGAGCCCCACCGGCTCTCCCCGCCGGACGCCCAGCCGCCGCAGGTAGTGGGCCAGGCGGTTGGCCCGGGCCTCCAGCTCGCCGTAGGTGACGGTCTCGCCGCCGCTGATCGCCGCCAGCGCCTCGGGCCGGAGGTCGGCCTGCCGTTCGAAGAGCTGGTGCAAGGCCGGGTCGCCTTCCCATTCGCGGCGGGTGTCGTTCCACTCCCGGAGGATCTGCTGCCGCTCCTCGCCGGTGAGCAGGGAGGCCGCGGCCAACCGGCCCTGGGGACGGGCGGCCAGATCTTCCAGCAGGGTGGCGAGATGCCGCGCGTAGCGCACCACGGTCGGCGGGTCGAACAGGTCGGAAGCGTATTGCAGCAGACAGGTCAGCCGGCCGTCCTCCTCCTCGGCGAAGAGGAAGGTGAGGTCGAACTTGGCGAAGCCGGTCGGGGTCTCCTGGGGGGTGAGGCGCGCCTCGCCGAGGTCGGTCCGGGGCAGCGGCGCGTTCTGGAGCGCCAGCACGACCTGGAAGAACGGCGAGCGGGTGAGGTCCCGCTCGGGCTGCAGCTCGTCCACCAGCTTCTCGAAGGGGAGGTCCTGGTGCGCGTAGGCCCCCAGGGTGATCTCCCGCACCTGGCGCAGCAGATCCTGGAAGCCGCCGGCCCGCGAGAGGTCCGCCCGCAGCACGAGGGTGTTGACGAAGAAGCCGATCAGCCCCTCGGTCTCCAGGTGGTGCCGGTTGGCGATCGGCGAGCCGAAGGCCAGGTCGCTCTGCCCCGCCAGGCGCGACAGCAGGGCGAACAGGCCGGCCGCCAGGACCATGAACGTCGTGACCCCCTCGCGATGGGCGAGCCCGGCGAGATCGCGGGACAAGCCGCCGTCCAGCGCGAAGGCATGCTCGCCGCCGCGCGCGGAGGGCAGCGGCGGCCGTGGACGGTCGAGCGGCAGCTCCAGCGTCGAGGGAACGCCGCGCAGCCTCTCGCGCCACCAGGCGAGCTGCCCCTCCAGGACCTCGCCCTCCAGCCAGCCGCGCTGCCAGACCGCGAAGTCGGCGTACTGGACCGGCAGCTCGGGCAGCGGCGAGCCGGCGTAGAGAGCCTTGACCTCCCGCACCAGCACACCCATGGACCAGCCGTCCGCGACGATGTGGTGGAGGCTGAGGAGCAGCCAGGAGCGCCGCGGGTCCAGCTCGATCAGCAGGCCCCGCAGCAGCGGCCCGCGGGCGAGGTCGAACGGACGCGCGGCCTCGCCGGCCGCCAGACGCCGGGCTTCCGGCTCGCGCCGTTCCTCGGGCAGACCCGCCAGGTCGATCACGGGCAGCGGGACGTCCGCTTCGGGCAGCACCACCTGGACCGGCGCGCCGCCGCGCTCGGCGAAGACGGTGCGCAGCACCTCGTGCCGGCACGCCAGGCCGGAGAGCGCGGCGGCCAGGCGCGCCACGTCGAGACGGCCTTCGGCGAGCAGCGACAGCGGGATGTTGTAGGCCGAGCCGCCGGGTTGCAGGCGGTCGATCAGCCAGAGGCGCTCCTGGGCGAAGGAGAGCGGCAGGTCGCCGTCCCGCGGCGCCCGGCGGATCGGCGGCGGGGGCGCGCCGGCGCCCATGGAGCCGAGGGCGGCCGCGGTCATGGCGGCCAGGGTGGAGGCCTCGAACATCCTGCGCAGCGGCAGGTGGGCGCCGAACGCCTCCTGGACGCGCGACGCCACCTGGGTGGCGAGCAGGGAATGGCCGCCGAGATCGAAGAAGTCGTCGTCCGCGCCCACGCCGGCGACGCCGAGCACCTCGCTCCAGATCGCCGCCATCCGCTCTTCGGCCGGAGTGCGGGGCGCGCCGGCGCCCGCCGAGTCCGGCCGCTCGGGGTCCGGCAGCGCCCGGCGGTCCACCTTGCCGTTGGGCGACAGGGGAAGCGCCGGCAGGACCATCCACACGGTGGGGATCATGACGTCCGGCAGGATCTCGCGCAGATAGGCGGCGAGCACCGCCGGCAGATCCTCGTCCGTAGGCTCTTCCGGCGCCACATAGCCCACCAGCCGGGCCCCCAGTGGCCCGTCCGTGCGCACGACGGCCACCGCCTGCCGCACCGCCGGATGCCTCTCCAGGGCGGACTCGATCTCCCCCAGCTCGATGCGGAAGCCGCGGATCTTGACCTGGTGGTCGAAGCGCCCCAGGTAGTCGAGCTGGCCGTCCGGCAGGAGGCGTATGCGGTCGCCGGTGCGGTACATCCGCGCGCCGGGCGGACCGTGGGGATCGGGGAGGAAACGCTCCGCCGTCAGCTCCGGCCGCCCGAGATAGCCCCGCGACAGGCCGCCGCCGCTCAGGAACAGCTCGCCGGGCACCCCGGCCGGCAGGAGCTCGCCGGACCGCCCCAGCACCCGGGCCTGGGTGTCCGCGACGGGCCGGCCGACGGTGACCCGCGAGGCGCCCCTCGGCACCCGCAGGAAGGTCGAGTAGGTCGTGTCCTCGGTCGGGCCGTAGAGGTTGTAGACGCGCTCCACCTGGGGGTGGGCGTAGATCCGGTCGACGAGGTCCGGCTTCAACGGCTCGCCGCCCAGGTTCACGACGCGGAGCCTTGCAGGGAACGGGCCGCCGGCCACCTCGGCCATGGGCGAGGGGACGGCGTTGACGATGGTGACCTCTTCCGCCAGCTCCGGCAGGGCCAGCACATTGGGGACCACGATCAGCCGGCCCCCCGTGGCGAGGGGCACGAAGATCTCGAAGACCGAGATGTCGAAACAGATCGACGTCGCCGCCAGCGACGCTTCCAGGGACCCCGGCGGGAAGGTCTCCAGGCCCCAGCCCACCAGGGTGACGGCACTGCGGTGCTCGATGGCCACCCCCTTGGGCCGGCCGGTCGAGCCCGAAGTGAAGATGACGTAAGCAAGGTTGGTCTCATCCGCCTCGGACGTGGCGTCGGGGGGCTCGACGGCCGCGTCGATCCGCTCCCGATCCTTGTCGAGGAGCACGACCGGTCCGGCGAAAGCAGGCAGATCGCCGGCGAGGGCCGACTCGGTCACCAGCGCCGCGGCCCCGCCGTCGGCGAGCATCAGCTCCACCCTTTCCCGGGGATAGGCCGGGTCGAGGGGCAGATAGGCGCCGCCGGCCTCCAGGATGCCCAGCATGGCCACGATCATGTCCGGCGTGCGTTCGACGCAGAGGCCGACCCGCGCCTCCGGCCCCACGCCCAGCCCGCGCAGGAAGCGGGCGAGACGCCCGGCGCGTTCGGTCAGGCCGCGGTAGGTGAGCGTCTCCCGCTCGCCGACGACCGCCACCGCGTCCGGCGTGCGCCGCGCCTGCGCGGCCACCAGATGGTGGAGGCAGAGGCCTTCCGGAGCCCGCGTCATCCGGGTGTCGTTCCACTCCTCGAACACCTGCTGGTGCTCGTGGGCGGTGAGCAGCGGCAGCTCCGAGAGGCGGCGGCCGGGGTCCTCCACCGCGCCCGCGAGCAGGTTCCGGAGATGTCCCAGCAGGCGTTCCGCGGTCGTGCCGTCGAACAGGTCGCGGGCGTACTCCAGGACGCCGGAGGCGCCGTTCCCATCCTCCGTCAGCAGGAGGGTGAGGTCGAACTTGGCCGCGCCGGTCGCCACCTCCACCAGCTCGGTTTCGACGCCGGGCAGGGCGGGAGCGGCGGGAAGGCGCTGGAGGACGAGGACGGTCTGGAAGATCGGATTCCGGCCGGCCTGCCGGTCCGGCGACAGCTCTTCGACCAGCTTCTCGAAGGGGAGGTCCTGGTGGGCGTAGGCGTCCAGGGCCGCGGCGCGCACGCGGCGGCCGATCTCCCGGAAGTCCGGATCGCCCGCGAGGTCGACCCGCAGCGCCAGGGTGTTGGTGAAGAAACCGATCAGCCCCTCCAGCTCCAGACGGTTGCGGTTGGCGATCGGGGAGCCGGCGACCACGTCCGTCTGTCCGGAGTAGCGGGCGAGCAAGGCCTGGAACCCGGCGAGCAGGGCCATGAAGGCCGTCCATCCCTCCTGGCGCGCCAGGGCCACGAGCGGCCTGTAGAGGCCGGCCGGCAACTCGGCGGGCCGGCGCCCGCCCCGCGTCCCGGCAGCCGCGCCCGGCGGCCGGTCGTAGGGCAGCTCCAGCGACTCCGGCGCGCCGGCGAGCGTCCGCCGCCAGTGCGCCACCTGCCGCTCCAGCCTCTCGCCGGAAAGCCACCGGCGCTGCCAGCGGGCGAAGTCCGGATACTGCACGGGCAGCTCCGGCAGCGGCGAAGGCCGGCCGGCGGCGAAGGCGGCGTAGAGAGCGCTCACCTCCCGCAGCAGGACGCCCGTGGACCAGGCGTCCGAGACGATGTGGTGGACCACCACCGCCAGCAGCCGCTCCTCGGACGAGAGGCGGAGGAGCAGCAGGCGGAGGAGCGGCCCCCTCGATAGATCGAAAGTCCGGCCCGCCTCCAGGCGAAGGAGTTTCGCGGCCTCCGCTTCCCGCGCCGCCGCCGGGAGGGCCGACAGGTCGGCCACGGGGAGCAGCCGCGGACCGGCCGGCGGCAGGACGGTCTGGACGGGATCGCCGTCCCCCGGTCCGAAAGTGGTGCGCAACGCCTCATGGCGGCGGACCACCTCTTCCAGGGTCCGCTCCAGCACGTCCTCGCGCAGAGACCCGCGGAGCCGTAAGGCTCCGGGGACGTTGTAGGCGTCGTCCGGCTCGAGCTGGTGCAGGAACCAGAGCCGCCGCTGGGCGAAGGAGAGCGGCGCCGTGGCACCCGGCTCGCGGACCAGGTGCGGCTCGCCGGATGGAGACACCGGCGCGCGGCGGGAGGCGTCCAGGAGGTCCGCCAGGGCGGCCGGGGTCGGCCGCTCGAAAACCGCGGCCAGCGGCAGCTCGACCCCGAACACCGTGCGCACCCGCGACACGAGCTGGGTCGCCAGCAGAGAGTGACCGCCGAGCTCGAAGAAGCTCTCGTCCGCCCCCACCCGCTGGCGGCCCAGCAGGTCGGCGAACAGGCCGGCCAGCAGCTCACCCGCGAGGGTGACGGGAGCGTCCGCGCCGCTCCCGCCGGCCGCCGCCGGCTGGGGAGCCGGCAGGGCGCGCCGGTCCACCTTGCCATGGGCGTTGAGAGGCAGGGACGGCAGGACGGTCCAGGCCGCCGGCACCATGAAGCCCGGCAGCCGCTCGCTCAGGAAGCCCCGCAGCGAAGCCGCCAGAGCCTCGCCCTCTCCGGAGGGGACGACGTAAGCCGCCAGGGCGAGGTCGCCGCCGGACGTCCTGAAGGTCGTCACCACGGCTTCCCGCACCCCGGGATGGCCGGTCAGGAGAGCCTCGATCTCCGCCGGCTCGACGCGGAAGCCCCGCACCTTCACCTGCTCGTCGACGCGGCCGTGGAACTCCAGACGGCCGTCCCGCCGGAAGCACGCCCGGTCGCCGGTCCGATAGAGGCGGGCGCCCGGCTGACCGGAGAACGGGTCGGGAACGAAGCGCTCGGCGGTGAGAGCCGGCCGGTTCAGATACCCCCGGGCGAGGGGACCTCCCAGCGCCAGCTCGCCGGAAACCCCCGCCGGCTGCGGGTTCCCCGCCCGGTCGAGCACCCGGCAGGAGCGCCCCGGGACCGGCCGGCCGATCGGCACCGTCCTCGCCTCCCCGTCCGCGGGACCGACCGGGTGCAGCGTGGCGGTGACGACCGCCTCGGTGGGTCCGTAGCCGTTGAGCAGCCGGACCCCGGCGAGGGGCGAGGCTGCCCAGACGCGGACGCTGCCGGCGAGCATCTCCTCGCCGCCGGCCAGAACGAGACGCAGGGGGAGCGAGGCCGTCTCCGGGTCGCCGGGGTCGCTGACCCAGCGGTGCCAGAACGCGGTCGGGAGGTTCACGTAGGTGAGCCCCAGCTCGCGGATGCGCCGCGTCAGCTCGTGGGCGCTCCAGATCCCGTCGCGAACGGCCAAGGCGGCGCCCGCGGTCAGCGTCGCCAGGATCTGCTCCAGCGAGACGTCGAAGCCGGGCGAGGCGAACTGGAGCGTCCGGTCCCCGGGCCCTAGTCCGTATTCCCTGCGGATCGCCTGGAGATGGGCGGCGGCGGCGGCGTGCGGCACGCCTACTCCCTTGGGCCGGCCGGTCGAGCCGGAGGTGTAGATGACGTAGGCCAGGGCGCCGGGATCGACCTCGACGCCGGGAGAAGCCTTTCTTCGTCCGGCGATCTCTCCGGCGTCGCGGTCGAGCAGCACCTGGACCGGGCCGGCGGGCAGGCGGGAGGCCAGGGCTTCGCGGCTCACCAGCAGGGCGGCGCCCGCGTCCTCCACGATCTGGCGAATGCGCTCCGGCGGGTAGTCCGGATCGAGGGGCAGGTAGGCGCCGCCGGCCTTGAGGACGGCGAGCAGCGCCACGAACAGCCCGGGCGAGCGCTCCAGGCAGACGGCCACCCGCGCCTCCGGCGCCAAGCCCAGAGCGAGGAGGTGCCGGGCCAGACGGTTCGCCCGGGCATCGAGGGACTCGAACGACACCGTCCCCTCGTCCGAGATCAGAGCGGGGTCGTCCGGCGCCAGGCGTACCCGTTCCTCGAAGAGCTGGTGGACGCAGACCCCGGCCGCCGTCACCGGCTCGCCGCCGCTCCACTCCTGGAGCTGCAGGCGCTCAGCCGCCGTCAGCAGCGGCAGCTCGGACAGCCGCAGCCCGGGTTCCGCCGCGGCCCTGGCCAGCAGCGTGGCCAACCAGCCGGCCATCCGCTCGGCGGTGGACGGCTCGAACAGGTCGGTCCGGTACTCCAGCCACCCGATCAGGCTTCCCTTCCACTCGTGGAGCGACAGCGTGAGGTCGAACTTGGCGAGCGTGAGCGCCAGCTCGACCAGGCTCACCGAGAGGCCGGGGATGCCGAGGGAGGTCTCCGGGTCGTTCAGGAAGTTGAACAGGACCTGGAACAGCGGCGAGACCGCCGGGTTGCGCTCCGGATGCAGCTCTTCCACCACCTTTTCGAACGGCGCGTCCTGATGGCCCTGGGCCGCGACCATCGTGTCGCGCACCCGCCGCGCCAGCTCGAGGAAGGAGGGATCGCCCCCCGTGCCGGGCCGGAGCACGAGGGTGTTGACGAAGAGGCCGATCATCTCCCGGGTTTCAGCCCGATTCCGGCCGGCCGACGGCACGCCGATCCCGAAGTCGTCCTGTCCCGAGGTCCGGGCGAGGAACGCCGCGAAGCCGGCCAGCAGGACCATGAAGGGGGTGATCCCCTCCGCGCGCCCGGCGGCCTCCAGGGCCGCGGTGACGCCGGCGGGCAAATCGATCCGCCGCCCCCCGCCCCGCGAGCTCGGCTGAAGGGGCCGCGGGTGGTCGGCGGGCAGCTCCAGGACCGGAATGCCGGCGAGTTGGGAGCGCCAGTAGTCCATCTGGCGCCCCAGGAGGCCGTCGGCCAGAGCCCGGCGCTGCGCCAGGGCGTGGTCCACGTAGCGCAGGGGGAGCTCCGGCAGCGGGGACGGCCGGCCCGCGGCGAAAGCCGCGTAGACCGCCGTGAGCTCCCGCGAGAAGACCCCCATGGACCAGCCATCGGTGGCGATATGGTGGAAGGTGGCCGCCAGGACATGCTCCTCCGGCCCCAGCTCGACGAGGAGGAAACGGGCGACCGGACCCCGCTCCAGGTCGAAAGCGAGCCGCTCCGCCGCGTCCAGGACCGCCAGCAGCTCGCTCCGCCGCGCCGGCTCCAGCAGGCCCGCCAGGGAGAGGCGTGGCAGGGACGGCTCCGCCGGGGGCGGCGGCACGACCTGGACAGGCTCGCCCGCCACGAGGGCGTAGACGGTGTGCAGCGGCTCGTGGCGGCGAAGGATCTCCGCCAGGGCACGGCCGAGGAGCGTCACGTCCAGACGCCCCTCCAGCCGCAGGGGGATGGAGATGTTGTAGAGCGCGCTCCCCGGGTGCAGATGGTCCAGGAACCAGAGCCTCTGCTGGGCGAAGGAGAGAGGATAGGGACCGTCCGGCGGCGCGGCGGGGACAGGCGCCCGGAAGGCGTCCGCGCGGACGCTCTCGAGCCACTCGGCCATGTCCGCCACGGTGGGGGCCTGGAACAGGGCCGACACCGGGACCTCCGCCGCGAAGGCCTCGGAGATCCGGAACGCCGCCCGGATCGCCATCAGCGAGTGGCCCCCCAGCTCGAAGAAGTCGTCGTGGACGCCCAACTCTTCGACGCCGAGCGCCTCGCGGAAGATTCCGGCCAGAATCTTCTCGGACGCGTTGCGGGGAGCCACCGCCCCGGCGTGCCCGGCTCGGGAGGGAGCCGGCAGCGCCCGGCGGTCCACCTTGCCGTTGGGCGACAGCGGCAGTGCCGGCAGGACCACCCACGCCGTGGGCACCATGGCAGAGGGCAGGATGTCTCGCAGGTAGGAGGCGAGCTCCGCCTGGAGGCCCTCGCCGGCATCCTCCGCCGCCGCCTCCGGCACCACGTAGGCCACCAGCCGCGCGTCGGGCCCGTCGTCCGTGCGCACGGCCGCCACCGCCTGCCGCACCAGCGGGTGCGCTTCCAGCACGGCCTCGATCTCTCCCAGCTCGATGCGGACGCCGTGCAGCTTGACCTGGTAGTCCAGCCGGCCCAGGTAGTCGAGCTGGCCGTCCGGCAGCAGCCGCACCCGGTCGCCCGTGCGATACATCCGCGCTCCCGGAGGCCCGAACGGGTCCGGCACATAGCGCTCCGCCGTGACCTCCGGACGCCCCAGGTAGCCGCGCGACACCCCGGCCCCGCCCAGGAACAGCTCGCCGGGAACCCCGGCCGGCAGCAGCTCGCCATGGCGTCCCAGCACTCGCGCCTGGGTGTTCGCCACCGGCCGGCCGATGGTCACCGCCGAGGTCCCCTTGGGCACCCGCAACACCGTCGAGTAGGTCGTGTCCTCGCTCGGTCCGTAGAGGTTGTAGACCCGCTCCACCTGCGGGTGGGCGTAGAGGCGCTCCACCAGCTCCGCCTTCAGCGGCTCGCCGCCCAGGTTGACCACCCGCAGGCTCGCCGGGAACGGACCGCCCGCCAGCTCGGCCATCGGCGAGGGCACGGCGTTCACGATCGTCAGCTCCTCGGCCGCCAGATGCCGCAGCGACAGCACGTTGGGCACCACGATCAGCCGGCCGCCCGCGGCCAGCGGCGCGAAGATCTCGAACACCGAGATATCGAAGCACACCGATGTCGCCGCCAGCGACACCCGCAGGGCCTCCCGCGGGTAGGTCTCCAGTCCCCAATGCACCAGGGTGACGGCGTTGCGGTGCTCGATCGCCACGCCCTTGGGCCGGCCCGTCGAGCCCGAGGTGTAGATGATGTAGGCCAGGTTCCTCTCCGAGGGCTCGGGCGCCGGACCCGCGGGCTCCGGGGCGGCTTCGATCCGCTCGCGGTCCCTGTCCAGCAGGACCACCGGCCCGGAGAAGGCCGGCAGCCTGTCCACCAGCGACGACTCGGTCAGCAGCACCGCCGCTCCGCCGTCGGTGAGGATCACTTCCAGCCGCTCTCGGGGATAGGAGGGGTCGAGCGGCAGGTAGGCTCCCCCGGCCTGGAGGATGCCCAGCATGGCCGCGATCATCTCCGGCGTGCGCTGGAGGCAAAAGCCGACCCGCGTCTCGGGACCGACCCCCAGCCCGCGCAGGAAGCGGGCGAAACGGCCGGCGCGCTCCATCAGCTCGCCGTAGGTCAGCCGCTCCCGCTCGCCCACCACCGCCACCGCTTCCGGCGTGCGCGCCGCCTGCGCGGCCACCAGGTGGTGGAGGCACAGGCCGCCGGGGAAGGCGGCGCCGGTGTCGCTCCACTCGGTGAAGACCTGCTGGCGCTCCGGCCGGGTGAGGAGCGGCAGCCGCGACAGCGGCGCGGACGGATCGGCGGCGATCCCCTCCAGCAGCGTCCGCCAGTGCCCGAGCATGCGGTCCGCCGTGGCGGGATCGAACAGGTCGGAGTCGTACTCCAGCCGCACGTTCCAGGCCTCCGGCCCGGGCTCGACCGCCAGGGTGAAGTCGAATTTGGCCGTCCCGGTGTCCACCGGCCGGGGCTCGGCCGCCAGGCCGCCCAGACGCGGCGGAGGCAGCGGTTCCTCCAGCACGAACACCACCTGGAAGAGCGGGTTGCGGGCCAGTTGCCGCTCGGGCCGCAGCTCCTCCACCAGACGCTCGAAGGGCACCTCCTGGTGCGCGTAGGCGCCCAGGCAGACCTCCCGGACCCGCGCCAGCAATCCCAGGAACGTGGGGTCGTCCCCCACCGCCGTGCGCAGGGCCAGGGCGTTGACGAAGAAGCCGATCAACCCTTCCAGCTCGCTGCGGTCCCGGTGGGCCACCGGCGAGCCGACCGTCACCCACTCGTCCCGGGTGTAGCGCGCGAGCTGCGCCTGGAACGCGGCGAGGAGCACCATGAACGGGGTCGCTCCCTCGCGGCGGGCGATCTCGCCGGCGGCCTCGGCGATCTCTCCGGGCAAGGCGACCTTGCGCACGCCGCCCCGGAACGAGCGCGCCGTCAGGCGCGGCCGGTCCGCCGGCAGCTCCAGGGCCGGCGCTCCGGCGAGGCGCTCCCGCCACCAGGCGAGCTGGGACTCGAGGACCCCGCCCTGGAGCCGCTCCCGCTGCCAGACGGCGTAGTCGGCGTACTGGACCGGCAGCTCGGGGAGCGGCGAAGGCCGGCCCGCCGCGAACGCTTCATAGAGGGCCGCCAGCTCCCTGAACAGGACCCCCAGAGACCAGGCGTCCGCCACGACGTGATGCAGGGTCAGCAGGAGCGCGTGCTCCTCCGGCCCGAGCCGTACCGCCAGAGCGCGGTGGAGAGGGCCGCGCGCGAGGTCGAACGGCAGCCCCGCCGCTTCCCGCGCCAGCCGCTCCGCTTCCGCCGGCGCCTCAACGGTGGAGAGCCCGCCGAGGTCCACCAGCGGCAGCGGCATGCCCGCCGGCCCGGCCACCTGCATCGGCTCGCCCTCCTCGGCCCGGAGCACCGTCCGCAAAACCTCGTGGCGGCGCGCGATCTCCGCCAGGCTGGCGGCGAGGGCGGGCAGGTCCAGAGGGCCGGACAGGCGCAGCCAGCCAGGGAGGTTGTACGCGGCGTTGCCCGGCTCCAGCCGGTCGAGAAACCAGAGCCGGCGCTGGGCGAAGGAGGCCGGCAGGGCCCACCCGGGCTCCCGCGGCACGCGCCGGATCGGCGCCGCCTCCTCGACCTCCGGGCGGACGCTCTCCAGCCACTCGGCCATCTCCGCCACGGTGGGCGCCTGGAACAGAGCCGACACCGCGACCTCGGTCGCGAAGGCCTCGGAGATCCGAAACGCCGCCCGGATCGCCATCAGCGAGTGGCCGCCCAGCTCGAAGAAGTCGTCGTGGACGCCCAGCTCCTCCACCCCGAGCACGTCGCGGAAGATTTCGGCCAGCATCTCCTCGGACGCGTTGCGGGGAGCCACAGCTCCGGCGTGCCCGGCGCGGGAGGGAGCAGGCAACGCCCGGCGGTCCACCTTGCCGTTGGGCGAAAGCGGCAACGCCGGCAGGACCACCCATACCGTGGGGACCATGGCCGCGGGCAGGATGTCCCGCAGGTAGGCGGCGAGATCCGCCGAGAGGTCCTCTCCCGCTTCCTCCTCCGGTACCACGTAGGCCACCAGCCGCGCGTCGGCTCCGTCGTCCGTGCGCACAGCCGCCACCGCCTGCCGCACCGACGGGTGACGCTCCAGCACGGCCTCGATCTCCCCCAGCTCGATGCGGACCCCGTGCAGCTTGACCTGGTAATCCAGCCGGCCCAGGTAGTCGAGCTGGCCATCCGGCAGCAGCCGCACCCGGTCGCCCGTGCGGTACATCCGCGAACCGGGAGGCCCGAACGGGTCCGGCACATAGCGCTCCGCCGTGACGTCCGGCCGCCCCAGGTAGCCGCGCGACACCCCGGCTCCGCCCAGGAACAGCTCGCCCGGCACGCCGGCCGGCAGCAGCTCGCCATGGCGCCCCAGCACACGCGCCTGGGTGTTGGCCACCGGCCGGCCGATGGTCACCGCCGAGGCCCCCTTCGGCACCTGCAGCACCGTCGAGTAGGTCGTGTCCTCGCTCGGGCCGTAGAGGTTGTAGACCCGCTCCACCTGCGGGTGGGCGTAGAGGCGCTCCACCAGCTCCGGCTTGAGTGGCTCGCCCCCCAGGTTCACCACCCGCAGGCTCGCCGGGAACGGGCCGTCCGCCAGCTCGGCCATCGGCGAAGGCACGGCGTTGACGATGGTCAGCTCCTCGGCCGCCAGATGCCGCAGCGCCAGCACGTTGGGCACCACGATCAGCCGTCCGCCCGCGGCCAGCGGCGCGAAGATCTCGAAGACCGAGATGTCGAAGCAGACCGACGTCGCCGCCAGCGACACCTGCAGGGCTTCCCGCGGGTAGGTCTCCAGCCCCCAATGCACCAGGGTGACGGCGTTGCGGTGCTCGATGGCCACGCCCTTGGGCCGGCCGGTCGAGCCCGAGGTGTAGATGATGTAGGCCAGGTTCCTCTCAGAGGGCTCGGGCGCGGGACCCGTGGGCTCCGGAGCGGCCTCGATCCGCTCGCGGTCCTGGTCCAGCAGCACCACCGGCCCGGAGAAGACGGGCAGGCGCTCCACCAGCGACGACTCGGTCAGCAGCACCGCCGCTCCGCCGTCGGTGAGGATCACTTCCAGCCGCTCCCGGGGATAGGAGGGATCGAGCGGCAGGTAGGCTCCCCCGGCCTGGAGGATGCCCAACATGGCCGCGATCATCTCCGGGGTGCGTTCCAGGCAGAAGCCTACCCGCGTCTCGGGGCCGACTCCCAGCCCGCGCAGGAAGCGGGCGAAGCGGCCGGCTCGCTCCATCAGCTCGCCATAGGTCAGCCGCTCCCGCTCGCCCACCACCGCCACCGCCTCCGGCGTGCGCACCGCCTGCGCGGCCACCAGGTGATGGAGGCACAGGCCGCCGGGGAAGCCGGCGCCGGTGTCGTTCCACTCGACGAAGACCTGCTGAACCTCCGGCCCGGTGAGCAGCGGCAGCCGCGACAGCGGCACGGCCGGATCGGCGGCGATCCCTTCGAGCAGCGTCCGCCAATGCCCGAGCCTGCGTTCCACCGTGGCGGGATCGAACAGATCGGCGTTGTGCTCCAGGGAGAACAGCAGGCCGCCCTCGGGCGTCTCGGCGGCGAACAGGGTCAGCTCGAACAGGGCCCGGCGCTCCCGCAGGCGCACCGATTCCAGCGTGAGACCGCCCAGGGAGATGCGGCCTTCGCCCTCTCCGAGCGAGAAAGCGGGAAGACCGGGATCGTCCGCCGCCCGTCCACGCTGGGGCGCGAAAACGACCTGGAAGACCGGCGAGCGGGCGGGGTCGCGCACCGGCCGCAGGCGCTCCGCCACCCAGGGGAACGGGAGGTCCGCCCGCTCCAGACCCTCCAGGGTGGTCCGGCGCACGCGGTCCAGAAGATCGCGGTACGAAGGATCGCCCGACAGGTCGGCCCGCAGGGCCACGGGATTGACGAAATATCCCAGGACCCCGGCCAGCTCCGGCGCGCCGCGGCCCGAGGTGGGGACGCCCACGGCGAAGTCGTCCTGCCGGGCCGTCCGGCCGAGCTGGACCTCGAAGGCGGCGAGGAGCGCCATGAACAGGGTCGCGCTCTGTGAGGCCGCCAGCGACCGCAGGCCGTCCACCAGCTCCGGCGGCAGCCGCAGGCTCCGCGAGCTGCCCCGCCAGGTCTGGACCGCCGGCCGGGAACGGTCGGTCGGCAGATCGAGGTCCTGGACTCCGGCCAGGGCGCCGCTCCAGTAGTCCCGCAGCTCGTCACCCCGGGGGCCGGCCAGCCGGTCCGCCTGCCAATGGACGAAGTCGGAATAGCGCAGGGCCGGCGGCTCCAGCGCGGCCCGGGGGCCGCCGGTCTCCTGGGCGTACAGCGCCGCCAGCTCGCGGGCCGCCACGGCGAGAGACCAGAAGTCGCAGACCAGGTGGTGGACCGCCAGCAGCAGCAGCCGCTCGCCGCCGGCGCGCTCGTAGATCCGCAACCGCACAGGCGGGCCGGCCTGGAGATCGAAGGGCCGCCAGGCCTCGGCCTCCAGCCGGCCCCGCAGCTCCCCGTCGCCCCAGCCCACGGCGTCCACCCTGCGGACGTCCGGCTCCAGGGCCGCCACCACCCGCTGCACGGGCTCGCCCTCCACGGACCGGATCACGGTCCGCAGCGTCTCGTGACGCGCCGCCAGGAGCGTCACGGCGCGGCCCAGGGCTTCGGCGTCCAGCCCCTCCCTCACCCGCGCCGCCACCACGATGTTGTAGGCTCCGGCCTCCGGCGCCAGGCGCTCCAGGAACCAGAGCGCCTTCTGTCCCGGCGAGAGAGGCAGGTCTCCGGACAGCGGGAGCGGCCGCGGCGGCGGCGCGTCCGTGACCGGCGCCATGTCCAGGCCCGCCAGCATCTCTTCCGCCAGCTCCGCGATCCCGGCGCCGCGCAGAAGCCCGGCCAGGGGCAGGGGCAGCCCCAGGGCCGCGTCCACGCTCCCCTTCAGCTCCACCGCCGTAAGGGAATCCAGGCCCAGGCCCGTCAGCGCCTGCGCCGGAGAGACCTCCGAAGCCGGCATCCCCAGCACGGCCGCCGCCCGCTCCCGCAGGTACGCGGCCAGCATCTCCCGCCGCTCCTCCGGCTCCAGCGCCGCCAACCCGCCGCGAGTCAGGGCCGGGGCGGCGGGCGCGGGATCGGCCACGGCCAGAGCGCTCCGGCTCACCACCGGCAGCCCGTCCGTGAGATAGAGCCGGCGGCAGAGGCCGCGTTGCACCTTGCCGCTGGAGGTCTTGGGGAGGCCCGCGGTGCGGATCAGGACCACCTCATGGACCTGGGCTTCGTGCTCCTCGGCCACGGCCCGGCGCACCGCCTCGGCCACCTCCTCGAAAGCCCCGCGACGGCGCCGCTCCACCTCGTGGACGACCACCAGCCGCTCCTCGCCGCCGATGTCCACGGAGAAGGCCGCGCCGTTGCCCGGGCGCAGGTCCGGATGGCTCCGCTCCGCCGTCAGCTCCACGTCCTGGGGATAGAGGTTGCGCCCGCGCAGGATGACGAGGTCCTTGATGCGCCCGGTGACGAACAGCTCGCCGCCGTCCAGGACGCCGAGGTCCCCGGTGCGCAGGAACGGCCCCTCGCCGGTCTCCAGGAAGGCGTTGAAGTCCCGGGCCGTGGCCTCGTCGTTCTTCCAGTAGCCTCGCGCCACGCTGGGTCCGGCGATCCAGACCTCCCCTTCCGCGCCGGCCGGCAGCTCCACCCCGGTCTCGGGATCGGCGATCGCCAGCCGCTGCCCCATCCAGGGGCGGCCGCAGCTCACCCGCGAGCCCGCGATCCGCGGTCCCGTGCCCGGCTCGCCGCCGGTGACGAACAGTGTGGCCTCGGCCAGGCCGTAGCAGGGATGGAACGCCTCGGGCCGGAACCCGCAGGGCGCGAACGCCGCCGCGAAACGCTCCAGCGTCGAGGCCCGTACCGGCTCCGCACCGTTGAACGCCACCCGCCAGCTCGCGAGGTCGAGCCCCGCCAGGATCTCGGGATCCGCCTTGCGCAGGCACAGCTCGTAGGCGAAGTTCGGGCCGCCGCTGGTGGTGCCCCGGTGGAGCGAGATCGCCTCCAGCCAGCGCATCGGCCGCTGGAGGAAGGCGACCGGCGACATCAGCACGCACCGGGCGCCGGCGTGAAGCGGCTGCAGGACGTTCCCGATCAGTCCCATGTCGTGGTACAGGGGCAGCCAGCCCACCACCACCGACTCCTCGTTCATGCCGAAAGCCGCGCCGATCATCCGCTCGTTGTGAAGCAGGTTGGCGTGGGTGACCATCACCCCCTTGGGGTCCGCCGTGGAGCCCGAGGTGTATTGCAGGAACGCGAGCGCCTGGGGGTCCGGCTCGGGGAAAGAATCGGCGGCGGACCTTTCCAGGGCGTCGGTGGGGATCCACCGCGCCGCCGCCAGCTCCGGGACGGCGCCCAGCGATCCGCGCGAGCCCTCCAGGATCTGGGAGGTGGTGAGCGCCACTCGCGGCTCGGCGTCGCGGGCGATGGCCCGCAGGCGCGACTGCGAACGGTCGTTCGGCCGCGGCGGATAAGCGGGTACCGCCACCACGCCCGCGTAGAGGCAGCCGAAGAAAGCCGCGATGAATTCCAGCCCGGACGGATAGAGCAGCAGCGCCCGTTCCCCGGGTGGCACGGACTCCCGCAACGCCGCCGCGACGGCCGACGCCCGCCGGTCGATCTCCGCGTAGGTCAGCCGCTCGGCTTCCACCTCGCCGTCCGCCAGGAAGGTGAACGCCACCTGGTCCGGCCGCTCGGCCGCGCGGGCGCGCAGCATCCCCGCGAGCGTCGCGAAGCGGACCTCGGCCCGCAACGCCGGCTGGCTCAAGCCGCCTCCACGGGCGAACCTAATTTATCCGTAATCATTGAGACCAGAAAGTTCACTTTGCTTCTTTCAACAGCGGCAGGCGATCCATGGGAGACAAAAAATGCGCCTTCAACCTGCGGGGCTCCATCCGGCGCGGAGGCGCAGCTCCGTCGTGCAACATAGTGCACCAGGACCTATGCAACGAGACACCGAACCCATAGATCGCAAGACCTGCTTCTAGGCGAAAAAATGGGAAGTTTCGAAAAACAGTATTCAGTCCGAAATCTTCTTGAACGCCCGCTCGTCCAGCCACTGCAGGAGCACGCGCAGGGCATCCTGACGGATCTCGTGCCCCATCTCGAGCTCGCGGTAGGTGATGGTGACGCCATATGGCCGCAGGGCCTCCCGGGACTCCCGGGCGCGCTCCACCTCGATGCGGTCGTCGCGGGTGCCGTGGAGGATGAGCACGGGGAAGTCCTCATGCTCCGGCAGCTTCGGCAGGTCTTCGGCCAGAGGCGGCGGCAACCAGCTCGACAGCGCGGCGACACCGGCGAACCGCGAGGGCTCGCGGAGCCCCAGGTCGTAGGCCATCATGCCGCCCTGGCTGAAGCCGGCGACGACGATCCGCTGCGGATCGATGGGATAGCGCCCCAGCGCCATGTCCACGAAATGCCGCAGGGCCTCGGCCCCATGCCGGAACGCCTCGACGTCGGGAGGCCCCGCGGTCCGCAGCGGGAACCACCCGTATCCATACTGGCCGCCGCCGAACGGCACCGCGACCGTCCCCTGGGGGCAGAGGACGATGGCCTGCCCCTCGTGGAGGATGGGAGCGAGGCCGAGGAGGTCATGGGCGCTGGCCCCCCAGCCATGCAGGGCGATGATCGCCGGAAAGGGACCCTCTCCGGCCGGGACGTGAGCTGTGTAAAGCAGGTTCATGGCCGCGGAAGGATACCGCGCTCTTCGCTCACCGCGATCACTGGCGCGACCGGCCCCAGCGGCGGATCTCCCTTGTAGAGGACCTTCTCCAGGAACAACCCCGACGGCGGCGCCGTCCACTCCGCCGGCAGTCCCTTGCCCGACTTCGGCGTCTTGGCCTTCAGCAGGTCCTCGTAGGCCTTGCGGTCCAGCTCTCCGGAGCCGATCTTCACCAGGGTTCCCACGACCCGGCGGACCATCTTCCAGAGGAAGTGGGAGGCGGTGAGGCGGACCAGGATCAGCGCGCCGTCGGTCACCACCTCGACCCCTTCGACCACCACCAGCGTGCTCGGCTGCTCCGACGGTCTCTCGCAGAACAGACGGAAGTCGTGCTTGCCCGTCAGCAGCGCGGCAGCCTGGGCCATCTTCGCCTCATCCAGGGGGCGCTTCACCCACCAGACCCAGCGCTTCGCCAGGGCCGTGCGCCGGCGGGAGATCTGGTAGAGGTAGGAGCGCGACACCGCGTCGTGCCGGGAGTGGAACCGGTCCGCCGCGGGGAGCACCGAGAGGAGGTGGATGTCCGCCGGCAGACCGTCGTTGACCGCCCGGCGGAACGGCTCGGGGTCCACCGTCTCCGCCAGGCGCAGGTGCGCCACCTGGGCCAGGGCGTGGACCCCGGCGTCGGTCCGCCCCGAGCCGCCGAGCTCGCGGATCGTGCCCCCGGCCTCCTCCACCGCCCGGCGCAGCTCTCCCGAAACCGAGCGCGCGTTCTTCTGCTCCTGCCACCCGTGGTACCGGGTGCCCTCGAACTCCAGCGTCAATCGATAGGTCGGCATCCGTGCTAAGCTCCTTGCGCAACTAAACTCTTATCCGGCTTTCCCGGAGGATATCCGCGATGAAAAAGTCGACCGTCGTTCTGCTGACCATCCTCGCCGTCACCGCGTTCGCGCCGCTCGCCGGCGCCGGCGCCAAGAGCAGTTGGACCGGCTGGATCACCGACGAGAGCTGCGGCGCCAGCGGCGCCAAGGCCGAGCACAAGGACTGCGCCAAGCGCTGCGCGGACAACGGCTCCAAGCTGGTCTTCTACAACACCGCCGACAAGAAGATCTACAAGCTGGACAAGCAGGACGTGGCCATGCAGCACATCGGCTACGAAGTGAAGGTCACCGGCGAGGCGGAAGGCAACGCCATCAAGGTGGAGTCGATCGCCGCCGCGGCCAAGTAGGCCGCCCTCACTAGATCCGCAACTTCCGGCTCACCATCGTCCCGTCGCCTTCCTGGACAGGCGCGGTGTAGTCAGGCCGCGCCTCCAGCAGGGGCCGGGCGGTCGGCGGCAGGTCGTAGCTCTGGTCTATCACGATCCACTCCGTGGGTTGCGTGGAGCCGAGCACGAGCTCCCACTCGCTGCCCTGGGGCGGGAGGTTGGCATGGCTGACGGACCGCCACCGCATACCTCGGAAGGCTCCGAACCGGCCCGTGGCCTGGAGAGGCTGGCCGTCCATGCGGATCGTCTCCAGCTTCGCGGCCGTCGGGATGAGCACCATACCCACCATGGCTCCCCGGGCCGACCTCAGCCGCAATCGCAGATGGCGTTTGCCGTCCACCACCGAATCCGAGAGCACGGTCAGCTCCGGCGGCGGGACGTTGAGCCGGGGAGCCGGCGCCACGAAGGCGCGGGCGTTGGGCCCCGACCACGGGAACGGCGGCTGCGGGCGCGACGGGAACCCGCCGGCCTTGCGCAGCGGCGGCGGCAGGGGCAGCAAGCCCTGCACCACCCAGCGGGCCTGACCGTCGTCGGCGTTCTGGTAGAGCTGGATGTCCAGGGGGCGAGGGGAGGACGGGCTGTAGGCCGGCGAGAGCATCGCCATCACGGCCGCGACCAGCACTCCGACCGCGGCGGCCAGGGGAATCCACCTCGCTCCCAGGGTGCCGGACGCGGGTACCAACGGGATCATGGTCCCGAAGACCACCGTCAGCAGCACGCATGAGACCAGCAGGCCCAAGGCTCCAAGCCCCCAATAGAGGACGGTGAGGATCGGGAACCACAGCACCGCCGCCACCACCGCGGGCACGAGCGACGCCACGGCCCAGCCAGGAGGCCTGCGCGCGAACAGCAGCCCGCAGACTCCCGACACCAGGGTCGGGACGATGAAGAGATAGCTGATCCCCGGCAGAGCGAACGAGAGGACAAGGCCCAGGATGGACCACAGGCTCCAGACGCCGATCCACAGGGCCGACGCCCTCACCCTGCCGGCGATCAGCCCGGCGGTGGCGAGAGTGATCGCCAGAGCCAGCAGCCAGAACGCCACCGTCGCCGGCATCGGACGCGACACCCAGGGCGACGGGAAGGCGCCGGCCAGCAACGCCCGCAGGGCGAAGCCCGTCATCACCGTGAAGAGCGCCGCCGCCAGGGCAGTGGCCAGCCCGATGAGCACTCCCTGCCAGCTCGCGACGCCGTGCCGGAGCGCGCGGAACGCATGGGCCGCCACCAGGGCCAGCGCCACCAGGGCGAGCAACGGCGTCCACCCCGCGGGCCAGCGCACCACCGTGGAGCGGAACAGGTCGAAGTAGACCGCCTTGCCCCGCAACGGCCGCGAGAAGTCCATTGCGGTGAGGCCGCGCACCGCCGCCAGGGCGTTCTCGCCATGGTGCTGGAGGCTCGCCGGCGAGGAGCCTTCGAGGGAGTCCGCGGACGTGTGGTAGCGGGTGGGATTCTCGACGAACGCGAAGTTCAGTCCCGGATAGCCGCGGCGCTTGAACACCGACAGGTCCGTGTCGTTGGGCAGCATCTCGTAGATCGTGGGGAACAGCGAGCTGGTGAACGGCCGGTCGACGTGGGAGGCGAAGGCGGCCAGCAGCGGCGCGTCCGCGCCGGCGGTCTCGAACATCAGGCTCGGCCCCGCCGTGCCCCGGCCCTCCAGGTTCACCACCGCGCCCACCTTGCCGGCCGCCGGATGCCGGCTCACGAACGCCTCGGCCCCCAGCAGCCCCGCCTCCTCGCCGTCGTCGATCAGGAACACGACCGGATTGCGCGGCGGCGGACCGGCCTTGAGCACCCGCGCGACCTCCAGGACCGCGGCCACGCCCACCAGGTCGTCGCTCACGCCCGGCCCCGCCGGCACGGAGTCGTAGTGGGCCATCAGCAGCACGGCCTTGCCCGGCTCCCGGCCCTCCAGGCGCGCGATCACGTTCCACACCCGCGCGCAGCCGCCCCAGTCGCAGGCCGTCGCCTCCTGGATCTCGGGCGCGTACCCGAGCCAGCGCAGGTGCGACACGATCTTCTCGCGCACCCGGGCGTTGGCCGGGGAGCCCACCGGGTGCGGCGAGCCGTCCCCCACCAGATTGCGCAGGATGTCCCCGGCCCGGCCGGCCGAGAACTCGTCGAGGGGCACCTCCTTGGGCTTCGGCGCCGGCGGATCGGACTGGAAGACCGTCAGCCCCAGCGTCAGGGCGAACAGCGCCAGCGCCGTGACCAACCCCCAGCGCGGCGGCCTCCTCCCCGGTCCCGGCCCGGCGGCAGTCTGTCCCTTCAAGCTGGTCGACCATCCAATCCCCCTCGGCGGCCATCCCGCCGTCATTGTTCCGTGGATCTCTCGAATCTGGCTGCGCGGATTCTAGCAGCGGGCCCTCACTCCCCCTACCCCCCTCTCTCCCGACCCCTCCCTCCCACCCACACCGGGAGAGAGGGGGAAAGGACAGCAAGGACACCAGGGACAACAAGGACGACCTCACCTGCCCTTGACGTCCCTGCTGTCCTTTGTGTCCTTTCCTGCTTTTCTCCCTCCTCTCCCGGTGTGGTGTGGGAGGGAGGGGTCGGGAGAGGAGGGCCGGGGTGGTGAGGGCCCACTTCCGGAAGTGCGGGCCGGGGAGATTGACGGGACAGGCGCGCCTTGTCTAACCTCCCGCTCAAATGGTTTCACCACAAGACGACCTCCTCTTCGGGCGCATCGCCCTGCACTACAAGCTCGTCACCCGCGAGCAGCTCGTGGAAGCCGCTCAGCTCCAGGCCCGGGAGGGGCACAGCCGCCCCCTGGGCGAGGTCCTGGTCGCCCAGGGCTACCTCAACGCGCGCCAGCTCGAGCAGCTCCTCGCCGCGCAGCGCCAGTACGTCGAGAAACAGCAGGCCCAGGTCTCGGCGCCGGCTCCCGCGCCGCCGCCGCCGGCCCAGACCGCGCCCGCTTCCGCGCCTGGGATCGCCGCGCCCGAGCCGGCCTCCATGCCCCTCTCCGCCCTCCAGGCCACCGAGATGCCCGCGCTCACGGTCGCGGCGCCGGCCCCGATGCCCGCCGTGGCGCCCCCGCCCCCGCCGGCCCCCGCTCCGGCTCCGGCTCCTGCCGCCGCGCCCGCGCCGTCCAGCGTCTCCCTGGGAGGCCCCCGGGCCCTGGACCGGCTGCTGGCCCAGGCCCTGCGCGCCGGCGCCAGCGACCTCCACGTCCACAGCGGCGCGCCGGTCAAGATGCGGACCAACGGCCAGGTCTCGGACGTCGACGCCGCGCCCCTGAGCGCCGAGGCCGCCGAGCGCCTGATCCTGGAGATCCTCACCGACGAGCAGGCCGCCGCCCTGCGCGAGAAGGGGCAGGTGGACTTCGCCTACACCCTCTCCGGCGTCGGCCGCTTCCGCAGCAACGCCTACCGGCAGCAGCGCGGCATGGACGCCGTCTTCCGGGTGATCCCGCCGCAGCCGCCGACCCTGACCGAGCTGGGCCTGCCCACCTCGCTCGCCCGCTTCGCCAACTTCCACCAGGGCATGGTCCTCCTCACCGGCCCGGCCGGCTGCGGCAAGTCCTCCACCCTGGCCGCCCTCGTCAACATCATCAACGAGGACCGGCACGACCACATCATCACCATCGAGGACCCCATCGAATACGTCCACCCCTCGAAGAAGTGCGTCGTCAACCAGCGCCAGGTGGGCCCCCACACCGGCTCCTTCGCCCGCGCCCTGCGCGGCGCCCTGCGCGAGGACCCCGACGTCATCGCCATCGGCGAGCTGCGCGACCTGGAGACCATCTCCCTGGCCCTGACGGCCGCCGAGACCGGCCACCTGGTGCTGGCCACCCTGCACACCAACAACGCCATCCGCACGGTCAACCGCATCCTCGGCGTCTTCCCGCCCAGCCAGCAGGACCAGATCCGCACCATGGTCTCCGAGTCCCTGCGCGCCATCGTCTCCCAGCGCCTCCTGGCGCGGGCGGACGGCGCCGGCCGCGTGCCCGCCCTGGAGATCCTGGTGGCCAACAAGGCCGTGGGCAACCTGATCCGGGACAACAAGACCTTCCAGATCCGCTCCATCCTCCAGACCAGCGCCAACCAGGGCATGTGCCTCCTCGACGCCTCCCTGGCCGACCTGGTCAAGAAGAAGGTCATCACCCGGGAAGAAGCCCTGCGCAACGCGGACGATCCGCAGAAGTTCACGGCTTAGGAAGGATGCCCATGGCCCGCATCGACCAACTGTTCCACTACCTGAAGGAAAACAAGGGCTCCGACCTCCACCTGGCCGCGGGCCTGGAGCCGCGCATCCGCGTCCACGGCTCCCTGGCGCCCGTGGCCGGCTGGCCCGTCCTCTCCCATGAGGACCTCCTCTCCCTGCTGCGCGAGATCGCCAGCGAGGCGGACTGGGACGAGTACCTGGGCTGCGGCGACCTCGACTTCGCCTACGGCCTGGAGGGGTTGGCCCGCTTCCGCGCCAACTTCCTGCGCCAGGAGAACGGCTGCGGCGCCGTCTTCCGCATCATCCCGGAGACCATCGTCCCCCTGGAGGACCTCAACCTGCCCAAGGCCATCGAGACCCTGGCGCACCTCCAGCAGGGCCTCGTGCTGGTCACCGGCCCCACCGGCTCGGGCAAGTCCACCACCCTGGCGGCGATCATCGACAAGATCAACACCACCTACTCCAAGCACATCGTCACCATCGAGGACCCGGTGGAGTTCGTGCACAAGAACAAGATGTCGGTCTTCTCCCAGCGCGAGGTGGGGACCGACACCGAGAGCTTCGGCGCCGCCCTGCGCGCCGCCATCCGCCAGGACGCCGACGTCATCCTGGTGGGCGAAATGCGGGACCTGGAGACCATCTCCCTGGCCGTCACCGCCGCCGAGATGGGCGCCCTGGTCTTCGGCACCCTGCACACCAACGGCGCCGCCAACACCATCGACCGCCTGGTGGACGCCTTCCCCGCCGAAGAGCAGTCGCAGATCCGCACCACGCTCGCCGAGTCCATCGCCGGCGTCGTCTCCCAGCTCCTCCTGAAGACCGCCGACGGCCAGGGCCGCTGCGCCGTCAACGAGATCCTCCTGAAGACCCCCGGCCTGGCGAACATCATCCGCGAGGGCAACACGCCGATGCTCACCTCGGTGATCCAGGGCGGAAAATCGATGGGGATGCAGTTGATGGACGACGCCCTGATGGCGCTGGTGGAGGCGAAGCGGATCGCGCCCAAAGAGGCCTACATGAAGGCGACGAACAAGGCTCGGTTCGAGGGGATGGTCAAGGAGGGGGAAGCCGAGTAGAACCTCGGCTTCTCCCCTCTCTGAACGGCCGCGCCCCCCGCCCGGGCATAAATGCCCGGGCTACTCGAAAGAGCCCCCTGAAGGGGACTCCAGCAGTCGGGTTCACCCGGCTGTTTCGCACTAGCCCGGGCATTTATGCCCGGGCGGGAGCGCGGTGAGAGATACCTTCGCGAACGAGTTTCGAGGCCGTCGATCTAGACCGTCGCCATCGCCATGGCCGGCTCGGGCTCCGGGTCCAGCACCGGCTGCGGAGGCAGCTTGGCCAGCACCGAGGGATCGAAGTCGAACCAGCGGGCGATCGAGGGCGGCGCCGCGGTCATGCCCCAGCCGACCGTCTGCCCGAGCTTCTCGGGCAGGAAGTCGAGGTGGCGCGCCGTGGGGTCTCCCCAAGGATGGATGGGGGGCAGGTTGGCCTCGCCGAGCTTCTGGAAGATGAGGGCCGCCGCCTCCTGGGCGGAGATCTCGCCGGCCTCCCAGCGGTCGAACGTCGCGTCGCCGAACCGGTAGAGGTCCTCCATCATGGATTCCCCGGGGGCCGTGCTGAGCGGCAGCGGATCGTCGTCCAGGGCCGCGAGATCGGCCACGTCGTTCGATCCGAGGTACTTGAGGCAGGCCCGGAAGATGCGCAGGTCGCCGAAGATGATGTTCACCAGCCAGAGCCGCAGCCAGGCGTTCCAGGTGTCGAAGGTGGCGAACGAGCGGAAGGAGTTGAACACCATCCGGTCGTTGTCCTTGATCATCGACTGTTGGAGCCGGCGCGGATAGTCGAAGCGCTCGGCCGAGAAGTCGTCGTCCTTCAGCGCCTGGATGAGGCGGGGCGCCAGGGCGTGGATCTGCTCGAAGGTGTTGATCATGCCGCGCGAATAGAGCGCGTCGATGAAGCCGTGGGCGTGAGACATGAGGAAGCAGCGGGGGCCCACGCTGTCCGTGGCCGAGAACTGCAGCCGGTCCGTGCTCACCCAGGGCCGCACCGCCACGCCGCCCTTGAGGTGCTCGACGATGCTCGGGTACTTGGAGGTGATCTCCCAGAACTCCTCTTCGGGAGTGATGTCGTCCCGCTTCGGGTACTTCCGCATGTCGACGGTGATGCCGACGCTGGTGAGGTCGCTCTCGGACCCGGGGACGTTGTCGAAGCGGATGATCCAGTACCAGCCGCCGTCGATCATGTGGTGCAGCGTGCCTTCGTAATACCCGCGCGACAGGCCGACCGGCCGATCCTCCGTCGGGATCATGTCGTCCCACCGCCGGAACCCCTTCATGTGGGTGAAGATGGTCCGCGACTGGGTGCGCAGCTCCGGCACCGCCGGGCGCAGGCCGAACTTGTTGGCCACCATCGACTTGTGGCCCGTGCCGTCCACGAGGTAGCGGGCGTGGAATTCCTCGCCGGTGGACGTGCGCAGCACGACCCCGTCGTCGTTGATCTCGAAGTCCTGCACGTCAATCCGGTCGCGGTAGTCGGCGCCGTACTTGATGGCCGCCTTGACCAGGTAGTGGTCGATGTCCTGCCGGAACAGGTGGCTCTCGGAGACCAGCGGGGTCTGAGGGGGGATCAGCAGGTGCCCCTGATCCGGGTCCTGCGTCTTCCCCTCCTCGTGGTAGAGGAAGCCGAAGGTCTTCTTGACCCCGCAGTTGCGCGTGACGTGCTTCAGGATCTTCTCGGTGCTGCTGATGTGCCCGATCTCGGGCACGTCGAACCGTTCGCCGAGGATCCACATCAACATCGAGCTTTGCGGCTGCATGGCCTCGCCCACGGCGAAGCGGGGGTGGGTGCCCTTCTCGAGCAGCAGCACTTTAAAGCCCTGGCGACCGAGGATGGCGGACAGCGTGGCGCCGGCGATCCCTGAACCCAGCACGGCAACGTCATACTTTTCGTGATTCACGAGATTTTCCTCCCCCATGGGACGACAAGCGCCCCGAAAAAGACCGCGACCGGGAGGCCGCGAGACATAGAAATTCAGATGCTTCAGTTGGAGGAGTGCTTGCCGCCCCCCAAAGCGGGACAACCGCCGAAAATTTTCTTCGCCGCCGCCCCGCGGGGCGTCTCTGGAGCGGCACCCTCCCTCCCGAGAACGCTAACCTGCCGCGTCCCTCTCAACAGCCCCCGGCGGAGACTGCACCGGCTGCGGTGAGAGCCTCTCCTGCTCCTTCAGGTCCCGATACAACGCCTCGAAGTCGAAGTTGTACCGGGAAGATACTGTACACAATCGAAACGCATTCTCCTAAGCGACACGTCACCGGCGCGAGATACTTCTCAGCGTGAGTACCACCTGTATAATCCCTTCCGATGACCGCGATCCTCTCCAGACACGCCGCCGCCCGCCTCCTGATCGACTGGCATTTCGAAGTCGAGCCGGAGCTCCGCGAGGTCTACCTCATCGATCCCGACGACGAGAGTTCTACGGACGAGCCCATCCGGCTCCTGGAGGTGAACAATGCCACCTTCCCGACCGGCACCATCGAGGCGTTCGTCTTCTCTCCTACGGACGAGATCCCCTTCATGACAGCTATCGCCGAGATTACCCCCGAGGAGCTTGAGTTCTTCGTGAACCATCCGGAAGCTCTGCCTGAAGGTTGGGACCTCTCCCAGGCAGAACGCTTCTTGCGGCCCGAGACGCAGACGCCCTGATGCAGCCCTCGCGAGAGGTCTGGGCGGCCGCCTTTGCCGCACGCCGCACAAAGCCGTTCCGACTGGCAGGTCTACAATTTGCTCAGCAACGACCAAGAGCATTGAAAGGTGGTTAAGGAGGGGAAGTAACGGCCTAACCGAGTAGCCTTTCATGGCTGAACCTGCTAACTGCTGAGATTACTGATTTTCCACGGAGCAACAAGCACCAATTGGAAGTGGGTAAGTACTACCCTACCGATAGTAATCGATCAACTGGAACATTTGATCATACAGGTCTTCTGGATACGCCGTATTCAACAAAACGTGCGAGAACTCATCTATTCTCTCGATATAACCCTTGTGCACCTCGCTTATTTCAAAAATTCTCTGAAGAGCCTCCTCGCGCGTTTCACAATTTTTGAATTGGTATCTCCTGATTTCCCCAGAGCTTACCATTCGGTGGAGATACAGGAATATCACACGCTCTTCAAATCGTTCTCTGAAACGATCGAACTGCCCCATATTTGATATTACTATTTGCTGGAGCCCACGCTTGAAATTCTCATGAACCTCAGCAGTGCGAATGGCATACTCAGTACCAGAATATGCCTCTCCCTCCGCCTCCTCTATGGAGGAAGGAGCATCGCCATCCCTCCGCCGTGGTTCATGAAACGTCCAACGCATATCAAACTCATCAGGAAAGACTCCATCTCTCCCGATAGCGATCATACCGTCTATCCTGTCATTTGGCTTTGGGCCGCGCTTTGCCATCTTTGTAACTACGGCTACCTGGTCTCGACCTATTTTGTTAAGAGTCTCCATTAAAGTAGCTTTGCCGGCACCAGACGAGGCGGCCACGACAAAAAACACTGGACGACCCTTTACCCTCGGTTTGACGACGTGGCCGTTATAGCTCTCAACTAAGTTCATCATTTGTCCAGCCATTTCTTCAGGATGGCCTTGGTTATAATTAAGTATTACGTGATCGAAAAGATACAAATTATCCACATACCGATTGTGGAAAAGCCGAATTTTTTGGGCTCTTATTTCCGTTGACTTGGCCTCAGGAATGAACTCCCGCCAGTCTCTATTCAACTCACCCATACACTCAAAAACACTTCTCCATAGGTCAAGTCGGGCAGCACTCTCTAAACGCGAAAATTGCCGATACAGACGGCGGCGTTGACCTTCCGATGGATTGAAACCATAACGGGCTTCCTGTATGGCTTCTAGCCTCCTGGTATCAACGCTTGATGCTATATAAATAGCCTTGGCCCGCTCTCCGAAGAGCAATTTCAAGCGCCTTACAATTCTAAAGTCGCTAAGTATTATAAAAGAATTCAACCCAGCTGATAGCTGTCCTTCAATCTCCCTCGTCCGGATACCATATCGTACTCCGTTGATTACATAGGCGAGATCAAATTCTCCCAACTCTATCGCCTCTACGCTGGTCACATCATCACTTGGCCCTCTCGAAGCTCTCTCGGAAAATTTGGGAGCTTTTACGCTTCTCACGCTTTCCTGTAACGTAGGGCTGCAAATCTCGTTCAGGAGAGTCGTCTTACCACAGCCGGACGCACCCGTAAGAATAAATAAGTGCCCACTCACAGCGCACCTCAATTGAAAATAAATTTTACGAATTCCGAGAACTGCTCAAGAAGATTCCTATAGTGAAGATTCACATAGAGAAGATCATCGGTAAAAATTTCATCTTGCCGACCGTCACGCTCGGCATCATCGATCCACTGCCGAAAATCTCCCACAGAAATAAGCTTATGATCCGCCGCCGCCCCCTTTTGCTCAGAAATGCTAAAAAGCCTCTTCATTTGTTCGTCTGTGTCTAAGTATTCTGGAGGAGCGACGAACAGATACACATCGCTTCGAAAGACAGTCCGCTTGATCGTTATCTTGCCATCACTGCCATGAATTCTTCGATTCGACACCCGCGTAACCGTTAGAGGATCCCCCTCCTCATTGGTAGCGCGAAATTGGACCCAGTCTGCCTCGTCCAAACCAGCAAAGGCGTCTTTGAAGACTCTCTCAGGACGCTTACGCGGATTCCAATCGCCAAAGTTTACTATGTCGCCTAAGTCAGCTCGTATGTATTTTGAAAATTCAGCTTCCGGCAAGAACAGCTCTTCCACCAACTCCCGCTGAGCCGTAATAAAAGTCGACGAGTCACGAAGATCGACATGTCCGCCTACTGATTTATCCCACAACCCACGACCATCCTTCGTCGTCATGCTACGCTGATGAAGAAGTAGCTGTCCATGTCTATTGAAAACGAAGCCCCAGATGGAATACCGCTGGAACTCTGTTGTATAGAAGCACGCACGCGGAAAAATGCCCCGTGGAAATGCTTCCTTATCATACAACTGAATCAGCTCTTCCTCCGGCTCAGAAAGATAAACGCCGCCCTTTCCGGGGTCCAGATAGAACTCCAAATGCTCCAAAAGCAGGGCGTAAAGCTTATCAGATTGCTCGACTTTGAAGTATGATTCTATAGTAGGCATAGCATTGGTCACAATGCAATACCACAGATGCTGGTCTGCGACAATAATGTTCACGGGAATTCGTAGGTTTATTTGCCTAAGGCGAACTCTTGCGGGTATACCAGATCCAATTTCTGGATTCGCGACTTTCTCAAGTATCTCTCTGAGCAGACCGCCACCCTTCCGAGTTCCTGCAATCCGATCGCGATGCACTCGTAATGAAGAATACGATATGCGGTTGCTGGAGAAGGCCGTATCGACACATAGAGACTGACCAAAGTTCTCGTTGTCGCTCTCATAAAGAATGGTCAACTTCAACTTTGGCCGCAAAATTAGCAAGTCTGCGAACAACTGCGCACTCTTTTCCAAAAATGGTATGAGAGAGTTAGTCCCGAGAATGGTAATGCTCTTTTGAGCATCCTGGAAAAAATCCTTGAACTGCAGCGGCTTTGGTCTAGGTGCCATCGCTAATTCCCATTGAAAGCTGCATTGAACTCTGCCACCAGCTTCTCCTGAAGATCTATAGGGTCTTCGTAGAACAATGTTCTAACATCTTTTATATCAAAGTGAAGATTTGTCCCTGACTTAGCACATGTGATAACTGTCTTACCCAAGCCACGGGCATATCCAAGCTCATAGTAGACATTAGGTCGCTCCTGTGTAATATCACAAACAATCAGAGCAGCCCGCCGAATACCCCTCAAGACTTCATTGGTGATTTTGTAGTCACCAATCCTTGCATCGATCCTCTCCACCTTGAGATTCCTACCCTCAACCAATTTACCGGCTGCGACCATAGCCTTATATGAGTTCAGCATCTCGGGATTGAATGACATTAATACAAACACAAAATCCGGCATTATATCATCGTCATTCATCTCAAATTGCATTATCGCCTGCATTTGCTCCAGCAAAAGTTCATCAAAAAAGTTAACGAGGACGTGATCGAATAGGTGAATATGCCGAGCGTACTCGTTGAAATCAGAAAGACTTCGACGCATACGCTCATCGATGTCTATGTCTTGACGTCCTTGCTCCAACAATTTACTCTTAAGATCGTCCCCACTGAGGCCAGACTGAAGATAGAGAACCAAGGCACTAGGAAAGTCACGCCGGATTCTATTTATGGTTATACAATTTCTAATAATAAGAATCGGATTCTTACCCGCTATCAGGGCAGATCTGATGTCTTCCTTTCTAATACCGTACCATTCCCTTCCATACTGGTAGACATAATCACATGACTTAACCCTCTGCAAGGGCACATTGAGCTCCAAGTCCTCGTAAGCACTCACCTGGCGAGTTTCGTATGGCCTTGGCTGGCGAGTAGTTAACTTGCGTATAACGACAATAGAGGGATCAAGGAGGGCAATGTTCTGCAATAGGAACGATTTACCGGCCCCTGAAGCACCTCCAACTATTATGAGCTTACCCATTATTCCCCCACCCTAACATGCGTAATTTTTTTTGCAGCTTCTCCGTTATCTGAAGAAAGAACTCTCGATCTTCTGAGTACGTCAGCAGCCTGGTCACATCTTCACTAGGGACCCAGAGAGCCTCTGTATTATCGCAATCTATTGGCCCTAACCGTGTCTGGTTCGTGAAGAACAAAAATAGAGTTATCTGTTTTAGCTCTGGACCTCCAAACCTTGAGAGTTCTTTACGGCGCCTGTACTCGCCAAGGTGCTCCACATAAATCAGGTCACTTACTCCTGATTCTTCATAAATTTCCCGACGTGCAGCATCTATAAGGCTCTCACCTTTTTCGACATGTCCCTTTGGAAGAGACCAAGTTTCGCCCCTCTGTTTTACAACGAGAATGAATCCTCCTGGGTTGACTACCACACCTCCAGCACTGGTAGTCTCCAAGGGAGACGTCTCATCGGACATTGGCGGGCCCCAGGTTCTCCTCGATAAACAAACATCAAGATTTTGCCATAGCCAACTAACTACTGCCCATAATAGTAGCAGATCCCACAAGAAAAATAGGTAGGTGCCAAGCCTCTGGGAAGCCAAGCCTCCTCAACCCCACCCGCTCCTCCCTGAGAGCCTCCGGCCCCGAACAGCACAGCCGAGAGATAGGTGCCACCCTCGTAGATAAGCTCCCTCAGAACAGGTACCAGCCTAGTAGCCTAGTAGATAAGCTCGCGTTCTCCTCACCCCGCCCGGAGCCTCCTGACGGCCTCTCCAGCCGTTGTCAAGCCCCTAAAAGCCACCCCGAAGCTCGCCTCGGAGCCTCTCCGAGCACCAACACGGACCAACATGCGACATCCACTTCATGTAATTCACGCCTGAGACGGCCCCGCCGCCCACACCTTCTCCCTCTCGTCGACTCAGCGACGCCCCAACTTCGCGATCTTCGGGCCGGTCCTTCCTCGCCGTTTACGCGCTGACGAACGGCAGCGCGGGCGGGAAGCATCCTCTCGGGAACGGCGGCGCGGGATCCCCTGCCTTCAACTTCTCCGCCGCGCTACGGAATGCGGCCACGAACCAGGCGTAGCCCTCGTAGAGTTCCCGACGGCGGTCCTTGCTGGCGGCATGGAAGCGGGGAGCCGGCGACCTTTTCACCTTCTTGGGACGGCTGTGGGGATGCTGGGCCAGGATGGCCTCCGGTCCCAGAGGCTCCGCCCCGGTTCTCCTCCGACGGGCAGCGGTCTCCGCCTTGATCGAGGCCACCTGCCGCTCGACACGCTGCCTGTACTCCTCTTTCGACAGATGCTCCCAGCAGGGCAGGGGTGAGAGGGTCACGGTCTCCAGGGTGGCGTACTCGTACCGGTCGTGCTCCTCCCGCCGGCGGCGGGCGGCGTACTCCTGGGTACGGTCGAACCAGTAGCCCGTCAGCGGCTCGCCGCCCAGGAGCTCGCGGACGCAGTGGACCCCCGGCCAGTCCTCAGGACCCTCCACGAGATCCTCCTTCGGGCCGTGAGAGAGGTGATACCGGAGTCTCTCCACCTGCGCCCTCTCCTCCTCGCTGATCACGATCGCCTGGTAGCGGCGCTCCCAGATCTTCCCCGACCAGCCGGTCAGCCGGCTGACCTCACGGGCCAGCTTCGAGTTGAAGTTCCCCATGAATCTCGCCAGCCGATGGACATCCTTGACCCAGACCAGGAGGTGGTAATGGTTCGACAGGAAGACGTACGACATAAGCCGGAGCGGATACAGCCGCTGAGACCGGCCGAGGACCCCGCCGATGATCTCGTTGAGCTCCCGGCTGGGCCGGAGCAGGAGACGGCCGTGCAAGGTCCGGCAGGTGACCTCCACCAGTGCGCCTCCTTCGGGTATGTAACGCAGTTTTCTAGCCATACCCTAAAAAGACGTAAAAAGTCGCTCCTGTCGCCCAACTTGTTTTCTTCCTGAAATGCACCAGAAGCGGAAGCTCTTGACTAGCCGGCCGCATACCTGTACAGTTTCCTGTACGTAAATGAGGGTGACTCACGATGGATTCGATCTCTTACACCAAGGCGCGCGCGCAACTGGCGAAGACCATGGACGATGTCTGCGAGAACCACGAGCCGGTCATCATTACCCGCAGCGGCGAAGAGTCGGTGGTGATGCTCTCGCTCGAGGACTACAAAGCCCTCGAAGAGACGGCGTACCTCCTGCGCAGCCCCAGGAACGCGCAGCGCCTGATCGAGGCGATCACGGAGCTTGAGCGCGGCGGCGGCACCGAGCGAGAGCTTGCCGAGTGAAGCTCATCTTTTCCGAGCGGGCCTGGGAGGATTACCTGTACTGGCAGGAGACCGACCGCCGGCTGGTCGCCAGGATCCATCAGCTCATTCGAGAGATTCAGCGCGAGCCGTTCAGCGGTATCGGAAAGCCGGAGCCCCTCAGGCATGCCTTTCAGGGCTACTGGTCGCGCCGCATCAACGACGAGCACAGGATTGTCTACAAAATCCTGGACGACTCCGTTCTCATCGCTCAGCTCCGTTATCACTACTGACCTGGGCGGCTTCCGTAGGCTCTGCCCGCCCCAGGTCGCAACAAACTCCGTCCGCGTTGCAACAACTTCCCCAGAAACCGTTGCACTGTCGCCGAAAGTCGGCTCGCCGTCGCCGGAGATGTCGCAACCTCTCCTTGAATTGTTGCAACCTCCGCGGACGGCGGCGCAATCTCCGCAGAAGTCGGCCGAATGTCTACGGACGACGGCGCCATGTCCGCGGCCACCGCGCCAACTTCCGCGGACGGCGTGCCGATGTCCCGAGACATTGCCCTGTCGTCACTGGAGATGGGACGATGTCTCCAGACGTTGCCACGACTTCCGCGAACGATGGCCCGACTTCCATGGACGACGGTCCGACTTCCGCGAACGACGGCCCAGTTTCCGCAGACGACGGCCCGCCTTCCGTAGAGACAGCGCAACTTCCGCGGATATCGCCTCGCCGTCTCCGGACGGCGTCCTGTCTTCCAGGGAGACAGCGCAACTTCTCCTGACGTCGACCCGACTTCCGCGGACGGCGCCCCGACTTCCGTAGACGGCGCCGCAATGTCCGCGGACATCGGCCCGTCGTCTACGGAGACAAGCCGTCGTCTCCAGAAGGCGGCCCGTCTCCCTGAAGGTTGCAACAACTTCAGGGACTGTTCAGTCCTCCCCGCCCCGCCGCGGCGCCTCTTCGATCTGTGACGCGATCTCCTCGGGGATGGGGATCGCCTTGATGCCCGTCGGGTCGTTGATGACGCAGCAGGCGCAGGTGGTCCGGCCGCGGGCGAGGAGATCGCCGTTGCAGGTGATGTCGAAGCCGTAGGTCATCGACCGCACGCCCTTGCGCACTACGTGGAGACGGATCTCCAGCGTATCCCCGAAGCGGGCCGGCGACATGTACTCGCAGGAGACCGCCACCCGCGGCCAGGAGATCTCCCGCCCCTCCGCGTCCCGGATGTGGACCTCCGTCCCGAGGGCCCTCAGGAAGGCGTGCTCGGCGTTCTCCATGTAGATCAGGAAGCGGGAGAAGTGGACGATGCCGCTCATGTCCGTGTCCACGTACTCGACCTTGCGGCGGATGGTGTGCTCGTGCATGGTTGCCTCTCTCCGGTCAGGTCCGGGGAGCCTAACACTTCGGGCCCCCAGGCACCCTGTGTTACATTCGTCGATACAAATCAAGGAGATCGCGATGAGCCAGCTTCACCGCCGGTGCCTGGCCGTTTGTGCGTTGCTTCTTTCTTTCGGAACCGCGGTCTCGGCTCAGACGACGGGCAGCATCGTCGGACGGGTGACGGACGAGCAGGGAGGCGTCCTTCCCGGGGTCACCGTCGAGGCCCGCGGCCCGGCCCTGCAAGGGTCCCGGATCGCCGTCACCGACGAGACGGGCACCTACCGCCTCGCCCTCCTCCCCCCGGGCTCCTATACGGTCAGCTTCACGCTCACGGGATTCGCCGCCGATTCCCGGACCGAGGTGGCCGTGGGGCTCGACGAGGACACCGTCCTGAACCCCGTGATGGGCGTCGCCGTGTCCGAGGAGATCACGGTCACCACCGAGAGCGCGGTCGTCAACACCACCACGACCGAGCTCGGCACCAACCTCGACGCGCGCACCCTCCAGACCCTGCCCACGGGACGCAACTACTCCTCGGTGGCCCAGATCACGCCCGGCGTCTCGTCGGACGCCCACCCGGAGAACACCGGGCAGACCTCGATCACCGTCTACGGCTCCACCGGCGCCGAGAACGTCTACTACGTGGACGGCGTCAACACGACCGGCGTCGAGTACGGCTTCCAGGGCAAGGAGCTCAACTTCGAGTTCATCGAGGCCGTGGACGTGAAGACCGGCGGCTACGAGGCCGAGCTCGGCCGCTCCACGGGCGGCATCATCAACGTGATCACCAAGTCCGGCGGCAACGACTTCCGCGGCGACGTCTTCGGCTACTACGACTCCGACTCGTTGCAGAGCTCGGCGGAGCCGGTGGTCGCGACCAGCGGCACGGTGACCGGCTTCACCCGCGAGGACTACGGCATCGGCCTCGGCGGCTACCTCGTCAAGGACAAGCTCTGGTTCTACGCCGCCTACGACCGCGTCACCAACTCCCAGGAGAACGTCCTGCCCGCCGGGCCGCGCGCCGGCGACGTCGTCGAGTCCGAGAGCGAGCGCGACCTCGCCGCCGGCAAGCTCACCTACCGGCTGAGCGATTCCCAATCGATCATCGGCACCTTCTTCCAGGACCCGCGCGACGACACCGGCGCGGTCAACGACGCCCAGCACTCGCTCAACGGCGAGCCCTCCACCTACGAGGGCGTCCGCAGCTTCGGCGGGCGCGACTACGCCCTGCGCTACGAAGGGGTCCTCGGCTCCGACTGGGTGTTCAGCCTCCAGGGCGCGCAACACGAGGAAGAGAACTCCGTCACGCCCGCCACCGCCGACGGCGACACCATCCAGTTCCGCTTCGTGGACGACGACTTCTTCCAGGTCGGCGGCTTCGGTCTGATCCAGGAGAAGGAGTTCGACCGCGACTTCTGGGGCGGCTCCCTCACCCGCTTCCTCGGCGATCACCAGATCAAATTCGGGGCCGAGTACGAGCAGGATTCGGCCGACGTGGTCCGCCGCTACTCCGGCGGCCAGCAGGTCGACGTCTTCGCCAACGCCGCGGACCCGAGCCGGCCGATCTACCAGCATTTCTACTGGACGACGCCGACCGCGACCGTGGACAACGCGCCGGTCTCGGCCCTGATCGCCGCGCCCGAGCACAAGGTCACCACGCTGTACCTGCAGGACCGCTGGTCCGCGCGGCCGAACCTGACGATCAACTTCGGCGTGCGCTGGGACCGCCAGGAGGTCATCGACGCCTCGGGCGAAAAGCGGATCGACCTGAAGGACGACTACGCGCCGCGTCTCGGCTTCGTCTGGGACCCCGAAGCGCAGGGGCGCTCCAAGGTCTTCGGCTCCTACGGCCGCTACTACGAGCAGCTCCCCATGGACCTGGTCATCCGCTCCTTCTCCTTCGAGCGGCAGACCCGCATCTTCAACTTCAGCCCCACGGGCACGACCCCTGATCCGGAGGCCGAAGCCGCGATCGGCGACTCGTCCGCCATCTTCGGCGGCTTCACCGAGCCGGTCGATCCCAACCTCGAAAACCAGTACATCAACGAGTACCTCCTGGGCTACGAGCGCGAGGTGCTGCCCGGTCTGGCGCTGGGGATCAAGGGGATCTACCGCGACTACGGCCAGGTGATCGAAGACTTCCTCTGCGCCGACGACGGCACCTACTGCATCGGCAATCCGGGCGAAGGGATCATGAGCCGGGTCTTCACCCTGGACTACGCGCAGACCTTCCCGGCGCCGAAGCCGAAGCGCGTCTACAAGGGAGTCCAGTTGGACGCCCAGAAGCGCCTCTCCAACAACTGGCAGGGGCTCGCCTCCTACATCTACTCCAAGCTCGACGGCAACTTCGACGGCCTCTACGCTCCCTTCACCAACGTCGGCCCCGACCCGAACATCACGGCGGCCTACGACTACTACGACTTCTTCACCAACGGCAGCGACCTCTCGCGCGTCACCAACACCGGCGCGCTGTCGAACGACCGCCGGCATCAGTTCAAGGTCTCGGGCGTCTGGTTCAGCCCCTGGAAGCTCTCGATGGGCGCCGCCGCCTACTACCGCACCGGCACTCCGATGACCCGCTACGGCTATTCGGACATCTACGGCCGCTACGAGTTCTTCCTCACCAAGCGGGGAGCCGAAGGCCGGACGCCCGACAACTACGAAGCGGACCTCCACTTCGGCTATCCCCTGGAGCTCGGCCCCGCGCAGGTCAACCTGCTGCTGGACGTCTTCAACATCCTGAACGCCCAGAAGGCGATCCTGATCGATCAACGCTGGGGCTTCCAGGAGGCGGACAACGCCTCGCCGACGCCGGTCAACCCGGGATACGGGAAACCCGCGCTGCGAACGCCGCCGACGTCGTTCCGGTTGGGGGTGCGGGTGAGCTTCTAGCATCCCTGCCGCCCCGCGGCGGGAGCCTCTCCCGCCGCGGGACGACCTTCGCGCCGCCTTGACCGACAAAACCAGCGGCGGTACTGTGCCCCAATGAGCAGCGCGGACCCGAAGCCGAAGCCCGTCGATCGCGGCGCCCTCTACTATCCCTTCATTCACGTGCGGGACGAGAATTGGCTCAAGGCCACTCTTCTCTGCTTCCCATTCCTGGATCGGATGGTTCCGGATAGCTACGAGTTGAGCGACAGTCCTGTCGCGAGCTTCTTCGCTCACGAGAAGGGACGGTTTGGGCGATCGATGCTGGGCCGCCGCGATCTGGGAGACCCGGCAACCGAGCATGCGCGCTCGGAGCTGCTGAAAAAACTCCAGGAGGATCTCGCCGCTCTCGGCCTGAAGACTCGCTTCTCACGCGAAGCCGCGAAGAAGGGCGACTATGCCGACGGCGAGAACGCCTTCCAGATCCATGAATACAAGCTCGGCAGCAAGCTGATCGAGTTCCTGCTCTCCAACGACCTGGCATGGGAGCCGAACCGACCGGTCCGAGGGAACGCCCGGTGGTGGGCCGTCCACCCTGTGCTTGGCGAGGCCATCATGTCCACCAACGCGGTCGCCCTGGCGCAGGCACACGATCTTGAAATCGTGACCAGCGACGGACCGATTCACCAGTGGTTATTGGGAACGACGGCATCCGAGGTCTACGACGTGCTGGTTCGCCAGCAGTTGTTCGGAATCCCGAGACAGGACATGACCAAGGCGAACGACCTGATGCGGTTCGTCATCCTCAGCGAGTTCGACCTCGAGAAACTGTCCCCCGCGGAGATTACCGAGTTGAATCAGAAGCGCGGCGATCTGTCAGCTCTGAAGAGTGCTTTGCTCGCGCAAGTCGAGGGCGTAGGCGGTATACCGGATCGCGAGATCTGGAATGACGTTTTGTCGACAAGGACAAAAGAGGTCGTGGACGAGTGGAGTGAGCGCGCATCGATTCTGTCGATGTTCTCGCGCACCGATGCGGAGGAGCTCTCCGGCGAATTTCAAGGCATTTTAAAAGACATCACGCCCGCGGTCGCGGCGGGAGGGCTCGCCACTGCTCTAGTGAGCGCTCTGCCGGGACTGGTCGTGGGCGTCGTCTTTGGCGCCGTGCCTCTCTACAAGAGGTGGCGGGAGTCCCAGCGGCCTTATCGGTTCCTGTCGCTCCTGGCGCAAAAGGGTGGACGTTCGCGACATGTGCTGGAGGGCAGCGCTGTATAGAACTGCTCAGCCCCCCAACTCCGCCAACTCCGTCTCGATCCTCTCCCACTCCGCCATCAGCTCTTCGACCTTGCCGGAGAGCTTCTTCTGCTCGTCCTCCAGCTTCTTGACCTGATCGCTTGAGTTACGGTCGAAGAAGGTGGGATCGCAGAACATCTCGTTGATGGCGTTGACGCGGCCTTCGGCCTTCTCGACTTCGGCGGTGACCTGGTCGCGACGCTTGCGCGAGCTCTTTCTGGCGCTGCTGGCGGCGGCGCATTTCGGCGGGGTCGGCCTCGGCCTTGGCGACCTCGGCAGCGGCGGCGGCCTTCTTCTTCTGCTCGCGGCGCATCCGCAGCACGGCGTCGGCGTCGAGGTGGTCGTCGCCCAGGCGCTCCAGGTACTCCTCGTAGGTGCCCTGGAAGTCGTTGATCCCCTTGGGAGAGATCTCGAGGATGCGGTTCGCGAGCTGCGAGACGAACCAGCGGTCGTGGGAGACGAAGATCAGGGTGCCGTCGTAGGCCTTCAATCCCTCGACCAGGGCCTCGATGGCCTCCAGGTCCAGGTGGTTCGTGGGCTCGTCGAGGATCAGCACGTTGGGCTTGGTCACCGAGAGCTTGCAGAAGACGAGGCGCGCCGCCTCGCCGCCGGAGAGGCTGCCGACGTGCTTCTTCACGTCGTCGCCCGAGAAGAGGACCATGCCGAGGTTGCCGCGCACGAAGCCGATCGACTCGGTCGGGCACGAACTCCCAGAGCCAGGCCTCGACGCTCTGCTTGCTCCCCTTGGGGATCTCGTGGTGGTCCTGCGAGAAGTAGCCCGGGTAGGTCTCGTAGCCCCACTCGGTCGTGCCCGCGTCGGCCTCGACCTCGCCCATGGCGATCTTGAGCAGGGTGGACTTGCCGATGCCGTTGGGGCCGATGATGGCGATGCGGTCGCCGCGCTCGACCTTGAAGGAGACGTCCTTCAGCACCTGGTTGTCGCCGTAGGACTTGGAGATCCCCTCCATCTCCAGCACCTGCCCGGCCGCTGGGCCGCACCTGCTTGAACTTGAAGGTCGGATAGCGGCGCGAGGTCTGGGGCAGGCGCTCGATGACGATCTTCTCGATCATCTTGACCTTGCTCTGCGCCTGCCGGGCCTTGGTGGCCTTGGCGCGGAAGCGGTCCACGAACTCCTTGTGCTTGGCGATCTCGGCCTCGCGCTTCTCGATCTCGGCCTCCTTGCGGTCGCGGTTGCTCGACCTTGGCCGTCAATGAAGGCGGTGTAGTTGCCGGGGTAGAGGATGACCGTCTCGTAGTCCACGTCCACGATGTGGGTGCAGATGTTGTCGAGGAAGCGGTGGTCGTGGGAGATGACGATCGCCGTGCCCTTGTAGCTGTCCACCAGGAACTTCTCCAGCCAGCGGATGGAGAGGATGTCGAGGTGGTTCGTGGGCTCGTCGAGCAGCAGCGCGTCGGGGTCCGCGGCGAGGACCTGGGCCAGGAGCACGCGCAGCTTGAAGCCGCCCGAGAGGGTGGAGAGCGGGTTGCGGTGGACCTCGGTCGGGATGCCGAGGCCTTCCAGGATCTCGCCGGCGCGCGATTCGAGGGTGTAGCCGTCGTTGCGCAGGATGAGGTCCTCGACCTCGGCGTAGCGGTCGGCGTCGAACTCCTGGTCGGCGTTGGCGAGGAGGCGCTCCTTCTCGACCATGGCCTCCCAGACGTCGTGGTTGCCCATCATGGCGACTTCGAGGATGGGCATGTGCTCGTAGCGGAAGTGGTCCTGCTGGAGGACGCCCAGCTTGAGCCGCTTGGGCATGGCGACGGTGCCCTCGCTGGGCAGCTCTTCGCCGGTGAGGATCCTGAGGAACGTGGACTTGCCCGAGCCGTTGGCCCCCACGAGGCCATAGCGGTTGCCCGGGTTGAACTGGATCGAGACCCCCTCGAACAGGGTCTGGGGCCCGAAGGATTTACCGAGGTCGGAGACGGCGATCATAGGACCGGGAATGATAGCAGGAGCCCGCCCGAGCCCTCACTCCCCCTACCCCCTCTCTCCCGACCCCTCCCTCCCACCCACCCCGGGCGAGAGGGGGAATGAAGAAGCTTTTTTTGGCTTCTTTGGCTAACCTCTCCCTCTCTCCCGGTGTGGGTGGGAGGGAGGGGTCGGGAGAGAGGGCCGGGGAGTGAGGGCCCACCCCTGCTACTCTTTCTTCCGGGAAGCTTCCCAGGGAGGAACGCGTTCTCTGGACTGGGTCTTGCGCCTCGGAACGTCCAGAGTCATGAAAATGCCTGTAGTACGCCGCGTCACACCAACCCCCAAGCCGCGCCGCCGTCTGCGCAAGCGCGTCATCCTGCTATCCCTCGCGGTCATCCTGCTGATCGTCGGAGCCTTCGTGATCCGGCCGTTCTGGCGCCTGTCGAGCCAGTTCGACGACATCACGTTCCGGCAGCCGTCCCGGCTCTATGCCAAGGCGGTCCGGCTCGACGAGGGACGGAGCTTCCCGCAGGAGACGCTGATCTCCAACCTGAGCGGCGAGGGCTACCGCGAGGACAAGGACTCCGAAACCCTGCCCGCCGGCCGCTACCGCCGCTATAAGAACGGCGTCGCCCTCCATCTGCGGAGCTTCCCCATGCCCGACGGCAGCCGGGGCGGCGGGCTGGTGGAGATCGGTTACAAGGGCAGCCGGATCATCGGGATGCGCCGCGACGGCCAGCGGGTCGAGTCGGTCATCCTGGAGCCGCCGCTCCTGGCGGCCTACTACGGCCCCGACTTCCAGGAACGCCGGCCGGTGACCCTGGACGAGGTCTCCAAGGACCTCGTCGCCGCCGTGGTCGCGGCCGAGGACGATTCCTTCTTCAAGCACGCGGGCGTCTCGGTCTCCGGCGTCCTGCGGGCGCTGTGGGTCAACATGAGAGGCGGCGAGGTCCGCCAGGGCGGCAGCACGCTGACCCAGCAGCTCGTCAAGAACCTCTACCTCACCCATGAGCGCACGCTGGCCCGCAAGAGCCAGGAGGTGATCCTGGCCGTGCTGCTGGAGGCTCGGTACGAGAAGCGAAAGATCCTGGAGGCCTACCTCAACGAGATCTACCTGGGCGGCGCCAACGGCGTCTCGCTGCTGGGCGTGGGGGCCGCGTCGCGGGCCTACTTCGGCAAGGACGCGAGCCAGCTCGACCTCGCCGAAGCGGCGACGATCGCCGGGCTCATCCGGTCGCCGGCCAACTACTCCCCGCTCACCAAGCCCGAGAAGGCCAAGGCGCGCCGCGACTGGGTCCTGGAACGCATGGCCAGCCTGGAGCTGGTCCCCAGGGAGCGGGTCGAGCAGGCCCTCAAGCAGCCGGTGACCGTGGCGCCGGAGCCGGTGGTGCGCCGCCGGGCGCCCTACTTCGCCGACTCGGCCGCCCTGGAAGCCGCCCGCCGCTTCGGCATCAAGGACCTGCAGGACGGCGGCTACGTCCTCTTCTCCACCCTCGACTGGCCGAGCCAGAAGGCGGCCCAGGAGGCGGTCGAGAAGGGTCTGAAGGCGCTGGAGCCGAAGAAAAAGAAGAGCGGAGCCCAGGGGCTCCAGGCGGCCCTGGTCTCCATCGATCCCGAGACCGGCGGCATCCTGGCGTACATCGGCGGCCGGGGTTACGACTCCAGCCAGTTCGATCGCGCCGGCCGGGCGCAGCGGCAGGCGGGCAGCGCCTTCAAGCCGATCGTCTACGCCGCCGCCTTCGAGGACGGCAAGGCCTCCCCGGCCACCTTCCTGGAGGACGAGCCCCTGACGGTGCGGCTGGCCAGCCAGACCTGGAGCCCCAAGAACGACGACGGCGGCTTCCACGGCTGGGTCAGCGTGCGGACGGCCCTGGAGAAGAGCTACAACCCGGCGACCACCCGGCTCGCCCTCCAGGTCGGGATGCCCCGCGTGGTCGGTCTGGCCACCGAGATGGGGATCACCACCCCCATGGAGCCGTTCCCCTCCATGGCCCTGGGTGCGGCGGCGATCTCCCCCCTGGAGCTGGCGGCCGTGTATACCACCCTCGCCAACGGCGGCGCGCGCCCGCCGATCCACGAGCTGGCGGCGGTGATCGACCGCTACGGCAAGCCGGTGGTGGGCACTCCGCTGCCGAAGCCGGTGCGGGTGATCCGTCCCGAGACGGCCTACATGGTGACCTCGCTGCTCCAGGGCGTGCTGGAGCGGGGCACGGCGCGCGGCGCCGCCGCCGGGCTGCGCGGCGACATCGCCGGCAAGACGGGCACGACCAACAAGCAGCGCGACACCTGGTTCGCCGGCTACACGCCCGAGCGGGCCACGGTGGTCTGGGTGGGCTACGACGACAATTCCCGCACCCGCCTCTCCGGCGCCCGGGCCGCGCTGCCGATCTGGATCCGCTTCATGGCGAGCGTGGCGCCGCCGAACGGCTATACCACGTTCCGGCAGCCGCCGGGGATCACCACGGCGTTGATCGATCCCTCGACCGGTCTGCTGGCGACCGGCTCCTGCCCCGAGTTCCTCACCGAGGTGTTCCGCCAGAGCGAGGTCCCAACGGAGCAGTGCGGCAGCCACGGCTGGGGCGTTCCCCAGATCATCGATGTGGCGGGAGGGACGGTCACGATCCACCCCGACACCGAGGCCACCGAGGAAGCGGCGGCCACGGCGGCCGAGATCGCCGCTGGGGAAGAGGGGACGGAGGACGATCGCCGCCAGCCGCGGACGGTTCGAAACTGGTTCAAGAAGGTCTTCGGCAGTGGGGACCGGGAGCGGGAGAGGAGCGGCGAGCGGAGGAGCCAGGACGGCGGCTCGCCGCCTCCGTAGGCCCTCACCACCCCTACCCCCCCTCTCCCGACCCCTCCCTCCCTCACCGGGAGAGGAGGGGAAAAAACCAGACTAACCCTTCCCCCTCTCCCGGTGAGGGAGGGAGGGAGGGGTCGGGAGAGGGGGCCAGGGGGTGAGGGCTCGGGTAATCCGCGGCCCCAGATACTCCACCAGCTTGCGTCGCCCCGCCTCGGTGTAGTGCAGGGGATCGCCGAAGTCTTCGTCCCGCCAATCGATCTCCCGCGCCGCGTCCGCCAGCGTTCCGACGCCCTCCCCCGCCAGCCGCCGCAGCACGCCGTTGAGCCTCTCCAGCTCCGCCGGGACGGCCTCCGGCGCCAGCTCGGGATACCAGCCGGCGAGATAGGCGAGATCGGCGTCCCGGTTGCCGGCGCGGATGCGCGCGGGCTGGGTCGCCAGGAGGACGCGCGCTCCCCGGGAGCGGGCGAGAGCGGCGAAGGAGCGGACGTTCCTCTCGAAGGTTGCGATCCCCTCGGGCGAGATCCGTGTCCGGCGCTCGCCTCCGCGCGGAGCCGCCAGGGACTTCCAGGGATCGGCCGGCCCGCGGAGCTTCTCGGCCAGGAGCGAACGGTCCAGCCAGGAGGGCGCCGGCAGCTCCAATCCCAGGGCCCGCCGGCTCAGCTCGGCGTGGCCCCGCTCGTACTGGCGATCGAAGGGCTGGTGAGAGGCGGGCTGGAGATCGTTGATCCCCTGATAGAAAACGGCGAGGTCGGGCCGCAGGTCGAGGTCCCGAATCGCCAGGGAGATGACGTTCTCCTGGCTCGTCCATCCCGGGAAGCCGGCGTTCCAGACCTCCACGGGATGTCCCGTCGAGCGCAGATGGGCCTCGAGCCGGTTGGGCCAGGCTGAGCCGTCGTCGTCCGCCAGGACGTCGAAGGTGGTGGAGCCGCCGGCCACGAGTACCCGGATCACGCCGGGGGACTTGGCCAGGGGACGGTCCGGCGAGCGGTAGCCCAGCCGGTTCAGCGAGGCGCTCTTGCCGAAGACGGCGGCCTGACCGCCCTCGCGAGGTCCGGTGTTCAGATAGGCGTGGAGACGGTAGATCCGCCGCAGCCGCCCGACCTCCTCGTGGAAGGCCGCCGCCCGGGTCCGCGGCCAGGCGCCGTCGCGCAGTCGCAGGACCATCCGCAGGCCCACCTCGGCGAGCCCCAGCAGGAGCGCCGCCACGAGCGTCCCCAGGAGCAGGCCGCGCAGGATTCGGGAGGAAGTCTTCACTGGGAACGGAGTGTATCGCCCTCGCCCCGCCCGGGCATAAATGCCCGGGCTACCCAAAAACAGCCGGGTAAACCCGACTGCTGGAGTCCCCTTCAGGGGGCTCTTTCGCATTAGCCCGGGCATTTATGCCCGGGCGGGCTGGGAATGCGCAACAAGACCCTGCGTTATGATGTCTGGCTCCGCAGGGAGCTTGAATCCAGCCGATGTCCAAACCCAAAGCCATACAAGTCGAACGGGCGCGCACCCACAACCTCAAGGGAATCTACTGCCGGGTGCCCCACCGGGCAGTGACGGTGGTCACCGGACCCTCGGGCGCGGGCAAGTCGTCTCTCGCCTTCGACACCATCTACGCCGAGGGCCAGCGCCGGTTCGTCGAGTCGATGTCCACCTATGCGCGGCAGTTCCTGGACCAGATGGAACGCCCCCCGGTGGACGCCATCCACAACATCCTGCCGGCGGTGGCCCTGGAGGCCAAGAACGCCGTGCGCAACGCCCGCTCGACCGTGGGCACCATCACCGAGACGCTGGACGTGATGCGCCTCCTCTTCACCCACCTTGGCGAGGTGGAGTGCCCCAGGGGCCACGGCCCCGCCCGGTCCTACACGCCGGAGCAGGCCGCGGAGGAGCTCGTGGCGGGCGCGGCGGGCGATCCGTTCACGCTGGTGGTCCGCCTGCCGCGGCCGAAGAAGGGAGCGGAGGACGCCCTCGGCGAGCTGATCCGCCAGGGCTTCCAGCGCCGGCTCCAGGGGGACGAGGTCGCGCGCATGGAGCCCGGCGAGAAGTGGCCGGCGAAGCTCGATCCCCTGCCCCTCGTGCTCGGCCGCTTCCCGGCCCGCGAGGACGCCGTCGCCCGCATCCTCGACTCCCTGGAGCAGGGCTACCGGATGACCGGCGGCCGGGTGGAGGCGCGGGGGCCGAAGGGGGTGCGCCTCTACAGCCGCGAGCTCTCCTGCCCGGTCTGCGGCGAGGCGCTGCGGCGGCCGACGCCGCCCCTGTTCTCGTTCAACTCGCCCCTGGGCGCCTGCCCGGAGTGCCAGGGCTTCGGCCGCGTGATCGGCATCGACCGCGAACGGGTCATCCCCGATCCCCGGCGCTCCCTCTCCGAGCGCCCCATCGCGCCGTGGAACACCCCGGCCTACGAGGAGCTGTACGACCAGCTCCTGCCGGCGGCCCGCAAGCGCAAGATCCCCCTCAACGTGCCCCTGGCAGATCTCCCTGAAGAAGACCGGGAATGGCTGTGGAGCGGCCGCGGCAGCTTCACCAACCTGGAAGAGTTCTTCGGGTGGCTGGAGGCGCGCACGTACAAGGTGCACGTGCGCGTGCTGCTGGCCCGCTACCGCGCCTACAACCCCTGCCCCGAGTGCGGCGGCTCCCGTCTGCGGCCCGAGGCCGTGGCCGTGCGCCTGGAGGGGAAGAACGTGCCGGAGCTCACCGCCATGAGCGTCGAGCAGCTCCGCTCCTGGCTGCGCGAGCGGCGGTGGACGCCCCGCCAGCGCGAGGTCGCCGGCCATCTCCTCGCGGAGCTGACGGAGCGCGTCGAGGTGCTCCACCGCGTGGGGCTCGACTACCTGACCCTGGACCGCCAGGCCCGCACCCTCTCCGGCGGCGAGACCCAGCGCATCCACCTGGCGGCGGCCCTGGGCTCCGGGCTGACCAGCACGCTCTACGTGCTGGACGAGCCCACCATCGGCCTCCACCCGCAGGACAGCGAGCGGCTGCTCTCCCTGCTGCGCGACCTCGCGGCCAAGGGCAACACCGTGCTGGTGGTGGAGCACGACCGCACGCTGATCCGCGGCGCGGACCACGTCATCGACCTCGGGCCGGCGGCCGGCGAGCATGGCGGCCGGGTGGTGGCCGAGGGGACCGATCGCGGAGATCCTGGCGCACGAGGAGTCGCTGACCGGCCGCTACCTGCGGGAGCGCCCGCCGACCCAGGCGCGCCGGCACATGGCCCGCTTCCGCCGCGAGCAGGGGCTGGATACCCTCTCGGACGAGCTCTCGGCCCTGCCGCGCATCCGGGTGCGCGGGGCGCGCGCCCACAACCTCAAGAACGTGGACGTGGACTTCCCCCTCGGCGTGCTGGTGGCGGTGACCGGCGTCTCGGGCTCGGGCAAGTCGACGCTGATCGAGAACGTCGTCTACGGCACCTACCAGCGCTCGCGGGGCGTGGTGGACGTCGAGCCCGGGGAGTGCGATCTCCTGGAGGGCCTCGAAGGGCTGGAGGACGTGACCCTGGTGGACCAGCGCCCGCTGGGGCGGTCCAGCCGCTCGAATCCCGTCACCTACATCAAGGCGTACGACGAGATCCGCAAGCTGTTCGCCGGCACCTCCGACGCCAAGGCCCGCCGGATCACGGCCGCCCACTTCTCCTTCAACGTGGACAAGGGGCGCTGCCCGTCGTGCCAGGGGACCGGGATCACCGAGGTGGACATGCAGTTCATGGCGCCGGTGACGGTGGTCTGCGAGACCTGCCAGGGCCACCGCTTCCAGCCCGAGGTGCTGGCGGTGCGCTACAAGGGGCGGAACATCTCCGAGATCCTGGACCTGACCGTGGAGTCGGCCCTGGAGCTCTTCGCCGACCAGAAGAAGCTCGCCAAGCGCCTGCGCGTGCTCCTGGACGTGGGCTTAAGCTATCTGCGGCTGGGGCAGTCCACCTCGACCCTCTCGGGCGGCGAGGCGCAGCGCCTGAAGCTCGCCAGCTTCCTCGACCGCCCGGCCGCCGAGGGCCAGCGGCTCTTCCTCTTCGACGAGCCCACGACCGGCCTCCACCTCGCCGACATCGACCTCCTCTACCATACCCTGCGCCGGCTGGTGCAGCGCGGGGACGGCGTGGTGGTGGTGGAGCACAGCACCGACCTGATCTCGCGTTCCGACTGGATCATCGACCTCGGGCCCGGCGGCGGCGTCCACGGCGGCGAGGTGCTCTACTCCGGCCCTCTGGAAGGCTTCCTGGACCGGGGGACCGGCCCCACGGCGGACGAGCTGCGCCAGCACCTCCGGTGGCAGAGCGAAGACGAGGCCGCGTGAGGGCCCTCACCTCCCCAACCCTCCTCTCCCGACCCCTCCCCCCTCACGCACCGGGAGAGGAGGGAGAGATTTTATCCTCCTGCCTTTCTCCCCTCTCCCAGTGAGGGAGGGAGGGAGGGGTTGGGAGAGGGGCCGGGGGTGAGGGTTCGGGCTGTTTGAGGGGATTATTCCCACCTCCCCTTCTGTTTCCGCAGGGGTACGCTAGGATGAACGATCGATGATGGACGCGACTTCCGTAGCCACAGCCCGATCCACGGCAGCGAAGGCACCGTCCCACCCCGTCTGGTGGTGGATCGGCACCTTCGGCGGCGCCTTTCTGGGGGTCGTGCTTCTCGTCGCCGTCTGGGCCAAGATGCTCGACCCCATGGCCTTCGTGGACCAGATCCGCCTGGAAGGCCTCGACTTCCTGCTGCCGGCGCAGGCCGTGGCCCTGATCGCCCTCGCCCTGGAGACGGGGCTGGGCCTGGCGCTGCTGCTGGGCGTGCGGCGCAAGTGGGTGCTGATCCCCGCCGTGCTGCTGGCGGCCTTCTTCCTGTTCCTGACCGGCCGCGCCTGGTACATGACCGCCAACGGCCTGCGCGATCCGGCCGAGTCGTGCGGCTGCTTCGGCAACCTCGTCCAGCGCACGCCGGCCGAGGCGTTCTGGCAGGACCTCCTGCTGCTCGTGCCGGCCCTGGCGCTGGCCTTCGTGGGCCGCGACCGCCGGACGCGGCTCTTCCCGCCGGTCCGCACCGCGGTGGCCGTCCTCGGCGCCGCCTCGGTGGCGGTCTTCGCCTGGAAGGCTCCGGAGCTGCCCCTGGACGACCTGGCGACCCGGCTGCGGCCGGGGGTCCAGGTCACGAGCTTCTGCGCCGGGGGCGGCGACGCGCCGCAGGTCTGCCTCGACTCCATCGTGCCGGAGCTCCGGGAGGGCGAGCACCTGGTGATCCTGGCCAAGCTCGACGACGCGGCGCTGACGGATTCCGTGGACGCGCTGAACGCCTTCGCCGAGAAGACCGGAAATCCGCGCCTGTGGGTGCTCTCGCCCTCGCCGTCCGAACAGCACCGGGCCTTCTTCTGGAAGTGGGGCCCCCGGTTCGAGGTCCGCGAGACGCCCCTGGAGCTGATCCGTCCGCTTTACCGCCGCCTGCCCCGCGCCTTCCTGGTGGAAGGCGGGCAGGTGGCTCGCACTTTCGCGGGAATGCCGCCGTCCCTGGCGACCCATCCTCAAGACTCTTCCGAGAGGTCCTCTGTATGACGCAAGCGAGATCCCTGTTCCGCGCCGCGCTGGCGACCGTCCTGCTGGCCGCCGCCGCCCTCCACGCCCAGGGGGTCCCCTCCGACGGCGTGCTCCGCGGCTTCCAGCCCAGCGGCGACTACAAGCTGGTGATCGACGGCAAGACGGTTTCGGCCGAGATCTTCCAGAACGACAAGATCCCGGCCATCCTGCTCCTCAGCTCGTCCCTGCCCTCGCCCGTGCTGCTCACGCCGCGCACCGGCAGCGTCGAGACGGTCCACATCATGAAGGTCTCCAAGAAGCCGGACGGCTCGGTGGACCTCCTCGCCGACGCCGTGCTGGCGCCCATCGGCCAGTTCCAGATGGCCGGCGAGAACATCCTCTTCAACCATGAGGGGAAGAGGGTCAGCCTCAATCCCAAGCCGCCGCTGACCGGGCTCCGCAAGGGCGCCGAGCTCAAGGCGCACAGCCCCGAGTACGTCCGCACCGCCCAGGGCTACACGCCGAACGGCCCCGCCATCGCGTCCCTGAAGAAGGAGACCCGGCCGATCACCGTGCGCGTGGTGTTCGGCTCCTGGTGCCCCCATTGCCGGCAGCACGTCCCCTACATCCTGCGGGTGGAGGACGAGCTCAAGGCGTCCAAGTCCAGCGTCAAGTTCGAGTACATGGGCCTCCCCCGGCCTCCCGAGGCGTGGCAGCTCCCCGAGGTCAAGAAGCTGAACGTCAAGGGGGTCCCGACCGGGATCGTCTACGTGAACGGCCGCGAGGTCGGCCGCATCGAGGGCCGCGGCTGGGAGACGCCCGAGGTGCTGCTGAACAAGATCGTCAACGGCTTCGCCGCGAAGGGGAAGTAAGAGCTTCCAGAGGATTGATCCCGCCGTTGTGCCAGGTGGCGTCGGGGGACTGCAGCTCCCCCGGCGCCGCGAGGCGCGACACCCCCAGCTCCGTCAGCCGTTCCGCCAGCGCCCAGGCCTCTTTCCCGGCCAGCGCCGCGCCCTGCAGCCGGCCCCGCCAGGAATCCAGGAGGTCCGGCAGACGCGAGAGGTCTTCCACAGGATGAACGCGCACCGTCCGCAGTCCGGGCGAAGGCTGGAAGTCCGGCCGGGGATCGACGACCACCGTGCCGTGCCGCACGGAGAGGGAAGAGGTCCAGAGCCCCCGCATCTCGGCCTCCAGCCGCAGGTGCTGCGCCGCCGCCAGGGCGGGCCGCGCCGGCGGGCCGGGGGGCCAGCGGCGGGCGAGGTCCGCCAGGGCCTCCGCGAGCCTCGCCGCCAGCGCCTCCGCGTCCCCCGCCGTGTAGACCGCCGCCACGGAGAGGCACCCCCGCTGATCGAAGAGGGCGACGTCCCGCGCCAGGCCTTCGGCCGTGCTCCGGAGATCCACGTCGGGCCCCACCACCGCCAGGCTGGTCTTGGGTCCGTAGCCGACGACCTTGCCGGGCGCGCGCCGCTCCAGGTCTTCCAGCGTCTCCCGCTCGCCGTACGCCAGCACCGTCCCGGCGCCCGCCAGGACGGGAGCCTCCAGCCTCGCGTCCCCTCCGGCCCAGGACGCGGCGGCCACGGCGCCGGCCAGGCGCGGCTCCCGGCGCGCCAGGGCGGCGAGGAACGCCGGGGCGAACAGCGGCTCGGCGGACGGCGACTTGAGCAGGACCGGCCGCCGCACGAGGAGGGCCGGCAGCAAGGGTTGGACGGCCAGGGCGGGAAGGTTGGAGGCCAGGACGACCAGCACCGGCCCGGCCTCCGCAGGCGCCGGCCGGGCGCCGGCCAGGAGGGCCGCCGCCGGCTCCCGCCGCACCCCGCCCAGCACCGCGTCCAGGCCGGCCGCGAGCCCCTCCCGGGAGAGGCCGCAGAGCCGGGCCAGCGCCGGGTCGAGGGCCCGGCGCTGCAGCGAGCCCGGGCGCAGGAAGGTGGCCACCGTGTCGCCCCAGGCGTCCAGGAGGTCCTCCGCCGGGATCCCGCGCAGGGCCGCGGCCCCCTCGCGCAGAGCCGCCAGGACCGCGGCGAGCGTCTCCGGCTTCCACCGCGCCCCGCTGTAGCGGACGGGCCGCGCCACCGCCCGGAAGACCGGCTCCCGGGAATGGGCCATGGCGGCGGGGAGGAAGGCGTCGCGGAGCATCGGGGCTTATTATGGGAAAGAGATCATGGGAACAAGGAGGCGAAAGCTTGCGCGCGACGGTCAGCCACTTCGAGATCCCGGCCCGCGATCTGGATCGGGCGGCCCGCTTTTATCGAGAAATCTTCGCTTGGCGGATCGATCGGGTCCCCTGGACGACACCTTATTACAAAGTCCGCGGCGCCGCGGGGGAGCCCCCGGGCCGCGAAGGCATCGACGGCGGACTGCTGCCGGCAGGCGGCGGGGTGGACCACCCGCTTCTGGTGATCCATCTCTCCGGCGCCACCCTGGAGCAGTGCCTGGAGAGGATCGTCCAGGCCGGTGGACAGGTGGACCTCCCTCCGGAGGCCGTCGGGGCGATGGGCCGTTTCGCCCGTTTCCGCGATCCCGAAGGCAACCTTCTGGGACTGTGGGAGTCCATTCAACATTCTGATCGGTGCATGGAAAAAATTTTCATGGATTGAATCCAGGAATCGGAATTTCCGAAGGAAGCGTACTATTCTACGGTAGGCAACCCCTTCGTCTTGGGAGGTGAAACTTGAAAATTGTCTCAGCTGCCCGACTGTTCGTCGCCGCTTCGCTCGCGGCCCTGGTGGCGACCCCCGGTCCCGCCCTGTCCCAATTGTCGCCTGGCGGCTTCTGGCTGCCGCAGGGCCCCGGCCCGACCATCGGCGGCCAGGCCGAAGGCCTCGAAGACAATGAGGTGGTGGGAGCGGTCCACACCGTTCTCGCTCATCCGCATGCCGCCGGCACCCTCTACATCGGCACGGTCAACGGCGGCGTCTGGAAGACCACCAACGCCACTTCGCAGAACGTGAAGTGGACGCGCCTGACCGACCAGCAGTCCTCCAACTCCATCGGCGCCCTGGATTTCGATCCCTCCGACCCCGCGTACAAGACCATCGTGGCCGGCATCGGCCGGTTCAGCAGCCTGGGCAGCCTTGGCGGCGCGCGCGCCGGCCTGCTGCGCACCACCGACGGCGGCGAGACCTGGACGGCGATCAACGGCGGCGGCACGCTGGTGGACAAGAACATCTCCGGCGTCGCGGCCCGCGGCAACACGCTGGTGGTGTCGGTCAACACCGCGCTGGCGTTCACGTTCTCGAACATCGGCATCTGGCGCAGCACGAACGGCGGCGCCAGCTTCCAGCAGATCGCCGCCGGCAACGGCGCGGCGACGGGCCTCCCGGGCGGCGTCACCCATGACCTGATGGGGGATCCGATGCGGCCGAACCGGCTGTTCACCAGCATCGTGTTCGCCGACTCCGTCGGCGGCCGCAACGGCGTCTACCGCAGCGACGACACCGGCGCCACCTGGACCAAGGTGAGCAGCCCCGCCATGGACGCCCTGATCGTGAGCGGCACCGTCAGCAACATCGAGCTCGCCGTCGGCCGGCACAACAACGTCTACGCGGCGATCTGCACCGGCGGGCGGCTGTCCGGTCTATTCCGCTCCGGCGACGGCGGCGGCACCTGGACGGCCCTGGACATCCCCAGGACCCTTGACGGGACTCTGATCGGCATCCATCCCGGCGCCCAGGCCTCGATCCACCTTTCCCTGGCCGTCGACCCGACCGATCCGAACATCGTCTACATCGGCGGCGACCGCCAGCCGCTGCTCAACGAGTCGGGCGGCGGCCCCGCGTCCTTCCCCAACTCGATCGGCGCCCGCAACTTCACCGGCCGCCTGTTCCGGGTCAACGCCGCCATGGCGCCGGGCCTCCAGGCGTACCCCCTCACGCACGTCGGCACGGGGAACAACTCGGCCCCGCACGCCGACTCGCGGGAGATGGCCTTCGACGCCCGCGGCGACCTCATCGAAACCGACGACGGCGGTGTCTACAAGCGGGTGGACCCGCGCAGCACCACCGGCGACTGGCTGTCGCTGAACGGCGACCTCCAGTCCACCGAGATCCACAGCATGTCGTACGACACGCTGTCCAACACCGTTTTCGCGGGCACCCAGGACACCGGCGTCTCCGTCCAGAGCCTCCCCTCGAACCCTCTCTGGGAGAGCCTGCAGCAGGGGGACGGCGGCGACACCGCGGTAGACGTGCTCACCACTCCCGGGACCTCCTTCCGCTTCACCAGCAACCAGAACCTGGGGAACTTCGTGCGGACCTTCTGGGACGCGGGCAACAACTTCCTCGGCTTCACCCGTCCGGCGCTCCGGGTGCTGAACGGCGGCCCGGCCCCGACGCGGCAGTTCGTCACCCCGATCACCATCAACGGCGTCGACGGCAACCGCCTGATCATCGGCTTCAACAACCACGTCTACGAGTCGCTCGACCAGGGCTCCAACATCTTCGTGATCGGCAACGGCCTGCGGGTGACCGGCACCGGCGTCGACCCGATCGCCTATGGCGCGGCCGGCAACCCCGACGCGCTCTTCGTCGGCGTGACCGACCGCGTCTTCGGCCGCACCGCTCCGACTCCGGCCCCGCTGGCGCTCATGGCCACCTTCCCCGGCAACGGGAGCGGCCAGACCGTGACCGACATCGCCCTCGATCCGGACGACGCCACGCGGGTGTTCGTGACCAACGCGGTCGGCGTCTTCATGAGCGCCAACTCGGGCGCCACCTGGTCGATCGTGACCGGCAACCTCCAGACCCTGCTGCCGTCGACGCTCCGTTCCATCGCCTACGCCGCGACTCCGCTGGGCGACGCGCTGGTGGTCGGCACCCAGAACGGGATCTTCTACGCCACCGAGGCCTCCGGCTTCAGCACCTGGCAACGCCTCGGCAACGGCCTGCCGGTCGTCCCCGTCACCGACCTCGCCTACGACCGCGGCGACGACCTGCTGGTCGCCGGCACCCTGGGGCGCGGCGCCTGGAAGCTCTTCAACATCTCCACGGCCGCTCTCGGCGGAGGGCTGTAAGCATGAACCTGGGAGGACACACCATGAAGAAGATCGCTCTCGTCGGCGGGGCCTTCGCCCTGCTGGCCGCCCTGCTCGCGCCGGGGGCCGCCATGGCCCAGGCCTCCGGCTCGGTCCCGGCGCTGCACGACGGCATCGTGGTCGATTCCGCCGGCGGCGCCGCCTACGTCATGAGCCCGGCGGGCGGCATCGAAGCCCGCGAGCTCGCCACCGGCAACGTCCTGTGGCGCAGTGACGAGGCCGCCAAGCCTCTCCTGCTGGTGGACGGCATCCTGGTGGCCCAGGCTCCCCCCGCGCCCGAGGGCGACCTCGTCGTCGTCACTCTCGACTCCAGGCGGGGCACGGCCAAGGAGCGGAAGAACATCAAGCTGCCTCCGGGCCAGCGGGCGCAGTTGACCGACGGAATATCGAGCTCGTTCCGGGCGCAGGCGTTCGCCACCAACGACGGCGGCGTGATCGTCTCCTGGACGGCCGAAGACGGCCGCAGCCTCCAGGGTATCGCGCCCCCTGAGATCGACGTGCCCCAGGCCGACGCCAAGGCGGCCGCGGAGCGCGCCGAAGCCCTCGTCCAGCAGCGCCGGCGCGGCGCCGTTCGCCTCGACCTGGCTTCCGGCAAGGTGGCTTCGCTGCCGTTCGCCGAGGCCCAGGCCAAGACCGTCAGGGCTCCGGGCCTCACCGCCCGCATCGGCGGCGCCGCCGGCAAGGCGGCGGGAGCGGTCATCGGCCAGCTCACCTCTCTGGATGGACGGCACGTCCTGACCAGCGAGCGCAACCCCGAGGACTCCTGGAACCGCTACCGGTGGACCCTCACCGACGCGTCCGGCGCCACCGTCGGCACGGTCGTGGCCCCGGTCTCCATGGCGCCGTTCGTGGTCTCCGGTTCCCGGCTCCTCTACGTCGCCGAGCCCGCCGTGCTCAAGGAAGGGAGCCAGTTCGTCGACAAGCCGCTGCGGCTGCGCGCCGTGGACCTCCAGACGGGGGCCGAGGCGTGGGAGGCTCCGGTCGTGGACTCCACTTACCGCGGCCCGTTCCCCCCCTGAGCCGGAGGGCGGCGGTCAAACTCGAGGGCGGCCCCGGCAGGCCGCCCTTTTTTATTTCGTCAGCTCTTCCACCGCCAGCGGGCGGCCCCGCGGCTCCGCCCCGCCGCGAAGTTTTTTAAAGAAGTTTTTGCTTCGTGGACCGGTTTGCCCCCCTGCACGACACCTTAGTACCAAGCCCGTCGTCCGTCGTCCGCGACAGGGAAGGGAATCTCCGGGGATTGTGGTAGTCGATACAGCAATATCAAGCAATACAAGGGGAAGGCTTCTGATCTATAAGAGATCCGTACGCCCAACCTTTTCGTCCGGCAGCGTACTGGCTCAGAAGCAACCATAGCAGGAGGTGACCTTTGAAAACTGCGTCCATCGTCCGACTGTTGCGGAACGCGACAAGCACCCTCGGCCTCGCCGCGTTCGGGCTCCTGATGGCGGGAGACTCCGCTCTCGCCGCACCCCCTTCCAGCTCCACCCTGGCCCCCGGCGGGTTCTGGCTCCCGCAAGGCCCCGGCCCCACCCTGAACGGCCAGACGGAAGGGTTGGAGGACGGCGGCGTGGTGGGCGCGGTCCAGACCGTGGCCGCCCACCCGCACGCGGCCGGCACGTTCTACATCGGCACCGTCAACGGCGGCGTCTGGAAGACCACCAACGCCACGTCCCAGAACGTCAAGTGGGAGCGCCTGACCGATGAGCAGGCCTCCAACTCCATCGGCGCCCTGGAGTTCGACCCCACCGATCCGGCGTACAAGACCCTGGTCGCCGGCATCGGCCGGTTCAGCAGCCTGAGCAGCCTCGGCGGCGCCCGCACCGGCCTGCTGCGGACCACCGACGGCGGCAAGACCTGGACCGCCATCAACGGCGGCGGCGTGCTGATCGAGAAGAACATCTCCGGCGTGGCGCCCCGCGGCAACACGCTGGTGATCGCGGTCAACGTCTCGACGCCGTTCACGTTCAACAACATCGGCATCTTTAAAAGCACCAACGGCGGCGCCACCTTCCAGCAGATCGCCGCCGGCAACGGCGCGGCGACCGGCCTGCCGGGCGGCGTCACCTACGACCTCGTGGGCGATCCGAAGCGCCCGAACCGGCTGTTCACCAGCATCGTGTTCGCCGACCTCGTGGGCGGCGTCAACGGCGTCTACCGCAGCGACGACACCGGCTCCACCTGGACCAAGGTGAGCAACGCCGCCATGGACGCCCTGATCGTGAGCAGCGTCACCAGCAACATCGAGTTCGCCGTGGGCAACCACAACAACGTCTACGCGGCGATCGCCAACCTCGGCCAGCTCGCGGGCGTGTTCCGCTCCGGCGACGGCGGCGCGACCTGGACCGCCATGGACATCCCGACGACCCTGGAGGGCGCTCCGGTCGGCATCCATCCCGGCGCCCAGGCCTCGATCCATCTTTCGATCGTGGCCGATCCGACCGATCCCAACATCGTCTATGTCGGCGGCGACCGCCAGCCGCTCTTCAACGAGCCGATCGGCGGCCCGACCTCCTTCCCCAACTCGCTGGGCGCCAGGAACTTCACCGGCCGGCTCTTCCGGGGCGACGCCTCGAAGCCCGCGGGCAGCCAGTGGGCCCCGCTGACCCACATCGGCACGGCCTCGAGCTCGGCGCCGCACGCCGATTCGCGGGAGATGACCTTCGACGCCCGGGGCGACCTCATCGAGACGGACGACGGCGGCATCTACAAGCGGACCGACCCGCGCAGCGCGAGCGGCGACTGGTTCTCGCTGAACGGCGACCTGCAGAGCACCGAGATCCACAACCTCTCCTACGACACGCTGTCCAATGTCGTGTTCGCGGGCACCCAGGACACCGGCGTCCCCGTGCAGCTCCTCCCCTCCCAGGCCTTCTGGGGCACCCTGCAGCAGGGAGACGGCGGCGACACCGCGGTGGACATCGTCACCACCCCGGGGCAGTCGAACCGCTTCACCAGCAACCAGAACCTCCTCAGCTTCCGGAAGACCTTCTGGGACGCCGGCAACAATTTCCTCGGCTTCGTCTTCCCGGCGCTGACCGTGCTGAACAACGGCCCGCGGCCGGTGCGCCAGTTCGTCACTCCCATCGCCCTCAACGGCGCGGATCCCCACCGCCTGGTCATCGGCGCCGCCAACGCGGTCTACGAGTCGCTCGACCAGGGAGCCAACATTTTCGTGGTCGGCCTCGGCGTGAGGACGAACGGCACCAGCGTGGACCCCATGGCCTACGGGGCCGCCGGCAATCCCGACGCCCTCTACGTCGGCGTGACCGACCGGGTGTTCGGCCGCACGGCTCCGGCGCCCGCCGCGGTCGCGCTCCTGCCCTCCTTCCCCGGCAACGGGAGCGGCCGGACGGTGACCGACGTGGTCCTCGATCCGGACGACGCCGGCCGGGTGTTCGTGACCAACACGGCCGCCGTCTACATGTCCGCCGACGCGGGAGCGACCTGGACGAACCTGACCGGCAACCTGCCGTCCTTCTCGCCGTCCACGTTCCGCTCGCTGGCCTACGCCCCGACGCCGCTCGGCGACGCGCTGATCCTGGGCACCCAGACCGGGGTCTTCTACGCCACCGAGGCCACCGGCTTCAGTGTCTGGCAGCGCCTCGGCAACAGCCTGCCGACCGTGGCCGTCTTCGACCTCAACTACGACCGCAGCGACGACCTGCTGGTCGCCGGCACCCTGGGACGCGGTGCCTGGAAGCTGCTCAACATCTCCACGGCCGTCCTCGGCGGAGGGCTGTGATCATGAACCGCGGAGGACGCGACATGCAGAAGAAGATCTTCCACGCCGCGGGGGCCCTCGCCCTGGCGGCTTCCCTGCTCGCGCCGGGGGTCCTGACGGCCCAGGCTTCCGGCGCCCGGAACCCGGGTCCGGCGCTGCACGACGGCGTCGTGGTCGATCCCGCCAGCGGGGCCGCCTACGTGATGAGCCCGGGCGGCGGGATCGAAGCCCGTGACATCGCCACCGGCAACGTCCTGTGGAAGAGCGACGCCGCGGCCAAGCCGCTGCTGGCCATGGACGGCTCCCTGGTGGCCCAGGCTCCCCCCAACGCGGCGGGCGACCTCGTCGTCGTCACTCTCGACGCCAGGAAGGGATCGGCCAAGGACCGGACCGAGATCAAGCTGCCCCCCGGCCAGCGGTCGCAGTTGACCGACGGCCCGTCCCGCTCGTTCCGCGCCCAGGCGTTCCCCTCCGGCGACGGCAGCGTGATCGTCTCCTGGACGGCCGAGCAGGGCCGCGCTCTCCAGGGCGTCGCGCCGCCCGAGCTCGAGGTGCCGCAGGTCGACGGCTCCAAGGCCGACGCCGGGGCGGCGGAGCGGCGGGCCGAGATCCTCGCCGCCGCCCACGAGCGCCGCCGCGGCGCCTTCCGTCTCGACGTCGCCTCGGGCAAGATCGCCCCCGTGCCCTTCGCGGAGGCGGCTGCCAAGGCCCCCTCCCTCTCCGCCCGCATCGGCGGCGGCGGTGGCGGCGATAAGGCGGCCGGCGGCGTCCTCGGGTCTCTCACCTCGATGGACGGGCGTCACGTCCTGACCGCCGAACGCTCCTCGGGGGAAGCCAGGAACCCGTACCGCTGGACCGTCACCGACGCCGCCACCGGCGCGGTGGCCGGCACCGTAGACGCGCCGGTCTCCATGGCGCCGTTCGTGGTCTCCGGGACGCGGATCCTCTACGTCGCGGAGCCCGGGATGCGCAAGGAAGGGAGCCAGCTCGTCCAGAAGCCGCTGCGGCTGCGGGCCCTGGACCTCCAGACGGGCGCGGAGATGTGGGAGGCCCCGACGGTCGATCCCCTTTACCGCGGTCCCCTGCCGCCCTGAGCCCTCACCTCCCCGGCCCTCCTCTCCCGACCCCTCCCTCCCTCCCTCACCGGGAGAGGAGGGAGGGGGTCAGCGAGAGCCCAATTCCTCCACCACCAGCGAGCAGCCCCGCAGCTCCGCCCCGGCGGCCCGGCCCAGCAGCCGGAATCCGTCCCCCTCCGCGACGCCCAGATCCTCCGTCAGCAGGTGGACCGCCGAGCCGAGGTTGGCGAGGTCGAAGACGGAGATCAGCCCGGGCGCGCCGGCCGGGGCTTCCTCCAGGGTCTCGGGATCGAGGATGCGCACCCGCACCCAGTGCGGGGCTACGAACAGGTCGGGATCGCCGCCCTCCAGGACGCGGGTGTAGCACTGGCTGGTCAGCTCGGTCATGCCGTACTCGCGGACCACCTGCTCCGGTGGCACGCCGAGGGCGGCCTGGACCCGGCCCAGGAGCTCCTCGCGGGCCAGCTCGGCCGTCCTGCCCTTGAAGCCTCCGGTCTCGAAGACCGTGGTCCCGGCGGGCAGGCGGAAGCGCAGGCCCAGGCGGTCCAGCGAGTCCAGCAACTGGGCCAGGGCGAAGGCCGTGGCGAGCACCAGCACGGGCCTCCCCTCCCGCTGCCGCGCCCCCAGCCACGACCGCGCCTTCGCCGCCTCGACGCCCCGGGGCCCGAACAGGTTGGCGCTCTCCGGTGCCCCGTAGCGGGCGAGGACGTGGTCGGCCATGAAGGAGAGGCTGGAGTCCGGGAGCTGCTCCCGGCCGGGGATCAGGGACAGGACCGGGAGCGGTCCGCCGTACGGAAGGCAGAAACGCGGGAACGAGGCGTCGATCACCCGCCGGTACAGGTCCGGGAAGGGGTGATGGTGGACGCTCCGCTGCTCGCCCGTGGTGCCGCTGCTGCGGAAGACCTCGGCCGCGGGCGCGGCGGCCAGGGTGAGGGTCTTGAACGCGGCGGCCGGCACGGCGGGTATCCGCCGCCAGTCCGCCGCCGTCTTCAGGGTCTCCGGAGTGACGCCGCGCCGCTGGCAGAGCAGCCGGTAGGGTTCGATGTTCTCGAACTGATACGCGAAAGCGGCGAGGGCCAGGGCGTCGAAGGAGTCGGCTTCGGAGGAGGTCAGGTATCGGGTGACGCGTTCCAGGATCACGGGGCGTGATTCTGTCATGGGCCGCCCGGCCGGTGTTACAGTAGCCGCGCCGTGCACGATCCAGCCACCGCCCACCTCGCGGCCCTGTCGACCGAGATCGACGGCCTCTTCTCCCGCTTCCAGATGACGGAGGAGGAGTCCGCGGAGCTGATGAGCGAGGTCCTCCTGCTGACGATCTACCGCTGGGATCTCGTCGAGAGCCACGACCTCTGGCTGCTCGCCACCATCCGCCGGGGGTGCCTGCACCGCCTGCGGGGGCGGCGGGCGAAGTCCACCCACTGACCGCCGGACACCGCAGGATTTCCATCCCCCGAGGGTTTCAGACGACGTGGTGGCGACCGAGACCTCCGCGGCGTCTGCCGCCGATCCGGGATGGCAGGCGCTCGCCAGGGTGGCGGCTGGCGACGCGGAAGCCTTCGCGCCGCTGGTCGAGAGCCACCAGGAGCGCCTGCTGCGCCTCTGCGAGCGCCTGCTGGGCGACCTGGAAGAGGCGCGGGACGCCGCCCAGGAGGTCTTCCTCAAGGCCTACCGCAAGGCCGGCGAGGTCCGGCCACGCGGGCAGGTCTACACCTGGCTGTACCGCATCGCGGTCAATCATTGCCTGAACAAGCTGCGGCGGCGGAAGCTCGTCCGCTTCATCCGCTGGACGGACCCGGAGGAGCCGGACGCTCCGGCCTTCGATCCACCCGACGGGGCCGCCGATCCCGCCGCCGTCCTGGAGGCCCGCCGCCGCTGGCAAGCGGCCCGAAGGGCGATCGGGAAGCTGCCGGAAGGTCAGCGGGTGGTGCTGATCCTGGCCCGTTTCGAGGGCCTGGCCTACCGGCAGATCGCCGAAGTGCTCGGCATCACCGAGGGAGCGGTGGAGAGCCGGCTGGTCCGCGCCATGCGGCGGCTGGAAGCGACGCAGGAATCCGGGGAGTCGCGGGTTCCAAGGGAAGAGAGGACACGATGAATCGCGGGATGGAACACGATCTGATCCGGCTGCTCCACGGCGAGCTGGCGGATGGCGAGGCGCGGGAGCTGCGCGCGCGCATGCTCCGGGAGCCCGGGCTGGCGGCGGCCTTCCGCCGTCTGGAGCGGACCTGGACCGGCCTGGAGCCGCCGCCGTCCTCGCCGGCCCCGCCCGGATTCGCGGCACGGGTCCTGGCGCGCGCCCGCGCTCAAAGCCCGCCGGGATCGCTCTCCTGGTCGGCGGCCCCCGGCTGGGTGCGCGCCGCCGCCGCCGCCGCGCTGATCGCGGGCGCGGCCCTCGGGGCCGGGGTGGGCCGGAGCTGGCCGGCCGCCGAGCCGCAGGAGGGACTCCAGGCCGGCTTCTCCATCGCCGAGGAAAACGAGTACAGCCTCACCGGCGGCTACTGGGAGCTGGTGGACGAGACCACCGGGGAAGAGGAGCTGCAATGAGGCGATGGTGGCTGGTCATCGCGCTCCTGCTCTCGCTGGGGCTCAACCTGGGGATCTTCGCCGCCCTGGTGGCCCGCCGCGCCGCGCCGCCGGACCGCAACCGTCCCCGTCCTGAAAGCGCGGCGGGCATGGCCAACCCCGGCGGCAACCCCCTGCCGCGCCTGCCCCGCCTGGCCGACCGCTTGGAGTTGGAGGGCGAGAAGCGGCGCCGCTTCCTGGATCTCCAGTGGAAGCTCTTCGAGGAGAGCAGCCGGTTCCGTCTCCAACTGGGCGAGGTCCATCGCGAGATCAAGCGCGAGATGATCCGCGACGAGCCGGACCGGCAGCGGATCGAGCGCCTCCTCCAGGAGTCGGCCCGGATCTATCTGGACCTGGAGCGCTCGCTGACCCGCAACATCCTCGCGACCCGCGAGCTCCTCGACGACCGCGAGGAGAGGCAGTATCTGGCCCTGATCGGCCGCATCGGCATCCCGCTGTCGCCCGGCGGCGGGACGGACGCCGCCCCCGCTCCCCGGAACCCGCAGCGGGGAGCGGAGGGCCCCGGACCGGACGGCCGGCGCCTCGAGGAGCGGTTCCAGCAGCGCGAGCAGCAGCTCCAGCAGCGGGAGGAGCGGCTGCGGCTGCGCGAGGAGAAGATGCGGGAGATCCAGGAGAGGTTCAGGAACGGCCAGGGGCGTCCCGGCAGGATGATGCAGCCGCCGCCCTACGGAGGACGGCGGCGGGCTCCAGGCCCGGGACGGGAGCGTTTCCCGATCGAGGAGCAGGCACCGCCGCCGGAAGAGGAGCCGCCGCCTGGGACCGCCGGCGCTCCCAGGATCTACCCTGAAGCCTCCACCTTCTTCGCCGCCCGCACCTCCTTGAGCTTGCCCTGCACCTCCCCCAGCGTGGACGCCGGCAGCAGCAGCACGCTGGGCCGGCCGCCGGCGCGGGCGGGGATGCCTTCCGGGACCGCCGGATACAGGGTCAGTGTCTGGGTCCCCTGCCCCTGGGTGCGCAGCTCGAAGGTGAAGAGCGGCTTGCCGCCGCTCAGGCCCATGGCCTGGGCCTCCTGCGGGGAGAGGATGCGGTCGGCGCGGGCGCCGAGCAGGGCGAACAGGAGGTCGCTCACCGGCAGGTAGGAGATGGTCGTGTCCCCCCGCTTCCAGTCGGTGCCGGCGCGGGTCAGGCTGACGGCCCCCCCGCCGTCCCGCACGGTGAACGCCTCGACGTCGTGGACCTCGAAGGCCGAGAGCTGCCCCGACCGCCAGTCCGCCGGCGGCCGCTCGAACGCCTCGCCCAGGCGGGTGCGGAGCTCGAAGACCGGTCCGCCCGCCCGCGCGTAGCTCAGCTCGCCCATGGTCTGCCCCTCGGGCGCGGCCTCGCCCACGATCGGCGACCCCAGCTCCACGCGCAGCGGCGGTGCGCCCTTGGCGGCGACCTCCAGGACCTGCCGCGGCGGCGCGAGCCCCAGCTCCGCCGGGGAGGCGCCGTCGTGGAACCGCTCCGCCGTCAGGCCCGTGATGTCCGAGAGCAGGCCCTCGACCATGTCCTTGTCGGCCAGGTCCGAGAGGGGCTTCTCGATCCAGAAGGCGTTCCCCCGCCGGACGAGCGCCACCGGCCCGGCGGCCCCGCCGGTCAGCGCGATGCGCTGCGACGGCGTCGCGCCCGCCTTGGAAGATCCGGCGGTCCCGCCAGTCTCCCGGCTTGCGGCTCAACTCCTGGAGGATCGCGTCGCTCACCACGTAGGCGGTCGCCGCCTCCCCGCCCAGGCCGGCCACGAGCGAGCCGCCGGGAGGCACCTCGGCGCCCAGCTTCAGCACCTTCTCGCCGTCCGCCGTCTTCAGACGCACGGTGGCCCGGGGCTTGTCCAGGCCCACCGCCGCCGGCTTCACGTCCTCCAGGGTGCGGATCTTCTCCAGATCGTGGATGGCGCCCAGGAACTGGTCCACGGCGAAGGCGTCGGCCCGGGCCTGGATCGGCTGCACGATCCGCCAGTCGGCCTCGGGCGCCTCTTCCACTTCGCCGTCCTCGGCGTCCTCGCCGTCCTTCTCGCCCTTCTCCTTCTCCTTCTCCTTCGCCGCCGCCGCTGCCGCTCCAGGCGCACCGTGCCGCTGGACGACTCGATGCTGACCCCGGTGACCTCCTCCTTCTCGACCGGCAGGATCTTCTTGCCCAGCTCCTCCCGCTCCGCGCTGGAGGGGAGGTCCCGCTCGTAGAACCAGATGAAGGCGCCCAACCCGAGGACGACGGCCAGCAGGATCAGCAGGGTGCGGGGACGCATCCGCCTACCTCCTCCGCCGCCGCAGGAAGACCCCGGTCCCCAGCGCGACGGCCAGCAGCGGCAGCGCCGCCGCCAGCAGGTAGACCGTGCGGTATTCGTCGTCGGTCAGGGTGAGCTTCACCTGCTCCGTCTTCTTCGGCGGGATGCCCAGCAGCGCCTCCCGCTCCGCCAGCCAGTTGAGGGCGTTCGACAGCAGCACGATGTTGGCCTGGTTGGCCTGCAGGAGCTGGTTGGACGCGAAGTCCGAGTCGCCGAAGACCACCATGCGCATCGGCCGCTTGCCGGGCGCGGTCGCCGCGCTCTCCGCCACCACGCCCAGCGAGACCGGACCGCCGAGGTCCTGGGCGTCCTTGGCGGTGCGATCGAGAGCCGCCAGGTTGGTCTCGCCCCAGCCCTCGGGCGACGTGCGCAGCAGGCTGTTGGCCTTGACGCCCGGCGCGCTCCCCCAGCCGACCGAACGGACGACGCTCATCAGCACCGGCAGGTTGCCCTCGGCCAGCGCGCGGGTGATCGGATGCTCCTCGTAGTGGGTGGTGAAGATCGTCTCCGGCCCGAAGAACGGCAGCGGGTTCGAGGGGTCCACCACGATGTCGTTCCCCATCTTCACTCCGTAGCGGCCGAGCCAGCCTTCGAGCGCCGTGTTCACCAGCCCGGAGCCCGCGCCCGGCCCGAGGGTCGGGTCGAGCATCACCAGCATCCGGCCGCCGTTGTTGAGATAGGCGGCGAAGGCGTCCAGCTCCGGCTGCACGAAGCTGCTCGCGGGGCCGGCGATCACCAGCAGGTCGGTGCCCGGCGGCACCGCGGGCTTGCCCAGGGAGGCCCATTCCGAGACCTCGAAGTTGTCCGGCCCGAGGATCTGCTGCGCCCCGGCCATGCCGCGGCCGCTCTGGTCGTCCAGCGAGCGCTCGCCGTGGCCGGTGGTGAAGAGGACCCTGGGCTTGCGCCCCTCGGAGATCTGCAGGATGGCGCTGGTGAAGAGCTGCTCCCCCTTGTAGCCCGTCATCTGCGGCGCGCCCGTGGTCTGGAACGAGCGGAAGTCCAGCTCGGCCAGCTCGTTGCTGTCGATCACCCGGCGGTCGTTGCCGCTTGCCACCACCACGCCGGTGGTGGTGACGCCATACTTCTGGACGAGCTGCTGCGCCTCCAGGGGATTCTTGGCGGCGTCCACGACGCGCACCTTGACGCGCGGCGACGCGGCCTTGTAGCGGTCCAGGAGCTCCGTGGTGGGCTGGTAGATCTCCTGCTGCTCGGGGGCCAGGAAGACGATGAACTCGACGTCCCGCTTCAGCTCCTTGAGCACGTTCGTGGACTTCTCGGACAGCGTGTAGAGCTCGCTGGCCGTCCAGTCGAAGCGCTTGAAGTACTTCCAGCCGAAATAGTTGACGATGACCAGCAGGGCGGCGAGCAGCAGCACCGCGGCCGAGAGGGTGCCCGTCTTCACGAGTTGGCGGCGATTGATCTCAGCCATCGCGTCACCTCCACTTCTTGTCTTCCAGCGCCCGGCTGGCCAGGAACAGGAAGAAGAAAATGCCGGAGAGATAGAAGACCAGCCGGCGGGTGTCCACGATGCCGTCCGAGAACTCCGCGAGATGGTTCCAGACGTTCATATAGCCGAGCGCCTGCTTGACCGTCTCGCTGTTGAACAGCGCCTCGAACAGGCTGACCAGGAAGAGCAGCAGCAGCACCGCCACCGTCATCATCGCCGCCAGGAGCTGGCTGCGGGTGGTGGACGACGCGAAGACGCCGACCGACAGGAAGAACGCGCCGATCAGCAGGACGCCCAGGTAGCCGGACGCCACCGGCCCCCAGTCCATCTTCTCGTAGATGTGGATGCTCAGGGCGTAGACGGCCGTCGGCAGCCAGAGGGCGGCGTAGAAGGCGAAGGCGGCCAGGAACTTGCCCGTCACCACCTGCCCCTCGGTGACCGGCGCCGTCATCAGCACCTCGATCGAGCCCGAGCGCAGCTCCTCGCTGATCAGGCGCATGGTCAGCACGGGGATGACCAGCAACAGCATCAGCCAGGTGGCCTGGAAGAAGAACCCCATGGGCGGCCCGCCCGCCGAGCGGGGGTCGTTGAGCTGGCTCACCAGGAGGATGAAGATGACCCCGCTGACCACCAGGAAGAAGCACATCACCAGGTAGGCGAGGGGGGAGAAGAAGTAGGCCCGCAGCTCGCGGCGGAACGTCGCCAGGACTCCGTTCACGACACCACCTCCTGGCCGCCCTCGGCGGCCGCGTCGTGCGTGGTCAGCCGCACAAAGATGTCCTCCAGGGTCGCGCCGCGCTCGCGGGCCAGCTCCAGCAGCACCCAGCCACGCTCCACCGCCGCCCGGAACACCTCCTCGCGGAGATCGGCGCCGCGCTCGCAGTCGAGCACCCAGGAGCCGTCGCCGGCGCCCGGCCGCACCCCCACCACGCCGGGAATCTGAGACAGCGTCTCCGCCGCCTCCGCCGGGCTCTCCTTGAAGGTCACCCGCACGCCGGGATTGCCCGTCCAGCCTTCCCGCAGGCTCTCGGGCGTCCCCTCGGCCACGATCTTCCCCTGGTCGATGATCACCACCCGCTGGCAGAGCAGCTCCACCTCCGGAAGGATGTGGGTGGAGAGCAGCAGCGTGTGCTCGCGGCCCAGTTCCCGGATCAGCTCGCGGATGGCGATGATCTGCTTGGGATCGAGGCCCACCGTCGGCTCGTCGAGCACCAGCACCCGCGGGTTGTGCAGGATGGCCGTGGCGAGGCCGACGCGCTGGCGGTAGCCCTTGGAGAGGGTGCCGATGATCTGGTTGCGGACGTCGGCGAGCAGGCACCGCTCCATGGCCACGGGGATGGCGGCCCTGGCCTCGGCGCGGGAGAGCCCTTCGAGGCGGGCGCGGTAGGCGAGGTACTCGCTGACGCGCATCTCGGTGTAGAGGGCGACGTTCTCGGGCAGGTAGCCCACCTGGCGCCGGGCTTCACGCGGGGCTTCGAACAGGTCCTTGCCCGCGACCGTCACGCGTCCTTCCGTGGGGGGCAGGAACCCGGTGACCATGCGGATCGTGGTCGTCTTGCCCGCGCCGTTGGGACCCAGCATGCCCAGGATCTCGCCTTCCTTCACGGACAACGAGATGCCGTCCACGGCGGTGAAGTCGCCGTAGCGCCGGGTCAGGTTCTGCGCTTCGATCATGGAGCCTCCTTCGGGGCGTGTGCTCGTTCCGGTGCGCGGGTTTTAGCAAAACGGGTGCCGCGGCGCAAATCCCCGGATTTCCGGGGAAATCCAAGGCGCGCCGGCGCCCGGGAGAAGATCGGTTGTGCCACTTTGGCGCGGCCTTCCGCCCGATGATATCCTTTCCGCATGGCGGAGAAAGACAAGGCGGCGGGAATGAAGTCAGCCTATGAGCTGGCGCTGGAGCGAATGGAGAAGCAGGGGATCGACAGACCCCGCGAGGAGACCTTCAGCGACGAGGTCCGGGACCAGATCGCGGAAGCGAGGCGCAAGGCCGAAGCGCGCCTCGCCGAGCTGGAGATCCTCCACAAGGACCGCCTGAAGGGCGTCTACGACCCGGCCAAGCGGCAGGAGGACGAAGAAGAGTACGTCCGCGAAAGGCGCCGGATCGAGGACGACCGCGACCGCAAGATCGAGGAGCTGCGGAAGCGGGGGTAGGATGTCCTCAATGCCTGACTTTGACGCCGAGGCTGTGGCCGCCCCGAAGGGGCGAAATTTGAATAGCCTGGCGCTTCAGCGCCAGGTTTCCCCGCCCCCCCAAAATCCCATCCGCCCTGAAGGGGCGGGACCCAACCTGCCGGCAACGCAAACGCGAAAGACATCGCCCCCTCGGGGCGAAACAAGGGTGGGGGGATGCCCCGCCGACCTGGCGCTGAAGCGCCAGGCTATTCAAATTTCGCCCTTTCAGGGCGGCCTGCCGTAGGGTCTCCCAATGGACCTCGAAGAGATCAGGAACCGCCGGGACGAAATCCTCCGCGTAGCCGCCCGGCACGGTGCCCATCACCTGCGCGTTTTCGGGTCCGTGGCAAGAGGCGAGGCCGACGAACGGAGCGACGTTGATTTCCTGGTCGAGCTTGAAAAAGGTCGGAGCCTTTTAGACCTCGGCGGCCTCCTCATGGACCTTCAGGATCTCCTCGGCCGGCGTGTCGATGTCGTGACGGAGAAGGGCCTGAAGGCGCGGATACGGGACCGTGTCTTGGGAGAATCGGTACCGCTGTGAGAGACGACCAGGAACGCCTTCTGGATATCCTGGAGGCCATCGAACGAATAGAGAAACACGCTCAGGGAGGCCGATCCGTCTTCGATCGGGAAGAGTTGGTGCAGATCTGGATTCTGCATCATCTTCAGATTATCGGTGAAGCTGCACGATCTCTCGATCCAAGCGTCAGAGACCGCTTTCCAGAGATTCCCTGGCCCAAGATCATCGGCATGCGTCACATACTGGTCCATCATTATTTCGAGATCGACACGGAGATCGTGTGGTCAGTGGTAGAGCGCGATCTGCCGATCCTCAAACAGCAGATCCAGGATCTTGTTGGGCATTGGCGGAAAGAGGATCTCTAAGGATAACCATCCGGCGACCCATCCCAACCATAGCCAGCCCGTTTTATCCATCGGCGGGCCATTCCAAGCATCGGCAGCTCGTCCTATCCATAGGCAGCCCGTTTTATCCATCGGCAGCCCGTTCTATCCATAGCTGAGCCGTCCTAACGATCGGCAGCCCGCCCTAACCATCGGCAGCCTGTTCTATCCATAGACAGCCCGTCGTAACCATCGGCAGCCTGTTTTATGGATAGGCAGCCCGTTTTATCGATCGGCAGGCCATCCTAACGATAGGCAGGCTGACTTATCGATAAGTTGGGCCGTCGTATCGATAAATCTGGCCGTCCGATCCTCATCCCCCCCCGAAGACCTCCTGGAACCGCCGCACCGACTTGGGGCTGCCGCAGACGTAGACGGCGTCTCCACGATCGAAGCGGAAATCCGGACCGAGCTCGACGATCACGTCCTCTCCCCGCTCGACCGCCACCACGGAGCAGCCGGTGCGCTCGCGGATGTGCAGACCGGCGGGGTGCTGTCCGGCGAGGCCGTTGGGCGCGACTTTCAGGACCTTGAGATGGGGATCGATCGCGACCGCGTCCTGGCCCAGGAGCTTCTTGGCCAGCATCTGGCCCGAGACCTGGCTGATGGAGAGGGCGAAGTCCGCGCCGGCGCGGTGGATGCGCTCCACGTTCTCCGCCTCATTGACCCGCGCGATGACCGGCACCTCGGGGGACAGGTCCTTGAGGATCACGGTGGCGAAGAGGGTGGCGGCGTCGGTGTCGAGGGCGAAGATGACCGCCTGGGCGTCGCGGACTCCGGCGGACTCCAGGACGCGGGCGTCCAGCACGTCGCCGACGATGTCCACCTCCGGGCCGGGACGGAGGTCGATCAGCCGGACCTCCTCCCCCACGGCCTTCAGCAGCTCCGCCACCTTGCGCCCGACCTCGCCGCCGCCGCCCACCACGAAGGCCCCGGTCTGGCGCACGGCCGCCGTGGCCCCCGCGAGGTCGCGCAGGCGGTCCACGCTGGAGTGGCTCCCCACCACGATCAGGATGCCGTCCGGCGTGAGGCGGAGCCCCGCGCCGTCGGAGACCGCCAGCTCGCCGCCCATCCACTGGCCGATGACGGTGGCCCCCGTGCGCGCCCCGACGGCGGCTTCGTCCAGGGTGTGGCCGGCCAGGGGGCTGCGGGGATGGATGCGGACCTCGGCCACCTCCAGGTTGCGGCCGAGCTGCTGGATACCCGCCACCCGCGGGCTGATGCGGGTCGAGGCCCGCGCGGCCAGGGCGGCTCCCAGCATGTGCCGGGGCGTGAACACGGCCGTGGCGCCGGCGAGCATCATGGGCCGGCGGTGGTAGGGCTCCTCGACGATGGTCAGGATGGGGCCGGTGAAGCCGAGTTGACGGACCGAGAGGATCAGGGCCGCGTTCTCGTCGTCCGTGCCGTTGGCGATGATGGCGCGGGCCTTGCTCGAGCCGCACCGCCTCCAGGCCGTCGTCGTCCACGGCGCGGGAGACGACCTTCTGCCCGCGCTCGAAGAGCCGCCGGGCCACGGATTCGTCCGGCTCCAGGACCAGCGAGGGGACGCCGGCCCCGGCGAGCTCTTCCAGCAAGGACTCGACCGCCGGGCCGTAGCGGAAGACCAGGGCGTGGCCTTCGAGCTTGTGGTCCGCCCGCTGGGGGAGGCGGAGCTCGAAGCGCTCCTCCAGGAACGGGATGAGGTAGATGGGGACGATCAGGAAGACGAGGAAGACGCCGATGAACTGGACGGCCACGACGAGGATCACCATGGCCGGGTGGCGCCACCCGGCGTCCGCGCCATAGCCGGTGGTGCTGAGGGTCTCGCCGGCCCACTCCAGGCTCTGCCAGAAGGTGCGGGGTTTGCCTTCGAGCACGCCCATCCCGAGTTGGTAGAGGAGAGCCGAGGCCACCAGGATCAGGACCAGGCCGACGACCAGAAGAGCGAGCCGGATGCGGGAGCGTTTCATGGATGGCTAGTACGGCATGTCGTCTTCGTCCAGGCCGAAGTGGTGCCCCAGCTCGTGGACCACGGTGTCCCGGACCTCGCGGATGACCTGCCGGCGGTTGTCGCAGCTCCGCAGGATGGGACCGCGGTAGATGATGACGCGGTCGGGCATGGCGGCCTGATAGAAGGAGTCGCGGTCGGCGAGCGGGACGCCCTGGTAGAGGCCGAACAGCTCCTCGTCCGGCTCCATGCCGAGGGCTTCGAGGTCATCGGGGTCCGGCTCCTCCTCGACCATGACGGCGACGTTCTCTAGCAGCTCGGCGAACTCCTCGGGCAGGCCGGCAAGGGCCTGCTCGACGAGGGCTTCGAACTCCTCGGGGGGGACTCGCATGATGGAGGATAGATTATCCCGAACCCTCACCCCTGGCCCCTCTCCCGCCCCCTCCCGCCCTCCCTCACCGGGAGAGGGGGACGCCTGCGGGTGGTGTTGCCGATCCAAATTCGAGGATCTGGGCGGGGCTGTTGTAGGGCACGGTCCTGCTGGTCTCCCCTCCTCTCCCGGTGAGGGAGGGCGGGAGGGGGCGGGAGAGGAGGGGCCGGGGGTGGTGAGGGCCCTGCTAGACTCCCCCGCGAGGAGGAGCCATGGCCAAAGTCACTTTCCTAGGCGCGGCGGGCTGTGTCACCGGGAGCTGTACCCTGCTGGAATGGGGGGATCGCAAGGTCCTGGTCGACTGCGGTCTCTATCAGGGGGCCGAGGAGCTGGAGACGCGGAACTGGAATCCCTTCCCGTTCCGTCCCTCGGAGGTGGACGCGGTGGTCGTCACCCACGCCCACCTGGACCATACCGGGCTGCTGCCCCGCCTGGTGGCGCACGGGTATTCCGGACCCATCTACTGCACCGCGCCGAGCCGGGGGCTGATCTCCCTGGTCCTCCTGGACGCCGGCAAGCTCCAGGAAGAGGAGGTCCGCTACGCCCGCCGGAAGGGCTACAGCCGGCATCCCGATCCCCAGCCCCTCTACACCGAGGACGACGCCAAGCGGACGCTGAAACTGCTGGAGAAGGTGCGCTTCGGCGAGGAGAAGGAGATCTTCCCGGGGATCGACGTCCGCTTCGTGCGGGCCGGGCACCTGCTGGGCGCGGCGACGGTGGAGATCACGGCCAAGGGCGGCGACGGCCTGCGGCGCACCTGGTGCTTCTCGGGGGACGTCGGACGCTACGGCGTGCCGATCCTCAAGGACCCCGAGCCGCCGCGGGAGGTCCCCGAGGCCCTGCTGCTGGAATCCACCTACGGCGACCGGCGGCACCCCCAGGAGGACGCGGAGGATGCTTTCGGGCGGATCATCGAGGAGACCTACCGCCGCGGCGGCATGGTGATCGTCCCCGCCTTCGCCCTCGGGCGCACCCAGGAGGTTCTGTACCACCTCTCGGCGCTGGTGGAGGCGGGACGGCTCGATCCCTCGACCGTCTTCCTCGACAGCCCGATGGCCATCGAGGCGACCGAGCTCTACAACCACGCGGAGGGCGAGCACGACGAAGACTTCGATCTCCTGAACGACCAGGGGATCAATCCGCTGAGCTACAGCCGGTTCAACCGCGTCCGCACGGCGGACCAGTCCAAGACGCTGAACACCCGGGGCGAGCCGGCGGTGATCGTGGCCGCCAGCGGCATGGCCGCCGGGGGCCGGGTGGTGCATCACCTGCTGCACCGGCTGGGAGATCCCCGGAGCACCGTGCTGTTCGCGGGCTATCAGGCGGTGGGCACCCGCGGCCGCGCCCTCCTCGACGGCGTCGAGACGGTCGCCATCCACGGCCACACGGTCTGGGTGAAGGCGAGGATCCTGCACCTCCAGGGTCTCTCGGCGCATGGCGACCGCGACGAGTTGCTGCGCTGGTGCCGCGCCCTGCCCGGTCCGCCGAAGCGGATCTTCCTCAACCACGGCGAAGACCCGGCCCGCAAGGCGCTGTCGGTGGCCATCGCGGAGGAGCTGGGCTGGCCGCGGCCGGTGTTGCCGCTGACGGGAGATTCGGTGGCGTGGTGAGCCCTCACCTCCCCGGCCCTCTTCTCCCGACCCCTCCCTCCCTCTCTCACCGGGAGAGGAGGGAGAAAGGACCTAAGGGACATAAAGGACCCAAAGGACCACAAGGACGAAAGACAGGTCCCCGCCGTCCTTGCTCGTCCTTTACGTCCTTTATGTCCCTTATGTCCCTTAGGTCCTTCTGCCCTTTCCCCCTCTCTCCCGGTGCGGGAGGGAGGGAGGGGTCGGGAGAGAGGGGGTAGGGGGAGTGAGGGCCGCCGACGACACTCTCATCACCACCACCCGCCCCATCCGGCGGGACGACGGCGGCCCGTCCTTCCTCGGCAAGCTCGCCCGCTACATCCACCTCACGCTCAGCCAGTCCTACGAGGACGCGGTCCTGCTCACCGCCTCGGCCCTGGCGTTCGTCACGGTGCTGTCGCTGATCCCCCTGCTGTCGGCCTTCTCCTTCGTGGGCGCGCGGGTGTTCAGCCAGTACTCAGAGCGGAGCCTGGAGGTGTTCGTCCAGGTGCTCCCCTACTCGGACGAGAGCGTGGTGGAGACCATGGCCGAATTTCTGGACCACGCGGAGACCATCCACGGCTTCGGGTTGGCGGTCTTCTTCGCCACCACGCTGATGCTCTTCTCCACCGTGGAGGAGACGCTCAACAAGATCTGGAACGTCTCGCGCCGGCGCCCCCTGCGGGCGCGGCTGGTCTCCTTCGCCCTGCTGCTCTTCTGGGGACCGCTGCTGATCGGCGCGACCTTCTCCAGCCTGATCGCGCTGCGGCAGACGCCGGCGCTGCGGCGGCTGTTCCAGGAATCCCTGCTGCTCAACGTGCTGCCGTTCGTGGCCGCCGTGGTGGGGCTGACCGTCCTCTACTGGCGGGTGCCGTACACCACCGTACGCCTGCGCAACGCCCTGGCGGGCGGGCTGATGGCGGGCATCCTGCTGGAGCTGCTGCGCCAGGGTTTCGCCTCGTACGTGGACCTCTTCCGCAACTTCAACGTGGTCTACGGCAGCTTCGCTTTTGCCCTCCTGTTCATGATTTCGATCGAGCTGACGTGGATCATCATCCTGTTCGGCGGGGAGGCCGCGTACACGGCGCAGCACTTCTCGCTGCTCGCCCGGGGACTGCACCGGCATCCGCCGGTCCAGGCGAGTTGGGTGGGGCTGGCCGCCTTGACGCTGATCGCCCGCCGCTTCAACCGCGGGGAGCCGGATCTCTCGCGGGAAGCCCTGGCCGACCGCATGTCCCTCTCCACGGGAGAGGTCGAGCGCATCCTCCGCCCCCTTGCCGCCGTGGGCTTCCTGAAAGTCCGGGGGGATCACGGCTACGCCCTGGCCGCCGATCCCGGGAGCATCCGGGTCGAGGAGGTACTGGCCGCCTACGACCACCGGGCCAGCCGGGGGGCGGCGCTGGTGGGCGGAGAGATCGCGGAACGGCTGGAGGATCTGATCGGCCGTCTGGGAGAGGAACGGCGGGCGGAATTGGACGGGCTGACTGTGGCGGATCTTCTCGCGGTCCGGGATGGCGGCTTGCCGGAACCCCCCTCCCTGAGTACAATACGCGCTCCCACAGTGGGGCAGTAGCTCAGTTGGGAGAGCACCACGTTCGCAACGTGGGGGTCGAGGGTTCGAATCCCTTCTGCTCCACCATTCAGTTCCCTCCGACGGGCATTTCCTTCCGCATCCAGGGGAGTACCGGCACGCTCTCTAGACACCATGGTATTCTTGTCTCTCCATGATCACGCTCGTTTCTCCCGACCAGCAGGAGGGCCCGGAATCCTGCGAATCCAGGAGGATCGGCCCTGCCTTGGACCGCTTCATCGGTACCTGGTCAGCGGAACAGGAAGCCGAGGTACTCAGGGCTGTCGAGAGCTTCGAGCAGGTCGACGAATCCTTCTGGCGATAGAGTAATGGGCTACGACATCGACAAAGTCCTCCTCAGGCCAGGGCACTCCATCAGCTTCGCGGAGCGCGACCAGTTGCTGGAGACTCTCCATAGGTTCGACCAAGTTCCAGCGCGACATGAAGGAAGGACCCGGGATCATCGGGAACACTTCTGCATGTTGCGTTACCTGCACTTTATGGCCGGAGAGGACCTCCTCCCGCTCCCTGTGATCCTGAGAAAGCCTCCCGAAGGGGAAGATCCCCCCGACTTCGTTCTCCAATGGCCGGATGGGCGCCAAGAGAGATTTGAGCTGACGGACGGCTCTACACCGGAGTACCAGAAGAGGCTCACTGCGGCAAGCCGGGATGAAAACGACCTGGTCCTGCCCGTCGACATCAACACACCGGAGAAGGAAGCGGCTCAACTCTGGGCAGAGATCCTCTTTTCTGCCTTCCTCAAGAAGGCCGAGGTCCTCCGACGCGGCCGCTTCGATCTGGACCATCTCCTCATCTACGACTTGACGGGGCTCGGCCTGTTGGTCCCTTTGGAGCGGGGGGGATCGATCCTCAGAAAACAGATCCAGGAGTGGCATGCCAGGGAGGCGCCGACGCATCGCTTCGGGCGCATTTCAATTCTTCGCGATTTGGCTCTCCTCCTCGATTTGGAAGGCAAAGGGAGAATCCTCCGGCGGGAGTCGCCGTATTCTCAGCTCGCGGTGATCCGTGCTCACGACGAAGAGGACCTGAAGAGGCGGCTCCGGGAGATCGACCGCTACTGCCGCGAGAATTCCATCCGCCACCTTAAGACCTTCGGCTCCATCCGTAGAAGAGACAGGATCGACCTTCGAGAGGACAGCGACCTGGACCTGCTTGTTGAGTTCGAGCCGGGAACGCGCATCACTCTGCTGGACATGGCCCGAATGGAACGCGAACTCGGCGAGTTGATCGGATACAAAGTTGACCTCCGTACGGCGGACGACTTGAGCCGGTACTTCCGGCAAGAGGTTCTCCAGGAGGCGGTGGAGTTGGATGCTGCCCGAGGATGACCGGGTCCGCCTGCAGCACATGCTCGACGCTGCCAGGAAGGCGGTGCGTCTGGCTGCGAGACGGGACCGCGAAGCGCTCGATGCCGAGGACGATCCTCTCCCCCATGCCCTAGTCCATCTGATCGCTGTCATTGGCGAAGCCGCCAGCAGGGTGAGCGTCGACACCCGCTCAGAGTTCGTCGAACTTCCCTGGCCTGACATCGTCGGCATGCGCAACCGGCTGATCCACGCCTACTTCGACATCAACCTGGACATCCTCTGGGCTACGGTTCAAGACCGTCTGCCTTCGCTCATTCGGTCCCTGGAGTCTCTTCTGGCATCAGGAGAGAGTGGCAGCGAGTAAGGCAGCCGAGCAGAGAGTTCCACCTCCCGCTCCGGCAGGGAAGGCCCACCGGCCGGGTGCTCAGAACTTCACGACGTACTTCTTGGCTTCCAGACAGGCGCTGAAGGCCTTCTTGAACGCCGCTTGCTGCTCGGCGGTCGCCAGTTGCGCCTGTTGCGCCTGTTGGTCGACCTGCTGTTGCGCCTGCGCCGACGCCTGCCTGCCCCTGCGGCGCCCCGCCAGCACGCCGGCGGTCGCGCCGATGGCGGCCCCCTTGCCGGCGTCGTCGTCCGCGATCTCGCCGATCAAGGCTCCCGCCGCCGCACCGGCGACGGCGCCCCTGGCGCCGGAGCCCCTGCCGGCGCTCGCCGCCCCCTGCCTGGCGGCCTCCGCCTGCTGCGCCTGCTGCTGAGCGGCCTTCTGCACCTCGAAGGGATCGATTCCGGTGTTGCCGACCGCCCATTTGTAGCACTCGGCCTCGTCGGTCGACTGCCGGTCCGCGGGCTGCCCCGCCGCGGGGAAGACGTAGACGCCGACGGTGGCGGCCAGCGTCTTGGGCTTGTCCGCCGGCTGCGTCTGGCTCTGGACTCCGGCCGTCCAGGAAATGACGAGCAATGCGCTCAGGGCGATCGTCGCGGTCCGTTTCATCGGTGGGTCCTCCCTCGTATCGCGGGACGCGGCTCAATTCCCGGCGGCAGCGGACGGGGGAGCCGGCGTGCAGGCTCCGAACACCACCACGCCGAGATCCTCCCGCGCCACCGACGCCGTCAGCTTGCCGCTGGTCTCGGAGATCATGATGCTGAAGGCCCGGGCGCGCTCCATGCCTTGCAGGACGATCAAGCCGTCCTCGCGTCGCAGATGCTCGATCCGGGTCTGACGGTTCTCGCCGCTGGCCTCGGTGGTGGAGAGCAGGCGTTGGGCCAGATCCACCTTGAGGAACCGCGGCACGTTGAGCTCTTCGGCGGACACCGCCTCGCACGGGCTCTCCTCGCTGCAGGCGGTGACCTCGATCGTGACGCACAGCAGCCGCTCAGCGCCGGTCAGGTCGTCGGCCGGAGCGGGCCCGGCCCAGGCCAGCGAGCCGGCCAACGCCAGACACCAGACGGTAGAAGTTCGCATAGCAGGTCCCTTGGTCAGTTCGTACGCACCCGATGGCTCATCGTAGGCGGGCGCCCCGGACCTTGCCTATGGGACCTTGGTCCAAGGCGCCGGGAGCTCGCCGGCAGGGAAGCGATCGGCGGGCGGGACCTCACCATCGCCATCTTCGGCACCGCCGAGCACCCGGGGGTCACGGCCCTGGACCTTCAGATCGCGATCAACAGTAGGAGCTCGGCGCCTGGCAAAGCTCTCGCCACCCGAATGCCCATACTTCAAAGCAGAAGTAACAAAGGCTGCAGCCGCCATAGGTAGGATAGCAGTCGCCAATTTCCGGCCCCGGCAGCCGCTTGGATAGCTGCCCCGCACGCAAGCTCCGCATCGTGGTGTAATTCTCCCTCAAAGTATTACCGGGGATCGTTATCGCCCTCAACGCGAAGTTTTCCCGCGGCGAATCCGGCACATTCGCTAATACGATTTCTGTGGCATTCCAATGGATCGAAAAGGGCACCAGGACATCGAGCCCTGAATTGCCCGCGTCGCGCACCAGGACCGGCTTGATGAGCGATTCTCCAGTTTCCATCAGAACTACCGCGAAAGGCCCTTTGCTGATATCTTGAGGGAAAATCCCCGCCATATTTGCCGGGCTCCCGGTATACAGGCCCTTGATCTGGTATTCGCCAGAAATCGAGTCGATTCTAATCAGGAGGTGATCCGCCATTCTGGCGACAGCGGCAGGTCTCCTCTGACCAGGGTCCGCGCCCGCCATGGTTATACCGCTGACTAAGAATAGAAACATACAAAACGCCGTCACACGACTCTTCATAAACAGTCTCCTTTGTTGTATCGCCAGGATACAGACCACCGTTGCTGACTGTCTACGTTATGATTGGTTGAACAAGCCACGGAGAGCTGTCAAAATTGGTTCACCGTTCTTTTTCTCTAAAAGACATTTGCCGAGTCCTCCTGTAATATCTGGTAAGGAGGAGGACTGGTATGCTCCGAAGCAAGAGTTGGTACGTCTTCGCGTTCCTCACCTTCGCGCTTCTGCCGGGAAGCGCCCGGAGCGAGGAGGACAAAAAGGCCGAGAACGCTTGGAAGGCGCCCACCGCCGCCGATCTCCAGATGCCGGCCGCGGCCTTTCCCGAAGTCACCGAAGTCAGCACTCGGGCGCTGGCGGTGGATGATGGGAGCGCCAAGGAGGGGGCCACGCCGCCGGAGATCACCGTCCTGCGCCAGACCGGGCTCGCCAGCAGCGCCCAGTACCGCTATCGCATCGGCGGCGAGCGGCCGGGGCAGCTCAAGGTACGCATCGACGTGTTCCGCGACGAAGCCACCGCGGCCAAGCAGTTCCGCGGCCGGCACATGCCGGAGGCGCTAGCCATGACGCAACCCTTTCTGGCGGGCGACGACGGCTTCATCTACCAGGACCAGTACGCCGGTTTTCGTGTCGGTCCCGTGGCCATCGAGATCCGGGCGGAAGGCGCCGCCGGCCGGCTGCCGGACTTCGCCCGGAGCTACGCCGAGTTCGTGGTCTCCCGCCTGCGCGGAACGGCCTCCCCCCGCCCCGGGAACGGCGGCTCCTGAGGGATTTCCCTGTCCCGCCTTGAGGGGTCCCCCCTCTGCCGTCTCCAACGTCGCGCTCCTAACCTGTATTCAAACGCCTGTGGCCGAGCCGGCCGCGGGTACTTCGCCCATAGGGGCCGCGCGGAGGAGACAAATGAAACGCATCTCCATGATGACCGCCGCCGCACTGGTCTGTTTCTCTCTGCCGCTCCTGGCGTCCGACCCGCTCTCCCACGATCTCACGGTCCCGACGACCATCGGCCAGACCACCACGGTGGAATGGACCGGCACGGTACCGCCCGGCGCCATCGGCGCCGCCACCAACGCCTGCACCTCCGGCGTGTTGGAAGACCATCACGTCATCAACCTGACCGTCCCCGACGGCGCCTATGCCAACGTGCAGGTGACGGCCGCCTTCCACATCGAGTGGGACGACGGCGGCCAGGACATGATCCTGACGGTGCTGCACGACGACGCCACTGAGATCGGCTCCAGCGACGGCGGCACGCCCGAGGAGAATGTGGTCGCCACCAACCCGCCGGGCGGCGCCTTCACGGCCATGGCCTGCGCCTTCCTTTCCAGCGCGTCCACCAGCTACCGCGGCCGGCTGACGCTGACCGCGAGCGCGCCGTCCCAGAACCCGCCGGCGGGGACGGGCAACGCTTCCGGCCCGGCGCCCCGGTTCCAGCACTACGCGCCGGACTACGCCCGCCAGGGTTTCGGCATGTTCGGCGGCGAGGCCACGGTGGACGTCAACACCAAGACTGGCAGCATCTTCTACCTGGGCTTCCTCGAGACCATGCGCCTGCGCGTGGACGACCGCACCTCCCCGGGCCTCCAGACCTGGGAGCTCAAGTCCGGCACACTCAACAGCAAGGTGACGATGGACCCGATCCTGGTGGCCGACCCGGACACCGGCCGGATCTTCGCCCAGCAACTGATCGTCGGCGAAGGCCAGAGCCTCACCGAGTACTCGGACGACGACGGCGCGACCTGGCGTCCCAGCACGGGAGGCGGCCAGCGTTCCGGCGCCGACCACCAGTCTCTCGGCGTCGGTCCCTATCCCCCGGGCCTGCGCCCGCTGCTGTCCAAGTACCCCAACGCCGTGTACTACTGCTCGCAGGACATCGCCCTGGTCTTCTGCTCGCGCAGCGACGACGGCGGCGTGACCTTCGGCCCGGGCATCCCGATCTACACCCTGGCCGACTGCCAGGGCCTCCACGGCCACGTCAAGGTGGCGCCGGACGGCACGGTGTACGTGCCGGTGTCCGGCTGCCCCTCGCCCCTGGTCAGCTCCACCACCAGTCAGCCGGCGGTGGTCGTCTCCCATGACGCCGGCCTGACCTGGAAGGTGCGCAAGATCGCCACCGCGGGGCCGGGCTCCGGCGGCCACGGCTCCGACCCGTCCATGGCCATCGCCAAGGACGGCACGGTCTACCTCAGCTATGTGGACGCCCGGGACAATCACATTCACCAGGTCCGCTCCCGGGACCGCGGCCTGACGTGGGAGCGTGACGTCGACCTGGGCGCGCTCGGCCGCATCACCGCCGCCCAGTTCCCGGCCGTGGTGGCGGGCGATCCGAACCGCGCGGCGGTGGCCTTCTTCGGTACCACCTACAACGGCGAGGGCGTGGACACCGCCAACAACTTCGAAGGCACCTGGCAATTGTTCGTGGCAGCCACCTATGACGGCGGCCTCACCTATCACGTGGTCGACACCACCCCCGGCGACCCGATCCAGAAGGGCGGTATCTGCGCCGGCGGCTTCTGCCGCAACCTGCTGGACTTCTTCGACGCGTCGATCGACCCGCAGGGCCGCGTCATCGTCGGCTACGAGGACGGCTGCATCGGCGGCTGCCCGCAAGGCATGCCCGGAACCTTCTCCGACCAGGCGGTAATCGCGCGCCAGTCCGGCGGGCGGCGGATGTTCGCGGCGTTCGATCCCGCCGAGCCCGCCCGGCCCGGCGCTCCGCGCATCGAGGGCCTGCGCATCGCCGACTACGCGCGGATCCAGTGGCCGGAACCCGACAACGGCGCTTCGCCCATCCAGGAGTACCGGGTCTACCGCGGCACCGCATCCGGCAAGGAGAAGCGCATCGCCACCCTGCCGGGGTCCAAGCGCGCCTTCGTGGACACCAAGCTCGACGCCAACACCCTCTACTCCTACCGGGTCGGCGCCGTGAACGCCAAGGGTGAGAGCCCGGTCGGCAACACCGTGGCGCTGTCGGTGGGCTCCAACGCCCCGACGCCGGAGGCCGCCTGCGCTCTGCCGGGCCTGCTGGGAGCGGTGGACCGGGTCGGTGAGGCGGAAGCCGCGCCGCTCACGCGCGACATCGAGGCGATCTACATCGCCGAGCCCGAGGACGAGACCCTGTTCGGCGCCAACAAGCTGGTGTTCACTCTGCAGTTGGCCGCTTCGGCGCCCCTCCAGGCCGGCGCCCGTTTCCGCCTGTACTTCTACGTCTCTTCCACCGGGCGCTTCGTGGTCCTGAATGCCAGTCCCGGGACCAGCGGCAACACCTACGGGCACTACGACCAGAATCCGGTCTCCGGCGACCACAACACGCTGTTCGCCGACGGCGCCCTGGACGCGGTCGTGTACAAGACGGACGGCGCGCTCCAGATCGTGATCGACAAGGCCAAGCTGGGCGTCCGCGCCGGCGACACCCTGCTCACCGTACACGCCGATTCCCAGCCCGCGGACGCCGGGTCCAACATCACCCGGGAGGAAGCCGGCTACTTCGACTACAAGGTGATCGGCAACGACTACTGCACGAGCGGTGGTCTTGCCAGCGCTCGTCAACTCAACCCGTAATCGCTCCCCCGGATCGGGTTAAAGACCTGATCGCCTTTCATTCACCCCTCTTCCCCTCGCGGGGAGGAGGGGTTTGTCAGTTATGACCTCCGCAACGCCATCCCCCCGCCCCCGTATCTCAGGGCGCCAGGGAGCCGTGATAGGGCTCAAGGGGCAGTGCCTTCAACGAATTCCTTCCCCAACGAGCAGCGATGAGGCTCAAAGAGGTCCTCAGCAAGATGAAGATCGTGGGGCTGGAACCGGGGACGCAGCAGCGCAGTCTGGCACTTGAGGGACGTTACCAGCAGCGTCCCGAGGATTTGAGCGGCCCGACGCAAATGCTCCTTCTGCGGGGACCTTACTTTAGAGGGGATACTCTGAGCTAAGATATGGGTTCAACCTCCCGTTAGCGGCAGAAAAGGATCTCCTCATGAAGGGTTTGCGGTTCCTCGACTTCGATCTGCTGTTTCAGCGGACGCCCCAGGGATACCGCGCCCAAGTGCTCAGTTCACCCGCGGGTCAGGGCTCCGTCGAGTTCACTTTCCCTTTTTCGAAACTGGAGATCGATAACTTCCTGCTTCGCTTCGGTCGGACTCGCCAGCCGGTACGCCGGCTAAGGTCTACACAGATCGAGGCGGCGCGAGTTTTCGGCGGCCGACTTTTCGACGCTGCCTTCAACGGCGAAGTCCGGAGCTGTTTGCGCAGCAGTCTCGACGAGGCCCATCGCCGGGACGCCGGACTGCGCATCCGTCTACGCCTGACCGATGCGCCGGAGCTGAACGACCTGCCTTGGGAGTTCCTTCTCCATCCCGCACTCAACCGCTTTCTCGCCCTCTCCGCCGAGACTCCAGTGGTCCGCTACCTCGACCTCCCTGAGATTTCCGGCAGGCGCGTTGTCACCGCATAGAATTCGAGGCAGCAATGCCAGGAGGTCAGCGGGCGCTCGATCTGGCCATCTACGACCGCATCCATCAGCAGCAGAGCATGGTGCGAGCTCTGGCCGAAGTCGATCGTCCCGGCGACGAGCACACTGGTATCGAAGAAGGCCCCTCTCAACCCGGCCACCGATCCCGCTCCTCCTCGATCAAACGTGCCACGTCGATCTCGGTGCGCTCCCCCTCCGCGGCCCGAGGCCGGGCGATCAGGCGCTTCCCACGCCGGACAAGCTCAGGGCCGGCCACTGACCGGACAAGGCGGATGGCGAAGCCCTCGACCACCATCTCCAGCTCTGTACCGGCGTTGAGACCGAGCCGCTTCCGCACTTCGACGGGAATGACTACGCGTCCTGCCTTATCGATGGTCGTTATCATGGTAGTAGCGTACCATGCGCCTGCCACGGTCGACGGCATAGCTGGCTCCGTACGACCCCGCAACCCCAGCCCCCTCCCCCTCGTATCTTTGACTGTCCTGGAGCCGTGATAGGCTCTCGGGGGCAGTGTATTCAACGAATTCCGTCCCTAGCGAGGAGCAGCCATGGGTCTCAAAGAGGTCCTCAGCAAGATGAAGCTTGTGGAGCTGGAACCGGAGGCGACGCCGGTTCCTTCGTCGTCGCCGGCGGGAACGCCGCCCCCGCCCAGCTTCAAGCCGGGCGGACCGGGCTTCACCCCGGCGGGCGGACCCAGGGACATCCGGGAGCTGCTCGACTCCATCCCGACCGCGCCTCCCATCGACGAGACCAAGCTCCCCACCCCCGTGGTGGCCGGTCCCGAGGGGGAGGAGGGCGCCGACATCCCGGACTTCCCGGACATCTACAGGGCCGCCGGAGTCGTCGAGCCGGCCCACGGGTACAGCGCCTACAAGGTGCTGGAGATCTTCGCGTCCCCCGGCTTCGCGGCCCTCGACACCCGGGCCAAGGCCGCGGCCCTCACCGGGTTCCTCAACATGAACCCGTCCGGGCCGGTGCCGATCACCGACGTGGTCCAGGACGCCGTGCGGCGCGACCAGGCGCTCGACAAGTTCGAGGAGTTCCTGCGCAACAAGATAGGGATGCGGTCCGAGCAGATCGACAAGGACAACGCCCAGCTCCAGGCGGAGATCGACGAGGTCACCCGCCGCAACCGGGAGAAGATGGAAGCCCACCGCATCGCCCTGGAGACGGAGCAGGCCAAGCTCACCCGCTGGCTGATCTCCAAGCGGGCCGAAGAGCGTAAGCTGTTCGACGCCGTCAACCCGTTCGTGGAGGAGAATCCCATCTCCACCGCGGACGCCAGGCGGGCCGCAGCTCCAGCCGCGCCGGAGCCGGAACCGGCGCCGGAGAAGACCGAAGGATAGGCAGAAGATCGAGGAGGCATAGCCATGTTCGCGCGCATCGCCCGAGTCTTCAAGTCGTGGATCGGCTATTTCATCTCCTTCGCGGAGGATCCGGAGATCATGCTCCAGGAGTCCATCGAGGAGATGCGAAACACCCTGCCCAAGCTGAACCAGATCCTGGTCACCACCCGGGCGACGGTCATCCGCCTGGAACAGGAGAAGGAAGAGCTGGAGCGCAAGGAGAAGCAGCTCATCAACTCGATCAAGGCCGCTCTCACCGAGGGCAGCCCCGAGTCGCGGCGCATCGCCGAGGACGACGCCGCCACCCTGCAGCAGGTCCGCCAGGACCTGGAGGCGACCAACGGCCAGCTCACCGCGGCCTCGAACGCCTTCCAGAACGCCCAGATCACGGTGGAGGACCTGAAGCAGAAGCTGCGCTCCAAGATCGACCAGAGCCGCAAGGCCATCCAGGAGTCGAAGAAGGCGGTGGTCATGAAGCAGGCGGCCTCGGCTCTGGCCGAGCTCGACGCCTACGGCGTGGGCGCCACCAACGAGAAGTACCTGGAGGAGATCAAGCAGCGCTCCGCCGAGGCCAAGGCCTCCGTCGAGGTCGCCACCGGCGGCCTGGACGTCGAGCGCATCAAGACCGAGCGCAAGGCCCGGCAGCTCCAGGCCCAGAGCGTGCTCAACGAGTTCGAGGTGGAGATGGGCCTCAAGAAGCCCGACGCCGTGAAGGAAGCGGCGCCGTTCCCCACCACCTCGACGGCGCAGTCCACACCGCAGAAGCTGCCCGAGGCGGGATAAGGGGATCATGACCGAGCCGATCACCGCCCCGCCGCCCGTGTTCCTCGATTCGCTCCCGCCATGGGCGTCGGAGCTGGTGCGGGCCGTCACCGCCAAGCAGGCGAACACGTTCGTGCTGCACGGCGTGCCGGCGGACCTGATCCCGGTCCGCGGGTCCGCGGGTCTGCGGTTCCTCTCCCTGGACGACTTCCTGGTGCAGGAGCTCTTCTCCAGATGGCCCTCGATCGTCACCTACAACCGGGCTGAGGGGCTGGGCTTCGCCACTCCGACGGCCCGCAGCCACTTCCAGGAGCGGCTGCGGGGCTACGACGCCGTCCACGGCACGCGCTGGGCGGACGCCCTCCCCCGCGACGCCCCGAACTGCTTCGCGCTCCTGGACTCCTACTTCCGCCACTGCGCCTCGCTGCAGCCGGCCCGGCCGGTGGTGCTCTTCCTCCCGTTCGCGGAGACGGTCGTCCCCGCCGCCGAGGTGGCGCACCGCACGCCGGAGGACCGGGCGGTGCTGGTCTACCTGCGGAAGTGGTCGCAGGACCCGGTGCTGCTGGCCAAGAACATCGTGGTCGTGCTGGTGACCGAGAGCCTCGCCGAGCTGGACCCCAAGCTGCTGCGCTCCAACGCCACCCGCGAGGTGGAGATCGTGCGGCCGGACCTCGACGAGCGGCTCACCTACCTGGAGGCGGTGCGCTCCCCGGAGTGGTACGCCTCGCAAGTCCGAGCTGCCGCCGCGGCGCCTGGCGGAGCTGACCGCCGGCATGACCCGCGTGCAGCTCGGCCAGCTCCTGGACGGCGCGGACGCCAACCAGCGAGCGCCTGACGCCGGGACCGGGTGCGGGCGGTCAAGAAGGAGGTCATCGAGACCGAGGGGCTGGGGCTGCTGGAGTACGTGGAGCCCAAGTACGACCTCTCGATGGTGGCGGGCATGCCGGCGGTCAAGGACCGCCTGCGCCGCGCGGCGCGGGCCATCGCCCGGGGCAACCCGGCGGCGGTGCCGATGGGCTATCTGGTCTGCGGCCCGGTGGGGAGCGCCAAGACCTTCCTGGTGGAGTGCTTCTCGAACGAGATCGGCTTCCCCTGCGTGAAGCTCAAGAACTTCCGCTCCATGTGGGTGGGCTCCACCGAGTCGAACCTGGAGCGCATCCTCAAGATCCTCTCCGCCCTCACCCCCGTGGGCGTGGTGGTCGACGAGGCCGACGCCGCGCTCGGCAACCGCGAGCAGCAGGGGGACTCCGGCACCCAGAACCGCGTCTTCGCCCAGATCGCCGCCTTCATGGGCGACACCCGCAACCGCGGCAAGATCCTCTGGTTCCTGATCACCGCCCGGCCCGACCTGCTGCCGATCGACCTCAAGCGCCAGGGCCGGGCCGAGGAGCACATCCCGCTCTTCTATCCGGAGACGGCGGCGGAGTACGACGAGATCTACAAGGTGATGCTGAAGAAGCTGGACCTCAAGACGCCGGTCCAGTCCATCACCGAGGTCGCCACCGAGGACCAGTACCTGGGCCTTTCGGGCTCGGACCTGGAGGCCGTGCTGGTGCGCGCCGTCCTGGAGGCGGAGGCGGCGGAATCCTCCGAGGTCAAGGCCGAGCACCTCCAGAAGGCCTTCGCGGACTTCATCCCGCCCGCCAACACCCGCGAGCGCGAGATGCAGATCCTCTGCGCCGTCCTCGAATCCACCAGCCGCGAGCTCCTCCCCGAGCGCTTCCGCGACCCTGGACCGCGGGGACGTCCAGGCGCGGATCCACGAGATCAAGCGCGAGCTAAGGCTGAGCTAGGCTCTCCCTGGGAGCGCCGGCGTCCCGCCGGCAACTAACCAAATCCAGTAAGCCTGCCGGCGGGACGCCGGCGCTCCCAGGGAAGGCTTTGCCTTGACAACCACGTCACAACCCGCCTACATTCACCCGCGGGCATGTAAACGGTTACACTCCATGAGCGTCACCATCAAAGAGGTCGCTCGGGAGGCCGGGGTTTCAGTGGCTACGGTCTCCCGGGTGTTCAACGGCAAAGGCCCCGTCCAGGAAGAGACGCGTCAGCGCATCCTGGAGGTCGCCGCCCGTCTGCGGTACGTCCCGCACGCCGGCGCCCGCGGCCTCACCACCAACCGTACGGGCGCCCTGGGCGTCCTCCTGCCCGACCTCTACGGCGAGTTCTTCTCCGAGGTCATCCGCGGCATCGACCTCACGGCCCGGCGCGGCGGCTATCACGTCCTGGTCTCCAGCTCCCACAGCGACCGCAGCGAGGTCGAGGCCGTGCTGCGCGCCCTGTGGGGACGGGTGGACGGCCTGATCGTGATGTCCCCCGAGGCCGACGCCCAGGCCCTCCAGGCCAACCTCCCCGCGTCGCTCCCCGTCGTGCTGCTCAACTGCCTGGCCGACGGAGACGACTTCGGGTCGATCAACATCGACAACTACGGCGGCGCCCTCGGTATGACGCGCCACCTGATCCAGCTCGGACACCGGCACATCGCCTTCCTGGGCGGCGCGCCGGGCAACCTCGACGCCCGCGAGCGCCTGCGCGGCTTCCGCGACGCCGTGCGGACCTACGGCGGCGAGCGGGTCGCCACGATCGAGATCCCCGGCGACTTCGGCGAGGAGTCGGGGCACCGCGCCGGCGGCGAGATCCTGCGGCTCGATCCGCGCCCTACCGCCGTGTTCGCGGCCAACGACTCCATGGCCGTCGGCCTGCTCTCGGCCTTGCAAGAGGCCGGGATGCGGGTCCCGGGCGACATCGCGGTCGCCGGCTTCGACGACATCCCTGTCGCCCGGTTCCTGACGCCGCCGCTCACCACCGTGCGGGTCGGCATCGCCGAGCTGGGGGCGCGCGCGCTCGAAAGGCTGCTCGCGGCCATGGAGGGCGGGGAGGCCCACGAGCGGCAGCACGAGGTGCTCGCCACGTGTCTGGTGATCCGGGGCTCGTGCGGCGCCGCGGCGCCGGCCGTGGAGACGGTCCCGGAGGGGAATCCGATGAATGATCTTCACCCAAGGAGGTGGGTACGATGAAAAAGGCAGGCATCCATGGAGGGAGGATCGCGGGGCTGCTGCTCCTGCTGATCCTCGGGACCGTTTCGGGGGTCCAGGCCCAGACCAGCACATCATCCATCCAGGGCTTGATTCTGGACCAGTCGGGGCCGATCGCCGACGCCACCGTCGAAGTGGTTGGAACCGAGAGCGGCTTCCGGCGGACCGCCAAGACCGGTCCGGACGGCCGCTTCTCGCTGCCCGGCCTGACGCCGGGCGTCTACACCCTGACCGTCTCATCCTCGGCCTACGCGCCCCAGAGCCGCACCATACAGGTGCTGGTCGGCCAGGACGTGGACGCGGACTTCGTGCTCTCGCCGGACCAGGTCTTCACCGAGGAGGTCTCCGTGGTCGGCGAGTCCGTGCAGCTCCTGCTCGAGACCCGCACCTCCGAGATCGCCACCAACGTCACCACCCAGCAGATCGAATCGCTGCCGCAGAACAACCGCAACTTCCTGCGGCTCGCGATCCTCGCTCCGGGCGTCCGCTTCAACGACAACGAGGACGAGGCGGGACAGAAGTACCGCAGCGGCGCCTCCGACGCCCGCCAGGTCAACGTCTTCATCGACGGCATGTCCTACAAGAACGACCTGCTCCAGGGCGGCGCCTTCATGCAGGACTCCAGCCGCGGCAATCCGTTCCCCCAGAACGCGGTGCAGGAGTTCCGGGTGCTCACCCAGAACTACAAGGCCGAGTACGAGAAGGCGGCGGCGGCGGTGATCACCGCGATCACCAAGTCGGGCGGCAACCGGTTCAACGGCGACGTCTTCTACCTGTTCCAGGACAAGGACCTCGTGTCGCAGGACGACTTCTCCAAGGAGCGCGGCGAGGAGAAGCCGGACTACGATCGCGACCAGTACGGCCTGTCGGTGGGCGGCCCCATCCTGCGCGACCGGCTCCACTTCTTCCTCTCCTATGAAGGGAACGAGCAGGACCGCAACGCCTCCGTCTTCCGCGGCGCCTCCTTCAGCCAGGCTCCGGCCAGCGTGCAGCAGTTCCTCAGCGGGTACCCGACCGGCGTGCAGACCTCGCCGTTCGAGTCGGACCTCTACTTCGGCAAGCTCTCCTGGCAACCGGGCTCGGACCAGACGCTCTACGCCACCTACCACCGCCGCGACGAGCAGGAGATCCGGGGCTTCGGCGGCCAGCGGACGATCGACGGCGCCGAGAGCTTCGAGGTCGGGACGGACGCCTTCGTGCTCCGGCATTCCTGGGTGCTCGGCAGCTTCCTCAACGAGGCCACCGGCACCGTCCAGTCGCTGCAATGGAGCCCGTCGGCGCTGGCGGCCACCACGCCCCGCCAGAACTTCATCGGCATCCTCGACGTCGGCGGCAAGGACGCCACCCAGGACTTCAAGCAGGACCGCATCGGCCTGCGCGACGATGCCTCCACCCTGCTCACCTGGCGCGGCGACCACAACGTGAAAGGCGGCGTCTCCGTCAGTTGGCTGGATTACGAGGTCTCCAAGAACCAGTTCGAGAACGGGCTGTTCGAGTACCGGAGCGACGAGCAGTGGCTGTTCCCGTTCCAGGCCAGGGTCGGCTTCGGCAACCCCACACTGGATTTCAGCAACACCCAGGTCGGCCTGTACCTCCAGGACGACTGGCGGTTCGGCAACGTGACGTTCAACCTCGGGGTGCGGTGGGATTACGAGTCGAACATGATCAACAACGACTACCGGACCCCGCCGGAGCTGGTCTCGGCGCTCCAGAGCGCCTGCCGCACCTACGGCCAGCCGGTAGGCGGGCAGACCACCTGGTGCCTGCGCGACTTCCTCGACCTCGACAGCTACACCACGGACGGCAATGACCGCGACGCCTACTACGGCATGATCCAGCCGCGGCTCGGCTTCGCCTGGGACCTGCAGGGCAACGGCAAGACTTACTGTAAACGCGATCTGCAACTGATCTAAGGCCGGGTGCCTCCCGGAATCCTATCCGCCACTCGGCGGCTAGGATCTCACCCTTCCTTCTTAGGATTGATCACGAAGTCTTTCCCTGCGATCTCAAGCAGGCGCCACAATGCACAGAGATCGTGCCGAAAAATATCTTCGAGGCCCGCTCTCCAAGAGTGGAAAGACAACCCCGAAACCAAGAGGGTGAGCAGCAACCAGGCCTGCCCCAGGTTCGGCTCCCTGAAGAGTTGCCAACTACCGAGTAGTAGCAGCGCGGGAAAACCCGCAAGCATGACCTCGCAAAAGTTCTTCTCAGCTTGGATCTTGAGCAGCCTCAGCCCCTCGTCCGGCAGAGAGTGTCGAATACAACTGAGCACAATCCGTATATCTGGAAGCTCGACACGCGCAGGCTGATCTTTAGCCTTGATATCACAGTAAATCTTATAGAGAGGATTCCCGTCTGGGGTCCCCTTACTCTTCTTCTTGACCCTTGGCTCCACTACGTCCCAGACCTGTTTCAGGATCAATGCAGTGAAATATGCAAGCAGAGCGAAGACGAGACCCGACGCGAATGTAGCATCAGACGTATAGGTCACGAGATTCCGCCCCCCCTCCGCAGGCCCCTCGCTCAGTAGAAGTGCTGCTAAGAGCACCAGAGAGCCTGGGAGAACCCTAGCCACAAGATCAAAGAAGATTTCAGGTATAACTTCCCATTTCATCTTGCACCTCCGGCTTAAGTATAGCTTGTCCCGGCACGGATGTCGTGACAGCGCTCCGCGCCTGCTCAACGCTGAAGGGCTGCGTTCGCAGCATTGCAGGATGCAATCCATGGCCGCTCTCCTACTCGGCCAGAATAGAGAACGACGGAATTCTGGGCCATGGGCCGCGAAGGGGAGGTCGTCGCGGAGCTCATCCCCGAGTTCGAGCGCCGGAACCCGGGCATCCGGGTCCAGGTCCAGCAGATACCCTGGACGGCGGCGCACGAGAAGATCCTCACCGCCATCGTCGGCGAGGCCACGCCCGACATCGGGCAGATCGGCAACTCGTGGGTCCCCGAATTCGTGGCTATCAACGCCTTGGAGCGGCTCGATCCCCGGATCGCGAAATCCCGGACGATCCGGAAGAAGAATTTCTTCGCCGGCATCTGGGACACCAATGTGATCGACGGTGGCGTCTTACGGCATCCCCTGGTACGTGGATACGCGCGTCCTCTTCTACCGCCCGGACATCCTGGCGGCGGCGGGCGTGCCCAGGCCTCCTCAAACCTGGGCGGAGTGGCGGGATGCCATGGAGAAGGTCGAGGCCCATGTGGGAGAAAAGGGGCTTCGCCATCTTCCTCCCCACGGACGAGTGGGCCCAGCCCATCTCGCTGGGGCTCCAGACGGGCGCCGGATTTCTCAAGGACGGCGGTGGCCGCGGCGACTTCCAGTCGCCGGAGTTCCGGAAGGCTTTCGATTTCTATCTCGGGATTTTCCGCGACGGTCTGGCGCCGGTCGCCAACACCACCCAGATCGCCAACGTCTTCCAGCAGTTCGCCGCCGGCGATTTCGCCATGTACATCACCGGCCCGTGGAACGTCGGCGAGTTCAAGCGCCGGCTTCCCCCGGAGATGCAGGACCGCTGGATGACCGCTCCCCTGCCCGGCCCCAACGGTCCCGGCGTCTCGCTGGCGGGCGGATCGAGCCTGTCGATCTTCGAAGGCACGGAGCACAAGGAAGAGGCCTGGAAGCTGATCGAGTTCCTCTCCGAGCCGGCGCAACAGGTCCGCTTCTACGAGCTCTCCGGCAACCTGCCGGCCCGCCTGGAGGCCTGGGACGATCCCGCGCTGGCCAGCGATAAACACATCCGCGCCTTCCGCGAGCAGTTGCAGCGCGTGCGGCCGACGCCCAAGGTCCCTGAGTGGGAGCAGATCGTCACCCGGGTCTACGAGCACGCCGAGGCCGCCATCCGCGGCCGGATGACGGCGGACCAGGCCCTGGCCGCCCTCGACCGGGATGTCGACCGGATGCTGGAAAAGCGGCGCTTCCTCCTCGCCCGCAAGGCGGAGGAGAGCGGCGAGTGAGAGACGCGACGAGCCGGTCGGAGGTCCGCGCCGCTTTCCTCTTCCTGGCGCCGGGGCTCCTCATCATCGGCCTCTTCTTCCTGCTCCCGGTGGCCGCGGTCCTCCTTCTCTCCTTCACCGACTTCGACCTCTACGCCCTCGCCGACCTGGGAAACACCCGCATCGTGGCGCTGGAGAACTACCGCAAGCTCCTCACGGACGGCGTCTTCTGGATCGCGCTGCGCAACACCCTGATCTTCGCCCTGGTGGGCGGCCCGCTGACCCTGGTCCTCTCGCTCGGGGCGGCGCTGCTGGTGAACTCCCGCCTCGCCCGCTTCAAGGGTTTCTTCCGCACCGTCTTCTTCGCGCCCGTGGTGACGACGCTGGTGGGTGTGGCCGTGGTCTGGCGCTACCTCTACCACCCGCGCTTCGGCCTGATCAATTACGTCCTGGGATGGTTCGGAATCCCGCCTCTCGACTGGCTGGCAGACACCACCTGGGCGTTGCCGGCGATCATCCTGCTTTCGATCTGGAAGAATTTCGGCTACGCCATGGTCCTCTTCCTGGCCGGGCTTCAGAGCATCCCGCCGCAGCTTTATGAAGCGGCCCGGATCGACGGCGCGGGGATCTGGCGCGAGTTTCGCCACGTGACCCTGCCGCTGCTCGCGCCCACCTTCCTGTTCGTGGGGATCATCACCTCCATCGGCTACTTGCAGATCTTCGCCGAGCCTTATGTGATGACCCGCGGCGGCGGTCCGGTGAACAGCACGCTCACGGTGGTGCTCTTCATGTACAAGGAAGGCTTCCGCTGGTGGAACATGGGCTTCGCGGCGGCCGTGGCGCTCGTGCTGTTCCTGGTGATCCTCGCCGCCACGCTGTTGCAGATCCGCCTGCAGCGGAGGGGGCTGGAGTGAAGAAGACGATCGCCAGCGTCCTCATCCATACAGCGCTCCTGCTGCTGGCCGCCGCCACCCTGTTGCCGCTGGTCTGGATGGCCTCCGCCTCGCTGATGCCGACGGGCGAGGCCAACACCGAGCCGCCGCGGTTCTTTCCCAGCGAGGTCACCTGGGTTCATTACCAGGAGCTGTTCACGCGCCTGGAACTCGGCCGCTTTTTCCTGAACAGTTTCCTGATCGCCGCGACGGTCACGATGATCTCGCTGTTCCTGAACTCGATGGCGGGCTACGCCTTCGCCAAGCTCCGCTTTCCCGGCCGGGACCGCATGTTCGCGTTCCTGATCGCGGCCATGGTGATCCCTACCCAGATCTCGATGCTGCCGCTGTTCCTGGTCATGAAGTCGCTGGGGCTGGTCAACTCGTACTGGGGCGTGATGCTGCCGAGCCTGGCCACGATCCTGGGGATCTTCCTCGTCCGCCAGTACGCCCTCTCGGTGCCTTCGGAGCTTCTGGACGCCGCCCGCATCGACGGCGCCAGCGAATGGCGGATCTACTGGTCGATCGTGCTCCCCCTGTGCAAGCCGGTCCTGATCACCATGGCGGTCTTCAACTTCCTCGCCATGTGGAACGACTTCATGTGGCCGCTGATCATCCTCTCGGACGATTCGAAATACACCCTGCCGGTGGCGCTCGCGAACCTGGTGGGCGAGCACGTGCAGGACACCGAATTGATGATGGCGGGGGCGGTGTTGACGGTCCTTCCCGTCCTGCTGGTCTTCCTGATCCTTCAACGCCAATACATCGCGGGCATCACCCTGGGAGGGGTCAAGGAATGAAGAACCTCGTTCTCGCCTTGCTGCTGATGGCAGCCACCCCTTCCCCGCAGATCCTCGATGACTTCGACGACGTCTCGCGCTGGAAGGTGTTGCCCTCGGACGGCATTACGGCTTCGATCTCTCCGGCGGAAGGGGGCCTGCGCCTGGACTACGATTTCCAGGGCCGGGGCGGGTACGCGGTGGTGCGGCGGGAGATCCCTCTCGACCTGCCGGAGAACTACGAATTCACCTTCCGCTTCCGCGGCGAAGGCCTGCCCAATACCCTGGAATTCAAGCTGGTCGATCCCACGAAGGAGAACGTCTGGTGGGTCACCCGCCGGGACTTCGAGCCGCCCCGGGAGTGGACCGGGATCCGCTTCAAGAAGCGCCATATCCAGTTCGCCTGGGGTCCCAAGGGCGGCGGCGAGATCCGCCGCGTGGCCGCCATCGAGCTCACCGTCACCGCGGGCCGGGGCGGCAAGGGTTACGTGATCTTCGACGACCTCACCCTGACGGAGCGCCCTCCCGACCGGCCCTACGACCGCACGCCTAAGATTACTGCTTCCTCTCAAGGAATCACTTTTGATTTCCTGGAGCGCCGCGAGTATGGCGGGCTGGTGGTGGATTGGGAGCCTTCCCGCTTCGCCAGCCGCTACGACGTGCAGATCTCCGACGACCGCGAGAACTGGAAAACCCTTCGCACGGTCGAAGGCGGCAACGGCGGCCGGGACTATCTCTACCTGCCCGAAACGGATTCCAGGTATCTCCGCCTGCTCTACCACGAAGGCGGCGGCGCCCCTGAGGTGACGGTCCAGCCGCTCGAATTCTCGGCCTCCAAGAATGCTTTTTTCGAGAGGATCGCCAAGGACGCGCCCCGGGGCCGCTATCCACGGGCCACCACGGGCGAGCAGGTGTACTGGACGGTCGTGGGCGCCGACGGCGACACCGCCGAAGGGCTGTTCAGCGAGGACGGCGCTCTGGAGACGGGCAAGTCCGCGTTCTCCATCGAGCCTTTCCTCTTCCTGAACGGCAAGCTGCTGACGTGGGCGGACGTGCGCGCCTCGCAAAGCCTGGCCGGGGGATATCTGCCGATCCCTTCCGTCCTCTGGGAGAGCGCGCCGGTCTCGCTGGAGATCACCGCCTTCGCCTCCGGCGAGCCGGGAAGCTCCGGGCTCAACGCCCGCTATCGCGTAAAGAACTCGGGCGACAGGGAGATCCAGCCCAGGCTGTTCCTCGCGGTGCGTCCCTTCCAGGTCAATCCGCCCTATCAATTCCTCAACACGCCCGGCGGCGCCGCCCCGATCCGCGAGATCGCCTGGAACGGCCGCACCGTCTCCGTGGACGGCCGGGTGGTCCTCCCTCACGAAGAGCCCTCCGGTTTTGGAGCCGCCACGTTCGATGAAGGCGACATCACCGACCGCCTCGCCCGTGGCGAGCTGCCCGCGAAAAGCAAGGTCAACGATTCCTTCGGCCACGCTTCGGCGGCTCTGGCCTGGGATCTCCGCCTGGCGCCCGGCGAGGAGCGGGAGGTCAACCTATCCATCCCTCTCCACGAAGCGATGGATCAAGGCGACCTCGCTCCCGTAGAGAAAGAATGGCGGGAGAAGCTCGACCGCGTCGGCTTCCGTCTCCCCTCCTCCGTCGCGCCCTGGGCCGAGACCCTGCGCAGCAATCTCGCCTACCTGTTGATCAATCGCGACGGTCCCGGAATCCAGCCCGGCTCGCGTTCGTACGAGCGTTCCTGGATCCGCGACGGCGCGCTCAGCTCTTCGGCCATGCTCCGGCTGGGCCACGCGGACGCGGCGCGGGAGTTCCTCGTCTGGTACGCCGGACACCAGTTCCCCAACGGCAAGGTTCCCTGCTGCGTGGACGCCCGCGGCGCCGACCCCGTGCCCGAGAACGACAGCCACGGCGAATTCATCCATCTCGCGGCCGAAGTCTTCCGCTACACCGGCGACCGCGAGCTGCTCGCCTCGCTGTGGCCGAACGTCCAGAAGGCGGTCCTCTACATGGAAGAGCTGCGGCAGCAGCGGCGGACGGACGCCTACCGCCAGCCGGACAAGCTCCCCTACTTCGGTCTCCTTCCCGAATCGATCAGCCACGAGGGCTACTCGGACCGTCCCGTCCACTCCTACTGGGACGACTTCTGGGGCATGCTCGGCTACAAGGACGCCGTGGAGATCGCCCGCGCGCTGGGTAAAGATGAAGAAGCCACGCGCTGGACCGCCTGGAGGGACGAATTCCAGACCGATCTCCACGCCTCCCTCCGCCGCACGATCGCGATGCACAAGATCCATTACATCCCGGGCTCCGTCGAGAAAGGGGATTTCGACGCCACCTCGACCAGCATCGGCGTCGCGCCCGCCGGCGAGATGGCGCGGCTGCCGAAGGCGGAGCTTCTCCAGACGTTCGAGCGGTATTGGAAAGAGATCCAGGCGCGGCGGACCAGCACCTCCTGGGATGCCTACACGCCCTACGAGTTGCGGAGCTCCCGCACCCTCCTCCGCCTGGGCCAGCCGGAGAGAGCCCGCGAGCTGATCGCTCTGCAATTCGAGGATCGCCGGCCCGCCGCCTGGAATCACTGGGCCGAAGTGGTGCGCCGCGAGGTCCGCAAGGGCGGCTTCCTCGGCGACATGCCCCACACCTGGGTCGGCGCCGAATTCATTCATTCCTTCCTCGACCTCTTCGCCTATGCCGCGGATGATGGGCAGTGCCTGATTCTTGGGGCCGGGCTCGATCCGGAATGGCTGCGCGGGGAAGGTGTGGCGATCGAGAACCTGCGGACGGAATTCGGTTTGCTTTCCTACTCCGCCAGGATGGAGGAAGGCGGGGTTGCGCTTCAGGATCTCGGAAGGGCTGAGAATGCCCCCGGGCGGCATCGTGGTGCGGTGGGGAGGTAAGGAAACGGTCGTGCGGGAGTTGCCGGTGGCGGTGGTGATTCGCTAATGCAAGGACCTAAAGGACCTAAACGACCTAAACGACAAAGGACACTAACGTTGTGGTCCTTTGTGTCGTTTAGCCCGGAAAATTCACGAGGGGGGCTGACAAAGGGGTCGTCCATCGGATAAGTGTAGTTCTGCCAAGAAGCTACACGGCCCGAGGAAAGGACGACCCCGATGACAGAGTGTATCCGACAACTGGCCCTTTCGTTCCACCCTCAAGCTCCTGTCGTCGTCGAGTTCGATGCGCCGGAGATCTCCTCCGACGGAGGGGCTCTCTTACTGCGACAGGTGGATGCCCGTCTGAGTCTGACGGCCGGCGTGGCCGCCTGTCTGTCGGAGACTCGGGAGCCCAGCCGAATCCGCCATTCTCGCCAGGAGCAAGTGCGCCAACGGATTTTCCAGATCGCCCTTGGCTACGAAGACTGTAACGACGCGGACCCTCTGCGCCAGGATCCGATGCTGAAGACGGTTTGTGACCGCACTCCCCGCGATCCTCAAGGGTTATCTTCCCAGCCCACCCTGTCGCGATTTGAAAATGCCCAGGAGGGGCAGGCTCTGCGTCGCCTGCTGGAGTTTTTCGAAGACGGCTACGTCGCCTCTCTGCCGGTCGATACCCAACAGATCATTCTCGACATCGACTCCACAGATGATGAGACTCATGGGGCGCAGCAGTTGTCTTTCTTCAGCGGCTTTCACGGCCACTCCATGTATCACCCCTTGCTGGTCTTCGATGGGGAAAGCGGACAACTGGTCTCGGTGCTTCTGCGCCCGGGCAATGCGCACGCCAGCCGCGGGGCCGCCGGGCTCTTGCGCCGCTTGATCTCGAAAATCAAACAGCGTTTTCCCCAAGCGCAGGTCGCAGTGCGCGGGGACTCCGGCTTCTGCACACCTTACCTGCTGAACACGCTGGAACAGCTCAATGCCGAGTTCGGAGAGGTAGAGTACCTTTTCGGTCTGGCCAAAAACCCGGTGCTTCTTCGGCAAGCCGCCCCTGCGATGGAGCGGGCCGAAGAGCTCTTTCGCTACCGGGGAGAAAAGACCCAGTGCTTTGTCAGCTTCTCCTACGCGGCCCAGAGTTGGCCCCACCCTCGCTTCGTCGCCGCCAAAGCAGAACACGGACCCAAGGGCGCCAACCCGAGATTCGTGATCTCCAGCCTGGAAGGTTTTCCTGCGGAATTGCTCTATCGGGCCTACTGCGAGCGAGGACAATGTGAAAACAGAATCAAGGATCTGAAAAACGCTTTACAGGCCGACCGGCTCTCCTGCTCCAGCTTTCGGGCCAACTTCTTCCGCCTGCTTTTGCACGCGGCGGCCTATCGCCTCCTGTTCGCCTTGCGCCAGCAGGTGGCCCCCCTGTCAGCCGAACTCGGTCGCGCCCAGTTCGACACGCTCCGACTACGGCTCCTCAAGGTCGCGGCCTGGGTGACTCAGTCCGTGCGGCGCATCCAGATCCGCTTGCCCCAAGCTTTTCCCTTCGCGGAAGTCTTCCGCCGACTGGCCGCCCAGCTAGAGATCCCGCCAGCTCCAGCCTGACCGTCCAGCCGATTCTCAAATCCGAGATTCTGGGCGTTGAAGGGAAGAGGTGTGCCCAAATCGGGCTGCTGAAAGCGTTCCACTCCGAGCCAACGCTCCAAACGCCCCCCTCTCCCTCTCTGACACATCCTTTTTACGCCTTGCTTACGGTCGCACGCCAGCAACTCGGTGCCTTGTGGCCCCATCCCATAGCCCCGAGCCCAAGCTCGTGAATAATCCGGGTTAGGTCGTTTAGGTCCTTTAGGTCCTTCGCTCAGAGCGCCCCGCCCCCTGTCCGGATCACCTCCGCGTAGAACCGCGCGCTCTGCTTGGGAGTCCGCGTCTGCGTCTCGAAGTCCACGTGGACGATGCCGAAGCGCTTCGAGTAGCCGAGGCTCCACTCGAAGTTGTCCAGCAGCGACCAGGCGAAATAACCCCGCAGATCCACCCCCTGCTCCATCGCGCGGTGGGCGGCCTTGAGGTGCTCGCGCAGGTAGTCCACGCGGAGCGGGTCGGGATGCGGATCGGCCAGCGCCACCGGCGGATCGTAGAAGGCGGCGCCGTTCTCGGTGATGTAGAGCGGCAGATCGCCGTAGCGCTCCTTCACCCAGAGCAGCGTGTCCGTGAGCCCCTGCGGCCAGACCTCCCAGCTCGTCTCGGTGTAGGCGTGGCGCTTCTGGATCTCGCGGCCGGCCCGCACGGGCAGGGCCTTCGGATCGTCCTTCGTCACGCTGCGGGTGTAGTAGTTGATCCCCAGGAAATCGATCGGCTGGCGGATGCGGTCGAGCTCCGCCACGGGGAATTCCGGCCAGGCCTCGCCGAAGATCTCCCGCATCTCCTCGGGATAGCGGCCGAGGAAGACCGGATCGAGATATTGCCGGTTCATGTACGCGTCGGCGCGCGCCACGGCGGCCAGGTCCTCGGGCCGGTCCGAGACGGGATTCTTGGGCTCGAGGTTCACCACCAGCCCGACGCGGTGCTTCCCCTCGGCGCGGTAGGCCTCGACGGCCGCCGCGTGGGAGAGCATCAGGTGGTGCGAGGCGATCGGCGCCTCGAAAGCGTTCTTGTGCCCGGGCGCGAGGGCGCCGTGGAGATAGCCGCCGTCCGTCACCACCCAGGGCTCGTTCAGCGTCGCCCACATCTCCACCCGGTCGTCGAGCGCGCCGAAGAGGACGCGGGCGTACTCGGCGAACCAGTTCGGGATGTCCGGATTGAGCCAGCCGCCGCGGTCGTCCAGCGCCGCCGGCAGGTCCCAGTGGTAGAGCGTGACGAGCGGCCGGATGCCGTTCTCCAGCAGCGCGTCCACGAGCCGGCGGTAGAAGTCGAGCCCGGCGTCGTTGACGCGGCCCTTGCCCTCAGGGAGCACGCGGCTCCACGAGACGCTGAAGCGGTAGGCGTTCAGGCCCAGCTCGCGCATGAGCCCGACGTCCTCCTTGTAGCGCCGGTAATGGTCGCAGGCGACGTCGCCGGTGTCGCCGTCCTGCACCAGCCCGGGTGAATGCGTGAAGCGCTGCCAGATGCTCGGGCCGGCGCCGTCGGCCAGGGGCGAGCCCTCGATCTGATACGCCGAGGTCGCCGCGCCCCAGAGGAATCCTTCGGGAAATCGGAAGGTCTGCTCCATGCTCTCCCCCTCGCGGAGAGCATTCTATCTACTTTCTTTTGATCACCAGCACCGTCGTGTCGTCCTGATGCTCGCGCTCGCCCAGATACCGGCGCCAGTCCACGAACAGGGCTTCCAGGATCTCCTGCGCGGAAGCGTCCTCCAGGCCGCGGAGGAGCTCCTGCGGACGGTCGTACCCGTACTGGTTCTCCTGCCAGTCCGCGCCCTCGAACAGGCCGTCCGAGGCGAAGACCAGAGCCCCGCCGTGAGGGATCTCGATGGAGATGTCCCCGTAGTTCCGCTTCGGCCCCTGTCCCAGGGGCAGGCCGGGGAGGTTGATCTCCAGCACGTCGCCGCCCAGGGAGAGCAGCAGGGGGAAGGGATGCCCGGCGTTGCTCAGCAGGGCGTCGCCGCTGCCGGCGTCCAGCCGCATCAGGGCGAGCGAGGTGAAATGGCGATGGATGCCGCTGCGCCGGATCACCCGGTCGACGCCCCGCAGGACCTCCGAGGGGGTGCGCGCGGCGTCGACGAGGCTGGTCAGGGCGGCGACGGTCATGGCCTGCGCGATGGCGCAGGAGTAGCCGTGGCCGGCCACGTCGCCGGTGGCGATCCAGAGGTTGCCGTCCTCGTCGGTGATCACGTCGTAGAGGTCGCCTCCCGCCTCGGTGGCGAGGAGCGAGCGGGCGGCGATCTCCCAGCCCGGCACCTCGGGCAGTTGCGCCGGCAGGAGGCCGAGCTGCATGCGGGAGAGGAGGTCCATCTCGTACTTCACCCGCCGCTCCTCCTCCAGGCGGCGGATGAAGGCCGGCTGCCGCAACCGCTCGATCTCCACACGCTCCGGGCGGCGGATTCCGACCAGGCCCAGGACCAGGAAGAGGAGGGGAGCTCCCGCCGTCACGGCGAAGGTGACGGGGAGCCAATCCAGGAAGTTGCCGGAGAACACGGCCGCCGGGAGCAGATAGCTGGCGACGGCGGCGGTGAGCAGCGCGGTCAGGCCGAAACGGCGGAGGGTGAACACGAGCAGGACGCCGAGGGCCAGGTTGACGGCCAGCCGTGCCGGGTAGGGGGCGATGTCCATGGGCAGCCCCACCAGGGCCAGAATCACCGCCGCCGCCCAGGGAGTCCAGCGCGCCGGCAGATAGCGCACGGCGAAGGCCATGGCCAGTGCCACCGCTGCGGCGAGGATCGTCCCCTGGCCGAAGGGATTTTTTTCATCGAACATGGGGAGATCCACGCTCCGCGCCTCCGGCCAGATCCCTGCCAGAGAAGAGGCCGTCGCCGTGACGGCGAGACGAAGACCTCCCAAGGCCGCGCCGATCCCGAGGCCGTAAAGCAGGGAACGGCCGCCACGGGGGCCGAGGCGGCCGGCTCGCAAGGAATCCAGGCTGGTGGCGAAGCCCGGCTGGACGGCGCGCAGGTACGACTCCGAGGCCGACCAGAGCACGAAGACCCAGAAGGCCCAGAAGGCGGCCGGGACGATCTTCCCCACAGCCGACGGGATGCTGGGATCGGCCAGGAAGCCGAGAGCCGAGGCGAGGAACGTCACCCCGGCCAGGATCAATCCGTTGAAGAGATCGATCCGCCGCCGGGTGACGAGCGCCACGAAGAGGATGGGAATGCCGAAGATGCCGATCAGGAAGGGGACGGCCTTGGCGATCTCCCAGGCGATGGCCCGATCTTCCTCCTTCCTGGGCTCGACCCCTCCCACCTGGCGGGTGATGGTCAGGAAGTCTTCGCTGACCACCTCGGCTTCCAGGTGCTGGGCGGGCCGGCTGCCGCGGATCTCATACAAGAACCGGCGATTTTGGGGAAAGTCGCCCTGGCGCTCCTTGCCGAGGGACTCGCCGGGTTGGAGGAGAAGAGGAAGAAACCGCTTCGCGGGCTCCGCCGTGGCGGGCTCTCCCTTGGCTCCCGCCTCGGCGGCGTCCTTCACGACATCGGCCCCGCGAGGGGACAGCGCGATCCTTTGCGGATGCCCTTCCGGAAGGAACCGTGCCGAGAACTGCCGGACCGAGCCGTCTTTCCGCGGCTTCGCGAACAGAGCTTCCTGCTCGACCTGGATGCGGAGGCCCTGGCCCAGGGAAGCGAGCGCCTCCGGCGCATAGCCGTCCAGCTCCTTGCGGGCGTCGCTGTCCCCGGCCTCCCCGGTGCTCAGGAAGATCCTGGGCTCTCCGGGCCGCAGCCGGATGCCCGCCCGGCGCGCCAGATCCTCGTACCGCTGCACATAGGCGGCCTTGGCCAGGGGCTGCGTCCGCCATTCCGGCAGCCATTGCCGCGCCAGCCACACTCCGGCCGCCAGCGCCAGGGCTCCCACGGCGATCAGGATCAGGGGGTGGATCTTCTCGGTTCGTCGGCTCATTGGACGTCTCGCTTTCGAATCTACGTACGCTATCGCGGAACCCTAAGTTGCGGGGAGGGCGGGTTTGCTAGAATTCCCCGCTCACGAGATCCGACAAACCCCGTTTCTGGAATCCGTCACCTATGACCTTGAACCTCCGATCGCTCGCCCTCGCCCTCGCCGCCGCCCTGACGCTGGCGGCCGGGTCCCCCCTCCAGGCCCAGGCGCAGAAGCCCCAGAAGCTGATCATCCTCGGCTTCGACGGCGCCGACGCCAAGCTCACCGAGCAGTGGATGAACGAGGGCAAGCTGCCGAACCTCGCCAAGCTGCGCGACCAGGGCACCTTCTCCCCCCTGCGGCCGACCATCCCGTCGCAGACCCCGGTCTCCTGGTCCACCTTCTCCACCGGGCTGAACCCGGGCCGGCACGGCGTCTTCGACTTCCTCAAGCGCAACCCCAAGGACTACAAGCCCGCCTTCGCCGCCGCCGAGCCCGGCGAGGAGCCGTTCCTCTTCGGGGACAGCAACCCCCTGGCGATCGGGCTCATCGCAGCTCTGGCGATCGGCCTGCTCTTCCTGCTGATCCTGAAGCTGTTCCGCCGGCGCTGGGCCGTGGCCCTCGCGGTGGCAGGCGTCCTGGCGGTGGCGGCGGGGATCGGCTCCGGCGTGGCCGCCGCCCGGCTGCTGCCCAAGTCGCGCCCGATCGCCATCAACAACCAGCAGGGCGACACCTTCTGGAAGCTCCTCGGCCAGGCCGGCCATCGGGTCACGGTGATGCGCATCCCGGTCACCTTCCCGCCCAAGGGCTATCCGCAGGGCAAGCTCCTCTCGGGCCTCGGCGTGCCGGACATCTCGGGGCGCATCGGCAAGCCGTTCTACTTCACCTCCGAGCTGTTCTTCTCCCCCAAGGGGGGCGGCGACTTCCCGGTCGAAGTCGTGGAGCTGGTGGACAACCGCGGCAAGATCGAGACCGAGATCAAGGGCCCGCCGAACGAGCTCTTCCCCAAGGAGGAAGGCGGACTCGAGTACATCACCATCCCGATGACCCTGACGGTGGCCGAAGACCGCTCGAACGTCCGCATCCAGGTCTCGGAGAGCGACCTCACCCTGAAGCCGGGCGAGTGGAGCGACTGGACGCGCTTCACCTTCCCCTTCAACTCGCTGATCAAGCTCAAGGGCATCGGCCGCTTCAAGCTGCTCTCGATCGATCCGGAGGTGCGGCTCTACCTCTCCGCCATCCAGTTCGACCCCGAGAACCTGCCTCCGGGCTTCGACATCACCACGCCGGCCGAGTTCGTCCACGACCTCACCCACGACTACGGCCTGTTCAAGACCCAGGGCTGGATGATCGACACCTGGTCCATGACCAGCGGCACCCTCGACGAGGCCAGCTTCCTCGAAGACGTGCAGAAGACCGTGGACAAGGACAAGGAGATCCTGGACGGCCTGCTGGCCAAGGACGACTGGGACGTGCTGGTCCACTACTTCGAGTTCACCGACCGCGTGCAGCACATGATGTTCCGGTTCTTCGATCCCAAGCACCCGCAGAACACGCCCGAAGGGGCGGCGCAGTGGGGCGGCTCGATCCTGAAGTCCTACCAGGACATGGACCGCATCGTCGGCGACGTGATGAAGAAGCGGCCGGACGCCGCGCTGATGGTCGTCTCCGACCACGGCTTCGCCTCGTTCCGGCGCAGCATGAACTACAACACCTGGCTGGCGAAGAACGGCTTCATGACGCTGACCGGCGAGGAAGCCGGCCGCAAGAACCTGGAAGACCTCTTCGACCAGGGCGACTTCTTCACCAACGTGGACTGGTCGAAGACCAAGGCCTACGCCCTGGGTCTGGGTCAGATCTACATCAACCTCAAGGGGCGCGAGGAGAAGGGCATCGTCAACCCGGGCGCGGAGTACCAGCAGCTCGTGCAGCAGATCAAGCAAGGCCTGGAGGGCTTCGTGGACGAGGAGACCGGCGAGAAGCCGGTGGCGCACGTCTTCACCCGCGACGAGGCGTACGAGGCGTCTACGACCCGGTGCTGATCCCGGACATGATCCCCTCGAACAGCGAGGGCTACCGCGTCGGCTGGCAGGACAGCCTCGGCGGCATCGCCAAGACGGTCGTCGAGCCCAACACCGAGATCTGGAGCGGCGACCACTGCTCGGTCTACCCGCCGCTGGTGCAGGGCATCCTCTTCAGCAACCTGAAGCTGAACACCCCGCAGGGCGCCTACATGGGGGATGTGATGCCGACCATCCTGGATTTGTATAAGGTGAAAGCGACGACGAATCTGGATGGGCGGAGCTTGTTGAGGAAGTAGGGCGAGGGCCTGCGCGACAGACATCTGGAAAGGACACCAAAGACACCAGGGACACCAAGGACATCAGAGTTGTCGTCCTTAGGGTCCTTGGTGTCCTTTTCGTCCTTTATGTCCTAGTAGCTTCCCGCACCCGTAAACCTCAACAAGGATCCCCAGGTTCCCAGGTGTCCCAACAGATTTCGAAATAGTAGTTGGCACAGACCTCGGCGGTCTGGTGCAGCGAATGCCAGCAGGTCCTGTAACCGTCCTCGCGGCAGTAGCAGCAGTTGCATTCGGGGACGGCCTCCGCCGGGGCGCTCGTCCCAGCCCATAAGCTCAAGGCCAGAGCCGGGACCAACAGCAACAGTTTGCGACGCATCACTCCCTCCTCTCTTCGTTGTCGTACACCTGAGATTCTTGCACAAGAACGACTCTGGTGGACGAAAACGAATTTGCGCTTTTCTCTTTCTCTCTTTGTTTCACAGACCTCTTGAAGAGCTTCAACAGACGGTGCATAATGAAACTCAACATCGTGCGCCCTCTTCCAGGCGTCTGATTCCAACGGGAGGTCTCCCGTGGCGAAAAAGCAACCCAAGGCCGCTCCCGACGTGGCCCCGCAAACGACGAAGCGGACGTCTCTCACGGCCAAGATCTCTCCCGACGATCGCGTCGCGCTGTATGTGGCCGCCCCCTACCTTCCCGCCAGCCTCGAACGCGCCGCCGGACTGCAGATCCCCTTCACCACGTACATGCAGGACCCGGCGGTCGCGAAGGACATCCCGGCCCTCGCCTTCAACGAGCAACTGCTCGTCGACTGGGAGCCGGGCCTCGCCGACGGGCCGACGAGCGCCCGCTTCGCCGTCGTCGACTACAACGCCGACACCGATGAGCTCACGCCTCCCGCGGAATGGGATGAGAAGCTCCAGAAGTTCGTCATCGGCGAGCAGGTGATCGAACAGCAGACAGCTCATCTCCCGCAATTTCATCAGGTGAGCGTCTGGGCCACCCTGCAACGCGCCCTGGCCTTCTTCGAAGAACCCTCCGCTCTCGGACGGCGCATCCCCTGGGGCTTCGAGGGGAACCGCCTGATCGTCGTGCCCCGCGCCGGCTTTGGCGAGAACGCCTACTACGACCGCGAGACCAAGTCGCTCCAGTTCTATTACTTCGGATCGGACCCCGACTTCGTCTACACCTGCCTCTCGACCGACATCGTCAATCATGAATTCGGCCACGCCGTGCTCGACGGCATTCGCCCGCTGTACAACGAAAGCAGCCTGGTCCAGACGGGAGCGTTCCACGAATTCGTCGGCGACCTGACCGCCATCCTGCTCACGTTGCAGAACGGCGATCTGCGCAGGTACCTGGCGGACAAGAGCAAAGGGAACATCAAAAAGGCCGGTCCGATCGGAGCGATCGCGGAGGAGTTCGGCAAGAACGTCTCCGGCCGGCCGTATCTGCGAACGGCGAAAAGCAAGAGCAAGATGTCCGACATGAAGGGATCGACGAGCGTGCATGACGTCTCCGAGGTCCTCACGGGCGCCATGTTCGACATCCTCGTCGAGCTCGCGGAGCACTACCTGAGCGAGCCCGGGACCACCCCACGGGAGGCGTTCTGGCGCGCCACGGACCGCATGCAGCGCACCGCCGTCCAGCCGCTCGATCTCCTCCCACCCGTCGACGTGACCTTCCAGGACTACGCCATCGCCGTCTGCCGGTCGCAGCAGCTCGCCGATCCGCTCGACCCCGAGGGCTACTACGGAATGCTGATCAAGGTCTTCCGCAAGCGGGGGATCCTCTCGCAGGAGGACCAGCAGCGGCTGGAGGAGCCGAAGTACCTCTACGATCGCTTCGATTTCTGCGTTCCCCGCCCCATCGGCGAGATCTCACGGTCGCGCGGTGCCGCGTACCGCTTCCTGGACGACAACCGCCAGGAGCTCCTCATCCCCGCCAGCCAGGATTTCTTCGTCGCGGACCTCTATGACGCCAACAAATGCGGCCGTCAGCGGGCCAAATTGCCCCGGCAGATCATCCTCGAATATGTCTGGCGGGAAGACGTCCTTCTCGAGGGCAAGCGCTTCGGCCGGTTCGACGGACAATGGACCACCATGCTCTGTGGCGGAACCCTCGTGTTCAACGAAAACGGAAACCTCCTCGCCTGGGCGATGAAGCCCGGCTCCCTCCCGTACGGCGGCAAGCGGGTCCGGGCCGGCGCCGTCGCCGAGCGCTGGGAAGCCGCGATCATCGAAGGGAGAGCGCGCAGGGAGGAGATGCTCGACAACCTGGCCGCCCAGATCGCCGCCAAAAAGGTCGGAGCGGTCATCGGCTCCGCCAAGGGCCTTCTGGGCGCGGTTCCACCGTTGATCGCGGAAGAGGACGAGGATCGGGTCCGGTTCCGCTTGTCGCCCCACTTGCACCTGTCTCATGAAGACGAAGACCATCCAGGAGCACAGCCATGGGAAATCATCTCCTGATCCGCGCCTACCGCGTCGGCTGCGGAGACTGCATCTACGTCCGCATCCCGCAGGGGAAGGACGGATTCCACATCCTGATCGACTGCGGCAAGAAGGGAGGCACGGAGCTGCTCGAGAAAGCCATCCAGCATCTCGAGGAAACGATGCTGCCCGCCGGAGACGTCAAAGGCAAGAAGCGCCTCGACCTGATCGTCGCCACGCACCGGCACGAAGACCACATCAAGGGATTCGACAAGGAGTGGTTCAAGAACATCCAGGTCAAGAACATCTGGCTCAGCGCGGTCATGGACCCCACCCACAAGCAGGCCGAGAAGGCGCACAAGCTGCACGCCTTCGCCGGCGCGCACATGCGCCGGCTCATGGATAGCGGCAGGGCCTTGAGTCCCGAGGTCCAGATCCTGGCTTCCGCCTACGGCGTCAGCAACGACGCGGCCGATGACTTCCTGATGAACGAGTTGCCGAAAGCCAACAAGATCAAGGCGAAGTTCGTCCACGCCGGGATGACGTCCAAGCAGCTCGGCCTCGACGGCCTCAAGGACGCGACGATCCGCGTCCTCGCTCCCGAAAAGGACATCGACCACTTCTACCTCGGAGAGACGCAAGACATCAGCCTCAAGGGCTTTCAGGCCGCCGGCTCTTCCGCCAGGTCGCGGGAGAAATCTTCACAAGGCTCCGGCCCCGCTCCCACCAACATCAGCGCCGGCGACTTCCGCCGGCTGCAATCCGGCATGCTTTCCAACGGCCTCGCGTTCGCGGCCAAGGATTCGGCCATCCAGAACAACATGAGCGTCGTGCTCCTGATCGAATGGAAGAAACGGCGGCTGTCTGTTCGTCGGCGACGCCGAGTGGGAACGCGAGTTCAAGGTTGGCAAGGACAACGGCAGTTGGAACGTGATGTGGGAGCGGCACCGCCAGACCCACCTCAAGGATCCGGTCGATTTCCTGAAGATCGGCCACCACGGAAGCATCAACGCTACGCCGCCGGCTGCCGAGCTTCAGCCGAAGCCCAAGAAGGGGGCGGTGGACCTTGGCGACGCGAGCATCTACCGGATGCTCGATACGCTGCTGCCGGTTCCCAAGTCCGGAAAGAAGCCGACGGCCCAGGCGATCGTCTCCACCGAACGGGAGTTCTACAATCCGATTCCCGAATGCTCGGTGCTGGTCGATCTCGCCCGCCGGGTGCGCAATACGAAAAACTACGGCGCTGAATTCAAGAAGAAGAAGATAGACCCCGACGGGCATCTGGATCTCGACCAAGGCGAAGAAGAACAAGTTCTTCGACACCTACGAGAAGGAATTCCTCGACAAACCCCAGCCGCTTCGTACCGACCTGGAATTCGAGCTGACCCGAGAAGACTTCGTCGACGTCCAGATTCCGCCGGGTACGTAGCACGGGTTCTTGGGGAAGCGATAATTCAGGGAGCCCTCCACATCAACTCTGCCGTAACAGGCAAGTGGTCCGAGATTTCAATCGGCCAGGCCCGCGAAGAGCGGACCTGCCAGCCGTGGTCGACGAAGATGTAATCGATCTGCTCGTTCCACTGCGGAAACGTCGGACCGATTGCCCGCGAGGCGAGCTGCGCGGCACCCTCCCGACGGAACTCCTCCATCTCCGGCGAATCCGGACTCGCGTTGAAATCGCCGGCCAGGATATAGGGATGGCGGCTGGCGCGGACCTCCCGCGCGAGGCAGCGCAACTGTTTCGCACGGATCTTCGAGTTGAGCCGCCCCCACGACGTGAGGTGCGTGGCGTAGACGTTGATCGTGGCCCCATCGATGCGGATCGTCGCCGCGAGGAGCGCCCGCGGCTCTCCGATACATGGCAGCGGATGCACCCGCGTCCGCACGATCTGGCCGCGGGTGAGGATCGCGTTGCCATATCCGCCGCCCCACGAGGTATAGCTCGGAGCGAAGGCGCCGTGGAGTCCCGTGAGCGACTTCAGCTCCGCGAACTGATCGCGAAAGCGCACCTGCCACGTGTTGCGATGCACTTCCTGCAAGGCCACGATGTCCGGGCGGAAGCGCCGGATCGCCTCGGCGATGTGCCGCGCATGATCGCCATCGATCAGCTCATCGTGGCCCGCGATGTTGTAGGTCATCACGACGAGAGGCCGGCGCTGCGGCGGAAAGCCGGTCCGCTCCGGAACGGCGACGCTTGGGTCGGCCGGCCCCGGAGGGCACTCGCCGGTACGGATGGTATAGATGGCGAAGACGCGATACAGGAAGGGTATCAGGAGGACGGCGAGCACGCCGAGGATCAGCTTTCGCTTCGGGGTTGCCATCTCTTATTAGGCCGGCATGAGCTCCGTGGACCTTCCGCGGCCTTCCCTTCGCTCCAGCGCCGAATGAGACGCGGGTGGAGCACAGGGGCATGCACAAGGCTGGCCACGCGTTCGCCGGCAGCGGGGCGGAGCCGTTGCCGGCTCCGCCCTCGTCTCGATCACGGAGCCCCTATACCGAACCTCACAGCGGCTGGCAGTTCGTCGCCGGCGGCGGGCATTCCTCGTCGGGCGGTGGCGGCGGCACGTAGATCGGGCGCGGCGTGCCACAGGTCCAGCCAGGTGGGTTGCGAATCCGGTTGACCATCCGGCTGTTCGCCTCGCTCTGGGCGACCGTCCCGGTCGTAACGGGCACCCACCACTCGCCGAACTCGGCCAGGTCGCACAGCCACTCGATCTGGATCTGGTTCATCGAGTGCCGGTGGCCGGCGAGCGAGCCGTAGGAGTAGGAGTTGAGGTAGTGGAAGAACCAATCGTCCGTGCAGGTCCGACGCGCAGTTGCTGCCCGGCAGGTTCGACCCATGGCTCGACTCGAACATGATGTGGGTCGCCTCGTGCAACATCGTTCCGGCCCGTACGCCAGCGGTCCGATTGTTGAAGCTGGGGCACTGCATCTCCACGCGATCGGTCGTGAAAATGCCCCAGAAAGCCGAAGCGAAGGCGTCGGTCGAGTCCTCCGGCTCGTAGCGGAAGCCGTGATTGTTGCCCGAAGCCCAGCGGTAGTAATCGGCGTCGCTGTGCCAGGGACCGCGGCTCCAGTCCTCCAATCCGTAGGTGATCAGGTAGGCCGAGTTCCACATCTTGGGAAAGGCCTCCGTGGGATTGCACGACGTCCAGCCCCAGCCTTCATCCCAGTGGTCCGACTGGAAGTTGAAATGGGGGCGGAACCAGTCGCGAAACGCCGGCCAGCAGTTGTGAACGTTCCAGAGGGCCTGCTCGTCCGTCTCGGTAGTGTTGGTGCACACGGCGCCCGCCCCGGCCGGCAGGAGGACGAGGGCGATCATCGCGACGAGGACGCTCGTCCTCAGCAGGGTCTTCGTTTCAGGTCTCATTTCTCACCCCCGTTGTGGCCTTCGGCGGACTTCGGCTCGGCCTGGGGCTGGGTTCCCCACTTCTCCTGCCAGGCGATCAGCCGCCGCGTGAATTCCTCGCGATCCTGGCCGCGGTGGAACCGCGGCCGTTCGACGTACGGGTGCAGCTCCTCCGGCAACAACCGGTACAGCTCGGCGGCCGTCTCCGGACGATCTCCGTGGTTCCACATGTAGGCGTCGATCGCCGAGACGCGCACGTGCAGGGTCTCGTGCTTCGCGATCACCTCGCGCACCGCCGCGTCGGCCTGCGGCGTCTTCAGATAGGCCAGGCCCTGGACCGCCTTGACCTGAACCATCTCTTCCAGATCGCGCGCCGACAGCTTTTCCGGATGCGAGTCAACAACAAGGGGCAACGGAGCCCAGACCACCTCGCGCAGTTGCGCCACGGCGTCGGGCCGCCGCATCTCGCCCAGAATGCCAAGGACCATGAGCCGTTGCTCGATCGCCTCGGCCGGCAATTGCCGGTACTGCCGCGCCATCGCCTCCACGGCGCCGGGCTGCTGGCGCAGTCCCGCCACGACCTCTGCGACCACCGGCAGATCCCGATTCGTCGCCCGGTAGATCTGTGGCAGCACATCGAACAGCGCCAGCTCCACCTGATCGGCCGAAGCCGCCGCCGGCAGATCGGCCACGACCTGCCGCAGGCGACTGGCCTCGAAACCCTTGCCCACCCCCGCCTTGGAGCTCGCGCTCCGGTCTTCCCACTTCGGCGGTTCCGGTGTCAGCGTCACCAGCGGCGGCGCCGTCTGCCCGACCGCCGCGACAGTCAAGAGCAGCGACAACAAACCTATACTCAGAACTATTCGGTTCTTCATGTTTCCTCCTGGCCAGTCCCCATCAGCAGGGTCCGGCTCGGAAGAAAACGCTGAAAGTCGGGCGATCCCCTCAGCGGGTGCGGTGTGGCGGCTTCGGAAGCTCATGCCTGGTCTGGGTGGAGGACGCTCGCCGACTCGCGGGATTCTTTGGCTACTTCAACTCCATGCTGGCCCGGGAGGTCATTCACCTGACGGCTGGTCGGGGAAGATCTGGGAGCGCCGCTACCAGGCGATCGTGATCAGCGAGGAGGAGACCGCCCAAGTGGAACGGCTCCGCTACGTCCTCGCCCACGGCGCCAAGGAGGATCTGGTGGAATCGCCGGAGGATTGGCCGGGGGTCCATTGCGTCCGGGAGATCCTGGGAGGCGAGCCGCTGACCGGCTACTACTTCAGCCGCACCCAGGAGTACGCCGCCCGCCGCCGCGGGGAGCGGTACGACCGCTACGAGTACGCCACCCAGGAGACCGTCACCCTCTCGCCTCTTCCCTGCTGGGCACACCTGTCGAAGGAGGAGTACCGGAAGCGCGTCCAGGGGCAGTTGGCCTCGATCCAGGAAGAGATCGCCGCCCGGCGGAGGAGGACCGGCGCGCGCCCTCTCGGGAGGGAAGCCATCCTGGCCCAGCATCCCCACAGCCGTCCGAAGAAGCTCAAGAAGTCGCCGGCCCCCGCGCTTCCACGCCGCGACCCATAACCGGCGCAAGGAACTCTACGAGGGGTACTCCTGGTTCCTGGGCGCCTACCGCCGGGCGGCGGAGAAGCTGAAGGCGGGAGATCCCGCGCCGCCCTTCCCGAGAGGAAGCTTCCCGCCGGCGCTGCCGTTCGTCGGTAGCCAGGCTTGACGGGTAGAGCGGCCTGAAGATTGGGAGGTTGGGGTCGTCTCTGGTGGATGAGAAGGAAGAGGTGTCGGCGCAGGGGTTTTTCGAGGGGCGATGTACGAAGTCAGTGTCGTAGATCAGGGAGTGGAGGGCCGTGGCGGTGGCCTTGAAGCGACCTCCCGGAGGCTTGACAAAGACTTGAAGGGGCTATGGAGGGGGCTCGGGCGGGGTGAGGAGAAGCCTGGCTTATCCAAGAGGATGGTACCTGTTTCCTGTAGCACCTATCTCGCACAGGTGGCTAGCCCTTGCCGCGTAGGATTTGTACCTACCGGGTCCGCTACGAAGGGTTTCCGGTTCTGTCTACTGCATGTTCCGTCCTCCCTCCCCAGGCTTGGCTTGGCGCGAGGCACCTGTTCTCTGCTGCTCATGAAAGCTGAAGCGCTCTTCTTAATCCTTTGTGTACCACAATTAGATCAGATCTATTGTATGAAGAGCCAGGATTTCGATAACAAAAACTGAAGCGCCTCTGCCCCAGCGGTGAAACATATAGACTTCCAATAGCACTGCACTTGTAAAGTGCCTTCAAAATGCGATCTAAGTCTATATCGCTCCCCACATTCGAATTCTTCACGAAGCTTGAGAGCTCCGCCTCGGTAAATTCTGATTGATGAAATTGTCTAAGAGTCTCCATGAAAGCGTCTGTTTCGCCTCTGGAGACGACCCCATCAAGCTCATCTCTGATCTCTGGAAGAAAGTACTTCTCGGAATAAGCGCGTAGACCCGCGTTGATTTGTCGAAACTCTAGGATTCCCCCGCTCGCCTCGCTTGCTCGCTGGATGTACTTGAGCAGCTGTATGACATCACGGGGGGTGTGTCTTGTATGCTCAAGAAGAAACATAATCGCGTTACTTCTTTTTAGACGGCTCGGGAAAAAAGATGCGAACACATTGTTAATTCGCCGATCCGAAAACTGCGCCCGGAGATTCACCAACTTAACTAAGTTTGCATTATTGGGATCCGCAGCCTCTTCAAACCACTCTATTTCAAATGCCAGATCCTGTCTAATCTTATTTTGGTTGGATCCCGGGAGACGCTCGTAGATATCTGTACGACACAGGATTATTATTTTGAACGGCGCCCCGCGTTCACGAAAAAACTGATTCAGGCGCGATGCCTCAAGCACTAGGGCGCTCAGAGCCTCTAGCTGAAAATCAGCATCGAGAAGAACGTCGTCAAGACCGTCTATGACAAGTAGATGGTGCGATTCTGTTTGAGTTGTCGAAAATATCTCCTTCAACATGTTTGTAATCACAGACAAGGATAGTCTCTGGGAGACATTATCGGTATTGGCCGAAAGATCTATACCCCAAGCCGATATCTGGAGGTTTTTAAGAGATGTCTTCCCAACAACATCTGCAAGGTCATTGACCGGGAGCAGGCCCTCGCGCCGGAGCATGTCAACTGCTTTTCCAAAAGAAGAGGGATTTGCCGGGACAACGCCCTCATCTTGGTTAACGGATCCTAATAAGCTGAGAAGAAGCAGCCAGGACCAAGCACGCAGATAGCGTAGCTCGGATTCTGCTTCATCGTTCGCAAGCCCCGCTAGCATCTGAAATGAAAGATCTCCAAGCGAAAGATGCGTCACAAATAGATTGGGACGACGCTTTGCTATAAGAGATAGATGCAGACCTATAGCTGACTTACCAGACCCCTTAAATCCCAAAAAAAGAAACTTTCGTCCAGAGATGGCTTCGCGCACAACATCATGACTATCAAGAAAGGCTTCTGTCAGGAGTTGAGGGGCCTCCGATGACTCAACCTCCGCGCTCGCGAAGCCGAATTGAATATCCTTGAAGCTGGAAGTCATAAAATGAATATCCTATTCCGGTATTGCAGTGGCGAATGACGGCGCACCGCCTGCGGGCACGCACCGAAGCTCCGCGGCGGCTGAGCCTCGATAGATATTTGGTACAGGCAGTCCTTGCCCCGCTTTGAAACCAACGCAGAGGCGATCATCTCGCTCCCACTACACTTCTCAACTCGAGCTGTCAAAAAGAAACAGCCTCTACGGACCGTTTACCCTTAACGAACCGGACTCCAAGGAAGACCACCTTCTTATCCGCCATATGCTCCTCCTTCGCTGTCCGCCCTAAGCAATGTTCTATGGAATCCTCTACCTCCGTTTCAGCATCCACATACTTCTTCCAATCGTAGAGTAACGCAACCTTGATAGCCATTCATCTATTTCCCCAGCACTACAACTTCGCGACTCTAAGCGGGTTTGCCATTCTCGTCAACTTGGTAAGACTGGACGTGTAAGCAACCAAAAAGGCCGGGTAAGCCCGCCCTTGGCTCCTCGACTCGGACGCAAGCCGTTCCAGCGGGTTTCTTTCCGGAAGCTGGCCCCCTCCCGCCCCTCCCCCGCATCCTTTCTCTATAGGCGGGCTCCTCCGGCGCGGACCCCGGACGCCGAGTCCGCTGGAAAAGAAGCGGAGAGATGTCTCCCTGCATTCCGCGCCGGGTGCTGCCCGTCCTCGCCGTCGTGGCCGGGCTCACCCTTACCCTCCCCGGTCAGGCCGCGTCCGTCCAGCCTGAATCATCCGGACCGGCAGTCCTGGAGAGCCTGCCCGCCAGTTTCTGAGTTGGGCTGCCCCGCTGTGGTCCAGCGTCCTCCAGAAAACGCCGCTAGCTGCAGGCCTGCTGCGTGCAGAAGCCGCCCATCGGCGCGCAGATGGAGCACGAGAAGTTGCAGCAGAACTGCCCGGGGTCGCAGCGGCGCTGGTTGCACGGCTGGCCGGCCTCGGCCAGGGTCGGCGAGCTGGCCAGGGCGGCGGCGGTGAGCAACAGGGCGAAGAGGAGCGATGGCAGATTCTTGTTCACGGCGGTTCTCCTTTCGGTTCCGGGGTGTCGTCCCCCTTCTCCTTATAGCAAAAACTTGATAGCAAAAGGCGTGCCCCGGGTCGTGCTCTCGACGGCAGATCGGAACGAGTCCGCGCAATGCCTTTTCGCTCTCGCGCGGGATTCCGGCGAACGATGATCGAGATGACTCGAGATTCAGGCGAGAGGCAATAGTCAGGATTCACTGGGGCTGACTTCAACACGGCTCGTTCCACAAGCCTGCACGCACTCCGTTAAATAAGAGCAGGAGGCTTCTTCCGGCCTCCTGCCACTGTAAGGAGATCCTACATGCGCAGCAGGACCCTGCTCCGGCTCGGCACAGGGCTCGCCCTGGCGCTCGTCGCGCCCTGGAGCGCGGCCAACGCCACCACGATGCGCCCCCTCGATCTCGAGAAGCTCTCAGGACAGGCGGAGCTGATCGTGACGGGCACCCCAGTCTCGCGGGAGGTAGCCGCCTCCCGGGACGGCCGGTATCCATTCACGTTTGTCACCTTCAAAGTGGACGAGGTCCTCAAGGGGCAGGTACGCGACCGCCAGCTCGTGCTCCGCTTCGACGGCGGCGAGTTGGGCGGCGAGCGGCTGGTGGTGCATGGCATGCCCGAGTTGGTCACCGGGGAGCGCTACCTGCTTTTCATCCAGGGGAACGGTAGCCTCGCCTGCCCCATCGTCGGCTGGTGGCAGGGGCATCTCCGCTTCGCGCACGAGCCGCGCTCGCAGGGGACGGTCCTCGTCGATCATCGCGGCCAGCCGGTGAACGGGATTGCCGGCGAGCGGTGGCTCTTCGCCTCTCCGGGCAATGCCGCTCCGGGCCAGATCCTCGCGGTCGAAGGCATGAGGGTCTCTCCGTTGCCCGCGGCTCCGCCAACCGAGGCGCCGTCGGCCGATCGGGTCCTCGGCGATCTCAGGATCTTCCTGCGTGACCGTATGGCGCGCCCCGGCTACTCCGCGGGCCGGCTCGTCGAGTCGGCGCGGACTACGGATGTCCCCCCCAGCGTCGTCTGGCCGGCAGCTCCGGCCCCGCTGGAGAACTGAGACGAGGAGACCGCAATGAATATCAGGAAGATCGGAACCACCTGCTTCGCCTGCGTCCTGGCCTGCGTTCTCCTAGCCTCTCCCGCGGCAGCCTGGGATTACGATCACTGCTTCGGCAGCAAGATCACCTGGGGACGGGAGTGGACCATCATGCATCCGACGTATATCTCCTTCGACATCTCCCGCCCCGCGCTCGACCTCGCCTTCCAGGGGTGGAACAACGCTCCCGGCATGAACTTTCTCTTCTTCTCGGAGTACGACTTCGCCACCACGACCACTTCGGGGGATGGCTGGAACGCGGTCGCTTTCACGGCCGACTGGCGTTGGGGCGACTTCATCGCGATCACGCTGACCCGGAACAATTGCTGGGATCTCACCGAGGCGGACATCCTGTTCAACTGGAACTCTCCGTGGACCTACGACACCGCTCCCTACTCGCCGCCTTACGGCGCCCCGTACTCCCTGACGTTGACGGCGCTGCACGAGTTGGGGCACGCCATGGGCTTGAACCACCAGGCCAGCGCCATTGCCACGATGAACAACCGGCACCCCTTCGGCGGCACCTTCGGGAACAGCAACCTTTTCCAGCCGCACGCCGACGACATCCGAGGGAGCAGGGAAGGTTACGGAACCTGTTGCGGCACCGAGCGGGACGTGGCGGCGACGCCGTACACCTCGACAGCCTCGGACGCCACGGGCCTCATCCCCGCTCCGTCCACCGCTTACCGCGGGCAAACGGCGGGCTTCCGCTTCACGATCGAAAATAAAGGAAATGTCTCCGAGAGCTCGGTGCGGGTCCAGTTCTACATCTCGCCCGACCGCTGGATCGACACCTCGGACACCTACCTCGGCGCTTCCACGTTCTCGCTGAACCATGGAGCCAGCACCACCTACAACGCCTATGTGACCGTTCCGGCATCCTTGTCACCTGGGACCTACTACTTCGGCTGGATCGTCGACCCGCTGGGCGCCATCCCGGAGGTCGACGAACAGAACAACGCCGTGGCGCTCGCGGGCGCCACCAACGTGCCCTCCGCGTCACCGCCGGTCGCCTGCTTCAGCACCAATCCCTCCAGCGGGAGGGCGCCGCTCGGCGTGACCTTCGACGCCTCCTGCAGTTGGGATCCCGTGGGCTCGATCGTCTCCTACACCTGGGACTTCGGCGACGGCAGCGGCGACAGCGGTCCATTCGTGCAGCACTGGTACTACACACCCGGCTACTACAACGCAACCCTGACGGTCACCGACGACACCGGGCTCGTCTCCCAATATGTGGTCACCATCTTCGTGAGCGATCCCTCCTGCCCCGGCTGCCAAGCGGTGTAGCCTCTCCCTGTCGACATCAAGCCCGGCCGCGCGGCAACCCGCGCGGTCCGGGCGCAGATGCCTCAGGCACCCGGGACCTGACGCAATCCATCTCAGAACCAGCGCAACCTCCACGGGTCTGCGGCAATGCCCCGAGAGACGGCGTAGAATCCCAGGACTTCGGCGCAACGTCCCGCTAAATGGCGCAGAGCCCCCAGAGATGGGGCAACGCCCCTGGAGGCGAGGCAAAGTCCGCATACGATGGCGCAGAGTCGCGGGAGGCGAGGCGAAGCCCCGCGACTCTGGCGCAACGTCCCCGGAGATGAGGCAGAGTCCGCGGACACCGGCGCAACGTCACAAGAGATGAGGCAGCGTCGCCAAGCGGCGGCGCAACGCCCCGGGAAGCGAGGCAACGTCTCCCGACGATGATGCAGAGTCGCGGGAAGGGAGGCGAAGTCCCGGGACCCTGGCGCGACGTCCCTGGAGATGAGGCAGAGTCCGCGGACACCGGCGCAACGTCCCGAGAGATAGCGCGGTGTCGGGGGAGGCAGACCGGACCCCGGGAAGCTTGCGCCACCTTGCGTCGATTTTTCGCGGCGGCGCGACGGAACCGACGGCTGTGACGTAGAATCCCCAGACCGTTTTGCATCAAGCCGGAGCGAAGGAGGAGACCGTGAGCTCGGAGCTTTCGCTGTCACAGATTCTGGCGAACCTGGAGGCCAAGATCGCGTCGCATCGGGAAAAGGAGGCGTATCACGCCGAACAGGAGGTGTTCCATCGCGAACAGCGGGCGCTCCAGGCGGCGGAGCTCGCGACCTCCCTGGAGCATTACGAAGCGTTCAAGGCGGTCGCCGGACCCGCGGCCGAGATCGCCGCCAGCTTCACTCCCGCCGCGCCGGCCAAGGCGGAGAAGGTGGAGAAGGTGGAGGAGGTCCCTCCCAGCACGGTCCGCAGCAAGCTGGTGAGCCAGGTGGTCGCGTCGCTGCCGGCGGGAGAGATCTTCAGTCCTTCCCGGATCTCCACCGAGCTCAACCGGCGCTATGGCAAGCATCTCCGCAGGCCCGCCAGCGCCCGGATGGTTTCCAACGCGCTGCGGCGCCTCGCCGCCGAAGGCGAGATCCGCCTCGTTCAGGAGGGCGCGCCGTATCACGAGGCGCTGTATACGAAGCGGTGAGCCCTCACCCCGACCCTCTCCCGACCCCTCCCTCCCACGCCACACCGGGAGAGGGCGCCCCCGCCCGTGTTTCACACCAGTACGACATCTCCCTAAGTTCGTACCGGGTTCGATCGCCAAGGTATCTATCACCGCGCCCCCGCCCGGGCATAAATGCCCGGGCTACCAGAAAGCAGCCGGGTAAACCCGACTGCTGGAGTCCCCTTCAGGGGGCTCTTTCGTCAGCAAACCTCTAATAGGTGGCGCCCGGACGGTTCCCACGGATGAACCGGAGTTGCTCGGCGTCGAGGGCTTTGGCCTCCGTCGCCGTGTTGAGGAGAAATTCCTCCAACTCTCCGCCATCGGTCACGAACCGTTTCGCCGTTCCCTCGCGGATCTCGATCCGGTTGCGGTAGACCGCGATGGCGGACGGCAGGCCGCTCCCGCGGCTCTCGATCAGGATACCGTTGTAGCCGAGGACCGAGGGGAGGACGCTTTGGCCCTCGGAGCCGGTGTCCTGCCGGGCCGCTGCGAGAAGCTGCCGCAGGCGCTCCACCTGGGTGGAGCCAAGGTTGAAGCTCGGATTCGGCCGTCCGGAGTAGATCAGGACGGTGACCTTGGGTCCGCTGGCGGTCCCGGTCTGCGCCGCGGCGTTGGTCGAAGCGCAGGCCAGGAAAGCCAGGCCCAGCGCGAGAGCCCCAAGAATCGAGAGGATCAGGTTCGGCTTCGGCATCTCAGTTGATGTTCTCATGGCCTTGGCCCTCCGTGGAGTTGGAGCAGGAGCACATGTACCCGCAGAAGTCGGTGTAGGGTCCGCGGTTCGCCGTCTCGGGGTTGGAAATGGTGTTGTTGGAATTGTCGCGGTTGGTCGCCTGCGTCGATCCGGGCTTGTGGGTCCACATGCCGTTCTTGTCCCGGCGGTACCAATGGAAATCCCAGCCCGGGGCCACCACCAGGGCGACGGTGCACTCCTTCTTCGGACACTGATTCGGACCGGAAACAGCCTTGAGGCCGTCGGCGATGGCGGCGGTCCGGACGTTGGAGCACTGTAGGGCGGTGTACATGGCGCCGGCTGCCTGTCCCGGCTGGGCGAAGGTGTCCGTCCGCTTGTTGTTGCCGTAGTTATAACAGTTGTTGTTCCATTGGATTGTGCTCCCGTCGTTCCAGAAATTGGGCTGGTACGTGGGAATGCTGCAGCAGGCGCCAATCCAGGCGGCCAACAACAGCGTTACGATGATTGCTTTTCGCCTCATGGCTCCTCCTTTCGCCGGAGAACTCCGGGCGGTTATGGAAGGTTTATGCCTTTTGAGGCGTTCGGCGGGGCGGGTTTGTTACGGCAGTTCCGAAAACGCTCTCTGGCCCGGTGGCTCCTCCGGAGGGGTGCGCTAGAATGGCCAGTCCTGGGCAGTTTTATGGAGAAATGAACATGAAGACACCAAGCTACAGAGCGGGCGTGCTTGGGCTGTGGGTCATCTCCTTGATCTTAGTGGCGGAGACCAGCCGTGCCGCGGAGCCTGTCCGGCCGCCTATCGACCTCCAGGGCGTCCGCGTCGTCGATCTCACCTACGCCTTCGACGACAAGACGATCTACTGGCCGACCTCGCCAACGACGTTCAAGCTGGACCGCCTGTCCTACGGCAAGACGGAGGCGGGGTTCTTCTACGCGTCCAACGCCTTCTGCACCCCCGAGCACGGCGGCACCCATCTCGACGCGCCCATCCACTTCGCGGAGGGGAAGCGGACGGTCGACCAGATCCCGATCGAGCAACTCATCGGCCCGGCGGTGGTGATCGACGTCAGCGCCAAGGCGGCGGCCGATCCCGATTACCGGCTGACGGCGGAGGACGTGCGCGCGTGGGAGCTGAAGCACGGCGCGATCCCCAAGGACTCCATCGTCCTGCTCCGCACCGGATGGGGCAAGCGCTGGCCGGATCGGAAACGCTATCTCGGCGACGACAAGCCTGGCGACGCATCGAACCTCCACTTTCCGTCCTACGGGGCCGAGGCCGCCCGCTATCTCGTCGAGCAACGCAAGGTGAAGGCGCTGGGCGTGGACACGGCGAGCATCGATCACGGTCCGTCGAAGGACTTCATCGTCCACCAGATCGCCAACGGCGCGAACGTGCCGGGCCTGGAGAACGTGGCGAACCTGGAGCAGGTCCCGGAGACCGGGGCGTGGATCATCGCCCTGCCGATGAAAATCGCCGGAGGGTCCGGCGGCCCGGTGCGGGTGGTGGCACTGGTGCCTGGTAAGTGACAAGGGAGGAAGCATGCCGAGACTGATCGACAAGCCCACCGTCATCGCGGCGGCGGGGAACAAGCCGAAGCGGATCGAGGAGTACGCCGGCCGGGTCAACTCCGGTCATGGCGCGGTGAGCATCGCCCGCATGGTGTCTCCAGAAGGATGGCTGGAGCCGGGGCAGCGGCCCGAGTTCGAGGAGATCACGGTGGTGCTCCAAGGGATGGTGCGCGTCGAATACGAAGGCGGCGCCCTCGACGTCCGGGCGGGACAGGCGGTGGTGTCCTCGCCCGGAGAATGGATCCGCTACAGCAGCCCGGAGCCGGGCGGGGCGGAATACATCGCGGTCTGTCTGCCGGCGTTCTCTCCGGATATCGTCCATCGGGACGATGAGTAGACATCCTCTCCCCGCCCGGGCATAAATGCCCGGGCTACCCGAAAACAGCCGGGTCAACCCGACTGATGGAGTCCCCTTTAGGGGGCTCTTTTGACTAGCCCGGGCATTTATGCCCGGGCGGAGGCTGCGCCCCGCGTTCACGCACCGGAACGTGGGGCGCCTTGAGAGCCGCCTCTACGGCTGCCAGGTGTCGTTACGGCTTCCGGAGCCCGTCGTGGGCACCGTGTAGGTGCGGTTCGATCCGCCTTCCCAGGTCACCGTTCCGCCCTGCTTGAGGATGTACTTGTACTGGATGCTCGCGCCCTTGCTGGCGAAGAAGAAGGTCGGGCCGCTCCAGGAGCTGGCGCTCACGTAGTTGAGCTTGACGGCCTTCGAGGTGTCCCAGTTGCCCAGCTCGGGGACGTTGCCGACCACGTAGATGTCCTGCCCCACGACGGTGCTCTTGCCGTTGACCGTGAAGTCCACCCGGATGGCTTCGGCGGCGTTGCACGGCCGGGCGGCGAGGACCAGCGTCGAGCGGGCCTGCACGCCGTAGGTCGTGCCCGCCATCTTCGGCAGCGGCTGGGAGTCCCAGACGGAGATCGCGGGGTCGTAGTAGATGTTGCCCGTGCCCTCGGCCCAGTCGGCGGTGTCCGCCACCAGCCACCAGCACTTGCTGTTGGGAGCGGTGGGGATGGTGAACGTCAGGTTCCCCCAGTAGGAGTTGGAGGCCACGTAGAGGTCCGGCGCGTCGGCGGGGCCGCCGGTCTCGGCGCTGGAGCCGTCGATCAGCCAGGCCAGGGAGCGGGAGGTGGAGCTCCAGTCCGGGGTGTCGGGCGTGGTGCCGTGCCAGCCGAGGTCCTTGTAGCCGTCGGCATCGTGGGTCGCTCCCCCGATCGCGTAGGCCCGGCGCAGGCCGTGGTGGGCTTTGCGGAAGGCGATCAGCTTGCGGAAGTAGTTGTAGGTCTGCGCGTAGGTGGTCTTGCGGGTCCAGTCGATCCAGCCGCAGGCGTTGTCGGCCATGTAGCCGTTGTTGTTGCCGTTCTGGGTCTGGCGGAACTCGTCGCCGGCCACGATCATCGGCACGCCATGGTGGAGGAACAGGCTGGAGGCGAAGTTGCGGATCTGCCGCCGCCGCAGGACCTCGTCACCGCCGCTGTCCCAACTGTCGTTGTCGTTGCTGCCCGAGCTCGGATCGGCGCCGCTGGGGTTGCAGGCTCCCACGCCGTTCTGCTTGGTGTTGTAGGAGACCAGGTCGTTGAGCGTGAAGCCGTCGTGGGCAGTGATGAAGTTGACGCTCTCGGGCGGCGTGAAGCCGCTCCAGGTGCCGGTGACGGAGGAGCCGAGGCCGCCCACCTGGCTGGCGTCGCCCTTGGCGTACTTCCGCAGGTTGTCGCGATAGAAGCCGTTCCACTCCGCCCAGCCGGCGGGGAACTGGCCGACGCCGTAACCGCCGGTGTCCCAGGCCTCGGCCACCACCTTGAAGCCCTTGTTCTGGGCGAGTTGGGCGATGTCCACCAGGGTCTGGGCGTTGGAGTTGAAGTCGCGGCCGTCGTTCCACTCGCGGCCCAGCTCGTAGGCGAGGTCGAAGCGGAAGCCGTCGACCTTCATCTTGTCGGCCCAGTAGGTGAGGCTGTCGAGGATCAGCTTGCGCACCGCCGGCCGGCTGGCGTTGAGGTTGTTGCCGGTGCCGGTGGAATCCCAGTAACAGGTCTTGTCGTCCGCCAGGGTGTAATAAGTGGCGTTGTCGAGGCCGCGCAGGTTGATGTACCGCACCGGGTTGCCCGCGCAGGCGCCGCCCTCGAAGGTATGGTTGTACACCACGTCCAGCCAGACCTCGACGCCAGCGGCGTGGAGGGCCTTGACCATCTCCTTGAACTCGTTGACCTGCTGGCCGCCGGTGAAGGTGCAGGAGGCGGTGTCGGTGCAGAGATACTCGCGGTTGGGGGCGAAGAACTGGGTGGTCATGTAGCCCCAGTAGTTCACGCGGTCGGCGGTGGCGCCGCCCACGGGGTCGTCCCACTGCGGATATTCATGGATGGGCAGCAGCTCGACCGCGGTCACCCCCAGCTCGTTGAGGTAGCCCGTCTTGGCCTTGAAGCCGTCGTAGGTGCCGCGCAGCGACGCCGTCACGCTGGAGTCGTTCTTGGTGAAGCCCCGCAGGTGGACCTCGTAGACGACCGAGTCCTTCATCGGTTTGTTGGGCTTGACGTCGCCCGTCCAGTCGAAGGAGCTGTCGTTGATGACGATGGACTTGGGCATGGCGCCGGCGCTGTCCACGAAGCCATAGGTGTCCGTGCCGCCGAGGATGGCGGTCGAATAGTGGCCGCTGACCCGCGCCGGCTCGCCGGTGACGGCCTTGGCGTAGGGATCGGTGAGCAGCTTGTTGGGATTGAAGCGGTTGCCGTTGGAATCCACGTGACTGACGAAGCCGAGGTTGCTGCCGGCGGTCCAGCTCGCGTTGTAGGGCCAGTTGGGGCCCCAGGCCCGGTAGCCGTACAGCGTGCCGGCGCCGAGGCCGGAGACGGTGACCGTCCAGATGTGGTTCGTGGTGTCGGTCTTGGTCATGGTGTGACGGGCCGTGGGCGCCGAAGCGGTGGGGCTGGAGAAGATCCAGACCTCGATCCGCGTGGCGTTCTGCGAGAACACGGCGAACTGGACGCTGCTGCCGGTGATCGTGGCGCCGAGGGGCGTCTGGGCCGCGGCCGGGGCGGCAAGGGCCAGCAGCAGGAGGATTGCGGGTACAAAACGGACGAAGGAACGCGCGCTCATTTCTCTCTTCTCCTTCGGGGATACAGCGGGTGGGATTGTTTGGGTATGCCCATCTCAGGCCGGCTGAGGGTGGCCGGGCTGAGAATCGGACGTTCAGCGAATTCCATTGTACTCCCGGGAAAAGGGAGGCGGACCACCCGAAGAGGTGGCTGAGAGCCTGGGACGGCATAGGCTATAGAGAATGTCCCGCCGCGATCTCCAGGCCCTGCTGACCTATCTCCAGGAGAACTCCAGCCGCTTTCCCGTGGAGCGGCTGCGGGATCAGATCCTCAAGGCGGGCCATCCGGCGGCCACGGCGGATCTGGCGGTCGGCGTCTTCCAGGGGCAGCTCCCGCCGCCCGAGCCGACCGTCTGGCCCCTGGCGCTCGTCGTGACGCTCATCGACTTCGCCCTGGCCGGCCTGTGCGCCCTCCTGTTCTCCCAGGCGCAGAAATCGCTCGCCTGCTCGGCGCTGGCCCTGCTGCCGCTGATCTACTTCAGCGAGTTCCTTGCGGGCATCGCCCTGCTCTCCTCGCGTGACCGCGACCAGTACCGGCGCGGACGGGCGCTCCTGCTGGGCGTGCTGCTCTTCGTAGGCCTGGGAGTCCTTCTCTTAGTCGGTATAACGGTCTGTTATCTCTCCAAGATGTGATCAGACTTCGTAGACCGCTCGACGGGTCTGGCGGGGGAGCGGGAGCAGATTCGAGACCGCCACCAGCGATTCGGCCAGCGGATTGAGCTCCGCCATCTCACGCGGGGTCAGGGGACGGATGCTGAGGACGCGGCGAGGCACGCGCGCCGTGGCGGGGTCGCAACCACGCTCCAGGAAGGCCGTCAGGAGCCAGCGGCCGAGGGTACGGCGAGCCGCGTTCACGCGCGGCATTGTACTCGCCTGAGATCTCGGAGGGGGGCTTGCCAAAAAAGCTTGACGCGTCTATCATTAAGATATGAACGGAAGCACCCTCACCACCGCAGCTCCCGCGGCCATGGCCTTTCAGGTGCTGGAAGCGGCGCGCGAGGTGGAGGCGCGGCTGGAGAGCGCCCTGAGCGGCGTCGGGCTCTCGCTGGCCAAGTTCGGCGTCCTCGCCCGGCTGATGGAAGCGGGCGAGCCCCTGCCCCTCGGCTGCCTGGCGGAGCGCTGCAGTTGCGTGCGCTCCAACATGACGCAGCTCATGGACCGGCTGGAAGCGGAGCGACTCGTGGAACGCGTCCAGGAGCCCAACGACCGGCGCAGCGTCCTGGCGTCTCTCACCGAGACGGGCCGGGAACGCTATACGGAGGCGGCGCGGGTCCTGGAGACGGCGGACCAGATCCTCTTCGCCTCCCTCGGGGACGTGGAGCGCGCGGCGCTGAGGCTGCTCCTCCAGCGGTTCGGGAAGAGCGGGTAGATTCTTTTTTTGATCCCATAGTTCAGTTGTGCACTTTTGACCCGACACATGTACAGAGGAGATCATCCCATGAGCGATTCGAAGCAGGCCCACCTTCTTTCCCCCGTCCAGGTCGGACCCTACACGCTGCGCAACCGGATCGTGATGGCTCCCATGACGCGCAACCGCGCCGGAGAGGGGAACGTCCCGGCCGAGATGACGGCCACCTACTACGCCCAGCGCGCCTCGGCGGGGCTCATCGTCACCGAGGGCACGCAGGTCTCGCCGCAGGGGGTGGGCTACCTGAACACGCCCGGCATCTACGACGAGGCCCAGGCGGCGGGCTGGCGCAAGGTGACGGACGCCGTCCATGCCCAGGGCGGCCGGATCTTCGCGCAGCTCTGGCACGTGGGGCGCGTCTCCCATCCCCTGTTCCAGCCGGACGGCGCCCTGCCGGTGGCGCCGTCGGCGATCGGCTTCGAGGGCATGGCCTACACGCCGGAAGGTCCCAAGCCCAACGGGACGCCGCGGGCGCTGGAGCTGGACGAGATCCCCGGCGTGATCCAGCAGTTCGCCCAGGGCGCGCGGGTGGCCCGGGAGGCCGGATTCGACGGCGTCGAGCTGCACGGCGCCAACGGCTACCTGATCGACCAGTTCCTGAAGGACGGCACCAACCGGAGGACGGACGCCTACGGCGGCCCGGTGGAGAACCGCGTCCGCTTCCTGCTGGAAGTGACGGAGGCGGTGGCGGACGTCTGGGGCGCGGACCGCGTGGGCGTGCGCCTCTCCCCCACCGGGACGTTCAACGGCATGAACGACTCCGATCCGGGGGCGACCTTCGGCTACGCCGCCCGCGAGCTGAACCGCTTCGGCCTGGCCTACCTCCACGTGGTGGAGCCGCTCGAGCGCTACCCCGGGATGGTGGATCCGGTGGCGCACCTGCTGCGCGCCAGCTTCGGCGGGCCGCTCATCCTGAACGGCGCCTACACCCGGGAGGCGGGAGACGCCGCCATCGCCGGCGGCGAGGCGGACCTGGTCTCCTTCGGCGCGCTGTTCCTGGCCAACCCGGATCTGCCGGAGCGCTTCGCCGAGGGCGCGCCCCTGAACGCGCCGGAACGCTCCACCTTCTATGGCGGCGACCACCGGGGCTACATCGACTACCCGACCCGCGACGCCGTGACCGCGGTGGCCTGAAGCCCGGTCCTCAGCTCTGGGCGAGGTAGTCGCGGCTCTCCCGCCTGAAGGTGGTGGTCACGATCGTCAGCACGGCGAGGACGGCACAGACGCCGTAGACCAGGGGGACGTTCTTGCCCGTGAGGTCCCCCAGGAACCCGCCCAGGGCCATGCCGAGGGGGACCAGGCCGCCGCTGAGGGTGCCGAGAAGCCCCATGACCCGCCCCCGCAGCTCCGCGGGGGTCGAGCTCTGGGTGGTGGCGGCGAGTTGGACGTTGATGAAACCCAGCGCCGCGCCGCCCAGGAAGGCCCCCGCCAGCGCCGCGGCGGGGCTGCGCAGAAATCCCAGCGTGCCGAAGACCAGGGGGAGGATCAACAGGCTGAGGATGATCCCCGCGGCCCGGGCCCGGCCCCGCGGCCTCAGCGCTCCCGCCAGCAGGAACCCGGCCACCGTGCCGGCGCTCAGGGCGGCCATCAGGAACCCGTACCAGGCCGCCCCCTTCTTCAGGTAGAGCTGGACGTAGAACGGCAGCAGCACCACCACGGGCATCAGGAGGAAGTTGACCAGCGAGCATGTCAGCATGAAGTCCCGCATCCCTTTTCTTGCCCAGACGTAGCGGAAGCCCTCGGCCGTCTCGGCGAGGAACCGGCGGAAGGGGCCGGTTCCCGCCTCTCCGGCGGGAGCCGTCTCGCGCTTTGTCTCGGGCAGACGGATGAAGGCGGCGCTCGCCGCGGCGAAGAGGAAGGAGAGGCCGTCGATGAGGAACAGCAGCGGCGCGCCGAGCACCCGGTAGAGGACGCCGCCGACCGTCTGCCCGATAAGGAGAAAGGCCTGGATCGAGAACTGGTTCAGCGAGTTGGCCGCCTCCAGCTTGTCCTCCGGCGCCAGGTCCGGGATGCAGGCGCTGACCGCCGGCATGAAGAAGGCCCGGATCACCCCCTCCAGGGCCTCGACGACGAACAGGAGAGCCACCAGCGGCCCCACGCGGTCCGGAGCCAGGAACAGCGCGGCCGCCAGCCCCAGGACGCCGGCGGCGGCGAGGAGATCGCAGACGATGAGGATGCGGACGCGGGGGTGACGGTCCGCGAAGGTGCCGCCGACCGGCCCCAGCAGCACCCCGGGGAGGGTGGCGACCGCCATCAGCAGGCCCATCACGCTGGCCGAGCCCGTCTTCTCCACCACCCAGAACGCCACGGCGATGTTGAAGGCCTGGTTGCCGAGCTGGCTGACGCTCTGACCCAGCCAGAGGAGGAGGAAGTTGCGGTTGAGCAGGCGGCCGGCGGTCTCCATGGGCGGCGGGATTCTATCCCCGCCGCCAGGCCGCGAGTCTAGCGGGCGACCGACACCACGACCCGGTCCTTCCCCGCTTCCTCGACGCCGATCCGGACGTCCAGGAAGCGGGGGATGAGGTCGATCTGGGTCGTGGCGTGCGGCGAGAGGGGAAGGGTGAGGAAGGAGCCGGAGCCCGCGAGGGCCAGGGGTGCCAGGAGTTGGTCCGCCAGGTGCTCCCCCACCGGCACGCCGGCGGCGAGGTAGCGGTCCATCTCGGCCAGCGCCCGCTCCGCCACCTCCTCGGCGCGGACGCCCTTCTCCCCGAAGCCTGCGAAGATCTCCGTCAGCGCCTCGCTCTCCACCTCCAGGAGCAGGACGTTGCCGGGACCTGGGGATTCGACCTCGCGGACCTCCAGGGCGGAGCGGTCCCAGCCGGCTTCCCGCTCAATATAGCGCAGCTCCCGCTCGGCGATGTGGCGCGGCAGGGACGAGATCAAGGCCGTGGCCCGCAGCCCGAACACCTCCCCCCGCTCCAGGATCTCCAGGCTGGAGAGGCGCGGCGCGGGCGTGATCGTGGCAATGAAGCGCCCGCCCCCTGCCGGGTAGAACCCCGGGCGTTCCAGGACCGCCTCGACCCGCGCGCCCATGCGCCGGACGAGAGGGAGGAAAGTCCGTTCGAGGAACTCGAAAGGCGGCGCCAGGGAATTGTGCGTCCCGCCTTCGATCGTCACGGTCGTGGGGCCGGAGGCGTGGAGGAGGGCCGGCAGGAGGGTCTGCAGGATGAGCGTGGCACTGCCCGCCGTGCCGATGTCGAAGCGGTAGTCCCCGGGCTGGACCGGGCCGGGCGCGAAGGAGATCTCCCGCGAGCCGACCTCGGCGCCCTCGACCCGCGCGCCGCTGACCCGGGCCGCAGCGTGGACGGCCGTCAGGTGCTGCCGCATCAGCCCCGGACGGGCCCGCCCGGCCCGGATGTTCCGCAGCCGGACCGGCGTCCCGGTCAACATGGAAAGGGCGAGGGAGGTGCGGAGGACCTGCCCGCCCCCCTCGCCCATCGAGCCGTCGAGGTCCAGCATCCTACGGGCAGGTGGCGAAGGCGTCGCTGTCCGTCAACGCCGGCGCCGGGGCTCCCGGATAGTTGAAGTAGATCTTGTTCTCGCGGTGCTCGTAATCGAAGACCTCCATCCGATAGAAGACGTCGGTGGTGGACGCCGCGAAGATCCAATAGCGGTTGTTCAGGCCGCAGCCGTCGAGCGCCTTGACCAGGACCTCCCAGTTGGCGGCGCCGAAGAACGAGAGGACGCCGGACTCGAAGCTGCTGACGGCCACGGAGGCGTTGCCGGTGGTCGGCGATCCCGGAGCCCCGCCGGCGCGGTGCCTGGCGGTGACGCCGAAGCGGTTGCGCAGACAGAGCTGCGTGGCCGAGGGGCGCGCAGCCGGGGCCGACCGGGAAGGTCAGGGTGCCGAGCGCCGGTCCCCACGGCGGTGCCGTCGTGGGGGCCGACGACGTCCAGCGGATTGCCGTCCAGAGGCCAGACGCCCACCAGTCCGGGCTGGGGGGTATGGACGCGCTCGTTGAGGAAGGCGCGGATCTGGGCCGTGGTACGCGCCACGTTCCACAGGCGGACCTCGTCGATGGCGCCCTGCGGCTGCGGATCCCAGGAGACGTCGCTGCCGATCCGCATCTCCGAGCCGCTGGTCGTCAGGGGAGCCGCCTCGGGGAACTCCGCCGCCAACTCGCCGTTGATGTAGTGCCGGCGCTGGGTGCCGGTGAAGACCACGGCGATATGCGTCCAGACGTTGGCGGGGATGATGCCGCCGTTCTGCCGCGAGACCCCTCCCTTGAGATAGGACCGCAGGGTCGGCTGGCCGCCCACGGTGCAGACGCCGATCCACCAGGACTGCAGGAAGTTCTTGCCGGCGATCGACCGGCAGTCCTCGGCCGGAGGGCTGTTCCTGATCGCGACCCAGGCTTCGAAAGTGAAGGCGTTCGTAGGGTTGAGAGCCGCGCTGTGAGGGATCCGGATGTAGCCGACGTTGGGGCTGCCCGCCAGGGTCATCCAGGCGTCGAAGGGCTGGGCTTGGGCCGCTGGCGCCGCCAGCACCGCCAGGAGCAGGGCCAGCAGCACGCGAAGCTGCGAGAATCCGCGATCCAAAGGAACGTCTGAGCGCATGCGAGTTTCCTCCTTGGAAGAGTTGCGGAGACCTAAAACCGGTCTCAAAAATCTTACACCGGTTGGGCGGGTCGAGGGGACAAAACGTTACTTTCGCGAGGAAACGAGAGAAGCCGCGGGGCCGCGGTAGGCCGCGAGGTAGGACTCCAGAGCTTCCAGGGCGAGCCGGTCGGCGGGGGTGTTGACCACCCGGATACCGCCCCGGCGCAGGTGGCGCGCGAGGCGGCGGTTGGCGAGCTGGATCTCCAGGCTGGCCACCTGGGCGAAGGCCTGGGCCGGGTTGTCCGGCGGGTCGGCGGCCAGCCGCCGCAGCTCCGGGTCCTCCAGGTTCAGCAGCAGGGCGCGGTGACGCCGGCCCAGGCGCAGCAGCGACTCCCGCAGCAGCTCGGCCGCCGCCAGGTCCACCACCGAGGTGAAGAGGACGGCGGTGGCGCTCCGGTGCTCGACCCCGAAGGCCGCCTCGGCGGCGAGGTCGTAGGCGGGCTCGGCCAGTTGGGCGTCGACGTCGAAGAGGGCCGCGTAGGCCAGCCCCGCCCCCCGGCCGCCGGAGCGCACCCGCACGGTGCGCAGAACGCGGTCGGAGAAGGCGACCAGGGTCACCTGGTCGCCCCGCGCGGCGGCCACCCGGGTGAGGGCCAGGGAGGCGGCCAGGGCGTAGTCGAGCTTGCTGCGCCGGCCGTCCATGGAGGCCATGGTGCGGGCGCAGTCCAGGAGGATGACCAGCCGCGCGCTGCGCTCCCAGGTGTCCTCCCGGCTGACCAGGCGGCCGTGGCGGGCCGTGGCCTTCCAGTGGATCTTGGCGAGCGGATCGCCGGGCAGGTACTCCCGCAGGGCGTAGGGCTCGGTGCCGGCGCCGTGGAGACGCAGCGGGATCTGTCCCATGCGGCGGCGCTGCGCCAGGGCCAGGAGCTGGCCCACCCGGCCGTCCCAGCGCACCTGCGGATAGACGCGCGCCGGTTGCGCCGGCAGCAGGTCGCGCTGCGCCCAGGCGAGCTTCCACGGCCCCAGGAGGCGGGCCGTCAGCGGCGCGGCGGGATGCTCGCCCCGCCGGCGGGGCGTCAGCGTGTACGTCCAGCGCAGCTCGCCCGATCCCTCGGCCTCCACCCGGCGGCGGAGCGGCCTCTCCGCCAATCCCGGATGCAGCCCTTCCCGCAGCAGCGCCGTCACCCGGCGGCGCGAGGGGTTGGAGACGGTCACCGCGATCTCGGCCGGGGCCTCCTGCACCAGCAGGGGCGGCCAGCGGCGGACGGCTTCCAGGGGCAAGCGGGAAGCCCGCCGGAGGTCGACCAGGAACGCCGCCAGCAGCAGGCCGTCCAAGGCCAGGGCGGCCCAACCCAGCCGGGTGTCCAGGAAGGACGCCACCAGCAGGGCGGTGACCAACCCCAGGAGCTGGAAGCAGCGGGCGGCGGGCATCTCAGTGGGGCACGGGCACGGCCGCCGCCACTCCCTCCAGGACCGTCTTGGGATTGAACCCCTCCAGCTCGGACTCGGGGGTGAGGATGACCCGATGGCCCCAGCAGGCGGGAAGGAGCCGCTTCAGGTCGTCGGGGGTCAGGAAGTCCCGCCCCTCCAGGAGGGCGCTGGCGCGGCCCGCCTCCAGCAGGGCGAGGGCGCCGCGGGGGCTCACGGCCAGGTCCACCTGCGGCGAGCGGCGCACGCCCTCGGCGAGCTTGGAGAGGTACACCAGGAGCTCGTCCGCCACGTGCACCCGCCGGGCGGCGTGGCGGAGGGCCTGGGCCTCTCCGGGCTGCAGCACCGGCTCGGGCAGCGAGCCGCCCCAGTCGACGAGCCGGCCGGCCACGGCCTGGCGGTAGAGGTCCAGCTCGGCCTCAGGAGGCGGGAACCCCATCTCGATGCGCACCAGGAAGCGGTCGAGCTGGGCCTCGGGCAGCGGGTAGACCCCCTCGAACTCGATCGGGTTCTGGGTGGCGATGACGAAGAACCCTTCGTCCAGGGGCAGGGGCGTGCCGTCGATGGTCACCTGGCGCTCCTGCATGGCCTCGAGCAGGGCCGCCTGGGTCTTGGGCGGCGTGCGGTTGATCTCGTCGGCCATCAGCAGCTCGGTGAAGACCGGCCCGCGCAGCAGCCGGAACTGTCCCGAGGCGGTGTCGTAGACGTTGGTGCCGATGACGTCGGCGGGCATCAGGTCGGGGGTGAACTGCACCCGGCTGAACTGGACGCCCAGGCAGGAGGCGAAGGCGCGGGCGAGCAGGGTCTTGCCCAGGCCCGGCACGCCCTCCAGCAGGGCGTGCCCGCCGGACATGTAGGCCACGATCAGGGTCTCGATGGCGGCGCGCTGGCCGAGGACGGCGCGGTCCAGGGCGTCGGCGAGCCCCTGGGCAACCTCGATCAGCCGCTCGGTGGGAACTTGGGTCGCCTCGGCGGAGGTCGGATTCATGCGGCGGTCTCCCGTTGGATGTCTGCGGCTTCAGAAGGTGCGGCGGTCGCGGTCCTCCCCCGGCGCAACCGCGCCACGTCGCGGGCCAGCTCCAGCAGGTCGCGGGAGCCGGCGGCGGCGGCCCGGCGGTCGAGGTCCGCGGGCAGGGGGAGGTCGGGATCGATCTCGCGGGCGCGGGCGAGGAGCCGGCGCGCCGCCTCGGCGTGGTGCCCCAGGCGGTGATGGAGAGCGCCGAGCCCCAGGAGGAACGAGCTCGTGGAGCCGGTGACGGCCGGCGGCTCGCTCCAGGCCGGGCCGAACCGGCGCGACAGGGCCCAGAGCGCCACGAGATAGAGGAAGGCCAGGTGGAGCAGGACGAGGTCGAGGGTCCGCCCCAGCTCCTCGGACTCCAGGCTCGTCCTGGCGACCAGGCCGTGGTGGTATTCGTCGAAGATCCACCGGTCTCCCAGCCGGCGGCGCAGGGCCTCCAGGAGGTCGGCGTTCCCGGCCTCTCTCAGGCGGGCGTTGGCGAAGACGTCTGCCGGGAGCAGCCAGATCGTCCCCTGGTAGCGCCGCAGGGCGACGACGGCGGGCTTGCCCGCGGGGCTCCGGTAGAGGATTCGGGCCTCCTTCGGAAACGCCGGCGCCCACCGGGGGGCCCAGGCGCGGGCCGGCGCGGCTCCCCGCGGGCTCCCGGCCGGCTGGAGGCTCCACTCCTCGCGCGCGAACCGCCGCCAGCGGAGGGGGTTCAGCGTCGCCTCGCGGACCTCTTCCAGCGGCATCCCCAGGCCCTCGAAAGCCACCAGCTCCGCGGGGTTCTTCCGCTGCCCCGAGTAGGCGAGGATCAGGTCGCCCCCCCGCCGCAGGTGCGCCTCGAGCCGCTCCCCCGCTTCCCCCGACAGGCCCTGCTGCCAGGGGAAGACGGTGACCAGCACGCCGCCTTCCGCGAGCTGCTCCAGGGAGCGGTCGAGGAGGGTGACCTTGGCGCCGCGGGCCTCCAGGTAGCGGCGCGCCGCGAGCCAGCCGTTGGGCCCCCGGGAGAGGGAGCTCCCCCGCGGGTCCCCCGCGCCGCCGAAAATCACGCCGGCGAGCACCACCAGGACCAGGAAGCTGGCAATCCACAGGCCGAGGACCCGGCCGCGCGGAAGCTTCACGAGAGGGTCTCCTCCATCCGCCCGACCAGGGCCCGCAGCTCCTCGGCTTCCGGCTGGCGCGGGCCGTAGATGAAAGCGTCGAGCCGCCGTACCAGAGGAGCCAACTCCCGCCGGCGCGCTCGCGCCAGCAGGTCCCGGCTGGTCCAGTCGGGCTCGGCCTTCTCCCCGGCCACGGAGCGGGCGAGCCACCACCACGCCGCCTCCAGCGCCTCCGGGATCCGCCCCGCGGCCAGACGGCGCTCCAGCTCGGCCCGCCACCCGGCGGCGTCCCGGAGAGCGGGAGCCGGCCCGTCTCCCGCGGCCACCGAGCCCGCTTCCTGGCCTTGGGGTCCGCCCGCGCGGATCCGGGCCAGCACCATGCGGAGGAGGAGCAGGACCGCCAGACCCAGCAGGACGACGGCGATGCCGTAGACCACCGGACGGGGCAGGTTCAGCATCCGCCCTCCCGCCAGGAGCGCGTCGATGAACGCCCGCTGGACGGCGGCGCCGAGCTCCCCGAGATAGGAGGAGTCCGGCGGCGCGGGGGCGGTTTCCACGCCGCTCCCGGCGAGCACGCGGTCGAGGACGGCGCGGTCGGCCGTGGCGGGCGCGAGACTCAGGGCCGAGGCCGTCACGTCAGCGGCAGGTCCGGATACGGAGGAGGTGGCGGCGGCGGGCCGCCGAACACGGTGTCGATGGCGGCGCGGAGGTCGAGCCCCTCCTTGCGCCCGCGGGTGTCGAAGAACAGCAGCGCGGTCCCGAAGCAGAGATACAGGTAGATCGCCGTGCTGGCGAGGGCGTTCAGGAACTGCGCCGGCACCTGGAGCCACATGTAGAACGGCATCCGCTCCAGCATCGCCTCCTCGCCGCTGGCGGCCTGGCGGAAGATGTCCAGGTACATCGGGATCTGGAAGGGCAGGGCCACCAGGATGGCGATGACGTAGGAGACCATGATCCCCACCAGGAAGAGGAGGAAGATCTTGACCAGCGGGCTCTCGGCGATCTGGCGATTGGGGTTGTAGCGGGTCAGCTCGGCGCTGCGGGAGAGGGCGGCGGGGCCGAACCTCCCCTCCTCGATCATCGCCTGCGGCACGAAGGCCAGCAGGGGGCCGACGTAGAGTCCCGGCACGATGCAGCAGAGGACCGCGGCGATCGTGCAGACGTACCAGATCACCAGGGTCCCCAGGACGCGCGGCTGGAGCGTGAAGCGCCAGGCCCGCCCCATGTCCACCGGCCGTCCGGCCAGGGCGTCCACGGCCGCCACCTGCATGGCGTTGTACGCCACCACCATCAGGAGGAGGTAGACGAAGCTGCTCACGAGGACGGCGGGGCTGAGCAGCGGCGGCTGGCTGGCGCCGAGGTCCTCCATCACGCGGCCGAACCAGAAGGCCTGCAACGCCGAGATCAGGGTCGCCACCACCGCGATGGGGATGGCCACGGGCCAGTAGATCGAGCGGAAATGCTGGCGCGAGAGCCGGATCGCCTCGTCGAGGAGGAAGCGGAACGGCCGCGGGCCGGGAGGTCCTGCGACAGGATCAGTCATGGGTCCCCTCGGAAGGAAGAGAGCGGAAGGCCAGGGCCAGGAAGATGCCCTCCAGGGCGAGCCCCAGGGCCACCTTGGCCGCAGCAGGGATGGCGGGCGCCGGGGAGACGAACACCTCCACCAGCGCCAGGATCACGAACCAGGGAACGCAGCCCAGCAGCACGGAGAGGGCGTCCGCGGCCGTCTCCCGCAGGGCCAGCGAGCGGGGCTTGTCTCCCGCCGCCACCAGCGAGCGGCCGATGGCCAGACCCGCCGCCGACGCCACCAGGATCAGCGTGATCTCCAGGAAGCCGTGCGCGGAGACGAACTCCAGCAGCTCGCCCGCCATGGAGTAGTGCATCGTCACCCCTACCAGCGCGCCCAGCAGCAGGCCATTGACCAGGAGGATGTAGATCGTCGGCAGGCCGGCCAGGATGCCGCCGCACCAGGCCGACAGCGCCACCGAGATGTTGTTGGTGGCGATCCCCGAGGAGGAGACGGAAGGGGGAGTGGTGGTGACCAGCGACTCGGTCCACAGATGCCCCTCCTCCAGGCCCTGCACGGCCGCGGGTCCCAGGATCGTCAGCCCGAGGCCCGGGCGCAGGACGCCCAGGGCCAGCCCCCAGGCCGCGGCCAGGAGGAACAGGGCGGTGGCGACGCCCATCGCGCCCAGGTGCCGCTGGAACGCCGCCGGGAAGGTGCGCAGGAAGAAGCCGAGGACGCCCGTCCTCTCCCGGCGTTCGCCGGTCAGGCGGCGGGTCCCTTCCAGGGCCAGGTCGCGCAGTCGCCGGGCCGCGGCGGTGCCGGGGAAGCGGGAGTCCGCCAGGGCGTGGTCGTGGAGCACCTGGCGGTAGCGCAGGGCCAGTTCCTCCAGATCGCCGTAGCCGAGCCCCCGCAGGCGGTCCCCGGCGGTCTTGAGCCGCCCCTCGAAGCCATCCCAGAGCGGGCGCCGCAGGCGGACGAAACGGGCGTAGTCCATCAGCCCTCCTCCACTTGCAGCGCCTGCCGGATGGCCGCCACCGGATCGGTCCGCGTGTCGACGCCGGCCAGCAGATCCGGGGCGTCGCGGCGGATGCGCAGGAGGATGCGGTCCGCCATCTCATAGACGGCGGCGACGTCCTCCAGGGACCGGGCGCGGCTCAGGAAGGACTCCACGGCCACCAGCTCGCGGGCGCTCCAGCCCGGCGGCACCCGGCCGAACAGCGGCGAGGCGGCCTCCGCCCGCGCTCTCTCGTGGACCACCAGCGTGCCGGCGAGGCGGTCGCCCAGACGGCGGGAGAGCGGATCGATCACCATCAGGGGGACGCCGAAGATGATGTCGAGGGACTTCACCAGGTTGCGGATCAGCAGGGCCCCCGGCCCGGGCGTGCCGCCCTCGGCCGTCACCACCCGCAGACCGAGGACCCGCTTGCCCAGCGTGCGGCCGCGGGTGACGATCTCCTGGATGGCGAAGTAGCCCCACTGGAGGAGGAACAGGCCCGAGAGGAGGACGACGGCCGCCAGGTCCGGCGACAGCGCGGCCAGGGCGAAGCCGCCGACGAAGATCCAGACGACGATCACGACGGACAGCACGAGGTAGTCCAGCAACACCGCCAGCGACCGGCTGCCGAGGCCCGCCACCGGCAGGTCGAGACGGATGTTGTCCAAGCCCAGGATGCTGTCGCGCCGCGCTTCGCTCAACTTCGGCTCCATGGAATGTTCGCCCAAGCGTATGTGTCCGCCGGGGCGGCGTCAACGAGAGAGGCGGAGTCCCCTCCCTGAGGAGAATGGGCCGGGGGGTGGAACTATTTCGAGGCGGGCTCAGTGCCGCTCGCGCTGAATCTGGCCGGTCATGGGGACGAAGCGCACGGGCAGCACCTTGGTGCGGTCGAAGCCGCCGTCGGGCCGCTTGGTCAGGACCTCCAGGTCCTGATAGCCCTCGCCCACCGGGATGACCAGCTTGCCACCGGTCTTGAGCTGGCGCAGCAGCGGCTCGGGGATGCGGGGAGGCGCGGCGGTGACGATGATGCCGTCGAAGGGAGCCTCCTCGGGCCAGCCCTGGTAGCCGTCTCCAAACCGGACCTCGACGTTGTTGTACCCCACCGTGTCGAGGGTGCGGCGGGCCCGGTTGGCCAGGTGCTCGAGGATCTCCACCGAATAGACCTGCCGGGCCAGGCGCGAGAGGACGGCAGCCTGATACCCCGAGCCGGTGCCCACCTCCAGGATGCGGTCCCCCCGCTGCACGTCGAGCAGGGAGGTCATCAGGGCCACGATGTAGGGCTGCGAGATGGTCTGGCCGGCGCCGATGGGCAGCGGGCTGTCCGTGTAGGCGCGCGCCCGCTCGCCGTCCGGAACGAAGAGGTGGCGGGGCACGGCCTCCATGGCGGCGAGGACTCGGGCGTCCGTGACTCCGCGGGAGCGGACCTGCTCCTCCACCATCTTCCGGCGCGCCTGGGCGAAGTCCTCCGCCGGCAGCCAGGCCGCCGGGGCCAGACAGCCCAGGATGAGCGCCAAGGCCAGCGCGAGCCGGGACCTACTTCTTCGTGCCATCCTGCACCTCGCCGGACATGGGCTGCAGACGGACCGGGATGATGGTCCTCTTCTCGAGCCCGTTCGCGGTCTTCGTGATCACCTGCAGGTCCTGGACGAATCCGCCCACCGGCGCCACGATCTTGCCTCCCACCCGGAGCTGTTCGAGGAGAGGCTTGGGGACTTCTTTCGGCGGCGCCGCCGAGAGCAGGATGGCGTCGAAGGGGGCCTTGTCGGGCCATCCCTTGTAGCCATCCCCCGCCTTCACCTCGACGTTGGGGTAGCCCATGATCTCCAGGCGCTTGGCCGCCTGCGAGGCCACCGGCCCCACGATCTCGATGGAGTAGACCTCGCGGGCGACGCGGGAGAGCACCGCCGCGTGGTATCCCGTGCCGGTGCCGACCTCCAGGACCTTGGCCCCCCGCTTCAGGTCGAGGAGCGAGGTCATCAGCGCCACCACGTAGGGTTGGTAGATGGTCCGCCCGCGGCCCAGGTCCAACGGCTGGTCGAGGTAGGCCTTGTCCCGCAGGGAATCCGGCACGAACAGGTGGCGCGGCACCTGCTCCATGGCCGCCAGCACGTCCGGCCGGGTGATGCCCCGCTGCCGGACCTGCTTCTCCACCATGGTCCGGCGCAGCGCCTCGTAGCCGTCCGCGGCGGCGGAGGCCAGGCCGCCGAGCGCGAGGACCATCACGAGCCCCACGATGAGGCCCCGCCGTCCCATCGGGCAGCCCCGAAGGGCACGCCCCTTCACCGGCCGCGCCCCCTCTCGTGAACCACCGCGCCGTCCACCACCGTGTAGTCGACCTCCACCTTTGGGATCTCCGCTTCGGGCACGGTCATGGGATCGCGCGCGAAGACCACCAGGTCCGCCCGCTTGCCCACCTCCAGGGAGCCGACCTCCTTCTCCAGGAACAGGGACCACGCGGCGTCCAGGGTGAAGCCCCGCAGGGCCTCCTCCCGGGTCAGCCGCTCGCCGGGGAGCCAGCCGCCCGCCGGCCTGCCCTGGAGGTCCTGGCGGGTGACGGCGGCGTAGAGGCCGAGCCGCGGGTCCGGCGACTCCACGGGGAAGTCGCTCCCCAGGGCCAGCCGGCCGCCGGCGTCCAGGACCTTGCGCCAGGCGTAGGCTCCGACCAGCCGCTTCTCCCCCACCCGGTCGCCGGCCCAGGGCATGTCGGAGGTGGCATGGGTGGGCTGCATGGAGGCGATGATCCCCAGCCGCGCCAGGCGCTCGATGTCCTGCAGCCGCAGCACCTGGGCGTGCTCCAGGCGGAAGCGGGCGTCGGGCCGGGCTCCGCCCAGACCCCGCTCCATGGCGTCCAGAGCCACCAGCCCGCCCCGGTCGCCGATGGCATGGATGGCGACCTGGAAGCCGCTCTCGGCGGCGCGGCGCGAGACGTCCGCCAGGTGGTCCCCGGTGGAGGTCAGCAGGCCGAGGTTGCCGGGGTCGTCGCTGTAGGGCTCGACCAGGGCGGCGCCGCGGCTGCCCAGGGCGCCGTCGGCGTAGAGCTTGACTCCCCGCACCAGCAGCCGGGCGTCGGGATCGATCTCCGGCCCGCGCTGGAACCAGCGCGAGAGCAGGGCGTCGTCGTCGCCCAGGAAGAGGGCGGCGCGGAGGGGCAGCCGGCCCGCCTCGCGCAGGGCCTTGTAGGCCTGGTAGTCGCCGTCGCCGACCCCCATGTCCGTCACCGTGGTCAGGCCCAGCTCCAGGCAGCGGCGGGCGGCCAGCTCCAGCGCCTTCCGCCGCTCCTCCAGCGAGGGGGCCGGGATGCGCGAGGCGACGTTCATGGCGTTGTCGACCAGCACACCCGTGGGCCGCCCCTGGGCGTCGCGCAGGAAGCGGCCCCCCTCGGGGTCGCGGACCGACGCGTCGACCCCCAGGAGCTCCATGGCCGCGGCGTTGACCAGGGCGGCGTGGCCGTCGATCCGGGTCAGCCAGACGGGGTGGCCGGGCACCGCCGCCGAGAGCGCCTCGTGGGTGGGGAAGGCCTTCTCCGGCCAGTGGTTCTGGTCCCAGCCCCGGCCCTGGACCCAGGAGCCGGCGGGCAGCTTGCCGGCGGCCTCGCGCACCCGCCGCACCACCTCCTCATAGGAGGTGGTGCCCACCAGGTCCACCTGCTGCAGGGCCTCGCCCAGGCCGCCGAGATGGGAGTGGGCGTCGATCAGCCCGGGGGTGACCGCGCGGCCGGCGAGGTCGATCACGCGGGTCTTCGCGCCGCGCAGCCGCTCGGCCCCGGCGTCCGGCCCGAGATAGACGATGCGCCCGCCGCGGACGGCGAGGCTCCCCTCGACCCGGCCCGGAGGCTGCACGGGATAGAAAACGCCGTGTCTCAGGATGAGGTCGGCACCGTCCTCTGCAAAGGAAGACCGCGATCCCGCGACGGCGACCGCCGCGAGTAGAAGGAAGCCCATCCAGGGCGCATACCTAGACGTCATTTCAGTCTTTCTCCCAACTCGTTCCACCCTTGGCCCACCCAAGGGTCTGCAAAGAGCAAGCCACTCGAAACACCGATAAACGCTGTATTTTTAACAGGCTCGATGTAGACTCCCGCGAATGTTTCCCGACGGTCCGGTGCCTCTCGGCGAGATCATGGCGCGCCTCGACGACCTGCTGGACGGCTCGCCGGCCGAGGTCACGGAGATCTCCTGGCTCGAGGCCCGCCGCGGCCAGGAGAGCAACGGCAAGCGCCGGCGCGACAGCTACGAGGTCCACGAGCGCTCGGTCCTGGTGCGGGTCCGCGAGTCGGGCCGCACGGGCCTGCACCGCACCAGCGTCGCCGGCTTCTCGGACCTGGAGAACGCCGTCCGCGACGCCATGGCCCAGGCGCGCCTCGCGCCCCCCTCGCCGCCGCCCCAGACGCCGCCGGGCCACGACGCGCCCGTCTCCACCGCCGGGCTGCGCGACCCCGCCCTGACGGCGATGACGCCGGGCAAGGCCCGCGAGCTGCTGCAACGCCTGGCGGCCCGGGGCGAGACGGCCCGGCTCGGCTGGGCCGACGGCCGCATCGCCGTCGCCGACAGCCGCGGCCTGCGGCGCGCCGCCGAGGTGACCTCCGGCTGGATCGAGGTCGTCTGCGGCCGCCAGCCCGGCGCCGGACGCGCCGCCGCGGCCTCGCGCAGCCTCGCCGGGACTGGAGCCCGAAGCGGTCTTCGAGCGGGCCCGCCGCCGCCAGGGTCCGCCCGAGGTCGTCCAACCCCCGGCGGGGCCGGTCCCCCTGCTGCTCTCGCAGGAGGCGGCCGCCGGACTGATCGACCTCCTCAACCGGCACGCCCTCACCTCCGATTCCTTCCACTCGGGAGTGTCCTGCCTCCGCGGCGGCCTTGGCCAGCCGGTCTTCCACCCCGCGATCAACCTGCGGGACGACCCGACCGACCCGCGCGGCCTCCCCTTCCCGTTCGACCTCCTGGGCGCCGCCGCCCGGCCCGTCGACCTGATCGAGGGGGGCGTCGCCCTCACGCCCGCCGTGGACGACCGCCTGGCCCGCGAGCTGGGCCTGCCGCCCACCCCGCACTGGTGGCGCCGGACGAGGCCGCGGCCAGCCACCTCTTCCTGCTCCCGGGCGGGCTTCCCGAGGAAGAGCTGCTGCGGGCCGCCGACGGCGGCGTCTGGGTCCCGGCCCTGGAACCCCTGGAGGCGTTCGATCCCTACGCCCTCCGCTTCCGGGCGGTCATCCGCGGCGCCCGCCAGATCCGCGGCGGCGCCCTGGGCCGGGCGCTCCCCGACCTGGTCTGGGAAGACGACCTCCGGAGCTGCTTTCGCGGGTGCTCGGCGTCGGCTCCGAGCTGGTGCCCATCGCCACCGGCGCGGGCCTCTTCCGCGCCACCACCGCGCCGATGCTGGCCGTGGAGGGAGTGACCGGTCTTCGCTTCGCGGTGGAGTGAGGCTATTCCCAGATCCTGACCTCGAACCGCCCGTTCGAGTCCGCCGCTCCCCGGTACATCCCTTCCGAGTTGAAGACCAGCGCGATGGAGCCGTCCCGGGCGACGCCGATCACCCCGCCGTCTCCCGGCTTGAGCTTCTGGTGGATGACCCGGTCGGCCGCCTGCTGCAGCGTCAGGCCGCCGTACTCCATGAGGGCCGAGATGTCGTGCGCCACGGTGTGCTTGATGAACTGCTCGCCCCAGCCCGTGGCCGAGATGGCGCAGGTCCTGTTGTTGGCGTAGGTGCCGGCGCCGATCACCGGCACGTCGCCCAGGCGGCCGAACCGCTTGTTGGTCATGCCGCCCGTCGAGGTGGCCGCGGCCAGGTTGCCGTGGACGTCGAGGGCCACCGCGCCTACCGTGTCGCGGTCCTTCTCCTCCTTGGCCTCCTTCTCTTTGCGGAGCGCCTCCTGCCACTGCTCGTACCGCTTCGGCGTGTCGAAGTAGTCCGGGGAGACACGCTCCACCTTCATCTCCGTGGCGAACTTCTCGGCGCCCTCCCCCACCATGAAGACGTGCGGGGACTTCTCCATGACCGCACGGGCGAGGGAGATGGGGTTCTTGACCGTCTTCAGCGCCGCCACCGACCCGCAGGAGAGGTTCCGGCCGTCCATGATGGCGGCATCCAGCTCATGGGTCCCCTCGTGGGTGTAGACCGCCCCCTTGCCGGCGTTGAACAGCGGGTCGTCCTCCAGGAAGCGGACCACCTTCTCCACCGCGTCCAGGCTCGTCCCCCCATTGCCGAGCACCTCCCGGCCGACCTTCAGGGCGCTTTCCAGGGAACGCAGGTACTGCTGCTTCTCGGCCTCCGGCAGCGTCTTGGGGATGGTTCCCGCGCCGCCATGGATGGCGAGGGCCCACTTCGGGCCTCCCTCCGGCTTGCTTGGATCGCCGGGCGGGGAAGACTGAGAGAAAGCGAGGACGGGGATCAGCAGAAGGAGGAAGAACAGTGGAGCTTTTCTCATGGCAGGCATTCTAGCCTGAGGCGATCACCCGTCCCGCCGCAGCAGCACCACGGTCTGGTCGTCCCCCTGGGGGCTGCCCTGGGAGAACTCGCCCACCGCGCGGGGGATCTCTTCCATCAGGTCCACCAGCGGCAGGTCCCGCCCCCGCCGCAGCAGGTCTACCAGCCGCTCCATGCCGAACTCCTCGTCGTCCGGCGCCGTGGCCTCGGTGATGCCGTCGCTGTAGAGGCAGAGGACGTCCCCGGGCTCCATGGTGATGGCCCGCGACTGGTACCGGGCCTCCGGCATCAGGCCCAGCGGCAGGCCGCCGGCCTTCAGCTCCTCGTACGAGCCGTCGCGGCGCAGCAGGATCGCCGGGTTGTGCCCCGCGTTCATGTAGTGCAGGACCCCGGTCGCCGGGCTCAGCTCCGCCAGCAGCATGGTGATGAACTTGTTGGCGGCGCTCGACTCCACGATGTGGCGGTTCAGGCGCTCCAGCAGCGAGGGGCCGAAGGGCGCCTGGTCCAGCAGCAGCCGCAGGGCCGAGTGCAGCGTCGAGACCATCAACGCCGCCGGCATCCCCTTGCCCGAGACGTCCCCCACCACGAGGTTCAGGCGCCCATCCTGGACCGGAAAGAGGTCGTAGTAGTCGCCGCCCACCTGCCGGGCCGGGCGGTTCCAGCCCGCCAGCTGGAACCCGGGCACCGTCGGCGCGCCCTTGGGGAGGATCTGGCGCTGGATCTCGGAGGCCAGTTGCATCTCGCGCTCCAGGCGCTCCTTCTCCAGCGCCTGGAGGTGAAGCCGGGCGTTCTCCAGCGCGATCGCCGCCTGGTTGGCGAACAGCGAGAGCGTGCGGCGGTCCGACGGCAGGAAGGGGCCGACGCCGCGGCGGCTCTCCTTGTCGCCCACCGCGATCAGGCCCCGCGGGCCGTTCTCGACCTCGATGGGAACGCCCAGGAGATAGCGCGTCCCGGGCAGCAGATGCGCCGGGGGCGGTCCGCCGCCGGCGAGGAGCTCCCGCAGGCCGGGATCGTCCACCTCGAACCAGGGCGCCGCCTCGCCGCCGAAGGTCCCGGCCAGCCGGTAGCGGCCGTTCTCCAGGATGTAGAGGGCGCCGCGCCGGGCGTCGAGGAGGGAGACGGCGCGCAGCAGGATCTCCTCCGAGAGGCGGTCGAGGTCCAGGGTGGAGGCCACGGCGAGCCCCACGTCGTAGAGGGCCTCCAGCTCGACGACCCGGTAGTTCACCTGGAACTGCTGTTCCTTGAGATCGGCCTTGAGGCGGCAGCTCTTGAGGGAGCCGGCCAGGAGGAGGGTCAGGGCCTGATTCACCGTCCGCGCCGCGCCGTCGCGGGGGGTGTAGAGCAGACAGACCGCCGGGGAACTGGAGACTGCCGAAGCCGGCCACCGAGGCGCGGCTCTCCAGCGACTGCGGCAGCGCCGCTCCGACCGCGGCCTCCCGCTCCAAGGCGTCGCCGTGCTGGAGATACAGGCCGGCCGAGTCGGCCCCATGCTCGCGCCGCCAGAAGTCAAGCAGCCGCTCCAGGAGCTGGCGCTCGCTCGCCTCGTCGCGGGAAAGGGCCAACAGCTCGTCCCAGGCCTGCGTGGCGCCGGCCGGTACAACGCCCTCCATCGATGTCTCCTAGGCTGTCAAGAACGTATCTGGGCTACCGCCGTATCTTCGTCGCCGTAGATGGGAGCATACTGCGCGAGCCCCATGATGTGGAAGGTCTTCTCGATGGTCGGAGTCAGGCAGCAGAACCCCAGCTTGCCTTCGATTTCGATCATCTTCTCGATGATCTCGATAAGGATGGAGATGCCGATCGAATTGACGATCTTGGTCCCACCGAGGTTGAGGAGGAGAACCTTGAAGCCCTCGTCGAGGAGCTTGTAGGCGGCCTTGGCGATCTCCTCGCCACCCTGGTTGTTGATGTACCCCTCGGTGTAGATCACCGCCAGACCATCGCGGCGATCCACGGTCACGTTGAGGCTCTCAGTCATCGGCTCGCTCCCGCATTCATCGCAACATCTTGCTCATCACGATGGTCGTCCCCTCCGGACCGGAGAGGATCTCCACCTCGTCCATGAGCCCCCGGATGATCTTCAATCCCCAGCCGCGCTTCCGCGCCGACTTCAGCTTCCCGGCCATCGTGGGCTCTTCCTGCTCGTCCGGCGAGAAGCCGACCCCATTGTCACGGACCATGATACGAAGCTTCTCCGGGTCCAGGACCTGAAAGGTCACGTAGACCTCGAGGTCGGGCGCATGGCTGTGCTCCAGGGCGTTGATGCAGGCCTCGACCACAGCCATCCGGACCTCGTCGATTCTATCCGGACTCATGCCGATCGAATCGGCGATGACGGTCGCCGTGCGGCTTGCCTCGATCTCCACCTCGGGGACCATCGGAAGCGCCAGCTCGACCTCCCTCAGAACGCCTTCAGCCATGTCCGTACGCGAGCCGCCCAGGCGGAAGTCGATCAGAACGCGAGGAAAAGCTGCAGGGCGTAGATCACGATGGGATGGACCATGTCTTGTGACAAAAGCCAGCCGAAGCTGACCAGCGAGCCCACGGAGAGCAGCGCCTTGGCCGGCACATAAGGGACGGCGACGTGCTTTCGAACCGAGTCTAGCATGACGTTCCTCCTCATCCGCCTACTCCTTAAGGCAAGCCCGCTGCCAACCCGCCGCATCCCTGTCACGGAACCGCTAACCCGTTCATTTCCGGACACTTGCCGCGACCGCCCGAAAACGGCGCCCAGAATGCCTCAGTCCTCTTAGCGACATTTTGTCGCAGACCGGGACGCTCCGCTCTGGTTGTATCAGAGGGAATACCCATGATGCCGCGTCTTATAGAGGGTTTGAGACAAAATGTCGCGGGCGGGGCAGTTTGTCTTTTAAGCGAGGAACGCCGCTAGAACCCCTTCCGCTGCAACGTCTTCCGGTCCACGCCCAGGATCTTCGCCGCCTCGCTCTTGTTGCCGCCCGCCAGCTTGATGATCTTGGTGATGTGCCGGCGCTCCATGGTCGCGAGGTCGAGGGGCTCGGGAGCGGTCTGCGACGGCGTCGTCCCCAGGAGCGAGCGGATGAGGTCCACGTCGATGTCCCGCTCCGCCAGGGAGACGGCTCCTTCGATTACGTTCTGGAGCTCGCGGACGTTGCCGGGATAGTCGTGGGCCAGCAGCAGGGCCAGGGCCTCGGAGCGCAGGGAGGGCACGGGGATCCCCTCGCGGCGGCAGAACTCCTCCATGAACGCCCGCACCAGGTGGGGGATGTCCTGCTTGCGCTCGCGGAGCGGAGGCAGGTCGATCTCCACACCCTTGAGACGGTAGTAGAGGTCCTCGCGGAACCTCCCCTCGCCCACCAGGGTCTCGAGGTCCCGGTGCGTGGCGGCCACCAGCCGCACGTCCACCGGGATCGGCCGCCGGCCGCCCAGCCGCGTGACCTCCCGCTCCTGGAGCACCCGCAGGAGCCGCACCTGGAGGGAGGGCTCCATATCGCCGATCTCGTCGAGGAAGAGCGTGCCCCGGTCCGCCAGCTCGAACTTTCCCGGCCGGGCCTGGACCCCCGTCGCCACCCCGCCCTCGATGCCGAAAAGCTCGCTCTCCAGCAGCGATTCGGGCAGCGCCGCGCAGTTGACGGCGATCAGCGCCCCCTCGCGTCCCGAGAGGTGATGGAGGAGCTTGGCGACCAGCTCCTTGCCGGTGCCGCTCTCGCCGCGCACCAGGACGTTGACGCTGCGGGGCGCGACGCGCTCCGCCACCTCCAGCACCCGCCGCATGGGCGGCGCGTAGGCCACGATGCGGCGGCCGGCCACCTCCTGGGCGAGCTGCCCCTTCAGGGCCTTGTTCTCCTCCTCCAGCCGCTCGCGCTGGGTCTCCAGGCGCTCCACCTGGCGGGCGGCGTCGAGAGAGACGCCGGCCAGGGACGCCACGGAATCCAGGAAGCGGCGGTCGTCCGCCGTGAAGGAGGGGTCCGGATCGCCCCGGACCTCCTTGTCGAGGAGGGCGACGTAGCCGAGGAAGACGCCGCGGTAGGCGAGGGGCGCGGCCAGGAGCTGCTCGTAGGCCCGCCCGGCCAGCTCGCCGTTGGAGCGGGCCAGGGTGTGCCCCTCGGCCAGGAGCTCGCGCCAGATCGGAGCCGCCAGCAGGGCGTCGCCGGTCGGCGCGTCCTCGATCCAGCCCACCGTGGCCACTCCGCGGGCGCCGCCGTAGGCGTCCCGCGTCACGGCCACGGCCGCCGCCGGATCGAGAGCGGCGCAGACCCGCAGCAGCAGCTCGTCCACCAACTCCTGCTCCGGCCGTTGCGCGTGCAGCGCTATGGCCAGGTCGTAGAGCGTCTCGAGCTGGAGGACCCGCCGCTTCTCGGCCAGGAGGGCGTCGTGCCGCGCCATGGGTCCATTGTAGGGCCAGGACGCGGCGGTGGCAGCCCTTATTTAAGCCAGAAGCAGGCGTAGTGATAGTTGCCGCAGTTGGCGTTGTACCCGAAGCGCTCGGTCCATGGCGGGCAGGCGCAGACCGTGGTCGTGCCTTTGCCTTGGCAGTAGAGATCGGTGCAGTAGTTGACGGCGGCGGCCTCCGCTCCGGGTGTCCACGACGCGAGCGCCGAGATCCCCAGGGCGGCGGTGAGGGTGAGCAACTTCCTCTTCATGATGCGACTCCTTGCAGAACGGCTCCTGGGTTGAGCCCCAAGAGCCGTTGAGCAAGATCAGCGCCAGACAGCGCCGGCCTACACGTACCAGCAGCCGGTCCCGCTCCGCCAAGCGGAGCAAAGGGTCAGAGCCTTGGGCCTGTCAGTCCAGATGGGACAGTTGCAGAGACCGTCGGCAGTCGGGCAGGACGTGTCGCAGAATCGCAACGGGGCCGAGGAGGCCGGGGACGAAGCCAGGGAGGCGCCGAGCAGAACAGCGGCCAGGAACAGTTTCCGTTTCATTGCTTCTCCTTTGTACAGGCCGCCCGCGAAGCTGCGCGACGGCCTCTACCCTGGAAGGTGTTTGAGGCGAACGAAACAGGACGCGCCTAGGCCCCGTACCAGCAGCCGTTCCAACTGACGGTGTTCCACGAGCCGCAGGTGCTCGCCTGACCGCGCCGGTCAGTTTCAGGAGGGCAACCGCACTTCGTCGAGGAAGGCTTCCCAACGCAGTAGCTGCTGTTGCAGTAGGCGACGGCCTCGGCCTGAGGGGCCCACGAAGCAAGGACGGAAAGACCGAGGACCGCGGAAAGGGCGAACAGCTTCTTCTTCATGCACTACTCCTTTCTGAAAACCCCCGCCACACCCTACACACATCTCATAGATGATAGCGCATGTAAGAAGCATGCCATCCTAATTACCGCCGCCCGCCCGCCGCCCGTCGCGTGGGCGCGGCCTTCTTCGCGCGCGTCTTCCGGACCGGCGCCGCCTTCGCGGGCTCCTGCGGGCGAAGCACCTGCTTCAGATACCGACCGGTGTAGCTGTCCGGCTCCACCGCCACCTGCTCCGGCGTCCCCTCCACCAGCAGTTGGCCGCCGCCCGCGCCGCCCTCTGGGCCGAGGTCGATCACCCAGTCCGCCGTCTTGATGACGTCCAGGTTGTGCTCGATCACCACCACCGTGTTGCCGAGGTCCACCAGCCGGTGCAGCAGCTTCAGGAGCTTGCCCACGTCGTCGAAGTGGAGGCCGGTCGTGGGCTCGTCCAGGAGGTAAAGGGTGCGTCCCGTCGAGCGCTTGCACAGCTCGCGGGAGAGCTTCACCCGCTGCGCCTCGCCGCCCGAGAGGGTCGTCGCCGGCTGGCCCAGGCGGATGTACCCCAGGCCCACCTCGCACAGCGTCTCCAGGATCCGCGAGATCGACGGGATGTTGCGGAACAGCTCGGACGCCTGCTCCACCGGCAGCTCCAGGATCTCGGCGATGTTCAGCCCCTTGTAGCGCACGCTCAGCGTCTCGCGGTCGTAGCGCTTGCCGCCGCAGATCTCGCAGGTCACGTAGATGTCCGGCAGGAAGTGCATCTCGATCTTGATCTGCCCGTCCCCCTTGCACGCCTCGCAGCGCCCGCCCGGGACGTTGAAGCTGAACCGCCCCGGCCCGTAGCCCCGCATCCGCGCCTCCGGCGTCATCGCCATGAGATTGCGGATGGGATTGAAGACGTTCGTGTACGTCGCCGGGTTCGACCGCGGCGTGCGGCCGATGGGGCTCTGGTCGATGGCGATCACCTTGTCGAGCTGCTCCAGGCCCAGGATGCGGCTGTGCTCCCCCGGCTTGTCCGACGCCCGGTAGAAGTGCCGCGCCAGGGCCTTGTAGAGGATGTCGTTGACCAGAGTGCTCTTGCCCGATCCCGAGACCCCGGTCACCACCGTGAACACGCCGACGGGGAACTCCACCTCCAGATCCCGCAGGTTGTTCTGCCGCGCGCCCTGGATGGTGATCGGCTTGCCCCGCCCCTCGCGCCGCTGCGGCGGCACCGGCACCTCCAGCTCGCCCATCAGGTATTTGCCCGTCAGCGACCGGGGATTGCGGGCCACCTCCTCCGGCGTCCCCTCGGCCACCACCTCGCCGCCGTGCACGCCCGCGCCCGGCCCGAGGTCGATCACCCAGTCGGCGGCGCGGATCGTCTCGTCGTCGTGCTCCACCACCAGCACCGAGTTGCCGAGGTCGCGCATGCCCTGGAGCGTCGCCAGCAGCCGCGCGTTGTCCCGCTGGTGGAGGCCGATCGACGGCTCGTCCAGCACGTAGAGCACGCCCATCAGCTTGCTGCCGATCTGCGTGGCCAGGCGGATGCGCTGGCTCTCGCCGCCCGAGAGCGTCGCGGACGAGCGGTCCAGCGTCAGGTAGCCCACCCCCACGTCGTCGAGGAAGCTCAGCCGGTCCTGGATCTCCGTCACCACCTTTTCGGCGATCGAGCGCTCCCGCCGGTCCAGGGGCAGCCCGCCCATGAACGCCCGCAGGTCCGCCACCGCCAGCCGCGACAGCTCGTCGATCGCCCGGCCGTGGATCTTCACCGCCAGCGCCTCCGGCCGCAGCCGCCGCCCCTCGCACGTCGGGCAGGAGTGGACCGACATGAACTTCTCGATCTCGGCGCGGATGCCCGGCGACTCCGTCTCCTTGTACCGCCGCGCCAGCATGGGGATGACCCCCTCGAAGCGGCCGGTCCACGAATAGCTCGACTTCTTGCCCGTCAGGTTGAAGCTCAGCTCCTCGTCACCGCTGCCGTTGAGGATCACCCGCTTCGCCTCGGCCGGCAGCTTCTTCCAGGGCGTCGAGAGCGAGAAGCCCATGGCCTTGGACAGCGTCTCCACCATCTTCAGCCGCCAGGACTTCGACCCCTCCGGCCACGGCGCCACCGCCCCGGCCAGGATGGACCGCTCCGGGTCCGGCACGATCTTCTCGTCGTCCACGCCCATCAGCGTGCCCAGTCCCGAGCAGGTCGGGCAGGCGCCGTAGGGGCTGTTGAACGAGAACAGCCGCGGCGTGATCTCCGTCAGGCCGGTGCCGCACTCCGAGCACGAGTAGTTCTGCGACAGCGTCTCCTCGGCCGCGCCTTCGGGCGCGTACACCACCAGCCCGCCCGCCACCTTCAGGGCCGTCTCGATGGAAGACGCGAGCCGCTTCTCGATACCGGGCTTGACCACCAGCCGGTCGATGACGATGTCGATCGAATGCTTCTTCTGCTTGTCGAGGCTCGGCAGCTCGCCCGCCAGCTCCACCATCTGGCCGTCGATGCGGGCGCGGAGGAAGCCTTCGCGGGCCATCTGGCCGAGCTGCTTCTTGTACTCGCCCTTCTTGCCGCGCACGTACGGCGCGTAGAGCACGAGACGGGTCCCCTCGGGCATCTCCATGGCGCGGTCCACCATCTGCTGCACCGTCTGCGGCCGGATGACCTGGCCGCACGTCGGGCAGTGGGGGACGCCGATCGAGGCGTACAGAAGCCGCATGTAGTCGTGGATCTCGGTGACCGTGCCCACGGTGGAGCGGGGGTTCTTCGAGACCGACTTCTGCTCGATGGAGATGGCCGGTGACAGCCCCTCGATGGAGTCCACGTCCGGCTTCTCCATCTGCTGGAGGAACTGCCGGGCGTAGGAGGAGAGCGACTCGACGTAACGGCGCTGGCCCTCGGCGAACAGGGTGTCGAAGGCCAGCGAAGACTTGCCGGAACCGGACACGCCGGTGATGACCACCAGCTTGTTCCGGGGGATCTCGAGAGTGACGTTCTTCAGGTTGTGCTCGCGCGCACCGCGGACGGAAATGCTATCCATGGGACCGGCCATCCTAGCAGAGGGGAAGGGACCTGTGTTGGTCCCGGGGGACGGAACAGCGGCACCCCGCTCGGGCATTCCCGCTCCTCCGGTTGCCCCGGGAAGATCGGGAGGACGATACCGGGTTGCGGAACATCGCGCAAGCCGATAAATTTGCTCTCACCTGGGGACACTCCTATACTAAGGTCGTATGGGCGAGCCCGCGACGCACCTACCGCTTCCTGAGGAAGACCAGAGCGACGATCCGTTCCGTCTCGGATGGAGGTCGCGCGCCGTCCGCCTGTCTGACGGGAGCTCCGAGATCCGCGAGGTGCCTCTCACGGCCGAAGACCTCCTCAATCCCCAGGTAGGGGATCATGTGGTCCAAAATTATTGGCACTTGGCGACAAGCTACGAGTTGTTCGGCCTACTTTCGTGGCGTTATGAGACCCGGCCCGATGTGCTGGTCATTGGCGACATGAAAGTAGCCTGGGGGATCCGGGGCCTGTCGGACCCGGCTCCAGACCTTGCGGTTATTCCAGGCGTCCGTAACAAGGACATGTTCCGGAAAAGCTTCCACGTGCAACGGGAGGGCGCCCGTCCTGCGCTGGTGGTCGAGCTGGTCTCCGATGAACCGGAGCAACGAAGCGCCGACCACCGGAAGAAGGTCAGGATCTACGAACGGGCTGGAGTCCCGGAGTACCTGATCGCTGATCCTCCCAACGTCGACTGCGGTTGTCGCTTGACGGGTTACCGCCTGAACAAGGCTGGGCGCTACAAGCTCATCCCTCCAGACTCTCAGGGACGCATCCTCTCCGAGACGACCCGCCTCTGGTTCGCTCCCGCCGGCAGGAGCATCCATCTCATCGACGCGGAAACCGAAGAGCGGCTCCTGACCTACAGCGAGACCCAAGAGTGGGCTAGGCGCGAAGCGGAAGCACGCTCGAAAGTGGAGATGGAAAATGCAAGATTGCGGGCCGAGTTGGAACGGCTAAGGGATTCTAAAGCCTAATCTCGAGAAGCTGAGCCAACCCATCTACTACATGCTGCTGCGGTGTAGACCTTTCGAATTGCAACGCCCGGGCAAGGGACTCACCGACATCGTCATCCTCGCCCAGGCTCACCCGATCCGTGCCTGCGGGTCACGCCGTTAGAGCACCGCCCATCTTCGACCTATCTATGTATAGTCGCAGCAGCCGTCGGTGCCGGGTTTAAAGCTACACACTGTATTCCAGCTAGCGCCTGCCGCAACAGTTCGTAGCTCGGACACCTCGAGATGGCGAAGCGTCTCTTTGCCCAGACGAAGTGGGTTCACTCTTCTTCCGGCCTTATCCTTTTCCTTCTTCACAAATCCCCCTTTTCTTGATCTTTTTCTCCAACTGTCGGGCGCGTACTCACGACCTAGACAAACATCTTTAAGCAAACTGCATGCCATAGTTTTCGGGAGCTACGGCTGAAGAGGCCCCGGCCGGATAGCCACTGGCCGAGTTGGAGCGGCTCAAGAACCCAGATCTGAGGGAATGATCAGCTACGCCAGTTCGACCTTAAGCTCTTGCAGACTGCCGACGCAGCTGGTCCTTGCCGCTCGGCGTTCCATCTCCTGGGCAATCTGAAGGCGATTGCGCGCTTGGTGGCAGTCAGCCGGACGTGGCGGACGCCCCGCCGCTCCAGGTTTTACGATTCCCAGACATCTTGCTTCTCCGGCCGGCGGTAGAGTCCCATCAGCCAAGGAGGGCGTGACGCCATGCAGAGATTTTGGATCGCCATCATCGCCGGGCTGCTGTTCGCCGCCGCGCCGGCCATCCCGCAGGACCGTTCCGCGGACGAGAAGGCCCTCCGTCACCTCAAGGAAGTCGAATGGCCGAAGGCCTACCGTGAACAGGATACCGCGCTCCTCGACCGCATCCTCGCCGACGAGTTCCAGAGCATCGACGGCGAAGGGAATTGGTCCACCAAGGCCGAGGAGATGGACTACATCCGCAAGAACAAGCCGAGCTACGAATCCTTCCGCTTCGAGATCAAGCGGCTGGAGATCTTCGAGAACGGCACCGCCATCGTAACCGGTACCGGGCACATCCGGGGCCGGGACGCCGAAGGACCGTACACCGTCGAATATCAGTCGTCCAACGTCCTCATCAAGCGCGGCGGGCTCTGGAAGGCCGTCGCCTCCCACGTCTCCGGCGCCCGGCGCAAGCCTGAGGGTTGACCTACTCCCCGACGCCGCCCGGCTTCCTGGCGACGAACACCTCGTAGGTGCCGGGCTCCAGCTCCGAATGATCGAAGGGTACGACGCTCGGCTGGAACCCAGCCTCGGAGAGCAACCGCAGCCAGTCAGCGCGGGAGAATAACCCTCCTGTATGGCGGTCGTGCACGACGCGAACCGAACCGTCGCCCCCGCGCAACAGATAGGCGTAGTCAACAACGTAAGTATTGTCCGTCGGGTCAGGATCCCACGTCCATTCGAGATAGCGCATGCTCTCGCGCTCACCGTCGTGCCCCCCGCAGTCGGTGGAGGACCGGAAGTTCTCCTTAACGTGATCCGGGACGAAGAGAGCGGCGCCGCCCGGCTTGCAATGGACGAACGCCGTCTCGATCGCTTTCCGCAAATCCGACTCTGTCCTCATGTAGACGACCGCGTCGTGGACGAACACGCAATCGAATTGGCGGCCCAGCCGGACTGTCCGCATGTCGCCTTCGACATGCTCGCACTCCGGTTTCAACCGTCGGCTCACCGCGAGCATCCCGGGCGAGAGGTCGACGAGAACCATCTGGAAGCGCGCCTTCAGATGCGACGCATTGTTGCCTCCGCCGCTGCCGATCTCGAGCAGCGTGTGAGGCGGCCGCTCGCACGCTTCTAAAAGCATCTTCTGATAGAACGCCGCCTCCTCAGCGTAGTCCTCAGGAGACGAGAGAAGGGGCCACCATGGAGCAAGCTCCGTGTACAGCTTCGGGAGCTCGGCACTGGCGGTGTGATCGATTGCACTCAATCTGGAGTCTCCGCCCCCACTCCCCAGACCTCCCGTTCAACCAGCTTCACCGGCACGACCTTCGGAATCCCCAACTCCCGTTGCGCCGTCCGCCACAGGGCGCGCAACCCATCCTCGTCGTAATCGCAGCAGTCTTTCTGGAGCTCTCCGATCTTCTTCTCCGCCTGCCGGTCCCCGTAGCGCTGGAGGACGAGCTTCAGGGACGTCGGCGGTCCAGTAGGGCAGTTCCTTCTCGCTGAGCAACCCCTCGATCGCTGATGCGGCGGCATCGTCCACCTTCGGATCGGCTTAGCGAGCCAGGATCTTCAGCACGATCGGCAGCGTGGAATCGGCCCATGGACGGCTCGCGAAGGCGTGGGCGATCTTTTCCCGTTGCGCCGGGGAGAGTTGGAAGCTTCTCTTCTGCGGATGGTCGGGCGCCAACTCGTACAGGCCATGCCAGCGCGTACCCGGACGGAGGGCGGAGTTGACGAGCCAATTGGTCCGGGCGACCTCGGAAACCCGCCCCCCGGCCTGCAACGCGACGGCGCGGCGGACCATCTCCCGGAAATCGCTCAGCTCTTCCCGACCCTCCGGGTAGAGCGTGCCGTAGGAGAGCCCGACCGTCGTCCACTCTCCCGAATCCTTTCCCGAGAGGAACGCCAGGACATCCTTACCCTCGACGTATCGGGGCGGCGCCGGACAGATCAGGGACGGGTACTTGACCTCGATCTCCCCTACCGCTGACCCCTTCCAGGTCTCCAGGACGCGCAGGGCCACCACGTAGAGCGCCGGGCGGTCGTTCTTGGCCCCCCAGCGCGGTTCCCTCACTTCCACGACCTTCGCCAGGACGATCGTGTCGGACTGTTCGACCAGGCTCCAGAGGGGAACCGGAGGGATGGGAAAGCCGTACGCGCCCGACGACACAGCGGCGAGGCTGACGGCCAGCAACAGGACTTTCGAGGACAGGCCCATGATCGATCCTCCCTGGAACCCTGACGAGGACGGGTCCCTGGTGTCTTAGACACAGGAGGGGGGCCGAAAGGTTCCTGTCGACTTCGAGCCGTTCATTCCGGATGGCCGCGAGCGAGCTCCTTCGCGTTGCGTTCGGTCTCGGCGTCCATGGGAAAGAAACACTCGATGCGCAGCTCCTGCAGTGTGACGTCCTGCGCGGTCCCGAGGGTCGTGACCGTCGAGAAGAAGGCAAACGTCTTCGAGCCCTTCCTGAAACTGACGGGAATGACCGGCATCAGCGGTATCTCCGGGCTCGGCCTCCGCCAGCGCCGGGGAACACCCGGGAAGGCGAGGACCTCCTCCAGGAGCTTGACCGTCGCCTCATCCGGGACTCCCCCGACGGTCTCGCGGTGGACGCGCGTGATGAGGGCTTCGGCGACCGCCTCCCAGTTCGTCACCAACGGCCGGAGCCCTTGCGGATCCAACATCATCCGGATCACGTTCGCCGGCCCCGGCGAAGCGGTCTGATCGAGCAGGAATCCAAAGAAGCGGGAAGCCGCGTCGTTGCTCGCGAGGATGTCCCAGGATCGATTCATCACGACCGCGGGATACGGCTCTTGCTGGCGAAGGATCGCCCGGAGCGCGGCCTGCACCGCGCCGAGCTCCGGGGAATCGAGATTCGTCTCTCGATACGTCGGGGCATAGCCAGCCGCCAGCAGGAGGGCATTCCGCTCGCGAAGAGGCACGTCCAGCGCGCTCGCCAGCAGCAGGACCATGTCCCGGCTGGGCTGGGCCCTCCCGGTTTCGATGAAGCAGATGTGACGCGGCGAAACCTCCGCCTCGACCGCGAGGGCGAGCTGGCTGAGGCCTCGCACCTGCCGCCAGTGCTGGAGCGACGCTCCAAACGGGCTCGGACGCCGGGAAGACGGCTGGACATGGTGTGCGCGAGTCATGAGTCCATCCTACGACGGGGACTCCCAGGCATGCGGCTTGAGCGGCTCATCGAGTGGAGGCTCGGCCAGATGCCCCGCGTAGTTCGCCATCAGGGAGAAGCCCATCCCCAGGACGACCTCCAGGGTCTGGGCCCGCGTGTAGCCCGCATCGTAGAACCGTTCCAGGACCGGGCTCCCGACGCTGCCGCGCCGGCGCACCATCTCGCGGGCAAGATCGCTCAGGGCGCGGAGTCGCGGCTCGACTGGTGGACGGCCCTCGCGCAGCGCCTCGATGCTCTCTTGCGAGAGGCCCGCCTTGCCGGCCATCCTCGTGTGGAACGTCATGCACCACGCACAGTTGTTCTCGAACGCCGCGGTGAGCGAGAGGACTTCGATCTCCGCCGGAGTGAACGTCCCTCCCTGATAGATCTCGCGAACCGTCAGGAAACTCTTCAGAAGCTCCGGCGACTCGGCCATCGCGGCCGCCAGGTTCGGGATCATGCCGAGGTTCTGCCGCAGGCCCTGGAGAAGTGGCCTGGAATCCTCCGGGGCCGTTTCGATATCGTGAATCTGGTACGAGCTCATCTTGACCTCCTTGATCTCCGGCGTCATGCCGGTGGTCGAGACGGTACCCGGAGCACGGAGTTCCCTCAATTCCCTCGGAGGTAAGTGGAAACATCACGTCGCCGCCGCGAATGCGTCAGGCTGTTGGGATGGGCCCCCCGCCCCGCCCACGGCGGGGAGCCCCGTACATCTTCACATCGTCTGTCAAAGAGCCCCGCCGCGGACTCTGAAGCCTTTTTTTCCCGCGGCGATAACTTCAACTTCGTTCCTAAAAGTCTTTTGGCCGCGGGTAAAACCCTTTTGCCCACGGAACAGCCGACACGACCGCGGGTATTGATCTTTTCTTCGCGGCAATGCGACCGGGAGGGAGCATAAAGGTCTTTCGGTCCGGCGCGCAAGAGGAATCTTGCGCTAAAAACCCACTTTCTTCCGCAATTGACTTTCAATCCGGAGCAAAAGGTCTTTTCCCGGTCCCAAAAGTCTTTTACTCCGGCCAAATGACTTTTTGGCGAAGTCCTCCGGTCTTTTGGAAAGATTTTTGTTGACGGACTCCAGGGCCGTCCGTATATTCGGAGGCGAGGCCGGGGAATCAGGACGGAGATCCTCATTCCCCGGCGCGCTCTTTGACAATTGAAGTGATTTCCTACCACATCGGGCGGCCGCGGGCCGGGCGGCCGCCTCCCGCCTCTCCCGCCGCGCACACCAGGCCAGCCCCGGCGCGGCTTTGCCATTCAAGAAGCGGCAGCTCCCGTCGCTCCTCCCAGCCTCACGGCCACCTCGACTCCCTGCGAACGGACCGTCAACTCCATCTCCCGATCGCCGAGAGGTCCCAGGGCTCCGATCAGCCGGGCGAGCAGCTCCTCGGGCGCGGCGGCCTCCGCGCTTCCGTTGCCCGCCGCCACGAGTTCGTGAACCTGCGGCGCGCTCTCCAGAGCGAAACCCGGCGACACCATCTCCGGCGTGACGACCGCCACCTCGGCCGGGGTGTAGCCCGGGTCCCAGTGATCGTTCTCGGGGACCTGACTGTGGCCGAAGTGTCCGCCCTGGGTGTCCCAGGTCTGGCTGTTGCGGTTGTGCCCGCCGGGATCGCCGCCGTTGGTCGAATGTCTCGGCAGGCCGTTGGGCCACCTCTGGGGCACGCTGTGGACCGACTCGATCCAGCGGCACAGGCGGGCGACATTGGCGAGGGCGCTCGGATCTTTCGAACGGCCCGCGAAACCGACCAGCTCGATCTGAACGGCGGAATCCCGGTTGGTCTGCACGCCGCCGTCCGCGTTCCGCAAGGACCGCGCGGTCTCGGCGGTGTCGATGTGCTGGAAGATCGTCGTCGGGTCCACCGTGAAGTGGGGCTCGGACCGGTTCTGCTGATAGGCCGAGCGCGCCCCTGCGTAGGAGCTTCCCTCGGTGGTGTGATGAACGATTTTGAAAGAGCCGCCGCTGTACGCGCCGAGCCCGCCGTTGATGGGATCCCAGACTGCGAATGGACACCTGGCCATGATCCATACCTCCTGATTTGTAGATGCCTATCTCTTCAGCTCAGACGCACTCGGGAGCGAAGAGCTTCCGCGAGTAAAGAATGACCCGTGGACGCTTCTCCTTTGCGAACGACTTGGATAGAGGACCGTCGACATAGGAATTCTCCGGTCTGTCGAGGAAGAACGACGCCGAGGCCGGCACGTTGGTGTTCCATGAGGGCGAAAAGCTCACGGCTCCCTTGGTCACCAGGGCGACATGACCATTGGGCATGGCTTTGAAGATAGCGATAACGGGCTGCCCCGCGTTGGCGTCCCGGGCTGCCGTTCCAGGGCCAGATCGTCATCCGCAGTACCCAGACGAGCCCAGCAGCGGGAACTCGCGACGAAGTCCGCGATCTCGTTGGCCAGCAGGTACTCTCCGGGTTTGTTCGGTCGCTGAAAATCTTTGACGTTCCAGATCTTCTCGATGGCCTTCCCCGCGAACCAGTTGCAGGGCGACCTGTCGGTGATCGGATTGTCCCTGACGCATTGCAGGAACTCCCCGAGTAGATTTTGCGCTTTCGCCGACAATGGCAGAAGCCAGAACGCGACCGCCGCCGTCACGATGAGCAGATTCCTCTTCGAGATCGCCACCCCATATCTCCTTTCGCTCAGGCCTGACTGGCCCGTAGAAACCTTTCTGTCAGATCCACGACCCGCGACAACGACAACCCCGCCCCGGCCTCCCGGTTCCGCACCGCGTCCAGGAACAGCCCCAGATCCTGGGGATCTCCGGGCGGCAGGGGCGAGCCGGCGAGATCGGCGGCGCCCCGGTCTCCCCGCACGAGAATGCGCGACGCCTTCGCGGCCGGCCCGCGGGTGGCGATCAGGGTGATCCCCATCCAGCGGCGGTCGCCCTTCTCGTCCACGATCTCGAAATGCATTCTTTGATCGATCCAGCGGCCGGGAAGGATGCCGGGGCCTCCGACCTGGACGACTCGTTCCACCCGTCCGCCGAGCGCCGCCTGGGCGAAATCGATCTCGTCGAGCAGATCGCCCGTGAGCGAGCGGATATCCGGCCGCTCGGGCGACTGGAACCGTGCCTCCATTTCGGCTCCCGCGAGGGCTCCATCTTTCGAAAGCAGACCGCCAGCCGCCCCGGGCTCCAGGGCGAAGCCGGTCCCCCGGGCGACCTGGATCTGACGTCCGCGCCTGGCGCCTTCCGACGCCATGGTCTTTCCATGAAGCGGGATCGAACGGCAGAGGACGGAGGAGGAAGCACGTCCTTCCCCGCCGCGACCGCTTCTGAAGCCAGCTCGAGCTGAGCCTTCTCTGACGCGGCGAGGACGACCGCATCCACCGCAGGCTCATCGAAAAGCCGTCGGGCTTCCCGTGTCGCCAGTCCGGCGAGGGCTCCGGGACCCGCGACCGCCGAACGCAATGCCTCGGCCTTCCGGTCGCAGAGCGCAACGACCTTGGCCCCGGGCAGACCTTGGCAGGCCGAGAGTGCCTGGAGGCCCCGTCCACCGAGACCGACGAAACCGAGACGCACCGGCTCCTCGGCCATCCATCCGAGAGGCAATGCCGCGCTCGCACCCAGGGCTCCGGTCCAGAACAGGAACTCGCGGCGGGTGAGGACTGGATGGGTCATGGCTTCTCTCCGTTGACTTCATGCCGGTTTCGAGATCCGCACGATGCGGGCGCGGTCGGATGTCCTTTTGATCGGCCTTGAAGATCGAGTCCCAGAGATCCCCGGGGCTCGGGGCCTGCTTGCTCTGGACTTCGATGAAACGGACGAAGAGGTCCTTGTCCGTGCCCGGGACGAGGCCCGTCTCCTTGATCCAGGTGAGAGTCTGAGGGTTCCACGCCCACACCCCGAGGTAGGCCTCCTGATCGGGACGGCCCGCGAAATCGATCACCTTCCGGGTCATGACGGCGAAAAGATGGAAGCCATGACGGGGCTCTCGGTTCGAGTCCTGTAGAAAAAGTCCCTTGACCCGCAGTCCCTTGGCGTCCAGCTTCACATCAGGTAGTCCGTCGCCTAGCCAGTCCTCCTCCACCCTCTCCACGCCCGGCAGGAGCTGTACCCAAAAAGGCGCCGACCATTCGCTCGTCAAAGGCTCCGCCTGTCCCTCGACGATCAGCTCCCGACGAAACCGCAGCTTCAGGAACCACCAGGAGAGATCCACCTTCTTTTCCGTTCCGTCCAAGCAGATCGTGGGACGGGACAACAGGAAAGACGAAGCCAGAAAGCGGGGATCGGTCTGCGAGTGGTCGCGATGATGGCCGATGGCGCCGTCCATCTGCGAGAACTCCACAGAAAATCTGAACGGCGACAATGTCGGGAGTTGGGGATCGAAAGCTTCACCCGCGCTCTTCCGCGTGACGATCGGGTCGGTACCAATCTGGAAGTGCCGCTTGTCCGCTGTCGCTTGCTCTCCCAATGGCACCTCAGGATCGCTCACCGTCATGACCTCGATTCCGAGCCGCTCCGCCAGCCCGCCCACCTCGTACCAGGGGCCGTCGACGACCACCATGAGACCCGGTCCGCCTTCGACGTTCTCGGAGACTCCTTGCGTCAGAGGCAGAACCATCTTGATCTTCGGCGCGGGCACCTTCGCCGGGCGGCGGCACGGCACGAACTGAGGCTGCCAGCGGTCCCGGGCCTTGTCGTTCTCCGCCTCCAGGACTCCCTCCCCTTCCGGCAGGATGCCTTCCCAGCGGCTGAAGACCCGGGCGGAGAAACGATGGTGGAGGGCGCGAAGATCCCCCTCCGGACCCTGTCGAGCGAGATCTTCCTTGTATTGAAAGAAGGGCTCCGCCGCATTCCGGACCGCTCGCGGCAGAGGCAGGCGCCGGTGCTCGTCGTCGCCTCTCGCTCCAAATTCGGACATATGGAAAGCACGAAGGGGAGCGCCCGGTTTCAATTGCGGATGGTCGGCCGGGGGACGGCCGCGCCAGCTCCACACCTGATGCAGGAGCTCGGCCCGGTAGACGTGTCCTTTGAGGTCTGGGACGTCGTTCATATCAAGGTCGACCTTGAGCACGCTCTTGTCATAGGACGGCTTCAGGGACGTCCACAGGGCCCTGCTCAAAGCCTTCGTCCGTGGCAGCGCCTGGGGAACCTCGACCAGGAGATGCCAGGGGGAAGTGCCCTTGATCGTTCCGTCATTGCGAACGATCTCCTTTCGATCCTTGGTCTCCCAGAACCGTTTCTCCGCGTCCGGAATCAGCGACGCGTAGACGCTGAGACGGTACATCGTCGCCGGAGAGCTCAGAAACGTCTTGGTCTCGGCGCCGGCGGTCACGAGCAATCCCTCTGCCGTCATCTCGCAGGCGATGGGGATCGGTTCATGCTGCTCCGTCTCCAGCGTGCAATCGGCCTCCTTCCAGTTATGGAAGTCGGCGGCGATCGGTTTGGCGCCGGCCCGGAGCTTCTTCTCGGAGAACTTGAGATTCGTGCTCTGCCAGCTCGCCGGATTGGCGACGCCGAGCTCCTTCACCTCGACATAGATCCCCTCGACGGCCGGATCGTCCAGGTAGACGCCGATTTCCTCCAGATTTCCTTTCGACTCCCCCTTGTCATACGCCAGTTGATAGAAGCTGCGCCAGATGAACTTGCGCCGGTTCTTGCCGGCGTCTTTCGCGACCCAGCGGTCCCAGGTCTCGAGATCGACCGTCGGGGGCCGGACCTCGAAGCGGAAGCTCTCGGTCACCTTCATTCCCGTGCGCGCCGGGAAGCCCTTGGCCAGGAGAAGGAGCGGCGTGTTCGCCAGCAGCGCATCCGTCTGCGCGAGCTTGTCCGCCGGACGGTTGGGCTCGGCGAGGCGTTTGGGATCTCCGAAGAGCGGATCTTTCTCCGGCAGCACGGCCTGGGGAGAAAGCTCGCGGACGCGCGGCGCGACCTTCTCGGGGATGGGCGGCAGCGCCGCGGCGCCTTTGGGCTTGACGCGCAGCGAGCCCACGTGCATCTCCCGAAGGTAGGTCACCTCTCGCGGCGTACCCTCGACCGCCTGATTGGGGATGGTCTCCATGAGCTTCCAGGGATTGCCGTCCGAGAGAGACTTCGGGATCGCGCCCGAGTTGGTGACCATGAACGGCACGATCCTGTAGGTCGTGCCGAAGACAAGCCCGGGGATCTCCGCGCCCTCCGCATACGTGAAGTCCACCAGGGGCTCATCGATGCCGGAAGGCCGGTCTTCGCAAGGATCGGCCTCGGAGCTCGCGGCCAGCCGGACGCCCGAGACGGCACACGGGCTCATGGGGCCTTCCGCCGTGAGAGGTCCGTTGTCATAGGTCACCGTCGGCGAGCGCACATCGTTGAGATACGCGAGACGGGTGGGCAGCATCACCTTGGAGAGATTTTCATCCTTCACATGGGCAGCCGCCATGTTGAGGCATCTCCACTGGGTGTCACCCTTTTTCTGCATCAGCAGACCGAGGCCCTGGAGATGGATCAGATGATCCGCCGAGCCCGGATCCTGGCCCAGCGTATCGAGCTGGAACGTGAGACCTTTTGTGCGGCAGGGATCGAGAGCCCGGATGTCCTCGTCCGTCTTGGGGCGAACCGAAGCGACGACCTTCCGGGCCAGGGCCTTCTCGAAGTCCTCCGTCCAGCCAGGCACCGCGAGAGGCTTGAGGATCTCTTCCTGATACGTCTCGGCCAGCTTCGTCAGGTCCGGCGCGAATTTCTTCTGCCAGTAGTCGCCTAGGCGATCCAGGAGCAGGAGGCGCTGAAGATCGATCTCGGGCGGCAGGCCGTCCACCAAGGCTCTGGCGAGCTCCGTCGCGGCTGGAGAGGGCTGCGGGTCCTTGAACGCGAGGAACGCCTTCCACTGAATCCGGAAGAGCTCTCGCAGTATGGCGGGATTCGAGAGGGAAGCCAGGATCTGCTCGAGCTCGGCGACTGTCTGCTCCAGGCTCAAGGAAGCCAGGTGGGGGACCCGCTCTTTCCTGTCCACGCCGCGTACGGCGAGGTCCAAGAGGCCGGCACCACCCTTTTCATCCAAAGACATACCGGTCACGGCCTCTCGAATCCAACCGATCCGGGTCTGCTCCTTGACAACATCCTTCAGCCAAGCTCCAGCCTTCGTCCGCAGGGTATCGGCGCTTGCCTTTGGAAACGGATTCCTCTCCCTGGAGAAGAACCGGGCACGGTCCAGGAAGCTCCCTTCCGGACCCATTCGCAAACCGGGCCCGAACGTCGCGACGAGTTGCTCCAGCACGATCGAGGCGATCACGGGATAATCGGACAGCGGCGGCCGCGGCTCCTTCTGGATCTCCTCGACCAGCCAATCGACGAGGACCCGTGCCACGTGCAGTTGCTCGGCAAGTCGGGCTTCCAGCCCGGTCCGCCATTCCGAGTTCGAAATGTCTTCCGGCTTCATGCGGACCCACAGGTCCTTGAAGTTGAAGTAACTGTTCGAGGAGGACTCTGCCAGCGCGCAGGCCATGGTCTCCACTTCGATGGGGAACGGGGGCGAGGTCGGCGGTGATGGGGGCGGGACGCGGGGTCGGCCGGCGGCGCTCCGGTCGGTACCGGTACCGGATCTGCCTGCGTCAATTCGTAGGAGAACGTCATCCGCTTCGACTGTTGCTCGCCGCCTTTGAAGACAGGTGCCAAGACAAGATTCCAACCCTCGTGGAGAAGATTGAGGACGGGCGCCACGGCCACAAAATCCTGCGCCGGAAGTTGAGTCTCGGGGACCCTGTCCTTCAGACGGGAGGAGAGCCCGACGCCCTGGGGAAGCGGATAGGGATACAGCGAGGCTTGCCCACGAACGCGGGCCAACTCCTCTTCTGGCGACTGATCGCGGTCTTCTTCTCGTCCGGCTCATGCCATTCCCAGTCGGCGAGATTGCTCTCCCTGAGCTCGCCGAAACGGCCGGTCAGGGCCTTGCGGAAGGCTGACGTCGGATTGGGGTCGATATTCTGCTCGACAGGAAAAGGGCCGGACTTTGCACCGCCGAGGGAGAAGAGATAAACCTGCTCGATCGGACGAAACAGGTTGCCATGCCTCCAATCCCAGGGCTTCAGGAATGACTCTTCCACGGACCCCGGTACAGGAGTGCGATCTTTGCCTAGAGCCACAGAGAAGGTGAGGCCAAAGGCCACCAACTTCGCCGTCGTATCGTCGTAGGGATGCAGCCTTTCCAGCGTCGGCAACAGGATCAGATCCGCCATCGCAGACTCCTTACACCAGCATGTCCAGATAGTTTTCGACGGCCGCCTTGAGCTTCTCCGGGTTGATCTTGTCGATCTTGACGGGTTCCTCTTCCATCCCCAGCGCGGCCATCCCGTTGAGAGACGCCAGTTGCGCCACGGGCCGCGGGCCCCCCAGGGAAGCTCGCTGGTTGGAGCCCACGCGGCCCAGCGTGTACTTCACCGACTCGCTGACTTCCAGCGTGAAGCACCAGCAGATCTTGATCTTGATCTCCAGGTGTCCCGTCCCCACCATCGCGCCGCCTTGATATTGGCCGTCGAGGCGCAGCGTGATCGTCGCCGAGGCGATCGAGAGCACCGAGACGTGGCCGCGGATCATGAACATCAAGCCCACCACCAGCCCGCCGCCTCGCGCGCTGTCGTAATTCGCCGTCACGCCGAGATACACGGCGACGCTGCCGCGGATCGGCCCCAGGGCGATCCCCAGGCTCGCCGACACCGCGATGGCCATGTCCGCCGTGGCGTAGACCTTTCCTGTGGAGGGGTGATATCGCGATCCGAGCTCCAGATATCCCGCGCCGCCGAGGATGAAGACCGTCAACGTGAACGGCGCGTCTCTCCGGGCCAGCCCCGCCGTGACGCCGATGTTGAAGTCGCCGCTGCCATAGCGCAGGGCCATCGAAGCGCAGAGCTTGAGCCCGGAGAAGCCGAACGCTCCGACCTGGGTGTCCGGAATCGGCAGGTCCAGAGTGGAGACCACGCCGTCGCCGTCGAAGCGGGTGGTCAGCCCGCCAGGCGAGATCGCACTCATCAGGTCGTTGATGAAATCGAGGGCCGGCGCGAGTTGGACGTCCTGGGGATTGACCTTGAAGTTGATGCGCCCGTCCTCGTCGAAAGTCAGCGGCGTCTGCCGGAACGTGATCAAGGGGAAGCCGCCGATCTGGAGCAGCCAGTCCCCCCGGAGCTCGCCGCTGACCTGGCGCTGCCGGATGCCCTGCTGGTCGGCTTCCATGCGCGCTTGGGCTTTGAACGTCGGCTGGTTCACGCGCACGGCCAGCGGCCCGACGGCGAAAAGGGTGGCGTTCTCGCTCGCCTGGAAATTGATCTCGGTGTTGACCCAGGCGCGCCGCGTCTGCGGATCGAGCCCATGCCGGACCTTGACGGCGTCGCCGGAGCCGGCGGGCATCTTGAGGCCGGAGAAGAGATCCTTCAGAGGGATGCCCGCGATGTTAGGGAGAATCGAGGAAACATCGAAGTTCCTCAGCTCCGCGGGGATTAGTTGCTCCCCCAGCTCCTTCACCGGCAGATCGACGCCGAAAGGTTTCAAAGCATCCACGATCGCCGCCGCCTGGGCCGCCCGGGCGATCACGGGCGTGACGTTCACGCGGTCCTTCAGCTCGTTGTAGAAGAAGGCGACCTCCGGACGATCGAACTTGAGTCCCGAGACGTCCGGCGGCGTGCCGAAGGCGCGCACGAGCTTGAGCACGTCGTCTTTCTTCGACTCCACCACGCCCAGGACCTGCCGCGCGGCCTTGATGCCGCCGCCGAAACGGGCCTCCAATTCCTGAACCGCGTCGTCCCGGTATCGCTCCAACAGACGACGGACCTCCGCGACCTGATGGTCGATATCCAGTTTGTCCTTGATCTCCGTCAGCAACGCGTCAAATCCTTTTTCGATGGCCTCGCAACGGGCCTGGATCTCGTCTTCAACTTCCTTAGGCGTCGGAATGACACTCTCAACGTCCTTCAATCCGACAAAGAACTCGGCTGCCCCACCATGAAGAGTGGTCAAGGTTTCGGTGAGCCTCTTCCGTAGCTCGTCGACCTCGTCCTTGACCGCGTTTTCCCAGGCTGCCTGGACCGCGGGAAGATTGACGCTACCTGGACCCGTTCCGATCGCCTGGACCGCTCGCTCTAGAGCTTTGTCCGCAAAAAGCTTGACGGCGCCAAGCCTTCCCTCCTCAGCCAGCTTGATCTTGTCCCGCAGCGTCTTGAGGGAATTGTCAGCCTCGACGATCTTTTCATCCAACGATTTCGCTTGCTGATCGAGGTTCTTGAGGCGCTCCGCCAGAAGCTCCTTGAGCTTCTGGCGGCGCTCCTTCGCAGTGGCCAACAGATTCTCTGCCGTGGCCAGCATGGAATCCGCCTTCTTCAAGCTTTCGGCGAGAGCCGCCAGACCCAGCTTCACCTGAGCCCAGCGGGGTCCGAGACCGACCGGCACGGGCGTACCTCCCTGGTCCAGCGTCGAGCTTTTCTCGGTCAGCTCCCGCACTTTCCGCGAGACGGCTTGAAGCTTGGCTCGATAGGATCGAAGACGCTGAAGAAGCTCGGGGAGACGCAGCAGATCCGGGTCTCCCAACCAGGTTTCCAGGCCGGGCTTCACGATCCCCTTGACCTCATCCCGGGCGGAGGCGATGGATGAGCGCAGGATCTGTAGAGCGCCTTGAACGTCCGAGAGGTACGCCGTGAGCGAAGGCAGCAGGCTCACCTGGCCCAACATCTTCGCGACTTCAAGCTTCAGGGCTTCCGCAAGCTTTTCTTTATCCGTCTCGAAGCTCACCGCAAGCTCCGTCGGGAAGCGAAGGATCTTCTGCGACCCTTTGGCGATGCTCTCTATGGCCTGCTGGTTCAGGTCCTTGACCAGCTCCTCCGCGGACTTGATTCGTTTGGAGGCATCTTCCGACTGAGCCCGTGGGCCCGCCAGAGCCTTGTTGACTTCTCCCTTGACGCTCGCGCAAAGCTTCTGGAAAGCGCCCTTGACGTCGGCGGGATCGAAACGGCGGGGATCGGCCGGAAGCGCCGCAATCCCCGCTTCGATCAGCTCTCCAACTTTCGTCTGTGCGGTCGCCAGTACTTTCGAGAAATCGGAGAGCTTCTCGCCCAGGTCCGCCCGGCACATCGTCACCGACGACAGCAGCGCGCCCATGGGATCGCCCTTGCGATGCGCCAGGAGATCCACCGTGTGCTCGGCCGGCTCAATCAGGAACGTGCAGGGGCCGAAGCCGATCGGCATCACCGTGTCTCCGGCGCTCGTCTGCTTCAGCGAGCCGGAAGCGAAGGCGTTGTCCCCAGCCGCGGCCGGGCGCGCCTGATCCACGAAGTCCACGCCCTCCACCGGCGTCCAAGCGTCCGTGTTGGAGAGGTCGACCGAAGGATTGTCCAGGGCTTCGGGCGGCACCGTGGTGTCCGTGTAGAAGTACAGATTCTCCGGATTGGCGATGGCCACCTTCCGCGGCACGCTCTCGCCGTCCACGCTGGCCATGACCGTGAAGTGGACCACCGGCTTGGGAAAGAGCTCCGCCGGCTCCTCGCCGGGACGCCAGATCGGGATCTTCCAACCCACGTTTCCGACGTCCGTGCCCCACGAGCCGCGCACCCGGAAACGCACCACCTGATTGGGGTCCTCCGAAAACGAGCACTCCGTCACGAAGCCGGTGGCCTTGGCGTCGCCCTTCCCCTGGTCGGGATACCGCCGGCTGTTCTGGAGGACCTCGACGAACTCGTCCACCTTGCGCAGCACGGCGCGGCCTTCGTGCTTGTTCTGCCCGTCGGGCTTGCCGTCTTCAGTCGGGCCGAACAGCGGCGACCTCACCACGGTGCGCTCGTAGACGATGACGTGCTTGCAACGATTCCAGCAGACGCCGATACGTCCGATGCGTTCCAAGGTGTAGGACCAGGTCCGTCCCATGGAAACGTCGGCGAGGATCTTGGTGCGCCAGTTGTCGAAGGCGGCCATCTGGTGGCCGTAGCCGCCCAGGGCGGAGAGGCGCGTGTCCTTCATCGCCGCGCCGCTCGACCGCGGCCATTTCTCATCGTGCGGACGCAGCACCGCCTGATAGATGTTGCGGCTCTCGAATCCCCAGGTCGCCCCGCCCTTCAGGCCGGGATCGGGAGCGTCGGGATCGAGGGGAACGGGATTGGCGAGGTCCGCCTTGCGAACCTTGACGAGTCCGTCAGGCAGCGTCTTGGGCCTCTTCTTATCGTCACCGGGTTCCTCGGTTGGATCATCTGTCAACTGATGATCCCCGGGCATCTGCCGGATCCAGCAGGTCACGTCCTCCTTCAGCTCCAGCGTATCCAGCTTGCGGATGTCCCAGAGCTCGAAGATCCCGAGACGCTGGCGGGTGCGTTGCGCCAGGCTGGCCCATCGCCGCCGCGCCTGGAGGTAGTCCCCCTGGGCTTCGCCGTCGACCTTCGCGTCCTTGAAGGGCACCCAGGCGGGGTTGCGCGGCAGCGGACCTATGACATCTCCCACCAGCGCGGAGATCTCGGCGAGACGCATGAAGGGATAATCGATGCGGCAGGAGAGGCCGTAGAGCAGCTCATACTGGAGGTGCTCCAGATGGGCGCCTGGAAGCTCGCGTTCGGGATCGCTCAACAAGCGGCGGAGGTTCCAGGGGGCTTCGGGAAAATTCTGACGGTAATACCGTTCCCGCATGGCCAGGAAAGCCGGCGGCGAGAGCCGGAAGTCCGCGAGGTCTCCCTCCGGCAGGCCTTGCTTGTGCTCCTTCCGTTTTTCCATGGTCTCGCCCACGCCCTGCGGAGGGAGCGTCAGGCAGAAGTTCTGAGCGTTGGGAAAGCGGATGTGCCACGTGCCGGCATCGGACCCGTAGCTCTGCCAGTTGGCGAATTCGTTGCCCGCCGCTGCGTTCTCCAGGGATCCCAGGGCGGGAAAACTGACCTTGGCGACAAGGAAGGGCTCGCGGTCGAGGACGGCGACGCGGTCCATCTTCTTTTCGTTCTCTGGGAAGCAGACTTCCAGCTCCTTCAACTCGTCTCCGGGATCGCCGGCTCCATCGGTCCGGCGCAAGACGAGATCGATCCTGCGCAGATCTCTCAAACGGGCCCGTTCCGAGACGTTCAAGATGAGAGGCGGATCGCCTTGGGCAGCCGGCCGCTGATGGAGAGGAATTACGAGAGGCCGCTCCCGCTGGAAATCACATTCGAGAGCCCGCTCGGCTCGCTCGGGCTCTCTCAAGGCGTTCAGGCTGTTCTTGTCGCAGTCCGTGCTGAGTTCACCCGTCAGATCGTCTTGACCACCCGGCGAGATGGCCTCGACGGCCCAGTCGATCTCGATGAACGCCTCCCGAGGCTGATAGAGCCCATCCGGGTCGGGGTGCTGGCTCGGGATGAAGTCCCAGCGCAACTCGGGCTGCGTCTGACTTCTCCGCGCGAGAGGCTTGTGCGCGAACGTGATGTCGAGCGCGCCGATCCTGACGGACCGGTTCACGGCGTTCTCGGGAAGCTTCAGATGAACATCTTTTTTCAGGGTCAGCGACAGACCAGGGCGGAAGACCGTGTCCACGATCCACTCCAGGCGCACCGCCATCTGTTCCCGGGTGCCGATCTCCCGATCGGACAGGAACAGGTAGGGAGGGATTATCTCCGCCTCGATGGGAGAGCTCAGATGATTTCGCAGCAAGGGAAAATTGACCTTCACTCCCTTGTTGTCGATCCTGGAGCTTAGTTGCATAGACCGGAGGGTGGCCGGCCTTCCAAAAAGACCGGGAGCGATGTTTTCGGTCTTTTCGTAGACGAGGTTCCAGTCCAGGTGCGAGTTGGAGCCGGCCGCCTCCAGGAGCAGCGGAGTGAAAAGCGAGCCGTGCTGAAAGTCGAGCTCCGACGCCTTGACCTGCTCACCCAGCAAGTCATTCCAGACCGAGCGGCCCCAGACATAAGGAGCCCCCATGACTCCGACGATCCAGGTCCTGGCATCGAGGGTGGGCTCCACCTGGCCGTCGACAAGCGCCTTGGGGACCTGCACGAGCCGGATCGTCCGTTCGTCCTCCGAGATCTCGAAGCGCGTCCCGAACGCTGTCAGATGACTTTTCTTTTTAAGCTCCGCCAGACACTCTAGGACAGGCGTCCAGTGCTTATTGCCGGGCTGTCTGCTGACCGGGTCACGGAACGACGCGAACGATACGAGGACGCCTTCGATCGCGTCCTTCGGATCCGACAGGTCCGGATCGCCGATCTCTTCGAGAAACCGGCTCCCGTAATCGATACCGGGAGCGAGCAACTGGCTCCATTGGTCGATCTTCTTTTGCCGCCAGGCATTGAGGAGATTTCCCGGTTGCCTGCTGGGCAACGCAGGGCCACCCATATGCAGTCGTATGAATTTCTTGGTTTGAACGTCATAGATGACATCAAGATTGACTCTTGCTGAGAGGGGGAGCCATGCAATCCGCGCCAGGAGATGGATTTCCAGTCTCGAAAAGACGCGGCACTTTATAAGTGTGTTCTTGGGATCAGTATAGAAGATCAGCTTTTGGTCGCTACCATCTTGACCGATCTCGATCCTTACTATGTCTTCACTGAAAGAAAAGGTGCACGGTTCATCCTGAGTAATCTCTCGCCTGCCCCGTCGCAGGGCTCTGATCTTGTCTTCGCCGGCCATGAGGAGCCTCCAGCTCTACTGGACGGACGCCCCCGCTCTTTTCCCACCTCCCCCTCTAAAAGCACTACTCCGGCCAGCGATTCACCGAAAGCAAGGTGGCCTGAAAAACGCAGAGACGCCCTGCGGGCCGCATCCAACGAAGGGACACGGCGCCCTGTCGAATCCTTTAAGGACAGTTTCTAGACGTCGTATTCGAGGCGACCGGCTCTGACTTGCCGGCTGCCTGAGGCCAGGTTGGTGAGCTTGATCTTGTAGTCACCCTGCGGAATGCCCGCACCGCACTCTCCACCTTGATGGAAGTTGAAGGTATGCCAACCGGCGTGGGCGTTGTCGCGTTGCGCGCTGCACGCGACGCTGCTGTCGGGGCGGCAGACCTCAACGCCAAATTTGCCGATAGTCCTCATTTCGATCTCGAGGAAGTCGGGATTCTTGAACAGGTCTCCACCTTTCAGCCAGACGAACTGGGAGAAGGTCGTTGCACCGAACGAGTAACTCTGCGCCATGGTTCCTCCGCTGGTCCAGTAGAGGGAAAGGGCGGCAGCGCCCGATCCCCGCATGCCCTTAGACGGCCATGCTCCCTGATTTCCGCGGAGATCTTCCTAACGTTTAGTAGGATGAAGCCATGGGTGACCTCGCTATGGACTGGACGAAGCTCCTGGAGACCATCCGCTACGTCATGGGTGTGCTGCTGGTGATCTCGCTGCCGCCGGCGGTGCTGTACTGGTTCATCGTCCATCCCTTCGTGGGCTTCTGGCGCCGCGTGGGAGCGCGGTGGACGTTCGTCTTCCTGGGGGTCTTCCTGGTGGGCGGGATGCTCGCCCTCGTCCCGTTGCGGGACCGCCTTCTGGGACGGGACTTCGGAACCAGCCTGCCGGCCATCCTCGCCGCTCTGCCGTTGATCGTGATCTCGACAGTGATCAGCCGCAAACGGCGGAAACATCTCTCGTTCCGGACCCTCGCCGGAGTCCCCGAGGTCGCTCCCGAGGGGAAGGGACCCGGCCTGCTCCAGGAGGGGATCTACAGCCGCATCCGCCATCCCCGCTACGTCGAGTTCATCCTCGGCTGCGCCGGCTGGGCGCTGTTCTGCAACTACGCCGGCCTCTACGTCGCCGCGGCCCTGACGATCGTGGCGATCTTCATCATCGTGGTGATCGAGGAGAAGGAATTGCGGCAGCGCTTCGGTCAGGCGTACGTGGACTACAGCGCCCGCGTGCCGCGGTTCATCCCGCGGCCGCGCTCTCACCTCCGTAGCGGATCAGCGTGGTCCTCGTAGCGGCTCGACGGCCGAGGCCCGCCGCGCCGGCAGCCAGCTCGCCAGCAGGGCGACCCCGGCGAGGAGCACGGGGACGGCCGCGAAGGTCGCCGGATCGGTGGGGCTGACGCCGTAGAGCAGGGTCAGCATCAGGCGCGTGGCGGCCAGCGCGGCGGCGAGACCGATCCCGATGCCCAGCAGGGTGACGGCCAGGCCCTCGCGCAGGACCATGCGGGAGACGTCCCGCCGGCTCGCTCCCAGGGCCATGCGCACGCCGATCTCCCGCGTCCGGTGGCTGACCACGTAGGAGATGACGCCGTAGATCCCCACCGCCCCCAGCAGCAGGGCCACCGCTGCGGCGATGACCAGCAGGAGCATGGTGAAGGAGGTGCGCGTCATGGAGCGCTCCACCACGTCCTCCATGGGGCGCACCTCGGCCAGGGCCAGGTTGGGATCGAGGGACCAGATCGCGTCGCGGACCGGCTTGACCAGGGCCGCGGGCTCGATCCTGGCCGCGCACCACCAGGCTGAAGCTGCGGGGCGCATAGGGCTCGCCTTCGCTGAGAGCGGGGCGCACCACGGGGTAGTAGACCGCCTGGTCCGGCTCCTCGTCCAGGCTCCGCTGCTGCACGCTGCCGACGACGCCGACGATGGTGTACCAGCGATACTCGCTGGGCTCTGTGACGCGTCCGCTCACCAGGTGCCTGCCCACGGCGCTCTTGCCGGGCCAGAAGCGCTGCGCCAGGGCCTGGCTTACCACCACCTCGGCCGGCTGCCGCTCCGGATCGAGCCGGTCGAACACGCGCCCCTCGACCAGCGGGATGCCCAGGGCCTGGAAGTACCCGGGGCTCGCGTAGCGGTTGCCGAGGATGGGCGGGACCTGGTTCTCCGGCAGCGGGAAGTCCTCGAAGGTGTAGCCGCTCCGCGAATCCTCGCCGGAGAGCGGCAGCGGCGCGACGGTGCCCACGCTCACCACCCCCGCCACGCCCCGCACCCGCTCCAGCAGTTGCACGACGAAGCGCCCGGTGGCGGCCGCGTCCTTGTACTGGGTCTCGGGCAGGTCCAGGCGCAGGGTGAGGACGCCCTCGGGATCGAAGCCGGGGTTGACGTTGCGCAGGTGCCAGAAGCTGCGCGCCGTCAGCCCGGAGCAGATCAGCAGCAACAGGGCGAGGGCCACCTGGGTGACCACCAGGGCGTTGCGGGCGAAGTGCCGCTCCCGGCCCGCCGTACCGCCGCGCCCGCCTTCCTGGAGGACCGCCGCCAGTCCCGTGCGGCCGTAGCGGAGGGCCGCGAAACCGCCGCAGCCGAGGCCGGCGAGCAGCGAGAGGAGCACGGTGAAGGCGAAGACGGTCAGGTCCACGCCGATCTCCTCCAGGCGCGGGATCCCTGGCGGCCGGAGGCTCACCAGCAAGCGCACGCCGGCCGCCGCCAGGCTCAACCCCAAGGCCCCGCCCAGCAGGCCGAGGAGGGTTCCCTCGCTCAGAAAGAGGCCGGCGACGTCCCGGCGGGTGCCCCCCAGGGCGGCGCGCACCGCCATCTCCCGCCGCCGCCCCTCGGCGCGCACCAGGAAGAGGTTGGCCACGTTGGCGCAGGCGATGAGCAGGATGCAGCCGACGCTCCCCAGCAGGATCCAGAGGGCCCGCTCGGTCTCGCCCACGGTGTCGTCCCGCAGCGAGGTGGCGACGACGTGCAGCTTGGAGCTCTCGATCATCCCGCGGTTGATCCCGGAGTCTCCGTATTCCTCCGGGATCCGCCAGACGAGTTGCGAAAGGTCCCGGCCGGCGGACTTCAGGGAGATCCCGGGGCGGAGACGGCCCACGATCCGGTAGTTGAAGTTGCCCGGCGTGAGCGCGGCGGGGTCGAGCGTGATGGGGGTCCACAGCTCGGTCCTGGCCGAGGGGAAGCGGAAGTCCGCGGGCATGACGCCGACGATGCGCGTCTCGACGTCGTCGATCCTCAGAGTCTTCCCCAAGACCGCGCGGTCGCCCCCGAAGCGGCGCCGCCACAGCGCGTCGGAGAGGACGGCCACCTTCTCCGCCCCGGGCTTCTGGTCCGCCTCCTGGATCGTCCTGCCCAGGGCCGGTGGCACGCCGAACACGGTGAACAGGGAGCCGGTGACGTCGGCCGCGCCCACCCGTTCCGGCCGGTCGCCGCCGGTCAGGGTGACGGAGCTGTCCAGATACAGCCCGAGGTCCTCGAGCACCCGGTTGTTCTGGCGGTAGAGGAGGTAGGTGCCGTCCGAGTGCTCGAACTTCTCCATGTTGAGCCCGGGCGCGCTGTGCCAGATCCCGGCCAGCCGGTCGGGCTCGGGGAAGGGCAGCGGGCGGATCAGCACGGAATGGACCACCGTGAAGATGGCGGACGTGGCGCCGATCCCCAGGGCCAGGGTGAGGACGGAGAGCAGCAGGAACGCCGGGCTCCGGCAGAGCTCCCGGGAGAGCGAGCGGATGGCGGTCGAAAGGACGCGCATTTCGGGCGGCAACTCTATGTCAGGGAGGGGCCGTTTGCGCCGTCCCACCCCACAGGGTATGACGAGAGGCACCTTCAGGTATTAGGATGAGCCCATATCTCGTTCCCTGAAAGGAGCCCGTCTTATGAGAACGCTAGCAGTTCGAGGGCTGAAACGCGCTTCGGCCCCGGGTGTCTCGCTCCTGGTGCCGTTCGTCCTCGGAGGAGCCTTCCTGCTGGGCGGCCCGTCCCCGGCCGCGGCCGAAGGCCGCGTCACCTTCGCCCAGATGACCGTCCAGCGCTGCGCCGAGGGCGGAGGCTGCGAGTGGAAGCTGAGCTGCGGTCCGCAAGGCCAGGAGGCCGAGCTGTTCGCCGGCAAGGAGGCCAAGACCAAGCACTCGGTGACGATCGACCGCGGCATCGACGTCAAGACTTTCCCGGTCACCGTCCAGTGTACGGTCTGGGAAGACGACGGGATCTTCGGCGCGACCTGGGACAAGGTGGGCACCGGCACGGTGGCCGTGTCGTCCGGGGGAGATTACCGGCTCGACATCGGCAACAAGGACGAGGGCACGGTGCGCGTCCGCATCGTCGCCGACAGCCTGGAGATCGGCCTCGCGCCGCCGGCGCCGCCGCCCGCCGCGGCGAAACCGGGCCGCGCGGCGAAGCCTCCGGCGCCTCTCCTGTTCGCCGGCGCCTTCAATCCCCAGAAAGAAGGGCAGGCGGTGCTCATCGGCCTGGAGTGGCCGAAGTTCAAGGCGCGGCTGGACGAGCTCTCCTCGCAGGGTCTCCAGATCTTCGCCTTCTCGACCTTCGAGCACGGCGGCAAGCGCCTCTGGAACGGCATCTTCCGGCCCAGCCCCGAGGAGATGGTCCTGCTGACCGATATGGACTTCGCGAAGTTCGCGGACGTCTACAAGCGGGTCACCGGCGGGAACAAGCGCCTGATCGACCTGGACGTCTACCAGAGCGGTCAGAGGTGGGCCGGCCTCTACCGCGACCTCGGAGATGCCCACAACCTATGGGTGGGCCAGACCCGCAAGGAGTTCCTGGAGAAGGTCAAGGAGCTCGCCTCGCTCAAGGGGCAGCAGGTGCTCGAGATCGAGGTCTACCGTTCCGGCAGCTCCCTCCTCTACGCGGGCCCCTTCCTGCAGCGGTCCGAGCCCACGGAGCTCTGGACCGGCCTCGAGCAGGGCGCCTTCCAGTCGAAGTGGAACGGCCTCAAGGGCAAGGAGTGGCAGGTCGTGGACGTGGAGAGCTACAAGGACGGCGACAAGCGCCTCTTCGACGGCGTCGCCCGGGCCGGAGAACGCGGCGACGTCGTCCTGGGCGTCCCCCAGGCCGCCTTCCTCGCCAAGTGGCGGGAGCTCACCGCCAAGGGGCTCCGCCTGACCAGCCTGGACGTCTTCCAGGATTGACCCTCATCCCCGCTGGGGCGGCCCTGGGGGGCCGCCCCAGGCCCTCAATAGATCTCGGCCCCCTCCACCTCTCTCGACACCGTCGTGCCCGCCTCGCCGCGGGCGATCCGCTCGACGTCGGCGAGCGCGCCGATGACCGCCGTCTTGCCGGTCCGCTCCACGAACTCGACGGCGGCCTCGACCTTCGGCCCCATGGACCCGGCGGCGAAGTCGTAGGCTTTCAGCGCCTCGGGCGAGATCCGGCGGATGCCCCGCTGCGTGGGCTTGCCCCAGTCGAGATAGACCGCGTCGGCGTCGGTCGCCATGATGAAGAGGTCCACCTCCAGCTCCCGGGCCAGCATCGCGCTCGCGCGGTCCTTGTCCACCACCGCGTCCACCCCGTGGAGCTTCCGCCCCGGGGCGTACATGGTGGGGATGCCGCCGCCGCCGGCGCAGATCACGATGCACCCTTTCTCCAGCAGCCACTTGACGGGGCGGACCTGGAAGATCCGCTTCGGCCGCGGCGAGGGCACCACCCGCCGGAAGCCCTGGCCGTCCGGCGCCAGGGTCCAGCCTTTCTCCTCCGCCAGCCGCCGCCCCTCTTCCTCCGTGTAGACAGGCCCGATCGGCTTGGTCGGGTTCTCCCACGCCGGGTCGTCGGGATCGACCTCGACCATCGACAGGATGGTGGCGAACGGCTGTTCGAAGGGCAGGATGTTCCCCAGCTCCTGCTCGATCATGTAGCCGATCATCCCCTCGGTCTGGGCCCCCAGCACGTCCAGAGGGTAGGCGCTGACCTGGTGGTAGGCGGCGCTCTGCAAGGCGAGCAGCCCCACCTGGGGGCCATTGCCGTGGGTGATGACGAGCTGATGCTCGCGGGCGAGCGGCGCCAGCGCCTCGGCCGCGATGCGGACGTTCTTCCTCTGATTCTCCGCGGACATCTCCTCACCGCGGCGCAGCAGGGCGTTGCCGCCCAGGGCTACCAGGATTCGCATGCGGTCCTCTCTCGGAACCGGCCGGCGTTCGGAGCCGGCCGATGAAGGCGGAAGTCTGCTTCCGGAGCGCGTACGAGGTCAAGAAGCACTTCCGGGGTCAAGTAAAATCTTTCCGTTCGTCAATGCTCCCATCGCCAAGAGCGACAAAGATTGCTCCACCGGCGCGGCTGGTCTATCGTGAAATCCTCCTTGAAGTCGTGGTTTGCAGTCTCTGATCCGGGAAGGGGAGTGGCCGTTGGCACAACGTTCCACTCTGGAGGATGAGATGAGAAAGATTGTCTCGGTCCTGCTCCTTGGCTCCCTGCTTGTTTCAACCGGCCCTTCCCGGGCCGAAACGCCCGACGGACAGACGCCGTCCGAAGAGACCGTCTGCGACAGTCAGAGCGGCGCCGCCTACGGCCTCTGTACGGCCTACTGCGAGGCCATGGACTGCGACAGCCCCTTCGCCGAGGCGTCTCCCACCGCCTGCTCCCGCGTCCGGGCGAGCTACGAGAGGATCACCGGCCAGCCCCTCCCCTGCGAGGCCACCTGCCCGTGCGTCGAAGCCATCCCGCTGTTTCAGGCCTTCGTGAACGGCACGGCCGCGACCGCCGTCTGCCAGGAGGACTCCGCCCTCACCACCCTGGTGAGCGCGGAGAATGAATTCGTGTTCGTGGACAGCGGTACGCCGCCGCCCACCTGCGGCGCCAACTTCGATCCGCCCGTCGAGATCACGGCGGCCGAAGCGTTCGTCTGCCGCCAGCTTCTGCGGACCACCGCCACCGCCCAGGGTGTGGCCTGCATGCACCCGGAGTAGCGCAGGAATTCCGCGGCCGGCGTGTTCCATCCGCGGAACCCAAAGGAGACCGTTCATGAGATCGAAATTCGCTTTTCTGACCCTCGCCCTTCTCTTTCTGCTCCAGGCCGTCCTGCCGTCCGACGCCCTGGCGAAACGGCACAAGGGTTGGGAGATCCTGGGCCAGCAGACGGTGAACGACCGGCTCGATCACGACACCATCCAGGCCGGCAAGCAGGGGACCTTCCGCTCCCTGAAGATCCGCGTCGAGAGCCGGGCCGTCGAGTTCCGGGACCTGAAGATCCACTTCGCCAACGGGGACACGCAGGACGTCGCCCTCCGCCAGGTCGTCCCCGCGGGCGGCGAGTCCCGGGTCATCGACATCAAGGGCGGCGACCGGACCATCCGCCGGATCGACTTCTGGTACGACGCCCAGTCCCTCGAGGGCCACAAGGCCGTGGTCAAGGTGTACGGATTGAATTGAGGAGGACGGCGCGTCCCCGTCCGGCTCTACGCGGCCGGGGACGCGCTGGAAGCGAGGGCGGCCCGCAGCGCCTCCTCCAGCCTCGGCAGGGCGGCCTCGATCTCCGCGATCGAGACGGCTCCCACGCTCATGCGGAACCACCCCTCCTCCTCGGTCGAGCCGAACGCCTGGAATGGCACGAGGCCGATGCCGGCGGCCTCCAGCACGTAGCGGCGCACGTCGTCGTTGGTGCGCAGCTCCGCGCCGTCCGCCGTGCGGCGGCCGAAGGGATGGATGCGGGCCGTGAGGTAGATGGCCCCCATCGGCGGGATGCTGTCCACCGGCAGGCCGCGCTCCTTCATCCCCTGGAGACCGCGGTGCAGCAGGTCCAGGCGCGCCTGGACCTCGCGCAGGAAGACGCCGTGGAACTCGCGGATGCCCGCCGCGTCCTCCAGCAGGGCGACCGTGGCCACCTGCTCGGGCCGCGGCGCCCAGGCGCCGACGTGGCCCAGCACCGCCGACATCCGCTCGATCACGTCCACCGGCCCGAAGCCCCAGCCCACGCGCAGCCCGGTGGCGGCGAAGGCCTTGCTGATGCCGTCCACGAACAGGGTATAGCGCGCCATCTCCGGCAGCAGCTCGGGCGGCGTCACGTGGACCGTGTCGCCGAAGCGGAGCATCCAGTAGATCTGGTCGTACATGAGGTAGAGCGGGCGCTCGCCGCGGCGGGCGCGGGCCTCGTTCTCCTCCAGCACCGCCTCGCAGACCCCCAGCAGGTCTTCCCGCTTGAAGGCCGTGCCGGTGGGGTTCAGAGGCGAGTTGAGGCAGAGCAGGCGGGCACCGGGCAGCGCCCCGATGAGATCCTCGCGGCTGGGCAGGAACCGGTGCTCCGGCCGGCAGACCACCGGCACGCCGACGCGCGCCGACCATGTGCGTGTAGTGGTTGTTGTTCCAGCTCGGCACCGGGTAGATCACCCGGTCGCCGGGATCGCACAGGGTGCGGAAGATGCAGTAGATGATCGGCCGCGCGCCGCCCGCGATGAGGATCGACTCCTCCGGGTAGCGCAGCCCGAGCTCGCGCTCGTTGAACCGCATCACCGCCTGCCGCAGGCGGGCGATGCCGCTCGACGGCGGGTAGTTCGTCTCGCCGTGCTCCAGGGCCGCCTGGACGCCGGCGCTCAGCCGGGCCGGGATGGGGAAATGCCGGGGGTCGAAGTCCCCCACGGTCAGGTTGCAGATCGGCCGGCCCGCCTGCATCAGAGCCCGGATCTCTCCGGCGATGCGGAGGATCTCGGAGCCGATCAGGCCGCCGGCCATGCCGGAGACCCGGCTCCGGGGATCGGGACCGGAGTCCCGCGCGAACGCCGCGAGGTCGAGGCACTGCTCCTGGATTTCCATCCGGTGAATATGCCAGAACGGGGGGGTGGACGCTACCCCGCCCGCCGCAACCCCTCGGCAAGATTTTTCAACCCCTGAAGGACGTTTTCCGGCTCCACCGCGAAGCCCAGGCGGAAGTGCCGGGGGTACTCGAAATACTTGCCCGGCACGATCGAGGTCTCCCGTCCCCGCAACCAGTCGTGGAGGGGCTCGCTGTCTTCCGCTTTCCGAAGACGGGGGAAGACCATCAGCGAGCGCGGCGGGATCACGCATTCCAGCCATTCCTCATGCTCGGCGAGAAAGGTCCGGATCGCGGCGATATTGGGATCGAGGATGGACCGCCCCCGCGCGGCGAAGCGCGGGAGCTGCTGGAACGCCGCCAGGGCCATCCCCTCGGCCGGCAGCGGGTTCACGGCCTCCATGAAGTCCTTGGCGTAGCGCATGCGGCGGGCGATCTCCGGCGCGGCCAGGATCCAGCCGCAGCGCAGGCCCGAGAGGCCGTAGCTCTTCGTGAGGCTGCTGGTGACCACGACGTGAGGGCCGAGGTGCACGAGGCTCCGCGGCTCTTCCTCGTAGACGTCGCGATAGACCTCGTCGATCAGCACCCGCGCCCCGGCCCGCTCCGCGAGCCGTCCGACTGCCGCGACCTCTTCCGTGGAAAGAAGCACGCCGCTGGGGTTGTGCGGATTCGTGAGCACCACCAGCCGCACGTCGTCGTCGATGTCATCGATCGCGTCGAGGTCCAGCCGGTATCCGTTCTCGAACCGGCGCGGGAACCGCCGCACGCGCGCCCCGAGGAATTCCAGGATGGCGAGGATCGGCTCATAGGTCGGCTGCTCGACGAGCACCGTATCCCCGGGATCGACGAGCGTGGACAGCGCCAGGAAGTTCGCCCCCGAGGTGCCCTGGGCCGTCACCACCTGCTCCGGCGCGACGCCGTACCGTTCGGCGATGGATTCGAGGAGAGGCCGGTAGCCGTCCCGGTTCGGACCGTTCAGTTGCAGGTCCTCGAGCCGGATCTCCAGGTCCGCCATCGAGCAGCCCAGCATGCCGCTGTTGGCAAGGTTATACCGGGCCGCGGCGTGGTCCTTGGCCCAGCGCATGTAGACGCTGCCTTTCATCTCGATTTTTTCCGGCGGCTCCAGAAGAAATACACCGGCACGCCGATCAGGAAAATCCCCGTACCGATCAGGGCGTTGCGGGTATCCGTGAAGAAGATGTTGATCACGATCCCCATCGCCGCCAGCGTGAAGAGCAGCGGCACCAGCGGATAGCCGGGCGTCGGGAAGGGACGCGGGGCGTCCGGCAGGGTCCGCCGGAAGACCATCAGCGCCACGCCGGCGAGGCCGAAGAAGATCCAGTCCGCGAAGACGGCGTAGCTCAGCAGTTGCCCGTAGGTGTTCATCAGGGCGTAGGCCGCCGCGATCCCTCCCTGCAGCAGGATCGCCGCCGTGGGCGCGCGGAAGCGCGGGGAGAGACGGGCCAGGCGCCGGAAGAAGAGGCCGTCCGCCGCCATCGCATAGTAGACCCGTGGCGCCGAGAGCAGCGACAGGTTCAGGAAGCCGAAGGTCGAGACCACGATCAGCAGGCTGATCGCCTTCGCCCCCGGCTCCCCCATCAACCGCGACGCCACGTCCGCCGCCGGCGTCTGCGTGGCCGCCAGCTCCGGCGCCGAGAGCACGTGGACGTAGGCCACGTTCGCCGAGACGTACACCGCGATGACGCAGAAGACGCCGATCAGGATCGCCCGCGGCAGGTTGCGCTGCGGCTCCTTGACCTCCTCCGACACGTAGTTGAGGTTCTGCCAGCCGCCGTAGGCGAACATCGCCGGCACCAGCGCCGCGAAGAAGGCGGAGAGCAGCGGCAGGCCGCCGAGGTCCGGCGGCACCGGCGTCGTGAAGTCGAGGCCGGAGTCCCGCGCCAGGACGAACGCCCCCACGATCAGCGCCGCCAGCGCCAGCGTCTTGGTGAACGTGATCACGTTGAGGACCACCGCTCCCGGCTTGATCCCCAGAGCATGGAATAAGGCGACGGCGATCAGGATGGCCGCGGCGAGCCAGGCGGTCGATCCCTCGGGCAGCGAGAACAGCCGCGCCACGTACTGCGAGAAGGCCACCGCCACCGCCGCCGTGGCCCCGGACTGCACGATCAGCAGGAGGCCCCAGCCGTAGAGGAAGGCCACCATGGGATGGAACGCCTCGCGGAAGAAGGCGTACTGCCCACCCACCCGCGGCATCACCGTGCTCAGCTCCGCGAACACGAACGCGCCGAACAGGGCGATGAGGCCGCCCGCGATCCATACCGCCAGGATCAGGAACGGCGTCTGGACCTTCTGCGCCACCACATACGGATTGATGAAGATGCCCGACCCGATGATCCCGCTGATGACGATCATCGTGGCGTCGAACAGGGTCAGACGCCGGGCGAACCCGGGATTGGCACGTTCGTCCATGGGGTGTCGGCTCCGTCGCGGCGGAGTCTACCCCAGCCCCGCCCCCTCTCGGGCGACCGGCTTGGCAAACCCCTTGCAGAACCACAACCCCGGAGCCGCTCCTGCCGTAAATGGGGCACTCCGAGGCAGTTATGTTGAATCGAGCTTTACGACCCCAGGAGCGGCACGACCGGCCCGAGCCGGAAACGCCGCCGGAATCCCGACCCAAGCACCATCCCAAAGATCCCCTGAGCCAGCGCACCCTCCTCTGGATCATCGCTGGCGCCACCCTGGCTCTGCTCGTCCTCTTCGTGGCCCGGCACTTCGACGAATACCTCCGCCGGACCCTTGAAGCCAAGATCAACCAGCGCCTCCAGGGCTACAGCGTCAGCCTGGGCCGTGCCCACCTCAACCCACTGGGCCTCTCGCTGACCCTGGAGCGGGCCGTCATCTGGCAGGACGCCAACCCGAAGCCTCCGGTGGCCAACGTCCCCCGCCTGACCGCGAGCGTCGAGTGGCGGGAGATCCTGCACGGCCACCTGGTCGCCAACGCCACCTTCGACCGCCCGAGCGTCCACATCAACCTGCCGCAGTTGCGCCAGGAGGACCGGGACAAAGTGGAGGTCCAGGACCGCGGCTGGCAGGACGCCCTGCAGGCGATCTATCCCCTCAAGTTCAACCTCATCGAGGTGCGGGACGGCGACATCGTCTACATCGACGAAGACCCCGAAAAGCCGCTCCAGATCTCGAACTGGAACTTCACGGCGTCGAACCTCCGCAACCTCCGTTCCGACGACCGGACCTATCCCTCTCCCGTGCACACGGACGGGGTGATCTTCGGGACCGGCCGCGGCGTCGTGGACGGCCACGCCGACTTCCTGGCCAAGCCGCATCCCGGCTTCCATGTGAAGTACCAGGTGCGGCAGGTCCCCCTCGACCGCCTGAAGCCGGTCAGCGCCCGCGCCGACCTCTCCCTTTCGGGAGGCATCCTCTCCTCGAACGGCAGACTCGAATACAGTCCCAAGCACAAGGAAGCGCGGATCGAGGACGTCACCGTCAGCAAGCTGCGGCTGGAATATCAGCAGATCGGCGAAACCAAAGCCGAGGAGGAAAAGCGCGAGGAGGTCGTGGCGGAAGCCACCCAGGACAAGACGCCCGCCATGCTGTTCCGCATCGGCCGCTTCGAGCTCCAGGACAGCCATCTCGGCCTGGTCACCCAGGCCCGGGACCGCCGCATCCGCCTCTTCGTGACCAACGCGGACCTGGAGGCCACGAACCTCTCCAGCGGCTTCCGGGACGGGCCGGTCAAGGGGAAGCTCACCGGCGCCTTCATGGGGAACGGCTCCGGCAACGCCTCGGGCACCTTCCGCAACAGCGACGGCGGCCGGCCGGACTTCGACCTCGCGGTGGCCGTGGAACAGGCGAGTCTGCGCTCGATGAACGACGTCCTGCGGGCCTACGGCAAGTTCGACGTGGTCGGCGGGACCTTCTCCATCTACTCCGAGATGAAGGTCGCCAACGGCCGCATCGACGGCTACGTCAAGCCGCTGTTCAAGGACGTGGACGTCTACGACCGGGAGCAGGACAAGGAGAAGGGGGTTTTCAAGAAGCTCTACGAAAAGGTCGTGGGCGGCCTCTCGCACATCCTGGAGAACGAGCCCCGCGACCAGGTGGCGACCGTCGTCGACATCTCGGGTCCGCTCGAAAACCCCGACACCAGTACCTGGGACACCATCGTCGGCCTGGTCTCGAACGCGTTCGTCAAGGCCATCCTGCCGGGGTTCGAAAGGGAGGCCGAGGCGGCGGGTGAGAGGAGGAAGTAGCGGGTCTGCTATCCTTCCGCGAGTCTTTTCAAGGAGACCCGATGATGACCATCCGGCGGACCCGCACCCTGATCCTGACCCTCGCCTGCCTCACGGCGGGCCTCTACGCCTACGCCGGCCAGCAGACGCCGCCGCCCAGCGGGGGGACGCCGCCGGCGCCTTCGCAGCCCGCGCCGGCCAAGCCGCCGTTCGATGAGGCGAAGGCTCTGGAGGAAATCCGCAAGCAGATCGCCGGACGTGAGAACGAGCCCGCCGAGAAGGTCTTCAAGAACATCCAGGTCCTCAAGGGGGTCCCCGCCGGCCGCATCCCCCTGATCATGGAGAAGGGGTTCTCCGACTCCCTGGGCGTCACCTGCACCTTCTGCCACAACCCCGCCGACTGGACCGCCGAGCCCAACCACCACCTGCCCATCGCGCGGCAGATGTGGACGATGACCCAGGAGATCAACAACCGCCTGCTCCCGGCCATCGCCGATCTCAAGGGCCCTCAGGTGAACTGCACCACCTGCCACCGGGGGCAGAAGAAGCCGGCGCTGAACCTCACCCCGCCTTCTCAGCCCCAGCCGGCCCCAGCGCCGAGCCACTAGCAGGCTCCCTTTGCCCCCCAGAGCCACCTGGAGGCACCTTGAGAGTTGTGGGGTCTCTCGTCGAGGCCCCCGCGTCCGGAACCGTCGACCGGGGACGGCCTGTCCGTCCTCGATCGGCCAAACTTTGAAGGAGGTTTGCATGAAGAGGAAGGCTCTACTCCGCTCCATCCCTCTGGCTCTCGTGCTGGCGTTCGGCGTCACCGGGTCGTTCACGCCCAAGGCGGCGGAAGCGGCCATCTGCCCCCTGATCGGATGCGTCGACGATCAGTATTGCCGGCGCGACCGGGACTGCACCGCCCGCCCGGGAGGCGTCTGCAACCTCTTCTGCCCGACCCGGGGCTGTTGCTCGTACCCGGCCTAGTCGTCTGAACCGCCCCCGGCTCTCGCCGGGGGCGCTACAGCTTCCCATAGAAAAGCTGGGTGTTGTAGACGAACGCCACCCGCCCGTCCTCGCTATATTCCGCGAAGAGCTTCTTTAGCTCGTCCATGAAGGCCTCGCCTTCCGGTCCGCTCGCCGGGATGTACGAGGAGGAGAGCGCCCGGCCCTTCAATCCTTCCCAATCGAAGACCTGCTCGTTATAAAACGTTTCTTCGCGATAGCCGGTGGCGCCGAAGAAGGCGCGGAGGACCTCCTCATTCGCGTATTGGGAGGCGATCTCCGAATATTCCGGGCAACGCTCGGTGAGCAGCCGCTCGTAGGCGCGCAGGAACGGCGTCGCGTCCACGCTGCGGTCGTTCCAGATCAACAGGACCAGCCCGCCGGGCGCGAGGACCCGGCGGAACTCGGCGCGCGTCTTCTCGGGATCGAACCAGTGGAACGCCTGCCCCGCCATCACGGCTTGGACCGAGCCATCCTCCAGCGGCAGGGCTTCCGCCTGGCCTGCGAGATTGACGAAGTCCGGAAACCTCTCCTTCAGATCCTCCGCGGCTTCCCGCATCTCGTCGTTCGGCTCGATGCCGATGACCCGGTAGCCGCGTTCGAGAAAGAGCACGCTGAGCTTGCCCGTCCCCGAGCCCACGTCCGCGATGACGGAGCCCCTGGCAAGCCCGAGATCCTTCTCGACGAAGTCGGCCAGGGCCGGAGGGTAGTCCGGGCGATAGAGGACGTAGTTCCGGACACGGCTGGAGAACCGGGCGAGGGGGTTGAAGTCGGCGGGTCGCATCGGGAGAACGCTATCATTGCTGACCATGACGGATTCCAAACCCATCGACATCGGCGGCGCCCCCGTCGTCACCCTCCAGAGACCTCAGCCGGACACTGACCGCCCCGCTTTCCTGAGCGCGCAGATCCTGCCCGGGCGCGGGATGATGACCCTGCAGATCACCGCCCATCTCCCCGGCCGCGGCAAGACCGATCTGCTCCATGCTCCCGATCTGGAGAAGGCCCGCGCCATCCTCGATCCGGCGGTCGAGCCGTTCGCGGGGAACCACTCCTACGCGGTGGGCGGGGCCGTCCTGATCCCCTACGCCAACCGCATCCGCGGCACGCTGTCGCCGGATCGCCGGAGCATCGAGACCGAAATCCTCGGCAAGAAGATCCGCCTGCCGGCCAACGCGGGAGGCCGCCAACCTGGCGCGCAGCAGTACGCGATGCACGGTCTCATGCTCGCTTCACGCATGGACGATGTCCGCCGCGAGACCACGGACGAGCGGGACCGCGTGACCGCATCTTTCAAGGCCGGCGACTTCGATCATCACTGGCTGTCCTCGGCCGAGATCGCTTTCGAAAACATCCTCACCAGCGATTCCTTCGAGATCACTATCGCCGCCCGCAACGTGGGGAGCGAGCCGCTTCCCATGGGCATCGGCTGGCATCCCTATTTCGAGCTGCCGAGCGGCAAGCGCGAACAGGGACGCATGCGGATTCCCGCGCGCAAGCGCACCCTGGTGAACGATTACGACGAGGTGCTGCCCACGGGAGAGGTGGTACCGGTCGCCGGGACTCCCTACGACTTCTCGATGCCTGGCGGCAAGGCGGCGGGAGACCTCTTCCTGGACGACTGCTTCGTGGATCTCGAACGGTCACCGGATGGCAACGCGGTGGCGGAGATCGTCGATCCCGAGGCCGGCTACGGCCTGCGCGTGATCGCGGCGTCGCCGCACATCAAGGCCATCCAGGTCTACGCCCCGATCGATCAGAGCTTTTTTGTGATCGAGCCGCAGCTCAACTGGGCCGACCCGTTCGGATCGCAGTGGGCGCCGGGGATGGACACGGGGATGGCGATCCTGGCGCCGGGAGAGTCGGTGACGTATTCGGCGCGGCTGGAGCTGTTCAGGCCTTGATCGTCTCCAGACAATAATCCCTCGGCTTGCCGCCGTTGCCAGAACGGCGCCTCGGGCCACCGCCCCTCCTGCGCGTAGTGCATCTTCTGTAGATCCAGACACGCGCCGTACGCGTTCTGCATCACCTCCAGATAAGCATCCCGCGCCTCCGCACGGCCCTCCAACAGATCGGCGATCGCGTTTCCCCCATAGAAGCCGGAGCCCATGGCCGAGCCGATGCCGTGGGAAGAGAGCGGATCGTACGCCGCCGCGGCGTCGCCCAGGGCGAGCCAGCCGTCGCCGGCGATCGTGTCCAACCGGGAGGTCTCGGCGGGCAGGACGCGCAGGGTTCCGCTGCTCAGAACATACCCGTGATCCTCCACGCGGGCTCGCGTCGCTTCCGTTCGCGACAGCATGGAGCGCCAGGCTTTGCGGTCCAGGAGATCTCCGTCGGTCATGAAGGCGACGGCGAGACGATCGTCGGGGAGAAGGGCCGAGTACCACCAGCCTTCCGGTACGGCTTCGACGAGCGTGTAGGAGTCCGTCTCCGGCTTGAGGGTCTGGCTCCACATCAGCCCCGCGGCGCCCACGAGGCGGTCGTAGCGCACCCGTTTCGCGCCCAGACGCCGGGCGATGTGCGCCACCCTGCCGGTGGCGTCCGCGACGAAATCCGCCTCCAGGATCTCGCCGTCCCGCGTCTCCAGCCGCCAGCGCTCTCCGGAACGATCACATTTCACGATCCGGCTCCCCCACCACCACACCGCCCCGGCCGACTGCGACCGCTCGACGAGGCGGGTCTCGAACGTGAGGCGGTCGACATGCCAGCCGTCGCCCTGCGTTCCGGCGAGGAAGGGGCGCTCGCCGGGCCGGGGCGATCCCCAGATGAAGCGGTTGCCCAGCGAGCGCAGATGGCCGTCTTGCGGCAGGAGATCCTCCAGCCCGAGGTGACGCAGCAGGGGCGTGAGGTTGGGCGGCAGGCACTCCCCTACCTTGCGCTCCGGCTCGGCGCTGGACTCCAGGACGAGCACGGAGATCCCGCGCCGGGCCAGGACGAGGGCGGCCACCGCGCCGGCGGGGCCGCCTCCAACGATCACAACCTTTTTCATCATCCACCTTCTCGATCAACGGTCACGACGGACCACGTGGCGCCGCGGCCTCGGATGCGCGGCGCGTTCCGTCTCGGGCCGCGCCGGCAGGGCCTCGGCCGTGACGGCGAGCAGCGCCTTGCGGGCCACCCGCGCCTCCTCCGGCGTCTCCGCCGGCCGTTCGGCGATCTTCACCTGCTCGAAAGTGGGATCCGGCTCGACGAACTCCTCGGCGCGCCCGGTCTCCACCCAGTAACGATGCGGCCATCCCGGCTCGGCGGCGCCGCCCGGGACCGGCTGCTCGGTCACGATCCCGATCGCGTGCCAGTTCGCCACCATGTTGTTGATGCGGTCCTGATAGGCACCGCTGGCGTTGAGGTCGCGGAGCCAGAACTGGCGGTAGGTGAGGTGCTTCATCTTCTGGGCCGCCGGCAGGGCGGGATCCTGCAGGCGCTCGTAGGACTGCATCGCCAGCACCTGGTTCGGCACCCGGGCGGCCCAGAACGACGGCAGCGGCAGGTAGTTCGACGTGTTGTAGCCGGAGAGGCAGCTCGCCTCGTCCGTCTGCCACGGGATGCCCATCCAGCGCGTGAGCGTGCCGGGGCCGCTGCCGTCGAGCGGCCCGCCGGGACCCAGCGCCACCGAGGGGGTGAGCATGACTCCGTAATCATCCTTGGGCTCCGCGCCGGGCTCCAGCACCTTGAGCCGGAAGGGAAGGCTGCCGTGCGGCTCGCGCCACATGATGGGCACCCGCAGCGTCCACGTCAGCTCGATGCCGGGATGGAACGGCCCGCCCAGGCAGTCCTCCAGAGGAGCGCGGTCCAGCACGGACGGCTGCCGCTCCAGGGGGATGTCGCTCAGGCTCTTCGGCTCCTCGCGGCGCTCGCCCGTTTCGAAATCGCCCTCGGCCCAACGCCGCAGCCACTCGTACTGGGTCGCGGTGACGGCGAGGTCGTAGATCGTGATGTTGGGGTAATCGACGCCGTCGCCGTAGAACGGCGGCAGGCCCGCGGGCTCAGGAGGCGGCAGCTCGGCGCGGCGGTTCGGGTCCTCGTCCCAGGGCGGAGGCGGCTGGCGGAACCAGCGGAACAGAGCCTCCCGCGCCGGCTGGTGCGCGGGGTCGGGGCTGGAGAGCTTCTCCAGGTACGCCGGATCGGTGAGATCGCTGGGCGAGCCGGCGCCGAAAAGGAAATAGACCCCCTGGCTCACCCACTGATTGCCGACCAGCCGCGCGAAAATCGGAAAGATGTGCTCCCAGAAATGGATCTTCGCCGGCGGCGCGATCCAGCCCTGCCGCAGGTAGAGGTCGTAGACCACGTCGTACATCGTGACGGGGCCGTGAAGTCCCTGGCCGTAGTTGGGCGGCGTGACCGCCACCATCGCCGGCTCGGCCACCAGCTCCCGGCCGCCGATGCGCACCGTCGCCCGCACCGGGCCGTCGGACGTGTCGTCGTACCAGCCGTCGTTGTTGGCGAAGGTGACGGCCTTCGCGCCGTTGTAGGAGGCGGAGCTCCCTTCGCCGCCGATGAAGAGGAGGCGTCCCTTCTCGTCCGTGCGGATCTCGCCCAGGGGAACCTCAATAGGGCTCCCCTCCTGGAACGAGATCCATCCATGATCGAAAGCGTACTGAGGACCGCTCTGATTCGCGCCGCTGATCCGCCGCGCCCCAGGGTCGATGACCAGATCCTGACGGCGGAGGCCCGCGTTGCGATGGTCGGGGATCATGACGAACTGCTTGAGATCGAGGGCGTTGAGGAACTTGTACCAGGCCGCCTTGCGGTTGGCGACGTGGACCTCCCAGGTGATCTCGGCGTCGTCGGCCGTGATCTCCTTCACCACCTCGCCCGCCGCGTTGTAGCCATAGACGCGGAACCGCGCCGCCTCGCGCCGGATCTGGCCGTCCTTGTTCTTGTATCCCTGTGCGCCAGGATGCGCGGCCTGTCCCGGGATCTCCGGAGCGAGGTAGTACTCGTCAGCCGGAGCGTTCCCCACCCGGGCGATGCCGACGGCGGGATGGATGGCGCAACGGACGATGTCGTTGTCGGGCATGCGGGCTCCCTCCTGAGGACGAGATGTATCGGAGATCTCAAGATAGCACCCCGCGACCTTGCGGTGAGATACTGTAGGGAAACTCGACGAGGCCTCTGACCATGAAAATCCTGTCCTGGATCGCGCTCGCGCTCTCTCGCGTCCCTCCCTCTCACCGCGCAGGACGATTTCTGGGATGAGGACGACGCCCAGAAGGCCTGCGAGCCGTTCCTGCGCTACCTGCCCGCTCCCGCCGGCCGGCCGGCTGAAGCCGACCGCAAGGCTTTCGAGCGGGAGAAGAACTGCTTCGGCCACTTTTACGATCCCGACGGCAAGCCCGAGTATGACAAGGCCCGCCGCTGCTGCCTCGTGCGCGGCGACTGCAACCGCGAGCTCGCCATGATCTTCGCCAACGGCTGGGGCACGCCCCGCGACCTCGGCGCGGCCATGTATTTCCTCTGCCGGGCGGACGACGAGATGGCTCCCTTCGAGCAGTGGAGCATGCTCCAGTTCGTCGACGGACTGCGCAACGGCAAGGAAGAGGGGAACCTCGACTATTGCGAGCACGTCACCAGCGGTATGGGCGCCGGCTGGTGCGCCAGCGTGGAGCACGACAAAAAGCGCGCGGAGTGGGAGCGCCGCGCCGCCGCCGCCGAGCGGACTCTCAACCCGGAAGCCCGGCCGGCGTTCGCGGCCCTCCGCAAGGCGACGGAAGACCTCGCCGGCGCGGACGCCAGCTACATGGCCGAGCCTAACCGCGGCGGCACGATCTACTCGGCCGTGGTCCTGGGCAGTCAGACCGAGCGCAACGACGATCTCCTCGCCACCCTGGAGCGCTACGTCCAGAAGCGCGCCCCCGCGGCCACTCCGGACGTCCTCAAGAAAGCCGACGCGGCCCTGAACACGGTCTACAAGGCCATCCTGGCGCAGGCCAAAGCCGACGACAAGGAATTCGAGACGGGCACCGCCGGCCAGGACGTCCTGCGCGACGCCCAGCGAGCCTGGATCCCCTACCGCGACGCCTGGATCGCCTTCTACCGCCTCCGCTGGAAGGGGGTCGCCCCGGCCGAAGCCCTGGACCGCGAGATCGCGGCGGCACTGACGGAGAAGCGGACTCGGGAATTGAGTGAATTGGGGGCGGAGCCGTAGGACGGAGACCGCTCAGCCCTGAGCGCCAGATTCCGTGGGTAGCTTCGCGCCAAGCCAACCGCTGATGCCGGCGGACATGACGTGGACATTGTTGTATCCCATCTGCTCGGCACGGCGGGCCGCGTTGGGCGCCTTCCTGCACATGAAGTTGGAACAGTAGAAGACAACAGTAGAGCTTTTCTCCGAGGGGAGATCGCCCGCCGCGTAGCCAACCGGATCAAGGTTCCGAGCGCCCGGGACTCGCGCCGTGGTCCAACTCTGCGGAGAATTCACGTCGATGATCGTCACCGGCTTGTCCTGCATCCATCGATGTAAATCGCCGGGAGAAACCGTCTTCAGACCCATCAGCTTTGCGAACATCGGTGACACCTCCTATCGCACGCCCGCTTAAGCCCTCTACGTCGCCTCCTACAGTAAGTTGCACCCCGCCGCGGTACAATCTCCGGCGCAGCATCCTTGAAACGGCGGGTTTTTCTCTCTTTCGAGGAGGAGAACGGCATGAAGCTGGCCTTGGCGAACCTGAAGGGCGGCGTCGGAAAGACGACAACGGCTGTCAACCTCGCCGCCGCGTTCGCGCGGAGCGGACTCAACGTGCTGGTGGTCGATCTCGATCCGCAGGCTTCCGCGAGCTTCTCCCTGGGCGTGCCCCGGGACCAGGTGCAAACCGGCGCCGCCAAGGTCCTGACCGGCAAGGCCGAGGCCGCGGAGGCCATCGTGGAGACGGCGATCGAGAACATCCACCTCCTGCCCGGCGAGCTCGACCTGGCCGGTATGGACGTGGCCATCGCCCGCAAGCAGGAGCCGGAGAAGCTGCTCAAGAAGGCCCTCACCCCTCTCCGGCGGCGCTATGACGTCTTCGTCATGGACAGCCCGCCGGGGCTCTCCATCCTCACCATCAACGCCCTGGCCGCCGCGGATTCCTACATCGTACCCATCACCCCCCACCGCCTGGACGCGGAAGCGCTCGGCGGGTTCCTGGAGCTGGTGGACGCCTCGCGGGAGCGGATCGGCAAGAAGGCGGAGTTGCTGGGCATCCTCCTGACCATGGTGGACCACCGCACCCGGGTGACCGACGAGATGGTGGCGGCGATCCGCCACAAGTACGGGTCCAGGGTGTTCCGGGCCGAGATCCCCGTCAACGTGCGGCTGGCCGAGGCCCCCGCCGCGGGAAGGCCGATCTTCGACTTCGAGAGCTGGTCCACCGGGGCGCAGGCCTACGGGAAGCTCGGGGGCGAGGTGATCCGGAGGGCCCGGAAGGCGGGGTTGCTGTAGGACCGGCCCTCCCAGCCCGCAATCGGACCGAGAGGGCCATCCTCCTTACTGGGGCTTCCCAGACTGCAAGGCCTTCTGGATGTACCCCATCAACTCCCGCATGCCGCCGGTGTCGATGCCGTGGATGTTCTGCTCCTCCTGCCACATGCGGCCGGCGGGCTTTTCCAGGCCGGGGTTGCCGCCGGAGAACTCCTGGACGAGGCCCATCCAGCGCCGGGCGAGCTGTTGCACGCGCTCGTCGGCGGGATCGGTTCCCTTGTCCATCTCGGCCCGGACCTGGGCCATCAGCTCCTGCCATTCGCCTTCGACCTGGCGGATGCGGTTGTCGCCGACGGCCTCGCGCCGGGCCTTGAGCTCTTCCATCTGCTCGGGGGTGTAGTACTTCTCGTACATTCGCGTCTCCTCGATGATCTGCAGGAATTCTTCCGTGGGGACTGTCTCGTCCGCCCGCCAGCGCTCGGCGATCATCTCCAGGCGGCGGCAGAGGAGCTGCTGGAGCCCGATCCGCTCTTTCAGGTTCGCGATCTGGAGCTGGAGCACGCGTTCCGGCGTAATACCCGGGCGGCTCAAGAGCTCCTTGATCTCGTCCAGGGAGAATCCCAGGGTTCTCAGCGACAGGATCTGCTGGAGCCGCTGCACGTCGGGGCCGGTGTACAGCCGGTATCCGGATTCCGAGCGGTGCGACGGCGAGAGCAGTCCGAGGTCGTCGTAGTGATGGAGCGTCCGCACGGACACTCCGGTCCGTTTGGCCAGCTCGCCCACTTTCCAGGGCGGGGGCCTCATGTCGTCTTCCCTCCTTTCGCCACGTCCAAGGCGGCAAGGAAGACGATAAAGCCTGACGTTACGTGAGGGTCAAGGGGGGAAAAGGACCTCAAGGACACCAGGGACCTCAAGGACGGCGTTTTACCTGTCCCTGGTGTCTTTGGTGTCCCTGAGGTCCTTTGAGAGGAGGCCCCTAAACTAGTAGTCCGCGTACCCGTCCCGGTGCCGTACCTTCCCGTTGTAGCCCCGCAAGCGGACGTCCACCTTGTGGAAGGCGCCGTCTCCCTTGGCCTGGGAGGGGTAGTAGCCGATGGCGTACTGCTCCCGCAGCTCCTTGAGGATGGTCCGGAAGGTGTGCTCCATGGTCTGGATGTTCTCCACCTCCAGGATACGGCCGCCGCTCTCCTTCACCGCGTTCTCCAGGTTCTCGTACTCGCGGTCGTTCTCCTGGAAGCCGCGGAAGGCCGAGGTGAAGGACCGGTGCTTACCGCCGAACTGGATCCAGTAGATCATCGCCTGGCTGCCCTGGGCCTTCCAGAGGACGTCGGCGGCCGGCAGGACGCTGTGGACGTCCGAGCCGTCGGAGAACAGCACGACCACGCGCTGCCCCTGGCGGGCGTCGAGGGCCTTCAGCGACAGGAAGAGGAAGTCGTTGACGGCCGTCCCGCCGGCGGAGTGGACCTTCTCCATGGCGGACGAAAGGATCTTCTTGTCGGCCGTGAAGGGGGTGAAGCTCAGGAGACGGTCGGAGAACAGGGCGAGCGCGGCTTCGTCCTCGGGCTTCATACCGTCGAGGAAGGCCTTGGCGCCCCGGCGGACGGCCTCCAGCTCCTGAGCGCCCATGCTCTCGCTGGTGTCGAGGAGCAGGACGGCGGTGAGCGGCAGCTCGTCGCGGCCGAAGGTGACGATCTCCTGCTCGACACCGTTGTCGAAGAGCCGGAAGTCTCCCTGGGTGAGGTCGAGGTTGCGCATGCCGTCGCGGGTGACGCTGACGAAGAGGGCGCGCAGCTTGAGGTTCATCTCGTCGTGGATCGCCACCGGCGAGGTGACCAGGCTGGCGCTCCCCGAAACGCCGGAGACGGTGTAGGCCACCGCCTTGAACTCGCGCTTGACGTTTTCGTCGCCCATGTCCAACTGGAGGCGGTACGGGGGCGTCTTCGTCGCGCCCATGAGCTTGCCGTTGACGAAGATCTCCACCCGGTCGATGGGCTCGGCGGCCCGCACGCCGACTTGAACGTTGGTGGGGCCGAAGATCGCCTGGTCGGACGCCGGGCTCTGGAACTGGATGGCGATCTCCTGGGCTCCCGCCGCGCCGGCGAGCAGCAGGAAGCCGAGGGAGAAGACGGCGAAACGCGCTGGACGGCTCATCGGCTCACCTCCGCGGCGGCCGGCGCCGGTGGGGCGTTGAGGGCCTGGGCCAGCACGGGCAGGCGCGACCGCGAGTTCTCGTCCAGGAAGGCGCGCGCTTCCGCGAAAGCGTCCACCGGGAACTGGTTGTAGAGGTAGCGCCCCGAGGCAGTGACCTGCTTGGAAGGCGCCGACAGGACTTTCTCGACCAGCTCGGACGACTCCCTGGTCCGGCCCAGGCGGTCGAGCACGGCGGCGAGCTGGATGTAGAACCGCGGGTCGTCCGGGTAGGCCTGGAGAGCCTTGCGGAGGACCTTCTCCGCTTCCAGGCTGCGGTTCGTGTCGCGGTAGAGCTGGGCCAGCTCCTGGTAGGCCAGGGCGCTGTGCCAGAACGCCTCCTCGGCGGCGAGCTTGTCGAGGATCTTGCTCGCTTCCTCCTCGGTCTCCCGGCCCTGCCGCTTCAGGTTCAGGGCGAGGCGGAGGCGGGCCTCGGGGTGATCGGGGTCCACTTCGAGGGCGCGCCGCAGCAGCTTGACGGCGCTCTCCGTCTGCGCGTTCTTCTCGTAGATGGCCGACAGGGCCAGCAGGGCGGTGACGTTGCGGCCGTCCAGCTCGACGGCCTGCTGGAACAGCTCCGCGGCCGGGAGCTGCTGGGCGGCGCCCAGGAGCATCCCGCCGAGGCTGGTCAGCAGCCGGCTGGAGACAAGGCCGGCGCCTTCCGAGCCCGACTGGTCGCGGTAGAGGATGGCGAGGTCCCGGGTCATGGAGCGGGCGTGGGAGAGGGCCATGGCCCGGCCGCGGGCCCCCTGCGGGAGGAGGCGCGCGTAGGCCTCGTGGTGGAGCATGGCGATGGGGACCAGGACCTCGATGTCGGCCGCGCCGACCTGGTGGATCACCTCCTGCTCCGCCTGCAGGAGGATCTTCCGGGTCTTCGGCTCGCCGTCCTGGATGACCGCCGTCTCGAGCGCGATCAGCTCGTCCGGCGCCTTCTGCACCTCCCCCGCCGACCAGTCCGCCAGGATCTTGCGGTAGGTTTCCTGGATCCGCTCCGGTGACAAGGACTCCCGTTCCCTCGCGGGCTGGGCCCAGACGAGCTGGCCGGAAAGCCAGACCGCCGCGGCAAGCCACAGCAACGGCCCGCCGAACTTCCATTCCGTTCGCGCGCTCATGGGACCTCCAACTGAGAATGCGCCTCCAGATCCTCCCCTCCGGGAGGTCAATCCAGATTTCAGCAGAACTTCAAAAAAAATAAAGATAGAACCACTGGAAAGCCCATTATAGGTGCATCTCGCCCGGATTTCGTGACAATCAACGGACTTTTTTGTGCGACAAGTTGAAGAAAGGGGAGCAATGGGGCGGAAGAGGGGGGCGGGGGGAAACAAAAAGGGCGGGATTGCTCCCGCCCCTTGAGTCGAGTTGGTCTGAGACCCGGTCTAGCCCCGGTTGCCGCGCCGCGGACGGCGGGGAGCCTGGGACTGGCCGTCGACGACCCACTGGGGGACGCCGAGGCTGAGCTGCAGGTTGCGGCCCGCCTCCTTGGTGAAGACGAGGCTCGTGTTCCCGGCGGCCGCCGCGTTCCCCGCCTTACCGAAGATGAAGGGGAACAGGTTGACCAGCGGGATCTCGGCGTCGTACTGCTCGTTGATCGCCTCGATGAACTGGTTGGCGATGTAGGCGTAGCCGAGGGGCGTCGGGTGGACGCCGTCGTAGGAGAAGATGCCGCCGGTCAGGAAAGCGCTGGTGAAGGTGATGCCACCGATGTTGATGCCGTTGCTGGCGAGGTCGTCGAGAAGGGCGTTGGCGTCCACGAAGGCCGCGTTCCGCTCGGTGGCGACGGCGCGGATGATGTTGTTGTAAGCCTGCACCCGCGACTGGATGGTGGAGACCTCGGCGGCGGAGAGGACGGCCCCGTCAGAGAGCGGCACGCCCGAAGCGCCCGGGATGCCCGGGGGCAGGCCGTTGCCCAGGGCCAGCTCGGAGCTGGCGGTGAGGAGCACGAAGTCACCCTGCTGCAGGGGGCCGTTGGGGCCGATCAGCGGCACCGGCTGGCCGTTGATCAGGACCGGCTGGTTCGTCTGCGGGTTGACCACGAACCGGGAGACCGTGGTGACGAACGGGATGCTGGTGACGTTCGGGATGTTGGCGATGGCCATCTCGGCGCCGGCCTGGGCGATGGCGCCCGCGACGGCCCGGAAGTCGGCCTCGAACTGGGCGACCGGCGTGATGGTCACGCCCTCGATGACCCGGCCCGAAGTGGCTGCGGCCAGCACGTCGTTGTTGCCGACCCAGAGCGTCGCGAAGGTCGGCTGCAGCGACAGGCCCTGCTGGAGCTGGGTGAAGCCCAGGCGGCGCAGGATGAGGTCCGTGGGGTCCGAGGCGCTGGTGGACTGGGTCTTGCGCAGCAGGTCGCCCAGCTTGTGCGCCCGGCACGGCGATGTTGTTGTAGGGGCGGTTCAGGTTGAGGTTGGTCGGCTGGCCCTGGCCCGGCGTCGGCGTCAAGGTGACAGGCCGCAAGTTGGTCAGCCGCAGGACGCCGGGGATGCCCGGCTCGCTCACCAGCGGCTGCTCGAAGCCGGTGGTGCGGCCGGTGGCCTGGCGGTAGATCAGGGCCGGATAGCTGTCGACCTGGAACCGCTGGTTGATGCTGCCGCTGGAAAAGCCGGCGGTCAGGCTGTCGCCGAAGGCGACGTAGCGGGTGAAGTCGGCGTTGCCGGTGTCCGGCTGCGCGAACGCGGCCCCGGCGGGTACGAGGAGGGCGAGCAGTACGCCCGCCAGGATCTTGAGGCGATGCATCGTCGGTCTCTCCTTGGATCCGTCCCGATTAGAAGTTGAGCGTCACGCCCACGAGCAGGGCCTCGGTGTTGTAGGTACCGAAGAACGGCCCCTCGCCCGGGAAGCTCTGGTCACGGGTCCTCTCGTCGAAGATGAGGTACATGACGGCAAGGTCGTAATTGAAGCCTGGGCCGGTGCGGCCGTAGCCGAAAGTGAAGCCGTTGCGGTCGGCGTCGGGCAGCAGCGGCGAGACGGCCTCCTCGGGCTGCGGGCTCTCGTCGAAGACGTAGCCGAAGCGCCACTCGGAGGTCGGGCTGGCCGTCCAGCGCAGGCCGGCGCGGTAGTTCCACACGTCTTCCCAGTGCTCGGGCACGACCGAGTCGGGCAGGGAATTGCCGGCGCCGCCCGTGAAGGTGATGGGCAGCTCGTCCAGGCTGCTCCAGCCGGTCCAGTTGATGTCGGTCTCCAGGCGCAGGTTCGGGCTCAGGGCGAACATGAGACCGAGGCTGGCCATGTCGGGGAACTCGATGGAGGTCTCCACCGGCAGGTCGGTATTAAAGGGGATGACCGCCGGGATGACCTGGTCCAAGGGGGTGCCGGTGAGGATCTGGGTCACCCGGCCGTCGCCCGTGTAGTCGATCTCGATCTTGCTGCGGTAGCTCAGGCCCCAGGAGAAGCTGTTGTTGACCCGGTGCAGGACGCCGGCGGTGAAGCCGTAGCCCTCGGAGAAGTCGCCCTCGATCGTGATCCGGCCCACGTCCGCCAACTGCAGGGTGAAGGGGTTCACCGCCGGGATGTAGCGGTTGAGCTCGAGGGTCGAGATGCGGGCGATGGCGCCCACGCCGACGCTGAAGTTGGGCGTCACCTGCCAGCCGAGGCTGGGCTGGATGTCGAAAGCCTGCAGGGAGGCCTTGGTGCTGATGTAGCGGCCGGCGAACTGACCCGGGTCCTCCCATTCGGTGGTGAGGCCGAACGGGGTCATGACGCCGAGGCCGAACTTCCAGGTGTTGTTGATCGGCCGCACCCAATAGATGTGGGGAGGGAACTCGGAGAGGGCCTTCTGCTCCGCCTCGTAGCCGTCGCCGGGGAACGGGTTGGCCCCTTCGAAGTCGGCTTCGAGGCCGTGGATCCAGGTGAAGCCCGCCGAGAATTCCTGATCCTCGACGAAGCCCAGGCCGCCGACGTTGTGGAACAGCAGCGACGGGTCGTCCGCCTGGGCGGTGAAGGCGCCGGCCATGCCCATGGCCCGGCTGCCCTGTTCGAAGATGCCGAACCCGGCCGCGTGCAGCGGGGCCGAGACCAGAGTGCAGAGGGCCGCGCCACAGAGCGCCCCTCTCAACAAACCTCCTCGCCTCATATCTCCTCCTGTCTGGATGAAAGCTGAAATCGTGACCGAGCCACTCCGAGAACCCGGGAGTCGCGGAAATCCGGGTTCTGGGAGGTTGTTTTCGGTTCGCCTCAAAATAGTCCCAACGCTCTGGGGTGTCAACGCCCGCAGGGGTGGGGACCGCGCGGACGGGACATGCTGGTAGAGTAGGCGTGGAGGTGAGCCACATGTCCGAGAGTCCGGAGCATCAGGAGACTTTCCTCAAACTGAAGGAATACCTCGGCGAGCTTTTCGACGAGCCGTATCACGACCCGGAGAACGACCACTTTTACGTCCGCTACGGCACGACGGTGCTGGAAATCTCCGTGGAGGCCTACGGCTCGGAGGAGACGATGGTGGTCATCATGTCCTACTGCGTGCAGGACGTGGAGGTGGAGGAGGAGCTGATGACGGGGTTGCTGGAGCTCAACCACCGCATCCCCTGCGGCCACTTCTCGGTGGTGGGCAACGACATCTTCTTCGCCCACTCGCTCTTCGGCCGCAGCCTCGATCCCCGCGACCTGCTGCGGGCGATCACCGCCGTGGCGACGATCGCCGACGACTACGACGACCGCATCGTGGCGCGTTACGGCGGCCAGACGGCGCTGGAGCGCATCCAGGACACCGGCGGCCGGCGGCGGCGCCAGGAAGTAGGCAGTGACTGACGGCCGCTACCAGCGCCCGCCTTTGACCGCGGCCTCGACCTCGCGGTCGAGCTCGCGGGTCTTCTCGGACTCCCGCTTGTCGTAGAGCTTCTTGCCCTGCGCCAGGGCGATCTCCAGCTTGATCCAGTTGCCTTTGAGGTACACGGAGAGGGGGACGACGGTCAGCCCCTTGAGCTGGGTGCGGCCGAACAGGCGGTCGATCTCCCGCTTCTTGAGCAAGAGCTTGCGGACCGCCTCGGGCTCGTGGTTCTCGCGGTTGCCGTGGCTGTACGGGCTGATGTGGGCGCCGACCAGGAAGGCCTGACCGTCCTTGAACTCGATGTAGCTGTCCTTGAGCTGGACCTTGCCCGCCCGCACCGCCTTCACCTCGGTGCCGCTCAGCTTGATCCCGGCCTCGTAGGTCTCCAGGACATGGTAGTCGTGCCGCGCCCGCTTGTTCGAGGCGAGGGGGCGGACGGCGTCTTTGGCTTGCGTGGCCATGGGGGAGGGAGTCTATCAAGAAGGACCGGCATGGACGGGTTGGGGACTTTCACCGACGGCTTCTCGCCTGTCACGGCGAAGCCGCCTGGGCTCACCTTCATCTGTGGAGAGACTGTGTTTCCACCCCGTCAGGCGTTCAGCGGCGGGCGCCATGGTGGCGCGCTGCCGTTTCAATCCGGAGGTCTACCTCCAGGAGGCCGGCTATGAAGAAGCGCTCGAAGCTCAAGCTGCACCGCGAAACGATCGCCACGCTCGATGCGCGTCAAATACGGGCGGCGGGCGGGGACTGTACCTGTAGCTGCTGTCCCACCGATTGCAACTGTACTCAAGAGAACACCTGCTACTCCTGCGAGTACACCTGCCTCAACTCCTGCGGCTGCCCGACGCAGGGCGGCGAGTGGAGCTGCATCTGCGCCTGAAGGTTTCACGCCTTCTCCCCCTCTCCTCCAGGAGAGGGGGCTGTTGAAAGAGCCTCCTTCAGGGCCTTCATCTCCGGCACCTCCCGCCCCTTGACGTCCGGCCACATCACCTTCCTGGCCTCCATCGCCCTCTCCAGGCGCTCCCAGAGCTCGCGGTTGGAGACCGGCTGGCCTTCCTGGGTCTTCCAGCCGCGGCGCTTCCAGCCCTCGATCCAGCGCGTAGCCCCGTTCCGCAGGTAGTCCGAGCCGGTGTGGAGGGCCACGGAGATCCCGGGCGGCAGGCTCTCCAGCGCCGCGATGGCGCCCTGGAGATCTAGCTGGTTGGGAGTGGTGGAGGTGGAGCGGTCGGAGAGGACCGTCTCTCTTCCGCCGTAACGGACGAGGGCCGCCCAGCCGCCTTTTCGCCCCGAGCAGGAGACGCGCAGGAAGACCTCGGCGTCCGCCGCCGGCCCAGGAGCCGGCGGAGCGCCCGCGCCCCGCCGCTTGCGGATCTCCAGCGTGGCGAGCTGGTCCGCCCGCTCGTTGTATTTGTTGCCGGCGTGCCCCTTGACCCAGTCCCAACGCACGTCGTGGACCTCGATCAGCTCGGCGAGGCGGCGCCAGAGGTCCTCGTTCTGGAGCTCGCCGTCCTTGCGCCTCCAGCCGCGAGCGACCCAGCCCGGGAGCCACTGGGTGATCCCCTTCCTAAGGTACTGGGAGTCGGTGAACAGACGGATGCGGCAGGGGAGCTTCAAGGCCTCCAGCGCGCGGATGGCCGCCGTCAGCTCCATGCGGTTGTTGGTGGTGTCCGGCTCGCCGCCGGAGATCTCGCGCGTCTTGCCGGTCGCCGGATCGATCAGGACCGCCGCCCAGCCGCCGGCGCCCGGGTTCGGCTCGGCGCCGCCGTCGGTGTAGATGGTGACTTCGGGAGAGATGGGGTCGGACATCGGCGGCGGAATCTATCAGATGGCTCCGTGGCACGCCTCTTGCGGAATTAATCCTTTCCGGTTCGAAGCGCACCGGAACGGCTTTGAAGTCATTCAAGAAGGAGGCATTCCACCGTGCGAGACGCCGTAGGCTCACGTTCATTCCCTCAGAGCACGGAAATCGACGGCCACGCTCATCGTCATCGCGACGATCAGGAGACCCTGCAATGAAGCTCCCGGCCCGTGAGGCGCTAGGGCGGTGGGCCGGACCGGCCGCCGCCTTCCTCGCCGGGGCCGGGGTAGCCGTCGCCGCCCGCGCCGTGCGGCGACGGCCGCCCATCCGGTTCCGCGACCGCGTGGTGGTGATCACCGGCGGCTCGCGGGGCCTCGGGCTCCTGATGGCCCGGGAGCTGGCGGCCGAGGGGGCGAGGCTGGCCATCCTGGCCCGCGATCCTTCGGAGCTGGATTTCGCCCGCCGGGAGCTTACGGCCCTGGGGGGCCAGCGGGTCCTGGCGCTCCCCTGCGACGTCGGCGACCGCGACGAGGTTCAATGGGCCGTCGACGCGGCGGCCGAGCGGTTCGGCCGTCTGGACGTGCTCATCAACAACGCCGGCGTCATCCAGGTCGGCCCCCTGGAGCACATGACGCTGGAGGACTTCGAGGAGGCCATGCGGGTCCACTTCTGGGGTCCGCTGTACGCCATCGACGCCGCCCTCCCGCACCTGCGCAAGCGGGGCGGCGGGCGGATCGTCAACATCGCCTCGTTCGGGGGCCGCGTCGCGGTGCCCCACCTGGTCCCCTACTGCGCCAGCAAGTTCGCGCTGGTGGGCCTCTCGGACGGCCTGCGGTCGGAGCTGGCCCAGGAGGAGATCTACGTGACCACGGTCTGTCCGGGGCTGATGCGCACGGGCTCGCACGTGAACGCGCTGTTCAAGGGGCAGCGAGAGAAAGAGCTCACCTGGTTCGCGCTGGGGGACTCGACGCCGCTGACCTCGATGGCGGCGCGGCGGGCCGCCCGGCGCATCCTGGATGCCTGCCGCTACGGCCGGCCGGCGCTGGTCCTCACCCCCCAGGCCAAGGTCGGCGTGGCGGTGGCCAACCTGGCCCCGAACCTGACCGCCCGGCTCCAGGAGCTGGCCGCCCGGATGCTTCCCGGTCCGTCCGGGGAAGACGGGCAGGAAGCGAAACCCGGCTGGCAGAGCTCCTCCCGCTGGGCCCCCTCCGTCCTCACCCGCCTCTCCGACGAGGCGGCGGTGGAGAACAACGAGATCCGGAAGCCGTCGGTGGCGGCGGAGTACGGGGGGAACGGGAATGGGCGGGAGGCCCACTGAAGATGGATAATGGGGTCGAGGAGGACGGGGTTGTTCCGTCTCCTCGACTCGCTTTCCGGGATGGTATAATCCCAGGCCATGATACAAGACATGCCTATCCGCACTGTTACCCAAAAATTGCTCGACGAATTGCCGGACGAAGTCAAAGAGCGTCTGCACGTCCGAGTCGGTGACAAGGTGGAGTACGTGCTCCAGGACGATGGCAGGATCGTGTTGCGCCCTGCGTCCGTATCTGTAGAGAGCGCCTTCGGAATGTTCCATACCCCTGGTATGAAGGCGGCGACTATCAGGGAAATGGACGAGGCGGTCGGCCGCTACCTGGCGGAGGAGGATGAGAGAATCGGGAAAGGCAAGGCGTGAGGGGGCTGGATACGAATGTCCTCGTCCGCTACCTCACCGAGGATGATCCCGATCAGTCCCAGACAGTCATAACCCTCTTCAGGCATGCAGAAGCCCAGGAAGAACGGCTGCATGTCAGCACTATCGCCTTGTGCGAGATGGTCTGGGTCTTGCGATCCCGGTATCGGTTGAATCGTAGCCAGCTCTGCTCAGCCATTGAGACGATCCTGGGACTTCGATTCTTGACTGTCCAGGATTCGGATCTTGCATCGCTCGCTCTCGAAGACTTTCGCCGAGGCCCGGCGGATTTTCCGGACTATCTGATCGGCTGGCAGAACCGGCGGGCCGGCTGTCAGGACACTATGACCTTTGATGGAGACCTCAGCACCGGAGCGTCCGGCTTTACGATCCTCCGCTGACATGGAAAACCCCGAGATCGCCCGCACTCTCGAGGAAGTCGCCGACATCCTCGAAATCCAGAACGCCAATCCCTTCCGCATCCGCGCCTACCGCAACGCGGTCCGCACCGTCGAGACCCTAATGGTGCCGCTGCGGCGGTGGATCGAGGAGGGCAAGCCTCTCACCGACCTGCCGAACATCGGCAAGGAGATGGCCAATCACATCCGGGAGATGGTGAAGACCGGGACCCTCGGGTTCCGCGACGAGCTGCTGGCCGAGGTCCCCCGCGCCCTCATCGAGCTGATGCGCCTGCCCGGGCTCGGTCCCAAGAAGGCGCGGAAGATCTGGGACGAGCTCAAGATCTCCTCCGTGGACGAGCTCGAAGCCGCCGCCCAGGCCGGACGCATCGCCTCCGTCCAGGGCTTCGGCGCCAGGACGCAGGAGAAGATCCTCGCCGGCATCCAGGAGTACCGCCAGCACGGCAGCCGCATGCTGCTCTCCGAGGCCGAGCGCAGTGTCGAGCCGCTGCTCGCCTGGCTGCGCGAAGCCCTCGAGGTCGAGCGCCTGGAGGTGGCCGGCAGCTACCGCCGCCGCCGCGAGACCGTGGGGGACATCGACCTCCTCGCCGTCGCCTCCCGGCCCGTGCCGGTCATGGAGCGGTTCCGCGGCTACGCCCAGGTCGACAAGATCCTGATGGCCGGCGACACCCGCAGCACGATCGTCCTCGGTTCCGGGCTCCAGGTGGACCTGCGGGTGGTCCCCGAGGAGTGCTACGGCGCCGCCCTCGTCTACTTCACCGGCTCCAAGGAGCACAACGTCAAGCTCCGCCGCCGCGCCGTCGAGCGGGGCCTGCGGATCTCCGAATACGGCGTGTTCAAGGTCCACGAGGAGCATGCCGGGCGCGAGGGGGAACGGATCGCCGGGCGCGAGGAGGCGGACGTCTACGCCACCGTCGGCCTCGCCTCGATCCCCCCGGAGCTGCGCGAAGACCGGGGCGAGATCGAGGCCGCGGCGGCCGGGCGCCTTCCCGTCCTGATCCGCCAGGAGGACCTGCTCGGCGACCTCCACATGCACTCGACGTGGTCCGACGGCCGCAACACCATCGAGGAGATGGTGGAAGCCTGCGCCGCCCGCGGCTACGAGTACATGGTGATCTCGGACCACAGCAAGGCGCTGTCCATGGTCAACGGCCTGGACGCCTACCGCCTCGCCCAGCAGTGGAAGGAGATCGACGAGGTGCGCGCCCGCCATCCCGAGATCCGCATCCTCCGCTCCATGGAGGTGGACATCCTGGGCGACGGCGCGCTGGACCTGGAGGACGAGATGCTGGCCGGCCTCGACATCGTCCTCGTCTCCCTCCACTCCCGCCTCGACCTGCCGGAGGACCAGCAGACCCAGCGCGTGCTGCGCGCCCTGGAGCACCCGGCGGTCAACGTCTTCTGCCACCCCACGGCGCGGATCATCAACCGCCGCAAGCCCGTGGAGATGGACATCGAGGCCGTGCTCCGCCGCGCCGCCGAGCGGGGGGTGGCCGTGGAGCTGAACTCCAGCCCCCACCGGCTCGACCTCAAGGACGCCCACCTCAAGCTCGCCAGGGAGCTCGGCTGCAAGGTGGTGATCAACACCGACGCCCACCGCATCCGCGAGCTGGATCTGATGCGCTACGGCGTCGAGCAGGCGCGGCGGGCGGGGCTGGAGGCTGGGGATGTGTTGAACACCCTGCCTTTCGCGGAATTTCAGGCGGCGTTGCGTAAACTAACGGCATGAATCCCAACCTTTCCCGGATCGCTCCCTGGGCTTTCGCCCTCGCGCTCCTCGCCTCCGGGTCCCAGGCGCAGGACCTCAAGTCCTTCGAGGTGAAGACCAGGGTCCACAAGCTGAAGAACGGCTGGACCTTCATCATCGTCGAGCGGCCGGTGGCGCCGGTCGTCTCCTTCGAGACCGTCGCCGACGTGGGCTCGGCCCAAGAGGTGCCCGGCATGACGGGGCTCGCCCACATGTTCGAGCACATGGCCTTCAAGGGCACGCCCAACCTCGGCACCAGCGACTACGCCGCCGAGAAGAAGGCCCTGGAATCCCTGGAGGCCGCCTACCAGGCGTACCAGGCCGAGCGCCTTTCCCCCAGGCCCGACGCCCAGAAGCTGGAGACGCTTCTCGCCGACTTCCGGGCGAAGCAGAAGCAGGCCGCCGGCTACGTCGGCAAGGGGGAGTTCGACGACGTCGTCACCCGCGAGGGGGCCGTGGGCCTCAACGCGACGACCGCCGCGGATTCCACCAACTATTTCTATTCGCTGCCGGCGAACAAAGTGGAGCTCTTCGCCTTCCTGGAGTCGGAGCGGTTCTTTCACCCCGTGCTCCGCGAGTTCTACGAGGAGCGCGACGTGGTCCGGGAAGAGCGCCGCATGAACTGGGAGAGCCGGCCCATCGGCCGCCTGCTCGAGCAGTTCGTCACCGCGGCCTACAACTACCATCCCTATCAGCAGTTGGGGATCGGCAGCCCCAGCGACCTGGAGGCGATCTCGATCACCGACGCCGAGAAGTTCTTCCAGACGTACTACGTCCCCTCGAACATGGTGACCGCCATCGTGGGGGATGTGAAGGCGGACCGGCTGATCCCGATCCTGGAGAAGTACTTCAGCCGCATCCCAGCCCGCCCTGCGCCGCCGCCGCTACGTCCGGTCGAGCCGCCGCAGATGGCGGAGAAGACGGTGGTGCTGGAGGACGCCTCCCAGCCCATCTATCTGGAGGGCTACCACAAGCCGGCGCACACCCATCCCGATCAGGCCGTCTACGACGCCATCGACGACATCCTCTCCACCGGCCGCACCTCGCGCTTCTACCGCTCGCTGGTGCGCGACAAGAAGCTGGTGGTGGACATCCAGTCGTTCTCCGGCTGGCCCGGACCCAAGTACCCCAATCTCTGGGCGGTGCTGGCGTATCCCGCCGTCGGGGTCGACAACAAGGTCATGTCGGCGGCACTGCACGAGGAGATCGACCGCCTGAAGTGCGAGGACGTCACCGACGAGGAGCTGGCCCGCTTCAAGGCCCGGGCCAAGGCGGGGCTCCTCCGCAACCTGCGCAGCAACGACGGGCTGGCCGAGCAACTCGCCGAGTACCAGCGGCTGTTCGGCGACTGGCGCGAGCTCTTCCGCTACATCGACCGCCTGGACAAGGTGACCAAGGCCGACATCCGGCGGGTGGCCAACGAGACCTTCCGGGCCAGCAACCGCACCGTCGCGATGATTGTCAACAAGCCGGGTGAGGCCCAGGAGGAAAGACGATGAGACGTATGACTTTCAAGATCCTTTTCCTCCTCTTGGCCCTGCCCGGCATGGCGGCGGCGCAGGCCGCCAACGTCAACGAGTTGCGCTACCCGCCTCTGGCGGATTTCGATATCCCACGTCCGGAGCGGGTGGTGCTCGACAACGGCATGGTCGTGATGCTGCTGGAGGACCACGAGTTGCCGCTGATCGAGGCCACGGCACTGATCCGCAACGGCTCCATCTACGATGCCGCGGACAAGGTCGGGCTCGCCGAGATCGCCGCCGGGGTCCTGCGCACCGGCGGTACGCAGGCCATGCCGGGCGACGCTCTGGACGAGTGGCTGGAGAGCCGGGCCGCCTCGGTCGAGGTCTCCGCCGGGCGGGACTCCATGCGGGCGGTTCTCTCCTCGTTGAAGGCTGACTTCCCCGCGGCGCTCCGGGTGTTCGCCGACGTGCTGCGCCGGCCCGCCTTCGATCCCGCCAAGCTGGAGGTGGCCCGCACGCAGGCGATCACCGAGGTGGCGCGACAGAACGACGATCCCAACGACATCCTGTTCCGGGAGTTCAACAAGCTGGTCTACGGGGCCGACTCCCCGTACGGCCGCACGGAGACCTTCGCCTCCCTGAACGGCATCCGGCGGGAGGACCTCGTCGCGTGGCACGCCGCGAGCCTGCACCCGGACCGCGTCATCCTGGGCCTGGTGGGCGACTTCAAGAAGGACGAGGTCCTGGCCCAGGTCCGCCAGGCCTTCGGCGACTGGAAGCGCGGCCCCGCGTTCCAGACCGCCGCGGCCCCGTACCGCAAGACGCCCAATCCCGGAGTCTTTCAGGTCGTCAAACCGGACGTCACCCAGTCTTTCATCATGATGGGGCACCTGGGCGTGCGGAAAGACGACCCGGACTTCTACGCCTTGGAGGTGCTGAACCAGGTCCTCTCAGGCTCCTTCGCCGCCCGCCTGATGTCCGAGATCCGCACCCGCAAGGGCCTGGCCTACGCGGTCAGCGGCGGCGTGGACAGCGACTGGGGTCACCCCTCCCTGGCCTACATGTACGTCTCCACCAAGACGGAGACCACCGGCGCCGGCATCGACGCCCTGCTGGAGGAGGCCCGGGGTCTGATGGGCAGCAAGCCGCCGACCGAGGAGGAGGTGAGGAAGGCCAGGCAGGGGCTCCTCAACTCGTTCGTGTTCACCGTCGACTCCTTCCAGAAGGCGCTGAACCGCCAGCTCACCCTGGAGTACTACGGCTACCCTCCCGACTGGACCGCGAAGTACCGGGCGGGGATCGAGGCGGTGACCGTGGAGCAGGTCCGCAAAGCGGCGCGCCACCTGCGGCCGGAGGAGTTCTCGATCCTCGTGGTCGGCACGCCTCAAGGGCTCGACAAGCCCCTGACTTCCTACGGCAAGGTCACGCCCCTCGATATCTCCCTGCCGCCGCTCCCCTCCCAGGGCGGCATGTAGGAAAGTGCAGGGATCCCGTCCGCGTGTAAACGCGCGCGAGGGTGTAAGCAGCCTTTACAAATGGCTGCTCGAATCCCGCGGGCTCGCCGAAGCCGCCGCGGCCCCTTCCGTGGCGGTGGGCCGGTACGCTTCGTAAACCTCCTGGGCGCCAGCGGGCGCCCCTCGGGCCTCCGCCCCGGGCACGAATCTTGGATAGAGCCATACCAACTTTTGCGTTGGGCCCAGGAGGGACCACATGTCTGAAAACTTACCCCTACCCCGTAAGGTCCTCATGACCGCGGACACGATCGGCGGCGTCTGGACGTACGCCCTCGAGCTGGCCCGCGGTCTCGCCGAACGCGGCGTCGAGGTGACGCTCGCCACCATGGGCGATCCCCTCAACGAGCTGCACCGCGAGAAGGCCAACCGCATCCCCCGTCTGCGGGTGTTCGAGAGCACCTTCAAGCTGGAGTGGATGGAGGACCCGTGGCGGGATGTGGAGAAGGCGGGCGAGTGGCTCCTGCGGCTCGCGGACCGGGTGCACCCGGACCTCATCCATCTCAACGGCTACGCCCACGGCGCCCTGCCCTGGAACGCCCCCAGGGTCATGGTGGGCCATTCGTGCGTGCTCTCCTGGTGGCGCGCCGTCAAGGGCGAGGAGGCGCCGGAATCCTGGGACCGCTACCGCCAGGAGGTGGCCGCCGGTCTCGCCGCCGCCGATCTGGTGATCGCACCGTCCGAGGCCATGCTCGGCTCCCTGGCGGAGCACTACGGCAGCCTCCCCCCGGCGCGGGTCATCCTCAACGGCCGCGACGCCAGCCTGTTCAAGCCCGGCTCCAAGGAAGACATCGTCTTCGCCGCCGGCCGCCTCTGGGACGAGGCCAAGAACCTGGAAGCCCTGGAGGCTGCCGCGCCGCGGATCTCCTGGCCGGTCTTCGTGGCCGGCGACAACCAGCATCCCGATGGCGGCGGCGAGCTGCGCGCGCACCACACCCGGCACCTCGGCCGTCTGTCGCAGCGGGCCCTGGCCGCCTGGCTCGGCCGGGCCTCCATCTACTGCCTGCCCGCCCGCTACGAGCCCTTCGGCCTCTCGGCGCTGGAGGCGGCGCTCGCCGGCTGCGCGCTCGTCCTGGGCGACATCCCCAGCCTGCGCGAGATCTGGCGCAACCGGGCCGTGTTCGTGCCGCCCAACGACCCGGAAGCCCTGGCGGACGCCCTGAACCGGCTGACCGAGAACCCGGACCGCCGGAATTCGCTGGCCTCCGGCGCCCGTGCCCGCGCCCTCCAGCTCACGTCCGAGCATATGGTCGAGGAGTACCTGGGGTCCTACGGAACGGTGCTGGCCGAACGCGGCGTCGCCACTCTGGACGACACGGCCAGCTCCTATCCCGCCCAGGTGGCGGTCTGAGGGACGCCGCTCCCATGCGGGTCGTCTTCTTCGTCCATTCGCTGCTGTCCGACTGGAACCACGGCAACGCGCACTTCCTGCGCGGCGTGGCCAGCGAGCTGATCTCGCGCGGCCACGATGTCGTGGTGTACGAGCCGCGGGATGCCTGGAGCCTGCAGAACCTGATCGCCGATCACGGCGACCGGGCCCTCGCGGGCTTCCGCGCCTCCTATCCCGCGCTGAGCAGCACGCGCTACGACCTGGAAGACCTCGACCTCGACGAGGCCCTCGACGGCGCCGGCCTCGTCATCGTCCACGAGTGGAACAGCCACGACCTGGTGCGCCGCATCGGACGGCACCGGCGGTTCTCCAACGAATACCGCCTCCTCTTCCACGACACCCATCACCGCTCGGTCACCGCGCCGGACAGCATGGCGGGCTACGACCTCTCGGACTACGACGGCGTCCTCGCCTTCGGCGGCGTCATCCGCGACCTCTACCTGGAGCGCGGCTGGGCGGCGCGGGCCTGGACCTGGCACGAGGCCGCCGACACCCGCCTCTTCCACCCCGTCGACGGCGAGCCGCGCCAGGGCGACCTCATCTGGATCGGCAACTGGGGGGACGAGGAGCGCACGGCCGAGCTGCATGAGTTCCTGATGGAACCGGTCAAGGATCTGGGATTGAGCGCCCGCATCCACGGCGTGCGCTACCCCGAGCACGGCCGGCAGGCCCTCGCCGCCGCCGGCATCGAGTACGCCGGCTGGCTCCCCAACCACGACGTGCCGCGGACCTTCGCGCGCTTCCGCATCACCGTCCACGTGCCGCGCCGCCCCTATGTGCGGGCGTTGCGCGGCATCCCGACCATCCGCCCGTTCGAGGCCCTGGCCTGCGGCATCCCGATGGTCTCGGCCCCCTGGGACGACAGCGAAGGCCTCTTCCGCGCCGGGCGCGACTACCTCGTCGCCCGCGACGGCGAGGAGATGAAGCGCCACCTGCGCGACCTGCTCGCGGATCCCGACATGGCGCGGGAGGTCGCCCGCTCCGGCCGCGAGACCGTCCTGGACCGGCACACCTGCGCCCACCGGGTGGACGAGCTGCTGTCCATCCACCGCGAGGTCCGCAACGCCCCCTCGCGAGCCGGCGCCCCCCTGAGAGCACAGACCGCATGAGCCATGGCCTCGACATCGCCTTTTTCGGATCGAGCCTCGGCTCCGCCTACTGGAACGGCGCGGCCCGGATTTCCGCCGGCCTGAAGGCACTTCCGTGAGGCACGAGCCGCTCGACATCGTCATCCTGGGGCTTTCCATCACCTCCTCGTGGGGGAACGGCCACGCCACCACCTACCGGGGGCTCGTCCGCGAGCTCGCCGCCCGTGGCCACCGCGTCCTGTTCCTCTACTTGTAAGACGAACCCGCAAGCTTCGCGGGTGAACCGTGAAGCTTCACGGATGACCCGCCAACCCTGGCGGACGAGCCGCCTACGCGGGCGAACGGCTCGCCCCGCCGGGCGGATGAGCCGCCAACCCGGGCGCGTCAGCCGCCAACCTTGGCGGATGAACCCGCAACGATTCCGGACGAGCCGCCAACCGTGGCGGTCGGTCCGCCCGTGACGGCCTTCAAAACTTCTGACCGGATTTCCCGTCTCTCCAGAAGACTGGAGGAACGCCATGCTCCTGAAGCTCATCCTTCTCGCCACCTTGATGGCCCACCCCGCTCCGTCCGTCCAGCGCGACATCCCTTACGTGACCGGCGGCGGCCATCAGCAGCAGTTGGACCTCTTCCTGCCGGCCGGCCAGGGATTCCCCACCGTCCTTTTCGTTCACGGCGGCAGCCTGACGTCGGAGGACAAGAACGATCCGCCCTACGAGAAGCTCTGCCCTCCCTTCCAGGCCGCGGGCGTGGCCTGCGCCAACGTGAATTACCGGCTGGCCCGGCACGCGAAATGGCCCGCCATGCCCAAGGATGTGGCCGCCGCCTTCGCGTGGGTGAAGCGGAACATCGCGGAGCGGGGCGGCGATCCCGACCGGATCTACCTTTTCGGTCACAGCTCCGGGTGCTTCCTCGTCTCCATGATCTCGACCGATCCGCGCTATCTGAAGGAGCAGGGCCTCTCAACGAAGGACATCGCGGGAGTGGTCGCCATGGGATGCCGGCTGAACGACTGGAACCTCAAGGACCGCTGCCTCACCGTCGAGCAGGTCCGGCCCTACTTCGAAGCGGACCACGACGAGAAGCTCGTCTACGACAATATCCAGGACCGCCTGGAAGCCAACCCGACGCTGTACATCGGGAGCCACGTTCCGCGTTTCCTGGCGCTGGTGGCCGAGTCGGAGCGGTTCCAGCCGCCGATCCTGGAGGAGGCGGCCGCCTTCGCCCGGAAGTTGTTCGAAGCGGGAGTCGAGGCGGACGTCCGGATCCTCTACGACCGAAAGCACATGTCCGCTGTGGAGAGGATGTCGGAGCCTGGCGACCCGACGTTTCAACTCGTGCTCGGATTCATCAAGAATCCGCGCCCCTGAGCCAGCGCGGCCTCAGCGCTGCTATCCTTTCTCCATCCGCAATCTCCCATCCCATCAAGGAGGCCCCCGCATGGCAGGCAGCAACGGAACGAAGTCGGCCCAGCGCATGAGCGACGACGCCGTCCAGGCCAAGACCGGCAAGACGTGGGAGCAGTGGTTCGCCCTCCTCGACGCCGCCGGCGCGCGGTCGATGAACCACAAGGAGATCGTCGCCTATCTCGCCCAGGCGCACGGGGTGGGGCCGTGGTGGCAGCAGATGGTGACGGTGACCTACGAGCAGGCGCGCGGGATGCGGGAGAAGCACCAGACGCCCAGCGGCTGGCAGGCGAACGCCAACCGCACCTTCAACGTGCCCGTCAGCCGCCTTTTCGAGGCCTGGTGCGACGAGGAGGCCCGCCGCCACTGGCTGCCGGTGGCCGGGATGACGATCCGCAAGGCCACGCCGGACAAGTCGCTCCGCATCACCTGGGGGGACGGCTCCAACGTGGACGTCAACCTCTATGCGAAGGGGGACGCCAAGAGCCAGCTCAGCATCGAGCACGGCAAGCTCTCCGGCGCGGAGGCGGTCACGCAGTCCAAGGACTATTGGAAGCAGGCGCTGGACCGTCTCCAGACCCTGCTGAAGGAGGGGTGAGAGTGGACAACCAGCCGTTCCTGGGTCTGCGGACCGCGATCTATCACGTCAGCGATCTGGACGAGGCCAAGGCCTGGTACAGCAAGGTCCTGGAGACCGAGCCCTATTTCGACGAGCCGTTCTACGTGGGGTTCAATATCGGCGGCTTCGAGCTGGGCCTGCATCCGGACCTCTCGGTGCTGAGGCCGGGGGCCGGTGGGGCCGTGGCCTATTGGGGAGTCCGGGACGCCGGGGCCGCGTTCCGGCGCCTCCTGGAGCTGGGAGCCCGCGAGCTCGAAGGGGTCCAGGACGTGGGCGGAGGCATCAAGGTCGCCATGGTTCTGGACCCGTTCGGGAACGTGCTGGGGATCATCGAGAACCCGCATTTCAAGATCGAGGGCCCGGTGCCGCCGCTGGCCCCCTGACCGACCGGCAGGCCGTTTGCCTTCCTGCGGCCGCCCAAGAAGAGCTGGCCTTCCGATCACTTTTCTTCCGGCATGGATCTTGCGGGTTCCCCCGACGCGATGAGCTCCTCCGGAGCCCGTTCCGCGAGGCTTCGGACGCACCATGGATCAACTGACTAGGAGGAACTCATGAAATTGGAATCCCTCAAGGATCTCTATCTCGAACAGCTCAAAGACCTCTACAGCGCCGAGACGCAGCTCGTCACGGCGCTGCCGGACATGGCCCGCGCCGCCACGTCGCCAGACCTGAAGGGCGTCTTCAACGACCATCTGAGCCAGACCGAGGAGCACGTCCGCCGTCTGGAGCGGATCTTCCAGGACCTCCAGCAGGACCCCAAGGGGCACACCTGCGAGGGCATGAAGGGCCTCGTCAAGGAAGGCCAGGAGATGATCAAGATGCGCGGCGAATCGGCGGTGATCGACGCCGGTCTGATCGCCGCGGCCCAGCGGGTGGAGCACTACGAGATCGCCGGCTACGGCACGGTGCGCACCTACGCCGAGCTCCTCGGCAAGGACGACCACGTCTCCCTGCTCGAGCGGACGCTCCAGGAAGAGGAGCAGGCCGACGAGCTGCTGACCGAGCTGGCCGAGAGCCACGTCAACGAAGAAGCCCTCGTCCGCTGACCGAGGAGGGGTGATGCCGAAGCAGAAGGACAGCCGGGGGGCGAAGAAGGCCGCGATCAAGGCGCCGCGGAAAGCGGTCAAGAAAACGGCCTCGAAGCGCCCGGAGAAGCTCCCGCCGCAGAAGCAGGAGCGCCAGCCGGGGATCGAGGCCGAGATGAAGCCGCGTCCACGGGCGGAAAACAAAGCCCAGCGCGGCAGCGGCAAGCTCGCGGGAAGGGTGGCGATCATCACCGGAGGCGACAGCGGCATCGGCCGCGCGGTGGCCATCGCGTTCGCCAAGGAGGGCGCCGACGTCTCGGCGGTCTACCTGAACGAGCACGAGGACGCCGAGGAGACCCGCCGGCTGGTGGAGGAGAAGGGGCGGCGCTGCATCCTCATCGCGGGCGACGTGGGCGACGAGGCGTTCTGCCGCGAGGCGGTGGAACGCACGGTGCGGGAGCTGGGAGGGCTGGACGTGGTGGTGAACAACGCGGCCGAGCAACACGAGCAGAAGAGCCTCGAGGACATCACCAGCGAGCAGCTCGAGCGGACGTTCCGCACCAACCTCTTCGCCTACTTCTACATCGCCAAGGCCGCCCTCCCCCACCTGGGAGAAGGCGGCGCCATCGTCAACACCACGTCGGTCACGGCCTACCGCGGCAGCGGGCACCTGATCGACTACGCATCGACCAAGGGCGCCATCGTTGCGTTCACCCGGTCGCTCGCCCAGAACCTGGCCGAGCGGAAGATCCGGGTCAACGCCGTGGCCCCCGGTCCGATCTGGACGCCGCTCATCCCGGCGTCCTTCGAACCGGACAAGGTGGAGAGCTTCGGGAGTGACGTGCCGCTCGGCCGGCCGGGACAGCCGGAAGAAGTGGCACCCTGTTTTGTGTTCCTGGCTTCGGAGGACGCTTCCTATATGACGGGCCAGGTGCTGCACCCCAATGGAGGCGAAATCATCAACGGGTAGCAAACTACAGTCGTATACAGGGGGTGAACATGTCGGACACCAAAGTAACCACGGACCACGAGGAGATCCGTCGCTGGGCGGAAGAGCGCGGGGGGAAGCCGGCGGCGGTCGTGGGGCCCCAGGAGGAAAACATCGCGGGCGGTCTGCGGATCGACTTCCCCGACTACGACAGCGGGGAGAAGCTCGAGGAGATCTCCTGGACGGAGTTCTTCGAGAAGTTCGACGAGCAGAACCTCGCCTTCTTCTATCAGGAAGAGCTGGTCTGCTGACGGAGGGGGAATCCCCCCTCCGTTTCTTCCCCCTTCTACGCCGCCTTCTTCTTCCGCGCCTTCTTCGGCTTCACGTCGTAATCCCGGCCGTTCCTCCCCCGCAGCAGGGAGAGCACCTGCCCTTCCAGCCGCTGGAGACCGCCCGTCCCGTCGTCCTTTTCCTGCGCGCCTTCGGCCGCCCCTTCCAGGGACCGCGGCAGGGAGCCTTCCAGGAAGGTCTCGATCACCGCCGGGTGGACGTAGTACTTGCGGCAGATGGCCGGGCGGTTTCCCAACTGGCCGGCGACGCGCTTGACGGCTTCGACCACCGCCTTGCTGGCCTCCTTCTCGGTCTCGCAGGAGCCGGCCTCCAGCAGGGCCGAGAGGGCGAGCACGGTGCCGCCCCAGGTGCGGAAGTCCTTGGCGGTGAAGTCCTCGCCGGTGGTCTCCCGCAGGTAGGCGTTGACGTCCTCGGAGGTGACCTTCTGGCGTTCGCCGTTGTCGTCCAGGTACTGGAACAGGGTCTGGCCGGGCAGGTCGCGGCACTGCCGGACGATGCGCGCCAGCCGCCGGTCCTGGATCTCCACCTGGTGCTCCTTGCCGCTCTTGCCCCGGAATTCGAAGCGGAGCGTGGAGCCGGAGACGTCCACGTGCTGGTCCCGCAGGGTGGTCAGGCCGAAGGAGTTGTTCTGCCGGGCGTACTCCTTGTTGCCGACGCGGATCAGTGTGGCCTCCAGAAGCTTGACCACCGTGGCCAGCACCTTCTCCCGGCTGAGGCCGCGCAGCGACATGTCGCTGTCGATCCGCTCGCGGATCTTCGGCAGGGCCTCGCCGAAGGCGATCATGCGGCCGAACTTGGTCTCGTCGCGGACCTCCCGCCAGCCGGCGTGGTAGCGGTACTGCTTGCGGCCGCGGGCGTCGCGGCCGGTGGCCTGCAAGTGGCCGTTGGCGCGTGGGCAGATCCAGACGTCGGTCCAGGCCGGCGGGATGGCGAGCTTGCGGATGCGCTCGATGTCCTTGGGGTCCTTGACCGTCTGCCCCTGGGGGCCGGTGTACGTGAAGCCCTTGCCGCTCTTGCGGCGGCGGATGCCCGGCCCGTCGTCGGTGACGTAGCGCAGGCCGGCGGCTTTGGCGCTTTCGATGGGATCGACGAAGACCGCGATGGTCAGGCCGGTGTCGAGCCGTTCGGTTTCCTCTAGGGCGATGGCGGTTGGCATGGTCACCTTTGCCGGACTGCCGGCAGGTCGTTGCAAGAATTACCCGTAGCCTTACTCCCGACGCGGCGGCCGGGACCAGGATTTTCCCGGAGCCCCCGCGGCGGCCCCTCTCTTTTGCATCGGCCATGCCCAATTCCTCGAAAGGTAAGCGGCGATTTTTTCAAGCGTTTCCGGTTGACCTCGCGCGTGGCACGCAACCTGCATTTTTCGGGCTACGCACGTTTCGGCGGCTGAACTCCGCGTCAACAGCAACGAACGGCTCTCGACGCGGAGAGCCGGTCATCTCTCTGTTTTCGATGCAAGGGGCTACACGAGCATGAGCATCCCGGCTGCTGCCCTCTCCGAGGTCCGTCCCTTCGAGCCGTTCCCTCCCGGACGTCCGATGGGCAGGCTGGTCGTGGTGTCGGACCATCTCCCCATCGCCCTCACGCGGGAGCAGGGGCTGGGCTGGCGGATCACCCCGGCCGGCGGCGCCCTGATCTCGGCGCTGCAGCCGATCCTGCGCGACCGGAAGGGGATCTGGGTCGGCTCGCCGGGAGTGGCCGAGGAAGAGGCGGGAGAGCTGCGCAAGGTGCTCGCCGGCGCCATCCACGAGGGGGGCTTCTCGCTGCGGCCGGTCCTGCTGAAGTCGCAGGAGAGGCGCCAGGGCTACGGCGGCTTCGCGGGCGAGGTCATCTGGCCCCTGTTCCACGACCTGCCGATGGAGTGCAGCTTCTCGGCGAGCTACTGGCAGGCCTTCCAGAGAGTCAACCGGAAGCTCGCCCGCGCGGCGACCCGTTCGCTGTCGCGCGGCGGCGCCGGGACCGATCTCGTCTGGGTCAACGACCCGCTGCTGATGAACGTCGCGGCCGAGCTGAAGAAGCAGGGGCTCCCCTGCCGGACAGCCTTCTTCCTGCACCTGCCGTTCCCTTCGCCGGACCTCTACCTGAAGCTCCCCTGGCGGGCCGAGCTGCTCGCCGGCCTGCTGGCCTTCCAGCAGCTCGGCTTCCAGACCGGGCGCGACCTCGCCAACTTCCTGGCCTGCGTGCGGCTGCTCGTCCCCAGCCCCGTGCTGGCCGAGCTCGGCGGCGGCCGCTGGCTGCTGCGCGGCTCGCTTCGGGGCGCCGCCTTCGAGGTGCGCGCGGGCGCCTTCCCCATCGGCGTCGACTTCCAGCGGATCGCGGAGCGTGCGGCCCGTCCCGAGGTGGCGGCGCGCGCGGAGGAGCTGCGATCACCGTTCCGCGGCCAGCAGGTGGTGCTGGGCGTGGACCGCATCGACCGCTCGCAAGGGATCCCCGAGAAGCTGCGGGCCTACGCCGAGATGCTGACCCGCCACCCCGATCTGAAGGAACGGGTCACGCTGGTGCAGTTGATGCTTCCGAGCCGGGAGGGACTGCCGCGGCACGCGGTCCTGCGGTCGGAGATCGAGCGCCTGGTGGGCGAGATCAACGGCTGCTTCGGCCGTCCCGGCTGGGTCCCCGTCCAATACCTGCACCGCCCTTTCGAGCCGGACGAGCTCCTCGCCTGGCACCGGGCGGCGGACGTCGCCCTGATAACGCCCCTCAAGGCCGGCATGCACCTGGCCGCCAAGGAGTTTTGCGCCGCCGACCTGGAGGAGCGCAAGGCTCTCGTGCTCTCCGAGTTTGCGGGCGCCGCGCCGCAGCTCGCCTGCGGCGCCCTGAGCGTCAACCCCTTCGACGGGCAGGCGGTGGCACGCGCGCTACGCCACGCCCTGACGATGAAAAAGCGGGAGCGTAAGCTCCGGATGCGGAAGATGCGCGAAGAGGTCCGGCGGCACGACGTCTTCTGGTGGGCCGGCGCCTTCCTCGGTCCCGCCCTGCGCGGGAGGACGGACGAAACCGCTCACCCGGCCGGCCTCCGGTGAGGTGAACGGAACGATTCGTGGTCGGGGCCGCGCCCGGTAAAGCTTGCACCGCGCTCCCGACCCTTCTATAAATACGCGCCGCCCCGGCGGAACTTTGGGGGCCGTGGTGGCGTTTATGGAGACCTTGCGATGAATCTCTCAGCGACCCCGTCGAGCCTCGCGCGGCCCCATTCGCCGCAGGACGAGCTCGCGGGGCTCCTCGTCCCTGGCGTCGTCACCCTGGATTCCGGCGGCGCGCCGCGCTTCGCCGATCCCCGGGCGCAGGAGCTTTTGGGTTGCGCCGCGGGCCCGGACCTGGAGCGGCTCTGGGCGGATCTCAAGCCCCGCCTCCAGGAAGCCGGCATGAGCTGGAACGGCGCCGAAAGCGCCACCTCCTGGACGGCCCTGGACCTCCCGGCCGGCGGCGCGGCCCGGCGCCTTCTCTTCCACTTGCAGCGGGAGCCCGGGAACGGCGGCCTGTTGCTGATCCAGGACCTGGGGACGCTCGCCGGGCTGGAAGCCGACCTGAAGCTGACCTCGCAGATGCGCTCCGTGGCCCAGATCTCGCCCGCCGTGGCCCACGACCTGCGGGCGCCGATCAACGCCATGGTCTTCAACATCGAGATCCTGAAGGAGATGCTGGCCTCGGGCCGCGCCGCCGACCCCGCCAACCGGGACAAGCTGATGCGTTACGTCAGCGTGCTCAAGGAGGAGCTGTCGCGGCTCCACCGGGGGCTCGAGACCTTCCTCGCCTACATCTCGCCGCGCAGCGACCGGCAGGAGACCCTGGATCTGCGAGAGCTGGCCGACGAGCTCGCCTCGCTGCTGGTGGCGCCGGCCCGCAAGCAGCAGGTGCAGGTCAAGGCCGACCTGCCGGAAGAGGCCATCCCGGTGGACGGCAACCGGTACCTGCTGCGGCAGGCGCTGCTCCATGTCTCGCTGGCCGCCCTGGCCGGCACTCCCCGGCAGGGGACTCTGTACGTGAGCCTGGAGCTCCTGGACGAACACGCCCTGCTGCAGGTGCAGGGGGAGGCGGGGCCGGACAGCCCGGCGGAGGCCGAAGCGTCGGCGCCGCCTCCCGGGCTCGAAGGCTTCGGCCTCAGCTTCTCGCCCGATGGAGCCCTCGCCCGGCTGTGGGCGGCGCGGGCGATCCTGGCCACCCACGGCGGCGAGGTCCGGGAGGAAGAAACTGCCGGGATGCCGCGGATGTATGAGGTAGAATTGACCGTCTCTGGGAACCAGAGTGCCGGAAATAAGGAGTGAGGTGACCATGCCACACGCTCTCGCGGTCGATGACGACCCTAATTTTCTTTCAGCGCTCGCCGAGCTGATCGAGGGGCAGGGGTTCACCACCAACACCGCCTGCACCCTGCGCGACGCTCGCTCGCTGGTCAGTCACCGCACCCCGGACGTCGCCCTGGTCGACCTCTACCTCCCGGACGGCAGCGGGATCGAGCTGCTCAAGGACCTCGAGCTCGGCGCCTCCACCGAGGTGGTGCTGATGACCGGCCACGCCGACGTCGAGAGCGCCGTGCAGGCGCTGCGCCTGGGGGCCAGCGACTATCTCACCAAGCCGCTGGACATCGGCCGGCTCAAAAGCATCCTCGCCAACGTGGCCAGCGTCCAGCCGTCCACGGCCGTGGCCGAGGCCATGCCGGAGCAGCAGGAGGTCGGCCGTCTGGGCCTGCTGCTGGGAGCCTCTCCCCCGATGCAGGCGCTGTACGAGATGATCAACCGGGTGGCGCCCACGGACGCTTCCGTCTTCTTCATCGGCGAGAGCGGCACCGGCAAGGACCTGGCGGCCCAGACCCTGCACCTGCTCTCGAAGCGCTCCAAGGCCCCCTTCCTCCCCCTGAACTGCGGCGCCATCTCGCCCACCCTGATCGAGAGCGAGCTGTTCGGCCACGAGCGGGGCAGCTTCACCGGCGCCCAGCGGCGGCACAAGGGCTACTTCGAGCGTGCCCACTCGGGCACGCTGTTCCTGGACGAGATCACCGAGATGCCCATCGAGCTGCAGGTCAAGCTGCTGCGGGTCCTGGAGACCGGCCAGTTCCTGCGCATCGGCGGCGACCTGCCGGTGGACGTGGACGTGCGGGTGGTGGCGGCCACCAACCGCGATCCGCAGAAGGCCGTCCAGGACGGCAAGATGCGCGAAGACCTCCTGTACCGCCTTCAGGTGTTCCCGATCCATATGCCGCCGCTACGGGAGCGCGGCGACGACGTCCAGCTCCTGGCCGAGTACTTCCTGGGCCAGCTCAACGAGCGGCAGGGCACCAGCAAGATCTTCTCGGAGGAATCCTTCGAGCGCCTGCGCGGCCACTCCTGGCCCGGCAACGTCCGCGAGCTGAAGAACGTGGTCCACCGCGCCTTCATCATGGCCGACAACGAGATCACCCCCCGCTGCCTGCCCCGCGAGGTCGGCGGCGACTCCGGCTCGGTGCGGAGCCTGAGCTTCCAGGTGGGCACCTCGATCGAGGAGGTGGAGCGCCGGCTCATCATGGCCACCCTGGACGCCTACGGCGGCAACAAGAGGAAGACGGCCGACATCCTGGGCGTCAGCCTCAAAACCCTGTACAATCGCCTCAACACCTACCGGGAAGACTAGACCTGGGGGTATGAGCAGCAGCACCGTGCAAGCTTCGGGCTCCCGCCTCTTGAGGAGCTACACGGGAGGTTGTATACTTCCCGCTCGTCCGACGCCTCATCGCATGACTGGATCGGGAGGCTGTGGCATAAATTCTGCTTCAGATGCGAGTCTGTATGTGTGGATCTGTTGCCACGGACTGGAACAAGGGGTCAACTTTGAGGAGGAGGATGACATCAATCCATTCGACATCGACGTTGACACCAATGAGGATGTGGTGACGCTGCAGGGGCGTGTTCCCAAAGACGAGGTTTGCACCAGGGCCGAGCGGCTCGTCCGCACGGCTGACAGTGTGAAGAGGGTGATCAACCTGATCAAAGTGGGCGACGAAATGTAGGATCGCCCAGTCGCCTTACATCAGTTCCATTTAACAAGGGAGAAAACGAAAATGAAGAAGCTGTCCGTTCGCCTTTCGCTTCTGTGCATGATCGCGGTCCTTCTGATCCCGTTCGCCGGGTGCAAGAAGGACGAGACCGCGGAAGAGACCCCGGCTGTCTCCAGCGACGTCATGGCCACCTCCGAGCCGGTGATGACCTCCGAGCCGATGATGTCCACCACCGACATGAGCACCGACACGACCACGTCGGAGCCGATGGTCACGGATACGCCTCCGGCCGGCCAGTAGTCACTCGGTTTCAGAGACCTGTAGGATGGGGCGCTCCAACCGGACGCCCCTTTTCTTTTCCGGGCTACGTTTTCCGGCTACGCGGCGGGACGGAAGGCCTCTTCCAGGAAGCGGCCCGCCTCGGCGCGGAACTCGTCGGTCCACTCGTGGCCGCCCTGGAAGATGCAGGGCCGGACGTCGACCCCCTTGCGGCGGAGCAGCCCGACGTCATGCTCCATCTTGGCGGCGTCGTACCACTCCTCGCTCGAACCGCGTCCCAGCAGGACGGGAGGGAAGTGACCGAGGTCGCGCTCCTCCAGCTCCGGGGGGACGTCCCCGCCCAGCACGATCAGCCCTTGGCAGGCGTATCCGGAGCCCGCGGCGGCGCGGTAGGCCATGGCCGCGCCCTGGGAGAAGCCCAGGAAGGCGAGCCGGTCCGAGACGCGGAGCTCGCGTTTGACCTCGGCGATGACGCTCGTGACGTAGAGGAGGTTGTCGACGATCGCCCGCTCGCGCTGGAGCCGGGTCATCCAGCTTGCTATGACCTCCCCCGAGCGATTGTAGAAAGGATGCAAAGCCTGCACGGCGCAGAGCACCCAGCGGGAAGCGCCGGGGATGCGGCGCAGCTCCTCCAGGTGGCGGTCCGCGCTCTCGCCGTAGCCATGGAACCCCACCAGCAGGGGGCAGCCTTCGGGGGCGGCGGGCGCCTCGACGAGGTACCGCCCGTGCACCAGGGCGGCGATCTCGCGTTCGCGCACGCTCACGCGCGCCTTCTCTCGGCACGCCGGCGCAGGGGGGCCGAGAGGTCCCGGACGCGGTCTTCCAGCAGCAGCGCCAGGTCAGGAGAGCCCCCGTTCTCCTCGATGAGCCGCACCAGGGCGCTGCCGACCACCACGCCGTCCGCGATCTCGCCCACCGCCGCCACCTGCTGCGGCGTCGAGATGCCGAAGCCCACGGCCAGGGGCTGATTCAGCCGGCGGCGCAGACGCTTGACGTCCCGCACCAGGTCGTCCGGCAGGGTCGTCCGCTCGCCCGTCACGCCCGTGCGGGAGACGTAGTAGACGAAGCCGGTGGAGCTCGCCGCCACCTTGCTGATCCGGTCGCGGGTGCTGGTCGGGGAGAGCAGGAAGACGGCGTCCACCCCCTGCTCCCGGAGGGCGGGGATGAAGTCCCGCTCCCCCTCTTCCGGCGGCAGGTCCACGCAGAGCACGCCGTCTACGCCGGAGGCGGCGGCCTGCTCGGCGAAGCGTTCGACGCCCCGCGCGTGGAGGAGATTGAAATAGGTGTAGAGGATGATGGGCACGCCGAGGCGGTCGCGGTGCCGGGCCACCAGTTGCAGGATGCCCGAGAGCTTGGTGCCGGCCTCCAGGGCGCGCACGGCGGCCCGCTGGTTCACCGGACCGTCGGCGATCGGATCGCTGAAGGGCACGCCCAGCTCCACGATGTCCGCGCCCCCGGCGGCGAGTGCCTCCAGGCAGGCGGCGGTGGCCTCCAGGTTAGGGTCGCCCGCCATGATGAAGGGGATGAACGCCGCCCTCCCCTCCTGGGAGCACTTGAAGAAGACTTCGTCGATCGCGCTCATCTCGTCTCTCCCCGCTGCCGGGCGGCGGCCGCCGCGGCGAAAGATTCCACGTTGCCTTCCGCCGCGTGCTCGCGGTCGTAGGCCATCACGGACTCGACGTCCTTGTCGCCGCGCCCGGAAAGGTTCACCAGGATGACCCGCTTGCGGGAAAGCCGCGGCGCGTGCTTCACCACCTCGGCGATGGCGTGGGCGCTCTCCAGGGCCGGGAGGATGCCCTCGGTGCGAGCCAGCAGGTGGAAGGCGGCGATGGCCTCCTCGTCCGTGGCGGAGGCGTACTCCACCCGTCCCTGGTCGTGCAGCCAGACGTGCTCGGGGCCGATGGCCGGGTAGTCCAGGCCGGCGGAGACCGAGTGGGTGGGAGAGATCTGCCCTTCCTCGTCCTGCAGCACGAACGTCCGGGTGCCGTGGAGCACGCCCAGGGCGCCGCCGGAGAAGCGGGCCGCGTGCTCGCCCGAGGCGACGCCCCGGCCGCCGGCCTCGACGCCGATCAGCCGCACCCGGCGGTCCTCCAGGAAGGCGGTGAACAGGCCGATGGAGTTGCTGCCGCCGCCCACGCAGGCCACCGCCAGGTCCGGGGCGTCGGTGCCCGCCTGGCGCTTGAGCTGGATGCGGGCCTCGTCGCCGATCACCCGGTGGAAGTCGCGTACCATGCGCGGGAACGGATCCGGGCCGAGCACCGAGCCGAGCACGTAGTGGGTGGTGCGGACGTTGGTCACCCAGTCGCGCATGGCCTCGTTGATGGCGTCCTTGAGGGTGCGGCTGCCGGAGTCCACGGCCACGACCTCGGCACCCAGAAGGCGCATACGCTCGACGTTCAGCCGCTGGCGGCGCATGTCCTCGCTGCCCATGTAGACCGTGCACGAGAGGCCCAGGGCCGCCGCGGCCGTGGCGGTCGCCACGCCGTGCTGGCCGGCGCCGGTCTCGGCGATCACCCGCTCCTTCTCCATCAGCCGGGTCAGCAGGCACTGGCCGATGGCGTTGTTGATCTTGTGGGCGCCGGTGTGGAGCAGGTCCTCGCGCTTGAGGAAGATGCGCGCGCCGCCCAGGTCCTCGGAGAGCCGCTCGGCGAAATAGAGCGGCGTGGGCCGGCCGGCGAAGTCGTTGAGCAGGGCCGTCAGCTCGCGGCGGAAAGTCCGCGAGCGCTGGGCCCGGTCGTACGCCCGGGTCAGCTCGGCCAGCGGGGCCATGAGCGTCTCGGGAACGAAACGGCCGCCGTAGGGGCCGAAGTAACCCTCCGCGTCAGGGAGGGGTTTGAGTCTCGCCATTCCTCACCTCCAGAAAGAGCCGACGGAGCAGCTCCAGATCCTTGATCCCCGGGGCCGATTCCACCCGCGAGCAGACGTCCACCCCCCAGGGCCGGGCGGCCTCGACGGCCCGCCGGACGTTGTCCGGCCCCAACCCGCCGGCCAGCAGCAGCCGCCGGCCCGCGAGGCCCGGCGCGCCGGCGAGGGCGCCGTAGTCCCAGGGGGCGCCGGTGCCGCCGTAGAGCGCGGCGTGGGGCGCGTCGATCAGCAGACCCCAGACATCCCCATACGCCGCGATCTCCTCCTCCGAGGGCAGACCGCCGGTCCGGAAAGCCTTGATCGCCCGGTCCGCGAAGGGGGCCACGGCCTCGGGGGCCTCGTCGCCGCTGAACTGGACGAGATCGAGCCCGACGCGGGCGGCGGTCTCCTCCACTTCGGCGGCCGGGGCGTCGACGAACACCCCCACCAGCATGGCCCGTCCCCGCACCGCGTCCGCGATCTCCAGCGCCCTCTCCACCGCGATGAAACGCGGGCTGGGCGGAAAGAAGTTCAGGCCCAGGTAGTCCGCGCCCATTTCCGCCGCCGCCAGGGCGTTCTCCGGGTCCGTGACGCCGCAGACCTTCACCTTGACTCCCATCTTACGCCTCCGGCCCCAGCAGCTCCCGCAGCCTGGCCGCGGGGTCCTCGGCCAGGAGCAGGGTCTCGCCGATCAGGAAGGCGTCGAACCCGCTCTCCCTCAGGAGCAACACGTCGAGGCCGTCGCGAATGCCGCTCTCGGCCACCTTGAGGGCTTCGCCGGGGAGGCCGGGCAGCAGCGAGATGGAATTCTGGAGGTCGACGTTGAACGTGCGGAGATCGCGGTTGTTGATCCCCACCATCTCCCACGGCTCGCCGCCGAGCTTGGCGATGTCGTCCGCGTCGTGGGTCTCGACCAGCGGGACGAGCCCCAGGCCGCGGGCCAGACGGGCGTAGCGCGCCATCTCCGCGGGCTCGTAGAGAGAGGCGATGAGCAGGATGGCGTCCGCCCCGGCCTCCCGCGCCCAGAGGAGCTGGACCGGATCGACGATGAAGTCCTTGGCGATGGCGGGCAGCCCCGAGGCTTCGCGGCAGGCGGCCAGCAGATCGTAGCCGCCGTGGAAGAAGTCGGGCTCCACCACCACCGAGAGGGCCGCCGCGCCGTTCTCGGCGTAGAGGCGGGCCTGGGCCAGGGGATCGACGCGGCCATGGAGGTTACCGAGGCGGGGGGAGCCCATCTTTACCTCGGCGATGACCACGGGCATACCTCGCCGCGCGCGGAGGGCGCCGAGGAAGGCGTTGTTCGCCGGCGTGCGCGGCGGGCCTTCCTGAAGGCCTTCCGGGTCCGCGCCGCCCGCCTCGTGGACGCGCTGCCGCCGCCGCTCGGCGATGCGGAGCAGGACGTCGGGCGCGCTCATCCGGGGAAGCTCCTCAGCTCTTCGAGCTTGCGCGCCGCAGCTCCCGACGCCAGGGTCTCGTGGGCTTTCACGACCCCCTCTTCAAGGGAAGCGGCGAGACCGCTGACGTAGAGGGCGGCGCCGGCGTTGAGGGCGGTGACGTCCGCCAGCGGACCGGTCTCGCCGGCGAAGACGCGGCGCACGGCGGCGGCGTTCTCCTCCGGCGCCCCTCCCGCCAGCTCCTCCAGCCGGGCGCGGCGCAGCCCGAAGCGCTCCGGCTCCAGATCGTACAACCGCACCTCGCCATCCCGGATCTCGGCGATGCGGGTGCGGCCGGTGGTGGTGATCTCGTCCAGACCGTCGCCGTGGACCACCAGCGCGTGCTCGGCCCCGAGGTCCCGCAGCACGTAGCCGATGGGCTCGACGAGCGCCTCGCTGTAGACGCCCATGACCTGCCGGCGGGCGCCCGCCGGGTTGGTCAACGGCCCGAGGACGTTGAAGATCGTGCGCATCCCCAGCTCGCGGCGCACCGGCATGACCTCCCGCATGGCGGGGTGCAGCAGGGGCGCGAAGAGGAAGGTGATCCCCACCGTGTCCAGGGTGCGGCCGGCCGTCTCGGGGCTGATCTCGATGTTGACGCCGAGGGCGGCGAGCACGTCCGCGCTGCCCGAGCGGCTCGAGACCGAGCGGTTGCCGTGCTTGGCCACCGGCACGCCGGCGGCGGCGGCCACCAGGGCGGCGGCGGTCGAAATGTTGAACGTCCCCCGGCCGTCGCCGCCGGTGCCGCAGGTGTCCACCAGCCCCTGTGTCTTGTGCGGGATGGGGATGGACCGGCTGCGCATGGCGGCGGCGGCGCCGGAGATCTCGGAGACGGCCTCCCCCTTCATGCGCAGGGCGACGAGCAGCGCGGCCTTGAGGGTCTCGCTCACGAGGCCGTCCATGAGCTGGCCGAAGAGCTCCTCGGTCTCCTCGCGGCTGAGGCTCTCGCCGGCGGTCAGGCGCACCAGCGCCGAGCGGGCGTCAAGCGGCATCGGCCGCCTCCGCCTTGCGGCAGATGTCGAGGAAGTTGGCGAGCAGCTGCGGCCCCGAGCCGGTGAGCACCGACTCGGGGTGGAACTGCACGCCCCAGTACGGCAGCTCGCGGTGGCGCAGGCCCATCAGCGTGCCGTCGTCGGCCCAGGCCAGGGGCTCGAGCTCCGGTGGCAGGGTCTCCTCCTTCACCTCCAGGCTGTGGTAGCGGGTGGCCTCGAAGGGGTTCGGCAAGCCCGCGAAGACGCCGGTGTCCTCATGGCGGACCGGCGAGGTCTTGCCGTGCATCAGCCGCGGGGCGCGATCCACCGTGGCGCCGAAAGCCAGGCCGAGGGCCTGATGGCCCAGGCAGACGCCGAGGAGGGGCACCTGGGCGCGGAGGCGGATCAGGTCGAGGCAGACCCCGGCGTCCTCGGGGCGGCCGGGGCCGGGCGAGAGGACGATCCCCAGCGGCTTGCGGTCCAGCATCTTGCGGGCGCTCTCCACGTCGTTGCGCACCACCTCCACCTCCGCCCCAGCCGCCGCCAGCATCTGGACCAGGTTGTAGGTGAAGGAGTCGTAGTTGTCGACCATCAGGATCACGATCGTCTCTCCAGTTCCTCGGCGAGGGCCACCGCGGTGAGCAGCGCCGCCGCCTTGTTCTTGGTCTCCCGCTCCTCGGCCGCGGGATCGGAGTCGGCCACGATGCCGGCCCCGGCGGTCACCGAAGTCTCGCCGTCCCTGACCACCAGGGTACGGATGGCGATGCAGGTGTCCAGGTCCCCCGAATAGGAAAGGTACCCCACCGCGCCCGCGTACGGCCCCCGCGCCTGGGGCTCGAGCTCGTCGATGATCTCCATGGCCCGGATCTTGGGGGCGCCGGAGACGGTGCCGGCCGGGAAGCAGGCGAGCAGGGCGTCGAGGGCGTCCTTGCCCGTATCCAGCTCGGCCTCGACGCTGGAGACCAGGTGCATGACGTGGCTGTAGTGCTCGATCTCCATGAAGCTCGGCACGCGCACGCTGCCGGGCACGGCCACCCGGCCGAGGTCGTTGCGCCCGAGGTCCACCAGCATGACGTGCTCGGCCCGTTCCTTGGGATCGGCCAGCAGGTCCTCGGCCAGGCGGCGGTCCCCCTCGGCGTCCATGCCGCGGGGGCGGGTGCCGGCGATGGGCCGGGTCTCGATGTGCCGCCCCAGCTTGCGCACCAGCATCTCGGGGGAGGCGCCCACCAGCGAGACGTCCGGCACCTCCAGGAGCACCATGTAGGGGCTGGGGTTCACCATGCGCAGGGCGCGGTAGAGGGCGAGCGGCTCGATGCGCCGCGGCACCCGCCAGCGGCGGGCCAGCACGACCTGGAAGATGTCGCCGGCGGCGATGTATTCCTTGGCCTTCATCACGGCGCGGCGGAAGCTCCCGCTGTCCAGGCTCGGCAGGTCTGTGGCGGCGGCGCCGGGGGGCTGGCCCGGCATCGCGACTCCGCCGCCGCCCGACTCCTCGGTGAGGGCCTTGGAGAGGCGGGCCAGCTCCCTCTCGGCGGCGTTGACGTCCGTCTCCCCCTCGATCTCGTTGGCGATGGCGAGCACCCGCTGGTGGGCGTGATCGAAGAGGACCAGGGTGTCGAAGCGGGCGAGCAGGGCGACCGGCAGGTCGAAAGGATCGGGCGGGCGGTTCGGCAGCCGCTCGACCATGCGGATCAGGTCGTAGCCGAAGTAGCCCACGAAGCCGCCGGTGAACGGGATCGGACCCGACTCGCTGTGGATCGAGCTCACCACCTCGTGCAGCGCCTCCAGGGGCTCGCCCGGGAAGCTCTTGCGTTTGCCCTTGCTCTCGACTTCCAGGCGGTCGGGATAGAGCCGGTAGATCTCCCGGGGCGCGGCGCCCAGGAAGCTGAAGCGGGAGACCCGCTCGCCGCCGCTCACGCTCTCGAAGAGGAAGCGATGCGGCGAGAGGCTGGAAAGCCTGCGGTAGACGGACAGCGGCGTCAGGCTGTCGGCAAGAAATTCACGAATGTGTGGCACGGCCCGGCGCGGACGCGGGCGGCGCGCTTCCCCCTCAGAAGACATCAGATGACCTCCAAAAACAAATCAGATAAATGGAGCTACGCATTAGGAGTGCTCCGTCGAGCGAAAACCGTGTCGCTCCAGAAGTTCTTTTTTGATTTCCTCCGGATCGACGCCGCTGGCCAGCAGCAGGACGAGCAGGTGATACAGCAGGTCGGAAGCCTCGCCCACCAGGGCCTTGCGGCGCTCTTCCCCGCCGTGAGCGTCGGCGGCGACCGCGGCGAGAGCGGTCTCGACCCCCTCCTCCCCCACCTTCTGGGCCGCCCGTTCGACGCCCCGGGCCAGCAGGCGCGCCGTGTAGCTCGACTCGGGATCGGCTCCCCGGCGGGACTCCAGCACCTCCCAGAGCCACCCCACCTCCAGACGAGCCGGGTTGGGCTCGAAGCAGGTCCGCGTCCCACGGTGGCAGGTAGGCCCGGCGGGCAAGGCCCGCACGAGGAGGGCGTCGCTGTCGCAGTCGGCGGTGACGTCGAGGACCTTCAAGATGTTGCCCGAAGTCTCGCCTTTGCGCCACAGGGCCTGCCGCGAGCGGCTCCGGAAGTGGGCCTGGCCGGTCTCCAGGGTTTTCTCCACCGCCTCGCGGTCGGCGTACGCCAGCATCAGCACGGCGCCGCTGCCGGCGTCCTGGACCACCACAGGGATCAGCCCCCGGTCGTCGTAGCGCAGGGCTTCAGGGTCGACGCTCATCCGTCCTCCCGCACGGGGAAGCCGGAGCCGGCAAGGATCCGCTTGACCTCCCCCACCGTATAGGTTCCTTCATGGAAGATCGACGCCGCCAGCACGGCGGCCGCTCCCGCCCCCAGAGCCTGAACGAGATGCTCCGCCTCGCCGGCGCCGCCCGAGGCGATGACCGGCACCTGGACGGCGTCCGAGACCTGCCGGATCAGGTCCAGGTCGTAGCCGTCTCGCGTGCCGTCGCGGTCGATGCTGGTCAGCAGGATCTCCCCCGCGCCGCGTTCGACCCCCTCGCGGATCCAATCCAAAGCATCCAGGCCCGTGGGATGGCGGCCGCCCCGGGTCACCACCTCCCAGCCGTCCGCCTCCTGCCGGCGGGCGTCCACCGAGAGGACCACGCACTGGCTGCCGAAGCGGCGGGCCAGCTCGCCGATCAGACCGGGACGGTCCACGGCGGCGGAGTTGATCCCGACCTTGTCGGCCCCGGAGCGGAGCAGGCGCCGGGCGTCGGCCTCGCCGCGCACGCCGCCGCCCACGGTGAGAGGGACGAAGACCCGCTCGGCCGTGCGCCGGACCCACTCGACGTCCGTGTCCCGCTCCTCGGGGGCGGCGGTGATGTCGAGGAAGACGATCTCGTCCGCGCCCTGCTCGGCGTAGCGGAGAGCGGACTCGGCGGGGTCGCCCTGGTCGCGCAGGTTCTCGAAGCGCACGCCCTTGACCACCCGGCCGTCGCGGACGTCCAGGCAGGGGATGACGCGCCGGGCGAGGTTGGAGGGACCGCTCATCCGCATACCGCCAGCGCCTCCTCCAGGGTAAACGCCCCTTCGTAGAGCGCCCGGCCGACGATGGCCCCGGCGATCTGGGGATGGCGGCTCGCCGCCTCCAGGTCCGCCAGCGCGTGGACCCCGCCGGAGAGCAGCGCCGACAGGCCCGAGGTGTGGGCGACCCGCAGCGCCAGCTCCAGGTTCGGGCCGCTCATCATGCCGTCGCGCTCGACGTCGGTCACCAGGACGGCCGGGCAGGGCGCCCCCATAAGTCGGGCGCACAGCTCGCCCAGGGGGCGCGGCGCTCCCTCCCTCCAGCCGGCGACGCGGACCTCGCCCCCCGCGACGTCGAGGGCGGGCACCAGCCGGCCGGGCCGCTCTATCGCCAGAGCGCGGAAGGCCTCGAAGTCCCGGGCCACCAGGGTGCCGATGACCACCCGGTCGCAGCCGGCCGCGAGCGCCCAGTCGATGGCATCGGGCTTCCGCAGGCCGCCGCCGAGCTGGATCTTCGCGCCGGTCCCGGCCATGCGGCCGATCAGCTCCCGCTGGGGCGCCTCGCCCAGGGCGGCGTCGAGGTCCACCACGTGGACCCGGGCCACGCCGGCCCGGGCGTAGGCCTCCAGCAGGGCCACGGGATCGTCGCCGTAGACCGTGGCCCGGGCGTCGTCCCCCTGCCGGAGGCGGACGGCCCGGCCGTGGCGGAGGTCAATCGCGGGGATCAGCTCCATGAGCCATCTCCAGGAAGTTGGCGAGCAGGCGGAGACCCGCGTCTCCGCTGCGCTCCGGGTGGAACTGGGCGCCCATCACCCGGCCCCGGCCGGCGACCGCCGGGAAGACGCGGCCGTGGGTACACCGGGCCAGGCAGAGCTCGTCCGGCACGCCCTCGGGGGCATAGCTGTGGACGAAGTAGAAGTAGTCCGGGAGGCCGGCGAGGAGCGGGTGGTCCGTCCGGTCGTGCAGCCGGTTCCAGCCGATGTGGGGCAGGGGCACGGTCTCCGGCAGCCGGGTGACGCGGCCGGGGAGGAGCCCAAGGCCGTCGGTGACGCCGAACTCCTCCCCCTCCTCGAAGAGGATCTGGAACCCGACGCAGATCCCCAGCAGCCAGGCGCCTTGCGAGAGCGCCTCCCGCAGAGCCTCCTCGACGCCGCCGCGCACCGCCTCCCGGGGTGGCGCGAAAGCGCCGACGCCCGGCAGCAGCAGGCAGCGGGCCCGGGCCACGCGCTCGGGATCGGCGGAGATCTCGGCTTGCCCCCCCACGCGTTCCAATGCGCGAACGAGGTTGCCGAGGTTGCCGACGCTGACGTCGAGGACGAGGGCTTCGCGGTTCATGCCGAGAGGGTCCCCTTGGTGCTCGGCACTTCGGCCGCGCCCGTTCGCAGCGACACCGCCTGGCGCAGCGCCAGCGCCGCCGCCTTGAAGGCGGCCTCGGCGGCGTGGTGGCCGTTGCGGGCGGCGAGGATGTCGAGGTGCAGGGTCAGCCGTCCCCGGTCCGCGAAGGCCTGGAAGAAGTCGGCGACCAGGGTGAGGGGGAACTCCGCCGTCACCCAGCTCGCCGCCACCTCCGGCGGAGCCGAGTAGTGGAAGGTGCCGCGGCCGGAGAGGTCCACCACGGCCCGGGCCAGGGCCTCGTCGAGAGGCGCGTAGGCGTGGGCGAAGCGCACGATCCCCCGCCGTTCTCCCAAGGCCGACGCCAGAGCTTCGCCGAAAGCGATCCCCACGTCCTCGACGGTGTGGTGGAGGTCGACCTGCGTGTCGCCGTCCGCCTTCAGGTCGATCCCGAGCCCGCCGTGCGTGGCCAGAGCCTGGAGCATGTGGGCGAAGAAGCCGTTCGGGACGTCGATGCTGCGCGATCCGCCATCCAATCGCAGCTCCAGGCGGATCTTCGTCTCACTGGTCGACCTCTCCACTCTGCCGACTCTCTTCTTTCCCCCTCTCCCGGTGAGGGAGGGAGGGAGGGGGCGGGCCAGCCTGGAATCAACCGGGCCGGGGGGTGAGGGCTCGGCCCGAAGGGCCGCGCGAACGGCCCGCAACGACGCTCCCGTCCCAACTGACACCCGCAGACAATGTTGGAGCCCGGGATAGCAGCTGACGTCGCGCACCCGGATGCTCCGCGCTTCCAGCGTCCGGACCACCTCTTTCGCGTCCGCGCGCCGCACCAGCAGGAAGTTGGCCTCCGAGGGAAAGACCTCGAATCCCTCTTCTGCCAGCATCGCCGCCCACTGCGGGCGGCGCGCCACCAGGAGCCGCACCCGCTTCCGGGCCTTCTCTTCAGCGTCGAGGACTACCCGGCCCGCCGCCACCGCCGCGTGGCCGAGGTTGTACGGCAGCTTGACCTTGATCAGCTCCGCCACCAGGCGCGGATCGGCCAGCAGGTACCCGAGCCGCATACCGGCCAGCGACCACGCCTTGGAAAAGGTCCGGAAGAGGACGAGATGGGGATGTCTCGCCAGGAGCGGCCGGTAATCGTATCGGCAGAACTCGCCGTAGGCGTTGTCGAGGAGCAGCGGCGCTTCCAGACGCTCCAACAGGCGCTCGACCCTCTCGACCGGCAGAGCGTCGCCCGTGGGGTTGTTCGGCGAGCAGAGGAGGAGGGGCCGGCGCGGGTCGCGCTCGATCTCGGCCTCCAACTCGTCAGAGGGCAGCCGCAGATCCGGGCGTGGGGGCAGGAACCGGGGCACGGCCCCGCTCTTGAGGACGAAGCGCGCGTAGAGCCCGAAGGAAGGCTCGGCGCCCAGCACCTCGGTCCCGGGGCCGGCCAGGGAGGCCAGGGCCACCGAGAGCAGCTCGTTCGAGCCGTTCCCCACCAGCACCCCCTCCCACGGATGCCCGTGCAGCCGGCCGAGATCCCGGCGCAGCTCGTCGGCGTGGAAGTCGGGATACCGGGCCCAGTCCGCCGCCAGCAGCCGGGCGCACATCTCCTCCTTCAGCCGCCGCGGCAGGTCCCAAGGCACCTCGTTCTGGTCCAGCTTGTGACGGCTGGGCGTGAGGTCCAGGTGATAGACGCTCAGGGCCCGCAGCTCGGGGCGGACGAACCGCGCGGGATCGCTCATCCCAGCCTCCTCCGCGCCGCCGCCGCGTGGGCGGGCAGCCCCTCGGCGTCCGCGAGCGTCGCCGCAGCAGCAGCTCGCCGGCTCGCCGCCACGGGGGTGAGACGGATCGTGTGGCTGCGGCGCAGGAAGTCCTCGACGCCCAAAGACGAGGCGAAGCGCGCGCTGCCGCAGGTGGGGAGCACGTGGCTGGGGCCGGCGATGTAGTCGCCGAAGACCTCCGGCGAGGCCGCGCCGATGAAGATCGCGCCGGCCGCCCGCACCCGGGACTCCAGGGCCTCGGCGTCGGCCCCTACCAGTTGCAGGTGCTCCGGAGCGATCCTCTCGACCAGATCCAGGGCCTCCTCCATGTCCTTCACGATCAACCCGGCGCCGAAGCTCTCCAGCGAGGCGCGGGCCGTCTCGGCCGTGGACAGCCAGCCGAGCTGGCGGTCGATCTCCGCGGAGACCCGCTTGGCGAGCTTCGCGTCGGTCGTGATCAGCACCGCCGCGGCCAGCGGGTCGTGCTCGGCCTGCGCCAGCAGGTCGGCGGCCACGTCGCCCGGATCGGCGGAGGCGTCCGCTACGATCACCACCTCGCTGGGGCCGGCGAGGCCGTCGATGGCCACGTCGCCCGCCACCAGCTTCTTGGCCGCCGTGACCCAGGCGTTGCCCGGACCGACGATCTTGTCCACACGGCGGATGGTCTCCGTGCCATAGGCGAAAGCCGCCACGGCGTGAGCGCCGCCCATCCCCCAGACTTCGGTCACTCCCAGCCGGGAGAGGGCGTAGCGCAGGGCGGGGTTCGACCGGTAGGCCGCCGGCGGCGTCGCCACCGCGATCTCCCGCACGCCGGCCACCCGGGCGGGCACCACGGTCATCACCACGGTCGAGGGGTAGCTGGCCCGGCCACCCGGCACGTAGAGCCCGACCCGCCGGAGAGGCGTGATCCGCTCCTCCAGCTCGACCCCGTCCTCCTCCTGCCTGTAGCCACGCCGGACCTGCGGCGCGTGGAAGCGCTCGACCGCGCCGATGGCCCGCTCCAGGGCCTCGGCGAACCCGGCGGGGAGGTTGGCGCCGGAGGCGTCCTCCGGCGGCGGCGAGAGGGCGAGGCCGGCCACCGAGTCGGCCTGCGCGCCGTCCAGCTTGCGGGCGAAGTCCAGCAGGGCCCGGTCCCCCCGCCTGCGGACCTCCTGGACGATCTTCCCGGCCCGGCGCAGGGTCCTGGCGTCCAGCACGGCCTCGGCCCGGCGCGCCAGCTTCTCGACGGCGCGGCGGCCGGCGCGGGAATCGGCTTTGACGACGTTCAACGGGCTCACGACACCACCCCCGCCGCCTCCAGGCGGCCGATCCAATCGTTGAGGAGCGCGCGATGGCGCTGGTACGAGGCGCGGTTCACCACCAGGCAGGGCGCCACCTCGGCGACCGTTTCGATCTCCACCAGGTTGTTCTCCACCAGCGTGCGGCCGGTCTGGACGATGTCCAGCGCCAGCTCGGCCAGGCGCAGCACGGGCGCCAGCTCGATGGAGCCCGAGAGCTTGAGGATCTCGGCCCCCCAGGAGCGCTCGGCCACGATCCGCCGCGCCGTGTTCGGATACTTGGTCGCCAGCCGCACCTGCATCCCCGGACCGGGGAGCGAGCCTTCATGGCCGATGAACGACAGGCGCGACCGTCCCTGGAGGAGCCGCACCGGCACCAGCAGGTCGCCGTCCACCTCGTCCAGCACGTCGCTGCCCACGATCCCGCAGTCGGCGATCCCGTGCGCGACGTAGAGCGGCAGGTCCCAGTCCTTCAGGGAGAGGACCTCGATCCCTTCCTCGCGGAGCTGCAGGCGCAGGCTCCGGCTCGCGCCGTCCAGCCCGCCGAGAGCGATGCCGGCGGCCCGGAAGGCGGCGAGGGCGGTCTCCAGGTTGCGGCCCTTGGGCAGAGCGAGGCGGATCATCGCCGCGCCTCCAGCAGGCGCTCCAGGCTGAGCGAGAACCCCACCGCCGCGATCTCGGCCCCCAGGCTCCGGAACAGGCGGTCGTAGCGGCCGCCGCCCCCGACCGGCAAGGCCGCCGGCCCGGCGTAGGCGTTGAAGACGAGACCGTCGTAGTAAGGCCGCCGCCCCTCGGTCACCGCCAGATCCGGATGCAGGGTGTTGCAGGCGAACTCGGCGAGATCGATCGAGAGGAGCAGGCCGGGAAACTCCGCGGAGAGATGCTCGCGCAACGCCAGCAGGCTGCGGAGGCGGCCGGCCGCCTCCGGCCCCAGCTCCTCGGGGCGGTCCGGCACGCCGTTCTCCACCACTTCCAGGAGCGTGGGGCAGGCCTGCCGCACCTCTCCCCGCTCGCGGCGCGCCACGGCCTCGGCGAGACGCACGGGATCGGCCACCCCGGCTCCCACGAGGAGCTGGTCGAGGGCGCCGGCGAAGCCCAGGACGATCTGGAGCGCATCCCCTCCGGCGTCCACCGCCAGCTCCAGGAACAGGCGCAGGATCTCCAGCTCGGCGGGCTCGCCGGGGATGCCCAGCAGCTCCGCGCCCAACTGATAAAACTCCCGCGCCCGCCCCGCCCGCTCCTCCTGATAGCGGATGACGTCGCCGCGATAGAAGAGCCGCAGAGGGATTTCCAGGGACTCGATCCGCGGCGCCAGCAGGCGGGCCAGCATGGGCGTGAAGTCGGACCGCAGCGCGATCAGCTCGCCGTCACGGTCGACGAATCGGTAGAGCTCGCCTCGTGTGGCGGGCGTCAACAGCGATTCGTAAGGCTCCAGGTAGTCCAGGATCGGCAGGATGACCTCCGCGTAGCCGGAATCCCGGAGACGGGCGGTCAGGCGCTCCTCCGCCTCCCTGCGCTGCCGGGCGCTCTCGAACAGCAGGGCGGCGACCCCGGTGGGCAGGGCGGCGGAGACTCTCACGGCAGGTCCTCCAGACCGGCGGCCCGGCGGGCCAGGTTCAGCGGCAGGTCCCGTCCGGTCATCATCCGGAACTGGCCCCGCGCCTGATCCACCAGCACCTCCCGGCCGTCGACCGCCACCGCCCCCCGGGCCGCCGCCTCGACGAGCAGGCGCGTCGGCCGGTCCATCCGGTAGACGAGGTCGATGACCACCGCGCCCGGACTGACCCGCTTGACGTCGAAGGGGAGCGGATCGTCGTCGCCGCGCCCCAGCGACGTGGCGTTGACCAGCAGGCCGAAGCGGGAGGGGTCGAGGTCGGAGAGGGGGAGGAAGGGGACCTTCAGGCGATCGGCGGAGTTGCGGCCCCGGTCCGGCGTGCGGTTGAACAGCGTCACCGCCGCGCCGGCCTTCAGGAGCCCCGCCGCTGCAGACCGCCCCGCTCCCCCGGCGCCCACGACCGCTGCCTTTAGCCGTGAGAGGTCGATGCCCCGGTCCCGCAGCGGCAGCACGACGCCGTCCGGATCGGTGGCCTCGGCCTCCCACACCCCCTGGTTCCACACCAGCGTGTTGGCGGCGCCGATCAGCCCGGCCAGCGGGCTTTCCGCGCCGGCCACCGCCAGGGCCGGCTCCTTGAACGGAGCCGTCACCGAGAGCCCCCGGATCGGCAGGCCGATCGCCTCCAGCGCCCCTCCCTCCACCACCTCCAGCCAGAAGTCGCCGAAGGACTCGGTGTGGAAGGGCAGGTACGCGGCGGGGATGCCGAGAGCGCGGTAGGCGGTGTTGTGGATGCGGGGCGAGAGGGAGTGGGTGACGGGATTGCCGGCGAGACCGAACAGCGCCTCGACCGGCGGCAGGTCGGGCAGGCCGTAGTCCCGGCGCAGACGTTCGATCGAGATCTGGCCCGGCGCGCCGGGGACCTCCCCCAGCATGCCGTAAACCACCGGCGCCCCGAGCCGCGGGGCCACAAAGCGGGTCCAGGCGCCGCACGGGCCGGCGGCGAAGGCGATCACATCCTTGCGGCCCAGGAAGTGGAGCAGTTGCAGCGCCGCCAGCTCGTCCCCGGACTGGGAGGCCGTGGGCACCATCTTGTAGAGGACGGCGGGGAACGCGGCCATCCTCTCGAAGGTCGCATTGAGGCTGTCCACGCCCGCCGCGGGCCCGTGCCAGGAGATCACCCGCTTCTCCGCCGGGACCGCCTTCAGCACCTCCGGCGTGAGGTCGCGCAGCACCTCCAGATCCACCAGGTCGTAGCGCCCGGCCGCTTCCATCAGGCGCTTCCGGCGGCGCTCGGGCGATCCTTCGAAGGCTCCGCCCTCGGCCCGGCTGCGCAGGGTGTAGAGGAGCTTGCCGGGGAAGAGCCGCGCTAGGCGCGCGGCGTCGAGATCCCCCACCAGATCGGCGCGGATCTCCAGCCAGCCGACATCCTCCAGGTCGGATACGACCGGATTGAAGCTGCCGTCCGGAAGCGACGTGACGGTCGCGACCAGGGTGGCGCGGGCCGGTGCGGCCGGATTCGTCTCCAAAACGAAAACCTCCTCCCGGGACCCGGAAGGAGGCGACGTGTGGCGTCAGGCGGTCTCTCGTCCCGGGTCCGTACGGCCGGGACTGCGCCCGGCTCAGTTCACGGAATGATGATGCGCGTGGCCACGCCAGCCCCGGAGGGCGGAGACTTCGGAGCGGCGGAGGTCATTGCAGCGCATCGTCAAATTCCCGATCAGGCGATGAAGCTTACAGCAGGGGACCGGCGGGATGTCAAGTCGGCCGCAGCCTCGTGCGAGAATACGCCTCCCGCGGAGGGAGCATCATGGAAGCGCTCATCGCCGACCTCATCCAATACGGACTCCTCGTCGTCTTCGCCAACGTCTTCCTGGAGCAGATCGGCGCGCCGATCCCGGCCGTCCCGACGCTCATCGTGGCCGGTGCCCTGGCCGCCCGGGGCCATCTCGACCCGGCGGCTCTGGTGGCCGTGGCGGTGGCGGGCTCGGTGTTGGCGGATACCGTCTGGTTCTTCATCGGCCGCTGGCAGGGGCACCGGATCCTCAAGACGGTCTGCCGGCTCTCGCTCTCTCCGGACTCCTGCGTCCGCGGCACCGAGGAGCTGTTCGAGCGGGCCGGGATGCCCTCGCTCCTGTATGCCAAGTTCATCCCCGGCTACAACACCGTCGCCCCGCCCCTCTCCGGAGCCATGGGCGCCTCCCTGCCCAGGTTCATCGGCTGGGACAGCCTGGGCAGCCTGATCTGGGCCGGTCTGGCCGTGGGTTTGGGGCTCCTCTTCCACCGCGCCGTGGACAGGGCCATCGAGTATCTGGAGACGCTGGGTTTCTGGTCCCTGGTCGTGGTGGGCGCCGGCCTGGTCCTCGTGGTCGGCTTCAAGTGGTGGCAGCGCCGCCGGGTCCGCAAGCTCCTCGACCTGGCCAGGATCACGGCGACGGAATTGAAAACGATGCTCGACGCGGGCGAGGCGCCGGCGATCCTCGACGTGCGCAACCGCTCCGCGCACCTCCGCGATCCCCGCCGCCTGCCGGGTGCGCTCCGCATCACCCTCGATGAGATCGAAAGGAGGTTGGAGGAGCTCCCCCGGGACCGGGACATCATCCTCTACTGTGCCTGACCGAACGAGGCCTCGGCGGCCCGTGTGGCCCGCCTCCTGATGCAACGAGGTTTCACGAGGGTGCGCCCGCTGGAGGGCGGCCTCGACGCCTGGGCCGACGCGGGGTACCACGTCGAGGACGAGACGATCGTGGCGATCCGGCGAAGATAGCTCTTAAGTACCTAGGTTGTTTTCAATATTCCCTTTGTGAAGATAAGGGCCAAAGCGCGATGAATTTTATCATTGACGAATGCCTTCTCCTGACTCGTTAATTCAGCCGTCTCACAGCTATCGCCTATATCTTCTCGAACCTGCCTCAGTATGTCCATTCTTATCTGACCAGCTTCTGATTCTGACAGACGTCTGTTCGCCGGAGTCGCAGAAGAACCACCTACCACCAAACTCGCACCTCGAATCAGAACCAAATCTTGATAATCTAGCCCAGACTCCTTCTTTCGCAGGATCTCTGGAATACTCGATTGGTCCCGATACATCCTTTCAGCCGCCTCGGGTCCTGTAGCGAAAGTATAATATCGATCGAAATAGCACGTCGCCGCGATAGATTCGTCGACATTCAAAACAGGCTCGCTACTTTCCTCTACTCTAGCGAAGACATACCTCAGTTCTTTCAAGGTCCTAGATGCAGCATCAGACCATTTCTCCTCCAGTAATCCGACCAATCTCTCTGCCGCTCTCTTAGAGACGTTCCCTAGATGTACTCCGTCTTCTAGAACTTGGTGGTAGATAATCTTTAAGAGTGATACTTGAGCTGCCATCCTATAAACCAGCACCGCGCTATCCTTGCCTTGAAAAGCGAGATGCCTAAATGAATCTTCATGAACATATATTCTCCTTCCACCTTCAACGCGCAAACTGTGAATGAGCTGCGGGCAATCTCTGTCAGGCAAGCTCATGCTCTGTCCTCAAAGAAACCCTGAAATCTCATTTCCATTTTTTTCTGCCAACTTCCACAACTTCTCCAACTTCTCTCCCCTTCGTCTAACACGATCGGGATTTGTAGTAAATTTATTATAAGAACACTGCATTTCATTTTTTTGTGTTGCGCCCCTGAACGCGATCCATCCATCTATGACAGCCATTGCTTCGATTTCGCCAAGACTCTTCGGCCACTCGCTTTCTTTCAGTATTCTTACCTCAAACCCAGAATCGTGGTGTCTCTTGAGACTTGCTTTCAGACTTCCGTCTATAGACTCATTACAAACAAAAATGCGCCGCACCCTACAGCCGCGATCATGTGCTCGCTTATTAGCCTCAAAAAATTTGACCCCTTCAGGCGTAGTCCACCATTCCTCATCCGTTGATAACCACGGACTAACACCCAAGAGCCCAGACCCAGACTCTTCCATTTCCTCTACTGCACCCTCTAAAACGTTGCATTTCCAAAAAAAAGATTCAAAATCATAGGAACATAAGGCTTCCATTTGATCCGCCGCCCAAGCCAGGATATTCTCCTTACGCCGCTGTATCGCTATTCTTGGCTGCTTTGCCTGAACCTCACGCGCTCTCACCAAGAGACGCCGAATCGAGTCACTATCATCCTCTATGCTCTGATATGCATCAATTACCTCAGCGGTACTATTGACTCGCCTAATGCCCTTAGCCAATCCTGTCATTTGCCGCTTCAGGAGAGCAAAAGTAGATCTGGACTGGAAGATCTGATCTACCTGAAGACCTAGCAGGATAAATATTGCTGATGTCAATAGACTAAACCGGGAATCACTGTTCAAAACAGCGTCAACTATAGATACTGCTATACCAGCCAGAGTAGCACGCCATTCCTTAAGAAATGCCAATGCAGTAGACTCTCCTCTCTCATTGTCCTGAGAGTTTCTTGACACTTGGACGACTGAACTGACCCGGGAGTTAGCAGATAAGCTTGCCATCGATGTACATACCCTCCTCAATCTAAGAATGGATGATGACATCTTTGTTGTCGCTGGATTCTCAGAAGAGCATTATGTTCCCTAGGCCAGAAGGAAGCAAGGGGTTGCAGGATCGCACCAGAATAGACCTATGCGTATTATTTGCTTTCTATGATACATCGTTCATGAATTCGACCGCAGTCCGTATCACTCGGATGTCCTCGTGAAGCGTTCTATCTGTGAGCATCGTCGGCGCGAGTTCGCGGACCTTCATATAGGCCCGCCGCGTCCCCTCCCCGAGATGACCGGCGATCTTCGCACGCTCCTCAGGTCGGGTCCGCTCCTCGAACTGCCGGGCCTCCCGCTCCGCCCATTCCCACTCGGTAGAAGCTTCCGGTGAAGGCCGGTCAGAATCCCTGGTATCGAGACTCCCTTTCGATTCATCCTTGCCGCCAGGTTTCTTCGGGCGTGGATCGATGTCCATCACCACCCGCCACTCGACGGCCTGGGCCGCCACCAGCAGCTCGATCGCCAGGACCGCCTGCGCGTTGCGCAGCACCGTGCGCAGCTTGCGGGCCGCGATCGTGGCCATGGCGTTGTGGTCCTCGGAGTTGGAGGAGGTAGGGATCGAATCGACCGTGGCCGGATGGGTGAGGATCTTGTTCTCGGAGACGATGCCGGCTGCGGCGTACTGGGCAATCATGTAGCCGGAGTTGATGCCCCGCTGCGGGATGAGGTTGGCGGGGAGGTTCCGGTTGTGATGGGCGTCGAGCAGCATCTGGGTCCGCCGCTCGGAGATGTTCGCCAGCTCCGCGAGACCGATCGCCAGCACGTCCGCCGCTAACCCTACCGGCTCGCCGTGGAAGTTACCCGCCGAATAGGAGATCCGCTCCCGGCCGTCGTAGCCCTCAGGCCAGTTGGCCGCGAACTCGTGATCGAAGGGCGCGTCACCGTCCGGAAGAAAGAAGAGCGGGTTATCCGTGGCGGCGTTGATCTCCGCTTCGGCCACCTTGCGGGCATAGGAGATGGCATCCCGGGCGGCGCCATGGACGGACGGAGTGCAACGCAGGGAGTAGACGTCCTGCACGGCACCGGCCTTCTCGATCAGCCGGCTCCCCTTGAGTAGGGAGCGGATGTTGGCGGCGCTGGCGATCTGGCCTTCCAGCCCCCGGGCCGCGTGGACCCGGGCGTCGAAGGCCCGGGCGCAGCCGCAGACCGCCTCCATACTGAGCGCGCAGGCGGCGTCCGCGGCGTGGGCGGCGCGCTCGGCGTCGTGGACCCCCAGGGCCAGCAGGGCTGCCGAGAAGGTCGCCCCGTTGGTCAGGGCGAGCCCTTCCTTGTAGCTGGGCGATGGGATCTCCTGGACATCCAGATCCTCCCGTAGCCGGTCCAGCCCGCTCCAGGTCTCCCGGGACCGCCGCGCGAAGTCGCCCGGCTCCCGCACCACGTACCAGCGCCCCTCTCCCAGCAGAACGACGAAGAGATGGGACAACGGGCAGAGGTCGCCGCTCGAACCCACCGAGCCGCGGATCGGCACCAGGGGTATGATGCCCCGGTTCAGCATCGTCTGGACGGTCCGCACCATGACGGGCCGGATCCCCGAATTGCCCTTGAGAAAGGCGTTCAGCCGGATGACGAGCGCCGCCCGCACCACGTCCGGCTCGAAGTAGTTGGCGGGATCGTCGGGGTCGCTCGTCTCGCCCACCCCCACGGCGTGGCTGAGGAGGATGTTGCGCTGCAGCTCCTCCAGGCAGTCCGGGGCGATGGGGACGTTCTTGAACTCGCCGAAGCCGGTGGTGACCCCGTACTCCAGGACCGGCCGTCCACCCTCCTTTTTCCACTCTTCGATGTACTCGGCGGCCAGCTTCTCGATCTGCGCCCGGCTCGCCTCGACGCGGGCCCAGGCGTCCGGGTGGACCTCCACCCGCACCCGCGGGTCGCGGGCGACGCGGGCGAGGTCTTCGAGCGTGAGGGAGCCGCCGTCGAGGGACACGGCGGCCTGGGGATGACCGGGCTCGCTCATCGCTGGCCTTCGATCTGGCTCAGCATCTCGCGCACGGTGGCGACCAGCTCCGTCCTGGGCACCTCGCGCTGGCCTGGACGCTCTTCCAGCCACTCCCGGCGGTCGGCCAGGGCCTGGGCGCGCTGGCGGCCCGCGTCCATGTCCTTGATGGTCACGATCCCCTTCTCTTTCTCGTTGGAGCCGTAGAGGATCGCGATCGGTACGCCCCACTGGTCGGCGTACTTGAGCTGCTTGCCCGGCCCGCGGGCCGTCCCCAGGTAGAGCTCGGTGGGGATGCCCGCCCGGCGCAGCTCCCAGGTCATGGCGATGTAGTCGTCCTGGAGATTGGCGTCCATGTTGGCGACCAGCACCTGGGCCGTGGCCTTCTTCTTGCCGGCCCGGCCGAGATGGATCAGCGCGGCCAGCAGGCGGTCGACGCCGATCGAGGCCCCCACGGCGGGGACCTTCTGGCCCAGGAAGCGCATCACCAGGCCGTCGTAGCGGCCGCCGCCGAAGACGGTGCCGAACTGCGGGGCGTCCAGCAGGATCGCCTCGAAAACCGGCCCGGTGTAATAGGCGAGGCCGCGGGCGATCGAGAGGTCCAGGGAGACCCGGTCGTTCCCGTAGCCCAGGGCGTAGAGGTGCTCCGAGATCTTCTCGACGACGCCGATCTCCTGGCCGGCCCCCTCCACCCCGGCGAAGAGCTCGCGGAGCTGGGCCACCACCTCGCGGCGGTCGTCCGAGCGGACCTGGAGGAAGCGCTCGATCCTGTCCACCTGCTCGTCGGCGAGGCCGACGCCCCGGATGGTGTCGCCGGACTCATCCTTGTAGCCGGTCGTCAGCTCCAATCGCACTTTCTGAGACCCCACCTTGTCCAGCTTGTCGAGGACGCGGAAGACGTCCGCCCCCTGGTCCGCCGGGATGCCGGCGAAGGCGAGGAGGGTGTTGAGGATCCCTCGCGAGGAGAAACGCACCAGGTAGGGTCCGACCTCCAGGGCGGTCAGGGTGTCGCACATGCCGGCGATGATCTCGGTGTCGGCGACCTCCGACTCCACCCCGACCGAATCCAGGTCGAACTGGGTGAACTCGCGGTAGCGCCCCGGCCCCGGCTTGTCGGCACGCCAGACCGGGGAGACCTGGTAGCGGCGGTACGGGCGCGGCAGATCGTTGGCGTACTGGGCCACGACCCGGGCGAGGGGGACCGTCAGGTCGAAACGGAGCCCCAGCTCCTCCTTCTCCGGGTTGCTGACGGTGAAGATGGATTGCTGCGCTTCCGAGCCCGCCGAGGACCCCATCAGCACGTCCAGGTACTCGACCGCGGGAGTGCTCAGGGGCACGAAACCGTAAAGCTCGTAGACGCCGCGGATGGTGTCGATCATCCACTGCCGCGCCAGCATCTGGTCGGACAGGAGGTCTCTCAAGCCGCGCGACACGCGCGGTTCAACGGTCTGTGTCATGGGACGGGCCTCAAGAAGGAATGGTACCGGTGTCCGGACTTGAACCGGAGACCTCCTGATCCACAGTCAGGCGCTCTTGCCAGCTGAGCTACACCGGCCCGGATCGGAGATGCTACGGATTGGAGGGCTGCTTGTCAAAGGCCCAATAAAGGGAAGCGATCAGGAAGCAATCAGCAGGTTGGAGGCGAACCGCCCGGCGGCGTCGGTCCACGTCCGCCGGAGCTCGAATCCCGCCCAGCCGGCCAGGGCGGCGATCTGCCCGAGGTCGAACTTGTAGGAGCTCTCGGTGAAGATCGTCTCGCCTTCCTCGAAAGAGACCTCGATCCCCAGATTCCGGACCGGCACCTTCTGGGCCTTCCGGCTCTCCAGGTGCATCTCGATCCGACCCTCTTCCCGGTTGTAGATCGCACAGTGGCGGAAGGCGGCGAGGTCGAACCCGCCACCCAACTCGCGGTTGATCCGCCCCAGGAGGTTGAGGTTGAAGGCCGCCGTCACCCCCAGGGGGTCGTCGTAGGCCGGGATCAGGATCTCCTCGGATTTCTTGAGATCGACCCCGAGGAGAAAGCCCTCGCCAGGGTTCAGCAGGTCGCGCACGTCGTGCAGGAGAGCGGTCCGCTCCTCCGGGCCCAAGTTGCCCAAGGTGGAGCCAAGGAAGAGGACGAGCGTGCGGCCGGGTAGAACGCGCTCCTTTCGGATCGCACGGAGCGCCGCGTGGTACTCCCCGATGTAGCCTGTGATGCGGAGGTCCGGATAGGAGAGGAGAAGGGACCGGCTGCTGGCCTCGACGGCGGACTCGGAGATGTCCACCGGCACGTACTCAAGCTTCCCTTGGTGGGCCAGCAATGCCTGGATCAGCAGCCGCGTCTTCTGCCCGTCGCCGCTGCCCAGTTCCAGGAGCCAGACCGGCCCGCCGAGAGCCTCGGCGATCTCCCCGGCATGAGTGCGCAGGATCTCGGCCTCGGCCCGGGTCAGGTAGTACTCCGGCAGGGCGGTGATGGCCTCGAACAAGCGGGAACCCAGCTCGTCGTAGAAGTACTTCGGATACAGGAACTTGGGGGTAGCGGTGAGACCGCGCCGGACATCCTCTGCGAACGACGGGGCGGCGCGTTCCGCGGCCACGCGGGTCAGGGACAGCCTGGCTTCAGGACTGTCCGGGGACAGCGAAAGACCGCCGTCCGCAAGCTCGGGTGCCGCTGGAAGGTTCGTACCCATCGTGCCCAGGGCCGCCATGGTAGCATCCCGGCCCGGATCGGCCTGGAGGATATCGTTTCCATGAGCGACGAGCAACGCGAAACCCTGGAACTGGATGTTCTGTTCGTGGGCGCCGGACCCGCGAGTCTCGCGGGCGCCTACCACCTCGCCCGCCTCGCCAAGAAGAAGGGCCTGGAGCTGGCGATCGGCGTCCTGGAGAAAGGCCGGGAGATCACCAGCCACGCCCTCTCCGGCGCCGTGGTCGATCCCCGGGCGTTGCGCGAGCTCTTCCCCGACGACTGGAAGTCCGCCCCGTTCGAAGGCGAGATAGAGCGCGAGAAGCTCCTCTGGCTGAGCCCGCAGAAGGCGGTCTCCATGCCCATCCCGCCCCCGCTGGACAACCACGGCAACTACGTGGCCTCGCTCGGCAAGCTCCTCAAGTGGATGGCCCCGAAGGTCGAGGCCGCCGGGGTGGACATCTTCTTCGAGTTCCCCGCCGCCCAGGCCCTGGTGGAGGACGGCCGGGTGGTGGGCGTGCGCACCGGCGACAAGGGCATCTCCCGCCACGGCGAGAAGAAGGCCAACTACGAGCCCGGCGTCGACATCCGCGCCCAGGTCACGGTGCTGGGCGAAGGCCCCCGCGGCACCCTGGTCAAGCAGCTCGACGGCCAGCTCGGCCTCTGGAAGGACCGCAACCCCCAGCTCTACGCCATCGGCATCAAGGAGGTCTGGGACCTGCCCGCGGGGCGGGTCAAGCCCGGCGACGTCATCCACACGCTGAACTGGCCGCTGGGGCTGAAGACCTTCGGCGGCGGCTTCATCTACGGGATGCAGAACGACCAGCTCATCGTCGGTATCGTGGTGGGGCTCGACTACAAGAACCCCTACCTCGATCCTCACGCCGAGTTTCAGCGCTTCAAGACCCATCCGGAGATCGCCAAGCTCCTCGACGGCGGCAAGATGGCGTTCTATGGCGCCAAGGCGATCCCCGAGGGCGGCTGGTGGTCCATGCCCCGGTGCTGGGGGGACGGCTTCCTGATCGTCGGCGACTCGGCCGGCACGCTGAACAGCCAGCGCCTCAAAGGCATCCACCTGGGGATGAAGTCCGGCATGCTGGCCGCCGAGACCATCGTCGAGGCGTTCCAGGCCGGCGGCGTCACGGCCGAGCGGCTGTCGGCCTACGAGCGGAAGATCGAGTCGAGCTGGATCAAGCAGGAGCTCTGGCCGGTGCGCAACTTCCACCAGGCCTTCGACCACGGCACGATCGGCGGCGTGCTCCAGGGCGGCCTGGGGCTGGTGACGGGCGGCCGCGGCTGGGGCGTCAAGAACCGGCTGGAGACCGAGCCCGGCCACGCCCGCATGGTCCCCCTCAACACGCCCGCCGGGCAGCGGATGAAGCCGGCCGAGCCCGTCCCCATCGACGGCAAGCTCACCTTCGACCGCCTGGCCGACGTCTACAACTCCGGCACCGCCCACGACGAGGACCAGCCGGTCCACCTGATCGTGCACGACACCAGCATCTGCGTCGAACGCTGCACCGTGGAGTACGCCAACCCCTGCCAGCGCTTCTGCCCGGCCGCCGTCTACGAGATGGTCCCCGACCCGGCCTCACCCGCCGGCCGCCGTCTGCAGATCAACGCCAGCAACTGCGTCCACTGCAAGACCTGCGACATCATGGACCCGTACCAGATCATCACCTGGGTGCCGCCGGAGGGCGGGGACGGGCCGAACTACGGGAAGATGTAGGCCCTCACCTCCCCTACCCCTCCTCTCCCGACCCCTCCCTCCCTCCCTCACCGGGAGAGGAGGGGAAAAGCAAAACGACTAACCCCTCCCCTCTCCCGGTGAGGGAGGGAGGGGTCGGGAGAGGGGGCCGGGGGGTGAGGGCTCGGGCGGGGGCTACGACCGCGGCGAGATCGAGCAGTCCCCGCTGCCGGTCTCGACCGTGATCGACGTCCGCCCACCGCCGCGCTGGGCGCCGACGACCTTGCCGCGCTTCGTCTTCTCGAGGACGGCGTCGCCGTAGCCCACCGACAGGTCGCCGCTCCCCTGGGAAGCCCGGATCTTGAACGAGGCGTCCGGTCCCGCCTGGATCTCGACGTCGCCGCTCCCCGTCGAAGCCACGACGCGCCGCGCCTTCCCCAGCGGGCTGCGGACCGTCACGTCGCCCGAACCGGTCTCGGCCGTCAGCTCCTCCAGATCCAGCCCCACGACCACGATCTCGCCCGAGCCGGTGCCGGCGATCACCCGGCCGGCCTCGCCCTCGCGCACGGTCACGTCCCCGGACCCGGTGTTCACCGCCAGCTTGCCGGCGGAGACCTGCTGCACCACGATGTCGCCCGAACCGGTCTCCATGGCGCCGTTGCCCACCAGCCGGCGGACGGTCACGTCGCCCGAGCCGGTGTTGATCCGCGTCTCGCCCCGGGCCGAGCCCACCACGACGTCGCCCGAGCCCGTTTCGACCTTGAGCGCGCCGGACATGGACGCGACCTGCACGTCGCCGCTGCCGGTGCGCAGCCCCAGGGTGCCGTCGAGGTTGCCGGCGTTGATCTTCCCCACCGCGTTGCGCATGGCCAGGTTGGCGCCCGCCGGCACCGCGATCTTCACGTTCGCGTAGAGCGTCGGCGCGGACGAGCGCTTCTTCGAGTAGATCTTCACCCGCTCGCCCCGGTAGGTGGTGTTCGTCTGGCTCAGGTTGTCCAGGAAGCTCAGGAAGCCCGGCCCCTCGTCCTTCTGGTTGTCCCGGGGATAGTGGTAGGAGCGGATCTTCTCCACCGGGTACGACAGCGCCCACTCGTCGCGGCCCTCCCGGTCGTGGCTGCGCACCCACTTCATCCCCTGCAGGAGCTGCTGGGTCTCGGCGGCGTTGCGCCCCTCGGCGTGCACGGTCGCGTCGACCACCACCTGGTTCCCCTGCCCCTTCACGATCTCCACCCGGCCGGCGAGGTTGGCCAGCCGGATCTCGGTCCCCGCCGGGAACGCCTGGCGGAAAGCCCGGGTCTGGACGGCGGCGTGGGCCGTCCCCAAGGTCAGCAACGCGAGCCCCGCGGCCAGCGCGGGCACCCTCGAAAGGTTCTTCATGGTTCCTCCTCCTTCCATACCCATGCTGTCCACTACGGGCTGGGCGAAAGAAAGGTTGCAACGCGCCGGCTTCACGAGGGATAGACTTCGGCGTATGCGCCACCTTCTCATCGCCTCCAGCCTGGCGGCGGTCCTCGCCGCGTCCACTCCGCCTCCCGCCGCCGCCGACCGCCTTCCGTTCGAGTACCTGATCGGGGACGCCGGCGGACGCCGCCCCTCCCAGTACGCCTGGACCCCGGACGGCCAACGCCTGACCTATCTCTGGGACGAGAAGGGGGAAGACAAGGAGACGGCCCTCTGGACCCTCGATCCCGCCACCGGCAAATCCGAGGTCCTGGTGCGGCTGGCGGACCTCAAGGAGGACGGCAAGGAGATCGCTCCCGGCGGCTACGAGTGGTCCCCGCAGGGGGACGCCCTGCTGCTGACCGCCGACGGGGACCTCTACCTCTACTCCACCGGCCAACGGACCCTCCGGCGGCTGACCCGGACGGACGGCGAGGAGGAGGGCGCCCGCTTCTCCCCCGACGGGCGCCGGATCGCCTTCGTCCGCGATTTCGACCTCTACGTCCTGGACGCGCAGACCGGCAAGGAGACCCGGCTCACCAAGGACGGCAAGGAGGATTCCACCCTGAACGGCGTCACCTCCTGGGTCTACTGGGAGGAGATCTGGGACCGCGGCCCCGAGGCCTGGTGGTGGAGCCCGGACGGCTCCCGCATCGCCTTCTACCGCTTCGACGAGCGGACGGTCGGCGTCTACCCCATCGTGGACGACAAGCCCGTCTTCCCGGAGGTGAAGCCGCAGAAGTACCCCAAGGCCGGCACTACCAACCCCGCCGTGCGGATCGGCGTAGTGGAGATCGCCAGCGGCCGGACCACCTGGATGACCACCGGCGATCCCGACTCCTACCTGGCCCGCGTGGCCTGGACCCCCAAGGGGGACGCCGTGGCCATCCAGCGCCTGAACCGGGAGCAGAACCAGCTCGACCTGCTCCGCTGCCGCGCCGCGGACGGCGCCTGCTCCCCCCTGCTCCGCGAGAGCTGGCCGACCTGGATCAACCTCGGGCACGACTTCCATTTCCTGCCCGACGGCCGCTTCCTCTGGGGCTCGGAGCGGAGCGGCTGGCGCCGCCTCTACCTCTACAGCGCCGAGGGCGGGCTCGTCCGTCCGGTCACCCCCGAGGGCTGGGCCGTCACCTCCCTGGACGCCGTGGCCGACGACGGCTCCTGGGCCGTGGTCGGCGGCTTCCAGACCGCGGACCTCCTCGATCCCATCCACCGCAAGGTGGCCCGCGTCCGGCTCGACGGCCAGGGCTGGGAGGTGCTGACCCCCGAGCCCGGCGCCCACGGCGCCACGGCGGTCTCTCACAAGACCGGCGCCTGGGTCCACTCCTGGAGCACCGCCGACACGCTGCCCCGCTCCGAGGCGCGGACGGCGGACGGCCGCCCCGTCTCCCTGCCCTCGGCGCCGGCGAAGTTCGATCCCGCGACCCTGTCGAAGTGGGAGTACCTGACGATCCCGGGCCCCGACGGCTCCCGGCTGCCGGCGCGGCTGCTCAAGCCCGAGGGCTTCGATCCCTCGCGCCGCTACCCGGTGATCGTCTTCCACTACGGCGGCCCGGGCTCCCAGATGGTGGACAACGCCTGGGGCGTTCGCAGCCTCTGGCACAAGATGATGGCCCAGCGGGGCTTCGCCGTCTTCACGGTGGACAACCAGTCCTCGCTCTTCTTCGGCAAGGCCGGGGAGGACCGGGACCACCGCCGCTTCGGCCCGGTCCACCTCGCCGCCCAGCTCGCCGGGGTGGACTACCTGAAGACCCTCCCCTGGGTGGACGCCTCCCGCCTCGGCCTCTGGGGCTGGTCCGGCGGCGGCACCAACACGCTCTACTGCGTCCTCAACAAGCCGGGCGTCTGGCGGGCCGCCGTCTCCGGCGCCCCGGTGACCGACTGGAAGCTCTACGACACCATCTGGACCGAGCGCTACCTCGACCACCCCGACGACAACCCCGAGGGCTACCGCGACTCCTCGCCGGTCACCTACGCCGCCAACCTGAAGGACCGGCTGCTGATCGTCCACGGCCTCGCCGACGACAACGTCCACCCGCAGAACACGGTGGCGATGAGCGACGCGCTGATCCAGGCCGGCCGGCCCTTCGAGCAGGCGTTCTACCCCGGCCAGACCCACGGCCTGCGGGGGACCTACAGCCGCCACTTTTACGAGAAGATGGCGGAGTTCTTCGAGCGCGAATTGCAGGGCGTGGAGGTCGAGGACGTGGAGGTGCGGACGGGGGCGCGGCGGGCCGCGCCCCTATCCAAGGAGACGGACTAGAGCCGGACGTAGAGGCAGGTGCTTCTCGTCGGGCAGGAGCCGCTGCCGCAGCGCTTGGAGTAGCCGGAGACGCTCTGGCACCCGGTGGAGCTGCTGCAGCACACGCCGCTGTCGATCGCCTTGTAGACGGCGCCGTGGAGGGGGTCCTCGATCAGAACCTCGGGACGTCCCGCGAGCGTGGAGACCGGGGCCTCCAGGGTCTCCAGGAGTCTTCCACCGCGGTGGCGCAGCTCTGGCTGGAGACCGGCGCGAGTGGCTGCTGAGCCGAAAGAGTCCCCGCGACAACGAGACAGAGCAGCGCGGCGATCACGAAAGGACGGGCGAAGAGACTGGACTTCATGACTCCTCCTGTTCCGGACGGTCCCGGCACGAAAATGCACCGAGACTTCGAAAATGAAGGTGTCCTGGAAAGGAGAACTGTTGCCCGCCGCCCGGCGGGAATCAATCAGTCCCCGCGATACCGACTTCATGATGATCGACGCGTTCGTCCCGCCGAACCCGAAGGAGTTGCTCATCGCGTAATCGAGCTCCACGGCGCGGGCCTTGTGGGGGACGAAGTCGAGGTCGCACCCCTCGCCCGGCTCGTCGAGGTTGATGGTGGGCGGCAGGATCTGGTGGTGCACCGCCAGGGCGAGGATGCCGGTCTCGAGGCCGCCGGCCGCTCCCAGCAGGTGTCCGGTGGACGACTTGGTCGAGGAGACCGCCAGCTTGTAGGCGTGGTCGCCGAAGACCTCCTTGACCGCCCGCACCTCGGAGAGGTCGCCCAGGGGGGTCGAGGTGCCGTGGGCGTTGAGGTAGCCGATCCGCTCCGGCGCCAGTCCCGCGTCCTTGAGGGCCCTCTGCATGACCCGTATGGCGCCATGCCCTTCCGGATGCGGCGCCGAGATGTGGTAGGCGTCGGCGCTCATGCCGTAGCCCACGATTTCGGCGTAGATGGTGGCACCCCGCCGCCTGGCGTGCTCCATCTCCTCCAGGATCACGACCCCCGCGCCTTCGCCCATCACGAAGCCGTCGCGCTGCGCGTCCCAGGGTCGGGAGGCCTTCTCCGGCTCGTCGTTGCGGGTGGAGAGCGCGCGCATGGCGCAGAAGCCGGCCACCGCCAGGGGCGTGATGACCGCCTCCGTCCCCCCCGCGATCATGGCGTCCGCCTCGTCCGTCTGGATGAAGCGGTAGGCGTCGCCGATCGCGTGCAGGCCGGTGGTGCAGGCCGTGGCGGGGGAGGTGTTGGGGCCCTTGGCGCCGTAGTGGATGGAGACCACGCCGGCCGCCATGTTGACGATCTGGCCGGGGATGAAGAACGGCGACACCCGGCTCGGCCCCTTCTCCAGCAGCGTCTTGTGCACCGCCTCGATCAGCGGCAGGCCGCCGATCCCCGAGCCGATCACCACCCCGACCCGGTCGCCGTTGCCGTCGTCGATCTTCAACCCCGAGTCCTCGACGGCGAAACGGCTGGCCGCGAGGGCGTAGTGGATGAAGGTGTCGCTCTTCTTGACCTCTTTCTTGTCGAGGAAGTCGAGCGGATCGAAGCCCGGGACCTCCCCGGCGATCCGCGACGGATAGTCCGCGGTGTCGAAGCGGGTGATCGGACCGATGCCGCTGCGGCTCTCGAGGAGGCCGTTCCAGGTCGCGGCGGTCCCGATTCCCAGCGGGGACACCAGGCCCACCCCGGTGACGGCGACTCGGCGAAGCTGAGTGTTCAAGTCTGGTGGCTGGCTTGGGAGAGGCGGGGAACCTAGTTCTGGTCCCCGGCGTTGTTCTGGATGTACTCGACCGCCTCGCGAACGTTGCTGATCTTCTCGGCCTCTTCGTCCGGGATCTCGATGCCGAACTCCTCCTCGAAGGCCATCACCAGCTCCACGATGTCCAGGGAGTCGGCGCCCAGGTCGTCGGTGAAGCTCGCGTCCAGGGTGACCTCCTCCTCGTCGACTCCGAGCTGCTCGACGATGATGCTCTTGACCTTTTCAGCGACTGCCATCGGCGTTCCCTCCGTATTCTCTTTTTTCGATGGGCCCGGGCTACCCGCGCACGACGTGCGGTTCTAGCACAGGTCCCGCTTCTTTCAAAGCTCGTTCTACGTTCTAGATGTACAACCCGCCCGATACGTTCATCGTCTCGCCGGTCACGTAGCCCCCCTCTTCGCTGGCCAGGAAGAGCACCGCCCAGGCGATGTCGTCCACCGTGCCCAGGCGCTTGAGGGCGATGGCCCCGGTCAATTCCTCCCGCGACGCCGCGGGCAGCGCCTCCGTCATCGCGGTCTGGATGTAGCCCGGCGCCACCACGTTGACCGTGATGTTGCGGCTCCCCAGCTCCCGGGCCAGCGACTTGCTGAAGCCGATCAGCCCGGCCTTGGAGGCGGCGTAGTTGGCCTGCCCCGGGTTGCCCATCATCCCCACCACCGACGAGATGCTGACGATCCGCCCCCAGCGCTTCTTCATCATCCCCCGCACCACCTCCTTGGTGAGCGCGAAGGCGCCGGTGAGGTTGGTCCGCAGGACCCGCTCCCAGTCCTCCAGAGACATGCGCGCCAGCAGGTTGTCCGCCGTCACGCCGGCGTTGTTGACCAGGATGTCGATCCCCGCGAAGTCTTCGGGCAGCCCCTTGAGCCGCTCGCCGAAGGTCTCGGGCCGGGTGACGTCCAGGGTCAGGGGCAGGGCGGACCCGCCCTCGGCGGCGATCCCCGCCGCCAGGCTCTTCAGCTTCTCCTCGCTGCGCGCGGCGAGCACCACCCGCGCCCCCTGCTTCGCCAGCAGCTTCGCGATGGCCTCGCCGATCCCCTGCGAGGCGCCGGTCACCAGCGCCGTCTTCCCGTCCAGTCTGAACATCAGCCCTCCTCCTGCAACAACCGCTGGAGTTGATCGGGGTCCGCGATCCCCGCCGAGCGGGCGGACTTCACGATCCGCCGGTTCATCCCCGCGAGCACGTTGCCCGGCCCGACCTCCACGAACGCCTCCACCCCCAGACCTTCTTCCATGAGCAGGATCGACTCGACCCAGCGCACCGGGCCGTCGATCTGCCGCGCCAGCGCGTCCCGCGCCGCCGCCCCCGTGGCCACCGGCGCGGCATCCACGTTGGCCACCACCGGCATCCGCGGGTCCCGGAATTCCGTGGCCTCCAGGAGCGGCGTCAGCCCCTCCCGGGCGGGCCGCATCAGGGGCGAGTGGAAGGGGGCGGAGACGGCCAGGATCGTCACCTTGCGCGCCCCGCGCTCCTTCGCCAGCGCGGCCGCCCGGTCGACGGCCTCCTTGTGGCCGGCGATCACCGTCTGGCCCGGGCCGTTGAAGTTGGCCACGGCGCAGACCTCGCCTTGCGCCGCATCCGCGGCGACCGCCGCCACGGCGTCGGCCTCCATGCCCAGGATGGCCGCCATGGCGCCCACACCCACGGGCACGGCCTCCTGCATCAGCTCGCCGCGCCGCCGCACCAGGCGCAATGCGTCGGCGAAGGAGAGGGACCCGGCCGCCACCAGCGCCGAGTACTCGCCCAGGCTGTGCCCGGCCACGGCCACGGGCCGCAGCTCCGGCGCCAGGACCTCCAGGGCGCGCAGCATCGCCACGGAGACGGTCAGCAGGGCCGGCTGGGTGTTGGCGGTCAGCCCCAGCTCCTCCTCCGGCCCCTCCCAGCACAGGCGGGAGAGCGGGAATCCCAGGACCTCGTCGGCCTCCTCGAAGGTCCGCCGGGCCTCTTCGCCGGCGTCGGCCCAGACGCGGCCCATGCCCACCTTCTGGGACCCTTGCCCGGGGAAGACGAACGCGATTTTCTTCATGGCGAGCTTCGTGGCGAGACTCATCCGGCTCCAGCCTCCTGCCGGCCGTTCAGGAGGCGTTCCTCCTGGATGCGCAGCTCGGCGATCTTGTCGCGGATCTTGCGGTCCAGCCGCGCCCCGGAGAACTCCATGGCCCGGCGGACGGCGTTCTGGATGGCGTGGGCGTTCGACCGCCCGTGACCGATCAGGCAGCCGCCGTTGAGCCCCAGCAGCGGCGCGCCGCCGTACTCCCGGTAGTCGGTCATCCGCCGGAAACGCTCGAACACCGGCCGGGCGAACAGGTAGCCCACCTTGCCCCGGCCGCTGTGCTCGATCTCCTCCCGCATCTTGCGGATCATGAACTCCGCCAGCGACTCGGCGCTCTTGAGCACGACGTTGCCCACGAACCCGTCGCAGACGATGACGTCCAGCTCGCCGTTGAACAGGTCCCGCCCCTCGACGTTGCCGGCGAAGTTGAGCCCGGTCGTCTTGAGCAGCTTCAGCGCCTCGCGCGTCACTTCCGTGCCCTTGCTCTCCTCCTCGCCGATCGACATCAGGCCGATCCGCGGCGCGGGCGTGCCGATCACCTCCTGGGCGTAGAAGTGGCCCATGACGGCGAAGTCCCGCAGGTGGACCGGCTTGCTGTCGACGTTGGCGCCCACGTCCAGGAGCACGGTGTGCCCCTTGGGGTTGGGCAGCACGGCGGCGAGCGCCGGCCGGTCCACGCCGGGGACGGTGCCGATGACCATCTTTCCCACCGCCATCGCCGCCCCGGTGTTGCCGGCGGTGACCATGGCCTGGGCCCGCCCCTCCTGCACCAGCTCGGCGCAGAGGCGCAGGGACGAGCGCCGCTTGCGGCGGATCGGCGTGATCGCCGGCTCGTCCATGCCCACCACCTCCTCGGCGTGGACGATCTCGATCCGCCCGCCGCCGTCGCCGCCCAGCCGGCGCAGCTCCGGCTCGACGCGGGCGCGGTCGCCCACCAGCAGGATCGAGCAGCCGTCCTCCGTGGCGGCGCGGAAGGCTCCCTCCACCGCGCTCTGCGGCGCGAAGTCTCCCCCCATGGCGTCGATGGCGATCGGCATTTTCAGGAAGAGCTCCCCTCTCCTTCAGGAGAGGGGTCGGGGGTGAGGTCGCAGGCCAAGGAGGCTCCGGCGCGGGACCAACTGGCCTAAGTGGTCTCTTTGCCCTCGATCACCTGCCGGCCGCGGTACTGGCCGCAACTCGGGCACGCGCGGTGCGGCAGCTTGACCTCGCCGCAGTTCGGGCAGTTCGAGATGGCGGGACGCGCCAGCGCGTCGTGCGCCCGGCGCTTGTCACGGCGGGCCTTGGAATGGCGTCGTTTCGGATTGGGCATGTTCGTCGAGCCTCTTCAAGAATCTATGGTTCTTCCGTCCGTCATTTCTCTTCGAGCCGGCTCTTCAGCGCGGCCAGCGACGCCCAGCGGGGATCCGTGGAGGCTTCCTCGCACGAGCACTCGCCGGCGTTCCGGTCGGCTCCGCACGTCGGGCAGAGCCCTTTGCAATCTTCGCCGCAGAGCGGCTTCATCGGCACGTTGAGCTGCAACTGCTCCACCAGGATGGGATCCGTTTCGAGGACCTCGTCGCCCACGTACAGGATGCCCATGTCCTGCTCGTGCAGCCCGTGCTCGCCGCCCTCTTCCGGGTGGCGCTCCACCAGGATCATCAGCTCGACGTCCGCCTGCACGGGCTCGACGATCGGCTTCAGACACCGGTTGCAGCCCAGGGCCTGCTCGTAGGAGAGCCGCGCCCGCAGGAAGAATCCCGGATCCGCGTACACCACCTGGCCTCGCCACCTGACGGGGCTGAGGTCCAGAAGCTCGTGGCGGTTCAGGGACTCCGCGGGGATGCTCTGTGTCTCGTCCCAGTTGAAAGGCTCTTCGCGAACCTGATCGAGCCAAATCTTCATGACACACGACCTCCAACCGGGGCAAACGCGAAGGCTAAGGGATTTACTCCCCTCTGTCAATCGCAGCCGCGCAGGCGCAGGCGGAAGGCGGAAGGCGAGCGGGAGGCCGCCAGGGAGACCCGGTCGCACGGCGCCAGGGGCCGCAGCAGCGTCTCCCAATCCCGCCAGCGCTCGACCTGGCGGCGCTCCACCAGCGGTACCTTTTCGAATCCCTTGCGGAGCTGCGAGACCAGCCGCAGGGCCGGCAGCGGGCGGGCCCACAGGCCCAGGATCAGCCGGCCGTCGCCGCCGGGCGGGGCGAGCGCGGTGATCTGCGGCGCCAGGGCCTCCGCGCGCTCCAGGCTCGTGTCGTCGAGGGCGAGGATCTCCCAGCCGTCCGCGCTCCCCTGCGGCAGGCGCTCCGAGAGGATGGCCGCCAGCCCGCGCGCCGGCAGGCCCCACCGCCTGGACCCCGGCGCGTTGTACACCGCCGCGCCGGGCATCTGGCCCAGCGGACCGAGGTTCAGCCCGCCCTGGGTGTCGAACAGCACCATGGCGGTGGGCGGCAGCGGCCGGGGGGAGTCCGCCGGCCAGACCGGTCCCGCCGCGGCCAGCAGCACGGGCGCGTCTTCGCCCTCGGCGGCCGGCGGCGCGGGAGGCTCCTCGCCCCCCAGGAGCGCGGCCTCCAGGTCGCCCCCCTGCCGTTGCAGCACGTAGTCGCCGGCCGGGAAGTCCGAGACGTCCCGCTCCAGGTGGAAGATGCCGAGATTCTGCGGGAAAGGCGCCGCCGCGGCCCGCCGGCCGCCGGCGTCTCCAGGCGCGGCTCCCGGCCGCTCCAGACGATCCAGAAACCGTCCCGCCAGGTCACGTTCAGCACCTGCTCCTCCACCTCGCTGCGCCGGCCGCGGGTCTCCCGCACCTGCCCGCCGCTCAGCCAGGGGTTGTCGGCGACGCGTCCGGCCAGCCGGGCCACCGTGGCGAGGCCGGGATAGACCCGGGCCACCGCGAAGAACCGCCGGCCGTCGAGGTCCGAACAGACCGCCACCTCATGCGACGGCGGCACGGCGAACGGCCCGAAGGACGGCAGCCTCGGCGGCGGCACCCCTGCCACCCGCGCCGCGGCCGCGAGCCAGTCCGCGCCGTTGGAGATCGATCCCGAGAGCTTCCCCAGGTTCTGGTGCGGATAGGGCACCCACAGGCAGGCCCCGTAGTCCCCCGACGCCAGCAGCCGCGCCGGCAGCCCCCCCGGCTCCGGCGCCGCCGCCCGCTCCCGGGGCCCGTACCAGTAGAGGACGTGCCCCGCGACCGCCCCGAGGATGACCAGGAGGATGACGATGCGAAGTAGCTTCTTCACGCGCCGGGGAAACTACCACGACTGCGCCCGCAGCCCTACCCTGGGCCCTCACCACCCCCGGCCCCTCCTCTCCCGACCCCTCCCTCCCTCCCTCACCGGGAGAGGAGGGGAGCAGGAACCACTCACCAGCTTTGTCTCCGGGCGGGGGTGCCCCTCTCCCGGTGAGGGAGGGAGGGAGGGGTCGGGAGAGGGGACAGGGGTGAGGGTTCGGACCGATCCAGCCCCACCTCCACCACCGCCTCCGCCACCACCTTCATCAAATCCTCGTCCCCCTCCTCCACCCCCAGGTCCAGCAGGTCCGCGCTCACCTCGCGGATCAGATCGCTCAGCATGTCCTCCTCCGGATAGGGGACCAGGGGCGGCACCGCCCGGAACGGCTGCGCGCCCGTCCCGACCGTTTCGCGCAGGAAGTCGGCGTAGCCCTTCGCGGAGCCGGCCAGGCTGTGGTGGACCGCCATGTGCCGGCGGGCGTTCTCCCCCATCCGCCGCCGCAGCGCCTCGTCCCCCGCCAGGACGCGCAGGTAGGCCAGCAGCAGGTCCTCCTCGGTGTCGTCGAGGTCCACCTTGGCGCAGCAGTCGTCCGGGATCTCCGCGAAGGCGCCGGTGTCGTTCACGATCAGCGGCTTGCCCATCCCCAGCAGGCGGATCACCGTGCCCGAGGTCTCGCCGGCCGTGGGATGGCGGAGGTTCACGGCCACGTCGCACGCGTACATGTAGAGAAGGAAGCGGTCGATCTCCAAACGGCCGGTGACCGTCACGCCATCGCGCAGGTCGGGCGTGAGCACGCTGGCGAAATCGTAGTGCGGCGAGACCTCGCCCACGATCAGCAGCCGGGCCTCGGGGACCTCCCGCCGCAACCGGGCGAAGGCCCGCAGCAGCACCCCGGCACGCTTGGGCGGCGTCACGAAGCCGAACGTCGCCACCACGAATTCCCCAGGCGCAATCCCTACCGCCGCCCGCGCCTCCTCGACGGACACCTCGGGCAGCCCCTCCAGGCTTACGTGATGCGGAACGACCGCGACCCGCGCCAGCGGACGGGAGGCCAGCACCCGGTCCCCCGTGCACCGGTTGTGGACGATCACGCCCCGGCTGGCGTCCACCGCCCGCTCGAACAGGGGATAGCTCCAGGCGTCGGGAGGCACCGCCGTCTCCAGGCACCGCCGCGCCACGGCCTCGCCGGTGCGGCCGTACGCGTAGCGCATCTCGCGCAGGAAGCCCTGCGGATCGCCGGCGTACAGGGTGGTCTCCCGCACCAGGTGATGGATCATGTACTCGTGGAGCACCAGTACCCCGGGATGCTCCAGAAGCGTCCGGTAGATCTCCCCGTGATAGTCGCCGTTGTTGCCGAGCTGATAGAGGACCGCGTCGAACCGCCCGCGCTCCAGCAGTCCCGGCAGCGCCCGCCGCCCATGCACCGGGAACCGCCGCGCCAGCCCCTCCTCCGGCCGCACCCCCTCGTCCACGATCAGCTCGATCTCGCAATGCTCCGCCAGATGCGGCAGCAGCTCCGCGCTGTAGTCGGCGATGCCGGATTTCTGGGGCGGGAGGGGGCTGTAGAAGGCGACGCGCATGGGCAGGGAGGAGTCTACCCCTGTTTGTCCTTCCAGGAAGGACAAGTCGGCCGGAGCTCCCCAAGCTCACCGTTCAGAAATCTTCTGGATCGACCGAGAGCACCTGCTCGTAGCTCTCCTTCGAGCCGAAGCTCACCTGGAAGAGCAATCCTCTATCCTCGTAATCTGTTACGTCGTTCTCATAGCTCGTGGATCTCTCCTCCTGGGTCACATCATAAGAGCCATATTTGACAGGCGGACTGCCATAGGGATCGTAGAGGATTTTCTTGTTGTTCAGGCGTGCTTTACTTACCACCATCACCTTCGCGAACTTGCCAGAGCATGCTTCCTTGAAGGCTTCGTCGTCGAACCATCCGCTGCCGCCCAAGGCATACAGGTTGAGATCGGAAGCCTGCGAGCCCAGCTTCAGGACCATCGTCTCAATCGCCTGGATCAGGAAGGGAGATCTCTTCTCGAAGCTCTCACCGAATACATCCGTGTCGATGTGGCTCAAGCAGCCCTTCTTTTGGTTGGGGTCATGAAGGATCACGGCGACGCAGGTGGCCACACTGTCCGTCATCAATCGATCTGAGCCACAGGCGAATTCCCGTGAGTTGATATACCGGTAATTCGAGGATTCGGAGCGCTGGATGATTCGCGGCGGCCTGGCCGAGGGAGGCGGTGGGAGAACCTGAGAAGGAACCGCCGGCCTGGAGACAGGCGCCGGACCAGGAGCCCTCTGGACGGTCGCCGGGTTCTGGCGGCCGGGAGGAGGCGTTGAAGGCGCCGGCGCCTTCAACGTGGTCCTGTTCACCGCCGCCTGAACATGGGGCGAGAGGGGCCGGCCCGGGCTCACCGGACTTTTTGCCTGCAGCGCCGTGCTCTGGAGGGCAGCCTGGACGTGCGGCGCGTTCTTCCGCGCCGGCCGCGCTGGCTTGGCCTGAAGCGCCAGGCTCTGAACAGCCGCCTGAACGTGGGCCGCCTGTACCCGCGCCTCGGGAGCCGGCTTCCTCTGGATCGCGGCCTGGACGTGGGCAGCCATGCTGGGCTTGGATTTCATGGCTTGGCAATCTCCTACTCGGGAACTATGATGTCACAACAGGTATCCAAGGGAGACAACATGGCGCCCCAACCACCCCGCACGCTCGCACCGCATGTCCAGGCAGCCCTGTCCGGGGTGCAGAGGAAAACGGCCGCGGGCGCTCCTCATGCCAGCCGACGGGTTCCACACGTCCAGGCGGCGCTGCAGACGAAACCGGGACCCGCGAGCCGGAAGCTGGGAATCGTACAGAGGTCAAGGGAGAAGAACGAATACAGCGTCAGCAAGAAAAAGCGGGTTCTCCACTACAAGTTCCAGCAGTCACACCTGCGGAGCGCCCAGAAATACATAACCGAAAAAGATATGACGTACGCAGGCGTCGAGAAATTCAAGCAGCGAAGCGTTGGGAGGAATACCCTCATCTTCATGACTTCCTACCAGGTGCAGGTATTTCTGGAACAGGATCACACCTACATCGGGGTGGATCCAGAATGGACAGGCTACGATATTTTCGAGTCGACGACCCAGTTTCCGGCCGTGGATATCAGCAGCTCCGGGTCTATCACATTCTACAGTGCGGCAAAATTCTACTATTCCGCCTACTATGACGATACACAAGGTTGCTACGTAGTGGAGCACATGAAGGGCGTCAGCTCAGGCACTTAGGTACCGCCTTCCAGGGTGACGGTTGCATGCGAATCCGAGCGGAAGAGCCACGAGACTGGGCCGCCGTACAGACCCTCAATGAAGCGGCCTTCGGACAACCCGCCGAGGCCCGCCTGGTCGCGGCGCTCCGCGAGCAGGCCAATCCCGTGATCTCCCTGGTCGCGGAGGACGAGGGCGCGATCCTCGGGTACATCCTGTTTTCGCCCGTCACGCTGACCGGCCATCCCGAGCTCAAGATCATGGGCCTCGCGCCCATGGCGGTCGCGCCGGAGCGTCAGCGCCAGGGCATCGGATCTTCGCTGGTGAGGGCCGGCCTCGATGAGTGCCGGAAGCTCGGCTTTGGCGCCGTCGTCGTCCTGGGACATCCCAAGTATTACCCGCGCTTCGGTTTTTCTCCCGCCGCACGCTTGAACATCGGCTGCGAGTATGACGTGCCGGAGGAATTCTTCATGGCCATGGAGCTGGAGCCGGGGCATCTTCGCGGCGTCTCCGGAACCATCCGGTATCATGAAGCCTTCAACAGCGTCTGACCCGGTGGATGAGGGAAGATCCCCCGCCTCTTCGTTGTTCCCCCTGAAAGAAACCCTCATTCGGAAGGCAGGGTCCCGACAAGGTGAAGGAGGCCCAGAAGCTCATCAAGCATGGGATCGTCCTGCAGCTCAGGCACGTCTACGAGGAGGGATGCCGCAGTTCCCGGGCACCCATCCGTGGATGCTTTCCGCTCTGGACCCCATCTTCGTCACCGCGCAGCGGTTTTCGCCGGGAATCCCGCTGGCGGTATACTAGAACCGTGAGCCACTGACATCACGGAAAAGGCCAGATCCAGGAGGATATATGTACCATTGGTATCTTCTGTATCAGCGAAAATATCAGGCTCCAATTTCCGTCTCCGTCGATAGTCCCTTGATAGCGCCGGGAGCTCCGGGTTTCGACCACAGCGGCGAGGATCACTACGCGCCTGATGATCAAGTCCGCCTCCTGGGATTGATCGAGCTCCTTCCGGTCGCGGGAGGATTCCTGGGCGCTTTCCAGCTCCCGTCCTGGTGGATGGGGGCCGCCGCCGTCACCGCCGGCGTGGTGGTCAGCGGACTGATCGCCTTCTTCACCCGTCACCGCGTGCCGGCTCCTCCTCTCTATTCGCGCTCCAGCGATGGTCCCGAGGGCAACCGCTTGAAGCCCGGCATCGTCGCTTGAAAGTTGGCGGGCTGGCGTAAAACCAAGGAGGAAACCCCATGAGCCAGGAAAACGTCGCATTGGCCCACCGTTGGTTCGAGGAGGTGTGGAATCAGAGACGTACCGAGACCGTCGACGAGCTGTTACGGACAGACAGCGTCGGCCATCTCGAGACGGGGGACGTCCACGGCGTCGAGGAATTCAAGAACGCCCGCGCCCAGTTCCTTGTCGGCCCTCCCCGACCTCCGCGTTGTCGTCGAGGACACCGTGGCGCAGGGGGAGAACATTGTCGTCCGCTGGGTGGTCTACGGCACGCACGAGGGCGACGGCCTCGGCATGCCGCCCTGTCATCGCCCCGTAACCATTCAGGGCATCACATGGATCAGGGTCCAGGACGGCCAATTCGTAGAGGGCTGGGATCGCTGGAATCTCGGCGGTTTCCTGGCGAATCTCCAGACTGACGAGACCGCGCCGGACGCGGCGTGATGGAAACGCCCTCTCCACGATCGTGGAGAGGGGCGTCCCAGGATCAGCTATCTACTGGTCTTCCTTGTAGCTGGGGAGAGTCGCCGCCAGCGTGCTGACCGGTGGATCACCGCCACGGATCACCCTCAGATCTTCCTGGGTGAGCTCCTTGGCGAGGGTGCGAGCGAGAAGGCGGGGTTGTTCCTGTTTCTTCTGCTTCATGCTTCTTACCTCCGTATCTACCAACGCCCAGAAGACTTTTTCTGGGTGGGACGGATCACAGCTTGTCGGGCGCGCCCAGCGGGTGGACGAAATGAGCATGCCGGCCCTGCTCGGCGCGCCAGGTCTCTTTCCAGATCGGTTCGAACTCCTCGAAGCGGACGATTTCGTGATCTTCGCGCCAGGTGAACTCACGAGTCCCCGCGATCAGGAACTCGCTGAACATGTCGAGCAGCGGCAGTCCCGCGCGAGTCTCCAGGAACAGGAACTGCCCTTGGGGATTGACCTCCAGGAAGATGTGCTCGCCGCTCGGAGAAACGATGAAATCCAGCGACGAGTGAGCGACCTCCAGATCGCGGAGCAGGCGGCGGCAGCCCTCCGCGACGTCCGGCGGCAGCTCGTACGGCTCCATGTCGATATGGAACTGGCCCGCCCGCCAGTCCGTGGCGGCGCGCTCGTCCGCCTGCGAGTGGATGCGGATGGCGACGAGGAAGTCTCCCAGGCAGGCGACGCGGACCTCGAAGCTCTTCGGGAGGAGTGGCTGGAAGATGCCCGGGCAGAGCCGCAGGACGTCGTCCTCGGGAAGCTGCTCCTCGCGGACCGGCATGGTCTGGGCCGCGTAGACGTGCTCTTCGCCTTCATCCTCCGAGATCCAGGTCGCCGGCCGCAGCAGCTTGTGTGCCGCGAGGCCCCCCTGCTCACGGATGAAGGCGCGGATCTCGTCCGGATCGTTGCTGATGAGCGTCTCCGGGATCTTCAGGCCGCACCGCACCGCGCTCCGCAACTGAGAGGCCTTCTGCTGGGCGACCACGTCGCTCGCCGGGGTGTTCACCCAGAAGACATGTGCCCCCTGGTCGAGGAAGGGAGCCACGCCTTCGAGGAAGATGCCGCACTGCCGCGCCGCGACTTCCCGGTCGCCCGGGTGCATGTCCTCGGGCAGCACGGCGGTCCCCGGCCGGCGGTTCCAGACGGTGTCGAAGGGCTCGCTCCAGTCGGTCGTCGTCAGGCCGGGGCCGCGCACGAGGAGCCGGCCCACCCGGTCGCCGGGATCGAGGCGCATCGACACGCTCAGGAGCGTCGGGAAATCCGGCGTGACGAGGATCTCGCAGTCATGCCCCTTCGTCCGCAACGCCCACGCGACGGCGTCCGAGTGGAGGTCGCTGGCTTCGGAGATGATGAGGATGCGCTTGCGGGTCATAGGCGACGAGCCCCGGCTCAGAGTCGCCAAGGATAGACAATTCTCTATATCTTCGTCAAATCCTCTGCCCCCCGAACTCCAGGAAACAGCCGGAATCATCCGACGGGCCGCCCTATTTCCGGTTCACGAATTCCCACCCGAAGCGGCCCTTGATGCACAGGTGGCCGCGGGTGACGTCGTGATCGATGGGCGAGGTGACTTTCACGATCTTTTCTTCCTGCACGTGGACGGTCAGCGTGCAGCCGACGCCGCAATAGGGACAGATCGTGTCGGTCTGGGTCTGGCTGGGCTCGTCCCAGGTGCCGGCCTGGCGCATGTCGAACTCGCTCTTGAACATCAGCGCGCCCGTAGGGCAGACGCCGATGCAGTTGCCGCAGTAGACGCAGGCGGAGTCCGGCAGCGGGACGTCGTACTCGGTGGAGATGCGGGCCTCGAAGCCGCGGCCCGGCCGTGGCGATGGCGAAGGTGTTCTGGGCGTCGGTGCCGCAGGCCTCCACGCACTTGTAGCAGAGGATGCACTTCGAGTAGTCGCGGATGTAGAGGTCGTTGTCCACCTTGACCGGCTGGCCGACGGTGGCGGCGCAGCCGTCGCTCGGAGCGTGATGATGGCCGGGGCGCGCGGCGTCCCGCTCGCCGGCGTGGGCGGGAGAGGCCGGCGGGCCGAAGCGCTCGGGCTCGGCGCCGTACCGCGCCATGTACTCCTGGAGCTCCGGCGCCGTGGAAACGTCCACCGAGGAGGCCAGCAGCTCGAGGACCAGCCGGCGGCTGAGGCGGACGCGCTCGGAGTCGGTCTTCACCACCATCCCCGGCTCAACCTTGCGCGAGCAGGCGGGCGCCAGGACGCGGGCGCCTTCCACCTCCACCACGCAGATGCGGCAGACGTTGACCGGCGTCAGGTTCTCCAGGTAGCAGAGCGTGGGCGTGTCGATGCCGAGCTGGCGCGCCGCCTCCAGCAGGGTGGCCCCCTCCGGAACAGCGACGCTCTGGCCGTCGATGGTCAGCTCCACCATGCGCCGGGGGCGCGGCGGCGGCGCCACCGGCACGGGGCCGCGGGGAATCGGGACTTGCGGGTTGGGGGCGTCCTGAACGCTCATCGGGTCTCCTGGAAGATGGGGAACCGGGCGAGGGCCGATTCGATCGCGCTGGAAGCGGTCTGGCCCAGGCCGCAGATGGAGGCGTCGCGCATCACCTGGCCGACCTCCTGGAGCAGCGCCAGCTCCTGGTTCACGGAGCCGATCGTCCGTCCCTCGATCATGCGATGGAGCAGCTCCTCCTGGCGCACGGTGCCGACGCGGCAGGGCACGCACTGGCCGCAGGATTCGTCGCGGAAGAACTGGGCGATGCGCCGCAGCACGTGTCGGAGGTCCACCGTGTCGTCGAAGGGCATGACCACCGCAGAGCCCAGGGCCGCGCCGGCCGCCCGCGTGCCTTCGAAGGTCAGCGGGATGTCGAGTTGCTCCGGGGTGACGAAGGCGCCGGCCGCGCCGCCCAGCAGGATCGCCTGGAGCCGGCCCGTCCCGCCGATGCCGCCGGCCAGGTCCAGGACCTCCCTCAGGGTGATCCCGAAAGGCGCTTCGTAGAGGCCGGGACGCTTCACGTGGCCGGAGACGCAGAAGAGCTTGGGGCCGGTGGATTTCTCGGTGCCGATCTGGGAGTAGGCCTTGCCGCCCTCGATCAGGATCGGCAGGACGTTGACCAGGGTCTCGACGTTGTTGATCACCGTGGGCTGGCCGAAGAGGCCCACCTGGGTGGGGAACGGCGGCTTGTTGCGCGGCTCGCCGCGCAGGCCTTCCAGGGAGTTGAGGAGGGCCGTCTCCTCGCCGCAGATGTAGGCCCCGGCGCCGCGCCGCAGCTCGATGTCGAAGCGGACGCCGTCGCCCAGGACGTCGTCGCCGAGGAAGCCGCGCTCGCGGCAGCGCCGCAGGGCGTTCTCCAGCCGCTCCAGGGCCACGGGATACTCGCCGCGGAGGTAGATGAAACCTTTTTCGCAGCCGGTGGCGAAGCCGGCGATGGCCATGGATTCGATCAGCGAGAAGGGATCGTGCTCCAGGATCACGCGGTCCTTGAAGGTGCCCGGCTCGGACTCGTCGGCGTTGCAGATGAGATAGCGCGGGGACGGCGTGGAGCGCACGCTCTGCCACTTGAGCCCGGTGGGAAACGCGGCGCCGCCGCGGCCCACCAGCTTGGAGTCGGTCACCTCGCGCACCACCGCTTCGGGTCCCATCTCGAAGGCGCGGCGCAGGGCCAGGAAGCCCCCCTGGGCGCGGTAGTCGTCCAGGCTCATGGGGTCCACCCGGCCGACGCGGCGGAGCAGGATCAGACCCGGCTCCCCCATCTGCGGCACGGAGAGGGAGACGGGCGGCTCCGGCACGGTCTCTCCCGCCAGGGCGGCGCGCACGTCCGGCTCGGTGGCGGGGGCGGCGGCCTGGTCCCGGGGCGGATCGCCGGCGGCGGTCACGAGCACCGCCGGAGCGCGCTCGCACAGGCCCAGGCAGGGGCTGCGGTGCCACGTGGCGACACCGGCGAAGCCGTCGCGGCTGCCCCCCTCCGGGCCGAGCAGCGCCTCCAGGCCGGTGCGGACCGCCTCGGAGCCGTGGTGCATGCAGGCGACGTCGTCGCAGACGTGCACCGTCACCGGCGGATGCGGCCGGGTCTGGAACAGGGCGTAGAAGTCCGCCACGCCGAAGGCTTCGGCGGGCGGCACCTGGAGGCGCCGGCAGGCGTAGTTCAAACCGCCGGGGCTGATCCAGCCGACGCGTCCCTGAAGGGCGTGCAGGACAGGGAGCAGGTGCTGCCGGCTGCCGCCGCCGTTGGTGACGGCGGCGGCGAGGCAGCCGTCGACGGCGTCCATCTCTTCGGGTGTGGGTTCGTCCGCCGTGAAGTGCAGGTCCATTCGGCTTGTCGGTCTCCTAGACCGCCACCGGCTCCGCCGCCATCTCGGCAGCCGCCGCCACGGGCGGGCCGGCGGGCTCGATCCGCACCGCCGTGGCCTTGAACTCCGAGGTTCCGGACTTGGGATCGACGGCGTCGATGGTCAGCTCGTTGGTGGCGACCTGGTCGGGGTAGTGGAGGGTCATGAACGCCAGCCCGGGCTGCAGCCCGTCGTCGAGGCGCACCGGCGCCACCACCGAGCCGCGCCGGGAGGTCACCCGCGCCAGATCCCCCGGAGCCAGCCCCAGGCGGTAGGCGTCGTCGGGATGAAGGTCGATCCCGCCGCCCTTGCGCATCGGCGAAGCGAAGTGCCCGGTCTGGACGCCGGTGTTGTAGGAGTCCAGGTGCCGGCCGGTGGTCAGGCGCATGGGGAACTCCTCGTTGAGCTGGTCCACCGGCGGCGCGTGCTCGACGCAGGCGAAGGGCGCCAGCGGGCCCAGGACCGGCCGCTGCCAGAGCCGCCCATGGAGGTACATCTCGCCGGGGTGCGACTCGTCGTAGCAGGGCCACGGCAGGCCGCCCGCGGCCTCCAGCCGGGCGTAGGACATGCCGGCGTGCACCGGGCTCAGGGTCCGCAGCTCGTTCCACAGCTCCTCGGCCGTGGGGTTGCCGAGGTCGCGGCCCATGCGGCGGGCGAGCTCGCAGAGGATCTCGATGTCGTCGCGCACGCCCGGAGGCGGCAGCATGGCGCGGCGCACCCGCTGGACGCGGCGCTCGCTGTTGGTCACCGTGCCCTCGGACTCGCACCAGCCGGCGGCGGCGGGGAACACTACGTCCGCCAGCTCGGCGGTGCCGGTGAGGAGCATGTCCTGCACCACCAGGATCTCCAGACCTTCCAGCAGGTGGATGGCCCGGTGCTGGTCGGCCTCGGAGTGGGCGGGGTTCTCGCCGATGACGTAGAGGGCCGTGAGATCCCCCCGCTCCATGGCCTCGAACATGCCCGAGAGGTGCCAGCCGCGCTTCGGCGGGATGGGCATGCCCCAGACCCGCTCGAACTTCGCCCGCAGCTCGTCGTTCTCCACGTGCTGGAAGCCCGGCAGGCGGTCCGGCAGGGCGCCCATGTCGCCGCCGCCCTGGACGTTGTTCTGGCCGCGCAGGGGGTTGACGCCCGAGCCGTAGCGGCCGACGTGGCCGGTGAGCAGCGCGAGGTTGATCAGGGCGCGGACGTTGTCCACCGCGTTGTGGTGCTCGGTGATGCCGAGCGTCCAGCAGAGGATGGCGCGGTCGGCGCGGGCGTAGGCGTGGGCCAGCTCGCGGATCAGCTCCGCCGGCACGCCGGTGACCGCCTCGGCGCGCAGCAGGGTCCAGGGCTCGACGTTGCGGCGGAAGTCGTCGAAGCCGCTGGTGGCGTTCTCGATGAAGCTGCGGTTCTCCAGGCCCGCGTCAAGGATCTCGCGGGCGACGGCGTTGGCCAGCGCGATGTCCGTGCCGACCTGGAGGGGCAGATGCCCGGCCGCCCAGTCCGCGGACGAGGTCCGCCGCGGATCCACGACGAAGAGCCGGGCGCCGCTGTGAATGCCCTTGAGGACGTGGTGGAAGAAGATCGGATGCGCGTCGCGGGCGTTGCTGCCCCAGAGGATGACGAGATCCGTCTCTTCGACCTCCTTGTAGGAGCTCGTTCCACCGCCCGCACCGAAGACCGTCGCCAGACCGACGACGCTAGGGGCGTGTCACGTGCGGTTGCAACTGTCGATGTTGTTGCTGCCCACCACCGTCCGCGCGAACTTCTGCGCCAGGTAGTTCATCTCGTTCGTCGTCTTGGAGCAGGAGAACAGGCCGAACGTCTGCGGCCCCTTCTTCTCCACGGCGGAACGGAACCCTGACGCCGCCCGGTCCAGCGCCTCGTCCCAGGTGGCGGGACGCAGGACGCCCTGTTCACGGACCAGCGGGGTGGTGAGACGTGCATTGCGCTTCGACATTGTCTTCGTCCTCCAGGACTTAGCAGTATAGCGCGGCTCGATAGAAGAGTGCCCAAGGGTCTCGCGGCGGGAGGGGAGGCATTTGGGAGGGGGAGGCATTTGCGCCCGGAGGGCGCGGGGACCTAGCCCAGGCATTCATGCCTGGGCGGGGAGGGCGGGGCGCCGGGCATTCCCGTTTCCGGTTTCCCCGGTTCCCCATCCCCTCGTCCCCAGGCATGAATGCCTGGGCTACGTCCCCGGACCCCTGACGGGGCCCAAAAGCCCCTCCGTTGGCTGAAAATCAACCATGACGTGGTTGAAAATCAACCATCATCTGGTTGAAAATCAACCACATGATCCGCCGGAATCTGACCGCGTCGCTCCTCGAAGCCCTCTCGGACACGCCCGTCGTCCTCCTGAACGGCGCCCGGCAGGTCGGCAAGAGCACGCTGGTCCAGAGCCTCCAGGAGGACTACCCCGCCCAGTACCTCACCCTGGACAACGCGACCGTGCTGGCGGCGGCTTCCCGCGACCCCGCGGGGTTCCTGGCCGGCCTCGACGGTCCGGTGATCCTGGACGAGGTGCAGAGGGCGCCGGAGCTGTTCCTGGCGATCAAGGCGGCTGTGGACCGCGACCGCCGTCCGGGGCGGTACCTGTTGACGGGTTCCGCGGACGTCTTCCTCCTGCCCCGGATCGCGGAGTCCCTGGCCGGCAGGATGGAGGTGCTGACGCTCTGGCCCCTCTCCCAGGGGGAGATCGAAGGAGTCCGGGAGACCTTCGTGGATTCCCTGTTCGCACCCCAGTTCCAGCCTCCAGCCGCTCCCGGTCTGGACCGCGGCGAGATCCTGGACCGCGCGCTCCAGGGAGGCTATCCGGAGATGCTCAAGAGAAGCTCCGAGGCTCGCCGGCGCGCCTGGTTCGGGTCCTACACGACCACCATCCTGCAGCGCGATGTGAGAGACCTCTCGAGCATCGAGGACATCACCGCTCTGCCGCGCCTGCTTTCACTTCTGGCGGCGAGATCGACGACCCTCCTGAACTACTCCGAGCTCTCCCGCACCAGCGGCCTGCCGGCGAGCACTCTGAAACGCTACTTCGCGCTGCTGGAAGCCACTTTCCTCGTGCGCCCGCTGCCCCCCTGGTCCGACAACCTGTCCAAGAGGCTGGTGAAGTCGCCCAAGCTGCTCCTCACCGACACAGGGCTGATAGCCGCCGCGCTCGGCCTGAACCGCGAGCGGCTCGACGAGGAGCCACAACTCGTGGGTCCCCTTCTGGAGAGCTTCGTGCTCCTGGAGATCCGCAAGCAGGCGACCTGGAGCGAGACCCGGCCCGAGTTGTTCCATTACCGCACGCAGACCGGTCAGGAGGTGGATCTTCTCCTGGAGGACGCCCGAGGCCGCGTCGTCGGAGTCGAGGTCAAGGCCGGCGCCACGGTCCAAGAGCGGGATGTCCGAGCCCTGTTGGCCCTCGCGGACGACCTGGGCAAGAGGTTCGTGCGCGGGGTCGTGCTCTACACGGGCGAGAGGGCCGTGCCGTTCAGCGAAAAGGTGATGGCTTTGCCCATGGCCTCGCTGTGGCGCGGGTGAGCTGAGACAATCGCCTTCATGACCATCCTCCTCAGCTTCGCGCATCCGGACGACGAGAGCTTCTACACGGTAGGGATCACCCGCCGATACACGGAGACCGGCGGACGCGTTGTGCTCTCCTGCGCCACCCGGGGCCAGCGCGGCAAGGCGGGGGATCCTCCCCTCACCACGCCCGAGAAACTGCCGGAGATCCGCGAAGGGGAGCTGCGGGCCGCGGCGGAGATCATGGGCCTGTCGCACGTCGAGATCCTGCCCTACGAGGACCGCCAGCTCGCGGAGGCGCCGCCGGCCGAGATCCGCGCCGCGCTGGTGGGACTGATCCGCCGTCACCGCCCCGCGATCGTGATCACCTTCGATCCGAACGGCGGCAACCTGCACCCCGATCACATCGCGATCAGCCGCTTCACCTCCGACGCCGTCACCGCGGCGGCGGACGGCCGCTGGTTCCCGGAGCTCGGTCCGGCGCACCGGGTGGCGCGTCTGCTCTGGGCGGGCACGGTGTCGCCCTGGGAGGAGACGGACCCCGAACGGCTGGCGCGGACTCCCGGCGTCGACTTCCTGGTGGACATCCGCCCCTGGCGCGAGGTCAAGGCACGGGCGCTGGCGGCCCACCGGACGCAGCACCAGTCGATCAACCGGCTGTTCCTGGAACGGCCCGACCGGGATGCGATCCTGAGTTGGGAGACGTTCCGGCTGGCGGGTGGAATGCCCGTGGAGGCGGTGCCGGTTGGGGATGTCTTTGTGAGTCTGCAGGTGACCGACCACCAGGATTACGGATAGCGTCGGACGGGCTCTTCCGTCATGACTTCCACCGGCGCGACGGGGGGCCTCGAGCGACTTGATCAGGGTGAGGGCTTCCCGAGCTGATAAGCTCAGTGCGCTCTAGCCAGCGGTTCGGGCGGACTGACGCAGCCGCTCAGCAGCAATCCCGTTGGCGGCGTGACACGACCGTGACTACCCACACCTTACTCCCGAAGAATCCCTTGCAGCTCTACGGAACTGCCCTTGCAATTTACCAAGGCACCGGGCAACTCACACTATCCAATAATCGCAAGGTAAGGTGCGAGTTTGCCGCAGGTCAACTGGAAACCGGCAAGACACTTATTGTGTGCGCCACTCAATACTTAGTCTTTGCCTACCAATGCGGGTTGGTAACGGCAAGCTCGTTCGAGGGCACAACCGATGACGGGCACCAACTCAAGGTCGACCATATCGTCTCTGAGACCAACTACCTTCCCGAAACCACTGCCGAAGGTACATATTTCGCATTGCGCGTAGGTCATCTTAGGGTCTGTCGTCGCCCCCATTACTCTCGTCGTCACCTTACCTTTCTCTTGACCAACTTCGCCGGCATCCGATCAGAAGAATCCTTCACATACAGTGGCCTGAGCTTCGTCGCCCGCCCCATCGACAACCTCGCTTTAAACCTTAAACGACTAGAGGTCCTTAGGGGGGTGCTACCAACTGTACAACTTGAAGTCACTACTCGGGCGTCTCTCGAACGAGTAAAGGGGGACGTTGATGAACTTTGCTGTCTCCTCTCAATCGCCCTGGGTACGACGGTACAATGGGTTGCCCTGACCGAATCTACGGCCTCACATACTTGGGTGTGCAAACATCACTACTCACACATCACAAAGCGGTATGGGAATCTTTACGTTATTGATACTCAATCCTCCGATATCAGCACCTTTCTCCAGCGTTGCGGAGATGGCCGATCTTCACGTGCCAGAGAACAGGTCGGACTAACGCATGCTGTAATCAATACTTACCTTGATGCGAAGTCGGAAGGTGACTTTCTTCAGGTCCGTGCGCTCAAACTCGTGGTTTCAGTCGAAATGCTCAAAGCCTCCTTTCTCGACAAATCCGGATCTGACCCGTTGATCTTTTCATCCGATAAGCTTGATGGCCTGCGCCCGAAATTACAGGCTGCGATCAAAAAGGTGCTATCCGATACAAGTGCGGCTGACCAACGGGACGCCGTTTACGCTAATATCCGCGGGCTCAATCGAACTCCCTTTCGGCGGCAACTGCAAGACCTCTGCAAAGCAGTTCGCATGCCCGTTGATAACGACGAGATAAAACGCTTTGTGGCCTCGCGCAACAAGCTCGTACACGAGGGTCACTTCTATTGCGAGCGCGCAACAGAGCAGGAGCGGGCCGAGCTAGCGCCTCTTCCTAGCCTGCAGTCTGAATGGTTTTGGCTGCTACATTTCGTTGACCGACTCTTCTTGCGAGCGATCGACTACGAAGGGATGTACATTGACTGGTCGATCCCCACCTCCCGTACCCCCCGACAGTTGAGCCCGGCCGCTCCGTGATTCGCGCATTCAGTTCCATCAAGGAAGCTACTCTGCCCGCCCCACCACCCAAGAGCTCACCTCACGCGAGAACCGCTCCAGATCCGCAAGGCCGTTCACAGCCGCGTCATGGATCTTCTGAGGGACCACACCCGCGTATCCATGCGCCACAACGTTGCGCAGTCCCGCCGCGCCCGCGAGCGCCTTGGCCGTCTCTTTTGAGATGACGCCGTGCTCGGCCAGACGCTTGAACGTCTCGTCGGTGTTTCTCCGTGGGATACCGTCTTGCACGGATTCCGTGAAAGCGGTATAGTACACCTGAGGTGGCGCAAGGGTGATCGTCTCGTTTGGCGACAAAGCGACGGAAGACCTTTTCCACAATCGGCAGACCCAGAGGATCCGTCGCTTCCCGCCCGAGATTCTCCGGCCCGCGCTTCAGAAGCTCGATATGCTCAACTCCTCTCGCGCTTTGAAGGACCTCAGCTCCCCTCCGGGAAACCGTCTTGAGCCCCTCAAGGGAGATCTCAAGGGCTACCACAGCGTGCGAATCAACGAGCGTTGGCGTCTCGTCTTTCAGTGGCAGGGGACGGAAGCACACGAAGTTCAGATCGTGGACTACCATCGCGGCTAAGAGGCAAGTATGTTACCCGAGAACCGTATCCCAAGCCATCCGGGAGAGATCCTCCTAGAGCAGTTTCTCGAGCCTCTGGGGCTCACCCAGGTTGCACTTTCAGAGCACCTTGGAATCCCGGTACAGCGGATCAACGAGATCGTTCGCGGCAAGCGCGGCGTCACCCCTGAAACCGCTTGGCTTCTGGCCCAGGCCCTCGACACCACTCCGGAGTTCTGGATCAGTCTTCAGACGAACCATGATTTAGCATTGAATCGTCCCAGCAAAGCGATTCCTCCTTTGCGGAAGGCCGGCTGAGAGCCCAAAGAGGAAAAAACCTCAGGGTTGGCACGGCCTGCTCCATCCCGGAATCTACTCCACCCGTCCCTCCACCCACACGCTCACCTCACGCGAGAATCGCTCCAGGTCCGCAAGGCCGTTCACAGCCGCGTCAAGGATCTTCTGGGGGACAACCCCCGCGTATCCATGCGCCACGACGTTGCGCAGCCCCGCCGCACCCGCGAGCGCCTTGGCCGTCTCTTTCGAGATGACGCCGTGCTCGGCCAGACGCTTGAACGTCTCGGCGGCATTCTCCGCAGGGGGCAGGCTCTCGTCCGAAATGATGTGGGTCGCCAGGTCCAGGCAGGACTGAACCGAAAGCATCAGGTTGAAAGAGACCAGATCGAGGGCGTCCTGATCCTCTTCGAGATCGGACACGTCGGACGGAGTATGGAGCCGCACCCGGTCCATGCGCTCGCTCAGAGGCCGAAGCTTGGCGGTACGACTTTCCGGTCGACCCTCGGCAAGCTTCCTCAGATAAGCCTCTCGCATCCGTTCATACCCGGGCCGGTCCGTCTCCAACAGGGTGATCGCGTGAGAGAGCCAGCGCCCCGCCGCGCCCGACCGGCCTTGATGAATGACGACATGGTCCCTGACGATGGCGTTGAGGAGAGCGAATCCGGCGCCGGCGAGATCGACCACGTCGACTTCCCGCCGGGTGGCGAGGCTCAGATCCCCGTAAAGGTCGAGGACATCCAGGTTCTCACCTTGGATGGCCACGTCCAGGTCCGAATCCGGCCGGGCCTTTCCGCGAGCCTGGGAACCGAAGAGCAGGGCGAGGTGCACGTCCGGACGGTCCCGGAGGACCTCCCGCATGGCGGCTACGAGCTTTGCGGTCTCTTCCGTCACAGGTTCAGTCTACAGCAGGCAGACCGGCCCCCTGCGCGCCTGCTAGACTGCCTGTCCAGGAATCTCCTGCACATAGAGGCCCAGGAGGCGCAGATGAAACTCACCCTTGAGTGCGAGCGCGAAGACGACGGGCGTTGGCTGGCCGAGGTCACCGAATTGCCGGGCGTTCTCGCCTACGGAAACTCTCCCAGGGAGGCCATGGCGAAAGCCGAGGTGCTTACCCTTCGCGTTCTGGCCGAGCGCCTTGAAAACGTCCCGAGAGCTTCCGGGACCATTTTTTAGCTTGAAAAACCGTCGCGGAGCTTCCGGGAACGTTCCGGAAGCTTAAAAACGACTTTTTAGCTTCCGGCGTCGTTTTTTACGGTCCGGCACGGCTTTTTAAGCTCCGGCGCCGTTTTTTAGCTTCCGGCGTCGTTTTTTAAGCTCCGGCGCGGTTTTTAACGGTCCGGCGCGGTTTTTAATGGTCCGCGGTCGTTTTTCCGGCTCCGCGAAGACTTTTCAGGCTTCCGCGACCGCCCACAGCCTGCTCGATGGCCGCGGAACCGGTTCCGGCACTAGAGACGCGCTCAGATCGATCCAGAAGGCCTTCGAGATGAGACTCCTTCAGTCGGGTTTACCCGGCTGTTTTTCGGTAGCGCGGGCATTTATGCCCGGGCGGGGCCGGAAACCGGCCTTCGGGCCGGCGGGACGCCGGCGGTCCCAGGGGCCTTTCGACCCAGCGTGCCAGTTCACTTCGCCGCCGCCGTCCGCACACCCTCCAGATAGCTCTTCACCTCGGCCAGCTCGGGGAAGCCCGCATCCGCCTGCTTCCAGATCTCGGCGAGTTGGCCGTAGTAACGCTTGGCGGACTCGCCGTCGCCGCGCTTTACCGCCACACGGGCGGCGCCCAGGAGCGAGGCGGGACGGTTGGGCGTGCGCAGGAGCGAGAGGTCGAACTGCTTGCCGGCTTCCTCGGTCCGGCCCAGTTCCAGGAGCGCCTCGCCGTAGAGCTCGTGGGAGGGCTTCATCGGGTCCGGCGGACCGGAGGGCGGCGGCAGGCGGGACTCCGCCTCGGCCGCGGCGGCCAGGAGCTTCAGGCCCTCCTCCGCGTTCCCCTTCCTGAGCGCCACGAGACCGGCGATCTGGTCCGCCATGATCCCGGCGGGAGCACCGCCCCGGTAGGGAGCCGCGGCCGTGTTCGCGATGCTCCGGAGCTTGGAGGCCGCCTGGTCCGCCACCTCCAGATCGCCGCTCCGGGCCGCGCCCAGGCCCGTCGCGTAGATCAGGACGGTGTTGCCCTGGCCGGCGGTCATGGCCCCGCTGGCGTGGCAGGACGACGCACCGCCCGCTTCGGCGGCCCCGGCGGGAACCTGGTCCTTGCGCCAGGAGCGGGTCTCGATGAGGTAGCGGGCCTCCATCTCCCTGGCGGAGAAGGCGACGCGCGTGTTGTCGCTCGCCTCGTCCGCCGCGCGGGCCGTCTCCAGGGTCTCGCGGGCCTTGCCGAGGCGCCCCTGCTGCGCGTAGGCGTAGAGGAGCCAGGAGAGGCTGTGGAAGTCCTGCTTGTCGATCGGATGACCCCGCCGCTTCACCCAGGCCACGCTCGCGGCCCAGGAGTCCTCGTTCGAGGCGACGGCCGAGGGCCAGTCCCCGATCTGGACGAAGATGTGTGACGGCATGTGGCGCGCGTGGTGGGCGGCCGGCGCGGTCTTGGCGTACAGGCGGGCGGCGCGCAGACCGAGCGGCGCGTGGAGCGGGTCGTCGTAGGCGTGGATCATGTAGTGGAGCACGCCGGGGTGCTGCGGAGCCCGGTCGTAGAGCTCTTCCAGGATCGCCGCCGCCCGGATGAGCGGCCGGTCGCGCGCGTCGCCGGTCGGACCGGTCAACGCCGGCCCGATGAGCGACAGGGTGTAGAAGCTCGCCGCCTCGACATCGTCCGGATACCGCTCGTGGAGCTTGCGCATCGCCTCGGCGTAGGCGGCGTCCCGCGCCGGCTTCTCCCCTTCGCCATAGAGGATCTCGACCGCCGCGAGCCACTCCTTCTCGCGCTCCGTGGGCGCCTTGGCCGCCCGTTCCGCCGGAGTGGGCGCCAGGCGCACCAGCGCCGCCAGCGCGGCGTCCCGGTCCTGCTCGGACCAGATCGGGTGGTTGTACGTCATCGCCTCGCCCCAGTACGCCAGGGCGAACCCGGGATCGGCCTTCTGGGCCTCCCGGAAGAAGTCGGCCGCCTCGTCATAGAAAAAGCTGTGGAGCGCGGCCACCCCGCGCACGAATTGCGCCTGGGCCGCGGGCGAGCCGGAAGTCGGGAAATCGAGCTGGCCGAGCTCGGAAGCGGCGAGCGCCGGGACGGCGAGCGCCGGGACGGCGAGCGCCGGGACGGCGAGCGCCGCGAGCAGGACCGGAAGAAGAAGGAGCTTGAGGGATCTCATAAGGCGGCCTCCTGGAGATAGGACGGTACACCCTATGAGCCCCGGGCATCAATGGGCGGGCGGGAAGCCGCCCGGGCCCTCACTCCCCCTACCCCCTCTCTCCCGACCCCTCCCTCCCACCCACACCGGGAGAGAGGGGGAAAGGACAAAAGGACACCAGGGACTTCAAGGACACCAAGGACGGCATCACCTGTCCCTGTCGTCCTTGGTGTCCCTGACTAACCGCTCCCTCCTCTCCCGGTGTGGGTGGGAGGGAGGGGTCGGGAGAGGAGGGCCGGGGTGGTGAGGGCTCAGCGGGCGAGCTTGGCGGTCATGGCGCCGCCGCCCGGGGCCGCGCAGGCGCCGCCCGAGGAGGCCTTCTGGATCCGGCTCTGGGCGCCGTGGTAGGAGTAGACGAAGCTCCCGCCCTTGATGGTGTCGATGACCGTCGCCGCGATCTCCTGCGACAGCGCCGGGCAGCCCCAGCTCCGGCCGAGCCGTCCCTGGCTGCGGATCTGCGCGTCGCTGACGTACCAGGCGCCGTGCATCACGATGTGGCGCTCCTCGGCGCGGTCGTTGATCCCCTCGTCCAGACCCTTGAGCTTGAGAGAGTAGCCGTTGCCCCCCTCGTAGGTGCCGGCGGTCAGGAACAGGCCGAGACTGGTCTGCCGGCTGTCCATGACGTTGGAGAAGCGGGTGGCGTAGTTCTCGCCGGTCCCGGACCCGTGCGCCACCAGCTCGTGGAAGAGCACCTCGCCCCGCTCCAGGTCGAGCACCCACAGCCGCGGCCGGGTGGAGGGCAGGGAATAGTCGATGATGGTCAGCAGGTCGTCCCGGCCCGAGACGCCGCGCGCCTGGGCGCAGGCGACCGCGTCGAGCGCCGCCGCCAGCACCTTGGGCGAGAGCCCCTTGGCGCGGGCGAAGCTGGAGGCCGGCGCGGCTGAGGTCTTCATCACCGCGGGGACGGCCACGGGAGCCGGCTCTACAGCCACGGCCACGCGAGCAGGCGCCGGGGCCGAGACGGCGACGGGAGCGTCAGGGATGTCCGCCCGGGACGTCTCGGAGGCGTTGGCGCGCAGGTTCGCTGCGATGAAGGGCAGCAGGAGAGCGGACAGGCAGAGCGTTTTACCGACGGCGCGCACGTGGCTGCGGTGGTCGGCGGTGGGGGTCTTGGGAGGAGCGGAAGTGATCTTCGTCGCCAATAATCTGTCCTCCAGAGGAGACGTCTGTGGAAACGCCCGGCTCTCGTAGAGCGGGTCCTGCCATCAAGGGGCTTTGTTGTCGTCCATGACTATAACTCTTTCCTGTCCTATGGGATTCCACAAATTTGCTGCAATTTTTACAAGCGTTGACATGATCGTGTCGGTCACCGCCGGGCACGGGTCCTGCAGTACACCTCGTCGGGAGGGGTGGAGGGAAACGACAAGGAGGTTACCGACATGAAGATCACCCGAGCGACCTTATTCCTGACGGCGCTCTTCGTTGCCGTCCTCCTCGCCGGCTGCGGCTCGACGGGCCTGGGCGGCGTCCTGGGCGGCGGCAACGACGACAGCAGCAGCGACCGCAGCAACGATCCCTACAACGACCGCGACCGCTACGGCGACTCCGTCAGCGACCTGCGGGGCACCGTCGAGAGCGTGGACACCCTCAACCGGCGCATCATCGTGGACAGCGAGGGCACGTACCGCAACAACCTGCGCAACGGCGACGAGGAGCTGGTTCTCTACTACGACGACCGCACCACCGTGGCGTTCCAGGGCCAGACCTACCGGCCCGAGGACCTGGAGCGCGGCGACCGCATCGAGGCCGACATCGAGCGCAGCGGCGACCGCATGCTGGTCAGCCGGATCGACGTGCTCCATGACGCGACCAGCGGGAGCTCCGATTCCCAGGGCGTCCTGGGCAGCGACGCCCGCAGCGACGAGGTCCGGGGCATCGTGCGCTACATCGACACCAATAACCGCACCCTGGAGATCGAGCCAAGGTCCACCACCGGGCGGTCCAACGTGGTCGTGGTGCACTACGATTCCAGCACGACCGTCGAGTTCCAGGGGCGCCGCTACCAGCCCGAGAACCTGGAGCGCGGCGACGAGGTGGAGATCGAGATCCGCGACCAGAGCGGACGGCTGATCGCCGAAGAGATCGTGGTGGTCGCCGACAGCCGGTCCACCCGCTGATACTGCCCCGGAAGTAATCCCCGGAAGTTTCTTTGCCGCCCCCCTTGCCGAGCGCGACGGGGGGCGGTAATCTTTAGGGCGGAATTCCGTTCAGTCCGGAGGCATCGCGATGCCCCATATACCGCCCCCCAAGCCCCCCGCGCCGCGCGTCCCCGCGAGCCACGTCCAGGCCGCCACGGCCCGTCACGGAGTCACGCAGGCGAAGCCTGCTATCCGGCCGGTGGCGCCGCCGCGGCCTGGGGCTCCCGGAGGTCCGCCGTTGCCGGCGCACCCCGCGCAGGCGAAGCCCGGACCCCAGGCGCCGCAACCGCCCCAGGGCGGCTTCCGCGTCATGACCTCGCACAACTCCGGCGGACCGCACCAGATCCGCATCGCCGCCGCCGGCCGGGAGGTCGGCTCGCTGGAGATGCTCGACGCCGGCCGCGACGCCGTCCGGGTGGTCAACCTGAAGGTCGATCCGGACCAGAGAGGCCAGGGGGCCGGCGCCCAGCTCATGCGCGCCGCCGCCGCCGAAGGCATGCGGATGGGCAAGACGCGGGTGACGCTCGAAAGCCAGGACAACGGCAGCGGCAAGCTGACGCGCTGGTACGAGGGCATGGGCTTCATGCCGCGCGGCCGCAGCGACCGCGGCATGGTGGTGCTGGAGACCTCCGCGGCCACGCTCCAGAGCCGGCTGGGCCGCAAGATTCCCTGACCCTCCTTAGTCAGCTTCGGCCAGCCCACCCGCCCGAACCCTCACCACCCCGGCCCTCCTCTCCCAACCTCCCTCCCGTCCGCCGGGAGAGGAGGGAGACAGCGTTTTTTGTCTGGAGGGTGGGGGCGCCCTCTCCCGGTGAGGGAGGGCGGGAGGGGTCGGGAGAGGGTCGGGGTGAGGGCTCGCCTACTTCTCGGGCATCAGCACGACCGCCGGCAGCTCCAGCAGGCAGGTCAGCCCAGCCGGGGGAATGGTGTCGCAGCAGTCCATCTGCTCCAGGAAGACCTTCTCCTTCTCGATCTGCTCGCACGACTCGGGGCCGAGAAACACGTAGCGCTCCTCCTTCGCCTCGGCCACCTTGGCCCACGGCTGGCTGACGACCTTCTCCCCTCCCCTGGGGTCTTTATCGAGCTGCTGGAAACGGGTCACCCGCAGGGTGAGGACGCGCCCAGGGTTGGCGGCCAGGAAGCCGTCCACCGATTGGGCCTCCGGACCGCTCATCGAGGCGAACTTCTGGAGCTTCCCCTCCGCCATGGAGCGGGGGTCCTCGCAGGCGACGATCTTGGCCTCGAGCAGCCGAGGCCCGCGCGCGAAGGCGCACATGGCGCCCGCGGAAGTCGCGTGGGCCAGGAGAAGGAGCAGGAACGTGGCGGCGATGAGCGGAGTCTTCATAGACTCATTAGACCCGGAACGGACACGAAAAGAAACCGTCTACAGCAATTCCAGCAGCCGCTCAGGAGGCCGGCCCACCACCGCCCGGTCCCCGGCGACGCCGATGGGACGCTGAAGCAGCGTCGGATGCCGGGCCATGGCGGCCACGAGATCCGCGTCCGGCTCGTCCCCGGTGAGCCCCAGGGTCTGGAAAGCCGGATCCTTGGAGCGGAGCACGTCCTTCGGCCGGAGCCCCAGGCGGCGCAGGACGTCCCGGATCTCGGCCTCGCCGAGCGGATTCTTGACGTAATCGCGGTACCGGTACTCGATGCCCTTCTCGTCCAGCAAGGCGACCGCCTTGCGGCAGGTGCTTCAGGTGCGGGCGCAGATGAGGTCGATCATCCGGCAGCCTCCCCAGGAGGAGCCGCAGTATAGCTCCTCCCGCTCTGGCGCACACAACCCGGCGACACCTTCGAATAGAGCTGAAGCAGGAGGGATTGGAACCTCGTGGTGGTAGCGCCTGAGCCGGGCACTTGGTACAACATCCGCCGGTTGTATCGCCATAGCGACCAGAACAGCCGCGCGCCGTGGAACCAGAGGACGGTCCCCGCGATCAATGCCGCTTGCAGCAGGACGTTGTCCTTGTCCGCTACCAGGAAGCGCTGCGAGTAGATCTGCGAGAAAAGACAGTAAAGAATCACGGCGAGAGAAGTCACGCCCGGCACGGCCGTCATCGAGAGGAACACGACCCGCGTCATTTTTTCCGAGATCCTCCCGGCGGCCCAGGGGATAGTCTTGTAGGTGACCCACGGAAACTCGATGAGCTGCGGCTCCAGGTGCTGCTTCAGGAATACAAGCGCCCGGGCCACATAGAAAAAGTAGAGCAGGGCCAGCAGAAGGTAGATGTTGATCGCCAGGATATAAGCGACCAGGTAATAGGCTCCCGCCTCCTCTCCATCCAGGATCGCTTCTAGGGTGTAGTAAACGAGAACCCCGAAGATGGAAAAGAACCCGACGACGAGATGGAACAGGATTCCCGCCCAGTGACGGGATTCCTCGTAACATTGCTTGAGCGCCTCGATGAGGGCCAGATTGGCCGTGGCCTCGGGTTGCGCGGGTGGTTGATCCAGACCGAAGAACTCCAGGGCGAGATCCACCATGGCGCTTGGAGGGATGTCGAACTGCAGGAAGTGGTTCAGGTGCTGCAGCGTCACGACCTTGCTGCGTCGTATGTCATAGTGACGGACCGCTTTGATCACGGCGTGATAGCTCGCCACCTGGTCGTCGAGCGAGTGGATGAGGAGAACGGGACACTGGATGCAACCCGTGCTCTCGAGGAGGATGTTGCCCTGCCTGATCACCATCTCTACCATCGATGCCGGCAACTGGAGCGCGAAGTCCAGTTCTTTCTGTGTGCTCCTGTCCGTGACCTGCAGGCGCCGCTTCAAGGCTTTTTTCGCGCTCCGCCTCGCCCGCCACAGCAGAGCTTTGGTCCAGACCGGGAGGGCGGGCGCCAGGAAGGTGCTGACGGACAGGACGCCAGCGAGATCGGCGTGCCGGCAGGCGAAGTCCAGAGCCAGCATGCCGCCGATCGAGAATCCCACGAGGAAGACCTTGCGGTTCGCTGCCGTGTGCCGTCGATAGGCATCCTCCAACTGCTCCATCCAATCGCCATAGGCCGCATCTCGGAGCTGCCTTGAATCGGGCTCATGGCCCTTCAGCAGGAGCAGCTCGCAACTGTAGCCCTCCTGATGGAAGGCTTCGGCCAACGGCAGCAGGCAATTAGTGGTCCCGAGGCCATGCAGGAACAGGAATACGGGCTTTTCAGGCTGCCCTTTCAGAAAGCGCACCGTAGCAGCCCGAGTCGCTTCAGCGCCTGAGCTCTCCATCTCCACCTCCTGGAGTCGTAGACGGCCTGGCCGGCTGGATTCCCCCAGGCCCATAAACCAGCATTCTGCTAGAAAACGAACAACACTCCCTTTGCAAACTCTAGCCCGCGGGTCTTTTTCAGATTGGCGGAGATTTTACGTCTTTTCTAGGGTGTGCGGACACGTACACCCAGACGCAAGAAGGCGGCCACGGCCCATGACCGGGGGTACAAGCGCCTCACCCGGCGGCGGTGGAGGCCCTACTCCACAGCTTCCTCCGCGAGGTCGCCGCGCTCCTACGGATCGAGGCCTGTCCGGACCCGGACAGTCTCCCCAGGCTGGCCGAAGAGCTGGCATCGATGCTCCCCTCGGAGGACCGTGAGTTGCGGAGGACGATTACAATCTGGCTCGACTCGATCTTCCGAAGGGCACTCCCTGGCGCTATAATCCCCTTGACGCAGGATACGGAGGGAGACATGCTGGAGCAGACTGTGAGGAAGTGGGGAGAGCTGATGATGGCGAGAGGGATGCGTGAGCTCGTCCTCCAGAACCTCCGTCAGCGCTTCGGCCGCCTCCCGGTACGAGTACGCCGGCAGGTCAGTGAGATCTCCACTCCAAGAGAGCTCACCGCCTTGAATCGCAAGATCCTCACCGCCAGGACCCTCCGCGAAACCGGTCTCGGCTAACCCTACCCCACCCCTCCACCCCAACGGGTGGCATCCCACGGGGTGGTGTTTTCTTCTTCAGCGTTCCCTAGCATGCAGGTGTGCGGGGCTCCATTTTCAGGGCTCCAGGAGGCACGCCATGGGCAGCGGACGACGCATCACGGTGGACGGCAACGAGGCCGCGGCCTCGGTCGCGTATCGCGGCAACGAGGTCATCGCCATTTATCCGATCACCCCCTCCTCGGCCATGGGCGAGCTCGCGGACGCCTGGGCCGCCGAGCGCCGGCCCAACCTGTGGAGCACGGTGCCGCAGGTGATCGAGATGCAGTCCGAAGGCGGCGCGGCCGGCGCGGTCCACGGCGCCCTCCAGGGCGGCGCCCTCGCCACCACGTTCACCGCCTCCCAGGGGCTCCTGCTGATGATCCCCAACATGTACAAGATCGCCGGCGAGCTCACCCCGTTCGTCATGCACGTGGCGGCGCGCACCGTCGCGACCCACGCGCTGTCGATCTTCGGCGATCACTCCGACGTCATGGCCTGCCGCCAGACCGGCTTCGCCCTGCTCGCCTCCGCGTCCGTGCAGGAGGCCCAGGACTTCGCGGCCATCGCGCAGGCGGCGACCCTGGAATCCCGCGTCCCCTTCCTCCACTTCTTCGACGGCTTCCGCACCTCCCACGAGCTGGCCAAGATCGAGGAGCTGACCGACGACGAGCTCCGCGCCCTCCTCCCGGAAGAGCTGGTCCGCGCCCACCGCGCGCGGGCCCTCACCCCCGAGCACCCGGTGGTCCGCGGCACGGCCCAGAACCCCGACGCCTTCTTCCAGGCCCGCGAAGCCTGCAACGGTTTCTATCTTTCCTGCCCGCGCATCGTGCGCGAGGCCATGGACCGCTTCGCCGAGCTGACCGGCCGCCGCTATCACCTGTTCGATTACGCCGGCCATCCCGAGGCCGACCGCGTCCTCGTGCTCATGGGCTCCGGCGCCGAGACCGTCGAGGAGACCGTGGACTGGCTGATCGCGCGCGGCGAGCGCGTCGGCGTCCTCAAGGTGCGCCTCTTCCACCCCTTCTCCATCCCCGACTTCCTGGCCGTCCTGCCTCCCACCGTGCGCACCCTCGGCGTGCTCGACCGCACCAAGGAGCCGGGCGCCGTGGGCGATCCGCTCTACCTGGAAGTCGTCGCCGCGCTGCGTGAAGCACGGGATGAAGGGATCCATGTCCCCGATCCGCGGGTCGTCGCCGGCCGCTACGGCCTGTCGTCCAAGGAATTCAATCCGGCCATGGTCAAGGCCGTGTTCGACGAGCTGGCGAAGGACCGGCCGAAGAATCACTTCACGGTGGGGATCAAGGACGACGTCACCTGGACGTCTCTCGATTACGACGCCGCCTTCGACATCGAGCCGGACGACGTGGTCCGCGCCCTCTTCTACGGCCTGGGCTCGGACGGCACGGTGGGCGCCAACAAGAATTCGATCAAGATCATCGGCGAGGAGACGGACCACTACGCCCAGGGCTACTTCGTCTACGACTCCAAGAAATCGGGCGCGGTGACCATCTCCCACCTGCGCTTCGGCCCGCGCCCGATCCGCTCCACCTACCTGATCCGGCGCGCGAGCTTCATCGCCTGCCATCAGTTCGATTTCCTCGACCGCTTCGAAATGCTGGAAGCCGCCGCGCCCGGCGCGGTCTTCCTCCTCAACTCGCCTTACGGCCCCGAGAAGGCCTGGGACCACCTGCCCTTCGAGGTCCAGCAGCGGATCGTCGAGAAAGACCTTCGCTTCTTCGTGATCGACGCCTACGACGTCGCCCGGCGGGCCCGCATGGGCGGGCGCATCAACACGATCATGCAGACCTGCTTCTTCGCCATTTCCGGCGTGCTCCCCCGCGAGGAGGCCATCGGCAGGATCAAGGAGGCCGCCGAGAAGACCTACGGCAAACGCGGCGCCGAAGTGGTGCGGCGCAACTTCCAGGTGGTGGACGACGCCCTGGCGCATCTCTACGAAGTGGAGGTCCCGGCGGCGGTCACGTCCACCTACCACCGGCCGCCCGTGGTGCCGGCCGAGGCCCCGGACTTCGTGCGGAGGGTCACGGCCGTGATGATGGCCAACCAGGGGGACCTGCTCCCCGTCTCCGCCTTCCCCGTGGACGGCGCCTGGCCGACGGGGACGGCGAAATGGGAGAAGCGCAACCTGGCGCGGGAGATCCCCGTTTGGGATCCCGACCTCTGCATCCAGTGCAACCAGTGCGCGCTGGTCTGCCCGCACGCTTCCATCCGCGCCAAGGTCTACGACGCCGTGGCCCTCGCGGGCGCGCCCGCGGGTTTCCGCTCGCGCGACTACAAGGCGGCGGATTTCCGCGGCCTCAAATACACCCTCCAGGTGGCGCCGGAGGACTGCACCGGCTGCGGGCTGTGCGTCGAGATCTGCCCGGCCAGGACCAAGGCCGAGCCGCGGCGCAAGGCGGTCCACATGGAGCCGCAACGGCCCCTGCGGGAGGCCGAGAGCGCGTGCTACGACTTCTTCCTCGGCCTGCCGGAGGTGGACCGCACGAAGGTGACGCGCGTCGACGCCAAGGGATCGCAGTTCTTCCAGCCGCTGATGGAGTATTCGGGCGCCTGCTCCGGTTGCGGCGAAACCCCGTACGTCAAGCTCCTCACCCAGCTCTTCGGCGACCGGCTGCTGATCGCCAACGCCACCGGCTGCTCCTCGATCTTCGGCGGCAACCTGCCGACCACTCCCTACACCGCCAACCGGGAGGGCCGCGGTCCGGCGTGGTCCAACTCGCTGTTCGAAGACAACGCCGAGCTCGGTCTGGGGATGCGCCTGGCGGTGGACAAGCACCGCGAGCAGGCCGAGGAGCTGCTCCATACCCTGGCCGCGCAGATCGGCGACGAGCTTGTGACCGGTCTGCTGACCGCGGGCGAGACCGGTGAGGAGGCCGTGTACGAACGGCGCGCGCTCGTGGAGGCCCTGCGGGACCGCCTGCGCGGCATCCCCGGCCCCGAGGCGCGGCGCCTCGAAGACCTTGCGGACGCCCTGGTCCCGCGCAGCGTCTGGCTGGTGGGCGGCGACGGCTGGGCGTACGACATCGGCTTCGGCGGCCTCGACCACGTCCTGGCCACGGGGCGCAACGTCAACGTCCTGGTGCTCGACACCGAGGTCTACTCCAACACCGGCGGCCAGCAGTCCAAGGCCACGCCCCTGGGCGCGGCGGCCAAGTTCGCCGTCGCCGGCAAGGAGATCCCCAAGAAGGACCTCGGCCTGATGGCCATGAGCTACGGCCACATCTACGTGGCCCGCATCGCCTTCGGCGCCAAGATCAACCAGACCGTGCAAGCCCTGCTCGAAGCCGAGGCCTACCCCGGTCCGTCGCTGGTCATCGCGTACAGCCACTGCATCGCCCACGGCTACGACCTGGTCCATGGCGTGGATCAGCAGAAGCTGGCGGTCGAGTCCGGCGTCTGGCCGCTCTACCGCTTCGATCCACGCCGCGTGGCCGAGGGCCTGCCGCCGCTGCGGCTCGACTCCGGCGAGCCCACGGTCTCCGTCGCGGAGTACATGAGCCACGAAACCCGCTTCCACATGATCGAGAAGCAGAATCCCGAGCGCTTCAAGCGGCTGCTCGAGTCGGCCGCCCGGCACACGGCCCGGCAGCGCTCCGTCTACCAGCAGCTCGCGGGCCTGACCGTGCCCAGGATCGAAACCGCCGAGACCGTATAAGCTGTTACTATTTTCAGAGTCGAAAGGAGACACGATGAGAGCCGAAGGCAGGCCGAACCCTCTTTTCGCGACCGTCGTCGTCGCGTTGCTCTGGACGAGCGGCTGGGCCGTCGCGCAGAGCCCGAGCGAGGTCGCCGGCCGCATCCTGGACGCCCAGGGCCAGCCGTTGCAGGGCATCGAGGTCAAGCTGCACCAGACCGGCGGCAAGGAGAGCCAGAAGCAGGCGTCCGGCGCGGACGGCGCCTTCCGGTTCGAGAAGCTCGGCTTCGGGACCTACTCCGTGACAGCGGCCCCGGAAGGCTACGCTCCGGCCGCGTGCCCGGGCTTCCGCCTTCTGCCCGGCACGACCAAACAGTTCGAGATCCGGCTGGCTCCCGCCGAGGGCGACCAGACGTCCTCCTGCGCCGACGCCGCCCCGGCCTCGCCGGGCTCCTGAACGAAAAAGGCCGGGCGTGGAAACGCCCGGCCCAGCTCAGCTCAACCTCGGCCTAGTAGTAGTAGAAGCAATCCGTCGAGCTGTACCCCTCGGGGCAGTTCTTGATCGACGAGGCGTAGTTGTTGAAACCGTAGTAGTTCAAGTCGTAGGCGATCGTCCCGCCCTGGAGGGTCAGGGTGCTGCAACTGCCGGCGGAGTTGAAGTAGTAGCACTTCCAGAGGATGGTCCAGGAACCGCCGGCCTCGACGTAGGAAATCACGTCGTTCCACGAATCGGGCAGGTAGTCGTCTTTCTGACCGCAGGTGAACCGCAGCCAGTCCGTGCCCGTGCCGTAGGCCACCTTGTTGAACCAGGCATCCGCGCACACGGTCTCCGCCACACCGGCCGGCTCGCTCTCGCGCCGGGACGCGTCGCGAAGGTCGGCGAACTTGTTGCGCGCCTCGATGGACGTGAAACCGTATACCACGCCTTCCCTGACCGCCTGCTGATCGACCAGGTAATGCAGGGTCTCGCTGGCCTGACGGGCGCCCGGCTTGACCCCCGGGTCGATCACGAGCCTGAGGCCCAGGTTCCTCCCGAATTCACGATCCCGCTGGAGACGCGGGGACTCGGAATCACCGGCGAAAGCGGTGGCGGCGAAGACGAACACGACAGCGGCGGACGCGAAAAACTTCTTCATGACTGACCTAATTCCTTTCTCCGACAAACGGCTTGATGAGAGCCGGCAGAGCACGTGCGTACAGATCGTGCTCCCCACGCACTGCCGGAGGTTTCGGACGATGTAGATCAGCTGACCGACAACGAAATTACAACCTATTTAAACAGCCCTGTCAAGAGGATCTGAATCATTACGAGGAAATGCCGCGCTCCCTTCATAATATGGCTCCCAGAAAAGGGAACGGAACGCTCTCTCCTTATAATGCGTCAAAGAAGAAAGGAACACGTCATTCCTCATCTTACGATGCCGCCCGGGAAGAAGAGAGCACAGCGATTCGGCGCGGAGAACCAGGGAAGCGGGAAGATCGCGCATCGCAACGATGGGGGAAGCTATAAAGCGGAGGTACGGGGGTCCCCCTCAAAGGTACGGGGGCGTACCTGCGAGGTACGGGCCTCTCCCTCGGAGGTACATGCCCGTACCTTGAAGGGAGAGGGGTCTCCCCGAGAGGTACGGGGGTCTCCCTCGGAGGTACGGGGGTGTACCTTCGAGGTACGAGCCTCCCCCTCGCTGGGCGGCCGTCGCCCACCGAATGGGAAGGGCGTACCCTCGAGGTACAGGGGGGTACCCGGGTTCCGCGCGTTCCTCCGGATCTTTCTCGGCTCTTGAAAGCGCGGGCGGCCTCCCGCAGGAACTCTTCGAGCTTGATATCAGCACGCGAAGCGGCATGTGGATCAGATGCGGGAGAATGAGGCGAAGGGCGGCTAGAAACGCCAGTCGTTGCGAGCCATGAAACCTTCGACATTGGTACAGCTCACGCCGAAGTGCTCGCAGACGTTGGGCACCTTGGCGGCGTTGGGTCTGTTGGCCTCCTCCGTGACCACGCACCCGCCACGTACTTTCGCGCAGGCGACAATGAAGGGATCTGCCACAGGATGTCCCCGCAGCCGCTGAGTCTCTCCTACGATGGCCCGGAAGTGAGGAACTTGAAAGATTTCCCCGATGAACCGGGTTTCGTCGGGTCCGGGAATCAGGAACATCCCGCGATGAGCCCTCGCCCACTCCCAGAGCCAGGTTTCACTCATCTGTCTTTCAAGCTCGTTGTAGACCTCCCTGACCGAGACGATGGTTCCGTCCTCGATCAAGGTCTCGAAGTGCCGCCAGAAGCTGGGGAAACGGTCTGGGTAATAGTTTCCGAGGACCCGCAGACTATTGGTATCGAAGACGTACAGCATCGGGTCTAGGCCGCCGCCTGCTGCAGAAAGAACTGCTCCAGGCCGGCCACGCTACTGACCCTGACATTGAGGAAGTCCGCGAGTTGTTGGATCGAGATGACGCCCTGGTAGTAGCGGCCGAAAGCCAAACGCAGGTATTTCTCCCCCAGGTAAGTCGCCTGGGTAGCATAGTAGTTGCCGCCCTCCCTCCCTGACCTGCTCGCGTACTCTTCGCGCCACTGGGCCACCTTCTCCTCATAGTAGGCTTTCGACACGATCTTCAGATCGAGAAGCCTTCTCAGGATGACCTCGCGGCTGACTTTGTATTCCTCCGCCAGGCCGGCAATAGCATCCTCATCGACAAGTAGACTCGAAACCCTGCGGCGGAACCCAGGCTCTGGAACCAGAAGCTCGGCGGCGAACCGATTGCAGAAGACCTCGATACGCTTCGCCTCACCGGCCAGGGCGCCGATGTACCGGTCATCGACCTTCGTGACTCCGCTCGTCTGGACAAGGACATGAGCAAGCTCGTGGAAGAGCGTGAAGATCTGGCGTGTCACCGCAGTGCTGTTGTTGAGGCAGAGCACCGGGAATTCTTCGTCATACAGGCAGAATCCCGAAACATCCCTCTGCTTGAAAGAGTTCTTGAAGACAAAGACTCCTACTTCCTCGACGGCGTTCCTCCAGTGCTTGAGCGCGTCCGCCGAGCTCCTCCACTCCTTCTGAGCCTGTAGATCGACTCCCAGATAATCTCTGACCTCCAGCGCCACCGAGGCGGCGGAGAGTGTCGGACGGGAAGAGGCAGAGATGTCTCTGAAGATCTTTCTCGGAGAAGGATTGAAGCCCGCATTCAGCTCATGGAGAGAAAGCTGCATCGCACGAGCATCCCGGATCCGGTAACGGGTGTCCGAAGAGAGAGCGTCGATCTCGAAATCCGGGAGCGTTCGGAAGGAGCGTTCGGGGTCGATCTCCTCAGGAGGCTCAGGGAAGAAAAAGAGCGCGACCGGACGCCTGTAGACCTTGTAGGCCAGCGTCTCGAGTTGGACATACGTCGGCGCCGAGGCTCCGGCCTCCCAACTCGCGATCACCTCCGGATCCCTGTCCATGGCCTCGGCGACCTGCTGGATCGACTGGCCGGACCTTTCCCTGGCCCAGACAAGAACCCTTGGATTGATTCCGGATACCAGCTCTCGTGTCATCCCGAGGGAGATTGTATTACAGAGATCGGGAACATGGAAGCGGAATTTCAGCTCTCCCCCACCAACCGTTCCACCACCCGATCCCAAGTCACCTCCCGCACCCGCCGCTGACCCGCCAATCCCATCGCCCGCGCCTTCTCCCGATCCTTGTATAGCGCGTCGATCCGCGCCCCCAACTCCCGCGGCGAATCCGAAGATCCGATGAAGCCGTTCACCCCATCCTCTACGAACTCCAGCACGCCTCCGGAGTCCGAGGTGGTGATCACCGGCTTCGAGCACTTGAAGGCTTCCACCGTTACGTAGCCGTAGTCCTCGTCGTAGGGCGCGTAGTAGACGCCGAGGCAATTCGCGTAGTGCGCCACGACGTCATGATCCTCCACCCAACCGAGGAGCTCGACGCGGTCCTGGAGACCGTAGCGGACGATCAGGTCTTGGAGGTTCTCCTTTTCGGGACCGGTTCCCGCGATGCGGCAGCGGACGGGGGTCTCGGTGTGCTTCATGGCCTTGATCAGGAGATCGAAACGCTTCAGCGGATCGAGACGGCCCACCGTAAAGATGTAATCTCCAAAATCCCCAGGATGATAGAGGCGGTCGAGCTTCGGCGGCGGATAGAGCACCTCGGCTTCCACCCGGTTGTTGCGCAGCAGACGGTCCGCCACGTTTCCCGAGATCGTGTAGACCGCGCGCGCCTCGGACAAGGTGCGGCGGTCCATGGCGCGGATCATCTCCAGGACCTTGGCGTCCCGAGGCTCGGCCTCCCAGAAATCGCTGTAGCGCGTGCCCAGGAGGTCGTAGGCCTGGCGGAACTGGTGGATCAGCCAGACGACCTTGTTGGGATGTTTGATCAGGTAGGACGGAAAGCGCGTGGCGATGACGAGGTCGATCCGCTTGCCGGCGGCTTCCGTCAGGTTCACCAGACGCCACGCGAGGCTGCTCTTCAGCAGCTCCGTGCGGTTGGGCCAGTTGAACGGCAGGGTGACGATGTCCACCTCGAAGCCCCGCGACTTCAGCTCGTCGCGCAGGGAGTCCACCAGCATCTCGGCGCCGCCGTAGGCGAAGGGGACCTTGGTGCCGACGATGACGATCCGCGGCTTCACGAGTCTTTTCCGTCCTCGCCGAGGCGCTGCTCCAGGATTTCCAGACGCGCCGAGACCTGGCGCAGCTCGCGCTCGGTGCGCGCCTGGGTGTCGATCAGCTCTTCGATCAATCGCGAGGCGGTCTGGTTGTAGGCGTTCTGCTGCTCGATCAACGGGCGGGAGAACCACTTGAGGAACAGCTTGTAGAACGCCTTGCGGGCGAGGACGATCAGACGCCCCAGCCCCGGCCGGTGGGAGAAGGGCTCGGGCTCGCGCACGTACTCCCGCTGCTTCAGCTCCAGCAGGCCGCCGCGCGTGGCCTCCGTGCCGCCCAGGGTGGCCGACTCGGCCCGGCGCTGGCGCACGCCGGAGCGGACCTTGTGGAGGACCTCTGCGACGCGAGGATCGTCGGGCGGTGCGGAGGATGAAGTGTCGTCGGACATGCGATTTTGGATTTTGGATTTTAGATTTTGGATTGGGGAAGACTAGAAGCCCTGGCCCGTGAAGTCGAGGAAGACGCCGAGGTCCCGCGGATCGCCATTGTCGCGGTAGGCGCGGGCGGGGACGAGGCCGGCGGTGGTCTCCAGGGTGAGGCGGTAGACGCGCTCGCGGGGCGCGGCCGGGAAGAAGCCGAGGTCCCGGGTCGCGGGGGCTCAGGGCAATCTCGACGGGCGTGCCGTCGCGCTTGCCCTGGGTGTCGAAGCGGACGCGCAGGCGCTCCACGCCGCTGTCCAGCGTCAGCTCGTTGTCCGCCGCCAGGGAGTAGACGGTGAAGGCGAGCTTCGGGAGCGGGGCGGGCGAGACCACGATCATCTCGGAGCGGGTGCCGCCGCGCACCCAGACGCCGTTGGGATGGTTCTCCTCGGCGAAGAAGGATTGCCGGGGCACGATCCAGAGGGCGTTCCCCCAGGTCCGCCGGAAGAAGCCGGGAAGGCGGTCGCCCGGCAGCAGGGTCAGCTCCAGGGGCAGCCGCTGGAAGGCTGGCGCGGCGGCGTGGAGAGGGTGGATCACGGCCACGGCGGTCCACAGGCCGGCGGCGGCGAAGGGCAAGAGCAAGGCTCCGCCGGACGTTGATCCGCCCCGGCAGGAAGAGGAAGGCCGGGTAGACCGTCGCCAGGTATCGGCTGCCCAGGAAGCCGGGTCCTCCCGCGAAGTCGTTGGGATGGACGAGCAGGACGCAGAGCACGTACGCCGCCAAAGTCCCCAGCAGCAGGTGGCGGGCGCGGTCCTTCGGCCCCAGCAGGTAGAGGGCCAGGGCGAAGAGGGCGAAGGGGAGGTAGGGCAGCAGCCCGGTATAGCGGCCGGCGAAGACGTAGAGGAGGTTGCGCGGCAGCAGGCGCAGGCCGGCGGCGAGGTTCAAGTCCGGGTCCTCGCCCCGATAGCCCTGCCAGGGGTCGCCCGGGCTCTGGAGAGGGAACGCGGTCTCGAAGGTCCGGCGCTGGGCGCCGCCGAAGGCGGTCCACTCCCCCGTCACGCCCTTCTGGAGCAGGGCGAGGGCGCCGGCGGCCAGGAGGCCGGCGAGGGCCACGGCCGCGAAGTCCCGCCAGCGGCGGCGCCAGGCGAAGTCGGCCAGCACGGGCAGGCCCAGCAGCGCCGCCAGCGGGTTCTGGATGAGGAGCACGCCGAGCAGGACGCCCGCCAGGGCCAGGAGCGCGAGATGGTTGCGGTCCATTCCCGGGGCCTTGCGCAGGCGCTGCCAGATCAGGAGCGGGAAGAAGGCGCAGGCCATGACGAAAACGTCCGGCTCGAGGCGGAAGGCGTAGGCCAGGGCCGCGGAGGCGAAGAAGAAGCCGCCCGCGAAGAGGCCTGCCAGGGCGTTCTCGCCGGAAAGGTGCCAGATCGCGGCGCCGGCCATGCCCAGGAACAGGGCCATGTTGAGCAGGGCGATCCCGCGCAGGCCGAGGATGCCGTAGAAGGGCAGGGCCGCCAGTGGATAGGCCAGGGGACGGCCGTAGCGCAGGGTCTTGCCGCCGTCGCTGGTGAACAGGGTCAGACCCGCGGGGCCGCCGTCCCAGACGCGCTCGGCGCGGCGGAGGTCGGCCTCGGCGTAGACGAGGTCATGGTCGTGCCAGAGGCTCTGGGCGATCGTCACCGGCGTGGCCTCGTCGCCCGTGGGCAAGGGGGCGCGCAGGCCGGCCAGGGACCAGGCCAGGGCCAGCAGCGGCACGGCGACGACGAGGAGTGGGAGGGCTCGGAGGCGCATCGTCTGGATCGGGAATTCCGGAAACGGCCTAACGATACACTCTCCACCGCATGTGGGGAAAACTGTGGACCACGCTACGCCGCCGGAGGGCTGAGTCCTCGCCTGACCGTGGCGGTGGACATCAACCCCCTCTACGAGACGCTGACCGGGGTGGGCTGGTACCTGTATCAGCTCCTGGTCCACCTCGCGGAGCGGGACGACCTGCGGCTGCGGCTGTACGGCCAGGCCCTGGAGGCGGGAGGTCCGGGGGAGCCCCGGCCGGTGGTGGAGCTGCCCACGGGGCCGGCCATCGAGCGGGTGGTCTGGGAGGGGCCGCGCCGGCTGGCCCCCCTGCTGGTGGCGGCGGACGGCAACCGGGTGCTCTTCGCGCCCAACTACCTCGTGCCCAGGCTCTTCCGCTTCGCCCGCGGGGCGCGGGTGGTCACCATCCATGACCTCGGCGTGCGCAAGGTCCCCTGGGCGGTGCGCCCGGATTCGGCGGCGGCCCTGCGGGAAGGGTCTGGACCGCACGCTGCTGGAGGCCGACCTGCTGCTCACGCTCAGCGAGGCGGTGCGCCGGGAGCTGATCGCGATGGGCGTGGCGCCGGACCGCGCGCGGGCGATCCACCTCGGCACGGGACTGGTCTCCGGGACGGGCGGCGGGGCGCTCCCTCCGGGGACGCCGGACCGCTACGCCCTCCACGTGGGCACGATCGAGCCGCGGAAGAACGTGCCCGCCCTGCTGGCCGCCTGGCGGATGCTGCGGCGGCGCGGGTCCAGCCCTCCCCCGCTGGTGCTGTGCGGCGGGTTCGGCTGGAAGGCGGAGGAGAGCCGGCGGGAGATCGCGGAGGCGGAGCGCGAGGGATGGCTGGTCCCCCTCGGATACGTGAGCGCGGACGAGCTCGCCGCGCTGTACCGGGGGGCCTGGATGGTGGCGCTGCCGTCCTTCTACGAGGGGTTCGGCCTGCCGGCGGTGGAGGCGATGCGGGCCGGCGCGCCGCTGGTGGCGAGCGATCTCCCCGTGCTGCGGGAGGTGGCGGGGGACGCCGCCCTCTACGCGCCGCCGGACCGGCCGGACCTCTGGGCGGACCGCGTCCAGGAGCTGCTCGGAGATGAGGGGCTGCGGGAGGAGCTGCGCCAGCGGGGGCTGGAGCGGTCCGGGCTCTTCGACTGGGGGCGGACGGCCGCGGAGACGGCGGCGGCGTTCCACGCGGCGGCGCGGGCCCTCACCACCCCCGGCCCCTCCTCTCCCGACCCCTCCCACCCTCCCTCACCGGGAGAGGAGGGGAGAACAGCAGGAAAGGACACCAAGGACACCAGGGACAGCAAGGACGAATAAGACACCGTCCTTGAGGTCCTTGGTGTCCTTAATGTCCTTTCTCCCCTCTCCCGGTGAGGGAGGGTGGGAGGGGTCGGGAGAGGGGCCGGGGGTGAGGGTTCGAGTAGACTCCTCGTCCCATGTCGCCTTCTTCCCTGATCCCTCCGGCGATCACCGCGATCCTGCTCGCGGGCGCCATCTTCCAGGGATCCTCCCGGTCCTTCCAGGTCCTGGTCCTGGCGGCGATGCTGGCGGCGCTCTGGGGGACGGGGGCCCGCCTGGCCCGCTGGCTGGTGCCGGATTTCGAGACGGAATCCCGATGGACGGCCGCGTTCACCTTCGCGGCGGCAGTGGCGATCGTGCCGGCGACGTGGATGGGGCACTTCGGGTGGATGTGGCCGCGGACGTTCCTGATCTGGACCGCCCTGGCCTACGCGGCCAGCCGCTTCCTGCCCCGGCCCGCCGCCGCACCGGAAGAGACGCCGATCGACGAGCCGCCGGCCGCGCCGAAGCCCTGGCTGGCCCGCTTCGTCCGGATCGAAACGGTCCTGCTCGCCGCGGCGATCCTGGCCATCGCCATGGTCGCCCTCCACGACATGCACCGGCTGCGCTACACGGCTTCCGGGGACTACGGGTTCGACGACAACTCGTACCACCTGTCGGCGGTGGCGGTCTGGCTGCGGCACGGCGACCTGCGGATGATCCGCTTCTCCATGGGCGACGCCAGCACGGCGTTCTATCCGGTGCTGGGCGAGGTGGCCTCGTGGGTGCTGTTCACGCCGTTCGGGGACAGCGACGTGGCGGCGCGCTGGTCGCAGCTCCCGTTCGGGATCTTCTCGTTCTTCGCCGCCGCCGGCATCGCCCGCCGGCTGGGGCTGTCGCGCTGGAACGCCGCGTTCGCGGCCCTGCTGTTCGCCTCGATCCACCGCGTGCTCCCCGTGTTCGCGCTGGGGGCGGGCAACGACCACAGCGCGTCGTACTTCACCCTCGCCGCCCTCGACGCCGGGCTCGCCCTGGCCCGCCGGCCCCGGCCGGGCGCGGCGGTGGCGGCGGGCGCCGCCGTGGGGCTGCTGCTCGGCACGAAGTACATCGGGGTGATGTTCACGCCCGTGATCCTCGCCGTGATCGCGGCCGCCCACCTGCTGGAGCGGCGGCGGGAGAGCGAGCGGGCTCCGGCGGGCCGGCTGGCGACGCTGGCCGTCCTCATGATGCTGGCCATGGCCGTGACCGGCGGCTACACGTACCTGCGGAACGCCGTCACCGTGGGGAATCCGATCTTCCCCGCCCCCGTGCGGCTCCTGGGCGTGGAGGTCTTCCCCGGCTGGGAGAGCGCCACGGTCACCCACCGCAAGGACGCGCCCGAGTTCGACATCGACATCGGGGATTTCCTGACCCGGCGCAAGGAGCTCTTCGGCCCGTTCTTCCCGTTCACCCTGCTGCCGGCCGCCGCGCTGGCGCCGCTCCTGGCCCTGGCGCGGCGGCGGTTCGTGGCGGCTCTGATCCTCTCGCTGCCGGCGGTGTTCTTCCTCCAGTTCCTCTATCTGATGCACGACCACCGGGACATGCGCTACTTCCTGCCGGGCGTCGCCCTGGCGGCGGTGGCCTTTTCCTGGCTGCTCGCGCAGGCGGGACCCTGGGCCTCACCCGTGCGGGCGGGCCTCCTGGCGCTGATCACCTATCAGGCGACCCGGCGGCTCGATCGGGGCGGCGTGTTCGAGGTCCTGCTGACCCTGGCGCTGTTCGCGGCGGGAGCGTTGGCCGTGCTGGCGTGGCGGCGGGGCTGGAAAGCGAGCTGGCGCTGGGGCGGTCTCGCGGCGGCGGCCGGGGTGGGGATCGCGGCGCTGTCCCTGGGGTCCACGGTCGCGAAATACCAGCGGCTCAAGCTGGACCGCCAGCCGGGTCCGTTCGCCCTGGAGCAACTGGCGGGGCCGCGGGGAGTCCGCGTCGGCTACGCGGGCCTGAACCAACCCTACCTGTTCTTCGGCAGCCGGGTGCAGAACGACCTGCAGATCGTGCCGCGGAGCCGCCGCGGGCTGCCGGGGCAGTACTACTCCTGGGGAGAACCGCTCGTCGAGCCCTACGAGGACCGGGGGTACCAGCGATGGCGGAGCGTCCTCGACCGCCTGAAGATCGGGTACCTGGTCATCATCCCGACGGACGCGCCGACTCCGGAGCGGCGCTGGGTGGCGAAGCGCCCGGAGGAGTTCGAGCTCCTGTTCGACGATGGGAGCGTCGAGATCTGGCGCGTCCTCCCAGCCAAGCCGGAACCCGCGGGACGCGGCGAAGCAGATCGCCCAGAGCGAAGGCGAAGAGGACCAGGAACGGCACCGAGGCCTGCAACAGGAAGCGGTTCCAGGTCGTCCTGACGAAGAAGCCGGGCTCCACGGCGAGGGAGTAGGCGGTCCAGGCGAGGGCCAGGGGCGCCGCGGCGGCGAGCAGGAGAGGCAGGGTGGTCCGCCGCCGCAGGCCGCGCCAGCCGGCGAGCAGGACCAGCGGCGCCACCGACCAGAAGATCCCCCAGTCGAGCAGGCCCACCATCTCGTAGCGCACCTGGGCCGCGAGGTACGGGATGCGGGCCAGGATCTCCGGCCCGAGGATCGAACCGGAAAAGGCTCCTGTACTCCTGGTAATGGACCTCGGGGATGCCGACCCGCCAGGACGCGAGCAGCCCCAGGGCCAGGGCCGGCGGCAGGACGGCGAGGCCGAGAGGCTTGCGCAGGAGCCGCCACCGCCGGCGCCGGCCGGGCCGGCTCCCCCACGGGAGGACGGTCCTGAGCCCGGCCGCGGCCAGGGCCGCCGCGGCGAGGGGGAGGCCCTCGGTCTTGGTGAGGATCGCGCCCGCCAGCAGGAGGCCGGCCGCGAGGCCGCCGGAGAGGCGCGGCCGGGATTCCAGCAGGAGCGGCAGGGCGGCGCCGTAGAAGCAGGCCAGCGGCAGGTCGCTGTAGGCGCTCACCGCGCCGCCGCCGTTGAAGAAGGCCGGGAACGGCAGCAGGGCGGCGGCCGCCACGGTCCAGGCCACGGCGGCGCTCCCGGCTCCGAGGCGCCGCGCGCCGCCGTGGATCAGCAGCAGCCAGACGGGCAGGAACGCCGCGTACAGGGGCCGGAAGAAGGGCTGGTCCTCCCCCGCCCCGGTCACCTCCTGGACGGCGACCTGGGCGACGGGCATCAGCAAGGGGTACCACGGGAGGCTGACGAACCAGCCGGGCTGCTTGATCGCACGGGCGTCCACCGTCCCCTCGGCGCGCAGGTACCTGGCCTGGGCGCCCCAGGTCATGCGGCCGTCCCAGTCCGTCAGGGGCGTGTAGAGGGTCTGGGCCAGGGCCGCGAGGGAAACCACGACGGCGACGGCGATCGCCACCCGCTCCCAGGCGGGCCGCGGGCCCGTGCGGGGATTCCGTTGCCCGCGGCGCAGGCGCGCGATCAGCCCGACGAAGGCGGGCAGCGGAGGCGACCGCGAGGATGGCCGGCGGCCGCAGGGGCACGGAGAGGAAGTGGGAGAGGGCGTAGAGGCTGCCGGCGGTCCAGACGATCCCCAGCAGGTAGCCGTAGGCCAGCCGGTGGGCGAGCGGCCGGTCGCGCATCTCGGGGAGGACCTCGGCGAGGCCGGCGCCGGGCGCGGCGAACAGGGCGACGCCCGCGAGGCCCGCGAAGGCCTCACCGGGGACCAAGCGCCTCCTCCCGCAACTGGCGGAGGAACTCTTCGCGGTCGAGGAAGACCGGCGGCTCACCCCCGGGCACGGTGAGGACCACCCAGCGCGGCCCGGGCGGCATCGCCGCCGCGACCCGGGCGGGGTCCCTGAGATCGTCGAGAGGCCCGAGGTAGCGCGCCCGCCGGGGGGCGAGGTCGTAGCGGACGAAGTAGGCCCCGCCGCTGCGCAGCCCGCCGCCGTCGACCAGGAAGTACTCGCCGTCGCGGGGAATGGCGCGGCGGAGGGCCGCGATGGTCTCCACCCAACCGTCCCCCATGACGCGCCGGCGGCTCGCGGCCATGTCCTCCCCCCAGTAGCCGAAGATCCCGAGGAAGCGCTGCCCGGCGTTGTAGCCCGCCAGGCCGAGCCCCACGAGCAGGGACACGGCGAAGAGCGCCAGCGTCAGGGCGCGGAAGACGGAACCGGCGAAGGAGAGCACGGCGGGGGATTGTACTCCCCTCTCCCGGTGAGGGAGGGAGGGAGGGGTCGGGAGAGGGGCCGGGGGTGAGGGTCCGGGTACAATCCCCCGCCATGCCCGGCCGCCGTCCCACCATCGCCGTCGATCTGCGCGCCCTGGTCCCCGAGCCCACGGGCATCGGCGTCTACACGCGCTCCATGCTGCTGGGATTGGCGGAACGGGACGGCGCGCGCTACCTGGGAATGGCGCACCGGCCGGTGCGGGGGGCGGAGGAGCTGGCGGCGGCGGGGATCGCCCTGGAGTCCCAGGAGGCGCCGCTGGGCGTGCTCTGGCAGCAGCTCCGGCTGCCGCGCCGGCTCCAGCGGGGCGACGTGGATCTCCTCTGGTCCCCGTTGATCACCCTGCCCCTGCGCTGCCCGGTGCCGGCCGTGGCCACGGTCCACGACCTGACGGCCCTGCTGCTGCCCGAGACCCACACGCTGAAGGTGCGTTGGAGCCTGCTGCCGTTCCTGCGCCCCTCCTTCGAGGCGGCGCGGCGGCTGGTCACCATCTCCCACGCCACGGCGCGGGACCTGGCCTTCCACTTCCCCCAGTGCGCGGAGAAGATCCGCGTCGTCTATCCGGGGATCGATCCCGAGTTCCGGCCTGGGACGCCGGAGGAGATCGCCGCGACGCGCCGGGAGCTGGAGGCGCCGGAAGGGTACGTCCTCTACGTGGGGACCCTGGAGCCGCGCAAGAACGTGGGCGCGCTGCTGGACGCCTGGACGGCGTTGCGGGTGGAGAACCCCGCGACGCCGCCCCTGGTCCTGGCCGGCCCCTACGGCTGGGCGAGCGAGGGGCTGGCGCGGCGCATCGCCTCCCTGGCCCCGGAGGGGGTGCGCGCCCTGGGACGGATCGAGCGCTCCCGGCTGGTGCGGGTCTTCCAGGCCGCCCGCGTGTTCGTCTACCCCTCGTTCTACGAAGGGTTCGGCTTCCCCGCCGCCGAGGCCCTGGCGTGCGGCGTGCCGGTGGTGGCCTCGAACGCCGCCAGCCTGCCCGAGGTGGTGGGAGACGCGGGCCTGCTGGCCGATCCCGGCGACTCCGGGGCCCTCGCCGGACGCATCAAGACCCTCCTCGACCACCCCGGCCGGGAGCCCGAAATGCGGAACCGGGCCGTCGCGAGAGCGGGACTCTTCCGCTGGGACCGCGCCGCCCGTGAGATGGAAGAGGTATTTTTCGAGGCTCTCGGGTAGAATCCCCAGTCTCAAATCCCTTTCGGGAGCAGGTTTGCCTTATACGATCGGCATCGACGCCCGTAAAATCCAGGATTTCGGGATCGGCACCTACGTCCGGAACCTCATCCGGTCGCTGGCCGCCCTCGATTCCGAGAACCGCTACGTCCTCCTGGCCAAGCCGGAGGACAAAGCGGGGCTCCAGCGACCTGCCGGAGAACTTCCAGGTCGCCCTGGAGAGCTCCCCCGTCTACTCGGTGCGCGAGCTGTTCGCCCTGTCCTGGCACCTCTACCGGCGCAAGCTCGACCTCTACCACTCGACGCACTACGTGCTGCCGGCCTGGGTGAATTCGCAAGGTCGTGGTGACCATCCACGACATCATCCACCTGCTCTACCCCGAGTTCCTGCCCAGCAACCTGGCCTTCCTCTACGCCCAGCGCATGATCCGCCGCAGCCTGACCCGCGGCGACCGGATCATCGCCGTGTCGCAGAACACCAAGAACGACCTGATGCAGCACTTCGAGATGGACGGCGGCAAGATCGAGGTGATCTACAACGGGGTCGACGACGTCTTCCGCCAGCGCCTGCCGCCGGAAGAGCTGCAGCGCTGGCTGCGCGACCTCGGGATCGCCCAGCCCTACCTGCTGTTCGTGGGCAATCCGGCCAAGCCGCACAAGAACCTGGACACGGTGGTGCAGGCCTACGCCCGGGCCCGGCGGATGGCGCAGTTCGACGCGCCGCTGATCTGCGTCGGCAGCCGCCAGGGGTCGGAGTTCAAGATCCGCCAGCGGGCCGAGTACCTGGGGATCGGCGACAAGGTCCGCCTGCTCGGCCACGTGGCCCAGGAGGCGCTGCCGGCCATCTACCAGGGGGCGACGCTGTTCCTCTACCCCACGCTCTACGAAGGCTTCGGCCTGCCGGTCGTCGAGGCCATGGCCTCGGGCGTGGCGGTGATCACCTCCAACACCTCGGCTCTGAAGGAGATCGGCGAGGGCTACGCGCATCTGGTGGACCCGCTGGACCTCGACGGCATGGCCAAGGCCATCGCCCAGCCTGATGGGCAACCCGGAGCGCCGCGCCGCCTTCGCCGAGCGCGGGATGGGCCGGGCCGAAGACTTCCGCTGGGACCAGACGGCGCGGCAGACGCTGGACATCTACCTCTCGGCCATCGAGGGACGGTCGTGATCCCGCCGTTCGCGCCGACGCCCCCTGACGTTCGCTCCCCCGCGCCCCCGGGTGGCGCTGGTCCACGACTGGCTCACCGGCATGCGCGGCGGCGAGAAGGTGCTCGAGGCCCTGGCCGGGCTCTTCCCCGAGGCCCCGATCTACACCCTCTTCCACTTCCCGGGCAGCGTCAGCCCGGCCATCGAGTGCGCACCCGATCCACACCAGCTTCCTGCAGAGGGCGCCGGGCATCACGCGGCACTACCGGCGCTACCTGCCGCTCTTCCCCGTCGCGATCGAGGAGTTCGACCTCTCGGGCTACGACCTGGTGGTCAGCTCCAGCCACTGCGTGGCCAAGGGGGTCATCCCGCCGCCGGACGCCTTCCACCTCTGCTACTGCCACACGCCCATGCGCTACGCCTGGGACCAGGAGCACGTCTACTTCCCCGCCCGCACGGGAGTGGGGGCGCGCCTGCGCTCCGCCGATCCTCTCGGGCCTGCGCACCTGGGACGTCTCCTCGGCGGCGCGCGTACACCTGTTCGTGGCCAACTCCCGTTTCGTGGCGCGGCGCATCCGAGACCTACTACGACCGCCCGGCCGAGGTGGTCCACCCGCCCGTGGACGTGGACTTCTTCACCCCCGGGCCGGCGCGGGAGAAGGGGTACTGCCTGATGGTCTCGGCGCTGGCCCCCTACAAGAAGGTCGAGGAGGCCATGGCGGCCTGCGAGAAGCTGGGGCTCGAGCTGCGCGTCGTGGGCGAAGGCCCCGAGCGGGAGCGGCTGGCCGCCCTGGCCGGACCGGGGGTCGCAATTCCTCGGCAAGGTCGACGACGCCGGGCTCCGCGAGCTCTACCGGGGGGCGGCGGCCTTCCTCCAGCCGGGGGTCGAGGACTTCGGCATCGCCTCGGTCGAGGCCCTCGCCTGCGGCACCCCGGTGGTAGCCGTGGCCAGGGGCGGAGTGCTGGACATCGTGGAGGACGGCCGGCACGGCGTCCTCTATCCGGACTGGGAGGGACCGTCCGCCCTGGCGGAGGCGATTGACAAAGCCGGCCGGATCGAGATTCAATTCCTTGGACCTGCGCGACCGGGCGGAGTCGTTTTCTGTCGCGACGTTTCACCGGTCGCATCCGTGCTCTTCTATCTCATCGGTTTCCAAGTTGAGGGTGTCCTTCCCTTGATCCAAGAACGCCATCGGAAGACCGCCGGACTCTACCTCTTCACCGATCTCGCGGCGACGCTGGCCGCCTTCTTCACCGCCTGGCTGCTGCGGTTCGAGATCGAGGTCATCCCGCGTCACCAAGAACGTCCCCGAGTTCGGCCCCTACCTGCAGCCTCGTCCCGTTCATCCTCGTGCTCTGGCCGATGGTCTTCTACTTCCACGGCCTCTACCAGAGCCGGCGGGGGCGCAGCCGGGTGGACGAGGTGCTCACGGTGTCGCTCGCCGTGCTGCTCGCCACCGTGCTGCTGTCGGTGGTGATCGCCTGGTACCGGCCGCCGGCGGCGCCCGGCAGCCACGAGGTCTTCACCTACAGCCGCGCCTTCATCGGCCTCTTCGCGCTGGCCGACTTCGCCTTCGTGGCCGCGCACGCGCATGCTGGCGCGCTCGACGCTGCGGCGCGTCCGCAGCTCCGGCCACAACCTGCAGCGCATCCTGGTGGTCGGCGCCGGCGCTGCTCGGCCGCGAGATCACGACCAAGATCCTCGCCCACCGCGAGATGGGCTTCGAGGTCGTCGGCTTCCTCGACGACGATCCCGGCAAGGCGGGCTCCACGGTCTGCGGCGTGCCGGTGCTCGGCACCCTGCGCCAGGCCGACGAGGTCCTCGCGGCGCAGCGCATCGATCAGGTCTTCATCGCCCTGCCGCTCGAGGCCCACAAGAAGATGCTCCAGATCCTCGAGCTGATGGCGCGCGAGTGCGTGGAGGTCAAGCTCGTCCCCGACATCCTCCAGTACGCGACCCTCAAGGCCGCGCTCGAGGACGTCGACGGCACGCCGGTGATCAACCTCTCGCAGATGCCGCTCCAGGGTTGGAACAGCATGGTCAAGCGCGGCGATGGACCTCGCCATCGCTCTCGCCTCGCTGGTCGTGCTGCTGCCGCTCTTCCCGCTCATCGCGCTCGCCATCTGGCTCGAAGACCACGGCCCGATCTTCTACCGCCAGGAGCGCATGGGGCTCGACGGCAAGCTCGTTCATGATCCTCAAGTTCCGCTCGATGCGCGTCAACGCCGAAGCCAGCAGCGGTCCGGTGTGGGCGATCAAGGACGATCCGCGCCGCACGCGCGTCGGCGGCTTCCTGCGCGCGTGGTCGCTCGACGAGCTGCCGCAGATCTGGAACGTGCTCATCGGCGACATGTCGATCATCGGCCCGCGCCCCGAGCGGCCGACGTTCGTGCGCGAGTTCAAGCACAAGATCCCGCGCTACATGCTCCGCCATCGCGTGAAGGCCGGCATCACCGGCTGGGCGCAGGTGCACGGCTGGCGCGGCAACACGTCGATCAAGAAGCGGATCCAGTACGACCTCTACTACATCCAGAACTGGTCGCTGTCGCTCGACTTCAAGATCCTCTGGATGACGCTGCGCCACGCGCTGCGCCACAACGCGTACTAGCGTACCCTCTCTCAAACCCTTATAGAACGGGCTTTTCAGCGCTGGTCCGCGAGCCGCGGACCAGCCGCGGAGGAGCTGCCGCACGGGCCGTTCCGCCTCGCCGCGCCGGCAACGCCCCGAGTCCTGTGCAACCGGCACTACAACTTGAGGCGTAAAATGACTTGACGCCCAAGATGTTGGGGGCGTAACCTAAACGCATCAAATTCTGCCCCTCCAGGGGCAAGCTCTGAAAGGAGAGCAACCATGGCTGTGAACGACAAACCGGCGAAGAAGACGGCGGCCAAGAAGTCGGCTGCGAAGAGCGGCGGCGCGAAGAAGGCCGCCGCGAAGAGCTCCGGCGCGAAGAAGGTCGCCGCCAAAAAGCCTGCTGCGAAGAAGACTCCCGCGAAGAAGGCCACCAAGACCGTGACGGCGAAGAAGAGCGCGGCGAAGAAGCCTGCCGCCGCGGCGAAGAAGGTTTCCGCGAAGAAGCCGGCGGCGAAGCCCGCCGCCAAGAAGACCGCCGCCAAGAAGACTGCCGCCAAGAAAGCGGCGAAGTAGCAGGCAGAGATTCAAAGGCGACGTTCTGGACTTTTTCAGGGGCGCTGTTTTCTGTCGGCCTCTTTTGACTTCGTCTCCAGCGTCGCCAAAGCACGGCGTAGCGTCTCCGCCCCGTGACGTGACCGTCGTGCCGATCCCAAGAGAACGCTTCACCCTCCGACGTTTTTCAAGCGGCTCGCCGCCTCACGATCCACCATCCACAGACGGTTCCCTTCCACCACCTGCGCCGGATAGCGTGCGGGCTCGCGCTCGCCTTCGATCACCGCGCGCAACGCGCCGGCCTTGTCCTCGCCGCTGACCAGGAACAGCGCCCGGCGGGCGTGATTCAACGCCGGCGGCGTCAGCGTGATGCGGAAGGACCGCAGCGCCTCCACCCACGGCGCCGCCACGACACGGTCCTTCTCCTTCAGAGCGGGGCTGCCTGGAAACAGCGACGCGGTGTGGCCGTCCGCGCCGAGGCCGAGCAGCAGCAGATCGAAGCTCCGGCTGCTCGCCCGGCGCGAGGCCGAAGAACGAACGCAGCTCCGACTCGTACGCCGCCGCCGCGCGCCGCGCGTCCGGATCCTCCGCCGGGACGCGGTGGACGTTGCCCGGCGGCACGGGCACGTGATCGATCAGCGCCTCGCGCGCCATGCGGAAGTTGCTGTCCGGTGATCGGGCGGGACGTGCCGCTCGTCCCCCCAGAAGAGATGGACCGCGGACCACGGCAGGCGCTCGCGGTAGGGATCGCTCGCCAGCAGACGATAGAGAGAGCGCGGCGTCGAGCCTCCGGAAAGAGCCAGCGTGAAGCGGCCGCGCTCCGCGCACGGCACGCTCCGCGGCGCGCGCGATCTCCGCCGCCGCCGCGCGCGTCAGCTCGTCCGGGCTCGCGAACACGCGGACTTCGGCGCCGCTCATTCCCGCCACTTCCTGCCATGCCTCTGGATCAGCTCGTCGGCCTCTTCCGGTCCCCAGGTGCCCGCCGCGTAGTTGGGGAAGTCGCGCGGCGTGAGCGCCTTCCAGACGTCGAGGATCGGCGTCACCACGCACCATCCCGCCTCCACCATGTCGCTGCGCTGGAAGAGCGTCGAGTCGCCCATCATGCAGTCGTAGAGCAGCGTCTCGTAGCCGGTGCTGGGCGTGCTGCCGAAGTAGTCGGCGTACTGAAAGTCCATCTTCACCGTGCCCAGCCGCATCGTGCGGGCCCGGCACCTTGCCTTCGAAGCGCAGCGAGATCCCTTCGTCCGGCTGGATGTGCAGCACCAGCACGTTGGGCGTCAGGCGCTCCACCGGCGTGTCGCGGAACAGCATGAACGGCGCGCGCTTGAACTGGATCGCGATCTCGGTGACCCGCTTCGGCAGGCGCTTGCCGGTGCGCAGATAGAACGGCACGTCGGCCCAGCGCCAGTTGTCGACGAACAGCTTGAGCGCCACGAAGGTCTCGGTGTTCGAGTCGGGCGCCACCGACTTCTCCGCGCGATAGGCCGGCGCCTGCTTGCCGTCGTACGTTCCGTCGCCGTACTGGCCGCGCACGCGTGCGCCGCAGCACGTCCTCGGGAGACATCGGGCGGATGGCGTAGAGCACCTTCACCTGCTCGTCGCGCACCGCGTCGGCGGCGAACGAGATCGGCGGCTCCATGGCGGTGAAGGCGAGGAGCTGGAACATGTGGTTCTGCACCATGTCGCGCAGCGCGCCCGCTTCCTCGTAGTAGCCGCCGCGCCCTTCCACGCCGACGGTCTCGGCCACGGTGATCTGCACGTGATCGACGTAGCGGCGGTTCCAGATCGGCTCGAAGATGCCGTTGGCGAAGCGGAACACCATGATGTTCTGGACGGTCTCCTTGCCGAGGTAGTGATCGATGCGGTAGATCTGCCGCTCGCGCAGCACCTCGCGGAGGGTGCGGTTGAGGGCGCGCGCGGATTCGAGGTCGTGCCCGAAGGGCTTCTCGACGATCACCCGCCGCCATCGTCCCTCCTCCTCCTTCGTCAGCCCCGATTCGCCGAGCTTCAGCACGAAGTCGTCGAAGACGCCTGGCGGCACGGCCAGGTAGAAGAGATAGGAGCCGCCCGTGCCGAGCTCTTCGTCCACCTTCTCCAGCGCCGCTTTCAGACGGGTGAACGTCTCGACGTCGTTGAGGTCGCCGGAGACGTAGCGCAGCCGGCGCAGCAGCCATTCGAGCTTCTCGCCGTCGACTTCGGCGGTGGCGAACTCCCGCAGGTCCTCTTCCATGCGGCGGCGGAACTCGTCTTCCGACATGGCGAGCGGCCGACGCCCACCACCGCGAACTCGTCCGGCAGCACGCCGCTGGTGATCAGGTTGTAGAGCGCCGGGATGAGCTTGCGCTTGGTGAGGTCCCCCGTCGCGCCGAAGATCACCATCGCGCACGGCGGCGCCGTGCGTCCCACCCATTCGTCCTTCCGCTCCATGTCTTCCGGGGCGCTCATTTCTTCGGCTCCACGTGTCCGCCGAACTTGTGGCGCATGGCGGAGAGCACCTTCTCCCCGAACGTGTGCTCCTGCCGCGAACGGAAGCGGGCAAAGAGCGACGACGAGAGCACGGGCACGGGCACGCCCTGTTCGATCGCCGCCGTCACGGTCCAGCGCCCCTCTCCCGAGTCCTGCACGTGTCCGGTGTATGCGGAGAGATCGGGGCTCTCCGCGAGCGCGCTCGCCGTCAGGTCGAGCAGCCAGGACGTGACCACGCTGCCGCGCCGCCAGAGCTCGGCGATGTCGGCGAGATCGAGGCCGTCACCGAGGAATTGCGGAAGATGTCGAACCCTTCGGCGTAGGCCTGCATCAGGCCGTACTCGATGCCGTTGTGGACCATCTTGACGAAATGCCCGGCGCCCGCGGAGCCGCAGTGCAGCCAGCCCTCCTCGGCCGTGCTCCGCCGGTCTTCGCGGCCCGGCGCCGGCGGAATGTCGCCGCGTCCCGGAGCCAGCGTCGTCCAGATGGGCGCGAGCCTCCGCACCACCTCGGGCTCGCCGCCGATCATCAGACAGTAGCCGCGCTCCAGGCCCCAGACGCCGCCGCTCGTGCCGGCGTCCACGTAGTGGATGCCCTTCTCCTGAAGGGCCTGCGCGCGCCGCACGTCATCCTTGAAATGGGAATTGCCGCCGTCGATCACGGCGTCCCCCGGCGCCAACCTGCTTCCCAGCGCCTGCACCATGCCTTCGGTGGGATCTCCCGCGGGCACCATGATCCAGGCCGTGCGCGGCGGCTTCAGGAGCGAGACGAATTCATCGAGCGAGCCGGAGCCTGCCGCACCTTCCGCCGCCAGGTCCGCCACCGCTTTCGGATTCAGGTCGAAGACGACGCACTCGTGGCCGCCCCGGAGCAGGCGGCGAACCATGTTCCCGCCCATGCGCCCGAGACCGATCATGCCGATCTGCATGCTTCCCTCCCCTTGTCGTCGAACGTTGGCCCCCCGAGGACGGCGGGCTTTGACAGTCTATACCCGCGCTTTCCTGGGGGGCGGCCCCGGCTTTGCAGAAGGATTTCGCGAGAGGGAGGACGCTATGCGTGGAAACGACCTTGCGACACGTGAAATCCGGCTGGTCCTTGGAGGGGCCGCCGTTCTGTTCATGCTGGCGGCCGCGCCGGGCGAGGCCCAGGTGGCCCTCGGCGCCAAAGCCGGCACGCTCGGGGCCGGCGTCGAGCTGACGCTGGGCATCGCCCCGCAACTGAACGCCCGGCTCGGCGCCAACGCCTACACGTACTCGGACCGGCGCGAGGCGAGCGGGATCGAATACGACGCCGACGCCGAGTTGCGCACCGGCACGCTCTTCCTCGACTGGCACCCGGGAGGGCGCGGCTTCCGGCTTACCGGCGGGCTGGTCTACAACGACACGCAGGTCGAAGGGCGGAGCCTCCCGCCGCCTTCAGGCACCTACGACATCGGCGGCGTGCCCGTGCCGGTCGAGCTGGTCGGAACGCTGGACGCCACGGCCGAATTCGATCCGGTCGTCCCCTACGCCGGCCTCGGCTGGGGCAACGCGGTGGCGCCGAACAAGAAGGTGGGCTTCTTCGTGGACCTGGGAGTCGTCTTCTCGGGCGAAGCCGACATAACGCTGATCCCGCGCATCCCCGCGGACAGCCCGATCAACACCACGCCGGGCGCGCGCGAGCTGCTGGACATCCTGCTCCGCCGCGAAGAGCAGGACCTGGAGGAGGACGCGAGCGAGTACGATCTCTATCCGGTGGTGGCGATCGGGGTGACGTACAGGTTCTGAGGCTTGGTGCTAAGCTCCCGCGACATGCCGCGACGGATCTTTCCATGGATCATTGCGCTGGTGCTGGCGGGTTGCGCCGCCAGCCATCGGACGCCCCGAGCCTCTACGGACATGAACGGAATCGCCGAATCCTACGTGAAGCTCGTGCTCGCCGTGGGGCAGCACGACACCGACTACGTCGACGCCTACTACGGCCCTCCGGAGTGGCGGAAAGACGCGGAGGCGCGCAAGCGCCCGCTCGCCGAAATCCGCGCCGAAGCGGAATCGCTGATCTCCGCTCTGCAGTCCTCGCCTCCTGTCGAGCGGAGACGAGCTCGTCCGCCTCCGGCATCAATATCTCCTCCGCCAGCTTCAGGCCATGACCGCCCGCGTCGACATGCTCTCGGGCAAGCGGCTCTCGTTCGACGAGGAATCCAAGGCGCTCTATGACGCGGTGGCGCCGGCGCTGGACGCCTCGCATTTCCAGAGCGTCCTGGATGAGTTGGAGAAGGTCGTGCCCGGCGACGGTCCTCTCGCCGCGCGGCTGGAGGCGTTCCGTCAGCGGTTCGTGATCCCCCGCGACCAGCTCGACGCCGTGTTCCGCGCCGCCATCGACGAATGCCGGCGGCGCACCTCCGAGCACGTCGAGCTGCCGCCCGGCGAGAGCTTCGAAGTGGAGTACGTGACCGGCAAGTCGTGGAGCGCCTACAACTGGTACAAGGGCGGCTTCCACAGCCTGATCCAGGTCAACACCGACCTGCCGATCTTCATCGACCGCGCGATCGACCTCGCGTGCCACGAGGGATATCCGGGGCACCATGTCTACAACGCGCTGCTCGAAAAGCACCTGGTGCGAGACCGGGGCTGGCCCGAGCTGTCCGTCTATCCGCTCTTCTCGCCGCAGTCGCTGATCGCCGAAGGGACCGCGAACTTCGGCATCGAGGTGGCCTTCCCCGGCGAGGCGCGGACGGCGTTCGAGCGTGGGACGCTGTATCCGCTCGCGGGTCTCGATCCCGCGCAGGCTGATCGCTACGCCGAGGTCCTGAGCCTGCTCCAGAAGCTGAGCTACGCCGGCAACGAGGCGGCGCGGCGCTATCTCAACGGCGAGATCCCGCGTCAGGACGCCGAGGCATGGCTCGTGCGCTACACGCTGAGCTCTCCCGAGCGCGCGGCGCAGCGGGTCCGCTTCTTCGATCAGTACCGGAGCTACGTGATCAACTACAACCTCGGCCAGGACCTGGTGCGGGAGTACATCGAGAGCCGCGGCGGCACCGAGGACCGGCCGGACAGGCGCTGGGAGGAGTTCGAGAGGTTGATCTCCTCACCGCGGTTGCCGTCGGGATTGAAGTGATCGATCGCGTCTAGCCGCCCATCGTCTCCAGCACCTCCTGGAACGCCGAGGGCTCGACGCTGACGCTGCCCACCAGCGGCCGGTCCAGCGAGAAGATCATGAAGATCATCAGCCCGAGCGTGACCGCCAGCGCGGCGTTCAGGAAGCGGTGCAGGGCCGATTCCTCGCTCCAGAAAAAGAACGTCATGCCGAGCGTGATCGCCGCCCCGGCCAGCACGACGAACCACATCAGACCCGGCAGGTTGCTGTCGACGGAGTCGAGCCGCATGCGGCGGTAGGCCAGGAGCTCGCGGAGCTGGCCGAGGGATTCGGTGTACGCCGCCTGCTGGCCAAGGTCGGCCGGCTGGAAGCTGGAGAAATCCCGGGCGATGAGGCGGACCAGTTGGACATGGGCTTTCGGGAGCACGCCGCGCCGCTGATCCGGCCACTCCTCGCTGACGACATGGCTGACGTACTGCCGCAGGAGCCGCCGCATCCGCTCCCGATGGGCGGGAGGATAGAGCTCGACCGTCTGATAAAGGCCGGCGGCGGCGATGGCTTCCTGGGACACCACGTCCTCGACGTCGGAATAGTTCTCCCAGCTCGCCACGGCGATCAGGCCGAGGAGCACCGCGTACATCACCGCGATCGTGGCGAGATAGTAGTTGGCGAATTCGTTTTCCGTTCCCGCCAGTTTCCGCCTCCAGCCCCGGGTCAGCCGCAGGCCGGCGACGGCGAGCAGGAGGAACAGTCCGACGACGAGAACGCCCAGCAGGAACGGAGGAATCTGGTACAACCAGAGGACACCCATGGCGGACCTCCCGCAGCGGTGACGGTCGATTCAGTGGATGCCCTAGTGTAGAACGAAACCGGCTCAGCCGGCCTTGCGCATCCGCCTCTCCGCTTCTTCCAGGGCCACCTTGAGCGTCTCCAGCTCCTCGTCTTCCAGCGCCTGCCCGCCGAAGCTCTCGCGCAGATAGAAATCGATCACGCGGCCGGCGGGCTCGGCGGCGGCGGGATAGCGCAACTCCGTCTCCCGCCGTACGGCCAGGGGCGGAACGGACTCCGGGAGAGGCGGCCCGGAACGGCTGAGCCGGCCCTTCAGACGCCGATAGGCGAGGGTGGCCGTGAGCGGCGGCCGCAGACGCAGGTAGAGGTACCAGGCCGCCGCCGCGAACAACGTCAGCCCGACAGCGAACCACAGGGGCACGTCCGGCAGGCGGCGCTGCTTCGCCATCTCCCCCACCGCGTCCGGACTGATCGCGTCCAATCCTTCGGAAGGACGGCCGGACTCCTCGGCCTTGTCGCCGCGCTTGAAGAACGAAAGGAAGTTGTGCCAGGCCTCCCTCAGGCCGCTGAAGATCTGGAGCTGATCGTAGAGGCCGAAGGTGAGGACGTAGCGGTCCCAGCGGAAGAGCACGAAGTCCCAGGCCTGCTGGAAGTACATCAGGGAGCCCTGCTCGCGGCCGGTGGGCCGGCCGGCCGGGGGCGTGGGATCGAAGATCCGCCAGCCCTCACCCGGCAGGTAGGCCTCGACCCAGGCGTGGGCGTTGTTCTCGCGCACGACGTAGTAGCCCTCGAAGGGGTTGTACTCGCCGCCCAGGAAGCCGGTCACCAGACGCGCGTGGATCCCTTGCGAGCGCAACATCAGCACCATGGAGGAGGCGAAGTACTCGCACTGGCCGCTGCGGTAGCGGAAGAGGAAATCCTCGATCGGGTTGTCCGCGGACCGGCCCACGAAGTCGAGGGTGTACTCATAGTTGTCGGTCAGGTGCCGCTCGAGCCGCTCGGCCCGCTCGGCGGGGGCGCCCGGGCCCATCACCTGCGCCGCCAGGTCCGAGACGCGGGGAGTGACGCCCGAGAGGTCGAGAGTGGGGCCGGAGCCGCCCACGGGCGCCATCCCCAGGAGGACCGGGGAGCGGGCCAGGCCGACCCGGTACTCCGCCACCTCCAGCGGACTGATCGGAAAAGCCACCGCGCCGCCCTCGTCGATCGACAGGGAGGGCGTGCGGGGCTCGACGACGACGGTCTCGACGGGCAGCGGCATGCTCTGGCTGCGCAGGGGCTGCAGCCAGATCGTGGCCCAGCGGCCGACGCGCGGCCCCCGGGTCAATTGGAAGCGGGCGCCCTGCCGCGGATAGAGGTTCGTCCGCGTCGGCGAACGGCGCCAGGAGCCGCCCTTGTAGACGTCGTAGCTGGCGGCCTTGAAGCGCATCTCCTCGTCCGCGCTTTCGGCCCCCTTGACGCGCAAGGACACCTCGCGGCTGCCGCGGATGCGCCCGATGGAGTCGAGGGTCACCTGGTCGGAGAAACCCGCCGCCTCGACGGTGACGCCGGTGCCGCCCCGGCCCACGATGAACGGCGCGCGCACGCGGGGAAGGAGGAGGAAGAGCGGCACGGCGATGACCAGGATGGCCATCGTGGCGAGGACGAGGAAGCCGCGCAGGGGGATGCGCGCCAGCGCGGGGTCTTCGCGCCCGAAGCCGGCGAGGACGTGCAGGAACGCGAAGCGCGTCAGCAGCACCAGCGCGAGGATCAGGAAGGCCGCGAGATAGAGCACGATCGTGGGATGGACGCTGGTGCCCATGGCGGCGAGGAAGAGGAAGAAGATGCCGATGGCGGCCTGCCACTTGTCGCGCTCGCGCACGATGGCGAAGAGCTTCACCAGCAGGGCGAAGAGGCAGAGGTGGATGACCGGCTGCACCATGCCGCGGGAGAAGGCCAGGAGGTCCACGAAGAAGAGCGGCAGGTAGGCCAGCCCGAGGACGTTCATCCCCCACAGGGGAAGCCAGCGCGGCGGATCGACGCTGGCGCGGCGCAGGAAGTACGCGACGCCGAGCAGGTAGAGCGCCACCCCCGGCCAGCCCACCACGCCGTTCAACGGCAGCGGCACCGGCGCCAGCAGGGCCAGCCAGCCGAGGAGCAGCCGCTTCTGCCGCGCGAAGCTCATCCCGCCAGCCTCGCGGGCTCGACGTCCAGGTGGACCCGGAGCTGCGGCGCCCGCGGATCGCTGGCGGTCAGGGGATCGCCGCCGGGCGGCCGCGTCTGGATCAGGGCCAGGGCCTCCAGGACCACCACCCGCTGGCGGGGGCCGCCGGCGAAGGGCAGGACGCCGTCCCGGGTCACCAGCTCGACCTCGTAGCCGCGGGCCAGGTGGTCGACGGCGATGGTGGCCGTCTCGCTGACCAGCCGCTCGAAGCGGCTCTGCCCGGCCGCGTCCGCCAGCTTGCCGACGCCGTTGTCGAAGAGGATCGAGAGCCGGCGGCTGCGCTCGGCCGCGCGCTCGGTGTAGATCAGCTCGCCGGTACGCGCCGTCTGCTTCCAGTGGATGCCCCGCGGGTCGTCCCCCCAGCGGAACTGCCGCAGGCTGTGCAGGTCGTGTCCGGCGCCGCCGCGCCGGCTCATCTCGTCGCCGTGATGCTCGGATTCGTCGGTCCGGCTGCCGCCCGCCGGGAAGAGCTCGGGATAGACCAGCAGCTCGAAGTCCACCCGGTAGCGCACGCCCTTGCGGAAGAACCCGAAGGGGAAGAGGCTGGAGACGTGGACGTGCGGGAAGCGGTGCTGGCCGCGCGAGCTCACCATCATCTCGACCTGGCCGACGCTCTTGCCCCGGCGCGGCAGGTAGGGGATGAGCAGCGGCTGCGCCTGGCGCGACAGGGTGAAGAGGAGGAACCAGCGCGGGAAGACCAGAGCCCGGCTGCGCAGCGTAAAGCCCACGGCGAACGGGCGGTTCGCGAACACCTCGCCGGGAGGGTCGAGCTCCGCCTCGAGGCGCCGCACGTTCTCCCGCGAGACCAGCCCCGAGAAGATCAGCACGGAGAACATCAGGGCGAGGACCATGTAGAGGGCGTTGTTGCCCGTGTTGGTGGCGGCGATGGCCACGACCACGGTGAACAGGACATACCACAGGCCCACCGTGGTGATGCGGATCCCCTCCGGGACCGCCCGGCGGGCGAAGAGCGGTTTCACAGGGGAACCGGGATGGCCGCCACCACGCGCTCGATCGCCCGCCGCGCCTGCTCCAGGTCGGCCGCGCCGCGCTTCAGGGCGATGCGGTGGGCCAGGACCGGCGCCGCCAGCCGCTGCACGTCGTCGGGGATGGCGTAGCCGCGCCCCTCGCACAGGGCCAGGGCCTGGGTGGCCCGGAAGAGGGACTGGAGTCCCCGGGTGGAGACCCCGAGGAGGAAGTCGCCGCCGTGGCGGGTGGCTTCGGCCAGCGAGAGCATGTAGTCGGCCAGCTTGTCCGCCACGCGGACCCGCGCCACCCGGGCCTGGAGGTCCATCAGACCATCCTGGTCGACCACGGGGTGGAGGTGCTCCAGCACGTCCTCGACGCCGCCCGAGAGCAGCAGGTCCTTCTCGTCGTTGCGCGGCGGATAGCCGAGCGAGAGGGCCATGAGGAAGCGGTCGAGCTGCGACTCCGGCAACGGGAAGGTGCCCTGGTACTCCAGCGGGTTCTGGGTGGCCAGCACCACGAAGGGCTCGGGCAGGGAGAAGCGCTTGCGCTCCACCGAGACCTTGCGCTCGCTCATGGCCTCCAGCAGGGCCGACTGCGTCTTCGGCGTGGCGCGGTTGATCTCGTCCGCCAGCACGATGTTGGCGAACAGGGGGCCGGGCACGAACTCGAACCCCTGGGTCTTCTGGTTGTAGATGGAGACCCCGATGATGTCCGACGGCAGCAGGTCGCTGGTGAACTGGACGCGCTGGAACGACAGCCCGAGGGAGCGGGCCATGGCCTGGGCGAGGGTGGTCTTGCCGACCCCGGGGACGTCCTCGAGCAGGACGTGGCCCTTGGCCAGCACACAGACGGTGGCGAGGCGGATGACCTCGCGCTTGCCGCGGACGACGCGGGCGACGTTCTCTTCGAGCTGGCGGATCGGCTCGGCGGCATAGAGCGCGTCACTGGTTTCGACGGCGATCGATTCCATCGTGGATGTCTACGAAGATGTCCCGTAAAGAGTTTGAGGCTGCGATTATAGAGAAGGATCTCTGGTTTTGCCGCCTCGACGCGAGATCCGCTCCGGCTCTCCCACCACAACGCGGCGCGGCCGGGAGGGATTTCCGGCCGCCGCGAGGTTCCATTTGACCGCCGCATTTACGTCTTCTAAGATAGAGGCATCAGCCGGCGGCGCGAGCCGGTCCCCCCATGACAAGAGGAAGAGCGGTAGAATAAAGCCCCGGCGCCCCCAGGGCCACAAGGAGCGAAAAATTCCATGGCAGACACGAAATCGGACCGTTTGAAGGCGATCGACGGCGCGCTCTCCCAGATCGAGCGGCAATTCGGCAAGGGGGCCATCATGCGCCTCGGCCAGCGCGAGACCATCGCCTTGGAGGCGATCTCCACCGGGTCGATCTCGGTGGACCACGCCATCGGCATCGGCGGTTTCCCTCGCGGCCGCGTGGTGGAGGTCTACGGTCCGGAGTCCTCCGGCAAGACCACCCTGGCCCTCTCGGTCATCGCCCAGTCCCAGAAGCGAGGGGGCATCGCGGCGTTCATCGACGCCGAGCACGCCCTCGACGCCGAGTACGCCCGCAAGCTCGGGGTGGACATCGACAACCTCCTGGTCTCGCAGCCCGACAACGGCGAGCAGGCTTTGGAGATCGCCGAGATGCTGGTGCGCAGCAATTCGGTGGACGTCGTGGTCATCGACTCCGTGGCCGCCCTGGTCCCCAAGGCCGAGCTCGAAGGCGAGATGGGCGACTCCCACGTGGGCCTGCAGGCGCGCCTGATGTCCCAGGCCCTGCGCAAGCTCACCGCCATCGTCTCCAAGTCCAGGACCTGCCTGGTCTTCATCAACCAGATCCGCGAGAAGATCGGCGTCATGTTCGGCAACCCGGAGACGACCACCGGCGGCCGGGCCCTCAAGTTCTACTCCTCGGTGCGGATCGACATCCGCCGCATCGCCGCCATCAAGGACGGCGAGGAGGTCACCGGCTCGCGGTCCAAGGTCAAGGTGGTGAAGAACAAGGTGGCCGCCCCCTTCCGGCAGGCCGAGTTCGACATCGACTACGGCGAGGGGATCTCGAAGACCGGCGAGCTGGTCGACCTCGGCGTCGATCAAAAGCTGGTGGTCAAGAGCGGCGCCTGGTACTCCTATGGCGACCTGCGCCTCGGCCAGGGCCGCGACAACGCCAAGACCTTCCTGCGGGAGAACCCCGACCTTGCCGAGGAGATCGAGGCGAAGATCCGCGAACGGATGGGGCTGCCCGCCGTCGGTGCGGTCCCCCTGCGGGAAGCCGCGGCGACGGAGTAGGAACGACGGCTCCAGCGGGCGGCGGGACGGAAGGCCCGCCGCCCCTTCCGGAGAATTTACCGCTGGAAGGGGGCTGTTATGCTCCCTGCCATGCACCGCGCCAAGCTCGTTTTTTGCATCAATACTCTCTTACTCTGCACCGCGCTCCCGCTGGGAGCCGCCGAGTTTCCCTGCCGGCCCTGCGCCGGCGTCCGCCTCGCAAGTCCCGCCCCCGCGCCCGAGATCGCCCGCCTGCTGAAGGAAGGGCGGCTGGAGGCGGGAAGCCCTCTCTTCGTGGCCTGGGAGGTCCCAATGTCCGCCGGGGCAGGTGAGACCGCTGACGCGCAGCTACCGGGCACGCTTCGGGAGAGCGGAGCCACCCCCTGGCTCTCCCTGGTCTTCACCACGCCGGCTCCCGTAGCCCAGAACGCCGAGCGGCTCCAGGCCGAGTTGCGGGTGGCCGCCGACCTCGCCGGCGAAGGCTCCCGCCGGGACCTGGCTCCAGGTGGTCTGGCGCCCCGAGGGCGCCGGGGACGCCGCCTTCTCTCCCACGGACTATTCGTTCCTCCTGAAGCGGGCCGCCGTGGCCCTCACCGGCGCCCGCACGGACGCCCTGGTGGCCTCCCAGCCGCTGCCCCCCGATCCCGAGGTCCTGCAGGCCCTCTACGGGGAAGAGGTGGCGGCCTACCTGGAGGCGGTCGTCCTGCAACCGGCTCCCGGCGACGTGATCGCGGCGGCGGTGGAGGCGATCCAGAACGCCGATCCGGGCCGGCCCGTGGTCGTCGACGGCGCCGCCCTGCCGGCCGATCCTGCGGAGATGCTGGCGGACGCGGCCCGCAACTCCACCCGCGGCATCGACCTGACGCTGTTCCAGGCCCCGGCGCTGGAGACGCCCGCCGCGCTGGTCTCCGTGCTGGCGCCGCTGGCCCTGCTCGCCATCGAGTTCAAGGGGGACCTCTCCTATGAGCCCGGCGCGTCGCCCACCGGCGCGGCCGAAGCCTGGGCGTTCGCCCGCGGCGAGGACCTCTCCCTGCGGGTGATCGCCCTGGCGCCCCCGGGCTCCCAGGAGCTGACGCTCCGTTTCGACGATCCGCAGTTGCGGCGGCCGGTCCGCTTCCCCATCGGCGGCCAGCAGGTGCCGGCCCCCAGCGGCGACGTCGCCGGCGGCGGCCTCAACCTGCGGGTGGCCTCCCCCGGCCGGGTCGCCGTGCTCGGGCTCGACCGTCCCACGGCCGCCGAGCTCGAAGGCGTCGAGGAGAAAGTGACGGTCTCCTCCCAGCGGGACATCCCGGTGGAGGAGATCCTGCGCCGCCTCCAGGCCTTCGAGGACGCCCAGAGCCGCCGGCTCCAGCACTACAGCGCCCTCAACACCACGTCGCTCCGCTTCCAGCCGGCGGCGGGCACGCAGACCATCGAGGCGACCCTGGAGGGGCCGTTCTTCTTCGATCCCAAGAAGGGCGGCGGCGACTGGGCCTGGCAGACGCTGTACATCAACGGCGTCAAGTGGCGGGGCAAGACCCTGCCCGAGATCCCGCTGATCCAGCCGGAGAAGGCGGCGGCCCTGCCGCTGGAGATCCACTTCTCCAAGCAGTACCGCTACCGGCTGCGGGGCAGCGAAACGATCGACGGCCGCGAGGCCTGGGTGGTGGACTTCGCTCCCGCCGGCGGCCAGACCGGCAAGCTCTACCAGGGCAGCGTCTGGGTGGACAAGCAGCTCTACACCCGGCTGCGCACCCGGGCCGTGCAGGTGGGCCTCGAAGGCGAGGTGCTCTCCAACGAGGAGACCTTCTACTACACGCCGATCGACGCCAACGGCGCGCCGGCTTCCTGGGGCGGCGACCAGAGCTACGTGCTGCCCCTGCGCCTGGTCGCCCAGCAGATCCTCTCCATCGTGAACGCGACCACCGTCGTGGAACGGGAGACGCGGCTCACCAACGTGAGGATCAACGGCCCCGCCTTCGAGCAGTCCCGCCAGGAGGTGGAAGCCTCGGACGTGACCATGGTGCGGGACACCGCCGGCGGGCTCCGCTACCTGGTCAAGAACGAGCTGGGAGAGCGGGTGGTCCAGGAAGGGTTCGACACCGGCAAGCTGTTCGTCATCGGCGGCGTGTTCCACGACGACGCGCTGGACTACCCGCTGCCGCTGGCGGGCATCAACTACTTCTCCTTCGACTTCAAGGGGACGAAAAAGCAGGTCAACGCCTTCTTCGGCGGCGCCCTGATCGTCGCCGACGTCGCCGAGCCGCGCCTCTTCGGCAGCCGGTTCGACGCCGGGGCCGACGTCTTCGCCCTCGCCGTCCCGGTCACCGACTCGCTCTACCGCGGCGACCGGGAGGCGAACGAGGAGGACGTGGAGCAGCGCGTCGGGACGGTCGGGTTCAAGCTCGGCCACCCCCTCGGCAACTTCGTCAAGCTCCGCGCCGAGTACGAGATCCTCTACCTCGACTACGGCCGGGCCGACGACACGGCGGACGAGTTCACCCCGCCCAGCTCCAACCTCACCCACTCCCTGCAACTGGACGCGGCCTACGCCCGCTCGGGCTACCGGTTCTCCCTCGCCGGCAGCTACAACCGGCGCTCGGAGTGGGACTTCTGGGGCTTCCCCGGCAACCCGGACTACAGCGAGGACAAGCAGGACTTCCTGCGCTGGGAGGTGCGGGCCAGCAAGAACTGGTACCTGCCGTCGTTCCAGCGGGCCGGGCTCGAGGTCGATTACGCCTCCGGCCAGGACCTCGACCGCTTCAGCAAGTATCAGTTCGGATTCTTCGGCGGCACCCGCGTCCACGGCTACCAGAGCAACCGCGTGCGGGCCGAGGACGTCTACGCGGCCCACGGCTCCTACGGCTTCGAGATCGGCCAGGCCTTCCGCCTGGAAGGGATCGCCGACCTGGCCTGGGCCACGGACGAAGAGAGCGGCCTCGACAACGAGCTGCTGGCCGGCGTGGGAGTCAACGGCCAGTTCATGGGTCCCTGGCAGACGCTGGTCAACCTGGACCTCGGGGTGCCGGTGGCGGGCCCGGACGACGGGTTCGTGGTCTACCTGGTGTTCCTGAAGCTGTTCAAGTAGACCGCTTCCCTCTGACGTCTTCCCGGAGCGCCCGGAACCTCTCCAGGCGCTCCTTCAGCCTCCCCTCGAACCCCTCCCCCTTCGGCTCGTAGAAGCGCGTCCCCTGGAGCGCCTCCGGCAGGCAGTCGATCCCTCCCACGCCCTCCTCGGTGTGGGGCGCGTAGACGTAGCCCGAGCCGTACCCCAGGTCCTTCATCAGCCGCGTGGGCGCGTTGCGGATCGCCTTGGGGACCGGGTCGGCGGGCCGCTCCTCCACCGTCCGCCGGGCCGCGCCGTAGCCCTCGTAGACCGCGACGCTCTTGGGCGCCAGGGCCAGATAGACCACCGCCTGCGCCAGGGCCAGCTCCCCTTCCGGGGTGCCGAGGCGGTGATAGGCGTCCCAGGCGGCGAGGGTCCGCGGCAGGGCTTCCGGGTCGGCGAGCCCCACGTCCTCGCTGGCGAAGCGGACCATCCGCCGGGCCACGTAGTGGGGGTCCTCGCCGGCCGCGAGCATGCGGGCCAGCCAGTAGAGGGAGGCGTCCGGATCGCTCTCGCGCAGCGACTTGTGGAGGGCCGAGATCAGGTTGTAGTGCTCTTCCCCCGACTTGTCGTAGAGCAGCACCTTGCGCTGGGCCACCCGGCGGACGGTCTCGGCGTCGATCCGCCCGCCCTCGGCGTCCGCCGCCGCCAGCTCCAGCAGGTTGAGCGCCCGGCGGGCGTCGCCGGAGGCGAGCTGCGCCAGGATCTCCAGGGCTTCGTCGTCGGCCTCCGTCCCCAGTCCTCTTTCGGGATCGGCCAGCGCCCGGCGCATCAGGGCGGTCAGGTCCTCGGAACCCAGCAGCTCCAGGACGATCACCCGGGAGCGGGAGAGGAGCGCCGCGTTCAGCTCGAAGGAGGGGTTCTCGGTGGTGGCCCCCACCAGCACCACGTCGCCGCTCTCCACGTAGGGGAGGAAGGCGTCCTGCTGGGCGCGGTTGAAGCGGTGGATCTCGTCCACGAAGAGCAGCGTGCGCTTGCCCTGGGCCTGCCGCAGACGGACGGCCTCGGCCATCACCTCCCGCACCTCCTTGATCCCCGAGGTCACGGCCGAAAAGGGGACGAAGTGGGAGGAGGTCTCGGCGGCGATGATGCGGGCCAGGGTGGTCTTGCCCGTCCCCGGCGGCCCCCAGAAGATCAGCGAAGGGACCCGGTCGGCGGCGATGGCCCGGCGGAGGAAGCCTCCCTCGCCCACGACCTTCCCTTGCCCCACGACCTCGTCGAGGTTGCGCGGGCGCATCCGCTCGGCCAGCGGAGCCGGGGCGGACGCCGGCGCCGGGGGTGTATCGCGGCGGGCCGCCGCGGGCTGGGATTCCTGGTCGTCGAAGAGGGTGCGCGCCATCAGGAAGGGATTTTATCCACTTCCACCCTGGCGTCGTTGAAACAGGCGCCCGCGCCGAGGTCGGTGAACGTATCCGGCGACAACGCGTTGGAGGTGGTTCCCGAGAGGGTGTGGCGCGCCCAGAGGCCCTTGGGCAGGAAGACGACCCCCGGCCGCAGGTCCGGGCTGACGCGCACGCCGACCCGCACCTCCCCCAGCTCGTTCCAGACCCGCACGACGTCGCCGGTCGCGATGCCCCGGGGCTCGGCGTCCCGGGGGTGGATCTCCAGCGCGGCCTTGTCGCGGACGAGCTGCCCGAAGGTCGAGCTGATGGTGCGGCCGGTGGCCGGCGAGATCAAGGCCAGGGGGAAGCGCTCCGTCCCGGGGTCCTCCTGGAAGGCGTAGAGGCCGCGCGGGGCCTCCCGGTCCAGGGCCTCGGGGACGAGATGGATCCTGCGGTCCGGCGTCAGCGGGAAGGCGTCCACGAACTGGACCGGCGCCTGCCCGCACTCCGGGAGGGCCATGCCGTCGCGCTCCAGCTCGGTCCGGAGCCGCTCCGCACGGTGGAGCACCGCGGCGGCCAGCTCGTCGTCCGTCTCCGGCTCTCCCGGCCGGGCGAGCCCCAGCCGCCGGATCAGCTCGCCGAAGACTTCGAAGTTCGGCCGCGCCTCCCCCGCCGGCGCCGCCACCGGCCGGGTGCGGAAGAGGGCGTAGGAGCCGTAGCCCCGCACCATGTCCGAGTGCTCCAGGAAGTGGGTGGCGGGCAGGACCAGGTCCGCCATACGGGCGGTGTCGGTCCACACCTGCTCGAAGACGACGGTGAACAGGTCCTCCCGCTCCAGCCCCCGCCGCACCTTCTCCTGGTTCGGCATGGTCGCGAGCGGGTTGCAGTTGTAGACGAAGAGGACACGGACCGGCGGATCGCCCGCCAGCAGGGTCTCGCCCAGCCGGTTCATGTTGACGATGCGGGTGGCGGGCGGCGGCTCTCCGATGGCCGCCGCGCTGTCCAGGTCCCGGGACCAGACCCCCGAGTTGCTCATGGTGTAGCCGCCCCCGCGCACGCCGAACTTGCCGGCGACGGCCGGCAGCGCCAGCGCCGCGGCCACGGCCGAGCCGCCGTTGCGGTTCCGCTCCATGCCCCAGCCCGTGCGGATCACCGCCGGCGAGCTTGCCGCGTAGAGGCGGATGAACGCCTCGACATCCGCCGCCGGCACACCCGAGACCTCGGCCGCCCGCTCCACGGTCCAGGGGTAGGCGCGCAGCCGCAGCTCCCCGGCGCCCGTGGCGTGCTCCTCCAGGAAGGCGCGGTCCGCCCGGCCCTCCTCGAAGAACCAGCGGATGGCGGCCAGCGCGAGGGCGAGGTCGGTCCCCGGCTTGGGAGCGAGATGGAGGTCGGCCTTCTTGGCCAGGGGAGTGCGCCGCGGATCGACGACCACCAGGCGCGCCCCCGCCTTCTGGGCCTCCTGGATGAACGGCACCAGGTGGATGCCCGAGGCCGAGGGGTTCACCCCCCAGAGGACGATCAGCTTCGCGTGCCGGAAGTCGTGGAGGGCCACGCCGGCCATCTTGCCGTAGAGCCCGATGGCGGCGCGGCCCGTGGCGGCCGCGCAGACGGTGCGGGCCAGCCGCGAGGCGCCCAGCCGGTGGAAGAGGCGGAAGTCGGTGGTCTCCTGGGTCAGCAGGCCGTTCGAGCCGCCGTAGAAGAAAGGGAGGATGGACTCGCCGCCCCAACGCTCCCGGGCCTCGCGCATCCGCGCCGCCGCCAGGTCCAGGGCCGCGTCCCAGGAGATCCGCTCGAAGCGCCCGTCCCCCCTGGGGCCGACCCGGACCGCCGGATACAGCAGCCGGTCCGGCCCATAGAGGTGCTCGGGGACGCGCCGCACCTTGGCGCAGATGTACCCCTGGGTCACCGGGTTCAGATGGCTGCCGTCCACCTTCACCACCCGGCCGTCTTCCACCCGCACCTCCAGGCTGCAGGCGTCGGGGCAGTCCAGCGGACAGGCGCTGGCCAGGACTTCGGTCATGGCTCATTCTAAGCCGGGCAGGCCCTACGGGAACGATCCTTCGCCGGCTCCGGAGTGCAGCGCCTCCACGATGGCGTCGGTGAACTCCGTCGTGCTCGCCTCGCCGCCGAGGTCGCGGGTGCGGATCTTCCGGTTCACGATCACCTCGCGCAGCGCCTTGCGCAACCGCTCGGCCACCTCGTCCTTGTCCAGGTGGTAGAGCATCATGATGCCGGAGCGGATCAGCGCCAGCGGGTTGGCCAGGTCCTTGCCGGCGATGTCGGGCGCGCTGCCGTGCACCGCCTCGAAGACCGCCACGTCGAGGCCGATGTTGCCGCCGGGTACCACGCCCAGCCCGCCCACCAGCCCGGCGCAGAGGTCGGAGAGGATGTCGCCGTAGAGGTTCTCCATCAGCAGCACGTCCCACTCCTCGGGGCGCATGACGAGCTGCATGCACATGTTGTCGACGATCTTGTCGTCCGCCTCGATCTCCGGGTACTCCTTGGCCACGCGGCGGAAGCAGTCCAGGAACAGGCCGTCCGAGAGCTTCATGATGTTGGCCTTGTGGACGGCGGTGATCCGCTTGCGGCCGTGCCGGCGGGCGTAGTCGAAGGCGAAGCGGGCGATGCGCGTCGAGGCCTTCTCGGTGATGATCTTCAGGCTCTCCACCACGCCGGGGACCACGATGTGCTCCAGGCCGCTGTAGAGGTCCTCGGTGTTCTCCCGCACCACCACGATGTCCACCCCCTCGAAGCGGCTGGGGATGCTGGGCAGCGAGCGCGACGGGCGCAGATTGGCGTAGAGGTCGAGCTCCTGGCGGAGCTGGACGTTGATCGACTTGAAGCCCTTGCCGACCTCCGTGGTGATGGGTCCCTTCAGCGCCACGCGGTTGCGGCGGATGGACTCCAGGACCTCCGGCGGCAGGGGGTTGTTGTACTTCTCGACCGCCTCGGCGCCGGCGATGTGGCGCTCCCATTCGATCTCGGCGCCCGCGGCGTCGAGGACGCGCACGGCGGCGTTGCTGACCTCGGGTCCGATACCGTCGCCGGGCAGCAGGGTGACTCTGGTCTTGCTCATCGATGGATCCCTCCCGCCGCCCCGGAGGTCCGGAGCGGCGGGCGGTAGGGTATCACGCGGTCAACGACCGGGAGGGCGGGAGCGGGAGTCTTACTGAACGCTCATCTGACACCGCGAGCAGGTGCCCGATTCACAGTAGACCAGTTGTCCAAACTTCTCCGATTTGTAAGTGCAGCCAGTGCCTTCGTTACACTTACAGGTAACCTTCGCCTCTCCTTCGCCACAGTCGTCCACGTACTCGTCCTCGGATTCCGCGAAGGCCTCAACAGCGCACTTCGCACTGTCCTTTGGCACAAGCACCGACGCCAGGTAGCCATAGATATTTACTGGCAGGAACTTATACCCTGCGGGTGCTTCGATCCGATTCCCTTTGAAATCCACACCCGGTATGACTCGACCTTGGTGCGCCTGTGCGACGAACTCTTCAAAAGCTGCCGCGATCTCCGGAACCTGAAGCAGTTCCGCGGTGGCGTTCGGCAAAGTCTTCAGCTCCCGGTTGTGGACCCGCCGGATTCCTCCTTCAGCTTCCGTCACGACCACAGCAGCCATAAGCGATTTAACAGTTCTCTGGCAACAGCCGCTCTTACACGCAGGTCTGATCGCACAAACGATGTCACTGCCAGCTACGACCGGATCGCAGCCACCACCGGCGCACGCACATTCCACAGTACCCTCTTCGAGCGGTAGGAACAGGCCATCTTTCGTCCGATTCCAAACCACATACCCGGCCGGAACCTTGAAATGCAATGCCCTGCCGACGTTCCAGGTCTCTGTACCCGGTGGAATCCACACTCTCGCGGACAGACTCAGGCTTACCTGCTCTTCGCCGCTACACTCTTCCTCAATTGCATCGATCTCACGAGGAAGCCACCGTAGCGGCTCCTCGGCAGAAAGCTTTCCTTCCACAGAGGCAGTCAGGAAACCCAGACACATAGCGACGGCACAGACCGACCTTCTACCACGTACAGCCATTTCTAAGTCCTCCTTGTTTCATAGAAACATAGCAGAGAAAGAATGTTTGTCAAGATGAATTTTAGGAGGATTTTCGAATCGCGACTGCCGCAGCCGCAATCCGATCAGACGTTCAGGCGGGAGCTTACCCCTCGCCTACGGCCAAGGGGTACCGCAAGGTCTTCAGGAGCCACTCGCCGTTCTCCCGCACCTTCTCGGCGAGCTTCCCGACGATCGGATCCCGGTTCTCGTAGAGGCGGTAGCCTTCCCGCGAGCGGAGGTAGCCGGCGGCGCTGGGGTCTTCCTTGAACAGCGCCTCCTCGCCGATCTCCCCGGCGCGGCGGGCGTAGTGCGCGCGCTTGTCCAGCAGGGCCTTGACCAGGAACGGCATGACCATGGAGTAGTCGGCCTGCACGCTCTCCGTCGTCTGCTGGTAGGTGTCGCGGTCCACCTTGCCCCAGGTCACGGCCTCGGCCGGCGGGCACGAGGAGAGCGAGCCCTCGGTGACCGGCGCGCTGACGATCTGGACGTCGAAGGTGTAGCCGCGGATGCCTTCGAGGCCCAGGACCTGGCCCAGCGCCGGCTCGGGCTGGAGGTTGTAGTTCTTCGGCACGCCGCCGCCCAGGATCAGGGTGGCGAGCGAGCGGGCCGGGTGATCGAAGAGCCCCCAGTAGTGGTAGGCGCAGGACTCGAAGACCTCGGCGTGGAGGTCGAGCGAGAAGTCGTAGCTGTCGATCAGGCCGGCCTGTTTCATCGCCCACAGCTTCATCGAGTTGAGGAACAGGCTGCCGTCGCCGGGCGCGCCGACGAAGATCGGCATGGCCAGCCGGTGGCAGGTCGCCAGCAGCCCCGGCTGAATGCCGTTCTTCTCCTCCTGGGCCGCGTAGATGCGCCCCAGCCGGTAGCGCAGCTCGGTGCCGGTCATGCTCTTCTGGAACTCGGGGAGCAGCAGGCAGGCCGTCATGAAGCGGTCCTGCTCGAACAGCACGTCCTCGTCGAACGCCATGTCGGTGACGCGGATCGTCTTCTCGTCGCGCAGCGCGCCGTCGTCGCCGAAGATGGGCACCTCGAAGATCGGACCCTCGCCGCGTAGTGCTCGTCGAGGCTGCGGTGGCCGTCGTGGTAGCAGACCGCGTCCGTGGTGCTGAGGTAGGCCACCCAGCCCGCTTCCAGGAGCGGGATCAGCCAGGTCTGGTGCTGGCCCGAGACCGTCACCGGACCGGCGATGGCCAGGGTGAGCGGGCAGCCCGCCCCGATCGCCTGGTCGAGGATCTTGTAGATACGCCGCAGGTAGGCGCCGCCGAAGGCCGGCAGGCAGTGAGTGAAGACCTCGTCGAGCGTCCGGCACTCGTCGACGCGCCGCACCTGGACGTGGCGGCGCTCGGAAAGATCCAGAGCGAGGGGATCGCGAGGGTGATGGTGCTGGCGCCCGTGGTCCATGGGCGGTAACGGTATAAGGTCCGGCGGGGGCGTGCAACCCGAACCCTCACCCCCGGCCCCTCTCCCGACCCCTCCCACCCTCCCTCACCGGGAGAGGGGAGAAAGGACCTCAAGGACACCAGGGACGGTCGGGGACTTTGGTGTCCTTGCAGTTCTCCCTCCTCTCCCGGTGAGGGAGGGTGGGAGGGGTCGGGAGAGGAGGGTCGGGGTGGTGAGGGCCTACCGATCCCGCCCCAGCTCCTCGATCCGCGCCACCACGTCCCGGTAATTCGTGTTGATCCCGTAGAGATCCACGAACGCCTTGTAGGCGGAGGCCTGGTCGTCGATCGCAAGGTAGGCGCAGCCCAGGTCGTAGAGCAGGCCGAGGGTGTCCTCCTCGCTCATCTCGGGGGCTTCGAGGCCGCGCCGGTACCACTTGATGGCCAGCTCGGGCAGGCCCTTGTCGAGGAAGCAGAGGCCCAGCATGGAGCAGCAGAGGACGAGGTGGCCGGAATCCTTGGCGGCGACCTGGAACTCGCCGATGGCCTCGTCCAGCAGGCCCATCTCGCGGTAGGCGATCCCCAGGTTGAAATGGGTGTCGTAGTCGGTGGGCGAGAGGTGCTCGGCCACGCCCTTCTTGAACCCTTCGACGATCTCCTCCAGCGACTGCTCCGCCTGCTGCATGGTGTCGCCGTGGAAGACGTCCTCCTGGGAAAGCTCCTGCTCCAGCTCGGCGGCGAGATCGAAGAAATCGTCCTCGTCGTCGAAGAGGCTGTCCGAGCCGGCCTGGGCCGGACGGTGGCGCTCCGCCTCGTCGAGCCAGCCGCCGCCGGTGTCGTCCAGGCCCGGGAAGACGCTCGCGACGCTGCCAGAAGGCGCCGCGGCGGGGGGCTGCGAGGGCAGGCCGGTCTCGGAGCTCGCCGCCGGCATCCAGTCGAGATCGTCCTCCCGCTCGATCATCTCGCCGATCTCGAGAGGATTGAACAGGGCCGGTCCGGCCGGCGCGGGAGCCGGTGCGGGCGGTGGCGCGGCGGCGACCGGAGCGGCGGGAGGCGGCTCCGGTGCGGGCGGCGGCGCGGCGGCCGGACGGGCGGCGGGCCGCTTCGGCTTTCCACCCAGCAGGCCCTCCAGCATCTGGTCCAGCTCTTTCGAGCGCTTGCGCGAGGCCGGGGCGGCGGCGCCCGGAGGGGGCTCCGGCGCGGGCGTCTCCTGGACCGGCTCCGGTGCGGGCGGCGGCTCGGGTTCCGGCTCGGGCGCGAGCTCCGGAAGCGGCCTGAGCAGCTCCCCGGTCTGGAAGGACTCCAGCTCGAAGTCCACCTCCAGCTCGATCTCCGGCTCGACTTCCAGGTCCATCCCCAGCGAGAACGGGGAGGCGGCCTCGGGCTCCGGCGCCGGCGCGGGCTCCTCCATGATCGGTCCCTGGGGACCGGCCACGACCCGGTCGCCGTCCAGACGGTAGCCGGCTTCCTGGAGGTTCCGCCGCATGGCGGGCCAGGCCTGGGCATCGCGGACCTCGGCGGCGGCCCGGGCCATGGCCGGGGCCAGCTCCGCCACCCGCTCGTGGCGCCCCGCCTCCAGGTGGATCTGGATCATCGCCGCGTAGGCCAGCAGGCTGTGCGGTTTGATCCGCAGCGCCTCGCGCAGGCGCTCCAGGGCCTTCTCCTCCAGGCCGTACTTGGCCAGGACCTCGGCCTCGCTGACCAGGTCCTCGTCCCTTTCCGGCGGCCGGGGCTGCAGCTCGGCGGCGGTCCGCTCCAGGAAGTCGGCGTCGATCTCCCGGGGCGCCTCGACCGCGGCGGGTTCCTCCTCCAGGCTCCAGACCACCGAATCGAGGCGCGGCAGGTCGGGCTCCTCCAGCTCCAGGACGATCTCGCCGCTGGCGGTCAGCGACGGGAAGTCCTCGCCGGTCAGGGCGTAGGTGTCCACCTCGACATCCGAGAAGTCGACCTCAATTTCTTCCGCGTACGGCTCCACGTACGGCTCGGGCTCCTGGACGGCCGCGGCGGGAACGGGCGTCTCCTCGTCGCCGGACTTCCATGCGGAGCCCAGCCGCAGCCCCTCGCCGCTCGCCATGTCCGGCGGCGGCTTCACGAGGCTGGTGGGCTCCTCCTCCCCGTCGATGTCGAGGACGAAGACCTCGTCGAGGTCCAGCTCGATCTCGGTCTCCTCGGCGGCCGGCGCCGTAACTGGCGGGGTGACCAGAGGCGCCTGCGCCTCCTGCACCGCGGTGGCCATGTAGTCCTCATAGGACTGCTCTTCGTGCTGCCCTACGAAGGTCGCGCTCCGCGGCTCCTCCTCCTCCACCGGCATGGGCGGGAGAGGCGCCGGGGCGGGCGGCTCGGGGCGCGGCGGCGGGACCGGCTCGGCGGCCCTGGGAGGCGGCGGAGCGGGAGCGGGTTCCGGCTCCGCCTCGACCTCCGGCTCGGCCACGTGCGCCATGCGGGCGAGGCCCACCGCCTGCGGGTTGCGCTCCACGGCGTGCGCCAGGAAGCGGGCCGCCGCCGTGGCGTTGCCCGACTCCCTGAGCTTCAGCATGGCGTCGTTGATGAACCCGACGTTGCTGCTGTCGATGTCCAGCGCCCGCTCGTAGACCTGGGCCGCGTCCGTGGAGCGGCCGTGCGCCAGCATCATCTCGGCGATCAGCCGGTACTCGTTGACCGCCTTCTCGGTGAGCTGCTGCTGCTGGTAGATCTCGGCGAGCTTGACGTGGTACGTCGGGTTGTTCGGCTCCAGGTCCGCCATCTTCTGGTAGACGGCGATGGCCGAGGCCGCGTTGGCGTGCTTCTGGTAGTAGTCCGCCAGGACCTGGTACTGCGTCCGCGCCTCGTTGACCAGCCCCTGCTTGTGGTAGAGCTCGGCCAGCTTCTCGTAGACCTCCAGCCGCGTCGGGTCCAGCTTGATGATCTTCTTGTAGATCGCGATGGCTTTGACGAAGAAGCCCTCGATCGAGTACTGCTCCGCGATCTGCGTGAAGAAGTCGACGGCCTCGTCGATCTTCTGGATGCGGGCGTAGAGGTCGCCGATCCGGTTCAGCGTGTTGATGTCGTTCGGATTGTCCGAAAGGAGCTTGCGGTACTCCCGGATCGCCGGCTCGATCTTGCCGCGCTGGACGTACTTCTCGGCGGTCTGGACGACCTGCTCGCGCTGGACGGCCATCAGCAGCGGGCCTCGCGGGGGAGCACCGGCTTGAAGGTCAGCCGGTGCACGGGGCACGGCCCGTACTCGCGCAGGGCCTCCTGGTGCTCGGGCACCGCGTAGCCCTTGTGGGCGGCGAAGCCGTACTGGGGATAGGTCTGGTCGAGCTCGACCATCATGCGGTCGCGCTCCACCTTGGCGAGGATCGAGGCGCAGGCCACGGCGTAGCTGAAGCAGTCGCCGCGGACCACCGGCAGGCAGGGGAAGGAGAAGCCCGGCAGGGGAGTCGCGTCGATCACCGCGCAGTCCGGGACCGGCCGCAGGCGCGACAGGGCCTCGCGCATCGCCTGGCGGCTGGCTTCGAGGATGTTGACGCGGTCGATGACGTCGGGGGGGACGGCGGCCACGGCGCAGGCGACGCAGGAGGAGCGGATGGCCGCGGCGGCGCGCTCGCGCTCGGGCGCCGTGAGGCACTTGCTGTCATCCACCCCGGGCACCAGGCAACAGCCGTCCACGATCACCGCGGCGGCGACCACCGGACCGGCGAGCGAGCCCCGTCCCACCTCGTCCACCCCGGCGATCAGACCGAAGCCGCACCGCGACAGCCCCTCCTCCAACCCGCGCAGCAGGTGAAGGCGGTAGGCTTCGAGGAACAGCTCGATCATCGCCCGGGCCGGCTGGGACGCCGCTCTCGCCGCCCTGGTCACCGCGACTCCTTTCTCAGCGGCCTCCGGGCTACAGGCTCCGGACGCCGGCGGCCGGCCTACGTCCGGCCCTTGTCTTCCCGGCGCTCGTCGATGCGGGCCGCCTTGCCGCGGAGGTTCCGCAGGTAGTACAGCTTGGCCCGGCGTACCCGCCCCCGGCGGATGAGCTCGATCTTGTCCACGTTGGGCGAATGCAGCGGGAAGATCCGCTCGACGCCCACGCCGCCGGAGATCTTGCGCACCGTGAAGGTCTCCCGGGTGCCGCCACCGCGGCGGGCGATCACCACGCCCTGGAAGACCTGGATCCGATGCTTGTCACCCTCGACCACGCGGACGTGGACGCGGATCGTGTCCCCAGGATTGAACTCGGGCGCTCCGGGGCGCAGATAGACACTCTCAACCTGATCCAACTGGTTCATGACTCACCTCGCAACTGACGGAACGCCCAAGGGACGGTGCCGTCATTATTTCGATTTCAGCATGGCCGCGCAAGCAGCCGTCACGTTTTTCCCACCCCGGCGCCGCGCAGGGCCTCCAGCTCGCGCCGCTGCTCCGGGGTCAAATCCGCCAGCGCCTCCGGCCGTTCCAGCAGGTCCGGACGCTTCTCCAGCGTCGCCTTCAGGGCCTCGCGCTGCCGCCAGCGGCGGATCTTCGCATGGTCCCCCGAGGTCAGCACCTCGGGGACCGCGAGCCCCTCCACCACCGGCGGACGCGTGTAGTGCGGGTGGTCCAGCAGGCCGCTCCGGAAGCTGTCGTTCGCCACCGAGTCGGCCAGCCCCACCACCCCGGGCACCTGCCGGGAGAGCGCCTCGATCAACACCATCGCCGGCAACTCGCCCCCGGAAAGCACATAGTCGCCGATCGAGACCTCCTCGTCGACGACCGTTTTCCGCACCCTCTCGTCGATCCCTTCGTAGCGCCCGCAGAGGAGCACCAGCTCTTCCTTCTCCGCCAGCTCCCGCACCCTGGCGTCGTCCAGCCGCCGCCCCTGGGGGGACAGCAGGACGCGCCAGGCGCGATTGTCCCCCTCAACAGGGCCTCCCACGCCGCGCACGGCGCGGATCCACGGCGGCGCGGTCATCACCATGCCGCCGCCGCCGCCGTAGGGCTCGTCGTCCACGCTGCGGTGGCGGTCCTCCGTCCAGTCGCGCAGGTCGTGGACCGTCACCTCCAGGAGCCCCTTCTCGCGCGCCTTGCCGATCAGGCTGGCCGAGAGGAAGGACTCGAACAGCTCCGGGAAGATCGTCAGGACGCGGACGCGCATGCCTCGAGCAATCCCTCGGGGAGGGCCAGCTCGATGCGGCCGGCCTCCACGTCCACCTCGCGCAGGAACTCGCGCACGAACGGCACCGGCACCCGCCGGCCGTCCCCTTCGACGATCAGCATCACCCCGCCGCCGTCCTCCTTCACCTCGACCACGCGGCCCAGCTCTTCGCCCTGGTCGCGGCAGAGGCAGCCCAGCAGCTCGTACTGGTAGTAGGTGCCTTTCGGCGCCCTGGGCACCTCGGACCGGGGGACTTCCAGGTCCAGCCCGCGCAGCTCCTCGGCCCGGTCGCGGTCCTCGTACCCCTCGAAGCGGACCACCGCGCCGCCCTTGTGGGGGCGGCCCGCCGCGACCACCAGGGAGAGGGAAGGCGCGCCTTCGCGGACGCCCAGCACCCGGCTCCCCTTCTGGAAGCGGCCGGGGACGTCCGAGAGCACCTCGACCACCACCTCCCCCTTGACGCCCTGCGGACGGAGCACACGGCCGACCGCCACCATCTCCGGCAGGTCGTCGCGCCGCGCCGCCGCGGCCTTGGGGGTTTCAGTCTTCGAGGATTTCGAGCTCATAGCGCACTCCCCGCCGGTCCTCGCGGGTCTCCAGCAGCGTGCGCATGGCCCGGGCGGTCCGTCCCTGGCGTCCGATGACCTTGCCGAGGTCGTCAGGAGCGACCTTCAGCTCGAGCACGCCGCCGCCGCGCCGGCTGGGAATCTCCTGGACCTCGACGTCGTCGGGCTGGTCCACCAGCAACCGGGCGAGCTCCTTGAGATCGTCGGCCAGCTCCGGCATGCTCAGGCGCTCTTCCGGGTCTGGGCCAGCAGCTTCTTGACGGTCGGCGAGAGCTGCGCGCCCTTGCCGATCCAGTACTCCATCCGGCCGGCGTCCAGGTTGACCTGGGCGGGGTTCTTGGTGGAGTCGTAGTAACCGATCTCCTCCACCGCGGCGGCGGTCGGGGTGTTGCGCGAGTCCGACACCACGACGCGGTAGAAGGGGTTGTTCCGGGCGCCCATGCGGCGCAGCCGAATCTTCAGCATCTGAAAGCCTCCGAGTCTCTTCTTCTCTGTTGCGGATCGCGCCAGGGCAGACTACGTCCCAAGCCGGGCGCGGCAAAGGCTGCCAAGTGTAGCAGAGGGCGGACGGATCGCCAAACAACAGGGAAGGGCCCGGAGGGGAGTGTAACGGTCTCCTCTCCAGGGTCGCCTTAGAGATAGCCATATCTCTGGAGGCAGATCCGCCCCCGGAGACTCGCAAAGGAGACCCTCATGAAGAGGACCGCGAAGCTGAAGTTGAGTCGTGAGACCCTCCGGCTGCTGGACCCCTCGGATCTGGCGCACGCTCAGGGACAGGCGCCGACCACCCTGATCGGCTGCCGGACGCAGACCTGCAACTTCACCTGCGACGGCACGTGCGAGCCTAACGTCTGCTTCCCGACCACGACCTTCTACTGTTAGGAGCCTCTGTCAGACCCTGTCAGGACACATGGCGCCATGGGATGGACAGATGGCGCCATGTCCCCGTCCGGTGAGCTTATCTCCGGCCCGATAAGCTCATGTGGCGAGGACATGGCCTTATATCTCCGCCAATAAGCTTATCGGCTGAGTCCAGAAGCTTATGTGGGGAGCCGATGAGCTTATATCCGGCCCGATAAGCTCATGGGGCGAGCCCATGGCCTTATATTTCCGCCGATAAGCTCATCGGCTCAGCCCATAAGCTTATGTGGCGAGCAGATGGCCTTATTTCCCGGCCGATAAGCTCAGGGGACGAGCCCATGGCCTTATATCTCTCCCGATAAGCTCATCGGCTGAGCCCATAAGCTTATGTGGCGGGCCGATGACGCCATGCCCAGGTCGTTCAGGCCCGCATTGTGCATTGCGACCTTCACGGGGGCAGGATCCCCCGTCCCACAAAGAAGGAATCGAGACCATGCGCAAGATCATCTTCCTCGCTCTGTTCCTCACGGCCTCCATCCTTCCGGCTGCCGAGATGCGGACGGTCACCATCGCCGACCTTCCGAAGACCCTGGCCCAACTCGAAGAGCTCGGGCAGACCGTGATCGCGGTCCTCCCCATGGTCTACAAGGTGGAGTCCACCTGCGAGCCCCAGCCCGCCTTCGGCTGTTACCCGATCGACGCCGCGGACCCGCAGAGCCCGATCCTCTGTGTGGATCCGGCCTTCACGCCCAACCAGGCTCCCTGCGAGACCCTGCAGGTGCTGGAGTCGGTGACGATCGTCAGTCAGTGACGGAGGGGATCGGCTGAGCAATCGCGCGAGGGCACCGGAACGCTCGCCCCCGCGCTCCTTCCTACATCAACAGTCCTACGATTCCGGCGGGCACCAGATCGGGCAGGAGCAGATCGAGTAGCCCTGGCCCGGATAGCACTCGAACAGGGCGCAGGGACAGCCGGCCAGGCACTGCTTCTTCGCCGCTGCGCAGTCGTAACGCGCCGCTTCGGCCGTCGTCGCCAGAGCCATGATGCAGAGCGCCAGCGCGCCACCCAGGGAAAGCATCTTCATCTTCATAGGGCAAATCTCCTTCGACACCCCGTCCGGCTCATCCGGAAGGGGCGGGAAGAAGAATTATCCTCTTTTTTGAATGTGCAGGTAAGGTTGAAGAAAGGACTACGCCCGCGCCTGACCGCCGCCCGCTCCCATGGCCCGGCGCAGCCACTTGCCCTGGACGCCCTTCATCATCTTCTGCATCTGCTTGTACTGCTTCAGCAGACGGTTGATCTCGGCGACCGAGGTGCCCGAGCCCATGGCGATGCGCTTCTTGCGGCTGCCGTTGAGGACGTCCGGACGCTGGCGCTCCCTGGGCGTCATCGAGTTGATGATGGCCTCGACGCGCTTGAGGCCGCCCTCGTCCACGCTGGCGGAGTCGAGCCCGCGGAGGGGCCCCACCTTGGGGAGCATCTCCAGGACCGAAGCCAGGGGACCGAGCTTGCGGATCTGCCGGAGCTGGTCGCGCAGGTCCTCCAGGGTGAACTGCTGGCTGACCATCCGCTTGGCCAGGCGCTCGGTCTCGGCGGAGTCCATGCCGCGCTCGGCCTTCTCGATGAGCGACAGGATGTCGCCCATGCCGATCATGCGCGAGGCCATGCGCTCGGGATGGAACAGCTCCAGGTCGTCCGCCTTCTCGCCGATGCCCACGAAGCGGATCGGCACCCGGGCCACGGTGCGGATCGAGAGCGCCGCGCCGCCGCGGGAGTCGCCGTCCAGCTTGGTGAGGATGACGCCGGTCAGCGGCAGCACCTGCGCGAACTGCTCGGCGCTCTTGACGGCGTCCTGGCCGGTCATGGAGTCGGCCACGAAGAGGATCTCGTGCGGCTCGATGCGGCCGGCCAGTTGGCGGATCTCCTCCATCAGCGCCTCGTCGACGTGCAGGCGGCCGGCGGTGTCCATGATGACCACGTCGTGGCCGCGCTGGCGGGCCGTGTTCAGGGCGCGCTCGCCGAGGGCGACCACCTTCTCCCCCGGCTCGGGCTCGATGACCGGCACCTCGACGCCCTGGCCCACCTGCTTGAGCTGCTCGACGGCGGCGGCGCGCTGGAGGTCGCCGGCGACCAGGATCGGGTGGCGGCCGCGCTTCTTGAGGCGCTTGGCGATCTTGCCGGCGGTGGTCGTCTTGCCGGAGCCCTGGAGTCCGCAGAGCATGATGACCGTGGGCCGGCCGTCCATGCGCAGCTCGGTCCCCTCGTCGCCCAGGAGAGCGCTGAGCTCGTCGCGGACGATCTTGACGACCTGCTGGGCCGGGGTGAGGCTCTCCAGGACCTCCTGGCCCAGGGCGCGCTCGCGCACCCGGTCGATGAACGGCTTGACGACGCGGAAGTGGACGTCGGCCTCGAGGAGCGCCATGCGGATCTGGCGCAGCGCCGCGTCCAGCGCCTCGGGCGTGACCTTGCCCTCGCCCTTGAGCTGGCGGAAGACGTTCTGGAGCTTATCTTGCAAACCGTCGAACATGGGAAAACCTCACCGGGGGTGCGCGGATGGGCCGCGCGTCCTTGGGGACGCGAATGGTAACACGCCGGCCCCGGGGCCGGCTTCCCGGATGGATATACTCCCGCCCCATGGAACGAAGAGCGAAGATCATGGCGACGCTGGGGCCCGTGAGCCGGGATGAGACGGTGCTGCGGGGGCTCGTCCGGGCCGGCGTCGACCTGTTCCGCCTGAACCTCTCCCACGGCACCCAGGAACAGCACCGGGAGACCCTCCGCCGCGTGCGGCGCATCGCCGACGAGGAGCGATGCCACCTGCCGGTGGTGCTGGACCTGATGGGTCCCCGCTACCGTCTCGGCCTCATCCACGACGAGCCCCGCATGCTCAAGCCCAACCAGGAAGTGGTCCTCGGCACCGAGTCCCCCGGCGTGGACCTACCCGTCGACCCGGAAGTCCTGGAGCACCTGGAGCCCGGCGAACGGGTGCTGATCGACAGCGGTCTGATCGAGCTGCGGGTCGAGTCCCGGACGGGGGACCGGGTGAGGGCCCGGGTGGTCAATGGCGGTCCGGTGAAGACCCGCAAGGGGCTCAACCTGCCGGACACCAACCTGCCGTTCGAGATCTCCGAGAAGGACCGCTCGGACATCGCGTTCGCCGTGGCCGAGGGTGCCGACTACCTGGCCGCCAGCTACGTGGGCGAAGGCTCGCACGTCGAAGCCATCCGCGCCGTGGTGGAGGGGGCCGGCGGGCGCATCCCCATCATCGCCAAGATCGAGCGCGCCACCGCCATCGTCCGCCTGGACGAGATCGCCGAGGCGGCGGACGGTCTGATGGTCGCCCGCGGCGACCTCGGCGTGGAGGTGCCGCTCTACCGGGTGCCGGTGCTGCAGAAGCGGATCATCGCCGCTGGCCGGCCGGCCGGCAAGCCGGTGATCGTGGCGACCCAGATGCTGGAGTCGATGATCGAGCAGCCCCGCCCCACCCGGGCCGAGGCGACCGACGTGGCGAACGCCGTGTTCGACGGCGCCGACGCCCTCATGCTCTCGGGCGAGACGGCGGCCGGCAAGTATCCCGTCCTGGTCGTGGAAACCATGGCGCGGATCATCCAGGAGGCGGAGGAGTACCACCGGGAGGAGATGCAGCATCACACCGCCGAGCCGCTCGGCCACATCCACGCCCGCAGGGCCTTCGCGCTCGATCCCGCCGAGGCGGAGATCGACGAGGCGGCCCTCGAGGTGCCGGACATGGTCTCCGCGGCGGCCGTCCACGTGGCCGAGGAGCTGGAGGCCAGCCGGATCGTGGCGTTCAGCCAGAGCGGCTTCACGGCCCGTCTGGTGGCGCGGTACCGGCCGGAGTCCCCCATCATGGCCTTCACTCCCGACCCCAGGGTAGCCCGCCAGATCCAACTCGTCTGGGGCGTGCGTCCGTTCGTGGCCGAGTTCCAGGTGGGGAGCCTGGAGGACATCGTCCAGGTCGTGGAACGCAAGCTCCTGGAAGCGAAGCTGGTCCAGCCGGGCGACCGCATCATCATCCTCATGGGTCACCCCGTGCGCGAGCGGCCCCTCACCAACCTGATGCGCGTGCACCGCATACGGGCGCTCCCATGATCCCCATCCGCGATCACCATGCCCGCAAGGCGGCTGGTTCCTGAGGCTCCTGGCTTGAAGATCCGCCTCGCGCTGTTGGGGGTCCTGGTCTGCCTGACGGGGCTGACCTACGCCTGGCGGTTCGAGCCCCGCGTCCTCCTCTTCCGGGACGACGTATCGATCGACCTCTCCGCCTTCCGGACCCGCGTGGCGCACCTCTCGGACCTGCACATCCGCGGCGAGATGACGCTGCACGACCGCCTGCTGGAGGAGATCGGCCGCTCGGCCCCGGATCTGATCGTCATCAGCGGCGACCTCATCAAGGACGTGCCCGGCCCCGAAGGGTTCGAGCACAACGCCCGGGCCGTGGCCGCCTTCGTCAGCCAGTTGCGGCGGATCGCGCCCGTCTACGCCGTCCAGGGCCACAGCGAGCACCAGGGGGCGCTGGTCGGCCTGCTCGACCAGGGCGGTCTGGAGTGGCTGTCCAACGAAGGGCGGCTGATCGGCCCCGGCGGCGGCATTCTGCTCCTGGGGCTGAACCAGCAGGTGGGTTACGACCATCTGGGGCCGCGATACCGCCCGCCGTTCCGCCTCGTGGAGGTGGACGGCGCCCGGCTCTACGGCGCCAAGCGGGGCGAGCCCTACCGGAACTTCTACAGCCACTACGACCCCGCGCCGGCGAGCCTGGCGGACGCTGGAGGCCCCCTGGCCTGGAGCGGCTACGAGGTGACCTGCGACGCCTGGATCGACAACGAGGAGGCGGGGGTGGGGATCGCCCTGCACAGCCGCTACGTCCTGGGCGAGGACCGCCTGATCGAGATCAGCCGCGACGGCTCGCGCTGGAATCTGGACGAGGGCGCCTTCGGGATGTTCGTCCACGGCTCGGCCCTGACCGGCCGCACGAGCACGGGCGTCCGCCCCGAGGCGAAGCGCTGGTACCGGCTGCGGGTGCGGACGGACGTGGAGCCGGACCGTCTGGTCGTCCGCGCGAAGATCTGGCCCGTAGACCGGGAGGAGCCAGGGAACTGGCAGGCCGTGGGCGAGGACCGTTCGAGACTACGGCCCGTCTCGGGAACCGTGGGCCTCTGGGCCTCGGGAGGCGGCACGGTGGCCTACCGCAACCTGCGGGTGGTGGACCACGGCGGGAGGGTGCTGCTGGACGAGCCCTTGTCGGCCCAGCCTCGCGGTTTCCGCGTAGGGGCGCGGGGGACGCGCATCGAGATGGCGCTGGCCCGCAGCCCGGAGATCTCGCCGGACACGCCGGTGGTCGTCCTCTCCCACGTGCCGGACGTGGTGCGGGAGGCCTCGCGTAGAGGCTTCGCCGCGGTGCTGGCCGGCCACACCCACGGCGGCCAGGTGCGCCTCCCCCTCTTCGGAGCGCTGACCACTCGCTCCTCCCTGGGTCCCTACTACGACCTGGGCCGCTTCGAATTCGCCGCCCCCAACGCGCGAGGGACGACGACGCTCTACATCAACTCGGGAATCGGGATGTCGGTGCTGCCGGTCCGCTTCTGGTGCCCGCCGCGGTGGGCGATGGTGGAGCTGGGGAACTAGCTCGCGAAGACCTCGTCCAGAGACCGGGCGGTCAGGATGCGCTCGGCCCACTGGAGGAGAGTCTCCGGGTCCGCCACATCCAACCGCGCCCGCTCCGCAGGGCGGAGCCTGCCGAATTTGAACTCAAGCTGGCGAACCAACAGTTGAGCCTCGCCTTCCCGGCGCCCTTGCTCCAAGCCTTTCTCCAACCCGTTCCTCTCCCACTCCCGGGTCCACTCCATGACAGTGTGTCGTAGCATCGGCCGTATCTCCTCAAGACCAATTATCGCAGAAATCCGCGCGCCTGGGAACCTCCCCGGCAACAGAGACTCTTTCAAGAATGCCAGAAATGCCCGTCTGAGGTCTGCGTGCTCCGGACCCGCCAGCAGCCGGCCCAGCCTCTCGATGGGCAGCTCAAGCTCCTCCGGGGTGCGGCTGCGCTCCAGGTCGAAGAGCAACCGCACCAGGTTGTCCGGATCGGGCGGGAGCGGGGCGCGAGAGACGTCGATGAGCCGGAAGGGAGCGTCCGGGCGCTCAGTCCATCTCCCCGGGCCGTTATAGAGCACCAAGCACAGGACGGACGGCAGCTCCGCCGAGCGGGGAATCTCGCCGCTGCGGATCAGATCCTGGAGGAACAGACCGGAGTAGACGGAGCTCCGGAGGGCCATCCGAGGATCGGGCTCGGATTGGAACTCCAGGAGAAGGTATACGGGACCGTCAGGGCCGCGAAGCCGCCAGACCAGATCCTGTTCCCGCCGTTCCAGGCGGTCGCTCAGGTAGACCCCGTTCCTCTTCTCCAGGGACCCGGCTCCCGCGACCTCCGGCAGGTATCCTCGCAACAGGTCCTCCACCATCCTCGGATGGGAGAAGAGCAGGCGATAACTGCCGTCGTGCCGTTCGGGCGAGGGTGTCCGCACACCCTATAAAGACGTAAAATCGCCTTCCAATCTGAAAGACCCTAGTGGAACAAGGGTTTTGAGAGGCCCTTTCAGGAACCCTTCGAACTTCCTCGAAATAACGTCATGCCCTTCGCCGCCCCGCCGCCCCTCCCCGGCTTCCTGGTCCCCCACCTCCCTTTCCGGCGCTCCGCTTACGTGTTGGAGACCGGGCCCGACGCCGGGCGGCGCATCCACTTCATCGACCACGGCGACCCCGCCGCCCGGCCGGTGGTGATGCTCCATGGCAATCCCACCTGGAGCTTCCTGTGGCGAAAGGTGATCGCCCTGCTTCCCGGCTTCCGGTGCGTAGCCCCGGACCTCCTCGGGCTCGGGCTGTCCGACCGGCTGCCCCGCATCGAGGATCACAGCGTGGAGCGGCATGGGATGGCGATGGCGGAGCTCATCGAGAGGCTGGACCTCCGGGGGATCGTCCTGGTCGCGCAGGACTGGGGTGGACCGGTCGCGGCCCAGGTGGGAGCCCGGCTGCCGGAGCGGATCGCCGGCGTGGTGCTGGGCAACACGGCGGTGTCGATCCCGGACCATCCCCGGGGGACCTGGTTCCACAGGTTCGCCCGGATGCCGGGAATCAGCGACCTCGCGTTCCGGGGCCTGGGAGTTCCCCAGACCGTGATGGGAAGGGTCCAGGGGGATAGGAATTCGATCCGCGGCGAGGTGGCCCGGGCCTACCGGTGGCCTCTACGAACCTGGAAGGACCGCGTCGCGCCGCTTGCCCTCGCTAGGATGGTGCCCGACGGTCCCGACCACCCCAGCGTTCCCGCCCTGCGCCGGGGCGAAGCCTGGATCCGGTCCTTCGAAGGACCCATGGCCCTGGTCTGGGGGATGAAGGACCCCATCCTCGGGCGCGCCCTGGGCCGGCACGAGCGGGCGTTTCCCCGGGCTCCGGTCACGCGGACCGGGGCGGGTCACTTCCTTCAGGAAGAAGTTCCGGAGGTCCTGGCGGCGGCCGTGGAGGATGTGGCCCGTCAGATCCTCGAACCTGGCGGTTGAGCGGGCGGCACCGCGCCCCCTCCCCGCAGGATGAGCCGGGCGAAGCGCACGAAATACTCGATGCCGGAGTAGGCGGTGATGATCACCGTCACCCAGAGCGAGATGGGCGCCAGGTGCCGGAACTCACCCAACTGGTTGTAGATGATCAACAGGGCGATGGCGATGATCTGCACGGTGGTCTTGATCTTGCCCGAGAGGCCGGCGGGGATCACCAGGTTCTCGGCCGCCGCGAAGCTGCGCAGCGAGGTCACCGCGAACTCGCGGGCGATGATGACCACCACCATCCAGGCCGGCACGACCCGGGGATCGAGCTCCACCAGGGAGATGAAGGCCGCCGAGATCAGGATCTTGTCCGCCGCCGGGTCGAGCAGGGTGCCCAGGCGGGTGACCTGCTGCCGCCGCCGCGCCAGGTAGCCGTCCAGGAAGTCCATCACCGACGCCAGCAGGAACAGGCCGAGGCCCCACCACTCCTTGCCGTCGAACTTGGTGAGCAGCACGACGACCAGCGGCGGCACCAGCAGGATGCGGAACAGCGAGAGCAGGTTGGGCAGGTTGAGCATCGGCTTCGAAGGCACACGTGCGGCCGGGTGGCATTCTATGCCACCCGGGCCCGGGCGGAACCAGGCTTCACGGGACTACCGCTTGCCGCTCAGGGAGGTCGTGATCAGGGGCCGGCCGTTGGCCTGGCGGACGACGTAGGGCTTGCGGCGGACGCCGCCGTAGCCAGTCCAGGTGTTGGAGGAACCGGAGCCCGAGCCGGAGCCAGAGCTGGAGGACATGGAGGCGAAGGAGACGTCGCCGCCGCGATACAGCGACAGCACTCGCTGCACATAGGCCCGGGTCTCGGCGTACGGCGGGATCCCCCGGTGCCTTTCCACCGCTCCGGGACCGGCGTTGTAGGCGGCCAGGGCCAGCTCCACCTTGCCCGCGAAGCGGTCGAGCATCTGGCGCAGGTACAGCGTGCCGCCCCGGATGTTCTCCGCCGGATCGTGCGGATCGCCGATCTTGAGCAGGCTCGCCGTGGCCGGCATGAGCTGCATCAGGCCGATGGCCCCCTTGTTGGAGACGGCGCGGTGGTTGTAGCCGGACTCGGTCTGGATGACCGCCCTGACCAGTTGCGGGTCGAGGTTCTGGTCGCCGCTGTGCTGGAGGATCAGAGGTTCGAGCTCGGGATCCGGGTTGGCGACGAGACGGGTCGACAGCCGCCGCGCGCGCTGCGTGGAATTCTCGTTCAGGATGACCTTGCGGCCACTCGCCCCGATGGTGACCTTCACGTCCCCAGCCGCCGCCATGGAGGGGCAGACGCAGAGCGCGAGGAACAGCCAGGCGAGGGCACGGATGCCCGTTCTCTTCACGACAGCCCCTTCTGAAAGAGCGCCGCGATCCTGGTGCTAGCGATCGATGGTGATGCTTCGGCTGGGAACTATCTTATTCAGAAATAGGAAGATTGCAAGACCCGGAGGGAAATGGAAAGGGCGGGGATGATCCCCGCCCCTACAGGTTGTGGTGATCTTCCAGTGAGCCACTAGCGGGCGCCGAGCTGCTCGCGCACCGCCTCCTCGACGAAGGCGAGCGCGGCGGGAAGCTTCTCCGGCTCCTTGCCGCCGGCCTGGGCGAAGTCGGGACGGCCCCCTCCGCCGCCGCCGACGATGGCCGAGAGCGTCTTGACCAGCTCGCCGGCCTTGATCTTGGAGACGAGGTCCTTGCTGACCGCCGCCACCAGGCTGACGTTGTCTTCGCTCCGGGTGCCGATCACCACCACTCCGGAGCCCAGCTTGGAGCGCAGGTTGTCCGCCATGTCCCGCAACTCGTTGGCGGGGGCCGGCGGCACCTCGCGGGCGAGCACCCGGATGCCGTCCACCAGGATCTCCTCTTCGCCGCCGGGCGCGGCGGCGCCGGAGACGAGCTGCATGCGCAGCCGCCGCATCTCGGCTTCCAGCTCGTTCTGCCGCTGGCGGATCTGCTCCGCCTTCTGGAGCTGCTGGTCGTAATCCCCCGAGCGGATGCCCAGGCGCAGCACCAGCTCCTGGTAGGCGGCCCGCTGGCGTCGGTACTCGTCCATGGCGAAGGTGCCGGTCAGCGCCTCGATGCGGCGCACGCCCGAGGCCACGCCGCGCTCGGTCTCGATGACGAACAGGCCGATCTCCCCGGTGTTGCGCACGTGGCAGCCGCCGCACAGCTCCAGGCTGAAGCCGGGGACGTTGACCGTCCGCACCCGCTCGCCGTACTTCTCGCCGAACAGCGCCATGGCGCCGGCGGCGATGGCCTCCTGGTAGGTGCGGGTGACGATCTCGGTGGCCACCGAGCGGCGGATCCACTCGTTCACCAGGTCCTCGGTCTGCTCGATCTCCTGCCGGAACATGCCCCGGTGATAGGTGAAGTCGAAACGCAACCGGTCCGGCGCCACCAGCGAGCCGGCCTGGCGAACGCTCTTGCCCAGCGTCTGGCGCAGGGCCGCATGCAGCAGGTGGGTGGCCGTGTGGTTGCGCTGGATGGCCAGCCGCCGGTCGTGCTCCACCCGGAGCTGCACCTTGGTGTGGCGCGACAGGCTCCCCTCCTCCACCTCGAGGAAGTGGAAGTAGACGCCCGCGCCGTCCTTCTGGGTGTCCACCACCCGGGCGCGCCCGCCGTCCCAGCGCATGTCGCCGGTGTCGCCCACCTCGCCGCCCGCCTCGGCGTAGAAGACGGTCTGGTCGAGGATGACCACGCCCGCCTGCCCCTTCTGGAGGGTCGAGACCCGCACCGGCGACCCCTCGCGCCAGGTGGCGAGGCGCACGACCTCGGCCGGCGTCTCGATCATCTCCGTCCGCTCGTAGCCCTCGAAGTGGGTCTCCGCCAGCTCGGCATGGCCGCGCAGCACCTCGCGCAGGGCCGAAAGGCGGTTCTGCACCTCGGCCGTGGCCTTGCGGGACTGCTCGCGCTGGGCGTCCAGGGCCTCGTTGAAGCCCTGCTCGTCGAGGCGGAAGCGCTCCTCCTCGGCGATCTCGCGGATCACCTCCAGCGGCAGGCCGTAGGTGTCGTAGAGCCGGAAGATCATGGCGCCGGGCAGCGTCGTCTCGCCCTTGGGACGCAGGCGCTCGATCTCCTCCTGCACCTGGCGGGCGCCGTTGGCCACGGTGGAGAGGAACTTCTCCTCCTCGGCCTTGACGGTGGCCATCGAGGCCTGCCGCGTGGCCGCCAGCTCCAGGTAGGCGCCGCCCATGACCTCGCCCAGCACCGGCACCAGCTTGTGCAGGAACGGCTCCTCGAACCCCAGCCGCATGCCGTGGCGCACGGCGCGGCGCAGGATGCGGCGCAGCACGTAGCCGCGCCCCTCGTTGCCGGGGATCACGCCGTCGGCCAGCAGGAAGGAGACCGCCCGCAGGTGGTCCGCGATGACCCGCAGGGAGACGTCCTTCTCGGCGTCGGCGCCGTACTTCGTCCGCGCGAGCTCGGCCGCGGCGGCGAGGATCGGCTGGAAGAGGTCGGTGTCGTAGTTCGAATGGACCCCCTGGAGCACGGAGGTGATCCGCTCCAGGCCCATGCCGGTGTCGATCGACGGCTTGGGCAGCGGCGTCAGGTTCCCCTCGGCGTCGCGGTCGTACTGCATGAAGACCAGGTTCCAGATCTCCGTGTAGCGCCCGGACTCCGTGCCCTCCTCCCAGGAGACCGGCGGCCGGTCCGGGAAGAGGTCGACGAAGATCTCGCTGCACGGGCCGCAGGGGCCGGTCTCGCCCATGGCCCAGAAGTTGTCCTCCTTGCCGCAGCGGTGGATGCGCTCGGCCGGCAGCGTGGACAGCTTCTTCCACAGGTCGTAGGCCTCGTCGTCCTCTTGGTAGACGGTGGCGAAGAGACGCTCCGCGGGCAGGCCCCAGACGCGGGTGACCAGGTCCCAGCCGAAGCGGATGGCGTCCTCCTTGAAGTAGTCGCCGAAAGAGAAGTTGCCCAGCATCTCGAAGAAGGTGTGATGCCGCGGGCTGGGGCCGACGTTCTCCAGGTCGTTGTGCTTGCCGGAGACGCGCATGACTTTCTGCACCGAGGCCGCCCGCGGCGACTCCGGCTTCTGGGCGCCGAGGAAGTAGTCCTTGAACTGGACCATGCCGGCGTTGGTGAACAACAGGGTGGCGTCGCCCTGCGGGACCAGCGGCGAGCTCGGCACCACACGATGGCCGTGCTCGCGGAAGTATTCGAGAAAGCTGTTGCGGATGTCTGCGCTCTTCATGATTCGTCGATGTCCAGGCCGTCCGGCCGATCGTTCAAAACGGCAACGATAGCACGGCGGGAAAAGCCCTTGCGTTCGAGATGGCGGGCGAGCGCCTTGGGGTCGGTGCCGCCCTTGCGCTCCCACTTCGCGGCGGCCTCGCGGGCGGCGGGCAGGTCGTCGTCCGGCAGATCGGCGAGGGCCGTCCCGACGGCGTCCTCGTCAGCCCCCCGTTTCAGCAGCTCGGCCCGCAGGCGCGCCCGCCCCTCGCCTTTGGAGCGTCGCGACTCCACGAAGTCCCGGGCGGCGGCCCCGTCGTCGAGATATCCCTCGGACCGCAACCGGTCGAGGGCCGCTTCGATTTCCTCGGGGGGAAAGGCGCGGCGGGCGAGCTTGGCCGCCAGCTCCCGCCGGAAGTGGGCCCGGACGGCGAGGAGCTGGACGGCTTTCTCGTAGGCCCTCAGTTCTGCTCCAGCTCGAAGCTGAGATCCCCGCCCAGCAGATCGTTCTCGCCGGGCATCTGCAACGACTCTTCCATCTGCTCGCGGGAGACGTCGGCCGTGAACTGCACGCCCTGGATCTTGAGCCGGAACTCGTCGGGGTTGGTGGCCCGCTTGAGCGCCTCGTCCAGGGTGATCAGGCCGCTCTTGTAGAGCTGGAAGAGCGACTGGTCGAACGTCTGCATGCCGTACTGGCTGGTGCCCAGCGCGATCTGCTCGCGGATGTACTTGGTCTTCTCCTTGTTCTCGATGCACTCCCGGATGTACGCCGTCGAGATCAGCACCTCGGCGGCGGGCACGCGGCCCATGCCGTCCGCCCGCGGCACCAGGCGCAGGGAGATGACCGACTTCAGCACCTGCGAGAGCTGGATGCGGATCTGCTTCTGGTGGTGCGGCGGGAAGACCGAGATGATGCGGTTGATCGTCTCCGTCGCGTCCAGGGTGTGCAGGGTCGAGAACACCAGGTGGCCCGTCTCGGCGGCCAGCAGCGCCGTCTCGATCGTCTCGTAGTCGCGCATTTCGCCCACCAGGATGACGTCGGGGTCCTGGCGCAGGGCGGCGCGCAGGGCGCCGGCGAAGGAGTGGGTGTCGACGTCGATCTCGCGCTGGTTGACGATCGACTTCTTGTCGCGGTGGAGGAACTCGATCGGGTCCTCGACGGTGATGACGTGCTCCGTCCGCGTCGAGTTGATGTAGTCGATCATCGCCGCCAGGCTGGTCGACTTGCCCGAGCCGGTGGTGCCGGTGCAGAGGATCAGGCCGCGGCGCTCCTCGCAGATCTTCTCGAGGACCGGCGGCAGCATCAGCTCGCGGACGCTCTGGATGCGCGCCGGGATGACGCGCAGCACCAGGCCCACCGCGCCGCGCTGCTGGAAGACGTTGCAGCGGAAACGGCCGAGGCCCGGCACCGAGTAGGCGATGTCGAGCTCCAGCTCCTCCTTGAAGCGCTGCTTCTGGCGCGCGTTCATCATGGAGAACGCCATGGCGATGGTGTCCTCCTGCATCAGGCGCTTCAGCTCTCCCAGGGGGATCAGGTCGCCGTCCACCCGGATCACCGGATGGCTCCCCACCTTGAGGTGGAGGTCGGAAGCCTTCCGTTCCACCGCGATCTTCAGCAGGTCGTTGATGTTCATCTAAAGCCTTTCGGGCACCGCATCCTGCACCCGGGCATGAACCGGGTACAGCCAGCCATAGCGATCCTCGCTTTCGCCTGTGATGATGCCTTTAAACTCCTTCAGGATAAGGGCAGTGACCGGTCCAGGGCAACCACCGCGCCCGACGGGGTTCTTGTCCACCGACTTGACGGGGGTGATCTCGGCCGCCGTGCCGGTCATGAACAGCTCGTCGCAGGTGTAGAGCTGGCCGCGGGGGATGACATCCTCCTGCACCGGGATGCCGGCGTCGCGGGCGATCCGCATCACCGTGTCGCGGGTGATGCCCTCCAGCACCGACGAGCCCAGGGGCGGCGTGGTCAGGACGCCGTCGCGCACCAGGAAGACGTTCTCCCCCGAGCCCTCGCTGACGAATCCGCGGCCGTCCAGGGCGATGCCCTCGACGTAGCCGTTGGTGACCGCCTCGATCTTGATGAGCTGCGCGTTCAGGTAGTTGCCCGTGGCCTTGGCGGCCGCCGGGATGGCGTCCGGCGAGAAGCGGCGCCAGGAGGAGACGCAGACGTCCACGCCGTTCTCCGCCTCTTCGCCCAGATATTTGCCCCACGGCCAGGCGGCGATGAAGATCTCCACCGGCGAGCGCAGCGGGTTGACTCCCATCGGGCCGAAGCCGCGGAAGACGATCGGCCGCAGGTAGCAGGCTCCCAGCTCGTTGGCCCGCACCGTCTCGCAGCAGGCCTCGATCAGCTCCTCGGTGGTGAAGGGGATGGCCATGCGGTAGACCTTGGCCGAGTTCTCCAGCCGCCGGATGTGCTCGGGCAGGCGGAAGATGCCGGGGCCGCTCAGGGCGTTGTAGCAGCGGATGCCCTCGAAGACTCCCGACCCGTAGTGGAGTCCGTGGGTCAGCACATGGATGGTGGCTTTCTCGAACTCGATGAGCTGGCCGTTTTTCCAGATCCAGCGGACATCGGCGAAGAGGTTCGACACGAGGAGACCTCCTTTGAAGCGTACGGCGAAGGAACCCCGATGCTAGCCCGAACCCTTCGGGGCGGTCAATTTCGGAACCCGGTGTCGCGGCGTCAGCGGGGAGCGAGAAGAAGGAAAGAAGCGCCGACCACGGCGGCGGTCTCCAGGCGCAGGATGCGCTCCCCCAGGCCCACGGGACGCCAGCCGGCGGCGAGCAGCTCCCGCCGCTCCCCGGGATCGAGCCCGCCCTCGGGGCCGACGAGCAGCGCGCCGCGCTCCCCCTGGGGCTGCCCGCCCCAGCCGGCGGCGGTTTCGGTATCTGTCTCCGTATCCAGGAACCAGCGGTCGGCGCCGCCGGTCAGCCCGGCGACTTCCTTCCAGGCGTGGGGACCGGTGACCTCGGGCAGCCGGGAGCGGTGACATTGCTCCAGCGCCGCCTCGGCGACCCGGGTCAGGCGGTCCATGGCGCCGGCGCCGAACTCTCGGGGGGCGCGCGCCATGTTGACGAAGCGCACGGCGTGGACGCCGACCTCGGTGGCTTTCTCGACCAGCCAGGAGGCCCGCTCGGGACGGCAGGTGGGGACGATCAGGTCGAGCCGGAACGCGGGCTCCCGCTCCGGGGCGGGCTCCCCCAGGACCACGGTGGCGGAGGTGCGGTCGACCCGCGCCACCTTCCCCCAGCGCGCCCGGCCCCGGCCGTCGACGATCCGCAGCTCCTCCCCCGCCTCCACCCGCCGGGCGCGGAAGAGGTGGCGGTAGGCGTCGCCCTCGACCTTGAGCTCGGCGGCTTCGAAGTGGGCGGGGGTGGTGAGGAGGGTGATCATTCCGCCCCCTCCCCAAACCCTCACCCCCTGTCCCCCTCTCCCGCCCCTCCCTCCCTCCCTCACCGGGAGAGGGGGAACGTAGCTCAAGGGTCTTGCCGATCTCGAAAAAGCCCTCCGGCCTGGTCTCCCCTCTCCCGGTGAGGGAGGGAGGGGTCGGGCCACGAGGGGATCAATCGGCCGGGGGTGAGGGCTCGGGCGGGGGGCGCCATCCCCCTCCCCACCCGGAACGCCACCCAGTCCCCCGCCTCCCGCCGGTCGCGCTCGGCGAAGCCGAGGCCTTTCATGCGGTCGAGCACCTGCCGGCCGCGCTCCACCAGAATCCCCGAGAGGATCGCCTCCGCGCCCGGGCGCAGGAGGTCCGCCAGGTCCGGCATCTCGGGCAGGATCTGTTCCGGCACCACGTTCACCAGGGCGAGGTCGAACAGGGGCTTCTCCCGCAGGGCCGCCAGACGGCCGGCGAAGAAGCGCGGGTGGAGATCGTTCAGGGAGGCGTTGTCGCGGGCGTGGAACGGCGCCGCGGGGTCCACGTCGTAGCCCACCACCCAGCGGGCCCCCAGGTGGAGAGCCGCGAAGGCGAGGACGCCGGTGCCGGTGCCCACGTCGAGCACCCTCCGGCCCGTGACGCCGGCGTCCTCCAGCAGCTCCAGAGCCAGCGAGGTGGATTCGTGGCTCCCCGTGCCGAAGGCGGCGCGGGCGGGCAGGCGCAGCAGCCGGCGCCCTTCAGGGACGTCCGGAGGCGACTCGCCGGGCTCGCGGGGATCGAGGAACATCGTCCGCCCGACCGGGAACGGCTGGGCCAGGTCCCGCCAGGTGGCGAGCCAGTCGGCGTCGGGGACGGTCTCCTCCGCCTCCAGCTCGATCCCCGGCGAGGTCCCCACCGGCTCCGCCTCCGGGAGGAACCAGGCCTCCAGGCGCAGCCGGCCGTCCGGGAGATTGGTGGACTGCACCCCCAGCGTCCCCGCCTCCCAGAGGTCGGCCACGAAGGCGTCCTCCAGGTGGGGCGGGAGGAGGTAGAGGCGCCGGAGGTGGGGCATGCGAGGAAGACTATCCGAACAGGTTCTTCACCCGCTCGATGACCCCCTTCTCCTCCTTCACCGGATAGCCGCCGATCTCGGCCAGACGGCGGAGGAGCTGCAGCTCCTCGGCGGAGAGGTTGCGGGGGTTCGGCACCTCGACCTCGACCTTCACGACGTGGTCGCCGCGCCCGGTGCCGTCCAGCCGGTCGATGCCCTGGCCGCGCAGGCGGAAGTCCCGGCCGTGCGGAGTGCCCGCCGGAACGTCCAGGGGGGACTTGCCGTGCAGGGTGTCCACCTCCACGGTCGTCCCCAGGACCGCCTGCGGATAGCTGATGGTCATGCTCGAGAGCACCGTCGAGCCGTCGCGGCGGAAGGTCTTGTGCGGCCGCACCTGGAGCACCACGTAGAGGTCCCCCGCCGGACCGCTCCGGCGGCCGTGCTCGCCCTCGCCCGTCAGGCGCAGGCGGGCGCCGGTGTCCACGCCGGCCGGGATCTTGACCGTGATCGACCGCTCCTTCTCCACCCGGCCCTCGCCGCGGCACTCCTTGCAGGGGTCGGAGATCACCCGCCCCTCGCCCTGGCACTGCGGGCAGGTGCGGGCGACGGTGAAGAACCCCTGCGTGTAGCGCACCTGGCCCCGGCCGCCGCACGCCTGGCAGGTCGCCGGCGGAGAGCCGTTGGCGCTGCCTGTGCCCGAGCAGGTCTCGCAGTTCTCCAGCCGCGGGATGCGCAGCGTGGTCTCGGTGCCGAAAGCCGCTTCTTCAAAGGTCAGCGTCAGGTCGTAGCGCAGGTCGGCGCCGCGGGTCATCCCCGAGCCGCCGCGCCGCCCGCCGCCGCCGAAACCGAAGCCGAAGATGTCGCCCAGGATGTCCGAGAAGTCGGCGAAGATCGTCGGGTCGAACCCGCCGGCGCCGGCCCCCGCGACCCCCTGGTGGCCGAAGCGGTCGTAGCGCGCCCGCTTGTCGGCGTCGGAGAGCACGGCGTAGGCCTCGGCGGCTTCCTTGAAGCGCTCCTCGGCCTCCTTGTCCCCGGGGTTCTTGTCCGGATGGTCGCGCACCGCGATCTTGCGGTACGCCGACTTGATCTCCTGGGCGGAGGCGGTGCGGGCGATCCCCAGCACCTCGTAATAGTCTCGCTTGGCCATTCCTTCTTTCTTATCCCAACCCCCCGCTCAAGCCCCCGGTGCGCGTCAGCATCACATCCGAAAGGGTGCGGGAGACCGTGTTCAGGTCGTAGATCGCCGCTTCCAGCTCGGCCCGCCTCTCGTTGCCGAGAGCCCGCCTCCCCTGCATCAGCGATTCCTGGATCCTTCTCGCGTCGTCGCCGTTGAGCACGTCCCGGAACTGCTCGAAGACGCGCTCGTTGCTGTAGATCAGCCCTTCCAACCGGTTCTTGAGCTGGCGGATTTCCCGCCGCTGGACGTCGGCCCTGGAATTCTGGTCCGCCTCCGCCACCAGCCGCTGCACCTCGGCCTCGGTCAGGCCGCCGGCCGGGTTGATCTGGATGCTCTGCGACAGGCTGGTCGCCATGTCGCGGGCCGAGACGTTGACGATGCCGTTGGAGTCGATGGCGAAGCTCACCTCGATCTGCGGCACGCCCCGCGGCGCCGGCGGGATGCCCACCAGCTCGAAGCGCCCCAGCGACTTGTTCTCCGCGGCGATCTGCCGCTCCCCCTGGAGCACGTGGATCTGCACCGTGCCCTGGTTGTCCACCACGGTGGTGAAGATCAGCGTGTTCTTGGTGGGGATCGTCGAGTTGCGCTCGATCAGCCGGGTGAACAGGCCGCCCTGCGTCTCGACGCCCAGCGACAGCGGCGTCACGTCCAGCAGCACCAGGTCCTTGATGTCGCCGCGCAGGATGCCCCCCTGGATGGCGGCGCCCATGGCCACCACCTCGTCGGGGTTGATCTCCCGGTTCGGCTTCCTGCCGAAGATCCGCTCCACCGTCTGGGCCACCAGCGGGGTGCGGGTCTGGCCGCCCACCAGCAGGACCTCGTCGATCTGGTCGGTGCGCAGCCCGGCCTCGGTCAGGGCGTCCCGGCAGGGACCCTCGGTGAGCTCGATCAGGTCGCGCACCAGGTCCTCGAACTGGGGCCGGGTCAGGCCGCGCGCCAGATGGCGGGGGCCGGTGCGGTCCGCCGAGATGAACGGCAGGTTGATCGAGGTCTCCTCCACCGTCGAGAGGTCGCACTTGGCCCGTTCCGCCGCCTCCTTGAGCCGCTGCAGGGCCATGCGGTCCTCGCGCAGGTCGATCCCCGTCTCCTCCTGGAAGCTGGAGATCAGCCAGTCCATGATCCGCTGGTCGAAGTCCTCGCCGCCCAGGAAGGTGTCGCCCGCCGTGGAGCGCACCTCGAAGATCCCCTGCGAGAGCTGGAGGATCGAGATGTCGAACGTGCCGCCGCCGAGGTCGTAGACGGCGATGGTGCTGGCCCGCCCCGGCTGGTCGAGGCCGTAGGCCAGGGCCGCCGCCGTGGGCTCGTTGAGGATGCGCACCACGTCGAGGCCGGCGATCTTGCCCGCGTCCTTGGTGGCCTGGCGCTGGGAGTCGTTGAAGTAGGCGGGGACGGTGATCACCGCCTCGACCACCTTGTCCTGCAGAGACTCCTCGACGAACTCCTTGATCTCGCGCAGGATCAGGGCCGAGACCTCCTCCGGGCTGTACTGCCGGTCGCGGATCTCGATCTTGACGTCGCCATTGGCGGCCTCGGCGAGGCTGTAGGGGAGGATCGACCGCGCCCGCTCCACCTGCTCGTCGCGGGACTTGCGGCCGATGAGCCGCTTGACGGCGAAGATCGTGTTCTGCGGGTTGGTGATGGCCTGGCGCTTGGCGATCTGGCCGACCAGGCGGTCCCCTTCCTCGGAGAAGGCGACGATGGACGCCGTCGTGCGGCTGCCCTCGCGGTTCGCCAGCACGGACGGCGCGGCGCCTTCCACGATGGCGGCGCAACTGTTCGTCGTGCCGAGGTCGATGCCCAGGATCTTGCTCATACGGCGCCTAACGAGCGAATTTCCGCCTATTGTACGTGCTCAGGCGCCGGATTGCCCGGTCTCAGAGCGCCGGCCCCTCCTCGCTCTTCCCGCCGGCGGCCGGCGCGGCCGCCGTTTCCGCCGGCACGGCGACCTTCACCATCGCCGGCCGCAGCAGGCGGTCGTGCATCTTGTAGCCCTTCCGCAGCTCGGCCGTCACCGTGGGCGTCTTGACCTCCGCGCTCTCCTCGCGCGCCACCGCGTCGTGCACGGTGGGATCGAACGGCTGCCCCACCGCCGGCACCTCGACGGCGCCGAAGCGGCGCAGCAGCTCCTGCATCTGGCGGTGGATCATCTCCACGCCGCGCTTGAGGTCCTCGGCCGAGCCCTGGGCCGTCAGGGCGAGGTCCAGGTTGTCCGCCACGGTCAGGAACTCCTGCAGCACGTCGAAGTGGGCGAAGCGCCGGGCCTCCTCGCGCTCGCGCTGGCTGCGCTTGCGGAAGTTGTCGAAGTCGGCGAGCGTGCGCACGGAGCGGTCCCGCAGATCGGCGATCTCCTGCCGCAGGCGCGCCACCTCGGTGCCGTTGTCGCCGCTATCCGAAGGGCCGTCCGCGGCGGCCTCGGCCGACCGGCTGCCGGACTCGACCTCTTCGACGGCGGCCACCGCCTCGCGCATGGCCGCTTCCAGGTCCGGAGTCTGCTCATCCAGATCGAGGGCCACCTCCGGGGCGTCCCCCGCGTTCTTCACGTCGTCTGCCATCGCCATCCTCGCTCTCGTTCGGATCTTCAGGTTTCGACAATATATATCAACGTTTGTCCCGGTCCGGATCGCCCGAGAAAGTCTCCGCCAGGGCTCGGCTGAGGGTCTCGCCCAGGAAGTGCACCAGGGGGATGACCTTCTCGTAATCCATGCGGGAAGGGCCGGCGATCCCCAGGGTGCCCAGGGGACGGTCACCGACGCCGTAGGGAGTCGCCACCACGCTGAAATCCAGCTCCGAGGTCAGCTCGCAGTCCTCGCCGATCAGCACCCGCACGCCGCCGCCCTGGAGACATTGATTCAAGATCTTGACCAGCCGCGCCTTGTCGGCGAAGGCCTCGAACATCCGCCGCACCCGCTGCACGTCCGCCAGCTCGGGCTTGTGGAGGAGCGTGGACGTGCCGTCCACCACCACCCCGGGGCTCTCGCCCACGCTGAAGCCGCTGCGGGCCAGCTCGATGGTGAGGGCGAGGACGCGGTCCATCTGCCTCTTCTCCTCGACCATCATGCGCAGCAACCGCTCGCGGATCTCGCGCAGGGTCTGGCCGGCGAAGCTCTCGGTCAGGTAGTTGGAGATGCGGATCAGCTCCTCACGGGGGATCTCCTCCTCGGTCTCGATCACCTTGTTGTCGATGAACCCGGTGGAGGAGACCACGACACAGAGCACCTTGCGGCCGGCGATGGGCACGAAGTCCACCGCCTTGAGCACAGTCTCGCCCATGGCCGGGGTCACCACGATCCCCACCTGGCTGGACAGCTCGGAGAGGAGATGGGACGCCGTGCCCAGCAGCTCGTCGGAGTCGGCCGAGCCGACCTTGAGGTTGTCCTGGATGTACCGCCTCTCCTTCACCGGCAGGGTGCGGGTCTCCATCATGGACTGGATGAACAGGTGGTAGGCCGCCGCGGTGGGGACCCGGCCGGCCGAGGTGTGCGGCTGCATGAGGTAGCCCCACTCCTCGAGGTCGGCCATGACGTTGCGGATGCTGGCGGCCGACAGGCTGAGATTGCCGTGCTTGGAAACCGACCGGGAGCTGACCGGCTCGGCGCTCAGGATGTAGGTCAGGATGACATCCTTCAGGATCTCGCGATCCCGCGCCGTCAGCCTTGCATGATCCTTGAGGTCCGCCATGGTTGGTTCCTGGGAGTTAGCACTCTTCCCGCGAGAGTGCTAAGCGCATGGTACCCGGGAGGGGGATTCCGTGTCAAGGAGGGACTAGCGCAAGTTATTGAAGAAATAGGACTTCGGGGCGGACCTATTTCCAGGCCAGGAGGACCCCGCAGGGCTGGCGGACTACATGAGAGCCGGGATGTTTCTCTTGGCGCAGTCGAGGATCTCGAAGAAACGCGCCATCCTCTTTACATGTCCGACTTCGATTTCCGGGTTCCGGCGGGCGCCATGCTTTCCACGAGGCAAGCCGCGGTAGGTGAGACCGCTCCAGACAACCCAATTGTGGTGTGGTTTTGGAACGATGACCGCGCCGGGCGCGCAGTCCTCCAACATGTCTTCTATCTCTCGAAGAGAGACCTGACCGGACGAGGGCATGCGGGATCGGATCAGGCCGCCAGCGCCGCGTCACCCAACTCGTTGTTGGTCGCCGTGGGACGGCTGACCTCTGCGACCTCGACCCCAATCCGCATGTCCGCTGGGCGCCTCTCCAGCCATTGCGCATCAAGCTCCCCCGCTTTGACCTTCCGGACGCCCTCCTCCCAGTTGCGCAAAGCGGGAATATTGGTCTCGTCAAAGAACCTCTGGACCTCGGCCTGGAAATCCTCAAGGCTGCTGGCTTCGGACACGATGTCGAAAAGGACGGCCCGGAAAGCGACGGAGAATTCCGCTAGCGCCTCGCCCGCGCTCTTGCCGCAGGCTGCGAACCCGCCTGGATTGACACCCTCTACCCAGAACTCGCCGTCTTCCTCGGCCAACAGCGCTCGGCCGGAGACGGCGACCCTCGCGATGAAGCCGTCTCCTTCCACCAGTTCCCGCCGTCCGAACAGCAATGGGTAGTACGTCATCATGGAATCTCCAGCTCTCCTAACAGGAATTTTATTTTCCTCCTCCCGCGCCACTGTGTCAAGGAAGACCCCGGGATTTTCATCGGAAGCGCTTGGGGCTATCGTTCCCTCGTGCCCGCTCCCCTGGCAGGACTCCGCTTCTCCCTGGCCGGCCCTGGCCGCGTCGGCTCCAGCCTCGCCTCCTGGATGACCGCCCTCGGCGCCCAGCGTGTCGCCGTGGCGGGACGCCGGGAGGGCGACGGCCGCATTCCTCTATATAGGTTGGAGAGTGCCGGCGAGGACCTCCTCCTGGTCGCCGTCTCGGACGCGGCGCTGGACGAGGTGGCGGCGGAGCTGGCGCGGCGTCCCCAGGCGCGGGTGGCGCTGCATACCTCGGGGAGCCGGGACGCCTCGGCGCTGGCGCCGCTCCGGGAGGGGGGATCGGCGGTGGGCTCCCTGCATCCCCTGAAGGCGTTCCCCGAACCGCTCCCGGATCCCGCCGAGGCGCGGGGGGTCCTCTTCGCGGTGGACGGCGACGCCCCGGCACGGGAGCTGGCCGTCCGGCTGGCGGAGTCCTGGGGAGGCGTCGCCGCCGAGGTGCCGCCCGAATCCCGCGCCCTCTACCACTTCGCGGCCACCCTGGCGGCCGGAGGGGTGACGACGCTGCTCGCGGCGGCCTCGGAGATCGCCGGCCGTCTCGGACTGCCGGCGGAGGTCACGCGGGGCTACCTGGAGCTCTGCCGGGGAGCCCTGAACGCCGCCGCCCGCACCCTCGACGCCGGCCATCCGCTCGCCGAAGCCATCACCGGCCCCGCCGCCCGGGGGGACGAGGAGACCCTGAAACGTCATTTCGAGGTCTTGCGGAGCCTGGACCCTGAACGGTTGCCCCTGGCGGAGGCGCTGGCGCGGGAGACGCGGCGGGTGACCGGAAAACCGCCCCCCGCCCGGGCATCAATGCCCGGGCTACCGGAAAAACAGCCGGGTAAACCCGACTGATCGAGTCCCCCTCACCGGGCGAACGCCGCCCACCGAGGTACGGGCCTCCCCCTTCGAGGTACAGCCCCATACCTTCGAGGTACGGGCCTCCCCCTTCGAGGTACGACCCCATACCTTCGAGGTACCGGCCCATACCCGCGAGGTACAGGGGCGTACCTTCGAGGTACAGGGGTCCCCCCGCGAGGGGGAGGGGTGTACCCGCCTTTCATGGCCCGTGACAAAGAGGGGGATCCCCGTACCTCGCATTGACGCGCCCCGGGGGCCGGGTGCTATGCTTCAAAGTCCTATTTCAGCCCGCTTACAAGCCCTATGGTGTTCTTCAATTACAGCACGATGCAGATGGCGGCCAAGGTCGTCTACTACGGCCCCGGTCTGTGCGGCAAGACGACCAACCTCCACCACATCTACCAGCACACCGCCGGAGAGTCGCGGGGCGAGATGGTCTCCCTGGAAACGGAGACCGACCGTACCCTGTTCTTCGACCTGCTGCCCATCGACGTCGGCTCCATCGCCGGCTTCAACACCCGCATCCAGCTCTACACCGTGCCCGGCCAGGTGTTCTACAACACCACCCGCAAGCTGGTGCTCAAGGGCGTGGACGGCGTCGTGTTCGTGGCGGACTCCCAGCGGCCCATGCTGCAGGCCAACGTCGAGTCGTTCCGCAACCTGGAGGAGAACCTGGCGGAGATGGGGCTGTCCATGGACACCCTGCCGCTGGTCCTCCAGTACAACAAGCGGGATCTCGCCGACATCTGCACCATCGACGAGATGAACGCCGCCCTGAACCGCAACAACTGGCCCTGGTTCGAGGCCTCGGCGGTCTCCGGCGTCGGCGTGTTCGAGACCCTCAAGGGGATCTCGCGCTACACCCTGATGGCGCTCAAGAAGCGGCTCGGCCGCAACGAGCCGGCGGCGGCGCCCGCCCGTCCCGGCGCCGCGCCGGCACCCAGGCCCGCGGCCCCGGCTCCGGCGGCAGCCCAGCCGGCTCCCCCGCAGTCGGCTTCGGGCGCCCACCCGCAGGTGACGCCGCCGACCGCGTCCGGCGCCCACCCCGTAGTCGCGGCCGCGGCTCCCCGCCCGGCGGCGGCCCCGCCGGCCGCGCCCCCCAAGGCCCCCCCTGGCGCCAAAGGCCGCACCATGGACGTCCTGGGCGAGCTCGAGAAGCTGCGGCGGGAGGCCAGGCAGCCCGCCACGGCCTCGGCGCCGGCCCGCCCGGCGGCGGCGCCCCAGGCGCCGGGCGCCAACGGCCACGGCGAGCTTTCGCGGAACATCGAAATGAGCCTGCGGCGGGCGGACTTCCAGCGCGCCCGGCGGATCCTCGTCAGCTTCCAGGTGGAGGACGACCAGCACCAGGTCGTGGACGCCGTGCGCGACCTGTCGGTGGACCTCAAGGACGCCGCCGGGCTGGAAAAACTCCTCCTCCGCATCAACGTGTCGCTCAACTCCAAGGAATAGCAGTACCGGCAACCCGCGATGAGGTGCCCCTTCTGCTCCGAGAACCGCGACCGGGTGGTCGACTCGCGGGAGAGCCGCGACGGCGCGACCATCCGCCGCCGCCGGGAGTGCCTGAGCTGCGGCCGGCGCTTCACCTCTTACGAGCAGATTGAAGACATTCCGTATATGGTGGTGAAGCACGACGGCACCCGCGAGGAGTTCAGCCGCAAGAAGCTCCTCGGCGGCCTGCTCAAGGCGTGCGAGAAGCGGCCGGTCCCCCTCAAGAAGCTGGAGGCCATCGTGGACCAGACCGAGTCGATGCTGAACGAGCGCGAGGACCGGGAGATCTCCACCCAGGAGATCGGCGGCTTCGTAATGGAGCGCCTGAAGGAGCTGGACCAGGTGGCCTACGTCCGGTTCGCTTCCGTCTACCGCCGCTTCGAGGACATCGACGCCTTCATGAACGAGGTCAAGTCGCTGTGGGAAAAGAGCAAGGAGCCCAAGGGAGGGGCCGAGACATGACGGTTCGCTTCGAGTCTCTGTTCCTGATCTCCCGCTTCCAGGCCGAGCTCGACCGCCTCTTCCAGGAGGCCATGCAGCTCGGCGAGGAGGATATGCCCCTCGGCGAGTGGCAGCCCGCCATCGACGTGGTCGAGACGCCGGAGGCGGTCACCATCCTGGCCGAGGTTCCCGGCTTCCGTCCCCAGGACCTGAAGGTGGAGGTGCGCGGGCCGCGCATCTTCATCACCGGCGTCAAGTCCACCGCCGCCCTCCCCGAGGCGCAGCGGGTCAAGTTCCACTGCATCGAGCGGGGACACGGCCGGTTCAGCCGCGAGATCCATGTGTTCGCCCCGGTGAACACCCACAAGGGGACCGCCTGCCTGACCGACGGGCTGCTCAAGCTGGAGTTTCCTAAAATTCAGGACAAGCGATCCGAGGCTCGTGTCTTGCATATCCAGGAGGAAGAGAGGACTGTAAATGACTAGACCTCCAGGGGATCAACCACAGGACGAGCCCATCAAAATCCCCGACGTACTGCCCGTCCTGCCGCTGAAAGATACCGTCGTCTTCCCCTACATCATCCTGCCGCTCTCCGTAGGGCGGGACAAGAGCGTGCTGGCGGTGGACCGCGCCCTCTCCGAGAGCCGGGTCATCATGCTGGTGGCCCAGCGCGACGCCGCCAACGACAAGCCCGGCGAGGGGGACCTCTTCGAGGTGGGGACGGCGGCGGTGATCATGCGGATGCTGAAGCTGCCCGACGGGCGCATCCGCATCCTGGTGCAGGGTCTGGCGCGGGCGCGGGTCCAGCACATCAGCCAGGTCGAGCCCTTCCTGCAGGCCAAGATCGAGCGCATCGAGGAGCCGCCTCCCGGCGGGGCGAACCTGGAGGTGGAAGCCCTGGTGCGCAGCGTCAAGGAGAGCCTCGACCGCGCGGTCTCCCTCGGTAAGCCGATCTCCGCCGAGGTGATGGTGATCGCCGCCAACCTCGAGGACCCCGGCCGCCTCGCCGACCTCGCGGCCAGCAACCTCGACCTCAAGCTGGCCGAGGCGCAGAGCATCCTGGAGACCGACGACCCCATCGAGCGCCTGCGCAAGGTGAGCGCCGCTCTCGCCCGCGAGATCCAGGTGCTGACCATGCAGCAGGAGATCTCCTCGCAGGCGCGGGGCGAGATCGACCGCAGCCAGCGGGAGTACTTCCTGCGGCAGCAGCTCAAGGCCATCCAGCAGGAGCTGGGCGAGGGCGAGGAGCTGACGGAGGAGATCGCCAACTATCGCCGCCTGGCCGAGGACAAGCAGCTCTCCGAGGAGGCCAAGGAGGAGCTGGAACGCCAGGTGCGGCGGCTGGAGCGCAGCCATCCCGAGAGCGCGGAGACGCAGATCATCCGCACCTATCTCGACTGGCTGACGTCGCTGCCCTGGGCCAACTTCTCGGAGGACAACCTCGATCTGGAGCACGCCCAGGCGGTGCTCGACGAGGACCATTACGATCTCGAAAAGATCAAGGAGCGCATCCTCGAATACCTGGCCGTGCGCAAGCTGAAGTCCGACACCCGCGGCCCCATCCTCTGCTTCGTGGGCCCGCCGGGCGTGGGCAAGACCTCGCTCGGCCGCTCCATCGCCCGTTCGCTCGGCCGCAAGTTCGTGCGCATCTCCCTCGGCGGCGTGCGCGACGAGGCCGAGATCCGCGGCCACCGCCGCACCTATGTCGGCGCCCTGCCCGGACGCATCGTCCAGGGCATCCGGCAGGCGGGGACCAGCAACCCGGTCTTCGTGCTGGACGAGATCGACAAGATCGGCGCCGACTTCCGCGGCGACCCGTCGTCGGCCCTGCTGGAGGTGCTGGACCCGGAGCAGAACTTCAGCTTCACGGACCACTACCTCGGAGTGCCCTACGACCTCTCCAAGGTGATGTTCATCGCCACGGCCAACATGCTGGAGCCCATCCAGCCGGCCTTCCTCGACCGCATGGAGCTGATCCGCCTCTCCGGCTACACGCAGGAGGAGAAGCTGCGGATCGCCCGTCTCCACCTGATTCCCAAGCAGGTCAAGGAGAACGGCCTCAGCGAGGACCAGATCTCGTTCACCGACGAGGCGATCGCCTACGTCATCTCCGGCTACACCAAGGAGGCCGGCCTGCGCAACCTGGAGCGGGAGATCGGAGCGCTCTGCCGCAAGGTGGCCGTGCGCGTGGCCCGCGGCGAACAGGAGCACGTGGAGGTGGACGTGGCCAAGGTCGAGGAGTTCCTCGGTCCCCGCAAGCATTTCGCCGAGGAGCTGCTGACCCGCGACCGCGTGGGCGTGGCCACCGGCCTCGCCTGGACGGCGGTGGGCGGCGACCTGCTGTTCATCGAGGTGGTGGCGGTGCCGGGCAAGGGGCAGCTCCTGTTGACCGGCCAGCTCGGCGAAGTGATGAAGGAGTCGGCGCAGGCGGCCCTCTCCTACGCCCGCACCTGGGCCGGCGCGCACGGCGTCCCGGAAGAGTTCTTCGCCAAGAACGACCTGCACGTCCACGTGCCCGCGGGATCGATCCCCAAGGACGGACCGTCGGCGGGCATCACCATCGGCGCGGCGATCCTTTCCGTGATGACCGCCAAGCCGGTGAACCGCCGCGTGGCCATGACGGGAGAGATCACCCTGCGCGGCGACGTGCTGCCGATCGGCGGATTGAAGGAGAAGACGCTGGCGGCGAAGCTCGCGGGCATCCATACCGTGATCGTTCCCCGTCTCAACCGCCGCGATCTGACGGACATCCCGAAAACGATCACCGACGGCCTCACTTTCCACTTCGTCGACCACATGGACGAGGTGCTGAAGATCGCGTTGATCGATGGCACCGACGGCGCCGGAGCGGCGGAGACGCCCGCTCCCCTCCCCAGCGAGCAGCCGCAGACCGCTACCGTATAGCAACATGCCCGCCGGTGAGGACCGTCTCCTCCGCTGGCTGCGCGATCAGCTCGACGAGCCGCTGATCGGAGACGACGCGGCGGTCCTGCCCGCGGGCGGACCGTTCGCCGTCACCGTCGATCACCAGATCGCGGGCGTCCATTTCCCGCCGGGTCTGGGCGCAGCCGTGATCGCGCGCCGGCTTCTGGCGGTGAACCTTTCGGACCTCGCGGCCACGGGCGCGGTCCCCGCGTACGCCTTCCTGGCCCTGGCCGCTCCCGCCGGCTTCGATCATAAAAAATTCTTTACCGCCTTCCTCGCCGGCTGCCGCCGCTTCGGCCTGCGCCTCGCCGGAGGCGACCTCGCGAAGAGCGATCGTTTCACCGCCGCGTTGACCCTGATGGGAACGAAAGAGGACGGCGGGCGCTGGCTTGAACGCGCCGGCGCGGCCCCGGGGCACGCGCTGTGGCTGGGCGGAACGGTGGGCGAATCCGCCGCCGGGCGTCTGGTGATCGAACGGGGAGAGGAGTCTTTCGCAGCATTTTCTTCCTCTTTGCGCGCCGCCGCCCGGCGCGCCGTGCGCCGTCACTTAAGCCCCGAGCCGCAGATCGATCTCGGCCGCTGGCTCGCGAAACGCAAGGCAGGCGCCGCCATCGACGTTTCGGACGGCGTGGCCCGCGACCTCCACCGCCTGTGCCGCGCGAGCGGCGTAGGCGCGGAGATCGCGGCGGAAGCGCTGCCGCTTTCCGATCGTTTTCGCGATCTGTGCAAAACCCTCGATACCGATCCTCTCGCTCTCGCCCTGGGAGGCGGCGAGGATTACGTGCTCCTGTTCACCCTGCCGCGAAGCGAAGAGCCTCCCGAGCCCTTGGCGTGCCGGAGGATCGGAACGATCACCAAGAGCCGCGGCGTACGGCTGCTGCGGAACGGCGGGAAAGAGCCTTTGCCCGAGTTGGGCTGGGATCACCTGGGATGAAAAAGAAAAACCCCGGCTTGGGGCGCCGGGGTTCTCTCAGGTGCGCGAAGCTCGCGATCAGCGGACGAACTTCTGCAGGCTGCGGACCAGGCCCATGAACTTCTTCTCGAGGCTGGCGTAGGACTTCTCCATCGCCTTCAGGCGCTGCTGCAACCCCGACGTCTCGGCGGAAGGAGAAGCGGCGGCGGCGCGGCCACGGCCACGGCCGGCGCCCGCGGCGCGGCCCTTGGCGGCGGCTCCGCTGCCCTTCTTGCGGCCACCGCGGCCGCTCTCGCTGCGGAGCTGACGGAAGACGTCCACCGCCTGCGGATAGAAACGCCGCGCGCGGCCCTTGCCCTCGCTGGGCAGACGGTCGGCGTGAACGCGGACATAGCGCACCAGCGTGGGATAGGAAATCCCGGTCTGCTCACTGATCTGCGTGAGCGTCAGGAGATTGCTGTTCGCCTTGCCGGCGCCACGGCCCGCGGCGGCGCGGCCGCGAGCGGCGCCGGCGGCCTTCTTGGCCGGACGGCCCGGAGGACGGCCGCGACGCTTGGCGGGAGCGGGAGCGGCGGCGGCGCGCGTCGAAGCGGCCTTGCGGCCGCGCGTGGCCTTGGCCGCGGCGCTCTTCTTGGCCGGACGGCCCGGGCGGCGCTTGCTGGCCGTCGGCCGCTCGGGACGCGGCGCGTTGGGATCCTTGCGCGGACGGCCCCGCCGGCCGATGTTTTCATTCTTCAATTCGTCGAAGACCGGCAGCGCGCTCTCGGGGTAGCGCTGCTTGCGGCCCTGGCCGACGGAGGGGATGCGGTCCTGATACGTCTTCTTGTATCTCTGAAGCGTCGGCATCGAAATGCCCGTGCGCGTGGAAATCTCGGAGAGTGTGAAGAGCTTTTCGTCCTGGTTATCTGGTTCGGCCATGATGTTCGTTCGCCTCCTCATAGGCTGGATGTTATGGTAACGGGATAAGACCGCTTATATAAAGCAGGCCCATTATCAAAAAGGATCCCCTATCTGTCAATAGATACGGGGAAAAAATCTCGTCAGAGGGCATGTTTCAGCGAACGCGAGGGAGTGATCCAGGGGGCGAGCGCGTCGATTTCTACACTGCCGGCTGATCGTTTCTGCGCGGAGATGCCAGGCCGAAGCGCCGGACGAGATAGGAAAACGTCTGGCGCGAAAGGCCGAGCTGGCGGGCGGCCCCGGCGTGCTGGCCGCCGTGATCGTCGAGAGCCTTGGCCACCAATCCCCGCCGGAATTCGTCCACCTGCCGGTGATAGGAAGAGCCGGGGACCGGTTCTTCCGCGCGCGGCATTTCCAGGTGCTCCGGATCGATCCTGCCAAAACCCGCCAGGGTCGCGGCTACCGACAGAACGTTCTGAAGCTCTCGCACGTTGCCCGGCCACGTGTGAGCGATCAGAAGCGCGCGCGCTTCGCGGCAGAGCCAGGCCGTCCGGGGCCCGCGCAGGCGGGCGAGGATGTGATCGGCGATCAGCAGGACATCCTCTCCCCTTTCGCGCAAAGAAGGCAGCTCGACGCACCCCACGCGCAGGCGATAGAAGAGATCGAGACGGAAGGTCCCCGCCTCCGCCATTTGTAAAAGGTCGCGATGCGTGGCCGCGAGCACGCGGACGTTCACCCGCCGCGGCTCGCTCTCCCCCAACCGCCGGATCTCTCCTTCCTGCAGCACGCGCAACAACAATCCCTGCGCGGAGAGCGGCAGATCGCCGATCTCGTCGAGGAACACCGTACCGCCGCCGGCGGTTTCGAAAACTCCCTTGCGATCTCTTTCCGCGCCGGTGAACGCGCCGCGCACGTGACCGAAAAGATCTGAAAGCAGAAGAGTTTCGGAGAGCGCCGCGCAGTTGACGGCGACGAAAGGTCCGCCGGACCTGGAGCTCGCGCGATGGATCTGCCGCGCCGCCAATTCCTTGCCGGTGCCGCTCTCGCCCAGGATCAAAACCGGAAGATCGCCGGGGGCCAGCCGGGCGATGCGATCGAGAGCGGAACGCAATAGGGGGCTCTCTCCCACCATGCCCCCAGGGTTTGGATCCGGCAACGGTTGATCGATTTGCGGCGGACCGCTCTCCTCAACCCGTCCCAACAGGGCGGCGAGACAGGCGGCGGCGACGATCCAGGGGCCGCCGTCCCGGGCCTCCAGGATGCCGGCCAGGGGCGCGGCGCCGGTCTCGCGGAAGGTGGCGGCCGCCGTCCGGCGCCAGGGGGCGGGAGCCGATCCCGGGAGCAGGACCTCGGCGTCGAAGACCAGCCGCGCGGCCCGGAAGGGCTCCAGGGAGGCCAGCGGCTCCCAGCAGGGGGAGGGCGCCGGACCGCCGGCGAGCAGCCGCTCCCAGAGAGGCTCGAAAGGGGAGCCGGCCGCCTCCCGGAGCGCCCCGATCCGGTCTCCGGCCAGGGCGCGCACGGCGGGGCGCTCCTCCGGCTCCAGCTCGCGCAGGGTCTCCTCCGGGACGTGGGCCAGCTCCGCCGCGGCCTCCTCCCGCTCTCCCAGCCAGCCCAGGGCGCGGGCGGCGAAGAGGTGGAGCTCCTCGCGGTACCAGTCCTGATCGAGGCCGCGCAGGGCGTCGCGGCAGATGGCCAGGGCGGCGGTCGGCCTCCCCAGGGCCAACTCGAAGCGGGCCCAGAGGCCGGCGTCCTCGCGCAGACCCCGCTGATTGCCCGAGCGGCGGTTTTCCTCCTCGGCGCGGGCGATGATCTCCCGCACCCCGGCCGTGCGCCCCCGGCGCAGGCGGATCTCGGCGAGGTTGAAGAACGCCAGGGTGGCCTTGCGGGGGCCGTCGCAGCCGGCTTCCAGGCGGGCGGCGTGCAGGAAGGCGCGCTCGGCCCCGGGGAGGTCGCCGCGGCCGGCGCGGGCGAGGCCGAGGTCGTTCCACAGCCCCGCCGCCTGCCGGCGGGTCAGCCGGCGGCGGCCCGCCCGGAGGGCCCGCGCGGCATGCTCGACCGCGGCGTCCGGCGAGCCGTCGCCGCGGGCGCGCAGGGCCTGGAGCTGGTGCCACCTCCAGGCCAGATCCGGATCGTCCAGCGCGCCCCGCGAGCGGTCGAGCAGCCGGCCCATGGCGTCCAGGTCGCGGCGGTCCCAGGCCGCGCCGGCCGCGGCGAGGCGGGTCCGCAGGGCGGGGCCCGCCGTCCCCACGGTCTCATCCAGGGCGCGGCGGATCCAGAAGCCGGCCCGGTCGGGCTCGCCCCGGTTGGCATGGACGCGGGCGGCGATCTCCGCCAGCTCGGCGACCCGCCCGGGCTCCAGCGGAGCGTCTTCCAGGCTCTTCAGGGTGTTGCGCGCCGCCCCGAGCTGCTGCAGATCGAGCTGGCAGCGGGCGGCGAGGGCGCGGGCGGCCGGGGAGCCGAGGCCGGAGAGACCGTCGAGGGCGGCTTCGAAGCGTCCCAGGGAGGCGAGGACCGCGGCCCTGGCGATCCTTTCCTCCTCACCGGCGGGCGGACGCCGTTCCCAGGCCGCCACCGCCGCCCGCCAGCGCCCCGCGGCGGCCAGCTCCAGGGGCTCGCCCTCCTCTTCGCGGTCCCACAGCGGGCGGGCCCCGGGGGCGGCGAGGAGATCCCAGAGGTCTGTTAGCGAAGGCTGGGAGGCGAGGAGACGGCGACGGAAGGGCCGGGGCCCGGCCACCCAGGGCTGGGCCTCGCCGTCCCGCACCAGCCCGCCCGCCAGGGCCCGCCGGGCGAACGCGAGGTCCGGCTCCCAGAGAAAAGGCGCCGCTTCCAGGATTCCCCGCACCGTCTCGTCCGCCGGCAGGGGAGCCACGGTCTGCCGCCAGGAGTCGAGCATGATGCGCACCGCCCGCCGGGCCTCTCCCCGGCCGGGCACCGTGTCGGCCCCGAACAACCGGACGGCCAGATCCAGGAGCAGCGCCTGCGCGGGATCGGCGGCCCTTCCCGGCTCTACGCCCGCGCCGAGCTCCCCCGCCGCCGAGACCCTGGCCGCATCCCATCCGGTCGTCCGCCAGCCGGCGCGCTCCAGGAGCGAGAGCAGCCCCGCGGCCTGGAGCAGGACCGCGGTCCGGGCGCGGTCCGTCAGCCGCGCTCCGGCGATAGGGAACGGACGCGGAAGGACCGTCAGGCACGGGTGGACGACACCCGCGACCCGGCGCGTGTCCGGAAGGGGGGACATTGGAAGCGGATTGTAGCGGAACGCGGGACTCCTACGACACCATTTTGCGCAAATCCCGCCAGAACTCCGGGTACGACTTCACGACCACTTCCGGGTGATCGACGACGACGCCCGGCCGGCGCAGCCCCACCAGGGCCATGCTCATGGCGATGCGATGGTCCCCCCGAGGGTCGACGCGCACCTCCTCCGTGGGGGGATCGGCCTCGTGCCAGAGGCCGGGGAGCCACAGGCTGTCCCGCCCTTCGCGGGCGTCGGCCCCGGCCTTGCGCAGCTCCGTGGCCATGGCGTCCAGGCGGTCGCTCTCCTTGATGCGCAGGTGGGCCACGTTGTGGATCAGCGTCTCCCCCTGGGCGAACGGCGCCAGGGCGGCGAGCGTCGGGACCTGGTCGGGCATGTTGGAGAGGTCGGCCTTGATCCCCTTGAGGTCCTGGCCGCGGACGCGCAAGACGTCCCCCTTCCAGCTCACCTCGGCCCCCATCTCGGCCAGCAGGTCGATGAACTCGCGGTCACCCTGCCGGGAGTCCCGGGAGAGGCCGTCCAGGAGCACATCCCCCTGGGTGAGGGCGGCGGCGGCGGCGGGATAGCAGGCGGCGGAGAAGTCCCCCTCCACCCGCAGGCGGCCGGCCCGCAGGTTCGAAGGACGGACCCGGTAGGCCCGGGGGCCGGCGCGCTCGATGTGGCCGTCGAAGGCGGCGGCGGCGGCCAGGGTCACGTCCACGTAGGGGCGGGAGGTCAGAGACGGGACCTCCACCACCACCTCCTCGGGGGCGCGCAGGGCGGCCATCAGGATCGCCGAGAGGTACTGGCTCGACTCGCCCGCGTCGAGGGTGGCGGCGCCGCCGCGCAGGCTGGCGCCCTCGATGCGCAGGGGCACGTAGCCCTCGGCGGCGAGGTACTCGATCCGTGCCCCGAGCTGGCGCAGGGCGTCCACCAGGGGCCCCACGGGGCGCTCGCGCAGGCGGGGGATGCCGTCCAGCCGCCAGCGGCCGGGGATCACCGCCAGGGTGGCCACCAGGAAGCGGAGCATGGTGCCGGCGTTGCCGCAGAAGACCTCGACCTCTTCGGACGGCGGGCCGGTGGGGTCCAGGCGGACTTCGTCCTCCCCCTCCTCCACCCGGAAGCCGCAGCGGCCCAGGGCCGCCATGAAGAGGCGGGTGTCCTCCGCCTGGAGCGGGCGCTCGATCACCGCCGGGGAGCCGGAGAGCAGCGCCAGGTTGAAGTACCGGTGCGTCATGCTCTTCGACGACGGCACGCGCACCCGGCCGCGCGCCCGGCGGCCGGCGGGCACCGCGAAAGGCTCAAGCTGCGTCGAAAACGAGTCCGTCATAGCCGAACTCCACGCCCTCGGGGAGCGGGTCGTCGTGGTCCACCTCGTGGGCCATGTGGGTGAGGATGGTGCGGCGGGCTCCGATCCGCCGCGCGGTCTCGACCGCCTCCTCGACAGAGAAGTGCGTCGAGTGAGGGCGATGGCGCAGGGCGTCCAGGATCAGGACCTCCACCCCGTCCAGCAGCCGGAAGCTGGTCTCGGGGATCACGTTGCAGTCCGTCACGTAGGCGAAGCCGCCGATCCGGTATCCGAAGACCTCCATCTCGCCGTGCCAGACCGGGACGGGGACGACCGTCCGTCCCAGCAGCTCGAAGGGCTCGCGCACCTCGATCAGGTCGAGCTGCGGCTTGCCGCCCCCCTCCTGGCCGGACTCGAAGACGTAGGCGAACGCCCGCCGCAGGTTGCGCAGCGTCTCCGCCGAGCCGTAGCAGGGGATGGCCGCCCGCTGGCGGAAGTTGAAGATCCGCACGTCGTCGAGCCCGAAGATGTGGTCGGCGTGGGAGTGGGTGAAGACGATGGCGTCCACCCGGGGCAGGCCGAAACGGAGCGCCTGCTGGCGCAGGTCGGTCGAGGTGTCGACCAGGATCACCCCTCCCTCCATCTCCAGCTTGAGCCCGGGGCGCATGCGATGGTTCTTCGGGTTGTCCGAGAGGCAGACCCGGCAGGTGCAGCCGATCACCGGGATCCCCGTCGAGGTCCCGCTGCCGAGCATGGTGACGCGCAGAGACATCGGACCGGGGATCTTACCCCAGCCACTCGACGGACCGGCTCCTGAACCACGCGTCGAGGAGGCGGACCTCGCCGCCGGGCACCGTCCAGACCCGCGGCTCGTGGAAATGGCCCAGCAGCAGGACGTCGTACCCCTCGGCCAGGCGGCGCTCGGCGTAGCGGCGGATCGCCTCCTCGGGAAGGGCCGCCTTGTGCTTGAAGTTGGTCCCGGAGAGCTTGCGCTCGGTCGAGTGGACCAGGCGGTGGGCCAGCTTGCGGGGGAAGCTGCCGACCGCGAAGCGGACGGGAGCGCTCTTGGAGAGACGGCGCCAGAAGCGGTACTTCCAGTCGCGGTCGTTGAGGCCGTCGCCGTGGACGGCGAGGTAGCGGACGCCGCCCGCCTCGAAGGAGGTCTCCAGGGCGATACGGTCGAAGGCGTCGGCGTAGGGGCTGCCGGCGAGGAAGAAGTCGCGGTTCCCCTCCACGTACTCGATCACCACGCCCTGCCGCCGGAGGTCCCGCAGGGCCGCCGCCACGGCGGCGATGTCGGCGGTCTCGAAGCTGGGGAAACCGATCCAGGCCTGGAAAAGGTCGCCCATCAGCACCAGGTGGCGGCACCCCTGGGCGGGGAGGGCCCGGAGCTGGTCGAGGAGCGGGCCGGCCGGTCCGCCGGGCCCGCTCACGTGGGCGTCCGCGATGACGGCGACGGGCATTAAACGATCGTCAGCCTGGGCTTCAGCTCTTCCTGCCGGGCGACCTCCTGGACGACCGACTCGGCGACGTGGCGGAAGGCCTCGGCGTGGCGCCCCTGCGGCTCCGCCACCACGATCGGCACCCCGGCGTCGCCGCCCAGCACGATCTGGGCGTCGAGCGGGATGGCGCCGAGGAAAGCGGTCCCCAGCAGGTCGGCCGTCCGCCGGCCGCCGCCCTTCTTGAAGATGTCGGTCTCGTGGCCGCAGTGCGGGCAGACGAAGGTGGACATGTTCTCCACGATCCCGATCACCGGCACGTTGACCTTGCGGAACATGGCGAGGCCCTTGCGGGCGTCGATCAGGGCCACGTCCTGCGGCGTGGTGACGATCACGGCGCCGGCCAGCGGGATGCGCTGCGTCACCGTGAGCTGGGCGTCGCCGGTGCCCGGCGGCAGGTCGAGGATCATGTAGTCCAGCTCGCCCCACTCGACGTCCCCCAGCATCTGCTCGATGGCCCGCATCACCATGGGGCCGCGCCAGATCACCGGCGTGTCCTCCTCCAGGATGAAGCCGAGCGACATCACGCGCAGGCCGTACTTCTCGAAGGGGAGGATGCGGTTGCCGATGACCCGCGGCTTCTCGGTGATGCCCAGCATCATGGGCACCGAGGGGCCGTAGATGTCGGAGTCGAGCAGGCCCACCTTGTAGCCAAGCCGGGCCAGGGAGACCGCCAGGTTGGCGGCCACGGTGGACTTGCCCACGCCGCCCTTGCCGCTGGCCACGGCCACGACGTGGCGGACGCCGGGGATCAGCGACGAGTCCTGGGAGACGGCCTTCTGGGCCGCCTCCTCCCGCGAGGGAGGCTTGGTGACGTTGATGTTGACCCGGGCCTCCCGGACCTCGGGCAGGGCGCGGAGGACGCGCTCGGCCTCCTCCCGCACCTTCTCGGCCGCCGCCGGGTTGTGGGTGGACATCTGCAGGTCCACCGCGACCACCCCAGCGCCGGCCGTGACCGTGTGGACGAACCCGAACGAGACGATGTCCCGGCTCATGCCGGGGAACTTCACCGTCTTCAGGGCGTCCCACACCTGGGATTCGAAATCGTTTGCCATGAGGGGATCGTACTCCTATTCCTCGGCCACGCTCAGACCCGCCAACTCGGCGATCCGCCGCCGCACTTCCTCGGTGAGCTCCCCCTTGCGCCGCAGCCCATAGGCGGCGGGATCGATGGGCGGGCCGTAGGACACGACGACCTTGGCGGGCCGGATGGCCCAATTCCCCTTGGGCTGGATCGCCCGCGTCCCGCGGATGCCCACCGGCACGATGGGGAGGCCGAACTTCAAGGCCAGCAGGAAGCCGCCGCGCTGGAAATTCAGCAGGGTGTCGGTCATCGCCCGGGTGCCCTCGGGGAACATGAGGACGGAGGTGCCCGAGCGCAGCCGGGCCGCGGCCGAGGCGAACGTCTGCCGGGCGGTGCTGCGGTCGGCCCGGTCCACGGGGATGAAGCCGCCGGCCTTCAGCGCCCAGCCGAAGAGGGGAATCAGGAACAGGCTCCGCTTGGCGATCATGCGGACCTGCCCGGGGGCGGTGGCGAGGAGGACGGGGATGTCGAACAGGCTCTGGTGGTTGCTGAGGAAGACGTAGCTCCTCCCCGGCTCCAGGGCGGGATCGTAACGGTTCTCCACCCGCACGAAGCTCGCGGCGAGCAGGCCGTGCGACCAGATCCGCATGACGCCGAAGGACCAGTTCCCCCGCGGCGGGATCCAGCTCACGGCGAGGGTCACCGCCGCCAGAATGGCCGAGCCGAGGACGAGAAAGGCATTCCCGGTGAAAGTCGCCAGGGCGGTCAGCCAGAGGGGCGCGCGGGATGGGCGGTTGGATTCCATGGACGGGGGCCTATTGTGTCTGAGGGGTGGGCGGGCGTCCAGCGGGCCGATGGCACGGGAACTGCTAGAATGCTGCCAGACCATGGCCCAGACCAGCACCTTCGCCCGCCGGTTCCATCTGTTGACGCTGCTGCGCGCCAGCCTGGCCGCGGGGGCGCTCTACGACTTCTCCTTCGCGGTCCTGATGGTCGCGGCGCCCGAGGTGCCGGCGCGGATGTTCAGCCTGCCGCTGCCGCCGCTGCCCGAGGGGCGGTTCTATCTGTGGATCCTGGCCACGCTCCTGACCATGCTCAGCGCCCTCTACCTGGCCGCCGCCCGCGATCCGCGGCGCTACAGCGCCATCGTCGGCGTGGCCATCGGCGGCCGGGCCCTCGGAGCCCTCGCCTTCGCAATCGCCGCCCTGACCGGTCAAGGTCTCGGCGGTCTCATTCCGCTGGCGGTGGCGGACCTCACGTTCAGCGTGGTCCACGCCGGCGCCTGGTTGCCGATCCGCTCGTGAAACCCGGGGACATCGCCGAACAGACGGGAGGGCTGGGCTTCCTGACCGCGAGGGCTTTCCTCGCCATGTTCCGCCCCCCCTACGAGATCGGCCTCTGGGTCCGCCAGATGGAGCAGATCGGCGTCCGTTCGCTGTTCGTAGCCAGCATCACCACCATCTTCACCGGCATGGTGCTGGCCCTCCAGACCGCCCTCTCGCTGCCGTCGCTGGGCGTCAAGTACTACATCGGGTCGGTGGTCTCGAAATCCCTCGTCCGCGAGCTCGGCCCGGTGCTCACCGCGCTGATCGTCGGCGGCCGCATCGGCTCCGGCATGACGGCCGAGATCGGCACCATGAAGGTGACTGAGCAGATCGACGCCCTGCGCGCGATGGCGACCGACCCGGTCAAGAAGCTGGTCGTCCCCAAGCTCGTCGCCACCCTGGTCATGCTGCCGGCCCTGACGCTGATCGGCGACGCCCTCGGCATCATCGGCGGCCTGATCGTGGCCGCTTTCACGCTCAAGCTGACGCCGGGGCTCTACCTCAACGACGTCTTCGATTCGCTGACCCTCGGCGACGTCGGGAGCGGCATCGCGAAATCCTTCTTCTTCGGCTACTTCATCGCCATCGTCGGCTGCTACAACGGCCTCAATACGACGGGCGGCGCCGACGGCGTGGGGCGGGCGACGACGAACACGGTGGTGCTCGCCGCCATCCTCGTGCTGATCTCGGACTTCTTCCTCACCAAGCTGTTCTACGTCTTTTCTTGAGGAGTCACCCGGTGCCGGAAGCCCTGTTCGAGATCCGCGGCCTGACCAAGAGATACGGCAAGAAGGTGGTCCTCGACCAAATCGACTTCGACGTCCTGAAAGGCGAGTGCTTCGTGATCATGGGCCGCTCGGGCACCGGCAAGAGCGTGACCCTGCGGCAGCTCAACGGGCTCGAGAAACCGGAAGAGGGCGACGTCACGTTCGACGGCGTCAACGTCACGGAGCTCGACGAGCGGGAGCTGTTTCCCATCCGCCGCCGCATCGCCATGCTGTTCCAGAGCGGCGCGCTGTTCGATTCCATGAACATCTTCGACAACGTGGCGTTCCCCTTGAGGGAGCATACGAAGCTTTCCGAAAACGAAATCCGGGAGACGGTGCGCCACAAGCTCGCCCTGGTCAAGCTCAAGGACGTCGAGCGCAAGATGCCTCCCGACCTCTCGGGCGGCATGCGGAAGCGCGCGGCCCTCGCCCGCTCCCTCGCCCTGGACCCGGAGGTGATGCTCTTCGACGAGCCCACCACCGGCCTCGATCCCATCACCTCGGCCACCATCGGCAAGCTGATCAATTCGATCCAGAAGGAGCTGGGCGTCACCTCCGTGGTGGTCACCCACGACATCCCCCTCGCCCGCCGGGTGGGGGACCGCATCGGGCTGCTCGCCGACGGCAGGTTCCGGTTCATCGGCGACTGGGAGGAGGCGGACCGCAGCGACGACCCGGAGCTTGCAAACTTCCTCGCCGGACGCGAGGAGGAGGAAGAACATGTCGCCTAGGACCCGCGAGATCCGCGTCGGACTGGTGATCCTCGTCGCCCTGGGAGTCCTGGCGCTGGGGATCTTCCTGATCGGCGACAAGAACAACCTGTTCACCCGCAAGAACCTCTACTACGTGGACTTCGGCTCGGTGAGCGGCCTCAAGCCCGGCAGCCCCGTGCAGCTCGACGGCGTCGACGTCGGCACCATCCAGCGCGTGGTCCTGCCCGAAAGCCCGTGGAAGAAGAACATCCGCGTCTGGCTGGAGATCGACCAGCACTTCGCCGGGCGCATCCGCGGCCCGGAAAACCCGCAGGCGGTCGTGCCCGGCGAGATCCCCTCCCGGGCCCGCATCAAGACTCTCGGCCTGCTGGGCGACAAGTTCATCGAGATCACCTCGGGCTCGCCTTCCTATCCCGTCATCCAGCCCTGGCGGGAGGAGAACAAAATGGCCGGCTTCATCCCGGCGGCGCAGCCCACCAACGTCGACGCCCTGATCGCCTCGGGCGAGGACGTGATGGACAACGTCGTCCAGATCTCCCACTCGCTCAACAGCATCCTCAGCCGCATGGAGCAGGGCCAGGGCATCCTCGGCCAGCTCACCAAGGACACCCCGCAGAGCAAGCGGCTCCAGGAGTCCCTGGTCGGCACCTCGGAAAGCCTGGAGCGGATCGCCCTGACCATCGAGAACGGCCAGGGTCCCCTGCCGCGCCTGCTCAACGACCCGGCCATGGCCACCCAGCTCTCGCGGTCCCTGGATCGCTTCGAGAGCATCCTCGCCAAGGCCGAGACCGGCGAAGGGCTCCTCCCGGGGCTGCTCAACGACCCCTCGACCCGGACGCAGTTCAACGAGACCCTGGCCTCCCTGCAAGGAGTGGCGCAGGATCTGCAGGCGTTTACGGCCGATCTGGAGACGAGCGACGCCCTGCTCCCCCGCCTCGTAAAGGACGAGGAGTACGGCCGTCAGGTCGCCGAGCAGTTGCGGCAGTTCGTGACCCGCCTCAACGAGGTCTCCTACAAGATCTCGGAGGGGGAGGGCACGGCGTCGAAGCTGATCAACGACCCGCAGATCTACGACGCCGTCAATGACGTCATCATCGGCATCAACGAGTCCCGGATGCTGCGCTGGCTGATCCGGAACCGGCAGAAGAAGGGGATCGAGACACGCTACGACGAGACCAAGAAAGCGATCGAAGAGACGGGCGGCACGCCGCCGCCGCTGGACAAGGGACCCGAGGTCGTGGAGCCGCCGCAGGCTTCTCCGCCTTCGGCGCCCGGGTCTCCGACGCCGGCCGAGCCGCCGCCCCCTACGAAAGGAAACTGACTTCCAACCATGTCTTCCCACATCCTGGTGACCGGCGGCGCCGGCTTCATCGGCTCGCACCTGACGCGGCGCCTGCTCGCCCGGGGCGACCGGGCGACGGTGCTGGACGACTTCAACGACTTCTACGATCCCGCGCGCAAGCGGGAGAACGTGGCCCCTCTCCTCGGCCGGAACGACTACCGGTTGGTCGAGGGGGACATCCGGGACGCCGCCCTGGTGGACCGCCTGTTCGCCGAGGGCCGCTTCGACGCCGTCGTCCACCTGGCGGCCCGCGCCGGAGTGCGCCCCAGCCTCCAGGAGCCGATCCTCTACGAGGACGTCAACTGCATCGGCACCCTGCGGCTGCTGGAGGCCGCCCGCCGGCACGGCCCGAAGATCTTCATCTTCGGCTCCTCGTCCTCGGTCTACGGCATCAACGAGAAGGTCCCCTTCGCCGAGGACGACGCGGTCGACCAGCCGATCAGCCCCTACGCCACCACCAAGAGGACGGGGGAGCTGCTCTGTTACAACTACCACCACCTCTACGGCTTCCGCACCGCCTGCCTGCGCTTCTTCACGGTCTACGGCCCCTGGCAGCGGCCGGAGATGGCGATCCACAAGTTCACGGACCTGCTCTGGAAGGGCCGCGCCATCCCCATGTACGGCGACGGCGAGAGCCGGCGCGACTACACCTACGTCGACGACATCGTGGACGGCATCGTGGCGTCGCTGGACCTCGCCCCCGGCTTCGAGATCCTGAACCTGGGCGGGGCCGACACCACCTCGCTGCGGGACCTCGTCCACTGGATCGCCGCGGAGCTTGATGTAGAGCCCAGGATCGACTATCTTCCGGCGCAACCCGGGGACGTACCGATCACCTACGCCGACGTCTCCAAGGCGGCGCGGCTGCTGGGATACGCTCCGAAGGTCCCCATCCGGGAAGGCCTGCGCCGTTTCGTCTCCTGGTACCGCGAGCGCGCCGCGGCGCGCGCAGAACCTCAAACTCTTTCTTCAAGCGAGCCACAACGATGAAGATCTGCGTCGTGGGTAGCGGATATGTCGGCCTGGTGACGGGCGCCTGCCTGGCGGACTTCGGCATGGACGTGGTGGGGGTGGACAAGGACCGCTCCAAGGTGGACGCCCTCTCCCAGGGCAAGGTGCCGATCTACGAGCCCGGCCTCGAGACCCTGGTCCAGAAAAACATGGCGGAGGGGCGGCTGCGCTTCTCCACGGACCTCGGTCCGGCCATCGAAGAGGCGCAGGCCATCTTCATCGCCGTGGGCACGCCGCCGAAGTCCGACGGCTCGGCCGACCTCACCTTCATCCGCGAGGTCGCCGCCTCCATCGCCCAGCACCTGAACGACTACAAGATCATCGTCACCAAGAGCACGGTGCCCATCGGCACCGGCCAGATGATCGAGAAGATGGTGCGCGAAGGCGCCGGCCCCAAGGCCCGCTTCGCCGTGGTCAGCAACCCCGAGTTCCTGCGCGAGGGCTCGGCCATCGAGGACTTCATGCATCCCGACCGGGTGGTGATCGGCACCAGGGACCCGCGCGCCGCCGAGCTGATGAAGGACGTCTACTCGCCGCTGGCGGCGGCGGACGTGCCGTTCATCGTCACCGGCGTCGAGACCGCCGAGCTGATCAAGTACGCCTCCAACGGCTTCCTGGCCACCAAGATCTCGTTCATCAACGAGGTGGCGCAGCTCTGCGAGGCCTGGGGCGCCAACGTCGAGGTGGTGGCCAAAGGCATGGGCCTGGACAGCCGGATCGGCCCCAAGTTCCTCTCCGCCGGCCCCGGTTTCGGCGGTTCCTGCTTCCCCAAGGACACCCGCGCCGTGGCCCAGATCGCCCGCGAGGCCGGCCTCGAGTTCCGCATCATCGAGGCCGTCCTGGAGGTCAACGAGGTCACCAAGAAGCGGATGGTGGACAAGATCGAGAAGGCGCTCGGCGGCGCCGCCGGCAAGACCCTCGGCGTCCTCGGCCTTTCCTTCAAGCCGAACACGGACGACATCCGCGAGTCTCCGGCCCTGCCCATCGTCCAGGCGCTCCTCGACGGCGGCGCCACCGTGCGCGCCTTCGACCCGGAAGCCATGGACGGCTGCCGGCCGCTGTTCCCCGACGTCATCTTCTGCGACAGCGCCTACGAGGTGGCCGGCGGGGTAGACGCCCTGATCATCGTCACCGAGTGGAACCAGTTCCGGAAGCTGGACCTCGACCGCCTCCATCGCCTGCTGCGGGAACCGATGGTGATCGACCTGCGGAACCTGTACGAGCCCGAGACCATGGCCGCGCACGGGTTCCGCTACATTTCGATCGGCCGGCCGGAAGGCGTTCCCGAGGCTCTCCCCCAGGCGGTGGCGGGAGGACGGCAGTGAGCCGAGCGGTCATCACGGGAGGGGCCGGCTTCCTCGGCTCCCACCTCAGCGAACGCGCGCTCGCCGAGGGGCACGAGGTCGTCTGCGTCGACAACCTCCTGACCGGACGGACGGAGAACATCGCCCACCTGCTGCCGCGCGGCGACTTCCAGTTCCTCCACCACGACGTCTCCAAGCCGTTCGAGGTGGAGGGGCCGGTGGACTTCGTCCTCCATTTCGCCTCCCCCGCCTCGCCCATCGACTACCTGGAGCTGCCGATCCAGACCCTGAAGGTGGGCTCGCTGGGGACCCACAACAGTCTGGGCCTGGCCAAGGCCAAGGGGGCACGGTTCCTCCTCGCCTCCACCTCCGAGGTCTACGGCGACCCCAAGGAGCACCCGCAGAAGGAGTCCTACTGGGGGCACGTCAACCCCGTCGGGCCCCGCGGCGTCTACGACGAGGCCAAGCGGTTCGCCGAGGCCATGGCCATGGCCTACCACCGCTATCACGGCCTCGACGTCAGGATCGTGCGCATCTTCAACACCTACGGCCCGCGCATGCGCGTGCGCGACGGCCGGGTGGTGCCCGCCTTCGTCCAGCAGGCCCTGACGGGCGAGCCCATGACGGTGTTCGGAGAGGGCAAGCAGACCCGCTCGTTCTGTTTCGTCAACGACCTCATCGATGGGATCTGGCGGCTGCTGATGAGCGACCTGCGGGAGCCGTGCAACATCGGCAACCCCCACGAGATGACCATCCTGGAGTTCGCGGAGACCATCAAGGCCGCCACCGGCAGCTCGAGCCCCATCGTCTTCAAGCCGCTTCCGGTGGACGATCCGATGCAGCGGCAGCCGGACATCACCCGCGCCCGCGAGCGCCTGGGCTGGGAGCCGAAGGTCGCGCTGCGGGAGGGGCTGGAGAGCACGATCGCCTATTTCCGTTCGGTCCTCAGCGAGCAGGGCGTGCTCCAGGGATAGAATCCGTCCATGCAAGACCCACTGAAGTCCCTCGCCTATGCCCTGGAGAAGTACCCGGAACGGGTGGAGATGGTGCCCATCGAGCGTCTCGTCACCGACAGCGGCCGGCAGAACGCGAAGCGCCCGGCCTACGTGACGATCTCGGTGCCCGACGAGGTGGTGAAGAGCCTCAAGGGGAGCCGGGAGAGCAAGGACCTGGTCCTGCTGGTGCGGGTGCCCAAGGAGGTCCTGGACCGCTCCGAGAGCCTGATCGTGCTGCCCGGGGAGGTGCGCTAGATGGCCACCGTCCACTGCGCCCGCTGCGGCCGTCCCGAGGCTCCCGCCATGACCCGCACGCCCTTGCCGGGCCAGCAGGGCCAGGAGATCCGCGCCCGGATCTGCCAGGACTGCTGGAACGAGTGGGAGAAGATGGAGGTCATGGTGATCAACGAGCTGCGGCTCAACTTCATGGACCCCGCCTCGCAGGAGATCCTCAACAAGAACATGCGGGAGTTCCTCTTCCCCGGGACGGGGGAGGAAGCCGCTCCTGAAGCTCCCTAGAGCGGCGGCCTCGTGAGAGTCCCCCGCCACCTCCTCCTCCGCTTCCTCGCCCTGGTCGTCATCGTCGGCGTCGGCTTCGCGGTCCTCCGCTGGTCGCCGCTGGCGGACTACCTGACGGTCGAGAAGGTCTCCGCCGTCCTGGAACGGCTGCGCGGCGCCTGGTGGGCTCCCGTGGCGCTGATCGCGGCCTACATCATCCTCTGCCCGCTGATCCCGGCGACGCCGATGATGGTCGCCGGCGGCATGGTGTTCGGCCCGGTGATGGGGACGATCTACAACCTGATCGGCACGTTCCTGGGCGGCACCACCACCTACTACCTCGGCCGGGGATTGGGGCGGGATTTCGTGCTGTACGTGGCGGGGAAGCGGCTCAAGAGGGTGGAGCGGGCCATCTCCCGGCGCGGATTCTGGAGCCTGGTCGGCGTCCGTTTCCTGCCGCTCCCCTTCCCGGTGGTCAACTACTGCGCCGCCCTGGCGGGGGTCCGGCCGTCCCTCTTCATGATCACCACCCTGATCGGGCTCGTCCCCGGCGTGACCGTCTTCACCTACTTCGCCTCGCTCCTCGCCAAGACGGCGGAAGCGCGACAAGTCGGGCCTGATCCTCCAATTCATCCTGGCGTCCCTGATCCTGCTCCTCTTCACCGTCATCCCGCAGATCTACACGATCCGGAAACGGCGGCAACGGTATCTGGAGCTCCGCGGACTACGGCGAGGCTCGCTGAACCCTACGCCTTCCCCAAGACCGCCTCGACCTCTGTGACGTCGATCAGCAGGGCGCCGCCGCTGACGGACTTCGCGGGCTCGAACTCGTAGTCCCGGATCACCCGGCGGAAGACTTCCTTGAGCGCGCGGGCGCCCAGGCGGGGCTGGCGGCCGGCTTCCGGCGGCGATGCGGCGCACCGCCGCCGGCGAAATCGCCAGGTGGATGCCCCGGCTCTCGAAATAGGCCCGGCTCTGGTGGAAAGCCGAGTCCGGGGTCTCCAGGAAGATGCGGACCAGCTCGTCCTGCCCCAGGTCCTGGAGCAGGACGACGGCGTCGAAGCGGGAGAGGAACTGCGGGCTCATGCCGTAGTCGAAGAGGTCCTCGTTGCGCAGCCAGTCGCGGAGATGGAAGACGAGCTTCTCGATCACCTTGCCGCCCTCGACCACCGTGACCGGCTGCAGCGCCCCGCGGTCCCTGCCGATGGTGACGCGGTCGTAGACCGAGTCGTAGAGCCCTTCGAAGGCGCCGGCGCAGACGAAGAGGAGGCTCGGAGGAGTCGACCGTGATCGAGCCGCCGCCGGCCCAGTCCGGCAGCTCGAGCGGGACCGCCTCGTTCTCGATCAGGGTCAGCAGGGCCTCCTGCGCGCGGATGCCCGCGACGTTGGGCTGGCCGCCGACGTGGGAGCGGATCTTGTCCACCTCGTCCACGAAGACCAGCCCCGAGGCGGCGCGGCGGAGCAGCATGTCGACCGGGACGCTGGGGCCGAGCTGCTCGCGCGCCCGCTCCAGCAGACGCCCGAGCACCACCTCGCCGGGCTTGCCGCGCTCGGCCTCCTCGCCCAGCACGTTGGCGTGGATGCGCACCACGGCCGAGCGCGCCGCCAGCGTCGGGTCCGACGCCAGGTAGGACTCGACGGCCCGCATCAGCGTGGTCTTGCCGGTGCCCGACGAGCCGATCATCAGGATGTTGCCCACCCGCAGCCCGGCGAGCTGCTTGGAGAGGGCCACCGCCATCTCGCGGACGGCCTCCTCCTGGCCGAGGACGCGCGAGGCGAGGGCCTGCGCGATCTCGGCGGGATCGAGGGTGGTCAGGGGACGGGCCGGGGCCATGCTCACACCCGCATCAACACCGCCCCCCAGTGCAGGCCGGCGCCGAGGGCGGTGAAGGCCACCAGCGCGCCCTCCGGCGCCTTGCCCGCCTGGCGCGCCTCGTGGAAGGCCAGCGGCAGGGTGGCGGAAGTGGTGTTCCCGTACTTCTGGATGTTGTTGTGGACCTTGGCGTCCGGCAAGCCCAGCACCTGCTGCGCCTTCTCGTTGATGCGCAGGTTGGCCTGGTGCATGATCAGCAGATCGAGATCCGCCGTGGTGTAGCCGCAGCGCTGGAGCACCTCCTGGGTCGCCTCCGGCATGCGGGTGACCGCCAGCTTGAAGACGGCCCGGCCGTCCATCACCGGCACCGTGTCCGCCGCCGCGATCATCTCGGGGGTCACGAAGGGCCGCCGCGCCGAGCCGCCGCCGGGGACGTAGAGGATGTCCTTGTGGTTGCCGTCGCCGTAGAGCGCGGAGGTCAGAATGCCCCGGCCGTCCTCGCTTCTGCGCCTTGAAGACCATGGCGCCGGCGGCGTCCCCGAACAGCACCAGCAGGTGGCGGAAGCGGGAGTTCCACTGGAACTCCTCGTCCGACAGCGGGCCGGGGTCGCGGCCGTGGAGCACCTCGAAGGTGCGCTCCGAGAACGGCATCAGGGAGGTGTGGACGTCGGTGCCCACCAGCAGGACGGTGCGCGCGATGCCGCTCCGGATCAGGGCGTCCACCACCTGGAGGCCGTAGGCGTAGCCGGCGCACTGCTGGCGGATGTCCAGGGCCGGCAGCGGCCGCATCCCGAGCTTCTGCTGGATCAGCGTGCCCGTGCCCGGGAAGTAGTGGTCCGGCGTCATGGTGGCGCAGACCAGGTAGTCGACCTCGCCCGCGGCCACGCCGGCGTCGTCGAGGGCCGCCCGCGCCGCTTCCGCCCCGAGATCGGACGAGCCGACGCCCGGCTCGACGTAGTAGCGGGTCACGACGCCGCTGCGCTCCCGGATCCACTCGTCGTTGGTCTCGATGATGCGGGAGAGCATGTGGTTGTCGACCTCGAGCGGCGGGACGGCGATGCCGGTGCCCGCGAGGACGGCTCGAGTCTCGGTCATACAGATCCTCCGATCAGAACGAACGGCTACAGAAGAGGGGGCGGCGGCGGAATCGGATCGCGGTTCGGGTCCCGGATGGAATCCCGGGGTCCCTGGGCGTCGATCAGGGTCCGCGGCTGGCCGGCCCCGTACAGCACCGTCAGGTCTCCTTGCTTGACGAAGCGGTAGAGGGGGGCCGGGCGGCGGCCGTCCAGGCCCGAAGGCTTGTCGGCCTCATAGATCCAGACTTCGATGTTGCTGGCCCCGGGCGCGGGTCGGCACCTCGAAGTCGACCTTCGAAGGGGCGCCGTAGAGCACGAGGATGGCGCCCCGGTCGGTGCGGCGGCCGCGGATGCCGGACTCGCTGAACTTGCGGTCCGCTTCGGCGACGCGCGCCTCGAAGGTCTCGCGGAGCGGATTGCCGGGCCGGTCCGGAGACGGGTCGCGGCGGCTCCAGAAGGCTTCGACGAACGCCGCCGCCTGCGGGTCGTCCCGCAGCGCCAGGAACTGCTCGATCTCCTGCGGGGTGGCGAGGCGCGAGACCGGCCCGATGAGCCACGCCGTGTAGTCCGGCCCCAGGAAGGGGTTGGTCAGGTCGGCGCGGGAGCCGGTGGCGGTGCCGCCGCCGCTGGCGCACCCCGCGGCGAGGAGGGAGAGGAGAAGGACGGCAACGACAGCGCGGTTAGCCATGACGACGAAGCAGGTCGAGGAACTCCTCGCGGACCGGTTTCTGGTGGAAGATCCCGCGCAGGGCCGAGGTCACCGTCAGCGCTCCGGGCTTCTTGACGCCGCGCATCTCGACGCAGAGGTGGCGCGCCTCGATGACCACCATGGCCCCCAGCGGCTGGAGCTTCTGCTCCAGGTAGGTCACGACCTGCTCGGTGAGCCGCTCCTGGAGCTGCGGCCGCTTGGCGTAGAACTCCAGGATGCGGGAGAACTTCGACAGTCCCAGGATGCGCTCGCGGGGGATGTAGGCGATGTGGGCGTGGCCGTAGAAGGGGACCAGGTGATGGGCGCACATGGAGTAGAAGGGGATCTGCGTCTCCATCACCATGTGGCTGTAGCCTTCCTCGTTGGGGAAGGTGGTCACCTTCGGCTCGGCGCCCTCCGCCAGGCCCTGGAACATCTCCAGGTACATCTTGGCGACCCGGATGTCGGTCTCCGCCAGGTTGGGATCCTTCAGGTCCAGCCCGAGGGCGGTCAGGATCCCCCGCACGTGGTGGGCGATGGTGCCGAGCTTGCCCTGCTGCTGCTCGTCCAGCTCCGCCATGGCGATGGGCGGGATGTGGTCCGGGACGACGACTTCGGGCTCGTGACTCATAGGGCTCCCTATCCTACCACCAGGGCAGGACGGTAGCGATTTTGCAACTCCCTCCGGCATGGAGGGCTCCCGCCCCGGGGGTCCCCGTCAAAGGAGGACACTATGCCTTACAGCGTGATGATCTGGCTGGTAGACCGCGAGCACGAGCTGGAAGGCCAGGAAACCCGGCCGACGCGGCACGATCCCGAGCTGAATCCCGGCGCGGCCGTGGGCGTGACGGCGCCTCCCGCGTTCGACCGTTTGAATTACGGCTTCTACGAGACCGAGCACGAGGCGAACGCCGCCCTCAAGGACATCGCCAAGGACCTGGAGAAGAATTCGCCGGTCACCATAAGGAGCGGCAGCCGAACGTTCCTGATTCCCGCGACCCGGGTGCATTACGTCGTCTGCGACGAGGTCACCCGGCCCAAGGACGAGTCCATCCCGGCCTTCGCCACGGTGGACAGCGTCGTGGCCACGGTCTGAGCCGGTCCGCCTTTTGCAACCCCAGGGTAGAAGGAAAGGAGGTATCGAATGGCAGCCAAGAAAGCTAGAGACCTTATGACGGACAGTCCGGCGGTCTGCACCCAGGATACGACCGCGCAAGACGCCGCCCGGATGATGGAGCAGAACGACTGCGGGAGCCTGCCCGTGGTCGAGAGCCGCGACTCGATGAAGCTGACCGGCATGGTGACCGACCGCGATCTGGCCCTCCGGGTCCTGGGCCGCGGCATGGGTTGCGAGACGAAGATCCGCGAGGCGATGACCCGCAACGTCTCCGCGGTCAAGCTGGACGACGACCTCGACGCCGTGGAGCGGGTCATGTCGGGCCAGCAGGTCCGGCGCGTCCCCGTGGTGGACGACCAGGACCGCGTGGCCGGCATCATCGCCCAGGCGGACCTCGCCCGCGAGCTGGACTCGGTGGGCCGCAAGGACTTCACCCGGGTGGTCGAGAAGATCTCCCAGCCCTGAGCCCTCAGCTCCCTGCCGCCTCTCTCTCAGCCTCCCCGGGATGCCGGGAGAGAGGGGAATACCGCCTTCTGATACGCGCTATGATCCGAGGGGTCTCAAGGAGGGCGCCATGCTCTACGACCTCTCGCCCACCATCCGGCCGGAGATCCCGGTCTGGCCCGGCGACACGCCGTTCCAGTCCCGCCTGACCTGGTCCATCGCCGGCGGCGCCAGCGTCAACCTCTCGGCGGTCACCACGACGCCGCACCTCGGCTCCCACGCCGACGCGCCGTTCCACACCGAGCCCCGGGGCGAGGGAATCTCCGACATGCCCTTGGAGCGCTATCTCGGACCCTGCCGGGTGGTGCGGGTGCCGCCGCAGCCGCTGATCGAGCCCCGGCACGTCGAGGGGATCGACCTCGCCAACCCGGGCCGCATCCTGTTCAGGAGCGAGAGCGTGCGCGACCGCCGGACCTTCCCCGAGCGGTTCACGGCCCTCTCCCCCGAGCTGGCCGCCCTGCTGGCCGAGAAGGGGGCGCTCCTGGTGGGGATGGACACCCCCTCGGTGGACCCTTTCGACAGCAAGACCCTCGACGCCCATCACGCCCTGTTCCGCGGCGGCGTCGCCATCCTGGAAGGCCTGGTGCTGGACGGCGTGCCGGAGGGGGTCTACGAGCTGATCGCCCTGCCGCTCAAGATGTCCGGGCTGGACGCCTCGCCGGTGCGGGCGGTGCTGCGGACCCTCGACGCCTGAATCCACGGGGATAGAATCGCGGGGATAGAATAGAAACGATCGAGAGAGGAGCCCCTGTGGACAGCAAGGAATTCGTCGCGCGGCTGGTCGAGGAGATGGATCAGGTCTTCGCGCGTCTGGGAGAGACGGACACTCTGGAATCCGAGTCCGAAGGACAGGTGGACGTCGTCACCCTCCTGCGCCTGGCCCTGAAGAGCGAGCTGGAAGCCAGCGAGCTGGCCGCCCTCTGGCTCCCCAGCACTCCCGAGCTGGACGCCAAGATGGCCCTCGCCCTCCAGTGCGGCGACGAGATGAAGCACTATGGAATGATCAGCGACCGTCTGACCCGGCTGGGCGAGGACATGACCGGCTTCGACCCTCTGGCCGACGGCCACAGCCCCCTGTACCAGTACCTGCGCGGGCTGCGCACCACGGTCGAGCGCATCGCCGCCGGCCCCTTCGCCAGCGAGGCGATCGCCACGGTGCGCAACGCCCAGTTCGTGCGCTTCTGCCGCGAGGTGGGCGACCACGAGACGGCCCGGCTGTACGCCGAGACCATCCAGCCCGAAGAGTTTCACCACCACCACCTCGGCCGGGAGGTCCTGGAGCGGCACGCCACCACGCCGGAGCTCCAGGAGCTGGCCGCCGCGGCCGTGCGCAACACCATGGCCATCGCCGACGAGCTGCGCAACCTGGCCGCCAGGACCACCGGCGTCCACAACATCCCTGTCTCCTGAAAGGACCCATGGCACCCCAGATTTCGTCCATCACCGTGCTCGGCGCCGGCACGATGGGGCGGGGCATCGCCCACGTCTCCGCCCTCGCCGGCTACGAGACCTGTCTGTACGACACCTCCGCCGAGGCCCTGCGCAAGGCCGAGACTTCCATCCACCGCAACCTGGACAAGGGCGTCGAGCTGAAGAAGGTCGACGCCGAGGCGGCGCGGAAGGCCAAGGAGCTGCTCCGCCTGGAAAGCAACCTGCTCGAGGCCGTGAACCGGGCCGACCTGGTCATCGAGTCCGTGCCCGAGGACATCGCCCTCAAGGTCGAGACCTTCCGGCTGTTGGCCCTGCACGCCGCCCCGCACGCCCTCTTCGCCTCCAACACCTCGGCCCTCTCGATCACCGAGATGGCCGCCGCCTCCGGGCGGCCGGAGCGCTTCGCCGGCATGCACTTCTTCAATCCGGTCCACGTGATGAAGCTGGTGGAGCTGGTGAAGGGCCTGGAGACCTCCCGGGAGACCCTGGACACGCTCCGGCAGGTCTCCGAGCGCATGGGCAAGCAGGTGGTGCTGGTCAACGAGGCCCCCGGCTTCGTCACCTCGCGCATCAACGCCCTGATCGGCAACGAAGCCTTCCGCATGCTCCAGGAAGGGGTGGCCAGCCCGGAGGACATCGACACCGCCCTGAAGCTGGGCCTCAACCATCCCATGGGTCCGTTCGAGATGGTGGACCTGGTGGGGCTGGACGTCCGGCTGTCGATCCTGGAGTTCCTGCACCGCACGCTGGGGGAGGCCTACCGGCCCAACCAGATCCTGGTGCAGCACGTCCGCGCCGGCCGCCTGGGCCGCAAGGTCGGGCGCGGCGTCTACGACTACGACGAGCAGGGGAACCGGATCAGGTAGCCAGCTCCGCGATGCCCTTCTCCATCCGCCGCACCAGCTCCGGCAGCGCGCCCTCGTCCACCGAGCAGTGGGCGATCCGCAGGTAGCGCGGGGCGATGGAGATCAGGCCGGTGTCGTGCCGGTCCAGCAGATGGCGGCGGACGGTCTCGGAGTCGAGGCCCAGCCGCTCGGGCAGCTCCACCAGGGCGAAGCAGCCGGAATTGAAGGGAAGGGTGGTCATCAGGCCGGGGTCCGCCTTGGCCAGGGCCCCCTTCAACGCCCGGTAGCGCCCCTCCAGGAGCCGCCGCACCGCCTCGATCTCCGCTTCGACGCCTTCCTTGCGGAGGGCCTGGAGGAGGATCTCCTGGCTGGTCGTCACGGGGGAGCCGATCACCGAGCGCACCAGCATCTTCACCTTGCTCTCCAGCGCCCGCGCCGCCTCCGACTCCGGCTCCACGGCGAAAGTCAGGAAGCCGACCCGGCCGCCGAAGAAGGAGAATTCCTTGGTGGCCCCGTCCACCTTGACCGCCACCAGGTTCGGATGGGCGCCCGCGAGATCCCAGAAGAGCGAATCGCGGGGGATGTCCGGCTCGAAGACCAGCCCGGCGTAGGCGTCGTCGCATATCACGACGAGGGGTCCGCGCGCGGCCACCCCGAGGAGGGACTCGACCGTGGCCCGCCGCTCCTCCGGGTCCGGGGAGTATCCGCCGGGGTTGGACGGGATGTTCAGGATCGCCACCGCCGGCTCGCCATCCGGCAGGTCCGCCAGGGCGTCGGCGACGGCCCGCGGGTTGTACCGCCCGTCCACGTAGGCCTGGGCGGTCAGCACCTTCGCCCCCGTGCGCACGGCGAAGGCCTGCCGGTAGTTGCCCCAGAAGGGCTGGGGGACGGCCACCGCCTTCCCCTCGCCCCCGAACAGGTCGGCCAGCAGCGAGAGGCCGTGGCTCAGGCCCGCGGTCACCAGCGGCAGGCTGGAGGGGACTCCGGCCGGCGCCGAGCGCCGCTGCCAATCCCGCCAGCGGTCGCGGATCTCCGGCAACCCCTCGACGGGCGAGCCGGCGGCGGCCTGGGCGGGAATGCCGGTGGCAAAGAAGGCCCTTTTCCCGAGGGGGGAGAGGGCCCGGAACAGGGCCGGGGTTTCCCGTTCGAGAGCCGCGTTGACCGCCGCCGCCGTGTCGCGCATGGCGGCAGAGTATAGCGGCGATCTCAAGCCGGCCTGTCCCGCCCCGGCCCGCTTTCGCATCTCTTATAGTTGGTGGCACTCCGAGGAAACGAACGAATGCCGAGAGCCTTGACATCGACGGTCGTGACGCTGGCGCTCGCCGCCGGCGGCCTGCATGGAGCCCGAATGCCCGAACCGATCTCCTATACGTTGCGCTTCCCCGCTGCCCAGACCCATTACGTCGAGGTCGAGGCCTCGGTCCCCACCGACGGCCGGCCCGAGGTCGAGCTGTTGATGGCGGTCTGGACGCCAGGCTCCTACTTGGTCCGGGAGTACTCCAGGAATGTCGAGGCGATCTCGGCCGCCACCGAGGCGGGCCGGCCGCTGGCGATCGAGAAGACGGCCAAGAACCGCTGGCGGGTGCGGACCGGAGGCGAGCCCCGGATCGTCGTGCGCTACCGGGTCTACTCGCGGGAGATGTCGGTGCGGACCAACTTCGTGGACTCCGCCTTCGCCATCCTCAACGGCGCCCCCACCTTCCTGACCCGCGAGGGGGCCCAGGACCGGCCGCACGACGTGCGGGTCGTCCTGCCGCCGGACTGGAAGCTCTCGGTCAGCCCGCTCCCGCCGGTCCCGGGCGGCGGCGACAACACCTACCGGGCCGACGACTTCGACACCCTCGTCGACTCCCCTCTCTACGCCGGCAACGCCACGGTCCACCGGTTCGAGGTCGCGGGCCGCACGCACCTGCTGGTCAACGAGGGGGAGGACGGGATCTGGGACGGCCCCCGCTCGGCCGCCGACGCGGCGAAGATCGTCCAGGAGCAGGTGGATTTCTGGGGCGTGGCGCCCTATCCGCGGTACGTCTTCTTCAACCTCCTCACCGAGGGCGGCGGAGGGCTGGAGCACAAGAACGCCAGCACCTTGCTGAGCAGCCGCTGGCGGACGCGCACCCGCGAGGGCTACCTCGACTGGCTGGGCCTGGTCAGCCACGAGCTCTTCCACGCCTGGAACGGCAAGCGCCTGCGGCCGGCCGAGTTGGGACCCTTCGAGTACGAGCGGGAGGTCTACACCCGCGGCCTGTGGGCCGTCGAGGGGTTCACCTCGTACTACGGCGACCTGATGGTCCACCGGGCGGGCTTCTCCACCCGCAAGGAGTACCTGAAGAACCTGAGCCGGGCCATCGAGACGCTGCAGACGACCCCCGGCCGCCTGGCGCAGCCGCTGGACGAGGCCTCTTTCGACGCCTGGATCAAGTTCTACCGGCGGGACGAGAACTCGGTGAACTCCGCCATCAGCTACTACACCAAGGGAGAGGTCGTGGCCTTCCTCCTGGACGCCCGCATCCGCCGCGCCACGGGCGGCGGCCGCAGCCTGGACGACGCCATGCGCCTCGCCTACCAGCGCTACTCGGGCGAGCGCGGCTTCCGGGAAGGTGAGCTGCTCCGCGTCTTCGACGAGGTGGCGGGCGCCGGCCTCGGCGACTGGCTGAAGCGCGCCCTGGAGACCACCGAGGAGCTGGACTACTCCGAGGCCCTGGACTGGTACGGCCTGCGCTTCGTCGAGTCCAAGGAGAAGAAGGACGAGGACTCCGACGAGCAACCCGCCGCCTGGCTGGGCCTGGAGGTCGAGAACCAGGCGGGGCGCCTCGTGGTGACCGGGGTCAAGCGGGAGACGCCCGCCTTTGAGGCCGGCGTCAACGTGGGCGACGAGCTCCTGGCCATCGGCGACTACCGGGTGCCGGCCGAGGGGCTGGAGAACCGGCTGAAGAGCTACAGGCCCGGGGAGAAGGCCAGCCTCCTGGTCTCCCGCCGGGACCGCCTCACCCGCCTCCCCGTCACCTTCGGCGAAAAGCCCCGTCCGCGCTGGAAGCTGGAAGCGGCCCCAAACGCCACGCCGGAACAGAAGGCGCGGCTGGAGGCCTGGCTGGCGGGGGCGGGGGTCGAGGTGGTGAGGTGAGGGCCTACACCATCTCCCACGTCTTCACGTCCCACTCCCCGCCCTCGATCGCCAGCGCCCCGATGTAGTCCGGGGCCGGGCGGAAGTGGTGGAAGAACCAGCGGGCGGCCCGCTCCGCGTCCCCTTTCAGGGTGAGCATGCGGGGCGGCTCGCCGGGGGCGAGGGTGACGTCGAAGGAGTCCAGGGGCGCCGCGAGCCCCTCCCCCACCGCCTTGAGGTAGGCCTCCTTCCGCGTCCAGCAGTTGAAGAAGGCTTCCTCCTTGACCGGGAAAGGAATCCCGCGCAGCACCTTCCGCTCGCTCTCCGAGAAGAAGCGCTCCGAGATCTGCTCGCAGTCCGGCATGGGCTTCAGATACTCGACGTCCACCCCGATCTCGGGGCCGAGCACGAATCCCACCAGGGCCAGCTCGTCGGAGTTGGAGAGGTTGAACTGCAGGCCGCCGGCCGCCGGGGATTCCAGGAACGGCTTGCCCCGGGGACCGTAATGGAACCGGATCAGCTCCGGCCGGGTCCCCGGTGTAGGCGGCGAGGAGCGTCCGCAGGGCGCCCCGGCCCACCACGTACTGCCGCCGGTGCTTCTCGAAGCGGAAGCGGTTGGCCCGGGCCCATTCGTCCTCGGAGAGGGAGCGCCCGAGTTGCTCGACCCGCTCCGGGGCGGGATCGAGCCGGACGGCCCAGACATGGGCTTCGCCGGGCCCCAGGGAGAGGCCCGGCGAGGAAGAGCGTGGAGGGAACCCGGTCACCAGGAACGGGGGAGGGCCGCGGCGGTGACCTCGGCCAGGTCCCGCGCCACCGCCTCGAGCAGGAGATCCTTGGAGCCGGTGAGGAAGAAGTGGTCCCCCGGCAGCATCCGCATCCGGAACCGGCCGCGGGTGTGCACCTGCCAGGCTTCGACGTCCTCGCGGGTGACGTCCTCGTCGCCGAGGCCGCCGAAGGCCGAGATGCCGAAGTCGAACGGCTCCTCTTCCTTGAACTCGTACGTCTCGTTCACCGCGAAGTCCGACCGCAGGATGGGGATCAGCAGCCGCATCAGCTCCTCGTGCTGCAGCACCTCCTCGGGCGTGCCGTTGAGCTCCCGCAGCTTCACCAGGAACTCGGGCTCCGGCAGATCGTAGATCGGCTCTTCGCGGGCCGGGAGCTGCGGCGCCCGGCGGCCCGAGGCGAAGTGGTGGAGCGGCAGCGGCTTGCCGCGGCGGCGCAGCTCGCGGGCGAGCTCGAAGCCGATGGCCGCCCCCATGCTGTGGCCGAAGAAGACGAACGGCAGGTCCATGTAGGGCTGCAGCGCGTCCGCGACGGCGGTGACCAGGGGCTCGGAACGGTTGAATCCCGGCTCGCGCATCCGGCTTTCGCGGCCGGGGAGCTGCACCGGGCAGACCTCGACGTCGGCCGGCAGGGACTTCCCCCAGCCGCGGTAGACGGACGCGCCGCCGCCGGCGTACGGGAAGCAGAACATACGCAGCCGCGCACGCGGGTTCACGTCGCGGTAGGCCAGCCAGCGGTCTGTGGGATTGGCAGTGGGCTTCACGGCCGGATCAGTTCGCGTCCTGGCCCGCCTGCCGGCTGCGCTCCATCTCCTCCATCTTCTTGCGGAGGGAGAGGGGACGCATGTCGGTCCAGACTTCCTTGATGTAGTCCAGGCACTCCTGCTTGAGGCCGGACTTGCCGACGTCGTTCCAGCCGAGAGGGTTCTCGCGGTGGGCCGGCCAGATCGAATACTGCTCTTCGTGGTTCACCACCACTTTATAGATCGTAGTGTCTTCTCTATCTTCCCAGCTCATGGGGACATCTCCTTCTGATTTCTTGAATTCTCTTCGGACGGACCATTCTCCCCCTCTAAGTGTGTCGTCAGCGCGGAATGCGTGACAGTCCCCCGGAAGGGAAATGGGCCGGACCTGGGAGGTTATCACGCCCGCCGCGCCCGCGCCCTGCCCAGGGAAGCCACCAGAGCCTCGACGTCCGCCGGCCCGGTGCGGAAGTTGGTGATGCAGGCCCGGACGGCCGGTCCGGCCTCCCCCAGGGAGACGTTGCTGACCCAGGCCTCGCCGGAGGCGACCACGTCCGCCACGATCCCCTCCAGGAAGGCCGCGGACCGTCCGGCCGGTCCCGAGTCCACGAAGCAGACCACCGGCAGGGGGGTGTCGTTGATCATCTCCCACCCCTCCTCCCGCAGGCGCCGGCGGAGCAGGTCCCCCATGGCGGTCTGGTGGCGGATCGCATCCGCGTAGCCTTCCCAGCCGGCCACCGCCAGGGAGAGGAAGAGCTTGAGGCCGATGAACCGGCGGGACCACTGCATGGAATGGGAGTACGGGTCCGCCACCTCCAGGCCCGCCCCCTCCCGGGGCATGTACCCGGCGGCGGTGCGGAACGTCCGCTCCAGCACCCCGGGATGGCGGGTCAGGAACATGCCCGCGCCCATGGGGACCGACAGCCACTTGTGGGCGTCGAAAGTGATCGAGCCGGCGCGGGCGATCCCCTCCACGGCCGGCCGCAGCTCCGGCGCCAGGGCCGCCGCGCCGCCCCAGGCCGCGTCCGCGTGCAGCCAGAGCCCCCCTTCCTCGTCCGCCACCTGGGCGAGGTCGTCGATGGGATCGACGGTGCCGGAGCTGGTCGAGCCCATCGTGGCGACCACCAGGAACGGGGCGAGGCCGGCCTCGCGGTCCTCGCGGATGCGGGCCGCCAGATCCTCGGGGATCATCCGCAGCCGCGAGTCCACCCGCACCTCGCGCACCGCCTCGGTGCCGAGCCCCGAGAGGCGCGCCGCCTTGAGGAACGAGTGATGGGCCTCGCTGGAGACGTAGAGCACCGGCTGGCTGCGCAGGGCGAGGAGCCCCCGGCGGCCGACCTCGGGGAAGGCGCGGAGCAACGCCACGGAGAGGGCGGTGTGGTTGGCCTCGGCCCCGCCCGAGGCGAAGACCCCCTCCACCCGCTCCGGGTCGTAGCCGAACCGCGCCCCGAAGGCGCGCACCAGATGCCGCTCCACCTCGTTGGCCCAGGGGTTGTGGCTCCAGGCGGCGAGCTGCGGGTTGAAGGCGGCGACCAGGGCGTCGGCGGCGATGCCCATGGTAGTCGGAGCCGGGTTGAACAGCCCGAAATAGCGCGGATGGGGCGTGTGGACCTGGCCCCGCCACAGCCCCTCGACGGCGGCGTCCAGCGCCTCCAGGGGCGGGACCGGCCGCTCGAAGTCGAACGGCGCCAGCGCCGCCCGGACCTTCTCGGGATCGAGCTCGGGCGCGACCCGGGCCTCCTCGACCCCGTTCATATACGTCTCGATGGCCTCGACCAGACGGCGCCACAGCTCGCCGCGGTCTCCGGCGTCCAGCATCAACATGGCTGACCTCCCTGCCTCACACCTCTTCTACGTGTCGGAGCCGGAGATCATAGAGCATAGAATGCTGTTCCCATGACCACCCCCACTCCGACGTCCGCGGCCAGCCGGCTCGCTCCCTGCGGTTGGAAGCCCAACTGCGTCTCGACCCTGGCGCCGCCCGGGCCGAAGCACATGGACCCCATCCCCTACGACGGCTCCCTGACCGAGGCGCGGCAGAAGATGCTGAAGGTCCTACGCGACTATCCGCGCACCCGGATCGTCCAGGAGGAACCGGACTACCTCAAGGCGGAGTGCCGTTCCCGGGTCTTCCGTTTCGTGGACGACGTCGACATCGCCTTCGACGACGCCGCCAAGCGGATCCACTTCCGTTCCGCATCCCGGCTCGGCGTCCGGGACTTCGGGGTCAACCGGAAGCGGATGGAGGAGATCCGGGAGCGGTTCCTGGGCGCGTGAAGCCCCCGCCCGGGCATAAATGCCCGGGCTAGAAAACAGCGCCGGGTGAACCCGGCTTGAAGCCCCCTTCAGGGGGCGCTGTTCCTAGCCCGGCGATTCATCGCCGGGCAGGAGGAGATATATCCTCTCCCCCGCCATGGACACCGACCTCCTCTACGCCCCCCACGGCGAGCCGGGACGCTTCTTCTCCCCCTGGCAGCCGTTCAACACGGGGTTCAAGGACATCCTCAAGTGGCAACTCTCGAAGAAGGAATTCGACAAGAGCGCTCCGATCCGGGTGCCAGTGGTTCGGAACGATGGGGCTTATCTAAAGGATAGGGGGCAGCCGGATTCCATCACCTGGGTGGGGCACTCGGCGTTCGCCATCCAGGACGGCGGCGAGGTCGTCCTGACCGATCCCCACTTCGGGCCGCGAGCGCTGCTGCCTCGCCGCCTCACCCCGCCGGGCATCCCCATGGACTCCGTGCCCCAGACGCCTTCGCGGTCCTCTCGCACAACCACTACGACCATATGGACTCGTGGACGGTGAAGCGGCTGCCGGAGACGATCCGGTGGTTCGTGCCCCTGGGGCTTGGGGACTGGTTCCGGCGCAAGGGGCGGAAACAGGTCGTGGAGATGGACTGGTGGCAGACCGCCCGGCACGGCCGGTGGACCCTCACCTGCCTGCCCATCCAGCACTGGTCCAACCGGCTCGGCATGCGCCGCAACTCCACCCTCTGGTGCTCCTGGCTTCTCGACTCCGGCGCGCGCCGCTACTACTTCGCGGGCGACTCCGGCTACTTCCATGGCTTCAAGGAATTCGGCCGCCGGTTCTCCCCCATCGACGTCGCCTTCCTCCCCATCGGCGCCTACGAGCCGCGGTGGTTCATGCGCTACCAGCACGTCAACCCCGAGGAGGGCTATCAGGCGTTCCTTGACCTTGGCGCACAGGTTATGATCCCCATGCACTGGGGATGCTTCGACCTCACGGACGAGCCCACGGATCTCGCCCCGAAAGTCCTTTCCGAGATCCTGGAACGGGAGGGCGCGGACCGGGACCGCGTCCGCACGATGGCGGTCGGCGAGCGCTGGCTCCTGGGGTGAAAGGGGCGGCGCGGCCCCGGCGGGGGGCGGTTCCACCCCGGCCGGGGGCGGCGTTCCCCTCCCGAGGGGCGCTCCGGCCCTCCCTTCCGCGGCCCGGCCCTCCCGGGGGCGGCCTCAGCCCCCGCCAGGGACGGACCTCCCCTCCAAGGGGGAGGAACCGCCCCGCCGAGGGACGGCCGGCCCTCGCTGGGGGCGGCTCAGCCCCCGCCCGGGGCCGGTCCGCGCGACGCCAGGGCCGTGATACAGTTTCCCGTCCACCCGATGCCGTACCCCGGGTCCGCAGTCGATGGGAGGATGGGCACGATGAGATCCTCGGCGCAGCGACTTCCCCGAGAGCCGGGGCGCGCCCTGCCCGCCAGGGGCCGAACGGAGAAAGTCGCTCCGAATCGTCCGGTCCAGCTCGAGCTGTTCGGCGGCGTCCGTCCCGTCCAGGCTCCGCCTCTTCCCGGTCCCACGCCGTCCGATCCCAACACCCTGCGGTTTCATCTCCTGCGCCAGCTCAACCGCCTGACCGGCGGCCGGCTCCGCTCCCTGGAGCTGACGGACAACCAGCGCACCATTCTGAGCGTCCGCGCCGGACGGATCGGCAATCGGGCTCCCTTCGAGCTGCGCATCCACCACTCCTTCACCGAGGCGCCGGACGAGGTGCTGCGGGCCGTCGCCACCTTCGTCGAGAGCAAGCACGGGAGCGACCGGGCGCGGGAGGCTCTGGTGCTCATCCGCGAGCACTTCTCCACCCACAAGGTCAGGGCCCGGATCCGCAGGGTGGTCCTCCGTCCCGAAGGGGTGGCCCTCGACCTGCGGGAAGTCTTCGCCGAGCTCAACGAGCGCTACTTCGAGGGGCGCATTGAGGCCAGGATCACCTGGGGCAAGGCGGCCACCGGCACCTGCCGGCGCCGGCGCTCGGCCAGCCTCCAGCTTGGTAGCTATTCCTATGAGGACAAGCTCATCCGGGTCCACGGGGTGCTGGACGAGCCGTCCGTCCCCCGCTACGTGGTGGAGGCCGTGGTGCACCACGAGATGCTCCACGCCGACATGCCGCCCGAGGTCCGCAACGGCAAGAGCTACTACCACACGCCGGAGTTCCGCCGCCGCGAGCGCCTGTACCGGAACCTCTGGCGGGCCGAGCGCTGGATCGCCGAGAACCTGCCCGAGCTCCTCCGCGCCCGGCAGGCGGCCACGGCGGCCAGGCGCAGCCGGAAGAAATAGCGGGTTGCCCCCAAGCCTTTCTTCTGCAACAATTCCGCAGCGCCTTTAAGTAAAAAACCGTTCACCCTGTAGTCGAGTTGTAAGCCGACGTGCCGATCCTGAAGCGCGAAGTCGATCTCCACCCCCGACATCTGTTCGAGCTGTCCCCGGTCGCGCACCCCTGGTGGGTGGCCTACGCGCGGAGCCGCCAGGAGAAGGCCCTGGCCCGCCATCTCCTCGGCCACGAGGTGGGGTTCTACCTCCCCCAGGCCGAGAAGCAGGTGCGCCGGGCCGGACGGACGTTCGTCTCCAGCCTCCCCCTGTTCCCCGGCTACCTCTTCTTCCGGGGGACGCCGGACGGCCCGCCGGGAGGCCCTGCGCAGCAACCTCATCGTCGAGGTGCTGCCGGTGCTGGACCAGGAGCGGCTCCAGGGGGAGCTCGAGAGCCTCTGGCGGCTGCAACTCGTCCGGCGCGCCCCTGATCCCCCATCCCTATCTGGAGGTCGGGGACGAGGTGGAGATCGTGGACGGCCCCTTCCGGGGGTGGACGGGCAGGGTGCTGCGGGAGAAGGGACGGCTGCGGTTGATCGTCTCGGTCACCTTCCTCCGGCAGTCGGTGGCGGCGGAGCTGGACCGCGAGGCGCTGGCGCCGCTGCGGCCGCGGCTGGCCGCGCGGATGGCGGCTGGCTGAACGGCGGCCTGGAAACAGGGCGCCTGCCCCTCGGTGTCGTCGCCGATGTACACCGAAGGGGGCGGAGCCTGCCCGGCCCCCGGCGGTATCCTTCCTGATCCATGGAACGCCATGAACGCCCACCCCGCGACCTCGTGTTCGTTTCGGCCGGGCTTGGCCTGGACGGCGGCGGCCGGGCGGCGGCCGGGCGGTTGCTGGCCGAGGCCTGCGAGACCTTCGCTCAAGAGCGGAGGATCGGCTTCCGCGTCCTCACGCTGGAGAACGGCGACCAGCGGGCGCTGGCGCTGGCGGTCTGGAAGAGCCAGTTGGCGGACCGCCGGTCGGCGTTCGTGTTCGATCTGCTGGGACCGGCCCGGGTGCAGGCCTACCTCCCCGGTCCGTTCCGGTCCCCCTATCTCGTCCCCATGTACGGGATCGAGGTCTGGCGCCCCCTGGAGTGGGACCGGCGCCGGGCTCTCGCCAACGCGGCCATGACCTTCGCCATCTCCGCCTACACCCTGGAGCGTGCCCGGCCCTTCCTGCCGCCCTTGCGGGACAACTCACGTCCTGCCTCTGGCGCTGGAGGAGCGGAAGCCCGAAGGCGCGGTGGACGCCGCCCTTTTCTCCCGGCTCGGACGCGGCTTCCTCCTGATCGTGGGACGCATGGACCCCAGCGAGCGGTACAAGGGGCACGACCAGCTCCTGGAAGCCCTGACGGCGCTCCCCGAGGCCCGGCTGGTGGTGGCCGGCGACGGCGGCGACCGGCCGCGCCTGGAGGCCAAGGCGGCGAGCCTGGGGATCGGCGACCGGGTGGTCTTCACCGGCTTCCTGAGCGAGGCGACGCTGGCGGAGCTGTACCGCCGCTGCGCCGCCTTCGTCATGCCCAGCCTGGGCGAGGGGTTCGGGCTGGTCTACCTGGAGGCCATGCGGGCGGGCAAGCCCGTGCTGGCGGCCCGGGGAAGCGCCGCCGAGGAGATCGTGGTCGAGGGGCAGACCGGCCTGCTGGCCGATCCGGAGGACCGCCCGGCGCTGCGGGCCGCCCTGGCCCGCCTGCTCGGCGAGCCCGGTACGGCCCGGCGGATGGGCGAGGCCGGGTACGAGCGGTGGCGGAAGGAGTTCGGGATCGAGCGGTTCCGGGAACGGGTGCGGGGGATGCTGGAAAGGCTGGTCCGCTGATGTGCGGCATCAACGGCATCTTCCGCCTCTCGGACGCGGCGCCGCCCATCGGCCGCGACGAGCTGCTGCGCACCCGCGAGGCCATGACCGCCCGGGGTCCGGACGGCTGCGGCGCCTGGTTCTCGGACGACGGCCGGGTGGCGCTCGCCAGCCGGCGGCTCGCCATCCTCGACCTCTCCGAGGCCGGAGCCCAGCCCATGAGGTCGGAGGACGGCCGGTTCGTGATCGTGCTCAACGGCGAGATCTACAACTTCGCGGAGCTGGGCCGGACCCTGGATGCCCCCCTCCGCTCGCGGAGCGACACGGAGGTGGTGCTGGCCCTCTACGCCCGGGAAGGTCCCGCCATGCTCTCCCGGCTGCGGGGGATGTTCGGCCTGGCGATCTGGGACGACCGCGAAAAGACGCTCCTCCTGGCCCGCGATCCGCTGGGGATCAAGCCGCTCTACTTCTCGACGGAGGGGGGCGTCCTCCGCTTCGCCTCGCAGGTGAAGGCCCTGGAGGCGGGCGGGGCGGTCTCGCGGGAGATCGATCCCGCCGGGGTGGCCGGGTTCCTCCTCTGGGGATCGGTGCCGGAGCCGTTCACGATCCGCAAGGCGGTGCGGGCGCTGCCGGCGGGGCATTACCTGGTTGTTGCGAAATGGACGGATCGGACCGATCCGACCGATCGGACCGATCCGATCGATCGACGCCCATGGAGCCCCTGGCCGCCGTGGAGGACTCGGTGGTGGCCCACCTGGTCTCGGACGTGCCGGTGGCGGTGTTCCTCTCCGCCGGGCTGGACTCCGGGCTGATCGCGGCGCTGGCCCGGCGGCACCTGCCGGAGCCGCCCGTCACGTTCACGCTTCGTTTCGAAGGCCTGGAGGGAACGTCCCAGGACGAGGCGCCCTTGGCCGCCGAGGTGGCCCGGACGCTGGGGACCCGGCACGTGGAGCGGCGGATGGGCCGGGCCGACGTGGCCGGCCTCTGGGACGGGGCCATGGCGGCCATGGACCAGCCGAGCATCGACGGGTTCAACACCTGGGCGGTGAGCCGGGCGGCCCACGAGGCGGGGCTCAAGGTGGTGCTCTCCGGCCTCGGCGGGGACGAGGTCTTCGGCAGCTACCCATCCTTCAAAGACGTGCCGCGCCTGGCCCGGACGGCGGGGCGGGCGGCGCGGGTGCCCGGTCTCGGAGCGGTCTGGCCGGGACTGGCGCGGCTGGCGCCGGGGCGTCCCAAGCTGCCCGGGCTGCTGAAGTACGGGAGGACGCTCCAGGGGGCGTACTTCCTGCGCCGGGGTCTGTTCCTGCCGGAGGAGCTGCCGGGACTGATCGGCCGCGACCTGGCCGAGGAGGGGCTGCGAGCCCACGACGTGGCGGCCGGAAACGGGCACGTCCGGGACGGCTGGACCGCCGTCCACGAGATGGAGACGGCCCGCTACATGCGGAACCAGCTCCTGCGGGATTCGGACTGGGCTTCCATGGCGTGGTCGGTGGAGCTGCGGACGCCGCTGGTGGACGCCTGGCTGCGCGAGCGGCTGGCTCAGCATGGCTTCGAGCCGGCGCGGAGCCAGGGCAAGGCGGCGCTGGTGAGGCAAGCCGCTCCCGAGCTGCCGGAAGCGGTCTGGACGCGGCGGAAGTCGGGGTTCTACATCCCGGTGGCGGAGTGGATGCGGCCGGAGCTGGCGGCGCGGAGCCGCGGGGAAAGGTCGCGGGCGCTGGCGTTGCGGGTGCTGGAGGCTTGGCGGTGATGAAGACTCCTGGGACCGCCGGCGTCCCCGCCGGCATCACAAACCAGGAGTTAGCAGGCCGGCGGGGACGCCGGCGGTCCCGGGGGTGCTCCTCCGCTGGGCGAAGATCCTCTCCGCCTACTTCACCGCCCAGACCCTCACCCAGCTCTTAGGCATCGCCGCCGGGCTGCTGTTCGTCAACTTCATGCCGGTGCGCGAGTACGCGCTCTACACCCTGGCCTCCTCGGTGATCACCTTCTTCAGCTTCGTCACGGACCTCGGCAGCACCACCTCGCTCGTCCACTTCTACCACCGGACGGCGCGGGAGGGAGGCGACTTCCGGGGCTACCAGGGGGCGGTGCTCTCCCTGCGCCGGGTGGCGTTCGCGCTGGGGGCCGCTGCCGTGGTCGTGGTCTTCCCCTGGACGGCGGTGGCCAAGGGGTTCGGGACGGCCGAGGCGGCGCTGGCCACGGCGGCGATCCTGGCGGGCGTGGGATTCCAGATCCCGGTCTCGCTGCGCGTCCTCGTCCTGCGGCTGGAGGACCGGTACGCCCGCTCCTACCAGGCGGAGATGGCCGGGGCGGCCCTGCGGCTCGTCCTGGCCGGCCTCCTGGTGGCGGCGAGCTGGCTGCAGGCGTGGCTGGCGGTGCTGTCCTCGGCGCTGGGATCGGTCCTCTCCTTCTTCATCGCCCGGCCGGAGACGGGCGAGGCGCCGCCGGCCGACCTCGAGCCCTACCGGCGGGACGTGCTCCGCTATCTGCTCCCGACCCTCCCCTCGGCCCTCTACTTCTCGATCCAGGGCCCGCTGACGGTCTGGCTGGCCGCCACCTTCGGCGCCACGCGGACCATCGCCGAGGTGGGCGCCCTGGGCCGGCTGGGTCTCCTGGTGGGGATCTTCTCCAGCCTGACCGGCGTCGTCTTCCTGCCGCGCCTGGCGCGGATCACGGACGACCGCCTCTACCTGCGGCGCGCCCTCCAGTTCGGCGGCCTGCTCGTGGCGCTGGTCCTCTCCCTGTTCCTGGCCGCGGCCCTGGCGCCGGACCTCCTCCTGATGCTGATCGGGGACAACTACTCGGGCCTGCGGCGGGAGCTGCTGCTGGCCCTCGCCGGATCGGGGCTCGCCCTGCTGGACGGCTACGTGGTGAGCGTCAACCTCGCCCGCTCCTGGACCCGCTGGCAGGGGGCGGCCATGGCGCAGCCTGGTGATCGCCCAGGCCGCGCTGGTGGCGCTCCTCCCCCTGGGCACCACGGCCGGCGTGCTCACCTTCAACGTCCTTAGCGCCCTGGCGGCCCTGGCCGGACAGGTCGCCATCGCGGTCATCGGCTTCACCCGGCCGAAATGGGTCGAATGGCGCTGAAGGTCGTCCACGTGACCCCCACCTACTTCGCCCCGGAATCCCTGCTCGGCGGCGGCGAGCGGTTCGCCGAGGAGCTGGCGCGGGCCATGGCGGACACGGCGCGGCGCGAGGTCAAGCTGGTGAGCTTCGGCCCCCGGGCCTTCCGCGAGAGCCCGGCCCCCGGCTACGAGCGGGTGATCCTGAAGAGCTGGACCCGCGATCCCATGACCCCCTTCGCCCCCGGCTTCGTCGGGGAGCTGCGGGGGGCGGACGTGATCCACTGCCACCAGTATTGGACCCTGCCCACCTTCCTCGCCGCCCTGTTCGGCAGGCTGCGCGGAAGCCGCGTCTTCGTCTCCGACCTGGGCGGCGGCGGCTGGACCCCGGCCTACCAGATCGATCCGTCGCGGTGGATCGAGGCCCACCTGCCCATCTCCGAGTACTCGGCCCGGAAGCTGCGCGCCCGCGACTCCCGCCGCCGGGTGATCTGGGGCGGAGTGGACCCGGAGCGGTATCCGATGCGGGCCGGAGCCACCCACGACGGCTCGGCCGTCTTCCTCGGCCGCGTCCTGCCCCACAAAGGCATCCACTTCCTGATCGACGGGCTGCCGCCGGGGATCCCCCTCCACCTGGTGGGCCCGGCCACCGACCCGGCCTACCTCCAGCGGCTGCGGGAGCTGGCGGCGGGCAAAGACGTGCGCTTTCACGGCGCCCTCCCCGATGAAGAGGTGGTGGAGATCCTCGGGCGGGCCATGGCCCTGGTCCACCCCACGCCGGTGGACGCGGCGGGCTCGGCCGGGGTCAACGAGCTGTTCGGCCTCGCCCTGGTGGAGGCCATGGCGCGGGGGTGCCCGGTGATCGCCTCGGACGCGGCCTCGCTGCCCGAGATCGTGGAACCGGAGGCGAACGGCCTGCTGGTGCCGCCCAACGATCCGGCGGCGATCGGCGCGGCGCTGGAGCGGCTGCGGGGGGACGGCGATCTCTGGCGTTACCTCTCCGCCGGGGCGCGGCGGCGGGTGGAGGAACGGTTCACCTGGGAGCGGGTGGTGGACCGCTGCCTGGAGGCCTACGGGGCGTGAGCCTGCGCATCCTCATGGTGATCCACACGCCCTGGACGCGCGACCTCGGGCGGACCGCGGGCCCAGCTCGAGCTGGGCGAGGAGCTGACCGCCCTTGGGGACCGCGTGGAGAAGTTCAGCTACGAGGACGCTTTCCCGCCTACGGCACGGTCCCGGCCGGGGAGCGCCGGCCGGCTGCTCGACTTCCTGCGCGCCAACCGCAGCTTCGCCGCCCGGGCGCGCGAGCACGTCCGCGCCCACGGCCACCGCTTCGACGTGATCGACGCCAACCAGACCGACCTGCCGTTCCCCAAGAGCGACCTGGGGTTCTCCGGCCTGCTGGTGGCCCGCTCGGTGGGGCTGATCCCGGCCTACGAGGAATTCGAGCGCTGGGCCGGCGAGCGCTGGCCCGAGCCGGCCTCCCTCCGCGAGCTCGCCCATCGCGCCCTCACCTGGCCCGGGCGCCGGCGGCGGCGGCGGGACGTGGAGCGCAGCTTCCGCCACGCCGACCTCATCAACGTCTCGAACCATGACGACCTGGAGACGGTCGCGAAATCCATGGGCTACGGCTCCCGGGTGGTCGCCTTCCCCTTCGGCCTGCCGGAGGAGCGGCGCGAGGCCTTCCGCCGGGCGCGGGCGAGCGCCGAAGAGCGGCTCGCCGCCTGCACCGTGGCCTTCATCGGCGCCTGGAACAGCCGCAAGGGATCGAAGGACTGGCCGGAGATCGTCCGCCGGGTGCGGGAGCGGACGCCCGGCGCCCGCTTCCTCTTCCTGGGGACGGGCCTGGGACCGGAGCACGTCCTGCGCGGCTTCGCCCCCGGCGACCGCGAGGCGGCGGAGGTCGTCCCCAGCTACCGCAGCGCGGACCTGCCCGTCCTGCTGTCCCGGGCGACCGTCGGCGCCTTCCCCGGCTACCTGGAGGGCTTCGGCTTCTCGGTCCTGGAGAAGGTCGCGGCCGGGCTCCCGACGGTGACCTACGACGCGCCGGGCGCCCGGGAGACCATGCGCCGGCTCGCGCGGCCCGTCATGGTCCCCCGCGGGGACGCCGCCGCGTTCGCGGCGCGAGTCTCCGAGCTGCTGACGTTGCCGGAAGACCGCTGGACGGAGCTTTCCGAGGACTCCCTGGCGGCGGCGGCCCGGCTCTCCTGGAAGGAGATCGCCCGCGAAACGCGCGCCGTCTATCTCCAGAAGCTGGAGGAAGTCCGTGGACGCCGCCGCTGATCTCTACAAGGACAAGGAAGGGGGCTACTTCCGCGCCGCCCGCCTCGACCTGCTGCGCCTGCTCCCCCCCGGAGGCGGCCTCCGCCTGCTGGAGCTGGGGGCCGGGGACGGCGCGACCCTGCGGGCGGCGAAGGAGATGGGGCTCGCCTCGTATACCGTGGGCGTCGAGCTGATGGCGCCCGCGGGGGGCGCGCCGGGGGTGGACCGCTTCCTCCAGGGCAACGTCGAGACCCTGGAGCTGGACCTGCCGGCCGAGGACTTCGACGCCGTGCTCTGCGCCGACGTGCTGGAGCACCTGGTGGACCCCTGGCGCGTGGTGGCCCGGATGGCCGGCCTGCTGCGGCCTGGGGGCGTCTTCCTGAGCAGCATCCCCAACGTGCGCAACCACCGGGTGCTGCGGCCGCTGGTGCTGCGGGGCGACTTCCGCTACCAGCCGGCGGGGCTGATGGACCGTTCGCACCTGCGCTTCTTCTGCCGCCGCAACATCCGGGAGATGTTCGAGGGGGCCGGCCTGACGGTGGAGGCCATGGAGGAGAACATGGGGGGGTACGGTCTCAAGCACCGGCTGGTGGACCGCCTCACCTTTGGAGCGCTGCACGATCTCTTCGTCTTCCAGTTCCTCACCCGGGCCCGCAAACCGTGACCCCTCTGGTCTCTGTCGCCATGGCGACCCGCAACGGCGAGCGCTGGCTGCCCGAGCAGCTCGACTCGATCTACGCCCAGACCTGGCCGGACCTGGAGGTCGTGGCGACGGACGACGCCTCCACGGACGGCACGGTGGAGATCCTGGAACGCTACGCCCGCGAGCGGGGGCTGCGCTACGAGGTCAATCCGGAGCCGCTGGGCCTGGTGAAGAACTTCGAGCGGGCCATCTCCCTCTGCCAAGGGGAGTACATCGCCCTCTCGGACCAGGACGACGTCTGGAAGCCGCGCAAGATCGAGACGCTGGTGGAGAGCATCGGGAACCACACGCTGATCTACGGCAACATCCAGGAGTACATCGACCTGGACGGCGAGCGGAAGCTGGAGGAACATTTCGAGCCGGTGGTCCGCTTCGCCCGCGCCCTCGGCAGCGGCCGGCCCACCCGCTACCTGCTGGCGGAAAACTGGGTGGTGTGCCACAGCGTGATGTTCCGGCGCGAGCTGGTGGAGCACGCGCTGCCCATCCCGCCCCACCAGCCGTTCCACGACGGCTGGCTTGCCCTGGTGGCCTCGAAGCTCGGCGGCATCGTCTTCCTCGACCGGAAGCTCCAGGTCTACCGCCGCCATCCCCGCAGCCTGACCTGGGCGGAGCCGGAAGCCCGCACGCGGCAGGAGGGGCTGGCGACGGCCCTGCGGACGGGGCGGTTCCGGGAGTCCTGGCGGCGCAAGGGCGAGGTGGAGACCGCCCGCCTGCGGGACGCCCTGGCCCTCCCCCTGCTCGACGAGGACGACCGGGCCTTCGTGGCAGACCTCCTGGCCTGCTACCGCGGCTCGGTGCGCGCCGCCCTGCGGGTGGCCCCCTACTTCCACACGGCCTGGGCCTATGGCGGAAGCTGGAAGCTGCCGCTTCGGGTCCTGGCGGGAGGGCGGGGTTGATCCGCCGGATCGTGCGGAGAGCCGGGGCGGGACTGCTGGAGGCCCTGGTCCATGCCGTGGCCCGGCCCCGCGCCGCCCGGCCCGAAGCCCCGGAGTCCATCTTCGTGCTCCGCAACAACGACGTCGGCGACGTGCTGGCCATCACCCCGCTGTTCGACGCCCTGCGCCGGCGCTTCCCCCGGGCCCGGATCGCGGCCGGGGTGGGCTCGTGGAGCGCGCCCGTCCTGGAAGGAAATCCCCACGTCTCCGAGACGCTGAAGGTGGAGGCCCCCTGGTTCAACAAGTACACCCGGGGCGTAGGGCCGGCGGGACGCTTCGCCTACATCCTGCGGTCCCCCGAGATGGAAGAGATCCGCGACCGCGGCTTCGACGTCGGCATCGACGTGGTGGGGACCCCCTGGGGATCGCTTCTGCTCTCCCAGGCCGGCATCCCCTACCGGCTCGGGGTGAAGGGCTATGCCGGGGGGCATACCGGCGTCCAGGACTGCGTCCGGTACGATCCCAACGAGTCCGTCAGCCGCTCCTCCCTCCGCTTCGCCGAGGCCCTGGGCGCCACCGACCTGCCCGAGGCGCGGCCCCAGCTCTTCCTTGGCGCCGAGGAGCGGGAGGCGGGGGAACGGCTGTGGTCCGGGGGCGGCAGGCGGCGGATCGTCGTCGGGCCGGGGGGCGGCCTCGCGGTCAAGCTCTGGCCCAGGGAGCGGTTCGCGGCCCTGGTCCGTCGCCTGGCGGAGTGGGAGGACGTCGACATCGTCATCGTGGGCGGCCCCATGGAGCGCGGCCTGGCCGAGGAGCTGGCGGCGGGAGGGGCGCGGGCGCTCTCAGGGCTTGGCCTGCGCGAGACCTTCGCCCTGGTGGCCGCCTCCCATCTCGTGCTCTGCAACTCCAGCATGCTCCTGCACGTGGCCGCGGCCTTCCGGCGCCCCAGCGTGGCGCTCCTGGGACCCTCCTTCCCTTCGGCGAGCGCGCACCAGGCGCAGTGGGGCTATCCAGGGACCTGCGTCAGCCTCGGCCGCGAGATCGACCAGGACTTGGCGACGCCGGACGAAGCCCTGGCGGCGGCCCGCGAGGTGGCCGGCTGGTGAGGATCGTCCAGATCACTCCGCGCCTGCCGCCCCCGGCCGAGGGGGTGGGGAGCTACGCCCTGGCCCTGGCTGGAGCCCTGGAGGGACGCGGCATCGCCACACGCTTCCTCGCCGCCACGGAGATCCCGCGGCGGGCCGATGCCCTGGCCGCGTTCCTGGAAAGTGAGCGGCCGGACGCCGTCCTCCTCCACTACGCCAACTATGGCTACCAGAGCCGGGGCTGCCCCGTCTGGCTGGTGGACGGCCTGGACCGCTGGCGGGGGCGTCTGGTGACCTTCTTTCACGAAGTCTGGGCTTCGGGGCCGCCCTGGCGCAGCTCGTTCTGGCTGCAACCCGTCCAGCGGCGGCTGGCAGCGAGGCTGGTCCGCCGGAGCGCCTCGCTCGCCACCAGCCTGGAGATCTACAGGGGCCTGCTGCGGACGCGCAACGTCGAGGTGCTGCCCGTCTTCTCCACCGTGGGCGAGCCCGCCGAGGTCCCGCCGCTTGGCGAACGGGCGCGGCGGATCGTGGTCTTCGGCGGCGAGGGCGTCCGGCGGCGCGCCTGGGGTCCCTTCCTGCCGTCCCTGGCGGAGGCGGTCCGCTCTCTCCAGGCCGAAGAGATCTGCGACGTGGGCGCGCCGGTGGAGGTTCCCGCCGCGGTCGACGGCGCGCCCGTCCGCCGCCTGGGTCCCCTTTCGGGCGAAGAGGTGAGCGCCCTGCTCCTGGGCTCCGCCGCCGGGTTCCTCGCCTATCCGCCGGACTTCCTGCCGAAGTCCACCATCTTCGCCGCCTACTGCGCGCACGGCGTGCTGCCGGTCTGCGCCTGGGACCGGGACGGCGCGGCCCCGCCGGCCCCTCCTTATTGGCGGCGGGGCTCCGGAGATCCCCAGGCGGTCGCCGCGGCGGCGCGCGAGTGGTACGCAGGGCATACCCTGGAGCGGCAGGCGGAGCGCTTCCGGGCCCTGCTGGCGGGAGAATCGACGGGACGATGAAGATCCTCTTCTACTCCCCGGCCTTCCTGCCGCACGTGGGCGGGCTGGAGATCAACGTCGCGAATCTGGCCGTCCACTTTCAGCGGGCCGGCCACGAGGTCGCCGTGGTTACCACCACGCCGGGGGACGGGCCGGACGGCTTCCCCTTCCGGGTGGTCCGCCGCCCCTCCGCCCGCGAGTTGCTGCGCTGGACCCGCTGGTGCGACGTCTACCACCAGGCCAATGTCAGCCTGCGGGGCTTGTGGCCGCTGCTGTTCGTCCGCCGTCCCTGGGTGGCCTCCCACCATAGCTGGTATTGCCGCACCGACGGCCGCGTCGCCTGGCAGGACCGGCTGAAGCGGTATCTTCTGCGCTTCGCCGCGGCGTCCATCGCCGTCAGCCGGGCGGTCGCCGGCGACCTCGATACACCCTCGACCGTGATCCCCAACTCCTACCGCGACGACCTCTTCCGCCGCCTGCCCGGCGTCGAGCGCGCCGGCGACCTCGTCTTCGTGGGCCGGCTGGTCTCGGACAAGGGGGTGGACGTCCTCCTGGACGCTCTCGCCCTCCTCGCCGCCGAGGGGCTCCGGCCCGGACTCGCCGTGATCGGGGAGGGACCGGAACGGCTCCGGCTCGAAGAACAGGCGCGGCGGCTGGGGATCGAGAGGCAGGTGGACTTCCAGGGTACCCGGACGGGCGAGGACCTCGTGACGGTCCTGAACCGGCACCGCATCCTGGTCGCCCCCTCGCGCTACAACGAGCCCTTCGGCATCGTGGCCCTGGAGGGGATCGCCTGCGGCTGCGTGGCCGTGGGCTCGGCGGGGGGCGGCCTCGGAGACGCCATCGGCCCCTGCGGAGAGACCTTCCGCAACGGCGACGCCGCGGATCTGTCCCGTATCCTGGGCCGCCTGCTGCGGCATCCCGAAGCTCATGAGGACTACCTCCGGCACGCGGAGGCGTACCTGGCCGCCCACACCACGGAGAGGACGGCGGCGGCCTACCTGCGGGTGATGGAAGGGGCTCTGGCGTGAACCTCCGTCTGCTCATCGTGATCGCGGGCGGCGCCGCGGCGGTCTGGTCGGTCCGCCGCTGGCGCGCGGCGGTCCAGCTCGCCATGGTGCTGCTGATCTTCGAAGGCGCCATCCGCAAGTGGCTGCTGCCCGGCGCCCAGGACCTCGTCTACTTCGCCAAGGACGTCCTTCTCCTGGGCGCGTACGTGGGCTTCTTCAAGGACCTGCCCCGGCTGCGCCTCCGCCTGCCGCCGCTGCCCGCCTTCTATGGCGTCCTGGCGCTGGCCGCCGTGCTCGGGCTGCTGCAGATCTTCAACCCCGCGCTTCCCAACCTCCTGGTGGGAGTCTTCGGGTTCAAGGCCTACTTCTTCTACGCGCCGCTCCTGTTCATCATCCCGGCGGCGTTCCCCAACGACGCCGCCTTGTTCAAGTTCCTGCGGCGCTACGCCCTGATCGCCATCCCGGTGGGCCTGCTGGCCACGGCGCAGTTCTTCAGCCCCGCCTCCAGCGCGCTCAACACCTATGCCCGCACGACGCAGGAGAACGCCTACATCGCCACCTTCGGCAGCTCGACCTTCGTGCGGGTGACGGCGACGTTTCCGTTCATCACCGGCTACACCGCCTACCTCCTGGCCACGGTCATCCTGATCCTGGCCCTGCTCGGGGCGAGCCGCTGGCAGTTCAAGGGCAACCTCTGGATGTTCGGGGCCCTGGCCTTCACCCTTCTCGGGATGCTGATGTCCGGCTCCCGCGGCCCGGTGCTGATGACCGCCGTCCTCTTCCCTCTCTACTGGTGGCTGGGGGTGATCCGGGAGCGCGGCGGGGGTGTGGCCTTCGGGCGGCTGCTGCTGGCGCTGAGCCTGGTGGGTGGGGTGGTGGTCGTGCTGGGAGAGGATGCCTTCCAGGCCTTCCTCGGGCGGTCCTCGGGCGGCGTGGCGGACATGCGCGGCCGGTTGACCTCGCCGGTCCTCTCCCCCTACCTGCTCCTCCCCGAGGCGGGCCTGCTCGGGCTCGGCATCGGCTCGACCCACCAGACCGCCGCGGCCCTGGCGCCGAACCTGGCCCCCTACAGTTGGCTGCGTGGGCTGATCGTGGAGACGGAGTCCGGCCGGGTGATGGTGGAGATGGGAGCCCTGGGATTCGTGCTGATCTATTTCCTGCGGATCTATCTCGCGCTCTTCGCCCTGCGCCAGGCGCTGACGCTGCGCACCCGCTTCCACCGGGCGATCGCCACCGCGAGCTTCCTCTTCTCCCTGGCGGCCATCCCCGGGGGCGTGGTCTTCGACGTGACCTCGGACGTCTACTACTGGTTCTTCGGCGGCCTCCTGTTGCTGGCCATGCGGCTCGACCGGGAAGCGCTGGCCGCCGCCCGTGCCCGCGCCGCCGCCGTCCAGGCCGCGCCGGAGCCCGCGCCGTCGGCGCTGGTCCCGCAAGAGACATGAAGGTGGTGGTGACCCATCCGGGCCGGCAGCACTCGCACCAGGCGGCCCTGGCCCTGGAACGGGCGGGGATGCTGGCCGGCTACTGGTCGGGCGTGCCCGCGAAGGGGTTCGGCCGCTACGCTCCTGTTCCCCTGGATCCCTCGCGGACGCGCTGGTTCCCGTGGACGCCGGCCCTGCGGCGGATCGGACCCTGGACCGACCTCGCCGCCTGCCGCCTGTTCGACCACTGGGCGGCCCGGGGGCTTGGAAGGACCGGCGCCGGCGCGGTGATCGCCTGCGAGATCTCGGCTCTGGCGACCTTCCGGGAGTCGCGGCGGCGAGGGATGGTCACGCTCCTGGACGCCCCGTCGATCCATCACGCGGCCCAGGACCGGCTCCACGGCACCATGGACTCGCCGGGCCTCCATCGCCGGATCGTGGCGGTGAAAGACGAGGAGATCCGGCTGGCGGATCACATCCTGACCGTCTCGGAGCTGGCGCGCCAGACCTACCTGGAGGCGGGGGTGCCGCCGGAGAAGGTCCACGCCGTGCCCCTGGGGGCGGACCTGGAGCTGTTCTCTCCGGACGGCGCGGAGCCCCGGGCAGACTTCACCTTCCTCTTCTCCGGAGCGACGATCCACCGCAAGGGCTTCGACCTCCTGCTGGCCGCGTTCGACCGGGTCCGGGCGGAGGCGCCGGCCGGGCTGCGGATCGCGGGATCGCGGGGGGATTCCGCCCACCTGCTGGACGCGCGGGGGACGGACGGGATCGACGTCCTCGGCCCTCTGACCCAACCCGACCTGGCGGCGGAGCTGCGGCGTGCGGACTGTCCTGATCCTGCCCTCCCGCAACGACTCCTACGGCATGGTGGTGGCCGAGGCTCTGGCCTCCGGCACCCCGGCGCTGGTCTCCGGGATGGTGGGCTCCAAGGATCTGGTGACCGAAGGGAAGACGGGCTGGGTCGTCCCGGTCGAGGACGTCGATACGCTGACGGAAAGGATGCTCTGGTGCGTCCGCCACCGCGACGATGTCCGGGCTCTGCGGCCGGCCTGCCGGAAGGCGGCGGAGGCGGCCACCTGGGCGGCGTACCACAGGCGCTTCGCGGAGTTGATCCGCTCTATCGTTCCGAGCCCTCACCCCCTGGCCCCCTCTCCCGACCCCTCCCTCCCTCCCTCACCGGGAGAGGGGGAATGAAGATCCTCCATGTCGTCCCCACCTACCTCCCCGCCTGGCGTCACGGCGGGCCGATCCTGGCCGTCCACGGTCTCTGCAAGGCCTTGGCGGCGCGGGGGCACGAGGTGACCGTGTTCACCACGGACGTCCACGGCGACGGCTCGCTGGAGGTCCCCCTGGGGGAACCGGTGGCGATCGACGGCGTGGAGGTCCGGTACTTCCCCGTGGGCTATTTCCGGCCTCTCTATGTCGCACCGGGTCTGGCGAGGGCGGCGCGGGAGGAGATCGTGGGCTTCGACCTCGTCCATCTCCACTCCGTCTTCCTCTGGCCCACCTCGGCGGTGGCGAGGATCGCGGAGCGGGCGGGGACGCCGTACGTCCTCTCCCCCCGGGGCATGCTGGTGCCGGAGCTGATCCGGGCCCGGGGCCGCTGGCGCAAGCTCGCCTGGCTGCTCCTCGCCGAGCGCCGGACGATCGAGCGCGCCGCCGCCCTCCACGCCACCACGGACCTGGAGGAGGAGGACGCCGCCCGGCTCGATCTCCCTATGCCGCCCGTGACCGTGATCCCCAACGGGATCGATCCGGAACCCTGGAACGGCGAGGAGGCCCGCGTCCCCGCCCCCTTCCTGCTCTATCTGGGAAGGCTGAGCTGGAAGAAGGGCCTGGACCGTCTGATCCCCTCTCTGGTCCGGGTCCCTGAAGTCACCCTGGCGCTGGCCGGCAACGACGAGGAGGGGATCACCCCGGACCTCCAGCGTCTCGCCCGGGAGCACGGCGTGGCGGACCGAACCGTCTTCCTGGGCCCCGTCCACGGACCGGAGAAGGCCACGCTCCTCCATCGAGCCGCCGCGCTGGTCCTCCCCTCCACCTCGGAGAACTTCGGCAACGTGGTCCTAGAAGCCTGGGCCGCCGGCCGGCCCGCAGTGGTCACTCCCGGCGTGGGCCTGGCCGCGGCGGTCCGGGAAACCGGGGCCGGGATCGTCGCCGAAGGAGATCCCGTCCGTCTCGGAGACGCCCTGCGGGACCTTCTCGCCGACCCTGACCGCCTCGACGAGATGGGCCGGCGCGGCGCCGAAGCCGTCCGGGAACGCTTCGGGTGGGCGGCGGTGGCGCGGGAGATGGAAGCTCTGTACCTGCGGTGCTAACATGATGCCGGGACGACGTTGCGCTCCGACAGGCAGAAAACACCCATGACCGCGATTCCCTTCCAACAAGAGATCTACTACCCGGAATCGGACGGCCAGCCCATGGCGGAGAGCGATCTCCATCGCAAGGAGATGTCGTACCTGATCGACTCTCTGGACGATCATTTCGCCCAGGAGCCCGACGTCTACGTGGCCGGCAACCTCTTCCTCTACTACGTCCAGGGAGATCCGCGGTCCGTGGTCGCCCCTGACACGTTCGTCGTGAAGGGGGTCCCGAAGAGAGACCGCAAGGTCTACAAGCTCTGGGAGGAACGCGGCAAGGTGCCCTGCCTCGCCGTCGAGGTCACCTCGGACACCACTCGGGACGAGGATCTCGACAAGAAGAAGTCCCTCTACGAGCGGCTGGGGGTTGACGAGTACTTCCTTTTCGATCCCCTCGGCGACTATCTTGATCCCCGGCTTCAGGGGTATCGACTCGTGCGCGGGCGGTATCAGCCGCTTCCGCCCAAGAACGGCTCCCTGGTCAGCCAGACCACAGGGGTGACGTTCACGCTGGAGGGGACTCATATCCGGCTGATTGAGACCGCTACAGGCAAGCCCCTGCTCCGACGCCAAGAGCTGAGAGACGAAGTTGCCCGCCTCCGGGCCGAGATCGAACGCCTCCGCAAGACCTGACCCTTTCTTGAAGATCACCTTCCTGGTCGAGCGCCCGACGCAGTTCGAGGCGCCTTTCTACCGCTTCGCCGCCAAGGATTCGGAGCACGAGCTGCGCGTCCTCTACACCGGCGCGGAGGTGGCAGAGCCCGTCTTCGATCCGGAGCTGGGGCGAGCCGTTTCGTGGGGGATCGACCTGCTGGGCGGCTACCCCTACGAGGTCTGTCCGCGGAGCGGGGCCGAGGCGTGGCTGGCCGAGCGGCTGCGGCCGGAGCGGTGCGATCTGGCGATCGTCAACGGCTATACGCAGCCGCTCTACCGCCTGGGGGCGCGGACGGCGAAGCGCGCGGGGGTGCCGACGGCGCTGCGGCTCGACTCGGTCCTCTGGGACTCCTCCAAGCCCCGCATCCTCGCCAAACGCCTCCTCTTCGCCACCTACATGAGGAGGACGTACGACCTCTTCCTGGGAGTGGGCAGCCTGACGCGGCAGTACCTGCAGGCCTTCGGAGTTCCCCGGGAGCGGACCGGGCTCTTCCCGTACGCGGTGGACGTGGAGGAATTCCGCTCCCGGTCCTCGCAGGCCGACCGCGGCGCCTTCCGCGCCCGGCTCGGCGTCCCCGAAGGAGCCCGCGTCGTCCTGGGCCTCGCCAAGTTCAACGACCGTGAAGCTCCCTGGGATCTCCTGCGCGCCTTCGTCCACATCCAGGGCGAAGACGTCTGGCTGGTCCTCGCCGGCGACGGCCCGGCGCGCCCGCGCCTGGGGGCGTTCGCCCGGAGCGAGGGGCTGACGCGGGTCCGCTTCCCCGGCTACATCCCCTACCCCGAGCTGCCCGCCCTCTACGCCGCCTCGGACCTCTTCGTCCACCCCGCCCGCGAGGAGCGCTGGGGGGTATCGGTCCAGGAGGCCCTGGCCTGCGGGCTGCCCGTCGTGGCTTCCTCCCGGGTCGGGGCGGGATACGACCTGATCGAGGTCGGCGCCAACGGTTTCGTGTACCCTGTGGGCGATACCGAGAGCCTCGCCTGCCACATCCAGGAGGCCCTGGCCCTGCCGCCCGAGCGGGCCCGCGAGCGCAGCCGCGAGATCCTCGCCCGCTGGGACTACGCGGCGGTCTGGCGGAACCTCCTGGAGGCGGCGTCCCGGGTCGCGAGAAAACCATGATCCCGCTGTCCGTCCTGATCACCACCCGCAACGAGGAGGCGAACGTCGAGCGCTGCCTCCAGAGCGTCCACGGCTACGCGGACCAGGTCTTCGTCCTGGACTCCGAGAGCGCGGACCGCACCGTCGAGATCGCCAAGCGCTACGCCGAGGTCCACACCCTGGCCTACGACCACAGCCGGATCATCCCCTGGATCTTCCAGTGGGGGCTCGACAACCTCCCGCTGCGCAACGACTGGGTGCTGATCCTGGAGGCGGACCAGGCGCTCACCGCCGCCCTCAAGGAGGAAATCGCGGCGCTGCTCGCTCAGGCCTCGGTCGCGGAGGACGGCTTCTACATCCGCCGCCGGCAGATCTTCCGCGGCAAGCCCCTGCGCTTCGGCGGCTACGGCAGCAAGGTCCTCCTCAAGCTCTTCCGGCGCAGCCGCTCGGAGCTGGACCCGGTGGAGCAGGACACCCGGGTCTACGTGCGCGGCAAGGTGGGCCGGCTCAAGGCGCCGCTGGAGGAGTGGAACCGCAAGGAGGATTCCATCCTCTTCTATCTGGAGAAGCATCTCCGGTATGCTGAGGCCTTCGCACGGGAAGAGGTCCAGCGGCGTCAGGGCAAGGTGGCCTGGAAGGCCACGCCTCGCCTGTTCGGGACCCCCGACGAGAGGATCCTCTGGCTGAAGGACCGCTATTACCGCATGCCGTTGTTCGTCCGCCCCACGCTGTACTTCCTGTACCGGTACTTCTTCCTCCTCGGCATCCTCGACGGCAGGACCGGCTTCATCTTCCATTTCCTCCAGGCCTTCTGGTTCCGGCTGGTGGTGGACATCCGGCTCCAGGAGCTGCTGAGCGAGGAGCGGCGGTGAGCGCGCCGGGCGTCTTCCTGGCCAAGGCCGGCCGCGTGCTGCGCCGCAAGGCGGACAGCCTCGTGGGCCGCCTCTACCCCCTGGGCGAGACCCTGGAAGCCATGGCATTGCGCCCCTACGAGCTCCACCTGGAGCTGACCAACCTGTGCAACGCCAACTGCGTCTTCTGCCCCTACCAGTTCCAGGAGCGAGAGGTGAAGCGGATGCCCGAGGAGGTCTTCCGCAAGGCGGTGGACGACTTCGTGGCCTGCGGCGGCGGCAGCGTGGGGCTCACCCCCATCGTGGGCGACGCCCTGATCCATCCCGACTTCCTGGAGCGGGTGCGCTACCTGCGTTCGCAGCCGGCGATCGACCGCATCTGGGTGACCACCAACGCCATCCTGCTCGACAAGCACGGCGTCGACGCGGTGCTGGCCTCGGGGCTGACCTCGATCACCATCAGCACCTCGGGGTTCGACGAGGAGTCCTACAAGCGGATCTACCGCTCGACGGCCTACCAGCGCTTCCGGCGCAACGTCCTGGCCCTGGTGGAGCAGAACCGCGCCCTGCCCGAGCCGCTGACCATCACCATCGGCCTGCGCACCGACCGCCCCCTGGACGAGGTGATGAAGGACCCGGACTTCCAGCCGATCCTGGCCCATGACCCGGACATCGACTTCACCTGGTCCTTCACCTCGGCCGGCGGCCGGATCACCCGCGAGACCCTGCCGGCCGGGATGCGCCTACGGGTGGTCTCCGAGCGCCGGGAAGTCTGCGTCCAGCTCTACAACGGCCCGATCGTCCTGCCGGACGGCACCGTGATGGCCTGCAGTTGCGTGGCCGCCATGGACGCCCTGGCGGACCTCGCCATCGGCAACGTGATGTCGGAGAGCCTGCCGGACATCTGGCGCAACGACCGCATGCGGCGGCTGCGCGAGAGCTTCGGCACGGACGGCCTCAACAAGACCTGCGCCGGCTGCGACATGTACCGGGACCTCGAGCTCTACCGCACCTCCGAGGGACGGGAGCGCGCCCGCATCAACCGCGCCCGCGCCGCTGGAGAGGTCGTCCTCCGCGGCCGGACGAAAGGGGCCTTCAGCGGTGGCTGATTCCAGGCGTGTCCTGGGCCTCTCCGTCTACCACGCGGACGCCTCGGCGGCGGCGGTGGTGGACGGCCGCTTCGTGGCCGGCGTGGAGGAGGAGCGCTTCCGGCGGATCAAGCACTGGGCCGGCTTCCCGGAGCTGGCGGCCCGCTTCTGCCTGGAGGAAATGGGCGGCGATCTGCAAGGTGTTACGGCCCTGGCCGTGGCCCGCCAGCCCCGCGCCTACCTGCTGCGCAAGGCGGCGCTGGCGCTCTCGCATCCCCGCAGCCTGCGCCGCGCCCTGGGCCGCGCCCGCAACCTGCGGCAGGTGGCCTCGCTGGAGGACCGCGTCGCCGCCGCCTTCGGCGGCCCGGCGCCCGCCCTCCATCCCGTGGAGCACCACCTGGCCCACGTGGCCTCGGCCTTCTTCTGCTCCCCCTTTCAGGAGGCCATGTGCCTGACGGTAGACGGCTTCGGCGACTTCGTCTCCACCATGATGGCGGTGGGCCGGGGGAACGGCGTGGAGGTGCTGGACCGCGTCCACTTCCCGCACTCGCTCGGGCTCTTCTACACGGCGATCACCCAGTACCTGGGGTTCCTGGGCTTCGGGGATGAATACAAGGTGATGGGCCTCGCGGCCTATGGCGAGCCCTCCTTCGCCGGCCAGCTCGACAAGGTCGTGCCGCCGCGGGACGACGGCACGTTCGCCCTGGACCTCCGCTACTTCCGCCACCTCTCCGAGGGGGTGGACATGACCTGGGAGGATGGCTCGCCGGAGCTGGGACTGATCTATACCCCGGCCCTGGAGGAGCTGCTGGGTCCCGCCCGCCGGCCCGGCGAGGAGCTGAGCCAGCGCCACAAGGACATGGCCGCCTCCCTCCAGAAGGTCTACGAGGACCGCTTCTTCGCCCTGGTCCGGGCTCTGGGGAAGCGGACGGGGATGAAGAAGCTCGCCCTGGCCGGCGGCTGCGCCATGAACTCGCTGGCCAACGGCAGGATCTTCGACCGCACGGACGTCGAGGACGTCTGGATCCAGTCCGCCGCCGGCGACGCCGGCACCTCCCTGGGCGCGGCCCTCTGGGTCCACCACGCCGTGCTGGGGGCTCCCCGCAACGGCTTCGTCATGGAGCACTCCTACTGGGGTCCGAAATACGGCGAGGAGGAGGCCCGCAAGGCGCTGGCGGCGGCGATCCCGGAGTCCGGCGGCCGGGACGGCGCCTGGGGGGAGATCCGCGTCGAGGCTGTTCCCGACGAGGACCGGCTGACGGACGAGACCGCCGCGGCCATTGCCCGCGGCGACGTCGTCGGCTGGCACCAGGGGCGCTCCGAGTGGGGTCCGCGCGCCCTGGGGAACCGTTCGATCCTGGCCGATCCCCGCCGGTCGGACATGAAGGACATCCTCAATCTGAAGATCAAGCGCCGCGAGTCCTTCCGCCCCTTCGCGCCCTCGGTGCTGGAGGAGCGGACCGGCGAATGGTTCACGATCGACTATCCGGACCCCTTCATGATCAAGGTCTATCCCATCCGCCCGGAGAAGCGCCCCCTGGTCCCGGCCGTGACCCACGCGGACGGCACCGGACGGCTCCAGACCGTCTCGAAGCGGGTCAACCCCCGCTACTGGAAGCTGATCGCGGCCTTCGAGCGGCGGACGGCGGTGCCCATGGTGGTCAACACCTCGTTCAACGAGAACGAGCCCATCGTGAACACTCCGGCCGAGGCCCTGGACTGCTTCCTCCGCACCCGCATGGACCGCCTGGTCCTCGGCGACATCGTGGTCTCCCGGAGCTGAGGAGTGAGCCGCCGCCGCAAGATCGTCCTCGGACTGGTCCTCTTCCTGGTCCTCGGCGAGATCGCCGCCCGCCTCTGGGGCGCCGCGGTGGGCGGCGCCGGCTCGCTCTACGACTACGTCGTCCAGGGGGAGAAGCGCTTCAAGATGCGCCCGGGGGTCTCGGTGGTGGTGCCCGAGCGCTACGGCGACATCCACTACAGCTTCAACCGGGAGGGCTACCGGGACGTCGATCACGCGCCGGCGCCCCCGGGCCAACGGCGCATCGTCTGGCTGGGCGATTCGGTGAGCTTCGGCCTGGGGGTGGACCAGGACCGCACCTTCGTCTCCCGGCTCCGGAAGGAGCTGGCCCCGCGCGAGTTGGTGAGCCTGGCGATCTTCGCCTACCACGCCGGGAACCACCTGGACGCCCTGCGGGAGGACGGCCTGAAGCACCGGCCGGAGCTGGTGGTGGTCCAGTTCTACATGAACGATCTCTCCGTTCCCGCGCCCGGGGACGGCGCCGCCACCCCGGCGGCCCCGCCCAGCGTCTGGCAGCGGCTGATGGCGCTCAAGAACCGGGTCGTCTACCACTCCGCGCTCTACCTGCGCCTCCAGCAGGCGGGCCAGCGGGCGGCTTTCGTCCTCCTCCACGACGTGCGGCGGGAGCGTTTCCCCGAGACCCTGAACGACGCCGAGCCGCGGAACAAGACGGAGTTCCTCGCCGCCCATCCGGACGACCGGGCCGTGGCCGCCTTCCGGGTGCTCTCCGAGATCCGGAAGGTCGCCGCCGCGCACGGCGCGCGGACGTTCCTCTGGATCTCCCCCGACGAGACCCAGCTCTTCAGCGGCCGTTTCGACGGCGTCAACGCGCGGGTCCGCCGCTTCTGCGAGGCCGAGGGGATCGCCTTCTACGACCCGCTCCCCCAGCTCCGCGCCCATCCCGACCGCATCGCCCTGTTCAACGACGGCGTCCACTACAGCGCCGAGGGTCACGCCGTGATCGCCCGGCTGCTGCTGCCCCGGATCAGCGCCGCAGCTTCCGCCGCGCCTCGGTAAGGGCCAGGCCGAGGATTCCGCAGCGGCCCGCCTCTTCTGTGGCGATCGTTACGGCGGGCTCTCCCCGGCGGTCCCGGGCGTCGCGCAGGGCCGCAGCGAGCAGGCCGCGGAGCGGGCTCACGAAGTGGAGGGCCACGGGATCGGCGGGGCTCCCGGGGCCGGGGAACGCGATCTGACTGGCTTCGTAGAGTCTGCAGTCGCCCCGGCCCGCCAGCAGCGCCCAGGCCGTCTGCTCTACCCAGACCGGAGCGAAGCGGAATTCCGGATGGCCGAGGTACCACTCCAGGAGATCGGGATCGTAGAGGCCCGTGCCGATCCGGAAGACGCCGGTGTTGACCCGCCGCGGCAGGCTCAGCCTTCGGTGCCGCGCCAGGTGCCAGGAGCGGACCGAGTAGGCGTTCTGGCGGTCCGCCATGAAGACGGGTCCAGCGGCGAAGAGGCCGGAAAAGGGACGCAGGAACAGGACGTCCGAGTCGCAGAACGCGAGATCGTCCCCGGCGAACACGGCGGCGTCGAACAGCTTCAGCGCCAGCGGGTTCTCCCGCCGGAAGGCGCGGCAGGCTGCTCCAAGGGTGGGCTCGACCCTCTCGTCCGCCTCGCGGCGCGGCACGACCTCCGGCTCCTCCAGTCCCGCGGCCAGACGGTCGAGGTCCTCCGAGGTCAGCGAGCCGTCGTCGTGGACCCGCAGCCGGAGCGGATCGGCCGAACAGCGCAGCAGACTGCCGAGACAAGCCAGGGCCATTTCCACGTGCGCGTGTCCCAGGAGAGTGGAAACAGTTTTGCGCATTCGGCTTATCCCGATTACACTAACGCGTCATCCCGAAAAGCGAGAGCAAGGTCCGCCCTCCCGCGGACGACGGAGGAGAAGTAGAGCATGGATTGGAATCTGAAGAAGGTCCTGGTCACCGGGGGCGCGTCGTTCATCAGCTCCCACCTGATCGACGAGTTGGTGTCCAGGGGCGCGCGCTCCATCCGCGTCGTCGACGACCTGACGAGCGGCCGGCTGGCCAACATCCAGGGGCACATCGACGCGGGCGTCGTCGAATTCCGCCAGGAGGACCTGCTGCACCCCGGCGTCGCCCAGCGCGCGGTGGAGGGGATGGACGTCGTGTTCCACCTCGCGGCCATCCACGGCGGGCGCGGCTACGTGGACCTCCACCAGGCCGCCTGCGCCCAGAACATCGCCATGGACGGCATGCTGGTCAAGGCCGCCTACGAGGCCGGCGTCGAGAAGTTCGTCTTCGCCTCCTCCGGCTGCGTCTACCCGAACTACATCCAGCAGGACGTCTCCCAGGAGCTCTACCTCACCGAGGAGATGGTCGGCCCGCCCTACGACGCCGACAACATGTACGGCTGGGCCAAGCTGATGACCGAGATGACCCTCCAGGCCTACGCCCGGGACTTCGGCTTCAAGTCCGCCTCCTGCCGGTTCTTCACCGTCTACGGCGAGCGCGGGGTGGAAAACCATGCCGTGATCGCCATGATCGCCCGCGCCTTCGTCCGCCAGAACCCTTTCGAGGTCTGGGGCGACGGCACCCAGATCCGCAACTGGACCTACGTCGGCGACATCGTGCGCGGCATGGCGCTGGCCGCCGAGAAGATCGACGACGGCACGGCGATCAACCTCGGCACCGAGGAGCGCACCCGGGTGATCGACGCCGTCCGCGAGGTGCTGCGCTACACCGGCCACGAGGCCGGGATCAAGCTCCTCCCCCACATGCCCACCGGCCCCCTGAACCGGGTGGCCAGCAACCGCAAGGCCAAGGAGCTGCTGGGCTGGGAGCCGCAAATGAAGTTCATGGACGGCCTGCACCGCACCATCGACTGGTACTTCGGCTCCCGCGAGCGCGAGACCGTGAGCGGCTATCTCCAGGAGATGCTCACCGAGCGCTGAAGCCGATGTCCGGCAAGACGTATTTCCCGGGGCTGGACAGCCTCCGGTTCCTGGCGGCCTTCTTCGTGGTCCTGGACCACATCCCCATGAACCAGGGGGGAGCCGGGCTGCCCAACCCCCACTGGGGGGCGTTCTTCTACCGGGGCGCCCCCGCCGTGGCGTTCTTCTTCACGCTGAGCGGATTCCTCATCACCTGCCTGCTCCTGAAGGAGCGCGAGCGCAACGGCGACATCGACGTCTGGCGTTTCTACCTCCGGCGCGCCTGCCGCATCTGGCCGCTCTACTTCGCCATCGTCGTCTTCGGGCTGACTTTCTACAACGCCGTGCTCCCGCGCGTGGGCATCGCCTACCCGGTGGAGTACGACCTCGGCCTCGCCGTGCTGCTCTACACGTTCTTCCTGCCCAACGTCATGAACGGCCTCTACCGGGTGGGCGGCATCCTCAACCCCCTGTGGTCGATCGGGGTGGAGGAGCAATTCTATCTCGTCTGGGGTCCCGTGATGCGGCGCATCCGGGGGGCGCTCCCCTATCTCTGCCTCGTCCTGATGGGATCGTCGTTCGCCCTGTTCTGCGTCAACCACGAGGCGGTCTTCGGCCACGGCGCGCCGCAGATGATCCTCGGCCAGCTCCGCATCCACTTCATGGCGGCCGGCGCCCTGTGCGCCTGGGCGCTCCACCATCACCGGGAGCGGTTCCTCGGCCTGCCGGTCTTCGGGAGCAAGGCGTTCCAGATCGTCCTCTTCGCGCTGGTCGTGGAGTACTACCTGGTGGGGCAGATCCCCTGGGGATGGGTGCTGGAGGAGGCGGTGCAGGCGCTGCTCTATCCCTGGCTGATCCTGAACGTGGGGGCCAACCCGCGCAACGTGATCCGCATGGCCAATCCCGCCTTCGAGGGGCTGGGAAAGATCTCCTACGGCCTCTACATGTGGCACATGGTGGCGGTCTACGGCACCTCCGGGCTCTTCCGGGCCACGGACTGGTGGCGGGGCAACCTCTGGCTCTACCTCCCGGCCTACTACGCCGTGGCCCTGACGGCGACGTTCCTGCTGGCCTGGGCGTCCTACCGCTGGCTCGAGCTGCCGTTCCTGCGCCTGAAGGACCGGCGGTACGCCGCCGCGCCCGGGGTCGCGCCGGGGGCCGCGGCCCGCGCCGCCTGATGTCCCACCGTCTCGTCTACCTCTGCGACTGGCTCCCCCCCGACTTCGGGGCGGTGGGCCAGTACAGCCTGCTCTTCGCCCGCGAGCGCGCCGCCCGGGGAGAGGACGTGGTCCTCGCCGGCCTCTCCTCCACGGCGGATTCGGCCGAGGAGGAGCGGCACGGCGCGGGACGGCTGCGCATCGTCCGCCTCCACGCCAGGACCTACGACCGCGCCGACTTCAGGACGCGGGCGCTGTGGACGGCGAAGACCAACCTCGCCCTGATCCGGCGGCTGTGGCCCGAGATGCGCCGGGCGGACGAGATCCTCTTCACCGGCAGCCCGCCGTTCATGATCCAGCTCCTGGCGCCGCTGAACCTGCTGCTGCGCAAGCGGCTGACCTACCGGATCACCGATTTTCATCCCGAGTGCCTGATGGCCGAGAAGGGGACCTCCCTGCCGCTCGGCCTCTTCCACCGCTGGACCGTCTTCCTGCGCCGGCGGGTCCACCGCTTCGAGGTGCTGGGCGAGGACCAGCGGGCGCGGCTCCTGGAGATCGGCATCCGCCCCGAACGGATTGTCCTCAAGCGGGACCCCTCGCCGGTGGAGATCCCGCCCGGCGCCGCGCCCCTCGATCTGCCCGAGGAGCTGCGGGGCCGGAAGGTGCTCCTCTACTCGGGAAACTTCGGCGTCGCCCACGACCACGAGACGTTCGTCGAAGGCTACCGCCGGCACCACCGCGAGGGCTCCGGCCGCGTGGTGCTCTGGCTCAACGCCACCGGCGCGAAGGCCGACCGCGTCGAGGAGGCCCTGCGCCGGGAGGCGCTGCCCGTCCACCGCAGCCGCCCCGTCCCCCTGGAGCTGCTCCCCCGGCTCCTGGTCACTCCGGACGCCCACCTCGTCACCCTGCGGGACGAGTTCGTGGGCTACGTCCTGCCGTCCAAGGTCTACGGCTGCGTGCGGTCCGGCCGGGACGTGCTCTACGTCGGCAGCGAGCGCTCGGACGTCCACCTGCTCTGTTCGCGGGAGATGGCGGACGGTCGCTACCGGCGCGTGGACGTGGGCGACGACGCCGGGGTGGCCCGCGCCCTGGAGGAGATCGGAGCGTGATCCGCAACGCCCTCCGCCGTGGCCTGCCAGGGCCCTACTTCCTCGCCCGCAGCCTCTACCGCAAGATCCGGCCGGAGCGGCTGGACGGCCCCGCCGCCGCGATCGTGAAGCGCCTCTACGGCGGCGGCGGCCTGCACGTCCTCTGGGGGCCCTTCGCCGGCATGCGCTACATCCCTTTCGCCAGCGGCAGCGGCCTGCTGCCCAAGCTGTTGGGCGGATATGAGATGGAGCTCCACGGCGCCGTCCGCGAATCCCTGGCGCGCGGCTACGACCGGATCGTCAACGTCGGATGCGGCGAGGGCTACTACGCGGTCGGCTACGCCCTCGCTCTCCCCGCGGCGAAGGTCGAGGCCTACGACATCGACTCGCTGGCGCGCCAGCGCCTGCGGGAGCTGGCTCGCCTGAACGGGGTCGAGATCGACATCCGGAGCGCCTGCGGTCACCAGGATCTCGCGGCGGGCCAGGGCCGGACGCTGATCGTCTGCGACTGCGAGGGCTGCGAGAAGGATCTCCTGGACCCGGCTCGCGTTCCGGGCCTGTCCGACGCCGACCTCCTGGTGGAGCTGCACGATTTCATCGATCCCACGATCTCCGCCACCCTGGCCGCCCGCTTCGGCGGCACTCATGAGATCGCCATCGTGGACGCCCGGGAGGACCGTTCGGAGTATCCCGCGGCGATCCTGGAGCCTCTCGATCCCGAGCAGAGGCGCCTCGCCCTCTGGGAAGGCCGGCCCGCGGGCATGCGTTGGGCCTGGATGAAGGCGCCCCGGCCATGAGCGATCTCGCGCGCCGTCTCGTCCGCGGTCTCCCTCCAGGTCCCCTGCGCCTGCTGCGCGCCGTCCGGAGCCGGGCCCAGGCCTGGGATCCCCGGCGGCTCCTCCGTCAGCGCCGCCATCGCCGGCTGAACCGGGACGCCGCGCCCGGCGAGATGGTGCTCCGCCCGGGACTGCGCCTGGCCGTCGGACCCGAAGCCCGCGAGTCCTTCGAGTGGTTCTGCTTCCGCTCTCCGGAAATGGTGGACGAGCTCGACGCCTTCCTCGAACGCGGCCGGGACCGCCGCCGCTTCCTGGACGTCGGCGCCTGCCACGGCCTCTTCTCCCTGGCCTTCGCCCAGGGCCGGCCCGGCGCCGAAGCCGTGGCGGTCGAGCCCTCCCTGTTGGCCTGGGAGGTCCTGGAGCCCACCCTCCGCCGCAACCCCGAGGCCCGCGTGACCCCCGTCCGGGCCGCCCTCGGCGCGGCCCCCGGCACCCTGGTGATGCGCTACTCCTGGCACCACCTGGAGGCCTCCCCCGAGGCGGCCGGCCAGCCGGACGCCGTCGAGATCCCCGTGCGTACCCTGGACGATCTCCGCCAGGAGCTGGGCTTCCATCCGGACCTGGTCAAGATCGACGTCGAGGGCTACGAGATCGCCGTGCTCCGGGGGGCGTCGCGGACCTTGCGGGAGGACCGCCCCGTCCTCTTCCTGGAGGTCCACCCCGAACGCATCGTCCACCTCGGGGGCTCCATGGCCGAGATCGCCGCGCTCCTGGACGACCTCCGCTACGCCGTCTTCGACCTCTCCGGCCGGCCCGCCCGGCTGGCCGCCGTCTCCGCCGTCTCCCGCTTCCGCTGCGAGCCAATGTAGAGACGCCCCGTGGGGCGTCTCAATAGGGCGACGCCGTCTCCACGAGGCAGACGCCCTCCAGGCGGTTCCTCCGCATCCACGAGGCGAGGTCCCGCCGGATGCGCAGCCGGTCCTCCGGCGTCTCCACCACGTTCTGGTCCAGGCTGCCGTACCCGGGCGGGTCGTTGCCCGAATAGCCGTTGACCGTCGGGATCTCCACGATGAGTTGCGCCATGACGGCGTCCACCTGATGCAGCCAGTCCGAGCGGTCGGAGCCCTCCTCCGGGAGCACACTGAGGTAAAAGGAAGGACATCCAGGGCCGACCTGGCGCGCGATCGTGGCCGCCACGGACCGTCCCAGATCCTTGGGATAGGTCTCGATGCTGTAGACCTGCTCCAGGAGGCAGACCGCCAGCAGGGCCGCCGTCATCCACCGGGGCCACCGGTTCCCGAAGCGTTCATGGAACGCCGCGAGCCCCAGCCCCGCCGGGATCAGCAGCAGCAGCCCGATCCGCGACACCGCCCGGATGGCCGCGCCTCCTGGGAAGTAGGCGTGGACGGCGCGCCAGAGGGAGAACCCGCCAAAGGTCGTCGAGAGGAGGACGACGGTCACGGCCGAGGCGATCAGGACCATGCCCCAGCGCCTTTCCCTGCTTTTCCATAGCCCCGCCGCCGCCGCCAGCGTACAGACGATCCCGAGCCCTAGCCGCTGCTCGTGCTCGGCCGGGATGGCGAGGAACACCGGCGCGTCCCGCAGCCAGAAATAGAGCAGTGAGCGCCGTCCCATGTAGATCCAGGACTGCGGGCGCGGGACCATCGGCGCCACCTCGTCGTATACCCGCCAGCCGGTCTGCCGCGCCACCTCCAGGCCGTGGAGCGCCAGGGGCAGCAGCGCCGCCGCCGCGACCAGCGCCGCGAGCGCGATCCCCGGCAGGTTGCCGCGGAGCGCGCCGAGCACCCACCCGCGCGTCCTCGGCAGGATCAGTCCCCAGAGCCCCGCCACCGCGAGCCCCAACGCGAAGAACCATCCAAGGTAGAAGCTGGCGTAGATCTGCCCCACCAGGCAGCCGAAGAACGCCAGCACCGCCGCGGGCTGCCGCCTCTCCGGCTCGCGCAGGATGCGGCAGAGGAGCCAGATCCCCAGGAACGTGAAGAACTGCGGGATCAACTGAGGATGATGGAGCTGCGCCGCGCGGATGTTCCCGTAGGCGCAGAGAAACCCGCCCAGCGCGGCCGCCGTCCGCCCGAAGCCGAACCCGCGCCGCATCATGAGGTAGGCCGCCAGGAAATTCAGCGAGGCGGCCGTCAACATCCACATCTGGAGAGCGCTGTCCGGCGCCAGGCCGGGCAGCCGCCAGAGCCAGTAGATCGGCGCCGCGCCGAGCAGGGTCTCCGAGTACGCGAACGTGTCCGGCGCCGGATGGAACACCGGCAGGTCCCAGAGCGACCCGTGCGTCGGGCTCCGGGCCAGCCAGCGGAACGAATGTTCCAGAAAGTAGTTGCAGAGCCGCGTGTCGCCGAAGCCGCCGGCGACCTCACGGAAGCCGGTGAACAGCATCCGGTGGAAGAAGAACACGGTCCCCAAACCCCAGGCGAGGACTGGAGCCAGTTTCCCCCATTTCGCGAATTGCATAGGCGCATTCTACGAAAGTTGCTGTAAGATACCCCGCACAACTAGCGATCAACAGTAGCTTTTTCGGGCGCGCCAGGAGGCCGCCGATCGCAGGGGAAGGCTTTAGCCGCATGGATGGGATACTGCTGTACGCCCTTGGCGCCGCTTTTGTCGCCGCTCTCGCCACCAACCTGATGGTGCCGATGGTCACCCGTCTGGCCATCGCCCTGCGCGCCCTCGACCACCCCGGGGAACGCCGGCATCAGGCGGGCTCCGTGCCCCGCCTGGGCGGCGTCGCCATCGGCTTCGGCATCGCGCTCGCCATCCTCGTAGCCGCCGCCACCCGCTGGCAGCAATGGGGAGCCCAGATCGGCAAGGCCGAATTGATGGCTCTGATCCTCGGCGCCGGTCTGGTCTTCCTCGTCGGCATCGTCGACGACCTCGTCGGCGTCTCCGCCGCCAAGAAGTTCCTCTTCCAGATCCTCGCCGCCTGGATGCTGGTGCGGGTCGGCTGGACCTTCGAGGTCCTGCGGCTGCCCGGCCTGGGCGAGATCGACCTCGGCCTCTTCGGCCCCGCCGTCTCGATTCTCTGGATCGTCGGCGTGACCAACGCCATCAACCTGATCGACGGCCTGGACGGCCTGGCCGGAGGCGTCGTCACCATCATCTCGGTGAGCTTCCTCGGCTACGCGGTGCTCCAAGGGAACACCGGCACGGTGATCCTGATGGCGGCCGTGGCCGGCTCCTGCGTCGGCTTCCTTCGCCACAACTGGGAGCCGGCGCGGATCTTCATGGGCGACTCCGGCTCCCTGACCCTCGGGTTCCTCCTCGCCGCCACGTCGGTGCATTCCTCTCTGAAGGCGCCGGCCGCGGTGGCGATCCTGGTCCCCATCCTGGCCCTGGGCGTGCCGGTGATGGACACCCTTCTCGTCATGGCGGTCCGCTTCCTGGACCGTCCCAAGGGACCGGTCACCGGGCGCTTCCTCCGCATGTTCCACGCGGACCGCAACCACCTCCACCACCTGCTGGCCCACTTCGGCGGCGAGCGCTCGCGGATCGTGGCGGTCATCTACGCCGTGGTCGTCTCCTTCTGTGCCCTGGCCCTGGTCGTGGCCGTCACCGGCCAGACCACCCTCGGGGTGGCCCTGGTGGCCCTGGAGTTCTCGGTAATTCTCGCCATGCGGCAGGCGGGCCTCGCCATCCAGGCCCGGCGACTGGCACGCCTCCAGCGGGAGGAGATCAGGAGCGAGGTGCTGGGGAGAGCCCAGGAAGGCCAGCCAGCCTCGGTGCGGCGGATCGCGAGTTAGGAGCGGGACCCGCCGCCCTTCAGCTACGAGTCCCCGGCGAAGACATCCTCCAGGCGCTCAGCGGTAAGCACCCGGTCGGCCCAGTGGAGCAGGCGCTGGGGATCCGCGCCGCGGACCAGCTTGCGGGTCTGCGCATCGAGCCGGCCGAACTTCCGTCCCAACTGACGGAGGAGGAGAGTGGCCTCCCCTTCCTGCCGGCCTTCCTGACGGCCTTCCCGCCGGCCTTCCTGACGGCCTTCCCGCCGGCCTTCCTTCAAGGCTTCGATACGGCTCTCCTCCCGGATCTGCTGACTCCACTCTTCGACTCTCTTTGCAAGCATGATCCCGAATTCCTCCAGTTCCAAGCTCCCCGCGGGCAGCTTCCGCCGCCTCCGGCGAGGTCCCAGGGCCTCATCCACCCAGCCCAGCATGGCCCGGCGGAGAGGCTCGTCGTCCGGCCCGCTTAGCAGCGGCATCAGGCGCTTCTGACTCTGCGCCAGAGCATCCGGGGACGGACTCTTCTCCAGCCAGAAGACCTGCGCCACCACGCTCTCCCGCCTGGCCAGATCGCCGAGATCGTAGTGGCCCTCGTCGATGACCCGGTAACGCAGACGGGGAACATAGACTTCCGAGGCCGCGTCCACACGCTCGATCAGCTCCGCCAGGTCCAGAGGCGCCCACCACTTCCCCTCCCCATTGTAGAGCACCAGGGGGATCACCAACGGCAGACGACCTTCCGGCGTCAGCTCCCCTTCCTTGACCAGATCCTGGTAGAGCAGGCTCAGGTAGGTCATCAGGCGGAGCGCCATGAAGCGATCCACCTTCGACTGGTGCTCGATCAGGATGTAGACGTAGACCGGCCTCCCATCGTCGCGCCGCCGCAGCTTCCAGAGGAGGTCCCCTTCCCGCTTCCTGAGCTTCTCGGAGACGTACGAGGCGTTCACCCGTTTGAGGGTAGAGAAGTCGAGCTTCTCGACCCAGGGCTCGGCCACGAACTCGCGGACCAGTTCCTCCACCATCCGGGGAAAGGAAAATAGAGAGCGATACCCCAGGTCGTCCTGGCCCATGAGCCTCCTTCCAAGCTTCAGGGTTCCGTAGAGGGAAACCTTCACCGGTCTACTGCATGTCGGAAGGAGAAATGGTACCACGACTCGTGACGCGGGTTCCCGGGTGAGGGGAATTTCTTCTAGACCGCCGCCACCCGCTCCCGCACCCGCTGCATCCGTTCCCGCTCGCCGCGCCAGCGCTCGGCCTGGGCCTCGCTGCGGGCCGCCGCCGCCAGCCGGCTCAACCCCTCGATGGCCTGATCGCAGTAGCGCCGGGCGGTGTCCACGGCCTGTACGGAATGCGCGCGCTCCGCCGCGCGCTCCAGGTAGGGCAGGGCCTTCTCCCACTGGCCCGCCACCGCGAAGTGATAGGCCAGGGCCTCGCAGTCCTTGCCGCCCCGCAACCTCTCCAGCGCCTCCGCCAACTGCCCGTGCATGGCGTGCCGGCGCAGCGGGTTCAGCTCCCCGTGCACGGCGCTCCGGATGCGCTTGTGGGAGAACTCGAACGAGCCCCGGCGCGCCCCCCGCGCCCACAGCACGATGTCCTGCTCCCGCCGCGTGCTCGTCCATTGGTGGGCGAACTGCCGGATCAGCCACCGCTTCAGCATGATCTCCAGCCCCACCTCCACCACGATCACATGCTCGTCCGCCGCCTCCTGCAGGAGATGGACGTCGAAGCTCTGTCCGATCATCGCCGCCAGCGTGGCCAGCCGGCGCGTGGAGTTGGGCAGACGGCGGATGCGCAGCCGGATCAGCTCGTCCAGGTCCGACGGCAGGTCCAGCTCCGCCAGCGATCCGGACACTCCCCACCGCCCCGTCTTCCGGCTGGAGAGGATCCCCTCGTCCCATAGGTAGTTGATGACCTCGCTCACCCCCAGGGGCAGCCCGCCGCTGCGCTCCTCCAGGAAGCGGGCCAGCTCGGGCGCCTGGTCCTCCCCCACCAGCGATTCCGCCACCTCCTCCAGCGCCTCGGGCTCCAGCCGCTCGAGCTCCAGCCGCGTGGCCATGCCCTCCTTCTCCGCCCGCCGGAAGATCCGGTTCAGGGGATGGTCCCGGTCCACACCCTCGGGACGGCAGGAGGCCACGACCCAGATCGGCCCTTCCAGCTTCGTCAGCAGGAAGCTCAGCAGATCCAGGGCGTCCCGGTCCGCCAGGTGGAGGTCGTCCAGGAACAGGATCAGCGGATCGCCGTCGTGGCACAGGTGCTCCAGGAACCGGCCCACGGAACCGAACAGCCGCCGCCGTCCCTCCGGACCGTCGGCCAGGGGGTCCGGCGAGACCATCTCCGGCCACAGGTCCCGGAACTCAGGGACGAGCCGGGCCAGGTCCTGCCGCACCTCCCCGGGCGCCTTGTCATAGGCCTGCCCGGGAGCGTCCGTCCCCTGCTCCAGCGCGCTCAGCAGCACCTCCAGAAACGGCTGATAGGCGATCAGCGGCGACAGCTCGTGGCATCCGCCCTTGAGCACCAGGGTCCGCCGCTTCGAGGTCGTGACGTCCAGGAAGGACTTGATCAACCGCGTCTTGCCGATCCCCCCCTCGCCCGTCACCAGCGTGCAGAAGACCTTCCCCTCTTGCGCCTGGAACCACCCCTCCCGCAGCACCTCGTAGGCGCCGCGCCGCCCCACCAGCGGGACCAGGGGACCGATCGGCTCCTCGTTGCGCGCCGCCGCCTCCTCCTCCACCGCCTCGGCGAGGATCGCTTCGTACAGCCCCCGGGTCTCCTCCAGGGGCTCCACCCCCAGCTCCTCGCGCAGCAGGTTCACCAGCTCCTCGTACTGGGTCAGGGCACGGCTCCGCTGCCCCGAGAGCGCCCACAGGCGCATCAGCTCCCGGTGCGCCTCCTCCGCGAGCGGCTCGATGCTCACCAGCCGTTGCGCGTAATGGGCGCCGAAGCGGTGCTCCCCCCGCCGGCGGTAGCTCTCGATCAGCTTGCCCAACGCCGCCACCGCCGCGTCGCGCAGCCGCACCTGCTCCGCCACCAGCCATTCCTCGAAGGTCGAGCTGTCCTTGACGAAGAAGCCCGCCAGCAGCTCGCCACGGTAGAGCTGGGCCGCCGCCGAGAGCTGCTGCGGATCGATGGCCTCCCGGTCCGTGCCCCGGCGCACGGCCTCCTCGAACGCCTCCACGTCCACCCACCAGTCCGCCTTGGGATGGATGCCGATCTCCGAATGGCTGGTCAGGAAGAGGGATTCGCCGTCCGGCAGCTTCGAGCGCAGGTTGTAGACCGACTGGCGCAGGGCGTGACGGGCGGACTCGGGCTCCCGCTCCGGCCACAGCAGACCGGCCAGGTGATCCCGGCTGAACGTCCTGCGGCGGTGGCAGGCCAGGTAGGCCAGGAGGGCACGGACCTTCTGCGACTCGAAGCCGCCGACCTGCTGGTCCCCTGCCCAAACCTCGAACCCCCCCAGGAGGCGTACTCGGATCTTGCTCAATGCCTGTCCCTTGTCGGAGACGTAATTCTATCTCAGTCCTGACGCTTGCCTGACGGGATAGGCCGAAACTGGTTCCCTAGCGGACGGCCCGTCTCCCATCGCATGACTGCCCAGGAGGTCTGACCCGCGTGAATCGAGAGAGGTCCAAGGGAGGGATTCCTACGATGTCTTGGCTCGTCCGTTGCTGGGAAGAACCGCGCGAGGGAGAGCACGAAACGCCGGTCTACCGGTGTTCCGTCCGCGATCTGAGGTCCGGGGAGGAGAGCTACCTGAGCGATCCCCGGGAAATCGGCGAGCTGATGCTCCGTCAAGTTCGGGCGGAGCGGAAGGCCGCCACCCTGCCCGCCGACGAAGATCTCCGCCAGAGCAGTTGAACGGTCCCTTCCTGACGTTCTCCTGACCTGCCTCATCCAGACTACCCCTCATAGTCGTAGAAGTGAATAACCGTTTGCCCTCTCCCGGCTCGGGAGAGTCGAGGGATGAGAGGAGTCCTTTCTTATGATTTCTTTGCGTTGGAAGCTTGGCGCGCTTGCGGTCTTTCTTTTGACCGGAACGGCTTCGGCCCAGATCGGCCCCGGCCCGTTCGTTTATTTCCCCACGGACAACATTACGGACGCCCGCTTCCTGGGCTTCGGCTGCCCGGGAACGGCGACTTTCGAGCAGGCGGTGACCATCGGCTTGGCGGTTCCCGTCGGAACTCCGAGCTTCACCATCAGCCTCTTCGACGGCGACACCGGCAGGCCCGACGGAGGTGGCAAGGCTCACTGGGACCTTGGCACCCGGCAGATCTCGATGAGCCTCTACGCCGATCCGTTGCGGCAACTCTCGACGACTCCAGCCAGCCTGGTCGGCAACTGGAAGGGGAACGATCCCAATCCCCTGAGTGGCCCCTTCTGGACGGCCAGCGCCGCCAACATGCCGGACAACGACTGGTGGGGCGTCACCATCACGCCCTCCGCCCAGGCCCAGGCCCCCAGTGGCAACTACTTCTACACCCTGGTCCTCCAACTCGACGGCGCCTGCACCACCGGCGAGAGCCTGGAGAGCAACCTCAAGATCGCCGCCTCCAACCCCATGGCCTTCCTGGTGCCCCGCTTCGGACTTGTGGCGCCCATACGGCAGGTTTTTAACGATGGCCCGATTGTCTATCCGGGGCCCGTTTTCCCGCCACCCGGCAACAACTTTGTGACCGCACCCACGACCTATGACGGCACATTTGAATTCTTTTTTAGTCTTCCTCCTGGCGAGACGGAGCTCCGTTTGTACGACGGAGACTTTGATCGCGGGACAGCGGGCCTGATTTCCTCCCCGACAGGAACGGCCTTGACTCCCTGCAGTGATACGGATGATCCGGATACTCAGGCTGACTATAGTGGCTTTCCATTCAGTACGGTGGGCCTGAATCCAGAAGGGATCCGGAGCCCGGGGATACCTGCGGATGACAACGCCTTCGACCTTTTCCGGCGCGGCGAACCGGGCTCGCCGGGCCGAGTGGGCTGTGTCCGCTATGAGGTTACCGATCCCAACGGCACGGTCTATCGGAACGACGACCCCTCCGGCAGCTTCGAGTGGGAGCAGTTCCGCATCGCCGGCCAACTGGCCTTCGATCCCAACAACTCCGACTACGTCCTGCTGACGGATACCCTGCCACCCGGCACCTGGAAGGTGCGCATCGTCGGCTTGGACATGTCCAACCTGAACTTCTTCGCAGCCGACGCCTGCTCCTCGCGAACCGAGAACGGTCAGACCGTCGCGCTCTGCCCGACGGTGAACCCCTATCTCCTGGGGAGCACGGTGTGGCTCGACCACAACGCCAACGGCGTGCTGGACCCCGGTGAGGAAGGCATCCCCGGCGCAACCCTGGGGCTGTACACGCCGGATGTCGCGCCCGCCGTCCAGACCACCACGACCGGCGTGGTCGGGAGCCCCAACTGGGACGCCTGCACGCTCCAAAATACCGGCGGCAACGACCTTATCGGGATCAATTGCTTCGGCGTCGACACCCCGGGGACCTACACCGTGCAGGTGGATCCCGCCAACTTCCTCCCCGGCGGCGCCCTCTACGGCCTGACCTCGACGACGGGCGACCAGATCACCGCCACCCTGACGGACGACAACGTCCTGATCTTCAAATTCGGCTACCGCTACACGGGCTCGATCGGTGACCGCCTCTGGATCGACACCGACGGCGACGGCGTTCTGGACTCGGGCGAGCCGAGCATCGCCGGCGCGACCGTCCAGCTCTTCAACGGCTCCGGCCTCCTGGCGACCGCCACGACCGGCGCCAACGGCGAGTACTTCTTCGCCAGCCTGGCCCCCGGCGCCTACACCGTCACCGTGAATTCCTCCACCCTGCCGGCGGGCGTCGCCCCCACCTACGATTTCGACGGCACCGCAACCCCGCACTCCGCCGTGGTGACTCTGGGCGCCGGCGAGAGCCGGGCCGACGTGGACTTCGGCTACCGGGGCACGGCTGCGATCGGCGACCGGATCTGGAACGATTACAGCGCCGACGGCGTCCAGGACGCCTGGGAGCCGGGCATCAACGGTGTGACGGTCGAGCTCCTCGACGGTTCGGGCAACGTCATCGCCACCGATACGACGAGCGGCGACGGCAACTACTGGTTCTCCGACCTGATGCCGGGCACCTACTCGGTCCGCGTCGTCACCAGCACGCTGCCGGCCGGACTGGGTACGACCTACGACCTCGACGGCGTCGCGACGGCCAACGTGGCGACCTTCTCGCTGGCTCCGGGGGCGACCTCCGACGTGGTGGACTTCGGCTACCGGACCACGACGCCGCCATCGGGCACCGGCACGATCGGCTACTGGAAGAACCACTCCCAGGCCTGGCCGGTCCAACAAATCCTGGTGGGTGGTGTCACCTACACCAAGAGCGAGGCGATCGAGCTGATGAGCACTCCGAGCCGTGGTGACAAGACCATCGACCTGTTCAAGCAACTCGTGGCCACGAAGCTCAACCTGATCATCGGCAACTCGGCCACCTGCATCAGCTCCACGGTCGCGAGCGCCGACTCCTGGCTGATCACCTACCCGCCCGGCAGTGGCGTGAAGGGCACCAGCGCGGCATGGCAGACGGGTGGACCGCTTCACAACAAGCTGGACGACTACAACAACGGAGAGCTCTGCGCGGAACACCGCGACTAGGTTCCTGACCAGTTTCCAGAGCCGCCAAGGGGCTTCCTTTGGCGGCGCTGCACTCCAGAAAGCCCAAGGGTCAATGAGTTCAATTCAGGCAATCAAGGGAAATCTTACTTCTAAGGATAGGGGCAAAGAGCCTCGTAGGACCTACTGCTCTCCCGTCTTGGTCATCTATGGCAGCCTTTCCCAAATTACACGGGGAGGTACCATTGGACCCGATGATGGGCAGTTTGGCGGTACGCTTCCTGGGAGCTGAGACCCTGCCGTTTCAAGTGGCTGGACGAATAACCTGGGACCGCTCCGTACAGCCGGCCCCCCCCATCACTCCTCAAGCCTCCCTCTACAAACTCCTCTGGTCGAGTGGTCTCATCGCCAACCGACGCGAATTGAGCATTCTGGTGGGGGCGCCACCAGACGCAGCAGGTTCGGACCTGCTCATCCCTCTCTACGTTTTATATGGTCTTGAGGCTCCCAAGATGATCGCTGGCTCAGTGAGCTTCATCCTTTGGGATGGAAGGCAGGGGCGACTGGTCGCCTCTCGAGATCGCTGGGGAACACGAAGCATTTACTACATCCAGCAAGACCAAACAGTCCACCTTTCAGATCGTATAGAGACCCTTCTAGACTGCGTACCTGCCCCGAGCCCCAATCCTCGCTCCGTCGCTGCCCAGATCTACGGCCTAGGACCGAACCCTCGAGAGACTTTCTATGAAGGCATCCATGCGGTTAGGCCAGGGGAAATTCTCGTCGCGTCGCTAGAGCGCATTGAGACTTACACTTACTGGTGCCCAGAGCCTCAAGATCCGCTTATTCTCAAGAATGACGAACATTATGCCTCTGATTTCCGTGAACGAGTTCTTCCCGTAATCGCTGAGTATGCTCCTGACGAGTACTTCGGGATAACTCTATCGGCGGGCCTGGATTCCACAACGATCGCAGCGGCTCTACGGTCGGCCGGAAGGAAAAAATTCGCCGCAATTTGCTGGGCTGCCCCAGAGTTACCCGAGGCGGATGAGAGCCTAGAGGCAAGACGTTTAGCCCACCAAATGAGCCTAGATGGGTTCGTTCTCTCCGCAGATCAATATTGGCCTCTTCGGACCTCTCCGGGAATTCGGCCCACAGCCGAAACGCCGCTATTCAATTACTACACAGACCTGTGGGAGGCTACATTCGACTTGGCCAAACATATTAATGTTTCCGTTCTATTCTCGGGCCTTGGAGGTGACAACTTATTCGGAGAAAATATATCGCCCTACCCTGACCTTCTTCTAACCGGAAGCTGGGGGAAACTCGCGTCGGAGATCCGAAAGCATCTCGTTCATTCGCGTTTAGGATTTAGGACCGTTTTCCGTAGCATGGTTCTAAGCCCCATTGCCAGGTTTATCTTTCCGAAGTTGGATCTTCCCCCTTTGCCAGTTCAGTGGGCTGGCCCAGCCTTACCCAGCATAAGCGATACTCTGACGAAAACGACATTGAGACGCGGGCTCCTCCCTGGCCACCGCCAACGCCTTAGAGTGCTCCGAAATCCAATGCACTCTGCAGTAGCTCTAATAACCACAACACATGCCCACCAATGCGGAATCGATCTGCGACATCCTCTACTTGATCATAGGATTGTGGATTTTGCTCTGTCCTTACCCACTTCTCAGACCTCATCTGCGGGTCTGAATAAAGTTATCGTACGCAATGCCATGAAAGACTTCCTACCCAGCAGCATCATCAACCGACGCTCCAAGATTTATTTGGGGGCAGTTTCACACCGCGGCCTGCGCGAGCGCGAGACCGCCAAGGTCTGGGCCTTGATGACCAACATGCGCGCCGCCGAGATGGGGTTCGTCGACGAGGCCAGATTGCGGGAGGAGTACCAGCGCTACCTCGACGGCAAGACCCGGAGCACCCTCTTCTGGCACACTCTGACCCTCGAAGCCTGGCTCAGACTCTACTTCTAAGAAATGGAACCGGAACGTCAACGGCTCGTCCAACTCGCCGTCATGCTCAGGCGGATGCGGGACCGCCTCCGCTATGTCGATTACCGGCAGGCGGAGCAGGACTGCGAGATCCTTGCGGCGAAGATCCTGGAGCGCTGGTCCCGGTCCGAGCTCGAGGGCGCTTCCTTCGCGGCCATCCCACGCGGCGGTCTGATCGTCCTCGGAATGCTCTCCTATGCCCTGGGGCTGAAAACCGCGCAACTCCGGGAAGGTCCGGGCCCCCTGTTCCTGGTGGACGACTGCGCTTTGACCGGCGCCCGGTTCGCCTCCCGCTTGAAGACGACAGACCACCGCGAGGTCGTCTTCGTCCATCTCTACTCCCATCCGGACCTCCGCCGGGCCATCGAGGAAAAGGAGGAACGGGTCGTGGCCTGCGTCGCGGCCCGGGATCTGACGGACATGGCTCCGGAATCCTTTCCCGATCCGGAGCGGCTGGCGGAATGGCGCCGGAAGTGGCGGGAGCGGCTGGGCGAGCGGTACTGGTACGGTCAGCCGGAACCGGTCTGCTTCGCCTGGAACGAGCCCGACCGGCCGTTCTGGAACGAGGCCACCGGCGAGGTCGAGGACGGCTGGCGGCTCCTCCCTCCCCATCTCTGCCTGAAGACCCGCGCCGCCCTGGGCGGGCCGCCTCCGGGAGTCCAGGAACCGCGCGAGTGGCAGGCTCCGGACGATTCGTCAGCGGCGAGTTTGACGGCGTCCTCTGGTTCTGCGACACCCGGACGGAGCAGGTCTTCTCCCTCTCCGGCACCGGCGCCGACCTCTGGCGCTGGCTGGCTTGCTGGGGAAACACCGAAACCGCCGCCCGCCGGCTGGCCGAGACGTATGGCGTCGATCCTGAGACGGCTCAACGGGATACGCTGACCTTCGCCAGAGAGTTGGAAGGCGCCGGGCTCTTGCGATCCTTCCGCGGGACGCCGTAAGCGTTCCGGGAACGCTTGTAAGCTTCCGGGAACGTTTTTAACCTTCCGGCGTGGTTTTTAAGCTTCCGGGGCAGTCTGTAAGCTTCCGGGAACGCTTTTACTGACAATTCTATTAGTAATGCCTCATAGGGAGGCATAAAGGCAAGTTGGCGCACTGAAGAAGCTGGCAATAATTTGAGGGGCCTTCTGCAGTTGGCGCATAGCCCGCATGATGACGGTTTTTAGCTCTGCCTTGGTCTGGGCGGTTGCACGACCCACCTTCCCTTTCACGTGCGCCCAGGCGAGTTCGTCCGGGTTGAGCTCTGGAGAGTACGGGGGAAGGAAGAACAGCTCGATATGATCGGCATGCTCCTCGACGAACCGGCGGACCAGCTTGGCCTTATGGGCAGGATGCCCATCGACTATGAGGAAGATCTTGCGGTCGATTCCGGTGATGAGCCGCTTCAGGAACTCGCGAAAGGTATGAGCTGTTACCGAGCCCTCGTGGACCATGAACCGGAAGTGGCCCAGAGCATTGACTGCAGAGAGCATGTTGAACGAGAAACGAGCCCCTGTAGCCTTGACGATGGGCGTCTGCCCCCTCGGAGCCCAGGTCCTGCCCGCATGATGATCCGAGCGCACTCCCGATTCGTCAGCAAAGAAGATCAAAGCCCCTTCCTTCTTGGCTCGGGCAGCGATCTGCGGGAATTCCTCGTGGCGCCACTGCTCCACCAGCACCGGATTCTGTTGCCAAGCCCGGTACAGGGGGCGTTGAGGGGTGAAACCCAACTGCTTCATCAAGCGTCCCACAGAGGACTCGCTGAGCTCGACTCCGAACTCCCGGAGGATCAACTCTCGGATCATGCTCAAGGTCCAAAGAGCGAACTCGAACTTCAACTGCTGGGGGTTCTTGCTCCGCAACAGACGGGAAAGCTTCGCCACCTGTTGACCCGACAGCTTCGGCGGGGCACCCGGAATCGGCTTGGCTTTCAGCGCCTCCGTTCCGCCGGAGTGGTACGACGCGATCCAGCGGTAGATGGTTCGCCGGTTGATGCCCAGTCCAGTGGCCACAACTTCAGGGCTCTCTCCGGATTCGACTCGCTGAATGGCGCCAATCCGCATCTCTTCCAGTGTCTTATGGGAGTAGGAACGGGCATCAATCGTCTTTTTGCACCTCATGTCGCCAGTATACGACATGGGACATTACTTGCGCCAGTATCAGTAAGCTTCCGGGGCGGTTTGTAAGCTTCCGGCACGGTTTTTAAGGCTCCGGCGCGGTTTGTAAGCTTCCGGGAACGTTTTTAGTCTTCCGGCGCGGTTTTTAAGGCTCCGGGAACGTTTTTAAGGCTCCGCGGCCGTTTTTCAAGCTCCGCAGCGATTTTCCGGGCTCCGCGACCGTTTTTAAGGCTTCCCGAGGGCGTCACATCGTAAACTTCGGCGGCGCGTCCCAACGTTCGAGAGGACGGAACCAGGCGCGGTGAATGTACTCCGCCATTCGCCGGAAGAGCGCCGCTTCGGCCCGCCGTTCCTGGATCGCGCGCTCCATCAGCAGCCACATGGCGAGCCCCTCGGCGTGCATGCCCCAGCCTTCGAGGAGCGGCATGAGGTCCTCGGCCAGCTCCATCGCCTCTTCGTGCTTGCCCCGCGCCACATAGACCTCGGCCAGATCGATGGATAGCAGTGTCAGCTCGTGCGCGTAGGAGGGCTCCTGGAGGTCGTACCACAGACGCTTGAAGATCTCTTCTGCTTCCTCTACGTCGCCGAGGCCGCGGGCGATTTTGCCCTCCAGCCAGTGCAGGCGGGTGCGGGTCCAGGGATCTCGGAACTGCGCGTAGAGAGGCCGGGAGTCCTCCAGCATGGCGAGCGCTTCCTGGGGACGGCCGGCGTCGTTGAGGAAATGCGCCAGGGTCTGCCGGCCGCCCCATTCCAGACGGGGCTCGCGCAGCGGATCAATTCTTGCGAGCCCCTCCTGCGCTAGCTCGATCCCTTTTTCTGGGTCCACAAAGCCGATCGTGGCCGACTGCTGCAGAAGGTTGCGGCCCTCCATGTGGGAATCGTTAACCCTTTGATAGATCACGGCCGCACGGTTCAGGATCTCCATTGCCCGCTCGAATTCGCCGAGATCCTTGCTCAGGCTGGCTTGAAGGGAAAGCAGTCCGGCCGCCTCTAGAGGATCGCCGGTGCCCCGCCCTAACTCCTCGCGGGCTTGCCGGAAGGCACACTCCGCGCCCGCGAAGTCGGAGCCCAGCCGCAGGGAGTTGCCCAGGGCGCCGAGGGCGCCGACGCGAAAATCTGCCAATCGCTCGGCTCCGTACCGCGCCGAGTCCAGGGTATCCACCACGGCCAGAGCGAGCCGGGCGATGTCCGCAGCCTGGGTCGGCGCGCGGAATCCCATGTCGCGGCACTTCTCCAGGAGGCGGTCGTACAGGCCCCAGAGGTGGAACCGGGATTCCTCGCGGATCATCTCCAACCGGCGGTCCTGGCCGTACCTCTCCAGAGTGTGCCAGAGGCCGATCCCCCGCAGGCGCTCCCGGGCGACGTCCAGCCGGGTCTCCTCCACCGACCCGAGCAGCCGCAGGAAGACGGCGTTGTAGCGCTCGGCGTCCTCCGGAAAGAGAGCGCTCTGGAAATCCCCTTCTTGATAGATGAAGCCCTCTTCCGCGCCCACTTCGACCGCGACGGCGAGGCAGGCCGCGCATTGGCGCATCAGGTGCCGGACGACCGTATGGGTGTCCTTCCGTGACAGCTCCGAGCGAAAAAATCTCTGCATCAGCTCCCGCGACACGTGATTCTCTGGCATAAGGTTTCATCTCCTCCCATGGAGTATAGTTGCCGCACGGCGCGTCGCAGAGACAAAAAAGACGCCGGTGGAGGACACCCGGCGCCGGGTAAGATTGGAAGGCCGGCGGGACGCCGGCGGTCCCAGGGAAGGCTCAGCCGTCCGGGTCCGCGCCGGCCCGGGAGTCGCCTTCGAAGGCCTGCGGCTCGTCTGCGGGCGCGGGGGCCGGCGCTCCGTTGGGATCTCCGCTCGCGCGGCTCTTCTCGGAGAGGCCCAGGACGGGGGCGATCCGGGCCCACAGGGCCGCGGCCACGCTCTCCCATGACGCCTCCGCCCGCTCCCGGGCCGGCAGCGCGGCCAGGGGTAGAGAGGAGGCCAGGAGAAGCAGGAAGACGGCGGCGGCTCGAAGTCTGCGGTTCATATCCGCTCCTTTCGGGGACGGCGGAGGACCGGCGGGAAAGGCCGGGGCCGCGCCCCCTATCCTCAAGGTAGCTTGAGAGCGCCTCCCCCTTGACGCCCCGGCTCCCTCCAGATCACACTGCGCCAGGTTTTTCCGGAAATCGCATGAAGACGTCCGAAGGCAGAGAGAGAGGGGGAGACGCGTTCGGCCTGGACACGATCGTCCAGGTCCGTCCCGACGTGCTCTTCCGGCAGCTCGGCGACGAGGTCGTGGCTCTCGATCTCCAGAGCGGCAAGTACTATGGCCTCAACGAGGTCGGGAGCCGCGTCTGGGACCTCCTCCTGACTCCGCGCTCCTTGAGCGCCGTCCAGGAAGCCCTGCTCCGCGAGTACGACGTTCCCGCCGGCGACCTCTGGCGCGACCTCGAATCCCTGGTTTCCGAGCTGGTCCGCCATGGCCTCGCCGAAGTCCGCGCCTGAAGGAGCCCTCCCCTCCCGCCGGCTGTTCGGCCTCAATCTGGCCAGCGACTTCCCGTTCAGCCACCGTCTCGGAAAAGGCGACGGCGAGCCCGACCTCACCTTCACGCTGACGCCGCGTCCCCTCCTCCCCGGTCCATGGCGGAACACGGCTCCGATCTACATCAGTCCCTATCGAGGAGCGGACGGCGAGAGCGTCTTCCACCTGTACCGGATCGACGGGTACGAGATCCTCAACTTCCCCGGAACCGCGGATTTCTTTCTCCAGGAAGACCGCATTTCCTGCCACATCCAGGAGCCGGACCTGGTGGAGCTCCGCCTGCTCGGACCCGTTCTCTCCTATTGCCTGGAACAGCGGGGATTGCCGACGCTGCACGCGTCCGCCGTGGCCGTGGACGGCCGGGCGGTGGCGTTCCTCTCGCGGCAGGGAGGCGGCAAGACCGGGCTGGCGGCGGCGTTGATGCGCGCCGGCCTGCCTCTCGTAACGGACGACGTCCTGCCGGTGGAGAATCGGGAAGAAACATTTCTCGCCCGCCCCGGCTATCCCCAGATGCGGATGTGGCCGGACGAGGCCTCCTGGTTCCTGGACCGGTGGGAGGAGCTGCCGCTGGTCCATCCGCGGGTCGACAAGCGGCGGATCTCCGTGGGACCCGGCGGCTTCGGCGAATTCCTCGACGCGAGCCTGCCGCTGGCCTGCCTCTACATCCCCGAGCGGCGGCCCGACGGTCCGGTGGAGATCGTGGACGTGCCGCCCCGCGACGCCCTGATCGAGCTGGTCCGCTATTCGTTCTCGCCCCACCTCGTGGAGGCCGCCGGTCTCCAGCCCTTTCGCTTCGATCTCTTCGCGCGCCTCGTGCAGAAAGTGCCCGTGCGCCGGCTGCGATATCCGGCGGGGTTCGAGCGGCTGGAGGAAGTGGCGGAAACTCTGCTCCAAAAGTGAAAGGCCGGCCCGCGCGAGCGGACCGGCCTTTTCTATTCGAACGGCGGCGGGGGGAACCCGCCGGCGGGTGCGGCTTAGTACATGCCGCCCATGCCGCCCGGCATACCGCCGCCCGGCATGCCACCCTTCTTGTCGTCCTCCTTGATCTCGGAAACCAGGGCCTCGGTGGTCAGCATGAGGCCCGCGATCGAGGCGGCGTTGATCAGAGCGGTCTTGGTGACCTTGGCCGGATCGATGACGCCGGCGGCCACGAGGTCCTCGAACTGGCCCGTGGAGGCGTTGTAGCCGCTGGTGCCGTTGCCGCTGAGAAGCTGCTTGACGATGACCGAGCCCTCCTCGCCGGCGTTGGCGGCGATCTGGCGGGCCGGCTCCTCGAGAGCCCGGCGGACGATGTTGACGCCCACGCGGACGTCGCCCTCGGCCGTGACGCCATCGACGGCCTTGATGGCGCGCAGCAGGGCCACGCCGCCGCCGGGGACGATGCCCTCTTCGACGGCCGCCTTGGTGGCGTGCATGGCGTCCTCGACGCGGGCCTTCTTCTCCTTCATCTCGGTCTCGGTGGCGGCGCCGACCTTGATCACCGCGACACCGCCCACGAGCTTGGCCAGGCGCTCCTGGAGCTTCTCGCGGTCGTAGTCGGAGGTGGTCTCCTCGATCTGGTTGCGGATCTGCTTGACGCGGCCGGCGATGGTCTCGTGCCGCTTGGGGTCATCCGAGTCGGTGACGATGGTGGTCTCGTCCTTGGTGAGGACGATCTTCTTGGCGTCGCCAAGGTCTTCCCACTTGACGCTCTCGAGCTTGATGCCGAGGTCCTCGGTGATGACCTTGCCGCCGGTCAACGTCGCGATGTCCTCCAGCATGGCCTTGCGGCGGTCGCCGAAGCCCGGGGCCTTGACCGCGGCCACGTGGAGCGTGCCGCGCAGCTTGTTGACGACCAGGGTGGCGAGCGCCTCGCCCTCGACGTCCTCGGCGATGATGAGCAGCGGACGGCCCTGCTTGGCCACCTGCTCGAGGATCGGGAGGAGGTCCTTCATCGAGCTGATCTTCTTCTCGTGGAGGAGGATCTTGGCGTTCTCGAGCACCGTCTCCATGCGCTCGGCGTCGGTGACGAAATAGGGGGAGAGATAGCCGCGGTCGAACTGCATGCCCTCGACCACCTCCAGGGTGGTGTCGAGGCCGCGGGCCTCTTCGACGGTGATCACGCCGTCCTTGCCGACCTTCTCCATCGCCTCGGCGATGATGCGGCCGATCTCCTCGTCGTTGTTGGCGGAGATGGTGCCGACGTGGGCGATGTCCTTGCCCTCGACCGGACGGGCCAGCTTCTCGATCTCGCCCACCGCGGCCTTGACCGCCAGCTCGATGCCGCGCTTGATCTCCATCGGATTGGCGCCGGCGGTGACGTTCTTGGAGCCCTCGCGGTAGATCGCCTGGGCCAGCACGGTGGCGGTGGTGGTGCCGTCGCCCGCGACGTCGGAGGTCTTGGAAGCGACCTCGCGGACCATCTGGGCGCCCATGTTCTCGAGCGGATCGGCGAGCTCGATCTCCTTGGCGACGGTGACGCCGTCCTTGGTGATCGTGGGCGAGCCGAACTTCTTCTCGATGACGACGTTGCGGCCCTTGGGACCGAGGGTCACCTTGACCGCGTCGGCAAGCTTGTTGACGCCCCGGAGGATCGCCGCGCGGGCGTCGCCGGAGTAGGTAATCATCTTGGCCATTTCTATATACCTCCTGAATCAGGATTTGAAATCGATGCCGGTCTTCGTGAAGAGCGAGCCGGAGACTTACTTGTTGCCGTTGGAGCTGACGACGGCCAGGATCTCCTCCTCGCGGAGGATGACGTAGTCGTTGCCGTCGAGCTTGATCTCGCTCCCGGAGTACTTGCCCATCAGGACCCGGTCGCCGGCCTGGACGTCCATCGGCGAACGCTTGCCGTCTTCCGACAGCTTGCCGGGACCGACGGCGATCACCTCGGCTTCCTGCGGCTTCTCCTTGGCGGTGTCCGGAATGATGATGCCTCCACGGACCTGCTCCTCCTGCTCAACGCGCTTCACCAAGACCCGATCGTGCAGCGGACGGATATTCATGGCTGGTACCTCCTTCGAACTGGTTGGATACAGAGGGATTGTGCTTCAACGCACCGGGAGGCTGTTAGCACTCGCTCCCGTTGACTGCTAACAGTGTAGGAGCGGAGAAAATGCCTGTCAAGAGCCCTCACCACCCCGACCCTCCTCTCCCGACCCCTCCCTCCCACACCACACCGGGAGAGGAGGGAGACCTGCTACAACCTTCTTGGGAGGGGATTCCCCTCTCCCGGTGTGGTGTGGGAGGGAGGGGTCGGGAGAGGGGCTAGGGGTGAGGGTTCGCCAGCGCCGCGAACCGCTCCGCCCCCCCTTCCTCCCCCACCGGCCGCCCTTCCCGCTCCACCCAGGCATGGGCCAGCAGCGCCCCGTCCTCGCGGGCCACCCCGATCCGCAGCTCGGACTCGAAGCCGTGGCGCCCCAGCAGCCAGCGCAGGCAGAGGGCGCGGGGCAGGCAGCGCATGGGATAGAGATGACGGCGCGCCGCCGCCGAGACCGCCCAGGCGAGGCGCGCCACCTCCTCCTCTCCCCCGGCCTGCCCGCCCGGCGCCGGCGCGAAGAGCCGCTCGACCCGGGGGTAGGGCAGCGTCCGCAGCGCCAAGTCGGCGGCGAGCAGGACGGTCCAGGCCCGGCCGAAGACCCAGAGGTCGTAGGAGGAACGGCGTGACATCTACAAGATCATCTTCGCTTTCGAGAACTTTGTAAAATCTGGACTTTTGATCGGTGCGCACACATCTTTTGCCCACGGAATGCGCTAGCATTTCATCAAGCGCGGCCTAGAGCCCTCCCCTCCTATTGATTCCGGGTTGAACTTGTGCACATCCGCCGCGTCCGGAGAGGCCTTTGTGGCCCCTACCAGCACAGCGTAGAAATTGCACAGATTTGTTCTGGAAAAGCAGTTGACAGCGGCAGTTTCTACCCATAGCCTCTTGCGCATCGTTCCATTTCGATGAGCGCTGCTCATCAGAAAAAGTAGCCGGCCGGTCGACCCTACGGGGCCGGCCTGTCAACCCTGTCTGGGCCGGAAAGTCCACTTCGCGGCGCCAGAGTGCCTTTTCCCATCAACCTGGGAGGGCGGGGGGATCGTGGACCGTCAGGAGGAGCTGTGAGCTGTCCCTGGAGGGCCTCGCGTCGTTTTTTTCCGATCCTCATCCTTTTTCTTGTCACCTGCCTCGCGGGCTCTCGGGCTTACGCGGCCTCTCCAATCCCTCTGAACGTCCGTGAGACCGCGGGAGTCGGCCGCAGCGGCGAAGTGCTGCGGTCCGGCGTTCCCATCCCCCGCTCCCTGGGCCTGCGCGACACCGCCGGCCTCGCTGTCGTCGATCCTTCGGGCGCCGCGGTGCCCGCCCAGTTCGAGGTCACGTCGCGCTGGAACGCCGGCAAGAACGACGCGGCGGCGCCCATCGAGTGGCTGCTCGTCTCCTTCCCGGCCACGGTGGGCGCCCACCAGACGGTCACCTATCAGCTCGTCACCGACGGCTCGGCCGGCCCCAACCCCGCGCCGGCCCGGGCCCTGTCGGTCACCCGCAACGGCAACTCCGTGACGGTGGACACCGGCGCGGCCGTGTTCCGCCTGGGGGCGGGCTCCGGGACGCTGTTCGACGAGGTGACGCTGGCCAACGGCACGCGGCTGATCGGCGGCGGCGCCCTTTCGATCCGCGCCAACGGCGCCGACTACGGCCACTCCACCACCCGCAAGGTGGTGATCGAGCACCAGGGCCCCCTGAGCGCCGCCGTAGTGGTGCAGGGCGCCTATGACGCGCCGCCGGTCGGCAACGGCCAGATCAGCTCGCGCCGCCGCTATGTCTTCACCGCCGGCTCTCCCACCGTGATCGTGCGCCACGTCGCCAACTGGGAGGGCATCCTCGGCGACGTCGGCAACGTCTTCGGCTACACCGGCGGGGCCAACGGCGTGCTGGTGGAGAAGCTGCGCGACGAGTTGGACGTGGAGCTCGGCGGCACGCCCACGGTGACGGCGGCCGGCAACTTCGGCGCCCCGGCGGTCGCCGGCGCGGTGGCGGCGTCCCAGAGCGCCTGGGTGCGTCAGCAGCTCCGGCCGTCGCGGCTCGCTCCCCAGGCCTTCGACGTCAACGTCGCCGGCGCCGCCGCGGCCGGCGTCAAGGCCGACGGCGCCGTGCTGGCGGCGAGCGGTCCCCTGGGCACGGTCGCCATCGCCCTGAACCACATGCACCGCTACGAGCCGCAGGCCCTGCGCGTGCTGCCCGGCGGCAACCTGGCGGTCGACGTGGTGGCCGACAAGGCCTGGCTCGCCAACCACCAGGGGCTCTTCGGCACCCTGGCGGTGACCGCCACGGCGGACGCCGCCCCCTCCCGGGCGGAGCTCAACCGCCTCACCTGGGCGCCCCTCAACCGGCCCCTGCGGGCCTGGCCCACCCCCGAGGCGTTCGCCGGCTCCGGGGTGGTGGACGAGCTGCCGGTGGGTCCCCTGCCGGCCAACCTCGCCGCCTACGACACGCTGGTCACCTCCGTGCTCTCCCGGACGGTCGCGAAGATCGACTCGGACGGCATCAACGGCCTGATGACCTTCGGCGTCTTCCCGCGCTACTGGGGCAAGGACGGCGAGACCGGCGAGGTCGAGTGCGGCCCCAACGGCGAGGGCGATCCGACCCCGGGCGAGGCCTGGGACAACATCTTCTGGTGCAGCACCTGGACCGACTACCACAACACGGCCTCCACGGCCCAGATCTGGGCCATGCGCACCGGCGATGTGGAGTGGCTCGACGAGATCGCCTTCCCCGGCGCCCTGCGCACGCTGCACACCCAGATCATGCAGTGCGGCCCGACGGAGCAGTGGTTCTACTGCGGCCAGGCGCCCACCGGCTACGGCGCCTACCGCAACGACTTCAACAGCTCGCACGCCTATTTCGAGAACCTCTACCTCTATTACTGGCTGACCGGCGACCAGACGGTGATCGACATCCTGCAGCGCGGGGCGGACAGCATGCGCCGCTTCGTGTGCCCGACCCGCGGCCCCGGCCCGGTGCTGCAGCCGAGCGCTCCCACGGCCCCGGCCTGCGCGGCCGACTACCCGGTCAAGATCGAGGCCGGCATGACGGGGCGCGTGGCCCAGCAGTGGCAGGCCGCCTTCCGCTTCATGGGCCACGCCAGCGACGACGCCACCTTCCTCGAAGACTTCCAGTCCGGCTTCGCCCGCGCCATCACCCAGCAGTACGCGTCCCTGAGCCGCGACGGCAAGCGGTACGGCTTCTGGGGCGGGCTGGTCACGGTCCCCGGGACCAACCAGACCGACTCGCAGTGGACGATCGGGATGTACGACATGCACTACCTGAACCGGTTCCAGCAGGACACCGGGGATCAGGCGATCGGCATCCCGGCCGTGAAGCCCAGCGAGGTCATCGCGAGCATCGCCCGCACCTACAAGGACATCGAGCCGGCGGTGGTCGGCGACGGCAGCGTCTCGGGCCTGTGGGCCCGTCTCCTCGAGTACAACTGGGCGGGCAGCCGCATCGGCGGCACGCTGAACACCGTGACCGGCGCCGACCGCGAGCTCTACAACCCCGAGAAGACCGGCGCCGCGGAGGTGCTGATCCGCGCCGGCCAGCAGACGGGCGACGCCGCGCTGGTCGACTACGGCCGGCAGCTCACCGAGTTCATGATCCAGCAGGCCCTGGGCGAAAGGGCGCCTCTCGGCAAGCTCATGGGCCAGGACCTGACGCGTCTGCATCCGGCGGTGGCGCTGCTGACCAACGGCGGCTCCGTCACGCCTCCTCCGCCTCCGCCTCCTCCTCCGCCGCCGGCGGCCCCGGCCGCGCCCAGCCTGCTGGCGACCCGGGCGGTCTCCACGACCGAGATCGACCTCTCCTGGCAGGACAACTCCTCCAACGAGGACGCCTTCCGCGTCGAGCAGCTCGTCGACGGCGCCTTCCAGGAGATCCGCCTCGTCGGCGCCGGGATCACCTCGACCCGCGTCGGCGGCCTCAGCCCCGCCACGGCCTACACCTTCCGCGTCCGGGCCGGCAACGCCGCCGGGATGTCCGGCTACAGCAACTCCTCGACCGCCACCACCTTCGCGCCGCCGGCGCCAGCAGCTCCCGCGGCGCCGGCCGAGCTCACGGGCGTGGCCACCAGCTCCAGCGAGGTGGCGCTCACCTGGCGTGACAACTCCGGGGACGAGACGGCGTTCCACATCGAGCGCCAGATCAACGGCGTCTTCCAGGAGGTCCAGACGGTGGGGGCGAACGCCACGACCGCCACGGTGACCGGCCTGGCGGCGTCCTCCACCCACACCTTCCGGGTGCGCGCCAGCAACGCCGGCGGCTTCTCGGGGTACAGCGACACGGCGGCCGTGACTACGCCCGGCATCCCGGCGACGCCTCCGAGCGCGCCCACCAAGCTCACGGCGCGGACTGGGTCCTCGTCCGAGATCCAGCTCACCTGGCGCGACAACTCGTCGAACGAGACCGCCTTCCGGATCGAACGGAAGGTCGGCTCGACCTATCAGGAGGTGCTCGCCGTCGGCGCCAACACGACCGGTGTCACGGTCTCCGGGCTGTCTCCGAAGACCTCGTACGCCTTCCGGGTGCGGGCGAGCAACGCGGGCGGGTTCTCCTCCTACAGCAACGTCGCCAACGCCGTCACCAAGGCGGGGCCGGTCACCACGGCCCTGGCGGCTCCGACCGAGGCGCAGGTCTTCGACCTCGGCGGCGGCACCGCGCAGATCACCTGGCAGGACAACTCCACGACCGAGACGCGGTACGAGGTGGAGAGGCTGGTGAACGGCACGTTCGAGATCGCGGCACGGACGAACAGGAACGCCACCTCCGCCAAGGTCTCCGGCCTGCGGCGCCGCGCCTCCTACACCTTCCGGGTACGGGCGACGAACACCCAGGGCCTGGAGTCGTTCAGCGAGCCGGTGACCGTCTACCTCAACTAGAGCTAAAAGATCCCTCCCCCTCCATCACCCCTCCTCTCCTCCCACGGAGAGGAGGGGTTCTTCATTTCCGGCCCGGCACGCCGGGAGCGTCCTTCCGCACATTGCTTGTAGACGGTGTCGCAGGCCGTCGCTCTTGAAAGGAGAGATCGTGAAGAGACTCACCTTCGCAGCCCTCTGTCTGGTCCTCTGCCTGGCCGCCCTGGCCACCGATCCACGTCCCGCCGCCGCGCACTGCCACGAGAACTGTTGCGCGGACATGCAGCAGCAGGTCGAGTACTTTTGCTCCTACAGCTACGTGAAGTACTTCTACTGTGTCGAAGGATATGGGGGCTCCTGCTGCGCGGGCACGTACGAGTGTGCTCCGCCCTGGGCCTGAGGCCCAGTTAAAGCCCGGGCCCGGCACGCATCTCGCACCCGGGCCTGGGCGATGTCCCGGCTCCCGCTCCTCCTTCTCCTCCTGGCGCTCGCCTGCGCTCCGGCCCAGCCGGAAGAGCCCGCGAAGGCGCGGGATTCGGACCGCTCCTATCTCGACTATCTGAACCGGGCTCCCGAATTCCGCCCGGTCTCCACCCCGTCCGCCAGCCGCTGGGACACCTGGATCTACATGCCCTGGCGCTACCGGTGGACGATCGGCACGGAGGAGGAAGGGGGCCGGTTCTCGCGGGCCTACGGGATCAACGGCGGCTTCACCGATCACGGCTCAGGCCCCCTGGACTGGCTGGAGCGCTGGAACCTGCGCTTCTACAACGACCACACGGCGGGCAAGGGGGACCTTCATCTCATCCCCGGGAGCTTCGACGAGGGGGCGCTGCGGGACCCCCGGGCGGTCCGCCCCCGGCCCCTCGACGGCGATGTCAGGAAGAAGCTCGAAGGGCTCATCGACAGGAACGTCCAGGCGATCCGCCGCAGCCCCCTGCGGGTGGCCTACGCCCTGGACGACGAGGCCTCCTGGGGTTCCTTCACCCGGCCGGCTGTCTGGCGGGTGAACGGCGACGACCAGGCCTACGAGCGCTGGCTGCGCGATTATCACGGCGGCCATTCCGCGCCGGCAAGCTGGGTGGGGCCGGACGACGTCTTCCCCCAGCTCCGCCGGCCCCTGCGCGAGATCGACCTCTCGCCGTTCCTGGACCGCATGACCTACCAGGACTCCGTCTGGGCCAACTTCGTGGGCGGCCTGGTGGAGCGTTGCCAGCGGCTGGACCCGGAAACGCCCTGCGGCCTCGTCGGCGCCCAGGCCCCCAGCCTCTTCGGCGGCTACGACTACGCCAAGCTGGCGAAGAAGGTGCGGTTCGTCGAGGCCTACGACATCGGCTCGGCGCCGGAGATCCTCCGCTCCTTCGACCGCGACACCGCCGTGCCCCGGGTGACCACCCATTTCCACGACGACCGGCTGGGGGCCGGCCACGACGTCTGGCTCGCCTGGCGCCGCTTCGCCCGCGGCGACCGGGGCATGATCGGCTGGGTGGACGAGAGCTGGTTCGCGGACGGACGGCCGCGTCCCTGGCTGGAACGCTTCCGCCCGACCCTCAAGGAGCTGGGCGAGGTCCAGGGGCCCAAGATGGCGGGAGCCCGTCCACTCCATGATGGGATCGCGCTCTACTACTCTCACCCCTCCATCCAGGTCTCCTGGGTCCTCGACGCCGAGGCCCACGGCAAGACCTGGCCGAACCGCCTCGACGACCACCGCCTCGGCACCTCCCACAACGTGCGCCGGGCCTGGGAGCTCCTCCTCGCCGACGCCGGGTTACGCTACGACTTCCTCGCCTATGACGAGGTCGCCCGCCAAGGCGTGCCGGCGGGCTACCGGGTGCTGATCCTCCCCGCCGTCTACGCCTTGTCCGACGTCGAAGCCCGGCGCATCCGGGAGTTCGCCGCGCGGGGCGGCACGGTGATCGCCGACTTTGCCTGCGGCCTGTTCGATCCCTACGGCCGGGGCCGCGGGCACGGCGTCCTGGACGACCTCTTCGGCGTCCGGCACGACGGCGGCGAGACCCGGGCGGATTTCTTCGGCGGCCGGCTGTGGGTGGAAACCGACCAGGACGCCGGCTACGGCTTCAAGCGCCGGCGCGAGCTGTTCGACACGGTCCAGCCGCGTCTGCACCGGGGCTACGCGGTGGCGGAGCGCAAGCTCCCCGTGAACAGCGAGCGCCGCTTCGGTGAAGGCCGGGCGGTCTATCTGAACCTCTCCCCGCAGCGCTATCTCATGGACCGCCAGGAGGGAACTGCGGACGCGGACCGGCGGCGCCCCTTCCTCAACCCGGTCCGCCGCGCCGGGGCCGTCCCCCGGCTCGCGCTGACCAGCCGGGGTGGCACGCCGCCGGTCCCCCTGGAGGCCGTCTATTGGTCGAAAGGGGGGCGCACGCTGGTCTTCGTGGTGCAAAACGTACCCCTCGCCGGCCGTTCCACGGGCGGCGGCGGGGCCGAGGGGCTGGCCGAGACCGAGATCCCCGTGGAAGTCCGCCTCGCCCGCCGCGCCACCGGCGTCCGCGACGAGCGCACCGGCCGCGCCCTCCCCGACGGCGACCGCTTCCCGTTCCTCCTCAAGACCACCGAAGCCCTCTTCTTCAGCTTCTCTTCTCCTGGCACATCTCCTGCAAATCTATAGGCCTGGAAAGAGTGTGCTCACCTGGTTTTCCGCAAGTGGGAATGGGTTGATGACCAATGTCCTCTACATCATGGGGCACGGCTACTCCGGCTCGACGCTCCTGACGTTTCTCCTGGGTACGCATCCGCGCATCGCCACCATCGGCGAGCTCGGCATCGCGCCCCACGCGAAGCAGGAGACGACGCCCGACGAGTACCTGTGCTCGTGCCTGACGCCGATCCGCGAGTGCGACTTCTGGCGGCGCGTCAAGGCGGAGATGGCCGCGCGCGGCCACGACTTCGACGCCTGGGACGCCGATCTCGAATTCCGCGCCACCGGCGGCGGCGTGGCCGATCTCCTGCTGCGCGCCGTACAGCGCGGTCCCGTCCTCGAAACCGCCCGCGGCGTGGGTCTCCGGCTGGTCCCCCGGGCCAGCCGGGAGATGCGCCGCGTCCTCTCGCGCATCGAGTCGCTGATCGAGAGCGTCCTCAAGATCAAGGGCTCCAACACCTTCCTCGACAGCTCCAAGCGGCCCGAGAGGGCCGTGTTCATGCGGCGCATCCCGAGCCTCGACCTGCGGATCCTCCACCTGATCCGGGACGGCCGCGCGGTCTCCTGGTCGAACATGAAGAACCTCGGCCTGAGCCCCGAGGAGTCGGCGCGCTCCTGGGTGGCCGACAACGCCTGCGCCGAGCGCGCCCGCCGCTACTTCCCCGGGGACCGCTGGATGACCCTGCGCTACGAGGACCTCTGCGCCGACCCGGACGGGACCCTGACGGAGATCCACCGCTTCGCCGGCCTGCCGGTCACCAACGGCTTCAACCTCTTCCGCGACCGCGACCATCACATCATCGGCAACCGGATGCGCCTCGCCTCGACCTCCGAGATCCGGCTCGACGAGTCCTGGAAACAGGCGCTCAAGCCCGAGCAGATGGCGGCGATCGAGCGGCGCGTCGGTGATCTCAATCGGAGATATGGATATGGCCTTGTCTGAGCGGGCGCGCCCCGCGGCGACTCCGGAATCGGAGAGCCGCAATCCCCGCGCGCCCCACCGCAGGATTCCCGTCCGCGCCGCCCTGGTGGGCGCCGGCTACGTCGCTCAGTTCCACCGTGACATCCTGGCCGAGATGCCGGAGGTCGAGCTCGCGGCCGTCTGCGACGCCGACCTCGAGCGCGCCCGCGCCGCCGCCCGGCAGTGGAACGTCGCCAGGGCGGTGGGCTCCCTCGACGAGCTCGCGGGGCTCGGTATCGATATCGCCCACGTCCTCGTCCCGCCGGACCTCCACGTCCCCGTCGCCCGCAAGCTTCTGGAGATGGGGATCGGCGTCCTGGTCGAGAAGCCGGTGGCCCTCTCCAGCGCCGAGGCGCGGGAGCTGCAGGCCCTGGCCGACCGCCTGGGCCTGCCCCTGGGGGTGAACCACAACAACGTCTGGCACCCCGCCTTCGAGCGCCTGCTGAAGCACGTCCGGTCCGGGCGCGTGGGCAGGGTGGAGCATGTCCAGGTCTGTCTGTCAGTCCCTCTGGCACAGCTTGACGCCGGCGACTTCTCGCACTGGATGTTCCGCTCGCCCGAGAACATCGTCTTCGAGCAGGCGCCGCATCCGCTCTCCCAGCTCCACGCCCTGATCGGCGCGGTGAAGGAGACCCGGACGACCCTCCTCGGTTCCCGCGAGCTGCACCCGGGGCAGGTCTTCCACGACCGCTGGCTGGTGGCGGCGCGGGGCGAGCGCGGCACGGCGGAGATCTACATGGCCTTCGGCCAGGGCTTCAACCGCTGGACCCTGCAAGTTCTCGGCTCGGACGGCTCGGCCGAGGCCGACCTCGGGCACAGCACCTTCTCCTACGAGGAGAAGACCCCCTGGCTGGACTTCTGGAACAGCTTCCTCGCCGGCTGGCGCCGCGGGAAGTCGCTGCGCCGGGACGCGGCGGCGGGGGTGACGCGCTACGCCCGCTTCACCCTCGGCATGGGGCCGCGGCTGGACAGCTACTTCGCCGGCATGCGCGGGTCGGTCAGGGCCTTCTACGCCGCCCTGCTGGCGGACCGCGCCCTGCCGGTGGACGCGGCCCAGGCGGCGGAGGTGCTGGAGTGGTGCGAAGCCATCGCTTCTGAGACCCTGAGGGGTCCGGGCCGCGTCGAGCCCCAGCGCCCCCCCCTGCCCGAGCCCGGTCCGGCGCGGCCGGGCGAGGTCGTGGTGCTCGGCGGCACCGGCTTCATCGGCCGCCGGGTGGTAGCGGGATTGCTGGCGAAGGGCCTGCCCGTCTCCGCCGTGGCACGCCGCACGCACAGCCTGCCCGCCGTGATCGCCGACGCCGCCCGCGAGGGCCACGACGGCCGGCTGCGCCTGCTCTCCGGCCGCCTGGAGGACCGCGAAGCTCTCGCGGCGGCCTTCCAGGGAGCCAGGACGGTGATCCACCTGGCCACGGGCGGCGGCGATTCCTGGGACAAGATCGAGCGCTCGATGATCCAGGGCTCGGTGGCCGCCGCCGAGGCCGCCCTCGACGCCGGGGTCGAGCGCTTCGTCTACGTCTCCTCCATCGCCGCCCTCTACGCCGGCCCCGACTGCGGCACGGACGTCCTCGAGGACTCCATCGAGACCGATCCGCAGCCGGAAGGGCGGGAGCTCTACAGCCGCGGCAAGATGGAGGCCGAGCGCCGCCTTTTGGCCCTGCACCGGGAGCGCGGCCTGCCGCTGGTGATCGCCCGTCCCGGCGTGGTGCTGGGCGAGGGGACGCCCCTCCAGCACAGCGGCCTCGGCCTCTGGGTGCGCGACAACCACTGCGTGGGCTGGGGGATGGGCGACCATCCCCTCCCGGTGGTGGACGTGGAGGACGTGGCCGACGCCCTGGTCCGCCTGACCGTCCATGCGGGCCGCGACCTCGACGGCAAGGCCCTCAACCTCTGCTCGCGCGCGCCCCTCTCGGCCCGCGAGATCGTGGTGGAGATGCGCCAGGCGACCGGCCGCGACCTCCACTTCCACCCGCGCCCGCTCTGGCTCAGCCAGCTCATGGAGATCGGCAAGTGGCTGGTCAAGAAGGCCGGCCGCCGGCCGGGGGTGAGCCTTCCCGTCCTACCGGGACCTCAAGACGCGCTCCCTGGCCCCGCCGTTCACCTCCCGCACGGCCCGCGAGGTCCTGGGCTGGAAGCCGGTGGAGGACCGGGAGGCCCTGCTCGACCGGGTGGTGAGGTTCCATGCTCGGTAGACCCCACCTGCTCCACATCTTCTCGAACTTCGTGCCCACGGGCCCGGAGCTGCGGACCGTCCAGTTGATCGGGGCCTTCGGGAACGACTTCCGCCACTCGATCGTCTCCATGGACGGCCGCACCAGCGCCGCCGAGCGCCTGCCCCAGGAGGCGGACGTGCGGCTGCTGCCGAACCCGCCCAAGGCGGGCTCCCTGCCCACGGCCCGGCGGCTCCTCCATCTCCTGCGGCAGGAGCGGCCGGATCTCGTCCTGACCTACAACTGGGGGGCCTTCGACATGCTGCTGGCCGCCCGCGGCCTGGGCTTCCGGCGGGTGGTCCACCACGAGGAGGGGTTCAACGAGGACGAGGCGGAGAGCTTCAAGCTCCGCCGCGTGCTGGCCCGGCGGCTGGTGCTCCCCGGCGCGCACCGGATCGTGGTCCCCTCGCGGGTGTTGCAGTCGGTGGCCACCAGCCTCTGGAAGCTGCCGCCGGAGAAGGTGCGGCTGATCCCCAACGGCATCCATCTCCAGCGCTTCTCCCCCGCCGACGGCCACCCGGAGCTGCGGCACCGCCTGGGCATCCCCAGGGACGCGGTCGTGGTGGGCGCCGTCGGCAGCTTCCGGGCGGTGAAGAACTACCCGCGGCTCCTGGAGGCCTGCGCCGCTGTCCCGGGCATCCCGGGCATCCCGGGCGTCCACCTCCTGCTGGTGGGGGACGGCGAGGAGCGCCCCGCCATCGAGGCGCGGGCCGCGGCGCCCGACCTGGCGGGCCGGGTCCATTTCGCCGGCTACCAGGCGGACCCCGCTCCCTACTACCGGGCCATGGACATTTTTGCTCTCTCTTCCGACAGCGAGCAGATGCCCGTCTCCCTGCTGGAGGCCATGGCCTCCAGCCTGCCCGTGGCCGCCACCGACGTCGGGGACGTGCGGACGGTCCTCCCTCCGGACCAGTCCCCTCTGCTGGCCCCACCCGACGCCGGGGGCGCCGCGGTCCTCGCCCAGGGGATCGCCGGCCTGGCGCGCTCCCCGGAAACGCGGGCGAGGCTCGGCGAGCTCAACCGCCGCCGGGTCGAGATCAGCTACACCTTCGAGGTCATGTGCGCCTCCTACCGGGAGATTTACCGCTGCTCCCTGGCGGCGTGAGGAACACGGACGAACAAGGACAGACAAGGACGGCCAGGGACAAGCTGTCCGTGCTGGTCCATGTATGTCCGTGTTGGTCCAGGCCCCCGGAGGGGGAAAATCGACTGTGGTAAAATTCACCTGCCTTGAACGACGACCCTCCGAATCCACCCTCGACAGCAGCAGCCCCCTTCAACAGGCGCCCGCCGGGGTGTGGACCGTGCTGGATTTCTGAAGGATCCCCGTTTTGAGCTTCGCCTGGATCGCCACCACGCCCGGCCCCAGCATCCTGCCCCCCGCGTGGGGACTGCTCCTGGGCCTCCTGCTGGTAGGGCTGAACGGCTTCTTCGTCGCCGCCGAGTTCGCCCTGGTCAAGGTGCGGCCGACGCAGATCGATCCCTACGTCGCCCAGGGGCAGCGCCGGGCGCGGATGGCCCGGCACATGATCCGCCACCTGGACGCCTACCTCTCGGCCACCCAGCTCGGCATCACCCTCGCCAGCCTGGCCCTGGGCTGGATCGGCGAGCCGGCCTTCGCCTGGCTGATCGAGCCCCTCGTCCGGCCGTTCACGGACGACCCCCAGCTCCTCCACTCGATCGCGCTGACGGTCTCGTTCCTGACCATCTCCATCCTGCACATCGTGCTCGGCGAGCTGGCTCCGAAGTCCATCGCCATCCGAAAATCGGAGGGCACGGCCCTCCTGATCGCCCTGCCGCTCTTCGTCTTCTACAAGCTCACCTACCCGGCGATCTGGCTCCTCAACCACACCGCCAACGCCCTCCTCAAGCTGTTCGGCATCGCCCCGGTCAGCGAGGGGGAGCTGGCGCACGACGAGGAGGAGCTGCGCCTCCTGCTCTCCTCGACCCCGTCGAGCCACATCTCCAGCCAGAAGCGGGAGCTGCTGGACAACATCTTCGAGCTCTCCCACCGGATGGCCCGGCAGATCATGCTGCCCCGCCAGGACGTGGTCTACCTCTCCACCAACCGCACGCTGTCGGAGAACCTGCGGCTCGCCCGCCGCAGCGGCCACACCCGCTTCCCGCTCTGCGAAGGGGACCTCGACCACGTCATCGGCCTGATCCACATCAAGGACCTCTTCCGCCGCGACCGGCCCCTCAATTCCCTCAAGGAGGTGGCGCGGGAGATCGCCTTCGTCCCCGAGACCCTGGAGCTGGACCGCCTCCTCAAGCGTATGCGCACCGAGCGCTTCCACCTCGCGGCGGTGATCGACGAGTACGGCGGCGTCTCCGGCGTCGTCACCCTGGAAGACGTGATCGAGGAGATCGTCGGCCCCATCCAGGACGAGTTCGACGTCGAGCAGCCCGAGCTTCAGGAGCAGGGGGACGGCGTCTACGAGGTCTCGGGCGGCATGCTGGTGGAAGACCTGGAGGAGGCCCTGGGGGTCGAATTCAGCGAGCGCGACGAGGACACCATCGGCGGCGTGGTGCTCTCCGAGCTGGGCCGCAACCCCGCCGAGGGGGACCGGGTCGAGCTGGGGCCGGTGACCCTGGAGGTGCTGGAGATCCAGCACAACCGGGTCAACACCCTGCGCGTCACCGTGCGGCAGCCGGAGACGGTTCCGCCTGAGGAAGAGGGCTGACCGCCAGCCGCAGCGGCAGCCAGACCGTGAAACGGGCGCCTCTCCCCGGCCCCTGGGAGTCGGCCTCCACCCGCCCGCTGTGCAGCTCCACGAGCTGCCGCACCAGGGCGAGGCCGATCCCGAGCCCTCCCTGCCGCCCTTCGCCGGCTTCCTCCTGGCTGAACATCTCGAACAGGCGGGGGAGGAACTCCGGGGCGACCCCCTGACCGGAGTCCTCCACATCCAGCCGCGCCTCTTCCCCTTCCCGCTTCAGGCGGACCGTCACCCATCCCCCTTCCGGCGTGAACTTCACCGCGTTCTGCAGCAGGTTCCAGACGATCTGCTGCACGCGCACCGGATCGGCCTCGGCGAGGACCGGCTCCCCGGCGGCCTCCACCTCCAGCCGCAGCTCCTTGGCCTCGGCCTCGGCCCGCACCGCCTCCGCCGCCTCGGTCACCAGCGGCCCGAGCAGGACCGGCTGGCGCTGGATGGCGAGCTTGCCCGTCCGCAGCCGCGAGAGGTCCAGCAGGTCGGAGACGAGCCGCGCCTGCGCCTCGGCGTTGCGGCGGATGGCCGCGGCGGCCTTGCGCACCGCCGGGAGCCCCCGCGCCTCGGGATCGCTCTCCAGGATCGCGGCGTGGGCACCGATGGCGTTGAGGGGATTGCGCAGCTCGTGCGACAGCATGGCCAGGAACTCGTCCTTCAGGCGGTTGGCCCGCGAGAGATCCGCCACCAGGGCCGCCGTGTCCAGCATGGACGCCACCTGGTTGGCCGTGACCTCGGCGGTCTCGGCGACCGCGCTGTCGATGCACTTGCCCGGCTCGCGCCAGAACAGGGCGACCACGCCCAGCAGGCGGCCGCGGGCGCGCAGGGGCACGGCCAGGATGGAGCGGATGCCCGTGCGGCCCCAGACCACCGAGAACTCCTCCCAGGCCCGGTCCGTCTGGGTGTCCGTCAGCGCCACCGGGGCCATCGAGCGGGCCGCCCGCGCCACCGGGTGGTCCGAGCCGAGGTCCACCCGCAGCAGCAGGTCCTGCAGCTTCTGGTCGTTCTCGTTGCGCGGCGTGCGGCGCACCCCGTAGGTCCCCAGCGCCGTCAACACCGGTTCGCCGGGCTCGGCCACCAGCCAGTAGACGCCCCGCGGCGCCCCGGTCACCTGGCAGAGGATCTCGATCAGGGCGTCAGGGCTCGGCCGCTCGCCGCCCATCCGGAGCAGGGCGACGCTCGCCTCCTGCAGGCGCATCAGCGCCTCGGTGCGCCGCTCGGACTCCAGCCGCGCCGCCCGCATCCGCTCATGGAGATGGACGTTGACCAGCGCGCTCGCCGCGGCGTCCGCCAGCGCCTCCAACAGCTCGCCGTCCCTTTCGGCCGGCCGCCGGGGCGCCCGCAGGATGGCGAGCAGCATGCCGTGGAGGGAGGGATCGATCACCACTGGCGCCGAGAGGAGCGCGTCCTCCGGGGCGAGACCCAGGATCTGCCGCAGCCGCTCCCCCAGCGCCTCCTCCCGCGGCACCGTGACCTCCCAGGCCGCCGTCTTCCCCATCCCCCGCGCCGCCCGGACGCGCAGCAGGCCCTCGCCGTCCGACAGCAGCAGCAGCGCCAGGTCGGCCTCCACCAGCTCGGCGGCGTGCGCCGCGATCAGTTGCAGGACGGCGTCGAACCGGGGGGAGCGGGCGACCGCCCGGTGGATCTCCGCCAGACGTTCGGAAAGCTCCATTCTGCCCAGTCGGTTCTGCTCCATTCTCGCCCCCGGACGCGCCGCGGCCCCAATCGACAAGGATAACGCTATCGCCCTGAGCGAATATTTTAACCGATGCGCAACCTTCTAGGACAGACCCGGCTTTTATTTCTATGGCTTGCCGCGCTTCGGCTCCAGGGCGAAGGTGTTGAGCACGTCGAGGACGGCCTTCTCGTACTCCGGCCAGGATTCCGCGGGCGCCATGGCGAGCACCCCGAAGACCTCGGACGCCCGCAGGTAGAATCGCATCACCCCTATCCACTTGGTGGTGCCGTGGGGGGCGGCCTCGAACCAGTTTTCCATCATCCTGGCGCCATCTTTCTCGACGGTCTCGCCGCGCAGCCGGTTGTAGCCGGGGACCATGGTCTTCATCCCCAGCTCCAGCATGCCGCCCATCTCCTCCGCCGGGACCTGAGCGGGCAGGGCCTGGTGGATCACGGCGATGCGTGCCTGCTGGTCCGGGCTGAAGATCATCAGCAGGGCCTGGTCGTCGCCGGGAGCGCCGTCGAGGGTCCATTCCTCCGTGCCCGCGGGCAGCGCGATCGAGAAGCCCAGGCCCCGGTTCCTGTAGCTCCGGCCGTCCCGGCTGATCGAGCCCTCCGGCTTCTCCTCATTGGACTTGGAGAAATCCTCCAGCCCCTCCTTGAGCGCGGGGTTGTCCAGCATCTTCTTCAGGCCCTCTTCGTCCATCTTCGGGGGCTCGGCCCCGATCGCGGCGAGGTCGAGGTCCTTGTTGGCCGGCCTCTCGGCGGTTACCGCCGCAGCCCAAGCGCGCACCGCCTCCAGCTTTTCCCCCTTGAGCGCGCCGCGGGTCACCAGCACCCGCCGCGGTCCCGCCGCCTCCGCCCGCCAGCCGTCCCGCAGCGAGCGCAGGGCGGCCAGGATCTCGCGGGCGTCCTGCTCGGTGTCCCACTCGGTGACCCACACCACGATCCGCCCGCGCCCCTTTTCGTACACGGCGAAGCGGTCGCCGCCCCAGCCCGCGGCCGCGGCGTCGGCCTGGGCCTGGTTCCGAAGGCCTTCGCGCAGGAGGATCCGCACGCTCAGCTCCCCCATCTCCCCCTCGGCCGCCCTACGGTAGCCGGGCAGCTCGGCCCCAAGGTCGGGCAGCCGGAGCTTGACGGGATCGTCCCGCCGGCCGTGCCACTTCTCGGGGTGCAGGATCTGCTCGCTCGAGCGCGGCGGGTCCGTGGTGAAGGCGTAGTCGAGCAGCGTCTGGCCGCCCTTGCTGCGGGTGCTCAGCGAGAAGACCATCCCCTGGATGTACCCGAAGAGCAGGTTCTCCCGGATCCAGGGCGGCGCCGCCGCCAGCTCCTTCGTGCCGGGCAGGTCCGGGGATGCCTCGAACAGGGCGTCGGGGTCCTGCACCATCGAGTCCATGATGCGGTCGAACCCGGGCAGGGTCTCGATGTTGAGCCCCATCATGAAGCTCATCATGGTCAGGGTGGCGTCCCCCTCGACCAGGGCGCCGCGGGCCGTCCCCCCGTCCGCCATCGGATCGCCTTCCTCGAACTGGCTCAGGTCGAAGTGCTGGTCCTGGAGCGCGTGCGTCAGCTCGTGGACCAGCACCATGTCCACCATCCCGGCCATCGGGTCCTCGCCGGAGTCCTTCCCGGACGGCCGCACCAGCGCCATGTAGCCCGCCTCGGGATCGTAGAAGCCGGCCACCTGGCTGCCCATCAGCTCGACGTAGTAGCGGCCGAGGTCCATCTTCTCGGGGATGAACCCGAAGGCTTTCAGGCTGACCTCGACGGACTTCAGCGTTTCCGGGGGGAGCTGCGTCCGCATCGCCTCCCGCATCTTGTCCTTCACCCCCTCCGTCTCCACGGAGCCGGCGGCGACGGGACGCTTGGCCTTCAGCCCGCGGAACTTCTCCGCCGCCGCAAGCAGCTCCTCCATCTTCTTGGAGGTCTCGGCCTCGAGAGCCTCCACCCCCTTCGGCAGCGCTGGAGCGGGAGGCGTTTCCTGCGCCCACACCGGGGCCGCGAGGAGGAGCAGGGACAGGCGAAGGACGGAACGGGACAGAAAGGACATCGGGTTCTCCTGAAGGGGGAAGGGGATTATACGGGGGAATTTGAGGCAGAATCTGCCGCATGAATTCCCCATGGCGACCCCTGTTGGAAAATTCCGCGGCCGAGCGGGCCCTCGAGGCCGCCCGCGCCATCGCCGACAACCTGCCTGCCGCCGAGGCTCCGCCGCCGCTCCGCCACGCCTCCCTGGCCGGAGGCCAAGCCGGCCAGGCCCTCTTCTACGCCTATCTCTCCATGGTCACCGAGGACGAGGCCGCCGCCGACATGGCCGCCGGCCTCCTGGACCAGGCTTCGGAGCAACTGGCCGAAACGCCGCTGCCGGCCACCCTCTACACCGGCTTCCCCGGCGTCGCCTGGACCCTGGAGCACCTCCAGGGGCGCCTCTTCGAGCCCGCCGGGGAGGACGACGAAGATCCCTCCCTGGAGATCGACGAAGCCCTGTCAGCGCCCCTGGAGCGCACCCCCTGGCGGGGGGAGTACGACCTCATCAGCGGTCTGACCGGCCTGGGCGTCTACGCCCTGGAGCGCCTCCCCCGCCCCTCGGCCGCGGGCGTCCTGGAACGGATCGTGGACCGCCTCGCCGAGATCGCCGACACCAGCCGCGGGGGCGCGGCATGGTTCACCCAGCCCGAGCAGCTCCCGGAATGGCAGCGGGAGCACCACCCCCAGGGCAACTACAACCTCGGGGTGGCCCACGGCCTGCCCGGGGTCCTGCCGGTCCTCGCCGGCGCCTGCGCCGCCGGCGTGGCCGTCGACAGGGCAAGGCCCCTGCTGGACGCCGCCGTCGCCTTTCTCATGGCCCGGCGGCTCGCGCCCGGCATGGGCTCCTGCTTCGCCCACACCTGGGCGCCCTGGGAGCCCGACACCACCTCGCGCCTCGCCTGGTGCTACGGCGACCCCGGCATCGCCGCCTCCCTGCTCGCCACGGCGCGGGCCGTCGGCGAGCCGGCGTGGGAGAGCGTGGCCCTCGACGTCGCCCTCCAGTCCGTCGCCCGTCCCGAAGCGACGGCCGGTATCCGGGACGCCGGCCTCTGTCACGGCGCCGCCGGTCTGGGCCACCTCTTCAATCGGATGTACCAGACCACCGGGGAGGATCCCCTCGCCGAGTCGGCCCGCTTCTGGTTCGACCGCGCCCTCGGTTTCCGCCAGGAAGGCGAAGGGATCGCCGGCTTCCGCGCCTGGGGCACCATGCCCGACGGCGGCATGGACTGGCGGACCGAGCCCGGCTTCCTCGAAGGCGCGGCGGGCATCGGCCTCGCCCTCCTGGGAGCCGTCTCCAGCGTCGAGCCCGCCTGGGACCGCATCCTGGCGGTCTCGGTGAAGACGCCAGAGCAGGATTGACCGCTCCGGTTTCCGGGGCGTTTTTCGAGAGGAGAGCGAGATGAGGAAGAGGATCGAGAAGCTGACCCTGCACCGCGAGACCCTGCGCCACCTGAACGCCGCGGAGATCCAGGGAGCCCGGGGAGGCGCGTTGCAGATCGCGACGGAGGACAACCCCTCCTACCAGAGCGGCGAAACCTACTGCTGGTGCACCGACACCTGCCAAAACTGCACCGACGTGGACGTCCGCTAGGCCAGACTCAGGACGTGGAAGCCGAGCTGAAGCCCCGGCACCGCGAGATCGAGACCAACGGCGTTCGCCAACACGCGGTCGAGGCCGGCCCGGAGGGGGGACCGCCGCTGATCCTCCGGTGATCGGCTGCTGCTGGATTTCTTCGGCACGGCCTCACGATAAGCCTTTGGGCTATGCTAGATCTGGAGGCGTCAATCATGAACGAGCGGCAGGTCATCCACTCCAATCCCAACATCCTTGGAGGAACCCCCGTCTTCGTTGGGACGCGAGTCCCTGTGCAGACTCTCCTGGACTATCTGGAAGGCGGAGACTCCCTGGACACCTTCCTCGATCATTTCCCGAGCGTGGCGCGTGAGCAGGCCGTGGCCGTTCTGGAACTGGCCAAACAGATGCTGATCGCTCATGCGCGTGCTGCTTGACGAGTGCGTCCCCCGTCCGCTCAAACGGGATCTACAAGACCACTCGGTCAGCACCGTCCTGGAAATGGGATGGACGGGTATCGAGAATGGTGAGCTTCTGGCGCTGGATCGAGAAGCTGGCTTCGAAGCTTTCATCACCGTAGATCAGAACCTGCCCTACCAGCAGAACCTCCGGGCCGCGGGACTGCGGGTCGTCGTCCTCAAAGCCCGTTCCAACAAGCTGCAGGATCTCCAGCCGCTCGTTCCCTCTTTGCGCGAAGCTCTGAATCGCCTGCAACCGGGCGAGATGCTCCGCGTGAGCGCCTAGCCGCAACCCTATCTGCGGCCAGCCCGTAGTGTGGGCTGTCCAGAGGAGAACCAAGCCATGAAACCGATCCTGTTTTCCATATTTCTGCTTTGCTCCCTCCCCCTCGCGGCCCTCGAAGTCCGCGTCCACCCGGGGGAGGTCGTCTACACGTGGGAGGTCGATCCCCAGCGGGGCCTCTCCACCGTCGTGCTCCAGAACGTCGCGGTCGTCCAGAAGGACGGCGGTCCGGTCACCGTCGAGTCGCTGGAATTCCAGGTGATGAAGGGCGGCCAGGCCGTGCAGACGCTCGTCGTCCCCGCCGCCGATCTCGACAAGGCCACCGCGCTGATGAGCGCCATGGAGGCCCAGGGCGCGCTCAAGCTGTACGACTTCCATTTCCAGACCAGCCGCTACCTGAACGGCCTCCGCCTCTCGGGCACACGGACGCTCGAGCCGGGCACGGCCCTCGTCGTCTCCTCCACGCCGCTGCTCCTCAAGGGCAAGCCCGACAACCTGACGGTCCTCGCCCGCGGCAAGGACTCTGAGGGCAAGACTGTCGAGGCGCGTGGCACGGTGAGGGTTGAGGACCATCGCTCGCCCAACGAGTACATCCTCCCCCTGGCTGGCACCTGGTACGTCGGCGCGGCGCCCGAATTCCACAGCCATCACCGCTGGGCCGCCAACCAGGAGTTCGCCTTTGACTTTGGCCAGTTGGGAGTGGACGGCCGGACCTTCAAAGGGACCGGTCAGCGTCTCGATGACTTTTACGCCTACGGCAAGGACGTCCTGGCCGTGGCCGACGGCGAGGTGGTCGAAGCCGGCGCGGACGCCACCGAGTCCCACGACCGTCTGCGGCGGCCGGACGAGAGCGAGGACGCCTTCATGCAGCGCACCGTCATGGAGCAGAACAAGCTCCTCGCGCAGAGCTACCGGGCGCCGCTCGGCAACTACGTGATCCTCCGGCACGCCGGCGGCGAATACTCCCAGTACGCGCACCTGAAGCAGGGCAGCGTCAAAGTGAAGGCGGGGGACAAGGTCACGCGCGGTCAGGTCATCGGCCAGCTCGGCCACACCGGCAACAGCACCGAGCCGCACCTCCACTTCCAGCTCACCGACGGTCCCGACCCCATGTACTCCCGCGGCCTGCCGATCGTGTTCAAGAACACCTTCGCGGAAGCCCTGGGGATGGAGGGCCGGCCATTGCAGACGGGTTGGGTGGTGACGACGAAAAAATAAGGAGAGGAGAGCCCTAAAACCCCACCCAGAGCTCCGCCCCCCCGCCCTCCCCTGTCGCCAGGCTGAAATCGAAGCCGTGGGCGGTCAGGATCTCCTGCACCAGGGTCAGACCCAGGCCGCGGCCGTTCCGCTTGGTGGAGAAGAACGGCGTGAAGAGCATCGCTCGCACGTCCTCCGGAATGCCCGGACCGGTGTCGCGGATCGTCAGCGTGGGGCGGCCGTCGCGGCGGACGAGGGTCACGAAGATGGCGCCGTCCTCGCCGATCGACTCCATGGCGTTCTTCAGGACGTTCACCAGCACCTGCTCGATCTGGTTGCGGTCGAGGTCGACCGGCGGACAGGGGGTCCGATGCGGTCCCATTCGACCCGGATGCGGCGGCGGTCCAGCTCGGGACGCAGGAGCAGGAGGATCTCGTCGATCAGACGCGCGAGGTCGGTGGGACGGCGGTCCGGCGGCGGCAGGCGCACCACTTCCGCGAAGCCGTTCATGAAGGCCCGCAGGTTTTCCAGACGGGTGATCGCCACCGTCGTGGCCTGGAGGAAGTCGTCGCGGTCCTCGCTCCCGAGCTGGTCCGCGTAGCCCCGGAAGGAGTCTAGGAGCGAGCCCACCGCGCCCACCGAGTTGTTGATCTCGTGGGACATCATCCGGATCAGCTTCCCGTATGCCGCCCTTTCCGAAGCCCGCAGCTCCTCCGTCAACTCCTCCAGCAGCAGGAAGCTGCGCGGAAATCCCCGGTCGAAAAACTCCGCCCGCGTCACCTTCAGCCGCCGCCCTCCCTGCAATGCCAGAACCTCCGAGCCCCCCACCGGGATCGCCGCCAGAGCCACACCAACAGGCGCCCCCAACTCCTCCAACCTCTTTCTTTCTCCCTCCTCTCCCAGTGAGGGAGGGAGGGAGGGGTTGGGAGAGGAGGGCCGGGGAGGTGAGGGAACTCCCTCCTCTCCCGGTGAGGGAGGGAGGGAGGGGTCGGGAGAGGAGGGCCGGGGAGGTGAGGGCCCTCCCAGCAACGCCGCCGCCGCCGGATTCATCGACGACACCCGCCCTTCAAAATCCAACGTCACAATCCCCGCCGGCGAAGCGTTCAGAATGCGGTCCAGAAAATAATGCTGCTCCTGAAGCTTCAGCCGCTCCTCTCGCAGCTTTTCGATCATCTGGTTGTAGATGCGGATCAGCGAGTCCATCTCCGGCTGGCCCACCTCGCGGAACTGCGAGGTGAAATCGCGCTCGCCCATCAGCTCCGCGCCCGTGCGGATCAGCTCCAGCGGTACGAAGAACGCCCGCATCAGGAAGATCCCCAGGATGATCGAGAGGGCGAACAACCCTTCCACCGCCAGCAGCCACAAAGGCTCTTCCCGCAACACCACGAACGAGATCACCGCCAGCACGGCGTGGATCAACACCAGGTAGACGATGATCTTGGCCCGCAGGCTGATTCGTCTCAATGTGGACCGAGCCCGTATTTCTCGAAGCGGCGGTAGAGGGCGGCCCGCGAGAGCCCCAGCGCCTCGGCCACGCGGGTGACGTTCCCCTCGTAGTGACGCATGCATTTGACGATCATGGCCTTCTCCATCTCGTCCAGCGTCATGGCGCCCGGGCTGGGCAGGGCCGTGCCCCGGGTCTCGCGGCCGTCGCGCTCGTCGAGCCCGGCGAGAGCGACCAGATCCCCCACGTCCAGGCGATCGTCGTCCAGCACGAGCACGGCCCGCTCCAGGGTCTGCTTGAGCTGGCGGATGTTGCCCGGCCACGGCTGGTGCGACAGCCAGTCCAGGGCTTTGTCAGTGATCGCCAGCGCGCCGCGCCGGTAGGTGCGCGCGCTCAGGCCGAGGAAGTGGCGGGCCAGCAGCGGGATGTCTCCGCGCCGCTCGCGCAGGGCCGGCAGGCGCAGGGCGATCAGGTTCAGGCGGTAGAGGAGGTCCTCGCGGAACTGCCCCTTCTCCACCATCTCCCCGAGGTCGCGGTTGGTGGCCGCGACCACCCGCACGTCCACCGTGCGCGTGACGCTGGAGCCCAGCACCTCGTAGGAGCGGTCCTGGAGCACGCGCAGCAGCTTCACCTGCGCCGCCGGATCGATCTCGCCGATTTCGTCCAGAAAGATCGTGCCCCTGTCCGCCAGCTCGAAGCGCCCCTTGCGGTCCGCCCGCGCGTCGGTGAAGGCGCCCTTCACGTGGCCGAACATCTCGCTCTCGAAGAGCGTCGAGGAGATGCCGCCGAGGTTGACCTTGACGAACGGCCCCCCTTGGCGCCGGCTGTTCTTGTGGATGGCCTCCGCGATCAGTTCCTTGCCCGTGCCGCTCTCGCCGGTGATCAGCACCGACGCGTCGGTCGGCGCCACCCGGCCCACCAGCTCGAGGATCTTGAGGAAGCGGGGCTCGGCGCCGATCAGACCCTTGAAATCGTGCCGCCGGTCCAGCTCCTCGCGGCTGACGGCGCCGCCCTTGGCATCGCCGGACCGCGGCGAGCGACAGCGCCGTCTCCACCGCCTGCAGGAGCTGGGCGTTGTTCCACGGCTTGGTGACGAAGTCCGACGCCCCGGCCTTCATCCCCTCCACCGCCAGGGCGATCGATCCCCAGGCCGTGATCAGGATCACCGGCAGGCGCGGCCGGAGCTTGCGGATCTCTCGCCAGCAGCTCCAGCCCCTCCTCGCCCGTGGTGGCCGCGGGAGAAGTTCATGTCCTGGAGCACCAGGTCGACATCCTGCTCCCGCAACGCCGCCAGCGCCTCCTCCGGCGACCGCGCCCCCCGCGTGGGGTGGCCGTGCCGCTTGAGGAGGAGGCCCAGCGAGGCCACCACCGACGGGTCGTCGTCGACGATCAAGATCATCGCGTCACTCGTACCTCAGGGCCTCGGCGGGCTGGAGACGGCTGGCCATGGCGCTCGGATAGAGGGCGCAGAGCACCGCGAGCAGATAGATCGCCGCCATCGAGACCCCGAGGCCGGCCGCGAACACCTCCGGCCGGATGAAGCCGATCAGATCGAGAATCGGGATCTGGACGACCAACACGACCCCCAGCAGGACCCCGAGGCTGGTGAGGATCGCCTGCTCCCAGATCACCTGCCGGTGGACGGCCGAGCGGGAGGCTCCCGCCGCCCGCCGCAGCCCCAGCTCGCGCGTGCGCTGGAGCAGATTCTGCCACAGCACCCCGATCAGGCCGAGGCCCACCATGAGCAGCAGGAAGAAGGCCACGATTCCCCCGGCGACGAGCGGCGTCAGGAAGAGCCGGAAGTTGGCCTCGCGCGCCTGGGTGAGCGGCCGCACCTGGAACGACCACTCGGGAGCGACGCCCTGGAGGAGCCGGGTCAGATCCTCCTCGAAGGCGGCCGGCGTACCGGGCCGGATCCGCACCAGCATCAACCCCGGCTGGAAGAAAGCGGGTTTCTCGAGCGACAGGAACTGGAACATGAAATTACCCTGGGCCGAGAATTCTCCGCCCTTGCGGAACTCGCGCACCACCCCGACAATACGGTTCGGCTTTTCAGTGCCGCGCCCCCCTCCCCGAACTGGCGTCCGATCGGGTTCTCGTTGCCGTACGCCTCGCGGGCGAGGTCCTGATCGATCACCGAGCGGGTCCAGGCCCGGGCCTCGTCCGCCTCTTCGAACCAGCGGCCGGCCACCAGCTCGAGCCCCAGGACGTCGGCGAAGCCCACGGTCGCGAAGTTCGCTTCCATTTCGACGGGCTTGCCCTCGATCTCCATGTTGCTCGACCAGCCGCCCTGGTCATAGGGGCCGACCATAGACCCGGCCGCCGCTTCGACGGGCTCCAGCGCCTCGACCTCACGGAGCACCCGTGCGAAGGTCTTCAGCCTTGCGGCGATCACGGCCTCGCGGTTCCTCATTCCCGGCCTTGGTATCCACCTCGATCCTCCAGACGTCCTGATAGGAAAACCCGAGGGGACGGCGGTAGTTGTCCCAGAAGTAGACTCCCAGGGTCGCGACGATGAACACCACCAGGAAGGAGAAAAAGATCTCCAGGATGATCAGGGCGTTCGAGCGCTTGCGGTTCCAGACCAGCTTGAAGAGATGGCGCATCATACGGACCTCCCGCGGAGAGCTTGGACAGGGTGGAGCTTCGACATCCGCCAGGCCGGATAGATCGCGGAGAGGACGCCGAAGAAGAGGGCCATGGCGAGACCGGAGAAGAAAATCCGGTAGTTCAGCGTGAGCCGGGCGTAGGGGAGGAGGCCGCTCGCGTTCAGCGCCCCGAGCACCAGGCCGGCCAGCACGAGCGCGGCCATGGCGCCGATGCAACGTGAGCACCAGGTTCTCGACCACGAACTGCCCCACGAGCGCCCGCGACGAAGCCCCGAAGGCCTTGCGCACGCCGATCTCCGAGGCGCGATCGAGGATCCGGCTCAGGTTGATGTTGACCAGGTTGAGGGTCGGCAGCAGCATGAACAGCACCATCAGGAGGAACAGCCACGGCCTTCACCCGGCTGGCCGGCAGGTCGTTCATGGCGCTGCCGGACGGCTCCCTCGAAGAGCGTGTCGGCGCCCGACGTGAGGGTCTGATAGGTCTTGGGATCCGGTAAGTGGCGCTCCGCCTCGCGCAGGATGCGCCTGGAATTCCGCCTTGATGGCGGGCAGGCCGGCGCGGCTGCGGGCGAGGATCAGCGCCTGAAAACCGCTCATCCACTGCTCCTTGTAGCTGCCCGACTTGGTGGTGCTGATCGGCACCCAGACGTCGGCGAAGGAGTTGTTCCGCAGAGCCGGCACGTCGCGCACCACGCCCACCACCCGGAAGCGCTGGCCGTCCACCTCGATCGTCCGGCCCAGCGCCGGCTGGCGGCCGAAGAAGCGCCGGCGCGTCGCCTCGTTGATCACCGCCACGAACCGGGCGTTCCTCTCGGCCTCCGGAGCGAACGGCCCCCCCTCCAGGAACTCGAAGTCGAGGATCCGCCAGAACTCGCCGTCCGTGCGCCGGAGCTCGGATTCGATCTTCTGGCCGCCTAGATAGGTGACCGCCGTCTGGCGGGACGAGACGATCGAAAACCTCTCGACCTCCGGCAAGGCCGCCAGCCGGCGCGCGTAGCGGTCGAGGAAGCCGTAGCCGGGCGGGGAGCTCTGATTGCTTTCGGGCCCCTTCATCGACAGGTGATAGATGCCCAGAGTCCGGTCGCTGCGGGTCTCCGGCGAGTGCGGCGCGAAGGAGTGATCGACGATCGCGCTCACCACCATCAGCACCAGCAGCGTCACGCAGATCCCGAACAGGCTGATGAAGGTGAAGAACTTCCGCCGCGCCAGGACCTTCAAGGCGACTTTCAGATAGTTTTTGAGCATCTCTGGTATCCTCCGGGGTTCCGGTCCTACTGCACCTGCCGGCCGTCGAACAGACGGACGACCCGGTGCGTCTTCTCGGCCATGCGCGGGTCGTGGGTGACCATCACGATCGTGGTCCCCTCGTTCTTGTTCAGATCCTCCAGGATGTCCATGATCTCGTCGCCCATCTGGCTGTCGAGGTTCCCCGTGGGCTCGTCCGCGAGGAGCACCCCGGGCCGGCCCACGATGGCGCGGGCGATGGCCACCCGCTGCTGCTGGCCGCCGGAGAGCTGGGTCGGGAAGTGCCGTGTGCGCGACGACAGCCCCACGCGGTCCAGGGCCGCCAGCGCCGCCTTGCGCCGCTCCTTGTTCGACATCTTGCGGTAGAGCAACGGGATCTCCACGTTGTCCACCACCGACAGGTCGGACACCAGATGGAACTGCTGGAAGATGAAGCCGATCCGTTCGTTGCGCAGGCGGGCGAGCTCGCGGTCGCCGTAGCGGTCGATCGCCTTGCCGCCGATCGCCACCTTGCCCGCGCTCGGCTCGTCGAGCAGCCCCATCAGGTTGAGCAGCGTGCTCTTGCCGCAGCCCGAGGGGCCCATGATCGAAATGAATTCCCCCGGCGCCACCTCCAGGTTGATGTTGTCCAGCGCCGTCGTCTCGACGCGCTCGGTGCGGTATTTCTTGCTGACCTGCTGCAGATGGATCATGTTTTCTCCCTGATTCGACCTTCAAAAATGTCTTGCCTTCTCAGCGCCCTGCCCTTCGAGCCCTCACTCCCCTAACCCCTCTCTCCCGACCCCTCCCTCCCACGCCTCACCGGGAGAGAGGGTGACCAAGAAGCTTCTTTTGGCTAACCTCTCCCTCCTCTCCCGGTGTGGCGTGGGAGGGAGGGGTCGGGAGAGGAGGGCCGGGGTGGTGAGGGCTCACTTCAAATTCACCCGTTCCAGGTGCTGGTAATCCTGCATGTTGGAGAGGATGACCTCCTCTCCCTCCTCGAGGCCGTCGAGGACCTCGAAGTGGTCGTAGCCCGAAAGCCCGAAACGCACCGGCCGGCGCACGGCGTGATCCCCCTGGACCACGAACACGCTCTCGGCCCCCTCGCCTTGCGCGAACGGCCCCTTGCGGAGGCGCAGCGTGCTGGCCCGGGCGTCCGTGACCACCAGCACGTCCACCCGCAGGTTGTTGCGCAGCTTGGGATTCCTGGCGTCGTCCAGATCCACGTGGAACTTGACGGCGCCGTTCTCGATCGTGGGATCGATCGCCGCCAGCCGGCCGGTGAGGGGCTGGCCGTCCAGCATCACGCGCACGGTCTGGCCCGCGTGGAGGCGCGAAGAGTGGACGTCCGACACCGTGGCCTCGACGCGGAACGAATCGAGGTCCGCGATGCGGGCGATCACCTCGCCGCGCGGCACCGTCACGCCTTCCTGGGGGACGACCCAGGTGAGGACGCCGGAGCGGTCCGAGCGCGTGGTGGCGCGTTGCAGGAGCTGATAGGCGTCCTCGCGCTCCTTGCGGAGGGTCTGGAGATCGAGCTCCACGCCGTCGAGCTGCGCCTCCGTCGAGCGTTGCGCGCTCTGGACCGACGCCTTGAGCTGCGCGAGCTCGATCTGGGCCTTGCGGGCCTCGATCTCGGAGGCCTTGAGGTTCTGCTCGGAGACGAGCCCGCTCTCCCGCAGCTTGCGGTTCTGCTCGGCGCGCTGGCCGGCCGCCTCGGCGTCGAGCGCGGCGCGATCGATCTGTCCGCGCAGATTGATGAGTTGGCTCTCCAGCGTCAGCCGGAGCTGCCGCTGCTCGTTGATCTTGCGGGCGAGCTGGTCCTCGAGCTTTTCGAGGCTGAGCCGGGCGGACGACGTATCGAGCTTCAGGATCTCCTCCCCGGCCCGCACCGTCTCGCCCGGCCGCTTGAGGATCTTCTCCACCCGCGCCTCCACCGGGCTGGAGAGGGCCGCCTCGAAAGCGGGGATGACGGTCCCCGAAGCCTCGACGATCCCCTCGACCGGTCCGCGCTCCACCTTCGCCGTCCGGATCTGCTCGCGCTCCACGGAAGGCCGCAGCCATCCCGGCAGCAGGATCAGCACCGCCACGCAAAGGGCCAGGCCGCCCCCGGCCCAAGCCGCCCGTTTGCCCAGGCGGCGATATCGATAACTGGCATCCAGCTCACGGTCCATGTTCGTTCGCTCCCTCTCAGACGGGAGTCATCAAGGGCAAGGGGTGTGCCAGAAGGCAAGTTGTTGATTTGCCTGGATTTGAGGCGATCAGGAGCCGGCCGGAGCCGTTCGCGGGTGGACGGAGGTGTTCGGAAGCGGACAGTTACACAGCCGGCCAGGATGTGGTACTCTCCCGAGACGACACGGCACGGATGGACATGAATGCTGTTTCCCTATGAGACGAAGATGATAATAAAAAAGATATTTCTCAGTGGTCACTTTGACGGAAATCAGATCCAGCTCGACGAGCCTCACGAGCTGCAGCCGGGCACTCCGCTGATGATCGTCGTCGGCCCGCCCGGCGCCGATGAGGGCTGGTACAGCCTCTCCGCCAAGGCCCTGGAAACCGCCTACGAGGGAGATGAGTCCGGGGCCGCCGCGGAGAAGACCCAGGAACCGAACCCCGGCGGTGAGGAAGGGTGAGAAGAGGACGGTTATAATCTGTTCTTGGAGGACGTCATGGTCACGATCGCACTTCCGTCCGACATCGAAGAGCCCCTCTCTGAGCAGGCTCGCAGGCGAGGTATGACCCCTGAGCAACTCGCCATTGAGACCCTGCGGGCGACCTTCACTGCCGAAGGCGACCAGGAAGGTCAGCCCAAGGAGACCCTCTTTGACTTCCTCTCCGGTCATATAGGCACCGTCGACGGGACGGCCGAGCCGCTCTCTCAGGACACTGGCCGGCTCTTTGCGGACGGTCTGGAGGAGAAGCACCGGCGGGGACACCTTTGAGCTTGGCTACCCTGACCGATACAGGCCCTCTCGTCGCCCTCCTGAACCGCAACGATCCCGCCCACCCCCGTTGCGTGGATGCATCTCGCAGGTTACCTGCGGGACCGCTCCCTCACAACTTGGCCCTGTTTTACTGAGGCCATGTATCTCCTGCATCGAGCCGGAGGCTTCCCCTCCCAACAAGCCCTCTGGAAGCTACGGTCACGCCAACGCCTCATCTTGCATGATCTGACTGCGGTCGAGATCGACCGGATGGCCGCACTGATGACTCGTTACCGAGACACTCCTATGGACCTCGCGGATGCTTCCTTGGTGGCAGTCGCCGAAGGTCTTCGTCGGCGCCAGCTTTTCACGCTGGACAGTGACTTTTTCGCTTACAGGCTCGCCGACGGCTCTTCGATCGAAATTCTGTCGTGACTCGTTACCGAGAGGGCAGCACAGTTCTCGACCTCCACCGAGTTCCGGATCACGGCAAAGCTGAGCTCCTTGAGGGAAGGCTCGTGCTCATGCCTCCCGAAGGAGGCGTGCACGGACGAGCTGCCGGGCGGATCTACCGCAGTCTGGACGACTATGAACGAAGCGTTGGAGGAGGCTACGCCATTCCAGACAACGTCGGTTTCCTGGTCGATCTCCCACACCGGCAGTCGTTCAGCCCGGACGCCGCGTTCTGGGTGGGGGACCTGCCGTCCGACGGTCGATTCCTGCAAGGTGCTCCCCTCTTCGCCGTCGAGGTGAGGAGCTCCAACGATTACGGCTCCGAGGCTGATCTGCTGATTGCCGCCAAGAGGACAGACTACTTCGCCGCTGGCACGCGGGTGGTCTGGGATGTGGACGTACTGAGGGACCAGGAGATCCGGGTCTATCGCGCTTCCCGTCCTCACCAGCCGGTCATCTTCCGGCGAGGCCAGCATGCTGATGCTGAGCCGGCGCTTCCGGGGTGGTCGTTTCTAGTGGATGAGCTGCTGGGCTCAAACCGACCGGTGACGTAGAAAGAGCAGGTGGATCGTCACGCTTGATGAGCTGTTGAACGATATCCATGATCTAGAGACCGCGCTAAGGCGGTTTGAGAAGAAGTACAGACTCCGCTCCGAGACCTTTCACGCCGCCTGCTCCAACAACCCGGCACCTCAAGAGATAGATACAGAACTGGAATTCTGTGACTGGTCCCACACCTATCTTGCCTGGCAAGCCCGACAGGCGGAATACCGGACTGAAATCCAGCGTCTCCAGGGCGACTCGCCGACTCTCCCGGATCTCCTTAGACTAGCCAGAGCCGAGGACATGGAGCTCCGAAGGCAGTTCCTCACCAAGCTCAACGCTCACAGGGACTTCCCTGTGACTGAAGAAGAGAGGGCGCTCTGGCGGAAGTTCGATGAGATCTCGAACACCCGAGTCCCATTATGACCCAGAGGGGATATCGAGCATAGCGACAGTAACCGAGACCCAGAGCTCCCTGTGAAGCGGAGGAGGCCCGCTCTAAATGTAAAGAACTTACCTCCGAAGATCTCTTTGGTTTTCTTGAATACGACTGCCATCGGCAACTTAGCGCCAGGGAGAATCTTGGCATAGCTGTCTTGGTCCCCTAATCTGTCATAGATGCAAGGCAGGCCACTGACATAGGTGAACTCTTGAGAGCCGCTATCACTAGGCAGCATAGCCCCCGTTTCGTCCATGACGCTAACATCACACTCTAAATTTTGTTTGCCAAGAGCAAGAAACAATTCTTGGGACGTCAAATTCTGCACAACGAACGTCATTGTAATCTTTCTTTTATCCTTGGATATATTCATGGAAGAAAGTTCGATCCGGAGAAACTCGTCCTGGAAAGCAACAGCTCCAGCATTACTAGGAGGTACTGCAGAAGCTGTTAATGACTGCATTGAACCCACACCTGCCCCTAAGAGTTGCTGAACAGTCTCGCTCTTCTTAAATTTGATTGCTGCGGCGGCAAACACCTTAGCTGTTTCCACCGATATAACTCTAGCGTTTACCTTCACTTCCGTTCCCAGGTCGGCAATCGAACCCGTCACTATCGCGTCAATACCTAGGATCTTCCCGATTTTGGCAATGGACTTGTCGTCAAAGAGGCTGCTATCGGTCAGTTCTTGCTCTCTTAAGACTCTCGCAAGTTGACGCCTCTCTACTATATCAAATTGACCTAAGCGCGCTCCCGAAGAAAAATTTGTAATGAGTTCTTCAGCTATAAACTGACCCAGGGCTGATTGATGCCCGTTAAGCTCCGGGAACTCAACTACAGCCAGCTTCTTTACTTGCCCGGCCATAGACTGAGACAGCTGACCCGCAAGTTCTTGGATGGCCGGCTCAACTTCTTGCGCCACGACCCTAGAGCCTGGCATCACCGCAAGTATACAGCAAAGAAAAACTAACTTTCGCATATAACACCCTCACCTTAAATTTTTCGGTCGTAAAATTATTTGGGCAGTCTTAGTGCCAAGGTCAATCCCTAAGACGTGAAGTTCAAAAGATTCACGACCAACGGAGAACTCTTGACTCCCACCCATTCGACGAGAAGGAAACCTGATCAAAGGCGCGTTGGGCACTGAGAGCGCAAATTCAGCGTACTCGGATCCCAGGGTCTCTCGGAAAGTGACGGCAACTGTCACGTCAAGCCTCCCAATTCTTCTCGGGATTCCCTCCTGCAAAGTCATTACCCGATTGAGACCTGATGGATGAGGCTTATTGTCTACCTTATCGGAAGCTTTGGTATCGATAGACGTGGAGTTCAATTCTGATGGCGCCCTCTCCGAAACGACTGGATCTCGCGATAAAGGGACCTGCATGATCGTAGCGGGATCTGCTGGAGCCTTCGGAGGAAAACTCTGAGAACCTTTTTCTAGCTGATAAATTATTGGCATCAAAGCAGCTAAGACAGTAAATATGCCTAGCACGAATGCCGACTGCACAGAACCCTTATGGTACCAACCTTTTTTCTTCGTTGGCTCCGGCATCTCTCGACCTCCACAATTGCCCTGTGCCAAGCCTACGAGATTGTCCGCACCTACGTCAACGCCTAGGCCGAGTCAATACCTTGACCGGCTCTGAACGTGCCACGGAATGAGAGCAGATTCAAGAACGGAGATAGGCAAGACACACTTCAGTGAGGGGCATCCCTTTCCTGCCTCGGGCAAAGCTTCGCCTGGACCTCCTCCATCTCCAACTCATCATTGAGCTGATTGAGCCGGAGGACATCCACCCCCCTCCGGAACCGGGAGGCCTTTAGCTTGACCTCAAACCCTGCCGGTCTAACGTCTGGAGGCACCGTCGGCTTCTTCTCAGACATCCTCAACCCCCTCAAACACCCCCGGCCGCACCCAATACCGCCGATAGTACTCCCGGACTCGCCCAAACACTCCCTCCAACCGCCCTTGCTCCAAGGCGTTCTGAAAGACGACCCAGGTCGCCAGGGCGTATCGGTGGAGGCCCCAAGCCTGGAGGATCGGGAGGCACTGCGCAACCAGCTCCGCAGCGCGGTTAGGCTCGCCTTTTCGGACCAGCACCTCGGCAAGGTCGATCGAGACGAGCACCAGTTCGTGGTGCAGGCTCCGGACCCGGAACTCCTCCCAGAGTAGCGCGAAGATACTCTCGGCCTCGGAGAGATCATCAAGCTTCGCCGAGATCCTCCCTTCCAGCCAGTGGAGACGGAGTTGGGTCCACTTGTCCGGGAACTGCTTGTAGACGGGCCGGGCACGGTCGAGAACTGCCAGGGCTTCTGCCGGCTGGCCGTTGTCGTTCAGGAACCAGGCGAGGTCGTGCTGGGCGCACAGGTCCAGCCGGGACTCCTTGGTCACGTCGAAGAGAGCCAGCGCTGATGGATACGGGCGATCCCCCGCTCGGGGTGAACCTGCCCGATACAGTCCCCCATCTTGAGGAGCGTCCGGCCCTGCATGTGGGTGTCCCCGAGTTGGCGGTAGATCTCCAGCGCCTCCTCGAGTGCCGCCTCCGCCAGCTCGAACTCGCCCATGTCCTGCATGTAGCCAGACTCCAGGCCGATGATGTGGGCTCGCTCCTTCGGGTCGTTGGTGCCGTCCTCTTCGAGAATCCTCCACGCCTCGTTGAACGCCTGGCGGGAGCCCTCGAAATCGGAAGCGAGGCGTCGGGCGTTCCCGAGCATTGCCCATGCGGTGGCGCGTAGATCCGCGACCCGCTCCCGTCCATAAGCCGCCTGATCCAGTCGCTCTGCCACGAGAATGGCAAGCCGGACGACATCGACAGCTTCCGCCGGGTCCGTGCGGATGTACCAGCGGCTCGCTTCCAGCAGACGCTCGAAGAAGCCATAGGTGTGGAAGCTCTTGTCGCCCTCTACCAGGGCGAAGCGGGCTTCAGGGGTCAAAGGTTCGAGCGTCGTCCACTGCGCCCAGCCCCGCAGCTTCTCGATGGCGAGACGGTCCTCCTGATCGTGCCACTCTGCCATATCTCCCTCCAATATTCGCGCTGCCTCTATCGTACTTCAGAAGGAGCCCCAAATTCCATGCTCTTGCAAAAATGCCCGCCGGTCGATACCGGCGGGTCTCGCTTGAGGGAATCGCGATGTCACATCCTTCCGTCCGGGTCCATCGTTCCGCTGGAGTCAGTTGGGGTCGCGGAATCCGGCGGGAGAGGCTTGCCGTCCGGGTCCATGGTGCCGGAGCTCTTCGGAGCCCAAGGGGAGAGTTTCTGGAGCGTCTGCCAAAGGACGGCGAAGAGGCCAGGCTCTCTTTCTACCCGGTGAACCCGGCTACCCGTAGCCAGGACAGGTGAAGCGAGGAGGATCAGGACGAGAAACGCTAGAGCTAATCGTTGCAGAACGCTGCGCATGGAGGACCTTTCCGGAACGGCATCCGCCTTTCCATCCCATCCAGGGAGAAGGGGCCGTTCCTGACCTCTAGAGTGCAGCCGAATTCAGGCTAGCGGTGAAAGAGACCAGCGGCGGGCAAGGCGGGCTGGCGCCCGCCGCTGGCGTTGGTGGGATTCGCGCCTCCCGGAACGCTCCGGCAGGCGCACGAGAGCCTTCCCGGCCCCGGTTCAGGGACGGCTCCCGTATGGATTCAGTTTTCAAAGAACGGCGAGACCCTTTCGGGTCTCCCCCAGGAGCCTTCGAAGCTCGACGGCTCCCTTTCCTTCGTGAGAGAAGCGGTTTCACGGCTTGCAACACGCCTTCACCGTCTCGTTCCCCCGACTTCAGAGGACGTTCCCCCGATTTCTCGTGACGCCGCCCCGGGGGAATGGTTCGTTCCCCTCGCTTCCCGTCTCATTCCCCCGGGGGAATGAGACGCGGAGAGGCTTCCTTGCGACGCCCCCTCCCTTTCGCGTCCCATTCCCTCCCTTCCTCGGGACGTTCCCCGTCTTTCGCGCGACGCCCCCTCTCTTCCGAGCCCCGTCCCCCGCGGGGAACGCGACGCGGAAAGCGGGGAACGCGTCTTTCCCCATCTCTCGGGCCTCACGAAAGGCGGGGAATGGAACGTTCCCCCGATTTCGAGTGGCATTCCCTAGGGGGAACGAGACCGGGAGACGGGGGAATGCGGCCCGAAACCGGGGGAATGCCCCCTGAAAAGGAGGGAACGTCTCCTTCCCTATTGAGAACCTACGATGATCTATTGACATCCCGGGTTCGCAATGGGATCATCCTAGAGCATTCCCGGACGAGGACGCAAGAGGTCTCCTGGCCCAAGCGGGCCTTCCTTGCCGGGAGGGATCTTTGACAGACGATGTACCGTTTTCCTCCGCCGGCGGGCCGGGGTGCCGGCGGAGGTGCGCGGGTAGGAGTGGGGACTAGGCGCGGCGGATGAGTCTCAGCAGGAGGAGCAGCACGATGGCTCCTATGAAGGCGACGAAGATGGTGCCGATCAGACCTCCGAAGGGTGCGCTCCAGCCCAACTGCCGGAAGAGCCAGCCGCCGATGAAGGCGCCGATGATGCCGATGATGATGTCGCCCAGGAGCCCGTAGCCGCGCCCGACGACGAAGGAAGCCAGGACTCCAGCGACCAGACCGACGATGATCCAGGTCAGGATTTCAACCATGTCTGAATTCCTCCTTGGAAAGGCCCAGGACTGCTGGCCGGGTCAGGTCAACATAGCACGGCGGGGGTCCCGCTGAGGGACAGGGCCGGAGGCTTGGGCGTCAGCCGAGGGAGACCAGGATCTGAAGGACAGCAAGGACACCAGGGACATCAAGGACGAGAATCTTCCGTCGTTGGTGTCCTTGGTGTCCTTGGTGTCCTTCAAGTCCTCTACAGATACCCCAGCGCCCGCAGCCGCTTTTCCAACTCCTCCGCCCGGCGCTTCGACTCTCCCGAGGCCGCCGGGCCTTCGCGGGCTTCCAGCCAGCGCAGGAGCGCGGCCTGGAGGCGGCCGGTCTCCGCGGGGCGCTGCTTGGAGAGATCGGTCTTCTCGCCGGGATCGGTCCTGAGGTCGTAGAGATAGCGTGCCGCCGGAGGCGATGTCGTAGATCAGCTTGTGGGTTCCGTCGCTGACGGTCCGGGACATGCCTTGCAGGCCAAAGGAGAGACGGCGGACGGACCGGTCCTCTTCGATCACCGGACGCAGGCTCTTGCCCTCGAAGGTGTGGCCCTTGGCAAGTCCCATGTAGTCGAGCAGGGTCGGGACGATGTCCAGGTTTTCGGCCAGGGCCTTGCGGCGCGCGGGCTCGACGCCGGGAATCCGCAGCAGGAGCGGCGTCTTCATCACGGTGTCGTAGCCGAGGCTCCGGCAGTGGCCGAAATGTTTGTGGTCGTACAGCTCCTCGCCGTGGTCGGCGGCCAGGACGATCACGGTGCGGTCGAGGAGGTCCCGCTCCCGTAAGGCGCCGATGAGCCGGGCGAACTGCTCGTCGAAATAGCCGATCTCCTCGTCGTACAGCTCGGAGAGGTGGGCGAGGTTTTGCGGCGTGAGCTTGTACTCCTTGTTGCCGTCGTAGAGCCGGCGCGCGACCGGCCAGGTCTCGCCCTTGCGGGCCCAGGCGTTCACCCCCTGGCCCTTGGCGCGGCCGGTCCGGAAGGAAAGCCGCCGGCGATGCCCCGGGGGCGGCTGGTAGGGCGAGTGCGGCTCCAGATAGTGCAGATAGAGGAACCAGGGCTCTTCGAAGCCGTCGATCAGGGCCAGGCCTTTTTGATTGAGGCAGCGGGCGTGCTTCTGGTTGCACGTCTCGTCGAAGACCTGGAAGCCGCGTCCGAAGCCGCCGCCGGGGTTCATCCGCGACGGCGTGTTGCGCACGATGGAGCTGGCCGAGACCGCGGCGGTGGCGTGTCCATGCTCGCGGAGGATCTCCGGCAGAGAGCGCACCGTGTCCGGGATGCCCATGATGCCGCCGGGGCGCAGGAAGACGGCCGGATCGCGCGAGGTGAGGAACGAGTTGACGGACGGGAAGGTGCAGCCGGCCTGGCTGCGCGCGTTGTCGAAGACCACGGCTTCCCGTGCGAAGGCCTCGAGGTTCGGAGTCGTCGGCCGGCGATAGCCGTAGAGGCTCATGCGGTCGGCGCGCAGCGTGTCCACGGTGACGAAGAGCACGTTCCAGCGCTCGGGCTCCACGCGGCCGCAGGCGCCCAGGAAAAGCAGGAGAAACAACCCTCCGAAGAAACGCGTCCTCATGCCGCGCATCCTGATTCGCCGCGCCGGAGGAGTCAATGGGGGAGGTGGGAGTAGAATCCTCCGAGGAGGATCTGAAAATGCGCCGAACCCTCTTCAGCTTCCTGTCGCTGGCGATCCTGGCCATGACGTCCTTGGGCTGCGCCATGATCGACCAGATGAGCGGCGTCTCGGAAGCCAAGCGGCTGCAGGAGACCGGCGAATCGGCCACGGCGCGGATCCTGGAGATCTGGGATACGGGGATGACGGTGAACGACGATCCCGTGATCGGGCTCCGGCTCGAGGTGAGCCGCGCGGACGGCTCGGTCTACACGGCCACCATCGCCAAGAGCCTCGTCTCGCGGGTCCACATCCCGCAATTCCAGCCGGGCGAGACCGTGGCCGTGCGGATCGATCCGCAGAACGCCGCCAACGTGGCCTTGGACGTGTATCAGTACCGCTGAGAGCCGGCTCAGATCCTCCCCAGCTCCCGCACCGTCCGCTCGTTCTCCACGTTCCCCGTGTTGAGGGTCGAAGCGGGCTCGAAGAGAAGGATCTGAACCTCCTCCTCGGCCACGGGGCGGTGCTCGACGCCGCGGGGGACGACCAAAGCCTCTCCCTCTTCCAGCCAGATGTCGCGGTCGCGCAGCTCCATCCGGAGACGGCCCTTGATCACCAGGAAGAGCTCGTCTTCGTGCTCGTGGTGGTGCCAGATGAACTCGCCCTGGAGCTTGGCGAGCTTGACGTGCTGGCCGTTCAGCTCGGCGACGATGCGCGGGCTCCAGTGCTCGGAGAAGGAATCGAGCTTCTGGCGAAGATTGATCTTTTCCATGGCGTGGATTGTATGCTGGGGAGCACGATGACTGCCCTGCGCGTGAGCGATGAGATCTTCGAGCGGTTTCCCGAGGTGGTCCTAGGGATCGTCACCGCCCATGAGATCGACAATGCCCGGCAGGACGCCGCGATCCTCGACGGGCTCCGGCGGGAGGAGGCGCGGGTGCGCGCGGATCTCGCCGGAATCCAGGTCACGGAGCATCCCCACATCGCCCCCTGGCGCGAGGCGTACCGGCGGTTCGGGGCGAAGCCGAAGGATCATCCGTCCTCGATCGAAAACCTGGTGCGACGCGTGCTCAAAGGCCAGGCTCTGCCGAGCATCAATCCCCTGGTGGATCTGTACAACACGATCTCCCTGCGCCACCTCGTGCCGGCCGGGGGCGAGGATCTCGACCGCATCCAGGGCGACGTCCTCCTCACGATCGCCGGCGACAGCGAGGCGCCGGTCCGCCTGTTGGGCGAAGCCGAGGAGCGGGCGCCGCGTCCGGGCGAGGTGATCTACAAGGACGAGATCGGGGCCATCTGCCGGCGCTGGAACTGGAAGGAGGTGGACCGCACCAAGCTGACGCCGGAGACGCGGAACGCGGTCCTGGTGATCGAAGGTCTGCCGCCGGTAGGGCGGGATGTGGTGGGACGGGCCGTGGAAGAGCTGGCGGAGCTGATTCGTGGCCACTACGGAAGACCGGTCGCCCCGGCGATCCTCGATCGGGACCGCCGGGAGATCGAATTGCGATGCTAGCGCTTCAGCCGTGACGTGCCCGTGGCGTCCGGCAGCTTGATCCCCAGCAGATCGGCCAGCGTCGGCGCGAGGTCGTAGGGCTCGGCGGCCTCGGTGTGCTCGCCGGGCTGGAACGGTCCGCCCCAGAAGAGGAGCGGCACGTGGGTGTCGTACGCGTGGTGCGAGCCATGGCCGGAGCCGCGGACGGGGTCCCAATGCATGAGGACGTTGTCCTTGGGGATCAGGAAGGCGTCGCCTGAGCGCGGCGCATCGAAGTCGTTGCGGGCGAAGTCCGCCGCCTTGTCCCCCGCCGGCCACTGGGCCATCTTGGAGATCATCAGCACCTTCTCCACCTCCTCACCGTAGAGGCGCTGGACGATCTTCGGAAAGACCTCGTTGAGTCTAGCCAGGGTGACATCCTTGCCGGCCTTGCCGCAGGGTCCCTGGATCGTCTTCGCCGGGAAGGCCTTGCGGTCGAAGGCCACGGTCCAGCCCTCGATGCCGAAGATCGCCCGGAAGCCGGGGGGCAGGCAGAGATCCTCGTTGATGGCGCGGTTCAACCGCTCCTGCATGTTGGGATACGGCGTCTCGGCCCCGCTTTCGGGGACCATCAGACGGCCGCCCACCCGCTTTCCGCTCTTGCGCCGCGTCACTTCGGGAAGAGGGGTGAAGCCGTGGTCCGCCGAGAGGGCCAGCACGACCTGACCCTGGGGCTCTGCGGCGGCGAGGGCGTCGAGGGAGATCAGGATGCGGCCGATCTCGCGGTCGAGCCGCCGCAGGGTGTCCAGGGTCTCCGCCGATTCGCCGCCATAGTTGTGGGAGATGACGTCGTTGGCCGAAAACGAGAGGGCCAGGACGTCGGTGACGCCGCGCCGGCCCAGGGCGAGGCCCGGATCGGCCAGCGCCGTCAAGGCCAGGTCGGCGAGGAGCCGGTCCTGGAACGGGGAGTTGTAGATGGCGGTGAAGTAGCCGCTGGGGTGCAGCGCGAGATCGTGATCGAAACCCACCCCTAAGTCCGGCGTCTGAAAGCGGCCGAGGTTGGGCTCGGGCTGGGGCAGGCTGGCGGCGTTCGCGGGCATCGGCAGCGGGCTCCAGACCGTGCCGGTGCGGCCCATGAAGTAGGCGCCCGTCCACTGCCGGTTGAAGCGGTCGACCAGATCGCGGGCGGCGGGCTCCTGCGCGTCATAGGCGGCGGAGCTGACGTAGCCGCCGGTCTGTTTGTCGTACCAGTAGACGGCGTGCTTCGGGTTCTTGCCGGCGAGGAAGATGGCGCCCCGGTCCTTGCCGGAGAAGGCGGCCACGCGGGAGCCGGGACTCGCTTCCACGAGACGATCGGCGAAGGTGAGGATGCGGAGGTTCGCCGGACCTGCGATGGTGCCGGCCCCCGTGGGGGACGGCTGGTTGGTGCAGTAGAGCCGACGCAGGCTCGTGCCGCCGGGCTCCATCTCGAACCACTGGTTGGCGGTGATGCCGTGCACCCGGGGCGGCGCCCCCGTGCCCAGGGAGGCGTGGCCGGGGCAGGTCTCGGTGTTGAGGTGGCCGTAGTGGGCGTTGACCTGCAACTGGCTTTCGGTGAGGAGGCGCTTGAGCCCCGCCTCGTACCAGTCGCGGTAGCCGGTGAGGCGCGTCCAGGAGAGGCCGTCCACGGAAACGATCACCACGAGCTTCACCGGACCCGATGGGGCCGGCGCGGCGGACGCCGCGGGAGCGAGCGGGAGGAGGGCGAGCAGGGCGATCCAGGCCCCGCACAGGCAGGTCTTTGCGCTCATGGTGAGAGCTTATCGCGAACGGATATCATCCCTCCCGCCATGCCGTTCACCGTCGAACAGATCCGCGAAGCCCTGGGCCGGCATCAACCTACATTGGTGGCGCGGGAGGCGTCCCACTCCGAAGCGGCTGTGGCTTTGATCCTGGCGGGGAGCGGGAGCGATCTCGCGCTCTGTGCCATCCGGCGCGCCGAGCATCCCCTGGACCCATGGTCCGGCCACATGGCGCTGCCCGGCGGGCGCACCGATCCGGAAGACGTGGGCCCGCGGGCCGCGGCCGAGCGGGAGACGCTGGAGGAGATCGGCCTCGCGCTGGCGGAGGAACACTGGATCGGCGCCCTTTCCCATGTGCTGGTGCGCCTGGGCGGCGGCGACCGGCGTATGGTGCTCTCGCCGTTCGTCTACTACCTGGGCGAGGAGCGGCTTCCGTTCTCCCCCAACGAGGAGGTGGCCGAGGCGTACTGGATCCCCCTCTCGCACCTTTGGGACCCACGCAATTCCAGCAGCCTCGAATGGGAGAGGAGCGGCGCGCGCCTGCTCTACCCGGCGATCCGCTTCGGCGAGCATGCCATCTGGGGGATCACCTTCCGCGTGCTCACCCTGTTCTCGGACGTGCTCGACGCTCCCCTGCCCCACCTCGAAGAGATTCCAGGCCTGGGCCGGTAGTCCATAGGAAATCGTCTATACTTCCGAGTCGGGCCGCACCGAAGCGGCACGATGTCAAGGAGTACTTCCATGAGCAAGCTCACCAAGATGGCTTTCCTGGCGGGGGTCCTGGCCCTCACCTCCCTGTCCTCCGCGCCTCGCGCCGAGGCCGTGATCGACTGTTCCACGGTCCGCTGTATGTCCTGTCCGGAAGGCCAGCACCTGGCCATGAAGCCGCCGGTCTGCTGCAAGTGCCTCCCGGATTGATCCAGCCCCCCATCGCAGTCCCCCGATACTTCTGACCTTGCCGCACCTGAGCGGCACAGCAGGAAAGGAGCCTCACCATGAATAAACTCGCCAAGATCGCCTTCCTGGCTGGAGTCGTCGCCCTGGGCGCGCTGTCCACGCCCCGCGTCGACGCCGCGAACATCTGCGCGACGGTCCGTTGCATTGAGTGTCCTCCGGGCCAGCACCCGGCGCTGCATCCGCCGGACTGCTGCAAGTGCGTCCCGGATTGATCTAGCGCCCCACCCTTCGGGGTGGCTCCATTCTCTCCCTCGGAACGGTGCGCCGGGACAGTCCCGGCGCTACCGTTCCTTCATGGCGAACGATCTCTGGTCCCCGATCCAGTTCGACCGTGGCCTGATCGCGAAGTACGACCGGCCCGGCCCCCGGTACACCTCCTATCCCACGGCGCCGCAGTTCGAGGCCGGCTTCGGCTCCCTGGACTACGCCCTTCTGCTGGACCGGAGCCGCGAGCGCGGAGACCGGCCGCTGTCGCTCTACGTGCACGTCCCGTTCTGCACCACCCGCTGCCTCTTCTGCGGCTGCAACGTGACGATCTCCCGCGACCGCACCTGGGGCCGGCGCTATCTGCCCCTGCTGGCCCGGGAGATGGAGCTGGCCTCGGCGCTGCTGGGCGGGGACCGGCGGGAAGTCGTGCAGGTCCACTGGGGCGGCGGCACGCCGACGTTCCTGCCGCCGGAGGATCTGACGGAGCTGATGGCCCTGATCCGGCGCAACTTCCGGCTTGCCCCCGACTGCGAGATCGGCGTGGAGATCGATCCCCGCGAATGCACGCCCGAGCAGCTCGACGCGCTGGCGGCCGCGGGGGTGAACCGGGTGAGCCTCGGGGTGCAGGACCTGAACCCGGACGTTCAGCGGGCGGTCCGCCGCGAGCAGAGCCCGGAGGAGACCTGGGGCGTGCTCGACGGTATCCGCCGGCGGGGGATCCGGAGCGTCAACATGGACCTGATCTACGGCCTGCCGAACCAGACGCCGGAGAGCTTCGCCGCCACGGTGCGCGAGATCGTGCGCATGGCCCCGGACCGGCTGGCGCTGTTCAACTTCGCCTACCTCCCCTCGATGTTCCGCCACCAGAGGGCGATCGACCCCGCGGCCCTGCCCGTGGCCGAAGCCAAGCTGCGGATGCTGGAGGACGCCACCAACATCCTGATGGAGGCGGGGTACGTCTTCATCGGCATGGACCACTTCGCGCGGCCCGCGGACCCGCTGGCCCAGGCGCTCCGGAACGGCACCCTGACGCGCAACTTCCAGGGCTACTCCACCTGCGCCGAGACCGATCTCGTCGGCTTCGGCGTGTCGTCGATCAGCGAGGTGGCGGGCGGCTACGCGCAGAACGCCAAGACCATGACCGAGTACGCGGACGCCCTGATGGCCGGTCGGTTCGCCACCTGCAAGGGTCTCGCGATGTCGGCGGACGACGAGTTGCGGCGGCGGGTGATCATGGACGTGATGTGCCACTTCCGGCTGGACAAGCGGGAGGTGGAGCGCCGCTTCGGGATCGACTTCGACCGCACCTTCGGCGACGCGCTGAAGGCCCTGGAGCCCATGGCCGACGACGGGCTGGTATCGATGGGACCGGACGCGATCGAGGTCACGCCCATGGGCCGCTTCCTGGTGCGGAACGTGGCGATGGTCTTCGACGCCTACCTCGGCGAGCCGGCCGCGACGGCGCGCTACTCGCGGACGGTGTGAGCCCTCACCTCCCCGGCCCTCCTCTCCCGACCCCTCCCACCCTCCCTCACCGGGAGAGGAGGGAGACTGTAGAACTGAGGCTATGCTTTGCGCGCGATGACTAACGAGCGGCTGGATGTGGTGGTGATCGGCGCGGGGATCTCCGGCCTCACGACGGCTTTCCATCTGAAGCGGGGGGGGATGCGGGTCGCGGTGATCGAGGCGGCGGACCGGGTGGGCGGGTCCATGGAGACGATGACCGACGGGCCCTGGCGCTTCGAGATGGGACCGAACACGGTCCTGGAGAACCATGAGAGCGTCGGCCGGCTGATCCGGGAGGCCGGGCTGGAAGGGGAGCGGATCGTCGCCAACCCGTCGAGCAAGCGGCGCTATCTCTACAAGGGCGGCGAGCTGATTCCCCTGCCCGGAGGTCCGGGCGGATTCCTCAAGACGCCTCTCTTCCCCGCCGGCGCCAAGCTCCGCCTGCTCAAGGAGCCCTGGATCGGCCGCCCGCCCGCGGGCACGGAGGAGACGATCGCGCAGTTCGTCCGCCGCCGCCTGGGGCAGGCCTTCCTGGACTACGCGGTCGGCCCGTTCGTCTCGGGCGTCTACGCCGGCGATCCGGAGCGGCTGTCGGTGCGCTGGGCGGTGCCGAAGATCCACGGCCTGGAGACGGAGCACGGCAGCCTGATCCGCGGCGCCCTGGCCCGGCGGAAGGGTCCGGCTCCCGGAGGCGCGATGTTCTCCTTCCGCGAGGGGCTGGACGAGCTGCCCCGGAAGCTGGCGCGAGAGATCGGGGACGTCCGCACCGGCGTGGCCGCGCGGAGCGTGAGGCGGACGGAGGGCGGCTACGTCGTCGAGACCGGCGCCGGTCCGGTCGAGGCCGCGCGGGTCGTGCTCTCCGTGCCGGCCGACGTCGCCGCCCACTTGCTGGAGGACGCCACGGCCGGAGCGAGCCGCCTCTTCGCGGAGATCCCCTACGCGCCGGTGGCGATCGTCTCGCTGGGCTGGCGGCGCGAGGACGTCGGCCATCCCCTGGCCGGCTTCGGCTTCCTCTCGCCGCGCAAGGAGGGCTTGAAGGTCCTGGGCTGTCTCTTCCCCTCCGAGCTCTTCCCTGACCGCGCCCCGCAAGGCCACGCCGCCCTGGCCGCCTTCGTGGGAGGGCGCACCGATCCGGAGATCGTGGCCCAGGACGAGACGAGGATCGCCGAGACGGTGATCGCGGAGCTGCGCGGTCCTCTGGGATTGAAGGGCGAGCCCGCCTTCTTGAACGTCCGCCGCTGGCCGCGGGCGATCCCCCAGTACGAGGTCGGCCACGGCCGCTTCGTGGAGCGGGCGCGGGAGATCGAAACGGCGCTGCCGGGCCTGCGGATCGGGGGGAACTTCCTGAGCGGGGTTTCGGTGTCGGATTGCGTGCGGAATGGGACGGGGGTGGCGGGGGAAATCCTCTCCCTTCAGAAAACCTCAACCCTAGCCGAATGACCCGGGGCTCGCCCGATGCGGCCGTCACGGGTCAGCAGCGTGGCGTCGAGGATCTCCGCAAGAGCGACATACGCGGCATCATAAGCGGTCAGGTTCTCCTTCAACTGCCAGACTCTGGGCAGAAGCAGTTGATGGGGATGACGCTCCAGTGGGAGATCAGGAAGAGTCTCAAGCGCCTGCAAGGCACGTCCAGGATCGACTTCGCCACGAGCGACAAATCGGCGTAAGACCTGAGCCACTTCAATATCGAGCAGATACGGAGCGTGGAGCGGGGTTTCTGAGGTCAGAAGGCGCTCAGCGACGAGAGCCCCGTCTGCGGTCTGGAGAAGGATCTCGATTACGGCTGATGCATCGAGGACGATCACCGTCCCTCGCGCTCCGCCGCCAAGACGTCAACCACAGACTCTCTTAACTCGACGCTGCCATGACTCCGAAGCCGTTCGAGGAGCTCTTGACGGGTCGCCTTGTTGGCCAGCGACCGTTCGAGCTCACGTAGGGCATACTCAGAGATCGACACTCCAGCAAGAGTTGCCTGCTTCTCCAACTTGCGATGGACCTCGTCCGGTACGTTCTGGATCTGGAGGATGACCGCCATGCCCTCAGCATAGTTACGGGTGGAGCCCATGTCAAAGCAAGCCTGAGTTGAGGAATCCCCCACCCTCCCCCTCTGTTTTCCCCCGCATGAGTCGCAACCGTTACTCCCGCCGCGCCATCGAGCTCGTGGCGGAAAACCGCGTCCGTGAGGCCATCGAGGCGGGCCAGTTCGATAACCTCTCCGGCTACGGGAAGCCCATCCCGGATATCGACGAGCCCTATGATCCCGACTGGTGGGTCAAGCAGTGGATCCGCCGGGAAGGCGCGGGCAGGATGCTCGCCGACAGGTTCGGCAAGGACTTCTGGTCCAAGGAATAGGCGCGCCGGCAACTCCGCTCCTCCCACCTGAAAAGCTCCCGCCTCGTCCCTCCGCGCTCGCCGGTTTCTGGAATATCCATGCACCCTGTTGACATTTCATGCATCGTAAGCTGTATAATGCGCATTGATTTGCGACGGAAACGACGACGATGCCGAGCGACCACGAACACCGTATTGCCCGCCAGCAGGAAGTCCTGGCGCTCCTCGACTCCCACCGGGTGACGAATCAGGGAGAGCTCGTGGACCTGCTGCGCGAGCGGGGGATCACGGCCACACAGTCGAGCGTCAGCCGCGACCTGCGCGACCTCGGGGTGGCGTGGATCGATGGCCGGTACGCCCGCCCGCAGCGCAACGGCGGCGATCCCGACGTAGCGGAGTTTGCCCGCTTCGTGCGTGCCATGAAGCCGGCCGGCCCCAACCTGACCGTGATCCTCACCGCCGTGGGCACCGCCCAGAGCGTGGCGCTCGCCATCGACCGGGCCGGCTGGCCCGAGGTGGTGGGCACCATGGCTGGCGACGACACCGTGTTCGCGGCCACCGCTTCCGCCAGCGACCAGAAGCGCCTCATCCAGCGAATCGAAAGCTTCCTCAAGGAGGAGTGAACGATGTCCGACCCGATCGTGCTCGCCTTTTCCGGCGGGCTGGACACCTCTTTTTGCATTCCCTGGCTGGCCGAGACGTACGGCCGGCCGGTGGTGACTGTGACGGTGGATACGGGCGGCTTCGACGCCTCCGCCGCGGCGGATCTGGCGGCGCGCTCCAAGACCCTGGGCGCCGCCGACCACATCCTGGTGGACGCCCGCGAGGAGTTCTTCCGCCGGGTGCTGCGCTTCCTGGTCTTCGGCAACGTCCGGCGGGGACAGGTCTACCCCATCTGCGTCGGGGCGGAGCGGTCCATCCAGGCGCAGGAGGTGGCGAAGGCGGCGGCGCGGCTGGGCACCCGCACGGTGGCTCACGGCTCCACCGCCGCCGGCAACGACCAGGTGCGCTTCGAGGTGGCGCTGCGGACGCTCGATCCGGGCCTGGAGATCCTGGCGCCGGTGCGCGACGAGCCGCGGGCGCGGGCCGAGCAGGTGGCGTACCTGGAGGCGCGGGACCTGCCCGTACCGCCGTTCGGCGCGGCCTATTCGGTCAACCGCGGCCTCTGGGGGGTGACGATCGGCGGCAAGGAGACCCTCGGCACCACCGAGTCGATTCCCGAGTCCGCCTGGGTGCTGACTCAAGGAGCCTTCGACGCGCCGATTCCGGCCTCGCGCCACACGCTGGGCTTCACCCACGGCGTGCCCACCTCTCTCGACGGCGAGGAGCTGGAGCCCGTGGAGATGATCGAAAGGCTGGAGGCGCTGGCGGCGAAGCACGGCATCGGCCGCGGCATCCACCTCGGGGAGACGATCCTCGGCATCAAGGGGCGCGTGGCCTTCGAGGCCCCGGCCGCCGAGGCGTTGCTGGTGGCCCACCGGGAGCTCGAGAAGCTGACGCTGACCGGACGGCAGATCCGGGTCAAGGAGACGGTCTCGACCGTCTACGGCGACCTGGTCCACGAGGGACAACACCTGGAGCCGGTCTGCCGCGACATCGAGGCCCTGCTGCTCTCGTCCCAGGGACGGGTGACCGGGGAGGTCTACCTCCTCTTCCGCACCGGGACCGTGTTCGTGGAAGGAGTTTCGTCGCCCTTCTCGCTGCGCGACGCCTCGCGGGGCGTCTACGGCGAGGCGGCCGGCGAGTGGACGGCGGCGGACGCCAAGGGGTTCTCGCGGATCGCCGCGCTCCCCGGCGAGCTCTACGCCCGCATGGCGGGCGCGGGAGACTGACGATGAAGACCGTGCTGCTCGACAAGATCGCTTCGGTGACCCGCTCCTGCGGCCTCAAGCGCGAGGTGCGGGTGAGCTCCGAGATCCCCTGCGAAGAGGGGGTCGTGGTGGCGGTGCGCGTGCTCAACGACAAGGGCACGTACAGCCAGCTCGAGCTGCCCAGCGGCCGCATGGCGCAGGTGAAGAAGGGCGACGTCATCGCCGGCGCCCTCGGCCACCGCAACGCCCTGTTCGGCTACTCGGGCCACCTGCCGGAGCGGCTGGCGCCGGGCGACACGGTGAACCTGCTGAACATCGGCGGCGTGCTGGGGATCTGCGACTCGGTCAACCCGGACCTGGGGCCCCCGTTCGAGTGCGAGGTGCTGGGGGCCGTGCTCCACTTCCCCATCCTCGGCGAGCGCATCGGCGTGCCGGCGCGGATCGGCGGCGAGCCGCTGAACCTCAACGCCGGCCTGAATACAGCCGGAGTGCCGGTGGTGGCCCTGGTGGGCTCGTGCATGAACTGCGGCAAGACGGCCGCCGCCTGCACGCTGGTCCGCGAGCTGAGCCACGGCGGCCTGACCGTGGACGGCCTCAAGACCACCGGTGTCTCCCTGCGCCGGGACGTGCTGGCCATGGAGGACGCCGGGGCGCGGGCGACCGGGATCTTCACCGACCTCGGGGTGGTGACGACGACGCCGGCCAACGCGCCGGCCGTGACCCGGACGCTGCTGACCAAGCTCGCCGGCGGACGGCCGGACCTCCTGGTGGCCGAGCTGGGGGACGGGCTGATCGGGGCCTACGGCGTGGCGGCCATCCTGGAGGACGCTGAGATCCGCGCCGCCTTCACCGCCGTGGTGCTGGCGGCCAACGACCCGGTGGCGGCCTGGGGCGGCGTGCGCCTGCTCCGCGAGCGCTTCGGCATCGAGCCGGTGGCGGTAACCGGCCCGGCCACAGACAACCTGGCGGGGACGAGGATCATCGAGGAGCAGTGCGGCGTGCCGGCGATCAACGCCCGCACGGACGGCGAGCGCCTCGCCGCCCTGGTGCGGCAGCGACTGGGGCTCGGCATGCCCGCGGCGCAGGCGGTGGCGGGATGACCGCGACGGCGCCAATCACCCCCACGATCGTCCTGGGCGGGTCGGGCTACGTCGCCGGCGAGCTGTTGCGCCTGCTGGCCGGGCATCCGTTCCTGCGGCCGTCCGCCGTGGTTTCGGAGAGCCAGGCCGGGGGATCGGTGGAGTCCACCTTTCCCCATCTGGCGGGCTGCTTCCCCGGCCTGGCCTTCTCCAGCCGGCAGGACCTGCCGCGGGCGATCGACGGCCACGGCCGGCTCGCCGTGCTCTGCGCCGCGCCCCACGGAGCCGCCGCGCCGATGATCGACGAGATCCTGAACGAGGCGGAGAAGGCCGGGGCCGCCGCGAAGGTGGTGGACGTCTCGGCGGACTTCCGCTTCGCCGAGGCCGACGCCTACGCCAGGGTCTACGGCCACGCCCACGGCGCGCCGGGACGGCTCGCGGAGTTCCGCTGCGCCCTGCCGGAGCACCTGGACGGCACGCCGGAGGGGCACGTGGGGCATCCCGGCTGCTTCGTGACCGCGACGCTGCTGGCGACCGTGCCGCTGCTGAAGCTGGGGCTGGTGGAGCCGCGGATCTCCGTGGTCGCCACCACCGGCAGCACGGGCGCGGGGCGGACGCCCACGGCCACCACGCACCACCCGGCGCGGCGGAGCAACCTGTTCGCCTACAACCCGCTGAAGCACCGGCACGAGCCGGAGATGCGGGCGCTGGCGGCGGCGGCCTCGGGGGTGGAGCCGGAGATCTTCTTCGTCCCCCAGGCGGGACCGTTCGCGCGCGGGATCTACGCTACCGTGCAGGCGCGGCTGGTCCGGCCCATGGAGTCGGAGGAGTTGCGAAACGCCCTGGCGGGTTTCTATGAAGGATCGCCGTTTGTGGATATCCTCCCCGATCCGCCGCGCCTCCAGGACGTGGTCGGGACGAACCGCGCCCGCCTCGCCGCCGTGGCCCAGGGGGACCACCTGGTGGTCTTCTCGGCCATCGACAACCTGGTGAAGGGAGCGGCCGGGGGCGCGTTGCAGTGGATGAACCGATTGATGGGATTTCCGGAGACGGCGGGGTTGACCGTTCCCGGCGTGGGTTGGCTGTGAACCCTCACCTCCCCGACCCTCACCTCCCCGACCCTCCTCTCCCGACCCCTCCCTCCCACCCTCACCGGGAGAGGAGGGAGAAAAGCTTCTGCTGCGGGAGCTTTGAGACTTACCTCTCCCCTCTCCCGGTGTGGGTGGGAGGGAGGGGTCGGGAGAGGGGCCGGGGGTGAGGGTTCCGGGGTGGGGGGAGAACGCTGTGATCAAGGAGAACCGAGGAATGTCTGAGACCGCCATCGAAACCATCCCCCAGGCCGAGCTGGACGAGGCCCGGTGGATGTTGCCCGTCTATCCGCACACGCCCATCGAGCCCGTCAGCGGCGAGGGAGCGATCCTCCATACCCGCGACGGCCGGACGCTGATCGACTTCTACGGCGGGCACGCCGTGGCCCTGCTGGGCTACCGGCATCCGCGCCTCGTCGCGGCGCTCGCCGGTCAGGCGGAAGAGCTGTTCTTCCAGAGCAACTCCGTCCCCTTGAGCGTGCGCGCCCGCGCCGCCGAGCGGCTGGTCCGCTTCGGCCCGGACGGCCTCACCCGGGCGTTCCTGGTCAACAGCGGCGCCGAGGCCAACGAGAACGCCCTGCGCCTCGCCTTCCGCCACACGGGCCGGCCCCGGATCGTGGCGCTGGAGGGGGCCTTCCACGGCCGTACGGCCGCGGCGGCGGCGATCACCCACGGCGCCTGGGAGAAGTGGTACGCCTTCCCGCAGCGGCCCTTCTCAGTGACCTTCGTGCCGCGCGGGGACGTCGAAGCCCTCTCCTGGGCCCTGACCCCGGAGGTGGCGGCGCTGATCGTCGAGCCCATCCAGGGCCAGGCCGGCGCGTACTCGCTGGGCGCCGACTACCTCAAGGAAGCCCGCAGGCTCACCCGCGAGGCGGGCGCGCTGCTGATCTTCGACGAGGTCCAGTGCGGCATGGGACGGACTGGGCAGCCCTTCGCGGCCCAGACCTGGGGCGTGACGCCCGACATCCTCACCACCGCCAAGGGCCTGGCCGCCGGTTTCCCGGCCGGGGCCGTGCTGGTGAGCGAGGCGGTCTCCCAGGGGCTCAAGGCGGGCGACCTCGGAACCACCTTCGGCGGCGGTCCCATGGCCTGCGCGCTGATCGAGACGGTCATCGAGATCATCGAGTCCGAGGGCCTCATGGATCGGGTCAAGACGCTCGAGGCGCTGATCCGCGAGACCTGCCAGGTGGGCCCGGTGACGTCGATCCAGGGCGAGGGCTTCCTGCTCGGCCTGCGGACCACCCGGCCGGCCCGCGAGATCGTCAACGAGCTTCTCGACCACGGCATCCTGGCCGGGACGAGCGGCGATCCGTCCATCGTCCGCCTCCTGCCGCCGCTGGTGCTGGAGGAAGCGCACGTCCACACGCTAGCCAAGGCGCTGGCGGAGATCCGCCCGTGAAGGGGTTCCTCCACCTCTCGGACTTCGGTCCCGAGGAGGTCCGGGATCTGCTGGACCTCGCCACGCGGCTGGAGCGGCATCCGGAGCCGGAGGCGCTGAAGGGCAAGATCCTGGCGCTGCTGTTCTTCAACCCGTCGCTGCGCACCCTGGCGTCGTTCCAGGCGGGGATGGCGCGGCTGGGCGGCGACTCGTTCGTGATCTCGCCGGGTCAGGGGACCTGGATCCTGGAGACCCGGGACGGCGTGGTCATGGACGGCGCCGCGGCCGAGCACGTGCGCGAGGCCATCCCGGTGCTGGCGAGCTACGCCGACGCCCTGGGCATCCGTTCGTTCGCGGGCGGCACCGACCTGGCGGCGGATCTGGCGGACTCGACCTTCCACCAGATGGCCGAGGTCTGCCCACGGCCGGTGATCAACATGGAGTCCGCCGTGGACCATCCCTGCCAGGCCCTGGGGGACTGGAAGACGATGGACGACCTCGGCATCCCGGCGAACGGTGGGAAGCTCGTCCTCTCCTGGGCGTGGCACCCGAAGCCGCTGCCGCTGGCCGTGCCCGCCGCCGCCGTCCACATGGCGGCATTGCGGGGAATGGAGGTGACGGTGCTCCGTCCCGAGGGTTTCGGCCTGCCGGAGCCGGTCATGGAGGAGGCCCGCCGGGCGGCGGCTCTCTCCGGCGGCTCGGTGCGGGAGACGGACGATCGCGCCGAAGGCCTGGAAGGCGCACACGTGATCTACGCCAAGTCGTGGACCTCGCCTGTGCATTATGGAAAGCCCGAGGACGAAGCGGCCTTCCGCGCCGGCCTGCGGGAATGGTGCGTGGACGAGGACTGGTTCGCCGGCGCCGCGCCGGACTGCCGGTTCATGCACTGCCTGCCGGTGCGGCGCAACGTGGTGGTGAAGGACGCGGTGCTCGACGGCCCCCGCAGCGTGGTGGTCCGCGAAGCCGAGAACCGCATGTGGGCGCAGATGGCGGTGCTCTACCGCCTGCTCCGGGGATCAGGAGGAAAGTGAGATGAAAGACGTCGGACAGCGGACCGCCGAAGCGGCGGCCTTGAAGCACGCGGTCCCCTACATCCGGATCTTCAAGGGCAAGACCTTCGTCCTGAAGGCCGGCGGCGGCGCCCTGGAGCGCGAGGCCACGGCGCGCGCCCTGATCGAGCAGGTGGAGGTGCTCCACCAGGTGGGCATCCGCGTCGTGCTCGTCCACGGCGGCGGCGCGCAGTCCACGGAGCTCGCCAAGGCCCTCGGAGGCGAGGCGCGCTTCGTCGAGGGCCGGCGCGTCACCGACGCCAAGGCCCTGGAGGTCGCGGCCATGATCCTCAACGGCTCGGTCAACACCCACCTGCTCTCGGTCTGCCGCAGCGTCGGCCTGCCGGCGGTGGGAGTCTCGGGCGTGGACGGCGGCCTGATCCAGGCCCGCAAGCGCCCGCCGGTCCGGGTGGGCGAGGAGATGGTGGATTACGGCTTCGTGGGCGACGTCACCGGCGTCGACCCCAAGGTGCTGATCGAGCTGATGGACGCCGGCTACGTGCCGGTGGTCAGCCCCCTCTCGGCGGCCGACGACGGCACCCTGCTCAACATCAACGCCGACACGGTGGCGTCCGCCCTGGCCGTGGCCCTGAAGGCGGAGAAGCTGCTGTTCATGACCGGCGCGGCGGGCATCCTGGAGCGGCCGACCGACCCTGGCTCGCTGGTCTCCTACACCGACCTCGCCGGCCTGCGCCGGCTGCGGGACGAAGGCGGGCTCGTCGCCGGCATGCTGCCCAAGACGTCGGCCATCGAGGCGGCGATCCACGGCGGCGTGCGGCGGGTCCACATCCTCTCGCACGACCTGCCGGACGGCATCCTCGCCGAGGTGTTCACCAACGAAGGCGTGGGCACGCTCGTCGTGGAGGACGTCAAGGTCCTCACCCCCGCCGAGCAGGCCGCCGGCCATCCCTGTCGCCCGCACCCGTCCTCGCCGGAGGGTCCCGCTGATGCTTCCCGAGCGGGAGATCCTGGCGCTGCACCGCGCGATCGTGGCGATCCCTTCGGTCTCGGGCCAGGAGGGCGCGGTGGCGGATTATCTGGCGGACCTGCTGGGCCGCAACGGTTTCAGCCCGGAGCGGATCGGCAACAGCCTTCTCGCCACCATGGGCCGGGGGCCGGTGCTGCTCCTCGACACCCATCTGGACACCGTCCCGCCCGCTCCGGGCTGGACGCGCGATCCGTGGAACGTCGAGGAGATCGACGGCAAGGTCTACGGGCTCGGCTCGAACGACGCCAAGGCAGCCGTGGCGGCCATGGTGGCGGCCTTCCTCGCCTTCCGCGAGGCCGATCTGCCGTTCACTCTCGCCCTGGCTCTGGTGGAAGGCGAGGAGACGCGGGGCATCGGCACCGAGAACGTGATGGCGGAGCTGGCCCGGCGGGGCACGCCGCCGGCGGCGGCCGTGGTGGGCGAGCCCACCGGTCTCGATCTCGCCGTGGCGCAGAAGGGACTGATGGTCCTGGAGCTGGTGGCCCGGGGCGACACCTGCCACGCGGCCCATGCCTGCGGCGCTGGGAGCCAAGAACGCCGCGCGCCGCCTGGCCCGCGACCTCGTGGCCCTGGAGCGGGTGGACTTCGGCGCGCCGCACCCCTATCTCGGGCCGATCACCCTGGAGCCCACCCAGCTTCGGGCAGGCACGGCGCGGAACGTAGTGCCCGGCGAGGCCACGGCGCTCCTCGACGTGCGGACCACGCCGTCCCTGGACCGGCGCGAGATCGTCGAGCGGATCCGGGGCGTGATCGAGGGCGAGGTCCGGGTGCTTTCCGACCGTCTTCTGCCCCGGGAGACCTCCGAGGCGTGCCCGCTGCTGGAGGCGGCCCGGCGGGCGCGGCCCGAGGCGACCGCTTTCGGCTCGGCCACCCTCTCGGACATGGTGTTCATGGAAGGCATCCCCTCCGTGAAATGCGGCCCGGGGCGGACCGAGCGCTCGCACACGCCGGACGAGTACGTCCTGGAGAGCGAGGTCGTGGACGGCGCCCGCTTCTACACCCGCCTCGTGCGGGCCTACGCCGAGCTGCAGGCCGAGGAGGCCGCGGCTTGAGCCGTCTCTGGGACAAGGGCGAGCCCCTGGACGAGCGGGTCCTCCGCTACACCGCCGGGGAGGACCACGTCCTGGACGCCCGCCTCGTCCCCTACGACGTCCGCGCCTCCATCGCCCACGCCGAGATGCTCCACGAAGCGGGGCTCCTCGGGACGGAGGATCTGGACGCCATCCGGAGCGGTCTCGAAGACCTGGCCCGGAGCCACGAGGCGGGAGAATGGGAGATCAGCCTCGCGGACGAGGACGTCCACACCGCTCTGGAGTCCCGACTTGGAGAGGCCGGAGCCCGGGTCCACCTCGGCCGCTCGCGGAACGATCAGGTCCTGGCGGCGCTGCGCCTGTATCTGCTGGATGAGATCGGCCGCCTCGCCGAAGGCGCCCGGGACGTGGCCGCCGCCCTGGACGCCCTGGCGGAGCGCGAATCCGCGACTCCTCTCCCCGGCTATACCCATCTCCAGCCGGCCATGCCCAGCTCGGTCCCTCTCTGGGCTGGGGGCTTCGCCGCCGAGCTGCGGGACGACGCCGAAGGCCTCGAAGCCTGCGCGCGCCGCGTCTCGAAGAATCCGCTCGGCTCCGCCGCCGGCTACGGCGTGCCGCTCCTGCCGCTCGACCGGGAAGCGACCCGCCGCAAGCTGGGTTTCGCGGCGGTCCACGAGCCCGTCACCGCCGTCCAGCTCTCCCGCGGCAAGGCCGAATCGCAGATCCTCTTCGAGATCACCCTGCTGATGCAGGACCTCGGCCGGCTGTCGTCGGATCTCGTCCTCTTCTCCATGCGCGAGCTGGGCTTCGTGAGCCTCCCGGCCGAGATGACGACCGGCTCCTCGATCATGCCGCAGAAGCGGAACCCGGACGTCTTCGAGCTGGTCCGCGGCCGCACGGCCACGGCACAGGCCTGCCTGTACGAGGCGCTGGCCGTCACCGCCAAGCTCCCCTCCGGCTACCACCGGGATCTCCAGCTCCTGAAGGCCCCCCTGTTCCGCGGAATCGACCTCGCCCGCGACACCCTCGCCATCCTCGCCGCCGCCCTGCTCGGTGTGCGGTTCCATCCCGAGCGGATCCGCCTGGAACCGGAGCTCTACGCGGCGGAAGAGGCGTACCGGATGGTCCTGGAGGAAGGGATTCCCTTCCGCGAGGCGTACCGGCGGGTGGGGGAACGATACAAGTAACCGGAGAGCCCCTCCTCCGCGTCCCGTGGCCGAGCGCTTTGTGCACCTAGGCTTCTGTACGGCATCCCGCCCTACGGTCGTTCACCCCTGGAGGAAAGAGATGAAATTGCTTCGCATGGTGGGTCTGGTTTCGCTCCTCGCAGTCGCAGGTCTCGAGACCGCTGGTGCCGTCGGCGGTAGCTACTATGGGTGCTGGGTGGATTGTTGCTCGCCCGGAGTGTCGGCCGGAGGCTACGGCGATACGGTCGACCAGGCATGGCAAAACCTCTCCTGTGAAGGATACGGTGGGATGTGCGGGACGATCGAGTGTGAGCCGTATGAGCCGCTGAACGACTGAGCCCCCAGGAGCGGTCCCGACTTGGTTCCGGGACCGCTCCTGACTCAACCCCGACGATCCCCCCGACCCCGCCCACCCGCTGCTAGACTCCCCAGGGAGGACCCCAATGACCACGGCAAGCTCCACCTCGATCACGGTACGGGTACAGGCGAAGGGCGGCAAATTCCTGGCGGATGACATCGGCGGCTCGGAGGTCACGATCCGCGACGGCCTGACGGGCGAGAGGCTCGGCGGCGGGCTCGCGCTGGGTACGGATTCGGGAAACCTGTCGAACTCCTACTCGTCCAACGCTTCCCTCAGCGCCATCGTCACGCCTCCGGAGTCTCCCAACGGCACGCCCACGGTCTGGTGGCTCTCTCCGGACACGGCGACCTCGGGGCTCGTCGTGGACCTGGACATCTCCCGGCCGACGCTGCTGGAGATCACCGCTTTCGGACCGCTCGGCGGGCTTCAATCCGCCCATCGGGTGACCACGACCCAGTGGATCGTGCCCGGGCAGAGCCTCGATCAGGGGCCGGGCTTCGTGGTCGAAATCCCCGGGATCCTGGTCCAGGTGATGGAGCCCGCCACACACCTGGCGATCCCCTCGACCTCCCTGCCCTACACCGTGCCTTTCCAGGTGAACGTGACCATGATGTGCGGCTGCCCGATCGCCGCGGGCCAGCCCTGGATCCCCTCCGATTTCGTGGTGACGGCCGCCATCGGACCCGTCGGCCAGCCCCCGTCCGAGACGGTGCTCCTGAGCTTCCCCGGCACCGCGCCCAGCCTGTTTACCGGCTCCTGGCAGGTCCCCCTGGGCGCCTCCGGATTCTTCCAGGCCGAGATCACCGCCGTTCAGCGCAGCACCGGCAACACGGGGACCGGAACGGTGACGTTCTTCATCAAGAACACCGCGAGCTGAGCTGTTCCGCTCAGGGATCGGGTGGCTTTGGGATCTCCGGCATCTTGAACACCGTGTCGTCGAGCGGCGGATCGATCTTCACCGTTTCGATCACCATGAGGGACGCCCGGGCTCCGTATTCCTTTTCGATCCGGTGAGGGATCACGAGTCCGTTCACGGTCTTGAAATCCGAGAAGTAGGCCCGCTGCCTTATCTTTGAGCCGGACTGGGTGTAGTCCATCACCGTCGAATCCACCGCCACTTCGAGCCAGGTTTTGGGATCGAGGTGCCAGGTTTCCTCCCAGCCGTTAGCCAGGACGATCTTGAGCGCCACCGTCTTCTGGCCGTTGACGTCCCCGGGGCCGGCCAGCTCCACCTTGTGGCCCTTCTCCTTCCAGTCCACGAGGACCGGCTCGACCTCGGCCTCCCGGGCGATCAGGACGGCGTCGGGCTCGGGTGGCTTCGCCGCCTGGTCGACGCCGAAGGGCGGGAAGATCCACCAGGCGGACGTGCCGTCGTGGGCCACGGTGACCGGCGCGCGCATCGTGCGGGTCTCGAAGCGGTAGCGGCCCTGCCGCTTCCGTTTCAGGTTGAACGGATGGGCTTCGCTGAAGCTCGTGTACGTCCCGGAGACCTCCAGCGACCGCACCGCCTTCCACCGCTCCGCGCCGCCGCGCGCGGCCACATGCCTGGCGACGACGTCCTCGACCGATCCGGCCTCGTTTTTTGCCGTGGCGGAGCTCTTCTCCTCCCGGGCAGGAACGGTCTCCCCGCCCCGGCCGGCCGCCGGGGCCCCGGGAGCTCCGAGGTCGAGGGCGATCATCTCGTCCTCGTCCCGCAGGTAGACTTTGCCGTTGGCGAGGACGGGAGAGGTCCAGGCCTTGCCTTCCAGGGCCTGGAAGCTCGCGAGCTCCCTGTAGCTCTCGGGGGTCGCCTCGACGAGCAGGAGCTTGCCGCGGTCCGACAGCACGAGGAGGAGGCCGTCCGCCGTGGCGAGGAGCGAGCCCTTGCCCAGGCCGCGCTGAGCCCAGGCCGGCTCGCCGGTCGCCAGGGAGATGCATTTGAAGGTGGCGTTGTCGAAACCGTAGATGTGGTCGCCCACGCGGACCCCGTTGTTGAAGTGGTTCTTCATCCCGCGGGTCTTCCAGATCTCCTCGGTCGTGGCCTTGCCTTCCTCGGTCTTCACCCGGAAGAGGACCGCGCCGCCGTCATCCCCGGCCGAGACGTAGACCTTGTCCGGCGGGATGAACAGCGGGCTCACGATGACCGTGGGCGGTCCGGGATGCTTCCAATGGAGCGTGCCGTCCGGGAGGAGCGAGACGACCTCCGGCCCGACGCGGCGGGCGGTGACGTACTGCCGGACGCCGCCGATCGTCATCAGGACCGGGGTGCTGTACGCCGCGTCCCCCTCCTGGGAAGCCCAGCGGACCTTGCCGGTCGCCTTCTCGAACGCCACGATCCCCCGCTTCTCGGTCCCGCCCACTTCGAGGACCAGCAGACCGCCGTCCACGAGCGGCGAGCCCGAGTATCCCCAGGTCGGCCGCTTGGCGCCGAAAGCCTGGGTGAGCTCCACCTCCCAGAGCTTCGCGCCGTCCGCCGCCTTCAAGGCGAGGAGCCGGCCCAGGGAGCCCAGGGCGTAGATCGTGCCGCCGTCGACCGTCGGGGTTCCGCGGGGGCCGTTGCCCATCGCGTCCACGAGCTTGTCCCCGATCGGGACCCGCCAGATCTCGTTGCCCGTGGCCGCGTCCAGGGCGAGCACGTATTCGGTCTTCGCGTCCGAGTCCATGGTGTAGAGCCGTCCGGCGGCGACGCTGAAGGTCGAATAGCCTTCGCCGATCGCCCGCTTCCACACCACCCGCGGCCCCTCCGCGGGCCAGTTCCGGGACAGGCCGGTCTCGGAAGAAATCCCATCCTGCTTCTCCCCCAGGAAACGCGGCCAGTCGCCGGCCTCGGCGGAGAGGGAAGCGAGGAAGATTAGAAAGAAGGAAAACAGGATGACTCGTCTCAACGGAATACCTCGACCGGCCTCTTGCCGCTTGGAACGAGACGTATACGAGCGGAGAAGCCGCGGGTTGCAGGTGGGGAACGGTAGAAGTAGCGGGAGATCGTTCAGTCCGTACCCGGAAAAAATGCCTCCAGGCCAGATTCTCCTGACTCTGAGCCAGAGTCAACGTCTCCAGCGCAAAGTCAACGTCTCCAGGCCAAAGTCAACTGACTCTGAGCCAGCGTCAAGATCTCCAGGCCAGAGTCAACGTCTCCAGGCTAGAGTCTCCTGACGCTGAGCCAGAGTCAGCATCTCCAGCGCAGAGTCAACGTCTCCAGGCCGAAGTCAACTGACTCTGAGCCAGCGTCAAGATCTCCAGGCCAGAGTCAACGTCTCCAGCTCAGAGTCTCCGGACTTTGGGCCGGCGTCAACGTCTCCGGCGCAAAGTCTCGGGACTCTGGCGCAAAGTCAACGTCTCTGACGCAAAGCCAACGTCTCCAGCGCAAAGTCGAGATCTCTGACGCAAAGTCGAGATCTCCGGCGCGAAGTTTCCTGACTCCAGCTCAGAGTCAACGTCTCCAGGCCAGAGTCACCTGACTCTGAGCCAGCGTCAACTTCTCCAGGCCGGAATCACGAGACTCCGGCTCGGAGTCAACGCCTCCAGAACAAAGTCAACTGACTCCGAGCCGTCGTCAACTTCTCCAGGCAGAATGTCTATAGACGACTCAGAGCCGAATTTCTTCAGATCTGGAGAGCGGGACTCCAGACCTCATACCGTAAAGCCCATTGTAAGCACCGGTGTCTCGTTTGCCGGAGGCAAGCACCCTTCCGCGGCGGAAGCTACCGTCGCGCCGCTCAGGGCGAAAATGACTCGCCCCGAGATGGCGAGCCCCACAACGCAACGCATGCTATACTCAGCAATTCATGATGATGGATTCAAGAATCTCGACCGTCGGACCTTTAAACGATGATCGATATGCGTCAGCAATCCGGTGACCCCAAAGTGCCGAGCCACCGTTGCTCGAATTGGACAGAAATCGCAAGGTGTCTTGAGGCATTCCCCTCTTCAGAAGTAAACTACGCTGAAGACGGCGAGATGAGAACAGCCTGGGTATTCAGGGGTTTGGCAGACTCTAGCTACCTCCTAGAGCCCACCATTGAACGCCAAGCGCGCTTCAAGAACATGTCCTGGCGCGCACTTGAACAGTTAGTTACCTTGGAGTTCAAATCACGAGCGCGCATGCATCTCGATGCGACCTTGATTCCTGACTCAAAGGATGAGTTAACGTGGCTCGCTCACATGCAGCATTATGGGATCCCCACTCGACTGTTGGACTTTACATACTCTCCTTTCGTAGCTCTCTATTTCGCGATTCGCGAGCAGCGCAAAAGAAGGACCCGCCTTAGACTCTGGGCGATAGATGCGATTGCCGTGAACAATCAATTCAAGATCGTAACATACAAAGCCGAAAGGGCGGCTCGCGAACGGGCGGGGAAAAAAGAGAAATTCGAGAAATTGAGCATTCATCCGGACGACTTCAGCACAGACGCAGATAGTACAATTCTCGAAATGCAGGAGACGTCGACTCTTCTTGCTAAATCGTTACGGGCTACTGGAACTTATAGAGCTGGCCTTGAAGGGCAGGGCTGCGTTGCCGTCGCCTCGCCTCCTGCCTTCAACCCTAGACTTGCTAGTCAGCAGGGAGTATTTTTGGTGAATTGCGCAGAGGGCTTAACCTTTCGCGATTCACTTAGCCAGATGATGGCGCGGTGTGGCATTGAGTGGTGTAAGCGGTTCGATATTACACGTGATGCATCTTCAGAAATTGAACAGAGACTTTTTCAGATGAATGTTCACGAGCAGTCACTATTTCCGGACATAGAAGGACTCGCTGGGTTCATTCGTCAAAGGGCAAGACTTCATTGGAAATGAACCGGCAATGAAACAGACTGATCCCATACAACCTTTGCCCCACGCCGTCTCCTCTGCGGAGGTGGAGGCGTTCCTCGCAAGCCTGGAGCATCCGCTGAAGCGCGAGTTCCTCGCTCTACGGGCCATCATCCGCGCCGTGGATCCTCGTATCGCGGAAAGCATAAAGTGGAACGCGCCGAGTTTCTCCACCTCAGAACACTTCGCAACCTTTCACCTGCGCAACAAGGCGGGCGTGCAGGTCGTGCTCCATCTGGGGGCGAAACCGCGGCCCGACACCGGAATGCGCGATGCGATCAACGATCCCCTTGGGCTGTTGCAGTGGCGCGGCGCTGACCGGGCGACCGTGAGCTTCCGCGATCTTCAGGAGATCGAGGCGAAGCAGGCGGCGTTCGCTGACATCATTCGGCAGTGGATCGCGTTCGTGGAGTGAGGTTGGTTCTCCCGTTGAGGATGGACTGCCGGCGAATGGCGACCCAGCCGGCCGGGAAGGCCGCTGTGGTGCGGGAGGTGGCCACGACCGGGAGTTGACCTCCAAGAAGCACGCATCACAGCCGTCTGCTGTAGACTTCCTCCGTGCGCGTCTACCTCGACCTCTGCTGCCTCAAGAGGCCCTTCGACCTGCAGGAGCAGCCGATCGTCCGGCTTCAGACCGAGGCTGTGCTCAGTATCCTCACTCTTCCTTCGGACACCGTTGAGTTGCTCCACAGTCAGGCCCTCCTCCTTGAGAACAGCCTGAACACGAACCAGGCCCGCCGCGAAGCGGTCGCATTCTGGCTATCCGAGGCAGTGCCAATCCCGCTCAACGAGAAGGACCTGTCGGCTCGGATCGATGAGCTCATTGCCAAGGGGTTCAAAAACTTCGATGCATTTCATCTCGCGTCGGCGGAGCTGTCCGGCGCGGACGCCTTTCTCACTGTCGATGCTCGGATCCTCAGGCTGGCATCCCGGATCTCAGCCGAGCTACAGGTCCCGGTTATGGACCCTGTCCACTTCATCGAGGAGATTTACAAATGGAAGCACTGATCATCAATCCGAGTGAGCTGAGGAATCGAGGATTTCGTGCCCTCGCTGAAGCTCTCGGCTGGCCCAATGCGGTTCGATTCTTGCGTCAGTATGACCCCGGCGTCGGCGATTACACCGAAGAACGTCGAACTCTGCTTCCAGACTGGGATTCCTCTACGCTGATCCAGAAGGGCAAGGAGTTGCAGAAGGGACGTAAATCGGACGATTGATCAGTGCTGAGCCTGCCCAGAAGCCCGACGGAAGAACCGGGAACCCCAAGCATGCCAGGGCAGACATGGAGCCGGTGGATCTTCGTCCTCCTGGCTCTCCTCTACATCCTCCCCTTCTGGATCGTGGCCTACGTCCCCACGGTCGACGGGCCGAGCCATACCTACAACGCCTGGATCTTGCGGCAGCATGGGAACGCGGAAGACTTCCCTCTGTTCCAGCGACACTTCGAGATCAACGCGAAGCCCTATCCGAACTGGCTGGGACATGGAGTCACGGCGCTCCTGATGTTCGTCGCGCCGCCGCTGGCGGCGGAGAAGATCCTGCTGAGCGGGTACGTGCTGCTCCTGCTCTTCGGCATCCGCTATCTGGCGCGCTCCGTGCGGCCTGACCAGGACTGGCTGAGCTTTCTGGCCTTCGCGTTTCCCTACAACCTCACGTCGCAGTTCGGGTTCTACAACTTCTCGCTGGGCGTGGCGCTGCTCCCCTGGATCGTAGGGCTCTGGTGGCGGCACCGCGCGAATCCGGCCCTCGGCTTCGCGGTGAAGATCAACCTGCTCTTCTGGCTGTGCTGGCTCTCCCACATCGTGTCGTTCGCGCTGTCGCTCCTGGCCATCTCGGTGCTCTGGCTGGCGACGATCCGGCGCGAGACCTGGCGGCGGCACCTGCGGCACATCCCGATCCTCCTGCCCCAGGTGACCCTGCCGCTCTGGTACTTTTCGGCCCAGGGGGCGGCGACGCGGGCTTCCCGGTGGCCCTTCGAGATGGCCCTGGGCTATTTCCTGAACATGGGCGTGCTGCTCTCCTTCAGCCCGGATCAGCTCTGGTTCGCCCGGACCGTGGCGGTCCTCTTCGCCGTGCTCGTCCTGCTCACCCTCTGGCGCGGGCTCTACCGCGACCGGCGCCCGCGGGAAGAGGACGCCTTCCTCCTGCTCGCCCTGCTGTTGATCGTGGCGTATTTCCTCAGTCCGAACGCGGTCGGCGGAGGAACGATGCTCAAGATGCGGCTGAGCCTCTTTCCCTGGCTGCTGCTGATCCCCTGGCTCTCCCCACGGCTGGGGCGGACCGCCCAGGCGGCGGGGCTCGCGGTCCTCGTCCTGCTGGCCGCGCTGAACCTGAGCTACCAGATCCGGTGGTATCACCGGCTCGACGGCGAGATGGGCCGGTTCCTCGCCGGTCTGGAGGACATCCGGCCGAACAGCCGGTTCGTGCCGCTGCTGTTCGAATACAACGGCCGCGGCTCCCAGTTCCCCATCTACACCCACGCCGCCGACTACGCCGCCCTCGCAAAGGGGCTGGTGAACTGGGACAACTACGAGGCGGCGGTGGACTTCTTCCCGACCAGAGTTCCGGGCCTCCACACCCCCGCCCCCGGTGGAGAGGCGCGGCACCGATCCTGAGTCCGCTGGTCGCGAGCTGGCGGGGCGCGTGGATTACGTCTACACCTGGGGGATGCCCTTCGGCGATCCCCTGGCGCAGAGCCTGGGGAAACACTTCGCGCGGATCTCCGACCGGGACGGCGGCGTGCTCTGGGAGGCGCGGTCCCGGCTCCAGCCCTGAAGATCCTCCGGCACAAATCTCGCATTCATTCCAAGCCTCAAACGCTGACGCCCTCCGGCCGTACAAGGTCGGCGATGGAGAGTCTGACGGCAGGAATGAAGAGCTTCGACATGCCGGCGGAGATCTGGGTCCGACGGATCTTTTTCCTCCTGGCCTTCCTCTACATCCTCCCTTTCTGGATCGTGGAGTACATCCCTACGGTCGACGGGCCGTGCCATACCTACAACGCCTGGATCCTTCGCCAGTACGGCAACACCGAAGACTTCCCGCTGTTCCAGCGGTATTTCGAGATCAACGCCAGGCCCTACCCCAACTGGGCGAGCCATGGGGCCATGACGCTGCTGATGTTCGCCGTGCCGCCCCTGATCGCGGAGAAGATCCTGGTGAGCGGGTACGTCCTGCTCTTCCTCTTCGGCGTCTGGTACCTCGTGGGCTCCGTGTGGCGGGAGCAGCGATGGCTCGCGTTCCTGGCGTTTCCGTTCCCCTACAACCACCTGTTCCAGTTCGGGTTCTACAACTTCTCGATCAGCCTGGCGCTGTTCCCCTGGATCCTCGGACTGTGGTGGCGCAACCGCGCCAACCCGAGCCTCGCCTTCGCGCTGAAGATCAACCTGCTCCTCTGGCTCTGCTGGTTCTCTCACGTCGTCTCGTTCGCGCTGGCGATCATCTCCATCGCCGTCCTCTGGCTGGCGACGCTGCGGCGCGACTCCTGGCGGCGGCACCTGCGGCACATCCTTCTGCTGGCGCCGCAGATCCTCCTGCCGATCTGGTACTTCTCGCACCAGGGGCCGAAGGCGTGGCCTCCCAATTGGCCTTTCGACGTCGCCCTGGACTACTTCCGCTACCTGGAGGTGCTGATCACCTTCAGCGAAAGCCAGCAAGGGTACGCCCGCGGTCTGGCGGTCGTATTCGGTCTTCTCCTGCTGCTCACCCTCTGGCGCGAGAACCTCCGGCGGCGGTCGTTCCAGGACCGGGACGCCTTCCTCCTCCTGGCGGCCATCGTCCTCCTCCTCTACTTCGTCCTCCCGAACGATCATGGCGGGGGGATCGTTCCTCAAGAACCGCCTGAGCCTCTACCCCTGGCTGCTGCTGATCCCGTGGCTTTCCCCCCGGCTGGGCCGGACCGCCCAGACAGCGGGCCTCACGGTCCTCGCGTTGCTGGCCGCGCTCAACCTGGGGTATCAGATCCGGTGGTACGACCGGCTCGACGGCGAGATCGGACGGTTCCTGGCCGGGCTCGAGCCCGTCCAGCCCGACACCCGGGTCCTGCCGCTGCTGTTCGAGCACCGCGGCCCCACCTCCAGGCTCCTCCTCTTCGGCCATGTCACCAGCTACGCGGCGCTCGAGAAGGGGCTGGTGGACTGGGACAACTACGAGGCCGCGGCGGAATTCTTTCCGACCCGGTTCCGTCCCGAGGAGCGGCCCTCGATCTGGCACATCGAAGCCCAGCCGTACACGCTGCATCTGCAACCCTGGAAGAAACGCGCGGACTACGTGTACACCTGGGAGCTTCCTCCCGGCGCTCCCCTGGAGAGGCGTCTCCGGAAGCACTTTGTAAAGATTTCTGATAAAAACGGCGGCGTGCTGTGGGAAAACCGGCTTCGGGTGCGGCAAGAGGCTCGCCGTTGACCGATCTCCTCCGGGATGAGAGGCGGCTGCGCCGTCTCTTCTTCACGCTCGCCCTGCTGTACGTCCTCCCGCTCTGGACCGTCCGCTATCTGCCCACCATCGACGGCGCCTGCCATACCTACAACGCCTGGGTCCTGCGGCAGTACCACAACGTCGAGCAGTATCCGCTCTTCCAGGAGCATTACGAGATCAACGCGCGGCCCTATCCGAACTGGACCGGCCACGCGGCGATGGCGCTGTTGATGTTCGTGGTCTCGCCGCTCGCGGCGGAGAAGCTGATGGCGAGCCTCTACGTGCTGACGTTCCTGGGCGGGATCTGGTACTTCTGCGGGGCGGTGCGGGGCGGCCAGCGATGGATCGCCTTCCTGGCTTTTCCGTTCGCCTATCAACAGCTCTTCCAGTACGGCTTCTACAACTTCTCGCTCAGTGTGGCGCTGTTCCCCATCATCCTGGGCTTCTGGTGGAGACGCCGGCATACGCCCACGCCGGGCTTCGCGGTAGGGATCAACCTCCTGCTCTTGCTGTGCTGGTTCTCGCACATCCTCTCGTTCGGCCTGGTGCTGATCGCCATCTCCGTGTGCTGGCTCGCGACGCTGCGGAAGGAGAGCTGGCGCCGGCATCTGCTCCACATCCCCATCCTGGCGCCGCAGGCGATCCTCCCCCTCTGGTTCTTCTCGGTCCAGGGCAGCGACGTGATCGAAAGGGACTGGGCGTTCCGCCAGCTCCTGCTGTACTTCACCCGGCTCGAAGTATTCCTCTCCTTCAGCCCCGTCCAGGTCTGGCTGGGGACGGCGATGGCCGCCGTCTTCCTCCTGCTGATGATCCTCACCCTCCGGCGCGAGAGCTTCGGAAGCGGCCGGCCGGCCCTGCGGGAGACCGACGTCTTCCTGCTCCTCGCGGTCCTCTTCACGGTGCTCTTCTTCCTCAGCCCGGAGGGGATGTCCGGCGGCTATCTGATGAAGCAGCGGCTCAGCCTGTATCCCTACCTGCTCCTGTTCGCGTGGCTCTCGCCCCGGCTGGGGCGGTCCGGGGAGCGGATCGGCGCCGCCGCGCTCACCGTCACGGCGCTGCTGTACCTCGGCTATCTGGTCCACTGGTACGGCCTGCTGGGGCGCGAGATGCGGGATTACGTGAACGGGCTCGCGGCGGCGCGGCCCAACACGCGGCTGATCACCCTCAACTTCCGGCACGACTCCCGCGCGGCCCACATGCACATCCAGTCCCACGCGGCGGGATACGCGGCCATCGAGAAGGGACTGATCTACTGGGAGAACTACGAGGCCAAGGTGCCGTTCTTCCCGGTCCGCTTCCGCGAGTCGGTGGTCTTTCCCAACACCCCCGGGATCGCCCTGGCGCCGCACCTCTACCGCGCGCGGTTCAACCGGGGCCTGGTCGACACGGTCTACGTCTGGAAGATGCCCGGGGGGGTTGGCTTGGATCAGCGCCTGCGGCGGTACTACCGGCTGGTCTCGGACGAGAACGGAGGCGCGCTCTACGAGATCAGGGCGCTCCGCAGGCGCGAGAACGAGGTGAGCCGTATGCCCTCCGACCGCAAGGCTTCCTCCACGACGGGATCACAGAGCGCCGCCGTCTCCTCGTCCCAGCCGTAGCCCCAATCGTACGCCGCCGCCAGATCCCGGTCCCCGAGCCCGGGATGGCAGACCAGCTCGGCGACGCCGCCGACGTCCGCCAGGATGCGGACCAGGCGGCGGGGGGTCAGCCGCCCGGCGTCGAGGACGCCCACGGTGCGGTCCGCGGCCCGCGGCCCGCCGCTCTCCTCCAGGCGCCAGCGCGCCCTCTGTCCGAGGAGGCCCAGCGCCGCGATCTGCGCCGACCGCGGCGAAGGGCGGCGCACGGCGGCGGGATCTCCGGGGAGGCGGACGTAGGGGATGGCATGCTCCTCCGCCAGCCGCAGAACGATCTCGAAGACCCCCGGCAGGACGTGCAGGTGCTGGTGGCTGTTGGCGTGGACGACCGGGAGGCCCGCCGCGAGGAGGCGGTCCAACTGGCGCCGCAGCTCCTCCTCGATTTCAGCCGGGTCGATCCCGCCCGCCAGATAGCGGAAGGTGAAGGCCCGGAAGTCCGGAAGGAGGGCGCCGTCCCGTCCCAGGAGGGACCGCACCCGCTCCGGCGGCGACAGCGGCCTCTCGCCGACCAGAGTGAAATGGATTCCGACGTCCAGCCCCGGCCGCTCCCGCAGCAGCGGCACGGCGTGCTCGAAGGCGCGGCCGGCGGCCACGACGCTGCAGGCGGTGACGATCCCCTCGTCATGGGCCTTGACGACGCCGAGGGTCATGCCGGGATGGAGCCCGGCGTCGTCGGCGGTGACGACCAGCGCTCTCAACGGCCTGGGCTCGGCGCCTCGACGGGTACGGTCTCACCTCGCGGCGGGCTCTGCCGGCGCCTGGGGTGCTTCATCTCCGGGTAGAGGGTCACCAGCTCCCGCAGGATCTTGAGGATCACGGAGGGCGACGACAGCGTCGAGCGCCCGCGGGTGCGGGGGAAATAGTCGAGGCCGAGCTGCTGGATGACGAAGCCCAGGTTGCGGGCCTTGACGATCAGCTCGGCGTCGATCAGCGAGCCCTCGGACCGGAGCTCCATCGACTCCAGGACCTCGCGCCGCATCAGCTTGAAGGAGAAGTTGATGTCGCGGTGGGGCCAGCCGAAGAGGACGCCGATCAGGGAGTTGTAGAGGTAGGAGTAGACCGTCCGCCGGAACCCCTCGGTGGTGCGGTCCAGCCGGTAGCCGGCGATCACGTCGGCCCGCGTCACCCGCATGGCCTGGAGGGCGCGGCCGACGATCTCGGGATCGAACGGCAGGTCGGCGTCCATGTAGAGCACCACGTCCATGCGGGCGGCGGCGAAGCCCGTCTTCAGCGTCGCTCCCAGCTTCTGGTTCACCTCGTGCCGCAGCAGCCGGATCGCCGGGTTCTCCGCGGCGAGGCGGGCGACGATCTCGGCGGAACGGTCGGTCGAGGCGTCGTCCACGATCACGACCTCATAGCCGCCGCTGTGGCGCTCCAACGCCTCGACGGCGCAGGCGACGGCATGCTCGATGTTCTCCTCCTCGTTGAACATCGGGATCACGAGCGAAACGGTGGGATGGCTGGACATGGCGATAACCTCGTTTCAGCGGACGAGCCGCTCCACGGAAAGAAGCTGCACGGACAGGCGGCGGGTATCCGTCCCGATCCCGGCCTCGGCGGGGACGAACGACCGGGCCGACCGGAAGGCGATCTCGGCGGGGCCGGCCGGCAGGGCCAGCTCCATGGTGCGGGTGGCGCCGCGGCGGATCTCCACCGTTCCGGCGGGCGCGCCGTTGACCAGGACGGCCACGGTGTTCTCGGGGATGGGCGCCGCGGTGTCGAGGCTCAGCGTGACTCCCGCGGCCCCGGCGCCGCGGGGATAGAGAAGGACGGCGGCTTCGGGCCCCAGCCACCGCCACCGGGCCTCCCGGAAGCTGGGCTCCCAGCCGTGGACGCCGCGCACGGCCTGGAACCGCCGGTCCGGCGGGATGGGGCTCCAGGAGACCACCCGGTAGTGGTTGCGGGTGAGGCGGCGGTAGGCGTCGCCGTCCGGCCAGCGGAAGGTCACCGCCCCCTGCCACCCGCTCTCCCCTTCCGCCAGCAGATACACGGGCGTCCCGGGCCTCCCGGCTGTCCGGCGCAGGCCGTCCTCGATGAAGGCCGCGTCGAAGTCCCGCAGCAGGAAGGAGGCGTAGGGCGCCATCTCGTCCCCGACCAGGACGACGGCGCGGCGCGGCAGGTGGCGCTCCGCCCAGCGGACCGCCTGGAGGGCCGGCGACGCCTGCGAGGAGCGGACGGCCAGCACCGGCCAGGCGTAGACCGCTCCGGCGGCGGCGACGATCCCGACGATCGCCCAGACCACCGCCGGCCGCCGGGCGAGCCGCGCCGCCGCCGCGCATCCCGCCGCCGCCGCGAAGGCCGCCGCCAGCACCGCCGGCAGGGCGTAGCGGGGGCCGTCCCCGGGGTCCATGACCAGCAGGCAGACGGCGATCTGGGCCGCCGCCATGACCGCCAGAGGCAGGGCCAGGGTCCGCCGGCGCCGGACGAGATCGGCGGCACCCGCCGCCGCCAGCGCCAGCACCGGCAGGGCCAGCCAGTGAGGCCCCCAGGGGTGGGCGATGAACCGCGACGCCAGCCGGACCCAGGAGAGCCCCGCCCGGGAAGCGTCCATGTCGTTCTTCGCCACGGACCCGGCCTGTTTCATCTGGAAGGCGACGAAGCCGTCCCATCCTCCCGTGGCCACGACCAGCGGCACGAACCAGCAGAGGGAGACGGCGGCGAAGGCGCCCACGGCCACGAAGCGCCGCCGCCATCCCGGGATCTGCCAGAGCGCCACCGCCAGCATGGGCAGGACCACCAGGGCGAGCTGCGGCCGGCATCCCACCGCCGCCGAGGCGAAAGCCCCCAGGCCCACGGCGGTCCAGACGGAGCCGCCGCCGTCCGGGCTCGCGAGGCCCGCCGCGGCGGCCAGCGCCAGGGCGGCGAACATCAGGGCCGGGGGGTCCGACATGGGGAGCGGCCCCTGGACCAGCATCACGGGGGAGAGGTGGAAGAGCAGCGCCGCCGCCACGGCCAAGCGGTCGTCCCCCCCGATCCTCCGGAAGGCCGCGACCAGGGCCCAGTAGCCGACCAGACACGAGAGGAAGCTCAGGGCGACCAGGCTGGGGAAGGGCTCCCGGAAGACGAGCGCGAACAGCTTGCCGAGCGCGACGAGGAGCGGATAGCCCGGCGGATGCGGTCGGTGGGACACCGGGTCGAAGCTCTCCACCCCGCGGGAGAATAGGATCTCGTCCAGCTCCCATAGGCTGTGGGGGAGCGTGAGCGCCCGCACGGCGGCCACCACGGCGAGGCCGGTCAGAGCGGCGGCGGATGGCCGCCAAGCGGACGACGGAGCGGTTGACACGGTCATGAAGCTGCGGATATGCAGTGCCGGTGACGTCCCTCGGCTACTTCAAAGCCCTGTCCCTCGTCCGGCGCACCTACCGGGAGGCGCCGGCCGCGGCACGCGTTCACGTGCTCGGCCGCTTCCTCTCGTGCCCATTCCGGCGGGTTATCAAACACCTTCCGCCGCGCGCGCGTGTACTCGATGTCGGAGCAGGACACGGGATCTTCGCACATCTCGCCCTGGAAATGGGAGCCCTGGAGGTCGTGGGCGTGGAGCCGGACTTGCGCAAGATCTTTCTGATTCCCCGCCGCCCGGGCCTCAAGGTCGTGGGGAGCTTCCATTCCGGCGTCCGCGGGACCTTCGACGCCGTGACCCTGTTCGACGTCCTCTACCGGTTTCCGCTGGAGGAATGGGACGCTTTCTTCCGCTGGGCGCGGGAGAGGCTGGCGCCGGGGGGCGTCCTGATGGTCAAGGACCTCGACCCCGAGCACCGGCTCAAGGCTTTCTGGAACCGGGCGCAGGAGAGGATCTCCGACCGCATCGGCCTGACCCTGGGTGAGGCGTTCAGCTACGAGCCGCGGTCCCGCGTCCGCGACCGCCTTCTCCGGGCCGGCTTCAGCGATGTCGAGGCCGTGGAGGTCGGCGCGGGATATCCCCACGCCCACATCCTCTACATCGCTACCGCCGCGCCGCGATGAACTCGTCGATCAGCGCGCGGGCGATGCTGAAGCGGGAAGGGAGCCCCGGCAGGTCGTCCACCCCGAACCAGCGGACGTCCTCGATTTCACTTTCCTGGGCGCGGACCTCGCCGGACCTGTAGTCGGCGACGAAGCCGATCATCAGCGAGTGGGGGAAGGGCCAGGGCTGGCTGCCGAAGTAGCGGACGTTGGTCACGGTGACGCCGGTCTCCTCCCGCACCTCCCGGATCACGGTGTCCTCCAGGGACTCCCCCGGCTCGACGAACCCCGCCAGGGTGCTGTAGACCCCAGGGGCGAAGTGCGGCGAGCGGGCCAGGAGGATGCGGTCCCCATGCTCGACGCGGACGATTACCGCGGGCGAAATCCGCGGGAACTGCTGGAGGCCGCAGCGGGGGCAGGCGCGGGCGAGCTCGCCCTGCTGGCGCTCCGTCGCCGCGCCGCAGCGCCCACAGAAGCGGTGGTTGCGCTCCCATTCCACGATCTGTACGGCCCGGCCGGCGAGCTTCCAGGTCTCCTCGTCCAGGAGTCCCCAGAGGCGCCGCAGGCCCTGGAAGGCCGTGCCCTCGGGCGGCTCCGTCCCCTCCGCCAGCCCGACGGCATAGCAGGCGGCGCCCTCCCGGTCTCCCACCGCATGGACCTCGTCCCCGGCGAGACTGAGGGCCGACCACTCGGCGCCGGTGGGCAGGCGGGCGCCGGAGCCTTCCAGCCGGACGAGGAGCTCGCTCCCCCGGAAGGCGAACCACCAGCTTGGGTCCTGGCTCATCGGAAGCCCGGATGGCTGAGGAGGTATTCGGCGAACCGCTCGTTGAAGAGGGCCCCCGGCCGCTTGCCGCGCAGGTGCGCCACCACCTCTTCCCCGCTCATGCCGAGGTGCATGAGGATCAGCCCCGCCACCAGGGCGGAGCGGTTGAAGCCCATGCCGCAATGGGAGAGCACCCGATGGCCGCTCGCCACCAGGGAGGCGCCGAGCCGCGCCACGGAGAGGAGCTTGGGGAGGTCCGGGAGGTCCTCGTCGTAGATGGGGTAGTAGATGTAGAGGACGTGGTTGGGTATCGTCGGGATGCCGTGGTCGATCTCCCCTTCGAGGTCGATCACCACGGTGATCCCATGCTCGTCCAGGTACCGCCAGTCGGTGATCTTGGGCGAGAGGAAGAGGCAGCCGGAGTCGTCGAGGCAGATGATGTCCATCAGAGCCTCCACCAGTCGAAGCGATGGTTCACAGGGTCCCAGTAGATGTGGAACGCGTCGCACCGGTCGTCGTGGAGGTTCACCCCGATCCCTTGGACCGGGACCTCCTCGGGGCTCTCCAACTCTTCCAGGCGTTCGAGGTCGATCCCGACCTCCTTGGAGCAGAGCTCGTCCTGACCGCCGCTTTTCCAGCCGAACTCCAGGGTCGAGATCCGCCTGCGGGACGTCATCGGCCCCTGGACGATTCCCACGACGGCCTTGTCCTTGCGGAATCCCAGGAAGGCGGCGTCCTGCTGCCCGTCCTGATCGAAGTCGGCCTTTTGCTGGCTCGCCGCGTCCCACTGCACGCCGGGCGCGCGGAGCCGCAGCATCTCCAGGGGCGTCGTGGGCTTGGACTCGGCGGGAACCTTCGGACCGCTCGCCCCCGCGCAGGCCACGCAGCCGCAGAGGGCGAGGATCAGGACCAGGGTCCGGCCGGCGCTCGGGGATAGGTTCATCGACTCGGCTCCGGGGAGATCATATCCCGCCGCCGCCCACGATCAGGGTGTCATAGAGGTCCAGGAGGGATGATTTCAGAAGACGTCGGAGCCGACTTCGTCTTCTCCCGGCTCCGGAGTCAGCTCCTGGATGGTCCTGGCCAGCTTCCCCAGCTTGGCGATGTAGTCGGCGGCGTCCACCCGCTCGATGTTCTCCGCCGACTCCTCTCCGCCCAGCATCAGCGGCTGGCGCCAGCCGTAGGCCTGGCCCTCCTCCAGGTGGGCTTCCCTGATCAGAAGGTCGAGGCGGATCCTCGCGTGGAACCACTCGTGGCCGCGCTCCTCGACCTGGTTCACCCACTCCTCCTCGCTGTCGGCGACTTCCACGTAGCTGGCCCGGCCGGTGTCCAGCCAGCAGACCCGGCCGTCGGGGGCCTTGAAGAAGACGTCTGCGAAGACCGTCACCAGGAAGACCTCGGCGCCCGGCCCCACCAGCCACCGCCATTCGTCCAGGAACTCCTCCTGCGTCTCCGGCTCCAGGTCGAGGAAGAGGTCCTCGGCGGAGAAGGTGACGTTCTGGACGCTCCCGGAGTCCTCCAGATCCTCCACCAGCCGGTCCGGCAGGTTGGCGAGGTTCAGGACGGTCTGGTGGAGCAGGGGCTGGAACGGCATGAGCCCCGAAGCGAAGCCTTCTTCCCAGGGGAAGCGGCTCTCCGGGTCGGGCCAGAAGAGCTGCAGCGCCGGGAAGGTGTCCCCGCCGTAATAGGCCATGGCCGTGCCGAGGAAGAGGGGATACCAGAGCTTGGCGACCGGCCGGAACGCTCCCGGAAAGTGGCCGAAAAGACCCTCGCTGTCCCGCCCGTTCTGGAAGCTCTCCCCCTGCTGGATCCTGTTCACCACCGCCTGGAGGTTCCCCGCCATGTCCTGGGGGTCGTTGGAGGGGACGAACAGGATGATCTCCGGGTGCCGGAAGCTCTCCCACAGACCGATGGTGAAGAGGAAGGCCGGCTCGCCCACGCCGCCGGTGACCAGCAGCAGGTGCCAACCGAAGACCTGGACGTCCCGCCGTACCTTCTCGAGCGTGGCCTCACCCAGAGATTGCAGATCGTCTTCCATGGCGAGGCTAGTCTATGCTCATCGCCTGCCAAGGTCCCTTACTTCGGGGAGACGTACACGGTCGCGCCGTGACCCTGGAGCTTCACGCGGCCGGCCTCGATCTCGACCACCGTGAAACCCTGGACGACCTCGCCCGTTCCCATGACGCGGCCGTCGAGCACCACGACCGGGCGCTCCTGGGAGAAGGCGATGCCGTTCAGCCGCACCACGCCGCCTCCGGGGACGGGGACCTCCCCGGTGTAGGTCCGCCCCTCCACCAGGCCCCCGGCGGGAGCCGCCGGAGCGGGGGCTGGAGCGGCCGGACGCTCCTCCTCGACGGGAGCGGGCGACGGCTCCGCCGGCGCCGGCTCGGGCCGGGGCTCCGGAGCCACAGGGGCGGTGGGACGGATCTCTATGGAGGGCGCGGGCTGAGGCGGCGGCGTCAACCTGAAGAGGAGGAGCCGTCGCCGGGGCCGGAGGCGTGGAGAGGGCGGGTTCTTCCTCCTCCTGGACCTCGACCGGAGCGGGCGGCGTCTGGACGGGGGCCGCGGGAACGGCGGCGGGCGGTGGCGGAACCTGCGCCACCTGAGGCGCGGGGGCCGTCTGGGGCTTGGCGAACGGTCCCCAACTCCCGAAGTAGGCCATGGCGAACAGGGCACCGGCGAGGAGGCAGCCCGCTCCCAGGCCCGCCAGGCCCATCAGGAGGGTGTTCCGCGCGGCCGGCGTCTCCGTCGATCCCACCGCGTAGGGCACGCTCTGCCGGGCGGCGTCCTGGCGCGCGGCCTCCTGCCGGGCCTTCTTCAACGCTTCGCTGATCAGGCTCATGAAACGTCCCCCTCCAGCTCGCGGATCGCCCGCCGGATCTGCCGCCAGGTCAGCAGGTCCGACCCGTCCACGAACCCGGCCAGCAGCGCCTTGTCGCAGACCGCGTTGACCAGCCGCGGCACGCCGCCCGAGTACCGGAAGATCGAGCGGATCGCCCAGGGAGTGAAGGCCGGCCGGCCGTTGCCGCCGGCGATCTGCAAGCGGTGACGGATGTAGTGCTCCACCTCCGGGCGCGACAGCGGCGTGAGGTGGTACCGCACGGTGATCCGCTGGCGGAGCTGCCGCAGGCTGCGGTCGTTCAGCTTCTCCCGCAGCTCCGGCTGCCCGATGAGGACGATCTGGAGGAGCTTGCGCTGGTCGGTCTCCAGGTTGGAGAGGAGCCGGACCTGCTCCAGCATCCCGGCGTCGAGGTCCTGGGCCTCGTCGATCAGGAGCACCACGTCGTTGCCCTTCTCGAGCTGCTCCAGGAGGAACCGGTTGAGCGTCTCCAGGCAGGTCACGAGGTCGGCCTTGCCGGGCTGGAGCCCGAGCTCGGCCAGGATGGCCCGCAGGAGCTGGGTGGGGTTCTTCAGGTACGGGTTGAGGATCAGGGCCGTGACGTAGTTGGGGCCCAGCTCGTCCAGGAGCGCCCGGCAGAGGGTGGTCTTGCCCGCTCCCACCTCGCCGGTGACCTGGATGAATCCCTTGCGTTCGCGGATGCCGAACAGGATGTGGTTGTACGCCTCCCGGTGGCGGTCGCTGAAGAACAGGAACCGCGGATCGGGGGTGATGTTGAACGGCGATTCGCGGAAGCCGTAGAACTGGTTGTACATCGTCAGGGGAACTCTCTCACGAATCGGTCGCGAGGGGATCTCGGCAGTTTCCAGAACCGTTGGCCCCGCGTGAGGAATTCCGGAGGCTCCGGCGTCTCCTAGTACAATGGTCCCCGAAACTCGTTCCGAGTTTTGAACAGCCTCACCATGAATCCGGGATCCTGTTCACCGCGGAATCTCCTCCTCCCTCCTGAACGCCCTCGTTCGCCGCGGCGCCCCCGGTCCGGCTGCGTTTCCTGGCGGCTCGCGGCTGGCCGACCGCTTCGATTTCCGGCGGAAAAGTAGCCCTCCCTCCGCGGCTTACCTCACCCTGTTCCGAAGAAACGCCCTTCTCCTGTAGACGGCCAGGTACCGCTCGAACCGGTCCTTCTGGTAGGTCTGCTCGGGAGCCCAGGCGCTGGCCGCGTCGTCATCAGCTCCTCTCCCGGCCGGGCCGCACAAATCCTGGCAGGGCAGCGATTCGGTTAGACTCCCGGCCGTCCGGTCTTTTAAAGAATGGGGAGATTCCTATGCCACGCGCTTCCGTCTTCGCCCTGATTCTGCTGCTCGTCCTGCCACTCCCCGTGGCGCGGGCCGCCGAGGAGCCGGTGGACCTCGGCATGATGTCCCGCATCCGCGACGAGGGGCTCAACCGGTCCCAGGTCATGGAGCATATTTTCCACCTGACCGACGTCATCGGCCCCCGCCTCACCGCCTCGCCGCAGCTCAAGGAGGCGGCCGAGTGGACCCGGAGCCAGTTCGCGGACTGGGGCCTTGCCAACGCCCATCTGGAGGGCTTCCAGTTCGGCCGCGGCTGGTCGTTCACCGCCTGCGAGGTACGCATGACCGCGCCCCGGGCGTTCCCGCTGCTCGCCCTGCCCAAGGCCTGGACGCCGGGCACCACCGGCCCGGTCCGCGGCCAGGTGGTGCAGGTCGAGCTCGCCTCGGAGGAGGACCTCGAAAAGCAGAAGGGCAAGCTCGCCGGCAAGATCCTCCTCCTCGACAAGGCCTCGGAGTTCGACAACCTGGCGGACGAGCAGTACCAGCGCCGCTCCCGGGAGGACCTCGAGAAGATGTCCGAGTTCGAGTTCGACGCGGATGAGGAGGAGGGCAACTGGCGGGCGGGCGCGTTGAAGCGCTGGAAGTTCCGACGGGCCTTCAACCAGTTCCTGGAGCAGGAGAAGGTCCTCGCGACCGTGGAGGCGAGCGGGCGCATCAACGGCATCGTGCGCGTGAGCGGCGGCGGCTCCTGGGAGCCGGGGGAGAGCGTGGGCGTCCCGGCTCTGGTGATGGCCGCCGAGCATTACAACCAGATCCTCCGCCTGCTGGACAACGAAAAGACCGTGGAGATGGAGGTCGACGTCGCCGCCCGCTTCCATGACGACGACCTCAAGTCCTACAACGTCGTGGCCGAGATCCCCGGCACGGACAAGAAGGACGAGATCGTCATGGCCGGCGCCCACCTCGACTCCTGGCACACGGGCACCGGCGCCACGGACAACGCCGCCGGCAGCGCCGTGGTGATGGAGGCGGCGCGCATCCTCAAGGCCCTGGGGGTCAAGCCCCGGCGCACCATCCGGTTCGTCCTCTGGACCGGCGAGGAGCAGGGGCTCCTGGGCTCCCTCGCCTACGCGAAGCAGCACTTCGCCACCCGGCCGGAGACCACCGACCCCGAACAGAAAGCCCTGCCGGAGCGCTACCGCGCGGAGACCTGGCCGCTCCAGCTCAAGCCCGCGCATGGCAAGCTCGCCGCCTACTTCAACCTCGACAACGGCAGCGGCATGGTGCGGGGCATCTACGCCGAGACCAACGCCGCCGTAAAGCCGATCTTCGAGGCCTGGCTCGAGCCCTTCCACGACCTCGGGGCCACCACCGTCACCATGCGCTCCACGGGCGGCACCGACCATGTGTCGCTGGACCGGGTGGGCCTGCCCGGGTTCCAGTTCATCCAGGACAACCTGGACTACTCCACCCGCACGCACCACACGAACCTGGACACCTACGACCACGTCCAGCCGAAGGACATGATCCAGGCGTCGACGATCATGGCCGCCTTCCTCTACAACGCGGCCATGCGGCCGGAGCCCCTGCCGCGCAAGCCGCTGCCGCAGGCGCCGCCGGCAAAGAAGGACGGCAAGGACAAGAAGGAGACCGCACCATGAAGACACGACAACTGGGACGCGGCGGGCTCACCGTTTCGGCGATGGGCCTGGGTTGCATGGGGATGTCCGATTTCTACGCCGGACGCGACGACTCCGAGTCGATGGCCACCCTGGAGCGTGCCCTCGAGCTGGGGATCACGTTCTTCGACACCGCGGACATGTACGGGCCGTTCACCAACGAGGAGCTGCTGGGCCGCTTCCTCAAGGGCCGGCGCGGCCGCGTGGTGATCGCCACCAAGTTCGGCATCATGCGCACGGAGGACGGTGGCTGGCAGGGCATCAGCGGGAAGCCGGAGTACGTCCGCTCCGCCTGCGAGGCCAGCCTGCGCCGCTTAGGGGTCGACACCATCGATCTCTACTACCAGCACCGGGTGGACCCGGCCACGCATATCGAGGAGACCGTGGGGGAGATGTCCCGCCTCGTCGAGGAGGGGAAGGTCCGGTTCCTGGGCCTCTCGGAAGCTGGTCCGGACACCCTCCGCCGCGCCTGCGCCGTCCACCCCATCGAGGCCCTGCAGACCGAGTATTCGCTGTGGAGCCGCGACCCGGAGGACGACATCCTCACGGCCTGCCGGGAGCTGGCCGTGGGCTTCGTGGCCTACAGCCCCCTCGGCCGCGGCTTCCTCACCGGCCAGTTCCGCAGCTTCGACGACCTGCCGGCGGACGACTACCGCCGCAACTCCCCCCGCTTCCAGGGCGAAAACTTCCAGAAGAATCTGAATCTCGTGACCCGCATCGAGGAGATCGCCGCCGCCAGGAAGTGCACCCCGGCCCAGCTTGCCCTCGCCTGGGTGCTGGCCCAGGGGGAGCACATCGTGCCCATCCCCGGCACCAAGCGGCGGCAGTACCTGGAGGAGAACGTCGGCGCCTTGGACATCGAGCTGAGCGAAGAGGATCTGCGGCGGATCGACGAAGTCGCCCCGAAGGGAGCGGCGGCCGGGCAGCGGTATCCGGACATGTCCAGCGTGAACCGGTAGGCAGTACGATCAGGTGGAGCCGGTGTTAACCCCCGGCTCCACCCACACCCGCCCGTCCCGCGCCGCCAGGAAATGCGCCTGCTCCGGCCCCCAGGTGCCGGCGGGATAGGTCCCCAGATCCGACGGCCCCTGCTCCGCCCAGTATTCGAGGATCGGCATCACGATCTCCCACGCTTCTTCCACCTGATCGCAGCGCATGAACTGGGCGGGATCCCCTTCGACCACGTCGAGGAGCAGGGTCTCGTACGCCTCGGGCTCGGAGACCCGGAACGCCTCTTCGTAGCTGAAGCGCGTCTCCACGGTCGCGAGGCGCATGTTGGCGCCCGGACGCTTGGCCTGGAAGCGCATCACGATCCCCTCGTGCGGCTGGATGCCCAGCAGCAGCCGGTTGGGCTCCATCTCGCCGATGGCCGACTTCGGAAACGCCTGGTGGGGGACCGGCCGGAACTGGATGCAGACCTCCGACGCCCGCACCGGCAGCCGCTTGCCCGTGCGCAGGTAGAAGGGAACGTCCTGCCAGCGCCAGTTGTCCAGGAACAGCTTGAGGGCCACGAAGGTCTCGGTGGTGGACTGGGGATCGACTCCCGGCTCCTCCCGGTAGCCCGGCGCTTTCTCGCCATGGACGAGCCCGGCGACGTACTGGCCGCGCTCCACCCGCTCGTGGACTTCCTCCACCTTCATGCGGCGGATGGCCCGCAGCACGTCCATCTTCTTGTTCCGCAGCTCGTCCGCCTCGAACGTCACGGGCGGCTCCATGGCCACGAGGCAGAGCACCTGCATCAGGTGGTTCTGCACCATGTCCCGCAGAGCCCCGGCGCTTTCGTAGTAACCGCCCCGGGTGCCGACTCCCTCGCTCTCGGCCACGGTGATCTGCACCGAGTCGATGTAGCGCCGGTTCCAGAGCGGCTCGTGGACGGAGTTGGCGAAGCGGAAGGCCAGAATGTTCTGCACCGGCTCCTTGCCCAGGTAGTGGTCGATCCGGTAGATCTGCGTCTCCTGGAACAGCCCGGCCAGGAAAGCGTTGAGCTCCCTGGCGCTCTGAAGGTCGTGCCCGAAGGGCTTCTCGAAGACCAGCCGCGCCCGCTGGATATCTGACGCCAGTCCCGCTTCGTGGAGTCCGCCGGCGATGAGACGCATCACCGCGGGCGGGACCGCCAGGTAGAAGACGCGCACCGCGGGCTTGCCCAGCTCCTTCTCGAAGCCGGCGAGGTCCTCGCCCAGACGCTGAAACGCTCCGGCCTCGGAGAAATCCGCCCGGCGGTAGACGATGTGCGCTGCGAGCTTCCCCCACGCCTCCTCGTCGACCTTACCCCGCCGGCTGAACTTGTCGATCCCCTCCCGCAGGTGCCGCAGGAAGGCTTCCTGGGAGATGTCCTTGAGGTCCAGCGCGAAGATGCGGAACGGCTCGGGGAGGGCCTTGTCGAGCCAGAGGTTGTAGAGGGCGGGAACCAGCTTGCGCCACGTCAGGTCGCCGCCGCCGCCGAAGATCACGAAGGCGGTCGGGGACGACTCCGAACTCATCGTAATCCTCCCCGGATCTTTTCCTCTACCTTGCCAGTATTGGCCTCGGCAATGGATCGCCGCAGGTGCTCAGCATTAGTGGGATTGGACAACAGATAAAGGGTCTCTTTCCAGGAGTTGTACTCATCGAGTGGCACGACCACAATCTGATCATCCTTTTCAGTGTTCATCAGAGCACCAATCCCATCTCCGCCAGCGCCCCCCGCGTCGTGGCGTAGTCCCGGTGCCAGATGCAGCGCATCCCCATCCGGCCGGCCACTTCGGTGAACATCTGACGGTCGTCCAGGTATACCACCTCGCCGCGCTCCGCTTGAGCGACGTCCAGGGCGACGCGGAAGATGTCCTCGTCCGGTTTGCGGAAGTGGACGTAGCTCGACACGATGAAGAAGTCCACGAATTCCTTGAGGTGGAACCGGCGGATGCGGTCCGCCGTCAGCTCCCGGCCCTCGTTGCTCACCACCACTACCTGGAGGCGGTACTTCTCCTTGAGGCCCTTCACCAGCTCGATCATCTCGGGGAAGGAGCGGGCCTGGGAGAGCATGAAGTCCACCACCTCGTCCGGCGTGAAGCTCCGGGGCTCCCAGAAGATCACCCGCCGCAGGTACTCCGGGAGAGGCATCTTGCCGGCCTCGTAGGTGTCGTAGGTAAGGTGATGGCGCTCGTCCATCTCGGCCTGATCGATCCCGAAGTGGGCGGCCACCAGCTTGCGCAGACCGCGGTCCCAGCCGTTGGTCAGCAGGACTCCGCCCAGGTCGGTGAAGAGGTGGGTGATGGTCATCGCGAAACCCCTGAGTCCAACACCCTCGCCACCGCCGATTCGGCCAGGAGCGCGTCCAGAGCCTCTCGCGCGGCTTCAGGCGTCACCACGCCGCGCGGCAGGTAGGCCACGATCCAGCCGCCGGCGGTGCCGTCCTTCACCTTGACCCGCTGGCTGTCGGTGATCGGCGTCCCGAACGGCCCCTCGGCGTCCTCCATCAAGGGCTTCCCTTCGAGGTTGAAAGGACCGCGCAGGGAGTCGTAGCTCTCGCCGGGCCGCCCCGCCCGCAGCGTCACGGGCGGCGTGAACGTCCCCTCCCCCATCACGCAGCAGGGCACGGCCAGCAGGATCGAGAGGCAGTTGTTGAGGTCCACCAGGGGGTGGATGACCGGCAGGTCGTCGCCCTTGAGCACCCGGCGCAGGAGGGCCTCCGAGGATGGGCGGTAGCGCGTGGGATCGCAGCCGGCGGCCCGGAACAGCCCCCGCAGGGCGGCTACGGTGGGGTGCGACGGCAGGGTCTCGGGATCAAAGGCCGACCGGACCCGCTCGACGGTGGACCGCCGTAGACCGTCGATCCGCTCCTCTCCGCCGGGAAGCCCTTCCAGGCGGGCCCAGAAAAGGTCCCAGCCATCCAATTCGTGATTGACGGGAACGGGGGCGGCGTCCATGGCCGGGATCTTGACACAGCCGGCCAGGAGGATGAATCGATCGGCCTCAGTGCCCCTTCAACTTGGCCTCGTAGCGGCGGATCAGCTCCATGGTGGAAACTTCGTGGACGCCCGGGCGGAGGGGCTGGCGCCAGGGTTGACGACGGAGACGCTGCCGCTGGCCGTGCAGCTCGGCGTCCGGCCGCAGGTCGGGCTCCCGGTTCTCCGTCCGCAGATACTCCAAGACGAAGTCCACGGTCTTCCTCCGGTGGACGGAGCCATACCCCAGTTGGCGGGTGGGCGGTCGGTCCGTGGTTCGGTGCGTCATGGCGTCTCCTTCAACTCCTTCTACGGATGAGTCCCGGCTAGTGGTCTTCCGGTTCCCTTATACCTCCTAACGCGGTTTCCCGGCCAGCTCCCTCAACTGGCAGGGTCCTACTCTAAGAAACGCCGGCACCCGGAGATCGTTGCGGGGCAACGATCACTCACCCGCCCCCAGCTCATTCTCCCACCCCTCACCCACTCTCGCACCCCCCGCTCTCCTCTTCACCTCCGCCCCCCCGGGTGCCGGACCCGAAATCCGACTCAGTTTGGAATCAGGACGGTGTCGATCACGTGGATCACACCGTTGCTCGCCATCACGTCCGCCTTGACCACCTTGGCGTTGCCGACCTTGACGCCGTTGCTGGCGTCGATCGCCACGCTCTGGCCCTCGACCGTCTTGGCCGAGGTCAGCTTGACCACGTCAGCCGCCGTGACCTTGCCCGGGACCACGTGGTAGGTCAGCACCTGGGTGAGCTTCGCCTTGTCCTTCAGCAGGGCGTCCAGGGTGCCGGCCGGCAGCTTGGCGAACGCCGCGTCGGTAGGGGCGAAGACGGTAAACGGGCCGGGCCCCTTCAGCGTGTCGACCAGACCGGCGGCCTGGAGGGCCTTGGCCAGGGTCTTGAATTCGCCGGCGGCCACCGCCGTGTCCACGATGTCGGCCGGCTTGGCCTTGTTCATGTCCCCGGCCGAAGCCTGGAAGCTGAAGGCCAGGACGCAGACCAGCGCCACGAGAGAGAGAAAAATGTGGGACTTCCGCATGATCGTAGTTCCTCTTGGTTTGAGCTCGTTGGTATCCTTGCTGCCCTACAATATGGACAATATATGGACAATTCGAGATTGTCAAGACTATTCAGGGACATCATTCTGGACAAAGCGGCCATTATGAGGCGGTTGTCCAAAAGATGGACAGTTTGTACGAGGTAGCGGAAGACGCGCGGACCTGGCGATCGGCGGCGCGTACTAGCGATAGGCGACGCGTACCAAGGATCGGCGGCGCAAAGGATGCTTGGCTGACGCGTACTAGCGATAGGCGGCGCGTAGCGGCCTTATGGGACGCGTACTATGGATCGCTGACGCGTACCAGCGATATGCGACGCGTACCATCCGTCGCTGGCGCGTACTGGCGAACAGCGACGCGTACTGGGGATCGGCGGCGCGTACGATCCGGAGGCGGCGCGTAGTAGAGATCGGCGGCGCGTACGATGGATCGACGAGCTATAGATTCTTGAGAATCGCCCGGTCCTGGCCCGCCGCCCAGTCGTACCAGACGACGCCGTCCGTATCGGCGGCGTCGAATGCGGGGCCGTTTTCCAGGAAATCCACCACGGTCAGGGTACGCCGGGCGGCGGAACGGACCTTGCCGGTCCCGAGATCGAGGAGCCGGACGTCCCAATCCCGCGGCTGGTCGAGGGTGCCCGCGGTCGCGATCCGCAGCCGGTCCGCCGCGGGCTGGTCCACCATAGCCAGCCGCCGGCTCCCGGGGAAGCGGAAGCGTCGCAGCTCGGTCCGGCCGTCGGGAGCGAGGATGCGCAGCTCCATGCCTTCGGGGGTCGAGCGGCTCGCCGCCACCCGGCCGTCTCTCAGGAACGAGGCGAAGCGCCGGCCGCCGCCTTCGAGACTGACCAGCAGCTCGCCCGTGCGGGCGTCGTGGAGCCGCAGCTCCTTGCGGCTCCTGAGGATGGCCCGGTCTCCCGGCGGGCTGAGGCTCCAGCCCCGGTAGCCCGGGAGGCTCGACACGCGGCCGGTCCGTTCCACCGTGGCGGCGGGGACGTTCACCTCGAACACCTGCAGCTCCGAGACCACCGAATGCATGTCCTGGACACCGGTGGAGACGTAGAGCCGGACGCGGTCCGGGCCTACGAAGAACAGGCGGGAAAAGGGGATGTCCATCGGCTCGGGGACCGAGGCCAGGAGCCGGCCCGTCCCGACCTCGGTCACCAGGATCCGCCGCTTGTGGATCGTGACGAAGCGGGCGCCGTCCGGCGATACGGCCAGGGCTTCCGGCAGCGGGAATGATTCGAAGAGGATGTTCGTGCGGACCGGCTCGGCGTCCGGCCGGTCGAGGTCCTGATAGCAGACGACCAGGGGCGACCCGAACGGGCGGTCCTGGAATTCCATCCAGACCGCCCGCCTGCCGTCCGCGGAGAATCCTAACGGAAGCGTCGGACCCACGTAGTAGCTCAATCCGAACCGCGGGCGGGTGAAACGTCCCGTGGAAACGTCGTAGAGAAAGGACGGCTGGTAGCCCAGCCGCCCTCGGGCCGGGCCGCTGAGAGCGATCCATGAGCCCTCGCCGGGAGCGGTCACGGCGGAGACGGCTTGCAGGTCCGCGGGGGAGGCGTGGACGATCCATCGGGAAGAGACCTCGAACAACAGCATGAGGGCGAGGAGCAGACCCCAGAGCGTGCCCGAGAGGAAACGGTGGCCCCGGCGGATGTCGGTCCGGCCGTGGAGGACCTGGACGGCTCCCGCCGTGAAGAGGATCGGCAGGATCAGCAGCAGCAGGCCGATGTCCGTCGCCATCACGGGGGAGGATCCCGTCACGCCGGCGAGGATCAGCCGCTCCCGCGCCATGGCGAACAGGGCTGCGATGCATCCCAGAGCCGCGATGTCGAGGCCGATCCAGGGCGAGCGGGCACGGAGAATGACGCTGAGGGCGTGCGCGGCGAGCAGCAGATAGAGCACGCAGATCCCCAGGAGCGGCACCCATCCCAGGTCGCCCATCCTCACCGGGAGCACAGTCTCCAGATCTCCGCGAAGCCCGGGGCCGCTCCCCAGGAGCAGAGAGGGGACGAGGACCAGGAGGCCGCCGCCGCAGGCCAGCGCCGCCGCCGCGGTCATCTTGCCGGTCCACAACGCCCAACCCGGGAGCGGCCGGGTGAAGTAGAAGCCGAGCCGCTTCTCCGACAAGTCCGAGGAGACGACCGTGCCGCCGAGGAGCAGCGCGAGCGCGGCACTCAGCAGGAACGCGAACAGGAGCGACATCGCGCTCCGGAGCTCCGCCGTGGGAAATTCCGGGCGGTTCATGAACGCGGGGAGCGCCGCCGCCAGTACGCCGAGGGCCAGGGACGCGACGGCCAGGGACTTCCACCATTCGGACACCTCGCGCCCGAAGACCGCGGCGAACCCTCTCATCAGCCCTTCCCTTCGTCCGTGGCGGCGATGAAGATCTCCTCCAGGGTCAGGGTGGAGACCCTGGGCTCGCCGCCCCCGACGGCCGCGAAGCTCATCGTCCGGAATCGCTTCCTGAGGGATTCCATCTCCTCGTCGAGGACGAGCCGGCCCTTGCGGAGGATGCCGACCCGGTCCGCGATGCGCTCGGCGCCCGCCAGGTCGTGGGTGGTGATGAGCACGGTGATGCCGCGGTCGGCCAGCTCGCCGATCAGCTCCTCGAAGAGGTCCTTGCGGGCCACGGCGTCGAGGCCCAGGGTGGGATCGTCCAGGACCAGCAGGCGCGGCGAGCTGGCGAGGGCGAGGGCCAGGGCCACCTGCGCCTTCTGTCCCTTGGAGAGCCGGCCGAAGGGGGTCTCGTCCGAGACGCCGAACCGCCGCAGCCGCTCCTCCAGACCCTTGCCGTCCCATGATCTGTAGAGGCGGGCGCAGAACCGGGAGAGCTGGCGCGCGGTCATCGACGCGGGCGCGTCGGGCTCCTCGGGGACGACGCCGACCTCCTGCAGGACCTCGGCGCGGTGGTCCCAGGCGTCGCGGCCGAAGAGCAGGACGCGGCCCGCCGCGGGCTTCTGCTGTCCCAGAAGGCAGCGGACGAGAGACGACTTGCCGGCGCCGTTGCGGCCCAGCAGCGCGTAGACGGATCCTTCCGGAACGGTCAGCGAGACGTCGTCCAGGGCCGCCCGCTCGCCGTAGCGGACGGTCAGGCCTTCAAGGACGATCGGGGCCATGGCTCTTCCTCTTCTTCCAGGCTGTCCCAGGCTTCTTCGAGGGTCGCGAGGGTTTCTTCATGGCTGGCGCCCAGGGTCTTCGCCAGGCTGGCGTAGCGCACCGCCTCCTCCCGCAGCCTGCCCGTGCGGCGCGTATCGGACGAGGGCGGCGGCGCCGCCGCCACGAACGTCCCCTCCCCCCGGCGGACGGCGAGCACGCCGGCGTCGGTGAGGCGCTGGTAGGCCTTGGAGACCGTGGCGGGATTGATCTGCAGCTCGCGGGCGAGGTCCCGCACCGAGGGGACGAGCGCGCCCGCCGGCAGGGCGCCGCGGGCGATCAGGTGCTGCATCCCCTCCTCGATCTGCCGCCAGATCGGACGGGCGTCCCGGGGATCGATACGCAGGAGAGTAGGCATTGTAGTCGTCCACTGAAAGTGGTGTACGACTACAATAGCACAGTCGTCTACGAATCCTAGAAAAGAACCCGGAAGCCCGCGGTCCGGAAATGCCGGTCGTTGGTGAAGGCTCTTTCGATCCCCAAGTGACGCATGGCACGGAACGAGACCAGGTCTACGACGCCAGGCCCTCCCACCGGTCCGCGCTCGTAGTCCGCCCACGCTTCCTCCAGATCCTTCTCAGTGGGCTGGAAGACGAGATCTGCGGCCTTCATCTCGTTCCACAGGGCCGCGACGACCGTGCGGTACGGCCGCCGCGCCGCCGCGTTCGCGCATTCCAGGAGCACCAGCGAGCTGGTGTACAGGCTGGTCCGCCCCTTGGATAATTCCTGGAAGGCCTGGGTCGCGGGGAGGTGCCACTGGTCGCTGCTGTCCCAGAGGGCCAGCAGGCCGACGGTGTCGAGAAAGACCGGGACGGCGGTCACGGTTGGTGCTCGTCGTGCCGAGCAGCCACGTCGGGTTCTCCAGACTCAAACCGTGCCTCAAGGAGGTTGTAGATAGCGTCCAGCCGCTTTTCCGCAGCCGGAGGGGTCACCAGCCGCAGCTCGACTTCAACTTCGACCGCCTCAGGCAGGTCGACAGGTTCCGTAGGCCGGAAGACCCCATTCTCGTAGATCGCGTGAAAGACTTGCATCGAGATCTCCTCGAACTGAATTCTACTACCCCAGCAGCTCCAACACCTTCCCCACCGCCTCCCCCGGCGCCACCATCTGCTTCTCGCGGTCGCGGCGCAGGGAGACCTCCACCTTGCCGTCCGCCAGCGACTTGGCGCCGACGGTCACGCGGACGGGGATGCCGATCAGGTCGGCGTCCTTGAACTTGACGCCGGGACGCTCGTCGCGGTCGTCGAAGAGGACGTCGACGCCCTTCGCCAGGAGCTGGCCGTAGAGCTCGCTCGGCGCACGCGCTTGACCTCGGCGTCCTCGGGGTTGAGCGGCGTGCAGCAGCACCTCGAACGGCGCGAGCGGCAGCGGCCAGATGATGCCGTCCTCGTCGTGGTTCTGCTCGATCGCGGCGGCGACGGTGCGGCCGATGCCGAGGCCGTAGCAGCCCATGATCATCGGGCTTGTCCTCGCCCGCCTCGTCGGTGAAGTTGCAGCCGCAGCTTCTCCGAGTACTTGGTGCCCAGCTTGAAGATGTGGCCGACCTCGATGCCGCGGAACAGCTCCAGCGTGCCGTCGCAGCGCGGGCAGGGGTCGCCGCCGCTGACCAGCAGCAGGTCGGCGAAGTCGGAGAGGTCGACGTCGCGGCCCCAGTTGACGTCGACGTAGTGGGCGTCGCCCTTGTTGGCGCCGGTGACGAAGTTGGTCATGCCGCGGATGCCGACTCGTCGGCCACCACCGCGGATGCCCTGCGAGGCCCACCGGGCCGGCGAAGCCGACCGGCGCGCCGGTCGCCTCGCGCACCTTCTCCTCGCTCGGCGAGCGGCGAGGTGCTGGACGTCGAGGTGGTTGGCGAGCTTGACCTCGTTGACCTCGCGGTCGCCGCGGACCAGGACCGCCACCAGGCCCTTCTCGGTCTCGTAGATCAGCGTCTTGACGAGCCGCTTCGGCGCCACCTTGAGGAAGCGGGCCACGTCCTCGACGGCGTGCTTGCCGGGGGTCGCCACCTCCTGCATCGCCTGCTGCGGGAACGCCTCGCCGCCCTCGATGTTCTCCGGGTCCCGCCGGGTCTCGGCGCGCTCGACGTTGGCGGCGTAGCCGCAGGACGGGCAGCGCACGACCGCGCTCTCGCCCGTCTCGGCCACGCACCATGAACTCGTGCGAGGCCGAGCCGCCGATGGTGCCGGTGTCGGCCTCGACCACGCTGTAGTCGAGGTCGCAGGCCTCGAAGATCCGGCAGTAGGCGGCGCGCATCGCCTCGTAGGCCTCGTCGAGGCTCTCGGCGCGTGGCGTGGAAGGAGTAGGCGTCCTTCATGATGAACTCGCGCCCGCGCATCAGGCCGAAGCGCGGCCGGATCTCGTCGCGGAACTTGGTCTGGATCTGGTAGAGGTTGAACGGCAGCTGGCGGTAGCTCTTGACGTCGCGGCGCACGGTGTCGGTGATCACCTCCTCGTGCGTGGGGCCGAAGACGAAGTCGCGCTCGTGGCGGTCCTTGATGCGCAGCAGCTCCTTGCCGTACCGCTGCCAGCGGCCGGACTCCTCCACAGCTCGGCCGGCTGGATGGCCGGCATCATGCAGCTCGACGGCGCCTGCGGCGTTCATCTCGCGGCGCACGATGTTCATGAGCTTCTGCAGGCTCCGCCAGCCGAACGGCAGGTAGGTGTAGATGCCGGCGGCGACCTTCTTGATCATGCCGGCGCGCACCATCAGCTGGTGGCTGATCACCTCGGCGTCGTTCGGCACCTCGCGGGTGGTGTACAGGTAGTAGCGGCTCCAGCGCATCGGGTCTCCGTTCTGTCTCTATTTCCGTGCGGTCCGGCGCGCCCGTTCGATCAGGCGCGTCGAATCCTTCATGCATTCCATCATCTTTTCCTGCAGCGCCCCGCCGCGCTCGCCCAGGCTGCGGGCGTGGGCGAGCACGCGTGCGCGCCTGGTCCTCCTCGCCGCGAGGCGAGCAGCGCCATGCCGAGGTGGGTCAGGGTGGTGGACGACGGCCCCAGCTCGCTCGACCGCGAGAGGAAGTCGATCGCCTTGTCGAACTCCTTGCCGCTTGTAGTGCACCCAGCCCAGGGCGGCGAGCGGGAACTGCTTGATCTCGTCCGGCGCCAGCTCGACCGAGCGGCGGGCGTAGCTCGAGGGCCTCGTCGAGGTCCTCCTCCATCTCCGCCAGGTTGTACGCCATCTCGTAGTAGGCGATGGACTTGGTGAAGTTGGAGCTGCCCTCGTCGAGCAGCAGCTCGCCGATGCGGTTGCCCTCGCGGAACTTGCCCTGGCTGCGCAGCGCCTCGATGAGGGCGGCGTAGGCGGTGGCCTTGAGCATCTCGCCGGGGTTGAGGTCCAGCACCTTGCGCGTCACCGCCTCGATCTCCTGGTTGCGGTTCATGTGCAGGCAGAGGAGGGCGTAGGACATCAGCAGGGTCGGGTTCTCCGGGCTCCAGGGCGAGCGCGCGGCGGTAGCAGGCAGTGGGCCTGCTTGAGGTTGTCGCGGGCGCGCGCAGCTCCTCGCCCCTTCTTGAACCAGACGCCCGGCCTCGCCGTCGCACCTCGGGCAGCGGCGAGCCGGCGTGGCCGGAGAGGTAGCGCACGAGGTCCTGGTACTGCAGCTTCTTGGGGTTCAGCCGCTGCGCCTGGCGGAAGGAGTCCAGCGCCTTGCGGGTCCAGTGGCGGTCGAGGTAGGCGAGGCCCGAGCAGGTGGTGGGCCTCCTCGAAGCCGGGATCGTGCCGCACCGCCTCCTGCAGGCAGTCGATCGCCGAGCGAGAGCTTGCCCATCTCGTAGTAGCAGCTCCCGAGCAGGAACAGGGCCTGCGGCACCGGATCGACCTGCACCGCCCGCTCCAGGAAGAAGCACGGCCTTGGCGAGGTTGCCCTTGCCGGCGTAGACCGCGCCGAGGCTGAAGTGGGGCAGGAAGCTGTCCGGATAGATGCGCCACCGCCGCGCTTCGAGGTACTCCTCGGCGCGCGTCGTGGTCCCCCCGCTCGTAGTGGATGACGCCGCTGTAGACCAGCCCCTCGTAGTGGTCGGGCTTGACCTCCAGGACGCGCGAGAAGTAGGTCAGCGCGGACTCGGTGTCGCCCTCGTTGAAGTGGGTCTCGCCCAGGAAGTAGGCGAGCTCGTAGTTGCCCCGGTCGAGCTTGTAGGCCGCTTCCAGGGCCGCCACCGCCCGCTCGATGTCGAAGGCGAAGAGGGCGTACTCGGCGTCCTCCAGATGCTGGAGGAAGAGCTTCCGCTTGTCGCCGTGGTAGAGGCGCCGCGATGCGCTCCTTGATGGCCAGGAACCGCTCGCGCTTCTCCAGCGCCAGGAGCTGGTAGTCCATCTTGGACTCCCACAGCTCGCTCCACTCGTCCCAGCCGATGAACTTCTTCTGCTCCAGCAGCTCGCGCAGGGCGGAGAGGCCGGTCTGATTGATCAGGATGTTCTTCTCCTGCTTGTGCAGGGCGCCGAGGAGCTGGCGGACCGTCTCGGCGGTGCGCTTGACCGCCTCTTCCAGGATCGAGATCCGCTCCAGGAGGTGCTCGTCGAAGGAGAAGCTCTCCTCGGCGGTCTCCTCGTAGGAGTCCTCGTCCTCGCGCATGGGGCCCGACAGCACCAGCAGCTTCTGGTGGCAGCGGACGCAGAATTCGTGGTCGTCCCGGTTGGGGGCGCCGCAGACCTGGCAATACATGGGCGCTGTGTTCTCTCCCTCAGGCCTGACTGTAGTCGTAGAAACCCCGGCCCGACTTCCTGCCCAGGTACCCCGCGTCCACCATCTTCACCAGCAGCGGACAGGGCCGGTACTTGGGGTCCCCGAAACCTTCGTGCAGCACCCGCAGGATATCGAGACAGACGTCCAGGCCGATGAGGTCGGCGAGCGCCAGGGGACCCATCGGGTGGTTCATCCCAAGCTTCATAACCTCGTCGATGGCCTCCGCCTTCCCGACCCCCTCGTAGAGGCAGAAGATGGCCTCGTTGATCATCGGCATCAGCACGCGGTTGGAGACGAAGCCGGGGGCGTCGTGGACCTCGACCGGCGTCTTGCCCATCTTGCGGGAGGCGGCCTCGACGGCGTCGTAGGTCTCCTGGCTGGTGGCGAGGCCGCGGATGACCTCGATGAGCTGCATCACCGGCACCGGGTTCATGAAGTGCATGCCGATCACCTTCTCCGGCCGCGAGGTGGACCGCGCCAGCCTGGTGATGGAAATCGAGCTGGTGTTGGTCGCCAGGATGGCCTCGGCCCGGCAGACGCGGTCGAGCTCGGAGAGGACGCCCTGCTTGACGTCCAGCCGCTCGACGACCGCCTCGACCACGAGGTCGGCGTTCCCCAGGGCTCCCAGGTCGCCGCCGGTGGTCAGCCGGCCGAGGGCGGCGTCGCGGTCCTCGGCGCTCAGCTTGCCCTTGCCCACCAGCCGTTCCAGGCCCTTGCCGATCTGGGTCCGGCCGCGCTCCAGCGCCGCGGGCACGGCGTCCACCAGCGTCACGTCATACCCGCTCTGGACGGCCACCTGGGCGATCCCGTGACCCATGGTGCCCGCGCCGACCACTCCGATCGTCCGAATGGAACCCATCTATAGACCCCTCCCAAGCCGCCCCGGATCGGGCGAAACGGGAGCGTACGGGATCGAAGACGGAGGGTCAAGAAGAGGGCTGCGCCGGTTCCAGGCCCTCCGCCAGGCTGGGAGGCGCCTGCGCCAGGAAGTCCGCCAGGTCGCGCCGCGCCCGGCCCTCCAGCGGGTGCCGCAGCTTGCGGTAGCACTCGTAACGGTAGCGCAGGAAGCTCGCCTCCCAGGGGGAGTGCGGCTCGAACGGGGCGATGGCCCGGGCGCAGAGCTCCGGCGCGCCCAGCCCCTGGGTCAGCCAGATGCGCGTGATCAGCCGCTGGCGGTCGAACATGCGGACGGCGAAGGGCTGGTCGAGGGAGCGGAGGAGCCGCTCGCCGAGGGCCGGGTCGCGCCGTGCGAGGGTGACCGTGGAAGGCAGCACCCGCTGGACGAGGGGGCGGAAGATCCAGGGGTCGCGCCGGAACCCCGCGAACGCTTTCAGGAGATGCTCGCCCGCTTCCGCCGGCCGTCCCGAGGCGGCGTGCCACTGGGAGAGCACCAGGTCGGCCTCGACGGGCTGCTCCCCGGCCAGCAGGGCGGCGTACTCCGGAGCGCGGGGATGGCCGGCCGTGGCGAGACACAGGCTGACCAGCATCTTGTCGACATGGAACCGGGGCGGCTCCGGCTGCCCGAACCAGGAGGCGCAGGCCGGCGGCAGGCGGTCGTCCACGAAGGCCTGGCGCGCGGCGATCCGGCGCCGCGCGTCCGGGTCCCCCTGCGGGTCGGGGTCCTCCAGGGACTCGCCCCACCAGGCGGCCCGCGCCACCCGCGCCTCCTCGACGCGCGCCCAGTCCAGCGGCTCGCCGCGGGTCGCCGGCCGGTTCTCCCTCCGCGGCTTCGCCAGGGCGTGGAGGTCGGCGGGCTGGAACAGGCCGAAGCGGCCGAGGTTCTTGGCATAGCCGAACTCCAGGATCGGGCGGTCGTCGGTGTTGACGGCGGAGCCCTCGGCGTCGGCCACGGCCCGCGCGAAGGAGGGCCGGGCCACGTAGGCGGAGTAGAAGCCCTCGGCGCCCGCCACGCCCCAGATACGGGAGAGGGCCGTGCGGTAGGGCTCCGCGGCCGCCCGCGCCCGGACGAGGGCGGTGTCGTGCGCCACCGGCTCGCGGCTCGCCATCAGCATCAGGTCCACCCGGTGGGTCTGCCAGCTCTCCACCGCCGGGAAGACCGACCCGAGGGTGGCGTAGACGGTGCGCACCACCTGGAAGTCGGTCTCGTAGCCCTGCAGCCACTGGAGGAAGAGGCCGCCCGGCCGCAGGCGCTTCAGGGCGGCGCGGTAGAAGTCCTGGCTGTAGAGGCTGGCGACGCCGGCCCGGTAGGGGTTCGAGGGCTCGGAAAAGATCAGGTCGTAGGAGTCGCCGGTGGCGAGCAGGAACTCGCGGCCGTCGCCGGCGTACAGGCGGACCTTGGGGTTGGACATCACGTCCAGGTTGACCTTGGCGAGGACGCGGCCCACGTGGGCGATGGCCGGCTCCAGCTCCACCACGTCCACCCGCTCGACGGACGGGACCTGGGCGAGCCAGCCCGCCGTGCTCCCCGTCCCCAGGCCGATGACCAGGATGCGGCGGGGGTTCGGATGGACCATGCTGCCGATCAGCCCGCTGAGGACCTGCGTCGGCGCGTCGGCGGTGGCGGTGCCGTCGGACTTGCCGTTGACGATCAGCGAGTACTCCATGGTGAGGTCGAGGGCGACGCTGCTCTCCACCCCCTCCGCCTCCCAGGTCACGCGCTGGCGCATCTGCGAGACCTGATCATGGATGTCGTTCGGTCCGGTCCACTTGGCGGTCTCCACCCGGCCGGCGCCGATGGGGGAATGCCGCCAGAAGGCCGAGGGACCGGCGGCGAAGCAGAGGAGGAGCCCCAGGGCGCCCGCCGCCGCGGGCGTGAGAGCCGCCCGGCGCGGGGCTCCGGCCCGCAGCCCGGCCAGCGCGGTCACCGCCGCCAGAGCCAGGAGCAGGACCGCCACCAGCCGCCAGACCCCGGGCGCGGTCAGCAGCGGGAGCAGGCCGAAGCCGCCGGCGATGGAGCCCAGGATGGCCCCCAGGGTGTTGGCGGCGTAGGCCACCCCCACCTCCCGGCCCACCTGGCGGCGCCCCTGGCCCAGCAGGCCGATGAGGAGCGGGAACTGGTAGCCGGCCACGATCGCCGCCGGCAGCACCACCAGGGCCGTGATCGCCGTCCAGACCCCCACCAGGGCGGGGAAGCCGGCGCCGCCGATAGGCCGCAGGAGGGCGGCCGCCACCGCCAGCCGGTCCCCCAGGGCGAAGGGGACGATCATGAACAGGGCTTCCAGGGAGCAGGTGGCGGCGAAGGAAAGCAGGGTGGGCCGCCGCCGGGCCTCCCCCGCGCCGTAGAGCAGGCCGCCGACCCCGATCCCCAGCAGGGCCACGGCCAGGATCAGGCCGAAGGTGTACGAGGAGCCCCCCAGGAGCGGCGCCAGCATGCGGTACCAGACCAGCTCCATGAGCAGGAAGGCGAAGCCGACGATCCCCGCCGCCAGCGGCACCAGCCAGCCGATCCGCGACCGCTCGCCCGCTTCGACGGCCTCCTCCGCGGCCTCCTCCGTGCGGCTTTCGGCCGCCAGGCTCCGGGCCAGGCTGCGCGCCGCCAGCACCACCAGCAGGTTGAGCAGCGCCGCGATCCAGACCGTCTTGCGGATGCCCAGCATCTCCAGGGCGAAGAAGGAGGTCAGCACGACGCCCAGCACCGCGCCCAGGGTGTTGACGGCGTAGAGCAGGCCCACGGTCCGCCGGCCGGCGTCCGTGCCGCGCTCGACGGCCCGCGCCAGGGCCGGCAGCGTGCCGCCCATCAGGAAGGTCGGCAGCCCCAGCACCAGGACGGAGAGCAGCAGCCGCACCAGGGTGCTCCCCGCCAATCCGAGGCGGGCGCTGCCGCCGAGCGAGATGTAGACCCATTCGACCAGCTCCACCAGCCAGGGCGAGAGGCCGGCCGAGACCGCGATGCCCGCCTCCAGCGCGGCGTACAGGCCCAGCGGCGAGCGGTGGCGGTCGGCCCGCTTGCCCAGCAGCAGGCCGCCGAACCCCAGGCCGGCCATGAAGATGGCCAGCACCGCGGCCGACGCCGCCGTGGAGGCGCCGAAGATCAGGCGGAACAGCCGGAGCCACGCCGTCTGGTAGACCAGGGCGCAGAAGCCGGAGACGAAAAGGAGAAGGGCGACCCTTGCGACGGCTGAACGCATGCGATGACTCCTACTTCGCCAGATCCGCCTTCAGGGCGGGCGGCGCGTCGGCCCGGAACGCCTCCAGGGCCTCCCACGCCCGGTCCGTGAGCGGGCTCCCCGCCGCCGCGTAGCACTCGTACCGGAACTCCAACACCTGTTCATCCCACGGCGGGTGAGGCTCCAGGGAGGCGAGAGCCTCGGCGCACAGCCGCGGCTCTCCCAGCTCCCGGGCCACCCAGAGGCGGACGAGCCGCCGGAGCTGCTCCAGCATGTCGGTGGAGAACGGCCGCGACAGCCCGTCGTAGAGCCGCCTTCCCAGGGCGCGGTCCCCCCGCGCCAGGTCGATGGCCAGCGGCAGGGTGCGCCGGACCAGGGGGCGGTAGACCCAGGGGTCCTGCCGGTAGGCCTGAAACGCCGCCGTCAGGTGGCCGGTCGCCTCCCGGGGCCGGCCGGCGGCGGCGTGCCAGCGGGCCAGGACCATCTCGGCCTCGATGGGCTGCTCGCGGGCCAGCCAGGCGGCGGCCTGCGGCAAGCGGGGGTGGGCGGCGTCGGCCAGGCACTCGGCCACCAGCAGCAGGTCGGCGTGGATGCGGGGGGGCTCGGGCTGGGCGAGCCAAAACCCGCAGGCCTCCCGGAGCTGGTCGCGGGCGGCGGCGTGGCGGGCGGCGATGCGCAGCCGCGCCCCGCGCTCCCCCTGCGGGTCCGGATCGGGGAACACCCCCTCGGAATAGGCGGACATGGCGACCTGCATCTCCCCCACCCTGGCCCAGTCCAGGGGCGCCCCCCGGCCCGCCGGGCGGTGCTCCCCGCGCGCCCGCAACAGGTCCAGGAGGCTGGCGACGTCGAACAGGCCCAGCCGGCCCAGGCTCTTGGCGAAGCCGAACTCGAGCACGGGGCGGTCGTCGGTGTTGATGCCGGTCCCCCCGGCCTCGCTCACCGCCCGCGCGAAGGACGGCGCGGCCAGGTAGCCGGCGTAGAAGCCCTCCGCCCCCGCCACCCCCCAGGTGCGGGCCAGGGCGGTGCGGTAGGGCTCGCCGGCCATCCGCGCCCGCACGCGGTCGAAGTCGTGCGCCAGGGGCTCGGCGGTCGCGATCAGCAGCAGGTCGGAGTAATGGATCTGCCAGCTCTCGACCGACGGAAAGACGGAGGTCAGCGTGGCGTAGGCCGTGCCCAACATGTGGGCGTCCATCTCGTAGCCCTGCAGCCACTGGAGGAAGATGCCGCCCGGCCGCAGCCGGCCCACCGCCGCCCGGTAGAAGTCCTGGCTGAACAGGCTCGCGATCCCCGCCCGGTAGGGGTTGGACGGCTCGGAGAAGATGACGTCGTAGGTCTCCCGCGTGGTGAGCAGGAACTCCCGGCCGTCGCCGTCGTAGCGGTGGACCTTGGGATTGGAGAGCACGTCCAGGTTGACCTTGGAGAGGACCTTGGCCACGTGCTCGATGGCCGGCTCCAGCTCCACCACGTCCACCCGCTCGATGGAGGGGATGCGGGCGAGCCAGCCCGCCGTGCTCCCCGTCCCCAGGCCGATCACCAGCACCCGCTTCGGGTTCGGGTGCAGCGCCGCGCCCACCAGGCCGCTCATCACCTGCGTGGGGGAGTCTCCCAGCGTGCTGCCGTCGGCCTTGCCGTTGACGATGAAGGCGTACTCCGTGGTGAGGTCGAGGGCGACGCTGCTCTCCACGCCGTCCGCCTCCCAGACGACGCGACGCCGCAGGTCCTCGATGTTCCGCCGCACGTCGTTCGGCCCCGTCCACTTGGCGGTCTCCACCCGGCCGGCGCCGATCGGGGAGTGCCGCCAGAAGGCGGTGGGGCCGGTGGCCAGGCAGAAGACGACTCCCAGGACGCCCGCCGCCACGGGCACCAGGGCGGCGCGGCGCGGGGCTCCCGCCCGCAGGCCCGCCACGGTGGTCACCGCCGCGAGCCCCAGCAGCAGCGCCGCCACCAGGCGCCAGACGCCCGGCGCGGTCAACAGCGGGATCAGCCCGAAGCCGCCGGCGATGGAGCCCAGGATGGCCCCCAGGGTGTTGGCGGCGTAGGTCACCCCCACCTCCCGGCCTACCCGGCGGCGCCCCTCGCCCAGCAGGGCGATCAGCAGCGGGAACTGGTAGCCGGCCACGATCGCCGCCGGCAGCACCACCAGTGCCGTGATCGCGGACCAGGCCCCCACCAGGGAGGCGAAGCCGTAGACCCCGAGCGGCCGCAGCAGGGCGGCGAGCACCGCCACCCGGTCGCCCAGGGCGAAAGGCAGGGCCATGAACAGCGCTTCCAGCGCGCAGGTGGCGGCGAAGGAGAGCATGGTGGGCCGCCGCCGGGCCTCGCCGGCGCCGTAGAGCAGGCCGCCGAGGCCGATCCCCAGCAGGGCCACCGCCAGGATCAGGCCGAAGGTGTAGACCGAGCCGCCCAGCAGCGGCGCCAGCATGCGGTACCAGACCAGCTCCATGAGCAGGAAGGCGAAGCCCACCAGCCCGGCCGCGAATGGCGCCAGCCAGCCGATCCTCGGCTCCGCTCCGGGAGCTTCGTCCGCCGCGGCGGCTTCTTCCGTCGGGCTCTCTCCCAGCCGCCGGGCCAGGCTCCGCGCCGCCAGCACCACCAGCAGGTTGAGCAGCGCCGCGATCCAGACCGTCTTGCGGACCCCCAGCTCCTCGATGGCGAAGAAGGTGGTCAGCAGGACGCCCAGCACCGCTCCCAGGGTGTTGACGGCGTAGAGCAGGCCCACGGTCCGCCGGCCGGCGTCCGTCGAGCGCTCGACCGCCCGCGCCACGGCCGGCAGCGTGCCGCCCATCAGGAAGGTCGGCAGCCCCAGCACCAGGGTGGCGAGCAGCAGCCGCGCCACGGTGCTCCCGGCCAGACCCAGCGCGGCGCTGCCGCCGAGGGAGATGTAGATCCATTCCACCAGCTTCACCAGCCAGGGCGACAGGCCGGCCGAGATCGCGATGCCCGCCTCCAGCGCGGCGTACAGGCCCAGCGGCGAGCGGTGGCGGTCGGCCCACTTGCCCAGCAGCAGGCCGCCGAACCCCAGGCCGGCCATGAAGATGGCCAGCACCGCGGCCGACGCTGCCGTGGAGGCGCCGAAGATCAGGCGGAACAGCCGGAGCCACGCCGTCTGGTAGACCAGGGCGCAGAAGCCGGAGACGAACAACAGGAGGGCGACTCTCGCGACGGCTGAACGCATCCTTCAGGCTTCCTATCGGCTGGCCATGGTCATGACGGGCGGAGCGGCGGCGCGGTAACTCTCCAGGTCCTGCCGCGCCCGCTCCGCCAGCGGGCTCTTCGCCGCCTGGTAGCACTCGTAGCGGAAGGTCAGGACCTGCTCCTCCCACGGCACGTGGGGCTCGAAGGCGGCGAGGGCTTCGGCGCACAGCCGCGGCGAGCCCAGCTCGCGGGCGAGCCAGACGCGGCTGAGGAGCCGCTGGTGGTGGAACATGTCGGTGGAGAACGGCCGCGCCAGGGTCTCGAAGATCCGCAGCCCCACGGCGCGGTCCCACCGCGCCAGGTCGACGGCCATCGGCAGGGTCCGCCGGACCAGGGGGCGGTAGACCCAGGGGTCTTTCTGATAGCCCCGGAGCGCCTTCAGGAGGCTCTCGGACGCTTCCCGGGGCCGGCCGGACGCCAGGTGCCAGCGGGCCAGCACCATCTCGGCCTCGATGGGCTGCTCCCGGGCGAGCCCGGCGGCGGCCCGCGGCAGGCGGGCGTCTGCCGCCGCGGCGAGGCACTCGGCCACCAGCAGCAGGTCGGCATGGGCGCTGGGCGGCTGCGGCTGCCGGAACCAGTAGCCGCAGGCGCGCTGGAAGTCCCCGCGCGCCCAGGCATGGCGGGCGGCGATGCGCAGCCGCGCCGCGCGGCCGCCGCGCGGGTCGGGATCGGGGTAGATCTCCTCCTGGTAGGCGGAGAGGGCCACCCGCATCTCCCCCACCCGGCCCTGGTCCAGGGGAACGCCGCGGCCCGCCGGACGGTCCTCCCCGCGCGCCTTCACCAGCTCGGCCACGTCGTACAGGTCGATCAGCCCGGGCCGGCCCAGGTTCCTGGCGAAACCGAACTCCAGGATCGGCCGGTCGTCGGTGTTGACGCTGTCCCCGGCGGCGGCGGCCACCGCGCGGATGAAGGAAGGCGCGGCGAGGAAGCCGGCGTAGAGCCCCGCGGCGCCGTCGACTCCCCAGGTGTGGGCGAGGGCGGAGCGGTACGGCTCCCGGGCCATGCGCCGCCGCGCCCGGTCGAAGTCATGGACCAGGGGCTTGGCCGTGGCGATCAGCAGCGTGTCCGCGTAGTGGACGTGCCAGCTCTCGACCGCCGGGAAGACCGAGGTCAGCGTGGCGTAGGCCGTGCGCAGCATCTGCGCGTCCATCTCGTAGCCCTGCAGCCACTGGAGGAAGATGCCCTCCGGCCGCAGCCGCCCGACGGCGGCGCGGTAGAAGTCCTGGCTGAACAGGCTCGCCACCCCCGCCCGGTAGGGATTCGAAGGCTCGGAGAAGATGATGTCGTAGCGCTCCCGCGTGGTGAGCAGGAGCTCCCGGCCGTCCCCCTCGTAGACGCGGACCTTGGGGTTGGAGAGCACGTCCAGGTTGATGCTGGAGAGGAGCCGCGCCACATGCTCGATGGCCGGCTCCAGCTCCACCACGTCCACCCGCTCCACGGACGGGATGCGGGCGAACCAGCCGGCCGTGCTCCCCGTCCCCAGGCCGATGACCAGCACCCGCTTCGGCTCGGGGTGCAGCGCCGCCGCCACCAGGCCGCCCATCACCTGGGTGGGGGAGTCCCCCAGCGCGCTGCCGTCGGCCTTGCCGTTGACCGTGAAGGCGTACTCTTCGGTGAGATCGAGGGCGACGCTGCTCTCCACGCCGTCGGCCTCCCAGACGGTGCGCAGGCGCTTCTGGCCGACCTGGCCGCGGATCTCGTTCGGTCCGGTCCAGTGGGCGGTCGGCATGCGGCCGGCGCCGATCGGGGAGTGCCGCCAGAAGGCGGTCGGGCCGGTGGCGAGACAGCAGACGAGTCCCAGGACGCCCGCCGCCACGGGCACCAGGGCGGCCCGGCGCGGGGCCCCGGCGCGCAGCCCGGCCAGGATCGTCAGCGCCGCCAGCCCGAGCAGCAGGGCCGTCACCAGGCGCCAGACGCCCGGCGCGGTCAGCAGGGGGATCAGCCCGAAGCCGCCGGCGATGGAGCCCAGGATGGCCCCCAGGGTGTTGGCGGCGTAGGTCACCCCCACCTCGCGGCCCACCCGGCGGCGCCCCTCGCCCAGCAGGGCGATCAGCAGCGGGAACTGGTAGCCGGCCACGATCGCCGCCGGCAGCACCACCAGCGCCGTGATCGCGGACCAGGCCCCCACCAGGGCCGGGAAGCCCGCGGTGCCCAGCGGCCGCAACAGGGCGGCGAGCACCGCCACCCGGTCGCCCAGGGCGAAGGGCAGGGCCATGAACAGGGCTTCCAGGGCGCAGGTGGCGGCGAAGGAGAGCATCGTGGGCCGCCGCCGGGCCTCGCCGGCGCCGTAGAGCAGGCCGCCGAGGCCGATCCCCAGCAGGGCCACCGCCAGGATCAGGCCGAAGGTGTAGGAGGAGCCGCCCAGCAGCGGCGCCAGCATGCGGTACCAGACCAGCTCCATGAGCAGGAAGGCGAAGCCCACCAGCCCGGCCGCGAACGGCACCAGCCAGCCGATCCGCTCCTTCCCTTCCACCTCGGGCTCGGCGGCTTGCGGAGCGGCCGGCGCGTCAGGCCGGGCCGCCAGCTCCCGCGCCAGGCTGCGGGCGGCCAGGACCACGATCAGGTTGAGCAGCGCCGCGATCCACACCGACTTGCGGATCCCCAGCGTCTCGAGGGCGAAGAAGGAGGTGAGCATCACCCCGAGCACGGCCCCCAGGGTGTTGACGGCGTAGAGCAGGCCCACGGTCCGCCGGCCGGCGTCCGTCGAGCGCTCGACGGCCCGCGCCAGGGCCGGCAGCGTGCCGCCCATCAGGAAGGTCGGCAGCCCCAGCACCAGGACGGCGAGCAGCAGTCGCGCCAGGGTGCTCCCGGCCAGCCCCAGCGCGGCGCTGCCGCCGAGGGAGATGTAGACCCATTCCACCAGCCCGACCAGCCAGGGCGACAGGCCGGCGCTGACGGCGATCCCGGCCTCCAGCAGAGCGTAGAAGCCCAGCGGCGAGGGGTGGCGGTCGGCCCGGCGGCCCAGCAGCAGGCCGCCCAGCCCCAAGCCGGCCATGAAGATGGCGAGCACCGCGGCCGAAGCGGCCGTGGAGGCGCCGAAGATCAGCCGGAACAGACGGAGCCACGCCGTCTGGTAGACCAGGGCGCAGAAGCCGGAGACGAACAGGAGGAGCGCGACTCTCCCCACCGCGGAGCGCATGCCAGTGACTCCCTCGAACGGAGGTTTGCTGGCGCGTAACTTATCAGATTTCGCGAATAGGGTTCTACGCCAGCTCGAACCAGGGCTCGCGGCGGCCGAACTTGGTGGAGAGGGCGGCGCCCACGCCGATCAGCGTGGCGGTGGTCCAGGCCAGGACGCCGAACCAGGGGAGGAACTTGACGGCCCCGAGCACCAGCAGGCCGAGGGTGGCGGCGTTGAGGGGCCGGAAGCGGCGCCGCAGGAGCCGGCGGGAGATCCATTCGCCCAGAGCGTAGAAGACGGCGACCATGCCCCACAGCTTCAGCACCATGGCCAGCAGGACCACCAGCACCAGCAGCGGCACGCCGATGACGCCGCGGGCGAAGGCGCTGAAGAAGAGGCCGGTGAGGACCAGGCAGACGATGCCGGTGAGGCCCACGAAGAAGCTGCGGAAGGGCTCGCGCCGCACGCCGTCGGCGGTCTCCACCACCTGCCGGCCGCTGGCGGCGAAGAACAGGAGCAGGAGCGCCGCCCAGGCGGCGACCAGGGCCAGCTTGGTCCCCAGCACCAGCCGGGAGGCGAAGCCGAGGCCGATGCTCGGCCCCTCCAGGAGGGTGAGCCAGGCGCTGGAGGCGGTGGGATAGGAGACCATGCGGCCGCCGACCTGGGCGCCGCCGTGGGTGCGCACCGTGCCGCCGACCACGAAGACGTCCCCGCCGACGCGGGCCGTGGAAGCCAGCCGCACATCACCCCGGAGGACCACCACGTCGCCGTTCACGCGGCCGGAGACGTCCACCGAGCCGTCCAGGGCCGCGACGTCCGTCAGGACCTCGCCGGCGACGATCACGTCGCGCCCCACGCCCACGAGCTGCTGCGTGACGCTCCCCGGCTCCAGACGCAAAGCGGGCTCGTCGCCGGCCCGGGTCGGCAGGGCGAGCAGGGACAGCAGCGTCGCGCAGAGGAAGAGCTTCACCGTCCGGGATCGGAAGTCGCGCCCTCGGCCTGGCGGGCCGGGCGCTTGCGGCGGAGCAGCGAGATCAGCAGCAGGTTGAGGCAGAGCACCAGGAAGCCGAAGGCCCCCAGGCTGGCGGGCGAGGAGATCACCCGCTCGACGACCAGCCCCACCCCCTTCCAGGAGGCGGCGAGCAGGCCGGCCCCGGCCAGGGCGGCGGCGCGGAAGAGGCTGCCCACGGCGGCCAGCGTGGAGAAGCCGGAGGAGGAGGGGACCGAGTCGGCGACCAGCAGGCCGGCCGCGAGAGCGCCCAGCAGCACCAGCACCGCCGCGGGGAAGCGCCAGCCCTGGGAGGCGCGGGCCTCCCAGCCCGCCGTGGGGAGGGACGCCAGGACCGCCTGCCGGAAGTCCGGCCGCACCGCGACGGCGGAGCGCCGCAGCAGCCCGTTCAGGACCTGGAGATCCTCCCGCTCGCGCCGGCAGCCGGCGCAGGCCGCCAGGTGCTCCTCCAGGCGCGACCTCTCCTCACCCTCCAGCAGGCCGTCGGCGTCCAGGTTCAACCATTCGATGTAGGTGCTGTGATCGGGCCTGTTCATGACCTCTCCCCCGAACCCTTTTTCAATCGCTGAGAAAGTCCTGGAGCTTCTCCTTGAGCATCTGGCGTCCCCGGAAAAGCTTGTTCTTCACGGTCCCCAGCGGCATCTGCTTCAGCCGCGCGATCTCCTCGTAGGGCAGCTCGCCGAAATGGCGCAGCAGGATCAGCTCCCGGTACTCCCAGGGCAGGGTCTCGATCGCCTCCTGGATCGCCGCCCCCCGCTCCTGGTTGCGCAACTCGCCATAGGGTCCCCGCTCCGGAGAGGGAAGGTCCCAGTCCCGGCCCTCCCCTTCGTCGTCCTCCTGCCGGAGCGAGACCACCTTCAGACGGCGCCTGCGGATCTGATCGATCGCCGCGTTCTGCGCCACCCGGAACAGCCAGGTGGAGAACTTGTAGTGCGGATCGAAGCGATCCAGGACCTGGTACACCTTGACAAAGACCTCCTGCGCCAGGTCGTGCGCGTCGTCGGCGTTGCGCAGCAGCCGGAACAGATAGTTGACGAGGCGTCCCTGATAACGGTCGATCAGCTCGCCGAAGCGGTCCCGATCGCCTTCGAGGACCGCGGTCACCAGATCCTCGTCGGTCAATGGCTCCGCTCCCCGCGTCATGGGTGGATACGCAGCCCCAAGATCAAAGTTTCAGCAGCTCGTGATCAGGGATGGGAGGAGGCGCCGGCGCCCAGATCCTCCCGGGTGGAGATGACGCCCTGGGCCTTCCCCGTGAGGAGGGCCAGCAGGTCAGCTTCGACGCCGTGCGGCGACGACTCGACGATGCGGCCCACCTCGCGGCCGTCGCGGACCACGATGAAGGTCGGCACGTACCGGATGTCGCTCTTCGCCGCCTGGCCCGCCGGGTCCTTCTTCTCCCGGTCGACGCCGATGTAGGTCACCTTGAAGGGGACCATGCCGCCGGCCGCGTCGATGGCGCTCCACAGGCGGGGCACCTCGCGCCGGCTGTCGCCGCACCAGGTGCCGAGGAAGACGGTCACCTCGGCGCCCGGCTCCACCTGGGCGAGGGCCTGCGCCGCCGCGGCGTCCGGCTTCGCCTCCACCAGCGCCTGCACCCACTCAGGGGCGGCGGCCTCGATAGCCTCCCGGGTGACGGGTCCGATCGGCACGTTCTCCTCCTTCTCCTCCTTCTTGTCCTTCTTGTCGTCGGCCAGGGCGGTGGCGGCAAGGGCCAGAAGGACGGCAGGGACGGCAAGGACGGCGATTCGGTATTTCATGACGGGAGTCTACCGCACCTCGGCAATCGTCTCGATCTTGTCGCCGATGCGGATCCGGTCGAGGACTTCGTGGCCGCCGACGACCTCGCCGAAGATCGTGTAGCCGCCGTCGAGGTGGGGCTGCGGGGAGAGGGTGATGAAGAACTGGCTGCCGCCGGTGTCCGGGCCGGCCAGGGCCATGCCCAGCACGCCGCGGCCGTAGCGCAGACGGTTGATCTCGTCGCGGATCGTGTAGCCTGGCCCGCCGGTGCCGTCCCCCTTGGGGTCGCCGCCCTGGATCACGAAGTCCGGGACCACCCGGTGGAAGGTCAGGCCGTCGTAAAAGCCCTGGCCCGCCAGGTTGAGGAAGCTCAGGCAGGTGAAGGGGGCCTGGGGGCAGTCCAGGCGGGCGGTGATCACGCCCCGCTGGGTGCGGATCTCCACCGTCCTCGGCTTGCGCGTGCGCTGTACGACCTCGCGGTAGGCGTTCGTCCCCCGGCCGGTGTCCGCCGGAGCCAGCGGCGGCACCGGCCGTCCCAGCTTGCCGAGGCTCGCCGCCGCCTCGCGGCGCAGCACGTAGGGGCCGGCGGCGGCGGCGTTCTCCAGCAGCGCGATGGCGGCGCCGCGCTCCAGCGGCTCGGCCTCGGCGCGGGCGGCGATCGCGCGCACGGCGGCCATCCCCTCCTCCTCCTGCCCTTGGCGGTAGACCGCCGGCAGGGCCGCCTGGAGCTCCGCCAGCGGCGCCACCGGGTGCTCCTCCAGCCAGCCGAGGGCCACCCCCTTGACGCCGGGCTCGGGGTCGGCCAGGGCCTTGCGGGCCACCTCGCCGGCCTCGGGGTCGGCCGCGAGCCAGGCCGACAGGGCGGCGCTCCGCACCCGGGCGCCGGCGTCGCCGGCCAGGCGCTCCAGCAGCGCGCCGCCCGCCGGCAACCCCAGGGCGCCGGCGGCCTCGGCGGCCCGCGCCCGCAGGGCCTCGTCCGGGGAGCCCGCGGCGGCGGCGATCAGCTCCGCGGCCCGCGGGTGCTTCCCCTGCGCCAGGGACACCAGGGCGGCCCCCCGCTCCCAGGTCTCGCCGCCGGACGCGCGGGCCGTCAGGACCGCGGCGAGCTCCGGGGAGGCCGCCGACCAGGCGCCCGCCGCTTCCAGGGCGCTGGCGCGCACGCCGGGGCGCGGATCGTCCAGCAGCGCCGCCAGGCGGGGCGCCCAGTCCGGCGGCGCCGGCGCCTTGCCCGCCGCCACCAGGGAGCGGGCGGAGCGGAGGGCATGGATCAGCGGCCCGGGATCGGCGTCGTCCAGCAGCGGCCGCAGGGGGCCCAGGTCTTCCCCGCCCCCCACCAGCCCGACCGCCCGGGCGGCCCAGGCGCGGATGCGCGGCTCGGGGTCGGCCAGGAGCCGGCGCAGCGCCGGCAGGCCCTGGGCGAGGGGGTTGCGGGAGAGGGCGTAGGCCGCGCGCAGGCGCAGCCCCGCGTCCGGGTTGGTCAGCCCGCGCTCGGCCAGGGCCACGACGGTCTCCTCCTTGAAGCGGAAGAGGTGGGGCAGCAGCCGCGCCCAGCGCTCCTCCTCCGGCAGCGGGAGCAACGCCTCGGCCACGTCGACCACCCGGGCGCCCAGCTTGCCCAGGGCCTCGACGGCCAGCACGCCGGTCTCGCGGTCGGCGTCGCGCAGGGCGCGGAAGAGCGCCTCCTGACCTTCCGGGGCCTCCAGCTCGCCGAGGCCGAACGCCGCCGCCCGCCGCACCGCCGGCTCCTCGTCGATCAGCAATCCTTCCAGCACCGTCCGCCCCCGCGGCTCGGGGATGCGCCCCAGGGCCACGGCGAGGTCCTCGCGCAGGGAGGCGTCCCCCTTGAGCGCCTGCTGGACGGCGAAGTCGTCGAGGGTCTGCCGGTCCACCAGGACCGCCAGCAGGGTCCTCTCCTCCAGGGCGGGGACCTGGAGATCCGGGAGGTCCGCCGCGGTGCGGGGACGGGGCGCGCAGGCGCACAGCAGGAGCAGAAGGAGGGCGGCGAGGCCGCGGGACGGCGTCTTCGTGGTCATGGCCATGGATGGTATACGAAGCCACCCCACTCCTTCGGGTGGGGCGGGACGGCGGCGGGGCCTCCCGGGCAGGAAACCCGGCCCCACCCCGCGGGCGGGGGCGGCCGGCGGGAATCGCGGTTATATTGCGCACATGTCCGAGGCCCCTTCTCTCCGGTTCGATGGCGTCCGCCGCCGCTTCGGCAGGCTGTCGGTGCTCAAGGGCGTCTCCGGCGCAGCGGCGCCCGGCGCGGCGCTGCTGGTGACCGGCCCCAACGGGTCGGGCAAGAGCACCCTGCTGCGCTGCCTGGCCGGCCTGCTGGCGCCGGACGGCGGCACCATCGAGTACCGCGAGAACGGCTCCGGCCCCCTGAGCCCGGCGCAGCGCCGCCTGCGGGTCGGGGTGGTGGCCCCGGACCTGGAGATGTACGCCGAGCTGACCGTGGCGGAGAACCTGGAATTCTTCGCCCGGCTGCGGCGGATGAGCCCGGAGCGCGGGCTGGCCGTGGTCGAACGCCTGGGGCTGCCCACCGACAGGCTGGCGGGCGTGCTCTCCTCCGGCATGCGGCAGCGCCTGCGCTGGGGCTGGGCCCTGACCCACTCCCCGCGGCTGCTGCTTCTCGACGAGCCGTTTCAGAACCTCGACGCTGCCGGCGAGGCCGCCGTCCGCCAGATGCTCGCCGAGCACCTGGCCGCGGGCGGGCTCGCGGTGATCGCCAACCCTTCTCCCCTGGACTTCGGACATGCCGTCACCCACCTCGCTCTGGACGCATGAGACCCTCTCGGTGTTCATGAAGGAATGGCGGTGCGAGCTGCGCACCCGCTACGCCCTCAACACCCTGGGCCTCTTCGCCTTCACCACCCTGGTGGTAGTGAGCGTCGGCCTCGGCCCGCTCGGCTCCATGGGATTGACCGTGCTGCCGGCGATCCTCTGGGTGATCCTGCTCTTCTCGGTGGCCGCGGGCCTGCCCAGGACCTTCGTCCAGGAGGAGGAGACCCGCACGGCCACGGCCCTGCGCCTGGCCGCCACCCCCTCCGCCCTGTTCTGCGGCAAGCTGCTCTACGCCCTGACCCTGGTCCTCGCCCTCGAGGCGCTGATCACGCCGCTCTTCCTGGTGCTGACCGACCTCGACGTCGGATCGCCGGTGATGCTGGCGGCCATCCTGGCGGCGGGCGGCTACGGCCTGGCCGCCGGCAGCACGCTGGTGGCCTCGATCATCGCCCAGGCGCGCGGCAAGGGGACACTGTTCGCGGTGCTCTCCTTCCCGGTGCTGCTCCCCCTGCTGCTGATGGTGGTGGAGGTGACCCGCAACGCCGTGGCCGGGGACTCCGCCGGAGTGGCCCTGCCCCAGCTACTTCTGTATGATGGCGCGGTCACCGTGGCCGCCCTCATGCTCTTCCCCGTGGTATGGAACCCATGAAAACCGTTCTGTCATGGCTGCTGTGGCTCTGGCTCTCCCTGGTGATCGTGGGCGCGTTCTTCTACGCCCCCGCCGGCAAGGGGTTCATCGGCGAGTCGAGCCGCATCCTGTTCTTCCACGTCCCCATGGCCTGGGTCTCCTTCCTGGCGTTCCTTGCCGCCGGGCTGTGGAGCATCCTCTACCTCGCCCGCGGGCGCGCGCCGCGGCACGACCGCGCCGCGGCGGTGGCCGTCGAGCTCGGACTGCTGTTCGGCGTCCTCGCCACCGTGACCGGCTCCCTCTGGGCACGGGTCGAGTGGGGCGCCTACTGGAACTGGGACCCCCGGCAGACCTCGATCGTGGTGGTGCTCTGCTTCTACGGCGCCTACCTGATCCTGCGCTCCGCCATCGAGGACGCCGACACCCGCGCCCGGCTCTCGGCCGCCTACGCCGCCCTGGGGCTGGTGGTGGCGCCGTTCCTGTTCTTCATCATCCCCCGCATCACCTTCTCGCTCCATCCCGAGCCGGTGGTCAACGCCGCGGGCCAGACCGACATGGACCCCCGCATGCTGCGGGTGCTGCTCGCGTCGCTGGCCGGCTTCACCGCCCTGTTCTTCTGGATGCACGACCTGCGCTGCCGCGTCTGGGCTCTCGCCGACCGGAAATCGGCACCTTTAGAGTAGAGGTTCTTATCCTATGGACAGTGGACTGGGATGGATCGTCGCCGTCAACCTGATCATCTGGACCGGGTTGTTCGTATACCTGCTCCGCCTCGGCAAGAGGCTGCGCGAGATGGAGAGAGAGCCATGACCAAGAACCGTATCTACATGTTTGGCGGGCTGCTCCTGGTGGCCTTCGCCGGATTCTCCTTCACCGCTTTCAAGGAGTCGATGACTCCCTACGTCTCCTACGAGAAGGCCATGGCGGGCGACCGCGTCGTCCAGGTGGCCGGAGCGCTGGAGAAGGGGAGCTCCTCCTACCAGGACTCCTCGAGCTCCCTCCTCTTCACTCTCAAGGAGCCCGAGACCAAGGAGACCCTGAAGGTGCGCTACAAGGGCCTCAAACCGGCCAACTTCGAGGACGCCGTCAGCATCGTGGCCATCGGCCGCTATGACGACAAGGCCCAGGAGTTCCATGCCGAGAAGCTGCTGGTGAAGTGCCCCAGCAAGTATCAGGGGACCGAGGTCAAGACGTACAGCTAGGACCTTCGGGCCCTGGGAGGCGATCGTGGACTATCTCTCGCAGTTCTATCTTCCCGGAGCGCTCGCCATCTGGTCCGCGCTCCTCTTCTCCTTCGCGGCCCTCTACGGCTACGCGCGGGTCCATTCCGGCGACACCGGCTCGCTGCCCTTCGCCCGCCGCTCCTACGGCTTCTTCGCCTTCTCCATCGTCCTCGCGGCGGTGGTGCTGGGCCTGCTGCTGATCATGCGCGACTTCCGCGTCGAGTACGTGTACCAGTACTCGGGGACCGATCTGCCGGTGCACTATCAGTTCGCCGCCTTCTGGGCCGGGCAGAAGGGGAGCTTCCTCATCTGGCTGTTCTGGGGGGCCGTCATCGGCCTGCTCGTGCGCCGCACCGCCGGCCGCAACGAGCCGCTGGTGATGGGGATCTACACCCTGACCCTGATGAGCCTGCTGCTCATCCTGGTGCGGGAGAACCCGTTCGTCATGCTGCGCCAGACGCCCATCGAGGGCGCGGGGCTCAACCCCCTGCTGCAGGACGACTGGATGGTGATCCACCCGCCGATCATGTTCATCGGCTACGCCTCGGCCGCCATCCCCTTCGCCTTCGCCATGGCCTCGCTGCTGCGCCGCGACTACGACGGCTGGGCGGCCCGCGCCTACCCGTGGGCGCTCGGCGGCTTCCTGGTCCTCGGCACGGCGATCCTGATGGGGGGCTACTGGGCCTACAAGACCCTGGGCTGGGGCGGCTACTGGGGCTGGGACCCGGTGGAGAACGCCTCGCTGATCCCCTGGATCTTCGGCACGGTGCTGATCCACGGCCTCTACCTGGAGCGCACCCAGGGGCGGTACCGCCGGGCCAATTACCTGTTCACCATCCTGACCTACGTCTCGGTGCTCTACGGCACGTTCCTCACCCGCTCGGGCGTGCTCGCCGACTTCTCGGTCCACAGCTTCGTGGACCTCGGCATCTCCGGGCCGCTCACCATCATCCTGGGCGTCTTCCTCCTCCTCGGGCTCTACCTGCTGGCCACCCGCTGGAAGGAGATCCCCACCGCCCCCAACGAGGACCCGTTCTTCTCCCGCGGCAACTTCCTGGTGCTGTCGACGATCACCCTGACCATCGCCGCCGTGATCATCACCATCGGCACCTCGGCGCCGCTGCTGACCCGCTTCATGGCGGACCCCAGCCAGGTCGGCCCCAGCTTCTACAACAAGGTCAACCTGCCCATCGCCCTGCTGATCGGCCTGCTGCTGGCGCTGATCCCGTACCTCGCCTGGAAGGGGACGCCGCCGCGGGAGATCTTCCGCAGGATGCTCTGGCCGCTCGTCTTCAGCCTCGTGGTCACCGTGGCCGCGGTGGTCTGGCAGGTCCGCGACGTCTTCCACATCCTTTTCGTCTTCCTGGCCACCCTGGCGCTCGCCGCCAACGTCCAGAAGTCGGTCGCCCGCTACCGGGCGGGCGGCCTCAAGGCCATGGGCGGCTATCTCTCCCACGTCGGCGTCGGCGTGATGCTGCTCGGCTTCATCGCCTCCTCGGCCTACGACCACAGCACCAAGGTGACGCTGATCCAGGGGGTGCCGAAGAAGACGGAGGGCATGACGCTCACCTTCCAGCGCTTCATCCCGCGGCAGGGCCGCGAGAAGGAACGCATGGAGGTCGTGGTCGCCCGCGACGGCCAGAAGCCGGTCACGGTCTATCCAAAGCTGTTCATCAACGACCGCACCCGCCAGGTGATGGCGAACCCGGACATCAAGAGCTCGCCGTTCCAGGACCTCTATGTCTCGCCCATCGACTTCGATCCGGGCCAGCCGAAGCTCCAGCTCGCCCAGGGGGAGTCCGGGGCGCTCGGAGACCTGGAGATCAAGTTCGTGGGCTTCGACCTCCAGGTCGAGGGCAACGCCATGGCGGCGATGTCCGAGGGCAAGCCGCTGACGGTCGGCGCGCGGCTGGCGGTGACCCGCGCCGGGCAGACCACCGACCTCTTGACCCTCTACCGGATCAACCCCGCGAACGGCACGGTGGAGACCCCGCCGGCGCAGCTCCCCACCGGCGGCCAGATCGTCCTCTCGGGGATCAACCCCCAGGAACGCACCGTGACGTTGGACATCGTGGGCCTGTCGCTGCCGGCCAGGCTCTCGGTGGACGTCACCCGCAAGCCGCTCATCCAGCTCGTCTGGGGCGGCCTCTACATCATCTTCATCGGGGGTCTGCTGTCGACGATCAACCGGTTCCGCGAGGTGCGGATCCGGGACGCGGTGGCGGCAGGGTCAGCAAGGACCTAAAAGACCTAAACGACCCAAGGGACCTAAAGGACGCCACCACCCCGTCCTTTATGTCCTTTAGGTCCTGTTTTCGGTAAATCCCTAAGCCCCCACCGCCAGCCGGTCCGCCAGCGAGTTGGGCAGGCCGACCCGGCGGATGCGGCGCTGGGCCTCGGGGATGTTGTAGGGCACGCGGTACCAGCGCACCACCCGCCGCTCGCTGTCGTAGGTCATGTAGGACGCTCGTGGGTCGCGGTCCCGGGGTTGGCCGATGGAGCCGGGGTTGAGCAGGTAGCGCCCGCCCGGGGCGAGCTCGATGCGGCCGGTGGTCCCCTTCAACGCCCGCACCCCCAGCACGCGCCCCTCCAGCCAGAAGATCGACGGGATGTGCGTGTGGCCGAAGAAGGTCACCGGCATGTCGAAGCGGGAGAAGATCTCCCAGGCGTCCACGTCGGAGAAGACGTAGGTGTCCTCGTCCAGGGGGGAGCCGTGGCAGATGGCCACGCCCTTCTCGATCTCGATCGGACCCTGGGCCAGCTCCCGGACGTAGCGCAGGTTCGCGGGGGTCAGCCGGCCGGTGGTCCACTGCGCCGCCGCCAGGGCGGTGTGGTTGAAGTTGTTCCCGGAGTCGATGCCTGCCACGACCTTGTCGTGGTTGCCGCGCACCGTCCACAGGCGGGGGCCGAGGCGGCGCACGGCGTCCACCACCTGGTTGGGCGCGCCGCCGTAGCCCACCAGGTCCCCCAGCACCAGCACCGAGTCGTAGCGCTTGCGCCGGGCCCGCCGCAGGACGGTCTCGAAGGCGTCCCAGTTGGCGTGCATGTCCGAGAGAATCAGATAGCGCACCGTCGGTCCCCGATCATGAGGGCGATCCTCGCCGCGATCTCCTCCGGCCCCTCGTCCGGGGCCGCGTCCACCGTCAGGTCCGCCCGGCGGTAGGCCGGGAGCCGCTCGCGGTAGAGCGCGAGGGCCTGGACCTCGTCCTTGAACAGCGGCCGGTCGGTCTTGCCCACCCCGCCGATGCGCGCCGCGATGGTCGCGAACGGCGGGTTGAGCCAGACCGAGAGGCCGCTCGAGCCGATCAGACGGGCGTTCCCTTCGAAGGTCATCGTACCGCCGCCCGTCGCCACCACAACGTCCGAAAGGGTTGAAGTCCCTCGCAGGGCCTCCGCCTCCATTTGCCGAAAGGCCGGCTCCCCCAGCCGCTCGAAGATCTCGCGCACCGTCATGCCGGCGCGGCGCTCGATCTCCATGTCGAGGTCCACGAACGGCGCCCCGAGCTTCGCGGCGAGCAGGCGGCCCACCGTGGTCTTGCCGGAGCCCATGAAGCCGGTCAGATAGATCCTCATACGCCCGCGGCCGTCAGCAGCTTCCGGCAGTTTTCCCGGACATCGCCGCGGCAGACCGCCCCGATCACGGCGGCGGCGTCCGCCCCCGCCGCCAGCACCTCGGCGACGTTGCCGGCGTCGATGCCGCCGATCGCCACCAGGGGCTTGGCCGTGCGGGCACGGGCCCAGCGCACGAAGGCGAGCCCCACCACCGGGTCGGGCCGCTCCTTGCCGGCCGTCGGGAAGACCGGCCCCACCGCCACCACGTCCACCTCGGGGTCCTCGTCCGCCGCCGCCACCTGCTCCTCGCCGTGGGTGGAGAGGCCGATCCACAGGTCCTTCCCCACCACCCGCCGCGCCGCGGCCGGCGGCAGGTCCGTCTGCCCGAGATGCAGCCCTGCCACGGGGAAAAGCGCCGCGAGGTCGGCCCGGTCGTCCACCCAGAGGGAGACGCCGCTCCCTTCCAGGACCCGGCAGCAGCCCTCCAGGGTCCGGTGCCACGCCTCGCCGGAGAGCTTCTTGCCCCGCACCTGGATCCAGCGGATGCCCGCCTCCGCCATCTCCGCCACCGCCCGCGGCAGAGGCGTGGGAGCCAACGCCTCGGCGTCGGCGATGGCGTAGACGGGGCCGGTCATTTTCCCGCGTCTTCAGCCGCCCGCGCTTCCCTTTGCAGGAATCGCTCCATGAAGCGCGTCGACATGCGGCCGGCCGCGAAGTCCGGATCGCGCAGGATGCGCTTGTGCAGGGGGATCGACGTCTGGATGCCCTCGACCACGAAGAAGTCCAGGGCCCGGCACATGCGGGCGATCGCCTGTTCGCGGTTGCGGTCGTGGACGATCAGCTTGGCCACCAGCGAGTCGTAGTGCGGCGGGATGACGTAGTCCTCGTAGCCGTGGGTGTCCACCCGGGTGCCGGGGCCGCCGGGGAGGTGGAAGGTCTTGAGCGGCCCGGGGCTGGGCGCGAAGGTGTTCGGGTTCTCGGCGTTGACCCGGCACTCGATGGCGTGCCCGCGCGGCTTGAGGCCGCTCGGAATCTCCAGCTTCGCGCCCGCCGCCACCTGGATCTGCTGCTTCACCAGGTCGATGCCGGTGACCATCTCGGTCACCGGGTGCTCCACCTGGATGCGGGTGTTCATCTCCATGAAGTAGAAGCGGCCGTCGCTGTCGAGCAGGAACTCGATGGTCCCGGCGTTCTCGTAGCCCACGGCCTCGCACAGCCGCACGGACGCGGCGCCCATCTCCTCCCGCAGCTCGGGGGTGAGGGCCGGCGAGGGGGACTCCTCGATCAGCTTCTGGTGCCGCCGCTGGATCGAGCACTCGCGCTCGCCCAGGTGGATCACGTTGCCGTGATGGTCGCCGAAGACCTGGAACTCGATGTGCCGCGGCTCGACCAGGTACTTCTCGAGGTAGATCGAGCCGTCGCCGAAGGCCTTCTCCGCCTCCTCGCGGGCGGTGGAGAACTGCCCCGCGAGCTCCTCCTCGGCGTGCGACGATGCGCATGCCGCGGCCGCCGCCTCCCGCCGACGCCTTGAGGATCACCGGATAGCCGACCTCCGCCGCCATCCGCGCCGCCTCCTCGGCGCCTTCCAGCGGCTCCTGGCTGCCGGGGAGCACGGGCACGCCGGCCGCCTTGGCCGTCTGCCGCGCCTTGGCCTTGTCGCCCATCAGGCGGATGACCTCGGGGCGCGGCCCGATCCAGGAGAGCTTGCACTCCTGGAGCACCTCGGCGAAGTGCGCGTTCTCGGCCAGGAAGCCGTAGCCGGGATGGACGGCGTCGGCGCCGGTGATCTCGGCGGCCGAGATGATGGCGCGAGATGTTGAGGTAGCTCTGCTTGGAGGGCGGCGGACCGATGCAGACGTCCTCGTCGGCGTAGGTGACGTGCAGGCTGTCGCGGTCCGCCGTGCTGTACACGGCCACCGTCGGGATGCCCAGCTCGCGGCAGGCCTGGATGACGCGGAGCGCGATCTCGCCCCGGTTGGCGATCAGGATCTTCTTGAACATCATGAGCCTCTACGCGGGCCGGACGGCGAACAGCGGCTCGCCGAACTCGACCGCCTGGGCGTTCTGGGGATAGATCTCGACGATCGTCCCGTCCACGTCGGACTCGATCTCGTTCATCAGCTTCATCGCCTCGATGATGCAGAGCACCTGCCCCTTCTTCACCCGCGAGCCGACCTCCACGAACGGATCGGCGTCGGGGGACGGCGAGCGGTAGAAGGTGCCGACGATGGGAGAGGTGACGATGTGGGAGCCCGCCGGCGGGCCTGCCGGAGCGGGAGCCGCGGCCGGCCCCGGCGCGGACGCCGGGGCGGCTGCCGCGGGCGCCGACTGCGCGGGCGACGGCGCCGCCGACTGCGGCGCCGCGGTGTTGTCCGCAGGCATGGCGGGCAGCGCCGCCGCCTGCTGGCCGTCGATCTTCAGTCGGAACCCCGAGCGTTCCAGCTCGAGGCCCTGGAGCCGGTTGCGCGCGACCAGCTCGATCAGCTCTTTGATCTGTTCAAATGTCAGCACGTAGACGCCCCCTTGGCCTGTCCCCGGCGCCGCGGCGACGCCGCGCCCCGGGGATCAGGAGAGATCTCTCTCCAGGAGCAGACGCGCTCGCCGGAGCTCGAACCGGGCCCTCCCGTAGTTGCCCTCCGGGCCCAGGACGAGAAGCAGATAATAGTCCGAGGCGACGGAGCTTACCATCAGGGTCAGCCGGTCGGTGGTCACCGAGAGCTGCTGCACCTCGCCCACGTCCAGCTCGCGATGGTTGTTGGAGATCGAGCGCACCTGGGAGACCAGCTCGGCCGCCAGCACCTCCAGGTCGAGGTCCGGGTCCGAGCTGAACGACTCGACGAGCATACCGTCCTTGGCCACCAGGGACAGCGCGAGGGTCCCCTCGATGCGGCTGCTGACGCGGTTCAGATGCTCAAGAAACATCGCTCTGGCTCCCTCCCCGCAGGCGCTTCAGATAGCTGGTGAGGAGGTACGCCTTGCGGGAGCGCACCTCGGCCTCGCCCCCGTCGTGTCCAGGCTCGTAGCCGGCCATCAGGTCGCGCACCTCCAGGGGACGCTTCTCCCGCCGCCGCTCCGCCACCCGCGCCAGGCCTTCGCGCGCGGCGGCGCTGTCCGGCTCGCGGAGCAGGACCTCCTCGAAGATCCGGCGGGCCTCGCCCAGATGCCCCTGCCGGAGGTAGATCTCGCCCAGCGTCACTGTCGCCACGGTGGCCACCGGCTCCGGCGCCTCGGCCTCGGGCAGGAGCGGAGCCGGCTCCGCGGCCCAGGGCGTCCGTGCCTCGATCTCGAAGACCGGCGGCTCCTCCAGCGGCGGCGGCGGGCTCCTCCCGCTGCCAGACCAGGGTCGGCGCCTCGGGGGTCCAGGCCGGCGCCTCTTCGACCGGCATCGGCGCCTCGACCGCCTCGACCGCGAAGACCGCCGGCACCGGCTCCGCCGGAGGAATCCAGCCGGAGAACACCTGCTCGGTGGGCAGGGGCGTCTCGAGCTCCGGGAAGGCCGACATGGGCGGGATGCCCGGGATGGGCGGCGCCGGCGCGGGAGGCGGCGGCTCCATCATCGGCTCCACCACCGGCTCCGCGGCCGCCACGGCCGCCACGGCCGGCGGCGGCGCGGCGGCGACAGGCGCGGCCACGATGGGCTCCGGCTCGAAGGAGAACAACCCTTCGGCGGCGAGCGCGGAGAGGTACCGCTGCCGGCTGTCGCGGGAGGACAGGCCGGGGAAGAGGACGTCCTCCGTCTCGGGCGTCTCGGGCTCCTCCGGCACGGGCGCTTGCGCGGGTGCCTGCGCTGGCGCGGCGGCGGCCGGAACGGGCTTGACGAAGATCTCGGCGAAAGGATCGTCCTGGCTCGCCGGCGCCGCGGCCGGGGGCGGCGGCGCCGGCCGGCCGAGGTCGAAGATGTCGTCGCTCGCCTTCGCGGCCTGGGGCGGTTGTTCCATCGTCTGGAGCCTCCGGCGCAGCTCTTCGATTTCGGGATCGCTGTCGTTCAGCAGGGAGTAGAGGTCGAGCCGCTCGCGCGCCCGGTCGGGATCGCCGGTCTCCAGATACGCCCGCACCAGCAGCTTGATGGCCACCATCTGCGTGGCGTCCTGCTTGACCACGCGCTCGAGCACCTCCCTGGCGGGATCGGGCTCGCCCAGCTCCAGGAGGCACCGCCCCTTGGCCACCAGGGCCGAGAGATAGCCGGGGTGCTCCTTGAGCCCCCTCTCCAGGACGTCCAGCGCCTCCTTGACCCGTCCCTGATGGCGGTACTCCTCCGCCAGTTGCAGGAAGACGCGGGAGGAAGGGTCGGATTCCCAGCGGTTGCGGAGCTGGGTGAGGCGGTCGGGAAACACGCCGTCACTCATGCGGACACACCTCGGGCTGCGGTTGGACGCGCGGACGGCGGGCGGTATGCGTCAGGGATGACAGCAAAGTGGCCGCATTATAGCAGGGGCTCCCCCACGGCTGTGCGAAAGCCGCGGGGGAGTGGATTCGCGGGATCGGGAGCTAGCCGCCGCCACCACTGGGGCGGTTGACCGTCACTTCCGTCGTGCCTTCGAGGAAGGTGCTCCCCGAACTCGACGGCGTTTTCGCGGTTACCTCGAAGCTCGTGAACGTGCCGGTGGTATCAGCCGCCGTGAGCGTCAGGGTTTTCGTGGCTTGGCCACGCTCATCCGTGGTTTCCGACTGGGTGTCTTCGAAGTCGCCACGTCCCGCCTCGAAGGTCACCAGAGCTCCCACCACCGGCTGCGCCCGGTTGTTGGTGACAGTCGCCGTAACCCTGATCGTCGCCGGTTTGCCGGCGTCGATCTCCGACGGCGTGGCCGTCACGCTGATAGCGGTCGCCGCGTCCAGGACAATCGTCGCCGTCGTGGTCGCCGCAGCACTGGAACCGACGATCGCCGTAATGGTCGCCGTTCCCTCGCGCTGTCCCGCTGCCAGAGTCGTCGTAGCCAGACCGTTGACGATGTTGGGGGTGGGGTCCTCCAGCCTCCCCAGGGAGGTCGTGATGGTGGCCCGCCCGCCGTTGATCGGAGTGCCGTCCGCGTTGCGCGCGATCACGGTGACCTCCGCCGTAGCACCGAAGGAGATGGTGCTGGGGGTCACGCTGACGAGCACCGTCGGCCGCGTGGAGTCCGACTGCCCGACCAGCACGGTGGTCTCCGCCTTGGTGTCGCCGCCGCCCGTCGAGGCGGTGATCTTCACGTCGCCGGTCCGGCCGTCCGCCCGGAAGGTGGCCGTGGCCCGCCCCTGGTCGTCGGTGGTCACGACGGACTCGATCGTGCCCCGCTCCGCGCTGAGCCGGATCTCCGTCCCCGGGTTCAGGGGCTGGCCGTCCGGCTTGCGCCCGACGACGGTGATGGTGGAACGCCCATTGAGGGCGACCTGGGAGGGGTTGGCGCTGATGGTGATGACCGCGCCGTCGGGGGCCACCGGCGTCGCGCTGTCGCACCCCACCGCCGGCAGCAGAGTCAGTAACAACAGCAATGGAAGAACAGCTCTTGAAGTCATAGCGACCCAGTATACGGAGCAGGGCGGCGGCGCGTCCAGTCAGGGGAGCACGGACCAGCACGGACGACCAGGGACCGGCAAGGACGAAGCACGGTGTCCTTGTTTGTCCGTGCTGGTCCGTGCTCGTCCGTATTCCCCTCCCCTACAAAAGAACCGGGGCGGCCATCCCTCGGACGGCCGCCCCCGGAAAGTGTACGTCAGGAGTGAGGGCTACGGCTAGCTGCCCTCGGTGTTGTCCGTCGGCCCCGTGCACTGCGGGTCGGCGGCGTCGATCAGGGTGTCGCCGTCGTTGTCGAAGCCGTCGTTGCACTGCACGGTCGGCGGCGGCGGCGGCGTCGAGGTGTCGCCGCTGCAGGTGGTGTTCGGCGGCGTCAGCAGGTACGCGTTGCTCAGCGTCCCGACGCAACTGGTGCCGTCGAGGTTGCGGACGCTGACGGTGATCGGCGTGGGCGCGTTGCGCATGCCGCCCGGGACGCCGTCGCCGTTGCCGTCGCAGGGCTCCTGGATGAAGGCGAAGCCCTGCGGCGCGCTCGGCACCCGCACGGTGATCGAGCTCGAGGTGTTGGAGAGGACCTGGGCCGCGCTGCCGCTCTCCGGGTTGCCGAAGAGCACCTGCACGTTCTGGCCGAAGCTCGCCCCCGAGATCACCGCGTTGGTGCCCGGGGTTCCTCCCGACGGGCTGATGTTGAAGATCAACGGCGTCGGGACGATGAAGTTGAAGCCGATGTCGGCGTCGTCCGAGTCGCCCGAGTCGATGTTGACCACCCGGATGGAGTCGACCTGGATCAGGCCGTTCGCCGGGCACTCGTCCGGCAGCGGCGCCGGGGAGGTGAGGATCACGATCTGCGTGCCGGTGACCGAGACCACCTGCTGCGCCACGCCGACCGACGGGTCGACGAAGTTGAACGAGACGGCGACCGGCTCGTCGAAGCCCTGCCCCTGGATGGTCACCCGGGTGCCGCCGAGGTAGGAGCCGCTGCCCGGTCCCATGGCGGTGATCAGCACGTCGGTGCCGTACTTGAACTGCTGCCGGCGGACGGTGGAGAAGCCGTTGTTGACGTTCTTGACCAGGATGTCGACGAGCTGGTTGTTCAGGTTCTGCCCGAAGCCGGTGGCCGCCGGGGTCCTGGCGACGATGCGGGTCGGGGTCACGGACTCGACCGTGGCCTCGACGCCGTCGAAGCTCTCGGCGCTGGTGCCGAGGCCGAAGAGCACCTGCACCGGCGACTGGAAGCCCTCGCCGACGATGGTCACGCGGGTGCCGCCCTCGTTGTTGCCCGACTGCGGGCTGACGCTGAAGACCTGCGGCTGCGTGGGGGTGCCGCCGCCCGAGGCGTAGGTGAAGCCGCGGTCGATGATGTCGATGTCCTGGTTGACCTCGTTGACGTTGATGGTGACGGCGACGCTGACCGGCTGGCTCTCCCCTACGCCCACGTTCACGCCGGCGGCGGTGGCCGAGGGGGTGGTGACGACGATCCGGTTCGGGGAGACCGACCGCACCGTGGCCGTGGCGCCGTTGAAGGTCACCCGCACCGGCTGCTCGAAGCCGCCGCCGAGGATGGTCACCTGCTCTCCCCCCTGCGGGCTGCCGACGTTCGGCGACACCGAGGAGATGAAGAACGTCGCCGCCTCGCCGATCCGCACGTTGGCCGCCCCGCTGCTGGGGCCGACCGTGGCGCGGAGGGTGGCGGTGCCGGTCGCGTCAGTGGCGTAGAGGGTGGCCTGGGCCTGGCCGTTGACCAGTTGCAGGGTCACCGTCTGCGGGCCGGTCGGACTGCCGAAGGCGCCCAGGGTGGTGGTCAGGGTCGCCTCCGTCAGGTCCGGCGGCGGCTGTCCGGTGTCCGAACGCCGCGCCTGAACGGTGATGGTGCTCGTGCCGGTGCCGCCCGCGGTGATCTCCGACGGGCTGGCCGAGACCGACACCGTGAAGGTGGTGACGGGCGCCGGCGGCTTGGGCGTGACGGTGGTGCTGCCCGAAGGCTCGGTGGGCGAATCCGTGCAGCCCACGACCAGGGTCAGGGCAAGCGCCAGCGACAGACGAGAGGCGTTCCTCAAAAGTCTCATAAAAATGCTCCTGCAAGGCTCAAGGCCGGACTTCAATCGTGAACGTTGCCGGATCCGAAGCGATATCGTCGCCCGACAGGGTACGGCCGAAGAAACGCATGGAGACGTCCAGGACGATGACCGCGGTCCCGGTCTCCGTGTCGCGGCCGAAATCCACGAGATCCTTCAACGGCGGATTCTGGAGTTGGTCGGTGAACAGGAACGGCACGTTCGTCATATCGGTGGTGCCGCCCACCGGCACGATGCCGAAGATGCCCTGCACCGTGGGCGGCGGCACCCGCGTGCCGGTGTCCCGCCGCCGGTAGCGCACCTCGTAGCTCCGCAGCTCGATGTCCTGCAGGTCGCTGGTGGTGCCGTTCGGATCCTTGGCGATGTTGCGCAGCTCGATCTCCTCGATGATGAACGGCGTGCTGCCGTCCCCCAGGCTGATGGAGATGGGCAGGCCGTCGAAGTCGCTGACCGACAGCAGGACGGTGCCCTCGCTCCGGTCGGTGCGGGAGCGGCAGCTCGACACCGTCAGCGCGGCGGCGATCAGCAGAAGCAGGAGGATGGGTTTCGTCTTCATGGTCCGCTCCCGATCGTCAGATCTTGATGATTCTGGGCGTGATGAAAATCAGCAGCTCGTCGTTCTCGTCGCTGCGGCTCCGGTTCTTGAACAGGTGGCCGATCAGCGGGATGTTGGCGAGGCCCGGCACGCGGTTCTCGCCGTTGCTGCTCTGCACCTCGTAGATGCCGCCGATCACCGCCGTGCCGCCGTCGCGGACCACCAGCCGGGTGCGGGCGTCCTTGGTGGCGATCGGGGCGTTGGTGGCGCCCGGCACCAGGAAGGCGAGCTGCGGCTCGCGCTTCGAAATGTCGATGTCCATCAGCACCGTCCCCTCGGCCGTGACCTGAGGCACCACGTCGAGGCGCAGGGTGGCGTTGATGAACTGCACCGTCACAGTATTATTTAAAATCGTCTGCACCGGGATCTGCAAGCCGCTCTGGATCGACGCCCGCTGGTTGTTCAGCGTCGCGACCTTGGGCGCCGAGAGGATGGTGATCAGACCGTCGCTCTCCGCCGCCTGCAGGGCGACGTCGAGCTGGAAGGTGTTGAGCACGTTGCCCAGGCGCAGGTTGATGACGCCGTTCTGGCCGCTGGTGCCCAGGTTCACGCCGCCCGAGACGTCGGCGTTGTTGGGGAAGACCAGGCCGGTCGTGTTGCCGGTCGCGGCGCTGGCCACCGCGTCGAAGCCCCAGGTGATGCCCAGGTCGCGCGTGAAGCGCTTGGTGGTCTCCACGATCCGCGCCTCGATCATCACCTGCGGCTCGGGCGAGTCGAGGAGGTCCACCACCGACAGGACGGCGTCCATGTTGGTGGGCAGCTCCTTGATGATCAACGCGTTGGTGCGGCGGTCGACCACCACGCTGCCGCGCTGCGACAGGATGCCCGTGGTGCCGGTGCGCAGCAGCAGCGCCACGTCGCGGGCGTCGGCGTAGCTCAGGCGCTGGTAGACGGTGCGCAGCGGGATCGCCAGGGCCTTGGCCGCCGCGAGCTGCTGCCGCTCCTGGGCCTCCTTCTGCAGCACGGAGGTGGGAGCGATGCGCATGACGTTGCCGTCCAGCTCGTAGTCCAGGTTGTTGATCTTGAGCACCTGCTCCAGCGCCTGGTCCCACGGCACGTTCTCGAGCTCGGCCGTCACCTGGCCGCCGACGCCGGGCTGCACGATGATGTTCAGGCCGCTGATCTGGGCGAAGGTGCGCAGCACGTCGGTCACGTCGGCGTTGGTGACCTTGAGGTCGATCGGCTCGCCGAAGTACTGCTTGTCGGTATCCCCCGGGCCCCTCTTCTGCTGCAGCACGGTGGCCGCGGGCGTGGGCTCGGGCGAGGTGACCTCCACCGGGCCGGTGGACGGGCGGCTCCCCGGCTGCGCGCTGCCGGCCGGAGCGGTCGGCTGCACCTGCCGGGACGACGGCGCGATCTGCACCTGCGGCGGCGCCGTCGTCTGGGCCTGCTGCTGCGCCGGAGCGGGCAGCGGCGGCGCGTCCTCGGCCTCGATGGCGGCGGCCGACGACGGGTTCGCGCGCTGGGCCAGCGCGAGGTCCGAGGGCTGCGCGGCCGCCGGACGGGGCGCGACGGGGGCCGGCTCGGGCGCCGGCGTCCTCGCCGGCGCGGCGGAGACCGCGGCGGCTCCCGCTTCCACGGGGAAGGAGACCACCAGCGCGTCCGGGGTGCGCTCGATCACCGGCACCGTGTCGCGGCGCAGGTCGAACACCACGCGCGAGACCGGCCGCGGGGCGGGCTTGAACTGGGCCAGGCGCACCCGCTCCACCACGCTGTCGGCGACCGTGACGGTCGACCGCGGGGCGCGGTTGATGACGCCGTCGAGGTCGATGACGAAGCGCCGGGGATCGTTGAGCACGAAGGTCGAGTACGGGAACTCGCCGTCGCCGGCGATGCGGATCACCGCGCCGCCGCCGGCCGAGAGCACCTCGACGGCGTCGAGACGCGAGGCCTTCGCCCCGGCGGGAGCCGGCGCCACCATCGGGCTGTCCGGCGTGCCGCCGCCGGCGACCGCGCCGCCGGAATCCGGCGTGCCCTGCGCGGCCGGGGCGGAGCTCTCCTCGCCCAGGGGCTCGAAGGCCATCTTCGCCTCGCCCGGCTCCGCCGCCTCCGCGGTCTGCTCCGCCACCGGCAGGAGCTGGATGCGCAGCCTGGCGCCGTCCGCCGAGATCGAATGCTCGGCGTCCTGCCGGGTGGCGATCACCAGCCGGGTCAGCGGCCGGCTCCCCTCCTCGCTCTTCTGCACCGTCAGCGAGGAGACGAGCCCTTCCTCGGGCGCGAGGTCGGCGATCCCCGTGCCGGGGACCGCGTTGGGCAACTCCACGACCACGCGGCCTTCCGCGTTGCGGAAGCTGGTCCACACCAGCGGCGCGCTCGCTTCCAGGTCGACGATGACCTCCGGCGCTCCCTCGCGGAGGTCCATGGACCGGATCTCCACCGGCGCCTGGGCCGGCTTCACGTCGGCCGGCGCCGGTCTGGCGGCGGGGTCGGCCTCGACCCATCCACCGGGTCTGGAAGCGGTGACCGCGAAGACCACCGCCATCGACAGGACCGCCGAAGCGATCCAACGCCGCCGTCTATTCATGACTTCTCCCATGGCAACTCGCCTCCCTTACGGGCCTTGAAACGTGAACCCCCGTTCAGGACGGGTTCAGGCTCTTGACCACCTCGCGGAACGGCTTCAAGGCGGTCGGATCCTGCACGATCTGCTTGAAGACCACCTCGTTGCGATTGATGCTCACCACGTCGCCGTCGTAGAGCTGGTCTCCCTCCCTCAGCAGATAGCTCTTCTTCTGGTTCGCGGCCACCACCTGCGCCACGAACCCCTTGCTCGTCCGGAAGATCCCGGTGAGGTCGATCTCGTCGATCAGCAGCCCCGGCACGCCCTCCGGCCGCGGTCCCCGCAGCTCGGGACGGTCCTGCACCGCCAGCAGCGACTTGAACGGGTCGCGGCGGTTGCCGGGGTCGTAGGAGAAGCTGCCTCCCGACAGCACCTCCTCCTCGCCTTCGAGGATCTCGTCGATGTCCTGCAGGTCCGTCACCGGCCCTTGCGGCGCCTCGGCCTCGCCCTCCGCGGGCGGCTTCTGCGCCGGCGGCGACGACGCCGGGGGCTTCTGCTGCGCAAGGGCGGTCCACGAGACCGCCAGCGCCAGCAGCGCGATGAGGAGCGAAGGCTTGACGAAACGGAACATTACTCAGGTCCTCCCGCGGGCACGCCGCCCGTACGGATGCGCGACGCCGGGCCCTCCGCCGCGGCCGTCGCCGCTCCGGACCCCGCCGTGGTCCCCTCCTCGCCCTCCAGGTCCTCCGGCTCCTTGTAGACGAAGGTCTTCGCCGTGAACGTGGAGGCGATCGTGTGCGGGCCCTTGGCGGTCGGCTGCCGGGCGGTGATCTCCAGGTCTTCGATGTTGATGATGCGCGAGAAGCGGCTGATGCGGTCGAAGAACAGCGCCAGGTTGTGGTACGTGCCCTCGACGTTGACGCTGATCGGCCACTCGCTGAAGAACTCCTTGTCGGAGAGCTGCCCGGGGTTGAACTTCTTCAGCCCGAAGTCCCCCTGCTCCGCCAGCGAGCGGATGCGCCGCATCAGGTCCGGAGTGTTGCGCCGCGCCGGCAGGATGCGCAGCAGCTTGTCGAGCTCCAGCTCGAGCTGCCGCACTTCCTCGCGGAACTTCGGCAGCTCCTGCCGGGCCGCCCGCCCTTCCTGGATCTTCGCCTGGAGCCCCGCCAGCTCGACCTCCTTGCGCTCGTACTCGTCCCGCAGCGGCTGCAACATCCGCCACCAGCCGACGAGGAACAGCACGAGGCCGATGGCCAGCCCCACACCGAAGCCGACGTACCAGGGCTTGCCTTCGAGTCCGGTCTTGATCGCCAAGGCCCTGTCCTCCTACCCCGACGTCGCCGGGTCCGAGGGAGCCGGAGAGTCGTCGTCTTCTCCGCCTTCCTCCCCCTCTGCCGGCTTGGCCTTCGAGGCGAACGAATAGTTGAAATTGATCACGAATTTGTAGACGCCGCCGGTCTGCTCTTCCGTGCTCTTCAGGACCGGCTCGTCGAACTCCGGCACCTTGTCCAGGTTCTCGATGAACGCGGCGACGGCGTTGGTGTTGAAGGCCCGGCCCTCGATCTCCAGCGAGTCGGTGTCCATCTTCAGCCGGTCGAGCCAGAGGAGCTCCGGCAGGGCGCGCGAGATGTAGTCCATCACCCGCACCGGCCCCCGCTGGTTCGCCTTCAGATCGTTGATGATCCCGATCTTGCGCTCCAGCTCGGCCTTCTTGGCCTTGAACTCCTCGACCTCCTTGATCACCTCGGCGAGAGCGTCCACCTCCTGCTGCGCCACCCTCACCTCTTCCGTCTTCTCTTCGACCCGCCCCTTCCACACCCAGTACATCGCCGCCAGCCCGAGGCCGCCCAGCAGCAGGCCCACGACCAGCAGGTACTGGCCGACGTCCTGGCCGCCCGTCTTCAGGACGGCCTTCTTGCGCACCGCGGCCGGGCGCTTGCCCTCGGAGAGGAGATTGATCTTGATCATCGGCCTAATCCCCTACCTTCCGGATGGCGAGCCCCACCGCCACCGCCGCCATCGGAGCGATCGACTGCAACCACCCCGAGTCGAAATCGCTCTCCTTGTACTGGATCTTGCGCAGCGGGTTCATCAGCTCCGTCGGCACCTGGAAACGGTCGCGCAGCACCTGCTCCAGGTTCGGCGTCAGCGCGCACCCGCCGGAGAGCACCATCTCGTCCACCGGACCCTCGGACGACGTCGCCGAGAAGAAGTCGAAAGTCTTGCGGATCTCCGACGCCATCTCCGCCGACACCGCGTCCAGCACCGGCCGCGCGTCGGCCGGCGAGTAGCGGTCCACCGACTCCCCCTGCTTCAGGGACTCGGCCTGCGGGAACGACAGGTTGAACTCCCGTTGCAGCGCCTCCGTGAACTGGTTGCCGCCGAACGAGATGTCGCGCCAGAACACCGTGCCGCCGCGCGCCAGGACGTTGATGTTGGTGACGCTCGCGCCCATGTTGATCAATGCCACGACCTTGCGCGGATCGAGGTCGTAGTTGACCTCGTAGGCGTTCTGCACCGCGAAGACGTCCACGTCCACGATCGACGGCGTCTTGCCCGCTTGGCTGATCACCGACACGTAATCGGTCACCTTGTCCTTCTTGACCGCGACCAGCAGGACCTCCATGTTGTCCCGGCCCGGCTCGCCGTCCGACAACACCACGTAGTCCAGGCGCACGTCGTTGATGTCGAAGGGGATGTACTGCTCCGCCTCCCACTGGATGGAGTCGTTGAGCTCCTCCTCCGACATCGCCGGGAGCTGGATCTTCTTGATGATCACGGAGTGGCCCGACAACGAGGTCGCGAAGTTCGCGCCCTTGGCCTTGGTCGTGTCGTTCAAGCGGTGGATGGCGTCCACCACCAGCGACGAGTCCATGATCGAGCCGTCCACGATGGCCTCCGGCGACAGCGGCTCGATGCCGAGGCGCTGCAGGGAGAACTCCCCCTTGCGCTCTCGAAGCTCGACGAGCTTGATCGCGGAGCTGCCAATGTCCAGGCCTACTACACCCTTCTTGGTGCGGGAGAAGAGCACTTTGAACTCCCCCAAAGTCCAACGGTCAAGGCAACTTAGCTACGCAAACTTAAAGCTGTGCAGCAAGCTACCAGGGAAAGACACGCCTGTCAAGGCGCTCATACGTCTATGGCTATATTGACCAGTGAGGGAACTCTACACCCGCCCCGGCCCGCTTGCAAGCACTTTTTGTCAGGTTTTATGAAAGGAAACCCAGACGCGGTGGGCTTTTCAGGAGGCCCTACCCCCGCACACCCCAACCCCTACGGCTTTCCGGACGGCGACCTCCTACATCTTGGGGCTACGGGGTTCTCTGCGCCCGGAAGGACGATTGTCCTTTTTCGTCTCCCTGGTTGCCTGGGACTTGAAAATGCCCTGGATTTGATCTTGTGATCCGGGGCATGACGCTCACCACCGAACCCACCAGCGTCAGCCCCACTCCCCACATCGCCGCGCCCGCCAGGCCGGGGACCGCTCTCGACGCCAGGATCGCGAGGGCACCGGCGAGAGCCAGATAGAACCCGGTCCGCCGGCCCGTCGAGCGCCCGCGGAACCAGAGGCTGGCGAGGTTGATCAGCATCGCGGCGGCGAGCACCGGCTGCAGCCACGGGGAGTACGGGATCCGCTGCAAACCCGCGACGCCGAACAGGCTCAGGTACGCGGCCCAGCAGACCGGGCACTTGGGGAAGAACGCCACGCCGAGCGACGCGAGCGTGCCCAGGACGGGCGACGCCGCCTTGCGGCGCGCCGGAGGCGCCGGCTCGCCGGTCTTCTCCTCCGGCGCCTTCTCCTCCCACTCCTCCAGGACCTTGGCCGCCCGCTCCACCACCCGCTCCTCGTCCCAGTGGAGGCGCTCGAAGGACCCCGCGACCCGGCCTTCGGCGTCCAGGACGTAGACCTCGATGCGGTGCCGGTTCACCAGCGACTCGACGAAATTGACCCCGAGCTGGAAATGGCGGCGGAGCGCCTCGAAACCGGACGTCGCCCGCAGCATCCTGTGGCCTTCGTCCAGCCGCAGGCCGCGGCTCTGCCCGTAGCGGAGGAGGCGCTCGGGAAGGTCGTACTCGGGATCGTAGGTGATCGCCGCGGTGTGGACGCGACCGGCCAGCCCCCGCTCCGCCAGCAGCTTCTGGACCCGCGCCAGCTTGGTGATGGTGAGCGAGCACTTCAGCGGGTTGTCGCAGCGCGTATAGAAGAAGGCCGCGATGGTGGGATGGCCCTGGAAGACCTCCCCGAACCCGGCCGCGCCGCCTTCCTGGTCCTCGAAGACGACGGCTTCGACCGGCCCGCGGCCGCGGCGGGAGCCGCGCGCCCAGGAGAACGTGGAGGTCAGGCCCGCCGGCAGGGCGCAGCATTCCTCCGCGCCGGGCTCCCCGGCCGCGCCGCCGCCGATGGCCTCCAAGGCCTGATCCAGATCCGCCAGCCGCTTCCTGGAAAGCCCCCGGGGCTCCGCGCGCACCGCCGCGAGCGCCGCCAGCTCCCCCCGCGCCCGCGGACCGAGCCACGCCAGCGCAACCAGGACTTCCCGCACCGGGCTCGTGCCGTTGGATCCGACCGCGTATTCGCCATAGCCCTCGAAGGACACCGGCTCGTCGTGATAGCGGATGTTGCCGAGCGCGCGCGTCAGGAAAGGAGCGAACGCCGCGTCGGGTTCCCGGTAGGACCGCAGGGCGTGCGCCGCCGCGGCCACCAGGTAGACATCGACTCCGGCGTCGAGCTCCTCCAGCACGTAGAGGAGCGCGGCGTCCGGCAACCCGGCGCGCGCGAGAGCCAGCAGGACCCAGCCGCGCATGCGGACGACCGTCGCCGCGCCCCGCTGGTCGTAGACCGGGTGGTCTTCGCGCAGCAGGCCCGTCAGCTCGCCGCGCCGCGCGGGGTCGGCGGCGAGCGCCTCCACCCGGGCCGCGAAATCGTCCTCCGACATCTCAGACGCTTCAGACACCTCGGAAGCCGCGCCCGCCGTCGCCGCCATCCTTGAGCACCTCTACTCGCCGTACTTGCTGAGGAAGCGGCGAGCGCTCTTCTTGATCTTCATCGACTTCTCGTCGCTCAGGCTGCCGACGCGCTTCCGCAGCTCGTCGTCGCCGGCGACCGCTTCCTGATCGGCGAACTGCGTCAGCGCGGTCAGGCTGACGGCCTGGATGTCGTCAAACTCGTTCTTGTCGAGCACGATCTCGCGCGCGTGCTCCTGCAGCTTCTCGGGTTTGAGCGTGTGCAGCGCGGAGGCCGAGAGCTGGCGGAGCTCGGCGGTCTCCTCCTTGTCGCGCAGGATCTTTTCGAACATCGGCACGGCGGCGGAGTCCGCCGAGAGCAGCCGCAGCGCCTCCCGCCTCGCATCGGCGTTGGGCGGATTCTTCACGATCTCGCGGGCGATCGGATAGGCCTCCGAATGCACGTCGTAACTGAGGAGCTGCAGCGCCTTCTCCGGCGAGACCAGCGCCTTTTCGGGCTTCTTCAGCCCCTCGAGCAGCTTCTTCTGCACGAAGCCGTCGTTCTCGCGCGCCAGAATGCCGAGCACGCGCTGGCGCAGCTCCGGATCGGGATCGTCCACGAGCTCGCGCAAGGTGGCGATGTAGTCGGCGCGGCACGACTCGAAGGCGAGCACGGAGAAGCTCGCCGCCTGGATCGATTGCAACGCCGCGAGCCGCACCTCGATGGGCTCCTCCCGGTTGCGCAGCACGTCCAGCATCTGCTGCAGGCTCTCGTCCTCCGCGCACACGGCCAACGGCGCTTCCGTCATCGCCTGGATGCGTTCGTTGACGGGCTTGCTCGCGCTGGTCGCGGTCGCCAGCGCGTTGCGGGCCGACCTCTGCTTCGTCGACGGAGTCTTTTTCGCCGGAGTCTTCGTCGCCGGACCCTTCGCCTTGCGTGCCGACTTCGAGCTCTTTCCGGCTTTCCGTTTCTCAGCCATGGCTGCGACCTCCTTGTGTCAACACGTCAGGCGAACTGTACGTCGTCGTAGTCGAATCCCAGACGGGAAATCAGATTGACGGAGCCCTGGTAATCCAGGGAATCGCGCACCCGCGGCTGCGGGCCCGGCGCGGTGGCGGACGGCGACGGCGCCAGCGTGCCGCCGGGGGCCGTCGGCGGACGCGTGCCGCCGGTGATCCCGTTCCACGGCCACATCGTATCCGGCAGATTGTGGCCGACCGGACTGGGAGTGTTGTCGTACGACGCCGCCAGCGCCGCATCGAAGCGGCCGTTCACCCGCTGCCACTTCGCCCACAGCCGGTCGACGTTGCAGTGCAGCAGGAAAAACAGCGGGTCGCGCGCGGCGGTGCCGATGCTGGAGATGAAACCGCCGAAGCTGACGTGCGCCGATCCGTGCGGGTTGCCTTCCAGGCTCCGGAACGCCGAATACGTCGCGCCGAGCGCCAGCGTCTGCGCCTCCGTGCGCAGGCTGGGCGCCCCCGTGCCGGTGTTGAAGAAAGGCCGGCGGTTGATCCCCTGCACACCGTCCGTCCGCCAGAACTGCAACGGGTTGGTCGGACTGAGCTGCACCGTGCCCAGCGAATCGGAGACGCCGAGGAAATCGCGCGTGAAGATGCCCGGCGCAGGCTGATCGAAACGCCAGTACGGCAGCGAGACGCTGGGATCGATCGCCTGCAGCTCGCGTTCGAGATCGAGCAGATAGGCGCGGTGCCAGGGCAGGAAACCCGGCGCGCCATGGGCCTGCGGCGAGCTCACGTTGGTATGCATGTCGCGGAAGTCCGTGAACCGGCCCAGGCCCTGGTTGTTGAGCTGCGCGAGCGCCGCCACGAAACGGTCCCGCTCTCCCGGCGTCAGCCGGTTGGCGTTCTTGCGCACCCGCACCATACACCGCACCACGCCCACCAGCGTGGTGCCGACGCGGGCCTCGATCGTCACGTCGCCGTTGTTGACGCTGGGACGGCCGAACCGGCCGGCGATGAAAAACGGCACGGAAGCGCCGGTGACCGGCACCGGCACCGTGACGCTGGTGGAAAACGTTCCGGTCGTTCCGCGCCGGAACCCCACCGCGCCGCCCGTCGTCGTCGTCCGCGCGGTGATCTGCACGTTCACGATGAGCGACGTGGCGCCGGATCGATCGGTCATCCGGATCCGGCACGGCGACGGCGCCCAGCCGAGGAATCTCGCTCCGGGGCTTGTGCTGTTGTTGATCTGCAACTCGACCTTCATAGTCCTGGCCTCCTACCAGCGAACGCTGTCAAGGATCCGCGTCGGGCGTGAACAGCGAATCCGCCTTCTTCGCTACAGATCGATATGTATATTCATTCCTTGTGTGTTAACTTCTTAACTATACACCCGGAGAGAGGGTGTTGGAAAGGACTAATTTTGGGGGAAGGAGAAACGCCGAGGCATGTGGAGGCCCGCCGACCCCGTTGCGCGGTGTCGGCGGGCGGGATCGCTCGCGCTCCCTAGTCACTCATGATGTGCACGATGTGACGGTTGCAGGCTTCGTACCGCAGCCGCAATTGCTAGTGCAAATCGAGCATGCACCAGGCTTAAAATTGCATGCAACCTCACATTCAATGCTGCAATCAAGTATACATAGGCACCAGGCATCACCGGCAGAACACTGCGTGACAACGCCGTTGCAGGTGATGGACTGCCCCGTGACGCTCGAGCAGGTGGTGGCGGTACAACTAAGGGTAGAGCGGGAGCAACTCGTAGTGCACATCGTGGCGGCCAGCACGGAAGTCACCCCTGCCGAGCTTGTCAGCGCCACGCCCACCAGAAGGGCGGCCAGAATCAGAAATCTACGCATCACGCTCTCCTTATTGAAAGAGGTGACTATAGACTTATTTCAAATTTGAAGCAAGATGGCCGAGCAAGGAAGTTGGGGCGCCCATCCGGAGGTGCTATCCTCTCCTCAGCTCCCCGGACACCGCGGAGGCGTGCCGCGAACACGCCCCCGCGGAACAGCTACCGTGAACTACTCAGTGGTCGCGGGCGTCTGGGGAGCTCCCTTGCCTTCCACCTCCTTTCCCTCGTCCTTCTTGTTCTTCTTGCTCTGGGAAGACTCCGTCGTCGGCCGCCGACGGCTGCGCACCGGACGCATCCCGAACTCGATCAGCTTCTCGCTGCGGTTCCCGTAGCGGGTCACGACACCGGACCGGATGTTCACCGCCAGCGCCTTGCCCCGTTCCAGGAACTTCTCCAGATTCCGGGTCTCGTTCTGGAAAGACGCCTGCATGGCCGTCTGCTTCTCGATCGTCTCCTTGGCTCCGGTCAGCTCCGCTTCGAGCTGCGCCCGGTAGTCCTCGATGAACGGCAGATCCGCCTTGTTGGCGTCCACCTTCGTGAGCAGCACCTCCCAGTCCCTCAGTACCTTCGCGTAAGACACCTTGGCCATGATCCACCTCCTCAGCCGAGCTGCTTCGCGAAGTTGAAGGTCATGTCGTCGACGACGTCCCGGCGACCGTTGATCCGCGGACCGAACAGGGTCACGGCCACCGTCTGCCCGGTCTTGTTGATGGAGCACTCCTGGCCCAGCGAGTCCGCGAGCTCCGACACGTAGCTCGCGTAGGCCCGGGCCGTCCCCGGCTGGGGGAACTTCCAAGTCCGGGAGATACCCTGGCCCTGCCAGCGCGGATTCCAGCCGGGAACCTCGGCCAGCTTCGCCTCCACCCGCTCCGCCTTCAGCCGTTCGACCGTACCCCTGCGACGGGCCTTGGTCTGCGGCTTCTCCTGCGACTGCGACTGCGACTTCTGCGACTTGACGTCCTGCGATGCTTCCATAGTGAACCTCCTTGGTTCGAAAATTCCGGACGCCACCGCGGCGACCGGAAGCTCATCCTCGATTCGGACCTCATATGCTGTTTTTTGTTACAACAGGGCAGATGATGCCCTAACCCAACTCTTCTGTCAATAGGTAGGTCGTAAGAAAAACGAATGGAAAGTTGAATGTACTCTTCCGAAGCAACCTTCGCTGCTTTGTTAGAAGACTTCGGCGCTGGCGGACGATGCTTTTATCGCCGGAGAAGGCCTCGACCGCTGGATATCGCTGGCCGAGGGAACCTTGGGTGGAGGCTGGCGCTTTCTGCGAGACTAGGGACACTCGTTCTCTTGAACTGTCATGTCCGCGGACGCCGGGGTCATGGAGGCCTTCACGCTCCGCGAATGGAGAGAGGATTGAAATGGCTCAGCGAACCCTTCGACGCGCCCTCGCCGCCGTCGCCCTGACGGCAGCCCTGTCCCTCGCCCTCCCCGCCCAGGCGGACGCCGCGCCCCGCAACAAGCCCGTGAGTGTCTGGGACTGGGTGGGTCAGTTCCTGGAGGAGAAGATTGCGGCAGTGTGGGGACCGACCCGACGGCCCAGTGAGCGCACCAGGGAGCAAGGTGGAACGAAGGCGGGAGGTTGTGTTGATCCCAACGGTTGCGCCACTCCTCAAACCCTTACGACGCCCTCGGGGCCGAATTGCGCAAGAAACGAAGCCGGAGGGTGTATCGACCCGGACGGCTAGCCAGTGGCCGCCTTCCCTCCGATCCCTGTTGGCGGCTACACTTATGGCCGTTACTTCGCAGGCAATGACGCCGCCCCAAGCTGCTGGGTTGACGACAGTGGGCCTGATGGCTTCGGGAGGGAAGGCTTTATCTTGTCCTGGCAACATCGGCTCGGCTTGTGAGATAATAATGTGGGCTTACGAAAGGAGAGCATGTTGAGCGAGCATCCCACCCCGGCAGAGATGGAGGCGCTCCTACAGGGCAGTCTCCCTTCGTCTCGAGAGCCGGAGATCGTGCGGCACCTCCTGGCCGACTGTGAACCGTGCCGGAACGTGCTGGCAGCCTATCGCCAGCCGCCTGCCGATCTGGATGACGCCTATGAGGAAGCTCTCGACCGCGCTTTCAGAAAAGCCCGCTCGTACGCCCGCCACCTCCGCCACCAGGCGACTCGAGCCGAGGAGGCCTCGGCCTTGTTGTCTCGCGGGGGAGGGCTCCGCTCCCTTTGCACGGAAGGAGACCGCCCCCTTCGCAGCCTTGGGGTATACCAGGCGTTGCTGGAGAGGAGTTGGGCCATTCGGCATGATGACAAAGCAGAAATGGTGGAGCTGGCCCAAGCCGCCGTGAATGTGGCCCTCAGACTCAATCCTCGGCTCTATGGGCCCGGGCTCTTGATGGATCTTCAGGCCAGAGCCTGGGGTGAGCTCGGCAACGCCCATCGGGCAGCCGACGATCTTGACAAGGCGGAGCACGCCTTCGGCAAGGCCTTCGAGCTCCTCCCTCAGGGCACTGGTGATCTTTCTCTCAAGGCCCGGCTCTACGATATGTATGCGTCTTTTCTAGGCACGTACCGCCAGTTTGGTCTTTCGCTCGCAGCTTTTGACATCGCTCATTCTGTCTACCTTGAAATAGGTGATCGCCATCTCGCGGGACGGGCTCTCGTCAAGAAAGCTATTTATCTCCATTACAGCGGCGCCTCCGACGAGGCGATTCCTCTCAATGAATCCGGCTTAACCCTGGTCGAAAAAGACCGCGATCCCAACTTGATTTTAGAAGCTCAACTCAACCGGCTTTGGTTCCTCGCAGCCTGTGGTCACTACGAACAGGCAACCAGAGAGTTATTTGAGCAGCGAGCGGATTTCGGGAAGCTCGAGGGCCGAGTGAACACGATCAAGTTGCGGTGGCTTCAAGGTCAGATCGCCGCAGGTCTGGAAAAATGGACGAGCGCTGAAATCGCTCTCCTGGAAGTCAAGGACGAATTTGAAAAGATCGATATGGGCTACCACGCCGCTCTGGTGTCGCTGGAAATAGCTCTCGTGTGGATGCGGCAAAACCGGCTTGCACAGACCGAAAAGTCGGTGAAGGAAGCAGCCCGGGTATTTCTAACCTTGGGAATCCCTCGCGAGACGCTTGGGGCGGTGCAGATCCTCAACGAGGCTCGGGAGAGGAAAATGATGACTGTTACGTTCCTGGACAGCGTCGTCAAATATCTCCACCGCGCCCAGCATGACCCCGATGTGCCCTTCGTGCCGAAGTGGGCTTGAGGCGCCCCTGAAAAGGGGCGAAATTTGAATATCGCCCCCTCGGGGCGAACATGGATCGGGAGACGACCTGCAGACCCGGCGCTGAAGCGCCGGGCTATTCAAATTTCGCCCCCTTCGGGGGGTATAATTCTACTTTGTCAGTCATCCGCGCGCCCCCGCCCGGGCATAAATGCCCGGGCTATGCGAAACAGCCGGGTGAACCCGACTGCTGGAGTCCCCTTCAGGGGGCTCTTTTCGACTAGCCCGGGCATTTATGCCCGGGCGGGGGCGCGGCTCTCAATTCGCGCTCACCGGAGCTCCCCCCTTCCCCGACCCAGGTAGATATTTACACCCCGAAGATCATCAGGGATGACCGCGGCTCCACGCGCCCCCTGCTCCCGGAGGGTCCCCAGGGCAGGAGGTGTAAATTTCCACCTCCAGAATCATCAGGGACGATCTCTCGCCCCCTACTCCCCGCTGGCCATCTCCCGCAAGGCCTGCCGGACGGACTCCTGGATCTTCTTCTCGATCTCCTCGGCGGTGAGCGCCGCGGCGGACGGCTGGGCGGGCGGACCGGGAGGCGGCTGCATGTCGCGCAGCAGTGTCCGGATGGTCTGGAAGGACTCGGAAGGTGGCTCCGGCAGGCTGGGATACGCCAGCGCGAAGAACTCCGCCGGAGCCATGCCGATCGCCCTCGCGATGGCGACGACGTGCTCCACCTTCAGCTCGATGGCCCCGCCGAAGAGACGGCTGAGATAGCTGGGCGTCAGCTCCAGCCGGCGCTCGATCTCGCGGTTGGTCAACCCGAGGAGCCGGATGGCGGTGCGCAGCACGGTCATCAGGCGGTCGACTTCCTTTCGGTCTGACATGTTCAGGAGTGTACTCCGATCCGGTAATCCGAAACAAGGGTCCCCTTTTTATCGCCCCTTGACATTCTCTGCCCTAAGATTGTAGAAACGGCCCTACCATTCCGTCGCGGGAATCTGGAACATCGGTCAAGGTTCCAGCGACGGAAGGTCTTTTCCGAGGAGGAATTATCCATGAGCGACCATTCCCAGCGCCCCGCCAACGCCTTCTCACCGCTGTATCTGGCCGCCCTGGAGGAGAAGGAGGAGCCCGCCGGGGCTTCCGAGGCCGAAACGGCTGGCCCGTGGGTCCTGCGGGAGCGGGACGGTAAGCTGTATGTCTTCCGGGAGTGGGAGAGCTTCGAGACGGGGCACGTGCCGATGGCGGAGTTCGAGGCGCGGGAGGACGCCCTGGCCTTCCTCCTGGCTTTACGGGTGTCAGCCCGGCCGGCGCTGTTCCGGATGCGGGAGGCCTCCGAGCCGTCGCGGAAGGGCTACGAGGTGGAGCGGGAGGGGGAGACGGCGGGACGGATCCGGGTCTACCGGCCGGACCTGCTGACGGTGGCGCACGCTCTCGCGGGGGTGGCCCGTTCGCCCGCGGATCTCGCCTTGCTGATGGAGCTGTCCGGTCCGCTGGTGCAGCAGATGACGGGGGAGATCCTGGCGGAGGAGACTTTCGGGACGCGCGACGCGGGTATTCCGGCCGGAGACTGAGGTATACCCTTCCCCCTCGCGGGTACGGGCCTCCCCCTCAAGGGTACGGGCCTGTACCTCAAGGGTACGGGCCTGTACCTCAAGGGTACGGGCCTGTACCTCAAGGGGGGAGAGGTCCCCCTCGAAGGTACGGGCCTGTACCTCAAAGGGGGAGGGGCGTACCCGCGAGGTACAGGGGCATACCCGCGAGGTACAGGGCCGTACCCGCGAGGGGGAGGCCCGTACCCCGGTTCCGGGGGCCGCGAAAGCGATGGGGAACCTCCCGAGGCGGTTGAACGACGGGGACAAGACCATGGTGCGCTTTTTCTGGATCTGTCTGGGCGGAGCGATCGGGACCGGGGCCCCCGTTTATAAACCCCCTCCTGGTTCAGCGCCATCCGGATCCACCCGGCGCAGCTCCCGCCCTTTCCAGATCGCGAAGATCGCGGGATAGACCGTCAGCTCCAGAAGGAACGAGGTGGTGATGCCCCCCACCAGCGGAGCGGCGATGCGCTTCATGAGGTCGGCGCCGGTGCCGGTGCTGAGCAGCACGGGAAGCAGGCCGATCATGTCCGTCAGCACCGTCATCAGCTTGGGGCGGATGCGCTGCGCCGCCCCCTCGACGATCGCCTCCTTGAGGTCTCCGAAGGTCTGGAGCCGCCCCTCCTCCTTGCGGCGGGAGTGGGAGAGGGTGAGGTAGAGCAGCATCACCACCCCGGTCTCGGCGTCCACCCCCGCCAGCGCGATCAGCCCCACCCAGACGGCCACGCTCATGTTGTAGCCCAGGAAGTAGAGGAGCCAGACGGCCCCGATCAGCGAGAAGGGGACGGCCAGGAGCACGATCCCGGTCTCCACCAGCGAGCGGGTGTTCAGGTAGAGCAGCGCCACGATCAGGATCAGCGTCACCGGCACCACCACCTTCAGCCGCTCGCGCGCCCGCTCGAAGTAGGTGAACTGCCCTGCCCACTCGATGCGCACCCCCTCGGGCAGGCGGACGTCCCGCGCCACCACCTCCCGCGCCTCGTCCACGTAGTCGGCCAGCGGCCGGTCGCCCACGTCCACGAAGACGAAGCCGACGAGCTGGCCGTCCTCGCTGCGGATCATCGGCGGGCCGGTCGCGAAGCGCACCCGCGCCACCTGCGACAGCGGCACCTGGGCGCCGCCCGGCGTCGGGACCAGGATGCGGCCCAGCAGGGCCTCGGGCTCGTCGCGGTACTCGCGGGCGTAGCGCACCGAGATGGGGTAGCGCTCCCGCCCCTCGACCGTGGTCGAGACGTTCATGCCGCCGAGGCCGAAGGCCACCACCTCGTTGACGTCCTGGACCCGCAGGCCGTAGCGGGCCGCGGCTTCGCGGTCGATCTCCACGTCCAGGAAGCGGCCGCCGGTCGCGCGGTCGGCGAAGGCGCTGCGGGTGCCGGGGATGGCGGCCACCGACCGCTCGATCGCCACCGCCGCCTTCTCGATCTGGCCCAGATCGCCGCCGAAGATCTTGATCCCCAGCGGGCTGCGGATGCCGGTCGCCTGCATCTCGGTGCGGGTCTGGACGGGCATCCACCAGAGGTTGGGCATGCCGGGGTATTGCAGCGCCTCGTCCATCTCCTGGAGGAGCAGGTCCCAGGTCATCCCCTCCCGCCACCGATCGCGGGGCTTGAGGAGGACCACCGTCTCGGCCATGCCGATGGGCGCCGGGTCGGTGGGGGTCTCGGCGCGGCCCATCTTGCCGAACACCCGCTCGACCTCGGGGAAGGAGGCGAGCCGGCGGTCCATGTCCTGGAGCACCCGCGCCGCCTCGGGCACCGACATCCCCGGCGGCGCCGAGGGCATGTAGAGGATCACCCCCTCGTTGAGCGGCGGCATGAACTCCCGCCCGAGCCGCATCCAGGCCGGGAACGAGAAGGCCATCAACAGCACCGCCGCCACGATCACCGCCCAGCGGTGCTCCACCACGAAGCGCACCACCGGGGTGTAGCCCCGGATCAGCCAGCGGTTGAGCGGGTTGCGCTCCTCGGGCTGCACCTTGCCGCGGATCAGCAGCACGGCGAGCGCGGGCGTCAGGGTCACCGCCAGGATGGCGGCGAAGAACATCGAGTAGCTCTTGGTGAAGGCCAGGGGCTTGAACAGCCGCCCCTCGGTCCCCTCCAGGGTGAAGACCGGCAGGAAGGCCACCGTGATCACCAGCAGCGAGTAGAAGATGCTCGGCCCCACCTCCCGCATGGCCGCGACGACGATCTCCCGCCGCGGCTCGGTGCCGCCGCGGGCCTGCTGGTCCTCCAGGTGTTTGTGGATGTTCTCGATCAGGATCATCGAGGCGTCCACCATGGCCCCCACCGCCACGATGATGCCGCCCAGGGACATGATGTTGATGGTGATCCCCTGGTAGTACATGGGGATGAAGGCCAGCAGCGCGGCGATCGGCAGGGTGAGCACCGGCACCAGGGCGCTGCGGGCGTGGAGCAGGAAGATGAAGATGATGGCGCTGACCACCAGCATCTCCTCGATCAGGGACTTGCGCAGGGTGGCGACCGACTCCTCGATGAGCCCGGAGCGGTCGTAGGTCACCACCACCTTGACCCCTTCGGGGAGCCCCTTCTCGATCTCGGCCAGACGGACCTTGACGGCGTCGATGACGCTCAGGGCGTTCTCGCCGTAGCGCATGACGACGATGCCGCCGACCGCCTCCCCCTTGCCGTCCAGCTCGGCGAGCCCGCGGCGCTGGTCCGGCCCCAGGGAGACGTGGCCGACGTCGCGCAGCAGCACGGGGGTGCCGCCGGCGCCGGCCCGGATGGCGATGCTCTCCAGATCCTCCACCCGCCGGGCGTACCCCCGGCCGCGCACCACGTACTCCTGGCCGGAGACCTCCAGCACCCGGCCGCTGACGTCCTCGTTGGACTGGCGGATGGCGTTCACCACCTCGCTGAAGGGGATGCCGTAGGTGAGCAGCCGGTTGGGGTCGAGCTGCACCTGATACTGCTTGACGAAGCCGCCCACGGTGGCCACCTCGGCCACGCCGGGGACGCTCTCCAGGGCGTAGCGGAGGTTCCAGTCCTGGAGGCTGCGCAGCTCGGCCAGGTCCAGCCGGCCGCTCTCGTCCACCAGCGCGTACTGGAAGACCCAGCCCACGCCCGAGGCGTCGGGGCCGATCCGCGGCCGCACCCCCTGGGGGAGGTTGCCCTGCGCCTCGCTCAGGTACTCCAGCACCCGCGAGCGCGCCCAGTAGATGTCCGTGCCGTCCTCGAAGATGATGTAGATGAAGGACATGCCGAACATCGACTGGCCGCGCACGTAGCGCACCTTGGGGGCGGAGAGCAGGGCCGTGGTGAGGGGATAGGTCACCTGGTCCTCGACCCGGTCCGGGCTCTGCCCCATCCACTCGGTGAAGACGATCACCTGGACGTCCGAGAGGTCGGGGATGGCGTCCAGGGGGCCGCGGCGCAGGGCGTACCACCCCCACGCCGCCAGGGCCGTCACCAGGAGGAGGGTCAGCCAGGGGTTGCGGGCCGACGCCGCGATGACCCGGCCGATGAAGCCCGAGTCGTCAGTGCCCTTCATGGCCCGCCTCCCCGCCGCCTGCCCGCAGCCGGGCCTCAGAGTCCACCAGGAAGTTGCCCGAGGTCACCACCCGCTCTCCCTCCTGGAGGCCGGAGAGCACCTCGTAGGAATCGCCCGACTTGGCGCCGAGCTGCACCTCCCGCTGCTCGTAGCGCCCCTTGCCCAGGTCTACGAAGACCAGCCGGCGCGGCCCGGTGTAGAGCACGGCCGTCGCGGGCACCATCAGCGCCTCGCGGGCCGCGCTCCGCAGGGCCACGTCGGCGTACATGTCCGGCCGCAGCAGCAGCCCGCCGGGGCCGGGGCGGTTCGCCAGATGGATGCGCACCCGGCCGGTGCGGCTCTCCGCCGTCAGCGTGGGGAGGATCCGGCTCACCCGCCCGCGCAGCTCCTGGCCGGGGTTGTAGGGGAGCGTCACCACCGCCGTCTGCCCCACCCGCACCCGCTGCAGCTCGGACTCGAAGACCTCGGCCTCGACCCACACCTGGTCCAGGCCCGCGATGCGGAACAGCCGCATCCCGGGCTGCACGGACGCCCCCTGCACCACGTCCTTCTCGATCACGTAGCCCGAAGCCGGCGAGAGCACCGGCACCTGCTCCACCGGCTTGCCTCCTTCGGCGAGCTGGCGGATCTGGTGCTCCTCGAGGTCCCAGAGCCGCAGCTTCTGGCGGGAGGCGGCCACCAGGTAGTCGGCGCGGTCCGGCGCCGCCGTGCCCTGCGCCGCCCGCTGGCTGGCGAGGGCCACCAGGTACTCCTGCTGGGCCGCGTACAGCTCGGGGCTGTAGAGCGTGAACAGGGTCTGCCCCTTCTTCACGAACCGGCCCGTCTCCTCGACGCTCAGCCGCCCGATGTAGCCGCCGAACTTCACGGTCACGTCCTCCAGCCGGGTCTCGTCGAAGGTCACCCGGCCCGTGGCCCGGATCTCCGACTCGACCGGCTGACTCACCACCGGGCTGGAGCGGACGCCGATCTCCAGGGCCTGGACGGGGTCGAGCGAGACGACGCCTGGGTCCGCTCCCTGGGACCCGGCGGAGACCGGCACCAGGTTCATGCCGCAGACCGGGCACTGCCCCGGCCCCTTCTGCTTCACCGACGGGTGCATGGGACAGGTGTAGGAAGCCGCCTCCTCGGCGCCGTGCCCGGCGTGGGCCTCGGCCGTCTCCGCCCGCATCGGCTGGCCGGTGAACCAGGCGGTCAGGGGCCGGCGGAACAGGAACGCCAGCAGGGCCAGGACGGCTACCAGGGCGATGTAAACAGGGATCTTGCGGTTGCTCATCGCAAACCTCCTTCGTCGCTGTTCTCCCTCCTCTCCCGGTGAGGGAGGGAGGGAGGGGTCGGGAGAGGAGGGCCGGGGTGGTGAGGGTCCGGATCTTTTTCGTCCGTCAGGCCGCCGGGCAGGCGGCCGATCGCGCGCTCGAGCTCCGCCCGGCGCTGGTACAGGGCCGCCAGGGCCTCCTGGTGGCCGAGCTCCACACGCCGCAGGGTGCGCTCGGCCTCCAGCACGCTGAGGAAGCCGGTCTGGCCGGAGACGTAGCCCGCGCGGCCGGCGCGGATCTGGTCGCGGGAGGCGGGAAGCAGCCGGCTCTCGTACAGCTCCAGCAAGTGGAGGGCCTCGGTGATCCGCGCCACGGACTGGCGCACCTGCGAGCGGACCTCGTCCTCCATCCCGGCCAGCTCGCCGCGCGCCTGGGCCAGCCGGGCCTCGGCCTCGATCCGGGCCGCCTCCAGCCGCTCCTTGCGGATCGGCAGCGAGACCGACGCGCCGACCATGAAGCGGTGCTCGCGGTCCGTCCACATCGAGTTGTAGGAGCTCATGACGCCGAAGTCGGGCTTGCGCTCCAGGCGGGCCATCTCCACCTCGGCCTCGCGGGCGCGGATCTCGGCGGCGCGGGCGGCGATCTCCGGCCGGGCGGCCAGGGCCACCTCTTCGAGGTCGCCGGGGACGCCCAGGGGCGGCAGCTCGGGGAGCGCGTCCGGGGGCGGCGGCAGCTCGGCGTCCGGCCGGCGGTGGAGCAGCGCGTTGATCCGCGCCGTCACCATGGTCCGCTCGGCGCGGAGCTGCACGTCGCGGTGCAGCAGCTCGGCGGCCTCCACTTCTGCCTGTAAAGGCTCCTGCTGGGGCACCAGCCCGGCTGAGTAGCGCGCCGTGGCGATCTGGTGCAGCTCGTCCAGGAGCTGGCGGTGCTCGGCGTTGATCTCCAGGGCCCGGTGGACGCGATAGTAGTCGTCGTAACTCACCGACGCTGCCGTGGCCAGCTCCAGGCGGGCGGCGCGGTACTGCTCCAGCGCGGTGTCGGCCTCGGCCTCGGCCTTGGCGCCCCGCACCCGGCGCTTGCCCGGGTAGGGGAGCATCTGCGAGACCTCGACCTCCTGGCCGAAGTCCACGTCGGCGCCGATGGCGCCGGCAGAAAGTGGGGCCACGCCGTAGGAGACGGTGGGGTCTTCCAGGGAGCGGGCCTGGGCCGGGCGCGCCGCCGCCGCGCGCCACGCCTGCCGGGCCGCTTCAAGGCTCGGGTTGCGCTCCAGGACGGTCCGGACCAGGACCTCCCGCTCCAGCCGGCTCAGACCGGCGAGTGGATCGCTTTCCGCCGGCAGGCCCGGCAGGGCGGATGGAATCAGCAGAAACAGGGAAAGGACGGAATAGAAAGCTCTCACTGCGCACCTCCGGAAATCGTTCGTGACCCGGGCCTGTCCAGGCCCCGGCAAGACACACTGATCCCGGGGAAACGCTTAAATCAGGAAGACGGCGAGGAAGGTATGCAGCCCCACATCCTGGAGGATCGCGGGAGGCGCGATCTTCTCCAGGAAGGAAACGGGGAGCGCCCGTTCGGCGGCCACCGTCACAGCGGAGCCGAAGGGTGAGGCGAGAGGGGCGAGCGGCATCGCCGGCAGAGGAGAGGACGCGGTCCGCTCCCCGTGGGTCTGGCAGCAGTCCGACTCCAGCGGCTTGCACCCCGCCATGCGCGCCTTCTCGCCCATCGGACAGCGCTCGGTGGCGCATAGAGGCGACGTCAGCAGCAGGAGCATGGCCCCTGCCAGACCGAGGGCCGCGAAGGCGCGTAAAACACGAAGGCCGCTCATCGGATTCAGTCTACTCCCCTTCCCCCCAGGCAGGCAAACGCCGGATGTGGCGGACCCGGACGTTGATTCTGGTCACGCCCTGGCGACTGGCGGCACCTTGTAGGGAGGGGTGGGTGCAATGAAGTGCCTGAACCTGTTGAAAAGGAGCAGTTTATGAAAAGGATCGTCGTCCTCGGTCTTCTCCTCCTCTCTCTCTTCGCCCTGAACGTGACCCTGCCGGACGCCACCTCCACCGCGCAGGCCTACGAGTGCAAGCCCGCGGGAACCTGGTACTGCCAGCGGAACAGCCAGTGCGCGGGCTTCTGCGGCGCGGGCGTGCCGGACGAGTGGGAAATCTGCCAGTTCGGTTGCTGCCGGTGCGCGGGCTGACCCTGGAGTCCCGATTGCAGGGCAGCGCTACACTCGAGAGGGATGCCGATGTTTGCATCCGTCGACTGAAAGGAGATTCGACTGCCATGAAGAAGAAGATCCTCGGGCTCGCGCTCGCCGCCGGCCTGTCCGTCGCCGCCGTCGAGGCGCAGCAGGGCGGCTGGACGTTCCAGGGATGCTGGACCCAGTTCTCCTCCGGCCCCTGCTACGACGTGTACACCGACTCCTCCGGGAACCACTGGCGGTGCGCCCGTTGCGGCACCACCAACAAGCCCAGCACCAAGAATTGCTTCCGCATCACTCCCTCCACCGGGCTCTGGTGCTCCTGAAGCCTTAACCCCAGGCCCGCCCCGCTCCGGGCGGGCCTTTCCACCTCCCAGGAATCCCGGCCGGCGTTGAAACGTTGAAGCCATGGAACCGTTCGAAGGAGATGAGCATGAGCATGAAGATTTCCAAGAATACCGGCCCCTGGATGCTGGCGCTGCTGCTCGCCGCCGCCGGCGCGGGATGGGGCTGCCAGCAGAGCACCGCCGACACCCAGGCCGCCGTCACGCCCGTCGCTTCCGAGCCGGCGCCGGCCGCCGGAGCCCAGACCGCCGGCCTGCGCAAGGTCGAGACCAAGAAGGTCTGCATGGTGAACAACACCGTCTTCCAGAAGGACCAGATCCCGGTCGAGGTCGACGGCAAGACCTATTACGGCTGCTGCGAGATGTGCAAGGAGCGGCTGGCCAAGGACGAGTCGGCGCGCTATGGGACCGACCCGGTCAGTGGAGCGCGGGTGGACAAGGCCACGGCGGTGATCGCGGCCCAGGGGGACGGGACGACGCTGTACTTCGAGAACGAGGCCAACTTCGAGGCGTACGCGAAGCGGAACGGGTGACGGCCGACCTCAGGGGCGCGGTTCCACCCGCGCCCGGCCCCGCTCTTCCGCCAGCAGGGCATACAGGATCCCGTCCTGCCATTCCCCCGCCGAGAAGTAGCGCTGGCGCATCAGGCCCTCGCGCTGGAAGCCCGCCTTTTCGAGGATGCGGATCGACGCCGTGTTGCGGGGGTCCACGTCCGCCTCCAGGCGGTGCAGCCGGAGCTGGTCGAACGCGAAGGAGATCAGGAGCGGCAGGGCCCGCGACATCACGCGCCGGCCCCAGAAGGCCCGCCCCAGGATGAAGCCCACCTCGGCCCGCTTGTGCGCGCGGTCGATCCGCGCCAGCGTGCAGGTGCCGACGATCCGGCCCTCGATCTCGACGCCCCACTGAAAAAGCGATCCATCCAGGAAACCCCGCTGGATCTCGTCCAGGAGGCGCTGGACGTCCGCCTCGGTCTCATGGGCCGGGAGCGACGTGTACCGTACGACCTCCGGATCGGAAAAGATTTCCAGCAGGGCCGGCGTGTCCTCCACGGTGAGCCAGCGGAGCTTGAGCCCCGCCCATCCCCACATCGTGGGGAGACAGTCGGCGACCGGGATGTCGTCGTACGCGGATTCGGTCATTCCCGGATTGTAGAACGAGAAAAGGCCCCGCCCATGGCGGGGCCTTCAACATCCAAAGGGCCGGGCTTAGCGGACCGTGCGGATGACGAGCGCGCCAGCCAGTGACAGCAGGCCCAGGAGGCCGAGCAGCGGCGTGTCGCTCGCGGTGGCCGGCAGACCGGCCTGGTCATCGGCGTTACCAACCCTATCGTCGTTAGCGTACGTGCCGGTGGTACCGGTCGTCGTGCCCTGGTTCAGGCGGTTCGGGTCGTTGCCCTGGGCCGCGGTGTCGGGATCCGCGTTCCGGTTCACATCGACGTCCATGACGCCGTCCTCGGCGTTGCGGCCGACATCGACGTCCACATCGGGACCGGTGCCGGTTTCCGGCTGGCCGGACTGATCGACCTGCTGGCTGGGCGGGAGCTGCGTGTTGCCGCTGGTGGACTGTGCCGTCAGGGCGGCGCCCATGACGAGCACGAGAGCCATCGCGATCATGAAGATCTGGCGTTTCATCTCCCTGTCTCCTTGCTGTTGTTCCTCGAACGATAGAGAGTTGAAGCAGGGCCGATCCCTGCCGCTCTTCCAGAGCAGCAGAATTGCAATGACGGTGCCATCAGGGATGCCAAGCCGAAGGACCTAAAGGACATAAAGGACCTAAAGGACACAAACGACAAACATTTATTGTCCTTTAGGTCCTTTGGGTCCTTTATGTCCTTTAGATCCTTTCTTTCCGCCCTACCCGCCCGCCTTCCCCCGCCCGCTCCTCCCGCCCACCGCCCCGAGGTCCACCAGCGCGTCGTCGCTCATCACCACGAACGGCCGCGGCTCGATCGCGAGCCCGCCCTTGCCGTCGTGCGTGACGACCTGCACGGTGCCCATGCCGTAGCCCATGGGGCCGCGGCGGTAGTAGTGCACCCGCAGCTTGTAGGGCGCAGCGTCGCGCTCCGCCGGATCGCGCACGACGAAAACACTCGGGGCCGTACCCGGTGGTCACGTCGTCGTACAGCTCGCCGCCGGATAGCAAGGTTTTCTGCTTGTAGGAAGCATGGTTGCCCCGGCGGTCGTAGACGTGGAGGTCGACGTCGTTGGCGTCGGTCTCCCAGGAGAGGACGAAGCGCAGCGACGGCTCCCTTTCGATCGGCGCGCCGCGCGCGGCGAGACGGTCGAGCACCTCGGCGCGCCGGGACGGCTCGGCGCGCAGCCAAGCCGCCGCGGCCAGCCCCAGGTCCTCCTGGAAAACCCGCTGGACGCCGGCGAAGCGGCCGTCCGGATACCGCTGCTCGAGACCCGCCTCGAGCGCTTCGAAAGCCTCCTCGAAGCGGCCGGCGCGCAGCAGGGCCCAGGCCAACAGGCGATGCCCCGAAGCGTGGTCCGGCCGGTCCAGGACGGCCTTTCGATACGTGTCGATCGCCAGCTCGAGGCCCGCGTCGCCCAGCCGCTCGAGACGCTCGCCGGCCAGCCGCCGCAGGTCGGCGCGGCTCGGGTAGAGATCGATCAGCGAGCCGTAGACGCGCGCCGCCGCGGCGGTCTCCCCGGCGGCCTCCCACGTCTCGCCCAGCGCCAGCAGGGAAAGCACGTCGCCGGGCGCTTCGGCGTTCCAGGCCTCGGCGACCTCTCGGGCCTGTGCCGCCCGGCCGGCCGCCAGGCTCTTCATCACCTCGGCGAAACGGCCGCTGTACGGCGCGCCCCGCTTCCCCTCCAGCTCGTCGCGCTCCCGCTGCCTCCGAGGCTCGGGGACGACGACCTCTTCCGCGATCGTCTCGGCCACGCCGACCCGGAGTGGCGCGTCGTCGGCCACAGGTTCCGGGATTTCAGAGGGCTGGACGGGCTGCGCCATCCTCGCGGCCGGAGGAGGAGGCGGCGCGGGCACGCCGGACATCACGCCTCCGGGCACCCCGCCGACCACGCCGCCGGCGACGCCCCCTTCCACTCCGCCGACCACACCGCCCTCCACCCCGTTGGCGACGACGTCCACCGGCTCGTCCTCGGCGTCGGAGCCCCCGACATCGCCCAGGGACTGAAGCTCGGCCATCTCCTCTTTGGACACCGGCCTGTTGATGCCGGGCGCCAGCGGCGAGCGCGAGCGGGCGCGCACCTCCAACCCGCCGGCGCCGACCGTCAGGACGTCGGCGAGGGCGCGGCGGTCGAGGCCGAAGCGCGCGTAGTCGAATTCGGTCTCCAGCACCAGCATGGCGGTGAACGGGCTCAGCACCCGGTGCCGGACGCTCAGATCCGTGATCTCGCGCCCGATCGCCCGCCGCAGGTCGTCGTCGCCGGCGTGCGTGGCCTCGCGCAGGTGGAGCAGCCGCTCGATGCGCGCCTGCACCCAGGCCCGTTCGAGCAGCGGCCGCTCGGCCGTGGCCAGCTCGCCGAGGACCGGCGAAGCCTTGCCGTCCAGCGTGAGCCGCAGCGGCCGGCCCGCCGGCAGGTCGGCGTAGACCAGGGTCTCGTCGCCGGGCTGGACGCCGTCGAGGGTCTCGGGCCACACCCAGGCCGCCCCTTCCACCGCCACCTTGACGCCGGAGCGGCAGGCGAGGGTCAGCCGGCGGGCGATCTCGGACAGCGGCGCGGCGCCGTCCAGGCGCTGGCCGTCGTGCTTCAGATTGCCGGTCGTCAGCTCGCGCAGGACCGCCTCGTCGCGCAGGCCGCCGACCGCCAGCACGTCGAGCCGCTCGACGCCCTTTTCGCCCAGGGCGCGCACCGCCGCCTTGAGCGCCCGCGTCTCCGTGTCGCCGGCCGTGGCCACGCCGTCGGTGACCAGCAGGACGCGCGGATACCGGGCCCGATCCAGCCGGCCGGCCAACCATTCGAGCGCTCCTTCGAGATCGGAGGCGCCTAGCGCCCGGCGGCCGCGGAGACGCTCCGCCTCGGCCGCGCCGAACCCGCCCGCCGCGCCTTCGTAGACCGGCGCCACCTCCTGGTCGAAGGCGGCGATCCCCACCGGCGTGTTCCTGCCCGCGCCCTCGCGCAGGCCGGCGATCAGCTCCTCGACCCGGCGCATCTGGGCCGCGTAGCCCAGGGCGCGCGACGCGCTCGAATCGACCAGCACGTAGAGGCCGGCGATCTCCTGCGGCGCCGCCGCTTCCAGCGGGGCCGCCACGCGCGCCACGGCGAGATTGCCTTGCCGCAGCCCGGCGCGGCCGGCGACCTGGTCCTGGCGGATCTCGAAGTCGCGGTCGGGGGTCCAGGCCCGCTTGTGCAGCTCGACCACGCGGCGCTCGCGGACCTCGCCGCCGAGGCTGCTGGTCTCCTTGGCATCCTCATCGGTGGCCGGGCGGTCGCCCAGGAACACGCGGACGTCGAGCTGGCCGATCTCCGAAAGGCCCTGGAGGGGAAGGACGTAGGGCTCGCCGGCCCGCGGCAGCGCGTGCGACCAGGAGACGATCAGCTCCTTGCGGCCGCGGGCGGGGATCGGGAAGACGCGGGCCGAGAACTCGTTGCCCGCCTCCTGTTCGAGCAGCGCCGGGTCCTGCCGGCGGTGGAGGAAGTCCTCGAAGACCTGGCGGGCGAGCTGGCGCTCCACCACCTCGCCCTCCTGCCACGAGTCGCCGATCTTCATGGCGAAGCGGCTGAGCGCCGCGCCCGGCGGCAGGGCGATGCGGAAGCGGCCTTCCATGACCTCGTCGCGAGGGTTCTCGAAGGTCAGGCGCAGCTCGGTGAAGGCGAGCGGCGGCTCCAGCACCCCGTTCGCCTCCAGGGCGACCAGGGCGAGGCCGGTGCCGTCCGACGCGGTGAGGCCGATGGGCGCGGCCTCCTCGGCCGCCGGCCCGTCGTCGGACGCCTTGGCGAAGCGGAACGAAGCGGGAACGAACTCGGCGGCGGCGGCCGCGGCGGCCCGGGTTTCAACGGGGGCCGGCGCGTCCACCGCGTAATCCGCGGCGAGATAGACCGCGACGAGAATGAGCAATCCGGAGAGCGCGAGGTTTCGGGACATGGGTACCCTCCTCCCGAGGGTTGAGCGGCCCCGGCGCGGGGCCGCCTGATCCCTTAGACACCGCAAGTCCCGAAAACGTGCCCGGCGGCGTTGCGGCCGCCCGCGATCACCGCTGAAGCCTCTCCATAGCGACGGAGCCCTCGGGGAGGCTGCGGGATCGCGGCGGAGCTTCCGCGACGGCTCAACAGCTCCAGGAACCGTTCCTCCTGCGCGGCGTGCTACGCCGGTCAACTCAAGCTCCTATAGCTAGGAGGGCGGATCGCCGGGAAGGCCGCCCGTCCTCGCCAGGGCGATTTCCCGGCAGCGCTCGATCAGGGTCCGCAGCAGCCAGCGCCTGGGGTGCTCCCGCTCCCAGCCCTTCATCAGCAGGATCGCGCAGGCCTCCTCGACGATCCGGCGCGCCTGCTCCTCGGAGATCTGATAGGCGTCGAAGATCTCCTCCAAGGCAGGCTGAAGGCGAGCGAGCAGCTCGGCGAGAGACGGTTCCATGGTGAGGAAGGGTGCAGCATAGCGCTATTACCGTTTTCCCGCTTGCGTCAAACGCGCCACGAAGCGGGCCAGGGCCACGTCGGCCTCGCCGCTCTCGCCCTTGAGCCGCAGCTCGGTCTCCAGGAGGTCCGAGGGGAGCCTGGCCAGAAACGGTTCGGGGAGGCGGCAGGCGGCGAGGTAGAGCTTCTGCAGGCGGAAGGGGTGCATCCCCGAGAGCGGGTTCTTGCCGCCGGTGGGGATCTCCGACTGGAGGGCCGGAGCGTGCTGGCTCTGGAAGCGGGAGTAGTTCTTCTCGCCGGCCGGGACGCGGGCCACCCGCATCATGCCGCGGACGGCCACGAGCTGCCGGCAGAAAGAGGAAAGCAGCGACCAGAAGGTGAGCCGCGCCGCCAGCGGGTCGTCCGACGAAGCGATCAGCCGGCGCAGGCGGTCCAGCGCCTCGCCGCCGCGCCCTTCGCCGATGGCGTCCAGGAGCTGCCAGACGTCCTCCTCGCCGCGGTCCTCCACCGCCTGCTCCACCAGCTTGCGGTCGATCTTCCCCGTGGCCGTCAAGTTGGCCAGCTTGCGATACTCGGCGGCGAAGCGGGCGGTGGAGTCGGCCTCGACCCGGGAATCCTTCCGCCCCCGGTCGTCCCCTTCCTGGCGGAGGGTGCGGCGGGCCAGCTCCGTCAGGGCGTCCGGCGAGATCGGCACGCCGGTCTCCTCCGCCAGCGCGCCGGCGATGAGGTCGAGCCCCTCCCACTCCTGGCCCCGCTTGGCCTTGACGATCTGGCCCACTCCAAGGACGGCCCCGCGCTCTTCCAGCAGCCGGACGAGCGGATGATCCGTCGCCACCGAGGCCTCGGCGAGCACCAGGGCGTGCCCCTGGGGCAGGCCGCCGCGGACGGCCTCCGTCAGCTCGGAGAGATCGCTGTCCCCCATGCCCTGGAGACCCTCGCGGCGGGCGGCCTCCAGCAGTCCGGTGAGCGACGCCCGGAGGTCCTCCACCTGCTTCTTGCCCCGTCCCCGGCCACCGCCGCGCTTGGCCTTGCCCCCCTCCAGCACCCAGGCCGGCAGCTCGCCGAGCGCCCTTTCGGCCGGACCGGCGTAGGGATCGATATCGAAGAGGTGAAGGGCCTGGAGCAGGCGCGAGGCCCCCTGGCGCTCGCGAGCCGAGAGGGAACGCTCCTCGCTACCGAGAGGGACGACCTCGGCGGCATCGTCGATCAGCTCGCCGGCGGCGCTGCGGTCCGCGAAGGCGGCGCTGTCGGTAGCCAGCAGCACCTTGCCGGGCGAGAAGAGCGAGTAGGTCCGGAGGTCCTGGAGGAGGGAGGACATCGAGGAGGGCCGCCGATGGACCTCCACGGCCCCCGGAGCCAGGCCGGCGGCCTGGGCGAGGGCTTCAGCGATCCGCTGGGCGGCGGGCTCGGCCATCACCAGGTCGCCGTGGACAAGACAGACCTGGAGCGTCTGTCCGCTCTTGGAGAGGCGGGTGAGGAAAGCCTCGACGGAGGAGCTCATCCCCCTTGGTCTTACGAAGCTTCTTCCAGGAGGCCCTTCTCGGCCAACTCCTGGCAGTCGATGCAGAAGCGCGCCCAAGGCACCGCCTCGAGCCGCAGGAGGTTGATCTGCTGCCCACAGTTGGCGCAACGCCCATAGCCGCCTTCGTCCATCCGCGTCAGCGCGTTCTCGATCTGGAGCAGCGTCTGCCGCTCGACGTCCGACAGCGAGAACATCAGCTCCCGGTTGTAGGCGTTGTTGGCGCGATCGACGATGTCCTCGGTCCCGTCGTCCGCCGACTCCTGGCCTGCCCGGACGTCCTGCTTGTACATGTTGACGATCTCCGCACGCTGATTCTGCAACCGCTCGCGCAGAGCCTCGTAACGGTCCTGGGGCACTTCGGCGGCCGGCTTGGCCTTGTCTGTCTTGGCCACGCTTCCTTCTCCTTTCAACGGGCGTCTGAAAGGCGCCCATGATACAGCGATAAAGCCTAAACGGGCTCGCGATGATAGCTCATTCCCGCTTCGATCGAGAGCGCACGGTAGATTTGCTCGTACAGCACGACACGTGCCAGCTCGTGGGTGAGCGTCAGCGGACCGAAGGAGAGGGTGAAACGGGCCGCGTCGAGGACGGCGCGATCCAGTCCCAGGTCGGAGCCGATCACGAAGGCGATGGGGTGGGGCCACTCCTCGCGCAGGCGGGCCATCCGCTCGGCGAGTTGCTCCGAGCTGAGCGCCTCGCCGCGGCTGTCGAGGGCGAAGGTCCAGGCGGACGGCGGGAGGGCCGCCAGCAGAGCCTGTCCCTCGGCCTTGAGCCGCTGAGGGTCTTCGGGGCCGACCCGGGCGCGGACGGGGACGTCGCGCACCGGGGCCATGCGGGCGATGCGCTTCCGGTAAGACTCACAGATCTCTTCCCAGTTGGAGCGCTGGTGGCGTCCTGCCCAGAGGACGACGATCTCCCGGCCCACCTCAGCCGACCGCGGTCTCGTCGAGGTCCTGATGAGAGCGGCCCACGAGATAGTCCTCCCACTCTTCGAAGAAGGCCAGGGAACGGAGGTCGCGCATCCGGTCGAGGAAGACCACGCCGTTCAGGTGGTCGTACTCGTGCTGGACGATGCGGGCCTCGAAGCCGTGGACGGAGTAGTCCAGGGGGCGGCCTTCGCGGTCCAGCCCCTGGACCCGGACGGCCGGATGCCGCGGCACCAGGCCGCGCAGGTCGGGGATCGAGAGGCACCCTTCCCAGTCGTAGACCAGCTCCCGCGCCTGCGGTGTGATCAGGGGATTGACGATCACATGCAGGGGGAGCTCCGGCGGGCCGGCCGCCTGGTAGACGAAGAGCTGGATGTCCTCGCCGATCTGGGGGGCCGCGAGACCCACGCCGCGGGCGTCGTGCATCGTCTCGACCATGTCGTCGATGAGGGCCTGGAAGTCGGGCTCCGCGATGAGGGCCGGCGGGATGGGACGCGCCGGGGTGCGCAGGGCGGGATGACCGAGCCGTACGATGGGGCGGACAGGCATGTGGGCTCCGTTCCTCCAGAAAGAAAAGATTATAGCTTGGCGGGCCGGAGCGGCCGCAAATGGTATTCTCCAGGCCCATGGTACGAGGTACGGGGAGGTCCCTGGAGAGTTACCGCAAGCGGCGGCTGGTCCGGCGACTGGCGCTGGCCGGCGCGGCCGTCGGCGTGCCGCTGGCGGCGGCCGCCCTGCTCCGGCGCCGCGCCGAGCCGCCGTCGCCGCCCCGCTGGGGGCGGGCTCACCGCTACGCCGGCCGCTGGAGCGAGGTCGTCTTCCAGGAGCTGGGCAGCGGTCCGCCGCTCCTCCTCCTCCACGCCTTCGGACCGGGGTACGGCCATCACCAGTGGCGGTCGGCGGCGGAGGTCCTGGCGGCGAGCCATTCCGTCTACGTCCCCGACCTGCCGGGCTGGGGCCGGACCCGCGCCCTGCCGGGCGGACGCCTCCCGGAGCGGTACGTCAGCCTGATCGAGGACTTCCTGGCCGGCGTGGTGCGGGAGAAGGCGGTCATCGTGGCGGCCGGCCTTTCGGCGGCCTACGCCGTGCGCGCCGCGGCGGACCATCCCGGCCGGGTGAAAGCCCTGGCGCTGGTCTCTCCGCAGGGTCTGGGGGAGTGCGACTCCGCGCAGCCCGGGGGTTCCGCGGTGGCGAATTTCCTCCGCCTGCCCGTCGCTAACCAGTTGGCGCTCGACCTGCTGACCAGCCGCTCGGCCCTGGACCACCACCTGCGGCGCGAGGTCTACGCCGCCCCGGAGCGCGTGGACGCGGCGCTGCTGGACCACCACTACCGCAACAGCCACACCTCCCAGGCGAGGGCCGCCTTCGCCGCGTACCTGCGGGGGGATCTCTGGCTGGACGTTGACGAGGACCTCTCCGAGCTGGGGATTCCGGTCTGGCTGGCCTGGGGCCGGCAGTCGAAGAACCCGCCGGTGGATCACGCGGATCTCTGGCTCCGTCACCTGCCGCAGGCGGAGCTGGAAGTCTTCCAAGGCGCCGGAGCCCTCCCCCACGCCGAGACCCCGGCGCTGTTCTGCCGGGCGCTGGAGCGGTTCCTGGCGGGTTTGCCGGACTGAAAACGGAGGGAGAGAGCTCCTTCCGCTACAATACCCCCTCTTTGCCGCCCCCCGTCCAGGGGACGCGGCGCGCGAGGTTTTTCCCGATGAGCGAGAAGCGATTTCCCGACGTCCCGGGTGGATATCCCTTTCCCCAGCTCGAGCAGGAGGTGCTGGCGGAGTGGAAGGAGCGGGGCGTCTTTCAGAAGAGCCTGGAGCGGCCGGCTCCGAAGGGCGAGTTCGTGTTCTTCGAGGGACCGCCCACGGCCAACAACGTGCCGCACGTGGGCCACGTCGTCACCCGCGTGGTGAAGGACCTCTTCCCCCGCTACCGCACCATGCGCGGCCATCACGTGGCCCGCAAGGCCGGCTGGGACACCCACGGCCTGGCGGTCGAGATCGAGGTCGAGAAGCGCCTCGGCTTCTCCGGCAAGCAGCAGATCGAGGCCTACGGCATCGCCGAGTTCAACCAGGCCTGCCTGGAGAGCGTCCACACCTACGAGCGCCAGTGGCGCGCCATGACCGAGCGCGTCGGCTACTGGCTCGACCTCGACAACCCCTACCTCACCTACGCCAACGCGTACATCGAGTCGGTGTGGTGGGCGCTGGCCGAGCTCGCCGCGCGGGGACTGCTCAACGAGGGCTACAAGATCCAGCCCTACTGCGCCCGCTGCGGCACCACCCTCTCCAGCCACGAGGTCGCCCAGAACTACAAGGACGCGGACGATCCCTCGATCTGGACCCTGTTCCACGCCCGGCCCGGGCAGACCGCCAAGACGGCCGGCGGACAGGACTGGACGACCGGCGAACGGCTCTTCCTGGTGGCCTGGACCACCACACCCTGGACCACCCTCGCCAACGTCGGCCTCGCCGTGCATCCCGACCTCCTCTACAAGGTCGTCGAGCACCCGGCGAAACCCGGCGACCTCATCCTGCTGGGCGAGGACCTCGGCACCGCCGTCCCCCTGGTGATCGAGGAGGACGGCAAGCGCAAGCAGATCGACCTGCGGGAGCGGCCGGCCCTCGCGACGTTCCGCGGGCGCGACCTGGAGAGCCTGCTCTACGACCGGCTGTTCACCTTCTTCGAGCCCGACGTCCCCGGCCGGGTCGTCCTCGGCGACTACGTGACGGCCACCGACGGCACCGGGCTCGTGCACACGGCGCCCCCGTTCGGCGAGGACGACTACCAGACGGGCCGGCGCTACGGCCTGCCGCTGATCCTCTCGGTGGACGGCGAGGGCAGGATCATCCAGGGGGCGGGCGCCTTCGCCGGGATGTGGTTCAAGGACGCGGACGCCGAGATCGTCAAGGACCTCAAGGGCCGCGGCCTGATGCTCCACGCGGACCGCTACCGCCACAGCTACCCCTTCTGCTGGCGGTGCGACCGGCCGCTGCTCTACTACGCCACCACGAGCTGGTTCATCCGCACCACGGAGAAGAAGGATGAGCTGGTGGCCAGGAACCGCGAGATCCACTGGCACCCGGAGCACGTGGGCGAGGGCCGCTTCGGCAACTGGCTGGAGAACGTGGTGGACTGGGCCCTCTCGCGCCGCCGCTACTGGGGCACGCCGCTGCCGGTCTGGCGCTGCCGCGAATGCGGCAACCAGGCCGTGGTCGGCTCCTACGAGGACCTGTTCGCGACGGCGGGGCGCGAGAAGCCGGCGGACCTCTACGACCCGGCGCAGTTCAACCCCCACCGGCCCTACATCGACGAGCTCACCTGGGGCTGCCCGCAATGCCAGAAGGGGACCATGAAGCGGGTCGAGGAGGTCATCGACGCCTGGTTCGACTCGGGCGCCATGCCGTTCGCCCAGCACCACTATCCGTTCGAGAACCGCGAGCTGATCGACAAGCGCATCCAGTTCCCGGCCGACTTCATCTCCGAGGCCGTGGACCAGACGCGCGGCTGGTTCTACACCCTGCACGCCCTGGGCGTGCTGCTGTTCGACTCGGTGACGTACAGGAACTGCATCGTCCTCGGCCACGTCAACGACGAGCAGGGGCGGAAGATGTCGAAGCGCCTCGGCAACGTCGTCGATCCCATGAAGGTGATCGAGGAGACCGGGGCGGACGCCCTGCGCTGGTATTTCTGCGTCAACAACCCCGAGGTGCCGTCCCGCTTCTCGGCGCGGCTGGTGCGCGAGGCGGCGCAGGGCTTCCTGCTGCCGCTGTGGAACGCGCTGTCGTTCTTCACCATCTACGCCAACCTCGACGGCTGGCGGCCGGGGCGGGACGGCGTGCCGCCTTTCGCCGAGCGGCCGGCGCTGGACCGCTGGGTCCTCCTCCGCCTCGACCGGCTGGCGGCGGACACCACGGCCCATCTGGATCGGTACTCCGTGACCGACGCGGCGCGGGGCATCGAGGAGCTCCTGGACGACCTGACGAACTGGTACATCCGCCGCAGCCGCGCCCGCTTCTGGGCCCCGGACGGCGAGGAGGACGCAGCCGCCGGCAAGGCCAGCGCCTACGCGGCCCTCTACGAGGTGCTGACGACCCTCGCGCGGCTGATCGCGCCGTTCACGCCGTTCGTGGCCGACGTGCTCCACCGCCACCTCGTCCGCAGCCAGCGGGAGGACGCCGCCGAGAGCGTCCACCTGGAGGACTGGCCCGAGCCGCCGGGGGACCGGGGGGACGAGCCGCTGGAGAGGGGTATGGCCGCCGTGCAGCGCATCGTGCGGCTCGGCCACGCGGCGCGCAACACCCACAGCCTCAAGACCCGGCAGCCGCTGGCGGCGGTGACCCTGGTGACGGCGGACCCGTCGCTCCCCGCCGCTGGTGGAGCCCTACGCCGACCTCCTCCGCGACGAGCTGAACGTCAAGGAGATCCGCTGGGCCGCGGACCGGTCGCGAGTATGTCCATCACGAGGTCAAGCCGATCTTCCCCAAGACCGGCCCGCGCTTCGGCAAGAAGATGCCGGAGGTGAAGAAGGCCCTGGATTCCGCCGACGGCGACGCGCTCGCCGCCGAGCTGGAGCGGACGGGGAAGATCACCATCCAGATCTCGGACGGCCCCGCCGACCTCTCCGCCGAGGAGGTGGAGGTGCGGCTGGTCGAGCGGGCGGGCACGGCCACCCAGGGGGACCGCGAGCTGCTCGTGGCCCTGGAGACCGAGCTCAGCCCCGAGCTGGTGGCCGAGGGCCTGGCCCGCGAATTCGTGCACTGGGTGCAGCAGGAGCGCAAGAAGCGGGAGCTGGACTACGCCGACCGCATCCGGGTGACCTTCCGGGCCGATCCGGAGATGACGGCGGCGGTCGAGACCCATCAGGACTGGATCCAGGGAGAGACGCTGGCGGTGGAGCTGCGCGCCGAGACCGGCGGCTCACCGGAGCCCAGCCTTCAGATCGAGAAAGCTTGAGAGAGGGGAACCATGGCGGGAATCTTCAAAGCCTATGACGTGCGGGGGATCGTCCCCACGCAGCTCAACGAGGAGATCGCGTACCAGATCGGCCTCGCCTTCCAGTTCGTGCTCGACGCCGAGGACCGCGCCCTCGGCAACACGGTGGTGGTCAGCCGCGACATGCGCGAGCACAGCCCGGGGATCGAGAAGGCCCTGATCGCGGGGCCTGACCGACGCCGGGCTCGACGTGATCGACATCGGCCTCGCCACCACGCCGATGAACTACTTCGCCATCAGCCATCTCAAGGCGGCGGGGGGCGTGCAGGTCACCGCGAGCCACAACCCGGCGCAGTACAACGGCCTGAAGTTCAGCCGCCACGGCGCCCTGCCCGTCTCCGGCGACGGCGGCATCAAGGTCATGGAGCAGAAGGTGGCCGCGGGCGACCTGCCGCAAGGCGGAGACGCCCGGGCACGGTCTCGCAAGGCGGACATCTACGACGCCTACCAGAAGCACATCCTCTCGTTCCTCCGCCACCCCGAAAAGCGCCGTCTCAAAGTGGCCATCGACGCCGCCAACGGCATGGGGACGATCGACAAGGAGATCCTGGAGAAGATGGGGATCGACCTCGTCCCGCTCTACTTCGAGCTGGACGGCAGCTTCCCCAACCACGAGGCCAACCCGCTCAAGGAGGAGAACCTCCACGACCTCATGCGCCTGGTGCGGGAGAGCGGCGCCGACCTCGGCGTGGCCTTCGACGGCGACGCCGACCGCGCCGCCTTCATCGACGAGACGGGCGAGCCCATCGGCAGCGACCTGATGACCGGGCTGATCGCCGGCGAGCTGCTGGACCGCGAGCCGGGCAAGGCCGTGATCTACGACCTGCGCTCGTCGCGGGCCGTCCCCGAGTACATCCAGGAGCACGGCGGCGTGGCGCGGCGCGAGCGGGTGGGCCACTCCTTCATGAAGGCCACCCTGCGGCAGCGCAACGGCATTTTCGGCGGCGAGCTGGCGGGCCACTACTACTTCCGCGACCACTCTTACGCCGACGCCCCGTTGCTGTCCGTGGTGGAAGTGCTGAACCTGCTGCGCGAGACCGGCAAGCCGCTCTCCGAGCTGGTCCGCCCGCTCCGGCGCTACGCCAAGAGCCCGGAGATCAACTTCGAGGTCGAGGACAAGCAGGCGAAGATGGACGAGCTGGCGCGGCGCTACTCCGACGCCGAGATCGACTATCTCGACGGCATCACCCTCAGCTATCCCGACTGGTGGGCGAACGTCCGGCCGTCCAACACCGAGCCCTTCCTGCGGCTGGTGCTGGAGGCGAAGACGGCGGAGCAGTTGGAGGAGAAGAAGCGGGAGCTGTTCGAGATCCTGGGCGAGCCGGCGGAGTAACCGCGAGGACAACGAAAAAGGGGCGCGGCATGCCGCGCCCCTTCAACTCTCCCGCCAGCCGAGCCTCAGTCGCGGCTCATCGCGGTGGCCCGCAGCAGGTAGTAGAGCAGGGTCATCAGCGTCGAGACCGCCGCCGCCACGTAGGTCATCGCCGCGGCGTTCAGGACCTTGTCCATCCCCTCCCGCTCCTGCGGCAGCACGATGCCGTTCTCGACCGCCAGCCGCTTGGCCCGCGCCGTGGCGTCGAACTCCACCGGCAGCGTCACGATCTGGAACAGCAGCACGGCCGAGAACAGCACGGCGCCGAAGTAGATGGCGTTGGCCGACTGGAACAGCAGGCCGCCGAGCATCACGATATAGCCCATCGAGGAGCCGATGTTGGCCGTCGGCACGAGCGCCGAGCGGATCCACATGGGCTTGTAGTTCTGCGCGTGCTGGATGGCGTGCCCCGCCTCGTGGCAGGCGACGCCCACGGCCGCCACCGAGTTCGACGCGTAGGTCGCCTCGGAGAGCGCCAGGGTCTTGTTGGTCGGGTTGTAGTGGTCCGACAGGAAGCCGTGCGTCGCCACGACCTGCACGTCGGAGATCCCCGCGCCCCGCAGCATCTCCTGCGCGGCCTGAGCGCCCGTCAGCCCGCGCAGCGTCCGCACCTTGGAGAACTTGTTGAAGGCAGACTTGGTCCGCCAGCTCGCCCAGAGCGAAAGCGCCAGGGCCGGGAGGATGAATAACAGGTATACCGGATCAAAGATCATGGATCTTCACCCCTTTCGCTCCCTTCATAACAGGTGAACCGCGCTTCGTAATTCCGTACAGTATCCCAAGGAAGGGAGGACGGGAATGGACGACAACCAGGGAAAGACCGCCATCGTCACCGGGGGGAGCCGCGGCATCGGCCGTGGCGTCGTGGAGGCCCTGCTGGAGGCGGGATGGCGGGTGCGCTTCTGCAGCCGGAGCCCGGAATCGGTGGAAGAGGCGCGGAGCGCGCTCGCGGAGCGGTTCGGGGACGCTGTCCAGGGCAAGGCCGTGGACGTCCGCAGCCAGGAGGAGGTGGACGCCTTCGTCGAGGGGGTCGCCCGGGAGGAGGGGCGGATCGACTGTCTGGTCAACAATGCCGGCGCTAGGGACCTTCAGCCCGGTGGACGAGCTGACCGGCGACCAGTGGCGGGAGGTGATCGAGACGAACCTCTCCGGCTGTTTCTACTTCCTCCGGGCGGTCGCCCCCGTCATGAAGCGGCGGGGCTCGGGGTGGATCTTCAACATCGCCTCGCTGGCGGGCAAGCACGCCATGCCCGGCGGCGCGGCGTACAACGCCAGCAAGTTCGGCCTGATCGGGATGTCCGAGGCGGCGATGCTCGACCTGCGCCCGCATGGCATCCGGGTCGCCGCGATCCTGCCCGGGAGCGTGGACACCGGCTTCGGTCGTGGAGGGGGGGACGGCTCCTGGAAGCTGCAGCCGGAGGACGTCGCCGCGATGGTCCTCCACCTGCTCTCCTACCGGCCCAACGCGCTGCCGAGCCTGGTGGAGATGCGGCCGGCGAAGCCGCCGGGCAAGGGGTAAGTTAGCCGGCGGGACGCCGGCGGTCCCAGGGGAGCTCTCCGCGGACCTTCAGGTGATCGGGTAGACGGCCGCGGCGCGGAGGACCGGCGGCCCCGTGGGCGCCGCGACGTCGCGGCTGTCCTCCAGGGTGACCAGCACGCCGTTGGTGCCCGCCGGCATGGTTTCGGACGAGAGGTCCTCGGGCTCGCCGGTCCTGCCGGAGAAGTGGCCGGAGCGCACGGGCCCCTGGGGAGTCTCGAACCAGAGCGTGTAGGTCTTCCCCTGGGTGGCTGGCTGGAGGTTCCGCACCCGGAGATACCAGTGCTGGTGGTCGGCGGCCACGAAGAGGATGCCGCTGGCCTGGGGCTGGAGGGGCGGCTCGCCCACGGCCCGCATCGGGCTCACCTCGACGGCGGGGGAGGTCACCAGTTGGAACTTCTGCCGCAGGTCGAGGGCGTCGGACTGGATCCGCCGGACCTCCGCCACGGCCACGTCGGCGCGGGCGCGCTCGGTGTTCACTTCCTGTTCCAGGCGGGCGATCGTCTCCCGCTGCGCTTCCACCTGAGTGAACAGCCAGAGGGAGAGGCCGAGCAGCGCCAGGGCGAGCGTCGCCGCCAGGGCCAGGGGCCAGCGGCTCCCGCGCCGGGAGACGGCATAGGCGCCGGTCGCCGGACGCGGAGCGCGCGTCTCCTGCGCCGGGCGCAGGGGCGCGACCGGGGCCGGAGCGACGGCCCGCGCGGGCGCGGCGGCCGGCTCGGAGGCCGGCGGGGTCTCGCCGCCCTGGATCATCGCCATCAGCCGGGCCTTGGACCCGGCCGAGGGCGTCACCGGCGCGACAGCGAAGGCGACCAGGCCCAGAACCTCGGTATTAAGGCGCGTCAACGTCTCGGTGGTCTCGTCGGCGCGCGGTCCGCGAGGGGAATCAATCCCCTGCTCCAGCGCCTCGAGAGCCGCCAGGATCGCCAGATCGTCCGAGTGAGTATTATCCGTGTTCACAACAATTGCCGAATCTCGTCGCGCAAGGCGCCGCGTAATTTCTTCATGGCCAGCAGCGTGCGCGTCTTGACCGTCCCCAGGGGCAGGTCGGACTTGGCCGCGATCTCGCTCTGGCTGAGGCCCTCGTAGAAAGCCATCTCGAGGACTTGCTTCTGCTCCGGCGGGAGCTTCTCCATCTCGTTTTGCACTCGATCCCGCCGTTCACGGATAAATACGTTCTCCACCCCTTCAGGGGATGCATCTTCGGGCGGGTTTTCCTGAACCGAGGTCTCGTGAGTGCGCTCGACCACCTTCCGGGTGCGCAGGCGGTCGATGGCCCGGCTGCGGGTGATGAGGATCAGCCAGGTGGACACCGAGGAGCGTCCGGCGTCGTAGCGTTCGGCATGGTTCCAGACGTGGAGGAAGACTTCCTGAAGCACCTCTTCAGCGTCCGGGAGGCTGCCGAGGATGCGCTTGCCCAATCCCAAAAGGGTGGCGGCATAGCGGTCGTACAGCACTCCGAGCGCCTCCGACTGGCGTTCCGCGACCTGTCGCAACAGAGTCACGTCGCTCGTGGAGTCCATCGGGCTGGGTGGATAGGTGACGGAGTTCATGCCTGAGTCGGTCTAGGGGACCTCGACAGGACCGGTAGGATAGCATGAAGCCCCCCGGAGACCAGACCCGGCGGGAAAGGAACGAGAACCGAATGGACGACTCTCTGACGAACCGCGACGCGGGACCGCGCCAGCCGGCGATCCGCGTCGTCCTGATGCCGAAGGACACCAACGCCCTGGGCACCATCTTCGGCGGCATCATCCTCTCCTACATCGACCAGGCGGGCGCCGTGGAGGGCCACCGCCACGTCCCCCTGCCGGGCCGGCTGGTGACCGTGGCCATGCGGGAGGTGGTCTTCCACTCCCCGGTCTTCGTGGGCGACCTGGTGAGCCTCTACACCGAGACCCTGCGGGTGGGCCGGACCTCGGTGACGGTGAAGGTGACGGTCGAAGCCGAGCGCAGCAACGGCACCGGCCGGGTCAAGGTCACCGAGGCGGAGGTGGTCTATGTGCATGTGGATCAGAGCAACCAGCCGCGGCCGATCGAGGTGAGCGTCACGGCGTGAACGGCTCATAGCAGAGGCGGCAGCGGGCTTCGTAGGACTCGGTGTCCCCCAACTGAAGCTGCTCACCGCCGCCGGCGATGCGCTGGCTGTAGTGGGCGGGGGCGCCGCAGCGCATGCAGACGGCGTGGACCTTGTCGACGTACTCCGCGATGGAGAGGATGCTGGGCATGGGCCCGAAGGGGCGGCGGAGGAAGTCGAGGTCGAGCCCGGCCACGATCACCCGCACCCCCGAATCGGCCAGCTCACAGACGAGGTCCACCAGCCCGTCGTCAAAGAACTGGGCCTCGTCGATCCCCACCACCTGGACCTCGGGGAGGAGCTTCTGGCGCAGCTCGCAACTGCAGACCACGCTCACCGCCTCCAGCTCCCGCTTGTCGCGGGTGATCAGCCGCTGGGGGTCATGCCGGGTGTCGGCGGCGGGCTTGAAGACCTGGACGACCTGGCGGGCGAGGGAGGCGCGGCGGAGACGGCGTACCAGCTCCTCGCTCTTGCCCGAGAACATCCCGCCGGCGATGGCTTCGATGCGCCCTTCCCGGGAGCGCTCGACGATCGGATCCAGAGCGTTCACTGACTCGGAAATCTAGCATGGTACGATCCACGGTTCCATGGCCAGGAAGCTCATCAACAAGCGGATCTTCACCTACGACGAAGCCCTCGAGACCTTTCCGCTGGTCCGCGACCTCACCGCGGCCGCGGTACGGCGGGTCGAGGCGCTGACGAGCAACGTGGGCGGCCTCGACAAGCTCGACGAGCGCCGGGACGAGATCGAGGAGGCGCGCGACAAGGTCTTCCGCGCCTGGGCCCAGGAGATCGTCGCCCTCGGCTGCGAGGTCAAGGGGCTCTGGCTGGTGGACTGGGACATGGGCGACGGCTACTACTGCTGGCGCCACCCCGAGCAGGCCATCTCCTTCTTCCACACCTACGACGAAGGCTTCGCGGGCCGCATCCCCATCAATTAAGCCCTCACCCCGACCCTCTCCCGACCCCTCCCTCCCTCCCTCACCGGGAGAGGGCGCCCCCACCCACACCTCTAGACGGAGAGAGCGGTCTCCCCTCCTCTCCCGGTAGGGAGGGAGGGGTCGGGAGAGGAGGGGCCGGGGGTGGTGAAGGCTCAGCCGAACAGCCGGTCCAGGCGCTCGGGGGTGAGCCCCTGCAGCCGCTCCTCGACGGCGTCCGCCATCTTCAGGTGGCCGGCCGGGCGGGAGTGGGCGATCGCCAGGGTGGCGAGCCCTATTTCGGCGGCGGCGGCGATTCCGGCCGGGCTGTCCTCGACCGCCAGCACCTCGTGCGGATGGAGCAGCCTCTCGGGCAGCGGTGGCACGGAATTGAGGGCCTCCAGGGCGCGTTGGTACCCCTGCGGGTCCGGCTTGCTCTCTGTCACGTCCTCCGCCGCGACCAGCACCTTGAAGGCATCGAGGAGGGCGGCCTGACGCAACGCTCCTTCGACCTCGTCCCGCAGGGCGCCGCTCACCACACCGAGCATCGTCCCGCGGGCGGCCAGCGCCCGGACCAGCTCCGCCGCGCCGGGAAAGAAGGGGTAGCCGCTCCGGCGGACGCGCTCCTGGTAATAGCTCGACTTGCGGGCGATCAGGCGCATCAGGCGGGGCACGGTGGCCGGCTCGCCGGCCGCCGCCAGCACGGCCGCGAAACAGGCGCGGTCGTCGAGCCCGAGGTAGCGGGCGTAGTATTCCTCCCCGGTGAGGGAGACGCCCTCCTCGGCGAGGACCTTCTGGATCGTTTCCAGATGGATGGGTTCGTCGTCCACCAGGACGCCGTTGAAATCGAAGAGGACGGCCCGCAGCACGGGGCGATCATATCCCGGCCCGGCCCGCGGCCGACCCGCGGCCGATTTGACAATCCCGGGGTCGGCCGGTATCTTGAGAAATGCTTCGGACCGCCGGAGCAAGGAGCAATCCACATGGAGAATATCGAGCAGACCACGTCCCAGAGCTTCGACGAGCTTCCGCAGGAGGAGTATCCCGTCACGCTGACCCCCAAGGCGGCGGAGATGGTGAAGATCACCCGCGATCAGGAGGGGATCGATCCCTCGCACGGCCTCCGCATCGCGGTGCGGGGCGGCGGCTGCAGCGGCTTCGAATACGCCCTCGACTTCGAGAGCGAGACCCGGGACAACGACTGGGTCTACGAGCAGAGCGGCCTGACGGTCTACATCGACGCCGTCAGCGCGCGGTACCTGCAGGGGACCAACATCGACTACGTCCTCGGCACCGCCGGCGCGGGGTTCAAGTTCAACAACCCCCAGGCCCGCGGCACCTGCGGCTGCGGCTCGTCGTTCGCGGTCTGAAGATCTACCCTCTCACCTCGGCCGTCCCGCCGTCGGGCAGCTCCAGCCGGGTTCCCGGTTCCGCCGCCCGGCGGTGAAGGATCGCCAGGCCGATCGAGCCCAGCCCGGGGGACCGGACGACCGTGCCCACCTTCCCCGCTTCACGGCCCTCGTGAAGCAGCAGCGCGCCGGTTTCCGGCACCCTCCCCTCGAACCTAAGACTCCGCAGGACCTTCTGGACCCCGCCCCGGTAGTGGATGCGCGCCACCACCTCCTGGCCGAGGTAGCAGCCCTTGGTGTAGCTGACCGCCTCCTCGGCGCCCGTCTCCTGGGGAAAGTTCTCGGGGCCGAAGTCGGGGCCGAAGCGGGGGATTCCCGCCTCGGTCCGCAGGATCTCCAGGGCTTCGAGGCCGACCGGCGCGACCCCGGGGACTTCGCGCAGGCTCTCCATCAGAGGCCGCGCGATCGAAGCCGAGACCCAGAGGGTCCAGGCTTCGGCTCCGAGACGCCCGGCGCGCTGCAGCTCCACCTCGGTGCCATGGACCCTGGACCGCAGGTGGCGCCAGTCGCCGGGAGGCGGCAGCCCGGCGCCGTCGAGGGCCTCCGTGGCCCGTGGGCCGATCAGGCCGAGGGGCGTCATGTCGTCGAGAGAACGGATCTCGACCCGGTCGGCGAGGAGGTATTTCTTCAGGTGGTTGGAGACCGTTTCCTCTTCCCCCGCAGGGACCTGGAGCCAGAGCCGGTCCTCGAAGGCGAGCGCGACCAGGTCCGCGAGGATGCGCCCCTGATGGCTGGTGAGAAATCCATAGGCCCCGTCTCCGGGAGCGAGGGTCTTGACGTCGCAGGTCACGTAGGCGTTCAGGAACCGGAGGCGGTCCGGGCCGAGCATCTCGATCCGTCCCACCCTGGGGGAGAGGTCGACGAGGCCGCAGCCCTCCCGGAGAGCGCGGACCTCTTCTTCCAGTGAGATCTTGGTCGTCATGGGTCCAGTCTACAATCGGCGGTCATGAGCGAGACGGTCCCTTTCACCCTCGACAACGACGGAGTCCCCCTCCACGGCCTGGCCCACCTGCCGGACCTCCCCGGCGAGCGGCCGGCGGTCGTGATCTGCCACGGCTTCAAGGGCTTCATGGAGTGGGGCTTCTTCCCCAGCCTCGCCGGCCTGCTGGCGGAGCGGGGGTACGTGGCCGTCCGCTTCAACCTCTCGGGCACGGGGATGCGCCCCGGGGACGAGCTGGTCACCGCCCCGGAAGCCTTCCGGGCGAACACCTACGGCCGCGAGCTCTCGGACCTGCTGGCGGTGCTCGCGGCCACGGGCGAGACCCTCGCTCCCGGACGGGTGGACCGCCGGCGCCTGGGCCTCTTCGGCCACAGCCGGGGCGGGGGGAACGCCGTCCTCGCCGCCGCCCGCTCCCCGTGGCGCGAGAAGGTGCGCGCCCTGGTCACCTGGGCCGCCATCGCGGACGTCGACCGCTTCACCCCCGGGCAGAAGGAGGAGTGGCGCCGCGCCGGCGAGATGCCCGTGGCCAACGCCCGCACCGGCCAGCGGCTCGCCCTGGGGCGGGAGATGCTGGAGGAGATCGAGGCGCGGAAGCCGGAGCTCGACATCCAGGCCGCCGCGGCCACGCGCTCCGCCCCCTGGTTGATCGTGCACGGCGAAGAGGATGAGAGCGTGCCCGCCGCCGAGGCCCGCCGCCTCGCGGAGCGGGCCGCGGGGGAGACCGAGCTGCTGCTCGTCCCGGGCGCGAACCACACCTTCGGCAGCCGCCATCCCTTCGCCGGCCCCACACCGCAGCTCGTCCAGGCCCTGAACGCCACCCAGCGCTGGTTCCGGGCGCATCTGTAGCGCCCTTGCCGCCGGTTCCGGCTTCCGAGATCGAAAAAAGAAGAGGCTACTTTTTCTTGTCCTGAATTTCCGCCCATCGGCAACCATACTTTTGAAGGCTTGTTGTGATTCCCGAATCTCTTCCGGGGAGGGTATGGCATGACGGACGATCATTTCTCGCGGGAGACCGTAGAACGATTTCTGCGATCGGAGCTCTCCCGGGACGAAAACCGGAGTTTTGTTCGGCATTTGCTACGACAATGCCGGCTTTGCTCCCCCCTGCTGCGCGACGTCACCAGAAGACAAGACTTCCAATTCTTGATTCGAGGACTCGAAGACGCGGCTTTCCGCTTCGATCCGAATTTCTACGACCGTGTCTTCGAGAAACTGGACGGGCAGCGGGAGGAGACGGAGGTCCGGGCCGGACAGGAGGCGGAGCCGGAAGCGGCGGGCGGCTAGTCCGGCGATCAAATCCGGCGATCCATCCGGCCCCGCTAGGCCAGCCAGTCCACGCGCGAAGGAGCGGCCCGCAGGTCCGGGATCACCCAGTCGGCCCCGGCGGCCCGCAGCTTTTCGGCCGGAGTGCGGCCGGTGGCCACGGCGAGGACGGGGATGGCATGGGCCCGCCCGCAGGACACGTCGTGGACGCTGTCCCCCACGATCAGCGTCTCCGCGGGCCGGAAGCGGATGCCCAGGCGGCTCTCCGCCCGCTCCAGGGCCACGGGCGGCAGATCGCAGCGGTCGATCCCGTCACAGCCGAAAGCCCCGAAGTCGAAATACCGGTTGAGGCCGAAGCGGGAGAGCTTGGCGCGGGCGCCCGGCTCCCAGTTGCCGGTCAGCAGGGCGAGCGTGACGTCCTCGCGGGCCGCCAGACGCTCCAGGATCTCTTCCACCCCGGGCAGCAGACGCATGCCGTCCCGTTCCAGGGTCCGGTCCAGCCGCTCCACATAGATCTCCCGCACCCGCGGCATCTCCCGGTGGACCTCCTCCTGAGGGACCCCGGCCCCGGTCACCAGGTCCAGCACGAGGCTGGGGTCCGTGCGGCCGGCGAAGTCGCAGCCGTCGAGGTCCCCCGCCGTGCCGAAGACGTCGATCAGCGCCGAGGCGAAGAGCGGCCGCACCTGCGGACCGCAGTCCAGCAGGGTGCCGTCGATGTCGAAGAGGACGAGCTTCATCTCCACTTCGGGGGCTTCTTGGTTTCGAGGAACGTGGCGATTCCGTGCTTGCAGTCGGCGGTGGCCCGGGACGCGGCGTTGACCTCGGCCGCGTGGCCGAGGGCCTCCCCCAGCGGCCGGCCGAGGACCTCGAGGATCAACCGCTTGGTGCGGGCGATCGACTCCGAGCTGCCGGTCTCCAGGATCTGCGCCGCCAGGGCCTCCCCTACGCCTGCCAGGTCCGCGGCCGGGCAGACCCGGTTCACCAGGCCGATCTCCAGGGCCTTGCGGGCGTCCACGAGCTGCGGGTTGAGCAGCAGCTCGCGGATGTCCGAGCCGCGCAGGCGGAGCGGCAGGTAGGTGGCGACCAGGGCCGCCACGAAGCCGATGCGCACCTCGCTGTAGAGGAACTTCGCGTCGTCCGCCGCCACCACGAAGTCGTGGGCGGTGGCGAGGCCGCAGCCGCCGGCCACGCAGGCGCCGTGGACCAGGGCGATGGTCAGCGCGTCCTGCCGCAGCACGGACTCGAAGAGGTCGCGCAGGCGCTGCGAGTCGCGCAGGTTTTCCTCCGGCCCGGCGTCGCGCAGCGAGCGCAGGTGCTCCAGGTCCGCTCCCGCCGAGAAGTTCTTCCCCGCCCCGGAAAGCAGGATGGCCCGCACCCCCTCCTCGCGCCAGGGGCGGCGGTAGAGCCCGGTGATCTCGCCGATCATGGCGGGCGACAGGGCGTTGGCGCGCTCCGGGTCGTCGAGGGTGACCCACAACAGGTCCCCGTTGCGGACGACTTCCAGGCTCATCCCCGCCTCTCGACCAGGGCGTCCGGCACTTCGACTTCCATCTGCAGGAGCCCCTGGGCATGGGTTTTCCCCTGGGCGTCGTTCTTCAGGCTCTCGGTGCCGCCGCCTCCCAGCGAATCGTGGAGGATGAAGTTGAGGGCCAGGATGTTCGGCAGCTCATAGCGCTCCACCTTGCCCCGGCAGACGTCCCGGAAATGCTCCTTCACCCGCTCCGCCGTCACCTGCTCGCGGAGCACCTCGTACAGCTCGGGCGTGCCGGCGATCAGGCCGACGTTGGAGGCGTCCCCCTTGTCGCCCGAACGGGCGTGCGCGATCTCCGCGAGCTTGATCCTCATGCTTGTCCTCTCGTCCTCCAGGGAGTCAGGGCCAGCCCCGCCACACCCAGGACGCCGGCCAGCACGGCCGCCGTCACAGGGCGCGTCGCGACGGGATGGTAGGCGGCGGGAAACACGGCGCGGAATCCCAGGTCCAGGATCTCCTGGTGCCGCCATTCCAGCAGCGCGAAGAGGGCCAGCCCCGCCGCCAGCAGCAGGGCCAGGGCGCCGGGGAGGCGGAGCCGCCCCCATCCCGCGGCCAACCCCTGCCGGAGCACCACGATCCAGCAGACCCCCAGGATCAGGGCCCAGAGGGCGAACACCGTGCGGTCGGCCAGGACGCTGTAGATGAATCCGAGGAGCAGGACCGGCAGCAACCCTCCCAGGACGCCGCCGTACCAGGCGAGGGCGGCTGACTGCCGGGGTCTCACACCTCCTCCACGTTGACCTCGATCCGGCTCTCCACCTCTTCGCGGGCGAGCAGAGCCGGCCAGTAGGCCACGATCTCCTGCGGCTTGGGACGGCCGCCGGCGAAGCCCGTGACCCCCGGCGGGCCGGCGGTGACCAGCGGCGCGATCTCCTTGCCGAAGCGCTCCACCGGGCCGGACTCCGCGTGCCGCACGCCCAGCCGGAGCACCACCTCCGGCAGGTCGGCAGGCGCCGGCAGGATCCCCGGCAGGCAGGCGCCGGTCCCCATCAGCTCCACCTCGCGGTCCTCCGGCGGGAAGGTCAGGCCGGCGCGCTCCAGGCGCTTCCAGACGATTTCGGCCGCGAGCTTCGCCTTGTCGGCCGCCCGCGGCCCCGAGAGGGTGATCTGCCCCGACGCCTTGAAGCCCGCGAGGTACGAGGCCGAGACCTTGAGGAACGGCGTGTTGGGGCGCCCCTGGATGCCCGAGACCTCCACCCGGTCCTTGCCGTCCTGGCGCAGGCGGATGGAAGTGAAGTCGGCGGTCACATCCGGCGTGATGTAGGCCGCCGGATCGCCCATCTCGTAGACGAGCTGCTCGGCCACCGTGTCGACGGTCACCATGCCGCCCGTCCCCGGGTTCTTGGTGACCACGAACGAGCCGTCCTCCCGCGCCTCGATAACCGGATAACCCACGTTCCAGAGGTCGGGCACCTCCCACCAGCGGCTGAAGTTGCCGCCCGTGCACTGGGCGCCGCACTCGATGATGTGGCCGGCGATGGTCCCCGCCGACATCAGGTTCCAGTCGTCGAAGCTCCAGCCGAACTCGTGGACCATCGGCGCCAGGCCCATGGCCGTGTCGGTGATGCGGCCGCAGAGCACGATGTGCGCCCCCTGCTCCAGGGCCTCCACCACCGGCCGGGCGCCGAGGTAGGCGTTGGCGCTCATCACCTTGTCGACGACCGGCTCCAGGGGCTGGCCGGTGTCCATGTTCTTGAGGGAGTGCCCGGCGGCGATGAGGTCGCGCAGCCGCGGCAGCAGGTCGTCCCCTTCCACCACCCCCACCCGCAGGCCGGTGACCCCCAGGTCGCGCGCCACCTCGAAGATCCGGTTCCGGCACGCCCGCGGGTTCAGCCCGCCGGCGTTGGTGAGGATGCGGACGTTGCGCTCCTTGATCTCGGGCAGCACCCGGCGGATGAAGCCGATGAAATCGGTGGCGTAGCCGAGCTTCGGATTGCGGAGCTTCTGCCGCATCATGATCGACAGCGTCACCTCGGCCAGGTAATCCATGCCGATGTAATCGATGGGACCGCCGCGGAGCAGCTCCACCGGGGCGTCCACGTTGTCTCCCCAGAAACCTTGGCCGTTGCCGATGCGGATCGTCCTCATAGAGGGTGCAGAGATTAGCACGGGTGTATGCTGGTCCCGTCCAGGACCGGGCGGTCGGAAACTTGCATGGAGACCGCTCGGGAGGAGAGTGAAACAGAGGAGGGTCCAATGGCCAAGAAAGACGGAATTCTAGGCAGGAAGAAGTCCAAAGATAACGAAGCGGCGGCGGGCAGCGGCGGAGACGCCCAGGTCTCCCACGATCAGTTCCTCGAAGGATTGAACGTGGATCTCGCCCATGAGTACGGCGCGGTCATCCTGTACCGCACCTACGCCAGCCAGGTGCAGGGCCAGTGGCGGATGGAGCTGCGCCAGTTCTTCGAGGCGGAGATTCCCGACGAGCTCGGGCACGCCCAGATCCTGGCCGACAAGATCGTGGCCCTCGGCGGCGTTCCCACCACGGCGCCGGCGAAGGTCAAGCCGGCGAAGGACTCCAAGGAGATGCTCCGCAACGCGCTGGAGGACGAGATCGAGACCATCCAGCGCTACGTCCTGCGCCGCAAGCAGGCCGAAGCCCTGGGCCATTATGGTTTGGCCGTGGAGTTCGACGACCTGATCCGCGACGAGAGCACCCACCGCGACGAGATCCAAATGATTTTGAAGCGGTGGGATACGGGGTAGGGGCTGAAAAGCAAGGACCTAAAGGACCCAAGGGACCTAAACGACTCAAAGGACAACAACGCTGATGTCTTTTAGGTCCTTTAAGTCCTTTATGTCCTTTGGGTCCTTCCGCCTTACGTCTGCAACACCCCTGTCTTGAACTCCGGAATCTCCGGGTTCATCGCCGCGCAGGCCAGCGATCTCCCGATCACCTGACGGGTCTCCGCCGGATCGATGATCGCGTCCACCCAAAGGCGGGCGGCGGCGTAGCGGGGGTCCATGGCGGCGGTGTAGCGGGCCTGGATCTCGCGCAGGAGATTGTTCCTCTCTTCCTCGGTCACGTCCTCGCCCCGGTTCTTGAGCTGGATGGACAGCAGCGTCTTGCTCGCCTGCTCGCCCCCCATCACCGAGATCGAAGCCGACGGCCAGGCGTAGACGAAGCGCGGGCCGTAGGCCTTGCCGCACATGGCGTAGTTGCCGGCCCCATAGGAGTTGCCCACGAACAGGGTGATCTTCGGCACCGTCGAGTTGGCGACCGCGTTCACCATCTTGGCGCCGTCCTTGATGATGCCGCCCCGCTCGGCCCGGCTTCCCACCATGAAGCCGGTGACGTCCTGGAGGAAGAGAAGGGGGATCTTCTTCTGGTTGCACAGCTCGACGAAGCGCGCCCCCTTGTCCGCCGAGTCGGAGTAGATGACGCCGCCGATCTGCAACTCGCGGTCCGACGGGCCGGTGCCCGTCCTGCGGGGCACGATGGAGCGCTGGTTGGCGACGATGCCGACCGCCCAGCCCTCGATCCATCCCGTACCACAGACCAGCGTCTGGCCGTAGGTGGCCTTGTACTCGTCGAATTCGCTGCCGTCGAGCAGGCGCGCCAGCAGCTCGTGCGCGTCGTACGGCCGGGAGCGGTCGATAGGCATGATCCCGTAGAGGTCCTCGGCGGGATAGAGCGGATCGGTCGGATCGCGCCGGGCGAAGGGCGCGCGCGACGGTTCGGCGAGCTGGGAGAGCTGGCTGCGGATCTTCTGGAGACAGGAGAGGTCGTCCGGGTGCCGGTGGTCCACCACGCCGGAGATGTCGCACTGGACGAAGGCGCCGCCCAGCTCCTCGTTGTCGATCCTCTCGCCGATGGCGGCCTGGACCAGATGAGAACCGGCGAGGAAGATGGAGCCCGTGCCCTCCACGATGTGGCACTCGTCGCTCATGATCGGCAGGTAGGCGCCGCCCGCCACGCAGGATCCCATGATGGCGGCCATCTGGAAGATGCCCTCGGCGGAGAGCCGGGCGTTGTTGTAGAAGGCCCTGCCGAAATGCTCCTTGTCGGGGAAGATCTCGTCCTGGAGAGGCAGGAAGACGCCCGCCGAGTCCACCAGGTAGACGATCGGCAGCCGGTTCTCCAGGGCGATCTCCTGTGCCCGCAGGACTTTCTTGCAGGTCAGGGGGAACCAAGCGCCTGCCTTGACCGTCGCGTCGTTGGAGACCACGACGACGTCGCGGCCGTGGATGCTGCCGATTCCCACGACGACCCCGGCCGCGGGAGCGCCGCCATACTCCTTGTAAAAGCCGTCGGCCACCCAGAGCCCCAGCTCCAGGAAGGGAGCGCCCGGATCGCAGAGGGTCTCGACGCGCTCGCGGGCGGTCATCTTGCCCTGGGCGCGCTGCTTGTCCTGCGCCTTGAGCCCGCCGCCGAGCCGGATACGCTCCTCCGCCGCGCGGATCTCCTCCACCTGCCGCCGCCAATGCTCCGCCTGGCGCTCGAACGCTTCGTTACGGTTGACCTTGCTCTCCAGGATCGCCACGGGTCCTCCCTTTGGAGGGGGGATTATATGGGCCGGTGCTACGATCCGCCCATGAAGATCCGCCTCCTCGTACTGGGAAGTCGCCCCCATCTATGAGTCCAACCATCTTCCGGGAAAGGGGCTTCCGGTTCTTTTTCTTCTCGCGCGAGGAGCCAAGGATGCACGTTCATGTCCACTGCGCGGAGGGGGAGGCCAAGTTCTGGATGGAGCCCACGATAGAGTTGGCGCAGAATTACGGGCTGAGCGGAGGCGATCTCCGGGTCGTCCAGAGACTCATTGAGGAGCACGAAGATGAGATCACAGACGCTTGGAAAGAGCACTTCGGACGCTGAGGTCACTCACATCTCCCAGCACGGCTTCTGGTTGCTGCTCAGCGACCGGGAGATGTTCCTGCCTTATGAGACCTTCCCCTGGTTCAAGAACGCCCGGGTCTCCGAGATCCTGAACGTGGAATGGCCGCAGCCTCATCATCTGTACTGGCCGGACCTCGACATCGACCTCGCCGTCGAGTCCATCGAGCACCCTGAGCAGTATCCGCTGGTCTCCAAGGCATGAAGATCCGCCTCCTTGCCTTCGCCAGCGCAGGGGACGCTCTGGGGACCACCGAGACGGAATTGGAGATCCCCGACGGCAGCCGCGTCTCCGACCTGCGGGAGCGGCTGGACCGGGACCACCCGACGATCATCCCCCTCTGGCCGCGCCTGGCCCTGGCGATGGACGGCCGCATCGTGTCCCCCGACACCCCTCTGGAGGACGGCTGCGAGGTGGCCCTGCTGCCGCCGGTCTCCGGGGGGAGCGGCGAGGACCTCCGGGCGGATCTGGTGGACGGGCCGATCGACACCGGCCGGGTCATCGACGCCGTCTCGGGTCCGGGAAGAGGCGCGGTGGTGATCTTCCTCGGCACAGTCCGGGATCACCACGCCGGGCGTCCGGTCGAGAAGCTGACGTACAGCGCCTACCGTCCCATGGCCCTGGAGGGGCTGCGGAAGATCGTGGCGGATCTGGAGGCGGGAGCCCCGGGCCTGCGGGCGGCCATCGTTCATCGCCTGGGCGAGGTGCCGGTGGGCGAGGCGAGCGTGGTGATCGCGGTCGGATCGCCCCATCGCGCCGCCGCCTACGAGGCCAGCCGCACCGCCCTGGAGCGGCTCAAGGCGGAAATCCCGATCTGGAAACGGGAGCACTACGCGGACGGCGCGGCGGTGTGGAGGGAGGAGGAATCCCTCGTCGGGGGCGCCTCGTAGCCTGGTGGGGCGGCTGCGCCCCCGAAAGGGCCGGGGTTCCCCTTGGAAGGGGAGAGACGCCCCCGCCCGGGGCCGGACCGCCCCGAGCGGGGCTGAGCCTGCCCCCTGGAGGGCCGCGCCGCGATCTTCCGGGGCGGCATCGCGATCCGCGAGGGGCGCGCCGCAATCCGCGGGGGCCATGCCGCCCCCTCCGGGGCGGAGGCGGCCCAGCGGAGGGCGCTGATCGCCCTGGCTACTTCCCCGCCGTCGCCACCGCGATGAACTCCGCCACATCCCGCTTGAGCTGCTCGCGGTCCACCTTGCGGACGTACATCATGTGGCCGGCCTCGTAGTACTTCATGGTCACCCGGCGCTTGTAGTCGGGATCGAAGCCGATGTGGTCGAAGGTGTACTCGGTGGCGAAGAACGGGGTCGCGAGGTCGTAGTAGCCGTTCCCCACGAAGACCTGGAGGGAGGGGTTCTGGGTCATGGCGCTCCGCAGATCCTCGGCCACGTTCACGTAGGAGCCCGCGAACTCGCTGAAGCTCCAGGGACGGACGCGCCCGGTCAGGATCTCGTACGGGAGATCGCTCTGGAAGCCGAGCTCGCGGCGCACGTAGTCGTTGAGCACGCCCGTGTACACCCCCTGGATCGCCGCGTAGCTGGGATCGAACTCGAACCCCTCGCCGGCGGCGTCGCGGTCCATTCCCTTGAAGCGGCTGTCGAGCCGCCCCACGGTGGTGCGCTGGTCGCGCAGCAACTCCTTGACGAACTGGAAGATCGGCGGCCGCAGGTTGGTCCGCTCCACGAACTGCGCCGAGAGGCCGGTGTAGCGGGCGACCTTCGCGGCGGTGTCCCGCCAAGCCTCCGGAGAGAGATTGTTGCCTTGCATGAGCGCCTGGGAGTACTCGCCCAGGGCGAACCTCCGGGCCTCGTCCACCGCCTTCTCCACCCCCGCGGCCTGGAGGTCCTGCGGCAGCTTCTTGTGGTACCAGGCCGTGGCCGTGTAAGTGGGCAGGAAGAGCGGGTACGGCAGGTCGTTGCCGACGTCGAAGCGGGCGGTCTGGAAATTGAGGATCGAGGAGATGAGGATCACCCCGTTGAGGTACATGCCGTGGTCGTCCTGGAGGATCCGCGAGAGGCGGGCCGAACGGGTGGTGCCGTAGCTTTCGCCGGACAGGAACTTGGGGCTGGACCAGCGCTCGAAGCGGGTGGTCCACAGCCGGATGAACGCCGCCACGGTCTCGGCGTCCTCCTTGACGCCGTAGAACTTCTTGGCCTCCTCCTGCGGGACGGCCCGGCTGTAGCCGGTGGTGACCGGGTCGATGAACACGAGATCGGTGACGTCGAGGAGCGACTCGACGTTGTCTACTATCTGGAAGGGGGGCGCCGGGGCCATGCCTTCGTCGTCGCGCATCTCCACCCGGCGGGGTCCGAAGGCGCCCATGTGGAGCCAGACGGAGGAGGAGCCGGGGCCGCCGTTGTAGGTGAAGGTGACGGGCCGCCGCCCCAAGTCCTGGACGCCGTCGCGCAGGTAGGCGGTGAAGAAGATGCTGGCCAGGGGCTTGCCCTCTTCCTCCCGGAGCACCAGGGTGCCGGCCTTGGCGGTATAGCGGATCTGCTTGCCGCCGATCATGGCGCTGTGCTGGGTGGTGACGATGTTGTCTTCCACCTTGGGCCAGTCCGCGGCGGTCTCCTTCTTCTTGTCCTTCTCCTTCATGTCGTCCCCGGGCTCCTGGGCGAGCGCGGGCATCCCGCAGAGCAGGGCGAGGACGATGGCGAGCCAGCGGGTCTTCTCTCGGATCAACTTCATCTCCTTGCGTAATGTCTTCCTTGACGCCTCTAGAGGCCAAAGAGGAGCTTCAGGCGATCTCCAACCTTAGCCATGCTGTCTTCTCCCACCCATCCTAAACGCTTCAAAAAACGTGCTTTAGAGATAGAACGAACGGCTTCGCAGAGAACGTCGCTCTCCACTTTGAGCCCGCCTTCCGGGGGAGTCAACCGCACATGGGAAGGAATCGGCCGAATCGTCGATGTAATGGGAAGGATGATGACCAGTCCCGCCCTCGTTCGATTGAAAGCATTGACCGAAACGACGAGTACCGGCCGTCGACCACCTTGTTCATGCCCAACGGTCGGGTCCAGGTCAGCGAGCCAGACCTCACCGATCGAAGGATCAGCGTCCGGTTGCGGTATTCCGCGGAGCCCCATCTTCCCCCCACTCCTCTCCTTCCGGCAGGCCATCCGCCAGAGTCGTGTCCCAAACTCTCAACTCAGCTTGGTAAGCCTCCCATTCTGTGGGCACCTCTTGGAGCTTCGCGTATGCCGCATCAAGATCCTCGAAGAATCGCTTCCGCCGGTATTCTTCAATCGCCTTCTCAAGGACCGCCTGGATCGTTTCGTGTTCAGAGTGGGCAATCTCGCGCAACGTCTCGCGGCTTTGCTCACTGATCCTGACCATTGCCTGCCCCATACGTCACCTCCGCTGTAGACAAAGTAGTATACAGAACAAGCTAGCAAAACAAAGGGCCCATGGCGGAGCCATGAGCCCTGAGGGATCGGACGGCAAGCTCCCCCTACTCGCAAACGAACGCTTCGGTGTCCGTCACGGGGGCGAACGCCTTGCCCCGGGGGTTGAAGTATTGGCGGGTGCGGCCGGTCTCGGTATCGGTCACGGTCACCAGGACCTCGACGTCGGTAAGGCCGCTGGCGAAGAGCCAGTACCTCTGGTTGACGCCGCAGCCGTCGAGCGCCTTGACGACCAGCTCGACGTTGTCGTCGTTGAAGAAGAAGAACTGCCCGGAGTCGGCGGTCCCCGTCAGGGCCTGGGCCGGACCGTGGTCCGTACCGGTATTCCAAGTGGCCTGGACCTTGAAGCGCCCGCCGTTCAGGCAGAGGGTCGTGGCGTTGGGGGCGCAGGTCGACGGCGCTTGCACCGGCGTCAGGAAGTTGAAGAAGACGTGCTGGGCCAGCGCCCGGCCGCTGGCGAGGCCGATCTGGTTGTCGAACTGCCAGTGGATGCCGCCGTAGATCCGGCTCTGGCCCGCCTCTTCCGCCGCCTTGGAGAGGCTGGTGAAGGACCGCGTCACGCCGGGCAGGCCGTCCGAGGTCGTCGAAAAGGCGACGGCGTCGGTGCCGAAGAACAGCTCGAGGAGCTTGGCGGCTCCGCCGCTGAAGGTGCTGTGCCCGGAGCTGTAGGCCGGGAAAGGCGGCGTCGCGATCAGCGGCAGCCAGTCCTTTTCGGCGGCGGTGTCCGGGTTACCGTCGATCTCGGCGTTCTGGATGCCGGTGATGGGCCGCCAGATGTTGTACTGGTACTTGTGGTCCCAGGAGACGACCGCGGCATCCGCCTCGGTAATGCTCAGGAGAGCGAAAAGGCGGGCGTTCTCGATCAGCGACAGGTGCTTCTCCTCGGAGAGGCCGATGGCGATCTGGATCCAGTGGCCCGGGGGTGTGGCGGTCCCCGCGCCGTCCGCCCAGAAGAGGGCGATCTGCGTCTGCTCGGCGGTGCGGAAGGGGCTGTTGGCGCGGCCGAGGCGGCGGACCTCGACGAAGGCCTTGGTGTACTCGTCGCTGCCGGGGGCCGGCGGCGGTCCCAAGCGGAACTGCGAGCCCGAGGTCATGGCCCAGGGCGTCACGGTCGGCCAGTTGGGCAGCAGGGCCGCCGCGAAGGCCGGAGCCGTCGGCGCCCACCAGGTGCCGCCGATGGGCACGAAGTAGTCCACCGTGTCCCCCGAGTGATCATCAGCCCGCCGGGCCAGGATACGGTCCCCCACCACCAGGCCCCAGGTGGCGCCGTCGGACTTGGCTTGACTATTGGGGATGGCGTTGAAGAAGACGTCGAACGCGGCGTCGAAGGTCGGCGTCTGCGACGGAAACAGGGTGACCAGGACCTTGCGGGCCGCCGCCGCCGCGGCGACGTCGGGAAGCGCCCCGGCCGGGGCCTCGGCCGCGTAGAGCATGGGCGTGTAGCCCCCGATCAAACCATTGACAGCGTCGTAGATGGCCACGTTCATGATGGCCATGGCGCGGCTCGCTTTGGGCGGCGAGGTCCTGTCCGTCCGGATGGCCTGAAGCAGGATCTCGTTCCAGTCCGTGATCACGTCGGCGCGGGCCGGGCCGGCAAGGCCCAGCAGGGCGAAGACGCAGAGTGCGATACCCATCAACCTGCGCATGATGACTCCTCCGTAAGAGCGGTCTGCTCAAAAGCTACCGCAATCCTACCAAGTGAGCCCCGCCTCCTGATATGGGAGGCGCCGCCTTTTAGGTAGGGTGGAATCGGCTAGTAGCGCGGCACCGAGGGATCCACCTGGAGGCTCCACTCCTCGATGCCGCCGGCGAGGTTGATCGCCCGCGAAAAGCCCCTCTGGCGCAGGATCTCCACCGCCCGGGCGGAGCGCGCGCCATGGTGGCAGTGGGCCACGATGACCTCGGAAGGATCCAGCTCGTGGGTGCGTTGGGGCAGCTCGTGCAGGGGGATGAGCTTCGCGCCCTCGAGGCGGCAGACCTCGTACTCCAGAGGATTGCGGACGTCGAGGACGGTCACCTGCCGGCCTTCGTCGAGCCAGCGCTTCAGCTCCTGGACGGAAATCTCGAAATCCTGCTCCACGGGCTCCTCCCTCGATTCAATGCCGCAGAACTGCTGGTAATCGATCAACTCCCGCTGCGTCGGGTTCTCCGAGCAGATCGGGCACTCCGGGCTCTTCCGGAGCTGCAGCTCCCGGAACTTCAGCTTCAGCGCGTCGAAGAGGACCAGCCGGCCGATCAGCGGCTCGCCCGCGCCGACGATCAGCTTGATCACCTCGTTGGCCTGAAGCGAGCCGATGATACCGGGCAGCACGCCCAGCACGCCACCTTCGGCGCAGGAGGGGACGAGCCCCGGCGGCGGCGGCTCCGGGAACAGGCACCGGTAGCAGGGGCCGCGGGCCCCCCAGAAGACCGAGACCTGTCCCTCGAAGCGGAAGATCGAACCGTAGACATTGGGCTTGCCCAGGAGCACGCAGGCGTCGTTGACCAGGTAGCGGGTCGGGAAGTTGTCCGTCCCGTCCGCGACCAGGTCATAGCCCTCCATCAGCTCGAAGGCGTTGCCGGAGTCCAGCCGCGTCTCGTGCGGAACGACCTCGATGTGGGGGTTGACGTCCCGCAGGCGCTCCACGGCGGCCTGGATCTTGGGACGGCCCACGGCGGAGCGGCCGTAGAGGACCTGGCGGTGGAGGTTGCTCTCGTCGACGACGTCGAAGTCCACGAGGCCGAGAGTTCCGACGCCCGCCGCCGCCAGATAGAGTCCCAAGGGGGAGCCCAGGCCGCCGGCGCCGACGATCAGCACCCGGGCCGCCTTGAGCTTCTTCTGCCCGTCGACGCCGACCTCGGGAAGGATCAGGTGCCGGCTGTAGTGGCGGATCTCGTCCGGCGACAGCCCCGGTGGATCTGTGGGATTCAGGACGCCTCCTTGTGGACCCCGAACGGAGCGGCACGGCCGGCCGCCTGCTCGATCGCCTCCTCCTCGAACTGTGCGCGGTCGGCGGAGAGGCGCCAGCTCCGCGCCTCCGTCACCCTGCCGCCCTGGATGGCGACGACGAGGTAGGAGACGTCCGGCCAGGCGCTCTCGCGGTCCAGCCCGCCGGGCACGGCCGGATGGTCCGGATGCGAATGATAGTAGCCCACGACCTCGAAGCCGAGCGCGTGGGCTTCCTTGTGAGCCGCGAGCACGGTCTCGGGATGGATCAGATAGCGGTCGCGGCTGTCTCCGCGCTCGTTCCCGACCGAGAGGATCCGCTCGACGATGGTCGTCCCCGCGCCGGAATGGCCGATCAGCACGCCACAGCATTCCTGCGGGTAGGTCATTGCGGCATGCCGGCTGATTGTCTGGAGATGGCGGGGCGTGATGAGCAGACGGTTCATGGATGTGTTCACGCGCGGGGCTCTCTGCAAACCGAAGGCCATCCTTCTGTATCCTTCAGGTGAGGGAGGAGGGAGCGCCGGCGGGCCAAGGAGCTGGGGCTGGTGCCGGGGAAGTAGCGTTAGAGTCCAGGGATGACCGGGACGGGCACGACCAGCGAAGCCACGATCGACGCCACGGTCAAGATCAGGCAGACGACCGCCAAGGCGAGGTCGTTCCCCCGCTCGGGGCGCCGGGGATCGAGGACCATGCCGGTCAGGAAACCGCCGATGAAGCCGCCGATGTGGGCCCAGTTGTCCACACCGCGCATGAGGAAGCCGAAGGCGATCATGAAGATGGCGTAGCTCCACGCCTGGCGTCCCACGATGGAGCTGCCGGTCCTGCGTCCATAGGCCACCATGGCGCCCAGCAGCCCCAGGATCGGCGCCGACGCGCCCACGGTGAAGAGCCCTCCCGAGAGGCCTGGCAGGTAGTACTGGAAGAAGCTGCTGGTCAGGAATCCCACGGCGGAGGAGAGCGTGTAGAGGATCACCATCCTGCCGGGGCCGTAGAGCTCGGCGGTCTCCGGGGCCAGGAAGCGGAGCCAGTAGAGGTTGAAGCCGATGTGGAGGAGCCCGCCATGGAGCCAGCCGGCGGAGAGCAGAGTCCACCAGCGGTCCAGGAAGAAGAACGGCAGGGCACCGGAGGCGCCGAACCGCAGCAGGGCTTCCCGACTAGGCTCTCCGATGGAGAAGCCGCCCATGCGGATACCCTCGGGATCGACGACGAGCGTAGCCACGTAGAGGAACGCCGTCCCGATGATGACCACCTGGACGAACCCGAGGTCCTTCCCCAGGTTGCGGAGGACGGACGTGAACCCGAACATCCCCGGGTACTTGCGTCCGCAATAGGGGCACTCCTCCGCGGAGGCGCTCACCAGCTTGCCGCAGGAAGGGCAGATCACCGAGCCGGTACGCTGTCGTCCGAGCATCGGGGGGGACTTTATCAGAGGCTACGTCATTCCCTGGACCTGCATCGGCGGTTCCCTGGTGTCGGGATCGCGGCGCGGCGGCTCGTCCTCCGGCATCTGCTCGGGATCTTCTTCCGGAGGCTGGTCCAGTGGAGAGTCGTCCGGATCGTTCCAGGGCTCGTCGCGCTTCGGAGAGTCGTCCGGCTCGCGGGGATCGCGGTCGCGGCGGGGGTCTAAGGGGTCCCAGGGCATAAAATCCTCCTCGCCTTCCTGGATGAGCAAGGATCGGGCCGGCCCCTTTCTTGCACCCTGCCCTCGGGCATGAATCCGCCGGACAGCTCGCAGTGGATGCTCCAGCTCGTCTGGCTCTTCGTCCTCGCCATCCCCATCGCCTGCGTGGCCTGGACGGTCACCCATGAGGAGATCTTCAAGGAGCCCCGCGAGTACTGTACTGAGCGCTCGCAGAACGCCCGCGGCTTGTTCACCCGCAAGTTCTTCTACCTCTTCACCTGCGAGTACTGCTTCAGCCACTGGGTGACGATCTTCTTCCTGATCCTCACCCGCTACCGCCTGCTCCTCGACGACTGGAGGGGGTACCTGATCTCCTTCTTCGCCGTGGTGGCCGTGGCGAACGTCTATCTCAGCTCCTTCGGCAGGCTGCGCCAGGAGGTCAAGTCCGAGAAGCTGGACGCCAAGAAGAAGGAGCTCGAGCTGGAAGAAGTCGAAGCTCCACAGGAACAGGCCTAGACGGCACGGCCGTTGCACCTTTCCAGGCCGGGAAAGGAGGGACTATGAAAGCCAAGGCACGGCTGTTCGGGCATCCCATTCACCAGATGCTGATCGTCTTCCCCCTCGGTCTCCTGGCCACGTCGCTCTTCTTCGACATCGCCCATCTTCTTTCCGGCAACCCGCAGTGGGCGGAGATCTCCTATTGGTTGATCGCGGTGGGGATCGGCACCGGCCTGCTGGCCGCCGTCTTCGGGTTCATCGACTGGACGTCGATCCCCTCCGGCACGCGGGCCAAGCGGATCGGCGCCCTGCATGGCGGCGGCAACGTGGTCGTGGTCCTGCTCTTCCTCGGCTCCTGCCTGCTCCGGCGGGACGCTCCGGGCGCCCCCGAGACCACGGCCATCGTCCTCTCGGCGCTGGCGGTGATGCTGGCGCTGGTGACCGGTTGGCTGGGCGGCGAGCTGGTGGACCGCCTCGGCGTCGGGGTGGACGAGGGGGCCAACGTCGACGCCCCCAGCTCGCTGAAGACCGAGCACGCCGCCGCGGGCGCGGTGCCGGCGGGGCGGCGGTAGAGCTCATCCCGGACAGGGCGCCCAGTTCAACGGATGCATCCGTTCCGACCGCTCCAGGAAGTATGAGGGCTGTCGTTGCCCTCCTTTTCGCAAGTCCTACCCTGGACCCCTTGGTCCCTCGAACGGGAATGGTAGTCTCAGGCACCACAGGGTAGGAGGATGAGCTTGTGCCCGACGTAATCAACGTCTACTGCGACGAGAGTTGCCACCTAGAACACGATGGCCAGCGAGCGATGACGCTGGGCGCCATCTGGTGCCCTCTCGATTACGTCCAGGCAGCGACTGAACGGATCCGGGAAATCAAAAGTCAGCATGGCCTGAGGCCATCATCAGAGGTCAAGTGGACCAAGCTGTCCCCGGGCAATCTACCTCTGTATCTGGACCTGCTGGACTATTTCTTCGACGCTGACTCATTGAGCTTTCGTTGTGTCGTAGCCAGCAAGACCTCCCTGCGGCACGAGGACTACCGCCAGACACACGATGACTGGTACTACAAGATGTACTTTACGATGCTGCAGGTGATCCTGGAGCCTCATTCCTGCTTCCGGATCTATCTGGATATCAAGGACACGCGGAGTACCGTCAAGGTTCGCAAGCTGCATGATGTACTGGCGAACAGCCTCTACGACTTTTCACGCGATATCGTCGAAAGAGTCCAAACCGTACGATCCCACGAAGTGGCACTGATGCAGGTTGCGGACATCCTGATCGGCGCGGTCTCATCGGCGAATCGGGAGGACACCGTAAGCCCCGCGAAACAGGCCTTTGTAGAGAGAATGCGCCAGAGGTCAAGGTACTCGCTCACGCGCAGTACGCTTCTCCGGGAGAAAAAGGTCAACCTGTTCCATTGGCAGGGAACCGCCTAGAATGCCGGCTTGGCTCCCGCCGCTCATCCTGCTTTCCGATTTCGGTGGCGATTGGGCTCTCTACGAAGAGACTCTCTACGAAATCTTCCGCAGAGACTTTCTGGAGACAAAGCTCTATTTTCGCGGGCAGCCTCTGGGACTGAAGCGGCACCCTTTATCTGGAGGAAAAGAAGCGACTTTCTGGCATTTCACGTCCGAAGGCTCCGTTGAAGCGCAACGGATTCCTGATCTCCGGCGCTGTGAGAGGATCGGCTGGCCCAAACCGATCATCGAGCAGGCGGACGACCCGGCTGTCAAGTTCTGGGAAAACGAACGAAACGGAGAACGGCGCGCGTGTCTATGGGTTGAAGAAGAGGATTATCTGGTCGTGCTCGCGCTCAGGCAGGGTTATATCCTGCCATGGACAGCATACTTGGTCATAGAAGAGCACCGAAAGCGGAAGCTGCGGCGAGAGTATGAGGCATTTCATGGAGCTTAAAAAGGCTGATGCCGCCCCGAGAGGCGGCATCGTTACTCCTTCTACACACGGTAGATGAGCTGAGGGAAGTCTAAGCCTGTGTTCCAGGCTAGTCAACCCGGTCTCAAAAACCTTGGGGGAGCTCGCAGAATTCCCTCCCCGAGCACAGGCCGGTGTTACCCTCCCACCGCCATGCCGGCGCCGCTCCCCATCGACGAAGCCCTCCCCGAGCTGACCGCCGTCCTGCGCGGCCGGAACGCGGCCGTGCTCATCGCGCCCACGGGGGCCGGCAAGACCACCCGGGTGCCGCCCGCGCTGCTGGCGGCGGGGATCGTTGGCGGGAAGCGGATCGTGATGCTGGAGCCCCGACGGATCGCCGCCCGGGCCGCCGCCCGCCGCATGGCCGAGGAGAACGGCTGGACCCTCGGCGGCGAGGTCGGCTATCAGGTCCGCTTCGAGCGCAAGGCCGGCCCCGGCACGCGCATCCTGGTGGTGACCGAGGGCATCCTGGTCCAGATGCTCCAGGCCGATCCCTTCCTGGAGGAGGCCGGCGTGGTGATCTTCGACGAGATCCACGAGCGGAACCTCCAGACCGACCTCTCGCTCGCCATGGCGCGGCGCGTCCAGCGGGAGGTGCGGCCGGACCTCCGGCTCGTCGCCATGTCCGCCACCGTGGACCCCGGCCCCATCGCCGCCTTCCTGGGGGACTCGCCGGGAGATTGCCCCACGGTCGAGAGCCGGGGACGGCTCCATCCGGTGGAGACCCTCCACATCGACAAATCCGACGACCGCCCCCTGCCGGCCCAGATCGCCGCCGGGGTGCGCCGGGTCCTGAGCGCCACGGAGGGGGACGTCCTGGTCTTCCTGCCCGGGGTGGGGGAGATCCAGCGAAGCGCCGAGTCCCTGGCCGGACTGGCCGCCGAACGGGACCTGGCCGTGCTCCCCCTGTACGGCGACCTGCCCGCCGAGAAGCAGGACGCGGTGCTGCGCCCCCTGGACCGCCGCAAGATCGTGCTCGCCACCAACGTGGCCGAGACCTCCATCACCATCGACGGCGTCACCGCCGTGGTGGACTCCGGGCTGGTGCGACGCCTCCGTTTCGATCCCGCGACCGGGCTGGACCGCCTGGAGCTCGGGAAGATCAGCCGCGCCTCGGCCGACCAGCGCGCCGGCCGGGCCGGACGCCAGGCGCCGGGCCTCTGCCTGCGTCTCTGGCCCGCCTGGGAGCACCCCACCCTGCCCGAGCGCGAGACGCCCGAGATCGCGCGCGTCGACCTCGCCGGTCCCGCCCTCCAGCTCCTTTCCTGGGGCGAGACCGACCTCGCCGCCTTCGGCTGGTTCGAGGCCCCGGACCCGGCGGCCCTGGAATCCGCCCTGGCCCTCCTCCGCCGCCTCGGAGCCGTGGACGCCCACGGCGTCACCCCCTTGGGGACCACCCTGGCGCGCCTGCCGGTCCACCCCCGTCTCGGCCGCCTCCTGGTGGAGGGCCGGCGCCTGGGCCGCGCCAGGGAAGCCGCCCTGCTGGCCGCCCTCCTCTCCGAGCGCGATCCCTTCACCCGCAATCCAAGAGGAACCGGTCCCCGCCGCGCCTCCCGCTCCGATCTCCTCGACCGCCTCGACGCTCTGGAAGTCTTCGAACGCCGCTCCTGGGAAACCGAAGGCCTGAACGCCTTCGCCGCCCGCTTCGTCTTGAAGGCCCGAGACCAGCTCTACAGTCTCGTCCAACAAGAGCTAACCCTTCCCCCTCTCCCGGTGAGGGAGGGAGGGAGGGGTCGGGAGAGGGGGTTAGGGGGTGAGGGCTCGGGGGACGACAGTCCCCTCCTCCGCGCCCTCCTCACCGCCTACCCCGACCGCCTCGCCCGCCGCCGCGAGACCCGGAGCCCGCGCGGCGTCATGGTGGGAGGCCGGGGCGTCCGCCTGGCCGAGGAGAGCGCCGTCCTGGAGGACGACCTCTTCCTCTGCATCGACCTCGACGCCGGCCGCGCCGGCCCCATGGCCGAAGCCCTGGTGCGCAAGGCCTCCGCCGTGGAGCCGGAATGGCTCCCCCCGGAGAGCCTGACCATCGAGACCGTCCTCGCCTTCGACGAGACCCGCGAGCGGGTCGCCGCCTGGAAGCGCACCCGCTACGAGGACCTGGTCATCGCCGAGACCGAGGTCCCGCCCCCGGACGCCGCCGAGGCCGGGCGCGTCCTCGCCGAAGCCGCCGCCGCCCGTCTCGACCGCGCCCTGGCCCTGGACGATCCCGAGGTGGCCGCCTTCCTCGCCCGCGTCCGCTCCCTCGCGGACTGGATGCCCGAGCTGGGCCTGCCCCGCTTCACCGAGGACGAGATCCGCGGTCTCCTCCCGGCCCTGGCCGCCGGCCGGAAGTCCTTCGCGGACCTCCGCCGCGTCCCGCTCCTGGACGTCCTCCAGGGCGCCCTCTCCTATCCGCAGCTCGAAGCCGTCCGCCGCGAGGCGCCGGAGCGGCTGGAAGTGCCCAGCGGCAGCCACGTCCGGCTCGACTACGAGCCCGGCAAGCCGCCCGTGCTGGCGGCGCGCATCCAGGAGATGTTCGGCCTGGCCGAGACGCCCCGCGTCGCCGCCGGACGCGTCCCCGTCCTCCTCCACCTCCTGGCCCCCAACGGCCGGCCCCAGCAGGTCACGCACGACCTCCGCAGCTTCTGGGAGAACACCTATCCGCAGGTGCGCAAGGAGCTGGCGGGCCGGTATCCGAAGCACTCCTGGCCGCTGGACCCGTGGAACGCGACGCCGCAGCGGCGGCCGGGGCGGCCTAGAGCGTGAAGACCTCCGCGATCCGCCGCTGCACCCCGATCGTCTCTCGCACCGCCTCCGCGATCTTCCTGAATTCCTCGATCTCCTTCATCCCCAGATGGCGCCCGGAACGGGCCGCCAGCCAGCTCTCCAGCACCTTGTAGCCGCCGATCCGGTAGTCCCATACCTCGGGCTCGATCCCCACCCATCCACCCGCCTCGAAGCGGGCCTTTGGGCGTTCCAGCCGGTCCGAGTCGAGCCGGTGCAGGTCGATCAGGATGGCGCCGAATCCCGCCATCACCAGGAAGTCGTTCCGGCCCCGGGGCAGCGGGATGCGCGGGAAGTCCACCCGGAGCAGGTCGGCGTACCGCTGCCGGTACGCGGGGGCGTAGAGGACGGCGTAGACGTACTGCAGGAGTCCGTCCGGGCTGGGCTCCTCGCCCGTGCGCGCCTCCAGGATCTTGAGGAAAGCCGGCGCGATGTTGGCGATCCGTCCGGTCAGTCCCCCGGTCTCCAACCAGAGCGGGAAGACCGTGTTGATGTCGTACGCGCTCACCGCCTTGTGGCCCGCGATCACGTCCGTCACGAACGCGCCGGGCTCCTCCTTGTGCTGGCGGGGGACGATCAATCCCAGGTTGCCGCCGGCCAGCAGGTGCCGCATGACCTTCCGCCGCGGGCGCTCGATCAGGTAGTCGGCGTAGAAGATCGTCCGCCGGTCGAACGGATGGCGAAGAAAAGAGACGAAGCGGTCCCTCCATTCCACATCCGCCGCCGCCCGGGGGTCGTCGCGCCGGAGGAGCTCGATCCGCCGTATCAGCGCTTCCCGGTCGGTATCGATCACCAGGGCGTCGCGGCCGGTGACGATCCCCACCGAATGCTCCGGGAAGATCTCCGGCAGCGGCACGCCCCGGCGGTACTCCTCCTCCAGGGCGGCGTCGCGAGGGGCGAACAGGAAGGCCGGCCCCCGGGGCTCGACCTCCCGCCAATCCGTGGTCTCCACATCTCCCTCGGACAACCAGCGGAGCTTGGCGGACCGGCTCCCCCAGAGATCGGCCCGCAGCACCCGCTTGCGCAGCCCCGGCTTCTTGACCAGCACCGCCACCGCCGCCCCCTGCCGCACGTCGAAGACGTTGGCGTCGGGACCGCCGTCCGGCGCCCGCTCCTTCTTCTTGCTGTTGCCGTGGAGGTCGAGGAGGTAGATCTCGTCGAAGGTGTCCAGCAGCGACCGGCGCAGGCCCCGGAAGGTGGGGTTGTCGAGATAGCTGTGATTGGTGACGAAGGCGACGATCCCCTCGCCGGCCTCGTCGACCTTGCGCTGGGCGAAGCGGAGGAACTTCACGTAGTCGTCCCGCAGCCACTTGGAGTTCTTCTCCCCCAGCGGCCGGCCGTCGATCCGGCGGTAGGCGTCGTCCTGGCCCTTGCCCTGATTCGCCGAGTGGCCGGCCCACGGCGGATTGCCCAGGATCACCGTGATCGCCCGCTCCCGCTTCACCTTCCCGGCCTCCCGGGCCTCCTCCGCGAAGCCGGCCACGTACGGCATGTCCGACTGCGGGGGCTCGGTATCGTCCAGGGCGTTCGCCAGGTAGAGATGGAACTTTTCCCCCTCCCGCAGCGGGTGGCCCATCTCCTCCAGGATCAGGCTCATCTTCAGGTGGCCGACGGCGTACGGGGCCATCATCAGCTCGAAGGCGTGGAAATCGCGCAGCACGTGGTCGCGGAGCAGGGCCGGCACGCCGCCGTCGCCCGTCTCCGCGCGAGTGGCCTCGACCGCGCAGCGGATCGCCTCGACCAGGAAGGTGAGGGTCCCGGCCGCCGGGTCGAGGAGCGTCACGCCCGGCTCGGCCAGGCCGTCCCGCTTGCCGAGCCGCGTCTGGAGCAGCCGGTGGACCGAGCGCACCACGTAGGAGACCAGCTCCGGCGGCGTGTAGTAGACCCCGTGAAGCTTCCTCAGCCGCGCGTCATAGTGTTGAAGGAAGGTCTGATAGAAGTCGAGGACGGGATCGCGCCCCCGCCCGCGGTGGAAGTAGCGCTCCAGCATCTTCCGCACCGGCGCCGCCGCCAGCAGGCCGACGATCTCTTCCACGATCCAGCGGATCTCCTTCGGCGGCGTGCGCACGGAGAGGTACTGGAAGGCGTCGCGCAGCACGCCGTTGGTGGCGGGGATGCCCTCGATCGCAATCCGGCGGTCGAACTCCCCCGGGATGCGCCAGCGGGCCGCCAGCAGGCCGTACGAGAGGGTCTGGGCGTAGAGGTCGGCGAACGCCTCGTGCGTGAGGCCGGTCAGCAGGTACTTCGAGAAGACCTCGTAGAAGCGGGCGAGCTCGGCGTCGCCTTTCTGATCCAGCAGGTCCTGGATGCGCGCGGCGAGGAGGCGGGTGCGCACGGCGAGCTGCTTCGCCAGGACGGACGCCGAAAGGCCCGGCGGCGGCTCGAAGCCGAAGAAGAGGTCGAGCAGCTCCAGGAAGGGCCGTGGGTCCGCCGTGTCCCGGGCGTCGGCGACGGCGGCCAGGGGCTTGCCGCGGTAGAGGCGGATCTCCTGAAAGTTGGTCAGCAGGAGGTTGGGGATCTCCTCCCGGTACTTGCGGACCTGCGCGGACTCGGCGATACGGTCCAGGTCCGTGCCCGGCCGCTTCGCCTCCACGTACCCGACGATCCGCATCCCTCGCCAGACCTGGAAGTCCAGCCGCAGGTCGCCCGAGCCGCGGGGGATCTGGGTGATGTGGACGTCCTGAAACCCCCGGTGCTCCGCGAACCAGCCGAGCAGGTCCTCCAGACAGGGATAGAAGCTCTCCTCGCGGGCGTCCCCTCGGCGCTCCGTCTCCTGAAGGCGGTCGAGATAGGCAAAAAGAGCCTCCCGGGGGCCCGGCGGGACCCCCGGGAGTTTCGCGAAGGAAGAACGCAGTGCAGGTAGAAAGGAATCCACGTCCGGATTGTAACTCAATCCGGCAACAACCTACAGCAATTCGACTCCCTTTGCAAGCACTTCGTTGCCGGACCAGGAAAATCCGTTCATTCGATCGGCGGCTCGTCCTCCCACGCGGGGTTCTCCGGATCGAGGGATCTCCGCCTCCGGTCGTAGGCCTTCGCTGCTTCCAGGTCGCCGCGCCGCTGCGCCCGCAGCACGCCCGTGCTGAGCAGGCTCAGGGCGGAATCGTTGGTCTCCGGGTGCCTCTCCAGGCGGGGCTCCGGCCGGCCGGCCAGGGCGCGGTCGAGGATCGCGGTCCCCCGGTCCAGCAGGTACTGGAGAAGCGAGTCCGCCACGGACGGCAGATCCTCCGCCAGCTCGGTGAGCGCGTCCGCCACCTCGTCCAGGACCAGCAGGCTGTCCAGGGCGTCCGGACGGTCCAGGAGGAATCCCAGCCAGGCCTCGGCGTTCTCCTCGTCCCAGCTATCCCAGTCGTCCAGCTCCCTGTCCACGTTCTCCGCGGTCCACATCTCCGGCTGAGGATCGAAGACCTCCACCCAGGCCTCCTCCACCTCCACGAGCGCCGGCGATGGCACGAGGAGCAGGGTGCCGGGCTCTTCGGTGGAATCCTGGACGACATACTCCGCCTTCGGCTGCGTCCGGACCAGCGTCTCCTCCAGCTTGCGGAGCCGTACAGACACCTCGTCGCCAAGGGCGAACTCGGTCTGGGCCTTCTCGGGATCAGCGGCCACGCGGTCGAGGAACCGGAAGCCCTCCTCGGTGAGGTCGCTGTCCCGCAGGCGGTCCCGCCAGTAGCGGGCGCGCTCGCCGGCCTCGGCCATCTTGCCCTCGGCCAGGAGGAGGCTCACCTCCAGCGGCCCCAGGGCGGGGCTCTTGGGGTTGTCTTTGCGCGCCTTCGCGAGGATGTCCCAGGCTTCCTCCATCTCCCCCGCCACGGCGTGGGAGCGGACCAGGTTCTCCCACAGCACCCCGCGCAGGACCGGCCGGAGGACCTTGGAGAGACGCTCGACCGCCGCCTGCTTCTCGTCCTCCAGCTCCAGGTTGTCGTAGGCCTCCAGGAGCGTGTTGAGGGCGGCCGCGTCCCGCTCGTCCAGCTTCTCGGGACGCTCGAAAAGGGGACGGACCAGCGCCAGGGCCCGGTCGGCGTCGCCGTCGTCCAGGAGCGCGGTGGCGAGATCGCCCACCACGGACCGGGGGACCCGGCCGGACGCGCCCAGGGCTTCGGTCTGTTCCAGGGAGAGCTCGTCCACCGTCAGCCGCCAGACGGCCTCGGGATCGAGCTCCGGCATCTCGGACGCCCATTCGGCGCAGCACTTCTTGTATTTGCGTCCCGAGCCGCACGGGCACGGATCGTTGCGCTCCGGCCAAGGCAGGGGGCGGGGCCGGAAGCCGTTGCCGGGCAGCGGGATGGCGTTCCAGAGGGAGCGCCCGAAGACGCTGGCGTAGCCTCGCCGGGACGCGTCGTCCGGCAGCTCGCCGAACAGCTCGGGAGCCTGGTCCGGCCCGTTCTCCCGCATCCAGGCCAGAAACGCCTCCGCGTCCTCGGTCCGCAGGATCTCGGCCACGGCGCTGTGGAGGAAGCGCGCGAACTCCTCGGACGCTTCCTCGTCGTAAGTGTCTTCCATGAATGTTTCCTCCTGGTGCTAGAGTATGTCGCAACGGATTTCTCAGGTGTCAAGGGAGAAAATCGGCGCCTCGAAGGCTCGCCGTGCTACTATGAAGATCGTCGCTGAAGGAGACACGCCATGGCCCTCCACGACCTGCCCCGCCGCAAGCTCACCTATGAGGACTACCTCCTCTTCCCGGAGGATGGTCAGCGGCACGAGATCATTGACGGGGAGCACTACGTGAGCCCCGCCCCTTCTGTACCACACCAGCGCCTCTCGATGCGGCTCTCGGTCCGGCTGGGGACCTTCATCGAAAAGAACGGCCTGGGAGAGCTTTTCGCGGCGCCCTTCGACGTCCTCCTCTCTCGCCATGACATCGTGCAGCCGGATCTGCTTTTCATCTCCAACCGGCGCTCCGGGATCCTCAACCAGAAGAACGCCGAGGGAGCCCCGGACCTCGTGGTCGAGATCCTCTCCAAGAGCACGCGCCACGTGGATGAAGGAATCAAGCTGGAACGGTATGAGGTCCTCGACGTCGAGGAGTACTGGATCTTCGATACCGATCTCAAATCCGCCCGGATCTTCCGGCGACATGACGACCTGCTCCGATTGGAGGCCCAGCTTTCCGCGGCGGCGGGAGACGTCCTCACCTCTCCCCTGTTGCCCGGGCTGCGTCTCCGCCTGGATGAGGTCTTCCGCTAACTCTGCCCCACCCGCAGGCTGAACCCGAACGCCGCCCCCCGGCCCGGCTCGCTCTCCACCCAGACCCGCCCGCCGTGGGCTTCCGCGAGCTGCTTCACGATCGCCAGCCCCAGGCCCGCGCCGCCCGTGGCCCGCACCCTGGAGGCGTCGGCCCGGTAGAAGCGCTCGAAGAGGAACGGCAGGTGCTCGGGGGGAATTCCCGGCCCGGTATCTTCCACCGTCACCCGGACCTCGCCCCCCTCCTCCCGCGCCGACACCCGGACGAGGCCGCCCGGCGGCGTGTGGGTCGCCGCGTTGCCCAGGAGGTTGCGAAGGATCTGCGCCACCCGCCGGGCGTCCGCGTGCACGGGCGGCAGGTCGCCGGGGATGTCGATCTCCACCCGGAGATCCTTCTCGTCCAGACGCGGGCGCAGGGCCTGGACAGACCTCTGGGCCTCGGCCAGGAGATCCACCGGCCCGCGCTCCAGCTCGATCTGCCCGGCCTCGGCCAGGGCCAGCTCCTGGAGATCGTCCACCAGCCGTTCCAGGAGCCGCGCCTCCTCGTCCAGGGAAGCCAGGATCTCCGGCGTGGGAGCCGCCAAGCCGTCCTGCAAAGCCTCGATCTGCCCCCGTAGATTGGTCAGCGGGCTCCGCAGCTCGTGGGCGACGTCGTTCACCAGATCGCGGCGCAGCCGCTCCGCCGTGGCCCGGCGGTCCGCCATGGCGTTGAAGGCGCGGGCCAGGCCGGCGATCTCGTCCTCGCCCCGGACGGCCACCCGCTGCGAGAGATCGCCCGCCTCCATGCGACGGGCCGCGGCCGTCAGCGCCTCCACGGGCCGCAGGATGCGCCGCGCCAGGGCGATGGAGAGGAGCAGGCCCGCCGTGCCGGCGATCAGGGCCGCCAGCAGGAGCGTGCGGTCGATGCGGCCCAGGGATGCGGCCTCCGCGGGGCCCAGCTCGACCGGGACCGGCGGCGGCGCGTCGAAAAGGATGCCGAGCGGCTTCCCGTCCGGGCTGTGCAGGGAGACCCGATGGGGATTCATCAGACTGAGCTCCCCGAGCCCCCGAGACGTCCTCCGGACGACCTCCAGCCGGTTCCCGCCCTCCGAGACGCGGACGCGCTCATAGACCTCCCTGGGGATCGAGGCGGCCACGAGGCGGCCTTCGAGGTCGACCACCAGGAGCTCCCGGCGCATCCGGGCCGCGGCGTCGGCGAGGATCGGGGGCGCGCCGCTCCAGTCCCCCCGCCGGCCGCGGTCGGCCGCCACCGCGAGCCCCACGCGGTCGAGGTCCCGCGGCCTCTCGCCGGCCCTGAGGAGGGCGCGAAGCTCGACGTTGACCGCCCGCCGCGAGAGCAGCGCCACGGCCCCGAGGGCGATGACGAGCACCGCCGCCACCATCACCAGAAGGCGGAAGCGCAGGCTACGGAGCAAGCGGCTCCCCCGCGAACCGATAGCCGATCCCGAAGACGGTCTCGATCCAGCTCCCGGCCCCGAGCTTGCGGCGGAGGTTCTTGACGTGGGCGTCCACGGTCCGCTCCATGCCCTCGTAGTCCCAGCCGAAGGCCCGCTCCACCAGCTCGGCGCGGGTGAAGGCCCGGCCGGGAGCGCGGGCCAGCGCCTCCAGGATGCGGAATTCGTTGGGAGTGAGCGGCACCGGTTGATCCTCCACCCGGACCTCCCGCCGGCCCAGATCCACGGCCAGCCCCTGGAAGCGCAGCTCGGCGGGGCCTTCCTCGCGGTCCCGAGGCGCGGACCGGCGGAGCACCGCCCGCACCCGGGCCACCAGCTCGCGGGGGCTGAACGGCTTGGTGACGTAGTCGTCCGCGCCGATGTCCAGGCCCCGCAGCTTGTCCGGCTCGGTGGTGCGGGCCGTGAGCAGGATGACGGGGACGTCCGACTCCGCCCGCAGCGCCCGGCAGACCTCGAAGCCGTCCAGGGTGGGGATCATCACGTCGAGCACCACCAGGTCCGGCCGCCGCGCCCGCGCCGCCTCCAGCGCCTGCCCGCCGTCGAACGCCACCGCGACCTCGAACCCGGCGTTCTCCAGATAGAGCTTCACCAGGGACGAGGTCTTGCGGTCGTCCTCCACCACCAGGACGTTGCGGCCGGAGAGGTCCATGGAGATCAGAGTGTAGCCCTCAAGGCCGCCGCACGACCTTGCCCTCTTCCCCGTCCGAGATCCCCATCCACCCGCGCACCGTCTCCCCGAGCTTCTCGGCCACCGGCGGGTCGTAGTTGGCGAGGACGATCAGGGTGTGGTGCTCGTCGATCTGCTCCAGCAGGGCGTTGCACCCCAGGGTCCCGCCCGCCACGCCGATTCCGACGATCTTGCGGCCGTCCTTGTAGAAGATGCCGTTCCGCAGGGCCGCGTCCAGGCGGAGCAGGTCGTCCACGGTCGAGTAGCCGCCGCCGGCCGGGCTCCCCTTGAAGGCGGTCAGGAAGGAGTTGGCGCGCCGGCCGCCGTTGGAGGCCGGACCCCGGGGGTTCTTCCGGGTGTAGCCCACGGCCCGGTTAGGGATCGGGTCGTCCAGATCCCAGGCGCCCGTCTCCGTCATCCCCGCCGGCTTGAAAATGTGCTCCTGGACGTACCCGTCGTAGGTCTGCCCGGAGAGCGCCTCGACGACCGCTCCCAGCACCACGTACCCCGCGTTCGAGTAGCGCTGGCTGGTGCCGGGCTCGAAGAGCAGGGGCCGCTGGGCGAAGATCTCGAACCAGTCCCGCGGAGCGCGGAACTTGTCCTTGGCGGATTCGAAGAAGGCCGGAATGAAGATGTCGCCGAGCCCGGACTTGAACTCCAGCAATTGACGGAGGGTCACCTTGGCCGCCACTTCCTGGTTGGGATAGTCGGGCAAGCGCTTCGCCAGGGTGTCGTCCAGCGACAGCTTCCCCTGTTCCGCGAGCTGCTCGATGGAGATGCGGGTGAAGAGCTTGTTGATCGACCCGATGTTGAACTTGGTCTCGGGATTGTTGGGCACCCGCAGGCCGAGGTCGGCCATGCCGTAGGCCTTGCGGAAAAGAGGCTTGCCGTCCCTGGCGAAGAGCACGACACCCGAGAGCTCGTCCGCCTTCGCCTGCTCGTCGAGGTGCTTGCCGAGGGCTGCGACCAGCTCGGCATCCGACATCTTCTTCTTGTCTTTGGATTCCTGCGCGAGGCAGACGCCAGTCACCAACAGGCCGCCGGCGAGGGTGGCGGCCGTCCATTTCATGATCCGGTTCATGGTTTCGTTCCTCCTGTAGACGGGAGGAGCGTAGGGGGGAGTTGTGAAGGACCGATGAAGGCTACCGCCGCCGGCGCCGCCTCTTCTTGCGCCGGTTCCAGCGGTCGAGTTGCCGCTCGAGGGCCTCTCCCGAGAGGAAGAAGGCGTTGGGATCGTCCCCGGCCTGGCGCGCCAGCTCGTTGAACCGGGGCAGGAATTCCTTAGGAGGCAGATCCACCGCCTGCCACTGGATTGCCGGATGCGGAACCTGTTCCTCGCGCGCCTCCTCGGGCCTCTCCACGCTCAGGAGGTAGCGGACCGGACCGTCCGACGTCTCCACCCATTTCTCCCAGCGGCCGGATTCCACCTCGCGCAGGGACGTGAACCGCAGCGCGGTCAGCAATCCTTCGAGGAAGGCGAGCTGCCGACTGTTCGGCCGGTCCGACCTCTGGAACCCCAGGAGGGCCACCACCGGGCACAGCTCGCCGCCGATCCAGGGAAGACCATAACGGTCCCAGACCTCCAGGTCCTCGGGCGGCGCGTCCTCCACCGTCTCGAACGAGAGGGTCCACAGCCCCTTCTCGGCCGCGTCCTCGAAGTCGCCGGCCAGGAAGGCGTCGAAGGAGCGGGGGCTGGAAAAGAAGAGGAGCTCGGAGGCGAACGGAGACGGCCGGCGGGTCATGTTGAAGCAGCGGAACGCCTCTTCCGGTTGCGGGGACTCGACCTCGATCCGGTCCTCGCGGCCCAGCCAGCGCCAGCAGGGGGCGTCATAGAAGGCCGAGGCCGCGCGCGCGAACGCCGCCAGACGCTCGACGGTGACCCCCTCGCCGGTAAGCGCGCCCGGCCGGACGTCGTCGTAGGACAGGGCGGCGACAGCCTCCCTCATCACGCGGCCGGCAATGGGGAGGTCGTCCCGCATCTCCACCTTGACTCCGTGCGGCTCGGCCAGCCGCTCGACCACCCCGGCCAGGGCGACGTCGGACACCTGGATGCGCGCGGGATGGGCGCGCCACCGCCACCCGGCTCGCGAGAGGACCTCCTCGATCATCGCGCCGAGCTTCTCCCGCGGCCCCGGATCGGACGCCTCGCTCCGCCCGGACTCCACGCTGGCGCAGACCACCACCCAGGCGCGAGAGGGCGCGCCGCCCTCCGCCGGCAACCAGATCTGCAGGGGCGCCGCGTCCACCTGCCATGTCTCCGAGGGATCGCCTGAACGCGCCGGAAACATCCGCCGGCCGGGATTCGCCATCCGTCCTCCTTTCCGTGGATATGTTATGCGGAAAGGGAACGGATTGGCGAGACGAAATACGGAAGGAGGAGAGGAGTAGAGGAGTTCCGGCAACGCAAGATTTCCTTTTCCGGCTCCTCCCCTCGAAAGATCTAGGCCGCCGCCGGCTTGCGCGCCCGTACGAACGCGCTCATCGCCTTGCCGTCCATCTCCGCCAGCACGCCGGAGGCGCCGCCGAGATCGATCCCGGCGCCTTCCAGGTACGGGCGGGCGTCCTCGGCGGTGTAGACGCGGGTCGGCTCGACGTCGATCTCCGTGAAGCCCACCTCGGCCAGGAGCTGGCGGTACTCGGACTCCTGGAGCGCTCCGGCCACGCAGCCCGCCCACAGCTCGAAGCTCTTACGGAGCGGCTCGGGCAACTGTCCCCGCAGCACGATGTCCGACACCGCGAAGCGCCCGCCCGGCCGCAGCACCCGGAAGGTCTCGGCCAGCACCTTCCGCTTGTCCGCCGAGAGGTTGATCACGCAGTTGGAGATGACGACGTCCACCGAGGCGTCGGGCAGAGGGATGGCCTCGATCTGCCCCTTCAGGAACTCCACGTTCTCCACCCCGGCCTGGCGCTGGTTCTCGCGCGCCAGCTCGAGCATGTCGTCCGTCATGTCCAGTCCGTAGGCCTTGCCTTGCGGCCCCACCCGGCGGGCCGAGAGGAGGACGTCGATGCCGCCCCCCGAGCCGAGGTCCAGCACCACCTCGCCGGGGGAAAGCTGCGCCAGCGCCGTCGGGTTCCCGCAGCCGAGGGAAGCGAGCACCGCCTCGGCCGGCAGCCCGGACGTCTGGGCCTGGTCATAGAGATCGGACGTGATCGGGTCCCGCTGCGTCGCCGAGGAGCCGGAGCAGCACCCGGGCGAGCAGCACGACGCCGCCTCGCCCTGCTGGCGCACGCTCCGCGCCGCCGCTCCGTACTTCTCGCGCACCACCTCGCGCACCGTCTCGGGGTCCAGGGTATGGATCTCATTCGTCGCGTTCATATCGGCTTTCCTTTCTTGTTGTCACTTGCAACCATATGGTTATGAAAAAGGCGCGCCGGACCTTCCGGAGCGCCCCGCCTGAAATCGATCTAATCCACCCTGCAGCAGCTCACGCCGGACTCGACGCGCGCCGCCACGGCCCGGGCCAGCCGGGCGATGAGCTTCGTCATGGACTGCCGGACTTCCGGGTCGAAGCCGGAGAGCAGCGCCTGCTCCTCGGCCAGCAGCCCGCCCCGGACCTTCCGGTAGAGATCTTTGCCCGTCCCCGTGGCCACCAGCAGCAGCGACCGGCCGTCCGCCGGATTGGGGGACCGATCCACGTACCCCTTGCGCTCCAGCGCGTCCACCACCCGGCTCGCCGTGCTCTTGTCGAGGTACAGATGGGCCGCCAGCTCGTTGAGCGTCAGCCCGCCCCGCCGCGCCACCGCCTCCAGGGCGTAGCACTGGGAGATGGAGATGTCGTGGCAGCAGATCCGGTCGCGGTCCAGGGACTGATACGCCCGCACCAGCTCGGACACCGCCTCGTACAGAGCCTCGGCATCCGCCGCCAGCGCGGGATCGGCGACCTTGACATCCTCGTCGGGGAGGATCCGGAGGGGGCTCGGCGCGTCCATGGTTGCAGGATACAACAAGTTGGTTGGCAGATGCAACTGTCTCACCATCCCCGGAGCCCCGCCCGGGCATAAATGCCCGGTCTAGTCGAAAAGAGCCCCCTGAAGGGGACTCCATCAGTCGGGTTTACCCGGCTGTTCTCCGGTAGACCGGGCATTTATGCCCGGGCGGGGGGGACGGCCTCCCGTAACCTTCTCCACCCCACCCTCGTAAACTCCCTGGAGCCCCCCACGCTCCCAACCAATCAAGGAGTCCGTCTCATGACCCCGAAATCCCACGGCGTCCGTCCCGCCCTCGCCAGGGCCGCCGGCGTTTTGCTCATGACCCTCGCCGCCGCGCTTCCCGTCGCCGCCCAGGCCGCCGCGCCGGCCTCCAGCCAGGACCTCGCGGCCTACGCCGACCAGATCTTCTCCGCCGCCTATCCGGCCGACCAGCCCGGGGCCGCCGTCCTCGTCGTCAAGGACGGCCAGACCGTCCTGCGCAAGGGCTACGGCCTGGCCAACGTCGAGCTGGGCGTGCCGGTCTCGCCGGACATGGTGTTCGAGATCGGCTCCGTGACCAAGCAGTTCACGGCCGCGGCCATCCTCCTGCTCCAGGAGCGGGGCCAGCTCCGGGTGGAGGACGACATCACGAAGTACCTGACCGACTACCCCACCCACGGCGAGAAGGTCACCGTCGAGCACCTGCTCAACCACACCTCGGGCATCCCGAGCTACACCGGCATGCCGGAATGGCTCCCCCGCGTGCGCGAGGACATGACCCTCGACACCCTCATTGCCCTGTTCAAGGACAAGCCCTTCGACTTCAAGCCCGGCGCGGAGTGGCGGTACAACAACTCCGGCTACATCCTCCTCGGCGCCATCATCGAGAAGGTCTCGGGCAAGAGCTACGAGCAGTTCGTGGAGGAGGAGCTGTTCGCCAAGGCCGGCATGAAGGCCTCCCGCTACGGCCACCAGGAGGAGGTCGTCCCCCGCCGCGCCACCGGCTACTCGCGGGACGCCAGCGGCCTGCGCAACGCCAAGTACCTCAGCATGACCCAGCCCTACGCCGCCGGCTCCCTGATGTCCACCGTCGACGACCTGGTGGCCTGGGGCCGCGCCCTGTCCAGCGGCGCGGTCGTCAGCAAGGCCTCCCTGGACCGCATGACGGTCCCGGCCAAGCTCCCGTCGGGCCTCTCCACCCAGTACGCCTACGGTCTGGGGATCGGCGAGCACGCCGGCCGGCGCATCCTCCAGCACGGCGGCGGCATCTTCGGCTTCGTCTCCTACCTCGCCGGGGCGCCGGAGACCGGCCTGTACGTGGCCATCCTCTCCAATACGGATTCAGCGGAGACCGGACCCGAGGAGCTCGGGATGAAGATCCTCGCCAAGGGCCTCGGCCAGCCGATGGAGGACATCAAGACCCTCGACCTCGACGCCGCCAAGATGGACGAGTACGTGGGCGTCTACCGCTTCGGCCCGGAGACCACCCGCACGATCACCCGGGACGGGACCAAGCTCTTCTCGCAGCGGAGCGGCGGCTCCAAGCAGGAGATCCGCGCCACCGGCCCGGACGAGTTCATCTTCACCGGCAGCACCACCCGCTACCGCTTTCAGCGCGACGCCCAGGGAAAGCTCGCCGCCGTCGAGATGACGCCCCGTTCCGGCCCGATCGAGATGGGCCAGCGGACGAACGAGCCCCTCCCCCAGGAGCGCCAGGCCATCCAACTCGACCCGGCGGTCTACGACGCCTACGCCGGCCAATACGACCTCCCCAACCTCAGCGTCGCCATCCTCCGTGAAGGGGACCAGCTCTTCGCTTCGCCCGCCGGCCAGCCGAAGCTGCAGATGTTCCCCGAGTCCGAGACCCGCTTCTTCCTCAAGGAAGTGGACGTCCAGATCGAGTTCCACCGCGGCGAGGACGGCAAGGTCACGGGCCTGACGCTCACCCAGGGCGGCATGAAGATGGAGGGGAAGCGGAAGTAGGAGGCCGGAAACAAAAAAAGGGGGGCGTCGCCGCCCCCCCGAAAGCTTCAGTTGGATATGGACCCTGGATCTACTGGGTGGCGGATCCGGTGGGAGGCGGCGCCGGCGGCTCCGTCTTCTTGCGGCTCCTCCGAGTCTGGGTGGTCGGACGAGGGTTGATCCCGAACTGGATCAACTGCTCGCTGGTGAACCCGAAGGTGCCCCGCAGATGGGCGGCCACCCGGCGGCGCAGGGCCTCGCCCTTCTTCTCCGCCTCGCGGCGCCTGCGGGTCAGCTCCCGGAACCGCCCCCGGGCGACCTCCTGCTCGTTGTCGAGCGCCCGGATCTCGGCGATCAGCGCCTCCAGCTCGACCGCGATGGGCTGCACCTGCGGCATCTCCGTCAGGTGCGGCTTGATGTTGTCGTTGAGCAACTGCCAGTTGACGATCGTTTTTCCCAAACCAGTGACTTTACGCATTGTCTTTCTCTCCATTAGGGGTTTAGTTTGAAACCTTGCAAACGTTAACGAATCCTTTTCCACCAGAACTCCCGAGATCCGGTGAAACGGATTTGCCGCCGGACAACCAAGAGGACGGCAACTCTTTTCCTGCCTGTACTTCCGATCTTTCTGCCTCTTCACCTCCTTTGCATACACTCCGCACAGGGCTCCATGACCGGCGCGGTTCGGGAACCGAGATCCTGGAGGTCGACCCGACACGAGCCGCCTCGCTCATCCGTCTGTTGTTTTGGAGTGCAATCCACCGCGAGCACTAACTGGGGCATAAGGTAATAGGAAAGACCGGCGATGTCAATACCCTTCCCGTATGCAGCTTGTAACTGACCTGTTCCCAGATGCGCCGCAGCCGTTTTCCAATGTTCCCGGCGCGTTCTACAATGTATTTAAGCCCGCATCCTTATAGGATTCGCCCTGAAATGCCCAGATCGCCCCGGAATTCAATGCGAATCCGCTTAATCACATAGCGATGCGAGCTTAAATACAATGTATTTCAGTCCAGCCACAATGTGCCGCGGCTTAAATACATTGTTCGAGGAGCTGAACACATTGTAGGGAGCGCCGGGAACAATAGGATCCGCGCTTAAATACAATGCGGTACGAGGCCCTCTCACGCACATCTTTAGCCACGTCCTTGTAGAGACGCCACAGACGATGTAGCAACACCTGCCGAGGCCACCGCCGGCGTGGCGTCTCTTCGAAGGGCACAACGCCTCAACCGGCAGTCTCTCCTGAAGCCTCTTTCCTTGGCCGGAGAAGGACAAGGCAGCGTTGGCCTCGTTCAATCTGGATGGCCTTCCGATGCGGTCTGCCCTTCGAGGAGACGCCACGCCGTCCCCGTGGCCTCCCAGGCGGCGTCGTTGATCGTCTGCCGGGTAGACCTGGGTGGTTGCCCACCCAGGCCCCCCACAGACCCGTACGTGCGGATTTCCCGCATACGGTTCCTCAGGTCACGGGTTCGCTCCGCGATTCAGGCCGACTGGCAGATCCTCGGATTCGGTAACGGGTAGCGCTCCAGAAGGAGGTTGAACCGTTCCCAGGTCAGGCGGGAATCTCGCGTACGGCGGCTGAGCCACTTGCGCCAGATCCTCTTGACCTTGTGATGCAAGCTGCTGAGGCTCCTTGAGTTTCCGGTGATCCCGTAATACCCGTAGTACCCCTTCAGCTTGCGCAGAAGCTGCCTGTGCTGCTCGGCCATGGAGTCGTGCCGGTGGCCTTGACACCAGAGATTCAGTTTCCGCAGGAAGCGGTTGAACCGGTCCGAGGCCGTCTTGCGCTTCACCACCCAGACGCCCCGGCGAGACTTCTCCCAGAAGTGGGTGAAGCCGAGGAAGTCGAAGCTCCTCGGTCCCTCGCTCGGCGGCGCCTCTCCCGGTTCCGGTCGTCCAAAGTGCAGCAGACGAGTCTTCTCCGGGTGGAGACGAAGGCCGTACTTGCCAAACCGTTTCGGTAGAACCTCCAGCACCCGCCGCGCATCCGATTCCCGTTGGAACACCAGCACGAAGTCGTCCGCATAGCGAATCAGATGCGCCGGCCCACTGAGTCGGGGCTTGACCTCGCTTTCGAACCACTCGTCCAGCACTTTGTGGAGATAGATGTTCGACAGCAGCGGAGAGATCACCCCTCCCTGCGGCGTTCCTGTCGCTGGGTGGCTGAGCCTCCCCTCTTCCATCACCCCGGCCTTCAGCCACTTGTCCAAGATCCGACGCAGCACTCCATCGCGGACCCTCTGGTCCAGAAAGTCCCGTAAATGACTCGGGTCCAGGTGATCGTAGAAGCCTTCTATGTCGGCCTCGACTACCCAGCCCCCGCCCATCGACATCAGGTGTTGCCGCAGGCTTCGAATCGCTTGATGCGCTGACCGGCGGGGCCGGGAGCCATACGAACAGTCCAGAAAGTCCTGCTCGTACACCGCCTCCAGCACCATCGCCACCGCCCTCTGAAGGATCTTGTCCTCAAAGGTCGGCACTCCGATCGGACGCTTGGACGACGGGTTACTCCCTTTCGGAATGTAGACCCGACGCACCGGCGGCGCCTTGTAGCGACCCGACTTGAGGCGGTCTAGAAGGTCCTGGAGGTTGGCCTCCAGATTCTCCTCATACTCCGCTGCCGTCTGACCGTCTACACCCGGAGCGCCATCTTTGCGCGTCCTGCGATAGGCCTCCCGCAGAAACTCCACATCGATGTGGTGGGCCAGGCTCACCAAGACCCGCTGAGGATCTTCCCGGGCCAGTTGTGCTATTCGTTGAAGTCTCGTTGAGACACTTTCAAGGTTCGGCGTCCTTGCCATCTTTCCCTCCAACGATTCCGTTGACCCGACACCCCCTTCCCTCCACGGGGTCCCTCGGGACGGTTCCCCCGCTTCTTCGGTACTATGAGGTGCTACGACACCCTGAACCCTTCCCGCCGCGCTTCGTTTCCTTCGCTTGGCGGTACCGCAGTTGCGCCCGCGACTTCGATCCCACAGGGTGCGGACGCCCTCTGACTGTGGGCCTGGACCTTTTCTCACCCGGAGCCCAGCCGGGATTCCACTGCGGAGGTCTCAGGGCTCTCCCAGGTTCCTGGGTGATCCCTCTTGTGCACATGCCCTGGGCTGATACCCCGGAGGACCCTCGACGCCAGGCCCGCTTCAGCGCCGAGGATGTTGCCTTCCGCTCGCCACACGACGTCGGCTCCTCGATCTTGTAGTCTCTCGAGGCTGATTACCACGGCCTGTGCACTCGCTGTCTACGCTTCGCCTTTACGGGTTACCCCGCAACGACGCAAGACTCGCTTCCGGTGGGGGGGCCAGCCCTTGCCGGGTAGGATTCGGACCTACTGGGTTCACTACGAAGGGTTTCCAGTTCTGTCTGCTGCATATGCTTTCCTCCCTTCCCAGGCTTCGCCTGGCGCGAGTGGCGCCTCTACGAAGGCTGCGGACCGGCAAGATGTGTGTAAGAGGGTGGGCTTCAGCCCTGGGCGCCCTGGTGGAGGGTCATTCGGGCTCATCTCAAGGTTCGATGCGCCGGAGGTCCTCGATCTGGTCAAAGTCGCCGTCGTAACTACAGATCGCCTGAGCCCCATGGCTCAGGGTCACCGCGGCGTGGAGCGCGTCGCGGGCCGACAACCCTGGATAGCGGTCCAACAGGTCCCGAGTCAGGTCCATCAGGTCAGCGGTGATGGGGACGACGAAAGGCACAATTCGGCGCGCCAGATCGTAGACCCGGCGTCCGTCAGGCCAGCGACGGATCGACGAGTACCGGTGAAGGATTTCCTGGAGGATCTCGGCATCCAGGATGGCGTCCACTTCTCCCCGCGCAACCTTCTCGAGATAGCGCGCGCTGGGCTCCTTGTGAGGATGCTCGGAGCCGGCGGCGTACATGAAGATGTTCGAGTCGATCAGGATCAAGGAAGGAGAGCCTCGGGATTGGGGACGGACTCCCTCTCCATCTGCGCTGGATCTCCGACCGGAAGAGACAGGGAGGTCAGCTCTCGAACCGCTTCCAGGCGGTCTTCGACGGAGACCAGCCCATAGTGGACCTCACACGCCTTGCGGACCAGGTCGCCCAGACTGGTGCCCTTCTGTTCGGCGAGCCGCGACAACCGGTCGTGGAGGTCGGGCGGGAACAGGATCGTCGTCTTCTTGGTAAGCTCCATATCCACCTCCATAGGTGAGGGTAGAGCGTTGTCAGCGAGTCGTCAACTGAACGGAACGCCGGTCTTCAGCCCAGGTCTGGCCCAGCCCGGAGCTCAACGAGATCCTCGGCGGGGTCCTCGGCCGGTCCAATCGGCCCCAGATCTGAAGCTCTGGGCTATGTCCCTGGACCCCTGGCGGGGTTCTCCGACACGCGGCGCTGAAGGGTGGCGGAATCGGAACGGCCCCGTCAGGGGTCGAGGGACGTAGCCCAGGGCTTCAGACCTGGGCGCTGGTGGAGGGTCCCGAGGACTGGCCGGGGATCCACTGTGTCCGCGAGTTGCTGGGAGGCGAGCCGCTGACCGGCTACTGGTTCGACCGCACCCAGGAGTACGCCGCCCGCCGCCGGCGGGAGGAGCACGACCGCTACGAGTACGCCGCCCTGGAGACCGTGACCCTCTCGCCCCTGCCATGCTGGGAGCACCTGCCCCAGGAGGAGTACCGGAAGCGCATCGAGCGGCAGATGTCCTCGATCAAGGCGGAAACCGCCGCCCGGCGGAAGAGGACCGGGGCGGAACCCCTCGGACCGGAAGCCATCCTGGCCCAGCACCCGCACAGCCGTCCGAAGAAGATCAAGAAGTCTCCGGCTCCGCGCTTCCACGCCGCGACCAAGGACCGGCGCCGGGAGCTCTACGAGGGCTACGCCTGGTTCGTGGCCGCGTTCCGCACCGCGGCGGAGAAGTTGAAGGCGGGGGATCCGGCGCCGCCCTTCCCAAGAGGATGCTTCCCACCGGCCCTGCCGTTCGTCGGCTGGGACTGACCGAAGCGGGCAGACCGGACTGAAGATCGTGAAGGTGGGGGTCGTCTCCGGCAGGCGAGAAGGAAGAGGTGTGGGCGGAGGGGCCTCCGCGACCTCGATCACCAGAACTCTACGTCGTATATTAGCTCCTCTGAGGGCTCCCGCCCGGCCGCAGAACGCCTTCCGGAGGGTTGAAAAAGACTTGAACAACCATAGAGAAGGCCTCGGGGCGGGGTGGGGAGAGGTTGGCCTTATCCAAGAGGGTGACACCTACTCCCCGTAGTTTTCCAAGAGGGTGACACCTACCCCGGCAGAGCGCCTTCCGGAGGGTTGAAAAAGACTTGAACAGCCATAGAGAGGGCCTCGGGCGGGGTGGGGAGAAGTGGTACTTACCCAAGGAGGTGACACCTACTCGAGAGCTACATCTATTCTGAACACACTCGCTCACAATCTCGGTGCAATGCCACTATACGAAATCCAACATCGTAGAACAGATTGTAAGAACGGTCCACAGCCCGCGCGCTGCACGCAGCCACAATAGAACTATTGTACCAAGAACTACCTCGGACGACCCGTTCTTCAAGGCTATCAGCAGAGAGCCGCCGGGAATCGTACTCTGCCGAGTACGGCAGAAAGAGGCTCGCAGTCCACTCCCAAACATTGCCAGCTAAATCGCATGGCCCGCCCGGCCACCCTTCAAGATAAATTCCAACCGGCGCGGGTTGCCTCATGTTTAATGTATTAGTAGAAACATGCGCCTTCTCTTCTGACCACTCATCTCCCCATGGATAAATTCTATCGTCAGCCAAGGGCCGGGAAACGTATTCCCATTCAAATTCGGTTGGCAAGACAATCACTCGATCCAGCGCAAGCCGGCCGAGTTGGTGCGCCCTCTTTGTCGCCCATCTACAGAAAGCCGCCGCCTCCCACCAATTAACCCCAACAACGGGCTGGTTAGGCTGATTAAAACGCCGATCGAGCCAATAATAGGGTGCCTGCCTAGGCGCTATTCGGTGGCTGGCTTCATCCTCAAGAGCCTTCAAATCAATCTCGCCGTCCCGAATCTCTTTCGCATGATGCTCATGAACTGTAGAAAGCCAGTGCTCACGGATTGCTTGCAGGATTGCTGGGTCGCCAGACATCCAACCAAGTGCAAAATCACCTTGCCAGTACTCTGCATTTGTATAACCGTCACCTTCAACAAAAGCTCGGAATTCAGCGTTGGTCACAAGGTAACGCCCTACTCTCAGAGGTCTGAAATCGATCTTTCTTACTCCGCCGAGAAATCCACCCGATGTAGCCAGAACTTGGGGATCTAGCCTCGCACTGCCAGTATCAGCAGTTCCAGGAGGAATATCAATAAGGTTACTCCACGGACCAACAGAGCCTAGATTGTCGACAAATCTGGGATCACCGAGTAAGCCTAAGGCTGTCGCACTCCGTTCTCTCTCTGATAAGGAAAGATCAGGGTTCTCTACATGCGCCGCCACCAGAGAACGAGCTCGGCCCCACACCCCCTGTACTCCATCAGCACCTAGATTTTCATTGAGCACGCCATTGAATTGGCGCAGTGCAAGGCGGCGGCGGCCAATCTCAGTCAGCATCTCAGCACCTAGCTGAATTGATGGCACAGATAAAGAGCTTTGGACAGAAAGTAGTGCCTCGATTAAAGTCAGAATGTAAAACAGATTTTGTCCCTCATGCCCTGCAAGGCTTGCCATCAATCTAAATGGCTCTCGCCAGTGGGCCGAGGAACCCCTTGAGATCGCCTCAATATGATGCGCTCCGGCAGCATAATACTGGCCTGCCAAGAATTCTTGGAAGGAACGATGGGCAAATTTGTATCGCCCATTACCATTGTCGAGCAGGAGACCGTGGCTCTTAAGAAGCCGTTGACTTAAGTCATTCGGCGAAGGAGCACCTAGCGCAGTATCAGCCTTCGCCATTGCCTCGCAAAGCTGCAGTGATAGTTCATGTACCAGATCAACCGTTACACCAGAGGCACCCCTATCCATTTCCTCAGTTAGATGGCTTCGATATGCGAGCTGAATAGCAAGGGATAGTACCGGAGGCGTTGCAATCGTGGATGATCCAGCCTCGCGTACTCGCCACTTCGCAGAATCAGCAAGCATATACGTTATTGCACGGTCACAAAGAACCGATCGGGTATCTGGCAGCTTGGCTTCTTCTGAATGGATTAGCGTAAGAAGAGCTAACAGAAGCGGCGACTCTCCCAGCCTAGCTAGTTCCTCGCTCCTGAGTTCACTGATTAGTGCAGCGCCTAACTCATTCGCTTGTGCAGGGCTAAAACGACCAACCCGGATAGCCGCTGCATACCAACGCTCAACGTAGAGAATCTGCTCTGCGCGGTTATATGGCAGCAGTTCTAGTTCACGCTCAATAGGTATCTTACGATTGGGCGTTGACTGGCGATAGTCGAATTTTCGACACGTAGCGATAAGGCGCGTGCCATTCTGAAGGCCAAGCACATGCGATATGGCCCTCCGTACATCACCAAGCACGTGTTCCTTAACCTCATCGAGTCCATCAAGCAGAAGAAGAGCACCCCCGTCAACTATTGCTTTGCGCAGTAACCTGCTGAGTTCTGCTCCACCCCGTGCGCCCGCTCTAGTAGCCGCCATTTCAATTTCAGGCACACCACTCAATAATAGTTGCTCCAAGTCGGCCTTAGAACCTGAAAAAGCTGTTACTGACCCCAAATTTACCCAGATTGGCAGGCGGCCCTGCTCCTCCTTCGACGAGGAGCGTGCAGCGTCGAGAGCAAAAGAGGCTAGCGAAGTAGACTTGCCGCTCCCTGGATCACCAAGTATCAGAAGCGACTGCTCAGTTGACTCGAACAACTCCCTTAAGCCTACGCCCTTGTCCTCCTCTGCCATATTCTCATGCGTGCCGACCTTACCAAAACGAGATTGCGAGTCTGCTACCCGCAACGGCGTCCAGATTTGATCTAGTGTTACTAGACCTTTATTCCCACTGCCGCCAACCGCCGACCATGATGCCGGATCACCAAAAGAAAGAGTTGAGCCACGCCTAACCAAATCTATTAGGTATTCAGCCAAGATCTCAGTCGAGAGCAGAGCCTGCGGCTCCAAACTTTTTGCGGAACTCTCCTCCGGCTTTCTAGGCAACTTGCTCAAAAGCCAAGCAGCACTTGCGGCAACCGCAGAAAAGACAATTCCACCAATGACTTCCGGCGAATTGTCAGCAATATACCCGACAATTTTATCAAAAAAATTCATGCCGCAGACTCATTGCCCGAGGTTGCGTCGTGTGATAGATTGTAACAATCCGCTACCATCGCGTCCGCGAATAATTCAAGAGAACTTACCCCAAGGCCCAAGCGAAAATCAGTACATGCCTCCAACACTATCAAATCCTCAAATAGCCTTCTGCGTGGGGTGATTAGCTCTTCACCTAGCCGTTCACGACATTTCGCAATTTCTTTCAAGTCACCTCCGATTGATGCGACTATCGACCGCTCAATTAGTTCATATTCCGCGTCTTCAATAGGCAGGGCTATTAGAGCAGAGGAGTTAGTTAGCAACTCGTATTGTGCATTCGTACCACGCGTCCCCAACACCAACAAGTGCGCATGCCTTCCAGGCTCTTGGCCTGCCGCAAGATGCTGCACTACAGCCTCCGGGACCGTGCGCACTCTTATGCGAGCAGTGGCTATACGAGAAAAATCTAGCATGCCAGGGGCGTAGACTCCTACAATCCTGCTCAACTCCATTTCCGAACTGATGATTCGTGCCACCTCTTGCGCGAGAACAGATAGCCCATTGCATGGAATCGCAACTCTCAAGAGTTCATGACCGCGCCCCAAAGCTGCAAGGATTTCCTGGACTACGCTTATAGCAACCCGATCTACAAAATCCCGAGATATCGGCGTAGCCCCAACCCCCACAAGTATATCTTCTGTAAGGTATCCACAATTTTTCGTACTGTTGGCTATAGCACTCCTCTTAAAAAAAGCCACGTCTGCAATCACGGTGAACATTATGCGCCGATATTCGTCAAAAAACTCACAACCGGCCCCCCTCAGGATCGGCTCGATAAGTCGCCTCTCCCTGGCAGCCACCAGTTTGAGGTATTCAATAGCAGCATCGCGCCCGAAATCACTTACGATTAGGTCGTAGGTGACAGGGGCCTCCAGCACATCTCTTGGAGTTAACATAGCGAGGGCTAAACTCTCTCGTCATTCAACAGCAAATATCATTTCGACCTCCACAGCCCAATTTGAGGGCAACTTCATACCTACGGCAGACCGAGCGTGGTAACCACCATCGGCAAATACTTTACGAAGGAACTCGCTACAACCGTTAATAACCTCTGACATCTTATCGAAATCATCAGCCGCATTCACCATGCCGAGCACCTTCACAACTCGCGTAATTGAACTGATATCCACCACCGCCCCCGCTGCCCGAATACAGTTAAATGCACAGATCTCGGCAGCCTTCTGAGCTGTCTCAAGATCGACAGTGTCCCCCACTTTTCCCTTTATCTCCAAGTCGCCGAGACGCGAAATCTGGCCGGAGGTAAATACAAAACCTCCGACCCTGACAGCCGCATGGAAGGTCAATACCTCAAGCGGAGCAGGTTCATACGTGTACCCCAAAGCAGCCAAACGTTCGATGAACATAGGTTCCTCCTATTCGGTTTTCTCAAATGCTACTTACAGAAACGTGACAGCAAGAAAAAGCTTGGATCTACACTACAGGTCTTGGTGCCGTTAATCCAGTCCGCCACAAGACTACCGCCTGCCGGTGAGTGCATGATACCTTCACCACCCCACCCGCACGAGTTAAAAAAGCCTTCAATGTTGTCAATAGGTCCAATTATAGGCAAGATGTCAGAAGTCATAGATCTAATGCCACTCGTTCCTTCAAGTATCTCAAATTCGGCGAGAGCTGGTGCGCGGCGCACCGCCGCCCGACGTACCTCTGGGAGAAAATCAAAGTTAGGTCCATCCGTTGCCATAACTCCCGCTTCGTACCCCATTCCAATGAGAACCTTATTGGCACCAAGCGGGCGATAGTACCACTCCAACTCTGCATCTTCTACCATAGGGCCTCGTTGAAACTCCGGCGCTTCTGATCTTACAGTGTACAGAGATCTGCGGCGGTTATCAATCGGTAATACAACACCAACCCAAGACGCGACAAGGCTTGCATCTGAACCTGCCGCATTAACCACACAGGCACAGGGGATTTCTCTCTTTGTGGTTCTAACGCCCACAACTCGGCCCGAGTTTACTACGATCCCTGTGGCCTGCTCACCATATTCGTAATTTACTCCGAAATTGCGGCCTTGCCTTTCATAAGCAGCGATAATCTGTTCAGGGCTGATCACACCGTCGTCGGGACCAAAAATGCCGAAGGAAAGGTCCTCAGTATAGAGACCAGGCGCAAGTTGTTGGACCTCGTTTGGCGCTAAACGTTGTGATGGCACCCCCATCTCCAAACGCAGCGCATGTTCTCGTTCGTAGCGCTCAACTTGTGCGGGAGGAACAGCGCTTAGAAACCCCACCTTGGCGAAAGAAAGACGCTCGCCAAACTCTTCCTCGAAATCCATAAAGCGCGCATAGGAATACAACGAGAGCGAAATCTTAGGGACATTCTCTCGGGATTTCATCAGCATAGACCCTGACCTGCCGGACGACCCTCGACCAGCCCGCTCGTGTGTCTCCACAACAGTCACGGACTTTCTCCCGCCTAATGCTAGGTTATAAGCAGCGCTTAACCCTTGAACACCGGCTCCGATAACCACTATTTCTGATAATTGACCTGTGAAAGGAGACATTAGCGCTCTTCCTACATTAGGAACTGGCCACTTCGTTGAAGATTCCTACACATTCGACTGACAACAACCATTCTTAAGGCATATTGCCGAGACGCACGCCTAATTCGTCTAACTCTTCTTCTGTTGCATTGCCAAAGCTAAATCGTAAATATCGATCGTCTGTTGGAGAAAATACGGTACCAGGAAGCACGAGAATCCCATATTCCAGAAGCAGTTTGATAACCATCTGATCAGAAGATAGCCCGATATCTGGATATCGAACCCAGCCGAAAAAAGCACCAGCAGAGCAGACCTCGAAACCTCCCGGCCGACAGGAAAATACTGATTCAAATTGTGCCTGCTTCTTGCGGATGTCTAAGGCTCTGGCACGTCGCCAATCCTTAGCGCTAGCTAACCCTTCAATTGCTGCCACCTGACCCAACCGAGGAGCGCAGATCGCTATACAATCAAACAACTTCATCATCTCAAGAATTAGATCAGGATGTCCAACAGCAGCACCGACTCTGTGCCCAGGAATTGCAAACTCCTTCGAGAAACTGTGAAGGCTGACAAAATAATCCTCCCAGTTGGGGCTAGAAAACAACTCGTGCGGCGGCTCGTCACTGGCACGAAACACTCTATAGGTCTCATCAATCATAAGCACTATGTTGTTGGCTCTAGCGAGATCTGCGAATGCCTGTATCACAGAAGGAGGGATTGTAACTCCTGTAGGATTTCCAGGTGATACCAGAACAATTGCCCTCGTCCTATTAGATATGAGAGTTTCTGCTATAGCGGGATCTGGAACGAATGACGGGGCAGAGCATAAGTAGACTGGACACATACCCTCCAATCGAAGCCACATATCATGATTAAAGTAGTATGGAACAGAAATAATTACCTCATCGCCATTTTCAGCGAGGGCAGAGATAGCTACGCAGAATGCCTGATTGCACCCGGCGGTAATTAAGATATGATCTGGCCTAGCGGCCCCAGCATATGCCTGTGATATTTCTTCTGCTACTAGGCGCCTCAAGGATTCCAGACCAGGACGTTCTGTATACATAGCCCCGTCTGGGGCACAAGCAACTTCAGCGATACGATGCGCGATGACTGGCGCAGTAGCGTAGCAAGGCATGCCCTGGGAAAGATCTAGTACAGGAGAGTGTCCTTTGTAAAGGCGCAGCAGATTGCGCACAGATGCAATAGGAGATTGAATTTGCTCTAGCGTTCTCGCAGTAAGGCGCATGGTGGTTATGCCCAGAGAATCGCCAGTGATTGCTACTCAGGAGACGTCAACGTGCATCGCTCAACATCTTCGGCTCGGTCGAGAAGAAATCCAACCTTAAGCTTTAATGAATCGTAAGCAGGATCTGGATTTTCAATAGCAAGCACGCGAAGGCCCGCGTCTCGGTAAACCTGCTCCCAGAAAGACACTCGTTCGAGCTTCTGTTCTGTAAGATAGTGAATCAGGTAGTAGGGATTATAGTAAGCTAGCCCCAATTCCTTTGTCATAACAGCCGAATCAGCCGGTCGATGATCTACCTCGATAACAATCCAGTGAGAATCCGGATAGCGATTGAACGCAGACTTCATCATCTCCACAATAGCCGTGCGTCCGGATTGCTCGAGCAACTCCTGGAGTACAAAGGCCGTAATGAAGCAGAATGGCCCTTGTTCCTGCGAGAGATCTGGCAGAGGGTCCGCATCTCCAATGCGCACTTCTATCCGATCGGCGATGCCATAACGGTCAGCGGCTAACAAAGCAGCCTCAACAGAAGCGGGGTCGGGATCTATACCTATGCCACGAGCACCTGGCACGGATCGACAAAGATCCACAAGATAGCTTCCGTCGCCACATCCCAGATCCACAACCGTACGCCAACATCTTGCTATCCTCTCTAAAAGGCGCCGCGTCATCGGAAGTGCATCATATTGGCTTATACCACAGCTTCCGAATCCAACATTCGAAGAGTTACGGCCTGCATAGGGAATATCCGACTTAAGCACTGATGACAGTTGCAGAAAGGTCTGCGCATAACCTCCAATGAGTAATGTATACCACGGACGGAAGTCTGAGATCTCCTTGCCCCTGACAGTGAGACACACAGCATCATTTTCCATTACGCAAACAAACTCTTCGTTTGCCAGATATTGGAGAAAACCCCGGAGCCGGTCCTCGCTCAGACATAGCCTCCGAGAAAGGTCATTCACAGTCAAGCCAGGCGAATCAGCAAGGGCCTCTTGAATACCCAAATTCATAAAATGGTACAGAGCTTGTCCTAAGACAAAATGGCGGATGGGCTGTAACCCAGATACTAGGCGTCCTTCGGTGATTTCTGGGAGTTCTTTTTCCATGACTTTACGCCTCAACCATGGGACCGAAATTAGGCACAAGCAGTTGCACGTTGAGTGTACACCGCCCAAAAGTGCGGATATTAATTTTTAGGCCCATATTTTGAGTGGCGCATGGTCATCGTGCAATCCAATAAAGAAAGAAACAGTTATTCTAGGACTGCCCCCCATAGACTCGGTGACGGCATGAATATAACGGCTCCGGAATATTATTAAGTCACCTTCTAAAGGGGTAAGGGTTACTAAGGGATCTGGTAGGCTCTCTCGCGGCACGACTCGCGGACCTTCTGAGAGATCCTTATAGTCAGCCATCGAGACATCAGCACCAAATAGCTCGAGCGCGCCACCAACCGAGCCCATTGATAGATAAATGTTGGCGCCAAACTGATCAGCAAGCAGCCGGGCGTAGGGATCATTCGGTGACTCTGCTGAAAGGATATCTTGATGTGGCTCAATACCTACCCCGTGATGGTAGACCCGCACGGTAAACGGCGATAGAGGACCCTCTGTTGGCAAATTCATGAATTGGCAGCCCGCCTCCCACCATTGGGCCAGAAGCGCCACAGCGGAGTCAAAAGGGGATGCATAAGGCGAAGCCAGAGCGCGGAGAAAGCCGGGAATGGCCTTGGATTGATCAAAATACTGGCCTGCCAGTTCAGGATCTCGGGCCATCTGGAAGTGTGATAAGCCAATAACACGTAAGCCCTCAACATCAGAGTGATCGACAATTTCACTACTTGCCATTAGTCGTTCGGTGAGTTGCCGGCATACCATAGTCGAGACAAGATTATGCACACGTAAAGCTAAGAACTCGCCGCTTCGTAACCCAGACAGCACGTTACAATTAGGCCGCTCTCCACTAGCATCAATCTCAGCTACGCCGTCGGGGCGAATTCTCACTAAACACAGCTCCGGTTGTCCTGCTACATGACGCCATCTCTACTCATGGGCGCATCTCATTCGGTGAAGAGCCCTCAAGAACCATTTGCTTCACCTATGATGACTTGCTCGGCTACACCTAAGCCGTTACGCAGCCAAGCTCTACGTAATGAGATACATCTTTGGCTAAAGTAGGGTACCTAAACAGCTTCCAACTGTTTAAATGAGCCCTTGCTAATACCTATCAAGACGCTAAATCTTGGTCTACTCTACCAAAGTCTCCGAAGCTGAGCAAGCCCCTAATTAAGAGATTTTGCCACATATGGCTAAGGGGAAATACAGACACAGCCTCTCGCTCATAGAGTCATCACCATGGAAGCATGGACCGGTTCACTGCCGGCTCGATAAATTGACATGCATCCAGTATCCATTCGACTGCAACGCGCCTCTTAAGTAGATCGCCAAAGCCGCTCGATGGGCTTTTCTTCGGAAAAAGCAACGCCGGGAGGTAAGAATTGAGCTTGCCACCCCATATTCCTTTCCAGCCGATCAGCTAGGGCCGCGGTGCTAGTGATCGACAACACCCAAACGATGATGCAGAAAGGGAGAGTAGGCCAGCTTGAAACTGGGGGTGCCGCTCTCCCCTGAGATGGTGTTCGGCCCAGGTCCTAACGAAGCAGTTCACGGCGGCCATACTCTAACTTCTCTTCCCTAAGACACGGTCAGCAAGAAAGCCTGCGGGACGCCGGCGCTCCCAGGTTCGTCCTCCCAGGGTTCATGCTATCTTCCCCTGTCCTCTCCCGGAGACTCCTTTCCATGAATCGGCAAGCGCTAACGCTCAACATCGAGCAGGAGTTGTTGGAAGAGCCCACGCGGTCGCGATGCGGCGGCATACGTCCGTCACGGAGATGGTCCGCCAGGTCCTCAAGCAGGTGGTGCGGTAGGAACGGCAGCGGCTGGAGGCGTGGCAGGACGTCCAGAAGCTGATGGAGAAGCCCCACGCCCGCCTCGGCAAGGGGGCGACGGCTCTCGGAAGCCGCGGAGACCGGCATGAGAGGTGAGCTGGCGGCGTTCGTCGACACCAGCGTGCTCGTCTACGCCGTGTGCGCGGACCAGCCGGCCAAGCAGCAGGCGGCCAAGGCGATCGTCGAGCGCGGGTTCGTGGAGGCGTGCTTCGCCACCAGCACGCGTCACTCGTTTCGGGCGCCGACGATCTTCATGGGATGAACCATCCTCTGCTAGTCTTCTCCCCGGAGGCAGATGAATGCGCGCAGTCGTGCTCTATCCCGGCGAAGATGGTTACTGGGTTGCGGAATGTCCTTCTCTGCCTGGCTGCATCAGCCAAGGCGGAACCAAGCCTGAGGCCCTGGCCAACATCAAAGAGGCTATCGAGGGCTGGCTGGAGACGGCTGAAGCCCGCGGGCAGGCGATTCCCGAGGAGCGCTTCGAAGTCCAGGTCGTCTGCGTGTGACCCGGCTTCCGGTCGTCTCCGGCCGCGACCTCGTCCGCGCCTTGGCGAAGCTCGGCTTCGTCCTGGACCGGCAGAAGGGAAGCCACCTGATCCTGTTCCGCCCGGATCCGCCGACGACCCTCTCCGTCCCCGATCACCGCGAGCTCGATCGTGGCACTCTGAGGAGCCTGCTGCGACAAGCCGGTATCTCGCCCGATGAGTTATCCAGGCTGCTGTAGCCCATAAGGGCAGAGGTGGCCCTTCCTATGTGTTCACTAGTGGTTGCCGGTTGAGGCGCCGCCCTTCGAGCCCTCTCTCTCCCGGCCTCCCTCCCTGCCGCCGGGCGAGAGGGGAGAGGAACGGCCGCGCCGATCTGGTGGGCCGATCACACCGCCCAAGGATCGACGAGGGTCAGGCCGCAGTCCTCGAAATGGCGGAGGTTGCGGGTCGCCAGGGTCGCCTTCCGCAGATTCACGATTCCGGCGATCTGGACATCGCGGATTTCGACGGTGCGGCCTGCCCGGCGCCGCTCCGCCGCGATCCGGCCAGCGGCTTGGGCCGCACCTTGGTCGAAGGGCAACACCCGGCTTTCAAAGTCCTCTTCGAGCGCTTTGGCGAAGGCCTCTTCGAGTTGGCGCCGGCGCCGGCCCGCCGCGAGGATCTCCAGGCCCAGCCGGACCTCAAAGACAGTGATCGAAGTCGTCCAGACGGATTCAGGGGGCAGGCCATCGAGCCACGCCACGACGATCGGATCGGGCTCGCTCCGCATCAGGGCCGAGACCACATTGGTGTCCAACACGATCACGATTCGAGATCGGCCGGGACAGCCTGTTCACCGCGCAATTCAGGAATATCCTGCGTCAGACCCGAGCCGGCAAAGCGGGCGGCAAGGCGCGAGCCGAGCGGCGCCCGAGCTCCGTCTTCATCCCTGATCGCGTTGCGGAGGATCTCGCGGACTTCCTCTTCAGTGCTGTGCCCATGGCGGCGTGCGCGCCGCTGGAGCTTGGCTTTCACGTCGTCCTCGATATGCCGTACCAGAAGTTGAGCCATGGCGGCAATGATAGCATGATATCGGCCTGCCTATCCTGGGCGAGTCGTATCATCTCGTGTAGGCGAGCAAGGGTTCAGCAGCAGTTTGCCGGTTGAGGCGGTCTGCCCTTCGAGCCTCACTCCCCCAGCCCTCTCTCTCCCGGCCTCCCTCCCTGCCGCCGGGAGAGAGGGGAGTGGGAAATCTGGATTCCAATTCCCAGGGGTGGCCACCTTCTGGCGGGTGATGAACCGTCGGCTGTCCGTAGCTGCCTGAGCGGATTTCGCCTCCTGGGTTCAGCAGCCGCCGCCGTTGAGGCGTCCTGCCCTCGATCCCCTCACTTCCTCGGCCCCTTACCCCTTCATGCTATCTTCCCGTGTCCTCTCCCGGAGACTCCTTTCATGAATCGGCAAGCGCTGACGCTCAACATCGAGCAGGAGTTGTTGGAAGAAGCCCACGCGGTCGCGATGCGGCGGCATACGTCCGTCACGGAGATGGTCCGCCAGTTCCTCAAACAGGTGGTGCGGCAGGAACGGCAGCGGCTGGAGGCGTGGCATGACGTCCAGAAGCTGATGGAGAAGCCCCACGCCCGCCTCGGCAAGGGGATGCCCGGACGCGGAGACCGGCATGAAAGGTGAGCTGGCGGCGTTCGTCGACACCAGCGTGCTCGTCTACGCCGTGTGCGCGGACCAGCCGGCCAAGCAGCAGGCGGCCAAGGCGATCGTCGAGCGCGGGTTCGTGGAAGCCTGCTTCGCCACCAGCACCCAGGTCCTCATCGAGGTCTACGACGTCCTCACCCGCCGCGCCGAGCATCCCCTCTCCCCCATGGAGGCCGCCGACTACGTGCGCGCCCTGCGCGAATGGACGGTCGTCGAGATGGACTCCGACCTCGTCACCGCCGCCCTCAGCCTCGCCGAACGCGAGGAGATGTCCCCCTGGGACGCCGCCATCGTCGAGGCGGCGCGGCGGGCGGACTGCACGCGGGTGCTGTCCGAGTCCCTGCCGGCGGGGCGGAACTATGAGGGGGTTCGGGTGGAGAATCCGTTCGCCTGAACCCTCACCCCCGGCCCCTCTCTCGACCCCTCTCACCCTCCCTCACCGGGAGAGGGGAGAGGTTTGCCTGGTTTTCTCCCCTCCTCTCCCGGTGAGGGAGGGTGGGAGGGGTCGGGAGAGGAGGGGCCGGGGGTGGTGAGGGCTCACGCCCCCCGCAGCCTCCACGCTCCCGCCAGCGCCAGCAGCATCGTCATCAGGATCAACCCCCATTCGCCCAGGGTCGGGATCTCGGTCACAGCGGCGGCGGCCACCGTGAACGTCGTCGGGTTTCCGGAGCCGGCCGCGCCGGGATCGTCCGTGACGCCGGTGGCCTCGTTGGTGCCGTCGCCGTCCGCGTCGTAACGGATCGTCCCCTGGTTGCTGACCATCGTCCCCGGCACCGCGCCGGACAGCAGGGTCGCCTGGATGGTGATCGTCACCGAGCCGCCCGCCGCGATCGAGCCGTTCCAGGTCACCGTGTTGGTCCCCACGTTGGCCACCGCCGTTCCCGACGTGGCGCTCGCCAAGACCAGCGCGAGCTGGGCCGGCAGCAAGTCGGTGAATTCGTCGCCCGCGTTGTCGCCCTGGGTGCCCAGCCCGGCGTTCGAGAGGATCACGGTGTAGGTGACCGTGCTCCCCGGCGTGAGAGGTCCGCCGGCCGTCTTCGTGCCGGAGACGGCGGCCGGGGAGAGCACCACCGCGAACGTCGTCGGGTCCGCCCCCTGGCCGCTCACACCGGGGTCGTCCGTCATGCCGGAGGCTTCGTTGGTGCCTTCGCCGTCCGCGTCGTACATGAACGCGCCCTGGTTGCTGACGATCGTCCCAGACGCCTGGCCGGGCAGCAGGGTGGCCTGGATGGTGATCGTCACCGCGCCGCCCCCCGCGATTACGCCGTTCCAGGTCACCGTGTTGGTCCCGACGTTGGCCACCGCCGTGCCCGACGTGGCGCTGGCCGAGACCAGCAGCAGCTCGGGCGGCAGCAGGTCGGTGAATTCGTCGCCCGGGTTGTCGTTCTGGGCGTACTTCGAGGTGTTGGTCAGCACGACCGTGTAGGTGACCGTGCTGTTCGGCGTAAAGGTGCCGCTGACCGTCTTCGTACCCGTCAGCAGCGCGGGGGAGAGGACCGTGGTGGAGGTTGCGGCCTGGGTGTCCTCGGGGTTGGCGTCGGGCGTGTCCGAGGTGAGCACGGCGACGTTGTCCACCGTCGTGCCGGCGGGCACGGAGGCTCCCACCTGGACGGCCAGGGTGAAGGCCTCGCTCGTGACTCCGAGGGTCGGCCGGGTGCAGGTGACCGTGCCGGACGCGCCTACGGAAGGTGTCGAGCAGGTCCAGCCGGCCGGTTCGGAAAGCGACTGGAAGGTGGTGCCGGCCGGCAGGAAATCCGTCAGGGAGACGTTGGCGATGGTGCCCGGGCCGGAGTTCGTGACGGTCACCATGTAGGTCAGGTTGTCCCCGGCGAAGACCGGGTCCGGCGCGGCGGTCTTGGTCACCGAGTAGTCGGCGACCACGCCCGGGGCGCTCACCGTGGTGTCCGTGGTGGCGCTGTCGTCGGCCGGGTTGGCGTCGTTGCTGGTGGTCGTCAACGTGGCGGTGTTGGTGAGGACGGTGCCCGCCGCCAGGCCCGCGTCCACCGTGACGACGATGTCGATCGTGGCGGTCTCGCCGACGCCGAGCAGGGGCGCCGTGCAGGTGACCGTGCCGCCGGCGCCCACCGCCGGCGTCATGCACGTCCAGACCGCCGAAGGCGCCACGGAGGAGAACGTCGTGCCGGCGGGCAGCGGATCGCTCACCTCGAGGTCGGTGGCGTCCTCCGGACCGTTGTTGGTCACCTCCAGCGAGTAGGTCAGCAGGCCGCCCGCCGCGACCGGATCGGGGGCGTCCACCTTGGTGATCGAGACCTCCGCGTCGTTGGCGAACTCCGCCACCTGGAAGTAGGCGACCAGCGGGTCATGGTCCGCCAGACGGGTGTCGCTCGACGCGTCGTTGCGGGCGACCTGGGGGAAGTCGGCGTTGACCCGCGGGTGCTCCAGCCGCCGCGCCAGCGTGGCGTTGATCAGGTCCTCGTTGACCACCGCGTGGTCCAGCGACTGGGCGTTGCCGTCGAAAATGTAACGAGTAACGCTCGGGGGCCGGCGCCGTGTCGAAGAGGTTGTCGAGATCCGGGTTCACCAGGTCCACGCCGTCGCCCGGCACGGCCGTCTCGTTGTCCGGCGCGGGGCTGCCCTCGATGACGCCCATGGAATCGGTGAAGCCGTCGTTGAATTCGAAGGCGTTGAAGTCGCCGATCAGGACGATCCGCTCCGTGGGATCCGCCGTCTGCCGCGACTGCACCAGGTTGGCGAGGTCCTCCGCCTGCTTCTGGCGCTTGTTACGCACCCGCGCGCCCAGCGTCGGCCAGCCGCTCGGCCCCGGATCGAGGCTCTCCACGTCGTTCAGCGACCGCATGTGGTTGACGATCACCGTCACCGGGAAGGCGGCGCCGTTCGGGTGGTGGATCACCGCGTTGAGGCGCAGCGGCGGCCGGTCGTTGAGGGTCTCCGTCGAGGAGTCGGGATTGACGACCAGCGTGCCGTCCAGCTCCTGCTGGACCTCCACCACCTCCACCCGCGGAATCCCGGCGGCAACCTCCGAGGTCTTCACCAGGAAGCCGACGTCGATGCCGCCCACGTCGTTGCCTTCCACGAGGAAGGCGACGTACTGCGGATCGGGATCGCCGGCCGTCACCGCGTCGGCGTTGATCTGGTCCGCCAGGTCCTGGAGGGTGGCGAGGTTCTCCACCTCGACCGTACCCAGCATGTCCGGCGTGCGCAGATAGTTGCGGATGATCCGCGACGCCTTCTCCAGGCGGCCCTGGTAGGCCGTGGGCGTCAGCACCGGCTCGCCGATCGCGGGATCGTTCACGGTGTCGAAGAACCGCTCCACGTTGAAGGCCCCCACGGTGAACTCCCGGGCCGTGGGCGGCGTGGCCGCCACGGCCGTGGGACCGCCCGCGGCGGACGGCGGCGCGGCCGGCTCGGGCAGGATCGTGTAGGGCGGAACGTGTAGTCCAGCGGACCGGTCAGGTTGGAGACCACGGCGCTCGCGCCCACGTCCAGGATCGGCGCGCCGATGCCGTCGCTGTCCACCCGCAGCAGCTCCGGGTTCGCGTCCCAGCGCGGGATCGGCGGAATGGAGAGCCCGCGGGCGCCGGGTCGGGCGCCTGGATGCCGGCCTCGCGGAACGGCCGCGCCACGCCCGACACCACGCCGAAGAAGACGCCGGTCGAGGTCGCCGTGGCGTTCGGCTCGTTGACGTTGCCCAGGGTCGGGCCGGTCACCGTCAGCGAAGCGACGGAGACGCGCATGCCTTCCACGCGCTCGAGCTGGTCCACCGGCCCGGCGGGGTCGGGGAAGGTCGCCGAGAGCGGCACCGCGGCCGGCAGCGGCGGCGCCTGGGCATGGAGATCAGCACCACCGTGGGCGACGAGAGCTCCGTCAACGGCGGCTGCAGCGGGTCCTGCGTCGGCACGAACTCCACCACCGTCGCGGTCACCTGCACGAAGTTGCCCACCACGGCCGAGGCCGGCGGCGCGGCGGAGGTGAACACGAACACGCCCTCCGAGGTCGCCGGATCGGCGTCCACCGTGGCGTCCGGCTCCTGAAGGAAGAAGCCGTTGTTCTTCACGCCGGTCACGATGCCGCGGGTCGTCACCGAGGCGCCCACGATCGGCGAGCTGTCGCCCGGCCCCTGGATGTCGTGGATCGGCGTGATCGCCACGTCGTCGTTGTTGATCGTGCCGGTGCCCTGGCCGTCCGTCACGTTCGCGCCGACCACGCCGGTGACGTTGACGAAGAAGGTCTGGTTCGCCTCCGCCGTCATGTCGCCGTTGACGGTGACGTTGAACGCGTAGGTGGCGCTGCCGGCCGGGATCGTCTGCCCGGTCAGCGAATTCATCGACATAGTCGTTGTCCGCCGTGGTGGCGGTGTTGTCCGCGGTGGCGATGTCGAACGTCACGCCGCCCGGGCCGGCGGGCGCGGAGAGGCTCACCGTGAACGTGAAGGTCGTGGTGCCGGCGTCGCCCTCGGCCAGGGAGACGTCGTCGATGGAGAGGTTCGGCAGGGGCGGCGCGCCGCATCCCGCGGTGTTGATGACGATGTCGTCGATTCCCACCCATTCGTCATTGCCGGTGGCGTTCGTGGTCATGACCCGGAGCTGGACCAGCGACTGGTTGTTGACGGCGGCGGGAAGCACGACGCAGACGTTCGTCACCTGAGTGGCGCTCCCTCCGGTCGTCGCGTCGGCGACATAGGCCGCCGGAACGTCCGTGAAATTGCCGGAGCTTCCGACCCGATAGTGAAGCGCCACCTGCTGCGCGGCGTTGTCGACCGATCCGTCGATGTCCCGGATCTTGTAGGAGACGGTGACGCCGGTCTGGCCGGTCGTGTTGAGATAGATCCTCAGGTAGGGCGCGTCGGCGGTGCCGCTGCCGGTGAGGGCCGCAACCGGGTCGGCGATTTGGAACTCGGTAACGCCGCCGGTGGCAAAGGTGTCCGGGTTCGTCTGGTTGGCGTTGACGTCAAGCACCCCGGGGTCGTCGCCGGCGAGGACCGTCCGGGGATCGACGTCGTTGGCCGCCGTCAGGGTGTCGCCGCGGAATCCCTCGATACCGGGCACGCCGGCCCAGTTGTCGTTGGCGGTGATCAGGCCCGTGTTCGTCCAGTTCTGGGAGAACGGAAGCGTTTGGGCCGTATTGTCGGCCGCGGCCGGCACGGTGGACAGGACAAGGCCGAGCACGAAGACAGCAGACAGGCAGCGCGCGAAGAGACGCATGAATCCCCTCCAGTAAATGAGACGGGCCGGCCATGGCCGGCGCTGGCGATCAGCTAGAAAGACGGACAAGTGTACCCGGAACCGGGCCGGAATGGGTGACGTCAGGGTGACACGGACACGGCCGCTTTTTCCGCCCGTAGGGCGAGGGGACGTAGCCCAGGGCTTCAGACCTGGGCACGGTTGGCCGGGGCACGGTGGGCTGGGGCACGGTGGGGCCGGGGGCACGGCCGCCGCCCCCCTGCCCAGGCCTGAAGGCCTGGGCTACGTCCCTGGACCCGACGGGGTCGCCGCGGCTTCCACCCCCCTCCCGCTTTCCTCTCCAAGTCCGCACTTCCCCCTTGAGAGGACCGCCCCGCGCCATGCCGGCGCCGGCCCGATGTCCTCGCAAGGAGCGAAGTCATGCGCCGCATCGTCAAGCCCCTCGCCCTCCTTTCCCTCGTCCTCCTCGCCGCGCCTCCCCTCCACGCCCGCCCCCAGCCCTCCTGGGAGTCCTTCCTCGCCCGCGCCCTCGCCCTCCTCGCCGCCCCCTGGACCGGCGACAAGGACGGCTCCACTCCCGACGGCGAGCTCCGCGGAAACCTCGATCCCGACGGACTCCGCGGCGGCTTCGATCCCAACGGACTCCGCGGTGGCTCCGACCCCAACGGCGAGCCCACGTCCGAGTTGCGCGGCGGTCAGGATCCGAACGGGAGCTCCTAGGATCGCGATACGGGCCGTCCGGCAACCGGGGAGAGCGACCCCCTCCGGCAGCAATTCGCAGATCGCCAGCGATCGAGCTCCCCCGGTTCTCCCAGACGCGCCCCGATCCGCACCAGCCGGAAGCGCAGGCGCTCCGGCGACGTGGCCGGCTCCTCCAGGTCCTGCCAGAGCGCGAACCAGCGCCCCCCGAAGTGCACCACCTGCAACCCCGCCTCGTCCGGACCCGGACCCAGAGCCCCGCCAAACTCGCTCGCCGCGATCCGCTCGTACAGCCACCGCCGCGTAGCTTCGCTGAACCGCATGAGGTCGAACGCCCCGGAACCCGGCGAATGGGCCATCAGTGGCTCTCCTTCCCTAAGATCATCAGCCGGATCTTTTTCATCGCGCTCATGTTTGAGTCAAACCGATGCACCCTCCCCTCCGATTTCTGACTCACCGTGATTCGATACAAGTCGTCAAGAATCTCTTGATCCGCAGTGAGGCGCTGTTATGCTGGCCGCGATGAAATCCCGCTCCAAGGCTCCGAAGCCAGTCAGGGACGAAGTGCGGCAGCTCATGGAGCTGGTCCGCTTCCTGGCGCGCACCCTGGGATTCAGCAACGCCAAGCTCGCCCGCGACGCCGACGTCCCTCTGGCGAGCCTCGTGCGCTACTTCAAGGGCGAGGGGGAGCCGAAGGTGGAGTTCCTGCTGGCGGTGGTGCGGGCGATGGGCCTGGAGGTGCGGGAGTTCTTCGAGCTGGCCTACCCGGATCCCGGCGGTCCCAGCCCGGCCCGCGAGAAGGTCGGCCGCATCCTCCAGAGAGTGCAGCCCGGCCGCCTGCTGGACGCTCCGCCGCCGCCCAAGCCTGAACCCGAGCCGGAGCCCGCCGCCTTCCACCGCGAGGACATCGAAGACATGATGGAGAAGTTCCGCCTCAGCGTACAGGAGCTCCTGGACGAGCGCGCCAAGGGCGAGAAGCCCTCCAAGTCGAACGGACCCCGCCGCGAGAATGGCGATTAATCGCCAGAAGTGTAGAGATACACCGCCCCCCTCCTACGGGAATGGCGATTAATCGCCAAAAGGGTAGACATACCCGGAGAACCTCCCGGCAGAGAGG
>CAVXIV010000004.1:0-530101 GCA_963761805.1 uncultured Acidobacteriota bacterium | reverse complement strand
CGTCGCGCAGCTCCTCGACATCCAGCGCCACGCCATGATGGTCACCCGCGTCAGCGGCACCTACTCGGCGCGGCTCGTGCTGGTCCAGGCGGTGCTGTTCATCGCCGCGGCGATCATCCTGACCCGCCGGGGCCGCTCCGACCGTCCCCCGCTGCGGCCCGCCCTGCGCGTGCTGCAGGTCTCCGCGCTCGCGCTCGCCGCCGCGCCGGTCGCGTCCTTCCTCACCAACACGATCCCGTGGTGGCGCTCCGACATGCCCGGTCGCCGCGTTCTGGTGGGTGCTGCTCGGGTGGGTCGCGCTCATCACCGCCGTCGCGCTGGTCGGTCCCTGGCGACGCAACCTGCTCGGGCCCGCGGGGCGTGGTCGCCGGGGTCACCGTCGCGGTGCTCGTGGTCGACGCCTGCACGGGTTCCACGCTCGTCATCGACTCCCCCATGGGCGCCCACCGGGTCCTCGCCGCGCGCTTCTACGGGATGAGCAACCAGGCGTTCGCGCTCCTGACGGCCGCCGGGCTGCTGCTCGCCGTCGCGATCGCCGACCCCCTGCTGCGGCGCGGCCGTCGCGGGATCGCGACCGCCGTCGTCGCCGGGCTCGGGCTGCTGATCGTCGTCGTCGACGGCGCCCCCGGGCTCGGCAGCGACTTCGGCGGCCCGCCCGCGCTGATCCTCGCGTTCGCGATGCTGACCATCGTCGTCAGCGGCCGCAAGGTCAGCTGGAAGTCGGTCGCGCTCATCGGCGCTGGTCGGCGTCGTCGTGGTCGGCGGGTTCGCGGTGCTCGACTGGATGCGCCCGCCCGCCGACCGCACCCACCTGGGCCGGTTCTTCGCCACCGTGCTCGACGGCGGGCTGTGGGACGTCGTCGGCCGCAAGATCGCCGTCAACCTGCGCGTGCTGACGTCGTGGCGGTACCTGGTCACCGCCATCGGCGGCATCGCCCTGACGTGGCTGGTCGTCGTCGGCGGCCGCCCGCGGCGCGGCGAGCTGATGGGTCAGGGGCCGCTCGCCGGGCTGACCCGCGCGGTCCCGCTGCTGCGGCCCGCGGTCGCCGTCGATCGCCGCGGCGCTGACCGTCGGGTTCCTCATGAACGACTCCGGCATCGTCGTCCCGGCCACCGGCATCGCGCTCGCGGTCCCGTGCCTCGTCGCCGCGGCCGCGCAGTGGCGGCTGGGCGCCCCGGACGGCGGGCTGGACGACCCGCGCCGGACGCCGGGCCGGACGAGCCGGTCAGCGGTGCGTCTGCGGAGGCTTCTGCGCCGGACTGACCGTCCGCTTCACGGCGCCGGCCGCGCTACGGACGCGGCGCGCGTTGACCGCCAGCTGCACGTCCCGGTACTGCGCGGCGCGGTGGAGCTGGCCCTTGAGGTCGGAGCCCGACGGCCGGTGCTTCAGGTCGCACGGCACCTCGACGACGCGGAAGCCGCGGCGCAGCAGGTCGATCGTCATGCCCGTCTCGACACCCCAGCCGTGGGCCAGCGGGGTCGCCGCCTCGAACGCCTCGCGGGTCAGGCAGCGCATCCCCGACAGCGGCTGCGTCGGGGTCCAGCCGGTCATCGACGTGATGGCCCGGCGGGCGGCGCCGACGACGATCCCGCGCCCACCGGCGCCCGGCTGCGGCGGGATCAGCGCGATGGCGAGGTCGGCGTGCCCCTCGAACACCGGCGGCACCAGCGGCGCGGTGTTGACCGCGGTCTCGCCCAGGTCGCCGTCGATGAACAGCAGGATCCGCGGCTGCCGGTCGGGGGCGTCACGCATGGCGACGACCGCGGCACCGGTCTCCATCGCGGCGGCCTTGCCCCGGTTGTGCGAGTGCCGGACGACGACCGCCCCCGCCTCGCGCGCGACGTGCTGCGTGTTGTCCTCGGAGCCGTCGTCGACCACGAGCACCAGGTCGACGTGCGGGATGGCGCGGGCCGAGCGGACGGTCGCCGCGATGCGCCGGGACTCGTCCTTGGCGGGGATGATCACCGCGACCCGCTGGCGGGCCTTGTGGGCGGCCGCCTTGCGCGCGTCGACGGCTGCCTTGCGCACGGCGACCGACCGGGTCGGGACCGTGTCGACCGACTCGACGAGGGCGAGCGGCTGCCTCCGCCTGGTCGTCGGCGGCCTTGTCCGCCCTTGCGCGTCACGGTGGTCACCCTACCTATCTGAGCAGGTCCCGCCGGTCAGCGCAGGGTGACCTGACGGGCCACCAGGCCCGCCCGGGCGCGCCGCTCGTTGGCGTCCAGCGGCGACGTGTCCGCGAGCGCGGCCTCGAACCGGGGCAGGAAGTCGGCGACGGGCTTCTCGATGTCCTCGGCCTCCGACCCCTTGGCCAGCTCCCAGACCGGGACGACCAGGCCGGCCGAGCGGAAGTACCCGACGAACTTGGCGCCCTCGAAGCCGGACTCGCGCTTGGCGTGCAGGCGGGAGAGCGCGTCGAGCACCACCTGCTCCTCGTGCGGCTGCGCCCAGCGCAGGAACTCGCGGGCGCCCATCCGGCACCAGTACGCGGCGTCCGCGGACGCGAGCTTGACCGTGTCGATGATGCCGCCGTCGGCCTCCTCGATCGCCGCCTGCAGGTCCGGGGTGCGCTCGGTGTCGGGGGCCAGCCAGTACGCGAACGAGTCCTGGACGGTGACCTCGAACGGCACGCTCAGGTCCAGCACGTCCTGCAGGCGCGGGCCCGGCTCGGGCAGGCCGATGGTCTCGACGGCGGTGCCGGCCTCGACCTCGATCGCCTCGAGCAGCGCGTGCGCGAGGTCGCGGCTGACGTCGTTGGAGCTGCTGTGGTCTGCAGCGCCAGCAGGACCAGGCCGTCGGCGCGGTGCAGCGCGGGCCAGCTGGTGGGCAGGACCGTGGTCACCAGCACGTCGCGGGCGCCGTACTCCTTCGTCGTGCGGGCGGTCGCCGTCGCGGCGGGGACGAGCTCCTTGAGCGCCACCCAGTCGGGCTCACCGGGGAGCCCCTCGAACGGGCGCAGCACGAAGTCGGACGAGTTCTTGGCCATGCCGGAAAGGCTACCGGTCCTCGTCGGGCCGACCAGCCGGACAGGGGGTCGCGGCATCCCGGACGTTGGGGGAGGATCGCGACATGGACCCGCGCGCCGGAACACCTGCCCAGCCGTCCGACCTCGTCGACCTCGACGCCCTCACCGGCGCGTACTACGACCGCGAACCCGACCTCGACGACCCGTCGCAGCGGGTGGCGTTCGGCACCAGCGGCCACCGCGGGTCGGCGCTGGACACCGCGTTCAACGAGGCGCACATCGTCGCGATCACGTCCGCGATCGTCGAGTACCGGCGCGACCAGGGCACCGACGGCCCCCTGTTCATCGGCCGGGACACGCACGCGCTGTCCGACCCGGCGTGGCGGTCGGCCCTGGAGGTGCTGGCGGCGGCCGGCGTCGAGGTGCACGTCGACGCGCGCGACTCGTGGACGCCGACGCCCGGGGTCTCGCACGCGATCCTGCGGCACAACGGCGCGGGCAGCTCCGAGGGCGTCCGGACGCACGGGCCCGGCCTGGCCGACGGGATCGTCGTGACCCCGTCGCACAACCCCCCGCGCGACGGCGGCTTCAAGTACAACCCGCCGGACGGCGGCCCCGCGGGGTCGGAGGCCACCGGGTGGATCGCCGACCGCGCCAACGAGATCCTCGCGTCCGGCTGGAAGTCCGTCCCGCGCGTGAGCATCGAGACGGCGCTCGCGGCGGACACCACCCTCAAGCACGACTACCTGTCCTCGTACGTCGCGGACCTGGCCAACGTCATCGACGTCGAGGCCATCCGGTCCGCCGGCGTCCGGATCGGCGCGGACCCGCTGGGCGGCGCGTCCGTCGAGTACTGGGGCGAGATCGGCGAGTACTACGGCCTCGACCTGACCGTGGTGAACCCGACGGTGGACCCGCGCTGGGCGTTCATGACGCTCGACTGGGACGGCAAGATCCGGATGGACTGCTCGTCGCCGTACGCGATGGCGTCGCTGGTCAGCCGCATGGCGGGCGACCCGGCGCCGTTCGACATCGCGACCGGCAACGACGCCGACTCCGACCGGCACGGGATCGTGACGCCCGACGGGCTGATGAACCCGAACCACTACCTCGCGGTCGCCATCGCCTACCTGTACGGCGGGGCGCGTCCGGGCTGGCCGGCGGGGACGGCCATCGGCAAGACGCTGGTCTCGTCCAGCCTGATCGACCGGGTGGCCGACAAGCTCGGCCGGCGCCTGCTCGAGGTCCCCGTCGGGTTCAAGTGGTTCGTGCCGGGGCTGGTCGACGGGTCGGTCGGGTTCGGTGGCGAGGAGTCCGCGGGCGCGTCGTTCCTGCGCACCGACGGCACCGTGTGGACCACCGACAAGGACGGCATCCTGCCCGCGCTGCTGGCCTCGGAGATCCTGGCGACCACCGGGAAGTCACCGTCGGCCCACCACCGCGACCTCGTCGCGGAGTTCGGGCAGTCCTGGTACGCCCGGGTCGACGCCGCCGCGTCCCGCGAGGAGAAGGCGACGCTGTCGAGGCTGACCCCGGACCAGGTGACCGCCACGTCGCTGGCCGGCGAGACGATCACCGCGAAGCTGACCAACGCGCCCGGCAACAACGCCTCCATCGGCGGCCTGAAGGTCACCACGCACAACGCGTGGTTCGCCGCCCGGCCCTCCGGCACCGAGGACGTCTACAAGATCTACGCCGAGTCGTTCGTGTCCGCGGAGCACCTGGCGCAGGTGCAGGCGGAGGCGAAGGACGTGGTCTCGGCGGCCCTGGGCGCCTAGGCCCACCCACGAGCAGGGGCCCCCGGGGTGACCACTCCCCTGGGGGCTTCTCTCACTTCTGGGGCGCGCGCACCAGGTCCTGGTACTCGGGGTGCCGGCCGAGCCACGCCTTGACGTACGGGCAGAACGCGACGACGTCCCGGCCGCTCGCCCGCACCGCGTCGAGGGCACCCTGCACGAGCGTCGACGCGATGCCCTGGCCCTCGAACGCCGGGTCCACCTCGGTGTGCGTGAACACGACCGTGCTGCCGATGGTGTCGTACACCGCGAAGCCGAGGAGCTCACCGTCGGGCGCGCGCGCCTCGAACCGGTGCTCGTCGGGGGCGTCGCTGACCTGCACGTCCGTCATGCCTTGAATGGTGGGGCACGACGCGGCCCGCGCGGAAGAGCGGATGACACACTGGCGTGATGCTCCAGCCGTACCGCGACGTGCTCACGCGTCCCGGGAGCCCTCGCGTTCTCGGGCGCGGGCGTGCTCGCGCGGCTGCCCATGTCGATGGTCGGCATCGGCATCGTGCTCATGGTCTCGACGCTGTACGGGTCCTACGGGCTCGCCGGCCGGGTGTCCGCGGTCTACGTCATCGCCCAGGCGCTCTGCTCCCCGCAGCTGGCGCGGCTGGTGGACCGGCACGGGCAGGGGCGCATCATGCGGCCCGCCGTCGCGATCGCCGCCGTCGGCCTCGTCGGCCTCGTCGTCGCCGCCACCACGGAGGCGCACGAGGTCTGGCTGTACGTCGCCGCGGTCGTGACCGGCGCCGGCATCGGGTCGTTCGGGTCCCTGGTCCGGGCGCGCTGGGCCCGCGTGCTCGGCGCCGACCCGCACCGGATGCACACCGCGTACTCCCTGGAGTCGGCGCTCGACGAGCTCGTGTTCATCGTCGGCCCCGTCCTGGCCACGCGTCCTGGCCACCGGCGTCGCGCCCACCGCCGGGCTGATCGTGCCCCTCGTCGCGATGCTCGTCGGCGGGTACTGGTTCCTGTCGCTGCGCCGGACCGAACCGCCACCCGCGCCCGTCGGCAGCCCGCGCCCGAAGGGGTCGGTGCTGCGCAAGCCCGGCATGGTGGTCCTCGCCCTCGTGTTCGTCGCGATGGGCTCGATCTTCGGCGCCACGGACGTCGCGACGGTCGCGTTCGCCGAGGAGTCCGGCTCCAAGGGCGCGGCCGGGGTCATCCTGGCGATCTTCGCGCTCGGCTCGCTCATCTCCGGGCTGCTCTACGGCACCCGCACCTGGAAGCGGCCCCTGTACCTGCGGTTCGCCACCGGGATGGTCGCGCTGGCCGTCGGCGTCTGCTTCTTCTTCCTCGTGCAGTCGCTCGTCGCGCTCGCGGCCGTCATGTTCGTCGCCGGGTTCGCCATCGCACCCACGCTCATCAACGGCAACGGGCTGGTGCAGGAGCTGGTCCCGCGCGAGCGCCTCACCGAGGGGCTGACCTGGGTCGGGACGTCGCTCGGCGTCGGGGTGTCCGTCGGGTCGTCCGTCGCCGGGGCGCAGATCGACCTCCACGGCTCGCACGCCGGGTTCCTCGTCGTGGTCATCTCCGCCGGGGCGGCCGTCCTCGCCACGCTGGCCGCGCTGCGGACCCTGCGGGGCGACTCCGGCAGCCACGTGCACGACTCCGTGGAGGCCGGGTCGCCGTCCGCGACCGGCGGCGCCGCGGTGGCCGCGTGCGAGGTCGCGGAGTCCGTGGAGCCGACAGCGCTCGTGATCGACGCGATCGCCGCGCTCACCTCGCTCGTCGCGCCCCTCGGCGTGCTCGCGGACGCCGAGCTGCTCACCGGCGGGCAGTTCGCGACGACGTACCGGGTGACCCTGACCGACGGCGAGCGCGTCGTCGTGAAGACGGCCCCGACCCGGACCGACCAGCTGCTCGCCTACGAGCACGACCTGCTGCGCGCCGAGGCCCTGGTCTACGGGCTGGCGGCGTCGCGCCCCGAGCTGCTGATGCCGCACGGTGCTGCTCACCGACTTCTCGCGGACCGTGCTGCCCAGCGACGCGCTCGTCGTCAGCCACCTGCCCGGGGTGCCGCTGGTCGACGCGGGCTTCGGGCCGCCCTCGTCGGACCCGCGGACCGCTGCGCGCCGAGCGCGGGACCGGTGCCGTGCTCGCTGCGCTGCACGGTCTCACCGAGCCCGGTGTTCGGGTACCCGTGCGGGCGTCAGGCGCCCACCTGGACAGAGTCGTTCACGGGGATGATCGACGAGCTTCTCGACGACGCCGCGCGCTGGTCCGTGCCGGTGCCGGCCGACGAGGTGCGGGCCGCGCATGTCACGTCACGCGCACGTGCTCGCCGACGTGACCGACCCCCGCCCTCGTCCACACCGACCTCTGGGCGGGCAACCTGTTCGTGGACCCGTCCTCCGGGGAGCTGCTCGGCGTCATCGACCCCGAGCGTGCGTTCTGGGGCGACCCGCTGGCCGACCTCGTCGGCATCGACCCCATGGGCCGCGAGCCCGGGACGCCCGCCGTGCTCGCCGGTTACGGGCCGATCGACATCGACAGCCCGTCCGCGCGCACCCGGCTGGAGCTGTACCGGATGCGGCTGTGCCTGGTGATGATGATCGAGATCACGCCCCGGAAGTTCGAGGGCGACTGGGTGGAGCCGCACCGCTCGGCGGTGACCGCGAACCTGCACGGGCGCTGCGACCTGAACGGCCGTCCGCCGTGAACCGACGCGTCAGGGCACCGGGTGGCGGGCGTCGTAGTCCCAGAACGAGCGCTGCGACCGCACCAGCACCCACAGCAGGACCACGCACAGGCAGCCGCCGATCACCGCGGCCCAGCCCTCGCCGACCTTCGCCGCCGCCCCGCCGAGCAGCGCCTCGCCCAGCCGCGGGCCGCCCGCGACGACCACGATGAACACGCCCTGCAGCCGGCCGCGCATGTCGTCGGGCGTCGCGGTCTGCAGGATGGTCTGGCGGAAGACCGAGCTGATCGCGTCGGCTGGCCCCGGCGACCACGAGCATGAGGACCGCGATCGACGAGGGCGAACCAGAGCACCTGGTCGGGGTGCGACCGGCCGACCAGGACGAGCACCAGCCCGAAGCCGGCGATCGCCAGCCCCCAGACCGTGATGGCGACCGCGATGATCCGGCCCTGCCAGCGGATCCGGGCCAGCCCGCCGGAGAACAGCCCCGCCAGGACCGACGCCGACCGCCGCGGACGCGGCCAGCACGCCCGGTCGTCGTCGCACCGCCGCCCAGGTAGACCAGCCCGACGGCCGGGAACAGCACGCGGGGCGACGACGTGATCATCGCGACGAGGTCCACCGCGAACGTCATCCGCACGTTGCGCTGCGTGCCCAGGTACCGGAACCCGTCGACCACCGAGCCCAGCCCGACGCGCTCGCGACGGGTCTCGCGACGGCAGCGGCGGCTGGGCGGGGAGCCGGAAGACGCGCGAACAGCGCGGCGGTGAACAGCAGCGCGTCGACCGTGTAGGCGACGCCGTAGTCGAACGCGGCGACCAGCGCGGCGCCCAGCAGCGGACCGACCGTGAACGCGACGCTGAAGCCGAGGGTCTGCAGGGCGTTCGCGGCGGGCATCAGCCGCGGCTCGCAGCAGCCGCGGGATGATCGCCGACCGCGCCGGCGAGTTCACCGCGAACGCCCCCGACTGCACCGCGACCAGCGCGAACAGCACCCACTCCTGCGTCGTTGCCCAGCCACGCCTGGGCGGCCAGCGCGATGGTCGCCACCCACGCCACCACCGACGCGACGAGCGCCACCCGGCGGCGGTCGTAGTGGTCGACGATCGCGCCGCCGTACAGCCCGAAGACCACCAGCGGCACCAGCGCGCACAGGCCAGCAGCCCGACCGACGCCGTCGACCCGGAGATCTCGTACACCTGCAGCCCGACCGCGACCACGGTGAGCTGCGCGCCGAGGTTGGAGATCGCCAGGCCCCACCACAGCCGCCGGAACGCCGGGCTGACGCGCAGCGGCGTGGTGTCGACGACGAGCGAGGGCATCGGACGAGTTTAGTTGCCCGGAGCCGCGCGGCCCTGCGCGGACGTCCACCGGCGAGGAAGCGGGCGTGGAGGCTGTGCGGCGTGAGCAGCCTGCCCGAGCACCTCGTCGTCATGGGGGTGTCCGGGACCGGGAAGTCGACGACGGCGCTCCTGCTCGCCGAGCGGCTCGGTCGGCCGATGATCGAGGGCGACGACCTCCACCCGGCGGCCAACGTCGAGGCGATGCGCGCGGGGCGGGCACTCACCGACACCGACCGCGGTCCGTGGCTGCGCGCGATCCGGGACGCGATGTCAGCGGCGGGCGGTCCGACGGTCGTGACGTGCTCGTCGCTGCGCCGCGCCTACCGGGACGTCCTGCGCACCGCCCACGGCCGGGTGCGGTTCGTGCACCTGGTGGTCGCGCCCGAGGAGCTCCAGCGACGGCTCGCGGCGCGGACCGGCCACTTCATGCCGGCCACCCTCCTGGCCAGCCAGCTGGCAACCCTGGAGCCGCTCGCGGACGACGAGGACGGTGTCGACGTCCCGGTAGCCGGCCCACCGGAGGAGATCGCCGACGAGGCCCTGCGCCTGCTGCGACGCAGGCCGCCGGCGAGATCGGGGGTTGAGCACGAGGGCGTGCGGTCGCACCCGCGACTCGCGCCGATCCCACGATCTCGGCGGCCGGCCGGCGGGGTCACCAGCCGCGGGTGTCCGGGGACCCCTTGAACGGGCCGACGACCCGGGACGTGATCCAGCCGCCGTAGAAGCCACCGGGCTGCGGCTCGACGACCTCGCCGTCCACGGTGCACCGCAGGTCGCCCGCGTACAGGGCGACGCGGTCGGCGAGCGACCTCGTACCCGGGCAGCGGCGCCGGATAGGTCCAGCCGACGCGGGACAGCAGCCGACCGCCGACGCGGACCGACAGGTACGACGCGACGCCCTTGTACTCGCACACCGACGAGCCGACCGCAGCCTGCAGCACCCCGGGCTCGAACGCGTCGAACGGCAGGTAGTAGACCGGCGGGTGGCTGGTCTCCAGCACCCGGACCGCGGCGGTGGTCGTCGCGACGGGCAGACCGTCCAGCGTCACGACGACCAGCTCGGAGGTGCGCTCGACCCGGGGCGGGCGCGGGTAGTCCCAGACGGACTCCTGCCCCGGGGCGGCGGGCAGCGGCGTGGGGGTCACCGCTGCCCGGGGTTGGCGTCGTCCGCGTCGATGATGGGCTCGACGACGGTCGGCGACGCGTCGTCGACGAGACGCCGTGGGCGACGCGTCGTTCGTCGGGTACTTCGTCGTCGAGGACGACACCGCGCTCTTGGCCGTGTCGACGGCCTTCTCCCACACCGCTGCGCCCTGCTTCTTGGCGAACGCGGCCGCCTGGGCCTCGTACTCCTGCACGTGCTGCTGGACCCGGGGGTCGTGCCAGACGTCGCCGGCCCAGACCTTCACCTTCTCCAGCTGCCGACGCCCGGCCGGAGTGCCGAGCAGGTACCCCGTGGTGACGCCCGCCGCGAACACGACTTGCTTGATCATGCGCAGTCCTCCCTACTCGTCTGAGTGTCCGAGCGTAGGCAGGGATCCGCGTGAACGCGCGGCGGAGCGCTTCCGGCAGAAGACTGGCCGCGACGCGAGGTCAGGCGAGCGGGGGCGACGATGAGCGAGCAGAAGGTCATGTCCACGCCGTTGAAGCGCACCATCGGCCGCAAGGTGCTGCTGCTCTTCGTCGTCGGCGACATCCTGGGCGCCGGGCATCTACGCGCTGATCGGCAAGGTCGCCGGCCGAGGTCGGCGGTGCGATCTGGCTGCCGTTCCTGTGCGCGTTCGTGCTCGCCGGCGCTGACCGCGGCGTCGTACGCGGAGCTCGTCGGCAAGTTCCCGCGGGCGGCCGGCGCCGCGCTGTACGCGAACCGCGCGTTCAAGCGACCCTTCCTCACGTTCATGGTCGCGTTCGCCGTGATGATGTCGGGCGTCACCAGCGCGTCCGCGGCCGCCCGCGCGTTCGGCGGCGACTACCTCGCGGAGTTCGTCACGGTCCCGACGCTGGCCGCCGCGTGGTTCTTCCTGCTCGCCATCTCGGCGGTCAACCTCCTCGGCATCTCGGAGTCGGTGCGGGTCAACGTCGTGCTCACCGATCGTCGAGGCCACCGGGCCTGCTGGTCATCCTGGCGATCGGCGCCTGGGCGCTGGTCAGCGGCGACGGCGAGCCGGGCGCGGACGATGCAGCTGGAGACCGAGGGAGCGCCGCTCGTCGCCGTCCTCGGCGCGACCGCGCTCGCGTTCTACGCGCTGCTCGGGTTCGAGGACTCGGTCAACCTCGCCGAGGAGACGCAGGAGCCGCGCCGCGACTTCCCGCGCGCGCTGTTCGGCGGCCTCGCGATCGCCGGGCGTGATCTACCTCGGGCGTCGCGTTCATCGCCGTCGATGCTCGTCGACCCCGAGACGCTCGCCGAGTCCACCGGCCCCCTGCTCGAGGTGGTCAAGGTGGCCGGGCCTGACGTTCCCGCCCGGGCTGTTCGCGATCATCGCGCTGCTCGCGGTCAGCAACACCGCGCTGATCAACATGATCATGGCGTCGCGGCTGGTCTACGGGATGGCGAACGAGGGCATCGTGCCGCAGGTGCTCGGCCGCGTGCACGCGCGCCGCCAGACGCCGTACGTCGCGATCGTGTTCACCCTGCTCATCGCGCTGACCCTGGTGAGCACCGGCGACCTGGCCGGGCTGGCCGACACCACCGTGCTCCTGCTGCTGCTCGTGTTCGCCGTCGTGAACATCTCCGTGCTGGTGCTGCGCAAGGAGCCCGACGACGAGCGGGCCGACGGGGACGACGGCCCCTCGTTCCGCGCCCCGACGTGGGTGCCCGTGGTCGGTGCGCTGGTGTCCCTGGTCCTGGCCTCGCCGATCACGGGCCGCGACGCCGACGTGTACGTGCGCGCCGGGCTGCTGCTCGGCATCGGCATCGTGCTGTACGTGGTCAACCGGCTGGTCGTCGGCAAGGTCGACGTGGACGAACAACGGCTGAACGGCTGAACGGCTGACGGCTCACGCGCGAACCCCTCGCTTTCGGAAGAGGAGGAAGGCCAGCACGAGCAGCCCGACCACCCACGCGGCGACGACGACGGCCGCCGTGCCCGTGGCGAGCGTGGCATCGGGGAACGACGCCGTGATGGAGGCCGGGTCGAACAGCTGCACCCCGGCGACGGTGGGCAGCAGCTTCGACCAGGACGTCATGGACGACGAGCATGATCGAGAGCTGGGAGACGACGATCAGCACCACCAGCGGGAGCAGCGCACTGCGCGACACGACGGCCAGCGCCAGACCGAGCTGGGCCATGGCGACCCAGTAGAAGACCGCGCCCGCCCAGCGCAGCACCAGCGCGACGGGACGCCGTCGTCGATCACCGACAGATCACCGAGCAGGGTCTGGCTGACCAGGCTCATCGCCGGCACCGCGAGCACCGCGACGACCAGGCTGACCAGCGCCAGCGCGAGCGACTTGGCGGCGAGCAGGCGGCCGCGCGCCGGCACGGCCGTCAGGCTGACCAGCAGCTGCCCGCCGCGGTACTCGCTGCTGGCCGCGAGCACCCCGACGACGACGAGCGCGATCTGGCCGAGCGCCACGTACTCCATGCCGACGCCGGCCGGCGTGACGCCCGGGGCGAGCGCGGGATCGTCGGTCGCCAGCGCGTCGCGCACAGCGGGCGCCGTGAGCGCGGCGAGGGCCACCGGGACCGTCACCGCGAGCACCAGCGTCACGACGACCGAGCGCAGCGTCAGCAGCTTGGTCAGCCGGAGCGCAGCACGGCACCTCTCGTCGGGCCGCTCATGCCGCGTCCGGACGCGGCGTGGACGGCCACCGGTCGGCGGAGCGGGCAGCGAAGTCCGCCTCGCCCTCCGTCCAGGCGAAGTAGGCGTCCTCGAGGCTCTCGTGGCCGGCCACGAGGTCACCGACGGCTCCCCGGCGGACCACCTCGCCCCGCGTCATCACGACGAGGTCGTCGGCCGTGGCCTGCATCTCGCTCATCAGGTGGCTCGACACCAGCACGGTCCGACCCTCGTCGGCCAGCGACCGCAGCAGCTGCCGGATCCAGCGGATGCCTTCCGGGTCCAGCCCGTTGGTCGGCTCGTCGAGCACCAGCACGGGCGGGTCGCCGAGCAACGCCGTGGCGATGCCCAGGCGCTGGCCCATGCCGAGGGAGAACGTGCCCACGCGCGAGCGGGCGACGCTCGCCAGCCCCACCGCCTCGAGCACCTCGGGCACCCGCGACGTCGGGATGCCGTTGCTCTGCGCGACCCAGGTGAGGTGGGCGCGCGCCGAGCGTCCGCGGTGCGCGCCGGAGCCGTCGAACTGGGCGCCGACGTGACGCAGCGGCGTCGTCGAGGTCGCGGTAGAGGCCGCCGGACACGGTCGCGCGGCCCGCGTCGGCCGTGTCGAGCCCGAGCAGGATCCGCAGCGTCGTCGACTTCCCCGCGCCGTTGGGTCCCAGCAGCGCCGTGACCCGGCCCGGCAGCGCAGAGAACGTCACGTCGCGCAGCGCCTGGCGCGCGCCGTAGCTCTTGGTGAGGTGGTCGATCTCGATCATGCGGACTCCTCCGTGCACGGACGGGTGGGTGGTCGTGGGCATCAGACCGGCCAGCGCCGGAACGACACCCCGCCGGCCACCGTGAGCGCGACGGTCCAGGCGGCGAGCACCGCGAGACCGAGCGCCGGACCGAGGTCGCCGGCCAGGAACGGTCCCGGCTGGGTGAGCTGGGCGCCCGCCTGGTCCGGCAGGTAGCGCGCCAGCGGGGTGACGGTCAGCAGGTACGGCGACATCGCGAGCACGAGGGCCAGCACCACGCCGAGCGAGACCAGCCCGTTGCGGACGAGGGCCGCCAGGCCGAAGGTGAGGACGGCGAGCAGCGTCCAGCAGACGACCACGCCCGCGAGCACCCGCACCTGCGCGGTCGACGTCGCCGCGAACCGACCGTCGGGTGCGGAGCAGTCCGTCGCCAGGCACCGCACCGCGGCCGAGCCGAGCGCACCGACCGCCGCCGTCACCGCTGCCGCGACCGCCGCGACGAGCACCTTGGCCGCGTACAGCGTGGAGCGACGCGGCACGGCCAGGAACGCGGACCGCACGGCCCGGTCGACGTTCTCCTCCACGAGCAGCCAGGCGCCCAGCAGGATGGCGCCGATCTGCCCGTGGTGCAGCACGACCAGGAACGCCGAGCCGGGCTCCAGGCCCGCGGCGTCCTGCGGATGGCCCGTCGCGTACGCCCGGGTCGTCATCACCGTGATCGCCCAGGACAGCAGGACGACGCCCGCCGCGGTGCCCGCCATCGTCGCCACGGGCGTCCGCAGCGACCGCAGCTTGGTCGACTCCGCACGGACGGCCTGCGCCAGCCGGACCCTCGACACGCTGACGGCGCTCATCGAGCGCCCCAGTTCGTCGCGGCGTCGGCCCGGTCGCGGCTGACGTTCCCGTCCGCCGGCTCGACGTGGCGCGTACGGTCGTCGTTCCTGGACGTCATGCCTCCCATCGTCGGCAGGGGATCTCGCGTGCACATCAGCCCGGTGTCGACAACCGCCCGTCGGGCAGCGGTCGACGTCGGCGTGCCCGCGCTCGTCCTCGTGCTGCTCTGGCTGCCGTGGTCCAGCGCGTCGGTGCCGCCCGGGGTCGCGGCCGCGCTGGTGGCCGTCGCCGCCGCCTGCGCCGTGCTCCGTCGCAGGCTGCCCAGGACCGCGAGCGTGGGGTGCGTCGTCGCCACCGCCGCGGCGGCCGCCCTCGGTGTCACCACCGATCCCATGGTCCTGGCCGCGTGGACCCTCTACCCCGCCGCGGTGAGGTACGGCCGCACGGTCGTGCACCCCGTCGTCGCCGGTCTCGGCGCCGCCGCGCTCACCGTGCTGGCCGTCGCCAGCGTGCCGGGCGCCGAGGACGTCATGCGGTACGTGCTGTACTCCGGCGTCGTGCTGGCGGGGTCGTGGGCGCTGGGCACGCAGGTGCGGCGGCAGCGGGTCGCGGCGGACGAGCAGGCGGCGGCGCGGGCCGAGCTCGCGGCGGCCGACGAGCGCGCCAGGCTCGGCCGCGAGATGCACGACGTGCTGGCCCACTCGCTCGGCACGATCGGGGTGCGGGCGGGGGTCGCGGCGCACGTGCCGACGCTCTCGGCAGCCGACCTGCGTCAGACCCTGGGCGAGATCGAGGAGCGCAGCCGCGACGGGCTCGCGCAGCTCCGCGGGGTCCTCGCGTCGACCGACGCCGGCACCGCCCGGTGCGGACCGCCTCGCCGCAGCCGGGACTGGCGGAGCTGCCCGGTCTGGTGGCCGGGTCGGGTGCGCAGGCGGCGCTCGAGCTCGACGTCCGCTCGTCGGTGGACCCGGCCGTGCAGCTCGGCGCGTACCGCGTGGTGCAGGAGTCGCTGACGAACGTCGTGCGGCACGCCCCGGGCGCCAGCGCGCGGGTGCGGGTGGTGGAGCGGGACGGAGAGCTGCAGGTGGACGTGGCCGACGACGGCCACGGACTGCCCGGGGCGCCGGGGCGCGGCCTGCGCGGGATCGCGGAACGAGCGCGCGTCCTCGGCGGCGACGCCAGCACCGGCCCCGCACCCGAGGGCGGGTTCCGGGTGAGCGTGAGCCTCCCGCTGCACACCGGCGAGGACCGGTGAGCGCCCCCGTCCGGGTGCTCGTCGCCGACGACGACGCCGAGCTGCGCGCGGCGTACCGCCTCCTGCTCGGGTCCGACCCGGGCTCGAGCTGGTCGGCGAGGCCGCGGACGGCGCACAGGCGGTGGCCCTCGCGCGCGACCTCGCCCCGGACGTCGTGCTCATGGACGTCCGCATGCCCGGCACCGACGGCATCGCCGCGACCCGTGCGATCGTCTCGGCCGAGCCGGGGACGCGCGTGCTGGTCCTGACGATGTTCGACCTGGACGACTACGTCTGGGCCGCCCTGCGGGCGGGCGCGTCCGGCTTCCTGCTCAAGAGCGTGCCACCCGGGGCCCTGCTGGAGGCCGTCCACACCGTCGCGGCCGGCGAGGCGCTGCTCGCACCGAGCGTCACCCGCCGCCTGATCGACGCGTTCGTCGCGCCGACCGAGCGGTCGTCCTCGCTCGGCCTCACGCCCCGCGAGCGCGAGACGCTCGGCCTCGTGGCGCGCGGGCTGTCCAACCAGGAGATCGCCGCCGAGCTGGTGCTCGGGCACGCGACCGTGCGCACGTACATCAGCCGGCTGCTGGACAAGCTGGGCGCCCGCGACCGCGCGCAGCTCGTCATCGCGGCGTACGAGTCCGGGCTGGTGGTGCCGGAGCGCGCCGGTGACCGGGGTCGCACCGACGCCGGCGAGGGCTCGCCGTAGTCGGCCGTCCGGTGCTGCCCGGCACGTCGTCGCGCGGTCAGCGGGAGATGCCGAGGGCCGCGTGTCTTGCTAGGTCCAGGAGTCCGTAGGGACGGACCAGACGCGCAGGAGCTCGTCGGCCCCGTCCCGCGTGATGTCGAGGCCACGCCCCGGTCCCGGCGACGCACCCAGCCGCGATCGGTGAAGAGGGTGGCGAGCGCGGCACCGAGACCGCCGGCCAGGTGCGGTCGTCGCTCGGTCCAGTCCGGGCAGGTGCGCACGACGGGGCGGGTGCGCGCCTCGAGGTCGCCGACGGGTATGCCCAGGCCGGCCAGAGCGGTCCGTCCCGCCGGGGTGATCCGGGCGTCCTGGGGGCGCAGCCACGCGGACCGCTGCATCGACTCCAGGAGCTCGACGCCGAGGCGGCCGGCCAGGTGGTCGTAGCAGAGGCGCGCACGGGCCAGGTCGTGCACCTCGCGTGGCCGGCGGTAGGACGACGGGAGCGTGGGCGGGCACAGGTGCCCCAGCTGTTCCAGGGCGGCGGCGACGGAGTCGTCGGCCAGCGCGTAGAAGCGCTGCCGGCCGCGCGGGTCGCACCGGACCAGCCCGGCGTCGACCAGGACCGACAGGTGCTCGCTCGCGGTGGCGGCCGACACCCCCGCCGCGGAGGCGAGCTCTCCCGCGGGCCGTCGGGACCCGTCCATCAGCAGGTCGACGAACGTCGACCGGGCAGGCGCCGCGAGCGCGCGTCCGATGACCGAGAAGTCCCTGCCCACCCGCCGACGGTACCTCCGCCACACTTCGGCACACCCCGAACTGTTCTCGTCCTACGGTGCGGCCATGACGACGCACACGTACACGACCCACGTCGACTGGTCCGGTTCGACGGGTGACGGCTACCGGGCCTACTCCCGCGACCACCGCGCCGGGGACCTCCGCTGAGCGCCGCCCCGGAGTTCCGCGGCGACGCCTCCCGCCTGAACCCCGAGCAGCTGCTCGTGATGGCCGCCAGCTCCTGCCAGCTGCTGTCGTTCCTCGGCGCGGCCGCCCGCGCCGGGGTCGACGTCGTCGGGTACGCGGACGACGCCGAGGGGATCATGCCCTCGGACTCGGTGCCCACCCGCCTCACCCGGATCACGCTGGCTCCCCTCATCCAGGTCCCCCGGGCACCGACCACGACCTGGTCCGGTCGCTGGTCGAGGAGGCCCACGGCCAGTGCTACGTCGCGCACTCGCTGTCCGCCGACGTGTCGGTGTCTCCGACGGTCGTGGACGCATGAGCGCCCTGCGGGACGTGGAGGTGCTGCTCGACGACCGTCCCGGGGCCCTGGCAGAGCTCGGCGAGGTGCTCGGTGCGGCCGGCGTGAGCCTGGAGGGCGGTGGGGTGTTCGGTCACGCCGGCGTCGGCGTGGCGCACTTCCTCGTCGCGGACGGCGACCGCGCGCGGGCAGCCCTGCAGGACGCCGGCATCGGCCCTGTGACCCTGTCCGACGTCGTCCTGCTCCGCCTCGACCAGGGCACCCCCGGCCAGCTGGGCCAGGTCGCCCGCCTGATGGCCGATGCGGGCGTCAACCTGCGGGTCCAGTACAGCGACCACGACAACCGGCTCGTGCTCGTGGCCGATCCGGCCGACCACGACCTCTGCGCCGCGGTGGCCGCGCGCTGGGGGCGCTAGGAGGTCAGCGGGAGACGCCGGACGCTGCGGAGCCCTACGGGCGTCGTGCGAGGGGCTCCCCGTCGAGGAGGACGCGGACCTGGTCGTCGGCCCTGCCGGGACGGACGCGCGAACGAGCCGTCGACGTCGAGCACGTGCCGCTCAGCCTCGACCAGGACGACGAGCGCCCACGCCCGTCCCGTGCACGGTGACCCCGCCCGGCCCGTAGCGCGAGGTCGCGTCCGCGCGCTGCGGCGGTGCGGCAGCCAGCGCGACGAGGACGACCGTCCGGAGCGCGAGCACGGCGGACGTCATCGTGACGAGGATCGCGACGGCGCACCAGCGGACAGACGCCACCGTGGCGGACGACGGCTCAGCGGACACCACCCGACCGTAGCGCGCGGCTCGACCGTTCAGGAGCCGATGCCGTCCGTCGTCAGCGGGAGCCGTCGGACGCTCCGGAACAGCCGTGGCTCGCCGTCGACGGGGTCGGTGAACGCGAGCTCCCGGCGAGCAGCTGCAGCGGTCTGCTGAAGTCGTCGACGTCGACGTCCCGCACCACGGGGTACAGCGGGTCGTCGACGATCGGGATGCCGAGCCCGTGCGAGGTGGACGCGCAGCTGGTGGGTGCGGCCCGTGCGCGGCGTCAGGCGGTAGATGCCACGGCCGTCCACCTGCCGACTCGAGCTCGACGAGCGTCTCCGCGTTGACCGGGGCGTCGGGCACCACCTGCGCCTGCCAGGAGCCGCGCTCCTTGCGCAGGTGGTTGCGGACGACGACCGGGCAGCGCCAGCTCGTCGCGCAGCGGCGCCAGCGCCCAGTACGTCTTGTCCACCGCGCGGTGCTCGAACAGGCGTCTGGTACGGCCCGCGCCACCTCGGCTCGGTCGCCAGCATGAGCAGGCCGGACGTCACCCGGTCCAGGCGGTGCAACGGCGACAGGTCCGGCAGGCCGAGCTCGGCGCGCAGCCGGACGACGACGCTCTGCATCACGTGCCGGCCGCGCGGGATCGAGGACAGGAACGGCGGCTTGTCGACGACCACCAGACGCTCGTCGCGGTGCACCACGTGGATCGGCGCCGTGACCTCCGGCTCGTCGCGCAGGTCGCGGTGGAACCACACGAACCGGTGCGGGGCGTACGGGTCGTCCTCGCGCACCGCGCGGCCGTCCTCGTCGACGAACCGCTCGCCCGCCAGCATCGCCGCCACGTCCACGTGCTCCGGCAGCCGGTCCCGCAGCCAGGCGCCCATCGTCGGCCACTCGTCCGGCGCGGGAACGGTCGCGGTCCGGGGTGCGCAGCCAGCGCGGCGCTCGAGGCCGTGCCGCGCCGGCAACGGCGATCTGGGAGGCACCCGCCGATGCTACGGCGGCCGCGGCCGGCCGGTCGGTTCGGCGCTGTCCCGGCGGACCAGTCGTTGCGACTCCCCGTGCACCGCGTACCGGCGGGCGGGCACGGATCGCGACCGGGCGCGGCCCTCGGCGGCTAGGATCCGTGTCGCCCGACCGTGGGGCGGGCCCGAGTCCGCCACGCGTCGCGGAAGGCGGCCTCTCACATCGGGGCTGCGCAGCGGACGCCGACTGGTGCGTACCGTGCGTCGACGCGTAGGGGGACGAGACGTGACTGCACGTGCTCAGGGAACGGAGACACTCGGCAGGCGCCGGAGTATCGCGTTCGTCGTCGGCCTCACCGTCCTGGTCGCCGGCCTCGCAGGTTGCGGCGACGGAGGCCGCCAGGACCACGAGGAGGCACTGGCCGCCTACAACACGTCCGTCGAGCAGTTCACGGCGAAGAAGACGGCCTACGACGACGCACACGCGGCGCTCGAGGCGCTCGTCGCCCCGGCCACAGAGGCGCGGGCTGCGCTCGCGGCTGATGACCCGATTGCGGCAGACCTGGACGCTCAGCTGGCCCTCGCCGGCGCTGACAGCACTGCCGTGGAGCTGGCCGAGGCGGACGCGAGCGAGGCCCCCAAGGACTTCAAGACGGCGGCGGCGAAGCTTCGCGAGGCGACCGCGGCCAACACGGCGGCGGCCGAGGACCTCGCCAAGGTGACCGCCACAGAGCGGAGACCGCAGCGACGCTCGAGCCCCTGGCTGCCGAGGCGGTGCTCGTCGACCGCATCGCGAAGTGGAATGCGCTCATCGCGCGCTGGGAGGAGGTCGAGGACACCAAGTTCGTGCCTGCGTTGGAGAAGGTTGCGGAGTACTGCAAGTCGATCGGTCAGTTCCCGGTGCTGCCACGGTGCATCGACGAGCACGTGGTGCTCACGACCGAGTACACGCAGAGTGACTGGACGGCCGACGGCAGCGCGGCCGACCACGCGGCGGAAGGAGTCGCTGCCGCCCTGGACCGCAGCACGCTGAATGGCGCCGCGGATGCAACGGCTCGCGCCGCGCAGATCGAGGCGGCGACCGCGACCCTGGCTGCGGAGCTCGAGGACGGGTTCCAGACGGCCGCCGCCATGTCCTGACCGCCGTCTCCCAAGCCCTGCGGGGTTGACGGCAGGGTCGGTCTCTGGCCGGGGTTGCACAGGGTTCACCACAGGTGAGGGTGTCCGGGTACCTTCGCCACCGAAGTCCGTGAACTGTTGGGGTGTCCGGGCTTGTGAAGGAGGCACTCTGCGATGCGCCGATCGGTTCCGAGTGTTGAGGGCTTCGTCTGGATCAGTGACCTGCCGCGAACGCGGTACGTGGTGGCTACCGACGGTCGACGCGCGGAGCTCGAGCATGTCGATGACTCGTCGCCGCTGACGAGGCTGTTGCTTGCCGCGGCGCCTGGGCAGCGCGTCTCCGTCCCTGCACCCGGCGGCCCTCCGTGGATCGTCGTCGATCACTTCCTGGACCGGGTCGTGGTGGCTCGGTGGCCGGGTCGGTTGCTCCGTGCGGGGGTGGTGCCACCACGTTCGGGGCGTGAACGCGCAGCCGATCGAGAAGCGAATCTCGGCCTGGTTCGCGACGTGTGGTACACCCGGGCCAACGCCATCGATGTGCTGGAGGAACTCGCCCCCCACGTGCTGTTTGGCGCCGAAGGTGAGGCCGTCGCACGGATCATCGACGCCGCCTCCACGCTGACACCGCAGCAGGCCTCTGCCCTGGCCCAGGCACGAGATCCGAGAGCCCCCGACGCCTACGACAGGGCTTGGAACCGGTGGAGCCAACGGAAGTCCGAGCACTCGGCCGCCGGGGTCCTGTGGGACAACGGGTCACCGATCGGGTACGGCTTCAGCGTGCTCGACACCAAGGTCACGGACCAGGCCGTCCGGCATGGTTGCGTGAACTGGGATGCGGACCCGGACGACCCGGACGAGGCCGAGCTGATCCTGGCCGATCCGTGGTCCACTGCGAAACGTGCACTGTTCGAGGCGGCGGTCGCCGTGGGATATCCCCGATGCTCGCGCGACGATGCCGAGATCCTGGCCGCCGCGTGGCACGCATTGCCGACCGGCGCGAACCTCGACGCGTCACCGAGGACGACGAACGCTTCCCGCGACCTCGGGCGACCCGGCTAGCCTCTTGAGGCAGAGGACTATCGCGCGAAGGACGGCGGCGCCGCGGTAGATCACCGCGTACTTGTCGTAGCGGGTGGCCGGTCCACGCCATTGCGTGCGGTGAGCGAGGGCCCGTTCGACGACATTGCGTCCGCGGTAGTCGACCGGGTCAAAGGCCGGCGGTCGCCCGCCGGCCGATCCACGGCGCTTGCGGTTGCGGATCTCGTCGGACGGTTCGGGAACGCGAGCGCCGGTGTCGGCATCACGCCGATGGCGGGGATGCTCTCCCACCTGGTCGCCGCCGGGTCCGACCTCTCCGACGCGGGTGCGCTGGAGCATGCCGCCGTGCACCTTGGCCTGCCGTTGCGTCAGGTCGACGTGAGCAACCGGGCGCAGAACTCGGTGAGGTCCTCGTTCCCGTTCAGGAGGTCGCGCTCGGTCATCGCGTAGCGCTCCTCCCCGGAGACGCCGATGTCCTCGATCGCGAGCCCGGCGGACGTGCCCGCTCGGGCCACCCGTCGCACGGAGAGCGAGTAGCCGATCCCCGGCGGGCGCGGCGCCAGCGGCAACCCGGCGACGTGGTACGCGTACTCGATGTCGTCGTCGGTCCACACGTTGGCTCCGCCGCCGCCGGTTCCCTCGCCGATCGAGACGATCTGGCCGATGCCGTGGTCGGCGATGCCGGCGGCGAAGATGTCGCCGCTGGAGAAGGTGTTGGGATTGACGACGACGACCACCGGACCGTCGTAGGCGACGGCGCGACCGTTGCAGCGTTCGGGGTCGGAGATGCGTCAGGTGCTGGGAGTACTCCTCGCCCAGGTCCAGCGCGGTGCTGACCGAGGCCGCCCAGTCGGCCAGGTCGGCGCCGTTGCCGTCGGCGTCGGCCATCGCGGCGACGGCGGGGGTCGCGCGCAGGGCGAAGCGGACCGGTTGGACGACGTCCGTGGTGAACAGCTGCAGGAGGCGCTCCGCGACCTCGATGACCCCGCCCGGGTTCGAGCGCACGTCGATGATCAGGCCCGTGCGCGGCAGGGCGCGCAGGACGCGGTCGACCTCGTCGAGGAACGCGTCGCTGTGGTCGACGTCGAAGGTCCACAGCCGGAGGTAGCCGATCGTCCCGCGGCTCGTGGGCACCTCTCGGACGGAGAGCGCGTCCGGGAAGGCGGTCGCCGTCCAGGCCGGCGCCTTCGCGACCCGTCGGCGCGCGTCGGTCTCCTGCTGCCAGAGCGCGGGCGCGAAGAGCAGCTTGCGTGCCCGTCGCGCGACCTCGCTGGTGGCGTCGACGGCGCGGCGGCTGCGCAGCTCGATGGTGTCCGTCGCGCTCAGCGCGGTCGACGGCTCGATCGCACGCCACTCGAAGCGGATCGTCCGGTCGGGCCTCGGTCGTCGGCGGCGTCGGCGGCTCGGTAGCCGATGTCGACCCAGAGCTCGTCGGGCTGCGGAAGGAACGCGAGCGGTCGTTGGGTCATGGTCTCGAGGGCACGGGCCCGTCGCGCGTCCAGCCGACCTCCCGTCAGCGTCTCGGCGTAGAGGTCGATCGCCCGCGAGAACGGGACACCGTTCCACGTGGTGACGCGGACCCCGGGGACGAAGCCGTCGTCGTCGACGGCGTCGCTGACCTTGGTGACCACGTAGGTGGGCGTCCGGTACTCGCCGAAGACCTCGACGAGGAACGGCAGCGCAGCGACGTACCGCGCCCGGCGCGGATCGCGGCCGTGCACGTAGAGCTGGGTGTGCTGGTCCCGCAGGCGGTTGATCACGAACGTCAGCTCACGCAGGAACTCCGCCGAGCCCAGGTACGGGATCTGGCGGCGCAGCGCCTGGAGCGCACGCACCGGGTCGTACCCGTAGAGCGACCTCTTCTGCTCGTAGTGCACGTAGACGTCGGTCATCAGCTGGCACCACAGGTCGACGAGGTCGTGACGCTGCGGGACGGTCAGCTCCACCGGTGGGTCGGACGGATCGTCAGGGACGCCGGGCACCCGGCTCAGCGGCCGGCCACGCTGGGCCTCCCGCGTCGTGTCGTCCAGCGCGCTCACAGCCCGAACTCCCGCCTCAGCGGCGCGAGGATCCCCGCCTGGATCGGGTTGGCGTCGAGCGCGTCGAAGAAGTCACGGTCGTGGTCGATCGCGGGCACCGGCGGGATCCGGACCGAGCTCGGGTCCTTGGGCGGCCCTGCCCGGCCCGTGCGCCGCGAGTCGGGCATGTCGAGGAAGAGCTCGAGGGCGGCGTCGTCGGCGAACCGTGAGCCGGCGAAGGCCCGCGCGCGTGGCGTTCGCGATCGCCGCGGGCGGGTCCTCCTGCACCGTCTGGAGCGTGCCCACGATCTGCTCCCACGACCAGGCGCGAGCGGTGTCCGCCGGGTCGGGCAGCGCGGCCAGCTTGCGGCGCTTCCGGACGGTCATCGGGAAGGCCGCGGGCGCGCCGGCGGCGAGCATCAGGTCCTCGTCGCCGTAGCGCGGCACGCCCTTGGCGACGACGAGCTCGACGTGCAGCTCGGTCGCCGCGAGGATCCGGTGCCACGCGTCCCCGGGGCCGTGCCCACGCAGGACCGTGACGTCGGCGAAGCCGCCGGGCACGAGCTGACCGATCGGGCGGCCCCAGCACCGGGCGAGGAGGTCTCCGGGGTTCGAGGTGACCATCTGGACGACGTCACGGTCGCTGACGGAGTAGCCGAAGTGGCGGGCCGCGAGCCGCGCCGCCTTCATCTCCCCCAGCAGGTTCCGGGTGCCCGACGGCCCCCAGTCCGACCCCAGGCAGACGCGCACCCCGCGCGTCCTGGCGTCGTCGATCAGGGTGGTGTCCCCGTACAGGACGAGGTTCGACAGCGGCGACCACACGACCCCGCCGGCGTTCGGCGTCGGCCCACTCGAGCCAGTCGTCGGCCCCCAGGGCGCAGCAGTGGATCCCGATGAACGTCGGCAGGAGCCCGTCGGTGCGCTGCAGGTCCGTGAAGTCACGGCGCACCCGGGAGTCCTTCATGCCCTCGGCGCAGTGGTAGAGGAACCCGGCGCCGTTCGCCATCCGGCGCACCGCGTCGGCCAGGCTCGTCGCCGGTCTTGGTCACCACCGAGGTGCGGATCAGGTCGTCACCGGCCTTGCCCTGGCGGCCTGCGCGCTCGTCGTCGACGTTGCGCATCACGGTCTGGTAGCCACGGTTGGCCGACGGCCAGCCCTGCGCCGACGTCGCCCCTCCTGCCATCTCGCGCACCTGCACGTACCCGAGGATCGCCTCCGGGCACGCCTTGGCGTACGTCCAGGCCGGCTCGGTGATCGACTCGGTGTAGGAGTCGGCCTGCGGCCAGGCCTTGTTGTGCGACCACGGGTCGGTGCGGTGCGGCTCCGCCCACAGCGGCAGAGCGTTGTAGGCGAGGTGGTTGTGCAGGTCGATGAAGCCCGGCAGGACGTACGAGTCGCCGACGTCGACCTCCGGCGCCCCGGCGAACCCGTCGACCACGCCGGTCGTCGAACGTGACGTCGACGATCTGGTCGTCGCGGATCCACACCCGTCCGCGACGAGGCGGGTCCGGGACGTCGCCGACCATCGGCGCGACCTGACCAGCGATCACGAGCTGCGCCATCGGCCCTCCTCAGGGCAGCGGGCCAGGTGCGGAACCGGGTGGGCACGGTCACGGTGATCGTCGCCCGCTTCTTCTGCGCGTCCGCGCCCGTGCGGGCGGCCCACGCGTCCAGGGCGCCCATCCACGCCGGCAGCCCGGGCGGCAGGTCGACGTCGGGGATCGGTGCGAGATCGGCGGCCGTGATCGTCGAGCCGTAGTGCTGCAGCGGCGACCGGGGCGTCGGCGGTGACGACCCCGTGGAGCGGCGTCGAGCGCCAGGTTCCACGAGTCGCACAGCCGCTGGAACGCCTCGGCCTTGGTGATGCTCCCCGACCGGCTGGCCGACTCCGGATAGGTCGGGTGCCGGACGGTGGCGTAGACGGCCTGGCTCGCGGCACCCAGCGGCGTCGTCCGCCACGCCTGGTACGCCTGGTCGGCCAGCTGGCCGAGGCTGATGATCGCCTCGATCGGCTGGTCCTTCACGATCGCGTCGATCCACCGGTTGCGGTAGCGCCGTGATCGCCGGGTCCCCGATGTGGCGTGACCCACCACCCTGGCCGTACACCGAGTACAGGAACGCGTTGACGAAGACGTAGCTGCGGGTGATCCCCAGCCGCGCCAGCAGGCCCTGCGTCCGCTGCCCGGCCTCGCCGACCAGGATCCGCCGCGCGATGGCCTCGTGCGCGGCCGGGTCCTGACCGATGACCAGCACCCGGGCGGAGCCGTCGAGGCGGCCACGATGGAAGATCGGTCCCCACTCGACCCGGAACGAGTCGGCCGGGTACACCGACTCGTCCGGGTAGCTCTCCACCAGCCGCCGGTAGCGGCCGCGGTATCCCCGGTCGAACTCGCGCGTCATCGCGCCCTCCTCGCCCCACCCCATGACGGCGCTCCGGGTCATCGACCCACCAGACCCGCTGCACGCGAGCGCCGGACCTACGTGATCGCGCCCGCCGGTGACGATCGTGCGCTGGGCGTCGATGAATGTGAGCAGCAGACGGAGTGCTCACCAGGCTGACGTAGGCAAGGATCACGTTCGGGCTGTCCAGATACACGCCGGTCGGTAGCCGGCCAGCGAGGCGGATCGGCGCGCCTAGTTCACTCGTCCTCGGAGCTGCCCCGCCCGCCAGTACCCCATGACGGCGACCGCCTTGCGGTCGACCCCGCACTCCGCACCAGGTGCCGCTCACGGCTCAGGGGATGCCGCTATTCGGCACTAAGTGACGCTATTCGGCACTTTCGTGTACGTTGGCAGCGCTGTTCGGCACTTCTGAGAGAGGCACCCCGTGACGTTCCTCCGAGCGGACGCCCCCGGGTTTCGTGTCGAAGCGCGAGCCGGGCGAGTCGACGCGTTGCTCGTGGGCTCTACACCGACGACCTGACGATGCCGCTGGAGGAGCAGGTCGAACGCGGCTGGGCGCAGGTCGCCTCGATCCTCGTGCCGGGTGAAGCATCACAGCCCGCTGCGGCCCGACGGGACGTCCTGTCGACGGCGTCCTGTTCGTCGCCGGCGGACGAACCCGCCCGTGGTCCTGCCGGGTCTGACGATAGTGACGGTTCCAGGCCCAGGCGCGAAGTCCTCTGACGCCCCTGTCACCAGCGCCCTGTGGTGGGCATCGGAATCCCGCTGGCTCGTCGACAACGCCCGTGACAGCCGGTCGATCGACGGACGCCCGGCGGCGACCCGAACCGCACCGAGTTGCACGAGCACATCGCGCGCATCGTCGGGACTCGCACTCGTCAGCAGGTCGAGCGCATCATGGATGCCGCCGACGAGTACGCGACGAGCGCCGAGTTGCACGACCAAGGCCGTTCCGTGGCTGCCTTCATCGAGTCCGCTCGAGGAGAGCGCCCCACGGTGAACACCGACTCGCCCGCGATGCTGGCCGCGCAGACCGGGCACAGCGTCGATGCTTCACGACGGAAACCTTCACCGACGTCGTCTCCTACCTGGCCGCCATCGCACCCCAGGTGCTGCCCGCCGGCCCAATCGGTGTCGCTCCGTTCTTCGAGGCCTACTTCTCGAACTTCATCGAAGGCACCGAGTTCACCGTCGACGAAGCACGAGAGATCGTCGAGGAGGGACACATCCCGCAGGAACGACCCGAAGACGTCTACGACATCCTGGACGCACGGCGGCGATCATCGATCCCAGTCTGGCCGGCGCCGTCGCGAGCAACCCGACCGAGTTCGTCGAGATCGTCCGTGCGCGCCACCGCCTCGTCTATGGAAGGTCGCCCCACCAAGCTGCCCGGCAGGTTCAAGGACCGGATGAACCGTGCCAGGCTCTCATGGCTCGCAACAAGATCGCGTTCGCCGCGGCGCTGTTGCTGGCGGCCCCCGTTGCCGCCGAACAGCAATCCGTGCCGCCCGCCGTGGAATTGCCCGCCACGGTGATGGCCTGGCTGATCGGCGAGCTGGAAGCGCAACGTCGTCTGGAAGGACCCGGCCCGCGGCGAGGAGCTCTACGATCTCTCCGCCGATCGGGCGGAAGCGCGCAACCTGATCGCCGACCCGGCGGCGGGAGAGGTGCTGCGCGACCTGCGCTCCCGCCTCCTGGCCTGGATGCGGCGCAACGGAGATCCCGCGCTTTCCTGGCGCACGATGCAATTTTAATGTCCTAACCCGGATTGCAAGAGCCCCATTCTGATTAGGCATCCGTATCCCTGGCGCGCCGAATGTGGTGAACGGCTTCCCGAGGATATCCAATCATGTCTGCCTGGCGTGCAGGGATCAAGAGCGAGAGCCGGAGCTGAGGTATGCAAAACTTGAATTGGTTTGCTGACATTGCCAACCAGCCATAGCTACAACCGTGCTGGGTCTGAAGATTGCCACATGTCCATTTGACCAGCCTGCCGCTGGTATGTAACATGATCAGGAGCGAAGCCCTTCAGTAGTTCGCGGACGTAGTTGTCGGGTGGAGCGCCAAAGGTGTTGCGTTGAGTAACTCTTCACGCATCTTTCTTCCAGGCACTGTCGCACAGAAGCCGACAGCAGGTCACCAGAATACATCTGCCAAGCCCACAATCCCCGGCTGTGATGTGAGCTCGCCCTTTCACTCACGGCGCACGCTTGGAGATCAAGCCGTACAACAGCTACAGCAGGCTAAGGTTAATGACCTTGGGTCCGTCTCCGATGCGGCCGCATCTGGGCGCTTTCGTTATGATTTTTCCCGGATACCGGTGCATGCTGAGACACCGGTAAAGATCCAAGCGAAGCTCATGGTAAATACTCCCGGAGACATCTTCGAGCAGGAAGCGGACCGCGTTTCCGAACAGGTGATGAGCATGCCTGAGCCACGGGTCCAGCGCGTTTGTTCTTGCGGCGGAGGGTGTCCTAAATGCCAGACGGAGCATCCGGGCCGGGACCATGAAGGCTTGCAGACAAAGCGCGTGCAAGCCAGCGACACGGGACAGATTGCAGCACCGCCTATTATCCACGAAGTATTGCGCTCACCCGGTCAGCCTCTCGATCCGGCTACTCTTGCCTTTATGGAGCAACGCTTCGACTACGATTTTTCCCGAGTACGGGCGCATTCCGGCACGGCTGCGGAACAGTCCGCACGGGACGTGAACGCCCATGCCTACACGGTGGGACACAACATTGTGTTTGGTGTGGGTCGATTTGAACCAGGTACGTACGAGGGACGGCGGCTGATCGCCCATGAGCTGACGCATGTGGTACAGCAATCAGGGTCAGGCGGGGCGGGCCAGGTGGCGCGCGGCGAGCCCGCGAGTGATCCTCTGTCGAAGGCAAGCCGTGCCCAATGGCAGTTAGGTACAAGGAAAGTATCCCACACTTCCCTCCTCACCGGCGGGCAGTGCAAAGCGGTGTCGGCACCCCCATTCCAGGGCGTGATCCAGCGGGCGCCGGCCAAGGTGCTCACGGGCGAAGCGCTGTGGGACGACGTACAGAATGACTTCGAGAAGCTCGTGCTCGAGATGGCCAGCCTGAACCAGCAGTACTTTTCATCAACCCGGGCGACCTGGGGCGAACGTCTCAACTCGCTGTGGGCTTGGACAGGAGCTCCTGGAGAACGAGCGGACGAAGAGCTCCGCGAGCTGAAGAAGACCCTCTCGCAGGCGAGGGCTCTCTTTGACGACGAGAACACAGCCGCGTTCGACCTCTGGAAAAGCCTGCTTAAGGAGTATCAGGAAGAGACGATTGATCTGGCGGGCAGCGAGCTGCCGGAGGCCAAGGCTGCCCGGCAAGTGCTCGAAAAAGAGTTCAAGGCGGCCCATGCACGAGTCGAGGGGCTCGGGGAGTTCCTTGTCCCCGAGGATCTGATACCGCTCTACGACATGCTCGAGAAGGAGAAGCACATCGCAGAGGGCTATCGGGTCGCCCAAAAGGAGCGCGATAGGGAACGGCAGCTCGAGAAGCGGCACGATCCGAACTACGAGGAAGACATGGAAGAGGAGCCGAGCGCGCTCGGGATCGCCTGGGACGTCGTTGGCTGGGACAGCCCGGCGGACTTTGCTGCCGATATCGCGCTGACAGCGGTGACCTTCGGCATCGGCAAGTTCGTCAAGTGGACGATTCAGGGTCGCAAGGCCAAGAAAAGGTTGGACAAGATCCAAAAGCTCAGGGAACTCAGGAAAACCCGCAAGGCGACCCGCCTGAAGAAAATTGGTGACGCAATCATTAAGTTGGTCGCCGACATCGCCTGGGTATTGGAGAACTTCGAGTTTGTCGACCACGCTAAGTGGGTAAAGGGGAACTGGAAGAAAATCGCGAAGGCCTACATCACGGACGAGATAGGCCATCACGCCGGCGGCGGCAAGGCCGCGGAGAAGAACCTCCTCGAGCGAGTCAGCAAGGACATGGTGGCTTTGTACGTCGAGACCACCCTCCGCGTTTCGAGCGACGAAGAGGGAGCATTCTTCAAGAGCGCGGTCCTCGGTTTCGCCTCCGGCGACAAGAAGTGGGGGCGGCACAAACTCGCGGGCTACTTCAAGATGAACCTGAAGCGGCGCCTGACCACCAACGCAGTCTACGAGGGGATTCGCGTGGGGGCGATAGAGTCCAAGCTTTCCGCCAACTCGGTGATTAAAGTCGCTACCGCGACGGTTGGCGAGATGGCGGACGACCTCCTGAATAGGGTGTCCGGCTTCGGCGCGGTTGGAAAGGCGGCTATTGAGGTGGCGCGTAAGGCGCTCGTCACCGCCGTGAATGCCTGGATCAAGAGGGCGCTCGATTAGCAAAATGAAGTGCAGCGATCAAGGGGGCAGGCTCAAAGAGTTGACTTATGGATCCCAGAGAAGGTGATTGGTATTGAGCTTCCATTAGATCCGAATTGCCCCTTCCGGCCGGAAAGCGGTCTCCTCGCTCCCAGGCCATCGGGCGTCCTCATGCCCTCAGCCGGGGCCAGTGTTGACGAACATTCCGCGGTAACAGTAGCATAACGATACACTGTAGAGGTTCTGCTAAATCGAAACATGGCAATGCTCGCCTCCCTTCTCCCGAGGTGAGCCCGAGGAGATTTCGGCTCTATGTCAACCAAACTGTCGCGGACATTCATTCTCTGCGCTCTGCTTGTATCTGCATGTAAGAAGATCCCGGTAGATGCCACCATTCATACGCCGGAGATCGAGCAGGCTGCGTCCAAGGTAGCTCAGGGCCTCAAGGATCTGGATCCGATGGCTCTCAAGAAGCTCCTGGATGAGAATGACTCCTTGAGGAATTCCCTTGAAGAAGTTCAAAACAAGATGAGGCTTCTGCCCCCTACTCAAGGCGTCATTCCTCTGAGGTCCCGTAATATTGAGTTGCGCGTCGTAGACTATACCGGATATCACATCATCAACGCCTGGATCAACGACCCGAAGAACTTCTGCTGGAGGAACATTCCACTTGCTCTTCGTAACCGGGATCTTGGTTTCAGCCTGGATTCTGTCTTCAAGGCACACGCCGAGGCGGCCGATGGATGGGAGCGGATACTTTTTGCATCTCCAGAGTTTGAAATAAAACGAGGTGCCGTCGTCAGGATAGCGGATCAAGCCGTCAAGGAGCACTTCGAGCGATATTTGAAGGAAAAAGCCGCCTTGTCTGCTCCGGAGTTTGTCCGCGCCCAATTGAACGCCCAGCTCGGCACCGGCCCCCTTCACTACATCGACTTTGTGCCCACGCCCCGCGTGGCTGATTCTTCCGGCAAGTGGTCGATCCGGGTTCAACTCGTGCTCCACCTGGAAGGCAAGGAGGAGACTCTCAAGGAGTTTTCCTATTCCAGCGATCTTTACCCCAACCATCCACTGGGCAAGGCGCTGCCCAAAACGCGCATGTATGTCATGGTGAAAGGTTAGTGCAGGCCATCGGTAACTACGTCGCCCCCCCGTCCTCCAACTCCCGCAGCAGCTTCTCCAGGTCGGAGAGGTCGACCGGCTTCACCAGGTGGCCGTCGCAGCCGGCCTCCTTCGACCTGGCGCGGTCCGCCTCCTGGCCCCAGCCGGTCAGCGCGATGATGGCCATGTCGCGTCCCCAGGGCTGCTCGCGGATGCGGCGCGTGGCGTCGTAGCCGTTGAGCCGGGGCATCCCGATGTCCATCAGGACCACCTCCGGACGGAACTGCTCCGCCACCTCCACCGCCTCGAGGCCGTCGTGCGCGGTGCGGACCTCGTTCCCCAGCAGCTGGAGCATCATGGCCAGCGAGGCGGCCGAGTCCCGGTTGTCGTCCACCACCAGGATGCGCCGCTTCGACCCGGCGGAGGCCGGCCCTTCCCCAGCCGGTGTTCCAGGCGGCGGCTCCGCCCGGTCCTTGAGGACCGGCAGCCTGACGGTGAAGGTGCTGCCCTGGCCCTCGCCCGGGGCTCGCCGCCTCGACCGTGCCGCCGTGCATCTCGACCAGGCCCTTGACCAGCGCCAGCCCGATGCCCAGCCCGCCGGTGCTCCGCTCGATCGCTCGGTCCACCTGGCTGAACATGTCGAAGATGTGCGGCAGGGCGACACGGCGGGGATGCCGATCCCGGTGTCCCGGACCGTCACGGACGACCTCGTCGCCCTTCCCGCGTCGCGGTGAGCCAGATGCGTCCGCCCCGCTCGGTGTACTTGGCGCTGTTGGTGAGCAGGTTGCCGAACACCTGGGCCAGCCGGGTCAGGTCGGCGTCCAGGAAGACCGGCTCGGGCGGCAGCGAGACCGTCAGCTCGTGCCCGGCCGCCTCGATGGCTGGACGGGCGGTCTCCACCGCGCTGCTGACCACGTCCGCGAGCAGCACCCGGGAGCGGCGCAGCTCCATCTTGTTGCGGCTGATGCGGGAGACGTCGAGCAGGTCGTCGATCAGCCGCACCATGTGGGCGAGCTGCCGGTCCATCATGTCCCGCGACCTGGGCGACGGCGTCCGCGTCGCCGGACGCCAGCCGCATCACCTGCAGGCCGTTGCGCAGCGGGGCCAGCGGGTTTCGCAGCTCGTGGGCCAGCAGCGCCAGGAACTCGTCCTTGCGGCGGTCGGCCTCCTTGAGCGCCTCCACCGCCTCCTTCAAGCGCTGCTCGCTCGCCCGCAGCGCTTCTTCCGCCTGCCTGCGTTCGGTGATGTCGCGGGCGACCTTCGACGCTCCGATGACGCGGCCCTCGGCGTCGCGGACCGGAGAGACGGTCAGCGAGATGTCGAGCCGGCGGCCGTCCTTGGCCACCCGCACCGTCTCGAAGTGCTCGACCCGCTCGCCGCGGCGAAGCCGGGCGAGGATCTCCGCTCCTCGTCCAGCCGCTCCGGCGGGATGATCAGGGTGATCGGCCGGCCGACGGCCTCCTCGGCCGTGTACCCGAAGAGCCGCTCGGCCCCGGCGTTCCAGGACCGGATGACGCCGTCGAGCGTCTTGCTGACGATCGCGTCCTCGGACGACTCGACGATGGCGGCCAGCCGCGCCTGGGCCTCCTCGGCCCGTCTGCGCTCGGTCACGTCCCGGAAGACCAGCACCGCCCCGACCGGGGCGCCGGACTCGTCCCGCATGGGGGCGGCGCTGTCGTCGATCGGCCGCTCGGTCCCGTCCCGGGCGATGAGGACCGTGTGGTTCGCCAGCCCGACGACCACTCCCTCCCGCAGGGCCCGGAGGGCGGGGTTCTCGGCCGGCTGGCGGGTCTGCTCGTTGACGATGTGGAAGACGTCCGGCAGGGGCCGGCCCGCGGCCTCGGCCTGGGGCCACCCGGTCAGGGCCTCGGCCACCCCGTTGAGGAAGTCACCCGGCCCTCGGCGTCGGTGCTGATCACCGCGTCGCCGATGCTGGCCAGGGTGATCCGCAGCCGCTCCTGCTCGGCGGCGAGCTCCCGCTCGGCCCGCTGGCGGGCGAGGAGGATGGCGTTGGCGTTCTGCAGAGCGACCGAGCGGAGCAGCCGCTCCTCGTCGTCGTGGGACGCCATCACCCGATCCCGAGTTGTTCGGACGCGAGGGCCGTGCCGAGCACCCGCGCGCGGATCTTCGCGAAGGCCGTGTCGCGGGTCGTGGACGTGTCGTCGCAGAAGGGGGAGAACCCGCAGTCGTCCGTCGTGCCCAGCTGCTCGACCGGGATGTATTCCGCCGCTTCGAGGACCCGGTCCCGGACCTCCTCCGGCGTCTCGACGCGCGGATCGATCGGCGCGACGACGCCGACGAACACCCGCTGGTCCGGCTTCATGTGTTCGCGGATGATCTTGAGGACGCGGGCGCGGTCCTTTTCGCCCGCCAGCGCGACGTAGAAGTTCCCGACCTTCAGCTCGAACAGGCTGGGCAGCAGCTCGGCGTAATCGACGTCCGCGCTGTGGGTCGAGTCGCGATCGCCGCCCGGGCAGGTGTGCACGCCGATGCGTCGGCGGTCCTCGGCGGAGAAGCGCGACAGCGCCAGGTTGTTCAGGTCGATGAAGCTGTGGAGGAGCTCCCCGGAGGGGTCGATCTTGACCGCCAGCCGTCCTTCCGTGAAGTCGATCTGAACCTTGTGCGCGCCCTTGCGCAGGCAGTTGCGAACCTCGGTCTCGTGCTCGCGCAGCAGATCCTCGATGAACTGCTCCCGGGAGTACCCGGGGATCTCGTCGGCCGGGTACATAAGACTCAGGGCCGAAGGCGAGATGACCGCCTGCTTCACCGGCTTTCGGGCGTACCGCAGGGCCACGTCGAGGTAGCTGTCCGCGTAGCGCTGGTAGCGGAACGGGCCGCCTGTCAGCCGGGGCATCCGGCGGATGTGGCCGGCCGCGAACGGGATCCTGAAGCCGTCCGGGATCCGTGTTCGGCAGCCCCTGGACGCAGTACGTCCAGAAGTTGTGGTACTTCCTCTGTTCGCCGTCGGTGATCACCGGCGAGCCCGTGGCCTCGAACCGCTCGATGGTGTCCCGGATCGCCTCCTCGTAGAGTGGGTCCAGGCTCGGATCCGTGCCGTCCGTGTCCGCGATGGCCTCGATCAACCCCAGGGGTCTCGGGATGCTGCCGATCGGCTCCGTCGGGATCGTCTTCGTCGCCGTCACGTGCTTTTGGAGTTTCGGAGTGACGTCGTACACCCGACGGCGACCATAACATAGCGGGTCGCGGGTCGTCAGCACGGCACCCGGGATCTCCTCCATCGACCTCGCGGAAATTGATCCGGCCCACCCCCGAACAGAACTTTTCGTAGGCTTCCCCGTAGAATGCCTCACTGGGATGAAGAGGAGGTATATCCGATGAAGAAGCTCTGGCGTGGCACCGGTGTCCTGGCGATCACCCTGCTCCTTGGCGCCGGTCTGGCGCCGGCGGGGGCGGAGCCGGTGGCGGGGGTGGATTGGCCGCAGTTCCGCGGTCCGCAGCAGAACGGGGTGTCCCTGGAGAAGGGGCTGCTCCGGAGCTGGCCGGAGAGCGGTCCGAAGGTGCTCTGGAAGAAGCCGGTCGGCAGTGGGTTCTCCGCCGTGACCGCGGTGGGCGACGCCCTCTACACCATGGCCGTGGAAGGGGAGAGCGAGACGGCCTACCGGCTGCGGGCGTCGGACGGCGAGGTGATCTGGCGCGTCCCCCTGGGGCCGGTCTTCCCCGAGGCGTTCGGCAACGGTCCGCGCGCGACGCCCACGGTGGAGGAGGACGTGGTCTACATGCTGGCCGCCCCGGGCCGGCTGCACGCCCTCAAGATCAAAGACGGCGCGCGGCTCTGGGAGGTCGACCTGGTGAAGGAGCTCGGCGGCACGACGCCCATGCGGGGATACGCCGCCTCGCCGGTCGTCGACGGCGACCTCCTGATCCTGGAGACGGGCGGCGGAGAGGGGAAGGCGGTGGTGGGTCTGGACAAGAAGACCGGCAAGCTGCGCTGGTCCTCCCTGGACGGCAAGGCGGGCTATGTGACGCCTCTGGCGGTGACGATCGACGGGGTCCGGCAGTTCGTGTTCGTCCGCACGGCCGGTGGAGAAATCGTCTCCCTGCTTCCGGACGGACAGGTGCACTGGCGGTATCCCTGGAAGCCGGGAGCCCTCGCGTCCCCCCTGTTCCTGCCCCCGAACCGGATCTTCGCGTCGGCGTCGGACGACATCGGCGCCGTGCTCCTGGAGATCGGCAAGGCGGAGGGCAAGGCCACGGTCCGGGAGGTCTGGACCAACCGGGTGATGAAGAACCACTTCAGCTCCTCCGTGCTGTACGAGGGGCACATCTACGGCTTCGACAACGCGAGCCTGAAGTGCATCGTGGCCGAGACGGGGGAGCAGAAGTGGGTGCAGCGCGGCTACGGCAAGGGCTCGCTGATCGTGGCGGACGGCCTGCTGTACATCCTCGGCGATCAGGGGCAGCTCATCCTCGCCGAGGCCACGCCCGAGGGCTTCCGGGAGAAGGGGAAGATGAAGGTGATGGAAGGGAAGACGTGGACCTCTCCGGTGCTCTCCCGCGGCCGGCTCTATCTGCGGGACGACGACGAGATGATCGTCCTCGACGTGCAAACTCCGGCCGTTCCGGCGGTCGCCACCCCTTCCGCCGGCTGATCGGATGAGATCGATGAAAGGAAGCCCGATGATCCGCAAGCTTGATCTTTTCCGGCTGTTCCTGGTCCTCGCCCTGATCTCTCCGGCGGCGGGCGCGCAGACGCTCGACGAGGTGCTCGCGAAGCACGCCGCGGCGCACGGCGGCCTGGAGAAATGGCGCGCGGTGAATTCGCTGATCGTCGCCGGCACCCAGGTCGCCTTCAGCACCCCCGCTCCCTTCGTCTTCGAATGGCGGCGGCCCGACTCGTTCCTGCTGGAGCAGACGATGCTCGGCCAGAAGATCACGTATGCCTCCGACGGCTCGGCCACCTGGTGGATCCATCCCGTCCTCGAGGTCGCGCAGCCGGCGGCGGTCCCGGACACCCACGCCAGTGTCGTGCGGCGGGCCGTCGAGTTCGAGAGCCCGCTCGTGGACGCGGCGGCCAAGGGGAACAAGGTGGAGCTCCTGGGCAAGGAGGAGCTGGACGGCCAGCCCGCCTTCAAGCTCAAGGTCACCCGCAAGGACGGCTCGGAGGAGACGTGGTACCTCGACGCCGCCACCTTCCTCGAGCTGGCGCGTTTCGACCGCACGCTCGACCTGCCCTCCCTCCATGACCGCTGGACCTACTATTCGGATTTCCGCACGGTCGACGGCCTGGTGATCGCCCACCGCCAGGACCAGGAGTTCATGATCCGGCACGTATCGCTGACGGTGGAGAAGGTGCGGGTCAATCCCGAGATCGATCCGGAGAAGTTCAAGCTGAAGGTGGTCGAGAAGAAAGAAGAGCCGGCGAAGCCGGGGCGGTGATCATCAGGACGCTCGTGCCCAGGCATTCGTGCCCAGGCATGAATGCCTGGGCTAGGCTCCTGGACCCCTGACGGGGTCCCAGGGTTTGGGGGTCTCTGCGTATCCTGGACGGCTCCGGCATAAGATAACGCTACGATCTTCGCCCCTGAAGGGGGCGGGCGTTGACCAGCCTGGGGTGCCAACTCCAGGACCCCAGGCCCCAGATCCTACCTACGAGGACGAAATAAAATCCCGAGTTGACGAGGAATTCTGAATGAAAGGCTCATTGGCATGACCTGGACAGCGGAAAGGTGTCTCGCCATCATGAACGCCTTTAACCTTCGAACTGGGACCAGCGGCAACGCGGTCGCCAGCCTCTGCTTGACCGTGCTGCTCGGCATCGCCGCCAGCTTCACTTGTGCGCTGCCGGCGTCCGGGGCGGCCGCCGGCGATGCGAAGTACCACGTGCGCCTGCTGCGGACGGCGCCGCCCAGGCTGGCGGTCACCGCAAAGTTGCCGATCGACGGGCAGACACTTGAGATGGGGACCTCGCGGCCGGCTGGCATTCCGGAGATCGACAAGGCAGGGTGGCCCGGCCTGGTAGCCAACCTGCGCGTCTCGAACGCCAAGGGTGAAGCTCTCAAGGTGACGAGCGCCGGCACCAAGGGCTGGCTTCTGGAACAGCCGCATTCCGGCCCGCTGACGGTCGAGTATGAGGTGGACTACTCGCCTCTCGCCGCGCATGGCTGGCCGGCGCCACGGGAGGCCGTGTTCGCGGACACGGATCATATCGTCGCCATCGGGCGGTCCCTGTTCCTCACGACTCCGGCGGCAGGCTCCAGCGCTGTCACCTTCGACCTTCCGCAGGGCTGGCGTCCGGTGGCTCCGTGGGAGCCCGGGAAGGTGGCCAACGAGCTCATGGCCGACTCGTCAGACGATCTCACGGAAAACCTTGTGGTCTTCACCCGCTCCGAGCCCGACGTGATGACCGCGGGCGGTTTTCGGCTGCTCGTCACGACCCTGGGGCACTGGCAGGCGGCACGCCCGGAGGTCCGGCGGGTGCTCGGAGGGGTGATCCAAGAGTTCGTGAAGCTCATGGGGCACGACGGGCGCGAGAGCTATTCGGTCGTCCTGCTGCCGATGATCGAGAGCGGGGGAGAGTCCTTCCGGCGCAGCTTCGCGATGACCGTGGAGACGCTGCCGTCCAGCGCGAACAGCTCCGGTTGGGGGAACACGATCGCGCACGAGATCTTTCACTACTGGAACGGTTGGCGGCTGCGCGGCGCGGACTACGCGACTTCGCAATGGTTCCACGAAGGCTTCACGGAATATGCCGCCAATATTTCCATGGCGACCGCCGGGCTGATCGGTCCGGACGAATTCCGGAAGAAGCTCGCCGTTCACGTCGGCAATTACCGGAAGCTGGCCACGACCCTGGAGGGGAGCGGTACCCGCAAAGGGCCGCCGCTCTACAGCGGCGGCGCACTGGTCGCTTTTTCCTGGGACGTGTTGATCCGGGACGCCACTGGAGGGAAACGCAATCTGGGCGATTTCCTGCGGGAGTTGTGGCGCCGGACCGAAGGCGGCAAGCGTCCCTATGAGTGGCGCGACCTCCAGGCGGCCCTGGAGTCCACGGCGCCGCGGGACTGGCAGGCCTTCTACAACGCCCACATCCGTGGCAGCGAGCCGCTGCCGCTCAACGAGGTCTTCTCCCGGGGGGGCCTGCGCCTCGGGCAGGCTGAGGACGGGTCGCCGCGCGTCGAGATCGATCCCGCGGCTCCGGTTGCGGCCAGGGCGTTGTGGTGGGCGAAAGCGGAGAAGAAATAGAAAAGGACATAAAAGACATAAAGGACCCAAAGGACATAAAAGGACAGCGGGCTTGGTCCTTTGCGTCCTTTAGGTCTCTTGGGTCCTTTAGGTCCTTGTTTTTGCGGCTCACGCGAGGTCGCGTAAGGTCAGCACCGCCTCCCGTGTCTTCCCCGCGGACCGCACCTGGAGCTTCACTTTCGTGCCCGGGGCTGAATCCTTGAACCGGAAGCGGGTTTCGGAGAGGCCCAGGTCCTTGGGTGCTCTTGCCGTCGATGGCGAGGATCTCGTCTCCCGCCTTCAGGCCCGCCTCGGCGGCCGGACCGTCCTTCACCACGTCCATGACCTTGAAGCCTTCCCCCTCGCGGTTGAGCCAGAGGCCGGCGCGGTCGTAGTTGTCGGGCTTGGCGTGGGTGGCGTTGGGCTCCAGATAAAGCTTCTGGTGACCGTAGTCGAAGGTGACGTCGAAGCGCTTGAGCACGCCGCCGCCGACGTTGCCGGCGAGGTAGGGATCGGCGAAGGCGCCCTTCGGCCGACAGGGCCATGTCCACCACCGGCGCCTGGACCTCGGCGCCGCCCAGCTTCAGGACCTTGGCGCGGGCGAGGAGCGAGCGCACGCCGCCGCCCACTCCCCAGCCGGTCAGGGCCTCGTGCTTCGAGCCGTAGCGCGCCGCCAGGCCGTGCTTCTCGGCGAAGGGGCGGTTGAGGGTCAGGGAGACGCGGCTGCCGGTGTCGATGGTGAAGGTGCCGGGGACGCCGTCGATCTCGCCCTGGACCTGCGGCGTTTGGCCTTCGAAGGTGAAGGGGACCACGGCCGCTCCCGCCGGCTCCCGGAAGGCGGCGGGCAGGGTAAAGGTCAGGCGCTCGCTGGCGTACTCGACGCGGCCGACGAGCCGCTTCAGGACCTCGTAACCGACGACGCCATCCACCTGGACCCCCTCGGCTTCGGCCAGGCCGGCCAGGGGGAAGACGAGGAAGACCTGGTTCCTGAGCGCGACGTCCCCGAGCTGGATCTCGCTGACGCGGGTGACGGCGATGTCCTCGGACTTCTCGCCCACGCCCCGGCCCTGAAAGGTCCCCTCGGTCTTGAGGCCGAGCCGCTGGGCCGTGGCCGGCGTGACGATGTTCATGCCGCCGGTGTCGAAGAGCATCTGGAACGGCTGGCCGTTGAGGCGGACCTGGACGTAGATGTGGTTGTTGAGGAGCCGGAAGGGGACGGTGGCGGAGGTGGCGCCCCTGGCGATGGCGAAGTCGTCCGTCTTCCCCTCGGGCCTGCGGAACCGCGCCTCGTCGAGGGCCGGATTGACCTCGACCGACTCGAGGACGGCGTGGACGTCGTACTTCGTCTCGCCGTTGGTGGAGCGGGAGACGAAGGCGAAGCGGCGGCCGTCCACTTCGCGGTAGTCGGAGAAGAAGGTGGTCCGGGTCTCGTTGGAGCGCTTCTCGACGGTGCGGTCGAGGAGGAAGGTACGGCCGTCGATCCACATCTCGAACGGCCGGCCGCCTTCGGGCGTGACGCGTAGGACGTGGAAGGAGCGGTCTCCCTCTTTCCTGGTTTCGACAAAGGCGATTTCGGCCTGGTGCCGCTCGGGGTACCAGTAGGCCAGGGTCCGGCGGTAGACGTCGTTGGCCGCGCCTTCCCGGGCGTCGCCGCTGTCGTCGACGCGGGTCTGGCCGGAGGGGTCCTGGGTCCAGGCGGCCGCGCCGTCGAAGCCTTCGGCGCCGGTCACGGGGCCGAGGGCGAAGGCGCTGACGAAGCGGCCGGTGCGCACGTCCTCCCAGGACTCGGCCTCGCCGCTGAGGCCGCCGGTGGAGACCTTGGCGCGGGTATGGAGGGAGCGGACGTCGTCCCAGGCTTTGCCCCCCGCGGCTTCGCGGGACCAGGCGAGGATCGTCTTGGGATCTTGAACCTCCGCCTTCGCCACTGCGGCGAGGAGGAGGAGAAGAAAGGCGGCGAAGGTGAGGGTCTTCATGGCGTTCTCCAGGTTCCGAAGGTGGAACGTAGGAGACGCCGAAGGATTACGCGGCCTCGGTCTTCCTCTCCACGCCCGTCTGAGGCGGCGGGTCCGGCGCCGCCGAGCCGCTCATCAATATGGCCAGAGGCCGCAGCGGCCCGATGTGCTCGCAGACGATCTTCATCATGGAGGTCATGGGCACGGCGAGGACCATTCCCCAGGGTCCCCAGAGCCAGCCCCAGAAGATCAGGGAGAGGAGCACCAGCAGCGGGCTGAGGTCGAGGCTCGTCCCCATGACCCGAGGCTCGATGGCGTGGCCGATGGCGAATTGCAGGGCGGCGTTGAGGAGGGCCACCAGCAGGGCCTTGCCGGGCGAGAACTGGAGGAAGAGGAAGGCCGCCGGCAGGCCCGCCGAGAGGATCGCTCCGACGTTGGGGATGTAGTGGGCGAGGAAGGTCAGGAACCCCCAGAGAATCGCGAAGTCGACCCCGAACGCCGCCATCAGGATGGTGACCAGGACGCCGTTGGCCAGGTTGATCAGGGTCTTGGTCAGCAGGTATTTGCGGACCTCTTCCTCCACGTCGCGCATGGCCTCGCCGACGCGCGCGGCGTGGCCGGCGAAGGCCCGCTGGAGCTTGTGCGGAAAGGCCTCGCTGCCCGCGAGCAGGAAGACCAGGAAGAGCAGGACGAGGAAAGCGTCGTTGAAGAAGATGAGGAACGAGCCCAGGGTGGCCGCGATGAGGCCGGTGAGGGAGGAGGCCTCGACTGCCTCTTCCCATTTCCATTCACGGATCTGGGATTCGAGCCCCGGGAAGGTCGCGCTCAGCCGGCTGGAGGTCCCGTCGAGGATCCCCTCCAGGCGCGCCTGATACTTCGGCAGCGCCTCGCCGAAGGACTGGACGCTGGAGTAGACCACCCCGGCGAAGGCCAGGATCACCAGGGAGACCAGCACCAGCACCACCAGGATGGCGAGGGCGCCCGGCACCCCGCGCCGGCGCAGGCCCATGTTCACCGGCGCGAAGATCTGCGACAGGAAGACGGCCACCACGAAGGGCAGGAGGATCGGCTCCAGGGTGTGCAGCACGAAGCCGACGGCGATGAACACGAGGACTCCCAGGAGGATGAGGATCAGCTTCGTGTCGCGCATGGCGGACCTCGGGGTTGAGTTTTACCGGTCAGCGTAACACAGCCTATCCACCGCTGGAGGAGGGTTGGGGAATGATCCCGCCGAACCCGCCGGCGCTGTTGCGGCGCAGCCCCACCAGGGTCAGGGCGCGGTAGAAGAGGCTGCGGAAGGACGAAGGGCGGCGGACTTCGAGGGCGAACGGCGGCTCGTCCAGGTTGGGGTCCTGGAGGTGGATGGCGAGGCCCGCTTCCTGCCAGCGCCGGAGCACGTGGGCGAGGTCGGGCCGCGGCTGCTCGCCGTGCGCCCTCTCCTGGAGCAGGATCACGTGGCGGATGCCGGAAGCCAGGAGGAAATTGGCGGAAGGGAAGTCCTGGGGGAAGAGGACCCAGCGGTTGTCGTAGCGGCCCGGGGCGGCCGGGCCGGAGGCGGTGTTCCGGTTGGCGTCGAGGAGGAACGCGGGCGGCGCCTGGGGGGAGAGGTAGGCCTCTGTCAGCGCGGCAGCCCCGGAGACCAGCCGGTGCAGGACCGGCCGCACGTCCACCAGGGCGGCGGGGTGGTGGGTGGTGTTGAAGAGCGGCACCGGCCGGTATCCGCCGCGGGCGAGGAGCAGAGCCAACTCGACGGACCTCTCGCCGGGCAGGTCGAGGACGAGAGCGGTGTCGGAGGCCGGCGACGAGAACGGCGCCAGGGGGGAGGCTTCGGCGGGGGCGCCGGCCGCGGCGTCGAGGAGGGCCGGGTCCGCGAACAGGGCCGGCTTGGCCCAGGGGGACCAGACCGAGCCGGCCGGGGCCCAGATCTCAAAGAGCTCGGATCCGTTCATCGGGAAATTCCTCACGGCATGGCGGAGCCAGGAGCACGGCGGCGTCCTGGGCGAGGTGGTTGATCAGCGGTTTGCGGGCGAGGCGCCCGTAGGCTCCGGCGGCCCGGCCGTCGACGGTGTAGACGCCTACGCAGGGATAGAAGGGCTCGCCGGCGACGAGCATCGGCACGGCCTCGAACCGGCGCTGGGCGGCCCACCAGCGGGGGCGCCAGCGGGCGGAGCGGCGGATCTTCTTCCAATCGTCGCCGGAGGTGACGCCGCTCATGCCGATGCCGTCGCCGACGCGGCCGAGGGCGGGCTTGAGCACCCAGCCGCCGTCGCGCCGCCAGTCCGCGTCGCGCGGGTCGAGGGTCTCGGGCAGGGCGCTCCGCCAGGTTGGGAGGGGCGTCTCCAGGCGGTCCCAGACCAGGGGGAAGCGCTTGCTCTGGGTGAGCAGGGCGGCGGCGGGGTTGCTGACCGGCGTGCGGGCGCCGTGGAAGAAGTGCCGCCAGCCGCAGGCCCGGAGGAGGTTCGGCAGCCATTCGCCGGGGAAGAAGCGGACGACGGCGGCGACCTCGCCGCGGTGCCAGTCGGCGTCGAGAAAGGCGCGGCCGTCCCGCCAGCGCAGGTGGTCGGGGGCGGCCAGCACGGCCCGGCGTCCCCGCGCCTCGATCTCCCGGGAGAGGAAGACCATGACCTGGCGGTCGTCCGTGTAGGCGGTGGCGTAGACCACGGCGATGGCGGCCCCCTCCGGGGTGGCGGCGGCCAGGGCTTCGGCGAGCCGTCCGGCGGGATCGCCGGGGATCTCGGAGCCGGGGTGATACGGCCGCATCAGCCGGGCGAGGCCGGAGCCCTCGTTGAAGCCGCCGGGCACGTCGGTGTTCGCTTCGGAGATCCGCCAGCCCTCCGGGGTCCAGTGGAAGTCGAAGCGGAGCACGCGGGCCACGCCCGGCGTGGCGCCCCGGGAAGGGACGTTCGCCAGGGCGCGGCGGACGGCGGCGGGGAGTCCCAGGAAGCGGTGGAGCTCCGGCCGGCGGAGCAGCTCGCTCTCGGCGGCGGCGGCCTCGGCGGCGAGCCGCTCGGCGAGGGCGGCGATCTCGTCCCAGGCCCGCCGGGTGAGCAGCAGGGGGAAGGGGGCGAGGGTGGCGACGTCCTCCACCTGCGGGTCCCATTTGCAGCAGTCGAAGATGGCGCGGCCGCGCAGGCGCCTGAACGCCTCGGGATCGAGAGGCCCGGCCGGCCGCCAGGGGAGGGTCAGCTCCACCGCCCCGCCCGGAGGACGAAGAAGGCCGCCAGCCCGACGTAGGCGGCGGCGGGGGCCAGGCCATGGACGATCAGGTCGGGCCGGGGCTTCTCGTGATGAGGGCGGAGCTGGCTTTCCAGCACCGCCGCCGCCGCCCACAGGACCAGTACGGGCCAGCCCAGGACGGCGAAGTCCACCAGGGTGGAGGCGCCGGATTCCCAGTCGCCGGCCACGGCGCGCCCCAGGATCAGGCCGGCGGCGGTGAAGATCCCGGCAAGGCGGATCCCCGCGGCCGGGTCGCGCTCGATGGTGACGGTGTCGGCGAGGCCGGTGAATCTGTCGAGGAAGACCCAGAAGAGGAAGAAGGCGGCGGTCGAAAGCCCGGCGCAGAAGACGACCACCCACCATCCCGGCCCGTCGCCGATGTTTCCTCCCGCGAAGCAGAGGGTGACGCCCAGCAGGCCGCCGCCGATGGCGTGGGCGGCGCCCGGATTGGCGCGCTCGATGACGTCGTCGCGGGCGCTGAGCCCGAAGAAGGGCAGGAACCAGCTCGCGGCGAGGCCCACCCAGGCCGCTCCCAGGACCAGGTAGAAGCCCGTGTAGAGGACGCTCGAACGCACGTCGTGCGACGAGAACTGGCGCAGGACTCCGAAGAGGGCCGCGGCGCTGAGGGCGGGATAGAGCAGCAGGGGCCAGCGGTGCCGGAACCGGGAGCAGCGGGGGGCCGTGGCGGTCGTCTGCCGGATCCAGCCGAACCAGGCCACGAGGCTCACCACGCACGACACGGCCAGCGCCATGAATTCGTCTTCGGACATCGAGACGCCCCTCCAGAAAAAGGTTGGAGATGCTGCCGGTTAAGGTATCACGCCGTCGGCGGGGTCGAACGCGCTTCCAGGGGGAGCGGGGGCGCGGGCCAGGAGGGCCGCGGCGGCGAGGCTGGTGGCGGCGAGCAGGAGGCAGGCCCAGGCGAGGAGCGCCCAGAGCACGGGCAGGGGAGCCCGGGGGACCAGCGAGAGGATCTCCAGGAGGGCGCCGAGCAGGCCGAATCCCAGGGCGGCGTCGAGGGCGGTCCCGGCCGCGGCGCTCTCCCGGCCGAGGATCTCGCGGCAGGCCAGGAGGGCGGTGGCGGCGATGGCCAGCGGCGGGACTTCGCAGACCAGCCGCTGGAGCAGCGGCGGCCGGCCCGGGAGGACGGCGTTCTGGAGGGGCTCCAGTCCGGGAATGGCGGCGAGGGCGCAGGCCGCCAGGGTGAAGGCCAGCAGGCCGAGCCAGGCGCGCTCGGCGCGGCTCCAGGCTCCCCGCGCGGCGCCGAGCCCCAGCGCCGCCGCCGCGGCGAGGGTCTGGAGGGCGGCCCAGACCGCCGGCGGGATCTCGCTCTCGAAGAGCGCGGCGAGGAGGAGGACGGCGGCGTCCGCGGCCAGCAGGACCGGAAGGAGCCGGCGCGCGCGGACCTCCCGCGCCAGGACGGCCCAGGGGGGCGGTCCCGGCGGCCGGGTGAGCCAGCCCACCGCCAGGGTCTGGAGCACGGGGACGGTCACCAGGAGGAAAGCGGCATCGAAGCCCCGGCCGGCCTCCTGGAAGAGCAGGGCGGAGACCGCCGTCCGCGTCAGCCAGAGGGCGGCCAGGAGGGTGAGCCAGAGGGTCAGGAGCCGTTTCATGGGGGTGGTCCGCCGTCATGAATCCGCCGGACGCATTTTCTCCGTACAATTTTGTCCCGCTTACCCCCCTCTCGAGCACTCATCAGGAGAAGCCATCCGTTCCACGGCGGAGACGCGTCGAACCCGGGTGCCCTTTCTCTCCGGGTCGGCCTCGATCCCCGCCATCTTACCGGGAGGTCATGGGGCTATGTCTATGAGGAGGAAGGTCAAGGTTTGGGCCGGACTGCTGGGCGCGGTTCTGATTCTGGGGCTCGCATCCACGCTGATGCTCCAGCCGGAGGCCGGCACGGCGAGCTCGCCGCTGGCCGGTCAGGCGAACGCGTCGGGAGTCCAGACCGCGTTTCTGGACTGGGCCGCCAATCATGAGAAGCAGGGCGGCGACCGCAACGTGCTGCTCGGCCTCAACTGGTCGAAGGGCATGTCCCGAGAGTACACCGAAGCCGAGGGCGTGGCCCGGCTCGACCTGATCGGCGGCAGGGCCCAGGTCGAAGTCCAGGGTCTGAAGCCCGGCGAGCAGTGGGATGTCTGGCTGGTGGAAAACGCGGCCGGCGGCAGCGCCCGGCCGGAGTCGCGGGACCGGATGCAGCGGCTGGGCCGCATGACCGCCGGGCCGGAGAACGCCCGGTTGGCCGTGGAGCTCGTGCCCGGCTTCTTCCAGGGCTTCCAGGTCGACATGATGGTCGTCACCCGGGCCGGCGAGCGGCCGGAGCAGGCGGGCGTCCTCTTCGGTTCCCCCGACCTTTTCCAGAGGCTGTACACCAAGGGCCAGACGAAGCCCGCCATGGCGGCGAGCCACTCGCCCGTGGGCCTGGCGTCGATGTTCGGACCCCGTGTCGCTTTCGCGACGCCGTTCGACTCGCTCGATCCGCTGGTGGCGCAGGGAGCCGATCTCTTCTTCAACGAGAAGTTCAACGGCAACGGCCGCACCTGCGGCACCTGCCATCCGGCGCAGAACAACTTCACCATCGATCCCGAGTTCATCGCCACCCTGCCGCCGAACGATCCGCTGTTCGTCGCCGAGTTCAATCCGGACCTGGCGGTGAACTTCGAGAAGCCGGAGCTCCTGCGGGCGCTCGGCCTGATCCTCGAGAACGTGGACGGGTTCACCGATCTGAACAACCGGTTCGTGCTCCGCGGCGTGCCGCACACCCTGGGCCTCCTGAACTCCCGGACGCGGCAGCCCGGCACGCCCGCTCCCATCGAGCGGCTGGGCTGGGGCGGCGACGGCGCTCCGCTCGGCGGCACCCTGCGCGACTTCGCCGTGGGGGCCATCAACCAGCATATGACCCGCAAGCTGTCCCGCATCATCGACGTCGATTTCCGCTTCCCGACCGACGCGGAGCTCGACGCGATGGCCGCGTTCCAGCTCGCGCTGGGCCGGCAGTCGGACCCCAACCTGGCGGCCATGAACTTCACCTCGCCGATCGTCCGGCGGGGCCGGGAGATCTACTTCGCCTCCGACACGGTCGGCGGCACGGTGGCGGCGGGCAAGTGCAACACCTGCCACGGCAACGGCGGCGCCAACGGGATCGATGGGGACAACCGGAACTTCGACATCGGCGTCGGCGCGCTGCCCGATCACCCGGCCAATCTGCTCGCGCCGGGCAACCTGCGTCCGGACGCCGGCTTCGGCCGCGCCGTCAATCCGGCCGGCGGGTTCGGCAACAACAACTTCAACACCCCGACGGTGATCGAATCGGCCGACACCGGCCCGTATTTCCACAACAACGCGGTGGACACCCTGGAGGAGGCGGTCGCCTTCTACAACAGCAAGGCGTTCGACAACTCTCTGGTGGGCCGGAACTTCAAGCTCGCCGACACGGGCGGCATTTCCATCCGGCTCGAGGCCACCCAGGTCGAGGCGGTGGCCGCGATGCTGCGCGTCCTCAACGCCCTGGAGAACATCCGGTCGTCCTCGGAGCTCAACCAGGCCGCGTTCGACGTGAAGGACTTCGACAAGACGAGCATGCTGCTCGACATCGCCTCCCACGACACCGAGGACGCCATCAAGGTGTTGCAGGTGCGGAGCCTGCACCCCGTCGCGGTGCAGAAGCTCAGGGAGGCCTACGCGAAGGAGCGGGAGGCGGTGGGGCAGCACAGCCGGCCCCGGCGCGACGATCTCATCCAGGAGATCCTGGCGCTCAAGGCCGAGGCCCAGGCCGACATGGTAGCGCCGTAGCCTTCCATCCCCGTCTGTAGAGGGGAAGACCCGGCCGGCGACCGCCGGCCGGGTTTTTTCTTTTCAGAGGGCTGAGGCCAGCTCGCCTTTCACCTTCCGCGACACTCAGACAGTAGAGGAGCTTTCTTTTTGGAGTCCCTGCGCGCTCCCGCGCTTTGACGAATGGAGGAGGAACCGATGCGACGCAAGACGACGTTCACCCTGCTGGCCCTGGCGGCCGCCCTGACGCTCCCCGCCGACGCCAAGGTCACCCGGTACCTGACCGGCAGCGCGGCCGACGTGGTGGTCCCCCTCGCCGGGCCGGCCCATGACTTCGGGGGCGGCAGCACCGACGTGGACGCGGCGCTCCAGTGGATCATCGACCAGGTCCGCGGCTGCACGGCCTGCGCCACCAAGATCGACGTCGTGATCCTGCGTTCCAGCGGTTCCAACGGCTACAACGACTACATCTACGCCATGAACGGCGTCGACTCCGTCGAGACCCTGGTCATCACCAGCGCCAAGGACTCCAACACCGCCGCCGTCGAGGCGACGGTGCGCAACGCCGAGGTGGTCTTCTTCGCCGGCGGCGACCAGTGCGACTACGTCCGCTTCTTCAAGGGCACCCTGGTGGAGACGGCGGTCGAATCCGTCTACGCCAGGGGCGGCGGCGTGGGCGGTACCAGCGCCGGCACCGCCATCCAGGGGGATTTCAGCTACGACGGGTGCAACGGCAGCGCCACCTCCTTGCAGGCCCTGGCCAACCCCTACCACCGCACCGTCACCTTCACCTACGACTTCTTCAAGTGGGCCAACCTCCAGAACGTCATCACCGACTCCCACTTCGTGCCCCGCGACCGCATGGGGCGCACGCTGGCCTTCCTGGCCCGCCAGATCCAGGACGGCAGGGCCACGAGCGCCCTGAGCCTGGCCGTCAACGAGGAGACCTCGGTGGTGGTGGACCGCAACGGCCTCGCCACGGTGATGGGAGCGGGCCCGGCCTACTTCATCCTCGCCGACCACGCGCCGGAGGTCTGCCAGGCGGGCACGCCGCTGACGTACTCGAATTACAAGATCTGGAAGGTCCTTACGGGCGGCACTTTCGACCTCAAGAACCGGCCCACGACGGGCTTCTATCTGCGGAGCGTCACCAACGGGGTGATCAACGCCGACCCCTATTGAGGCCACCGAACGCTGGCAACCGTCACGGAGTCGTTGCATAATCCCGGTCAAGTCGCAGACCTTTGAAAGGGGGACCAGCATGGTCAGAGGCAGTCACGCGCGTTTTGCGCTTGCCGTGACGGTTGTCCTGCTGCTGGCGTCGGCCGTCCCGGCCTTCGCCCAGTTGCAGACGGGCAACCTGTATGGAACCGTGAAGGACGAGCAGGGTCAGGCCCTGCCGGGAGTGACCATCACCCTGGAGGGCGTGGGAGCGCCGCAGGTCCAGGTGACGGACGAGCAGGGCCTGTTCCGGTTTCTGAACCTCTATCCCGGGGCCTACTCGGTCAAGGCCGAGCTGGACGGGTTCAGCCCGGTCGAGTATCCGGAGGTGAGCATCCGCGTCGGCTCCAACGCCAACATGGAGATCACCCTCAGCGCGGCGGTCCAGGACGTGATCACGGTCACCGGCGAGAGCCCGATCCTGGACGAACGCAAGGCCAACACGGGCACCAATATCTCCACCGTCGAGCTGGACAAGGTCCCCACCGCCCGCGATCCCTGGTCGCTGCTGAGCCAGGCTCCCGGCGTGGTGGTGGACCGCATCAACGTCGGCGGCAACGAGAGCGGCCAGCAGTCGGCCTTCCTGGGCATGGGCGCCAACTCCCGTGACAACACCTTCGCGGTGGACGGCGTCATCCTCACCGACATGAACGCCGTCGGCGCCTCGGCCACCTACTTCGACTTCGGGGCTTTCGAGGAGGTGCAGCTCACGGTCTCCTCGACCGACGTGACCGTCGCCACCTCGGGCGTCACCATCAACCAGGTGACCAAGCGCGGCACCAACGACTGGCGGGGCTCCGGCCGCTTCCTGCGCACCGACGGCGAGTATCAGTCCGATCCGACCGAGGAGAACGGCAACCGGATCGACATCGTGGACGAGTACGGCCTCGAGATCGGCGGTCCCCTCTGGAAGGACCACATGTGGCTCTGGGGCTCCTACGGCGAGAGCGACATCGGCAACATCGTGCAGGGCGGCCAGCTCGACCGCACGGTCCTGCGGGACTCCAACTTCAAGCTGAACTTCCAGACCGGCGCCTCCAACTCCGGCGTGCTCCACTACTGGACGAACAACAAGCTGAAGTTCGGCCGCGGCGCCGGTCCGAGGCGCGCCCCTGAAGCGACTCAGAACCAGACCACGCCGCAGGACATCTACAAGATCGAGGACACCTGGGTCGCGAGCTCCGACTTCGTGGTGACCGGCCTGGCGTCCCGGGACGACGGCATCTTCACGCTGACGCCCCAGGGGCCTCTGGACGCGGACATCTTCGTCGATGAGAACAACGTGCGCCGGGGGAGCTGGTTCGATTTCCGCCAGGAGGCGATCATCGACCAGTACCGGGTCGACGCCAACTACTTCTTCAGCGCTCTCGGCGGCGACAACCAGCTCAAGTTCGGCGGCGGCTTCCGCGAGCAGGAGAACGAGTCCGGCACCATCTGGCCGGGAGGCCAGATCGTCTGGGCGAGCAACCTGTTCGGTTTGGACGACGGCATAGCGGCCGTCGGCTTCCAGCGCGAGCGGCAGGTGGCCATCACCTCCAGCTACACCACTCTCTGGGTGCAGGACACCCTCACCCGCGACCGCTGGACCATCAACGCCGGCCTCCGCTATGACCTGCAGGAGCTGGAGAACCGGGCCTCCGCGGCTCCGGGCAATCCGGAGGCGCCCCCCGCCTTCGAGGGCGGCCAGCCGATCCTCCCGTCGGTCGATTTCCCGGGCAACGACGCCGGCGGCTTCGAGTGGGAGACGATCGTGCCCCGGATCGGCGTCACCTATAGCCTGGGCGAGAAGCGCGACTCCCTGGTGCGCGCCACCTTCTCGCGCTACGCCGAGCAGCTCGGCCAGCTCCCGCTGGCCAGCCGGGTCAGCCCTCTGGGCTACAGCTACGCCTATTTCTACTTCGCCGACGCCAACGGCAACCTGCGCCTCGACGACGCCGAGCGCGGCTCGCTGCAGTTCGGCTACGCGGTGGGCGTGGACCCGTCCAACCCCTCGTCCCTGATCTCGCCCAGCATCAACGACCCCGACCTGGAGCCGACGATCACGGATGAGGCCACCCTCGGCTACGAGCGCGCCATCACCCCCAACTTCGCCGGCGGTCTCACCCTGACCTGGCGCAACATCCACGAAATTCCGGAGACGCGGCTCCTGGTGACCGACGCCAACGGCCAGTTGCGGGCGGCGGGCAGCGGCGACTACGTGCCGGCGGGATTCGTCTGCGACCCCAACGACCCCGACGATCCCCAGACCTGCGTGCTCCCCAACGGCAGAACCGTGGGGCGGCAGCAGGTCTTCGACCTGCGCTCCGACCTGACCCCCACGGGCGGCCGCCTCTACACCAACGGCGACCGGGAACAGGAGTACCTGGGACTGACCCTGTCGCTCAACAAGCGGCTCGCCAACCGTTGGAGCCTGCGCGGCCACTTCACCTATGCGGACTGGGAGTGGAACATCGGAGATGAGTTCCTCTTCTTCGACGATCCCACCAACGAGATCGGGACCGACGACAGCGACGACGTGTTCTCGGAGCAGTCCGGGGGCGCCAAGGCGGACGTCTTCACGGGCAGCCGCTGGTCCTTCAACGTCAACGGCATCTACCAGGTCGCTCCCGAGCGGCCGTGGGGCTTCAACCTCGGGGCCAGCGTCACCGGCCGCGAGGGCTTCATCACGCCGCCTTTCACGACGGCGGGTTCCAGCTTCGGCGGCCGGAGCATCCAGCTCACCGGCAGCCTCGACGACTTCCGTCACGACGACCTGGTCCTGTTCGACGCCCGGATCGACAAGGACTTCCAGTTCGGGGACTTCGCGATCAACCTGGGCCTCGACGGCTTCAACCTGCTGAACGAGGACACGGTGCTGCAGAGGGACCGCGACGCCATAGACGCGGAATACGCGGTGCTCGAGCGGCTGAGCCCGCGGGTCTTCCGCTTCGGCGCCACGCTGCGGTTCCGGTAGGCCTGGCCCTCACCTCCCCGACCCTCACTTCCGACCCCTCCCTCCCTCCCTCACCGGGAGAGGAGGGAGGGGTTGGTCGTTTATTGGCCGGGAGCCGCGGGCGCGGCGGGGGCCGGCGCGGGAACGGGCGGGGTGGAGAGGACGACCCGGGGCGTCATGGTGTCCGGGTCCGGCGGCCAGGGGATCAGCAGTCCCTCGCCGACGCCCTTGGCCACGCGCTGGCCGTAGAGCCGGTCCACCAGGTGCATGGCCACGTCGTAGCTGCGGGCGCCGCCCTGCGAGGTGAGCATCCTGCCGGCGTCGACGAAGCTGACGTTGATGCGCAGGTCCACGTTGGGGAACAGGGTGGCGAAGCGCTCGTAGTCCTTGGGGAAGGTGGTGGCCGGCACGCCGTTCAGCAGCCCGGCCTTGGCCAGCACGAACGCCCCGTCGCAGAGCGAGATCACGTGCCGGGCCTGTCCCCCTGTCCGGCGCACCCAGTCGATCAGCGCCGCGTTCTGGAGATCGCGGTCCATGCTCCCCTCGGCGCTGGGCACCACCAGGATGTCCATCGGCGGGGCGTTCTGGAACGAGTGGGTGGGGGTGATCCGGAGGCCCTCGAAGGTGGTGACGGGCCGGCCGTCCGGCGAGACGGTGAAGACCTCGATCCCCGGCGGGCTATGGAACTTGGTGTGCTGGAACACGTCGTACGGGGCCATCAGCTCCGTGTTGTAGACCCCGTTCACCACCAGGAAGCCGGCCCGCAGCGCTTGACCGCCGGGCAGGGGAGCGGCGGCGTCCGCGGCGTCCGCGGTCATCGGCGCCGGCTCGCTGGTCATGCCGGCCGTATCCCCGGGAGCGGCCGGAGCCGGGGGGACGGCGGCGGCCGGCGGGGACGCGGGGGTGGGGTCCGTCCCGGCCTCTCTGCCGCCGGTGTCGGACGGGCGGCAGCCGGCGATGCCGGCGATGGACAGAGCCGCCAGCAACGCCAGGATCGATATCTGGACACGTTTCATGGAATTCCTCCGTGGTTCAAAACGTCTCTATCCTCTGCGGGACCATGCCCTTCAAGCAAGGACCCAGCCAGGATCGCGTTGGACTACAATACAAACGGAATGAAAAGGAGGTGCCACAGTGCCCTATAGCGAGCTATTGGTCAGGCCGATGCGCGAGGAGCTGACGAGCGCCGGTGTGCAGGAGTTGCGGACCGCCCAGGAGGTGGACGCGTTCATGAATGAGAAGAACGGCACGGCGATGCTGATCGTCAATTCTGTCTGCGGCTGCGCCGCCGGCATGGCCCGTCCCGGCGTGCGGCTGGCTCTCCAGGGCGAGCGCCGTCCGGACCGCGTCGCCACCGTGTTCGCCGGCCAGGACCTCGAAGCCACGGCCCGCGCCCGTTCCTACTTCCAGGACATCCCGCCGAGCAGCCCGGCCGTCGCCTTCTTCAAGGACGGCGAGCTGGTCTACTTCATGCCCCGCCACCGGATCGAAGGGCGGGACGCCCACTCCGTGGCGAACGACCTGAACCAGGTCTTCGCCGAGCACTGTCCGGTCGCGGCGAGCTGATGGGCACCTTCCACCAGGGGAAGAGCGAGCTGCACGGCATCACCGTGGTCGTGGACACCACCGGTCCCGAGATCTTCGTGGGCCGGTGCGACGACATGGACGACCGGGGCATCCTGCTCAACGATGTCGACGTGCACCGCGACGGCGAGGGCGGCCGCTCCAAGGAGGAGTACGTCCGCCGTGCCGCCCAGCTCGGCGTCTGGAAGAAGCACGACCGGCTGGCCATCCCCAGCGACAAGATCGTGTCCGTCCGCCGGCTCGGCGAATTCTGACCCCTACCGCACCCCTGGGACCGCCGGCGTCCCGCCGGCCTTCTTACTTAAACTGGTTAGAAGAGCCGGCGGGACGCCGGCGGTCCCAGGAGCAATACAATCCCTCCGGGAGGTATCCGCATGAACTGGATCGTCCTCGGCGCCCTGGGAGGCGCCCTGTCCGTCGTCGCCGGAGCGTTCGGCGCCCACGCGCTGGCCGGGCGTCTCGGTCCCCGCGAGCTGCAGCTCTGGGAGACCGCGGCGCGCTACCTCATGTACGGCAGCCTTGCCATGGTCCTGGTGGGACTCTTCGGCGGGCAGGGGGCCCGCAAGGGGATCGACGGCGCCGGCTGGTGCCTGTTCGCGGGGAGCCTGATCTTCAGCGGCACGGTCTTCGGGCTCGCCCTCGGCGGTCCCCGATGGCTCGGGGCCGTCACCCCCCTCGGCGGCACGCTGCTGATCGTGGGGTTCCTCCTCTTCGCCTGGTCGGCCTGGCGGGGGTAGCGCTCTCCATGCGTCCGACATACCATCCAACACCGACGGCCGGCGCCCCCGGCCTTTTCCATCTTCCAAGGAGCCGTCCGCATGTCCCACGCGATCTCCCCTCTCGCGACCCCGGTCAATGAGCCGGTGCGCTCGTACGCTCCGGGCTCCCCGGAGAAGAAGTCGCTCAAGAAGCGCCTGGACGAGATGCTCTCCGAGCAGATCGAGATTCCGCTCGTCATCGGCGGCAAGGAGGTGCGCACCGGCGACACCGCCACGGCCGTCTGCCCGCACGACCACAAGCACGTCCTCGCCACCTACCACCAGGCCGGCGCCCCGGAAGTGGAGGCCGCGGCGCGGGCGGCGAAGGAGGCTTGGAAGGACTGGAGCGAGACGGGCTGGGAGGAGCGGGCGGCCGTTCTGACCCGGGCCGCCGAGCTGCTGGCCGGGCCCTGGCGCGACACGCTGAACGCCGCCACCATGCTCAACCAGTCGAAGACGGTCTTCCAGGCGGAGATCGACTCGGCCTGCGAAATGATCGACTTCTGGCGGTTCAACCCCTACTTCATGCGGACGCTCTATACGGACCAGCCGTGGTCCTCGCCGGGGGTCTGGAACCGGGTGGAATACCGCGCCCTGGAGGGCTTCATCTTCGCCGTCTCGCCGTTCAACTTCACGGCCATCGGCGGCAACCTGCCCACCTCGCCGGCGCTGATGGGCAACACGGTGCTCTGGAAACCGGCTTCGACCTCGGTGCTCTCGAACTACTACACGATGAAGCTCCTCCAGGCGGCGGGCCTGCCGGACGGCGTCATCAACTTCCTCCCCGGCAAGGCGGCCAAGGTGGGCGATCCGGCCCTGGCGCACGAGGACTTCGCCGGCATCCACTTCACGGGCTCGACGCCGGTCTTCCAGACGATGTGGAAGACGATGGGCGAGAACATCCCGAAGTACCACACCTATCCCCGCATCGTGGGCGAGACGGGCGGCAAGAACTTCATCTTCGCGCACCCCACGGCGGACCCCGAGGCGTTCGCGACGGCGATCATCCGCGGCGGCTTCGAGTACCAGGGACAGAAATGCTCGGCAGGGTCGCGGGTCTACGTCCCGCGCTCGCTGTGGGACGGGGTGCGGGAGCGGCTGGCCGATGAGATTGGAGAGATCAAGATGGGAACGACGGTGGACTTCCGCAACTTCATGGCGGCGGTCATCGACGAGCCCTCGTTCAACCGGATCATGGGCTACATCGACCACGCGAAGAATTCCAGCGAGGCCGAGATCCTGACCGGCGGCAACGGCGACAAGTCCGACGGCTACTTCATCGAGCCGACGGTGGTGGTCACCACCAATCCGCGGTTCAAGTTGATGGAGGAGGAGATCTTCGGCCCGGTGGTGACGGCCTACGTCTACGAGGACGCGCGGTACGAGGAGACGCTGGAGCTGGTGGACACCACGAGCCCCTACGCGCTGACCGGCGCGATTTTCGCCGCGGACCGCAAGGCGGTCCAGCACCTGAGCAAGGCGCTGCGCAACGCGGCCGGGAACTTCTACATCAACGACAAGCCGACCGGGGCCGTGGTGGGGCAGCAGCCGTTCGGCGGCGCCCGCGCCTCGGGCACCAACGACAAGGCGGGCTCGATGGCGAACCTGCTGCGCTGGACGTCGCAGCGGGCCATCAAGGAGACCTTCGTGCCGCCTAAGGACTTCCGCTATCCCTTCATGGGGGAGAAGTAAGGCTAGGCGTCAGCCCGCGGGCTGAAGCTCGAGGAGGAGCCGCTGCCAGGCCCCTACGTCGAGCGGCTGCTGGGCGTCGAAAGTCCGGTCGGGGGGGAGCAGCAGGTTCGGCGGCGGCGTGGGCCGGCCCTGGGAGAAGATGGCCTCGGACCAGTTCCTGCCGCCGTTCTTGCTGAGGTAGACGTAGTAGCCGGCCCGCGGTCCGTCGGGGTTGTTGGGATCCTCCTCGTCGAGGCGGAGGATCAGCGTGCCCTTGCCGTCGTCGTTGACGGAGAAGAGATCCACCACGGCCTTGGGGGAGACCGCCTGGAGGGAGCCGCGCGAACGCCAGTTGCGTCCGCCGTTCTGGCTGGCCACGAATTCGAGGGTGCCCGCGCTCCCCCGTGTGATCGCCCAGACGTCGTCCCCGGAGTTCGCCCGGCCGGCGAAGACCCAGTTGGTGTTGTACAAGTCGTCGGAGAGCTGGATCAGTCTCCAGCCGCCGTCGCGGGAGGCGAGGAAGACGCGGGGCGCGTACCCCTCGGCGGTGCCGTTGCGGGTGAAGACCAGGGCCGAGCGGTTCCCCTGGCTCTGGAAGGCAAAGACCGGCGTGGCCTGAGAGAGGGTTTCCGGAGCGAGCCCGTCGTCCTGCGCTCTCCCCGCCAGAGCCGCCGTCACCATCCCGGCCAGCGCCAGAGCCCATACCAACCTCGTCGATGGAGCCATCCTTACCTCCGTTCCTGCTACGCGAGTGGGCAGGCTCCATCGTACATGATCTATGTCCTTTAGGGCAGGGCTTTTCTGGCCGCTTCCGCTAAGTGCAGCGCCCGGCGGCCCGTCGCCTGGGTGATCTGCTCCCGGCAACTGAAGCCGTCCGCGAGGATCAGGGTCTCGGCGCCGGCCTCGCGGACGGCGGGGAGGAGCGCCCGCTCGGCGCAGGCCATCGAGACCTCGTAGTGGTCCTTCTCGAAGCCGAAGGCTCCGGCCATGCCGCAGCAGCCGGAGTCCAGGAGGCGCCAGTCCAGCCCCAGACGATCCAGGAGGAGACGGTCCGCGTTCATCCCCATCACGGCGTGCTGATGGCAGTGGCCGTGGACGACGGCCGTGCCTTCCAGACGGGGAGGCTCCCAGCCGCGCTGGACCAGGAATTCCGCCAGCGTGAAGGTCTGGGCCGAGAGGCGGCGGGCCCGTTCGTCGTCCGGGAAGAGGTTGACCAACTCGTCCCGGAACACGGCCACGCAGCTCGGCTCCAGGCCGACGATCGGGATGCCCGCCTCGATCTCCGGCCGTAGGACGTCCAGGATCTGGCGGAGCTGCCGCCGGGCGAGGTCGAGCATCCCGAAGTCGTAGAGCGGCCGGCCGCAGCAGAGCGCCCGGCGGGGGATCGCCACCCGCTCTCCGGCGGCTTCCAGGACCTCGACGGCGGCGCGTCCGATCTCCGGATGGAAGTAGTTGGTGAAAGTGTCGGGCCAGAGGAGGACGGAGGGAGAGGTCTCCCGGCGACCGAACCTGCTACGGAAGGGCTCCCTGGCGAAGGTGGGGAGACGGCGACCGGGATGGACGCCGCCGATCTTCTTCAACAGGGCGGAAGTGCCGAGACGGTTGGCGAGGTCCGGCGCCAGCGCCGCGATCCGGGCCCACCAGTGCACGAGCCCCATGGCGTAGGCCTGCCGCGGCCGGGGACGGCCCTGATAGCGGTGGTAGAGGAGCTCGGCCTTGTAGGTGGCCATGTCCACGCCGGCCGGGCACTCGGTGCGGCACCCCTTGCAGGCCAGGCAGAGGTCCAGGGCGTCGTGGACCTCCTCGCTGCGCCAGCCGTCGCGGATCTCCCCGCCCTGCAGCATCTCGAAGAGGAGCCGCGCCCGTCCGCGCGTCGAGTGCTTCTCCTCTCGGGTCGCCATGAAGCTGGGACACATGACGCCTCCGGATTCGCGGCGGCACCTGCCGACTCCCACGCAGCGGCTCACCGCGCGGGCGAAGCTCCCGCCGTCGCCCGGATAGCGGAACGCCGTGCCGCCGGGGCTCTCCAGGCGGAGCGCCGGGCGGAGGTCCGCGTCGAGGGGCAGGGGATCGACCTTCTTGCCCGGGTTCATCCGGTTCTCCGGGTCCCAGACCGCCTTGAACTCACGGAAGGCCTGGACCAGCTCCTCGCCGAACATCCGCCCGAGCAGCTCGCCCCGCTGCTGGCCGTCGCCGTGCTCGCCCGAGAGCGAGCCGCCATGGGCCGTTACGAGGTCCGCCGCCTCTTCCATGAAGGTCCGGTATCTGCGGATCCCCTCGGCCGTGCGGAAATCGAAGTCGATGCGGGCGTGCAGGCATCCCTCCCCGAAGTGGCCGTAGAGGGCGGCGCCGTAGCCGTGCCGGTGGAGCAGGGCCTTGAGATCCCGCAGATATCCCGCGAAGCGCTCCGGAGCGACCGCCGAGTCCTCCCAGCCCGGCCAGCCGTCGCCCAGGCGCGGATCGCGGGAGGTGGTCCCCACCGCCGCCTCGCGGACCTGCCAGATCCGGACTTGCTCCGCGGGCTCTTCGACCAGGAGAGCCCTGCCGGGAAGGGCACGGGCGCGTTCCGCCGCCTCCTCCCGGGTCTCGCCGCCGATCTCCACCAGGAGCCAGGCGTCCCCGGGCGGCAGGAGGCCGAGCACGTCGCGGTAGGAGCGCCAGGTGAACTCGTTGTCTACCAGGAAGCGGTCCATCCCTTCGAGCCCGAGAGGCCCCCATTGCAGGATCTCCGGGACCGCCTCGGCAGCCTTCACGACGTCTTCATAGCCGAGGACCACCAGGACGCGGGACTTCGGCGCGGGCGTCAGGCGGACCGTGGCTTCGAGGAACGTGACGCAGGTCCCCTCGGTCCCTGCCAGCGCCCGGGCCACGTGGAAGCCCCGCTCGGGGAGCAGGTCGTCCAGGTTGAAGCCCGAGACGCGGCGGGTGATGCGGGGGAAACGCTCGCGGATCAGGCCGGCGTAGCGGTCACGGAGATCGCGAAGGCGGCGGTAGATCTCCCCGCGCCGCCCGCCCGCGCGGACGATCCGCTCGAGCTCGGGCTCGGGGGTGGCGCCCACCCGCAGCCGCAGGCCGTCGTAGGTCAGCACCTCCAGCTCCTCGACGTTGTCGGACGTGCGGCCCGTGGTCAGGGAGTGCACGCCGCAGGAGTTGTTGCCGATCATCCCGCCCACCGTGCACCAGGCGTGAGTGGCGGGGTCGGGGCCGAAGGTGAGCCCGTGCCGGCCCGCCTGGCGGCGAAGGTCGTCCAGCACCGTGCCCGGCCGGACGCGGGCGGTCCGCCGCTCGGGATCGAGGGCGAGCACGCCCTTCAGATGGCGCGAGACGTCCATCACCACCGCCACGTTGCAGCACTGGCCGGCGAGGCTGGTGCCGGCCCCGCGATGGACCACGGGAGCGCCGTGCCGGCGGCAGGCCGCCACGGCGGCGGTCAGGTCCTCCTCGTCCAGGGGGACCACCACGCCCAGGGGGACCTGGCGGTAGTTCGAGGCGTCGGTCGCGTAGAGGGCGCGGCTTCCGGCGTCGAAGCGGACCTCGCCGCGCACGGAGCGGCGGAGGTCGTCTGCGAGGACGGTTCGATCATCCGGCATCAAGATGGTCTACATTATCCGTGCATCCCTCATCCGTGCATCCCTCGTTTCGGATCAGGAGGATCTATGTTCGGGACCGTTCTGGATGTCGCGATCGGCATGGTGCTCATCTACACGCTCCTGAGCCTCATGTGTTCGACGGTCAAGGAAGGCATCTCTTCTCTCCTGGCGTGGCGCGCCGCGACCTTGCGGCAGGGCTTGGACAACCTCCTGGGCGACGATTTCTCCCGCCAGGTCTTCGGGCACCATCTCGTGCAGGGACTGGTGCCGCGGAACCGCATGCCCTGGAAGCGGAGGCCGTCCTACATCCCCAGCCGCACCTTCGTGCTGGCGGTGCTGGACTCCCTGGGGAAGGAGAACGGGGCCGGCTTCCCGCAGACGGTCGAAGACGCCCGCAAGGGCGCGCTGAAGATCGCCGAGCAGAATCCCGACGTGGGCCGGGCGCTGCTGGCCCTCGTCGACGAGGCCGAAGGCGACATCGAGAAGCTCAAGCACAACATCACCCAGTGGTTCGACTCCTCGATGCAGCGGGTCTCCGGCTGGTACCGGCGCAAGGCCGAGACGGTCATCCTGATCATCGCGATCCTGGTCAGCGTGATCCTGGGAGTGGACAGCATTCAATTGGGCAAGTCCCTGTGGATCAACCCGGCGCTCCGCACGGTCGCCGTCGAAGCGGCGACGAAGACCGCCGGTGCTCAGGCTCCGTCCGGAGATCTGAAGTCGCTTCAATCCCAGCTCGACGGCCTGGACATCCCCAGAGCCCCCTACGTCTGGGGCCAGAGCTTCCCGAGCTGGCTCCGCGACCATGGTCTGGGTTTCTTGATCACCGCCATCGCCCTCTCCCTGGGCGCGCCCTTCTGGTTCGATCTGCTCAACAAGCTGGTGAGCCTGCGGTCCAGCGGCCAGAAGCCGGAGCCGGAGACCAAGGCAGTCAAGAAGACCTGATCCGGCCGCTTCCCGGCGCCTCGCGGGCGGGGGGATATAATCCCCGCCCGTGAACGCGGACCCCCGGCCGTCGTGCTCCCCCCGCACCCATCTCGCCATCGACCGCCGCCTCTGCGGCGAGCCCCTGGACCTCGGCGACGGCTCCGCCTCCGTCGCCTTCACGGCCTTGCCCGAGATGGCGGCCGACGACCGCGGCCTGGTCCACGGCGGGTTCGTCTTCGGGCTCGCGGACTACGCCGCCATGCTGGCCGTCAACGATCCCCACGTGGTGCTGGGGGGCGCGGAGGTCCGCTTCCTGAAGCCGGTCGTGGTGGGGGAGCGGCTGGTGGCGCGGGCGGTGGTGGAGGAGGCCGACGGGCGCAAGCGACGGGTGCGGGTGGAAGTCCTGCGGGGAGAGGAGCCGGTGATGTCGGGCGCCTTCTCCTGCTTCGTTCTGGACCGTCACGTACTGGAGGGGAGATGAACGGAGGAGATCTCGTCGGGCAGGTCCTGGAAAAGCAGGGAGTCCGCTTCCTCTTCACCCTCTGCGGTGGACACATCTCGCCCATCCTGGTGGGGGCGAAGAAGCTGGGCATCCGGGTGGTGGACGTCCGCCACGAGGTGGACGCCGTCTTCGCGGCCGACGCCGTCTTCCGCCTCACCGGCGTCCCCGGGGTGGCCGCCGTCACGGCCGGTCCGGGCGTCACCAACACCATCACGGCCGTCAAGAACGCGCAGCTCGCCCAGTCGGCGGTGGTGATCCTGGGCGGCGCCGCGGCGACCATGCTCAAGGGCCGGGGATCGCTGCAGGACATCGACCAGACGGCCCTGTTCGCGCCGCACGTGAAGTGGATGGCGTCCGCGAAGCGGGTGCGCGACCTGGTCCCCATGCTGGAGCGCGCCTTCGACGTGGCCCGCTCCGGAGTTCCCGGCCCGGTGTTCGTGGAGTGCCCGGTGGACCTGCTCTACGACGCCTCGCTGGTGCGGCAGTGGTACGGCGCCAGCTCCACGGGCGGCGGGATCGTGGGAACGGCGACGCGCCTCTACCTGAAGCGCCACGCCGGCCGCCTCTTCGCGGGCGCGGACCGGCATGCGCCCGCGCCGCCCCGCGCGATTCCGGCTCCGGCGCCCGAGCCGGGGGAGGTGCGCAACGCCGCGGCCCGGCTGCGCAAGGCGAAGCGCCCCGTGCTGGTCCTGGGCGGCCAGGTCCTGCTCTCGTCGCCCACGATGGAGAAGGCGGGTGAGCTGGCGCGGGCCGTGGAGGCCATCGGCGCGCCCGTCTACCTCGCGGGCGGCGCCCGCGGGCTCCTGGGGCCCGGACACCGGCTCCAGCTCCGCCACAAGCGCAAGGAGGCCCTGCGCGAGGCGGACCTCGTCCTCCTGGCGGGCATCCCCAACGACTTCCGGCTGGACTATGGCCGCCAGATCTCGCGCAAGGCGTTCTTCCTCGGGGTCAACCGGAGCGCGGACGACCTGCGGATGAACCGCAAACCGGACCTGGGGGTCCACGCCGACCCGGGGCTCGTCCTGCGGGGGATCGCCTCGGCGCTGGGCGGTGGCGAGCGCTGGGGGGACTGGCTGGGGAGCCTCCGCGCCCGCGACGAGCAGCGGGAGAAGGAGATCGACGAGCAGTCCCGGGTGGCCGGCGAGCGGGTCAATCCCGTCCATCTCTGCCGCGAGATCGACCGCGCCCTGGCGCCGGACAGCGTGATCGTGGCCGACGGCGGCGACTTCGTGGCCACCGCCGCGTATACGGTGAGCGTCCGCGGCCCCCTCTCCTGGCTCGACCCCGGCGTCTTCGGCACCCTCGGCGTGGGGGGCGGCTTCGCCCTCGGCGCGAAGCTCTGCCGGCCCGAGGCGGACGTCTGGATCCTCTACGGCGACGGCTCGGTGGCCTACAGCCTCGCCGAGTTCGACACCTTCGCCCGTCACGGCATCCCGGTGATCGCGGTGGTGGGCAACGACGCCGGCTGGACGCAGATCGCCCGCGAGCAGATCGAGGTCCTCAAGGACGACGTGGGCACCGTCCTCGCCCGCACGGACTACCACCGCGTAGCCGAGGGGTACGGCGGCAAGGGGCTCCTCCTGGAGCGGGGAGAGGATGCCGCCGGGGTGCTTCAGGAAGCCGTGCGGCTGGCCCGGGAAGGCTCGCCGGTGCTGGTCAACGCGCACCTCGACAAGACGGAGTTCCGCAAGGGATCGATCTCCATGTGATAGGGAGGGTGGGTATGAGAGGGAAAGATGTCGCGGCGCTGGTGGTGTTCCTGGTCCTGTCCCTGACCGCCGGCGGGATCGGTGGATTCTGGACGGCTCCGGCTACCGCTTCGGGAGGCTGGTATTACCAGATCGAGAAGCCGTCCTGGACGCCGCCGTCCTGGCTCTTCGGGCCGGTCTGGACGATGCTCTACATCGCCATGGGCGTGGCCGCCTGGCTGGTCTGGCGACGGGGAGGATGGGAGGCCCAACGGATACCGCTCACCTTCTGGCTGGTCCAACTGGTCCTCAATACGTTATGGTCCGGGTTGTTCTTTGGACTGCGGTCGCTGGCGCTGGGCGCCCTCGAGATCGTATTCCTCTGGATCGCGATCCTGATGACGATCCTCGTCTTCCGGCCCGTCTCCCGAGCGGCGGCGTGGTTGATGGCGCCCTATCTCCTCTGGGTGACCTTCGCCGCGGCGCTGACCTTCGCGGTGTGGCGGCTGAACCCCTGAGGGCGGGCATCGCCCCTCGAAGGGCGGTAGTGGCCCTCCCGGTTGTGGTTCGGCCCTCGGGAGGGGGGGACGCCGCCCCGGCGAGGGGATGCACCGCCCCGGCGAGGGCGTTTCCTGCCCTCGCCAGGGGAGCTTCCGCCCTCGCTCGGGCGCGCCGGCCCCCGCCAGGGGCGCTCCAGCCCTTCGGAGGGCGAGCCCGGTCCCAGCAAGGGCGCACCCCACCCTTTCGAGGGGCGCGCGGCCCCCGCGAGGGCGGAGGTGGCCCTCCCGAAGGGCAATAACGAAAATCCAAAGGGCGGAGCCGGTCCCTCCCAGGGGCGAAGTCGAAATCCGCGGGGCGGAACCGGCATTCCGCAGGGCCGGAGCGCAATCCTGGCGGGGAGACGCCGCAACTCCTGCCTATTCTGTAGTGTCAACACTTGAAGTACACTCGTCGCGTTTTTCTGGGAAAGCTTCCAGGTTCGCGAGCCGGCATCTCGTGACGCCGTAACCCGCGAGCCCGATTTCCTCTTGCGGGAGTGTACGCGCGTGCATACAATAGTGGAGTACGAGTGGGACCGGACCAAAGCCGCGGCGAACCGCTTGAAGCACGGGGTCGACTTCGCTGAGGCGGTGACGGTGTTCACGGACGACTTCGCCCTCACGGTGGAGGACGAAGAAGAGGAGGAACGACGATTCGTGACGATCGGCTCCAGCGCGACGGGGAAGACCCTGGTGGTGGTCTACACGTGGCGGGGTCCGAAGATCCGGATCATTTCGGCGCGGAACGCAACTCCGCGCGAACGTGAAGCCTACGAAGCTTCCGAAAAGAGACGACATGAAAGACGAATACGACTTCCGGCACGGCGTACGAGGCCCGATCGAGGCTCCGCAGGGGAAGACCCGGATCACCATTCGCCTGGATGACGACATCCTGGAATGGTTCCGGGCGAAGACCCATCAGATGGGCGGGGGAAACTACCAGACCCTGATCAACGGGGCTCTCCGGGAGTACATCCAGGGGGAGGAAACTCCTCACGAGGATGCGCTTCGCCGGATTCTTCGCGAAGAGCTCCAGGCGGCTCTGGGGACCCCCGCGGTGGCCCGCCGAAAGGCCTGAGCGCTCCTCGCCTTGCGCCCCAGGACCGGCCAGGATAGCCTCCGGTCTCTTGGAAGCGCGTAGCAAACGCTGGAGAGATCTCCTGAGCGTCGCCGTTCCCTTCTTGGTGGGAGCGGTCCTCCGCCTCTGGAACCTGCCCGCCCAGATCCTCGGCGGCGACGAGGTCCATGCCTTGCGCGCCGCCGTCAACCTTCCTCTTTCCAAGATCCTCGTCACCTATCATCCGGCCGACAACTGCATCCCGCTGACGGCCCTCTACAAGCTGTTCATGCTCGGCGGGCTGCCGATGACGGAGATGACGTTCCGCCTGCCGGTCCTGCTGTGCGGACTCGCGGCCCTCCTGGCGCTCCCCGCCGCCTTCGAAGGGCGGCTCGACAGGCGAACAGTGCTCGTCTACCGCTGGCTGGTGGCGATCTCGCCCGCGCTGGTCCTTTACAGCCGCATCGCCCGCTCGTACATGCCCATGGTGCTGCTCTCCTTCGGGGCGGTGATGGCCTTCGAGGCGTGGTGGCGGACCCGGTCGCGGCGGGCCGGAGCGGCGTACGTCCTCCTCGGAGCGCTGGCGGTCTGGTTCCATCTCGGGGCCGGGCCCATCGTCGCGGCGCCGTTCGTCTTCGCGGCGGGGGAGCTGCTGGCGCGCAGAGTCGATCCCGGCCGGGGGCTGCGGGATCTCGTCGTCCTGGGAACGTCGCTCGCCGCCGCCTTCGCCCTGTTCCTGGTGCCGGCGCGGCACTCGCTGCTGGCCCTGATCGCCAAAAAGAGCAAGGAGCAGGCAGTCCCCTGGAGCGACGTGGTCCCCGACCTGTTCCGGCTCCAGGCGGGGACGGGACGGGCATGGCTTGCGGCGCTGTTCTGGCTGGCGGCTCTGGCCGGGCTGGCTCTCCTGCTGCGGCGGGACCGTCGGCTCGCCCTGTTCACGATCACGGTGGCGGCGGGGCACGTCTTCGGGATCCTGATCCTCTCGCCCATGGGCCTCGACAACGCGACGATCTTCGGCCGCTACCTGCTGCCGATCCTTCCTTTCACCCTGCTCTGGGTGGCCTCGGCGTTCGGCGGACCGGGGATCGCAAGGCCCCTCGGCGCCGGTCTGCTGGTCCTGCTGCTGGCGGTCGGAGGACCCTTCGCGTCTCCGCTCTCCTGGCGGACCTCGTTCCTGCATCACAGCGGCCTGGTGGGTTTCCACAAGCCGGTCCAGCGTCTGCCGGACGAGGTTGTCCCCGGTTTCTATCGCCGGCTGAGAGGCGAGACGGTCGTCGAGCACCCCTGGATCAACCGCTGGGACACCAATGACTCGTTCCACCTCTACCAGGCTGCCCATGGGGGCCGGGTGAAGGTCTCGTCGCCACAGAAGATCCTCTTCCGCCCGCCGCTGGCGCTCCGCAACGCGGTGCGGCCGGAGCCCGAGGCTCTCTGCCGTTCCGGAGCGAGATATGTGATCGTCCACATGAACCTCGCCCGCGAGGAGAGCCGCATCCCCGGCGGGCGGCTCGCGGAGTTTCCGGAGCTCCGGCGCACGCTCCGGCAGTCGGCCACGATCCTCGCCGGCCGTCTGCGCCGCCAATGGGGAGAGCCGGTCTACGCCGACCGGTGGGTACGGGTCTGGGATCTCCAGGCGACCTGTCCCCCGGCGGTCCGGTAGAATAGACACAGAATCTCTCTCCTCAGGAGGAGCCATGCGCCAAACCGCCGCATACCGCGCCGTCGCCCTCGCGACGATGTTGTTGTTCACCGCGTCCTGCGTTTCCACCCAACTGCCGCCGATCTCCAGCCAGGGGGAGGCCTTCGAGCCCCTCCGCGATGAGCAGGCGCTCTGGGATCAGGCCCGTGAGGAGGAGAAGAAGCTTCTCGAGCAGGTCAAGCTGTACGAGGACCCGCTCCTGGAGTCCTACCTGGAGCAGGTCGTCAACCGCCTGAACCCGCCGGGCATGGCCGCCAACCCGGCGCTCCGCTACCGGGTGCGGGTGATCGAGGATCCGACCCTGAACGCTTTCGCCTATCCGCACGGCTCGATCTACGTGCACACCGGGCTGCTGGCGCGGATGGAGAACGAGGATCAGATCGCCACCGTGGTCGGCCACGAGATGACGCACGTCGAGAACCGCCACATGGTGCGGTACCAGCGGAGCGCCCAGAACAAGCAGATCGGCCTGACCCTGGCGGCGGTGGCCGCGGCGGTGATCGTGGCCGAAGCCCAGGGGGACGCCCTCGAAGACGGCGACTGGGCGGAGGCCGCCACCATCGGCGTGATGTCGGACCTGATCATAGGTCTCGGGCTGCAGCTCGCCTTCCTGGCCTCCGTCAACGGCTACGGCCGGGGGTTGGAGATCGAGGCGGACCATGGAGGGTTCGCCAAGCTCTCCACGGCCGGCTACGACCTCCAGGAGGCGCCGAAGGTCTATCAGGCCCTCCTGGACGATCGCGGCGAGCCCAAGAAGGTGGAGGCCTTCTTCTTCGGCAGCCATCCGCGCCTGAGCGAGCGCGTCGAGAACACCCGGCGTTATGTCGCCGCGCATCCGGCCGCGGAGATTCCGGGAGCTGTGGCCGAGGAGCGGGAGAGCGATTTCTCCCGGCGCATCCGCCCGGTCGTGCGGGACGACGCCCGCCTGAACATCGAGATGGGCCGGCTGAAGCTGGCGGAGAGCGAGCTCGCGAAGGCGCGGAGTTGGATGCCGGAAGACCCCGAGACCCACTTCCTGGAGGGCCGTCTCCGGCTGGCGCAGGCCGCCGCCGAGAAGGACTCCAGGTCCCGGGACCGTCTGCGGGGCGAGGCCGAGACCTGCTTCCGCAAGGCGATCGAGCTGGATCCGCGCCGGCCCGCTCCCCATCGCGAGCTGGGGCTGCTGCTCTACGAGCGGGAACAGCTCCTGGACGCCTGCGTCCAGTTCCGGCGCTACGCCGAGCTGGCCCCCGACGCCAGCGACACGGCGCGCATCCAGGACTACGTCCTGGAGATGGAGAGGGATGGGAACTGCCGGTGAGGCTGGGGTAGAGTCTCCGTGCCCTTCAACGCCCAACGGAGACTCTGATGCGCAGACCGCTCTTCTCTCTTCTGGCCCTCTCGATCTTCGCGATGCCCGCCGCGGCGGCGGAGCCTCATCCGCTCAACGTCCGTGACCTGGTGACCATGGATCGGATTTCCGATCCCCAGCCCTCTCCGCGGGGCGACCGGGTCGCTTTCGTCGTCCGCGCCACGGATCTGGAGGCCAACCGGGGGCGGTTCGACATCTGGGCGGTCAACCTGGACGGCACCGGCCTCGCCCGGCTGACGTCCGATCCCGCCGCCGACAACACCCCCCGCTGGGCGCCCGACGGCAACAGCCTGTACTTCCTCTCGACCCGCTCCGGCTCCAGCCAGGTCTGGCGCCTGCCCGCCGGCGGCGGCGATCCGGCCCAGGTCACCAACCTCCCCCTGGACGTCGCGAACCTCACCGTCTCGCCGGACGGCTCGCGGATCGCCTTCAGCCTGGAGGTCTTCCCCGACTGCGGGACCCTGGCGTGCACCAAGGAGCGGCTGGACGAGCGGGAGAAGCAGAAGTCGTCGGGCCAGCTCTTCCAGGGCGACGTCGGCTTCTATCGCCACTGGGACACCTGGTCGGACGGCCGCCGCAACCACCTGTTCGCGATGCCGGTGGCGGGCGGCGAGCCGGTGGACCTCACGAAAGGGATGAATTCGGACGTGCCGTCGCGGCCCTTCGGCGGCGCGGAGGAATTCACCTTCTCCCCGGACGGCCGCGCGCTGGTCTTCAGCGCCCGCGCCGGCGGCCGGGAGGAGCCCTGGTCCACCAACTTCGACCTCTACCTCGCCCCGGTGGACGGCTCCCAGCCGCCGCGCAACCTGACCTCGGCCAACCCGGCCTGGGACACCCAGCCCGCCTTCTCTCCCGACGGCAAGACGCTGGCGTACCTGGCGATGGCCCGGCCCGGCTACGAGGCGGACCGCTTCCGCATCCGGCTGCGGGACATGGCGTCCGGCCGGGAAGTGGTGCTCGCCGAGGAGTGGGACCGCTCGGCCGGCGATCTCACGTTCTCGCCGGACGGCCGCACGATCTACACGGCGGCCACGGACACCGGCCAGACGCCGCTGTTCGCCATCGACGTGGCGACCGGCCGGGTGACGTAAGCTGGTGGCCGAGGGGCATGTCCGCGAGCCCAGACTGGCCGGCGACCGTTTCGTGTTCGGCCGCGACACGCTGCGCGGCCCCGTGGAGCTGTACACGGCCAGGCGCGACGGCTCGGGCCTGACCCAGATCACCCGCGTCAACCAGGAGAAGGTGGCGGCGGCCCGCATGGGCGAGCCCGAGCAGTTCTCGTTCGAGGGCGCGGGAGGCGACAAGGTCTACGGCTGGGTCGTCAAACCGGCCGATTTCCAGCCGGGGCGGAAATATCCTCTGGCCTTCATCATCCACGGCGGCCCCCAGGGCTCATCCCAGAACGAGTTCCATTACCGGTGGAATCCCCAGGTCTACGCCGGGGCGGGCTATGCCGTGGTGGCGATCGACTTCCACGGCTCGACCGGCTACGGGCAGGCCTTCACCGATGCCATCCGGCTGGATTGGGGGGGCAAGCCCCTGATCGACCTCCAGAAAGGCCTGGCGGCGGCCCTCCAGCGCTACCCCTGGATCGACGGCGGCCGCGCCTGCGCCCTCGGCGCCTCCTACGGCGGCTACATGGTCAACTGGATCGCCGGCAACTGGCCGGACGCCTTCCGGTGCCTGGTCAATCACGACGGCGTCTTCGATCAGCGGATGATGTATTACGGGACCGAGGAGCTCTGGTTCCCCGAGTGGGAGCAGGGAGGCCCGTACTGGCAGACGCCGGACACCTATGAGAAGCAGAACCCCGTGCGGTTCGTGGACCGCTGGAAGACGCCGATGCTGGTTGTACACGGCGGGCTCGACTACCGGATTCCCGACAACCAGGGCGTGGCCACCTTCAACGCACTGCAGCGGCGGGGAATCCCCAGTCAATTTCTTTACTTTCCGGACGAAAACCACTGGGTGCTGAAACCCTCCAACAGCATCCTGTGGCACGACACCGTATTGGCGTGGCTGGAGCGCTGGTTGAAGCCCGGCGTTTGAGAGGATTTTTCGTTGCGCATTGCGGCGAGCATTCCGCAAACCCCCGATTTCTGGGGATTTTCAACGAATTTGCCGGTTTTTGTCCCGGAAAAGGGCTCGGCGGTAACCTCGGTAGTAGAGGCGATGAAATGGACGGGCCGTGCCGGTCACTCGAAGTCAGAGGGAAACGGCTTGTCCATCACTCGCAGCACCTGTAGGAGGACGGAAACATGCTCCCCATGACCACGATGCCCATCCCGGGCGCTCTGCGGATGCGAGCCATGCACCCGCTGATCGAAGGGGACGGCTCCTGTGGCCTGATTTATGACCTGGAGCGCGCGGCGGTGGTAGAGGTTCCTGAGGAGCTTCAGTTCCACGTCGCCCCGGCGTTGGAGACGGGCGACCTGGATGAGAGCCTGCTGGGCTGGCTGGTCAACGAGGACCTGCTGACCAGCGAGGGCGGGGCCGGCTGGAGCACGCCCGCCGAGGGTCTCCCCGGGTGGCGGCTTGGCTCCATCTACCGGATCGACGACGAGTTGCACGTCCGGATCGGGCAGGACCGGGAAGAAGCGGCCCTGGAAATGGTCGGATGCGTGTTCAAGCAGAGCGCCGGGACGGGCCGGGTGAAGCTCCACCTGGATTGGGACGGGGCTTTCCCGGGAAAGCGGCTGCTGGAGCGGATCGTCGTGGAGTCGACCCGGCTGGCCGGCGCGTTCCACCAGGACCTTTCCTGCGACCTGACGCTGCGGGCCGGAGAGGTGACGCCGGAGAGGGCCGAGATCCTGGCCTCCCTGCCGATCCAGGTCCGGCTGCTCTGCGGCAGCTACCCGGCGCCGGCCGCCGGCTTCTACGCCGATCATCGCGTGCGGGACGCCTGGAACTCCGAGGAGTCGGTGCTCCTCCTGCTGGACCGCCTGGGGGACCGTCTGACGGTGCATTGCAGGCTGGACCAGGGACGCCTTCTGGAACTCTGGGGGTGGGCGAAGCGGACCGGCGTCCGCCGCCTGGACGCCACCATCCTGGAGGACGGCCCGGCAATCCTCCGGCCCGGCCGGTCGCGGGAGATCCGGAACGACCTGATGGCGATCTGCGAGGAGATCGCGGACGAGCTCTCCGCCCGCCGGCTGCCGATCGACTTCAAGCCCCTCACCCGGATCGTCGACCGGCTGATGCGGAGCGAGCCTCTGGAACGCTCCCTGGGCGAGCGCGGAAGCCTGGCCGGGCTGATGGCGATGGCGGACCTCTTCCCGCGGTCGGTCTTCGACCAGGGAGACGTCCAGCTCACCCCCGACCTCTGGAGCGAGCCCGACGAGGAGGACGAGCAGGGGTATATGGGAGCCCAGGCCGCCCATCTCGCCTGCCGGGGCTGCTGGGCCCGGCACGTCTGCGGCCACAGCTCCTACGTCGCCTCCTCTCAAGAGGATGATCCCCGGGAGCCGGCGGAAGACCGCTGCTCCCTCTGGCGGATGGAAGTCGAAGCGGCCCTCCGCTTCTACCACCGCCTGGCACAGATGGACCCTTTGCAGGTCCGTGCGTTCTTCGAAGAGTCGTCCCGCGAGACGGCCCCTCCGGCGGGCCATCGCGAGGATCTGGGCTACCTGAGGATGCCGTTTTGAGCCCCTGCGGGCGGCTCCGGCTCCTCGTTGCAATCTCTCCCCTCGGGTAGAGGCGTGCCCCCTCCGGGCACGCCTCTACCCACCCTTTTTTTCCGTTTAGTGAATCTGCTCGTTCACCAGGCCGAAGTACATCACCGACGGCGAGGCCGGCGAGAACTCGATGGCCCGGAAGCCATGGTAGGAGTTGTGGGTCAGCGTGAGCTGGCCGGTGGCGGCGTCGTACCGGAAGAGGTCCGTGCCGTATCCCTGGAAGCTGGAGCCGAACTCGAAGTAGAGGACCCCCGCGTCCGCCGGGTGCGCCGCCATCAGGGTGCCGTTGACCAGCGTCACTCCGGCTCCCTCCGCGACGACGACGTGGAAATTCAGGCCGCCGTCCAGCGACTGGAAGACGTACCGGCCGCGGCTGGGCTGGGTCTCGGTCTGGGAGAGGTCGATGCCCTGCGCCCACACCACGTTCGGATCGGCCGGAGAGACCACGACGTTGAACACGTTGGCGGAGGTCTTCGAGAAGCCGACCGACGGGGTCCAGGTGACGCCGCCGTCGAAGGTCACGAGACCGCCGGTGACGACCGTGCCGGCCACGGCGTGGTCGAGGTTGTTGGGATCGAAGGCCACCCGGTAGGCCCAGAAGCCGGGCTGGGCCGCCGGAGCGCCCACGGGGCGGAAGGAGTCGCCGCCGTCCAGGGATTCCCAGATCTGGCCGTTCTCGTCGCCGATGCGGACGCGGTCGCCGTTCCGCGGGTCCACCGCCACGCCCACGATGCTCGTGCCGGTGCCGCGCAGGCGGGTGACGGTCGTGCCGTCGATGCGGAAGAAGAGGGACCGGTTGTCGGACCAGATGAAGGCCCGGTCGCCGATGGCGGCGGTAAGGGTCAGGAGCTCGTTGCCCGCCTCGGCTCCCAGGTCGGCGACCTGGCGCCAGAGGCAGCCGGCGTTCTGCGAGCGGTAGATCGTGCTGTTGACGGCGGCCAGCAGGGTGTTCGGGGTGTCGAGCGCCACCACGCCGGAGGTGTAGACCAGGCCGGTCAGCGGCCGGGTGGTGGGAGTCAGGGTCGCGCCCTCGTCCGTGCTGTAGGTCACGGCCGAAGTGCCCACGATGCGGTTGCAGGTCGGAACGGTCCACGTATCGGAGGGCCGGAGCTCTTCCTGAGCGGCCAGCGCGCCAGTCGTCCCGGCGATGAGGAGGCCGAGGACGGCGGTATTCTTGACGACGTTCTGAAGCATTGTTTCCTTTCTCTCTTCCGTTGAAAATCACCGGCCGGGGCCGGCCGGCAGGGGGCGGAGAATGCCCCAGGAGAACCAAACGGCGCAAGTCTTGCTTTTCCCTCACACCCCTATGCCATCCAATACCTGGCTCCGCTTCCGCTACACGCTCTGGGCTCCCCACTACGACCGGGTGACCAGGTTCCACGACCAGCGGCGGCATTCGGTCCGCCTGCTGGATCTGTCCCCCGGCGAGCGTCTGATCGTGATCGGCTGCGGCACGGGAGCCGACCTGCCGTTCATCCCCACGGGAGTCGAGGTGCTGGCTACGGACGTCACGCTGGCCATGCTGCGGCAGGCCCGGGCCCATGCCCGCCCCGGCATCGAGTTCCGCGTCCTTGACGGCATGGCCCTCGACCTGCCGGACGGCTCCTTCGACGCCGCCATCCTCCACATGGTGCTGGAGGTGATCCCGGACCCCGTCCGCTGCCTGCGGGAGGCGGCGCGGGTGCTGCGTCCCGGCGGGCGTCTCGCGGTGTTCGACAAGTTCGTGCCCGACGGCGCCCGGCTGGGTTGGCTCCAGGGGGCCGGCCTCGCGCTCCTCGATTTCGTCTTCACCAGCACCAACCGCCGGATGGGCGAGATCCTGGCCCGCTCCGGCGCCCCCTTCGCGGTCGAGCGCGACGAGCCGTCCGTCGGCTCCTACCGGCACCTGATCCTGCGCCGCCTCTGAAGGCGGTATGATCTAGCCCGTTTCGTAGGAGGCCGTAATGGATGACGAGGCTCGGATTCGAGGCGCTGGCGGCACCCCTGGAGGGCTGGGCGAGTTCCTTCTCGGCCTCGCCATGGCGGTTGCCGGAGGATACCTGCTGACCCAGCAGGTGACGGTGACGAGCGGCTTCTGGCACCTCTGGGGCTACAACGCCTTCGGCCTGAGCCTGGTGCCGTTCATCTTCGGGGTCGGCATCCTGTTCTTCAACGGCCGCTCCAGGATCGGCTGGCTGCTGCTGATCGCCGGCTCGGTGATCATCCTCGCCGGCATCCTGATGAACCTCGAGATCTATTTCCGTAGCACGAGCCTGTTCAACACCCTGATCATGCTGGTGCTGCTGTTCGGCGGCATCGGTCTGCTCGCCCGATCTCTCCGCGCCCACTGAATCTTTCAACCCTCCTCCTGCGTAGACGAAGGAACAGGAGGAGATTCCATGAATCGCCGTGATTTTCTGAAAACCCTGGCCCAGGGGGCGGCGGTGGCCGCCGCGGCGATCGAGATCGCGGACGGCGTCGGCCGGGTGGCGCTCGGGGAGAGGGTGTGAACCCCGTCAACGACATGCACGTGGCGATCATCCGCTACTTCACGGCGGAGAAGCGCGAAAGCCTGCTGTTCATGCTGGTGGGGATGGCGGCCGTCGCGGCCGCCGTCTTCCTCTGGCGGACCGGCAGCCCCTACCGGAGCATGGGCTATCCGCTCGCGGCCGTCGCCTTGATTCAGCTCGTGGTGGGCGGGACGGTCTACTTCCGCACGGACGCCCAGAAGCTCGCCCTCCACAAGCAGCTCGCCATCGCGCCGCGCGCCTACGTCGCCGCGGAGACGCCGCGGATGGCGAAGGTCCAGAAGAGCTTCGGGCTCTACCGCTGGATCGAGATCGCCCTGCTGGCCCTGGGAGTCCTGGGCTTCTTCCTGTTCCGGGACCGCCAGACGCTGTGGGCGGCCTCGATCGGCCTGATGCTCCAGTCGGCGCTGATGCTGGGGATGGACTTCGTGGCCGAGCGCCGGGCGGAGATCTACGTCGAGCAGATCCGGCGGCTGGCGGACGCCCTGGACTGACCCCCTACCAGAGCAGCATCGCCACAGCCGCCAGCGCCAGGGAGATCAGGGTGATGGGCAGGCCTGTCCGCAGGTGTTCCCGGAAGCCGAACGGGACGCCCAGACGTTCCGCCTGCTCGGCCACGATGAGGTTTGCGATGCTCCCCACCAGCACGGCGTTGCCCGCGAAGGTGCTGAAGAGCGCCAGCGCGTAGCCGGTCGACGGCTGCCGGTCCACGAACGGCAGCAGGAGCATCACGGCCGGCACGTTGCCCACGGCCAGGCCCAGCAGCGCGACCGCCGCCACCAGGACCGCCGGATGGCTGAGGTCCATGCCGGCGGCGGCCAAGCCGTCGCGGGCGGCCTGCGTCCATCCGGAGACCTCGAAACCGCGCCCCACGATGAAGAGGCCCACGAAAAGGGCGAGCAGGTGCCAGTCCACCAACGCCAGCATGTCGCGCGTGTGCATGCGGCGGCTGGTGAGCACCACCCCGGCGATCCCCAGGGCCGTCAACGGCGCGGGAACCGGCGAGAGGAACAGAGCGATGGCGGCAAAGGTGAGGACGACCCCTTTCACCGCCTGCGGGCGCAGGAGCGGAACATCCTCGACGTCCTTGAGGTCCCTGGCGTCGCCGCTGTCCTTCATACCCCCTTCCGCCTCTACTCGTCTCGCCGTCATCCAGTAGAGCGCCGCCAGCGAGAGCACGACCGGCGCCGCGCACGCCAGCACGAACGGCGGGAAGGGGAGCCGCAGGCTCTGGGCGATGAGGATGTTCTGCGGGTTGCCGATCGGCGTCAGCGCGCTGCCGATGTTGCTGGCGCAGGCCAGGGCCAGCAGGTAGGGGAGGGGACGCCGGCCGGAAGCGATCAGGGAGCTGGCGAGCAGGGGCGTCAGGGCGAAGCAGGTGACGTCGTTGGTGAGCACCGCCGAGAGCAGGGCCGTAACTACGATGGTGCCCAGGAGCAGCCGCCGGGGATCTTCAACCCGGGCCAGCCGCCGCCCGATGGCCGCGTAGAGTCCCGAGAGCCGGTACTGGGCGGAGAGCAGCATCATCCCGAAGAGCACCGCCAGCGTCGGCGCGTCCACTGCCGCCTTGGCCTCCTCGACCGAGATCGATCCCGTGGCCAGGAAGGCGACGGCCCCCAACACCGCGAACCCGGTGCGGTCCAGCTTGAGGCCGGGGATGCGCCCCAGGGCGAGCCCCAGGTAGGTGAGGACGAAGAGGATGAGGGGGAGCGGGTCGAGGCCGGGCATGGGGCGGAGGGATTATCTCCCGACCGGCGCCACAGAATTTGAAGCGCCCTGCCCGCGGTGGATCACCACCACGAGCAGAGCGCGTCGGGGGCCTAGGCCGTCAGCGGGCGCCCGTGCTCGCGGCGCCCTCGCCCTTCAGATACTTGTCGAGGAACTTCAGCGTCGCCGTGTAGGCCTTCTCCTGGGTCTCCTTGCGCGAGAAGCCATGCCCCTCGTTCTCGAAGAGGAGGTACTCGACCGGCACGCCCTTCTTGCGCACGGCCTCCACGATCTCGTCCGACTCCACCTTCAGCACGCGGGGATCGTTGACTCCCTGGAACACGATGAGCGGCCGCTCGATCTTGTCGGCGTGGAAGAGCGGCGAGATCTTGCGGAGATAGGCCTCGTCGGTCGCGGGATTGCCGAGCTCCTTGTAGAGGGAGTCGCGGGCCGGCCCCCACCAGGCGGGCATGCTCTGGAGGGTGCGCAGCCAGTTCGAGACGCCGTACATGTTGACGCCCACCGCGAACTCCTGCGGCCGGTAGGTCAGGGCCGCCAGCACCATGTAGCCGCCGTAGCTGCCGCCGGCGATGCCGATCTTGCCCGGGTCGACCCAGCCGGTGTTGACGAGCATCTTCTTGCTCGCCACGCAGTCGTCCAGGTCGGCGTCGCCGTGCTTGCGGTCGTCCATGGTGAAGAAGGTCTTGCCGTAGCCGCTGCTGCCCCGGTTGTTGATGGCGTAGATGGCGTAGCCATGGTTCACCAGGTACTGGATGAAGCCGTTGTAGTTGACGCGGGACTGGCCGCCCGGCCCGCCGTGCACCCAGACCAGGCCCGGCACCTTGTCCGTGGCCGAGGCCTGGTGCGGCTTGTAGAGGATGCCGGGGATCTCGACGCCGTCATAGGACTTGAACCGCACCACCTGGGGAGCGACCAGGTCGTTGGCATCGATCGCCGGATTGAGCGCGCGGGTGATCTGCTGGATCTTGCCGCTCTTGAGGTCCTGGACGTACAGGTCCCGCGGCCCGGCGGACTCGGCGTAGAAGGACATCATGGAGCCGTCGGGGGAGAAGTTCACGCCGGTGACGTCGGCGCCCTTCATGACCGGCAGCTCGACAGGCTTCATCCCGTCCGCCCGGAACACCCGGAGCTCGGTCCTGGCGTCGTTGTTGACGGCGATGGAGAACCACTTGTTGTCCCGGGAGAAGCCGGCGCCCGCCACGTCCCAGTTCGTCCGCAGCACCTCGTCCCGCTTACCGCTCGCCAGGTCGTAGCGCACCAGGTAGGAGAACTCCGACCCGGCGTCGGTGGTGTAGTAGAGGCTCTTGCTGTCCGGACTGAAGTCCTGGGGGGAGTTCGACACCTCGGTGCCCGGCTTTTCGTCCGGCGTCAGCAGGGTGATCTTGCCGGTGGTCCGGTCGTAGAGGTAGATGTCGGAATCGACGGTCGTCTGGATCTTGACGAGAGCCATGTAGCGGCGGTCCGGCGAGATGCCGCCGAGCTGGTACTTGCCGTCGTTCTGGTACAGGAGCTTGCGCCCGAAGCCGTCGAACGACATCTCGTACAGGTCGAAGGCGGCGGGGTCGCGCTCGTTGGTGCTGAAGAAGAAGCCCTTGTCGTCGGTGGTCCAGCCTTCGAAGTTGGCCTTCACCTTCTCGCCGGGGGTGAGGTCCTGGACCTTGCCGTCGGGCGACTGCACGTAGATGTGCGTCTGCTCGTTGCCCCCCTGGTCGCTGGAGTAGAGGAACCGCTCGTCCTTGGGGAAGTAGCCGATCCCGAAGACCGCGCTCACCTTGGAGCTGGTGAGCTGCGCCGGCTTGCCGCCGCCGGCTGGCATGGCGTAGACGTTGAAGACGCCCGTCTCGTTGCTGTTCAACAGGATCTTCTTGCTGTCGGGCGAGAACGAGCCGCCGCTGTAGGTGGTATTGGCGAGGAACTGCTCGATCGTGTACTGCTTGACCTGCCGGGCTGCCTGGGGCGGCGCCTTCGCGGCGGCGGCCTGCGGCGCGGCCTGGAGCGGCGCGCCCGCGAGGAGGGCCGTCGCCGCCAGGAGCGACAGAACGAAACGAAGGGATTTCTTCATGGCTTCTCCTTCCGGGTCTGATAAAGGGCATCATGCCACGAACCAGCGTGGAATGACGTACTGTAAACACCGTGCCGGCGCCCGTCTGGAACAGACAGGATGAGGAGGCTCTCTCCGTCCCCAGGACGGACGCCGGCACAGTTACGACGTGCGTGCGTGAAGGTTGCGCGCGCACATCCTCCCAACGTCTTTGGAAGGGCGTTTCTTACTGGTTCTGGCTGTCCGTATAGCCCGTCAGCTCGACGTAACCCCGCCCCTGCACCGGACGGCCGCGGCGGGCGCCCGTGATCGCCACCGCGCCTTCCCAGTAGCGGAAGGACACGTCCAGCTCCTGGTCGGCGAGAAGGGGGCGGATCTCCAGGTCCAGCCCCGCGGAGGGGACGCGCACCCGCCAGCGGGCCGGATAGCGCGGCGCCGCTCCGCGGGCTCGTCCAGCGGGAGAGAGGCGACGATGGAGAAGTCCGTGGAGGAGAGAGGCGCGGACCCGCCGTCCGGCCCCACCAAGGTCCCGCTGCTCGCCGGATCGATCGCGCCGCCCTTGCGGCGGAGCTGGTAGAGCATGAGGTCGGAGCCGTCGGAGAGCTGGAGCGCGAACCAGTCCCAGCCCACCTGATCCGCGCCCAGGGAGCTGGTGCTCCACTCGCGATCCATCCAGGCGAGCCCGGTCACCGCGAAGCGTTCGCCTCCCAGGCGGACCGTGCCCTCGGCGGGCATGCGGGTCAGCGAGTAGTAATAGGAGGCGTTGCCCGGCTCCGCGCTCTTGCGGCTGAGCCCCCGCTCCCCCTGGAGCACCGGCGGCTTCCCCTGCTGGAGCGTGAGGTCGAGGCCCACGTCCTCGGCCGAGGCCTGGAGCCGCATGGGGAACACCGGGCCTCCGGCCGCCTGGGCGGACCAGTCCTTCAGCCAGACCCGGAACGGCTCCATCCGCGCCCCCGCCAGTCCGGCGGCGCCCCGGCTCCAGCGCTCGGAGGAGCGGAAGCGCTCGCCCTCGACGTCGCTCACCGCGAAATGGGCGAGCCAGGCCTGGCGGGTCGCCCACTCCGATTCCCGGGCGGGCATCTCCGGCGCCAGGGCGGAGCGGAAGAAGGTGAGCTGGAAGCCGAACCGCCGGCCCTCGGCGGTCTCCAGGTTGCCCGTGTAGTACCACCACTCGGTGCGGAACTCGGGATGGGGGCCGTGGTCGGCGGGGAAGCTGAAGTCCCGGGGCTCCAGGGCGCGGGCATAGCCCTGGTCGTTCGCCGCTCGCAGGGCGCCGGCTACGGAGAGGGAGGCTCTGGGCTCGAGCTGGGGTTCCTGGCAGCCGAGGAGAGAGGACGAAAAGGACGAGGAACCGTCGCATGGCTACTCCTCCCGCAACGCCAGCGCCGGCGAGGTCCGCGCCATCTTCCACGCCGGGTAGAGACCGGCGAGGAGGGCGGCGGCCAGGGCGAGGAGGAGGGCCTGGAGGAGGACGCCGGGGGAGACTTCCATGCGGATCGTCCAACCGAAGGAGCGCCGGTTGACCACGTAGATCATGATCGCCGCCAGGGCGAGGCCCACCGGGATCGAGAGCAGGCCGGCGGCGAGGCCCATCAGGCCCGTCTGCGAGGTCACGAGCTGCCAGACCTGCCCGGGCGTCATGCCGTTGGCGCGCAGCACCCCCAGCTCGCGCGACCGTTCGAGCTGCAGCGCCATCAGCGCCGAGAGCACGCCGATGAACGCCACCAGCCCCGCCAGCAGCCGCAGGACGCCCGTGATCAGGAAGGTGCGGTCGAAGACCTCCAGGGACAGGCGCTTGAGCGACCGGTTGGACTGGATCGCCAGGGCCCGCTCCGCGCCGATCGCCTTCCGCAGCCGCTCCACGACCTGATCCGGATCCGCTCCGGGAGCCAGCTCCAGGGAGAAGCCGGAAAGGAAGGGATCGTTCCAGTTCCGCAGGTAGGCGCGCCGGCTCATCAGGACGACCCCGCGGTCGGAGGCGTAGTCGTAGTAGACGCCGGCCACGCGGAAGTCCCGGTCCCCGCGCCCGGTGGGCAGGCGGACGGCGTCCCCGGCGCGGACGCCGGTGCGGGAGGAATAGGGCTCGGAGACGAGCACCGCGTCTCCCGCCTGGAAGGCCGGCCACGCCTCGTCCTGGCGCCCCTCCTTGAGCTCGAAGGAGCGCCGCAGTCCGGTCTCGTCCGATCCGATCACCACCAGACGGATGGAGCCTTCCGGGGTGGGAAGCTCCACGCGCCGGATCAGCGCGGCCCTCTCGACCCCCGCCAGCGCCGCCGCCCGCCGGGCCACCTCGGGGTCGAGGTCCGGGCCGCTGAAGCCCCCGGCCCGGCTGGGCACGGAGACGTAGACGTCCGACTGCAGCGACATCTCCAGCCAGCGCACCACCGTCCGCCGGAAGCTGTCGATCATCACCCCGATCCCCACGGTGACCGACACCGCGATGACCAGCGCGGCGATGGCCACCGCGGTGCGGGAGAGGGAGGCGACCACGCCGCCCGCCGCCATCCGGCCGAGCAGCCCGAAGAGCGCTCCCAGGGGGCGCCGGAGCAGGCCCATCAGCAGCACGGTGGCCACCGGCGCGAGGAGGGCGAAGCCGAGGATCACCGCGAACAGCCCGCCGAAGCTCACCCCGAGGCTTCCGGGGATGGCCAGGAGCCCCGCGCCCAGCGCCATCAGGCCGATGCCGATGGCCGTGGCCCGGGGCAGCGCCCGGCGCAGCCGCGATTCCAGCGCCGAGCGGGTGAGCGCCGATCGCGGGGGGCGGCCTGCGTGGCCTCGAACGCGGGCACCAGCGCCGCCAGCAGCGTGGCACCGATCCCGATCGCCGCTCCCTCCAGGAGCGTCGCGGCCGGCACCGCCAGCTCGCGCACCGTGACCACGAAGTAGAGGTCGTTGATCGTCTGCGTCACCAGCCGCACCAGCCCGCGCCCGAGCAGGACCCCCGCGCCGAGACCGGCGGCCGTGCCGAGCAATGCCACCACCAGCGCCTCGCCCAGGACCAGGGCGAAGATCTCGCGGCGGGTTACGCCCAGGGTGCGCAGGATGCCGATCCACTCCCGCCGCTGGACCACCGAGAAGGTCATGGTGTTGTAGATGAGGAAGATCCCGCAGATCAGGGCCAGCAGCGAGAGCGCCGTGAGGTTGAGCCGGAAGGCGCGCGTCATCTCCTCGGTGGTCCGGGTGCGGCCTTCGGCGGGGAGGATCCGGGCGCCGGGCGGCAGCGCCGCGGCGGCGCGGGCGATCTGACGCTCCTCGAGGATGAGGTCGATCCGGTCGAGACGGCCGACCCGCCCCAGCAGCTCCTGAGCGGCGGCGACGTCCATGACCAGGAGGTCGGCCAGCGCCCGGCGGGTGTTCTCGTCCGCGGGCTCCAGCACGCCCACCAGCTCCACCCGGCGTTTGACGCCATTGGCCCGCACCGTGAACGAGCCGCCGACCGCGACGCCCATCTCCGCCGCCGTGCGCGCCGAGAGCACGCCGGCGCTCGGGCGGGTGAGCAGGGGAGCGAGGTCGATGGAGCCGCCGCCGGTCCGGGACGGGTCCGGCACGCCGCTCAGGTAGGCCCGGAAAGGCGCCTCGGAAAAGGGATCGACGCCCAGCAGGTGGAGGAGGCGGAAAGGGCGTCCCGGTCCGGAAGGGACCGTCACCCAGTCCTCGACCACCGGCGCCGCGCGGTCGATCCCCGCGTCGACGACGAGGCGGCGGAAGACCGCGTCCGGCAATCCCCCGGGTCCGCCCACGACCTGGTGCGTGGCCCGGCCCGTGACCGCCTCGGTCGAGAGGGTGAAGGCGCGGCGGGCGCTGCCGTTGGCGAGATCGATGGAGACCACCACCGCGACTCCCAGGGCCACCCCCAGCACGGCGAGCCCGAACTGCCAGGGATGGCGGAGGAGATAGCGCAGGCTGGAGCGGCGGAGCAGGGTCATCCCCGCTCCTTCTCCACCAGCCGGCAGTCCTCGACGCGGAAGACCCGGTCGGCGATCCCCACCACCTCGGGGCTGTGGGTGACCATGACCATGGTCTTGCCGGCCTGCCGCGTCAGGCGGTCGAGGATCTCCAGCACCTGGAGGCCGGTTTCGAGGTCCAGATTGCCGGTGGGCTCGTCCGCCAGCACCAGCGAGGGATCGTGGGCCAGGGCGCGGGCCACGGCCACCCGCTGCTGCTCGCCGCCGGAGAGGAGGTCCGGAAAGCTCGCGGCGCGGTCGGCCAGCCCGACCTCGGCGAGGAGGTCCAGGGCCGCCCGCCGTTCCGCGGCGCCGACCTTCCCCTTCAGCTCCATGGGGAGGAGCAGGTTTTCCTCCACGGTAAGGGTGGGGATGAGGTTGAAGAACTGGAAGACGAAGCCGATCCGTTCCCGCCGGAACAGCGTCCGCTCGCGCTCGGAGAGGCCGGAGAGGGAGACGCCGTCGATGACCACCTCGCCGGCGCTGGGCTGATCGATGCCGGAGAGCAGATTCAGCAGGGTCGACTTGCCCGATCCGCTGCGCCCCACCAGCACCGCCAGCTCGCCGCGCCCGATCGCCACGTCCACGTCCCGCAGCACCGTCCGGCGCCGTCCGCCTTCGTCATAGTGCTTGGTGAGGCCGCGAAGCTCGATCAGGGGAGCGGGGGAGGTCGGCATGCCCGGGGGATGCTATACCACTCCCATCTTCCCTTCCGGCTTGTCCCGGTTTATGCTCCCTCGCGCACTCAGGATGTAACTCGCGGGTTAGTGCTGACGTAGAGCTTGTCGTTAAATCGACATTTCTTGATGTTTTTTGCCGCTCCCAAAGCGGCTTCCAATTGGGGGGATACGTAGATGAGCAGACCTCTGCCCGAGCCGTGGCGCGTCAAAGTCGTCGAAAAGATCAAGCTGCTGTCCCGCGAGGAGCGTGAGCGCCTTCTCGTGGAGGGGGGATTCAGCCTCTTCCAGATCCCCTCGGAAGCGGTCTTCATCGACCTGTTCACCGACTCCGGCACCTCCGCGATGTCCGACTCGCAATGGGCCGGGTTGATGATAGGGGACGAAGCCTACGCCGGCGCCCGCAACTTCTACCATCTCCAGGATTCCATCCGCGACGTCTTCGGCTTCCCCTGTTTCGTGCCCGTCCACCAGGGACGGGTGGCGGAAAACCTCCTGTTCTCCACCCTTCTGACCCGGCCTGGCATGGTGGTGCCCAGCAACAACCACTTCGACACCACCCGCGCCAACATCGAGGCCAACGACGGCGTTGCCCTCGACCTCGTCATCCCCGAGGGGCGGAACCCCCGGGCCGACCACCCGTTCAAGGGGAACATGGACCTCATGAAGCTGCGCCGGCTCCTCAAGGACGAGCGGGGCAACATCCCGGTCTGCATGCTCACCCTGACCAACAACTCGGGCGGCGGCCAGCCGGTCTCGCTGGCCAACGTCAAGGCCGTCTCCAAGCTGTGCCGCGAGCACGGCGTCCCCTTCTACATCGACGCCTGCCGCTTCGCCGAGAACGCCTGGTTCATCAAGCAGCGCGAGGCGGGCCAGAAGAACCGCTCGGTCGCCGAGATCGTGCGCGAGATCTTCAGCTACGCCGACGGCTGCACCATGAGCGCCAAGAAGGACGGCCTCGCCAACATGGGCGGTTTCCTCGCCACCCGCTGCGAAAATCTCCTGGAGCTCTTCAAGCAGCGGCTGGTCGTCATCGAGGGCTTTCCGACCTACGGCGGCCTCGCCGGCCGCGACCTGGAGGCCGTGGCGCGCGGCCTGCGGGAGGTGCTGGACGAGAACTATCTCCAGTTCCGCATCGGCCAGGTGGAGAGCTTCGGCCGGATGCTGAGCGAGGCCGGCATCCCGATCATGCAGCCCACCGGCGGCCACGCCGTCTACATCGACGCCCGCGAGCTCCTGCCGCACATCCCGCAGACCGAGTTCCCGGCCCAGGCGCTCTCCGTGGCCCTCTACCGCGAGGGCGGCGTGCGGGGCGTGGAGATCGGCAGCGTCATGTTCGGCACCGACGATCCGGAGACGGGCGAGCTGATCCCGTCCCCCATGGAGCTCGTCCGCCTCGCCGTGCCCCGGCGCGTCTTCAGCAACTCCCACCTGGAGTATGTCGTCGGAGTTCTGGAGGACATCCGCGCCCAGCGCGACACCCTCAAGGGGCTGCGGATGACCTACAAGCCCAAGGTGCTCCGCCACTTCACGGCGCGTTTCGAGGAGATCGAGGCGTCGGCGCCGGTCCTGATGGAAACGCCGCTGGCCATCGCGGTCTGACCCTCGCGGCCTGAAATCCGGGAAGCCGCCGGCCGGCGGCTTTCCCCCTTTCCCCCTCTGCCTACCTCCTGGGTTGGACCAAGGTCCAACTTGTGAGCCCTCAGCGCCGACCTTAGCCTGAGGCCAGGAGGCGATCATGAACAGAATCGCAACGTCGATTTGTGGGCTGGCGCTGACCATGGCCGCAGCGGCGATGGCGCAGCAGGTCGAAACGACCGTCGACCGCTCGGTGGACTTCTCGAAGTACAAGACCTTTACGATCGAGGTCGCGACTCCCTGGGGCAATCCGATCGGCGAGAAGTACCTGCTCGAGCAGCTCACCGCCGCCTTCACGGCCAAGGGCTGGCAGAACACGAAGGATACGCCCGACGTGCACATCCTGGTGCACGGCGCCACCAAGGAGAAGCAGCAGCTCAGCACCTTCTACACGGGCGGCTATGGCGGCGGCTACTACCGCGGCTGGGGGTGGGGCGGCGTCGGCTCCTCGACCACCACCGTGAGCGAGTACACCGAGGGCACTCTCGTCGTCGACATTTTCGACGCCTCGACCAAGACGCTCGTCTGGCGGGGGGTGGCGCAGGACGAGCTCAAGGTGAAGCAGAACAAGCGGGAGAAACAGGCCGCCAAGGCGATCTCGAAGCTGCTTCGCGACTTCCCGCCGAAGCCGGCCGCCCGCAAATGATGAGAGGCCGCCGGCGGGGCTCGTCTGAAGCCCCGCCGGGTTCCTGTTTTTTCCCCGCCGCGCCCCACGGTTACCCATGATTTCAGAAAGAGAGGCAGACATGTCGAGCACGATGCATCCATAGAGCCGTGTTTCTCGCGGCCGGGCTGGCGCTCGCCGCATGCGCCACCGGCACTTCCACGCGCATCGTGGAGTCCTGGAAAGCGCCGGGCGCCGGACCGCTGCGTTTCAACAAGGTCCTCGCCCTCGCCATCCTCAACAACGAATCCATCCGCAGCTTCGCCGAGGACGAGCTGCAGGCCGACCTGAAAGGCGTACAGTCCGTGCAAGGCTACAAGGTGCTCAGCGTGGCGGACTTCGGCGACCGCGAACGGGCGAAGGAGGTGCTGCGGCGGGAAGGCTTCGACGGCGTGATCGTCCTGCGCCTGGCCGCCGCCAAGCAGGATGTGAGCTGGACCGTTCATGAAGATCCGCTGTCCGACAACACCTATGGCGGCAGCTTCTGGGGTTCCTACGGCATGCCCGCCGAGTTGAACGTCGACACGACCATCCGGGTGGAGATCAACATCTACTCCCTCCCCGAGGACAAGTTGATCTGGGCGGGCGTCAGCGAGACCTTCAACCCTCAGCACACCCAGCAGGTCGTCGCGGCGGTCGTCGAGGCGGCGGGAAAGGCCCTGCGCAGGCAGGGCCTGATCCAAGGTTGAGGTCAGCCGGTCAAGGCTCGGGGATGGTCTGCCAGGTCCTGCTCGTCCACCTTCGTCCATCCATCCAGGTTGAACGAATTCATCTTCTGGGCCTCCTCCCCGGTTTTCTCGCCCAGGTCCTTCTGGTAGACGACGCCCGAGTGGCTCAGCAGGAACGACATGATCCCTGAGTCGCCGTAATCGGCCGGGTAGGCGAGGATGGCGAAGCCGCCGATCTGGTTGTCGCGGGCGAGGTAGTCGTAGGCGCCGCCGGGCGCGGCGGGGCCCTGCGCGGTCAGGAACTTGTAGCGGTATCCGTGATAGGCGGTGTCTCCCGGCCCGTAACCCTCCTGCGCGGCGGTGGCGACGAGCTCGCCGATCGGGCTCGGCGGCTCGCCCGCTTCGGCGCGCCAGTACAGGCCGTCGCGAAGCCCGACGGTGCTACGGAACGTCCGCGCGTACTCGAGGATGCCGTCGCCGTCGCGGTCGCGGCGAAAATATTCGCGTTGCGCATCGGCGATCGCGAGGCAGGTCTGGATCGCGCTCAGCTCGTTGCGGCCGATGCGGCGGTTGAGGATCTCTTCGAGCCCCACCTCGGTGTCGAACGCCCAGCCGGTCCCCGACCTTCACGAGCGGGATCGGCATCGACCAGGAGTCGGGGCCGACGACGAGGATCTTCATATTTGTCATCGAGCGACACGAGCTCGTGCTTTTGGTCGTATTGCCGCAGGAACTCCTGGCGCTGGTTCTGGTCCGCGGTCGGATCCTCCGACGCGAAGAGCCGCTCGGATTCCTCGCCGAAGATCGCCAGCAGCGTCTTGAGGTCGTATTTGCGGACCGCTTCGGCGAAGGCCTCCACCGCTTCTTCGGGCGTGGTGTAGGCCTTACCCTTCGGCGCGCCGGCGGCCGCCGGCGCGAGAGTGAAGAGGATCAACGCGGCGGCGATGGCGGCCGCCGCGCGTGCGTACGAAGTCTTCATGGCTCCTCCTGTTTCCGTCTCGTGGATCATCGCCGTCTTCCTCCTCCCCCTCCTCCCCTGCTGTATCCTCCTCCTCCCCGGCTCGCGCTGCCGCGCGAGCCGTAGCTGCCGGAGCGCGAGCCGCTGCTCATTCCCCCGAAGGCGCCGCTCGACCCGCGCGATCCCGAGGAGCCGCTGTAGGAGCCGCTCCCGCGCGATCCCCCGTAGGAGCCGCTCGAGCCGCGGCTGCTCGTGCCGGCGGAAGGCCGCGAGCCGGAACCGGAGCCGACGTCGCGCGTGCCGGCGCTCGGCCTTGATCCGGAGCCGGAGCCGACGTCGCGGGTGCCGGTGCCGGTGGAGGGCCGCGTGCCGGTGCCCTCGCGCGTTCCGGCGCTCGGCCGCGAACCGGTGCCGGATCCGGAACCGACGTCGCGGGTGCCGGCGCTCGGCCGCGAGCCCGAGCCCGCTTCGCCCGTCCGTCCGCGGAAGGACTCGCGCGAGCTCGCTCCCGTTCCCGCCGCAGCGCGGTCGCCGAACTTCGAGGCCGTCGCGCTGTCGCGGTACGACGCGCCTTTGCGGTGCTCGGGACTGTGCGACCAGATTTCTGGCCGGTTTGACTGGCTTGGCCGCCCTGGCGGGTGCCGCTGCGGTTCGTTGTGCCGGCCCGGTCGCCGGTCCTCGTGGTGGTCCTGTCGCCGCGGTTGATGTTGTTGACCCGGTCTCCGCCGCCGATGTTGATGTCGCCGCCGTTCCAGTCGATGTCGACGTCGTTGCCGCCCCAGCCACCGCCCCAGGCGCCGCCGATGGCGATGCCGACGCCCATGCCCCACCAGAAACCCGACCCCGGATAACCGACCGGCGGCGGCCAGTAATACGGTGGGTAGGAATAACCCCAGGCCCCGTACATCGTCGTCGGGCTGTAGGTCGGGACGTAGACGACCTCCGGGTCGGAGGACTCGATGACGATCACCTGCGTCTGAGTCTCCTCCTTGACGACCGTGGTCTGGGAGGTGGCGGTCGCGGTGGCCTGCGCCGGCGCGGCCTGCGTGGAGACCTTCATGTGCTCGTCGCTCTTGAGGTTCCCCTCCTCCATCGCCTTGCTGCGCAGCGTCTGGACCATGGCGAAGACTTCCTTCTGCTGCGCCAGGAAGGCGTCGCCGAGCTTCTGCATCCAGCCGAGGTTCTCGTCCATCATCTTCAGGACCTCGGGCGCCGCCACCATCGACTTGACGCTGTCCTCCCACTCCTGCTTCTCCACCTCGGCGGAGAGCTGCTCGGGCTTGAGGTTCTTGTTCTTGTCCAAAAAGCGTTTAGCCTCGATGACTTCGATCGGATAGGTCGAAGCCATCAGGATCTGCGCGATGACGTTGTCCGGATAGAGGGCGATGGGCGCCAGCAGGGCAGCCAGCTCGGCCTCTGTAAATACCGGCGCGGCGGCTGGCTGGGCCGCCGGCGGGGCCTGCTGGGCGGAAGCGGAAGCGGCCAGCGCGAAGAGAAGCGCGGCGACCCCCGCCCGTGACAGAAACGATGTCGTGCGAGCTCGTCTCATGGCTTCCCGGTTCCTCCTTTGAAAGTGGCGCAGCCAGGGCCGCTCCAGGAAGCGGCCGGAGAGGCGTCTCCTTGCATGGTAGTAAGGGGTCTCCGCCACAGCTATAGGACGTTGGTGACGATCGGTTGGACCAAGGTCCAATACCCGCCCTTTCCGGCGCTGTACGAGACTGTGAACGGTGAGAGCCATCCAAGCCAATCGTCCAGGTCCGTGAGGAGGATTTATGAGATTTGTCAAGTTTTCCAAGGATGTCGGGCCGCGAACGCGAGGCTGGACGGTCGTCGCGGGTGGACTGGTCCTGCTTTGTGCCGCGCTCTTCGCCGCCGCGGCGCCGGCCGCGTCGCAGACGGGGAAGACCCGCATGGAGAAGGATCTCCTCGGCGAGAAAGCGATCCCGGCCGACGCCTACTACGGCGTGCAGACCGCGCGGGCGCTCGAGAACTTCCAGATCTCCGGCGTCAACACCAACCACTACCCCGGCTTCTTCGAGGCGTGGGCCATCGTGAAGCTGGCGGCGGCGCGCGCCAACACCGACGTCGGCGCCATGCCGAAAGAGAAGCTGGCGATGATCGAGAAGGCCTGCCAGGCCGTTCGCGACGGCAAATATCACGACCAGTTCCACACCGACTGGTATCAGGGCGGCGCCGGCACCTCGACCAACATGAACGCCAACGAGGTGCTCGCCAACGTCGCCCTCGAGCTGGCCGGACACGCCAAGGGCGAGTACCACGTCGTCGAGCCGCACGACGATCTGAACATGTCGCAGTCGACGAACGACTCCTATCCCACGGCGATCAAGGTCGCCCTCATGCTCCGCAACGACGCCTTGATCTCCGAGCTGCAGCAACTGGCCGCCTCCTTCCGGCGGAAGGGCAATGAATACCTGCGCATCGTCAAGATGGGCCGCACGGAGCTGCAGGACGCGGTGCCGATGACGGTGGGGCAGGAATTCCACGCCTTCGCCGCCTCGCTGGAGGGCGAGATCCAGTTCCTGCGCGACGCGGAGAAGTACCTCTACACGGTCAACATGGGCGCCACCGCGATCGGCACCGGCCTCAACGCGCCGAAGGGGTATGCGGAACGCTGCGCCGCGCACCTCGCGCAGATCGACCGGCAAGCCGATCGTGCCGGCGTCCGACATGCTGGCGGCGACCTGGGACCAGCAGGGATTCGTCGTCTACTCGGCGCGCCCTCAAGAGCGTGGCGATCAAGCTTTCGAAGATCGCCTCCGACCTCATCCTGCTCGCCTCCGGGCCGCGGGCCGGCCTCGCCGAGATCAACCTCCCGGCCATGCAGCCCGGCTCTTCCATCATGCCGGGCAAGGTCAACCCGGTCATCCCGGAGCTGGTGAACCTCGTCGCCTTCCGCGTCATGGGGAACGACTACGTCGTCAACCTCGCCGCGCACAGCGGGCAACTGCAGCTCAACGCGTACGAGCCGGTGGAAGGCGTGGCGATGATGGAGTCGCAGCATCTCCTGTTCAACACCTCGAAGACCCTGCGCACGAAGTGCATCGACGGCATCTCGCTGAACGAAAAGGTGCTCGAGCGCTACCTGGAGACCACCGTCGGCATCGTGACGGCGCTCAATCCCGTCGTCGGCTACGAAAAGGCCACGGAGCTCGCCGCCGAAGCCTACAAGAGCGGCAAGGGAATCCTGGAGGTCATCCGCGAGAAGAAGATCCTCACCGAAGCGCAGATCGCGGACCTCCTCGATCCGGTCAAGCTGACCAACCTCGATCGCAGCGTCTATCCGAAACCATAGCGGTACGCACCGGAAAGGAAAACTTCTATGAAAGCTTCCTTGAAGATCCGCGTTGCGATGGTCGCGCTGCTCGTCGTCGCGAGCGCGCAGAGCGCCGTCGCCCAGGGCAGTAAACCCAACATCGTCATCCTCGCGACCGGCGGCACCATCGCGGGCGCGGCCGCCACCGGCACCCAGTCCGGCTACACCTCCGGCGCCGTGACCATCGACGCCATGCTGGCCGCCGTCCCCGGCATCAAGGACCTCGCCAACGTCAAGGGCGAGCAGATCTCCAACGTCGGCTCGCAGGACATGTCGTTCGACATCATGCTGAAGCTGGCCAAGCGCATCAACGAGCTGCTGCCGACCGGGGCGGTCGACGGCGTCGTCATCACGCACGGCACCGACACCATGGAGGAGACGGCGTACTTCCTCAACCTGGTGGTCAAGAGCGACAAGCCGGTCGTGCTGGTCGGCTCGATGCGGCCCTCCACCGCGGTCAGCGCCGACGGTCCGCTCAACCTCTACAACGCCGTCGGCGTGGCCGCCGATCCGCAGGCCAAGGGGCGCGGCGTCCTGGTGCTGATGAACGACTGGATCCACGCCGCGCACTCCCTCACCAAGACCAGCACCACCGCGGTGCAGACCTTCATGTCGCCGGTGCGCGGCCTGGTCGGCACCGCCGCCTATGGCCAGAACGACTGGTATTCCACGCCGCCCTGGAAGCACACCACGGGCAGCGAGTTCGACGTCGCGCGGCGTGACCAAGCTGCCGCGCGTCGACATCATCTTCGGCTGTGCCGACATGTCGCCGGATCTGATCGACGCCGCGGCGGCGAACGGCGCCAAGGGCATCGTCATCGCCGGCGTCGGCAACGGCAACATGAACAAGGTTTCGCTCGACGCCGCCGCTCGCGCCGCGAAAAAGGGAGTCGTGGTGGTGCGCAGCAGCCGCGTGGCCACGGGGAACGTCGGCCGCAACGTGGAGGTGAACGACGACGAGCTGAACTTCATCGCCTCCGACGAGCTGAACCCGCAGAAGGCCCGGGTCCTGCTGTCGCTCGCCTTGCTCAAGAACCGTTCGCCGCAAGACCTGCAGAGGCTCTTCCGTGAATATTGACGGCCCATCAACTCGCCGCCGCGCGCCTTGGACGTACGTGCTGCTCGCGGCGGCGTTGGTGATGACTGCGGGCCCGGCCCGCGGGCAGGAGCCGCCTGCGACCCGTCACGGACAGCGCGGGCACGGCCCAGCCGACGCTCGACGACACGATCGACGCCAGTGAAGCGGACGGCGTCGAGCCGCCGCGGCGAAAGATGATGAAGTGGAACGAATACGCAGGGCCGTATTTCACCATCCGCGTCGGCGGCGGGCTCCTCTTCGAAGGCGCGGCCTACTCACAGGACGAGGAGAGCGAGCAGCAGTTCGACCTCGAGCCCGATTGGAAGGTCCGCGACGCGCGTTTCTCGCTCAAGGGGCGCTTCCCCCAGTTCACCAAGAGAGCCGTCACCTGGACGTCCGGGATCCTGTACGACGGCCCGACCGACGAGTTCCTCGTTCGCGAGACCGGCGTCATGGTCGAGGTGCCGGAGATCAAAGGGCATATCTTCGTCGGCCGCACCAAGGAAGGGTTCTCCCTGAACAAAGTCATGGTCGGGTACTCGGGCTGGACGATGGAGCGCGCCACCATCAACGACGCCACCATCCCCATTCTGGCGGACGGCGTCAAGTGGCTCGGCTACCTCCCCGACAAAAAAATCCTGTGGAACCTCGGCGTCTACAAAGACTGGTTCTCCGAAGGACAGACCTTTTCCACCTATGAAACACAAGTCGTGGGACGGCTCGCGTGGCTTCCCATCGCCTCTGAAGAGACCCGCAGGCTTCTGCACCTCGGCATCAGTGGCCGCTACGGCAAACCGGACGAGGGCGAGCTGAGACTGCGCTCCCGGCCCGAGGCCTTTCCCGCGCCGTACTTCGTCGACACCGGCATTTTCAAGTGCGACGAAACCAGGATGCTCGCGTTGGAGGCGTACTACCGGCCGGGTCCCTGGCTGTTCGGAACCGAGTATTTCGTGCAGCGGGCGGATGCGCCGGAAGCCGGCGATCCTTTTTTCCACGGCGGCGACCTGGCCGTCACCTGGCTCATCACCGGGGAGACCCGCACGTACAACACCCGCGGCGGTTTCTTCAATTCGGTCTCGCCGGCCAGGACCGTTTTCGAAGGCGGCCCAGGGGCCTGGGAGGCCGTGGCGCGGCTCTCCTACATCGATCTGGACGACGGGACGCTCCGCGGCGGCAAATTCTGGAGATTCACGCCGATGGTGAACTGGCACCTCTCCGACCATATGCGGCTCGAATTCGCTTATGGCTACGGCCAGCTCGATCGCTTCGACTTGAGAGGCGCCACCCAATTCTTTCAAACCCGAGTACAACTTCTGCTCTAGGAGCCGGGATGAACGGCAAGACTCTGTTGCTCGCGACGTTGTTCGCCGTGCAGGCGCTGGGAGCCGCTCCAGCGCGGCCGGCCGACCTGAACACGGTGACCTGTGAATCCAAGCAGGGCGAACGCCAGCACTGCGCCGCCGACACGTCGGCCGGCGTCGTGCTCGTGCGAATCACCGGCTCCGCCGCCTGTCTGCTCGGCAAGTCGTGGGGTTACGACGACCAAGGAATCTGGGTCACCGGCGGTTGCGGCGGCGAGTTCGCGGTCGCGGCGCCGGCGGCCGTTCCCGCTCCGGGGGAGCCTGTACCGGCGGAGCCTGCGCCGCCTCCGGTCGCCGAGAAGAGTCCCGAATACATTCCGATGCGTGGTTTCCGGCTCTATGAAGGCGAGAAGGGCGAGATCTACATGCGACTCTTCACCTACGCGCGCTACCTGAATCAAGAGAGCCTCGACCCCACCTACGAGAACTTCTTCGGTGACACGCTCACCGTGAAGCAGCGCGAGGACATTCAGTTGCTGAAGTTCTTCCTCCCGTTTTCCGGCTGGTTCATGACGCCAAAGTTCCGCTACTACCTCTATGTCTGGTCGGCGAACACCGCGCAGGGCGACCCGGCGCAGGTCGTCGGCGCCGGCAACATCAGCTACGTGTTCAGCCCCAGGATCACCGCCGGATTCGGCATCACGTCGCTGCCTTCGACGCGTAGCACCGAGGGTCAGTTTCCCTACTGGCTGGGCGTCGATGACCGGCTCACCTCGGACGAGTTCTTCCGCGGCTCCTACACCTCTGGCATCTGGGTCAAGGGCGAGCTTCTCGCCGGGCTCAATTACATGGCGATGCTCGGCAATAACCTGAGCACCCTGGGGGTGAGCGCGTCGCAGCTCGACAACGGGCTCAACACGACCTCGATCATGATCAACTGGCTTCCCACCACCAAGGAATTCGGTCCGCTGGGGGCCTTCGGCGACTTCGAGGGACACACCCGCCTGGCGACCCGGGTCGGCGCGCATTGGACGCGCAGCATCGAGGATCAGCAGGCGCAGCCGGGGACGGAGAACATCGAGAACAGCCAAATCCGTTTGACCGACGGTAGCGTCATCTTCACGGACGATCTCTTCGGACCCGGAATCGACGTCGATCGGGTCACCTACGAGATGACCTCGATCGACGCGGCTTTCAAGTACCGCGGCTTCGCCGTCGAGGCCGAGTACTACTGGCGCAACCTCAGCGACTTCTCGGGAACGAACACGTCCGGCATCGCCGAGATCGACGATCACGGCTATCAAGTCCAGACATCGGCGATGGTCTTGCCGCAGCTCCTTCAGGTCTACCTGAGCGGCGCGGAGATCAAGGGGCGGTTCGGTGACTCCCAGGAGCTGCGTGCCGGACTGAACTGGCACTTCCACAAGACGCGCGGGCTGCGCCTCAACGCGGAGTGGCTGAGCCTCGACAACTGTCCCGTCGGCTACACCGCGGTGCCCTATCCGGTCGGCGGCAATGGCAATGTCTACCATGCCAACCTGGAGATGAACTTCTAGGAGGGTACGAGATGCTCACCCGAAGATGGCTTGGATTTCTGCTCGCAGCCGCGAGCCTCTGCGCGCTTCCCGCGCAGGCGCAGGAGTATCTCTACAACGACTCGCATTTCCACCTCACGAATTACGTGCAGGAAGGGACCGACGTCAAGGACTACGTGGCGATGATGGGCAACGTCGTCAAACGGTCCACGCTGTTCGGCATCCCCCTGCAACAGATGTGGCAGTACGAGAACACCGGCGATTTCGCCCCCTACTACTACCTGCAGACCGATTCGCCGCTGTACTACTACTCGTTCGGCGACGCGTTCATCGCCATGGCCTACCGGTCGCTGGCCGCCGGAGCAGCAGGCGCGCCTCGATCCGATGATCACCGGCTTCAACCCCGCCGACATGTACGCCGCCGATCACATCCGGCGCGTGCTGCTCACCTTCCCGGGCGTCTTCAGCGGCATCGGCGAGTTCACCATCCACAAGGAATTCGTCTCCTCCAAGGTGTCGGGCCCGGTGGCCACGCTGACCGATCCGGCCCTGCACCGGATCCTCGACTTCGCCGGCGAGGCCGGGCTCGTCGTGATCCTGCACAACGACGTGGACATGCCGTTCCCGAAGGCCGGCCAGGAGCCGTACCTGGTCGCGCAGTTGCGGGAGCTGCTGGTCAAGCACCCGGACACGACGGTGATCTGGGCCCACGGCGGGCTCGGCCGCGTCGTGCAGCCCGTCGCGGGCCAGCTCGCGATGCTCGAACACGCGCTGGCCAATCCCGACCTGCGGCACGTCTACATCGACATCTCCTGGGACGAGACGGCCAAGTACATCACCAGCAGCCCCGAGACGGTGAAAGCGGCGGCGGATCTCATCAACCGGTATCCGGACCGCTTCCTGTTCGGCTCGGACGTCGTCGCGCCGGCCAGCATCGAATCGCCCTTGAAGGTCTACAAGGCCTATGACGCCCTGTGGGCGCGGCTCACTCCGGAAGCGAGCCGGAAGGTGCGGCTCGAAAACTACGAGCGCCTGTTCGACGCCGCGCGGATCAAGGTGCGCGCGTGGGAGAAAGCGAACGCCGGAAAGAAGGCGCCGCCGCCGAAGCCCTCCCCGGCTTCGGGCCGGAATTGACGGATCGGAACGGAGTCGTGACGGGGCGGCGATGCGGTACGCGACGTTTCTGCTGGTCTTGATCCTGGCCGCGGCGCCGCCGGCCGCCGCGCAGCGGCCCCGCCGCCCAGCCGCGCTGGCCTTCCGGCGAGGACCTCCCTGGCGCCCACGACTGGATCCAGCTCGATTCCGACGAGTGGCTCAAGGGCGAGCTGATCGCCCTGTACGAAGACGAGCTGCTGTTCGACAGCGTCGAGTTCGGCCCGCGGACTTTCGACTGGAAGGACGTGCGGCAGGTGCGGACGGCCCGGACCCTGGCCGTCGGCCTGACCGGCGGCGAGGTCCTCCTGGGCAAGCTGGTGATCGACGGCGAAAAGGTCCGGATCGTCGGCGACGAGCCGCGGGAGGTCCCGCGATCCCAGATCCTCTCGATCGCTCCCGGATGGTCGAAACCGTTCAGCCTTTTCGGCGGCAAGATCAGCGCCGGCCTGACCGTTCGCCAGGGCAACACCGATCAGGTCGATGCGAACGTATCGGCGGAGATCGAGCACCGCCGGGTCCGCGACCGCATCGAGCTCGATTACTTCGCGAACTACAGCAGCAACGAAGGCGCGGACACGTCGAACAATCAGCGGATCAGCGGCCAGTGGAGCCACTTCATCACCGACCGCTTCTTCGTGAAACCGGCCGTCGTCGAGTGGTACCGCGATCCCTTTCAAAACCTCGCCGCACGGACCGCGGCCGGAGCCGAGGTGGGCTACCAGATCTTCGATACGCGGCGAACGGAATGGCAGGTCTCCGCGGGTCTCGCCTGGCAGCGGACGCAGTGGGTCGGCGTCGAAGCGGGGGAAGAGGAAGAGCAGTCCGCCGCCGCTTTCGCCGGCTCGACCTCGTTCGAGCAGGAATGGACCGAGACGGTCGACTTCAATTTCGACTACTCGTTCTATCTCACCCAGGAGGACGCGGGCCGCTACATCCACCACGCCTTGATGAGCCTCGAGATCGACGTCACCGACATCCTCGACCTCGACGTGAGCCTGTACTGGGACCGCACGCAGGTCGTCCAACCGGAGCCCGACGGCACCGTTCCCGATCAGGATGATTTCCGCATGGTGGTCAGCCTCGGCATCGAGTTCTAGGACCAAGGTCCAATAGTGCCGGATTCCCGCTGGCGCGAGAATGAATCTCATGGGGCCTCCCAGGCCTGTGAAAGGAGGAGTCAGATGAGATCGAGGACGCGCCGCCTCTCGGCTTGGCCAGGGGCCGGTTTATATTGCCTGATGCTGATCATTCTTCTGGCGCCGGCCGCGATCCCGGCGGCGGCCCAGGAGGCCGAAGAAGAACCAGGGCCGACGATGGAAGTCTACGGCTTCGCCATGCTCGACATGGGCTACCAGTTCGGGCAGAACGACCCGGACTGGTTCGACGTCCTGCGGCCCACCAAGCTCCCGGCGTTCGAGGGGCAATTCGGCGAGGACGGCCATTTCTTCGCCGGCGTCCGCCAGAGCCGCCTCGGCGTCAAGGCGAACATTCCAACTTCCGCCGGCGAGATCAAGACCATCTTCGAGTTCGAGCTCTTCGGCACCGGCGTCGATGCCGGCCAGACGACGTTCCGGCTGCGTCACGCCTACGGCGAGCTCGGCCAGTTCGGCGCCGGCCAGACGTGGAGCCCGTTCATGGATATCGACGTCTTCCCCAACTCGGTCGAGTACTGGGGTCCCAACGGCATGGTGTTCTTCCGCAACGTCCAGGTGCGCTGGATGCCGATCCAGGGCGATAGCCGGCTGACGATCGCCCTCGAACGGCCAGGCGCCTCGGCGGACGGCGGCGACTTCGCGGACCGCATCGAGATCCAGAACCTCCGCGGCCACTTCCCCTATCCCGATGTTTCGGCCGAGTACCGTCACGCCGGCGACTGGGGTTACATCGAGGCCGCGGGAATCGTGCGCTACATGGAGTGGGACGACACTCTCGACGACCAGTTCGACCTCTCCGGCAGCACCACCGGCTGGGGCATCAACCTCAGCTCCAACGTCAAGCTGGGCGACAGCGTGCTCCGCCTGTCGGCCGTCTACGGCGAAGGCGTGGAGAACTACATGAACGACGCGCCGGTCGACGTCGGCGCCGAGCTCAACCCGGGGAACACGAGGACGCCGATCGACGGCAAGGCCCTGCCGTTGCTGGGCCTGGTGGCGTTCGTCGACGTCAACTGGAGCGACAAGTCGTCGAGCGCCATCGGCTGGTCGATGCTCGACATCGACAACTCCAACGGCCAGTCCGACGACGCCTTCTCGCAGGGCCAATATGCGCTGGCGAACATCATGTTCTACCCCACCAAGGGAGTCATGCTCGGACCCGAAATCCAGTGGGGCGAGCGCAAGAATTTCCGCGACGGGTTCACGTCCGACGATTTCCGCATCCAGTTCTCGGCCAAGTACAACTTCGGCCGCAAGTTTGGAGGTTAGATCATGAACGCCCGCAGAACAGCTCTCCTGTGCAGCATCGCTTTGACGCTCGTCCTGGGGGCCCTCGCCGCCGCGCCGCTGGCGGCGCAGTCCCCGGCCGAGATCCAGGCCGCTCTCGACGCCGCCTACAAGAAATACAAGGACATCAAGGAAGGCGCCAACGCCGACTACATCCCGGCGCTCGCCAAGGTCGACTCGAAGATCTACGGCATCGCGCTCGTCACCGCCGACGGCAAGGTCTACACGGCGGGCGACGTCAAGTCGCAGGTCTCGATCCAGTCGATCTCCAAGGTCTTCACCATGGCCAAGGTGATCGAAGACCAGGGCGTGGACGCGATCTCCAACCGGATCGGCGTCGATGCCACCGGCATGCGGTTCAACTCGATCGTGGCGATCGAGATGGCGCAGAAGTCGCTCGGCGGACCGGAGATGAACCCGCTGGTCAACCCCGGCGCGATCACCGCCACCAGCATGGTCCAGGGGCAAGAACCGCGACGACATCTGGAAGAAAATCCTGTCGTTCTACTCCGACTTCGCGGGCCGCCCGCTCACCGTCGACCAGGAGGTCTACGAATCGGAGGCGGCCACGAACCAGCGCAACCAGGCGATCGGCTACCTGATGCTCGCCTACGGCTTCATCAAGGACGAGCCGGCCCGCGCCACCGACATCTACACCGAGCAGTGCTCGGTCGCCGTCAACGCCAAGGACCTCGCGATGATGGCGGCGACGCTGGCGAACCACGGCAAGAATCCGGTGACCGGCAAGCAGGTCATGAAGCCGGCCAACGTCCCCGAGGTGCTCGCGGTGATGGCGACGGCGGGCCTGTATGACGATTCCGGCAAGTGGCTGTACCGCACCGGCCTGCCGGCCAAGAGCGGCGTCGGCGGCGGCCTCATCGCCGTCTCGCCCGGCAAGTTCGGGATCGCGGTCGTGTCGCCGCCGCTGGACGAAGCGGGAAACAGCGTGCGCGCCCAGAAGGCGATCACCGACATTTCGAACGCCCTCGGCGGCAATCCATACGGCGGGTAGCCGCAAACGCCGGCCCTGAGAGAGGAACCGGGAAGCCATGAGCAGATCTCGCACCAGCTCGTTGCCTTCAGGGGTGTGGATCGCCGCGGTATTTCTCGCGGCGAGCGCTTGCTATTATCCGCCGCCTCCCCCGCGGGTAGTCACCGTGCCGCCCAAACAGAAAACGACTACCGTTACGACGACGACCACGCAGACGGCGCCGGCGGCGCCCGCCCCACAGGCGGCGCCCGCTCCGCAGGCCAGACCGGCCGCGGCGGCGGGGACCGCGGCGACGGCGGGACCATCATTTTCAGAGTCCGAGCTGGCCGCGCTGTTGGCGCCCATCGCCCTCTATCCGGACAACGTCATCGCGCAGATCCTGATGGCTTCGACCTATCCGATCGAAGTCATCGAGGCCTACCGCTGGCTGGAGAAGAACAAGGCGCTCAAACCCGAGGCGCTCGCCGCCGAGGTGCAGAAGCAGCCGTGGGAGGAAAGCGTCAAGTCGCTGGTGGCCGCGCCGGAAGTCCTGAAAAAGATGGACGCGAACCTCTCCTGGATGCAGAAGCTCGGCGACGCCTTCCTGGCGCAGCAGAAGGACGTCTTCGACATGGTCCAGACGCTGCGCGGCAAGGCGATGGCGGAGGGGACCCTCAAGAGCGACGAGCACATGAAGGTCACCAAGCAGGCCGCGGCGCCTGCGGCGGAGGCAACCGCGACCTCCACCACCACGACGACCACCACCACCGAGGAGCAGACGCAGGTGATCGTCATCGAGTCGGCCAATCCGGAGGTCGTCTACGTCCCGACCTACGACCCGTATTCGATGTACGGGTATTGGGGATATGGATATTCGCCGTATTACTGGCCGCCCCCGGTCGGCTATCCGGGATCGGGTTTCTGGTGGGGCGTGGGCGCCGGGATCGTCGTCGGCGGTATCTGGGGTGATTGCTGCTGGGGCGGCAACGACGTCGACATCGATTGGAACGGTGGCGACATCAACATCGGCGGACGGCGACCGGGTCAACAACATCGGCGACGGCAGCCGCGGAGATCGGGTCGATGCGCGCCGTGGCGAGGGCGGGCGGACCGGTGACCGAGCCGGAGCCACGAACCGCGGCGGGACCGGCGGCCAGAAGTGGTCGCACAGTCCCGAGCACCGCAAAGGCGTGTCCTACCGCGACAACGCGACGGCCTCCAAGTTCAACCGCGGCTCGACGGGAGCGAGCTCGCGCGAGTCCTTCCGCGGACGTACGGGCGACGCGGGCTCGCGGCCGAGCGCGGGAACGCGCGACCTGGGCTCCGGCTTGCGGCCGAGCGCGGGATCGCGCGACGTCGGCTCCGGCTCGCGGCCGAGCGCTGGATCGCGCGACGTCGGCTCCGGCTCGCGGTCCTCGGGCAGCCGCGGCTCCAGCGGCAGCTACGGCGGCCGGTCCTCGTCGGCGCGGCGCCTTCGGAGGGATGAGCAGCGGCTCCCGCGCCGGCAGCTACGGCTCCCGCGGAGGCATGAGCCGGGGAGGAGGAGGAGGAGGGCGGGGAGGAGGAGGGCGGCGGCGATGATCCACCCAACCGAGGGAGAACGGGCCATGAAGACTTTGCACTACGCGCGCGACCATCGCCTTCGTCGCCGCCTTGATCCTTTTCGCCTCCGCGTCCGTGGCCTCTGCCGCGGCGAAGAAGAAGGCGTACCCCACGCCCGAAGCCGCGGTGGAGGATTTCGTCGGAGCGATCCGCAATTACAACCTCGCGACGCTGCTGGCGATCTTCGGCCCGGAATCCGAACGGATCTTCGCATCGGAGGATACGGTCGCCGATGAGAACCAGCGCCAGGAGTTCCTGCGCCTGTATGACGAATCGCACGCGCTCACGCCGGGCGATGAAAAGACACGGACCCTCGTCATCGGCGCCGATTCGTGGCCGTTCCCGATTCCGCTCGTGAAGTCAGGGACCGGCTGGACGTTCGATACCGAGGAGGGGATCGAAGAGATCATCGACCGCCGCGTCGGCCGTAACGAGCTGAGCGCCATCCAGACCTGCCTCGCGGTCGGCGACGGGCAGGGCGAATACTACCGCCGCGACCGCGACGGAGACGGTATCCTCGAGTATGCGCAGAAGTTCCGCAGCACTGTCGGGCTTCGGGACGGCCTGTTCTGGCCCGCCGAAGAGGGCGATCCGATCAGCCCGATCGGCCAGTTCGTCGCCACCGCCGCCGCGGAGGGTTATGGGCCGGCGAACGTCGGCTATCACGGCTATCGCTACCGGCTGCTGACCTCGCAAGGTCCTGCCGCGCCCGGCGGCGCCTACGACTACATCGTTCAGGGGAACCAGATCGGCGGTTTCGCCGTCCTCGCCTACCCGGAGGAGTACGGCGACTCCGGAGTCATGACGTTCATGGTCAGCCACGAGGGCATCGTCTACCAGAAGGACCTGGGCGAGGAAACGGAAGCCGACGCCCTGAAGATCAAGTCGTTCAACCCGGACGGTTGGACGAAGGTCGAGGAGAAGGATGTGAAGACCATCCCTGAGCCCTGATCCACCGCGAGGCGGCCCGGAGAATATACCGCGCATCCCGATTAATATACCGCGCGCTCCGGTTGATTTACCGCACACCCCGATGGATGTGCCGCGCACGAAGCTAGAAATACCGCAAGTCTGGATCAAAATACCGTGCATTCTCTCGTGATATACCGCGTGTGGAGGATGAAATGCCTTCCGCGTCCCCAAAAATACCGCGACGCTAGAGTTCATTTACCACGCTGAATCCTTGAAATGCCGCGCATGAAGCTGAAAATGCCGTGCACGAAGCCTTCCACGCGGCATCCTTAGCTTCGCGGCCGTCCGTTTGACGGCGGCGGGCTCAGCGGGAACCTTGGAGGAAGGAGCGGATCAGGTTGCGCTTGGAGAAATCTCCGAAACTGGCGTAGGTGAGGAATTCCTCGCGGCCCAGGAGACGGCGGGCGATGGCCGCGACAGGGAAGTTCGCGTCACGCAGCGCTCGCGCCTCGGCGGCCAGTCCTTCCCACCAGGCAATTTTCCGGGCCAGCCGCTCCCGGGCGTTCTCCAGGACGCCCGCGTGGTGGCAGACGAGCAGCTCCGGCTCCAGGGCCAGCACCCGCCGCAGCGAATCGAGATGGACCCGGACGTCCTCGATCTTCCGCAGGAACTTCACCTTCTCGTGGACGTAGAGATCCCCCGAGAACAGCCACCGCCGCTCCTCGTCGAAGAGGCAGACGTGGGTGAACGCGTGTCCCGGCGTGGGGAGGACCCGCAGCCGGTACCCCTCGCCCTCGACGACCGGCCCCAGCGGCTCGGCGCGGAACGTCCGCGGCCGCCCGCCCCAGACGGCCCGGCGGTAGAGAGGCATTCGCAGCCCTTCGGCGAGGAGGGGCACGGCGTTGGCCGGCGCGAAGACCGGGAGGCCGAGCTCCTCCTGGAGAGCGGCGCCGCCGCCGATGTGGTCCTCATGGTGGTGGGTGAGGACGACCCGGCGCACGCCGGAGCCCCGGACCCACTCGACGAGCCGCGCCGCCGTGGGGGGAGGACCGGTGTCGATGAGGAGATCCTGGAAGACGTAGGCCGACACCTGCCGGATGGGCCGCCCGAGGAAGGTCGGGGCCATGACGAGGCGGGTGAGGGGGCCTTGGGGGACGACGCGGAACACGGGTGGAAACTAGCAGAAGACTTCCGTTTGTCACCGCCCCCCCGACTCTGGTAAACCATGCCCCGTTGGACTGAAGGGGGGGCCATGGCCATACCGAACGAGGAAGGCAGGCGGCGGGTCGTCATCGAGGGAGTCGAGCCGGAGATCGACTGCGGACGGTTCCCCATCAAGCGGGTGGTGGGGGAGCCGATCGCGGTGGAGGCCGACGCGTTCACGGACGGCCATGACGCCATCGCCTGCCGGCTGCTCTGGCGGCCCGAAGGGCAGGAGATGTGGAACGAGACGGCCATGGAGCCGCTGGGCAACGACCGGTGGCGGGCCGAGCTCTCCGCCTCCACCCAGGGCCGCTGGCTCTATTCCATCGCCGCCTGGGTGGATCACTTCAAGACCTGGCGGCGCGACCTCAAGAAGCGCGTCGACGCCGGGCAGGACGTCACCGTCGACCTGCTGGTGGGCGCGAACCTGGTCCGCGAGGCGAGCGAGCGGGCGGTCAACTCCGACGCCCGGGTCCTCGCCGGCCTCGCCGACGACCTGGAGACGGGGTCCGACGGCGCGCGCCTCACCCTGGCGCTGGACGAAGAGCTGGCCGCGCTCATGGACCGCCACGCCGACCGCCGGTTCGAGACCGTCTATCCCAAGGAGCTGGCGGTGGTGGTGGACCGCGAGCGCGCCCGCTTTTCCACCTGGTACGAGATGTTTCCCCGCTCGGCCGGCACGGGCGGCAAACACGGCACCTTCCGCGACTGCGAGGCGCGCCTCCCCTACGTCGCCGGCATGGGCTTCGACATCCTCTATCTGCCGCCCATCCATCCCATCGGCCAGGCCTTCCGCAAGGGGAAGAACAACGCCCTGGAAGCCCAACCCGGCGACGTCGGCAGCCCGTGGGCGATCGGCGGAGAGGAGGGGGGGCACAAGGCGGTCCATCCCGAGCTCGGGACGCTGGAGGACTTCCGGCGCCTGGTCGTGAAGGCGAAGGAGCATGGCGTCGAGATCGCGCTCGACATCGCCTATCAGGCCTCGCCGGACCATCCGTACGTCAAGGAACACCCGGAGTGGTTCCGCAAGCGGCCGGACGGCACCATCCAGTACGCCGAGAACCCGCCGAAGAAGTACCAGGACATCTATCCCTTCGACTTCGAGTCGGAGGAATGGCGGGCCCTCTGGGAAGAGCTGGCGAGCGTCGTGGACTTCTGGGCGAACGAAGGGGTCAAGATCTTCCGGGTGGACAACCCGCACACCAAGGCGTTCCCGTTCTGGGAATGGGCGCTCCCCGAGATCAAGCGCAAGCACCCGGACGCGCTGTTCCTCTCCGAGGCGTTCACTCGCCCCAAGGTCATGTACCGGCTGGCCAAGCTGGGCTTCACCCAGTCCTACAACTACTTCCCCTGGCGCAACCGCCGCTGGGAGCTGGTGGAGTACTTCACCGAGCTGACCCAGACGGAGGTCAAGGAGTACTTCCGGCCGAACCTCTGGCCCAACACGCCGGACATCCTCACCGAGCCGCTGCAGATCGGCGGCCGGCCGATGTTCGTGCAGCGGCTCCTGCTGGCGGCGACGCTGGGGGCGAGCTACGGCCTCTACGGCCCGGCCTACGAGCTGATGGAGCACGTGCCCCGCGAGCGGGGGAGCGAGGAGTACCTGGACTCGGAGAAGTACCAGATCCGCGAGTGGGACCTGGACCGGCCGGACAGCCTGAGCGAGCTCATCGCCCTGGTCAACCGCATCCGGCGCGAGAACCCGGCGCTCCAGAGCGACCACAGCCTGCGCTTCCACCCCTCGGACAACGACCAGATGATCGTCTACAGCAAGTCCGCGGGGGACAACCTGATCCTGGTGGCGGTGAACCTGGACCCGCACAATGCCCAGGCGGCCTGGGTGGAGCTGGATCTCGAGGTCCTGGGGCTGGCGGCCGACCAGCCGTTCAACGTGCACGACCTGCTGACCGGGGCGCGCTATCGCTGGCACGGATCGCGCAACTTCGTCCGCCTTGACCCGCACCAGGTGCCGGCCCACATCTTCCGGGTCCGCCGCCAGGTGCGCTCGGAAAAGGATTACGACTACTTCCTCTAGATCCTAGCGAGGTCCGACGTGGCGATATTGACCGAGACGACGCCGGGAGTCGGCGACGAGGAGCTGAAGCGGCGGGAGGAGCGGGGGAACGATCCGCTCTGGTACAAGGACGCCATCATCTACGAGATCCACGTGCGGGCCTTCTTCGACTCGGACGGCGACGGCCGCGGCGACTTCCAGGGGCTGACCGCCAAGCTCGACTACCTGCGCGACCTGGGGGTGACGGCGATCTGGATCCTGCCGTTCTATCCCTCCCCCTGGCGCGACGACGGCTACGACATCTCCGACTACACCAGCGTCCATCCCGCCTACGGCACGATCGAGGACTTCAAGGTTTTCCTGGACGAGGCCCACAGGCGCGGGCTCAAGGTGATCACCGAGCTGGTGATCAACCACACGTCGGACCAGCACCCGTGGTTCCAGCGCGCGCGGCTGGCGCCGCCGGGGAGCCCGGAGCGCGACTTCTACGTCTGGAGCGACACGGACAAGAAGTACGCCGGCACGCGCATCATCTTCACCGACACCGAGACCTCGAACTGGACCCGCGACCCGGTGGCCAACGCCTACTACTGGCATCGCTTCTTCTCGCACCAGCCGGACCTGAACTTCGACAACCCGCGGGTGCGCGAGGAGGTCTTCAAGGCCCTGGACTTCTGGATGGAGATGGGGGTGGACGGCCTGCGGCTGGACGCCATCCCCTACCTGTTCGAGCGCGAGGGGACGAACAACGAGAACCTGCCGGAGACGCACGAGCTCCTCCGGCAGTTGCGGGCGCACGTGGACGCGAAGTTTCCCAACCGCATGCTGCTGGCCGAGGCCAACCAGTGGCCGGAGGACTCGATCGCCTATTTCGGCGATCCGGCCACCGGCGGCGACGAGTGCCACATGGCGTTCCACTTCCCCGTCATGCCCCGGCTGTTCATGTCGGTGCGCATGGAGGACCGCTATCCCGATCATCGACATCCTGCAGCAGACGCCGCCGATCCCGGAGAAGGCGCAGTGGGCGATCTTCCTGCGCAACCACGACGAGCTGACGCTGGAGATGGTGACGGACGAGGAGCGGGACTATATGTACCGCGTCTACGCGGCGGACAAGGAGCAGCGGATCAACGTCGGCATCCGCCGCCGCCTGGCGCCGCTGCTGGGCAAGGACCGGCGCCGGACCGAGCTGCTCAACGCGCTGCTCTTCTCGCTGCCCGGCACGCCGGTCCTCTACTACGGCGACGAGATCGGGATGGGGGACAACTACTATCTGGGCGACCGCAACGGCGTGCGCACGCCCATGCAGTGGAGCGCGGACAAGAACGCCGGCTTCTCGCGCGCCAACCCGCAGCGGCTCTACCTGCCGGTGATCGTGGACCCCGAGTACCACTACGAGGCGGTGAACGTGGAGACGCAGCAGGCCAATCCCCACTCGCTGCTGTGGTGGGTCCGGCGGGTGATCGCCCTGCGCAAGCGCCACCCGGCCTTCAGCCGCGGGAGCCTGGAGTTCCTCCATCCGGAGAACCACCGCGTGCTGGCCTTCCTGCGGCGCCACGGGGACGAGACGCTGCTGGTGGTGGCGAACCTCTCGCGTTTCGCCCAGCACGCGGAGCTGGACCTCTCGGCCTTCAACGGCCTGACGCCGGTGGAGCTGTTCGGCCGCTCGCCGTTCCCGAAGATCGCCGGCACGGGATGCTACGGCATCACGCTGAGCCCCCACGGCTTCCTCTGGTTCGCGCTGGCGGCCGACCCGTCGCAGTTCGGGCGCACGCAGCGTGGCGTGCCGGGCGGCGCGGCCGAGGCGCCGGTCCCTGTGGTCTCTATCGAGGGCTCCTGGACGAGCGTGCTGGAGGGGACGCGGCACGACCTGGAGAGCGCGCTGCTGGACGTGCTGCCCACGCGGCGCTGGTTCGGCGGCAAGGCCCGCACGCTGCGCGGGGTGGAGATCTCGGAGGTCATCCCGTTCGACGGCGGCGCGGTCTTCGCCTTGATGACGGCGGACTACGTGGACGCCGAGGCCGAGACCTACGCGCTGCCTCTCGCCTTCGCGCCGGACGCGGACTGGAAGCTGGCCGGGCATATCCGCGAGGCCGGCTCAGGGCTGGTCCGGCTGGAGTCCGGCACGCCGGAGGGGACGGGCTTCTTGTATGACCCGCTGGGCGAGGCGGGCTTCTCCCGGGAGCTTCTGGAGGCGATGGCCGACGGCGAGCGGTACCGCGGAGAGCGGGGCGATCTGGCGGGCTCGGCCTCCTCGATCTTCCCGGAGGTCCGGGGCGAGGGGGACCTGGAGCCGGCGGCGCTGCGGGCCGAGCAGAGCAACACGTCGGTGCGCTACGGCGACCGGCTGATCCTCAAGGTCTTCCGCAAGCTGGAGCCGGGCCTGAACCCCGACCTGGAGATCGGCCGCTTCCTCACCGAGCAGACCGATTTCCGCCACAGCCCGCGGGTGGCCGGCGCCCTGGAGATCCGGCAGCGGCAGAGCGAGCCGATGACGCTGGGCATCCTGCAGGAATTCGTCCCCAACGAAGGGGACGCCTGGAGCTACACGCTGGACGCCCTGGGCCGCTACTTCGACCGCGTGCTCACCAACTGGGCCACGGCCGGCAACGTGGCTGGCGCCGGTGCCGGCCGAGCCGCTGCTGGAGCTCGCCGGCCGGGACGTCAGCGCCGACGACTTCGAGCGCCTGGGCACCTACGTGGCGACCGTCCGGCTGCTGGCGGAGCGCACCGCCGAGCTGCACATCGCGCTGGCCTCGGGGCGGGGCAGGGACTTCGAGCCGGAGCCCTTCTCCGAGCTGTACCAGCGGTCGCTGTATGATTCGATGCGCACCCAGACGAAGAAGACCTTCCGCCTGCTGCGGCAGCGGCTGCCCACGTTGCCCGAGGCCGTCCGGGCGAGCGCGGAGGAGGTGCTGGCCGCCGAGGACCGCATCGTCGAGCGGCTGCGCCGGATCACGATCCGCAAGTTCGCCGCCGAGCGCATCCGCATCCATGGGGACTATCATCTCGGCCAGGTCCTCTATACGGGCCGGGACTTCGTGATCCTGGACTTCGAGGGCGAGCCGACGCGCTCCCTCTCCGCGCGGCGCCTGAAGCTCTCGCCGTTCCGCGACGTGGCCGGGATGCTGCGCTCGTTCCAGTACGCGGCCTACGTGCGGTTCTTCCAGGAGGCCTCCGAGGGCGTGACGTCGCCGGAGGCGATCCCGGCCCTGGAGACCTGGGCCCTGTTCTGGGAGCGCTGGATCTCGGCGGCGTTCCTCCAGGCGTACCTGCGCCGGGTCCAGGGCGCGGCGTTCCTGCCGCCCTCCGGCGAAGAGCGCGAGATCCTGCTCGACGCCTTCCTGCTGGAGAAAGCGGTGTACGAGTTGGGATATGAATTGAACAACCGTCCCGACTGGGTGCGGATCCCCCTCCAGGGCATCCGGCAGATCCTGGGTGGCGGGGAACCGGAGCAGAGATTTGGCGAATGAACGCGATGACCTGATGACGCTGGCCCGGCTGCACGGGGTCCAGACCTCCTTCCACGACGCCATGGGGCGCTACGTCGAGGCACGGCCGGAGGCCCTGCTCGCCGTGCTCCAGGCCCTCGGCGCGCCGGTGGAAGGCTTCTCCGACCTGCCCGACGCCCTGCGCGAGCGCCGGGAGGAGCTGGCCAGCCGTCTCGTCGAGCCGGTGGTGGTGGCCTGGGACGGCCACGCGCCGGAGATCGTGCTGCGTCCTGGCGAAGGCAACAGCTCCATGGCCTGGCATCTGGACCTCGAAGGAGGAGAGCGGCGGGCTCAAGGGATCGATCTGGCGGGTCTGCCGGAGGCGGCGCCCGCGGAGGGCTCGTCCCGCCCCGGCCGCCGGCTCTCGCTGCCCGAGCCGCTGCCGCCGGGCTATCATTGGCTGACTCTGGAGCACGGCGGGCGCACCACCGAGTCGCTGATCGTCTCGGCCCCCACCCGCTGCTTCACCGGCGACGGCCGGCCGCTCTGGGGCGTCTTCCTGCCTCTCTACGCCCTGCGCACCGCCCGGAGCTGGGGCGCGGGGGACTTCTCCGATCTGGAGATGCTGGCGGACTGGACCGCCGGGCTCGGCGGCGGCGTGGTGGCCACCCTGCCGCTGCTGGCCGCGTTCCTGGACGAGCCCTGCGAGCCGAGCCCCTACGCGCCCGCCTCGCGCCTGTTCTGGAACGAGCTCTATCTCGATCCCCGGCGGCTGCCGGAATTCGAGGACTGCGCGCCGGCCCGGCGGCTGGCGGAGTCCGCCGAGTTCCGCCGCGAGGTCGAGGCGCTGCGGGCCGCGCCGCGCGTGGACTATCCCCGTCTGATGGCGCTGAAGCGCCGCGTGCTGGAGGAGCTGGCGCATCGCTTCTTCTCGCGGCCCGGAGACCGGCAGGAGGAGCTGGAATCCTTCGTCGCCAACAAGCCGGACCTCCAGGCCTACGCCGCCTTCCGCGCCGTGGGCGACCGCCGCGGCGAGTCCTGGCAGCGCTGGCCCGAGCGGCTGCGCGAGGGGACCCTGGCCGCCGCCGACTACGACGACGAGGATTACCACTACTACCTCTGGACGCAGTGGGCCTGCGAGCAGCAGGTGGGGGACATGGCCGCCCAGGCGCGGCGGCGCGGCCCGGGCCTCTACCTGGACCTGCCGCTCGGCGTCCACGGCAGCTCCTTCGACGTCTGGCGCGAGCGCGACCTGTTCGCCGAGGGCGTCTCGGCCGGCGCGCCGCCGGACGCCTTCTTCACCCAGGGCCAGAACTGGGGTTTCCCGCCCTTGCAGCCCGAGCGGCTGCGCGAGCGCGGCTACGGCCATCTGATCGACTGCCTCCGCCACCACCTGGAGCACGCGGGCATCCTGCGCATCGATCACGTCATGCAGCTCCACCGCCTGTTCTGGATCCCGAACGGTATGGAAGCCTCGGAGGGCGTCTACGTCAACTATCCGGCCGAGGAGCTGTATGCCGTGCTGTCCGTCGAGAGCCACCGCCATCGGTCGATGATCGTGGGCGAGAACCTGGGGACGGTGCCGCCGGAGGTCTACGAGGCCATGGACCGCCACGACGTGCAGGGCATGTACGTGGTGCAGTACGAATTGCAGCCCGGCAGCGCGGGGCTGCGCGAGCCTCCGGCCAGGACGGTGGCCAGCCTGAACACCCACGACATGCCGGCCTTCCACGCGTTCTGGCAGGGCAAGGACGTGGACGACCTCCAGGACCTCGGCTTCTTCACGCCGGAGCAGGCCCGCGAGGAGCGGGAACGGCGGGAGGCCATCCGGCGGACCATGGAAGAGGCGCTGCCGCCCGAGGAGCGGGGGCGGGGCGCGCTCCCTCAAGGAGCGATCCTGCGCGAGCTACTGGATCGCCTGGCGTCGAGCCCGGCGCGCATGGTGCTGGTGAACCTGGAGGACCTGTGGGGCGAGACCGAGCCGCAGAACGTCCCGGGCACCCACACCGAGCGGCCCAACTGGCAGCGCAAGGCGCGCTTCTCCTTCGAGGAGTTCTCGACGCGGGCCGACGTGGTGGAGCCGTTGAAGCGGGTGGACGAGTTGCGGAAGCGGCGGGGGGATTCCCGATGACCAGTCCGATCACCGAGCAGGACCTCTACCTCTTCAACGAGGGCACCCACTACCGGCTGCACGAGAAGCTGGGTGCCCATCCCGGCGTGAACGGGGACGAGGAGGGCATCTGGTTCGCCGTCTGGGCGCCCAACGCGGAGCAGGTCTCGGTGATCGGCGACTGGAACCACTGGGATCGCCGCGCCGATCCCCTGGCGGCGCGGGGCGGCTCCGGCGTCTGGGAGGCCTTCCTTCCGGGCGTGAAGCCGGGGGAGAGGTACAAGTTCCACGTCGTCTCCCGCTACCGCGGCTACCGGGTGGACAAGGCCGACCCCTTCGCCTTCCACGCCGAGCTGCCGCCGCAGCGCGCCTCGGTCGTCTGGGACCTCGGCTACGAATGGGGGGACGGCGACTGGATGGCCTCACGCGCCGAGAGGCAGTCGCTCAACGCGCCCATCTCCACCTACGAGGTCCACCTCGGCTCCTGGCGCCGCGTGCCGGAGGAGGGGGACCGCTTCCTGACCTATCGCGAGCTCGCGCCGCTGCTGGCCGACCACGTCAAGCGCCTGGGCTTCACCCACGTCGAGCTGCTGCCCGTGATGGAGCACCCGTTCTACGGCTCCTGGGGTTACCAGAGCCTGGGCTACTTCGCGCCCACCAGCCGTTACGGCACGCCGCAGGACTTCATGTTCCTGGTCGATCACCTGCACCAGGAAGGGATCGGGGTGATCCTCGACTGGGTGCCCTCGCATTTCCCGGTCGACGAGCACGGCCTGGCCTTCTTCGACGGCACGCACCTCTACGAGCACGCCGATCCGCAGAAAAGGTTTCCATCCCGACTGGGGGAGCTACATCTTCAACTACGGCCGCAACGAGGTGCGGAGCTTCCTGATCAGCAGCGCCGCCTTCTGGCTCGAGAAGTACCACGCCGACGGCCTGCGGGTGGACGCCGTGGCCTCGATGCTCTACCTCGACTACTCGCGCCAGGCGGGCGAGTGGATCCCCAACGAGTACGGCGGCCGGGAGAACCTGGAGGCCATCGCCTTCCTGCGCGCCCTGAACGAGGAGGTCTACAAGGATTTCGACGGCACGCAGACCATCGCCGAGGAATCCACCGCCTGGCCCCTGGTCTCGCGCCCGCTCTACATCGGCGGCCTGGGGTTCGGCTACAAGTGGGACATGGGCTGGATGCACGACAGCCTGAAGTACCTCGCCAACGATCCGATCCACCGGCGGTACCACCACAACCAGATCACCTTCCGGACGCTCTACGCCTTCAACGAGAGCTTCGTGCTGCCGCTCTCGCACGACGAGGTGGTGCACGGCAAGGGCTCGCTGCTCAACAAGATGCCCGGCGACTATTGGCAGAAGCTCGCCAACCTGCGGCTGCTGTATGGCCACATGTACTCGCAGCCGGCCAAGAAGCTGCTGTTCATGGGCGCCGAGCTGGCCACCTGGCGGGAGTGGAACCACGACTCCAGCCTCGACTGGCACCTGCTGGAGGACGAGCGCCACGCCGGCATCGCCCGCTGGCTGGAGGACCTGAACGGCCTCTACCGCGAGGAGCCCGCCCTGCACGAGCTGGACTGCGGCCCCGAGGGCTTCGAGTGGGTCGACGGCTCGGACGCCGACAACAGCGTCATCGCCTTCCTGCGCCGGGGCAAGCAGGGGGAGCCCGTGCTGGTGGTGCTGCACTTCACGCCGGTGGTGCGGGAGAACTACCGTCTCGGCGTCCCCGGGCGGGGCTACTGGCGGGAGCTGCTCAACAGCGACGCCCCTCGCTACGGCGGCAGCGGCGTGGGCAACTACGGCGGCGTGGACGCGGTGCCGATCCCCATGCACGGCAAGTCCCATTCGCTGACGGTGACGCTGCCGCCGCTCGGGATGCTGCTCTTCAAGCGGGACGTTCCGGACGAGGATCTGGACGAGACCGCCGAGATGGAGCCGGTCGCCGAGGATGTCCTGGAGGATGTCCCGGACGATGCGCCGGAGGACGACGAGCTTCCTCCCTATCTGGCGGGCCTTCCGTAGCGCATGCAGCGCTATCTCTGTATCCACGGCCACTTCTATCAGCCGCCGCGGGAGAACCCGTGGCTGGAGGCGGTGGAGGTGCAGGACTCCGCCTACCCGTACCACGACTGGAACGAGCGGGTCACGGCGGAGTGTTACGCCCCCAACGCCGCGTCGCGCATCCTCGACGGCGAGCGCCGCATCGAGCGGATCGTCAACAACTACTCCCGGATCAGCTTCAACTTCGGCCCCACCCTGCTCGCCTGGCTGGAGCGGCGGGAGCCCGAGGTCTACCGCTCCATCCTGGAGGCGGACGTCCAGAGCCGCGAGCGCTTCTCGGGGCACGGCTCCGCCATCGCCCAGAGCTACAACCACATCATCCACCCCCTGGCGAACCGGCGGGACAAGAAGACGCAGATCCTCTGGGGGCTCGCCGACTTCCGGCGCCGCTTCGGCCGCGAGGCCGAGGGCCTGTGGCTGCCGGAGACCGCGGTCGATCTCGAATCTCTGGAGCTGATGGCCGAGGCCGGAGTGCGCTTCACCATCCTGGAGCCCCACCAGGCGCGGCGCGTGCGGCCGAAGACGGCGAAGGACAAAGAGGAATGGCAGGACGCCGGCGGCGGGCGGATCGACACCACGATCCCCTACGAAGCGCGGCTGCCGTCGGGTAAGAGCATCGCCATCTTTTTCTACGACGGCGGCGTCTCCCGCGCCGTGGCCTTCGAGGGGCTGCTGATCAGCGGCGAGCGCTTCGCCGACCGGCTGATCTCCGGCGTGCCCCAGGACCCCGACCGCGACCGGCTGGCGCACATCGCCACCGACGGCGAGACCTACGGCCATCATCACCGCTATGGCGAGATGGCCCTTTCGTACGCCCTGCACCACATCGAGTCCAACGGCCTGGCGCGGCTGACCAACTACGGCGAGCTCCTGGAAAAGCATCCCCCCGATCACGAGGTGGAGATCGTCGAGAACACGGCTTGGAGTTGCTCCCACGGGGTGGGCCGCTGGCGCGAGGACTGCGGCTGCCACACCGGCGGCGCGCCGGGCTGGAACCAGGCCTGGCGGGCGCCGCTGCGGCGGGCGCTGGACTGGCTGCGCGACGAGCTGGCGCCGCTCTACGAGAAGGCGGGGAGAGAATTCTTCCCCGATCCCTGGGCCGCCCGGGACGCCTACATCGACGTGATCCTCGACCGCTCGCGGGCGAGCCTGGACAACGTGCGGGCGCTGCGGCTGCTGGAGCTGCAGCGCCACCTGATGCTGATGTACACGAGCTGCGGCTGGTTCTTCAACGACCTGGCGGGGATCGAGACGATCCAGATCCTCCAGTACGCGGGCCGCGCGGTGCAGCTCGCGGAGCAGCTTTTCGAGACGCCGGTGGAGGAGAGGTTCCTCCGCCTCCTGGAGAAGGCCCGGAGCAACGATCCCCATGCGGGCAACGGGCGCGACCTCTACGCGCGGCACGTCAAGCCGTCGATCGTGGATCTCCGGCGGGTGGCGGCTCACTTCGCGGTGGCCTCGCTCTTCGAGGAGTTCCCAAATCCGGCGCAGGTCTACTGCTACCAGGTCGAGCGCGAGAACGGCCGCGTTTTTCGCGCCGGCCGCTCGCGCTTGTCGATCGGACGCGCCCGCGTCACCTCCTCGATGACCGGCACGACCGGGCGGTTCGTCTTCGCCGTCCTCCACTTCGGCGACCACAACATCAACGCGGGCGTGGTCCCGGCCGGGGACCCGGAGGCCTATCAGCAGCTCATCTCCGACGCGGGGAAGGCTTTCGAGCACGGGGATCTGCCGCAGGCGATCCGTCTGATGGATCGCTTTTTCGGTGACGTCCCCTATTCGTTGAAGTCTCTGTTCAGGGACGAGCAGCGGCGCGTCCTCGACCGCATCCTGGCCTCGACCCTGGACGAGGTGGAGGACGAGTACCGCGGCGTCTACCGGCACCACGCGCCGTTGATGCGTTTCCTGAAGAGCCTGGGCACGCCGCCGCCCGCGGCCTTCGCGGCCGCCGCCGAGTACGTGCTGAACCTCGACCTGAAGCGTGGGTTGGCGAGTCCCGATCTGGAAGAGGTGGAGCGCCTCCTGGAGGAGAAGGAAGCGCTCGGCGTGGCGCTCGACGCCAAGGGTCTCTCCTACACCTTGCAGCACACCCTGGAGCGGCTGGCGGAGCGTCTCCTGGAAGAACCCGAAGACCTGGAGCTGCTGCGCCGCATCGAGGGCACGGTCGCCCTGACCCATCAGCCGCCGTTCGACGTCGATCTCTGGCGAGTCCAGAACCGGTGCTACGAGCTGCGCCGGAGCGTCTATCCGAGCCAGCGGGAGAAGGCCGAGGAGGATGAGGCGGCGGCGGAGTGGGTCCGCCTTTTCAAGGCCCTGGCGGAGCGCTTGGCGGTGCGGGTGGAGTAATCCCCAGGGTGGCCTACCGCCGCACGTTGTACGCGTAGATCGAGATACCCCTGCGGACCCTGGGGGACCAGCGCCCCCGTCACCCGGATCGTGATCTTGTCGCCCGCCTTGAAGGTCCCGGCGGGGAGGAACACCGCCTCGACGGTGTTCGCGGTGTCGGACAGCGTCGGCTCGCCCGCCGCGTAGGCGTGGGAGTAGCCGTCGTCCTTGCCGGTGACGTTCTCGTTGAAGTTGTTCCCCCGCCAGAAGGTCGCGCCTCCCTGGCGCTCCACCGTCAGCGTGAGGTCGTTGTACAGGAATCCCTGCGAGCTCTGCACGACGGGTGAGGCCGGATCGCTCCAGACCAGCACGATGTAGACGTCCTTGCCCGGATCGCCGATCGTCTTCGTCCAGCTCCGCTGCTGCCCGGTGGCGACCGCGAACTGCGGCCTCTCGTTCACCCAGAATCGCGCCGCCGTGTCCGTCAGGCGGTCCAGGTTGACCCGCCCCCAGCCGAAGGTGCTGCTCGGACGGTGGTCGGAGGCGTAGAAGGAGCCGAGGTCGTCCGCCGTGGCGATCACCGCCGCCTTGAGCAGGCTCGGCAGGGGGCTCACGTTGCGGTCGAGGAACCACTTGCGCTTCAGGGCCACGACGCCGGTGACCACGGGCGTGGCGTAGCTCGTGGCCTGGACGTAGGAGTGGTATCCGACCGGCGGATCGGGCCAGTAGTCGCGGCAAGTGCGCGGGCAGTAATAGGTCTCGTCGGTCTGGTAGGGGACGGTGGAGAAGACCCGGCCGCCCGGAGCCACCAGGTCCGGCTTGACCCGCGTCTGATGAAGCGCGGCCGCGCTCCCCGGCCCGAAGCGCCGCCCCCGGCCGCTCGTCTCGTTGACGCGCGAGATGTGCCGGCTCTCCTCGTTGTCGGGAACGCCGGGGAAGATGCAGTCGAGCGGCGGCGCGCCGGGCTGGGTCGAAGGCCGGTAGTTCTGCGTCGAGCCCACGGTGATGACGTTCTTCGCCACGGCCGGGCTGCTGACCGTGTCGTCCCTGGGGCCGGCGTTGCCCGCCGCCACCACCAGGGTCATCGGCTGCGCGCCGGGACGGTTCACGTCGGCGTCGATCACCCGCTCGTCGAAGAGCCGCGCCAGCGCCGTGTACTGGTTGCTGTTCTCCGCCCAGCTATGGTTGGAGATGAACGTCTTGTCGCGGCCATCCGCCGTGGTGCGCGCCCAGGAGAAGGCCGCCGTCAGGTCTTCCACGCGGGTGGCGGTGGCGAACACGGAGCAGCCGTGGGCCAGGGGCTGGAAGATCTGCGCCATGACGATTTTGGTCTTGGGCGCGATGCCGGTGCCCAGGAGGAAGCCCTGCGGGTCCTTCTCCCCGGTCCCCCGGCCGTCGCCGGCCAGGACGCCCGAGACCAGCGTGCCGTGGCCGCGGCCGTCCCCGGCGAAGGGGACGTTGTTGATGAAGCTCCAGATGTCCACCAGGCGCTCGGGGTTCTCGAGGTCCGGATGGTGCTCCCCCTCGGGCCCGGTGCCGTCGTCGTAGCCGGTGTCGAAGAGGGCCACCGTCTGCTGGTTGGAGTCGGTCATCAGCCCGCGGGCCGTCAACCAGTCGAGGTAGCCGGGCCTGGTGACCTTGCGGCCGTCGTGGTTGCCGGCGATGGTCTGCCCCTGCCGCTCGTCCGCGGCGACAGGGAGACACAGGGAGAGGACCAGGAAGGCGGAAACGGCAGGGCGAAGCATGCGCGAAAGAATACAGGGTCTGGCTCACGCCTTGCACCTCTGGCGGGGACGTGCCGAAGCCGCCGCTTTCGACGTACCGCGTCCAGCTCCGCCCGGAATTCGGGTTCGCGGAGGCCGCCGCCGTCGCCGGCTACCTGTCGGACCTCGGGATCAGCCATCTCTACAGCTCCCCCTACCTCCAGGCGGCCCGGGGGAGCACGCACGGGTACGACGTCATCGATCCCACGCGGGTCAACGAGGAGCTGGGCGGCGAGGAGGGGCACGCGCGCTTCTGCCGCGCGCTGGGCGACAACGGGCTCGGGCAGGTGCTCGACGTCGTCCCCAACCACATGGCCATCACCGGGCGGCGGAACGTCTGGTGGTGGGACGTGCTGGAGAACGGCCGGTCCAGCCGCTACGCGGATTACTTCGACGTGGACTGGGACCCGCCGCAGGCACGGCTGCGCAACACGGTGCTGCTCCCCATCCTGGGCGACCATTACGGCCGGGTGCTGGAGGCCGGCGAGCTGAAGCTGGCGCGGCGGGGGGACAAGCTCGAGATCCATTACCACGAGCACCGGATGCCCGTCGCTCCCGGGTCCCTCGACACCCTGACGGGCGAGACCGCCGAGGCCCTCGACGCCGTGGTGGCGGAGATCAACGCCGACCCCGACCGGCTCGACCAGCTCCTCTCCCGCCAGAACTACCGGCCCGCCTTCTGGCGCACCGCCGGCCAGGAGCTGGACTACCGGCGGTTCTTCGACGTGCACACCCTGGTCGGCCTGCGGATGGAGGACGAGCGGGTCTTCGCGGACACCCACGCCCGGGTGCTCCAGTGGCTCCGCGAGGGCGTCCTGGACGGCGTCCGCGATCGACCACCCGGACGGCCTGCTCGATCCGGACCAGTATCTTCAGCGGCTGCGCGCCGCCGCGCCCGAGGCCTGGATCGTGGTGGAGAAGATCCTGGAGCCGGGTGAGCTCCTGCGGGAGTCCTGGCCCGTGCAGGGGACCACCGGCTACGACTTCCTGAACCTGGCGGGCGGCCTCTTCGTCGATCCCATGGGCAAGGAGCCGCTGACGGACCTCTATACGGAGCTGGCCGGAGAGAGCCCGGCCTGGGAGGATCTGGTGCGGGAGAAGAAGCTCCTGGTCCTCTCCGAGCTGCTGGCCAGCGACGTGAACCGCCTGGCGGAGGTCTTCCTCCAGGTCTGCGAGAGCCACCGCCGTTTCCGGGACTACACCCGCTTCGAGCTGCGCCAGGCCATCCGCGAGGTGGTCGCCTGCTTTCCGGTCTACCGCACCTACGTCCGCGCCGAAGCGGGACAGGTGAGCGCCGCCGACGAGCGGTACGTGGAGGAGGCCATCGAGGCGGCGCGGGCGCGCCGGCCGGACCTCGATCCGGAGCTGCTGGACTTCTTCCGCGACCTCCTGCTGCTGCGCCATCGCGGCGACGAGGCGCGAGAGGCGCGGGCGGCGGAGACCGAGCTGGTCATGCGCTTCCAGCAGCTCACCGGGCCGGCCATGGCGAAGGGGGTGGAGGACACCGCCTTCTACAACTTCCACCGCCTCGTCTCGCTCAACGAGGTGGGCGGCAGCCCCGGCGTGTTCGGCGTTTCCCTTGAGGAATTCCACCGGGCGTGCGCGGAGAACCAGCGGCGCTGGCCGGCCGCCATGCTCGCCACCTCCACCCACGACACCAAGCGGAGCGAGGATGTCCGGGCGCGGATCAGCCTGCTCTCCGAGATCCCGGACCGATGGGGGGAGACCGTCCGCCGTTGGTTCGAGCGCAACGAAAAGCACCGCCGCAACGGCTGGCCGGACCGCAACGCCGAGTACCTCCTGTATCAGACCCTCGTTGGCGCCTGGCCGCTCTCGGTCGAGCGGGCTGCGGCCTACATGGAGAAGGCCACCCGCGAGGCCAAGGTCCACACGGCATGGACGCGGGTCAATGCCGAGTACGAGGAGGCGGTGCGCGAATTCGTCCAGCGCCTGCTGGAGGATCGGGACTTCATCGCCGACCTCGAAGCCTTCGTGGCCCCCCTGGTCGAGCCCGCCAGGATCTGCTCCCTCGCCCAGACGCTGCTCAAGATCGCCGCGCCGGGCGTGCCGGACTTCTACCAGGGCTCCGAGATCTGGGACCTCTCCCTGGTCGATCCCGACAACCGCCGCCCGGTCGATTACGAGCTGCGGCGCCGGCTGCTGGAGGATCTGAAGCGGGGGATGACGCCGGAGGAGATCCTGGCCCGCATGGACGAGGGGCTGCCCAAGCTCTGGGTGATCCGGCAGGGTCTCCACCTGCGGCGGCGGCGGCCCGAGCTGTTCGGCCGGCAGGCGGACTACCAGCCGCTCCGGGCCGCGGGGCCGCGGGCGGACCACGCCGTGGCCTTCGCGCGGGGCGGCGGGGTGGCGGTGGTCGTGCCGCGCCTGGTGATCCGCCTCGGGGGGAATTGGGACGGCACGGCCGTGGACCTGCCGCCCGGCCGCTGGCGCGACGAGCTGACCGGCGAGGAGGCCGCAGGCGGGCGGAGGAGCGTCGCCGATCTGCTGGCGCGTTTTCCCGTGGCGTTGCTGTCCCGCGACTGACGTAGAATCGGCCAGCCATGCGAGACGAAGAGATCGACAACGAGCTGGACTTCCCGATGGCGGACGACGACGACTTCGATCCGTTGCTGGACGCCTTCGAAGAAGACCTGGAAGAAGAAGAGATCGCGGCGCCGCCGCAGCCCGGCGCGCCCATGAGCCGGCAGGAGATCGACGCCGTGGTCGATCAGGTCCTGACGGAAGAGCTGAACCGTCTGAAGCCGGGGCGGAAGCCCGAAGGCTAGCCGGATCAAGGCGCGGCGCCGTTCAGGGGGGACTCCGCATCCCGCCGCGCCGCCGCGTAGCTGCAACCCCCGAACCGCCCCTCCACCGAGCCCTTGCCGGCCTGGCCGCCATACAGGCCCTGGAAGGAGCCGCTGAGGAGCACCACCGCGCCGCCGTCCGGCAGCTCCCGCTGCTTCAGCTCCACCTCCGCCTCTCCCTTGGAGGTGATCAGGGCGCCGGTACGGGAGCGGCCCGTCACGAACAGCTCCCCGTGGTAGGGGCCTGAGCCGCTGAATTCCTCGATCCGCAAGGCCACGGCTGGCAGGTCGGGGGCGCCGGTCCGGAAATTGATCTGCAGACCGTCACCTTGGTGGATCGTGCACCGGAACGCGGTCCGGCCTTCGAACGACTGCCGGCCGGTGGCGGCGAGCACGGCGCCGTTGGCCGCTGTCTTGACGTCCGCGCGTGGAATCTCGGCGGGCCGGGGACCCGCGTCGGACAGCCGGGGTTCCTCGGCTCCGCACCCTCCGAGGAGAAGGACCAGGATCAGCGACGGGCTGAAGAGGGTGCGTGCCGGATTCAATAGAGATCTCCGTCAGGTCAGGGGATCAGCTCCCTGGAGGCGCAGCCCTGGAACGTGCCGCGGATCGTTCCATGTTTCCCCCCCTGACCCTCGTAGGTGCCCTCGAAGGTGCCGCTCACCTCGGACTGCTGCTGGATGCTTCTCGTGCGCGAGACCCGGCTCTGGATGTTGGCCGTCGCCGCGCCGTTCCACCGCTTGAGGTGGCCATGCCCCTCGTGCTCGTTGATGACGATCCCGACCGGGTAATCGCCGGGTCCGATGTAGTCGTTGACCCGGACCTGGACCTGGAGCTCGCCGCCGTGGTCGCCGCCATGCATCGGCGGAGCGAAGGTGACCTGCAGGCCGCGGTCGGAGTAGATCCCGCAGTCCGCGACGAAATCGCCGTCCGCCTGCAGGCTGCCGGTGAGGGTCAGGTGCGCCGACGGCTTGACGGCGTCGCCGATTCCGGCGTCGGCCTCCCCGCCGCACCCCGCGAGCGGCACGAACAGGGTCAAGGACAGCGAGATATAGGTAAAGCGGCGCAGAACGTCGAGTGGTTTCATCGTCTCCCTCGCGGAGCACGCGTCTCCGGGTCAAAAAATTTGCAGAAAGGATGCCACAGCCCGAGGCCGTCCTCCACTACCGCTTGGACAGGACGCCCCAAAGAAATACCACACCTGAGAGCACGGCGAGCCCTTTTCCGTAGGGCTCCGACGGCACCTGGGCGTGGACCATCACCCCCGCGATCAGCAGGCCCGCCGAGACCACCATCCAGGCCAACCGGTGGATCGAGCGCTCCAGGCGCTGGACCAGCTTGCGCGACTCCGGCGCCAGGGACGCCTGCACGTTCAGCGTTCCCCGCTCGGCCTTGGCCAGGACGGAATCGATCCTGCGGGGCAGCGCGAGCAGGAACTGCAACTGGGCGAGCCCCTCCTGGACCAGGCCGCGCCAGTCCCGCCGCAGCTCCTGGGTGGCGAGGCGCTGGGCGAAGGGGAGGGTCTCGGCCCAGGGATCGAACTCGGGATCGAGGTGCGTCGCGAGCCCGGCCAGCAGGCCCACGGCCCGGGAGGCGAAGAGAAGGTCCACCTGCACCTGGAACGGCAGCTCGTAGAGGATGTCGCGGTACTGCCGGAAGAAGTACTCGGCCTCGGAGAAGGCCGTCTCCCGCAGGCTGCCGATGCTCACGCCCCAGAAGCGGGCGAACAGCTCCTCGTGGACCTCCTCCAGGCGGCGCAGGTCCGCGCCGGGCAGCAGCACGCCCGCGGCGACGTAGGACTGCACGAGGCGGGCGGCGTCGCGCGTGCCGAGCCCGATGGCGTACTCGCGCAACGCCCCCCGCAGGCGCTCGGGGATGACCGCCACCATCCCGAAGTCCACGAAGACGATCTGGAACGGCCGCGCTCCGCCTTCCGGGGGAGGGGGGACGGGATCGCCCGGCGCGAACGGGGCCTCGCCCTCCACCGGCAGCGGCCGGACGAACAGGTTGCCTGGGTGGGGGTCGGCGTGCACGAAGGAATGGGTGAAGATCTGCTGGAGGTAGATGCGGTAGAGCACCCGCGCCACCTCCGGGCGGGAGATGCCGGCCGCTTCGAGAGCGGCGAGGTCGCCGATCTTGAGCCAGCCGACGTTCTCCAGGGTCAGGGTGCGGCCGGCGCTCCACTCCCAGAAGATCTTGGGGAGGTACACCCGGTCGTCCCCGGCGAAGCACTGGGCGAAGCGCTCGGCGTTCTTCCCCTCGGCCACGAGGTCGAGCTCGGCGCGGGTGGTGTTGGTGATCTCGTGCCCCAGGCGGTGGAGGTCCACCCGGCGGCGGACCGTCTTCGAGAACCGCAGCAGGCGCAGGGCCAGGCGCGCCGACGCGAGGTCGGTCTCCACCAGCACGTCGATCCCGGGCCGCAGCACCTTGACGACCGCGTCCCGTCCGCCGGGCAAGCGGGCGCGGTGGACCTGGGCGAGGGAGGCCGCGCCGAGGGGGTCGCGGGAGATCCATTCGAAGACCGACAGGAGGGGGCGTCCGAAGTCCTCCTCGATCTGCCGGACCACGTCCTCGAAGCGCTCGGGCGGCACCTCGTCCTGGAGCCCGGCCAGCTCCTGCGTGATCTCCGGCGGCAGGATGTCCACCCGTGTGGAGAAGAACTGCCCGAGCTTGATGAGGACGCCGCCCATCTCGGTCGCCAGCGCGCGGTAGCGGCGGGTGATCACCAGGTAGCGGGCCAGGGGAGCCCGCCGGAACCGCCGCAGCCCCGGGACGTTCAGGACCACGTCCCAGAACATGGCGTGGAGGAAGACGCGGATCACGAAACGGCGCGCCTTGCGGTAGCGCCGGAAATCGATTCCCGCGGGCATGGGGGAACCATATAACGGCGGCGGTTTGTGACAAGATCCTCCCGCTCATGACCATCCAGAGGACCGACCCGGACGGGGTCACTTTCCGCTCGTTCTCCTCGCTCCCTGATTACGAGGCCTGCATCGAGTTGCAGCGGGTGACCTGGGGGCGGAATTTCTCCGACGCCGTGCCCCTGAGCATCCTCAAGGTCACCCAGAAGGCCGGCGGGATCGCCGCCGGGGCGTTCTCTCCGCAAGGCGACCTGCTCGGCTTCGTCTACGGCCTGGCCGGCTGGGCCGAGGAGCGGCCCTTCCACTGGTCGCACATGCTCGCCGTCAGTCCCGAGGCCCGCGACCTGGGGCTCGGCACCCGGCTCAAGCTCTACCAGCGCGAGATCCTCCTCCCCCAGGGCATCGACGAGGTCCGTTGGACCTTCGATCCCCTGGAGGCCCGCAACGCCCATCTCAATCTGAACCACCTCGGGGCGGGCATCGCCGAGTACGTGGAGGACATGTACGCGGGGGAGATGGGGAGCGAGCTGGCCAGCGGGATCGGCACCGACCGGCTCATCGTCGCCTGGCGGATCGCCAGCGAGCGGGTCGCCCGCGCTCTCGAAGACCAACGGGAAGGGCAGGCGGACCGCTTCCGCGAAGCTCCCGTCGTGAACCCCGGGGGCCGGATCGAGGATCTGCCCGCCGCCCCGCAGATCCGGATCGAGATCCCGGAGAACATCCAGGCCCTGAAGGTGGAGAGCCCGGACGAGGCCATGGCCTGGCGGGAGTCCACCCGGCGGGCGTTCCAGTGCTACCTCGGCCAGGGATACCGCGTCGAGGTCTTCCACCGCGATCCCGCCGAGGGTCGCTGCTGCTACGGATTGGAGAGGGAGTGAAGATGCTGCGCATCGAAAGCCTGACCCTGCGCGAGATCCACCTGACCCTGAAGGAGCCGTTCCGGATCTCCTCCGGCACCCAGAGCCGGCGGCGGATCGTCCTGGTCGAGCTGCGGAGCGCCGACGGCGTGGTGGGCTGGAGCGAGTGTGCCGCCGGCGAATTCCCCAACTACAGTCCGGAGACGCCCGACACGGCCTGGCATGCCATCCGGGAGTGGGTGGCGCCGCGGGTGCTGGGGCGCGAGTTCGCCGGACCGCAGGAGATCCAGCCGGTGCTGGACGAGAACTTCCGCGGCCACAACATGGCCAAGGCGGCGGTGGAGATGGGCGCCTGGGAGCTGACGGCGCGGGCCGAAGGGGTGTCGCTCGCGAAGAAGCTCGGCGGCGTCCGCGACCGCATCCAGGTGGGCATCTCCCTCGGCATCCAGGAGAGCCCCGAGGCCCTGGTGGGCAAGGTCCGGGCGGCCCTGGAGCGCGGCTACAAGAAGGTCAAGATCAAGATCAAGCCGGGCGCGGACGTGGAGTATGTCCGCGCCGCGCGCGAGGCTCTGGGACCCGACGCGCCGCTGATGGCCGACGCCAACAACGCCTACAGCCTGGCGGACACTTCCAGCCTCGAGGCCCTGGACGACCTGGGGCTGATGATGATCGAGCAGCCCTTGGCCTGGGACGACCTGCTGCGCCACGTCGTGCTGCAAGCCCGTCTGAAGACCCCCGTCTGCCTGGACGAGTCCATCACCGGCGTCGACCGGGCGGCGGACATGCTCGCCCTCGGCGCCGGGCGCATCGTCAACATCAAGCCCGGGCGGGTGGGCGGTTTCCGCCAGTCCCTGGCGATCCACGACCTCTGCGCGGAAGAGGGCGTCCCCGTCTGGTGCGGCGGCATGCTGGAGAGCGGCGTCGGTCGCGCCCACAACGTGGCCCTGGCCTCGCTGCTGAACTTCACCCTGCCCGGCGACCTCTCGCCCAGCGAGCGCTACTGGGAGCGCGACATCGTGACTCCCGAGTGGATCATGGACCGGGAGGGCTGGATCGGCGTGCCGGTGGACCGCCCCGGCATGGGGGTCGAGCCGGACCTCGACCGCATCGAGGACCTGACCGTGCGCCGGGAGGACCTGCGGGCCCGCTGAGGCCGCCATGCTCTACCGCGTCCTGGCCGACCTCGTCGTCGTCCTCCACCTCGGGTTCGTGCTCTTCGTGGCGCTCGGCGGGCTGCTGGCCCTGCGCTGGCCCCGTGCCGCGTGGCTCCACCTGCCGGCGGCGGTCTGGGGGGCGGGCATCGAATTCGTCCAGGGGATCTGCCCGCTCACTCCCCTGGAGAACCACCTGCGGCGGCTGGGCGGGGAAGCGGGATACTCCGGCGGGTTCGTCGAGCACTATGTGCTGCCCGTGCTGTACCCCGGCGGACTCGGCCGCGGGGTACAGCTCGGACTGGGGATCTTCGTGGTCGCGCTCAACGCCGTGATCTACGCGGCCGTCTTGCGGAGAAGGCGCCGGTCTACTGGGACGCCTGCTGCTCGGCCGTCTGGGTCCCGCTGACCTGCAGGCTGTTGAGCACGGCCTGGAAAGTGGCGTCGTTCTCGGTGAACTTGTCCGCGGGGGACGTCATCAGGAAGAGCACCACATCCTGTTCCCGGGGGATCGCGATCCAGTGCTGGGTCGTGGGGATGGTGCCCTTGCCGTCGATGGCGGCGCCGTTGCCTCCGGCCGTGATGACCAGCGAGAAGGCGCGCTTGCCGCCGAGGGTCACCACTTCCTGCCGCTGGACCTCCGCGTTGATCGGCGGGTTCTTGAAGGCCTTGGCGGTCTCGTCCAGGAGCACTCGGGGGAGGAACGCCCTGCCGGGCTTCTGCTGGAAGACGACGATCGAGGCGAGCTCGCCCGGCTTCCAGGCGCAGCAGACGTCGCCGGGGAGCGTGAAGGTGTTCGGATCCACCGGCAGCCAGCCCTGCGGCGCGGCGAACGAGACTCCCATCTGCTCAGGGGTCACCTTGCCGGCCGGGACCGCGCCCGGCTGAGCCGCGGCGGGATCCTGGGGAGCCGCCGGGGCCTGAGGCATCGCCGGATCCTGGGGAGAGGCGGGAGGAGCGGCGCCCTGCGGCTGCGTCCCGGCCTGGCCCTGGTTCCCCTGCGTCGTCTGGCCCTGCTGCGGATCGCCCTCTTCGATGGGCGTCTCCTTGATGATCACCTGGGGCTCTTTCGGTTCGGGCTTCTGCGGCTGGGGGCGCGGATGGCGCGGCGCCTGGGCCGCGGCTTCGAGAAGCGGCGCCGCGAGCAGAACGCCGGCGAGTACGAGAACACGTGCGTTACGTGGGTTCATGATCTTTCCTCGGCTCTCCTTTGGCATCGATCCAATGCCAGGGTTGATTCTTGATCAGGTCATCACACGCCTGGATCTTGCCGTTCCAGCGAGGATCGCCTGTTCCGCTTTCAACGAGCGAGCATCGGCGGTCTATTTCGCCGCTCGCTGCTCGGGCGTCTGAGTCCCTCGGATCTCGACCGAAGCGAGCATCCTTCCGAAGATCCGATCGTCGGCCGCGAACGACGCTTCAGGGGTGCTCAAGAGGAAGACGAGGACGTCGGCCGCGCGCGGGATCGCCACCCAACGCTGTTTCGTCCGACCGCTCCCATCCTCTCGGACGCCGGCCGCGATCAGCCCCAATGCTCTCATCCCAGCCAGCTCATGCACCTCTCGTGCCTGGATCTCTACGCCGACGGCGGATTCTAGCGCAGCCGCCGTGACGTTCAGCAAGTCCCGCGGGCTCCAGGCGCGGTCCGTCTCCTGGCGGAGCACGACGATGGTCGCGGCGCCGTCCCGCGTCCAGGCGCGGAGGATCTCCCCCGGCGCCGCCAGCAGGGCCGGATTGGCGCGGATCCACCATCCTGGGGCGGCCATCTTGATCCCCGCCGCCTCGTCGGCGAAGACCCTGGCTTCGGGGGCCAGCTCGGAGGCGAGAAGCCCGCCGGCGGTGGCGTAGGTGGAGCTCGCCGCCGCCTCCGCGGCCCATTGCCGGCTGCCGTCCCGGCCCACCAGCTCCACCGCGTCGATGGCGTTCCACCCGGGGCGGCGGGCCGTATCCAGCTCCACGAGGAGGGTCCGCGCCGAGACCTCCTCTTCGACCCGGACCACGAAATCGGCGGGCGCGTCGGCCGTCGGATCTTGACCTTCCCACAAAATACGAGGGGACGAGCCGTCCTCCAGAACGGCCGATACCCGCCGCACCGCGCCGGGGTTCAGGGACTCGCGGATGCGCACCTCCGCGATGGCCGCCGCCCGCTCGAACTCGACGGCCAGCCATTCCTCGCCCGCGTCCGGCTCCAGAGGAGTCCAGGCCGTGGGGGCGTCCTCGGCCTCGTGGGTGTCCGGCGGACCGACGGCCTGCTCGGCCGACCAGGGCTCCCAGGCGGAGGAGGGAGGCTGCGCGAGGATCGCCAGCAGCGGAGTCACCGCTCCCCAGGGAAGCGGCACGCTATGCCTCGATCCGTCCCTGCCGCCGCAGCCGTTCCAGATGGGCGAGGATCTGCCGCTCGGCCAGGGGCCAGGCCTGCGGCGGCACGTCGTCGTAGACCGTGGGGAGCATCTCCGAAGGCTTGCGCATCCCCGCGCTCCAGGCGTCCAGGATGCGGTCCTCCCGCCAGACGCGGTGCTGGATGTACTCCCGCAGCTTGGCCACGGCGTTCTTGATCACCGGGCCGTGGCCGGGAAAGAGCGTGTTGGGGCGCAGGGCGGCCAGCTTTTCCAGGGATCCGAGATAGTCGTCCATGTCCCCCTCGGGAGGATCGACGACGATCATGCTGATCCCGGAGACCATGTCGCCGCAGAGCAGCGAGCGCTGACCTTCCTCCAGGATGCAGACGTGCCCCCGGGCGTGCCCCGGCGTGTGGAGGATGAGCACCGGGAAGTCGCCGCCGAGGACGGTCCGTTCGCCGTCCCGCAGCTCGCCGTCGATCCTGATCCCGCGGCCGGCCAGCCGCTCGGCCGTGAGCGGATGGGCGAGCACGGGCACGCCCAGCGACGCGCGCAGCCTCTCGACGCCGCCGACGTGGTCCGGATGATGGTGGGTGAGCCAGATGGCGGTCACCTTGCGCCCGAGGCGTTCCCGGGCCGCCGCCAGGGCCTGTTCCAGGCGGTCCAGCTCCCGATCGGACGACGAGCCCGGATCGACCAGGACGCACTCGCTGGTTCCCAGCAGATAGGCGTTGGTGGTGGCGGCCGGCGGCAGGGTGTGGGTGAGGAGCGGGAACATGATCACGCCCGGCCGCATCTCCACCCGGCGCAGCGGGCCGAGGTTGGTCTCGGCGGGATCGCGCAGGCGGTCGAGGCCCTTCAGCGGCCCCTCCTGGCTCAGGACCTCCAGGATGTGGAGGATGGGAGGCGCGGCCAGCACGTCCCCGCGCCGCCACGCCTCCCAGGCCTCGGCGGGGCGGATCCAGGAGCCCTTTTCCAGCTCTCCCTCGTGCAGCGAAGGCTCGGCCGGGGCGTCCGCGGCCCACTCCAGCAGGAAGAACCGGTTGTCGAAGCGGACCGGAGCGAACGGCGGCGTCACCCAGCGGCCGGCGTAGACCAGCGGCGAAGCGTTCAGGCGGACGCCCAGGCCATGCAGGACGTCCGCGAAGGATCGCTCCGCCGCCAGGACGGCCCGCCGTGGCTCCACGGGCTCCTCGGGATCGATGCTGGGAGTGGAGAGGAGGATGCCGGTCTCCTCGAACAGCTCGCGGAGGGCGCACGCCGCCAGGCCGGGCAGGAGGTCCGGGCTGGGCTCGTCGAGGTCGCGCAACGACGCCGGGATGCCGGCGGAAGGCGGCGCGTCCGAAGGGAGCTGCGGCTCGCCGGAGAGGGGCAGTTGGGAGTCGGTCTTCGCGATGGCGCCGCCCGGGAACGCGTGCCACCCGCCCATGAACGGCAGGTGCTCGGCCCGCTTGACCCAGTAGACCTCCACATCGTCCGGCCCCCCACCCTCCACCCGTCGCCACAGCACCACCGCCGCGGAAACGCGGGCGGGCGGGAGGGCGGGGGCTTCGGCGCCGGTAGGGCGTCCTATGACGTTTTCATAGAGGTTGCCGGAAGGGTCGTTCGCCATGCGAGGGCTTATATCACGGCCCCCTATAACAAGAATCTCAGTGGAGCAGTCCCTCGGCGTGGGCAAGCTCGGATGCGGCCCGGACGGTCTGACGGAATAGATAAGGATGGAAAGGGCTGGTCAGCCCCTGCTCACGCTGGAGTTGCCGGATGGAGCGGTTCAGCTTATTCGTCAGTGACCTCAAAGTGGCAAAGGGAAGGGCTCCCGTTGGCGTCCCGAACGCAAAACAGTCAAGAACGCAACGAAGGACTCCATCCAGTGTGCCGCCATGGATATGAGGGTCGTGCCCGTTGAGATCACTGAGGCTGGCTTGCAGGCGATAAGCCCGAGCCTCGAAGACGAAGAACTGGTGGTGCTGCTTCCGGGTCAGCGCATACGCGATACCCAACTCAAAGGGCATGTTGAACCGAGGCACGCGAAAAGGTCCGGAAAGGGTTACGCGGCTGAGGTCGTGAATGGAGGCCCCGCAGCTTTCGATGAGATCGTAGATGCGGTCCAGACGATTGCGGCCTCCACTTGGGACTTCGAGCACACAATGAGGCTCATACCCCAGCACGGTGAGAGCGCCGATCAGGGTCGTGAAGATGGACGAATATCTGATGTCGAAGGGGACATTGAGAAAAACGTTCTGAGCGACCGGGGAGATCTGAGCAGGCAAAGGGGACCGGAAGAGGTATTAGCGAGTCGGCTTTGACTTCTTCGAGGTCTTCGGCGTGGCATTCGTCCTGACGGACTTCTTCCCGAGGTACCCAAGGTCCGTCAAGACCTTCCTCACGATCGCCTTGTCTTTCTCCGTGACTCCAACGCCGTCGCTGATCTGCTCGGCCGTCAGTGGAGGGGCGAAGTACTTTTTCGTCTTGCCTGTGGACGCCATGGCGTGGATTATAGCATGTCCCCCGGAGAATTCATCCCCAGATTCAGGACCGTGCACGAAGCGAGTGGGCGTATCGGCAGGGTCGAGATCCCCCACCCCGAAATACCCACCCGGGGGCGCCAGCGTTAGAATGTCTGGGCAACGTCACCCGTCCGTCACAGGCGGGACGACCCGTTCAACTTCGACAAGGAGAGTCCCCTGATGAAGCCTCCCGAGATCATCCGGCTGACCCCCGGCAAGCGGGTCCTCTTCCTGACCAAGGACCCGGACCTGATCCGCCGCCAGCTGCGGGGCGAGCTGGACCTCCGGATGGAGGACCTCGACGTCGAGGACCTGCTCGACGACATCAACACCGACGCCATGACCCCGGCCTGGGTCTGCTTCAGCCACCGCCCGGAGGACCTCGCCCGCGACGCCTACGCCGGCCTGATCGTCGACGGCAAGCGCCTGTTCGAGCGCGACGCCCTGATCGACGGCAACTTCGAGGTCATCGTCTCCGGCTACCGCAAGGGCGTCGGCAGCTCGCGCGAGACCGCCGTGCAGGCGGAGAAGTGGTCCGGCATCCGCATCGCCGTCGCCGCCTCCTTCGCCCCCATCCACGCCCGCAACAACATCAACCAGGGCGTGCTGATGGGCGACCACGACGATGCTGCGCGCGCCTGCAGGCGGGCGAGGGCATCCCGCTGGAGGAGTTCTGCGACGGCTACGACCCGATCACCCAGGCTCGTCATCCGCCAGGGCGGCCTGTTCCCGTTCTCCAAGGCGCTGGCCGCGGGCGAGGTCGAGCTGCCGCAGCCCGACACCGGCCCGCGGCCGATGACCATGGCGGAGAAGATCCTCGCCCGCCACATGCTGGGCGACGGCCCCCACTACGTCGAAGCCCGGCGACGCGGTGGTGGTGACGGTCGACGGCGGCTACACCCACGAGTTCACCACCGCCCAGGTCCACTACTTCCTGGAGCAGGAGTACGGCGCAGGACTACCAGGTCAAGAACCCCGAGCAAGCTTCGCGGTCTTCGAGGACCACCTCATCTACGCCGACGAGGTGCCGCAAGATGCGGGCCTTCCTCGACAAGATCGAGACCCTGCGCGAGCTGCAGCGCGAGTTCCAGCGCCACACCGGCGTGCGCGACTTCTCGGCCAAGGACCGGCATCTCGCCCGGCATCTGCCACGAGGTGGCGCGCGAGCAGATCATCGATCCCGGCGACTTCATCCAGGCCACCGACAGCCACACCTGCATGGGCGGGGTCAACAACGCCCTGACCTGGGGCGTCGGCGCCACCGAGTACGCCGACCTCGTCCACCAGGGCTTCACCCAGGTCGAGGTCCCGGAGTCGATCCGCTTCGAGCTGGCGGGCAAGCTCCAGCCCGGAGTCACCGCCAAGGACCTGATGCTCTACATCCTCCTGAACCACGCCCGGCCGCAGCTCACGCTCAACCGGGTGATGGAGTTCACCGGCCCCGGCGTCGCGACCCTCTCGATGGACGAGCGCGCCACCCTCACCAACATGGCGACCGAGTGCGCGGCCCGCACGGCGATCGTCATCGCCGACGACGAGACCTTCCGCTGGCTCGCCGAGTGGCGGCCGGGCATCGACGTCGAGGCGCTGCGCGCCCGCGCCGTGGCGCCGGACCAGGACGCCGAGTACGCCGGCGGCGTCCACGCCATCGACCTCTCGACCCTGCGGCCGATGGTGGCCCATCCGGGCGATCCGGACCACGGCATCCCCTCCGACCCCACCAACGGCGCCTGGATCGACGAGATCGGCGACGTGCCGATCGACATCGCCTACGGCGGGAGCTGCACGGCGGGCAAGATCGACGACCTCATCTTCTACCACCAGGTGGTGAAGGAGGCGGTGGACGCCGGCCTCAAGGTGGCGCCCGGGGTGAGGTTCATGATCCAGTGCGGCTCGCAGGCGGTGGAGGAGTTCGTCCGCGGACAACGGCCTCGCCGACACCTTCGAGCGGGCCGGCGTGCACGCTCATCCACCCCGGCTGCGGCGCCTGCATCGGCTGCGGCCCGGGCGTCTCGGAGACCGCGGACCAGGTCACGGTCTCGCGCGATCAACCGCAACTACAAGGGGCGCTCCGGCCCCGGCAAGCTCTGGCTCGCCTCGCCGCTGACCGTCGCCGCCTCGGCCTTCACCGGCAGGATCACGGCCTACAGCCCGGGGATGTTCGCGCGCATGGCGGCCGAGCGGCCGGTGATGGTGTAGGCCTACTGCCAGCGCCAACGCACCGAGAACCCCCACACGCTGTCGGCGGCCGTGTAGGTCCCCGAGCGCCCGGGATTCAGCGGCTCCTGATCGTCGAGGTTCTGGTCGTCGTGCTCGTGGCGTGAATACCCCACGTCGAAGGAGAGCTGCGGGAGGTTATAGGTGAAGCCGATCCCGTAGACCATGGCGTCGCCCCGCGGGAAGCCCGGCTCCAGGGTCTCCTTGGGGACGGGGGAGGGCTCGAAGGCGACGCCGCCGAAGAGCAGGAAGTTGTCGGTGATGTTCCCTTCCAGGCCCAGGCGCAGGCTCAGGGTGTCCTCCCAGTCGCGCTGGGTGCGGATGGTGCTCGGGGCGTTGATCACCACGTCGGGATCGTAGGTGACGTCGGTCGCCTCCAGGCTCGACCAGCTCTGCCAGGAGGCGTCGAGCTCGAGCCGCAGCTCGGGATAGGGGGCGTACCAGACGCCGCCGCGGAGCTCGCGGGGGATCTCGAAGGCCTGACGGCTGCTGCCGTTCACGATGCGGGCGTTGATCGCGGCGTCGAGGCCCGGGATGCCCGGCGGCACGTCCCGCGGCTGGTAATTCACGTCGCCGTTCCCCTTCAGCTCGGCGGGGCTCCGGTAGACCGCGCCCCAACCCCAGACCGGCGCCGTGTAGTGCACGGCGAGGTCCCAGGCGAAGGCGTCCACGTCCGACCCGGCGTTGCGCTCCACCTCGATGTTGACCGGCGGCGTGCCGGCGCCGAGGAAGATGGGGATGATGACGTTGTCCTCCTCGTCCAGGTTGCCGAAGACGTAGCGGACGCCGCCGCCGATGCTCCAGCCGTCTCCCAGGTCGTAGGCGGCGACCGGGTGGACCTCGTAGGTCCGCAGCTCGAAGCGGCGGGTGATGAAGCGGCCGGGGAAGAAGACCGGGCTCCAGTCCAGGTTGTAGTAGAAGGGCGAGTCCACCCCGATCCCGAAGGCGAAGGGACCCTGATCTTGCTTCCAGGTGGCGTAGAGCGCGGGCGGGAACTGGATGACGTGGTTGGCCGAGAAGCTCCCGGAGGCGCTGATGTACTCGTCGTCGGAGTTGTTGAAGTCGAGCCCGGCCTGCACCTGGGTGCCTTCGAGGTGGGCGATGGCGGCCGGGTTGTAGGTCAGGGCCGAGGGCTCGGGGGCGCGGGCGGTGAAGGCGCCCACCTGGCCCATGGCGCGGCCTCCGTGCTGGAACAGCCCGAAGCCGGAGGCCCCGGCGGAAGTCGCCCCGGCCAGCGCGGCGAGCAGGCAAAGCGGGACGGCGCGGCGTAGATGTCGCATGCTCTCTCCTTGCAATGAGGGGAATCGTCGATCCCAGCCCTCCACTGCACCGCCAGGATCTCCGACGGCGATCTTATCCTGACCGCTGCAAAACCCATCGCCGGCCATGCAGCTCCCGCGCCATGAGGAAACAACCTGGCCGACGGCGGCCGCTCTGGGGCTGGAAGGTAGAATAGCGGCCTCATGCGCGTCGGGATCCTCTCCGACACCCACGGGCTTCTGCGGCCCCGGATCTTCGAGCTCCTCGCGGGGTGCGACCGGCTCCTGCACGCCGGCGACGTGGGGGGCGCGGAGGTCCTCGCGCGGCTGCGGGAGATCGCGCCGGTCGAGGCCGTGCGCGGCAACACCGACGCCGGGCCGGAGGTCGAGGAACTGCCGCCCGCGCTCCTCGGCGAGCTCGCGAGTCTTCCCTTCGGCATGATCCACCGGCGGGAGGACGTGGACGCCGCCTGGGTGAAGCGCCTCCGCCTCGTGGTCTTCGGCCACAGCCACCGGCCGGAGATGACCTGGCAGGGCGCCTGTCTGCTCCTCAATCCCGGCTCCTGCGGGCCGCGGCGCTTCTCGTATCCCCTCACGCTGGCGATCGTGACCGTCACGGAAGGCCGGCTCGTGCCCGAGATCCTCGCGGTCGAGTAGCCGGCCCCGCGGCTCTGCACGGAACTTGCCATCTCCCTTCAGGGAGATGGCCGCCGAACCGCAACGCAACGCGCAGATCCTTTCGGCGCCGGCCTTCCGGGGCTTCCCGGAGATCGGCCCCTACCAGGTCCTGGAGGATCTGGGGCCGGCCCCCTTCGGCACGGTCCATCTGGCCGTGGACTCCCGCGGCGACCGCCTGGTCTACCTCAAGGCGATTCCGCCTTCGCGGCCGGGGTCGTGGCAGGAGGACGCCGGCTGGGAAATCCTGCTCGCCGAGACTGAGGCGCTGGGGCGGATTTACCACCGGGGCATCCCGCGGGTGCTGGAGATCGCCGAGCATGAGGGCTGCCTGGTGGTGACTTTCGAGATGGCGGAGGGGAGGAGCCTGCGCGAGATCCTGAGGCGGGGAGAGCGCCTGGACCGGGCGGCGCTGATCGACTGGGGCCGCCAGATCCTGGACGCCCTGGCCGCGGCCCATGCCCAGGGCGTCCTCCACCGCCACCTGACGGAGGAGGCGGTCGTCGTCGGTCCGGAAGGGGATGTGGCCCTCACCGGCTTCGGGTTGACGGAGGTCGCCTTCGGCCCGGCCGCCGTCCTCCCTCCCGAGCAGATGGCGGGGGAGCTGTACACGGCCGAGAGCGACCTCTACGCGGTGGGATCGCTCCTCCGCCGGCTCGCCTTCGCCTGCTGCCTCAAGAGGGACCCGCTGCTGAAGGTCTTCGCCCGGGCGGCGTCCCCGAATCCGGCCGCCCGTTACGAGAGCGCCGCCGAGATGGCCGACGCCCTGCGGGACGCGGCCCGCGCCGGGGGGCCTTCCCGGTCTCAAGGCCGGCCCCAGGGACCGGACCCGGAGCCCCGGCCGGGAGCCACCCTCCGGCTGATCGCCGCGCCGTCCCGCTTCGCTCCCCCGCCCCCCCTGGCCGGAGCGGAGGACGACGGCCAGATCTGGCGGACCCTGGTGCTCCTGGTGACCTCCCTGCTGCTGCTGACCTTCCTCCTGGTGGCGGGGTGCTTCCTCTTCGACTCCCCTGAAAACAAAAACCCGGGTGGATCGCTCCCCCGGGTTGATCTCCCTTCACTCGCTTTGCTCAAATCATAGGACGATAAAAATTCTCTCTCTCCTCAGCAGACCTGCAAAAAAGTACTACAAAGAATGTGACGACGCCTTCCCTCCGGTGCCGTCCCCTCTCCCCTCGGGGTGCTACGTGAGCCGGAGTGTAGGGGTGAGGGCGGTCAGGAGTCCTCAGAGGGGCGCTCAAGCTTCCTAAAAAAAACTCAAAGCGGCCCCATACCGCCCTGTCCCGCTTGGGGTAGAATCCTCATCAGCGATGTTTCACCCCTACTGAGCGGCTCTCGAATTCCGGGAGCGTGTGGAGCCGGCCTCCATAGCGTGGGGTGCGTCCGTATATCAGTCCATGACGACGACGCCCTTGCCGACCCGAACGGAGCGGTCCTTCTACGAGTTCGACGGATTCCGTCTGGACCCGGTCCGGAGGCGTCTCCTGCGGGCGGGCCAGCCCGTCCCGTTGACGCCCAAGGCGTTCTCCATCCTCCTGGCGCTGATCGAGAAGCGCGGGGAGGTGATGGAGAAGGAGGAGCTGATCCAGAAGGTCTGGCCGGACTCCTACGTCACCGAGGCCAACCTCACACAGAACATCTCGTCGCTGCGCAAGGCCCTGGGAGAGCGGGCGAACGACCACCGCTACGTGGTCACGGTGCCCGGCCGGGGGTACAGCTTCGTGGCCGACGTGATCGAGGTCGCGCGGGAGCAGACGGGCGAGTACGCGATCACTCCCTTGACCCCGGACCCGGGGGCCCCACCGGCGACCCCGACCTCCGTGACGCCCCTGGAGCTCCGTCCGATTCCGACGCCGTCCGACGGTTTCCCGGCCTTGGACGAGACCGGCACGTTCCGGCTGCCGACGTTTTCGGAAGAACGGCCCTTCCTGCCTCCCCGGGGGCGCCGCCGCTTCCTGTTGGCCGGCCTGATGCTGGGCTTCCTGCTCGCCGCCTCCACGGTCGGGCTCTACCTTTATATGAAAGAGCGCGACGCCCCTGCGTCCATCGCCGAGCAGGCCAACGCCCGGCCCGTGGTGGCCGTCATGGGGTTCCGCAACCTTTCGGGGAACCCGGACCAGGGGTGGCTCTCCACGGCTCTCGCCGAGATGCTCATCACCGAGCTCTCGACCGGCTCCGGGATCCGGATGGTCACCGGGGAGGAGATCTACAGGGCTCGCAGCTCTCTGGCCCTGTCTCATACCGAGGAGCCGAGCGAGGAGAACCTGAAGCGCATCCATGAGGTCCTGGGCGCCGACATGGTGGTCGTCGGCACCTACCTCTCCGTCGGCAAGGAGCTCCGCATCGATCTGCGGGTGCTGCGGGCCTCCGACGGAGAGGCCCTGGCCTCCCTCGCCGACGTGGGGACGGAAGAGGAGCTGTTCAATCTCGTGTCGCGCGTCGGCCGGCGGGTACGCCAGACGCTCAAATGGTCGCAGCCTTCTCCCTCGGAACAGCGGGCGAGCCAGGCGCGGCAGCCGAGGAATCCGGAGGCGGCGCGCCTGTACGCGGAAGGTCTGCTGCGCCTCCGCGCCTTCGATTCCCAGGGCGCCACCACCCTCCTGGAGAAGGCCGCCGCCAAGGATTCGGAGTCGGCGGTGATCCGCTCGGCCCTCTCGCTGGCCTGGATGGGCGTGGGAAAAGACGCCGAGGCCCGCCAGGAGGCCGCCGAAGCCCTGCGTCTCTCGGCGGCCCTCCCGAAGCATGAGCGCCTCGCCGCCGAGGCGCGGCTCGCCGAGGCCGAGAAGAACTGGCCCAAGGCCGCCGAGATCTACAGCACTCTCTGGACTTTCTATCCGGACAACCTGGAGCACGGGCTGCGTCTGGTGACCTCGCTGTCCTCGGCCGGCCGGAACAAGGGGGCGCTCTCCATCGTGGACCAGCTCCGCAAGCTCCCGCCGCCCAACGGCGACGATCCCCGGATCGACCTCGCCGAGGCCCAGGTGGCCAAGCGTCTCTCCAGCTTCGTAGTCCAGATGCACGCCGCCAAGGCCGCCGAAGAGAAGGGACGCCGGTCGGAGCAGAACCTGGTCGTGGCCCAGGCCCTCACCCTGCAGGGAGACGCGCTGTTCCTCGTCGGCCGGCCGCAGGAAGCGGTTCCCTTGTTCGAAGCGGCCCGCAGCCTTTTCGAGCAATCGGGCAATCAGGGCGCCGTAGCGACCCTTTTGACCCGCCTGGGAAGGGCCTACCACGTACAGGGAAACCTGGCGAAGGCGGAGGAGACTTATGAGATCTCCATGGGCATGCTCCGCCAGGTGGGGAGCGGCGAGGGCATGGCGCTGCAGGTGGCCAACCTGGGTCTGCTCTACCAGGATCAGGGGGACCTCCTCCGTGCCCGCAAGTTCCTGGACGAGGCCTACACGGACTTCAACCGGGAAGGCGACCGGGTCTTGGCCGCGCGGACCCTCAATGCCATCGGCACGCTGCTGGTCTCCGCCGGCGACCTCGCGGGCGGCCGCCGCCACTTCGAGGAGGTGCTCGCCAGCAGCCGGCAGACGGGCAACCGGACGGACGAGGCGCGCGCCCTTCACTATCTGGGGCTGGTGCATGCGCATCAGGGCCAGTGGAAGGAGGCCGTGCGCCGGCAGGAAGAGGCCTACAAGATCTCGATGGGGCTTCAGGACCCCTCCCGGGCCGCCATGATGCTGGCCGCCCAGGCCGAGGCGCAGGTGCGGTTGGGAGACCTGCCCGCGGCGCGGCGGAGCTTCACCCAGGCGCTCACGATGAAGCAGCGGGCCCAGGACAAGATCGGCGCCGCCGAGATCTTCGGCTCCCTCGCAGGGCTCGAATACCGGCAGGGCAACCTGGCCAAAGCCAAAGAGCTCAGCCAGACCCAGCTCCGGCTGGGCCAGAGCATCGGCTCCCGCCGCCTCGCCGCCGCCGCCCTCCAGGCCCAGAGCCGCTGGCGCATGGAGGAGGGGGATTTCGACGGCGCGTGGAGACAGCTCGACGAGGTGGCCAGGGAGCGCGCGGGGATGGGCGACGCCATGCAGGCCGCGGCGGCCCGCCTCGCCCTGGCCGCCGCCGCCCTGCGCCAGGGCAACCTCAAGGAAGCCGAGCGCGTCGCCGGCGAGCTGGTGGCCTGGTACGAAGCCCGGCAGATGACCGGCCATCAGGCCCGGGCCCTCGCCCTGCAAGCCCAGGCCCTGCTGCGTCAGAACCGAGTCGCCCAGGCCGAGCCTCTGGCGATCCGGGCGTACTCGCTCTGCCAGCACAACGTAGACAACGAGCTCCGCATCGAGATCTTCGCGGCCGTGGCGCCCGTCGGCGCGGCCACGGATTCGGCACCGGACGCCTTGGGCCATCTGCGGTGGGCGGTGAGCGAGGCGCGCCGGATCGGCTACGTGGCCGCGGGTTTCGAAGCCCAGCTCATGCTCGGCGTCCTGCAGATGCAGACCGGCGACGCCATCAACGGCCGCGCCACCCTCGAGGCCGTCCGCCGCGACGCCACGGCCCGCGGCTACCACCGCCTCGCCCAGGAAGCCGCGGCCCACCTGACGGGCGCCGGTCCGTGGCCCCGCGTCACCTCGCCGCTCTCCTGAAGCCCTCCCTGCCGCGGCATTCCATCCCCCTCGGCCTGAGGCGGGATGGGCGGCCGCCGCTCAGGAGATCACGGCGGGGAGCGGATGGGAGCAGATCCCCTTGAGGGTCCTCGCGATGTCCGAATAGAAGGGGCCGGTGTAGTCCTCCGGTCCGAGGGGCTGGGCCACCAGGGCCGCGTCGTCCAGGCAGAGGATGCCCTCCAGGCGGTTCGTCGAATCCACCACCGGCAGGCGGCGGACTCCGAACTCCTGCATGATCCACAGCGCCTCGTGGACCTCCTGGTCCGCCGCGCAGGTGTAGAGGTCGCCGTTCAGGAGCTCGCCGGCCCGGATGGAGGAGGGCTTCACGTCGCGGCCCGTCGCGGCCAGGCAGATGTCGCGGTCGGTGATCATCCCCATCACCTGCCCGAGCTCGTTCAGCACGGGCAGCACGCCGCACTCGACCTCCGCCATGATCCTCCCGGCGGTGGCCAGATCGCTCCACCAGAAGCAGGTCCGTGCCTCTCTTCTCATGATGTCGCTGACTTTCATCGCGCTCTCCTTGGGGGCGAGGAGATGTTCCCCCGTGGACGCAAGACTAAGCCGGAGGCTCCAATCCCCGCCCGGCCCTCGGGGTGGGGATCAGGGGCGCGGAGGGGCGGGGCCTGGAAAAAAAGAGCGGAGCGACGACTGCAAGGAGCCAGGCCGCCGCTCCGCGGGGGAGCATCTATAGGCGGGACTCTAGTGCTCCAAGATTACGGGCCGCATTACGCCCGTCCGCACCGGAAAAGAGGCCAGTCGCCGCTCGAACCGGCGCCGGAAGACCCGGGCCATGGCCTTGAGCTTGAGCGTCTGGAGCGGATACCGGTGCGGGCTCAGGGCCCGGCACTCGTCCGGCAGCATGACCAGGCTGACATGGATGTTGGGCGCCACGCCGACCGGCAGGCCGCGCTCCATGCAGGCCTCGTAGAGACGGCGGAAGACGGGGACCATGTCCTCGGTCCGCGGCGGCTCCAGGTGCGCCAGGTCGGTGCCGACGAGCGGCCGGAAGACGCACACGGTGGGGATGGCGCCCACGGAGGTGATCCAGTCGATGGCGCGGATCGTGGATTCGGGCGGCTCCAGGCCGGCGATGATCTCGCCGTTGCTCACCCAGGGCTCGTCCTTCGGGCCCTTCTTCGTCAGGGTGGCGCAGTAGCGGATCGCCTCCAGGTAGTGGTCGAGCCCGTATTCGGCGTGCTTGCCGGGGCAGATCTCCTCGAAGAGCTGGCGGTCGAAGATCTCGAAACAGAAGGAGACGCGGTTGACGCCGATCTCCCGCAGGTGGTCGTAGCGCTTGAGGTCGCGGTGGGGCGGCGTCTGGACGCCCACCAGCAGCCCCAGCTCCCGCTTGATGCGGACGATGAAGGGCTCCAGCAGGTCCAGGTAGGTGTCGCCGTCGTAGTGGCCGGTGTTGAAATCCACGTAGGTGATGCCGGACTCGTCGCGCGCCGCGCGCACGACCTCCATGACCTCGTCGATCGACTTGTCGTCGGCGTCGTCGATCCCCAGGTTCAGCCCCACCGAGCAGAACTTGCAGTTGGTCTTCGCGGGCTTGGCCGTCCAGTACTCGCAGACCTTGGCCTGGTAGATGCCGAGGTAGGTCCCCTGGAGCGTGCCGACGCGGGTCATGGGTTTGCCGGTGGAGGTGGCGCGGTCGTACCAGTCCGGGCGGGGAGAGAGGGTGACGGCGGTGACGTCGCCGCCGTTCCAGCGCAGGAGGTAGCGTCCGTGCTCGCGGTGGAGCGTGTAAGGGGAGCGGTCGGCGAAGCGCTCGGTGACCGGCGCGTTGGTCCACAGGTTGCCCGGCAGGATCAGCTCGAGGCCGCTGCCGAGGCCCGCGCGGGTGCGCAGGATCTTCCTGCCGCCGTCCTCCTCGACCAGGCAGGAGTCGTCCAGGCGGAGGCCCCTACAGTAGAGGTCGAGCTTGAGCAGGGCGGGGTTGGCGCGCAGGGTCTGGAGCATCGGATTACCTCCTCGGTCGTTGGAGGGAGGGTATCCGGCGGCGAACGGGGCGCGCGCCACCCAGGGGGTGAGGGTGGAGGCCCGCCTCGATGGGTGGGAGCGGGCGCGCAGCAGCGCTGTTGTCCTTGAGGTCCTTGGTGTCCCTGGTGTCCTTATGTCCTTTGAGAGGCCGCCGGCACCACCACCTTCGCCGGCGCCTTCGCCGTCTCGTTGTACTTCGCCACCACCCGCTCGCCCACGGCGCGGCCGGTCCCCTGGCGGGCGAGGATCACGATCGAGCCGCCGAAGCCGCCGCCGGTGATGCGGGCGCCGTAGACGTCCGGGTCCGCGCTGGCGATCTCGACGAGACGGTCGATCTCGGGGATCGAGACCTCGTAGTCGTTGCGGAGCGATTCGTGGGAGGCGGCGAGGAGCTTGCCGATACGGGGCAGGTCCCGCTCGCGCAAGGCGGCCACGACCGAGCGGACGCGGGCGTTCTCGGTGATGACGTGGCGGGCCCGCCGGTCCAGGGGCTCCGGCAGGGAGGCGAGCCGCCAGAGGTCCTGGATCTCCAGGTCACCGAGCCGGGGGACGCCCAGCAGCTCGGCGGCCCGCTCGACCTCTTTCCGGCGGGTGCGGTATTCGCCTCCGGCGTGCTGGTGGGAGACGCCGGAATTGATCACCACCAGCTCGGCCTTGGCCGGCAGCGCGATCTTCTCGTAGCTCAAGATGCGGGTGTCCAGGAACAGCGCGGTAGACTCGTCCGCGAGGTTCGAGGCCATCTGGTCCATGATGCCGACCGGAGCGCCCACGAACTCGTTCTCCGCCCGCTGTCCGGCCAGGGCCAGCTCCAGGTCGTCCAGCTCGAGGTCGAACGCCTGGCGCAGAGCCCGCAGCAGCGCCACCTCCAGCGCCGCGCTGGAGGAGAGGCCGCTCCCCAGCGGCACCTCGGATTCGATCCGGAGATCGAAGCCCTTCAGCTCGTACCCGGCCTGCAGCAGCGTGCGGGTGATCCCCTGGACGTAGTCGAGCCAGCCCTCGCCCGGCTTCTCCTCGCCGAGCCGGTACTCCTCGACCCGTTGCCCGTCCATGTTGGCGCTCCAGGCGCGCACCAGGGAGTCCCCGCGCCGCGCCAGCTCCGCCCGCGTCCGCTGGGGGATGGCCACCGGCAGCACGAACCCGCCGCTATAGTCCGTGTGCTCGCCGATCAGGTTTACCCTCCCGGGCGCGTCGGTGCGGATCTCGGGCTCGCGGCCGAACAGGTCGGAGAAGGTGGGAGCGGCGGTCAGGGTCGCGTTCATGTTTTTCCTTTTCCGGAGGGGTGGGAGAGGGGGGGGGGGTGAGGGTCCAGGTTCACTTCCACGGCCTGAAGCTCCTTCACCTTCTCCTCGGGCAGCGTGTCGGCGGTGAACATTCCGGCGCCCAGCTCGCTGCCGGCCAGGTACTTGAGCCGGCCGGGCATGCGGTAGGCGGGATAGATCTCGATGTGCAGGTGCGCCTCCGGGTGCGGCAGGCCGTCCGTGGGCGCCTGGTGGAAGACCATGACATACGGGAACGGCTTGCCCCAGAGGTTGTCATACTTCAGGAGCACCGTCTTCAGGGCGCGCGCGAAGCCCGCCCGCTCGGCCTCGTCGAGGTCCGCCACCGATCCGGCGGCGCGGCAGGGGGCGATCCAGACCTCGTAGGAGTAGCGGGCGAAGGCCGGCATCCAGGCCACGGCCCGCTCGCTGTTGTAGAGCAACCGCTTCCCGTCCTGGACCTCCGTCGCGATCAGGTCCTCGACGAGTCCCGTCCCGTGCTCCTGGAACCAGGCGAGCTGCAGCGCCAGCTCCCGCGCCGGCACGGGCGGCACGAAGGGGTAGGCGTAGATCTGCCCGTGGGGATGGTGGAGCGTGACGCCTACCTCGACCCCGCGGTTCTCGAACGGCATCACGTACTCGACGTCCTCCCGGCGGCCCAGCTCGCGGTAGCGGTCCGCCCAGACCTCCAGGAGCAGCTCGATGTTCCACAGGGGCAGCCCGCCGAGGGAGGCCGACGGGTCCTGCGTGAACACCACCACCTCGCAGGCGCCCTTGCCGGGCCGGGTGGCGACGATGGACGGCGGCGCCGGCTCCTCGGCCCTGGCCGTGAGGGTGGGGAAGCGGTTCTCGAACACCGCCACGTCGTAGTCGCCGGGCGGCAGCTCGGTCGGGTGCGCGGGGTCGGTGGTGGGCGCCAGCGGGTTGTACTCCGGGGGCGGCAGGAAGGTGCGGTTCTGGCGATGGCTGGCGTAGGCCACCCATTCGCCGCGCAACGGATGCCAGCGAAGATGGGTCTTCGATCCCGGCGGATCGGTACCAGGGCTGGTCGCCTCGATCCCCTCGGGGATGGGATGGCGCGCGTAGAGGTGGAGCTCGCGGCCGTCCGGTTTGATCAGGGTCTTCTTGTGCATCCCGCGCCTTCGTCGTCTTCAATCGATTGCCTTCAATCGTCCGGTGCGTGCGGGTCGTGCCGCGTGCCGGCCCCTCCGACGCCCACCGTCACCGCCTGCGGCTTTTGGGGAGCCGCTTCGCCGCGCGTCGCGGTGTACATCTCTTCCAGGGGGAACTTCGGGGTACGGTCGGCGAAGAGCAGACCGTTGGCTTCCTGGTACGTATCCGTGAACTGCGTGTAGCAGAAGCCGCTGAACAGGGAAAGCGAGCTCACCACGGAGAGGAGCTCCCCGTAGCGCTCCGCGAGGGCCGCGCCGCCTTCCACCCGGGAATACCCCCAGGTGTTCTCGTCGCCGGTGGAGCAGATGCCCCCGAACTCGGTCAGCATGACGGGCAGGTTGGTGTGGGCCTGCTCCTCCAGCACCAGCAGCCGGCCGCCGGGGCGCTCGTGCTTGAGCAGGCGCGGCAGCACGTCCTCCGCCTGGTACCGCTGCCTGATCCGCTCCGGAACCGAGTCGTAGTCGTGGATGCCGATGATGTCGGTCGCGATGCTCTCCCAGCCGTCGTTGCCGATCACCGGCCGGGTGGGGTCCAGCGTCTTGGTCAGGTGATAGAGGGCGCGCACCCAGTTGCGCTCGGGCTGGTTGTCCGGCAGGTTCGGCACGCCCCAGGACTCGTTGAAGGGGACCCAGGCGACGATGCACGGATGGCTGTAGTCGCGCCGTACCACGTCCATCCACTCCCGGGTCAGGCGCTGGATCGAGCGCTTGGTGAAGCGGTAGGCGCTCGGCATCTCCTCCCAGACCAGCAGCCCCAGGTGATCGGCCCAGTAGAGGAAGCGCGGGTCCTCGATCTTCTGGTGCTTGCGCACGCCGTTGAAGCCCATGGCCTTGGCGAGCTGCACGTCGCGCTGCAGGGCCTCGTCGCCCGGCGCGGTCAGGCCGCTCTCCGGCCAGTAGCCCTGGTCGAGCACCATGCGCAGGTAGTAGGGGCGGCCGTTGAGGACCAGCCGGTTGCCCTGTACGGCGATGGTGCGCAGGGCCGTGTAGCTCCAGACCTCGTCCAGCAGATCGCCCCGCTCGGCCCAGAGCTTGAGGTCGGCCTCGATGAGGGTGGGCTTCTCCGGGCTCCAGAGCAGCTCGTTGCGGAAGTCGTCGATGCCGGGATCGGAGAGGGCGATGCGGCGGTGGACCTCGCCCGCCACCACCGTGTAGCTGTCCTCCGCCAGGATCTGATCGCCGGCCTTGAGCTTGCACGGCCAACCGCAGCCGCTCGCGGGGCTCGCCTTCGATCCAGGCCTCGAAGCCCAGCTCCCAGCGCTCCAGGCTGGGCGTCCAGCGCAGGCTGCCGATCCAGGTGGAAGGAACGACCTCGAGCCAGACCGTCTGCCAGATCCCGGTCGTGCGCGGATACCAGATGGAGTGCGGCTCCAGCTTCCAGTCCTGCTTGCCGCGCGGCTTGGCGAGGTCCTGCGGGATCGTCGTCCGCCCGCAGCTCGATGGTCTGGGGCCCCTCGGCGAGCAGGTCGGTGAGGTCCACCGTGAAGGGCGTGTAGCCCCCCTCGTGGCAGGCGGCCAGGCAGCCGTTGATCCAGACCGTCGCCGACCAGTCCACGGCTCCGAAGTGGAGGAGCAGGCGATGGCCCCTGCGCAGCCGGGGCGCCTCGAAGGTGCGGCGGTACCAGCAGCGCCGGTAGAAGCCGGTGTTCCCGACGCCGCTCGCCGCGGTCTCGGGAGAGAAGGGGACGCGGATCGTGCCGTTCCACTTCACCTCGCCGGGCACGCGCCAGCGGGCCTTGGGATCGAGGGCGAACTCCCACTCGCCGTTGAGAGAAGTCCAGGAGGCGCGCCGCAGCATCGGCCTCGGGTAATCGTGCTCGGTGATCCCGGTCGTCTTCAGAGAGGTCGCGCGTTTGGCCATGTCGCCGGGGCGAAAGGTGCAAGACACGAGCCAGGGGGCGCACCTGGGAGAAAGGGAGAACACGGACGAGCACGGACAGGCACGGACCAGCAAGGACAGACAAGAAAGCCGTGCTTCGTCCTTGTTGGTCCCGTGTTCGTCCGTGTCGTGGCGAGCCCTCTATAATCCCTCCCCCAGGAGGATCTTCCGATCGCCAGACCCGACCCCCGGCCCGAGGCGGTCCAGCTCGAGCTGTTCACCCACCGCTTCGCCGCCCTCGCGCGGCAGATGGGGGAGCGGCTCCAGCGCACGGCGGTCTCCACCAACGTCAAGGAACGGCTCGACTTCTCCTGCGCCCTGCTGGACCCGGCCGGCGAGCTGGTCGTCAACGCCCCCCACATCCCCGTCCACCTCGGGGCCCTCGGCCTCTGCGTGCGGCGGCTGCGCGAGACGATCGCCATGGAGCCGGGCGACGTCGTGGTGACCAACCATCCCGCGTTCGGCGGCTCCCACCTGCCGGACGTCACGGTGGTGACCCCGGTGTTCGAAGGCGACGCGCTCCTGGGCTACGTGGCCAGCCGCGCCCATCATGCCGAGATCGGCGGCATCCGCCCCGGCTCGATGCCGCCGGGAGCGCGGCGGCTGAGCGAGGAGGGCGTGGTGATCCCTCCCACGTATCTGGTCCGCGGGGGCGAGCCGCGCTGGGACGAGTTGCGCCGGCTCCTGCTGGAAGCGCCGTTCCCCACCCGGGCCGTGGAGGAGAACCTGGCCGACCTGCGGGCCGCCGTGGCGGCGAACCACCGCGGGGCCGAGGCGCTGACCGGCCTCGCCCGCGAGCACGGCCGCGAGGCCGTGGCCCTCTTCATGGGCCGGCTCAAGGCCCGCGCCGAGGACAGGCTGCGGGCTGCCCTGGCCCGCCTCCCCGCCGCGCGGTACGAGGCGGTCGAGCGGCTGGACGACGGCTCGCCCATCGCCGTGCGCATCGAGGTCGCCGGCCCCGGCGCGGATCCGGCCCTGATCGTCGACTTCGCGGGCTCGTCCGGGGTACATCCCGGAAACCTCAACGCGCCGCCGGCCGTGGTGCGCAGCGCCGTGCTCTACGTGCTCCGCCTGCTGATCGCCGAGCCCCTGCCGCTGAACGAAGGCATCCTGCGGCCGGTGGAGATCCGCGTCCCGCCCGGCATGCTGAACCCGCCGTTCCCCGACGACCCGGCCGAGGCGCCCGCCGTGGTGGGGGGCAACGTCGAGACCAGCCAGCGCGTGGTGGACACCCTGGTCAAGGCCCTGGGGCTCCTCGCCTGCGGCCAGGGCACGATGAACAACCTGCTCTTCGGCAACCGGCGCTTCGGCTACTACGAGACCGTCTGCGGCGGCGCCGGGGCCGGACCGGGTTTCCATGGCGCGAGCGCCGTCCACATCCACATGACCAACACGCGGATCACCGACCCCGAGGTCCTGGAGCACCGCTATCCCGTGCGGCTGGAGCGCTTCGCCATCCGCCGGGGCTCGGGCGGGGAAGGGCGCTGGCGCGGGGGCGACGGCGCCGTCCGCGAGCTGACGTTCCTGGAACCCATGTCCCTCTCCATGCTGACCCAGCACCGTGTGGAAGCCCCCTACGGGAAGGAAGGGGGCGAGCCCGGCGCGCGGGGACGGCAGCGGCTGGTCCGCGCCTCGGGAGAGGTGGAGGATCTGGCCTCGATCGACGGCCGCGACGTCGAAGCGGGGGACCGGCTGATCTTAGAGACGCCGGGGGGCGGGGGATGGGGGCCCTCACCCCGACCCTCTCCCGACCCCTCCCGCCCTCCCTCACCGGGAGAGGGCGCCCCCACCCTTCAAGACAAAGAAAGCAGTCTCCCCTCCTCTCCCGGTGAGGGAGGGTGGGAGGGGTCGGGAGAGGAGGGGCCGGGGGTGGTGAGGGTCTACCGCCGCTGCCGCAGCACCTCGTACACCGCCAGCGCCACCGAGGTCGAGAGGTTCAGCGAGCGGATCTCCGGGTCCGCCATGGGGATCTTCACCAGCCGGTCCCGGTACTTCTCCCGGATCGCCGGCGACAGGCCGACGCTCTCCTTGCCGAAGATCAGCACCGTCTCCTCCGGATAGGTCACGTCCCAGTAGCTCCGCTCCGCCTCGGCGCTGAAGAAGTACGGCTCGCCCAGGTCGGTCAGGTCCTGCTCGATATCGTCCCAGTGGTCCCAGACCCGCGGCTTCACGCGATCCCAGTAGTCCAGCCCGGCGCGCCGCACCTGGCGCTCGGAGAGGAAGAACCCCAGCGGCCGCACGAGGTGGAGGCGCGCCCCGGCGGCCAGGCAGGTGCGGCCCACGTTGCCGGCGTTCCAGTGGATCTCCGGCTCGACGAGGACGACGTGGAGGTTGGTCACGGAACGGTAGGTTATCGCGTTGGAACGTTTCACGAAACCGACGCGTCTAAAATGGCGGGATGGTGCTGATCGACGCCTTCGTCTCGTTCCTCTGCCTCTTCAGCCTGATCGTGATCCTGCTGGAGGCGCAGCGAAACGGCGGATTCCGCCGCCGGTGGCCCATTGCCGTCTGGGCCGCCAGCCTCGTCGGGCTCGCGCTCTTCGCCGCCCTGCGGGTGTTCGAGAACCTGGACGACTGGGGCGACGCCCGGATCCTTCTCGGGATCCTGGGCGCCTGCAACTTCCTGTTCGGGGGGGCGCTGCTCCTGCGGTGGCTGTTCTGGACGCCCCCCTCTCCCGGCGGTGGATGAGGAGTGCCGGGAGAGGGGGACGGGGCCAAAGAGCCCCCTATTCCAGACGCTTATTCCAGACGGACGTCGATCTCGCCCACGCCGCAGTCCACGGTCACTCCGGAGCGGCCGGCGCCCTTGTTCCAGCGGAGCTCCTTGGCGACCAGTCCCGAGCTCTCGTAGCGCCGGCCGTCCACCACCAGGTTGGCCTCGCCCACGCCGGTGTCCAGGTTCACCGAGCCGATCGACGCCCGGGGCAACGTGACGCTCACCTCGCCGACCCCCAGGTCGGCCGAGACGTCGCCCTGGATACCCGTGACCGTCAGCTCGCCGACGCCGAGGTCCGCGCTCAGCGACAGCTCGCGGGGCACGCGGACGCGGGCGTTCACCTGCAGGCCCTTGGGCGAGGCGAACCGTGGCCAGTCCTTGATCTCCACCCGCAGCCGGTCCCCGGAGTTGTCGTAGACCAGCCGCAGCTTCTGGGCGGCCTCCTTGCACTTGGCGGTCGGACGGTCGCACTCGATCTTGACGTCCAGATCGACCTTGGATTCATCCCACGCCTCCACCCTCACCTCGCCCACGGGGAAGTCCAGGGACACCTTGCCGGCGCTCCCGACAGGGATCTGCTGTTTGAACGCACGAACGATTTCATCCGCGCCCGCGGGGGCGACCCGGAGCAGCGCGGCCATGGTCAGAACGGTCAGAAGGGTCTTCTTCATGATCTCTCCTCCCTTTCGGAGATCCCTACGCAAGGAGAGGCCCCAGGGTTACAGACTTCACGGCACCAATTTTGCCAATCCTTTTCTCCATGGAGAGGACACCCGCCTTCCAGGAAGCCCCGCCCGGCGACCGGCCTATCCGCGACCTCGGCCTGACCATCGAGGGCACGGACCTGGAGCCGGTGATCGCGGAGCTCGAATCCGAGCTGGAGGCGGCGGGGGTCTGCGGCGTGCGGCCCCGGTTCTACCTCTCCACGGAATGGGGCGTCCCCTTCGGCACGGTGGCCATCGCCATCCCGTTCTACCTCGCCCGGCCGGACCTGCGGGCGCTCCACGCCGAGCGTACCGGCTTCGTCGAGGGGGTGGGCCGGCGGGACCTGCTGCGCTATCTCCGCCATGAGATGGGGCACGTGGTCAACTATGCCCACAAGCTCTACGAACGGGAGGACTGGGTGCGCTGCTTCGGGCCGATCACGCGGCCGTATCGGGAGGAATACCGTCCCGAGCCCTTCAGCCGCCGCTACGTCCGCCACCTGCCGGGCTGGTACGCCCAGAAGCATCCGGACGAGGACTGGGCCGAGACCTTCGCCGTCTGGATGACCCCGGGGCTCGACTGGCGCGCCGAGTACGCGGACTGGCCCGAGGCCCTGGCCAAGCTGGAGTACTGTGACCGGACGATGCGCGAGCTGTGTGCCGTCTCTCCTCCGGTGACCGACGACGAGTTGGACGAGCCCGTCTCCGAGATCCGGTACACCCTCGACGACTACTACCGTTCCTGGGAAGGGGAAGGCGGGGAGTTTCCTCCGGGTCTGGACGGTGCCTTGCGGACGATCTTCGAAGACTGGGGCCGCCCCGAGGATTTCTCGACCGCCGCCCCCCGCCGCCCCGCTGCCGAGCTGATCCGCCGCCTGTCCCGCGACCTCCCGGCGGACGTCTACCGCTGGACCGGCCACTTCCCGGAACGGACGCGCCTGCTGCTACGCCACCTCGCCGAGCGTGCGGACGTGCTGGGACAGGTCTATCCCGAGGACCGCGAGACGCCGGTGATCGTGGCCCTGACGACCCTGGTGACGGCTCTGGCGATGAACCATGTGCACCGGGGGAGTTACATGGCGTAACCGAGCAGCGGAAAGTGGCGACAAAAGGTAACATGGGCCTCATGAGAATGCTGACAGGCAAGATCGTGGAAGGTAAGGTCGTCTTCGATAGCCGCCGCGCCGTGAGGAAGGGTTCGACCAGCTCTATTGCATCACCGTCACCGAAGCCAACGAGTTCGTGGTCGAGGACTGTCCCTAAAGGAGAGTACGTCGCCACTAGAGAAATGAAAAAGCCCAGAAGGCCATCCAGGGCAGGAGGAATGGAGAATGACCACCGCCGCCGGGATTGTCGTCCGCGAAACGCTGAAGACGGGGCTCGGGATGTTCGCCCTCTGGAACCGCAATGACTTCGCGGCCATCGTGGACTACGAGACATGGAAGCCCCAGCTAGGGGACGACGAGGCCATCGAGCGTCAGGTCGCGAAAGGGACGCTCATCCCCATCAAAGTCCACTCTTTTGCTCCCCATATCTTCGAGATCCGCGTCGGCTCGCCCGACATGTCCGCGGTGCTGACGCCGGCGGAGTCGCGTTCCGTGACCGATCTCTCGGGCCCGTTCCCGTTCCGGTCGTTGGGAGGACTGAACCTCAGCGCCATCGAGGCCATCGGGTCCGAAGTGGGCAACGACGTCGCCCGCGTGCGGATGGTGCCGGGAGATTATTCCGTGACGGTCTACCGGATGGAGGAGAACGCCTTCGTGATCCTAGTACGTCCCGCTTCAGAGAGATGAACCCCCCGAGCGGCGGCTGCCGCCCGGGGCAGGCCGAAGCTCAGCAATAGACGCTGGGTGGATCCTCCGGGCAGACGATGCACCCCGATAGGCATTCGGACCAGATGGTCGGGTAGCACCCGATGCAATTGCTGGGGTCGGTGGCGCAATAGTTGGTGCCCCCCGCAACCTGGCCAAGATGGACCTGGTTCAGCGCGCGCACCGTTTCTCGAGACAACAGGAGCTTCGACATTCTTTTCTTCATGATATCTCCTTAACGAGGGATCTATTCTAATATAGAATCTAATATAGAAAAACCCTCATCCGTACCGCTCCACAGCCAGCTCCGCGATACGGTGGACCAGATCGGGGAACTCGAGTCCCGATGCCTTGGCCGCGGTGGCGAACTCGCTGTTCTCCTCCAGGTAACAGCTCGCGTTCACCTCGATCACGTAGATGTCCCCCGTCTCCGTCAGGCGGAGGTCGACGCGCCCGTAATCGCGGACGCGCAGGGCGCGGTAGGCGTCGATGGCGACCTTCTGGAGCCGCGCCCGCAGCTCGTCCGGGATCTCCGCCAGCACCGACTTCGTGCTCTTATACTCGACGCTGTTTTTCTTCCACTTGGCCTTGGAGCCCACGATGCGCGGCATCCCCTCGGGCATCGCCGAGAAGTCCATCTCGATGGGCGGGAACGCGACCGGCTCGCGGTTGCCCAGGACGCCCACGTAGAGCTCCCGTCCCTCGATGTACTCCTCGACCAGGGCGCTGTCGTTGATCTTCTCGTGGATCGCCAGCACCCGCTTCATCAGCGAAGGAGCGTCGCGCACCAGGGAGTCGCCGTCGATGCCGATCGAGGCGTCGGCGGTCAGCGGCTTCACGAACAGGGGCATGCGGAGCTTGCCGGCGGTCTCGAAGTCGGAATTCTGCGAGAAGACGGCGAAGTGGGGGTAGAGGATGTCCTCGAAGGCGAAGACCTTCTTGGCCAGAGCCTTGTCCTGCCGCAGGTACAGCTCGCCCGGCCCGCCGCCGGTGAAGCGCAACTGAAGCAGGTCCAGCACCCCGGCCACGGCCACGTCGCCGCCGGTGTCCTCTCCGAAGCTTTCCAGGAGGTTGAAGACTAGATCCGTCTTGCGGCGGGCGAGCCCGCTCACCAGCTTCCGGAGGTCGTCGTGGACGCCGAAGATCGATACGCGGTGCCCCTTCTTGCGGAGGGCGGAGGCCACCTGATCGACCACGTCGTCATAGGATTTGGGATCGTCGTTCTCGAGACCCGTCAGGACTGTGATGTTCATCGGCCCAGGGGCCCCATGCAAGGGCCGCGCCGCGGAGGGCATCCATCTTGCAGAAGCCTTCTGTCGAGGGGCCGGTCATGGCTCCGCGAACTCAAGGAGGTACCCCATGTTCCCGAAAACAACACCCTGGAGGCTCAGCGCCGCTTCGGGTTTGATGGTGGTCCTGCTGACCCTTGCGGGCTGTTCGACGAACCCGGCGACCGGCAAGAGCCAGATCGCCTTCGTCGGCGAGCAGCAGGAGATCCAGATGGGCCGTGAGGCCGATCAGCAGATCCAGCAGCAGCTCGGCCTCTATCCCGACCAGGAGCTGCAAGCCTACGTGAACCGTCTGGGCCAGCAGTTGGCCGCCAAGTCCGAGCGTCCCAAGCTGCCATGGACCTTCCGCGTGGTGGACGACCCGGTCGTGAACGCCTTCGCCCTGCCCGGCGGCTACATCTACGTGACCCGCGGCCTGCTCTCGCACCTGACCTCGGAAGCCGAGCTGGTCTCGGTGCTCGGCCATGAGATCGGGCACGTCACCGGCCGTCACAGCGTGGAGCAGATGAGCAAGGCGCAGCTCGCCCAGATCGGCCTGATCGCCGGCATGATCCTGAAGCCCGAGCTGGCCAACTACGGCGACCTGGCCTCGACCGGCCTGCAGCTCATGTTCCTCAAGTACGGCCGCGACGACGAGCGCGAGGCCGACTCCCTCGGTCTGCGCTACCTCAACCAGCAGAACTACGATCCCCGCGAGATGGGCGACGTCTTCCGCACCCTGGCCCGCGTCAGCTCGCAGCAGCAGGGTCAGGGACGCATTCCGAACTGGCTCTCGACGCATCCGACGCCGGAGGACCGCATCCAGCGGATCAACGCCCAGGTCGCGGAGCTGGGGGGCGACTTCTCCAACCGCACCATCGGCCGCGACCGCTACCTGAACACCGTCGACGGCATCGTCTTCGGCACCAACCCCCGCGAGGGCTACTTCCAGGGGAACACGTTCATCCATCCGGAGCTCGGGTTCCAGATGAGTTTCCCGCAAGGCTGGAAGGCCCAGAACCAGAAGCAGGCGGTGGGGGCCGTGAGCCCGAACCAGGACGCGGTGGTGGTGCTGACCCTTTCCGGCCGGCGCTCGCCGGACGAGGCGGCGCGGGAGTTCTTCTCGCAGCAGGGCGTGGTGCAGGGTCAGGCCCTGCGGGCGAGCCTCGACGGCCTGCCGGCGGTGGCCCGGGTCTTCGGCGTGCAGCGGGCGCAGGGTGGCGATCTCCAGGGCATCGTCGCCTTCGTGGAGAAGGACGACAAGGTCTACCAGGTCCTCGGCTACACCCTGGCGCAGTCCTTCAACCGGTATGACGACCTGCTCTCCAACTCGCTCGCCAGCTTCGAGAGGGTGACGGACCGCAGACTGCTGGACGTCCAGCCCGCGCGCCTGGACGTGGTGTCCCTGCAGTCCGCGATGACGCTGGACGAGTTCAACCGGCGCTATCCCTCGTCCGTGGACCTGGATACGCTCGCGATCATCAACGAGGCGGAGCGGAACACCCGGTTCCCGGCGGGCACTGAAGTGAAGCGTGTGGTGGGCGGCACGGGAGAGAATCTGGCGCGGGGGCGGTAGGCGAACCCGCCCGGGCATAAATGCCCGGGCTAGTCGGAAAGAGCCCCCTGAAGGGGACTCAAAAATTGCGTCGGGTTCACCCGGCGCTTTTCACGTAGCCCGGGCATTTATGCCCGGGCGGGCAGGGGGCTCTCCCCGCAACCGCCCCGCCACCGGCCCTACCGACACATCTCTTCCGTCGATCCGGGAAACCGGCAACACCCCGATCAAGCTGTTCATCAGCAGCACCTCGCTCGCTCCGACGAGGTCCTCCGGAGCCAGGGACCGTTCCTCGATCATCCCCCTCTCCAGTAACCGGCGCCGCACCGTCCCCGGCAGGCAGCCGTCGCTCTCCGGCGGGGTAAAGACTCCATCCGGCAAGACCACCGCGATATTGCAACGCGATCCCTCCACCAGCCGGCCGCGCTCGTTCACCAGCAGCGCCTCGAAGGCGCCCCGGGACTCCGCGACCTGCAAGGCCATCCGGTTGAGCTGATAGCAAAGGCTCTTCAGGCCCACCAGGGGACCGCCCGAGTCGATCCGGTGATCGGGCAGCACCAGAACGGACACACCCTCGCGGTAGAGCCGCTCCTCCGGCGGCTCGTAGGGGGCCGCGGTGATCAGACGGGTGGGGGAGCGGGTGATGGTGATCCGCATCCGCGCCACCGGACGCGGGGCGGCCTCGGCGATCTCGGCCACGGCGCGCTCCAGAGAGGCCCGGTCCTCGGGGAGATCGATCCCGATCCGCCGCAACCCCACGAACAGCCGGTCCAGGTGGGCCTCCACATCCCGCGCCCGGCCTTCGTCCACCCGCAGGGTCTCGAACAGGCCGTCGCCGAACAGGAACCCGGCGTCGCCTGGATCGATGCGGACCTCCCCGGCGGGCACGACGCGGCCGTTCCACCAGGACAGGCTCATCCGGTCTCCACCGTGCCCAGGGCGGAGAGGAAGGCCCGCGCCTTGGCCGCGCTCTCCTCGAATTCCAGCTCCGGATGGGAATCGGCCACGATGCCGCAACCGGCGTGATAGGCCACGAGACTCCCGGACGCGGCGGCCGTGCGGATCGCCACCGCGAGGTCGAGGTCGCCGCCGAGGGAGATCCAGCCGAGGGCGCCCATGGCCGGCCCGCGCCGCCGTTCCTCCTCCGCGGCGATCACCGCCATGGCCTGGATCTTCGGCGCGCCGGTGATCGAAGCCGGAGGGAATGTGGCGCGCAGCAGCTCCGCCGGACCGGCGTCCGGACGCAGGCGTCCCCGCACCGTCGAGACCGTGTGGTGGACCGTGGGCAGGCTCATCAGCTCGCCGTGGCGGACCACCTCGACGCTGCCGGTCTCGCACACCCGGCCGAGGTCGTTGCGCACCACGTCCACGATCATGGTCAGCTCGGCGCGGTCCTTCTCGCTCTCCAGGAGCTCCCGAGCGAGCGCCCGGTCGTCCCTGGGATTGACGCCCCGCGGCCGGGTTCCCTTGATCGGCCGCGATTCCACCTCGCCGTCATGGGAAGTCAGGAACAGCTCCGGCGAGATCGAGAGGACCGACTTTCCCTTTCCGAGATCGAAGAAGGCCCCGCGCTCCGCCGGGCTCGCGGCGCGCAGCCGCAGGTAGAGGGGCCAGAGATTCCCTAGCGCCACCTGGGTCTCCAGCCGCCGGCAGAGGTTCATCTGGAAGATCTCCCCCGTGCCGATGCGCTCGATCACCCGTGTCACCGCCGCCTCGAAACCGCTCCGGCTGGGCCGGCTCACCACGGCGCCCTCCGCCAGCGAACCCGCCGGAACCTCCGAATCGCTCCGCCGGCGGGCCGCCGCCAGGAGTTGCTCGGCTTCGACCGGAACGACGCTGTCCGCCACGCGTCCGTCCCCTCCAGCGACCAATTCCTCCCGTCCCATCGCAGACACGAGTCGTAGAGCCCCAGATGGAGATCGGGAAGCCCGAGGTCGTCCTCCGGGGGAGAGGGGAGCGATTCGAGCTCGCCGCCCATCTCATAGCCGAGATAGCCCACCAGCGTCGCCGCCGGACCCGCGCCGTCCCAGGCGGAGAACACCGCGTCCAGCAGGTCGAATCCTCCCGCCGCGAACGTGGCCTTGCCCGTGGGGCCCGTCACCGACGCCCGGCCGTTCCGGACCGAGAGGACCGCCACAGGCTTTCCATAGAGCCGATGCCCACCGTCGCCGCCGTCCAGCCACGCGAAGCCCGGCTGCCCCCGAAGCTCCTCCGCGACCTGTTCCGGGGACGGCGTCTGAGTCCTGGGACCGCGAAGCGGCGTCTTCGATCCCCGCGAGCCCGGGCGGGGGGAGGGGAGGACGGAGCGCAGGCGCTCGACGATGCGCTGGCGGCGCTTGGCGGGGGGGCGGTCGGACCACATGGAGAGCAGAGTGTATAGAACGTGGCTGTAACAGAGGCTCCCGAGACAAGGGATTCATAGTGCCGCTGGTCGGGAGGTTACGCGACGAAGGTATCGAAGTATTCGTAGCCTGGATCTTGTCCCGCCACCGCCAGTCCGAGCGTGGAAAACGCGCCGCGGGTCCGTCCAAAGATCCGCGGGAGAGACAATGAGACGCCACCCTCAAACACCACGCGGTCCGTGGCGCCCGGGCAGTCCATCGGGTGCTAAGATCCGGCGAGACCCTGATCCGGATCAGCGGCGGATTCCGCTTCGAATTGGCAACGCAGTCCCGTCCTCCTCGCTCGCCCTGGTTGGCTGTCATCAGCCGTGTCCTCAAGTTGGGGATCGTTGCGGGCCTCGCCCTGCTTTGTCAGGACGGCCCGGCCAATCGGTCTCATTCCCCTCCACAGGAGCCGGCGGCGCCTGTGGCGGTCTCCGGTCCCGCGCGTCCTTCGGAGGGACGGTTGACGGGGTTCTCCTATTCTCCCTATGTGCCGGCGCCGGCCGCTCCTGCCGAGCCGGAGACCTCCGGACCGGGCTTGCGCGGCGGGGGTGCGCGAGGCTCCGAGTCGGAGGAAACTTCGTCCGCCGATCTGCGCCAGCGTGGAATCTCGTGGCTGTTGGACGAGAGGGGAGCCGAGAGGGCGGTCGCCATGCTTGAGCAGGCGGTCCAACTCTCTCCGGGCGACGCTTCGCTGTGGAGCGATCTTTCGGCCGCGTACCACGCCCGGGCGGAGCGGCGGGGCGATCCCGTGGACCTCCTGCCGGCCTTCCGGGCCGCCCGGCGCGCCGTGGACCTGAAGGCCGGCCTGCCCGAGGCGCGTTTTAATCTAGCCCTCAGTTACGAGAAGCTCTTCCTCCCCCAGGCGCGCCGCGCCTGGGGCGACTACCTGAAGCTGGACCAGGACGAGCCCGCCTGGGCCCGCGAGGGCGCGGAACATTTCTTCCGGCTCGCCGCTCCCTCCGCCGCGAGCGATTGGGAAGCGGCGCGGCCCCTGCTGCTGGAGGCCGCCGCTCGGGGAGACCAGGCGACGGTCCGTGATCTGGCCGGGCGGTTTCCGGAGAGGGTGCGGGACCTCGCGGAGAGGGAACTGCTGGGGGAGTGGGCGGATCTCCGATCGGATGACCAGGAAGAGAGGGGCTCGCGTGCTCTCCGCATCCTCGGAACCATAGGCCTTGCTCTCGCTGATCAAGGAGAGGATCCGTTTCTGGAGGAGACGGTCCAAGCCATTCAAGGAGCTTCCACGCAGCCGGGAAAACTCAAGCTGCTCAGGTCGGCGCACCACGCCTTTCAAACCGGATTGGAGCTCCGAAGCTCCTGGAGACTCAAAGAAGCCGCTGACCGTTTCCGGGAGGCGCGGACTGGATTCAGAGCGGCGGGCTCGCCTTTTGCCTTGCTTGCGGATCTGTCTCTCGCCACCTCGCTGCACCAACTTCGGGATGGCGACTCTGCGCTACAAGTCTTGAAAGGGCTCATTGAGAGCACGGACCTGTGGCGTTACCCCAGCGTGCAGGGAAGGGTCTATTGGCTCTGGGGGCTCTCGCTGGGGGCGCGAGGGGATGCGACTGGTTGTCTGAACGCTTACGGCGACGCGCTGGGTCATTTTGAGCGGACCGGGGAGCACGAGCGGTCTGCCGCTCTCCAGACTCGCCTGGCCGAGCAACTCCGTCTTCTGGGAGATCACACCGGGGCCTGGAAAGCTCTCTACCAGGCACTTGCCTTTACGACCGAATCCACTCCGGGACAGTTGGGAGCGTTGTGGAACGAAGCGGCCGAGGACGCTGTCAAGTTGGGGTTCCCCGAGGCCGCCCTGGCTTTCCAGGACCAAGCGGTCCGGCAGGCCGAGACCTCCAGCGATCCCGTAGTACTGGCTTACGGCCTCCTCCAACGCAGCGTTTTGCGCTTCCAACTGGGACAAGCCGAGGCGGCCCGGGCCGATCTGGCGGCTGCGAGGCAGACGTCGAAAAAGGTTTCGGATTCCTCGTTTCTGCGCCGGATCGATACCGATCTCGCTCGTACGGAAGCCGTTGTGGCGCAGGATCCCCGGCGGGCTGTCGAGCTGGTGACCGAGGTGCTCGCCAATCAGGGTGATCTTGGTCAGGGAGCGATGCTCGCGCCGCTGTATCGGACCCGCGCGAGAGCCTGGCTCGCGCTGCGGAACGACTCTGACGCCGAGGCGGACTTCGACAGCGCGCTGCGCGTGATCGAACGCCAACGCGGGAATCTCGAACAGCCCGAGCTCCGGATTTCCTTCCTCGATGATTCCGAGAACGTCTACGCCGAGATGATCCGGCTGCAACTCCGGAAAGGAGAGTTCGGCCGGGCCTTCGATTACGCCGAGAGAGCCCGCTCGCGCGCCCTCCTGGACTCTCTCGGCGCGCTGGCGCTTGCCGCGGAGGTCGTCCAGTCGCGAGCCGTTCCCCTGTCTCTGGAGGAGATCCAGCGCTCTCTTCCGCGAGGGGTGGCCCTCATAGAGTTTTCAGTGCTTGGAGACCAGGTCGCCGTCTGGGGCGTGACTCGCGACCGGCTGGTGTCGCGTGTCCTTGCTCTGCGGGAATCCCTTCTCCTGAGCTGGGTGGAGCGCTTTCGGGCGGTAGTCCGAGGCAAAGGGGATCGTCAGGCGGTCACCGAAGCTTCCGCTTCTCTCTTCAATGTCCTGATGAGAGATGTGCTGAACGGCCTTCCAAAGGAGGATCTCCTCGTCCTGATTCCGGACGGTCCTCTGGAGCGGTTGCCCTTCGCGGCTCTGGTCGATCCTCGAACCGGACATTTTCTTCTCGAGGATCGGGTGATCGGCTTCGCGCCGAGCGCGACTCTCTATCTGAGAATGCTCGAGCGGGACCGCGATCTGGTCCGGAAGTCCCGTCCCGGTCTCCTGGTGGTGGGAGACCCCGCATTCGATCCCCTGGCTTTTCCCGGTCTGACCCGCCTTTCCAACGCTGATCGCGAAGCGGACCGCATCGCGGCGCTCTATCCCGCCGTCACACTCTTGACTGGGCGGGAGGCCTCCAAGGAGCGTTTTCTCACCGAAGCCGGTCGGTCTACGCTCGTCCATTACGCTGGGCACACACTAGTCAATCCCGTGGCTCCGGCGCTCTCATGCCTGGTTCTCGCCGGCCGGGGGCGGTCTGCCGCCCTGTATGCCCAGGAGATCCAGGGAGCGGTGTTCGGTAAGACACGGATGGTCGTCCTCGCTTCCTGCGACACGGCCGCCGGAGCGTCCTCACGCAGCGAGGGTGTGATCAGTCTCGCCCGTTCCTTCCTGTCCGCCGGCGTGCCCACCGTGGTGGCCACCTCGTGGCAGATCGAGGACAAAGCCGCCGCTCACCTGTTTCCTATCTTCCACCAGAAGCTGCGCGAAGGGCAGCCTGTCATGACCGCCCTTCGCTCCGCGCAACTGGAGTTACTCCGCGATCCTGATCCCGCGCTTCAGTTGCCGGCAAACTGGGCGGGGGTCCAGGGGATCGGAGCTAGTCTGAATCAGTAGAAAAACTGTGCGTAAAGGAGAATGTCATGCCTTTTAAGCTGAAGCTGGATTTTCGAGGGTTGATCGCGGTGGTTCCTACGGATGGTGGAGAGTCCTTGAGAATTCTCTCGGTAGAAGCCCGGGGGGGACGCCAGACTTCCGATGGTGAGCATATTCCGCCTCACTATCCTGTGGTCAGGTTCGATAGGAAGAATGTTGCAGATATTGACAGCCTGGCCGACCACGACGAGCCAGGAGAAAAGATCGTGTCCCTGGGCCCCGCCGATGCCTTGGAGCCTCATCTGAAAGGAGTCTGGTTCCTGAATGGCCAGGATCTGGAGATCCAGTTCGCAGGTCAGACCGTAACCCGTGGATCTCTGCTCATCTGGGATCAAGCTCTTGCCCAGGCATCGATCGGCAATTTTACTAATAAAAACCCCGATCAGTTCTTTTCGCTGATCCCGCGGCTCGAAGAGATCGCTCCCAGCGCCGCCCGGGTGGATCCGGACTGCCTGCGGCGTCAGCCACGAGAAGGTCTGGTCGCGAGCCGCTTCACGGTCAGGGAAGGATTCGCACAAGCCATCCAACTCCAACGAGACAAAGAGACCGGGCGGGTGGTCCCGATCGATTTCCGTCCGATCAGCGCTCCCTCCAACGACACAGTGGTGAGCAAGCCAGCCAGCGCCGGCGTACAGGTCGAGATCGACATTCCCGGGGATTCGGTGACGGTGCTTGCGACCCGCTTTGGCGCCGATGTTCCCAGGCCGGTGCTCACGCTTCGCCCCGCGGAGGATCAAGGCGGTCAGCCCGTCGTTCTCGAAGTCTGGAACCTTCCTCTAGAGGATCTCCTGGAGCTCCCGAAATCTCTGGGTGGGCACGCTCATGCCGGGCAGGACAAACACTTCGAGCTTTTCTACGAGCTGTGCCAACAGCGCCCGCCTCTCCACAAGCGCCCGATTCCCCACTTCAATGTAGAGGGCAACGGTAACGGCAATGGAACCGGCCACGGAGGGCATGGGCCGAATCACGGTCTGCCTCCTGTCCGGATCTCTGATCCCTTCTGCCCGCCAGTAGCGTTCCAAGGCTGAGACAAAAGATCACTCCTGTGGAGATCATCATGTTTCGCAGAGCCGTTCTCTCGCTGTTCTTCGGATTTCTTGGCATTGGTTCTCTGCATGCCCAGTCCGTCCCATTTACTTTCGTGCCCCAGACCAGCACCTTCGCCGAAGCTCGAGTCCAGGACCAGCCAAGGGCGGTCGAGAGTAGCGCAAGCCTGGCGAGAGCGGTCGTCAGGGGCGACGAACAGAGCAAATGCAACGCTGGAGAGCAGAACATCAGCCAGGCCGATGCCCGAGCCGAAGTGCGACAGGATCTGAAGGAACCTACCAGGCTCGGCTACACCCTCTCGACGACCGCAGCCACCGCTGGAGGTCATTACGTCCGTTGCGTTTCTTGCTTGTTTGGAGTTTGTACGGGCAGGCTACCGAGCGATACAAGAGCTGATGCTTCGGCTCGGGCGCGGGTGCTCATTGAGATCCCGTTCTCAAGCGACTTCCCTTCTCTTCCCTACAGGTTGAAAGTTCAGACTTCCCTGCAAATGCCGGTGGGGGCGTTGGACAACATCTCCATTCGGGTTCTGGACTCCGCGGGAGCCTCGCTGGCCCAAGGGACGTCCAATATAGACCTGCAGGTCGCCGGCGGTCCCGGTGAGACCCTCAGCGTGATCGTCGAGGCCTCGACTTCCGCGGATTCCGAGGGGAACCAGTCTGACTCCCGGAGCGCGGAACCAGGATTCATGGTGAACCTGGAACGGCTTCCGCTGATGGAGAATACCGATGACCCTCTTATTGAAGGAGGGGAGGTGACCCGTGGATTCGCTCCGGTGGGCGCGATTCTGGTCGATGGCAAGGCGCTTTGCACCGGCACCTTGATCGGGCCTCGGACGGTCCTCACCGCCGCTCACTGTGTCTTTTTTGAAACCGATTTCAGCCGGCTCAGCTTCGTCGTCGGGCCGAATTTCCGGCGGGCGACTGCTGCCCGTGGGGTGATCGACGTCATCTATCCACGTCGCGCCCAGGACGGCCTGGAGTTTATCTTCGCGGAATTCAAAAACGACATCGCGATACTCCATCTCGATCAATCGCTCGGAGAGTTCTACGACGTATACAACCCCGCGGAAGGGTTGCCATCCGTGGAGAGCTTGATCGCTGACCAAGCCAGCCTGCTGATCGTAGGCTTTGGACGGAGGCAAAGTATTGATGGGTCGGGTGAGGAAGAGAACAGTCAGGGAGTGAAGCGGATGATCAGGATGAAGATCGCCGAGGCCGGGGATAACGGTTTCGCCTACTTCAATCCGGGAAGGAGCACCTGCAGCGGAGATTCAGGTGGCCCCGTCCTTTTCCAGAAAGACGGTATCCGGTTCGCTGTGGTCGGAATCGCTTCCACAGGAAATTGTAGGGACAGGGGTACCCAGGTACGAGTTGACCGTTACCTGGATTGGATCTCGAAGTACCGTGAGCCCCGTCCCCTGTCTCCCGCCCCCGCGCCGGCCGCCCCGGCCGGATCGAACTGAGCCGCACCGGGAGGCCTCGGGCGTGGCTCCCGGGGCCTCCTTTTCCTACGCCGCCGTCTTCTGAGCGTTCAGCTTCCCCAGCACCTTCTCTGCAACCTGCCGCGCCTTGGGGAGCTGGTCGGTGCCATCGGGGCTCTGGACGGTGATGATGAACTGGCGGTCGCCCTTGACGAGGTGGAGCTGCTGGATGCGGCCTCCCACCCAGAGGGCGCTGTCGCCCAGGCCGGGGACGTCCTGGACCTCGGCGCCGGACATCGCGCGCAGGGAGGAGCGGCTGGACTCCTGGAACCGCTTCGCGCGGTCCGCGCTGCGGTGCTGGCGGATCAGGAGGCTGATGATGCGCGGCTCGGCCAGCGAGCCGCTGTTGTAGATGCACTGGCCGGGATCGCGCCCCCGGGCGTCGTCGAGCGTGCTGCTCATGGCCGCCAGGGTCTCCCCGGCGATGGCTTGGGCGTCCTCGTAGGTGAAGAGGATGCAGGCGTCCAGAGGAGGAGCCTGGGCCTCGGCCTTTTTCGTCTCGGAATCGGACCCGCCGCAGCCGACGGCCAGGGCCGCGGCCAGGAGCAACGGGGCGATGGAAAGCCGTCGGCGGGGGAGCGTGTTCACCTGGATTCCCTCCTGTCGTACCGGGGCGGGATTCTATCGTCAATACGCTCCCCGAGAGCGCGGACTGGCTCCCGGATCGTTCTCCCAAGCGGTTGGACCTCTCCCCCCAGCCGCCAGAACGCTCGTACCGGCTGCCAGGACGCTCGTACCCGTGGCCGAGACGCTCGTACTCGCCGCCCGAGCGCCCGTACCCGCTCCTGGATCCCTCGTACCCGCCGCCGGAAGGCTCGTACCAACGGGTAGGAGCCTCCACCGAGTAGGTACGCCTCTCCGGCGAGCGGGTACGACGGTCCGGCGAGTGGGAGGGAAGCTCCTACCCAGTGGGTAGGACTCTCTACCCGGCGGGGGTGGTGTCCTAACTCAGTGTAGGTGCCGGGGGGCGGGTACGGGGCGTAACGAAGTGAGGTAGCTTCCTCCCCCGAAGGGGGAGGAAGCCCTCTCCTGATCCCCGACAGACGGCCCGGCGGGTGTTACGAGCACGCCGCCGAGCCTAACCCGAGCAAGGAGCTGAGTCCATGCCCGAGCTGACACCGGAGTCTACACCCCCACCCGCCGCCGTTCCCCCGGTGGTCGATCCCAAGGACCACGAGCGGTTCCCTACCTTCCGCGAGACGTTCCTGTTCTTCCTGACCGGCCCCGAGATCAACGCCACCTTCAGGGCGTTCGGGGACCAACTCTTCACGCTCGTTCTGCTGTCCTGGGACGAGTGGCCGGACTACCCGGAGAGCATCGCCAGGACCGCGATGCGGGCTGTCCTCGCGGATCTCCGCCACCTCCAAGGCTTTTTGCTCCAGTGGTGCCAGTCTGAGAGCGGCCTGTCCGAGGCGGACCTGCACCTGCCCGGCGCGGGTCTCCGGATCTCCAAGAAGATCGGGGAAGTCGCGGACCGCCTGGAGAAGGAGCTGGCGCATGGGGAAGCGTAAGCCTGCCCCGCTCACCCTTCAGCCTACGCCGGAACAGCTTGAGCGGTGGAAGGCCGTCGCCAAGCACCTGCACCGGGACCTCCCGGACTACGTCGCTTTCGCCGCAGACTGGACCTATCGATACCTCCGGGAGCAGATCCGCATGCGGAAACGCTCCGATCCCGTCGGCTTCCGGATGGAGGAAAAACGCCGGATGGAAGCCGTCCTTCGGACCGCCAGGGAGTCGAAAAAGTTCCTCCCCGTCGCATTCGAAACCCGCAACGGGATCTCGCTGGACCCGGCGGGGGATATCGACCGCGCCATAGAGAACCTGGAGGCGTTTTGGGCGGAGTACCAGACGGAGCCCGCAGGCGTATGAAGGTCGCGCAGTTCAACGTCAGGGCCACGGCTACGCAATCTGCCCGGTGGAAGCAGGCGGCGGAAGCTGAGGGCTTCGCTTCGGTCGGAGCGTGGCTGTCCCGGGCCGCTGACGCCTACCTCCAGGTCCGCGCCAGGGCGGGCCTTCCCGTCCCCCTGGCGTGGCACCGGGGCCACTTCCGCGTCAATCTGGAGGCCGGGGAGACCACCGTCAAGGGCTACGTCTCCCCGCCGTTCGGCACCTTCTACGGCACCCCCGCCGGACAGCCCCGGTACCAGGGCCTGCACCGCTACACCCTGGTCTATCTGCCCTCCCGGCGCATCCTGGCGACGGTCCAGACCTACGCGCAGTGCAGGACGCTCGCGTCGGAGCTGGCCCGGCTCTGGTTCCGGGGGGACGGTTCGGAGCCCTCCGGCAATCCCGGCCCCGTCCTCTCCTCTCCCGCGTAGTCCTCTGCGGGGCGGTCTCTTTACCGGGGGCCGCCTCGCTCCTCCAGGGGGGCAGAGGGACCGGCCCTTTCATTTACAATCCCCTCAAGCGCGGCTAGGTTTGGCCGCCGAACGCCGGGAACCCCACAACCGGCCCGCCGCGCCCACCTAATCTACCTCCCCTGGTGCCGCGCTTCCTGCTGCCTGATGTTGACGCTTCGGCATTACCGGCGGCATCTTAGAACACACAATCTTTTGGCTTTCCACCCCACACGATCGTCAACGCATACGACTATACAAACTGTATACTTTTGTATAGGCCAAGGATAAATTCCAGCACGGTTCCGGCAATTTTACGGGCGTGAAGTTGCCGCTTGACATCATGACCCGATCCAAGAGACAACTTCCAGAAAGACGAAGGCCCCAGGGCTGCAATCCCCAGGGCCTTCAGAGAACCAGACGCGGACGGTCGGGTCCTCACGCAGGGAGAAGTTTACCTCCCGCCCGCCCGCGTCGCAACCCCTTGGAAGGGGGTCCGCGATGCGGTACCTCAGTGCTCGCTGTTCGCCTTCCCGTCCTCTCGGACTCTTCCGCTTCCAGGCGGGGCTCCTACTCCTGAGTCTTCCCCGCCGCCTGATACCGGGCGGCTTCCGCGATCTCCCGGCGGGCGGTCCGGACGATGCGTTCCCGTAGCCAGTCGGACAGGCTGACTCCTGCCAGGGCCGCCGCCTCCCGGATCAAGGCGTCGTGCTCGGGCAGGAGGCGGATGCGTACAGACGCAGAGTGGGCGCGGTCTTCTTCTTTCCTCGGTCTAGCCATGCTGAATATTGTAGCCCCCAGGGGAATACAAAGTCCAGCAAAAAACTTTCCCAAAACACTGGACTTGTGTCCCCAGGGGGGCTACAATAACTCCAGAGTCAAGTCATGGAAACCCCGGTTCCCAGCAACGCCCCGAGCTGCCGCACCTGCGGCGGGTGCACCATTGGATGGGGCCGGGACCGGGACGGCAACGCCCGCCGAAAGTGCAAGGCGTGCGGTCGCACGTTCGGCATCATCCCGCCCCGCCCGCTGGGCTCCATGCGGATCTCCATGGAGAAGGCTACGCTCTGCCTCTCCCTCCTAACGGAGGGCTCCAGCATTCGGTCTACGGAGCGGATCTCGGGTGTCCATCGGGATACGGTCATGCGGCTCCTTCGGGTGGCGGGCGAGAAGTGCGAAGCGCTCCTTAACCGTCTGGTCCGGGGCGTCGCGGTCGAAGATGTCCAGTGTGACGAGCTGTGGAGCTTCGTCGGCATGAAGGAGAAGACGAAGGCCCGGAAGCAGATCACGGACCCGGAGCTGGGCGACGCCTATACCTTCGTGGGGATCGAGCGCGAGAGCAAGCTCGCTCTCGGCTTTCATTTGGGGCGGCGGACCTCGGAGGACGCCTCGATCTTCATGGCGAAGATGGACGCCGCCACCTCGGGTCACTTCCAGATCTCAACGGATGGCTTCGGCGGGTATCCGGGCGCGGTCGAGAAGCATCTCGGGGGCCGGGTGGACTTCGGCCAGCTCATCAAAACCTACAGCTCAGAGACCATGGATTCCGAGCGCCGGTACTCACCGGCGCGGATAATATCGGCGGAGAAGATCGCGGTGTCCGGGAGCCCGGCGGAAGAGCGGATCTGCACCAGCCATATCGAGCGGGCCAACCTGCACATTCGGATGCAAATGCGACGCTTCACCCGGCTGACGAACGCCTTCAGCCGGAAGCGGGCGAACCTGCGGGCGGCGCTGGCGCTCCACTTCGCGGCCTACAACTTCACGTGGATGCACTCCACGATCCGCTGCACGCCAGCCATGGCGGCCGGGATCGCCCGGAAGCCCTGGACGGTGCGGGATCTGCTCACGGCAACGATGCCAGCTTAGTTCTTGGCTTAATGGTGGCCTCTCTTGTTTCGACCGGCCGTTCCGACGACACAATGACGGTCAAAAGGGCACCCTTGTCCGCAGCAATAGAGAAGCCAAATTCAATTCGGTTCCTCTTGATGGGCGAGGTCTCTGCCTCTTCCCTTTCCCCGGCGAAGACGAGCAACGCCCGTCCGTTAGAGACAGGTTGGTCCATCTTGACGGAGAGTACGAATGGGGCCTTGATCTTTCTACGTGCCTTGAATTGGATCAGCCGACCATAGGGATAGGCTGTAAGGCCCGATGGCCGCTCTTCGTCAAGGAAACGAATCAAGTACCGTTTGCTGTAGCTAAGGCGGTGGCTCTCGGCTCGGTAGCGTCTTGTGGCCCCGGTAGCTAGCACGAGACCCCCAATGAGAAACGCTGCGCTCGCGCACAAGAGCGCCACGCTTACCCAAGTCATGGTGCCGCCCTTTTGCACGTTCCAGTAACCCATAAAACTGGCAAGGGCCAAGCTGCAAGAAGCGATAGCGAGCCCAGCGTACCGATCCCAAGGAATCGTCTTTTCTTCTTCCGCCATGGCACCCCCCACAGGCGCTCCCGTAGATCCGTAGCGCGGCGGCCGGGCACGGGTTCCCGGCGTTCGGCGGCCAAACCTAGCCGCGCTTGAGGGGATTCTACTGGAGGGTGGGTAGGGTGGTAGACTCCAGGGGCAGGCGGGGCCGTTCCGGGGCTCCGCACCCCCTCCGGGATACCCCGCGCGGCCCCCGCCCCGTACCACCTACACAGTCTTAGGACACTACCCCGGCGGGAGGAACGCTCCGGCGAGCGGGTGGAGGCCTCTCCCCAGTGGGCAGCGCCCGCTACCTACCGGGGAGAGCGATTCGGGAGCCGGGTGGGACGTTACTGGATCTCGATCCTGCGGCCCCGCTGCTGCTCCTCCCGGTTCGGCAGCGGGACAGTCACCTCCAGGACTCCGTCCTTGAAGTTGGCCCGGATCTGGTCCGCGTTCGTGCCTTCGGGGAGCGGGATCGTGCGGTAGAACCGGCCATAGCTCCGCTCGGTCCGGTACCAGCCCTCCTCGTTTTCCTCCCGCTCGTTGCGCCGCTCGCCTTCGAGGACGAGGTAGTCGTCATGGATCTCCAGGCGGACGTCCTCTTTCTTTAGGCCCGGCAGGTCCGCGCACACCACGAGGTTGCCGCCCTTCTCGCTGACCTCGACCTGGGGATACCAGAAGCCCATGGACTGCTCCTGACTCCCCTGGCCCAGGCCGCTCAAGCTCCGGGCCGACGGCAGGTCCGGCCGGCGCGACCGTCCGAGGCCGCCGAGCCCCGTGAAGTCGTCGAAGATGCGGTCCATCTGGTCCATGAAGGAACGCACCATGCCGAGCGGGTCGCCGAGCAGGGAGGCGGGGGATGTCGAGCGGCGCCGGGTCACGTCGGACGACGGGCTGGAGGTCCCGCCGGCGGTCGCGTTCGAGCCGCCGGGCAGGGTCTGGGACGCGCTCCCGGAGCCCTGGGCACCGCCGCCGAGCGTGGAGCTGGCGGCTCCCGTCGCGCCGGTGGACGGGGTGGTCTGGGGAGGCGTGTTCAGGGGGCGTTGCTGTCCACTCTGGGGCTGCGCCTGGGTCTGGTGGGTCTCCGGACCGGTGGAAGTCTTCTGATCCTGCTGGACGGCATCCTGAACTTCGGTCTCGGTAGGCATGGTCCTCCTTTCCCGGACGCGCGGCCGGCGCTGGTCTCGGAGGACTGCCGAAGCTGGTTGTGGTGGATGAACGCCGGCCAGGCGCGCTTCCGGCCGGCAGCCCTCCCTGGGCCGGAAGCGCTGCAAGAAGTCTTCCAGGATCGGGACTTGTCTTCCCCTGGCCGGAGCCCCTCGATATAGTGTGGTCCTGGAACCCGACCCGGAGAGACGACATGGATCGGATCATCATCGAGAACGTCCGCTGCTTCCGTGGCCGTCACGAGGTGCCCTTGGCGCCGTTGACGTTCCTCGTAGGGGAGAACAGTACGGGAAAGTCGACGTTTCTAGCTTTGGCTCGGATAGCCTGGGATATCGCGATGGAGGGGCAGGCAAATTTCAACGAGGAGCCGTTCCTTTTGGGGGCGTACGATCAGATCGCGAGTTCTTACGGGAAGCGCAGTTCACCAGATTTCCTCGTCGGTTGGAGCCGTGAGCTTTCAATTGGTCGCAGGCAGCCGGTACTTTCCTCAATAACAGGGCGATTCACCTCTAGTAGGAGTCAACCAACTTTAACGACTTGGTGCTGCGAGACTTCTTCCTTTGTCTTAGAAGCGGAGTACGGAGCCGACGAGCGGCCGATATCTCTTCGGGCGCAAGCTCCTTCTGGCACACAAAGGATCGATACAGAGGACTGGCTTTTCTTCTCGCGCGGTATGAATCCGCCTCGGGCGGCCACGATTCTCGAAGAAATGCGCGGAGATATTTCTATTGAAGATGTGAAAAGCTTTATAGAATTGGCCGTTGGCTGGAATGATCTGAACGGGTCAAGACCCTACGCGTTTGCTCCAATACGCACAAGGCCTATGAGGACCTATGATCCGGTGAAAGAGGTAATCGATCCAGAAGGCGGACACGTACCTCTGGTCTTGGCGAGTATTCGTTCTCGGGACAAAGAGAGTTGGAGTGAAATCAGAGGTGCACTCGATAAATTTGGTAAAGCTTCTGGATTATTTGGTAAGGTAGAAGTAAGGCGACTTGGGAAAAATGAAAGCGATCCCTTTCAGCTTCAAGTTATTATTGATCGCATGGCAATCAACTTACTTGATGTCGGATACGGCGTAAGTCAGATCCTCCCAATCCTTGTAGATTGTGTGCGCGGAGATGTAGAGGGACTGTTCCTTCTTCAGCAGCCTGAGATTCATCTACATCCTAAAGCGCAGGCAGAGCTGGGTTCATTCTTGGCTTACCTGGCGAGACGAGAGAGCAAGAGATTTTTCGTGGAAACGCATAGTGACTACCTTGTTGACCGAATTCGGATAGATCTTCGAGACAAGAAGCATGGGCTCCGTCCAGACGACGTCCAAATCTTGTACTTTGAGCGGGAGCCGAGCGGCGTAAAGATTCATCAGATCACCTTTGATAAGTTTGGTAATTTACAGAACGTACCGCCAGGGTATCGGCAATTCTTCCTCGAAGAGGAACGACGGTTGCTGGGGATCTAAGCCTTGTGCGTCATCGTCGATGCGAACTTGGCTTCCCGAGTCTTCGGCAGTCCTGCGGATGCGGACTTCACGCCGCTGATCAACTGGCTACAAGCCGCCGACGGCGAACTGGTGCTGGGAGGTCGCTTGGCCACAGAACTCGGCCGGATGGCTGAGCCACGCCGGTTCCTGGTGGCCTTGGTGAGAGCGGGCAAAGCGCGCCAAGTATCAGGATCAGACGTGAGGGAAGAGGAGGAGAGGGTGGGCGGGACCGGTCTGTGCCGCTCCAACGACTGCCACGTCATCGCTCTCGCCCGAGTGAGCGGCGCGCGCACCCTGTGTACTCTTGATCGTGACCTCCAGCGAGACTTCGCCAATGCACAGCTCGTCTCGAATCCTCGCGGGAAGATCTATCAAAGGCAGCAGCACGCGCACCTTCTCAAGCACACCCGGTCCTGTGGACGGTTGAAACGCCGCTAACCCTTCGGCGTCAGCTCCCTCGCCAGCTTGACGAGATCCTCGAACCCGTCCGCCTCCGACTTGAAAGATTCCTGGCGGATCTGGCGAATCACCACGAGGCGCGGCCCGGTGAGCGCCACGATGAACTGGCCGAGGTAGCCGTTGGCGTTGAAGCCGAGGGTCGGCCCGACCAGGGTCTTCGGACCCCGGAGGCCCTTGCCGCGGATGTTCATCATGTAGGCCGGCAGGCCCTGGCCCGCTCCGAAGATGCGTTCCATCTCCGCGAAGAATTCCGCCGTCTCCAGCTCCTTGCCCCGGAAGGGCTCCATCTTCTCCAGGAAGGCCGGGTCCACACCACCCTTGCGCCAGGTCTCGAAGAGCTCGTCGTCGAAGCGGCGCTTCTCCCACTCCGGGACCACCCACCAGAGGAGGCCGCCCGTGGGATTCAGGGATTGCGCCGCCGTCACCGCCTCCCGCGCCCATTCGGCGGAGACGATCCGCCGGCCCTGATAGACCCCGCCGTCGAGCATGAGCTGGCCGAGCTTCGCGAGGTCGAGGGCGTCGAGCTTTACGCCCGCCATGACGTGCGGATTGCCGGTTTCATCCCTCATCCAGGAGAAGCGGGCGATTCCCAGCGGCGCGAAGACCTCGTCCCGCATGTACTCGTCGAGCTTCTTCCCCGCGGCCTTCTCGACGACGGCGCCGAGGAGGTTCACGGCCTTGTTGTTGTAGAAGAAGTCGGTGCCCGGCTCCTTGGCGAGGCCGGCGTCGAGGGCCAGCTTGACGATGTCCTTGCTCTCATAGACCTCCTGGGCGTTGGGGTTGGCCTGGAGGCCTGAGGTGTGGTTGAGCAGGTGGCGGAGCGTGACCGCCTTCTTCGGTCCCTCCTTCCATTGGGGGAGATAGGTGGAGACCGGCTCGTCGAGAGAGCGGATCTTGCCCTGGTGAAGCAGATTGCCGATCGCCAGGCTCGCCACCGACTTGGTGACCGACATGACCTCGATGGGCTCGGCGGGCTTGCCGAACCGCCAGTCGCCCACGAGCTTGCCGTCCTTGAGGATCACCAGCGCGTCGGTATGGGTCTCCTCGGCCCGCTTCAACAGGCGCTCCAGAGCGGCGGGATCGATCCCGGCCGCCTTGGCGTCCACCTTGGGGAAGGGCTGAGCGGCGCCCTTCGATTCGATCGTGTAGTCGGCGTATTTGTGAGGGAAGTCCGTTGGCTGGGGGAAGGCCCGCTGACTGATCAGCAGGGCTCCCAGAATCATCACGGCCGAGGCCGTGCGTATGGAATGTGGATTTTTCATGCTCGGAGGTACGCGGAGGGATCGCGGAAGTTCTAGGAGATCGCCTCCGTCCGCGCGCCCGTGACCACCCAGCGGCCGTTCCGGCGGACGACCCGGAAGGCTTCGACGGAGGAGCTGAGTCTCCCTTCGGAGTAGCCGCCCCGGACCCAGACTTCGTTTTCCTTTCGCCAGTCGTATTTCTGGATGCGGAAGTAGAGGTTCTTTCCGCCCACGCGCTCGCATTCGTCGGCGGAGGCGACCGGCGGCTGGTTGCCCGCGAACCGCTGGAGGAAGGCTTCGCCGGGGGAGCGGTCGCCGGGAAGGGAGAGACAGTACCTCGCCGCCTTGTTGTGGAGACCGGAGGCGTTGTGGTCGAACTGATAGCGGAAGACGGCCTCGGCGATGTCCTGCTCGTCGGCGGCGCGGGTGGGGGAGGAGCCTTGGGAGGAGGCGGGGGTGGGGGAGTGGGCGCAGGCTGAGGACAACAGCGACAGCAGGATCAGACAGATCAGGGTCTTCATTGGGGTCCTCCTGAACCTTACCGCACCCGCTTCCGCCGGTTCCTGATGTAGTCCGCCATCAGGAACTCGCCCAGGTTGTACGGCGAGGCGAAGTAGGCCCGGCCGCGGTTGATCTGCGTCAGTTTCTCCACGAACTGGGTGAGCATGGTGTCGGTCGCCAGCATGAAGGTGGTGATGACCACCTTCTGGCGGCGGCAGAGGTCGGCTTCCTCCAGGGTGAGGTTGACGATCCGCATGTCCAGCCCGAAGGGGTTCTTGTAGATCCTACCGCCCTCCGTGATGGCCGAGGGCTTGCCATCGGTGATCAGGAAGATCTGCTTGTTGGGCTGCTTCTGCCGGGCCAGGATGCTCCGCGAGAGCTGCAGGGCGTCGCGGGTGTTGGTGTGGTACGGCCCCGCCTGGATGTACGGGATCTCCGTCAGGAAGACCTGCTCGGCCTGATCGCCGAAGAGCACCACCGAGAGATGGTCCTTCGGGTACTTGGTGGTGATCAGCTCGGTCAGCGCCAGGGCCACGGTCTTGGCCGGTGTGATGCGGTCCTCGCCGTAGAGGATCATCGAGTGGCTGATGTCGATGGCCACCACCGTGGCGCAGGAGGTCAGGTGCTCGGTCTCGTAGACCTCCAGATCCTCTTCCAGGAGGTTGAAGTCGTCGGAGTTGTTCCGCTTGAAGGCGTTCTGGAGCGAGCGGGCCGAGTCGAGGAGGTGGACGTCGTCGCCGAAGCTGTAGGGGCGCGTCTCCGGCTGGCGTTCGATGCCCTCGCCGGTGGCCCGGATCGGGTGGTAGCCTGGGCCAGACTTCGCGAGGGTGGAGAAGATCTCCTCGAAGGCGCTGCGGCGGATGCGCCGTTCGCCGCCGGCCGTGAGCTGAAGGCCGCCTTCGCCGTCCCGGGCCACGAGGTTCTGGTTCTCCAGGCTGGCGAAGAAGGCCTCAAGGTCCAGATCCTCAGGGAGATGGCCCTGCTGCTGGAGGTAGCGCATCCACTCCATGGCCTCCTCGACGTCGCCGCCCGTCGCCAGCACGAGCTGGTTGAACAGGCGGAGAAGGTCGAGGCCGGCGAGGAGGGCCTGGATGAGGGCGGGGTCGAGATAGAGGTATTGGTGGCGCATGCTGGTTTCCGCCTCTCTTCTGTAATTTCCGAGCCGTCCCGCAGGGACAAGAGCGGGTAGCCCCGGGTTTCAACCCGGGGCGGGATGGCGCATCGTCGCCTCCGTGCCTTCACGGCCGTCCCGCATGGCTCGCCGTCCCTGCTCCGCGTGGCCGCCCCGCGTCGTCGCCGTGCCTGCTCCGCGTGGCCGTGCCGCGTCGCGTCGCTCGCCGTGCCGCGTCGCTCGCCGTGCCGCGTCGCTCGCCGTGCCGCGTCGCTCGCCGTGCCGCATGGCTCGCCGTCCCTGCTCCGCGTGGCCGCCCCGCGTCGTCGCCGACGCGTTTCCGTGCCTCACAACCGGCCGCCGCGCCACCCCGCCCCATCCGGGCACCCGTCCCCGGGTTGAAACCCGGGGCTAGGTCCTTTCGTCCCTGCGGGACGGCCAAGACACTTCAATTCACATCCCGATCCCGCCCGCCCGACCCCTTGCGGGGCTTGAGGAGCTGGAACTTCACCATCTCCTTGTAGCTGATCTGGCTGTCCAGGTCCTGGCGCGCCAGCTTCAGGTGCTGGTGGAGTCCTTCCAGGATCATCTCGCCGGCGAGCGCCCGCTCCTCGCGGGTGGAGCCCATTTTCACGACGAGGTCCTTGAGGCCGGGGACGCGGAAGATCTCCGACTCGTAGTCCGCGAAGGCCTGCTCGTCGGAGACGGTCACCGCGTTGCCGTCCGCGAACCAGCGGATGACGCGGGCGTAGGGACCCTTGTCGTCCTCGCCGCCGCTGCCTACCTCCTTGCCGACCTCGGGGAAGCGGGTGTCGAAGACCTTCCTGACCGCCTGTCCGATGAGCCGGCGGGCCACCACCTCGGCGCCCTGCTGCTCTCCTTCGTAGACCATCTCCACCTTGCCGGTGATGGCGGGGAGGAGCATGTGGAGGTCGCACAGACGCGGATAGACCGGGTTGTCCTGCGTCGCCAGCGCCCGCCGCTCCAGGTTGGAGGTCAGGAGCTCCAGCGCGGAGATCGCGACGCGGGCGGAAACGCCGGAGGACTGGTCCACCAGGTCGCTGTCGCGGGCCGCGAAGCTGATCTCCTCGACCATCACGCGCACGTCCTCGGGGATCACCACGTTGGAGACGTCGCGCTCGGTCCAGGCCTCCTGGCGGGTGATGTCGGCCGCGATGCTCACGTCCGGCGGATAGTGGGTGAGGATCTGCGACGAGATGCGGTCCTTGAGCGGCGTGATGATGCTGCCCCGGTTGGTGTAGTCCTCGGGGTTGGCCGAGAAGACCATCATGATGTCGAGCGGGATGCGCACGGGGAAGCCGCGGATCTGCAGGTCGCGCTCTTCGAGGATGTTGAACAGGCCCACCTGGATGCGGGGGGCGAGGTCGGGCAGCTCGTTGATGGCGAAGATGCCGCGGTTGGTGCGCGGGATGATGCCGAAGTGGATGACCTCGGGGTCCGCGAAGGTGAGCTTGCGTGTGGCGGCCTTGATGGGGTCGATGTCGCCCAGCAGGTCGGCGATGGAGACGTCCGGGGTGGCCAGCTTCTCGTTGTAGCGCTGCTCGCTGGAGAGCCACTCGACCGGCGCGCCGTCGCCCGCCTCTTCGAGCAGGCGCTGGCCCCAGGTGGAGATGGGGGCGAGGGGATCGTCGTTCAGCTCGGAGCCGGCGAGGACGGGCACCTCGTCGTCCATCAGGGTGACGAGGGAGCGGAGGATGCGGGTCTTCGCCTGGCCGCGGAGGCCGAGAAGGATGAAGTCATGGCCGGCCAGCAGGGCGTTGATCACCGACGGAATCACCGTGCGGTCGTAGCCCAGGATGCCGGGGAAGAGCGGGCCGCCGTTCTGGAGGCGGGCGCGCAGGTTGTCGCGGATCTCCTGCTTGACGGAGCGGGGCCGGTAGCCGGCTTCCTTGAGGGCTCCGACGGTCTTGATCTGGGACGTGGGCCGGGAAAGCGGATGCATCAGTCGTGTAGCTCCTGGAGCCAGCGCTCGGCGTCGATGGCGGCGCGGCAGCCGGTACCGGCGGAAGTGATGGCCTGACGATAGACGGGGTCCATGGCGTCGCCCGCGGCGAAGACGCCGGGGACGCTGGTCTTGGTGGTCGGCTCCTGGACCGTGATGTAGCCGACGTCGTTCATCTCCAGCTTGCCGCGGAACAGCTCGGTGTTGGGCTGGTGGCCGATGGCGAAAAAGACGCCCTGCGTGGGATAGACGCTGTCGAGCCCGGTGGCCTTGTTGTGCAGCTTCACGGCGGTGACGCCGCCTTCGCGGGTGCCGACGATGTCGGTGACGACCGTGTCCCAGATCCAGGCGATCTTGGGATTGGCGAAGGCGCGGTCCTGCATGATCTTGGAGGCGCGCAACTCGCGGCGGCGGTGGATGAGGGTCACCTTGCTGGCGAACTTGGTCAGATAGGTGGCCTCCTCCATGGCCGAGTCGCCGCCGCCGATCACCACGATCTCCTTGTCGCGGAAGAAGAAGCCGTCGCAGGTGGCGCAGGCGGAGACGCCGTAGCCCATGAGGTCGTTCTCGCCGGGGATGCCGCCGAGCTTGGCGGTGGCGCCGGTGGAGACGATGAGGGCGTCGGTGCGGTAGGTGGCGTCGTCGGTGCGGATGGTGAACGGGCGCTTTTCGAGATCCACGTCGACCGCGCGCTCGAACTTCACCTTGGAGCCGAAGCGCCGGGCCTGCTCGCGCATGCGGTCCATCAGCTCGGGGCCGAGGATCCCTTCGGGGAAGCCGGGGAAGTTCTCGACGTCCGTGGTGATGGTGAGCTGTCCGCCGGGCTGGTTGCCTTCGAGGACCAGCGGCGCGAGGTCGGCCCGGGCGGCGTAGAGGGCCGCGGTGAGGCCGGCCGGGCCGGAGCCGAGGATGATGACCCGGAAGTAATTGTCGGCGTTGTGCTGAGCCTGCTCGGAAGTGGCCATGGGGATCGTTCCCCTCCTGGGAATCCTGAGGAATGGAATCGCCTCGCGGATGCGAGGCGACGTGGTCGGGAGTATATCGGCATCGAATGCGGACCGGCGCCGGGAGGCCCAAGTCCAAGGGATTAAACAGCGGCGGCTCAGGGGGGCATTCCGGGCTACCCCAGCGACCGCAGCCGCTTGCGGCAGGCGTTGGTGGCGATCATGAACAGCCACGTCTCGAACCGCCCCGCCGGCCCCGGAGGACGGCGCCGGCGGGCGAGGAAGGGACCTACTGGCAGGACGGCCAGGACGTGGGGTTCATCTTCCGGGAGACGTCGAGATAGATCACCGCGTCGAACTGCTCCGCCGGGACCATGTCGACGCCGCCCAGCGAGTAGGTGGCGCCGGGCGTCAGGAACGGCGGATGCGCGGTCAGATCGGCGAGCGCTCCGGCGCCGGCCCCCAGACCGCTGAACACGTGTTCCACGGAGCCGGGGCCGGCCGGGATGATGTCGGCCAGGCCGCAGAGGGAGATGAAAATCCAGTCCACGTAGGTCTCGCGGGCCGTGAGGGCGATGGCCTTGTACTGGCTCCCCAGGACCGCCTTCAGGTGGGTCCCCATGTCGGTCCCGGAATAGGCCTCGGCGCCGCGCAGGGCGATATGGCCGTTGTGGGCCCAGAGCGCGGTGCGGGCGTGGGGGAAGCGCAGGTCGTGGATGGCCTCGGCCACGTAGGCCATGGCCTCGTCGCGGGCGTCGATGCCGCGGAGGATGTCGGTGTCGATGTAGAAGGCCACCACCTGCCAGGCCCGCAATCCCACCAGATGAACGCGCGCCCAGGCGAGGTCCTCCGCGGAGGTCTGCCGCTCGATGTCCTTCTCATTCGTGTCGAAATGGGCGGCGACCTGCGCCAGGGCGGCCTGGCACTGCTCGTAGAGCTCCGGCGGGTAGGGGAGACCCTCGAACAACCAGTCCTGCTCCACGCCGTCGCAGATCCGCACGCCTTCGGCGCGGGGGTCGCCGGCGCCGATCCCCAGACGCTGGAGGAAGGCGAGGAGCGCCCGGCCGTCCTGGAAGGCCTGGGCCTGGATGTCGAAGCCGTAGAAGTGGACCCGGTCGTCCGGATGGGCCTGGTTCCACTCGCACATCCACCGCACCAGGGCCTCGGTCTCGGTGCTCCGCCAGACGGGAAAGACGCCGCGCAGGGCGTCGCGGGGAGTGCCCTGGCAGGTCTGGACATAGCGTTCGACCCGGTCGGCGTTGAACCAGGAGGTCTCCATGCCGAAGACCCGGAAGCCCATCTGTTCGACCAGGAAGCGGAAGACCCGGTCCTTCATCTCGTAGAAGCCGCCGGAGGTGTGGATGGACTCGCCCAGCGATACGTAGTGGGCGCCGCCGACGATGCGGCGCAGCGGCTCCAGGTCGTCGTAGGGAAGGTTGGGATCGGTGCCGTTCAGTCGCCAGAGCCCCTGATCGATGGGGAGCCCGGGGCCGCCCTGGGACCAGGCGGCGGGCGCGGCGAGGAGGGTGAGACAGAGGGGGGCGAGGAGACGGAAGCAGAACGGTCTCAAGATTCGGTCCTCCTTTCGAGTCGCGGTGGAAGGACGGCGCCGTCCCCCGAAGGGGACGGTGGAACGCTCTGGAAACTCTTGAAAAGAGGAAGGTTGCAGGAAGCGGACCAGCCTGGCAAAGGGAGGGAGCTTTCAGGTTGGGCGAGTCCGACATAGAATCCCGGCGTTCCGGTTTCCTCAAGGGAGGGAGGTCCAGATGCTCGCCAGCGAAAAGCTCATCGACGCGTTCAATCAGCAGATCGGCAATGAGATGGGCGCTTCCATGCAGTACATCGCCATCGCCAGCTATTTCGATTCCGAGACCCTGCCGCAGCTCGCCGGCTTCTTCTACCGCCAGTCGGAGGAGGAGCGGGCGCACGCCATGCGGTTCGTGAAGTTCATCAACGACGTCGGCGGCCATGTGCGCGTCCCGGCGCTGCCGGCGCCCAAGAGCGACTTCTCCTCGGCCGAGGAGGCCGTGGCCAGCGCCCTGGCCTGGGAGGAGGAGGTCACGCGCCAGATCTACGATCTGGTGGAGATCGCCAAGGACAGCCGCAGCTACGTGGCGGTCCGCTTCCTCGACTGGTTCGTCGAGGAGCAGCTCGAGGAGGTCACCAGCATGAACGACCTCCTCTCGGTGATCCACCGCGCCGGCCCGGACCGCCTGCTGTTCGTGGAGGAGTACCTGGTGCGCCAGGGCGCCAAGGGGCTGGAAAGCCCGGCGGCGCCGTCGGCGGGGAACGGGGACTAGGCACAGGTCCCATAGATAACTTTATCTACTTACAAACGTAGTCGGGGGATGGCGCGAATCCCCTTGCTGGCGGCGCTCGCCGTGTGCGCCCTGCTCGTCCCCGGAGCCGGGGCCCAGACCGTGATCCACCGGAACTGGTCGGTGGAGGACGGGCTGGCGCAGATGCAGGTGCTCTCGATCGCCGAGGACCGGGACGGCTTCCTCTGGCTGGGCACCAAGTCCGGGGTGAGCCGCTTCGACGGCCGCCGCTTCGAGAGCTTCCTGCAGCGGGACGGGGTGCCGGCGGCGCAGATCCTCGCCATCCATCCCGCCGCGGATGGCGCCGTCTTCTTTGGCAGCGACGGAGACGGCGCGGCCGTCTTCCGCGGCGGCCGGTTCCAGCGCCTTGCCGCCGCCAGCGGTCTCGGCGCCGGCCGGGTGACGGCCATCGCCGCCGCGCCCGGAGGGGCGATCCTGTTCGCCCACGACCACCGGATCGTGCGGCGCTCGCCCCGCGGCGGGTACGAGGTCCTGCCGCAGGCCTTGCCGGCGGACGCCCTCATCCTCTCCCTTCTCGCCGCCCGGGACGGCTCCATCTTCCTCGGTACCCTGAAGCACGGCGCGTTCGTCGTCCGGAACGGCCGGCTGGAGCCCTTGCAGGGAGACGGCGGGCTCCCCGGGATGAGGATCAACGCTCTCCGGGAGGCGCGGGACGGCGGCGTCTGGTTCGGCGGCGAGCGCGGGCTCTCCCGGTACCGCGACGGCCGGTTCCAACTCGTCCAGAAGCTGGAAGGACCGGCGCGCGACGAGGTCCACTCGATCCTCGAAGCCTCGGACGGCTCGCTTTACATCGGCGCCTACGCCTCCGGGCTGCGGGTGCTCTCCAGAGCGGGAGAGTGGCGCCGGATCGACCTGGAGAACGGCCTTCCCGACTGGCGGGTCTACGCGCTTCACGAGACCCGCGACGGTGCGATCTACCTCGGCACGGACTCCGGGCTGACCGTCTACGACAGCGGCTCCCTGGAGAGCTGGACCCCGCCGGGACCGACCAACCTGCACCGCGCCGTCTGGGCGATCCTGCGGCAGGACCGGGACGTCTGGCTCGCCACGGGGAGCGGCCTCTCGGTCCTCCGGGACGGCGGGCGCTGGGAGCGGCCCGAGCGCTGGCGGGACCTCGCCGGCATGCCGGTCCGGACCCTCCACCGGGGCGCTTCCGGCCGGCTTTACGCCGGCTCGGTGGCGGGGCTCTGGGTCGACGACGGCCGCGGCATCCGGCGCTACGGCGGGGAGGAGGGCCTGCCGGGGGACATGGTGCGGTCGGTCTACGAGGCCCCCGACGGCGCGGCCTACATCGGCACCAGCCGCGGCCTGGCCGTGCTGCGGGAGGGCCGGGTGGAGACCCTGCCGGGCGGCGCGCTGGCCGCGGAGAGCGTCTGGACCGTCGCCGGCACGGCGGACGGCGCGGTCTGGTTCGGATTGCAGAGGGAGGGTCTGGCCCGCCTGGATCCGGACGGCTCGCTGCGCCGCTGGACCCGCGCGGACGGCCTGCCCGCGGACTCCGTCCTGTCCATCCTGGAGGCGCGGGACGGCGGCCTCCTCCTGGGGACCCCGCGGGGCCTCTCCGTCTTCCGCGGCGGCCGGTTCCGGAATTTCGACAGCCGCCACGGCCTCACCGAGGAGACCGTCTATTGCGCCCTGGAGGATGGGGAAGGGCGGCGGTACCTCTCGACCAACCGGGGGATCAACGTCTTCGAGCCGGGCGCCGCGACGGTCTCCCGGACCCTCCTGCGCGAGGACGGGCTGCCCTCCCAGGAGGGGATGCTCGGCGCCTGCGACCGCGACCCCGAGGGCCGCCTGTGGTTCGGGACGGTGCGGGGCGCCGGCGTCTACGACCCCCGGAAGCGCCGCCCGGACCGCATCCCGCCCCGGGCGCATGTCACCGGCTGGAAGCTCTTCGGCAAGGAGCTGCCCCTGCCGGCCGCCGGCCGGACCTTCGACAGCCGCGAGAGCTACTTCGCCTTCTCCTACACCGGGATCGACTTCGCCAGCCCCGGCAAGGTGCGCTACCGCCACCGCCTCTCCGGCCTGGACCAGGACTGGAACGTGAGCACGGACCAGAGGCAGGTCCAGTACACCAACCTCGCCCCGGGTTCCTACCGCTTCGAGGTCCAGGCGGCCGGCGAGGGGGGAGCCTGGAGCGCGGCGGCGGCCCTGCCGTTCGTGATCCGCTCCCCCCGCTGGTGGCAGCGGCCGGCGTGGACCCTCTCCCTCTCGGCCCTGACGCTGGTCATGGCCGGGGCGATGGTGTCCGCCTACCGCGTGCGGCAGCTCCTGGCCTATGAACGCCTGCGGACGCGCCTGGCGGCGGACCTCCACGACGACGTCGGCGCCGGCCTCACCGAGATCGCCATCCTCTCCGACGCGCATCCCGAGCTGGCCCGCGCCGGCGAGACCGCCCGCCGGCTGGTGGACCGGATGAACGACCTCGTCTGGCTGGTGAACCCCCGGCGGGACTCCCTGCGCGAGCTGGTCGTGCGTTTGAAGAGCTCCTACGCCGAGACGTTCGCGCAAAGGGGGATCGACTTCCGGGCCGGAGACCTTTCGTCCCTGGAGGACGCCCGGCTGTCCATGCCCTGCCGGGAGAGCCTCTACGCCCTCCTCCAGGAGGCCCTGCGCAACGCCCTGCGCCACAGCGGCGCGGGGCAGGTGCGGCTGGACGCGGCCCTGCGGGGGCGGCGCCTGGAGGTGACCGTGCGCGACGACGGGCGGGGCTTCGATCCCGCGGCCGCCGCCGAAGGGGAAGGCCTGCGCAACATGCGGCGCCGCGCCGCCGCGATCGGCGGCCGGCTGGAGATCGAATCAACGCCCGGCCAGGGGACGGCCGTCCGTTTCACCGGTCCGGTCCACGGAAAGGGAGCATGATCGACGTCGCCCTGGTGGAAGACAACCCGACCATCCGCCACGGGCTCGCGGCCCTGATCGGCGGCACCCCCGGATTCCGCTGCGCCGGCTCCTTCGGCGACTGCGAGAGCCTGCTGCCGCGCCTGCGGGGAATGGCCCTGGACGTGCTGCTGATGGACATCGTCCTGCCCGGCATGTCGGGCATCGAAGGGGTGCGGCGGGTGAAGGAGATCCGCCCGGACCTCGACATCCTGATGCTCACGGTCTACGACGACAACGACCGCATCTTCGAGGCGCTGTGCGCCGGCGCCAGCGGCTACCTGGTGAAGAAGACCCCGCCGGCGCGCCTGCTCGAAGCCATCCAGGAGACCCGGGCGGGCGGCTCGCCCATGAGCTCCCACATCGCCCGCCAGGTCGTCACCCTGCTCCGGCGGACCCCGGCGCCGCGGCCGGCCGGGGAAGGGGAGGAAGGCCTCCTCACCCGGCGCGAGCGGGACGTCCTGCACGGCCTCTCCGAGGGGGACGGCTACCAGGAGATCGGCCAGCGCCTGCACATCAGCGCCGACACGGTGCGCTTCCACATCCGCAACATCTACCGCAAGCTCCACGTCCACTCCCAGTCCGAGGCCGTGGCCAAGGCCTTGCGGAAAGGGCTCCTGTGATAAGGTACTTATGCGTGCTTCTCTATGGCACGGAAAGGAGCCTTACCGATGTCGATTCCTTCGGTTGTACGGAAAGCCGCCCTCGCCGCCGGCGTGGCCGGTATGACCTTCTTCGCGGTCCAGACGACCGCCAACGCCGCTCCGGCGGGCAACTGCACCTACTACAGCGACGCCAGCAAGACCACGGTGGTGGGAAAGTTTGGCAAGGACTGCTGTAACAACACGATCGCCTGGGGCGTCCGCACGAGCTACTACAACTGCTCGCAGGCCTGCTTCATCTGCTACCCGCCGCCGATCGACTGAACCGCCGGACAGCCGGACCGCGGGCGGAGCCCTCCGCCCGCGGCCGTCTCCGCCTGCAACTACCTTTCCTCCAGGTCCATGACGCGATGGCGCAGGATCCGCCCGGCCCGCTCCAGGGCCAGGGGGCCGGCGGCGTCCAGCAGGGTCGCCATGGCCTGCGGGCTGCGGGTGAACCTCTCCAGGAGGTTGAGCCCGAACGCCCAGTCCTCGTCGAAGAGGTCGATCCAGGCTACGGGCTCGCCCTGGCGGAAGAGGGGGAAGCCGCCGCTCCGGCGGTCCCTTCCCAGGACGTAGTAGGGCTCCTTGCCCAGCAGCGGCCGGATGGCGGCGGCGAGCAGGGCCATCGAGCGCTCGCGGAACAGGGCGGCGGGCGGGTCTCCCCACTCCGGCCGCTCGCCCAGCCGCCAGAGGCCGTAAGCCTCGCGGCCGTCCGGGGTGGGCGCGGCGTGGACCTCCCAGGGTCCGGCCGCGTCCGCCTCGCCGGCGGACCCTGGTTCGTCCTCGCGCTGGAAGCGGCGGAGGAACTCCTCGTCGAAAGCGTTGCGAATGGTAGGATCGTCGAGATCACGCATGGGGGGCCTCTCCTGTGCGCGGTTGGGCTCGGCCGAGGTGATGGCTCGTCCGGGCCGTTGTTCTTTCTGGCCAGCGATGCCGGCCGGTGGCTCATGGCGGAGAAATTACGCCGCCTTTACGCCAGCAAGCGTAATCGGACACGACGGGAGAAGTCAAGACGTCTCCGCTCCTATCTTTCCGAGCGGTCCAGCCACTTCTCGGTGTAGGGGTGGCGGAAGCCGGCGAGCCGGTCGAGGAGCCGGCCGTCGTCGTCGTCCACGAGGACCATGGCGCGGTGGTCCGGAGCGAGGAAGCGCTCGGCCGTGACGTGGTCGAGGAAGGCCAGCAGGTGGTCGTCGTAGCCCGCCACGTTGAGCAGGCCGCAGGGCTTGCGCTGGATGCCGAGCTGGCTCCAGGCCACACCTCGAACCACTCTTCCAGCGTGCCGACGCCGCCCGGCAGGGCGATGAAGCCGTCCGCCAGCTCCGACATCAGGGCCTTGCGTTCGTGCATCGAGCCCACCACCCGCAGCTCCGTGAGGCCGCGGTGGGCCAGCTCCTTGGCATCCAAGGCCTGGGGGATGACGCCGATCACCCGGCCGCCGGCGGCGAGGGCGGCATCGGCCGCCACGCCCATCAGGCCCACGTGGCCGCCGCCGTAGACCAGGGTGAGGCCGCGCCCGGCGACGGCGCGGCCGAGCCGGGCCGCGGCCTCGGCGTAGACCGGCGAGGCGCCGGGACTGGAGCCGCAGAAGACGCAGACGCTCTTCATGCGGCGAACCAGGGTTCGCTCACGCCACCTCCGCCGCGATCTCGATGGCGTTCAGCGCCCCGCCGCGGGTGAGGTTGTCCATCACCGCCCAGAGCCAGAGGCCGCCGCCGGCTTCGTCACGGCGGACGGTGCCGTAGATGACCTTGTCGCTGGCGGCGGCGTCGATGGGGCCCAGGTGCTTGGGCTTGTCGGCGACCTCCAGGAACGGGCTGGCGCTGAGGGCCTTGCGCACCGCCGCCGAAGTGGGCTCGCCGGCGAAGCGCACGTAGAGGCTCGCCGACACGGAGTGGAAGACCGCCCCTTGCAGGATCTGCAACGCCAACGGCGGCGGTCCGCCCAGCACCGCCTGGAGCTGCGCCGCCAGGGGATCGGCGGAGAGCGGCGTCGGCAGCACGTTGAAGGAGAGCTGGGCCCCGAACACCGGCATCGGGCTGCGGCGGGTCATGGCGAGGATCTGCCGCGTCTGCTCGAACAGCTCCTCCAGGCCGGCGTCGTCGCGCATCGAGACCGGCTGGACGACCGTGGCCACCGCCTCCTGCGGGTCGAGGCCGCGGAGCGGGTGGAGCAGGTGGGCCAGCAGCACCACCGCCGGATGGGGCGACACCAGCACCCGATGTCCCCGCGCCGCGTCCGTGTTCACCCCGGCCACCGCCGGGAAGCCGTCGTCCATCGTGGCGTCGAAGGAGAGCACGATGCCGGTGGTCTCCGGCGGCAGGTCCGCGAGGATGGGCCGGTTGTCCTCCATCGAGCCGCAGAAGAAGGCGACGCGCACGCCCCGCAGGCTCTCCGGCTCGTAGCGGCCCACCAGGGCGGCCGCCCCGGCGGCCTCGGTCAGGGTGCCGATCTCGTCGTCCCGCGTGCTCAGCAGGCGCAGGTCGAACCCGAGCTCCGGGTGGTTCTCGAGAGTCTCCCGCAGCTCCTTGCCGAGGAGGCCCGAGGGATGGAGGATGGCGATGCTCAAGGCGGGCTCCCGTCCGGAAGGGGAAGAGGCGGCTCCGGATCCGGAGGCGGGCCGCCGCCGCGCCGCAGGCGCGAGAACGCGCTCTCCAACGGCGCCGACAGGGTGTAGGCCATGGTGAGGACGAGCAGGAACGCCCGCGGGATGTAGATCAGCAGCAGCAGGATCGCCGCGATCGGCACGAAGGCCCGGTAGCTCCAGCGCCTCCGCAGGTCGAACTTCTTGCCGCTGCGGTAGCGGAAGGTGGAGACCATGAGGCTGCCGATCAGCAGCAGGGCGATCCCCATGATCACCTGCATGACCACCTTCACGTCCCCCTCGTACTCGGGCGCGAAGATCAGGATCGAGCAGATGGACCCGGCGGCGGCGGGGGAGGGCAGGCCGGCGAAGTAGCGGCTGTCCACCACCCGGGTCTGCACGTTGAAGCGGGCGAGCCGCGTGGCCGCGCAGACCATGAAGAAGACCGACAGCAGCCAGGTGTTACGGTCGAGCTCCTTCAGCCCCCATAAGTAGGCGAGCATCCCCGGGGCGGCGCCGAAGGTGATCACGTCGGCCAGCGAGTCGTACTCCTTGCCGAACTCGCTCTCCGTATTGGTCATGCGGGCGATCCGCCCGTCGAAGGCGTCGAGGAAGGCCGCCAGGAAGACCATCAGCCCCGCCATGCGGAAGCGGCCGTCGAGCCCCAGGATGATGGCGTAGAAGCCGAGCACCATGTTGCCCATGGTGAACAGGCTCGGCAGCAGATAGGCGCCGCGGCGGACGCGCTTCGGGTCGGCCCGCGCGGAGGCGGGCTCGGAGATCACTGCGTCCCCTTCTCGGGCATCGCCACGGGCGTGGCGCCGTTCTTCAGCCGGTCTCCCTTCTTCACCAGCACGCGGTAGCCCTCCGGGACCAGCAGGTCCACGCGGGAGGAGAACTTGATCAGCCCCATGGGCTGGCCGCGGTGGACCCGGTCCCCTTCTTTCAAATAGCACACCACGCGCCGGGCGAGCAGGCCGGCGATCTGCCGCACCCCGATGAGGTCGCCGTCGGGCCGGCGGATCACCGTCAGGTGCTTCTCGTTGACGTCCCCGGCGTCCTCGCGGAAGGCGGCGACCTTCTTGCCCGCGGCGTAGCGCGAGACCGTCACCTCGCCGGCCGTGGGCACCTTCTGGACGTGGACGTCGAAGACCGAGAGGAAGGTCACGATCCGCTGGTAGCGGCCGGGGCCCATCTCCGGGTCCTCGAGGGTGTCGACGCGGGTGATCAGGCCGTCGGCGGGGGCCAGCACGTAGCCGGCCTCTCCCTCGTAGGCCCTTTTCGGATCCCGGAAGAACAGCAGGATCAGCACGCCGGCCACCAGGGCCACCGCGCCCCAGCCGGGCCGCCCGAGAATGAAGAGCAGCCCGGCCAGGAACAGGAACGGCAGGACGAAGATCCAGCCTTCTTTAGCGAACTTCATCGGCAGGGGGCTCCGTTCGGTTTCAAGTTGCCTCGAAGGTCTCCGCGGAGCCTCCGGTCGATGGTCGGCTCAGGCGGAGACCCGCGCCTCCCGATGCTGACGCAGGATCTGTTCCATGTGATCCTTGAGCACCAGCTTGTGCAGCTTGATCTTCTTCTCTTCGACCTCGTCCTCCTGGGACAGGAGCTGCTTCTGGTTGATCGACTCCAGCCGCCTCTCGTACTCCTGGTGCTCTTCGTAGAGGCGGCGGAATTCGTCGTCCGTCTGGATCAGCTCCGCTTTCAGGTCGTCGTACTGGGACATGGCATGCCTCCTATTGCGGGTTCAGCAAAACTCCATGAATGGAGATCCGGCCCCAAATGGAACCGGTGCCTGCGTCGATGAAATCAGAAAAGGAGCGGCCGTGGGCGAGGGGTCTCACCGTTCGACCGGCTCCGGGCCACGGGCACGCCCTCGCCCCTGGATGGAGCGGGCCGCCGTGATGGGAAGATGCGTCAGCATGCGTTCTGAAGCGAGGATAGCACCGGGGTGGAAGGGGATCAAGGCGGCCCCTCGCCACCCCGGGTAAGCCCACTTTACACCCGCTCGTCGAGGATCGCCCCGGCCCTCTCCAGGGCCACCTGGCCGGCGGCTTCCAGGAGATTCGCCAGGGACTCCGGGGACCTCGCCAGGACGTCCGCCGCGTGGAGGGCGGCGAGAAGGCCCTCGTCGAACAGGGCGCTCCAGCCGACCACCTCGCCGCCGTTGCCTTCCTCGATGGCGTAGCCCTGCGGACCGGCGTCCCGGCGCAGACGGAACGCGGGGTCCCGTCCGGTGCCGGGCAGCACCGCCGCCGCCATCAGGGCGAAGCTCCGGCTTCGGAAGACCACCGCCGGCTCGAAGCCCCGCGCGGAGGCGCCGGCCCCGCCCGGGCATAAATGCCCGGGCTAGTTGAAAAGCGCCGGGTGAACCCGGCTTTGCAAGCCCCCTTCAGGGGGCGCCGTTTCTAGCCCGGCGATTCATCGCCGGGCCTGGGAGGGCCGCGTCCGCCCCGCGAAGGGGTGGGTGCGCCCTCGCGGGGGGCGCCTTGTATCCGCCGGGGCGGGCTCACCCCTCGCCAGGGCGGGCTCGCCCCCGGATGGGGCCGCGCCGCCCCTCGCCGGGGGTGCGTTGCAATCGCCGGGGGCGGCTCGCCCCTCGCCGGGGCGCGAGCGGTACCCGATGGGGCGGGAGCGCCCCCGCCCGGGGCCGGGACGGAATCCGCGGGGCCGGCCCCTACATCTCGAGGGCGAGGATCAACGCGTCCGTCCCGTCGCGGTAATACCCTTTCCGGAAGCCGGCCCTGCCGAAGCCCAGCGACTCGTACAGCGCGATGGCGGCGACGTTGTCGATCCGTACCTCCAGGAAGCAGACCTGGATCTCGCCGTCCTGCAAGCGGTGGAGGCCCTCCCGGATCAGGGCGCGGGCGAGACCGTGGCGGCGCTCCGCGGGATCGACCCCCACGCGCAGCAGCTCCGCCTCGTCGGCCACCCGGCGGAAGAGGGCGTAGCCGTCGGGCGGGCCGCCGGTCTCCCGGCAGACCACCAGGAGGAGGACGCGGGGATCGGCCAGCTCGCGGGCGAGGCTCTCGCCGTCCCAGGGGTCCTGGAAGGCGAGCTCCTCCAGGCGGGCGACGCGGTCGAGGTCCTCGGCGCGGGCGGGCCGGACGTTCATCGCCGGGGCTTCGGCAGGGTCACCGCCGGCGGCCGGCTGTAGAGGGCCGCGGTGAGGAGGGAGGCGTCCCAGGGGATCTCCCGCGAGGCGATCAGGCGCGCCGCCGTGGCCGCCAGGGGACCCGCCTCCGCGAGCCGGACTGTCCGCCGGCCAGCCCGCGGTCTCGCCCAGCCGCGAGACGCCGAAGCCCACCACCACGGCGGGCCGTCCGGCGGCCAGCCGGGGCAGCTCCGGGCCCGGGATCAGCTCCGGCGGTCCCAGGGCGGCGCCGCCCGCGAAGGCCTGCGCGCTCCAGTCACCCCGCAGGGCGTCCACGGCGGCGATGACGGTCTCCCCCTCGCACGGCACCGAGGCGGCCAGGGCCTCGAAGGTGGAGAGGGCGGTGGCGGGGGTGCCGAGGGCCTGGTGGAACCCCAGGACCGTGGCGAGGCCGATGCGCACGCCGGTGAAGCTCCCCGGTCCGCGCAGGGCCGCGAGGCCGCCGAGGTCCCGCAATCCCAGGCCGGCCGCGCCGAGCGTGTCGCGGACCATCTCCAGGAGCTGGGTGGAGGAGCGGTGGAGCTCGAACGAAAGCTCGGCCAGCACCTGCCCGCTCCGCGAGACGGCGACGCTGACCAGGGGGGAGCCGGCGTCGAGGACGAGGAGGGGGGAGGCTTCAGACACGGCGGGAGTATATCGGGCGGCCTGCCGCCCGGGCCCTCACCCCCGGCCCCTCTCCCGACCCCTCCCTCCCTCCCTCACCGGGAGAGGGGAGAAAGGACACCAGGGACACCAGGGACACCAAGGACGGGCGGCTTCTTTTCGTCCTTGGTGTCCTAAGTCCTTTTTTCTTGTTTTTCTCCCCTCTCCCGGTGAGGGAGGGAGGGAGGGGTCGGGAGAGGGGCCGGGGGTGAGGGTTCGGGCATGCCGTCCCGGCAGGCAAAAGGCGCTGAACCACGTCACACGGTCACCCCTACCCGCCACCCTCAGCACCGTTATATATACTTCCCCTCCGATGTCCACCACCCTGCCGGTCACCTCACTGACCCCCATGATGCGCCAGTACCTGGAGGTCAAGGCGCAGCACCCCGACGCCCTGCTCATGTACCGCATGGGCGACTTCTTCGAGATGTTCTTCGAGGACGCCCGCCAGGCCGCGCCCATCCTGGAGGTGCAGCTCACCGCCAGGCAGAAGGGGACGGAGAACGAGGCCGCCATGTGCGGCGTGCCCCATCACGCCCTGGAGTCCTACCTCGCCAAGCTGCTCGCCGCCGGCCTCAAGGTCGCCATCTGCGACCAGGTGGAGGACCCGGCCCAGGCCAAGGGACTGGTCAAGCGCGAGGTCACCCGCGTGGTCACCCCCGGCACCCTCAGCGACCCCGGGCTGCTCGACGGCAAGGAGGAGAACTTCCTCGCCGCCCTGGTCTGGGAGCGCGAGGAGGGAGCGGGGGCGTTCCTCGACCTCTCGACCGGCACGTTCTTCGTCCGCCGCTGGCGGTCCGCCGAGGAGGCGGTGGAGGACCTCGCCCTGCTGCGGCCCCGCGAGGTGCTGTTCCACTCCGACCGGGGCTCGGACGGCTTTCCCTTCGAGATCACCGAGTGGGCCGAGCGCGAATGCCCGTGCCGCACGCCGCTGGCCGGCGACCGTCTGTTCGACCCCCAGCGGGCGGGCGAGCTGCTGCTGCGCCAGTTCGGGGTGGGGACCCTGCGCGGCTTCGGCCTCGACGAGGGAGAGCCGGCGGTGCGGGCGGCGGCGGCGGCGCTCGCCTACGCCCAGGAGACGCAGCGCAGCCTGCTCTCCCACGTCCGCGGGCTGGCGGTGCGGGAGGCCCGCGACCGGCTGCTGCTCGACGCCGCCACCCTCGCCAACCTGGAGGTCTTCGCCGGCCAGCGCGCGGCGGCGCCGGGATCGGGACGGCGCAAGACCACCCTTCTGGCCGTGCTCGACCGCACCGTCACCGCCCCCGGCGGCCGCACCCTGCGGGAATGGCTCCGCCGTCCCCTGGTCGACCCCGAGGCCATCGCCGAGCGCCACCGGGCGGTGGGGGAGCTGGCGGCGGACAACCCGCGCCGGGAGCGGCTGCGGGAGCTCCTGGGGCGCATGGCCGATCCCGAGCGCCTGCTGGCCCGCGCCGTGCTCGGCACGATCACCCCCCGCGAGGCGGCGGCCCTGCGCGACAGCCTGGCCGAGGCGCCCGCCCTGCTGGCCGAGATCGCCGCCATCGACCCCGCGGCGGCCCCCCTGCTCGCCGCTCTCGCCGGGACCGACCCCCTGCCGGAGCTGCACGAACCTCGCCCGCACCCTGGAGGCCGCCCCCGCGCCCAACCTCCAGGAAGGAGGCGTCATCGCCGAGGGGGTCGATGCGGACCTCGACCGCTACCGCTCGCTGACGCGGGACAGCAAGCGGCACATCCTGGCCCTGGAGGTGCGGGAGCGCGAGCGCACGGGGATCTCCTCGCTCAAGATCCGCTACAACAGGGTCTTCGGCTACTACCTGGAGGTCACGCGGGCCAACCAGCAGCGGGTGCCGGCGGACTACATCCGCAAGCAGACGCTGGTCAACGCCGAGCGCTACGTCACGCCGGAGATCAAGGAGCTGGAGGAGCAGATCCTCTCCGCCGAGGAGAAGCAGGTCGCCCTGGAGGAGAAGATCTTCGAGGAGCTCAAGATCAAGATCGCCGCCGAGGTCCTGGGGCTGTCCGCGCTGGCCGGGACGGTGGGGACCCTGGACGCCCTCGCCTCCTTCGCCGAGGTGGCGGCGCGGCACCGCTACGTACGGCCGCGGATGGGGCCGGCGGGCACGGCCCTGTGCATCCGCGAGGGGCGGCACCCGGTGGTCGAGCAGGCGAGCCGGGACGCCTTCGTGCCCAACGACGCCGAGCTGGACGGCGACCAGTCCCAGATCGTCCTGCTGACCGGCCCCAACATGGGCGGCAAGTCCACCTACCTGCGGCAGGTGGCGCTGATCGTCCTGATGGCGCAGGCGGGCTGCTTCGTGCCGGCGGACGAGGCGGTCGTCGGCGTCTGCGACCGCATCTTCACCCGCGTCGGCGCGTCGGACGACCTGGCGCGCGGGGAGTCCACCTTCATGGTGGAGATGATCGAGACGGCGAACATCCTCCGCCACGCCACGGAGAAGAGCCTGGTGATCCTCGACGAGGTGGGGCGGGGCACCGCCACCTTCGACGGCCTGTCGCTCGCCTGGGCGATCGTCGAGTACCTGCACGAGAACCGCCGGCCCAAGACCCTCTTCGCCACCCACTACCACGAGCTGACCGAGCTGGCCTCGCTGCTGCCGCGGGTGGTGAACCGCACCATGGCGGTGCGCGAGTGGGAGGACCGCATCGTCTTCCTGCGCCGCGTGGTGCCCGGCAGCGCCGACAAGTCGTACGGCCTCCACGTGGCGCGGCTGGCCGGCCTGCCGGAGACGGTGATCGAGCGCGCGGCGGAGATCCTGGCCAACCTGGAAGCCCAGGAGTACGACCCCACCGGCCGGCCGCGCCTGGCCCGCGGCAGCGGCGTGCCCGAGAGCGCCAATCCCGCCCAGATGACCCTGTTCGCGCCGCCGGAGCAGGTGGTGGCGGCGCTGCTGCGCGACGTGGACCTCAACCAGATGACGCCTCTGGGGGCGTTGAACCTGCTGCATAGTTTGAAGTCGCGGCTGGGGTAGACCCCAGCGGCCCTCACCTCCCCGGCCCTCCTCTCCCGACCCTCACCTCCCCGGCCCTCACCTCCCGACCCTCACCTCCCCGGCCCTCACCTCCCCGGCCCTCCTCTCCCGACCCCTCCCTCCCTCCCTCACCGGGAGAGGAGGGAGAGGGAAGTCTTGTCTTTCTCCCCTCTCCCGGTGAGGGAGGGAGGGAGGGGTCGGGAGAGGGGCCGGGGGTGAGGGTTCGTGTAAGATGCCGCCCTTATGCGACCCGCCGAGCAGGTCTTCGTCGGCATCCCCGGCCCCGAGCTGGACTCGGCATCGGCCTCTCTTCTCGCCGCCCATCGGCCGGGCGGGGTGATCCTCTTCAAACGCAACGTCAAGGACGAGCGGCAGCTCAACGAGCTGGTGGTCAACCTGCGGCGGCTGCTGCCCGACGCCGTGCTGTGCATCGACCAGGAGGGGGGGCGGGTGGACCGTCTCAAGGACGTGGTGGGGCCGGCGCCGGCCGCCGCGGACCTCGCCCGGCACGTCCCCAGCTACGCCCTCCAGGCCGGGAGCTGGATCGGCCACACGCTGCGCCTGTTCGACATCGACGTCGATTTCGCCCCGGTGGTGGACATCGACCGCGGGCGGCGGAGCAACGCCCTGGACGGCCGCTACTTCGGCTCCACTCCGGCGGCGGTGATCTCGCGGGCGCAGGCGTTCCTGCGCGGCCTGCACTCCGGCGGCGCGGGCGGGTGCCTCAAGCACTTTCCCGGGCTGGGCGCGGCGGGGGAGGACACCCATGACCAGATGTCCGCCGTCTTCCTGCCCGCCGAGGAGCTGCGGCCCGACCTGGAGCCTTTCGAGGCCCTCGGCCGCTTCGCCGGGGCGGTGATGGTCGGCCACGCCGTCTACCCGGCCTACGACTCCTCCATGCGGCCCTCGTCCCTTTCGCCGTCGATCATCGGCGGCCTGCTGCGCGGCCGGCTCGGCTTCGAGGGGCTGGTCTTCAGCGACGACATGGAGATGAAGGCCCTGGACGAGTGGGGCGACCTGCCCGAGCGCTGCGAGCTGGCCTTCGCGGCGGGGTGCGACGTGCTGCTGGTCTGCCACACCCTGGAGGCCCTGCCCGAGGTGGTGGCCCGCCTGGCCCATCCGTCCCTGGAGGCGCGGGTGGCCGAGGCCAACACCCGCCTCGACAACTACCGCCAGCGGCTGGTCACCCTGCGCACGGCGCGGGACTACGTGCACGTGATGCGCAAAAGCAATCCGGGCGAGCGGCTGGAGCGGGTGCGGCAGTCGCTGGAGCACCTGCGGGAGTTCGTGGAGCGGGCGTAGGACCCTCACCCCCGCCGCAGCGAAATCGTCTCGTCCCCCTCGTCCTCCTCCCGTGCCACCGTCCGCAGCATCGGCGCCGGAATCGGGTCCGCAGGTATCGGTCCCTTGCCCGGCAGCGGTCCGACCACCCGGTCCCGGCCCTGCTCCTTGGCCTGGTAGAGCCGCTGGTCGGCGCAGCGGAGGACGTCGGCGGGCGTGCGGCCGTCCTCGGGGAAGATGGCGACGCCGATGCTCACCGTGAGGCTCACGGGCTTGGACCGGTGCGAAAGGTGGATCGGCGTCACGGCCAGCACGCGCCGGATGCGCTCCAGGAGGTCGGCGGCGCGGCCGCTCATCACTCCCGGCAGGATCAGGCCGAACTCCTCGCCGCCGTAGCGCGCCACCACGTCGGTGGCGCGGCAGGAGTCGCGCAGCGTGCGGGCGACCATGCGCAGGGCATCGTCGCCGCCGGCGTGGCCGTAGGTGTCGTTGAAGCGTTTGAAGTGGTCGATGTCGATCATCGCCACGGCGAAGTGGCCGTCCTCGCGGCGGGCGAAGGCGGCTTCGCGCTCGAGCTGCTCGTTGAACACGGCGCGGTTCAGCAGGCCCGTGAAGCGGTCGCGGGTGGAGAGCAGCCGCAGCTCGCGGGCGCGCACCACGATGGTCGCCGCGATCCCGGTGGCCCCGGCGAGCTGGGCCAGGCGCCAGAGCTGGGACTCCCAGCGGAACATGCCGTAGGGATAGGGGGCGAAGGCGGCGGAGTTGAGATCCCAACGCCAGTCGGCGTAGGCGGCGATGGCGGCGTACTGGACCAGCGCCAGGACGCCGGTGAGGAGGCAGATGCGGGCGTCGTAGCGCAGGCTGGTGGCGGCGATGGCCAGGAAGTAGACGGGGAAGAGGACCAGGTTGTTGGTCGCCTCGTGGGGCCGCCCCACCACCAGGTAGACGGCCAGCATGGCGCTGACCAGGCTGACATCCAGCAGGCTGCTGGCGAAGCCGATCCAGGTCCGGCCCCAGCGGCGGCTGGTGGCGGAGTAGACGATCAGCGCCAGGAGGAGCCCGACGGTGGCGGTGGTGAGCAGCGCCAGCGGGTCGTGCTCACCCCGCCGCCGGAGCAGCTCGGCGAGGGGGAAGTAGAGAAGGACGACGACGATCAGCAGGCGCACGCTAGCCACCAGCATCTCGCCGCCGAATCCGGCGGTCGAGAGCTCAGGCTCCGGCGCGCTCCATACCTTCCGCCATGGCGACAGCTCCGCCGCGGCTGGCTCCTGCGGGCTCATGCGCGAGGTCTCCCGCCCGCTCTCTCGGGATAGATGAACAGCAATAAATCAGTGGGAGGACTGTAGCATGGAACGCTCTCCTAGTCGGTCTCGTTCAACACCCAGACGCCGTCCGCGGCGGCGTAGAGGCGGTCCGGGTCCTGGGGATCGAGGGCGAGGTCGTTGACGACCCCAAGGAGTCCGGTGCTCCATTCGCGCCAGGTGGCGCCGCCGTCGTCACTCCGCTGGACGCCCCCGCCCAGGGTGGCGGCGTAGAGGCGTCCGGGGACGGTCGAAACCACGAGGTCGAAGACGATGCCCCGCAGGCCGGTCTGGGCCCAGGTCTGGCCGCCGTCCACGCTCTTCCAGACCGCGAACTGGCCCCCGCCGACGGTGTCCGACCAGACGGCCGCGTAGACGACGTTGGCGTCCAGCGGGTCCACGGCCACGGCGTTCACGAAGTCGCCGAGCAGTCCGGCGCCGCCCTGGGCCCAGGAGAGGCCGCCGTCCGGGCTGCGGAAGAGCCGCGGCCCGGCGCCCGTGGCGTAGAGCACCCGCGCGCCCGGAGGCGAGGAGGGGGCCGCCGCGAGATCGCGGACGACGAAGCCCGGCGGCAGCGCCGGCAGCGGGGTCCAGGAAACGCCGCCGTCCGTGGTGCGGAAGAACCCCTGGGAGGTGAGGGCCCAGGCGGCCCCCGCGGCGTCCGGATCGGCGGCCACCTCGAAGCGGGGGCCTGCCAGGGCGGCGACGCGGGTCCAGGTGGCTCCGCCGTCGGCGGTCCGCCAGAGCGTGCCGTCGGAGATCGTGGCGAAGAAGAACCCGGCGCCCGCGTGCGTGATCTCCTCGACCTCGACGCCCCACGGCGGAGCCGGGAATCCCGCGGGCGTCCGCGACCAGAGGGGCCCGTTGGGATTGGCGACGCGGAACAGGCCCTGGCCGAGCGTGCCGGCGAGCAGGGCGCCGGGACCCGCCGCGACCGCCGTCGTCCTCAGATCCGTGAGGCCGCGGTTGCGCGTCGTCCAGCGGGCGCCCCCGTCGGAGCTGAAGCGCACGCCGCCGGTGTCGAGCTCCGCGGGAATCGCCCCCAGGTACCAGAGCTCCGGGCCCGGTCCGGCATGGAGAGCGAAGACCTCGATGTCCACCGGCGGCCCCAAGGGCGTCCAGGTCCTGGCGAAGTCCCGGCTTCTGAACAGGTCGCCGTCCCGCGTGACGGCGAACAGGGTACGGGGGAAGCGCGGATGGACGGTCAGGGACTCGGCGACCGCGGCCGAGGGCGCGGCGGCCAGCGTCCAGGAGGCGCCGCCGTTCCCGCTGCGGTAGATTCCGGACGTCAGGCTGGCGTAGACGTATCGCGGATCGGAGGAGCTCACGGCCAGGGCCAGGACCTGCTCGGCGGCGGGCAGCCCGTTCCGCACCGGCGTCCAGAGGAGCCCGGCGTTGGTGGTTTTGTAGACCCCGTTCCGGACCGTGCCCGCGAACGCCGTGCCGGACGGCGCGCGGGGGACGGCCAGGGTGGTGACGCTGGCCGGAAGCCCCTGGCTGGTCTGTCGCCAGGAGGCGCCGCCGTTGTCGCTCCGCCAGACCCCGCCCGTCAGGCCCAGGTAGAGCCGGGAGGGCCGCGAGGGATCGACGGCCAGCGCCCACAGGAAATCGGAGGGCGGCAGGCCCGGGGGGCCGGCCGAGGTCCAGGTGGCGCCGCTGTCCACGCTCTTGAAGACCTGGACGGGCGTCAGGGCGTAGACGGTCGTGGGCCGGGCAGGATCGAGAACGATCCGCGTCACGCCGGCCACTCCCGCGAGCCTCACCCAGGAAGCCCCGTTGTTGACGCTCCTGTAGGCGCTGTCCGGGGTGACCGCGTAGAGCACGTTCGGGTTGGCGGGGTTGACCGCCAGGGAGAGGACGTGGCCGCCGCCGGGACCCAGGGGGACCCACGGCGGACCGTCCGCGGCCAGCGGGGCGGCCAGGGTGAGGAGAGCGACAGCCGCCAGGAACAGAGAACAGCGGTGCGGGAAGAGAGCGAAGACCAGGAACCGTCTCAGGATGAACTGCATGAAAGATCTCCTCGGGAACCCGTTCGAGGGCTCCTATGGGATTGCAGCATTGATTCTATGCTTGTTTACGGAGGGAGGCGGGGAGGCGTTGGGGGGAAAGAAAAGGACACCAGGGACACCAAGGACCTCAAGGACGTGAAGGTCGTCGTCCTTGGTGTCTTTGGTGTCCCTGGTGTCCTTCAGGCCCTGGTTCCGGGGCTGTTCTAGAAGGGGATGTCGTCTTCTTCCGGCTCGCCGCCGTACCCGCCTTCGTCATAAGAGGGGCCGCCGCCGCCCTGCTGCTGCTGGCCGCCGCCGTAGCCCTGGCTCTGCCCCTGGCTCTGGCCGTAGCCGCCGCCGTAGCCCTGCTGGCCGCCTTCGAAGTCGCCGCCCTTCTGGCCGAGCATCTGGAAGGTGTCGCACACGATCTCGGTGCGGTACTTCTTCTCGCCCGTGTTGCGGTCGTCCCAGGAGCGGGTCTGGAGACGGCCCTCGATGTACACCTGCTTGCCCTTGGTCAGGTACTGGCCGGCGATCTCCGCCTGCTTGCCCCAGACCACGATGTTGTGCCACTCGGTCTGTTCCTGTTTCTGGCCGTTCTTGTCCCGCCAGCGCCGGCTCGTGGCGATCGTGAAGCTCGCGACCGGCTGTCCCGAGGGGGTCGACCGCACCTCCGGGTCGCGGCCGAGGTTGCCGATCAGGATGACTTTGTTGACCATGCGTTCTCCCTCCGAATCCGCTACGGTATCACACAACCCGGACGGCGTCGGGCGGGAGCCCGGGCGCGGGCGGGCGCGAAAAGAACCCTTCTGGAGAGGACGATATGCGGGTGGTGCTGCAACGGGTGTCGTCGGCGTCGGTGACGGTGGACGGCGAGGTGGTGGGCCGGATCGGCCGCGGCCTCCTCGTCCTGGTGGGGATCGAGCGCGGGGACGGTCCGGCGCAGGCCCGGGCCGCGGCGGAGAAGCTGGCCGGCCTGCGCGTCTTCGAGGACGGCGCCGGCAAGATGAACCTCGACCTCGCCGCCGTGGGGGGAGCCTTCCTGATCGTCTCGCAGTTCACCCTCGCCGGCTCGATGGCGAAAGGGAGAAGGCCTTCCTTCGACGGCGCCGCGCCGCCTGCCGAAGCCGAGCCGCTGGTGGACGCGCTCGTAGAGGACCTGCGCGCCCGCGGCTTCCAGGTGGAGACCGGGAGGTTCCGCGCGCACATGGAAGTGGCGCTGGTGAACGACGGGCCGGTGACTTTGATCGCGGATTTCTGAGGTACACCCCTCCCCCTTCGAGGGGGAGGCCTGTACCTCGAAGGGGGAGGCCTCCCCCCGCGTTCCGCTAGATCCGCACGTCGAGAATCGTCCCCGCCCTCTCCAGGGCCACCGCGCCCGCTCCTTCGAGGAGGAACGCCAGCGCTTCGGGGGAGCGGACCAGGGAATCGGCGACGCCGAGCGCCGCGATCAGGTCCACGTCGAACAACTCCAGGTAGCCCTGGACCTCGCCGTCCGCGGTCTCGACCGCGAAGCCGAAGTTTCCGCTTTCCTTCTGGAGACGATAGGCGGCGTCGCGGCCGGTGCCGGGAAGGACCGCCGCCACCAGCAGGGCGAGCGAGCGCTGGTGGAACACCGCCGCCGGCCGGAATCCCCTCTCCAGGGACTCGCCTTTGCGGAAGATCCCGTAACCCCGTCCGGGGATCTCCTCGACGCGCCACGGCCCGGCCACGTCGGCTTCGCCGGCCGTGGGCGGCTCGTCGCGCTCGCCGATGCGGACCAGGAAAGCGGGGGAAAACGCGTTGCGGGAAGACGGAAGGGTAGAATGATCCAAGCTGCGCATAGGACGTCTCTCCTTTGCGTGGTCAGGCCCGGGGATGAGTTGCCGCTCACTCCGGGCCGTTTTTGTTTCGGGCCGGGACGATCCCGGTCCGCGACTACGTACTGCTTGACACGGATTCTAGAAAGAGGATGGGGCGGAAGTCAAGCGGGGATCGCCCCCTACCCGACCGGCACGATATCCAGCGGCACCGGGATGAACGACAGCACCAAGATCGCCAGCGCCAGCAGGGCCAGCCACCGGCGCTTGGCGTCCAGGGGCTCGCTCTCGTCGTAGACCGGCGGGTGGTAGAGGCCGATCACCAGCACGATCAGGCACCATAAGATCCACCCCGGCCAGTAGAAGCCCAGGAGCGCCAGGCCCAGCCACAGCGGGAGCGCCAGCGCGCGCTGGCTGCGGCCCAGGGCGGCGTAGAGGATGTGTCCGCCGTCGAGCTGTCCCAGCGGGAGCAGGTTCAACGCGGTGGCGAAGAGCCCGAGCCACGCCGCCAGCGCCATGGGATGGAGGTCCAGGACCACACCTTCCGGCAGAGGACCGTGGAAGAGCCGCGCCGCCAGCTCGATCGCCAGGCAGTGGCCCGGGAGCAGGATGTTGGACGGGGGAGAGCCGGGAGGAAGCGCCAGCGGCGCCGGGTGCGAATGGGCGATCCCGTAGAAGAGGAAGGGGAGCAGCGCCACGAAACCGGCGATCGGACCGGCAACCCCCACGTCGAAGAGCTGCCGCTTGCTGTGGATCGGCGCTTTGATCTTGATGAACGCGCCGAACGTCCCGAAGTTCATGGGCACCGGCAGGAAATACGGCAGGGTCGCGGGCAGCCCGTAGCGCCGGCAGGCGATGTAGTGCCCCATCTCGTGGGCGAGCAGGATCAGCAACGCCGGCACCGAGAAGCTCAGCCCCATCAGGATCCGCGCGGGATCGCTCCAGGTCCACGCGATCACCGCCGGCTCCAGCACCGGTCCGACCGGGGTCGTCATGTCGGTGCGGCTGAACAGCACCATCACCGGCCCCAGCGTCGTGGTGGTGAAGAACGTCAGCGCGAAAAGGATGCAGGCGAGGAGGTAGCGGGGCCGCTCTCCCTGGGGCGGGGCGGCGGCGAAGACGTCTCCCGGGGCGGGGAGGAGCTCGATGAGCGGGGGCGGCAACGGGATGCCCGGCCGCCCGTCGCGGCGACCGTCGCTCAGAGGTTCTTCAGGTCCTTCCCCGGCTTGAAGCGGACGGTCTTGCCGGGAGAGATCGCCACCTCGACGCCGGTCTTGGGATTGCGGCCGACGCCCTTCTTGCGGTCGCGCACCTGGAAGACGCCGAAGCCGCGCAGCTCGATGCGCTTGCCGTCGCAGAGGGCGTTCTTCATAGCCTCGATGATGGTGTCGACGGCCTGCGCCGCCTTCACCCTGGGAACGTCCGTGATTTCCGCGACGCGGTCGACGATGTCCGACTTGATCATTGCAGCTCCGAAACGGGGGCGAGTCTAGAATGGGTCATATCGGGTGTCAACAATAAGGAACGAGGCTCAGGATTTCGCCTCTCCGCGCTTCCGTTGCAGGATACAGCGCTCCACCGCGGCGGTGGCGGCGGCGGCCAGGCGCTGCATCTGCGGCAGCTCCACCGGCCCCTTGGAGGCGCCGTCGGCGTAGATCAGCATCACCAGCCGGTCCTTGATGCGCACCGGCAGCATCACGCAGTCGCGCGGCAGGTCGCCGCCCCAGGCGCGGGCGAGCTGGCGGTGCGCGGGCATGGGGGGCAGGGGGCCGAAATAGACGCTGCCGCCCTGGCGCAGGTTGAGGAAGAGCGACGGCTGGTCGAAGCCGACGGAGAACTCGGAGAAGACGGCGGGGTCCACGTTGGCGCCGTGGATCCGCCAGCCGACGACGCGGTCCCGCGTGGCCTGGAAGAGGGCGACGCGCCGGTGGGTGCGGCCGAGGAAGCCGAGGAGGATCTGGCCGACCTCGTCGAGGTCGCGGGCCTGCGCCAGGGCGGCCTCGGCCTCCCCGAGGTTGGCCGGGGCCGGGATGGCGCGGTCGGCGGCGGCCGCGGGCGCGCTCCAGCCGAAGGCGCCCAGCTCGGCCCGTTCCTCCGGCGTCAGGGCCACGGTCTTGGGGCGCGGGGGTGGCGCGGTCCGCGGCGCCGGCGCCTCCTCGGCGGGCTCGGTCTGGGAGGCCGCTGCCGCCAGGGCAGGCGCGGCGGCGGTCGCCGGATACGGCCGGGGAACGGCCGCCGGGACCGCCGGGGGCGGCGCGGGGCGCGGCGGCTCGGGCAGCGGCGGCGGCGGCTTCATCCTGGGCGGCGTGGCGAAGGGGTTGCGCGGATCGAAGGCCTCGGGCTCCTCGGCCTTTTCGGCCGGCTTGTCCCAGAGGAAGCGGGCGCGGTTCAGGCGGTCCAGGATCATGCCGTAGCGGGACGGGCATCTCTTCGCCGTAGTAGCGCTCCAGGGCCTCCAGGAGGCGGAGCTCGTGGGCCACGTAGACCTTGACCCGCTTGCCCGAGGCGAAGGCGATCTCGTCCTGGGCGGAGAGGTTGCGCGGGTCGATCATCGCCACGTCGAGCCGTCCCATTCCAGACCGGAAGGGGATGGCGCGGCAGCGGCGGGCGAGCTTGTCCGGGAGCAGCGCCAGCACCTCCTCCGGGATGCCGCGCAGGTCGTCCACCGGCTCGACCGCGGGCACGCCCAGGCTGCTCGGCGAGCCCCTTGAGCAGCAGTCCTCGGTGATGGCGTCCATCTCGAGCAGGCAGGTGCCGAGGCGGCCGCCGACCACGTTCTGGGTCTTGAGGGCGCGGGTGAGCTGCTGGACCGTGATCCAGCCGCGCGCCACCAGGAGCTGTCCGAGCTTGCCCATACGGTTTGTAGACCCGTCCCCCGGCCCCGGCGTTTCCCTTCTGGCTGTAACTTGTTCACTTTCCGCTACTTAAGCGCAAGGGCGCCATTATAGAGGCGGCTCGACAGCCTTGTAAAGCGCCATGGAGCGCTGATATTCTGCGTAGACGTGAAGCGCTGTCTCTCCGCGGCTTCGGCCGTCTGCCGTCCTCTTTGTCCCTCTCGCTCTGTCCGCGCAGCCCTCCACGCGTCCGACCGCGTCCGCGGCTTCGTACCAGTTCGCCCTGGCAAGCTGCTGGCGGTCGAGGGCTCGGTGCCGGAGGCCCTGGCCGCCTTCGAGCGCGCCGAGCGGCTGGCGCCGGATTCGCCCGAGGTCTACGTGCTCCTGGAGCACGGCCAGCTCCTGGCGCGCGCTGGCCCAGTACGCCCGCACTCCGGGCGCAGCGGGACGAGAGTACCTGCGCCAGGCCGCCGAGAAGATGCCGCGGCGCGCCGGCTCGCGCCCGAGAACCTCGACGTGCTGCGCGCCGTGGGCGAGGTCCACCTCGACCTCGCGGCCAGCGATCCCGACGGCGCTCGGCCACCGCCCAGCGAGGCGCTGGAGGCCGTGCGGCGGCGCGATCCTGACCGACGCCGCAGTCGGCCCTGACCCTGGGCCGGATCTACATGGAGCAGCGCCAGCCCGAGAAGGCCGCCGAGGTCCTCCGCGAGCTGGTGACACAACGTGCCGCAGCAGCGCACGGCCTACGCCCTGCTGGTCGAGGCGCTGCTGCGGGCGGACAAGGCAGCGGAGGCCGAGAAGGCCCTGCAGGAGATCCTCGGCTTCGACCCCGGCTCGCTCGAGGCGCGCCTCACGCTCGCCGACCTGCAGAGCCAGCGCGGCGACCGCCGCGGCCGTGCTGGACACCCTGCAGGGCGCTCCGGAGGAGGCGCGCGAAGACCCGCGGCGTGCGCCGGCAGCTCGCCTGGGCGCTCTACCAGGACGGGCGACCTGGAGGCGGCCCTGGCGGCGGTCGAGGCGCTCGCGGGTCAAGGACGCCGGACCGGCCAGAGCCTCCGCCCTGCTCAAGGGGCTGATCCTGGCGGCCAAGGGCAGGAACGAAGAGGCCCTGGAGCTGCTCGAACAGGGTCCGCGAGAGCGCAGCCCAAGGACCTCGCCCTGGCGGCCGACCGTCGCGCGCCTGATGCAGCGCGCCGGCCGGCGGGACGAGGCGGCGCGGCTGCTGACCGGGCTCGCCGAGGACCTGGCGAAGGACGGCAAGGCCGAGGAGGCGGCGCGAGGTCCGCATGGAGCTGGCGCAGATGCTGGCTCGACGGCAAGGAGTGGGCGAAGGTCGGGCCGGCGCTGGGGCCCCTGACGACGGACGCCGACGCCGCGGTCCGCCTGCCAGGCCGTGCTGCTCCAGGCCGAGGCGCTGTCGCGCGACGGGCGCCACGACGACGCCCTGGCAGCTGCTCGCCAAGGCGGCGGGACTCCCCCGCGGTCGTCAGCAAGCGCGCCGAGGTGCTGTCACGGGCCGGCCGGGAGCGAGGACGCCGCCAAGGTCTTCGCCACCCTGACGGCGGGCGACGCAGACTTCGACGCTGGCGGCGGCGCAGGCCTAGCAGCGGCTGGAGCGGCTACCAGGAGTCGATCCCGCTGCTGGAGAAGCTCACGGCCGCCAAGCCGGACCAGCCGGTGCTCGGCTTCCTGCTCGGCGCCGCCTACGAGCGGACGGAGCAGACGCGACAAGGCGATCGACCGAGTTGCGGCGGGTGCTGGAGCTCGATCCCGAGTTCCACGCCGCCCTGAACTATCTCGGCTACACCTATGGCCGAGGCGGGCGTGAACCTGGAGGAGGCGCTGGATCTGGTGACGCCGGGCGGTGGCGCTCGACCCGGACAACGGCTCCTACGTCGATTCTCTGGGCTGGACCTACTACCGGCTCGGCCGGCCGAAGCAGCCCGCGCGGCAGCTCGAACGGGCCGTCCGCCTGGAGCCCGAGGACGCGACGCTGCAAGAGCATCTGGGGGATGTCTATGTTGCGCTGGGGCAGAAGGAGAGGGCGCGGCAGGCCTACCGAGCGGGCGCTCGAGCTCGGTGGACGACGACACGGAGAAAGTCCGGCGCAAGCTGGGCGATCTCGGCGGCAAGGCCCCTTAGAACCGGCCTCCTCCGGCGCGGCGGCGCGCTCCTTCTATTCCTCCTCCCCCTGGCCGCCGGGTGCGCGGGCGGGCCGTCCCCCCGTCCCTTGCCCGCCGCGGCCCTGGAGCCCTGGCAGATCCCGCAGGGAGCCTACGGCTCGCAGCGGCTCTACCGGGTCAGCTACTCGGGCCCGGAAGGCGAAGGCTCGTTCAAGGTCACCCTCCGCCTGGCGTCGCCCGCCCGCTACCAGATCCAGGCCGTGGACCCGGTGGGCCGTTCCCTGTGGAGCCTGGACGTCTCCAACGACTCGGGTCTCTGGCTGAACCACCGCAGCCGCACCTGCTGCCAGTTCGAGGGGCGCTTCGACGTCGCCGGCGTCGCCCTGGGTCCGTTCCCGCTGCTCTCGCTGCCGTCGCTCCTGCTCGGCCGGGTGCCCGCCGAGCCCGCCGCGGACTCGCCCAAGCCGAGCCGGCGGGGCGGCAGGTCGCCTTCCGCGACGCGACCGACCGGCGCTGGTCCGGCACCCTGGGGGAGGCCGGGCTGGTGCAGAGCTGGATCCTCTCGGAGGGGAGCGCGCCGACGGTCTGGTGGAGCCGCCGCGACGACTGGGCCATCCTCTCGGACCGCGAGCGGGGAGTGCAGGTGCGCTGGCGGGAGGTGCTGCGCGAGAACCTCGACCGCGAGCCGCCGCGGCTGGAGGTCCCGGCCGGCTACCGGCAGGCGGAGTGCGGCGAGCCGGACCTGCCCGAGCCGGGGGTTTGACAGCCCCGCCCATCCCCACTAGCATATGTCGCTCCGCGCGGGGCGAAGCCTACCCGCGCGGAGCCTCTGAGGATCGGGTTTCTTTGGCAGCCCGGTCCCGCGAGTGCTCTCCGGGGTTCCGCCAGTATATAATGCCGGCATAGATGCCGACGCGTGTATAGCCAGCGGCCCTCCAGCACGAAGACGGGGTGCCTTCGTCCTTCTTCCCGTGGAGCCGCATAGCGAAGCTGGGCAGTCGCCCGGGGTGGTCGCCTAGTACACATCGGCCACCAGGGAATGACCCGGAGAGGACGCGAACATGGAGATCACAGAGGTCAAGGTCTTTCCGATTCAGGAGGAGAAGCTCAAAGCATTCGTCTCGATCGTCTTCGACCAGTGTTTCATGGTCAACGACATCAAGATCATCCAGGGGAGGGACGGGCTGTTCATCAGCATGCCGAGCCGGAAGAAGAAGAACGGCGAGTTCAAGGATGTGGCCCATCCCCTGAACAACGAGACGCGGCGGATGATCGAGGACAAGGTCCTGGGCGAGTACGAGCGCGTCCTCGGAGAGCGGGGAGAGGAGCCGGCGGACCGTGGCGTCCGGGCGACGCGGCCTGACGTTCGGACGGCGACGTCGCCGAGACGCACGGCCTGGCCGCGGCCGCCGCCGGAGAAGACCCTGGAGGAGGTCGAGGAGATCCATCTCCGCGACTCCTTCTGGACCGTGTAGCTGATGGAGCCCGGCGGCGGCGCCGCCGGGGTCTTGAAGTCGTCGAAGCGCGGGTGCGCCAGGCGGCTGCCCGGGTGCGGAGTCGTCGTCGGGTAAGAGCACCTGAGACCTGGGGCGTCGCCAAGTGGTAAGGCACCAGACTTTGGATCTGGCATCCGGAGGTTCGAATCCTCCCGCCCCAACCAGCTCGAGCGGTAAACCCGGACAACCCAGAGATTCGCCGTTGTGCGTGTCCCATTCTGCTCAACGAGGGGGAGTATGGCCGGAGAATTGAAGATCTTCGGCGGACGCGCGCATCCGGCGCTGGTGCAGGAGATCTGCGAGTACCTCAACCTGGAGGCCGGGCAAGGTGTCCGCCTTCAACTTCTCCGACGGCGAGACCTTCTGCCAGATCGACGAGAACGTCCGCGGCTCCGACGTGTTCGTCGTCCAGCCGACCTCCAGCCGGTGAACGAGAACCTGATGGAGCTGCTGATCATGCTCGACAGCTTCAAGCGCTCCTCGGCCTCGCGGGTCACGGCGGTGATCCCCTACTACGGCTACGCCCGCCAGGACAAGAAGGACAAGCCGCGCGTGCCGATCACGGCCAAGCTGGTGGCCGACCTGATCTCCCGCGCCGGCGCCGACCGCGTGCTGACCATGGACCTCCACGCCGACCAGATCCAGGGCTTCTTCGACGTGCCGGTGGACCACCTGTTCGCGGCGCCGGTGCTCCTGGAGGCGGTGCGCGAGCTGGACATCCCCGACCTGGTGATCGTCTCGCCGGACGCCGGCGGCGTCGAGCGGGCGCGGGCCATCGCCAAGCGCATGGCGGTCGGGCCTGGCCATCATCGACAAGCGCCGCACGGCGCCCAACGAAGCCGAGGTCATGCACGTCATCGGCGACGTCGACGGCTGCAACGCCCTGATCGTGGACGACATCATCGACACGGCCGGCACGCTGACCAAGACCGTGGAAGCCCTGAAGAAGAAGGGCGCCGAACGGGTCCTCGCCGCGGGCGTCCACGGCGTCCTCTCCGGGCCGGCGCTGCAGCGCATCGAGGACTCCCGCCTGGAGTCGGTGCTGATCACCAACACGACGCCGGTGGACGACAAGCTCGCCCGCTCTGCCGAAGCTGCGCCCGCTCTCGGTCGCGCCCCTGCTCGGCGAGGCGATCCGCCGGATCCACGAGAACAGCTCCGTGAGCTCCCTGTTCGTCTGAGAAGCGAGGAAATTCCATGAGTGAGACCATGAACATCGAAGTTCCAGCCGCGGCAGCAGACCGGCAAGAACGCCAACCGGCGCTCCCGCGCCACCGGCAAGATCCCGGCCGTCGTCTATGGCGGCGGCAAGGAGAGCGTGGCCATCGAGGTCGACCGCAAGACCCTGATGGACATGCTGAAGAACCATCGGGCGAGCACCCCATCTTCCTCCTGAAGCTGGGGGACAAAGAGCGCCACGCCATGATCCGCGACATGCAGATGGACCCGGTGAGCCGCCAGGTCATCCACATCGACTTCCAGCGCGTGCTGATGGACCAGAAGGTGCGCGTGGCCGTCCCGGTCGAGCTGATAGGCACGGCGTTCGGCGTCAAGACCGAAGGCGGCATGCTCGACTTCGTCACCCGCGAGGTCAAGGTCGAGTGCCTCCCGGGCGACATCCCGAAGCACCTCGAGCTCGACGTGACGGGCCTGCACGTCGGCCAGCACTCCGAGGCCAAGGATCTCAATCTGCCCGAGGGCGTCACCCTGCTCGACGAGCCCGACAAGGTCATCGTCTCGCTCGGCCACGGCCGGCTCGAGACGGCGGCCGAGGGGAGCGAGGACCGGGCGGAGCCCGAGGTCATCGTGCGGAAGAAGGGGGAGGAGTAGGCCTCCAGCCGCATGCGCCTCATCCTCGGGCTGGGTAACCCGGGCGAGCCCTACCGCGACACCCGCCACAACGTGGGCTTCCGGGTGGTCGACGAGCTCGCCCGGCGCTGGGGGACCGCGGTGGACCGGCTGGAGTGCAACGCCCTCGCGAGCCGTGCCGGCGAAGGCGAGGTGCTGCTCGCCAAGCCCCAGACCTACATGAACCGGAGCGGCTACGCCGCGCGGTGCTTCGTCGAGCTGCACGGGATCGACCCGTCGTCGGTGCTGGTGGTCTACGACGAGGTCAACCTGCCGCTGGGCAAGCTCCGCCTGCGCCGCGCGGGCAGCCCGGCGGGGCACCGCGGCCTGGAGTCGGTGATCGAGAACCTCCGCACCGCCGAGGTTCCGCGCCTGCGCCTGGGCGTCGCCCCGAGCGACGAGCGCCCTCCGGGCGAGGACCTCGCCGACTTCGTCCTCTCGCCCTTCGAGGCGGGAGAGCGGGAGGAGGCCGGGGCGATGATCGTCCGCGCCGCCGACGCCTGCGAGGCCTGGCTGCGGGAGGGGATCGAGGTGGCGATGAACCGGTTCAACAGCTAGGAAAAGGACGACACGGACGAAAGACGGACGAGCATGGACCCACAAGGACGGACGGAGCACGGTATCTCCGTTGTCCTTGTCGGCCCGTGCAGGTCCGTGGCAGTCCGTGTCCCCCCTTGCTTTTCCTCCCGCACCGTGTAGAATCTGTCGTTCTGTCACCAGGCGCGCCGTCAGGCGGCGCCTTTCGTCAACCTCTCTGTTCCGCGAAAAGCGGGACCGACCAGGCCATAGGGAGGCATCAAGCCCTACATGCGTACGTATGAGTTGATGTTCGTGGTCGACCCTCGCGTGTCCGACGAGGACGTCGTCACCATGATCCAGGACTACAAGAACATGATCACGGCCGGCGGCGGCGGGTCCAGATCACCGGCGAAGAGAACTGGGGCCGGCGCAAGCTCGCCTACCCCATCGACAAGCTGACCGAGGGCAAGTACGTCCTGTTCTACATCTCCAGCGAGAACGGCACGACCGCGCTGCCGGAGGTCGAGCACCGTATGCGCCAGAACGACAAGATCCTGCGTTACCTGACGGTCCGCACGGACGAGGACCTCAAGCGGGCGGCCCGCCGGCAGCCGGCCGGGGGCGTCGCGCCGCGCCGCCAGACCGACGAGGACCGGGAGCCCCTGGGCATCGATTCCGAGGACGAGGAGGTCTAAGCCATGGCACGCGCAAGAAAGGTCTTCTTCCGGCGGCGCAAGGTCTGTAAGTTCTGCGCCGACAAGATCGACTACATCGACTACAAGGACGTCAAGCTCCTGCAGCAGTTCATCCCGGAGCGGTCCAAGATCCTGCCGCGGCGGATCTCCGGCACCTGCGCCAATCACCAACGCCCGTTGCAGCAGGCGATCAAGCGGGCGCGCCACCTGGCGCTGATCCCCTTCACCACGGACTAGTTAGGAGGCGAACGTGAGAGTCATCCTGCTCAGCGATCAGCGCCACCTCGGCAAGCGCGGCGAGGTGGTGGAGGTCAAGCCGGGCTTCGGCCGGAACTACCTCCTGCCGCAGGGCATCGCCCTCGAGGCGACGCCCGGCAACATCAAAGTCTTCGAGCAGCAGCCGGACCAAGATCGACGCCCAGCACGCCAAGGAGCGCGACGCCGCGGCCGAGATCGGCGCCAAGATGCAGGGCCTGCGGCTCGAGATCCCCAAGCGGGTCGGCGAGACCGGCACGCTCTACGGCTCGGTCACCGCGGGCGACGTGGCGGAGATTCTGGAGAAGAAGGGCTTCGTCGTCGACCGCCGCCGCATCGATCTCGAGGGCGGCATCAAGACCCTCGGCGATCATCCCGTGCGCGTCGAGCTGCACCCCGAGGTCATCACCGAGGTGACCGTCGCGGTGGTGGCGGAAGAGTAAGCGGTAGAAGGGAGCGCGATGGCGAGCGGACCCGGCGTCCCCGAGCGTCGCGCCCCCCAACTCGACGATTTCCTCGTCGAGCCCACCCGCGATCTTTCCGACTGGCGGTGGCTGTGGACGGGGGACCACGCGTTCCCCATCCGCAGCCACCGCGGTTTCCTCGGCCGGCTGCTCGTCGGCTTCAAGCGCCTCCTCCGTCCCCTCGTCAGCGTCCCCCAGAACGACCTCTGGGAGCGCCAGCGCATCTTCAATCTCATCCTGCTGGAGCACCTGGAGCGGCTGGAGGCCGCCCGGGCGGATCACCAGCGGCGCATCGAGTACCTGGAAGCCCTGGACGCCGAGGGCATCCGGGAGCTGATGCACCACAACGACGCCCTCTTCGCCCGCGTCGACCAGAAGCTCGACCGCTACCGGCGGGAGGCCCGCGACCTGCTGGGCAGCCTCGGCGCTGCGCTGGCCGTGGCGCGGTCCGGCGGCGGGGAGAAACCCCTGGAGGCCGTCTCGCGCGCCCACGAGGAGCACGGCTACCTGGAGCTGGAGCGCCGCTACCGGGGCACCGAGGAGGAGATCCGCGAGCGGATCGCCGCCTACCGGCCCTGGCTCGCGGACGCGCCCGGTCCGGTGCTCGACCTCGGCTGCGGCCGGGGCGAGGCGCTGGCCCTGCTGCGCGACTGGGGCATCGCCGGCCGGGGGATCGACTCCTCGGCCCGCATGGTCCAGCTCTGCCGCGAGCGGGGCCTGGACGCGGAGGCCGGCGACCTCTTCGGGACTCTGGAGGCGGCGCCGGAGGGGAGCCTGGGGGGCGTGGTCTCCTTCCACGTCATCGAGCACCTGCCGGTGGGCGCCCTGGACCGCCTGGTGCGGCTGGCGTACCGGGCGCTGCGGTCGGGTGGCGTTCTGATCCTGGAAACTCCGAACCCGCTGTCGGTGGTGGTGGCCGCCCGCAACTTCTGGCTCGACCCCACGCACGTCCGCCCGGTCCATCCGGAGAGCCTGAGGCTGATGTACGAGCTGGCCGGCTTCGATCCCGTCGAGCGGCTGGACCTCCGTCCCTTTCCCGCGAACGACCGTCTCCCCGAGATCGACCTCGCCCGCCTCCCCGAGGACCAGCGCCGGCTGGCCGACCAGGTCAACCGGCTGCGCGACCGGTTGGACGAGATCCTGTTCGGGTATCAGGACTTCGGGATGGTGGGGAAGAGGGGCGCCACGGACTGACACAGACACAACACGGACTTTCACGGACAGGGTTCACGTCGTCCGTGTAGGCCGGTGTCTGTCCGTGGCGGTCCGTGTTCGTCCTACCGCGGCGGCGGAGGAGGCGGCTCCGGCGTTTTCGTCTCGTCCGGCGGCGGCGGGGGCGTCTCGGAGGGCGTATCCGCCGGCCCCGGGTCTTCCTGGATCTGCTCGGGCTGGGGCGCGTTGCCCGCCTTGCCCGGCATGTTCTCGCCTTCCTTGGGGATGTAGAACGCCTTCTGCTGGTACCACGGCAGGCTGGTGATCGTGGACCACCGGGCGTTGTACTCCCGGTTGGGCTCGGTGCCGGAGACGAAGGCCTCCTTGATGGTGCGGCCGCCCTGGGCGGAGAGGAGGCCGGAGTAGTACTCGATGTCCTTGACCAGCACGCCCGGCGGCACGGGGAACTTCTCCCCCTCCTTCAGCCAGCCTTTGGCGAGGCCGTCCTCGGCGATCCGGCGCCAGAGCGGCAGGGCGGCGACGGCGCCGCTCATCCCCGAGCCCAGCGACTTCTTCTGGTCGTAGCCCACCCAGGTGAGGATCGTGTAGCGCGGCGTGTAGGCCACGAACCAGGCGTCCGAATAGTCGTCCGTGGTACCGGTCTTGCCCGCGATGTCGATCGGCAGGTCGTGGATCTCGTACGCCGTGCCGTGGTCGACCACTCCCTCCATCATGTGGGTCAGGACGTAGGCCACGGAGGGACTGGTGGCGCTGTAGGTGGCGGGGAAGTGCTGGAACAGGACCTGGCCGTCCGCGGAGGTGATCTTCTCGATCAGGTACGGCACGATGTGGACGCCGCCGTTGGCGATCGTGGCATAGGCCGAAGCCACCTCCTGGGGGATCAGGTCCGTGGAGCCCAGAGCCACGCTGGGCCAGGTCGGCAGCGTGGTCTTGATGCCGGTGCGGTGGGCGAAGTCCACCACCCGCTTGGGGCCCACGAGGTCCAGCAGCTTCACGGCCGGGATGTTGATCGACTGCTCCAGGGCGCGCCGCAGGGTCACGATGCCGTAGTGCTTCTTGTAGTAGTTCTGCGGCCGGTAGCTGAGCCGCCCGTCGGCCCCCACGAAGGAGGTGGGCGCGTCGAGGAGGGTGTCGGACGGGGTCCATCCCGCCTCGATCGCGGCGCCGTAGACGAACGGCTTGAAGGACGAGCCCACCTGCCGCCTGGCCTGGGTGATGCGGTTGAACTTGTTGCGCTCAAAGTCCCAGCCGCCCACCATGGCGCGGATGGCGCCCGTGCGGTTCTCGATGACCACGGCCGCCGCTTCCATCCGCGGCGGCTGCTCCAGCATCAGCCGGGGCGCGGCCGGGGGCGGCGGCGCCTCGCCGGGCTTGGCCGGCTTCTTCGCCTTGACTTCCGGCACCTCGAAGCGGAACCAGGCCACGTCGCCGCGCTTCAGCACGGCGCTGGGCTGGCGGCGCCCGGTCCAGGAGATCCCCTCGGGCTCGAGGTCGTAGGTCTCCTTGCCGATCTTCACGCGGGCGGTCTTGGCGTCCGACTCCAGCACCAGGCCCTGGTACCAGCGGTCCGGGACCGGCTGCCCTTGCGTCCAGGTGGGGAGCTGCTGGCTCTCCAGGCCGGCGGCGTCGAGGGTGGCGACGGGGCCGCGCCAGCCGCGCCGGCGGTCGAGCCGCGCCAGGCCCTGCCGGATCGCCTTGTCGGCGGAGCGCTGGATCTCGGGATCGAGGGTGGTCTGCACCTGCAGCCCGTCCTCGTAGAGGGCGTTGGCGCCGTAGGTCGTCTCCAGGTGCTTGCGCACGTCCTCGGAGAAGTAGGGGGCGAAGACTTCCTCGGCCTGCTGGGGGGCCGGCAGGAGCGGATGGTCGAAGGCCCGCTGGTATTGCTGCTGGGTGATGAACTTCTCCTCCAGCATGCGCCGCAGCACGCGGTTGCGCTGCTTCAGCACCAGATCGCGGGTGCGGTAGGGGCTGTAGCGGCTGGGGGCGGGGAGGATGCCGGCGAGGGTGGCGGCCTCGGGCAGGGTCAGCCTGGCGGCCGGCTTGTTGAAGTAGTAGCGGGAGGCCGCCTCGACCCCGTAGTTGCCATGGCCCAGGTTCACCAGGTTCAGGTAGAGGGCCAGGATCTGCTGCTTGGAGTAGTTCTTCTCCAGCTCGACCGCCAGGAAGGCCTCTTCGATCTTGCGCCGCCAGGTCCGCTCCCGGGAGAGGAAGACGCTGCGGGCGAGCTGCATGCTGATGGTGGACGCCCCTTCCTTCACCCGGCCGGCGCGGATGTCGGTGTAGGCCGCGCGCAGGATGCCCATGGCGTCGATGCCGCCGTGGCTGAAGAAGTTGGCGTCCTCCGAGGCGAGCACCGCGTCCTGCACCACCTTGGGGATCTGGCCTTCCTTCAGCATCACGCGGCGCTCGCGGGCGAAGGTGGCGAAGACCTTGCCGTGCTGGTCGTAGAGCTGGGTGACGAGGCTGGGGGTGTAGTTGAGCAGCGAATCCACCCGCGGCATGTGGATGGCGGCGGCGACGGCGACGCCGCTCACCGCGCCGACCAGCAGCGCGATCAGGAGCGGCAGGGTCCAGCGCAGGAGGCGGGGGCGGCGGCTCGGGGTGTGGGAATCGGCGGCGTGCTCCATGGATCGCATTATAGGTTCCTTCGTGATAGAAAAGCGGCGAGGTCCAGGTCACCTGATCGGAGGTCTGAATGGAGCCCCCGCGCGTAGAGCCCCCGCCGCCGCCCGCGTCGCCGTTCAACCCGACGGCCCAGCCGGCGCTCCCCCCAGGACGGTCGGGCTGCCCCAAGCCGCTGATCATCGGCTGCCTCGCCGTGATCGTGCTGGGCGGCATCGCCCTGCTGGCGGGCTTCTTCTACGTCGGGAAGAACGCCAGCTCCATCCTCCAGTGGTCGCTCCGCCAGACCGAGACCGGCATCATGGGGCAGCTCCCCAAGGACACCACCGCGGAGGAGAAGGAGCGCCTCCAGCGGGCCTTCGCCGACGTCCGCGAAGGCATCCAGGACGGCCGCGTCACCCCCGAGGAGCTGCAGCCCCTCCAGTTCAAGATGCTGGAGGTCGCCCGCAAGGGCAACGCCATGACCCGGGAGGACGTCCGGAACCTCACGGAGATGCTGGAGGGGGTGGCCGGCGGCGGGCCGTCCTCCGGCTCCGGCGGGGCGCCGCCGGGGTAGGGAACAAGCCGGGCCGCCTGGCGCGTTTACAATCCAGCCATGGCAGGCTTTCAGCTCGAATCGCGCTTCACGCCCCAGGGCGACCAGCCCGAGGCCATCCGCCAGCTCACCGAGGGGATCCTGCGCGGTGACAAGGAGCAGGTCCTCCTGGGCGTCACCGGCTCCGGCAAGACCTTCAGCGTCGCCAAGGTCATCGAGGCGGTGAACCGCCCGACCCTGGTCCTCTCGCACAACAAGACCCTGGCCGCGCAGCTCTTCCAGGAGTTCCGCAGCTTCTTCCCCCACAACGCCGTCGAATACTTCGTCTCCTACTACGACTACTACCAGCCGGAGGCGTACGTCCCGGCCACCGACACTTACATCGAGAAGGAGACCAGCATCAACGAGGAGATCGAGCGCCTGCGCCTGCGGGCCACCAAGGCGCTGTTCGAGCGCCGCGACGTGATCATCGTCGCCTCGGTCTCCTGCATCTATGGTCTGGGCTCGCCGGAGGCTTTCTTCGGCATGCTGCAGTTCTTCAGCCGCGGCGACTCCGAGGGCATGGACCCGGTGCTCAAGCGGCTGGTGGACATGCAGTACGAGCGCACCCAGCTCGACCTCTACCACGGCAGCTTCCGGGTGCGCGGCGACGTGCTGGAGATCCTGCCCGCCTACGAGGACCTGGGCATCCGGGTCGAGTACTTCGGCGACGAGATCGAGCGCATCACCCGCTTCGACGTGCTGCGCGGCGAGAGCCTGATCGAGGTGGACCGCCTGGCGCTCTATCCCAAGACCCACTACGTCACCCCGAAATCGCGCCTGGAGCGGGCCGTCGAGACCATCGCGGACGAGCTGCGCTGGCGTCTCGACGAGCTGGAGGTCCAGGGCAAGCTCCTGGAGCGGCAGCGGCTGGAGCAGCGGACCCGCTTCGACCTCGAGATGCTGAAGGAGATCGGCTACTGCCACGGCATCGAGAACTACTCCCGGCACCTCTCGGGCCGCGCCCCCGGCGAGCCGCCGCCGACGCTCTTCGACTACTTCCCGGAGGACTTCCTCCTGGTGATGGACGAGAGCCACCAGACCATCCCGCAGGTGCGGGGCATGTACCACGGCGACCGCTCCCGCAAGTCCACCCTGGTGGACTTCGGCTTCCGCCTCCCCTCGGCGCTGGACAACCGGCCGCTGACTTTCGAGGAGTTCGACGCCCGCATGGGGCAGCGGATCTACGTCTCGGCGACGCCGGCCTCGTGGGAGCTGGAGCGCACCGGCGGCGTGATCGTCGAGCAGCTCATCCGCCCGACCGGCCTGCTGGACCCGGTCATCGAGGTCCGCGCCGCCCAGGGGCAGGTGGACGACCTGCTGGCGGAGATCCGCAAGATCGTGGACCGCAAGGAGCGGGTCCTGGTGACCACCCTGACCAAGCGGATGGCCGAGGAGTTGACGCAATACCTGAACGAGCTGAACATCCGCGTGCGCTACATGCACAGCGACGTCGAGACCCTGGAGCGGGTGGAGATCGTCACCGCCCTGCGCCGCGGCGAGTTCGACGTGCTGGTGGGGATCAACCTGCTGCGCGAGGGCCTCGACCTGCCGGAGGTCTCGCTGGTGGCCATCCTCGACGCCGACAAGGAAGGTTTCCTGCGCAGCGAGACCTCGCTGATCCAGACCTCCGGCCGCGCCGCCCGCAACGTCAACGGCCGGGTGATCTTCTACGCCGACCGGTTCACCGATTCCATGCACCGGGCCATCGACGAGACCGAGCGCCGCCGCGTCAAGCAGGGGGCCTACAACGAGGAGCACGGCATCGAGCCGGCGACCATCCTGAAGGACATCCACAACCCGCTGGTGGCGATGAGCAACCTCGACATGTATTCGGCGGGTCCGACGCGCCTCTCCGAGACCGCCGGCGACATCGAGCTGCCTCTGGCCGAGCGGATCTCCCGCCTGGAGAAGGAGATGCGCGCCGCCGCCAAGCGCCTGGAGTTCGAGGAAGCGGCGACGCTGCGCGATCAGATCAAGGAGCTGCGGGAGCTGCAGATCTACGCCGGGTAGTACGCGGGATCGATGGATCACCACCACGAACAGCTCGCCGAACGCATCCGGTCGCTGCCGGACCGTCCGGGCATCTACATCTTCAAGGATGCCGACGGGAAGGTCCTGTACGTGGGCAAGGCGAAGTCCCTGCGCAAGCGGGCCGGCTCCTATCTGCTGCGCGACCACGAGCCGCGGCTGGCGGCCATGGTCTCCGAGGCCGTGGACCTGGAGCACGTGGTCACCGACACCGAGGCCGAGGCGCTCCTCCTCGAGAACAACTGGATCAAGGCCAGGCGGCCCCGCTACAACGTCCTGCTGCGGGACGACAAGACCTACCCCTACCTGAAGCTGACGATGCGGGACGAGTTCCCGCGCGTCGCCTTCACCCGCCGCATCGTCAACGACGGCGCCGAGTACTTCGGCCCCTTCCTGCCGGGCGGGCTGGCGCGCAAGGCCATCAAGCTGGTCCAGAAGCTCTTCCAGGTGCGGGTCTGCCGCATCGAGGTGGACGGCTCCTGGCCGCGTCCCTGTCTCTATTACGACATGCATCGCTGCCTCGGCCCCTGCGTCGCCCGCCTGACCACCCGGGAGGCCTATGGCGAGGCGGTCGAGCAGGCGCGGCTGTTCCTTGCCGGCAGGACCGAGCCGCTGATCAAGCGCATCAAGCAGGAGATGTGGGACGCCGCCGAGGCCATGGACTACGAGCGGGCGGCCCAGCTCCGCGACACGTTGAGCGAAGTGGAGGCGGTCAGCCAGCGGCGCAAGCTCTCCTCGGTGGAGGAGGAGGACCTCGACGTCTACGGCTTCCACATCTCGGCCGGCAACGCCGCCGTGGTGGCCCTGATCATGCGCGGCGGCCAGATCCTGGACCGCCGGGAGCTGTTCTGGGAGTCGGTGGGGAACATCTCGCCGGAGTCGCTGCTCTCCGAGGTGCTGCCCCAGATCTACGACCGCACCACCTTCATCCCCAAGGAGATCCACCTGCCGGTGGCGATCGAGGGGGAGGAGGCGCTGTGCGAGTGGCTCTCCGAGAAGAAGGACGAGCGGGTCTACATCCGCATGCCCTCGCGGGGCCTGAAGGCGGAGCGGGTCAAGCTCGCCATCCACAACGCCGAGCAGGCCTACAAGCGGCGCTTCCGGGGGGCCGCGGAGTCGCCCGGGGCCGTGGCCCTGGAACGGCATCTCGACCTGGCGGAGCCGCCGCGCCGCATCGAAGGCTTCGACATCTCCCACTTCCAGGGGGGCGAGACCGTGGCCTCCATGGTGGTCTGGGAGGAGGGCAAGATGCGCAAGGGGGAGTACCGCTCCTTCAACATCAAGGGCCTGACCCAGCCGGACGACTTCGCCTCCATGCGCCAGGCGGTCGAGCGGCGCTACCGCCGGGTGCTGGAGGAGGTGGGGGCGATGCCGGATCTGATCCTCATCGACGGCGGCCTCGGGCAGCTCAACGCCGCCCTCGGGGCGCTGGCGGAGATCGGGGTGGAGGAGACGGCGGTGATCTCCCTCGCCAAGCGGGAGGAGGAGGTCTACGTGCCGGGCGTGCCGGAGCCGCTGCGCCTGCGGCGGGACGATGCGGGCTTGCGATTGCTCCAGGAGATCCGCGACGAGGCCCACCGTTTCGCCGTCTCCCGCCACCGCGCCCGGCGCTCGGCGCGGACGCTCCACAGCAAGCTGGACGAGCTGGCCGGCATCGGCCCCCGCCGCCGCAAGCTCCTGCTCCAGGCCTTCGGCAGCGTCCAGGGGGTCCGCCAGGCGACCCTGGAGGATCTGCAGAACGCCCTGGGCGCGGTCACGGGGCGGCGGATCTTCGAGCAGCTCCACGCGGGGGAGGAGTCCCCGGTTTCCTGACCCGGTCCGCTCTGGGTTTCCTCTCCAGGACGTAGACCAACTGCTGGTTGCCCCGGAAGTTGGCGCCGTGGGTGTGCGTGATGTCGCTCCCGAACTGGACGGCCAGGTTGTAATCCTCCAGGATCTCGCCGGCGGCGGTCTTGCCGATCTTCATGCCTCCCCGCGGGTTGGTGGGCATCCCCAGGACGAGGTAGTGATAGCGCCGGCTGTAGATCCGCCGTTTCGCCCGTCCCCAGTGCTGGACGTCGGTCCTGCTTTCCAGGCTCGCGACGCGGCTGGGCAGGAAGGCCAGCTCCTCGGCGATCAACACCTTGTCCTGCGGGCCGACGCGTCCGGCGAGCCAGCGGATGCCCTGCTCGCGGGAGTCCTCCAGCGAGAGCTGATGGCGGATGTACTGGTCCAGCGCCGGGGTGAAGAGGACCACGGGCAGCGCGGCGGCGGCGAGGTCCAACCAGAGGGGGCGGGAGATCCGCCGGCGGACCGTGGAGTAGAGCAGGCCGATCAGCACGCACGCCAGGGGGACGAAGGCGAGCAGGTTGCGGAAGGCGCGGAACTCGTAGGACGCCAGGACCACGCCCGTGGCCGCGCCGAAAGTCAGCCAGCCCCAGAGGGCTCGCGCCCGGCGGCGGTCCCGGAACGCCACGATCAGGCCGGCCGCGGCCAGGAGCAGGAAGACGAGCCCCACTTCCGGGTGGTTGAGCGGCAGGTCCCACTCCGCCCGGCGGACCGCTTGGTCCCAGTAGGACCCCATGTCGATGTTCTCGTAGAACGAGGACTGCATCCTCATGTACTCGAAGACGTCGGCGGACCGCAGGACGAGCGGCGGATTGGCCGCTACGGTGGCCGCCGCGGCCGCCGCGCCGGCGAGGACGAGCCGGCGCAGCTTCTCCGCCCAGGGGGCGCCGGAGAGGAGCACCGCGAGGGCCACCGGCAGGCAGAGCAGGCCCGCCGGATACTTGCAGGCCGTCGCCAGGCCCACCATGACTCCGGCCAGGATCGCGTCGCGCCGCGGCCGGTCGCCTTCGCGGGCGCCCTCGGCGAAGAAAAAGACAGCGAGGGCGAAGAAGACCACGTACGGATTGACGTTGACGACGGCGCTGCGGATCACCAGCGCCGGGACCAGGGCGGCGAGCCAGGCGGCGGCCAGGCCGGCGGGGCGCCCCGCCAGGCGCCGGGCGAGGACCCCGGTCAGGACCACGATCCCGAGCGAGAACGCGAGCGTCACCACCCGGCCGACGACGATCAGCTCGGACGGCTCGAGGATGTCGTAGTACTGGGGCGGAAAGGGAGAGAAATCCTCCCGGAGCGGATGGCCGTGGCCGGCCGCATACACGGGGGAGTAGACCGCGGCCGCGGCGGCGATGAGATACAAGGTGAGAGGCGGATAGTAATACTGCGTCGGCTCCCAGGTCTTGTCCGACACGAGGTGGACGACCTGGTGCAGCACATAGTTCTCATCCACATAGGAGCTGTAGGGCAGTCCGGCGGTGAGCGTCGGCAGGCGGACCGCGGCGGCGACGGCCAGGATCAGCAGCCATGGGACGAGCGATTTCTTCATGATCCCCCTGTTTGTCGTTATAATGTCATTTATCGACAATGGACAACGCTGCACAACGTCCTACGGAAGAGCAACTGCGTCTCTTCTCTGAAAAAATCGGCAGGCGTCTGGCCGATCGCCCGCCCAACCTCGATCCCGAGACGCACCGGGAGAGGATCGCCAACCTTTTGAGATTGGCCGGAGAAGCGACCTTCTATCAGATCCTCGACGTACCCCCCACGGCGACGGCTCAGGAGATTCACGAGGCCTACGATCAGGTCGCCCGGCTCGTCCATCCCTGGAACGCCCGGCACCTGGGACTGGATGGGCGGGAAGGCGTGCTGGAGATGCTCTTCGAGCGGCTCACCCAGGCCTACCTGATCCTGTTCGAGCCGGAGCGGCGGAAGGAGTATGACCGCGATCTCTCCCCCGAGGCCTGGAAAGCGGCGAGCCCCGAGCCCGACCGCCGTGGGGAGGTGGCGCGGCAGTACTACGATCGCGCCCGCGAGCTGGCCGCCGGCGACGAGTTCCATCAGGCCATCGAGCTGGTCCAGCAGTCGGTCCGCGCCGACCCCCGGCCCGAGTACCACGCCTTGTTGGGAAAGCTGCAGGCGAAGAACTCGGATCCGCGCCGGCTGCGCGCCGCCGCGGAGAACCTCCAGCGGGCCCTGGAGCTGGGCTCCCGGGACGTCGAGTTGCGGGCCGCCCTCGACCAGGTCCAGCGCCGGCTCCAGGGGGAGGCGGCGGCCGGGCCGGAGCCCACGAAGAGATCCTGGATCGGGGGCCGCGAGGTGCCGGAGGTGGAGGTCGTCGATCCGGACGAGGAAATCGACGTGCCGCTGCCGGACCGGAAACGCTACCGCCGGTAGGGGAAGTCTCCGCCTGTCCTTTCTGTTTTCTCTTCGGGGTAGAATACCCACGCCGGAGAGCTCCAGGTGATCGCTTCGCGCGGCTTCGGCCGGCGCGGAGAGGAAAGTCCGAACTCCGACGGGCAGCAGGCTCGCTAACGGCGAGGCGTGGCGACGCGACGGAAAGTGCAACAGAGAACAGACCGCCGGGTTCCTTCGGGGGTCCGGTAAGGGTGAAACGGTGCGGTAAGAGCGCACCGCTCCAATGGCGACATTGGAGGCATGGCAAACCCCCTGCGGAGCAAGACCAAATAGGGGAGCGGTACGCGGGCCGCCCGTCCCGCCTCCGGTTCCGGCCTCGGCCGGTCCCGGGGCCGCTTCCGGGTAGGTTGCTGGAGGCCGGCGGCAACGCCGGTCCCAGAGGAATGATCGCGAGCCGGCGCTTCGGCGCCGGGGATACAGAATTCGGCTTACGGAGCTCTCCGGCGTCTTGATCCCCCCCGCTCAACTCCCTCCTCCCGCCGGTCCCGGCGACCGGGTGGGAGTCGCCGCGCTCTCGGGCGTCCTCGACCCCCGGAAGCTGGACGCTGGCGTGGAGGCCCTGCGGCGGCTCGGCTTCGAGCCCGTGCTCGCCTCCAACCTCCGCTCCCGTTCCCCGGAAGGCTTCTTCGCCGGCACCGACGCCGAGCGTCTGGACGCGTTCCACCGGCTGGCGGCGGACCCGGACCTCTCGGCCATCTTCTTCGCCCGCGGCGGGCACGGCCTGCTGCGGCTGCTGCCGGCACTGGACTGGGACCTCCTGCGCCGCCGTCCCCGCGCCTACGTGGGCTATTCGGACCTGACGCCCTTCCTGCTGGAGTTGGCGCGCCGGCTGGGGCTGGTGGGTTTCCACGGTCCTCTGGTGGCCGGCGAGCTGGCCCGCGGCCTCTCCCCGGAGGAGGAGGACTCTCTGCTGGGTGCCCTGGCCGGGCGCTACCCCGCCGGGCAGCCGTTCACGCGCTGGCTCCGCGAGCCGCGGGGGGAAGTCCGCGGCCCTCTCCTGGGCGGCTGCCTGAGCCTCCTCACGGCCACGCTGGGGACTCCTTTCGCGCCGGAGCTTGCAGGGGGAGTCGTCTTCTGGGAGGACATCAACGAGCCGCCGTACCGGGTGGACCGCATGTTGACCCACCTGGGCCTGTCGGGTAATCTCGCGAATATCGCGGGTATGATCGTCGGCCATATCGGCAACGGCCAGGATCCGGACGGAGACCCGGCGGACTGGCCGGCGCTGGTGGGCGGCAGCGTCGCCGGGTACCCCTGGCCTCTCGCCTGGGGTCTCGAGAGCGGTCACTTCGCTCCCAACCGCACGCTCCCCGTGGGCCTGCCCGCGCGCCTGGAAGACGGGCGTCTCGTGCTCGGCGAAGGATAGGTCGAATGGCCAATACAGTGTTCAAGACCACCAGCGGTGGCAGCGGCGACGCCGGCGAAGGCAAACGGGGAGGCTACGCCTTCGACCTCAAGGCCGGGGAGTACATCTTCCGCGAGGGCGAGCTGGGCACCGAGATGTACATCATCAACGAGGGCAAGGTGGAGATCCTCAACCAGGTCGGTGACGAGGAGCAGGTGCTCGCCACGCTGGAGAAGGGGGATTTCTTCGGCGAGATGTCCGTGCTGGAGGACCTGCCCCGCGCCGCCTCGGCCCGCGCGGCCACCGACGTCCGCCTGCTGGAGATCAACGGCTCGACCTTCGACCAGCTCCTGCGGGGCAACCCGGAGATCGCCGTGCGCATGATGCGCAAGCTCTCCCGCCGCCTGCGCGAGACGGACGAGATGCTGAAGTCCGTGCTGGGCACCAAGGTGACCTCCCGCGAGATGCCCCGGCCCGACGCGCGGGTCCAGGCGGAAGGACCGGAGCGCCTGGTGCACGCCCCGTCCGGCATGGAGTTCCCCCTCTCCGACGGCTCGGAGACCACCATCGGCCGCAAGGACCCGGTGACCGGGATCTACCCCGACATCGACCTCACGCCGGTGGACAACCAGCGTTCGGTGAGCCGGCGCCACGCCAAGATCTACCGCCGCGGCAGCAAGTTCTTCTTCGGCGAGGAGATCGGCACCATGAACAGCACCTTCCTCAACGGCAAGCGTCTGGAGACCGGCATCCCGTCGGAGATCCGCACGGGGGACGAGCTGCGCTGCGGCGTGGTGGTCCTCCGCTTCGAGGCGCCGTAGGAACCTGGACCTCGACGCTCCCCTCGCGATGGTCCGCGGAGTGGGCCCCGCCCGCGCGCGGGACCTCGCGGCAGCCGGCCTCCACACCGTCCGCGACCTGCTCCTCCATGTGCCCGCCCGCTACGAGGACCGGCGCGTATCCCGCCCGGTGGCCGAGGCGCGGGCCGGGGAATCCGCGACCTTCCGCGGGCGTCTCTCGGGAGTGCGCCTCATCCGCACCCGCCGGCGGGGCTTCAGTTTCGTCCGCGCCTCCCTGGAGGGATTGCCGGTGGTCTGGTTCAACCGTCCCTACCTGGCCAACCAGGACCTGGAGGGCCGGGAGGTCTTCCTCCACGGCCAGGTACGGGAGGCCAAGGGAAAGCTGGAGCTGATGAACCCGTCCGTGGAGCCTGTCAGCGCTGAAGCCGGCGGTCCGATCGCGCCGGTCTACGCCGCCGCCGGAAGCGTGGGGCCGGCGGCCATGACGCGCATCCTCGCCGCCGTCCTGCCGCAGGTCGATCTCCGCCGGATGCCGGAGAACCTGCCGGAGGAGCTGTTCCAGCGCTACGGTCTGCCCTCCCTGGGGGAGTCCCTCCAGGATCTCCATCATCCGGAGCCGGACGCCGACGTGGACCTGCTCAACGGACGCCGGAGCCCGGCGCACCGGCGGGTGATCTACGGCGAGCTGCTGGAGCTGCAGGTCACCCTCGCCCTGCTGCGGGAACGGGAGAGGAGCGAGCCCCGGGCGCGGCGCTTCCGGCTCGGCCCGAAGCTGCGGCGGACCTTGGGAGCGATCCCGCCGTTCCCGCTGACCGGCGCCCAGGAGCGCGTCCTGGAAGAGATCCTCGGCGATCTGGCGGCGCCCCATCCCATGCTCCGGCTCCTCCAGGGGGACGTCGGCAGCGGCAAGACGATCGTCGCCGCCCTCGCCCTGGCCGCCGCCCTGGAGAACGGCTGGCAGGGGGCCTTCATGGCGCCCACGGAGCTGCTGGCCGAGCAGCACTTCGCCAACCTGCGGCGCCTGCTGGGGAGCCGTTACCGGGTGGGCCTGCTCACCGGCGGCGCGGCCGAGGCGGAGCGGGTGCGGGCGGAGCTGGCGGCGGGCGAGACGGAGCTGGTGGTAGGCACCCACGCCCTGTTCCAGGAGGCGGTGGAGTTCCATCGGCTGGGACTGGCGGTCATCGACGAGCAGCACCGTTTCGGGGTTGCCCAGCGCAACCTGCTGCGCGGCAAGGGGGACCGGCCGGACCTGCTGGTGATGACGGCGACGCCCATCCCCCGTTCCCTGGCCCTGACCGCCTACGGCGACCTGGACGTCTCGGTCCTGGACGAGCTCCCTCCCGGCCGCGCGCCGGTGCGGACCGAGGTCGTGCCGGTCCGCCGGCGCGACGAGGTCTACGATCGCCTCCGCGAAGCCGTCGAGGCCGGCGCTCAGGGCTACGTCGTGGCCCCGTTCATCGCAGAGAGTGAGGCGATCGACGCCGCCTCCCTGGCCGAGGTGGAGCAGCGGGTCCGGGAAGCCCTCCCCGGCCTCCCGGTGGCCACCCTCCACGGGCGCATGCCGGCCGCCGAGCGGGAGCGGGCGATGCGCGCCTTCGCCGCGGGGGAGACGCGGGTCCTGGTGGCCACCTCCGTCATCGAGGTGGGGGTCGACGTGCCGGAGGCGACCTGGATGGTGATCGAGAGCGCCGAGCGCTTCGGCCTGGCCCAGCTCCACCAGCTCCGGGGCCGCGTCGGGCGCGGGGCCGGCGTGGCGGTCTGCGTGGCGATCCACGGCCGGCTGGCCGGGACGGCCCGGCGGCGGCTGGAGATCTTCGCCGCCACCCGGGACGGTTTCGAGATCGCCGAGGCCGACCTCGCCCTGCGGGGGCCGGGAGACCTGCTGGGGACCCGCCAGGCCGGAATGCCCTCGCTGCGGGTGGCGCTCCTGCCCGAGGACTGGGACTGGCTGGTACGCGCCCGCGACGACGCCCGGGACCTCCTCGGACGCCTCGAAGGCCCGGCGCTGCGCGAGCTGGAGAAGGCCCTGGGCGGGCGGGATCTTGGAGGGAGGGCCTGAGATGAGGGTGCTGCTGATCGCCAACACCCTGCCGCCGCGGGACGTTTCCGGTGTCGGTGAACAGGTGCTACAGTTGGCCGCCGGCCTCCGGGAGCTTGGGGATGAAGTCGAGGTGCTGGGCCGCGGCCCTGGCGGCGCCGCCGGTCCCAAGGTCCTCTTTCCGCTCCTGGTGGTGCCGGCGGTCTGGCGGGCGCTTCGCCGCTTCCGTCCGCACGTGGTCCAGGTCCACGAGTCGGACGGCGCCCTGGCCGCATTACTGGTGGCGATCCTGCGAGGGACGCTCGAACCGCGCCCCTTCCTTGTGGCCCTGCTCCAGGTGAGCTACGTCGAGGAGCTGCGGGCGGTGCGCCCGCTGGTGGCTGGGGGCGCCGGCGGAAAGGTGCTGGGCCGGCCGGGCGGCGTCGAGGTCCGCTTCCGCTGGCTCAAGGCGCCGTTCCAGATCCTCCTGGGATTGCTCACGGCGCGGACGGCCGGCCTGGTGCTGGCGCCCAGCGAGGCCACGGCCGCCGAGGTCCGCCGCGACTACCGCGCGGACGTCGTGGGGGTGGTCCCGAATGTGACGGGGGGGCTGGCGGTGGCGCCGGCCGGGGAGCCGGAGGGGGCGCCGGGCTACCTGCTCTTCGTGGGGCGCCTGCGCATCCGCAAGGGCGTGGAGGTGCTGCTGGAAGCCCTCCGGGAGCTGCGGCGGCGGAATCCGGCGGCCGTCCTGCGGATCGCCGGCGACGGCGAGCACCGCGGGCGGCTGGAGCGCAAGGCGGCGGAGCTGGGGCTGGGCCCCGCCGCCGCCTTCCTGGGCTCCCGCGACGCCGCCGGGGTGCGGATGCTCCTCCAGGGTGCCGCGGCGCTGGTCGTGCCCTCGACGTACGAGGGGATGCCGCTGGTGATCCTGGAGGCTATGGAGGCGGGAGTGCCGGTGGTGGCGAGCCGGGTGAGCGGCATCCCCGAGGTGGTGATGGACGGAGAGACCGGCTGGCTGGTGCCGCCGGAAGACCCGGAGGCCTTGGCCCGGGCGCTGGAGGAAGCGCTGGCGCACCCGGAGGAGGCCCGGCGCCGGGGAGCCGCGGGCCGCGCGCGCGTCGCCGAGCGCTACCGGCCGGCCCACGCCGCGGCGGCTTGGCGCGCCGCGGTCGCAGGAGAGAGACTCGGATGATGGAACGTTCCATGTTGATCGTCGGCGTGCTCGCGACCCTGGGCGTCGTCGCGTCCGCCGCCCTGGGCTACGCCCTCGCCGCGCCCCAGGACGACGCCATGCAGACCCACGTGCTGGTGGCCCTGGCGTCCACCCTGCTGGCGGTGTTCTCCCATTCCTGGATCCTGCTCTACCTGATCGGCACCGGCAGGGCGGTCCAGGAAGCGATCCGGCGCGAGGGCCTGGACCCGGAGCTGAGCCGCCGCGTCCGCCGCCGCAAGCCCTTCGCCTATCCCTTGGCGCTGCTGGCCATGGCCGGGATGCTGGCCGTGTTCGCGCTGGGCGCCGCCGCCACGGCGAGCTACGTGCCGGTGCGGCACCACCACCTGGCCTTCTACGCCGCCTTGGCTGTCCAGGCCGCCGCCCTGTGGACGGAGGCGCGTACCCTGCGCGAGAACGAGCGGCTCCTGCTGGACGTCGACGGCAGGCTGGCCGGAGCGGCCTCTCCCGCCGTTTGAGCCCCTGATGGATTCCAACCTCCTCTTCGGCGCCCTGGTGCAGCTCCTGCTGCTGTGGCTGGCGATCTCTGTCCACGAGGCTGCCCACGCCTGGACGGCCCTGCTGTGCGGCGACGGCACCGCCCGCGAGCAGGGCCGGGCGAGCCTCAACCCACTGCGCCACATCGATCTCCTGGGCTCCCTGCTGTTCCCCATGCTGCGGATGGCCCTGGGCGTCCCGGTATTCGGGTGGGGGCGTCCCACGCCGGTGACCGACACCCGGCTCCGGCGGCCGATCCGGGACGACATCTTCGTCCTGGCCTCGGGATCGCTGGCCAACCTGCTGCTGGCGAGCGTCGCCAGCATCGTCCTCGTGCTCCTGGTGCGGGCGCTGGGGCCGGACGCGCGGGAGGCCGCCTTCCTATCCCTGATCCATGCCCCCGGCGCGGAGACCGTGCGCTCCTACCCGGTGATGTTCACCCTGGCGCGGCTGGCCTCCATCAACGCCCTGGTCGCCGCGTTTCACCTGATCCCCCTGCCGCCCCTGGACGGCGGGCAGATCGTCCTCCACCTGCTGCCGCCGGATTGGGCGCAGAAGCTTGCGGCCATCCGCCCCTACGGCTTTATGATCGGGGTTCTGGCCGCCATGGGGCTCCTGCCGTTTTTGCTCCTGCCCTTCTACGGCATCCTGGGGCTGGTGATAAAACTCTCCTGAGGAGTGGACGAGTGACCGAACAGAAGATTGTGCTCTCGGGCATGCGCTCGACGGGCAAGATTCACCTGGGCAACTACTTCGGCGCCCTGAAGAACTGGGTCGGCCTGCAGGACCAGTACCGCTGCTTCTACTTCGCCGCGGACTGGCACGCGCTGACCAGCGACTACGCCGATCCCTCGCAGATCGCGCAGAACACCATCGAGATGGTCATCGACTGGATCTCCACCGGGCTCGATCCCGCGCGGTCGACCATCTTCATCCAGTCCATGGTGCCGGACCACGCCGAGCTCCACCTGCTGCTGTCGATGATCACCCCGCTCGGCTGGCTGGAGCGCGTGCCCACCTACAAGGAGCAGATCCAGCAGATCGAGAACAAGGATCTCGCGACCTACGGCTTCCTGGGCTACCCGGTCCTCCAGACCGTGGACATCTGTGTCTACCGCGCGCACTTCGTGCCGGTGGGCGAGGACCAGGCCAGCCACCTGGAGATCAGCCGCGAGATCGTGCGCCGGTTCAACTACCTCTACCAGACCGAGGTCTTCCCCGAGCCGCAGGCGCTCTTCACGGCCACTCCCAAGGTCCCGGGCGTCGACGGCCGCAAGATGTCCAAGTCCTACAACAACGCCATCAACCTCTCCGACCCGCCGGAGGTGATCCTGCAGAAGTGCAAGCAGATGTTCACCGACCCCCAGCGCCTCAAGCGCAGCGATCCCGGGCGGCCCGAGGTTTGCAACCTCTACGACTTCCACAAGCTGGTCTCGCCTCCCGAAGTCCAGGAGCGGGTGGCCCGGGAGTGCCGGGCGGCCCAGATCGGCTGTGTGGACGACAAGAAGCTGCTGGCGCAGATCCTGATCGACTATCTCGAGCCGTTCCGCCGCCGCCGCGAGGAGCTGCTGGCAGACCGCGACATGGTGTACGACATCCTGCTCGAAGGCTCTCGCAAGGCGCGGGAACAGACGGCTGAGACCATGGAGCGGGTGCGGACGGCCATGGGCCTCGACTATCAGAAGGCCCTGCGCAAGGTGGAGAGCTTCGCCGGATGAGCGAGGACAAGCCCGACGACCTGCCGAAGCCGCTGGAGCTGCCGAAGCCCGAGGTGCTCCGCGCGCGCCGCCGCAAGGGAGGCGCCCCCGAAGGCGAGGGCGGCGGCGAGGCGTCCGCCGCCGCGCCGGCGGAGACGGCGAGCCTGCCGGACTCCTGGCGCGTCCAGCTCCCCATCTTCGAGGGGCCGCTCGACCTCCTGCTGCACCTGATCAAGCTCAACAAGGTGGAGATCACCGACATCCCGGTGGCGACCATCTGCGATCAGTTCCACGCCTACCTGGGGCTGCTGGAGGAGCTGAACCTCGACGTCGCCGGCGAGTACATCTACGAGGCCGCGGTGCTGATCCACCTGAAGTCCAAGATGCTCCTCCCGCGGCCGGCCAAGGCCGAGGGCGAGCCCGAGGAGGATCCGCGCCAGGAGTTGGTGGACCGCCTGCTGGAGTACCGGCGCCTCAAAGAGATGGCCCAGTCGTTCGCCGAGGTGGACCGGCTGCGCATGGGTATCTGGACCCGCAAGCCGCAGCCCCTGCCCGCCGTGCCCGAAGAGGACGAGCAGACGATCGACCTCGGCGAGGTCTCGCTGTTCGACCTTCTCTCGGCCCTCAAGACCGCCCTGCTGCGCTACGACCGCGAGCACCCGCCGCCGCTGCAGCTCAGCGGCGAGGCCTACTCGGTGCGCGGGCAGTTCGACCGCCTGCTGGGCGAGCTGGACGCCGGCCGGCCCTACGACCTCATCAACGACCTCAAGACGCGCTCCTGCCGCGCCGAGGCCATCGCCGCCTTCCTGGCCGTCCTGGAGCTGGCGCGCCTCAACCTGGTGCGCGTCCACCAGACCGAGAGCGGCGACATCCTGGTCTACCGCACCACGCGGGAGCTGGGCGCTGAAGAGCGGGAGGCGATCGGGGCATGACCGAACGGAGCGACATGGAAGCGGCCCTCGAGGCGGTCCTCTTCGTCTCCTCCGAGCCGGTGCCGCGCGCGCGGCTGCTGGAGATGTTCGAAGAGGAGGAGCGGGAGCAGGCCGCCGAGGCCCTGGAAGCGGTGCTCGCCCGCTACAGCGGCGAGAACCGGGGTGTCATGGTGGAGGACGTGGGGGGCGGCGTGCGCCTCGCCACCCGTCCCGAGGTGGTGGGATGGCTGCGCCGGTTCTTCGACGTCTCCGGCGGCAACAAGCTCTCCATGGCCGCCCTGGAAACGCTGGCCATCGTCGCCTACCGCCAGCCCATCACCGGCCCGGAGGTCCAGGAGCTGCGCAGCGTCAATCCCGCGGGCGTCATCAAGACCCTCCTGGAGCGGCGGATGGTGCGCATCGTCGGCCGCAAGGAGGTGGTGGGCAAGCCGTTCCTCTACGGCACCACCCGGGAGTTCCTGGTCCATTTCGGCCTCAACAGCCTCAAGGACCTGCCGCCTCTGGAGGAGTTCGAGGAGACCTTCGGCTCGGGCGACGCCGGCGCCGTGGCGGGCCTCGCCGAGATGGCCGGTCTGGCGGAAGCCGAAGCCATGGCGCTTCCCGAGGCCGGACCGGCAGGAGAGGACCGCGAGGAGCGCATCCTCAAGGAGATCGCCGAAATGGAAGATCGTGAGGACGCGCTACCGGAGGCCGAACCATGAGCCCTCACCCCCCGGCCCCCTCTCCCGACCCCTCCCTCCGCTCCCTCCCCGGGAGAGGGGGAGATCTCTGCGGAGGAGGTCTTCGATGAGCGAGGAACGGTTGCAGAAGATCCTGGCCCGGGCCGGGATCGCCTCCCGCCGCAAGGCCGAGGAGATGATCCGCGACGGGCTGGTCACCATCAACGGCCGCGTGGCCGGCATCGGCGACAAGGCCGATCCCGAGCGGGACGCCATCAAGGTGGACGGCAAGCGGGTGCAGCCGAACCGCGAGCACCACTACCTGCTCCTCAACAAGCCCAAGGGCGTCATGTCCACCGTCTCCGATCCCCAGGAACGGCCCACGATCATGGACTTCATCCCTCCGGTCCTGCGCAAGGCCCTGGTGCCGGTGGGCCGGCTCGACTTCCATACCGAGGGGCTGCTGCTGCTGACCGACGACGGCGAGTTCGCCCAGCGCATCGCGCACCCCCGCTACGGCAGCACCAAGACCTACGAAGTCAAGGTGAAGGGGACGCCCACCGAGGGGCAACTCGACCGGCTGCGGTCGGGAATCCTGATCGAAGGCCGGCGCACCGCGCCCGCCAAGATCACCCCGCGCAATCCTTTCAAGCCGGCGGGGTCCCGGCGGCGGGGGGAGCCCGAGAGCGAGAACTCCTGGTGGATCGTCGAGTTGACCGAGGGACGCACCCGCCAGATCCGCGAGATGTTCTCCCACGTCGGCCATCCCGTCCAGAAACTGCGCCGCGTCGCCATCGGCCCGCTGCGGGACCCGCACCTGCCGGTGGGCGCCCTGCGGGAGCTGACCGAGCAGGAGGTGCGCAAGCTCCAGAGGTCCGCCCGCGGGCCGGAGGAGAGGCCGGCGCCGAAACCGGCCCGGAAGGCCGCTCCCGCCGCGAAGAAGCCGGCGGCGAAGAAGTCCGTGCCGGTCCGCAAGGCCGCGAAGAAGGCTCCCGCGAAGAAGAAGGCGCCGGCCCGGAAGACGGCGGCGCCCCGCTCCGGCCGCCAGGGGCGCCGATGACCTCCGGCCCCCTGATCGTGGCCATCGACGGACCTTCCGGCGTGGGCAAGAGCACCGCGGCCCGGCGCCTCGCCCGCAACCTGGGCGTGCCTTTCATGGACACCGGCGCCATGTACCGGGCCATCGGGCTGAAGGTCCTGGAGAACGGCGTCGATCCCCGGGACCGCGAGGCGGTGGTGGCGATCGCCGGAGAGGCCGACGTGCGGCTGGGCCGCCGGGACGACGGCAGCTTCGAGGTCCTGCTCGACGGCGGGCCGGTGGAGTCCCGCATCCGCACTCCCGAGGTGGGGGAGGCGACCTCGACGATCTCCACCTACCCCGAGGTGCGCCAGCGCATGGTCCGCCTCCAGCGCGAGGCGGCCGGGCACTATGGCGCGGTGCTGGAGGGGCGGGACATCGGCACCCGCGTCTTCCCCGACACGCCCCACAAGTTCTTCCTCGACGCCCGGAACGACATCCGCTTCCAGCGCCGCTTCGACGAGCTGTCCGCCGCCGGCCGCGCCGTCACCTACGACCAAGTCGTCGACGAGCTCAGCCGACGCGATCTCCGCGACAGCACCCGCACCGACTCCCCTCTGACCTGCGACGACTCCTACACCCTCATCGACTGCTCGGAGCTGACCGTGGACGAGGTCGTCGAGAGGATGGCGGAGAAGATCGCGCGGCGGGGGTAGGCTGACCCGGCAACCATCTTGCACTCAATTCCTCCTTGGAATCGCCACCGGAACCCCTCCGGCGGCTCCCCCACACCCCGAGTACGTAAAAAAGGAGGATGCGATGGGTCTAATTGAGTTCGCCAAGAAGGTGGGCCGCAAGCTCAACATCGGCGATGACGACGAGAAGCAGCCCCAGGCCAAGCCCGCCGCCAATCAGGCGGCCAACCAGCAGGATCTCGCCCAGGCGCAGGAGCGCAGGCGGGAAACGGCGCTGGCCAGCGTCGTGAAGCAGATGGGCTTCAACACCGAAGGCCTCGTCGTCGACATCGAGGGCGACAAGGTCACCCTGCGGGGCAACGTGGTCAGCCAGGAGGAGCGGGAGAAGGTCGTCCTGCTGGTCGGCAACCACGAGGGGATCGGCTCGGTGGACGACCAGCTCAACGTCAAGAACCCCGCGCCCGAGGCCCAGTACTACGAGGTCCAGTCGGGCGACTCCCTGTCCAAGATCGCCAAGCAGTTCTATGGCGACGCCAACAAGTACAACCAGATCTTCGAGGCCAACAAGCCGATGCTCAAGGACCCGGACGAGATCTACCCCGGGCAGAAGCTGCGCATCCCGGCGGCCGCCGCGGCCGGCGTCCGCGCCTGAACGGGCGGATCCAGCGTCCGGCGAAGGGCGGGAGAGATCCCGCCCTTTTTCTATTTGGACCGATTTTATGGGGACTGAATGGGCACGAACCGCGCCGGCGAGAGGCTGGTCCCGTCGAAGGCCCGCAGCACGAGCCCCGAGCCGTTGGCCGTGGCGGCGCAGCCGGAGAAGAGCAGCCAGATGTCCCCCTTGGGGACCAGGATCTGGGTGATGGGGAGCTCCTCGCTCTTGGTCTTCACCTGCCCCGGAGCCTCGGCGACGCGCACCCAGTCGCCGCTCTGGGTGAGGCGGGTCAGGATCACCACCTCCTCGGACGGGCGGCGGCGGTCGAACCAGACCAGCCGCAGCGCTCCCCGGTGGTCTCCGAAGGGGAAATCGACCCAGAAGTCCTTCCCCTGCCGCCAGAGGGCCACCGCCTCGCTCTTGCCGCCCCAGGGAGTCCAGGTGGAGCGGCGCCAGGTCTTGCCGGAGTCGTCCGAGAGATAGGCCACGCCGTCGCCGGAGACGTAGGCCACCGAGGTGCCGGTGAGGGCGATGAGCTGTCCCCGCCTTGCCGCCGTGACCCCGGGAAGGCCGGCGACCCAGGCCTCCGGCTGACCCGAGGCGGAGAAGAGGCCGGTGCCGGTGAGCACGCCGTCCTTGCGCTGCGGGGCGGGGAGCACCGGGGGCTGACCCACGGCGGCCACGGTCATCGAGCCCCGGTTCTGCCACTCGCCGCCCTGGAGGCGGAAGGCCCAGGCCCGCTGCTGCCCTTCCGCCTTGTCCGCGGCGTGGAGGAGGAACCAGGGCGCTCCGGTATGGTCGTAGGTAGGGGTGGCCGACGCCGCCACCGGGACGTTGAGCGGCTCGCCCAGCGGCTCCCAGACGCCCTCCTTCCAGCGGACGGGCTGCAGGCACGACTTCCCGCACGGCTGGGCGGCGATCACCGGGCCCGGACCCACGGAGCCGCCGAAGCGCCCCTTGGGATCGTCGGGCCAGGCGCGGGCGTTCTGGCCGTCGCCGTCCAATTCCACGATCCAGGACGCCTTGCCGTCGCCGGCCGGGGGGACCGCGAAGAGCGTGCTGCCGATGGAGGTGTCCATGCCGATCAGGGTCAGGACCGTGGAGCCGTCGCAGATCGGCGGCGCGGCGGCCGCCGGCCCCGCCGCGAGGGCGAGGACCAGGACGGCGGCCGCGAAGCTCTGGAGGCGGGCTCGGACGTTCATGGCGCTACGGCTCGCTCGCCCGCCGCCGGACCGTCCGCACCCACTGCTGCGTCCCGAGCCCCCTGGAGCGGGCGATCCGCTCCTCGGCCAGCCGGTCGGCGGCCACGTGGGTGGGGATCGACTGCGCGCGGGAGATCTCGAACACGCGCATCATGTTGCCATGGATGCCGCGCGCCATGTGCATGGCGATCTCGCGGTTGTAGCCGATCAGCTCGTTGTAGACGTTGATGAGGCCGCCGGCGTTGATCACGTAGTCCGGAGCGTAGAGGATGCCCCGGGCGTGCAGCTCCTGGCCGTGGCGGGCGTCCGCGAGCTGGTTGTTGGCGGCGCCGGCCACGATCGAGCAGCGCAGCTTGGGGATCGACGCGTCGTTGATCACGGCCCCGAGGGCGCAGGGCGCCACGACGTCGCACTCCACCTCCAGGATTTCTTGGGTGGAGACGATCTCGACCCCGAGCTCGTCGCGGGCGTGGGCGACGGCCTCGGCGTCGATGTCGGCGCCGAAGACCTTGGCGCCCTCGTCCCGCAGGTAGCCGGCCAGGTAGCCGCCGACGCTGCCGAGCCCCTGGATGGCCACCGAGCGGCCCTGCGAGCGAGTCCTCGCCGAGCTTGAACTGCACGGCGGCCTTGATCCCCTGGAGGGTCCCGAACGCCGTTACCGGCGACGGATCGCCGCCGCCGCCCAGCTCGGGCGAGACGCCGGTCACCCAGCGGGTCTCGTGCTGGATGACCTCCATGTCCTCCATGTCGGTGCCGACGTCCTCGGCGGTGATGTAGAGGCCGCCCAGCGACTCGACGTACCGCCCGAAGGCGCGGAACAGCTCCTCGCTCTTGTCCTTCTTGGAATCGCCGATGATGACGGCCTTGCCGCCGCCGAGGTGGAGGCCGGCCGCCGCGGCCTTGTAGGTCATGCCGCGGGAGAGGCGGAGGACGTCGACGAACGCCTCCTCGGTGCTCTTGTAGGGCCACATCCGCACCCCCCCGAGCCCCGGCCCCAGCGTGGTCGAATGAACGGCGATGATGGCCTGCAGGCCCACGTCCGGGTTGGAGCAGAGGAGCACCCGTTCGTGTCCCATCTCCACCATCTGCTGGAAGAAATCCATTGCGCTCCCTTCCTGGAAAGGCCGGTAGTCTATCCGATGGAACGGGGGATCAAGAAGGGCGGCTACAGCGTCTCCAGCGCCTTGAGCACCTGCTCGTCGTGCCCGTCGACGTTGACCTTCTTCCAGACCTTCCGCACCTTGCCGTCGCCGTCGATGACGAAGGTGGAGCGCTGGAGCCCCAAGGTGACCTTGCCGTACAGGTTCTTCTCCCGCCAGGCCCCGTAGCGCTCCGCCACCTTGTGGCCGGCGTCGGCGAGGAGGGGGAAGTTGAGGCTGTACTTGTCCCGGAACTGGCCGTGGCTCGCCACGTCGTCCGGGGAGACGCCCAGCACCACGGCGCCCCTGGCCTGGAGATCGGCGCCGCGGTCGCGGAAGGCGCAGGCCTCCTTGGTGCAGCCGGGCGTGTCGTCCTGCGGATAGAAGTAGAGGACCACGGGCCTGCCGCGGAAGTCGGACAGCTTGACCTGCCGGCCGTTGTCGTCGGAAAGAGAGAAATCCGGGGCGTCCTCGCCCTCTTCGACCCAATCGGACATGGTGGTTGTCTCCTCCTGGAAAGAAAAGTTCGCGGTGCAGGGGATGCCCGCGGAGGGGGAGTCTAGGATTTCCGCATCCTGAACGCCACCCCGTCCCACAGCTTGAACGGCTGCGCTCCGTTCATCACCAGGGTAAAGCCGGTGGCGCGGCAGAGCTTGCGGACTTCGGCGCGGTCCTCCTCGGAGCTGTCCCGGTAGGAGAAGTGGAGGATGACGAATTCGCCGCCCGGGACGAGCACCCGCGCCGCTTCGTCGAAGCACGCCTCCACGATCTCCGGACCGGCCTGGTGGATGTAGGGGAAGGAGTCCACGGCGTAGACGAGCTCGAACCGCTCGGCCGTAAAGGCCGCCAGGTCTCGTCCGGAGACGACGGAGAATTGGACGTTCGGCAGTCCGGCGCAGCGTCTCCGGGCCGCTTCGATCATCTTCGGGGAGATGTCGACGCCATGGGCCTCGGCCACCCGAGGGGAGAGGGCGGCCTGCATCCGACCGATGCCGCAGCCGATCTCCAGCGTCCGGCGGTCCGGGCCGAGCAGCCCCCAGGCGTCGAGCTGGGCCGCGACCTCGTCCGTCACCCGCTGGAGGAGCCGGGCGTCGCCCAGGGAGTAGGCGGCCACGCTCGCCTCCTCGTTCCATCCCACGGATTGGTCGAAGAAGCGCCGGTAGGTCTCCAGAGCGAGCTCGGGATCCCCGAACTTCGTCCGCGGGTCCGGGTGCTCCCGGAGCATGCGGGCGACGCTGGCGCACCCTTCCCGGTTGTCGTTCAGCAGGCGGGCCATCTCGCGGATGCGGGGATCGAGGGGGCGTCCCCACTGCTGGGAAACCTCCGCGAGGAACTCCGCGGTCTCTCCAGGGGTGCCGAGGGCGAGGAGCAGCCGCGAGAGGGCTATGAGGGGAGAGATGTCGTCCACGAGGAGATCCATGACAACTTCCCGGGCCTCGCGAGGCTCCACCTCGCCCAACCGGGCCTCGATTTCCTTCCAGTCGAGCGGGGAAGCGTCCGTCATCAGCGGCGGTTATTCTAAGTCTCATGAACCCCCGAGCCACAGCCGATCTCCTGAAGTCCTGGGCCCTGGAGGCCGGCTTCGACCGCGCCGGGATCGCCCGGCTCGGACCCTCGGGGCACGGCGAAGCCTATCTGCGGTGGATCGCCCGGGGAGATCAAGCCGGAATGGGATACCTGGAGCGGCGGGTGGAGTCGCGGCTCGATCCTTCCCAGGTCTTTCCCGGGGCGCGGAGTGTCCTCTGCGTAGCGCTCCAGTACCACCCCCTCTATAAAGAGGATGGGGAGCGGCAGCCGGAGCCCAGGGGGGACCTCTGGCGCCGGGTGGCACGCTACGCCCGGGGCAAGGATTACCACGACGTCATGGGCGGCCGCCTGAAGGCCCTGGAGGCGAGGGTCCGCGGAGGCGTTCCCCGGATGCCAGGCGCGGCGGTACGTGGACACCGGGCCGGTCCTGGAGCGCGAGCTGGCGGCCCGGGCGGGGATCGGGGTGGTGGGGAAGAACACCATGCTGCTCCATCCCGAAGCCGGGTCCTGGTTCCTCCTGGGGGAGCTGTTCCTGGATCTGGATCTCTCCCCGGATCAGCCCCTGACCGACCTCTGCGGGAGCTGCACCCTCTGCCTGGACGCCTGCCCCACGGGAGCCCTGGCCGAGCCGTACCGCCTGGACAGCAACCGGTGCATCTGCTACTGGACGATCGAGCACCGGGGGCCGCTGCCTCCCGAGGCGCGGCGGATGGCGGGGGGCTGGGTCTTCGGCTGCGACGTCTGCCAGGAGGTCTGCCCCTGGAACCGGGAGCCGGCGGGGGCGGTCCATCCTGGAGATGGAGCTGCCGCCGGAGCGGGCCGAGCTGGATCTCGCCCGCCTGCTCCGCCTCCCCCGGGAGGAGTACGTCGAGCGGTTCCGGGGAAGCCCCATGAAGCGGGCCAAGCTGGAAGGGCTCCAGAGGAACGCGGCGGTCGCCATGGGGAACCGGCGGGAGTCCCGCTACGTGGCGCCGCTGGCGGAGGCCCTGCGGGAAGGGGAGCCGCTGGTGCGCGGCCACGCCGCCTGGGCGCTGGGGCGGATCGGGGGGAAAGAGGCTCTGGATGCCCTGCGGAAAGCGCTGATAACAGAGGGGGATGAGGGGGTTCGGGGGGAGATCCGGGAGGCCCTGGAACCCCTCGCATTGACACCCCCACCCCCCTGACCTATACTCGAAGGCCCGAGTTCTCAATTACTTAAGCGGAACTCGTCTCCCCCACGACCGTGGGGGCACAGGCCCGAGAGCCTGAATCCAAGCCCAAGGAGGTACGTTTTTCTATGCCGGCCAGTGAAGAACTCCAGGACCAGTCGTTGATGACGGCTGAGTCCGATGAGGAGCAGGACGCGGACGAATACCGCAAGCTCCTCGAACTGTACGACGAGAGCATGCGCAATCTCACCGAGGGTGAGATCGTGACGGGGCGCATCATCGGCGTCACGTCCAACGCGGTGATCGTCGACGTGGGGTACAAGTCGGAAGGCCTGATCCCCATCGAGGAGTTCACCGACCGTGGCGGGGAGCTCACCGTCAACGTCGGCGAGGAAGTCGATGTCCTGCTCGAGAAGACCGAGGACCAGGAGGGCCACGTCCTCCTCTCCTACTCCAAGGCCCAGCGCATGCGCCGCTGGACCGAGGTGGAGCGCGCCTACAAGGACGGCCGGGTCATCAAGGGACGTATCACCGACCGCATCAAGGGCGGTCTGACGGTGGACGTCGGTCTGCGCGCCTTCCTGCCCGGGTCCCTGGTCGACATCAAGCCGGTCAAGAACCTGGAGTCGCTGCGCGGCCAGGAGCTGGAGTTCAAGGTCATCAGCCTGGACCGCCGGCGCAACAACATCGTCCTCTCCCGCAAGGCGGTGCTCGAGACCGAGCTCGCCAAGAAGAAGGCCGAGACCCTCAAGCGGCTTGAAGAGGGCGCCCGCCTCCGCGGCATCGTCAAGAACATCACCGACTACGGCGTGTTCATCGACCTCGGCGGCATCGACGGCCTGCTGCACATCACCGACATCTCGTGGGGCCGGGTCAACCACCCGTCCGAGCACTTCACGGTGGGCGACGAGGTCGAGGTGGTGGTCCTCAAGTTCGACCCCGAGACCGAGCGCGTCTCCCTCGGCTACAAGCAGCGGTCGGACGACCCCTGGACGCTGGTCGACAAGAAGTACCCCATCGGCTCGCGGGTCAAGGGCCGGGTGGTCTCGCATCGTCGACTACGGCGCCTTCGTCGAGATCGAGGAGGGCGTCGAGGGCCTGATCCACGTCAGCGAGATGTCGTGGACCAAGAAGGTCGTCAACCCCGCCAAGATCCTGGAGGTGGGCGACGAGGTCGAGGCGATCGTCTCCGAGCTCGACATGGACCAGCGGCGGATCAGCCTGTCGCTGCGCCAGACCGAGCGCAATCCGTGGGAGGAGCTGGAGGACACCCACCCCGAGGGCAGCGTCATCGAGGGCAAGGTCCGCAACCTCACCGAGTTCGGCGCCTTCGTCGAGATCACCGACGGCATCGACGGCCTGATCCACGTCTCCGACATGAGCTGGACCAAGCGGGTCAAGCACCCCAGCGAGGTGCTCAAGAAGGGCGACACGGTCAAGGCGCGGATCACCAACATCGACGTCGAGAACCAGCGCGTCTCGCTCTCGATCAAGGAGTTCATGCCCAACGAGTGGGAGGACTTCGCGGAGCGGCACCGCCCCGGCGACACGCTCGACGGCCGCGTGGTGAACGTGACCGACTTCGGTCTGTTCATCGACATCTACAACGGCCTCGAGGGCCTCGCCCACGTCAGCGAGATCGAGGTCCCGGCGGGCGCCAAGCTCGAGGACTTCTACAAGGTCGGCGACTGGGTGCGCACCCGCATCCTGCGCATCGAGGAGGACGAGAAGAAGGTCGGCCTCTCGATGCGGGGCGTGACGCAGCCGACCGAGGAGGAGATCGCGGAGCTGCAGGCCGGCAGCGGCCATGAGGTCGTGGAGGACGCCGGAGCGAAGTCCGACGAAGCCGAGGAGTAGGTCTTGGGACCCTGGACCGGCGGGCGGCTTGCGGGCTGCCCGCCGGCGCCATCGAGAGAAAAGGGGTGGGAGATGACGGTGCCCTTGAAAGACGGGATGACCAAGGCCGAGCTGGTCGAGGAGGTCGCCCGCACCACCCAGCTCACCAAGAAGCACGCGGAGATCATCGTCAATACGGTGTTCGACAGCATCGTCCATTCGCTGAAGGACGGAGAGAAGATCGAGCTGCGCGGTTTCGGCAGCTTCCGCATCCGCCACCGCGGCGCCCGCACCGGCCGCAATCCCAAGACCGGTGACAAGGTGAAGGTGCCGCCCAAGCGGATCCCCTACTTCAAGCCGGGCAAGGAGCTGAGGGAGCTGCTCAACGACGAGTGCTGACGTTGGGCCGGGCCCCGAGCCCGGCCGTCCCCTCGGCCTACGGATGCAACAACTCTTCACTCCCTGGAGGTACGCTTACATCACCGGAAGCTCGGGCGATCCGGAGTGCTTCTTCTGTGCCGCCGGACAGCGGCCGGACGATCCGGACGGCCTGGTGGTCCATTGCGCCCGCCACCATCTCGTGATGCTCAACCTTCACCCGTATTCGAACGGCCATCTCATGGTGGCTCCCTTGGAGCATCTCGCCTCGCCGCAGGAGAGCCCCGCCGAGGCGCGGGCCGAGTTCTGGCCCCTGGTGCTCAGGACCCAGCGGATCCTGGGCGAGGCCTACAATCCCCATGGCTTCAATCTGGGGATGAACCTGGGCACGCCGGCCGGCGCCGGCGTGCCGGGCCATTTCCATTTCCACATCGTCCCGCGCTGGACTGGGGACACGAACTTCATGACCGTCCTGGCGGAGGTCCGGTTGATTCCCGAGGACCTGCGCCAGTCCCGAGAGCGCCTGCGGGCGCTGTTCGCGAAAGAGGAGATTTGATTGGCCGAACCCGTCAGCCCCTCCGCGCCGCCGGCGCCGGTTTCCCCTCTCCGGGGCAATCCGGTGGTCGCGGTCTTCTCGGCCTGGCTGGTCCCCGGACTGGGCCACGTCTATCTGAAGAGGCGTCTTCGCGGGCTCGCCTTCTTCGCGCTGGTGATCGCCTCCGTGCTCATCGGCTGCAGCCTGGAAGGGAACCTCTACCAGCCGGTCCCCAAGCAGCCGCTGACCTACCTGGCGACGCTGGGCTCGATGGGCATGGGCTTCCCCTACTTCCTCCTCCGCTACGCCGTCGACTATCAGGGGGTCGAGAAGGGGGCGGGCTTTGAGTACGGCACCGCCTTCCTGCTGACGGCGGGGCTGATGAACCTGCTGCTGGTGCTGGACGTCTGGGACATCGTCCGCGGAAAGAAGGAGTGAGCCGGGATGAGCCATTTCCTGTTGATGGTGCTCTACGCCCTGATCGTCAGCCTCTTCTTCACCCTGCTCTGGCGCCGCGAGCGCAAGGAGCAGGTCAAGCTGTTCCTGCAGCTCTTCCTCGGGATGGTGGGCGGCGGTCTGCTGATCGCCTGGCTGATGTACCCGTTCCCGGCGGGGCCTCCGGCGCCCATTCCGTGAAGAGGGGCGGCGTGAATCCCCGCGAGCTGCTGGTGGTGGCCGGGGAAGCTTCGGGGGACCTGCACGGGGCGCGGCTGATCACGGAGCTCCGCCGCCGGGTGCCGGACCTCACGACCTTCGGCCTCGGCGGGGACGAAATGCGCGCCGCCGGCCTCGACGCCGTGGCGCACAGCTCGGAGATCTCGGTGGTGGGCATCACCGAGGTGCTGAAGATCCTGCCGCGCGCGAGAGAGGTCTTCGCCGACCTCCTGAAGGAGGTCGACCGCCGCCGTCCCGCCATGGCCGTGCTGATCGACTTCCCGGACTTCAACCTCCGCCTCGCCAGGGAGCTGAAACGGCGGGGGCTGGAGGTGGTCTACTACATCAGCCCGCAGGTCTGGGCCTGGCGGCGCGGGCGGGTCAAGACCATCGCCAGGCTGGTGGACCGCATGCTGGTCCTCTTCCCCTTCGAGGTGGATTTCTACCGCGGCCACGGCGTGGAGGTGGTGCACGTCGGCCACCCGCTGGTGGACGAGGTGCCCGCGCTGCCGCAGCGGTGGGCGCGCGGCGAGCCCGAGGGCGAGCCGTACCGGGTGGCCCTGCTGCCCGGCTCGCGGCTGAGCGAGGTCGAGGCCCTGCTGCCGTCGCTGCTGGAGAGCGTGCGCCTGCTCGCGGACGAGCTGCCGATCGAAGCCCATATCATCAGGGCGCCGACGATCCCCCGGGAGATCCTGGAGGAGGCGGTCGAGCTCGCCGGCCTGCCGGTGCGGATCGTCGACGAGGACCGCTTCGCCGCCATCGCCGATTCCCACCTCGCCCTCTGCGCCTCGGGGACGGCCACGCTGGAGGTGGGGCTGCTGGGCACGCCCATGGTCATGGTCTACCGTCTCGCGCCGTGGACCTACGCCATGGCGAAGCTCCTGGTGCGGCTCCCCTACGTGAGCCTGGTCAACCTGGTCCTGGACCGCAAGGCCGTGCCCGAGCTGCTCCAGGGGGGCGCCCATCCGGAGCGGATCGCCGTCGAGGCCGAGCGGCTGCTGACCAACGCCGGCGCCCGCGACGTGATGCGGAACGCCCTCGCCGAGCTGCGCGGCCGGCTGGGGGAGGGCGGGGCCAGCGGCCGGGCGGCCGACGAGGTCGCGGCCATGCTCGCGGACATTCTGGAGGCGTCGCGGAATTGAAACCGAAGCTGGAGATGTCCTCGTTCTTCTGGCGCTACCTGCGCCGCTACTCCGGCTGGGCGATGCTGGCCGCGGCCGGCATCCTCGTCTACGCCGCCGCCACGGCCGGCGCCGCGGCCCTCATCAAGCCCATCTTCAGCGAGGTGCTGCTGGCGGGGGAGCGCGTCCCCGGTCCCCTGGGAGGCCTGACCTCCGCCGCCCCCGAGGCCAAGGAGGAACGGCCCGAGGAGGGCCTGCTGGCGGACCTCAGGAAGCGTTTCGACGTCGCCCGCCAGATCGACCGCACCTACGAGTCCGTCAAGCGGCGGCTCGGAGTGAACCAGGACAACGTGGTCTACTTCGTGCCGTTCCTGTTCGTCCTCATCTTCCTGCTGCGCAGCCTCTCCGACTTCATCTCCGGCTACGCCTTCCAGCACATCGGCCTGGGGGTGACGACCGACATCCGCAACGACCTCTACCGCCGCATCCTGGACCAGTCGAGCCGCTTCCACGCCGACCATCCGTCGGGCGAGCTGGTGGCGCGGGTGATCAACGACGTGGCGCTGATGCAGAACGCGGTCTCCAACCGCCTGCTCGACCTCTTCCAGCAGTCGTTCACCCTGGTGGCGCTGCTGGCCCTGCTGCTCTCGACCCACTTCCGGCTGGCGTTGATCTCGCTGGTGGCCGCGCCGCTGCTGGTCTACCCGATCGTGCGCTTCGGCAAGGGGATGCGCCGCACCAGCCACCGCAGCCAGGAGCGCATGGCCGACCTGGCGAGCCTGATGGCCGAGGGGGTGCGCGGCCACCGGGTGGTGAAGGCCTTCGGCATGGAGGAGTTCGAGCACGGCCGCTTCCGCGAGGCCACGCGCCGGCACCTGCGGGTAAACCTGCGGGCGCAGATGCTCGCCCACGGCTCCAGCCCGGTGGTCGAGTCGCTGGCCGTGCTGGGCGCCGCGGCCCTGCTGATCTACGCCGGCAAGAGCATCCGCGCCGGGGAGCTCTCCGCGCCCGTGCTGGTGCAGTTCCTCACCACGCTGCTGATGCTCTACGACCCGATCCGCAAGCTCAACAAGGTCAACCTGATCCTGCAGGAGGCCATGGCCGCGGGGCAGCGGGTGTCGCGGCTCATGGAGATCCCGAACGACATCCAGGACCGGCCCGGGGCGCGGGAGATCGACACTGTCCGCGAGGGGATCGCCTACGAGCGCGTCGCCTTCGCCTACGAGGACCGCCCCGTGCTGCGGGACGTCGAGCCTCTCCATCCCGGCCGGCGAGATCGTGGCCCTGGTGGGGCCCTCGGGGGCGGGCAAGTCGACGCTGGTCAACCTCCTGCCGCGTTTCTTCGATCCGGATTCCGGACGGCTGGCCATCGACGGCGTCGACATCCGGGACCTGAAGCTCGAGAGCCTGCGCGCGCTGATCGGCATCGTCACCCAGGACACGGTGCTGTTCAACGACACGATCCGCAACAACATCGCCTACGGGCGCTCCGACTTGCCGCTGGAGCGGGTGCGGGAGGCCGCCGCGGCGGCCTACGCGGACGAGTTCATCATGGAGCTGCCGCAGGGCTACGACACCGTGATCGGCGAAGCGGGGCTGCGGCTCTCCGGCGGTCAGCGGCAGCGGCTGGCCATCGCCCGGGCGCTGCTCAAGAACGCGCCCATCCTGATCCTCGACGAGGCCACCTCGCACCTCGACAGCCAGTCCGAGTCGCTGGTCCAGAAGGCCCTCTACAACCTGATACAGGGGCGGACGACGCTGGTCATCGCTCACCGCCTCTCGACCGTCACCCGGGCGGACCGCATCGTCGTCATGGAGGCGGGCCGGATCGTCGAGGAGGGGACCCACGGCGAGCTGCTGGCCCTGGGGGGCTCGTACAAGCGTCTGTTCGATCTCCAGTTCCGCGTGTGAAGACCCCTCACCCCCGGCCCCCTCTCCCGACCCCTCCCTCCCTCCCTCACCGGGAGAGGGGGAGTGGAAGACCTCCCTCATCTCCTTCGTCGCGGCCAGCCTCATCCGGGGTTTGCGGGCGACTGTTCGTCTGCGGCATCACGGGGACGAGAAGATGCGGGAGTGGGAACGGCGGGGGGAGCGGTTCATCCTCGCCTTCTGGCACCGGCACCTGCTGCTGATGCCCTACTCCTATCGCGGGAAGCGCATCTCGGTGCTGGTCAGCCAGAGCACGGACGGCGAGCTGATCGCGCGCACGGTGGCCCGGCTGGGGATCGACTCCAGCCGCGGCTCCAGCAGCCGGGGGGGCGCGGCGGGGATGCGGTCCATCCTGCGCAAGGCCGCCGAGGACTGGGACATCGCCTTCACGCCGGACGGTCCGAGAGGGCCGCTGCGGGAGGTCCAGCCCGGGGTGATCCTGGCCGCGGCGGCGACCGGCCTGCCGATCCAGCCCGTGGCCCTGGCCGCGACGCGCAAGAAGGAGCTGCGCTCCTGGGACCGCTTCGTGGTCCCGCTGCCGTTCTCGACGGTGCACTTCGTGTATGGTGAGCCCCTGGCCGTGGAGCGCCGAGGCGACACGGCCGCGGCCGCCGCGGAGCTGAAGCGGCGGCTGGACGCGGCGGAGGGGGAGGCGGAGCGGCGTGCTACCATTTCGTGAGGATGGGAGCAGATATGGATCCTTTCGACCGCATCACCATCGACCCTGAGGTCTGCCTCGGACAACCGATCATTCGAGGGCTGAGGATCACGGTGAGCTTCGTCCTCAAGATGCTGGCCAACGGTCAGTCCTCTCAGGAGATCCTCGCGGCTTACCCTGAGCTGGAGGAGGACGACATCAAGCAGGTCCTCCAATACGCGGCCTGGTTGGCTGCTGATCAGTATCACGTCAAGACCGCTTGAGGGACCATCTGCGCCTCATCGCGGATGTACACATCTCTCCTCTTACGCTCCAAGTCCTGAGAGGGCGGGGCTGGGATGTGTTTCGCGTTCCAGAACGGCTCCACCCCCGAGCGGCGGATCACGAGATCCTCGAGCTCGCTCGACAGGAGGAGCGGGCGGTCCTCACACAGGATCTGGATTTCTCCTTTCTCATTGCTCTCAGTGGCGCCTCGAAACCCAGTCTGGTGACCCTACGCCTCTCCGAGAGCGACCCGTTTCTTATTGCGAACAGGCTTCTGGAAGCGGAGCCGGAGATCCGGGACAAGTTGGGAGAAGGTTGGGCCATCACCATCGAAGATCGGGCTATCCGGTTCCGCAAGCTGCCAATACGCCGAGATATCGACACTTTGCGTAGGCTTACTGCTCAGCGAGGGGAGGAACACTGATGCGAAGCATGACCGGGTACGGGGAAGCGTCGGGGGAGAACGCCCGGCATGGGATCACGGTGAGCCTGCGGGCGGTCAACCACCGCTTTCTGGACCTCCAGCTCCGGCTGCCGGAGGAGCTGCGGGGGAGCGAGGCGGCGCTGCGGGACGTCATCGGACAGGAGGCGAGCCGCGGACGGGTCGAGGTCCGCGTCGAGGTGCGGTCCGTCCTGGAGCGGAAAGCCAGCGTCAAGGTGAACCTGGGCGTGATCCGCGAGGCGCACGGGGCCGTCCACCAGCTCGTCGAGGGCGGGCTGATCGAGCGCGGCCTCGGGGCCGGGGACCTGCTGCGCCTCCCCGAAGCCTTCCGGGTGGAGCTCGAGGCCGAGGAGTGGACCGAGGAGGACGAAGAGCTGCTCCAGAAGGTGGCCCGGCAGGCCGTGGCCCAGCTCGTCGCCTCCCGCGAATCCGAGGGGGCCAACCTCACCGCCATCCTGGAGGAGAAGCTCCGCGCCGTGGGGGAGGTGGTGGGCCGGCTCGACGCCCTGCGCGGCCCGGTGCGGGAGGAGATCGCCGCGGCCCTCCAGAAGCGCCTCTCCGAGCTGCTCGGCAAGCAGCCCGTCGACGAGGGACGGATCGCCCAGGAGGCCGCCGTCTTGGTGGACCGCAGCGACGTCAGCGAGGAGATCGACCGCCTGCGCTCCCACCTCGACCACTTCCGCGCCGTCACCCGCGAGTCCGGCGGCGCGGGCAAACGGCTCGACTTCCTGACCCAGGAGATCTTCCGCGAGCTCAACACCCTCGGAGCCAAGTGCCGCAACGCCGAGATGACCCGCGCCGTGCTGGACGCCAAGGTCCTCTGCGAGCAGATCCGCGAACAGGTGCAGAACGTCGAGTAGTGATACGATACCGGCTTCGGCGTCTCCTCCTCGACATCCCTTGAGCGAATTGGTCCAGCATCCCGGAGAGTTGTTCATCGTGTCCGCCCCCTCGGGCACGGGGAAGACCACGCTCATCAGCCATCTCCTCCCGAAAGGCGTCCCTCTCCTCGAGAAGCTGGAGTTTTCGGTCAGCTACACCACCCGCAAACCCCGGCAGGGGGAGGTCGACGGCAAGGACTACCACTTCGTCGACCACGAGACGTTCCTGTCGATGATCTCCGCCACCGCCTTCCTGGAATGGGCGGAGGTCCACGCCAACTACTATGGGACGGCGATCTCGGAGGTCTTCCCACGCCTGGAGCAGGGGATCGACGTCCTGCTGGACATCGACGTCCAGGGGGCCGAGCGGGTCCTCTCCAAGAACCCGGAGGCGCACGGCATCTTCATCATGCCCCCCAGCTACGAGGACCTGGAGCGGCGGCTGCACAAGCGGGGGCTCGACGATCCGCACGTGATCGCCGGGCGTCTGGCCGTCTCCCAGCAGGAGATGGCCCGTTACGAACGGTATCAATATGTTATCATCAATGATGATGCCCGCCGGGCGAGCGATGTCCTTGCGTCGATCATCCTGGAAAAGCGCCACCGGCGGGAGCGCATGCAGGGCCGGGTTCAGGAGATCCTGCGCGACTTCGAGGCCCGCAGCTCAACCCCTTCAGCCTGAATGAATGACCGGCGGCGATCCGGACGCCGCCAAGGAGAACGCTTCCCATGGATGAGAAGGCACCGACGATGGACAGCAAGTTCCGGCGCGTGCTCGTGGCCGCCGGCCGGGCCGAGCAGCTCATGCGGGGTGCCCGCCCCAAGGTGGACGCCGGCAAGCACAAGCCGACCCGCGTCGCGCTGGAAGAGGTCGATCACAAGCTGATCGAGTGGGGCTACGGTCCGCCGCCGCAGCCCGAGGGTGAGGAAACCGAGGCGGAGGCCGCGGCCGAGGAGCCGCAGCCGGCCGAGGTCCACTGATTTTCCGCTGATCCTCTCACGGTCCCACACCATGAGCCGCCGCTTGCGAGTCCTGCTGGGAGTGAGCGGCGGCATCGCCGCCTACAAATCCGCCGAGCTGGTGCGCCGCCTGCGCGGGCGCGGTCACGAGGTGCGCTGCGCCCTGACTCGCAGCGCCGCCGCCTTCGTGACGCCGCTGACTCTGGAGGTGCTCACCGGGCACGCCGTCTATCAGGAGGAGTACCTGACGCCGACCGGCTCGGGGGAGGAGTCGCACATCACGGCCGCGGCTTGGGGCGAGGTGCTGTGCGTGGCGCCGGCCACCGCGAACGTCCTGGCCCGCCTGGCCCTGGGGCTCGGCGACGACTTCCTCACCACCACCGCCCTGGCGTTCGCGGGGCCGGTGGTGGTCGCCCCCGCCATGCACTCCGTCATGTGGGGGCAGGAGGCGACGCGCCAGCATGTCGAGACCCTGAAGCGGCGCGGGGTCTGGTTCGCGGGTCCCGTGGAGGGTCCCCTGGCCTCGGGGGAGGTGGGGATCGGACGGATGGCCGAGCCGGAGGAGATCGCCCAGGTGGTGGAGGCCGCGGCGGGGATGGGACCGCTGGCGGGTCGCGTCGTGCTGGTCACGGCGGGTCCCACGCACGAGGCCGATCGATCCCGTCCGCTTCGTGGGCAACCGCTCCAGCGGGCGCATGGGTTTCGCCCTGGCGGCCGAGGCCGCGCGGCGGGGCGCCGAGGTGGTGCTGGTGGCCGGTCCCGTGGCCCTGCCGGCGCCGCCGGGGGTGCGGCGGGTGGACGTGGTCACGGCCCGCGAGATGGAGCGCGCCGTCCACGAGAACGCGCCGGGGGCGGATCTGGTCGTCATGGCGGCGGCGGTGGCGGACTACCGGCCCCGCCAGACGGCGGCGAGCAAGATCAAGAAGGAGCGGGGCGGCCTGGCGGTCCTGGAGATGGAGGAGAACCCGGACATCCTCGCCGGCCTCCGCGCCGTGGCGCCCGGGGCCGTGCTGGTGGGGTTCGCGGCCGAGACCGAGGACCTGGAGCGCAACGCCCGCGCCAAGCTGGAGAGGAAGGGCGCGGATTTCCTCGTGGCCAACGACGTCTCGCGCTCCGACATCGCCTTCGAGAGGACGGAGAACGAGGTCACGGTCTTCCGCCGCGAAGGCCCGCCGGTCTTCCTCGCGCGCCGCCCCAAATCCGAGCTGGCGGCTTCGCTCTTCGACCTGTTCACGGCTACACTCTCCAGCCGTGAGCACACTACGGCCAGCCCTCGCTGACCTGCTCGCCTACCTGGGCGAGATGGGTTACGGCGATCTCTACCTGAATCCTCCCCGCCGCGCCGCGTCCCCGAATCCACCTGTCCATATAGAGCCGCCGCCGGCCGCCGCCGTCCCTCCAGCGCCGCTGGACGGCGAGGCCGCGGGCCGCGCGGCCGAGCTCAACGCCTTGGCCGCGGCGGCCGCCGCCTGCACCCGTTGCCGGCTGGCCGAGGGGCGGCACAAGGTGGTCTTCGGCTGCGGCAGCCCGAGCGCCGAGCTGATGTTCGTGGGCGAGGGGCCGGGCGCCGACGAGGACCGGCAGGGACTGCCGTTCGTCGGCGCGGCCGGCGAGCTGCTGACGCGCATCCTCCAGGCCATCGAGATGACGCGCGAGCAGGTCTACATCGCCAACGTGGTGAAGTGCCGCCCTCCCGGCAACCGCGATCCGCAGCCGGACGAGGTCGCCGCCTGCCGCGGTTATCTCGAGAAACAGATCGCCCTCGTCCGTCCCAAGGTGCTGGTGGCGCTGGGGAAGGTCGCGGCGCAGACCCTCCTCGGCAACGACGCGCCGATCGGCCGCATGCGCGGCCAGTGGCACCAGGTCCAGGGCATCCCGACGATGGTGACCTACCACCCCGCCGCGCTGCTCCGGAACCCCGCGCTGAAGCGGCCCACCTGGGAGGACATTCAACTGGTGCGCGACCACCTTCGCGAGCTGTCCCAAAACGCCTGATTTCAAAGCGGCTATAAGCTGGACAGCTCTTTAGAAGAGTGTTACGTTGTTGCCATACACCGAGCCCATTCTGGTCCGAATGCTCACTCCGGAACCGCCCGAGAACGCCGACTCCTTTGATGAGTTCCTCAAGGAGGTCGAGCCCAAACTGAAGCGTCTGCTGGCGACCTATAGGATTCCGTGTGAAGACGTCGAGGACATCCTCCAGAATTCCCTCCTGGCGCTGCTGTACCAATGGCAGCGTGTGCACGATCCGGAGAGCTGGCTGTTCGGGACGGTGAAGCGGCACTGCTTTATGTACTGGCGCACGAACCGGCGGCGGATCTACTCGGCCGTGGACACCACGATCCTGGAGTGGCTGTCGCAGCCGATGGCCCCCGCCCAGGAGCGGGACGATCTGCTGTGCGATCTGGAGAAGCTGATCGACCGGCTGCCGGCGCGCTGCCGCAGGTTGCTGCGGCTGCGGTTCCAGCTCGGGTACGAGCCGGTGGAAGTGGCTAACAAGCTGGGCTATCGCGCTTCGAGCATCGGCAAGATCACCAACCGGTGCCTGACGGCGCTCTCCAAGGAGTTGCTGGATTCCGGCCTGGTCGACGACGTCCCCGGGCTGAAACCTCAGACGCGCACCTTCTCCCGGGGATAGAAAGGGCGGTCTTGCGGGACCGCTGAAGGTTGTAGTGAACGAAGATGTCTGAGTCGTCTCATTTTCTTCCCCAGGCCGAGCGGTTGTTGCGTGGCATCGCCGCGGCCGAGTCCCCCCTCATTCAGCTCTGGGGCTGGCCGGGGAGCGGCAAGATGGCCGTTCTCCAGGAGATCCTGGTCCGTTGCGGCTCCCATGCCCTGGCCCTGCCGCTGGCCTCCGTGGCGTCCGAGACGGCGCTGCGCGATGCGCTGGAGGCGGCCTATGATCTGGATGTCAAGTGGATCGTGGCCACCGGCGGGCCGGCCGGGGATCGTCTGACCGAGGCCGAGCGCTGGCTGCGGCCGGGGCTGCGCCTGGTCTTCGCCGCGGACCGCCGGAGCCCGGGCGCCCTCCGCCGCGGCCTGGTGTGCCCTCAGGATCTGCTGCTCACGGACCGGGAGCTGGCCGCCCTCTGGGGAGGCCTGACCGGCGGCGGGCTTTCACCCGACGAAGCCCGTTCCCTGCTGGAAGCGACCGACGGCTGGTACTGCCCGCTCCGTCTGGCCATCGAGGCCTCGGGGGGGGCGGGGCTTGAAACCGCGGACGCGGAGGACCTGCTGGAGATCCCCGCGGTGCGCCTCTTCCTGCGCCACGAGGTCGTGGACGTCCTGCCGGAGGCCGAGCGGAACCTCCTCTACGAGGCCCCGGAGGAGCGGCCGTCGCGCGGCGGGGAAGGGGAGGAGTCCTGGCGTCTGCTCGATTCTCTCGGCCTGTGGGTGGAAGGCCCGGAGCGGGACCGCATGCCGCGCCTCCTGACCGCCTTCCTGGACCGGGAGCGCCGCCGGCGCCGCCCTTCCGGAGCCGCCGCTCCCGCCGTCGCGCCGCCGCGGCCGGAGCCCGCCGTCCGTCCGGCCGCCGTCCGTCCCGCATACGTGCTCTGCCTCCTGGGCAGCCCGGTGGCCCGGCAGCGCGACGAGTCCGGGGAGCACGATCTCGACTGCCGTCTCCGGCGGTCGTTCCAGGTCCTCGCCTACCTGGCCTCGTCGCCGGAGATGGAAGCCGGCCGCGAGGAGCTGATCGAGGCCATCTGGCCCATCGAGGGCGAGCGCACGATCGAACGGAACTTCCACCCCACCCTCAGCCATCTCCGCCGCGCCCTGGAGTCCGGCCGCAAGCTCAAGGACCGTCCCGCGCCCCTGCTGTTCCGCAACGGCGTCTACCGGCTCAATCCCGAGGTCGAGTGGGACGTCGACGTGCTGGAGCTCGCCCGTCTGGCGGACGAGGGGAAGGACCGGTACGAGCGAGGCGACCAGGAGGGGGCGGTCGAGGCCTGGCAAAGGGCCTGGAAGCTCTACCGCGGCCCCTTCCTCCAAGGCTACTACGAGGCTTGGGTCACCGCCCGCCGCGAGACCTGGCAGCGCGTCTATCTGGACCTGTTGAAGGATCTGGGGGACCTCTACCTGCGGCTCGGCCGCGGCGGCGAGGCCATGGACGCCTACCGCACCGTCCTCGTCGAGGACCCGCTTCAGGAGAAGATCCACCTCGCTGTGATGAAGCTCTACGCCCAGCAGGGCCGCCGCGACCTGGTGCGGCGGCAGTACGACCGGCTCTGCAACATCCTGCTCGAGGAGCTGGGGGTGACGCCCAATTCCGAAATGACGAAGGAGTATCACCGGTTGATGGCGTGACGGGCATTGATGCCCGGTCCCGCTTCTGCTAGCTTTCCGTGCGATCTGTACGCCCCGCGAGCGTAGACCCTTTCCGCTCCTCTTCCGTAAGACGGTCGAATGACATTCCGAGCCTTGCGTGACGCCTGCCTCGGCGGCTTTCTCTACGGCTCTCTCGTCTACGGCGCCGTCCTGTCGGTGATCCACGTGGTCCACAATCAGGTCGGCTCGGTGACGGACGCCCTGATCGTCTTCGCCGCCTTCGGGCTGCTCTACGGCCTCTGGGCCGCCGTCTTCTTCGGGCTGGCCCGCCTCGCTGCGGGGTTCTTCGCGGACCCTGAGGACCGGGAACGCCGCGGCCTCTTCTGTGGACTGCTGGCCTTCAACCTGGTTTTCTGGGAGCTCTTCTTCCTCTACGGACTGACCTATGACGAGGCGCCTCTCGGGCCGTCCGCGGCCTGGGGCATGGCCGGGTTCCTGGCCGCCCTCGCGCTGCTGATCGCGCTGGCGGCCGTCGCCGCCTCCTGGGTGCTGGCCCGTCTACCGAGTCGCTGCGGGAACGGCGGCGGCTGGCGGGCTCGGTGGCGGTCCTGGCCGCGGTGGCGCTGCTGGTGAATGCCGGAGAGCCCCTGTCCCTGGAGCCGCCCGCCGCCGGGAAGGTCGCCCCGCCGGCGATCCAGGTGGCCGACACCGGGCTCAAGGTGGTGTTCGTCGGCCTCGACGGCGCCGACTGGCGGGTGCTCCAGCCGATGATGGAGAAGGGCGAGCTGCCCACCTTCGCCGCCATGATGCGGCAGGGCGCCAGCGGCGACCTCGCCACCCTTCACGACTCCAACTCGGCCGTCATCTGGGCCTCGATCTACACCGGCGTGACGCCGGACCGGCACGGAGTGGACGACTTCTACCGCATCTCGCTGCCGGGGATGAAGACGGGCCTCTACCCGGTCCACCGCACCTATCTTCAAGGAACTGGCCGACCTGACCGCGCCGCTGGGCCTCTCGCGGCAGGTGCCGGTGGACCGCTTCTCCCTGAAGACGCCTGCCCGTCTGGGAGGTCGTGGACCGCGCCGGCCTCACCACGGGCGTGGTGGACGGCTACTTCTACTCGTTCCCGGCCCTGCGCAGTTCCCGCCCGGAGAGCTTCTTCCTCTCCTACGGCCTCGACGGCTACTGCGCAGGAACCGCGGCCTGCGCCGCGGACGCCGAGCTGTTCGTCCAGCCGACAGCTCTTCCGGGAGGTGCGCCCGCTGCTGACGGGAGGCGACTTCTACTGGCAGTCCGCCGCGCTCTTCGACCTGCTGGCGAAGCGGCCGCAGCCCCGGTTCCTCAACTTCTACACCCACGAGCCGGACAGCGCCCAGCACTTGTACTGGAAGTGGTGGCAGCCGCAGCACTTCTTCGGCGTCGACCGAGAAGGGGCTGCAGGAGAACGGCGGAGCGCATCCCCAAGGTCCACCGCGACTTCGACGCCTTCCTCGGCCAGCCTGCGCAGACAGGTCGGTCCGGAGACCGTGATCATCGTCGCCTCGGACCACGGCCACGGCCCGACGATCCTCCACAGGACCTCTATACCCAGCACCGGCACGGCCCGCCGGGCATCCTGCTGATGCAGGGCGGGCCGGTGAAGCCCGGGGCCGTCCTCGCAGGGGGCGGACATCTACGACCTCTATCCGACGCTCCTCTATCTGCTGGGCCTGCCCGTGCCCAAGGACGCCGACGGGCAAGGTCCTGCTCGACGCGCTCGACCCGGCGTTCGTCCGCGCGCCACCCCGTGCGCGAGGTCCCGACCTATGCAGGGCTCGGGCCGCGCCGGGGACTCCCCGGCGCCGCCGCGACGGGGAGCATGAACGACGCGCGAGATCGAGAAGCTCAAGGCGCTCGGCTACATCTTCTAGAATCAGCGCGGAAGAACCCGCGAAGGAGTCCTCATGAGCTCGACAAGCGCGACATGCCGGTGGTGATCCTCTGCGGCGGCCAGGGCACCCGGCTGCGCGAGGAGACCGAATACCGGCCCAAGCCCATGGTGGAGATCGGCCCGCAGCCGATCCTCTGGCACATCATGAAGATCTACGGCGCCTACGGCCTCGACCGCTTCGTCCTCTGCCTCGGCTACAAGGGCTGGGAGATCAAGCAGTACTTCCTGCGCTACAAGGAGATGCACTGCGACTTCACCCTCTCCATGGACGGCTCGCCGGCCGCTGGAGATCCACAACCAGGACGGCTACGAGAACTGGCGGGTGACCTGCGCCGAGACCGGCGCCGAGACCGCCACCGGCGCGCGCCTCCGGCATGGTGCGGAACTACATCGACGCGCCCACCTTCTGCTTCACCTACGGCGACGCGGTGGGCAACGTGGACATCGACGAGCTCCTGCGACTTCCACTGGGACCAGGGGCGGATCGCCACCGTCACCGGCGTGCATCCCACCTCGCGCTACGGCGAGATGCGGGTGGACGGCGCCAAGGTGACGGAGTTCGACGAGAAGCCGACCATGGCCGAGGGCGTGGTGAGCGGCGGCTTCTTCGTCTTCCAGCGCGAGGTCTTCGACTACCTCGACGACGATCCCGGCCTCTTCCTGGAGCAGCAGCCGCTGCGCAACCTGGCCCGCGACGGCCAGCTCTCGGTCTACCTGCACGAGGGCTTCTGGCATCCCATGGACACCTACCGCGACTACCTCCACCTGAACGACCTGTGGAAACGGGGAGACACGCCCTGGAAGATCTGGTGAGCCGTCCCGGCCTCTCCTGCCGCTTCTGCGGCGCTCCGCTCTCCCACGTCTTCGTCGACCTCGGCGTCTCGCCGCTCGCCAACTCCTACCTGGAGCCGGCGGACCTGGGCAAGGCGGAGCCGTTCTATCCGCTCTGACCGTCTACGTCTGCGACGCGCTGCTTCCTGGTGCAGCTCCCCGAGGAGGAGCGGCCCGAGGCGATCTTCTCCGACTACGCCTACTTCTCCTCCTACTCCGAGAGCTGGCTGCGCCACGCCGAGACGCTACGCCGCGGCGATGATCGAGCGCTTCGGCCTCGGCCCGGACCACCAGGTGGTCGAGGTCGCGAGCAACGACGGCTACCTCCTGCGCTGGTTCAAGGAGCGGGGCGTCCCCGTGCTGGGCATCGAGCCGGCCGCCAACGTGGCCGAGGCCGCCGCGGCCGCGGGCATCCCCACGCGGGTGCGCTTCTTCGGCGAGGCCGCCGCCCGCGAGCTGGCGGCGCGGGGGACGCGGGCCGATCTCCTGGTGGGCAACAACGTCCTCGCCCACGTGCCGGACCTGAACGACTTCGTGGCCGGCCTGAAGATCCTCCTCGCTCCCGCGGGCGTGCTCACGATGGAGTTCCCCCACCTCCTCCGGCTGATGGACGAGGACCAGTTCGACACCATCTACCACGAGCACTATCTCCTACTTCTCCTTCGCCACCGTCGCGCAAGGTCTTCGCGGCCCACGGCCTGACCCTGTTCGACGTCGAGGAGCTGCCCACCCACGGCGGCTCGCTGCGCATCTACGCCCGGCATGACGAGGACGGTTCGAAGCCGGCGGGGGAGCGGGTGGAGGATCTGCTGCTCGCGGGAGGAGGCGGCGGGCCTCGCGCGGTTGGAGACCTACCAGTCCTTCGACGAGCGGGTCCGCCGGGTCAAGCGCGGGCTGCTGCGCTTCCTGATCCAGGCGCGGGAGGAGGGGAAGACGGTCGCCGGCTACGGCGCTCCGGCCAAGGGCAACACGCTCCTCAACTACTGCGGCGTCCGCACCGACTTCCTCGACTACACGGTGGACCGCAGCCCGCACAAGCAGGGCCGCTTCCTGCCCGGCACGCGCATCCCGATCCACGCGCCGGACCGCCTCCGCGAGACGCGGCCGGACTACGTGCTGATCCTGCCCTGGAACCTCAAGGACGAGATCATGGAGCAGATGGCGGACGTCCGCTCCTGGGGAGGCCGCTTCGTGGTGGCGATCCCGGAGGTGCGGGTGCTCGAATGATCTTCCGCGAGACCCCGCTCCCCGGCGCCTGGGTCCTGGAACCCGAGCGGTTCGAGGACGAGCGGGGCTTCTTCGCCCGCACCTACTGCCGCCGCGACTTCGCCGAGCGCGGGGCTCGATCCCGACATCGCCCAGTGCAGCGTCTCCTACAACCACCGTAGGGGGACGCTGCGCGGCCTGCACTTCCAGATCGCGCCCCATGAGGAGGTCAAGCTGGTGCGCTGACCCGCGGGGCGGTCTGGGACGTGATCGTGGACCTGCGGCCGGACTCGCCCACTTTCAGAAAGCATTTCGGAGTGGTGCTCTCGGCGGAGGCGGGCAACGCGCTCTACATCCCCAAGGGCATGGCGCACGGATTCCAGACCCTGGAGGACGCGACGGAGGTCTTCTATCAGATTTCCGAGCTCTATGCGCCCGAGGCGGCCCGCGGGTACCGCTGGGACGATCCGGCGTTCGGAATCCCCTGGCCGGAGCCGCCGTCCGTGATCTCGGAGAAGGACCGCAATCTTCCGTTGTTCTCCCCCTCTCCCGGTGAGGGAGGGAGGGAGGGGTCGGGAGAGGGGGCCGGGGGGTGAGGGCCGGTCAGGAGATGCACCGCTTTATCGCGGGCCTCTATCCGATCTGCCGCAGCATCACGGGCGACGGCGTGCGCCGGACGCTCGCCGCCATCCGCGAGCGCATCCCGCTGGAGATCCATGAAGTCCCCAGCGGCACGCCGGTCTTCGACTGGACCGTGCCCCGCGAGTGGAACATCCGCGACGCCTGGATCAAGGACCCGTCCGGCCGCAAGGTCGTGGACTTCCAGGAGCACAACCTGCACGTCCTCAACTACAGCGTCCCGGTCCACGAAAAGCTCCCGCTGGAGGAGCTGCGGAAGCACCTCTTCACGCTGCCGGACAAGCCCGACCTGATCCCCTACCGCACCTCCTACTACAAGGAGACCTGGGGGTTCTGCCTGCGGCATCGCACGCTCGAAGACCTGCCGGACGGCGAGTACGAGGTCTTTATCGACTCCACCCTCGAAGACGGCTCGCTGACCTACGGCGAATGCTTTCTGCCGGGGGAGTCGGAGCGCGAGATTCTCCTCTCCACGCCACGTCTGCCATCCCTCGCTCTGCAACGACAACCTTTCCGGAATCGCGGTGATGACGTGGCTGGCGGCGGAGATCCGGAAGCGTCCGCGGCGATATTCCTACCGGTTCCTCTTCATTCCGGGCACGATCGGCTCGATCACCTGGCTGGCGCTCAACGAGGACAAAGTAAGTAACATTGCCCACGGCCTCGTCGCGGCCAACCTCGGCAAGGGCGGATTCCATTACAAGAAGAGCCGGCGGGGAAACGCGGAGATCGACCGCGCCGTGCAGGCCGTCCTTCAGGGATCGGGGAGCCGTCGAAGAGTTCGTCCCCTTCGGCTATGACGAGCGGCAGTACTGCTCGCCCGGCTTCAATCTCCCGGTGGGCTCGCTGACGCGCACGCCCTACGGCCGCTATCCCGAGTACCACACCTCGGCGGACGACCTGGACCTGGTCAACCCCGAAGCCCTGGCAGGATCGCTCGCTACATACTCGGCGGTGATGGACGTGCTCGAAGGCGACCGCCGCTATGAAAATCTGAATCCGAAGTGTGAGCCCCAACTCGGCCGCCGGGGCCTCTACCGGAACATCGGCGGCGACGACGCCGGCCGCGCCCGCGAGCTCGCCCTGCTCTGGATCCTCAACCTCTCGGACGGCGAGCATTCCCTTCTCGACATCGCCGAGCGGTCCAAGATGAGCTTCGCGGCCATCCGGGAGGCGGCGGACGCGCTGCTGGAGGTCGGCCTCCTGCGGGAGATAACGACATGAACAAGATCTTCCGGGGCATGACGGCGGTGATCACCGGCGCCAGCGGCGGGATCGGCGAAGCGATTGGCCTGGAGCTGGCCCGGCAGGGAACGCGGCTCCTGCTGGCCGGAAGGAGCCAGGAGAAGCTCGATCTGGTAGCCGAGCACGCCCGGGATCTGTCCCCCAGGGTCGAGATCTTCGCGGGCGATCTCGCGGAGGACGATCAGGTGCGGGCCCTGGCGGACCGGGCCCTACAGGCCTTCGGCGGCGTGGACATCCTGATCCACAGCATCGGCCTCTTCCTCGGCGGCCCCTTCGAGTCGCCCATCGACGACCTGGACAGGCAGTACCGGATCAACACCCGGGCGCCGTATCTGCTGACGCAGAAGCTCCTGCCGTCCCTGATCGCCCGCCAGGGGCAGGTCGTCTTCGTCAACTCCAGCGCCGGCTTCCATCCCGCCAAAGCGGGCTGGGTGGCCTACTCGGCCACCAAGCACGCCCTCCGGGCCGTCGCCGAGGGCCTGCGGGACGAGGTGAACAGGAAGGGCGTGCGGGTGATGACCGTCTTTCCCGGCCGCACCGCCACGCCGATGCAGGAGGAGGTCCATCGCTACGAGGGCAGGGACTACGATCCCGAGCGCTTCCTCCAGCCCGACGATGTGGCTGCGACCGTGGTGAACGCGCTGGCGCTGCCGCGCACGGCGGAGGTCACGGATCTACAGATCCGGCCCATGCGGGGGTAGATCCCGCCGCGGGCTGACATCGATCCCCGACTTGCACAGCACCCGGCTGCCGTTGGGGATGTCCCGCGCCACGATGGCGTTGACGCCGATGAAGACGTCGTCCCCCACGGTGATCTCCCCGATCACCTTCGCGCCCGCGCCGATGAACACGTTGTCCCCGATCACCGGCATCTTCTCGACCGTGCTCGGGCTCGGCGAGCCGATCGTCACCTGGTGGAGGAGCAGCGCGTTGCGGCCGATGCGGGCGTAGCCGCCGATCACGATGCCATAGCCGTGGCTGATCCGCAGGCCCGGACCGATCGCCGCGCCCGGTCCGATCTCCACCCCGGTCAGGAACTGGTTGCAGCGGGCGATCATCGGACCCAGCACCGGGACGCCCCGGCTCTTGAACCAGTGCGCCATCCGGTGCAGCACCACCGCCTGATAGCCGTTCTCGAACAGCAGCGACTCGATCACGTACCAGGGGAATCCCTTGGTCTTGATTTCCCGCAGCCGCCGGGTGTCCTCGCGCAGGTTATCGAGCACCGGCCGCCTCCTCCGCGGGCAGGATCTCGATTGGAAGGCGTAGCGTCTTGCCGCCGTTCTTCTCCGAGAACCACGACACCGTCTCGAACACCGGGTCGAGCTCCAGGATGTACCGGCCCGGCGTCTCCGGCGCCTTCACCGTCTGTTTCACGCTGATCCGCCCGCCGGGCGGCACGGGCCAGGGCATGGCGGTCCGTTCCCCCTCCTTCTCGATCATCTTCCCGCTCTCGTCCAGCCAATGGTAGGAGAGGTTCACCCGCGCCGCGCCGTCCGCCGTCCAGGGATGCCGGCTGCGGTTGAACAGCCGGGTCAGCACGGTGAACGTCTCGCCGGCCCGCGCCCGGGGAGGCGCGACCGTGTTCCCCCACTGCACGGCGTAGAGGTCGGCGTCGACCAGAGCCCCGGTCCCCAGCCAGGTGATCCCGGCGCCGGCGTAGAAGTTCTCCTGCGTGCTGTCGTTCCGGGTGAAGTAGGGGCAGCCGTTCGGCGGATACTCCCGCACCCAGTGCCGGACGCGGCCCGCCCGCGGGGTGACCACCAGCTTGTAGACATAGAAGGTCGTGTCCCGCAGCCGGCGCACCCGGAACGGCTCTCCAGGGTCGAGGCGGACGCGGCGCACCTCCTGGGCGCCTCCCATCTCCAGCGCCTCGCGCGCGTCCCCCATCTCGATCTCGATCCGGTTGTCCGGCGCATAGTTGGTGACCAGGAAGGCCGCCGACTCGATGGGCCTGGCCCCGATCAGGTACATCTCGGACCGGCTGGCTCCGCGGATCCAGAACTGATCGCCGTGCGGGAGGAAGACGTCCTTGCGGCCGACCAGGCGGAGGTCCTTGTCGATGGGGACCCGCTCATAGCCCGGCACGTTGCGCAGAGACAGCTCGAAGGGGAGGAAGCGGAACGGCGCGTTGCGCACGTGGGCCTGGAGCGTGGGCTCCGGGACAATGGCCCCGAACGGCGTGAAGAGGATCGGCGCCAGGAAGAGACCGGCCGTCCCGCATCCCAGCGCCACCAGCCAGCGCGGCCGGATCTCGTGCACCAGGAACAGGAACGCTCCGATCAGGCTGATGTAGTACCGGTTGCCGACGAAGCCGCCGCCCCCCTGCCAGTTCCAGGCGATGAAGGTCAGGAAGTAGAGCGCCACGGCCGCGAGCGACGCCAGCAGGACCCAGCGCTCGGCGGGCCGGCGGCCCCGGTGGAGGAGGAAGAGCAGCACGGCGATCCCGGCGAAGGGGGTGTAGACGAGCATCCCCGCGTGCCGGCCGACCAGGAAGTAGCCGATGTTCTCGGCCATCTCGTAGGCGGTCACCTCGGGCACGCGGATCAGCCACGTGAAGGCGTTGCCGGTGGGGGAGTGCCCCGCCGCCACGCCGCCGGTCGCCTGGGTGACTTCCGGAGCGATGGGCATCACCCCCGGCTGGCACATCTCGACGCCCTGCCGGCGCACGCCCAGGTAGGCGGAGGGATGCCCGGTCAGGGCGGTGGCGATGCCGGCCACGATGCCCATGCCGAGCGCCGCGCCCACGATCCAGGCGCCCACCGTCTTCCACCGCCGCTCCCGCGCGTAGGCGTAGAGCGGCGCCAGCCCCACGGCCCCGAACATCGGCTTGTTGTAGACGGCCAGCACGAGCACGGCGCCGGAGACCGCGGCGAAGAGCAATTCCCGCCGGAAGTCCGGAGGAACGTCCTCGTCCCTGCACGGCAGCCCGAAGAACAGGCAGGCGACGATCGCCGCCATGCTGAACACCTCGGGCTGGAGCCAGAAGACGTAGGAGAACCCCGCGCTCAGCAGAAAGAACGCCGCCGAGAACAGGGCCGCCAGCCCCGGGGGGTTCCACCGCCGCAGGTACAGGTAGCCCATCCAGACCATGGCCAGGGTCAGCAGCATGTTGAAGAAGACCAGGCCGTTGGCCCCGGACAGGGCCGCGAAGGGCGCCGCGAACAGGGAGTAGATGTACGGCTTGCCGAAATAGACCGTCCGCCACCCGTCGTCGGTCATCACGATCATGTTGTTGACCGGGGTGAACGGGAATTCCTGGAACGCGCGGTCGACGTCCTTGGTCTCCACCCTCAGGTCGCGGTCGTGGGCCAGGCTGAGCGCGGACAAGTAGTAGGCCGCCTCGTCCGCCTTGAGGTGCGTGGGGATGCCCGGCTTGATCAGCGTCAGCGGGAACAGCAGGAAGAACGCCGAGATCGACGCCAGGACGAGGTTCGCTGTGCTGCGGCTCACGGCGAGGCAGTCTAGCGCAGGTCGGACTCCAAAAGATGCCGCGCACCCCGGAAGAGATACCGCGCGCAAAGCTACAGGTACCGCGCGCCCCGGAAGATTTACCGCCCGCCCCGCTTCGCGGTTCTCCCCGCTCGCGTAAAATACCGCGCGTGGCGCTTGCTTTGCCTTCCGTGAAGGTTGATCTACCGCGCGTCTCCCTATAAATGCCTCGCGCGTTCCTCCAAATGCCGCGTGCCCCGTCAAGGATGCCGGGAGATCAGCTTGATTTACCGCGAGTTATGGACAACGCGCGGTATTTATCGGATCATTCGAGAGGTTTCAGCCGTACGGGAAGGCATCCATGGCGGCGCGCGCGGCATCTCCAGCGATCCGCGCGGCATTTCCAGGAAGGGGGAAGAGAGCGATGAAGGCCGACGCGTCCTTGAACCAGCTCGTCGCGGTCCTGGAGACGCGGCTGGCGGCATGCAGGGAGAAGGAGGCGGCGCACGCCGAGCAGGAGAAGCGGCATCGGGAGCAACGGGAGGTATTCGCCGCGGAGGCGGAGTCGCTGGCGAAGTCCCTGGAGTCGTTCCGGGCCGCCGCCGCCGAAGCCCTGGAGCTGGCGGGACGTCAGCTTGCGGCGGCTCCCCTGCCGCCGGACGAGGAGGGGGGCGGGAAGCTCTACACGGCCAGGATGGTGAACCGGGTGCTGGAGCTGCGGGACAGCGAGGAGCCCTTCGGGGTCACCGCGATCACGGCGGCGGTCAACCAGCGCTACCAAAACCGTCTGAAGGAGCTGCTGGAGCCCGGGCAGATCTCCGTGGTCCTCCGCTGGATGCACCGCACCGGTCGCCTTAAGCTGGTCCGCAAGGGCAAGCCTTCCCGCGAAGCGCTGTATGGGAAGGTGTGAGAAGAAGGCCTGAACGACATGTCCTATACTGCCCGCACCGAAGTAAGCCGTCTCCGCCCAGGGGATGTAGCTCCGCGCCGGTGAGCCCGCTGGTGGGAAAGAACGATCGCGACGCTCTGGTGATGGACGCCCCTCCCCGGGGCGCCGTTCCCGTCGTCAAGGATCTGGTGAAGCGCGCCCTCTCCGCGAGCGCGGTGGCGCTCGGCACTACCATCCGCGTCTCGACCGTCGAGCCGGTCATCGCCCTTACCTTCGACGACGGCCCGCACCCCCAGGACACGCCGCCGCTCCTCGATCTCCTGGACCGCCACGGGGCCAAAGCCACCTTCTTCGTGGTGGGGAAGAGCGTCCGCGAGCATCCCGATCTGGTGCGGCGGATCGCGGAGTCCGGTCACGCCCTGGGCAACCACACCTGGGATCACCTCTCCCTGCCGTCCCTGGCCGGCCGCTTCCGCCGCCGGCAGCTCCAGTGGACGCAGGAAGCCCTCGGCCCCCACGCCTCCGGACTGTTCCGTCCGCCCTACGGCGAGCAGACTCTGGGATCGCGGCTGGACGCCCTGTTCCTGGGACTGCGGGTGGTCTGCTGGGACGTGATCGCCGAGGACTGGCGGGACGACCCGTCCGAGGCGATGCTCCAGCGGATCTACCGGCGGCTGCGCCGGGGGAGCATCGTGCTGTTCCACGACACGCTGTACACCACGACCGAGGAGAGGTTCCGCGACCGCACGCCCATGCTCCAGGCGGTGGAGACGCTGCTGCGGGATCTCGGGGACCGCTACCGGTTCGTCACCGTTCCCGAGCTGCTGAAGCTGGGGCGCCCGGTGCGGTGGCACTGGTATCAGAGGTCGCGGCTGGATTGGTTGAAGCAGGTGAGGTGAGCCGCTCCGGCTCCGGCACCGGAATCCGCATCCCCTCGCGCATTCCCTTGAGCTTCGCCACCGCCGCCGCCTGGTTCCCCTTGCGCAACTCCCGCAGCCAGGCGACCGGGAAGGCCGCCGCCGTGAAGGCCAGATAGCTCAGCCACTGCCAGGGCTTCGCGTAGCGCCGGACGTAGATCGCCCCGCTCCGGCCGAACTGGAAGTTCCGCCCCGGGCTGTAGCCGCCGGTCGTGTAGGCCACCATGTGGTAGAGCACGGCCTTGTGCGCGTAGACGCAGCGGAAGCCGTGTTGCTTCACCCGCGTGCAGAAATCGGCGTCGTCCACGCAGATGTAGAAGATGGCGTCCCACATCCCGGCGGCCTCGGCGGCCTCGCGGCGGATCAGGATGGCGCAGCCGTTGACGTAGTCCACCTCCGCGTTCCGGTCGTACTGGCCGTGGTCGATCTCGCCATAGCCCCGCTCGCGGGTGATGGACTCCCGGAACCGCAGGACGCCGCCGGCCGACCAGAGCCGCTGCCGGTCGCCGTGGAAGTAACACTTCGGGCCCACGCAGCCGATCTTCGGGTCCGACTCCGCCGTCTCGACCAGCCGGTCGAGCATGTCCGGCTCCACCTCGATGTCGTTGTTGAGGAGCAGGACGTAGTCGTAGCCGTTCTCGAAGGCCCAGCGGAAGCCGGCCGCGTAGCCGGAGGAGCTGCCGCGGTTGACCTCCACCCGGATCTGTTGCAGGTCCGGATACGCCCGGGCGAGCGCCTCGGGAGAGCCGTCGGTGGAGGCGTTGTCGAGCACCACCAGGTCGAAATGGGGATAGGTCATCTTCCGCAGGCTCTCGACGGCCTGCAGGGTGATGTCCTTGCCGTTGTAGTTGACGACGACGGCGGCGACCCGGGGGTTAGGCATGGCGGGGGGATTGAACCATAGGGGCGTTCGGGAAGCCAGGGGAGGCGCCCCTGATACCATCCGCCCCGTCATGCCCCTCCCGCCCCTCCGCCGCCTCCTCGCCCGACTGATCCTCCTGGGCGTGAGCGCGGCCGTGGGGCTGCTGATCGCGGAATTCGCCGTCCGCCTGGCGCGCCCGCAGCCCGTGCTGATCGTCTCCCGGGGGCTCTACGCGCCGGACCCGCCGCGCCGCTACCGTCTCCAGCCCGGATTCCAGGGCCGGATCACCAACCGGGTGGAGTACGACACGCCGGTCTCCATCAACCGGGCTGGGCTCCGCGGGCCGGAGGTGGGACGCAAGGCGCCGGGCGCGTTCCGGGTCCTGGTCCTGGGGGATTCCTTCACCTTCGGCGTCGGTGCCCGGGAGGAGGAGTCCTATCCGGCCCGCCTCCAGGAGATCCTGCGCTCGCGGGGGATCGCTGCCCAGGCGCTCAACGCCGGCGCTCCCGGCTTCGGCGTGCCCGACGCGGTGGCGTGGTACCAGCGCTGGGGCCGGGGGCTCCAGCCCGACGCGGTCGTCCTCGCGGTCTTCGTGGGCAACGACCTCCAGGACGCCGCGCCGGGCGTTCCCAAGGCCGTGGCGGTGGACGGCGCCCTCATGATCGAGGGGGAGAAGACCCGCAGCCTCTCCCGCTGGCTCTACCACCACTCCCATCTCTACGCGCTCCTGAAGGGCTCGGCCCTGGGCGGAACCGTCCGCCGGCTCCTTGGGAAGCCCGAGCCGCTGGACGTCCGCCAGTTGCGGCAGGAGATGGAGCTCTATGCGGAGGGACCGTTGCCGAAGGAGATCCGGGAGGGAGCGGCGGCGACGGAGAAGGCCGTGGCCGAGCTGGGCCGCGAGGGAGGGCCGCGTATCCTGGCCGTCATCATCCCCTCGCTGATCCAGGTCGATCCCGCCCCATGGAACGCCAGCCTGGAGCGTTTCGGGCTCGATCCGGCCCGCTACGACCCGCGCCGTCCCAACGATCTCCTGCGGGGGATCTTCGAACGGCACGGAATTTCCATCCTGGATCTGACGCAGCCGTTCGCGGAGGCGGTCGGCCGCGGTGAGAGGATCTACCTCCCGATCGACCAGCACCTGACGCCGGCCGGGTACCGGCTGATGGCGGAGAAGGTCGCGGCGGAGCTTCAATAGGAGACGACGATGGAAGACCAGTCCATTCTCAAGCGGATCCAGAGCCTGGTGGACGAGGAGCACGAGCTCGACAGCCACTCCGACCGTTCCCCGGAGCACCGCGAGCGCCACGAGGCGATCCGGGTCGAGCTCGACCAGTGCTGGGACCTCCTGCGGCAGCGGCGGGCCAAGCGGGAGTTCGGGGACGATCCCGACAAGGCGAAGGTGCGGGACCCGGAGACGGTGGAGAGCTACGAGCAGTAGGCCCTCACCTCCCGGCCTCCTCTCCCGACCCCTCCCTCCCACCCACACCGGGAGAGGAGGAGGGGTTTGTCAAAGGACACCAAGGACACCAGGGACTTCAAGGACGGCACCTTTATCTGTCCCTGGTGTCGTTGGTGTCCTTGGTGTCTTTTTGTCCTTTCCCCCTCTCTCCCGGTGTGGCGAGGGAGGGAGGGGTCTGGAGAGAGGGGGTAGGGGGAGTGAGGGCCAACACCGCCCCCCCTGACCACGGCGCCCTGACCCGCCGCGCCTTTCCTCCCTCCAGCCGTCCCCCGTCGACGGTCCTGCCGTCGCTGGGAGAGAACCACTCCGCCCGCAGCTCTCCCTGTAGCCAGGACAGGTCGATCCGCCCTCTTCCCTTCGGGAGATAGAGAAGCATCTCCTCCCTTCCGGGCGTCCGGTTGACCAGCGCGTACATCTTCGGGTCCGGCACACAGGCGGCGAGGTCGATCCGCCGGGAGAACCGCACCGTATCCCCCATGGCCCGCCGGGCGCCTTCGCGGATGGGGTCGCCGTCCAGCGGATCCATATAAAGAAGATGGTGGCCGCGCAGGAAGACCTTCCAGATCCAGCCCGCGTCGCCGCCGATTCCCCAGAGATGGTCGGTGTCCACGAGGACGACCCGGGAGCCGTCCGCCGGGGGAGGGGAGCGCCGCCAGCCGCCCTGGTTGCCGGGGGAGATCCAGTCGGCCGGGCTGGCGAAGAGGTCCTCGTTCCGGTTGCCCGGGAACGTCGCCGTCACGCCGATGGGATGCCGGCCGGCGTCGATCTCCCGCAGCCGGCGCGCCATGTGGGCCTGCCACTCCAGGGACTTCCGGGGGCTCTCGTTGGAGATCTCCCAGAGGACGTGGTCCAGATCGCCCACCGTCTCCACGACCTTCTGCATGTAGAGATCCTGGACCCCGGTGATCGCCGGGATTCTCAACGTATGGACGTCCGAGCCCTCCCCCCGCGCGTCGGGGTCGCCGTCGACGCCGTTGACGTTGTTGCGGCGGTTGAAGGGATGGCGGTCCCAGGGATTGCCGAAGCCCTTGCTGTGGATCGACCAGCCGTTGAACAGCATCACCGAGACGTAGAACCCGCGCTCCCCGGCCCGGACCACCCTCTCCCGCAACCGTCCGAAGTACTCGGGATCGAACCGCGTCAGGTCGAACCGGCCGTCCGATGTCCGCAGATAGAACCGCGGCCGGATCGCATGCGTCCACGCCTCGTGAGCCCAGAACCGGATGAAGTTGTGCCCCCAGGATTCGAGACGGCCGAGATACTCCTCGAAGTCGAGCCCGCCGGGCCGCTCGCCGTTCTCCTGCACCACGTCCCAGTGATGCGAGCCCGCGAAATAGACGGCGCGGCCCCGGGCGTCCTGGAAGTAGCGCGGGTTGGCGGGATGGGAACGGAGGGGCATGGGGCGATAAGTTATCCCACACATGCAACCCGCCCAGGGATTGGCGGGGCCGGAGAACCCCGCCAGGGGTTCAGGAACCTAGCCCAGGATTTCAATCCTGGGCCGGCTGGGGAGGCTGCTACCCCACTGCTCCTGCTCCGCCACCCCCGCCACCTCCAGCGCCTCCAGATCCGCGATCATCCCCCGGACGACCTGCCGCGCCCGGTCGAGATCGTCGGCGAGCAGGGCGGCGAGGAGGTTCTCGCGGGCTGCGAGACAGCCGCCCTGCCGCTGCCAGGCGAGGCAGAGGCGGCAGACCGAGCCGGTGGTCTGTCCTTGCTCCCTCGCCAGCTCCTCGGCCTTCTCGCAGAGGCCGTAGGCGGAGTGGGTCCAGACCGCGATCTCGTTGGGGTCCAGGTGTCCGATGGACGAGAGGATCGTCCTCCATTGATCCAGGGAACGGTCTCTTGCTTCTGTCCAGTCCATGGCGGCCTCCTTCTCCAGCAGGGTCGCACATCGCTCTCCGCCGTACACCACCCGTCCGGGGGGATCGTCCCGCCTCCCGGGGCGGTGTCGCGTTTGCCTTCCCTGACTACAGTGTTGGCAGCTCCAGCCGAGCGATTCCCCGTCCCGCGCCACTTTTCCCCTGGAGCTACTGGAGGAGAGCCATGATTACAATGGACCAGAGGATCGCCGACAAGAAGGCCGACCTCGCGGGCCCCGGCATCGGTAACTATGAGGACATCGAGAAAGTCCTTCCGAACGATTACACATCGCTCCTCGATCCCATGGAGACCCAGATCGCCCTCACCGCCGTCAAGCGCTACATCGAGGACAACCTCTGCCAGGAGCTGAACCTCATCCGCGTCGAGGTGCCGCTGATCGTGGACGCGGAGAGCGGCGTCAACGACTATCTGGACCGCGACGGCTCCCGTGCTCCCATCCAGTTCCATATTTCGAACGACCACGACCGGCATCCCATCGACGCCCAGGTGGTGCAGGCCGCCACCAAATGGAAGAGGATGGCGCTGCGGCAGTTCGGCCTGCAGGTGGGGGAGGGGCTCGTCACCGACATGCGGGCGGTTCGCAAGGATTATTTCCTCGATCACGATCACAGCGCCTACGTGGATCAGTGGGACTGGGAGATGCGGATCGACGAGGAGCTCAGGAACCTGGATTTCCTGAAAAATACGGTGCGGAGGATCTGGAACGTCCTCAAGGGCGCCGAGGCCTTCCTCCACAAGGAGTTCCCGAAGCTCAAGGACGGCCGCTATCCGGACCTTCCGGACGAGCTTGCCTTCCTCCACGCCGAGGAGATCCTGGAGATGTATCCGAACCTCCCGCGCAAGGCCCGCGAGACGGCGATCCTCCAGAAGTTCCCCGCCGTCTTCATCGCCGGCATCGGCTGGACGCTGGCGGACGGCTACCCGCACGAGATGCGGGCGGCGGACTACGACGACTGGGTCACCGAGACGGTGCTGCCGGACGGCCGCCACATGCACGGCCTCAACGGCGACATCCTGGTCTGGAACCCGGTGACCCGGCGGCGGCACGAGCTGTCGTCCATGGGCATCCGGGTGACCAAGGAGACGCTGGTCCGGCAGCTCGAGATCACCGGCCAGATGGACTTCCTCAAGTTGCCCTATCACCAGGCGATCCTGAACGACCGGATCCCGCTGTCCATCGGCGGCGGCATCGGCCAGTCCCGGACCACCATGCTGCTCCTCAAGAAGGCCCACCTGGGTGAGGTCAGCGTCACCGTCTGGCCGCAGGTGCTCAAGGAGATGTGCCGCCGGAAGAACATTTTCGTGCTGGATTGAGATCCCGCCAGCCGCGGAAGAACGGAGGGGACCCCCCCGGGTCCCCTTTTCCATTCCCGGCACATAGCAATTCCAGAATAAGCAGGGTACAATCCCGCCCGCTTTCCCCGATCTCGGGATGAGCACAACCTAGGAGTTACATCCATGAAGAAGAACCGCGCCAACAAGCTGACCCTCAACAAGGAAACCCTGCGGAGCCTGGACGAGGGGCGCATGGCCAACGTCGCCGGCGGCGCCCCGACCCAGAATTTCAACTGCGCCACCAAGACCCCCGACTGCTACACCCAGTACACCTACTGCGGCTCCTGCGGCATCGCCTGCACGGTCATCGACTGCACCGTCTAAAGCGGTAACGCCTCGCCGCGGAGGCTGTGGCGGAGCCGGCGGCTTCGCCACAGCCTTCACGGCTTCCCGGTAACCTCTACAGCCTCCGCAGGCCCTCGAATTCAGGTCTTTGGCGGAGTGGAGGCGCGGGAGCCTCGTTAAGATCAGCGCTAGTGAACCTCCTCTTCGACCTCGACGGCACCCTCACCGATCCCGGGATCGGCATCACCCGCTGTCTCCAGCACGCTCTCGCGTCTCTCGGCCGGCCGGTTCCTTCGGTGGAGGTCCTGCGGCGCTACATCGGTCCGCCGCTGCAGGGGACGTTCGCCGAGCTTCTGGAGACGGAGGAGGAGGCGAGGGTGGCGGAGGCGGTGCGGCTGTACCGGGAACGGTTCGTCACGGCGGGCATGTTCGAGAACAGCGTCTATCCGGAGATCCCCGCCGGGCTGGAGATCCTCCAGCGGGCAGGGCACCGGATGTGGGTGGCCACGTCCAAGCCGCACGTCTACGCCCGTGAAATCGTCCGGCACTTCGGGCTGGACGGGTTCTTCGAGAGCGTCTACGGCTCGGAGCTGTCAGGAGTGAACGCGGAGAAGGGGGCGCTGATCCGGAATATCATTGTCCATGAAATGCTTTCTCCCGGCGAGACATGCATGATAGGAGACCGGTCCTACGACATCGCCGGCGCCCGGGCCAATGGGATCGGGGCCGTCGCGGTCCTGTGGGGGTACGGCAGCCGGGAAGAGCTGAACGCCGCCGGGCCGGACCGGATCGTGGCAAACATGAGAGAATTATGGGAGCACGCCGGCGGTTGTCCTTGATTCAGGACACCCTGGCCCACTGTATAGGACAGCGATCGTCACGCTGGCCGGGAAAAAACCTTCGGGGGCCGTCTCCGTAAGCACAGGCGCGCATCCTGCATCCCGGGAGGATTCTCGACAGGAGGAAAAGCGATGATGAAGCCTGGAGTCCGATCCCTCGGAATGGCTGTCGTCCTCTCGTGCGTGGCCGTCTCGGCGCACGCGGACGAAAGGCTGTTCTCGTTCGACGTCCCGCAAAACAAGGCGCTGTTCCTCGATTCGTCGTATCTGGCCCTCGCGGAGAGCCCGGCCACGGCGTCGCTTCAGCTCGTGGAGTTCCGGAGAGACGCGCTACGGGAGAAGACGGCGTCGCTGACCCTGAACCTCGGGCCGGGCCTGGAGCTCCGGGCGCATCGGGTGGAGTCCTACCGGAATCCGTCCGGGTCCATGGTGTGGTCCGGCGTGATCGAGAACCCGGACGGCCTGAAGACGGCGTTCTCGCCGGATTCGGTGGAGTTCGACGCGGTCAACTCGGCGCTGCTGGTGCGGAATGGGGACAAGGTCACCGGCAACGTCCACTTCAACGGCCAGCTCTACCAGATCCGGCCGCTGAAGAGCGGCGGCCATGCCATCGTGGAGGTGGAGGCGAGCGCGCTGCCTCCCGATCACCCGGAGGGATACAACCCGCCGGTGGTGCCGATGCCGGTCCGTCAGTCCCTGGACAAGGCCCGGGCGCCCCGGGGGCCGCAGAAGAGCACCATCACCGTGGCGGTGTACTACACGCCTTTCGTCAATGAGAAGGTCGACGACGTCGACGCCATGATCGAGCTCGCGGTGGCGGAGTCGAACCAGGGATTCGCCAACAGCGGCGTGCTGATCGACCTGGTGCTGGTCCACAAGGCGTTGACCCTGTACGGCGAGGGCGACATGTTGAAGGACCTGAACCGGTTCTTGATCCGCGGCGACGGCCGTATGGACGAGGTCCACGAGGCGCGGGACGCCTCCGGCGCGGACGTGATGATGCTCATCGTGGACAACCAGGCGCGGCAGGCGTGCGGTATAGCGGCCGGGATCGGCTCGACCGAGACGAGCGCGTTCGCCATCCTGCACTGGGAGTGCGCCAACGGCAATTCCGTATTCGCCCACGAGGTCGGGCACCTCCTGTCCGCCCGGCACGACCCCTCCGTCGATCCGAGCTCCAAGCCCTTCGCGTACGGGCATGGGTACCAGTACACGAAAGGGCCGCGGTGGCGGACGATCATGGCGTACCCGTGCCAGGGCCTTGAGTGCCCGCGGGTCAACTACTGGTCGAACCCGAAGAAGAAGTACAACGGCAAGCCGATGGGGACCAAGACCCTCAACGACAACGTCCGGGTGCTGAACATGACGCGGAGCGTCATGGCGGGGTTCCGGTAGGCCGGCTCAGAGCTGATTCTTCACCAGCGGCGCGATCAGCCGCAGCAGCCGCAGCTTCAGGACCTTTCCTCTGGAGATCCCGGGGTACGGCTCGTCCGCCCCCTCGGGATAGCCGCGGCCGTCGATCTTCGTGGCGCCCTCGAGGTGTTCGTCCATGGCGGCGAGCATCTCGGCGGCGAGGGTGTGGTCCTGGACGACTAGCGCCAGCTCCGTGTTCAGGAGCTCGGAGCGGGGATCGAGGTTGTAGGAGCTGACGATCACCGTCTCGCCGTCGATCACCGCGACCTTGGTGTGCAGGCACTCGGGGCCGGTGTACTCCCATAGCTCGACGCCTTCGCGGACGAGCTCTTTCTTGTGTCCCACGTAGCCGGCCTGGGCCCAGAGATTGTCTGTGGTCCCCAGCGAGTTGGTGAGGATGCGCACGCGGACCCCCCGGGCGAGCGCCTGCCGCAACGTTTTCCGGAAGGCTCGGGAAGGAATCAGATAAGGGGATTCGATGACCGCCGACTCGCGCGCGGAGCCCAGCAGGTCGCGCAGCGCGTGGGCGACGCCGGGGTCGATGCCCTTGCGGCCTACAGGATCGTGGAGGAAGCGCACCGGTCCGACCTCGGTGCGTTCGGCCGGGACGCGGGCGGGATCGTTGCGGGCCTTTTCGATCTGGCCGTCGAGCCAGGACTTGTGCTTGTCGAGGGCCTGGGCGGCGTCGCGGAGCTCGGCGGGGTTGGCCTTGACCCGCGTCTTGCGGACCTCGCGGCTGGCCCAGAGGGCGAGGAAGTAGCGGCGGGCCTCGGCCGCGGCGTCGCCTTCCACTTCCAGGTCGCAGTCGAGGTAGTTGCGCCGCCGGAGCTGGCGGCCGAAGCCGAAGTAGGGGCTCTCGACGTTGCGCCCGCCGGCCAGGAGCAGGCGGCCGTCGGCGACGGTCAGCTTGTCGTGCATGCGGCGGGAGATCCAGTGGAGCTTGTCGAGGCGGAAGGGGTGGTACTCCCGGATCTCGATCCCCTCGGCCAGCAGGTGGGCCTGCACGGCGCGGGGGATCTTGTTCCACTGCGCGTCGGCGATGACCTGGACGCGCACGCCCCGGCGGGCGGCGTCGCGGAGCAGGGCGAGGCTGGTCAGGGTGAAAGGGTCGTCGCCGAAGATGAAGGCGGCGGCGAGGATCTCCTCCCGGGCGGTCAGCACCAGCTCGGCCCGCGCCTCCAGGGCCTCGCGGTCGGTGTCGAGGATGCGGACGCGGTCCGCCAGGGCGGGGGAGGAGAGGAGCAGGAGGAGCAGCGGGAAGAGGACAGAGGGCTTCATAGGGCCCGGTAGTTATACACGGTCCGCCCTTCGAGCCCTCACCCCCCTGGCCTTTTACATCGAGCGGTGGACGTGTTTCATGTCGATCCGTCTGGCGATTCCCAGGGCGCGGCGGAGCCGCAGGGAAGCGGCGACGGCCAGGATTCCGAACAGGATGGCGTAGCTCCCGATGATCCACACCACGGCCACCGCGCCGGCGGTGGGGCGGAGCAGCAGGAAGAGGCCGAAGAAGATGGACACCAGGCCGGCGAGCGCGAGCCACATCTCGCCCTCCAGCAGCTTGCGCAGCCGGACCGCCGCGGCGATCTCCAGGACCCCGCGCGCGATGGCCCAGAAGGCGATCAGGAGGAGCAGGGCGAACCCGGTGAGGCCCGGCCAGAGAAACGATCCGAGGCCGGCCGCGAGGCTGACGGCGCCGATCAGGGCCATCTGCCACCATGGCCTGCCGTCGCCGCCGGCGAGCGACAGGACCAGGGCGGAGACGCCGTCGAGCGTCGCGTACGAGGCGTAGAGCACCACGAGGCTGGTGAGAGCGATCCCCGGCCATACGAAGGCCATGACGCCGAAGAGGATCGCGAAGATCCCTCGCGCCAGCAGGAGCCACCAGTTCGTCGCCAGCGCGTACAGCATGATTCTCTATCTCCCGACTATCTCCCGGCGGTCACAGGGACAGCCGCAGATATCCTTGCCATCCCTCGGAAGACAGATCGACCGAGCCCTGCCAGCTCGACTGGTCGACGTCGACCTTGTAGATGTGTCCGGCGTAGCTCGCGCCGAGCGCGAAGCCCCCGAAGAGGTAGAAGTCGGCGTTGAGACTGTAGGACGCCGCCTCGCCGTCGATGTCGCCGATCTGGACGGTGGGGAGATAGCGTGCGTCGGCGCGGAGGACCAGCCGGTGCCAGGGGCTGCCCTTGAGCGCCAGGCCGATCATCGGCACCGGCAGGTCGGTGCTGGCGCTGGCCTCGCGGGTCTCGGTCTGGCCGGAAGGGCCGAACACGGCGGTGCCGGTGGCCGAGGCCTCCACGCCCAGGTAGACCAGGCCGAGCGAGCCGGCGAAGCCGATGTTGTCCTTGCGCACGAACCAGTAGTCGTAGATCGCTTCGATCGACTCGGTCTCGAATGACGCGTCGAGCCGTGCGCCCACCGGGAAGGTCACGTCGCCGATGGTGACGACGCGGTCGATGGAGCGCGAGCCCTCGCGGTCATAGGCGTAATAGCGCACGCCCAGGGAGTGTTTGCGCGCGAATCCCCAGTCGACGCCGAAGGTGGTGAGCGAGTCGCTGTCCGGAAGCCCGAGGTCGGTTTCCAGCTCGACGTCGGTGCCGGTCCTCTCGCTCGTGGCGTCGATCCGGATCGTGTCGTCGATCTCGATCCAGTACGAGCCGGCGGTGAAGGAAAACTTAGGCCAGAGATGGTTGGTCTGAGCTTGCGCCGGGAGGCTCCCGGCGAGAGCGAGGGCAAGCACACCGATACCACTCCATGTGAGTTTTCGGATTCTCATCGTCCCATTCCTCCTCTCTCTCGCTGCCAGTCTAGGGGCGGGGCGGGAGCTTTGGAAATTGGACCTTGGGCCTATGCGGGGGGGTAGGGGGGGCCTTATGGCTGGATCGCGATCTTCCCCAATCCGAAGGTGGCTCCCTTTCCGACATGGACGATCTCGGCCGTCCGCAGCAGATCCGAGAAGGGATGGAGGTCGCCGTCCAGGACCATTTCGCCGACGAGGCCGCCGAGCTTCATGGAGGCCTGCTGGCGCTGGCTCCAGCGCTGCCAGTCGTGCCAGCGCAGGTCGGAGGCCACGACCCGGACGGCGTCGGCGCGCGCGAGGAGATCGCGGAAGCTCCAGTCGATCCTGGCGCCGGGGACGTGGAAGTGGGCGATCTCCAGGACGCGCCGCAGCATGTTGAAGACGAGGTCGCGGAACCTGGGCCGGTCGTTCAGACAGTCGCGCGTTTTGACCCGGAGGGGCGTCTCCAGCCGCAGGACCAGCGGCCCGGAGGGCAGCGGAGCCGGCTGCGGGAGCAGGGGCGGGGCGGGGACCGTGGAAGGCGGCGAGCCGGCCGCGAAGAGGCGTCGCGGGGAGCCGCCGGGGTCCACCGCTTCGGCCTCGATCAGCCGGAAGCGGGCGCGCCCGGCGCCCAGCCCGGTCCGCGCCATGCGCTCGACCGCCAGGATGGCGTACGCCTGGAGGTCGACCGCCTGGCCGAGGAGCAGAAGATCGAACTGAAGCGGGTCCCCTGGCTCCAGGCGTCCGGGGCCGCCGAGCGGCTCGAAGACATAGGGACGCACTGCCTGATCGATGCCGCGCAGGAACGGCGGCGGTTCGCCTTCGACGGACGGTTGAAAGATTCGCGGGTAGACACACGCGTGTCGTAGAAGACAGCTTTCACAGGCCTGCGCGGCTCCCATGGCGCAGGCCGCCCGGCGCAACGCGTGACCGAAGGCGCCGCGCAGCATCGAGCCCTGGAACGGCGGCGGCGAGGCCGGCTCCTCGGCGCGCAGGGTCATCCGCAGGCGGAGGTAGGGGATGGCGGGGAGTGGGTAGGTGGCGGCCGGTTCGATCGTCATGGGATCAGTGGCTCCGGGATGGGATGGAATAGCTCACGGAGAGCGGGCTTGTAACTCTCCAGTGCGCCGCGGGGATCGCGGCGCCTGAAGCGGCGGGATTCTTGAGGATGATCTCCAGATGGACGATCTGCTTGCGGATCTCGGGGGCGTACTGATCCCCATCGAGATATGTGTAGTTCCACCAGATCCAGCGCTGCTCGTCGAGCACGTTCTCCCGCAGGTCGGGCCGGCCCAGGAGCCGCTCGACTTCGGCGCCCGACTTGCCAGTGATCAGGTCGCGGATGTCATCGTAGGATCGATTCGATCTCGGCGAAGGTTGGCAAGCCAGAATCGTCAGGGTCAGGCCGAGGAGGAGAGCGCCAAGAACTATCGGATGAAAACCGAGCCGTGATCGCATGCGAGCTCTCTCCACCTCGGCAGTCCCGGGCCTGGATCAAAGACCTTTGCGCTTCGGTGGATTTTCGTCGCAATAGCCAGGAGGCTTGCCGTCGGCGGGTGGAGGACTGGCAGTGGTCACGATCACCCTGTCGTCTCCGAGGTCGTCATTCTTCTTTTTTTTCTTCGTCTTGCTTTTGCCCGGCGGGGTGGACTTGGCTTTGATCATGACTCCCTCCTGGTTGCGTAAGGTGGCCAGCCACTGTGGTGGCTGAAGGGGGAGACACCTGAAGAGCAATTTTGGTAAGAGGGACGACCGGAGCCTGATTACTTCCAGTCTCCCAGGAGCACGAAACCCGCCCAGTAGCGGGGAGCGCGCCACCGGGGTTGGGCGCGGATGGCCAGTTGAGCCTCGCGCAAGGCTTTGGGAGCTGGCAGGCCGTCGATCAGGTGTTGATAGAAGCGTTCCATCAGAGCGGCGGTGGACTCCTCCTCGACGTGCCAGAGGCTCGCCAGGACTCTTCGCGCTCCCGCGGCCAGGAGCGCTTCCGGCAGGTCGATGGTCTCGGCACCCGTGGCCTGCCGCCCGAAAGCGGTCTCGCACGCGCTCAAAACGACGAGGTCCGCCCGCAGCCGGAGGCCGGTGATGTCCGAGACCCGGAGGTACCCGTTGCGCGGGTTTCCCAGAGGATCGAACCGTGAGAGCACGAGAGAAGACAACTCCGGATGGTCGGTGCGCAGGATCCCATGAGTGGCGAAATGCAGGATCCGGTACTCGGAGAGGGTGTCCGCGAGGACCAGTTCGCGGCTGGCTTCAAAGTCGAGGGCGGTGGGAGGCTGCCGTCCGGGGAGCAGCTTCGCGATGGCTTCCGCTTCGTCCCGGGACAGGAGCAGACGAGGGAGGAACTCGTCTTGGTTCTCATCCCGCTCTCGAGGCGCGGAAGTCTGCGCGAGGCGCTCGTCGCTCGCATCGAACACCGGGTCGGCCCAGATCTTCAGGGCGCTGGGAGCCGGTTGGCGGCTGGCCGAGCGGTCCCTGAGCTCCGCCACCACGGTGAGCGACGGGATGGAGACGACCTCGTTTTCCAGGAGCAACGGCTGATGGCTGCCCACGGGGGAGGGGAGGGCCGCGAAGGGGATGGACCGCTGGAGTCCGTCGGCCGCGATCAGCAGGCGCTTGCCCCGCAGATGACCGGCCAGGGGACCCAGGAGGATGCGGCTGAGCTCGAGACCGCGGGAAGCTTTCGGATCACCCGGGCTGGAGGTCCCCGACAGCTCGGCGTACGTGGCGCGGAGGAGCGGTTCCAGACTTTCAAGGCCGGGCACCTCGAAGCTCTGAACACCCGCCGCCGAGACCGCCCAGAGATAGCTCCGGCGGTCGCCGAGATGGTACTGGAGCAAGAGCGTGTCAGGCTCCAGAAGCGCGGCCCGGTGTGCCTCCAGCGAATCGGGGGGAGAGGCCTGAGGACCCTGGCCCAGGCGGTGTCGCCGGATCGAGGCCTCGACCTCGCTCAATCGATCCAGCGCCTCCGCCAGCTCTCTCTCAGCCGCCGAGATCTCCGCCGGCGCCAGATCGGGCCGGCGGCGTCTGCCGTCGATCACGCCCACTTCGTCGAGCAGTGAGCGGCGCCTGGCCAGCAACTCCGGCGGGGCGGGCGGAGCGGCTTCCTCGGCCTGGCGGGACTCGCGGAGGGCGTCGATCAGCCCTCGTGCGCGCGACTGCTCGGAACGGCTCAGGGCCTGGAGATCGAAGCCGCCTCCGGGTTGCCGCCGGTGCCTGTCCATCAGGATGCGGATCAGCAGGTCGTAGGAGTCCTCGTTGGCGGCCAGGTGGGAGGTCTGGAGGTCCGCCCGGGGGATGGCGGAGCGCAGCGACTCGACGATCGCGAGGGACTCCTCGGCCCGGCTTTGGGCCAGGATGTCGTTGCCCCGCCGGCTCTCGGCGGCGGCCAGCCCCAGGAAGGCGCGGGCTTCGGCCATGGGATTGCGCGTCTGGCGGGCGAGGCGTAAACCTTTCTCAAACCGCTGGCGGGCCTCGGCCGGCTGGTTCAGCTCCAACGCGACCCAGCCGAGGTTGGTCCACAGGATCCCTTGCCCTCCTGGATCCGGGGGCGTCGTGTAGAGATCCAGCGCCCTCCGGTAAGCCGATTGAGCCTGGGCGTAGAGACCCAATTGACGATAGGCCACCCCGAGGCCGGCGAGCGTTGCAGCCTCCCTGTTCCCCGAGATGCCTTGCTGCAACGTTCGAGCCCTTTCGAGATAGGGCAAGGCGCGCCGTGCATCGATCGCAAGCCAGATGGAACCGATCTGCGTCAGCGAGACCGAACGGAGCCCCGGATCTCCCACGCTGTTGCGCAGACGCAGCGCCCGGTCATGAGCGTCGAGGGCCCGCTGCCAGTCGCCGGTCGACTGGTAGGTCCAGCCGATGTGGGTCAGAGTCTCGGCTTCATTGGTCCTTGCCTCAACGCGGTCCTGGCGTCGCCAGAGAGCCAGCGCCTCGCGGAAGTGGCCCAGGGCCTCCCAGGACCGGCCCTGGCTCTGAAGGAGGTTGCCCAGGTTGTGACGGCTTGCCGCCTGATCCCAGATCTCGCTGGAACGGCTGGCCAATTCGATGGCGTTCCGGAACGCCGCTTCGGCGCGCTCGAAGTCCCCGAGATGCTGCGCGCAGCGGCCTTGATCGTTGAGCGCCAGGATCAGAAAGTGAACGGCGCCGATCTCACGGAACAGTTTTTCGGCGCGGAGGAAGAGATCGAGCGCTTCGCGGTTTCCCGCGGGTCGTGCCTGGACGCGGGCCAACCGGAGATACGCGTACGCCTCATGGAACCGATCCCCCGCCTCCTGGAAGAAACGGATCGACCGCTCATATTTCGCGACGGTCTCCCAGAAACGCGCCGGATCGGATTCGATCTCCTTGGCCTCGTAGAACGCCCTGTCGCCCGCCGCCTGGCTGCGGTCGGTTTCCGTGGGGGTGCGCAAGGCGCGCAGCGTCGGCGTGTAGGTCCCGGGCGTCGCGCCGTTCGTGGTGATCTCGAAGCGATAGGCGCCGGGGGTGGTGGCGACGAGGTGGAGGTCTTCGGGTCCCTGGTCGCGGTTCGGGCTGTCGATCCGATACAGGCGCCGGGGGCCGGGAGCGAAGACTTCGATCATGAGGTCCACACCGCTCTGCTCGAAGGTGGCGGCGAGGTATTCGTCCGGGCCGAGATCGATCCGGTAGACGTGGAGCTGGCCTCCCGCGAGCTGTCGCGGCCGGCCGGTCCCTGGTGTCAGGGGGAAGAGCTGGGGCTTGGGCGGGGGAGGGGAGCCGGTCGAGGGAGCGGGGGAGGCCTCGGGAGCGGCGCCGGAGGCCTCTTGAGGCGCCGAGGAACGTCCGCACCCGCCGGCCGCCGCGGCAAGGGCGGCCAGAAGGAGCAGCAGGCAGAGCCGCTGGAACCGGAGAATCGCCAGGAATCCCTCCCTCCAGAGCAGCCCATGCCGGACCGTCGGAAGCAGGACGGATGGGACCGCGAATTCAGGACTTCAGCGGAGATTATAAGGTCTTCAGGAGACGATGCGGAGCGGGTGCTCGGCGAGGGTCTCCTCGCGAGCGCCTTGCAGGCCCACGAGGCGCAGGCGATAGTCGCCGCCGGGAAGCGCCCCCTGGAGAAGAGAGAAGACCACGATTCGCGGAGACTCCGGGGCCGGAGCGGCGGCGTCCGGCCGGGAGGCCCAGGGGACCAGCGAGGGCGTCACCGTGAGGAGCGTCTCGCCGCGGAGGGTGAGGATTTCGATCCGATACGACGTGAACGCCGCCCGCGAAGGCACGGGCAGGGAGAGGACCGCCGTCGCATCCGCCAGCGTCACGGAGATCGGCGGGCGGGAATCGCTGCCGCCGCGGGTGATCTCGAAGGCGCCCGGCTGGACGAGAATGACCGGCGTCTCCGTGGGCCGTTGGGACATCCAGAGCGGAAAGCCGATCAGGCAGGCGAGCAGGGCCGCGGCGAGACTGAAGAAGGAGCGGCGCGAGGGCGTCCAGCGGCGGAACCGGCCGGAGGCCTCCAGGACCGGCCGCGAGGCGCCGGGCCGCGGCGCGAGCCGGGTCCGCAGGGCCTGCCAGGAGGCCTCGGTCTCCGCCGGAGACGGCCGGCCGGCCTCGGGGATCTTGGGCTCGGCCGCCGCCATCATTTTCTGGAAGCGGCCCATTTCGAGCAGCGTCTGGACGCACTCCTTGCAGACAGCCAGATGATCCTGGAGGGCCGCAGCCTCCTCGGGTCCGAGCGTGCCCTGGCGGTAGGCCTCCAGGAGCTCCAGGGTGGGATGATCCGTCACCGCTCGTCCTCGCTTTCCCGGCCGCTCTCGGTGAGCCGGGCCAGGGTCCGCTCGCCGTCTCCGAGCGACTGCTGGAGACGCGTCCTGGCCTGGCCGAGGTGGGCCTTGACGGCGTCGAGACTGATGCCCAGCACCTCCGCGATCTCCCGGTATTTGAGATCCTGATAGACCCGCAGCAGGACGCACCTGCGCATCTGGGGCGGGAGATTGTCGACGGCGTTCCGGAGGGCCGCCGACTGCTCGCGGCGCTCGATCTCCTCCTGCGCGCTGGGAGCGCCGTCCACCAGGGCGGGCGCGACCTTCCCGCTCTCTTCGAAGCCCGCTCCCATCTCCTCCTCCAGGGGCAGCTCTCTGCCGTCCCGCTTGACGGCCCGTCGTCTCCGCCACTCGTTCAGGTAAAGGTTTCTGGCGATCGAAAACAGCCAGGTGGTGAAGGACGAGCGGCGCTCGAACGTGCCGATTTCGTGGAAGACGCGGATGAAGGTCTCCTGGGTCAGCTCTTCGCAGACCGCGCGAGGCAGGCCGAGGTTGTACAGAAATTGGACCACCCGGGGATGGAAGTGCTGATAGAGCTGGCCGAAATGGTCTTCGACGTCGATGCCGGACTGGATCCGCGTGACGAGGCGCTCGATGGGATCGTCGGAGGACAAAGGTTCCGGAGTCTCCCGCCAGGGATCGGTCACGTCCGTTCCGCGGAGGTGGCGCCGCGGGAGGAGCGCGGGCGGGAGACGATGGCGGTCCGGTAGGGCACGGTGCCCGTAGTGTAGCGCACCCGAGGCCCGTGCCCTCCGGCTGGTGGCGCCGTTCATCCCTTCTCTTTCTTTTCCAGGTCCGCCTTGAGCTTCGCCAGGGCCCCGCCGAGGTCGCCGAGGGTGCTCTTCGCGGGCGGCTGGGAGGCGCGCCTGGGTGCAGCCTGAGCAGCCTGAGCACGCCGCTCTTCCCCTTCCCCGCGCACGAGCAGCAGCCGGGCCGTCCAGCCGAAAAGGCTCTTGAGATCGACCGGAGAGAGACCCTGGTCGTCCAGAGTCTCCTGGAGCCCTTCGGCCAGGGCTTTGATCTGCTGGACATAGGAGGCGCTGCGCTTGAGATGCCCGCCGCTGCCGTCCTTGAGGAGCTTCAGCATCCTCCGGAGCCGTTCGACGTCTCCCCTGGGATCGCTCATGAAATCGGCCACCACGGAGAGGAGGGCGTTCTTCTCGACGCCCATGCCGACCAACTCGGTGGCCAGCCGCTCGGCGCGTTGCACGATCTCGGTCTGGGAAAGGCTCATCGCGCTCCCTCCTTTCCGTTGCGGAGGGCAAGGACCCTGGCGAGCTCGTCGAGCTTCGGCCAGAACGGCTCGGCCCAGGGCGAGGTCCTGGCGGCCTCGATCCAGCGGAGGCACTCGGCGCGGCAGGCCTCGCCTTTATGCGTCGAGGTCTGGCCGGCGAAAGAGAGCGCGTGCGGCGTCACCGACACGGCTCCCTTGCCGTCGTACTTGACTCCGCCCAGCCGGAGGTAGAAGCGGGATGAGAGGTCGGCGGCGAGGCCGAGAGCGAGGAGGAGACGGCCCATCTCCTCGGGCGTGAGGTTGGAGAAGAGGAGCCGGGTCTCGAACGTCCCGGAGAACACCTCCCGCGCGAGGATCCTGGGGGCTGACTGGACCGTCTTGCGCCCCGGTTCCAGGAAGGTGGCCTCTCGCAGGTCGTACAGCCGGAACTGGCCCGGGGTCCGGTCCGCCTTGGGCGTCCAGGGCATGGGGACCTTCCGGACTTCCACTTTCACCGCCTCGCGATCCGCGGGGACGGCGTCCGTGAAGCTCACGCGCCCGCCGTAGCCCTGGTAGCCGAAGAGCGAGCAGGCGTCGCAGCAGCGGCCTCCGATGCAGCGGTTGTACCGGTCCAGGGGATCGCAGGAGAAGGAGAGCAACTCGTAGAGGGTGCGGACGGCGCCTTTGACGCCGCTCCCCGGGATCACCGGCGTGCCCGCGGCCCGCGCTCCCTGCTGGGCCACGATCTCGCCTCCGGGACCCGTTGTCAGGGCGAGGCGGCCCGTGCTCGGAGAGACGTACTGGCCGGGCGGGGTCTCGAGGCGCAGTGTGAGGACGCCGGTCAGGAGATCGCGGGACCACGCGTCGTGCCGTGGCGGAGGGTTCCGCTGGATGTCGCCTGGAGGACGGGAGAGGCCTACGCGTGCCATCACCGTCTCTCCAGGTAGGTCCGGAGCGGGCCCGCGATCAAGGCCTCCTCCAGGCGGGTGGCATCCTCTCCCTCGTAGCGGATGACACGGAAGAGACCGCTGCTCGCCGCCTTGCCGGGCACGGGAGAGTCCATGATGTCGTTGTCCGGCAGGCCGTACTCTTTGGCTTCGTGGTCCGTGCGGCGGGCTCCGTTGAGCTTTCCGGTCTGGGAATCCAGGAAGCCGAGCTCGACCGACAGGTCTTTGACCTTGGCGTTTCCCATCCCGCGCGCCTTGCCGCCGCCGATCCGGACCAGACCACGGTCGAGGTCCCGCAGCGCCTCCAGCATGAGGCCGAGTTGCCAGAGCGAGTAGTTCTCGGCGCTGATACGGACCTCGAAGCCGCCGCCGACCACCACCTCTGTGTCGTAGAGGACGCCGGAGCTCGCCGCCTGGGACCGGCGCTCGATGCCCACTCCGGCGCGCACCTCGGTGCGGTTGGTGACCTCCTCCAGCCCCTCAGCGGGAAAGGCGTCGGAGATCCGGAACCGGCCGGCCATCTTGAGCGATCCGAAGGTGAAGCAGGCCGGGCAGTTGTCGTCGTGCGGGTAGTTCCTGGGATCGGGAGGAGCGTTTCTCCGCGAGCCGCAGGTCCTGGCGCGGTCCTGGACCTGCGTGGGATCGCAGGCGAAGTGATCGGTAGAGCGGAGAATCCGCTCGCAGTGGGAACGCAGGACGCCCTTCAGGCCGGAGCCGGCGAGGAACACGGTGCTCTTGCCGTTCCGGCGGGTGCGCTGGAACTCCATGTCCGCCGGGCCGGGATCGATTCCGACGGACTGCGCCCGGACGATGATCGGTCCGTCGGGGACGAGGGTGAAGTGGAGCTTCGCGGTGTTCTGGAGAGTTCGGAACATGTTTCCATCCTTGCCCGTTCAGGCTGCGGGCTCCTCCACGGAGTTTGCAAGATTTTTCAGGGCGTCGAGATAATCTGCCAGACGCTCCGCGACCGGGCCGAAAGTCCTATCCGGCTCCTCCGCGGCCTGGCGCTCCAGGATGGCCTTGGGCTTGAGGACCCTGGGCGGGGTCGCCTCGACGGCCATCCAGCCGAGCCCGCGGGCCGACTTGCCGCCGAGTAAGAGGAGACCGGCGTCGAGCATCCAGAGGGCTTGGGCCAGGAGGCCGATCTCGAAGTCGGCGGGGTTCTTGAAGCGGACCGAGGCCTGGAAGCGCGTCCCCGCCGGCACCACTTCCAGGTCGTACTTGACTCCCGGGGCGGCGATGCGGTTGTCGCGGTCGATGCCGACGCCGTCGCGGAGCTCGACCGCGACCGAGCCGTCGCTGACCGCGTCCGAGATCTGGAGACGGGAGGCGTAGGAGAAGCCCTTGGGCTTGTCGGCGGCGGCGCCGAACAGACGCTCCACGAGGGTGAGCTTGCGCCATTCGGCGGTCAGAGCGTCGTCGGGCTTGCCGTCCGCTTTCTCGGGACCGACCGCGTCGCCGGTCAGACCCAGCGAGCCACAGAACGATTCGATGCCGGAGCGCAGGACGCCGCGCAGCGACGAGCCGGGCACCAGAGGCCGGCCGGCGGCGTCCCGCAGGACGGGCAGGTCGCTGCCGACGAGGTCTCCGCTCTTGCCGCCTCCGATGTGCAGACCGGTGCGGCAGGTCAGGGCGAGATCGAACAGCACCATCCGTTCGAGACGCGAGTGCAGGCGTGGACGGAATTCTTTGCGATCCACGGTTACCTCCTCGCCGGAGCCGGCCGTTGATTGGCTTGGAGGACTTCGATCAGATAGACGTAGTGGCGGACCAGATACCCGAAGAAGCTCAGGATGGCCTTCCGGCGCATCTCCACGTCGGGGAACGCCTTCCCGATATCCTCCAGCACCCGCAGCACTCCGGAATGGATCAACGACCAGAACTTCTTCGTCGCGTTGCGGCCGGTCTGATAACGGATGAAGTTCCTGAGCACCGGGACCTCCGACTCCGTCTGCGCGATCTGCACGAGGTTGCGGAGCTGCGCCGTCTGGCCGCGGAAATTGCGGTCTTCCTTCACCTTGTCGAGGATCTTCTCCGCTTCGTCCACGAGCCAGGTCTTGGTTGCGGGTTCAAGATCGCCTTTCATGATTCCTCCTCGGAAAGTCCTGTAAAGAGTCCGAACCGGCCGCAGCCGCTCGGGAGATTCCGTCCGACGCCGCGGCGCAGCAGGGCCAACACCCCGTCGAGGGTCTGTTCCAGCCGGGCCTCCTCCACGCTGTAGACGAAGACGCTGCCGGCGCCCACCGCGGGCACAAGCTCCTTCAGGGGAGCGCGGCCGGGCGTCTGGTCGTAGCCGCCCGTGGCTCCCGGGTGGAGGAACCGCCGCGACGGGGAAAGATCCGCCAGCTCCGTCTCCGCCAGGGGATGCGGGCGCTCCGGGTCCGTGGGGACGAAGTCGGAAAGCGCCACCAGCGCCACGGGCAGGACGCCGCCGCCGCTCTCCGTCTCGGCGCCCGGAAGGCCCGCCCGCCGGGCGAGCCGCGCGGTTTCGTGATCGATCCGCCGAGCCAGCTCGCGCACGGCGCCGATCCCGTTGCCAACTGGCGCGGCCTCGAACCGCGTCTCGGCCTCGACCTGGCCGAGGCCGTGGTTGCGGCCGGCGCCGACCAGAAGGTGCGCCCCCGCGAGCAGGGCGAGATGGCGCAGCGCGCTCGCGGGTCCCTCGACGAACGAGACGAACCTCGCCGGACGCCGCTCCGGTTCCTCCTCGCCTTCCTTTTCCTCCGGCAGCAGCCAGGGCTCCAGGTGCTCGATGGAGAACAGCTTCCCGTCGGCGGCGGCGCCCGTGGCGCGGTCGATGGAGACCCGGGTGCGCCGGCGGCGGATCAGCTCGTCGTCCGGCCGCGCGTGGATGGGGTCGTAGCGCTCGTCGCCGTCGTCGGAGCGTAGATAGACGCCCCGGCCGGCGAGACGCTGGTTGACGCGCTCCCGCGCCAGCTCCCGGACGAGGATGTCGTCCAGGACCTTGGCCGGCCCCCGCCGCTTCCGCCGGGTGGCCGGATGGAGGGCGGGCCCAGCGTCCCGGCCGAGGGCGAGCAGGGCGTCGCCGAAGCTCACGGGCGCGGCTTCGTCCAGGAACAGGGCGCGGAACTCGGGGCGCTCCGCGGTGAGCTTCCCGGCGCGCAGGAGAGCCCAGGCGATGGCGCCGCGCACCGTGGCGCCGGGGATGTACATCCGGGTGGCGTGGTGGTTGCCCTGCGGCCCGCCATCGCCGAAGTGGCAAGGCTCGGTGAGGGTGAGGACGAGACGGACCCTGTCCGCCGTCTCGGGGTCTCCCGTGACCACGGTCCCCGCGGGGCCGCCTTCGTCGATCCAGCGGATCGACACGGCGCCGCCTCCCTTCGACTTGCCGGCGCCGATGGCGTCCGTCGTCTCCACGGCCGCCCGGAGACGGTCCCGGTCCTTCTCCTCCTTGACCTTGAAGACCTGGAGCGGCGCGCGGAAGACCAGGGGCTCCGCGGCCACTTCGGCCACCTCGCGGAAGTAGAGCTTGGCCTGGGCCGCGCTGGCCAGGTCGTCCTCGATCTCCAGCCCCGGCCGCACGGAAAGGGCTTGCAGCGCCGCGTCGGGGTCCGCCGGCAGGGCGTCGCCGAAGCGCAGCGAGCCTTCGAGCGAGCCGCCGCGTTCCCGGAGCGGTCCGGACTGGCCGAACAGCCGGGCCACCGGATCGTCCGGGCGCGGCTCCGTCTCGGTGGGGTAGGGTCCCGCCGCGGGCTCATCCACCCCCTGGAGCAGCGCTTCGAGTTGCAGGCGGACCGCGCCCCTCAGCGCCGTGGCGGGGATGTAGGGAATCCAGTCCAGGCCGTCGAAGCGGCGGGCCGTCGAGAGGTCGACGCCGAGGTCGGCGGCCTGGCCTCCGGCGACCAGGAGGTGTCCTTGCAGAGTGATCTCGAGAGTCGGCATGACGATCAGGCCTCCGCCTCATCTGCCTCGCCCGGGAGCAGGTCGAGGAACGGTTGGAGCTCCAGCAGATCGGGAATCCAGGTGCCCTGGACGCCGGGAGAGAGGTCGCGGAAGAAAAATCTTTCGATTCCGCCCGGCTCGGTGAACGCGGCGGAGCCCATCCACCTCTTGTAGGCGTCTCCCGCCGGCGGCCGGGCGATCTGGTAGCGGAGGTGATTCAGGAACACCTTCCGCCCTTCCGTGGCGCCCTCCCGCAAGGCGTAGAGCTGCGACTTGCCGAGCTTCGCCTGCTTCGCCCCCCTGCCGGTGGCGAGCAGGCCCGTGAAGCCGTCGCAGGTGTAGGGCCTGCAGGTGCGCAGAAAGGTTTTCTCATCCGTCCTGTAGGCCAGCGCGCGGGCGGAGCGCAGGTCCTCGCTCCAGGGCGAAGAATCGGTCAGGACGGCGAAGTCGATCGAAGAGACCACCTCACGGGGATCGGCCTGTTGGAACATCCCCTTGGCGCTCTTCTGGAGGGCCTGCGCCAGCTCGTATTGATAGCGGACGGGGAAACCGGAGTCGCAGAGCACGAGGCCGGCGCCGAGCGTGAGCTTCGGCGAGCCGGCGGCGTCGAGAAGCGACATCAGCCGGGGGAAGCGGGAAGCCTCCTCTTCGATCCAGGACGCGAGGCGCTCGGCGGCCCGCACGGCGAGAGCCCCGGGGAGGATCCAGATCCGTTCGTCGCCGCCGCCGAGGAGGCTCAGAAGGATTTCCCGATGACCGCCGAAGAGATCGGCCTCGGCTTTCATCCGCTCGTTCGCCTGCTCGAAAACATGGCTCACCGCCGTGCTCGCGAAGCGCAGCTCGGCCAGGGACTTGAGGCGTCCGAAAAGGTTTCCCATCGCGTTGCCGTCGGCGTAGAGGAAGCCGAGGTATTGCGACTTGGCGCCGGCCTTCTTGCCGAGCGCTTCCTCGAACCGCTTGACGATGTCCTCGAACGAGTTGCCCGCGATGAGCTTGCGGCCCTCCTCCCAGCGCAGCCGGCAGGGCTCGCAGAGCCTGCCCTCGGAGCGGCCGTCCGGACCCAGACGCGGGCTGTTGGTGGGGCCGGCCTCGCGGTCGCGGCACGAGACGCAGCGCGCCCGGTCCCCCGCCACCCTCGAACGTTCGGGAAGGCTGGCGTCCTTCCGCGCCCGGATGCGGTCCCGCAGGCGGGAAAGGACGGCCTGTGTCCCCGAGACCAGCCGGACGCCTGATGAGGCCTTGTCTTCGCCGCCGTCGGCGAGGAAGTCCTCGGGAGCGGCCGGCAGCCAGTCCACCGTGACGCCGAGCGCGCCGCCGGTCGCCTTGCGGAAGCGCCGCCGGATCTCCTCGCACAGGCTCTCCCCCTGGCCCGCGGGGACCAGCAGGAGGCCTTCGCCACCGCCGGAAAAGATCGTGCGGGAAGAGTAGTTCTCGGCGATCCCGGCGTTGAGGCCGCGGAGGATTTTGGACGCGCCGGCGAGCACGGGCGGCCGGCTGGATTCGAACACGTACGAGGCGATGCGGTCCGTATCGAAAATCACCAGATCCAGGAGCTTGCCGCCGTCTCCGCCGAGCCGGCGGGAGAGGTCGGCGACCCGGTCTCTCACGCCCTGGCCTTCGGCCACGGCTCGGACCAGCTCGGAAGGCACGTCCCGGCCTCCCGCGGCTTCCTTCAGGGCGTTGCGGGAGACCTCGGAGACGTGCTCGAGGCTCTCTCGTTCATGGGGCGGTGCGGTAGGTTGGGCCATATCGTTTCCGTCCGTCGTTTCTCCAACTGATGGGTGAGACGCGAGCCGTGGAAAATTGGTAAGACGCTCGTTCAGATGGTTTCCGGATCTGCCTCGGCGGGCGGCAGGAGGATCGAAGGGCTGTAGTCCCCGAGACGGCCGCTGAAGAAGTCATGCTCGTAGAGTTGGATCGGGCCGAGCCCCTGCCAGAGCTGGCCCAGGAAGAAGAGCAGCGCGTTCGGCGCGGCGGCGAAAAGATGGACGGTTCCACCGCTCTCGGAAGACGGCCGCTGCCGGACCCGGTGCAGGATGGCTTCGGCGAGCCTGAACGCGTGCAGGCCGTCCTGGACTCCAAGCGGGGACGGCGCGGGAGCGAGCGTCGCCGGCAGCACGCGGTGCACGGCGAGCCGGGCGTTCTTCATGTACTCCTCGATATGCTTGAGAACCGGCCAGGTGATGCCCAACGCCAGGGCCACGTCGCGGGCGTCCTCGGTCCCTGGCAGATCCCCTTCCCGCAGAAACAGAGGCCCCTTGAGATCCCTGCCGGCCAGGGGGCGCCACTCCGAGAAGCCGGCCTGTCCCCGCTGCCGGATCGTGATCTCCAGCCCGCTCTTTGCCTCTAGGAAATAGCCCGCCGCGAAGGCGGTGCTGGCATGGCTGGCGAAGTTCAGATGGATCGGCCGCCGCGCGGCGATGGCCCTCCTCATGAAGTTGCGCATCCGGGGGACGACCTCCTCCTTCCAGATGGACGGCGTCCCCCGCATAGCGGCCACCCTCGCCGGTGAAGAGGGAGCGGAGATCGAGGATGTCGTCGCACTCGTCGTCCATCTCCCTGCCCCAGAGCGGCCTGCCCGGCGTATCCGAGAACGTGCGGATTCCCAGGCGAAGGGGAGTGGAGGATCCGCCCGGCGCAGTAGGGCACCGCGTCACCGGCTCGGAGCCTGAGGCCGTCGGCCGGAGAATGTCGCAATTCGCCACACGGGTGAACAAAACGGGATTTCCCCAATCGAAAGGAAGAGTGCGTCATGACCGCAAGGCGGCCCTGGACCATGGCGGCGTCCACTGGATCATTAGCGGCGATTCGGTTGTAGAACGCCGCGCTAAAGCTGGCCGCGGCCTTGTTCGAGAACGGTGCCTGCGCTCCCGATCACGGCGGGAACCCCGGCCTGTACCAGGGCCAGAGCGACCGACCTGAAGGAATCCTGCTCGGTTGCGACGTATCATGCCCGTCTTGCAGGCGTTGAGGAAGACCAGACGAAGGTCGGAGGACTTCAGATGCTGGCCCAGCGTCGTCCCCGTGATTCGCTCGGCATCGCCGGAAGTGCTCTCGAAACAGAGCCAGCCCTGCCCGGTCTCCTGCTCCAAATCCTCCATGCCCCACGAAATGGAGCACATGCCAAGTGTTCTCCTGAGAGTTTCTTTTGCAATCCGGCCAGACTCGGATGGAGGATGGAATCCACGCGAATGTTCGGCCGCGGACCGAGCTTCCTTCCAGATCTCTTCCCACTGGGTTGAAGTCGATCGGGCTACACGTTCTTTCGGGGACGACTGGACGACCAGGATCTTGAGCGGACCCCTGAAATCGTACGCAGGCGACCAGCTCATGGGGATGTAGCGAACGAGCGAAGTCCGCGAGATCAGAGAGAGGAATCCGTCCCCGGAGCCGTCCCGCAGCAGCTCCCAGGGCAACGCCGCGAAGGGAATGAGGCTGGAGTCGTTGAGATCGAAATCGAGCTGGATTCGAAGGCCATGGCCTGCCCCAGCCCCTGGGCTTCGAGACGAACCCGGGTTTTCTGAAAGAGCTTACCCACCTTGCCTGAGAACAGGGAACGGAACAACTCGTCTCCGATCTCCTCCGCCGTCGGACGGAGCTCCTGTTCCTCTTGTTGGGCCTTCCGGAGGCGCTCGAAAAGCAGAGGAAGGTTTTCGATCCGCCGCCTGGGAAAAGGGACCCTGAACGTCTCGGTCTCCTCGCCGAAGTCGGACTCGCCGGAGATCCTGAAACCGCCTGAGGGCGCGGCCTCGATCCTGACCCTGAAGTTCTTGTATTCCATGGGCCTCCCGAAAGGGTGAGCGCGGCGGAGATCCTGGAGCCGATTCCAGGCCGCGGCGGCTCATCTGATCCGGGTAGACACGTGTCGTGCGGGATTGGTAAGAGGCCTCCGCCGCCCCAGGTTGAAACCGTGGGGCTACCCGCGGTTGTCCCTCAAGGGACGGTTCCGATCGGATATGCTTGGCCGTCCATGATCATGCCTGACCCCATGGATCGCCCAGAATGGGCGAAATTTGAATAGCCCGGCGCTTCAGCGCCGGGTAGGCAGTCTCCCCTCCCAATTCCCATCTGCCCTGAAGGGGCAGGACCCGGCTCAACCTACAAGCGCTCGTGAGGAGAAGGGCGGTCTTACCCTTTTGGAGGAAGCCGTGTCTTACCAGGAGCGGCCTCTCCGGCCAGAGCCATGGCGCGGAAGGTTCTGCTATAGTTTCTGTATTCCTTGAGGAATTGATATGAACGGATTCATCTTGGCGGGCAGTATAGGGCTGGGTCTGGTCTGGGGTTGGTTAGTGGCGGGACTGGGCGGGGGCTTACGGGGATTTTGGGGTTTCCGCTTGGCACTGGCTGGGCTCTCTCTTCTCGCCGGAACCGCTGTCTGGACGTTAGCGGGTGGAAAGGCCCTGGTCGCAGGAAGCGTTGCGGCAGTCCTCGCACTGATCCTGCGTCTGGCTTGGCATCGCGAAATCGCGGCTCATTGAACAAGGAGGGATTTGGCATGGCGGTAGACACTTCGCATCCGGCGAGCACGATCCAGATGCTCGGCGCGGGCGGCTTCGGCGCCCTGATTGGCTGGTACGTCTACTACATCAATCGCTATCGCAGAGGAGAGGTGCAACTGAGCGATCTGGTCACGCTGATCGGGGCCGTGGGCGGCAGTGCCGTGCTGGGACTTTTCCCGGAGGGCTCCGACCTGTTCGGGGCTTACGGGATCGGGCTCTTCACGGGATTCTTCAGCTACCTGCTGGTGCTCGTCGTTCTGGTCAGACGGTCCAAGAATTTTGATTCCGACTGGTTCCTGGATGGACGCCGCAAAAAGCCGGTGGATCCCTATGACATTCCGGGGGGCCAGACGCCGTTGGCCACCGGCGGTAACGATCGGACTCAGTAGGTTTAGCAAGGATGGACAACCAAGCGATCGATAGGGTTCGGTCTTTCCTAAGAACGTACTCGGGCTCTTCGGAGCTCATACTTGCCCTCGTCCCAGTGGTTTCTGGACCGCTGACTCAGAAGGTGATCCTTCTCCTCCGAGATCTTCGCTTGCCGAGCCGTCTAAAGCCTCTTCAAGCTCGCTTCACGAGCTCGGCTTTTCCGAATGAGGAGGAGTGGCAGCGTTTCCAGAGGGAGGTCCGGGAAACCTACAAGGACTCTTTTTGGGAAGACCTCTGGCGCGCGGCCGAGCAAGTCCCACAGAGACAGCTCGATAAGATGTTGGGGAATTTCCTCGACCGCTTCGAACGTGCTCGTACCCGTGGCGCAGATGAAGGGCGTGCGACCGGACCTAAGTCCGGCCGTAAGCGCAAACGTAATGATGATCTTGGTGACGACAAGGTAACTGTGAGCGCTATCTCGCCTCCACCTGCCGATGGTAAGCCTCCCGGCTATGAAGAATTCGGGGTAACCTCCAGACGGCTTAGGATCGACCGTGACGACCGAGAGGAGCCTGAGACGAGGCCAGCCGGAACTACTGAGCGGAGGCGCGGGGCTCCGAAAGCGCCTTCCTCCCGGGAGCGACGGGTACAGTCCGGGTTCGCGCCAGTCACGACGCCGGGGGGGCACGTAAACTCCAAGGAGCCGCTTTCCGCTGGAACGCGCTATTTCTACTGGCTGTCGATCGGCAAACCGGTCGCCGGAGCGATCGAGGGCCAACGCATCGATCTGCCGGAGGAGGTCCCCCTGGGGGCCACGCTCGAAGTGGCGCTCTTCAGCTTTCCCGGCGAGCTCGAAATCGAGCCGGGAGCCGACGTCGGCGTCCTCCGTCTGCGCGAAGACGGGATCGTTGAAGCGGAACGCCAGCCAGGGGCGGACTTGACATCGCGGAGATACCGCAAGCGCCTGCTCTTTCCGATCAAGACCCCGGACCGCGTCGGAATCGCCCGTCTCCGCTGTAACCTGTACTACAAGCAGGTCTTGGTCCTTTCGCTGCTGGTCGAGGCAGTCGTCGCCGGCAAGACCCGCGCGATCCCCCCGGTGCTCAACCAGCAGGGAAGCCGGCTCCGTTCCTCCCCAGACTACGTGCTCTCCCGCAGCCTGTCGCCGGCCCATCTCGGCAAGCTGGGCGAGCACCAGTTCAGCTTGATGATCAACGGTGGTGAGGCCGGCCATGACTTCCGGTTTTTCGGTGCGGATGGAGCCGAGTGGGTCAAGAACGACATCCACGTCGAGGCTCTCGCTCTTCAAGACGAGATCCGCCTCGGCCGTGAGGCCCTGCGCCTGGCAGCTTGGGGCGATGCCGGCGAATGGAATCTGAAGTGGGATCCGGAGACGAAATATCGTTACAACCACCCGCGGGACCGCCGCGACCTTGCAGCCGATCTGGCACGTTTGGCCTATGCCGGCTATCGGCTCTATCTCCAACTCTCCCGGCGCCTGGCGGGGAGAGACCGCGAGGGTTTCGAACGGGCGACGCTCGCCTCCGGTCTCGCACAGGTGGCGCTCAAGGAGTCGTCCTCCCTCGTTTGGCCGGCGGCGATCCTTTATGACATTCCCGTCGATACCAACGCCTTTCCGATCGCCACCACGGAGCACCGCCTGTGCGAGGCCTTCGAGGCGGCTCTGGCGGGCGCCGCTCCGCTCGAAGAGTGCGCCTGCTTCCAAGGCGGCTGTCCGCAACGCCAGCGGGCCGCCGCGATCCGTGCCGATCCCCGGCGGCTCCTGGAGGAGGCGGGCCCGGTGATCTGTCCAAGCGGTTTCTGGGGATTTCGCCACGCCCTCGGGCTCCCGGTCTCCGTGGCGGAGGCGCCGGACGTGCCTGGGCAGATTCCCTTCCAGGGTGCTCCCAGAATCGCCATTGGAGTCTCCACGGACCCGAAGCTGCGCCTGCGCGAGACGCACGAAGCAGCCCTCCGGAAACTGCGCTCAGGCCTCGGTTGGGAACGGGGAGCCACTCGCGCCGAAGTCCTCAGGATGCTCAAGGGAACCCGAGCGCAGATCGTATATTTTTATTGCCATGGTGGAGTCACCGCCAGCCGGATCCCTTACTTTGAGGTCGGCTACAACGAGAGCGGCATCACGCCCGACAACCTGCCGGCCAATGGCATCGTCTGGAAAAATCCGCGGCCGCTTGTTTTCATTAACGGTTGCCACACCACTGCGTTGGCGCCGGAGGTGGCGATCAACCTGGTTGCGGCCTTCGTCGAAGAGTCCGCGGCGGCGGGAGTGATCGGAACCGAGATCACGGTCTTCGAGCGCTTGGCGTGCGATTTTGCCGAAGCGTGCCTGCAACGCTTCCTCAATGGTAAAAGGCTCGGAGAGGCCGTCCGGGGAGCCCGCCTTGAACTGCTCCGCCAGGGGAATCCTCTCGGCTTGGCCTACATCCCCTTTGCATTGGCGAGTCTGTCTTTGGTGGAGGAGTCCGTTGGCTCTAGGGTGTCGAAGTGACCAGGGCAGTATGGTGGGATTGCGACTGCCTCTGGACGACCTCATGGACCACGAAGTTGAAGTAGCCGGCGGAATTGACCAAGTCAGTCCGGTGGGATCGCGACGACTTGGCATCATCCATGGGATAAATGCTGATATGTTCTTTGAAAACTGAATGACTAGATTGATCCCGCGCTTCTGTGCAGCCTGAAGGGCAGGCGGCATGTAGCCTGGGGCGAAAATTGGCTCGCGTCCCAGGCTACATGCCTATGCCTCTTCGAGGCGCCACGAGCGCGCCGTAAGTGGCTGGCCGGAGATGACCAGATCAGTCCGGTGGGATTGCGACGACAGGAACGAGACCTGCTCCAACCTCGTATAGCCGGCGGCGGAATTGACCAGATCAGTACGGTGGGATTGCGACCACCACATCCAACCGTCGTAGCAACTCGTGAAACAGTCGTAGTCGGAAGTGACCAGATCAGCACGGTGGGATTGCGACTCCAGGACCCGGATGTAATGCAGCCCCGACGTGATCCAGGCGATGAGCGGAATTCCCCAGATTGGTACAGTGGGATTGCGACAACGCGTACCGCTGCGGCGTCGGGTGGTTTTCGGGGATGGTCAGAATTGACCAGATCAGTACGATGGGATTGCGACTCCCAGAACTCGGCGATGAAGTCGGCCAGCAGCTCGCCCATCGGCAGTGACCAGATCAGTACGGTGGGATTGCGACGTCTCTATGAAGTCGTTAGGGTGCATGCTGACTTGTTCAAGTCGGAAGTGACCAGATCAGTACTGTGGGATTGCGACCGACGGGCGATCCGGATCTTCTTGTTGACCTCTTTCATTGTGTCGGAATTGACCAGATCATTACGGTGGGATTGCGACTCGCCGCTGCACAGATCGGTGCCACCTCCGCCATTTATGGTGTATCGGAAGTGACCAGATCAGTACGGTGGGATTGCGACAATTCCCGTGAACTGCAGGCGACATCCGCTGTCCACGCAGACGGCGGTCGGAAGTGACCAGATCAGTACGGTGGGATTGCGACGGCCACTCGGCCCTGAGGAATTCGGGCAACACATTAATCGTCGGAAGTGACCAGATCAGCATGGTGGGATTGTGACGCCTCGTACATGAACTCCAGCTTGACGTTCCCCTTGCCGTTGGCATTGCCCAGATCAGTGCGGTGGGATTGCGACCGACCGTAGGCCGCGCGGTTGTGGTTGTTCGAGAACGCCCAGTCGGACTTGACCAGATCAGTACGGTGGGATTGCGACGTGACCCGGCGGGGACGAATCTTGAGTGCGCAGGTAATCGAACCGTGGCGGACTTGACCAGATAAGTACGATGGGATTGCGACTCACCGAGGTAAAGCAGTGGGTCCTTGCTGACGTCGGTGCCGGTCGGAGGTGACCCGATCAGTACGGTGGGATTGCGACTTGTACGTCGGAGGGTCGGTCATCACCATCTCTTCGAACTCAACCGTCGAAAGTGACCAGATCAGTACGGTGGGATTGCGACTTCGCCCCAGCTCAACATCTTGGAGAGCGTCACGCCGGCCACGTCGGAATTGCCCAGATCAGTACGGCGGGATTGCGACTTGATGGAAAGGACTGTCGCCAGTCCCAGGAACCAGAATCGTCGGAATTGACCAGATAAGTATGGTGGGATTGCGTCTTGAAGACGATCAACTTACAGTTCAGCACCCTTTTATTGCGTCGTCGGAAGTGACCAGATCAGTACGGTGGGATTGCGACTCCTCCGTGCAGAACCCGGAGCAATTGACAGTACATCCGAGTCGGAAGTGACCAGATCAGTACGATGGGATTGCGATGGGGTTGTCATGATGAGCGTTGCGGATGAGCACATTCGGACTCGTCGGAAGTGACCAGATCAGTATGGTGGGATTGCGACTTTCTCAGAGACTGGCCGAAGTAGCGCAGTGCCCAGAGAGCCGTCGGAATTGACCAGATCAGTACGGTGGGATTTCGACTTTCTCACAGGGCTTGGCTTCACCTTTGGCTGCTTACGCTTTTGTCGGAATTGCCCAGATCAGTACGGTGGATTGCGGCGGTGAGGTGAAACTTCATCTGAGACTACTCCTTCTAGTGTCAGGACGGAAGTGACCAGATCAGTCCGGTGGGATTGCGACTTGGCTTCGGGTTGGCCGACGACAGTGTTTGGACCCAGGACGCGCTTCCGGAGCGGAATTGACCAGATCAGTACGGTGGGATTGCGACTTGGCAAAGAAGAAGGGGGGAGTGTGGGAGTTAAAGGAGAACCGTCGGAAATGACCAGATCAGTACGGGGGGATTGCGACTGGCGGTGCGCAGCAGCGGGTAGGCTTCATTCGTCGAGAAGGTGTCGGAATTGACCAGATCAGTACGGTGGGATTGCGACTTGACCCGGGCTTCGACCTTCTCCCGGTAGCCATTGAGGCCCTCGTCGGAATTGACCAGATCAGTACGGTGGGATTGCGACGTAATGACGTTCTGAGCCTGGACACAGCCGCCGCAGCTCGAAGGTCGGAAGTGACCAGATCAGTACGGTGGGATTGCGACGACAGCACGAGCGGGATACCGAAGGCGACGGTCATCCAGAAGAGTCGGAAGTGACCAGATCAGTACGGTGGGATTGCGACTTGCCGATGAGAAGAGCGGTGACCTCGCCGGGTTCCGTCCCTTCGGGATGTCGGAAGTGACCAGATCAGTACGGTGGGATTGCGACTCCTCGTCGGCCTCGACGCGCTCGCGCACCCAGATGGCGTAGTCGGAATTGACCAGATCAGTACGGTGGGATTGCGACGAAAAGTGGCGATACGTGACGGTCGGGTGCGTCAAAACCACGTAGGGCCGGAATTGCCCAGATCAGTATGGTGGGATTGCGACGTCTTGGTGATGTCCAACTCGCCCCGCTTCAGCATCCCTTCGTCGAAATTGCCCAGATCAGTACGGTGGGATTGCGACACACGGGCAATGTTTGCCGCTGCTGTGGTAGCTCTAGCGGTTTTCGACGGAATTGACCAGACCAGTACGGTGGGATTGCGACCGTAAGAAGGAGTGGGGCGTTCCGATTGGAATACGGAAGGTCGGAATTGGCCAGATCAGTGCGGTGGGATTGCGATAGCTGGGTCTTGATGTTGAAGGTGCCGTCAGTCATCGCCGGAAGTGACCAGCTCAGTATGGTGGGATTGAGACTTCAGAACGTCGGGGTCTCCGTGGATGGCAGCGAAGGGCATGGTCGAAAGTGACCAGATCAGTACGGTGGGATTGCGACCCGTCGTGACCGTTGCGTTCGTGCTTCGTCTTCCAGTGCCACAGTCGGAAGTGACCAGATCAGTATGGTGGGATTGCGACTCGAAGTTGATCTCCTCGCCGACCAGGAGGTCCGTCGCCGTCGTACGGTGGGATTGCGACGAGCCGCAGGAAGCCCCGAGAGGTCCTGGCAAAGATGAGAAGTCGGAAGTGACCAGATCAGTACGGTGGGATTGCGACCCTGGGGCACGCCAGTCCGGATGCTGCTCTGTGAATCGTTCGGCCGCGTTGGAATTGACCAGATCAGTACGGTGGGATTGCGAGAGGGTCGCGTCGTCGTAGATGGCCAGCTGGGCGGTCGGAAGTGACCAGATCAGTACGGTGGGATTGGGGCGGTCATCATTCAGAGCGCCTCGAAGAGGGTGCAGGCATGTAGCCTGGGGCTCGCGCCCATCCTCTTACACACATCTTGTCAGCCATGGACAACCAACCGGAAGGGCGGTAGACGACACAGCCCGTTTCAGAACGCCCTCCGGAGGTCTCCCACGTCGGGTCGTCTCGGGGACGGAGATGCTGGTGCGGATTCACGCCCTCGCCGGACGAGGGGAGGGTGATCTGGTTGCGCCCCGCCGGACGTGATGGCCGAACGGACCGGCATTCCCGCCCCGAGACGCCCCGACGTGGACGGCCTGCCGAGGGCGTTCTGAAACGGGCAGGGGCGTCTCTACCGCCTCGCACACAGGTTTTCGTAAATGGAGGCGAGATGTGTGTAAGAGGATGGGCCGCCGCGGAGACGCCCCACGGGGCGTCTCTACAGAAGGGGGCGAGAGGTTTTCGTTTCGCCGGCGATCTCGGCAGATGGGGGCCGCCGATAAGCTTCTGTGCCCGCCAAATAAGCTCATGGGCTCAGGACATGGGCTTATATTTCCGCCGATAAGGAGATCGGCTCAGCCCATAAGCTCATGGGCTCGCCACATGGGCTTATATTTCCGGCGATGAGCTTATCTGCTGATCCCATAAGCTTATGGAGCGAGCCCATAAGCTTATATCTCCGCCGATGAGCTTATGTGCCCGCCAAATAAGCTCATGGGCTCAGGACATGAGCTTATATCCCGGGCGATAAGGAGATCGGCTGAGCCCATAAGCTCATGGGGCGAGGACATGGGCTTATATCTCCGGCGATGAGCTTATCTGCTGATCCCATAAGCTCATGGAGCGAGCCGATAAGCTTATATCTCCGCCGATGAGCTTATGTGCCGAGCACAGAAGCTCATGTGGTGAGGACATGAGCTTATATCTGCGCCGATAAGCTTATGGGCTGAGCACAGAAGCTCATGTGGCGAGCCCATGAGCTTATATCTCCGGCGATGAGCTTATCTGCTGATCCCATAAGCTCATGGAGCGAGCCCATAAGCTTATATCTCCGCGATAAGGAGATCGGGCGAGGACATAAGCTTATGTGGAGAGCCCATGAGCTTATATCTGGCGAGATAAGGAGATCGGGCGAGGACATAAGCTTATGTGGAGAGCCCATGAGCTTATATTTCGCGCCTTGCGGGCCGGGCCGGTTCAAGATGTATTGCCGGGGCGGGCGGTATGCCCTCCGAGGAGACGTCACGCCGTCCCCGTGGTTTCCGCGGGCGGTGTCGTTGATCGTCTGTGACGTCTCTACGGGGTTGCTGGGCCGGCGGGACGCCGGCGGTCCCAGGGGGGAGAAAAAAAGTGGGGGGCGTGCTGGGCATGCCCCCGGATGTGATCGGAACGGATCCTGCTAGGGGGTAGGGGTGGTGGGCTCCGGCTCGGGGGCCGGGGGCGTCGCGGGGTCGGGCGTCTTCTGCTTCCGGCCCCGGAACGGCTTCATTCCGAAGTCGGCCAGCTTCTCCGAACGGATGCCGTAGTGCTGCTTGACCGCCAACTGCAGCACCGTGGCCAGACGCTCACCCTCCACCAGAGCGGCCTGGAACTGCTTCGAGGCCTCCTGCTTGCCGGCCGTGTGCAACGCCTGCCGGTCGGCAGCCTCCGCGACCTGCGCGAGCATGGCCTCGAGGCGGGCGATGCTCACCTCCATGTGCGCCAGCTCCGCCCGGTTGCCGTTCAACCTCGCCAGCAACCGCTGCAACTTACCCAACCTTCCCTTCACCGTCGTTTCCTGCTTCAACATGGTCCTTCTCCTCAGTATGGGCCTCCCTGAGCCCGGGGTTAAGCTCCGGAACCGCGAATCGGCGCCGGAGGGGAATCAGTCCTGCTTGATGTGAATAAGGTGCCAGATGCCGGGAATGATGTCAAGAGGGTGGATGGGATCGGTTAGGATAGCCGCATTCAATCACGGTCTTCATGGATCTTGCAGAAGCCTCCTCCGTACGCGGCGTTTCCTTGATATGCTCTTGTGACATTCGACGTCCGGCTTCCGTAGAAGGAGAGCGCTCCTGACAGAAACCGCCAGCCCCCCGACATGAAAGTGGGAATCTAGACATCTAGAAACAGGGGGCAAGACGGGTGTGACGTTTCGACAGGTTTCCGACACTTATTCGTCAAGCCTATGCGGATAGCAGACGGAACCGTGACCCAGTTGCTCCAGGACTGGAGCTCCGGCAACCCACAGGCGGCCGAAGAGGTGCTGCCCATGGTCTACCAGGAGCTCCGGCGCATCGCCGCGCGGCAGCTCCGCCGCGAGCGGGACGACCACACGCTCGAAGCCACCGCCCTGGTCCACGAGGCCTACATGCGCCTCCAGGGACAGGCGGGCTTCCAGTGGCCCAGCCGGGCCCATTTCTTCGCCTTCGCCGCCCACCTCATCCGGCGCATCCTCGTGGACCACGCCCGCAACCGCAACCGCGCCAAGCGGGGCGGCGGCTGGGAGCGGGTCACGCTCGCCGAGGCGGCGGACCTGGCCCTCGGCAAGAACCCCGACCTGCTGGCCCTCGACGAGGCGCTCACCAGCCTGGAGACCCTCGATCCCCGCAAGGCGGCGGTGGTCGAGCTGCGCTTCTTCGCCGGCCTCAACCTGGAGGAGACCGCGGCCCAGCTCGGGATCTCGCCCGAGACCGTCGGCCGCGAGTGGCGGCGCGCCAAGGCCTGGCTCTATTGCCAGTTGCGATCCCAGGAGGGGCGGTGTGAAAGACCCTGAACGCTGGCGGACCGTGGACCGCATCTTCGCCCAGGCCCTGGAGCTGCCCGCCGCCGAGCGGGGAGCGTTCCTCGACGCCGCCTGCGCCGGCGACGAGGACCTGCGCCGCGAAGTCGAGACCCTCCTCGCCGCCGACGAGCGCGACGCCACCTTCCTGGAGCGGCCGGCCGGCGAGATCCTCGGCTGGCGTCCCCTGACCGGCGAGGAGGAGGAGGGCGGGCGCCTCGGCCCCTACCGCCTGCTGCGCCGCATCGGCGGCGGCGGCATGGGGACCGTCTACCTGGCCCGCCGCGACGACGCGGAGTACCAGCGGGAGGTGGCCGTCAAGATCCTCCGCGCCGGCCTGGAGGGGACCGAGGCCTACCACCGCTTCCTCGCCGAGCGGCAGATCCTGGCCCGCCTCCAGCACCCCAACATCGCCCGGCTCTACGACGGCGGCTCCACGGCCGACGGCCGGCCGTTCCTGGTCATGGAGCTGGTGGACGGAGTGCCGGTCGACGAGTACTGCGACCAGCGCCAGCTCACCGTCGATCAGCGCCTCGACCTCTTCCGGCGGATCTGCTCGGCGGTCGAGCACGCGCACCAGAACCTGCTGGTCCATCGCGACCTCAAGCCGGGGAACATCCTGGTGACCGCGGACGGGGAGCCGAAGCTCCTGGACTTCGGGATCGCCAAGCAGCTCGAGCCCAAGGTCGCCGCCGACTCGGGTCCCCTGACGCGCACCGGCCTGCGCGTCATGACCCCCAGCTACGCCAGCCCCGAGCAGGTGAAGGGGGAGGCGGTGACCACCGCCAGCGACGTCTACTCCCTCGGCGTCCTCCTCTACGAGATGCTCGCCGGCCGCAGCCCCTACCCGGCGGCGGAGGTCACCTACGAGATCGAGCGGGCGATCTGCGAGCAGGAGCCGGAGCGGCCCAGCGCCGCCGTCTTCCCGGAAGAGATCGCGAAGGCCCGCAAGACCCGTCCCCAGGGGCTCCAGCGCCGGCTGCGCGGCGACCTGGACAACGTCGTCCTGATGGCCCTGCGCAAGGAGCCTGGGCGGCGGTACCGCTCGGTGGCCCAGCTCTCCCGCGACCTCGAGCGGCACCGGGACGACCTGCCGGTGATCGCCCGGCCGGACACGCTGCGGTACCGGACGCGCAAGTTCGTGGTCCGGCACCGGGCGGCGGTGGCGGCGGCCGTGGTGGTGGCCCTGGTCGTCGCGGGCTTCATGGCGAGCCTGTTCCGGCAGCACCGCCTGCTCGCCCGGGAGAGGGACAAGGCGCAGTACGCCCTGTCGTTCCTGGTGGAGACGTTCAAGAATGCCGACCCCTATCAGACGCGAGGGGCGCGGCTGACCGCGCACGAGATCCTGGACCAGGGCACGGTACGGGCCGCGAGCGGCCTGAAGGGACAGCCCGGCGTGCAGGGAGCGGTGATGCAGGCCCTGGCGGAAGCCCAATATGGCCTGGGCCGCTACGACAAGGCCGAGCCTCTCCTGCGGCAGGCCCTGGAGCTGCGGCGGGAGCTCTACGGCCCCGAGTCCCTGGAGGTGGCCCGGACCCTGGAGTATCTGGGACGGATCTACTTCGAGCGCGGGAGGTACAAGGAGAGCGCACGGCTTCTGCGGCGGTCCCTCGCCCTCAAGCGGCGCTTCCTGGGCGACGAGCACATCGAGGTCGCGAAGGCCCTCAACCTCCTGGGCTCGTCCCTGGTGCGGCCGAAGGCCAGCCGCGAGCTGGCGAAGCTCCACGAGGAGGCGCTCGTGATCGCCCGCAAACACGAGGGGGCGGAAGGTCCCGTGGTCGCGGAGACCCTCATGGTCCAGGCCCAACTGATGAGGAACCTCGGGGACTATGAAGCCGCCGAGAGCCTCTTCCGGAAGGGCCTGGAGATGGAGCGCCGGCTGCTGGGCGACGGCGCCCTCGAGGTCTATCGCCACCAGGGGCTCTACGGCGAGATCCTGATGGACTTCGGCAGGTACAAGGACGCGGAAGCGCTGCTCCGCGAGACCCTGAACGCCCAGGAGCGGCTCCTCGGCCGCAACCACCCGGATTTCAACAACACCGCGAACCAGCTCGGCATGGCGCTTCACCTCATGGCCCGCGATCCCGAAGCGGAAGCCCTCTACCGGGAGGTCCTGGAGCGGGTCAAGACCCAGTACGGGCCCGACCATTGGATGGTGGGAGTCGTGGCGGGCAACCTGGGGGGAGCGATCCTGTCGCAGAAGTATCCCCGGGAGAATGCGATCCCGTATTTCCGGGAGGCTCTGGAGGTCCGCCGCAAGAACCTGGGGGACGATCACCCCGAGGTGGCCGCGGCCCTGCTGCTCCTCGCCGGCGTCCACCGCGAGCTCAAGGAGTTCCCCGAAGCGATCCGGCTGGCGGAACAGGCCCGGGCCATCGTGTTGAAGGCCGAAGGTCCGGACCATCCCCACATGGCCTATCCCCTGCGCGAGATCGGCCGCTCCTACTTCGCGCAGAAGCGCTTCGTGGAGGCCGAGCCCTACCTGCGCCGGTCCTACGAGATCCGCCGCCGGGAGCTGCCGCCCGAGAACCCCGAGCTGGCCCGGTCCAAGGCGGTGCTGGCGAACTGCCTGAAGGGACTGGGGCGCTATGAGGAAGCGGAGAAGCTGATCCTGGAGGCCAACCGGACGATGATCGCCCAGTTCGGTCCCGAGGACCCGCGCTCGAAGAGCACCGGCGAGCTGCTGGCCGAAGTCCGTTCGCTGCGCGCCGCTTCGCAAACCGCGCGGCGTTGATATGCTCCCCGCCCGATGACCCCGAGGACACCGATGACGGAGAACGCCGGCGTGGCCGTGGTGAGCGGGGCCGGGTCCGGCCTGGGGCGGGAGATCGCCCTGGAGCTGGCCCGGCGCGGCTACGACCTGGCCCTGCTGGGCCGGCGGCAGGCCCCCCTGGAGGAGACGCTGGAGATCGCGGTGCCCTGCCGGGGGATCGTCCTGCCGTGCGACGTGCGGGACGGCGTGGCCCTGGAGCGCTGCGCCGAGGAGATCCGCGCCCGCTGGGGCGGCGCCGAGATCGTGGTGCCCGCCGCCGGCGTCGCCTCCATCGCGCCCGTGGAGCAGACCTCGGCGGACGACTTCGCCAACATCCTCGCCACCAACCTGACCGGCGCCTTCCTGCTGATCCGCGCCCTGCTGCCGGCGATGAAGGAGCGCGGGAGAGGGTGGATCTTCCCCCTGCTCTCGGTGGCCGCCCGGCGGGGCTTCCCCGGCTGGTCCGCCTACTGCGCCAGCAAGTGGGGGCTGGCCGGCGTCGTGGCGGTCGCTGCGCGAGGAGCTGCAGGGGACGGGCCTGCGGATCACCGCGCTCTATCCCGGGGCCACGGACACGCCGATCTGGGACCAGCTCCCGGGGGACTGGAACCGCGCCGCCATGGTGCCGCCCCGCGAGGTCGCCCGCGCCCTGGCGTACGTCCTCGACGCCGATCCCTCGACCCTGGTGGAGGAGGTCCACCTCGGGCCGGCGGGGGGAGCGCTGTGAGGAAAGACAGATCGACCTGGCTCCTCCTCCTGACGCCGCTGCTTCCCCTGCTGGCCCTGCTGCCGGGCGGCCGCTGGGCCCTGCCGCTGCTGGCGCCGCTGACGCTGTATTTCGCCTTCCGCGAGCGGGTGCGGGCGCGCAACTACCTGGGGGCCTGGGGGCTGGGGATGCTCTGGGCCGTCCTGCTCAGCGCCGGGGTGATCGCCCTGGTCTTCTGGCGGCCGGAGGCGGCCCGCGACGGCATCCTCAACGGCGAGCCCTACCGGCAGGACATGTTCGGCTGGATCGAGACCGGCGCCGGCCGCGAGAACATGCCCTCGGAGTTCATCCCGGAACACCTGCTGCACCTGGGCGTGTTCCTCCTCCTGACCTGGCTGACCGGCGGCTACCTCGGCCTGTCGCTCGGGGCGGCGCTGATGGCCTACATGAGCTACTTCGTGGGGACTTACGCCGTGGCCAGTCGGTCAGCCGTTCCTGGGCTCGCTCGTCGCCTGGGTGCCCTGGTCGGTGGTGCGGGTGATGGCGTTCGTGCTGCTGGGGTGCCTGTTCGCCCGGCCGCTGCTGGTCCGCCGGATCTGGCCGTTCGAGCGGATGGAATACCGGCTGATGGCGCTGGCCGGGGCCGGCATCCTGACCGACATCGTCATGAAGTCGTTCCTGGCCCCGCACTACGGGGTCTGGCTGCGGCAGCTCGCCGGCCAGGCCTCGGGAGCGCTTTGACGTTGTCGCCCGAGAAGGCGCCGCCCCGCCCGGGCATAAATGCCCGGGCTAGTTGAAAAGCGCCGGGTGAACCCGACGCAATTTTTTGAGTCCCCTTCAGGGGGCTCTTTTCGGGTAGCCCGGGCATTTATGCCCGGGCGGGGGAGGCGAGGAGCGCTTTGATTTGACTCCCACACGACCCCCTTCCTATACTTCCCGCGCCTTTTGAAAGCCATCGCCTTGAACGACATCCGAGAGACAAGAGGGTCCCTGACCGGCGCCGGACGGCGCTTCGGCATCGTCGCGTCGCGGTTCAACTCGCGCATCGGCGACCTGCTGGTGGCCGGCGCGGTGGACTGCCTGCGCCGGCACGGGGTCGAGCCGGGGGACATCCACCTGGTCTCGGTGCCGGGCGCCTGGGAGATCCCGCAGGCCGCTGGAGGAGCTGGCCGCGGCCGGGGGCGTCGACGGTCTGGTGGCGATCGGCGTGGTGATCCGTGGCGAGACGCCGCACTTCGACTACATCTGCGCCCAGGCGAGCCGCGGCATCGCGGCGGTGGCCGAGCGGCACCGGGTGCCGGTGGGCTTCGGTCTCCTCACCTGCGACACCTCGGAACAGGCGCAGGAACGGGCGGGCGGCAAAGCCGGCAACAAGGGTTGGGAAGCGGCCCTCGCGGCGCTCGAGATGGCGGACCTCTTCGCGCGGCTGCGCGCTTCCGCAACCTAGCGGTCAGTCCCGGCCCCCGGTATGATGGCCGGCCGGATGGGGCCGTTCCCTGTCGGGGAGCGGCCCTTGCTTTCGATGACGTTCTTTTCATGGGTTCTTTGAGGCGAGGTCAATGACGGCAGGAAAACGGCGCATGGCACGGGAGATGGCGGTCCAGATGCTCTACCAGAGCGATCTCGGAGGCAGCCCTCTACCCAACATCTTCAGCACGTTCGATCTCACCGAATATCTGGCGCGCGAGGCGGCCGCCGAGAGCAAGCGCGGCATGCCGACGGCGGAGGAGAGGAGCGAGCACACGAAACGCAGGCGGCGGATCGAGGAAGCCTTCGAATACGCCCAGCAGCTCGTCCGGGGGACGGTCGACAACCAGGAGCGGATCGACGGTCTGATCCGCGGCCAGGCCGACAACTGGCGCCTGGAGCGCATGCCGGCGGTGGACCGCAACATCCTCCGCCTGGCGGTCTATGAGATGCTTCACGAGCGGGAAACGCCCAAGCTCGTGGTGCTCGACGAGGCCATCGAGCTGGCGAAGAAGTTCGGTTCCGAGCAGTCGGGACGGTTCGTCAACGGCCTCCTGGACGGCCTTTTGAAGCAGCACACCTTCCCGGGCAGCCTGACCTGATTTGACCTTTGAGCCCGCGGGGGCGCCCGCCGCCGCGGCCGCCGCGGTCGCCGCGGAAACCGCGCGAGAGAGAGGCAGGGATGAGCAACAACCCATACGACCACAAGGCCCTCGAAGCCAAATGGCAGGACCGCTGGGAGAAGCAGCGGGCCGCCGAGGTGGACCTGCGCCATGCCCGCGACAAGTACTACATGCTGATGATGTTCCCCTATCCGTCGGGGGACCGCCTGCACGTCGGGCACGGGCGCAACTACATCCTGGGCGACGCCCTCTACCGCTTCCTGCGCATGAACGGCAAGCGGGCGCTCAACCCCATGGGCTGGGACGCCTTCGGCCTGCCGGCCGAGAACGCCGCCATCCAGCGCGGCGTCCATCCCAAGGACTGGACGCTGCGGCAACATCAAGGTCATGAAGGAGCAGTTCCGGCGCTGGGGCATCCTCTACGACTGGTCCAAGGAGATCGGCTCCTGCTTCCCCGAGTACTACCGCTGGAACCAGTGGCTGTTCCTGCGCATGCTGGAGAAGGGGCTGGCCTACAAGAAGATGGCGCCGGTCAACTGGTGCCCGGGCTGCCGCACCGTGCTCGCCAACGAGCAGGTGGTGGACGGCGCCTGCGAGCGCTGCGGCACGCCGGTGGTGCAGCGCGACCTGGAGCAGTGGTTCTTCCGCATCACCGACTACGCCGACCGCCTGCTGGCGGGGCTCGACGGCCTGGAGGGCTGGCCCGAGAAGGTCAAGGTGATGCAGCGCAACTGGATCGGCCGCTCCGAGGGGGCCGAGATCCACTTCCCCCTCCCCGCCTTGAAAAAGGAGTCGGTGACCGTCTTCACCACGCGGCCGGACACGGTCCACGGCGCCACCTTCCTGGTGCTGGCCCCGGAGCACCCGCTGGTGACGCGCCTGATCGCCGATCACCCCGACCGGGCGGAGACTCGAGGCCTGGATCGAGAAGGTCCGCAACACCCCCCGCATCGAGCGCGAGGGTGAAGGCTCTCCCAAGGAGGGGCGCGACCTCGGGGTCAAGGCCCTCAACCCGGTCACGGGCGAGGAGATCCCGGTCTGGATCGCCAACTACGTGCTCCCCGAGTACGGCACCGGCGCCATCATGGCGGTGCCGGCGCACGACACCCGCGACCTGGCGTTCGCCCGTCAGGAGGGCCTGGCGGTGCGGCTGGTCTACCACCCGGAGGACCGCGAGGTGGACGCGGCCTCGATGACCGAGGCGGTCCTCCACGAGGGGGTGATCCGCGACGCGCCGCCCTTCGACGGGCTGCGCGACGGCAAGGAGACCATCCGCCGCTTCATCGACTGGCTGGAGGAGAAGGGCTGCGGCAAGGCGCGGGTGGGATACCGCCTGCGCGACTGGCTGATCTCGCGCCAGCGCTACTGGGGCACGCCCATCCCGGTCGTCTACTGCGACAAGCACGGCATGTGCCGGTGCCGGACGACCAGCTCCCGGTCGAGCTGCCCTACGACGTCGAGTTCACCGGCCGCGAGGGCAACCCGCTGTCGCGCTCCAAGGCCTTCGTGGAGACGAAGTGCCCGAAGTGCGGCGGCCCGGCCCGGCGCGAGACCGACACCATGGACACCTTCGTGGACAGCTCCTGGTACTACCTGCGCTACCTCTCGCCGCGGGACCCGAACCGCATGTTCGACCCCGAGCTGGCGAAGAAGTGGATGCCGGTGGACCAGTACATCGGCGGCATCGAGCACGCCATCCTGCACCTGCTCTATGCCCGCTTCCTCTGCCGGGTGCTGTACGACTTCGGCCTGGTGGGGTTCGGAGGAGCCGTTCGCCAACCTGTTCAACCAGGGGATGATCACCCGCTTCTCGGACAAGTCCGGGCGGGTGGAGAAGATGTCGAAGTCGCGCGGCAACACCGTGTCGCCGGACGAGCTGATCGAGGAGATGGGGGCGGACACCGAGCGCGTCTACACGCTCTTCATCGGCCCGCCGGAGAAGGAGGCCGAGTGGAGCGACGAGGCGGTCTCCGGCGCCTACCGCTTCCTGTATCGCGTCTGGAGGATGCTGGAGCGCCTGCCCGAGGCGCCGCCGACGGCGCCGGCCGACGCCGAGCTGGAGCGCGACCGTCACGCCACCATCCAGCGCGTGACCCACAGCTTCCAGCGCTTCTCGTTCAACACCGCGGTGGCGGCGCTGATGGAGCTCTCGAACTCCCTCTCCCGCGCCCTGGAGGAGAAGACCGCCTCGCGGCTGCGCTGCGAGGAGGCGTTCGACACGCTGCTCCAGCTCCTGCACCCCATGGCTCCCCACATCACCGAGGAGCTCTGGGAGCGCCGGGGCTACACCGAGGGCTTGCTGGAGACCTCCTGGCCGGAGCACGACGAGGCCAAGCTCCGCCGCGACCGCATCCAACTGGTCGTCCAGGTGGACGGCAAGCTGCGCGACCGGGTGGAGGTGGACGCCACGGCGGACGAAAGGCAGATCCGCGCCGTCGTCCTGGCGAGCCCCAAGGTGCAGGAGCACCTGGCGGGCCGGGAACTGGCCAAGGCCGTCCTGGTGCCGGGACGCCTGATGAACCTGGTGACGAGGAAATCCGCATGACGGCGAGCAAGAGGCAACCAGCGAGAAGAAGAATGATGCTTTCCGGAGGCCTGGGAGCCCTCCTCCTGGTCCTTGCGGGCTGCGGCTACGCCCTGGTGGGGCGGGGCAGCAACATCCCCGAGGACGTCCGGGCGGTCTACCTGAAGCCGCTGGAGAACCGCACCCAGCGCTCGCAGGTGGAGCAGTCCCTGACCCGGGCGGTGGCGGACGAGCTGGTGGCCCGCCAGCGCTTCTCCGTGGTGGGCAGCCCCGACCAGGCGCAAGCGGAGATCGCCGGCGCGGTGACCGGCTTCGGGGTGACTCCGGTGACCTTCGACAACACCGGCCGGGCCACGCAGTACGAGATCTCCATCACCGCCCAGATCACCTTCAAGCGCGTCGGCGGCGACGAGAAGGTCCTCTGGAGCAGCGACCGCTACACCTTCCGTGAGAACTACGACGTGGACCCCACCGCGGAGGACTTCTTCGACCGCGAGGACGAGGCCATCGAAGAGGCCTCGCAGAAGTTCGCCGAGACGCTGGTGACCAGCTTGCTGGAGGGGTTCTAGGCAGGCACCACGGACACACGCCGACCCCTCCCTGCCACCCACACCGGGACAGGGCAAGGACCGACAGAGGACGATGCAATGAATACGTCCTGTCCGTCCGTGCTCGTCCGGTGTGGTGGGAGCGCGGCTCGGGAGAGGAGGGCCGGGGCTTGAGGGCTGGCCCTACTGGCCGAGAGCGGCGACCTTCTTCGCGAGGCGGGACTTGTAGCGCGACGCGGTGTTCGCGTGGATGACCTGCTTCTGCGCCGTCTTGTCGATGACGCCCAGGGTCGCGGGCAGGAGCTCCTGCGCCTTCGCGGCGTCGCCGCTCGACACGGCGGCGCGCAGCTTCTTGATCGCCGTGCGCAGGGTCGAACGGTGCGCGCGGTTGCGCTCCCGGGCCTTGACGTTCTGACGGTTCCGCTTCTCAGCCGACTTTGTATTCGCCATTGCTTCCTTGCTCTCGCTCGTTGGGTTGGTGGTGAAAAAACGAAGTCGCACCGGAGTGCGACAGATCTTTATAACATCGGTGCCTAGCGGACGTCAACCCCGACCTCGCGGAGCCGCTGCCGGGCCAGGTTCGCCTCGTCGCTCGTGCCGTACTGCCGGACCACGTGCTGGAGCTGCACCACCCCTTGCGAGCGCTCGCCCAGCTCCAGGTGGGAGTAGCCCTTCTTGAGCAGGGCGCTGGGGACCTTGTCGCTGCGGGGAAAGCGGCTCAGCACGGCGTCGAACTGCTCGATGGCCTGGCGGAACCGCTTCTGCCGGTAGTAGGACTCGCCGATCCAGTAGGTGGCGTTGTCCGACAGGTCGGTGTTGGGGAAGCTCTCCAGGTACTCCTGGAACCCCCGCAGGGCGAGGTCGTAGTTCCCCTTCAGGTAGTCGTTGTAGGCCGCGTCGTAGAGGCTCTTGGGATCCGCGCCCGCGCCGCCGCCGCCCGGGGGAGGCTGCTGCGGCACCGGCGCCGCGCCGTCGGCCGGCGGCACGGGCGATATCGCCTGGCTGCGGAAGGCCTTCAGCTCCTGGTTGGTGGCCGCGATCTGCTGCGAGAGCTGAGACAGGCGGTAGTTCGAGTCCTCCAGCTTGCCCTGGAGGGCTTCGATCTGGCTCGACAGCTCCTGCAGCTTCACGAGCATGTCGGCCTCGGTCCGGAGCAGCGACTGCATCTGGCGGCCGACGTTGGCGTCGAGGTCGGCCACCTCCTGCTTGCTGGGGGCCTGCTGGGCCTGCTTCTGGAGCTGGAGCATCTGCCGCTGGATGTCCGAGAGCTGCGACTGCAGGCCCTCGATGTCCTGCGGCGAGACGCACCCCGCGGCGGCGAGCGCCGCCGCGAGGCAGACCGCGAGAGAGAGGATGTGCTTCTTCATGGCCCTTGCCGTCAACCGACGTTGGAGCGTCCGGTGATGAGCATGTGGGCGCGGCGGTTCTGGGACCAGCAGCTCTCCTCTTCCTCGGTGCAGACGCCGCGCTCCTCGCCGTAGGAGATGGTGCGCACGCGGTCCGCCCCGAGGCCCAGGGAGGTCATGTAGTCGCGCACCGCGATCGAGCGGCGCTCGCCCAGGGCCAGGTTGTACTCGTTGGTGCCCCGCGAGTCGGCGTGGCCCTCGATGGTGATGGTGAACTGCGGGTTGCTCTTCAGCAGGTCGGCGTTGCGCGCCAGCTTGTCCCGGGTGTCGTCGGTCAGCCCGCTCTCGTCGTAGTCGAAGTAGACGTCGGCGCTGAAGCCGCGGCGCTGCAGCTCGGCGTTGATGGCGCCGAGGTCGCTCCCGGCCAGCGGGTCGACTTCCGCCTCGTCGTCCACGACCGGGGCCGCCGGCTGCTCCACGTCCGTGGGCGTCGAGGGCGTCGTCGCCGGGGCCGGCACGTTGGTCGTCTCGACGTCCAGGTCCGCGGGGGTGGTGGCCGGCTTCTTCTTGGGGCAGCCGTAGAGGAACGTCAGCAGGACGGGAAGCGCGATCCAGACCATCAGTTTTCGGCTCATGCCTTTATCTCTCCTCGAAATTCGATCTTGTCGATCTCGTAAATGACCGCTGCGGTGATACCCGTGCCACATCGAGCGGAAACTGTATCAAACCGGCCGGTCATTGTCCCGTTCCGGCCCGCGACCAGTCGGCCAAGTCGTTGTTGCCCTCGGTCGTGAGTTGCCGCACGTTGCTCCCGTCGAGGTCCATGACGTAGATCTGCTTGCTGCCGCCGCGCCGGGAGGTGAAGGCGATCTTGCGGCCGTCGGGCGCGAAGGTCGGCGACTCGTTCTCGCCCGGGCCCGAGGTCAGCACCTGCGTCTCCAGGGTCACCACGTTGGTGACGGCGATCTGGAACTGGCCGTCGCGCCGGCTGGCGTAGACGATGAGGTCCCCCTCGGGGCTCCAGGAGGCGCCGTCGTTGTAGGCGCCGTCGAAGGTCAGCCGCCGCTGATTCGCCCCCTCGGCGTCCATCAGGTAGATGTGCGGGTTGCCGGCGCGGCTGGAGGTGAAGGCGATCTCGCCCCCCTTCGGGCTCCACGCCGGATTGGTGTCGATGGCCTGCGAGTTGGTCAGCCGCCGCAGGTTGCCGCCGTTGAGGTCGGCGGTGAAGATCTCCACGTTGCCTTCGAGCGAGCGGGCGAAGGCGATACGCCGGCCGTCGGGCGCGAAGCTCGGGCTGGTGTTGAGCGATCCCGAGGTGACCACCGGCCGCTTGCGGTTGGTGGCGATGTCCGCCAGGTAGATGCCGGGCTGGCCGTTGAAGAAGGAGGTGTAGGCGATCGAGCCGCCGTCCGGGCTCCACGCCGGCGACATGGAGGTCGAGCGGTGGCCGGTGATGCGCCGCTGGTCCGCCCCGTCGTAGTCCATCAGGAAGATCTCCTTCAGCCCCTTGCCCGTGCGGTCCGAGGTGAAGGCGAGGGTGGAGAGGGCGACGCCGGTGTTGCCGGTCAGGAAGCGGATGACCTCGTCGGCGAAGGTGTGGCCGATCCGGCGCGCGGAGTTGAACGGCCCGCGGTAGCGCTTGGCCAGGATCGCCTGGCCGCTGGAGAGGTCGAAGAGCCGGCCCTCGAAGACCACCCGGTCTCCCTCGGCGCGCACGTCGCCGAGGAGCAGGATCTGGTTGCCCGTCGAACGGTAGACCGGCAGGTCCTCCTGGACGTTGCCGGTCAGCCGCAGGCCGGAGAGGACGTCCGGACCCTGGATCTCGAAGTAGCCGGAGAAGTCGAGGTCGCGCCGCACCGTCTCCTCGAGATCCCGCGCCGACCGGGCGGCCTCGCCGGAGAGCTGGCCGGTCCCGCGGACGGCGGGGAAGGCCAGCTTGACCTTCTGGCCCCGGGCGCGCCGGCTCAGCTCCAGGATGAGCTGGCCCGTCTGCTCCGGCGCCTGGGCCGCCGCGGCGTTGGGATCGGCCGGCGGCGGCTGCGGTTGGGCGGCGGTCTGGGGCAGCGCCCATCCGAGGCTGAGCAGGCAGGGGAGGGCGGCGGTCAGGATCGCGGTTCTCGGTCTCATGGCACCTCGGTCGGGGTTTCTAGCGGACGATCAGTTTCACGCCCACGGAATCCTGCCGGTAGCCCCGCGGCAGGGGGGGAAGGGGGACGCGTTCTGCACGGCCCGCAGGGCCGCCAGGTCGTAGGAATTGTAGCCCGAGGACTCGGCCACCTCGAGCTCGGTGATCCTGCCGTCCCGCCCGATGCGGAAGGAGATGATCGCCCGCACGTCGTCCCCCATGGACGGGCGGTTCCACTTCGCGTCGATGGCCCCCAGGAGCTGGTCGATGTAGTAGCCGAACTTGAAGTCCGAATCGAGGCCGGCGATGGCGGAGCCGAAGGCGGTCGTCCCCAGCGGGTTCCCGGCGGCGTCGCCGCGCCGGCCCGCCTCGCCCTCCGGGGTCCCCTGGGCCGCGGTGCCGGCGGGGTTGCGGCCGGTCTCGGCGCCGGCCGACGGCTTCGGCGGCTCGGGCTTCTTCGGGGTCTCCCGGACCGGTTTCGGCGGCGTCTCCCGGGGCGTAGGGGCCGGCTTCGGCGTCTCCGGCTCCTCGTCCTCCCGGGGCAGGACCGGCGCCTCCTCCCGCGCCGGCTCCGGTTCCGGCTCGGGCTCGGGAGCGGTCTTCTCCGGCTGCGGCGCCGGCTTCTCGGGCTTGGGGCGGCTGGCGGGACGGCGCACGCCCAGGGCCTGGGCGGGCAGGATGGTCACCGGCACGAACGAGGGCGGCGGGGGCGGCGGCGTCAGATGCGGCAGGATCAGCACCAGGGCCACGAACAGGCCGTGCAGCAGGAAGGCCGCGACGATGCTCGCCGTCGCCGGGCGACTGGCGCGGGCGCGCCGCTCCAGGATGCGATCCACCGCCAGGCTCACGAGCGGCTCCGCCCCTCCTTCCGACGTTCGGTCACCATGCCCACGTTGACGATCCCCCCCTGCTGGAGGAGGTCCAGCACCTCGATCACCTTGCCGTAGGGGACGTCGCGGTCCCCCTTGATGAACACCGTCTGCTCCTCGCCCTTGGCGGTGATCGCGGACTTGACGCGGGCGACCAGCTCGTCGGTCTCCACCGCGTCCTCCCGTAGATAGACACGGCCGTTGCGGTCGATGGAAACCACCAGCGGGTCTTCCGTCTGCAGCGGCAGGTTGCGCGCCTCGGCCCGCGGCAGGGCCACCTCCACGCCCTGATGGAGCATGGGCGCGGCGATCATGAAGATGATCAGCAGCACCAGCATCACGTCCACCAGCGGCGTGACGTTGATGTCCGCCAGGACCGGGTCCTGATCGTCGCCGTTGCCGAGGCCATTGCCGAGACCGAAGGCCATTCCGTTCCTCTCCTCTTCTACAGACGGATCGTCCTCAAGTGAAGTTACGTTCCGCGAGGTTGAGAAATTCCAGGATGAAGTCCTCCATCCGCGCCCGCAGCCGCCGGGCGTGCTGCGAGAAGTAGTTGTAGGCGATCATGGCCGGGATGGCGGCGGCGAGGCCGGCGGCGGTGTTGATCAGGGCCTCGGCGATGCCGGGCGCCACGGCCACGATGGACGTCGAGCCCTGGAGGCCGATGTCGTTGAAGGCGTTCATGATGCCCCAGACCGTGCCAAAAAGGCCGATGAAGGGGGCGGCGGCGGCCGTGGTGGCCAGGAAGCCGAGCCAGCGGGTCACCGCCTGGTGCTCGACGCTGACGGCCCGGGCGAGGGTGCGCTGGAGCGAGGGGAGGGAGGTGATGCGGTAGGCCCGCTTCTCGCCCGGCCGGTCGGGGTCCGCGGCATTCTTGATCTGGCTGTCGATCTCGGCGTAGCCGGACTGGAAGATCCCCACCAGGGGAGAGGCGGTCAGCCGGCCGGCCACGGCGTTGACCTCGCTGAAACGCTGGCTGCGCCGGAAGGCTTCCAGGAACTTCTCGCTCTGCCGGTCGGCGCGGCGGAAGTGCGCGAGCTTGCCGAAGACGATCGCCCAGGAGCCGAGCGAGAACAGGACCAGGACGGCGAGGATGAACTTCGCCATCGGCCCGGACCGCAGGAAGAATTCGAAGATCCCCGGCTCCTCCTGGCCGCCGATCTGCAGAAACATCAAGGCCGTCGTGAACATGCGCGCTCCCTATTCGCCCGTATACGTCCGTCGGCGGGGCAACGTACCATGGCCGCCCCGCGCCAGCAAACGCCGTGCCTGGGGATTATTCTGGATTATTCCGCCGACGATTCCGCCCTTTCGGCGGCGACGGTCTCCCTCTCTTCTTCCACCTCGGGAGGAGCTTCGATGGCCGGCGGCAGGACGACCTTGTGACGGCGGAGGAAGTCCTCCAGGGAGTGGGTGACCACCTCGACGGCCTCGTCCACGGTGTCCACCCAGACGGCGCGGTCGAGGTCCGGCGGCGAGGCCAGGCCGCGCTGGATGATCTCGCGCTCGAGCCAGGTCCGCAGGCCGCGCCACATGGGGCCGACGAAGATGAGCGGGCGGTCGCTGAGCATGCGCACCTGCAGGAGCTGCCAGACCATCATGGCCTCCAGGGTGGTGCCGATGCCGCCGTCCATGACGATGTAGGCGTGGGAGAGGCGGATGAACTGGTGGAGCCGGGAGAAGAAGGTGGAGTGCTGGGCCACCTCGTCGAGGAACGGGTTGGGCTGCTCCTCCAGGGGCAAGAGGATGGTGAGGCCGAAGGAGCGGGTCTTGTAGTGGTAGGCGCCCGCCCGCGCCCCCTCGTTGGCGGCCCGCATCAGGCCGGGACCGCCGCCGGTGACGATGTCGCACCCCATGTAGGACAGTTGCCGCGCCAGCTCCCGCACCTGGACGTAGGTCTTGTCCTCGGGCTGGATGCGGCTCGATCCGAAGATGGCCACCCGGAAGTACCGCCGCTCGATGGGCGCCTTGCGGTCGAGCCAGGAGATCAGGCGGTAGAGAGAGAAGATGGCGCGGTCGAACCAGCGGAGCACGTAGGTACGGCGCTTGCGGTGCCACCGCTGGATGGGGGTCTCCTTCGGGGACGCGGGCGGCTCGGGCGGAAAAACTCGACGGGACGACATAGAGCGGACATTGTAGATGCAAAGATCGGCCCAGGGATTTCACGGCGTGTTGCCCTGCCGTCGGCATGCCCTTCGAGACCTCACCCCCTGGCCCCCTCTCCCGACCCCCCCTCCCACCCACACCGGGAGAGGGGGAACGATCAGGAGGCCACCTTGCCTAGATCGCAGAGCCCTCCCTCTCGCCCCGAATGGCACGACTCGGGAAGGCATGCTAGTCTCTCTCCCGCCCCGCCAACGCACATATAGGGCTATGGCGGGGCTACGTCCTTTGCTGTACACAACCCTGGAGAGAGCATGAGCGGTCGAGTCCTCATCACCGGCGCCGCGGGCGCGTTGGGGCGGAGCGTAGTGGCGCGCTTCGTGGAAGCCGGCGACCGCATCCTCGCCGTGGACGCCAGCGAGGCCGCCCTGGCGGAGCTGGCGGGCTCGGACAGCGTCGCCGTCCGGCGCGTGGACCTCTCTTCTACGGAGGAAGTGACCCGTTTGTTCGACGAGGCCGAGGCCGAGTCGGGCGTCCCGCGGGCGGTCGTCCACCTGGTGGGCGGGTTCCGCTGGGCGCGGTTCGCCGACCTCTCGGACGCCGACTGGGGCTACCTCCTCAAGCTCAACCTCGAGACCACCTTCCGCGTCTTCCGCGAGTGCGCCCGCCGCTTCGAGCGGGCGGGCGGCGGCGCCGTGGTGGCGGTCTCCGCCCCGGCGGCCTTCGAAGGCGCGGCCGGGGTCGGCGGCTACGCGGCCGCCAAGGCCGGGGTGCTGCGCATGGTCGAGTCGCTGGCGCGCGAGATGGCGCCGTTCGGCGGCCGCGCCAACGCCGTCCTCCCCGGCACCATGGACACCCCGGCGAACCGGGCGGCCATGCCGGACACCGATCCATCGACATGGGCGAGGACCGACGACGTCGCCTCGGTCATCCACTTTCTGACGACCCCCGCCGCCGCCGCCGTCAACGGCGCCGCGGTGCGGGTTCCGGGACCGACTCTATGAGCCATCTGGATTGCCACGTCTACTACGACTCGGCGCGCCACGCCGAGCCTCCCGCCGGGTGCGGGGACCCCGTCGACCTCGCCGCCGACCCGCAGGCCGCCGAGCGGCTCGTCCGCCTCGGCATCTCGCCCGAGTCGGACCTGCCCGCCGTGCTGCTCACCGAGCCGGACGGCAAGATCCGCATCGTCGGCGTCCGCCTCACCCAAGAAGAGACCGCCAGGCTGGCGGCCGGCAGTGGCATCCATGCCGGGACCCTGGTCGTCTACAGCACCTCCTGGTGCCCGGACTGCCGGCGCGCCAAGCGGGTGCTGGAGGAGGCGGAGGCGAGCTTCGACGAGGTGGACATCGACCTCGACTCCGGCGCCGAGACCCTGATCCTGCAGCGGAGCGGCGGCCGCCGCGTCGTGCCCACCCTGCGCTTCGACGACCGGGTGTGGGCCTTCAACCCGGCTCCGCCCCTGCTGCGGCGGCTGCTCAACGGCCGCGCCCACTAGGGCCCATTAGGAGAATTCCCGAATCATGAAGATAGCCGTTTGCATCAAGCAGGTCCCCAACACCGAGGCGCGGCTGCGCGTCGGCCGCGACGGCCGCTGGGTGGAGGAGGAGGACCTGCCGTTCGTCATCAACGAGAGCGATGAATACGCCCTGGAAGAGGGGCTGCGGCTGGCCGAGAAGACCGGCGGCGAGGTCGTGGTCTTCAGCCTCGGTCCGGACCGCGTCAAGGAGGCCCTGCGCAAGGCCCTCGCCGTGGGTGCGGCCCGCGCCGTCCATCTCTCCGATCCCGCTTTCAAGGGCGGCGACGCCATGGCCACCGGCCGCGCCCTCGCCGCCGCCATCGCCAGGGACTCCTTCGACGTCGTGCTCACCGGCTCGCAGTCCGACGACATCCGCTGGGGCGGCACCGGCTCGGTCGTCGCCGGCCACCTCGGCTGGCCGCACGTCTGGCTGGTGATGGGCGTCGAGCTGGAGGACGGCAACGGGTCCGCCAAGGTGACCCGCGAGATGGAGAGCGGCGTCAACGAGGTCTCGCGCGTGCGCCTGCCCGCCGTGTTCGAGATCCAGGCGGGCATCAACCACCCGCGCTACGCCTCGCTCAAGGGCATCATGGCCGCCAAGAAGAAGGAGATCGCCGACGTCAAGGCCGCCGACCTGGGGCTCGACCCGTCGCAGGTGGGGGCGGCCGGCTCGCGCATCGAGATCGTCTCCGTCGGCTTCCCGGAGAGCGGCAAGGGCGCCCAGATCCTCGAGGGGGACGCCAAGACCGTGGCCGCCCAACTGGTCAGCAAACTGCAGAAAGAAGCGAGGGTGCTCTGATGGCGAACCAGGTCTGGGTCGTTCTCCAACACAAGGACGGACAGTTCCCGCGGATCTCCTACGAGGCGGTGGCCGCCGCCCAGAAGCTGGCCGCCGAGCTCGGCGGCAAGGCCGAGGCGGTGGTCCTCGGCTCGGGCGTCGGGCTCGCCGCCGCCGAGGTCGCCAAGCTCGACCTCGCGGCGGTCCACGTGGCCGATCACGAAGCCCTGCGCAACTACACGCCGGGCGGCTACATCGGCGCCTTGGCACCGGCCATCCGGGCGGCCAGCCCGGCCTTCGTGGTCTTTCCCCACACCTATCAGTCGGTCGACTACATGGCCCGCCTGGCGCAGGAGATCGGCGCCGGTCTGCTCCCCGAGGTCACCGGCTTCGCCCAGGGCGACGGCGGCCTGCTGTGGAACCGGCCCGTCCTCGGCGGCAAGCTGCAGTCCAAGGTGCGGGTCAAGGGCGAGGGCACGGTGATCGTCTCCGTGCAGTCGGGCGCCTTCCCGGCGGACGAAGCCGCGCGCGGCGAGGCCGAGGTCAAGCCCCTGGCGGCGGACCTCTCCGGGATCAAGCCGGACCGCGAGATCCTGGGCTACGAGTAGGTCGGCGGCGACAAGATCGACCTCACCAAGGCCGACATCATCGTCGCCGTGGGCCGCGGCGTCGGCGGCGCGGACAAGATGGAGCCCATCCACGCCCTGGCCCGCGCCCTCGACGCCGAGATCGGCGCCAGCCGTCCGGTGATCGACAACGGCTGGCTGCCGCGCGACCGCCAGATCGGCTCCTCGGGCCAGACGGTCGCCCCCAAGCTGTACATCGCGGCGGGCATCTCCGGCGCCATCCAGCATCTGGTGGGGATGAAGGGCTCGTCCGTGATCGTGGCCATCAACAAGGATCCCGGCGCGCCGATCTTCACCGTGGCGGACTACGGGATCGTGGGCGATCTCCACGAGGTGCTGCCGGCGCTGACCGAGGCGATCCAGGCAGCGAAAGGGTGACCCTCACCCCCGGCCCCTCTCCCGACCCCTCCCTCCCACCCACACCGGGAGAGGGGAGAGGGGGTTGGGTCGTCCTCAAGTTCGGCGGCACCAGCGTCTCGACCCCCGAGCGCTGGGGCGCCATCGCCGGGCTCACCCGCCAGCGGATCGACGAGGGGCTGCGGCCTCTCGTCGTCTGCTCCGCGTTGTCGGAGATCTCCAACCAGCTCCAGGCCCTGCTGGGTCTCGCCGTCCAGGGGCGGCACGAGGAGGCGCTCGACAAGATCCAGAAGCGGCACCTGGAGCTGGGGGCGGGGCTGGGGATCGACGCCGAGGATCTGCTGCGGGCCGACTTCGAGGAGCTCTCCCGTCTCGCCCTGGCCGCCTCGCTGCTGCGCGAGGCGGGACCGGCCCTGGAGGCGCGGGTCATGGCCTTCGGCGAGCTGATGTCCACCCGGCTGGGCGCGGCCTGCCTGGAGTCCCAGGGCATCGCCGCCGCCTGGCACGACGCCCGGACCTCCCTGGTGGCCCGCGAGGACTCCAACCTCGGTCCCCGCGCCTACCTCTCCGCGACCTGTGAATTCGACGCCGATCCCGAGCTGCAAGGCCGCCTCGACGCGCTCCCCGCGGCGGCCGTCGTCACCCAGGGATTCATCGCCCGCAACCGCGAGGGGCAGACCGTGCTCCTGGGCCGGGGCGGCTCGGACACCTCGGCGGCCTACTTCGCCGCCCGCCTGGGCGCGGCGCGGTGCGAGATCTGGACCGACGTGCCCGGCCTGTTCACGGCCAATCCGGCGCTCCTCCCCTCGGCGCGCCTGCTGCGGGCCCTGACTACGACGAGGCGCAGGAGATCGCGTCCATGGGGGCCAAGGTCCTCCATCCGCGCTCCATCCCGCCGCTGCGCCGGCACGGCATCCCGCTGCACGTCCTCTGCACCGACCGGCCGGACGAGCCCGGCACCGTGATCTCGGGCGTCGGCCCGGTGACCGGGCCGCAGGTCAAGGCGATCTCCTCGCGGACCGGCATCACCCTGATCTCCATGGAGACGGTCGGCATGTGGCAGGAGGTCGGCTTCCTGGCCCGCGCCTTCGCCACGTTCGCCCGGCACGGCCTCTCGATCGACTCGGTCTCGACCTCGGAGACCAACGTCACGGTCTCCCTCGACCCCGGCGCCAACGCGCTGGAAGAGCCGGTGATCGACGCCCTGACGCGCGACCTCGCGGAGTTCTGCGAGCCGCGGGTGATCCCCCCGACCGCCTCGCTCTCCCTGGTGGGGCGGGGCATCCGCGCCATCCTCCACGAGCTGGGGCCGGTGCTGGAGGTCTTCGAGGAGCTGAAGGTCCACCTGCTGACCCAGGCGGCCAGCGACCTCAACCTCACCTTCCTGGTGGACGAGGAGCAGAGCGAGCGGCTGGTGCGGCAGCTCCACGGCCTCCTCTTCGGGCACAAGGGGGAGAGCGAGACGTTCGGCCCCACCTGGAGCGAGATGTTCGGCGAGGAGGCGGAGGAGGCGGCCGTCCATTACCAGGAATGGTGGCGCGCCCGCCGCGAGGAGCTGCTGGAGACCGCCTCGCGGGGGGCCGTTCTACGTCTACGACGCCGAGCACCCTCCGGGACGCCGGCCGGGTCCCTGCGCTCCCTGGCCGCGATCGACCGCGTCTTCTACTCCGTCAAGGCGAACGCCAACCCGGACGTGCTGCGGGTCTTCCACGCGGCGGGCCTGGGATTCGAGTGCGTCTCGGCGGCCGAGCTGGACCACGTCCGCGCCCTGTTCCCGGACCTCGACAGGCCCGCGCCTGCTCTTCACCCCCAACTTCGCGCCCCGCGAGGAGTACGGCCGGGGCTTCGAGGCCGGCGCCCAGGTGACGGTGGACAACCTCCACCCCCTGCGCGAGTGGCCCGAGGTGTTCCGCGGACGGGAGATCTTCCTCCGCCTCGACCCGGGGCGGGGGAGGGGGCACCACGCCCACGTCCGCACGGCCGGGGCGCAGTCCAAGTTCGGCATCGCGCCGGAACAGTTGGACGAGATCCAGCCGCTGCTGCGCGATCTCGGCGTCCGCGTGGTGGGCCTCCACGCCCACGCCGGCAGCGGCATCCGCACGGCCGGAGGCCTGGAGCGAGGTCGCGGTCTTCCTGGCCGAGGCGGCCGAGCGCTTTCCGGACGTCCGCGTGCTCGACCTCGGCGGCGGCCTCGGCGTGCCGGAGCGTCCCGGGCAGTCGGCCGCTCGACCTGGAGGTCCTGGGCGGATTGCTGGGCAAGTTCAAGGCCGCCAATCCCCGTTTTGAGCTCTGGCTGGAGCCCGGCCGCTTCCTGGTGGCCCAGGCGGGGGTGCTGCTGGCGCGGGTGACGCAGGTCAAGCGCAAGGGCGAGGTCGTCTACGTCGGCCTGGAGACCGGGATGAACTCGCTGATCCGGCCCCCGCTCTACGGCGCCTACCATCCGATCGTGAACCTGACGCGCCTGGACGAGCCCGCCACCTGGATCGCCCACGTCGTCGGCCCCATCTGCGAGACCGGCGACATCCTCGGCCGCTCCCGCCGCCTGCCCCCGACTTTCGAAGGGGACGTCCTCCTGATCGCCAACGCCGGGGCGTACGGGCGGGTGATGAGCTCCTGGTACAACCTGCGCGAGCCGGCGGGGGAAGTGACGCTCGCCTCCTGAAACCCTCTCCCGCGCCTCCTCGTAGTCCATCCCGAGGAGGCGCGATCATGACCACTGAAGCCACAGAGCCGAGCTTCACCGGCGCCATCAAGACTTTCTTCCTGGCGCCGTTTCGTCTGCGGACGTATTCGAACCTGCTGTACCTGATGCTGGCCTTTCCCCTGGGGCTGGCCTACTTCATCTTCCTGGCCGTGGGCCTGCCGCTGGGGCTGGGCCTGACCATCGTCTGGATCGGCATCCTGATCCTGGCGCTCGTCTTCGCCGGGAGCTGGGGGCTCGCCGGCCTGGAGCGGCAGTCCGCCATCCACCTGCTCGGCGCCCAGGTGCCGCCCAGGACGCCGCCGCCGGTCCAGGAGGAGCAGAGCGTCTGGCGGAAGCTCTACGCCTTCTACACGAACCCGGTCACCTGGAAGGGCATCGCCTTCCTGCTGCTCAAGCTCCCGCTGGGGATCGTCACCTTCATCCTGCTGGTGGCTCTGCTGGCGACGACGGCCGCCTTCCTGTTGGCGCCCGTCGCGGTCTACACCCTGGACTGGAATGACTTCGGAGACGACCTCTACTACAACGGCGACGCCGAATTCTGGGGTTGGCAGGTCGACACGTTTCCCGAGGCGTTCATCTGCTCCGGCATCGGCCTGGTGCTGCTCTTCGTGTCGCTCAACCTGCTGAACGGCCTGGCCTTCCTCTGGGCGCGCACGTCGGAGCTCCTGCTCGGCCAACGGTCGTTCGCGGCTACACCCCAGCCGCCGGTCCTCTCCGCGCCGCTGGCCGTCTGATCCGAGGCTCTCTCCGTCCCCAAGGCCCTCCTCCCGGCTCCGTCCGGGAGGAGGTTTCGTGTATCCTCCCGTCATCTTCATGTCCCCTCTGCGCTTCCTCGTCGCCTGCCCCGGGTGCAGCCGCCAGTACGACGCCACGGGCCGTGCCGTGGGCTCGGCCATCTCCTGCTCGTGCGGCGAGACCGTGACCGTCCCCCAGCCGCGGGCGCATGACGCGGCGGTGGTGCGGTGCTCCTCCTGCGGCGCGCCGCGGACCGGGCAGGAGGCGGTGTGCCGGTTCTGCTCGTCCGAGTTCACCGTTCACGAGCGGGACCTCAACACCATCTGCCCTGGATGCATGGCGCGGGTGAGCGGGCGGGCGCGCTTCTGCCATCACTGCTCGACGCCCATCCTTCCCTCCCAGGCGGCCGCCGCCGAGAACGGCGCCCGGTGTCCGGCCTGCGGCGGCGAGCGTCCGCTCTCCAGCCGGCGGCTAGGGAGGGCCAACGTGGCGCTCCTGGAGTGCGTCTCCTGCGGCGGGATCTGGATCGACAAGGAGATCTTCGAGGTGATGGCGGAGCGCGCGCGGTCCGGCGGCCTCGCGGAGGGCTTCGGGGGCGGCACCCCGGCCGCCGCCGACCCCCGGCCCGGCGGCGCCTCCCTTCAGTACCGCCCGTGCGTGACCTGCGGAACGCTGATGAACCGCCTCAACTATGGAAGGAAGAGCGGCGTCATCCTGGACGTCTGCGCCCGGCATGGGCTCTGGTTCGACCTCCACGAGCTCGACCGCCTGCTGCGCTGGATCCGCGAAGGCGGAGAAGGGCGGTCCGAGAAGATCCAGAAGGAGCAGGAGCGGATCGAGGCGCGCCAGAAGGTCCTGGGCGAGAAGTTCCAGACCTGGAATCAGCAACAGCAGCGGGAGCAGCTCCTGCCGGCGTCCGAACGCGGCTCGCTCCTGGGGGAGATCCTCCTGGGCGTCCTGGGCGGGACGTTCCGCCGGTTTTTCGACTGAGGGATCGCGGGTACGGGCTCGTACCTCACGGGTACAGGCCTGTACCCTTGAGGTACGCCCCCATACCTCTCGGGGTAGTGTCCTGTTTTGAAATTCGATGATCCGGGCCTCTCCGCTTGAGGTACCGTCCTCTCCTGAAGGGAGAGGACGGCCCTCTCTCGCCCAAAGCACAGACGGCCCCGGCCCGGGGTGCCACCCGAACCGGAGCCTAACCCGAGCACGGAGGCATCCCATGCCCGAGCTAGTCCAGGAGTCTACACCCCCGCCCGCTGACCCTCTCCCGCCCGATCCTGACGACGAAGCCATAGGCCCGCCCGTCATCGATCCCGCCCACTTCGAGGACTTCCCTGTCTTCCGCGAGACGTTCCTGTCCTTCGTCACCGAGGAGGGCACGAACGCCACCCTTCGGGACTTTGGCGAGCTGCTGTACCGCATGACCCTGGAGTACTGGCAGCACTGGCCGGACCAACCGGAGGGCCTGCTGCGGGCCTCCCTCCGTGCCGCCGTGGCGGACATGCGCCACGTCCAGGGATTCCTCACGGAGTGGGCAGGCCCGAACACCGCCCACGGGTCACCGCATGAGGAGCACCTTGCGGCGTTCGGCGGCGGAATCGCCCGTGACTTGGAAGTCCTCGCGGATCGCCTGGAGACGGAGCTGGGACCCTGGCGCGGGGAGGTGGGCGGATGAGCTTGGGCAAGCCGATCTACGATCCCGACGCGACGCACCGCGTCACCGTCCGGGCCACGGCGAACCAGATCCATAACTGGAGAACCGGATTCCATATCTACATGAAGGGGACGAACATGGCTACCTTCCTGGCGTGGGCTGGGGACTTCGCCATCGCCTTCCTTCGCGCTCAAGAAGATCTCCATCGGGATAAAGAGGCCCGAGAGGAGGAGGACCGGAAGACGCGAGAGCGGTGGAAGGTGTACGACAGGGTATGAAAACGGCCACGTTCACCGTCCACGCTACAGCCGCGCAGTCCGCGAGGTGGAAGCAGGCCAGCGAGGGGGAAGGCTTCCCTTCGGTCGGAGCGTGGCTTGCCGGGGCCGCTGACGCCTATCTGAAGGTCCGCGCCAGGGCGGGCCTTCCGGTCCCTCTGGCGTGGCGGCGAGGCCATTTCCGGGCCGACCTGGAGGAAGGAGAGACCACGGTCCGGGGATACGTCTCCTTGCCGTTCGGGGCGTACTACGGGACGCCAGCGGGGCAACCTTCCTTCCGTGGGAAGCACCGCTACACCCTGGTCTATCTCCCCTCCAGGCGCATCCTGGCCACCGTCGAAACCTACGCGCAGTGCAAGGCGCTGGCCTCGGAACTGGCCCGGCTGTGGTTCCGGGGGGACGGCTCGGAACCATCCGGCAATCCCGGTCCCGTCCTCATCCATCCGTCGTAACCCGTACGGGTGGCCCTCTCGGGGGCCACCCGTGCTACCTTTCAGAGGAGATGGCTATGCGCCCCCGCCGCCCCCGCGATCCCAACGAGCTGGCTTTCCAGGTGTTCCAGGAAGCCATCGGGGAAGCTCTACGGCAGGAGATCCCGGAAGAGGACGCCACGCCCGCCGCCGTCGCCAAGCGCAAGGGAGCCGCTACGGGCGGCAAGAAGCGAGCCCAGAAGCTGACCCCCGAGCAACGGCGGGAGATCGCGCAGAAGGCAGCGAGAAAGCGCTGGGGAAAAGACCCGGCCTGAAGAGCAATTTGGAAACCCTAACCATTCATGTTTTCAGGGGTTTGCACGAAACTGCCCACAAAGTGGGCGCGCCCGCTGGTAACAAATCACCCCCGTTGTGCACTTATAAGATAACAGAAGGGGAGGGCCATCCTCTTCGGAAGGGAGGGAAAGCTGCCTCTAGAGTTGGAAGCATCCGGGGCGCTGGCTCGCGTCTACCGCTTCGTGAGAAAAAACGGCCGGTGTCCGTCTCTTGTGTTTTTGAATGGTTGCGAACGGACGATGAACAAGAAGCTCCGAGCTTCTTTTCACGCTGTGACTGTAATGGGTCAAGACTATGTCAATGACCAGCGCTTTTGCCCACTAACGAAAGCCGGCAAGCCGTTGTGGGAGTTCAAGCACCACGATCATCGTCTCTACTGTGCACGCATTATCAGGGGAAGCGCAGTAGAGATCATTTTGCTTCACGGCTGGAGCAAAGACAAGGAAGGGAAATCGCGTGAGGAAAATCAGCAGATCGCGATAGCGATGACCCTCTATGAAGAATACCTAGCCGAACTGAAACAGGAGAGAAAGTCATGAAGGTCCAAAACCCCTGGCTTTTGAGTAAGCGGGACGTCGATCCCGACCTTGAGATTCTGGAGGAGGCCGCTCTTGCGATGGCGCAGGCCACAATCCAAAACGCAATCAACCGTAGCGGCCTCTCGCGGGCCGAACTCGCGCGCCGACTCGATAGGCCGCGCTCGTTCATATCGCGGATCTTGGGTGGCGACCACAACCTCACCATCAAAACGATGGCGCGTACGCTTCTGGCCTGTGGCTATGAGGTGCGGTTCGGAAGCGAGCCGCTTAACTGGAGCTGGCCACGTTTGGAGCAACACGCTTCCATCGTTATTGAGGATCAGGCGGTGCCCGCTGGTGCTAACGAAGTGCCCGAAACTCTCCCAATGGCGGCCTAACAGGAGGCTATCTAGCAGATGACACCCACGGAAAACGGGGTTGACCTTGCGGCGGTCTCCCGGGTGGCGCGCAACATTGACCTGCGCGATATCCGGGTTATTCAGGTCACCGCTTCGTGTTCGCCCACGCCCGAAGGTTTCCTGGAGCCGCAGATTACCTTTGCTTGCGAAGGGGCTCTGATCGGCCCGGATCAATTAAACGTCGCTTGCGACTACACCCTGACCGTGACCGCGGCGGGCGTGCCGGCCGCGACGGTGGGGGTGATGTACCTTTTGGTCTACCACATCACTGGCGACACACCTTCGGAACAGGACGTTCAACAGTTCGCTAAGGTGAACGGCGTTTACCACTCGTGGCCCTTTCTACGGCAGTTCCTGTTCGATCTTACGGCCAAGATGGGAATGCCGCCCCTCACGCTACCGGTCTTTCAGGTACTTCGCGAAAAAAAGTCCGAGAAGACCAAAGAGTTGCCCGAGCCCGCCCGGAAGAAGGGCAAGCCCCGAAAAGCCCTAACCGCAAAGTAAGGTAACGACGAAGCTGGAAAGAGGGCGGAACGAACAGGGTTCCGCCCTCTTTGGCTTTGCCGTTAAGTGGCTTCAGCTATTGACTTTCCCGCCTGAGGCAAGCATAATGTCTAGTATGGCAAACGTGCTCAGCACCGCGAAGCGAGTCCAGATCGTCTCCGCCCTGGTCGAAGGTGTCGGCATCCGCGCCACCGCCCGCATGGCGGACGTCTCCAAGGACACCGTCATGAAGCTCTGGCGGGAGATCGGGGAGGCGTGCATCCGGTACCAGGACGAGACGTTCCGGAACCTGACCTGCAAGCGCCTCCAGGTGGATGAGATCTGGTCCTTCGTCTACGCCAAGGCGAAGAACGTCCCCGCCGAGAAGCAGGGCCAGTTCGGCTACGGCGACGTCTGGACCTTCACCGCCATCGATGCCGACACGAAGCTGATGCCGTCCTTCCTGGTCGGCTCCCGGGATGCCGGGTGCGCGACGGAGTTCATGCAGGACCTCGCGGGCCGTCTGGTCAACCGGGTGCAGCTCACCACGGACGGCCACAAGATGTACCTCCAGGCCGTCGAGGACGCCTTCTGCGGGGGGCGTGGACTTCGCGCAGCTCCTACAAGATCTACGGCGCGGCGCCGAACGGTCCGGAGACGCGCTACAGCCCGGCGGAGTGCATCGGAGCGCGAGAAGCACTGCAGTCACCGGCAACCCGGACTCCGAAGCACGTCTCCACCTCCTACGTGGAGCGCGCCAACCTCACGATCCGGATGAGCCTCCGGCGCTTCACCCGGCTGACCAACGCCTTCTCCAAGAAGCTGGAGAACCACACCGCCGCCCTCGGACTCTTCCACGCGCACTACAACTTCTGCCGGATTCACAAGACCCTACGCGTCACCCCTGCGATGGCGGCGGGAGTGACGGCGCGGGTCTGGGAGATCGCGGATCTGGTGGCCCTTCTGCCGAAGCCGGAGGGAAAGCCCCGGGGACCGTACAAGAAGCGGGCGAATTCAAACTAGGACACTACCCCTCTCGGGTACGGGGCCGTACCTCATGGCTACGCCCCTATACCTCTTGGGTACGCGCCCGTACCTCTGGGTACAGGGCCTTACCTCAAGGTACGCCCCCATACCTCAAGGGTACGGGGCCGTACCTCTCGGGGGGAGGCACGTACCTTTGAGGTACAGGCCCGTACCTCGAGGAAATCCGCGGTCCCTGACGGTTATCGAAGCTCTCCCCGCGAAGAGATCCGTAAACAACGCTCTTTCCGCTCCGTATACCTCCTGAGTCGCGACGATGACGCAATCGGGAGCCCCGGGAGCAACCGCGCGGTGGATGGAGTCCCTCTGGCTGGACGTACGCTTCGCCGTGCGCGGTCTGCTCCAGAATCCAGGCATCACGATCGCCGCGCTCCTCGCCCTGGCCCTGGGTATAGGGGCCAACACCGCCGTCTTCAGCGTCGCCCAGGCCAGCCTGTGGCGGGAGCTGCCGTACCGGGACCCGGAACTGCTGGTCGTCGTGCAGCAGGAAATCCCGGCGCTGGGACCGCCAGCCGGTGCGACGATAGAGATCTTCGAGGCCTGGCGCCGCCGGAGCCGCTCCTTCGAAGGGCTCGCATCCCTCAGCAGCGCGCCCGCGAACCTGACGCGTCCAGGTGAGCCCGCTCTGATCCCAAGGGCCTGGGTGACCGCCGATTTCTTCGAAGTCGCCGGCGCGAAGATGGCCGTGGCCGGGGATTCCGGGGGATCGAAGCGCGCCGCAAGGATCGCGTCGCCATCCTTTCGCATCCATTTTTCGAGAAGCGTTACGGAGAAGATCCAGCCCGTTTGCGGCAGGGAATCGTCCTGGATGGAGAGCGCTATACGGTGGTCGGGGTGGCGCCTCCCGGGTTCGACCTTTTCGGCATTCACGATGTCTGGGTGCTGGATGCCCACCGCCCCCCTCCCGACGACCCCTACTTCCACCTCCTCGCCGTTCTCGGCAGGCTGCGGTCTGGGGTCAGCCTGGAGCGGGTGGATCGGGAGCTCGAAGCCGTCTCCCTGGAATTCGCGAAGGCGACCCCGGGAGCCTATGAAGGCCTCACCGTCCGGCAGACCCCTCTTCTTGAGCTCCAGGGCGAGGATGTTCGTAAGACCGTCAAGACCCTGGCGCTTTTCGTCGTCTCCACCCTGCTGATTGGCTGTGCCGATGTCGCGGGTCTCCTCCTGGCCCGCGCCACCAGCCGAGAGAGCGAAATCGCCCTGCGCGTTGCCCTGGGCGCCGGCCGTGGACGGCTGGTCCGCCGGATGGTCGTCGAGAGCCTGCTCCTGTGCCTGCTGGGAGGCCTGCTCGCCGTGCCGCTGGCGATCTTCGGGGCTCGCGGCCTGACCGCCCTGGATCCTGAAGGACCGTCCTTGGGCGAGGTTCGACTGTCCGGCGGAGCCCTCCTGTTTACGATCGGAGTCTCGCTGGCGACCGGCCTTGTCGCGGGTCTGGCGCCGGCTCTCACCATGACGGGCCGGCGGCTTACGGAGACTCTGAAGGATGCCCGGCGTCTCGCCGGACGTCCCGCGGGCCGGGCGATGCGGAACCTGCTGGTGGCTGTGCAGGTGGCCTTGACCATCGTTCTGGTCGTGGGGGCGGGGCTCCTCAAACAGCACTTCGATCACCTCCGCGGTGCGGATCTGGGATATCAGCCGGCCGGGATTCTGACGTTCGATGTTCAGCTCCCGGCGGAAAAATACAAGGATGCGGAAACTCGCGCCCGCCTCTTCCGAGAGACGTTGAAGGAGGTTCGGAAGGTTCCAGGCATCGAGAGCGCCGCTCTCGCTTTCCCGCCGCCTTTCAGCAAGGTCCCCCTGGTCCAGCTCACGATCGAGGGGGTCCCCCTTCCGGATTCCGACCACAAGTCCGCGGTCGCGGCCCGGCGTATCAGTCCGGGCTATCTGGAGACCCTCGGCATCCCGCTGAGCCGCGGACGCTTCTTCCGCGATTCCGACTGGTTCGGTACGCGGAGGGTGGTCATCGTCAACGAAAGCATGGCGAGCCACTTCTGGCCCGGGGAAGACCCGATCGGCAAACGTTTCGCCTACGGCTACGGCATGCCGGAGACTCCGGACCGCTGGATGACGGTCATCGGTGTGGCGAAGGACGCCCGGGAACGCCATTTTGGAGCTCAGCCGACCCCCACGGCCTACACTCTGCTGACCCAGGAGCTGAGCAACTTCTCGACGCAGAGCTTTTCCGTGCTGGTCCGCGCGCCGGGCGATTCTCTCGAATGGGCGGAGCCGGTGCGGCAGGCCGCGCGCAAGGCCGACCCCACGCTGGCCGGCGGGCCTCCCCGGAGACTGGAGGACATCGCCGCGGACGCGCTCGCCAACAACCGCTTCTGGTCCCTGCTCGGCCAGCTTTTCGCCGCCCTCGCCCTGATTCTGGCCCTGGTGGGGATCTACAGCGTCGTCAGCTACTCCGTGGCCCGGCGTACCCACGAGATCGGCGTCCGCGTCGCGCTGGGAGCCCAGCCCGGGGACGTCCTGCGGCGGGTCGTCGTCGAGGGGATGGCTCCCATCCTGGCCGGTCTCGTCGTGGGGCTCGGCGCGGCGCGGGTCCTCCTGGGATTCCTGGAAGGCCAGCTCTACGAGGTGGGCCCCGGCGATCCCCTGGCGTACGTCGTGGCGGCGGTGGTAGTCCTCGGCGCCGGGCTCCTCGCGACGTATTTCCCAGCTCACCGGGCCACGCAGGTGGACCCCATGGCGGCGTTGCGGGAGGAGTAAGAGACCCGCAAACAATCGCGCTCTCGTCTTCGTATCAGCTTCGGGCGGAGCTATGCATCGATTGGAAACAAGTGTCGCCTCGCGGTGGCTGGAGTCCCTGTGGCAGGACGTGCGGCTCAGCGTGCGCGGCCTTCTGCGGTCTCCGGGGACCACCGTGGCGGCCCTGCTCGCGCTGGCGCTGGGGATCGGCGCCAACGCCGCGCTGTTCAGCGTCGCCCGCGCCACCTTGTGGCGGGAGCTGCCGCTCCGCGAGCCGGACCGGCTGGTGGTGATCCAGCAGGAGGTGCCGGGCATGGAGCAGCCGTCCCGGGTCACGGGTGAGATCTACCAGGAATGGCGCCGCCGGGCCCGCTCCTTCGAGGGCTTCGCGGCGCTCAGCCAGGGCCGCACGAACGTCACCCGTCCGGGCCGGCCAGAGCTCGTCCGGCAGGCCTGGGTCACGGCGAATTTCTTCTCGGTGGCCGGCGTGGAAATGGCGGCCGGCCGGGGCTTCCGGGAAGGTGAGGTCCGCCGCCAGGTGCGGGTGGCGGTGATCTCCCGGAAGCTCTTCCTGGAGCGCTTTCAAGGCGAGGTTGCACGGCTGCGGCAGGGGATCGTCCTGGACGGCGTGCGGTACGCCGTGGTCGGGGTCGCGCCCGCCGGACTGGATCTCTTCGGCGACTGGCAGGTCTGGCTGCCGGACGCCTTCCGGACGGAGAACCTGCGGGGCTGGCACTTCCTGAACGTCCTCGGCCGGCTCCGGCCGGGGGTGACTCCGGAGGCGGCCGACCCTGAGCTGGAGGCGGTCTCGCGCCTCATGGCGAAGAGGGAGCCGGCGTCCTACGAAGGCCGGACCGTCCGGGTGACCTCGCTCGCCACGGAGCGGGCGCGGGAAGTCGCGAGACCCTTGAGCCTCCTGGGACTCTGCGCCGCCTTCGTCCTGTTGATCGCTTGCGCGGACGTCGCCGGGCTTCTCCTCGCCCGGGGTGTGGGCCGCGAGCGCGAGATCGCGGTGCGGGCCACCCTCGGGGCGGACCGGGGCCGGCTCGCCCGGAGGATGCTCGTCGAGAGCCTTCTCCTGTTCCTGGCGGGAGCCCTGGCGGCGATGCCCGTGGCCTTCTGCGGCGCCCTGGGTCTCGCCGCTGCCGGACCCTGGAACGTGGCGCCCCGGATCGCGCCCCATGCCGGCCTGCTTCTCGTCAGCCTGGGGTGCGGGCTGGCGACCGGCGTCCTCTTCGGCCTGCTGCCGGCGCTCTCGCTCACCGGGAGGCGGCTCACGGAATCCCTGAAGGACACCCGGCCCTTCGCCAGCCGCTGGAGCGGCCTCGGGCTCCGGGACCTGCTCGTGGCGGGACAGGTGGCGCTGACGGTGGTCCTCATCGTCGGGGCCGGGCTGCTGATGCGAGGCTTCGATTCCCTGCGGCGGGTGGACGTGGGAATCCGGACCTCCGGGATCCTGACGGTCGACCTCAAGCTTCCCGAGGGGAAATACGCCGACCATCAGGCGAGCGCTCAGGCCTATGCCAGGGTGCTGGAGTCGGTCCGCCGGATCCCGGGTGTGGAGGGCGCCGCTCTGGTGGACTCGCTGCCTTTCGCCGTCAGCCGCGTCGCCCCCGTGATCGTCGAAGGCCGCCGGCCGCCGGCCGTCCAGGGATTCCCGCTGTTGGTCCGTTTTGTCAGTCCGGACTATTTCAAGCTGCTGGACATCGCGTTGGTGAGCGGCCGTCTGTTCCAGGACAAGGATGGATCGGACGTCGTCGTCATCAGCGAGGCCATGGCGGCCCGCTACTGGCCGGGGGAGAATCCGGTCGGCAAGCGCTTCAGCACCTCCCGAGCGAACGGCCAGAGGATGTTGACGGTCGTGGGCGTAGTGAAGAGCACCCGCCAGAAGGATCTCCAGACGCCTTGGTTCGAAGCGTACCGGCCTCTCCTGCATTGGCCGCAGGAGTCGGCCTCCGTGCTGGTGGGGGCGCCGGGCGGCCCCCGCCGGTGGGCGGGTCCCTTGGCGAGCGCGGTCCAGAGGGCCGATCACGGGCTGACCAGCAGCTCTCCGCGTCTTCTGGAAGACCTGGTCGACGGGCAACTGGCCGAGAACCGCTTCCAGTCGCTGGTGACGCTGTTCTTCGCGGGGCTCGCCGTGCTCCTGGCGATGGTGGGGATCTACGGGGTGGTTAGCTACGCCGTGACGCGGCGCACCCACGAGATCGGCGTCCGGGTGGCCCTCGGGGCGGCGCCCGGGGACCTCCTGCGGCGGGTCATCTTCCAGGGCATGGCCCCGGTGCTGGCCGGACTGGTCCTGGGGCTGGGCGCGGCGCGGCTCCTCGGCGGCCTCCTCGCGGACCAGCTCTACGAGGTGCGTCCCGGAGATCCCCTGACCTTCGCGGTGGCGGCGATGGTGATCGTCGGCGCGGGTCTGGTCGCCACATACTTCCCGGCCCACCGGGCCACGCAGGTGGACCCGATGGCGGCGCTGCGGGAGGAGTGAGGACGCTTTGACGTCCGAAGGCATCGGCTTTGCTTGTATTACGTGCGTATGCATGTTGCGGGGCATGGCTACCGGGAACAAGGAGCTTGACAGGGACGACGATTGGCGATAAGTTGTTCCCAGATCGGAGGCTCCATGCCAGTCGTCGCCATCCAGTCGCACCCCCGGCATCGTGACCGGGTCGCGGAACAAGAGAACGACATCGAAGGGAAGGTGCCTATGGCCAGCTTGGTTGTGCGAGACAAGAGCCTGTATGTGACTTCGGGAGCCATGTTCGCCGGCTTGCTGGGAGTCTTTCTCTTTGCCGCGCCCGGGGGCGTCATCGGCGCGGTCGTCGGGGCTGTCGCGGGCCTCCTCTTCGTGCAGCACCGACCCTCTGCATGACGCCGGCCTCTTTGAATCCTCTGGAAGCCTTTCTGGACAGGGTAGGGCGGGCGACCCTGCCCTTCATCACCCCGCAGACCTGCGCCTTGGCCGCTCTTGTGATCTTCCTGGGTTTCTGCTGGATCAAGTTCCGGCAGGACCGTGAGTTGCCCTCCATGGACGACTGCATGCGGGTGGCGCTCTCGACGGTCACCCTCCTGACGGCTGTAGTCTCCACGTTGGGCCTGCTCTTGCCGACGCCGCCAGCGCCTCCCGAGATGAATGCCGGGGTGGTGCGGGGAATCGGTCTGGCGTCGGCGGTGGCGCTCTCCGCCTACGCGGGCAAGAGCCTGATCCAACTGTTCTCTCGGAAGACGCCCGCTCCGCCGCCTCAGCAGTAACCGTCTGGCTGAACAATCGCTCCCGGTTTTCCGTATCCATTCCGGGTATGGCGATGAAGCGATCCGGAGCCCGGGCATGGCTGGAGTCCGTTTGGGAAGACATCCGTCTCAGCGTCCGCGGCCTGCTGCGGACTCCCGGCATCACGGCGGCGGCTCTGCTGGCGCTGGCCCTGGGCATCGGCGCCAACACGGCCCTCTTCAGCGTGGCGAGCGCCACCCTGTGGCGGGATCTGCCGTTCCGGGACCCGGACCGGCTGGTGTTCATCTCGCAGGAAGCTGAGCTTGGAGCCACCATGGTGCCAGGCCCCGTTACGCCCCACATCCTCCAGGAATGGCGGCGGCGGAGTCGGACCTTCTCCGGGATCGCGGGCATGAGCCACACCCGCAGGAACCTGACGGCGCCAGGATCTCCCGAACTGGTTCAGATCTCCTATGTCACAGCGAACTTCCTGGATGTCACTGGCGCGAAGCTGATCGCCGGGAGAGGCTTCCGGAAGGAGGAGTCCCGGCGCGGGGATCAGGTGGCCCTGATCTCGGAACGTTTGTTTCGGGAACGTTTCGGGGGCGATCCCGGCCGTCTGAGGCAGGGAATCTTCCTGGACGAAAAGCCCTACAAAGTCATCGGCGTCGCACCTCCGCGCTTCGCCGTCTACGGAGACTGGGACATCTGGTTGCCCATGGAATTCCAGCCCACCGCGGATAACGTGGGAAGAAGCTTCGTGCGAGTCCTGGGGCGCCGCGCGCCGGGAGTGAGCCTGGAGAGGGCGGGGCGCGAGCTGGAGTCCATCCTGGAAAGCCTCGCGCGGAGGGAGCCGGATATCTACGCCGGCTGGTCGCTCCGCTTACGGCCCTTGCGGACAGATCGTCTGCTGGAGGTCCAGCGTGCGCTCCAGATCCTGGGACTTCTGGTCGCCTTCGTGCTGTTGATCGCCTGCGCTGACGTGGCGGGCCTCCTGCTGGCGCGGGCCACGGCCCGGGAACGGGAGATCGCCCTGCGGGCAGTCCTCGGAGCTGATCGGGCGAGGCTGGTCAGGAGGCTGTTGACGGAAAGCCTCCTGCTGTTCCTGGTTGGAGGTCTTCTGGGCTTCCTGCTGGCCCTATGGGGCACCCCGATCCTGGCGGGCCTGAGCCCGAAGCCGCTCCAGGAACTGGACATCGGCTTGGATCGCCGCATCCTCCTCTTTACCTTGACAGTCTCCCTGGTGACAGGGTTGATCTTCGGTCTGATCCCCGCGTTGGCGGCGACAGGACGGCGTCTCTCGGAAGCCATTCAGGAAGGCAGAGGATTGGCAGGCCGGCCGGGAGGTCGCCTGCTTCGCGATCTCCTGGTGGCGGGGCAAGTGGCCCTGACGCTGATCCTGGCTGTTGCGGCGGGGCTTCTGTTCCAGAGTTTCGACCGTCTACGAGAGGTGGATCCCGGGTTCGGAGCCGCATGGCGTCCTCAGCACCGAGTTTCATCTATCGCAGCCCGCTTCGGGGAGCCCGGATCCGCAGACGGGGCGTTACGAGCAGCTGGTGCGGGTCGTGAGGAAGATCCCAGGAGTCAGCGCCGTCGCCCTGGTGGACTGGTTGCCGTTCTCCGATGATCAAATGATCTGGACCTTTGCGATCGAGGGCCGGCCGGACCCGCCTCCAGGCGAGGAGTCCTTGGCGGCACTGGTGCGCAGGGTCAGCCCGGAGTACTTCCGGACGATCGGCATTCCTCTCGTGCGTGGACGTCTCTTCCAGGAGAGGGATAGGGCGGGCTCCCCGCCAGTGATGATCATCAACGAAAAGATGGCGGCACAGCTTTGGCCGGGAGCCTCTCCTCTCGGCAAGCGCGTCTACTTCGCCATGCCGCCTGCGGGATGGGTGACGATCGTCGGAGTGGTCAAGGACACCCGTCAGGACGGGCTGGTGGACGAAACCTTCCTGGAGGTCTACTTCCCGTTCACCCAGAGGCCTAACCGCTATTCATCCCTGCTGGTCCGCGCGCCTGGAGACCCCTGCAAAGTGGGTGGATCCGGTCCACCGGGCCATGCGGTCCGTCGAGCTGGGTCTCGCGCTGGCGCCTCATGCAGACGCTCGGGGAGCGTCTCGACACGCAACTCGCCCCCAGCTGCTTCAAATCCCTGATGGCCGCCCTGTTCGCCATCCTCGCGATGGTCCTCGCCGCGATAGGAATCTACGGCGTCATCAGCGAATCGGTCGCCCGGCGCACCCACGAGATCGGCATCCGCGTGGCCCTGGGAGCGGGGGAGTGGAATGTCCTGGGGCAGGTGATCCGCGAAGGGATGAGGCCGGTCCTGGCGGGCGTGGTCCTCGGGCTCGTGGTGACGCTGCCGTTGAGTCGTTTCCTGGCGCATCAGCTCTATGAAGTGCCGGCGCGGGACTTCGCCACCTATCTGGCCGCTACCGTGGGAATCCTCTGCGTCGGGCTGGTCGCGAACTATTTCCCCGCCCAGGAGGCCACCCGGGTGGAGCCCATGGCGGCTCTGCGGGACGATTAGGTCTCGATCTCCACGCCCAGCTCCCGGCACGCCGCCGGCAGGATCTCCTCGGCCGGCGCCCGCAGTGCCGTGATCCCCGGCAGGGGCGGCGCGGCCGCGGGATCGATCGAGACCACCGGGGTGCGCCAGCCCAGGGCCTCGCGCAGGACCAGATCGGTCACGCCCACCGAGAACGACGTCCCCACGAAGAGCGCCAGCGCCATTCGCTCGACCGCGTACCGCACCGCGCCGAAGGCGTAGTCGGCGTGTTCGTCGTAGAGCTCGTCGAAGAGGAGGACGTGGGCGCGGAGCAGGGCGCGCGCACTCGGGGCAGCAGGGCAGGGTGGAGCGGCCCGGCTCGCGGCGGAACGCTTCCAACTCGGTCCCGGTCCGGGTCAGGGAGCCGGAGGGGGAACCGTTGCGGCAGCCGTACCGGGAGCAGCGCAGGCGGTCGCTCGTGCCGTGCACCTTGACGAGGCGGCGCGAGCCGGCCCGCTCGTGCAGGGTATCGACGTTCTGCGTCACCAGGAGGAAGTCGCCGCCGCGGCCGAGCTGCCAGCGCTCCAGGGCGGCGAGGGCGTGATGGGCGGGGTTGGGCTCGGCATCGTCCAGGCCTTCGAAGCGGTCGAGGAACCAGGTCCACCAGGAGACGGGATCGCGCTCGAAGAACCAGCGGGTGCCGATCTCGGTGATGTCCCGGTTCCAGATGGCGTCCGGATCGGTGCCGCGGAAGGTCGGCAGGCCGCTGGGGGCGCTGACGCCGGCGCCCGTGACGGCCAGGATCAGTCCCTTGCCGGCCCGTTCCAGGGCCTCGGCGAGCGCTCGGGCGTCCCTTTCCACGGCCGGGCAGGATAGCATTGGGGCGGTTCGAACCTTGGTCCTATGAAAGCGCCCATCCTCGACGAGCTCGTGCTGCTACCCGAGCCGCTGGCTTTGCAGCGCCACTTCGACGCCAAGAACTACCGCGTCTTCCGTTGGCTGATCCTGTCCGTGACGCTGCTCTCCCTGGGCGGGCTCGCCGCCATGGCCGAGGCCGGCAACTCCCTGGGAGTGTTCGTGCTCGGCGCCAACGTCTTTCTCGGCGCCGCGTTGTTCGTGCTGCGCGACCGGGAGGTCTTCGCGCGGAGCTTCCGCCAGATCCTGTTGACCTGGTTGTTCATCGAGATCCTGGTCCTCAAGGTCGCGGCGTCGCCGGCAGGCTCGGAGCATCAGATCCCCTTCATCCTTCTGGCTTTCGTGCTGATCGTCTTCCGGCTGCGGTTCACGGAGCACCTGCTGTTGTTCGCGGCTCTTCTGGCGATCGGGCTGTTCCCCCTGGCGTGGCTGGGACTGCGGGTCACCCAGGAGCCGGGTAACGCCGAGGGGCTGCCGATAGGCCTGATCTTCGTGGTCCTGTTCTCTCTGCTCATCGCGGCGGTGCTGAGCCGTCTGGAGCGGAAGCGGTTCCTGAACATCTGGCGCCGGGAGCACAGCCGTCACCGGGAACGGTTGCGGATGCGGGAGGAGATCGAGTACGCCCGCAAGATCCAGCTCAGCATGCTGCCGCAGGGAGCGCCGAACCTGGACTGGATCGACCTGGCGGCGGCCTCGCTTCCCGCCACCGAGGTGGGGGGCGACTACTACGAATACTTCGAGGTCGGCGAGAGCCGGCTGGTCCTGGTGATCGGGGATGTGGCCGGCCACGGCCTGGCGAGCGGCCTCTTGCTCTCCGGGGTGCGGAGCTGTCTGTATCTGCTGGAGCAGGATCTCGACGCGCCCTTACAGATCCTGGAGCGGTTGAACCACATGGTCCGGCGGACTACGGACAAGCGGACCTACATGACCCTGCTCTGCGCGGTGATCGACTACGAGGAGAAGACGCTGTCGGTGGTGAGCGCGGGGCATCCGCCGGTGCTCTACTTCGATCCCCGGTCAGGGGCTTTCGACGAGGTGGGGGAGGGGGCGCCGCCGCTGGGGACCTTCCTCCAGGCCCGTTACGAGGAGGTGCGGCATCCCCTGGGCTCCGGCCATTTCCTGATCTTCTACACGGACGGCATGGTCGAGGCGCGGAGCGCGAAGGGTGAGGACTACGGCTACGCCCGCCTCCGCCGGGTGGTGGCCCGCGCCGCCACCGAGAGCGCCACCGCCCGCGAGGTCCGCGACTCCGTCCTCGGCGACCTCTCCCACTTCAAGGGGGACCAGGAGCAGGCGGACGACATCACGCTGGTGGTGGTGCGGTTGCGGTAGGAAGAGCCGGTTCAGGGTTTCCATGCCGCTCCAGTCGGCAAATACACCTTGAACGGATGCTATCTTTACTTCCCCTCTTCATCCCGGAGGTTTTCAAGGAATGCACCGTCGCTCTTTCTTCTTCTCTTTTATCGTCCTCTGCGTTGTTCTGGCCTTCCCTGTCCATGCCCAGGAGCCCCCGGCTCCCGAGGCGCCTTCCAAGCCGGCTCCTGAAGCGTCCGCTTCCTGGGCTCCCGACGTGCCGGAGCCGGGGAGCGTGGAGAAGATCAAGGAGTACACCACCGCTCCCGAGTTCCTCCCCGAGTCCGTAGCCTACGTACCGGAGTCGGAGACGGTGCCGTCGCCTTCGGATGTCCTGGGACGGCTGGTGGGGACGCCCGAGGAGCTGTCCCGGGTGGCGGACGTGCACGGGTACTTCCGGCGGCTCGACGAGGCCAGCGACCGGGTGCAACTGCGGGTGATCGGCACCAGCGAGGAGGGGCGGGAGATCATCCTGGCCCTGATCTCCGACGCCGAGAACCTGGCGGCGCTCGACCGCTACCAGGAGATCTCGACCCGGCTCGCCGATCCCCGGCGGACCTCCCGCGACGAAGCCCGCCGTCTGGCTGACGAGGGCAAGGTCTTCTATTGGCTCACGGGCGGCCTCCACTCGACCGAGACGGGCAGCCCCGAGATGCTGATGGAGCTGGCCTACCGCCTCGCGGTCTCCGAGAAGCCCGAGATCCAGGCGATCCGCCGCGAGACCATCGTGATGATCACGCCGGTGACGGAGCCGGACGGCCGCGACCGGGTGGTGGACTGGTACTACCGCCACACCAGGAGCCGCAAGGGGAGCTGGGAGGAGCTCTCGGAGATCCTCTCGCCCCCCTACTGGGGCCACTACGTCTACCACGACAACAACCGGGACGGCATGCAGGTCACCCAGGCTCTCACCAGGACGATCCACGAGACCTTCTACGCCTTCCACCCCCAGATGATGCACGACCTGCACGAGTCGGTGCCGCTGCTCTACATCATGACCGGCTACGGCCCGTACAACCGCGCCATCGATCCGGTGACGATCAGCGAGTGGACGCAGTTCGGACATCAGGAGACCGGCGCCCTGGCGGCCCAGGGGCTCCCCGGGGTGTGGACGTTCGGGTTCTTCGACGGCTGGTGGCCCGGCTACCTGAACTCGGTGGCCAACACCCATCACTCGATCGGCCGCTTCTACGAGACCTTCGGCAACAACTCGGCGGCCACGTTCGAACGCGATCTCACCCAGCGCCGGTTCATCGGCAAACCGGTGACCGAGGCCCAGTGGTACCGCCCCTGGCCGCCGGAGAAGAAGGTCCGCTGGTCGCTCCGCAACAATACGAACTACATGCAGGCGGGCGTGCTGGAGGGATTGCGGCTGGCCGCCAGCCAGCGCCGGGAGCTGCTGGAGAACGTCTGGGTGAAGGCGAACCGGGCCATGGAGAAGGGGAGGACCAAGGCCCCCTACGCCTGGATCTTCCCGCCGGAGCAGCGGGACCCCGCGCGCCTCGCCTATCTGGTCAACCAGCTCCGGCAGCAGCGCATCGAGGTCCACCGGCTGACCGGCGATCTCACGCTGGGGAAGAAGAGCTGGCCGGCGGGGAGCTACGTGGTGCGCTTGGACCAGCCGTACGGCACGCTCGCGGCCAACCTCCTGGAGGAGCAGAAGTTCCCCGCCGACGAGCCGAACCCGCCCTACGACGACGTGGCGTGGACGTGGCCGCTCCTCTACGGCGTGACCGGGGAATCGGTCGCGGACAAGAAGGTGCTGGAGGCCGGCATGGAGCCGGTGACGGCGGAGGCGGCCTTCGAGGGCCGGATTGAGGGCACGGGCGAGGTCTTCCTGGTGAAGGACACGGGACAGACGGCGCTGCTCGAGGCCCGCGTCCTTCTGGGGACGAACCAGGTGGACGCGGCGGAGACGGCCTTCACGGCGGGCGGCGTGTCCTATCCGGCCGGGAGCTGGATCGTGCAGGCGCCCCGCGAGGCGGTGGAGGAGGCGGCCCGGCGGACGGGGCTCGTCTTCACGGCGGCGGCCTCGTTCCCGGACGTGAAGCGCCATCTCGTGGACCTGCCGCGCCTGGCGCTGCTCCACAACTGGACCGACACCCAGGCCGCCGGCTGGGCGCGCTATACGCTGGACCGGCACAAGATCCCGTACACGCTGATCCACGACGACGACCTCAAGCGGGGGGGCCTCGGCGAGCGTTTCGACGTCATTCTCTACCCCCACGCCAGCGGGAGCTTCGCGGAGCTCGCGCACGGCATCGATCCCCGGTACGGCCCCCTGGCGTTCACCAAAACCTCCGAGTTCCCCAGCCACGGCGTGCCCGACGCCTCGGAGGACATCACCGGCGGCATGGGCTTCACGGGGCTGGCCAACCTGCAGCGCTTCGTCCAGGAGGGCGGCGTGCTGGTGGCTCTGGGCAACTCCGGCACGCTGGCGGTGGAAGGAGGGCTGGTGCGCAACGCGTCCCGCGTCTCCGGGGGCGGGTTCAACACCCCGGGCTCGGAGCTGCGGGCCAAGGTGGTGCGGCCCGAGCATCCGATCGTCTACGGCTACGAGGAGCTGACCAGCGTCTTCCGGGGGAACGGTCCGATCTACGACGTCCCCCGCTTCGAGCGGAGCCGGGTGGTGATGCAGTTCGGCACCAAAAAACCGGAGGGGGAGGACGAGGAGAAGAAGGACGGCATCGAGGAGGAGGACCTGGACGAGGGCGAGGCTCCGGCGAAGGCCGAGGAGAAGGAGAAGAGCAAGGAGGACAAGCGGCTGGTGCTCTCCGGCTTCGTGCGGGGGGAGGACCAGGTGGACGGCAAGCCGGCGGTGCTCGACCTGCCGGTGGGACGGGGGCGGGTGATCCTGTTCGCCTTCAACCCGCTGCACCGCTACCTGAACCTTTCGGACTTCCGGCTCGTCTACAACGTGGTGCTGAACTGGAACGACCTGCCGCAGTGAGCCGCCGATGACCGTCGTCGATCCGCCGTCTGCGACCGAGCCCGCCGAGCCGCCCGCGCCTGTGGAAGCGGCTCCCGGGCGCGGCGGCGCCGTGCTGGTAGCGGCGGGCATCCTGTCGTCCCGCCTGATCGGCCTCGTCCGCACCGCGGTTCTGGGCCAGTACTTCGGTGCGGGCCCGCACGCGGACGTCTTGACCGTGGCGATGCGGGCGCCGAACTTTCTTCAGAACCTGCTGGGGGAGGGGACGCTCTCGGCGGCGTTCATCCCCATCTACTCGCGCCTGCTGCACGAGGGGAGGCGGGAGGAGGCGGGGCGCTTCGCCGGGGCGATCTTCGGCCTGCTCTTCGCCACGGCCGGAGCGCTCGCCCTGCTGGGGGTGCTCCTGGCGCGGCCGATCACGGCGGTGCTGACGCCGGGCTTCACGGGGGATGAGGGGGCCGTGGACCGCTTCGAGCTGACGGTCCAGGCGGTGCGCATCATTTTCCCCATGACCATGTTCCTGGTCCTTTCGGCGTGGGCCCTGGGGGTGCTCAACAGCCACCGCCGGTTCTTCCTGCCGTACTTCGCGCCCGTGCTCTGGAACGTGGCGATCATCGCGGCGCTGGTATGGGCCGGCGGCTGGGGCACCGGAGGGCATCCCTCGCTGGCGGCGCTGAACCGCCTGCTCTTCGCGGCCTGCTGGGGCGCCCTGGCCGGAGGCGTGCTGCAGCTCCTGGTGCAACTGCCCACGGCGCTGCGCCTGCTGCGGAGCTTCCGGCCGTCCCTCTCGCCGCGCGTGCCGGGGGTGAAAGAGGCGTTGGGGGCGTTCGGGCCGGTGCTGGCCGGCCGCGGTGTGGTGCAGCTCGCCGGTTACCTGGATCTCTTCCTGGCCTCGTTCCTGGCCGCCGGGGCGACTAGCGCGCTGGGGTATGCGCAGACCCTGTACATGCTGCCCATCAGCCTGTTCGCGATGTCGGTGGCCGCTTCCGAGTTGCCGGAGCTGTCACGGATGGGCCGGGCGGACGCTGGCCGCGCCCGCGAGCTTCTGGAGCGGGTGCGGCGGTCGCTGCGCCAGATGGCGGTCCTCAACGTTCCGACTTTCGTGGGGTATCTCGCCTTCGGCTATCTGATCATCGGCCTCCTGCTTCCGGCGGGGGAAGCTTCGGCGCTCGAGGACAACTGGCTCGTCTATCTCGTGCTCTGCGGCTACACCCTGGGCCTGCTCGCCAGCACGTCCTCGCGCCTGTTGCAGAACACCTTCTACGCCCTGGGAGAGACCAGCACCCCGGCGCGGATCGCGATGCTGCGGGTCGCGGTCTCGGCGAGCCTTGGGGCGGCGTTGATGCTGTCTGCTAGACCGCTACTCCGTGGCCGGTCTGGCGCGAGCGGGGCGGCGACGCCGAGCGCAAGCCGCTCTACCTCGGCGCGGTGGGGCTCGCCCTGGCCTCGGGCGTGGGAGCCTGGCTGGAGTTGCTCGCTGCTCCGGCGGTCTCTCGCCAGCCGCGTTGAGGGCGCGGTCCTGCCGGCCGGAGCGATGGCGAAGATGATCGGCCTCGCCCTGGCCGCCGCGGTCCCCGCGGGATTGGCGGGGTGGTGGCTGCGCGGCCTGTCCCTGGCGCCGCGCGCCGTGCTGGTGGTGGGGCTGTACGCCGCGCTCTATCTCCTCCTGGCCCGGCTCTTCATGCCGGAGGAGCTGGAGGTCTGGATCGGCAGGTTCGGGCGGCGCTTCCGCCGCCGTTGAGGAGGTTCAGGTTTCACGGAATCGCTCTTTCGGGTACGGTACTGGGCCTGATGCGTCAACGTTCGCTTCCTACCTTTCTCGATGCCCTGCGGCGCTTCACCGATCCGGAGCGCGAGGGCAGCGATCTCGCCACCAGCATCCTGGACAACATCGAGGACGCCTTCTTCTTCGTCGACCGGGACTGGCGCTTCGTCTACGTCGGCCGGCACTTCGTCGAGCGGTACTCCCGCGTTCCGGTGGAGGAGATGCTGGGACGGAAGATCTGGGACGTCTACCCGGAGTTGGTGGGCACGACGATCGAGGAGAAATACCGCCAGGCCATGGAGACGCGGGTGCCCGTCCGGTTCGAGAGCCGCAGCCTGGTCAGCCCCCGCTGGTTCCGGGTCCGGGCCCAGCCCCTGAACGGCGGCCTGGCGGTCTTCTCGACCGATCTCACCGACCGCAAGCAGGCCGAGGAGGAGTTGCAGGCCGCCAAGGAGGAGGCGGAGCGGCGCAGCCTCCAGCTCCAGGACCTGGCCCAGGCGGCCCTGGAGATCAACGCCGCCACCTCCATCGACGAGGCCCTCCAGATCTGCACCGACCGCGCCCGCGAGATCGTCGGAGCCCACCAGGGGCGCACCAGCCTGATCCTGGACCGGACCTGGGAGCAGGCCGTCACGGCGGTGTCGCTCTCCGATAAATATGGGGAGTATCGGAGCTATGATGTGAAGCCCACGGGCGCGGGCATCTACCCCCTCGTCTGTGAGCTCAACCAACCCTTGCGGATGACCCAAAGCCAACTGGAAGCCCACCCGGCCTGGAAAACCTTCGCCGCAGAGGCCCATCGCCATCCGCCCATGCAGGGCTGGCTGGCGGCGCCCCTGATCGCCCGGGACGGCCGGAACCTGGGGCTGGTCCAGCTCTCCGACCGCCATGAAGGCGAGTTCACCGAGAGCGACGAGGCCATCCTGGTGCAACTCGCGCAGACCGCCAGCGTGGCCGTGGAGAACGCCTGGCTCTTTCAGACGGCCCGCCAGGCCCGCGAGGAGGCGGAGACCGCCAACCGGGTCAAGGACCAGTTCCTGGCCACCCTCTCGCACGAGCTGCGGACCCCCCTCAACGCCATCCTCGGCTGGGCGCAGCTCCTGCGGAACCGCCGGGCGGACGAGGCGGGCCTGATCCGCGGCCTGGAAGCCATCGAGCGCAACGCCCGCTCCCAGACACAGCTCATCGAAGACCTCCTGGACGTTTCCCGGATCGCCACCGGACGGCTGCGGCTGGAGCTGCGCCCCGTCGAGCCGGCGGAAGCGATCGAGGCGGCGCTCTCGGCCGTGCTGCCCTCGGCCGAGGCCAAGAGGATCCGGATCGAGAGCGCCCTGGCCGCCACCGGTCCGGTCCTGGGCGATCCCGGCCGATTGCAGCAGATCCTGGTCAACGTGCTCTCCAACGCCGTGAAGTTCACCCCCTCCGGAGGCCTGGTGGAGGTGACCCTGGGGGAGGAGGACGGACGCGCGGTCGTCCGCGTGCGGGACACCGGCGAAGGGATCGCGCCGGAGTTCCTGCCCCACGTCTTCGACTCCTTCCGGCAGGGCGACGCTTCCACCACCCGGCGCCAGGGCGGCCTCGGGCTCGGTCTCGCCATCGTGCGCCAGCTCGTGGCCCTGCACGGCGGGACCGCCACGGCCGACAGCCCGGGCGTGGGCAAGGGAGCCACCTTCACGCTGACCTTCCCGCTGGCGCTCCATGCCAGGACGGAGGACTCCGCCGCCGGGCTGGACGCGGCTCCCGGCCGGGCCGCCGAGCCCCGCCCGCCCCTGGAGGGCCTGCGTATCCTGGCCGTGGACGACGATCTCGACACGCTGGAGATGATGGCCGAGCTCCTCTCGCTGCGCGGCGCCGAGGTCCAATCCGCGGGCTCCGCCGACGAGGCGATCTCCGCCCTGGGGCGTTTCGATCCCCACGTGCTGGTCAGCGACATCAGCATGCCCGGCCGGGACGGCTACGAGCTCATCCGCGACATCCGGTCCCGCGGCCTGGGTCCCGAGACCCTGCCGGCGGTGGCCGTCACCGCGCTCGCCAGCTCCGAGGACCGCCGGCGCGCCCTCGACGCCGGCTACCAGGTCCATCTCGGCAAGCCCGTCGATCCCGCCGAGCTGACCTCCATCCTCCTCTCCCTGGGCCGGCACGACGGCTAGGTGTGACCCGTCCCGCTCGGACCGTCCGGGCACACCATGATGTAAGCTCCCGCACCTTCGACCACGAGGAGAGACGATGGAAACGCCGGCCGAGCCGTTGAAGCAGACGATCGCCAACTACTGGGACGGGCGCAGCGGCACCTTCGAGCGCATGCAGGGCATCCGCACCCGGCTGCAGAAGAAGGCCTGGCTCGGCGCGCTTTCGCGCTCCCTCGGAAGTAGCCCGAAGAAGGTCCTGGACGTCGGCACCGGCACCGGCTTCCTGGCCCTGCTCGCGGCCGAGCTGGGACACGACGTCAAGGGGCTCGACCTCTCTCCCGGGATGCTCGAGCAGGCGCGGCGCTACGCGGCCGAGAGGAACCTGACCGTCGCGTTCGAGAGCGGCGACGCCGAGACCCTGCCCGAGCCGGACGGGATCTACGACGCCCTGATCAACCGCAACGTCCTCTGGACCCTGCCCCGGCCGGAGCGGGCCGTGGCCGAATGGAAGCGGGTCCTGAAGCCCGGCGGCCTCCTGGTGGTGGTGGACGGCGACTGGTTCGACGACCGCTTCTCCTACCGCGCCCAGCGCTTCCTGGGGCACCTGCTGTTCCTCGCCACCCGCTTCCAGAACCCCTGGGCCGGCGAGAAGCGCCTCCGCCAGGGGTACGACGGCGGCTTCGACCGGGAGCTGCCGCTGAAGGGACCCGGCAACCGCCAGCGGTTCCCCCAGCTCATCTCCGCGGCCGGCTTCACCGACGTCCGGGTGATCGACCTGCCGGAAGTGGACCGGGCGGAGAGGACAGGGAAGCCCCTCACCGGGCGCCTCATCATGCCGCAACGGTTCTTCGCGGTCCTGGCGAAAAAGCGCTAAGCAGGATTCACGAGGGGATAGCGACCCCGCAGGCGGAAGCGATCCGGAGAGCTAGCTGCTTGAAGTCCCGGTAGCAATCCTTGACCGCCTCGACATGGCTGCCGATCGCACCGTCGGCGGGCTTGAGGAGGAACATGGGTTTGCGGGCATCCTGGGCCAGGGACATCAGGCTGGGATACCGCTTGATTGTTGCCAGGTGATAAGGATCGGGGCTCGGAATGGGGGCCTCTTGTGACGTTCCCAGGACGGAGTGGTGGTAAAACTTCAAGATATTCTTGGACAGGGTCTGATCTGGGTTGGGCGCAAGTTGGAGGACGACATAACCCATGTCCACCATCTCGCCGGAAGATGAATCCTGGCTAGCCAGCTTTCTCCATTCGGAACGCCACCGTCGCAGCAAAGTCCCAATAACAGGGAGGCTCCAAAAAGAAAAAAGATAAGAACTTAACGGGACGACGACGGCGTCACAGGCAAGAAACGCCGCGCGGTTGACGGCGCTCAGGCCTGGAGCGACATCGATTAGCACGAGATCGGCCTTCCTGGTTTCAGCAGCCCGGCAAGCCAGACGGGAGAATGATGTTAAAAGGCGATGAGATTGTGCTTTTTGGCTCGGATCGTCTCGGAAGACCCAAGCTGCGGCCAGGAAATCCTCGTAGGTTGCCAGACTGGGGCTTCCAGGCAGCAACGCCAAATTCTTTCCGAGCTCTTCCAAGACTGACTTGTCCAGATCATCCTCGGATCCAGTCACATAGCCAGTAATTGCATCCTGGGGCATGATTTCCAGGATGCGATCCTCAGATAAAAAGGCCATCGTCAGGTCCGCCTGTGGATCGAGATCGATCGCTACCGTTCCGACGCCTAGCTCCTGATACATCGAGGCAAGGTGATAAACCAGCGTCGTCTTGCCGATCCCGCCCCTGCTGCTGAAAAATCCTACCGTCTTCACCCTTTTCTCCCGAGCACGACGAGGAAGTGGTTCGCTCCGATCTCGAAGCTGGCGGCTGGCGATCCGTTCTTCTGAAGCTCGGCCTGGGCAAGGGCAATCCCTCGCCCGAAGCGGTTGACGAACCCGAGCGTCCGGGCCGCTTCCGCCAGCACGGGATTACGGTAGGAGGTGCCCCGAGGAAATTGTTCAGGCATCAGATCGCCGTAAAGTCCTCCGGGACTGAGGATCTCGATTCGATCATCAAAGTGATTGATAAGCACCGGAGCCGTGGAGCCGTCGTAGTTCCGATGGATGACAGCATTGACCAACAGCTCGTGAAGCGCCTTGGAGGGGTAGTCGTATACCATCCGCTCTGCCAGACCTTCGGCGGGAATGGGCCGGGCCTCCGCGACATCCTGAGCTAATTGATCCAGCCCTCTCAGGACGGACAACAGATCGCCCGCGTATCGCCGGTCGCGAGAGGGAGGATCGGCCAGAGTGGTCCCCTCATACCTCACGTACTGAATGTACGCTCCAGGGATGAAGATCAGCGGATCTTTGCCAAAGAGCAGCAGCGAAGCATTGGTCGGCCGATCTCGCGCGAGGTCGTAGAAACGCAGGGCGGCGAGTTGCTCGATCAAGCTGCGGTTGTTCTGCTCGATCGTCTCGGAATCGATCGCCAACGGCCGGTAACCCACCGCGAAGAGATCCAGAGCAAGGTCGTCGAGGCTGGCGTCATAGCATGGGCGGGCATCCCAGGTGCGGGCCCATGCGACGCGCCGCTCCGTGAGAATTCGTTCCTCGGTTTCACTGGCGATCGCCCGTCGCGGACCGACCCGGATCCAGACCTGACCCTTATAGCGGACAGGCGGGAGGTCGGACGGGAGGACCTCGACCACCGCGACATCACCCTCCGGCGTCGCCAGACGCTGGACGTTCATGACCGGCAGAGGCTGGACGTTGCCGTCCGCGCGTATGCCTGCCAGGTTCTGGAGCAGCTGGTCCGTGACCTCGGTCCCCGAGGGACGGCCGTCGTCCGTTACGCCGATGAACAGGTATCCCGGTGCCCGGTGGTGCGGCATGTCGTTCGAGAAGGCGCAGATGGCTTGGGCGAACTTGTCCGTGTTCGACAGCGACACAGTGCGCTCCACCCGGTCGGACTCCAGGTCGGCCATCAGGGCCAGCAACTCGTCGCGGTCCATGGCGGAAGAGCCTACCATCTTGCCCCCGCCCCGGGGGTTGGCTAAGCTCCCCCCGGTTCCTTCCTTCTTCCATTCTTCGCGAGGTGCCCGATGCCCGTGCGTGCCCATCGTCCGTGGCTTGTCTCCGTTTTGCTTCTCCTGCTGGTTTCCTCGATGGCTCTGGCGGCCTCTCCGGCCGCGCCGCAGGATCCCAGCGAGCTCAAGGCGCTCAAGTACCGGCTCATCGGGCCGGCCTGGGGCGGGCGCGTGGCCCGCGTCGCCGGGGTGGCGGGCGATCCGCGGATCTACTACGCGGCCACGGCCTCGGGCGGCGTCTGGAAGTCCGAGGACGGCGGCATCGCCTGGAAGCCCGTCTTCGACGAGCAGGCCATCTCCTCCATGGGCTCCATCGCCGTGGCCCCGTCCGATCCCAACGTGGTCTACGCCGGCTCCGGCGAGGGCAACATCCGCGGCAACGTGGCCGCCGGCAACGGCATCTACAAGTCGGTTGACGCCGGCAAGACCTGGACCCACGTCTGGAAGCAGGAAGGGCAGATCGGCGAGATGGTCGTCCACCCCAAGGACCCCGACATCGCCTTCGCCGCCGTGCTGGGGCACGCCTTCGGTCCCAACCCCGAGCGCGGCGTCTACCGCACCCAGGACGGCGGCAAGACCTGGAAGCAGGTGCTGAAGAAGGACGCCGAGACGGGCGCCTCGTCCGTGACGCTCGACCCCTCGAACCCGAACATCGTCTTCGCCGGCTTCTGGCAGGCCCGCCGCCGGCCGTGGGAGCTGACCAGCGGCGGCCCGGGGAGCGGGCTCTGGGTTTCCCGCGACGGCGGCGACACCTGGAAGCAGCTCACCGGCAAGGGCCTGCCGGAGGGGATCTGGGGCAAGGTGGGAGTGGCCGTGGCGCCGTCCGACGGCCGGCGGGTCTACGCCATCATCGAGGCGGAGAAGGGCGGGCTCTTCCGCTCCGACGACGGCGGCGAGAGCTGGACCCTCGCCACCGCCAACCGCGAGCTGCGGCAGCGCGCCTGGTACTACTCGACGCTCACCGTCTCGCCCGCCAATCCGGACGAGGTCTGGGCACCGCAGGTGCCCATGCTCAAGAGCATCGACGGCGGCAAGACCTTCAGCCACGTGCGCGGGTTCTCGCACGGCGACCATCACGATCTCTGGATCGATCCCCAGAACCCGAGGCGGATGATCGCGGGGCACGACGGCGGGGTGGACATCTCCACCAACGGCGGCGAGAGCTGGTTCGCGCCCTCGCTGCCCATCAGCCAGTTCTACCACGTGTCCGTGGACACCCGCGTGCCCTTCCGCGTGGCCGGGACGATGCAGGACATCGGCACCGCCCAGGGGCCGAGCAACTCGCTGGTCCGCGCCGGCATCCGCAACACCGACTGGTACGGCGTGGGCGGCGGCGAGGCCGGCTGGGTGGCCTCGGACTGGTCGGACCCGAACATCGTCTACGCCGGCGAGTACCTCGGCTACATCTCCCGCTACGACCACCGCACCGGCGAGGAGCGCCACGTCGGCGCTTGGCCGGAGAACCCCTCGGGACACGGCGGCGAGAACCTGCGCTACCGCTTCCAGTGGACGGCGCCCATCCACGTCTCGCCTCACGACGCCAAGGTGGTCTACCACGGCGGCAACGTCCTCTTCCGCACCGACGACGGCGGCCAGAGCTGGACCGTCATCAGCCCGGACCTCACCCGCAACGACAAGTCCAAGCAGAAGTGGTCCGGCGGTCCCATCACCGGCGACAACACCGGCGTCGAGACCTACTGCACGATCTTCGTGGTGGCCGAGTCGCCGGCGAAGAAGGGCCTGATCTGGGCGGGGACCGACGACGGCCGCGTCCATGTCACCGAGGACGGCGGCGGGAAATGGCGCGAGGTCACCGCCAACGTCCCCGGCCTGCCGGAGTGGGGGACGGTGAGCATGATCGAGCCCTCGCGCTTCGACGCCGCCACGGCCTACCTCGTGGTGGACGCCCACCGGCTGGACGACATGCGCCCCTACCTCTGGAAGACCAGCGACCTCGGCCGCACCTGGAAACGGCTCGACGGCGACCTCCCCAGGGACGTCTACCTCCACGCCGTGCGCGAGGACCCCGCGCGGCGCGGGATCCTGTACGTGGGCACCGAGCGGGGCGTGGTCTTCTCCCGCGACGACGGCGCCACCTGGCAGGCGCTCAAGCTCAACCTGCCGACCGTCGCCGTGCACGACCTGCAGGTGAAGGACGACAGCCTGGTGGTGGGCACGCACGGCCGCTCGATCTGGATCTTCGACGACCTCTCCGTGGTGCGCACCCCGCCGCCGGCCGCGGCCGACCTCCACCTCTTCCCGGCGCCGGACGCGGTCCGCTGGATCTACGCGGGAGCCCCGGGCGACACCTTCAGCGGCCAGAACCCGCCGCGCGGCGCCCGCATCTACTACTGGCTGAAGGACGAGCCCAAGGGGGACGTCACCCTGGAGGTGCTGGACGCCTCCGGCCGGATGGTCGCGACCCTCTCCAGCAAGCCCCGCGAGATGACCGGCTCCTCCGAGTACGTGGCCGACGAGCGCGAGCTCTGGCAGGGACTGGCCCTGCCCAAGGGGAAGGGCGTGCAGCGCGCGGTCTGGAACCTCACCTGGGACAGCGCGGAGCTCATCCCCAAGGCCATGATCGACTGGGGCTTCCCGGGGATCGGACCGCAGGTGGCGCCGGGGACGTACACGCTGCGGTTGCACGTGGACGGCAAGACGGCTACGGCGCCTCTCACCCTCCGCCCCGATCCGCGGTCGTCGGTCTCCGAGGCCGACTACGCCGCCCAGACCCGGTTCGCCCTGGAGACCCGTGACGCCTTCACCCGCCTGACGCGCGGCGTGGTGCGCCTGCAGACCGTCCGCGGCCAGCTCGCGCAGCGCAACGAGCTGCTGGCGACGGACGAGAAGGCCAAGGGGCTGGTCGAGTCCTCCAAGGCCCTGATCGGCAAGCTGGACGACCTGGAGGGGAAGATGCACAACCCCAAGGCGGAGGTCACCTACGACGTCCTCGCCATGCGGGGAGGCACGAAGCTCTACTCCCGCCTCTCGCCGCTCGTCGGCTGGGCCGGGGAGGGCGCGGGCGCGCCGACCCAGGGGATGCGGGAGGTCTTCGCCGCGCAGATGAAGGAGCTGGAGGGCTACGAGGCCGAGCTGGCGGCCCTGCTGGACAAGGACCTCGCGGACCTCAACCGGACGGCCTCCGGCCTCGGGTTGCCCGTGGTCTACGTGCCGGAGGCGAAGCCGGCGAAGTAGTAAGCTGGAGCCCGTGGCCGGCCTGTTGATCCTCGCCCACGGGGGCTCGTGGGAGATGCGGTTCCAGATCTCGTCCCTCGCCGCCAGCGTCGCGGCGGCGGGGGACCCGGTGGACGTCGCCCTGTTCTTCGACGCCCTGCGACGCCTGGGCCGATGGCCGGTGGGACGACCTCGACCCGCGGCCGCCCCTCACCGCCGACCGCCTCGAAGCTCTCAACATGCCGCCCCTCTCCGAGATGCTGGCCCCCGGCCGGGAGGAGGGTCTCATCCGCGTCTACGCCTGCAGCGCCTCGGCCCGCATGCTCGGCCTCGACGCCGCCCGGGTCCAGGCCTCGGTCGATGCCTTCCTGGGCTGGCAGAGCTTCTCGCGCATGATCCGCGACGCGGCGCAGGTGGTCACGTTCTAAGATCCCCGCATGGAGATCTCCCGGCTCGCCTTCTGCGCGACGGTCCTCGTCCTCGGTGCGTCCCCCGCTCCGGCGGCGGACGTCTGCGCCAACGCCCGCGCCAGCGTCGCCCTCTCGGACCTCTCCTGGGCGGACGGCGTCCTCAAGGCCTCCGGCACCTGGCAGGCGGGGGAGGGGGCCGCGGGCGTGATGCTGGAGTACCGCATCCAGTCGGACCGCCAATGGCTGGAGCAGCGCGCCGGCGCCGCCGGCACCTGGGAAGCCTCCATCCCGTACCGCCGCTGCGGGCGCAACTCCTTCCGGGTCGAGGCCTTCCCCGGTGTCCAGAGCGGAGCCGTCCAGGTACAGTGTCTGGAGAAGGGTGGAACGGAGGCGCGGACCTTCATGGTCGACTGCCTGCCCATCGCCACTCTCGCGTCCTGCCAGTGGGAGTGCGAGGGCGAGCCGGTCCGCTGCACCGGCCACTGCACCGGCACGGGCAAGGGAGGGATCGGCAACCTCATCGGTATGATGGGGATCAACGGCAAGGACTATCAGATCGCCGAGGGACCGCCCGAGGGGCCCTGGACAGCCGTCGTCGCCTGCTCGCCGGGGGACGTGGTCTCGTTCCTGGTGCGTGACAAGGGAGGCGGGGGCGCCCCATCCAAGGTGGTCGAGCACCCGTGCGGACAGGAGTAGGGGGAGTGAGCATGGAGACGCAACGCATCGCCTTCGTCGGGTCCGGGGTCATGGCCGAGGTCATGATCAACGGGCTGGTGAGCCGCAGCATGATCGCGCCCGGCCGCATCTGGGCCTCCGGCCCCCGGCCCGAGCGCGCCGAGCACCTGGAGCGGACCTACGGCATCCGCGGCACCACGGACAACGTCAAGGCCGTGGAGAACGCCGACATGGTCGTGCTCTCGGTGAAGCCGCAGAGCCTGGCCAAGGTGCTGCAGCAGATCCGCGGCAGCATCCGCCAGGAGCACGTCGTGCTCTCCATCATCGCGGGCGCCCGCATGGCCGCCATCGGCAGCGGCCTGGGCCATCCGGCGATCGTCCGCTGCATGCCCAACCTGCCGTGCCAGATCCACCGCGGCATGACCATCTGGACGGCCACCCCGGAGGTCGCCGAGCCGGTGCGCCACAACGTCCAGCGCATGCTCCAGACCATGGGCAAGGAGATCTACGTCCCCGACGAGACCGACGTCGACCGCGCCACCGCCGTCAACGGCACCGGCCCGGCCCTGATCGCCTTCTTCGTCAAGGCCCTGGAGGACGCGGCCAACTTCATCGGCGAGTCCCGCGACCTCGGCCGCCGCTCGGTGCTGGAGACGATCATCGGCACGGCGGAGATGATCCTCGCCTCCAACCGCCACGTGGGCGAGCTGATCGACGGCGTCACCTCGCCCGGCGGCACCACCTCGCGGGCGCTGCACGTCCTCCACCAGGGCCGCTTCTCGGCGGTGCTCACGGACGCCATCGACGCCGCCTACCGGCGCACCGTGGAGCTGGGGGACCGGCTGGACGGGCAGGTGAAGCCGGCGCCGGAGCGGGATCTTTCCTGATGGAGGTCCCGAGATGGTGACCGAACCCGTGGCCGCTGTGGAACCCGCGACGCCCGCCGCCGGTTTGTCCTATGGCGTCCGGCTCGCCCTGACTCTCCTCCTGATGGGCCTGTTCGTCCTGGGCCACTGGATGCCGCTGCCCTTCGTCGCCCCGGAGATCTTCGCCTGGGTCGAGATGCCCCGGACGCCCAGCCTCATGATGCTGGGGACCGCGCCGCTCTTCTTCGGCTTCATCCTGGTGGAATTGTTCGCCCTGGCGACCTCTCCCGGGCGCAGGCTGAGGGCGGCCGGACCGGCGGGGCGGGCGAAGCTCAACCGGGCGGCCCTGATCGCGGGGCTCGGGCTGAGCGCCGCCCAGGCCTTCGGGATCGCGTCGGTGCTGGCCACCATGACCACCCCCGCCGGCATGCCCGCCGTATCCCTGCCGGGGCCGGTCTTCCGGATCCTCCTCATAGCGACCCTGACGGCCGTCACCGCGGCCCTGTTTTTCCTCGGCAGCTTCCTCTCCGAGTACGGGATCGGCAACGGCTTCAGCCTGCTGATCCTGACCCAGATCGGCCTGTCTCTATGGGAGGTCTGGGCGCCCAGGTTTTTTGAGGAGACGGCGGGGCTCCCCGGCAGCTCGCCCATCCAGGGCGGGGGGATCCTCCTGGTCGGCGTCCTGGCCGCGCTGCTCATCCGCCATGTCCAGAGCTCGGAAGCCAGCCGGACCCCGCCGTTCCCGCAGAGCACGTTTCCGCTGGTCCTGGCCGGCGCGGTCGTCAACTCTTCCTTGATCCTGCCGCGCTTCTTCGAGGGTCAGGACATCCTGCCCTGGTTCGCGGGGCCGGTGGCCTTCCTCTTCGCGGTCCCGTTCTTCTCCTGGCCGGCCTACCACCTGTTCAGCAGTCGCGGGCGGCTCGACGCCAACCTCTCCGAGCCGGAGGAGGTCCTGGACGGCCTCTCGGACATCCTGTCGCGCCGCTTCCTGACCGCGACCGCATTCCTGACCGTGGGGGGCGCCGCCCTGACGGCCTGGAGTTGGATCCAGCCGGACACCTATGTGGCGGTCCTGCACCTTCCTGGATCTGCTCCTGGTCGCCGCCATCGTGTTCGACCTCCGGGACCAGTTCGTGTTCCTGCGGCGGAACGGGGCGACGGCGCGGCTCGTTCAACTGGACAACGTCCACCTCTCCTACCGGCTCGTGGCGCGGCTGGAGGAAGAGGGGATCGACGCCCTGGCGCGGGGCCATCATCACCGGTCCCTGCTCTTCTTCCTGGGCCCGCTGATCAAGATCGACATGCTCGTGCCCAAGCGACCGGCTCGACGACGCCCAGGCCGTCCTGGCCGAGTTGGAATCCGCGCGCGAGATCAAGGTTTTCTAGGACGTGCGCCGCCGCTTCGCCGTCCTGACCGCCCTTCTCGTCCTGACCGCTTGCGCGGGCTCACGGGTGCAGGCCCCGCCCGCGCCGTCCGCCCCGCCCACCGGGCCGGGCCAGGCCTCCTTCTTCTTCCCGGTCGAGATCCCCCTCGCGGAGGTGCGGCGGATGCTGGAACAGGCCCTGCCGCCGCGCATCAGCGACGAGCGGCGGCAGGAGATCGCCGACGGTTTGCGGGACGACTTCTACCGCTACACCCTCGACCGCGGGGAGATCGCCGTCGGCCTCTCGGGGAACTGGCTGACCTTCGAGATCCCGGTGCGGGGGAGCCTCACCGTGGGCGGCCGTCTGCGCCCCGTGCCCCTCGGCAAGGGGCTGCCCGTCCAGGAGACGGTGGACTTCCGGGGCACGATCCGGGGCACGGCCTCGCCTACGATCGGACCGGACTGGCGGCCGGATCCCCAGCCCTCCGTCCAGGTCCACCTGGAGCAGGCGCAGCTCCGTCTGCTGGACGTCTTCAGCGTCAGCGTCCGCGCCTTCCTGGAAGAGAAGATCAACCCCATCGTCAACCGCGAGCTTCAACAGGCGTCAGGCGAGATGCTGAACGGCCTCGCTCTGCGGGAGAAGGCCGAAGCCGTCTGGAAGTCGCTCCACGTGACGCGCCGCGCCATGGACGGCGAGAACCTCTGGCTCCGCTTCGAGCCGGCCGGGCTCTCCCTGGTCCCCATGACCGGGAAAGGAGAAGCGCTGCGCACCGGTCTGGGGATCTCCGGCCGGATCTCCATGACCCTCGGCCAGCCCGCCGCGCCCCTCATGCCCGCGCCGCTGCCGCCCCTGCGGCTGGAAGCCGAGCGATCCGGCGGCTTCGAGATGGAGGTGCCGGTGGCGGCCTCGGTCGACGAGCTCTCCCGCCGGGTGGACCAGGAGCTGCGGGGAGACCGCTTCCGGATCGCCGGCGCCAAGCGGCTGACGGTCACCAGGGCGAGCCTCGGCGTCGAGGGGGACCGCCTGCGCCTCACCGTGGATTTCCAGGAGAGCTCAAGCGCCGGCCGCTTCGTCGTCCACGGCCGGCCCGTCCTCGATCCCGCGACGAACGTCCTGATCCTGGACGACCTGCGGTACGACCTCGCCTCCGGCGGCCGCCTCCTGCGCCTGATGGACCGCTTCCGCCGCGCCGAGATGCTGGAGCGGCTGCGGAAGGAGACCCGCGTGGACCTAGCGCCCTTCCTGGCGCGGGCTGGGCAAGAGACGGCGGGGGCCATCCGCAACCTGTTCCCGCCGGGCCTGCGGGTGGAGGTGCGCGTGGAGCCGGTGCGAGTCCTCGGGGTGGGGGTGGCGGAAGGGGCGGTGTGGGCGCGGTGCAGGCTGGTGGGGACGACGACGGCGTTGAGGTTGAGCAAGGACATAAAGGACCCAAAGGACATAAAGGACGTAAAGGACATCAGAGTTGTCGTCCTTTGAGTCCTTTGAGTCCTTTGGGTCCTTTATGTCCTTGCCTCTAAAATAGAGAGAACGTTCTCCTCACCGGAGGCCCCATGCCGACCCGCTCCCTCTTGACCGCCCTCGCCCTGATACTGTTCGCGTCCCCCATGACCGCCCAGCCCCACACCGTCACCTTCGTCATCGACATGCGGCAGGAGATCGCCGCCAAGCGGTTCGATCCCGCGAAGGACACGGTCGGCGTCCGCAGCGGGTGGGACCCGCTCTCGTGGGGCAAGACGCTGCCGGCGATGGATCCTGACGGCGACGGCCGCTATGAGGTCAAGATCTCCTTCCCGGAAAAGCCCTTCGGCGGTCAGCCGGTCAACTACAAGTTCAAGGTGGACGCTCAGGGCAAGGGTCCCAACGACGGCTGGGAGGACGGCAAGAACCGCCAGCTCTACCTGAACGATGCCACGCAGACGGTGGCCCGCCGCTACAACGAGCCGGCGCCGCCCATCCAGCCGGTCCTGACGGGCCTCCAGAAGCGCCATCCGGGTTTCAAATCCCGGTTCCTCGGACCCCGCGACGTGATCGTCTACCTGCCCCCCGGCTATGACAAGGAGCCCTCCCGCCGCTATCCGGTGCTCTACATGCACGACGGGCAAAACATCTTCGACTCGTCGCACATGGGCATGGAGTGGCAGATGGACGAGATCGCCGAAAGGCTGATCGCGGCCGGATCGATCGAGCCGGCGATCATCGTCGGCGTCGGCAACACCGAGGCGCGGATCGACGAATACAGCCCCACCGCCGTCAAGCGATGGGATGGCGGCGAAGGGCTCGTCGGCGGCAAGGCCGACCTCTACGGCCGCCTGCTCATCGAGGAGCTGAAGCCGCTCATCGACAAGACCTACAGGACCCGTCCGGACGCGCGGTCCACGAGCCTCGGGGGCGCCTCGCTCGGAGGGCTCGTCAGCCTCTATCTGGGCCTGAAGCATCCCGACGTCTTCGGCGGCGGCCTCCTCGTCGTCTCCTCCGCGGCGGGCTGGGACGAACAGATGATCGTGAAGACCGTCGCGGCCCTGCCCGCGAAGACGCCGCAGCGCATCTGGCTCGACATGGGGACCCGCGAAGGCGAGGAGGCGCTGGTGGCGGTCCACCGGTTGCGCGACGCCCTGGCCGCCAAGGGCTGGAAGCTCGGCGCCGACCTGCGCTACCTGGAGGTGGAGCGCGGCGGCCACGACGAGCTCTCCTGGGCCCCCCGGGTGGAGCCGATGCTGCGGTTCCTCTATGGGAAGGAGTAGGCGTCCTCCAAAGAGGTCGCTTCAGGTCTGATCCTAGGACTTCAAAAACGTGCCTTCCCTCGGGCGGACGTGGGCTGAGCCGCGGGCATTCCCGTTGCAATCTCCTATTTGCAGAGCAGTTCCTAAAGCGTTCAACGGGAGGAGAGTGAGGCTCATGAACATAAAACCACTGAGGTGGATCCTGGCGGGAGGTCTGCTGATCTCCAGCCATCTGTCGGCTCAGCCGCTCGACGATCTGCAGGCCCGGATGGCGGCCCTGCGCAACGAACAGCCCATCCGGCTCAAGGTGGAGGTCGAGCTCAAGCACAAGGGAACCGCCCCTCTGCATCTGAACAGCGAAAAGCTGAAGGGCTCGGCGGTCATCGTCTACGGCCCCAAAGGGGTGAAGGTGCAAAAGCAGAAGTCTCGGGGCCAGATCACGCAGGCTTCGATCTGGCGAGACGCCAAGGGCCGCGAGCGCCGGGAGCTGGTGACCGAAGAAGAGGCTTTCGCCCTGGTCAATCCGGCGGTGATCCTGGAGCTCGCCCTGAACGAAGCGACCCTGGTCGGCGACGGCATGGCGACCTGGCAGGATCGGCCGGCCCGGCTCCTGGTCCTCCAGCCCAAAGCGCTCGAGGAGGTGCGGGCGGAGGCGCCCGCGGACGGTCCTCTCCCGCCCGCGTTCGGCGAAACGAAGATCTGGTTGGACGAGGGCGGCGTCCCTCTGGCCATGGAGCGTTCGGGGAATGTGCTGCTCGGGCCGGCGCTGAAGGTGGAGATGCGCGAGGCCGATCGAATTCCAGCAGGTCGCCGGACGCCTGCTGGTGGCGCGATGGGAAGAGACCTACTCCGGGACCGCCCTGGCGGTGCTGCGCGGCGGAGATTCCAAGAAGATGAAGGTCACCGTAATGGAGTAGGCGGCAATAGCAGAAAGCATCCGGGGGGCCCTCCTGCGCCGCCCCGGAAGGTCTACGCGCAGCTGCCGCAGCCTCCGAAAGGATCAACGCAATCGCAGACACAAGCGCATGCCCAGCGATCCCAATGCGTACCTTGCCAACACTCCAAATACTCCCAGGGACACGCTTCAACTCGAGGCGGCAGCGAAAGCATCACCAACACTGGTATCGAGACGATCAGCAGGACTCTACGGAAAAGCAGCTTCACCATGGCTAGCCTCCTTTGAAGACTTCTACGTCGGGCCTGTCTTGCCTTGGGGGGGAGAGAACACCTCGGAAAGAATAGCAAAACATCCCCGCCGGGGTCGCCCCGGAACCCCGGCGGGGGAGGTGGGATTCACTTCGTCTGTCAAAGAACCCGGGGAAGCTGGCGGGTGCTCCGGGATTTCCGCGCGGAACGCGAGGATTACCGCGTTCCTCCGGGTGAAGCCCCGTTTCCCTCCGGGGAAGCCGGGAAATCCCTGAAGGATCTCCGGCTTCCCTCCCTCCCCGAAGCGTCCGCCCGGAGGATCGCCAACTTCCCCGCGGGATCGCCAGTCTCCTCGCGACCCCTGCCAGCTTCTCCTGAATCCTCGCCGGCTTCCCCCGAAGGAAGGGCTTCTTCCTCCTGAGATCATCGGCTTCTCTGGATGACTTCCGCCCTTCCCCATGGGGAAGGGCTCAGGTCCGGTGTACCTGCCCGCCGGCTCCCGTTCCAGTCTCCGAGATGCGTATACGATGGAGCAGGTCCAGGCGTTTGTCAAGAAGTGATCTTGCGCGACGGATGGGGATAGTCTACCGTATACGTAAGTAAGTGGGCCGCGCCGGGATCTCCGATCTCCGCGCTGGAGCCCTGGCTCTTTGACAGACGAAGTTCATCCCACCTTATCCACGCCGGGGCGTTTCCGGGGGCGCCCCGGCGTGCTCGTACTGTCCCGATGCCGCGGTTTCTTGATGGGAGAGGAGTAGGGGAGGAGGGGAGCCTAGGCCCCCCTCGATCAGGCCGGATCGCCGGTAGCGCTCTTTCTAGTAGCACTCCCTGCCGTGGATGTCGAAGCTCTGGTGGATATCCCCGGTCTGGCAGTTGCCGTTGGTGAACTCGTAGCAATCCTTGTAGCTGCTGGTGCGCGAGACTTCCCGCTCCGTGGACGTGCCGTCGGCGCACGTTGTCGTCTCATATTTGATAGTGACGGTCTCGTCCGTGTAGCGCTGGTACTGCGAGTAGTTGGTGGTGCCATACCAGTACCTGCGGCCGATGCAATAAGTGGCGCCGCCGTCCTGCGGGCCGTACCTGTAGGTCTGCGTCACGGTCCGGGTGCTCGACACGCCGCAGCCGCCGCACGCCCCTCCCCCGAAGGGGCCGCCACAGGTGGTCGACACGTACTGGGCGCACCCGTCCACGCTGAAGATCTGGCACTGCTCGCAGGGATAGTCGCATGAGCTCCAGGGCTGGCAGGCGGTCGAGCACTCCTCGGCTTGCACGCCGGGCGCGAAGAAGAAGAGAGCGATCAGGACGGCGAAGGCGGGAACCATGAACCTTGAACAACGCGAGCTGGGCATGAAGTCTCCTTTCGACGAGCGTTGACTGCCCGACCCCCCGCTCTCCCAAGAAGCTCCTGCGGGCACGGTTAATGAGAGAGAGCTTATTATCGTTGATGAGATAATGTCAACGGGAACAGTTCGTCCTGTTTCTCTCCAAGGGTCCGCCTCTGAAGGGAGAGCTCCAGCCCGTCCACGGGCGCGCCGGCTACCTGGACATCCGCCGCGGCCGGCGCGTAGTCCGCCGCGAGGACCCTCACCTTCCAGCTCCCCTCGGCCACGTCCCGGAACTGGAAGACGCCCTGGGAGTCGGTGAGGGCTTCCGCCGGGAAGGGACCGTCCGGCGTCGCCGGGGCCACCAGGACGACGCGGGCGTTGGCGACAGGGGTGTGGTCCTCCGCGTCCAGCACCCGGCCGGTGACGGAGGCGGCGCTCAGCTCGACGACCAAGTCGCGGTCCGCCGCGATCTCCAACTCCTCGCCGTGCTGCTTCTCGCCCCGGCGGCCGATCACCTGCAGCGTATAGCGGCCAGCGTCGAGTCCCTCGAAGCGGAACCGGCCGTCGAGGTCGGTGTCGCCCCAACGGCCCGGCCCTTCGGCGCCTGAGATCAACACCCCCTGACCCGCCGCCGGCTCGCCGCCGCGCAGCACGCGCCCGGTCAGTTTCAGCCCCTTGCCGAAGTCGAGGTCGAGCCGGGCTTCGGAGGCGCCCGACTCCAAGGCGATCTGCCCCTCGGCCTGTCTGGAGCCCCCGGGAATGGAAGCGACCACCCGTAGCCGGCCCGGCTCCACGTTCTCGATGCGGTAGCCGCCGTCCGGCAGGATCTGGCCGGTCTGGCCCGAATCGGTCCGCACCTGGACCCGCGAGAGCTCGGTGAAGTCGAGCCCCAGGAGCTGGCCCGCGATGGCGCCGCCCGGGGTGAGCTGGACCTCGACCCCGGTCACGGAGCGTCCGGCCACCATGACATCGAGCCCGTCGCGGCTCCGGGCGAACCCCGCTTTCTCAGCGAAGAGCCGGTAGGCGCCGTCCCCCAGGCCCGGCAAGGTGAAGGAGCCGTCGTGAGCGCTGGTGTCGCTGGGCAGTCCGCGCGGGTCCTCTCCCGGGGGCGGACGCAGGGAGACCCGGGCGCCGGCCACCGGCGCGCCCAGCGGGTCGACGACGCGTCCGCTGAGGGTGGCTCCCAGCTCCAGGGTGAGGTCGAGGGTGTTGCCGCCCACCCGCACATCCAGCCGGCGCTGAGCCGGCCGGTAGCCTTCATGCACCGCCTTGACGGCGTGCATCCCTGGGGAGAGACCCTCCAGGCGGTAACGGCCCTGCTCGTCGGACAGGGCGGCTCCAGCGGAGAGCAGTGGGGGAGCCGAGCCTTCCGGCAACAGGCTCACCTCGGCGCCTGACACCGGCTGGCCTGTGGGCGAGAGGATCCGCCCCGCGAGGACCGCTCCCGGGGCGAGGACGACCTCGACGTTCTGAAGGCTCTGCCCGGCGCGGATTTCAAGGTTGATGAGCCGGGCCTCCTGGCGTCCCGGCGCCGTGGCCCGGATCTCAAAGCTCCCGGGCGTCACGTCCGCGATCCGGAAAAGGCCGTTCTCGTCGGACCGCGCCTGCCGGGTCGGGTGGACCGGGTCAGAGGGGAGGATGAGGACCAGGGCTCCGGACACCGGCTCGCCACCGGGCTCGACGGTGCTCCCCTCCACCGTCGCGGTGGGCTGGAGGACGATACGGACCGGCTGCTCGCGGGGGATGCGCAACCCCGGCGCCGAGGCCGGCGCGTAGCCGGCGCGTTGAACGCCGAGATCGACGGTCTCGCCGGGCCGCCGGTCCTCGATCCGGAAGGAGCCGTCTGGTCCTGTGAGGACCGGGGGAGAGGGCTCCTCGCCCGGGCCGGGCGCCGCGGGGAGGCCGCCGGCCGGAGTGAGGCGCACCTCCGCCTCCGGGACGGGCCGTCCCTGGGGATCGACCACCCGGCCCTCGACGGCGACGCCGGTCATCAGGATGACGGTCCCCAGGTCGGTGGAACCGCTCCCCGACGGCACCCGGAGCCCCGGGACGGTGAGCGGCGCGTACCCCTGCCTCCGGGCCGTGAGCTCGTAGAGGCCCGCCGGCAGATCGCGGACCTCGAAGCGGCCGTCCGGGCCGGTGGCGGCCTCGTGCGAGGCGTTCGGGCTGGCCGGGCGCGTGCCGGGCGTAGGACCCGGGACGACGCGGGCTCCCGCGACCGGCTTTTCCGTCCGGTCGACGATGTGACCGAAGCCGGTCCGGCCTCTGCGGAGCCCGAGGGCGGGCTTCAGCGCCACGGTCAGGGCGCGCCGCGGGCCGGACGCCGCGCCGGCCACGGTCTCGGCCGTCAGGAAGCCGCGCGCCGCCAGGGTCAGGCGGACCTCCTGGTCCACGGGCGCCTCAATCCGGCAGGTGCCGTCCGCGGCGGCGCGCCGCAACTCCCCGGTGCTCTGGTTCCAGACGAGCGCTCCGGCCACCGGGATGCCATCCCGCGCGGAGACGATCCGCCCGCTCACGGCCCCGAGGTCGGGTAGACGGAGAGGCAAGGGCTCCGACCCGCTCTTCCCGGGCGGGCCGACGGACGTCTCCAGGCGGCGGCCGTCCTCGGCCGTGAGGAGGACCTTCTCCTGGCGGTCCGGGGCCAGGGGGATGGAGAAGAGCCCGTCGGCCGACGTCCGGCCCACCGGCCAGCGGTGCTCGCCGACCTGCACCAGGACACCGGCGAGAGGCTTCGCGCCGGTGGCGTCCAGGACGCGCACCCGGCGGCTCACGCCGGTCGGGAGCCGGAGGCTCGCGGAGCCTGTCCGGACTTCCCTCTCCTCAGCGGGCGGCCGGCCGTCAGTGCCCGCCTGCACGAGCAGGGCCTCTCCCTCCACCCTGGGGAGCACAGCCGCGCCCCGCGCATCGGTCCGGGCGAGGCGGACCGGCGTCCGCCAGGCCGGAGCGAGCCACGGGCGGGACGCGGACGCCGCCCGCACACGGGCTCCGGGCACGGGGCTCCCGGCTCCGTCGGTGATCCGCACCTCCAGTCTGGCTTCTCGCCGCAACTCGACGGCCGGGATCTCGGTTTCATCAGCGAGGAGGAGCTGGGTCTCCCGGGATGCCAGGCCCTCCGCTTTGACGACGACCTTCCACGGTCCGGCCGCGGGCGCCTCCAGGCGAAAAGCGCCGTCCGGACCGGTCACGACAGATGCCGCCGGAGCGGGCCCGGTCGTTCCCTCCAACTCGCGGCGGCTGTCGTGGGCTTCGCTCGCGAGGGGCTCCAGGAGGACCCGGGCGCCGGAGAGCGGGTCGCCTCCCGGCCCTAGGACAAGGCCGCTCACCGGGACCGGGGGCGGCGCCGGGCTCGCGACACCGGCCGCGCCGCCGGACGGTGGGGTCATGGAGAGCAAGGCGAGAAGCAGAGCGGCAAATCTACGCATTACCGCATTATATGGAATATCCGGCCTGCTGCAGCCGAGATTTACGACGCGGATGACGGAAACCGAACGCTTGTTCGGTTATACTGACGGCCCAATGTCCAATCTACAGGCAGCGACCGTCCAAGGCGCCCCTCCGGCGGCCCGGGAGAAGGTGCCGGCCTACTCCTGGTACGCGCTCCTCCTCCTGACCGTCGTCTACGTCCTGAACTTCATCGACCGGATGGTCATCTACATCCTGTTCACGCCGATCCAGGCTGAGATGAAGTTCAGCGATTTCGAGCTGGCGGTCCTGGGCACGACCTCGTTCGTCATCTTCTACACCCTGCTCGGGGTCCCCTTCGGGCGCCTCGCCGACCGCGTGGTGAGGAAGAACCTGATCGCCGGCGGGCTGGCGGTGTGGAGCCTGTTCTCCGGCCTGACCGGCTTCGCGGACAGCTTCTGGACCATCTTCCTCTGCCGGCTGATGGTCGGGGTCGGCGAGGCGACGCTCGGACCGGCGGCGTTCTCGCTGCTGAGCGACTACTTCCCGCCCCGCCTGCGCGCCACGGTGCAGGGGGTTTACGCTTCGGGGATCGCCATCGGGAGCGGCCTCGCCTATTTCCTCGGCGGCAGGATCGACGACTGGCGGTGGGCGTTCTACCTGCTGGGTTTCCCGGGGATCGCCGTCGCCGTCCTGGTCTTCTTCCTGCGGGAGCCGGCGCGCGGACGCACGGAGGTCGCGGCGGTCCGCTACGGCCGGGAGGACTGGAAGATGCTGTTCCGCTCCGTGCCGCTGCGCTACCTGTTCCTGGGCTACGCCCTGGTCGGCCTCGCCTCCAACAACCTCGGCGTCTGGGTGGTCAACTTCTTCATCCGCGTCCATGGCTTGAGCCGCGCACAGATCGGCGACCTGTCGGGGATCCTGGCGGTGGCCGTGGGCGTGCCGGTGATGATCCTGGGCGGTTATATGTCCGACCGCTTCCGCCGGCGGGGCAGGGGAGGCCGGATGGCGTTCATGGCCTGGGCCGCCTTCCTCTCCGTTCCGCTCTGGCTCGGGTTGCTGTTCAGCGACCACCTGGGCGCGCTCCTGGCCGTGAGCATCTTCCTGTACGGCCTCGCCCTGATCTGGGTGGCGCCCGCGACCGCGGACCTGCACGAGATCGCCGGCCCGCACCTGCGCGGGCTCGGCATCGGCATCTTCTTCTCGACGATCTACATCGTCGCCTACCTGATCGGCTCGCCGCTGATCGGCTGGCTCAGCGACTGGCTGGGCGTCGCCGCCGATCCCGGGAAGATGAGGCTGGCGCTGCTGGTCTGCCCCGCCGCGTGCGCGTTGGCCGCGATCTTGCTGTGGCTGGGCAGCAGAGCCAGAGAGGCGAGCTCCGATCCGTCATGAATGGAGGCGGATCTCCTTTGTCGTAAACTTTCGAGGTCCGGTTTCCCTGGCGGGGCCGCGCCCCGCGACGGAGAGGTTTAGCCATACGCCTACGCCCATGCCCGAGCTCGACGAGAAATTCCGCTCGCTGATCGAGACCCTGCGGGAGAGCGAGGAGCAGTTCCGCCTCCTGGTCGAGGGGATCCGGGACTACGCCATCTTCATGCTGGATCCCGAGGGTTACGTGGTGAGCTGGAACTCCGGGGCCGAGACCATCAAGGGCTACCAGGCCGAGGAGATCCTCGGGCAGCACTTCTCCCGCTTCTACCCGGAGAAGGACATCGCGCGCCGCTGGCCGTGGCACGAGCTGAAGGTGGCGCGGGAGGTGGGCCGGTTCGAGGACGAAGGCTGGCGCCTCCGCAAGGACGGCACCATGTTTCTGGGCCAACGTCGTCATCACCGCCCTGTACGACCGGGAGCACCGTCTGCGGGGATTCGCCAAGGTCACCCGGGACATGACCGAACGCCGGCGGGTCGAAGCCCTCGAAAGGGCCGACATCCGCCGGACCGAGTTCCTGGCGATGCTGGCGCACGAGCTCCGCAATCCCCTGGCGCCGATCCGCAACGCCCTCGGCCTGATCGGTCCGACCCGGCCGGACGACGCCACCCTGGAGTGGTCCAGGGCCGTCATCGAGCGGCAGGTCGGGCATCTGACCCGGCTGGTGGACGACCTCCTGGACGTGAGCCGGATCACCGCCAACAAGATCGCTCTCCAGAGAGAGCCGGTGGAGATCGCGCAGGTCGTCTCCGGCGCCGTGGAAGCGAGCCAGCCGCTGATCCAGGAGAAGAGGCAGATCCTCGAGGTCCACATCCCGGAGGAGCCGGTCCGGGTCACGGGCGACCTGACCCGGCTCTCCCAGGTCGTCCTCAACCTGCTCAACAACGCGGCGAAATACACGCCGGAAGGCGGCCGCATCCGGCTGACGGTCGAGCGCCAGGAGAGCGAGGCGGTGCTCCGGGTCCGGGACACGGGCATGGGCATCGCCGCCAATCTGCTGCCGGAGATCTTCGAGCTGTTCACGCAAGGGGAGCGCTCGCTGGACCGTCCGGAGGGCGGCCTGGGCATCGGCCTTACCCTGGTCAAGCGGCTGGTCGAGCTGCACGGCGGCACGGTACAGGCGTCGAGCGAAGGGCCCGGCCTCGGGACGGAGATGATCGTGCGGCTTCCCCTCCTCGCCGGCGATCTGCCGGCGGACTCACCGAAGACCTACGGGTCCGGCCGCGCTTCAGCCGCCCGGCGGGTCCTCGTCGTGGACGACAATCGCGACGCTACGGAGACCATGGCCCTCCTCCTCGAGCTCTGGGGACATGAGGTGTACAGCGCTCTCGACGGGCCGTCCGCGCTCGCCATGGCTGCGGAGCACCGGCCGGAGATCGTCCTGCTGGACATCGGGCTGCCCGGGATGACGGGGTACGAGGTCGCGCAGCGTCTGCGCGATGTGCCGGGTCTCGAACGGGCGTTGCTCGTGGCGGTGACCGGCTACGGCCAGCGGGAGGACCGCCGCCGGACCCGCGAGGCCGGATTCGAGCATCACCTGGTCAAGCCGGTGGAGCCCGAGAAGCTGCGGGAGCTGATCGATTCGGCGTTTTCCCCGGAGTAGGAGGGATCCATGAGCCCGGTTCACGGCATCCATCACGTCACGTGCATCTCCGGGGACGCCCAGGAGAATTTCGATTTCTACACCGAGGTGCTGGGCCTTCGCCTGGTCAAGCGCTCGGTCAACCAGGACGTGCCCGACACGTACCACCTCTTCTACGCCGACGCCGAGGGGAACCCCGGCACGGACCTGACCTTCTTCCCCTGGCCGCAGATGCCCCCCGGGCGCAAGGGCGCTGGGTTGACGGTCGAGGTCGGCCTGGCGGTGCCTGAGGGAAGCCTCGCCTTCTGGGCGGAACGGCTCCAGGCGCGCGGCGTGGATCAGGACGCTCCCGAGGTCCGTTTCGGCGAGCGGGTGCTGCGCCTGCGGGACCCGCACGGCCTCGAGCTGTCCCTGACCGAGACGTCCGAATCCAAGACCGCCATACCCTGGCCGGAGAGCCCCGTCCCGGAGCCGCACCAGATCCGCGGCTTCCACTCGGTGCGTCTCTGGGAAAGGGATCTGGCCGTCACCGAACGCTTCCTGCGCGACGCCCTCGGCTTCGAGCCGATGGGCGAGGAGGACGGCTGGCATCGCTTCGGCGCCGAGGGCGGCGGCTCCGGCAAATGGGTCGAGGTGCGCGAGCTGCCGGGCGGCCGTCTCGGCTCCTGGGGCACCGGCGCCGTCCACCACGTCGCCTTCCGGGTCGCGGATGACGCGGAGGAGCTGGAGGTGAGGCGGCGGGTCCAGGCGGCCGGCGGCAGCCCCACGCCGGTGATCGACCGCTTCTGGTTCCGCTCGGTCTACTTCAAGGAGCCCGGCGGAGTCCTCTTCGAGATCGCCACCGACCAGCCGGGCTTCACGGTGGACGAGGACCTGGCGCACCTCGGCGAGCGGCTGATCCTGCCGCCCTGGCTGGAGCCGCACCGGCGGGAGATCGAGGCGGCTTTGCCGCCGCTGGAGACGGCAGCCAGGGCTTGAAGTCCTTGACTAGCTATAGCTAGGCGCGAGCACAAGGTCCGGCTGCCAGTGGGCAGCGCTTTCGCGGATCTCTTCGATTTCCTTCCAGTAGCCCTCGATGGTCCGCCGGCCGGAGTCGCTCAGGCGGGCGAGGGTCTGGGGCTTTTTCTTCACGAACCGTTTTTCGATCTCGACCAGCCCCATCTCCTCGAGCTTCAGGAGATGGGAGGAGAGGTTTCCCTTGCGTCAGGCCGGTGATCCGCAGCAGGAACAGGAAGTCCGCCCGCTCGCAGGCCGAGAGAGCCGTCAGGATCGCCAGCCGGGCGGGATCGTGGACCCGCCGGTCCAGGTTCGCGAGCTGTTCGAAAGGAGTGGCGCTCATCGTGATCTTCCCCGACCGTCCCAACGTCCGGGCGAGTTGCGAGTGATCGAGAAGCCCCGCCACGATCATTAAAGAGCCGCAGAGGAGCAGAGACGATCCAGAGATGGACCACGGCGGGCTCGAAGCGGCTGAGAATCCGGACGATTTCTCGATCCGCCCTATAGAGGAATCCCAGGGACGCGCCCAGAGCGGAAAGCCCCAGCAGCAGGATTCCGAACGCCAGGTGATAGCTCTGGGACGGGCGGCGTTCCCTCCACAGCCACATGCCGAGGAAGAACGAGCCGAAAAGCGCGTACAGCGTCTGGCCGTAGAAGGCTTTGATCGTCGATGGCATGATCATCGGCAACTGCGAGCCATCGAGTCATCGAGCGGCAGGGAAATAAGGTCATTCCGGAGACCCAAGGAGCCTGGACCAGGGATTCGTCCGCGATGACGCTGTAGGAAGGACTGATCGCCTGCAGAATCACGAAAAGGGTGAAAGCCGCCCCCATAGGGACCAGGAAACGGCGGGCGACGAGAGGCAGCCGGGAATCTCCGAGCCCATGGATCGAACCGGCTGGGCTGAAGACCGAAACCGGTGGAGGTCTCCGCGGCGGGGAGGACCGGCTGCCGATCGACCTCACCGAAGGTGCGCCGGTAATACCACCTGGCGCCGAAGAACAGAAGAAGCGCGGCCAGGAAGAAAGCGGCGCGCAGGATCAGGAACGGCCGGTTCGCGAAATAGGTCGTGCCGCCCACGCTCAAGGTGAGCAGGCCGATGGGAACCCAGTACCGCAGTCCCTGAAGATCGTTGAAGTGCCGCGTGACGAAACGGATGCGATCGAGGTCTCGGGCGGTCATCTCGGCCTCCTTGGCGACTAGTCTGTGTCGCAGACTAGATTTTGTCCCGAGATGCCCGTGGATGTCAACTGGTTTTCATGGCAGACCAGATTACTTCACCACCACCACCTCGACCTCCCCCTCCCGCCGCTCCAGGTGCACGCCCACGTCCTTCTCGTGGCGTTGCAGGCAGAGGTCCAGGGAGGCCTTGCCGACCTTGAGGTTGCGGAGGGTCACCTGGCCGAGGCTCGCGGGCAGCTCGGGACGGTCCAGGCGGACCCTGCCCCGCGGCGCGTCGATCTCCAGCCCCAGACAGGCCTGGAGGAGAAGGAAGACGGCGCCGGCCGCCCAGGCCTGGGGGGCGCAGGCCACGGGGTAGAGCGTCGGACCCTCCTGGGCCCGCTGGCGGAAGCCGCAGAACAGCTCGGGCATGCGGTGGAGGTCGAAGTGGAGGCTCGCCTCGAACAGGCCCTCCAGCAGCTTCACCGCGCCGTCCTTGCGGCCGTAGCGCGACATCCCCAGGGCGATCAGGGCGTTGTCGTGCGGCCAGACCGAGCCGTTGTGGTACGACATCGGGTTGTAGCGCGCCTCGTTGGCGTCCAGGGTGCGGACGCCCCAGCCGGAGAAGAACGACTCGTTGAGCAGCGTGTGGGTGACCCGCCATCCCCGCGGCTGGCTGGCGATGCCGGAGAAGAGGCAGTGGCCGGCGTTCGAGGCGCGCACCTCGCAGCGCCGCTTCTCGCCGTCCAGGGCCAGGCAGTAGGTGGAGAGCTCCTCGCACCAGAACGACGTCTCGAACTGCTCCCGCAGCTCCTCGGCCTGACGGTCCAGCTCCTCGGCCCGCTCCGGCCGTTCGAGGGCGCGGGCCAGGGCCGCCGCGGCGCGCCGGGCGGCGTAGACGTAGCCCTGCACCTCGCAGAGGGCGATCGGCCCTTCGGCCGGCGTGCCGTCGCGGTGGAAGACGGCGTCCGCGGAGTCCTTCCAGCCCTGGCGGGCGTGCTCCACGAAGCCGTCGCCGTCCAGGTCGCCGTACTGGTCGATCCAGGCGAGGGCGCGCTCGATGTTGGGCCACAGGGACTCGATGAAGGCGCGGTCGCCGGTGCGCTGGTGCCAGGCGCCGGCCAGGACGACGAACAGGGGCGTGGCGTCCACCGAGCCGTAGTAGCGGGCGAACGGGACCTCGCCCAGCGCCGCCATCTCTCCTTGGCGCATCTCGTGGAGGATCTTGCCCGGCTCGGCCTCCCGCGCGGGATCGACCTCCGTCGCCTGATGGGCGGCCAGGAAGGCGAGGACGCCCTTCGCGATCTCCGGGTCGAGCCAGAGCGTCTCGTAGGCGGTGAGGATGCCGTCGCGGCCGAAGGCGGTGCTGAACCAGGGGACGCCGGCGTAGGGGTAGAGCCCGTGCGGGGTCCTGGTGAGCATCATCCGCAGGTCGGCGGCGGAGCGCTCGATCCACTCGTTGAAACGCCCGTTCGCGGTCGTGACCGATCCGCAGCAGGCCCGCCGGGACTCCTGGTCCGCCGCGGCCCGCTCCATCGCCTTGTTGAAGCCGATGATGCGCGGCGCTTCGCGCCCGGACTCGAAGCCGACGGTGACGTCGAGGGTCTGCTCGCCCCGTGGAGGCAAGTGGAGCCGGAAAGAGGCCAGGGATTCGCTCAGCTCGGCCGGGCTGGGGGAGAAGGCGAGCCGGGTCCGCCGCGCGCGGCCGTCCAGCCCCTCGTAGCCGAGCACGGCCGTCCCGCGGCCGACGATGGGGTCCAGCCGGCGTCCCCGCCGTTCGCGGCGCGTGCCGCGGATCTCGAAGATGTCCGCGTAGTCGGCCGCGAAGCGGAGGGCGACGTGGAGGTCCAGGGCGCGCAGCCCGTAGTTGTGGAGGCGGAAGCGGGCGTACCATGCCCCTTCCCAGAGGAAGCTGGTGCCGAAGATGTGGATGGTGTCGCGGGGCAGGCATCCCTTCCGGCCCCTCCATGAGGTCCGGGTTGGTCAGGTCGACGATCAGCGCGTTGTCGCCGCGGACGGTGGAGCTCAGCAGCAGCGGGCGCTGGTTCTCCAGGAACAGCTCGAAGCCGCTGAGGAAGCGGGTCCCCTCGTGGAACAGGCCCATCTCGCTCAGACCCACCGGCCGGATGGAGCCGCCGCGGTCGAAGACGGCGAAGCTCTCTCCATGCTTGAGGACGCGGGCGCGGTCGTCGGTGCGGGACGTCGTGGCGAGGATGTAGTACTGCTCTCTGACCTGGACGATCTCTTCCATGTCCGAATGGGTTCCTCGTGAGAGTACTACTACGCAGCCGAACCCTTCGGCGCTGAACCAGAGATAGTAGGCAAAGGGCGTGCCGGGCCCTCACCACCCCTACCCCTCCTCTCCCGGCCCCTCCCTCCCTCCTCGCCGGGAGAGGAGGGAGAACAAGGAAGAATAAAGAGCCGTCCCTGTTGTCCTTGGGTCCGTGGTGTCCTTCCCCTCTCCCGGAAGGGCGGGAGGGAGGAGTCGGGAGAGGGTCGGGGTGAGGGCTCGGGCGCGGGGCCTACACCCGGCTGCGCAGCCACCGCGCCTTGCCCATCCGCCGCTGGATGGAGCGCACCTTCCGCTGATACGCCCGGCTCTTGCTGCCGGGGTGCCACGATTTCGGGCGGGGAAGGGAGGCCGCCAGCTCCGCCGCCTGCCTCTCGGTGAGGCTGCGGGCCGACTTGCCGTAGTAGTGGCGGGCGGCGGCCTCGGCGCCGTAGATCCCCCGGCCGAATTCCGCCACGTTGAGGTACAGCTCCAGGATGCGCCGCTTGGACAGCTCGCTTTCGATCTGGCGGGTGAGGATCGCCTCCTTCACCTTCCGCAGCGGGTTGTAGGACGGCGAGAGCCACAGGTTCTTGGCGAGCTGCTGGGTGAGGGTCGAGGCGCCCCGGGGCAGCTCCTTGTCCTCCCAGGCGTCCTGGAGCGCGGCCTTGATCTCCGCGTCGTCGAACCCGTCGTGGGAGAAGAAGCGGATGTCCTCGCTCACGACCACCGCCCGCTTGAGGTTCGAGGAGATCCGCGAGTAGGACACCCACTTCCACTCGACCTCCCGCTCCTTGCCCGTCAACCGGCCGAGCAGCCCGCCGTGCCTGTAGTGCTCGATGAACGCCGTGGTCTTGGGCTGCCGGTCCTGCAGCGCCGAGACGTCCGGCCAGGTGACGAGCTGCCAGACGATCCAGACGCCGACCAGGGCCAGCAGGATCAGCAACAGTCGGCGCATGCGCCCGCGGCGGGGAGGCGGATCGAAGGCCGGATCGGTCATCAAGGCCGGATCGTTCATGGATGGAGGCTGATCGTACAGCGCACCAGCCCTGGCATTCAATGGTGGGCGGCTCGCGCGCGGAACCGGTAAGCACCAAAGTATTTGTACCTTTCTATCCTCAAAGGAGGTGTGCCGATGGCAGATCTCGCGCCGGAAGTCCATCCAGAGCTGGACCGCCGCTCGTTCCTGAAGGGTTCTTCCGCAGTCGCCGTGGGGAGCGTCCTTGCGGCGGCCGGCCTGGCCGCCGGAAGCGCGGAGGCCGCGCCTGTTCCCCCCGCCGCACCGGAGAAGGCGAACGAAGCAGGAAAAGACCTGAAAGCCGGATGGCTGGCAGGTTAAGAGGAGATCACCCATGCCAACCAGCGCCAAGGTTTCTCCGTTCGAGCTGCTCGTCAAGCCCATCGCCGCGAGCTCGGTCGCGTTCGCGCGCACCGCGATCTCGGGCTATTTCCTGACCTTCACCAATCTCGGACCCACGGCGAACTTCAGCTTCCTGCTGGTGTTCCCGAGGTGGGATTACGGTCCGAGCAATCCCAACGAGAGCTACGCCGTCCGGGAGCTCACGACGCCGGCGTATTACTACGATCCGGTCCCGCCGCCGCCGCCCAAGGACCCCTCGGGTACGCCCAACCACCAGGCTTTCATCGACATCACCGGCGGCCCGGTGTACCCCGGAGGCGGTAGCGGACAGACGTACATGGTCCCCACGATCTACCTGGGCTCGACCCAGTACGTGCGCGTCTTCGTGGCGCGGGGGCAACCGATCCCGTCCGGGCAGACGGCGAGCTTCCGGCTCCTGCCCTACCTGGGCGCGGGTCCGGACCTCCTCGTGAACCAGAACCTGGAAGTGCGGGGCTTCGTCGCGATCGGGATGTTCGAATGGGACGTGTGGCAGTACCCGCCGGAGACCCAGGTGCTGCTCGCTCCGGAGCACCGGACCACCTTCGTGCCCACCTCGGTGACGAACACCGGCTCGCCGGTGAGCCTGTCCGAGGTCGATCAGGTCAACACCTCCCTGGTCCCCTTCGAAGGACCCACCGTGACGCTGACGGCCCCGCAGAGCCCGATGCTCCCGCCGAACGTCCAGAGCTGGGCGAGCCAGAACGGCGCGCCCTTCCACGAGGTGCTGCCGTACGCGCAGATCCTGGAGAAGATCGTGTGAGACCCCCCGGGCCGGGGAGGCTCATAGACTCCCCGGCCATGTCCGCCCTCTCCAGCCCCACCCCGCCCAAGCAATCCCGTCGGGTGGTATTATAGAAGGGAGTCGAATTACGACGCTGAAGGAGAGAAGCATGAACGCAGTTTCCAGGCAACTTCACACTGGCCGGATCTTCCTCGCCGCCTTCGGGATCGGCGTGGCTTTGACCTCGGCCGTCTGGGCCCAGCCGGCCACCGACGACGCGGCGCCGGCGGAAGCCATGGGGGCTTCACTCCCGGCGCGTCCTGAAAAGGCGCTGAAGCCGGTCCAGCCCACCCCCTCCGAGCGGCTGGGCGTCCAGCTTGGCGACGTACCCTCCGTCCGCCTCGCGCCCCTCGACCATGACGCCCTCCTGGGAGAGGACGCCATCCGGGGCCGCAGGGGCGCGGTCAAGGCCCTGCGCTACGGCGTCGGCCGCGAGGTCGCGGTGACGAACGTCGACGGCCAGTGGTACGACCTGGCGGGCGGCGCGCGGCTGTGGGCGGCGGAGATCGTCTCCACCGACGCCCTCGGCGTCCGTCTGCGTTTCAAGGACCTCCGGCTGCCGCAGGGCGCCGAGCTGGCCGTCTACTCGCCCTCGGCGAGCGATCCGGAGAACGGCCTGATCAAGACCGGCTCGCCGCGCTTCGATCCCTGATCGCTACGTCGAGCGCTATGAGGCGTCCTCGGCGCGCCAGGGAGAGATCTGGACCGGCACGTTCGTCGGCGACCGCGTGCGCATCGAGTACCTGGCGTCCCGCCGGCTCCTCCCAGGATCTGCCCTTCACCGTGGACAACCTGCAGCACCTCTACCTCGACCCGGTCGACAAGGTCGCCCGCGGCCTGGTGGGGGACAAGGTGGCCGGCAACTGCCACAACGACGTGTCCTGCTTCCCCGAATGGGGGGACCTGGCGGCGTCGGTCTCCGGCATCGGCTTCATCGGTGGCGGCGACTCCCTGTTCTGCACGGGCCAGCTCCTCAACTCGCAGAAGCCGGACTTCACCCCCTACTGGCTGACCGCCAACCACTGCCTGGAGACCTCCTTCGAGGCGTCCTCCTCGGAGTTCTACTGGTTCTACCAGACCGGCTCGTGCAATGGCACGCCGCCGTCGCTCTCGAGCTCGCCGCGTTCCCTGGGCGCGTCGCTGCTCTCCACCAGCACGGCGAGCGACTTCAGCCTGCTGCTGATCAACGGCGCCCTGCCGGACGGCCTCTTCTGGTCCGGCTGGACCACGGCCAACATCCCGAACGGCGCGCCGATCGTGGCGATCCACCATCCGGCGGGCGACTACAAGCGGATCAGCTTCGGCCAGAAGGGCGACAGCTCCGTCTGCCTGGCCTCGCGCCCCAGCACCAACACGACCCGGATCGACTGGACCGACGCTCCCACGGAGCCGGGCTCCTCGGGCTCGGGCGTCTTCCTGCAGAGCACCGGCCAGCTCTTCGGCCAGCTCTTCTTCGGCCCGTCGGCCTGCGGCAACGAGACCTTCGACTGCTACGGCACGTTCAGCGTCACCTACCCGAAGATCAAGACCTTGCTCCAGAAGGGCGGCTCGGACGACAACTCCGAGCAGAACGACACCTGCGCCAAGGCGAAGAACACCCGCACCGGCAGGCTCAACGGGCGCATCGTGAAGGTGCTCGACTCCGACTGGTACAAGATCACCGTTCCCAAGGGCAAGACGCTCACGGTGCGCGCGGAGTTCAGCCACGGCAACGGCGACCTCGACCTCGCCGGCTACGCCGCCTGCAACAAGGACGCTGTGGCGACCTCCACGAGCACCGGCGACGAGGAAATCCTGCAGGTCCAGAACGTCGGTAACAAGAACGCCATCTTCTTCGTGAACGCGTATCTCGATTCCGACACCCGCAACGAGTACAACCTGGTCGTCTCGATCCAGTAGGAAACCCACACCGGGCCCGGACGCTCTCCGGGCCCGGTTTTCCTCTCCCCCTTGCCTCCTATCACCGTTCCCCTGCGCGCCCCCGAGCTGGCTCCGGGGCGGTGGATCCAGGGTCCCGAGATCTCCATCGCCGGAGCGCGCGGCTCCGTGGTTTTGGTGGATTTCTGGGAATCTACCTGCGTCAACTGTCTGCGGACGCTTCCCTACCTGAAGGCCTGGCATGAGCGCTACGCCGGGCGTGGCCTGATCGTCGTCGGCGTCCACACGCCGGAGTTCGAGTTCTCGGCCGATCCCGAGCTGCTGGCGGCGGCGGTGCGCGACGAAGGATTGCCCTATCCCGTCCTGCTCGATCAGGACCGGGCCACCTGGCAGCGGTTCGCCAACAAGTTCTGGCCGGCCAAGTACCTGATCGACGCGCGGGGCTATCTCCGCTACGAGCGCTTCGGCGAAGGGGCCTACGGCGAGACCGAGGAATGGATCCAGCGCCTGCTCCGCGAGGCGGGGGATTCGGACCCCATGCCGGAGATCCTGGAACCGGTGCGCCGGGAGGACCGGCCCGGCGCGGTCTGCCATGTGGCCACCCGGGAGACGCACCTCGGCTTCCACCGCGGCAGGCTGCTGGCGGCGGAGGGATACCGGCCGGGAGAGGAAGTTCATCACCGGGCGCAAGAACCGGCGCCGCCGGGGATGTTCTCCGCCCGGGGCCTCTGGCTTCACGAGGCTGAATACCTGGAGAGCCGCGAGCCCGGGGCCGAGCTGGACCTGCTGTGCGACGCGGCGGGGGTGAACCTGGTCCTGGAGCCGGCGGGGGAGCTGGAGATCGAGATGGATGGCGCTCCCGTGCCGGCGGGGGAGCGGGGGGCGGACGTGGTGGAGCGGGACGGCCGGACCTTCGCCGTCTGGGAACGGGGGAGGATGGTGCGCCTGATCGATTCCCCGGAATTCCGCCGCCGGCACCTCGTGCTGCGGTTCGCGGAATCCGGGGTGCGGGCCTACGCGTTCAGTTTCTCGACTTGTGTCACCCCTCCTCCGGCAACCCTTCCCGATACTCCGGGTACCGCTTGAGGAATCCTTGGATGAAGGGGCAGGTCGGCAGGAACTTCGCTCCCGCTTCCCGAATCTGATCGAGCGCGCCGCGCACGAGCTCCTCCGCGATCCCGCGTCCCCGGAGCTGTTCGGGGACGAAGGTGTGGGCGAGGTTGTAGGTGTCGCCCGTCTTCGCGTACTCGATCACCGCTTCCTGACCGTCGACGACGGCGTAGAACTTCCGCTCCTTCTCGTCGTTGTGGATCTCCAGGCTCATCCTCTCCTCCTTGCCGCCGCCAGCGACGCCAGACGCTCCTCGGCCAGCCGGTCCGCCGCCGCGTGCGGAGCCAGCCCCTCCGTTTCGGCCAGCCGGAGCACGGCGAGAAGGGTATCGTAGATCCCCTCGATCCGCCCCTTCACGTCTTCCTCGCTCCAGTCCAGGATCTCCCGGCAGCCGCCGATCACGCCCCCGGCGTTCACGATGTAGTCCGGCGCGTAGAGGATGCCCCGCGCGAGGAGCCGCTCGCCGTCCTCCGGGGCGCGGAGCTGGTTGTTGGCCGCGCCCGCCACGATCTCCGCGCGCAGCCGCGGGATGGACTCCGCGTTGAGGATGCCGCCGAGGGCGCAGGGCGAAAACACGTCGGCATCCACGTCCAGGATCTCGTCCGGCGCCACCGCGCGGGCTCCCGTCTCCTCGACGACCTGCCGGACCTTTCCGGGATCGATGTCCGTCACCACCAGCGAGGCCCCGGCCGCCCGCAGCTCCCGGGCGAGGTGGAGGCCGACGTTGCCGCATCCCTGGATCGCCACCGTCCGGCCCGCCAGGTCGTCCGCTCCCCAGCGCTGGAAGGCGGCCGCCTGGATCGCCCGCGTGACACCGCGGGCGGTGTTGGGAGAGGGATCGCCCGAGCGGTGGGCGAGGCCCCCCACGTGGCGCGTCTCGCGGAGCATGACCGCCATGTCCTCGGGGCTGGTGCCCACGTCCTCGCCCGCCATGTAAAGGCCGCCGAGCCGCTCGATCGCCCGCCCGTGGGCGCGGAACAGAGCCTGGCGGTCCACCTCGCCGCCGCGCAGGACCACCGACTTGCCGCCGCCCAGCGGCAACCCGGCGGTGACGTTCTTGTAGGTCATCCCCCGCGACAGGCGCAGGGCGTCCTGGACCGCCTCGTCTTCGCTGTCGTAGGTCCAGAAGCGCGTGCCGCCCACGGCCCGGCCCGCCGCCGTGCTGTGGACGGCGATCACACCCCGGTAGCCGGCTTCGGGGTCGCGGCAGAAGACCACGCGCTCGTGGTCCGTGCCGGTCGAGAGCTCTTCGATCGTCAGAGTCATCAAGGTCTCCAAGCCGTCCGCGCCCGGACGGCGTGATCGGTGAAATCGCTGAAGACGCCGTCCACGCCGAGTTGGAAGAACTGCTCATATTCCTTCCTGTGATCGCCCTCGTAGTTCAGGGCGAGGAAGGGACCATCGCTGCGGAAGGTCCAGGCATGGACCAGGAGACCGGCGCGGTGGGCGTCCGCCACCAGCGAGGTGGGCGGCTGGAGATGGCCATCGGCGTCGATGGGGACGACCAGCCGCTTGTTGGGGCCGATGCCGTCCGCGTACGTGGCGATTCCGGCGAGGCCCTCCGGGGTCGCCAGGTCGCGGTAGGTCCGAGGGTCCCCGGCCACGGTCAGGTCGAACGGCTGCCCCGCGACCTCCAGGAGCTGGATCAGGGGCAGGTCCGTCCGCCGCCGCAGCTCCTGGAGGTTGCCGGTCTCGAAGGACTGGATGTAGACCGGAGCGCCGCGGCCCCGATAGTCCATCGCCTCCAGGATGGCGAGAAGAGGCTCTTCCAAGGGCAGGCCGATGGAACGGAAGTAGGTCGGGTGTTTGGTCTCGGGATAGACGCCGATGGGCCGGCCCGTCTCCGCGCTCTTGCGCCGGGCGAGCTCCAGCACCTCCTCGAACGTTGGGATCTGGAACCGGCCGTTGTAGCTCTGATCCCTGGAAGGCAGCCGCTCCTTGGCCCGCAGCGATTTGATCTCGGCAAGGGTGAAGTCCTCGCCGAACCACCCGGTGCGCTCGTTGTTGCCGATCCGCTTCGTCCGCCGGCGGTCCGCGAATTCGGGCCGGTCCGCGACGTCGGTGGTCTCCGAGAGGTCGTTCTCGTGCCGGGCGATCAGCGCGCCGTCGCGGGTGATGACGAGGTCGGGCTCGATGAAGTCTGCGCCCAGATCGATGGCCAGTTCGTAGGCTTCGAGCGTGTGCTCGGGCCGGTACCCGCTGGCGCCACGGTGGGCGATGATGAGGGGACGTTTCTGCACGGGGGGATCATACCGGCGGCGTGCGGGCTCGCGCGTAATCCTCCGGCGTGTCCACATCCTCCACCACCCCCGCGTCCCCCACCTCCACCTCCAGCAATTCGGCTTCGTGGCGGTCCCGGAGCTGCTTCAACCCAACCGCCGGATCGAGCGTTCCAATCTCCGGGATCAGCGCCGGCGCAATCACCAGCGGATGCCCGCGCTTGCCGCGGTGTGTGGGCAGGGCGAGCGGAGCGCCGGTCTCCCGCATGCGCTGGAGGAGGAGGGCCACGGTCTCCGCGCGCAGGTTGGGGAGATCGGCGGGGGTGACCAGCAGCAGGACGTCCGTCCGGCTCAGCGCGGCGACGCCCTCCTGGAGGGTGGAGAGCATGCCCCGGTCCGGATCCGGATTGACGGCGATCGTGACGCCCGCGTCCCGGGCCCAGGCCCGCAGATCCTCGTCCCCCGGAGCGGTGACCAGCACGATCTCCTCGACGCCGCCGCCTCGGAGCGCCGCGACGACCGAGCCCACCAGCGTGCCGCCGCCGAAGGGGAGGAGCAGCTTGGGCCGGCCCATCCGGCGGGAGGCGCCGGCCGCCGGGAGCACCGCGACGGCGACCGTCACTGCACCGACCGCCGGGCCAGGACGATCGTCCGGTCGTCCGCGAACGGCACGCCGCCGGCGAAGGCCTCCAGGTCGCCCTCCAGGGCCTCGGCGAGGGCGGCGAGGTCCGCCTCGCCGCGATAGTGCCGGCAGGCCTCCTTCAGGCGGTCCAGCCCGTACTCCTCGTCGCCGGGGCCGCAGGCCTCCACCAGGCCGTCGGTGTAGAGGACGAGCAGGTCTCCCGGGCCGAGCCCGGCCGCGGCGGCCTGATAGGGCGCTTGCGGCAGCAGCCCCAGGGGGACGCCGGTGGCGGCCAGCTCCTCGACCGCGCCGTCCGTCCGCACCAGCAGCGGCGGGTTGTGGCCGGCGTTGGTGTAGGAGAGCCGCCCGGTCGCCGGCTCCAGCACGCCCAGGAAGGCGGTGGCGTACTTCTCCGGCGGCGTGCGCAGGTAGAGCAGGCGCGAGAGGCGGGCGCAGATCTCGTCCGGCGGCAGGCCGTCCATCACCGGCCCGGTGGAGAGGGCCTGGAGCGAGACGGTCAGCAGCGACGCGGCCATCCCCTTGCCGGCCACGTCGGCCACCATGAGCACGCTGCTCGCGCCCGCCGTCGCGCTCCAGGACCTCGTAGTAGTCCCCCGAGACCCCCCGCGAGGGGACGTTGCCGCCGTAGAGCTCCCATCCCGGCACCTCCGGGAGCTGGTTGGGCAGCAGGGCCACCTGGATGCGCCGCGCCAGCGCCAGCTCCTCCTCCAGCCGCCGCCGCTCCGCCGCCTCGTTGGCCAGCGCCAGGTTGCGCAGGTGCAAGGCCGCCACCGACGCCAGGGAGACCAGCAGCTCCAGGTCCTCCTCCGAGAACTGGCGGGCGCCGGAGCGGGATTCGAGGACGATCAGCCCCAGCGGCTCCTCCAGGTCCAGCAGGGGAGCGGCGATCAGGCTGCGGATGCCGGAGATCAGCATGCTCTGCGCGGCGGCGAAGCGCTCGTCCGCCTGGACGTCGAAGACCACGGCGGCCATCCCCTTCTCGCCGACCTCGCGGATCAGGCTGCGCGAGAACGACGGCGCTTCCCGGTCCCCCTGGAGGGAGCGGATCGCCGCCACCCGGTACTCGCCCGCCTCCTTGAGCAGGATGGCGCCGCGGTCCGGCTTCAGATGGTCGAAGACGCGGTCGAGCATCATCTCCAGCAGCTCATCCAGCGTCAGGGGCCGGCCGAGCGCCTGGTGGACCTGGTTGAGCAGGCGCAGCCGGTCGGCGTAGCGGCGCAGGCCGGCCTCGCCCGCGGAGGTGGGGGCGATCTGGCGCTCCAGGAGCTCGGAGGCGCTGCGGAAGATCGTTCCGTCCTCCAGGAAATCCTGCTCGCGCAGATCCCGGCCGGTGAGCCGCAGCGAGTCCTCGGATACGGTGATGCGGCTGTTGGAGACCTTGATCACGTCCCCCGGCGCGAGCCGGACCGCCTCCCGGATGGTCTCGCCGTTCACCTCCGTGCCGTTGCGCGAGCCCAGGTCCTCCACGAACAGGCCGGCGTCGGCCCGGTAGATCCGCGAGTGGCGGCGGGAGAGGAACGGGTCGGAGATCGTCAGGTCGGCGTCCATGGCCCGGCCGACGACCAGGGAATCGCTGCGCACGACGTGGTCGAAGGGGAGGCCTTCGGCGGGCGTGACGTGGAGGCGGAAGATGGGAGCGCTCACGGCGGATTCCTTCTGGTGGAAGCGTATCAAAGGCCGGGCGCCGATCTGCTATTCTTGGATGCCCGTTTGACTTCTGATCCTCATCAGGATCTCAAAACCGAGGAAAGCTGTTGGACGATCGTTCGCGGCTGGAGCTTCTGGCGGAAGCGGGACGGGTTCTCTCCGAGTCCCTGGACCTCGACACCACTCTCGCTTCCCTGGCCCGCCTCACCATCTCTCGATTCGCCGATTACTGCCTCCTCTTCGAGCTGGGGGAGGGGAGGGCCGTCTCTCTGGTGGCCGCGGCCCACGTGGACCCCGGCAAGGAGCCGATCCTTCATTTCATCGGTGAGCGCTACCGGCTCATCCCGGACAACCCGCGCAGCCCCATGTCGCAGGCTTTCCACCAGGGCAAGCCGGTGCTCCTGCAACAGGTCGTGCGCGCCGACGGCGAGGCGGTCACCTCCGATCCGGATCTCCTGGCGGCTTTCGACCTCCTGGCCCCCCGGTCCCTGCTGGTCCTGCCGCTCGCGGCGCGCGGCCAGAGCCTGGGCATTCTGCTGCTGGCGATGGCGGTCGAGTCCGGCCGGACGTACGGCGAGTACGACCTGGTGGTCGGCGGGGAGCTGGCCTACCGGGCCGCCCTGGCCATCGACAACGCCCGCCTCTACACCCAGGCGGAGAGCGCCAACCGGGCCAAGGACCACTTCCTGGCGGTGCTCAGCCACGAGCTGCGGACGCCCATCACGCCCGTGCTGATGAGCGCGCTCCGGCTCGGCCAGGATCCCGAGCTGCCCGAGCGGCTGCGCCTGGAGACCGAGCGGATCCGGCGCAACGCCGAGCTGCAGGCCAAGCTCATCGACGACCTCCTGGACCTGACCCGCGTCACCCAGGGCCGGGTGCAGCTCCACTTCGAGGCCGTGGACATCCACCTCCTGGTCCGTCAGGCGCTCGACGTCTTCTGCGCCAGCAACATCCAGCGCAAGCGGCTCCGGTGCGACTTCAAAGGCGAGGCGGCCGAGCACCACGTCTGGGCGGACCCCGTGCGCATCCAGCAGGTGATCTGGAACCTGATCCAGAACGCGGTGAAGTTCACCCCCGAGGAGGGCCGGGTCGAGGTGCGGACGCACAACCCCGAGCCGGGGCGCATCCGGATCGAGGTGACCGACACCGGCATCGGCGTCGATCCGGAGGTCCTGCCCCGGCTGTTCGACGCCTGGGAGCAGGGGGGGCGCACCGTGAGCCGCCGGTTCGGCGGTCTCGGGCTGGGGCTGGCCCTGGCCAAGACCCTGGTGACCCTGCACGGAGGGACGCTGACGGCCTTCAGCGAAGGGCTGGGCACGGGCGCAGTCTTCTCCCTCGAGCTCGCCACCACCGTGGCGCCCGACCGGGCGGAGGAGAAGCCGGCGGCGGCCGGCCGGGCCGGCTCCCTGCTCCGGCCCCTGCGCATCCTGCTGGTCGAAGACCACGAGGACACCTTGAACGTCATGGCCGAGGTCCTGGAGCTCTCGCGCCACGAGGTGACCCGGGCGTCCGACGTGGAGTCGGCTCTGCGCATGGCCGCGGGCGGGCCGTTCGACCTGCTGGTCAGCGACCTCGGCCTGCCCGACGGCAGCGGCCTGGACCTGATGCGCCAGGTCCGCGACCGGTATGGCTTGAAGGGGATCGCCGTCAGCGGCTACGGCACCGCCGAGGACGTGGAGTCCAGCCGGGAGGCGGGGTTCCTGGACCACCTGGTCAAGCCCGTCCACCCCGCGCGGTTGAAAGAGGCCATCGCCCGCGCCCGCTCAACCCTCGAGAGCGTGCTTTCCTAGGCCAGATCCTGGTTCCACTCGCGGCGGGCCTGCTCGAAAGTCTGGCCCTCCCGCGTCTTCTTGCGGCACGTCCGGCACTCCAGCCATCCCAGCACCGCGACGCCGCCGACCTGCACGCCCGCTGCCGGTTGCTTCCCACACGTCGAACATGGCCGGATGGGCTCCAGCGGCTTGGAGGGTGTCACCCGTATACCTCCCGTTGTCGTTTCTTCTGCCCGTAAGACGAGCGTAGCTCCTCCGTTCAGGTCTTCGTCCGTACCACCCGTTCCAGACTGACTGATGACCTGTGCACGTTTTTACAGGACTCCGCAAGCCCGGTCTGTCCGCTAGGTGACCTAGCAGGCACGAGCTTTGCTCTCTGGCCGAATTTCAGAGGAGGAGAGACCGAAATGTCACTACAGACATCGACGGGACCGACGGGTAACCACCTCCTCGACCGCTTGCCCAGAGGGGAGGCCGACAGGCTGTCGAGCTCCCTGGAGACCGTCTCCATGCCCCTGGGAAGCGAGATCGTGCACCAGGATCGGCTGTTGTCTCACGTCCTGTTCCCGACCAGCGGCATGGTCTCCCTCGTCGTCCTCATGGAAGACGGGCGGATCGCCGAGGCGTCGACCATCGGCCGTGAAGGTTTGGTGGGAATCAACGCGATCCTCGCTCCCGACTCCAACCCCGCCACCGCGACCTCGCAGGTCGCCGGCGAAGCCCTGCGGATTCCGGTCAGCGGCTTCCTCGAAGAGATGGCGCGGGGGGGAGCCCTGAACCGCCTGGTCCGCCGTTACGCGGCCTACAGCCTGCGCTACGCGAACCAGACGGTGGCATGCAACCTCCTGCATTCGGTCGAGGAACGGATGTGTCGATGGTTGCTGATGACCCATGACCGCGCGGGGACCGACGAGTTCCCGCTCACCCACGAGCTCATCGCCGAGATGCTGGGCGTCCGCCGCCAGACGGTGACCGTGATCGCCGGCGAGCTGCAGGCCAGAGGCCTCATCCAGTATCGCCGGGGCGTCCTGCGGATCCTCGACCGCGAGGGTTTGGAAGCGGGGAGCTGTGAGTGCTACTCCGCCCTGAAGGACGCCTACGACCGGATCGTCCAGTAGTCTAGAATTGGCGGATGAGCCCCATCCGCTGGCGGACCGTCCGGAAAGTCTGGGCCATCACGGGGACCACCGTGTTCGTGCTCTTCACGCTCTGGGGCGTGATCGCCTACCAGTCCTGGGGCGTCGGCGCCGAGCTCCTGGCCTCGGACGCCCGGCTGCGGGTCGCCGAGACGGAGACCGCGATCCAGCTCATCCCCCAGGGGGGAGCGGCCACCGGGCTCGTCTTCTTCTCCGGCGCGCTCGTGGACCCCGAGGCCTACGTCCCCCTGGCGCGGAGGATCGCGGAGCGGGGCCATTTCGTGGCGATCGTCAAGATCCCCTACCGGGGCGGCTTCAACCTGGCGGACACCGGCGAGGTGATGGGGCGGGGCCAGGCGGTCATGGCGGAGCACCCGGAGGTCGCGCGCTGGGTGGCCGGAGGCCATTCCAAGGGCGGCTTCTTCGCCGCCCATTTCGCGCACCGCCATCCGGAGAGCATAAGGACCCTGGTCCTCCTGGGCACGGCCCATCCCCGGGACCTGGACCTCTCGAAGTCCGGGCTCGCCGTCACCAAGGTCGTCGCCTCCCGGGACGGCCTGGCCACCCCCGCCCGGGTGCGGGGCTCGGAGGCCAACCTGCCCCCGGACACCACCTGGGTCCGCATCGAAGGCGGCAACCACTCCCAGTTCGGCTACTACGGTTTCCAGCCCGGAGACCGCCCGGCGAAGATCGGCCGGGAGGAGCAGCAGAGGCGGGTGCTGGACGCGGTTCTGGCGGCTTTGTAAAAAATTCAATACGAACCCATCGCGGAGTTCTATCCCCGGCTGGTGGAGGTGTTCCGGGAGGCGGCGGGGGGCGGGGTAGGGGCCTGCCGGGAACCGGTTTTAACCGTCCCTTCAGGGACAATCGCGGGTAGCCCCAGGTTTTAACCTGGGGCGTGCGGGCGCGCCGCCGTTGCCGTCCCGCGTTGCCGTTCCGGCGGAGGTCCGCCCCCCGCGCCCCAGGTTGAAACCGTGGGGCTACCCGCGGATGTGCCTGAAGGCACGGTTCGGATAATCTTCCCTCCCACCGAGGGTAGCTCCAGTCCTCTTCGCCGTCCTCCCGCCCGACTTCGAGCCCACCGCGCTGGGGATCATCGGCGGGGGACTGGGTTGCACCGACGAGCGGGAGATCCGGCGCTCCTCCCGGCTGCTCCAGGCGTACGAGCTGGACTTCTGGAACGCCGTGGCGGCGAACTGAAGCGTCCGGGCGTGAGGGACGGACGCTCGTCCAAGACCCCGGACCGTCCGTCCTCGCTCCCCGATGGCTCGTACTCACTTCCTGACCGTCCGTACGTGCTCCCGGAGCGTCTGTCCCAGCGGGTGGAGGCCTCTCCTTACTGGAACGGACGATCCGGCGAATAGGTAGAGCCTTCTACCTGTTGGCACGGACGCTCCGGCGAACGGGTAGAGGCCTCCTACCCAATGGGGAGAACGTTCCGGCGAGCGGGTGGAGAGGTCTACCTGCCGAGTAGGAGCCTTCACCCGCTGGAACGGACGCTCTACCCGCGGGCCGTTCCGCTTTTGATACACTCCCCTTCGTCCCGAGAACCGTCTTCCCGTGACCAACCCCTGACGCCCGTCGTGCTCCGAGAGATCCACGTCCGCAACATGGCCGTGCTGGCCGAAGCCTCGGTGGAGCTGGGGCAGGGGTTCAATGTGCTGTCCGGTGAGACGGGCGCCGGGAAGTCCATCATCGTGGATTCCCTGGCGCTGCTCGCGGGGGCACGGGCCAGCGCCGAGATGGTCCGCACCGGCGCCGAGGCGCTGACCGTCTCCGGCGTGTTCGAGCCCGAGGGGGACGGCTGGCGCGGCGTGCTGGAGGAGGCCGGCCTGGAGGCGGAGGGGGACGAGGTCCTCGTCCGCCGCGAGATCGGACGCTCGGGACGCAACCGCGTCTTCGTCAACGATCAGCCCACCACCCTGCGCCTGCTCACCGACCTCGCCCCCTATCTGCTCCGCATCCACGGCCAGCGCGACGAGCTGGGCCTCATCGAGCCGGACCTCCAGCGCGCCCTGCTCGACCGCAGCGGCGGCGCCGAGGCCGGCCCGCTCCTCGCCCGCGTGGCCGAGGCCTTCGAGCGCCATGTCCGCCTCGCCGAGCGCCTGGAAAGCCTGACCGGCGACGACCGCATGCGCCGCGAGCGCCTCGACCTGCTCCGCTTCCAGGCCGGGGAGATCGACGCCGCCAGGCTCCGCGCCGGCGAAGAGACCGAGCTCAAGGCGGAGCGCGACGTCCTGCGCAACGCCGAGGCCATCACCACCGCCCTGGGCACCGCGTCGGCGCTCCTCTTCGAGGAGGAGGACGCGGCCCTCGACCGGGTGGCCCAGGCCCGCTCCTGCCTCGAAGACGTCGAGGCCTGGGAGCCGCAGGCCGCCGGCTGGAGCGCCGAGCTGGAGGAGGTGCGCATCCGCCTCTCCGAGCTGTCCCGCGCCCTCCAGCACCGGCTGGACGGCCTGGAGGCCGATCCCGCCCGCCTCAACTTCGTGGAGGAGCGGCTGGCCGTGATCGAGCGCCTCTGCCGCAAGCACGGCGGGGATTCCGCCGCCGTCCTCGCCCGCCGCGCCGAGATCGAGGCCGAGCTCGCCGAGTTGGAGGGGGACGCCGAGAACCGCGACGAGCTGGAGATGAAGGTCCAGGACGCGCTCAAGGAATACCGCGAGGCCGCCCTGGCCCTCTCCAAGGCCCGCGAGGCCTGGGGCCAGGCCCTGACCCAGCGGATCGAAGGCGAGCTGAAGGATCTCGGCCTCGCCCGCGCCCGCCTCTCCGTGGCCCTGGAACGCCGCCGGCGGTCCGGCAGCCCGCTGGTGCTCGACGGCGAGGAGACCGACTTCGGCCGCGACGGCGTCGATCAGGTCGTCTTCCTCTTCGCGCCCAACCCCGGCGAGCCGCCCCGTCCCATGGCGAAGATCGCCTCGGGCGGCGAGCTCTCCCGCATCCACCTGGCCCTCCAGCTCGCCACCCGCGGCGAGGCGGAGAAGGCCAATCCGACCCTGGTCTTCGACGAGGTCGACACCGGCATCGGCGGCGCCGAAGCCGCCGCTTTGGGAGCCAAGCTCCAGCGCCTCGCCAAGGGCGGCCAGATCCTCGCCGTGACCCACCTGCCCCAGGTCGCGAGCCACGGGGACCTCCACTTCCGGGTCAGCAAGAAGGTGGACGCCGGACGCACCAGCGTCAAGGTCGAGGAGCTGACGGCGAAGTCCCGCGTGGAAGAGGTCGCCCGCATGCTGGCGGGGAAGAAGGTGACGGATCTGTCGCTTTCGCATGCCGAGGAGCTGATCTCGGGGGCGGCGCGGAAGCGGCGTTCATGAAGTCCCTCCCCTGCGGGCCCTCACCTCCCCCGGCCCCTCCTCTCCCGACCCCTCCCTCCCTCCCTCACCGGGAGAGGAGGGGAGAAAAACGAAATCAAGGACGACCAAAGACACCAAGGACTTCAAGGACGGAGGAGTTGTGGTCCTTGGCGTCCCGTCCCTGGTGTCCTTGCAGTCCTTCGTCCTTTTCCCCTCTCCCGGTGAGGGAGGGAGGGAGGGGTCGGGAGAGGGGCCAGGGGTGAGGGCTCGGGTGGGGAAGGTCCCCTTCTGGCGCCCCGGAGATCCCATTCCCCGCGACCTCCTCCGCCGCGGCGGCGTCCTCGCCATCCCGACCGAATCCAGCTACGGCCTCGCGGCCGATCCCCGGAACCGGACCGGCGTCGAGGCGATCTATCGCATCAAGGGACGGGAGGCGGGCAAGGCGCTGCCGGTGGTGGTCGCCGACGCCGGACAGCTCGCGGATTTGGGAGTCGATCCCGACCTTATCTATAGTGAAGGGTCTCCTCGCCCTCTGGCCGGCCCCGCTGACGGCGGCGCTGCCCATCGCGCGGCCCCTGCCGGCTTCGGCCGGCGAGACGACGCTGGCGGTGCGGATCCCCGATCACCCGGGGCTCCTGCGGCTCCTGCGGGAGATCGGGCACGGGCTGACGGCGACCAGCGCCAACCGCAGCGGCGGCGAGCCCATCCTCGATCCGGACGAGGCCGCCGACCTGCTGGCCGGCGAGGACGCGATGGTGGTGGACGGCGGCGTGCTGCCCGGCGGTCCGCCGTCCACGCTGGTGGCAATAGAAGGGGAGGGAGTGAAGGTTCTACGGTCAGGGAGATTCCCCGTCGAGCGGCTGATGCGAGAGCTCGCCGGTTTGCGGCCCGGTACCGGCCGCGGGAGAGAGGACGTATGAAGCACTCCAAGATGTTCGTTCTGGCCCTCCTGGCCGCTGCCCCTCTGCTGACCGTCCCGCTGTGGGCGGAAACACCGCCGGCCGACCCCAAGGCTGCGCCGGCCAGGCCCGCCGCGGTCCTTCCCGGCGGCGCCCTGCCCACGATTCCCCTGTCCGAGGTCCAGCGCGGCCAGCGCGGCTACGGCCTGTCCGTCTTCGCCGGCACCGAGCCCGAGCGCTTCGACGTCGAGGTCATCGGCGTCATGCGCAACGTCAGCCCGGACGTCAGCTACATCCTGGCCCGCCTCACCGGCAAGGACCTGGAGACCAGCGGCGTGGCCGGCGGCATGAGCGGCAGCCCGGTGTTCCTGGACGGCCGTCTGGCCGGCGCCGTGGCGTTCAGTTGGCCGTTCACCAACGAGGCCATCGCCGGCATCACCCCCATCGAGTCGATGCGCGAGCTGTCGTCCCTGAAGCCGATGCCCGTCCCGCCGCCGCCGCCGCCGGTGCCGCTGGCGGACCTGATGGCCGGCAAGGTGACGGGGCAGGTCCTCGCCGACCAGCTCGCCAGGCTCCAGGCGCGCTTCTCGGGCGGCTTTGCGAACGGCGCCTCCTCGACGGTCCAGTGGTCCTCCGCCGGTTTCGGTGAGAAGTCTCAAGGGTTGCTGCGCCAGGCGCTCGGCACCCTCAGCTCCTCGGGCAAGGCGGCGCCGGGCACGGTGCCGGCCGATCTGGCGCCGGGCCAGGCGGTCGCCATGGTGCTGGTGGACGGCGACTTCCAACTCGCGGCCTACGGCACGGTGACCGACCACTACGGCGAGCACGTCCTCGCCTTCGGCCATCCCTTGCTGGCCCTGGGGCCGCTCCGGGTGCCCATGGCCACCTCGGAAGTGGTCATGGTCCTCTCCAACCAGAACAGCTCGTTCAAGATCTCCAACATCGGCGAGATCGTCGGCGCCTTCGAGCAGGACCGCAAGATGGGCACGCACGGGCGGATCGGCGCCGTGGCGCCGATGATCCCGATGACGGTGAGCATCCAGGGCGAGCGCCCGCGCGAGTACAAGATGCGCCTCGCCGAGGTCCCCGAGTTCATGCCCCTGATGGCCGGCAGCTCGGTCCTCGCCGGCCTGGAGTCGGCAGCCTACACCACCGGCCCGCAGAGCCTCGACCTCGCGGCCCGGGTGCGCCTGCGCGGCCACGGCGACCTCGAGATCCGGCAGAGCTTCGACGGCGACAACGCGGGCACCGAGGCCTCGGCCTACCTGCTCTCGATCATCGCCTACCTGGTGCAGAACCCCATGGAGCGGGTGGGCGTCGAGAGCATCGACGTCGACGTCAAGCACGTCACGCAGCCGCAGTTCGCCCGTCTCGTGGGGGCCAACGCCAGCCGCACGGTGGTGCGCCCGGGGGACCGCGTCTTGCTGAACCTCGACCTCGCGGCCTGGCGCGGCGACCGCTTCCGCCGCTCGATGACCCTCGACCTGCCCGAGGACCTGCCCGCCGGCCGCTACTCGCTGCTGGTGGGCGACGGCGCCAGCGTCGACGCCGCCCGGCTGGCCCTGGAGCCGGCCGAGCCGGTGAGCTTCGCGCAGGCCCTGGAGGTGCTGCGCTCGTTCCACTCCCGGCGCGACCTGATGGTGCTGGGCGTCTACGGCGGCGCCGGCCTGTCGGTGGCGGGCGAGGTCATGCCGCGCCTGCCCGGCTCGGTGCGCTCGCTGTGGAGCGCCGCGCCCTCCGGCGGCGCCACGGCGTTGAAATCCGCCGTCGCGCAGGTGGAGCGCCAGCCCATGGACTTCCCCCTGCAGGGCCTCGTGCGGATCGATCTCGAAGTGCGCCGCAAGCAGCCGCTGGCGGGGGAGGATGGAAAGGAGCCGGCGGGTCAGCCGTCGGCGGAAGGTGTGGCGAAGGGCGCGGCCGGTACTACCTCCGGTGAGAAGAGCGTCCCGAGTGAGAAAGGGAGGTCATGAGAGCGAGGTCCGCTGTCCTCATCGCGTCGGCTCTGGCGGCGCTCGCCGCCGCCGCGCCCGTCCGTGGCACCCAGGTGAAGATCTTCCAGGCCCAGAGCCAGCAGGCTTTTCTGGCCGGCACCCTGGAAGGCGTGAGCGTCGACGCCCTCGGCCGCATGCAGCTCGCTCCCCGGGTGGACCGGGTGGCGACGCTGGCCGAGCCCTTCCTCCTCTCCGCCGCCGCCCATCCGGACGGCTGGGTCGTGGGCACCGGCAACGCCGGCAAGGTGCTCAAGGTGGACCGCAAGGGCGAGGTCGCCGAGCTGTTCACCGCCCCCGAGCCCAACGTCTTCGCCGTCTGGGCCGATGCCGACGGCACCGTCTACGCCGGCACCTCCCCGCGCGGCAAGGTCTACCGCATCCCCGCCGGCAAGAATCCCAAGGCCGAGGCCTTCTTCGATCCCGGCGAGACCTACATCTGGACCCTGGCCCGCGCCGCCGACGGCGCCCTGCTCGTGGGCACCGGCACCGAGGGCAAGCTCTTCCGCGTGGACGCCCAGGGCAAGGGCACGGTCCTCTACGACACCGACGACACCCACGTCCGCGTGGTCAGGCCGCTGCCCGGGGGGGACGCCCTGGTGGGCACGGCCGGGACGGGATTGATCCTGCGCGTCAGCCCGGACGGCAAGGCCCGCACCCTCCTCGACGCCGAGGAGCCCGAGGCCGTGGCCCTGGCCCTGGCCCCGGACGGCACCGCCTACGCCGCCGTGGTCTCCTCCGAGGCGAGCCTCGTCGAGCAGGCCCGCGACCAGGCTCCGGCCCAGCCGCAAGGCGGGCAGGCGCAGTCCGGCGAGCCGCAGGTGAGCGTCACCGTGGAGCAGATCGAATCCCCGATCGTCACCGCCGTGGCCGCCGCCCGCAAGGGTCCGCGCAGCCGCGTCGTCTCCATCTCGCCGGCCGGCGTCATCGAGACCCTCTGGAGCTTCTCGGACGACACCGCCTACGACCTCAGCTACCAGGACGGCCGCCTCTGGGTGGCCACCGGCCTCGAAGGCAAGCTCTACCGCTGGGCCGACGACCAGATGCTGCTGGAGAAGGACGTGGACGAGCGGCAGATCGTGGCCGTGCTGCCGGGCGACCGCGGGCCCTCCTTCGCCACCACCAACGCCGCCGCCCTGTTCCGGGTGACCGAGGGGACCGAGCGCTCCGGCGTCTACACCAGCGCCGCCCTGGACGCCCAGCAGGTGGCCCGTTTCGGCTCCTTCCACTGGCGCGGCGAGGCGCCCGCCGGGACCGCGGTCCGCTTCTCCTTCCGCAGCGGCGTCAGCGCCGAGCCCGACCGCACCTGGACCGCCTGGACCGAGGCGCGCGAGGGCACCGAGATCTCCCTCGAAGACCTCGCTCGCGGCCGCTACGTCCAGTGGCGGGCCGAGCTGCGGGGCAACGGCGAAGCCTCGCCAAGGCTCTACATCGCCGAGCTCTCCTACCGCCAGGAGAACCTCAGCCCCAAGATCGGCGGCCTCCAGGCCCTGGAGCCCGGGCAGATCCTGGTGCCGGCCAACTTCAACCCGTCCAACCAGATCTACGAGCCCGCGCACCCCAACCGCCAGGGCATCTTCACCAGCCTCAACCCCGCCGACGCCGACGACAGCGGCGGCCGTACCAAGCCGCTCTGGAAGCTCGGCTACCAGACCCTGCGCTGGGCCGCCGCCGATCCCAACGGCGACGACCTGGTCTACGATCTCTCCTTCCGGCCGGTGACGGCCGCCGGCAATGGGACGAACAACGGGACGAACGGACAGGATGAAGAGGGGGACTGGCTGCTCGTGGCGGAAGACCTCAAGGACGACTATTACAGCTTCGACGCCCTGTCCCTTCCGGACGGCGTCTACCGCTTCCGGCTCCAGGCCTCGGACGAGCCCTCGAACGATCCCACCGACGCCCTCGCGGCTGAGCGGGTGAGCGACCCGGTGGTGATCGACCACACGCCGCCGGTCCTCGTGAAGGTCGACAAGGAGAAGGACGGCGCCCTGCGCGTCACCGTCCGCGACGCGGCCAGCCCGCTGCGCGAAGCGGTGTACAGCATGAACGCCGACGATTGGAAGCCGGTGCGTCCGGCCGACGGCCTGCTGGACGGCCGCACCGAGACCCTGCTGATCCCGGGCGGCAAACCGGGGGACCTGGCGCTGCTGCGGGTCACCGACGCCGCCTTCAACGTCATCACCTTCAACCTCACCGGCCGATGAGCAAGCGGATCGCCGTCTATCCCGGGTCCTTCGACCCCATCCACAACGGCCACCTCGACATCATCGAGCGGTGCCGCCCCCTGTTCGACGAGATCGTCGTGGCCGTGCTGCACAACGAGACCAAGAAGCCGCTGTTCTCGGTCGACGAGCGGATCGAGGTGATCCGCGAGATGGTGAGCCCGGACGTGCGGGTCGAGAGCTTCTCCGGCCTGCTGGTGGACTTCGTGGACAAGGTGGGGGCGCGGGCCGTGGTGCGCGGCCTGCGGGCGGTCTCGGACTTCGAGTACGAGCTGCAGATGGCCCTGATGAACCGGCGGCTCAACCCGCGGGTCGAGACCGTGTTCATGATGCCGAAGGAAGACTACATCTATCTCTCGAGCCGGCTGGTCAAGGAAGTCTTCTCCTTCGGCGGCGACCTGACGGGCCTCGTCCCCGACGCCGTGATCGCCCGGCTGCGCCAGCGTCTCGCGCCCGTGGTGCGGGCATGAGCATCGACCGTTTCCTGCTGCGCATCCCCAAGGTCGAGCTGCACGTCCACCTGGAGGGGGCGATGCGTCCCGCCGTGCTGATGGAGCTGGCGCGGCGCAACGGCATCGAGCTGCCGGCCCGGGACGAGTCCGGCCTCAAGCGCTGGTTCCGCTTCACCGACTTCGAGCACTTCGTCCAGGTCTACCTCGCCTGCTCGCGCGCCCTGCGGGCACCTGAGGACTTCCAGCTCCTGACCCTCGACTTCCTCGCCGAGCAGGCGTACCAGAACATCGTCTACACCGAGGCGCACTTCACCATCTCCACCCACCTGGCGAACGGCGGCGACGGCGGCGAGATCCTGGCGGCCATGGCCGAGGCGATCGAAGAGGGGGAGCGGCGCTACGGCGTCCGTCTGCGGCTGATCCCGGACATCGTCCGCAACGTCGGCGTCGGACCGGCGGACCAGACCCTCGAATGGTCGCTCGCGGGCGCGGAGCGGGGGATCGTGGCGGCGCTGGGCCTCTCCGGGAGCGAGACGCGGTTTCCCAACGAGCCCTTCCGTCCGCACTTCGAGGAAGCGGGGCGGCGGGGCCTGCGCCGGGTGGCGCACGCCGGCGAGCACGCCGGGCCGGAGTCGATCCGTTCCGTCCTGGAGGTCTGCGGCGCCGAGCGCATCGGCCACGGCATCCGGGCGGTGGACGATCCGTCCCTGATGGAAGAGCTGCGGGACCGCCAGATTCCCCTGGAGGTCTGTCCGACCTCCAACGTCTGTCTGGGCGCCGCCCTCGACCTGGGCAACCATCCCTTCGACCGTCTCTATCGCGCCGGCCTGACGCTCTCGGTGAATTCGGACGACCCGTCCTTCTTCAACACCAACCTCACCCGCGAGTACCTGAAGCTGCACCAGACCTTCGGCTACACGACGCCCGAGCTGGCCCGGCTCTCCATCGAAGCCCTGCGCCAGGTCTTCCTGCCGGAGCCCGAAAGGGCCGCGATGGAGGACACCTTCCGCCAGCAGTTCGACAGCCTGGGCCGCGAGCTCTTCGGCGCGCCGGTCGAGGCGATGGTGAGCTGAGCTCCCCCTGGGACCGCCGGCGTCCCGCCGGCAGACTTACTAGGTTTTGGTTAGTTGCCGGCGGGACGCCGGCGGTCCCAGGGGATTCACTCCTCCGGCACCACCCACATCTCCATCCCCACCCTCTGTGCCAGATGGAGCAGGTGCTCCACCCGTTGGAGGAAATCGAGGAGCCCGCGCCAGCCCAGCTCCTCGCCGAGGCGGATATCGCCCGTGCCTTCGAGCCCCACCCACTCCGGGGGCTCGGGCCCCTCGCGCCGCCGGGCGCGCGCCGCCAGCTCCTTGATCTCGCCCTTCCAGGCCTCGCGCACCTCCGCGTCGATCCAGGTCGCCTCGGCGGGATGCAGGTCCCGCAGGCTGCGGAACACGGGGAAGCCTTCAAGGCCGGTGAGGTACTCCACCAGCTCGCGGTCGAGCGTCGCGATGGAATCGGTGAGGAGATTGCCGTCCGAGTCGGCGAGTTGGAGCGTCCAGGCCATGACGGCCCAGACGATACACGAAGATCCTGGGCTTCAGGCCGCGGGCCGGGCGCAGCGCGCGCCCTTCTCGGTCATCGCGAACCAGACGATCTCACCAAGGTCGGGGTCTCTGCCGAGCCGCTTCCACTCCTCCTCTATGCGGGCCGTGACCTCCTCGGGATGGAGCGGCCAGGGCTCGAATCCGCCGTCGGCGGTGGGGGAACCGGCCAGGAGCATGCCGGTGCTCAGGAGCCCGTAGAGGATCTCGAGGATGCGCCGGAAATCGATCGCGCCGCCGGTGGCCAGCCTCAGCTCGGTCACGGCGAGCCAGAGCCCCGTGTAGTCATCGGCGCAGTGGTCGAGGATCAGTTGCCAATAGGGATCGTCGCTCATCGTGCCCTCCTGAAGCATCCCGTGGCCTTGAACCTTCTACGGACTGCGGACACGCACTGTTGCGGTCTGCGGAAAAGTCCGCAAGAACCTGCAATGCGGGCGGGTTCGCGGCCCAACCACTGTAGAGGAATTGACAGAGGGATCATATCAGCATAAGGAGGGGCCGGGGGGTAGTGAGGGGCCCCGTTTCCGATATGCTCCCCATGCCGCCTCCGGACCGCCGTCCGGCGCCGGGGGCGGGGGAGCGGGGCGGGGCCCCACGGAACGGAGGAGGCAGCGGGAATGAGCGAGTCATATCAAGCTCCACTCAACTGGTACACCGGGGGAGGCGCGGATACCGACGTCCAGGAGACGGAGGAGTGGCTGACGGCCTTTGAACAGGTCGTCGAGTACGAGGGGCAGGAACGCGCGTGCTTCCTCCTCCAGAAGCTGCTGGAGAAGGGCTACGAGAAGCACGTCCGCCTCCCCTTCACCGGCAACACCCCCTACATCAACACCATCCCCAAGAGCGAGGAGCCTCCCTACGGCGGCGACCGCGCTCTCGAGCGCCGCATCAAGAGCATCGTGCGCTGGAACGCCATGGCCATGGTCGTCCGCGCCAACAAGCAGTACGCCGGCGTGGGCGGACATATCTCCACTTACGCCTCGGCGGCCACCCTCTACCAGGTCGGCCTCCATCACTTCTTCCGCGGCCGGGGAGAGAGCGGGTTCGACGGCGACATGCTCTACATCCAGGGCCACGCCTCACCCGGCATCTACTCCCACGCGTTCCTGGAGGGACGGATCAGCCAGGAGCAACTGGAGGCCTTCCGCCGCGAGGTGGAGGTCAAGGGCGGCCTCTCCTCCTATCCCCACCCGTGGCTGATGCCCGACTTCTGGGAGTTCCCCACGGTCTCCATGGGCCTGGGGCCGATCACCGCCATCTACCAGGCCAAGTTCAACCGCTACCTGCGGAACCGCGGCCTCCGCGATCCCCAGAACCGGAAGATCTGGGCCTTCCTCGGTGACGGCGAGACGGACGAGCCCGAGACCCTCGGCGCCATCACCCTGGCCGCCCGCGAGCGCCTCGACAACCTCATCTTCGTCATCAACTGCAACCTCCAGCGGCTCGACGGCCCGGTGCGCGGCAACGGCAAGATCATCCAGGAGCTCGAGACCGCCTTCCGCGGCGCCGGCTGGAACGTCATCAAGGTGATCTGGGGCAGCGACTGGGACCCTCTCATCGAGGCGGACAACACGGGGCTGCTGATGCAGCGCATGAACGAGGTGCTCGACGGCGAGTACCAGAAGTACGTGGTGGAGCCGGGGTCCTATTTGCGCCAGCACTTCTTCGGCAAGCATCCCCAACTCCTGGAGTTGGTGAAGAGCTATTCGGACGAGCAGATCCATGGCCTGCGCCGGGGCGGCCACGATCCGGCCAAGGTCTATGCCGCCTACAAGGCCGCCGTGGAGCACGAGGGCTCGCCGACGGTGATCCTGGCCAAGACGGTCAAGGGCTACGGGATGGGCGAGGCGGGCGAGGGCAAAAACGTCAGCCACCAGCAGAAGAAGCTCACGGACGATGAGCTGCGCTTCTTCCGCGACCGGTTCGACATCCCGGTCTCGGACAAGGACCTGCACGACGCGCCGTTCTACCTGCCGCCGGAGAACAGCCCGGAGATCCAGTACCTGCGGGAGCGCCGCGCCGCCCTGGGCGGGCCGGTTCCGTCCCGCCGGGCGCGCAAGGAGCCCCTGCCCGTGCCCGACGTCTGGGGCCGGTTCTTCGAGGGGGTGGACCGCGAGGTCTCGACGACCATGGTGTTCGTCCAGATGCTGACCCAGCTCCTGAAGGACAAGGAGATCGGCAAGAAGATCGTGCCCATCGTGCCGGACGAGGCGCGTACCTTCGGCATGGAGTCGCTGTTCCGCCAGTTCGGCATCTACTCCCACGTGGGGCAGCTCTACGAGCCGGTGGACAAATCCATGCTGCTCTACTACCGGGAGGCCAAGGACGGGCAGATCCTGGAGGAAGGCATCACGGAGGCCGGCTCCATGGCGTCGTTCATCGCCGCCGGCACCTCCTACGCCACGCACGGGATCGACATGATCCCCTTCTTCATCTTCTACTCGATGTTCGGCTTCCAGCGCGTGGGCGACCTGATCTGGGCGGCGGCGGACCAGCGGACCCGCGGCTTCCTGCTGGGCGCCACCTCGGGACGCACGACGCTGAACGGCGAGGGCCTCCAGCACGAGGACGGCCACAGCCATCTCCTGGCGGCGGTGGTCCCCAACCTGGTCGCCTACGATCCGGCGTACGCCTACGAGATCGCCGTGATCATCCGCGACGGCATGAAGAGGATGTTCACCAACCGGGAGGACATCTTCTACTACATCACCCTCTACAACGAGAACTACCCGATGCCCCCCATGCCGGCCGGGGCGGAGGAGGGGATCCTCAAGGGGCTGTACAAGCTGAAGGACGCCCCCGAGGGCGCTGACGACCGGCCGCGGGTCCACCTCCTGGGGAGCGGCTCGGTGATGCACGAGACGCTGCGGGCGCAGCAGATCCTGGCCGAGCGCTACGGCGTGGCGGCGGACGTCTACAGCGCCACCAGCTACAAGGAGCTGCGCCGGGACGCCCTGGAGGTGGAGCGCTGGAACCTGCTCCATCCGGACCAGGAACCGCGCAAGCCGTACGTGGCCGGTCTCTTCGAGGGGGACGACCAGCCTATCGTGGCAATGTCCGACTACCTGAAGCTGGTGCCGGAGCAGATCGCCCGCTGGCTGCCGGGCCGCTTCTACGTCCTGGGCACGGACGGCTTCGGCCGCAGCGACACCCGGGAGACCCTGCGCCGCTTCTTCGAGATCGACGCCGAGTCCATCGTCCTCGCCGCCCTCCGCGAGCTCGCCCTCCGGGGCCGCTTCGACCGCACGGCCGCGGCGCGGGCGGTGGGGGAGCTGGGGATCGATCCGGAGAAGCCGAACCCGTTGACGACATAGGCCCTCGTCCATCCTGTCGGGGCGGTCCTACAGGATGGATATAGCTTTGTAGTAATGTATCCGCCTTCAATCTCGCTCTAAGGAGACAGATCCGTGAAGACGAAGACGATCCTCAAGGCGCTCGCGCTTTCGCTCCTCCTGCCGGGGGCCGTTCTGGCCCAGCCGGCCACCTACAAGGTGGACGCCGACCACAGCGGCGTCAGCTTCACCATCCGGCACTTCGTGTCGAACGTGCCCGGCCGCTTCCGGGACTTCGACGGCGTCATCAAGTACGACCCCAAGAATCCCACGGCGAGCAGCGTGGAGTTCACCGTCCAGGCGGCCTCCATCGACACCGCCAACAACAACCGCGACGAGCACCTGCGGTCGCCCGACTTCTTCGACGTGCAGAAGTTCCCCACCCTGACCTTCACCAGCACCAAGGTGGTCCCGAAGGGGAACAACACGCTGGACGTCACGGGCAACATGACCCTGCACGGGGTGACCAAGCAGATCACCATCCCGGTGGAGGTCATGGGTTTCGTGAAGACTCCCCGCGGCGAGAAGGGCGGTTTCGAGACCAGCTTCAAGCTCGACCGCAAGGAGTACGGCATCACCTGGAACAACGTGATGGACTCCGGCCCGGTCCTCGGCGACGAGGTGAAGATCACCATCGCGATCGAGGCGAACCGGCAGCAGGAAGCGCCGGCGAAGTAATCTTCAGACTGCTGAGAAGGACCCGAAGGAAAAAGGACGAAAGGACATCAGGGGCGGAGACGAGCTCCGCCTCTGAGGTTCTGGGTTACTTTGCGGTCCGGCCCACCTCCGCCAACGCCTTCTTCCGCGCCGCCTCGAACTCATCTCCAGGATTCCACGCGGGCAGCGCCGGGTTCTCCGCGATGGAGAGGCCGGCGTAGAAGCCGAGCTGCGCGTCTTCGATCATGCCGTCGTAGGTCCACTTCGGATCGTATTCGTCGCTCGGTTGGTGATAGCGGTTCTCTTCGTAGTCCTCTACCTGCTGCTTGCCCCAGTCCGCGGGCTTGCCGATGAACTCGGTGCCGTTGTCCAGGTAGATGGCCGGGACGCCGATCTTCGCGAAGTTGAACTGGTCGGAACGATAGAAGAAGCCGCGGTCCGGGAATTGGTCGGAGAGGAGCTTGCGGCCCTGGCGGTCGGCCAGCGCTTTCACCACCTGGTCGAGCGAGGACTTGCCGAGGCCGATGAAAGTCAGGTCCTTGGTCCGCCCCAGGACGTTGCCGCCGTCGTAGTTGATGTTGGCGGCGATCCGGCCCGGCGGCAGCGGCGGGTTCCGCGCCAGGTACGCCGAGCCCAGCAGGCCCTGCTCCTCGGCCGCCACGAAGGCGAAGAGGATCGAGCGCTTGGGACGCTTCGGCAACTCGGTGAAGGCCCTGGCCATGGCCAGGAGCTGCGCGCAGCCGGCGGCGTTGTCCACCGCGCCGTTGTAGATCTTGTCGCCCGTCTTGTCCGGCTCGCCGATCCCCAGATGGTCATGATGAGCGCTGTAGAGGACCGCCTCGTTCTTCAGGTTCGGATCCGAGCCGGGCAGCAGGCCCAGGACGTTGGCGGTCTTCTTCCGGCTGATCTGGACCGGAAGGGTCATCGAGGTGGTGATCCCTAATGGAACGGGCTTGAAGTCGCGGCTCTTCGCCTGCTCGACGAGCTTCGCGAGGTCCTGCCCCGCCGCCTGGAAGAGCTTGCGGGTGGCGTCCTCGGTGGTCCAGGCCGAGACCTGGATGCGCGGCTCGCCGGCGGCGGGGAGCTCGAACTGCTCGCCGGTCCAGGAGGTCTGGACGACCTGCCAGGGGTAGCCGGCCGAGGGAGTGGTGTGGACGATGATCGCCCCGGCCGCCCCCTGCCGCGCGGCGCTCTCGTACTTGTAGGTCCAGCGGCCGTAGTAGAGCCGGCGGTTGCCTTCGAAGAGCTTGGGGTCCCAGTCCGGGTCGTTGTTGAGCATGACCAGGACCTTGCCCTTGAGGTCCATGCCCTTGAAGTCGTTCCACTGGTACTCCGGGGCCTCGATGCCGTAGCCCACGAAGACCAGCTCGGCGTTGCGCAGGTTGGCGGACGGCTCCTGGACGCCGCTGCTGGCGATGAAGTCGTCGCTGCGCTTCAGGGAGACGGTTTTACCGCCCGCCTGGAGCTCCCAGTTTTCCGGCATGGTGGCGTTGATACCGACGATGTCGAAGGGCTGGAGCCACTGGCCGTTCTGGCCGCCGGGCTGAAGACCCATGGATTCCATGCGTGGTGGCGAGGTAGGCCTGGGTCAGCTCGTCTCCCCGGCTGGCCGGTCCCCGGCCTTCCAGGAGGTCGTCGGAGAGGAAGCGGATGGGGCCTTCGAGGGCATCGCGGTTGATCGCCTTCGCCGCCTGCTCCGCGCCAGCCGGGAGGTGCAGGGGAGAGGACTGGGCGGTCAGGACGGCCGGGAGGGCGAGGAGCGCCAGACCGGCCAGGATCACCCGGGCTTGTTTTGTTGCTTGTTTCATAAGAGATGACCTCCAGGAGTCAAAGACTTCGGCTCGGGGACTGTAACAAAGACATCCCCGAGATTCTGCCCCCTGGGTCGGGTGCCCTGCGAGCCCTCACCTCCCGGACCCCTCCCACCCTCCCTCACCGGGAGAGGAGGGAGAAAACCAGGAGAGAACAGGGCGCGTTCTTCTTGTTTGTCTCCCCTCTCCCGGTGAGGGAGGGTGGGAGGGGTCCGGAGAGGGGCCGGGGGTGAGGGTTCGTGCTATCGTTCCCAGGGACCAGTCCGACTGGCCAAAGGACTCGATCATGCTGCGGACGACGGTGCGAGATTGCCTCTACCTCAACTGGGCGTTTCCGGCCGAGTCGCTGCCCGCGCCGCCGGCGCCGCTGCGGTATCAGCTCCATTCCTGGCAGGGACGGGACCACGTCTTCGCCTCGGCGCTCCTCTTCCATCAGGACTCTCTCCACTTCACCGGCTTGCCGCGGTTGAAGTTCCGCTATCCCCAGCTCAACGTCCGGGTCTATGTGCTGGACGAGGAGGGAGTCCCCTCGGTGCTGTTCCGCAAGATGCTGATGCCCGCCTGGGTGGCCCCGGGGGTGCGGCTGATGACCCATCAGCCGGCTTCGCGGGCGCGGTTGAGCTTCCCGCGGCCGTCCCGCTCCGTCAACGGCGGCCCGTGGCTGTGGCGCGCCCAGCACAAGGGACACATGGAGGTGAAGGCGTGGCAGGACTCGCCCAAGGTGGGGGAGGGACCGCGCCTGGGGTCGTGGGACCAGGCGGTGCGCTACTTCCAGGACCGCCCCCGGGGATATGCCCTGGCGTCCGACCGCCTGCACCGGATCGACCGTGGCGCCGACGCGGGTGGCCGTCTGGCCGGTGGGGGCCGAGGTGGACGGCGACGGCCTGCTGCCGCGCCTGCTGGAGGTCCGCGAGGGGACGTGCTGGCCCGGCCTCCACTCGGCGTGGCTCTGCCCGGAGATCCCCATCGCCTTCGAGCTGGGGCTGGTCCTCAAGGTGCCGGTGGCCCCCGCGACCCTGCCGCAGCCGGCGGCGGGACGGGTGGTGAGCTTCTTCCGGCCGTCGGGATCAGGATGCGTCGGCGCCCCTCCCGAAAGGCGCCGGGCGTCGTGCTAGCATCGCCCGCATGAATTCCATTCCACCTTCGCAACGCAGGCCGCAACGCATCGCCGTGCTGCCCGGAGACGGCATCGGCAAGGACGTCACCGCCGAGGCGGTCAAGGTCCTCGAAGCCGCCGCCGAGACCTGGGATCTGCCGCTGGAGCTGGTTCATCTCGACTGGGACGCCGACCGCTACCTCGCCACCGGCGAGACCCTGCCCGCCGGGCGCTCTGGACGACTTCCGGGACAACTACGCGGCGATCTTCATCGGCGCCTACGGCGACCCGCGGGTGCCCGACATGAAGCACGCCGCCGACATCCTGCTCGGCATCCGCTTCGGGCTCGACCTCTACATCAACCTCCGGCCGGTCAAGCTCTACGACGCCCGCCTCTGCCCGCTCAAGGACCGCACGGAGAAGGACGTCGACTTCGTGGTCTTCCGCGAGAACACCGAGGGCGCCTACGTCGGCATCGGCGGCAACTTCAAGAAGGGCACGGCGGACGAGATCGCCGTCCAGGAGGAGATCCACACCCGCAAGGGCGTGGAGCGCATCATCCGCGCCGCGTTCGAGTACGCGGTGGCGCACGGCCGCCGCGAGGTCCTGATGGCCGACAAGTCGAACGTCATGCGCTACGGCCACGACCTCTGGCAGCGCGTGTTCGCCGAGGTGGCGGCGGAGTACCCGCAGATCGAGACGCGCCACATGTTCGTCGACGCCCTGACCATGCAGATGGTGCAAGCACGCCCGAGACGCTTCGACGTGATCGTCACCAACAACATGTTCGGCGACATCGTCACCGACCTCGGCGCGGCGCTCCAGGGCGGCCTGGGCGTGGCGGCTCGGCCAACCTCCACCCCGGGCAGACCTCGATGTTCGAGCCGGTCCACGGCTCGGCCCCCAAGTACGCCGGCACCGGCACGCGCCAACCCGATCGGGCGCGATCCTCTCGGCGGCGCTGATGCTCGACTACCTCGGCCACGCCGAGGCGGCGCAGGCGATCGAGGAGGCCGTGGTCGCCGCGCCTTCCGCGACGGGCAGACCACGCCCGACCTCGGCGGCTCGCTCACCACCTCGCAGGTGGGCGACCTGCTCGCGCGCCGTGGCGGCTTCGCGCCGCGCTGGCGGCTCGACTCGGGAGGAACTCAGTCGATGCGCCCCAGTGAGTCCGACCTGATCTACGACTGGAACCGCGCCGGCGGCGCGGACCTCGCGCCCGGCCCGCGGGCAGGTGGAGCTGGACGACGAGACGCTGCGCGACGGCCTGCAGTCGCCGTCGGTGCGCACGCCGTCGATCGAGGACAAGCTCGCGATCCTCCACATGATCGCGGACGCTCGGCATCGAGTCCGCCGACATCGGCCTGCCCGGCGCCGGGCCGCACGTGGTCGCGCGACGTCGAGCGCCTGGCCCGCGAGATCGTCGACCAGCAAGCTGCCGCATCGCGCCCAACTGCGCGGCCCGCACGGTGATCGCCGACATCCAGCCGATCGTCGAGATCTCGCAGAAGGCCGGCATCGCCATCGAGGTGGCCTGCTTCATCGGCTCGTCGCCGATCCGCCAGTACGCCGAGGGGTGGACCCTCGACCGCATGCTCAAGCTCTCCCGCGAGGCGGTCGAGTTCGCGGTCAAGGAAGGGCTGCCGGTGATGTACGTCACCGAGGACACGACGCGCGCCGCGCCCGAGGACCTGCGCCGGCTCTACACCGCGGCGGTCGAGGCCGGGGCGCGGCGGGTCTGCGTGGCCGACACGGTGGGGCACGCGACGCCCAACGGCGCGCGCAACGTGATCCGCTTCATCCGCGAGGTGGTGGACGCCACCGGCGAGGACGTGAAGGTCGACTGGCACGGCCACAGCGACCGCGGCCTGGCGGTGATCAACGCGCTGGCCGCCGCCGAGGCCGGCGCCGACCGCCTGCACGGCACGGCGGTGGGCATCGGCGAGCGGGTGGGCAACTGCGCCGATCGACCTGCTGCTGGTCAACATGCAGCTCCTGGGCTGGATCGACCGCGACCTCCACCGCCTGCCAGGAGTACTGCCAGTTCGTGGCGGAGACGACCGGCGTGCCGCTGCCGGACAACTATCCGGTGGTGGGCAGGGACGCCTTCCGCACCGGCACGGGCGTGCACGCGGCGGCGATCATCAAGGCCCGCGCGCGCGGCGAGGACTGGCTGGCCGACCGCGTCTACTCGTCGATCCCGGCGAGCCTGATCGGCCGCCGCCAGGTGATCGAGGTCGGGCCGATGAGCGGCGAGTCGAACGTCGTCTACTGGCTCCAGGAGCGCGGCATCGAGGCCACGCCCGAGCTGGTCAAGGAGATCTTCCAGAAGGCCAAGTCGGCCCTCGCCATCCTCGAAGAGGAGGAGATCCTGGAGATCTGCACCGCCCGCGGCGTCACGCCGCAGGATCTGCGGCCCCGGGCCCTGCCTTGACGCCCGGCCCCGTCCCCGCCTGGCGGCGGGTCCTCGACCGCTACCTGGAAGGCCTCGCGGTGGAGCGGGGCCTCTCCCAGAACACGGTCGCGGGCTACCGCAACGACCTCGTCCGCCTGGGGGAGATGCTGGCGAAGAGGGGCGGCGACCTGCTGACCGCCGACGCCTCGCGCCCTCCCGGCCCACCTGCGGGACCTCCAGCGCCAGGGGCTCTCCCCCCGCTCCAGCGCCCGCGCGCTCTCGGCCCTCCGCGGCTTCTACGACCACCTGGTGCAGATCGGGGAGCGCAAGGACAATCCGGCGGTCAACCTCCTGCCCCCCAAGCTCTGGCAAGCCCCTGCCCAAGGTGCTCTCGGAGGACGAGGTCGAGGCGCTGCTGGCGGCGCCGGACGTCGCGACGCCGCTGGGCCTGCGCGACCGGGCCATGCTCGAGCTGCTCTACGCCACCGGCCTGCGGGTGAGCGAGCTGGTGGGGCTCCAGCTCCCGCAGCTCCGCCTGGACGTCGGCTTCCTGGTGGCCTTCGGCAAGGGGAACAAGGAGCGGGTGGTGCCGGTGGGGGAGCAGGCCGAGCACTGGGTCAAGCGCTACCTGCGCGGAGGTCCGGCCGGAGCTGGCCGCAGGGGCGGCACCAGTCCGTCTTCGTGAACAAGGACGGCGAGCGGCATGACCCGCATGGGCTTCTGGAAGATCCTCAAGGGCTATGGCCTCAAGATCGGCCCTCAAGGCGGACCTCTCGCCCCACGTGCTGCGGCACAGCTTCGCCACCCACCTGCTGGAGCACGGCGCCGACCTGCGGGCGGTCCAGACGATGCTCGGCCACGCGGACATCTCCACCACGCAGATCTACACGCATATCCACCAGACGCGGTTGAAATCGCTGTACGAGCGATATCATCCACGTTCGTAGATGGACAACGCTCTCAGCCGGCGCGACCCGGCCTACATCCTCCGCGTCCTCGCGGCGGACGGCTCGTCCGTCCGGCGGTTCTACCTCTCCCCGGGAGAGCACATCGTGGGCTCTCTCCCGGACGTCGACATCCCTCTCGAAGGCCCCGGGGTCTCCCGCCGCCATGCCCGGCTCGACGTGCTGGAGGACGGCGGCGCCGTCCTGCGCGACCTGGGCTCCAAGAACGGCACGTTCATCGGGGAGCGGCGGGTGCACGAGGCGGCGGTGTGCGGGTTCACCATCCTCTCCTTCGGCTCCGTCCAGACGGTGCTGCAGCCGATGGATCTGTCGCGATCCCAGGTGCTGCTGGGTCCCCGCGACGCGCCCGCCGCACGGGCCGCGCCCGAGAGCGACCACGAAGGCCTCAGCACCCTGGGATTGCACCCCATGGAAAGGCTCGCCGAGAGTCTGGAGGAGGTCCTGCCCTCCCTGACCGACGGGCTGTCTCCCGAGGAGGCGGCGGACCAGTTGGCGCACCGCTGGATCCGTGAGCTGCCGATCGGGCGGGCCGAGTTCTTCCGCATTTCGGCGGCGGGGGAGGGGATCGTCGCGGCGGCCTCCACGTCCGGCGCCCTGCCTCGCAACCTCGCCGCCCTGGAGGTGGAGGGTCCCGACGGCTGGAAGCTCCGCCTGCGTTGTCCTGTGGCCGTGGACCTCTCGCCGCTCCGGCCGCTGTTACGGTTGGCGCTCGCCTCGCTGGCCGCCCGGACCGCCGCGCGCCAGCGGTCGGGAGCGGGCCGGGCGCGGGCCGCCGCCGGCGGCAAGAACGGGCCCGAGGAAACCCCTCTTCCTTCCGGCATGGGACCCGGGATGTCGAAGCTCTACCGGCGCGCCGGCAAGGTGGCCCGGGGAGACGTCCCCGTGCTGATCCTGGGCGAATCCGGGGTCGGCAAGGAGGTGCTGGCGCGCTGGATCCACGAGCGGTCGCCCCGCGCCAGGGGGCCCTTCCTGGCCGTCAACTGCGCCGCCCTGCCCCGGGAGCTGCTGGAGACCGAGCTCTTCGGCATCGAGAAGGGGGTCGCGACCGGCGTCGACGCCCGCCCCGGCCTCCTGGAGCGGGCGAGCGGCGGCACCGTGTTCCTCGACGAGGTCGGGGACATGGCCGCCGAGACCCAGGCCAAGCTGCTGCGGGTACTGGAGAACACCAGCCTCTACCGCGTGGGAGGCAAGGCCCCGGTGGAGGTGGACGTGCGCTTCCTCGCCGCCACCAACCGCGACCTGGAAGCCCTGGTGGCGGAGGGGACCTTCCGGCTCGACCTCTTCCACCGCCTCGCCGCCTTCCAGGCGAGGATCCCGCCCCTGCGCGAGCGGCGCGAGGAGATCCCCGCCCTCGCCGCCCGCTTCTTCCACCGCGAGCTCGAGAAGACCGGCCTGGCCAGCCCCGGCGTCACCCGGCAGGCGCTCGGGGCCCTGGTCCGGCACGCCTGGCCGGGGAACATCCGCGAGCTGCAGAACGAGATCGCCAAGGCGGCGCTGCTGCTGGAGCCCGGCGAGCCCCTGGCGATCCACCACCTGTCGCCGCGCCTCCGCGTCTCCGGAGAGAGCACTGGTCCCGGCCCCGCTGACCCTGGAGGAGACCGTCCTGCGGGCCGAGCGCGAAGCCTTCACCGTGGCGCTCGCCGCCGCCGAGGGGGACGCCACGCGCGCCATGGAGCTCCTGGGCGTCTCCCGGACCACCTACTACCGCAAGGTCAAAGAGCTGGGCCTCGGATAGCCCGTCCCGGATCCGGGACCGCCGCCGCGCCCCTCGCCCGCCTCCGTCCCGGGGACGGGACTGACACATCGCTATGGATCTTTTGTTTTCAATGACTTGAGACCTGGCAATCCCCTTGCCCTATAGGCGGCGCGAAACCGGCTGCGAAAGCCGCCGGAAACCGCCACCGAAGTGGCAAGGAGGAGATGTCATGAAGAAGGTCGTCCTGTTCGCCCTGCTGGTCGCCGTTACCGCCGGAATCGCCGAGGCCCGGGTCAATCCGCTGTGCAACGTCAACTACAGGTGCTACTACAGCAACTCCCCGATTCCCGTCCCCAACCCCAGCTTTTCCACCTTCGGCAGTTGCGCCAATTACACCTACCTGATCCGGGGCATCGAGCAGTTCCAGCGCTATTACCAGGGAAACGTCATCCTGGACAACCGGAAGTTCACCTTCGGCAATGATCCCAACGACCCGACGCGGCAGGACTACATCGACCCCACGTACGGCACCTGGGCGACGGACTGGGAATTCACGATCAACCCCGAAGGTCCGCAGTGCAAGCGGGCGACGGTGACGCTCTACGGCCAGGTGATCCGCTTCAAGGAGTGCAGCGACGGCCATTCCCGCACCTGCTACGCCTGGTAGGGAATCCTCCCGTCCTGGGGCCGCTCCGCAAGGGGTGGCCCCCTTTCGTTCCGGAATTCCCGCTCTCCTTTCCGGGTTATGATCTGTGCATAGCGATGTTGTTGGAAGGTAGGCGCTTTCGCCGGCTATTCCGTAGAATAGACGGACCGTGACGACCGGAGTGGAGATCCCCGTTTTGACGAGCAGCTCCAGAACCTCGCCGTTCCTGCGGCTACTGGCCTTCGGCTCCCTCTTCCTCTGCGGCTCCCTGGCGCCCGCGCGGGCCGAGCTGGTCGTCCTCGTGGACGGCAGCGTCATGAAGGTGGCCGCCTACGAGGCCGCGGGGGATCTCGCCCGCCTGACCTATCCCACGGGCGGCCGGCTGACCATGCCCATCGATCGGGTCGAGCGGGTGGTGGACGACGAGGTCGTCTACGTTCCCGAGCCGCCGCCCAAGGTCATCGTGGCGTTGTCGGAGAACCCCGATGCGCCGCCGATCCCCCTCCACTTCGACGAGACCCTGGCCAAGGTGCCGGAAGGGTCCCTACGGCGACCTGATCTTCGAGACCGCCAAGCGCCACAGGGTCAATCCGCAGGTCGTGGCCGCCCTGATCCGCCAGGAGTCGGCGGGCAAGCCGCGGGCGGTCTCCCACAAGGGCGCCCGGGGCCTGATGCAGCTCATGCCGGCCACGGCGGAGCGCTTCGGAGTTCGCAAGGAGAAGCTCTTCGATCCCAAGGAGAACCTGGAGGCCGGGGTCAAATATCTGAGCTGGCTCCTGGAGCAGTTCCCCAACGACCTCGCCCGCGTCCTCGCCGCCTACAACGCGGGAGAGAACGCGGTCCTCCGCTACGGCGGCATTCCCCCCTACCGCGAGACGCGGAACTACGTAAAGAAGATCTACGGGACCCTGGGGCTGACGATTCAGGGGCTGTAGATACTCACCGCACGCCGGTGTACTCCGAGAGGATGCCTTTCTCCACACTCCGCTCGACGTTCGAGAAGCCGGCCTCCCGCAGGGCGCCGAGGATGACCTCGGGGGGCACGCAGCTCTCGATGGTGTCCCAGTAATACTCCATCAGCTCCTGGGACGTGCGGCCGCCGCGGCCGAAGCGGGCGAGGAAGGGCATGATGCGGCCGAGATACAGCTTGAGCAGATGGTGTTGCAGGCGCGAAGAGGGCCGGGTGATCTCCAGGAGGAGCACCTTGCCGCCGGGCTTGAGCACGCGGCGGTACTCCTGGAAGGTGGCGCGCAGGTCGGCCACGTGGCGCAGGGCGTAGCCCATGGTCAGGCGGTCGAAACGCTCGCCGGGGAAGGGGAGGGCCTCCGCGATCCCGCGCACGCGGCGCTTCACCCCCCGGCCCGCGGCGTGGCTCATCATCCCGAGGCTGGGATCGAGAGCCACGACCAGGCCCCGGTGGCCCACGATCTGCTGGCCGAGCGCCGCGATGACCCCGGTGCCGGAGCCGGTGTCGAGCAGGCTCATGCCCTCGGCGAGACCGATCCGCAGCAGGGCCTGCCGCCGGTACCAGGACCCGGCGCCGAAGCTCACGGCGCGATTGATCCAGTCGTAGTCGCCCGCCGCTCCATCGAACCAGGCGCTGATCCGCCGCCTGCGTTGCTCGGCGTCCTGGTAATACCGCGTGAGCAGCGGATGGGGAGGGAGGGGCTCGGAGCCGCCGGCGGGCGGGAGGACGTTTCTGTCCGTCGTCATGGCATGCGAAGCCTATCGCGGTTTCCCCGCGGTTTTTCCCGCGACGCCTTAGCGACTACTACCGTCTGCTGCAACATAGCCAGCTTCTGACCTGACCTGCCATCCCGCTTATACTCCACGCCATGCGCGGCGGCTGGAGCGGCTGGATCAACGTTTTCGTGGCGGCGGTCATCATGGTGGCGACGCTGCCGGGGCGGACGCAGGGGCTGGGGCTCATCACCGAGCCGATGCTGCTCGAGCTGCGGCTCGACCGCGTCGGCTACGCCAACATCAATCTCTGGGCGACGCTGATCGGGGCGATCGTCTGCCTGCCGATCGGGCGGCTGTTCGACCGCGCCGGCCTGCGCGTCGCGACGTTCGTCTTGACCCTCGGGCTTGGCGCCGTGGTCTGGACCATGAGCCGCATTACGGGGGGCGTCGTCGTCCTGTTCCTGTTGGTGCTCGCGACGCGCGCGTTGGGACAGAGCGCCTTATCCGTCGCCAGCATCACGGCGGTGGGGAAGTCGTTCGACCGCCGCGTCGGCATGGCGATGGGCGTCTATTCGGTGCTGCTCACCGTGTTCTTCGCGGCGGCGTTCGTCGGCGTCGGCACCGCGGTCCGCGTCAACGGCTGGCGCAGCGCCTGGGCCTGGGTCGCCTATGGGTTGCTCCTCGCCGCGCCGCTCGTGCTGCTGCTCCGCGAGGGTCCGAGGGGACAGACCGCCGGCTCCGAGGAACCAGGACGGCGGCACCGGCATGTCGCTGGCGGCGGCGCTGCGCACGCCGGCGTTCTGGGTGTTCGCCGGCGGGACATCGCTCTTCGGGCTCGTCTCCTCGGGCCTGGGACTGTTCAACCAGGCGGTCCTCGCGGAGCGGGGATTCGACCAGCCCGTCTATGTCAAGTTCCTGGCGGCGACGGCGGTCATCGGGCTCGTGGGGCAGGGGTTGTGCGGCTGGCTGACGCTGCGCTGGTCGATGCGGCGGCTGCTGGGACTTGCGCTGTTCCTCTACGCCATCGGGCTGGCGGCGCTGCCGCTCCTGTCGACGCTGACGCAGCTATGGATTTTCGCCGCCCTGTTCGGACTCTCCGGCGGCATGATCACCGTCCTGTTCTTCGCGGTCTGGCGGCAGGCGTTCGGCGCCGCGCACCTCGGCCGGATCCAAGGCGCCGCGCAGATGCTGACCGTCCTGGCATCCGCCATCGGACCGCTGATCTTCGCCCAGTGCGCGGCGCTGACCGGTTCGTATATGCCGGCTCTCTGGATCCTGGTGCCGTGCGTGTTCCTCCTCAGCCTGGCGGCTTTCCGCGTGCCGATGCCCCGTCCGCTTCCGCTTCCCGCGTCTTCACCGATCTGAGGAGACCCGTCATGGCGACTGTCCGACGCCCGCTCGTCATCGTCTTGATCGTCGTGCTGGCTTTGGTCGTCTTCGGTGGCGGCTGGCTGATCGGACGGCTCGGTATCGGCGCGGTCGTCGATCCCGCGTCGCTCGCCAGCGTCGAACGTCAGTTCGCGGAGCGTATGCGCGGCGTGACGCTGGTCGGATCTTTCACGACCGACGGCAACGAAGGCCGTCCGCCGCAAGCGGACCGGTACGAGATCGTCAGCGTCGAGAAAGTCGGCGACGACCTTTGGCGGTTCAACTCGAAATGTTGCGGCGTGAACAGCGCCGTCCCCATCGTCGTGCCCATGCGGTTCAACGGCGACACGCCGATGATCATGATGACCGAGACGAGCCTGCCCGGGATCGGCACGTTCACCGCGCGCGTCTTCTTCTACGGCGATCGCTACGCGGGCACTTGGCAGCACGGCAAGGTGGGCGGCCACATGTGGGGCCGCATCGAGAAAACAGCGGCTACTGTCACTCCATGAATTCTGGCGTCGAGGCCCTTACCCCCCACCGCATCACCATCAACGTCTGGTCATCCCCCACAGGCAGCCCCTGGGTGTGGCCCGCCACCGCGGCCAGCAGGCGGTCCCGGATGGCCACCGCCCTCTCTCCTTGAAGCCCGGCCAGGACCCGCTTCACGCTGTCGTAGCCGAAAGGCTCCTCGGCCGCGTTGGTGGCCTCGATGAGACCGTCCGAAAGGAAGACCACCGAATCCCCCGGCTGAAGCTCGACCTCCGCCCGGACATAGGAACGGCCCAGCCCACCCAGCGCGGAGCTGGGGAGGACGATCTCCTCGACCTCGGCGCCGCGCACGACGTAGGTGGGCGGATGGCCGGCGTTGATCAGGCGGAGCATGCCGGTCCGGAGATCGAAGAGCCCCAGGGTGGCGGTGACGAAGAAGCGGCGCTCCCGGTTCGAGCGCACGACGGTGTCCAACCGGGCCAGGATCTCCTCCGGCTCCCGGGTCTCCTCCATCAGGATCAGCAGCGCCGCCTTGAGCATCGCCATCCGCAGCCCGCTGGCCAGGCCGTGGCCGGAAACGTCGGCGATCACCACGGCGAGCTCGTGGTCCGACAGGCGCAGGACGTCGAAGTAGTCGCCGCCGATGGCCGCGCTGGGCTCGAACAGGGTGGCGAACTCGATGCCGCCGCCGGACGGCAGGTTGCTCGGCAGCAGGCTCTTCTGGAGGTTGCGGGCCAGCTCCAGCTCCTTCTCCAGCAGCTCCTTCTGGGCCGAGGTCGCCACCAGCGTCTCCAGGTTGCCGGCCATCTCGTTGAACGAGCGCTGGAGGTCGCCCACCTGGTCGCGCCGCCGCACCGGGATGCGGGCACTGAAGTCCCCCTCGCGGACGGCCTCGGTGGCGCGGCTCATCCGGTTTACCGCCCGCGAGAGGCCGACGATCATCACGATGGCCATCACCGCGGCGATGGCATAGACCCAGAAGAGCAGGGCGGCCACCAGGATCAGGAGGCCCCAGGCCAGGGCGTCGATCTCGGCGGCGCTGGAGAAGAGGTGGCGGAGCATCGCCCGGGGCGTGCCGTTCAGGTTGGCGGCCACGTACTCCGCCGACACCTTGCCGGTGGCGAGGTCCGAGAGCGGTCCGGAGAGCTCTCCCCACCAGAGCCTGGGATCGTCCCAGAACTTCTCGCCCGCGGAGAACCCCTTGAAGAACTTCGCCGCCTCGGCCGCCTTCTGGCCCTCGCGGACGTACTGGATGGGGATCTTGCGGCCTTTCATCTCCAGGCTGATGTATTTGAGGTGGGGATCGTCCGAGCGGAAGAGCTCGACCCAGACCTGAGCGCGGCGGCTGACCTCCGGATCGAGCGCCGCTACGTACAGCGCGGCGACCCCCAGACCGTCCCGGGACATCGCCGCCGCCAGGGTGGGCCGGCCGCGCCGCACCGAGACGAAGCGGGGGACGACCTCCCATTGAGGGCCGGTGGTCTCCTGCCGCCCGGGCTCCAGCCAGGCCGGCCAGGTCCCGGGCAGCCGCTCGTCGCCGGCGATCCGCCGGCCGTTCCGGTAATAGGCGAAGGCGACCTCGGGATCCATGACCGCGCGGGGCGGACCGGACGCGGTGAACGTTTCCAGGCGCGCCTGGACCATGGCGTTCAGCTCCGTCTGGAGGGACTGCACGGCGTCACGGTACAGGTGACCCATAAAGAAGCCGGCGAGGAGGTAGGCGGAGACGGCCAGGAGCAGCAGCGCCAGGGGAATCGGCAGCACGCCGAGGAGGAAGTAGGAGAAGGCCAGCCGGCGTCCCACCTTCCAGAGGAAGGTCTTGTAGGCGCGCCAGAGCAGCCAGGGGACGAGGACGACCCCGGCGGCCAGCAGCGTGAACTTGGCGAGAGCGCTGGCGTAGGGAATGCCCGCGAGGGCGACGAGGACCAGCCCGGCGAGCAGGGCGGTGAGAATCGCGAGTCGGCGGAAGCGTTCTTTCACAGAAGATCGGCCGGGTCCGCGGCACGGCGTCCCCGGAAGCCACTACGACACGGGGAGGTCAAAGTTTCCCGGGCCGGGTTGGACAACCCGCCCAACTTCCATAGAATTGCCTCGCCTTCCCCTGGCGGGCGTTCTTCCCACGGTGCCAGGGCATCTTAGCGCGAACCAGGAGAGGAGAGACATCGTGTCGAGGATCCCGCGTCACCAGGAGCACCTGAAGGCCGCGTTCACCGCCGAGGCCGCCAGCGCGGCCCGCTTCCGCGCCTACGCCGTCCACGCCGAGAAGGAGGGGCTGCCGAACCTCGCCCGGCGCTACCAGCGCCTCGCCGCCGAGAAGGACGCCCTGGCGATCGACCTGCTCGTCGCCTCCGAGCAGGTCCGCGGCGCCGACGCCGACCTCGGCAACGCCATCTCCGAGGAGCGCTTCGAGAACGACATCCTCTATCCCAAGATGATCCGCGACGTGGATCAGGAGACCGCGAACGCCTTCCTGCGGGTCGTCAACGCCCAGAAGGAGCATCTGCGGAACCTCGAAGCTCTTCGCGAGGACGCCAACGCGGCGCAGGGCGACGTGGCCCTTCCCAAGGAGGTCGACCGCGGAACGGCGCCCTCCGCGCCCGAGTCGTAGACCGCCCGCCTTCTCCGGCGGACCGGCCGTCCCGATCTCGCCGCGATCCCGAGACGGTTCTCCGCCGCGAAATTCGGTCCGGGGGAGAACCGCGAAGCTCCGGATGCCGCCAGATTTCTTCTTCCTCCCTTGCGGGAAGATCGGCGGAAGCCGCTGATCGCCCCGCGCGAGCTCTCCAAGCGTTCCCTTGCCTTGCGCGACGGCTTCCAGGAGCCGGCGGACGGTCGCGCGTCCTCCCGCGGGAGGTTTCATGCCGCGAGTCAAGCTTGGCGGACGGCCCGCCGGGCTCAAAATGCCTCGCGTAAGTGGCAACTCGCGGTACATGAAGGCTGACGGGCGGTATTTGGAGGCTGGCGCGCGGTAAATGAAGGAAGATTTGCGGCATCTCAAGATTCATGTGCGGTATATCTAGGAGGATTCGCGGTAAATTTAGGCTTGTCACGCGGTAATCTTAGGCTCACGCACGGTAATTTTAGGTTCGAGCGCGGTATTTTAACCAGAGCGCGCGGCATTTCCTGTTCGGTGGGTCTGCGGGAATCCGTGACTTGCGGCAGATGGAGGGATCTGGAGCCGCCGCCCGGGAAGTTTGGCGTTTCAGGGTTTGGCGGGAGGGGCGCCTTGGCTCGGTGTTGGGCCGCCCGCCCAGGCATTGACGCCCAGGCGGGGGGCGAAGGCACTAGTTTCCCAGGGACAGCGGCTTTGAAACAAAGACCGAGGCTACAAGGTCGTTCGTGTCGTCGCGCCAGCCGAGCCGGAACCCGCCAGTCAGTTGCCCGTCGGAGTTGCGGATCAGGTAGACAGGTAGCTGGACTCCTAGAACCTCCTCTTCGATGTCATACGAGACGATGGGGCTCACTGCCCATTTTATGAAGAACCACCGAAGCTCGGCATTGGCGATGAAGGCCTCGGATTCTGTCGGGGCGCCGAAGGGGACCTCTTCGCAACTTTCCAGGGCGGAGCCGGTATTCGAACCCGGGAAGGATTGACAAAGCTGCGCTTTCTTGCCGTCCTTGTACCGCATCTCGTAGCGGCCCCGTAGGGAGAAGCGGGAGCTCTGGCCGATCCATCCATACGAACCCGACAGGGCATAGGGCAGATTGATCTCTTCCATCTTCTTGCCATCTGCTTGGAAATAGGTCGCTGGTTTACGGCCGACTTCCGCGGCCACCGCCCATGCTTGGACGAACGTGCCTTGAAAAGAGGCAAGGTCGAACTCGTCTTCTGCTTGAGAGCGGCGGGAATCGAAACAGGTGCGTTGTTCAAGCGTTGCGGAGTCTAGGAGTGTCTCTATTTTGTCAGGAACTTCATTGAGCTCAGTATCTTTAATTCCATCAAAGCCGCAATTCATGGCCGCTGCTCTGGCGAGTCCTTGATCATCACACTCATCATTGATGACTCCGTACTTGGTGCAGACTTTTACCTGCTCATCCCTGGCGCGTTTGGCGTCTATTTTCGGGAATCGAAAGTCCGCCAGAGCGATTGAGAAGTTGAAGTCAGCCGCCAAGCCTTCGAGGCTGGCAAGGTCCGTAGCCGTGGAGCTCTTGTTCAGAGGAGTGGAGAGAGCGGCTATGACCGATTGATTGTTCACCTTTCGAGAGAAGTTGATAGTGGCCTTGTCATTCGCTTGGCCTGCTTCAATTGCAACCCCGTCGAGGACCGCCGGTAAGGTTTCGTTGAGGGCGACCTCTGATTTCCTTGTGGCCTCGACTTCGGCTTTTGCTTTAGCTCTCTCTGTGAGGATTTGTGGGAAAAGGGGGCAAGTGAGACATATTGAGAAGGCGAGCATCAAGAATATCGTTGTCTTCATGACGTACCTCACGGGATGGTGACGCGGAAGCCGCGTGTGCCAGCAGCTCGTGCCTTTCCTTTGGGGATTTGTAGGTCGATAGGATGTTGGCTTTGGATCTTGAGCGTACCCTGCTCCGGTTTGAGCGTGATCTTGTACTTCGTCTCCGGAGCTCCGACGATTCCCCATTGCAGGACGCAATCTTCATTGGGCTCCACTTCTGTCACACCTTTTCCTGCAATAAGGCGTACTTCCTTGAAATTGACCAATACCATCTTCGCATCCGCATTGGTGTCCACTGACACCCCAAGCTTGACTTTCATCTCGTAATCCTCCTTTCGCCGTATCCCGCCTGCTTTCGAGCTTAGACGGACCCCTCCCCGGAATTCCCAGTCCGGAAATAAAAAAACCGGCGGGTCGCCCCGCCGGCATCACGTGGAGATTGTTGTCGTCGCCGCGCCGGTTACGGGCGGGCGATGGTGATCACGGGGGAGGTCCAGGTCTCGACGTGGTTCGGGTTGGCCGGGTCGCCGAGGGCCTTGAGGATCGTCATCTTGACGATGTACTGGCCGTTCGGCACCTCGTAGATCTTGTTGCCGGCGGACGTGGTGCCGTCCCAGCCCCAGGCGAAGAAGGAAGTCGGCTGGGTGTTGCGGCTCAGATACTGCTGCCGCCGCGCCAGGTGCCAGGCCTTGCCGGTCACGGCGTCGAAGACTTCCAGCTTGGCCTCGCGGGCCTGGTGCTCCAGGTGGACCTGGATGAACGGCATGTCGCCGTCCTTCAGCGTGAAGGGGACGCCTTCGGGCTGAGGTGTGAACGTACCGTTCGGCAACTGCTTCGCGACACGGGGATAGTTGCTGGCCGTCGGCACCAGGTACGTGATCGACTGGTAGTCGCCCTTGAACGCGGCGTAGGGCACGCGCAGGGCCTTGCCGCCGCCGTCCGGCGTGAAGACCACCCAGCCGCCGAACTGGCTGCGGTCGGGGAGCCCGGCGGGCGCGGCGAAGGTGACGTCCACGGTGGCCGTCCCGCCGGCCGGCACGGTCAGCGTCGGAACGCTGAACGAGATGGTCGCGGCGTTGCCGAAGAACTGCGGCACGAAGGTGCTGCCGCCGGTGGCAACCGCCGGGGTATGGCCGAGGGTGAAGGTGACCGGGGCGGAGGCTTTGTTCTCCACCGTCAAAGTGCGGACCGTCGGAGCGGCGCCCGCCTCGAATTCACCCAGGGAGAGCTTGCCCGGCAGCACGACCGCGGTGGCCCGGAGGACGTCCGCGATCTGCAAGATGCCGGCGCCCTGACGGTGCACGTTGTCGAGCAGGCCGAGGCCGGGATTGCCTCCCCAGGGCCGGGGCGAGGCGCTGTTCTGCAGGAGCGAGCGCACCGCCTGCGGCGAGGTGTGGGGGCGGGCCTCCAGCAGCAGGGCGACGGCGCCCGCCACGTGCGGCGAGGCCATGGACGTGCCGCTGTTGTTGGTAGTAGCCGCCGTTCTCCAGCGGGTAGGTGGAGAAGATCGAGCCGCCGGGCGCGCCGATGTCCGGTTTCAGGGTCAGATCGGCCGCCATGCCGTAGGAGCTGGAGCTGGCGATCAGGTTGCCGCTGGTGATGTTCTGGGAAAGGAACTTGCCCCAGGTGAGCTCCACCGGGCCCCCCGCCGCGATGCGGCTGTCGACCAGGGCGCCGTCCGTCTGATTGATGATCACCACCGGAATGGTGATCGGGACCGCGCCGCCGACGTTGGGGGTCACGGCGGCGGCCTGGTTGTTGTAGAGGACGACGCCGATGGCGCCGGCGGCCTGGGCGTTGCGGACCTTGATATGGAAGTCGCAGTTGCCGCGCCGGATCAGCGCCACCTTGCCGGTGAGGCTGCCCGCGGGCGGGGCCACCGGATCGCAGGCGTCGTTCTCGGTAGTCGTCGTGCCGGTGCGCGCCAGTATGGCGGTGCCGGAGGTGGGAGCGGGCCTGGCCCCGTTGGAACGGGTGTAGGTGATCAGCTTGTTGTCGGGAGAGAGGGTGAAGGCCGGAGTCTTCAAGGTCGTGTTGTTGAAGGAAGCCGTGGCGATGACCTTGCTGCCCACGCCGGGAGCGCCCGCCGCGTAGACGCCGTTGGCGCCGCTGTTGCCGGTCGAGGTGACGACCACGATGCCCTTGTTGACCAGGCGGTCGGCGGCCTGGGCCGTCGGGTACTGGGGCCACTGGAAGGGCGCGCCGATGCTGATGTTCACCACGTCGGCGCCGTCCTCCGCGATGCGCTCCATGGCCGCGAGCATGATGTCGGTGAAGGTGTCGCCGTTGCAGCCGAAGACCCGGTAGACGCCGAAGGTCACCTCCGGGGCCACGCCCACGACGCCGCCGTTGGCGCCGAGGATGCCCGCCACGTGGGTGCCGTGGCCGGCGCAGTCGTCCGGCAGGGGATCGGGGACCGGGACGGGGCTGGTGGCCGGGTCGAAGGCGTCGCCCACGAAGTCATGGCCGATCGTCGACCCGGCAGCCCGGGCCGAAGCAGCCGCCAAGGTCCGGATGGTCGTAATCGACCCCGCTGTCCATGATCGCCACGTGGATGCCGCGGCCAGTCAGCCCGAGCTCGCTGCGGGCGATGTCGGCCTGGGTCATGGTGGTCGCCGTGGAGAGATCCAGCACATCGCCGGGCTCGTCCTCCTGGGGAAGGGAAACGGCGACGACCGGATAGAGGTTCTTCACCCCGGCCAGGCGCGCCAGCTTGGGGACGTCAGCCGGCGGCGCCTCCAGGGACACGCCGTTCCAGAGCTTGTCGAAGCTGTAGCGTTCCTTGAACCGGACGCCGGCCTTCCGGGCGGCGTCGCGGAAGGCCTTCTTCTCCGCGGCCAGGTCGGCCAGGGAGCCGCCGTCGGCGGCGGGGGCGCCCTGGAGCTCGACGAGCCAGGCTTTCGGGGTGTCGTCGACCGGGCCGTCGCTTTCCACCGCGCCGGCTGGGGTTCGTGGGCTCGACCTCCGCGGTCTCGGCGCGGATCATGAGAGGGAAGGCGCAGAGCGCGGCCAGGGCGAGGACGGCAAGCGGGGATCGTTTCATGCGGTCTCCTGTTCTCGGACTCGGTTGTAAAAGCACGCTGAACGACTGCGTTACGAGCTAGGAGCAAACCGGGCCGGGACTCGAGGACGACGTTTCACCACCCACCCGGCCTGATTGTTGGAAACGATGACGCGAAGGTTGCGCAGAAGCCGTGAACGCATTCTGAAACAAAGCAGCAGATGCGCTTATTCCCCGGATTCGCCCGGGAAGGACCGGGGAATGCCCCTTCGCGCGCCCGCGTTGACAGCAAGCGGGAGAAGGCCGGCGCGATCGGCCAGGGTGGAGGGCGGCGCTGAAAGCTAACTCCTTGAAAAAATTGACTTTCCCGCCGCTTGTGACCCACAGTCACAAGTGTTAGACTCGCCTCCGCGAGAGGATAGCCCGATGCCTAATGACCACATGACCGGAGAAAGCTGGCTCACCACCAAGTTCGAGACGCTGGAGGACTGGGCCACAAGCAACTCCTTCTGGCCGTTTCCGTTCGGCACGGCCTGCTGCGCCATCGAGTTCATGTCGACCGTTTCCAGCCACTACGACCTGTCGCGGTTCGGCTCGGAGGTGGTGCGCTTCTCGCCCCGGCAGAGCGACGTGCTGCTGGTGGCGGGGACCATCAACGACAAGATGGCCCCGGTTTTGAAGAAGATCTACGACCAGATGGCGGAGCCCAAGTGGGTGGTCTGCATGGGTGCCTGCGCGTGCTCGGGCGGCTTCTACCGCGCCTACCACGTGATGCAGGGCATTGACGAGATCATCCCGGTGGACGTCTACGTCCCCGGCTGCCCGCCGACGCCGGAGGGGCTGATCTACGGCATCCTCCAGCTCAAGGAGAAGGTCGCCCGCGACCGCAAGCGGCACCGCGGGGAGGACCGCAACCAGGAGAAGACCGAGAGTGTCAACACTGGCGCCCCCACTGTCTGAGCCCTCGACGATGCCGGAGTTGGAGTCCGTCCGGGCGAAGTTCCCGGCGGGCAGCATCCTGCCCCAGGACGGCCTGGACCAGCCGATCTGGATCGTCTCGCCGCGACGTCCTCCACGAGGTCTGCCGCGAGCTGAAGACCAATCCGCAGACGAAGTTCGACCTCATGCTCGACCTCTGCGGCGTCGACTTTCCCGACCGCGAGGAGCGCTTCGAGGCCGTCTACCATCTCTATTCGATCCCCCGCAACGCGCGGCTGCGCCTCAAGGTGCCGCTGCGCGAGGACGACGCGGTCATCCCCTCCTTGATTGACGTCTGGAAGGGGACCGACTGGTTCGAGCGGGAGCTCTACGACATGTTCGGGGTGAAGGTGGAGGGGCACCCGAACCTCCGCCGCATCCTCTGCCACGAGGCCTTCCAGGGGCACCCGCTGCGCAAGGACTACGACCCGGCGCGGCGCTGGATCCTCACCGAGGACAAGATCTACAAGCCGCATTTCGACCTCCCCGAGGGGGAGGACGACCATGTTCGAGCGGATGACGATCAACATCGGCCCGTCCCACCCGGCCATGCACGGCACCTTCCGCCTGATGGCCGTGCTGGACGGCGAGACGATCGTCGCCTCCGACGTCGAGATCGGGTACCTGCACCGCTGCTTCGAGAAGATGTCGGAGACGCACACCTGGCAGCACGTCATCCCCTACACGGACCGGCTCAACTACTGCTCGGCCTTCATCAACAACGTCGCCTACTGCAAGACGGTGGAGAAGATGCTGGGCGTCGAGGTGCCGCCGAAGGCGGTATGGGCGCGGACGATCCTCTCCGAGTTCTCCCGCATCATGGACCACTGCGTCTGCAACGGCACGACGCTGGTGGACGCCGGGGCCCTCACCAACTTCTGGTACCTCTTCCAGCCCCGCGAGGAGATCTACGGCCTCCTCGAATCGGTCTGCGGCGCGCGGCTGACGGTCTCCGCCTGCCGCATCGGCGGCCTGATCCAGGAGCTGCCGCCCGACTTCGAGGCGCGCTCCCGCCGGCTGCTCGAGATGATCCCGAAGCACATCGAGGACGTCGAGAAGCTGATCAACAAGAACCGGATCTGGCTCGACCGCTCCGTCGGCGTGGCCGCCATCTCGGCCGAGGAGGCGATCAACTGGAGCTGGACCGGCCCCTGTCTGCGGGCGAGCGGCGTCCCCTTCGACGTGCGGCGGACCAACCCCTACGACCTCTACGACACCCTGGACTTCGAGGTTCCGGTGCTCTACGGCGGCGACGTCTACGACCGCTTCCGCATCCGCATGATGGAGATCCGCGAGTCGCTGAAGATCATCCGCCAGCTCCTCGACCGCGGCATGCCGGCGGGACCGTACATCGTCGACGACCCGCACGTGGCGCTGCCGCCCAAGGAAGCCTGCTACAACCAGATGGAAGCCATGATCTACCACTTCAAGCTGATCATGGACGGCATCCAGGTGCCGGCGGGCGAGATCTACTCGGTGGTCGAGGGCGCCAACGGCGAGCTCGGCTTCTACACGATCAGCGACGGGACCAGCAAGCCGTACCGGAACCACTGCCGGCCGCCCTGCTTCCCGATCTTCTCCACCTTCCCGCGCCTGATCAACGGCGGGTCGCTCTCCGACTCCATCGTCTCTCTGGGCGGGTTGAACGTCATTGCGGGAGAGCTCGAGCGATGAGCCAGCCTCTGACCCACACCCCGAGCGCCACGGTCCCGCCGCCGGGCCGGCCGGTCCTGACGGAGCCGTATCCGACCGAGGTGAAGCCCTACAAGCCGGGCCTCGCCGAGCGGCTCTACCTGCCGCTGCTGGGCGGCCTGATGGTGACGATGCGGCACTTCCTCGGCAACCTCTTCGGGCGCAACAAGATGTACACCATCGAGTACCCGGAGAAGCGGCGCGACTACAGCCACCGCTTCCGCGGCCACCACATCCTGACCACCCGGCCGGACGGCTCGGTGCGGTGCGTGGCCTGCTACCTGTGCGCCCAGAACTGCCCGGCCGAGTGCATCCACATCGAGGCCGCCGAGCATCCGGACGTCAACATCGAGAAGTACCCGGTGGTCTACGAGATCGACATGCTGCGCTGCGTCTTCTGCGGCTACTGCGTGGACGCCTGCCCGGAAGAGGCCATCATCATGTCGCAACAACTACGACATGGCCTACTTCACCCGCGAGCAGTCGATCGTCGGCAAGTCCGACCTGATGAAGCCCTTCACCTTCGACGAGAACCTTCTCGGCTACCGTCCCCGGTTCCCCGAGGAGGACGTCCAGCGGGCCAAGATGCGCCGCGACGCCTTCAACCTCGTCGAAGCCGCCAAGCAGGCCCAGAACCGCGAAGCGGCCCGGGCGGCGGCGGGGTCGTAGGGACCGCCTTCAAGTCCGCTTGCCTGCTGGGGCGCCCTGCCCTTCGAAGCCTCACCCCCTGGCCCCCTCTCCCGACCCCTCTCTCCCACCCTCACCGGGAGAGGGGGGAAATCTGCTTTCCTGGATTTGGCGGATCAGACCGGCTTGAACAGCCGCAAGGGGAGATGCTGGGCGTAGTCGGAGAAGTCCGGGTCGGTCGTGAAGACCGGGACGCCATACCGGTGGGCGGTGGCGCAGATGAGCATGTCCACGTGGGAACCGGAGATCCCTCGTGAACGGCAGATGTTGAAGAAGCGGGCCGCTTGATCGTAGTCGGCGGGGAGGAGCTCCAGGTAGCGGAAGTTGGAGAGCTGCGCCTGGAGCGCGACGAAGGTGGCTTCGCTGCGGATGCCGGAGAGGACCTCCTGACGGATCGGACCGGTCAGGACGCATCGCCCCGAGGTGACGAGATCAGCCCAAGCCGCGACCAGGTCCTGTTCTTCAGGGGAAAGCTGTGTGGGCCGGCGCCTCAGGGCGAGCGACCAGATCGTAGTGTCGACCAGGACAGTCATTCAGGCTTCCGGCGGCGGAGCTTCTTGGGATCGTAGTCGTCGTAGTAGTCGACCTTTCCGACCCAGTCGAAGATCTGCATCCTCTTGCGCGCCTGGATGTACTCCTGGAGGGCGGCGGTCACCGCCTCCTTCTTGGTCCGGTGCTTTCCGATCTGGACGGCTTCTTCGATGAGGGAGTCATCCAGAGCAAGATTGGTCGCCATGTCTAAATTCTACACAACCGGATGTGTAGAGGCAATGCCCATCCTGAGGTCCACCCCAAAGGGCGGGGGACGGAAGGCCCGCGTCTGTTAAGATCCTTTCCGCGTGCACTTTGCGTCGCGCGCAACCCTGGTACGTCCATGCGAACCGAAATCCTGAACCGGGCCGGGCATTCCAGCCGGTCCGGTTTTGTTCTCATCTCTGAAAAGAGAGGACAATGAGCACGACAGTCGCTGAGAAGGAAAGACATACGCCTGTCCCCGAGAAGCTCGACGAGGTGGTCATCCGCTTCGCCGGCGACTCGGGCGACGGCATGCAGCTGACCGGCACCCAGTTCACCAACACCTCGGCCCTGCTCGGCAACGACCTGTCGACCCTGCCGGACTTCCCGGCCGAGATCCGCGCGCCCGCCGGTACCCTCGCCGGGGTCTCGGCGTTCCAGGTGCGCATCGCCGACTACGACATCCATACGCCGGGCGACGCCCCGGACGTGCTGGTGGCCATGAATCCCGGCGGCGCTCAAGAAGGAGCTGCAGGACCTCAAGCCCAACGGCATCATCATCGTCAACACCGACGAGTTCAACGACCGCAACTTCGCCCGCGCCAACATCGCCTCCAACCCGCTGGAGGACGGCAGCCTCTCCGGCTACCGGGTCTTCCAGGCGGCGCTGACCACCATGACCCGCCGCACGCTCGAGGGGACCGGCCTCGACACCAAGTCGATGGACCGCTGCAAGAACATGTTCGCCCTCGGCATGTGCTACTGGCTGTTCTCCCGCCCGCTGGACAACACCGTCGGCTGGCTGAACCGGCAGTTCGCCAAGAAGCCCCACCTCGCCGAGGCCAACGTCGCGGTGCTCAAGGCGGGCTGGAACTTCTGCGACATCACCGAGCTGTTCCACGACCGCTACGAGGTGCCCGCGGCCCAGATGGAGCCGGGCCTCTACCGGAACATCACGGGCAACATGGCGCTGGCCATGGGCCTGATCGCCGCCAGCCGAGCAGAGCGGCCTGCCGCTCTTCCTGGGCGCCTACCCGATCACCCCGGCCTCGGACGTGCTCCACGAGCTGTCGAAGTACAAGAACTTCGGCGTCACCACCTTCCAGGCCGAGGACGAGATCGCGGCCGTCTGCGCGGCCATCGGCGCCTCCTTCGGCGGCGCGCTGGGCGTGACCGTCTCCTCGGGCCCGGGCATCGCGCTCAAGTCCGAGGCCATGAACCTGGCGATCATGACCGAGCTGCCGCTGATCGTCTGCGACATCCAGCGCGGCGGCCCGTCGACCGGCCTGCCGACCAAGACCGAGCAGGCGGACCTGCTGCAGGTCATGTTCGGCCGCAACGGCGAGTCGCCGCTGCCGATCCTCGCGGCCTCCTCGCCCAAGGACTGCTTCGAGGTGGCCCTGGAGGCGGTGCGCATCGCCACCCGCTACATGGTGCCGGTGGTGCTGCTCTCGGACGGCTACATCGCCAACGGCTCCGAGCCCTGGAAGCTGCCGGACGTCGAGGACCTGCCCGACCTGCGGGTCGCGCTTCCACACCGACGCCGAGAGCTTCCAGCCCTACCTGCGCGACCCGGAGACGCTGGCGCGGCCGTGGGCGATCCCCGGCACGCCGGGCCTGGAGCACCGCATCGGCGGCCTCGAGAAGGAGGACGTCACCGGCAACGTCTCCTACGACCCGGAGAACCACGAGCAGATGGTCCACCTGCGGGCCGAGAAGGTGGCGCGGATCGCCAACGAGATCCCGCCGCTCGAGGTCCACGGCGATCCGGAAGGCGGCGAGCTGCTGGTCCTCGGCTGGGGCTCGACGGCCGGCGCCATCACCGGCGCGGTCAATTCGCGCGCGCCGGCTGGGCCTGCCGGTCAGCCGCGCCCATCTGCGCTACCTGAACCCGTTCCCGAAGAACCTGGGCGAGGTGCTGTCGCGCTTCGACAAGGTGCTGGTGCCCGAGATGAACCTCGGCCAGCTCGCCCTGCTGCTGCGGGCCCGCTACCTGAAGGACGTCATCGCCTTCAACAAGGTGCAGGGCCGTCCGTTCACCCGGCAGGAGATCCTCGACAAGATCCAGTCAGATCCTGGAGCCCAAGCCATGTCCACTGAGACGCAACGCCCGGACCCTCACCAAGAAGGACTTCCAGACCGACCAGGAGGTGCGCTGGTGCCCGGGCTGCGGCGACTACGCCATCCTCTCGGCGGTGCAGCAGGTCTTCCCCGAGCTGGGCATTCCGAAGGAGAAGTTCGTGGTGGTCTCCGGCATCGGCTGCTCGAGCCGCTTCCCGTACTACATGAACACCTTCGGCTTCCACACCATCCACGGCCGGGCGCCGGCGGTCGCGACCGGCCTCAAGATGGCCCGGCCCGATCTGGAGGTCTGGATCGCCACCGGCGACGGCGACGCCATGTCGATCGGCGGCAACCACCTGATCCACGTCCTGCGGCGGAACGTCGGGGTCAAGATCCTGATGTTCAACAACCGCATCTACGGCCTGACCAAGGGGCAGTACTCGCCGACCAGCGAGCTGGGCAAGAAGACCAAGTCGACTCCGATCGGCTCGGTCGACTACCCGTTCAACCCGCTGTCGCTGGCCCTGGGCGCCGGCGCCACCTTCGTGGCCCGCAGCGTCGACATCTTCCAGCAGCACCTGCGGGACACCCTGCGCCGCGCCGCCGCAGCACAAGGGGACGGCCTACGTCGAGATCTACCAGAACTGCAACATCTTCAACGACAAGGCCTTCACCTACATGACCGACAAGGAGTCCAAGGACGAGAACGTGCTCTACCTGGAGCACGGCAAGCCGCTGGTCTTCGGCAAGAACAAGGACAAGGGCATCCGCATGCGCGGCACCCGAGATGGAGGTCGATCCAGCTCGGCAACGGCCTCGGTCCCGACGACTGCCTGGTCTGGGACGAGACGCTGGAGAACCCGGCCACCGCCTTCCTCGCCGCGCAGCTCCTGCCGCCGCACTTCCCGACCGCCCTGGGCGTCTTCCGCAGCGTCGACGATGCCGAGCTACGAGGAGCGGGTGGTGGCGCAGATCCAGGCAGGAGACCGACCGCCTCGGCGCCGGGAGCCTGGAGAAGCTCCTCCATGGCGGGGATACCTGGACGGTGCCGGGGCCGGCGGTGAGCTGATAAGATCTCGGTCCCGGACCCATGGGCTTGGGCTTGGGACCGGGTTCCAAAATGAGCAAGGGTAAAAACGGCAGCGGGAGCTCCTTCTCTCCTTTCGAGGAGTTACGCACCAAATATTCCAGGGATTGGCCTGCGATCACAGGCGCTCGCCTTCTTACTGTTCGCAGGTTTCGCGATCTGGAGCCTATAGAGGAGCTGAGCTCCGACAACACCGCGGTTGTGGTCTTTGGCTCGTTTGCTCGAGGCGAGCTCACCTCGGGAAGCGACATTGACTGGTCTCTGTTGATCGACGGCCCCTCTGATCCCGCGCACCTCCGCGTTGCGCAGGAGGTTCGCCGCGCCCTTGCGGAACTGAACCTACCCGAACCCGGTACGACCGAGACGTTCGGGACCCTCGCCAGCAGCCACGAGTTGATCCATCACATCGGTGGCCTGCGGGACACCAACCAGAACATGACACGCCGCATTCTGCTGCTCCTGGAGTCGCGTGCAATCACCAACGAGATCGTTCTTGATCGCGTGGTGCGAGGGATCCTAAACCGCTATATTGCTGAGACCAGCATCTCTTGGCGCGACAGGCCAGACGTGGTGGTCCCGCGCTTCCTGCTTAACGATATCGTTCGCTTCTGGCGTACGATGGCTGTCGATTATGCAGCGAAGCGTTGGGAGCAGTCAGACAAGAAGTGGGCGCTCAGGAACGCAAAGCTGCGGATGTCTAGAAAGCTACTTTTTGTCGCTGGACTCCTGATCTGCTTCAATTTCGAGCTTAATCCTCCGGTGGATCGGGACGATATCGTCTCAGACGTTGCGACTATGCCGCCGAAACTGTCAGACTTCTTTCTGGGACAGATGCGGCTCACTCCAATCGACCTGCTCTCCCAAGCGCTGCTGCGAACGGATCGTGCCGAGATGGTGGCGGACGTAATGGATTCCTATGACGCTTTCCTAGCGCTGCTCGATGATGAGGCGAACCGTCAGCACCTTGAGGATCTGAAATTTAATGATGCGAGAGATGACGAGCTCTTCGAGAGGGTTCGCGCTCTGAGTCACAGCTTTCAGCGGGGGTTGACGGATATCTTTTTCAACGGCGATGATAGGCTGCGAAACCTGGTCGTCAGATATGGAGTGTTCTGATGAGGCCCATCGGCTTTTCCACGGGTGCCTTGGCTAAGGCGGACTTCCAGTCCGGAATCGAGATGCAGCGGTCGTTTGGCGTTACGGCCGTCGAGCTCTCGGCGTTGCGAGATCGCGAATTGATGCCGCTGTTGCGGGAGCTTGGAAAACTGAATCTGCAGGGATTCTCCCATATCTCGTTCCATGCTCCGAGCACGCTGACCGATCTGAACGAAGGGGATCTCCTTGCTGCGCTGAAAGACATTCCTCCCTCATGGCCGATCATCGTTCATCCAGACGTCATCGAGACCCCTGAGCGATGGCGGTTTCTCGGCCAGCGGCTCTGTTTGGAGAATATGGATCAGCGAAAGCCATCTGGGCGTACCGTATCTGAAATGGAGGCGATCTTTTCTGAATTTCCTGATGCGAGCTTCTGTTTCGATATAGGTCATGCCAGACAAGTGGATCCGACCATGGGAGTCGCCATCGGTCTGCTGCAACGATTCCGGGGAAGGCTTCGACAAATCCACATCAGCGAGGTCGACCCCTATGGTAAGCACATTCCGATTAGTTTCGCAGCTCTTTGTGGGTTTCAGCTTGTGGCTAAGCTGATACCGCGAGACTGTCCCGCAATCATTGAGTCCACAGTCGATCGCACTCAGATCCAGAATGAGTTGGAAGTTGCCTTACGCGTGCTTACGGAGGAGCCCAAGCTTGAGCTTTACTATAACGGGGGATAAGTGGGTGGCAGGTCGAGCCTGCGACTGGAGGTAGAGGCTGGAGAACTTGCCGGCCAGGCGGCTCGGTGATCGTCACCTCGTCCGTCAATGGCACGCGGATGTTCAGCAACGCCGGCGCCTCGGCCTACGCCAGCACCAAGGCGGCCCAGGTGGCGCTGACCCAGATGCTGGCGGTCGAGCTGGCGAAGCACCGCATCCGCGTCAACGTGATCTGCCCCGGGGCCATCGAGACCGAGATCGAGGAAAGCACCGAGAAGCGGGACCTGGAGAAGGCCAGGGAGCCGGTGGAGTATCCCGAGGGGGCGATCCCGTTGACCGACGGCAAACCCGGCACGGCCGAGCAGGTGGCGAAGCTGGTGCTGTTCCTGGCCTCGGATGAGTCGGACCACATCACGGGGACACCGGTGTGGATCGACGGCGGGCAGTCGCTGCTGCAGGGGTGAGGGCTCGATTACAGCGGCGCGATCAGCCCCGCCTCGTCCCCCTCCGGCTGGAACAGCGAGACCGACACCACACCCGGCCCGGCGTGGGTGCCGACCACCGGCCCCACTTCGGCCTGGATCAGCTCGGAGACTTGGAAGGCGTCGCGCACCGATTTCTCCAGGCGGTCGGCCCAGGCGGGCGCGTTGCCGTGGCTGACGCCGGCCACCACCGGACGCTTGGGATCGACCCGCTTGCGGAGGATTTCCAGGATCTTCGGATGGGCGGCCCGGCCGCCGCGCACCCGGTCCACGGGCGTGACCTCTCCTTCCACCACGCCCAGGATCGGTTTGATCCCCAGCAGTCCGCCCACCAGCGCCCGCGCCTTGCCGATGCGGCCGCCCCGGGCCAGGTACTCCAGGGTGTCCACCACGAAAAGGGTGTGGATGCGCGGCGTCATCGCCAGCAGCCGGCGCTGGATCTCGCCCGCGGGCTCGTTGCGGGCGGCCATGCGGGCGGCGAACAGGGCCAGGAGGCCCAGACCGAGGCTCACCTGTCCGGAGTCCACCACCGAGACGCCCTCGGGCGCGCTGGCCTTCGCGTTCTCGGCCGTCTTCGACATCCGGGACGAGATGTGGATCGAGACCACCTCGTGCCCCTTGCCCACCCATTCGCCGTAGCGGCGGGCGAACTCCTCGCCGGGGGGCGGGCTCGACACGGGGTGCGCCTTCTTCTCCTTCAGCATGGCGTAGAAGCGGCCGGGCTGGAGGTCGACGCGGTCGCGGTAGACCTCCTTGCCGAACGCCACGGTCAGCGGCACCACGGCGATGCCATGGGCGCCGGCCACGTCGGGTGGCAGATCCGAGGTGGAGTCGGTGACGACCTGCACCCGGGGCTCGCGGCGCACCAGGTAGCCCTTCTCCTCCAGGCGGAGCACCTCCTGCACGATCTCGCCGTCGCGGTCCGGGAGCCCGTCGAGGATCTGCCGCAGAGTGGCTCCCCGTTGCGCCGCGCCCAGAATGCGCTGCTGAAGCGGCGAGAAGGGGGTGGCGAAGAAGCTGGGGCCGAGCTCCACCTCGAGCTGGCCCCGGGGATCGGGGTACTCGCCCAGGGAATCCTCGATGGCGGCGAGGACCAAGGCGTCGAGATCCTCTTCGATCTCCCGCCGGGCGGGGAATTCGCCGGGCACGAAGCGGAAGGGTCCCTCGTGGAGCCGGCCGAGGCGGCAGAAGGCCTTGAGCGCCCGCGCCGGACCGGCTACGGCGGCCGCCACCTGTCCGCGGTCCACCAGGAGCGAGCCGCCCCGGAGATCGAGACGCCCGCTGGTCCCGGCCGCGTTCAGCCCGCGCAGCAGCTCGATCAGGGGCGTCTGCGAGAGGTCGCCCACCAGCGAGGCCAGGCGCCCGTCGGGCTCGACGCCCAGCTCGCGGCCGAGGAGGACCAGGAGGAGACGGCGGGCCAGCTCCGAGGCCTCCAGCCCGGCGGCGGCGAGGAAGGAGAATTCGTCGGGCAGGCCTTCCTCGTCCTCGGGATGCTGCCCGAGGATCACCACGGTACGGCCCTCCGCGAGCAGCCCCCTGGGATCGAGCACCGCTGGATCGACGACGACCACGGCCGAGCCGAGGCCCTGCGCGAATCGCTGCGCCCGGGCCGCATCCGTCACCGGAACGACTTCATAGCCCTGGCCCGCGAGCTCACGGCCGATCTCCCGCAGGCGCTCGCCCTGGGGATCGATCAGGAGGACGGTGGGACGGGTGGACATGGGGCGGCGATCCTCAAGCGTCCGGATGGAGGAGACGGAGCACGCCCAGCAGGCTGTGGGGCTCGTGCGGGCTGCTCCGCCAGCGGGAAGAGCCCCGGACCAGCGACTGGACCTGCTTCCGCGCCTCGTCGCCGCCGGCCACCAGCACGCCCGCCGAGCCGCGCGGGCCGCTGCTTTCGAGCCGCTGCACCACGCCGCGCACGGTCTCCAGCGCGTCCGCTCCCCGCACCCAGACGAGGACGCCCGCGCATCCGGGGACGATGGCGTTGATCTGCGGCTGAGCGGCGCCCGTCAGCACCTGCACGTGCAGGGAGAGCTTTCCCCTGCGGCTGGGGAAGTTGACGCTGCCGGCGCGGCGCAGCTCGACCTGCTCCACGAGCCGGCGCAGGCCTTCGTTCTGGCGGAAGCCGGGGCCGTCCTCGATCAGCCGGCGCAGCGCCGGCCAGACTTCCGGCTCCACCAGGACGAGATAGGGCAGGGCGTTGGCGGAGAAGCCCGCCCCGGCCGCCGCCTCGATCAGGTCCTCGATGGAGACCTGGAACAGCAGGGAGGAGGAGATCTCGCTGGTGTTCTGGAGCTCCGCGTCGGTCTCCGCGGACTGCGGGGCGATGGCGCCGCGCTCGATCAGCAGGGCCACTGCGAGGCGCGTTGACGGCGGAGCCTCTGCGCTGTCCGCGATCAGGTCGAAGAGGCGGATGCCTGGCTCCTGGAGCACGCGGTCGAAGACCCGACGCAGGGGGAGGCCCTTGAAGCCGAGATCCACGGCGGGCAGGTTCGGCGTCAGCGCCTGGAGCGGCTGCCCCGTGAGCGGCAGGTGATGGCGGCGCTGGCCGATCTCGTCCTTGAGCCAGGCCGACTCCATGAGGATCTCCTGGAGCGGCAGGGCGCCGGCCGTCTGCGAGACCTCCAGCGGCGCCGGATCGAAACGGAAGCCGCCCTCCTCGTGGGAGAGTAGCGCGAGCATCGCCTCGCGGCCGTGCAGACCCTGCCAGCGGGCCTCGACCGCGTCGCCGTCGCGCATCGCGAGGGTGCCCGTGCCCGTGGCCGCCTTGACCCGCAGGATGCCGGTCTTGCGGACCTGTCCCAGGTACTGGAGGAGGGCCCAGAGAGGATGGTTCGCGAGGTCGCCCTGGAGGACCTGGAGCACGGCGGTGCGCTGGGCCAGCAGCCGGTCCAGCCGGAGGAGCAGCTCTTCGAGATCGCAGGGGCGGGTGAGGTAGTCGTCCGCGCCGGCCCGCAGGGCGGCCACGCGGTCGGCCGGGGTGTTCCGGTCCGAGAGCATGAGGATGGGGACGGACCGCGTAGAGGGCTGGTTGCGCAGCCCTTCCACGGTGGGCAACCCGGCGGCGGGGGATTCGCCGAGCACGACGAGGTCCACCTGCTGGTCCTGAGCCAAGGCGGCGGCCCGCGCGCCGTCGTTGAGGCGGCGGACCTCGTGTCCGGCCACGTGCAGACGGTCCGCGAGCACGGCCGCGAACACAGAATCGCTCTCGATCACCAGGACTTTCGCCACGGCATCCTCTCCGGTCCTTCAGCAGGAACGGGGACCATTGTATGCGGGAGAACGCCGGAAGGGAGGGGAAATCCTCAGCTTCGCCAACTCGATGAGCGCGAGAGATGAGCCGTCCCTTCAGGGACAATCGCGGGTAGCCCCAGGTTTCAACCTGGGGCGGCGGGGACCGGATCTCGCCGGGCGGGCAATGGCGGGTCGGCAACGTCGGCGCGCCTCGCCCGCCCCAGGTTGAAACCTGGGGCTACCTGCGGATGTGCCTGAAGGCACGGTTCGTACAGGACTCACAGCTCGAACGGCTCCCACCCCTCCGCGGTGGGGCGTCGGCGCCGGACCTCCCAATCGGAAGGAAACTGATCGGCAAGTTCTTGGATCTCCACCCACCATGGCTTGGCGGATTTCGGACGATTCTCGCGGAGCGCCTGGATATCCTCAGGCGTCGTCGGAAGGTCCTTCTCCAGGTCCAGCTGGTTAGGCCCCTTCATCCAATCACCCGCAACATCTCATGCTTCGGAGCCAGCCGACCCGGGGCCATTCCCGCCGTTTCCCGCAGCGCGGCCTCGGTGTAGCGCTGCACCATCGCCCCGCGCCAGGGGGTGTTGAAGTCGGTGTTGTCCATGGGCGTGGCCACCTTGCGGGCCAGCTTCGCGGCTTCGGCGATCGTCTCCGTCGTTCAGCGTCTTGCCGATCAGGAAAGCCGACGCGTCCAGCGCCGGCGATGGGATAGGAGGCGACGGCGCCGAGGAAGATCCTGGCGTTCGTCGACCATCCCCGCCGGGTCGGTCCAGACGGCGGCGGCCACGGAGAGGACGGCGAAGTCGATCGAGCCGCGGCGGCGGAGCTTCCAGAAGGCGGAGCGGCAGTGGGCGGCGTCCGCTTCCGGCGGGCAGATGGACGCCGGTCAGGATCTCGTCCGGCCGCTTGGCGAGGTAGTCGATGCCGTCGTCGCGGTAGAGGTCTTCGATCGGGATCGTCCGCTCGCCCTCCGTGCGAGACCAGCCGCACCCGGGCTCCCAGGGCGCAGAGCATGGGCGCGGAGTCGGAGGCGGAGTGCGCCCAGCAGCGGGGCGAGCTGGTGGCCACCCAGCAGATCTTCCCCTCCTCCTTCATGCAGTAGTCGATCGAGCGGCGCCAGTCCTCGGTCTGGTTGTAGTAGGTGCAGCGCGTGTCCACGCAGAGGTTGCCGCCGATCGTCCCCATGTTGCGCAGGGGCGGCGAGGAGATCGAATCCACCGCCGCGGCGAAGGCGGGGTAGCGCTCGCGCACCGCCGGATGGCGGACGACGTCTGCCAGCGGCGTCGTGGCGCCGATGCGGATCTCGCCGTTGACGTCGACCCCCGCGAGGCCGGGGATGCCCATCAGGCTCACCACGGTCGCGGCCTTCTGGTGCCGGCGCTTCATGTTCGGCCAGAGGTCGGTGCCGCCGGCCACGAGGCGGACGAGCTCGCCCTCGGCGGCGCCCTCGCCGGCGAGGATGGCCGCGGCCTCCTCCAGCGTCCGGGCCTGATGGAAACGGAACGGCGGCAGGCGCAGCATCTACTTCGCTCCCTTCAGATCGGTGGTCAGCGCGGCCAGCTTCTTCTTCCGCAGCGCCTCCTCGCGGGTCATCATCGTGCCCGAGGCGGAGCGCATGCCGGAGCGGAGCTTCTCGCTTGTAGTCGTTGATGGCCGTGCCGTCGCCGCCCTGCTCGGGCGTGGGCACGAGCAGCGTCTCGCCGAAGTCCACCTCCGGGAAGGCCTTGGGGCCGAAGCGCGGCTCCTGGCCCTTCGCGCTTCGCCTCCAGCGCCTTGAGCACCATGTGCGGATGGATCGGCACCTGATCGACCCGCACGCCGACGCGCGTCGTAGATGCGCGTTGGCCACGGCGGGCATCATCGGCAGCAGCGGGCCCTGGCCCACCTCCTTGGCGCCGAACGGACCCTGCGGGTCCGGGTCTTCGATCAGATAGGTGGTGACCGGCGGCATGTCCGCGAAGGTCGGGCTCTTGTACTCGAGCAGCGACGGGGAGCTTGTGCACCAGGGCGGACGAGAGGTGGCGCGGCAGCCGGCGGAAGGCCTGCTCTTCCATCATCACCTCGCCCAGGCCCATGTAGACGCTCCCCTCGACCTGGCCCATGCACCAGCACCGGGATTGAGCGAACGGCCGATGTCGTGGGCGATCCAGACGTGGACGCGGATTCCAGAGGCCGGTCTCGGGATCGACCTCGACCTCGACCACCGCCGCCGAGTAGGAGTAGGCGGGGGAGGGGCCGACGCCCGCGCCGCGGTAGCGTGCCCGGCGAGCGCGGCGGGATGTAGCTGCCGGTGGTGCCGAGGGTGCCGAAGCGCGCCTCGGCGGCGATGACCGCGTCCTGGAAGGTGAGCCCGCGTGTCCGGGTCCTGCGGCGTCGAACACCCGGCGCTCGGCGAAGACCAGCCGCGACGACGGGCACCTCCAGCTGCTCGGAGACCGCCTTGGCGATCAGCTCGCGCGCCCGCTCGGCGGCCTGGAGCGCGGCGTTGCCCATCATCAGCGTGACGCGCGACGAGTAGCTGCCGAGGTCGACCGGCGTCAGGTCGGTGTCCGCCGACGCAGAGGCGGATGTCGGAGAGCGAGACGCCGAGCACCTCGGCCACCATGGCGGCGAGGACCGGAGTCCGAGCCCTGGCCGATCTCGGCCTCGCCGCAGAAGACGGCGACGCCGCCCGAGCGGTCGAGCTTCAGCATCACGCCCGACTGCGGCATGTGGTTCCAGTAGATCGGCAGGCCCGCGCCGCAGAGGTAGGAGCCGCAGGCGAGCCCCAGGCCGCGCCCCTCGGGCAGCTTGCCCCAGCGCTCGCGGAAGCGCGCTGCCCTCGACCACCGCCTCGATGCAGCGCCGCAGGCCCATGGAGCCGATCTGCAGCCAGTTGGCCGTGATCGTATCCGGCTCGGCGAGCATGCCGCAGGCGCAGGTCGGCGGGGTTGATCCCCAGCTTGACGGCGATCTTGTCGAGGTGCACCTCGAAGCCGAAGCGCGGCTGCGGCGTGCCGTGGCCGCGCTTGGGGCCGCAGGGCGGCTTGTTGGTGAAGGCGCGCACGCCGTCGAACTGGTAGGCGCGGCAGCTTGTAGGTGACGGTCTGCAGCGCGCCCGGTGTAGTAGGTCGAGGCCACGCCGTAGCTGCCGTAGGCGCCGCCGTCGAGCGCGGTGCGCAGGTGCTGGGCGGTGATGACCACTTAGGGCCGTCCTTCTTCACCCCGGTCCTCATCTGCATCAGCACGGGATGGCGGCCGCGGTGGCAGTAGAAGACCTCCTCGCGGGTGAGCGTGATCTTGACCGGCCGGCCGAGCTTCAAGCGCCATCTTCGCCGCCACGATCTCGTGGTTGAAGGGATCGCTCTTGCCGCCGAAGCCGCCGCCGTTCGAGCAGGCCACGACGCGCACGCGCGAGGCCGGCAGCTCCAGCACCTTGGCGAGCGCGCGGTGGACGTAGTGCGGCGTCTGGGTGGAGGAGTAGAGGGTGACCCGGTCGTCGTCCTCGGGCACGGCCACGGCGCCGTGCTGCTCCATCGGCAGGTGGGTGTTGCCCTCGTAGAAGAAGGTGTCCTCGAAGATCTCGTCCGCCTCTGCGAATCCGTCGTCCACGTCGCCGAACTCCATCGAGACGACCTTGTGGAGGTTGCCGTGGTCGCCGTAGTCGTGGATGCGCGGCTCGGGCGTCGCGAGCGCCTCCTCGATGGAGGAGATGGTGGGCAGCGGCTCGTACTCGACCCTGACCTTGAAGGCCGCCTCGTAGGCCGCGTCCTCGGTGGCGGCGGCGACGGCCGACCACCGGATCGCCGACGAAGCGCACGCGGTCGGGGCAGAGCGCGTGCTCGTCCTGCGACACCGGCAGGATGCCGAAGGTGATCGGCATGTCCTGGCCGGTGAGGAAGCCCAGGACGCCCGGCACCTTCTCCGCCTCCGTAGTGTCGATGGACTTCGATCAGCGCGTGCGGCACGGTCGAGCGGACCAGCCGCAGGAAGCACATGCGCGGGAACGCGAGGTCGTCCGCGAACCGGGTGGCGCCGGTGACCTTGGCGCGGCCGTCGACGCGCCGGAACGGCTTGCCGATGATGTTCGGCTCGCGTTCGGACTCGGGCTCAGGCTTGAGAAGGGGTTCTGCCATGGTGATTTCTGTTCCTTATCCAGCCGGATCCATCGCGCCGTAGAACACCTCGTCCGGCGGCGCCCAGTCCTCGCCGCGCATCTTGGCGGCGGCCCATTCGATGCCTTCGAGGATCTTGTGGTACCCGGTGCAGCGGCAAAGGTTGCCGGCCAGGGCCTCCTGGATCTCCGCGCGGGTGGGGCTGGGATTCTCGGCGAGCAGGGCCTTGGCGGCCATCAGGATGCCGGGCGTGCAGTAGCCGCACTGGGCGGCGCCGAGGTCGGCGAAGGCGGCCTGGAGCGGATGGAGATCGTTGCCGATCTGCATCCCTTCGACGGTCTCGATGGACTTCCCCCGCATCTCGGCCGCGAGCGCGAGGCAGGAGAGCACGGGCCGGCCGTCCACCAGGACCGTGCAGGTGCCGCACTCGCCGAGCTCGCAGCCGTGCTTGGTGCCGGTTAGGGCGCACTCCTCGCGCAGCACCTCCAGCAGCGTGTGATGGGTGGGGAAGACCACGGGGCGGTCCTCGCCGTTGATGCGCAGCCTCAGGGTGGTCAGGTCGTCGTGCATCGTTCCTCCGGCGTTTCCAACTCCACGCCCGGCGCGAGCAGTCCCCGCACCAGCAGCTCCGCGCATTCGCTTCCGATCTCGCAGGCGCTCTTGCTCCCCTCGGGCCGGAACCACTTTACGGTCCAGTTCACGGCCCCCAGGATCGCCAGCGCGCTCACCTTGGGATCGACGGTCCGGAACACGCCGGCCGCGATGCCCTCCTCGATGACCTCCCGGAACGCGCGCTCGTAGGCGTCGCGCCGTTCCAGGACCGCCCGCCGCCACGCCTCGCCCAGGGCTTCCACCTCCAGGTGGGCCAGCGATCCGGGCGTCCCCTCGTTGAGGAGGACCACGTGCCCCTCGATCAGCAGGAAGAGCTTCGCGTCTGCCCGCAGCTCTTGATCGCGGACCCGCGCCGCCAGGTCGAGGAGCCCGTTGAGCGCGTCCTCCTGGACGAAGGCGAGCAGCTCCTCCTTGTCCTTGAAGTAGTAGTAGAGATTGCCGACCGCCATCCCGAGCTCGGCCGCGATGTCGCGCATGCCGGTGGCATGGAGTCCCTTGCGGCGGAACACCCGCGACGCGGCGTCCAGGATCCCGCGCTTCTTTTCGAGGACCTTACTGGAGTCGGCGGCGATTTGAACCATCGTTCAAAGTTTGGCAGGAGGAAGGGCGGGTGTCAAGGTTCAGGCTTTCGCGGAGCCGCCTGGTCGGATCTCGCAGGCCCCTTGCGGTAAGATGGTAGGGGATGAAGTATACGGTTGAGCTTAAGCCACGGGCGGTAAAGGATTTAAAGGGGCTTCCACAAGCGGACCAGCGTCGCATGGTGGAGAAGCTGGGATTGCTCGCAACGGATCTCCAAGGTGACGTGAAGAGGTTAACGGACTTCTCACCGGAGTATCGCCTTCGAGTGGGGACATGGCGGGCTCTCTTTGAAGTTGAGGCGACAAGATCGTCATCTACCGGATCCTCCACCGTTCAAAGGCCTATTAGCTGACAGGAGCAGTCGATGGTACTGACACCCCAAATCTTGGAAAAGGACGGAGAGAAACAGTTCGTCGTCCTGCCTTACGAGCAGTTCGTCGAGCTTCAGGAAGCTTTGGAAGATCTCGAAGACATCAAGGCCCTGAGAGCAGCCAAGGAAGCGGAACGAGATGAGCCCACTGTTCCGTTGGCGGACGTCGAGAGGGAACTAGGACTCTAGTTCTTGTCCTCGCGCCGGGCCATAACCCAGCTATTCCGGAAGGTTCTCAGCGCACCAGGCGCGATACTCGGCTGTTGTCGAGAAGGATCGACCCTCCGGAACGGCTGCGAAGCCTGAAAAACCGTCGCGGAGCTTTAAAAACGGTCGCGGAGCTTTAAAAACCGTCCCGGAAGCTGTTCAGGCGTTTTTTCGGCTGTTGGAACGTTCCGAAGGGCTCATGTCCTGTCCCAGGTCCCGGGTGTATTCGACTCCGGCGACCGCGGTCGCCCCCTCGTGGAGTGTGGGATAGAAGACGTGCGTGGCGCCGTCCGCCGCGAGGTAGGTGTTCCGGCCGCCGTCTCCCATCGGCATGCTGGAGCGGTCGAGCCGGGGCGGATTGAGGCGCCCCAGTTGCAGGGCCCAGCCCAGGCCGGCATTGGAGGCCCGCGCCGGGATGACCATCGTCGTGTCGTCGTAGGTCTCGTGCTCCCAGGCCTGGCTGTTGTAGGTCAGGGAGAGCTGATAGGTGAAGCCGGCGTTCACCGGATAGGCCTGGCCGATGGGCAGCCGGACCACCAGGTTGCCGTTGAACGGGTTCACGGAATCGATGTCGGCGGTACCGAAGCCGGCGGTCCGGCCGGCGCCCTTGGCGACGTTGGGATGCTCGGCGGCGGCCAGGGCCGGCCAGAGCGTCAGGAGCAGGGAAGCCTTCAGGATCGTCGCGCGCATCAGTCGGGCACCTTGACGAGGGTGATCTCCAGCACGGTGGGATCGAGCGCCAGCACGACGTCGTCGCCCTGGAACACGGACGGCGCCTCGGGGCCGGTCCCCAGAGGACTCAGGCTCTCCAGCAGGCCCTCTACGCGGCCGTCGATGACGCCGTCGCCGTCGCTCCCGTCGCCGTCTTTGACGCGCGCGGCCCAGACACCCACGTTCGGCCGCACCACCAGGAGCTCGAGGATGCGCCGCCGGTCCTCCACGGAGTCCTTGCCGTCCGGCCGCCGGCCGGGACCGCGGCCTCGCCAGTTGACCCGCCGGAGGCCGAGGGCTTCCGGCGAGACGGTCCCGGAATCGCCGCTGGCCAGGTCCACGGCCGCGAACACGGAACGCAGCGGAACGCCTCCGTCGATCGGGTAGCGCACCACGCCGTCCCCGTCGTCGTCCGCGAGGACCTCCAGATGCCGCCGGGCGGTGGGGTAGTCATCCTCCCCGATCTCGCGGGTCACGCCGAGGAGCGCCGCCTTGCCCTTGGCGGTCATCCCCGAGATCACCACCGCGTCGCTTTCCAGGGTCACGCGAAACGGTGCCGCCGCCAGGGGAGACGCCGTCAGGATCGACACGATCAAACACGCTGCGAGCCGGGCCATGGACTTCCTCCAGAAACGAAGAAGAATCTACGGAGAGGTTTATACGAGAACCTCGCAAGGATCGTCTAGGCCGGGGTGCTACCATACCCCCGGCATGCCCTCACCCGACCGTCTCCAGGCCATGCGCCGCTCCCGCGGCGAGCTCTACGAGCTGCGGGTTCCTCCCACCGACCCGCGTCTTTGGAACGCGGACCTGGCTCCCACCCGCGTCGAGCAGCGGACGTGGAGCACGTATCACATCGCGTCGCTGTGGATCGGGCTGTCGATCTGCACGCCCACGTACATGCTCGCCGCCGGGCTGGTCGAGGGCGGGATGAACTGGTGGCAGGCGCTGACGACCATCCTGCTGGGCAACCTCATCGTGCTGGTGCCCATGATCCTCATCGCCCATCCGGGGACCCGCTTCGGAATCCCCTTCCCGGTGCTCGCCCGCGCCTCCTTCGGCACCAGCGGCGCCCATGTGCCCGCCATCCTGCGCGGCCTGATCGCCTGCGGCTGGTTCGGCATCCAGACCTGGATCGGCGGCCAGGCCATCCACATCATGCTGACCACCGCCTTTCCCGCCTGGCAACGGGTCCCCGGCGGGGTGTGGATCGCGTTCTTCGCGTTCTGGCTGTGGAACATGTACATCGTCGTGCGGGGCAGCCAGGCCATCCGGCGGCTGGAAGCCTGGTCCGCACCGTTCCTGATCTTGGCCGGCGTGGCCCTTCTCGCCTGGGCCATGGTGCGGGCCGGCGGGCTGGGCCCCATCCTGGAGCGGCCGAGCCGGTTCCAGACGCCCGGGGATTTTTTCGCCTTCTTCATCCCCTCGCTCACCGCCACCGTCGGCTTCTGGGCGACTCTCGCGCTCAACATCCCCGACCTGTCGCGTTACGCCCGCGACCAGAAGGCCCAGATCCGCGGACAGCTCCTCGGCCTGCCGACTACGATGACCTTCTTCTCGTTCATCGGCATCGCCGTGACCTCCGCCTCGATCATCATCTTCGGCGAGGCGATCTGGGACCCGGTCGCCCTGCTCTCGCGGCTGGGCCAGCCGCTGGTGATCCTGATCTCGCTCTTCGCGCTGCTGATCGCGACGCTCACCACCAACGTCGCCGCCAATGTGGTGGCGCCGGCGAACGGCTTCGCCAACCTCTGGCCGGCGCGGATCACCTTCGCGATCGGCGGCCTGCTGACGGGGATCCTCGGGATCGCCATCATGCCCTGGCGCCTGCTGTCCGACTACGGCACGTACATCTTCGGCTGGCTGGTCGGCTACTCGGGCTTCCTCGGCCCGATCGCGGGGATCTTCATCGCGGACTACTGGCTGGTGCGCAAGGCGCGGCTCTCGCTGCCGGACCTTTATGATCGGCACGGCATCTACGGCCGCTGGAACGCGAAGGCGATGATCGCGTTCGTCGCGGGCGTCGCCGCCGCCCTGATCGGTCTCCTCGTGCCCGGCCTGCGCATCCTCTACGACTATTCGTGGTTCGTCGGCTTCGGCGTGGCGTTCGCGCTCTACGCGCTGCTGATGCGGGGCACGCCGGTGATCGATCTGAGCGGCGTGCGGGAATCGGACACCAACTAGCCCGCTCCCAGACGGTCCTCTGTGCTTTGAGTCAAGCGACTTCTTGCATCGGCCGGACCCTGGGGGGAGGAAGAGCTCTGCCGCTACTTTCGAAGTGCCCGATGATGTCCTCAACGACCTCATGGAGCTCCGCGTAAAGCTTCACCGGGTCGTCGCCGTGGATGCCGGTCATCAGATCGGGACACTTGCCGAGGTACGTAGCATCTTCCTCGCTCCATTCGATCCACTTATGGTATTGATCACTCGGCTTCATTGTGCTTGACCTCCTCGACAACCTGCCGGACGTGCTTCTCCTGATAGGGCTTCGCGTCATCCCCAGAGCTCCCGCTGAGGGTAACTGCGCCCGCATACCGGTCGTGAGTGAATTTGCGGTGGGACCCTTTTCCACCACCGGAGATCTCGTAAAAGCCGGCATCGAGCAAATCCCGAACGAGCTCCCTGACTTTTCTGGGCATGGTTCTCCTGGTCCCTCAGCCGCACCATTATAGGCCTGTCACCGCTCCGAGCAAAAGGGACGCCGCCGTGTCGAGGAGGAGACTCACAGATCGAGACCGCGTGGCGGAGGACCGATGGTCATGTAGTATTTCCGCATGAGATCGGTATGCGGAGCCTCCATCCTGCTCGTCCTCACGATCGCCGCTCTCACCTTCGGATGCGGCGGCGAGGCGGCGCCGCAAGGGCCGGATCTGGAGAAGATCCCCCTGCCGCGGGCCACGCGGGGATACATCCTCATCTCGATCGACACGCTGCGGGCCGACCACCTGGGTTTCTACGGCTACGGCCGCCCCACCAGCCCCTTCCTCGATTCGCTGGCCCGGCGCGCCACGGTTTTCGAAGAGGCCTACGCCCAGTTCCCGAGCACTCTCGTTTCCCACATGTCGATGTTCACGGGCCTGCAACCTCGCGAGCACGGAGTGTTCCCACCGAATTCGGTGCTGCCGGCGGAGGTGGAGACCCTCCCCGAGGCATTCCGGCGGCATGGCTTCCGCACCGGCGGGTTCACCGAAGGCGGATTCGTGAGCGGGCGCTTCGGCTTCCGCCGCGGTTTCGACGAGTTCGTCGCTCGCGACCGCAACCGCAACCGGCCGCTGGAGCAGACCTTCCGCCGGGGCGTCCGCTTCCTGGAGAAGCTCGGGCCGGAGGATCGCTTCTTCCTCTTCCTGCACACGTACGCCGTCCACACGCCTTATGACGCGCCGCCGCGCTACCTGGAGCCGTTCTGGACCGGCGAGCCGCCCGCCGGGGCGATCCCCGCCACGGGCCCGGCGCTCACCCGCCATAACGCCGTCGGCGGAGTCCTGGATCGGCCCGCTCTCGACTGGCTGACGGCGCTCTACGACGCGGGAATCCGGCAGACCGACGAAGTCCTGCGGCGATTCTTCATGGATCTCGAGCGGCTCGGGCTCGCCGATCAGGTGACGGTCGTGGTGACCTCCGATCATGGCGAGGAGCTGCAGGATCATGGCCGGCTCAACCACACGCAGCTCTACCGCGAGGTCCTGCGCGTCCCGTTGCTGATCGTCCATCCCGACCAGCGCTCCGCGGTGCGGCGTGCCGGCGTCGTGCAACTCGTCGATCTGGCTCCGACCCTCTACGAGCTCTCCCGGGTGCGGCCCGCCGGCCGGCCGACCGGCGTCAGCCTGGCCCGTCGCTTGGGCCGCCCGTCACCCCCGATCCCTGGCAATGCCTGGTCGGAAAACACGGGTGGCGAGCGGGCCGTCTACCGCGGCGAGAGGAAAAAGCTGGAGAGCCTGTTGTTCTTCGATCTTCCCGAGGGAGAATGGATCAGCCGCCGCGTCGCCACCGAGGCTCCCGGCGGCGAGCTCCGGTTCGAGGCCCGGTCCTATCGGGAACCGCGCCGGTTGACGGTGCGGCAGGGACAAAAGGTTCTGGCGGAGGTTCCTTTGACCTCCGACTGGAAGCCGGTCCGCATACCGCTCGCCGGACCTTCGCGCCTCCTTCTGGAAGCGGATGGCTGCGCCGTCGTCGAGCCGGAGGATAAATGGAACTTCCGCTGCCAGGCCTTTCAGGTGCGGGGGATTCGCCTCGCCCGCGTCGAGCTCTACGATGTGTCGCGGGACCCTGGCCAACGCCGGAATCTCTCCCACGACCGCACCCGGGCGACGCGCATGCTGCTGAAGGACCTCCTGGCGTTCAATCCGAGCCCGGTGGCGGGGGCGGCCGCGCAGCCACCCCTCGATCCCGAGCTGGAGGCGAACCTGCAGGCGCTCGGGTATCTACAGTGACCGCGGGTGAGGCCGGGCGCTACTCAGCCGCTTCGAGCAGGGCGCGCATCTCGGGGGTCGTGGCGGCCTCGACCAGAGCCGCCTTGTGCTCGCCGAGCCTGGCTCCGGATTTGATCAGGAGCCGGACGACCTCGAGATGGCCTTCGTTGACCGGTCCGTAGAGCAGCGGAAAGCCGGCCGGCGCGGCGTTGGGATCGGCGCCGGCCTTGAGCAGGATCTCGCACATCTCGAGATTTCCCGTACGCGCGGCTTCGGCGAGAGGGGGGACTTCATAGTCGTTGGCGGTCTTGGCGTCAGCACCCGCTTCGGCGAGAGCGCGCACGAACGCGGCGTCGCCGCTGTCGACCGCTTCGAAGACGATCGACTTGCCGCCTTCCCCCATGGGCGCGTTCTTCTCGTTCGGCGCGACGCCGCCGGCCAGCAATGCCTTGAGGGTGGCGAGCTGCCTGCTTTCGGTCGCGATCCAGAGCGCCGTGCGGCCCAGGCTGTTCCGCACCGAGGGATCGATGCCGGCTTCGAGGAACAGCTTGACGCGCGCCGCGTCGCCCTCGGCGACCTTCTGCAGGAACGCCTCCGGCGTGAAGGCGATGCCCTCCTTCTCGAGCTTCGCGCGGGCTCCGGCCTGATCGCTCTGGGCGGGAGGCGCGACGAGGAGCAGAAGGAAGAACGCGAGCGGCGCGAGGGCTGGTTTCATCTGATCTCTCCTTTTTCCGATTCTGGAGTGCTCGTTTTCGCCTTGAAAAGCACCTACTCCTTTAGAGGCCCATGGCCGCGGAGTGCTGTGCGTCGGATCCGGGGGACTGACACCGGTCCGCGGCTTGTTCGTTGCAACGGACCCCCCTTTATCCTACAAGGAGTCTGTGTCATGACGAACGTTCTATCGGTAGGGAGAGAGCGTTGGATCTTGGTCTGTCTCATCGCCGCGATGATGGTGACCTTCGTCTGGACCTCGCCCGCCGCCGCCGGCGGCCGGTCCTACGACGAGATGCCCATGCAGGTGGTGACCAAGGGTCTGAGAGTCGAGCAGCATCTGCGGCTGCAGGCCGAGCTGAGCCGGCGGCTGAGCCTCGAAATGCCGGCGAACGCGGCCGAGAAGGCGGTCCGGGTCCCGCTCACGGCGGACGAGGTCGATGCTATCGAGAAGGCTCCGCGTGCGGTCTCCCCGCTCAGGATCGGCCTCGTCAAGGCCCTGAAGCCGGGCCTCGTGGTCGCCGGTCTGGACGACGTCGAGCGGACGGCGGACGGCGGCGCGGTGTGGGCCACGGTCGTCAAGTCGGAACGCGCGGGCGCCATCCGGCTGCACGTGCAGGACCTGTCGCTGCCGGCCAACGCCGAGCTCTACGTCTACAGCCACGCCGGCCAGGCCTACGGCCCGTACACCCTCTCCGGCCCTGATTTCAGCGGCGACTTCTGGACCACGGCGGTCTTCGGCTCCGAGGTGATCCTTCAGATCCGGTTCGCCGCCCCGGTGAGCGACGCCGACCTGAACGCCGTGTCCTTCCGGGTGCAGGAAGCCGGCATCATCACCGAGGGTTTCGCCCGCGGCCTGCGGGAGCCCCGCGAGACGCAGCAACTGCCCTGGGAACGGTTCGAGAAGGCGGGGGAGAAGGCGCTCTTCCCCTGCGGCAACGCCAATTGTGTCGTCGACGCGACGTGCTCCAACGTGGCCGCCGCGAACCCGGCCAAGCTCGCCGTGGCGAAAATGGAGTGGGTTTCGGGAGCGTTCATCTTCACCTGCACCGGCGGCCTCCTCAACGACAACAATCCGAACCAGAGCAACTTCTTCCTGACCGCCAACCACTGCCTCAGCAGCAGCAAGACGGCCAAGAACGTCAGCTTCTACTGGAAGTTCGCCACCTCCGTCTGCAACGGCACCTGCCCCGTCAACGCCGGCTGGCCGTTCGTGACCACGGGCTCGACGGTGGCGGCGAGCAACCGGCGGGGTGACTTCACGCTGCTGCAGTTGACCACGGCTCCCCCGGCCGGCTCGGTCCTCCTGGGCTGGACCAACGCGCCGGTGGCCAACACCAACGGCGCGCAGCTCTACCGGATCAGCAACCCGATCTTCCAGACGCAGGTCTACTCGCAGCACAACGTGGACACCGCCGCGGGGACCTGCACGGGCTGGCCGCGCGGCGAGCGCATCTATAGCCGCGACATCACCGGCGCGACCGACGGCGGCAGCAGCGGCTCGCCGGTGTTGAACGCGTCGTCGCAGGTCGTCGGCCAGCTTAGCGGCGCTTGCGGCTTCGACCCCAACGACGTGTGCGCCGGCGGCCCCGGCGAAGCCAACGCCACCGTGGACGGGGCGTTCGCGTTCTACTACAACACCGTCCAGCCGTTCCTCAATCCGTAGCCTTCGCGAAGGACCGGCGGGTCCGGGGCGTGCGCGCCCCGGACCCTGTCCTGCCGACGATGCCTCCCCGATGTCGAAGTGAAGCCAACCATGGAAGATTTCCTCGCTGGCAGAGATCCGTCGCTGGAAGCGGCGCTCCGCTGATCCGTCCTTCGGAGACGTTGACCTGCCGAAATTGACGACAAGCCAGAGTCCCGAGACTCTGAGCTGAAGATCTTGACTCTGGCCAGGAGATCTTGACGGCGGCTCAGAGTCAACAGACTCTGGCTTGCGGGAGTTGTCGACGAGCCGGAGCCAGGCCCCTCGTCTTGGCCCACCCGGCGTCCTGACGCCGATCCTGGATTTGCTCCCCGGAGTGGGACGACGGCATGTAGCCCCAGGCGTCAGCCCCATCCTCTTACACACATCTCTTGACGGCGTGTCCGCCCCAAAAGGGCACCGGCATAAAGCCTGACGCTTCAGCGCCAGGCAACTCGCCACACATACACTGAAGTCCCGAAGGGACGCAGGCAAAGTCCTGGGACGAGGTGGACCGTCCTATCGGGGCTAGTACGTGAAGCAGCCGCACTCGGAGCAGTAGGTTCCGCCGTACCAGCCCTGCTGGTTGCAGTTGTTCGCGAAGACCGTTTGGCATCCCAGGCAGGTCTCATATCCCTGGACCGTGATGCCGCTTTCACACCAGACCCAGCAGTTGACGGGGTCGGCCGAGGCCTTGGGAGCGCTCAGGCTCCCGGTGACGGCCAACACTCCTATCAAGGCGACAAAGCGGAACACTCTCTGGATCGTCATGGGCTCTCCTCCTCCTTGCTCTCGCGACACGTGGCGAGTTCCTATCCCAACAAGTGCTCGAAGTCCCCACAGGCGAGCCGGGACCGAGAAATAGGTGCCAGGTGAGTGTGCTGCCCGGGATAAGTCCGCGGTCGAGGCTCTAAATATCTCCGGTCGTGAGCTTTACCGAGCCGTATTTGCGGCTCTTGCTTCTCGCCCCGCATAAGTCCCTGATCCGCTTACCATGAGCGGCGAACCCTGATGAAGGATTCTAAACGTGTCGGAGGCCGTATAAGCCACCCTGCCGAATTTGTTATCCGAAAGTGACTTAGGCGGCGTTGCTCAGCGAGTTGACGAGACCGCTGCAGAAGCGTATCCTGACTGCAAGTAGCTGGTAGTGGGAGAGTTAGGATTCTTTGGTACTTGAGGGACCGGAGTACGGTTAAGGCGGCGCCGATAAGAAAAGCTGCCGCGTTTAAGGGCGGCTTAGCCGCCTACTTAAAAGTTATGCGATGAAGAAGGGAAAAAATTCATGAAGGAGGCGTTATGGCAGATGATGTAGTCTCGACCTCTTTGGATCGCAGTGAGTTTCGGACGCAATGCTCGGGAATATTCCTTGTGGCCTTTCTTTCCTTCCTCGCGGGCACTTGGCTGACGCTTCCGTTTGTGATCTCAGGAGTACTCGTGTTTGCCGATGCGTGGATAGCTGGGATTCGAAGGCAGCCTGATGGGCGTGGCCTGTATAGGGTGTCTCCTTTGTTTTGGGGCATCTTTGTTGAATTCCTCGCGATTGTGGCGCTTCCCCTCTATCTGCTCAATCGTAATAGGCTTAGGGCGCGTGAGGGCAGCACACTTCTATGGGTACTCACTATCATAGTGGGTGGTGCAACCGTTCTTCTCTTCCCATTGGTGGCCGCTTCTTTGGTAATGCGGATGGCAAAGTAGTTGAATTCGACAATGGAGACGAAGGATCTGCGCAGAACCCGGCTGCTCCAGCGGACCAGAAAGCTTCGCTTCCTGGCCGCTGAGCAGCAGAGCCGTTAGGCGACCGTCGGACCACCTGTGAGGCGTGACGCTTTGAGCTCAGAGGTGACGCACGCAATGAAGATACGTCTACTCTCCGTCGCCGCTCTTATCGCGGTCTTCGTGGGCGGTTGCGCGTACTCCGCCCCTTCGATCTCTGAGATTCTCCGCCGAGGCGACCGTGCTGATGGTCGCGAAGTAGTCGTCACAGGCAACGTTACGAACGTCGTTGTCCTTGACGAGAGTGGTTTGTACTCGTACGAGATCGAAGACGGCACTGGCAACATACACGTCCAGAGTCGGCAAGGATCTCCGCCGGCACCCTGCGACCGGCTGCGCATCCACGGACGCATCCACTCCGTCTTCGCCGCCTTGACCAACAACGCACGGCCAGGCAGAATCTACAGTCAGTGGTGGACGGGCCTAGCTATCGACGAAATCGAGCGACAGCATCTTGGCCTCAGCCCCGCCGCTGAGCTTTTTGGCTGCCGGCATCGGTGACCGGTCGCCCAGTATCCCAGGCCCTCAAGCGGACGGCTGACGCATTGTCTGTCGGCGGTGATCGAGGAATTGGCGTTGCTGTCACGCGGCTTGAGTGGTAATGGCGGACCGCTTGCTTAGGGCCAAAAGGTTGGCCGACGTAGGGGGAGTGGGTGTGGCCTGAACTAGCATATTCATCAGGAGGGTCTACAAGGCATGCGCAACCCAGATCCGAATACCGTCATAGCAGAATTACAGCTCTCAGCTCGGGAGGAGCGGATACTGAGACGAATCATGTCCCCAGAGCCGCCTGAGCATAAAAAGAGCTTCCTTCTGCGTCCACTTCGAGGTCTGAAAGGAGCTATCATCGCCGCTCTAAGCCTCCTTGGGCTTGGACTCGGTATTGTGTTCCTTTGGCCGGTTGTCGCGCCAAGGCTAACTTGGTTTGGAGATTCGGAAATAAAGGATGATCTTTTGTTTCTAGCAATGTTTCTTACGATTCATCTCCTTGGGCGACGGCTTTCTCTTGTCGAGCAACTAGTTAAGAAACTTTACAGTGCCATGGGCCAAGACAGAGCGGGTGAGTTTGGGGGATCGGGCATCTAATCAGTCGATAATGGCGTGGGGATGAGTAGGTCTTAAAGAATAAGGCTACTATCCATTAGCGCAGAACTGAAGAGGTGATAGTCTTCTGTCATGCGAGGAGGATGGCTCATCCGAACCGGTGCTCTGGTGCTCAACGCGCTTCTTGCGCTTGGCGTGCAGGGCCAGGAGACCGCGAGGTTCGTCATCGATGGCTCGACGGGTGTGATACCCCTGGCCGCGGCACTCGTCGAGGCATTCCAGGAGCGGAATCCGGGGATCGCCATTGAAATAGGCCAGGGACTTGGAACCGGGGCTCGCATACAGGCATTGGCGGAGGGACGCATCGACATTGCATTGGCCAGCCACGGCTTGAAGCTCGATGACATCACCCGTCAGGGGATGTCCGCACATGAGGTCGCGCGGACGGCCGTCGTGTTCGCCGTCAACGCCGCGGTGCCTGTCGTCAACCTGACCGATCGGGAGGTTTGCGACATCTACGCCGGGAAGATCTCGAGTTGGAAAACGCTCGGCGGGGCCGAGAGGGACATTGCGCCGCGCACCCGGCCCGATTCCGAGGTGGACGCCGAGGTGGTGCGCGCCAACATCCCATGCCTGGCGGACCTTCAGATGCCCGCGACCGTAAAGATCATGCCGAAGACCGGTGACATGGCGAAAGAGCTGTCCGAGACCACCAACGCGATCGGGATGACGACCATGACCGTCGTCGAGCAGAGCCAGGGAAAGATCCGGGCCTTGTCCATCAATGGCATCGCTCCGACCCCGGAGAACGTCGAGCGAGGAGCCTATCCCCTCGTCCGTAAAGCCTTCTTGATTACCAGAGCCACGCCGCCACCCCCGGTCGCACAGTTCCTCCAATTTGTGCGCGATCCCGCCGGGGAAAAAGTGATCCGTGCCAACGGGGCGATCCCCGTGCGCTGAATCGTTCAACCGGCGAAGTTATAGAGAATCCAGATCTTCTGGCGTCGTGGACCGTAAAGCCTCCGTCCGACCCATAGCATTGGCCGTGTCCCAATCCCGCGCTATTATTGGGGCGACCAGCCGAGCAAGCGCGAAATCCAGGGGGCTCACATGGGAAAGCGCCGGAAGACGTTGTGGGTCGGGATCATCCTTCTCCTGCTGGCGGCCGTGTTCCTGGCTACCCGCGGACCGGGAGAGCCGGCGCCCAATCCCCCCGGAACCTTCTCCTTCGCCGCCCTCGGCGACGCTCCCTATTACATCTGGGAAGACCTCCGGTACCGCCTCGTCCTCCAGGACCTCGAGGCCCACGACCTCGGCTTCGTCCTCCAGGTGGGCGACATCTTCTGGCGGCCCTGCACCGACTCGATGTACCGGCGGAGCCTCGGCTGGTTCAACGATCTGCGGCACCCGGTGATCTACACCCCGGGCGACAACGAGTGGTTCGATTGCTGGGAGACCGGGTCCGGCGGCTTCGCGCCTCAAGACCGGCTCACCCGGATCCGGCAGATCTTCTTCGACGATCCGACGCGCAGCCTCGGCGGGCGCCCCCTGCCGCTGGTCCACCAGGGGGGCCGAGCGCCGTTCCCCGAATTCGTGGAGAATGCGCGCTGGACCCACCAGGGCCTCGTCTTCGCCACCGTCCATCTCATCGGGAGCTCGAACGGCCTGAAGCTGTACCCGGCGCACACCGCGGCCGACGACGCCGCGGCGAGGCGGAGGACGGCGGCGGCGGCGGTGTGGGTGCGCGCGACCTTCGCCGAGGCGAGGGCCGTGAACGCCTCCGCCGTGGTCGTCGCCTTCCACGGCGACCCGGGTTTCAGAGAGCCCGCCGGCGACTCCTACCGGCAGAACTTCGAGCCGTTCCTCGTCACGCTGGAGGAAGAGGCGGCGCGGTTCCGGCGTCCGGTGCTCATCATCCACGGGGACAATCACGAATACACCGTGGATCACCCGCTCATCCGGCGCACGACGGGCGATCGTCTGGAAAACCTCACCCGCCTGGAAGTCCCCGGCTCGCCCGACGTCGGCTGGGTCCGGGTGGTCGTCCGCCCGGGAGCCGAAAATCCGTTCAGTTTCGAAGAGCATGTGGTGCCGCGTTGGAAGTATTGGTAGGAGACGATACTCATTCAAAGGAGGTGTCCATGCGACGGATTCGCTATGCGGTGGCGATGAGCCTGGACGGGTACATCGCGGGGCCCAACGGTGAGGCCGACTGGATCCTCATGGATCCGGAGATCGATTTCGGCGCCTTGTTCAACCAGTTCGACACGTTTCTTATAGGCCGCCGGACGTTCGAGGCCATGCCGGGCGGAGGAGAGGCGGCACCCGGCACGAAGACGCTGGTCTTTTCACGGACGTTGCGGCAAAGCGATCATCCGAAAGTCACCATCATCGCCGGCAACGCCAGAGAAGTCCTGGACGCCCTGCGGGCGGAGCCGGGGAAGGATATCTGGCTGTTCGGCGGCGGCGGGCTCTTCCGTAGCCTCCTCGACGAAGGTCTGGTGGACACGGTCGAGGTCGCCATCATCCCGGTACTCCTCGGCCGAGGAATTCCGCTGCTGCCGTCTCCGGCCCAACAGACGAAGCTGGAACTGACCGGGCACAAGGTGTACAAGACGGGGATCGTGTCGCTGGAGTACGCGGTGAGGTGACGCGGACCGAAGGGGGCCTCAAAATCAGTGTCCATCTGATCGAACGGACACTTCCAGCACGTTATGCGTCCCGTCTATAGGTATGGATGTGTTCTCTACAGAGCTGTCTCTGTTTGATGACTCATCGTCCTTTTAAAGGAACACCGCTACTCATTACTCTTCGTGGAATCTTCTTGGAATCAGGCGCTCAAGTGCTTGGTATGAACTGTGCACGGCTACGAAAGTCGTTAGTCTCGGAGGACCCAAGGAGCCAGGCGCGCTCATGGAGCAGCGAAGGCTGGTGAGCACCTCGTAAAGGGCGCGCAGCCCACAGCCTGCGGCATTCGTAGGGGGACAGCTTGCGTCATCGAAATTCTTTCTTTGGCATCGGCTTCGCGATTCTACTCATCTGGCTTGTCGCATGTGACGGAAGCGACCGGAGTCCAACCGACCCCGGACCCCGCCTGCCGAACATTGCTGGGTTTTGGACGGGCGGCTGGAGCATAGGGGGCGTCGGAGTTCGGAGTACCATGGACCTCGTCCAAGACCAAAACGGGAAAGTGACCGGCACCCTGCAAATCTTCGGGATCCCTAGCCCGATTGAGGGGACCGTGACTCAGACACGGTTCTCTTGGCATTTGGCAGGTACTGAGAGCTGCCCGAGCTTTGTAGGTGACTTTGACCTGGTCTCCGCTGAGGGATCAGCCATCAGCATGTCTGGCACGGCCACACAGGATGACCGCGCCTGTCTACCCAATGGCCACGAGACAAGCGGACTCATGTTTCTTTCGCGGGCGGGATTGTAGCTGTTGGTTCTCCACGCCGGTGAAATAGAATCCGCCAAGGCGTCACCAGAAGGTGCAGCACCCAACGTACTTGTACGCAAGGGAGATCGTATGAGCGCATCGTGGGTTTCACTGGTAGGACTCTTGTTGATCGCGGGACTCATCGTCGGGGGCGGCTCGGCGCCGGTCATGGCCCAGGGGTACTTCGGGCTTACCGCAGGCTTCTATCAGTCCGATGAGGAGGACGCGGACCTCGTCGAGCTCTACGGCATCCGGGGCGGTTACCGCTTCGATCCCAGGTTCGGCTTCGAAGGCAGCGTGACCCGGCTGGATCTGGCGGATGCCTTCGACGTCGAGGGGGATTTTTTCTTCCCCGACTTCAACCTGGAGATCGACATCACCAACCTCGATCTCTCCCTGCAGTGGTTCCCAGGCGGCGGCAACTTCGTGATCTTCGGCGGCCCTGGCGTCGCCCTCCTCGACGCGGACGTCAGGGTGACTTTCTTCGGCGAGACGTTTTCGGATTCCGATTCCTCGAACATCCTCACAGCCCATGCCGGCCTGGGATACGCATGGCAGATCGGCGACCGTTTCTTCATCCGTCCCGAGGCCCGGGTGCGGCACTATTTCGATGACGAGATCGACGAAGACGAAGTGGACGATTTCACCATCTCCTACGAGGCCACCGATTACGAAGCCGGCCTGACGTTCGGCTGGCGGTTCTGAAAGGATTCGATGCCATGAAGCGAAACCAAGGAATCCTCTTTCTGGTCTGTACCCTGATGACGCTGTTCGCCACCGCAGCCTACGCCGGCGATCCGTTTCCACCGATGCCGATTCCCGGCATCGATCACAGCTACGACCAGTGCCTGTGGCGCTTCAACAAGTTTTTCGACGGCGACCTGACGGGAGAATTTTTGAGGGGTTACACCTGCCCCGGGTGGACCGCCCAGAGCGGCACGAAGATCGTCTTCCGGGTCTATTCCGACGCCCCGAACTGCGACGAGGAGATCCCCGGCGTGCCGCCGAACATGTTGCTGGAGGCCTCGGGGACGACGATCCAGCGCCGGGACGGCCTGGCGCACTTCATCGGCAAGGTCCAGTTGAAGCAAGTAACCCCTGAGGTGGTCTTCTTCGAGGGGACCCTGGAGCTGCTGGCCCGCGTCGGCACGCACCAGTCCCTGGGAGAAGCCTGCGACGAGTTGGAGCACATCGAAGGCTGGATCGTGGCCCGCGGCGTCGGCCCGCTCAGCGATCTCACCCTGCGCGCCACGGTGGCCCTGAAGGCGACTCTTCCCGACGGGCTGGCCGGCGAGCCCGGGTACAACCGCATCACGGGGGTGGTCCTCAAGGCCAGCAAGGACCGGGTGATACCGCTGCAGTAGAGGGCCCTCACCACCCCGGCCCTCCTCTCCCAACCCCTCCCACCTCCCTCACTGGGAGAGGAGGGAGAAATACGGAGACTTGCTTTTTCCGAGGGGTGGGGGCGCCCTCTCCCGGTGAGGGAGGGCGGGAGGGGTCGGGAGAGGGTCGGGGTGAGGGCCCGTCCGGTTGACACCCGTCCGCCCCATAGGCTTCAATACCCCCCGCCAGAGACCGTGTAGGACACTTGGACGTTCGTGTGACCAGGCGGACGGGCGGTCCGCGAGGGGGACGGCAGTCATGGCCTCAGACGTTCTCAAGAGGCGGGCCTTCGGGGAGACGATGCGGCGGGATGCGTGGTGGGTGACGCCGCTGGCGACCTTCCTCGGACTCTCCGCCTTCATCGTGTACGCGACCTGGGCGGCGTTCCAGGGCACGCACTACACCCACGGCCCCTACCTCTCCCCGTTCTACTCCCCGGAAATCTTCGGCGACTCGCCCCATAGCTGGTTCGGCCCCAAACCCGGCTGGTGGCCGGGATGGCTGCCGTTCTCGCCGGCCCTCCTGATCCTCTGGGCCCCCGGCGGCTTCCGCTTCACCTGCTACTACTACCGCGGCGCCTACTACAAGGCGTTCTGGGGCGATCCGCCGTCCTGCACGGTGGGGGAGCCGCGCAAGAGCTACCGCGGCGAGAAGTCCTTCCCGCTGATCCTCCAGAACATCCACCGGTACTTCCTCTATATCGCGCTCTTCTTCCTGATCTTCCTGGTCTGGGACGTCTGGAAGGCCCTGTGGTTCACCGATCCCGCCACCGGCGCGACGTCGTTCGGCATCGGCGTGGGCACCCTGGTGCTGGCCGTGAACGTCTGCATGCTGGGCGGCTACACCCTGGGCTGCCACTCGCTGCGCCATCTCGTGGGCGGGATCAAGGACCGGCTGTCCGGGTCGCCGGCGCGGCTCGCCGCCTACCGCTGCGCCGGCTGCTTCAACCGCCGCCACATGCGGTGGGCCTGGGCGAGCCTGTTCTCCGTGATGTTTTCCGACCTTTACGTCCGGCTCTGCTCGATGGGGATCTGGACCGACTGGAGAATCCTCTAAGTGGCCGATTTTCCCCGTTTTTCCTATGACGTCCTGGTCGTCGGCGCCGGCGGCGCCGGCCTGCGGGCGGCGATCGCGGCCTCGGCCGCCGGCGCCAAGGTGGGCGTCATCACCAAGTCCCTGCTCGGCAAGGCCCACACGGTCATGGCCGAGGGCGGGGTCGCCGCGGCCATGGCCAACGTGGACGACCGGGACAGTTGGCGCGTCCACTTCGCCGACACCATGCGCGGCGGCCAGTACCTGAACAACCCGCGGATGGCCGAGCTCCACGCCCAGGAGGCCCCCGACCGCGTGCGCGAGCTGGAGGCCTGGGGCGCGATGTTCGACCGCACCCCGGACGGCCGCATCCTGCAGCGCAACTTCGGCGGCCACCGCTACCCCCGGCTCGCCCACGTCGGCGACCGCACCGGCCTCGAGCTGATCCGTACCCTGCAGGACCACAGCATCCACCAGGGGATCGAGTTCCACGCCGAGCACACGGTGGCCACGCTGCTCCAGGACGGCGGCCGGGTGGTGGGGGCGTTCGGCTACGAGCGGGAGCGGGGACGCTGCGTGGTCTGGGAGGCGAAGGCGGTGGTGCTCGCCACCGGCGGCATCGGCCGCGCCTTCTCCGTCACCAGCAACAGTTGGGAGTACACCGGCGACGGCCACTCCCTGGCCTATGAAGCCGGCGCCGAGCTGATCGACATGGAATTCGTGCAGTTCCACCCGACCGGCATGGTCTGGCCGCCCAGCGTGCGCGGCATCCTGGTGACCGAAGGCGTGCGCGGCGAGGGCGGCGTGCTGCGCAACCGCGAGGGCCGGCGGTTCATGTTCGACGACATCCCGGCGAACTACAAGACCCAGACCGCCGACAACGAGGAGGAGGGCTGGCGTTACTGCCAGGGGGACAAGAACGCCCGCCGTCCCCCGGAGCTGCTCACCCGCGACCACGTGGCGCGCTGCATCAGGCGCGAGGTCAAGGCGGGACGCGGCAGCCCGCACGGCGGCGTGTTCCTCGACATCTCCTGGATCAAGGAGAAGATGTCCAACGCTCCCGAGCACATCAAGAAGAAGCTCCCGAGCATGTACCACCAGTTCAAGCAACTGGCGGACATCGACATCACCAAGGAACCGATGGAGGTCGGCCCCACCACCCATTACATGATGGGCGGCGTGCGCGTCGATCCCGAGAGCCAGATGTCTACCGTGCCCGGCCTCTTCGCGGCGGGCGAGTGCGGCGCCGGCCTGCACGGCGCCAACCGCCTCGGCGGCAACTCGCTCTCCGACCTGCTGGTGTTCGGCCAGCGGGCGGGGGAGCACGCGGCGCATTACGCGCGCGAGCACGGCGGCGGCAGCATCGACGAGGCGCGGATCGACGAGGGGGCGCGGCGCCTGTTCGCCCCCTTCGAGCGCCACGGCGAGCCGGGCGCCGAGGGGCCCTACCAGATCCAGCACGAGCTCCAGGTCATGATGCAGGACCTGGTGGGGATCGTCCGCATCGGGCCGGAAATGGAGCGCGCCCTGGAGGAGATCGCCCGCCTCCGCGAGCAGGCGGCGCGGGTGGCCGTGCCGGGCAACCGGGAGTACAACCCCGGCTGGCACACCGCGCTCGACCTGCCCAACCTCCTCACCGTCTCCGAGGCGGTGACGCGCGCCGCCCTGGAGCGCAAGGAGAGCCGGGGGGCGCAGTTCCGCGACGACTATCCGGAGAAGGACGACGCGGGCTTCGGCCATTTCAACATCGTGATCCACAAGAGGGCGGACGGCGGGATGGAGGTCTCCCGCCGGCCGATCGCGGAGATGACCCCGGAGCAGAAGGCGATCGTCGAGGAGATGAAATAATGGCCCGAGCTACCTTCAGGATCTGGCGGGGCGACGCGACGGGCGGAGCGTTCCAGGACTACGCGACCGAGGCTTCCGAGGGCATGGTGGTGCTCGACGCCGTGCACCACATCCAGGCCGAATCGGCGAGCGACCTGGCGTGCCGCTGGAACTGCAAGGCGGGCAAGTGCGGCTCCTGCTCGGCGGAGATCAACGGCAAGCCGCGGCTGATGTGCATGACCCGGCTGAGCGACCTGCCGCTCGACGAGCCGGTCACGGTCGAGCCGATGAAGACCTTCCCGTTGATCCGCGACCTGGTGACGGACGTTTCGTTCAACGCCAAGGCCAAGCGGAGCATCCGGAAGCTCAAGACGCGCACGCCGGACGCTCCGGACGGCACCTGGCGCATCGCGCAGGAGGACGTGGACCGTGTGCAGGAGTTCCGGAAGTGCATCGAGTGCTTCCTCTGCCAGGACGTCTGCCACGTCCTGCGCGAGCACCATCTGCACGACCAGTTCATCGGCCCGCGCCTGCTGGTCTACGCCGCGGCCCTGGAGATGAATCCCATCGACGTCGAAAACCGGCTCGGGGACCTCAAGGACCAGCACGGCATCGGCTACTGCAACATCACCAAGTGCTGCACCAACGTCTGCCCGGAAGAGATCAAGATCACGGACAACGCTATCATCCCACTGAAGGAGCGGGTGGTGGACGAATTCTACGACCCGGTCAAGAAGCTCCTTCGGATGTTCAGCCGGTAGAGGAGGCAAGCGATGTTCGAGCTGAAACCCCTCTCGCGGGAAGCCGTCCCCGCCGCGTTGGAGAAGGCGTACCGCTATCGTCTCCTGAACGAGCCCATGGAGGCCGAGAGCATCTGCCGGGACATCCTGGAGGTCGACCCCGACAACCAGGAAGCGGCCGTCACCCTGCTGCTGGCGATGACGGACCAGTTCGAGGAGCGTCCGGCGTGCGTCGAGCAGGCGCGGGAGCTCCTCTCCCGGATCCAGGACGACTACACCCGCACCTACCACGGCGGCATCGTCTGCGAGCGCAAGGCCAAGGCGTATCTCCGGCGCGGCGGTCCGCGCGCCGGCCACAACGCCTACGAGTGGTTCCGGCAGGCGATGGAGCATTTCGACCAGGCGGCGGGGATGCGCCCGGCGGGAAACGACGACGCCATCCTCCGCTGGAACACCTGCGCCCGCATCCTGATGAATCACCCCGAGCTGACGCCGGACATGGAAGAGGCGCATCGCTCCTGGCTGGAGTGAGCTGAGATCGATCTCCCGACACCCGGCTGTGCGGATCGGTCCGCACACCAAATCAAGGAGGACTCTGCATGAGTTGGAGACTTGGAAGTCTCGTCTTCGGAGCTATTCTCATTGCCTTGGCCATCAGCGCGCCGGCCAGCGGTCACCACACGTGCAACCATACCTGTGTTCAGCAACTCGACGCCTGCATCTACGCCTGTAACTCCGAGCCGGGTTGCACTGACAATTGCTGGCTCACGTTCGAATGGTGCAACTGCTACTACTGCAATGCCTGCTGGTAAGCCGGTCCGGCGCGCCCCTTTCTCTTTGTTCAAGCCTTCTGCCGCCGGAACTATAAATTAAATTGCCGCAAGCCGTCGTCCCGAGACTCTGGCCTGGAGACGTTGACGACGAGCCGGAGTCTCGGGACTTTGGGCTGGAGACGTTGACGATGGCTCAGAGGCTCCGGACTTGGGCTTAGAGACGCCTTCTATGCCCCAAAGGGGCAAGATTTGAATAGAAGCCCGGCGCTTCAGCGCCGGGTAGGGTAGGCGATTCCCCCGGATCTCCATTCGCCCCGAGGGGGCGGAACCCTACATATAAAGAATGGGGGCCGCGCTCTCCCTGGGCGAAGTGCTTGGCACTGCTGGCGGCACGAGCTAAGGCACGATCCCAATCTTGAGGATGGCCCGGGGGACCAGCAAGGGGAGTAGAATCAGGCTCTTCCAGAGGAGACGCAGATGAAGAAGAGGACGGTGAGCCGCGAGAAGACCGTGCCGATTCAAGAGAAGGACTTGACCTGGGTGAAGGGCTCGTCAGGGTACACCCCCAACCGACGGGGAAGGGTAGAAAACTCCTGCCAGGGGCCTGGGCGAAGTGCCTGGCACCGGTGCCTGGGGCGTGCCAGGCCTCCTTCTCCCGGCAGTCCTCCATCTGCGCCTCCAGGTTGGCGAGGATCTGCTGCAAAGTAAGTCCGTCTGTCACGAAGAAGCCTCCTTTGGCGCAAAGCGTCCCTACTTCGCGCCACCCCGTTCCACTACGCGCCACCCCAGATTGTTTTGCGGCACGGCATTCCACTACGCGCCACCCCACTTCGCTACGCGTCTCCCCGGACCGCTACGCGCCATCCCAAAACCACTACGCGCCTTCCAGAATGACTACGTGTCACCCAGAACCACTTTGCGCCACCCCGTCCGACTACGCATCACCCCATCTTGCTACGCGCCACCTGGAATGACTACGCGCCACCCTAAACGACTATGCATCACCCTAAAACTACTACGCGCCATGGAATCCTGTGGTGTCGCATACAATTCCACTACGCGTCACGCGATTCCGCTTCGCGTCATTCCAGCGCGAGACATCCCGGTTTGGAATTACTACGCGTCAGATACGCCCGGGTGGGGCTTTATAAGGCTGGAAGCGGCAGCCGATCTCTGTGAGGCTCGCTCAGGGCTTCTCCAGGCGGAGCCAAGACTGTGGGTGGACTCGCAAGCCCGTAGAAGCCACCCTGCCGGGTTTGTGGCCGGAAGGAGTCATATACGGTCGTTGTTCGCGCGGTTGACGGAATCTTGAATCGGGCATAGCATGAGGTAAATAGCTGTGGCGAAGGATCTTCGCCTGGAACTGATGGCGGGGTAGATAAGGATAAGGTAAATTGGGGAGGTAAGTTGCCGCGGATAAGTTCGGCTTTGCCGGTGATTCTGCGGTTCGGCGCGGGAGAAAATGATCTATATGAGAGAGATAAACGGGGCCCGAGTTCTTTGGCTCTTGCGCCAAGGACTCGCAAATGACTGGGCGAGCCTATGCGGAGCGCTCGGGTTAGGTGATTCGGCGGATTCATTGGCGTTCATTCTTCGGAGGGTGCTCGATGATCTTCGGGAGATAGGCTTAGTGGAATTTGAGCTAGAAGGTAATCATCGGCGGGAGAAGATCGCAGGCGCTATTTCCTTGTCTCCGGCTTGGCCGAAGCTACAATTAGCTTTAGGCATCAGCCTTGCCGAGGTAGCCAAGTTCAATCGCCGATCAATGATCGTCAACCCGATATTCGGGAAACCTGATCTCGATAATAGAGATTTTCCAGGCTTATTCGTTCTGATGCCGTTCAACGCTTCTCTGAAGGCAGTCTACGACGACCACATCCAGAAGGTCGCCGCTAACCTAAATATAACTGCAAGACGAGCGGATGACATCTTTACTACGCATTCTGTAATCAAGGATGTTTGGGAGGCCATCTGCGGAGCTCGCATTATTGTGGCAGATTGCACTGGCCGTAATCCTAATGTTTTCTATGAAATTGGCCTTGCGCACACCCTTGGGAAGCCTGTGGTGCTAATTACTCAAAACAAAGAAGATGTTCCGTTCGATCTCAGTTCTATCCGTTATATAGAGTATGAGTTCACGCCACGAGGCATGGCGGTATTTGAGGATCGTTTGCTGAGGACGCTGAAGGAAGAGTTAGCTTTTCAAGCGGAGTAAGGAGAAGAGGGCGCCTAACACGGTCGCTCAAGCGGACGGCTGAGGCATTCTAAGGCGGTAGCGACCTTTGGAGGTTGGAGACTTCGAGGAGCGGCGGTGCCCTGCAGGGGCCGCTCGCTTAGCTCCATCAACGTTGGGTGGCACGGATGATTCGGGTTCAAAATTCCGTCTCGCCACGCTCGTGAGGGATTCGCCTGCTCAGTTCTCGTGAAACGGAGATTGCTTTGAGATGGCCAGCGTTGATGCTCCTGATCCTCCCCATGGCTTCCTGCGTATCCGCGCGGCATAGCCCCTCTCCGACGGAGTCTGCCTACGATTTGCCCGCGTTCGCGCGGGAGCTCGAGTCGCTGCGTACGGCCGCGCGGATTCCAGGGCTGTCTGCCGCAGTCGTCAAGGACGGAGAGGTCATCTTCGCCCGTGGCTTCGGATACGCCGACTTTGAGCGGCAGATTCCCGCGACACCGGAGACCCCGTACGATATCGCCTCGGTCACCAAGCCCATCTCGGCCGTCGTCGCCCTGAGGCTGGCGGAGGATGGTCTGCTCGACCTTGACCGTCCCATGGCGCAATACAGCGAATGGGCAGATTTCTGCAGGGATTTCAGCGAGCAGCCCTCGATCTTCGCCCAGGGGCTGCGCTGTGAATCTCCGCAGCACTCGCTCCGCCACCTGCTGACGCACACCGCCATCGGCCGTCCCGGGGCGCAGTTCTCTTACAATCCCATACTGTATTCGTGGGCCTCGCGCCCCATGATGGACGCCGCCGGTAGGTCGTTCTCCCGCTTGGTGGAGCAGTATGTCTTCCAGCCTGCGGGAATGGCGCGGTCCGCACGAACCTATCGCGACCTACCACTGCGTGAAGACCTGGCCGCCGCTATTGCCATCCCGTATCACACCGACAGCACCGGAAGGATGGTGCGGTCGCCCAGGAGGGAGCCGCAGGGCGACGGCGCCGCCGGCGGGGTGATCTCTACGGTTCTGGACCTGGCCCGGTTCGATGTCGCGCTGGATCGGGGCGAGCTGATCTCGCCCGCCTCGTACACGGCCATGATGAGACCCATGCGCTCGCACACCGGCGAGTCTCTGCCCTACAGCGTCGGCTGGTTTGCCCAGCCGTACGAAGGTCGTGAGCTCCGCTGGCACTCGGGCTGGTGGGACGATGCGTATTCGGCATTGTACCTCAAAGTTCCCGACGAGAACCTGACGCTCATTCTGCTCGCAAATAGCGAAGGCGTCTGGTGGGACAATCCGCTTAGTTCTGCACAGGTGCAGCAGTCGAGCTTCGCTCAAGCGTTTTTCCGCGCATTCCTGTAGCCAAACCGCCCAAATCCAAATGAACCGAAAACGCCTATCCATGCGCTAGCGGAACGGCGGGGGGCCGTAAAGTCGCGCCGGAATGGTACAAAGCTTGCAGTGCATTGACGCGGAAATGTCGGTCGAGCCCATGCCTTCGACTGCGAACACATCGTTGACTCCGGGCTTCGGTCGGCTTATCACGATGGAGGAGTGACATATGGGTGAGCCAGCAAAGAACACGATTTGCCTTTGGTACGATCGCGAGGCCGAGGATGCGGCGCGGTTTTACGCCGAGACCTTTCCCAATTCATCCGTGGGCGCGGTGCACCGCGCGCCGGGAGACTTTCCGTCCGGGAAGGAAGGGGATGTGTTGACGGTCGAGCTCACCGTGATGGGCATTCCCTGCCTCGGACTCAATGGCGGACCCGAATTCAAGCACAACGAAGCATTCTCGTTTCAGGTCGCGACCGTGGACCAGGCCGAAACGGATCGTTACTGGAACGCCATCGTCGGCAACGGCGGCCAGGAGAGCGCGTGCGGCTGGTGCAAGGACAAATGGGGATTGTCCTGGCAGATTACGCCGATCGCCCTGACGAAAGCGATCACCGATCCCGATCGCGCTGCTGCCAAGCGCGCGTTCGATGCGATGATGGAGATGCAAAAGATCGACATCGCTGCAATCGAGGCGGCGCGCCGGGGTTGAGGTTGCATCTTCAGTCCGCCGGGTCGAGCCGCCAACTGGCGGCTCGACCCGCTTCATGGACCTTCTACTTCTTCAAAGAGAACGTGCCGGCGCGGAAGTAACCGACGTTGTCGTCGCCGTCTCCGTCGATGTCGGCGGCCAGGGGCTTGTCCTGGAAGGCGCCGTAATTGATCGTGACGTCACCCACCCCCGTCGTGTTCGTGTTGCGCAGGAAGAAGGTGCCGTCGCGGAAGACTCCGATGGTGTCGATTCCGTCGTTGTTCCAGTCTCCGATCACCGGGACGTCCCCGACGAGGCCATACCCGAACACCGCGCCGTCGATGTAGAACGTGGCGGTGCTGGGCCGGTACAGCGCGATGGTGTCGGTGCCGTCGCCGTTCCAGTCGCCGGCGAGAGGCGTGTCGGTGGAGAGGCCGGCCGCCGTCGTGGTGAAGGTGCTGCTCGCGGCGTTGGTGGCCCGCAGGTAGAACGTGTTGCCGCGGACCACGCCGACGGTGTCGATGCCGTCGCCGTTCCAGTCGCCCACGATCACCTTGTCTCCGTTCTGGCCGAAGAAGAACGCGAGGTCGGCGGGTCCCGACGAATTGGAGTTCCGCAGGTGGAACGTGCCGTCATTACGGAAGACGCCGGGGGTGTCGATGCCGTCGCCGTTCCAGTCGCCCATGATCGGGGTGTCCGTGGCCAGTTGATAGGTGAACCGCACGTCGTCGATGATCTTGGCGACCGCCTGGGTGTCCGGGGTGGCCAGGTTCACGCTCGGGCCGCTCAGGTTGAGCACGAACGTCTCGTCCGGCTCGGTGGTGGGATCCGGGTAGACCGTCACCGCGACCGTCTTCTGCGTCTCGCCCGGATTGAAGACGAGGGTGCCCGCGGCCGCCAGGTAGTCGAGCCCGGCGACCGCCGTGCCGTCGGCCGTGGCGTAGTTGACGGTGACCACCTCGTTGCGCGGGCAGTAGAGCTTGACGGTGAACGTCGCGGTCTGGTTGCCGGTGTTGCCCTCGGAGACCTGGATGTCGCTGACGAGCACGTGCGGCGTCGCGGTGTCGCCGACGCAGAGCGCCACCGGGCACCAGTAGAGGAGGTTGTTCGGGCACACCGCGTCGTTGCAGTTGTTCGCTCCGGTGAAGCCCCAGTACACGGTGGGGTTGTTGTTGAAGATCTGGCTGACGATGTTCTTGTAGTAGCTCAGCCGCAGCGAGCCGTCGAAGTAGACGTCCAGCCGGTTGAGCGCCGGATCGCGCGTGATCCGCAGCTCATGCTCGCGGTTGTCCTCGATGTTCGCCGACGTCGCGCTCGCCTGGACCGGCGGGTGTCCGCCATGAAGCGGCGTGCCGCCGTTCTCGTCGACCGCGATGTGGTCCTCCTCCGGGTCGGCGTTGTAGTTTTTCACCGTGTCCATTTCGACGCCGACCGACGGGGAGATGAAGCCGTAGCCCATGTCGTCGTTGCCGAGCTGCTGGCTCGGCGTCAGCAGCCATACCAGGCCGCCGCCGCCGCTGGCGTCGTGCTTCCCGAAGGAGACGGCGAAGGTCATGTCGAGCTTGTGGGTCAGGCTGAACGGTTTGCTCATATAGGCCGCGCCTCTCTCGGGGGCGAGGTCCGCCATGTTGAAGCAGCCCGCGATGGTGTTGCTGTTGGCGCCGCTGTAGAGGTTGTAGTTGTGGTCGTCGTCGAGGATGCTGACCACGACCTGGTTGTCGGGCAGGAGACCCCCTACCGGGCTGCTGAAGTTGATGAAGAATTTCTCCGTCTGCTCCGGCCGCTTGTCCCGCGCGAGGGGCATGACGAAGCTCTTCTGCGTCTCACCGGGGTTGAAGGTGAGCGTCCCGGAAGCCGTGAAGTAGTCGTGCGTCAAGACGGCCGTGCCGCTGGCGACGGCGTAGCTGACGGTCACCGTCTGCGCGGACGCGCTCGACAGGGTCACGGTGATCGTCGGATCGGGCGTCGGCGCTTCGACGTCCCCTTCGGTCAGGGAGACGTCAGCCGGCGTAACGATGTTCGGCGTGCTGTTGATGATCGTGCCGGTGCCCTGGCTGTCCGTGATCACGGCGTTGGCCGGGCTCGTAAGGTTGACGACGAACGTTTCGCTGGACTCGGACGTCGTGTCGCCGTTGATGGTGACGTTGAACGTCTTGCTGGTCTCCCCGGGATTGAAGGTCAGCGTCCCCGACGCCGCCACGTAGTCGCTGCCCGCCGTGGCCGTGCCGTTGGCGGTGGCGTAGTTGACCGTCACCGTGCGGCTGTTCTGTTTCGACAGCGTGACCGTGAAGGTCGCCGGGGTCGTCCCGCTGGTGGGCTCCTGCACCGAGACGTCGTTGATCGTGATGTTCGAGGTGTCGTTGTCGACGATCGTTCCGGTCCCGTTGCCGTCGCCGAGGGGCGCTCCCGAGGCGTTGGTGAGGGTGGCGGAGACCGTCTCATCCACCTCGTCGATCATGTCGCCGGTGACCGGCACGTTGACCGTCTTGGTAATCTCGCCCGCCGCGAAGGTTACGGTCGTGGCGGCGACGGGCTGGTAGTCCGTGCCGGCGGTCGCGGTGCCGCCCGCTACGGTCTGGAAGCTCACCGTGACCGTGTGATCGGTGGCCACGCCGAGGGAGATCGTGAAGACCAGATTGGCGGTCCCACTATCGCCCTCGGTCATGGAAGGATCGTTGATGACCAGGGAAGCGGTGTCGTCGTCCTGAATCGTCCCGACGCCGGAGGCGTCGCCCAGCACGGCGATCGTGGGGGAGGTCAGCGAGACGAAGACCGTCTCGTCGATTTCGTCGATCGTGTCGCCCACGACCGGCACGTTGACCGTCTTGCTGGTCTCCCCGGCCAGGAAGGTGACCGTGGTGGCGGCGACGGACTGGTAGTCCGCCCCTGCTATGGCCGTGCCGCCCGCCGCGGTCTGGAACTGCACCGTGACCGTGCGGCTGTTGGCGGGAGACATGCTGATCGTGAAGACCATGTTGGAGTTGCCGGAGTTTCCTTCCGCCTTGGTGGTGTCGGCAACCGAGAGCGCCGAGGTATCGTCGTCGGTGATCGTGACAACGCCCTGCGCGTCGGTGATCGTGGCGTTGGCGGCGTTGGTCAGGTTGACGAGGATGGTCTCGTCCACCTCGTCGATCGTGTCGCCGTTGACCGTTACCGAGAACGTCTTGCTGGTCTCCCCGGCGGCAAAGGTCAGCGTCGTCGCCGCCGCCGCCACGTAGTCGTTGCCCGCCGTCGTGGCCGTGCCGTTGGCGGTGGCGTAGTCGACGGTGACCGTGCGGCTGTTCGCCTTGGAGAGGGTCACCGTGAGCGTCGCCGTGGTCGTGCCGCTGTTGCCCTCGGCCACCGTGACGTCGTTGATCGTGATGTTGGAGGTGTCGTCGTCGACGATGGTTCCGACACCGGAGGCATCGCCCACGGGCGCTCCCGCGGCGTTCGTGAGGTTGGCGAAGACCGTCTCGTCCACCTCGTCGATCGTGTCGCCGTTGACCGTCACCGCCACTGTTTTGCTGGTCTCGCCGGCGGCGAAGGTGATGGGCGTGGTGGTCACGGCCACGTAGTCGGTCCCCACCGTGGCCGTGCCGCCCGCCGCGGTCTGGAAGTCCACCGTCACCGTATGGTCGCTCGCGGCCGACAGGGAGATGGTGAAGGTCAGGTTGGCCGTGCCGCTGTCGCCCTCCGTCACCGAGGGATCGTTGACGGCGAGCGAGGCGGTGTCGTCGTCCACGATCGTTCCGACGCCCGCGGCGTCGCCGAGGACGGCGAGGGTGGGGGTGGTCAGCGAGACGGAGACCGTCTCATCGCTCTCGTCCACCGTGTCGCCCACGACCGGCACGTTGACCGTCTTGCTGGTCTCGCCGGCGAGGAAGGTCACCGTGGTCGCGGCGACGCTCTGGTAGTCGGTGCCCGCCGTGGCCGTGCCGCCCGCCGCGGTCTGGAATTGCACCGTCACCGTGCGGCTGTTGGCGGGAGCCATGCTGACCGTGAAGGTCATGTTGGAATTGCCGGAGTTGCCTTCCGGCTGCGTGGCGTCGGAGACCGCGAGCGAGGAGGTGTCGTCGTCGGCGATCGTCCCGGCGCCCTGGGCGTCGGCGATCGTGGCGCCGCTCGCGCCGCTCAGGTTGACGATGAAGGCCTCGTCGGCCTCGTCGAGGGTGTCGCCCGTCACCGGCACGATGAAGCTCTGGCTCGTCTGCCCCGGCGAGAAACTGATCGTCGCCGGTCCGGCCGCCGTGTAGTCGGCGCCCGCCGTGGCCGTGCCGTCCGCCGTCGCGGCCTGCACGGTCACCGTCTGGCTGCTGGGGGTCGAGAGGCTCACCGTGAAGACGGCGTTGACGCTGCCCGAATCCCCTTCGGTCACCGCCGCGTCGCCGACGGTCAGGGAAGCCGTGTCGTCGTCGGCGATCGTCCCCACCGCCGACGCCGGAGCGCCGAGAGTCGCGTTTACCGGGTTCGCCAGGCTCACCGACAGCGTCTCGTCGGCCTCGTCGATCACGTCGCCGAGCGCCGCCACCGTGACGGTCTTGCTCGTCTCGCCGGGCGCGAAGGTCACGGTGCCCGAGCCCGTTGTGTAGTCGGCGCCCGCCGTGGCCGTGCCGTCGGCGGTCTGATAATCCACCGTGACCGTCTGGCTGTTGGGCGGGGAGAGGCTGACGGCGAAGCTCAGGGCGGCTGTCCCCGCGTTCCCTTCCGTCACCGAGGCGCCGGCGATCGAGACGGCCGAAGAGTCGTTGTCCTGGAGGGTGCCGATGCCCTGACCGTCGGCGAGGCTGGCGTTGATCGCGTTCGAGAGGTCGAGCGACAGCGTCTCGTCGAGCTCGTCGAGGGTGTCGTCGGTGGTCGCGACGGTGACCGTCTTGCTGGCCTCGCCCGGCAGGAATTGCAGGGTGCCGGAGGCGGCGGTGTAGTCGGCGCCCGCCGTGGCCGTGCCGTTCGCCGTCGCGTAATCGACGGTGACCGTGTTGGCCGAGACCGGCGCGAGGGTCACGGTGAAGGTGAGGCTCCCGCCCTCGGCCGCTGAAACGTCATCAACCGCGAGCGCCGTCGGCGGTGGCTCGCAGAGGGAGAGCGAGACGTCGTCGATAAAGAAGTTGCTGTTCGTGGGGGAGCCCGAGGTCGCGGCCTCGAAGCGGACCGTGTGGCTGCCGCCGTCGGCGAAGGCCGAGAGGTCGACCACGACGCGGGCATAGCCCGAGGCGTAGATCGAATTGCCCGCCGGGATCGACACCACCTGGTTGCCGTCCACCAGGATGCGCAGGGCGTCGGTGCCGTTGCCGCTCGACTCCGGGTTCCATAGATAGAAGGTCAGGCTGGCCGTGCCCGCGCCGATGATCACGGTCTGCTGGAGCGAGGCCGTCTCGGCGACGCCCGCGGCGCCGCCGAAGAACGCCCACCAGCTCCCGTTGCGGGCGCCGCTGAAGCCGCAGGTCGCGGGAGAGCAGAGGGGAGTGCCGAAGTTGGCCGACGCCTCGGCCCAGGCCGCGCTCGGCGAGCCGGCCTCGAAGCCGCCGTCGGCCAGCGGGTCCGGCAGTACCGTGCCGGCGCAGACCGGACAGGTCAACTTGATGTTGTCGAGCTGCGCGTACCAGTCCCAATCGTCGGCGTTCGGATCGTAATACCGCCACCGCAGCATCAGATTGCTCATGCCGAGGAAGGGCGAGAGGTCGACCCGGGCGAATTCGCCGGGCGTGGCGCGGAACGTGCCGTGATCCTCGTTCCAGCGCACCAGCGTCGTCCAGGAGGAGCCGCCGTTGGTGCTGATGTCGATGTCCAGGAAGTCGGAGCCGGCAAAATTCTGATAGCTGGCGTTGAAGTCGAGCGAAGCGCTCGTCGCGCCGGCGAGGCTGAAGACCGGCGACCGCAGCTCGGTGTCGAATTCGCCCTGGCCGGCGAGGTCGCTCGAGACGCAGGCCGCGCCGTCCGCGCCGCCGGTGTAGTTGCCGGCCTCGCCGCAGGAGGCGAGATCGCCCCACACGATGTCGTTGCCGGCGTTGTCGACGACCGACCAGCCGGCCGGGACGCCGGCGCTGAAGGCCTGAGCGGGAGCGTTGCAGGAGAACTGGGCGCGCGCCGCCGGCGCCGCCGCGAGCAGTCCGAGCCAGAAGAAGATTGCCAGACCGGAAGCTTTTTTCAACACATCGGAAACCATGTCGGTTCCTCCACTCGACCTATGCGAGGAGGTCGTTCCACCATTCATCTGTGGAAACCCGGTTCGGCAATTCACCGCCTTCCGGATTTAATAATTTTATGCTGCTACAGCCTGACGATCACTGTACTATACCCGGATCTTCCTGGCAAGCTTTACGGAGCCTGATTTCGTATGAAACTTTGTTGAAGCTCCTACGTAGCAGGCGTTTTGAATAATCTTGCTCTCTGGTGAAACCAGGCTTCGCACGGAAAGTCTTGTACGATCTTGCTCTTTTTGTACGATCTTGCTCTCTTGTGGAGCCGAGGGCTTCGCGCGAAACCTTCTTGAGGGTTCTGCGTAGGAATAGTTTTGCACAATCTTGCTCTCCTTTTTTTCGTTTCTGAACATCCTTCCGGCCGCTTGCTTTTCGGGGCGGACGGCAGTTACACTGAGGATAGATAGGCTGTTGCAGCATAGAATTCTAAACCACGGGAAAGCGGAGCCAGCGGCTCGGCGGCTCCCTTGGAGATGCCATGAGATCAATCTTTCGGCAGTCATTTTTCCGGCAGTCACTTTTCTTGACCCGGTCTCTTCTTTTCCTGGTCCTGCTTTTCTGGATCGGAGCGGCGCGTCCGGCCGCGGCGCAGCAGTGTCTTGCCGGTTTATGCACGGGCGATCTGACCGCGGGGCAGTGCGGCATCGGCGACACCTCGTGCGCAGGCCGGCCCAGCGATTACCCCGCCGGCTCGGTGTGCGCCGGCAACGGCTGCAACTTCGTCAACAACTGCCGTGTGCCCATCGTCACCGGTCCGACCATAGACACCTTTCCGCAGGGCGGCGGCAAGTTCACGGCCCGCATGAGGATGGACGTACGGGCGCCTTGGAACCATGACGCCAGGATCTTCAACCCGAACGGGACTCTGGACATGTTCTGGTACAACACCGCCACGGTCCCCGAGGTGTGCGACACCGGCTTCGACGTCTCGATCTGCGAGTATCTGAATTCGGATCACACCCAGTGCTGGCTCGAGAAGAAGGACCTGACTTGCGCCGGCGCTCCCTACAACTTCGGCTTTTTCTCCTTTCGGGCGCAGACCTGCGGCGGCGAGTCTCCCTGCGGCTTTCCCTTCCCCAATACTTGCGGCCGTTGGACCGACAAGGAAAACCTTGCCTTCTCGGTCACCAAGGCGATGCTGGGCTGCAAGGTCCCACCCAAGGACGACTGCAAGGACTGCGGCAACTGCAAGGAGGCTGGCCCAGGCGTCGCGGGCGCCGGCGGCGGCGGCGGCAAGGGCAGGCCAGGCAAGTCCGGGCCGGGCGCGACGCTGCAGTACGCGGCGGGCGGAGCCGGACATCCCGAATATCCCGGCACCGGCGTCTGGAACCAGACGCTCGGCCGCTACTGGTCCCACGACTACGCGCAAAGGATCGTCCTCGATCCGGTCGCCAACGACGACACCCATGTGTGGCTGATCACGCCGGCCGCGACCTTCCGCGAGTTCAGCGGCAAACAGGCCGACGGCCGCTATGCGACCGTCTCTCCTTCCAACGAATACCGGAAGCTCTATCGGACGGCTGCCGGCTGGGAGCTCCGGGAGCTGAACGGCATGGTCGATTCCTTCGACAACGCGGGCCTGTGGACCGGCACCGCCGATCCCAACGGGAACGCGAAGACGGCCTCCTACAGCGGCGGCAGGCTCGCGGCCGTGACCTTCCCCGACGGCAGGAGCGAGACCTTCGCCTACGACGCCGTCACCGGCAAATTGGCGACCATCGCGGAGGTCGGAGTGGCGGGGGCGTCCAGCCGGATCTGGCAATACACCTGGACGGGCGACGATCTCGTCCGCATCACCCGCCCCGACGGCACGAAGTGGGAATTCTTCTATACCGACGCCGCGAACCCGGGCTACATGACTCGGATGGAGCTGGTGGGAACGGACGGCTCGCGGCGGGTCGAGACCGCCTGGGAATACGACCTGCGCGGGAACGCGGTGAAGATCTGGCGGGGGGACACCAGTTTCACGGGAGCCAACGCGGTCGACAAGTGGAGCTTCTCCTTCGACGACCCGATACAGCCGGTGACGACCCTCGTCACGGACCCCCTGGGCAAGGTTTCGACCTACACCATCGGCCGCGACACCGTGAGCGACAACCCACGGATCGCGGCGATCGCGGGCGACTGCCCGAGCTGCAACCTGGGGCCGAACGTGCGGCTCTTCTATGAAGACGCCGCCCATCCGCTCCGCCCCACGCGGATCCTCGACGGCCGGGGGACGGCCGCTCTCTTCACCTACGACGCCAATGGTCTGGCCACCGCGAAGACCGATGCCGTGGGCACGCCGCTGGAGCGTGCCACCACCTGGGAGTACGCGGGCCCCTTCCCGGCCCTCGTGACCCGCATGGAGATGCCCTCCACCTCCGGCTCCGGCGTGCGGGCGACCGTCAACGTCTACGACGGCGAGGGCAACCTGACGGACCAGACGATCACCGGCGTCGAGTCCGGCAGCGCCTTCAGCCATACCACCGAGACCTCCTTCAATGCCGCCGGGCGTCCCACCAGCGTCGATCCGCCGGGTTATGGCGCTCAGGACGTGACCGGCTTCACCTATGATCCGGCCCGTGGAAACCTGCTGCCGCTGACCCGCACCGATCCGCTCGTCGGCGACACGACGTTGTCCTACGATGCCTTCAACCGCGTCGTCTCGATGACGGATCCGAACGCGCTGACCACGGAGATGACCTACGACGGCCTCGACCGCGAGCTGACCACCACGCGCCGCGGGGCCACGCCGGCCGAGGACATCGTCACCACCAACGTCTACAACGCCCTGGGCGATCTCTTCCGCGTCATCCTGCCGCGGGGCAACGTCCTCGAGTACGGGTACGACGCCGCCGGCCGGATGCTGTCCATGGAGCGCAAGCCGGACGCCGCGACCCACGGCGAGCGGACCGTCTACGTCCTCGACCCGTCCGGCAACCGCACGCGGGAGGAAGCGCAGCGCTGGAACGGCACGGCCTGGGTGACGGAGACGGCGACGGACTACGTGTACTCATCCCGCTGCCATCTGGACAAGGTCGTCCATGCGGACGGCTCGGTGACCGAGTACGCGTACGACTGCGAGGGCAACGTGGAACGGATCTGGGACGCCAACCACCCCAGCAACAACCAGACGAGCCCGGCGTCCCAGGTCAACACCTACGACCTGCTGAACCGCCTGACCGCCGTGACCCGGCCCTGGGGCGGCGCCGGGGGAGCCGTGACCGCCTACGGGTACGACGTGCAGGACCATACGGTCCAGGTCACCGATCCCAACGGCACGGTCACCTCCCACGTCTTCAGCGACCGGGACCTGCTGACCCGGGAGACCTCGGAGGTGGCTGGGGTCGTCACCCTCGCCTATAACGAGCATCGGAAGCTCATCCAACGGACCGACGCCCGCAACGTCACCGTCGAAAACACCTTCGACGCCCTGGATAGAATCACCTTCAAGGACTTCCCCGAGAGCTCCCTGGATACGACCTATGTCTACGACGATCCCGCGGTCGCCTTCTCCAGGGGACGGCTGACCGCCGTCGTCCGCGACGGCCAGGCCCAGGCTTTTACCTATGACCGTTTCGGCCGGCGTCTCCAGGACGCCGCCGTCGGCTATACCTACGACAAGAACGGCAACCGTTTGAGCGCGACCTATCCGGGCGCGGTCACCGCGAGCTACGGCTACGACTTCGCGGACCGGCCCGCCACGCTCTCGCTGCGGGACGGCGCCGGCCCTGTCCAGCCGGTCGTGACGACGTCTTCCTACAAGCCCTATGGACCGCTGGCCGTGCTCACTTTCGGCAACGGCCTCTCGGAGACCCGAGGCTTCGACGCGCGTTACTTCCCCCAGGGCGTCACCGTCCCCGGCCGCCTCGATTGGACCTATACGACGGACGACCTCGGCAACGTCACCCAGGTCAGCGACGCCGTCACCCCGGGGGCCTCGCGGAGCTACGCCTACCAGGACTTCCAGTATTTCCTCACGCAGGGGGACGGCCCCTGGGGAACCCGGAGCTGGACCTATGATCGCACCGGCAACCGGCTGTCCGAGACCCGCGGCGCGCTGACCGACACCTACTCCTACACTCCGAACGCCGCGGGCGGCAACTCACCGCGGCTCGCCACGATCACCCGCGGCGGCGGCGGCACCTCGGACTTCTTCTACGACGAGGCCGGCGAGCTGACCTTCCAGTCGCGGGACGTCTACAAGCTGCGCTACTCCTACAGCGGCGAACAGCGTCTGTCGCAGCTCCGGAGCGATTCCGACGCCTCGACGCAGGGCATCACCCGGTTCATCTACGACGGCCGGGGGCATCTCGCGAAATCCACGTTCACCGCTTTCGGTGGGAGCGTCGTTCCGGAAACCGAGACGACCTCCACCTACAGCTCGGAAGGCGAGCTCCTGCACCGCTCCCTGCTGCGCCGCAGGACCCCGTCGTCCCCCCGGAATCAGCCGCAGGTGCAGGACGACGGCTACATCCTCTACTTCGGAGACCGGCCGGCGGCGATCTATTCCAAGCGCCTCTCGACGCCGGCGGCCGGCGCGCCTTCGCTGACCACGAAGCTCCTTTACCTCACCACCGACCACCTCGGGACTCCCATCCTCGCCACCGACGAGGCCGGAGCCGCCGTCTGGCAGGGGGGATTCGAGCCTTACGGCGAAGATTGGAACGGCGCCCAGACGAGCGGCGTCTTCCTGCGCTTCCCCGGCCAGTGGCAGGACGAGACCTGGCAGAACCCGCGGATGGACAGCGATCTTCTGTTCAACGTGTTCCGCCTGTACGACTTCACGACGGGACGCTACGAGCGCCCGGATCCGCTCGGCGTGGGCGCGAGCATCGACCTCTACGGCTACGCCCACCAGAACCCGATGGCAATGATCGATCCGCTGGGCCTGCTCTGTCCCCTCAATCCGGCCTACCGGCATTGCCTGGCGCGGATCTTCGGGCCCGACGCCGACCTGATTCAGGTGCACGAGAATACCGGGACCCGCTGGGACGGAGACAGCTATACCATCACCTTCTACAACCAGGTTTTCACGCCGCGGAACTGTCATGACTTCTGGGTCGATCACAACCTCGTGCTCCACGAGTACTATCACAGCATTCACCAATGGGGGAGCGGCCGCATGACGGTGGGCGGCTACCTCCGGGATGCCAATCGGGCGCGCAGGCAGGGACGCCATCCTCATGACAACACCTTCGAGCACGAAGCGGAAAACTTCGCGGACAGGATGCAGCCCAAATTCGAGAATTGCATGAAGTGCACCCCGGGCGGCGACGAGGTCCCGCCGGAGCCTCCGCCCATCATCAACCGGTGCGGCGAGGGCGGCTACAAGTGCCGGCCGCGGAGAGTCTTCCCATGGGGTCCCTTCTGAGCGTTCCTCCCTCGCCTCCGCGGCGCCTGGCGCGATGGGGGCTCTGGTTCTCGGTCGTCGCCCTCTGCGGCTGCTATGGTCTGCCGCTCGACGGCTCGCTCAGGATCCAGGGCTCCATCGTCTCGCCAAGCGGAGAACCGGTCGGAGGCTGTACCTTGTACCTGCTCTATCCCACGGGGAGGGAACGGAAGCAGAAGGTTGAATCCGTTTTCTCCACAAGCTTCACCATCTCGCCGCCGGCGAGGGACTACAAGCTGAAGATCTCGTGCCCCGGCCACTCCGAGCCCTACGTCAGCAAGAGCTTCCCGCGCTCCGGAGCAGAGGGTGAGCCGCCCATAGATTTGGGTGTCATCGTAATGAAGTGACGAGCTTCCAGGATGGAGCGTCCTATGAAGATCGAGCCCCTGGCCGTGGAGGTCGTGATCGGCGATGACGAGTCAGGGTCATAACGCCGTGATCATGGAAGCGATTCAATCGCTGCCGGAGGAGCTCCGTGCGACGGCGGAAAGCGATTTCCGATGGCTCGAAAGTCACGCGCGAGGCTCTGAGCTGTCTGCACAGGGCCTGGCGCGGCTGGTGGCCGATCCGACGGAGCCCAGCCGCGCGCGGGCGGTGGGGGCATGGATCATCGGTCTGATTCGTGAGAGCTCGCTCGCGCCGGTGCTCGGACAGGTTCTCCGGAGCGGTGCTCCCGCGGAGGTCCTCTGGGAGGGGGCGAAAGCTCTCTGCGCTCTAGGTCGCGGAGGAGCTTTGTTCCGCGAGCTTCTCATGGGCGCGGATGCCGAAGCGAGGCGTGTGGCGGCCTATGCGCTGGGATGCCTGCGGGAACGGTCGGCGGAGGAGGACCTGTGCCGTGTCCTCGAATCCGCGGCGGAAGCTCCCGCGGTCAAGGGGCAGGCGGCGGAGGCTCTCGGTTATCTGGCCTTGGAGAGCAGCCTTCCCTGTCTCCTGCGGGCCGCTCACGATCCCTCTCCCGAGGTGCGCTTCTGGACAGCTTTCGCATTGGGACAGATTGGTAGCCACGAAGGTGAACCCGTGCTCGAACAGTTGGCTGAGACCGACCACGCCTCCGTCGAAGGTTGGGGGAAGGTGTCCGCGGAAGCAGCCATGGCGCTGGAAACGATCCGCTCTGGTGGACACTGATTCGCGTGGAGACGATATGAGATTTGAATCTCGGCCGTCGGTTTTCCTGTTCGTTTTTATTCTGCTTCTCGCTTTCTCCCATCCCGCCGCGGCGCAGGTCTGCGCCAACGCCGCCGGCTGGGATTCGATCAGCTACAGCAACTTCGCCGGCACCAGCACGTCGACCGCGACCTGCTCGGACACCTTCAAGTGCGAGAAGGCGAAGAGCAGCGGTCCGGTCATCGAGCTGGTCAACCCGAGCTGCGATCCCAAGATCAGCGCCTGCACCATCCGGCTGCGGGTGCCGCTGGAGTTCCCCGGCAACAAGCAGAACATCGCCATCGCCGGCAGCTCCTTCGGCGCTCCCACGCCCCAGGTCTTCTGGTTCCTCGGCGGCACGCCGCCGTCGAGCTGCGCGCCGCGCTTCAACTCCAATTGCGGCCAGATCTCCATCTGCGGCATCATCGGCGCCCAGTACACCGGTGACTTCGGGGACACGTCGATGACGGTGGGCGGGGTCAGTTGCAGCAACCTGACGGACCCGAAGCTGACGACGTTTTCGATCAGCGTGTTCTCCTGCGAGAGCCGTTTTTCCTGCCCCAAGCGGCTGGACCTCTCGGGCCTGGACCTGACGCCCGGGGCCGTGTCCCAGGCGCTCGGCTGCCCGGTGCCCCGCAAGGCGGACTGCGATTGCACCTCCTGCAAGACCGCCGGCGATGGCAGCGGCAGCGGCGCGGGCGACGGCGGCAGCGCCGCTCCCGGCAAGTCCGGGCCGGGCGCGATGCTGCGCTACGCCGCGGGCGGTGTCGGCGGTCCAGGCTTCGCCGGCTCGGCGGCCTGGAACACGACCCTCGGCCGCTACTGGTCCCATGATTACGCGCAACGGATCGTTCTCGATCCCGGCGTCAACAACGACACTCGCGTCTGGCTGCTCACCGCCACCGCCACCTTCCGCGAGCTCAGCAACCTTTCGGGCGGGATCTATCAGACGGTCTCCCCTTCGGACGAGTACCGCAAGCTCCACCGCACCGGCTCCGGCTGGGAGCTTCACGAGCTCGACGGCACGGTTCACGTCTTCAACAGCTCCGGCCTGTGGACGCAGACCGTGGACCGCGCCGGCAACGCCAAGGTGGCCACCTACAGCGGCAGCCAGCTCACGGCGGTCACCTTCCCGGACGGCCGTAGTGAAACCTTTACGTATCACCCCACGGGCAAGCTCGCCACGATCACCGAGGTGGGCGTGGGTGGGGCGGCCAGCCGTACGTGGAGCTACACCTGGACGGGCAACGACCTCGTGCGCATCGACCGGCCGGACGGCACGAAATGGGAATTCTTCTACGGCGACGCGGCCAACCCGGGCTGGATGACGCGCATGGACCTGGTGGGCACCGACGGCTCGCGCCGTGTGGACACCGCCTGGGAGTACGATGCCAAGGGCAATACGGTCAAGCTCTGGCGGGGCGACACCAGCTTCACCGGCGCCAACGCGGTGGAGAAGTGGAGCTTCAGCTATAACAACCCGTCGCAGCCTACGGTGACCACGATCACCGATCCGCTGGGCAAGGTGGCCACCTACACGATCGGCCGCGACACGGTGAGCGACAAGCCGCGGGTGACGCAGATCTCCGGCGACTGCCCGAGCTGCGGCCTGGGGCCGAATGCACAGCTCTTCTACGAAGACGCCGCCAATCCGCTGCGGCCGACGCGGATGATCGACGGCCGGGGCACCACGACGGCCTATACCTACAACGCCGACGGCCTGCCGACCGCGAAGACCGAGGCGCTGGGCATGCCGCTCGAGCGCACCACGACCTGGGAGTACGACGGGCCCTTCCCGGAGTTGGTGACCCGGATGGAGGTGCTGTCCACTTCCGGCTCCGGCGTGCGGGCGACCGTCTCCGTCTACGACGCCGAAGGCAACCTGACGGATCAGACAGCCAGCGGCGTCGAGGCGGGCAGTGCGTTCAGCTACACCACGACGACCACCTTCAATGCCGCCGGACGGCCGACGAGCGTCGATCCGCCGGGATACGGCACTCAGGATGTGACCAGCTCGACTTACGATCCGGCCCGGGGGGACATGCTCCCGCTGACGCACACCGAGCCGCTCGTCGGCGCCACCTCGTTCTCGCATGACGCGTTCAACCGCGTGACCTCCGTGACCGACCCGAACGGCGTCGTCACCGAGACGTCCTATGACGCCCTCAACCGCGTGCTGTCCATTACAAGGAAAGGGGCGGCCCCGGCGGAGGATCTGATCACTACCAGCATCTATAATCCCCTCGGGGACCTCGTGCGCGTCGTCCAGCCGCGGGGCAACGTCATCGCGTACGGCTACGATGCGGCCGGCCGTCTGGTCTCGCTGGAGAGAAAGCCCGACGCCGTCACCCCGGGCGAGAGGTTGGCTTATACGCTCGATGGTTTCGGCAACCACACCCGCGAGGAGCTCCAGCGCTGGACAGGCTCCGCATGGGGCACTGATTCCGCCACCGACTTCGTGTACTCGACGCGATGCCACCTCGACAAGGTGATCCATGCTGACGGCACGGTCACCGAGTACGCCTACGACTGCGCCGGCAATCTCGATCGGATCTGGGACGCCAACCATCCCAGCGGGAATCAGGCCAATCCGGCCACCCAGACCCAGACGTACGACGTCCTGAACCGCGTGACCGCGAAGACCCAGTCCTGGACGGGCGCCGGCGGCGGGATCGCCGTGACCCAGTATGCTTACGATGTTCAGGACCACCTCACACAGATCACGGATCCCAACGGTACCGTGACCGGCTACGTCTACGGCGACCGTGGCCTCCTGACGCGCGAGATCTCCGAGACGGCCGGGATGACCAGCTACACCTACAACGAGCATGGTGCGCTGGTCAGCCAGACCGATGCCCGGAACGTCACCGTCAACCATACGGTCGATGCTCTGAACCGTATCGCCTTCACCGACTACACGGACAACACCCTGGATACCGCCTATACCCATGAAGACGCCGCCGTGCCCTTCTCGAAGGGCCGGCTGACGGCCGTCACCCGCAACGGGCAGACCATCGCCTACCGCTACGACCGCTTCGGCCGGATGCTCCAGGACGGGAACCTTTCCTATACCTGGGATGCCAACGGCAACCTCCAGAGCGTGGCTTATCCGGGCAACGTCCTGGCGAGCTACACCTTCGACTTCGCGGACCGGCAGGCCACACTCTCGCTTCAGGACGGCGCCGGTCCCGTGCAGACTCTGGTTGCGGCAGCGGCCTACAAAGCCCTGGGCCCTCTCGCCAGCCTCACGCTCGGCAACGGCCTGACCGAAAACCGGAGCTTCAACCTGCGGTTCTTTCCGGCCGGGATCTCCGTGCCGGGGCATCTCGACTGGACCTACGCGACGGACGCCATCGGCAACGTGACCGGCATCACCGACAACCTCAATGCTCCGGGCTCCCGCAGCTTTGCCTATCAGGATGTCCAATACTTCCTCACCCAGGGCAACGGTCCCTGGGGGACGCGGAGCTGGACCTACGACAAGGTCGGCAGCCGCCTGAGCGAGACCCAGGACGGAATCACCGACACCTACGTGTATGCGCCCAACGGCGCCGGAACCAACTCGTCCCGGCTCGTCCAGATCAACGAGGGCGCCGGCGGAGCTTCGCAGTGGTTTTACGATCCCGCGGGAAACCTGACTTTCCGCTCCCAGGGGGAAGACAAGCTGCGTCTCAGCTATGGCGCCGACAAGACGATGTCGCAACTCCGCAGCGATTCGGCCAGCCAGGGGATCTCACAGCTCACCTATGATGGCAGGAGCCTCCTCTCCCGGTCGGCCTTCCTGCCGTCGCCGAGCAGCCCTGTTCCCGAGATCGAGACCACGGCCAGCTACAGCTCGAACGGGATCCTCCACCACCGCTTGCAGTGGCGCCGGCGGGGACCATCCTCTCCCCGCAACCAACCCGAGGTCCGCAGCGACGCCTTCGTGTTCTACTTCTCCGGCCGGCCTGTGGGCCTCCTCGAAAAGCGGCTCTCGACGCCTCCGGCGGGCAGTCCGACGGCGTCCACGGTCCTCACCTTTCTTACGACCGATCCGCTGGGGGCCCCAATCCTCGCTACCAATCCAGGTGGCGCGGCGGTCTGGCAAGGAGGCTTCGAGCCTTTCGGAGCCGATTGGAGCGGCGCTCAAGCGGCGGGAGTCTTTCTCCGCTTGCCGGGCCAGTGGGAGGATCCGTCCTGGAACCACCCGAATCTCGGCGGCGGGCTTTCGCACAACGTCTACCGGTGGTACTCGCCCAGTATCGGCAGGTATTCACAGCCGGACCCTCTCTTCGCGTTGCTGAGCGACATCAACACCTACGGCTACGCGCAAGCGAATCCTCTGGCGGGAATCGACCCCCTCGGCCTGCAGACCTACCACTGTACGCGGCCCCTCGGAAAGCCGCCGGGAGACTTTGCCCCCTGGGTCTTCAATCATCAGTACGCGTGCATCCAGGAACCGGATGGAAGCTTCACCTGTGACAGCACGAGCGCGGTCGAAGACGACGATACCAACATCATCGGAGGAGGCCTGAAACCAGGTGTCGGGAATAACTCTCGCGACACCTACAAGGAAGACTCCTGTGAGCTGATCCGTCCCAAAGATACATGCTTTGAAGACTGCCTGAAGGACTTTTGGAGCAAGCCGCGGCGAACCTACGCCATCGGGCCCCAGGGCGAGGACTGCCAGGAGTACACCGATCGGATCATCGAAGCATGCCGCGAGAAATGTGATCCGAAGCCGTGGTGGAAATTCTGATGAAAAAGCGCCTTGCCTGGCTCCTGTTGGCCTTGTGGGCCATCGCCTCGGTCGCCGTGCTGGCGCGGTTTCTCTACGAGGGGTCCGAACCGGAGATGAAGGTGCGGTACGCCTATGAGCTTCTCGCCGTCAACTTTCCGATCTCGGTCCCCGTGGTCTACCTTCTCCCCAAGCACCCTGTGGGCCAGTGGTTCGTCTGCACACTGGCCGGTTTCGTCCAATGGGTGCTCATCGTGCCGTGGCTCGTCGATGGGTGCCGCCGAGCCATCTCAAAGCGCCGGCGAAGGGAGCACGGAAGCTGACCCCTAGTGGCCGGAGCGTGACACGACCGCGGTTGAGCCCCTTACCTGCCTTTGGAGATGATATGCGCTTCAGCCTTCGCAGATCGATTTTTTTCGGATCCGCCTTCCTCCTGCCGGTTCTTGGGATGGCCCACCCGGCCGCGGCGCAGGTGTGCGCCAACGCCGCCGGCTGGGATTCGATCAGCTACAGCAACGCCGCCGGCACCAGCACGTCGACCGCGACCTGCTCCGACACTTTCAAGTGCGAGAAGGCGAAGAGCACGGGTCCGGTCATCGAGCTGGTCAATCCGAGCTGCGATCCCAAGATCGGCGCCTGCACCATCCGGCTGCGGGTGCCGCTGGAGTTTCCGGGCAACAAGCAGAACATCGCCATCGCCGGCAGTACCTTCGGCGCTCCCACTCCCCAGGTCTACTGGTTCCTCGGCGGCACGCCGCCGTCGAGCTGCGCGCCGCGCTTCAACGCCCATTGCGGCCAGATCTCCATCTGCGGCATCTTCGGCGCCCAGTACACGGGCGACTTCGGCGACACCTCGATGACGGTGGGGGGCGTCAGTTGCAGCAACCTGACGGACCCCAAGCTGACCACGTTTTCGATCAGCGTGTTCTCTTGCGAGAGCCGGTTTTCCTGCTTCAAGCGGCTGGATCTCTCGGGCCTGGACCTGACGCCCGGGGCCGTGGCCCAGGCGCTCGGCTGCCCGGTGCCGCGCAAGGCGGACTGCGATTGCACCTCCTGCAAGACCGCCGGTCACGGCGGCGGCGGCAACGCGGGCGACGGCGGCAGCGCCGCTCCCGGCGGCTCCGGTCCAGGCGCGATGCTGCGCTACGCCGCGGGCGGCGTCGGCGGTCAGGGCTTCGCCGGCTCGGCGGCCTGGAACACGGCCCTCGGCCGCTACTGGTCCCACGATTACGCGCAGCGGATCGTGCTCGATCCCGGTGTCAACAACGACACCCGCGTCTGGCTGCTCACCTCCACCGCCACCTTCCGCGAGCTCAGCAACCTTTCGGGCGGCATCTATCAGACGGTTTCCCCTTCGGACGAGTACCGCGAGCTCCACCGCACCGGCTCCGGCTGGGAGCTGCACGAGCTCGACGGCAGGGTCCATTCCTTCAACAGCTCCGGTCTGTGGACGCAGACCGTGGACAGCAACGGCAACGCCAAGGTGGCCACCTACAGCGGCACGCAGCTCACGGCGGTGACCTTCCCGGACGGCCGTAGCGAAACCTTTACTTATCACCCCACCGGCAAGCTCGCCACCATCGCCGAGGTGGGCGTAGGCGGCGCGGCCAGCCGCACGTGGAGCTACACCTGGACGGGCAACGACCTCGTGCGCATCGACCGGCCGGACGGCACGAAATGGGAATTCTTCTACGGTGACGCGGCCAATCCGGGCTGGATGACGCGCATGGATCTGGTGGGCACGGACGGCTCGCGCCGGGTCGACACCGCCTGGGAGTACGATTCCAAAGGCAACACAACGAAGCTCTGGCGGGGCGACACCAGCTTCGCGGGCGCCAACGCGGTGGAGAAGTGGAGCTTCAGCTACGACAATCCGTCGAAGCCGGTGGTGACCACGATCACCGATCCGCTCGGCAAGATGGCCACCTACACGATCGGCCGCGACACGGTGAGCGACAAGCCGCGGGTGACGGAGATCTCCGGGGATTGCCCGAGCTGCGGCCTGGGACCGAACGCGCGGCTCTTCTACGACGATCCCGCCCACCCGCTACGGCCGACGCGGATGATCGACGGCCGGGGGACGACGACGGCCTACACCTACAACGCCGACGGCTTGGCGACCTCGAAGACCGAGGCCGTGGGCACGCCGCTGGAGCGCACCACGGCCTGGGAGTACGACGGGCCGTTCCCGGCGCTGGCGACCCGGACGGAGGTGCCGTCCACCTCCGGTTCCGGCGTGCGTGCGGCCGTCTCCGTCTACGACGCCGAAGGCAACCTGACGGATCAGACAGCCAGCGGCGTCGAGGCGGGCAGCGCCTTCAGCTACACCACGACGACCGCCTTCAACTCCGCCGGGCTGCCCACGAGCGTCGATCCGCCCGGCTACGGCGTCCAGGACGTGACCGTCTACACCTACGATCCGGCGCGTGGCGACATGCTTCCCCTGACGCGCACCGATCCGCTCGCCGGCGCCACCACGTTCTCCTACGATGCCTTCAACCGGGTCGCCTCGGTGACGGACCCGAACGGCGTCGCCGCCGAGACGGCTTACGACGCGCTCAACCGCGTGACCACAAGCACCCGGAAGGGGAGCAGCCCGGCGGAGGATCTGGTCACCACCAACGTCTACAACGTCTTCGGCGATCTCTCGCGCACGATCCTGCCGCGCGGCAACGTCGTCGAATACAGCTACGATCACGCCGGCCGCCTGGTCAGGTTGGAACGCAAGGCCGATGCGGCCACTCCAGGCGAGCGCCAGGTATATACGCTCGACGGATCCGGCAACCACACCCGCGAGGAGCTGCAGCGCTGGAACGGCGCGGGCTGGGTGACCGACTTCTCGATGGATCTCGTGTATTCGACGCGGTGCCACCTCGACAAGGTGATTCACTCCGACGGCACGGTCACTGAGTACGCTTACGATTGCGAGGGGAACCTCGAGAAAGTCTGGGACGCCAATCACCCCAGTGGCAATCAGACCAACGCCGCGACGCAAATCTTCACGTACGACGTGCTGAATCGCAGGACGGGCGCGAGCCAACCCTGGACCGGCACCGGCGGTGGCAGCACGGTGACACAGCTCGCGTACGACGTGCAGGACCATCTCATCCAGACCACGGACCCCAATGGGACGGTGACGAGCTACGCATTCAGCGATCGTGACCTCCTGACGCGCGAGACGTCGGAGGCCGCCGGAACGACTAGCTATACCTACAACGAGCATGGCGTACAGGTGAGCCGGACCGATGCCCGAGGCATCGCCTCAAGCCACATCGTCGACGCGCTGGATCGCGTCACCTTCACCGATTACCCTGACGTGACGCTCGATACGGCCTACACCTATGATGATCCCGCCGTACCGTTCGCCCAGGGACGGCTGACGGCAATCACTCGCAACGGCCAGACCCACGCCTATTCTTACGACCGCTTCGGCCGCATGCTCCAGGACGGCGCTCTCGCCTACACCTATGATGCCAACGGCAACCGGCGTGGCGTGGCCTATCCGGGCAACGTCACGGCGAATTACTCTTTCGACTTCGCGGACCGGCCGGCGGCCCTGTCGATGCAGGACGGGACCGGTCCAGTCCAGAACCTGGTCTCAGCCGCCGCTTACAAGGCTCTGGGCCCCCTCTCCTCGCTTACGCTCGGCAATGGTCTGGGCGAGGCCCGCTCCTTCAACGCTCGCTATCTGCCCAGCGCGATCTCCGTCCCCGGCCGGCTCGACTGGGGCTACACGACCGATGGCGTGGGCAACGTCCTGACGGTCGGCGACAACCTCAACAGCGCCAACTCGCGCAGCTTCGCCTATCAGGATTTCCAGTACTTCCTGATCCAGGGCAATGGCCCCTGGGGGACGCGCGGTTGGACCTACGACAAGGCAGGCAGCCGGCTCAGCGAGACGCGAGACGGGGTGACAGATACCTACGTGTACGCACCGAACGCCGCCAGCGGCAACTCGTCACAACTCGCCCAGATCCTGCAAGGAGCCGGCGGCGCCTCACAGTTTTTCTACGATCTGGCGGGAGACCTGACGTTCCGCTCGGAAGCCACGGCCAAGCTGCGCCTGGGCTACGGGGCCGACCAACGCCTGTCGCAACTGCGCAACGACATGGAGACCGGAGGCCAGGGCCTCTCGCAGTTGACTTATGACGGCCGCAGCTTCCTTTCACGCTCGACATTCCTGTTGCTTCCAGGCTCGGCTCCCCTGATCGAAACGGCGGCCACCTACAGCTCCGACGGGCTGCTGCAGCACCGGATGCAGGTGCGCCGCCGGGGGCCCTCCTCGCCGCGCAACCAGCCGGAGATCCGCAGCGAGGGCTACATCTTCTACTTCGGCGGCCGTCCCGTGGCACTCTTCGAGAAGCGGACATCGACGCCTCCGTCAGGCAGCCCGACGCTCAGCGCAGCCGTCACTTTTTTGACGACCGACCACCTCGGGACTCCCGTCCTGGCGACCAATGCCGGCGGAGCGATCGTCTGGCAGGGAGGATTCGATCCTTTCGGTCAAGATTGGAACGCCGCCCAGGCAGCGGGGATCTTCCTGCGCCTTCCGGGGCAATGGCAGGACGAGACCTGGGACAATCCTGATCTGGACAGCGACCTGGATCAGAACGTCTTCCGCTGGTATGAGCCCGGCACCGGCAGGTACGGCTCTCCCGATCCGCTCGAGGTTCCGGGCGCCGGCATCTCCCCGTACGTCTACGCCAATTCCCGGCCAACCCGGTTGACCGATCCTCTGGGTCTCTACGTGGTGGAAACCACGGTCCAGGAAGAGGACGGGGTCACCTCCGGAGGCGCGACGATCCCCTCGGGATGGCGCGTCGATTACCAATGCTATTGCTGCGGCAGCGGCTGGTGTACGACCTTCCGCATCAAACTGCCTTTCCGCATGCTGTTGCCCCGGGATAGCCGACGTCCCTGCGTCCGGGAGCACGAGAACATGCACGTATCGATCGCCGAGCAGTGGATCGTGCAGGTCGCCGATCCAGTGCTGCCACCGATCGAAAACCAACGATTCCCTTCCGAGCAAGCCTGTAAGGACGCGAGCACACGGGGGCAGGAGCGTTTCGTGCAAAGAGCCAAGAGCAGGCAGTGGCGGTTGTCAGGGCGGCAGCAGCTCTTTGATGTGGTGGATTTCTTCAGTTGTCTACGATGACGCCTGGGATCGCGGCCTCATGAAACGAGCGCTGATGATCGTCGCGCTGGTCGTGCCGCTCACCGTGATCGCCCTGGGTTTCCGGGAATATGATCGCTGTAAGAGGCACGACCTGCCGTCCTCTCTGCCACTGAACCAGCTTTCGGGTTCGGTAGCGCCGCTGCTCGAAAGGATCGGACAGCCCGATCGCCGATATCTCACGACGGCGAACGAGATCTACCGTGAGGGGATCGATGGTCTCGCGGTGCCGGACGGTTCTTTGGGGAGCTCCGCTTCGCAGCAGCGCGAGGTGTTGCTCTGGAAGCGGACGTGCTTCGGCTTCAGGACCCGCTCTCTGAGCGTGGTCCTGTCCCCCTCAAGTCAAGAAATCCTTTACTGGGATACCCCAGCCCGCGGCGGGGCATTGCCGGTTATCGTCCTGGGTCCCGGCGATGACAAGACCACCAGTAGGCAGAGAACACGGAGATGATATGAGCTTCGCATCCAGGCTGTCGGTTTTCTCTCTTTTCGTTGTTATCCTGCTGCTCGCCGTCGCCGACCCGGCCGCGGCGCAGCCGGTGTGCGCCAACGCCGCCGGCTGGGATACGATCACCTACAACAACTTCGCCGGCACCAGCACGTCGACCGCTACCTGCTCCGACACCTTCAAGTGCGAGAAGGCCAAGAGCAGCGGTCCGGTCATCGAGCTGGTCAACCCGAGCTGCGATCCCAAGGTGAGCGCCTGCACCATCCGGCTGCGGGTGCCGCTGGAGTTTCCGGGCAACAAGCAGAACATCGCCATCGCCGGCAGCTCCTTCGGCGCTCCCACGCCCAAGGTCTATTGGTTCCAGGGCGGCACGCCGCCCGCAAGCTGCGCTCCGCGTTTCGACGTCAACTGCGGCCAGATCTCGATCTGCGGCATCATCGGCGCCCAGTACACCGGCGATTTCGGGGAGACCGCGATGACGGTGGGCGGGGTCAGTTGCAGCAACCTGACCGATCCCAAGCTGACCACGTTTTCGATCAGCGTGTTCTCCTGCGAGAGCCGTTTTTCCTGCCCCAAGCGGCAGGACATCTCCGGCCTGAACCTGACGCCCCCGGCCGTGGCCCAGGCGCTCGGCTGCCCGGTGCCGCGCAAGCACGAGTGCGACTGCACGTCCTGCAAGACTGTGGGCGGCGGCAACGGCGGCGTGGGCGGCGGCGGTGGGGGCGCTTCTCCCGGCAACTCCGGGCCGGGCGCGATGCTGCGCTACGCCGCCGGCGGCGCCGGCGGTGCCGGCTTCGCCGGCTCGGCGGCCTGGAACACGACCCTCGGCCGCTACTGGTCCCACGATTACGCGCAGCGGATCGTGCTCGATCCCAACGACACCCACGTCTGGCTGATCACTCCCACCGCCACCTTCCGCGAGTTCACCAATCTTTCAGGCGGCATCTACCAGACGGTTTCCCCTTCGGACGAGTACCGCAAGCTCCACCGCACCGGCTCCGGCTGGGAGTTGCGCGAGCTCGACGGCACCGTCCACGTCTTCGACAACGCCGGCCTGTGGACACAGACGGTGGACCGCAACGGCAACGCCAAGGTGGCTACCTACAGCGGCGGCCGGCTCACGACGGTCACTTTCCCGGACGGCCGCGGCGAAACCTTTGGCTATCACCCCACGGGCAAGCTCGCCACGATCACCGAAGTCGGTGTGGGCGGCTCCGCCAGCCGTACGTGGAGCTACACCTGGACGGGCAACGACCTGGTGCGCATCGACCGGCCGGACGGCACGAAGTGGGAATTCTTCTATGGCGACGCGGCCAATCCGGGGTGGATGACGCGCATGGATCTGGTGGGCACGGACGGCTCGCGCCGGGCCGACAGCGCCTGGGAGTACGATGCGAAGGGCAACACGGTCAAGCTCTGGCGGGGCGACGCCAGCTTCACGGGCGCCAACGCGGTGGAGAAGTGGAGCTTCAGCTACGACAATCCGTCCAGACCGGCGGTGACCACGATCACCGATCCGCTCGGCAAGGTGGCCACCTACACGATCGGCCGTGACACGGTGAGCGACAAGCCGCGCGTGACGGAGATCTCCGGCGATTGCCCGAGTTGCGGCCTGGGGCCGAACACGCGGCTTTTCTATGAAGACACCGCCAACCCGCTGCGGCCGACGCGGACGATCGACGGCCGGGGGACGACGACAGCCTTCACCTACAACGCCAACGGCTTGATGACCTCGAAGACCGAGGCCCTGGGCACGCCGCTGGAACGCACCACGACCTGGGAGCACAACGGGCCGTTCCCGGGGCTGGCGACCCGGATGGAGGTGCCGTCCACCTCGGGTTCCGGCGTGCGGGCGACCGTCTACGTTTACGATGGTGAAGGGAATCCAACGGACACGACGATCAGCGGCATTGAAGCGGGCAGCGCTTTCAGCTACACGACGTCGACCACCTTCAACGCCGCCGGGAGGCCGACCAGCGTCGATCCTCCGGGCTACGGTGCTCAGGACGTCACCAGCTTCACCTACGATCCAGCACGGGGAGACATGTTCCCGCTGACGCGCATCGATCCGATCATCGGCGCCACGACCTTCTCCTATGACGTCTTCAACCGGGCGACTTCGGTGACGGATCCGAACAGCGTCATCGCCGAGACCTCCTACGATGCCCTGAATCGCATCCTTTCGACGACGCAGAGGGGAGCGGCCGCGGCCGAGGATCTGACCACGACCAACGTCTACAATGTCTTCGGCGACCTCTTCCGCACCACCTTGCCGCGTGGCAATGTCGTCGAGTACGGCTATGACACGGCCGGCCGTCTGATCAGCGTGGAACGCAAGCCCGACGCGGTCACTCCAGGCGAACGCAGGGTCTACACCTTGAACGGCGCCGGCAAGCGCACGCGCGACGAGCTACAGCGCTGGAACGGTTCGGCCTGGATCGCCGACGCCGCCACCGATTACGTGTATTCAAGCCGCTGCCATCTCGACAAGACGATCCAGCCCGACGGCGCAGCCACCGAGTACGCCTACGACTGCGAAGGCAATCTGGAGAAGATCTGGGATGCCAACCACCCCAGCCTCAACCAGACGGCGGCCGCGACCCTCACCATCGCTCACGACGTACTGAACCGGAGCACGTCCGAATCCCGGCCCTGGACCGGAGTGGGAGGCGGCACGGCCGTCACCGCCTATGCTTACGACGTGCAGGACAACCTCATCGGGATGACGGACCCCAACGGCACGGTGACCAGCGTCACTTTCAGCGACCGCGGCCTCAAGACGCGAGAGGTCTCCGAGGTCGCGGGGACGACGACCTATACCTACAACGAACACGGTGAGCTCGTCAGCCGGACAGATGCGCGGAACGTCACCGTGGCGCGCACGGTCGATCCTCTGGACCGGGCGACGTTCGTCGACTACGTGGACAACGCGCTCGACACCACCTATGTCTACGATGATCCGGCCGTCCCTTTTTCGAAGGGCAGGATCACGGCGCTGATCCGTAACGGTCAGACCGTCTCGTACGCTTACGACCGGTTCGGACGGGTCCTCCAGGACGGCGCCCTCAGCTTCGGTTACGACAGGAACGGCAACCGGCAGTCCATCCTTTATCCCGGATCGGTTACCGCCGCCTACGCTTATGATTTCGCCGACCGGCAGGCCACCGTTTCTCTGCAGAATGGGAGCGGTCCGGTCCAGACCATCGTGTCGGCCTCCTCCTATAAAGCCGGCGGCCCCCTGGCGTCGCTGGCCTTGGGCAACGGCCTCGCCGAGGTCCGCGCCTTCGACGGCAGTTATCATCCCAGCGGCATCTCGGTGCCGGGACGCCTCGACTGGACCTACACGACGGATGGCCTGGGCAATGTCACGGCCATCGCCGACAACCTGACGCCGGGATCCTCACGGAGCTTCGGGTATCAGGACGTGGAGTACTTCCTCACTCAGGCCAATGGTCCCTGGGGGACGCGCGGCTGGATCTGGGACCGCGCCGGCAACCGGCTGAGCGAGACCCGCGACGGCGCCACGAGCACCTATGCATATCCGTCCAATTCGGCCGCGGGGAACCTGCCGCGCCTGAGCCAGATCGATCACGGTGGCGGCGATGTCTCCCAGTTCTTCTACGATACCGCCGGCGAGCTCGCGTCCGAGGCGCGGGGCGAAAGCAACAAGCTGCGCTACACCTTCGACGGTGGACAGCGGCTGTCGCAGATCCGCGGCGAGACGGCATCGCAAGGTCTCTTACGGCTCTCTTATGACGGTCGAAGCTTCCTTTCGGGCTCCTCCTTTACCTCCGTTCTCGGCAGCCCCACACCCGAGATCGAGACCATGGCGACCTACAGCTCCGCCGGAGTGCTCTACCACCGCGGCCAGGTGAGGCGCCGCAGCCCCTCCTCGCCGCGCAACCAGCCGGAGATCCGCACCGATGTCTGCATCGTCTACTTCGCGGACCGGCCGGTGGCCACCTGGGAAGCGCGGCTGACGACGCCGCCGGTCGGGCCGGCGACCTCGACGACCAGACTGACCTTCCTGACGACCGACCATCTCGGGAGTCCGGTGCTCGCCACCGACGCCGCGGGTGCCGCCGTTTGGCAAGGGGGCCTGGAGCCGTTCGGCGAGGATTGGAATGGGGCCCAGGCAGCCGGGGTCTTCCTCCGTCTGCCCGGTCAATGGGAGGACGAGACCTGGCGCAACCCAAGGCTCGACAGCCCGCTCCATTACAATCTCTACCGCTGGTATCAGCCGGAGACCGGCCGTTACGCGTCGCCCGATCCGCTCGGTCTCACCGGTGACGCGAACCCCTATGCCTATGCCGCGGGTAACCCCCTCCTCGAGATCGATCCGTTCGGCCTCGTGAGCTGCCCCAAGGCGAGCTCGGCCGCCGCTTACATCTGTTGCGACGGCAATGGTGGGTTCAAAGTGTGCGAAGGTCGGCCGGGAGGGAATGCGGATACACGCGCCTGCGTCTATGTACATGAGGCCGACCATATAACCTGGTACGGCACCAACCTGCCGGCATGCTGCCAGAACAAGCCGGACGGTCATTGCGAGTTCCAGATGACGAGGACGCAATGGAACGACTCGGAATGCGGCGGCTACAAGGCGGAGTACCATTGTCTGGAAGGGAAGAGGAAGGGCTCGACGGGCGACCGGATGAGCCAGATCCTGGCCCGCCAACGCGAGATCAAACAGAAGGGCAAAAAGAACCACGGATGCGACACCAAGACCTGGTAAGGAATCTAGTCTTTACGGCCAGCCTCCTGCTCTTTGGTTGCGCCCTGCCGGCGGCGGAGCGTCCGCCGGCCAAGCCGGACGCGGCGGCAGGGACGGTTCTCCCCCTCTCCTCGCTCCAGCCGCCTTGCCGGGTCTGGAAGCGCTGGGTGGGATCCGCCATGCTCCTACCATGGGGCGCATGGCTGGAGTGCGGAGGCCGCCCCGTCCTTTTGGCGCATCCCTGGAACCTGCTCGGCAAGGTGGACATCCGCACCTCCGAGCAAGCCCTCGAATACGTGCGGTTCTTCAGCTCGGGGGAGACCTACCAGCTCTTCCAACTGGACGGCCTGATCGAAATCCGCCCAGAGACCTCGGAAGACGATTGGGGACAGGATCTGGTTCAGCTCCTGAAGCTCGGCACCTCGTTTCACCCACCGAAGATCCGCGAGACTACCGAGACGGTGAGCTGCTTCGACGAGCGGGGCCGGGAGAGCCGGTGCGAGCGCAAGGTCTTCTTCGTCAACCGCATCGTCCTGCTCTTCGACCAGAACGTCTACGAGATCGAGGAGGCGGTGAGGCAGGACGGGTTCTATTCGGTCCCCTCGAAGCGTTTACTCATCAAGGACGTGGAACGGTTCGGCATCATCCATCAGGGGCCTTACTGAGAAGGCCGCGAGGCTGCATCAACGAGCGAGGGCTGAAACCGTGCGGCCCCCTCCGAGGCGCTCCAAGCGGACTGGGAGGACTGGAGGAAAGTGGCCGAGCCCTGAGCGACGCCCCTGGGACCGCCGGCGTCCCGCCGGCCCATCCCAGACGCGAAGCGGCTTCCCTTCGCGTCTCGGAGTCCCACTACGCGTCGCCGCGGGATTTTACGCGTCTCCGAATTTTGCTTCGCGCCGCTGAAAACATCTACGCGTCTCCGAATCTTTGTACGCGTCGCTGAAAATATCTACGCGCCGCGGATTCTCTCTACGCGTCTTCGGAGACGTCTACGCGCCGCGGAATTCCTGTACGCGTCTCCAGAAAGAACTACGCGCCGCCGAATCTTCGTACGCGCCGCTGGAAACATCTACGCGTCTCGGAATTCCTCTACGCGTCTGCGAATCTTGGTATGCGTCGCCGGAGATGTCTACGGCCTCCGGAATCCGCTACGCGCCGCCCGAACTTTGCGACGCGGCTTCCCGCGCTTCGGAGAGGGAGGAGAGTCTTCTGAGTCAGTCGGTGGACCTCCGAGCTGCGTCCCGCCCGGAGGAGGCTCTCGGGATCTGGAGGGGACCTGCGTCAGGTTCTGAGCCTATCTTCTACACAGCTTACCAGTCCTGGAGACCTGCCGGAAAGGCGGTAGAGACGACCCCAGCCCCTTTCAGAACACCCTCGGCAGGCCTCCCACGTCGGGTCGTCTCCGGGACGGAGACAGCGCTACGATTCACGCCTTCGTCGGACGAGGGAAGGAGGATCCTTTCGCGTGCCCGCCGAGCGAAATGGACAGACGGACCGGCCTTCCCGCCTCGAGACGCCCCGACGTGGGCGGCCTGCGGAGGGCGTTCTGAAACGGGCTGGGGCGTCTCTACCGCCTCGCACAGAGGTTTTCGTAACCGGGGCAAGATGCTCGGGAGACGCTTAGGCATTATTCGAGGAGTTGACCGGTCTTTCAGCGAGGCGTATGCTGTGCTCAAATAGTTGTTGTGGATGGGGTTATGGGATTTCGGTGGATATGAAACCATGGAGTGACCTGGTCGGATAAGCTTCCGCGGATAAATGCCGATTCGCCGGTGAGACCTGTAGGCGTTTGGGGAGACGAACGTGGTTACTTGGGCGCAAGTGGATTGGACGGAGGTGAGAAGCTGGGCCCAACTCGCCATCATCGCAACAGGTGGCGTTGTAGCGCTCTTCACGTATCTCGCCAATCAGCGCCAACGCAGGTTCGAGAACGCCCTGCGCCTAGTGGCAGAGTTCAAGGAAGCGCTGCGCGAAGAGATCGCAGTTTGGCAGCGCGTGCAAGCCGAGAACCAGCCTCGGCCGGTCAGCTTCTCGACGGAGGCTCCCCCCGCTCCCGAGCCGGCACCACTCCCCTACCGCATGCACGACCTCTGGATGGGGCAGGGAGTTGAGGGGAACGCCGTTGAACGAATTCTCGACGCTCTCACCATGAGTAGTTACGAGCTTGAACGGGGTTATGCCGACCTCCGCGTCTTCTACACCGAACTCGGCTGGCTCATCGAGACCATTTACGCGGCGCTCGCCGAGCAGTACTGGGTCCAGGCCTGCGTCTCGACCCGCCGCATCCTCGACATGTTCTACCCCCAGTTCACGAAGTTCTATGAGAAGAATCAACATAAGTTCGGCAAGTGGTACTACCGTGACATGAGCCTCCGTCCCTTCAGCACGAGTGACTAGACGCCTAACCAACAAATGCAGTGGACGCTTGAGTTATCATCAGCGGTAGAGGCATGTGGATAGTCGTGGCCTCGAGCAACCGCGGTGGCCTTTGACCGGCGCCGCTGATTTGGGTCACGTTATGCGGCAGGAGCTAGCCATGGAAATAGACTGGGGAACTCTCTACTGGGCGTTATCGCAATCGGACCTTACGATTACCGCATATGAGGATGGCCAATCGGCGGCTGGCCAGCAGAGCCTGGATTCTGCTCCAAACGAAGCCTTGTTTGTCTGGAAGCGAGGAGGCGAGAACGTCTGGAGTATTGAAGTGGACCGAAGAGAGCTGGAGGAGTGCATAAGTCGCCTTGAGCGCGAGAAGGTCCCGGTGCCAAGCGAGTTTCGAGCTGTAGCCCGGCACTTTGTGGGGCAGTAGGTGTGAAATCAGCGAGGCTGCGGGAGACTGACACAGAATGACGTGGATTGCCATACTCCTCCTGCTTTTGGTAGTTCTTGGTTTCGCCACGAAATGGCTTTCTGGCGGCTCAAAACGTGTCCTGACCGTAAGCCTCGTATCGCAGGGACCGCTTGGATCTTGGCGGGTTACCCTCCCGTCTGAGGTGCTGGTGGTTGCGAAGATTGAGCTGTGCCTTTTGTGGGCGTGCAAACTTAGGTGGCTTCTGAATTCTGATCCTGAGCACACCCGAATAGCGCTTGGAAGAGTCGTCGGTGACCTAGCCAGAGCCGTCGCGAGTGGTACTGACCCAACATCCTTCGAACCACTCTCCGCCCAGAAAAGGGCGCTTCAGTTCATTGGCTTCGGAGACACTCTACCAGGAATTAAGCTGGATCTTTATCTTTATTATCGGTCTCGCGGACCAGTGTTTTGGTGGTTAAACAACAATTTTCCCCGCAGAGCTACTTTTGGTGACTTGATATGGAGCGTAGTCGTTCTTGCAGAGACTATTCTGCCTCAAATGGCTCCGCAGAACAGACGACTGTTTGCAGCTGGTTTGGTGGAGTTGACCGAGTTGTTCGTACAACCTGCGGCCAACGATCCTTCGCTTGCAAATCTAAGCCGCCTCTATCAGGCAGTCAGCACTTCTATTCTCGAGGCTGGTTTGACCTATGTGGTTCATGAAAGAGGCGCATAACTGGGTCAGTCGAGCGGACGGAAACCGCAAACAGCGCTGTTCCCACTCGCTCACTGCCAAGCGCGTTAGCGCGCTGAAGACAGCATGCGTATGGGGCCCCGACCCACGGAGGAATGACGATGCCTAAGAATCGCGTTTTCGCGATAAAATTTGCGAAGTGTTTATCCGCTGTATGTTCAAAAGGCGGAACGCAAGAATCGCACGAAAGAAGAAGTTGACCAGATCATCTGCTGGTTGACTGGCTATGACCAGGCGGGATTACAGAAGCAGATCGAACAGGAAAACGATCTTGAAACCTTTTTTGCTCAAGCACCAGCCATTCATCCGAATAGTTCGCTGATCAAAGGCGTCGTGTGCGGTATTCGCGTGGAAGAAATCGAAGATCCGCTGATGCAAAAGATTCGCTATTTGGACAAGCTGATTGATGAGCTCGCAAAAGGAAAAGCGATGGAGAAGATTCTGCGGCAATCCCCGCCATGAGCCTTTCTCGCCGCGTCCGATCCTTTGGCCTTGGGTTGCTCGTCGCCTCCGTCCTCTTCGGGGTCTCGCAACCCTCCTCGCCTCCCGCCGTCTCCGAGACGCTGCGGATCGTGAACGCCCGCCTGATCGACGGCACCGGGGCTCCGGCGCGGATGGGGAGCCTGCGGATCGCCGGCGACCGCATCGTCGCGGTGGGCGAGGTGGAGCCGGTCCCGGGCGAGGCGGTGCTTCGACGCCCAGGGACTCGTCCTCGCGCCGGGGTTCATCGACACGCACTCTCATGCCGCCGCGGACCTGGCCGAAATGCCGGAGGCGCTCGGCGCGGTGAGCCAGGGGATCACCACCGTCGTCGGCGGACAGGACGGCGAATCGGATTTCCCGTTGAGCGACTTCTTCGCGCGTCTGGAGCGCGCTCCGGCGGCGGTCAACGTGGCCTCGTACTCGGGCCACGGCACGCTGCGCGAGAAGGTGCTGGGCGGGGACTTCCGCCGCGCCGCCACCGCGCAGCGAGGTGGCCGCGATGTCGCGCCTGCTCGAGCGCGACCTCGAGGCGGGGTCCCTCGGCCTCTCGACCGGGCTCGAGTACGACCCGGGGATCTATTCGACCCGCGCCGAGCTGATGGACCTGGCCAAGGTCGCCGCCCGGCACGGCGGCCGCTACATCAGCCACATCCGCAGCGAGGACCGGAAATTCTGGGAGGCGATCGACGAGATCCTCGCCATCGGCCGGGAGGCGAAGCTCCCCGTGCAGATCTCGCACGTCAAGCTCGCCATGCGGAACCTCTGGGGCGAGGCGCCCCGGCTGCTCGCGCTGCTCGACCGCGCGCGGGCGCAGGGGATCGACGTCACGGCCGACATCTATCCCTATCTCTACTGGCACTCGACGCTCACCGTGCTCTTCCCGGAGCGCGACTTCGAAAACCTTGCGATCGCCCGGCAGGTGCTCGCCGAGATCGCGCCGGCCGAAGGATTGCTGCTCGGCCGCTACCTTCCCAACCCTTCCTACGCGGGCCGCACCGTGGCCGACATCGCCAAGGAGCGCAGCGAGGCGCCCGAGGTGACGCTGGTCGCGCTCATCCGCGACGCCGAGGCGCTGCGCCGGCAGGGGAAGGAGGGAGTCGAGAGCGTCATCGGCACGAGCATGATCGAGGGCGATCTCGAACGGCTCCTCGCCTGGCCGCACACCAATCTCTGCACCGACGGCGAGCTCGACGGCCGGCATCCGCGCGGCTTCGGCGCCTTTCCGCGCGTCCTCGGGAGCTACGTGCGCGAGCGCGGGGTGCTGCGCCTGGAGGAGGCGGTGCGCAAGATGACCTCGCTCGCCGCCGATCACACCGGCCTCAAGGACCGCGGCCGCCTCGTGCCCGGCGCCTACGCCGACCTCGTGCTCTTCGACCCCGCCACGGTGATCGACCGCGCGACGACGAGCGACCCGCACGCCCTCGCCAAGGGCATCGAGCGCGTCTGGGTGAACGGCCGGACCGTCTTCACGAGCGGCGCGGCGACCGGGCTCAAGCCGGGACGGGTCCTGCGCAGGGAACCCCTCCAATGAGGGATTCCTGAAACCCCCCTCTCTTTTTCCCCGCCCCCCCCATAAATCCCGGCTATCAAAACCCCCCTGAAGGGCTTCAAAGCCAGGTTCACCTGGCGCTGTTGGTAGCCCGGGCATTTATGCCCGGGCGCCTTTCGTCAGGTCTCTTCGTCAGGCCACCGGGGCGCCGAGGCAGCGCTGCAGCAGGCGGGCGTCTTTCAGGCGCTCCGCGTAGGCGGCGAACGCCGGGGTGGGGCCGCGCCAACGCAGCTCGTCCACTTCGCGGAAGAGGGGCGCGTCGGTCCGCAGCGTCGCCAGGTCCTTGAAGCGCAGCGCCAGGTCGCGGTGTTCCCGTAAGACATCCGGGGGAAAGCTCTCGAGGATGCCGTAACGGTTGAGGAGCCGTGCCGCCGTCTTGGGGCCGATGCCGGGAATGCCCGGATAGCCGTCCGCGGCATCGCCGACCAGGGCGAGGAAGTCGGGGATCAGGACCGGGGACGACCCCGAACTTCTCGCGGACTCCATCCTCCGTGAAGATCTTGTTCCCCCGGCGGTCGACCTGCACCACCCGGTCGCCGCGGACGCACTGGGCAAGATCCTTGTCGGGTGTCCAGATGCAGACCTTCTGCACGCTCTTCCTGGGCGGAGGCGATCCGGGCGGCGGAGGCGAGCGCGTCGTCCGCCTCCAGCTCGATCATCGGCCAGACCGCGACGCCCATGGCGGCGAGGGCCTCTTCCAGCGGGTGGAACTGCGCGAGGAGCGCGCGCTCGACGCCCTGCGCCGTCTTGTAGCCGGGCCAGAGACGGTTGCGGAACGACTCGATGACGTGGTCGGTCGCCACGCCGAGGTGCGTCGCCCCCTTCTCGATCATCTCCAGCACCGTATGCAGCACGCCGGTGACCGCCCCGAAAGGCGCATCCTTGCCCTGGTTGAAGCGGCGTTGGCCGTAGAAGTGACGGAACAGCTCGTAGGTACCGTCGAGGAGATGAACCATCATGCGCACGAGTCCTTTCGGCCATCCCAGGACGGGCCGGCAGCTTTCGCAATTATGAACGGGCGGCGCTCCCTCGCGAACGGGACATGGTCCCTTCGGATGCGGCGCTCTCCCCGTGGAACTGGAACTCTATCCCTCTCGCCTGGGATGTTCCCCTGCGAGCTTGGGACGCTCCCCTCCAAGTTTGGGACGCTCCCCTGTTGGGTTGAAACGTCCCCCTTCTGGTGAACCTCCCCCTTCAAGATTGGAACGCCAACCTTCCCGGTGGAGACGTTCCCCTTCTGGCCCGAGCGTCTCAACCCGAGAGATTCGTGTTCCAAACTGAAGGGGGATCGTCCCCACCCAGAGGGGGAGAGGCGCGGGAACGTTCCGTAGCGTCCCCGAAACGCATCCGCGGACCACCCCCGCGTTTCTTCGCCTCTCGGGAAGCGCCCTTTGTGTCTCGCGAACGTTTCCGGGAGCCGTGAACGCGGAGGGTGGCGTCTCAAGCTTCGGGGGAGGGGACTCTACCGGTTTTCTCGCAACTCGCGGGCGTCTTCCCTCCGCCGGGAATGGACTCGGGCACCCGCGGCAGCGTCTCGCGGATGTCCCTGTAGAGATCCCAGGCGTCCTCGGCGTAAGGACCTGCCGGTGTCGCCGGAAAGAGAGGGTAGGGAGGGGAACCGCCCTCCCCGTTGATCCTCCGCCCGATCAACTTCACCGCCCCGACCTGATGCCGGTATGACGCTGAAGGATCTCGATGTCCACCCGAAGCTGCTCCTCCATCCGCCGTGTGACCGCTCGGACTCGTTGCGTCTCATGGATGGTGTTTCGTCTTGAGACGCGAACGCGGGATAAGACGCAAGAGAGGCCAACGTGGCCGCCCACTACCAGGACGAGAGGCGCTGGAAGCCACCGGCGGGGGTAGCTCCGCCCTGCTTACCTTATCCCGAACCGCCGCACGAAGATGGCGCTTTGGTCATGAGGAAAGATGGCGGCCACCCAGGTGACGAGCCATGAGTCTCCCGTCCAAGCCAGGCTGCCTTCCCTGGGCTCTGGCTCGTCCGTGTAGTCGCTGTGCAGGTCTATCGGCGGCCCCTGGGGTATACCCTGTGGATCGAAGAGCCGAAGCTTGAGAGAGATCCAATCCACGTTCAAGAGCAGCAGCAGATTCCCCGTATCGTCGAACGCCATGGACTCGGGAAACGCAACCTCATCCCCGGATGCAGAGGCCTTGCGCTCGGGGCCCAGCGCGATACCCGACGCATTGAACCAGCGCAGATAAACCTCCTTGGAGAGGGCCCAGGCAACTGCAAATCCTCCGCTGGGAGCGGCGGCGACCTCGAGCCCGGGGGAGAAGTTGAACGTGTCGAGCCTCCCCAGAGGACTCGTATTGACGTCGAAATCGGGTCCAAGAGGCTGGCCGGAGGGGGAGAACCGGCGGGCGCGCAGGACCGCGGTCCTGCTCCCCGGGATCCTCCCGAGCCAGACCGCGACGAAACTCGCGTCGGCGAGGCCCACGACGGATACGCCCGCCAGATGATCGACCGGACGGCTGTTCAAACGCAGCTCCGGCCCCGTCCGCTGGCCTGAGGCCGTGAGGCGCCGGACCGCGATGCCATGCTGGCTCGGCAGCGACCAGCCAGCCATGAATCCGTTGCCCCGGACCTGCCAGACCCATTCGGTGCCGGGGCCCCCCAAGCGGACCGGCTTTCCCTCGGGCCTGCCCTGCAGATTGAGGTGGGCCCGGTAGAAGCGCGTCGGCTCGTCCCCATATGACTCGGTATGCCAGAATACGTCGAAGCCCTGCCGTCCCGCCGTGACGGCATCCACGGAAGGAGTGCCGGTCGGGCTATAAATTAAACGGTAAGCCCCGGCCCCGAGGCCTCTGCCCGCGGGGGTGTAACGGTAAGTGAAAGATCCGTCTGCAGTGTCGCTGTACCAGGCGATGACATAGGGACCGTCGGGCTGGGCGGCCACCGCGGGACGCTCGGGGAAGACGCCGGCGTGAAGTTGCTCCTCGGGGGTGAGCGCCACCAGTTGAGCCGCGTGGGCGGGGTGGCCCGCCGCGCCGAGCCATGCCGAGGTAAGGACCAGGGAGAGCGCGAAACGAGTCCTGTTCATAAGACAATGATACTCGCGGGACGGGCGGACGTCATTCCTTTTCAGTTAGGTCCATGTGTGTATTGAGGCCCAGTAGGAGGAAACCGAACCCAAGCCATTCAGTGGCAACGCCCTGACCCACCGCCCTTGTATCCTTCTTAGCTGCCTTACTGCACGTTCCGATACATGTAAGCACCTCCAGCGGAGGCTTGCACGTCCGCTTTCAGCATTGACGGACATGCGAGCCGGGCGTAGGATGAACGTAGCTTCAAAGCTCAGAACGGCATTGATGAATGGCGATTTTTAAGTTGATCGAAGTCCCGTGACTGTGTGGTGTGATAAGGCGTCGGGTGCGGGTATAATTAGGCGGTTATGCGAGAGGGGCAGTCCAGCCCAAAAGTCATTAGGAGGTTGTGTTATGAAAAGATTCCGGTGGCGTACCAAGCAGGTTCTCAGCTTTGCTACTGTTTCTGCTCTCGGGTTTCTTTCCACAAGGTTGAGTGCCCAACAGCCAAACTCCTCTGACTTACCGTTTATCTATGAAGCTAAGTTCCTTTGCACGGCAAACATACCGGGCACTTCGCAGGTTTCGCCTTCTGTTCTCCCAGGGTCGTATCTCACCGTGATCAGCGTTCACAGTCCTACTGGCCAGCCTACATTGCTGCGCCAGAGGATTGCTGTCACCTTTCCCGCAGGAGCCGGACAGCCTGGAGAGGTTTCAGCCGTCCGGGAGTCCAGGCTTCCTGCTGGATCGGCCGTACAAATCGATTGCGGGCTGATCACAGGAGGATCGTTCGGCATCCAATTCAGTCACGGTGCCGAGGGCGTGCTGACCATTGAGAGCAGCCGTAGGATCAATGTACATGCAGCCTATACTGCTGGCTCCCAGGGCGGCTCTAGCATTGCGGTAGAGGAAGTCGGGGAACGACAACGGCCGTTTGGAGGAGGCATTGTGCCGCCAGGACCTCTAGAGGCTCAAAAGTACTGCTGCAAAGAGGTGTCGTCATCCGGCAAAGGTTCCGGGAAGGACTGCGCGTCCGTACTTGATACTCCGGCGTCAGACTCGATCTGCCATACCTCTGGAAAAGATATCATCAACTGTGGAACTTCCATCTTTAGGCACGACAAGACTGTTACTTGCACATGATGTATAATTTGATGACAACGCATAACCCCAAGGTCGCGCGGACGGATACCGTGCTATCGCGCGGTCCCGCCGCTCATCTATGTAGGCGTTGACCAGCGAAAGGAGATTGACCATGCACACTTTCGCACAGAAACCAAAGGCAACTCAGCAGACTACGTCCGCCAAGTCTACGATACCCGGTCGAGGCCATCTTGGGCAAAGCCCTGAGGTGAGATCGATCCTTCACTTACAGCGCACGATTGGAAATCAAGCGGTGCAGCGGATGTTGCAGACTGATGCTGGACAACCCGAAGCCGAATTGACCGGACCGGCATCACCTCGCTTTGGGCACGATTTTAGCCGGATTCCCATACATCCTCCTGCAGCAGGAGCGATACAGACGAAACTCGCGATCAACAAGCTGGGAGACAGCTACGAGCAGGAAGCAGACCGCATGGCTGAGCAAGTGATGCGCACGCCAGAGCCGCAGCTCCAGCGCGCTTGTCCTTGCGGCGGAGGGTGCCCCAAATGCCAGACGGAGCAGCCGGGCCGGGAACATGAGAGCTTACAGACAAAGCACGTCCAAGCCAGCGACACGGGACAGATTGCAGCACCGCCCATCGTCCACGAAGTATTGCGCTCACCCGGTCAACCTCTCGATCCGGCGACTCGCGCCTTCATGGAGCCACGTTTCGGCTACGACTTTTCCCGAGTGCAGGTGCATTTTGGTGGAGCTGCGGAAAAGTCGGCGCGGGACGTAAACGCCCACGCCTACACGGTAGGACATGACATTGTGTTTGGTGCCAGTCGGTTCGCACCGGAGGCTCACGAAGGACGGCGGTTGATTGCCCATGAGTTGACCCATGTAGTGCAGCAGTCGGGTATAAATGGGAGTCGGGTTCGTGAAAGCGATGGAAGACGAGAGCTGCCTAATCTCAGCACAACATCCGGAGTCCGCGTCCAACGTGTGCCTTCAGACACCAAGTCACCAAGGGCCGATGTGCCAATTCTTGGTGGTTATAAATCTACTTCCGAAATAGTCGTTCTATATCATTATGGGAACCTTGAAGCCAGGAGGGAAATGGACGCCAAGACGGAAATGGGAGCCCCGTTTAAATCACCTCCAGGTTATCCCCGATTGACAGATTGTGACACAGCGACCTGTCAAGCAGAAGTAACGCGCCACACTGGTACTCCGCAAAATGAGAAACTTCGCCACAAATATGAATTAAGAATTGATCGCGTCTACTTTGAAAAGAACTTCATTAACACGGGAACTCGAGGAGCATACTCGGAGTTTGTTTCAAAGCAATCAATTCCAATGGAGTATTTTCGAATGGTTTCCGAGATCGCTCCTACTTCTTCAGGCCCACCCAGGCTGCCAACTAAAGGCGGAGAATTCACTGCGAAGACGCTCCGGACGCCTCCTGCGCAACGTGGAAAGTTGGTGACACAGAGCGGCTCCTATCAGGAGGTCCTTTCAGGGGAAATCGTCAAAGGTGAAATAGGAGGGAAGGGAGTGCCACCAAAGCCCACGGGAGGGGCCCCGCCTAGCTCGACCTCCACAAGTGGCGCAAGGGGCGTGCAGAGCACGCTCCCCCCCACATCCGCTCCGGCTAAGACCACGACACCCTCGACGGGAGCGCTACCTTCGACCAAGGGGCAGCCGGTAACACCCAAGACTCACAAGGCAACTGCGGGGGGAGGGCTTAGGGCAAACATCGCCAAGCTTGTAGACCTCAGCAAGCTCAACGTCATTCCGCTGGGGAGACAGCTTGCTCAGCATCTACCCCGCATTCTCGCTGGGATGGAAGCATTGTTCAGCGTCCTCGACGTGTTGGAGCTGATTGAGACCGCGACAAGCCTGCTGGCCCACGGCACGGCCCTACCTAAGGAACAAGCCGAGGCGGATCAGGTAATGAAACAGAGCGCGCAAGCAAAACAGGAAGCGGAGTGGGCCACAGAGGACATCAGCCTGGCTGCATGGACCATTATCATCGGCGAGGCCGAGCGCCTTAGAGATGATGATGGCCTCTACGCCATTGACGCCGCGCTGACTCAGATGCGGGAGCCACTCGAGGCTTCGGCGAAGCCGTTGGAAGATGTGGCGAACGATCTCTATCGCAAGGCGGTGCCGATTGATAAGGCGTCGACTGAGCAACTGATCCGCGTGTATCTGCCAAGTCTGACTACCGTCGCTAATGCGACTGCGTATGCGATGCACGAGTCGCTCAAGAAGCTCAATAACACGATGACGGCGGCCGCCGCAACCTATAAGGAAGTCTCGGAACTGCTGGCTTGGTGGGCGGCCCGGCTGCGGGAATTGGAAGTCCTGGCCACCGAGGCCGCGTGGGATATACGGGTGGAACGCCGCGCCCTGCAGCTCGAGCTCGAACGCGCAAAGCAGTTCAGGAGCGAATTGCCGGTTGTCGAGTCCGAACAGGAGCGGCAGGCGCGTGAGTTCATGAAGGCACTAACAGATCCTAACGCTCTAAAAAAGGGCCAATTGTCGGAGTAGATGAGGCCCTACCGACTCTACAATCCGACGACAATTAGCGGCGTAGGCTGCGTTCTGAGTTCCACTACAGCTTTGCATTTTTTCTGGGTGCGTAAGGAGGAGAGGAAAAGGTGCAACGGCCGGCTTTCATCGATCCTGGGGAGGATGGATGGCATGCTCGCGAAACGGCTGACGCCGGATCCTGAACGACTCAGACATCCAGCAGAGCTTCGCTTGGTTCGAGAAACTCGGGTGGAGAAGGGCTGGGATTGGGCACGTTTCACAATCAGCCGGGCGATCGAGGAGGCGGAGTAGGGAGGCAATCCTTGATATAATGGTTGAGGGATGGCGCCCGGCAAGGCGCCGGCAGCGAACGCTGGAGCTGCTCTCATCCCTGGTAACGCCGCCGCTGAGCCGCGAAAGCATTTGGCCACCATCGCACCGCTCTCTGCTTCGGCAACATCGCGCAGAACGGAAGGTATCGCCCATGAGCCACCACCCCGTCCGCCTCCCTCTCCTCGTCACCCTCCTGGCCGCCGGCGCGCTGGCGCTCGCCACGGCGGCTGCGGCGGCCGTCGGCTCCTGGTCGCCGCTCGGCCCCGACGGCGAGTCCATCTTCGCGCTCGCCGCCGACCCCGCCAACCCGAACCTCGTCTACGCCGCCACCCTGGCCTCCGTGTACCGCAGCAGCGACGGCGGCGACAACTGGACCTTCGCCGGCAACGGCCTCGGCAACTTCAGCGGCCCCGGCATCCGCGCCCTGGCGCTCAGCGGCACGGCGGTGATCGCCGGCACCAGTTGGGAGGGCGTCTGGCGCTCGTTCGACGAGGGCCGTACCTGGCAGGACATCACCGCCCGCCTCCCGATCCGGCCGCACGTCAATGCCCTCCTTGTCGACCCGCGGCGGCGCGAGCGCGTCTGGCTGGCGAGCTCTGAGGGGATCTTCGTCAGCGAGGACCGCGGCGAGACCTGGGAGGCGCGCAACGGCGATCTGCCGATCGCGCCGCTCTCAGGCGGCGTCCAGTCGCTGGCCATCGACCCCGCCAACGGCCAGCTCTACGCGCGCACGGCGAGCGAGCTGTTCACCAGCAGCGACGAGGGGACCCGTTGGTCGCTGCTGCGCTGCTTCGGCCGCCGTTGCGGCAGCGTCGCCGTCGATCCGGCGGACGCCGCCACTCTCTTCACCATCGCCGGCGGCGTGCTGCGCAGCCGCGACGGCGGCACGGTCTGGGAGAAGGTGCGGGCGCCCAAGGACCTCTTCGCGTTGCTCGGCTTCCATGGCGGACGGCTGTTCGCCTACGGCCGCTCGTACGCCTCCGGCCGGGCCGTCGACCGGCTCTACTGGAGCGCCGACCAGGGCGCGTCGTGGGCCGCCGCCGGGCAGCCCGAGGCCCGCTCCTCGATCGCCGTCATGGCATCGAGCGGCGACACCCTGTACCTCGGCTCCGCGGGCAGCGCCAGCCTCGGCGGCGTCTTCCGCAGCGGCGACGGCGGCGAGCACTGGGAGGCCGCCAGCACGGGGCTCTCGGGGCGGTGGATCGAGTCGATCGCCGTCGATCCGCAGCAGCCGGGCGTGCTGTACGCGCAGGCCTCCGACCATCTCCTCGCCAGCGAGGACGACGGCGCCAGTTGGCGCCTGAGCCTCGCCGCCCCCGGCGTGCTGGTTTTCGGCGCCGGCGATCTCCTCGTCGACCCCAACCTCCGCGGCCGCGTCTGGTCGACGACCGGCGACTATCTCTGGCGCAGCGACGACGGCGGGCGCCGCTGGCTGGCGGTGCCTCGGATCGGCGCCGGCATCGGGGCGCTCGCCGCCGATCCCCGCACCCGCGGCGGCGTCTGGGCCGGCGGCCGGAACGGCCTGTTCCAGAGTTCCAACGGCCGCGCCTGGAAGGCGGTGCGGGCCGTAAGGGGCGAGAACCTCGGTGTGACGGACATCGCCGTGGCGCCGGGCGATCCGCGAATCGTGTGGGTCGCCGGCTATGCGATCACCGGCGCCTCGCCGGGGCCGCGCCTCTATCGCAGCGGCGACGGCGGGCAGAGCTGGCAGCGGCGCGAGGCCGGGCTGCCCGGCGCCGTGACGCGCCTCGCCCTCGATCCCGAGCGGCCCGACGTGCTGTTCGCCGCCGCCGGCGACGGGCTGTTCGGCAGCAGCGACGGCGGCGCCAACTGGCAGCGGCTGCCGTCGCCCGCCACGGTGCCGGCGAGCCCCGAGAGCATCCGCTGGGAGATCGTGGCCTCGCCGGTGGCGCCGCTGACGCTTTACGCCCACCTCGACGGGCTCGAGAGCGAGGTGGTGTACCGCAGCCGCGACGCCGGAGCCACCTGGCAGGCGGTCGGCGGCGGCGGCATCGCCCCCGGCTCCTTCGGCATCCGCGCCCTGGCGGTCGACCCGCACGACCCGCGGCGGTTGCTCGCCGGTACGGCCAGGCGCGGCATCTTCACCTTCACCGAGCCGTAGTACTTGCGCGGCTTCGCGCCCAAGACGGCGGCGGTCTCGCCTTGTCCTGTTCGAGGCACCTCTTCTGGTGGGAGCGGTCCTTGAGGCCTGCTCCGGACGAGAAAGGAGTGAGCATGAAGAAGAACGACACCCACACCGGACGTATCCTTGGCCGCAAGCTGGCCCTGGAGCTGACGCGCGAGGAGCTCGAGAAGGCAACCGGCAGCGCCGCCGAACGCGCCCGGTGCTGGACCTTGACCGATCCGCCGGACGGCCCCTACCGCGACCACTAGGCGCCGAGGTCCGATCCGGCCCCGCCATCCCGAGGCCCCGGCCTTACCCGCCGGGGCCCGTCTCCACCCCCCCTCTTCACGAGCCGTCCCGCTCGCCGGGCCCTGGAGGACGTTGCATGACGCGAGTCTTGATCCCGACCTATCCCGAGGACATCCACGCGGAGGAAGTGGCCCTGGCGCTGGAGGACCGGGGGCACGAGGCGGTCCTGTGGTGCGGCACCGACTTTCCGACGCTCCAGACAGGATCGATCGACGTCCGCGGCGGCGAGGTGGGCTGGGAGATCTCGGGGCCGGGCCTGGAAGGGGGACGCCCGCCGTTCGACGTGGTGTGGATGCGGCGTCCGACGCCGCCCGTTCTCCCCCCGGACCTCCACCCCGGCGACGTGCCCGTGGCGCGGCGGGAGTGCCGGGACTTCCTCGACGGGCTCTACCATCTGGCCGCGCCGGAGGCCTTCTGGGTGAACCCCCTCGCGACCCGCGCCCGCTCCGAGCTGAAAGCGGTGCAGCTCCGGGAGGCGGTGCGCGCGGGCCTGGCCGTGCCGCCCACGCTGATGAGCAACGATCCCGCCCGCATCCGGCGGTTCGTGGCGGAGCTCCAGGGCCGGGCGGTGTACAAGCCGTTCTACCCCGCGCAGTGGCAGGGCGACGACCGGGTGGCGGTCCTCCTGACCAGCGAGGTGAGCGTGGACGATCTGCCCGAGGACGAGATGCTGCGGGTCACTCCCGGCATCTTCCAGGAACGGATCGACAAGGCCCACGAGTTGCGGGTGACGGTGATGGGCGGCCATTTCGTGACCGCCCGGCTGCTCTCGCAGGAGCTGGAAGCGACGCGCCTGGACTGGCGGGCCGCGGGGCCTCGCCTCCGGGTGGAGCCGGACCGGCTGCCGCGGGAGGTGGAGGAGGCCTGCCGACGGCTGATGGGGAACTTGGGGCTCCTCTTCGGCTGTTTCGACTTCATCGTGACGCCGGAGGGGGAGCACGTCTTCCTGGAGGTCAATCCCGCGGGCCAGTTCCTGTGGGTCGAGGATGCCAACCCGGAGCTGCGGCTGCTGGCGCCCTTCGTGGACTTCCTGCTCTCGCGCGATCCCGCCTTCCGCTGGCGACCGCAGGCGGACGCCATCCGCCACGCGGATTACAGCCGGCGGGCCCTCGACCGCATCACGGCGCTCGGACCGGTCCACGTGCCGGTGGCGGACAAGTACATCAGCAGCGACCTGTCCGAGGAAGCCTCCTCCTAGAGTCGGCCCTGGAAGAAAAGGGGGGAGACCGGATGCGATCCGGTCTCCCCCCTGATGAGGCTTCCTTACGGTTTACGGCGTCCCGGGAGGCCGGTACACGATCGAGGTGATCGCCGGCTCCACGGAGAGGAGGGCTTCGTTCATCGAGAACTCGAGGGCGATGGCGCCGGTGTGGTCCTCGATGCCGATGGTGGACGAATTGCCTCGTTCACGCCCGTCCTCGGCCAGGTTCCTGTACTGCGTCATCACGCGGCCGTCCTCGTGGAGCACGATGTTGAAGTCGAGGCGCTGCGTGCCGCTGATGAAGCGGACGTTCCTGTATTCCACGACGAAGATCCGGTTGGGCGTCGTCCCCTTCACCTCCGTGCGAATCGACGCGGAGGCATCGACGACGACGTCGTCCCAGAGCGCGTAGATCGCGGCGTTCGGACGGTTGGTGTTCGGGAGCGCCGTGTTGGTGAAGACGCAGCTCGACGTGCTCGGGCCCGCAAACTCCATGTATCCGTTCGTGCAGACGTACGCGTCGGTGTACGTCTGGCCGTAGAAGGTGAACGCGAACGGCAGCTCGATGCCGCCCGCGACCGGCTCGTCGAGGTCGTCGCCGCTGATCGGAAGGATCGTTTCGGCCTCCTCGAACGCATGGTTCTCGAGGCGGCAGCGATAGCCGAACTCGTCGGAGATGTCGCCGAGCGTGAAGTCCAGCGTCAGGTCGGCGGTGACCGTCACGGACTGGAAGTGCCCGCTGCACCCTCCCGCCTTGGCGGTGGCGGCGTACGCCCCTCCCGGCGCGTTGTTGAAGGAGTAGAAGCCCGTCGCGTCGGTGGTCGCCGTCAGCACGAGCGGCGCGCGCTCGAGCGTCACGACGACGCCCGGCGCCGGGTTCCCGCTCGCGTCTCTGACGAGGCCCGAGACCGCGAAGAGCGGCGGCGGAACGTAGCGGATCGTCGTGATCGCCGGCTCGGCCGGAAGGATGGCGGTGTTGAGCGAATACATGAGCGCCACCGTCCCGGTGTGCATTTCGATGCCGAGCGTCGCCGAGCTCCCGCGCTCACGGTCGACCGCGGCGAGGTTCTTGTACTGCGTCAGGATCTGGCCGTCCTCGAAAAGGACGGCGTTGAAATCGAGACGCTGTGACGTGTTGCCGCTGATATGGACGTTGCGGAACTCGATGACGAAGCGCCGGTTCGGCTCGGAGCCCTTGAGCTCCGTCCGGATCGAGGCGAGGGCGTCGACCACGAGGTCGTCCCAGAACGGATAGATGGCGCCGTTCGGGCGGCCCGTGCCGGGGATCGTTCCGTTCGCCGACGAGCAGTTCGTCGTCGCCGGCCCGGCGAGCTCGACGAACCCGTTCGCGCAGACGTACACGCTGTTGTAGGTCTCCCCGTAGAACGTGAACGGGAAGGGGATCGCGACCGCGGCGACGCCCGACGTGCCGGTGATCGGCTGGACGGTGCCCGCCTCCTCGAAGGCCGCGCTCTCCAGACCGCAACGATAGCCGAAGGCATCCGGCACATCGCCGAGGGTGAAGTCGAGCGTCGCGTTGCCGGAGACGACGAGCGTTTCCGTGACTCCCTTGCACCGCCCCACGGCGGCGATGGCCGTGTAGGTTCCGGCGGGGACGCCCGGGAACGAGTAGAAGCCGCCGGCGTCGGTGGTCGCCGTCAGCGTGAAGGCCGCCGCCTGCAGCGTGATGGCCGCCCCCGGTTCCGGCGTACCGTCCGTGTCGATCACCTGCCCCGACACCGTGTAGAGCTGCGGCGGAGTGTAGCGGATCGTCGTCACGCCCGGCTCCACCGCCAGGACGGCGGTGTTGAGCGAGTACAGGAGCGCCACGGTTCCGGTGTGCATCTCGATGCCGATCGTGGCGGAGCTTCCCCGCTCACGAATGTCGTCGGCGATGTTCCGTTGCTGCGTCAGGATCTGGCCGTTCTCGAGAAGGACGGCGTTGAAGTCGAGCCGCTGCGACGTGTTGCCGCTGACGTGCACGTTGCGGAACTCGATGACGAACCGCCGGCTCGGCGCCGCCCCCTTGAGCTCCGTCCGGATCGACGACGCCGCGTCGACGACGAGATCGTCCCAGAACGGATAGATCGCACCGTTCGGGCGGCCGGTCCCCGGGATCGTCCCGTTCGCCGACGAGCAGTTCGTCGTCGTCGGCCCGGCGAATTCCACGAATCCGTTCGCGCAGACGTAGACGCTGTTATACGACTGCCCATAGAAGACGAACGGGAACGGGAGAGCGACGGTGCCGACTCCCGAGGTGCCCGTGATCGGCTCCAGGTTGGCCGCTTCCTCGAATGCGGCGACCTCGTTTCTGCACGAGTAGCCGAACGCATCCACCCGCTGTCGGAAGGGTGAAGTCGAGCCTGGGTCGGCCGCGAGACGCTGATCTCCAGCGTCTGAGGCAGCACGCACCCCGAGCCCGCCGGCGTCGCCGTCGCCGTGTAGGTGCCGGCGGCAACCGAGGGGAACGAATAGAAGCCTTCGGCGTTCGTCAGGACGGCGCCGTAGGCGCTGCCGGCGATCCGGACCGTCGCGTTCGGGACCGGCTGCCCCGCGGAGTCGCGGACGTGGCCGGAGACCCTGTGCGAGGGCCGCGAGTCGAAGAAGAAGTACGACCGGTGCTGCACGCCGTCCTTTCGCGTCAGGACCGCCTCGCGGCAGGTTCCGGCCCATGCGGCATCGGTTTTCCAGGTGAACGTGTAGAGGCCCGTCTTATTGTCATACGAAAGCCCCGACCCGCCCGGCGACTGCATCGCGACCGGGTACGGACGCGGCGTGATGAAGGTCGCGTTCGGGTCGACCGTGCGGAGCGTCGAGCACTCCACCTGCCGCGAATAGGGCGAGTTCTCCGCGAACACGTTCAGCCCCTGCGCTCCGGGATAGCCGAACGTGAGCGGAACGGTCGAGCCGACGTTGACGACGTTGATCGCCGGCGAGGCCGACACGTTGCCGGCGAAGCCCGCGCGGCAGGCCGGATGCGTGTCGAACGCCTCGGTGTTGTCGCCGCGGCTCGTCGTTCCCTGCACCGCGCTGTAGCCGAGACCGCGCCGGGCGAACGATGCCCACAGCGTGCAGACGTCGCCCGGATCGAGCGCTTCCGCCGCGGCGAGGATCGCGTTGCGCGCGGTGACGAATCCCGGCCCGCATCCCTGCAGCTTGAGGCCGTCGATCACGTACTGGAGCGAGCGGTTGTTGCCGCCGCTGTTCCATGGCCCGTAGAGGTCGGGATTGAATCCGTGCTTGCCGATCAGGTCCCACGTCACGTCCCAGAGGACGGCGGCCCATCCGTGGCCGATGCCGTGCGGCGCCGCGAGCGTTCCGCCGCTGAGCCAGCCGCCGCTCTTGATCGAGTCGTACGTGAACGGCTGGATCTCCATGGTCCGCGAATAGGGAGCCGGGCGGATTCCGGCGCCCTGCCTGTTGGGCTCGAACAGCGCATACGGTCCCAGGCCGCGCTGCCCGTTGCCGCTGTCGATCGCCGGATTCAGCGTCATGATCATGGCGAAGTAGTCGCTCCACCCCTCGCCGCCCTGCTCGTCGCCCGAGAGGCAGTTGACGGCGGGACCGCCGGTGAGGCGGATCGACACGCCGTGGCCGTACTCGTGGAGAACGATCCCGTTCTCGAAGTCGCCGTCGCGGATGCCGGGATGATCGGGATGCTTGCGCACCATCCCCGTGACGGGACCGGCGGCTAGGGCTGTCCGGATCGTGTTGCCGTCCGCCAGGTTGACGACCGCGACCGGGATGGCGGGCCCCGGAGTCGAGAGGGAGCCCGTCAGCACCGGCCGCGAAGAGCTGGTGTGCGCGACGATCAACGCCTTCGCGCCGGCCTCGGTCGCCCGCCGCGCCTTGTCGACGTTCTGGCAGCCGGTATTGTTGCCGGTGACGATCGCGATCCAGTCCGTGGGCGGAGCGCCGAGGTAGTCGGCGAGGGCGCAGCCGTTGCCCGCGTTGACGATCGCGCCGGCCGTGCCGGCGACGGTAGGCGCGGGAGAGAACCGCGCCCACGACGCGTCGAACGTTCCGACGCCGTCGACGACCACCTGGTTCGCGAGGCCGAACTGGTCTCCCGGCCACAGATACATCTGCATCCGCGGCGTGCCGGCCGACGTCGCGCTCTCGACGGGAGTCGAGAAGTTCGCGTTGTTCGTGCTGTTGCCGTCGGCCGCTTCGGCGCGGACGTAGTCGCCCCCGAGGCCGCCGCGCCCATAGTTGTTCGCCTGGAAGTTGCCCGCGACTTCGTCGAAGCCGTAGCCGTAGAGGACGTCGTGGAAGAGGTTGTTCCAGTAGAAGAGGTTCGTCACGACGGCTTCGCGGTAGTTCGGCGCGTGCTCCGCGAGGTCCGCCGCGAAGTCGAAGGTGAGGCCCGCGCCGCCGTCGACGTCGAATCCGGCGTCGGGTCCGTTGCTGGTGTCCTGATCGAGATAGGCGTGGACGTTGTTCCCGCGCGTGAGCGTGAACTCCGCGCCGGACGCCTGGTTGGTGTCATGCCAGCCGAACGGCGATGCGGTCGCGTCGGCGGGGTTCTCCACGAGCGTCTGCGGGCCGTCGTTCGGGCTCTCCTGGGGCGCCGCGAACACGCGGTAGCTCGAACCATCGAGCACCGGCGCCGGCGACGAGAGGGCCACGGCCGTGCCGAGCTTCTGAGCCGCGGCGGAATCAGCCGCGGCCGCGGCGCCGGCCGCGTCGGCCGTCATGTCCCAGTTGTCGTGGACGACATAGTCCTCCTGGTTGAGCACCTCGCCGGTCTCGGCGTCGACGGTCATCCGCCAGAGGTGCTGGCCGCTCGCTTCATCGATGTCGACCTGCCATGCCAGGCGGACGTCAGCCGGGTCGATGGGCTGATAGACGAGCTTCGCGACGATCGGGGTCGACGCGATCCCGCCACCGGTGAGGATGGTCTCCCGCTCGGCGCCGTCCCTTTGTTCGACGACGGCCAGCGGCTCGCTCGGCTCGAGGCCGGCGTGCGCGGCAGCCGCGGCCGCGGCATCGACGGCCCCGATCTCCGGGGATGTACGATTGATGCTCTCCCGGATGTCCGGAAGGAAGCTCGTCCCGAAGCTCAACACGGCGCCGTCGGGTCCGACGTTGAAATTGCTGTCGGCCCCGAAGACCTCGAGGCCGTGGACGCGCTGCCGCAGGTAGACGTGCGTGATGCCGGTGTGCCGGCTCTTCGTCTCGGACGTGACCACGACCTCGGCGACGTCTTCGGCCGTGAGGTCCGCTTCGTTCCCGTGCTCGCGGATGTAGTCCTTCGAGAGATCGGCCGGGCGGCCTCCCGCGGGCCGGGTCAACGGCCGCGCGGGCGATCCTCGGCTGATCGTCGGCCGCTTGTACCCGCGCTTCTGCTCGGGCGGGTTGTTCTGGGCGAGGGAGGCCACGGCGATCGCCATGACCAGAAGACACAGCAGGGCCGGCCGGTGCGCACGAGAGAGCATCTGAGACTCCTCCTGTCTAGACCTAACCTGGGCTTCAAAGTTGTCCGTCATGGGGGGCTACGCATGCCTATAGGCTGTCACCTTGAGGCGAAGGATTCCCATCGGGACCCGCCTCAGACCCGCAAAGCGAGATCAGGCAGAGAGCGGTCCTCTATAGATGATGGTGTTCCAGACCGCCAGATCGTGACGCGGCAGCCAGGGAAGCCGGCCAGCCGTTCATCCCCGCCTGCCGGGCGTCAGTCGCCTCATCTTCCAGGTTCATGGCGGTAACACTTTGACCCCTGGCACGCCTATCGTTTTCGGAAGGACCTGGTTTGCGAACCTTTGCACAGAGGTGGAAGCGGCCTGAGCCGCGGGTGTTCTCGCCGCGGGCTCCGCGTCATGACATCCCGGCGCAATGGGCGGTCAGCGCTCCGGGAGACGTCCACGAACAGGAAGCGGAGCGTGTCTCCGATCAGGTGATGCGCAGGCCGGACCCGGGGCCGGCCGCGCCCGTCTCGCCCCATGGCGCCGCGCATGGGCCCGGCCAGCCTCTGGACACAGCCACGCGGGCGTTCATGGAAACGCGGTTCGGCCACGATTTCACCCATGTCCGCGTGCACAGCGGCCGCGAGGCCGCGGAGTCCGCCGGCAGGATGAGCGCCCGGGCCTACACCGTCGGCGGCCACATCGTTTTCGGTGACGGCGAATACGCGCCGGCGAGCGCCGCGGGCCGCCGGCTGCTGGCCCACGAGCTGACCCATGTCGTGCAGCGGGACGCCGGGCGGACGCCAGACGGCCTGGTCTCCCGCCAACCCGCCACGGACGAGACCCTGAAGAAGAAGGCGGTCGCCCACCACAACAAGCAGCAGGAGCGGGTGGCGGAATTTCTGCGGAACGCGCTGACGATCACGCCGGACCCGAAGAATCCTCTTCAGGGGGACAATCTCTACCGCAACACCGCCCAGATGGTGGACGCAAAACAGATCGAGCTTTGCGTCCTGAGCCCGACCCACGACTTCGACAAGCGCCGGGCCGGCGTTCACGCCTTCTTCGACCAGCGAGTCAAGCATCCGAAAATCGGCGGCGACTATCCGGCCGACCCCACAAAGACCGATGCGGGAATGGTCTTCGAGAATCCCAACACCGCGGGAAGGATGAAAAGCCAGCCTGTTCTTCCAGTTTTTGTTCCGATGCCCAAGCCAGGGACCACGCCGCCTCCTCCTCCTCCCCCGACATGGTCTCCCGGTGAGGTCAGGATCTACACGAGCGACCTGGACATCTCCGAAGCCGATCTCAAGAATACGCTGGTGCATGAAGGGCAGCACGTCGCCGACCTGCACGACCTTAAACTGAAAGATCCGGCCGTACAGGGTTGGCAGCGGAGCTTCGAGGTGTACAAGACCGAATTCCGGGCCTTCTGGATCCAGCCTCCGCTTCCCCCGCCCAGGAGCGGCATCGGGCAACCGGCGATCCATCGGTTGCCCAAGGAAGGCGAAAAGCCGGACAACACCCAGCCGGTCGCCAGACCCGCGAGTTGCACGGATTGTTCAGTCAAGGACGTGAAGACCGGAATGAAGAACAAGCGACAGGAGGCCATCTTCCAGCACCTGCTCGCCAACTATCCAACCAACGAATTTTCCTGCCTCTATGCGTGCAATCCGGATTTCCGCAAAGCGGTGAACTCCTTTGACCGCCCCGAGAGCGCCAATCTCGTGAATTCCCCGAGGCTGCTGGAGCTGAACCTCGCGCTGCGCGATCTGAAGCCGGCCATGACGCCCAAGGAGGCATCCCAGACGGGTTTCGGCCTGGCCGTCTATCGTCTCGACGCGCTCGATTGGGCGTTCCTGGGCGACAGGAGGCTTTCCAAGCCTTTCTGGGATGCGTTGAAGGCGAACGCTCCGGAATCTCTCTACCAGGCGATGGATTCCTCGGTGAAGAAGGGCGGCCCTGACAATCTCGCCCTCAACAAGGCGCTCGGCGTGAATCCCAATCCGCCGCACAGGCCTGTGAATACGACGCCGCCGTGATGAAGGTACGGCCTTTCCGGTGTATCGTCCATGGCTGACAAGATCTGGAGGAGCCCGGATGACCGTATCCATTCGACATGATCCCTTTCTTTCGCCGGACTGGCTCGTGGAAGTCGACGTGATCGCCTGCGCGGAGTGATCCTGGCGTCAACGGTCGCCGCGTTTCAGAAGTCCGGTGCGGAGCAGGGCGCTCACGTCCCCGGCGCGCACGGCCGTGTCCATACGGCTCGAAAAGCGATAGAGCTGTCCCGAGGACGGGCCGCGGAGCACGATGGTCCCTTCTCGGGCGTTGCGCAGCAGCGTCTGAGAAGCGTCAGGCACGCGGCCCGGAGCGGATTGAGGGGAGGGGGCCGTCAGGGTCGTCAGCATCGCGCGTTTCTGTCCGCAGCATGACATCGTCGTAATCTCCAGGTAAAGGGAAGATCGTGGGTTCCGCGGCAAGGTTCCGCGGTGCGGGGGCTCGTGAGAGCTTCTCGAGCAGCGAGGAGCCGCCGGAGATCGCCAGCCACGCCACGCACCAGGCGACGGCGCCGTCGGCGAGGAGGAGCGCCAGCGGGGCGGCGATCCAGAGGCTCAGGCAGTAGGGACAATCCATCAGTTTTCCGAGGACGCCGTTGCCGGCCCGCAGGCGGAGGCGCACGATCACATCGAAAGGACCGTCCTCCGAGGCGATCAGATGCGACACCCGCCAAGTGGCGAGTATGGCTCAGCGTCAGGCGGAACCAGGGTGACCAGTCGATCATGATCGGTTCACAAGGAACGGCGGGACCGCCGGCATGGCGGCCCCGCCGTCCGGATTTCATGGCGCGTCGGTGCGCTTGACGACCACGAGCATGTTGGATTCGTCGCCGAAGAGCAGGTTGTAGCCGTTGGTGACCCGTTTCAACGCGTTGAGGCGGATGTCATAGGCGCCGCTGAACGGGAAGTGCGGCCGGTCGTCGCCGCAATCGTTGCAGCCCGAGGAGGCCGGCGGTGGCGCGCCGACGGTGATGTCGACCTTGTAACTGCCGCCGCTCCAGAGCGGCCGTGCCGCCGCTCCGACCGCCGCGATGTAATCCGCGTAACTCGACTCTCCCATCGTCGACGCGGGCTCGCCGGCCAGCGAGGAATTGAGCAGGGGAGCGCTGCAGTCCAGCCGGTGGTGCTCGTTGAGCGAGAAGTTCCGCAGATGATTCCTGGGGTCGTGCGCCCGGAAATGGATGGTGACCTCGTCGCCCGCCTTCAGCGGCAGCTCCTGGCAGACCGCGGACGGATGGGGGACGGTGTTGATGTCGATCCTGGTGATCGTGACGTCGGTCAGTTCGGTGTTGTCGAGCATGAGCGGCAGCAACTCCACCGACTGTGCTTCCGTCGCGAGCGTGCAGTTGAGCATGACCCGTGACGTCAGGGTGCCGCCCGACCTGACGGTAGCCGACGAGCCGCAGCACCGCCAGGCCGTCCGGGAGATAGCGGGTGTCGATCTTGGCGATCAACTGCGCGTCCGTCCAGATCCAGCCCCACGCGCCGGGCGGCCCACCGTTCGCCGCTTCGAACTCGCGCTGGAAGCTCTCGACGGTGCGATAGAGCCCCTGCGTCGGTCCCGCGCCCGGCTCGGGTCCGAGGTTGCACGGGATCCAGTCCGTATGAGGCGACGGCGTGGGGACGACGCCCCAGTAATGGCGGTCGAGGCGTCCGAGGCGCGCGTAGGGGACGTCGCTGAAGGCCGCGTCGACCGGCAGGTTCGTCGGGTCGCCTCCCCACGGCGCCACCTGGATCTTGTAATAATCCACGAAGGAGGCCGGATTGGTGATCGTCACCAGGCCGAAACGGCCTTTGATGTCCAGCGAGCGCCCGAACGGCTCGTCACGGGTGCCGGGGAAGGAGTAGCCGGCGAGCGCGCCGCCGGTGGCGACCGAACCGATCTGTGGCACCTGCACCGTGCCGACGTCCGTGAACTTGAAGCAGTCGCCCTCCGGGATGTCGTCCTGGCAGACGTCGATGGAAATGGCCTCGTCGCTCGCCAGCAGGTTGCCGGCGTCGTACGGCGATGGCGACGGCGTGACCTCCCAGCGGGTGGCCGAGAAGGGCTCGTCATAGATCACGATTCCGCCGGCGGCCGCCTGCGTCGCGCGGAAGAGGAGGTCCGGGAAGCAGTCGGTGCCGCGCCACCACCACCACGGATAGAAAGCCCGGATGTCGGCGAGCACCTTGCTCGCTTCGGCCGTCAGCTTCCGTGCCGGGCGCAACAACGACCCCGCCTGCGTGATCTCCAGCGGCCGGGCGATCTCCGGCGCCAGGACGCCGCCAGGGATCAGCGATATGTTGCCGGCGCCATGGGGATCGAAAGTATCGAGGGTCTTGGCCAACCGCAGGAGCGACGGCGGGTCGGGCGGATTGGGATCGATGGGGATGGGCACGTTCGGCACCAGCCGGCGGAAGCGTCCGAGCAGATCGCGGAGCTGATCCCACTGCGGCTGGTCGATGTACCAGCCGAGATAGGGATAGAACCACCACCGCCAGCAGCACCAGCGGAAGGTCATCGTGAAGACGCCGTCGGTGTCGGTCGTCGCCGTGGTGATCAACGTCTTGCGCAGCCAGAAGAAGAAGCGGTCGACGTCGTAGGCTTCGACGACGGCGCCGGGCACGGGCTCGTTGCAGACCGACGCGCCGCGCACGACCTGCCGGACGAGGCGGCCGGTCACGGTGTAGCGGTGGCAGTTCCGCCACCAGCCGAGATAGATCGCGTCGGAGATCCTCTGCTTTCCGAGGTCGATGACGGCGCCCGGTTTCAAGGCCGTGATCTGTTCGCGGCTCGGCCGGACGACGTGCGCGTCGTAGTGCGGCAGGATCGCCTCCGGCGCTTCCGGGCCGATGCGCAGCTCGACGCCGGCGGGGCTCTCGCGCGGCGGCAGATCGAACGGAATGTCGACGGCGAGCTTGTCGAGCGCCCTGGCCTTGGCCAGATCGATCAGGCGCGAGCCGAGCACCCGCCCGTCGCGGACGGCGGCGACGCGCAACGGCTCGTCGCGTTTGAGGTCTTTGACCTGAGTGAGGTCGAGGGTGGAGCGTAGGGTGTATTCCATGGATCCTCCGGTTGGGCCCGCCGCAAAGCGTCCGGGCGCTGTCGTTGCCGATCCTCCCCCTAACAGCCACTGGAAACGCATGTCATCCGGTTGGACAGGCGATTCCGGGGGGAGCCGCGTTACATGAAAATCGGAGGAAACTGGGATCGATCAGTTTTTCCCGAACAGGGCCAGGATCCCGTCCGCCACGGAGCCCCGCCAGTTCAGGATGGAATGGCCGCCGTTGAACTCGCGGTACTGGACGGCGTAGCCCTTGGCCTGCAGCACGGTGCGCAGGTGGCGGTTGGAGCCCAGCAGACTCGTCCCGTCGGGGCGCAGGCGGTTCTCCTGGAGACCCGCTTCCAGGTAGAAGCGCAACGGCAGCCTGGGGCCGGCGGCGAGCTGGCGGGCGAGCCATTCGGGCTCGGCGTCGTCCCGCGGCGACCAGTTGAAGGAGCCCGAGAGCGAGAGGACGTTCCCGAAGACTTCCGGATGCTTGAAGGCCGCGAAGGCGGCGGCCAGGCCGCCCAGGCTGGAGCCGACGATGGCCGTGCGGGCGGGGTCACCGGAGACGCGGTAGCCGCGGCGGACCCAGGGGAGCAGCTCCAGGGCCAGGAAGTCGGCGAACGGCGGGTGGCAGGTCATCTCCTGGACGCGCGCCTCGGCGCTGGGATTGGCCACGAAGACCGCCACCAGGGGAGGGATCTTCCCGGCGGCGAGGAGGTTGTCCAGGATGGTCGGGCCCGGGATGTCGGAGGAGTAGGTGCGGCCGTCCAGGAAGACCGCGAGGCCGTAGGGCTGGCCCTTGGGATCGTAGCCGGGGGGCGTGTAGACGCGGACGATGCGCTCGTTGCCGAGCCGGTCGCTGCGGAATGGGCGCTCCTCGACGCGGCCCGCGGGGACGTCCGGACGCCGCTCGATCCAGGGCTGCTTCGGCGCCGCCGGCAGCTCGGCCAGGGAGGCCAGGGGCGCGGACGCCTTGCGCGGGTTGAACGGATCGGCCTTGAGCGCGGTCCAGCGCGCCTCTTCCTCCTCGGGCGTGGCAATGGCCAGGGGAACGAGGGAATCGTTCACCGAGAAGGCGTAGGCGAAGCGGGCGTCGGACCTCATCCGGCGCGACTGGTGCCAGACGTCCGTGCCCGGCAGGCGGCTCATCCGGGCGGCGGCGAGGCCTTCCTCGGTGACAAGGTCGGCGGGGGAGGCGACCACCACGACGTTCCGTGTCTCGTCGCCGCCGCGCCAGAGGAAGGTCACCAGGACCTCGTCCTTCCCCCCTTCGGCGGGCTCGATCAGCGGCGTGCCCTCCTGGGCGATCCGCCGCCAGAACGTCTCCAGCCCGGCCGGCCCTCCGGCCTGCAGTTCCTTATGGAGGGCGTCGAGCCGGGGGCTGGCGATCTCCTGCGCGTTCGCCGGAGCCTGCGCGAAGAGGGAGAGGAGGGTAGCGAGGGCGGCGGCGGCAGGGCTCTGGGATCTCATCCGCGGTTCCTTTCGGCGGCAGCATACCCCCCAGGGGAGCCGCCGAAGACGGCGCCCCCGCCCGGGCATAAATGCCCGGGCTAGGCAAAATCAGCCGGGTGAACCCGACTGCTGGAGTCCCCTTCAGGGGGCTCTTTTCGACTAGCCCGGGCATTTATGCCCGGGCGGGGGCGCGGCTCGCGGATGACTGACAAAGTAGAATCAAGCCCCCCGCCCAGGGTAGATCCGGGCGCGCAATGGCTCCCAGGCTCCTTCTTCAATCTCGGGGGCAATGCCTTCACCGGTCACGCTCAGGTCCGGCCACTGGTAGGACGCTTTTTGCTCCCGGTGTGCCAGGGCAGCCCGCAATCCCTCCTCCATCAATGCGCGCAGCGTGATTCCCTCGCGTTGGACCACCTCCTGTGCGCGCACGAACAGATCCTCCGCGATCTCTACAGTGGTCTTCGTAGGGGGAAACCATAATACCCCATTACCTTATGGCTATGACAGGAGGGCAGGCCTCTCCTGACATACCGGCGCGGCTTGAGGCCCGGGCGGGGTTGTGGCACCATGCTTGCTCGCCTCCGTTGACGCTGTCGTGGCTCTCGGATCGAAGCGGCGGGACGGGGGAGGGTTCCAACCTCCCGGACCGGCGTAAACAACGAGTCTTTGGGAAGGTGCTCCATGGAACCGGCTCAGAACGTCTCCTCCTGGGACTCGGGCTCCCCGCTCGACCAGGTAAGTCTCCCCACCGCCGTGCCGCCCCCTGACGGGGACGCCTTTTCCCGCCACCTCCTGGCCGCCATGCTGGCCTTCCGCAGCGGCAACTTCGCCGTGCGCCTGCCGGTCGACATGACGGGCATCCACGGCAAGATCGCCGACGCCTTCAACGACATCCTGGCCATGAGCGAGCGGCGGGCGCAGGAGACCACCCGCGTCTCCCGCGTCGTCGGCAAGGAAGGAAAGCTGAAACAGCGCATGACCGTGCCCGGCGTCGCCGGCGGCTGGGCCGACGAGGTGGCCTCGATCAACACCCTGATCGACGACCTGGTCTGGCCCACCACCGAGGTGACCCGCGCCGTCGGCGCCGTGGCCAAGGGCGACCTCGGCCAGGCCATGGCGCTGGAGGTGGACGGCCGGCCCCTCGAAGGCGAGTTCCTCCGCTCCGCCAAGCTGGTCAACAAGATGATCGACCAGCTCTCGGTGTTCACCTCCGAGGTGACCCGCGTGGCCCGCGAGGTCGGCACCGAGGGCAAGCTGGGCGGCCAGGCGCAGGTGAAGGGCGTGTCGGGCGTGTGGAAGGACCTCACCGATTCCGTGAACCAAATGGCCGGCAACCTCACCGCCCAGGTGCGCAACATCGCCGAGGTGACCATCGCCGTGGCCAGCGGCGACCTCTCCAAGAAGATCACCGTCGACGTGCGCGGCGAGATCCTGCAGCTCAAGGAAGCCATCAACACCATGGTGGACCAGCTCCGCTCCTTCGCCTCCGAGGTGACGCGCGTGGCGCGCGAGGTGGGCACCGAGGGCAAGCTGGGCGGCCAGGCGGTGGTGCCCGGCGTGGCCGGCACCTGGAAGGACCTCACCGACTCGGTGAACGCCATGGCCTCCAACCTCACCAACCAGGTGCGCAACATCGCCGAGGTGACGACCGCCGTGGCCCGCGGCGACCTGTCGCGCAAGATCACGGTGGACGTCGAAGGCGAGATCCTGGAGCTCAAGAACACGATCAACACCATGGTGGACCAGCTCAACGCCTTCGCCTCCGAGGTGAGCCGCGTGGCGCGCGAGGTGGGCACCGAGGGCAAGCTGGGCGGCCAGGCGGTGGTGCCGGGCGTGGCGGGCACGTGGAAGGACCTCACCGACTCGGTGAACGCCATGGGCACCAACCTGACGGCGCAGGTGCGCAACATCGCCGAGGTGACGACGGCCGTGGCCCGCGGCGACCTGTCGCGCAAGATCACGGTGGACGTGAAGGGCGAGATCCTGGAGCTGAAGGACACCATCAACACCATGGTGGACCAGCTCAACTCCTTCGCGTCGGAGGTGAGCCGTGTGGCGCGCGAGGTGGGCACCGAGGGCAAGCTGGGCGGCCAGGCGGCGGTGCCGGGCGTGGCCGGCACCTGGAAGGACCTCACCGACAACGTCAACTCGATGGCCTCCAACCTCACCGGCCAGGTGCGCAACATCGCCGAGGTGACGATCGCCGTGGCCAACGGCGACCTGTCGAAGAAGATCACCGTAGATGTGCGCGGCGAGATCCTGCAGCTCAAGGAAGCCATCAACACCATGGTGGACCAGCTCAACGCCTTCGCGGCCGAGGTCACCCGCGTGGCGCGCGAGGTGGGCACGGAAGGCAAGCTCGGCGGCCAGGCCGTGGTGCCGGGGGTCGCCGGCACCTGGAAGGACCTGACCGACTCGGTGAACTCGATGGCGTCGAACCTGACGGGCCAGGTGCGCAACGTCGCGGACGTGGCGACGGCCATCGCGCGCGGCGACCTGTCGCGCAAGATCACGGTGGACGTGAAGGGCGAGATCCTGGAGCTGAAAAATACCATCAATACGATGGTGGACCAGCTCAACGCGTTCGCGTCGGAGGTGACGCGCGTGGCCCGCGAGGTGGGCACCGAGGGCCGTCTGGGCGGCCAGGCGGCGGTGTCCGGCGTGGCCGGCACCTGGAAGGACCTCACCGATTCGGTGAACTCGATGGCGTCCAACCTCACCGGCCAGGTGCGCAACATCGCGGACGTGGCGACGGCCATCGCGCGCGGCGACCTGTCGCGCAAGATCACGGTGGACGTGAAGGGCGAGATCCTGGAGCTGAAAAACACCATCAACACGATGGTGGACCAGCTCAACGCCTTCGCGTCGGAGGTGACGCGCGTGGCGCGCGAGGTGGGCACCGAGGGCCGTCTGGGCGGCCAGGCGGCGGTGTCCGGCGTGGCCGGCACCTGGAAGGACCTCACCGACAACGTCAACCTGATGGCCTCCAACCTCACGGTGCAGTTGCGCGACGTGTCCAAGGTGGCGACCGCCATCGCCACGGGCGACCTGCGGCAGAAGATCACCGTGGAGGTGAAGGGCGAGATCCTGCAGATGAAGGACACCATCAACACGATGGTGGACCAGCTCAACGGGTTCGCGTCGGAGGTGACGCGCGTGGCGCGCGAGGTCGGCACGGAAGGCCGGCTCGGCGGCCAGGCCGAGGTGCCGGGGGTCGCCGGCACCTGGAAGGACCTCACCGACAACGTGAACCAGATGGCCGGCAACCTCACCGCCCAGGTGCGCAACATCGCCGAGGTGACGATCGCGGTGGCCAACGGCGACCTGTCGAAGAAGATCACGGTCGACGTGCGCGGCGAGATCCTGCAGCTCAAGGAAACGATCAACACGATGGTCGAGCAGCTCCGCTCCTTCGCGTCGGAGGTGACGCGCGTGGCGCGCGAGGTGGGCACCGAGGGCCGCCTGGGCGTGCAGGCCGCGGTGCCCGGCGTGGCGGGCACGTGGAAGGACCTCACCGACTCGGTGAACGCCATGGGCACCAACCTGACGGCCCAGGTGCGCAACATCGCCGAGGTGACCACGGCCGTGGCCCGCGGCGACCTGTCGCGCAAGATCACGGTGGACGTGAAGGGCGAGATCCTGGAGCTGAAAAATACGATCAATACGATGGTGGACCAGCTCAACGCCTTCGCGGCCGAAGTGACGCGCGTGGCGCGCGAGGTGGGCACCGAGGGCCGGCTGGGCGGCCAGGCGGCGGTGTCCGGCGTGGCGGGCACGTGGAAGGACCTCACCGACTCGGTCAACGTCATGGCCGCCAACCTGACCGATCAGGTGCGCGGCATCGTGAAGGTGGTGACCGCGGTGGCGAACGGCAACCTGCGCCAGAAGCTCACCGTGGAAGCGAAAGGCGAGGTGGCGGCGCTGGCCGAGACCATCAACAACATGACGGACACCCTGGCCACGTTCGCCGAGCAGGTCACCAACGTGGCCCGCGAGGTGGGCGTCGAGGGGCGTCTCGGCGGCCAGGCCAACGTGCCGGGCGCCGCCGGTACCTGGAAGGACCTCACCGGCAACGTCAACCTGCTGGCCGCCAACCTGACCAACCAGGTGCGCGCCATCGCCGAGGTGGCGACCGCGGTGACCAAGGGCGACCTGACGCGTTCGATCCAGGTGGAGACCCGCGGCGAGGTGGCGGAGCTCAAAGACAACATCAACACCATGATCGACAACCTGCGCGGCACCACCGAGCGCAACCAGGAGCAGGACTGGCTGAAGACCAACCTCGCCAAGTTCACCCGCATGCTCCAGGGCCAGCGCGACCTGGTGACGGTCGGCCAGACGCTGCTCTCGGAGCTGGCGCCGCTGGTCCACGCGCAGCAGGGCACGGTCTACCAGATGGAGGCGGCGGAGCCCGGCGAGAAGCCGTCGCTGCGCCTGCTCGCCGGCTATGCCACGCTGGACGACCAGGCCGAGCGTATCGGCGTCGGCCACGGCCTGGTGGGGCAGTGCGCGCTGGAGAAGCAGCGCACCCTGCTCGAAGGATTGCCCGGCGACTACGTGCGGGTCAGCTCCAGCCTCGGCGAGGCGAAGCCGGTCAACGTCGTGGTGCTGCCGGTGCTCTTCGAGGGTGAGACCAAGGCGGTGATCGAGCTGGCGTCGCTGTACCCGTTCACCGAGACCCACCTGGCCTTCCTCGAGCAGCTCACGCAGTCGATCGGCGTGGTGCTGAACACCATCGAAGCCACCATGCGGACGGAAAACCTGCTCGAGCAGTCGCAGCAGCTCACCCTGGAGCTGCAGACGCGCCAGAGCGAGCTGCAGCAGACCAACGAGGAGCTGGCCTCCAAGGCCAAGCAGCTCGCCGAGCAGAACGTCGAGGTGGAGCGCAAGAACAAGGAAGTGGAGCAGGCCCGCCGGGCGCTGGAGGAGAAGGCCGCCGAGCTGGCCCTCACCTCGAAGTACAAGTCCGAATTCCTGGCCAACATGTCCCACGAGCTGCGCACGCCGCTCAACTCCATCCTTATCCTCGGCCAGGAGCTGGCCGGCAACGTGGCTGGCAATCTGACGACCAAGCAGATCGAGTTCGCCCGCAACATCCACTCCGCCGGCACCGACCTGCTGACGCTGATCAACGACATCCTCGACCTCTCCAAGATCGAGTCCGGCACGGTGACCGTGGAAGCGGAGGAGATCACCTTCAACTCGCTGCGCGACAGCGTGGAGCGCACCTTCCACCACATCGCGGAGTCGAAGAGCCTGCCCTTCTACGTCGAGGTCAGCCCCTCGCTGCCGCGTACCTTCACCAGCGATCCGAAGCGGTTGCAGCAGATCCTCAAGAACCTGCTCTCCAACGCCTTCAAGTTCACCACCCAGGGCCACGTCTCGATGGCCGTGCGCGACGTCACCGAGGGCTGGTCGCCGGACCACCCGGTGCTCGGCCGCACGCAGACCGCGATCGCCTTCAGCGTCGTCGACACCGGCATCGGCATCGCGCCGGAGAAGCAGCGGCTCATCTTCGAAGCCTTCCAGCAGGCCGACGCCGGCACCAGCCGCAAGTACGGCGGCACCGGCCTCGGCTTGGCGATCAGCCGCGAGCTGGCCACCCTGCTCGGCGGCGAGATCCGGCTGGTCAGCACGCCGGGCCAGGGCAGCACCTTCACGCTGTACCTGCCGATGACCTACACCGGCCCCGCCCGCCCGGTCACGCTGCCGGCGACCTCGCCGTCCTCGGGCGTCCTCGTCTCCCCGCCGCAGTCCATGCTGACCATGCCGGTGCTGGCGGTGTCCAAAGCGGAGGACATCGTCGCGGACGACCGGGACGACATCCAGGAAGGCGACAACGTGCTGCTGATCGTGGACGACGATCCGCACTACGCGCGCATCCTCCTCGGACTCGCCCGCGACAAGGGCTTCAAGGGGATCGTCGCCACCCGCGGGCTGGTGGCGCTCTCGCTCGCCCGCGAGTTCCTGCCCACCGCCATCACCCTCGACGTGTTCCTGCCCGACATGCTCGGCTGGACGGTGCTCAACAACCTCAAGCTCGACGCGGCGACGCGGCATATCCCGGTGCAGATGATCTCGGTGGAGGAGGAGCGGCAGCACGGCCTGTCGCACGGCGCCTTCGCGTATCTGATCAAGCCGGCCACCACCGAGGACCTGGAAGTCGCGTTCGACCGCATCAAGACCTACGTCACGCCGCACACCAAGCGGCTGCTGGTGATCGAGGACAACGACATCGAGCGCGAGAGCATCGTCCAACTGCTGGACCATGACGACATCGAGATCACCGCCGTCGGCACCGGCGCCGAGGGTCTGGAGGCCCTGCTCGACCGCGACTTCGGCTGCTGTGTGGTCGACCTCCGCCTGCCCGACATGAGCGGCTTCGAGCTGCTGGAAAGGATCCAGGCCGAGCCGAGGCTGCGCGACGTGCCGGTGGTCGTCTTCACCGGCAAGCAGCTCACCGCCGAGGAGGAGGCGCGGCTGCGCGTAGTGGCGAAGAGCGTGGTGCTCAAGGACGTGCAGTCGCCCGAGCGGCTGCTCGACGAGACGTCGCTCTTCCTCCACCGGGTGGTCGCCGACTTGCCCGAGAACAAGCGCGACCTGCTCGAGCGGCTCCACGGCTCCACCGAGGTGCTGCGCCGCCGCAAGGTGCTGGTGGTGGACGACGACGTGCGGAACATCTTCGCGCTGACCACCGTGCTGGAGAACCAGGAGATGGAGGTGGTGAGCGCGACCAACGGACGCCAGGCCATCGAGATGATCCAGGACACGCCCGACCTGAGCGTCGTGCTGATGGACATCATGATGCCCGAGATGGACGGCTACGAGACCATGCGCGAGATCCGCAAGGACTCCAAATTCCGCACGCTGCCCATCCTGGCCCTGACCGCCAAGGCGATGAAGGGGGACCGCGAGAAGTGCCTGCAGGCCGGCGCGTCCGACTACATCGCCAAGCCTGTGAACACGGACCAGCTCCTCTCGCTGCTGCGGGTATGGTTATACCGTTGAACAACGCCGACAGCCCTGTGGGCGAGGGCGGCGCCGGGGTCCTGGGGGAGATGACCGGGCTGGTCAACATCCTCCTCGTCGACGACGAGCCGCGGAACCTGGACGTGCTCGAGAGCATCCTCGGCACGTCCGGCTACCGGCTCGTCCGCGCCCAGACCGCCGACGAGGCCCTGCTGGCGCTGCTGACGGACGAGTTCGCCGCCATCGTGCTCGACATCATGATGCCCGGCACCAGCGGCATCGAGCTGGCGCATCTCATCAAGCAGCGCAAGCGCACCCGCGACGTCCCGATCCTCTTCCTGACCGCCCACATGTCCGAGGAGCGGGACGTGCTCCGGGGCTACGACGTCGGCGCCGTCGATTACCTGACAAAGCCGGTCAACCCGGACATTCTGCGCTCCAAGATCGCCGTCTTCGCCGATCTCTTCCGCAAGACGCGCGCGCTGGCGGCGGCCAACGAGGCGCTGGAGAACGAGGTCGCCGAGCGCCAGAAGGCCGAGGAGGCGCTGCGCGAGGCCAACGAGGAGCTGGAGGAGCGGGTGCGGGAGCGCACCCTGGACCTCACCCGCACCATGGAGAGCGAGCGGGCGGCGCGCTCCGAGGCCGAGCGGGCCAGCCGGTTGAAGGACGAATTCCTCGCCATCGTCTCCCACGAGCTGCGGACGCCGCTGAACGCCATCCTCGGCTGGGCGCAGATCCTCTGCGAAGGAGGAGGGAGCGTCGGGGGGGACGTCATGGCCCAGGGGCTGGATGCCGTCCTCCGCAACGCGCGCGCGCAGGCTTTGCTGATCGAAGACCTGCTGGACATGAGCCGCATCGTCAGCGGCAAGATCCGGCTCAAGCCGCAGACCGTCAGCCTCGCCGAGATCGCCGCTTCGGCCGTGGGCACCATCACCCCCGCCGCGCAGGCCAAGGGCGTCCGCATCGACTGCAGCGCCGATCAGGCGCCGGTGGTGCGCGGCGATCCCGAGCGGCTCCAGCAGATCCTGCTCAACCTGCTGTCCAACGCCGTGAAGTTCACGCCGGAGGGCGGGCGGGTCCGGGTCTCCCTGCGGGCGGACGACCATCAGGCCGAGATCGTGGTCAGCGACACGGGGCAGGGCATCAAGCCGCAGTTCCTGCCCTACGTCTTCGACCCCTTCCGGCAGGCCGACCCCTCCACCACGCGCCGCCACGGCGGCCTGGGGCTGGGACTGGCGGTGGTCAGCCACCTCGTGGAGCTGCACGGCGGGTCGGTCCGCGCCGAGAGCGCCGGCGAAGGCCTCGGGGCGACCTTCTCGATCACGATCCCGCGCGCGGGCGGCTCCCTGGGAGAGGACGAGGTGTTGAGCGGCGCGCCGAACGGCTCCGCCGACGCCGAGACCCCGGCCGACCTGGAGGGCGTGCGGCTGCTGATCGTCGAGGACGAGCCGGACACGCGGGAAGCCGTCGCCCGCTTCCTCCAGGACTACGGCGCGGCCGTGGTCGCCGTCAGCTCCGCCACCGAGGCCCTGGACCTGCTGGGCGCCGAGGCCTTCGACGTGCTGGTCAGCGACATCGGCATGCCGGGCATGGACGGCTACGAGCTGATCCGGGCCGTGCGCGCCCGGGAGTCGGACTCCGGACGGCGTCTGCCGGCGGTGGCCGTGACCGCCTTCGCGCAGGAGGAGGACCGCCTGCGGGTGCTGCGCGAAGGCTATTCCGAGTACGTCCCCAAGCCGGTGAACACCGCCCGCCTGATCGGCATCCTCATGGAGCTCTCCGGCAAGGCCGGACCCCTTTCAACGCGCTAGAAATTCGAGGTACGGGCCTGTGCCTCGAAGGGGGAGGGGGGGCACAGCCAGGCCGATGTGGCATCCTTCTAGCTTCGTAAGAGGGGGAGGAAGGGAACCGGATGCCGAAGCAATACAGCATGGGAGGACGCGCCCCCGTCGGGGCGGCGATGGCGGGGCCGCCGGGGAGCGCGCCGCCGCCGGGGCCGAAGTCGCTGCGCGAGCGCTTCGGCGCCATGCGCAACCTGCCGCCGTTCCTGAAGCTGATCTGGCGGACCAGCCCCGGCCTCACCGTGGCCGATCTGCTGCTGCGCCTCGTCCGCGCCCTGCTGCCGGTCGTCACCCTCTACGTCGGCAAGCTGATCATCGACGAGGTGGTCCTGCTGGCCCGCACGGCGGGAGCGCCCGAGAGCCTGCGGGACTGGCTGGCCAGCGGCCTCCTCGACCGCCTGCTCTGGCTGGTGGCGGCCGAGCTCGGCCTGGCGATCCTCTCCGACCTCCTGGGGCGCCTCGTCTCGCTGCTCGACACGCTGCTCTCGGAGAAGTTCATCAACGACATCCAGCGTGCGCCTGATGGAGCACGCGGCCACGCTCGACCTCGAGGACTTCGAGGACAGCGAGCTGCAGGACCGGCTCGAGCGCGCCCGCCGGCAGACCACCGGGCGGGCGGTCCTGATGAGCCAGCTGTTCGGCCAGGCGCAGGACATGGTGACCATCGTCAGCTTCGCCGCCGGGCTGGTGGTCTACGCGCCGTGGCTGATCGCGCTGCTGATCCTGGCGCTGGTGCCGGCGTTCCTCGGCGAGGCGCATTTCAACGCCCAGAGCTACTCGCTCAACTATCACCGCACGCCGCAGCGGCGCGAGCTCGACTACGTGCGCCAGACCGGCGCCAGCGTCGAGACCGCCAAGGAAGTGAAGATCTTCGGCCTCAACGCCTTCCTGATCGAGCGCTACCGCGCGCTGGCCGAGGCGATCTACGCGGAGAACCGCCGGCTCGCGGCCCGCCGCGCCGGCTGGGGCGGCCTGCTGACCGCCATCGGCACGCTGGGGTATTACGTGGCGTACGCCTACATCGTCTGGCGTACGCTGCACGGCGGGTTCAGCATCGGCGACCTCACCTTCCTCGCCGGCTCGTTCCGGCGGCTGCGTACGCTGCTCGAAGGCCTGTTGATCGGTTTTTCGCAGGTGGCTGGGCAGGCGCTCTATCTCGACGACCTGTTCTCGTTCTTCGAGATCGAGCCGGAGATCGTCTCGCCGCCGGACGCCCGGCCGTTCCCGGCGCCGATCCGCGAGGGCTTCACCTTCGAGGACGTGGGCTTCCGCTATCCGGGCTCCGAGCGCTGGGCGGTGCGCCACCTGAGCTTTTCTCTGCGCGCCGGCGAGGTGCTGGCCCTGGTCGGGGAGAACGGCGCCGGCAAGACCACCCTGGTCAAGCTGCTGGCGCGGCTGTACGACCCGGACGAGGGGCGCATCCTGCTCGACGGCCACGACCTGCGCGAGTACGGCCTGGAGGCGCTGCGCGCCAACATCGGCGTGATCTTCCAGGATTTCGTGCGCTATCACATGACCGCCGCCGAGAACATCGCGGTGGGCCGCATCGAGGCCCGCGACGACCGCGAGCGCGTCGTCGAAGCCGCCGAGAGCAGCCTGGCGGACGAGGTGATCGAAAGGCTGCCGGAGGGCTACGATCAGATGATTGGAAAGCGTTTCCGCACCGGCGTGGAGCTCTCCGGCGGCGAGTGGCAGAAGGTCGCCATCGCCCGCGCCTACATGCGGGACGCCCAGGTGCTGATCCTCGACGAGCCGACCGCGGCGCTCGACGCCCGTTCCGAGTTCGAAGTGTTCCAGCGCTTCAAGGAGCTGAGCGAGGGGAAGACGGCGGTGCTGATCTCGCACCGGTTCTCCAGCGTGCGCATGGCGGACCGCATCCTCGTCCTGGCCGGCGGGCAAGTGGAGGCCATGGGGACGCACGAGGAGCTGCTGGCTCAGGGCGGGCGGTATGCCGAGCTGTTCGAATTGCAGGCGGCGGGGTATAGGTGAGGTATGGACTAGGAAAGAAGATCTCCTGTCCGTCTAATCAGGTCACTGAGAGGACAAGGAGACCTTTATGGGCTGGAATCCAAAAAAAGATCTGGAGAAGCTGAAGAAGAGGCTCAAGAAGAAGGCGAAGAAGGCACGGGAGCGGCGGGAGCGTGAAGTCAGGAAAGCACTGAACGCAAAGAAACCGGTGCCCGTGCCCGGAGGCCTGACTCCTCCGGCGCCGCCAGTCAATGTTGGTCCGGCTGAACCTTTGAAGCGTATTGCGGACGCGCGCGACGAGCTCAAGCGGCTGGCCGGCCAGGTTGCCGGCAAGCCGGCGGAGCAGCTCTTCTGGGAGATCGACGCCACTCTCCCCAGCGCCGATCCAAGGACCGCGGAGACCCTGGTCGAGGCTCTGAAGAAGTGGATAGAGACCGGAGATACGAAGTATCTCGAGCCGACGGTGATCTATGTGGCTACGCAGATCAAGAACGCGCGCGAGTCCAGTTGGAAAGACGCCAGCCCTCTCCCCGCGGACGTGATCACCAAGCTTCCGGAATCGCTGCGGGATGAAGCCCGGGCGGCCCGCTGGATCCTGTCTTCCGAGGCGCCGCGGCTTTCGTTGCCCGCATTCGCCATCGACCACCGGAAGAAGGCCAAGGCGATGGTGACGATCGACCTGATCTTCTTTGAAAAGCTGCCAGGCTCCGAATTCGTCGAAGACCTGCATCTCTGGGCTCACGAGCTGGTGCACGTCAGGCAGTTTGCGGAGCATGGAGTCGAGCAATTCGTTCGCTGGTATCTCGATGATGAGCTGGGCTTCCAGCCCGCCGGCAGCATCAACGAGCTCGAGCGCGAAGCCGATCTCGTCGCCTGCCGATACTTCCCTGTCAGCGATCCGGCCTATATCAAGGCCTGTCCGGTGCCCGCCGGCGACTGAGCTGAGACCCTGGGAGCGCCGGCATCCCGCCGGCGCTCCCAGGGAGAGTATGCGTCAGCTTATAATGTGCTGATGCGACAGAGTTACGCTGTCCTTGGTGTCCTTGGTGTCCTTGCCGTCCCTGCTCTCGCCCAGTCCCCCGAAGCCCTCCGCGACGACTACAAGCTCCTCCAGGCCTGGCGCTACCGGACGGCTCCGGTGGAGGTGCCGTCCGGCGGCATCCGCTGGAGCTTCGGCGAGGCCACCTGGACGCTGGAGTCGGGGCGGATCCGGCTCGCGGAGCCCACGTTCGCCGGCGCCGTCACGGGGCTTGTGTTCGAGGGCAAAGGACGGCTGCGGATCGACGTGCCCGATCCCATCGAGCTGGCGCAGCTCCGGCGCTTCGCCGGCAAGCCCGAGCTTCAGGCCATCGACGAGCCGTTCACGACGCTGGTGCTTCGTTCCGCGAGCGAGCTGCCCCTGGAGGGTGTCGCGGTCCCGCCGGCCGGCGGGTTCGGTCCTCACGAGACCGCCCGCGAGCGTCAGGAGAACTGGCTGACGATGCGCCTCGACGACGTCGACGCCCGCGTGGTGGCGGCCCTCGCCACTCCGGGCGACCGGTACCTGCGGGCGGACGCCAAGACCGACGGCTTCGGCTGGCTCACCTACGACTACGACGGCCTGCGGATCGAGGAGATCCGGGTCTCGCGGATGAACCCCAACGTCGCGGTGGAGGAGGTCTGGCTCAGCCTCGACCGCGCCGAGGACCGCGGACAGGACGGCCGGCCCAACCCCAAAGCCTGGAGCCCGCCTGTCGACATCGAGCATGTGGACGTCGCCGTCGATCTCACCAAGCCGGCCCGCGACGCGGGGTGGACCCACGGCGTCTTCCGGTCGTCCGTGCGGTTCCAGCCGACCGCGCGGACCGAGGGCGCCCGGGCGGTGCAATTCGCCCTGCACCCCTGGGCGCGGGTGACGGCCGTCCGGGAAGAAGGCGCGGACCTGCCGTTCCTCCGCGATCCCACGGGCACGCGCACCAGCTCGCTGGACAACCGGGTCCACGACGACGCCCTGGTCGTCCTGCTGGCGAAGCCTCTCGCCCGCGGGCAGGCGCGCCGGCTGGAGGTGGAGTACGAGCTGGATCTGCTCAATTACGCGCCGGGGCGGAGCTGGTATCCGGGCGTGGAGAGCGGCGAGACGCTCCTGATCGACATGCACACCGCCCGGCTGGAGCTGGCGACCCGCAAGAAGCACGAGATCCGGGCCATGGGCCGGCGGACCGAGGGGAGCGGCGACGACGGCGAGAGGTCGGTGTGGATCGTGGACCATCCCATCAAGATGCTGACCTTCTCGTTCGCCGAGCACTTCCTCGAAAAGCGGATGGACCGGGCGGAGGGCCTGCCGCAGGTCGTCTGCTTCGGGCCGAGGGTGGGTTCGACCAGCGAGAACAAGTTCTGGAACGTCGGCGCGGACGTGGTCAACAGCATCAATTTCTTCCAGCAGCTCTTCGCCTCCAAGCTGCCGTCGCACTCCGTCTACGTGACCGGCATCCAGGCGGGACACGGCCAGTCCTTCGACGGCTTCATCCACATGGCGGAGGGGAGCTTCGACATCGCCCGGCCGGGGGCGACGGAGCTGTTCCGGGCGCACGAGGTGGCGCACCAGTGGTGGGGGCACCTCGTGGGAGCGGCGAGCTACCGCGACGTCTGGCTGGGCGAAGCGTTCGCCGAGTATTCGGCCATGATGTTCGTCGAGGCCACCATGAAAGACGGCGCCGGCATCTTTCAGGAGATCGTGAAGACTTCCAGCGACCAGTTGAACGGCTCGATCAAGAGCGAGTTCAGCACGTTCGCCCGCCCCGGCTTGAGCCTGCTCAACCGTTCGGTGCACGCCGAGCGCACCGGCCCCATAGGCCACGGCTGGCGGGCCAACACCGGCGAGGTGCCGACGGCCTACTTCTCCCAGGTCTACACCAAGGGCGCGCTGGTCCTCCACATGCTGCGCGGCCTCCTGCGGGACATGACCCGCGGCGATCAGACCTTCATCAAGGTGCTGCGCGATTTCATCCAGACCCACCAGGGCGGCTATCCCACCACCCGGGACTTCCAGGCGGTGGTCGCGAAGCACGCCCCGGCGGACTGGTCGTGGTTCTTCGACCAGTGGGTCTACGGGACGGCGATCCCTTCCTACCGCTGGAGCTACTCCCTGGCGGACGCGCCGAACGCGCAGGGAAAATGGGTGGCGACCCTCAAGGTCCGCCAGAGCGACGTGCCCGCCGGCTTCAAGATGCCGGTGCCGGTCGTCGCGGAGCTCCCCGGCAACCGCGCCGGGCGTCTGCGGGTGCTGGTGGATCAACCCGAGGAGTCGTTCCAGCTCGAGTTCCCGGCGAAGCCGAAAAACCTGATTTTCAATCCCAACGACGAGGTGCTGTCCAAGACGAAGAAGGAGTAAGTCCTCCTGATTGGTTAGTTGCCGGCGGGACGCCGGCGGTCCCAGGGGGGGCCCTCTGTCACCTCTCCCTCCTCATGCTACGATTCCCCCGCCTTTTTGGCGCCCCTGAATCCTTTTTTCAACGGGGCCCGCGCACACCGGTGCGCGGGGTGGAGGAGAGTGCATGACCATCGGTTCCCATGCCGGCGCGCGGCCGGGCCTGCTCATGGCCATCGGCGGCGCCGAGGACAAATTACGCGAGCGCATCATCCTGCGCCGGTTCGTCGAAGCCTCCGGCGCCGGCCAGGCCCGGATCGTGGTACTGGCCACCGCCTCCGAGGTACCGGAGACGGGCGACCGCTACGCCGAGCTGTTCTACGGCATGAACGCCAGCCACGTGGAGGTGCTTCACGTGCGCACCCGCGAGGACGCCCTGGAGGCCGGCGACGACGCCCATGGCCTCCTGGACAGGGCTTCGGGGTTCTTCATGACCGGCGGCAGCCAGCTCCGCATCTCCTCGGCCCTGGGCGGCACGGCCCTGGCCGAGACCCTGCGCCGCCGCCATGCCGAGGGCATGGTGGTGGCCGGCACCAGCGCCGGCGCCGCCGCCATCTCCCGCCACATGATCTCCATGGGCGAGAGCGGCGGCACGCCCCGCCGCCGGCTGGTCCAGATGGCCCAGGGCCTGGGGTTCACCCCCGACATGGTCATCGACCAGCACTTCCGGCGGCGCGACCGCATGGGGCGGCTCGTCACCGCCCTCTCCTACAACCCCGAGCCGCTGGGCCTGGGGGTGGACGAGGACACCGCCGCCATGATCGACGCCGATGGCGTCCTCACCGTCCTGGGCAGCGGCGCCGTCCTCGTGGTGGACGCCTCGGCCCTGCGCTTCACCAGCAGTCACGCCGTCCACCGCGGCCAACCCATCGCCATGCTGGGCCTCAAGGTAGACTTCCTCACCAACGGCTGCCGCTACGACGTCCGGAAGCGGGCCGGGCTGGTTCCCGTCGAGGCCGCGGCGAGCTTCCCCAGCCCGGGCAGGCTGGTGTCGGTCATCATGATCACCGGCGTGTCGCCGCTCCAGCGCATCGGCACGACAATCGGAATCGCGCTGTTGACGCCGCAGCAGTCCATCTTCGCGTTGAAGCGCCACAGATTGGTGCCGACGCTTTTCGACGCTGGAGATATCGTAGCCATCGGCCTTCGGTGCGCGATCTTCGCGGCCGGCGACGGTGAACGAGCCGACCAGGCTGACGTCGCGCATCTGGTCGACGAACCCGCGCTCGGCGTCGGTCAACGACGCCGGATCGACGACCGCGCCGATGCCGAGGCGTCCCACCAGCCAGCCGCCGCTGAAGAGGACCAGCACGAAGACGGCCGCTGCCGCGATCGTCACTCCGCGTCGCACGAGCGTCATGTCGAATCTCCTTCCGAAGCGGACATGATAGCAAGGTGAGCCGCCGGTTTGCGCCGGTTCGTGCAAAGCCGGTCTAATATCCAGGCGTGACCGCGCTGGCGCTCGTACGAGGCACGATGATCGCGGCGACTGTCGCCTGGGCAGCCGGCGAGGCGCTGATGCGGCAGCCGTCCGTGTCCGATCGGCTCGCGCGTGCGATCTGGACGCTGGGTATCGCGCTCGCCCTCGTCCACGTCGTGCTGGCGTTCCAGCTGGTGTACGCGTGGGACCACGAAGCGGCTGTGGTCGCGACGGTGCAGCAGACGGCCGACCGCTTCGGGCAGGGCTGGCGCGGCGGCATCTATGTCAACTACGTGTTCCTGGCGATCTGGCTCGCCGACGTCTGCTGGTGGTGGCTCGCGCCCGCCTCGCGCGCGTCGCGGTCGCCGAGGCTCGAAGCGGCGCGGTTCGCGTTGTTCGTGTTCATGTTCTTCAACGGCGCGGTCGTTTTCGCCTCCGGCATCGGCCGCCTGATCGGCATTGCCTCGGTGAGCGTCGCCCTCCTCGCCCCGCTCGTGCGGCGGCAGCGGCTCGTTTCCACATGACCCACGCAACCGTCGAAGCCCGTCGTCTTGGCTGGACGTTCTATTACGGCTGGGTGATCCTCGGCGTCGCCGCGCTGGCGATGGTCGGCACGCTGCCCGGGCGCACGCAGGGCCTCGGGCCTCATCACCGAGCCGCTGCTGCGCGACCTCGGCGATCGACCGCGTCGCCTTCGCGCAGATCAACCTCGTCGCCACGCTGGTCGGCTCGCTCTTCTGCTTCGGCATCGGCAGCCTGATCGACCGCCGCGGCAGCCGCCTCGTGCTCACCGTCGTGGCCGTCGCGCTCGGGCGTCGTCGTGCTCGCGATGAGCCGCGCCGACGGCGCCGCGGCGCTGCTCGTCTCATCACGCTGACGCGCGGCCTCGGCCAGAGCGCGCTGTCGGTCGTCAGCCTGGCGATGGTCGGCAAGTGGTTCCGCCGCCGGCTGACGCTGGGCGATGGGCGTCTACGCGCTGGTCATGAGCATCGGCTTCATGGCTCGCGTTCCCGGCCGTCGGCGCGCTCGTGCTGGCGAGCGGCTGGCGCGTCGGCCTGGGCGGCGATCGGCGTCGGCGCTGCTCGTCGGTCTGGCGCCGCTCGCGTGGCTCCTCGCGCGCTCGACGCCCGAGAGCGTGCGGCCTGGAGGTGGACGGCGGCGCGACGCCGCCGCGGCGCGAGCCGCGGCCGACGCGACGCGACGCTCGCGGCGGCGCTGCGCACGCCGGCGTTCTGGGTCTTCGCGCTCGCCAGCTCGGTCTACGGCCTCGTCGCCTCGGGCATCGGGCTCTTCAACGAGTCGATCCTGGCCGAGCGCGGCTTCGACGCCGGACGATCTACCACCGCGCGCTGGCGGTCACGGCGATCACCGGCGCTCGCCGGCAACTTCGCGGCCGGCGCCTTGGCCGAGCGCGGCTCGCTGCGCGCGGGTGCTCGTCGGCCGCGCATGCTGCTGCTCGACCGGCGCGCTGGCCGCGCTGCCGCACGTGACGACGACAGCGCACGTGATGGCGCAGGCGGTGGCGATGGGCCTCGCCGGCGGCTTCGTGATGGTCGTGTTCTTCAGCTTCTGGGGCCGCGCCTACGGCCGCGCGCACCTCGGCCGCATCCAGGGCGCGGCGCAGATGCTCACCGTGCTCGCCTCGGCGCGTCGGCCCGCTGCTCCTCGCCTGGTGCGTCGACGTCGACCGGCTCGTACGCCGCCGCGTTCTACGCGCTGGCCGCGGTCGTGGCCGCGCTCGCGGTCGCGGCGATGGTCGTGCCGGTGCCCGCGGGCGCGGAGGCGATCGCGTCCTGAGCGCGTTCAGCGGCGGCCCTGAAGGACCGCCCTACGCTGTCACTTCGCGGCGGCCCTGAAGGGCCGCCCTACGCTGTCACTTCGCGGCGGCCCTGAAGGGCTTCGCCTACGGGAACCTGAAACGGGCGCTGACCCACACGCGCAGCGGCGCGCCCGGCGCGAAGAACGTCGACTGCTGCACCGGAAACTCGCCGTCGACCGCGGGAAATGGCCGGGCGATGAACGCGCCGGTATCGGTGAACCCGGTTGGCCCGAGCTGCGCCGCCGTGGAGTAGCGGCGGTCGAACAGGTTGTTCACCTGCGCCACGATCGTGACCCACGGCTGAGGCGATAGCTGGCGCCGAGGTTGACGACGGCGTAGCCGGGAATCGATCCGGCGCCCAGGTAGTAGACGCCGTCGGGCTCGTGCTGATTGTTCTCGTTGCCGCGCGCGAACGAGCCCGACACTGCCAAGACGTCGACGTCCAGCGACGCGCGTGAGCCGATCTGCACGTCGGCGTAGACCTTGAACATGTGCCGCGGCATCAGCGGCATGCGATCGCCCGGCTCGATCTCAATCGCGCCCTCGAGCCCGCGCCTCCCGCCTCGGCGGCGTCGTTGGTGCTGTTGCTCTCGCCGTTGACGGTCTCCTCGCTCTGGTAGGTCGCGTGCGAGGAATGTGTAGCCGCCGCCGAGCGTGACGCGTCCGAGCCGGCCGTGCGCGCCGAGCTCGATCCCCTGGCGGCGCGTCTTGCCGAAATTCCTGAAGTAGCCGAAGCCGGTCTGCTCCGGACGTGACGAACAGGATGTCGTCGCGGTTGTCGGCGCGGAACAAGCCGGCGTTCCAGTTCGACGCCGCGACGCGTCGCCGCGCGCGCCCGCCTCGAGCGTCCGCGTGACGACCTGATCGAGCGGCGGATCGCCGGCCATCGCGTTCGGCAGCTTGCACGGCTCGTCCGGATCGGCGCAGCCGAGCTCGATCGACGTCGGCGCGCGGCTGCCCTCGCTGTAGCCGCGCGTAGAAGTTGACCGTCGCGCGACGGACTGAACGTCACGCCGGCCGCCGGATTGAAGCGGCTGAAGACGTGGTCGCCGTCGAGCGATCCCGGCCCGCCGCCGGGCTCGATGCGGTCGCGATTCGCGACCGTCGTGCGGTTGTAGCGCCCGGACAGCGGTGACGTTCCAGGCGCTGGCCGATCGACAGCGTGTCGGTGGCGTAGAGGCTCCAGGTCTGGATCAGGCCGTCGAGATCGACGCGGGTGTCGAACGGCTCGCCGTCGACCTCGCCGCCAGTCACGCCGTCGCCGAACGCGCCGACGCCGGTGACGCTGCGATCGGGATTGAGGTAGCCGAGCTCGGTCGACTGCGACGAAGCCGACGCGGCTGCGATCGTAGCCGCCGCCGCGGTGAACTGATTGCTCGCCGCGGCCGAACGCGATCGCGCCGCGTGAGCTGGCCGAACGCGCCGCCGTTGTGCTGCGAGCGTCGCGTCGCGATTGATCAGGCCGTTGCACTTCTCGGCCGGCTCGTCGTTGAGCAGCACGTTGCCGATGCAGCGCCAGGACGGGAACGGCGTGTTGGCCGCGTCGGCGCCGCTGGTCGGGAACGCCGGTGTAGCCGGCCGCGGCCAGCGCGGCGCGCTCGGCGGCGCTCGGGCTGATAGATCGCCTGGTCGAGCGAGTCCTCGTTGATGTCGCCGTTGAGCGTGTCGGTGCGGATGTCGCGGTAGTACGCGTTGCCGACAACGCCAGCCGCGCGCTCAGGCTGTGCCGGGTCGTGACGTTGAGGAACGTCGAGCGGTTGTCGGTCGTGTCGGGCTTGGTGTAGACGCTGGCGTAGTCGCGATCGAGCAAGCCCTGCTCCTGCAGGCCGTTGCCGGTCAGCGAGTTGTCGGCGTAGCCCGACCGTCAGCGCCACGTCGTGTCGCGGCGCGCTGCCACCCGATCTTGCCGAACATCTGCCGCACGTCCGACGGCGAGTCGTCGCGCCAGCCATCCTCGGCGAACAGGTTGCCGGCGACGTACCAGTGCAGGCCGTTCGCCGTGCGGCCGCCGTGCTCGACTTCGATCGCCGCGGCGCACGATCGCTGCCGTAGGTCGCCTGCACCGACGTGCCGCGCGCGGTCGCGCCGTCCTTGGTCTGGATCGACAGCGCGCCGCCCAGCGTGTTCAGGCCGAACAGCGGATTCGATCCCGGCATCAGCGTCGTCGTCGCGATCGCGAGCCGCGGAATCAGGTCCCAGCTCACGACGTCGCCGAACGGCTGATTGAGGCGCACGCCGTCCATGTAGACCGAGAGCCCCTGCGGCGTGCCGAGCAGCGGCGACGCGGTGTAGCCGCGATAGTTGACGTCGGGCTGGAACGGATTGTTCTGCATTTCGTTGACGTACACGCCGTTGAAGCGCCGGTTGAGGAACGCCGAGAGATCGAGCGCGCCGCTGGGCTCGATGTCCTGCGCTGTCGCGGTTTGCACCGGCGCCGGGAATCTTCTCGAGCGGCAGGTCGACCCCTGGCAGCGGCGCCGCCTCGATCACGGTGACGGTCGTCGCGAATGCCGGCGGCTGGCCCGGCGTCGTTTGACTGCTGGGCGGCGGCGCGGCGGCGGGCGGCGGCGCCTGCGCGCTCAATTGCGACGGAAGTCGTGAGCGTGACGGCTACCATGGCCAGACATCTCATCTGCCGCCCGATTGAGTCCATGTCCCCCTGTCAGGCTACACGCGAACGCAGCCCGTCTACTCAAGTATTGCCCGTGGCCTCGATTTGTTGACGCGTGCTCTGCAAGCAGCCGGCTCGCGACGCAGGCCACCGGCGCGTTAGAATCGCGGCGGTTCCGACGGCTTGCCGGTGCACGGCCGGACGAAGACGCGATCACCGATCCGGTCTGGCGGCGCACGGACCAACCGGCGCTCGAGCTGATCTCGTTTGCTGCGTCGTGGTAGCGCCGCGACGGCGAGGTGCACGATGGCTTGGACACTCCTGCTGCTTGCGGCGATCAGTGCGCTTGCGCAGACGCCGCCGCCAGCCGCGGCGGATCTGGTCGGTGAACCATGGCGGCTCGTCCAGTTCCATGGCGGCGACGGCACGCTGCTGAAGCCGGACGATCCGGCGAAGTACACCGTCCAGTTCAACGCCGACCTCAGCGTCTCCGCGCGTATCGACTGCAATCGCGGCCGGGCAACCTGGAAGTCGGCCGGCGCAACCAGGTCGAGCTCGGGCCGCTGGCGCTGACGCGGATGATGTGCCCGGCCGGATCGCTGCACGACCAGATCGTCAAACAGTGGCGCTTTGTCCGATCGTATGTGATCAAGGATGGGCGTCTCGTGCTGTCGCTGATGGCCGACGGCGGCACCTATACGTTCGAGCGGGCGCGAAGCGCGCAGTGATCTGGAGTGGCGGCGAGCCTGGTGCCACCGGCGGCGCGGGCAGCGTACGATAGTGGTTGAGGAGCGTCCCATGATGTCGCGTTCGAAGCGTCTCGTCCCGTTCGCCCTGTTTGCCGCCTGCCTGGCCGCAGTGTGGGCACCGAAGCTCACCGGCGCCGCGCCCGCCTGCGACCCCGATAACGGCGGCATCACGCTCCCCCAGGGTTTCTGCGCGCTCGTCGTCGCCAACGACCTCGGCCCGGCGCGCCACATCGCGGTGGCGCCAAACGGCGACATCTATGTGGCGACGCAAAGCACCGGCGGACGCGGACAGCCGCAGGTCGGCGGCGGCGTCGTCGGCCTCCGCGATACGAACGGCGACGGCAAGTTCGACATCCAGGAAAAGATCGGCACCGGCAGCACCACCGGCGTGCGCCTGCGCAACGGCTACCTGTACCTCGCGCACCCGACGACGTCGAGCGCTTCAAGATGACGGCCGGACAGCTCAAGCCGGCCGGCGCGGCCGAGATCGTCATCGCCGGCCTGCCGAGCGACCGGCAGCACGAAGACAAGGGCCTGGCGTTCGACGGCCGCGGCTCGCTGTACATCAACATCGGGGCGCCGTCGAACGCCTGTCAGCAGCCGGACCGCCGCCCGGGCGCGAAGGGCCAGGATCCGTGCCCGCTGCTCGAGAAGCACGCCGGCGTCTGGAAATTCGACGAGAACAAGCTCGGGCAGAAGCAGGAAGACGGCAGCAGGTTCGCCACCGGGCTGCGCCAGATCCCGCCATCACCTGGCACGACGGCGCGCTGTACATCGCGATGAACAGCCGCGACCAGCTCGACTCGTTCTGGCCCGACAAGTTCACGGCGAAAGACAACGCCGAGCGTCCGGCCGAGCCGCTTTACCGCGCCGTCCAGGGATCGGACTTCGGCTGGCCGTATTGTTTCTTCGACTACGGGCAGAAGAAGCTCGTGCTCAACCCCGAGTACGGCGGCGACGGCAAGGAAGTGGGCCGCTGCTCGCATGTTCACCAACCCGGTGGTGGCCTTCCCCGCCCACTGGGCGCCGGTGGACCTCATGTTCTACAGCGGCAACCAGTTCCCGCGGAAGTATCAGGGCGGTGCGTTCATCGCGTTCCACGGATCGTGGAACCGCGCGCCGATGCCGCAGGAGGGCTACAACGTCACGTTCCAGCCGTTCGCGGACGGCAAGCCGTCGGGCAATTTCGAAGTGTTCGCGCAGGGGTTTGCCGGCAAGGCGCCGCTGATGAATCCCAATGACGCGGTCGCGCGCGCCGACGGCGTCGCGCAGGCGCCGGACGGCTCGCTCTATATCGGCGACAGTCAGAAGGGCAAGATCTGGCGCGTGCTCTACCCGGCGGAAAGTAGCGAGTCGTGATCGGCGAATCACGACGAACGGCGCAGACATGAGAGTCGCTAGCGGCGGCGCCGGCGCTTCGGGAGCGCGACGGGCGCGTCGCCTCGCGCGCGATCATCACCTCGGTCGACTTGATCAGCGTGATCGCGTCGTCGCCGCGACTCAGCTTCAGCTCGGCGAGCGCGTCGGCGGTGACGACCGCGGTCAGCAGCTGATCGCCAATCCGCAGCCGGACCTGGCCGAGCAAGCCATCGGCGCGCACTTCTTCGACGTACCCGTGCAGGCGGTTGCGGCAGCTGAGCGCGACGATCAGGCCGCTCGATTTCGTGCCGCGCCGCGCCGCCGGCTTGTCGGGCGCCTGCCGCGCGAGCATGCGATCGACTTCCGCATCCGAGAGGCGATGGTGCCCGCCCCGGTCGTGGTCGTCCGCACCTTGCCTTGAAAGATCCACTGCTTGAGCGTCGAATAGCCGATTCCCATCCGATCGGCGGCAGCACGCACGGTCAGGAGCCCCATGGTCGTTTGAACCCTCCGAAATCGACTCGAATCATACCGCGTGGCCGGCGCCGCGAACGTTTCAGTGAGGAGATGTCGCGAAACGGCATCGCTGGGGTCGTTTCGACGCGACATTGCGTGCT
>CAVXIV010000003.1:0-347790 GCA_963761805.1 uncultured Acidobacteriota bacterium | reverse complement strand
GGGCCGAGTCGCTGGCGAAGGTGACGGCCTGGCTGCCCCGGCCGATGTAGAGGCCGTCACGCCCGGCCAGCGCGTGCTCCACGCCGTCGACCGTGACGGTTCCGGGGCCGCCGATGTTCAAGACCCCGAGCTCGCGGCGTTCGCAGAACGTCTCGGCGCGCAGCTCCGGCGCCGGCCCCAGGGTGAGGGGCTTCGTCGCCGGGACGGCGGAGCCCACGATGGCGCGATCGAGATCGCTGTAGACCATCGAGATGCGCGTCCGCGGGGAAGAGCGTGTCGATCAGGAAGCTCTGCCGGACCTCTTCGGTGCTCATGCGCTCGAAGCGGACGGGGTCGGCCGTGTAGCGGACGTTCATGGAGGTGTCCCCACGCTCACGGGACGGCCCGCCACCGTCACGCCGTCGAACCGGAGGTCCTGGACGTTCTCGAGGATCAAGGTCTCCTTCGCGGAAGCGACGGCGACGTTGCGCAGGATCACGTCCCGAAGCGGCGCCTGGGGAGGCGCGTGGGCTTCGAACAGCGTGCCCACGTTCTCCACCTGGAAGTCCTCGAAAACGATGTCGCGGTAGGTCGCGGGGAAGTTGCCGCCCAGCTCGCCGGGGTAGTTGAGCTGGAACCAGAACAGACGCTCGAAGGAACCGACCTTGAAGCGCCGGACCCCCACGTGCTCGACCGTGCCGCCGCGGTCCAGGTTCGCCTTGAAGCGGATGGCCGACGACCCCGAGCGCAGCACGTTGTCGGTGAAGAACACGTAGCGGATGTCCCCCGACATCTCGCTCCCCAGCGCGATACCGTCTTCGCCCCCCATGTCGTTCTCCCGCACCACCACGTATTCGCTGGGCTTGCCGACGGTGCGGCCGTCGAGATCGCGGCCGGACTTGATCACCACCGCGTCGTCCCCGGTGCGGAAGACCGAGTCCTCGACCAGCACGTAGCGGCTCGAATCCACGTCCACCCCGTCGTTGTTCGGGAAGTGGCTCTCCACCTTGATCGCGCGCACGGTGACGTGCTCGCTGTAGACCAGGTGGTTGACCCAGAAGGGCGAGTTCACGGCGGTGAAGCCCTCGAGGAGGACGCGGCGAGCGCGCAGGAACTGCACGAGCGGCGGCCGCAGGTGCGTGCCGGCCGCGAACACGCGCTCCGCGAGCGGCACGCCGGTGAAGCCCATGCGGCGAAGGCGCTGCATGTCGGGATTCGCCAGGGGGTGCCAGGCGTGAAACGCGCTCCGGACGTTGCCGTCGATGGTCCCGGCGCCCGTGATGGCCACGTCCTCGACGTCGCGGGCATACACCAGCGGCGAGTAGCTGAGCACCCGCGTACCCTCCCAGCGGGTCTCGACCACCGGCAGGTAGTGCTCCGGTGCGGGCGAGAACAGCAGGTGCGCTCCCGGCTCGAGGTGAAGCTCGATGCGGCTCTGCAACTGAATCGGGCCGTGACTCAGCCAGACGCCCGGGGACAACACGACGCGCCCGCCCCCTTCGGCCGTCGCCTTGGCGATCGCCGCGAGGATGGCAGGGCGTGCATCGGCGGCGCCGTCGCCGGCGGCGCCGAAGTCGGCCACCCGGTAGATCCGTGCCGGGATGCGTGGCGCCTCGATGCGGGAGACGATGGTCTCGACCATCGTCCAGTCGACCCGTCCGGGCTTCGGATCATCCTGGGCCGAGAGGGGCCAGCCCCCCGTCAGCAGCAGGAGCAAGGTCCCGCTGGCGCCCACCCGGTAGATGGTGTGGCCTTTCGGCATGGAGGGCATTGTAAGCCAACTCCGGCGAATTTGGCCACCGGTGGCATCGAAAATTCAGGATCGAGGGCTCCTCCGTCCGGCCACCTGGCGGTCGGCCGGCAGACAAGGCTCCGTCAACTAGCATTATTTCAAGGGTTTGACTAGAATCCGAAGCGCGTCGCCGCGCCGATATTGCCAGCGATGGCATCTTTCTCTTGTTTCGCTGACCCGACCTGGTCCATACTGAATGCCAGCGCAAGCAATGCTCCGAGTCAGGCTCCTGAGGTTTGGCAGAACCGGCGGATTCACCCCGCTACGACCTGGTAACTGGGAAGGAATTTCAGCGAAAGGAGGAAAGTATGCTCAGTCCGTCGACCGATCGGTCACGCTGGTCAAGAGGCGCGCTCCTGGTCGCCCTCCTCATGGCCCTCGGCGGGTTTCAGCCCGCTCTGGCGCAGGACCCCGGCCAGCAGAATGCGCCGCAGGAGAAGCCGCAGGAGCCACAGGAGGAGCCGCAGGAGAAGCAGGAGCCCGAGGCAGCCGAAGGCGAAGAGGCCGAGGAAGAACCGGTCGTGGTCACGGATACCATCGATGTCACGGGCTATCGCCACGCCCTGGAGGAATCCGTCACCTTGAAGCGGGACGCGGTCAATACCCGAGAGAGCATCGTGACCGAGGACATCGGCAAGATGCCCGACCTCAACCTGGCGGAAGCGATCCAGCGCGTGCCGGGCGTGGCGATCGTCCGTGAGGGTGGCGAGGGACGCCAGTTGTCGTTGCGCGGCCTGGGCGCGGATTTCACCCAGGTCACGCTCAACGGCATGGAGGTGCCGGCCTCGACCGGCGGCCTCGACAGCTCCGGCGCGATCAACCGGGGCCGTGCCTTCGACTTCAACGTCTTCCCCGCCGAGCTCTTCTCCCGCATCGACATCAACAAGTCGTTGGTGGCCTCGATCGAAGAGGGCGGGGTGGGAGGCGCGGTCCAGATGTACACCGCGAGCGGGCTGGACAGTCCCAATACGCGCGCGTCGGTTCTGGTCCAGACCGGCTATAACGACCTGTCGGAGGAGTCGGATCCGCGGTTCACGGCAACCTACACCGCGGCGAACGAGGCGAAAACCCTGGGCTTCATGATCTCCGCGGCGGGGATGGAACGCAACTCCTGGCAGGATGGTTTTGGCACCGTCCGCTGGCAGCGGCCGGACGCGAACTTCAGGGGGAACGAGACGACGCTGAGCAACCAGCAACTCCAGTCGGCGTGGTATCCGCGCCTGCCCCGCCAGGACAGCTTCCGGCACGACCAGGAGCGCCAGGGCGTGGCGAGCTCGCTGGAGTTCCGCCCGACCGACAAGCTGGACCTCGGCTTGAATCTGGTGCACTCGAAGTTCGAGGCGAAGACGACCAGCTACAACTCCTTTGCTCAGTTCCGCCGTCTCGGCATCTGGGGCTTCAACACCATCACCCCGACCAACGTCGTCCTGCAACCGAACGGGAACGGACAGGTTGCCGTTGCCGGTACCTTCAGGGGCGTGTCGCTGCGGACGGAGAGCCGCGAGGCCGAAGACACGACGACCTTCGATCAACTGACGGCAGACTTCGAGTACGACATCTCCGACAACCTGCTGCTCTCCGGCATGGTCGGCCGTGCCACGTCCGAGTACGAGGACCTCCTCTTCCGCGTCAACATCGAGACCACGGATCCCAACATTGGGTTCTCGTACGACTTCAGGCAGAATCCCGATGTGGCCGTGATCAACTACAACATCGACGTCACCAACCCGGCCAACTTCATTGTCGCGGGCGACGGGCTGCTGCAAAAGAACCTCGTCGACCGCACGAACGACACCGCGAAGCTCGATCTCGACTGGTATGTCCGCACCGGGCACAGTTTCCGCTTCGGCGCGATCTACAATAATCGCGAGGTGGACAGCCAGATCTTCCAGCAGACCGCGACTCCTCCGAACGTGCCCCTCTCTTCCATCAGCAGGACCTTCCAGTTCGAAGACGTCGGCGGCTTCGGCAGCGCCACCGATCTGCGCTTCCTGGTGCTGGACTTCCCTAGTGCCCAGGACGCCTTCAACTTCGGATCGAGCTTCCAGCCTTTCCGCGGCCCGGGCCGGGCCACGTGGGTCGTCACCGAGGAGACGGCGGGCGCCTACGGGGAATACAACTGGGTGACCGAGCTGAGCGGGCACGGCTTCCGCTTCAACCTGGGCGCTCGCTTCGTGGACACCCAGACCACAGGCCTGGGTTGGCTGTCGAGCACGCTCAGCAACACCGAGACGAACGACTACAGCGACCTCCTGCCGGCGCTGAACGTCGCTTTCGACGCCACGCCGGAGCTCGTGCTGCGCGCCGGTGTGAGCCGCACGATGACCCGCCCCTCCCTCGTGTCCCTGGCGCCCGTCAAGGCCTATGGGAACACGAACCTGACGGTGACCGGCGGAAACTCCCAGTTGGAGCCCCTGCTGTCGAACAACGTCGACCTCGGTGCGGAATGGTACTTCACCGAAAAGGCGGTGCTGGGAGTGTCTCTCTTCTATAAGGACATCGACAGCTTCATCTCCTTCCCGACGACCCAGGAGCCCCTCCGTCCGGAGGACCGTGCCGCCGTGGCCGCGGTGTTCCCGACGCAGCCGCAGTTGCTCGATCCGAGCCTGATCTGGACCTACAGCACCGCCGCCAACTCCGAGGGTACGAAGCTGGAGGGTTTCGAGATCGCGTATCAGCAGAGCTTCTCGGACCTGCCCGGCTTCTGGGGCAACTTCGGCTTCAACGGCAACTACTCCTACGTAGACGCCGAGACCACGGTGGTCCGCAGTGGCCAGCAGGTCACGGTGCCGCTGCAAGGGCTGTCCAACAACTCATGGAACGCCACCCTCTTCTACGAGACGCCGCGGTGGGGCTCGCGCGTGTCGGTGAACAACCGGGACGACTACATCACCAACAACCTCGGCGCCAACGGCAACGTCTCCGAGGCCACCACCGGCCCGATCCGTTGGGACATGAGCGCCTTCGTGCACGTCTTGAAGCACTTCTCGGTGACCCTGGAAGGCATCAATCTCACCGACGAGGCGGAGCGGCTGTACACGACCGGCGACGGGACGATGGACCTGGTCCGCGAGATCAACTACTCGGGCCGCCAGTACTTCCTGGGGGTGCGCTGGAACCTCTGATATGGACGCAATGAGCGACGAGAACAAGCAGGCATCGACGATCAGCGACATCGCCCAACGGTCGGGCGTCTCGAACCGCACCGTCTCCCGGGTGATCAACCGGTCGGCGAAGGTGGGCGAGGCGACCCGCGAGAAGGTCCAGCGGGTCATCGATGAGCTGAGCTACCGGCCGAACGCGCAGGCTCGCGGCCTCGCCGGCGGGCGCTCCTATCTGCTCGGTTTGATCTACGACAATCCGGACGCGCTCTTCATCGACGAGGCGCAGCGTGGTGTGTTGAACGTCTGCCGCGAGCTCGGGTATGAGCTCGTCATCCATCCCTGCGGCGAGGCCGACACGCTGTCCAGCGAGGTGGTCGGCTCCGTCAAGCGATCGAAGCTGGACGGCGTGATCGTGCTGCCTCCGCTCTCCGAGGACCACGACCTGTTCCGCGCGCTCGCCCAGGAGAAGGTCCCGTACGTGCGGTTGGCGGCCATCGCGCTGGACACCTCGGACCGCGTCGTGGTCTCCAACGAGCGGTCGGCGGTGGCCGCGATGGCCGAATACCTGGTCGAGCTCGGGCACCGGAGGATCGGTTACATCACCGGGCCGGCGGGCAGACGATCGACGCGCGAGCGGCTCGAGGGCTTCACCGACGCGCTGGCGAGGCTCGGATGCGCGGTCCGCGAGGAGATGATCGCGCAGGGGGCGTATTCGTTCGAATCGGGGATCGAGTGCGCCCGGACGCTGCTGGCGAATCCCGAGCCGCCGACGGCCATCTTCGCCAGCAACGACGACATGGCCGCGGGAGTGATCCAGACCGCGACGGAGATGGGCCTCTCCGTGCCGCGGGACTTGTCGGTGGCGGGATTCGACGACAGTGCGCTGGCCACGAGGATCAGGCCGGCGCTCACCACGATCCGGCGGCCGGTGCGGGCGATGGCGCGGCTGGCGGCCAACAAGCTCATCGCAGCCATCGAAGATCGGCCCAACGACGCCCGGATGGGTGTCTTCCTGGATCCGGACCTGATCATCCGCGCTTCGACCCGATCGATCGACCCGGCGGCTCGCGGGAGGGAGGGGGGCGAGCTTGTCCAGCCTTGAGCTCAGGCCGAAAGAAGCCTGTGCGTTCGACGTCCTGTCCCTGGGAGAGGTCATGTTGCGCCTCGATCCGGGCGAGGGCAGGATCCGCACCACCCGCCAGCTCCGGGTGTGGGAAGGCGGCGGCGAGTACAACGTGGCCCGTGGTCTGCGGCGCTGCTTCGGTCTGCGCGCGGCGGTGGTCACGGCCATCGTCCGCAACGAGGTGGGCTTCCTGCTGGAGGACCTGATCCTCCAGGGCGGGGTGGACACGTCCCTGATCCGCTGGGTGCCGTTCGACGGCATCGGCCGCTCCGTGCGCAACGGGCTGAACTTCACCGAGCGCGGCTTCGGCATTCGCGGCGCCGTCGGCTGCTCCGACCGGGGTCACAGCGCCGCCTCCCAGCTGCGCGTGGGCGACGTCGACTGGGAGCACGTCTTCGGCAAGCTGGGTGTCCGCTGGTTCCACACCGGAGGCATCTTCGCGGCGCTCTCGGGAACCACCGGCGACGTGGTCGTCGAGGCGGCGCGGATCGCCAAGAAACACGGCACGGTGGTCTCCTACGACCTCAACTATCGAGCCTCCCTCTGGAGTGCCTACGGCGGCCTCGACCGCTGCCGCGAGGTCAATCGCGCCATCGCTCCGTCGCTCGACGTGATCCTCGGCAACGAGGAGGACTTCACGGCGTGCCTGGGGCTGGAGGTGGAGGGAGTGGACGCGAGCCTGCTCGCCCTGGAGGTGGGCGGGTTCAAGAGCATGATCGGAACGGCGGTGGCGACCTGGCCGAACCTCAAGGCCGTGGCCGCGACCCTGCGCGCCGCCAAGAGCGCCACGATCAACGACTGGGGCGCCATCTGCTGGTGTGACGGCGAATTCCACGCCGCCACCGAGCGGCCGGATCTGGAGATCCTCGACCGCGTGGGCGGCGGCGACAGCTTCGCCTCCGGCTTCATCTATGGCCTCATGGAGCTCGGCGACGCCGGCGCTGGCGGTGGAGTACGGCGCGGCCCACGGCGCCCTGGCGATGACCACGCCGGGAGACACCACCATGGCATCCCTGGCCGAGGTGGAGAAGCTCGTCCGCGGCGGCGGCGCCAGGGTGGACCGGTGATCCCGACCGAGCGACTGACGCGGCACCCGGTGATCCCGGTGATCGTCATCGAGGACGAGAACGACGCCGAGCCGCTGGCCGAAGCCTTGCTCGCGGGCGGGCTCGATCTGATCGAGGTGACGTTGCGCACCGCGGCGGCGGCGGCGGCGCTGGGCCGCATCATCCGCGGGTTCCCGGAGATGCTCGTAGGGGCCGGCACGGTGGTGACGCGGGAGCAGGCACAACGGTGCCTGGACCTCGGCGTCTCGTTCGCCGTGGCCCCGGGATTCAACCCGGAGACCGTGCGTCTGTTCGCGCAAGGCGGCGTGCCGTTCATGCCCGGAGTGCTCACGCCGTCCGAGATCGAGGCGGCCTATGGGCACGGCTGTACCCTGCTGAAGTTCTTCCCCGCCGAAGCGGCCGGTGGGACGAAGATGCTGCGCGCCCTCGCCGGACCGTACGACTCCCTCGGCATACGTTTCTGTCCCACGGGAGGCGTTTCCCTGGACAACATGAAGGAGTACCTCTCCCTGCCCCAGGTGTTTGCCGTCGGCGGCTCCTGGCTGGCCAGCAAGCGCCAGATCGCCGAGAAACAGTGGCCGGTCATCACGCAGCAGACCCGGGAGGCCTTGTCTCGGGCGCGGGAGGTCTCCCCATGAGCCGTCTGATTCACGAGAGGTTCCTGCTGCAGAGCGAGGAAGCCGTCCGCCTCTACCATGACTACGCGGCCGGGCAGCCGATCATCGACTACCACACCCACCTGCCGCCGGCCGAGATCGCCGCCGACCGCCGCTGGGAGAACATCAGCCAGGTGTGGCTCAACGGCGACCACTACAAGTGGCGCCAGATGCGCACCAACGGCATCGCCGAGCGCTTCTGTACCGGCGATGCGACCGATCGGGAGAAGTTCGACGCCTTCGCGGGCATCGTGCCGTACCTCCTGCGCAACCCCCTCTACCACTGGTGCCACCTCGAGCTCGCCCGCTACTTCCAGATCGACGATCTCCTGCTCAGCGCCAGGACCGCCGGCGAGGTGTGGGAGCGGAGCTCGGCGGTGCTCCGGAATGGGCTCTCCGCCCGTTCCCTGATCGAGCGGAGCAACGTCCTCGCCGTCTGCACGTCCGACGATCCGATCGACTCGCTGGCGCACCACCGGGCGGTCGCCGCCGACGAGACCTTCGCCGCGCGGATGCTCCCCACCTGGCGGCCCAGCCGGCTCCTGGCGGTCGCCGATCCCGACTCCTGGAACGGCTACCTGGACGAGCTCGCCGCCGTAGCCGACGTGGAGATCGCGAGCTTCGACGACCTCGTCGCGGCGCTCACCGTGCGCCGCGATGCCTTCCACGAGGCGGGCTGCCGGCTCTCCGACCACGCGCTCGCCGCCGGTCTCTTCGCACCGGCCTCGGCGCACGAGCTCAGGGCCAGCTTCGACCGGCTTCGGTCCGGGGCGGCTCTGCCGGCCTGTGAACGCGATCGACTGATGACGGCGCTGCTCCTGGAGCTGGGCCGGCTGTACAGCGAGAAGGGCTGGACCATGCAGCTGCGCATCGGCGCCATGCGGGACAACAACAGCGCCATGTTCTCCGCCCTGGGGCCCGACACCGGGTACGACTCGATGGGGGACCGGCCGTACGCGGAGCCTCTGGCGCAGCTCCTGAACGCGTTGAGCTCCGCGGGAAACCTGCCGAGGACCATCCTCTACAACGTCAATCCGCGGGACACCGAGATGCTGGCCTCCATGCTCGGCTGCTTCGAGGACGGCTCGGTGCCGGGCAAGATGCAGCTCGGTGCGGCCTGGTGGTTCCTCGACCAGAAGGACGGGATCGAGCGCCAGCTCGAAGCCATCTCCCAGATCGGCTCGCTGCGCAGGTTCGTGGGCATGGTCGCCGACAGCCGCTCGTTCCTGTCGTTCAGCCGTCACGAGTACTTCCGCCGCATCCTCTGCAACGTGCTCGGTGCCGACATGGCGGCGGGCCTCCTGCCGCGGGACTTCGATCTGGTCGGCGCGCTCGTCGAGGACGTCTGTTTCCGCAACGCGGAGAGCTTCTTCGGCTTCGAGCTCCCGGACCGCGGCAGAGAAGCCGCGAGCGCGTCGGCGTCGGCTCTGCACGCGTCGGCGCTGGGATGAGCCCGGTGAAGCTCGTCTCCATCGTCGCCAGCCTGGGCCTCGCAGCCTCCGTCGCGACGGCACAGACCGACCCCAAGCTGCTCACCGCCGTCGTCGCCAAGGACGGCAGCGGGCAATTCGCGACCATCCAGGAGGCCATGGCGAGGATCGGGGCGGGCTCTCCCGACCGGCCCGCGACGATCTACGTGCGTCGGGGCGTGTACAGGGAGCTCGTCTACGCTCAGCGCGAGAAGCGCTACGTCCGGCTCATCGGCGAGGACCCCGAGAGCACGGTCCTCGTCTACGGGCTTCACGCCGGCATGAAGGGGCTCGACGGCGAGCCGATCGGGACCTTCCGGACCGCCACCCTCCACCTCGACGCCGACGACTTCACGGTCGAGAACATGACGATCCGGAACGATGCAGGACCGGTCGGTCAGGCCGTCGCGGTCGCGGTCCACGGCGACCGCGTGATCTTTCGCAACTGCCGGTTCCAGGGCCACCAGGACACCGTGTTCCTCAACCGCGGGCGGCACTACTTCACCGGCTGCTCCATCGAAGGCACGACGGACTTCGTGTTCGGCGGAGCGACGGCCTGGTTCGAGAGCTGCGACCTCCGCGCGCTCGCCTCCAGCTACGTGACGGCCGCGGCCACTCCCCCCGAGGCCGCCTTCGGGTTCGTCTTCAACCGCAGCCGCGTCCGCGTCGCGGAGGGCGAGCAGACCTACCTCGGCCGGCCGTGGCGGGACCATGCCGCGACGATCTTCATGCGCAGCGAGCTGGGCGCGGGGATCCGCCGCGAAGGCTGGCACAACTGGGACAGGCCCTGGAGCGAGAGCACCAGCCGTTTTGCCGAGCACCAGAACACCGGCGCCGGTGCCGGCCGCTCCGGCCGCGTGCCGTGGTCGAGGGAGCTGACGGCCGCGGAGGCCAGCCGCATCACGCCGGTCGCGGTCTTCGGGGGGTGGGATCCGACCCGCGCCGAGCCGGTTCGCTTCGACCCTCCGAAGGTCGAGGGACCAGGCATCCCATGAGCACGGAGATCGGCTTCGGGATCGTCGGCGCGGGCATGGTCGCTCGCTACCACGCACGCGCCATCGCGGAGACGCCTGGCGCCAGGCTCGCGGCGATCTGCCGCGCCGACGCCTCGCGCGCCGACGAGGCGGCGGCGGAGCTCGGCGTGCCGTGCGAGGCGAGCCTCGAGGCGCTGCTCGAGCGCCCCGACGTCGACGCCGTCTGCCTGTGCACTCCGAGCGGCCTGCATGCAGAACAGGCCCTGGCGGCGGCGCGGGCGGGCAAACACGTGCTGGTCGAGAAGCCGATGGCCCTCCGCCTCGCCGATGCCGACGCCATGATCGCCGCCTGCCGCGATGCGGGGGTGCGACTGGGCGTCGCCTTCCAGCGGCGCACCGACCCCGCCAGCCGCGCGCTCCACGACGCGATCCGGGCGGGCGAGCTCGGAGATCTCGTGCTGGGAACGGCAACCGTCCCGTACTTCCGTCCCCAGAGCTACTACGACAGCGCGGCCTGGCGCGGCACCTGGTCGCTCGACGGCGGCGGCGCGCTGATGAACCAGGGGATCCACCTCGTGGACCTCCTGCTGTGGTTGATGGGCGGCGACGCGGAGGTGGTGGGCGCCTCGGGCGGTGTGGCCCAGCACGAGATCGAGGTGGAGGACTGCGTGGTGGCGGCGCTGCGCTTCTCCTCCGGCGCTCGCGGCACGATCGTCGCCACCACCGCGGCCGCGCCGGGGTTCCCGCACCGTGTCGAGGTCTATGGCAGCCGGGGCGGAGCGCAGATCGAGGGGGACGCGCTGGTCCGCTGGGAAGGCGGCGCGCCCCGGGTCCGCCCCCAGGTGCCCGCGGCGGTGGCCGCGGGATCGGGAGCCAGCCCCACCGGCATCGGCACCCTCGGGCACACGCTCATCGTGCAGGACTTCGTCGCCGCGATCCGCGAGGGTCGCGCTCCGCTCGTGGACGGAGTCGAGGGCCGCCGCTCCCTGGAGCTGGTCCTCGCCATCTACGAGGCCGCCGGCCTCGGATCTGTCGGTGGCCAAGGGATCGAGAACCTCGCCTCCCCGAACCGCTGAGGTCTATACTTCCTCCGGAGGAAGAATTGATGGACCGCGTCCTCGCCTCAAGCAGATCGAAGACTGATTCGAGTCAAAGGCCTTCTAGAGAAGCTTCGAGACGCCGTCTCTCCAGTCGTCAAACTGACCGTCTCCTTCAGCGGCGCCTCTTCGCAGCCGGCACAGAAGCGGAGTCCTCCAGAGGCTTTTCGGACCTTCCCAGCTCAGCGTACAGAGTGCGAGCTTTTTCTCTGAAGAATGCGATCTTCTCCTGCGGAGACCGCTCCCTGAGCTCCTCGTAATGAGCATCCCGGATGCTGCGCACCATTTCAACGGCTTTGATCTTGAGCTCGCTCATGAGCTAATCTCCCTCAGCTTTCGTTACTTCCCGCGGCGAGTAAATCTGCAGAGGCTTATATCCCAGTTCGAGGTTCACGGAGTTGAATAGCCTAATCTTGTCAAAGCGAACGATGTGTCGAAAATTCCAGCTCACCAATAGATCCGCTTCGGACACGCTGGCCAGAGCAATATGCAGGCCGTCGTCGTAGTACTTGGGCGTAAGGATTTCCCGTCGTTGATATGCATCCGCGCGTAAACGGCCTCGCCATCTACGAGGCCGCCGGCCTCGCGGAGGGTATAATTGAGATTCGAGCCGAACGGGTGACGAGCCCATGCCGCTGACCCAGTACACGGAGAGCCCGCGCTACCTTCGCCTGCACGAGGCCGACAACGTCGCCGTCATCGTCAACGACGGAGGCGTTTCAGCCGGCACGGCGTTCGGCGACGGCCTGCGCGCCCGGGACGCGATTCCGCAGAGCCACAAGGTGGCGCTGCGGCCGATCGCCGAGGGCGAAGCGGTGCGGCGCTACGGGCAGGTCATCGGTACGGCGCGGCGGGCCATCGTCGAGGGGAGTTGGGTCAAGGAAGCCGACCTCGTCATGCCGACGCCGCCGGCGCTCGACTCGCTGCCGCGGTGCACCGACGTGCCACCCGACGCTCCGCCCCTCGAGGGGTACACCTTCGAGGGCTACAAGAACTCCGACGGAAGCGTCGGCACCCGCAACCTCCTCGGCATCACGACGACCGTGCAGTGCGTTACGGGTGTGCTGGACCACGCCGTCAAGAGGATCCGCGACGAGATCCTGCCGCGGTACCCGAACGTCGACGACGTGGTCGCCCTGAGCCACGACTTCGGCTGTGGGGTCGCGTTCGACACGCCCGACGTCGAGATCCCGATCCGCACGGTGCGCAACCTCGCGCGTAACCCGAACCTTGGCGGCCAGGCCCTGGTCGTCGGCTTGGGATGCGAGATGTTGCAGCCCGCGCAGATCATCGCCGATATCGCCGAGCGAGATGCTGGAGGTAGCGGCCTCGATCTTCAGGAACCCTGGCTCTACCGGCTGCAGGATTCACAACACGGCTTCGCCGAGATGATCGAGCGGATCATGGCGCTGGCCGAGCGGCGCCTGCACGAGCTCGACCAACGGCGGCGCGAGACCTGCCCGGCCTCCGCCCTGGTGCTGGGAATGCAGTGCGGTGGCAGCGATGCCTTCTCCGGCATCACGGCGAACCCGGCCCTCGGCTTCGCCTCCGACTTGCTGGTGCGCGCCGGCGCGACGGTGATGTTCTCCGAGGTCACCGAGGTCCGCGACGCCGTGCACCTGCTCAGCGCCCGCGCCAAGGACGAGGAGGTGGCGCAGGCCCTGATCCGCGAGATGGACTGGTACGACCGCTACCTGGAGCGCGGCCACAGTGACCGCAGCGCGAACACCTCGCCGGGCAACAAGGCCGGCGGCCTGTCCAACATCGTGGAGAAGGCGCTCGGCGCCACCGCCAAGTCCGGCCGATCGGCGATCAGCGGCGTGATCGGCCCGGGCGAACGCGCACAGAGGAAAGGTCTACTGTTCTGCGCCACCCCGGCCGGCGACTTCGTCTGCGGCACGCTGCAACTGGCCGCCGGCATGAACCTCCACGTATTCACCACCGGACGTGGCACGCCCTACGGACTGGCGATGGTGCCGGTGATCAAGGTCAGCACGCGCACCGAGCTCGCCCAGCGCTGGCCCGACCTGATCGACGTCGACGCGGGCCGGATCGCCAGCGGCCGCAGCACCGTCGAAGAGATCGGCTGGGAGCTGTTCCATTACTACCTCGACGTCGCCAGCGGGCGGAAGAAGACCTGGACCGAAACACACCGGATCCACAACGACCTGGCCCTCTTCAACCCTGCGCCGCTCACCTGAGTCTCGCTCGTCCGTTCCCGGCGTCCATGGCGAGACCGACGATCTACAGCAACTTGTCCGGCGTGATCGGCAGATCCCGGACGCGCCTGCCCGTGGCGTGGAAGACGGCGTTGGCGATGGCCGCCGGAATGCCGACCATCCCCAGCTCGCCCATGCCCTTGACGCCGAGCGGGTTGACGATCTTGTCGTCCTCCTCGACGAACATCGTTTCGATCTCGTGGACGTCCGCGTTGACGGGAACGTGATAGTGCTGGAGGTTCGGGTTCATGATCCGCCCGTAGCGGTGATCGATCTCGGTGGCTTCCTGCAGCGCCATGCCGATGCCCCAGACCACGCCGCCGATCTCCTGGCTGTGCGACGCCTTGGGGTTGATGATCTTGCCGCAGGCCGTGACCTCGATGGCGCGCGTGACGCGGACGTTGCCCAGGTCCGGGTCCACCTTCACCTCGACGAACTGCGCGCCGTGCGCGAGCAGCGCGTACTTCTCGCGCTCCGGCGAGGGGCGCGACTCGAACGTCTCGGTGATCTCGGTGAGGCCGTTGCGCCGCATGACTTCGGCGATGCTGACGAAACGCGACGGATCGCTCTTGAGTCGCAGCCGGCCGTCGAGCATCTCCACGTCGGAGGCGGCCGCCGCCTTCAGCGGCGAGTCCGCTTCCTGGTTCGCGAGCGACAACAGCTTCGCGCCGACGGCCAGCGCCGCGCCGTATACCGCCGAGCCGACGCTCGACGTCGTCCAGGAGCCGCCCTGCGACGGCGCGCGCGGGAACTTCGTGTCGCCGAGCTCGAACTGCACCTGCTCGGCCCGAAGCCCCAGGTACTCGGCGGCGATCATCGTCATGACCGTGTAGGTCCCGGGGCCGATGTCGCTCGTCGCGCTGGTGACGTGCGCCGTGCCGTCCGCGCTGAACGTGATTCTGGCGGTGGCGGGCATCTGGAAAGCGCCCCAGACGCCGGTGGCCATCCCCCAGCCGACCAGCCAGCCGCCCGTCGCGCATCGAGCGCGGCTCGGGCTTGCGGTCCTTCCAGCCGAACTTCTCCGCGCCGAGCCGGTAGCACTCGCGCAGCGCCTTGCTCGAAAACGGCTTGCCGCTCTCGGGGTCCACCTCGGCGTAGTTGATGAGGCGCAGCTCCAGCGGATCGATCTTGAGCGCGTAGGCCAGCTCGTCCATCGCGCATTCGAGCGCGAACATGCCGCTGACCGCGCCCGGGCGCGCGCATCCAGGTCGGCGTGTTGAGGTCTGTGGCCGTGATCTTCAGCGGCGCGTAGAGGTTCGGGCAGGCGTAGACCTGGCGCGTGAAACCCGGTGGTGTCGTCGTTGAACTCCTCGAAGCTGGAGGTGTTGTGCACGGCCTCGTGGATCATCGCGGAGAGCTTCCCCGACCGCTCCGCGCCGAGCGCGACCTTCTGGATCGTGTACGGGCGGTAGCCGTGGCCGGTGAACATCTGCGTGCGCGTGTAGACGACCTTGACCGGGCGCTTGAGCTCGCGCGCCGCCATCGCCGTCAGCGCGGGGTAGTAGTTCGGCCGCAGCGACGATCCGAAGGCCCCGCCGACGAAAGGCGAGACGACGTTCACGTTCTCCTCGGGGACGCCGAAGCTCGAGGCCAGGTGCTCGCGCACGCCGTAGACCTCCTGCGTCTTGTCGAAGATCGTGAGCTTGTCGCCCTGCCAGACGGCGATGGCCGCGTGCGGCTCCATCGGGTTGTGGTGCTCGATGGGGATGCGGTACTCGGCCTCGACCTTCACCGGCGCGTTGCGCATCGCCTCCTCCGGATTGCCGCGGGGCTTCGGAGGCGGCCCCTGCGAGGGCACGCGCGCTTGCCCGCGCACGGCTTCGGTGTCGGTCGCATGCTTCTCCGCGTTGTAGGAGACCTTGACGAGGCGCGCCGCGTACCGCGCCTGCTCGTACGTCTCGGCGACGACCAGCGCCACGGGCTGGGCGTTGAAAAAGATTCTGTCGGACTGGAGCGCCCGGAACGACTTGTCCCGCTCGTTCCGGCCGCCGCGCGGCGGCGCGTCTTCCGTAGCGGTCTTCGGTCCGAGCTTCGGCGTGTTCAGGTGGGTGAAGACGCGGATGACGCCGCCGGCCGCTTCGGCCTCGCGCGTGTCGATCGATTGTGATCGTGCCCTTGGCCACGGTCCCCAGCACGATGAAGCCGTAGGCGAGGTTCGGCACCTGGAACTCCGCGGCGTACTTCGCCTTGCCGGTCACCTTCGCCACGCCATCGACGCGGCTCATCTCTTTTCCGATGTATCTCGCCATCGCGTTCCTCCCGTCACGCCAGCCGGCCCGCGCGCATCAGCGCGCGAACGACGGCCCGCTTGCCCAGCTCGACTTTGTAGGCGTTGTGCGCGAGGGGTTTCGCATCCTGCGAGCGCCGCTTCGGCGGCCCGCCGGAAGCTCTCCTCCGACGCGGGCCTTCCGGCGAGCGCGGCTTCCGCCTCCCGGCTCCGCCACGGCTTGTGGGCCACGCCGCCGAGCACGACGCGCGCCTGCCGGATCGTGCCGCCGTCGAGCTCCAGCGCGGCGGCGACCGCGACGAGCGCGAAGGCGTACGAGGCGCGGTCGCGGACCTTCAGGTAATAGGAATTCTTCGCGAAATTCGACTTCGGCAGCTCGATCGCCACGATGAGCTCGCCGTGCTGGAGGTTCGTGTCCTTCTCCGGCGTGTCGCCCGGCAGGCGGTGGAATTCGCCGATCGGGATCGTGCGCTCACGCCCGCCCGCGCCCCGGACCCTCACGACGGCGTCGAGCGCGTAGAGCGCGTTCGCCATGTCGCCCGGATAGGTGGCGACGCACTTCTCGCTCCAGCCGAAGATGGCGTGCATCCGGTTGAGCCCTTCGCGCGCGCCGCAGCCCGTCCCGGGCTCCCGCTTGTTGCACGGCATCGCGGTGTCGTAGAAGTACTGGCAGCGCGTGCGCTGCAACAGGTTGCCGCCGTTGGTCGCCATGTTGCGGATCTGTCCGGAGGCGCCCGCGACGATGGCCTGCGTCAGGAGCGGATAGTTCTGGCGGATGAGGGGATGGTTGGCGGTCTCGGTGTTCGTCGCCGAGCGCGCCGATGGAGACGCCGCCGCGCGCCGCGCTTGATCTCGTGCAGCTTCAGGCGCGTGAGGTCCACCAGCTCGTCGGGACGCTCGACGTCCTCCTTCATCAGGTCGAGGAGGTTGGTCCCGCCGGCCAGGAACTTCGCCTGCGGGTTCGCCGCGACGGCGCCGGCGGCGGCGTTCGGATCGCTGGCGCGCACGTATTTAAACGGTCTCACTGGCGTCCTCCTTCCGCACGCGGGCCAACTGGTCTTCGTCGACGAAGCGCCACGTGTGTTGCGTCTCTCTGCCCGAATGGACCTCCTGGATCGCGGCGACGATCTTCGGGTAGGCCCCGCAGCGGCAGATGTTGCCGCTCATCCGTTCGCGGATCTCGTCGTCCGTGAGCCGCGTCGTCTTCACGGTCACGTCTTCCGTGACGTGGCTCACATCGCCGCGGCGCGCCTCTTCGAGCAGGCCGACGGCGGAGCAGATCTGCCCGGGCGTGCAGTACCCGCACTGGAAGCCGTCGTACTTGATGAAGGCGGCCTGCATCGGGTGCAGTTGATCGCCCTTCGCCAGCCCCTCGATCGTCGTGACCTCGCGTCCCTCGACGGTGGCGGCGAGCGTCAGGCACGACAGGACGCGCCGGCCGTCGACGAGCACCGTGCAGGCCCCGCACTGGCCCTGATCGCAGCCCTTCTTCGAGCCGGTCAGCGCGAGCCGTTCGCGCAGGGCGTCGAGCAGCACGACGCGCGAATCGACTTCCAGCGTCTTCGCCGCGCCGTTGACCTTGAAAGCGACCTTCACGAGGTTCTCCGCCGCGGGCGCGGCGGCCGCCGCCTCGGGAGCGGGAAGCAGAGCCGCCAGCGCTTCCTCATGCGCCAGCAGCTCGAGGGCGAAGATTCCGAGGCCGCCCGCGATCGTCTGCCCCAGGAACGAGCGCCGCGTCTCCCCGAGGCCGGCCAGCTCCGGCATCTCTTCCAACAGCGCCTCTTCGTCCTCCGTCAGCTCGGGAGGGGAGGTCTCGTCGAAGTCGTCGTTCATTGAAGGATCCTCCTTTGCGTCTTTGCGCATCCCTTGTACTGAAACACGTCCGTGACCGCGGAAACGCGGCCTCTATTCTCCTGCAAGACTCACACCTCGAACGCGCTCGCTTCCGTATTTGCCCCACCGGCCAATCAGCGCTAGTCTTCTCCCTATGAAGCGACCGACCATCTCCAGCCACCCCGACGTGATGGGAGGAACCCCGGTGTTCGACGGGACCCGTGTGCCTGTCCAGACCCTCCTCGATTACCTCGAGGCCGGGGAGTCCATCAACGACTTTCTCGAAGGCTTCCCGACGGTTACCCGCGAGCAGGTGATCGCCTTTCTCGAAGAGGCGAAGGATCTGCTGGTTGCCAAAGCATCGTGAGAATCCTCATCGACGAGTGATCCTCCTTGTGTCTCCGGTCGAGCGTCACTTGGTCTCGAAGACTTCCTTGGCCACGGAAATCGCCGTTATCGCGTTCGGCCAGCCCGAGTAGAACGCCAAGTGCGTGATGGTCTCGACCAGCTCTTCCTGTGTCACGCCGTTTTCACGGGCTCTGGCGAGGTGGGATCGGAGCTGGTCGGGACGGTTCATCGCGATGAGCGCGCTGACGGTCACGAGGCTGCGGTCCCGCTGGGAGAGTTGCGGACGTGCCCACACCTCGCCAAACAGCACCCTGTCGGTGAGATCGACCAGCTTCGGAGAGAAGTCGCCGATCAGTCGTTGCGCCGGCGTCGGCTGCGGGCTCTGCGCGGATGCATCGGGAACGGATGACGATCCTTGTTTACGGACTGGCATGTTGTATTGCTCCTCACTGACCTTTTCCATCCAATCGGTGCTCTTGCCGTCGAGCTGTTCCACAATGGCGATGTGCGCCATCGAAGTCGTTGGCGCTGCTCCGTGCCAGTGCTTTTGATCGGGCGGGATCCAGACGACGTCACCCGGCCGGATCTCATCGATGGGACCGCCCCATTGTTGAACGCGGCCGATGCCCTCCGTCACGATCAGCGTCTGGCCGAGAGGATGGGTGTGCCATGCTGAGCGAGCGCCGGGCTCGAAGGTAACGAGCGCGCCGGTCGTGCGTGACGGAGCGTTCGGCCCGAAACGGAGCATCGACGCGCACTGAGCCGGTGAAGTTCTCGGCCGGTCCCTGCCGGGACGGCTGCGAGCCGCTCCGCGCGATGGCGATGGTCTGGGCGGATGCGGAAGCGGCGAGAGAAAAGGAGAGGACGGTCGCGGCGACCAGTTTCATGTGTGCTCCTTCTGGTGGTTCAGTCCAGCCCCTTCTGCGCGAGGAACTGCGACAGGAGGTCGGCGATCTGCAGGTTGTTGAGATCCGACATGGGAAAGTGCGTGTTGCCGCGAACGCCCAGCTCGGGAAGATGCACGAGGGTGACGTCGCCGCCCCGGCGGTTCACCGCATCCCGCCACAGCCTCGCCATCGCAAGAAAGACGCGCCATTGGTCCTGGCCCGGATTCGACGCTCGGCTTCTCGGGGATGTTGTCGCCGTAGTAGATGACGATCGGGATCTTCGTGAGCAGCATGAAGTCCGACAGAGGCACCTCGACGGCCCTCAGCGTGCCGCCGGCGTGGGTCATCGGTTCAGGGACTTCGCCCTCCGGGAAAAAGAAGTTGCCGCCGGGCTCATAGGACACGATGGCTCGGACATTCCTGTTCTTGACGGCCGTGCGCCAGCCAAGAGCGCCGCTTTGTGAATGCGTGACGAGTATGCCCGGCCCGATCCGGTCGAAGAGTGCCGACACCGCGTCGGAATTGACTTCCATGTCGAAGGGGCCCGTGTTCGGCACCATCTGCCGGAAGAACTGGTTGAGTGCCTCCGGGTCGCGCGAGAACTGCACGCCCGGGAAGAGGTCCGGCCAGATCCCGAGGCGGAAGATGCCGAACCAGAGCTGCTCGTCGGGCGTGGCCGCAACGTTCATCGGCTGCGTGCCGCGGGCCGCGCGGCCGCGTCGCGGCTGATCGATCAGATAGACCGGAAAGCGGCGGCGCAGGAAGATGTTCTGGAACCCCTCCCGCCCATCGGGCGTCGTTTCCCACGTCTTCGCGGACTGCCCGTGGCCATGCCAGAACACGAGAGGAAGTTTTCTGGCATTCACCGGGACCTGATAGAACACATAGGCGTGATCGCCGTGCAACGTCTGCCCCGCGGAATCGGGTCCGGCGGGTTTGTACGCGCCCTGCTTGATCGGGTCGAACGTGCCCGGAGCGGTGACGACCGTTCCGCCGACCGCAAAGCTGCCTTGCTCCTGGATGATCAGCGGCTCCGGCTTGTTGTTCCCGGTCGCTGCACAGGCGGAGACGACGAGCGCGACCGCCATCAACGCGAAGGTATGCAGGCGTTTCATTTCTTTTCCTCCATAGGCCCGCTCAGCGGTCGACCATCCGCTGCGAGCCCTCGGAGTACCGATGCCCTTGCACCGTGATCTCGGACGCGGCGCTTTCGATGTCGCGGAGATCGTCCTCGGTGAGCTCGACGGAGGCCGCCGCGACGTTCTCCTGTAAGCGATGCAGCTTCGTGGTGCCGGGGATCGGCACGATCCAGGGCTTCCGGGCGAGGAGCCAGGCGAGCGCGATCTGGGCGGGCGTCGCGCCCTTGCGCTGAGCGATGCTCTCGAGCAGATCGACCAGCGCCCGGTTCGCCTTCCGGGCCTCCGGAGTGAAGCGGGGGACGGTGCTGCGGAAGTCGGTGCTGTCGAAGGTGGTGTTCTCGTCGATCTTGCCGGTGAGGAAGCCCCTGCCCAGCGGGCTGAAGGGAACGAAGCCGATCCCCAGCTCCTCCAGGGTCGGGAGGATCTCCGCTTCGGGTTCCCTCCACCACAGCGAGTACTCGCTCTGAAGGGCCGTCACGGGCTGGACGGCGTGCGCGCGGCGGATCGTCTTCACTCCCGCTTCGGAAAGACCGAAATGTTTCACCTTCCCTGCCTGGATCAGCTCCTTCACCGCCCCCGCCACGTCTTCGATGGGCACGTCAGGATCGACGCGGTGCTGATAGAACAGGTCGATGGCGTCGATCTTGAGCCGCTGGAGCGACGCTTCCGCGACCTCCCGGATGTGCTCGGGCCGGCTGTTCAGGCCCGCCTGCTTCCCGTCGGCGTCGATGTGGAACCCGAACTTGGTGGCGATCACCACCTGCTCGCGGATGGGCGAAAGCGCCTTGCCCACCAGCTCCTCATTCTTGAACGGACCGTAGACCTCGGCGGTGTCGAAGAAGGTGACGCCGAGGTCGACGGCCGACCGGATCACGGAGATCATTTCCCGCTCGTCCTGGGCCGGTCCGTAGCCGAAGCTCATGCCCATGCAGCCGAGCCCGATGGCCGAGACTTCGAGGTTGCTGTTACCCAATTTGCGCTTCTGCATTTGTTTCTCCTATCTACACCGACAGTGCGGCGGGCTCTCGGTCGAGATCGAGGGACGTCGAGAGGTCCCGGTGCGCGTCGATCTGCGCCTTCAGATCGGCGACCTTCTGCTCCGCGGTGGCAACGGCATCGGTGCCGGCGATAAAGCGGCGCGGCGGCGGCTCCTGGCTGCTGATCGTGATGAGCGCTCGCGCGAGCTTGGCCGGATCTCCGGTTTGCTGGCCATTCTGGGCTTTCCAAAACTCGAGCTGCTTCGTTCTGCGCTCGTCGTAGTCCCCGATGGCCGGCTCGGCGTAATTCGTCGATCTCTCGGTGAGGAGCTCCGTGCGGAAGAACCCCGGATTGACGATGGTGGTGGTAATGCCGAATGGCGCGATCTCGGCGTGCAGCGACTCCATCCATCCCTCCAGGCCGAATTTCGAGGCGGCGTAGGCGGTACAGAACTCGAAGCCGACGAGGCCGGCTGACGAGGAAATCGAGATGATGTGCCCCGAGCGTTGCTTGCGCATCACCGGCAGGACAGCGCGGGTGACGTTCATGGGGCCAATGAGGCTCGTCGCCAACTGCCGCTCCATCTGCTCCGGCGTCAGCTCTTCGAAGTAGCCGGCATAAAAGCTGGCAGCATTGTTGACCAGCACATCGATGCGGCCGAACCGGTCGACTGCGGCCCGCACCGCCGCCTCGGCATCGCCGCGCTGGGTCACGTCCAACTTGACGGCCAGCAGGTCGTCCGACTGACCCAGGGCCTTGGCCACGCGGTCGCTGTCCCGGCCCGAGGCCACAACCGCGTGACCTGCCGCCAGTGCGGCCTTGGCGAAATCGACGCCCATGCCACGGCCGGCGCCAGTGATAAACCAAATCTTCCTGTTACTCATGGCATCCCCTTTCATCCACTGCTCTTCCAAACAACTGGTCACACTGTTTGGTCAACGTACCGCATCTGCTCTTCATTCATGCGGCCACCGTGCACTGTGATTCCAGAGAAAGCAGTTTCGATCTCCCGAAGGTCCGCAGGCGTCAACTGAACGTCGATCGCTCCCAGGTTCTCGTTCAGGTGACCGCTGTTGCGTGTACCCGGGATCGGAACAATCCATGGTTTCTGCGCCAGAAGCCATGCGAGGGCAATCCGCGTAGGTGTTGCGTCTTTCTTTTCTGCGAATCTTTTCAGCAGATCGACAACCGGCATATTTGCGGCCAGGTTTTCAGGGCTGAAGCGGTCGAACCCAGCACGAAGGTCGGTTTTCGGGTCGAGCTTCGTGCGAGCATCCATCTTCCCGGTCAGGTAGCCCATTCCAACCGGACCCCAAGGGACGAAGCCGATTCCCAACTCCTCACAAGCCGCAAGTACGCCGTTCCGTTCCGGATCTCTTTCCATGAGCGAGTACTCGGTCTGAACTGCCGCAACCGGCTGAACAGCATGCGCTCGGCGAATTGTCTTCGCACTTGCCTCGGAGAGACCGAAGTGCAAGACCTTTCCCGCCTTGACGAGATCTCTGACCGCACCAGCCACATCCTCGATCGGCACTCTTGGATCTACCCGGTGCTGGTAATAGAGATCGATGCGGTCCGTTCGAAGGCGCTTGAGTGAGTCCTCGACCACTTTCTTGACGTGCTCTGGTCGGCTGTTGAGACCACCTGCTTCGAGGTCGAAGCCAAACTTGCTTGCGATAGCGACCTTGTCTCGGAAGGGCGCGAGCGCTTCTCCCACAAGGTCTTCGTTGGTGAATGGGCCGTACACTTCTGCCGTGTCGAAGAACGTGACGCCCTTTTCATAGGCTTCACGAATGACCTTGATGCCTTGGCTTCTATCTGCGGGAGGTCCATAGTTGGCGCTGATGCTCATGCACCCGGCCCCCATTCCCGAGACCTCCAATTGTCCGAGCTTCCGTGTCTTCATTGCGGCCTTTTCTCTATCGATTCCTTTGTCGCTCCGGTTGTTGATTTCCTCGGACTGATCCGAGCATGCGGTCAACAACAATGGCCCAACAGCCAATCCTACCCCGATAAGGGCAGCATTGGCCACAAAGTCACGGCGACTGAAGGCTCGGCGGTCTTGAGTGTTCGATCCAGTTGCCTGCTTCTTCTTTCCCATAAATAGTCCCCTTAAAGCTTGTTGCCGCTGGGCGTTCATTCATCTCAGAGAAGCCATGTCGATCGAGAAGCGGTACTTCACGTCGGACCTGAGCAGCCGCTCGTAGGCCTCGTTGACCTTCTGAATGGGGATGACCTCGACGTCGGCGGTGATGCCGTGCTTGCCGCAGAAGTCGAGCATCTCCTGGGTCTCGGCGATGCCGCCGATGGGCGAGCCGGAGAGGCTGCGGCGCCCCATGATGAGGCCGAAGGCAGCGACTGCGCAGGGGCTTCGGCGGGCGCGCCGACCAGCGTGATGTTGCCGTCGCGGCGGAGCAGCTTGAGATAGGCGTTGAGGTCGTGATCGGCGGAGACGGTGTCGAGGATGAAGTCGAAGCTGCCGGCGTGCTTCTGCATCTCGTCGGCGTTGCGGGAGACGACGACCTCGTCGGCGCCGAGGCGGAGCGCGTCTTCCTTCTTGCCGGGCGAGGTGGTGAAGACGACCACGTGGGCGCCGAACGCATGAGCGAGCTTCACGCCCATGTGGCCCAGCCCGCCGAGGCCGACCACGCCGACCTTCTGGCCCTGGCCGACGCCCCAGTGGCGCAGCGGCGAGTAGGTGGTGATCCCGGCGCAGAGAAGGGGCGCGGCGCCGGCGAGAGTCGAGGTTGCCCGGGACACGCAGGACGAAGCGCTCGTCGACGACGATGCTGTCGGAATATCCGCCGTAGGTGACGCCGCCGAGGTGCGGGTCCGGGGAGCCGTACGTGAGGGTCATGTTCGGGCAGAACTGCTCGAAGCCGGCCTTGCAATCGGGGCAGGTGCCGTCCGAATCGACCATGCAGCCGACCGCGGCGAGGTCGCCGGGCTTGAACTTGAGTGACCGCCGAGCCGACCGCCGTGACGCGGCCGACGATCTCGTGGCCGGGAACGGCCGGATAGACGGTGGGCATGAAGCTGCTCCACTCGTTGCGGACCGTGTGGAGGTCGGAGTGGCAGATGCCGCAGAAGAGGATCTCGATCTGGACGTCGCGCTCGGTCGGCTCGCGCCGCGCGATCGTCGCGGAGGCCAGCGGCGACGTCGCGCTGGCGGCGGAATAGGCTTTGGCGTTGTACATGGATTTTCCCTCCCAATGGCGGTTTGGCGCGGGTGAGGTGCGCCTGTCGTAGTGGCCTCATCGTAGGGACTCGGGGGCACGGGGCGGTAGGACAATCCTCGAAGATCCTTGGACGATCCTGCAAATCCTCGGGAGGTCTGTCCAGAGTCCACCAGAGGGAGTTAGGATGGAAAACATGGACGCGATCGGCCACCAGAGAATGTACGCCTACCGGGAGGAGCTCGCGGAGCGCATCGCCCGGGCCTTCCAGGAAGACGGCTCCGTCGAGGCGCTCCAGGGACTCCACTTCTTCCGCTCTTCCAACCCGACGGAGCCGCTCCATGGAGTCTCCAGGCCCTCCTTCTGCGTGATCGCGCAGGGGAGCAAGGAAGTGTTGCTGGGGGACAGCCGCTACCGCTACGATCCGGCCCATTATCTGCTCGCCACCGTGGAGCTGCCCATCGCGGGCCAGGTTCTCGAGGCGTCGGCGGAGCGGCCGTATCTGAGCCTCCTCCTGGAGCTCGACCCGGCGCTCGTCGGCTCGGTGATGGTGGAGGCGGGCCATCTCTCCTCCCGGAACCCGGGCGACGTGCGGGCGCTTGACGTGAGCCCGCTGGACGCGAACCTGCTGGATGCCGTGGTCCGCCTGGTGCGGCTCCTGGACGCGCCGGCCGAAGCGCGCATCCTGCGGCCGCTGATCACGCGGGAGATCGTTTTCCGGCTGCTGATGGGAGAACAGGGAAACCGGCTCCGTCACCTGGCGCTCCTGGGCGGCCGCGGCCACACCGACCGCATCGCGGAAGCCGTCGAGCGGCTCCGCAAGGATTACAGCCAGCCGCTACACATCGAAAGCCTGGCGCGGGAGCTGGGGATGAGCGTCTCGGGTTTCCACCACCATTTCAAGGCGGTCACGGCGATGAGCCCCCTGCAATTCCAGAAGCAGATCCGGCTCCAGGAGGCCCGGCGCCTCATGCTCGGCGAGAACCTGGACGCCGCCAGCGCCGGCTACCGGGTGGGCTACGACGACGCCTCGCAGTTCAGCCGGGAGTACAAGCGGCTGTTCGGACAGCCCCCGATGCGGGACGTGGAGCGGCTGCGCGAGGCGGCGAGGCTATAAAACGAGCTTCATTGGACGAAAGTCCAATGGCCCCCTGCCACGTGGCCTATTACTCTCCTTGGAAGGGAGGGTCGCGCCCTTCGAATTCAGGAGAGGAGAGATCAATGTCAACCCCAGCGAAATTGCTCGTCCTGGCTGTGCTCGCGCTGCTCGCGGCGCCGGCCGCCGCCGCGGCCCAGGCCCAGACGGGAACCCAGGTGCAGATGGGCGACGGCAAGCTGTCGCTCGGACAACTGACCGAGATCCGCGCCACCGTGGTGGCCGTCGACCTCGCCCAGCGCAAGGTGCAGCTCAAGGGTCCGCAAGGGAACGTCGTTTCCGTGACCGTGGGGGAAGAGGTCAAGAACCTGGCCGACGTCAAGGTGGGGGACGAAGTCGTAGCGGAGTATTACCAGTCGCTCGCCCTGAGCCTCGCCGAGGCGGACGCCTCGATGTCGCTGTCGGAAGAGACCGCGACCCTGGACGCCGCGCCCGGGGAGAAGCCCGGGAAGGCGAAGCTGCGGCAGGTCACGGCGGTAACGAGAGTCGAAGCGATCGACACCGCGGCCTCGACCGTCACCCTGCTCGGGCCGAGAGGCAACAAAGTGGACGTCGAGGTGCCGGCCGAGGCACTGCAGAAGGTAAAGGTCGGCAGCCTGGTCCGGGTGGTCTATTCCGAAGCGCTCGCCGTCTCGGTGAGCAAAGTCGCCGGCAAGTGACGGCGGTCCCAGCCCGAGGGGTGTGGGCCGCCTGCTCCTTCACCCCAAGGCCGCAGCACGCCGCCGGTGACCTCAATGGCAGGTCGGCGGCAACGCCGATGCTCCCTTAGACGAGATCGCTCGCCACGAGCAATCCTCCCCCGCCGTGCCTCACTCAACTTCGATGTGATGCTCCGCCCTCGCAGGTTTGCGCCCTGGTGTGCCCCGGCCGGTATAGGTACCTGGCACTCGGAGAAGAAGTCAGGCTAAAGTACGCAAATTCCCGCCAACGTGACGAGAAGGACGACAGGAGGTTGGAAATGAAGAAAGACAGTGCCGACACCCGACTCGACTGGAGTTGGCTTGCGGACACGTACTGGTACGTGCCGCCGCCGGATCTGCCGGCGCTTCAGCTCGATCCGGAGGGGAATGCGTTGAGCTGGCTGGTCGACCAGACGGTCTGGCACATCAGCGGCTACAAGAACGGTTATTTCTGGGGAGCGACGGCGGCGGTGACGTACGACGCCGGCGAGGAGCCCGCATCGAGGATCGGGCACCTCACGATGCTCGGGACCGTTCTGCCCAATGGCCAGGTTCAGATCACTTTCCTGTCCGACAGCCGCAGGGGCTCCCTGACGATCGGGTTCGGCCAGATGGTGAAGGTCGGAGAGGCGTGGGTGTTCGAAATGCAGATGTCGACCGAGCGCGGGGACAACCGCCTGCTCCACTGGGCGCACATGATCCAAACCCACGAAGGCGAAGCCAGTTGGGACCAGCTTCCGGGTCTTGACCTGTCCGTCCCCCAGATGCTGGAAGGCGCGAGCTATCCGCACTTCGAAACCGAGTGAGGAACGGCGCAAGCGCCCACTGGCAAGACCCCGTTCACCCCGGAGGAGGTCCCCGGCGGACATCGCTACGACCGCCGGGTACGCGACGTGGAGCCACACCGTCCACTGGAGAGGGCGTTTTTTCTTCGGAGCAGGGTCGCCAGCCGCGGAACAGGGTCTTCCACGGAAAATCAAGGGTGTTCCGCGGCTGAACAGCCTCTTCCGCTTCTGGTGAGGCTGTTCAAACCGGAACGAGCTTCGGGGACGCGGCACTAGCTCCGACCCCATAGGCTCGGAGGCCCGTCGTCCCTGCCGCACCTGATTCCTGGCCTTCGGGTTACACTTCCGCGACAGACCAGGAGGAAGAAGATCATGTCCGAGGCCTCAAGGCCCCTTCATCACCCTGCCCACCGAGGAAGAGTTGCGGTCGCGGATGACCCCGGGAGGCAAGACCAGCTACAACTTCGGTTACATCTCCAGCATGGGCCGCCTGCTCGCCGCGCACCCGCGCATCGGCCCGGCCATGCGGGACTTCTTCTACGAGGTCATGTTCGCGCCGGGAGCTCTCGAACGGGGCGAGCGGGAGATGGTGGCTGCCGTGGCCTCGGCGGCTCAGTCCTGCGAGTACTGAACGCACTCTCACGCAGAGTTTCTGCGTGTCGAGGCTGGAGACCCGAAGCTCGTCGCCGCCATCAAGCAGCGCCGCTGGCGGGAGCTGCCCGACCTCACTCCGCGCCAGCGCGCCCTCTGCGAGATCGCCGAAAAGCTGACCCTGACGCCCACCGAGATGACCGCCGCCGACTGGCAGCCCCTGCGCGACCTCGGCTTCGACGAGCAGGGCCTGCTCGAAGTAGCCCACCTCATCAGCATCTTCAACTACTTCCCGCGCATGGCCGACGGCTTTGGATTGAAGCCCGACCGCCAGGTCCGCGAAGCCGGAGAGACCGGCGTTCCTCTGCGCTGGGCCGCCGTCGCCAAACCGCAATGAGTGAGGAAGGAGCGTTCTGTGTTGGGTAGCCGTTCCGTCGTCCTCAGTGATCGCCAGGGATTCGACCGCCGCTGGTTCGCTCCCAACCTGCAGGCGGTGTACGTTCCGAAGCATCCGGACCAGGTGGCGGACTGTGTGACCGCCGCGATCAACGCCTACGGCAGAGACGTGAAGGTCGCCTCGGGCCGGCACTGCTATGAGAATTTCGTCTACAGCGACAGCACCAGGGCCGTCATCGACATGTCCGCGGTCAGCCAGGTCGGATTCGATCCGGCGCGCAATGCCTTCTTCGTCGATGCCGGATGTGAAAACTGGACCGTGTATCGCACGCTGTTGAATGGGTTCAACAAGACCTTGCCCGCCGGAAGCTGCTATTCGGTGGGAGCGGGCGGTCATATCACCGGCGGCGGGTATGGATTGTTGTCGCGGATGCACGGCTTGACCGTGGATCACCTGAGCGCTGTGGACATCGTGACATGGGACGCCAGGGCTGGACAGGCGGAATTGCGTCACGTATCCGCCGAGAGCGCGACGAGCGACGAGCGGGACCTGTTCTGGGCCTTGTGCGGCGCCGGGTGCGGCAACTTCGGCGTCATCGTGCGCTACTACTTTGCCCAGCTTCCCGACGCGCCGGATCACGCCACGATCTGGACGTTGGCCTGGAACTGGTCCGATCTCGACCGCAACAGCTTCGCCGGGCTGCTGGCCGCCTACGCCGATTTCGTCGTGGAGTTGCCTGACACCGACTTCAGCCTGCTGAAATTGAACCACGTCTCGAACGGGCAGATCGGCCTGATCGTGCAGATGGCGTCCGCCCCCGGTGTCGATTATCGCGACCATCGTGAGCGGGCGGAGAGGAGCCTTCAGCGGGCCAAGGCGCTCTTCGGCCAGATCGTCCCGAGCGCGGAGCTCGAGAAGCCGCTCGGCGGGCATCCTGGCTACATGACGACCATGCCGGCCAGCGACGCGGCGCAGCACGTCACGTACCTCGAGGCGCTGCAAACGCTGAACGGTTCCGGGCCGAATCAGTTTGGCAAGTACAAGTCGGCCTACATGAAGAAGCCCTTCCCGGATTCTCAGGTCGAGGCCATTTACAAGTGGTTGAACACCACGCCGGCCGGCCTTCCGGCTGGCGACATGAGCCAATCCCTACTGCAGGTGGACAGCTACGGCGGCGCGATCAACCGGCGGACACCGGAGTCGACGGCCGTGCCGCAGCGCAGCTCCATCCTGAAGCTCCAGTACCAGACCTATTGGATCAACGCCTCAGAGCCGGGCCAGAGCCACCTGCCGCCCTACCGGGCTCAAGCCGAGGCGCACCTGCAATGGATCAACGACTTCTACCGTGAAGTGTATGCCGAATACGGCGGCACGCCCGACCCGGCCAGGGACAGCACCGGCACGGTCGACGGCGCCTACTACAACTATCCCGACACGGTGCTGGGCAGTCACGAGCGCGGTGACGTCGATCACGCGCTCTGGCTCTATTTCCTGGATAACTTTCGACGGAATCCGCGCAATCTGGTCAAGGTCAAAGAACGGTGGGATCCGGACGACTTTTTTCATCACCCGCAGTCGATTCCGGCGCGATGATCGCGCAGGCGGACGGCCTACTCTTCCCGCAGGACGCACATCGGGTCGGTCTGGCTGGCACGCACGGCGGGGACCAGCGCCGCCAGCGATCCCACCGCGAGAACAATCCCCACGACGCCGGCGAGAGTCGATGTCCGCCTCGCGGGTGCGCTCGGCCTGCACAGCCGGGTTGCCAAACCGCAGGCGCGCGCGGCGCCTCGCCTCCGCGTCGCTCAGGCCTTCGGACCGCAATTGATCGGCCCGCTCGGCAAGGTGGAAAGCGAGCTCGCGCTCGATCTCGCTCTGAACCTTCGAGGGACGGAACGTGCCCGCTCATGCCAGCGAGCCTGGGGGGTTGGCCGGATTCTCGAACCAGGAGATCCTCCACTCAAAGGCCCGCGAAAAAACCATATCGTCGGCAGAATTGCTCTATATTCCACGGTAAAAGTCCCGAAATCGCTGCCTAAAAGTCTTTATCTCCTGGGAATGGCGCTATTCCCCGGGATAAAACGCCGTTGCAAGTTTCAAAAAGTTTTTTACTGCCGGAAGAGAGTCCGCCGCCAAGCCCAAAAGGATTTTGCTTCCTGGTACTGCTCTTTTCACTGCGGAACTAGCCTTGGAGAGGAGTATAAAAGCTTCTTGGGTCGGGACGCAGGGCTCTTCTGGCACCTATTGATCAATAACCTCTTCCAATTGACCTTTTGCGGAGCGTCACGCCCCGGATCGTCAAGGAACTGAGAAGGCCGGTCGTTTCCGAGGAAGCACTCTCTGACATGGACCGAAGTATATGGCACGGTCCCGACCGGCCATGACACATTCCCTGGGACCGCCGGCGTCTCGCCGGCTGACTTCCTTGATTCAGATCAATGGATCTGCCTTCCCCCACCGAAGCACGAGTCGGCCCACGAAACCCGAACGGCTAGCAATTACAAAAACACTCGCAAGTTGAGAGCGAGCAGTCCGGCTTACATTTACGTCCCATTCCCAGGCATTCGTCGCGGCATGAGGCTCTACACGAAACAGGGCAAGCCATTGGTAGGGGCTTGGGCGCAAAAAACTCGAGGTTTAAAGCGCCTTCAGCCGCCTGGCAGGTGCTCTCAGGAGCAAGAGGAGACTGCAGTACTGGTTGAACGGCCGAGTTTTGAGCGGCATTCTCCCAGAGCTCGAAGTCGGCCTGCGGAGTCTCGGCGTGCGAGGCGGCGGTGATGGTGATGAACAGAATTCCAAAGACAAAGAGGTTCCTTCGTGTAAACAGTCTCATGTTTTTTCTCCAAGACCTAACAGGTCTTCCGAAGACTGGTGGCTTACCTGCACACCAGTCGGGTCCGCTGGAAGTATCCCCGATACTTCCCGCCCATGCGGCGAAGATGCGCCAGCACCTGGCGAACGCGAGCCGCCGTCGTGCCGGCAACCGTCAACACGTCCACCTCGAGCCCGTAATCGTCGTCGGCGACGATGTCTCTCAGCACCGTATCCACTTCCGCACGGAGCCGAGCCTGCGATCGTGGTACGGGAACGCGATCGGGCTCCTCGATCGGCACGAAGACGATCAGGTCCAGGCCTGGGACGAGCTGACGCACGCGCGGCATCCAGTCGTCGAGCTCGGAACACGTCCGCATCCTCGTGGGTGATGAGGTAGCCAAGAACGTCGAGCGGACAGCGGTCGAAGATGACATCCGCACCGCTCTCCCGGAGACACAGCAACGACCGCTCCAGTTGCAGCTCGAAATCCTCGACCGACGGCATCTCGGCGAATTCGTGTCCATCTTCTTCCAACAGGTGATAGGGCTCGGGAACAAGCTCGTGCCCCGGCAAGGCCTCCGCCAAGGCCTCGGCCAAGGTCGTCTTCCCGACAAGATGGCTGCCAGAAATCGCGATACGCATCGCACGAACCGCTGTTGCCCAGATCAGATTGACGGAGCCGCCCCCGCGCTCGGTCTCAGCCTTCCACAGGCCGCAGGTGCGGTCCGAGCAGCGAGTCCCATGCGTTGCTCATGCGATGGTATTCGCTCTCGCAACGCTCGGCGCGATCCTCGGGCAGGCCCCAGTCCTCCGCCACGTCGGAGAAATATTCAGGGTCGCTGCCGTAGATCCAGCACACCAGGTTGTAGTAGCGCTGCTCTTCGAGCGCGTGCTCGTCCGCCATGTCGGGCTCTTCCTCCCTCTCGATGGCGTCGAGATCGAACCACTCGGCGCTCGACAGGATGGCCAGCTCGCTGTCCTCGCCTTCCCAGGTCTCGAGCAGCATGACGGTGGCGAGTTGGTCGACCGCGTCCTCTTCACGGCCGGTCGCGGGCAGGTTGTAGATGTCGATCAGCGCATGGCCCAGCTCATGGTAGAAGGCGAACACCAGGGCGGCCACCGCCTTGGCCGCCGCCTCTTCCTGCTCCTCGTCCGAGTCCCCTTCCAACTGATTGCCGAAGATCTCCAGGAAATGTCCGAGCAACTCGTAGCAGAGTGTGATCGAGCCGTCCTCGGGGTCATAGAACGCGTTGACGTCTTCGCACTCCTCCAGACGGACCGGGACCTCCCGGGGGAGGATCAGGCTCTCGTTCAATCCTTGCAGGATGTCTTCGAAAAAGCGCTCTTCCCGGAAGACCGTCTCGAGCTCCCGGTGCTCGGCCACGGTCAGCCGGCCGTAGACGAGCTTCAGGTTGCCACGGTCCGCGCGCGATTTGCCGAGGCGGGTGATCGGGCGGTGGCGCAGGCCCCCCTTGCCCCCGGCGGGCACCACGGTCGTGCTTTCCGCAGGGCTCTCGACAGAGCCGTCCGCAGAGCCCTGCTCGTCCGCAGGCGAACAGGCGAGGGCCAGGGAAAGCAGGCCCAGGACCATCAGAGCGAGGCAGCTCCTGAGAAACCCGCGCGTCAACTCGTTCATGGCAAGCCTTTCCTTGGCGGCTCCGCAAGCCGCGATTTCCTGCCCGATTCTTGTGGAAGCGAAGGGAAGGTTACGGTCGGTGGCCCCGGGAGTCAAGCGCGATTTACATGGCACCTCAGGCGCCTCAGGCGATCAGGCCGAAGACCACGGCGGCCAGCGTCGCCGAGCCCACGAGCAACCACAACAGCAGCCCCTGCAGGAACGGCCGGAACCCCACGCTTTTCAGCGCCTCTGTGGTAAGGCTCGCGCCGATCAGGAACAAGGTCGCCACGAGGCAGCGCCGCGCCGCGGCCTCGACCCACTTCCCCGCATCGTGCAGGGCCGGGATCCAGGTCACGACCGCCGCCGCGATCAGAAACCCCAGGATGAACCAGGGCCGCTTCGCCGCCCCCGCCGGCGCGCCGGTCCGCGCATGCCGCCGCAGATGGGCATAGGCGAACAGCACCGTCACCGGCACGATCCACAAGGCGCGCGCCAGCTTCACCGTCGTGCCGACGGCGAGCGCTTCCGGCCCGTACTGCATCGCCGCGCCGACGACCGAGCTCGTGTCGTGGATCGCGAGCGCCGCCCACAGCCCGAACTGCGGCTCGCTCAGCCCGAGGTGGAGGCCGATCGGCGGAAACAGGACGAGCGCCGTGGCGTTCAACAGGAACACCGTGCCCAGGGCCACCGACATGTCCTGCGACTTCGCCTCGATCGCCGGCCCGACCGCCGCGATCGCGCTGCCGCCGCAGATGGCGGTGCCGACGCTGACGAGCGTCGAGGTGTCGCGCGGCGTGCGCAGAATCCGCCCTAGAATCCAGCCGAGCCCGAGGGTCAGCGCGATACCGACGACGGTGTAGCCGATCCCCGAGGCGCCGACGCGCGCGACGACCTTCAAATCCATCCCCGCGCCGAGGCCCACGACCGAGTAAGGCAGAAGCTTCGCCGTCGCCTTTTTTGTGCGCGCCAGGTGCGGATTGCCGAGCGCGACCGCGACCGCGATACCGGCGAGCAGGGCGACCCAGGAGGGAACCGCGGGGACGAGGCAGAGCAGAGCGCCCAGGGGCACGGCGACTTTCGCGAGCGTGGTCATGTTCATGTCGCGCCAGGATAACAGGAGTGGGTGATCCGGGATTCGTTCCCACGGCAGTCCAATGTTCTGGGCCGCTCGATGTCCCCGAACGTCCTTAGCGGCGCACCGTCATAGATGAGGCCTATTCCGACGAAAGGAGAGACTCTATGCGTAAGCTCCTGTTCCTGGCGTTGACCCTGCTCACCGTGATGAGCGCCACGCTGCCGAGGCCGGCGGAGGCCGTCTGCAGCTGGCAGTGCGGCGAGTGCGGCGTCTACTGCCCCTGCGCCCGGTGCTTCGGCCCACCTCCCCCCTGCGTCTGCACTTAGGACGAAAGAGCGAGTAGGGGGCTGTCCAAGCCCCCTACAGCTCCGCCGACCGCGTCCCGAGGTGCCACGTTCTTCTCCGCTTCTGGCTCCTGGTTTTCGCGGCTCGCCGATGGCGGGCTGCCACGCATGAGGTCTCCTGTGATACCCTCGGCCGAGATCCGGAGATTTTCTCGCATGAGTGCCAGGGTGGATGCTCCCGGCAGGCTGTCCTCCAACCTCGCCGAAGCGCCGGGCGGGATGGCGGCGACCCCGTTCGCCGCACTGCTTCGCAGCCGGCCGACGGTGGCTCTGGTGGCAGGCATCGCGGCGCTGCACCTCGGTCTGACGGCGCTGGGCCTGCCCGGCTGGCCGTGCCCCCTCCTCCATGCGCTCGGGGTCCCATGTCCCGGCTGCGGCCTGTCGCGTGCGGCGCTCGAGTTGCTGCGCGGCGAATGGCGGGCCTCCTTTTCTCACCATGCCTTCGCACCGCTCCTCCTCGTCGCTTTGGGTCTGATCGGCACAGCGAGCCTGCTCCCTGAGGCCCGCCGCCTGTCGCTGGCCCGCGCCGTGGAGCGACTGGAGCGTCGCACCGGCCTGACCGCTGTCCTGCTGGTCGCCCTGGTGCTCTATTGGATCGCGCGCTGGACCTTCGCGCGGGAGACGCTGCCATGACTCGCCGGGCGTTGACCGCAATTACGCAACCTCTCGAGAGGAGATCTGAAACATGATGATCGTCAGTTGGTTGGCGGCAATCGTATCCCTCGTCTGCTGGATCATGGTGCTGATCAAGATGTTCCCCGCGGAAGGGGCCTTGAAAGGGGTCCTGGCCATCATCTGCGGCCTCTATGCCTTCATCTGGGGTTGGATGAACGCGTCGCGCTTCAACCTGCGCAACATCATGCTCATCTGGACAGTCGCGATCCTCGTCTCGGTCGCCATGAGCTTCATGGGCAACCCCATCTACTCCCCTCCGTAACGGCACAGCGGGGAGAGGGACGGTTTCGTCTCTCTCCCCGGCGAAGCCGGCTTCTTGGGATCAAGGCTTTGCCGCGATGAGGTACAACCGGCGCGAGGTGGCCAGATACAGCGCATCGCCGACCAGCGCCGGACGCGAATAGAGCGGCGCATCCATCTCGATCTGCGCCAGCAATTCCTTTCGCCGCCCGGCACGAAGAACGGCCATTCTGCCGCCATCGGTCCCAACGTACAGCCGGTCGCCGGCCAGCAGCAGGCAACCCCAGATGGTTTCGTACATCTCGTGCTTCCAGATGTGGGCGCCAGTTGCCGCGTCCAGACAATGAATCGTTCCGCCCAGGTCCCCGACGTACAGCAGACCATCCTTCACGATGGGGGTTCCCACCACGCGGCCGACCTCGCGGGAAGCCCAGAGAAGCCGGCTCTCAGTGACGTCTCCCTGGCCGTTGGGACTGATCGCATAAACCAACGAAGGTGCGTTGCCGTGCCCTGGACTCTGCCCCATGGCGAGGAAGACGCGGCCGCCGGCGAAGACCGGTGAAGCAATGATCTGGCTGCGCGAAAGGACGCCGGGGCGCGGAAGCCAGGGGGCGTCTTTCGGGTTGCCGTCAAATCGCCAGATTTCGTGCCCCGACGCCGCGTCGTAGGCGCGCAGCCAGCCATCTCCGCCGCCGTAGAGCACTTGGATGCGCCCGTTGACATGGGCCGCCACAGGGCTGGACCACTGGCCGTGCAACACGTTCGCGCCCGGGCCGATCGCGCGCCAGACGACTTCGCCCGAGTGCTTGTTCACCGCGATCAGACTGGGGGCGCGCGGCGATGGGACGCCCGAATGGCCTTCGTTCTGGCCGTTGGAGGTGGAGACCATCAGCAGATCGCCCACAGGCGACACTTCGCTGTTGGAGGCTTCATGCACAAAGACACCCAGGCGGGCGCACATGTCCAACTCCCAGACGATGTCGGCCGCGGCGTTGTCTTGGAAGGCCTCCTCCCGATACGGACCCTGGTTCTCGCCGTCGCGGAAACCCTGTGTGTCGAGGCAACGGAGCTGGCATTCGGCGGTGACATAGTACAGCCGGTTCCCTTCCACATACGGCGCGCTGGTCGTCGAAGGCAGCAGGAACTCCCGCATTCCGCGCTCCACCCGCGGGGCCACGTCCTGCCAGAGGAACCCGCCATCTTTCACTCGAAAAGCCATAAGTACGCCGGACTCATTCCGAAAGCCGGGATTCATTTTCCTGGCGTTGTCGGTACCCACGTAGACCACATCGCCGGCAACCACGGGACGGCCAAACGTCTCGTTTCCCAATTCGACGCTCCAGACAATGTTCCGGCCAGTGGTCGTATCCCAGTCCACCGGAGGATTGCCCGTTGGAGCCACCGTCGCCGTTTCGGGTGGGGGCGCGAGCGAAGGCGCGGGCCCCTCGGGTGCGACGACAGCCTCTCGCGGCTCGACGCCGGCGATTCGATTCAACGCCCACTCAGCTTCGCTACGCAGTGCGGGATCCTTTGCGGCGGCTCTCAGCGCCTCCCGGGCCGTCTGTGCCTTCGGCCCGATGCTTCCCAGCGCTCCGGCCGCGCAGATACGCACATAGAGGAATTCATCCTTCAGAGCTGCGATCAACCGCGGCACAGCGGACTGCGCGGCCGGGCCGATGCTGGCGAGGGCCTCAGCCGCCGCCCATCGTACGCCGGCCATCGGATCGCCCAAGGCACTGGCGAGGTCCTGGGTCGCCACGGCCGCCTGCGGACCGATGGAGGCCAAGGCCTCCGCCGCGTAGACGCGGACGTAAGGGTTTTCGTGCGCGAGAGTCTCGACGAGAGCGGGTATCGAAGGACCAGCCCTCGGGCCCAAAGCGCCCAGGGCCCGTGCGGCATCGCCCGCGACCATCGCATCCTTGTCTCTCAGCGCCTGTCTCAACGCCGGTTGGATCTTTTCTGTATCGGGCGGCAGATCGATCAAGACATCGGCGGCGTTACGCCGGAAGGAGGTCCGTTCATGCCGAAGCAGCTCAACGAGCAGCGGAATGGCCGGCGGACCGATCCGCCGGATGATTTCAAAAGTCTCCAGATGCAGGTCTTCATTGCGACGGTCGAGGAATTGTCTCAGCAAAGGCAGCGAACGCCCCGCCCCTTGGACCAGGGCGGCTTCAGCGGTCGCCCGGACCTTCGGGTCTTTGGACATCACGCGATTTTCCCAGTCCGACACCTCGGCGGAGCTCCCGGCTTGATCTGAACGCTGGGCTTGGTGCGGCTGAGGGACTGAGCCCGTAGCTTGACCGAGTACCGGTATCAGCGGAAAACAAAGCAGCGTGTAGAGGAGCAGATGTCGCATGGCCGCGGCAAGATCGACGAAGCGCCGAGAGCGCCCAAGTCCCAAGTGTACAGAATCTTACGTCCCTTGCGTATCCGCCGTCCGGCCGGTGCTACACTGCCTCCGAGACTCATGGCGCTCGCCTGCACCATCGACTCGATCCGGTATCGCTTCGCCGATCTCAAGGATCTGCTCGCCAAGGCGAGCCCGGCCCGCTCGGGCGATGCGCTCGCCGGCGTGGCGGCGGCGAGCGCCGCGGAGCGCATCGCGGCCAAGCTGGTCCTGGCGGACCTGCCCTTGCAGCGCTTCCTGGCGGAGGCGCTGATCCCCTACGAGAGCGACGAGGTCACCCGGCTGATCGTCGATCACCACGACGCGGCCGCCTTCGCGCCGCTCGCCTCGCTCACCGTCGGCGAATTCCGCGAATGGCTGCTCAGCGACACCACCACGGGGGAGAGGCTGGGCGCCGTGGCGCCCGGCGTCACGCCGGAGATGGCGGCCGCCGTCAGCAAGCTGATGCGCAATCAGGACCTGATCGCCGCCGCCCGCAAATGCCGCGTGGTGACGGCGTTTCGCGACACCCTCGGCCTGCCGGGCCGGATGTCGGTGCGGCTGCAGCCCAACCACCCCACCGACGATCCGCGCGCCATCGCGATCTCCATCCTGGACGGCCTGCTGTACGGCGCGGGCGATGCGGTGATCGGGATCAATCCGGCGTCGGACAGCATGCCGGTGCTCACCACCCTGTGGCGCCTGCTCGACGACCTCATCCAACGCTACGCGATCCCTACCCAGAGCTGCGTGCTCACCCACGTCACCCAGCAGATCCGCGCCATCGAGGCCGGCGCGCCGGTCGACCTGGTCTTCCAGTCGGTGGCCGGCACGGAGGCCGCCAACGCGAGCTTCGGGATCCACCTGGGCCTGCTGCGCGAGGCCCGCGAGGCCGCGCTCTCCCTCCGCCGCGGCACGGTCGGCAGCCACGTGATGTATTTCGAGACCGGCCAGGGCAGCGCGCTGTCGGCGGAGGCGCATCAGGGCGTGGACCAGCAGACCTGTGAAGCGCGCGCCTATGCCGTGGCGCGCCACTTCCAGCCCTTGCTGGTCAATACCGTCGTCGGCTTCATCGGTCCCGAATACCTGTACGACGGCAAGCAGATCGTGCGCGCCGGCCTGGAAGACCACTTCTGCGGCAAACTGCTGGGCCTGCCGATGGGCTGCGACATTTGCTACACCAACCACGCCGAGGCCGACCAGGACGACATGGACACCCTGCTGGTGCTGTTGGGCACGGCCGGCGTCAATTTCATCATGGGCGTGCCGGGGGCGGACGACGTCATGCTCAACTACCAGAGCACCTCGTTTCACGATCAGCTCTTCGTGCGCGAAGCCCTCGGCCTGCGGCGCGCGCCGGAGTTCGAAGCCTGGTTGGCGGAGATGGGCCTGACCGAGGCCGGCCGGCTACTGCCCGCCCGCGGCGGCCACCGCCTGTTGGCCGACTTCCGGGAGGAGGCCCCTTGAGCCCGCTCGCGCCGAGAGACCCGTGGGAGCGCCTCGCCGCCCTGACCCCGGCGCGCGTGGCCCTGGGCCGCGCCGGCACCGGGCTGCCCACCCGCGAGCTGCTCTGCTTCGAGCTGGCCCATGCGCAGGCGCGCGATGCGGTCGGGCAGCCGCTCGACATCGCGAGCCTGCGGGCGGAGCTCGCCGCGACCGGCCTGCCGGTGCTCCACGCCGCCAGCCGCGCCGCCGACCGCCGCATCTATCTGCAACGGCCCGACCTCGGCCGCCGGCTCGACGCCGCGAGCGCCCGCGAGCTCGCCGCGCTGGGCGGCACGGCCGACCTCGACCTTGCCATCGTGGTCGCCGACGGCCTGTCGGCGCTCGCCGTGCAGCGCCACGCGACCCCGGCCGTCGCGGCCCTTCTCCCTCTCCTTGCGGGCCTCCGGATCGCGCCGCTGGTCCTCGCCACGCAGGCCCGCGTGGCCCTGGCCGACGAAGTGGGGGCCCTGCTGGGCGCGCGGCTGGCGCTGATCCTCCTGGGCGAACGCCCCGGCCTCTCCTCGCCCGACAGCCTGGGCGCCTATCTCACCTACGCGCCGCGCGTGGGCTGCCGGGACGCGGAGCGCAACTGTGTGTCCAACATCCGTCCGGCAGGCCTGCCCCCCGACCGGGCGGCCCGGAAGCTGGCCTGGCTGATCCGCGAGGCGTTGGGGCGGGAGCTCACCGGAGTCCGGCTCCACGACGAGAGCGACCTCGCGCTCTTGCCGTGAGAGCAATCCTTGTCTCCGGAAGCCTCCGTTGGGCTATGAAGCCTCTTTCTCGATGCACAGGAGACGCTCAGGGGTCCGCAGCAGCAGGCAGCCGCCGCCGATCGCCGGGGTCGCCAACAGGCCCGCCTCCTCGAGGTCGTTCCAGGCGAGGACGCGGAAAGCGTCGGTCGTCGCGTCCATCACGGCCGTGGGCCCACGGCTCGGCACAGCGTACACCTTGCCGTCGCCGGCCACGAGCGAGGCGCGGAAGGCCCGTCCCGGCTCCAGGTCTTGCACCCAGAGAAGCTTCCCCGACGCCAGGTTGTAGCAGGAGAGGACGCCCATCATCGTGACCGCGTAGAGCCGCCCGCGGTAGATCAACGCCGAGGCGACCTCCGGAGCCCGCCGCCGCTCCTCCCAGAGCCGCTCGACCCGGGCCTTCGCTCCCCCGCCGGTCACCCGGAGGCAGAGGTTGCCCTTGAACGCATGGGCGCCTCCCAGAGCGCAAACGACGTCGCCGTCGACCACCGGGCCCCCGACCACCTGCCACATGTCGTGGTTGTGCCGCCAGAGCCGCTCGCCGCTCGCCGGATCGTGGGCCGCCACCATCCCGGAATAGGCGAAGAGCAGCTCCGGGCCGACCCCCGGCCGCTCCCAGAGCATGGGGGTCGAGTACGAGCAGCAGGTGTCGTCCCACGTCCGGCGCCAGACCTCCTTGCCGGTGCCGCGGTCGAACGCCCCCATCCAGCCGCGGTCGTCGTCGTGGGCCTCCTCCTGGTCCTGGACGACGACCACCGTGTCGCCGACGAGGATCGGCGAGCTGGCGGCGCCGTAGCGCGCGAAGCGGCCATACTCGGGATCGACCTCGCGGATCCACGCGACCTCACCGTCGCGCGTCACGCGGGCGAGATGGGAGCCGAAATAGGCGTAGACGGACTCGCCGTCGGTGACCGGGGTCGGCGTCGCGTGGGTGTTGAGCCGGTGGAGCTCGACGTCCGGAGCGGTGAAGAGGGACCTCTGCCAGAGCACCCTGCCCGTCGCAAGATCGAGCCCGAGGACGGCACCCTCGTGGCTCCCCTCCCCTTTGCCGGCCGGGCTCTCGATCGCCGTCGTCACGAAAACGCGGCCCCGGGCGATCACCGCCGAGGAGGCGCCCTGCCCCGGAATCGGCGTGCTCCAGCGGATGTTCGCGCTCCCCTTCGACCACGTCGTCGGCAGGTCGCCCGCGTCCAGAACGCCCAGGCCGGAGGGGCCGCGGAACTGCGACCACTCGGGCGGCCTCTCACCGCCGCACCCCAGGGAAAGCGACAACAACGCCGCCGCCGCGGCGCGCCAGATCTTCGAGGAAAGCTCCTCCGGTCCTCGATTCACATGGCACCTCCTCGATTGGGCCTTCAGCGGGCGACGTCAGGAGTCCGCTTGAGGCCCCAGGTTGCGCGCCTTCTTATGCGACTGTCGCCGTGGCCAAACTAAACGCCAGACGAATACTCCACCTAAAATATAGATTATAGCGCCTGCCAGAGATAGATAGATAAAGAGCGCTGGCTGCGGTTCACGCAATTCGTCAATCGCCAAGCCGGCAACAATAATAAGGATGATTGTGGGAGTCACCGTGACCACAACAGTCATCAGACTCCGCAATTTTACGAGAGATCTGGTTTCGGTGTTACCCTGGTCACCCCACAGAGTAGCCTCCCACTCTTTTGCGATTGAGTCACCAAATTTACCCTCAATGAAACGCGATACAGCACGAGCATGTAGACCATACTCTCCGATCTTTGCATCCAGAAGGACCGCGAGGACCGGGATAGCCAAGATGGCGGCAATCAGGAGGTCGCCTGAACCAGTCAACTGACCCCTATTAACTAAGATGAATGCGATGACAGACCCAACCAGGGCAAACTTCTGCAGCCGCAAGCCAGGCACCTTCTCCACGTAGCCAACAACCTCTGCTCGGAGGCTCTTGTACAACTCCAGCCGTAGATCAGGGCTAACGTCCTTCTCCTCGCGATCGAGCACTGCCACAATCACTCCTTTCCCCGCGCACAACGGCTCGGAAGCTCACCGGCTGGATAGGCGACCCGCCACCATTGTGCCGATACGGCTCCTTAGAGGCCAGGCCGCGCACCGTTGAGTTGGACGAGCACCGATTCGTCGGGTTCGCAGATCCGGAGGGTGCCGTCCCATTGCTGGTCGACCTCCGCCGCAAGAAGACGGACCGTCGCGCCACCGAGTTGTTGGCGAGGAGTAGGAGTAGTCATCTTGCGCTGCGTGTGCGAGGTACATCCCATCGAGCTGTCCGAGGATGCTAAGAGTAGCTCCACTTGAGAGTCGTAGGTCAACGCGGCCGAGCTGGAGGAATGGAATCGAATCGTGCTGCCAAACCACGGAGCTGACCTGGTCGTCGGGCTGTTCGACCCAATCTAGCGCGTCCTCGAGCCCGAACCACTGGCTGACTTCGGCTCCCTCGAGAACTTCGATTGGCAGCAAGGTCGGGAACTACTGGTCAGGAGGCATAGTCACTCCGAGACAGGCGCTTCAACAGGTGAGTCAGGGACCGGGTCGCCGAACCTATGGATTACCCTTCCGGCCTCTCCACCTGGGTTTACTTACAGACAAACCACCTCCCCACCACCCGGAAACGAGGCAAGGTACTCATTCTCTTGATGTTCTCACTCTACGCCTGTTCCTGCGCTTCGTCAACAACGACTCCCTGGATCCTTGGGAGCGCTCGCGCAAGGTGGAGGCGCTCCTCGATTTACACGGCACCTACTTCGCAGCGTGATATCCTGGAGCTCACCATGAAAGCTCGGAGGCTCCTCCTGATCGTGGCCCTGGCCATGCCTTGCTCTCTCGCCGCCGCGTCCGGCCCGGTCAGCCCTGCCACACCGCCCGAGCTTGCCGAAGACGGGATCGTCAAGTCGGCGTCGGTGGGGAGCGACCTGAGGATCTCCGGGGTCCAGATCAGCGTATGCCTCACGTCCGATGTCCGCGTCAACTTCTGGGATCCGCTGAAGATCGTCGCCGCCACGAACAACTACGCGGGGACGAGCGAGAACCAGTTCTACTCGACGGACGGCGGCAAGACCTGGGGACAGTCCGCCCTCCCCCTGCAGGACGGCGACGCCTTCTACGTGAATCCGGCAGTCGACTGGACTTCGGACGGCACCGCCTGGTCGGTGGTGGTCGGCATCAAACCCAATGGCGGAGGGTACAGGCTGCGGGCCTACAAGTCGGCCGACCACGGCGCCACCTGGGTGTTCGACGGCACGCCCTCGGGCACGCACGCAAGCGTGTACCAGGGGGGGATGCTCTGGGCGGACCACATCGCTGTCGTCGCCGTACAAGGACACCCTCTACACGATCTGGCAGAACCTCGGGCTGGGCTACGTCGGCCGGCGCACGCCCGGCGCGAGCGGGACCTGGCAGACGCCGGTGCGGATCGGCGGCGCCGAGACGACCGGCACCCCCGTCGGCTCCGACATCAAGACCAACGCGACCGGCGAGGTGTTCGGCTTCTGGAACGATATCGGAAGCCGCCGGCTTTTCGTCGCCAAGTCGACCAACGGCGGCGCCTCGTTCGGCGCGGCGGTGGCCATCGCCTCCACGTGGAGCCTCTATCAATTCAACGTGCCGGCGATGCGGAACGCGCAGATCTCCGTCTCGGGGGGCGTCCGCCGCACCGGGGCCAAGAACCTGGTCTATGCCACCTGGGCCGACCTGAGGGGAACCAGCGGCTGCGACGCCCCCATCTACGAGCCAGGGACCGACGTTTCGTCCTCCTGCAAGACCCGGGTCTGGTTCGCGCGGTCCACCGACGGCGGGGCCACCTGGTCGGCGCCGGTGAGGATCAACGACCAGGCCTCGCTCAACGACCAGTTCCATCCGAAGCTGGCGGTCGACGAGACCGATGGGACTCTGGGGATCACCTACTACGACACGGTCGCCGACCCGCGCCGGCGGAAGGCCGACGTCTGGTTCCAGTCGTCCCACGACGACGGCGTCACCTGGTCGGCGGCGAAAAAGGTGACCTCGGCGCCTACCGACGAGACGGTGCCGACGGCCGAGTCCAACAATCAATACGGCCTTCACAACGGCCTGTCCGGGGTCGCCGGCCAATTCTTCGCCACCTGGACCGACCGGCGGACCAACGGCAGCGAGGAGATCTGGGGCGCGGCGATCAGGGAAGCCGTCTGCACCAACCCAGGAGCGCCGGTGGCCGGTACCGCCGCCAGCGTGGGCGCGAATCAGGTGCAGGTGACCTGGGGGAACGGCTTGCCGTCGGCATCGCGGTTCAACGTCTATCGGGCGCCGGGCACCTGCGCCGCGCCCGGCGCCTTCACCCGCGCCGGCACCGCGGTGGACGACTCGACCTTCCTGGACACGGACGTGTCGGGAGGCTCGACCTATGCCTACCAGGTGCGGGGGACCGACGCCAGCGGCGTCTGCGAGTCGATGCCGTCGGGCTGCATGCAGGCGACGGCGACCGGAGCCTGCCGGCGGCCCCCGGCCTTCGCCGGGATTACGAGCGCGGCCGGCCACGCCGACTTGGGGTGCGGCATCGCCCTCTCCTGGCCCGCGGCGACCTCGGCGTGCGGCGGCTCGATCACCTACAACGTCTATCAGTCGGGGAATCCCGTGTTCACGCCGAGCGCCGCCAACTTCAACCTGCTGGCCAGCCACGTCACCGGCACGAGCTATCTCGCCCCCCTGCCGGAGGGGTCGCCCAACTTCCCCATCTACTACATCGTCCGGGCGGTGGACAGCGCCAACGGCCTGGAGGAGGGCAACCTGGCCACGCGAGGCGCCACGCCCACCGGGCCGGCGACGTACCTCCTGAACGAGACCTTCGAGGGGCCCGGCGGCTTCGACAATCCTGGCTGGACGCACGTCTCCGCCACTTTCGAGCCCGGCACCGACTGGATGTGGTCGACGGCGCAGTCGCACTCGTCCGCCCACTCCTGGTTCTCTCCCGGTTGGAACAGCGTGGCGCAGAAAGCCCTGATCTCCCCCTCCTTCGTCCCCCAGGCCGGCACCCTCCTCTCCTTCTGGCACACCTACTCGTTCGACGACAGCGCCGGCTGCTACGACGCGGGCATCCTTCAGGTCTCGACCAACGGCGGCGCCTGGTCGACGATGCCGGACGCCGCCTTCCGGTGGGGATCCTTCAACGGCACCGTCCCTCACGGCTACTCCAACGGATACGCCGGCAGCCGGGCATGGTGCCACGGCACGATCGGTCCGATGACCCTGGTCCAGGTCGACCTCTCCGCCTACGCCGGGACGCCGATCCAACTGCGCTGGATCGAAAGCGACGACATGCTCATCGGCTTCACCGGCTGGTACATAGACGACGTGACGGTCGCCAACGTCGCTGCCTGTCGTGACAACCCGCTCTTCAGCGACGGCTTCGAGAACGGCAACCTGGCGAACTGGTCCGGCACGACTCCCTGAGCGGTCTGAAAGGCCGCCGGGTCCTTGAAGGTCCCGCTAGCGTATAAGCCTTCGGCGCAATCCCGACAAGATTGTCACCTTCCTCGGTACCCTCGTGGAGGGGACTTCTCGGGCCAGATCCTCTGGCTCGTCTCGGGCTGGGCCGGGAGCGGGTGAACCGCTCCCGGCCGTTAGGGGAGTTACTCCTGGGCGCCGCCGCTGTCAGGGCTCGCCGGGGTGTCCACGGTCGACGTGAACGTCAGCTCCAGGCAGACGCGGCCGGAGGTCTTGGGCGCGAATTCGGGACGCACGGTGCGCGTCGCCGGATCCGCCAGCACGGTCGTGCCGGTCGCCTCGAAGCAGTGTCCTGCCGAGGTGTTGCGCACGGGATTACCGTTGGCGTCCGTCTTCGCGGTCTCGACGCGCGGGAAGCCGTCGGCGTCGAAGCCGTCCATAGACATGGGCACGTTGGCGAAGACCGGTCCATAGTCCGTGGCACCGAAGTACTGGAAGGTCCACACCTGGGTGCCGCTCGCCGGGCACGGGACCTTGATGGTCGTCACCGAGGCTGTCGTCGGCGGATCGAAGACCGTAGTTCCGCCAACATTGAAGCCGGCAATGACGGTCTTGAGGATGACGAAGTCGGTGGGAACGAAACCTGCTGGTGGATTGACGTGGACTGACCCTCCCGCCGGGACGGTCACAGTTTCCGGGACGAGTCAGACTTCGCCCCCACCCTGGAAGTGCCCGCTCCAGGAGTAGGTGACGGTGGCTGGGAGGTTGGCGTTGGGGTTTTTGATCGTGACCCCGTTCTGAAGCGTCCTCGCCTCGGCGGCGGCGGCTGCCAGAACGAGGAAGACCAGGAAGAGAACTGACCACGCGACTGTGCCGAATCGTTTCATTCTCATAAGGTTTTCCTCCTAAAGAGAACAGTGCGCTCAGCCGCGGCGCCCGGGACAAATCAAGCAAACTCCGGAGAAGGAACCTGGCACCCCGGAGAAGGAACTCTCGCTAAAGTGCCAGAAGCTGAGGTCGGTAGAGCGCAAAAAATCACGACACCCGCTGAATGACTGGACACCTCCTGATTCTTGCTAACTCCACCCTCTTCAGAGAGATGCGAGAACGGTCGCCAGAACCCCCGCCTAATTACTGGACAAAGCTTTGAAGTCGGAGCACAGATCCAATTTCTACAACATGTTGTCCGCAGGAGACTTGGCTCTGAGGAGTGGGGCTGGCACGTCTCTTGACCTCAGCGGCCGCATGCCCAGACGACTGCGCTACATCCCCGAAGGCGGCTCCCTGGTGGAGGTCACCTGCCGGACCATCCAGGGACAGTACCTCTTCCGCCCCAGCCTCGAGCTCAACGTGATCATCTGCGGCCTGCTCGGCTACGCCCAGGGGCTGCACAATGTCCGGATATGCCTCGTCTCGGTGCTCTCCAGCCACTTCCATCTGCTATTGGACATCGACGACGCCCGGCAACTCTCGAAGTTCATGCATGTGTTCAACTCCAACCTTGCCAAGGAGGTCAACCGGCTGACGGGAGGGTCGGGACCGGTCTTCGAGCGGCGTTACACAGCCATTCTGGTCAGCGATGAGGAAGAGGCTCAGGTCCGGCGATTCCGGTATGGATTGGCCAACAGCACCAAGGAAGGTCTCGTCGAAAAGCCCCAGGACTGGCCGGGGGTGCATTCCGTCGATTGCCTGCTCGACGATGTGCCGATGACCGGCTATGTCTTCCATCGCACCCAGGAGTATGCCGCCCGCCGGCGAGGAGAAACCTTCGAGCGCTATACCTACGCGACGGCGTTCTCTGTTGAGCTCTCACCTCTACCCTGCTGGCAGCATCTGACCCTGGAACAACGCAAGGTTCGAGTCGCCGGTCTGGTGCGAGACATCCAGGCCGAAGCCGCCGCGGAGAGAAAGGCGACCGGAAGGGAAGTTTTGGGAGCGGAGCCTGTCTTGGCAACGGACCCTCAATACCGACCGGAAAAGCTTGACCGCTCGCCTGCCCCACGGTTTCATGCCTTCACCCGCGAAGCCTGGTTCCTGTTGTGGGAGTCCTACTGTTGGTTCGTAGCGGCCTTCCGCACCGCCGCCGCAAAGCTCAAGGCCGGAGACCGCGCCGCCCCCTTCCCACGCGGCAGTTTTCCGCCCGCTCTCCCCTACGTGACCGCCTGAGACCCCGGAGATCGAGGCGATCTCCGGGGAGATGTGTGTCTCGCGCGACAAGATCGCCGGAAGCGAGCGCCTGGGGCGTGTCAAAATCGACTACAGAGACCAGCTTTCAGGGCTGGAGCACTGAAATTGGAGGGGGCCCAGCAATTCCTGAGAGGGTTGAATCCGCATCTACGGGGCCTCGGCAACGGGAGTCGCGCATTTCAGCGAAGCTTCCTTCTCCGAGTGCCAGGTACCTTCGCCGCTGGGCGGCCCGATCCCTGGCGCCTCTAGCGGACAGTTCGGAGCCACCGTAGTCTCGACGAATGACTGGAGCTGCCGACCAGGCGTCCGTGGCTCATAGGTGCGCCAGTCTAACGTGCTAGTTGTTATGGAGGAAAGGGAGCTATCTTTCGGTACGTAAGCGCTACGGTGACTAAGGCTATCGTATGCCGCCAGACCAGTCTCTTCCTCTACCTTGTCGTAGTCGTATCGAACGCGGAGGTGAGGGACGATGTAGACAGTGCGAGCGAGCCGCACGCATTCCTTGGGTTGAACAAACCAAAGACCTGTGGTCGGTGCTTTAAAGATGCTCCACGGCCTACTAGGCGAGACGAAGTTATCTACGGTGGCGGCAAGTACCCAACCACCCTCTTCCTTTTCCGTGATCGTTTTCGACGCCCACTTGTAGTCGGCACGAGCCCAGAAGAAGAGAACCAGCCCGATCAACATAACAATACCAAAGCCCTTTAGAGTTTGCATGTAAACGTCCCAGTCAGACCGAACTGCTCCCGCGTCTACCTTCACCGTAATTGTAACCAGCAGCAGGCGTAATGACCCCGTTTTCCTCACGCAGTATTTGGATCGTAAGGAAAGACCCGCCCAAGAGTCCTGCTGCTTCCACTATTGCCCGCCAGCCGGCGCTAAACGTCAGTTGAAGATGGGCTCGGCTCATGGCGAGGTTGAGGTAGAGAAGAAAGAGACACAGAGTGAGAGCAAGCAGGACAAACCACGCACAGGCTGCTCGCAACTTGACCGAAGGAGCTATCCGGAAGGCGGCCCACGTCGATCCGGCTCCGAGGGCACCGCGAACCAAGATCAGACAATACGTGCCAACGATGTAACGTCCCGCCATGTCGGGCGCATTGAGAAGCTCGTTAAGGAACTTCCAACCGTGAGCGAAGGCAAGCGGTATACCAGCGAGAATCGATATGAGGACTCCTGTAATGGCCGCGCCGGGAATGAGAGCGATCCAGCGGATGATCTTCATTGGATGGCCTCCTTTAGGGCGGTCGTTCGTAACTGCAGCCCCCTTCTTCTCCCATATGTGGCAATCTTGGGGCTCATGCGTGCTCGCGGACTACTTGCGGCGTTCCTTTGCCTTCTTCATAACGGCCTGTGCCTCGTCGCTCGTGTGGTGCCACATCTTCCCGCACTGCGCGCAGACGATATCGCCTGTTTTGGCGCCCCCAATGGAGGATCGCTCATATTCGTAGTCGGGATGGTCGCAGCTACGATCGCCCCATTTCGCCCGAAGCCTGGCTGCCTCCAGATCTGAGATGGCCATGTCGTCCTCCCGACGCCCAACGCCGCAGAAGGTGAGCGAGCGGGAACCGCGCTGTTTGCGGTTTCCGTCCGCTCCACCTTGGGGTTATACATTCTTATTATGTGACCTCCTGATCCTAACCAGTTTTATGGACCGGGAGGTGATTTAAAAACGCAAACAACAGCCAGTAGGCTCAGGCTCAAGAATGCAACAATCCAGTCAGTGCCGCTACTGCCGCTGCTGACTTGGATCGAGGCTGACTGGACAGATACAACAGGAGAAAGATCTATGCTCAATGTTGCGAATCCATCCAATGCAGGGGCAGCGAGATTTCCTGCCAGTATAGCCAGTATCCCAACTGCGGCACGGAGGGTGTTTTGCACTGGGTATTTGGCAAAAGACATGAACCAAAAGACTGCGACTAGCAATGCAGAAATTATGCTCAGTAAGAAAGGAACTATTACCCAGTTAGTCATGGCTCCACCCCGAATAAGACAAGCGTAGCCCGAAGAGTCCCCCCAACAACATCAGTGGCAAAGGAATCGAGAGAAGTAAGATTCCGGAGCGATAGGCGGATATAAGCTCTAAGGCTGGGTAGAAGATGAGAAAGAGGGATAGCGTTGCCATGATGGTCTTGCCGACAGTACCGCTGAGCACAGTGACAAGATCCGAAGCAAGCTCCGATAGCCTAACCTGGAGTTCCCAGATGCGCTGCGGGAGTGTTCTGGGTCTTGCCTTCGAGACTGCACCGGGCATCGTAAGACCTCCTCGCATTAGTGTCCTACCGTATAACGCTCTGCCTATGAGCGGCGGGAACCGCGCTGTTTGCGGTTTCCGTCCGCTCGATCGGCGGGGTTACACGCCGATTGTCAGGCGGCCACCTTCACTCATCATCTTAACCCGGGCCTACAAGACTGCAAGGTCCCGTCGATCTCCAGCATAACGACTGCCACCTGAAATACTACCCTACGACTATCTGACCAAGCCAACGGCGAGCCCTCTTTTTGACCGCCGTGCTCTTGCCTTTGTACTAGATCGCTGACACAATCCCAGTAGCTGCCAAGAGCAGCAACAAAGTTTGCCTCTTTTTCTCCCATATCTGATTTACACGTTTGAAACACGGCTCTCAGACGATTCTTGACCTTGGTCTTGTCTTTGTCGACTTCCGTAGGCTTGAATCGCTCCACGAGAGCAGTAGCGAATTCCTGCATAGCTTCGCGCGCAAGATGGCCAATGGTAGTATCGTTCGCAGGCGACTCCTCAGCCCATAAGAGCTCTTCAGCCTGAGTCCACTTGGCGTAGGCTGCCGGGTAACTCTTCCTAAAAGGCTCACTTGCGACGTATTCTCTCACTCGGTTCTGTACTCGCTCAAGCGGCTGGCCCTTACGGAGCATCATGTCACGATAATATCGATAGCCTTTCGGTGCGACAGAGAAGATCCTGTCTCTCGGATTAGAAGGCATGGAAAGAAGACCGGCTTCCGCGAGGATATCGATGTCACCCTCGAATACGCCAGGGTGATCGGCAGGCCACCCACGGTGTTGGAGGCCCACTCGAGGCTTGGAATTATGGCTTCTTAGTACAACGAAGTAGTCGCGGTCAGCACGAGGTACCCGTCTCTCTGCCTCGACCAACTGAGTCAGGAGGTCCTCCTGCTCGCTTTCAAGTTCGGCAATCTGATTCAATCTTGGCTCCTCGTGTAACGGGGTTGCTGCTCAGCGGCCAGGAAGCGAAGCTTTCTGGTCCGCTGGAGCCGCTGGGTTGGCCGAACCAAGGTTTCCTACTCGCGTATATGGCTATGGCTCCACTGCGCTGCCTTTCTTTATTCTACAACGGACCTGCCGGTTGGCGATAGAAGACCCCCGGGTCCACGATCGGCTCCTCTGGCCACCAAGGCCCCGCTTGGCTCCACGAGGTTTCTGACCCCTCGGCCGGTCCGCAGACCGGGCAGTTTGGCCGCAGCGAAGCGGAGGCCAAGCTGCATCGTTTGGGACTGGATCCGAGAACGACCGTAGCGAGTTGCGAAGCAATTCGCGGGCCCGACCACGGGAGCTTGGGACTCGCGCTGCCTGCTCGACCACGGTCGCTTCCGGAGTCTCGCTACGGCTTCGGCTCGTTCTTTATAGGGGCCTAGCACTCGGCAGGCACTTATCTAGCACTTATCTAGGGTTCGATCCGTCCCGTTTCCGGGACGGATTTCGACCGGATCCGCGGCGCCGTCCCGCGCCTGGGACTGGCAGTTTTTTCAACTGATTGATTTGATTGCGATTGCGTGTTGGCAGCCTCCTTGCCCTAGAGGCGGGCGAACAACGTGACCCTGGTTACGACAAACCGCCCGATCCCGGGTAAGGAGAAAGCCATGAAAAAGATCGTCCTCACCGCCCTGTCTCTCGCCTTCTGCGCTGCCGTGTCCGCCCACGCCTTTCAAGAGCCGCACTGGGGTCAACGGTACCAGTGCTTCAGCTTCAGCAATTCCGGAAACGGTATCTTCACCTGGGCACAGAGGACGCGCACCGGCCGGGACTCGAACTTGATCATCTGGGGGTCTGAGTCGTTGAGCTCGCAGAATCCCTACAAGGCGAACTGGGCCAAGCCGACGCCTCTGGATCGAAACAATCCGAACGGCTCGACAGTCTGGGAGTTCACTCTCCCCGGAGTGGCGCAGTGCACGAAGGTCATCGTCTACCCCGGCGGCAACTACATCTCCTTCGAGCAGTGCAACGACACCGGCAACCGCTTCTGTCAGCGCGGATAGCCGCGGGAGGAAAACCCGACCCGGGGCCGCCTCGTCTGGGGCAGCCCCGGGGCAGACCTCAGTCTCAGCCATGTAATCCGTTCATCTCAAGTGACTGCCATAGTCAATGACGGCCAACGTTTGGGAGCTACCGAGCGGCCCATGAGGGCACCGCCGCTCCTCGAAGTCTCAATGACCATAGTCCGCGACCGCTTCAGAATGCCTCAGCCGTCCGCTTGAGCGATGGGGTTACGCGCCCCTCCCTGGGTTATCACCGTATCTTACCCTGACGGAAGAGAGAATATGCGTGTACCCGCAGCTTTGACCTTTCCCACTGCAATTCTGCCTCTGACTGGTAGACTGCCTGCGACTCGCCCATTCTCTGCCTTAACTTCTATGTGGTACTCGGAATCTGGAGCCCCCATGATCCACCAAGACAAGATATATTGGACTCCTCTTTCAATTAGGACTCTAGCCAAGCCGTTCTTAAAGTCCAAGCGCCTATCATCAACAGCTACCTGAAAAGCATCTGCCTGCGTCCTCACCCTCACCTGATGAGTTGATCCACTTTTGTCTCCTCCCTTAGCCAGCGAGGTTTCTGACCGCGAAAAGAGCCAAGCTGCATATGGCGAGCAAGAAGAACAGCCAAGAGGCCACAAGGCTAATGCCAACCAGAGCAGCACTACGTTTGGCTATTACATCGCCAACGTGAGCCATAGTAAGAGTGTAAAGCACAACAGAAGAAAGGGCAGACATCATGAAGGCGACAAAGCTTACAATAGCTAGGAATCCCCACTTCGGCTGATTAGCAATCTTCTCTAAGAATGATGTCAGCAAGACCAGAGACCCCGTCGATAGGGTTGTCAGAAACTTCGAATACTCCAGAGCTGCCTTATGCCGCTCAAGCTGAAGTTCTACATTAGCCATGGTGCCGTTCTGCCCTCTTGTCTGGCGCGTAACGCCCCTGCCCCTCACCGGCAAGCGGCGAAGCCGATTGTCCGCGTGCAGGGGCCGGGTTGGGCGACATCTCCAACATTGCTAAGGCTGCTTTTGATAGGTCGCCTCGATTTTGTTAACCAGGTCATTTAGATTCATTACTTGTTGCAGAGCCGCGCTTTCAGTAGTAAGGATAAGATTCAAGGTCTCAGCATACTGCTCATATTGCCCCATGGCTTTAATTTTAGCTATGGCCAGCAGGTCGGTCGCCTTAGAAAATAGAACCCACTTATCCTTTGGGTTAAAGAGGAGTCGAATGCCGTTGCCAGCACCACTATTACGGACAGCGCTACTGGCAATTGTCTTAGAATTAGAGAGATGGAGTCATTGTATTGAAGCGCGAAGGGCAACAAGCCAGCGCTTATACCTGCAGCTAGGCGAGTGGCATAGTATAGGCTTGCGTACCTCTTAGCCTTGGCTAAATACTCTTGGTGCTTCTCCTCTACCATCTTACTTACCGGATCACTGGCACTTCCCTTAAACTTCAAGGTTGTAATCTGCATTCAAGCTCCTTAATCAGTGGCCACTTCCAGGTCTAACCTAGGCGCCCAACGCTATGCTGATGAGCGGTGGGGCCGCGCGATAGTGCGGTATCCATCCGCTCGATCAGCGGGTTGGGCGTCGTCTCTCTTATGGGACGCAAACTGAACAACACCCGCCAGCTGTAGAGTTAGAACAACTACCAGTGTCGGACGTTACGGTACATGCTCCGTTTACTCTCGTAACGGTTCTGTTTGAGCACGGCCAGGTGCCGTTTCCAAGCTCTGGCGACTGACAAAGTGCGACTGTTCTTACTGCAGGGCCAGGAATGCCTGGATCTCCTTTTAGCCCTTGGAGCCCCTGTGGACCTTGCGGCCCTGTCGCACCGATCTTCTGGCCGCGGACTAGAACGTCACCGTTGTTGATAACGCGGAACGCCCCCGCTCTTAAATGATCTCCGCCGCCTGTATTTGTAAACTCAGCTGCTGCTGCGTCCGGATTGGCTGTTATTCCTACGACTCCCTCACTCTTTGTGCTCCAGCCCTCGACTCCTCTGCCATCGTCAGAAAACCCTTTCACGCCGGCAGATGTCTTACTTTGACCTACTACACCGAATGATGACTCGGATATGCCGTCTACGCCCACTGACGTTTTCGATATGCCAACTACGCCGAAGTTAGCGTCGCTCCAACCTTCCACACCCCTACCGGTTTTTGACACTCCTTTTACCGCGGGGGTAGTGTCGGTGGATTCATGTACGACAGGTGGATCAGCCTTGGCGCTGCCAATGCCGCCAAAGAAGAGAGCCGTTGTAACACTAATGCTAATCACGATGCTGCGCTTCATGTGAATCTCCTTGATGTGTCGAGTGAACCGCTCGGTGATCCGCTTGTGGCCAGCCCCAGACGCCCAACGTTATGCCGCTAAGCGAGCGGCCCATGCAGAGCACCGCCGCTTCTCGAAGTCTCGATCCTGCAAAGGCCACTACCGCCTCAGAATGCCTCAGCCGTCCGCTTGAGCGGCGGGGTTGGCCCGGCCTGTCTTTGTTTTTGAATTCTACCACGGTCTGGATCGGGACAGGTCAAAGGGCAACGCCGCTCTGGATCGAATCGCTGGCAGGCCATAGACGGTTTTAGAAATGAGCAACGGTCTTGCCACTCGACAGCCTCGCTCGAAGCCCAGACGTTGCCGGCCCCCTTCACAGAAAGACCGCCTCGCAGGATGAGCAGGTTCCTGCCCTTTGCGGCATTCGACTTGTCGGCACTGGGAAACACCCGGCCTGGTAGCGAAAAAGGAGGCCCTGGCGATTCCTATCCTGCACCGGCCCACCGAGGCCACCGCCGCCAAACAGTGAAGCCCCGCACCGCGGGAGCTCGAAGGCAAAGATCGTCCCGGGCAACTTTCTGGAAAAGCCACCGCTGGCAGGGCAAGAGGCTCTGCGTGTGGGATTCAACCTGCGGGCGCGGGAGACAACGCGCTGGAGGACGAACGCCGAGCCACCTCAGAGATGCTCGAAGAGACCGATCGCAGGCGGTGAACGATTATCGGAGGGGAGCCGCCGAGCGAAGAGACGCAGACCTTGCAGTCACCACAACCTTTACTACTGGACTTTCAAGGCACAAACGTTTCGATCCACACAACAGAACCAGGACGGCCAACGCTCTGGCGGTGAGCGCGCGGAAACCGCGCTGTTTGCGGTTTCCGTCCGCTCGACCGCTTGGGTTGGCCGCCCTACCGATACGTTGCGATATTTGTATGCAGCTTCCCCTGTACAGCGACTGCTCCAATTCTACTCCGAGCACCACGCTATGGCTAGCCGTTCCGATATACGCAATTGCCAGGTTGGTGTCCGGAGCGTAGCGGAGGCACCAAGCTGGCTCGGGTTGTACCACATACGCTCTGGACATAGGTAACGCTCCGAGCTGTTTGGCCCCGGAGCGTAGTGGAGGGCCAAGCAGCTAGAACCCCTATCGTTCGGCGGAGGCTCAATGGAGAACTGGGCGAAGCCGGTTGCGACCGACCAGCACAATGGCCTGCCGTCAGGGCGAGCGATTTGTTAGTGGGCGGACTCCGGGAGCTCCGCCGCCGCTGAAGAAGGGGCCTCAAGGAGGCCAAGCAGTGAAATGGGATCCACGAATGCGAGGTTCGGCAGAGTTGGAACGCAAGCACTATGTTCAGCAACGCGGTTGAGGATGGTGCGGTGGTCGAGCGTTAGGAAGAAGGAACATCGACTTTTCATCGCCTGGAAGATGTGAAGCGCATCGCCTGGGTCGAATACACGCCTGAGCTGCGTATAAATGGGGTCCTCTGACCCTCCACCAATGCCGCTGCCAATAGCGTCACCGATGCCTCCTCCTATCTCGAAGTCATGCCACTGAAGCAGCGGCAAGAGTTGCCCAAAGAAGGCCAAGAGAGCAGCTTTGCGGGGATCCACAGCACGTTCGAGTTCGGCTCTGGTATATCTGGAGACCAGAAGGCAAACCTCGGGATGACGGGCTATCGCGAGCAGAGATTCGGCGGCCTCCAAGGTGATTCTCCCATCCTGGAGGCGAGAAAGGATGTTGGTGTCCCAGGCAGACTTGGTACGCCATGCCTACGACTCATTCTCGCGATGCAGACTTGCTTGTGACGGCCAACGCTGCTGCGGCTCAGCGCGCGGCGCCAGCCGCGCTGGAGCCGCTTGGTTAGCCGCACCAAGGTTTCGCGCTCGCGTATATAACTATGCCTCCACTGCGCTACCTTTCTCTATTATACAGCGGACCTGTCAGCATGGGGTAAGGAGCCCCAAATCTATGAGCGCTTGCGTATGGACGGCCCCGCCCGAGGGTTCTATGGAGGTCTGAGGTCGGGCTACTGCGCCAGTTTGGGGCTCCAATATGGTAGCATAGATCATGGTTGATTGCTGGGCTCAAGCCCTTGGGGATTGCAGCAGTACCTCCTCGAAGGAGCATATTGTCTCACATGCAGTGATCGCAGGTGAGATGATCCACCTCAAGGGCTTACCTTGGTGCAAGGATACCACCAAGGCTATTAGTCCATCAACGTTCTCAAGCAGGATTCTCTGTTCCCGGCACAATGCACAGCTTTCGGAACTAGATCAAGAGGCAAAGCGCGTGTTCGATGTATTCGATGCTTTTCAAGGGTGGAAGCCTTCTGGGCCGGACCACGGGATTACAACGTATGACATAGATGGCCATCTTTTCGAGCGCTGGCTTGTAAAGACGAGCATCAACTACACCTATACTTTTGGCATTGGCCAAGACGGGGAGTTTTTGAAACCCGGTAAGCCCCCATTGCCTCTTGTCGAGCAGGCGTACGGCCGCCGGCCGCTGCCCTCAGAAGGAGGCATGTTTATGCTAGTGAAACTGCAGGAGGCGCTCCCCTTCACAGGAGGAATTTCGTTTGCTCCTGTCGCGTACGGCCCTTGGGTAATCGGCGGCATGTTTTCATTTCTCTCTTTAACTGTACTGATTACCTGGCAGGACTTGCCATCGAGAAACTTCTCCGAGATCTTCCCAGATGTGCGAGAGTGGGCGGGCTGGCGCCTGCTCCGCCGACCAGGAGTTATCCGGCACACTTCGATCGAGACGGGGCGACCTGCACAGGAGATTCGGTTCAAGTGGTAAGTACTTGGTGAGTGACGGCCAACTATGCCAATGAGCGGCGGGAACCGCGCTGTTTGCGGTTTCCGTCCGCTCGATTGGCGGGGTTCTGCGGCTTGATAGCCAATTAATTTTCCTCTTTCGGCTCGAACCAAGATCTCAGCCGATCGATCGCACCTACAGCGACGGGAAACGTCTGAATAGCAAGGAACGCCTTCTCCTTGCTGACCGTGGTGCCTCCCGCATGGACCGCATCGTTCCGCTGGACTCGGATCATTTCCTGGAACGAGAGTAGGTGCTCCGTAGACCCTTGGTGGACAGAAAAGGGCATTGAGTCCCGCCGGATAGCCGTTTCGATGGCTGTTCGAATTTCCTGGAAGAGAGTAGGAAGTCTTCCTCGCTCCAGAGCCTCCTTTAGCTTCTTTGTGCCCTCCTCTGGCTCTGACGCCAGGATCGCCCGGCCAAGCCGAAAAATTTCTCGTTCGGCCGCGGCTCCGACCATGACGGCACAGGCAAACAGTAGATTCTGCCGTAAGCACTTAAAAGCCTCCAGAGCGTACTCTACCGTAGCCTCCTCCAGGCTTGGTGCGGACTCCCTAAGGAGTGCAGCGTAGCTGTCCGGGTCTCTCAAGCGCCTACTATCCGTGGCCCAGTTCTTACCCAATTCAGTGAGCATGATGGAGGGCCACATCGGGGAATAGTTTCCGTTCCGCGCCCCTACCGTGACAAGTTGCTCGATTAGTAGAGAGATGATGGCCTGGTTTACCCTCTGTTCACCAGTCCTCCCAATTGAACCGAGCCCTTCAGCCTCCACACGTTTCATGACTTCGGTCCTGATTGAGCCCCAGTCATCAGTTGAACTCGCAGCAATGACCTCAAGCACTAAACGGCGGAGATCGCTCTCGCTGACAATCTTATCTGACACCTACTCACTCCTATCGAAGTCGCCTGTCGCAGAACGTTATGCCGCTAAGCGAGCGGCCCATGCAGAGCACCGCCGCTTCTCGAAGTCTCGATCCTGCAAAGGCCACTACCGCCTCAGAATGCCTCAGCCGTCCGCTTGAGCGGCGGGGTTGGCCCGGCCTGTCTTTGTTTTTGAATTCTACCACGGTCTGGATCGGGACAGGTCAAAGGGCAACGCCGCTCTGGATCGAATCGCTGGCAGGCCATAGACGGTTTTAGAAATGAGCAACGGTCTTGCCACTCGACAGCCTCGCTCGAAGCCCAGACGTTGCCGGCCCCCTTCACAGAAAGACCGCCTCGCAGGATGAGCAGGTTCCTGCCCTTTGCGGCATTCGACTTGTCGGCACTGGGAAACAGACGGCCCGGAGCGAAAAAGGAGGCCCTCGGCGATTCCTATCCTGCACCGGCCCACCGAGGCCACCGCCGCCAAACAGTGAAGCCCCGCACCGCGGGAGCTCGAAGGCAAGATCGTCCCGGGCAACTTTCTGGGAAGCCACCGCTGGCAGGGCAAGAGGCTCTGCGTGTGGGATTCAACCTGCGGGCGCGGGAGACAACGCGCTGGAGGACGAACGCCGAGCCACCTCAGAGATGCTCGAAGAGACCGATCGCAGGCGGTGAACGATTATCGGAGGGGAGCCGCCGAGCGAAGAGACGCAGACCTTGCAGTCACCACAACCTTTACTACTGGACTTTCAAGGCACAAACGTTTCGATCCAGCACAACAGAACCAGGACGGCCAACGGGGTTGCTGCTCAGCGGCCAGGAAGCGAAGCTTTCTGGTCCGCTGGAGCAGCGGGGTTGGCCGAACCAAGGTTTCCTACTCGCGTATATGGCTATGGCTCCACTGCGCTGCCTTCCTTTATTCTACAACGGACCTGCCGGTTGGCGATAGAAGGCCTCCGGGTCCACGATCGGCTCCTCTGGCCACCAAGGCCCCGCTTGACTCCACGAGGTTTCTGATCCCTCGGTCGACCCCGCAGACCGGGCAGTTTGGCCGCAGCGAAGCGGAGGCCAAGCTGCATCGTTCCGGACTGGATCCGAGAACCACCGTAGCGAGTTGCGAAGCAATTCGCGGGCCCGACCACGGAAGATTGGGCTTTGCGCTGCCCGCTCGTCCACGGTCGCTTTCGGGGTCTTGCTACGGCTCCGGCTCGTTCTTTACAGGGGCCTAGCACTCGGCAGGCACTTATCTAGCACTTATCTAGGGTTCGATCCGTCCCGTTTCCGGGACGGATTTCGACCGGATCCGCGGCGCCGTCCCGCGCCTGGGACTGGCAGTTTTTTCAACTGATTGATTTGATTGCGATTGCGTGTTGGCAGCCTCCTTGCCCTAGAGGCGGGCGAACAACGTGACCCTGGTTACGACAAACCGCCCGATCCCGGGTAAGGAGAAAGCCATGAAAAAGATCGTCCTCACCGCCCTGTCTCTCGCCTTCTGCGCTGCCGTGTCCGCCCACGCCTTTCAAGAGCCGCACTGGGGTCAACGGTACCAGTGCTTCAGCTTCAGCAATTCCGGAAACGGTATCTTCACCTGGGCACAGAGGACGCGCACCGGCCGGGACTCGAACTTGATCATCTGGGGGTCTGAGTCGTTGAGCTCGCAGAATCCCTACAAGGCGAACTGGGCCAAGCCGACGCCTCTGGATCGAAACAATCCGAACGGCTCGACAGTCTGGGAGTTCACTCTCCCCGGAGTGGCGCAGTGCACGAAGGTCATCGTCTACCCCGGCGGCAACTACATCTCCTTCGAGCAGTGCAACGACACCGGCAACCGCTTCTGTCAGCGCGGATAGCCGCGGGAGGAAAACCCGACCCGGGGCCGCCTCGTCTGGGGCAGCCCCGGGGCAGACCTCAGTCTCAGCCATGTAATCCGTTCATCTCAAGTGACTGCCATAGTCAATGACGGCCAACGTTTGGGAGCTAAGCGAGCGGCCCATGGAGGGCACCGCCGCTCCTCGAAGTCTCAATGACCATAGTCCGCGACCGCTTCAGAATGCCTCAGCCGTCCGCTTGAGCGATGGGGTTACGCGCCCCTCCCTGGGTTATCACCGTATCTTACCCTGACGGAAGAGAGAATATGCGTGTACCCGCAGCTTTGACCTTTCCCACTGCAATTCTGCCTCTGACTGGTAGACTGCCTGCGACTCGCCCATTCTCTGCCTTAACTTCTATGTCGTACTCGGTACCTGGAGCCCCCATGATCCACCAAGACAAGATATATTGGACTCCTCTTTCAATTAGGACTCTAGCCAAGCCGTTCTTAAAGTCCAAGCGCCTATCATCAACAGCTACCTGAAAAGCATCTGCCTGCGTCCTCACCCTCACCTCGATGACTTGATCCACTTTTGTCTCCTCCCTTAGCCAGCGAGGTTTCTGACCGCGAAAAGAGCCAAGCTGCATATGGCGAGCAAGAAGAACAGCCAAGAGGCCACAAGGCTAATGCCAACCAGAGCAGCACTACGTTTGGCTATTACATCGCCAACGTGAGCCATAGTAAGAGTGTAAAGCACAACAGAAGAAAGGGCAGACATCATGAAGGCGACAAAGCTTACAATAGCTAGGAATCCCCACTTCGGCTGATTAGCAATCTTCTCTAAGAATGATGTCAGCAAGACCAGAGACCCCGTCGATAGGGTTGTCAGAAACTTCGAATACTCCAGAGCTGCCTTATGCCGCTCAAGCTGAAGTTCTACATTAGCCATGGTGCCGTTCTGCCCTCTTGTCTGGCGCGTAACGCTGATGCCGATGAGCGTGCGGGAACCGCGCTGTTTGCGGTTTCCGTCCGCTCTATTGGCTGGTTGTGCGCCCCCTGAGTCTACCATGTTTCACCCTTGCCCCTTTGATTGCCGCAGGTCTCGAAGCAACCGACCGAACGAGAGAGAGTATGCCTCTTTATTGAGCCAATTGCGAAAGTCCCCGATGTGCCGGGTACGGCGTATGACAGCTGGCCAGCCGTCCTGGGCGGAGAGTACAGCGTCGTCAAGGCGAACCGGAAAAAGCACAGATTCATTCCGGCGGCGCTCTTCTTCAAAAGCCATCTCCACTTCTCCTTCCACCCATGGACTCTCCATCGAGCTTTTGGAGAGCACTACAAGCAATCTCTCCCTGTTGCGAATACCACTATCTATTGACTGCCGGATCTTCTCTCCAATTCTGATATCTTCGGGAGCAAACCAGCATCTAACACCTTTATGCTGAAGGTCATTGAACAACCGCTCCGCAAACTCTCGGTCGGCTGTTGAATAGCTAATGAAGCAAGAGAAGTATCTCTGAAGCGAGGGGGAGCCGCTGGATTTGATGAATGAATCGGGTAGGCCACAGCCCTGAATAAATACCAGAGGCAAGTTACCCGAACGGGCGATGGTGCGGTGATCAAGCACGCTTGGCCCCCTGTGGACAGCTATTTCAAGGTGCTTAGCATCGGAAAGATCAGCATCAGCCAAGACCGTCTCATAAAAGCGTGCGCCTCTAAAATCTGCGCCCCTCAGGCTTGCTCCACTGAAGAAGGTACGATAGAGGGTTGCATTTTCAAAATTGACGAGACTTAGGTCGGCCCGACGAAAATTGACGTCTCTAAGATTCGCGTTACTTAGGTCTGTCCCACGGAGGTTTGCTCCTCGCAGCATCTGCCCATGGAGATCTGTTCCGCGAAGGACGGGACGGATATCTGGGTGCCCTTCTCGCCAGTCGTTCCAGGACTTCACTCCCTTAAGGAGGATCTTGAGATGGCTGCTCACGGTTAGAGTTCAGTTACTTTCGGTCTTGTCCGTCTGTCCACTGCGCACAACGTCGGTGGAGGTGAGCGGCGGTACCGTGCGACAGCGCGGTATCCGTCCGCTCGACTGACCGGGTTGGCCGCCTTACCGATACGTAACAATGCTTGTATGCGGCTTTCCTCCTAAGCGGCGGTCCACAATTTTGCTCAATTACATGTCTCAAAATACCAGTACGCTCAGACAGGGCTGCCTACATGCAGGCCTACATACCGGGTTGCAGAGCGCTAGGTTCAGTAGCTTCTCTTATCGGCGACTACCCCATTTTGCACCTATTTACTTAGCTCTCGGAGAATCTTCAGCAAGATGCCTTCCAAGTGCTCCACCTTCGAGGCGAGTTCATCGAGCTTGCCCTCCTGCTCTTTTATAAGATTCCCGATGTTATAGTAATCCATAACACCGACCGGCGTTCCACAGCTCGAGCACTGTACAAAGATATTCTTGAAATTTGACCCGCGTGGTTCGTGCTCCGCCACCTCAAAGTATTGACCTCCGCACTTTATGCACTTGGTAAAGGCCATTCACCCTCTCCTCTATTAATAATCACAACAGACTGAGGCTCTGCACTTTACACATCTCTATGACTTCCTTACGCATTATCTCCACCGGCCAACGTCTTAGGAGTTAAGCGCCACCCGCAGGCCGTTGAACGGCACGTCATCATCTGCCTGCCGACAGCGCTGGCATCGGGCAAGCTTGCGGGTGTGCGCTTCAACGACGGGTTGAGCGGTGCCCCGCAGACGGCTTGCTTTCGCTATGTGGATTATAGCAGGACGCGAGGCTGAGAAAGCGAGCTTCGACGGCAGAAAGGACCCTCAAAGGAAAGAGGAAAGCCGGCCAGAGCGAGAGCAACGGAGACTTCGGCAAGGAGAAATGTGTTCATGGACCAATGGTCCAAGAGAAGGGTTGGCACCCCCGAGTGGCCCCGCCCGATCTTCAAGACCTCACCTCCAACGATTCCGGAGGAGACCGGCCCTGGCGTGGCAGAGAGGAACGAATCAGACTTCGGCCACAAACAGGACAGGTCGCAACCGGTGCTGGAGCCGAGGCATCCGCCGGAGCCCGAGGCGGTGGCAAATCTTCCAAGGACGCTCCGCCGAGTTGCTCGCGGCACTGGGCAAGCGCCTGTTGACCGGTGCGGCAGTACAGGCCGTAGGCTCGGACCACTTGCAGGCCCGGAGGCGGAATATGAGAAAAGAACCGATTCAGGAACTCCGTCATCGGCAACATCATCAGCCGTTGTGGAGGAGGACCGCCTGAGCTGGGAGCATCCCGGTGCGAGGCATAGCGAAAGGTGACACTGTCGCGATCGTGTCGGACCAGCCGGGAATTCTTGATCGGACCGCCTCGTAGGTAGCGCGCCAGGTAGGTGACCACGCCACGGCCGTGCTCATAGCGTTCCTGGATCCGGACGTTCCACTTCTTGCGGGCGGACTCCTTCAGCAGCGCCAACGCCCCGGACGGTTCGAGGCCCGGAGGCAGACGAAGCTCACCACGGCGGATCAAGCCCTCGACGAGGCTCAGCAGCTTGCCCCGGAAGATCACCCGCACGACCGCCAGAGGCAATAGAAAGCCATTCCGGACAGACTTCCAGGTCCCTTCGGAGGTCAGCCCGCCGCCGGTGACGAGGCAGTGCAGATGGGGGTGTAGCACCAGAGAACGGCCCCAGGTGTGCAAGGCAGCGATGACTCCCGGGCGGGCTCCCAGATGGCGCGGACTTTCCAGGAGCAGGAACAGAGTGTCTCGCACGGCTTGGAAGAGCGCGTCGGCCAGGACTTTGAAATTCCACGGCCATAGCGGCCTGAGCTCGGCAGGCAGTGTGAAGATCACATGGAAGTGATCACAAGGGAGGATCTGTTGCTTCTTCGCGTCGAGCCACTGTTGGATCTGGAGATGGGAGCACTGCGGGCAGGAGCGGTGCCGGCAGGAGTTGTACCAGATCTTCTCGACGTGTCCTTCCGGACATCGTTGCGCGTGGCCTCCCAGAGAGGCGGTGCGACAGCGCAGAAGGGCACGCGCCGCTTTCCATTGGTAAAGCGGCAGAGAATGGGTCTTCAGGTACTCCGGGAAGCCCGTTTCGAGAATCGCTTGCAGGGAGGTGATGGTGGCTCGACCTCACGATCATCGAAAACCGATCGAAATGGAAACGAACTTAGAATCGATCATCCTTCGCTCGCGAAATCTGCTCAACGTCTTAGGAGTTAAGCGCCACCCGCAGGCCGTTGAACGGCACGTCATCATCTGCCTGCCGACAGCGCTGGCATCGGGCAAGCTTGCGGGTGTGCGCTTCAACGACGGGTTGAGCGGTGCCCCGCAGACGGCTTGCTTTCGCTATGTGGATTATAGCAGGACGCGAGGCTGAGAAAGCGAGCTTCGACGGCAGAAAGGACCCTCAAAGGAAAGAGGAAAGCCGGCCAGAGCGAGAGCAACGGAGACTTCGGCAAGGAGAAATGTGTTCATGGACCAATGGTCCAAGAGAAGGGTTGGCACCCCCGAGTGGCCCCGCCCGATCTTCAAGACCTCACCTCCAACGATTCCGGAGGAGACCGGCCCTGGCGTGGCAGAGAGGAACGAATCAGACTTCGGCCACAAACAGGACAGGTCGCAACCGGTGCTGGAGCCGAGGCATCCGCCGGAGCCCGAGGCGGTGGCAAATCTTCCAAGGACGCTCCGCCGAGTTGCTCGCGGCACTGGGCAAGCGCCTGTTGACCGGTGCGGCAGTACAGGCCGTAGGCTCGGACCACTTGCAGGCCCGGAGGCGGAATATGAGAAAAGAACCGATTCAGGAACTCCGTCATCGGCAACATCATCAGCCGTTGTGGAGGAGGACCGCCTGAGCTGGGAGCATCCCGGTGCGAGGCATAGCGAAAGGTGACACTGTCGCGATCGTGTCGGACCAGCCGGGAATTCTTGATCGGACCGCCTCGTAGGTAGCGCGCCAGGTAGGTGACCACGCCACGGCCGTGCTCATAGCGTTCCTGGATCCGGACGTTCCACTTCTTGCGGGCGGACTCCTTCAGCAGCGCCAACGCCCCGGACGGTTCGAGGCCCGGAGGCAGACGAAGCTCACCACGGCGGATCAAGCCCTCGACGAGGCTCAGCAGCTTGCCCCGGAAGATCACCCGCACGACCGCCAGAGGCAATAGAAAGCCATTCCGGACAGACTTCCAGGTCCCTTCGGAGGTCAGCCCGCCGCCGGTGACGAGGCAGTGCAGATGGGGGTGTAGCACCAGAGAACGGCCCCAGGTGTGCAAGGCAGCGATGACTCCCGGGCGGGCTCCCAGATGGCGCGGACTTTCCAGGAGCAGGAACAGAGTGTCTCGCACGGCTTGGAAGAGCGCGTCGGCCAGGACTTTGAAATTCCACGGCCATAGCGGCCTGAGCTCGGCAGGCAGTGTGAAGATCACATGGAAGTGATCACAAGGGAGGATCTGTTGCTTCTTCGCGTCGAGCCACTGTTGGATCTGGAGATGGGAGCACTGCGGGCAGGAGCGGTGCCGGCAGGAGTTGTACCAGATCTTCTCGACGTGTCCTTCCGGACATCGTTGCGCGTGGCCTCCCAGAGAGGCGGTGCGACAGCGCAGAAGGGCACGCGCCGCTTTCCATTGGTAAAGCGGCAGAGAATGGGTCTTCAGGTACTCCGGGAAGCCCGTTTCGAGAATCGCTTGCAGGGAGGTGATGGTGGCTCGACCTCACGATCATCGAAAACCGATCGAAATGGAAACGAACTTAGAATCGATCATCCTTCGCTCGCGAAATCTGCTCAACCTATGGATTACCCTTCCGGCCTCTCCATCCAGGGTTACTTACAGACAAACCACCTCCCCGCCACCGGAAACGGGGCAAGGTACTCATTCTCTTGATGTTCTCACTCTACGCCTGTTCCTGCGCTTCGTCAACAACGACTCCATGAACCCCCGAGAGCGCTCCCGCCCAAGAGTGGAGGCAAAGCTTATACAGCAGGCTCCGGAAGGACTTCGAGGCTTATGCGACAGAGGTTTACGACTCCGACTGTCGGATAAGCCGCCGAGGGAAGAAGGGACGTGGAATGTTATCCGACAGGAAATCTGTCGGTAAGCATTCCCACCCCGCTGCTGGAAATCCGCCGATCTCCTTATGGATCTATGGCTTATGTTGCCTGGGCCGCCTTCGGGCCGGGAATGCTTACCGACAGAGGGTGTCGTGTAAGCGGAGGAAGCAAAGGCGACAAAGTCTCGCGTCATAGCGAGAGAGCGTCGAGCGGACTCTTCACGCCGCGGCCTCCGCGGTTGAGCACATGTGTATAGATCATGGTCGTCTTGACGCTCTGGTGGCCCAGAATCTCCTGGACCGTCCGGATGTCGTAGCCGCTCTGGAGGAGATGCGTCGCGAAGGAGTGCCGCAAGGTGTGACAGGTCGCGTGCTTGATCACTCCGGCGGCACGGCTCGCATCGTGAAAGGACCTCTGGAGGGCTCTCTCGTGAAGGTGGTGGCGCCGGCGCTCTCCAGTCCTCGGGTCCCGCGAGAGGCCAGGCGCTGGAAAGACGTACTGCCAGCCCCACTCGCTGTCAGCCCGCGGATACTTCCGCGCCAGCGCGTACGGAAGGTAAACCCGGCCATGGCCGGCGGCGAGATCCGCCTCGTGGAGACGCTTGACTCCCTTCAAGTGTGCCTTCAGATCCTGCTCCAGTGAGGACGGCAACATCGTCACCCGGTCTTTCGCACCCTTCCCGTCCCGCACGGTGATCTGGCCGTACGCGAAATCAACGTCCTTCACCCGGAGGCGCAGAGCTTCCGTCAGGCGCATCCCGGTCCCATAGAGGAGCGACAGGAAGAGCCGCTCGGTCCCCTCGGCACGGGCCAGGATCCGCTTGACCTCCTCGACGGAGAGCACCACCGGCAACTTGCGGCGGCGCTTCGCACGCACCAACCCCTCCAATTCCCCCACCTCCCGCGACAGCACCGTCCGGTACAGGAAGAGCAGGGCGCAGAGAGCCTGGGTCTGGGTCGAGGCGCTGACCTTCCCCTCCACCGCGAGGTGGGTCAGGAAAGCGTTGATCTCCGCCTCCCCCATCTCCATGGGATGCCGCTTACCGTGAAACAAGATGTAGCGTCTCGCCCAGTGGACGTAGGCCTTCTCCGTCCGCAGGCTCAGGTGACGGACCCGCGCCGCCTCCCGCATCCGGTCCAGGAGCTTCGGTTCCCTCTTACCGCCATCAGCAGGAATCTCGGTCGCCATGTCTTGCGCCTCTTTTCCGCCGATGCTGTCATAGAGATCCGGTTGCCGCAACTCCCATCCGCGGAGTCGGATATCTCCTTGCCGCCGATTCCGCCGCCCCTGCCGGGGCTTGTTGGGTTGGGGGGGCCGGGTTCCCCGGGCTGAAGCCCGGGGCTACGTCCCTTCGCCCCGCTCCGGGGGCGGAATTCAGGAAACGGCGTCAGGACTCCGGGTAGGCCGAGACGGGGCTCTGAGCTCCCGCGCGTCGTCAACGTCTCCAAGCCGGAGTCCCGAGACTCTGAGCCGGAGTCAACGTCTCCGACGCAAAGTCCCGAGACTTCGGCGCAAAGTCAACGTCTCCGACGCGAAGTCAACATCTCCGGCGCAAAGTCGAGATCTCTGACGCGAAGCCGAGATCTCCGGCGCGAAGTCAACTGACTCCGGCTCAGAGTCAACGTCTCCAGCACAAAGTCGACTGACTCCGGCCCAGAGTCAAGATCTCCAGGCCGGAGTCAACGTCTCCAGGACAAAGTCAACTGACTCCGGCTCAGAGTCAAGATCTCCAGCCCAAAGTCAACGTCTCCAGGCCAGAGTCAACTTCTCCAGCTCAGAGTCAACGTCTCCAGGCCAGAGTCTCGGGACGACGGCTTGGGGCGATTTAATTTCCACTTCCGGCGGCTGAAGCTTGAACAAAAAGAAAGGGGGCGCGCCGAAAGGCTTCGGGGAGCCGCGGAGGGCAGAAAGGCCTTCCCGGAAGCTCCGGGGCACTGCCGGAAGCTCCGGGACACCGCGGGAAGCCCCGGGGACCCCGCCAGCCTTCCGCGACCGTCCGTAAGCCGCCGGAACGTTCCAATTAGCGTAGAAACGTTCCAAGAGCGTCCGCGGCCGTTTTTAAGCTTCCGGAACGTTCCAGAGTGCTCCGGGAACGCTCCGGAAGCTTAAAAGTCGTTTTTTAGGCTTACAAACGGTTTTTAGGCTTCCGCGGCGATTTTTAAGGCTCCGCGGCCGTTTGTAAGGCTCCGGGGACGTTTTTAAGGCTCCGGGGACGTTCCGGAAGCTTGCAGGAGGTTCTGGAGACTCAGAGATGATTTTTACGGCAATCGCAACACGAGGATCGTCTGGTCGTCCTCGCGCGGCGCGTTGGCGGTGAATTTCGTGACGTCGGCGAGGATGCCGTCGCGCAGGCCGTCGACGTCCTTGTTGGCGTGGCGGGCGAGGCTGGCTTCCAGGCGGTCGAAGCCGAACTGCTCGTCGCTCCCCTCGCGGCGGGCTTCCACCAGGCCGTCGCTGAAGAGGAAGAGGGTGTCGCCGGGCGCGAGGCGGGCGGTCCGCGGCTCGACGACCAGCTCGCCGCGCACGCCCAGCGGATAGGCGGTCGATTCCAGGAACTCCACCCGGCCCGCGGCGCTGATGCGGTACGGATAGAGGTGGCCGGCGCTGGCGTAGAGCATTTCCAGGCGGCGCGGGTCGATCAGGGCGTAGCAAAGGGTCGCCAGCAGGCGCTTGCGGGCGGTCTGGTAGACGGTGCGGTTGAGGGTGCGGAAGACCTGCGCCACGTCGGGGTCGAAGGTGACCTGGACGGCCAGGGCCGACTTGGCCATGGACATGATGAGGCCGGAGGAGACGCCGTGGCCCGCCACGTCCCCCACGGCCACGGCGAGGCGGCCGTCCTCCAGGGCGAGGACGTCGTAGAAGTCGCCTCCCACCTCCGAGGCCGGCAGGTAGGCGTGGGCGATGTCCACGCCGGCGAGGCGCGGCGGCAGGTCCGGCAGGATGGAGCTCTGGATGCGCCGCGCCGTCTCCAGCTCCACCCGCTGGCGCTCGCGCTCGGCGATGCGCCGCACGTGCGGCGGGACGTCCTCGTAGCGGTAGACGAATTCCCGGCCGCTGCCCAGGGCGCGCAGGCTCAAGACCAGGGGAATCGCCAGCAGGACGAGGCCGCTCCAGCCGTGGAGGTGGAGGGTGGAGTCGTCGGCGGTGAGCAGCGGATAGACGGAGAGGAGGGTCTGGGTCACGAGGCCGGCCAGGAACGCGCTCAGCAGGTCGGTGGCGAGGAAGAGGGCGACCAGGACGGCGGCGGGGACCAGGGCCAGCGCCACGGTCCAGCCCATGGGCAGGATCACCGCCATGGGCGCGAAGACCACGGCCCCCACCAGGGTGGCCGCCAGCGCGCCCCCCCAGGTCCCGAAACGCCGGACGGCGAGGGGCAGGAGCCAGAGGATCACCGCGAGGTAGAAGGGCGCGGTGGTGGCGAGGCCGCCCGCGACCGCCTCCAGGCCCTGCCAGTCCCCGGTGCGGCTGAGGATGGCCGAGGCGAGGGGCCAGCCGCCCAGGGCGCGGACCACGAGGAGCAGGGCCATGGTGGCGCCCGCGGTGGCGAAGCCGGCCATCCAGCCGCGGTAGCAGGCGCGGGCCACGGTCTCGTTCGCCAGATCCCCACGGAACAGGGCGTCGAAGGCGGCCAGCTTGTGACCCCAGCGCTCGCGGCAGACGGACTCCCCCACGGACCAGGCGAAGAAGGCGAGGATGCCGGCCGGGAAGATGTAGAAGACCATCTGGAAGAGCAGCACGAGCCAGGTGTTCTGCTCGCGGGCGGTGAAGCCGAAGCCGCTGCCCTGGGAGTTGGCGCGGCTCCCCAGCAGCATCACGATCAGGCCCGAGGCCACCACCATGAGGAAGATCTGGACGCCGCGGCGCACTCCGATCTCCCCCTCGTGATAGCGCTTGAGGAAGGGGACGGCGAGCAGGGTGGTCATCAGGATGACCCAGACGACCCGGATGATGAACAGGAGGTTGACGCCCCGCAGGGAGCGGCCGACGGCCTGCGCCGGCGGCTCGTCCAGCCAGTAGCCGAAGCCGGCGTAGCGGTCGCCCGCGAAGAGCACCTGGATGCCGTGGGTCCTGCCGTCGGTGAGCGGGTTCCGGCGGTCGCGGTAGCGGACGGTCTGGTCGGTGCGGCCGGCCAGTTGCTGGCTCCGGACCTCCGGCTCCTCGTAGAGGGAGAGGTCGATCCCCTCCTTGGCGAGGACGGCGTCGGCCTGTTGCCGGGCGGCTTGCGGCGAGATCGTCCGGCCCTTTTCCTGGGCATCGAAGCGCCGCCGCAGCAGGACGATTCGGCCGGAGGTGGAGACCGAGACGATGTAGGCCCACTCCTCCTGCGGCGCGCCGCGCGGGAAGACGTAGACGTCCCAGGTGAAGATCTGCTCGGGAAGCGCCGATCGCCGGACCCTCTCCTCCCCGTGGCGGTCCACGGCGAGCTGCAGCCGGCGCTCCAGGCTGGTGTCCGGCCCGAGGAGCGCCACGATGTAGGGGTCCTTGACCGGCTCGCCGAGGTCCCGCAGGCGCTCGAGGGCCATGCCCACGGCCTCGTCGCGGGTGAGCGTCCAGCGATCCGGCCGGAAGGAGTACGCGCGCGGATAGGCCCAGACCAGCAGCGCCAGGCCGGCAATGCCCACGAGAAGCCAGAGGAGGAGAGAGCGCGCGTTCCGCATGATGTACAGGGTACGGGACGCGGGTATTGTAGCCGAACCCTCACCCCTGGCCCCTCTCCCGCCCCCTCCCTCCCTCGCCTCACCGGGAGAGGGGAACCCCCGCCCGGAAAACCGAAAAGACAAAATCCCCTCCTCTCCCGGTGAGGGAGGGCGGGAGGGGTCGGGAGAGGAGGGGTAGGGGTGGTGAGGGCCTACTTCGGCAGCGCCTCGACCAGCCCCTTCACCGCGTTGGCGGAATTCTGGAGCATGGCCTTCTCGTCGGTGGTGAGCGACAGCTCGATGACCTTCTCCATGCCGCCCAGGCCGAGCTGGCAGGGGACGCCGATGAAGAGGTCGTCGTAGCCGTACTCGCCCTTGAGGTAGACGGCGCAGGGGAGGATCTTCTTCTTGTCCTTGAGGATCGCCGCCACCATCTCGTAGGAGGAGGCGCCCGGCGCGTAGTAGGCGGAGCCGGTCTTGTAGTAGTTGACGATCTCGGCGCCGCCGTTGCGGGTGCGGTCGTTGATCGCGTCGATGGCCGCCGCGTCCAGGAGCTGCGGCAGGGGGATGCCGTTGACCGTGGCGTAGCGGGCCACCGGCACCATGGTGTCGCCGTGGCCGCCGAGCACGAAGGCGTCGACGTCTTCCACCGAGACGTTCAGCTTCTCGGCGATGAACCAGCGCATGCGGGCGGAGTCGAGCACGCCGGCCATCCCCAGCACGCGCTCGCGCGGGAAGCCGGAGACCCGGCGGGCCACCTCGCACATGGCGTCCAGCGGATTGGTGACGATGATGAGGATGGTCTCGGGCGAGCGCTGGACGAGCTCACGCACGACGCCGGTGACGATCTCGGTGTTCTTGGCCATGAGGTCGTCGCGGCTCATGCCCGGCTTGCGGGCGAGGCCGGCGGTGACGACGCAGACCTGCGAGCCGGCGGTGGGCTCGTAGTCGCTGCCGCCGGTGATGCGGGCGTTGAACCCTAAGACCGGGGCGGATTCCATCATGTCCAGGGCCTTGCCGGTGGCGAGATCGCCCGCCACGTCCACCATGACCACGTCGGCGAGGTCGGCCTGGGCGATCAACTGGGCGCAGGTGGCGCCCACGTTGCCGGCGCCCACCACGGTGACTTTGTAACGCATCGAAGGTGCTCCTTCGGAAATTGGTTAGATGTTGTCCACGATCGCGGCCGCGAGCTCGGACGTCTTCAGGAGGGTGGCGCCCTCCATCTGGCGTTCGAGGTCGTAGGTCACCCGCTTCTGCTCGATGGTCTTCGCGAGAGCCGCCTCGATGGCGTCGCCGGCTTCCACCCAGCCGATCCAGCGGAGCATCATGACGCCGGAGAGGATGAGCGAGCCGGGGTTGACCTTGTCCTGGTTGGCGTACTTGGGGGCGGTGCCGTGGGTGGCCTCGAAGACCGCGAAGCCGTCCCCTTCGTTGTCGCCGGGGGCCATGCCGAGGCCTCCCACCTGGGCCGCCAGGGCGTCGGAAAGATAGTCGCCGTTGAGGTTGGTGGTGGCCAGGACGTCGTATTCGTCGGGCCGCAGCAGCGCCTGCTGGAACATGGAGTCGGCGATGCGGTCCTTGACCACGATCTTGCCCGCGGGGGCCTTGCCGTTGTGCTGGCTCCAGACCTCGTCCTCGGTGATGGTGAAGTCGCCGAACTCCTCGCGCGCCACGGCGTAGCCCCAGTCCTTGAAGGCCCCCTCGGTGAACTTCATGATGTTGCCCTTGTGGACCAGGGTGACGCTCTTGCGCTTGTGGGCGATGGCGTACTGGAGGGCCTTACGGACGAGGCGCTTGCTGCCGGTCTCGGAGACGGGCTTGATGCCGATGCCGCTGTCCGGCCGGACCTTCTTGCCGAGGCTGCCAATGAACTCGATGACCTGGCGCGCCTCGTCGGAGCCCGACTTCCACTCGATGCCGGCGTAGACGTCCTCGGTGTTCTCGCGGAAGATCACCATGTCCACCTTGTGGGGCTCTTTGACCGGCGAGGGGACGCCGCGGTAGTAGCGGACGGGGCGCACGCAGGCGTAGAGGTCGAGGATCTGGCGCAGGGCGACGTTGAGGCTCCGGATGCCGCCGCCGACCGGGGTGGTGAGCGGTCCCTTGATGGCCACGCGGTACTCGCGGATGGCGTCGATGGTGTCCTGGGGGAGCCAGTCGTTCTTGAGGTTGTAGGCCTTTTCGCCGGCCAGCACCTCGAACCAGGCGATGGAGCGCGAGCCGCCGTAGATCTTCTCCACCGCGCCGTCGATCACGCGGCGGGTGGCGTTCCAGATGTCCGGACCGGTGCCGTCCCCCTCGATGAAGGGGATGATGGGGCGGTCCGGAACCTCCAAACGGCGCTCCGCTTCGTTCCAGCCGATCCGCTGGCCGTCCGCGGGCGGCGTCAAGTCATTGAATGTCCTGGCCAAAACCGTGCTCCTCCTGAAGGGGGTGAGGGAAGATGGGCTCGCTTCCGGCGGGGTGGCCGGAAGCGCCCAGTAAACTATCACAGAGGGCGTGTTACATTCCCGGGGCATGGATTGGGAACCTCTCATCGCCGCCGCCCGGGCCGTCCGCGACCGCGCCTACGCGCCCTACAGCCGCTTCCCGGTGGGCGCGGCCCTGCTGATGGAGGACGGCTCGATCCACGCCGCCGCCAACGTCGAGAACTGCATCCCGGCGCTGTCGATCTGCGCCGAGCGCAACGCCATGTCCGCCGCCGTCTCGGCGGGGCTGCGCAAGCCGCTGGCCGTGGCGGTGGTCACCGGGACGACTCCCCCCTCGCGCCCCTGCGGCCTCTGCCGGCAGACCCTGGCCGAATTCGCCGAGGACCTCCCCATCCTGGTGGTCAACGCCCAGGGGGATCGCGAGGAGACCAGCCTGGCCGAGCTGTTCCCGCAGCGGTTCAAGCTGCCGGGGTAGACCCTCACCCCGACCCTCTCCCGACCCCTCCCCCCTCCCTCACCGGGAGAGGGCGCCCCCACCCTCCAGACAAAGAACGCTGGTCTCCCCTCCTCTCCCGGTGAGGGAGGGCGGGAGGGGTCGGGAGAGGAGGGGCCGGGGGTGGTGAGGGCTTCGGAGGGTAGGCCCTCGCCCCGAGATACAATTTTTTTACATCTTCCCGTAAAACGTCCCTTCCCCGCCTCCTTGGAAGCACCGTAGTATGTAGACCTGATCCGGTGGGTGTCTTTTTTGTTGGCCCGGCTGGCGATTTTGGAGCGGCCGTGGAGGGGATCTTCGAATCGATGGAGCCGACCGGCGCGCTCCCTTTGTGGGAGCCCTATCTGGAAGTCCTGCCAGCCGAGGCCGCGCCTTCCCTTGCGCCGCTGCTGGACGGGATCTTCGCTCTCCTGGGACCGCCAAGGGCGGCGCCGGCGGGCCAGACCCTGGTCGCGCTCTTCGATGCCGGCCCCGGGCAGATCGGTACGCCCCGCATCGCGCAGATCGCCGCCTGGCTCGCGCTCGCCCGCCGGGCCGGAGAGGTGGGAGCCCAGTTCGCCTGGGGCATCCTGCAGGACCCTGAAGCGGCGCTCTTCCTGGGGGTCGGCGAGGACGGATTCCGCCGTCTCCTCGGCTCCCGGACTCCCCGCGAAGCCGTCGACGCCCAGTTCGCCGCCTGGCGGTCGCGTCTGGAGGAGCGGCGGGACCTCGCGGAAATCTGGATGGCCGCCTCCCCCCGCCTCGGCCTGCCTCCGGCCGTGCCCGGCGCCGCCTGGCTGCAGATCAGCGACGCCTTCGAGCCCGGCTCCCGGCGCGTCCGCGTGACCCTGCGGCGGGGCGACGGCGGCGCCAGCGAGCGCCTCCTCGAGCCGCCGGACGATGCGGTGGGCGTCCGCCTGCTGCGGGCCGCCGGACCGCTCCGGCCCACCGAGGACCCGGCGCCGCTCGATCCCCTGCCCCTGGCGGAAACCGGAGAAACCCGGGAGGTCCGCGCCGCCGCGCCGGAGCCGGAGGCCCCGCGGCAAGGCGGCCGGGAGGCCCTGGGCTCGCGGTTCGCCACCGCCGTCCACCGTCTGACGGGCCGCACCGCCTTCGCCTCCCGCCTCTCGCGCGCGGTCAGCCGGCATCACGCCGCCTACGTCGCCAAGCTGCGGGAGATGTTCGAGAGCGGCGACTTCGACGGCGTCCTGCGCCACGCCCTGCCGGTGACCGAGGGCGGACCGCGCCGCATCCCCCTTCGTACCTTCCCGCCGCGTCAGGACCTGACCCTGCGGCCCGAGCGCTCCCGTTCCTGGTCCGTCGCGGGGCTCTCGCCCGAGATGAACAGCGAGCTGCGGCGGCTGTACCGGGAAGCCGTGCAGCGCCTGGAATCCCAGGAGAAGATCGAAGAGGCCGCGTTCCTCCTCGCCGAGGTGCTCCACGCCTACGAAGAGGCCGTCGCCTTCCTCGAACGCCACGGCCGTCTCCGCCTGGCCGCCGAGATGGCGGAGGCCCGCGAGCTGCCCCCGGGGCTGGTGGTGCGGCAGTGGTTCCTGGCCGGCGACCGCGACCGGGCCCTGCGGATCGCCCGCCATACCGGCGCCTTCTCCGACGCCGCGACGCGGCTGGAGCGGAGCCGCAAGACGGAGGAAGCGGCCGAGCTGCGCCGGCTCTGGGCGCGGGGACTGGCCGACGCGGGCGATTACGCGGCGGCGGTGGACACGCTCTGGCCCCTGGCCGCGGAGCGCCACCAGACCCTCGCCTGGATGGACCGCGCCATCGAGCAGGGCGGCGCGCCCGCCGGGCGGATGCTGGCCCGCAAGCTCGTCCTGGCCGCCGAGCCGTTCGAGAAGCTGCGCGGCGCGGCGCTGGGGCTCCTGGAGAGCTGGCGCGCCGAGGGGGCCGCCGCCCGTCTGACGTTCGCCGAGACCCTGGTCCAGGGGCCGCAGACGCCGGAGGCCATGACCCTGGCCCGGGCCGCCGTGCGCGCCGTGGTCCGCGACGCCGGACGCCTCGGCACGCGCTTGGAGCCCGGCGGGTTCCGCCAGCTCGTGGCCTTCACGGACGACGGCGTCCTGCGGGCGGACGCGCCGGCGCTTCCCGCTGGCGGCCCGGGAGCCCTGGACGTCGCGAGGGGAGCCCTGGTGGGCCGAGGTGGCGGCCCGGGACGTCGGCGCCATGCCCGCCCATGACGCGGCCTTCCTGCCCAACGGCCTGCTGGTGGTGGCGCTGGGCGAGGCCGGCGTGCGGCTCTTCTCCCGCGGCGGCCGGGTGGTGGCCGAGTTCGATCAGCCGGCGCACCGGCTGGTGATCTCGGACCACGGCGACCGCGCCCTCGCGCTGGCCAAGCGGGGGACGTCTGGCGGATCGCCCGCCTCGACTTCTCCACCCGCCGCGGCGAGCACTGGTGCGACGCCGCCCTCGAGGCCTTCGCCCCGGACTACGACGGCGCCCTCTGGTTCGTGGCGACTCCGCGCGAGCTGCTGGTGGCCGAGGTCTCTTCGCCGGCCCTCGACGGATCGTGGGGACTCTCCCAGCTCCCCGGCCGGGTGCTGACGATCGCCCGTTCCGCCGCCCGCTGCTCGATCCTGTTCGCCGGCGAGGAGGCGGAGATCTGGACCTACGAGCTGCCGTCCCTCACCCTGCGCCGCCGCGAGATCGCGCCGCCCGGGTTCGGAGCCCGGCGGCCGCTTCCCCCGGCGCTGTGCCCGGCAGGCGCCGTGGCCGCCCCCCTGCCCGGCGCGCCTGGGCGGAACCCCTCGGTCCGGGTCTTCGAGGAGAGTCTTGCGGAGATCCCGCTGCCGGGACCGGGGCGGCTCGGCGAGCCGGCGATCTTCAGAGACTGGATCGCCCAGGCCGTCCACGAGCCGGACGCGGGGGTCGTCTACCTGATCCACAGGCCCACCGGAGACGTCCTCGGCGAGTTCGCCCTGGGCCGCGCGGGACGGATCTCGCTCCGCCTGACCGGCCAGAGCCTCACCGTCGCGGACGACCGCGGCCGGGTGCTGGTGCTCGATCTGGAGTATGGGCAGGTGCGGCGGGATATGCGGTTGTAGATCGCGCTCAGAGGGCCGCCGTCAGCTCCTCCGCCGTCGTCACCCGTAAACCCGCCTGAACATCCTCCGCCTTCGGCGGACGCGGGAATCCCCACTCCACCAGCGCGAAGGCGCAACCGGCGGCCTTGGCGGTCTCGGCGTCAATCCAGGTATCCCCCACCAGGAGCAGGCTTTCGATCAGGGACGCCGAGCCGCTCCGCCAGCAGGCGCAGCCCGGCGGGATCGGGTTTGCGGGTCGGCAGGCTGTCGCCGCCCAGGATCTCGCGGAAGTGACGCTCGAGGCCGAGGCCTTCCAGGATGCGGCGGGAGAGGGCCTCGCCCTTGTTGCTGAGGAGGGCGAGGGGATACCGCTCGGACAGGACGCCGAGCATCTCCTCGATCCCAGGATAGGGACGGGTCGCGTCCAGACAGACATCCTGGTAATGATCCAGATAGCGGGCCAGGGCCCGATCCACCTGCTCCGGAGGGAAATCCGGACCCAGCGCCCGCTCGACCAGCAGGCGCGCCCCTTCCCCCACCATGGTCACGACCTGCTCCAGGGCCAGCGGCGGCAGGCCGAGCTCGTCCCGCATGCGGTTGATGGCGGTGGTGATGTCGCGCCGGGAGTCGATCAGCGTCCCGTCGAGGTCGAAGACCAGGGCGGCGGGACGGCGCATCAGACCTCGATGAACTCGGCTTCGACGCGGTTCGGCAGGATGCCCGCCTCGTAGCCCCGGTCCAGGAGGAGCTGCACGGCGCGGCGGCCGGCGCGGCCATAGTCCCGGGTCCAGTCGTTCACGTACATCCCCACGAAGCGGTCGGAGCGCACGGGATCGTCCTCCAGGCCGCGGGCGTAGCGCACGGCGTATTCCAGAGCCTCCTGGCGGTTGTCGAGCCCGTAGTTGATGCTCTCCGTCAGCAGGCGGCAGAGGCGGCGCTTGAGCTCCGGGTCGAGGTCGCGGCGGATGCCGTTGCCACCCAGGGGCAGCGGCCCGCCCGTCTCCTCCTTCCACCAGGCCCCGAGGTCCACCACGGAGCGCAGACCCGATGTCCTGATAGGTGAGCTGCCCCTCGTGGATGACCACCCCGGCGTCCACCTCGCCGGCGAGGACTACCTCCAGGATGCGGTCGAAGGGGACGATCTCCGTCGTCACCTCCGGCTGCCAGAGGCGGAGAGCCATATGGGCCGTGGTCAGCTTGCCCGGTATGGCCACCTTCAGCCCCGGCAGGTCGGCGCGGCCCAGCGGCCGGCGGGCGACGACGACCGGGCCGTAGCCGTCCCCGAAGCTGGCGCCGGACGGCATGAGCTGATACCGGTCCGCCAGGTGGGCGTAGCCGTGGAAGGAGAGGGCGGTGATCTCGTACGTGCCCTGGAAGGCGGCCTGGTTCAGGCTCTCGATGTCCTGGAGCACGTGCTGGATATCCAGGCCCTCGGTGTCGAGGACCCCTTGAGTCAGCGCATAGAACATGAAGGCATCGTCCGAGTCCGGACTATGGGCAATGCGGATGGTGGTCGTCTGCGTGTCGGTCATGCCCGGGAGGCTATCAGAATCGAGGACACCCGCGCCTCGGAGCGTCCCTTGGATGGCGTCCTATCCAGAGGACAATTTCGAGTAAATACCCCGCAGAAGAAGAATAAACTCTTTGTTTCCAATGCTGGCCATCCTGGCACGGACCTGGCATAAGAAAGATGCCGAGAGCGAGGGAAAAGGCCGTGGAGGCCAACCGCTCCGTCAGCTAGGAGGCACAGCCATGATGACGACCAACAACCATCGGAAACTCACCAAGGGCTTCTGGCCCGTTCTTCTTCTTTCGGCGGCGCTCTCCCTGCCCGCCGTGAGCGTGGCGGCTCCTTCGCCGAACGGTAAGGCCGCCGCGGCGGACAAGAACAACAAGAACAAGGAACGCGCTCAGGGCCGTAAGGAGCTGCAGAAGAACCAGCGCCAGGCCGCCAAGCAGCAGGCCGAGATCCGGCACGACGCGCAGAAGCGGCAGGCCGAGGTGCGCCGGGATACGCAGAAGCGCCAGGCGGAGCTGCGGAAGCAGGCCGCTCAGCAGCGCCAGGCGGAGGCCAAGGCCGCCAAGACGCTGCGCCAGTCGCAGGCTCGCAGGCTCGAGCTCCAGCGCCAGGCCGAAATCCAGCGGCAGCAGCAGCTACGGCGCCAGGCCGAGCTCCAGCGGCAGGCCCAGCTTCAGAGGCAGTACCGGAACCAGAACGTCTACCGCTCCAACGAGCGGTACGTCCAGAACCGCGTCAACCGCAACCGCGTGTACCGCGACGACAGCTACTACCGGAACCGCTTCGGCCGCTACGGTTACCGCAGCAACGGCGCGCAGGAGCACCTCGACGGCTTCGTGGTCGACGACCGCGGCGAGTGCATCCTCTTCCGGGAGCACAGCACGGGGCAGATCTTCGCGCTGGCCGGCAACATCGGCGACATGCGGGAAGGCGACCACATCCGCTACGTGGGCGTCCACAACTACGACGAGTACTGCGGCACCGGCTACCCGACCATGGAGGTCCGCGAGATCAAGACGGTCTGGGACAGCGACCGCCATACCCACGCGATCTTCGACGCCAACCGGGACGGCTACTACGGCAACTGGGCTGACCGCTACTACGGTTATTGAACGACAACACTGAGAGGGCGGCCCCCGGGGCCGCCCTCCTGGAGATATAGCCATGACAACCATGAATCGTTGGTCCGTCCTTCTCCTTGCGGCGGCGCTGTCGCTGCCGGTGGCCGGCGCGGCCGCGCCCAAGGACCAGCCCAAGGTGAAGCAGAAGCAGAAGCAGGGCAACATCTACCGCGGCAACGCCCAGTGGAAGCGGGATGCCCGCCGCGACGAGAGCTACTACCGGAACCGCTACGGCCGCTACGGCTACCGCAGCAACGGCGCGCAGGAGCACCTCGACGGTTTCGTGGTCGACGATCGCGGCGAGTGCCTGCTCTTCCGGGAGCACAGCACGGGGCAGATCTTCGCGCTGGCCGGCAACGTCGGCGACATGCGCGAGGGCAACCACATCCGTTACGTGGGCACCCACACGTATGACGATTACTGCGGCGGCGGTTACCCGACCATGAACGTCCGCGAAATCAAGACGCTCTGGTCCAACGACCGGCACGACCGCCCGGTCTTCGATGCCAGCCGGGACGGCTCCTACAGCCGCTGGGCGGACCGTTACTACGACGATCGGTACCGGGACCAGTACCGGTATGACGACGACCGGTATGGCGACGACGACCGCTACTTCGATCGGGACGGCGACCGCCGGCTGGTCACCGTCGAAGGCCGGCTCGACGACGGCCGCAACTGCCCGGCCGTGCGCGGGAACAACGGGGAGATCTACAGCCTGAGCGGCAACCTCCGGAACTTCCGTGAGGGGGACAGGGTCAAGGTGTTGGGCTACCTGGCGGAGGATTCCCGCTGCGGCGGCCGCACCCTCCAGGTATCCGAGATCGTCAAGCGGTAAAGGGCAAGAGGATCGATACGAGCAGGGGCGGCCGATCGGCCGCCCCGCTTTTTTTGCAGACGGTTATTCGTAGATGATGAAGCCGGGGTTCATGATCCCGTCCGGATCGAACTTCTGCTTCGCCTCCAGGATCATGGGCCAGCGGTCGCCGAAGTGGTTGGCCCACTTCTCCGCCGTGTCGAAGGTGATGTAGCCCGAAAGGTAGCGCTTGCCGCCGTAGACGATGGACAGCTCGCTGGCCATGTCGAGCTGTGCCAGCGCGCGGTCGAGGAACCGGAACGGCACGCCGGGCAGGATGCCCCAGCCCATCACGTACTCGCCCCCGGGGTGCATGAACAGCGGCGCGTCCGAGGTGCGGGTGTAGGCCGGCCAGAGGAGGATGTGGCCGCCCGGTCCCAGGGCCTGCGGCGGCGTCTGGGCGAGCACCCCCTCGATGTAGTCCTTGGCGGTCTCCCAGGGCAGGATGGTCTCCATCCACGGATGGGCCATGTCCCAGTAGCCGCTGCGGCGCCACAGCTCGAAGACCGGGTCCATGCGGTTGGCGAACTCGTATTGGGTGAAGTCCTCGGTGTGGACGTGACGGTAGGGGGTCAGGCCCGCCAGGACCTCCTGGTCGTCGGGCTCCTCGCCGGGGTTGAACTCCACCGTGAGATGGAGCGGGTACAGCCAGTAGGCGAAGGTCTGCATCCCCTCGCCCAGCTCCATGCCTTCCCCGATCTTCTTGATGCCCTGGAGGCACGGCGTGCACCAGGACTCCAGGGAGGAGAAGGTGGAATTGGCGGGGTCCATCACCTTCTTCGTGTCTTCCATCACCGTCGCGAGGTCGTCGTAGGCGAGGTAGTACTTGCGGACCACGCTGGCACACTTGCGAAGACGGATCTTGGCGCGGGTGATGACGCCGAACTGGCCGAGGCCGCAGCGCACCACGTCGAAGAGGTCGCGGTTGTGCTCGCGGGAGCAGGTGACGATCTCGCCCGTGCCGGTGACGACCTGGATCTCCACGGCGTTGTCCGCCTGGGCGCCATAGCGGAAGCTGGCGACGCCGAGGCCGGCCATCGAAAGCGTGCCCGAGATCTGCACCCCGAGGTTGTTGGTCAGCACGCGGGGCACCATCCCCTTCTCCAGCGTCGCGGTCACCAGGTCGCGCCAGATCACGCCGCAGTCGACGGTGGCGGTCTCCTCCGCCTCATCGATCTCGTGGATCGTGTTCATGGTGGTGGTGTCGAGCAGCAGCCCGCCGTCGGAGGTGGCCTGGCCCGTCTGGGTGTGGGCCTGTCCACGCGGCGTGATGGGGATCCTGCGCTCGCGGCAGAAGCGGACCACCTCGGCGACCTCCTCGGCGGAGGTACAGCGCGCCACGGCGCCGGGCAGGCGGTCCACCACGCGCCCGAAGTCGGAGCGGTAGAGAGCGCGCACCTCGTCGTCGAGGAGGATGCGGTCGCCCATCCGCTCTTTCAGCTCTCGAAAGGACTCAGCGATCGAAATCGGAGCATGCACGGTCATGAAGGTTCTCTCCCTGCAGGGTCGAACGCGGCGGAGCCGCGGGTCATTCCAGGTGTCACTGTCACTGACCTTTTAACCGATTTGTCGCGGCGCGGCAACCAGCGCCGGCGCTCGCGGGGGCGGCGGTCCCGTGGGCAGGTTCTCCTCGGGATTGGGGGTCTCTTCCTCGGGACGGCGGGGACGCACCGGCCCCTTGCCGTCGGCGGGCTCCGGGAGCCTGCCCAGCGCCGTCCTGGGCAGCACGGTCTTGAAGCCCTCGCGAATCCATCCCTCGATGCCGCCGTCCATCAGGACCGCGTCCTCGAAGCCGCTGGACTGGAGGGCGCCCATCCCTCTTTCGCCGCACTCGACGTTCCCGCAGTAGACCAGGATCGTCTCTTCGCGGAAGGCATCGATCTCCAGCAGGCGGTAGGGCAGCCGGTCCAGAGGGAAGTTCCGCGCCCGGCGGAGGTGTCCCGTCTCGCCGTTGTACTCCTCCGGAGGGCGCAGGTCGAGGATCAGCATCTCGGGGTTGTCCCGGATCATCTCGAAGGCGATCGGCGGGCTCAGCTTGCGGTAGGGCGGACGCTCGCCGCGGCGGAACAGGGAACAGCCGGAGAGCAGGAGCGACAGCGAAAAAACAGCGACGATTGCGCGCATGACGGTTGTCAAGTCTACACCTCTTCCAGGTCCACCTCGGGACGGACCTCCCCCACCCGCAGGCCGCGATGGTTATGGAGGGCGGGGCTGTGGAGGTCCGCCAGCGCGCCGAGCTCGGCGCCGGAGAGGGAGCCCAGTTGCCGCAGCACGTCCAGCACCACGCCGTCCCGGCACCGCTCTCCCCCGTCGGCGATCTTGAGGGCGATCCCCAGCGCCACCGGGCCGCGCACCGCGAGGCCGTAGAACCCTTCGGCCCCCTCCTTGCCCAGGACCCGCCCGCCCGTCACCTCCATGAGGCGGGTGGTGAAGCGGCCGGGGCCCGCCACCATGGCCGGCTCTCCGGTCATCGCGCGGACGATCCGCTGGACGGCAGCCGCGGGCTCGCCGGAGAGACCCCCGGCTTCCGGGTGGGCCAGGACGGCGTACCCCCGGGCCACGGCGGCCAGGGGGACGTGGAAGGTCGGGACGCCGCAGCCGTCCACCGCGAGACCGATCGACGCCTCCGGCAACCCGCAGAAGTCCGCGACGTGGCCCAGGACGCGGCGCTGCCACGGGTGGCCGGATTCCAGGTAGCTCTCCACCGGCAGGCCGAGCTCGCGGCAGGCCAGGAGCATGCCGGCGTGCTTGCCCGAGCAGTTGTTGTGCAGCGGCGTGGGCTCCCGCCCCTCTTCCCGCAGCCGCTGGGCCGCCTCGGCGTCCAGGGGCCAGTGAGCGCCGCAGAGCAGGTCGTCCGCGCCGAAGCCGCCGCGGGCAAGCAGGTCCGCGGCCCGCCGGGCGTGCTCCGGCGTGCCGCCATGGGAGGCGCAGATCAATGCCAGGTCCGCCGGCGAGAGGCTGTAGCGCTCCGCCACTCCGGCGAGCAGCAGCGGCAGACACTGGAAGGGCTTGGCCGCCGAGCGGAGGAAGGTCGCGGCCTGGGGATCTCCCTGGAAGGCCACCAGCCGCCCCTCGGGAGTGACGGCGGCGACGGCCCCGGCGTGCCAGGACTCGGGAAGGCCGTTGCGGACGACCGTGGCGATGGGGGCGAACAGAAGCTCAGCGCTCCGCGGCGACGGCGGCTTCGATGGTCTCGTAGGTGGGGAACAGCTCGTCCAGGCGGGCCACCTGCAGCAGCTTGCGGATGCGGTCCGAGGGATTGACCAGGATCAGCTCCCGCTTCGAGTTGCGGAACCGGCCCAGGTAGCCGACCAGCTCGCCGATGCCCGTGGAATCGATGAAGTTGATCTTCGAGAAGTCGATGATCACGTGGCCGCGATCGTCGGAGAGGGTGCGCTCCAGGGTCTGGGCGAAAAACTGCGCGCTCTCCCCGAGCTTGATGACCCCCTCGACGTTGAGGAGGGTGAATCCATCCAGATGGCGTTTCTCGACGATCATGGATCGGCCCTGTAGACGAAGGCGAGTTTAGCATGGCGGAAGGCGCGGCAAGTCCGTCCCGCCCTATCCCGAAGGGTGGGCGAGACCCTACCCGGCAGAGGGAACGCCGCCACCCCCGGGGGGATATCCACAGCGGCCCGCGGCGAGCATCCTAGCCGACACGGGCGAGCCCGAAGGACGAAGACCATGAGCTACTGCAACACCTCCTTCCGGGATCGGGCCGTGCGCGTCCTCCTCGGAGCCCTGATGCTCGCCGCCGGATGGGCCGGCGTCGTCACCGGCGTCTGGGGCGTCGCCCTCAAGATCTTCGGCTGGGTCCCGCTGGCCACGGGACTGATCGGCTGGTGCCCCATCTACGCGCTCCTGGGCATCCGCACCCGGAAAGGCGGCTCGCCAGCGCCAAAGGATTGACAGGAGGAGACATCCTCCGGCGTCCACACTAGAATCCCTGCAGATGACTCTGCGTCGCCTCAAGTGGTTCACCGTCCTCTCCGCCCTGGGGTTCATCCTGGTACTGGAGGTTGTGCGCCGCGCCCTCTACCCCTATCTTCCCTCGTGGGAGGGGAAGGTCCTGATGAGCGCGGCCGTGTTCACCGGTTGCCTCTTCTTCTTCGGCGCCCTGTTCATGGTGATCGAGAAGATCCAGAGCAGCCTGGAGCTGCGGAACCGCGAGCTCCTGGCCCTGCACGACGCGACCCTGGGCATCCACAGCGACCTGTCGCTGGAGACCGTGCTCCAGAAGGTGGTGAACCAGGCCCGCAACCTGGTCAACGCCCGCTACGGAGCTCTTTCCGTCATCAACGAGCGGCACGAGATCAAATCGTTCATCACCTCGGGGATCAGCACCGAAGAACGGGAACGGATCGGCCCTCCGCCGGTGGGTCACGGGATCCTGGGAGAGGTCCTCAACGAGGGGCAGCGGCTCCGGCTCAGCGACATCCACAGCCATCCCCGGTCCGTGGGGTTTCCGCCGCACCACCCTCCGATGCGGACACTGCTGGCGGTGCCCATCCTCTGCAAGAGCCCGTTCCGGGGCAACCTGTACCTGGCCGAGAAGGCGGAAGGGGCGGAGTTCACTCCCGAGGACGAAGCGAGCCTGGCACGTTTCGCCCTCACCACCGCCCTGGCCATCGACAACGCCCATCTCCACCAGCGGCTCAACCACTTCGCCATAGCCGAGGAGAGGTTGCGCATCGCGCACGAGATGCACGACGGGCTGGCCCAGGTGCTGGCGTACGTCAACACCAAGGCCCAGGCCGTCAAGGAGCACCTGCGCGCCGGACGAAGCGAGGAGGCCACCAGGCAACTGGACCAGCTCGCCGGCGCGGCCCGGGAGGTCTACGCCGATGTCCGCGAGTCGATCATCGGTCTGCGCAGCGCGGCCGTCCCCGAGCGCACCATCGAGGAAGCCCTGGCCGATTACGTCAACACCTGGCAGCACCAGACCGGGATTCAATGCGCTCTACGCATCGAGGAGACGCCACGGCTGCCGCCCAATGTCCAGCTCCAGGTCCTGCGCATCGTGCAGGAATCCCTGGCCAACGTGCGCAAGCACTCGCAGGCCCGCAACGCCGAGATCATCCTGCAGCAGAAGGGAGAGAATCTCCTGATCACCGTGCGGGACGATGGCGCCGGCTTCAACCCCACCGAGCTCGGACGCTCCGAGTTCCCCCGTTTCGGCCTCGCCACCATGCGGGAGCGGGCCGAATCCATCGGCGGCACCTTCCAACTCGACTCCACTCCGGGGACCGGCACCCGGGTCACCATCGAGCTGCCGGTGCAGCCCCAGCAGGCAGCCTGACAAGGGAGAGATCATGAAGATCCTGATCGCTGACGACCATGCCCTGTTCCGCGACAGCCTCCGGAGCCTTCTGGAAGCCCACGGCCTGGAGGTGATCGGCGAGGCGAGAAACGGACGCGAAGCGGTCGAGTTGGCCCGCAAGCTCAAGCCCGAGGTCGTCCTCATGGACCTCTCGATGCCGGAGATGGACGGCCTCTCCGCCACCCGGCTGATCAGCGCCGACCAGCCTGAGGTCAAGGTCGTCGTCCTCACCGCCTCGGACGAGGATGCCAAGCTGTTCGAGGCCATCAAGTCGGGAGCGCAGGGCTACCTGCTCAAGAACCTGGAATCGGAGGACTTCTTCGCCCTCCTCGACGGAGTCAATCGCGGCGAGCCGGCCCTCACTCCCGCTCTCGCCCGCAAGCTGCTCCAGGAGTTCGCCCGGCCGGCTCAAGCCCCAGCGCCGGCCCACGACCCGGACGCCCTCACCGACCGCGAGCGGGAGGTCCTGGAGCTTCTGGTCAGCGGCGTCACGTCGAACCGCAAGCTCGCCAAGCAACTCGGCGTCAGCGAGAATACGATCAAGTTTCACGTCCGGAACATCCTGGACAAGCTCCACCTGCACAACCGCGCCCAGGTGGTCAGCTACGCCATCCGCAACCGGATCGTGAGCCCGCTGGAGTAGATGCGCCGCCCTCGCCGCAAGGGTCCACTCGCGGGCGTCCGCGTCATCGACGCCTCCCGCGTCCTCGCCGGGCCCTACCTGGCGATGCTGCTGGGCGACCTCGGGGCGGACGTGATCAAGATCGAAAAACCGGAGGGGGACCAGACCCGCGCCTGGGGTCCACCGTTCGTAGGCGACGGCGAGCGGCGCGTCAGCGCCTACTTCGTCTCGGCCAACCGCAACAAGCGCTCAGTCGTGCTGGACCTCAAGCGGTCCGAGGCCCGCGCATCCTTCGCGCGGCTCGTCGCGGGGGCGGACGTCCTGGTAGAGAACTTCCTCCCTTCGGAATGGCGCCGCCTGGGATTCCGGAGGACGAATTTCACCCGCGTCTTTCCCCGCCTTGTTCAGTGTACGGTCACCAGCTACGGCACCTCCGGCCCGGAGGCGGACCGCCCGGCCTATGACGTCGTCCTCCAGGCCGAGTCCGGGTTGATGTCTCTTACCGGTTTCGAGGAGGGAGAGCCCGTGCGGGTGGGCGTCGCGATTGTGGACATCCTCTCCGCGCTCTACGGTCTCTCTGGCGTATTGGCCGCCCTCCGCGAGCGCGATACCACAGGCCGGGGTCGGCGCGTCGAGATCTCGATGCGGGATGCCGGAGCCGCCTTTCTCTCCTACGCCGCGCAATCCTGGCTGGCCGACGGCCAGCAGCCGGCCCGTCTGGGATCGGCTCACCCGAACCTTGTCCCCTATCGCGCTTTCCAGGCGGCGGACGGCTGGTTCATCGTGGGAGTGGGCAGTCAGGACCTCTGGCGCCGTTTCTGTGAGGCGATCGAGAGTCCGAATCTCGCGGACGATCCCCGGTTCGTCGATAACCAGTTGCGGGTGAAGAATCGTGATGCCTTGGAGACGCTTCTCGCTGAGATCTTCGCCGCCCGTCCCGTTGCCTGCTGGGACGCCGCCATGCGCACCCATCGCGTCCCGGCGGGTCCTCTGACTTCCGTGGGTGAGACGGTCAAGGGTGCCCGGGAGAGGGGACAAGTAGTGGATCTCCCGGCCGGGGCCTACGGAGCTCTGCCGACCGTCGCCGCTCCCTTCCTCTTCGACGGCCAGCGACCCTCCCCTACCGCCTCGGCTCCGGATCTCGGTGAGCATACGGAGGAGGTACTGCGCGAGATGGGTAAAAGAAAAGGGCGGCCTCGCGGCCGCCCTTGAACATTCCGGCTGGAGCCCGGGGGCTAGTCGCCCTCGAGGACCTCCTGCGGCAGACTGCGGATCTCCTCCTCGCCGAACTCGAAGAAGAGCTCCTCCTCGGCTTCCGGCTCGGCCTCGACGAACTCCTCGGCCATGTGGAAGTTGTGGTAGTAGTCCATGCCGGTGCCGGCGGGGATCACCCGGCCGACGATCACGTTCTCCTTGAGGCCCCGCAGGCCGTCCACCTTGCCGCTGATCGCGGCCTCGGTGAGCACCCGGGTGGTCTCCTGGAAGCTGGCCGCCGAGATGAAGCTGTCGGTCGACAGCGACGCCTTGGTGATGCCCAGGAGCAGCGGCCGGCCGATGGCGGGGGTGCCGCCGGCGGCGACGACGCGCTCGTTCTCCTCCTGGAACTTCCAGCGGTCCACCTGCTCGTCGATCAGGAACTCCGTGTCGCCGACCTCTTCGATCTTCACCGACCGCATCATCTGGCGCACGATGACCTCGATGTGCTTGTCGTTGATCGCCACGCTCTGCGACCGGTAGACCTCCTGGATCTTGTCGGTCATGTAGCGCTGCAGCTCCTTCTCGCCCAACACCTGCAGAACGTCGTGCGGATTGATCGGGCCGTCGATCATGGGATCGCCGGCGCGCACCCGCTCGCCCTCCTGCACGTTGATGTGGATCGAGCGCGGCACCAGGTACTCGCGGGTGTCGCCGATGTCGCTCTCGACGATCACCTTGCGCATGCCCTTGTGCACGTCGCCGAGGCGGACGACGCCGTCGATCTCCGTGATGATCGCCGGCTCCTTGGGGCTGCGGGCCTCGAAGAGCTCGACGACGCGGGGCAGACCGCCGGTGATGTCCTTGGTCTTCGTGGTCTCGCGCGGGATCTTCACCAGCGTGTCGCCGGGGTAGACCTCCTGGCCGTTCTGCACCACGAGGTGCGAGCCCGAGGGCAGCAGGTACCGCTTCTGGCGGCCGTCGTCGCCGTGGACGAGGATCGCCGGCACCCGCTTCTCGTTGGCCGAAGCCTCCACGATGATCTTCTGCGACAGTCCCGTGACCTTGTCGGTCTCCTCGCGGACGTTCTCGCCCTCGACGATGTCCTGGAACTCCACCTTGCCGCCGATCTCGGAAAGGATGGCGGAGGTGAAGGGGTCCCAGGTCACCAGCTCGGCCCCCGGCTGCACCTCGTCGCCCTCGTGGACCAGGAGCTGCGAGCCGTAGGTCAGGGCGTAACGCTCCCGCTCGCGGCCCTTCTCGTCGGTGATGACGAGCTTGCCGCTGCGGTTGATCACGACCAGGGCGCCGCGCTTGCTCTCGACCGTGTTCACGTTGAGGAACTTCACGATGCCCGGGTTCTTGGCCATGTGCTTCGACTGCTCGGACACGCGGGATGCGGTGCCGCCGTAGTGGAAGGTCCGCATCGTGAGCTGCGTGCCGGGCTCGCCGATCGACTGCGCGGCGATGACGCCCACCGCCTCGCCGATCTCCACCATCCTGCCCGGTCGCCAGGTTGCGGCCGTAGCAGAGGTGCGCACACGCCACGCCGCGCCTCGCAGGTCAGCACGGAGCGGATCTTCACCCGCTCGATGCCGGCCGCCTGCACGGAGTTGCCCAGCGTCTCGGTGATCTCCTGGCCGACGCTCGAGGATCAGCTCGCCGGTCATCGGATCGTAGATGTCCTCCTGGCTGACGCGGCCGACGATGCGGTCGCGCAGCGGCTCCAGGATCTCGCCGCCCTCCATGATCGCCGTCACCGTGATGCCGTCGATCGTGCCGCAGTCCATGCTCGTTGATGATGACGTCCTGCGCCACGTCGACGAGGCGGCGGGTCAGGTAGCCGGAGTCGGCGGTCTTGAGCGCCGTGTCGGCCAGGCCCTTGCGGGCGCCGTGCGTCGAGATGAAGTACTGCAGCACGGAGAGGCCTTCGCGGAAGTTCGCCGTGATGGGCGTCTCGATGACCTCGCCCGAGGGCTTGGACATCAGGCCGCGCATGCCGGCGAGCTGGCGCACCTGCTCGCGGGAGCCGCGGGCGCCCGAGTCGGCCATCAGGTTGATCGGGTTGAACACGCCCGTGTCCTTCTCGATCTCCCGCATCTCGCGGAACATCTCCTCGGACACCTGCTCGGTCACCCGGTGCCAGATGTCGATGATCTTGTTGTGACGCTCACCGGCGGTGATCACGCCGGCCGAGCGCTGCTTCTCGATCTCGACCACCTCGTTGCGGGCCTGCTGCAGGATGTCCTGCTTGCGGCTCGGCACCACCATGTCGTCGACGCCGAAGGAGATGCCGGCCTTGGTGGCGTAGAGGAAGGTGATCTCCTTCATCTCGTCGAGCATCTCGACCGTCTTCTCGTTGCCGAGGGTGATGAAGCAGTAGCCGACGAGGTCCTGCAGGCCGCGCTTCTTGAGCAGGCCGTTGATGAACGGGATCTCCTTCGGCAGGTGCATGTTGAGGATCACCCGGCCTACCGTGGTCTCGATCAGCAGGTTCTCGACCTGCTCCAGCTCGGCGTGCACGACGTTCTGCTTGTCGAGCTGCGTCTCGAGGTTGATGTAGGGGCCGGAGTAGCGCACCTGGATGGGGGTGAGCGTCTCGACCTCGCCGGCGTCGAGGGCCAGCAGCACGGAGTCGAAGTCCGGGAACGTCCGGCCCTCGCCCTTGGCGCCCAGCTTGCCGAGCGTCAGGTAGTAGCCGCCGAGGACGAGGTCCTGCGACGGCACGGCGAGCGGCCGCCCGTGCGCGGGCGAGAGGATGTTGTTGCTGGCGAGCATCAGCACCTTGCTCTCGATCTGCGCCTTCGGGCGCAGCGGCACGTGCACCGCCATCTGGTCGCCGTCGAAGTCGGCGTTGAAGGCGGCGCAGACGAGGGGGTGGATCTTGATCGCCTTGCCCTCGATCAGCGTCGGCTGGAACGCCTGGATGCCCAGACGGTGCAGCGTGGGCGCGCGGTTGAGGAGCACCGGATGGTCTTCGATGACCTCCTCCAGGGCGTCCCAGACCTCGTCCACCTCGGCCTCCACCATCTCCTTGGCGGCCTTGATGGTGCCCACCAGGCCCTTCTCCTCCAGCCGGTTGTAGATGAACGGCTTGAAGAGCTCGAGCGCCATCTTCTTGGGCAGGCCGCACTGGTGCAGCCGCAGCTCGGGGCCGACCACGATCACCGAGCGGCCCGAGTAGTCGACGCGCTTGCCGAGCAGGTTCTGGCGGAACCGGCCCTGCTTGCCCTTGAGCGTGTCGGAGAGCGACTTCAGGGGCCGGTTGTTGGAGCCCTTGAGGACGCGGCCACGGCGGCCGTTGTCGAACAGGGCGTCCACCGCCTCCTGGAGCATGCGCTTCTCGTTGCGCACGATGACCTCGGGGGCGCGCAGCTCGAGGAGCTTCTTCAACCGGTTGTTGCGGTTGATGACGCGCCGGTAGAGGTCGTTGAGGTCGCTGGTGGCGAAGCGGCCGCCGTCGAGCGGCACGAGGGGCCGCAACTCCGGCGGGATGACCGGGATCACGTCCAGGATCATCCACTCCGGGCGGTGGCCCGACTTGCGGAAGGCGTCCACCACCTTGAGGCGCTTGGCGGCCTTCAGCCGGCGGATCTGGCTCGTCTCGGTGCGCATGATGATGCGCAGCTCCTCGGCCAGCTCCTCGACGTCGATGCGCGACAGGAGCTCCTTGATGGCCTCGGCGCCCATCTTGGCGAGGAAGGTCTCCTCGCCGTACTTGTCGCGCACCTCGCGGTAGCGCTCCTCGGTGAGGAGCTCCCGCTCCTTGAGCTCGGTCTCACCGGGATCGATGACGACGTAGCTCTCGAAGTAGAGGATGCGCTCCAGGTCCCGCAGGCTGATGTCCAGCAGGTGGCCGATACGGGAGGGCAGCCCCTTGAAGAACCAGACGTGCGAAACCGGGCAGGCGAGCTCGATGTGGCCCATGCGCTCGCGGCGCACCCGCGAGCGCGTGACCTCGACGCCGCACTTGTCGCAGATCACGCCGCGGTGCTTCATGCGCTTGTACTTGCCGCACAGGCACTCCCAGTCGGTGATCGGCCCGAAGATCTTGGCGCAGAAGAGCCCGTCCCGCTCCGGCTTGAAGGTCCGGTAGTTGATCGTCTCCGGCTTCGTGACCTCGCCGTAGCTCCAGGACCGGATCTTCTCCGGCGACGCGATCGAGATCTTGATCGCGTTGAAATCCTTGAGCGACTGTGGCTTGTCAAAACTGCTGAATGGTTGCAACGATCTTTCCTCCCATTAGACCTTGAGGAGTTCTACGTCGAGACAGAGGCTCTGGAGCTCGCGCACGAGGACGTTGAAGGACTCCGGCAGACCCGGGGGTTCCGGGACCTCGCCCTTCACGATCGCTTCGTACACCTTGCTCCGGCCCTCCACGTCGTCGCTCTTGACGGTCAGCAGCTCCTGGAGGGTGTAGGCGGCGCCGTAGGCTTCGAGCGCCCAGACCTCCATCTCTCCGAAGCGCTGGCCGCCGAATTGCGCCTTGCCGCCCAGCGGCTGCTGCGTAATCAACGAGTAGGGTCCGATGGACCGCGCGTGGATCTTGTCGTCGACCAGGTGAGACAGCTTGAGCATGTAGATGTAGCCCACCGTCACCTTCTGCTCGAAGGGCTCGCCGGTCATGCCATCGTAGAGCGGCGTCTTGCCCGACTCCGGCAGCTCGGCCTGGCGGAGGAGCTCCTTGATGTCCGTTTCGCGGGCGCCGTCGAACACCGGCGTGGCGAACTTGAGTCCCAGGACCCGGCCTGCCCAACCGAGGTGGGTCTCCAGGATCTGGCCGACGTTCATGCGGCTGGGCACGCCGAGCGGATTGAGCACGATCTCGACAGGCGTGCCGTCCGGCAGGTACGGCATGTCCTCCTCGGGGAGGATCCGCGAGATCACACCCTTGTTGCCGTGGCGGCCGGCCATCTTGTCGCCCACCTGCAGCTTGCGCTTCATGGCGACGTAGACCTTGACCAGCTTGATGACGCCGGGGGGCAGCTCGTCGCCCTTCTGCAGGAGCCCGATGCGCTCCTCGTTGACCCGGTGCAGGACCTCGATGTGCGAGTCCGTCTTCTTGTAGACGATCTCGACGGCGTCGATCAGCCGCCGCTCGTCCACCGACAGGCGCAGGATCTCCTGCCGAGTCAACCGCTCGAGGGTCTCGGCGGCGATCGGGTCGCCCGTCTTGAGAAGCTCCTGGCCGGTCCGCGACTTGACCGGGGCACTGACCTTCTTGCCCACGAGCAGGTCGCTCACCTTCTTGTTGCGCTCCTCGGTGAGGATTCGCACCTCGTCCTTGATGTTCTTCTCGAGCCGGGAGATCTCGGACTGCTCGATCTCCTTGGCCCGCACGTCCTTCTCGACGCCCTTGCGGGAGAAGATCTTGACGTCGACGATCGTGCCCTCGATGCCCGGCGGCACCTTCAGGCTGGCGTCGCGGACGTCACCGGCCTTCTCGCCGAAGATGGCGCGCAGCAGCTTCTCTTCGGGGGTGAGCTGGGTCTCGCCCTTGGGCGTGACCTTGCCCACCAGGATGTCGCCGGCCTTGACCGTGGCGCCGATGCGGACGATGCCGCTCTCGTCGAGATCCTTGAGGGCCGACTCGGAGACGTTCGGGATGTCCCGCGTGATCTCTTCAGGACCGAGCTTGGTGTCACGGGCCTCGATCTCGAACTCCTCGATGTGGATGGAGGTGTAGTAGTCCTCCCGCACCAGCTTCTCGGAGATCAGGATCGCGTCCTCGAAGTTGTAGCCGCGCCACGGCATGAAGGCGACCAGCACGTTACGGCCCAGCGCCAGCTCGCCCAGCTCGGTGCAGGGGCCGTCCGCCAGGACGTCGCCTTTGCGCACCCGCTGCCCCTCGTAGGTCACCGGCTTCTGGGTGATGCAGGTGTTCTGGTTGGAGCGGCGGAACTTGATGAGCTGGTAGATGTCGGCGCCGAAGTCCTTGGTCTCGCCGGTATCCAGGTCCTCGCCCTCGACGCGCACGATGATGCGCTCGGCGTCCACCGAGTCGACGATGCCGCCTCGCTTGCAGAGCACCACCGCGCCGGAGTCCTGGGCCACGATGCCCTCCAAGCCGGTGCCCACGATCGGCGAGTCGCTGCGCAACAGCGGCACGGCCTGGCGTTGCATGTTCGAGCCCATGAGCGCGCGGTTGGCGTCGTCGTTCTCGAGGAACGGGATGAGCGCCGCGGCCACCGACACGAGTTGCTTGGGGCTGATGTCCATGTAGTCGATGCGGTCGCGCTCGGGCGTGATGAAGTCGCCGCCGGCCCGGGAGATGACCCGGTCGTTGACGAAGTTGCCATTCTCGTCGAGGCGGGCGTTGGCCTGCGCGATGATGTGCTTCTCCTCTTCCCACGCCGACAGGTAGAAGGCGTGGGGCTCGGCGTCGACCAGGCGCTTGCCGGCCTTTTCCAGCCGATCGTTCTCCGCCTTCAGCTCGTCGCCGGTGACGATCTGGCCGAGGCGGAACTGGCCGTCGCCCACCTTCATGATCCGGAAGTGGTCGAGCACGCGGCCGTTCTCGACCTTCTTGTACGGGCTCTCGATGAACCCGTAGTCGTTGATCCGGGCGTAGGTGGCCAGCGACGAGATCAGGCCGATGTTCGGGCCTTCCGGCGTCTCGATCGGGCAGATGCGGCCGTAGTGCGTGGCGTGGACGTCGCGCACTTCGAAGCCCGCCCGCTCGCGCGACAGGCCGCCCGGTCCGAGGGCCGAGAGGCGCCGCTTGTGGGTGACCTCGGAGAGCGGGTTGGTCTGGTCCATGAACTGCGAGAGCTGCGACGAGCCGAAGAACTCCTTGATCGCCGCGATGACCGGCTTGGAGTTGATCAGGTCGTGCGGCATCGCCGAGTCGATGTCCTGGTGGACCGACATCTTCTCCTTGATCGCCCGCTCCATGCGCACGAGGCCGATGCGGAACTGATTCTCCAGCAGCTCGCCCACGGCGCGCACGCGGCGGTTGCCGAGGTTGTCGATGTCGTCGACGCGGCCGGCGTCCTTCTGCAGGCGCAGCAGGTACTCGATGACGCGGAAGAAGTCGTCCGCGCCGAGCGTCTTCTGATCGACTGGCACCTCGGTGTCCAGCTTGATGTTGAACTTGAAGCGGCCGACCCGCGAGAAGTCGTAGCGCTTGGCGTCGAAGAACATTCCGTAGAACAGCGACCGGGCGCTCTCCAGGGTCGGCGGATCGCCGGGGCGCATGCGGCGGTAGATCTCGATCAGCGCCTCCTTGGAGTTGCGGGTGGTGTCCTTGGCCAGCGTGTTCGAGAGCGTGGCGCCGACCAGCTCCCAGTCGGGGAAGAAGACCTCGACCGGGGTGGCGTTGCGGCCGTCCAGGCGCTCCTCGACGTCCTCGGGGACGAGCTCGTTGGCCTCGAAGATCACCTCGCCGGTGTCGAGGTCGACCACGTCGCCAATGAAGAACGCCCGCTCCAGGTCCTCCTGGTCCACCTGGAAGGCGACCGTCTGGCCGGTGTCGAGCTTGCCGATGTGCTCCTTGTTGAGCGTGATGCCGGCGAAGATCGGGAAGACCTCGCGGCGGCCGCGGCTCTGGCGGTCCCGCAGGCGCTCGGGCTCCAGCACCCTGGGCGTGACATGCAGCGTGTACTTGCCGGCGCCCTCCGAGGCGAGGCCGACGGGGGTGTAGAACTGGCGCAGGATTGCCTCGTCCGACTCCAGGCCCAGGGCGCGCAGGAAGACCGTGCCGTGGAACTTGCGCTTGCGGTCGATGCGCACCGACAGCACGTCCTTCTGGTCGTACTCGAACTCCACCCAGGAGCCGCGGTACGGGATGATCTTGGCCAGATAGGAGCGCGGGCCCTCCTTGGTGAAGAAGACGCCGGGGCTGCGGTGGAGCTGGGAGACGATCACCCGCTCGGTGCCGTTGATGATGAACGTGCCGTTGTCCGTCATCAGCGGGATGTCGCCGAAGTAGACCTCCTCCTCCTTGGCGTCGCGCATCATGCGCGTGCCGGTCTCGGGGTCGCGGTCATAGACGAACAGGCGGAAGGTGACCTTGAGCGGCACGGCGAAAGTCATGCCCCGCTCCTGGCAATCGGAGATCGAGTACTTGAGCTGCAGATCGACGGGGTTGCCACAGATGTCGCACTTCGTCACCCGGTTCTTGTTGACGAAGCCGCACTCGGTGCAGGTCACCGTCTCCTCGTGCGGGTGGTCCGTCATGATCTTGGCACCGCAGTTGGTGCAGGTCATGCGGAGGTATTCCAGCCCCTTGAGCTCGCCGCACTTGCACTGCCAGTCCCCGATCGAGTACTTGACGAAGTCGAGCGAGCAGGTCTCGCGAAAGTCGGAGAACGGGAAGATGCCCGTGAAGACCGCCTGCAGGCCCTGGTTCGCCCGCTCCTCGGGCAGCAGGTTCATCTGCAGGAAGCGCTCGTAGGACCTCCGCTGGACGTCGATCAGGTTCGGGATCGGCAGCGACGTCGTGATCCGGGAGAAGTCCTTCCGATGGCCGTTGCGCGTTGAAATCTGCGGGGTGGGGAAGGTATCCATAGGGGTCTTGCTATCTCCTCGATGCCTGGGTAGATCTGCGTCTCTACGCGGCAACCAAAGTTACTGCCGTGGGGGCGTCCGGGGCCCTGCTCCGAAGGCGGGGGCTCCGAAAGCAGGAGACACCATGCCCGGCCTCCCGCTCGCCCCGCGGAAGGTCACCGGGCATGGTGAACAAAGACCAGAACAGCCGGCGGGCATGATTTATGCCCGAACCGGCCGGTGTTCCGGTGCCTGATGGTTCGCGTCGGCCTGACCGGCCGTCCACTCGAGGTAAACGTGTCGCGACGCTCCTCGCTTACTTGATCTCGATCGTGGCGCCGGCCTCTTCGAACTTCTTCTTGATCGATTCGGCCTCTTCCTTGGAGACCGCTTCCTTGACCGTGGCGGGAGCGGACTCCACGAGGTCCTTGGCCTCCTTGAGGCCGAGGCTGGTCACCTCACGGACGGCCTTGATGACGTTGATCTTCTTGTCGCCGGCCGCCTTGAGGATGACGTTGAACTCGGTCTGCTCCTCGACCGGCGCGGCGGCGGCAACACCGCCACCCGCAGGCGCGGCGGCGACGGCGGCCGCGGCGGAGACGCCGTAGTGGTCCTCGAGCGCCTTGACCAGGTTGTTGAGCTCGAGGACGGTCAGCTCGTCGATCTGCTTGATGAAGTCTTCGGTCGCGATAGCCATTTTCTCTCCTTCACGCTGCGGACTAAGTCCTGAGGGTATTGAGTCTCAGATATCTTCGAAGCCGGGCCTCAGCCCTGCTCTTCTCGCTTTTTGCTGATCTGGTCGAGGACCATGACGAAGGACTGCGGCACGGCCGCCAGCACGCGGGCGAAACGGGTGATCGGCGACTGCAGCAGGAACAGCAGCTTGGCGATCAGTTCCTCCCGGCTCGGCAGGGACGCGATGTCCTTGATCTGCTCGGCCGCGATCGGACGCCCTTCGACCAGGCCGGCCTTGAACTGGATGGCCGGCACGTCCTTGGCGTAATCCGTCAGCGCCTTGGCCACGGCGACCGGGTCCTTCAGGCTGAAGACCACCGCCGTGGGACCCACGAAATGGTCCTTGAGCTGGGACAGCGACTTGGTGTCGATGGCCCGCAGGGCCACGGTGTTCTTGACCACCACGTACTCGCCGCCGCTCTGCCGGACGCGGTTCCGCAGCTCGGTCACCTGGGGGACCGTGATCCCCTGGTAGCCGAGGAGGAAGGCGTGCGGCGCCTGGGCGAGACCGCCCTCATACTCGGACAGAAGCTGCTCTTTATCGGTGCGGCTCAAAGGCATGATCTCGTCTCCTACGCTTCGGCGGCCGTGAGATGGGTCTCGTCCACCTTGATGCCGGGGCCCATCGTGGAGGAGACGCTCACTCCCCGCACGTATCGGCCCTTGGCGGCGCTGGGTTTGGCCTTGATCACCGCTCCGATCAGGGCCTCGGCGTTGTCCTTCAGACGGTCGAGGCCGAAGGAGAGCTTGCCGACCGGGGCGTGGATGATCCCCGTCTTGTCGACGCGGAACTCCACCTTGCCGGCCTTGATCTCCTGCACCGCCTTGGCGACGTCGAGCGACACCGTACCGGCCTTCGGGTTGGGCATCAGACCGCGGGGGCCGAGCACTTTGCCGAGGCGGCCGACGACGCGCATCATGTCGGGGGTGGCCACGACGGAGTCGAAGTCGAGCCAGCCGCCCTCGATCCTCTTCGCCAGATCCTCGCCCCCGACGTAATCGGCTCCCGCCTCCTCGGCCTCGCGGATCTTTTCACCGCTGGCGAAGACCAGAACGCGGGCGGTCTTGCCGAGCCCGTGGGGCAGCACCACCGTGCCGCGCACCATCTGGTCGGCGTGCTTGGGATCGACGCCCAGCCGCATCACGATCTCGAGGGTCTCGTCGAACTTCGCGAACGCCGAGTCCCGCGCGAGCTGAATGGCGTCGCCGAGCGCATACGGCCGGGTCTCCACCTTGGTCACCGCGGCGCGATACTTCTTTCCATGCTTGGGCACGACAAATCCTCCGTTCAGCCCTGAATCTCGATTCCCATCGAGCGGGCCGTCCCCTCGATCGTCCGGACCGCGGCCTCCAGGCTCGCCGCGTTCAGGTCGGGCAGCTTGGTGCGGGCGATCTCCTCGACCTGGACCCGCGTCACCTTGCCCGCCTTCTTCTTGTTCGGCTCCCCGGAGCCCTTCTCCACGCCGGCGGCCTTGCGCAGCAGCACCGGCGCCGGCGGCGTCTTCGTGATGAACGTGTAGCTACGGTCGGCGTACACGGTTATGACCACGGGAATGATCAGGCCCGTCTGCGCCGCCGTGCGAGCGTTGAAGTTCTTCACGAAATCCATGATGTTCACGCCCGCCTGGCCCAGGGCCGGTCCCACGGGGGGCGCCGGCGTCGCGGCGCCGGCCGGGATCTGCAGCTTGATCATTCCTGTGACTTTTTTAGCCATCTCAACCCCTCGTTAGAGCTTCTGCACCTGGGAGAAGTCCAGCTCGACCGGCGTTTGACGGCCGAAGATCGTCACCATCACCTTCAGGGTGTTGCGGTCGAGGTTGACCTCATCCACCACGCCCGTGAAGTTGTTGAACGGTCCGTCGGTGATGCGCACCGGCTCCGACTTCTCGAACATGTACTTGGGCTTCGGCTTCTCCTTGGCGGTGACCACCTGCTCGAGGATCTGGTTGACCTCTTCCTCGCTGAGCGGGGTCGGCTTCTTGCCGGTGCCGACGAAGCCCGTGACCTTCGGCGTGTTCTTCACGACGTGCCAGGCGGCGTCGGACATTTCCATTTCGACCAGGATGTAGCCGGGGAAGAACTTGCGCTGCGTCTCCTTCTTCTTCCCGCCCTTGTATTCGACCACCGTTTCCGTAGGGATGCGGATCTCTCCGAAGGCGTCCCCCATCCCGAGAGCCTCGGCGCGCTGGCGCAACGTCTCCTTCACCCGCTCCTCGAAACCGGAGTAGGTGTGGACGATGTACCACTTGCGGTCGAGGGACTTGTCTTCGGTCATCCGAACACCTTCACGATGTTTTCATACCCCCAGACGATCGCCCGGTCCGCCAAGAAGAGGAAGACGGCGAACACGAAGCTGGTCACGATGACCACGATCGTCGTCGCCACCACCTCGTCGCGGGTGGGGAACGTCACCTTCCGCATCTCGGAGCGGACCTCCGAAAGGAACTCCCTGGACTTCGCCCACCACTGGGAAACGGGGACACGCGCCATACCGGTTCACTCCGCTGCTGGATGTCTTCCTTGAAAACTGGCAGGCCAGGAGGGACTCGAACCCCCAACCCTCGGTTTTGGAGACCGATGCTCTACCATTATGAGCTACTGGCCTGTATCAAAGACTCCGGGCGGGGAACATCTCCCCGCCCCTGGCCTATTCCTTTTTTACGCTTACGTCACGATCTCCGTGACGGTGCCGGCGCCGACCGTGCGGCCACCCTCGCGGATGGCGAAACGCACGCCCTTCTCCATGGCGATCGGAGCGATCAGCTCCACTTCCAGGTTCACGTTGTCCCCCGGCATCACCATTTCCGTGCCCTCCGGCAGCTTCGCCACGCCCGTCACGTCCGTCGTACGGAAGTAGAACTGCGGGCGGTAGCCGTTGAAGAACGGCGTGTGACGGCCGCCCTCCTCCTTCGTCAGGATGTAGACCTCGCCCTTGAACTTCGTGTGCGGCTTGATCGAGCCCGGCTTCGCCAGCACCTGACCCCGCTCCACGTCGTCCTTCTTCGTGCCGCGCAGCAGGATGCCCACGTTGTCGCCCGCCTGCCCCTGATCGAGCAGCTTGCGGAACATCTCGACGCCGGTGACCACCGTCTTCGCCGTCGGACGGATACCCACGATCTCCACTTCCTCACCGACCTTGATGATGCCCCGCTCGATGCGCCCCGTCACCACCGTGCCGCGGCCCGAGATCGAGAAGATGTCCTCGATCGGCATCAGGAAGTCCTTGTCGATCGCCCGCTCCGGCATCGGGATGTAGGTGTCCAGCGCGTTCATCAGCTCGCCGATCTTGGCGCCCCACTCGCTGTCCATCGTGCCGCTCTCCAGAGCCTTCAGCGCCGAGCCCCGGATGATCGGAATGTCGTCGCCCGGGAAGTCGTAGGAGGACAAAAGCTCGCGCAGCTCCAGCTCCACCAGGTCCAGCAGCTCGGGGTCGTCCACCACGTCGCACTTGTTCATGAACACCACGATGTAGGGCACGCCCACCTGACGGGCCAGCAGGATGTGCTCGCGCGTCTGCGGCATCGGACCGTCGGCCGCCGACACCACCAGGATCGCGCCGTCCATCTGCGCCGCCCCCGTGATCATGTTCTTCACATAGTCGGCGTGGCCCGGGCAGTCCACGTGCGCGTAGTGGCGGTTCTCGCTCTGGTACTCCACGTGGGCGGTGGCGATCGTGATGCCGCGCTCCCGCTCCTCCGGAGCCTTGTCGATCTGGTCGAAGGCCACGAAGCTCGCGAGACCCTGCGACGCCAGGACCCGGGTGATCGCCGCCGTCAGCGTCGTCTTGCCATGATCGACGTGACCGATCGTGCCGACGTTGACGTGAGGCTTCGAACGCTGAAACTTCTCCTTGCCCATGGCGCTGTAGATGCCTCCTCAACAGGTGTTTTGGTTATCGAAAATCTGGAGCCCACGACCGGATTTGAACCGGTGACCCCTTCCTTACCAAGGAAGTGCTCTACCCCTGAGCCACGTGGGCTTGAGACACTTGTGGATTCGCCCGGGGCCAATGCCCGGACGTTCCCCCAGCGGTCAAACCGCGCGATCCTACATCCTTCCCCACCTTGTGTAAAGCCCCTTTTACTTCGCGGGTAACGACCTTTGCAGGGAGCCCGGCGAGGACGTCCCGGGGAAGGACGCCCGAGGAGAAGGACAGGTATTGTGCCAGACGGTCCGGGATCTGTCTAGGGGTCATCCACGGAATTGAGGCCCTGGACGCGCTCGGCGAGGATCCAACGCCCCGCCTGACGGCCCCGCAGGCCCAGCCGGACCGGATCGGGGCCGAATGCCGCCTCCACCTCTCGCGGCCCTCCCCGGATCAGGAAGTACCGGAACCGCCCGCCGTGCCGTGGGTACTCGAAGGAACGCGGATTCCATTCGTTCCATTCCCGCAGCAGATCGTCCCAACTCTCCCCCCGCCGGAAGCGGACCGAGGTCTGGAAGAGCTCGGCGAAGGAGAAGAGGATGCGCCCGCCCTTGTAGACCTGGTAGTAGGCCGGGAAGTGGAGGTAGACGGGCATGGCGGGCCAGATCTCGGATTGCGGAGCATAGATCAGCCCGGCCAGGTTCTCCCCGGGCTCGGCGCTGGCGATCAGCTCGGGCAGGCCGGCGCTCTCGGCCCGGAACCGCAGGAACCCGGAGAGGGTCTGGCAGAGTTGGAAGACGGCCAGCGCGACCGCCAGGACCGCCACCAGCCGTCGCCGCTCCGGCATTGGCGGCGGCAGTGCCACCACCGCCAGCATCGCCGCCATGGGCGCGATCCGCTCGGCGATCAGGTAGCCGCCGCGGAACTCGGGCAGGATCAGGTAGAGGAGAAACAGCCATCCCGCCAGGACGCCGAAGCGGGTCCTGAAGAGGAGGTCCCGCCACCCTCCCCCGTCCCCGCCCCGCGCCCGGGACAACAGGGCCGCGACCGCCACGGCGGCCAGGAGCGCCGCCAGCGCCAAGACGGTGCGGTCCAGGTAGGGGCCGAACAGAAGGTCCGGCAGCCGGGAAATTTTCTGGCCGAGAGGCAGGCGGAACGGCTCGGCGGCCCGCATCCGCCGCTCGTATCCGGAGATCACGTCCTCCGGCGAGCGTAAGACGCCGTACGCCATGGCCGCGCCCCCGGCGGCCAGCCCGGGCGCCAGGGCCGAGAGCCACGCCGCGAGCCGCCGCCAGTCCGGGAGCCGGACGAGGGCCAGCCACCCCACCGCCCCGGCGAAGAGCAGTAGGAACTGCAGGTGGACCATATAGAAGAGGAGGCACACCCCCGCCAGCGCCAGCCAGGAACGCGCGCCGAAGGGCCGGTCGAACAGCCCGTCCGCCATCGCGACGCCACCCAGGAGCAGCGGATAGGCGATCAGGTTGTCCACGAACCCCCAGTAGAAGGAGTAGTTGTAGGTGAGGGCCAGGGCCAGCAGGGCGTAGACGGCCGGCCGGCCCGCGCGCCGGCAGACCGCGAGGGCCGCCGCCCCCACCGCGAGCAGCGACAGCGAGACCAGCGCCTTGCCGGCGGCGTTGATCGGCAGGATCCATGCGAGCCCCGCCACCAGCAGCTCGAAGAGCCCGTGCGGGGCCGCCAGGGCCAGCTCGTGGGCCTCCCGGAACCCCCGCGCGGGGTCCCCGTACCAGCGCAGGATCGCCGACAGTGCGAGTTGCTGCGGGTAGTCCACCATCGGCGGGAAGACCACCACCCACAGCGGCGCCACCCATAGCGCGGCCAGGGCGAGAGGACCGTACCCGCGGAGGCGTCCACCCCGGAGCTGGATCGACATGAGAACGCTTCGAGAAGAAGGGGAAATGGAGCGGGAGACGGGATTCGAACCCGCGACCAACAGCTTGGAAGGCTGTGACTCTACCCCTGAGTTACTCCCGCGTATCGGAGCAGGAATGGTGGAGGCGCGAGGATTCGAACCTCGGTAGGGCGAAGCCCGGCAGATTTACAGTCTGCTGCCATTGTCCACTCGGCCACACCTCCAAAAATTTTCAACCAGGGTTGGAGCCGGCACCCGGATTTGAACCGGGGACCTACTGTTTACAAGACAGTAGCTCTACCCCTGAGCTATGCCGGCGGGTTCCAGACCCAGAAACCACAAACCCTACCGGGTCACTCCCAAATTCCAGGAGCCGGGAGAGTCTAGCCGCTCTAGCAGGCGGAGGCAAGGGTGGGGCTCCCCAGAGTTTTTTCGTCAACATGACATAGAATGCGCCGCCATGTCCGCCCCCTCCCCTGCCGGAGCGCCGACCGAAGCGGTCAGGCCGCTCCGGGTCGTGGTTCTGTACGGGACCCGCCCCGAGCTGATCAAGATGGCGCCGCTGGTCCGGGAGCTCCAGCGCTCTCCCGACCTTTTCAAGCCGATCCTCTGCACCACCGCGCAGCACCGGGAGATGCTCGACCAGATGCAGGAGGTCTTCGGTCTCCGCCCGGATTTCGATCTCAACCTCATGCGGGCAGATCAAAGTCTCAATGACCTGACGGCGCGGGCGTTCGCCGAGCTGGACCCGGTTCTCCTATCCGAGGCGCCCGACCTGCTCCTCGTGCAGGGCGACACGACGACAGCGATGGTCGGCGCCCTCGCCGCCTTCCATCGGCGTGTGCCGGTGGGTCACGTGGAAGCGGGGTTGCGCACCGGCGATCTCGCCCGGCCGTTTCCGGAGGAGGCGAACCGGCGCATCATCGACACCGTGGCGGACCTCCACTTCGCGCCCACCGAGCTCGGCCGCCGCCTGCTGCTGGCCGAGGGCATCGCGGCCGAAAGGGTCTTCGTCACGGGCAACACGGTGGTGGACGCCCTGCAATGGATCTCGTCGCTGCTGGCGGAGGAGCCGGTGCGGGATGAAGTCCTGATCACGGTCCATCGCCGCGAGAGCTTCGGACCTCCCCTCCTTGAGATCTTCGCCGCGGTCCGCGAGCTCGCCCTTTCCTTCCCTGCCATCCGGTGGGTGTACCCGGTTCACCGCAATCCCAACGTCTGGCGGCCGGCCCACGAGGTCCTGGGAGGCCTGCCGAACGTGGAGCTCCACGAGCCGTTCGACTATCTCGAGCTCGTCCGGCGCTTGCGCGCCTCACGCTTCGTGCTCACCGACAGCGGCGGCATCCAGGAGGAGGCTCCGACCTTCGGCAAGCCGGTGCTGGTGCTGCGCGAGACGACCGAGCGCCCGGAAGGCGTGGAGGCGGGAGTGGCCAGGCTGGTGGGGAGCGACCGGCGGCGGATCGTCACCGAAGCCAGCCGGCTGCTTAGCGACGCCGGAGCCTACGCCACGATGGCCACAGCGGTGAACCCTTACGGCGACGGACACGCAGCGGAACGGATTGCCGCGATCCTGGCCGGTTGGCGCCCTCCGGGACAGCGGAGCAGCGCATGACTGGCCAGGAGGTTGTTATAAGATCACACTCCTACTAGGAGCTAAAGTGCAGGATCTCGCGCCGGATTTTCTCCCTTCGCGCTGCCTCGTTACGGGCGGCGCGGGCTTCATCGGCAGCAACTTGACCAGGGCCCTGCTCGCCGCGGGCTGCGACGTCACCGTGGTCGACGATTTCTCGACCGGCAAACACGAGCATCTGCCCGTCTCCGACCGGCTGACGGTGGTCGCCGGCGACCTCGGCTCGCTGCCCGAGCTCCCCGCGCTGGTGGCGCGTTCGGACTACATCTTCCATCTCGCAGCGCAGGTGGGAAACGTACGCTCCCTGGCCGAGACCGAGCGCGACGCGGCGACCAACGTCCTCGGTTCGGTCCGGCTGCTCTGCGCCTGCCGGAACACAGCGGTGCGCCGGCTGATCTACTCGAGCTCGTCGGCGACGTTCGGCGAGGCGCAGCGGCTGCCGATCGACGAGGCGCATCCCCAGTCGCCCGCCAGCTTCTATGCCCTGAGCAAGCTGACGGCGGAACGCTACACCTGTCTGGCCGCCGAGCTGTGGGGGGTGCCGGCGGTGAGCCTGCGGTATTTCAACGTCTTCGGATTGCCGATGGAGGAGAGCGAGTACACAGGGGTGATCTCGATCTTCTTCCATCGCCTGCTGAGCGGCGAGCCGCTCGTCATCTATGGTGACGGCGGGCAGCTTCGGGACTTCGTCCACGTCGGCGACGTCGTCCAGGCGAACCTGCTCGCGGCCCTGCACGGCCGACCGGGAGGCGTCTACAACATCGGCTCCGGCGTGCCCACGAGCATCCGGCAGCTCGCCGAGGCGATGATCGAGATCACCGGCCAGGCTGCGGAGGTCGTGGATCGCGAGCCGCGGGCGGGCGAGGTGCGCGAGAGCCTGGCCGACATCTCGCTGGCGCGGTCCGAGCTGGGCTATCAGCCGCGATTCGACCTGCGGCGCGGGCTGACCGAGATGTGGCGGAGCCTGGAGGCGTGAGGTCCCGGCGGCAGAGGAGCGTCACACGGTGACGGCTGCGCCGCATGGAGCAGGCCTCGTGGTGGCCGTGGAAAGCCTGCCACAGCGGCAATGGCTGCCTGCGATCGATTTCGCGCGGGCCGGCGTCGTTCCCATCTATTTCCATTTGGCCGGGCTACGGCCGGCCCAGGGGGACAACGCGCGCGAGATCGGGAGCGCCAGGGCGTCCGGATTGGAGCTGCCGGATTTTTCCCAGATCGCTGCCGGCCTCGCGGCGGAGCGGCCGGCGGCATGCCTGGTCGCGGAGAGCGGCCCCCTCGCGCGCCTGGTGGCGGTCGCCGCCGACCTGCTGGGCCTCCCGGTCTTCTCCCTGGTGACGACGCCGGAGGATTTGCGGAACCTCAGCGACCGGGCCAAGGAGCGCCCCGACCTGTGCTTCCTCGCGGACGAGAGCCTCCTCCCGTTAGCCCTGAACGACCCTCGCTTCGGTTCCACCCTGTTGCCCACCGGGCATCCCGGCCAGCAGGGGCCGGCGGCCGAGAGGATCGCCGACGTCATCGCGGCCTGGCGCGCGGGCACGCTGCCGGCGGTGCCGCCGGAGGTCAGCGTCATCGTTCCGGCCTATAAGGAAGAGGGTAATGTCGCCCTGGTCTGCGACCGGTTGCTGGCGATGCTTGACCGCAGCGGCCTCAACGCCGAGATCCTGCTGGTCGACGACGCCAGCCCCGACTCGACCTACGCCATGGCGCTCGGCCAGATGTGGCGGTCGCCGCGCATCCGGGCTCTCACCAAACCGCTGCCGCGCGGGATGGGCAACGGCATCCGCTACGGCCTGCGGCACGCGCGTGGGCAGATCGTGGCGGTCACCATGGGGGACGGCTCCGACGAGGTGGACCGCATCCCGGAAATGGTCGTCAAGGTGCGTGACGAAGGGTACGGGCTGGCGATCGGCTCGCGCTACCGTTACCGCCAGAACTATCAGACCGTGCCACAGCTCTACCGCCTATGGAGCTTCTGCTTTCGGCTCGCCACCCGCCTGCTCGTCGGCCTCAAGCTCTCGGACTACACCAACGCCTTCCGTGTCTTCGACCGCCGCATCTTCGAGCGTTATGGCCCGGAGAGCGGTGGCTTCGAGATCTCGCCCGAGATCACCTTCAAGGCATGGTTCGCCACGCGGCGGGTGGCCGAAGTCGATGTCTGTCACCTCAAGCGCGCCTCCGGGCAGAGCAGCTTCTCGTTCCTGCGGGCGGGCCCCGGCTATGGCAAGATCCTGATCAAGGCTTTCGTCAACCGTCTCACTGGCAAGTGGTTCGTTCTCGACTGGTGAGCTCGACGGCAAAGGAGTCCATGAGCATGAAGATACTGGTGACGGGTGGGCTGGGAGCGGTGGGCGCGCCGCTGACCGAGCGGCTGCGCGGGGCCGGACACGAGGTCTGGGTCCTCGACCGCGCACATCACCATGGCTTGCGGGGTCACTATTACTATCGGTGCGACGTCGGCGAATACCGGCAGCTCGAGCGCATCTTCGACGAGGTACAGCCCGATTTCGTCTATCACGCCGCGGCGGAGTTCGGCCGCATCAACGGCGAGGATTTCTACGAAAACCTCTGGCGCACGAACGCGGTCGGCACGAAGAACCTCATCCGCCTGCAAGAGCGGCAACGCTTTCGGATGGTCGTGTTCTCCAGCTCGGAGATCTACGGCGACTACACGGGAGAAATGCACGAGGACGTCCCGGATCAGCACCCGATCCAGCAGCTCAACGACTATGCGGTCTCCAAGTGGGTCAACGAGCTGCAGGTACGCAACTCCGCCGCCCTGCTTGGCACCGAGACGGTCACTGTGCGCCTGTTCAACACCTACGGCCCCGGCGAGCCCTACAGCGAGTACCGCAGCGTGATCTGCAAGTTCATCTACTGCGCCCTGCACGACCTCCCGTACACGGTCTTCCTCGACCACCGGCGGACCTCGACCTACATCGACGACACTGTGCGGACCCTGGCGACGATCTGCGAGCGCTTCCGGCCGGGAGCCGTCTACAACATCGCCGGCAACAGCCTGCACGACATCAAGACGGTCTCGGACATGATCCTGGCGCGGTGCGGCAAAACCGACCGCCTCGTGAGCTACGTCGAGGCCGAGCCGCACAACACGCGCGACAAGCGTTCCTCCAACGAGCGCGCCCGCCGCGAGCTCGGCCACCACGAGACCGTCGGACTCGAAGAGGGTATCGCGCGTACGATCGCCTGGCAGCGGGAGTACTACGGTGTCTGAGCCTCTGGCCCTGCCCGCTCTGCGTTCGGTCGCTGTCATCGGTGCCGGCTACGTCGGCCTTCCTCTCTGCCTCCACCTTGCCAAGGCGGGCCTCCAGGTCACGGCCGTCGACATCGACGAGCAGGTGGTGCGCGAGGTCAACGAGCGGCGCGCGAAGATCGAGGAGAAGGAGGACTTCGAGAGTTTCTTCGAGGATCCGGACGTCCAGAGCAACCTGCGGGCGCAGACGGTGCCCGTGGCGGCTGACGCGTTCGTGATCGCGGTTCCCACGCCCGTCGATCATGATACGAAGCGGCCGGACCTGCGCGCGCTGGTCGCGGCGACCGAGTCGATCCTGCCTTTCCTCGCACCCGGCAACCTGGTCGTCGTGGAGTCGACGATCCCGCCCCTCACCACCGAAGACCTCGTGCGGCCGATCCTCGAAAAGAGCGGCCTGCGCGTCGGCTCGGACCTCCTGCTCGCGCACTGTCCGGAGAGGGTGCTGCCAGGGAACATCATGGCGGAGGCTGTCTTCAACGCCCGTATCGTCGGCGGCGTCGACCAACGGTCGGGAAGGCGAGCCGCCGAGTTGCTGGGCAGCTTCGTCAAAGGCAAGCTGCTGATGACCAATGCGCGGACCGCCGAGTTCGTCAAGCTGATCGAAAACTCCTACCGGGATGTCAACGTCGCGTTCGCGAACCAGGTGGCGGTGCTCTGTGAGCACCTGGGGATCGATGCGGGCGAGGCGATCGAGCTGGCCAATCACCATCCGCGGGTCGACATCCTCAAACCCGGCATCGGTGTGGGCGGCCATTGTATTCCGGTCGATCCCTGGTTCCTGGTGGCGGCCTGCCCCGACTTGAGCGGTGTGTTGCGTGCCGCGCGCCTGCTCAACGATTCGATGCCGGAACGCACGGCCGCGAAGATCTGTGCCGCGGTCGAGGGTGTGGAAACGCCGCGCGTCGTCTGCCTGGGAGCCACCTATAAGCCAAACGTGCGCGACCTGCGCGAGAGCCCGGCGCTCGATGTCTACAAGATCCTGCAGGCCCGAGGCCTCGACGTCAGCCTCTATGATCCGCTGATTCCCGATATGGCCTGCGACTCGGTGCTTGCCGCCGCGCGCGGGGCGGACGTGCTGGCGATCCTGGTGCCGCACGACCTGATCGTGACCGAAATCCTGTATCGCAAGCACGAGATCCTGCGCGCCATGCGGCGGCCGAACCTGCTGGCGTTCACGCCGGGGGTAGTGTAATGACCGCTCTCCCGGAGCCGCTCGAACCTGCTGCGGTGCACGGCGGACTGACGCTTTGGCAAGGGGAAGCGACTGCTGTATCATTCCGCATGAAGCGAGAAAGTTTAAACGAAGGTGAACTGATGGTGCTCAGCAGGCTTGGCCAACCACCCCTACCACCGATCGATCTTCGGCAGCTCGTTGGCCCTACTCAGGAACACTTCTACGACAATCCGTCTGGAGGTGTGGTCTTTCCCGAAGTCCCGTCGCAGGCCTACCAGTTCGTCTTCGACTGGGGCTGCGGGTGCGGCCGCATTGCGCGCCAACTCCTCCAGCAGCATCCCCGGCCCGGGAAGTACGTCGGCGTTGATCTTCACCGCGGCATGATTCAATGGTGCCGCCGGAATCTTTCTTCTTACGCTGAAGACTTCGAGTTTCATCATCATGATATCTATAATCTGAGTTTCAATCCCGACGGAAAAGCCGCTGTGCTCCCGTTCCCGGTGTCCATCGACGCCGTCACTCTTTTCCTCGCATGGTCCGTATTCACCCACGTCAACGAGGCGGCGGCGATCTTTTATTTGAACGAGCTTGGCCGCGTCCTTCATCCAGCAGGTGTGGCGATCACCACCTGGTTCCTCTTCGACAAGGCCGACTTTCCGATGATGCAGGAATTTCAGAATGCTTTGTTCATTAACGATGTCGATCCCACTAACGCAGTCATCTTCGACAAGTCCTGGCTGCGCGAGACGGCGGATCGTGCCGGTCTCGTCCTTGCGTCCATCGTTCCGCCGACGATTCGCGGATTCCACTGGAAGGTCTACCTGAAAAAGGCCGGGTCGGATGCCGCACATGCAGAGTTCCCTTCTGATGTTGCGGCGCGGGGGCTGCAACAACCGCCCCTCATGCCTCTCCACGCGGAGCAGTTGGGACTCGACGACTCAGAGGAACTGAAGTGACTGCCGAAAAGGAGTGCATCATACGTAACGGGGATCGCGCCGACCTGGTCGAGCGCGCCGGTGCCGGCATCCCGCAAGCTCGGGGTGAGGCGTTGGTTTCCTCTTCGCCAGGTGCGTCCGCCGCCGTCGCGGTGCCGGCCGCGGCGGTCCCCGTGATGGCGCCGGCGATCCATCGGCGCGAGTTCGCCGTCGTCCTGGGTATCCTGGTCGCGCTGCTCTGTGTCGCCTACAGCAATGTCGTCTTCGCCGGTCGCTCGCTTGTCTACACCGACAACTACAATCCCCTCGACGCACGTCCGCTGGCGCAGAACTATGGCCCCGGCCTCGTACCCAGCAAGGCTTGGGCGGACCGTAACTTGGCGCCATGGGCGAATCAGCACGACCCCGGCGCGACCTGGTGGCAGTGGGAGCCCGGCGGCGAGTTCCTTCGCCGGGCGTTGGCGCGGGGGGAGTGGCCGTGGTGGGATCCCTATGTGGGCGGCGGCGCGCCGGCGATGGCAAACTTAACGCAGTCGTTTTTCTTCCCCCCCTATCTGCTCCTCGTGGTGCTGGGCAACACGCCGCTGCTCAAAAATGTCTACTTCCTATCGCTGCTGCTGCTGGCGGGTGCCACCTCCTACCTCCTGCTGCGCCGGCACGGGCTGTCGGCGGAGGGCTCGCTATTCGCTGCCGTGGCGGTGCTGTTTTGTGGCGGGCTGGTCCAGAATGTCGGCTCCTTCATCGGCCAAACGGCTGCCCTCCTGCCGCTGACCCTCCTGCTCACCCGCTGGTTCCTGGACTGGCCGAGTTGGCGCCGCACGGCGGCTCTGGCCGGGGGCTACGCCTGCATCGCTCTCGCCAGCTTCCCACCCTTGCTGGTGGCCATCTTTGGTCTCGCCGCCGCATATGCGGCCGTGCTCATCACCGTCGATGCCGACCGCCGCCGCCGTGCCATGCGCTACGCAGTGGGGGTCACCGTCTCGCTCACGCTCGTCGCCTTTTGCTACCTGCCTGCCCTGGCGGTGAAGCAGGAGGCGCCCCAGATGGCACGCACCTATGCCGACGCGGCGCTCATCACTATGCGCTGGGAGGCGCTCTCGCAGTTGCTGTCGCCGGTGCTGATGGGAGGCGGCAAGGTCTACATCTCCCCGCCCATGCCCGACATCGGCAACACCCCCCAAGTGCCATACGTAGGTATCGTCGTGCTGCTGGTCGCCGGTCTTGCCGGACCCCTGCCGCGGCGCGATGCCACACTGCTGTTCGGCGTCCTCGCGGCGGCGGCCGGGGTGATCACGCTCAAGCTGATCGGCGTACAGCCGGTGCACGCGATCGGCCACCTGCCAGGACTCGATCACATCCACTTCGCGCAGTACTTTGGCATCCCGCTCGGCCTCGTGCTCTGCTTGCTGGCGGCGTTCGGAGTCGACCGCTTGCTCGCCGGAGGCGTACGGCCGTGGCGCTTGGGCGTGATCGCGGGTGGCCTCGTAGCGGTGACCCTGGCGCTACCGCTCATCGCTTATGTTCGCGGCGCCCTGGTCCATGCCCATGCCAGTGACTGGCTGGCGCGCTGGTACCTGTTGGTCGCCATGCTGGCGGCCGCCATCGGCCTGGTGGTTGCCTGCGGCCGGGCGGCGAGGACCGGGCGGCATTTCCGGTGGGCCGCGGCGGGGATCATCGCGCTGCTGGCTCTCGAGGGGACCCTCAATACCTTCTATCCCCGCCAGCAGCGCTGGGACGTCTGGCGCCACCCCGTGCCTTACGTGCAGCAGTTGATCGCTCATCGCGACCTCGGGCGCATCTTCAACTCCGGGACTTTTCCTGCCAATGCTGCCTCGGCCTTCGAGCTCTTCGGGCTCGACTCGCTGATGACCTTCAACTCGGGGCGCATGTTCGAGCTCTACAAACGTTACGCGGCGCCGGGAGCCTACCTCTTTCTGCGCGAGGCGGACCGACTGCCGCCAGAGGGCGTGCTCGACGCCGCCAACGTGGGCCTGGTGGCCCTGCGCGAGTTGCGCAGCGGCCTGATCGGTGAGGCGGAGAAACGCGCTTATCGGCGGCTCTGGGGCGACGGCGACACGCGGCTGTTCTCGCGTCCCACCCCCCCGCGCTACTTCTTCACGTCGCAGTACCGGGTCCTCCCTGCCTCGCAGGCGCTGGTGGCGCTCGCCGATCCGCGCCAGCCTCGCGAGGTGTTGGTCGAGACCCCGCCGCCGTTCGCCTCCTCTCTGAACCGTGCCACAGACCCGCCGGTGAGGGCACGGGTGCACCGCAACCGTGTGGTGCTGCGGCTGAATGCGCCCCGCGCTGGGCTGATCTACTGCTCCGAGGCGCACGCCGCGGGCTGGCAGGCGACGGTCAACGGCGCCCCGGTGCCCATCCTGCCCGCGAACTACGCCTTTCGCGCGGTGCCGGTGGCCGCTGGGGAGGCGGTGGTGGAGCTACGGTATTTTCCACCCGGTCTGCCGCTCGGTCTCGCCCTCAGCCTGGCGGGTCTCGGCGGCGCCGTGTTGCTCGGATGGCGGCGCGAACGATCACCTCTCACTCCCTTGTCGCCACGGCCGGCGCGCAGCGACTGGCCTTTGCCGCGGCGGCTGGTCTGGGCTCTCTGCGCCGTGGTCATAGTGGTGGGTGTCGGGCTCGAGGTGGGAAGGCGGTACCACCTCGCGAGCTTGTTGCGCCCGTCGTCGGCGATTGATCCCTTGCGCCCCCGGCCAGAATCGTTCTATCGCGTCGACTGGGGAGGCGTGCAGTTGCCGCCGCGCCTGAAAGCAGGCGAGACCGTGCAGTTGCTGGTTTCGTTCCGCAATGCCGGCACCGAGATCTGGCCCGACGCCCAGATGGCCGATCCGGTCAACCGCCAGGGAGCGGGAGCGGTGCGCCTCGGCTGGCGCTGGTGGCAGGCCGATTCCGACGTGCTGGTCAGCGATTATTCGAACCGCCTGGATCTGCCATCGCCACTGCGGCCAGGCGAGTCGCTCGTTATGCCCGTAGATCTCCCGCTGCCGGAGCAACCGGGGCGCTACCGGTTGCAGGTGGACCTGGTGCACGAGTTGGTGATCTGGTTCGAGAACCGCGGCGCCGCTCGCTTGCTCGTGCCAGTGACGGTGGAGCCCCGCTGATGGCACGCCGCCGGCGCAAGCGCCCGCCTCGTGCCGCTGCCGCGTCGCCTATGGAGCCGCGCCGCGCCCGGCCGCGCTGGCCCTTGCGGTGCGGTCTCGCCCTTGTGCTGGCCGTCGCCATGGGGCTGAGCGCGTGGTGGGCGGCGCGGGTACCGATCTTCGGCGCACCCGACGAGGACGTGCACTTTGACTACGTCGTAAGCTTGGTTACCGCGCGCCGCCTGCTGCTCGCCAGCGACCGTCCTGTGGCGGAGATCTCGGGGACCAATCCTTTCGTACCCATTACACACCCCTACACCTCGCATCTGGCGCAGGGCAGCGGCACCAAGCAGACCCGCTTCCGACCTGAGGTCCAGCCGCCCGCTGGGTACGGCACCACCGCCTTCTTTGCCGCCCTCGACCGCAGTGCGCCGAGATTGCTGCAACCGCCATTGCGCAATCCCTGGGTCATTACTGAGTACCCAGTGGGCTACTATGCACTGGCCGCCCTTTGGGCCGCTGCCTGGAACCGTTGTTTCCCCGGCCTGGTTACCCTTTTCTTCGCCACTCGCGCTTTCTCGGTGCTGCTGTTGGGTTTAGGGCTGATGGCGTGGTGGGCCGTGCTGCGGCGCCAAGCATGCCCACCTTGGCGGGCGCTCGGGATCTTGACGGCGGTGGGCCTCTTGCCGCTGACCTCTTTCGTCTCATCCTACGTGCAACCGGACAACCTGGCCTTCGCGGCGGTGCCACTCTGTCTCTGGCTCGCGCTCCGGGCGGCGGCCGAGCCGCCCTCGGCCAGGCGGCTGGCGGCGACCGGCCTCGCGCTGGCGCTCCTCCTGCTCAGCAAGTACCACGTTTTCGTGAGCGTGGCGCTACCCGTCGTAGCGCTGCTGGCGGTGGCACACACGCGCTGGCGGCAGCGCCGTTGGCTCGCTTGGGGCTTATTGCTATTCGGACCAGTGATGCTGGCTGCGGAGTTGCAGCTTTGGATCAGTTCGGGCGGTGGCTCAGCGCTGCGCCACTTCAATACTGGAAGCCTGCGCTGGCAGCTTTTGCAAGAGGCCGGCAGCAAGCCGGTTTACCTGGTTCGCATTGTGCGCTCCGCGTTGCACAACTTCTTCGCTCAGGACGGTGTCACCTTTCGCACTTTCTGGTGGCTCTTCGGCTGGCTCGACACACCAGTGGTGATCGTCTCCGGCGCCGTTCACGAGGTGGTCGTCCTGCTGCTGCAAGTCGGGATGGTGGCTCTGCTGGTGCTGCTCGTGCTGCGCTGGCAACAGGCAGCCGCCGCCTTGGCCAAGCACTGGTTGCGCGGCCCACGCCAGCGCGTTCTGTGGCTAATGGTGAGCCGCCCGCTGCTGATTAGCTATCTCGGCTTTGCCGTAGTGATGGGTGCGGCCTACGTTTACTCCGGCAACTTCTTCCAGGCGCAGGGGCGGAACTGGTACGCGTTCCTGCCGGCCATTTTCTGGGCGGCGGTCGAGTATTCGCCCCGGGCGCTGGCGTCGCGCCGAGCCGCGCGTTGGATGAGCCGGGCGGTACTCGCGGGGCTGCTGCTGTACAGTCTGTTCGGCAGCTACTGGGGATTGCGGGTAGTCCAGGAGCGGTACTATGCCCCTGTTACCAAGACTGCCGAAGGTTTTGACGCCAAGGAGATCGCATCGCAGTGAGTGGCGGGCCTGCACGCGGTAAAGAGCCTCCTCGACTTCAGGAGCAGACGCTTCACGGTCTTCGCTCTGAGCAGGACGGTGTCGCGAGACCGGGCGATGCTGCATCTCATCAGCCGGAAACGGGAAAACTGACGGACCAAGGGTTGCTTAGCATGTTTGGGGCTGCAGGCGAGACACCCCCGCCGCGCCTACCGGCTTCGGCAGGCACGGCGGGTGAGCGTAGCCAAGAGCCACGCTCGCGGGGTTCGTTCGTCGCCGCGAGTACGAGCTCTAGGGCGCGGTCTTCTCCTGCGTGCTCCCCTGGTTGGCTGCCAGCCGCGCTTCAAGAGCTGTTAGCCTCTTGAGGAGCTCCTCGTTCCGGGCCGTCAGCTCCTTCACGGCGAGCCAGAGGGCCATCTCGACCTCTTGTCCGTCAATCAGCTTATCGGACCCGCGCTGGAAGACCTGGTGGAAGTCCTCGGCCATGAGGCCCAACCGGTCCTTGGGCCCGCTGATGAAATCGTACTTGTACACGTCGATGGCGGAGATCTTCTCCAGGATGCCTTTCAAACTGACGGGCACCAGGTTCTCTTTGATCGTGCGCGACGAAGACGCCGTGAAGGTCGTGCTTCCGGCGTTGATTCTTGAGAACGTGCCGGTGCCGCAGTTAGCGGCGGTGCCATTGCCGATTTCCAGATCGAAGCTCGGGGCCCGGCAGCCGATAGCAAAGAATCCGCCGTCATCCGCCGCGACGGTGGTGCCCCGGAGGTAGTTGATGCCATCGTCGACGAAGTTGAAGTGAGTATTTAAGGCATTGGTGCTGGCGGTGCCGCCGGGGAACCGCACCTCGCCCGTCTCTACGTCGAGCTTTGCGTCGGGAGACGCGTCGCCGATGCCCACGTCACCGTCCGAGCTGATGTCGATCGAGCTCGTCGGCGCGCCCGGACGGATGCGGAAGGGCAGGCGCGAGCCGCCGGTCACGTCGCGGACGAAGAAGTTGGCCTCGTTGCCGGCGATGTCCCAGGTCTGGGCCGTGAAGCCGCCCGAGTTGTTCTGCTCCAGCCGCATGGCCGGGGTGTTGCTGGTGGTCACGTGAAGGTCGAGCACCGGCGTGGAGGTCCGGAAGCCGACCCGGCCCGTGCTGTCGACGAAGATCGAGTTGGTCGAGGCGCCCGCCGTGATCGTGAACGGCACCTTGGCGCCGGTGATGTCCTCGATCGAGAACTTGTTGGAGCCGCCGCTGGCGGAGTCGTTGGCGGTGAGCTGCCAGTCGTTGGAGGGGAAGGTGCCGACGCTGGTGTCCTCGAACTTGATGCGGAGGTTGTTCTCCTTCAGGCGGATGGTGTCGAAGCCGAAGCTCTCGTTGTTGACGCAGTCGAAGCCGAAGCAGCCGCTGCCCTGGACGATCAGGTCGTCCGGGATGACCTGGTCGGCCTCGGCGAACGTCCCGAGGTCCTTGGCCTGCGCGGCGGCCGGGCGCTCTTCGCGGTCCGGAGGCACGATGCCGCCCCGCAGGACCGTGAAGGAGCCGGACTGCACGAGGTCCGCCGGCAGCTTCCCTTCTCTCCTCAGCCTTCCCTGCACGGTGGCATCCCCCGTCCGCCGGGCCTTCTGGAGCTCCCGCCGCACCTCCGCGCTCAGGCGCGGGGCGGCCCGCAGCTCCCAGGTGTAGACGCCGTCCGGATCTCCCGCCGCGAGCTCGAAGACGACGTCGCCGCCGGCCGCGACTTCCTGGCGGACCGTGCTGCCGTCCGGACGCGCGACCGTGAGCACGAGAGACTCGTACGCGGCCACCGGCTCCCAGTCCACCTGGGACCCGCCGACCTGGACCCGGGCGATCTCCCCCGCCATCGCGGTCATCGGAAGGATCACGACCGCGAGGACGATCAGGCAACGAACCAAACACTGCATTTTCATCTGGCTCTCCTCCTTGCCCTCATTGGGCGTTCTTTCCTCCCCGGCCGTTACAACAACGGCAAGGTTGCGCAAAAGAAAGGATTGCTACATTTCTTTTCCCCAGATGGGAACTACAGAAACCTTGTGTTGAGTATCGCACAATCCGGGACAGGGGGAAGGAGCAAGAAAGATTCAGTCTTCCAGCAGGCTTTTCTGAAGCTCGGTGACCTCGAGGCCCCGGGTGCTCCGCTGGCGAACCGCGTCGTAGAGCACCGCCGCCGCCGAGGTGGCGATGTTGAGGGAGCCCACCCGGCCGCGCATGGGCAAGCCGATCATGCGGTCGCAGAGCTGGCGGGTGCGGGCGCGGAGCCCCTTCTCCTCGCCGCCGAAGCAGAGCACCACCTTGCCGGAGAGGTCCACGTCCCAGGGCGGGTCGCCCGCCGGGTCGGTGCCGTAGACCCAGTAGCCCTCCTCCTTGAGGCGCTCGATCTCCATGCCGGAATTGGTGATGCGTTCGACGGCGAGCCACTCGGTGGCGCCGGCCGCGGTCTTGGCCACGGTGGGCGAGACCGGCGCCGAGCCGCGGTCGCGGATCAGCACCCGGCCGACGCCGGCCCCCTCGCAGACCCGGAGGACGGCCCCGAGGTTGCGGGGATCCTGGACGTCTTCCAGGAGCACCACCAGATCCGGGTCGGCGCCGCCGGCCGCCGGAGCCGCCGCCTCGGCGCGCACCTCGGCGGCCATGCCGTTGTGGGCCGGACCGGCGATCTGGGAGAGGGTGCGCTCCGGCACGACCTCGAAGGAGACCCGGTGGCGCCGGCAGGCCTCCTCGATCTCGTCGCGGCGCCGGCCCGCCCGCACCGCGCTCACCAGGACGCGGACCACCTCGTGCGGGCGGTGCCGCAGCGCTTCGCGGACGGGATGGTAGCCGTAGAGGAACAGGAGGCCTAGACCTCCATGATCTGCTGCTCTTTCTTCTGGAGCGCCGTGGCGATCTCGCCGATGTAGCGGTCGTGGAGCTTCTGGACCTCGTCGAGGCCGCGGCGCTCGTCGTCCTGGCTGATCTCCTTGTCCTTCTCTTTCTTCTTGAGCTTTTCGTTGCCCTCGCGGCGAGCCTGCCGCACGGCGGTCCTGGCGTGCTCGGCCTGATCGTGGGCCTTCTTGACGATTTCCTTGCGCCGGTCCTCGGTCAGCGGCGGCACCGGGATGCGGATGACCTTGCCGTCCGAGGACGGGTTCAGCCCCAGGTCGGATTTCATGATGGCGCGCTCGATGGCGGAGCTCTGGCTCGGGTCGAACGGCTGGGCGACGATCATCGTCGCGTCGGCCACCGAGAGGTTCGCCACCTGGTTCAAGGGGACCTGGCTGCCGTAGTAGTCCACGGTGACGCCCTCCAGCAGCGCCAGCGAGGCGCGCCCGGTGCGCAGATGCTTCAGCTCGTGATGGAAGTGGTCCACCGCGTGCTTCATGTGCGTCTCGACTTCCTTGAACAGCTCTTTCATGTTCCCTCCTGCTCTCCTAAGGGCCGCGGGCGGTCAGGCCCGCACGATGGAACCGACCCGCTCGCCGCAGACGACCCGGCGGATGTTTCCGGGTGTCATCATGTCAAAAATCGCGATGGGAATGCCGTTGTCCCGGCACAGGCTGATCGCCGCGGTGTCCATCACCTGGAGATTCTTCTCCAGAACCTCCTGATAGGTCACCTCCGGGAGCATGACGGCGTTCGGGTCCTTCTCCGGATCGGCCGTGTAGAGGCCGTCGACCTTGGTCGCCTTGAGCAGGATCTCGGCGTGGATCTCGTTGGCGCGCAGGGCCGCGGCGCTGTCGGTGGTGAAGAACGGATTGCCGGTGCCGGCGGCGAAGATCACCGCCCGCCCCTTCTCCAGATGGCGGATGGCCCGCCGCCGGATGAAGGGCTCGGCCACCTCGCGGATGTCGATGGCCGTCTGCACCCGCGTGGGCACTCCCCGCTTCTCCATGGCGTCCTGGAGGGCGAGGCCGTTGATGACCGTGGCGAGCATGCCCATGTAGTCGCCCGTCACCCGCTCGATACCCCGATGGGCGGCGGCGAGGCCGCGGATGATGTTGCCGCCGCCGACCACGATGGCGATCTCGGCGCCCAGCGAGTGGATGTCGCGGAGCTGGTCGGCGATGGCGGCCACGACCTTCTCGTCGATGCCGAACGACTGCGAGCCCATCAGGGCTTCGCCGGAGAGCTTGAGGAGGACCCGCTTGAACTTCGGGCCCTCCCCCGTACCCGCTGCTTCCAGCATCAGCGGCTCGCCTGGGCCATGACTTCGGCGGCGAAGTCGTCCTGACGCTTCTCGATGCCCTCGCCCAGCTTGAAGCGCACGAAGCGCCGCACCTGGATGTTCTCGCCGATCTTGCCGACCCGCTCGGCGATGAGCTGGGCCACCGTCTGATCGGGGTTCTTGACGAACGGCTGCTCGAGGAGCACGAACTCGCCGTAGTACTTCTCCATCTTGCCGGTGACGATCTTTTCCACCACGTTGGCCGGCTTGCCCGAGGCGAGCGCCTGCTCCTGGAAGATCGCGCGCTCCCGCTCCAGGTCCTCGGCGGTGACCTCCTCGCGGCGGACGAAGCGGGGCTCGGCGGCGGCGATGTGCATCGCGATGTCGCGCACCAGTTCCTGGAAGGCGTCGGTGCGGGCCACGAAGTCGGTTTCGCAGTTGACCTCGACCAGGACGCCGAGCTTGCCGCCGCCGTGGATGTACGAGCCGACGGCGCCCTCGGCCGTGACGCGGCCGGCCTTCTTGGCCGCCGCCGCGAGGCCCTTCTTGCGCAGCGTGTCGATCGCGGCCTCGATGTCGCCCTTGCAGTCGTTGAGGGCGTTCTTGCAGTCCATCATCCCGGCGCCGGTGCGCTCCCGAAGCTCCTTGACCATTGCAGCGGTGATTTCAGCCATGACGCATTCTCCTTGCGAACCGCGAAAAAACGGAAGATTCAGGCGGACAAAAGCGCCGCGGGCTGCGAAGCCGCGCGGCGCTCCGTATCGTGAAGTCGTAGGGGAGCGGCGGACGCGGACGCTAGGCCGGAGCGGCCGCCGCCGCGTCCTTGTCGAAGACGGGCATGCGCACGCCGTCCTTGGACCGGATCATCGACTCCTCTTCCAGCTTGCCGGAGCCGGCGAGGTAGGAGTCGGCGATCCGCGACGCGAACAGACGGATGGCGCGGATGGCGTCGTCGTTGCCCGGGATCGGGTAGTCGATCAGCTCCGGATCGCAGTTCGTGTCGACGATGGCGATCACCGGGATGCCCAGCTTGTTCGCCTCGGAGACCGCGATGTCCTCCTTCTTGGGATCGACGATGAACAGCGCGTCCGGCAACTCGTCCATGTCGCGGATGCCCTCGAGGTTCTTCGCCATGCGCTCGCGCTCGCGGTCCAGCCGCAGCTTCTCCTTCTTGGTGAGCGGGCTGTTCTCGTCGCCGAGACGGGCCTCGATCTCCTTGAGCCGCTGGATGGAGGTGCGCAGCGTGACGAAGTTGGTCAGGGTGCCGCCCAGCCAGCGGTTCGTCACGTAGAACTCGCCGCAGCGGGCCGCCTCTTCGGCGATCGCCTCCTGCGCCTGCCGCTTCGTGCCCACGAACAGGATGCGCTTGCCTTCCGTCGCGAGCTGATGCACGAAATCAGCGACCTGATTGAACAGCTTCAGCGTCTTCTGCAGGTCGATGATGTAGATCCCGTTGCGCTTGCCGAAGATGTACGGCTTCATCTTCGGGTTCCAGCGCCGGGTCTGGTGCCCGAAGTGGACACCGGCTTCCAGCAGTTCCTTCATCGTGACTTCTACCAAGAGTCTCTCCTTCTATCGCTTGCTGAACTGGAAGCGCGCCCGGGCGCCCCGCTGGCCGTACTTCTTCCGTTCCTTCTTGCGCGGATCGCGCGTCAGGAAACCGGCCGACTTCAGCCGATCGCGCAGCTCGCCGTTGTACTCGAGCAGGGCGCGCGAGATGCCGTGCCGGATCGCACCGGCCTGGCCCGCGCTGCCGCCGCCCGCCACCGTGACGTGAATGTCGAACCTCTCGGCCGTCTCCGTCAGCAGCAAAGGCTGCTTGATGATCATCTTCAACACTTCGTTGGGGAAGTAGTTGTCGAGAGTGCGGCCGTTGATCTTCATGTCGCCCGCGCCGGGCCGCATGAACACGCGAGCCGCGGCCGTCTTGCGGCGCCCAGTGCCATAGTGTTGCTGGTTCACTCGATCTCTCCTTGGATCTCTACAGCGCCGCGGCGACGTCGTAGGTCTCGGGCTGCTGCGCCTGGTGCGGATGCGCGGGGCCGGCGTACACCTTCAGCTTCTTGAGCTGCTTGCGGCCCAGCGGCCCCTTGGGGAGCATCCCCCAGACGGCCTCCTCGACCAGCTTGGCGGGCCGGCGCTGCCTACGCTTGGACGCCGTCTCGGACTTGATGCCGCCCGGATACCCCGTGTGATGGTAGTAGATCTTCTGCTCTTCCTTGCGCCCGGTCAGCACCGCCTTCTCGGCGTTGATGACGATCACGAAATCGCCCGTGTCGATGTGCGTGGCATAGGTCGGCTTGTGCTTGCCCATCAGCAGGCGAGCCGCCAGCGAGGAGAGCCGCCCCAGGGGGATCCCGGCGGCGTCCAGCACGTACCACCGATGCTCGATCTCGGCGAGCTTCGGGCTGTAGGTCTTCTTCAGCATCTCAAACTCTCCAGTCTATGGCTGGGGAAAGGATCGCCAGGCGCGGCGTACCATACCCGCCTTCGCGACGCAAAGGACCCAAATGGTAGGTCCGGCGACGGAGCTTGTCAAGGGGCGAAAGGCTAAAGCTTCAGCTCTGTCGCGGGAACAACCCGGCGACCTCCAGGCGGAACCCCGGAAGCACGGACGACGTCACCGTCTCCCCCACCCCGCCGCGGCAGCGCTCATTATACCCGGTTCCGGACCGCAGGGCCACCGGCGCCTCCGTCACTCTTCGACGAACAGATCCTCCACCGGTACCCGGAAACCCGGGACCACGGAGGACCAGACCTCGTCGCCGGCGCCGCCGCGGACCAGCTCGACGTACCTGCCGTCTTCAAGGACATAGACGACGACCGTCCGGGCACCCGGATCGATCAACCAGCACTCAGGGACGCCCGCTTCCTCGTACGCCGGCACCTTGACGGTATGGTCGCGATGGTAGGTGCCTGGGGAGAGGATCTCGACCACCATGTCCGGCACCCCTTCGAAGGAGTGACTCCCCCGCCGGGGCGCGTTCCCCTTCCGGAAGAACACGAGGTCGGGCTGCACGGGATCGCTGATTCCAGAGGGGAGCCTGACGTCGAAGGGAGCCCTGACGACGACGCCGAGCCTGCGATTCCGGACAAAGGGCCGGAGACGGGTCTCCAACTCGCTTCCGGCGTCCTGGTGTTCCCACCGCGGCGCCGCCGTCACGTAGAGGACTCCCCGGATGACCTCGTATCGATTGCCGTCATTGGGGAGGCGCAGATAGTCCCCATAGGTCCACGCTCCCTGAGCGGGCCAGCTCTGTCCGCTTTCTTCCGTGGGGAACTTGTAGGCTGGTTGGGCCATCCCTCACCTCCTGTCCCTGTCGAGGCTACGGCTCCCCGCAAGGACTGTCAACGACTCGGATACACTCTCTCCGAGATGGCTGAATCCACCACTACGCTCGACAAGTCCGGGCGCGCCATCCGCGACATGTTCGCGGGTGTGGCGCCCCGTTACGACCTGCTGAATCACCTGCTCTCCGCCAACCTGGACGTGCTCTGGCGGCGCAAGGCCGTCGCGGCCCTGGGGCTTCCTTCCGGCGCCAGGGTGCTCGACCTCTGCTGCGGCACCGGCGACCAGGCCACCGCCCTGCGCCGCCGGGGCGCCCGCGTCGCCGCCGCCGACTTCTGCGTGCCGATGCTGGCCATAGCCCGCCGGAAGTTCCAGAAAGTCGCCGCTCCACGGCCCGCCGCGCTCGCCGCCGACGCCCTGGCCCTCCCTTTCCCGGCCCGGCATTTCCAGGGCGCCACCGTCTCCTTCGGCCTGCGCAACGTGGCCGACCTCGACGCCTCCCTCCGTCAGCTCGCCTCGGTCCTGAAGGCCGGCGGCAGGCTGGTCGTCCTGGAGTGCGCCATCCCGGAACGGCAGCCGATCAAGGGCCTCTACCTCTTCTATTTCCTCCGCCTGCTGCCGTGGATCGGCCGCCTCGTGTCGCCCAAGGGATCGGCCTACACCTACCTGCCGAACTCGGTCCTGGGCTTCCCGCAGCGCCAGGAATTCCTGGACCGCATGGCCGCCGCCGGCTTCACCGATCTCGCCTGGGAGGACCTCTCGGGCGGCACCGTCTGTATCTACAAGGGGAGAATTCCGGAATGACGATGACGACGACGCTCCTGGACGGCAAGGCCGCCGCCGCCGAAATCCGCGCCGAGCTGGCCGGGAAGGTCCGCGAGATGGCCGCGGCCGGCGCCCGCCTCCCTCAACTCGTGGCGGTCCTGGTCGGCGAAGACCCGGCCTCGCAGGTCTACGTGGGGAGCAAGGTGCGGGGATGCGCCGAGATCGACATGCTCAGCCGCACCCTCCGGCTCCCCGCCGAGACCTCCGAAAGTGAGCTGCTAGCCCTGGTCGACCAGCTCAACGAAGACGACGCCGTGGACGGCATCCTGGTCCAGCTCCCCCTCCCCCGCCAGATCGACGAGAAGAAGATCCTCCACCGCATCTCGCCGGAGAAGGACGTGGACGGCTTCCATCCGGTCAACGTCGGGCGGCTCTGGCTGGACGAGGAGGGCTTCACCCCCGCCACGCCCACCGGCGTCATCGACCTCCTCAAGCGCACAGGCGTCCCGCTCTCCGGCCGCCGCGCCGTGGTGGTGGGCCGCAGCGCCATCGTGGGCAAGCCCATGACCGGCCTGCTGCTGCGCGAAAACTGCACCGTCACCGTCTGCCACTCCCGCACCGCCGACCTGCCGGCCGTCACCCGCGAGGCCGACATCCTGGTGGCCGCCATCGGCCGCGCGGGGATGATCCGGGCCGAGCACGTCCGGGAGGGGGCGGTGGTGATCGACGTCGGCATCAACCGCGTCTCGGACGCCGCCGAAGCCGAGCGCCTCTTCCCCGGCGACGAGGAGCGGCGGAAGCAGTTCGCCTCCAAGGGTTACATCCTGGTGGGCGACGTAGACTTCACCCAGGTCGCGCCCAAGGCTTCGGCGATCACCCCGGTGCCGGGCGGCGTCGGCCCCTTGACCGTGGCCATGGTCCTCTTCAACACCCTGAAGGCGGCGCGGCGGAGGCAGGGACTCCCGTCGTGAGCTCGCGCGCCCTCAAGGTCGGCCTGACGGGAGGCCTTGCCAGCGGCAAGTCCACCGTGGCCCGCTGGCTGGGCGAGACGGGGTTCCAGGTGGTGGACGCCGACCGCCTGGTGGCCGAGCTCTACCAGCCCGGGGGCGCGGGTACGGAGGCGGTCAAGAGGATCTTCGGCGCCGAGGTCCTGGAGGAGCGGGGCGGCGTCAACCATTCGAGAGTGGCGGACCGCGTCTTCCGCGATCCCGAGGCCCGCCACAAGCTCGAAGCCGCCATCCATCCCCTGGTGCGGGAGAGCTTCGGACGCCTCGCGGCGGGCGCCCGTGAGGTGATCGTCCTCGAGGCCGCGCTGCTGGTGGAAGCCGGCTTCACCCCCGAGTTCGATCTGGTCGTGACGGTGGAAGCCCCCTGCGAGCTGCGCCTCCAGAGAGCGATCGAACGAGGGATGGACGAGAAGGACGCCCGCACCCGTCTCCTGGCCCAGGGGGACGGCGAGGAGCGGCGGGAGGCCGCTCACCGGATTCTCGACAATTCGGGAGATGAAAGACACCTCCGCCATCAGGTGGACGAGCTGATCGGGGAGCTGCGGCGGTTGGCGGAGGAGCTCTAGGCGCCCTCAGCGCGCGGCGGCCAGGGGTGGATCACCGGCAGTAGGGTTCGCCCGCTTCTCCAACTCGGACAGGTAGCGCCGGAGGTCGGAGTACTTTACATACTGGAACCGCGCGATGAGCGGCGGGATCTCCGCGTCGGTCACTCCGACGAGGAGGGGTATGACCCGCTTATGCATGGAGAAGGCCGCTCCCAGCTCAAAGAGGAGGTAGGGGTTGTTCAGAGACCGGTCCGTCAGGATCAGGACGACCTCGTCCGCCTTCTGGAGCGCCCGCCGCAAGCCGAAGTCGATGCTGTCACCCCGGTTCGGCGTCTGCTCGACAGACAACACGTGGGCTCCCGCCTCGCGGACGTGCTGGGCGAGGTTCTCCGCGAGATCCCTGTCTCTGGGGGTCGAGCTGATGAGGACTTGATAGGACATATAGAGTAGGCACGAGCCCCGCCCGGGCATAAATGCCCGGGCTAGTCGAAAAGAGCCCCCTGAAGGGGACTTTGTCAGTCGGGTTTACCCGGCTGTTTTCCGCTAGCCCGGGCATTTATGCCCGGGCGGGGCTGGCAAGAAAGTATCATCCCCCAACGACTTGGACAACCCCTGTTCCCAACTCAGGAAATGATGCCTCATCTCCACGACATGCCCCGCCCCCCCTTCGTCCTCGTCACCGGCAACCGCGGCAAGATCGCCGAGGCCCGCCTCGCCCTCGGAACCGACCTCGAAGCCGTCGAAGTCGACCTCCCCGAGATCCAGTCCCTCGACTACCTGGAGGTAGTCCGGGCCAAGGCGGACGAGGCGTGGCGGCGGCTGGGGCGTCCGCTGGTGGTCGAGGAAGCCGGCCTGGACCTCGCGGCCCTCAACGGCTTCCCGGGTCCTCTCGTGAAGTGGATGCTTCAGGCGGTCGGCGCCGAGGGATTGGCCCGCACGGCGCAGTCCCTGGGAGACCGCCGCGCCAGCGCCCGCTGCTTCCTGCTCTACAGGGACGGCGACCGGGAGGTGATCGCGGAGGGGAGGACGGAGGGGACCCTGGTCCTGCCTCCCCGCGGCTCCCATGGCTTCGGCTGGGACCCGGTCTTCCTCCCGGACGGCTCGGATCTCACCTTCGCCGAGCTGACCGGGGCCGAAAAGGGCGCCGTCAGCCATCGCGGGAAGGCGTGGCGGGATCTGGCAGTGAAGCTGGGGATCTGAGGAGATTACCGCCCCCTCTCTCCGTGTGGCCGCGTGGGGTAAGCCGCGGGAGAGAGGAGGCGGGAGAGCCGGCGAGCGACTCCTGCACAGAGATGCGTTGTCTGATGGAATAGTCCGTCACCCTCGGCGCGGAAGGCGTGTAGACTTGGCGGCGTCATGCTCAAGAGCTTCACGATCAAGAACTTCAAGAGCTTCCGGGAGGCCACCCTTCCCCTGGCTCCGCTGACTCTCTTGATCGGGGCGAACGCTTCAGGAAAGAGCAATGCCATCGAGGCGATGCAGCTCCTGTCCTGGCTGACGTCAGGGAATGCTCTCAACGATCTTCTCTATGCTGTCCGCGAGCAGGAGATCTCTCTGAGGGGAGAGATTTTCGGATTTAAGTAGCGGAGAAGGAGAAATCTCTCTCGGCTGCGAGGTGACAGAAGACCCCGAAAGCGTTCCGTTGAGCTTCACGGTCACTTTCCGAGTTACCGAACAGGGAATCGCGATCAAGACGAACGTGCTCTCTTGGGATCTCTGGTCAAATATGACTCGGCAGAAGCAGGCGCCAAGACGGGCAGTCTCACGACGAGCCGACGGCGCGCCGCTTTGCATCGATCATGGAGGAGCTCATGGACACAGCATTCCGGCCCATCGCGGAGATCATCCCGCTCGTGCACGCCCTATCCTCCATGCTCTTCCTCGATCCTGATCCACGACGGATGCGGGAGTACAGCTTCATCCAGGAAAAGAAGCTCAAGCGCGATGGCTCAGCCCTCTCCTCAGTGCTGCACCACCTGACAGAGGAAGAAGGTCAGAAGGCAAGGATTCTAGGGATTATCCGGTCTCTTCCGGAGCAGGACATCAGCGAATCACCTACCTAAAAACCCAACGCGGCGAGGTCATGGTCCAGCTCCACGAGACGTTTGGCGGGAAAGCGGTCCCCGAGAGGCCGCTCTGCTCTCGGACGGCACTCTGCGGGTGCTTGCCTTAGCAGCAGCTCTCCTCTCAGCTCCCAGAAGGATCGGTCGTCGTGGTCGAAGAAATCGACAACGGCGTCCATCCGAGCCGGGCGGAAAAGCTCCTCCTGGATATTCAGACGATCGCCCGCGAGCGCGATCTCCAAGTCCTCCTCACCACTCACAACCCCGCCCTCCTGGACGCCCTCCCTCTCGAAGCGGTCCCCGATACGGTCGCCTGTTACCGCGATCCCAAAGAGGGCGACAGCCGGCTGATCCGCCTGGAGGATCTGGAGAGCTATCCGGAGCTGGTCGCCCAGGGTCCCCTCGGCAGCCTGGTCACCCGGGGCGTCCTCGACCGATTCCTCAAAGACCCCGCCAAGCGAGACAAGGCCCTGAAGGTGGAGAAAGGGCTCGCCTGGCTCTCCGACTTCCGGCGCAAGGTCGAATCCGCTTGAGCGTCTGCCTGATTGACTCCTCCATCCTCTGCGAGATCCTACGGGTCCCCACCAAGTGCGGGAACCACGAGGCGGTCTATGCCGAGATGGCAGGGAAGATCAAGATGGAGTCCCTGCTCCTCCCGATGAGCGCCATCATCGAGACAGGAAACCACATCGGCCAGAACGGCGACGGCCGGCAGCGCCGCAGCACGGCCCAGCGCTTCCTTCAGTTCGTGAAGCAGGCCATCCAGGGTGACTCCCCCTTCACCCCCACTCCACTTTTCAAGGACCAGGAGGCTCTTCTCGAATGGCTGGAGCGAGTTCCCGGACTGGGCCAAGCTCGGCTCTGGTCTCGGGGACCTGACGATCCGTCAAGAGTTCGACAGTGCAGTGCAAGCTGAACCCGATGCGGCGCGTCTACATCTGGTCCACGGACAGCCATCTCTCTTCGTACGACCGCCGACTCTGAAGTCCGGACCGATTTTAGTGACCGTGGCCGCACCACCCCGTCCCTCGCGACAATCCCGCGAGATATTCGTCGCAATCCCTCCGCGGTACTTGCCGCGTACCTCGGGAGATACGTCGGTTTCCCGCAGAGGAGCCAGGAGGCCGGCTGAACCGGCCTACTTCCCCGGTGTACTCGTCGAGGGTTCAGGAGGACCTGTCGTAATCCCGCGGGACTCGTTGCAACTTGAGCGGTACCCTGTCGCGATCCCCGGCCTCCCCCGTCGCGACGCAAGCGGGGATCGCGACAAGCCCCCGGGGATTCGGAGATGGACCGGGCGGATCGTCGCGATCCCCGCCGGACCTGAGAGCTTCCCCGGTCAGGCGACCTCCACCCCCGCCATCGACCACAACATCACCGCCTTCTGGACGTGCAGACGGTTCTCCGCCTCGTCGAAGATGCGGCTCTGGGGACCGTCGCAGACTTCCGCCGCCACTTCCTCGCCGCGGTGGGCGGGCAGGCAGTGGAGGAAGACGGCGTCCTTGCGGGCGTGGGACATCAGCGCGCTGTCCACCGTGAAGCCCTTGAAGGCCTTCAGGCGCTCCTGCTGCTCGGCTTCCTGCCCCATCGACGCCCAGACGTCGGTGTAGACGCAGGAAGCGTCCTTCACCGCCTCCGCGGGATCGTTGGTCACGGTCACCTTCGTGCCCGCGGCCTCGGCGTCCTGGCGGACGAGATCGGCGTAATGCTCCTTGACCTCGTAGCCCTTGGGCGAGGCGACGGCCACGTCCATCCCCACCTTGGCGGCGGCGAACATCAGCGAGTGGGCCATGTTGTTGCCGTCGCCCACGTAGGCGAGCTTGCGGCCCCGCAGGGCGTCCAGGCCGCCGAAGACCTCCATCAGGGTGAAGTAGTCGGTCAGCCCCTGGCAGGGGTGGAGGTCGTCCGTCAGGCCGTTGATGACCGGCACCGAGCCGTACTTCGCCAGGTCGGTCACGGTCTGGTGGGCGAAGGTGCGGGCCATGATGCCGTCGACGTAGCGCGAGAGCACCTGCGCGGTGTCGGAGATCGGCTCGCCGCGGCCGAGCTGGATGTCGCGGCTGGAGAGGAACAGGGCGTGGCCGCCCATCTGGGCCATGCCCACCTCGAAGCTCACCCGCGTGCGCGTCGAGGACTTCTCGAAGATCATCCCCAGCGTCTTGCGGTGCATGTGGTTGTGGTACTTCGACGGGTTCGCCTTGACGTCGGCGGCGAGCCGGTAGAGGCCGGCCACCTCCGCCGCGGTCAGGTCGTGGATCGAGATCAGGTGACGAGGCATGCGTCTCCTCCGGATCGGAAGGATGATTTGAAGGTTGTCGGGCTACAGCGGGTCCCGCTCGATGGGCATGGTCATGCAGCGGGGACCGCCGCGGGCGCGGGAGAGCTCGTTGGAGCTGAGGGAGATGACCGCCGGACCGCCGCCGAGCAGGTCGTGCCGTCCGGCCACGACCTCTTCCTCGGGGAGGATGCGCCAGCCGCGCCGCGCCAGCTCGTCCATGGTCTTGTGGTTGCGCCGGTAGAGCAGGATCAGACCCGGGGCGATGGCGAAGGCGTTGGCGCCGTCGGTCCACTGCTCGCGCTCCTGGTCGATGGCGTCGAGGGCGCCGCCGCAGGGCACCACCTCCAGCTCCTGCCCGAGCTCGGCCAGGACCTCCAGGAGCGAAGGCCGCAGAGTGAAGGTCAGGTCCTTGGCGTAGAGGTCCACGGTGTAGACGTGGGCCGACTCCGGACCGCCGGGCTGGATGACCGGCATGTGGGCCAGGCAGAGGTTGCGGTCGATGAGGGTGAAGACGGTGTCGAGGTGCATGTAGGAGCGCTTGCGCGGCAGCTCGACCATGACGAGGTGCCGGAAGGAGGTGCTCCTCCTGCCGCAGGTAGCTCGGCCAGGACCTCGATGCCCCGGCGGTTGGTCCGCTCGGAAAGGCCCGCGAGGACGATCTCCGGAGCTCACCACCAGGACGTCTCCCCCTTCGAGGGAGGGATACGGGAAGTGCGGGTTGTGATGCGGCGCTCCCGGTGGGCGGCACGTCGATCTCGTAGAGCGCCTCGTACCCGGACAGCGCCGGATGGTGCTCGAAGACGGTCCGCGCCAGGAGCGGCTCGCGCTCGCGGGCGGCGGTCGCCATGGAGGAGATGACCACCCGGTCGCCCATCACCACCTGCGGGTCGCGCTGGAAGAAGTAGTTGGGCAGCGGGTAGAGGTCGAAGAAGACCTTGCTCCCCGCGTTGGCGATTTCGGCCGGGGCGCGGATGCCTTCGACGAGGGCCGCGGCGAGGTCCCTGGGCTCCAGCTCGTAGAGCCCGCGCACGACGCTGAACGGCGCGCCGTACTCGGCCTCCAGCTCGTCCAGGAGCCGCTTGCGGGGGGCCTCGTCGGCCAGGACGTCGGCCAGCAGGTTCTGGGAGTCCAGCACCTCGACGCCGGCCCGCTCGCAGGACCTGGTGGAAGATGTCGTGCTCTTCCCGGGCGTCGTCGCCGTCGAGGATGTCGTCGAACAGGAGGCTCTCCATCATGGAGGGGACCATCCAGTCGATCTCGCGGCCGGGCCGGTGGACCAGGACGCGCCGCAGGCGTCCGATTTCTGAATCGACTCGTAGAGGCATGTTGGGCTCGGGCTGAGATGCGGCACGCCCGGCAGGGGCGCGGGGGCGGATTGTAGCAGACGGGCCGCTGATACAATCCCGCCCCGTCATGCTCTCCGAAACCCCGCAAAACCCTCTCTACGAACGCTATGCCTCGCCGGAGATGGCGCGGATCTTCTCCTCCAGCCACCGCTTCAAGACCTGGCGCAGGCTCTGGATCACCCTCGCGGAGTGCGAGCGGGAGCTGGGGCTGCCGATCACCGCCGAGCAGATCGCCGCGCTGAAAGCGACCGCCGACGACGTCGACCTCGACCGCGTGGCCGAGCTCGAGCGGCGCACCCGGCACGACGTGGTGGCCCACCTCCGCCACTACGCCGAGCAGGCCGACCGCGTGCACGCGGGGGCCGGCGGCATCCTCCACCTCGGCGCCACCAGCGCCTTCATCACCGACAACACGGACGTCCTGCTGATCCGCGAGGCCCTGGAGCTGCTGGCCGGCCGGCTCGCCGCCACCCTCCGCGAGCTGGCCGCCTTCGCCCGCCGCACGCGGGCGATCCCGTGCCCTGGCCTACACCCACTTCCAGCCGGCCCAGCTCACCACCGTGGGCAAGCGGGCCTGCCTCTGGACTCCAGGACTTCGTGATGGACCTCGCCGAGGTCCGGCACCGGCTCGGCACCCTGCGCTGCCGCGGGGTCAAGGGGACCACCGGCACCCAGGCGAGCTTCCTGACCCTGTTTCAGGGGGATCACGGGAAGGTCCGCGAGCTCGACCGTCTGCGTCGCCCGGCGCCTCGGCTTCGCCGAGAGCTTCCCGGTGACCGGCCAGACCTATTCCCGCAAGCAGGACAGCCAGGTGCTGCAGACCCTCGCCGGGATCGCCGAGAGCTGCCACAAATTCGGCACCGACCTCCGCCTCCTCCAGGGCGTCGGCGAGCTCTCCGAGCCGTTCGACGCCGAGCAGGTCGGCTCCTCGGCCATGGCCTACAAGCGCAACCCGGTGCGGGCCGAGCGGATGTGCGGCCTGGCCCGGCGGCTGATCACCGACAGCCTCAACGGCCCGCTCAACACCTCGACCCAGTGGCTGGAACGGAGCCTGGACGACTCGGCCAACCGCCGCCTCGTCCTCCCGGACTCCTTCCTCTGCGCCGACGCCGTGCTGGGCCTCGCGGCCCACATCGCGGCCGGCCTCGTGGTGCGGGAGGGGACCGTCGCCGCCCGGGTGGCCCGCGAGCTGCCGTTCATGGCCACCGAGACGCTCCTGATGGAGGCCGTGCTGCGCGGCGGCGACCGCCAGCACCTCCACGAGAGCATCCGCGGCTACAGCCTGGAGCGCCCAGAGCACCTTGGAAAGCAAGGGCGGAGAGAATCCCGCTGATCGGCCGCATCGTGAGCGACCCGGACTTCCGGCTCACGGCCCAGGAGGTCGAGCCCTGGCTCGACCCCATCGCCTTCACCGGCCGGTCGGCCCAGCAGGTGGACGAGTTCCTTGAAGAGGTCGTGGCGCCCGCCCTGGAAGGGACCGAGGCCGCCGCCGTCGCCGCTCCCCGCGTATAGGAGGGGAGGAATGGCGGAATAACATAAAATCGCGATGTGCTAACATCGCTTTAGAGCGCAAGCCGTTCCAGCGCTACTGGACCCAAGAGCTCTCACGAAGATGGCTCGAAACCACCTTACGGAGGCCGTAAGCCCATGCGCCGAAGGAAAGACTCCCGGCTCTCAAGTCCGCACTGTTCCCGTCTCGCCCTGGCCGTCCTGCTCCTTTGCCAGCTCCTGGCGGTGGCGGCTGCTCCAACAACCGCAAACCGTCCTCGACGGCGCCGTCGGTGGGGGTGCCGATCGAGAGGGGCATCGCCTCCTGGTACGGCCCCAGGTTCCACGGCCGGCTGACCGCCAACGGCGAGCGGTACAACATGAACGATCTGACCGCCGCCCACCCCTCGCTCCCCTTCAACACCAAGGTAGGTGTACGCAATACCCGTACCGGCCGTGAGGTGGTGGTGCGGATCAACGACCGCGGTCCGTTCTCGAAGAACCGCATCATCGACCTCTCCTACGGCGCCGCCCGCGAGGTGGGCGTGGTGGCGCAGGGCACGGCGAGCGTCGAGCTATACCTGGTGCCCGCGGCCGGGGCGCCGCCGCGCTACACCGTGCAGGTGGGAGCGTTCGGCGAGGCCGAACGGGCCGTCTCCCTTCACCGCGAGATCGCCCGCCTCTACCCCGAGGCGGTGGTGGACAACGACGGCACCTGGAACCGCGTGCAGATCGGCGCCTTCGCCGAGCGCGACCAGGCCGAGTCCCTGCGCCGCGAGCTGGCGGCCATCGGGATGCCTTCCGTGGTGGTGTTCGCGCGCTAGGGCTGGCCTGGGAAAGGACCTAAACGACCTAAAGGACCTAAAGGACATAAACGACGAGAGCCGCTGTCCTTTAAGTCCTTTTAGAGTCCTTTGAGTCCTTTAGGTCGTTTATGTCCTTTAGGTCCTTTCCCCAAGCCCTCGGGAAATTCCCCACGGCCGGATCCTGTTGTCTTCTCTCGAAGACAACCCCAGCCCGAGGAGGACACTGAATGAGGCGAGCACGCACTCGGACTCGGATCATCACGTCTGACGAAGCGACACGGCGGCGGGGCAACGGGTTCCTCTGGATTCCCGGCCTGGTCCTGGCCGCCTATCTCGGCGTGGGCGTGGCCGCGGGCCAGCAGGACTTCTTCCTGTCGTCCCGGGCCGCCATCCTGCCCGAAGACCTGGTCTCCGAGGACGCGTCCCAGGGCAAGGCGTCCTGGTACGGCCCGGGGTTCCACGGCAATCCCACCGCCAGCGGCGAGACCTACGACATGCACGAGCTGACCGCCGCGCACCGCACCCTCCCCCTCGGCACCCGCGTCCTGGTCCGCAACCTGGACAACGACCGCACCGTCGTGGTCCGCATCAACGACCGCGGACCTTTCGTGGACGGCCGGGAGATCGACCTCTCCTACGCCGCCGCCCGCCAGATCGGCATGGTGAATCCGGGACTGGCGAAGGTGGAGGTCGTTCCCTTCTGACGGCCCGCTTTCGGAGACTCTCAGCACTTATTGAAGAGGAGAGGTCTCGTCTCCATCCGTGAACCCGTGGCGCGGGACGCCGGACCGCTTCCGGTGTCCGCTGTGGGGAGCTGGGCAGGGGGAAGCAGCGTTCCGGCAGCCACTTCTGGGAAAGGAGGAGATTCATGAAAGCGTCTCCGTCCATTCGTCTGTGGCTGGGAGTAATCCTTATGCTCCTGGCTTCCGCCCCCGTCCTGGGGGACAGCGTCGTTCCCGCCGGAGTCGATCTCTGGGCCACCGCCGGCGAAGGCCGCACCTATGCGAGCTTCGCGTCGGAGCCCATCCCCGCCGGCTTCTTCTGTGAGAATTCGAAACCCTTCACCGGCCGTATCGCCTTCAAGGGGGCACCCGTGGCCGTGGAGCCCGCCGGCAGCCTGGACGGGGCCGATACCATCGTCCACCGTCTCGACGACGCCACCTTCGACAAGAACGGCGTGGCGAGCACCCGCCTGCGGCTGATGGCGCTCTCGCTGGTAGGCACCGAGCCCGTCGACACCGGCTGCGGCCTCTACAATGTGAAAGCCTCCCTTGAGCGGGGCGAGCAGCCGACCACCACCATGCGGATCGTGCGGACGCAGCAGAACGGCGGCACCTACGAGGCCCCCCTCTCGCTGAAGGTCCGCCTGGTGTTCACCCCCGTCGACAGCGGCGCCCGCCGCGAGATGACCCGCCAGGTCGCCCTCGGTCCGAGCAACAACGCGGTCTGGAGCTACACGTCGAAGCCCCGCTATAACGGCAAGATCTTTGTGGACACCGACGGCGACGGCAAGGCGGAAACCCTGCTGCCGAAGTCGAGCAACTTCAGGACCGGCATCGCCCCCGCCGCGACGGTCACGGGTACTCAAACACCCGTCCAGCAGAATGCCTGTATCGTCTGGGGGGACGCCACGAGCTGTCCGGAAGGCTACTGCCTCCACCAGGCCTGCCACTGCACCGCCGACCCGAGAGACTGGAACCCCTACGACAACGGCGCGGGCTGCACCTACCTGCACTGCCTGTGGGTGTGCGTAAAGTGCCGTGATGTCCAACCGGCCGATCCTGTCGGAACCGGGACGACTTCCACGTCCGAATAGCTTTCCCGAGGCGGCCGCCCCACCGGCCGCCCTCTTTCAACCCAACGCGGCCAGGAAGGACTTGATCCCGTCGTCCAGGCGCCGCCGGTCGCGGTGACGCTCCAGGGCGATCCGGACGAGGCGGTCCACCAGCTTCGGGAGCGGGATGCCGGTGAGGCCCCAGAGGCGGGGATACATCGAGATGCTGGTGAAGCCGGGGAGGGTGTTGAGCTCGTTGACGTAGAGGCCGTCTTCCCCTTCGAGCAGGAAGTCGACGCGGGCGAGGCCCACGCCGCCGATGGCGGTGAAGGCCTGGACGGCGATCTCCCGCAGCCGGTCCGAGACCCGGGCGGGCAGGTCCGCCGGCGCGATCAGCCCGGCGTCGTCCAGCAGGTACTTGTCGGCGTAGTCGTAGAAATCCTGGCTGGGGACGATCTCCCCCACCGCCGAGGCCTCGATCTCCCGGTAGCCCAGGACGGCGCACTCCAGCTCCCGCCCCCGGACGCCCCGCTCCACGAGCACGGCGTCGTCGAACCGGAGGGCGAAGCGGACCGCCTCCTCCAGGTCCGCGCGGTCCGCCACCTTGCGCACCCCCACGCTCGATCCCCCCACCCGCGGCTTGACGAAAACCGGCAGCGGCAGGCGTTCGCAGCGGGCCAGGAAATCCCCCGGCGCCGCCTCGAATTCGCGCCGCGTGACGGCTTCGTAGTCCACCACCGGCACGCCCGAGGCCGCGAGCTGGCGCTTGGCGAGCACCTTGTCCATGGCGATGGCGCTGGCGGTGACGTCCGCGCCCACATAGGGCAGGTCGAGCATCTCGCAGAGGCCCTGGAAGGTACCGTCCTCGCCCCAGGTGCCGTGGAGGATCGGGAACACCACCTCCACGCCCGAGGCCAGCAGGTGCCGCAGCGTCGGGGCCACAGGCACCTCCAGGGCCGGGATGCCCCGGGTCTCGCCGCCGATCACGGCCTCGGACGCCGTGGCGTCGATCCAGCAGCCGTCCTCGGCCACGCCCAGGGGCGTCACCTCGTGGCCGGCCTCCCGCAGTCCCTGGACCACGGTCCGCGCCGAGCGGATCGACACCTGGTGCTCGACGCTGCGGCCTCCGAAGACGACTCCGACGTGGGGCATGCTGACTTCTCCTCTCCGCCCGGGCTGGGCGGGCGGGAGTTTACCCCAAAGGACGAACACGGACCGACACGGACAACACGGACGTCCAAGCAGCCGTGTCCGTCCGTTTCCGTCTGTGCTCGTCCGTGTTCTTCCTACCCCAGCACCGCCCGCCGGGCCGACTTCACTTCGGGCAGCGCCCGCAGCTTCTCCACCAGGGCCGGCGGTGGCTCCTGATCCAGGCGCAGCACGGCGAGGGCTTCCTGGCCGCGGCGGGAGAGGTGGATGTCCGCGATGTTGATGTCCGCCTCGGCGAGGAGGGTGCCGATCTTGCCGACCACGCCCGGGCGGTCGTGGTTTTCCAGCACCAGCAGGTTGCCCTCCGGGCGGAACTCCAGGCGGTAGTCCCCGAAACGCACCACTCTGGGATCGCTGTCGCCGAACAGGGTTCCCCCCAGTTGCACGCTGCGGCCGCCGCCGGAGAGGGTGATTTCCACGAGCTGCGGGTAGTCCCCCGGCGCGCTGTGGGTCGAGCGCACGACCGCGATCCCGCGGTTCTCCGCGATCCGCTCGGCGTTGACGAAGTTCACCTCGTCGCCGAGGAACGGCTTCAGGATCCCCCGCAGCGCCGCCACCGTGACCGGCGCCCGCAGCGACTCGTCGAGTCCCCAGACGTCCACCTGCAGCCCCTGCGGCGGCGCGTCGAGCAGCGAGTAGGCCATGCAGCCGAGCTTCTCGGCCAGGGCCATGAAGAGCTCGACCCGCCCTCCCCCGGTGGTGGGCCGGAATGGCAGGTTCACCGCCGCCACGGCCAGCGACCCGGCCAGGGCGTCCAGCACCATCTGGGCCGTCTCCAGCGAGATCCGCTCCTGGGCTTCCCGGGTCTGGGCACCGAGGTGGGGCGTCGCCACCACCTTCTTGTGGCGCACCAGGGAGAGATCCTTGGGCGGCTCCTCGGCGAAGACGTCCAGGGCCGCGCCGCCGAGATGGCCGGACTCCAGGGCTTCCAGCAGCGCCGCCTCGTCCACCACCCCGCCGCGGGCGCAATTGATCAGCAGGGCCCCCTTCTTCATCTTCGCCAGGGTCTCGCGGTTCAGCAGATTGCGGGTCTGGTCGGTCATGGGCACGTGGAGGGTGACCATGTCCGCCCGGGCCAGCAGCTCCTCCAGGGGCAGCAGCTCCACCTCCAGGCGGCGGGCGGCGGCGGGATCGAGGAAGGGATCGAACGCCACGACCTTCATCTCGAAGCCGCGGGCGCGGTCCGCCACCCGCTGGCCGATGCGGCCGAAGCCGATGACCCCTAAAGTCTTGCCCTGGAGCTCGACGCCGGTGATCTTGCGGTCCCAGCCCCCGGCCTTGGTGGAGGCGTCGGCCTCGGGCACCCGGCGGGCCAGGGAGAGGAGCAGCGCGAAGGTGTGCTCCGTGGCCGACATCAAGTTGGCCGTGGGGGCGTTCACCACCAGGATGCCCAGCTCGGTGGCGGCGGCCACGTCCACGTTGTCCACGCCGATGCCGGCGCGGCCCACCACCTTGAGGCGCTTGCCGGCCCGCAGCAGGTCGGCCGTGGCCTGGGTGGAGCTGCGCACCACCAGGGCGTCGAAGCCGGCCACGATCTCGGCCAGGCGCGGGCGCTCCTCGGCGGTGAGCTGGTGGACCTCCACGCCGGCCTGCTCGAAGATCTTCAGTCCGGCGGGATCGAGAGCGTCGGCGATCAGTATGCGTTGCGTCATCGATGTCACCTCACCACCGCCGCGGCCACCGTCTCCAGGATCTGATCGGTCTCAGCCAGCAGGGCGTCCAGATCGGTCTCCCGCACCTCGCCCATGTGGCCGATGCGGAACGTTGTCGGTTTCCAGTCGCCGTAGCCGCCGCTCGACCGTGTAGCCCCGCCGTCCCAACTCCTGGACGAGCCCTTGCGGATCGGCGCCGGCTGGAGGATACAGGCAGCTCACGGTGAGCGACCGCGCGTCCGCCGCCGAGGCGTAGGCGCAGCCCCGGGCGGCGGCCCACCCGGCGGTCTTGTCATACAGATTCCGGTGCCGCTCCCACCGCGCCTCGATGCCTTCGCCGGCGATGCGGTCGAGCTGTACGGCCAGGGCGTAGACCAGGGGGAGGCCCGGCGTGGTGATCGGTCCTCCCTCGCGGTGCTTGTCCTGGTAGCGCAGCAGGTCGGTGTAGAAACCCCGGTGCGGCACCTGGCGCGCCCTCGCCGCGGCGCGCTGCGAGAGGGAGAAGACGCACAGCCCGGGAGGCGCCGCCAGGCCTTCTGGGTGCCGGCGAGCACCACGTCGAGCCCCCAGGCGTCGGTCTCGACCGGCGCGCCGCCCAGGGAGGAGACGGCGTCCACAAGGATCAGCGCCTCGCTCTCCTCGCGGATCACCCGCGCGAGCTCCTCCAGGTCGTTCATGACGCCGGTCGAGGTCTCGTTGTGGACCAGGGTGACCGCCTCGTACTTTTTGCGCCGCAGAGCGGCACGGACGGCGTCCGGATCCATGGCCCGTCCCCACGGGACCGCGACCTGGTCGGCGTTCTTGCCCAGGGCCTTGGAGATGGCGTGCCAGCGCTCGGAGAAAGCTCCCTGGGTCAGATTGAGCACGTCCGACCGGACGCACGAGATCACGGCGCTCTCCATGATCGAGGGTCGAGCTGCCGGTGGCGATCATGACGTCGCCCGAGGTGCGGAACAGCGCGGCCAACCGGGGAGTCATCCGCGTATAGAGCTCTTTGAAGAACGGAGACCGGTGGGCCACCATGGGCTGGAGCATGGCCTCCCGGGCGTCCATGGGGACGTAGGCCGGTCCGGGCAGGAAGAACTTGATCGGCTCCATCGGGCGGCACCTCTCCTCTCGCCGGGGGACCGTCAGGCGGGGTCCCCCCGGTTTTGCCGCATTGTGGCAAAAGGGGGCGGGGGTGGCAAGGCGGGGAGCAGGCGCGCCCTCCGGAGGGCCGTCATCGCCCCGCCGGGGGGCAGCCTAGACCCGCGGGGGCGCGCTCTCCCCTCGATGGGGGCGGCTCAGCCCTCCGGCGGGGCGGCCTTGCCCTTGCGGGGGCGCTTTTCCCCTTTGCGGGGGCGGACGCGCCCTCGCCTGGGGCGGCCCCGCCCTTTGCGGGGGCGGTCCGGCTCTTCCGGGGGCGGCGACGGCTTGGCGCGGGGCGGCGCCCAGGAATGGGGGCTGCGGAGCGCGGAGACGAGGGCCGCCGTCGCGTACCGCTGGGACGCCGCGCCCCCCGGCGCCACGGACCAGCCCTCGTCGAGGGCGGTGAGCAGCGGCGCTTCCACGCTACCCCGCACGAGCACCACGATGCAGCCCCGGAAGTGCTCGCGCAGGAGGTCCTTGAGGACCGGCGCGCCCTTCACGGGCTTCACCGCCACCGTCCGCCCCTCCCCCACGGAGACGGCGCGCAGCACCCCCAGGCCGGCGGCGGACTCCAACGCCTCGGAGACCGGGACCGGCGGCGCGCCGAGGTCCAGCCAGCCCACCCGCAGGCCCTCGGCGCGGGCGGCTTCGATCAAGGGTGCGAAACGCTCGGGACCGTCCTCGACGCGGAGCAGGTGCGGGGCCTTCAAGCCCCGTCCTCCGGATACAGCAGGATCTCCCGCCGCTCCTCGCGGAACGCCTCCTCGTCCGCTTCCCAGGACGCGATCCAGTCCTCCAACCCCTCCCCGCTCTCGATCGCCTGGCGGCACTCGGGGCCGCCGGTCAGCAGGTCGATCGCCGGACGGTCGGAGACGAACTCGTACGGCGCCTCGCGCCACGCGAACTCCTGCGGCCAGAGGCGGTGGATGGCGTCCAGCAGCTCGACGCCGGTCGCGGTAGGACCGGAAGGCCCGCGCGGTCCGTCACCACCAGCTCGACGCCGCCGCAGACCTGCCCCGCGGTGCTTCTGGAACTGCGGCCGGAACCAGGTCGGGACGAAGGCGCACGCCGGGGAGGCCGCGGCCGTTCAGCTCGTCCGCCAGACGCTACGGGATCGATGAACGGCGCGCCGGTGAGCTGGAAGGGCCGCGTGGTGCCCCGCCCCTCCGACAGCTCCGTGGCCTCGACCAGGCAGCCGCCGGGATAGACCAGGGCCGTGACCGGCGTCGGCATGTTCGGCGACGGCGCGATCCACGGCAGGCCGGTCTCCTCCCAGGTCATGGAGCGCGTCCAGCCCTCCATCGTACCAGACGGCGAAGTTGGCCAGGTTGCCGTTCCAGCCGCGGCGCCGCGCCTCCAGGCGGACCAGCTCGCCGAGCGTCAGGCCGTGGCGCACGGGCAGGCGGAAGGCGCCGACGAAGGACTCGTAGCCGGGCTGCGAGGAGGTCGCCCTCCACCACCGCGCCGCCGAGCGGGTTCGGGCGGTCGAGCACCCAGACCTCGCAGCCGGCGGCCAGCGCCGCCTCGGCGGCCCAGACGCCGGTGGCGGCGTAGGTGTAGTAGCGCGAGCCCACGTCCTGGAGGTCGATCAGCAGCAGGTCGAGCCCGTCGAAGGCGCACGGGCACGGCCGCAGGGAGTCTCTCGGAGTCGCCGTAGAGCGAGACGATGGGCGCGCCCGTCCAGGGATCGTGTCTGGCTCTCGGCGGCGATCATGTCCTGCTCGATGCCGTAGAAGCCGTGCTCGGGGCCGAAGAGGGCCTGGGGCGCGCCGGCCGCGCTCGCTGCCAGCGCCAGGTGGATCGGCGTGCCGTCGCGGGTGATGGAGGCGCCGTGGGCCAGCACGCCGTAGCGCCGCCCGGCGAGGCGGGTCCGGGCAACGTCGAGCAGCCGTTCGAGTCCGGTGCGGACGCTCATGATTCCCTCCGGTACAGGCCGGCTCCGGCCGCCGCTCTTGGCCTCCAGCCGCAGGTCGGTGATCACGGCGCCGCGCTCCAGCGCCTTGACCATGTCGTAGAGGGCGAGGGCCGCGGTCGAGCAGGCGACCAGCGCCTCCATCTCGGCGCCGGTGCGGGCGTTGACCACCACGCGGCTGCGGATCTCGACCCCCTCGGGGATCGGATGGATCTCGACCTCCACCTGGTCGAGCGGGAGCTGATGCGCCAGCGGGATCAGCTCGGAGGTGCGCTTGGCGCCCTGGATGCCGGCGAGGCGGGCGACGGCGAAGGCGTCCCCCTTGGGCAGGTTGGCCAGCCGGATGAGGGTCTGGGCGGAGAGCAGCACGCGGCAGGAGGCCTCGGCCAGCCGGCGGGTGACCGGCTTCTCCGACACGTCCACCATGTGGGCGTTGCCCTGGGGATCGAGATGGCTGAAGGAACCGTGCGAGCTCATCGGGCGACAGTCTCCGGACGAAACGCCGTATGCTAGCACCCCGCGTGAGACTGGCGATCGTCGTCCCCACCCTCGACGAAGAGGAGGCCCTGCGCCGCAATCTCCCCGCCGCCCTGGCGGCGGCCGACGAGGTCGTCGTGTCGGACGGCGGCAGCCGCGACGGCACCCTGGAGGTGGCGCGGGAGCTGGGCGTCCGCGTCGTCTCCGGCCCGCCGGGGCGGGGCGGACAGCTCAACCGCGGCGCCGCGGCGACGACGGCGGACGTGCTTCTCTTCCTCCACGCCGACACCACGCTGCCGGAAGGCGGGCGCGGAGAAGATCCGCGAGGCCGTGGCCGCGGGGCGCCCGGGGCGGCGCCTTCCTGCGTCCGCTTCGACGTCGACCGCCCCATGCAGCGCCTCGGCGCGTGGCTGATCAACCTGCGCACCCGCCTGCTCCGCCTGCCGCTGGGCGATCAGGCGCAGTTCGCCACGCGGCGGACGTTCGAGCGAGCTGGGCGGCTACAGCGAGTGGCCGATCCTGGAGGACCTGGACTTCGCCCTGCGCCTGCGCCGGCTGGGGCGGCATGGCGCTCCTCGCGGACCCCGTGACCACGGGCGCGCGGCGCTTCGTCGAGCAGGGCGCGGTGCGCACGGTGGCGACGAACTGGCTGATCTGGCTGCTGTTCCTGCTGGGGCGTCTCGCCGCACCGGCTGGCGCGGCTGTACCGGCACGATCCGCTAGCCGACCACCCTCCGGAAGAGGACACGAAAGGCCCCGTGAGCGGCGGCGGAGCGCTCAGAGGAGCCTCGTAGCGCCCGATCCAGCGGCAGGTCGGAGCGATCTGGACGAGACTACTTACGGCCGCGCTTCTTGGTGTTGACCGCTTCCTTGAGGTCCTTGCCGGCCTTGAAGCGGACCGTCTTGCTGGCCTTGATCGTGATGGACTCGCCGGTGGCGGGGTTGCGGCCCTTGCGGGCGCCGCGCTCCGAAACCCCGAAGCTGCCGAACCCAGGGACCTTGGCGGTTTCGCCAGCCTTCAGAGCATCCGACGATCGCTTCGAAGACCGCGTCGAAAGCCGCAGTGGCCTGCCGCCGGGTGATGCCCTCGACGGAGTCCACAATACTATTCACCAGGTCAGCCTTACCAGCCATCTCCTCTCCTCCTTGAGTCGTTTTTTTGAACGAAAGTGACTGGCGGAAACGATAAGGCAAGCGGGGGCGGTCGTCAAGACGCAGGAGGCCTCCAACACCGCACAAAATCAGGCCTTGGCGAGCACATTGACGGTGAAGCCGTCGTGGTCCCCGCCGGTCAGGATGCGCCACGCTCCGGAGCTCGTGATGAACGCCGCGACGGGGCTTTCCAGCGCCCCCTCCAGCGGCAGGGGCGAGAGCTCGGGATGCGTTGCGAGAAAGCGTGCCACCACGTCCTCGTTCTCCTCCCTTTCGAGCGAGCAGGTGATGGCGACCAGCAGCCCGCCGGGCGCGACGAGCGGCGCGGCGCCTTCGAGCAGCCGCAGGGCCTGCCGCGAGAGGCGGCCGATCTCGCTCTCGCTGATCCGCCACTTGATCTCCGGATGCCGGCGCAGCGTGCCCGTGCCGGTGCAGGGCAGGTCGAGGATCACGCGGTCGAAGGTCTTTCCGAACGGCGGCGCCCCGGCGTCGGCCACGGCCAGCGGCAGATGGCGCCGCAGCCGGCGCAGGTTGGCGCGCAGCACGGCGGCCCGCGCCGGCGCGACGTCGCGCAGGCGTGACGCGCACCGTCGGGCTCCCAGGCGAGCAGCGAGAAGCTCTTGCCGCCGGGCGCCGCGGCGGCGTCGAGCACGGTCTCCCCCGGCCGCGGCGGCGGGATCAGCGCGGCGGCCTGGCTCGCCTCGTCCTGGACGTAGAAGTCGCCGCGCTGGAAGGCCGCGGTGGCGAACGGGTTGCCCTGCCGCACGGTCAGTCCCAGGCGGCGAGAGGGTCGCGGGCTCCACCTCCAGCCCCTCGTCGATCAGCCCCTCGGCCAGCAGCTCGCGGCCGCCGCGGTCGCGGAAGGCGAGGAGGTGCATGGGCTTGGGGCGGTTGTTGGCGTCCAGGAGGGCGATGCGCGCGCTCGCGGCCGAAGCGCTCCAGCCAGCGGGCCACCAGGAAGTCGGGATGGCTCTTCTCGATCGCCAGGCGGCGCACCGGATCGGTCTCCTGGACCGGCCAGTCCTCCAGCCGCGGCGCCCGCGCGATGCTGCGCAGCACGCCGTTGACGAAGCTCGCGCCGCCGCGGTGCGTGACCTGGTGCGCCTGCTCCACGGCCTCGTGGACGGCGGCGTGGGCCGGCACCCGGTCGAGGAAGAGGAGCTGGTAGATGGCGACGCGCAGCGGCGCGTGCAGCGCGGTCTCGATCTGCGTCGAAGCGCCGGTTGCTGGCGGCGGAGATGACGTGGTCGAGCCGGCGCAGCCAGCGCAGGCTCCCCATCACCAGCTCGCGCAGCAGCCCCTGGTCGCGCTCGTCGAAGCGCGGCAGGGCGGCTTCCAGGAAGGAGTCGGCCGGCGCCAGCGACTGGAGGGTGCGCTCCAGCACCCAGGCGGCGGCCGCGCGCACGTTGTCCTGCGGCGTGCGCCGGGCGTGAGCCGGCGGCTGCGGCCGGCGCCGGTCTGGGAAGTCGGGGGCGGGGCGTAGGGGCGCTTGGACATTCTTTCCCGGCCGGCGATCAGGTGAAGCTCTCGCCGGCCCTCAGACGCTCTCCATTGACGAAATCGGCAGCGCGCAGGGCCCGCTTGCCCGGCCGCTGCAGCTCGGTGATGCCCAGCACGGAGCCGCCGCCGCAGGCCACGGCGAGGCGGCCGTCGCGCAGCCCCAGGAGGGTGCCGGGGGCGGCGTCCCCCGTGCTTCCATCGTTTCCATCGACGACCGCCGCGACGATCTTCACGGGCTCGCCGCGCAGCTCGGCGGTCAGGCCCGGCCACGGCGTGTAGGCGCGCAGGCGGTCGTGGATCTCCGCGGGCGGTGAGGGACCAGTCCACCCGGCCGCTCTCGCGGGTCAGCCGCGGCGCGTAGGTGACGCCTTCCCCGGACTGCGGCCGCGGCGCCAGCTCCCCCCGTTCGAGGAGGTCGAGCGTGCGCACCATCAGGCCGCCGCCGATCTCCGCCAGGCGCCGCGACAGCTCGCCCGCGGTCTCCTCGGGGCCGATCTCCGTCTCCTCCTGCAGCAGGATGGGCCCGGTGTCCAGTCCCTCCTCCATCTGCATGGTGGTCACCCCCGTCCGCCGGTCGCCGGCCGCGAGGGCGGCCTGGATCGGCGAGGCGCCGCGCCAGCGCGGCAGCAGCGAGGCATGGAGGTTGACGCAGCCGTGGCGCGGGATGTCGAGAAGGGCGCGCGGGAAGATCTGGCCGAAGGCCACCACGACCGCCACGTCGGGCGCCAGGGCCTGCACGCTGGCGAGGAAGTCAGGATCCCGCACCCGCTCGGGCTGGACCACCTCCAGCCCGTGCTCGCGCGCCCACGCGCGCCACCGGCGGGTCCTGGAGCTTGTGCCCGCGCCCCACCGGCCGCGACGGCTGGGTGACGACGCGCAACGGGACCCGGCCGGCCGCCACCAGGGCCGCGAGGGTCGGCACCGCGAACTCCGGCGTGCCGAAGAAGAGGATCCGGTCGATCCCCGGCATGGGCGCGAGGATAGCACCGGCGAAAAAACATGGCCTGGAAGCATGAAGGCCCTCACTCCCTGCCTTCGCCCTCCTCTCCCGGTGAGGGAGGGAGGGAGGGTCGGGAGAGGAGGGCCGGGGAGGTGACGGGCCTTCTAGACGTTGTTGATGACGATCCGCCGCCGGCCGATGTAGGTCTGGGCGCCGAAGTCGTCGATCGCGATCACGTCGAGGAAGTGCTCGCCGTTCGTCGTAGTTGCGGGTGTCGAGGGCGAACTGCCAGCCGGCGATCAGGCTCTCCGGATAGCCCGGGTAGAAGAAGGCTGGCTCGCGGCGGCGGGAGGCCGTAGCGTGGCGTTGCCGCGCGAGCTTGCCGTCGACCAGCACCTGCGACGGTGTTGATGCCCTCCCAGTCGAGGGCCCAGCCGCTCGCCGTGATGGTGCCGTTGTAGAGCAGGCCGGCGACGCGGCAGGTCGATCTCGCCGAAGGAGTTCTCGTTGGCGTTGTTCTCGATCGCACGAGAAGGTGACCGGGATCTCGGCGATGTTGCTGATCTGGCTCGCCGTGGTCGCCGGCGCGGACGGTCAGCACGTGATGGCCCTGGAGGAAGGTAGCTGCGCGAGCGGGAACGCGGTGATCAGGTCGCCGACGTCGAGCACGAAGCGGAAGCCGCTGTGCGGTGCTGTCCTTGAGGCCGGGGAAGATCCGTTCGACATCGACGCGGCGGATGCCGTAGCAGTTGGTCAGCCCGCCCGTCTCCGGGATGTGGGCGCAGTCGAGGTCGGACCGCCAGACCACGGCGCGGTCGATCAGCAGCTCGACGTAGCCGACGCCGGTGTCCTCCTCCGTGCACGCCGACGTCGAGGGCGTAGCCGGAGATGACGCTGTAGCGGCGGTTCGGGGAGTCGATGTCGCAGTTGCCGCGCATCTCGGCCTGGGCGTGCGGGAACTCGATCTTGCCGAACGGCCGCAGGTTGTGCGTCGGTGTTGAGGAACTGGAACCGGCGCGGGGCTCAGGTTCACGACCTCGCCGGCCTTGCTGCGGACCCGCACGGTCACCGTGTGCTGGCCGTTGAGGAAGCGGCTGGTGTCGAGCTCGAAGCCCCAGCCGGGAAGGGCCGAGTCGGGGAAGCCGGGGAACCGCGTGGTCACCCCCGGCCGCGCCCGGCCGTAGTTGGCGCGGCCGACCACGACGCCGTCCACCAGGATGTCCACGGCCTGGATGCCGTTGTCGTCGAGAGCCCAGCCGTGCAGCGGCAGGACGCCGGCGCCGGAGTTGCCGCCGGCCACGATTGCCGCCGAACGAGCCGAACGGCGGCGCCGCCATGGCCGGGACCGCGGCCAGCAGAGCCATAGCCAACACACACGACAGGATGACGTTGCGCTTCATCGCTCCTACCTCCTCCACTGCCACCCCGACCCGTCCCCCCGGGGTGAGAATCATCGGGAACTGCCGAAGGACGCTAAACCTAAAGTATTACGTGAACTTTCCCCGATTTTATGGCGAACGCCGCAGCAAAGTCAATTATCGGAGTTTTTCTATAGGTTGGAGAGGGAAGTTGGAGAGGGCCACGGACGAGACACCGACGGCACGGACCAAGCGAAACCGGTCCGTGGAGGTCCGTGCTCGTCCATGTTCGTCCGTGTTCTCCCCTACGGCTCCCCCCCGCCAGCCCCTCCAGGTTCGCCTCCACCAGCCGGGGCAGGCTGGCGAGGTCGTAGCCGCCCTCCAGCACGGCGAGCACGCGGCCGCCGCAGACCTCGGCGGCCAGCTCGCGGAGCCAGCCGCCCCAGCTCCGGAAGCCCTCCTCGGTCACCCGCATGCCGCCCAGCGGGTCGCGCTGCCAGGCGTCGAACCCCGCCGAGAGGAGGAGAACGTCGGGGGCGAACTGGCGCAGCGCGGGGATCACCGCGCCCTGGATGGCCTCGGCGTAGCCCTCGTCGCCGGTGCCGGCGGGCAGGGGGACGTTGAGGGTGAACCCCTCCCCCGCCCCGGTCCCCCGCTCGCCCGCCGCGCCGGTGCCGGGGTAGAACGGATATTGGTGGGTGCTGGCGTAGAAGACGTCGGCGCGGTCCTCGAAGAGGTGCTGGGTGCCGTTGCCGTGGTGGACGTCGAAGTCGAAGATCGCCACTCGCTCGACGCCGTGGCGGCGGCGCAGGTGCTCGGCCGCCACCGCCACGTTGTTGAAGAAGCAGAAGCCCATGGCCAGCGCCTGCTCGGCGTGGTGGCCCGGGGGGCGCACGGCGGCGAAGGCGGCACGGCCGCCGCCCGCCGCCGCCCAGTCCGCCGCCGCCAGCGTCGCGGAGACGGCCGCCCAGGCCGCCTCCCAGGTGCCGGCGGAGAGAGGATTGTCCGCCGAGTCGAGCAGCGAGTCGCCGCGGATGGCGGCGCGCTCGAAGCGGGCCGACGTAGCGCTCGTCGTGAAGGGCCAGGACGGCCTGGCGAGCCGTTTCCAGGCCGGCGCCCTCCTCGGCCACGGGCCAGCCGCCCGCTCGCAGGTGGTCCAGGATGCCCGAGAGGCGGTCCGGCCGCTCGGGGTAGCCCGGCGGCGAGGTGTGATCGAGACAGGTCGGGTCGGTGAAGATGCGGATCATGGCGGCCGATGATATTACCGGCACCGGCCGGGCAGCTCGACGCCGCTCCGCACCAGACGTTGGCGCAATCGGTAGACCAGGGTGTCGACGCTGCTGGCGGCCAGCCGGCCCCCCTCGGCGCGGACGATCTCCTCGCTGCTCCAGCCTTCCAGCAGCGAGAGGCGGAGGACGCGGAAGTTGCGCTGGCGCTCCTCGTCGCGCGCCTGGGACTGCGAGCGGACGAAATGGCGGCAGCGCTCCAACAGCAGCCGCCGCGCCTGTTTCAGCATCGCCTGTTCTTCCGGGCTGCCCTGGGGATCGACGGCCCGGTTGGCGAGGTCGAGCAGCCGGCCGGCCAGGGCGACGCGCCCGCCGCCCCGCTTGGCCGCCCGCTTCGCCCGCATCTCGTCCTGCACCACCCGCTCGGCCACGCGCTCGAGATAGCAGGAGATGCGGGCGCTTCCCCAGCGCCCGAGCCGGCCCAGCTTCCCGCAGCCGCCCGTCAGCAACCGGCAGTAGACCTCCTGGACGCGCTCGTCCACATGCTCCGGCTCGCTCGGCAGCCCGAGCCCCTTCAACAATCCCCGCAGGTGACGCCGGACGTCCTCGCCATGGCGGCGGTAGAGGACGTCCAGCAAGGCCGCCCGAGCCTCCGGACACTTCTGAAATGGATGCATGAGCCCTCTCCTGAGAAAAAAAGGAGAGGAATGGCGAACGAGGACGACGGGCGGAACGCCGCCATCACGGAAAGGGAACACCTTTATATAAGAAGAGGGAATCCGGACGCAACCCTCGCGGCCGGGTTAGAATTCCGCCCCTCATGCGCCGCTCCGTCCCACTGCTGTTGTCCCTGCTCTGCCTGACCCTCGCCGCCTGCCGGCCCGAGAAGCCCGTCGAGGCCGAAAAGCCCCGCCCGAAGCTCGCCGGAGCGGCCAAGGGGTGGAACGTCGTCCTGCTGAGCGTGGACACCCTGCGGGCCGACCGGCTGGGGGCGTACGGCTACGCGGTGCGGCCGAACAGCCCGAAGATCGACGCGCAGCTCAGGTCGGGCGTCACGTTCGAGAGCGCCATGTCCCCCCGGGCCTCCACCTGGCCCTCCCTGGCCTCCCTCCTCACCGGCCTCTATCCCAGCGGCCACGGCGTGGTCGAGAACGGCTACGGGTTCGCCGACGGCATGCCGACCCTCCCCAAGCTGCTCAAGGGGGCCGGGTACCAGACCGGGGCGTTCCTCAGCAACATGTGCCAGGCCAACCACCAGGGATGGGACTCGTTCGCCTGCGCGGGAGGGCAGGACGGCAAGAGCGTCCGGCGCGCCCTGGAGTGGGCCGGCGCGGCGAAGCGGGACCGCCCCTTCTTCCTCTGGGTCCACCTCTTCGGCGCCCATCCGCCCTACTACAACGGCGGCGACCTCGCCGCGCAGCTCGATCCCGGCTACCAGGGCCCCCTGGGGACGAAGAAGTGGCAGCTCAACCAGGTGATGGAGAAGAAGATGGCGCTCACCGGACGGGACGTCCGCCACCTGAACGCCATCTACGACGCCGCCGTCATGGGCACCGACCGCCTGAGCGCGTCGCTGCTGGACGGCCTGCGCCAGGCGGGCCTGCTGGAGCGCACCCTGGTGATCTTCACGGCCGACCACGGCGAGGAGCTGTACCAGCACAACGGCTACCTCTACCACGCCTGCTCCGTCTACCAGACGACGCTGCACGTGCCGCTGGGGATCTCCGCCCCCACGCTGATCGCGGCCGGAGGACGGGTGCCGCAGACGGTGGAGACCGTCGACGTGCTGCCGACCGTGCTCGACCTGGTGGGCGTCGCCAAGCCCGCCGAGCAGCACGGCCGGTCGCTGGTGCCCTACCTGGAGCGGCCGGGGGGCGGCGGCGCGGGCAAGCCGGCGTTCTCCGAGTACGGCTCGACCAGCATCCGGACGGTGACGCGGGGGAGTTGGAAGTATGTCGAGAACCCGGACGGCGTCGAGCCCGTCTGCATCCCGGACGCGCCCATGCCCCACTTCCCCATCGCCCGGGCCGAGCTCTACGACCTGGCGGCGGACCCCGGCGAGACCCGCAACCTCGCCGCCGGCCAGCCGGGCCGGGCGGCGGAGCTCTCCAAGCTGATCCGCGAGCGCTTCGGGAAGATCAAGCGCCGGGGCGGCCAGCAGGGCCTCTCGGACGAGCTCAAGGAGGAGCTGAAATCGCTGGGTTACGTGGCGAATTGACGCTTGACAACCCCCGGACCCGTCCGTACTATTAGCGCCCTTGGCGGCAGAGGGAGGTTAGCTCAGCGGTCAGAGCACCTGCCTTACACGCAGGGGGTCGCGGGTTCAAATCCCTCACCTCCCACCACGAGTGGGATTGCCGTCGCGGAAAGATCTTTGCGGGGCTGTAGTTCAGTCGGTTAGAACGCCGGCCTGTCACGCCGGAGGTCGCGGGTTCGAGCCCCGTCGGCCCCGCCAACCCGACACAAGAAGGAAGACCTGAGATGCGCGAGAACATCAAGTTGGTTTCGTCCGCCGGCACCGGCTACTTCTATACGACGACCAAGAACAAGAAGCTCTCCACCGAGAAGCTGCGGATGAAGAAGTACGACCCCAAGGTCCGCAAGCACGTGGAGTTCGTCGAAGAGAAGCTGCGCTAGATCGCTCTCGCCGGTCCTCCTGAAGCCCCCGCCCGCGGGGGCTTTCGTGTTTTTGGCAGGTTCTGCCAGAATGCGGAGGCGAGAGCGGGAGCGCGAGAGCAGCCCCACCGCATCCCGACCCCCACCATCCGCAAGGGATCCGAACAGGAGGAGATGCACCATGCCCAAGCACGAGTTGCCCCCGTTGCCTTACGCCTTCGACGCGCTCGAGCCCCACATCGACGCGAAGACGATGGAGATCCATCACGACAAGCACCACGCCACCTACGTCACCAAGCTCAACGAGGCGCTGGCCAAGCATCCCGGGCTGGAGAACCGCCCGCTGGAGCAGCTCCTGCGCGGCCTCGACGAGGTGCCGGAGGACATCCGCACGGCCGTGCGCAACCACGGCGGCGGCCACGCCAACCACACGCTCTTCTGGGAGATCATGGGCCCCGGGGGCGGCGGCTCCCCCTCGGGCGAGCTGGCCGAGGCCATCCAGCGCGACCTCGGCGGCTTCGACAGCTTCAAGGAGAAGCTGACCAACGCCGCGGCGAACCAGTTCGGCTCCGGCTGGGGCTGGCTGGTGGCCGACGGCGGCCACCTCGACGTCATCGCCCGCCCCAACCAGGACAGCCCGCTGATGGAAGGCAAGACCCCGATCCTGGGCGTGGACGTCTGGGAGCACGCCTACTACCTGCGCTATCAGAACCGCCGCCCCGACTATCTGGCCGCCTGGTGGAACACCGTCGACTGGCAGGCCGTGGCCCAGAGATACCGCACCGCCCGGGGCTGATTCACCCCTCCTTTTGTGGCTTCTGAGTGACAGGGCGCCCTTTTTTCGGGCGCCTTGTCCCGTTTTGGGGGGCTGGAGCTACCCCTCCCCACTATCTCTAACTTTTTGGTTATAGAGAAGTTTGCACCTGTCTGCTCAAAAAATGCGCACATGGCTCTTTGAAAAGCGCCCCCGATCAAGTCACTCTCAAGCCGTATCCTCTAGAATGCAAATATCAGAGAGGCGGCGAAGACTGAACCCTTAGTTCCAATGGAGAGAAGACGGCCATGGCTAACATCGACCGCGGCACCCACGACTTTCGGCGTGAGGAGAGGCATCTGACCAAGGTTTTCAAGGCCCTGTCGGATGGCACTCGCCAGGAGATTCTGCGCCTGTTGGAGGGACGGCAGCGCACGGTGGGAGAAATCGTGGGCAATTTCAACTTGTCCCAGCCGACGATCTCGCGTCATCTTTCGGTCCTGAAAGAAGCGGAGCTCGTCATGGATCAGCGCCAGGGTCAGAACGTGATCTACCGACTGAACGAGCCGGCGCTGACGACCTCGATGCAGGAATTCTTCGGTCAGTTCCGCAGTTGCGCGGAAGTGATGCGGTAGATGCGGTAGAGACCGAGGACCACCGTTCATGAGCCGGAGCGGCCCCTTCCGGGCGCCGCTCCGGCAGATGGCGCCGCGCTGCGTACCCCCTTCCCCACGAGAGCATCTCGGGTATAATCCGCCCGCATCGAAGGGCCGACGTCCCCTGTGACGGCCATCCCTTCCACCTCTTTCAGACGGTTTTCCCGGCGGTGTAGCTCAGTTGGTTAGAGCGAGCGACTCATAATCGCTAGGTCATGGGTTCGAGTCCCGTCACCGCCACCATTCCCCTAGGATCCCCTGAATACCAGAATGCCATGACTCTCCTGGAAAAGCTGGCGGCCTTCTTCCGCGAGGAGGTCCCGCTCGGCGCGGGCGATGGCGTCGTCGTCGCCTTCTCCGGCGGCCCGGACTCCACCGCCCTCCTCTGGGGGATGTCGCGGCTGGCCCCTTCCCTGGGGCTCCGCCTGACCGCCGCCCACCTCGACCACGCCATGGACCCCGGCTCCGCCGGCCGGGCGGCCGCCGCCGCGCGCCTCGCCGGAGCGCTGGGCGTGCCCGTGGTGGTGGAACGGCGGGAGGTGCTGGCCGGCCGCGCCCCCGAGGGGGCCGAGGCGGCGGGACGGCGCGCCCGCTACGACTTCCTGGAGCGCGTGCGGCGGGATCTAGAGGCCCGCTACATCCCCACCGCCCACCACCGGGACGATCAGGCCGAGACCGTGCTGCTCCGCCTCCTCTTCGGCAGCGGCCTCGAAGGCCTGGCCGGCATCCGCCTCGTCCACGGCGCGGTGGCGCGCCCTCTCCTGTCAGTCTCCCGCGACGAGCTGCGGGCGGCGGTGGCGGCGGCCGGGCTCACGCCGGTCGAGGACCCGACCAACGGCGACCTGGAAGTGCCGCGCAACCGGGTGCGCCACCGCCTGCTCCCGGCCCTCGCCGCGGACGATCCCGAGCTGGCCGTCCGGCTCGCCGGCCTGGCGGCGCGGGCCGGGGCCGCCGGCGGGGCGCTCGACCGCCGGCTGGCCGGCCTGCTCGCGGCCAGAGAGGTGGAAGGCGGGCTGGCCCTGGAGCGGCGGCGGGTCGAATCCCTCCCGCCCGAGCTCCTGCCGTTCGTCTTCGCCTGGCTCCACCGCCGCGCCGGAGCGCCGTACCCGGCCGGCCTCGCCGCCCGCGGCGAGCTCCTCCGGCAGTTGCGGCGCGGCCGGGAGGCCGCATGCGACTGCGGCGGCGGCTGGCGCTGGGAGGCGGGAGAGGACCTCCTGACCCTGCGCCGGGCCTCCAGGGAGGAGAACGCGCGGGAGGAGGTCCCCGACTTCACTTATACTCTTGAGATTCCGGGAGAGCTGCACGTCCCGGAGATCTCCGCCAGGGTCCGTATCAGCCGCCGCGCCGTCGAGCCGTGGATGTTCCAGGGCTCGCCCGACCGCGCCGCTCTCGCGCTGCCCCTGGCGGAGGGGGATCGCGTCACCATCCGCAACCGCCGCCCCGGGGATCGCATGCACCCCCTGGGCGCGGGCGGCAGCCGGCGGCTGAAGGAGGTCCTCATCGACCGGCGGGTGCCGCGCCCCTTGCGGGACCGGCTCCCGCTGCTGTGCGTGGGCGACCGGATCGCCTGGGCTCCGGGCGTGGCGATCGACCACCGCTTCCGGCTGGACGGACACGCGACCGCCTGGGTCGCCGAGGTTGCGACGATATGAACGGAGAAGTCTCCTCCCCCGCCGCGGTCGAAACGCTGTTCGACGCGGAGACGGTGCGCGAGAGCGTCGCCGCCCTGGGCCGCCGGATCGCCGCCGAGATCGGCTCCGAGGACCCGCTGCTGGTGGCCCTGCTGGGCGGCTCGGTGATCTTCCTCGCCGACCTCGTCCGCGGCATCGACCTGCCGGTCCGCTACGAGTTCATCGACGTGGCCTACCAAGTGGACGCGGACACGGGGGAAGGGGAGGGCATGATCAGGATCCAGTATCCGATCCCCCTCGACATCGCCGGGCAGAGCGTGGTCGTCCTCAAGGACGTCGTCTCCTCGGCGGTGACCGAGCCCTATCTGGAGCAGCAGCTCCGCGACCACGGCGCGCGCGAGGTCCGCTTCGCCGCGCTGATCGACATGCCCGACGAGCGCAAGACCGCCTTCGACCTCCATTACAGCGCCCTCACCACCCACCGCCGGGGCCTCCTCGTCGGCTACGGGCTCAAGCACCAGGGGCGCCATGGGAACCTCCCGTATGTCGGGCGGCTGGCCGAGGGGGATTGACAGAGGAACCGGCCGGGAATCGACCTCCCGGCCATTTGGTTGTCACAAGGAAGGGCATCGAGCCCTTCGTGTGACGAGAAAGCGCGCCTCCCGGCGCACCTGTGAGGTAGCCGAGCTTTGAACTCTACTGTCAAAACCCTGTTTCTCTGGATGGCGATCTTCGGAGTGGTGATCCTGCTCTGGAACACCTTCCAGGGCGGCAAGGCAGCCCAGCAGCAACTGGACTACTCCGAGCTCCTGTCCAAGATCCAGACCGGCAAGGTGTCGGAAGTCACCATCCGTGGCGAGCAGCTTACCGGCAAGTACAAGGCGGAAACCCTCGCCGGCCAGGAGTTCAAGACCACGATCCTGAAAGACGACCCCCAGCTCCTCCAGGAGCTGCGGAAAGCCAACGTCCGCATCAAGGTCGAGGAGCCGCGGGAGAACCCGCTCCTGGCCGTGCTGCTCACCTGGGCCCCGGTGCTGCTCATCGTGGGCCTGTGGATCTTCTTCATGCGCCAGATGCAGACCGGCGGCAACAAGGCCCTCTCGTTCGGCAAGAGCAAGGCCAAGCTCCTGAACACCTCCGGCAAGAAGGTGACCTTCAAGGACGTGGCCGGCGTCGAGGAGGCCAAGGAGGAGCTCCAGGAGATCGTCGAGTTCCTCAAGGAGCCGCAGAAGTTCCAGAAGCTGGGCGGCCGCATCCCCAAGGGCGTGCTGCTGATGGGCCCCCCGGGCACCGGCAAGACCCTGCTCGCCCGCGCCATCGCCGGCGAGGCCAACGTGCCGTTCTTCTCCATCTCCGGCTCCGACTTCGTCGAGATGTTCGTCGGCGTCGGCGCCTCGCGCGTGCGCGACCTGTTCGAGCAGGGCAAGAAGAACGCCCCGTGCATCATCTTCATCGACGAGATCGACGCCGTCGGCCGCCATCGCGGCGCCGGCCTGGGCGGCGGCCACGACGAGCGCGAGCAGACCCTGAACCAGCTCCTGGTCGAGATGGACGGCTTCGAGTCCAACGAGGGCGTCATCCTGATCGCCGCCACCAACCGGCCCGACGTGCTCGACCCGGCGCTGCTGCGCCCCGGCCGCTTCGACCGCCGCGTGGTGGTCGACCGGCCGGACATCAACGGCCGCCTGGGGATCCTCAAGGTCCACACGCGCAACATCCCGCTCGACGAGAACGTCAACCTGACTGATCATCGCCCGCGGCACCCCCGGCTTCGCCGGCGCCGACCTGTCGAACCTGGTCAACGAGGCCGCCCTGATCGCCGCCCGGCGCAACAAGAAGAAGGTCGACATGGGCGACTTCGAGTTCGCCAAGGACAAGGTCCTGATGGGCGTCGAGCGCAAGACCATGATGCTGACCGACGAGGAGAAGCGGATCACCGCCTACCACGAGGCCGGGCACGCCCTGGTCGCCGCCTTCACGCCCGGCTCGGACCCGCTGCACAAGGTCACCATCATCCCCCGCGGCCGGGCCCTGGGGCTGACGATGCAGCTCCCGACCGAGGACAAGTACACCTACAAGAAGCAGTACGTCGAGGCCCAGATCGCCATCCTGATGGGCGGCCGGGTGGCCGAGGAGCTGACGCAGGACGACATCACCACCGGCGCCGGCAACGACATCGAGCGCGCCACCGAGATGGCCCGCCGCATGGTCTGCGAGTGGGGCATGTCGGAGCTCGGCCCGCTCTCTTACGGCAGCAAGGAGGAGCCGGTCTTCCTCGGCCGCGACTTCGCCCAGCGCGCCGACTACAGCCAGGACACGGCGATCCGCATCGACCGCGAGGTCAGCCGGATCGTCCAGACGGGCTACGAGCAGCGCCAAGCGATCCTGGCCCGGTTACCGTGAGGTCCTCGACCGCGTGGCCCACGACCTGCTGGAGCGCGAGTCGCTGGACGGCGAGGAGGTCTACGGGACCATCCGCGAGATGACCGGCCACGAGCACGCCCCCACCCGTCCCGTGCCTCCCGGCGAGGGCCTGGTGGTCGGCGGAAACCAGGTGCCCGAGGCCGTGGTTACGCCCCGGTCCGGCGTCGAGCCGCAGCCGCAGCCCGACGAGGTCGAGGCCGAGGTCGCGGGAGCGCAGCGCCGCGCCCGGTCCGTCCCTGTCTCCGAGCCCGAGCAGTCGGCCTGACGTCTTTCAAGGGCGGCCCCCAAGTGGCCGCCCTTCCCGTCTCGCTTTTCGATAGACTTGAAAGCGGGCCTCTCGCCCCGCCCTGGATGGAGACCGCGACCCTACCCGAAACCGCCCCCGCCTGGAGCTTGCGGCTGCCCCGCGGCCGCACCCTCGAGCTGGGGAGCGGGCGCACGCGGGTGATGGGCATTCTCAACCTCACTCCCGATTCCTTCAGCGACGGCGGCCTCTGGGACGAGCCGTCCCGCGCCGTGGAGCACGGCCTGCGCATGCTCGCCGAGGGCGCCGACCTGCTGGACCTCGGGGCCGAATCGACGCGGCCCGGCGGCGGGATCTACGGCGGCGGCGCGCCCACCGTCTCCCCCGAAGAGGAAGCCGCCCGCCTGCTGCCGGTGCTCGCGGCCCTGCGGCGAAGCCACCGACGCTCCCCTCTCGGTCGACACCCGCAAGGGCGACGTGGCGCGCCAGGCCCTGGCCGCCGGCGCCGACCTGATCAACGACGTGAGCGCCCTCTCCGACCCGCTCCTGGGCCGGGCCGTGGCCGAGGCCGGCTGCCCGCTGGTCCTGATGCACAGCCGGGGCGACCTCGCGACCATGCAGCGGGGCATCCACTTCGAGGACCTCCTGGGCGAGGTGCGGGCCGAGCTGGCGGACGCCGCGCGGCGGGCCGTGGAGGCGGGAGTCGACGCAGCGCAGATCGTGCTCGACCCCGGCGTCGGCTTCGGCAAGACCGGGGAGCAGAACCTCACCCTGATCCGCCGCCTCGACGAGTTGGCCGCGCTCGGCCGCCCGCTGCTCCTGGGCGCCAGCCGCAAGAGCTTCATCGCCGCCGCGGCCGCGAGGCCGGGCGAGGCGGCGGCGCCGCCGGACCGGCGCCTGGGCGGCAGCCTGGCGGCCGTGGCCTGGGCCGTCGCACAGGGCGCCGCCATCGTGCGCGTGCACGACGTGGCTGAGACGGCGCAGTTCCTGGACGTCTGGCGCGCCGTCGGCGCGGCGGGGGGACGGCGCTTGAACGTCCTGCGCTTCCTGGAGATCCTGACCTGGCGCGACGCCGTCGACGTCCTGGCGGTCGCCATCATCATCTACAACCTCCTGCTGCTGATCCGCGGCACGCGGGCGGTCCAGATCCTGCTGGGCCTCGTCTTCCTGGGCGTGGTCTACTACACGGCGATCCTCGCCGAGCTGCCGACCCTGCAGCGCATCCTGGAGAGCCTGCTGATCGTGCTGCCGTTCGCGATGATCGTCCTTTTCCAGGGGGAGATCCGCCGCGCTCTGGCCGACTTCGGCCGCAACCCCCTGTGGGGTCTGACCAAGCAGCAGCAGGTCGTGGCCTCGTTCAGCGAGATCGTCCTCGCCGCCACCACGCTCTCGGCCCGCCGCATCGGCGCCCTGATCGTCATCGAGCGCCTGCACGGCCTGCGCAACTACATCGAGAACGGCATCGCCCTCGACGCCGTGGCCTCCTACGACCTGCTGATCAACCTCTTCCAGCCGGATACGCCGCTCCACGACGGCGCCGTCATCATCCAGGACGACCGCATCGCCGCCGCCGGCTGCTTCCTGCCCCTGACGCCCAACCCGGAGCTCTCCAAGGAGTTCGGCACCCGCCACCGCGCCGCCATCGGCCTCACCGAGGAGACGGACGCCGTGGCGGTGGTGGTCTCGGAGGAGACCGGGGTCATCTCGGTGGTCTTCGACGGCGAGATGGAGCGCGACCTGGACAGCAACAGCCTCCGCAACGCCCTCTACAAGTACCTGGTCACGGACCTCTACCCACAGGGAGGGAGGGCATGAGCGAACGGACCCGTTCCTGGGGGAACTGGGGCCTGCGCCTGCTGGCCCTGGGCATCGCCATCGGCATCTGGTTCAACGCCTCGGTCGAGGACCGGCTCGTCTCCAGCGAGAAGGTGGTGGAGGCCGACGTCATCTACAACAAGCCCCGGGACTTCATCATCCTGAACCAGTTGCGGAGCGTGAACGTCCGCCTGCTGGGCAGCCGGCGGGCCATCCGCCAGCTCAACCCCTACCAGGTGGATGTGCAGGTCGACCTGTCGCGGCGGAAGGAAGGAACGATCCCGATCAACCTGGATTCGGACGACGTCCTGGCGCCGGAAGGCCTGGAGGTGGTGTCGATCGAGCCCAGCTCCATCCAGGTGGTATTGGAGCGGGAGATCACCGAACGCGTGCCGGTCGTACCGCACCTCACGGGCCAGCCCGCCGGCGAGACGAAGGCCGGGGAACCCGAGGTCTTCCCCAACCAGGTCCTGGTGACCGGTCCGCGGTCCAGGGTGAGCCTCCTGGAATCGCTCATCACCGATCCCATCAGCCTGGACGGCCATTCGTCCACCTTCGAGGTCCAGGTGCCGGTGTCCTCCCCCGATCCCTTGATCCAGATCGCGCAGCCCTCTCAGGTGACCGTCCGGATCCCGATCCAGAGCCCTGGCGAAGCCGAAGCCTCCAACGAGCCCCCATGAAAGGACGATCCTTGAGCCACGACTCCAAGAGCCTCTTCGGCACCGACGGCATCCGCGCCCGCTTTGGCGAGCCCCCTCTCGACCGCGCGACGGTGACCGCCGTCGCGGTCCACCTCGCGGCCACCCTGCGGGAGCGCGGCAACGGCAGCCCGCCCCGGGTGGTGCTCGGCGGCGACACGCGAGAGAGCACGCCGGAGATCTGCCGCTGGCTGGCGGCGGGGCTCGCCGGCGGCGGAGTCGAGCTGCATTACGCCGGGGTGATCCCCACGCCCGGCGTGGCCCACCTCGTCCAGAAGCTGGGTGCCGCCGCCGGCGTGGTGGTCTCGGCGAGCCACAACCCCTATCCGGACAACGGCATCAAGCTCCTCGACCCCCAGGGCACCAAGTGGAGCGACGAGGACGAGCTGTCGCTGGAGCGCCGCCTGACCGCCGGGGCGGCGGCGGAGGTCCCCGCGCTGCCGGCGGGCGAGCCGCGCGTGGAGGAGGACCTGCGGGAGCATTACCTTCGCTATCTCGCCTCCACGGTCCCGGGGGAGCGCCCCCTGGACGGCCTCCGGATCGTGCTCGACACCGGCAACGGCGCGGCCTCGGGCTACGCGCGGGAGCTCTTCGAGCGGCTCGGGGCGCGGGTCACCCTGCTCCACGCGGAGCCGGACGGGCGGAACGTCAACGAAGGGTGCGGCTCCACCGCTCCCGGGGAGATGGCCGCGCGGGTCGCCGCCGAAGGCGCGGACCTCGGGGCCGCCTTCGACGGCGACGCCGACCGCTGCATCCTGGCCGACGATCGGGGGACGGTGCGCGACGGCGACGCCATCCTCTACCTCTGGGCGACCTTCCTTCACCGCAACGGCGCCCTGGAGCCGCCGCGGATCGTGGCCACCTCGATGAGCAACCTCGGGCTGGAGCGGGCGCTGGCGGCCGAGGGGATCGGGCTGGTGCGCTGCAACGTGGGGGACCGCTACGTCGTGGAGGCGATGCGCAGGGAGGGTATCGTGCTGGGCGGCGAGCAGTCCGGCCACATCGTGGAGAGCCAGCTCGCCACCACCGGCGACGGCCTCCTGACCGCCGTGCAGGTCGCCTGGATCCGGCAGCGGGAGGGCCGCCCCCTCTCGGAGCTGCTGGCCGCCTTCCGGCGCTATCCCCAGGTGCTGCTCAACGTGAAGGTGGGGAGGAAGGTGGACTTCAAGGCCCTGCCCGCCGTCACCGCCGCCGCCCACGCCGTCGAGGACCGCCTGGGAGCGGACGGCCGTCTCGTCCTCCGCTACAGCGGCACCGAGCCCCTCGCCCGCATCATGATCGAGGGGCCCGAGCAGGGGATGATCGACTCCCTGGCCGAGGAGATCGCGGTGGCGATCCGGGGAGAGCTCGGGGCGGGGTGAACGGCGGAGATCAGCGCTCCGCCATCGCCGCCAGCATCTCCTTCACCGCCGCTTCCATCCCCACGATCACGGCCCTCGAGATGATGAAGTGGCCGATGTTCAGCTCCTCCATCCCCGGGATGGCCGCGATGGGCGCGACGTTGTCCGTCGTCAGGGCGTGCCCGGCGTAGGCGTGGAAGCCGGCGTCCCGGCCCTGCTTCACAGCCTCGGCCACCTGCCGCAGCTCCTCTTCCCTCGCCGCCGGGTCCGCGGCGCGGGTGTAGGCGTCGGTGTTGATCTCGAAGCCGGTCACTCCTGCGGCGGCGATGCCGGCGAGGGCCTGGACCTGGCGGGGATCGGGATCGATGAAGAGGGAGACGGCGATGCCGGCGTCCCGCAGGCGCTCGGCGACGTCGGCGATCCGGCGGCCGTAGAGGATCAGGTTGAGCCCGCCCTCGGTGGTGACCTCCTCGGACCGTTCGGGCACCAGCGTGACCTGGTGCGGCTTGACCCGCAGCGCCACCTTCACCATGTCCTCGGCGGTGGACATCTCCAGGTTCAGCTTGCCCCGCACGGACTTCCGCAGCCTCTCGACGTCGGAGTCCTGGATGTGCCGGCGGTCCACCCGCAGGTGCACCGTGATGCCCGCGGCCCCGGCCCGCTCGGCGATCCCGGCGGCCTCCACCGGGTCCGGATAAAGGGTGCGGCGGGCCTGCCGCAGGGTGGCCACGTGGTCGACGTTGACGGAGAGCCTGGCTCCGGACGACTTGGCTCCGGATGCCTTGGCCCCGGACGATTTGACCGCGGACTTGGCTCCGGACTTGGCGGCGGGTTTCCGTGGGGCGGCCATCAGCGTTCGATCTCCATCTCGGGGCGGGTGGCTTCCTCGGGCTCCCGGCTGATCAGCACGGTACCGTGGATGGGGAGCAGCGTGCGGTGCATCCGCTCGCCGAAGACGCAGTTGACTTCGTAGTAGCCGTCAGGACTGATCTGCACCAGCACGCCCTTCCCCCCCTTCACGCCCAGGGTGTCGTTGTGGATCAGCACCTCGGTATGGAGCTCCATGTCTCCTCCTCAATCTTCGTCGATGTAGCCGTCATCCTTGTACTCCTTGAGCTTGCGCTGCAAGGTCCGCAGGCCGATGCCGAGGATGTCCGCCGCCTTGGCGCGGTGCCCCCCGGTGCGCTCCAGGGTCTCCAGGATCGCCTGGCGCTCGATGTCCGCCATGGTGCGGGGCTCCCCCACCACGGCCTGCACCGGCGATCCCGTGGCGGAGACCGTCGAGGACTCGCGCACCTCGATCGGCAGGTCGGCCGGCGTGATCTCCTCTCCCTGGCTGAAGACCACGGCGGATTCGATCACGTTCCGGAGCTGGCGGACGTTGCCGGGCCAGGGATAGCGGGCCAGGACCTCCAGCACGCCGGCGCTCAGCCGGCGGGGCGCCTTGCCATGCTCCTGGGAGAACAGGCCCAGGAAGTGCTCGGCGAGCTGGGTGATGTCGCCCGGCCGCTCCCGCAACGGCGGGATGCGTAGCGTCACCACCTTCAGCCGATAATAGAGATCTTCGCGGAAGCGGCCGTCGGCCACCTCCTTCTCCAGGTCGCGGTTGGTGGCCGCGATCAGCCGGAAGTCTACGGGGATCAGCTCGCCGCCGCCCACCCGCATGATCTGCCGCTCCTCCAGCACCCGCAGGAGCTTGACCTGCAACTCGGGATACAGCTCGCTGATCTCGTCGAGGAACAGGCTGCCGCGGTGGGACAGCTCGAACTTGCCGATCTTGCGCGCCACGGCGCCGGTGAAGGCGCCGCGCTCGTGGCCGAACAGCTCGCTCTCCAGGATGTCGCTGGGGATGGCCCCGCAGTTGATGGCCAGGAAGCGCTCGTTGCGGCGGGGGCTCGCCCGGTGCAGGGCGTTGGCCACCAGCTCCTTGCCAGTGCCGCTCTCGCCGATGACCAGCACGCTGGAGCGCGTGGGCGCCACCATCCGCATCTGTTCGAACAGGCGCTCCATGGGCGCCGAGCGGCCGATGATGCTCTCGAAGCCGTAGCGCTTGTCGAGCATCTCCCGCAGGTTCGAGACCTCCTCTTTGAGCTGCTGCTTCTCCAGCAGGTTGGTCGCCCGCGTGCGCAGCTCGTAGAGGTCTACGGGCTTGGTGAGGTAGTCGTCGGCGCCGACCCGCATGGCCTCCACCGCCGATTCGATGGAGCCGTAGGCGGTGACCAGCATGATGGCGAGGTCGAGCTTGCGCTCCCTCACCTCGTTCAGGAAGCCCAGGCCGTCCAGTCCGGGCATCCGCAGATCGCAGACGGCGAGGCGGGCGTTGTCGTTCTCGTCCAGGAACTCCAGCGCCTTCCGCGCGTCGTCAAAGGTCCGCACCGCGAGGCCCGCCTTTTCCAGGGCGATGGCCATCGACTCGCGGGAGCCGGTCTCGTCGTCGATCACCAGGACCAGGGGATTCGCGGGCATGCGCCGGTCATTTTGGCACAGTCGGGGGCAAGGACGAAGCCGCCTGACTGTCATAGACTGATTTCCCGGAAAACGGCATGACTCTCCCCTTCGACACCCAGTCCCGCGACGCCGCCACCTCCCTGGAGGGGGTGCTCGAGAAGATCGTCTTCGCCAACGAGGAAAACGCCTGGAGCGTGGTGCGGCTGACGGTCGCCGGGCAGCGCGACACGGTGACCGCCGTCGGCAACCTGCTGGGCGTGCAGCCGGGCGAGAACCTGCGGCTGACCGGCACCTGGATCAACGACCCCAAGTACGGCCGGCAGTTCCGCGTCAGCTCCTACGCCACGGTCACCCCCGCCACCCTTGCCGGCATCGAGAAGTACCTCGGATCGGGGCTGATCCGCGGCATCGGCAAGGTCATGGCGTCGCGGATGGTGGCGGCCTTCGGCCTGGAGACCCTGGACGTCATCGAGAACCAGCCGCACCGCATCACCGAGGTGGAGGGGATCGGCCCCAAGCGCAGCCGGGAGATCCTCCGCGCCTGGGAGGAGCAGCGGGAGATCAAAGAGGTCATGATCTTCCTCCAGTCCCACGGCGTCTCCACCCACTACGCGATCAAGATCTACAAGACCTACGGCTCCCAGGCCACGAAGCTGGTCCGGGAGAACCCCTACCGGCTGGCGTCGGACATCTACGGCATCGGCTTCAAGTCGGCGGACAAGATCGCCGCCGCCCTGGGGATCCCCAAGGACGCTCCGCAGCGGATCGAGGCGGGCACTCTCTACCTGCTGGGACAGGGGGCGGACCGCGGGCACGTCTACCTGCCGCGCAAGGACCTGCTCGAGGAGGCGGAAAAGCTCCTGGAGGCCCCGGCCGCCCTGGTCGAGCGCGCGGTGGACGCCCTGGCGGAGCTGGAGCAGGTGATGGTGGAGATTCTCCCCGCCTCCGAGGAGAAGGCGGTCTTCCTCAAGGCGCTCCACGCCGCCGAGGCCGGCGTGGCCGGACGGATCAAGGCGCTTCTCGTGCAGCCGCCGCTCCCCCTGGAGATCGACCTCGACCGCGCCCTCGACTGGTTCGAAGGTCAGGAGCGGATCGAGCTCGCCCGGCAGCAGAAGCAGGCCATCCGCGCCGGGCTCACCCGCAAGGTGCTGGTGATCACCGGCGGTCCGGGCACCGGCAAGACGACGCTGGTGCGAGGGATCGTGAAGATCCTGGAGAAGAAGCGCCAGCGGGTGCTGCTCGCCGCCCCCACGGGCCGGGCGGCCAAGCGGCTGTCGGAGGCGACCGGCGGCGAGGCCACCACGCTGCACCGGCTGCTGGAGTTCGATCCCAAGACGCGCCAGTTCGTCCGCAACCGCGAGCATCCGCTCTCCTGCGACCTGCTGATCGTGGACGAGGTCTCGATGCTCGACACGGTGCTCGCCTACCACGTGCTGCGGGCGGTGCCCGACCAGGGCAGGGTCATCTTCGTGGGGGATGTGGACCAGCTCCCCTCGGTGGGCCCCGGCCGGGTGCTGGGCGACCTGATCCGCTCGGAGGCCGTGGAGGTGGTGCGTCTGACCGAGATCTTCCGCCAGGCCGAGCGCAGCCTGATCGTGGTCAACGCCCACAAGGTGAACCAGGGCGTGATGCCCATCGTGGAGTCGGTGGACAGCCAGGGGGACTTCTTCTTCATCGAGCGCCAGACGCCCGAGGAGATCGTCGAGACCCTGGCGCAGCTCGTCTCCAAACGCGTTCCGGGGAAGTTCGGGCTCGACCCGGTGGAGCAGATCCAGGTCCTCACCCCCATGAACCGGGGTCCCCTGGGCACGGACAACCTCAACGCCCGGCTGCGCGACCTGCTGAACCCCGAGGGCCCCACGCTCACCCGCGGCGGGCACAGCCTGCGGGTGGGCGACAAGGTGATGCAGGTCCGCAACAACTACGATCTCGAGGTGTTCAACGGCGACATCGGCCGCGTCGCCGCCATCGACGAGGTGGACCAGATCGTCAAGGTGACGGTCGACGGCCGCGAGGTGATCTACGACTACGGCTCGATCGACGAGCTGGTGCCGGCCTACGCCTGCACGATCCACAAGTCGCAGGGGAGCGAGTACCCCTGCGTGCTGATCCCGCTCCACACCACCCACTACGTGATGCTGCAGCGGAACCTGCTCTATACGGCGCTGACGCGGGCGAAGCGGCTGGCGATCCTGGTGGGAGAGGAGCGGGCCCTGCGGATCGCGGTCGGCAATCGCAGGGTCCGCCCCAGGTTCACGCGGTTGGCGGAGAGGCTGGCAACCCCTTAACTATCTCTCGGCGGCTCGGTGCTCTCCGGCGGATACGGCAGCTCCGGATCCTCCCAGCGCTCCGCCGGAGGCGGCGGGCCGGTCAGGGGATCGGTCAGGGGCAGGCTGCTCTCCGGGACCGGGACCGGGGCCGGCGTCGGCGGCACGGCCGGGACGCGGCTGGGCCAGTAACCGGGCTCCAGCCCGAACCGGGACAGGATCACCGCGCCGAAGCCCACGATCAGGGCCGCCGTCGACACCAGGAAGCCGAAGAGCATCGTCATCCCGGCGAAGAAGCCGAACGGGCCGGGGACCATGTCGAGCATCTCCCCCAGCACGGACCAGATCCCGAGCAGCACCACGCCCACCAGGGCCACCGCGTACGGCCCGCCGAAGCGGCGGTCGAAGCGGACCTCGATCCAGCGGCCCAGCCGGTACGCCGCGGCGGCGTAGCCCAGCAGGAACAGCCAGACCAGGTACAGGGCCAGGAACGGATAGAGCAGCAGCAGCGTGCAGCCGACGATGGTGATCACCAGCAGCACCGTCAGCACCACCAGCAACGGTCCCAGGAAGACCACGCCCGCGACCCCCACCGCCGCCGACTGCCAGGGCTGGGTGGTGAGCATCCGGTCCACCCGCTCCAGGGGACGCCGCGCCACCAGCAGGATCAGGCAGACGAGCAAGGCCGTGAGCACGAGCCCCATGATGCTACCCATGACGTCGGAGATGCCGCCCCCGATGTCCCAGGGATCCCAGCCGCCGCGCCAACCGTGGCCGCGCCAGACACCGAACGGCAGGGCGACCTCGGAGGTGGGGCCGTGGATCACGGCGCCCGGCTCGCGGTGGATCTTGCCTCCCACCGTGGAGACGCCCCCTTCCACCACGGCGTCCGGGCCGAGGTAGACGCCGCCGCCCACCGAGACCACCTCGCCGCCGACGCGGCCGTTGATGCGGGCCGCGCCGCCGATGGCGGTCACGGCGTCCCTCACCTCGCCGTCCACGGTGACCGAGCCGCCGACCGCCACGGCCTCGTCGGCGATCTCGTCCTTCTCCACCGTCACGCTGCCGCCCACGTTGACCCGGCTGCCCGAGTCGAGGCGGCCGTCGGCGGGCGCGGCCGGTTCCGCCGGCTCCGCCGGTTCGGCGGGCTCGGCCGGTTCGGCCTCGTCCGGCGCCACCTCGGCGACTTCGCCGCTGGTGGGCGTCTCCGCGGCGTCCCCGGTCTCCGCCGTCGCCTCGGGAGCGGGGGGAGGCTCGGGGGCGGGCGGAATCGCGGGCGCGGGCTGCTCCGCGGCCGGTACCGCGCTCAGACCGAAGGTCCGGCGCTGCTCGTCCGGGCTCAGGTTCCGCAGCCGGAGGATCAGGTCGGCATCCCCTTCCAGCCACTCGCGGATCGTGCGGTCGCCGCTGACCCGTTCGCCGTTGATGGCCACGGAATTGCCGGTGATCTCGATGGTGCGGACGTCCGCCCGGGCCGCACGGGGCCGGAGCAGGAGTCCGCCGCTGATGGGCAGCACTTCGAAACGCCGTTCGATCAGCCGCCGCAGCTCGGTGCGGTCGCCGGCCGTGGCCGCGGCGTCCTGCTGTGGAGCGGCCCAGGCGGTCAGCGCCGCCGTGAAGCCGAGAACGAGAAGGAGCGCCGCTGCCCGCAGGGCCCGCCTCCCGGTAAATCGCCGAAGGTCAGATAGGGTCCACATAGTTAAGGTTCCTCTCACCGGAGACTTGGTCGCGGAGATAACGGAACGCCAGGCTCGACAGGGCCAGGCAGCCCAGCAGGGCCGCCATCACCCGCGGCTGGGTCAGGGGCTCGGTGACGGCCCGGCCGATGGTGACCACGAAGTCCCACAGGCTGAGGACCGCAGCCAGTCCCTGCGCCAGGCCGTTCATCGCGCTCACGCCCATCTGCATCAGCTCGCCGAAGCTCCAGAAGCGCGCCAACAGCTCGATCACGGGCGGCAGCCAGAGCACGCCGAAGCCCACCGCCACCAGGCAGAGGCCCAGCAGCAGCCGCATCGGACGCCAGGCGAAGAGGTCGCGCTTCGCCGGAGCGGCGGCCGGGACGGCGATGCCGGCCCGCGCCAGCACCCGGTCCGCGAAGCCCGCCGGCGGCGCCACCTGCGGCAGCGCCTCGAACAGCTCGAAGAGGGCCGCTTCGGCCTCTCCGGCGTGCTCGTTCCGCTCGGCGGCGAGCCAGCGGTCGAGGGCGTCCTGGTGGTTATGGCGCATTCCGTCGTCTCTCCTAGACCCGCCCTACGAGACCGCGGCCCTGCCGGTTTCACCGGCCGCCGCGGGTCCCCAGCCCAGGGCGGTCATGGCCTGGGCCAACTCCTTGCGGGCGCGGTGGAGGTTGGTCTTCACCGTTCCCAGGGGCTGCTCCAGGGCCTCGCAGATCTCCTGGTACGAGGCGCCGTGAACATAGAACATCAGGACCGCCTGCCGGTACTCGGGCCGCAGCCGGCCGATGGCCTTCTCGAGCGACCGCCCCAGGTCGCGGCGCTCGGCGGCGGCGCCGGGGTCCTCGCCGCTCTCGTCCGCCAGGACCGACGCGAGGCTCCCCTTGTCGTCGTCCTCCGTCTCCAGGGGCACCGTCTCGGGCGTCCCCCGGCGGAGGTGGTCGATGGTCGTATTGTGCGCGATCTTGAAGAGCCAGCTCGAAAACTTCCACTGCGGATCATAGGTGTCGAGGCGGCGGAACGCCTTGACGAAGACCTCCTGGGCCAGGTCCTCGGCGGTCGCGGGGTCCTGGACCATCCGCAGGACGAGGCTGTACACCGGGCGCTCGAACCGCTTCACCAACTCGCGGTAGGCGTCCTGCGAGCCCCGAAGGGCGCTGGCGACCAGCTCGGCGTCGGTCTTCATCCGAGGCCCTGATACGGCGGCTCTCCGCCCGGGTTGCGCCGTAATCGGCTAAACTTGCGGCGGAAGCTTCCCCAACCTGAACATCGCTGGAGGATACCGATGCGAATTGTATACACCGCCGCCCTCGCCCTGCTGCTCGCCCTGCCCGCCGGCGCCGGCACGCTCGCCGGGGTCAACCTGCCGGACAAGGCCGAGGTCAAGGGTCAGACTCTGGTGCTGAACGGCATGGCCCTGCGCAAGAAGTTCGTCATCAAGGTCTATGTGGCCGGGCTCTACCTCCCCCAGAAGGAGAAGGCCGCCAACAAGATCCTGGCCGGGGACACGCCGCACCGCATGGTGATGCACTTCCTCTACAGCGTCAACAAGGAACAGATGTGCGAAGCCTGGAACGAGGGCCTGGAGGCGAACACGCCCAACCCGTCCGCCGACGTGAAGAAGGGCTTCAACACCCTGTGCGCCTGGATGGAGCCCATCCCCGAGGGGAGCAAGCTGGTGATGACCTACGTCCCCGGCGAGGGTACCCAGGTCGAGGTCAACGGCAAGGCGAAGGGCACCATCCCCGGCAAGGACGTGGCCGACGCCATCCTCGGCACCTGGATCGGGCCGAAGCCGGGCCCCGGCGAGGACTTCAAGAAGGGGCTGCTGGGAGGCTAGGAAGAGCCCCTCAGCCGAGCCCCCCACCCCGGACCCTCACCCCTGGCCCCTCTCCCGCCCCCTCCCTCCCACCCTCACCGGGAGAGGGGAAGGGTTTGTCGAAAAGCTTCTTTGGCTAACTTCTCCTCCTCTCCCGGGGTGGGTGGGAGGGAGGGGGCGGGAGAGGAGGCCGGGAGGTGAGGGCACAAAAAAAGAAGGAGCGCTTGGCGCTCCTTTTTTGGGAGGGATGAGAGGAGGATTTGCCTCCCCGCAGTTGGAAGAGTAGTCCAACCATACGTACTTGTCAATATGAATTTTCCATCTTCTTATCGGAATGCTGCCGTGGCCAGGATGACCGCCGCCAGGGCGATCCGGTAGACCACGAACACGTTCAGGCTCCGGCTCCGCAGCCAGGACAGCAGCCAGGCGATCACCGCGTAGCCCACCACGGCGGAGGTCACCAGGCCGACCGCCATCGGCGCCAGCTCGGCCGCCCCCACCCCCGCTTCCACAAGCTCCTTGGCGTCCTTCGCGGCCACCAGCACGCTGATGGGGACGATCAGCAGGAAGGTGAAGCGGGCGGCGGCCGGGCGGGTGAAGCCCAGCAGCAGGGCGGCGGTGATGGTGACGCCCGAGCGCGAAGTGCCTGGCACCAGGGCCAGCGCCTGGGCACAGCCGATGACCAGGGCGTCCGCCAGGCCAAGCTGCCCGATCAGCCGCTCCTTCCGTCCGATCCGGTCCGCTATGTATAAGAGGATGCCGTAGACCAGGGTCGTCCCCGCCACCACGTAGGGGCTGCGCAGGTTCCCCTCGATCCAGTCCTTGAAGAAGAGCCCCACCAGTCCCGCCGGGATGGTCCCCAGGGCGATGGACCAGGCCATGGGACGGGGCGCGAAGTCAGGGTCCATGGAGACCGGCTTGCCGGTGAAGAACCCCACCAGGAGATCGCGCAGGTCGCGGTGGAAGTAGACGACGATGGCCAGCAGGGTGCCGGTGTGGGTCGCGATGTCGAAGGAGAGGCTCTGCAGCGGCCAGTCCAGGAAGTAGGGCACCAGGATCAGGTGGCCGGACGAGCTGACGGGGAGGAACTCGGTGAGACCCTGGACCACGCCCAGGATGGCGGCCTGGAACGGGGTCACTGCGCGGAACCTCGGGGCATGTGAAGCACTCCTTGCTAAGGACGCCCGGCGGCGGGCGGCGCGAATTGTACGCCGCGCCAAGTCTGGATGGGGACCCTGACGGCCGGGGAGACCAGTCCGTATATACTTCGGCGCTTCTATGGACACCATTCTCATCACCGGCGGAGCCGGTTTCATCGGTTGCAACTTCGTGCGGCTCGTCCTCGCGGAGACGGACGCCCACGTGGTCGTCCTCGACAAGCTCACCTACGCCGGCAGCCTCGAGAACCTGGCCCACGCGCTCAACCATCCCCGCTTCGAGTTCGTCCAGGGGGACATCGCGGACCGCCGCGAGGTGCGCCGGCTGTTCTCGGAGCGGCGGCCCACGGCGGTGGTCAACTTCGCCGCCGAGAGCCACGTCGACCGCTCCATCGACGACGCGGGCGATTTCATCCAGACCAACATCGTGGGCGCCTTCGAGCTGCTGGAGGCCGCCCGCCACCATTTCGCGGGCCTTGAGGAAGACCAGCGGGCGGCGTTCCGGTTCCTGCACGTCTCGACCGACGAGGTCTACGGCAGCCTGGGGCCGGAGGGGCTCTTCGCCGAGACCACCCCCTACGCCCCGAACTCCCCCTACGCCGCCTCCAAGGCCGGCGCCGACCATCTCGTCCGCGCCTGGCACGAGACCTACGGCCTGCCCACGCTGCTCACCAACTGCTCCAACAACTACGGCCCCTACCAGTTCCCCGAGAAGCTGATCCCCCTGATGATCCTCAACGCCCTCGAAGGCAAGCCGCTGCCCATCTACGGCGACGGCGGCAACGTGCGCGACTGGATCTATGTGGAGGACCACTGCCGGGGCGTGCTGGAGGTGCTGCGGCACGGCCAGCCCGGCGGGAAATACAACCTCGGCGGGCGCAGCGAGCGCACCAACCTCCAGGTGGTGGACGCCATCTGCGACATCCTGGGGGAGGAGCGGCCGCGGGAGACCTCCTACCGCGACCTCAAGAAGTTCGTCCGCGACCGTCCCGGCCACGATCGCCGCTACGCCATCGACGACTCCAAGGTCCAGGACGAGCTCGGCTGGCGTCCCCGGCACGACTTCGAGTCCGGCCTGCGGGCCACGGTGCGCTGGTACCTGAACAACCGCGCCTGGTGCGAGGCCGTGCAGGCGGGCAAGTACGGCCGCGAGCGCCTTGGATTGGGGACGAAATGAAGTTCCTGCCCACCCGGCTCCCGGAAGTGATCGTCGTCGAGCCCGACGTCTTCAAGGACGGCCGCGGCTTCTTCCTGGAGACCTACCACCAGCGCCGGTACGCGGAGAACGGCATCCCCGATGCTTTCGTCCAGGACAACCATTCCTACTCCGTGCACAGGACGCTCCGCGGCCTCCACGCCCAGCTCCGCAACCCCCAGGGCAAGCTCGTGCGGGCCGCCGTGGGCGAGATCTTCGACGTGGCGGTAGACATCCGGCCCCACTCCCCCACCTTCCGCCAGTGGGTGGGCGAGGTTCTTTCCGGCGACAACTTCCGCCAGCTCTGGGTCCCTCCCGGCTTCGCCCACGGCTTCTGTGTCCTCAGCGAAACGGCCCACGTGCACTATAAGTGCACGACGCTCTACGACCGCGCGGACGAGATCGGCGTGGCGTGGGACGACCCGGAGATCGGTATCCTCTGGCCCGTGGAGTCGCCGCTTCTCAGTCCCAAGGACAACGACGCCCCAAAATTGGCGGAAATCCTGCATAAGCTGGCGGAATATGGGAAAAATCACCTCTGAGACCACGACGAAGACCCGCATGACAGATGCCGGAGAGCTGTTCACCGAGCGGGATCTCCGGCAGCTTTCCGAGTTGGGCATCCGGCGGGAGGAAGCCGTCCGCCAGTTGGAGCTGTTCCGCAATCCGCCGCCCTACACCCGGGTCCTGCGCCCCTGCACCCCCGGCGACGGCATCCGCTCCCTCTCCGTAGCCGAGCACGCCGACGCTCCTCGACACGTACGACGCCGCCGCGCGCCGTGGGCGCATCTCCAAGCTCGTCCCCGCGTCCGGCGCCGCCAGCCGGATGTTCAAGGACCTGATCTCCTATCTGGACTGCTCCGGAAGGGAGCGAGCCGCCGGCCGCCGTGCGGACCTTCTTCGACAACCTGCCGCGCTTCGCTTTCTACGAAGACCTCGCGGCGGCCCTGGCGGCGGACGGAATCGACCTGGACCAATCCGTGCGGAGCAAGGATTACAAAATAGTCCTCAGATACCTGCTGGAACCCGCGGGCCTCGGCTACGCGGAGCTCCCCAAGGGACTGCTGGCCTTCCACCGCTATCCAGAAGGTCCGCGCACCCCGTTCGAGGAGCACCTGGTGGAGGCCGCGGCCATCACCCGGAGGGAGGACGGGCTCTGCCTGCTCCACTTCACCGTCTCGTCCGATCACCAGCAACGGTTTGAGGATCTCCTGGACCGGGTCCGCCCGGACCTGGAGGAACGCTTCGACTGCCGCTTCGAGGTCTCCTTCTCCACCCAGCGGCGCTCGACGGACACCCTGGCGGTCGATCCTGAAAACCAGCCCTTCCGGCTGGAGGACGGCTCGCTCCTCTTCCGTCCCGGCGGCCACGGTTCGCTGATCGACAACCTCCACGACCTTGGACGCGAGGGCTGGGACGTGGTCCTGCTCAAGAACATCGACAACGTCGTGCCCGACGGCCGCAAGCCCCTCGTCCACCTCTGGAAGCGGCTCCTCGGCGGCTGTCTGCTCGCCTTGCGCGAGAAGGTCTTCTCCCACCTCGACCGCCTGGAGGCGCTGGACGGAATCCAGGGCCCCGAGGCCGAGCCCGTGCTGGCGGAGGCCGCCCGTTTCGTGGAAGAGGATCTCTGCCATCCGCTCCCCTCCTCGTTCGCCAAGGCCGGCGCCCGCGACCGGAAGCGGTTCCTGATGGAGGTCCTGGACCGGCCGCTGCGCGTCTGCGGCGTGGTGCGCAACCAGGGCGAGCCGGGCGGCGGCCCCTTCTGGGTCGAGTCCCCCTCCGGCGGCATCTCGCCGCAGATCGTCGAGACCTCGCAGATCGACCCCAAGAACCCGGAGCAACAGGCGATCCTCAAATCCTCCACCCACTTCAACCCGGTGGACATCGCCTGCAGCCTGATGGACCAGTACGGCCAGCCCTACGACCTCCACCACTTCGTCGATCCCTCGACGGTCTTCATCTCCGAGAAGTCCCACGAGGGCCGGCCCCTCAAGGCCCTGGAACGCCCCGGCCTGTGGAACGGCGCCATGGCGGGATGGAACACGGTCTTCGTGGAAGTGCCGGACGCCACCTTCGCGCCGGTGAAGACGGTGCTGGATCTGCTGCGGCCCGAGCACCAGTAGGTCCCCAGGACCAAGGACATAAAGGACATCAGAGTTGTTGTCCCTTCGGTCCTTTATGTCCTTGCTTCCGGCAAGCAGGCCATAGGCTGTTCCGCCTCCTTGCCGCCCGCCTCATTTTGGCCTATACTTTTTTAACTCTGAAGGGGGCCTCTATGCGTTGGGACGATCCGTTCCGGAACATCACTCGTGACATTGAGCGGACCATGGGAATCTGGCACGAGATGGAAAAGGCGAGAGGCCTTTCTCAACCACTAAGCGCTGTTGTTGAAGCCGCACGGGAATCCAGGGCTCTTTACGCCCAATCTTCTATGATCGAAGACATGGTCCGGAAAGCTGCAGCTACCGATAGAGCTTACGAATCTGTGAAAGGGTTGGCAGCTCAGGCCGCTGAAGCTATTAGTCGGACTGTGAGCAGGCTGGTTGCTCCAGATGTTGAAGCTGCGGGTCGAGCTTACGAAGCTCTGAATAGGATGGCAGTCCAAGACGCCGAAGGCATCGGTCGAGTTCGCGAGAATCTGAACAACATCGTTAACCAACTAGTCGAAGCTTCACGATATCGGTTGGATTTCGGCATCGACAGGACTCATCTGCGGGCAATTGGAGTTCTTACACCTCCTTTGCACCATTGGGCATACGATGGCATTGCCACCAATGAGTTCATGAAGTCTCTGGACAGCGCCCGAGAACTTTTTACTGGTCAGCTAGGTTTCGCTTGGCAGGTACGTGAAAACTTCAATGCTTTCTTGCAAGATCTGTACGCACCCCCAGTCGGGCGGGAGGGGTTATGGGATACTTCAACATGGATTGAAGAAGAACTTGAACGACTCTTGGCGTCTAATCCTAAATACCAAGAGTCCAAACTCTCTTGGCTCTTGGCAATCTTCGTCCCACGTTTTCGTCTTGCTCTCTACAAGCAAGACCAAGCAGGAGACTTTGATGGTGTGATGGAGCAACTCTGGGAGGAACTTCTGCAGGATCCGGAGATCCGCGCGAAGCTGCGCGAAAGACTGTTGAATTCCGTCGTACGCGAAGAGCTTCGCAGGTCTCTAGCTCGGCACCTCGATAAAGTTGAACAAGGTCCAGAAGAACTAGAATACGCGATCCTCGCTCTTTACGCTCATATTGAAGGTTTTCTGGCCGAGGTTGCGCTGGAACGCAAACTCATCCCAAGCCTGGAGACCATTGTGGCTCACGATGGAAGAGAGAAGCGCCGTTCAGGAGCGAGCGACTTAGTTGAGATTTTGTACCGCGAAGGACAAATCTGCGTTAGTCAAAAGCGTTTCCTTATGCATGTAATGACCAACGATTACAAGGCTCACAGCGTAAGACACGGTGCTCTTCACGACTTCTCTCATGCCCGCGCTACGGCACTGGTGCTTGCGCTTGTAGCCGTACTATGTCTTGCGTGGCGTATGGATGTGCCTAGTCTACTTGCTTCTGATAATATGGAAGATAAGCATGAGAACTAAGAGCACCTACAAAGCCGGCCCAATGGGCCGGCTTTGTTCAGGAGAAATAAATACGACGCTGAGCCAGAGTCAACGTCTCCAAGACAAAGTCAACTGACTCCGACTCAGAGTCAAGATCTCCAGCCCGGAGTCAACATCTCCAAGCCAGAGTCCCGAGGCTCTGAGCCAGAGTCAACGTCTCCAGCACAAAGTCAACTGACTCCGGTTCGGAGTCAAGATCTCCAGCCCAGAGTCAACATCTCCAGGCCAGAGTCCCGAGACTCTGAGCCGGAGTCAACGTCTCCAGGACAAAGTCAACTGACTTCGGCCCAGAGTCAAGATCTCCAGCCCAGAGTCAACGTCTCCAAGCCAGAGTCCCGAGACTCTGAGCCAGCGTCAACGTCTCCAGGACAAAGTCAACGTCTCCAGGACAGAGTCTCGGGACTCTGGCTTGGAGGCGATTTTTCCTGGCTGAGGTCGATGAGTTTGCCGGCGGGACGCCGGCGGTCCCAGGGAGGGCTTCGTGGGAGGTTGGCGCGAGGGGGGACGGGCGTCCCCCTCTTCAGCGGATCAATACTCGCCGAGATACCGCTCCTGCTCCCAGGAAGGGACGTGCGAGATGTAGTCCGCCCACTCCTGGCGCTTGGCGTGGAGGAGGTTGTCCAGGATGTGCTCGCCCAGGGCCTCCTGCACCACCTCGTCCTTCTGGAAAAGGAAGAATTTCGCCTCGGGACCGGCTATCCTGACGGACGGACCCGGCATCCAAGGGGAGAAGAGCGAACGTAGTTGTTGAGCGAGAGGAGGGCGCCACGTTGAACGCCACCGCCGGAACCGCTCCCCCGAAGGCGAAGTCCCGGGGGAAGCTCGTCCTGTACATCGTCGTCGGAGTCGCCGTCCTGGCCGCCTTGATCCTCGGCGGACGGCAGCTCGCCGGCTACATCCCGCGCTTCGCCGCATACGTCGCGGACCTGGGGGTCTGGGGCCCTGTGGTCTTCATCCTCGGCTACGCCGTCGCGGCGGTCGCCTTCATCCCGGGATCGCTGCTGACGCTGGCGGCCGGCGCCATCTTCGGTCTGGCCTGGGGGACGGTTTATACGCTGATCGGCGCCACGCTGGGGTCCTCCCTGGCCTTCCTGGTGGCGCGGTACGTGGCCCGCGGCGCCATCGAGAAGAAGATCGCGGGCAACGCGAAGTTCGCCGCCATCGACCAGGCGGTGGGCCGGGAGGGGTTCAAGATCGTGGCGCTGCTGCGCCTCTCCCCCGTTTTCCCATTCAACCTGCTCAACTACGCCCTGGGACTGACCCGCGTCCGCTTCCTCCACTACCTGGCCGCCTCGCTGGCGATGCTCCCGGGCACGCTGCTGTACGTCTACTACGGCAAGGCCGCGGGGAGCCTCGCCGCCGCCGCCAGCGGCTCCCAGACCGAGAAGGGTTGGGAGTACTGGACCACCCTCGGCCTCGGCCTCCTCGCCACCGTCGTCGTGACCACCTACGTGACGCGGCTGGCCGGCAAAGCCCTGAAGAAGGAGATCGAGGCGCCATGATGATCGAGCCGCTGGACGAGCACAACCGGAAGCTGATCGACAACGTCCACCCGGCTTCCTGGATCAACCCGGAGCCGGCGGCGCGCTATCACATGGTGGTGGTCGGCGCCGGCACCGCCGGCCTGGTCTCGGCCGCCGGGAGCCGCCGGCCTGGGCGCGAAGGTGGCGATCATCGAGCGCAACCTGATGGGCGGCGACTGTCTCAACGTCGGCTGCGTCCCCTCCAAGGGAGTGATCCGCGCCGCCCGCTCCTGGCAGGAGGCCCGCGAGACCGCCGCCCGCTTCGGCGGACCGGCCGTGATGGGCCAGGCCGGCGACTTCGGCTTCGCCATGGAGCGCATGCGCCGTATCCGCGCCGGCATCAGCGTGCACGACAGCGCCCGCCGCTTCCAGGATCTAGGGGTGGACGTCTTCCTGGGCGACGGCCGCTTCCTCTCCCCCGATACCGTGGAGGTCGAAGGCAAGAAGCTCCGCTTCCGCCGCGCCGTGATCGCCACCGGCGGCCGGGCCGCCGAGCCGCCCATCCCGGGCCTGGCCGAGGCGGGCTTCCGCACCAACGAGACGATCTTCAACCTCACCGAGCTGCCGAAGCGGCTGGTGGTGCTGGGCGGCGGCCCCATCGGCTGCGAGCTGGCCCAGGCCTTCGCCCGGCTCGGCAGCGAGGTCACGCAGCTCGTCCAGGAAAGTCACGTCCTCCCCCGCGAGGACGCCGACGCCGCCGAGGTCGTCCAGAAGGCGATGCTCCACGACGGCGTCCGCCTCGAATTCAACATCAAGGTGGTCGAGGTGAAAGGCCGGGGCGCCGAGAAGACGGTGGTCATCGAGCGCGGCGGCGAGCGGCGGGAGATCGCGGCGGACGAGATCCTGCTCGCCGTCGGCCGCGCCCCCAACGTCGAGGGACTGGGGCTGGAGGCGGCGGGCGTGCGCTACGACAACAAGCGGGGCGTCGAGGTGGACGACAACCTGCGCACCAGCAATCCCGAACGTCTTCGCCTGCGGCGACGTGGCCTCCCGCTACCAGTTCACCCACATCGCGGACGCCCAGGCCCGCATCGTGATCCAGAACGCCCTCTTCTTCGGCCGCGCCAAGGCCTCGGCGCTGACCGTGCCCTGGTGCACCTACACCAGCCCGGAGGTCGCTCACGTCGGCATGTACGAGAAGGACGCCAAGGAGAAGGGGATCGAGGTCGAGACCCTGACCGTCCCCCTCTCCTCGGTGGACCGCGCCATCCTGGACGGCGGCGACGAGGGCTTCCTGCGCGTCCACGTCGAGAAGGGCTCCAAGGACGGCAAGATCCTCGGCGCCACCCTGGTGGCCGAGCACGCGGGCGACATGATCGGCGAGCTCTGCCTGGCGGTCACCCACGGCATCGGATTAGGCAAGATCGCCGGCGTGATCCACCCCTACCCCACCCAGGGCGAGGTGGTGAAGAAGGCCGCCGACCAGTGGCGGCGCGGCAAGCTGACGCCGACGGTAAAGAAGGTGTTCGGCTGGTGGTTCAGGACGTTCAAGTGACAGCGTCAGCAGCCCCGCCGGGTGATCATGGTAGCCGTCCTTAGGGACAGGGTGTCCTTGTTTCATCGCAGTAAGGGCTCGTGGCACCCCATTTGCTCTCGGTGCCGTCACATTCCAGGTCGTAGGCTCCGATGACCTCTGTGCGATCGGCTGTCCTGTAGCAGGTACGATGAATCTCATGGGCGACCTTGCTCTCAGCCTCAGCCACCCGTGGCGTCGGGGTCATGAAGGTCGCCGAAAGCGCGATGAACAGCATGAACGTCTTCAGGAGCCGGTTTCTCAATAGGTTCGACCGCATCATCACTCCTCCTATATTATTAATTAGTATACAACGGAAATCCTATATGCCCAACTTCAACACCCAACTCGGATTCCAGCCCGGCGACGAGCCCGGCACCATCCTTCTCGATCCGCGTCCAGAGCACCAGGTGGCTCCGGACGTGGTCCACTTCGCCGTCCTCACCACCCTGGCCGAGGTCTCGGCCGCCAGCGTCGTCGAGGCCGCGGTGGTCCCCTCGACTGTGACGATCCACCTGCTGGCCCGCGCCCGCCTGGCGCCGCTGGTGGGACGGGGCCGCCTCCTGCGGAAGGGCAAACGCCTGGCCGTGGCCGAGGGGGAGGTCACCCAGGACGGCCAGCTCGTGGCCAAGGCGACCGTGCAGTTCGCGCTGCTGTAGTCCCGCCCCCAGCGCCCGGGCGCACCCTGGGAAAGAGCTCTCTCGCGAGCTCACAAATAGAAAGGAACAACTACCATGAAGAAGACTTCCAGGAAGCTTGCCCTCAACAAGGAGACCCTTCGCAGCCTGACCGACGAGCAGGCCGCCGACGTGAACGGCGGCGCTATCACGAGCACCCAGTACTCGCGGTGCGACCAGTCCTGCGGCATCGCCTGCACGGTGCCGCACCTGACCTGCACCTGCCAGTAAGGAAGTCCGGGCGGACGCGGCGCGCCTATCGCCGCGTCCCGTCTTCCCGAACCGGCCGCACCTCTGGATCAGAGCCATGAGCAAACCAACCCAAGCAGCAGCCCTCCGGGAAGAGCCGGATTACGAAACCTCGTTGTCCGAGGTAGAGTTGCCGGCCACGATGGAACCGTACGACGACTGGTCTCCGACCTCCTGGCAGCGGAAGCCGACCCTCCAGCAGCCGACCTATCCGGACGCCGCGCGCGTCGAAGACGCCCTGCGCGAGCTGTCGCGCCTGCCGCCGCTGGTGACCTCCTGGGAGATCGAGCGGCTCAAGGACCAGCTCGCCGAGGCGGCCCGCGGCGAGCGCTTCCTCCTCCAGGGCGGCGACTGCGCCGAGAGCTTCGACGAGTGCACGTCGGAGACGATCGCCAACAAGCTGAAGATCCTGCTTCAGATGAGCCTGGTGCTGGTCCACGGCATCCGCCGCCGGGTGATCCGGGTGGGCCGCTTCGCCGGTCAGTACGCCAAGCCGCGCAGCGAGGACATGGAGAAGCGCGGCGACGTGAGCCTGCCCTCGTACCGGGGCGACCTGATCAACCGGCCTCCCTTCACCGCGGCTGACCGCGTCCCGGACCCGTCCCTGCTCCTGCGCGGCTACGAGCGGGCGGGACTGACGATCAACTTCATCCGCGCCCTGATCGAGGGCGGCTTCGCCGACCTGCACCATCCCGAGTACTGGGACATGGCCTGGATGAAGCATTCTCCCCACGCCGAGGAGTACCACCGGCGGGTGGCCGACATCCGGGACTCGCTGCACTTCCTGGAATCGCTGGGCGGCGCGCCGACCTCGGAGATGAGCCGGGTGGACTACTACACCAGCCACGAGGGCCTGCACCTCCTCTACGAGCAGGCGCAGACGCGGCGCGTGCCCCGCCGCCGCGGCTGGTACAACCTGTCGACCCACTTCCCCTGGATCGGCATGCGCACCGCCCAACTCGGCGGCGCTCACGTCGAGTTCTTCCGCGGCATCTCCAACCCCATCGCCGTCAAGGTGGGCAACGCCATGACGCCGGAGGGGCTGCGCGACCTCGCCGACGTGCTCGACCCCCAGCGGGAGCCCGGCCGGCTGACCTTCATCCACCGTTTCGGCCACCTCAAGGTCGCCGAGGGGCTGCCGCCGCTGATCGAGGCCATGCGCCAGGCCCGGCGGACGGTCCTCTGGGTCTGCGATCCCATGCACGGCAACACCGAGGCGCTCGCGAGCGGCCTCAAGACCCGGCGCTTCGAGAACATCCTCTCGGAGCTGGAGCAGGCCTTCGACATCCACGAGGCGCTGGGCTCGTACCTGGGCGGCGTGCACTTCGAGCTGACGGGGGACGACGTGACGGAGTGCATCGGCGGCGCCCGCAACCTCACCGAGGAGGATCTCCAGCGCGCCTACCGCTCGCAGGTGGACCCCCGGCTGAACTACGAGCAGGCGCTGGAGATGGCGCTGCGGATCGCCCGCAGGATGGGACGCGAGGCGGATCTGTACGGGGTTTGAGCCCTCACCCCTGCCCCTCTCCCGACCCCTCCCTCCCTCCCTCCCTCACCGGGAGAGGGGAAACCCCCTCCCAGCCAACGCGCCACCGCCAGAAACGAAACTCCCCTCCTCTCCCAGTAAGGGAGGGAGGGAGGGGTTGGGAGAGGAGGGGCCGGGGGTGGTGAGGGCCCTTCCTAGTCGTCCACCTCGACCTTGAGGGTCGTGGCGAGAAGGGTCCCGTCGCTCTGGCGGGTGCCGCGGCCTTCGGCGCGGACGGGACGGTTCGCGCTCACCGCGCCGGCCACCTGGCTCAAGCTGAGCAGATCGCCCCGGTTGCTCCACTGCGTCTGGCCGTTGACCACCACGCGGGTGCCGTTGGCGAGGACCAGGGTCTGGCCGTTGACGGCGGTGACGGCGGCCTCGAACTCCTGTCCGGCGCGGGCGGGACGCGGGTTGTCGTCGGGCCGGTTGTTGTTATTGTCGTCGCCTCCCCGTCCTCCCCGTCCTCCCCGGCCCCGGCGGCCGCTGTTGGCGTTGCTGTTGTCGTCATTGCCGCCGCGGCCCCGGCCGCGGCTCTCCTCCGAGACCGAAGCGAGCGAGGAATCCTCCGACACGGAGCTCGCCGCCACGGCGGAGTCCTCCAGGTCGAAGGCGGGCTCGGTGGGGCTGGAGCCCTTGGAGCAGCCGGCGGCGCCGAGGGCGAGGAGAGCGGAAAGGGTCAAGAGAGAGAGCTTGCGGTTCATGAGTAGCCTCCTAAATCGTCCGTTCACTCTCTTGAGACAGGCGATGGAGGCGAATGGAACAGGAAAAATCCGGTCAGCGCAGGATCGTGATCGGATCGATCCGCACCGCCCGCCGCGCCGGCAGCCAGATGGCGAGCAGGGCCGCGCCGGCCAGCACCACTACGCTGGCGGCGATCAGGCCGGGGTCGAGCGGGCTGACCTCGTAGAGCACGAGCCGCGCCCAGCGACTGATCAGCCACACGCCCGCCAGGCCCAGGACCAGGCCGATCGCCAGATCCGGCAGGCGTTCGGAGAGAACCTGGCGGATGATGCCGGAAGGCGAGCTCCCCAGGGCCAGGCGGATACCCCACTCGCGGAACCGTTGCGTGACCAGATGGGTGGTCGCCGCATAGACGCAGGTCGCGGAGAGCAGCAGACCGAGCACCGCGAGGGCGAGGACGAGCCGCAGGGCCCAACGGTCGGGGCTCGCCAACTCGGCGATGCGGTTCTCGTACAGGCCCGCCGCGTCGAAGGCGAGGCCGGGATCGATCTCCCAGATGCGTTCGCGCAGGGTACCGAGGACAGCCTCCGGCCGGGCCTCGGTCCGCACCACCAGACGCAGGCGCCCGAAGGGGAGCTGGTCCATGGGTACGTAGACCGTGGGCGAGGGCTCGCCGCGCAAGCCACCGAACTTGACGCTCGGCACGACTCCGACGATCCGGCGCCGGACGTCGGGCCACGGCGTCAGCACCAGGGAGCGGCCCACCGGATCCTGGGAGCCGAAGAACTGGCGAGCCAGGGTCTCGTCGATGATCGCCACAGGCTCTCCGCCTTCGCGGTCCTGCGCCTGGAAATCGCGCCCGGCGAGGATCGGCATGCGCAGGGCCGGGAAGAAGCCGGGACTCACGGGGCTGAAGGTGGCGGAGATCTGGGTGCCCAGGTCCGGCCGGTCCGGCAGGTTGAACCAGATGCCGCCCCCTTCGTCGAGCACCGGCAGGCGCAGCGCCGCCCCGGCGGCGGTGGCTCCGGACATGGAGCCGAGAGCCTCCGTCGCCTGAGCGACGAAGGTGCGCAGGCGGGCCGGGTCGTAGGTCTCCGGAGAGAGGTCCAGGTCCACGGCGGTCACGTTCTCCGGATTGAACCCGAGCTCGACCGACTGCAACCGGCTGAAGCTGGCGAAGAGGAAGATGCCGCTCGCCACCAGCACCAGGGCAAGGGCGAGCTGGGAGGCCAGGAGGAGCCGCTGGACCGACCGCTGGCGCGGCCCGGACGAGGCCTGCGTCGCCCCCTCCCGCAGGTGGGTCTGGAGGCTGACCCGGCGCAGGGTGATGGAGGGGATGATCCCCAGGAGCAGTCCGCAGGTAAGGGCCAGAGCCAGCGAAAACGCCACCGCCGGCCCGTTGAGAGCCAAACCGTCCAGACCGAGGTCCCGGAGCGGCACGGCGCGTCCGAAGAAGGCCAGGACCGCCCCCGCCAGGAGAACGCCGAGCCCCCAGCCCAGAAGCGACAGAGCGAGGCCTTCCACCAGGACCAGGCGGGAGACCTGCCCCTGCGAGGCCCCCAGCACCAGCCGCAGAGCGAGGTCCCGCTGCCGCGCCAGGGTCCGGGCCAGAAGGATCTGCGCCGTGTTGGCGCTGACGCCCAGGACGATGACCAGGGTGAGCCCAAAGAGGAGGAGCAGAGGCGTCCTGCGGTCGCCCACCAGACTCTCGCGGAGGGTTTCCGCCTCGAAGGAGAGGCCGCGGGTGATGCTCGGCGCCGCGGGCCGCAACCGCTCGGCGATCCCCGCCAGGTCCCGGCCCGCCTGCTCGATCCCGACACCCGGCCGCAGGCGGGCGATGGTCTGGAAGTAGAAGCCGCCGTAGTCCTGGGGCGCCAGGCCACCGAAGCCGAGGGGTACCCAGACCTGGGCCTCTACGGGATACCGGAAGTCCGTAGGCATCACGCCGACGATCTCGTAGCGCTTTCCTTCAAGCACCACGCCCTGCCCCAGCACGGCGGGATCGGCCCCAAAGCGGGACCGCCAGAGGGAGTCGCTGAGCACGGCCACGGCCCCGTCGCCGAAGATGGCGGAGGCGGCGGAGCCCAGGCGGGCGTCCTCCTCGTTGAGGAGGCGGCCGAGAGCCGGGGCCGTCCGCCCGAGAGCGAAGAACGACGGCGTGACGCTGGCCACAGTGATCCGCGCCGGCTCTCCCCGTTCCGTCAGGGTGCGGTCCCCCACCTGATAGGAGGCCACGTTCTCGAAGGCGCGCTGGTGCTCCGTGACGGTCAACAGGCTCGCCGCCGACATCGGCACCGTGCCTCCGAGCTCGGGCAGGTTCTGGGCCAGCGCCACGACCCGGTCGGCGTCAGGCAGGCCGACCGGCCCCAGGAGAAGACGATGGACCAGGCTGAACACCGCGACGGCGGCGCCGAGGCCGCAAGCGAGCGGTAGGACCGTGGCGGCCAGGAAGGCCGGACGGCGGATGATGGATCGCAGGGAGAGGAGCAGGTCTCGCAACATGGTCATACCCCCGCAGCGACGGCCACCGGCTCCACCTGGTTCTGGACCAGCCGGAAGTAGCGGCCTTTGCTGGCGATCATCTCATGGTGGGTTCCGGATTCGACGATGTGGCCATTCTCAAGAACTAAAATTCTATCCGCGTTGCGCACCGTGGCAAGCCGGTGGGCGACGATGAGGGTCGTCCGGCCGGACCGGTTGCGTTCCAAGGCCTCCTGGATCAGCCGCTCGGAGAATGTGTCGACGGCTGACGTGGCCTCGTCGAGGACGAGGATGGGCGCGTCTTTGAGCAGAGCCCGGGCCAGGGCGAGGCGCTGGCGCTGGCCGCCGGACAGCTTGACGCCGCGCTCGCCGATCTCCGTGTCGTACCCTTCGGGCAGGCGCAGGATGAATTCCTCCGCGTTGGCCGCCCGCGCCGCCTGCTCGATCTCCTCGTCCGTGGCGTCGAGCCGGCCGTAGCGGAGATTGTCCCGGATCGTGCCGGCGAACAGGAAGGTTTCCTGGGAGACCAGGGCCACCTGGCGCCGCAGCCAGCCGAGGTCGAGGTCCCGCAGGTCGTGGCCGTCGAAGAGGATGCTGCCCTCGGTGGGATCGTAGAAGCGGCAGACGAGTTGCAGCAGGGTGGTCTTGCCGGCGCCGCTCAGGCCCACGATGCCCACCGTCTCGCCGGGCCGCAGCGTGAAGGAGACTTTCTCCAGGATCGGGCGGCCGGAGTCGTAGGCGAAGCCGACACGATCCAGCTCCAGACGGCCCTCGGGGGCCGGTAGTTTCCGCGCGCCGGGCCGGCTGGCGACCGCCGGCTTCATCTCCAGGATCTCGAAGACCCGCTGCGACGCCCCCACCAGCCCGCTCAGGTCGCCGTACTGCTGAGCCATCTGGGCGATCCCCTGGGCCACGGTCTGGGAGTAGAAGAGGAAGGCGACGAGGTCGCCCACGGAAAGGCGGCCGGCGATGACCTCCAGGCCGCCGAACCAGAACAGGGCGATGTTGGCCCCGGAGGTGACCAGGTTCACCAGGGCGCGGAAGAAAGAGTTGAGCTTTGCCGAGGCCTTCGCGGTCTCGAACACCGCCGCGAGGAGGTCCCGGAACCTGCGGGTCTCATGGCCGGTGCGATCGAACGCCTTGACCACCACGATGCCGGAGAGGGTCTCCTGGGCGAAGGCGACCGAACGGCCGATCCTGTCCACCGACTGGCGCGACATGCGCTGCAGCTTCGGCCCGAAGATATTGGAAAGAACGGTCGCCGCCGGGGCGGCCAGGGCCACGATCAAAGCGAGCCGCCAGTTGAGGACCAGCATGATCGCCGTGGCGGCAAGGATCTGGAAGAAAGTGAGGACCGAGCTCACCAGGCCCTCGTTGACGGCGGAGCGGACCGCGGCGCAATCGGTGGTCAACCGGGAGGTGAGGTCACCGACGCGGTTGTCTCGGAAGAACTGGAGATCGAGCCTCTGAAGGTGCTCGAACAGCCGCGTCCGCAGATCGATGCCCACCCGCTCGCCGGCGATCAACAGACAGAAGGAGCCGCCGTAGGCGACGGCGAAGCGGGCCAGGAAGAGCGCCACCAGCCCCAGGGTGAGCAGATGGAGGAGCCGGACGTCCCCCCGGGCCAGCGCCGTGTCGAGGAGAGCCCGGATCCCGAGGGGAAGGCTCAGCGAGATGACGGTCGCCAGCAGGAACAGCACGAACCCGGCGGCCAGGGTCCCCCGGTAGGGACGGGCGAGACGCAGGATTCGCCAGACGGTCGCGAACACGCTGCTCGGGGCCGGACGGGCTGAGTTGGCGTCAGCGCTCAAGCTCTTCATGGCTCACCTCCACTCAGCTCGCGGCCACCAGCGCCGGGCTCGCCTCGAGGCGGGACGCGGAGCGGGCCTTGAGCAGGCTGTCGATCATCAACAGGCGCGGCGTCGCAGGCTCCAGGAGACGCTGGAGGAAGATCCCGATCCCCGCCGAGCCCCAGCCGATGTCACTGCAGATCCGGTGATGGTCCTGGCCCAGGAACGCGAAGCCCTCGGGGCGCTCGATCCGGTGCTGGAGGAGCGCTTCGGCAAGGTAGAAGGCAGTGTTCAGATACTTCTCGTCACCCAGGTAGGCGTGGAAGTCCAGGAGGAGCTCGCCGAAACCCGCCAGGCCGAAGTCGTACCAGAGCTTGTTGGTGTAGCGCTCCGCCACGGTGGCCGCGCAGCGCTCGGCGTAGCCGCGCAACTCGGGGTCGCCGGTCACGGCGTAGGCCCGCAGCAGAACCGCGCCGATACCGGCGGTGCCGAACCACAGATGAGGAGACTTGGGCTGGCTGGGATGGGCGTTCGCGTGCGGGTACCACAGCAGATGGGAGCCCAACTCCTGGCGGTAAGCGAGGTCGAACCGCAGGCCTTCCAGCGCCAGATCCAGGAACCGCCGCTCTTCCGTGGCCGCCGCGAGATGCAGGAGGAACAGCGCCACTCCGCTGGGGCCGTCGAACAGGCCGTGGGACGAGCGCTCGGGATTCTCGGCCCAGGTCGCCCCTTCGGGAACCCGGCGGACGGTCTCGACCAGGTGCCAGCCGATCCGGACCGCCTCCTCCAGGAAGCGAGGCTCTCCCAGCCGGTGCCAGAAGTGAAGCTGGACGAGCCCCCAGCCCGCCGCCCCGAAGTAGAGTCCCTTCTCCTGGAGAAGGATCGGCGACCGCGCGCCGCTCTCCAGAAGCCGCAGGGCGGACTCCGTGCGGCCGCTCTCCAGCAACAGGAGGGCAATGCCCCCGAAGCCTCGGGCCAGGCCGGGCGGGCAAGGATGTTCCGCCGAGCGCCGCTCGATCCAGTCCAGGGGCTCGTCCGGCACCCTGCCTTCCGCGCGCAGCAGGTAGAAGGCGGTACCGGCCGCTCCGTACTGCAGGTTCACCGGGTTGGTGAGAAAGGCTTCCGCCGCGGTCGGCCACAGCGCATCCCGGCGGGAAAGACGGGTCTTGGCGTGGATGAACCGGACCACTCCGTCCAGGGTCTCGCGCACCAGGGGCCGGAGATCCGTCGAGGGCCGCAGGCAATCGGGCACGCCACCGACATGATGGAACAGGGGCTCGTGGTCCTGGGGCTCCGGAAGCTGGCGCAGGAGCTCCTCCGCGCGTTCGAGGTCCCAGCGCTCCGCCGGATCGCGCTCCGTCATGCCACGGACCAGGGTCTCGAGCCCCGCCGGCAGACGCAGGTCCCGCAGCGCCAGCCTCAGGCCCGCCAGGATGCCTTCCCGGTTGAGGTCCAGCCCGCTGGCGTTGAAAGTGAGGATGTCGAGGAGCAGAACCCCCAGTGAGTAGTGATCGTCCCTGTAGGTGGGATGCTGCGAGCGCAACTGCTCGGGCGACGCGTAGCCCGGCGTCTGCACCCAGAGGACGGCGTCCTCCGTTCCAACCTCGTAGGCGAACTCGAGATCGATGAAGCGGATGCGCCCATCGGGGGTGACCAGGGTGTTGCTGCGGGTCAGATCGCGCAGCACGACGCCGTGGGTGTGGACGGTCCGCAGGGCGGCGATGAGCTTCAGGGCGGTGTCGCGGAACATGGCGAAGCTCTCGGCGGGGGACTCGTCCGACCGCGCGAAATAGAAGTTGATCGCGTATCCCCAGAGGGACTCGGCTTCGATGCGCTCCTGGACCAGGAACAGGTGCTCCCACTCCTGGAACAGATCGACGAACTCCGGCAGCAGCCCCGTCGGGCCCAGCTTCTGGAGGATGCGAGCCTCCTTGCGGAGGAGCTCGAAGCTGTCAGCGCCGTCCTGGAAGGTCCCCAGCAGCGGCCGGGCCTCGCGGATGACGACCTCGCGTCCGGTCAGGGTGTCGGTCGCGCCGTAGATTCCGCCCATCGCTCCGAAACGTAGAGAACGATGGACGCGGTAGCGGTCGCGCAGGAGGACGCCGTCCTCTCCCGGGGGCTTGAGCGGGGCCTGCCGGCAGACAGGATCGCTGACCCAGGCAGGCAGCCGGAAATAACCGGTCCTCTCCTCGGGTACCCACGAGCCGTCCGGAGCCTCGAGCAGAGGGGTTACGAAACCCAGGGGCTCCACCCTCCGGCGGGACATATGTTCGCCGTAGCGGTAGAAGACGACCTTGCTCTCCTTGAAGGGCCGGTCGGAGAGGATGTAGGGCCCCCTGAGGTCGAGGGTGCTCTGATGGAGGGCCTCGGCGACCTCCAGGAATTCTTCCTCGCTGCGCGGGTAGATGGTCATGAACTTGCCGGCTCCCGAGCGCGACCAGTTCTTGGACAGCGAGACCCGCAACATCGTCTCGTCGGAAGCGACCTTGAAAGCGATGCCCCTCGCGGCCAGGAGCGGGACCGTGCGCTCCAGGGTCTCCCGGGCGGTCCAGGCCACCGCCGAAATGTGGATCTTCCAGCCTTGGTAGAGGAACTGATACTGGGGAGGGCTGAAGTTGGTCCAGAATCCGCGGATCGTTACTTCCCAATCGCCCGGCACCAGCTTCGCGATGAGCTCGCGATACTCCGGTTCCGGAGAATAGTTGTCAAGGTTTTCATAGTACTCCGGGCTCAAAAAGGCATAAGCGAAAAACGGTCGGTCGCTGAACATATTGCGTTCTCCAGGAGGAAGAGCCCCCTCGGCGCGGAAAGTGGCGGCCGAGGGGGCAGGGACAGCCTGTACCTACCAAGAACTCGCGGAATCCGCCGGCTTCACAGTGCTGGTGTGGGACTGGCAGCTCGCCTGCGACGGGCAGCTCACGCTCGAATTGGAGCAGGCGGTGTCCACAGGCTCGACGGTGGTGAGCAACTGCAGGGAAAGAACGTTGTCCATCATGACTTGAATCTCCTATTGATTGAAGCTCATCCTTTGATCGCGACTTACCAGGAGCTGATGTTCGTGTCCGTAGCCTTCACGGAGCTGGTGTGGGACTGGCAGCTTGCCTGCGACGGGCAGCTCACGCTCGACTGCGAGCAGGCGGTGTCCACGGGCTCGACGGTGTTGAGCAACTGCAGCGAGAGAACGTTGTCCATCATGATTTACGGTCTCCTTTTAAAATGTCAGGTCATGGTCACCAGGAGGAGCTGGAATCCGCGAGGGTCGCGGCGCCGCTGTTGTGCGAGTAGCAGCTCGCCTTGGACGGGCAACTCACGCTCGAGTTCGAGCAGGAAGTGTCCACGGGCTCGGTGGTCGAGAGCAGTTGCAGGGAAAGAACGCTGTCCATCATGACTCAGTCTCCTTATCTGTCCGGCGATGCAGACCATCCGCACCGCCCGCCACTTTCGAGCCGTCCGGCTCTCCAACGTGGTCTTGTGAAACCTTTTTCCGCTCCTCTTCAACCGCCGGGTGGAGGAGGAGGGGGCGCGTACACGTTGCAGGTGAATTCCGTGCAGGGGGGGACCAGATCGTCCAGGCCTCCCAGCACCTGCGCCAGAAGCTCCTCCATGAGCTCCGCGCTGCCTACGCTCCGCCGCCCCACTTGAAACGCGGCGCGGTTCAGAACGGCGACCTCGCGGGGATTTGTTCTCTTTTTCATTTCACCCTCCCTTGATCTTGTTGCCTTGAAGTTCCTATCGATCAGATTTCCCTTACGGCATTCATAGATTGCAAGCGCTTTGCCAGGTTAAAAGCGCAGAAAAACCCCTTATTTCATGAATTTTGAGTAACTAGCTACCCAGCCGCGGGTAACGCGTGACACCACGTCGAAAAACGATCAAAAGGAATGAGGGCGGCAGGGCCGCCCGGAGAGGTCAGATGGAAAAGGACGAGGACTCGGGAGGGATCAGATCAGAGATCGCAGACCCGCTCGCCCAGGGAGGCGGCGGGCGCGCCTGCGGCGTGCGCCAGGTAGGCCTCGGCGACGCTGGCCTTGAAGCGGGAGGCGAAGCCGTCGCAGTAATTCGAGTGGAACTTGCCGCTGCCGGCCAAGGCCAGCACCGCGCAGCCGCCGCCGCAGTGGAGGGCGTAGCGGCAGCGCCGGCACACCGGGTTGGAGGCCACCGTCCGGCTGCGCCACATTTCGGATTGATCTTCCTTGAGCTCCACGTCGCCGTCCGGCAGGACGCGGCCGATCCGCACGTCGGGATCCCCGGTGCGCTCCCAGCAGGCGTAGATGTCGCCGAAGGGATCGAAGATGTACATCTTGTCGTGGGCGCTGCAGAAGCTCGGCCGCAGGCTCGGCAATACGTTGCCTGGAGAATCGAAGATCCGCCGGGCGCGGACGCGCAGCCCCTCGTCCGGCCGCGCCAGCACCGCCACATCGGGATGCTCCTCCCGCAGCCGCGTCAGCTCGCGGTCGAGGTCCCAGGAGCTGAACACGCTGCCGCGGTCGGTCTTGCCGTTGCCGGCGCGGACGGGCGAGGTGTAGGCCGAGAAACGCGGGTGGCGGTGCCAGCCCTGGGCGACGATCTCCGCCGCCAGCGCCGGCAGGTTGATGAGGTTCGACCGGTCGACGTTGATGCGGACGCTGACCGCGGCGCCCCGCTCCAGGGCCATGGTGATGTTGGCGGCGATCCGCGTATAGGAGCCCGAGCCGTCGGCGTAGATTCGGCGCTGGTCATGCTCGCGCGGCGGGCCGTCCAGCGTGATCTGGAGGGCCGCGATGCCGGCGGGTCCCAGCAGGTCGCGGTAGGCGTCGATCTCGGTGCCGTTGGTGACCGCCCAGAGGTCCGCCTCGCCCGTCTCGAAGGCGCGGGCGAGGATGTGCTCGATGATCGGACGGTGGGCCGCCAGCAGCGGCTCGCCGCCGAAGAAGCCGATGTTGCGCCGCCGCCGCGCCCCAGGCTCCAGGCCGTGACGCTCCTCGATCCGTGGCAGCGCGGCGAAGATGCGGTCCACCATCGCCGGCCGCAGGGTGCGCAGCAGGTGCTTGAAGCCGCAGTCGGTCCGCATGTGATCCTGATAACAATACGAACATCGCAGGTTGCAGTCGTAGGTCGGCATGAAGATGTAGCTCGGCGGCTGCCGCAGGGCGCGGGCATGGAGCGCTTCCGCGAGCCGGGAGAAAAAGGTTTCCTCCTCTTCCCGCGAGAGCTCGGTGAGATATCCCTGCCGGCGCAGCAGATCGATCGTCGCGTCCGCGGGCGGCGCCGCCTCGCCGGCCTCCGGCTCCGGGCTCCACTCGCCATAGAGGGGTTTCCCGGCCCCCCTGCCCCCACGTGAGCGGAGGAATCCGGCCACCTCGCGGGACACCTTGTCGTGGGCGCCGGTGTAGCCGTGCACCAGGAGGACCTCGTCCTCGTTGTCCGGCAGGTTCACATAGATCGTGTAGCTGCTGGTCCGGAGCATGTCGGGACTCCTTTCGATGGGATCGAACCGCTCAGGGCAGAGCCGCCGGTGCAAGGGGCGGACCAGGCGGCGCGCAAGAGGAAACCGGTTTTTCCGCGCCGGAAAAACGGGTAAGCCGTTACCCACAGCGGGTAAACTGCTACCCGTTTGGAACGCGGCATGAACCGGCCCTTCCCCTGGGGATGGCATGGCACAGCGGGTGCAATTCCGTGCGCCCGAGTCCATGGCGCAGATTGAAAAAGCGGGAGAAAAGAGATCGGGGCGATGACGATGCTCGGCGCCTGCATCAGAAAGGAAATCCTCTGCCACGTGGCCAGCGTCCGCTTCTGGGTGGCGACGCTGATCACGGTGGTCCTCGCCGGCGGGGCGACGCTGGTGGCGGCGCGGGATTACGAGTCGCGCCGGGAGCGGCACGAAGATCGCCTCGCGGCCCAGCAGAGGGAGCTCCGGAAGGTTTCGGTCTACTCCTTCCTCCAGCCGGTCGTCCTGCGGCCACCGGAGCCTCTCAGCGTGCTGGACCAGGGTTTCGACGCGCGCCTGGGGACGGAGGTGAGGGTCCACCTCTTCGGGATTCCCACCCATGCCACCGGAGGCTCGCGGGGCAACGAGCTCCTGGCGGGCCTGCCGGCCGCCGAGGTGGACCTCACGACCATCGTTTCCGTGATCCTGGGATTGCTGGCGCTGCTCCTCGCCTGCGACGCCATCACGTGCGAGCGGGAGGAGAACACCCTGCGGACCCTGCTCGCCCAGGGAGTCTCCCGCCGCGTCGTCCTGGCGGGGAAGACGCTCGGCGGGCTGCTCACGCTCTGCCTGGCCCTCACGGCGGCGCTCGGCGTCAGCTTCGCCGTCCTGACCTTCACCGTGGGATGGGAGCCCTATGCGGGCCGCGGCCTCCGTATCGCCGGATTGGTGGCGTCGTATCTGATCTATCTGGCCCTCATGTTCCTGCTGGGGTTGCTCATCTCGCTGCGTGCGCGGAGCAGCGCGCGGGCCCTGGTGGTCGCGGTCCTCTTCTGGCTCGTCACCGTCGTGGTCCTGCCCCAGGTGGCCTGGACGGTGGCGGCCAGCCTCGTCGACACCCAGGAGGCGGCGAGCCGGACGGAGGCCCGGAGCCGTCAGCTCGCCGAAGAGGAACGCCGGCGGCTCGGCGCGGCCTTCGTCCGGCACCCTCTGCGCCGCGGCTTGAGCGGCCACACGGCGATCTCCTACACCGCGGGCGCCTACGGAGGGGTCCGCTACCGGAATGGCTCGGCCGCGTATTACGACGCGCTCCGGGAGTACTACGGCTTCGAGGTCAGGTCCGGGCTCCGGCAGGCGGAGCAATCCTACGCGGCGCGGCGGCGGTACGAGGAGCGCCTGCGGCAAGCGGAGCGGCTCGGGCTCTGGCTCACCGCCGCCTCTCCGGCGGTCCTGCTGGACCGCCTTTCGGAGTCCTTCACCGGCACCTCCTTCGAGGACCACGACGCGTTCCTCGCGGAAAGCCGACGGTACCGGAAGGCGCTCCTCGCGTTTCTCGAGCGTCACGGCGCCTTTCGTTCCTGGCGCTGGTTCACCGACGATCCGCCGGACGGCCTGCATCCCTGGCCGCGGTTCCTGGGCCTGCGCCCCGAAGAGGTCGACGCGGCCCGCGTCCACCTGCTGTTCAACCGCCTGAGCTCGGGAGAAATCCAGCCGAAGCTCCAGCTCCAGAGAAGCGCGGCCGAGGCCGATCCCTCCCGGCGTCTCGACCTGGCCGGGCTGCCGAGGTTCGCCTACCGCGGCCCGGAGTTGGGCGATTGCCTGCGCCGCGCCGCCCCGGAAGGCCTCTTCCTCCTGCTGCTCGTCAGCGTGACGTCCGCCGCGGCCTGGAGCCGTTTCGCCCGGTACCCGGTGAGGTGAGCAAGGTGCTGGACCACCTCATGCCTTCGCCACAGCTCGCTCCCGGTGCCGGCTCCGGAAAGGTTGGGGCGGAGCTTCGGGCTCCCCGGGGAGCAGTGGCGGCGATCACCCGGCATGAGGCGGGCCGCCTGATGGCCAGCTTACGGTTCCGCCTGGTGTCGGTCCTGCTGCTCGGTCTCCTCGTGCTGCCGGCGTTCACGGCGTCGGAAAGGTACGACCGCGAACGGCGGTCACAGGCCGCGGTGGCCGCAAGCCACGCCGCGTCGCTCCGCGGGGCGACCATCGACCGGCTCGCGGAGGTCCGGCATCCGGCGTTGCGCCCGCCGTGGCTCCTCGCCTTCGCGGCCGACGGCGGCCAGGCCGCGACCCCGGACGTCTACGAACAGGCGCTCAGTCCTCTGATCGCGCCCGTGCTCCGGCGTGCCGAGCGCGGGAACGACCGCCTCCCGGGCCCCGCGCCGCTGGACTGGATGTTCGCCATCCGGGTGGTCCTCTCGCTCGCCGCCTTCCTGCTGGGCCATGACGCGATCTGTGGCGAGCGGCAGATCGGGACGCTCAAGCTCCTGATGTCCTACCCGGTCCCCCGCTGGAAGATCCTCGCCGGCAAGTTGGCGGCCCTCTGGGGTTGCCTGGCGGTCCCCTTCCTGGCGGGAGCCGCGCTGAGCCTCGCTCTGGTCTTCGCCCTGGGGCAGGCGCCGCTCGGCGCCATGGACCTCGTCAAGGCCGGATGGGTGGTCCTCCTCGGCCTCTGGGCCGCGGCGTTCTTCGCGCTCGTCGCGCTGGCCGTCTCCGCCGCGGCCCGGACGTCTTCCACCAGCCTGAGCGTGCTCGCGCTCCTGTGGATCGGAGCCGTGGTGGCCGTTCCCGCTCTCGGCCATCTGCTCGCCCACCGGCTGTCGCCGATCCCGGCGGAGGGGGAAATCGAGCGGCGCATGCTGGAGGTCCAGCGGCGGACCGCCCGCGAGCATGCCGGCTCCGAGGGGCGCTGGCGGGCGCCGGAATGGGCCGCCGCCGACGGCTACGCCTGGGAGAAGGCCTCGGCCCGCGCGGAGACGGAACGCCGGAATCTCCAGGACCAGGTCCGCTGGTGGGTGATCGACCGCAAGCTGGAACAGGCGCGGATCGCCCGCGTCCTCTCCTCCCTGTCGCCGGCCCTGCTCATCCAGGACCTCGGAGAGCGGCTGACGGGCTCCGGCGTCTGGCGGGACCAGGAATTCCTGGCGCAGACCCGCGCCTACCGCGCCGTCCTGGCGGACCGGGCGCGGAGGCTCGACCAGGCAGACCCCGCGAGCCCTCACATCCTTTTCTTCGAGGGCTATCTCTCGCGGCGGACCGTTCCGCCCGGGGCCCTCCCGCCGTTCACGTTCCGTGAGATCCCGGTAGCCGGCGCCCTCGCCGCCGCCCGGGTGCCTCTCGCGCTCCTGGCTCTCGAAACCCTCTTCCTCGCCGGCTTCGTCTTCCTGCCGCGGAGAACGGGAGTGCTGCCATGATCGAAGCGGTCCACCTCAGCATGCGCTACCCGAACGGCGCCCTGGCCCTGGACGCCCTGAACCTGCGGGTAGAGCCGGGGGAGATCTACTGCCTTCTCGGCGCCAGGGGCGCCGGCAAGACGACGGTCATCGACCTGTTCCTCGGCTTCAAGGAGCCGACCGCCGGCCGGGCGTTGATCGATGGGGTCGAGGTGGCGAGGGAGCCGTTGCGGGCCAGGTCGCGGGCCGCCTATCTGGCCGCGGACACGGCGTTCTACGGCCGCCTGACGGCACGCCAGAACCTGGAGCTCTTCGCCCGCCTGGGGGGCCGCCCGGACCGGACGCGGGCCGACTGCGAGATGGCCCTGCGCGAGGTGGGGCTGCCGGAAGCGGTCTTCGAGCAGCGCGTGGCGGGCTTCACCCCGGGGATGACGCGCAAGCTGGGGATCGCCGCGGCGCTCGTCAAGGACGCTCCCGCCTTCCTGCTCGACGAGCCTCTCTCCGGCCTCGATCCCAAGTCGGCGGCCGAGGTGGTGGAGTTGCTGGAAACCCTGCGCGACTCCGGCAAGGCGCTGCTGATCACGCTGGAGGATCTGGTCTGGACCCGGCAACTCGCCGACCGGGTGGGCATCCTGCAGGAAGGCCGGCAGGTGTTGAGCCGAACGCGGGACGAGCTGAGGTACGACAACCTCGAAAAGCTCTACCTCGACTACCTGCGCGGCTCCACGCTTTCCTAGACGTCAGACGGCGGAGTCTTCGGTCTCCTCGCCCGTCAGGCCGTACTGGCGCATCTTGTTGAACAGCGTCTTGCGGCTCACGCCCAGGCTCTCGGCGGTGGCGGTGCGGCTGCCCCGGTGCTCGGCGAGACGGGAGAGGATCATCATCTTCTCCAGCCGCTCGGTCGCCTGCGTCACCGCTTCGGTCAACGTGAGGCGGACGAGGTCGGAGCCGAGGGCCACGTCCGGTCCGGCGACCTCCCCCCGCACCCGGCCCGGCAGGTCCGCCGCCGTCAGGGTGCTCCCCTCGCAGAGGATCATCGCCCGGCAGACGGTGTTCTCCAGCTCGCGGATGTTGCCCGGCCACTGGTAATCGCAAAGCAGCCGCCGGACGTCCGGCGCGATCGACTCCACCGCCAGGCCCAGCTCGCGGTTGAAGCGGTCCAGGAAGTAATCGATCAGGATCGGCAGGTCGGCAGATCGTTCCCGCAACGGGGGCAGGCGGATGTGGACGACGTTCAGCCGCCAGAAGAGGTCCTCGCGGAAGCGCCCCGCCCGCGACTCCTTCTCCAGGTCCTTGTTGGTGGCGGCCACCACCCGCACGTCCACGGGCCGGGGGGCGCGGGCGCCGATGCGCTGGATCTGCCTTTCCTGCAAGGCGCGCAGGAGCTTCGCCTGGGCGTCGAGGGCGAGGTCCCCCACCTCGTCGAGGAAGAGCGTGCCGCCGTCCGCCAGCTCGAACTTCCCCTGCCGGGCCTCGCGGGCGTCGGTGAAGGCCCCCTTCTCGTGGCCGAAGAACTCGGACTCGACCAGGGTCTGCGGGATGGCGCTGCAGTTGACCGCCACGAAGGGCCCCTCCGACCGCCCGCTCCGGCGGTGGATGGCCCGCGCCACCAGCTCCTTGCCGGTGCCCGACTCGCCGGTGATCAGCACCGTGACGTCCACCCGCACGACCTTGGCCATCATGCGGAAGACCTCCTGGATCTCGCGGCTGACGCCCACGATCTCGGTGAACCCGTAGCGGGTCTCGAGATCCTCCCGCAAGGCCGTGTTCTCCGACGCCAGCCGTTTCATCTCGAGAGCGCGGTCGACGATCATCAGCAGCTCGTCGTTGTCGAACGGCTTGGCCACGTAGTCGTAGGCTCCCCGGCGCATGGCCTCGACCGCCGAGGAGATCGTTCCGTGAGCGGTCATCATCACCACGATCAGCTCGGGGTTCAGGGCGCGCAGCCGCTGCAAGGTCTCCAGGCCATCCATGCCGGGGAGCTTCAGGTCCAGCAGCGCGAGGTCCGGCTTCGCTTCCGGCAGAGCCGCCAGGGCCTCCTCGCCCGAGCCCGCCTCGGCGATCCAGTGCTGCCGCTCCTGCAGGAGCACGGAAAGGATGCGCCGGATCGGCCTCTCGTCGTCCACGATCAGGATGTTGGCCATGTCTCTCCTTCGGCGAGAGGAAGGCGGACCGCCACCGTAGTTCCCTCCCCCACCTCGCTCTCCAGGTGGATCTCGCCCTCGTGCTGCTCGATGATGCCATGGCAGATCGCCAGCCCCAGGCCGGTGCCGTCCCGCTTGGTGGTGAAGAAGGGATCGAAGACCCGCCGCAACTGGTCCGGCGGCATGCCCGGCCCGGTGTCCTTGATGCAGATCTCGGCCCAGGAGGCATCCCGAGGGTTCAGGCCGGATCGGGGGGACCACGGATGGGCCGTCACCGAGATCCGGCCTCCGTTCGACATGGCTTGGAGAGCGTTGAGCAGCAGGTTCAGGAAAACCTGTTTCAACTGGCCGTCGTCGCCGAGCACGCGGAGGCTCTCCACCGCGAGATCGCTCCGGATCTCCACGCCTTGCTCGGCCGCCCTGGCTTGCACGAGCTGCACCGCCTTGCGAAGAGTCGTCAGCAGGTCGACCTCGGACTTCCGGATCTCCCCCGACCGGCTGAGGCTGAGCAGCCCGCCCACGGTGCCGTTGATGCGGTCCACCTCGCTCAGCAGCTCCTCCACCAACTGGTGCTTCGGCGTACCGGGATCGAGGTCGCGCAGCAGGTACTGCATCGTGGAGCGGATCGCCGTCAGCGGATTGCGGATCTCGTGGGCCACGCCGGCCGCGAGCTGTCCCACGGCGGCCAGGCGCTCGGCCCGGTGGAGGCGGTCCAGGCGCTCGCGCTGGGCGCGGTACAGCCCCGCGTTCTCGAAGGCGAGGCTGGCCTGAGAAGCCAGCAGGTTCAGCAGCTCGGCGTCGCCGCGGCCGAGCCCGCCGCCCGGCCGGCCCAGCCCCAGGAGGAGGATGCCCGTCAGGCGGTTCAGGGAGAGCATGGGGACGCAGACGTTCAGCCGCAGGCGGTCGAGGAGGTCCCGCTCCGCCGGATCGAGGTACTCATGGACTCCGGGCTGGCGGTCCAGGATCAGGCAGGTCTCGTTGACGGAGAGCCAGCGCGCCAGCTTGCCGCGGGCCGGAACCTGCAGCCCCACGAGCTCCGATTCCGCCAGTCCGAAAGAGAAGCCCGGCAGGAAGGCGCCCTCCGTCCGGTCCGGCTCCAGAATGACCATCCGGTCGGGATCGAGAAGCTCCCGGATGCGGGCCGCCACGCTGGCTTCCAGGGCCTCGCGATCGACGATGAGCGCCAGGGACCGGCTGAGCTCCTGAACGGCACGCCGGTTCGCCCGCCGCCTGCGCCAACGGTCGAAAATCCCTCGGAAGATGAGCTTTCGCTGCATCCTGCGCCGATCATACGACGGAATCCTGTCCCGTCCGGGGAGCCATAAGGCACAGCGCTTTATAGGAAGAGAAACTGGAGGGCAAACTCCGTCCAGAAGGAGGGATGTATATGGCTTGGATTCAACGTGTCGCAGTCCCGCTCGTCCTCGCCGCCGTGATCGCGGCGCCGGCGGCGGGCAAGCCCCGGCTCGTGGTGGAGCCGGGGGCCGGCGTCAACAAGGTGTTCGCGGAGGTGGAGGTGGGCAACGGGCAGGTCCGGCGCAGCCTGCTGCGGGTGACCCCGTCGCCGGTGACGCCGGGCGCCACCGGGTCCGATCCGGCGGGACGGGCGTCCTTCGCGACGTGGAACGAGGCCGGCGAGCGCTGGTTCGCCGCCTCCCAGGACAGCGGACGGAGCTGGTCCGACTCGCGGGCCATCCAGACCGCGCTGCGCCTCCTGGCCGGCGCCGTCGAGCCCGGCTCCCAGGCCCCGGCCGTTCCCCCGGGCCTCGCCCAGTCCGCCGAAGGACGGCTGTTCCTGGTGCAGTTCCGCACCCTCAGCCTCCCCGAGTGGCGCGCCGCCCTTCAGGACCTCGGCGTCGAGGTCCTCAACTACTTCCCGTTCAACGCCCACATCGTCCGCATGAGCCCCGGGCTGGCGCATACCGTGGCGGGCCTCGACTTCGTCGAGCGCGTCGAGCCCTACCACCCGGCGCACCGGCTGGAGCCGGAGCTGCGGGACTGGGTCCAGGCCGAGGGCGGACCGGCGGAATTCCGCGTGCGGGTCATGGCCTTCGAGTGGGGCACCGAAGGCAAGGAGCGCATCCGCCAGGCCGCCCAGGCGGACGGCGCCGGCGTCGCCGCCAACACGCCCAGCGGCCACGTCATCGAGCTGGTGGTCAACCGCGGCCAGCTCCGCCGCCTCGCCGCCCATGACGACGTGCTGTGGGTCGACCGCTGGAGCGTCCCCGAGAACGACATGGACCTGGTGCGCGGCGACACCGGCGCCAACTTCCTCGAGACCAACTTCGGCACCTGCGGCCAGGGCGTGCGCGGCGAGGTCCTCGACGGCGGGTTCGAGAGCACCCACCAGGACTTCGACGGCGTCATCCTGCACGGCTCCAACACGTCGGCGAGCCACGGCACCAGCACCTACGGCATCGTCTTCGGCAACGGCAACCGGGACGGCGACGGCAACGCCCAGGGCCTCGGCCAGCTCGTCTGCGGCGCCCAGGGCATCTCCGCCGACTACGACTTCCTCACCGACCGCTTCGCGCACACCCAGCGGTTGAAGGGCTCGCCCTACTTCGCCTCCTTCCAGAGCAACTCCTGGGGCAACGCCCTGACCACGGCCTACGGCAGCATCTCCAGCGAGATGGACGACATCATCTGGCGGCTGGACATCGCCATCGCCCAGTCGCAGTCCAACGCCGGCACCCAGAGCAGCCGGCCGCAGGCCTGGGCGAAGAACGTCATCAGCGTCGGCGGCGTCTATCACTTCAACACCGCGTCCACCACCGACGACCGCTGGAACAGCGGCGCCTCCATCGGCCCGGCGGCGGACGGCCGCCTCAAGCCGGACGTACACTACTGGTACGACAGCATCTTCACCACCAACTCCGGCAACGCCTACACCACCGGCTTCGGCGGCACCTCGGCCGCGACGCCCGAGGTGGCCGGCGTGCTCGGCCTGATGGTCCAGATGTGGTCGGAGAACGTCTGGGGGACCAACCCGCAGGGCTCGACCGTGTTCGAGCGCCAGCCGCACGCCTCGACCATCAAGGCGCTGCTGATCAACAACGCCGTCCAGTACCCGTTCACGGGAACGACCAGCGACCTGACCCGCACCCACCAGGGCTGGGGCCGTCCCAGCGCCCGGCTGGCCCGCGAGCGCGCCGCCGCCAGCCTGGTGGTGGACGAGTCCACGCCGCTGCAGCTCAACCAGGCGGCGACCTACACGGTCGTGGTCCCCGCCGGAGCGGCGGACCTCAAGGTCACCATGGTCTATCCGGACCCGCCGGGCACGACCTCCGCGTCCCTGCACCGGATCAACGACCTGAACCTGCGGGTGACCTCCCCCGCGGGCACGGTCTACTGGGGCAACAACGGCTTGAACGCCGGCAACTGGTCCACCGCGGGCGGCAGCGCCAACACGGTGGACACGGTCGAGAACGTGTTCGTCCAGAACCCCGCCGCGGGCTCCTGGACCGTCGAGGTGCGGGCGGCCGAGATCAACCAGGACGCCCACCCGGATACCGCCGCCGCCGACGCGGTGTTCGCCCTGGTGGCGACCGGCGGCACCAGCCAGCCGGCCGTGTGCGGCAACGGCATCCTCGAAGCCGGCGAAGGCTGCGACGGCTCCAACCTGGGCGGCCAGACCTGCCAGACCTTCGGCTTCAACTCCGGCACCCTCACCTGCAACGCCAACTGCACGCTGAACACCGGCGCCTGCGTCAACCTCTGCACGGCGCAGGGCGGGGCCTGCACGCAGAACAGCCAGTGCTGCCCCGGCCTCTCCTGCAAGGGCAAGCCGGGCGCCAAGACCTGCCGCTAGGCAGGAACACACCGAAACACCCGGGCGGGACCTGCGCGGTCCCGCCCGCCTCTTCTCCTTTACAATAGGCCGGTCTCTCGCGGACAACCTTCGTCTTATGCAGGCGGACGATCCAACCCTTCCGCTGTCGCCGCACCCCAGGCCGTCGCCGCGCCGGGGCGAGGTGCTCGGGCGCTACTTCATCCTCCACGAGCTCGGCCGTGGCGGCATGGGCGTCGTCTACGCGGCCTACGACCCGGAGCTGGACCGCAAGGTGGCCCTGAAGCTCCTGCACCCCGGCCGGGAGCGGGAGGACCGCGGCCAGGCCCGGCTGCTGCGCGAGGCCCAGGCCCTGGCCCGCCTCTCCCACCCCAACGTCATCCACGTCTACGACGCCGGGGCCGTGGGGGACCGCGTGTTCATGGCCATGGAGATGGTCCAGGGCGAGTCGCTGGACGAATGGCTGACCCGCGAAACACCCACCTGGCGCCAGATCCTCACGGTGTACCGGGCCGCGGGCCAGGGGCTCGCGGCGGCCCACGCCGCGGGGCTCGTCCACCGCGACTTCAAGCCGTCCAACGTCCTGCTGGGCGACGACGGACGCGTGCGGGTGGTGGACTTCGGCGTCGCCCGCCCGGCCGACGAGGCCGTGGCGGAACGGCCGGAGGTGGTGATGGGCACGCCGCGCTACATGGCCCCGGAGGTGGCCCGGGGCCGCGCCTTCGACCACCGGGCGGACCAGTTCTCCTTCTGCGTGGCGCTGTTCGAGTCCCTCTACGGGATCCGTCCCTTCGGGGGGGACACCTTGACGGACGTGCTCCGCGAGGTGCTGGCGGCCCGGGTGCGCGAGGTCCCCCGCTCGCGCGTCCCCTCCTGGGTGCGGCGCATCCTCATCCGCGGCCTGAGCGCCGCCCCGGAAGCGCGCTATCCCTCGATGGACGCGCTGCTGGCCGAGCTCGGGCGGGACCGCGCCGCCCAGATCCGGCGGCGCGCCGCGGCGGCGGCCGTGCTCCTGGTCCTGACCGCGAGCGGGGCGGCCCTTTACACGGCCCAGCGGAGCGAGATCCGCCTGTGCCTGGACGCCGGCAGGAAGCTGGCCGGGGTCTGGGATGCCCGCCGCAAGGAGGCGGTCCACAACGCCTTCCAGGCTTCGACCCGCCCTTACGCCGAAGACGCCTGGCGCAGCGTGGAGCGCTCCCTGGACGCCTACACCGGCGCCTGGACCGCCATGCGCACGGAGGCCTGCGAGGCCACCCACCGGCGCGGCGAGCAGTCGGCGGAGCTGCTCGACCTGCGCATGGCCTGCCTGGACCGGCGGCTGCGCGAGGTGCGGGCCCTGACCCGGCTCTTCGCGACCGGCGATCCCGCCGTGGTCGAGCGCGCGACGCAGGCCAGCCTGGCGCTGCCCAGCCTGGACGAGTGCGCGGACCCGGCCGCCCTGACCGCGCCGGTGCGGCCGCCCAAGGGCGAGTCGGCCCGGCGCGCCCTCGACCAGCTCAACCGGCGGCTGGCGGAAGCCTCCTCGCTGCGGGCGCTGGGGCGCTACGAGGCGAGCCGGGCCGCCGCCGCGGCCGGGATCGCCGCCCGGCCCGCCTGGCCGCCGCTGGAGGCGGAGCTGCTGCGCGCGCGGGCGCTGGCCGAGGACGCCCTGGGGGAGTCCGAGACCGCCGAGGCGACCCTGTTCCAGGCGCTGGCCGCGGCCCAGCGCGGGCGCCACGACGCGCTCGCCGCCCGCATCTGGACCGACCTGGTGTGGATCTCGGGCTTCCAGCGCAAGCGGTTCGACGAGGCCCGCCGCTGGGCGCGCCTGGCCGAGGCGAGCCTGGCCCGCCTGGGCGGCCCGGCCGGGAACCCGGAGATGGACGCCGACCTGAAGGGCCACCTGGGCGCCGTCCTCGATCTCCAGGGAGAGCACGAGCGCGGCCTCGCCCTGCTGCGGCAGGCGCTCGCCATCTACCGGAAGACCCTGGGACCGGAGCATCCCAACGTCTCCCGCACCCTGAACCGCATCGGCGCCGCCTACTACCAGGCCGGCCGCCACGCCGAGGCCCTGGCCACCTTCCAGCGCGCCCTGGAGCAGACCCGCCGGCTGCTGGGTCCCAACCATCCGACGGTGGCGATCCGCCTCGGCAACCTCGCGCTCGCCCTGGAAGGGCTGGGCCGCTACGAGGAGGCTCTGCGGGTCCAGTCCGACGCGCTCACCATCGAGGTGCGGGCCCTGGGACCGGACCACCCCCGCGTGGCGGTCACCCACGGCAACCTCGCGTCGCTGCTGATGGTTCTCGACCGCAACGAGGAGGCCCTGGCCCATGCCCGCCGCGGTCTGATCATCGATCGCCAGAACCCCGAGACCGCGCCGGCGGACCTGGGCGTGTCGTACCTCATCGTGGCGGACGCCATGTACCGGCTGGGGCGGTATCAATGGGCGCTGGACCACAACCAGCCGGCCCGGGAGCTGCTGGCGAAGTCCGTGGGGCCGAACCATCCCTGGACGGCCGAGGCCGAGGCCGGCTACGGGCGCATCCTGCTGGCCCAGGGCCGTCCGGGCGAGGGAGCGGCGGCGCTCCGGCGCTCCCTGGCGGCCTTCCAGGCCGCGGGCACGGAGACGGTGGAGAGCGCCGACACCCGCTTCCAGCTCGCCCAGACCCTCTGGAAATCGGGCGGCGACCGCGCCGAGGCCCTGGAGCTCGCCCGCGAGGCCCGCGAGTGGCTGCTCCGCCACGCGCCCCACCGCAAGCGCGACCTCGCCGGGATCGAGGCCTGGCTGGCGGCGCGCTCCTAATCTTTCTTCGCCCGCACCTCCAGCGTCACCCCGATCTCCGGCGGCGGCAGCACGCCGGTCAGCAGCAGCAGCTTGCCGGACTCCGGGATGGCGATCGGCAGCGGCTTCACGCCTCCCACCAGCCCCTCCTTGAGGCTGTTCGCCTGTTCCTCGAAGGATTCGAAGTCGGAGTAGGCGGGCGCCTCCCGCTTCTTCGGCTTGCGGTGGAAACGCAGGGAGCCGCCGCCGCTCCCGCCTTCGTTGACGTCGAAGTCTGCGTGTTGCCGGTCCGCCGCTCGTCGAGCAGCGGAGTCTCGGCCGTCACGGTGATGACGTCCTCGACGGCGGCGCTGAGCCTCATCTCGAGGTTCGTCGTCCTACCCTTGGACACCTGGACGTTGGGAAAATCGATGGTGCTGAACCCCTCCAGCTCCGCCTTGATCCTGTAGGTCCCCGTGGACAGGCCGACGAAGCGGAAGAGCCCGAGGCGCGTCCGTGACCTGTAACGAGCGGAGCGAACGGCCCTTGCAGCGTCACCGTAACTCCGGGAAGCGCGAGCCCTTGTTCGTCCACGACCGTGCCCATGCAGGACCCTTCCCTCCCGGGCCTACAAACATCGTCTGTTGACCCGATTCGTTGCCTCCGACGGTGATGCGATCCGTCAGGACCCCGGGATCGACTCCAGATGGCTCTGGGATCCCGACGCTCCTGGGCCAGTAGGGCTTGCGCCCACCGCCGCCGGCCGCAAGGTGCCCTCGCGGAACCGGTACCGATGGCCGTCCGGCAACAGCAGACGCCAGCGGTGCTCCTGGACCGGCGCGACGATGCGCGGCAGGCCCAGGGCGAGCTCCGCCCGTCCCGCCGGCACCGCCTTCTCCAGCACCGACACGACCTCCACCACCACGTCCTTGCCCGTCTCGAACCCCAGCGGGACGGAGATCGCGCCGCCGCCCCTCACCAGCGGGCGCACCGCCAGCTCGTCCACCTTGGCCGACCAGAGCCGGGCCGCGGGCGGCAGCGCCACGTCCAGCGCCGAGCCGAGGCCGCTGGGCCGCAGGGTGATGCGGTCCCGGTGCAGGAGGGTGCCGTCCACGGTCATCAGCGTCGTGGTCTCCCGCAGGCGCACCAGGGCCGGCAGGCTCGGCGGCCGGCGGCAGCAGGGAGATCGGCGACCCGGGGGCCGGACGGCGCGCCGTTCAGCCGCCAGGCCGCCGCCAGGTCCACCGGCCCCAGGGCGTCGCGCAGCGAGGACGGCAGGTCGTCCAGATCGACGCGGTCCCAGGCCGGCTCGGGGAGGGGCCGCACCTCCGCCGCCACCGAGGAGGAGAGGGCCAGGAAGCGCGCCCGCACCTCGACGTCGGGGACCACCGGTTCCAGGGCCAGCTCGGCGCCGGGCGCGGGCGTCGAGGTCAGCACCAGGTAGCCCACGCCCTGGAGCTGCTTGCGGCGGTGCACGGTGAGCCGCCGGGCCTCCACCGCCGGCACGACGTCCCCTTCGTCCGTGCCCACCTGATCGACGACCAGTCCGGGGGGCAGATCGACCGTGAAGCCGCCGAGGCCGCCGCGCGAGACCTCGTAGAGCACCACGTCGTGCCGCCGGGGACCGTCGGGCTGGAGCTGCACCAGGGTGAGGACCAGGGCCTGAGCCAGCAGACGGTCGGCCTCGCCGCCGTCCACCTTGCGCCGCACCTCCAGGGCCGGGCTCTCCCCGCGCCTGGCCGTGAGGCGCACCGTGCGGCGGGCGCCGTCCACCCGGTCCTCCACGGTGTCCTCCACGATCACGGAGCCCGGCGCGCTCCAGGCGAGATCGGCCGGCAGCTCGATCTCGGTCAACGAGACGGGCGCCGCCACCGGCGCCATGACGAGCCGGCTGACGCCCCGGCGTTCCATGGCGACGGGGCCGGCGAAGCGGACGGCGTAGCGGCCGGGCTCGGGAGCCACCAGCAGCCACTCGCCGGCCTTGGCCCCGGCGGTCAGGGCGGCGGACCGGTCCCTTCACCTCCGCCTGCCGGGGGACGCCGGTCACCGGGAGCGTCACCGGCTTCTCCGGCGCTCCCTGCACCAGGACCTCCATCTCGGAGGTCACGTCCGCCGTGTCGTCCGCGTTCAGCGAGACCCGCACACGCTGGGCGACGACCTCGGCCACGGGAGCCTCCCTGCGCTCCGCGCGGTCCTTCCTCTCCTTCTCCACCCTTTCGACGGTCTCGACCAGCGTCAGGTAGTCCTTGAGGGGAAGGGTGACCTCCCCCGGCGACGGCGCCTCCGCGGCCCCTCCGCGGCAGACGGCCAGCACAAAGAGCAGCAGCCACGTTCTCAGAACCATGGGGATTTCTCCTTTTCCGCTTCGGCGCGGATCGCCAGGGGGGAGGGGGTGGCCGAGAGGGCGCTCCACGCCGCGTCCAGGAAGATGAACCCCGGAGGATGCGGGTAGAAGCTGACGAGCCTGGGAGGCCGCGGCCACGGCGTTGACGGTCAGTTGGGCGTTCACCTGCCGGGACAGCTCGGAAACCGGCCGGCGGGCGGCCGTCTGGGGGAGAGCACCCACGTGCCCGGCCCGGGCCGGCTCGGCCAGGAAGTACGAGCGCCCTCCCGGCAGCAGCACCCTGACCTCGACCCGAGCCGCCGGGACCGACAGTGCAGGCATCGGGATCTCGAAGCTCCCGTCCCGCGGCAGCGTCAGAGGGACGACGCCGTCGAGATGGACGACCTGCGGCGCCTGCTGGGTCAGCAAAGGCACGGACAGGGTCTTGCCGTCGGTCCCCGGCGTGACGGCGGCGCCGTCGCGGTGGCCGGCCGCGAGCGCGAAGCCCGCGGGCAGGGTCAGCGAGAGCTGCTGGGCGCCGCGATTCCTCACTTCCGCCCAGAGCTGGTACGACGCCCGGCCGGATTCCCCCACCGCCACGTTCACCAGCAGCCGGTCGATCTGGGCCGCCAGCACCTCCGTGCTCTCGGCCCACACGGCCTCCCAGCGCGGCGGCCGGCGGACGTCGGCCACGGCGAAGAGCTTGCCGTCCCGCTCCTTGAGGGAGGCCGGGAGCTTCGCCGCCTCCCCCTCCTCCGCCCCGCGCGCCGCGCCGGGATCGGCGAGGGTCAGCAGTCCGTCCCCCCGCAGCGCCGCCTTGGCGAGCGTCAGCGTGCGGACGCTCCCTTCCGGGATCAGCAGCGGCGTCTCGAAGACGTCCCGCGGCTCGCCGGTGAGCTCCACCTCGACCGCCAGCCTGTCCTCCACGGGCGCCAGCGGGGTGATCACCAAAGCTCCCTCCTTCGCGTCCCATCCCGCCACGGGGCCGCGGACGGTCACCACCTTGAGCCCGGCGGGGACCGGCACGCGCAGGGCCTCCAGCCGCCCCTGGGCCACCCGGGCCTCGATCCACCCGAGCGCCTGGAGGCGGGTGCGGGAGAGGGTCGTGGCGGTGGCCGTGGTCGCCTCGAAGCGCAGCGGCAGCAGGGCGCGGCGCGGCAGGGTGGCGCGGCCGGAGAGGGTCCAGCGGACCTCGCCGTTGGGCAGGGCCACGAACGTCCAGCCGCCTTCCGGGGCGCGGCGGGTCAGGCCCGGCCCCTCGGATTCGACCTCCTCGACGGCGGCGGGCGCCTCGATGCGGCCGCGCACCACCGCCGCGGCGGGGAAGCGCAGGCCGAAGCGCCAGGTGGGCCGGGTGGCGGTCTCGTCGCGGACGACCGGCACGGCGGATTCGAGGGTCACTTCATGGGCGCCGCGGCCCCGGGCCTGGAGGACCCAGGTCCCGCCGGCCACGTCCACCCGCCCCTCCAGCCCCCGGAAGTCGGCGCGGATGAACGCGCCGGCCTCGCCCAGGGGGAGGGACCGCCATTTGTCGTCGAACAGGGTGAAGCGCAGCGTCTGGACCACCCGGGCGCTCTCCGGTCCCGCCTTGACCTCGTAGTCGGCGGACTCCAGCGCCCAGGGCGCCGGGGGAGGCGCCGGCTCCTCCCCCCCGGCGCCGGCGCGGGCGCGCAGGTCCTCGTATTTCTCCAGCGGCAACGTGACCTGCAACGCCCCGGCGACCGCGGGATACAGCCCGAGCCACGCGAGCAGAAAAAGTCTTCTCATGTCCGAACCTCCTGAGCAACAGGTTAGACACAAGAAGCGTTCTTCCGGAAAGCCGGGCGGTTCGTCCCGACGCCCGGGCGGTCCGTCCCAACGGGTGGAAGGTTCTACCCACCGGGTGGAGGGCTCCACCGAGGGGGTAGAGCGGTCCAACCGCTCGCCGGAAGGCTCTATCGGTTGGCCGGAGGGGGCCTACCCGTTGGCCGGAGCGCTCTACCCCTTGGGGAGGACGTCCGGGGAGCCGGGTAGAGAGGTCCGGGAGGAAGGACGGGCGATCCGGGAGACTGTACGAACGCTCTGGGAGTCAGGAAGCGGCCTTCAGCGCCCGGGTGCGGGCCTTCACCCGCTCGGCCAGAGGGAGCAGGACCGTGAACGCGGCGCCTCCCTCCGGGGACCGGGTCTCCACCCGCACGTCGCCGCCGTGCGCCAGCACGAGGTTGCGCACGGTGACGAGCCCGAGGCCCGTCCCCTGCTTCTTGCCGGTGGCGAAGGGCTCGAAGAGGTGGCCGGCGGCCTCCTCGGGGATGCCGGGGCCGGAGTCCGCCACCCGCACCGCGAGGAAGTCCCCCTCGGTCCGGACGCGGATCGCCACCCGCCGCTGCAAGCCCCAGCAGGCCAGCGCCTCGCGGGCGTTGGTCACCAGGTTCTCCAGCACGCGCTGGATGCGGTCGCGGTCGAGGTTGACCTGGAGCGCGGCGTCCAGCCGCAGGTCGAGCTCGGCCTCGATCCCCCGCTCGCGGAGGTCCTCGGCCAGCGGCTGGAGGACGCCGCCCAGGAAACCGGCGGCGGACACGGTCTGGAGGTCGAGGCGGGGCGAGCCGCCGCGGGCGAAGTCGAGGATCTCCTCGATCATCCGCCGCAGGCGGTCGGACTCGCTGCGCACCATGTCCAGCTCGCGGGCGATGGTGGCGGCGTCGCCGCCGCGCACGGCGAGGGCGTGGGCGAGGTCGGCGTAGCCCTTCACCAGGGTCAGCGGGTTGCGCAGGTCGTGCACCACGGAGCTGGTCATCTGGCCGATGGCGGCGAGGCGGCTCTCGCGCTCGTGGAGCTGGCGCTCGATCTCGCGCGAGCGCAGGTGGGCGGCGATGCGGGCCTCCAGCTCGCGCAGGGCGAAGGGCTTGACCACGTAGTCGTCCGCCCCGGCGTCGAGCCCCTCGGCCACGGCCTCGCTCCCGGCCCGGGCGGTGAGCAGGATGACGGGGGTCGAGGCGAACGCGGGGTCGGCCTTGAGGCGGCGGCAGAGCTCGAAGCCGTCCAGGCCCGGCATCATGGCGTCGGTGACGATCAGATCGGGACGGCAGCGCCCGGCCGCCGCGAGCCCGGCGGCGCCGTCCGCCGCCGTCTCCACGCGGTAGCGGCGGGAGCAGGCGGGAGGCCAGGAAGCCGCGCAGGTCCTCGTTGTCCTCCACCAGCAGCAGCAGGGGCGCGCCCTCGGGCGGGGGGGCCGGCGCCGCGCGGACGGTGCGCGGCAGCTCGACGTCGGCGAGCAGGGTCTCGCGCATCGACCGCAGGGCGTACTCGCGGGCCGCCAGGGCGTCGGTGCGGGCCTGGAGGAGCTGGTCCTCGCGGCGGCGGGGCTGGCGGCGGCGCTCGAAAGCGGCCCCGCGGACGTCGCGCGGCAGCTCGACACGGAAGACCGAGCCCTCGCCGGGGCGGCTGCGCACGCCGACGTTGCCGCCGTGCAGGCGGGCCAGCTCGCGGGCCAGGGCGAGCCCGAGGCCGGTGCCGCCGAACTCGCGGGAGGCCGAGCCGTCCACCTGGTGGAAGCGCTCGAAGATCCGCTCCAGCTCGCCTTCGGGGATGCCCGGGCCGTCGTCCTCCACCTCGAAGGCCACGAAGTCTTGCCCGGCCTCGGCGCGCACGGTCACGCAGCCGGCCGGCGGGGTGAACTTGAGGGCGTTGGAGAGCAGGTTGGCGGCGATGACCTCGGCCTTGTGGGGGTCGAAGGAGGAATCCGGGACCTCGTCCAGCCGCTCGGTGAGCAGCCGGATGCCGCGCCCCTCGGCGTGCGGAGCGGCAGAGGCGGCCAGCTCGGCCAGCAGCCTTCCCAGATTGCCCGGCGCGGGCTCCAGGCGCAGCCGGCCGGACTCCAGCTTGGCGCCGTCCAGCAGGGCGTTGACCTGGCGCAGCAGGCGCCGCGAGTTGGTGGCCATGGCCTCCAGCAGGGAGCGCCGGTCGTCGTCGTCGTCCGAGGTCAGCAGGGTCTCCAGGGGGCCGAGCATCAGGGTCAGGGGCGTGCGCAGCTCGTGGCTGACGTTGGCGAAGAAGCGGGTCTTGGCCTCGTCCAGCTCCTTCAGCTCCTCGTTGGCCTTCTCCAGGCGCAGGCGCAGCGAGAGGTCCCGCCGCCGGGTCCGGCGGTTGGAGAGGCAGGCCAGCCAGGTGAAGACCGACGCCCCGGTGAGGAAGAACAGAGGGGCGATCATCGCCTGGGACGGCCCGTGATCGGCCAGATTGATCCCGGTATAGCTGAGCACGATGAGAGCGCACAGCGCCGCCGCCGCGGGCAGCTCCCAGGGGATGAAGACGCCGATGACGAAGATGACGATGACGTTGCCGGCGAAGTAGTGGCTTTCGAACCCGCCGAGCTGGGCGGCCATCAGCGAGATGCCCACCGCCGAGGCGACCGCCCCGGTCATGACCAGCGGCTGGGCCAGGCGTTCCGCGAAGCGCGAGTAGACCGCCGCCAGGCCCAGCAGGTAGACGCCGGCCACGCCGGCGCGGATGGCCAGGAACGGCATCGCCTTCTGCGGCGCCACCAGGAGATCCAGGAGCCAGAAAGCCGGGTACAGGGTGAGGGCGGACCAGAGCAGGAACCGCGACCGTTCGACGAAAAGCCGCCGCCTTTCGACGTTGAAAGCCTCTTCGAAACCAGGGAGCCGGGGCGATGCAACCTTCATCAGCTTCTACTTCTCCGCGCGGACGAGGATCGCCGTGGGCGGCGATCCGAAACCATGGAACGTGTGGACCCGCGAGAATCCCGCCTCGGCCATCAGGGCCTCCAGCGACGCCGGAGTCCAGGAAACGGAAGCGGCCGTCCTCCTCCAGCTCGATGAGGCGGCTGACCATGTTGGCGAAGTGGCGCAGCGCCTCCAGCTTGCGGCCGGCCCGGGAATCGCCGTCCTCCGCCTGCCGGGCCAGGATGTCGGCCCCCTCGGTGTAGAGCTTGGAGGGGTCGAAGTTCGGCCGCAGGGAGGAGACCACCAGCGTGCCGCCGGGCTTGAGCAGCCGGTGCATCTCGCGCAGGGCCGCCAGCGGGTCGTAGAGGTACGGCAGGACCAGCGACGAGCCGATGCGGTCGAAAGAAGCGTCCGGCAGGTCGAGCCGGAGCCGCGGCGTGGCTTCGCCGAAGCGGAGGTGGCGGAAGCGCAGGTGGCGCGCCGTGCAGGCCTCCGGGTCCGCTGGCGCGCCGGGCAGGCGGTCCTCCGGCAGCGCGCCGCCTTGCAGGAAGCGGGCGGCGCGGCTGATCTCCAGCGCGATCTCCACCTCGCGGTCCTCCAGGGTCGGGCAGAGCTCGCGCACCCGGGCCGGGTCCGCCGGGTCGCCGCGGAGGATGGCGTGCAGCTCGCGGCCGTAGCCGCGCGGCGAGCTTGCGGGCGGTGGCGAACGGCAGCCCCTCGACGCGGTGGACCAGGCCCTCGACGCCGTGCAGGCGGCCGGCCAGGAAGTCGGCGATCACCGCCAGGCGGGAGACCTCCAGGTCCGCCACCAGGCCGCGGTGCTCGGGCGCGGGCAGGCCGCGCAGGGCGCAATCGGTGAGCAGCTTCTCGCGCGTGCGCTCGATCGCCTCCGGCACCAGGTCCAGGAAGGTGAGCGAGGCCGGCGCGCCGCCGGCCGCGCGGCAGGCGTCCAGCATGGCGAGCAGGAAGTTGCCGGTGCCGCACCCGAAGTCCGCCAGGTCCTCCCCCGGCCGGGGATCGAGCAGCTCGGCCTGGCGGGCCAGGAAACGGGGGTACTCGGGGTGGTCGAGGAGGATGTCGTAGCCGACGTCGTCCCCCTGGACGCCGAACAGGTGCTCCTTCCAGAAGCCCTCGGCGTCGGCCAGCTCCAGGCGGCGCACGCGCCCCCACTCGGATTCGCTCTGGCGGGCGAAGCGGGCGAGGTTGGGCTCACGGGCCGGCCGGTCCGCCCCGAACAGGTGCTTGGACATCGACTCGGCCACCAGCTTGAACAGCTCGATGGCCTCGGCCCCGCTCTTGAGCACGTGGCCCGTGGCGCACTCGAAGACCTCGCGCACGCCGCCGCCCGGCGCGTCCAACAGGGCCCGCACCCGCGAGCGGGTCACCCAGCAGTCGTAGGTGCCGAGGATCCAGACCACCGGCGCCTGGAGGCGCGCGAGGTCGCGCCGGCCGTCCTCCAGGAAGGCGAGCCCCGCCTCCATGGCCTGCCCGTAGAGGGCGTCGCCGCGGATGGGCCGGCCGTGGATGAGGATGGTCTCCGGCCCTTCGCCCTGGCGGTAGACCTCGAACAGGTCGAGGCCCGCCAGGTAGTTGCGCAGCACGTCCTGGGCGTCGGGGCAGCCGTAGGGGGCGATCCACAGGTCGACCGGCGCATCGATGCATTCCACCGCCACCTTGCGGGCCGGGATGGCCGAGAGCGAGACGCTCACCAGCGCCCGCTTGGCCGGCCGGAACCGGCGCTGGAGATAGCGCAGGGAGGCCGCCATGTCGTCCCCCAGATGGCCGAAGGTCCAGTTGTAGTAGGGCCGCCCCTCGGCCACCAGCTTGGGGTTCATGGTGCTCTCGCCCACGATGTGGGAGGCGTCGAAGCGCAGGGTCACCACCTTGCGGCCGTCGCGGTCGAGGTCGTCGAGGACCGTGCGCGCCAGCAGGCCGAAGACCTCCTTGCGCTTGAGGATCGCGGGGGCGATCACCACCGCCACGTCGGGCCGGATGGCGGGATCGCTGGTGTCGAAGTTGGCGTCGAGGATACCGGCCACGGTGTCGCCGCGCTTGTTGCGGAAGCGCACCACCTCGATGCCGCCTTCTTCATTGCGGCCGGGCCGGCGGACGAAGCTCGCCACCTTGCCGCCGAGCATCGAGACGGTGCGGGAGAGCCGGGTGGCGAGGCCGCCGCTCGCGGTGTGGCGCTTGAGCTCGCGGAAGCTGTCCCGCTCCGTCTCCCCTTCCTCGAAGCGGAGGCCGGCGCGCAGGGCGCCGTCGTCCAGGGCCGAGAGGTAGCGCACCGTGGCGCCCGCCACCGGCCGGCGCTCCCCTTCCACCTCCAGCGTGAAGGCCGGCAGGCGCACGCCGGGCACCAGGGCGGTGGCGGGCTCCAGGCGGACCGAGGCCCCGCCCTCCCCGAGGTCCATCACCGGCAGCCGCAGCCGGCCCTCGGGGGCGTGGGGGGCCGACAGCTCGCAGTAGGCGTCGGCGCGGCGGCGCGCGGCGCTGCGTGCGCCGCTCGGTGAGGTAGATCCGCTCCGGCGCCATCAGCTCCAGCAGGCCCTCTCCCGAGCAGGGCGATCCCCTCGAACGCATAGAACAGCGGCGGGTCCGAGAAGGCCAGGTAGAGCACCCGCGGCCGCGACGGCGGCACGAGGTCCAGACGCAGGGAGGCGCCGTGGCGGGCGGTGCTCCCGAAGGACACGGCCCGGCAGGGGATCGGCTTGAAGCCGCGCCCCGGCAGGATGGCGGTGATGGGCAGCTTCTTCTCCACCGCGCCGCGCAGGATGGCCTCGATCTCCGAGGGCTCGCCCAGGGGCAGCAGGTTGCCGGGGATCAGGTCGCCCAGGGCCCGCTGGACGCGGACGATCGCCTCGTCCATCTCGTAGAAGCCGGCATGGGCCAGCAGGCGGGCACGGTCGCGGGCCGAGACCTCCTCGAAGCGGACGCCGATGCCGTCCGGCGAGGAGCGCACGACGCGGGCCGTCAGGGGGATGGGGCGGGGATCGGTGGGGATCTCCAGCGACAGGCGGAGGCGTACGTCCGGGGCCACGGCGGCCGGGGTACGGAGAAAGGCGCCGTCGGCCGAGAGGTCGGTGACGAGCAGCCCGCCGCCGAGCTCCGGCCCTTCCAGGATGCGCACGCCCGCGAGCGTGCGGCGCCGGGGCGAGCGGCGCTCTTCATTGGACTTCCCCGCCTCCCAGCGGGCGGCTCTCTCCAGAACCGACGGCTCCCGAAACGACTCCCCTGCGATCATCCCGGTCCCTCCCGGTCCGGGTACGGCGACGCCGCGGTAGAGCAGGAGCTTCAGGCGCCGCCTGGTCTGCCTGCCACCGCGAGGTCCGCGAGCCGTCCCCGGATCTCAGCGAAATCCCGGTGGCGGCGGAGGAACACCTCCACCAGCACCGGGTCGAAGTGCGTGCCGCGATCGCGCGCGATCCTGCGGACCGCCTCTTCGTGATCAAACGCCAGTTTGTAGGGACGACGGCTGGTGATCGTGTCGTAGGCGTCCGCAAGGGCCACGATGCGGGCAGACAGGGGGATGCGATCTCCTGTGAGCCCGTGCGGATATCCTGAGCCGTCCCAACGCTCGTGGTGGGAGTAAGCAATTTCCATACCCATTCGCAGGAAGCTATGTCCCTCGAAACCGCTCGATGACGCCGCGCAGCGTGTCGCCGCCGATCGTGGGGTGCCGGCGCATGACCGCCTCCTCGGCGGGCGCGAGGGGGCCGGGCTTGAGGAGGATGGAGTCCGGGATGCCCACCTTGCCGATGTCGTGCAGGGGGCTCGACTTGTAAAGATGGTCGACGAACCCGTCGTCGATGCGTAGTTTGGACTCGCGGCTGGCGGCCCCGGCGAGGCAGCGGCTGTACTCGGCCATGCGCTCCAGGTGCTGGCCGGTGGCGTTGTCGCGCGACTCGGCGAGGCGGGCCAGGGTGAGGAGGGCGATGTCGCGGGTCTGGCGGATCTCCTCGGTCTTCTCCATCACCATCCGTTCCAGGTGGTGCTGGTAGGCCTCGTTCTGGCGGATCAGCCGCGCCCGTTCGACCGCCCGCTCGACGGTGGCGAGGAGGTCCTCGCCCTCGAAGGGTTTGAGGATGTAGTCGTACGCCCCGGCGCGGACGCATTCGCGCACGGTGTCCATGTGCTGGACGCCGGTGACCATCACGACCTGGATGGTCTCGTCGAGCTCCTTGAGGCGTTGCAGGAGCTCGACGCCGGAGATGCCGGGCATCTCGATGTCTGAGATCACCAGCGCGGGCAGCGGCGGCTCGGCGGCGAGGGCGAGAGCCTCGGCGCCGTCCCGGGCGGCCCGAACGTCGAGAGGCAGCGCGGAGAGATACGCCTGGAGAAGCCCGCGGATGGCGGGCTCGTCATCGACGATGACTACGCGTTCATGCATACATCAGGGCTGGAACGGCGACTACGTTGTAGATTGTACATGTAACGGCTCACCAGATCACCCGCGTCATGTGTCCCAGGCCCAGGAGCGTGACACCTAGACAGGCGGCGGCGAGGGCGGCCGTGTTCCACCGCGGATGGACCCCGAGCAGGGCCGCGATCCCGAAGAGGCTGGCGTAGAGGACCGGGACGAACATCAGCGGCGAGGCCCCGACCGCGTCGATCCACCAGGTGTTGAACGGGTTCGCGCAGGCGTCGTTGGGGACAAGCAGCAGCAGGTCGAGAATGAGCAGCCCCAGAACCGCCCGCTCCCGCAGACCGGACCTGTAGAGCAGCGCCAGGGAGACCGCCGCCAGGAATCCGGCGCCCGTCAGCGTCAGGTTGAGCCGCAGGACCTGATCGAGCCCGCCCCAGACCTGGATGACGGAAGGACGGAACGGATAGAACTGGTGCACCGCCGACGTGCAGACGAAGGACAGCGGCAGGAGCGCCCAGACCAGCCCGTTCTCCGCCAGCCGGGCCGTCGCGCACGCTCTCCAGATCCCCAGAGTCACGAAAGCCGCGTACGCGACGAGCGCCGCCAGCCCCGCCACGAACGCCGGCACGAACCAGGAGGGAAACATCGCCCGGTCGCCGGTCAGGTCGATGGCGGTCTTCACCGACAGCGCGGCGGCGGCGAGGAAGACCAGGACGGCGAGGCGGCTCACAAAATCCATCGCACGATCAGCCAGCACCACCCCGCCGTCACCAGGGCCGCCAGCAGGTCGAGCAGCACTCCGGTCCTGGCCATCCTGGGGATCGTCACGTAGCCGCTGCCGAAGACGATGGCGTTGGGCGGCGTTCCCGCCGGCAGCGCGAAGTCGCAGGAGGCGGCGATGGTGGCGGCGAAGAGGGTGGTGGTCATCACCTCGGGAGCCACGGCCCCCTTGAGGACCACCAGCATCACCGCGATCGTGGCCGTGTTCGTGGCCACCGCCGACAGAGCCACGGTGGCCAGGCTCGCCAGCAGCACCTGCTGGAACGGCGGCAGGCCCTGCACCGCCGCAAGCCGGGCGCTCATGAGATCCGAGAGGCCGCTCTTCTGGATGGCCGCCGCCATCGCGAAGCCGCCCCCCAGCAGGAGCAGCGTCTCCCAGGGCACCCGGGCGAGGGCCCGGAAGCCCAGGACCTGCCTGCCGCCGGTCCGCCAGAGCATCAGGATCAGGGCCGCCAGCACGGCGATGCCGCCCTCGACGTGGGCCGAGGTGAGCTTGAAGGCCGTCACCTGGGGCGTCAGCAGCGCCGTCAGCCACTTGCCGGCGATCCACAGGCCGGCGGTGACCAGGAAGACCCCGCCGACGATCCGCTCGGGACGCCGGATCGCCCCGAGCACGGACAGCTCCGTCTTCACCACGTCCGCCCCGATCTCCCCCTCCAGCCGGTCGCCCCGGCCGATCCGCCAGAGCATCCACCAGACCACCGGCAGGAACAGGATCACGAAGGGAAGGCCCACGGCCATGAACTGGAGGAAGGAGACGGAGATCCCCTGCTGCTCCATGAAGCCGGAGAACTGCGCGTTGGGGGCCGTGCCGATCTTGGTGCCGATGCCGCCGACGTTGGAGCCGTAGGCGATCGAGAGCATGATCGCCATACCGTAGCTGACGAGGCGCCGGCGGCCGGTCTGCTCCTCGATCTGGGCGATGACGGCCATGCCGATGGGCATCATCATGGCCGCCGTGGCGGTGTTGGAGATCCACAGCGAGATGAACGCGGTCGCCGCCAGGAAGCCGGCAAGGAGGCGGCGCGGGTCCGTGCCCACCCGGTCCATGATGCCCAGCGCGATGCGGCGGTGGAGGTTCCACTGCTGCATGGCGGCGGCGATCCCCATCCCCCCGGCGAAGAGGAAGATGTAGGGATCGACGTACGGCAGCACGCTCTGCCGCAGGTTGTCCTCGCCGAAAACCCGCAACAGCGGGAAGAGGACCAGAGGCACGCAGGCGGTGACGTAGATGGGCAGCGCCTCGGTGAGCCACCAGATCGCCATCAGCGCCGCCCCGGCGGCGGCGTAGGCGGGCCGGACTCCGTGCTCGGGGTCGTGCTTCAGGGGAGTGTCGAGGCCGGCGAGCAGGGCGAAGGCCAGGAGACCCGCCACCAGGCCGGCGGTCTTCCAGGGCGTGAACGCGGGGAGGCGCAAGATCCCGCCCTATTTCTTGACCGGCGGGATGGAGCGGATGTAGGCCGCCGTATCGCGGATGTCCTGATCGGACAGGGTCTTGGACCAGCCGAGCATGCGCGGGGAAAGGCCCAGGGCCGGACCGCCGTCGCGGATCACCACGTAGAGCTCCCAGTCGCTCCGTTTGGGCGTCACAGCCCTGAGGTCGGCCGGCGGAGGCTTGATGGGCAGCGTGCCGTGGCCGTCGCCTGTGGCGCCGTGGCACAGGGCGCAGCTTCTGGCGTAGAGCGGCTTGCCGCGCTTGGCGTCGCCCTTGAGCTTGAACCCGGACGGCTCCGGCGGGGCCGCCCAGGCGGAAAGGACCGTGGCCGCCCCGGCGAGGGCGGCCAGAGAGAAGCGGAAAAAAAACTTCGTCTTCAACGCGCTTCGAGAGCCAGCGTGTCGCGGAGCTGCCGGCGCAGGGCCGCCATATGGAAACTGGCGCTCTCGGTAGGGTCGCCGTCGCCGCCGCGGGTGGCCTGGCCGCACTCCAGCTCGTTGTCCGGATCTCCCCCCTCCTGCGAGTCACGGGTGGCCTGGCCGCACATCTCGAACCCGGGCCGGGCGACGGGGGAAAGGTCGATCATCAGGTCCTTCGATTGAAAACTCATCATCGCCTCCTGGGGCGGAGCCCCGGTATCGAATCTCAAATGTCCTTGGACGATGAGCTAAATTGTACCAGATGCGGACGAATTCATGATTTCAACGCTCCGCTTCCCGCATCGTCATCATCCACACATCCCCCTCGTCGCTGTCCCGGACGGCGTAGAGGGCGCTGTCGTCCGGCCCCACGGCCACATTGGTGAAGACGGAGTTGGGCGGCGGGTCCAGCAGGAGACGGGGCTCCCGGGCGTCCAGGGAACGGAGGAAGACCTTCCCTTCGTGCAGGTAGAGCAGCGTCCGGCTGTCATGGAGCCAGATCGGCACCGTCCCCACGTCCGTCAGCTTTTCGTAGCGGCCCGAGGCCAGGGAGTAAACGACCACGCCGGGGACGGAGGTGCTATCGGTGCGCTCCAGCGTGCCGGCGAGGAGCTGGCCGTCGGCCGACCAGGAGGTGGGCGAGAAGATCTCCCGCCCGCCCTCGGGCCGGGGGAGCCAGCGGATGCGGCGGCCGGGCGGCTGGTCCAGCTCGATGAAAGCCGCGCCCTTGAATCCCAGGGTCGCCACGAGCCGGCGCCCGTCCGGAGAGGCGATCGGGTTGTAGAGCGGCTCCCGGCTGCCGTGGACGATCTGCTGGAGCTCGCTGCCGTCGGGACGCAGGGTCCAGGCGCCGTAGCTGTCGCCGTCGGCGCGGTTCGAGTAGAAGAGGACGCGCGAGTCGGGCGTCCAGCGCGGGATGCGGTCCTTGTGGAGGTCCTCCGTCAACTGCCGCTGCCCGGAACCGTCGGGACGCACCACGAAGAGGTCCTCGCGGGGGAAGGAGGTGTCGAAGGCGATCCACTCGCCGTCCGGCGAGACCGCGGCCGAGCGGACGGTGCGCGAGCCCTGGGTAACCGGGCTGGGGTCCTCGGCCACCTGCAGGCTCGCCGGCTGGAAGGCCCGACGCTCCAGGTTCGACTTGCCCTCGTCGGTGGCGTAGACGATCTTCAGGCCGTCGCGGGAGAGGCTCAGCAACCCGATGGACTGCGAGGAGGTGGTGACCGGCTGTGGCGCGCCCAGCACCTTGCCGGACGTCTCGTCGATGGGCACCTTCCAGACGTTCATGCTGCCGCTGCGGTCGCTGATGAAATAGAGGTGCCGCCCGTCGGGGGACCATACCGGATTCCAGTCGAGGTGCTCGCCCTCGGTGACCTGGACCGGCTCGCCGCCGGCGGCTAGGCGGGTCCATAGGATGCGTTTGCCGCTGCCGCCGGGCAGGCCCCAATAGGCGATGCGTTGGCCGCGAGGGGACCAGCTCGGCTGCACGGCGTCGTCTTCGGCCAGAAGCCGCTTTTCCCCCGTAGCCACATTCACCACCCAGAGCTGGCTGTCGAGCCGCCGCTCGAAGGGACCCGCCACTCCCTCGGTGGCGAAGGCGATCTCCCGGCCGTCCGGGGACCAGGTGGGGTTGTAGCCGAGCTCGGTGACGCGCCGGGCGGACTCGCCCGTGGCGCCCATGACGAAGATGCCGCCGCCGTCCCGCTCGGAGCGGAAGGCGATCTGGTCGCCGTCGGGGGAGAAGGCCGGCTGGGTGTCGTCCACGGCGGAGTCCTGCGTGAGGTTCCTCGGATTGCCGCCGCCCACGCGCTGGAGGTAGATGTCGGCGTTGCCGCGCGCGGATTTCACGAAGAGCAGGAGCTTGCCGTCCGGCGAGAGGTTGGGGAACGACTCGCTCCCCTCCTGGTCGGTCAGGCGGTTGAAGCTGGCCGCCGCCGGGGCCTGGGTTCCGCCTTGCAGGCCGCGGACGCCGAAGACGTAGAAGGAGCCGGCCGCCAGCGCCGCCGCGGCGGCCAGGCCCGCGGCCCACGGCCAGAGGCGGCCCTTCCCCACGACGGGCTCAGGCTGCGTGCGCACCGTCGTGGTCATCGACTCGTTGCGCAGCGCCCGCAGGTCTCCCAGAGGCCCCTCCACCGAGGGGTAGCGTTCGGCGGGATCCTTGGCCAGCAGTCCGTCGACGATCCGCTCGAGCTCGGGCGGCGCTTCCGGCCGGGCCTGGGTCAGCGGCTTGGGGCGCTCGTTGAGGATCGCGTAGAGGACGGCCTGGTCGTGCTCGCCCCGGAACGGCCGGCGGCCGGCCACCATCTCGTAGAGCACCACGCCCAGCGACCAGAGGTCGGTGCGGTGGTCCACGTCGTCCCCCTTCGCCTGCTCGGGCGACATGTACGCGGGGGTCCCCACCGAGGAGCCGGTGCGGGTGATGGCGATCGACCCCGCGAGCTTGGCGAGGCCGAAGTCGAGGATCTTCACCACCCCGTCGCCGGTGACCATGATGTTGGCCGGCTTGATGTCGCGGTGGACGATGCCGCCGCGGTGCGCCTTGGCAAGGCCGCGGGCGATCTGCTGGGCGATGTCGGTGGCCTCGTCGATCGGCAGCGGCCCGCGTCCGATCCTGCGGCGCAGGGTCTCGCCGTCGTAGCAAGGCATGGAGATGTAGAGCCGGCCGTCCTCGGTCTCCCCCACCTCGTGGATGGTGCAGATGTTGGGGTGGTCGAGGACGGAAGCCGCCCGGGCCTCCTGGAGGAAGCGGGCCTTGGCCTCGGGGTCGCGGGTGAGGTCCGAGGGCAGGAACTTCAGGGCCACCATGCGGGAGAGGCGCAGGTCCTCGGCCCTGTAGACGACCCCCATCCCTCCCCCGCCCACGTGCTCCAGGATGCGGTAGTGGGCCAGGGTGCGGCCGACCAGGCCCTGCCCCGCCGCCTCCAGGGCCTGGGCCTGGGTGGGAGTCGAGGGGATCTCGCGGACCGTCATGTCGGAGTCGTCCTTGGGGATCACGGTGACGATCCCGCTGAGGGCCAGCAGGTCCGCCCGCACCTCCTCCATGTGCGAGTAGCGCCTGGCGGAGTCCTTGGTCAGGGCCTGCTGGACGATCAGCTCCAGCTCCAGAGGAACGCCGGGGCGCAACGCCTGGAGAGGCTCGGGATCCCGAGAGAGGATGCCCCGGATCTTCTCGTGGTCGTTCTCGCCCGGAAACGGCGTCCGGCCGGTGATCATCTCGTAGAGGACCACCCCGAGCCCCCAGACGTCGGTACCGGGGCCGATCTCCTGGCCGCGGATCTGCTCGGGAGCCATGTAGCCGGCGGTGCCCACGGCGGTGCCGTCGCGGGTCAGGCGGGACTGGTCCTCCAGCTTGGCGATGCCGAAGTCGACGATCTTGACCCGCCCCTCGGGGGAGACGAGGACGTTGGCCGGCTTGACGTCGCGGTGGATGATCCCCTTGGCATGGGCGGCGCCGAGGCCGGCGGCCATCTGAATGGCGATGGAGACGATTTCCGGGAGCGGGAGGGGGCCCCGCTCGATCTTCCGCTTCAGGGTCTCCCCCTCGCAGAAGGCCATGGCGATGAACAGCCGGCCGTCGCCGGTCTCGTCCACCTCGTAGACGGTGCAGAGGTTGGGATGGTCGAGGACGGAGGAGGCGCGGGCCTCGCGCAGGAAGCGGCGCTTGTCGGCCTCGTTGCCGCTGCGATAGGCGGACAGGAACTTGAGGGCCACGGGCCGCTCGAGCTTGGTGTCCTCGGCCTTGTACACCACCCCCGCGCCGCCTCCTCCGAGGCGTTCAAGGATCCTGTAGCGGGAGATCGTGCTGCCGATCAACGGGAAGGTTTCCTGGGAGAAATAACGCTTGGAGTGTATCACCTCCCCTCACGCGCGCCCCCCTCAGCCCCACCCCTCCTCTTCGAAGAACGGCATCGCCGCAGCCTCCGGCCGGGCGAGGTCGGCGGTAAGGACCGCCACCCCCAGCTCCCCCTTGTAGAGGCTGTGCGGAGGATCGGACGGCCGGGAGGTCTCCCGGGCCGCCCGCTCGGCGAGGTCGCGAGCGCGCGCCAGCCAGTCCGGACCGCCGCCGTGCTTGTGGAGGTTGAGAAGGGCGTAGGCGCGGCCGGCGAGGCCGCAGCAGAGGCTGGCGTTGCGGCTGGGCTCCTCCCAGGCGTTCCAGGCCGCTCCTTCCGCCAGGGCCGCGTAGGCCGGATCGCCCAGCATCCGGTGCGCCAGCGTCCAGAGGAAGACGTAACCGGCGCTGCCGTTGCACCAGCCCGGCATGGAGCCCAGACCCCAGCGGCTCTCGCCCCCATGCCAGCGCCAGCGCAGGCCCCGTCCCCAGGGCCGGGCGCAGGCCCCCAACTCGTCGAGCCTCTCGCGGAGCCGCGGAGGCAGAGGGCGGCCGGCGGCCCGGCACCACTGGAGCGAGGCGTAGACATAACCGGCCCAGCCGTGCGCCATCCCAAGGACCGGACGCTCCCGATCCTCCGAGATGGGAGGGAGCGGATCGATCTCATTCCAGAGTCCGGCGAGGAGATCGTCCCCCAGTTCCCCCAGCGATGCCAGGACCGGCTCGCTCTCGATATCCAGCAGGAAAGCGGCCGCCAGGAGCACCCCCGAGCAGCCCAGGGTCAGGTCCAGGTTCTCGCACGGCTGGCGGGCGGCCCGGAGGAAGGTGCTCACCGCCTGGCGCTGCACGCCCGGGAGGTTTTGGGCATGCGCGATCAGCGCCTGCGCGCAGAACAACCCGGTGGCGGTATGGTAGGGCGAGACCCGTCCGATGTCCTCCGGCTCCAGCCCCTTCTCCGAGCTGTAGAAGTTCTCGTCTGCGTCCCCGGAGGCCACGGCGCGGGCCGCCCAGAGCTCCGCCAGGGAGAGCAGGGCCGGGGACTCTCGCGTCTGGGCGAGGCGGTAGAGCGCGCAGGCTACCCCGGAGGAGCCGTAGTTGATCGACGCCCGGGGCGGCTCCGGGATGCCGCCTTCGTAGAGATCGCCGCCCGGCTCCAGGCGCGCCAACACCCGCGCCAGGAGCTCGTCGGCGGCGGGAGTCCGGGTCGCAGCCTCCACAGGCGAGTCCGGCTCCCGAACGGCGGCGAAGGCCGCTTCGAAAGCGGCCAGAGACGGATACCGTCGATCCGGATCCTTGGCGAGCGCCCGCGCCAGGATCTCCTCGACCTCGGGCCAGGGCTCGACGCCACGGTCCGCGAAGGGGAGAGGCGGCTCCCCGGCGATCTGCCGCAGCATCGCGTCCCTCTCCAGGAGGAAGTCGCGGTAGTGGGCCCCGGCCACCAGGAAGTAAAGGAGAGCCGCCACGGCGTACTGCTCGCCGGAGACCGAGACCTCTGGCGGAGGCTGGCCGGCCAGCACCGCCGCCGCATACTCGGGCTCGAAGAAGAAGGCGACGCCGGCGCGTCCCGGGCGGGAGAGATCCCGGGGGGCTTCATCCCAACGGGCGTAGCCGAAGTCCACGAGACGGACGCTCCCATCCCCTCCCACCAAAACGTTGCGGGGATGGACGTCGCCATGGAGCACGCCGCTCTCGTGGAGACGGGCGTACGCCGCGCTGACCTCGCGGCAGAGCGCCAGGAGAGCCCGCCGGCCGCCGGGACCCCGCCGCCGATGCTCCCAGGCCGCGCTTCCGGCTTCCACGCCGGAACACCATTCGAGGATCAGGTAGCTCCGCCCCTCGGCCTCCCCCACCGCCAGGAGACGCGGGGCCGGCGCGCCGCCCAGATGCCGCAGGACCGCGGCTTCCCAATCGAAAGCGGGGCCCGGGGAATCCTCCCTGGGCCGCGCCACCTTCAGCGCCACCGCCCCCTCCGGTCCCCGGCCTTGATAGAGGTCGGTGTCCTCCAGCTCCTGCACGCACTCCCGCACCTCGAAGCCGCCCAGCGTCTCTCCCGGCCGCAACAGAGGGAGGATGCCCCCGGCCCCGGCGGCGCCCTCCGGGACCAGGAAGCCGGTGGCGAGGAGCCGCTCCAAGAGAGGATAGGCCGCCTCCAGGGTGGCCTCGGGATCGGCCTGCCGGGCCTGGCTGTAGCGGATCACCGCCTCGACGATGGTGCGCGGCGTGCGGAACTGCTCCAGCAGCTCGGCGGACGGAGCGTCGAGGATGCGCGACGGAGCGCGCAGGCGGGGATGGGTGAGGGCGAAGTCCCCCTCCTCGTGCTCGAAGCGGCCGCGCACCGCCTCCGGCAGGTCCGCGACCGGGACCAGGACCGCGTCGGGCAGCAGCAGCAGGGGATCGGTGACGGCCAAGGGGCTTCAGGCCTCCCGCCAGAGCAGGGCGCCCGGGGTCCAGGTGGCGGGGTCCACACCTTCGAGGCGCAGGCGCTCCACGGCGAAGCGCCAGGGCTCGCCCCCCCCGTCCGAGCGCCGGGCGTCGAGGATCGCCCGGGCCAAGCGGCGCGCCAGCCAGAGCCGCCAGCTCTCGCGCTCTCCCGCGCTTTCGCCCCGGGGAGGATCGACGCCCCACGAGATCAGCCCGTCGCCGCCGATCTCGGAGGTGAACGGGACGCCCTGGGCCGGCACCCCGCCGAGGCGTCTCTCCACGGCCGCGGCGGCGTTGGCCAGGGGATCGAAGCCGTGGAAGTAGGCGACGATCTTGTCGGGGCGCAGCAGGCCCGGAGCGTCCGGTCCGATCTTGAACTGGTAGGCCCGCGCGTCCGCCAAGGCGTCGAGAACCGCGCCGAACGACTCCGCGAGGGCCTCCGGCGCCGGGCTCACGTAGAGCTTGTAGGTGGAGCCCGCCCAGGACGACGGCGCCCGGTCGCGGCCCCGGGTCCCCCAGCTCAGCCATCCCTCCATGGGGAGGCGGCCCCAACTCCGGTCGAGCCGCTCCCGGTTGCGTCCGCCGGGATCGATCCCGAGATGGCTCTCGACGGCCTCCGCCGAGGGCAGCGTCCGGCGCCAGAACGGCGTCAGCGGACGGCGGTTGAAGGCGTAGAGGCTCCAGGAGAGGAGCGAGACGTCGTCCACCGGCAGGGCCTGGGCATGGCGAAGGGCGGCGAGGGACAGCTCGGCGATCCGCCCGCCTCCCAGCTCCACGGTCCCTTCGCCCAGCAGGCGGAGGGCCGCGGCGCCCGAGACGAAGGCGTCGCCGTCCGCCACTTCCAGGATACCGTCGGCCACCAGACGGGCGACGGTCCGCCCGGCGGCCTCGCCCAGCATGCCGCGCGTGTAGCCGGGAAGCGGCCCCGGCTCACGCAGGGTCAGGAAAAGGAGAGCCGTATCGCGGTCCACCGACCGGACGCCCAGGCCCGATTCACCGCGAGGCCGCAGCACGCCGTAGAAACCAGGCTCGCGGGCAAGCTCCGCCAGCGCCTCGCGCTGCCCGGCGGGCAGGCGGTCGAACAGGACGAGGTTGTAGAGAGGATTCGCTCGGAAGTCACGGGAGAGAAATCCAGCCATCTACGACCTCGCCGGACAGCGCCTCTTCAGCGCAACTCCGCTCCCAGGGCTTCCTGGAGTTGCTGGCGCAACAGCGCGAGACCGGCGCCGTCCAAGGCTTGCGTCGTCTGTTCGGTGCATCGGGTCGTCGCACGTGTCCGTACAGTTGGGCAAATCCCTCCGGTGAGGGCGGTGCAGTGGCCGCAGCCGGGATGGGTGTTCGTGCAACTCCCGCAACCCGGATTGGTCGGCGTACAACCGCCGCAGCCTCCCTCTCCCGTACCTGACAGCTTCACCGTAAGGTCTCGAGACTTGAAGCTCATCATCACCTCCCGGGGAAAGACCCCGATCAAAATGAGATGTAATACAGAAGAAAGTTAGGTTAGCACACTCGTGGTTCGCTCACGGCAGGGTGGTCCATTCCGATGTCTCCCTGATCGTTAGCGCGGATGGCATAAAGCGCGCGGCCGTCTGGTGACACGTCGAACCCGGTGAAGTAGGTCCCTGGAGCGGGCGTGAGCAGATCGCGCGAGATCCTCGTCCGGCTGTCGAGGGCGAGAATTTTTCCTTCGTAAAGGTAGAGCAGATGACGGCCATCAGGGAGCCATATGGGTAAGAATCCGTGGTCGATCAGGCGCTCATAACGGCGTGACTGCAGGGAAAGGACGAAGAGGCCGGCGTTGCGGACACCGCCGGTCAGGCGCTTGCCGTCCGGCGACCACGAATAGGCGAAGAACGGGCCGCCCTGCGGCGGATTGGGAAGCCGTTCGGGGATCTGTTTTTCCGCCGGCCGGTTGAGATCGATCAGGGCCGGCCCCGTGAACCCGAGACCGCACGCAAGCCAGCGGCCGTCCGGCGACCAGATCGGAAAGAAGACCGGCTCGCTCCGGGCCGGGGCTATCCGCTGGAGACCGCCGCCATCCGGTCCGATCGTCCAGGCCTCGTAGCGGCCGCCGCGATCCGAATAGAAAAGAATTTTCCTGCCGTCCGGAGACCATCCAGGATTGCGGTCGCGCGGGGCGTCGTCGGTAAGCTGGCGAAGCCCGGAACCGTCAGTGCCGACGATGAACAGGTCCTCCTGCGGCGAGGTCCGGAAGAGAATACGATCCAGCGGCCATCCGGAGAGACCCGGCCATAGCGGACATCCCGTGAACCTTGGGTTATCGGGGTTAGAGGGCCCATGACCGAGGGGCCGCCGGGGTCCAGATCCACCCGTTCCAGGTTCGACCTGCCCTCGAGGGTCGCGAAAAGGATGCGGCGGCCGTCCGCGGCGAGGCTCAGGAACCCGCTCCACTGGGACGGGGTCGTGATCGGCTCCGGATCTCGCTCTGGACCGTCCCGATTCCTCATCGATCGCGACGCGCCAGAGATTCATGCTGCCGCCCCGGTCGCTGGCGTAGTAGAGATAGCGGCCGTCCAGAGACCAGACAGGGTTCCAGTTCAGGAAGCAGTCGTCCGTCACCCGCACGGCTCCGGCCCCATCCGCCGGGCCGTCCAAAGGTCCCCGGCGGGCGCCTCCCGACCGCACTCCCCAGTAGGCGATCCGCTTCTTCTCGTGGCGACCAGCTCGGCTGGACGGCGTCGGTCGCGATCACGAGCCGCCGCTGTCCAGGCATCCACCTCCACCCGCCATATCTGGCTCATCCGGCTCCGGACCCGCGGATCGTTGACGCCTTCGGTCGCCACCAGGATCTCCTTGCCGTCCGGCGACCACGCGGGGTTGTAGCCGAAATTCGTGACGCGACGCACCGACTCGCCCGTGGCGCCCATCACGAAGATCGCCGCCGCCGTCCCGCTCCGAGCGGAAAGCGATCCGCTGGCCGTCCGGAGAGAAGGCCGGGTGGGTGTCATTCACGGGGGAGTCCACCGTGAGAGTCGATGGGATTGCCGCCGCCGATCCTCTGGAGGTAGATGTCGAGATCTCCCCGGGGAGAGGCCTTGGCGTAGGCGAAGAAGTCTCCGTCCGGCGAAAGGGTCGGGAACCACTCCCGCCCTTCCTGGTTGGTCAGCGGGCTGGACCTGGAGCGGCGCGATCCCCGGGGCCCCGTCCGACCGCGCGGCACGAGAGATAGAACGCCCATCCCGCCAGCGCGGCCACGGTCAGAGCCACGCCCCACCACCAGAAACGTCCGCGGCGCGGCAGGCAGTGGCGGAGGGTGCCAGTGCCCGGCTGGCCCCGCAACTCACGCAGGATCGCCAGAGGCTCGTCCAGAGTGGGATAGCGGTCCGCCGGGGACTTCGCCAGCAGGCGCTCCACCAGCCGCGCCAGCGCCGGCGGGACGTCCGGCCGGAGACGGTCGAGGGGCTCCGGGCTCGCGTTGAGGAGCGAGTGGACCACCGCCTGCTCGTGCCCGCCCCGGAACGGCCGGCGGCCCGCCAGCATCTCGTAGAGGACCACGCCCAGAGACCAGAGGTCGGCCCGGAAGTCCACGGTCTCCCCCCGGGCCTGCTCCGGCGCCATGTAGGCGGGTGTGCCGGAGGAGGAACCGGTGCGGGAGATGGCCGCCGCGCCCGCCAGCTTGGCGACGCCGAAGTCCAGGATCTTCACCACCCCGTCGCCGGTGACCATTACGTTCGCCGGCTTCAGGTCCCGGTGGACGATGCCGTTGCGGTGGGCCTTGGCGAGGCCGCGGGAGATCTGCTCGCCGATCTCCAGAGTCTCCTCCAGCGGCAGCGGCCCGCGCTCGATCCTTCGGCGCAGGGTCTCGCCGTCGTAGCGCGGCATGGCGAGGTAGAGCCGGCCGTCCGCGGTCTCCCCCAGCTCCAGGATGGTGCACAGGTTGGGATGGTCCAGGGCCGAGGCCGCCCGGGCCTCCAGCATGAAGCGAGCCTTGGCGTCCGGGTCCCGCGTCAGCTCCGGCGGCAGGAACTTGAGGGCCACCACGCGGGAGAGCCGGGTGTCCTCGGCCTGGTAGACCACCCCCATGCCGCCGCCCCCGAGGTATTCGAGCACGCGGTAGGGACCGATCTTCCGCCCGATCAGCCCCTCGCTCGGGACCTCCGGTAGCGCGGGCGCGGAAGGGGGCGGAGGACCGGGCAGCTCCAGGAGGGTCTGGTCACCGTCGTCTCCGCCTTGGGGGATATCCAGCCCCGGCGTCAGGTCCCGCAGATCCGCCCGCATTCGCTCCATGTCCGGAGGGCGGTCGTCCGGGTGCTTGCTCAGCGCCCTTTCCACGATCCTGTCCAGGGCCGGCGGCACGCCGGAGCGGAGGGAGGACATGGAAGGCGGATGATGGTGGAGGATGCCGCGGACGATCTCGCGCTCGTCGGAGCCCTCGAAGGGGAGGCGGCCGGTCACCATCTCATAGAGCACCACGCCCAGGGACCAGACGTCCGCGCGGGCATCGGCGGCCTCGCCCCGGAACTGCTCGGGGGGCATGTAGGACAGCGTCCCCATCGCCGTGCCCACCCGGGTGAGGCGGGACTGGCCGGCGAGCCGGGCGATGCCGAAGTCCACGATCTTTACCATGCCGTCCCGGGTGAGGATCACGTTGGCCGGCTTGACGTCGCGGTGGACGATGCCGCGCTCGTGAGCCCTGGCGAGGCCGGCGGTGATCTGGCAGGCGATCTCCACGGCCTCGGCGACGGGCAGGCGGCCGCCGTCCAGACGCTCGCGGAGCGTCTCGCCCTCGCAGAAGGCCATGGCGAGGAAGACGGCGCCGTCCTCGGTCTCGCCGATCTCGTAGAGGGTGCAGATGTTGGGGTGATCGAGAGAGGAGGCGGCGCGGGCTTCGCGGAGAAAGCGCTTCTTCTCGTCCTCGGGAGCGCCGCGCTGGGAGGTCAGGAACTTCAGCGCCACCAGCCGGTCGAGCTTGAGGTCCAGGGCCTTGTAGACGACGCCCATGCCGCCGCCGCCCAGGCGGTCGAGGATGCGGTAATGCGAGACCGTTTCGCCGATCAAGCGCGCCTGTGTCCCTGGGGCCTCTTCGCCGCCCGGGCCCGCAGCTCTTCGAACTCCTCGTGAAAACCTCGCACGATGACCTCCGGGTCGGGCACCAGGCCGGCGTCCGAGGCGAGCCCCATGCGGACGTGGCCGGCGTAGCTGAAGATGCTGATGCCGAGCCCCACCCGGCCCGACTGCGGCACCCAGAAGAAGATCTCCTTGATGGCCTTGCCCGCCAGGTAGAGCACCTCCCGGGGGCCCGGCACGTTGGTCATCACCGCCGTGGTCTTGGCGGCGAAGATGTCCACCACGATCTTCTGCACCAGCTCGGGGCTGACCCCCAACAGCTTGAGGATGTTGTAGACCACGATGGGCTCGGCCGAGCGCTTCAGGCTCATCGACCGCCGGTGCAGCTCCGCCAGCCGCTCCACCGGGTCCTCGATCCCCACCGGCAGCGAGAGGAAGATCAGGCCGAACTGGTTGCCCAGGTCCGACATCTCGTCCAGCGACCGCAGGTTGACCGGCATGGCGGCCCGGAAGTTGAGGCCGTTCGCCTTCTCCCCCCGGTGACCCAGGTAGCGCCGCAGCCCGCCCGTCATGGCAGAGAGCAGGACGTCGTTGACCGTCCCCTTCAGCGCCTTGCCGACCGCCTTGACCTCCTCCAGCGTCAACGGGTCCGACCAGGCGACCCGCTTGGGGACGCCCAGGGGGCCCTTGTAGATCGTGTCCGGATCGGACGGGCGGAGCACGAGACGTCCGAGGGCGGTCGTCGAGGCCACGCCCGTGACCATCGCGTTCATCGACTTGAACGCCTGGGCGGTCTGCTCGAGCAGCCGCATGCCGTCCGGCATGACGTGCTGGGCGAGCTGCCTGGCGGCCTCGAGGCCCCGGGGCGGCTTGCGGAAGAGCTCGGTGAAGGGGCTGTCCTCGAAATCGTCGCCCGGATCGGGCCCGGCCGGCTTCCCCGTCGTCAGGTCGGTCAGCGAGAGCAGCACCAGCAGGAGGGCCATGCCGTCGCCGATGCAGTGGTGGAGGCGGGCCATCAGGACGCAGCCCTCGCCCTTGTAGCGCTCCAGGAGGTGGAAGCTCCAGAGCGGCCGCTTCGGGGGGAGAGGCTCGCTCATCAGGCTGCTGACGACTTCCCCCAGGACGTTGTCGTCGCCCGGGGCGGGCAGCTCCAGGCGATGGACGTGCTGGTCGAGCTCGAACTCCGGGTCTTCCTCCCAGTAGGGATCGTCCTTGTAGTGGATGATGTGCTGGCGGAAGCGGCGGATGGGCAGGAGGCGCCGCCGCAGGAGGGCCTTGATCCGTTCGAGGTCCACCGGCTCGTCCAGCACCAGCACGCCGTTGATGATCATCAGGTTGGTCGGATCGTCCATCCGCAACCAGGCGTGATCGACGGCGGAGAGCGGTTCCCGCATCTCGTCGGTTTCTTCCGGAGAGACCAAGCGCGTTCCTCCTCCTGACGTGACAGGCGAAGTCTACACCCTGGCCCACGGTTATGATGGGGGTCAGCCCGATGGAGGCCAGCCCGCCATGCCCGCCCGCGCCCACACCTTCGACGCCGTCGCCTTCGTGGAGAACCTCCCGCTCAAGGAAATGGGCGCCGCCATCCCCGAGGCCCGGGGAGGCGTCCACGATCTGCGCCTCGCCCTGCCCGGCGGCGGCGAGGTCTTCCTCTATCCTTTCGGCGCCGTGGTCTTCCGGGACGTGCCCAGGGAAGGGCGCGAGAGCTTCCTGGGGCGCCTGCGCCAGCTCCGCCCGAACCTCACCGCCGAGATCGTGCGCGAGGACTTCGCGGTCCGGGAAGAGGAGGGCGCGGAGATCGGCCTGGCGGAAGGGACGCTCACCGTGGACCGCCTGACCGCCGCGCGGGCGGCCATCGTGGCCCAGACCGTGGCCCAGAGCGCGGCCATGGAGTACTACGAGCGGATCGTCGACAAGCTCTTCGAGCGCACGGGCGACCTGGTGGCCCGCCTGGAGGTCCGCGGCACCGTCCCCTTGCGGGTCCGCCCCCTCCACCGCTTCATCGGCGAGGCCGTGGGCACCCGCAGCGAGGTGCTCTCGGTCCTTCACCTCCTGGACAAGCCCGACGCGGTCTGGGATGACCCGGCGATGGACCTCATCTACGGCGACCTGCGGGCGGAGTTCGACCTTACGGACCGCTACCATGCGCTGGAATCCAAGCTCCGCGGCGTCCAGGAAGCCCTGGAGCTGGTGCTGGACGTCGCCCGCGACCGCCGCCTCGTCCTCCTGGAGTCCGCGATCGTGCTGCTGATCGTGGTCGAGCTGGTGTTGTCGTTGCTGAAGCTGGGGTAGAAAAGCGGCTGGCCAGGTTATCGAGGCAGCAGGTGCTTCTGCACCTTCCCCAGCGCGTTGCGCGGCAGGGCTTCGACGGTCCGGATCTCCCGCGGCACCTTGAAGCCGGCCATCTGGGACTTGCAGAAGGCGATCAGCGCGTCGGGGTCGACGGGTGCGTCGGCGACGATCCAGGCCGCGGGGACCTCGCCCCACTCCGGGTGGGGACGGCCGGCCACCGCGGCCTCGCGGACTCCGGGGAAGGAGGTCAGCACCTCCTCCACCTCGCGGGGATAGACGTTGAAGCCGCCGCTGAGGATCAGCTCGCTGCTGCGTCCGAGCAGAGCAACGTAGCCCGTTTCCGGGTCCTTCCGGGCCAGGTCGCCGGTGCGGAACCAGCGCCGGCCCAGCGCGTCGTGGACGAAGCTTTCCGCCGTCTTCTCCGGAGCGCGCCAGTAGCCGGAGAAGACGTTCGAGCCGCGGACCAGGAGATCTCCTTCCCCGCCGGGCTCCACGTCCCGGCCCTCGCGGTCCACGATGCGGATCGAGACGCCCGGCAGCGGCGTTCCCACCGTTCCCGGCCGCCGCGGCCCCGCGTAGGGATTGCTCAGGTTCATCCCCGTCTCGGTCATGCCGTAGCGCTCCAGGATGTCGTGGCCGGACAGCTCGCGGAAGGCGCCGAAGGTCTCCGGCGACAGGGGAGCGCTCCCCGAGCAGAAGAGGCGCATGCGCGAGAAGTCGAGCGGCTTCTCCCGGGACCGCAGCTCCTCCACCAGCCGGACGTACATGGTCGGGACCCCGAAGAACAGCGTGACCTGGCCGCCGAGCAGATCGCCGGCGGCTCCGGCGGCGTCGAACCGCGGACGCAGACGCACCTCCGCCCCCGCCGCCAGGGCGCAGGTGAGCCCCACGACCAGACCGTGCGTGTGGAAGAGAGGAAGGGTGAGGAGGAGCGAGTCGGTCCCCTCCCAGCCCCAGGCCGCGAGGAGACCCGTCACGGTCGCCAGGACGTTGTCGTGGGTGATCTCGGCGCCCTTGCTCCTCCCGGTGGTTCCCGAGGTGTAGAGGAGCATGGCGAGATCGCTCCCTTCCACGAGGGGCGGGACGAAATCGCCGGTCCGCCAGCCCGCGAGATCCTCGGCGAGGATCACCTCCTCGACGCTCCGGCGCTCGTCCGCCGCCAGCTCTCCCAGGCCAGGGAAGCTGGGCCTTCTCCGTCAGCAGGAGCCGGGGCTCGGCGTCCGTCAACATGTGGGCGATCTCGCGCCGGCGGTAGGCGAGGTTGATGGGGACCATCACCGCGCCGACCTGGAGGACCGCCAGGTACGCCGTTACAAATTCAGGCCGGTTTCCCAGGAAGAAGGCCACCCGGTCCCCCTTCCGCAACCCCCTGGCGGCCAGCCCGGCGGCGAGACGGGCCGCGTCCGCGAACAGCTCGCCGTAGGAGAGGGACCTCCCCTCGAAGCGGAGAGCGGTCCGCTCCGGCGCCCGGCGGCAGGCGAAGAGGTCGTGGAGGTTCATTCAGGCCAGATCCGGCTCGCCGCAGCGTTCGAGGATCGCGGCGCGGACGGCGTCCCGGAGCCGGACGCCCGCGTGCCATCCGGAGCCGTCGGGAGAGACCGGCGGCAGGACGGTCATGGAGATTTCGCCGCGGCGCGGAAAGAAGGTGTCGCCGCGGAAGATCCCGCGCGTGCCCCGTAGGGCCACCGGCACGACGGGGACCCCGGCGTCCACGGCCACCGCGAAGGTCCCCATGCGGAACGGCAGGAGGCCGGGGTAGCGCCGGAAGGTCCCCTCGGGATAGATCACCAGCGACTCGCCGGCCTGCACCGCCTCCAGGGCCTTGCGAGTCTCTCCGGCTCCCTGGGTGGCGTCGAAACGCTCCACGAAGAGAGTCCCCAGCCGCCGCAGCAGCGTCCCGGGGACGAAGTGGGCCTCGAGCTCCCGCTTGACCACGTAGGCGAAGTCGGGCGGCAGCAGGGCGGTCAGCACGAAGCCGTCGAGATAGCTCTGGTGGTTGGCGGCGACGACGCACGGCCGCGCTCCCGCGAGATGCTCCAGGCCCTCGGCCCGGGCGGGGATGCCCGCGCACCGCAGCAGCAGCCGGGCCGAGCCGCGGGCGAGCCGCCGTCGCCGGGCGAGACCCGGCGCGGCCACGACCACCGTCCAGATCGGCAGGGCCAGAAGGAAGACCGTCAGGTAGAACCAGACGGCGTAGAGGACGTCTCTCGCCGAACGCAGCCAGCGGGCGGCCTGGGCCCACAGGCCGGAGACGGCGAGACGGGCGAGCTGCAGCCCCAGGGCCGAGCCGCCCTTCCCGATCCGGCCCGACTCGTAGATCTCGCGGCTCGCAGCCCGGCGGATCTTGCCGCTGGAGGTCTTGGGCACGGTGTGCGGCGGAGCGAGGACGACGTCGTCGGCGGGCGTGCCCAGCAGGTCCACGGCCACGTCCTGGACCGCCTGGCGCAGCCGCTCCAGGGCCTCGCCGTCCTGCTCGCGGGTCTCGGCCAGGATCACCAGGCGCTCGGTGCCGGTGGCCGGGTCGGGGCTGCCGAAGACGGCCACGCACCCCTTGCGCACCCCGGGCACCTCCCCCACCGCCCCCTCCAACTCGTGGGGGTAGAGGTTGCGCCCGGCGCGGATGATGACGTCCTTGACCCGGCCGGTGATGTAGACCTCGCCGCCAGCGATGTAGGCGAGGTCGCCGGAGTCCCGCCACTCGCCGCGGACGAGCTTCGCCGTGGCTTCGGGGTTGCGGAAGTAGCCGCTGGTGGCCGAGGGGCCCTTGAACTCCAGACGCCCCTGCCGGCGCTCCTCCACCTCGCGGCCGGCGTCGTCCACGATGCGGATCTCGTGGTCCGCCAGCGGCACCCCGCAGGAGACGAAGCGCAGGGCGCGGGGATCGTCCGGCGCGGCGGGCACGGCCCGGCCCGCATCCTGGAAGGGCTCGCGCTGGATCGCGTCCACGAGCGGCGGCCGGCCCAGGGGCGGGAAGGCCAGGGCCAGGGAGTTCTCGGCGAGGCCATAGACGGGAGACAGGGCCCCCGGCCGGAACCCGTTGCGCTCGAAGCGCTCGATGAAGCGCCGCACCGCCTCCGGGCTCACCGGCTCGGCGCCGTTCATGGCCAGGCGCCAGGAGGAGAGGTCGAGCCCGTCGATCTCCTCGTCCGCGATCCGGCTCACGCACAGCTCGTAGGCGAAGTTGGGCGCGGCGGAGATCGTCCCCCGGTGGCGGTGGATGGCCCACAGCCAGCGCGAGGGCCGGGCGAGGAAGGTCAGCGGCGACATCAGGACCAGCGGCAGGCCGAAATAGAGGCTCCCCATCCAGCAGCCGATCAGTCCCATGTCGTGGTACAGCGGCAGCCAGCTCACGACCACGTCGTCCGGGAGGATCTCCGCCCCTTTGCCGATCGACCGCAGGTTGGCCAGCAGGTTGGCGTGGGTGAGGACGACTCCCTTGGGATTGCCCGTGCTGCCGGAGGTGAACTGGAGGAAGGCCACGTCCTCCTCGCGGACCGGGATGTGGAGCCGTTCCTCGCGCCCGGGAGCCGAGAGCTCGGCCACGGTGACGACCTTGCGGATTCCGGGAAGCTGGGCGCTGAGCAGGCGGGCCAGGGGGAGGACCTCGGGGAAGGCGACGAGCACCTCGGCGCCGGCGGTCTGGAGGATGCCGGCCTGGCGGCGGAGGTGGTCCTCGATCTGGCTCTTGCGGGCCGGGGGATAGAGCGGGACGGGGACGCCGCCCGCGAGCTGGGCGCCGAAGAAGGCGGCGAAGTACTCCAGGCCCGTCGGCAGCATGAGGCCGACCGCCTGGCCCCGCCCTACGCCCAGCCGGGCGAGCCCGGCGGCCACGGCCCGGGCGCGGCGGAGCAGCTCGCCGTAGGTCAGCTCCTCGGGATCGCCGTCGCCCGGGTAGTAGAGGATGTGCCGCCGGTCGGCATGCCGCTGGGCGTGCCACTCCAGCACCTCGACCAGCGTGCGGGTCCGGTCCGGCGCCGCCTCGGCGGCCTCCCCGGGCAGCTCCAGGATCTCCGGCGCGCCGGCGGCCCCGGGCCGGGCGGCGAGCAGGGCCTGGAGAAGGTCGCGGGGGGTCTCGGCCGAGCCCAGCAGGTCCTCGGGGAGGCGGACGCCGAAGCTCGCTCTCCATCCGGGCCAGCAGCTCGACGCGGCCCAGGCTGTCGAGCCCGAGGTCCCGCTCCAGCGACGCGTCCAGAGTGAGCGCGCGCCAGGACTGGCGCTGCGGCTGCAGCTCCCGGGCGAGACCCTGGACCACCTCCATCACCGCCTCGGGGACGGCGCCAGGGTCTCCGCGGAGCTTGCTGTTTCCGGGGCGAGCGTCACGGTCGGGACGCTACCCGCGATTCACGGGAAAGACAAGGTGCCGCTCAGACCGCCCGCAGCATCGGCCGCCGGGGCTCGCCCATGCCGATCTCGAACTGGTCCTCTTCCAGGTTCAGGTGGACGTGGAGGTCGACCGTCTCCAGGAGCTGCTCCATGAAGAAGTAGCGGAGCGGGGCGATGTGGGCCTCTTCCTTCTTCCACTCGCCGAACAGGTCTTCCAGGAGATGCTTCTCCGAGATGAGCTGCTGGCCGCACCAGCGCCGGATCACGGGGTGCAGGTAGACGCTCTCGTCCGCCTTGCCCGGCTCGGGGTTGCGCGGGATGTTGAATGGATCCCCCGCGATCTTCCCGTGCTCCAGCGTGATCGTGTAGTAGTGGCTCTTCTGGCCGATCTCGCAGTCGTGGATGTAGGCGAGCGGCATCTCCTCGTAGTACACGGCGTGGTCCCAGTCCTCGTCCACCACGATCACGTCGTGGAGGAAGCCGGACTGCTGCCAGAGGGCCGAGCTGCCGTTGACCCGGGCGAGGGCGGCCTCGAGCAGGCCCTCCGGCGTCGCCTCGATCTCGCGGCTGGCCAGCCACTCGCGGCGGTGGTGCTTCTTCTCCAGCATCCGGTGGAGCGCCCGCACGTTGTAGCGGAAGCCGTGGATGAAGCCGGAGTTGTGCTTCTTGAAGTCGTTCGCCTGCATGAGCGTGCCGGCGAAGTAGAGGCCCGGCACGTTGATCGACTCCCACTCGGAGGTCTGCGCCGGGAAGCGGTTGTTGATGACCAGCTCGGGCCGGCAACCCTCGGCGAAGATCGAGTCGTCGAAGCGGAAGCCGGTGCAGACGATCACCCGGTCGTAGATCAGCTCCTCGGTCTCGCCATGGGCGTGGCTGTAGCGCACGGAGACCGCCAGCACGCCCTCGCGGCGCTCGATGCGCTCGATGACGCAGTCGAGCACGGCGTTCTGGGTCTTGAGCTGGTAGGTGTCGAGGAAGTTGTTGTTGACGGCCCGCAGGTGCCCGAGGTAGTGGGTCTTCCAGGCCAGCTTCACCGGGCTGGGGCTGGCGACGTGGATCATCGCCGTCGTCGGGATCAGGTTGTCCGCCGTCTCGAAGGCCGAGTTGCCCTTGCCGAGGACCAGCACCCGCTGGTTGGCGAAGTCCTCCGGATCGACCGAGACGTCGAAGTAGTTCTCGCACTGCTCGATGCCCGGGATCTGCGGCACGTAGGGCTTGCTCACCCCCGTGGCCACGATCAGGCGCCGGCAGGAGTAGGCGTTGCCCTGGTCGTCCAGGAGCCGGAACTGGGTCTCGCGAGGCTTCTCGATGCGCAGGACCCGCGTGTCGCAGCGGACGTTGAGCTCGTGGTGGTCGGCGTAATCGGAGAGATAGCGGACCAGTTCGTCCGCCGGCGCGAAGTACTTGCGGCTGTAGTTCTTGAACAGCAGCTTGTCGTTGCCGTCCTCGTCGAGGAGCGAGTTCCAGTCGAAGCGGAGGTTGACCTCCGGGTCTTCGAAACCCGTGTAGACCTTGTTGCTGGAGATCAGGGTGCGGTGGCGCGGGAACTGCCGGAAGAAGTTGCCGGGCGTCTCGCCGGCTTCGAGGATGAGGTAGCTGCGTCCGGCGCGCGAGAGGTGATGGCCCATCTGCAAGCCCGCGGGCCCCGCGCCGAGGATGATGTACTCGTAATTGACTTCCCCGCCAAAGCTTCCGCTATGGTTCATCTTGAACTCCCCCCATAAGATGCCGCCTACTACGATGCGCGGCGAAAAGATTTGAATCTACGTCGCCTATATAAGTGGCCGCACAAGGTGATTTCGGGACAAGCTTCGTGACAAGGATGGCCAAGTTGTCACACGGCTGTAACATCGAGGGTTCGAAGGGGGCCGTCTTTCCGGCTTGAAAAAAGGCCCCGGAGCGGGATCGTCGCCCAGCGCGAAGCGGGGCGGACCGTGTAGTACGCTATGGCCCGATTTCGGGCGGAGCGGATCTTGATCACGGATACAGGGAAGAAACCCAGGGAGTATTCAACGGACTACGAGCAGCTCCACCGCGACCTCGTGCGGGCGGTGGACCGCGTCTGCCCGCACTGGATGAGGGACCGCGCCGACGACCTCGTCCAGGTGGCGCTGATGCGGGTGATGGAGATCCAGAGGAAGAAGGAAGGCACCGCCGAGTTCACCGCCTTCTACCTCCGCAAGGCCGCCTACAGCGCCCTGATCGACGAGATCCGCCGCCTGCGCCGCCGCCAGGAGGTCTCCCTCGAAAGCGAGAGCGACAAGGAGGAGGCGGTCTCCTACGATCCCGCCGCGCCCGGCCCCGACCCGGAGCGGGCCTCGGCCGGCCGTGAGATCGGGCGGGCCATCCGCGACTGCCTGGGCCTCATGGTGGCGCCCCGCCGCCATGCCGTGACCCTCAACCTCCAGGGGCACAGCGTGCCGGACATCGGCAAGCTCATGGGCTGGACCGCCAAGAAGGCGGAAAACCTGGTCTACCGGGGGATGGCCGACCTGCGCGGCTGCCTCACCTCGAAGGGGATCGAGGCCTAGAACCGCGCCACCATGCCGGCCAGCAGGAACCCGAACAGCGCGAACAGCGGCAGGCTGGCCAGGACCCAGGGCAACTCGATCTTCGTGGTCTTCGTCTTGATCTTCATAGCATCCTCCTCCTACCTGGAGAACGAAGGATGCGGCCCCAGCCCCTCACCGGCGATCTCTTCTATACGCACGAAGGGTGAGGGGATTTACACCGCCGATACGTTCTTCTTCGCGGAGAGGTCCGGCAGGCAGCCCCGGAAGTTGGGAGGCGCCAGGCGGACCGAGGAGATTTTGAGTCTTCAATTCCGTTTTGGATGAGTAGGAAGAGAGGAGCGACCATGACCGACGACACCACCAACTTCGCGAGACTCCGCGCCGCGTTCCAGGCCCCGGCGGGACCGGCGCCGGCGCCGGAGACCTGCCCGGCCCCGGAGACGATCTGGGCGGGCGTCCGCGGTGAGCTGCAGCCTCAGCAGATGCGGGACGTGCTGGACCACACAGCCTCCTGCGCCGCCTGCGCCGAGGACTGGCGGCTCGCGGCGGAGATCGAGCGCGAGGCGTCCCGCACGGCGACCGCCGCCCCCGGCAAGGTGATCGTCGGCCGCTTCGGCCAGTGGCGTCCCCTTGCGGCGGCCGCCGCCATCGCGGCCGGGCTGCTCATCGCGGTGGGCGTCTACCAGTCGGGCGTCGGCCCGCGGGAGTCCACCTACCGCAACGTCGAGCAGACGGAAGTGCGCTCGCTCCTCCCCGAGGGTCAGGCGCTGGCCCGCCAGGGAGCCGTGCTGCGCTGGACCCCGGTCCCCGGCGCCACCTCCTACGACGTGCAGGTGAGCACCGAGGACCTCCAGGTGATCGCCACCGCCCAGGGGCAGACCGCCACGGAGTACCGCATCCCCGCGGGCAACCTCGCCGGCTTCGCGCCGGGGACCCCGCTCCTGTGGCAGGTCGACGCCGTCTTCCCCGACGGTACCCGCCGGAGCTCGCCGACCTTCACCACTCCGTTGAAATAAGCCGCTCCCGCTCTCCGTCCGCCCCCTCGTCCGGCCGCCGCCGGCGAGGGGGTTGCCGCTTTTCCTCTAAGTAACTCAACGACTTACGGTGAGCGCCGGGCGAAACAAAAAAATCGTGGCGACGTATCGAGGACAAGTGAGGGGATCGGGAGGCCGGCTTCGTTCTACCTCCTGGAAGACAACGAGAGAGACACCTGAGACCCGAACGAAACCTGAATCCAATCGAAACTAGAAGCCACAGGGAGACCCGAAAATGAGCGACGAGACCCAGAACCAGACGCTGCCGGCCCCGACGATCGAGACGAAGGACGGCTCCAGCGAGAACGACCCGACCTGCTGCACTTCGCCTCCGAGCACCGATCCTCCGCCGCCGAAGGGCTGATCCCCGGCGTTGACCCGATCCCAGAGATCAACCGGACGCAATAGGAGAACCGATCATGAGCAATAAAGTGAAGGACGCCAAGATCGAGAAGGTGAAGACCAAGGAGACCGAGGATCCCAATCCGGCCTGCTGCACCTCGCCTCCGAGCACCGATCCGCCGCCCCCGAAGGGCTGATCAGCCAGGTTCTCGCCTCCCTCGCATAGAGACACAGGGCGGCTCTCCGGAGCCGCCCTTCGCTTTCCACTCCGGTTGCCGCGCTGCGGTAGACTTCACGGGTGATGCTCCGGGCTCTTCCTCTCCTCCTCCTCATCCTGGCGCTTTCTTTCCCTTCCTGGGCCCGAGGCGCCGAGCCGGCCGACTTCGCCGCGTGCGACAAGCTCGCCGCCAGCCAGCCGGAAAGCGAGGACACCACCCGGTGCTACGACAAGGTGGGAGAGAGACTCCAGCGGCCGGAAGAGACCGCGGCGCGCTTCCGGCAATTGCTGTCGCGTCACCCGGAGAGCCCGTGGCCCAGCTTGTTCCTCGGCATCCTCGAGCTGGGGGACCGGGAGCGCGCGGAGGCGCTCTTCCGCATCGCCGTCAAGGGTTTCGTGGCCCGCAAGGACGCCTGGGGCGAGGTCCTGGCCCGGGCCAACCTCCACCGCCTGTTGTTCAATGCGGGCCGGGTCGACGACGCGGGAGCCCAGGCGGATCTGGCGCTCAAAGCGGCGGAGGCCGCGAGCCACCCCGAAGCGGTCGCGCGGGCCCAGATCCTCAAGGCCCGCCATCTCTGGAGCGTCGGCCGCGACTTCGAGCAGGTCTACCTCCTGCTCCGGCGCGCCACCGTCACCGCCGTCGAGAGCGACAACTACTACACGAAGCGGGAAAGCTTCAACATGCTGGGCAACATCAGCGTCGACCTGGGACGCTCCCGGGAAGGCTACGAAGCCTTCCGCCGCGCGGTGGAGCTGGCGGTGGCCGCGGGGGACCGCTCGGGAGAAGCCGAGGCCCGCTATGGTATGTCCCGGGCTGTCCTGGACGAGGCGGCGGAGATCCCGACAGAAGAGCGCCGGCAGGAAGTGATCCGCCTCGCCCGCGCCACCCTGGAAGCCGCCGTCGCGGCGGACTACCGTAGCATCCAGGCCAGAGCGCACTGGCAATTGGGCACGCTGCTGAGCGGCGAGGAGGCCTACCGGCATCTGGAGGCCTGCCTGGAGGCGGCCGACACCGCGCGCGACCGGAGCTACTGCCTGAACGCTCTCGCCCGGCACTTCGCCTCGACAGACCCTCCCCGCGCCCGCAAGGCGATCGCCGAATCCCTGGAGCTGGCCCGCGAGGCCAAGGACTACTGGTCCATGGCCTTCGCCTGGCGGGAGCGGATGCGGGTGAGCTGGGCGGCGGGCGATCCCTACAAGCTGGTGGTCCGGGACTCGCGCCTGGCTCTTGAAGCCATCGAGACCCTTCGCGAGCTCCAGGCGAGCTCCACCAACCAGGCCCGGGCCTTCGCCGCCTGGTCCGAAGACTACTACTGGCTCTCCGGACGCCTGATCGAGGCGGCGCTCGCCGGCAACCGCGAGGGGATCGGCAGCGCCTTCCTGGTGGCGGAACGGATGCGCGCCCGCACCCTGCTGGACACGCTGGAAGCCGCCAAGGCCTTGCCGGAGGCGGCTTTGCCCTTGCGTCAACGCCGCGCCGCCGTCCGGGAGGAGCTCTCGGGCGTCCAGCGCCGGCTCATGAACCCCGATCTCCCCGCGGCCGAGAGGACCGAAGCGGTCCGGCATCTCAACGACCTGGAGATTGAAGAGGCAGAGATCCAGAACCAGCTCGCCCGCGCAGCCCCCCCTCTGGCGGAGCAGCGGCCTCTGTCCGGAATCCCGGAGGTGCGGCAGGCCCTCGCCGCCAACGAGGCCCTGCTCTCCTTCCAGATCGCGCCCTGGGAAGACCCCTGGCAGGACTTCTCCGGCGGCTCCTGGCTGACCGTGGTCACCCGCCAGGGCGCCCGCGCCTACCGCCTGCCCGGCCGGGGAGAGCTGAGGTCGGCCGTCCGTCTGTTCAACGGTACCTTCAACCGGCGGGACAGCTCCGAGGTGACCCCCTCCATCGCCCTTTACCGGAAGCTCCTGGAGCCGGCGCTTGAAGGTCTCCCGCCCGGCATCGAGCGGCTGATCCTGATCCCGGACGACGTGCTGCACCAGCTCCCCTTCGGCGCCCTGCGGGCTTCCAAGGAGGCGCGGCCCCTCGCCGCCCGCTACAGGCTGAGCCAGGCGCCGTCCGCCACGCTCTGGCTGGAATGGAAGGAGGACAAGCCGTCCGCCCCCCGCACGCCCGCGCTCGTCTTCGCGGACCCGCCGCCGCCCGGCAGCGGGAACGGCCGGACGGCGCTCGCGTCCATGGAGCGCTCGGCCGCCGTCTTCGCCTCCACGGACCGCCTGGGGGCCCTCCCCTTCGCCCGCCAGGAGAGCCGCTCCGTGGTGAGCCATATGGGCGGCGGCAGCGTGCGGCGCCTGGGGGAGAAGGCTACCGAGGCCTTCCTCAAGCACGCCCCGCTGCACGAGTACGCGCTGCTCCACTTCGCCACCCATGCCGTCACCGACGAGGCCAACCCCGAGCGGTCGGGCGTCCTGCTGGCCCCCGGCGACGCCGCCGAGGACGGCCTGCTCCAGATCCGCGAGATCGTCGACCTCTACCTGAAAGGCCGCACCGTGGTCCTCTCCGCTTGCAGCACCAATACCGGCGCGGTGCTGCGCGGCGAGGGCGTGATGAGCCTCGCCCGCGCCTTCTTCCAGGCCGGCGCCCACACCGTGGTCGCCAGCCTCTGGAAGCTCCGCGACGACGAGGCCGCCGAATTCTTCGACCGTTTCTACGACCATCTCGGCCGGGGCCTCAGCGTGGCCGCCAGCGCCCACGCCGCCCAGCGCGAGCTGATCGAAGAGGGCGCTCCCGCCGCCGCCTGGGCCGGCATCGTCGTGCTCGGCGACGGCGACGCCGTGCCCCTGCCCGGCGGCCGCCGGGGTCCCGCCCTTCCCCCTCTGCCGGTCTGGGCCTGGACCCTGGCCGGCGGCGTTCTCCTGTTCGCGGCTCTCGGCGGCCTGTTCTGGCTCCGCCGGCGGCCCGCGGCCTCTCCCGTCTGATACGGAGGACCGAAATGCGTTCCATCCTTCTTCTCTGTCTGCTGATCCTCGTCCCCATGACTGTCCCCAGTGCCGTCCAGGCCGCCGATTCCCCGGCGGCGGGCCACTGGGAGGGCGAGATCGAGCTCCCCTCGATGAAGCTCCAGGTCATGGTCGACCTGACCTGGGAGAACGGCGCCTGGAAAGGGGACATCGACATCCCGCAGCAAGGCGCCAAGGACCTGCCCCTGGAGGGGATCACGGTCGAGGGCTCCAAGGTGCGCTTCGCCATCGCGAACATCCCCGGCGCGCCGACCTTCGACGGCACGCTGGAGAACGGCGCCATCCGCGGCACCTTTACGCAGGGGAGCGCCTCGCTGCCGTTCCGCCTGGGCCGCGAGGCCGTCGAGGTGGCGCGCAAGCCGCAGGAGCCCAAGCCGCCGCTTCCCTACATCTCCGAAGAGGTCACCTACACCAACGGCGACATCAAGCTCGCCGGCACGCTCACGATCCCGGAGGGCCCCGGCCCCTTCCCCGCCGCGCTGCTCATCACCGGCAGCGGCCCGCAGGACCGCGATGAGGCGCTCCTGGGCCACAAGCCGTTCCTGGTGCTCTCCGATTACCTGACCCGCAACGGCATCGCCGTGCTGCGGGTGGACGACCGCGGCGTCGGCGGCTCGACCGGCAGCGTCGACGAATCCACCACCGCCGACTTCGCGCAGGATGCTCTGGCCGGCGTACGGTTCCTCAAAAAGCACGCGAAGATCGCCCCGGACCGCGTCGGCCTCGTGGGCCATAGCGAGGGCGGGGTGGTGGGGCCGCTCGCCGCCAGCCAGTCCACGGACGTGGCCTTCGTGGTGATGCTCGCGGGCACCGGCGTCCCCGGCGCGGAGGTCCTCTCCCTCCAGAGCGAGCGCATCTCCCGCGCCGGCGGGATGCCGGAGGAGAACATCAAGCGCGAAGACGCGATCATGCGCCAGAGCCTCGAGCTCATCCGCACCGAAAAGGACCCCGCCGTCCGCGATGCCAAGCTGCGGCAACTCAGCAAGGAGGCTCTGGCCCTGCAGAGCCCGGAGGAGCAGGCCGGCGGCGACGACATGATCGACGCACAGGTGAAGAGGGCGACCTCCAACTGGTTCCGCTACTTCCTCGACTACGACCCGCGGCCGGCCCTGCGCAAGGTCAAGGTTCCGGTGCTGGTCGTCAACGGCGAGCTCGACCTCCAGGTGATCGCGGACCAGAACATCCCCGAGATCGAAAAGGCGCTGAAGGAGGCCGGCAACCCGGACGTGACCATCCGCCGCCTGCCCGGCCTCAACCACCTCTTCCAGCCCGCCAAGACCGGCAGCCCGGCCGAATACGCGGCCAGCGAGGTCACCATGGATCCCGCCATGCTCGACCTGGTGGCGAAGTGGATCCGCGACAGGTTCGCGGCTCCGAAGAAGACGGCTACTCGATAAGGATTACGAATGACTCCGAACGCACGACACCGCTTCACCGCCGGAGCCCTCTGCCTCCTGCTGGCCCTGCCGCTGGCCGCGGCTCCGGCGCTCGCCGCGGACAACGATTCCGCGCTGACTCTCGAGCAGATCATGGCCGACCCGGATTGGATCGGGAATCCGCCCCAGAACCCCTACTGGTCGGACGACGGCCGGTCGGTCTACTACGAGCGCCAGCGCGAGGGGATCGGCAACCAGCGGATGGACCTCTACCGCGTCGATCTCGCCACCGGCAAGACGGTCCTGATCGAGCCCGCCCAGAGAGTGAAGGAAGACTCGCGCGGCGTGCTCAGCCGCGACCGCAAACGCAAGGTCTATGAGCGCCACGGCGACGTCTTCGTCAAGGACCTGAAGACCGGCGCCGTGCGGCAACTGACCCGCACCGACGGGGACGAGGACGACCCGCGCTTCCTGGCCGACAACCGCCGCGTCACCTTCCGGTCCGGCGACGACGTCTTCGTCTACGACCTGGAGACCGGGCTCACTTCCCAGCCCGCCCGGCTCGTGCTCGACAAGGACCCCGCCGACAAGGACGAGCCCACCCTGCTCCAGGAGCAGCAGACGCGCTTCTTCGACGTCATCCGCCAGCGGCAGGAGAAGGAGAAGAAGGAACGCGAAGAGGACCTCGCCCTGCGCAAGGACGACCCCACGCGTACGCCCCAGACCTGGTACCTGGGCAAGGACGCCGTCATCGAGCGCGCCGCCCTCTCCCCCTCCGGCGACTGGCTGCTGGTGGTCACCGCGCCCAAATGGTCCGAGGAGAGCAAGCGCGCCAGGCTCCCCCAGTGGGTGACCGAGAGCGGCCACATCGAGGTCCGCGACGTCCGCTCCAAGGTGGGCATCGACAAGCCCGTCCCCCACTCCGTGATCCTGCTCGACCTCGTGAAGCACGAGCGCCACGACCTCGACCTCGCCGTGCTCCCCGGCTCCAAGGACGATCCCCTCAAGGCCCTCCGCGAGGCCGCCAAGGTCCGCAAGGAGGCCATGAAGAAGAAGGACGAGCAGAAAAGAAGGACGAGGCCGCGGCCGAGCCCCAGGCTGAAGGCGAAGCCAAGCCCGAAGAGGCGAAGGCGGAAGAGAAGAAGGAAGAGCCCGCCCAGGTCCGTCCGATGGAAGTCTCCGACGTCTCCTGGTCCGAGGACGGCCAAAGGCTCGCCGTGCAGCTCCGCGCCCGCGACAACAAGGACCGCTGGATCGCCACCTTCGACACCGCCACCGCCAAGCTCACGCCCCGCCACCGGCTGACCGACGCCGCGTGGATCAACTGGGACTTCAACGAGATGGGCTGGCTGCCGGACGACGAGACGCTCTGGTTCCTCTCCGAGGAGAGCGGCTACTCGCGGCTGTACGCGCTCTCCGGCCGCACCGGGGAGATCCGGCCGCTGACCCCCGAAGGCCGGTACGAGGTCTCGCGCCCGGTGCGGAGCTGGGACGGCAAGCACATCTACTACGTCGCCAACCGCGAGCATCCGGGCAAGTACGACGTCTGGCGCGTCGCAGTGGCCACCGCCAAGGCCGAGCGGCTCACCGGCTTCGGCGGCCTGGTCGGCGAGCCGGTGCTGTCGCCGAACGAGGACCGGCTCCTCGTCACCGCCTCCTCCATCAACCGTCCCGACGAGCTGTTCGTGCAGCCCAACCGGCCGGACGCCGAAGCGCGGCAGGTCACCCGGACCCGCACCGAATTCTTCCTGGCCCAGGACTGGACGATGCCCGAGACCGTCGCCGTCCCCTCCACCCACGGCGCGGGGCCGATCTACTCGCGGGTCTACACGCCGAAGGACTTCGATCCGGCGCGCACCTATCCGGCCGTGATGTTCGTCCACGGCGCCGGCTATCTGCAGAACATCCACTACGGCTGGTCGAGCTACTTCCGCGAGTTCATGTTCCACACCCTGCTGACGCGCCAGGGCTACGTGGTGATCGACATGGACTTCCGCGCCTCGTCCGGCTACGGCCGCGACTGGCGGACGGCCATCTACCGCCAGATGGGCACCCCGGAGCTCGAGGACATGGAGGACGGCGTCGCCTGGCTGGTGAAGAACAAGAACGTCGATCCCCAGCGCGTCGGCGTCTACGGCGGCTCCTATGGGGGCTTCATGACCTTCATGGCCCTCTTCCGCCAGCCGGACCTCTTCGCCGCCGGCGCGGCCCTGCGGCCGGTGGCGGACTGGGCGCACTACAACGAGGAGTACACCGCCAACATCCTCAACCGCCCGGAGATCGACCCCGAGGCCTACGAGAAGAGCTCGCCCATCGAGTACGCCGCCGGCCTCCAGAAGCCGCTGCTGATCTGCGCCCCCATGCTGGACCAGAACGTCTTCTTCCAGGACACGGTCCGGCTGGTGCAGAAGCTCATCGAGCTGAAGAAGGAGAGCTTCGAGACGGCCATCTACCCCGTCGAGGATCACACCTTCGTCCAGCCCACGAGCTGGCTCGACGAGTACCGGCGGATCTACAAGCTGTTCGAGACCCATCTGAAGTAGGCCCTCACTCCCCCTGCCCCCTCTCTCCCGACCCCTCCCTCCCACCCCCACCGGGAGAGAGGGGGATTGGAGAAGCTCAACCCTGGAGCCCTTCGAGGAGCCGCTTCTTTTCGCTAACCTCTCCCTCCTCTCCCGGTGTGGTGTGGGAGGGAGGGGTCGGGAGAGGAGGGCCGGGGAGGTGAGGGCCCTGGTACGCCCCTTGCTCATCCCTGTCCTCCCAGGAGGTACGGAGATGGCACGCTCTACCCCAACCAACACACTTTCCAACGCGGGGCGCCAGGTGGAAGCCACCGGGCGCGCCGCGGTTCGCGGCCCCTGGATCGAGTGGCTGGCCCGTTTCGGCTATGCCGCGCGCGGGGCCGTCTACGCGATCGTCGGTCTTCTCGCGGTGCAGGCGGCCTTCGGCAACCGGGGACAGGTCACCGACACCGAAGGCGCCCTCCAGACCGTCGCCCGGCAGAGCACGGCGCTCCTCTGGCTGCTCGCCATCGGCCTGCTCGGCTACGCCATCTGGAGGATCCTCCAGGGCGCCCTCGACCCCGAGAACAAGGGGCACGATCCCAAGGGCCTGGTCCAGCGCGGCGCCATGATCGCTTCCGGCCTGATCTACGGCGGTCTCGCGCTGGCCGCTTTCCGCATGGCTTCGGGCGCCGGCGGCGCGGGATCCGGGGGCGGCGGTCAGCAGGGGTTCACGGCCGAGCTGATGACCAAGCCCTTCGGCCGCTGGCTGGTGGCCTTGGCCGGCCTGGCGGTGATCATTTCGGGCTTCTACCAGATCCACAACGGCTGGACCGAGAAGTTCCGGAAGCATTTCAAGACTCAGGAGATGGACGCCAACGAGCAGCGCCTCGCGGTCAACACCGGCAAGCTGGGCCTGATCGCCCGCGGCATCGTCTTCCTGATGTCCGGCTGGTTCCTGGTCCAGGCCGCCCTGCGCTTCGATCCGTCCCAGGCCCGCGGCCTCGGCGGCGCGCTGGAGACGCTCGCCAGCCAGCCCTACGGCCCTTGGCTCCTCGCGATCGTAGCCCTCGGCCTGATCGCCTTCGGCGCCTACTCGATCCTGCTCGCCCGCTACCGCCGGATCGTTTTCTGAGGCGGTTTTCCTCCCCCTCTCCCGGTGTGGGTGGGAGGGAGGGGTCGGGAGAGGGGGCCGGGGGTGAGGGTCCGGTGTAAGATGTCTTCCGTCCCAATCAGCAGGAACGGAGGACATGGTCGATCCAGACGACCCGAGGATCAGCGACGAGACGTTGCTCCGCCGTTTCACGGCCGGCGACGCCGCCGCGTTCGATCGCCTGGTGAATCGCCACCAGTCGGCGGTCTACCGCTACGCGCGGGCCGTGCTCCCCGACGGCGCGGACGCCGAAGAGGTGCTCCGCGACACCTTCCAGGCCGCCCGGCGCGCCGCCGGCCGCTTCCGGGACGAGCCCTCCGCCCGCTCCTGGCTCCTCGCCTTCGCCCACAACGCCGCCCGGCAGAGGCATCCCCGCGACCGCGAGGCCGACGCCACGCCCCTGCGCGACCTCGCCCGGGCCGCCGGCTGGAACAGCCCCAACGGAGCCGCCAGCCCGCCCGTCGACGCCCGGAGCCTGGAGGCGGCCCTGGCAGCGCTCGCGCCCGAGGACCGCGAAGCCCTCATCCTGCGCGAACGCGAGAAGCTGGGGCCGGACGAAGCCGCCCGCGTGACCGGCCTCACCAACGCCGCCGTGCGGGCACGCCTCCACCGGGCCCGCCTGCGCCTGGTCGCCAGGCTGAGGGAAGGAGAGGCCGATGGACGATGAACGGGTCGTCGCCGGCCTGCATTGCGGCGAGGTCCTGGCGGACCTGACCGAGTACATCGAAGGCTGGTCGGGTCAGGACCGCTCGCAGCGGATCGGCGAGCATCTGCGCGGCTGCGAGGGCTGCCGCCGCCTGCTCCACGACCTCGGCCTCGTCATCCGGGCCGTGCGCGCCCTCCCGGACCCGCCGCTCGCGCCCGAAGTCGAGGCCCGTCTCCAGACCGCTCTGCACCCGGAGGACACGCCCCCCCTTGGCTGATACCGTGGTCCGCCCCGCCCGGCCCGAAGACGCGGCGGTCCTCGTCGACTTCCAGCGCCGCATGGCCCGGGAGACCGAAGGCCTGGAGCTCGACCTCGCCACCGTGACGGCCGGCGTCGAAGCCGTCTTCGCCGATCCCCGCAAGGCCGCCTACTGGGTGGCCGAGCGCGACGGCCGCGTCGCCGGCTGCCTGATGACCACCTTCGAGTGGAGCGACTGGCGCAACGGCGTCATCCTCTGGATCCAGTCCGTCTACGTCATCCCCGAGGAGAGGGGCCGCGGGATCTACCGCGTCCTCTACGAGCACCTGCGCCGCCGCGTCGAGGCCGACCCGGATCTCAAGGGCATCCGTCTCTACGTGGACAAGCGGAACACCGCCGCGCAGGCGGTCTACGAGAAGCTCGGCATGAGCCGCGAGCACTACGACACGTTCGAGTGGCTGAAGTAGGCCCCCGCCCGAGCCCTCACCCCCTGGCCCCCTCTCCCGACCCCTCCCTCCCACCCACACCGGGAGAGGGGGAAAGGTTTGTCAGGAAAGCTTCCCCGTGCCTTTCTCTTGGCTAACTTCTCCTCCTCTCCCGGTGTGGGTGGGAGGGAGGGGTCGGGAGAGGAGGCCGGGAGGTGAGGGCCTACTTCCGCCCCCGCCGCGCCGGATCGTTGGGGAAAGGCGGGGCCGGGGGAAGCCCGGGGGTGCGCTGGACCTTCCCTTCCCGCATCTCCACCAGCCCGTTCTGGGACGCCCAGGTCAGGATCCGCTCCGTGCGCTCGCGGATCGGCATGGTGACCTGCCCGTAGCCCAGATAGGCGGCCATGGCGTTGATCAGCTCCCCGGTGTTGCGCTCCACCCCGTCCTTCAGCAGGGAGCGGACCGTCCGCACCAGGAAGTTCCAGTCGTAGCGCGCGAAGGTCGGAGTGGCGCCGCACAGCAGGCCGTCCTTGACCTCCACGATCCGCCGCGCCAGGGCCACCTCCACGTGGCGCTCCAGCCGGGCCCGGATGCTCTTGCCGAAGCGCGGGCAGCCCAGCCGCACCGCCACCTTCCGGATCAGCTCCTCGCGGGTCATCGTGCCGGCGCCCCAGCAGGACTGGCGGATGGCGGCCAGGATCGGCTCGGCGACGCCCTCCTCCGGGCTCACCGCTTCCATCCTCTCGGGCCGCGAAGCCAGCCGCTCCCCGACGATCCGGTCCAACAGGTCCGCCGCCGGCTCGAAGCCTCCGCCCTCGGGACCGGAGATCTCCGCCTCGTTCGGCACCAGCTCACCGCGCAGCGCCCGCACCAGGATCGTCATCCACAGCTTCTCCGCCCGCTCCGCCGACGAGGCCACCTTCGCCTCGACGCTCGCGGCGTCGGCGAAAAACGCCTCGATGCGCTCCACGATCCGCCGCTGCTCCTCCAGGGGCGGGAACGGCACTGGCATCGTCACCAGCCGCGAAATGTTGATGTTCGACTGGCTGACGCTCTCCGTGCGCACCGTGCGCGCCCACCGCCGGCCCCACGGCGAATTGATCCACCAGCACAGGTACCGGCTGTCGATCAGCCGCTCGTCGCACTCCACGCGCACCACGTAGGAAGCGAACACCGCCTCGAGGCTGGCGTCGAACACCGCGGCCTTGCCCACCAGCTCCGGGCTGTTCGTGCGGTTGAACAGGATGTCCCCCTGCCGCACCATGTAGCCCTGGACGTCCAGGCCCTTGCGCCGGATGTATTTGAGATCCGAGGTGTCGATCCGGCCGTCCTGGATGTTCGCCATGCGCAGGATCGCGATACCGGTCTTCTCGTTGGCGTCCGCCTTGGTGGAGAGTCCGTACTGGGCGCGATGCACCACGTCGTGCAGCGCCACGAGGAGCCAGCCGTCCGGCGTCTTCGGCTCCTCCAGCGGCTCCGGCGCCTCCCACGGCGTGGGCTCCAGGTTCTTCGGCCGGCGCGGCGCCCGGCGGTCGAAAGCCTCCGCCTCCTCGCGCGCCATCTCCCACGCCTCGCGGCGCGTCTTGAACGCCAGCCGCAGCTTCTCCTCCAGGGACTCGGCCGGCGGGCGCCCTTCGCGCCAGCTCTCCGTCAGCCGGCCCGCGAACGCCGCGGCGAGCACCGACTGGCGGAAGCGCCGCAGGATCTCCGGCATCTTCGCGAGGCACTTGCGAGCCGTGCCCACCGGTTTCTGGAGCTTGCGGACTTTCGCGACGATCCGCCGCTGCTCCGCCAGCGGCGGCAACGGCAGGATCACGTTCGCCAGGAAATCGTCGAAATTCAGGTTGCGGATGTTCGTCGTCTGCGTCTGCAACTCGTCGAACCGGCCGCACAGGTACTGGAACGTAAGGACCAGGTGGACGTACGCGGGATCGACCTCGCGGTGGAGTCTCACCAGACGGCAGAAGTTGCTGCAGATCAGCGGCATGCCGGCGCGGCGGAGCGCTTCCTCGTCGATCAGCAACGTGCGGCCCACCGGCTGGCTGGCCCCGCCGCCGGAGATCTCCACCACCAAGTCCCCTTCGACCAGCAGGCGCTTCGCCAGCTTCGACCGCTTGACCGCCCGCACGTCCGCCGTCGAGCCCTTGTCGCGCTCCCAGTCCCGGAACTGCGTGCCGCGGATCACGCGCACCCGGACGTACTCCGGATCGTCCGCCGCCACCGTTTCCGGGCTCTCGCCCCACTCGCCGCCGATGCGATGGACGACGATGTCGCCGAGCGTCGTCGTCGCCCAGCCGTCGGGAAGCTCGCCTTCGCGGCGTCCGAGCTCCCAATCGGAAAACGCCGTGCTCACGCGCCACCCGGGAGGACGCGCGGGCGCCTCGGCTCTACGTCATCCGCCAGCAAGTCGAGCACAGCCGTCAATTCGTCCACTGCGCGCTCCAATTCATTGATGGCATCCTCCGCGAGCTCCTCGGGTTCCGGCAGATCATCGTCGCGTGACTCTTCCTTGAGCCACTTCAGACCGTCGATCTTGAAATCGCGGGCGCGGACCTCGGCGATCGAAAACGACCGCCAGCGCTCCTCCAGCGAATCGGCCGGCGAGCGCCGCGACTTGCCGTTCGGGTCGATGCCGTAGCAGACCTCGAACGCGGCGAGATGCGACTGCGTCAGCGGCCGGTCCTTTTTGGTGATCCGTGGCACGTTGGTGCGCGCGTCGTAAACCCAGACGGTCTCCGTCGGCGCGCCTTTCTTGAAGAAGACCACGTTCGTCTTGGTCCCGGCGCTGTACGGAGTGAACGTGCCGTTGGGCAGCCGCAGCACCGTGTGGAGATCGCACTCCTGCGTCAACAGCTTGAACACCTCGCCGGCCTGATCGGCGAAAAGGCAGTTGTCCGGAACGATCACCGCCGCGCGGCCGCCCGGCTTCAGCATCGTCACCACGTGCTGCAGGAAATTGAGCTGCTTGTTGGACGTCTTGACGATCAGGTCCTCGCGGTCCGGCACCTGGTTCGCGCCCTTGTTGCCGAACGGCGGATTGGTCAGCACCACGTCGAACCTGTGGTCTTCCGGCAGGTCGTAGATCGAATCGCCCTGCTTGATCTCCGGCTCGAGGCCGTGCAGGAACAGGTTCATGAGCGCCAGCCGCCGCGGCCGGGGCACCAGCTCCTGGCCGTAGTACGTGCCGCGCCGCACCTTCTCCAGCACCTCGGGACCGGGGGAGTCCTCGCGGCTCGCGGCCAGCAGCCATTCGTAGGCCACCACCAGGAAACCGCCGGTGCCGCACGCCGGATCGCAGATCGTGAAGTCCGCTTCCCCGCGCGGGTCCGGCTGCACGCAGCGCACGATGCTCTGGATCAGGCGGCGCGGCGTGAAGTACTGCCCGGCGCCCTTCTTCCCTTCGCTCGCGGCCTTCTCCAGCAGGCCTTCGAAGACGGCGGCCTTGAGGTCGATCTCCAGCGCGCTCCACTCCGTCTCATCGATCAGATCGATCAGACGCTTCAGATTCGCGGGATTGTTGAAGCGCGACAACGCGCCCGCGAAGATCTCTCGCAGCAGACCCGGCTGGCGTCCCAGCGTCCGCAGCACGCCGGCGTAGTGCGCCGTCAGCTTCGCACCCGACTCCGCCGCCAGCGCCGGCCATGAGCAATCGATGACCGCCTCCCCTTCCTCCGGCACCGACATCCGGCTCAGATCGATGCTCCGCTCGTCCGCCATCTTGAGGAAGAGCAGATATGTGATCTGCTCGATGTAATCGCCGTAATCGATGCCGTCATGCCGCAGCGTGTGGCAGAACCCCCAGAACTTCTGGACGACATCCGTCATATCGGTGTGACCTCGACTCTCCTTGTAAAAGATGGGTAGAAACGCGACGCGGCCCGTATCGTAGCCCATCCCGCAGCGTTCTAGAAGAGCGTGCGCAGAGGCGTGAAATCAGCGGTCCGAGCGAAACTGCAAGTTTTTCTGTGCTGTTCAGTGTACCGCCCGGGCGCTACGGGCGTCCGGAAGTAGCTTCTTCAAAGGCTTTCCTTGGACACAAGACGGCGCCGCTCGCGCACCAGCAGCCACCCGCCCCAGGCCAGGGCGGCGAGCATCAGGAGCCGGCCGCAGGCGTACGACAGACCGCCCAGCGTCTGGTCGTACTGGAGGAGGTTCAGGTCCCCCAGCACGTTCTCCCAATCGTGGTAGCCGGGCACGTCCCGGCCGGTGACGCCGCCGAGAAGTAGCAACTGTCCCGACCGGGCGTCGGCGATATAGGGAGCGATGTCCATGAAGTTCTCGGCCAGCCACCACAGCGCCACCGAAGCGCCGAACGGATCGCGGTTCTTGAGCAGGAACGTCCCCAGGCAGATGGCCGGGATGAGGAGCTGCCCCAGCGTCCCGCCCAGCGCCCGCACGAAGTCGCCGAGGAACCCGAACAGCACGTGGCCGGCCTCGTGGAACGGCAGGTTGATCCAGTGCAGGAACGACTCCCCCACGTAGTTCTCCGCCACCGAGGACGTCAGGAACCGCCAGCTCCACAGGAAGAGGATGGCGTAGAGAGCCGTCCGTCCCCAGAACCGCACCGGATCGGTCCGCGCGTCTTCCTCCTCCAACAAAAGCGCCTTCCACTCTTCCGCCGCCGTGGGTTCCGGCTCTTCCCGGACCGGCGCCGGCCTGTACATCCGTCCGCCGGCCGCCTGCGCCTCGGCCACCCGGCTGAACAGCACCCCGCACCGGACGCACTCCGGTCCGTCCGCCTGCTCGAACTGGCATTTGGGGCAGAGCATGGAGGAATGCTACAGGAGGTCCGAGCCGTAGAACGATCCGATGACCTCCCCCCTCCACCGAAGGGCCGTAGAGACGCCTCAGACGATCAACGACACCTCGCGGAGGCCATGGGGACGGCGAGGCGTCTCTTCGAAGGGCGCGCCGCCCCCGGCCGGCACATCCGCCTGAACACCGTCGCCCTCCCATTCAGGCCCGCCCAGAATGGGCGGAATCTGAATAGCCCGGTGCTTCAGCGCCGGGTCACCGACGCCCTCCCCCCATCCCCCACCCCGAAGGTGGCGGAACACGACGGTCCGACCCGGCTGAACGGTTGGGTCCCGCCCATTCTGGGCGGATGAGAATTGGGGGGGACCGCCTACCCGGCGCTGAAGCGCCGGGCTAGTCAAATTCCGCCCGTTCCGGGCGGGTCCCGGGACCGGCGTCCGGAGGCGCGGTGTCCGGAGGCGGCGCGGCACCCCGCCCTCCCCGCCCCAGGTTGAAACCTGGGGCTACCGCCTCTTGTCCCTGGCGGGACGGCTCAGACCGGAATCTTCCCGGCCCTCTCGGAGCGCCGGCCCCCTTGGAACCCAGCCCTCCAGATGCTAACTTTTCGAGGTGACCCTAAAACAAGACGGTCCCATCTTCTTCTTCAGCTATGCCCGCAATGACGCGGACGAACACCTCGGCCGCTTCTTCCAGGAGATCCGCGAAGAAGTCCGAGGCCTCATGGGCCTCTCAGCCAGCCATCCCGTAGGCTTCCGGGATACCCACGGAATCAAGACCGGCGACCGTTGGCCCGAAGAGCTGTCTTCGGCGCTCTCCACCTGCCAGATCCTTCTTCCCCTCTACTCCCGCTCCTTCTTCAACAGCGAGTACTGCGGCAAGGAATGGTCCGCCTTCCGCTCGCGCCTGGATTCTCACGGCTCCAATCCCAAGCTCATCCTGCCCATCCTCTGGAAACCCCTCGGCGCCAGCTTCGAGACGCTCCCGAAGGAGTTCCGCGAAATCCAATATTCCTTCGACGATCTGGGTGAGACCTACCGGAACGAGGGGCTTCAATACCTCCTGCGTCTGGACGAACAGAAGGACACCTATCAAAAGTTCCTCGTCGCCTTCGCGAAGAGGATCGTGGACGCGTCGGAATCCTCCCCTTTCGAACCCGCTGTCCCACCTCTCGACATCGAGAAATTTCCAAACGCCTTCACCGAACCGGAGCCCGCGCCCGTCATCGAGACCACCACCGTTCGTTCTTCCAAACGGACCCGCGGCTACTACATGCCGAAGGCCTCAAAGGATCTCGAACCCTCCTTTATCGAGATCCGGGACGACTTCCTCGCCCGTGTTGAGAGGGTCTGCCGTCTCCGGGAGCCCGCGGCGCAGATCGAGCGGATCTCGGGCGAAGGCGACTTCTGGGACTACCTGCGGGTCTCGGTCCGGCACGGAGACATCGTGCGGGACTATCCGGTCGCGGGCGTCGAATATGACGTCTCTCTGGAAGACCTGAACGCCTTCCGCGAACGGATCGATAAAGGCTTCCGCGCAGCCGACCCCCGAATGATCTCCTATCTCATCTACGGCGGCGCTCCGGCTCCGGAGGGCCTCCAGAAAGTCGCCAGCAACAGGGATGTCCGCCTGATGAGCCTCATCGAATACATGGGCCTCATCGATTTCCGCGGCTATCTCCGCCGGCAGACCGAAGAGCTGACCCGGGACAAGCTCTACCCTCCCAGCCTCTACGTGACCCAGCGGATGGTCTCCCTGGAGCGGAACGAAGAGCATCCGGACGCCCTGGCGAAACTTCAGGAGTGGCTCTCCACGCCCAACCGGCGCTTCGCCGTCATCCTGGGAGATTTCGGGACGGGCAAGACCTTCCTCCTGCACGAGCTCGCGCGCCGCATGGGGCTCCTGGAATCGGGACCGGTCCCGATCCTCCTCCAGATGAGATCCCTTGAAAAGGGCCGTACGCTGGCCCAGCTCCTCGGCCAGCACTTCGGACAGAACGAACCCGAGGGCTACCGCTTCGAGAGATTCCGCTACATGCTGGAGCAGGGCCGGATCGTGCTCCTCTTCGACGGCTTCGACGAGCTTGCTTTGCGGGTTACGTACGACCGTGCCGCCGAGCACTTCGAAACCCTCCTCTCCGCCGCCCAGGGTGACGCCAAGATCGTCGTCACCAGCCGCCGTCAGCACTTCCTTTCCGACCAACAGGTCCGTTCCAAGCTCGGCGAAGAAGTCGAGTTGATCTCAGGATCGAGAATCGGCATCCTCCAGACCTTCAGCCGCGATCAGATCCGTGCTTTCCTCGGCAACCGCTGCGGGAGCGAAGCCGAAGCGGACACCAGGCTGAATCTGATTGACAGCATCAAGGATCTCCTGGGGCTCTCCGAGAATCCCCGCATGCTGGGATTCATCGCCGACCTTCCCGAGGTGCAGCTCTGCGAGGCTGCTGCCGGTGGAGTAATTACAGCGGCCACGCTCTACCGGCTCATCTTGGAGCGCTGGCTCGTCCATGAATTTGAGCGTGTCCATCCCAAGGGAGCGCCTCCTGGCCTCTCCGTGCAGGATCGCTGGAACGCGGTCACCTTATTGGCCGTTCGCCTCTGGCAGAAGACGGATCGCTATGTGAATCTGGAGGAGATCCAAGCGGATGCCGCCGAGGCGATCCAGAAAATCGATCGCGTCTTCGATGAAGCGATTGCTGCTTTCCAGGTAGGCTCTGGAACTCTTCTCGTCCGAGATGACGAAGGTAATTTTTCCTTCCTCCACCAATCTATCCTGGAGTTCCTCGTGGCTCAGGCGGCAGCCGAGGGGCTCAAGAAGGAAGGCATCTCAAGCCTGCTGGGCGAGAAGGATCTCTCGTTACTGATGATCGATTTCCTGACCAGCTTTACCGGAAGAGAGAACATCGTTGCCTGGGCTCGCCAAACGACTCGGGGCAACGATGACATTCCCAAGAAAAACGCTTTACTGGTCCTCGATCGTCTTCAGGAAAAACTTGATCAGGCCATAGATCTGTCAGGCCAGAATCTCACTGGCCAGGATCTCTCGGATCAGAATCTGGAAAACGCGAACCTGGAGCGAACGAATCTAAGCTCCGCGAAGTTGATCAGGACCCGTCTCCACAGGGCACGGCTCGTTTACGCCAATCTCCGGGACGCGGATCTCACTCGTGCCGACCTAAGCCAAACCGACCTTGCGCACGCCAATCTCACTCGCGCACGCCTCCTGGGGGCCGATCTTAGGGGAACCGATCTCGGTTACGCGATTTTCGAGCGCGCAAAGCTGATAGGAGCCTCGCTCGACGAAAAGTCCGACTCCGCCGACTTCTTTGGCTCCGCTCTACGAATCCCTGACGCACCCGAAGGAATGACCCTGTTTTCCTCGCCTTCCAGTGCCGTGGCTTGGAATCCTAAAAGAGACCTGCTGGCTAGCGCAGAAGGGGGCCTTATACGGCTTTGGGATCCTTCCAGCGGACAACTGATCAGAGCTTTCCAAGGACACCAGGGAGCCGTCAATAGCGTGGTGTTTAGCCCCGAGGGAAACACCCTCGCCAGCGCATCCGATGACAAAACCGTCCGGCTTTGGGACACCGCCTCCGGACGAGAAATGCGGGCGTTCCAAGGACACTTAGGGAGGGTTAATAGCGTGGTGTTCAATCCCGAGGGAAACACCCTCGCCAGCGCATCCGACGACAAAACCGTCCGGCTTTGGGACACCGCCTCCGGACGAGAGATCCGAGCTTTCCAAGGACACCTGGGAGGCTCTTTAAGCGTGGTGTTTAGCCCCACAGGAAACACCCTCGCCAGCACCTCCTACGACAACACCGTGCATCTTTGGGATACCACCTCCGGGCGAAAGATTCGGACTTTCCGAGGTCACCAGGATTGGGTCAGAAGCGTAGTGTTTAGCCCCGAGGGAAATACCCTCGCCAGCGCATCCGACGACAAAACCGTCCGGCTTTGGGACACCGCCTCCGGACGAGAGATCCGGAATTTCCAAGGACACCTAGCTCCTGTTAATAGTGTGACGTTCAGTCCCAATGGAAACATCCTCGCCAGTGCATCTGACGACAAAACCGTCCGACTTTGGGACACCGCCTCCGGGGTAGAGATCCTGACTTTCCGAGGACACTACTGGTATGTGAGGAGCGTGGCGTTTAGCCCCGGCGGAAACACCCTCGCCAGCGCATCAAACGACAGCACCCTGCGTCTTTGGGACATCGCCTCCGGGCGAGAGATCCGAGTTTTCCAAGGAGACGAAAGGGGCGTCAGAAGCATGGCCTTTACCCTCAAGGGAAACACCCTCGCCAGCGCATCCGACGACCACACTATACATCTTTGGGATGTCGCGTCCGGGCAAGAGATCCGGGCTTTCCAAGTACGCCAGGATTGGGTTATGAGCGTAGCATTTAACCCTGAGGGAAATACCCTCGCCAGCGCCTTCGACGACCACACCGTCCGGCTCTGGGACACCGCCTCCGGGAAAGAGATCCGGGCTCTCCAAGGACACCAAAGCGTCGTAAGGAGTGTGGCGTTTAGCCCCAACGGAAAAAACCTCGCCAGCGCATCCGACGACAAAACCGTGCGGCTTTGGGACATTGCCTTGGGGCGAGAGATCCAGACTTTCCAAGGACACCATGGGGGCGTCTCTAGCGTGGCGTTTAGCCCCAACGGAAAGAACCTCGCCAGCGCCTCCTACGACAAAACCGTGCGGCTTTGGGACATTGCCTCCGGGCGAGAGATGCAGACTTTCCAACGACACGAAGGACATGTCTATAGCGTGGTGTTTAGCCCCGAGGGAAACACCCTCGCCAGCGCATCCGACGACAAAACCGTGCGGCTTTGGGAGATCGCCTCCGGACGGGAGGTCCGAACTTTCCAGGGACACCAGGAGGGCGTCAATAGCGTAGTGTTTAGCCCCGAGGGAAACACCCTCGCCAGCGCGTCCGACGACAAAACCGTGCGGCTTTGGGATACCGCCTCCGGGCGAGAGAGCCAAGCTTTCCAAGGACACCAGGGGGGCGTTTCAAGCGTTGTGTTCAGCCCCGAGGGAAACACCCTTGCCAGTGCCTCCTTCGACAACACCGTCCGCCTCTGGGACGTCGCCACCGGCCGCTGCATCGTCATTCTCGTTCATCTCCCCGAGGGCTGGGTCGCCTTCGCCCCGGATGGCCGCTACAAATACGGCGGCGTGATCGCCGGCGGGTTCTGGCATGCCATCAACCTGTGCCGGTTCGAGGTAGGCGAGCTCGATGAGTTCGTTCCCGGTCTGCGGCTGCCGGACGACGCGTCGTTCTTCGATCTGCCGCCCGTGCCGCCGTGGGTGCAGGCGAAGGCGTGAGAAATTTCGCCCCATCCTGGACCGCCCAGAATGGGCGGAATCTGAATAGCCCGGTGCTTTAGCGCCGGGTCAACGGGATCTCCCCTATCCATCCCCGCCCCGAAGGTGGCGGAACCGGACGTTCCGGCTGGCTGAACCGTTGGGTCCCGCCCATTCAGGGCGGATGGAAATTTGATGGCCCCCCTACCCGGCGCTGAAGCGCCGGGCTATTCAAATTTCGCCCGTTCCGGGCGGTCCCAGAGACCATGGCATGCTCCATGGCCGGGAGGTTTGGTTTGGATCGTCCCTTCAGGGACATTCGTGGGTAGCCCCATGGTTTCAACCTGGGGCGGAATCAACCCGGAACGGCGCCTATCAGCACCGTTCCCCACCCATAGAAAAATCCGGAGCCCCCCGCCCCGCCCACGACGGGGAGCCCCGTAAAGGTACTTCGTCTGTCAAAGATCCCGCCGCGCTCCCCCTCGGGATCGCGGCTATTCCTTTTTCGGCCGCGGTTCTGAAGCTCTTCCCCGTAGCTATGAGTCCCAGGCCGTTCCAAAAACTCTTTTGGCCGCAGGTAATACCCTTTTGCTCGCGGAAAAGCTTCCACGGTCACTGATAAAGATCTTTTCCTCGCGGCAATGCGACCGGGAAGGAGTCTAAAGAGCTTTCGGTCCGGCGCGCAAGAGGAATCTCGCGCTAAAAACCCACTATCTTCGGCAATTGGTCTTTTGCCCGGAGCAAAAGAGCTTTTGGTCCGACTTAATGACTTTTTGGCGAGATCCCACGGGCTTTTGGCAAGATTATTATTGACGGACTCGGGGGCCGTCCGTATATTCGGGGACGAGGCCGGGGAATCAGGGTTCAATCCCGATTCCCCGCGTGATCTTTGACAATTGAAGTCTGATTTTCCTGCCAGAAACGGGCGACCGCGGGCGGGGCGGTCGCCTCCTACCTTTTCGGCGCGTTTTCGATCTCCACCACTTCGCCGCCCGACTTCACCTTTCCTGGATAGGTCCGCCCCGGCTCGAAGCCGCGCCAGGTCTGCTCGTCCGGCGCCTTGTAGCGGGCGGACTCGCCGTCCGGGTCCTGGAAGAGGACGGTGTACTCCTCCTTCTTCGCCCCCTCCCGTTCGTTCTCGTCCAGCTCCGGATCGGGCCAGGCGGGCGACAGATCCTCTCCCTCGGCCTTGGCTTCACGGTCCTGGACCCACTCGTCGACCTCGTAGCGGTAGCGCTGGCGGTAGACGGGCTCCTCTCGGTAGACCGGCTCCTGGTAGGTCTCCTCCCGCTCTTGGGTTTCGTAGACGGGACGGTCCTCGTAGACGTCCTCGAAGTAGCCGTTGCCGAGGTCGCGGGTGCCGACCTGGACCCTTTCGGTGCCGGTCTGGACCCTCTCGCTGACGGTGCGGGTGCGGGTCTCGGTACCGGTCTGGATCTTGTTGACGCGGAAGACCTCGCGGCTGCTCGAGAGGGTCCGGGCACCGCTCGGGAGCTCGCCTTCCCAGGCCTGCTTCTGCACCGGCCGCAGCTCTTCGACCTGGATCGAGCGCAGCCAGTGATGGCCGGTGACGGTGAGGTCCTTCGCCTTGGGCTGCCCCAGCCAGAAGAAGAGGCCGAACAAGAGAACGAGGCCCAGGCAGCCGATGGCGCAGCCCTTCTTGAGGAGGCCGCCCTTGCCCGGCTCCTGGGGCTTCACGGGTTGCGGCGGCGGCGGGGGAGGCGCGTCGAAGCGGTGCTCGACGACCTGGCGGGTGGCGGCGCCGTCCCGGGGCGCGCCGCAACCGGAGCAGAAGGCGTTGGCGTCGCGGTTGTCGGCGTCGCAGTAGGGGCAGTGCCAGTCCGGAGCGGTCTTGGCCAGTTCGAGGGCCGCGGCGTCGGTCACCTCGGCGGCCTCCTCCGGCAGGTAGAACTTCACCTCCGGGCCGCGCGGGCTGCCACAGCCGCCGCAAAACTTCTCCGGTCCACGGTTCCCCTTGCGTCCGCAAGCGGGGCAATCCCAAGCGCCTTCACGAATGGCCACGGCATGTCTCCTGTTGTGTAGGGAGAGATTATCAGGCCCCGGGCCCCCTGGGACCGCCGGCGTCCCGCCGGCCTGCTCATCAGCTTTTAAGGAAGAGAGGCCGGCGGGACGCCGGCGGTCCCAGGGGAAGGTATCCTTACCCCCATGCAACACCTCGCCGACACCGCCGTCGCCCACGCCACCCACACCGTCCTCAACCAGCCCCCTCCCTTCGAGGACGTCAACCTCTTCACCTCCGACACCGCCCTCGTCGAGGCGCTGCGGCGCGAGGGAGCGGAGTGGGCGGAGGAGCGGGCGCGGGGGTTCGGGGAGGCCGCGGGACGGCGGGAGACGATCCGGTGGGGGTTCGAGGCCAACGAGAACCCGCCCAGGCTCCGCACCCACGACCCGCGCGGCGAACGGATCGACGAGGTCGAATTCCATCCCGCGTGGCACGCGCTCATGGCCCTGGGGGTCGAGCACGGGCTGCACGGGATGCCCTGGCGCGAGCCGCGGCCGGGCGCCCACGTGGCCCGGGCGGCGATGTTCCGCATGCTCGCCGAGGTGGAGGCCGGCGTGGGATGCCCGCTCTCCATGACCTACTCGGCCATCCCCGCCCTGCGTCTCCAGCCCGACCTGGCGGCGGAGTGGGAGCCGCGCCTCACGTCGACCGTCTACGATCCGCGCCTGATCCCGGCGGACGGCAAGACCGGCGCGCTCGGCGGCATGGCGATGACCGAGAAGCAGGGCGGCTCGGACGTGCGGGCCAACACTACCGAGGCGCGTCCCCTCGGCGGCGGCGAATACGAGCTCACGGGCCACAAGTGGTTCTGCTCGGCGCCGATGTGCGACGCGTTCCTGGTCCTGGCGCAGGCGCCGGGCGGGCTCTCGTGCTTCCTGCTCCCCCGTTTCACGCCGGACGGCGCGCGCAACCGTTTCCATCTCCAGCGCCTCAAGGACAAGCTGGGCAACCGCTCCAACGCCTCCAGCGAGGTGGAGTTCCGCGCCGCCTGGGCGCGCCTCGTGGGCGAAGAGGGGCGCGGCGTGCCGACGATCCTGGAGATGGTGATGCACACGCGGCTCGACTGCGTGATCGGCTCCGCCGCCGGCCTGCGCGCCGGCACGGCGCGGGCGATCCACCACGCCCGCCACCGCCGCGCCTTCGGGAAATTGCTGATCGATCAGCCGCTGATGCGCAACGTCCTGGCCGACCTGGCGATCGAATCCGAGGCGGCGACGGTGGCGATGATGCGCCTCGCGCGCGCCTACGATTCGGAGGCGGAGACGCCGTTCCGCCGCCTCGCCACGGCCATCCTCAAGTACTGGATCTGCAAGCGGGCCCCCGTGCACGCCGCCGAGTCGCTGGAGTGCCTGGGCGGCAACGGCTACGTGGAGGAATGGGGGATGGCCCGCCTGTACCGCGAGTCGCCGCTCAATTCGATCTGGGAAGGCTCGGGGAACGTGCAGTGCCTGGACGTGCTGCGCGCCCTCCAGAAGTCCCCCGACTCGCTGGGCGCCCTGTTCCAGGAGATCCAGGAAGCCCGGGGCGCGGATCACCGGCTCGACCTCTATATGAACGAGCTGCGGGCCAATCTGGAAAACCTGGACGATCTGGAGACCCGCGCCCGCCGCCTGGTGGAGCGGCTGGCCCTGGCGCTGCAAGCCTCTCTCCTGTTGCGGAACGCCCCGGCGGACGTGGCCGACGCCTTCTGTGCCAGCCGTCTCGCCGGGGACGGCGGCAGGGCGTTCGGAACCCTGCCGCCGCTGACGGACTTCGGGCGGATCCTGGAGCGGGCGGCGGGGTGAGCCCTCAGGCGTACATGCCGCGCAGCTTGGTCACCGTCGCCACGCGCGAGATGGCCACCGTATAGGCGGCGGTGCGCAGGTCGACGTTGAACCGCAGCGCGCTTTCGAGCACGGCGTTGAACGCCTCGACCATCTTCTGTTCGAGGCGCGTGTTCACATCCTGCTCGGTCCAGAAGTAGCCGTAACGGTTCTGCACCCATTCGAAATACGAGACCGTCACTCCTCCCGCGTTGCCGAGGATGTCGGGGATGATGAACACGCCTTTTTCATGCAGGTAGCGGTTGGCGTCGGGGGTGGTCGGACCGTTGGCGCCCTCGGTGATGATCTTGGCCTTGATCTTCGGCGCGTTCTCCATGGTGATCTGATTCTCGAGCGCCGCCGGGATCAGGATGTCCACGTCGAGGCCGAACAGGTCGGCGTTGGCCAGCGGCTCGCCGTCCGGGAAGCCGCTCACGGTCTGGTGCTGCAGCGCGTAGTCGATGAGCTTCGGGACGTCGAAGCCGTTCTTGTTGTAGACCCCGCCCTTCCAGTCGGTGACGGCCACGATCTTCGCTCCCTCCTTGGCCAGCAGGTCGGCCGAGACGGAGCCCACGTTGCCGAAGCCCTGCACCGCCACGGTGGAGCCTTTCAGCTTCACCCCTAAGTGGGTGCAGGCCTCGCGGGTGGCGATCATCACGCCCCGGCCGGTCGCCTCGCGGCGGCCCAGCGAGCCGCCGAGCGCCACCGGCTTGCCGGTGACGATGGCATTGGCCGTATAGCCCTTGTGCATGGAGTAGGTGTCCATGAACCACGCCATGATCTGCTCGTTGGTGTTGACGTCCGGCGCGGGCACGTCGCGGTCGGGACCGATGGCGTCGATGATCTCCGCCACGTAGCGGCGGGTGAGCGCTTCGACCTCGCGGTCCGACATCTTCTTCGGATCGCAGATGATGCCGCCCTTGCCGCCGCCGAACGGGACCTGCGCCACCGCGCACTTCCATGTCATCCAGGCCGCGAGCGCCGTGACCTCGTCCAGCGAGACGTCCGGGTGGTAGCGGATGCCGCCTTTCGCGGGTCCCAACGTGATGTTGTACTGGACGCGGTAGCCGGTGAAGACCTCGATCTTGCCGCTGTCCATCAGCACCGGGCAGGAGACGACGATCTGCCGCTTGGGATGGGTCAGGATCTTCCAGATGCCGGGGTCGAGGTCCAGGATCTTGGCTGCGACGTCGAACACCTGGAGCATCGCTCCGAAGTTGGCGCCATGTTCGGCCATGCGCTCCTCTTTTCAGTTATGGTCGGATTCTTGCAAAGCGGAGAGTACCCGGACGTTTTCTGACCTGTCAAGGAAGGATAGACTCCCCCTCCCATGCGCGCCGCCGGCTCCGGTCCCATCCGGCTCCTGATCGGGAGCTTCCTCGCCCTCGTCCTCCTGGGCACGCTGCTGCTCAAGCTCCCGTGGTCGACCCCGGCGGACAAGCCGATCGGGTGGATCGACGCGCTGTTCACGGCCACCAGCGCGGCGTGCGTCACGGGCCTCACCGTGCGGGACACGGGCTCGGAATTCACCGTCTTCGGCCAGTGGGTGATCCTCGGGCTGATCCAGGCCGGCGGCCTCGGAGTGCTGACCTTTTCCACCTTCATCCTGGCGCTTTTCGGCGGACGGGTGTCGATGACGCAGCGCTCGATCTTCGAGCAGTCGCTGGCGGCGCGGTTCGGCGGCCGGCTCTGGCCGGTGCTGCGCCTGGTCTTCGTCTTCACGTTCACCATCGAGTCGGTGGGGGCGCTGCTCCTCTTCCTCCGCTGGCTGCCGGAGATGGGGGCCGGCCGTGCCGCGTACTACGGGGTCTTCCACGCCGTCTCCGCCTTCTGCAACGCGGGCTTCGGCCTGCGGCCGGACAACCTCACGGCGTGGCGCGCCGACGCGCCGGTGATCCTCACCGTCTCGTCGCTGATCGTCCTCGGCGGGCTGGGATTCTTTACGGTCGACGAGATCCTGGAGGCGCGCAGGATGCGCCGGCCGCTCTCGGTGCACTCGAAGCTCGCCCTCAGCGTGAGCGGCGCGCTGATCGCGCTGGGCACGGCCGTGATCTGGCTCCTGGAGAGCGATCACTCCTTCGCCGGCATGGGCGCCGGCGAACAGGCGCTGGCGGCGTTCTTCCAGAGCGTCACCACGCGCACCGCCGGCTTCAACAGCGTGGATCTCCGCCTTTTGCAGCCCGGATCGCTCTTCTTCATGACGCTGCTGATGTTCATCGGCGGCTCGCCGGGCTCCACGGCCGGCGGCATCAAGACCACCACCCTGGGCGTGCTGGTGGCGACGATGGTTTCGCGCCTGCGGGGCAGGAACCACGTCAACGCCTTCCACCGCACCATCGAGCCGGGGACGGTGCGCAACGCCCTGACCGTCGCCCTCGGGGGCGTCCTGGGAGCGATCGTGGCCCTGTTCGCCCTGATCCTCCTCCAGTCCACCAACGGGAGCATGGAGCACGCGCGCTCGCTCTTCTTCGACTACCTTTTCGAGACCGTCTCGGCCCTCGGCACCGTCGGTCTGACGACGGGGATCACGGCCGACCTCTCACCCGCCTCGCGGCTGCTCGTCTCGCTGCTCATGTTCCTGGGCCGGCTGGGGCCCCTCACCCTGGCGAGCGCCCTGGCGACCGAACGCGGCGGCCTGACCGACTGGCGGTACGCCGAGGAAGAGGTCATGGTAGGTTGATTCCATGGCACAGGTCGCGGTCATCGGATTGGGCAAGTTCGGATTCCACGTCGCCAAGAGCCTCCACGAGGCGGGTCACGAGGTGCTGGCGATCGACAACAACCAGAGCAACGTGAATGAGATCGCGGACTACACCTCCAAGGCGGTGGTCCTCGACGCGCGCGACAAGGAGCGGCTGGAAGCGCTCGGCATCCGCGACTTCGACGTGGTCATCGTGAGCCTGGGCGAACGCGTGGACATCTCCGCGCTGGTCTCCCTGCACCTCAAGGAGTTGGGCGTCAAGCGACTCATCACCAAGGCCGGTTCGGACGACCACCGCAAGCTCCTGGAGCTCATCGGGGTGGACGAGGTCGTCTTCCCCGAGCGCGAAGTGGCCGTGCGCCTGGCCCAGCGGCTCTCCAGCCCGAACCTGCTGGAGCTGTTCAACCTGGGGGACGACTACGGCATCCAGGAGATCGCGCCGCCGGAGTCCTTCCTCGGCAAGACCCTGCAGGCCCTGGAGCTCCCCCACCGCTTCGGGCTCCAGGTGCTGGCGGTCCGCGACGCGCTGACCCACACCATGCGGGTCAACCCGGGAGCGGATTTCGTCGTCAAGGAGTCGGACTCCCTCCTCGTCCTCGGCCGCCACAAGGATCTCGCGAAGCTCCGCCGGGCGTGAGGGGAAGGGCGGGCCGCGAACGTTCCTTTCTCCAGAAGCGAGCTGAAAGGCTCGCACATCCTGAAAGGAATCCGGTCATGAAGAAACAAATCAAAAAGCTCCAGCTCAACCGCGAGACGGTGATCCGTCTGGACGAGCTGAATCAGGTCAAGGGCGGTCAGCGCGGCGACACCGACGAGTGCGAGGTCACGGATTACTGCAACAGCCGCTATCAGTGCTACACGTAGGCCGGAGTGATCTCCGGCCGCGGCAACCGCAACCGAAACCTTTCGATTCGAAAACCCGCCAGGAGCCTGCCCTCGTCGACGTCCGGGAAGAGGGTGGGCTCCGTGCGGAAATCCCGCAGCTCGGCGCGCTTCGCGACCCCCATGCCGCTCAGGCGCGTGCGGTAAACCTTTCCATCCCGGTATTGCTCGATCGTCCGCCAGGACGGCGGCGCGATGAACGAGAGGGCGGGCAACGGCGGTCCGCCGCCTGACGCGACGGTGAGGTCCACCTCGGCGAGGCCGTCCCGCAGGACGATCACGCGCTCGGAGCCGTCCTTCTGGGGAATCACCTCGAAATCTCCCACCACTTTGGGGAGGGCCCAGTTCTCCCGGCCGCTGACCGCGCTCGCCTCGGTGGAGACGTAGATGCGCAGGACGGAAAAGCGATGGTTGCGCCAGCGCCGGTTGCGGCCCGCCAGGAACAGCAGCTCGCGGTAGGGGCCGACCGGGGACTCTCTGTAGTCCACCAGCATCACGGCCCCCAGCTCGCCCTCGAAGTCGTCCCCCATCAGCTCCGGGGGCAGGAAGCGGCCGTTGCGCAAGAACCAGGGACGGAGGGTGAAGAGAAAGATCCAGCCGTCGCCGGCGAGATGCCAGGGAGGAGGGACGCGGAGCATCACAGGTGCCGCTCGAAAACCTTTTCCAATCTCGCGAAGTACTCCCGGTTTCCCCACAGGTCGGCCGCCAGGCGTTCCGTGAGGCCGCCGAGCAGCTCTTCCTGCTGGCGGAAGGCCTCGCCCTGGCTCGCCAGATCGGTCTGCTTCTTCTTTTTCCGCCGCGGCAGGAAGCCGCGGAACAGGGCCGCGGCCTGGAGCAGCAGGGAGAGGCTCTGCCGGAAATCCCGGAACAGCGTGCGGTGGATAGGCTGGGCGTCCACTTCCGCCAGCGTCTTCACCACGGCGGCGCGGATGGCCCGCGCGCGCTCCGGCGAAACCGCCGGCTCCAGGCGCAGGGCATAGTCGAAGAGATAACCGAGATGCAGCGTCTCGGCGGAGCGGCGGACGCTTCTACGGATGGTCAGGAAGTAGAAGACCGTGCGGAACAGCTTGCCGAGGATGGCGCCCGTCACCTCGCGGAAGGCCCAGACGATCGTACCCAGACAGCCGCGCCAGCCGGGATCTTCGGCGCCCGCGAGGATCTTCGGCTCTTCCTCGGTCAGCGCCACGCCCGCCCGGCGGGCCAGCTCGCCGATCATCCGGCGCTGAACCTGCGACAACGCCCAGTCGTCCATGAACGGCACCGGGATCAGCGGGCAGAGGCCGCCGAGGATGCTGTAGAAGGTCAGACGGCGGAAGGTCTCGCGGCTCGGGTCGGCGGGTTCCATGGCGGAGAGTCTATCTCTGACCGGTCCACGCCGCCCCCGCCCGGGCATAAATGCCCGGGCTACCAGAAAACGGCGCCGGGTAAACCCGCTGACCCAAGCCTTTTGAAGTCCCCTTTCAGGGGGCGCTTTCGACTAGCCCGGGCGATTTATCCCCGGGCGGGGCCTGGGCGAGCCACCGCCTACCTCGGCAGCCTCTCCTACGGGTTGCCGCCCCCGGCCTCCGCGTTCCCCTTGTGATAGTTCGGATACGCCGGCTTCTTCAACTGCGGCGGCGGGTTCTTCGCCAGCAGGTCCAGGGCCACTTCCACGGCTTTTTCGAGCTGGAGGTCGCGTCCCTGGCGCCAGGCCTTGGGGTCGAGCTGCACCTCGATGTCGGGGGCGACGCCGGCGTTCTCCACCTCCCAGCCGTTCTCGGCCCAGAACGCCACACGGGGCGAGGTCACCGTGCCGCCGCCGATCAGGCTGGGGTAGTCGTAGATGCCCACGAGACCGCCCCAGGTCCGCGTGCCGATCAGCGGGCCGATCTTCTCCTTGCGGAAGTAGTACGGCAGGGCGTCGCCCCCCGAGCCGGCAGCCTCGTTGATGATCATCACCTTGGGTCCGAAGATGGCGCCCACGGGGGTGGTGAAGTCCTCGCCCTCGCGGGTGGAGAAATTGTTGAGGAACGACCGGCGGAGGTAATCGATCACATAATCGGCCGCCGAGCCGCCGCCGTTGAAGCGCTCGTCGATCACCGCGCCCTGCTTCCCCACCTGGGCGAAGAAGTAGCGGTTGAAGCTGGTGTAGCCTCCCCCTCCCGTGTCCGGGAGATAGACGTAGGCAAGGCGGCCCTTGCTCAGCTCGTCCACCTTGCGGCGGTTGCCTTCGATCCAGGTGAGGTTGCGCAGGCCGAACTCGTCCTCGACCGGCACGACGGCGACCGTGCGCGATCCCTTGCCGTCGGCGCTGGGGCCGACCTCGATCTGGACGGACTTGCCGGCGGTGGCCTCGAACATGGCGTAGAGGTTGTCCGTGGCCTTGAGCTCGCGGCCGTCGACGGCGAGCAGGTACTCCCCCGCCTTGACGTTGACGCCCGGCTGGGTGAGCGGCGCCTGAAGCTCGGGGTTCCAGTTCTCGCCGTTGTAGACGCGGGCGAAGCGGTAGCGGCCGCCGGCGATCTCGTAGTCCGCGCCCAGCAGCCCGCCCTTGACGCTGGGGGCCTCGGGCGCGTCGCCGCCGCGGATGTAGAGGTGGCCCACCGTCATCTCGCCCAGCATGTCGTTCATGAGAGCGTTGAGGTCGCTCCGGTGGCCGATGCCTTCCAGATAGGGGTCGTAACGCTTCCTGCCCGCCGCGAGGTCGAAGCCGTGCAGCTTGGGGTCGTAGAAGAAGTCGCGCTGCATCCGCAGCACCTCGTTGTACATCTGCCGCCACTCGGCCTTGGGATCGACCAGCACCCGCATGTCGGTGAGGGCGAGGGTCCCCTTGCCGGGCTCGGGGGAGCCGGCGGCGGGGAGGACCTTCCAGCTCTCACCCTGGCGGACGAGCATCGATCCGCCGTCCTCGGAGACCTCGAGGACGCCGCCGGTCACGCCGTCCAGCACCTTGTCGGTCTTGCGGCTCTCGAGCTCGAACTTGTGGAGGGTCGCGGCCGGCGGGCCGGAGCCGCCGAACGGCGCGCTTTCGAGGAAGAACACCACGCCTTCCTTGCCGGCGGCGAGGCCCGTGTAGTTGCGGGCGGGGACGGGCAGGGCGAGGATGCGCTGGTCGAGGCCGTCGAAGTCGATCGTCACCCGCGCCGGCTTCTCCTCCTTGTCCTTGGCGTCCTTCTCCTTGTCCTCTTCCGCCTTGGCGTCCTTCTTGTCCTCCTCTTCCTCTTCCGCCGCCTCGTCGCTCAGGGGCGCCAGCGGCGAAGCCAGGTCTTTATCGAGCACGGCCATGTAGAGGCTGCGGGAGACGGCGCGTCCGTAGCTGGAGAGGTCGAGCCAGCCGGTGGTGGGCCCCACGTCGGTGCTGGCCGTGAAGTAGAGGTATTTGCCTCCCTGGTCGAAGGCCACGTAGCGCGCGTCGCTCATGCCGTCCGTGACCTGGCGGGACTTGCCCGTCTCCACGGAATGGACGAACACCGCCCGCAGGTGGTTCCGCAGCTCCTTGCTGTAGGCCAGCCAGCGGCTGTCCGGGGACCAGGCGACCTCGAGGGCGAGGTACGGCGACTCGTAGGTGTCGGTGTCCACGCGCACGGGCTTGCCCTTGTCCACCTCGACGTACCAGACGTTCAGGCGCTTGTCCGTGTAGGCGATCTTCTTGCCGTCCGGCGACCACTTCGTGTTGTAGAAGAAGGATGGCGGATCGCCCAGCGAGATCTCCTTGACGTCGCCGGCGCCCAGGGCGTCCGCGACGTGCAGCGCGTACTCGCCGGACGCGTCCGAGAACCAGGCGATCCGCTTGCCGTCGGGGGACCAGGCGGGGAAGCGGTCGGCCGCCCCCGGGGAATGGGTGAGGTTGCGAATGTCCCCCTTCTCGGCCGGGACGGTCAGGATCTCGCCGCGGGCCTCGAAGGCCACCCGCTTGCCGTTGGGCGACAGCGCGGCCGAGACGATGCGGTCCGCGGCCTTGGCGTAGTACGGGCGGACGGCGGTGATGTCGCCCTGCACCCGCACCTCTACCGGCTTCGCCGTGCCGCCGGCGAGGTCGAGCAGGTGGATCTCTCCCATCCGGTCGAAGACGATGCCGCGCGGCCCGGCCGAGGCGGAGACGATGTCCGCGTCGCTGCGCAGGATCTGGGAGACCTTGCGGCTGGCGGGCTCATAGGCGAACAGGCTGGTGGGGCCGTTGCGGTCCGAGAGGAAGTAAACGCGGTCGCCGATCCACAGCGGGTCGGAGTCGTTGGAGCTCTCCCGGGGGATCGGCTCGACGGAGGAATCGGAGAGCCTGGCGATCCAGATCGGGGAGGTGCGGCCGCCGCGGTAGCGCTTCCAGGAGATGTAGGCGGTCAGGGAGCCGGGACGGTTCCAGTGCGGTACGTAGGCCAGGCGGTCGCCGTCGGGGGAGAAGGAGCCCTGCTCGGCCCTGGGGAGCGGCAGCGCGGCGGGCAGGCCACCGCCGGCGGCCGGCAGCGTGAAGAGCTGGCCGGCGCCGTAGGGGCTCTGGCGGCCGGAGCGGAAGAGCACCCGCTTGCCGTCGGGCGTCCAGCCCTCCACGCGGTCGGCGCCGGGGTGCCAGGTGATCCGCTTCGGCACGCCGCCGCCGGCCGGAACGACGTAGACGTCCCAGTTGCCGTCGTACTGGCCCGAGAAGGCGATCCACTGGCCGTCGGGGGAGAAGACCGGCCGGGTTTCGATGCCCGCCCCGGTGGTCAGCCGCCGGGCGTCGCCCCCTTCGCGGGGCACGGTCCAGAGGTCGCCGGCGTAGGTGAAGACGATCTGCGTCTGGCTCAGGGCCGGCGACCGCAGCCAGGGCTTGGCCGCGGCCGGCGCGGCGAGAGCGCCCGGGAGCAGGATGGACAACAGGACGAAACCGAATCGGCGCATGGGGATTCCTTTCGAGATCTCGACGGGCATACGCAAGAAAGGCCCGGAAAGTTGCCGGGAACGCGCCCGGAGTCTACCGCGAGAGGCGGGCGCGGGGATCTGGCGCGGACCTTGAAAGCTGGAATCCGGCGAGCCGGCGCGCGGTTCTCACAAACGGGAACAGGAGGAGCCGAACGACATGAAATGCCATTCGCCGAACTGCACTGGAGATTACGAGCCGCGGGAGATCAGCCACTCGGTGATCTACCAGGAGCGTACCGTGGTGATCCACAACGTTCCGGCGGACCTCTGCCCGGACTGCGGCGACACGGTGGTGACCGAGGAGGTCACGTTCCTCCTCGGGGATCTGCTGCGGCGCAAGGGGCGGTCCAAGGGGACGGCGTTCGCGTACGAAGTCTAGGCTGTCGTACCCTTGGGGTATGCGCCACGCCGCCCTGCTCCTGATCCTGGCCTTCCTGGCCGCTCCGTTCCTCTCCGCTCAGACCTCTCCTGACGCGGACAACCCGGCCGTCCAATCCGCCTCCGCCGAGGGTTCCGGCCCCGTGCCGGTGCCGCAGCCCAGCGAGAAGGCCATGCGCTACTACCGGAGCGGCAACCTGCTCTGGGTCGTCGGCACGCTCTGGGGTCTGGCGGTGCCGGCCCTGCTGCTCTTCACCGGCTTCTCGGCGCGGATGCGGGACGTGGCCCGGAGGATCGGCCGCAACTGGTTCTTCACCGTCGCCATCTACGCCGTCCTCTTCACTCTGGTCGCGTTCATCCTGGACCTGCCGCTGGCCTGGTACATGGGCTTCGTGCGGCAGCATGAATATGGACTGTCGAGCCAGGCCGCGGCCAAGTGGTGGGGCGACGCGCTCAAGGGCCTGGCGATCGGCTGCGTCTTCAGCGCCCTGTTCCTCTGGCTCCCCTACCTGCTGCTGCGCAAGAGCCCCCGGCGCTGGTGGCTCTACACGGGCCTCCTCGCCGTCCCGCTGATCGTCCTCATGCTGCTCGTGACGCCGATCTGGGTCGAGCCGCTGTTCAACGACTTCGGTCCCATGAAGGACAAGGCGCTGGAATCGCGGATTCTAGCGCTGGCCGACCGGTCGGGGATCGAAGGCAGCCGCGTCTTCGAGGTCGAGAAGAGCGTGGACACGAAGACGGTAAACGCCTACGTCACCGGCTTCATGAACACCAAGCGGATCGTCCTCTGGGACACCCTCCTGGGGAAGCTGGACGACGAGGAGGTGCTGGTCGTCATGGGGCACGAGATGGGCCACTACGTGCTCGGCCACGTGGCGCAGATCATCGTGCTGGCGTCCGCCCTGGTCCTCGTCGGCCTGTGGGTGATCCACAAGACGGCGGGCAGCCTGATCGCGCGCTACCGGGACCGCTTCGGGTTCACGGAGCTTTCCGATGTAGCCTCGGTGCCGTCTGATGGCCCTGCTCTTCAGCCTCGTGAGCCTCCTGCTGTCGCCCGTGCTGCTGGCCGTCTCGCGGCACAACGAGCACGAGTCCGACCGCTTCGCGTTGGAGATCACCCGCAACAACCGCGACTGCGCCGAGGCGTTCGTGAAGCTGCAGCAGGAGAACCTGGGCAATCCTCGTCCCGGGCTCCTCTACAAGATCTGGCGCTCCTCCCATCCGCCGCTGGGCGAGCGCATCGACTTCTGCAACGAATACCGGCCCTGGGAGGCGGGCCAGCCGTTGAAGTATGAGGATCGGGTGCGGTAGGCTTTACACATGCGAAGCACTATCTCTTCCACGGGCCAGGTCACATTGCCGGCTGAGGTGCGTGAACGGCTGGGGTTGGTCCCTGGAACGGGGGTCGAATTCGAGCTGAGGGAGGAGGGCCTCCTCCTCCGTAGGGAAGTCTCCAACAGCCATCCCGTCGATCAAGTCTGGGCGACGTTGCATCTCGAGCGTCCCGTTGACGAGATCCTCGATGAGATGCGGGGACCCCGGCCGAGAAAATCGTGAGGGTCGCTGTCGATTCCTCAGTGCTCCTGGACGTTCTTACAGGCGACCCGAAGTTTGGGGCAGCTTCCCGTGAAGCGCTTCGCCGAATCTACGACACAGGCGTCCTTGTAGCCAGCGACATTGTCTGGAGTGAGGTCCGCGCTCACTTCCCGGAAAATGACAGCTTCCTGAGCACATTCGCCACGCTGGGCATGAGCTACGAACCGTTGCGGCAGGAAGCAGCCGAGTTGGCCGGAAAGCTGTGGCGGGAATTCTGCCTGAACACACGCAGGCGGGACCGGGATCGGATCGTGGCCGATTTCCTCATTGGTGCCCATGCGCAGATCCAGGCAGACGCTCTTCTGAGCCGGGATCGCGGGTTTTTCGGCAGCCACTTCAAGGATCTTCGTCTGATCGATCCAACCAAGTAATCTACCACCGCCGCATCCCCAGCCGGAGAGGCCAGAGAAGCCGTATTCGTTCTCATCTTTTGATCTCGAACACGTAATCCGTGTCATAGGCCCGGACGTAGAGCTTGCCACCCTTCTCCAGGATGTAATCGGGGCCGGTCTTCAACGGATGCTTGGCGATCACCTGGCCGGTCTTGCGATCGATCAGATGGAGGAAGTCGGGCTCGCGGGTGAAGCCGTAGCCGGCGACGATCACGTCCCCAACGATCTCGAAGTTCCGGGCGTTCGAGACCAGCGGGCGGCTCCGCCACAGGATCTCTCCTGTCTTCAGGTCGATGGCGGTCAGGTAGGCGTTCTTCCCCTGGGACTCGGCGGCGTAGGTGCGGTGGCCGTTGGAGACATAGAGGACGCCGTCCCTCTCCAGCGCCCAGATCACCAACTGGTCGTTGAGCTCGCCGCCCGGGGTCCCCGGAGCCTTCAGGAAGTTGACGAAGTCGAAGGCGTACTGGATGACGCCGCTCCTCGGGTCCATGCCCACGACGTAGCGCGCGCCGGCGTAGTCCTTGCCGTAGAGGAGAAGGGTGTTGCCCGGACCGGTGATCGCCTGGATCAGGGTGGCAGCTCTGGAACTCAGGCGGAATCCGGACCGGCATCTCCTCCGGATCGTACCGCGGGAGGGAGAGGTCGTTGCGCTCGAACCACTCCCCCTCGTCCGTGATCTTGTTGGGCCGGGAACTGACCTCCACCAGCGAAGACGATCCCGTCCTGTCAGCCGCCGGAACGGTCGAACGCCGGCACGGGCAGGACATCGACCGGCACCTCCCGGGGCGGCGGCGTTTCGCCAGGAGGGACGGCTGTGGCGCAGGAGACAGAGAGGACGAGGAGGGCGGCGGCATGAAGGATGGTCTTCATGCCGCCGATTCTCTCCCGAAAACGGTTTGCGTTCAGCCCTCGCGGCGACGGTCCAGCCGGCCCTGGATCTTCAGATCGACCAGCTCGCCGGGACTCAGGTTCTTGTAGCCCCGACTCGCGGCGTCGCGGATGAACTTGCCGTCGATGCCGTGGATCTTGAATTCCACCAGCTTGCTGGGAGGCAGGTCCCGGTATCCGGCGTCGACCACGCCTTGGACGTAGGCGGGCGTGATCCCATGGATTTTCATCTCCACCAGCCGTTTCGGCTCCACGTCGCGGTACCCGGCTTTCGCCAAACCCCGGATGTAATCGGGCGTGACGCCGTGGATCTGGAACTCCACCACCCGGCCGGGGGGCAGGTCCGCGTAGCCGGTATCCACCAGGGCGCGGACCAGCGCTGGGCTCACCCCGTGGATCTTGAATTCCACCAGCTTGTCGGCCGACAGGCCGCGATATCCCAGGTCCGCCATCTCGCGGATGTACTCGGGGCTCACGTTATGGATGCGCAGCTCGACCAGCTTGTCGGTGGAGATCTTCCCCAGCGCCGTCATCGCGCGGGCGAGATCCAGGGAAATGTCATGGACGTAGAGCTCCAGGAGCCTGGAATCGGACACTTCGTAACCGAGGCTCCGCATCTGCCGCGCGTACTCGGGGTTTCCCTGGAAGGTGAGCGTGCCCTTACCGCGGTTGCCGTCGAAGCCGCCCTGGAAGTGGAAGGTGCCGGCATCCCTGGGCATCTCGAACCGGACATTGGAGCCTGTGGTGAGGCCCTTGAGCTCGCTGGCTTGGATCTCCGTGTTGCTGATCCAGTGGCTGCCCGGCCACCTCATCTCCATCTTGATCTTGAAGAGGTCCCCTGTCTTCTTCTCCAGGGTCCAGGTGCCGTTGCGGGGATGTCCCTCGTCCTTCTTCTCAGCCTTGTCAGCGCTGGCGGAGACGTTGAAAGCGAAGCCGGCCGGCAGCAGGCTCAGCGCGAGGACGCCGGCCAGCCAGGAGCGGCGCGAGTCGCGGGCGGGCACGCCGGCCAGCCGGCGGATGCGGGCGGCCAGGGAGCCGCCGTCGGCCGCCATGGCGAGGCGGGGCGAAGAGACGCGCAGTCCCTCCAGGTCCGCCAGCGCCCGGGCGTAGACCAGCCGGTCGCCGCAGACGGCCACCGCCAGATCGTCGCAGCAATTCTCCCGCTCGCGGCGGGCCTGCGCCGAGACCCACCAGACGGCCGGGTGGTAGAAGAGGAGAGTCTCGACCACCGTCTGGAGCAGGTTGACCAGGTAGTCGTGCCGCCGCACGTGCGCCAGCTCATGGGCGAGGACGGCTTCGAGCTGCTGGGGCGAGAGGCCGGCCAGGGCGCCCGCCGGGACCAGGATCACCGGCCGCAGCCAGCCGATCACGGACGGGACCTGGGCGGAGGCGGATTCCAGCAGTCCCACCTCGCGGCCGATCCCCAGCCGGCGGGCCAAAACGCGCAGCTTCGCCTGCCAATCCTCGGGCAGCGGACGGGTCGCGCGCCGGGTCCAGCGCCGCGCCTGAGACCAGCCTCCCAGGTGGTAGACCGAGAGGACGGCCACGCCGGCCAGCCACACCGCGAAGAACCAGGGGAGAGCGGCCGGCAGGAGGTCCCGGGCGTTCGAGGAGAGGACGGGAACGTCCGGAACCTGGACCGGGGCTCCGGCCACGACCACCGCCGGAACGGCCTCGCGGGCCAGCGGCTGCTCTCCGCCAGCTCCGGCCATCCACAGGGCGGTGCCGACCGGGCAGAGCAGCAGGACCAGGAGCGCTCCCAGAGCCACAGAATAGCGGAGGGAAGCGCTCCCATTCTTCAACAGAGTCAGGGCTCCGGCGGCGGCGATCCCCACCAGGGCGCCCTGCCAGAGGAAGTGCACCAGCGCCCAGGCGACAGCCTGGACCGCGGGATTCGCCCACAAGGCCTCGATACTCATTCCTTATCCCCTCCTTCAAGCTGATCCAACAGGTGACGGATCTCCGCCAGCTCCTCGGCCGAAGCGGGACGGGAGCTGAGGGCGCGCAGCACCAGCCGGCTCGCGGAGCCCTCGAACGCCCGATCGAGCAGATCTCTTACGAGTTGGTTCTGCGTTTGTTCCTCCGGCAGACGGGCGGTGTAGAGGTGCGCCCGCTGCGACTCGTCCCGGCTCACCAGCCCCTTCTCCGCCATGATCTGGAGCTGCTTCAGGGTGGTGGTGTACGCGGCGGGCGCGCGGCGTGTAAGCTCGTCGTGAACTTCCTTGACGGTACTCGCCCCGCGGCGCCACAGCACGCGCAGGATCGCCAGCTCGGCATCGGTGGGACGGGGAGGCTCGGCCATGGAGAGGGATTATACGAAGAGCTTCGTAGATGTCAACGAAGACTTTCGTAGATCAGACTCCCTTACAATCCCCCTCCCATGTGGAAGCCGGGAGACCGCGTCACTCATCGTTTTCATTCCGAGCTCGGCACCGGCCGGGTCCTGGCGATCCAGGGCCGCAGCCTGCGCGTCGAGTTCCCCGAGGTGCAGCAGACCCTCAGCTTCGCCGCGGGCACGGACGCGCTCGTCCCGCTGACCATCACGCCCGGAGGCAAGGCCCGTCTGCTGCCGGCCGGCGAGGTCGTGGTCGTCGAATCCTGTGACGAGCAGGGCCGGTGCCTCCTCGCCGACGGCCGTCAAGTGGACTTCGAGGTCCTCTGGCCCTTCCCCGCCGAGGTCTCGCCGGTCGAGCGGCTGGCCCGGGGCAACATCGACGGCTTCGAGGACTTCGCCAACCGTCTGGACGGCCTGCGTCTCCAGCGCATCCGCCAGGCCGGCGGCCTCGGCTCGTTCCTCGGCGGGCGCATCCAGCTCTTCCCCCACCAGCTCTACGCCGCCGAGCGCGCCTGCCAGAGCGATCCCGTGCGCTGGCTGCTGGCGGACGAGGTCGGCCTCGGCAAGACCGTCGAGGCCTGCCTGATCCTCAACCGGCTCCTGCACACGAGCCGCGCCGAGCGCACCCTGATCGTCGCGCCCGAGACCCTGACGCTCCAGTGGCTTGGCGAGCTGTGGCGCAAGTACCACCAGGTCTTCACGCTGCTGGACGAGAAGCGGCTGGACGACGTGATCAAGGACCACGGCGAGGGGTTCAATCCCTTCGACGTCCACCGCCGGGCCATCGTGGGCCTGGAGACGCTGACGAAGCGGCGGCGGCTGACCGAGCAGGCGGTGGAGGCCGGGATCGACCTGCTGGTGGTGGACGAGGCGCACCACCTGCGGCGGCCCAAGGGGCACCCGGGCAACGAGGCCTACCGCGCCGTCGCGCCGATCGCGGCCTCGGGCCGGCACACCCTGCTCCTCACGGCCACGCCGCTGGAGGACGACGCCCACGGCTTCTTCCGGCTGCTGCAGCTCCTCCGTCCGGAGGAGTTTCCCGAGGAGGAGTCCTTCGAGGAGAGGCTGGCCCGGCGCGAGCCGCTACCGCCCTGCACCAGCGCCACGCGGCGGGTGGACATCGGCGGCCTGCCGCCCCGGGTGCCCGCGCCGGTGGAGATCGAGGACGAGGGCTGGGAGGCCATGGACCGGCTCGTCGCGCATCTGCGGGCGCAGCCGGCGCCCAACCCGCTCGTCCGGCGGCGCAAGGCGGAACGGATCTTCCGCGCCCTCGCCTCCCCCACCTCCCTCCTCTCTCTCCTGGACCGTGAGGAGACCGAGATCCACGCCCTGGCCTCCGAGGCCCAGCGGCTCGATCCGCGGGTGCGCTGGCTGGTGGAGCAGTCCGGCCGCTGGATCGGTCCCGAGGAGAAGACGCTGGTCTTCGTAGCCCACAAGGAGACGCTCGATCTGCTGAAAGGAACCATCGAGCGCCAGGCGCGGCGGGTCGGCATCTTCCACGAGGACCTCACCCCCGAGCGGCGGGACATCGAGGTGGCGCAGTTCCGCCTCCCCGAGGGACCGTCGATGCTGATCTCCACCGAGGCGGGCGGCGAGGGGCGGAACTTCCAGTTCTGCCGCCGGCTGGTGCTCTTCGATTTGCCATGGAACCCCGGCGTCGTGGAGCAGCGGATCGGGCGTCTCGACCGCATCGGCCGGACGATTCCCACCGAGATCGTGTACTTTCGGCCGCCGTCCGGGTTCGGGCGCGCGGTCGCCGGCCTCTACGAGGGGATCGGCCTCTTCGAAGAGCCCCTGGGAGGTCTGGAGCAGGAGCTGCGCCATCTGGCCCAGGCTGTGGAAAGGGCGGCGGCGGAGGGCTCTGGGGAGATCGATCCCGGGGTCTTCGACGACGTCCTCCAGGAGGCCCGGGCCGCCCACGACCGGGTCCAGCAGGCGGCCTACCATGAGCTGCACCGCGATCCCTACCGGCCCGAGATGGAGGAGGAGATCCTGGCCCGCGTGCCGCCGGACCTCGACGGTCTCAACGAGAGCGTGGTGGTGCGGGCGGCTTCCCGCTTCGGCTTCGAGGTGGAGCAGCAGAGCGGCGAGCGGACGTGGCTGCTTGAGTTCGGCTACGAGGCGCTGGTGGACCAGATCCCCGGCGTGCCGCCCGGGACGAGCTACCTCGGCACCTTCAGCCGGGAGAGGGCGGTCAACGAAGAGACCCTGGACTTCTTCTCTTCGGGCCATCCGCTGGTGGAAGGAATTCTGACCGAGTTGGAAGAGGGCCGCCGGGGCCAGGTCGCCCTGTTGCAGATCCCCGGCGACGAGGAGACCTTCGGCCTGCTGGCCATCTACCGCGACGGCTCGGACTGGCGCGCCGTGGCCCTGGACGGCAAGGGCCAGCCCCGTCCCGACCTCGCCGAGCGCCTTACGACCGGAGTCCTGGAGACCGAGCCCATCGAGGCCAAGAAGTGGACGGCGCAGGCGAGCTGGAGCAAGGCGATCCGCCGCATGGCGGACCATCTTCCCAAGGGGGAGAAACCCCAGGCCGTGGCGGCGTTTCGGGTGCGGAAGCGGACCGGCTAGCCGAACAGTCCCAACTGCTCTCCCGGCCGGCGGAAGGCCGTCGTGGAGAGCTCGGGCCGGGGCTTGTCCAGGCCATAGCGGCGCAGGAAGGTCTGAAAGGTCGCGCGGATCTGGTCCGCGAAGAGGCCTTCACCCTTCATGCGCTTGCCGAAGCGGGGATCGTAGAGCTGCCCGCCGCGGAGGTCCCGCAGACGGTTCAAGACCTTCTCCTTCCGATCCGGGAAGTGCCGCTCCAGCCACTCCTCGAACAGGCCGGAGACGGCCCCGGGAAGGCGCAGCACCACGTACCCCGCCCAACTCGCGCCGGCGTTGGCGACGGCTTCCAGGATCTTCGGCATCTCGTGGTCCGTGATGGCGGGAACCACGGGCGCCACCATCACCCCCACGGGAATGCCCGCCGAGGCCAGGCGCTCTACAGCCTTGAGGCGTTCCCGCGGGTGGGAAGCCCGGGGCTCCATGCGCCGGGCCACCTCGGGGTCGAGGGTGGTGATGGAAAGGTTGACGGCCACGGCGCCATGCTCCGCCAGGACCGACAGGTGGTCGATGTCGCGGGTCACCAGCTCGTTCTTGGTGATGATCCCCACCGGATTGCGGAATTCGGCCAGCACCTCCAGGCATCGCCGGGTGACCTCCAGCTTGCGCTCGACGGGCTGGTAGGGATCGGTGACGCCGCTCAGCGCCAGGGTCTGCGGCTTCCATTTCTTGGAGGAAAGCTCCTTCCGGAGCAGCTCCGGGGTGTCTTCCTTGACCAGGATCTTGCTCTCGAAATCCAACCCCGCCGAGAAACCCAGATACTCGTGGAAGGGCCGGGCGTAGCAGTAGATGCAGCCGTGCTCGCAACCTCGATACGGATTGATCGAGGCGTCGAATCCCACGTCCGGGCTGTCGTTGTAGGCGATGACGGAGCGGGAGGTGTCCCGGAGCAGCTCGGTCTCGATCGACTCGGGTCCCTGAACCTCCGGATCGCGCTCCACCGCGATCGTCTCGAATCGGTTCGTGGGATTGAGGGCCGCGCCTCGCCCCCTGGGTGCGATCTCCGCCATGGGCGTAAGTATAGCGCAAGTCAGCGCCGAATGAGAGGGCCTTCCCGCCCCATCGGGCGGTGCCGGGCGCTTCGGGCTGCGACATGATCGGTCCGATCTCGGAGGAAACCCCGTGAAGACGATCATCGAGCCTTTCCGTATCAAGTCGGTCGAGCCCATCCGCATGACCAGCCGCGAGGAGCGGGTGGAAATCCTCGCCCGGGCCGATTGGAACCTGTTCCGCATCCCCGCCGCCGACATCCTGATCGACTTGCTGACCGATTCCGGCACCGGCGCCATGTCGGCCGAGCAGTGGGCGGCGGTGATGCGCGGCGACGAGTCCTATGCCGGCAGCAACTCCTGGTTCCGCTTCGAGTCGCGAGTCCGCGAGCTGACCGGCTTCAAGCACGTCATCCCGACCCACCAGGGGCGGGCGGCGGAGCGCATCCTCTTCTCCTGCCTGAACGTGGCGGGAAAGATGGTCATCAACAACACCCATTTCGACACCACGCGGGCCAACGTCGAGGCGCTGGGGGGCCGGGCGGTGGACATCCCGGTGCCCGAGGCGCGCGTGCCCTCGGCCGAGTGCCCGTTCAAGGGGAACATCGACCTGGGAGCGCTGGCGCGGCTCCTGGAGACCGAGCGGGAAAGCATCGCCTGCGTCATGGTGACGGTGACCAACAACTCGGGCGGCGGCCAGCCGGCCTCGCTGGCCAATCTGCGGGAGGCGAGCCGGCTCTGCCGCGCCGCGGGGGTGCCCTTCTACCTGGACGCCTGCCGCTTCGCCGAAAACGCCTGGTTCATCAAGCTACGGGAGGAGGGGCAGGGGGAGCGCAGCGTCGAGTCGATCGCGCGGGAGATGTTCTCGCTGGCGGACGGCGCCACCTTCAGCGCCAAGAAGGACGGCCTGGCGAACATCGGCGGCTTCCTGGCCGCCAACGATGACCGGCTGGCGCGGCAGGAGGAGGAGCTGTTGATCCTCACCGAGGGCTTCCCCACCTACGGCGGCCTCGCCGGCCGGGACCTGGAGGCCATCGCCGTCGGGCTGACCGAGGTGGTGAACGAGGACTATCTCCGCTATCGCGAGGCGTCGACCCGCTACCTGGGGGACGGTCTGCTGCGGGCGGGCATGCCCATCGTGCGGCCCACGGGCGGACACGCGGTGTACATCGACGCCGGCGCGTTCCTCCCCCACATCCCGCCGCGGGAGCTCCCCGGCCAGGCGCTGGCCTGCGCCTTCTACATCGAGGGCGGCGTGCGGGGCGTGGAGATCGGCACGCTGATGTTCGGCGGCAAGGATCCGGCCACGGGCGAGGAGCGGCAGGCGTTGCTGGAGCTGCTGCGCCTGGCGATCCCGCGGCGGGTCTACACCCAGAGCCATGTGGACTATCTGGTGGAGCTGGCCCACGAGGTGGCGGCCAGGAAGGACGATCTCCGGGGCTTCCGGATCGTCGAGGAGCCCCAGCACCTGCGGCACTTCACGGCGCGGCTGGCGCCGCTGTGAGGCTCAGCCCCGCTGCGCCTTGACTTCCCGCAGGCTTGAGGCCACGATGCCGGCAGGCCGGGAGGACCTCCGATGCGCATCGTCCTGATCTCCCCGAAGGGTCCGCTCTACCGCCATCGCGGCGGCATCTTCAAGAAGTCCCTCCGCTACATGCCGTTGACGCTGACCACCCTCGCGGCCCTTGTGCCCGAGGAGCTGGGGGCGGATCTGCGGCTCTACGACGAAGGGATCGAAGAGGTCGATCCGGCGCGGATCGAGGCGGACCTGGTCGGCCTGACGGTCATCACCGGCACGGCCATGCGCGCCTATGAGCTGGCGGCGCGCTTCCTGGAGCGAGGCATCCCGGTGGTCCTGGGCGGTCCTCACGTGACCTTGGTCCCCGAGGACGCCCAGCCCCACGCCGATGCGATCGTGGTGGGCTACGCCGAGGCGTCCTGGCCGGAGCTGCTGCGCGACTTCGCCGCCGGCCGCATGAAGCGGCGCTACGATCAGCGCCCGGGGCTCTCGCTCGCCGGCATGCCCTTTCCCCGGCGCGACCTCCTCCCCCGCTCCCGCTACATCACCGACGACGTCTTCGAGGCCACCCGCGGGTGCATCCACAAGTGCGACTTCTGCGTGGTCCCCTCCGCCTGGGGACAGAAGCCCTTCCAGAAGCCGGTCGCGGAGGTCGTGGCCGACATCCGTCAGAAGGGCGCGCGGAAGCTCATCTTCGTCGATCTCAACCTGATCGCGGACCGCGACTACGCGGCGCGGCTCTTCGAGGCCCTGATCCCATTGAAAGTCCAGTGGTACGGCCTCGCCACCGTGCTGATGGCCGACGACCCGCGCCTCATGGCCCTCGCCCAGAAAAGCGGGTGCAAAGGCATTCTCATGGGGCTGGAGTCCATCTCCAGGGAAAACCTCCGGGACTCGAAGAAGGCCTTCAACTCGCCGGAGCGCTTCAAGGAGCTGGTGGCCACCCTCCACCGCTACGGCATCGCGCTCCAGGGATGCTTCGTCTTCGGTATGGACCATGACACGCCGGAGGTCTTCCTGGAGACCGCCCGCTTCGCCGTGGAGGCACGTATCGACCTCCCCCGCTTCGCCGTGGTCACCCCGTTCCCGGGCACGGCCCTGTTCCAGCGGCTGGACCGGGAAGGACGCATCCTCACGCGGAACTGGGAGCTGTACGACGGCCAGCACGTGGTCTTCCAGCCGGCCCAGATGACCATCGAGCAGCTCCAGCGGGGGATCGAAACGGCCTGGCGGCACGCCTACAGCGTTCCCTCCATGCTCAAGCGGCTGGCGTCCTCCCCGAGCCCGCTGCCGGTGCGGATCGGCACCAACCTGGGCTACCGGTTCTACGCCCACAACCTGCACCGCTTCTACAACTGCGACTGGATTCTCGGCCTCGGACGGGAGCGTCCGGCGGCATGAGGCTCACGCTCGTCCATCCCTGCATCGGCCGGCGCGCGGGGGACTCCTCCTACATCCGCACCTGGCAGATGGAGCCCCTTCCACCCGCCCTGATCGCCGGCCTGACCCCGCCGGACGTGGAGGTGCGTTTCTACGACGACCGCATGGAGGCTATTCCCTTCGACGAGGGCACCGACCTGGTGGCCCTGTCCGTCGAGACCTACACGGCGCGGCGGGCTTACCAGATCGCCTCGGAATACCGGCGGCGCGGCATGCCGGTGGTGATGGGCGGCTTCCACGCCAGCCTGTGCCCGGACGAGGTGGCGCGCTATGCCGATTCGGTGGTGATCGGCGAGGCCGAGGCCCTGTGGCCGGAGGTGATCGACGACTACCGCCACGGCACGCCGAAGAAGGTCTATCGCCAGCAGGGGCGGACCTCGCTGGCGGGAGCGCGGCCGGACCGGCGGATCTTCCAGGGCAAGCGCTATCTTCCCGTGGGATTGGTGGAAGCGGGCCGCGGCTGCCACTTCAAGTGCGACTTCTGCGCCGTCCAGACCGTCTTCGGCGCCACCCAGACCCGCCGGCCGCCGGACGAGATCCTGGCCGAGATCGCCGCGCTCAAAGGCGAGAAACGGCTCCTGTTCTTCGTCGACGACAACATCACGTCCAACATGGCGCAGGCCAAGGAATTCTTCCGCGCCCTGATCCCCATGAAGGTGCGCTGGGTCAGCCAGGCGAGCATCAACGCCGCCCACGACGAGGAGTTCCTCGACCTCCTGCGGCGCAGCGGCTGCATGGGCGTGCTCATCGGCTTCGAGAGCCTCAATCCGGAAAACCTCCGGGCCATGAACAAGACGTTCAACACCATGCGCGGCGGCTACCTCAAGGCCCTGGAAAACCTGCGGAAGCATCGCATCCGCCTCTACGGCACCTTCATCTTCGGCTACGACCACGACACGCCGGAGGACTTCCGGGAGACCGTGGCCTTCGCCCGCGAGCAGGGTTTCTACATCGCCGCCTTCAACCATCTGACGCCGTTCCCGGGTACGGAGCTCTACCGGCGCCTGGAGGCGGCGGGGAAGCTGGTCTATGAATCCTGGTGGCTGGACGAGGACTACAGCTACAACAAGGTCCCCTTCCGGCCGGCCGGCATGACCGCCGAGGAGGTCGAACGCGGGTGCGTCGAGGCGCGCCGGGAGTTCTATTCGTGGCCGAGCATCTTCCGCCGGTCGGTGGACCCGGTGAACCGGGAGGACGGCTTCATGTTCCGGAACTTCTTCCTGATCAACTACTACCACCGCGCGGACGTGGACGGCCGCAACCACTTTCCCCTGGGCCAGGAGGACTGGCGGGGGCCGCTCCTCCCGGCAAGCTGAGCGTGGGGACCGAAGAGATCGTCGTCGAGCCGGCGACGCCGGAGGACGATCCGGAGCTCCGCCGCCTGCTGCGGGACAACCCCATGGACGGCGAGATCAGGGTCTCCCTGGAGCGGGAGCCGAACGCGTTCCTGGCCGCGGCGGTCGAAGGAAAGCCCCACCGCACCATCGTGGCCCGGCTCCCCGGAGGCGGCATCGCGGGGATGGGGAGCCGCTCGGTCTGGAACGCGTTCGTCAACGGCGAGCCCTGCCGCCTCGGCTATCTGAGCCAGCTCCGGGTGGACCGGGCGTACCGGGGACGCAAGCGCCTGCTGACGGCCGGGTATGACCTCATCCGGTCGTTCCGGAAACCGGACGAGCTTCCCTTCGACCTCACCACCATCATCGCGGACAACGAGGTCGCCCGCCGTCTCCTGGGCGCCAGCCTGCCGGGGCTGCCCGCCTACCGGGAGATCGAGGCGTTCACGACCCTGGTGATCCCCGTGACGTCGCGGCCGCGCACCGCTCCCCCAGTCGAGCGCGGCACCCACGAGGCCCTTCCGGGGATCGCGTCCTGCCTGAGCCTGAACCGCCGGCGGTACCAGTTCGCTCCCCGGTTCTCGGCGGAAGACCTGCTCTCGCCGGAGCGGAGCCTCGGGCTGGAACCGGAGGATTTTTTTCTGGATGCCGACGCGCGAGGATGCCTCGCGCTGTGGGATCAGAGCCGCTTCAAGCAGGTGGTGGTGCGGGGCTACGCGCCGCGCCTCGCGCGCTGGAGGCCCTGGATCAACCGCCTATCGCCGCTGCTGGGGACACCCCGGCTGCCGGATCCCGGCAAGCGGCTCCCCCACGCCTGGATCTCCCATGTGGCCGTGGACGGGGATGATCCCGGCGTGTTCCAGGCCCTGATCGAAGCCGCCTACCGCGAGGCCCGCGCCCGGGGCTACGTCTACCTGGTGACCGGCTTCGCGGCGCGCCATCCCTGGCTGCCCTGGCTGCGGCGGCGGTTCCGGCCCCGGGAGTACGGGAGCGTGCTCTACGCCGTCCACCGGGAGGACGGGGCCGACGCGGTGGCGGCGCTGGACGGACGCATGCCCCACCTGGAGGTCGCTATCCTGTGAAGAGCCGGCTGGTGCCTCGGGAAGCTCTTTCCGAAGAAGAGCGGAGGGCGATGCTGTCCCTCCTCGGCTCGCATTTCCACGGCGTGACGCCCGAGCGCTTCGCGGCGGACCTCGTGGAGAAGAGCTGGGTGCTGCTGCTGGAGGACGAAGGCGGGCTCCGGGGCTTCTCCACTCTCGCGATCTACGAGACCGCGGGGCCGGACGGCGAGCCGCTGACGGTGGTCTACTCCGGCGACACCATCATGGAGAAGGGAGCCTGGACCAGCACGGCGCTGCCGAAGTCCTGGATCGCGGCGGTGCGGGCCCTGCGGGAGCGGCATCCCCGGGGCCGGTTGATCTGGCTCCTGCTGACATCAGGGTTCCGCACCTACCGTTTTCTGCCAGTTTTCTGGCGGGATTTCTGGCCGCGCCATAGCGACGCCATTCCGGAGGAGGTTCAGGAGCTTCGGGATCACCTGGCGAGGGAGCGCTTCGGTAACCTTTACGACGGCGGAGTTGTTCGCTTTTCTGAGCCCCAGGTGCTACGGGAAGGTTTGGACGAGGTGCCGGAAGGCCGGCTTCGCGATCCCCATGTGGCGTTCTTCCTGAAGGCCAACCCAGGATGGTCACAGGGGGACGAGCTGGTATGCGTGACGGAGTTGGCGGAGGGGAACTTGACGCGGGCGGGACGGCGGATGTGGGGAAAATAGACAGGTATCCATGATCGCCCTCCCCTGGATTGCCACCAACCTCGGCGGCTATCTCCGCTTCCGTGCCGCCCTGGACGATCCCGAGGAGACGCAACGCCCCCTTCTCTCCCGCTACCTGCGGGAGAACGCAAAGACAGCCTTCGGTCGCGCCCATCGATTCCACGAGATCCGCTCCGCCGAAGATTTCCAGACCCAGGTCCCCCTATCCACCTACGCCGACTTCGAGCCGTGGATCGAGCGCGTCGCTGAAGGGGAGCCAAACGTCCTGACGAGCTCTCCGGTGCGGGCTCTGGAGCTGACCAGCGGATCGTCCGCGGCGGCGAAGCGAATCCCCTACACGGCGGCGATGCAGAGGGAGATCCGCCGCGCCGTGGCGCCCTGGGTCTTCGATCTCTACAAGGACCGGCCCGGGCTCGCCCTGGGGTGCTCGTACTGGTCCATCACGCCGGTCGCCCTGGACGAGGAGCGGGCGGACGGCCCCGTGAAGGTGGGGTTCGAGGAGGATTCGGAATACCTCGGCGGCTTCTGGAAACGGCTGGTGGATTCGACGCTGGCGGTTCCGGGATCGGTCCGGTTCGCGCGGGATGTGGAGACGTTCCGGTTCCTCACCCTGCTCCACCTGCTCCGCCGGCGGGACCTGACGTTGATCTCCGTCTGGCATCCCAGCTTCCTGACGCTCCTCGTGGAGGCTCTGCCGGAGATGTGGGAACGGCTGCTCGGCGAGATTCAGCCGAAGAGGGCTGCGGAGCTGCGAAGCATCGGGCCACGGGAGCTGACGCGGATCTGGCCCCGCCTGGGACTCATCAGTTGCTGGGGCGGCGCCCACGCCGGGTTGCATCTCGAAGAGGTCCGGCGGACGTTCCCGGGCGTGGAGATCCAGCCGAAAGGACTCCTGGCGACCGAGGCGTTCGTGACGATTCCCTTCGCGGGACAGCACCCGTTGGCGGTCCGCTCCCACTTCTTCGAGCTCCTGGATGGGGATCGATCAAGGATGGCTCATCAGCTCGAATTGAACGGGGTCTACTCGGTGGTGGTCACCACGGGTGGCGGGCTCTACAGGTACCGCCTGGAGGACCGGGTCGAGGTGACGGGCTTCGTGGGACGCACGCCGTCCCTGCGGTTCCTGGGCAAAGAGGGGCACGTCTCGGACCTGCGCGGCGAGAAGCTCCACGAGAGCTTCGTGGCGGGGGCTCTGGAGCGGGCCTTCCGCCGGCTCGGAGTGACACCGCGGTTCGCCATGCTGGCTCCGGAGGAAAGGGGGTACGTCCTCTATCTGGAAGCCCAGGCTCCCGTGCCGCCGGAGCTTGCAGGGACGGTCGAGGAAGAGCTGGCCGCCAACCCCCATTACTGGACCTGCGTAGCCCTGGGACAGCTCGCCCCAGCGCGGGTCTTTCTCGTCGCCGGCCACGCGTTCGCCCGCTATGTCCAGCGGTGCCGGGAAAGGGGGCAGCGGCTCGGAGACGTAAAACCCCTCGCTCTTTCTCCTCTCCCAGGATGGTCGAGCGTTTTTAGCGACTACAATAAGCAGTGAAATGAAAACAGACTGGCACGTCCCGGACCGGCTCCAGTCCTGGTACCGGGTCTGTGCGTCGCGGGAGCTGCCGCCGGGCAAGGTGATCCGGTGGGACCTCCTTGGCCGCTCGTTCGCCGTCTATCGCGGCCGGGACGACGCCCAGGTCCATGCCCTGGCGGCCCACTGCGCCCACATGGGCACCCACTTGGCCCACGGACAGGTGGTGGGCGACGACTTGCGCTGTCCTCTTCATCACTGGGACTGGAGCGGCGACGGCGCGTGCCGCCGCATCCCCGGCGCCGACGCGGCTCCGAAGTCCCTGCGCCAGCGGGTCTATCCCGTGGCCGAGCGGTACGGCTCCGTCTTCCTGTTCAACGGCCCCGTCCCCCGTTACCCGCCGCCGGAGTGGAGCACCGCATCCGAGGGGGAGATCGTTACGCTAGCCGGCGGGCCCGTGCGGCTCCGCTGCCCCTGGGTGGCGGTGGCTGCCAACGGCTTCGACGTCCAGCACCTACGGACCGTCCACGGCCGCGAGCTGCGCGCGGAGCCGGTCCTGGAGCGCGTCGATCCCTACCGCCTGCGCATGCGCTACGTCTCCCGGGTCACCGGCCGCGCCCTGGAAGACCGTGCCGTCCAGCTCCTCTCGGGCGACCACGTCCGCGTCACCGTGACCTGCTTCGGGGGCGCCGTGGTCACGGTCGAGAGCGATCTGGGACGCGCCCGCGGCGCCCTGATGCTCTGCTTCCGTCCGGTGGAAGAGGGAGTCGAGATCACGCCGGTGTTCGGCGCCTACCGGGGACCTTTCGCCGCCGCCCGCGCCCGCCTCGCCCGCTGGCTCTACTCGGGGTTCATCCGCAAGGACGTCGCGTTCATGGACGATATGCGGTTCCACCCGAGCCGGGGCGGACCGTTCGACGAGGTCCTGAACGAATTCCTGGAGTTTCTGCGGCAACTGCCGGAGGACCCGGAGGACATTGACGAGGGAGAGCCGGCGCAGTCAGCCGGTCCACGCTACCAAGGAGGGATCCCATGAGGCTCGACCTGCCCGCCGTCGCCGTCTCGCTGCTCTGCCTGATCCCCAGCGCCTTCGCGCAGGGACTTCCCGCGCCTGGTCCCGCTCCGACCGCGCCACAGGCCGCGCCGGCAACACCCCCTTCGACCGCCGCGTCGGCCGCGCGGCTCCACGACGAGATCCGCCGCATGCGGGACGAGTCCCTGGCCGCGCTCGCCCGCGGCGACATCGAAGGCATCCTCCAGCATCTGCACCCCAACATCATCTTCGCCCCGATGAACGGCGAGATCGTCCGTGGGCCGTTGCAGGTCCGGGATTACTTCAACCGCATGCTCAAGGGACCGGACCGCCGGGTGGAGAGCCTCCAGCTCAAGCTGGACGTGGCGGACCTGGCCGACCTCTACGGCGACACCGCGGTGGCCTACGGCACCTCGGAGGGCTCCTACAAGCTGAAAAACGGCATGGAGTTCACGGTCAACACCAACTGGACGGCCTCCATGGTGCGCGACAACGGCAAGTGGCTCCTCACCAGCTTCCAGGCCGCCCCGGACGTCTTCGACAACCCCATTCTCGATCTGCAGAAGAAGGCCGCGGCTCTCCAGGCCGGGATCGCCGGTCTCGTCACCGGCCTCGTCCTCGGGTTGCTGATGATGGCCTGGAGCTGGAAGCGGCGCCGAGCCAAGGCGAGGGCGGCGATGGCATGAGCCGGGCGGAAGGTTCCGGCTGGAGATCCTGTTCTCATCCGCCAGACAGGCCCCGACGACCGGGCCGGGAGACAAAGTAGAGCTTCATGGATGCACGGGATTCCAGGGGCGCCGAGCCTCTTCTCGCGTGGCCGGGGATGGCGAGCCTCCGGCTGACGCTGCCGCTTTCCTACCTCTTCTCCAAGATCTTCTTCACCATCTACGGCCTGGCGAGCCTCCTCGCCGGGATGCGCGGCGCACCCTCCGCACTCTATTTCGACTGGGAGCTGAACCTGCCGTTCGTCCCTTCCGTGGCGCTGATCTATCTCTCGGTGCCGCTGGCGCTGGCGCTGGCGCCGTTCGTCCTGCGGACGTGGCGCGACTTCCTGCCGTTCTTCATCACCCTGACGGCGGAGACTCTGGTCGCGGGCCTGATCTTCCTGGTGGCGCCGGTGACGCAGGGATACCCGCAGCGGGTCGCCTCGGGAACGTGGGCGTGGCCCTTCGAGCTCGCGGACAAGCTGAACCTGGACTACAACGAGGTGCCGTCCCTCCACGTAGCCTTCGCGGTCACGGTGGCCCTGGTGTTCGGGCGCCGGTGCGGGCCGCTGGGCAAAGCGCTCTTCTGGCTCTGGGCCGCCGCCGTGGTCGCTTCGGCGCTGCTGATGCACGAGCACCACGTCCTCGACGTCGCGGCCGGGACGGCGCTGGGATTCGTAGCCGTCGGCGTGGTCCATCGCCGCGCCACCCGGGAAAGGACGTTGGAGGCGTTGCGGATCGAAGGTCTCTGCCTGCGGGAATTCGCCCGCTTCGCCCGCCGGCACCCGCGCTATCTGCTGATCGCCGCCGTCCTGTTCCGGGAAACGCGCACCCTGCGGGCCGCCTACTGCCTGGCCCAGCATGTGGACGACGTCCTGGACGGGGACCGCAAGATCAAGGGAGATCCCGAGACCTACATCCAGGCGGTGCTGCGCGGCCTGCGGGGCGAGGCTCCCTTCGGAGATTCCGTGGCGGAGCAGCTCGCCGAATACGTGAGCGGCGAGATGGCGCGCTTCGAGACGGCGCGGGACGATCCGCGGGGAGATCTTGTAAACCTTTTCAAGGTCCTACTGGAGGACCGGCGGCGGATGGACGCCCGGCGGGCCCTGCCGGCGGCGGAGTTGGCCGAGCTTCACCGGAAAACCTTTTTCTATTCGTTCAACCTCACCTTCATCCTGTCGGGAGCGAAGGCGCGGGCGGCGGAGGAGCCCGAGCTGATCGGAGCTCTCGCCTGGGTCTCTCCCGTTCGCGATCTCGAGAAGGACATGAAAAAGGGATTGATCAACGTCCCCGCCGAGGCGCTGGAAGGGGGACGGGTCCGCGAATGGCTGCGGGCCGAGCACGAGCGGGGCGCGGCCTGCATCGCGGCCCTGGGAGCGAGGGTGGCGGCGACGGAAGATCCGCGGAGCCGCAAGATCCTGGCGGCGTTCCACAAGGCGCTGTCGGCCTACGAGAGGAAGTACCGGAAAAAGGAGCGGATTGAGGAGCGTCGTCCGTAGCGCCCGCTGGCTGAAGAATCCCTACGCCGTCCTCGACGAGGCCCGGGAGAGGCACGGGCCCACTTTCTGGATGGATCTCGCCCTCGCCGGCCGCGCCCTGGTCACGGGCGATCCGGCGATGATCCGCGAGATGATCGGCCACCCGGACCTCGACGCCGGGCGCGGCATCGCGGCCCTGAAGGAAATCATGGGGGACCGCTCGCTCATCACCCTGGACGGCCCCGAGCACGCGGCGCGGCGGCGCATCGTCGCCCCCCTCTTCGGCCGCGAGATCGAGCGCCTGGACGGCATGACGGCCGAGGCCACCCTCGGCGCCCTGCGGGAGATCCCCCCGGGACAGCCCTTCTCGCTCTACGACCTGGCGCGGCGCATCTCGCTGAGAGCCATCGTCAGGCTGCTCTTCGGCGCGAAGGCAAGCGATGCGGCGGCGCGGCTGGTGGACGATTTCCTCCTCTCCTTCGAAAGCCCCTGGGTCCTCTTCCTCAAGCCCCTCCACGTGGATCTCGGCCCGTTCTCCCCCTGGGGCCGCGCCCTGCGCAACCGGCGGCGCCTGCGTGAATACCTGCGGGAGCGGATCGCCGAGCACAGGCGCGGCGAAGGCGCCGAGGACGCCGGCCTCGCCCGCATCGTCCGCGAAGGGCGCGGCCTGCCGGACGACGAGATCGCCACCGAGGTCCTGGCCCTCCTGCTCTTCGGCCACGACACCGGCGCCGCCACCCTGGCCTGGGCGTTCGCCCATCTCTACCAGAACCCGGAAGCCCTGGAGCGGGCGCGGGAGGAGGATGCGTACCTGGAAGCCTGCCTCAAGGAGAGCATGCGCCTCTGCCCGGTGGTGCCCCACGTCACCCGGGTGGCGCGGCGGGACCTGCGGATCGGAGATTGGGACGTGCCCGCCGGCTCCCGCGTCTTTCCGTCCGCCTACCTCGCCCAGCGCGACCGGGAGGTGTTCCCCGATCCTGAACGCTTCCGGCCGGAGCGGTTCCTGGAAGGCAGGAGCTACGAGGGCTCCTACTTCCCCTTCGGCTTCAGCCCCCGCACCTGCGTCGGCCGGCCATTCGTGACGCGGCAGATGATCCTGATGACTTCGACGCTCCTGCGGAACGCGGACCTGGCGCTGGCCCCCGGCTGGGAGTGCCGCCCGGAGCGGCGGCTGGTGCTGGTCCTCCCCCGGCAGGGCACGCGGATGGTCGCGGCGTGAGCAGGGTCCTCATCGCCACGGGCGGCCTGATCACCGGCAAGGAGCGCTCCGTTTTCCTCGCCGCCCGCAAGACCTGGGAGCAGTGGCGGGCGGCGGACGACGCCTGGCTCGACCTCAAGGTCAAGCTGGTCATGGCCGAGCCCGTGGTGGCGTCCCGCCTGGAAGCCCTCCGCCATCCCGAGATCCGGAAAGCGCTGACTCCCCGGAGCGACGAGCCGCCGTCGCTCACCGAGGTCGTGCTGGCCACACTGCTCCACCAGGAAGGGCTCCCCTACGAGCGCATGGAGCTGGACGAGATCTTCTCCGCCCCCGGTGAGGTGGAGCGCAAGCTGGCCGCCACGGATTGCGTCTTCCTCTCCAGCACCTATCTCCACGATCTCTCCGAGGTGGAGCCCCTGCTGCGCCGCCTCAAGCGCCCGCACAACCGGATCGTCATGGGCGGCGCGCTGGCGGGCATCCTTCACGACCGTTGGGAAGGCGCGCCGGAGCTGGACGTCCTCGCCGTCGGCTACGGCGAGCGGCTCGCCGGTCCCCTGGCGGACTGGATCCGCTCGGGATACCGGACCTTGGAAGCGCCCGAGGGCGGCCGGCTGATTCAAAAGGGCTCGACCGCCTTTCTCTACAGCGGCGTGCCCAGGGACCTCAGCCTGGACGGCTTGCCTACCCCGGACTGGAGCCTCGCCCCGGGCGGTCCGCGGACGATCTATTACGAGAGCGTCCGTGGCTGCCCCTACCGCTGCAACTTCTGCAACTACCCCTACCTCTTCGACGACACCAAGTTCCGGACCAAGAGCGCGCATAAGATCGCCGCGGACTGGGAGCGCTACGTGGGAGAGCTGGGCGTCGAGACCATCACCTGCCTGGATTCCCTCTTCACCATGCCCAGGGCCCGCCTCCGCGAGCTCTGCCGCCTGCTGATCGAGCGGAAGGTCAAGGTGAAGTGGATTTGCTACGCCCGCGCCGACGACCTCGCGGACGAAGGTACGGTCGCGCTGATGAAGGAGGCCGGCGCCTGGCAGGTTCAGATCGGTATCGAGTCCGGGGACGCAGGGCTCCTCGCCAACATGGACAAGGCCTGCACGGTCGAGGCGAACGCCCAAGCCCTGCGAAACTGCCGGAAGCACGGCCTCACCAGCGTGGTCTCCCTGATCGTGGGCTTCCCCGGTGAGACGGCGGAGACCCTGGACCGCACCTGGCGCTTCCTGGCCGGGACGCCGCCGGACTTCTACTTCCTGGCCACCTTCAGCACCCGGGTGGCGGGGGTGCCGCTGCTGCGCCCGGAGAACCGCGCCCGCTTCGGCCTGCGGGTGCAGGACAACCTCCGCAGCATGGCCCCCTACTGGGAGCACGACACCATGTCCTGCGCCGAGGTGGGCAACCACGTCCGGGAGCTGGACCGCCGGCTGATGCGCGGCCGGGTCGCCCTGAACGCGGCGGTCTTCTATCCCTATCTCTCATCGTTCCAGCCGGAGCGCCGGGAGGCTCTCCTCGACTTCCAGGCCCGGGCCGCCGGGCATTCGCTGCTGGAGAAAGCCTTCGGGATCGCCAACCGCTGGGTGGACCGGCGGCTGCGGCGGGCGGTCGTGGCGCATCTGCGCGAAATGAAGCCGCCCCCTCCCGAGGTTATAGTGGCCGGAGATCACCTCCGAGAGAGGACACCGACATGACATCCAAGACCAGCCGCACCCTGATCGCCACGGGCCTCGCCGCCCTGCTCTTCGTTCCCTTCGCCGAGGCCAAGCCTCCGAAGAAGCCCAGGAAGCCGAACCAGAATCAGCAGCAGGGCCAGCAGGAGCCCGCCAAGCCGGAGAGCGCGCCGGCGCCGGTCTCCCAGACGCCTCCCCCGGGCCTGGACGTCGAGGGCAAGCTGGGGCGGTTCCAGACCGGCGAGGCACGGAGCACCGTCCAGAGGTTCGCCGACCAGGCGGGCAGCAACGCCTACGTCGCCATGGCCATGGGCCGCGTCCTGGAACAGGAGAAGAAGTACGGCGAGGCCGAAGGGCAGCTCCGCAAGGCCACCGAGCTGGCCGGCAACGATCCGGCGCCCTTCGTCTATCTCGGTGAGGTCTACCTGCGCCAGCGCAACGACGGCGCGGCCAACGAGGCCTTCCGCAAGGCCGCCGACCTCGCGCGCTCCAAGAGCGGCTCCGACTCGGCCTACTACCTCGGCGTCGCCCAGCAGCGGCTGAGGCAGTACGACGAGGCGATCTCCACCTTCCAGGGCGCCCGCGCGCCCGAGCCGGCCCTGATCCCCTACCAGATCGGCGTCACCCAGGCGTTCAAGGAGAACTGGGCCGCCGCCGCCGAGCAGCTCGGCAAGGCGATCGAGATGGACTCCGGGCTCGCCTATGCCTACTACTACCGCGGCCTCGCCCAGGAGAAGATGGGACGCAAGGACCTCCTGATCAACGACATGGAGCGCTTCCTCACCATCGCCCCCAACGCCCCGGAGGCCGACCGCGCCAAGGCCATCCTGCGCGCCGTGAAGCGCTAGAAGGTGTTCCCCAGCCCGAAGTAGAGCTGGTAGCTCTTGTCCCCCTCGCGGCGGTCGAGGGGGAACCCGGCGTCGAAGCGGAGCAGGCCGACGGGCGTGCGCGCCCGCAGGCCCAGCCCCAGCGCCTTCGCGAGATCGAAGTCCACGTCGTCCGGCTTCGCCCAGACCTGGCCGGCGTCGAAGAAGACGAGGCCGGTCAGGTCCCAGGGCAGGGCGAACCGGATCTCCTCGTTGAGCACGAACAGCGCCTCCCCTCCCGCCGAGCGGCCGGTATCCAGGAATTCCTGCGGCCCCAGACTCTCGAATTCGTAGCCCCGCACCGAGTAGGGGCCGCCGGCGAAGAACCGCTCGTCGCGGATCAATTCCTGGCCGCCGAACGGGCGGGCGAGACCGACGCGCACGGACTGCGCCCAGATCCAGGGCCGCCCCGCCAGCCGCAGGCCCACGAAGGAGGACGTCTGGGCGAACAGACGGGCGTACTCGAAGTCGCTGCCCAGGAAGGAGCCGCTCCCGGAGAGATCGAGGCTGCCGAAGAGGCCCCGGCTGGGATCGAGACGGTCGTCGCGGGTGTCGCGGAGGTAGTTGACGCCCAGATACGGCAGCTTGATCTCCAGATCGAAGGGGAAGAACGGGTCCGGCTCCTCCTCGAAGAGGTGGGTCGTGCGGTAGCGGGCGTAGAGGCTCGCCTGGTCCGCCCGACCGACCGGCTTCGAGAGCTGCAGGGAGGCCTCCTCGCGGTCCTCGATGAACTGGAGGGAATCGATCTCCGAGTCCCCGAAGGTCCGTCTGCGGACCTCGGCGTAGCTCTCCAGGGAGAAGTCGGTGCCGAGCAGGCCGCCGGTCCGCAGGTAGAGCCGGCCGCTCCGGTCGTCCTCCTGGTAGAGGCCGCGCAGCCCGAAGGTCATGCCCCGGCCCAGGAAATTCTGGTCCACGGCGTCGAAGACCGCACCGAACCCCTCGGTGGCCGTCTCCACGGAGTTGGCGTCCCCGGCGCTCTCCCAACGGACGCCGTAGCGAAGCACGAACCGGGGCCTCTCGGTGAGGGAGAAGGAGACGCGGGCCTCGCCGTTCTCCTCCTTCTCCACCACGGGGTCCACCTGGGAAAAGGCGCCGGTCCGGAAGAGGCGGCTGCGGGCCTCCTCCACGTCCTCCTGGGTGAACGGAGCGCCGACGTCGAGCGCCTCCTCCGCCGACCGGCGCAGCGGCCCCGAGCGCGACCAGCGCTCCCCCTCGAAGTCGAACCCGGCCAGTCGATACCGGGTCCCGGGCGTCACCGTGTAGACGAGCCGCGCCGGCTCCGCCGTGACCTCGAGCTGGACCGTGGCGTCCGCGTAGCCGCGCTTCGCCAGATCCTCCCCGAGGCGCAAGGCCCCCTCGAGGGCCAGGTCGTTGCGGGCGGGATCGCCCTCCCGCAGCGGCACGAGCTCCCGGAGCCGCTGCCGTTCGCTCTCCTCGACGCCCGCGATCTCGACGGCGCTCAGGACCTTGCGCGGCCCCGGCTCGACGCCGACCACCACGCGCGAGCCGTCCGCCGGCACGAAGCGCGTCAGGATCCTCGGCTCCGTGTAGCCCAGGGACCGCAGCGCGTTCAGCAGGCGGCGGTCGGCGCCGGGCTCGCGGGCCGCCAACTCGGCGCGGGAGAGCGCCCCGGGGAAGCTGGCCGCCACCCGCCGGGCTTCCTCGGCGGGAAGCCCCACGATCTCCAGGTCCTCCAGAGAGGCCCGGCGTCCGGCGTCCGCGCGCAGGGTGACCGTCCGCGGGCTGTCCGGGTCCTCCGGGCGCTCCGCCTGGACCTCGACCGTCACCCGGGGGCGGAGATGGCCGGCGCCCCGGAAGGCCCGCACCGCCGCCTTGCGCATCTCTTCGAGCGAGCGCTGCTCATAGAAGTCCGCGCGATAGAGGGCGATGATCTCCCGGCGCAACGCCCGGGACGGCCGGTCGCCCGCGAAGACGAAGGACGCCCGCGGGCCGGGCTCGACGGTCACGGCGAGGTCCACCCAGCCGGGCCGGGAGGCCACCGGCTCCGTGCGGACCTCGATGCGGGGGCTCGGATGCACCTTGCGCCCGCGCCGCAGGTATTCGGCCACGTCCAGCTCGGCGCCGAACTCCGCCCCCTCGGTCACGGGATCTCCCTTCTCCAGCCGGATGGCCCGGCGAAGCCGCCGCTTGGAGACCCCTCCCTTGGGGGTGGAGATCTCCACCCGGCGCAGCCGCGGTCCCGTCTCCTGGCGGGGCGCGCCGCCGCCCAGCTCGAAGGACTGCTGGAGGCTGGCCCCCTCTTCCCTCTCGTCGTTGGTGAAGCCCTCGACCCGCAGCCCCGGAAGGCCGGTCAGGTTCTGAACGTAGAGCAGGTAGGTCTGCCGCTCGGCGTTGCGCAGGTCGAGGGAGAAGGCCAGGGAGACGTAGCGCGAGAGGTCGCGCCCCACGGTCAGCCGGGCGGTGGGATCGGTCTCGGTGAAAACCAGGGTGGGGCGGACGGAGAAGCCCCCCAGCCCGAGGGAGGAGCCCAGCCGCTCGGCCAGCCGCGCCCCGTAGTAGCCGGTGACGCCCTGGGTCAGCGCCTGTCGCTGCCTCTCGGCTCTCGCGTTCTCATCCAGATCCTCCTCCAGGCGGTTCTGCTCCAGGAGGTCCAGCGGGCTCTCCCCTCGCAGGCTGGCGATCCGGGGATCCTGCAGCGAGGTGGTGTAGGAGAAGTTTTCGAGCTTCACGGGATCGAGGGGATCGCCCGTGAGCACCAGCGTGCCGCGGTCGATCCGCACCGTCTGGCCGTAGAGCCAGGCCAGGCCGCCGGGATCGAGGTGGATCCGCCCCCGGATGACCGGCTCCTCCAGCGTCCCCGTCACGTCGAGCTGTTGCCAGGAGGCCCGCAGGTCCCCCACGTTGTTCCTGACCCGCACGCCCTGGCCGGTCTTGATCTTGAGATCGAGATCGACGGTGGAAAGGAAGCTCTCCTCGGTCCCCGGGGTGTCGTCCGGAGCGAAAAGGACCGCGAGCACCTCGCGGTCCACGTTGACGTCCCGGTCGAGCACGCCACGGTCCACGGTGACGGCTCCGGTCAGGCGGCTCCGCCCTTCACCCGGCGGCATCTGGAAGCGGAGATTGCCGGAGACCACCGTCTCGACGCCGTAGTCCAGCCGGTATCGCACCCCCGCGAGCCGGGCCTCGACGTCCGCCGCTCCAGCCGGCGTCAGGCCGCCCGCCAGGCTCACCTCGCCGCCGTTGACCTCGGCCACGCCGCGCTCGATCCGCCAGCCGCCGTCTCTCAGCAGCGCCGTCAATTGGGGATTCTCGACGCGGACCCCGGCCCCGGGCAGCTCGAAGGAGACGCCCCGGCCGTCCGCCTGGACGTTGCCCTGGAGACGGTCCGGCGGACCGGAGACGTCGCCCACGAACGACAGCGAGCCCTCCGCCACGCCGCCCTCCAGGAAGGGATTGAGCAGCGCGGCGTCCAGCGTGCCGCTTCCCTTCGCGAAGACGTGTCTCACGGCGGCGGACAACGGATCTTCGAGCGGACGCCAGGAGCGGGCGAGGACGGCGCCGGCTTCGAAGTCGATGCCGGTGGCGGGGAGGCCGCCTCCCTCGACGTTCAGGTGGACCGGCAGGAGGTCGAGACGCCCTTCGCCCAGGCGGATCACGGCGGGACCCTCGGCGGCGACGCGGCCGTCCGGCGTCTCGGCGACCAGCCCGGTCAGGCGGATCTCCCCCTCCCCGGCCGCCGGGGCCGTGGGATCGAGCGTGAGGTCCGCGTCCAGGCCGGCCCGCACCCGCTCGGGACGGGGCTCCAGGCCGAGGGCGGCCAGGAGCGGCTGCGAGTCCAGCTCCGGCGCCCGCACCTGGAGGGAGATCCGGCCCGGCGCCTTCTCCAGCGGCAGGGCCTTCATCGCCTCCGCGAGCTGCGGGATCTGGGCGAGCGAGCCCAGGGGGATGCTGGCCCGCAGCGTCACCGGTCCGCTGGCGGTCTCCAGGCGGGGAGCGTCCACGTCCACCACGCCGCTCCGCAGCCGGACGGTGAGGTCGGCCGCGGTCACGGCGTCCACGGGGCGGACCAGGTTCAGGAAGAGATCGGCCTCGGAGAGATCGGTGACGACCCGGCCCGAGGCGGCGAAGGTCCGCCCTTCCGGAAGCTCGCCGGAGAGGGCGGAGATGTGGACCTCGCGCCCCTCCCCCCGGCCCTCGGCGTGGAGGTTCCGGATCTCGGTTCCGGCCTCGGTGAGGACGATCCGGTCCGCGTCCACCCGGGCGGTGGCGGCGAGGGAGCGGAGATCCGCCGTCACCTTGCCGTTGCCGGCGAGCCGGAGCTGGTCCACCCGCGCCGTGCCCGGGACCTCGACGCCCGTCCCCTCCAGCGCCAGCGCGCCGTCGTACGCCAGGGGAGCGAAGACGAGCCGGCCGTCCGCCTCCGCCGCGATCCGGTCCGCCAAGGCGGTCCCCGGCGCCTCGACGTCTTCCCCGGTCAGGGAGATCCGGCCGGTATAGGACCGCTCGTTGAAGAGACCGTCCGCCGCGACCTGGAAACGTCCGACGCGGGCGGTGTCCGAGGCGTTCGGCCGCACGAAGAGGCCGGAGCCGTCGACGTTCACCGTGCCCCGGTACGCCAGGGGCTGGATCGTCAGCGTCCCGTTCGCGGCCACGTTCGCGCTGTCCAGGCTCTGGAGCGTCGGCGGGAAGGCCAGGGAGGCGGTGGCGGCCTCGACGCGGGTCCGGTACCCCTTGCGCGATCCCGAGAGATCCGCCGTGCCGGTGAGAGTCCCGGAGAGGCCGGGAGCGAACGCGCCGAGCATCTCCAGCGGCAGGGCCTCGGCGTAGACCTTGGCGTTGCCCGTCCAGGTCTTCGGCTTTCCCTTGGCTTCGAGACGGACGCGCGAGCCCGGCCGGGGAATCCACGTCGCCTCCGCCCCGGCGTCGGGAGATTCGAGGGTTCCGGAGACCCGGAGGTCCGCCGTCAGGGAGCCCTGGAGCGGGATCTCCGAAGGAGGTGCGGGGATCAGCCGGGGCCACAGCGACCGGACCTCGGCCACGGCGGCCCGCACGTCCGGGACACGGACCTCGGCGCGCAGGCCGTCCGCCGTGGCCTGGGCCAGCTCCGTCCAGCTCTGCGCCAGGATCTTCCCCCGCACCACGCGCCGGCCAGGCGAGCCGGGAAGCAACTCGCCGTCCACAGCCAGGACCAGCGGCGCCACGCCCGGCGCGACGCGGACCTCGACGTCCGCGAACCGGCGCCGCCCGCGCCGCCACGTCGCCTCGGCCTTGCCCTCCACCCGGGTCCAATCCCCCGGACCGATCGCCGCATCGGCCTGGAGATCCGCGGCGGTGCCCGCCAGCGAGAGGTCGGCCCACAGCTTCGGATCGAGATAGGGACGGAACGCCTCGGCCGGGATGTCCTGGGCCGTCAGCGTCACCCTCCCCTGGTTCTCCGGCAGGGCCACGTTGCCGCGGGCGTGGAGCCGTCCCCGGGGAGGCACCCCGGCCACCAGGGCGCTCGTCTCGGCTTGGACGTCGAAGACCGCCGAGACCGGAGCCCCCTCCTCCAGTCCCACCGACCCGGACGCGGCGATCTTGAGGCCGTCGCCGGTCACGACGAGATCGTCCAGCCGTAGCGGCTTCTCCGGCTCGAAAGCCACCTTCCCCCGGGCGCTCAGCTCCTGGCGTCCAAAATCGGGCCGGTCGAGAACGGCCTTGGCGTTCCTGAGGTCGAGATCCAGCCGCCCGCCGCGATACGCACCCGTGGCTTCAACATCCTGGGCCGTCCAGCCCCGCAGCCATTGCGCGGCCGGTCCGGTCAGGGGAGCGCCGATCACGGAGCCGCGGCGGACTACGATGCGCCGGATCTCCACCCCCGGTCCCGCTTCTTCAGGAGACTCGGGGATCTTGGGAACCGGCGCATTGAGATCGGCCCGCACCCCCTCGATCTCCAGTTCCCGCAGCACGAGAGGCCGGCGTCGGAGCGAAGACAGCTCGATGCCGATCCCCACCCGCTCCGCGACGACCAGGGGAGCCGCCCCCGGCGCGCCCACCCGGACGTTGCGCAGGTTGACCCGGCTGCTCCGCCACGACGGCGTGAAGTCCTCGACCGTCAGGGCCAGGCCGTACTCCTCCGCCAGGATCCGCGACACCCGGGCCAGGATCGCCTCCCGGACGCCTTGCGCCCGCAGGCTCAGAAAAGCCGCGAGCAGGAGCAGGACGGGCAGGACTACCGCCACAAGGGCCGCCCACCCCACCACCTTGCGCCAGCGCCGCCGTTTCCGTGGGACCTCTTCCGCTTCCGCCATCGCCATGATTATGAGGGATTGCCGCGACGATCCGGCTCTGACGACACCCTGCCGAAGCTTACGGAGGCTATCCTCTCCGTTTTCCCTCTCAGAGTCTCGGGATCACGACTCCGCCGACGGGCCCTCGCACTGATCCGCGGGAGGATCCGGCTGAGATTTCGCCGACCTGCGTCCACGCGGCCTTCCATGCGCCGGTTTGACTCGAAAGGCGGCCAGCACGTACTCCTCCGACTAAACCTCCGCGAGGTTCGCGGGATCTATCAAGGTTGATGCCCCGTTACCCGATGAAGAATTCGGAGGCAAAGGCAACTGACTGAAGGCAAAAAGGAGACCCCTTATGGCTGGTGATGCCAGGATTGACCAAGAGGCTCTTCAGGCGCTGATAAAATCTGGATTGCTGCCGGGCTCTGCCGCCGAGCATACCTATGGACGCGGTGCCGGACGAAAGGGGGACATTATGTTTTTCTTTGCCATGTTCATGGCAGGGTGGCTGGGTCTCGCCGGATCGGCCTCGCCTGCAGGTTCAGGCTCCGAGCAGAAACAGAGTGTAAGGACGAAAGCGGTCCCCGCAGGGACGAGCTGCGTGGGAGCGCCGCAGGGACTGATCGCGTGGTGGACCTTTGACGAAACCAAGGGCATGACCTCTCGTGACCTCGCCACCGCTCAACACGGAAAACATGTCGGAAATCCGATTCCCGTGTCGGGTGTCGTCGACGGAGCTCTCTCTTTCGATGGCTCTCACGATTTCGTGGAAGTGCCTCACAGCTCACTTCTCAATCTCGGCAGCGGCGACTTCTCGATCGGCGCCTGGGTCCGGACGAAGCGGGTCGCCGGGGTACAGGTCATCGTGGACAAGCGGGAGATTTTTGGTACCCATGCGATCGGATACCACTTCTTTCTCTATCGGGGACGGCCGGGACTCCAACTCGGCAACGGCACTGGAACGTTCCACAATTACATCTCCCATACCTCCGTGGCGGACGGCCAATATCACCACGTCGCGGTTACCGTGAAGCGCGAGACCTTCGGCCCCTTTGGCGCTAGTTTTTATGTGGACGGAACGGAGGTGGCCAGCTTCAATGTAAATGCCGACAGCGGCCCGCTGGACACCTTTGCGCCACTCCGCGTGGGGGCCTTGTCCGGCACACCCTCAAGCTTTTTCGATGGCGCCATCGACGAGGTAGAGATCTTCAACCGCGCGCTACGCAGACTGGAAGTGGCGGACATCGCCCGCGCTGGGAATGCCGGCAAGTGCAAGTGCGCTGCCTTGGGGTGCACGCCGGTGGCCTGGTGGCCCTTCGATGAGTCCGCGGGGGCAAAGAAGGCCACCGACATTGCGGGACACTTTACCGGTCCTCACGACGCAGCGCTCACGGGCACCACAATGGTCACCGGAATGGTGGGCGGCGCCCTGTCTTTCAATGGCACCAGCGACTTGGCCTCCGTTCAAAACGGTGGCCCGCTGGATGTCGATCTTTCGCAGGGGAGCGGCTACACTGTCGACACCTGGATACGCACGGACCAGAGAGACTTCAGTGTACTGATCAGCAGTATCGTAGCCCCCGCCGATGCTCCCATCGGCTTCTCCTTCTTCCTGAACGGGGGCGCCCTGGGCTTCGAAGTGGACAGCGTGGGCGGGATCTGTACAGTCCCGGCATGCTCAAACCTCGCCGACGGGCTCTGGCACTTCGTGGGCGCCACTGTCACCCACGACGCCGCTGGCAAGAACACCGTCATCCGGCTGTACGTGGACGGTCAGCTCGCCCAAGTCTTTCCACCCATTGACGTGCTCGGGGGAGGGGGAGGTCACTACACGGGCAACTTTGTGATCGGCTACTTTCCCGCAATTGGACGCGGAGACGAGCCCTCATTCTATCGCGGGTTGATGGACGAGCTTGAGATCTTCGATCACGCGTTGACCGAGACAGATTTCTCGGCAATCTACACCGCCGGCAGCGGCGGCAAATGCAAGCCCGCAGCGCGACCGGGGATTTGCGGCCTTCCGGACGCAACCCCCTGCCCGGCAGGGCAGTTTTGCGACTTCCTCCTCGCTGCGAACTGCAGAGTCGGACCGGTGGGCGGCTTTTGTCGGAACAAGCCGGAGGTTTGCACTTTCGATGAAGTCCCGGTCTGCGGTTGCGATGGTAAGACTTACAGCAATGAATGCGCCGCAAACTCTACTGGGATCGCGGTGGCTCATCCGGGCCCGTGTCCTTGAAACCACACGTTGGTTACCGTGGGGAGGCCCTGCCTGTGCGATCTACAGTAGGTGCTACAGTAGGTGCCATGTAAACGGGAAGCGCCTGAGCGCTTCCCGTCGATAGCCGCCCTCTTATCCCCCACTCCGGCTCGATTCTGTCCCGTCCCGAGACCCGAAACTCGGGATGAGGACAGATTCTGCGCACCCAACCGGCGGTCTATTCCATCAATTTCAAGTCAAAATCAACTCTCCGCTCACACCTCTCCCTTTCCAACTCCGCGAGTTGACTTACTCCGCCATGCTGTAGGACAGAAACGACCTCCGAGAGATCACCCGCCTGTGAAAGGCAAGGCCGGTGGGAAGCATCCTGCCGGGAAGACGACCATCCGGTCCCCCGCCCGCAGCTTCGAGGCGGCAGTGCGATAGGCGGCTACAAACCAGGAGTACATCTCATAGAACCACCAGCGGGTGGCGTGGCTTGCGGCGTGGATCCTGGGTTTCGGCGACTTCTTCAGGGTCTCTGGTTGATGGTGCGGATGCTGCGCCAGGATCGCTTTCCGGCCCAGAGGCTGACTCCCCGTCTTCGCCCTCGCGGCGGCGGCTTCGGCTTCGATCTCATCCCTCATCTTCAGGAGCCGATGCTTGTACTCCTCGGAAGGGAGATGCTTCCAGCACGGCAGCGGCGACAGGACCAGTTCCTCCGGTGTGGCGTACTGGAGAGGACCGGGCTTCTCCCCGCGGCGGCGGGCGGCGTATTCCTGGGTCCGGTCGAACCAGTAGCCCTTCAGGACTCCGTCGTTCTCCACAGCGTGGATCAGGTGAACCCCGGGCCATTCCGTCAGATGCGCGACCAGGTTCTCCTTGCATCCATGAGAGAGGTGGTATTGCAGCCGCTCCACTTGAGCCGACTCTTCGTTGCTGACCACGACGAGATGGTACCGGCCGTCGAAGATCTTGACGTCCCAGCCTGTGAGACGCGAGACCTCCCGGGCCAGGTTGGAGCTCGTGTACTCCATGAAGTCGCTCAGCCTCTCAGTGTCCGGAACCCATAGCAGGTAATGCATATGGTTGGACATGAAGACCGGCGAGCAGATGTCTACCGGATGGAGCCGCTGGGCTCGGGCGAGGACGCCGACGATGATGTCGTTGAGCTCAGGGCTGGGAGTGAACAGGAACCGGCCGTGGATCGTCCGGCAGGTGACTTCTACCAAAGCGCCCCCTTCGGGGATGAAGCGCAAGTGTCTTCCCATACCCCTAAAAAGACGTAAAACGGGGCTCCAATCTGAAAGACCCTAGAACTACGGGCGTTTGCGGAGGGGGTCAGGAGGATATTTCGAGATCTATCGAAGAGTCATAGAAGAGGATCGCCCAGCCCCAAGCGAAGCAAGCGAAGAGCATGGCACCTCTTCCGCGGCCCCAAGCGAAGAGCATGGCACCTCTTCTGGGGGTGAGGGCATTCCGCTTTCCGGAGGTCCTGTCCCCTTTCCTCGGTGGCCAGCACCATGTTCGTTATAGAAGTAGCTCCGGTTGTCAGTTGGTGGCGGCTTACCTGTCGGGGCTGTCTCGGCAGTGTTCGACCCAAGAAGGAGTAGCCTCCATGCCTGGAATTGCCCGGCACATCATCTGCCTGCTCGCCTTGTTGGCATGCGTGGCGCCCACTCCCTCGATCGCCCAGAGCGCCGACGTGGAGAAGACCGATCATCTTTTTGTGCGAGTCTACTTCAAGGATCTTCGCACTGCGCACAAGCTCGCCGCCAGCATCGAGCCGACCGAGTCGAATTACGAGCTGGGCTACCTGCTGTTCGAAGTGAGCTTCGACGAGTACGACCGCCTGCTGGCTTCCGGCCTGCGGGTCGAAATCGACCAGGAGGCCGCCGACCGCTACTCTCGCATCAACCGCTCCATCCCGAGCTACTCCTGCTACCGCACGGTGGAGGAGACGTTCACGTCGGCGCAGGCGCTGGTCACGGCCAACCCGACCCTCGCCACCTTCAGCGACGTTGGAGATTCGTGGGAGAAGTCGATCGGCCGGACCGGCTACGACCTCAAGGTGCTCAAGCTGACCAACTCGGCGCTCACCGGTCCCAAGCCCAAACTGTTGCTCAATTCCGGCCTGCACGCCCGCGAGTACACGCCGGTCGAGCTGGCGCTGCGGTTCGCCGAGTCGCTGATCTCCGGGTATGGAACCGATGCCGATGCCACCTGGCTGCTCGACCACCATGAGGTCCATCTGCTGCTGCAGTCGAATCCGGACGGCCGCAAGAAGGCGGAGGCCGGCGCTTCCTGGCGCAAGAACGTCAACGAGAATTACTGTGGCGCCACCAGCTCGAGCCGCGGCGCCGACTTGAACCGCAATTTTGCCTTCATGTGGGGCTGCTGCAATGGTTCGAGCACCAACCCCTGCAACGATACCTACCGCGGCCCGAGCGCCGCTTCGGAGCCCGAAGCGCAGGCCCTGCAGGCCTACATGGCGGCGATCTTCCCCGACCAGCGCGGCCCGAACATCACCGACGCCGCGCCGGCCACCACCAGCGGCCTCTACATCGACCTGCACAGCTCGGGCAGGCTGATGTTGTGGCCCTGGGGCATGACGGCCTCGGTGGCGCCGAATGGCGCCGCTCTGCAAACCCTCGGCCGCAAGCTGGCCTACTTCAACGGCCACTCGCCGGCGCAATCGGTGGGCCTCTATCCGACCGACGGCGCGACCGACGACCATTGTTACGGCACGCTCGGCATCGCCTCCCTGACGATTGAGCTCGGAACCGCTTTCTTCGAGTCCTGCACCTACTTCACCAATACCCTCCTGCCGGCCAACCTGCCGGCGCTCAAGTATGCCGCGAAGGCGGCGCGTACGCCGTACCTGACCCCGGCAGGCCCTGAAACCGTGACGGTTTCGCTCAGCGCCGGCTCGACCGCGCCCGGTGTTCCGGCGGGAACCAACGTGACGCTCACCGCGAGCGTCAACGACAGCCGTTTCAACAACACCAACGGCACCGAACCGAGCCAGAACATTGCCGCGGCCGAGGTGTACGTCGATACCCCGCCGTGGGGAGCCGCTCCCGTCCCCGTCGCCATGACCGCCGCCGACGGTGCGTTCAGCAGCACCAGCGAAACCGTTACGGCGTCGCTGGCGACCGCCGGCCTCAGCGCCGGCCGTCACATTCTTTTCGTGCGCGGCAAGGACGCAGCGAACAATTGGGGAGCGGTCAGCGCGATTTTCCTGTACATCAGCGGGAGCGGTGGCAATACGGCTCCCTCCGTGACGATCACCGCCCCGGCGAACGGCTCGAGCTTTGCCTCGGGGACCGCCGTGACCTTCAGCGGTACAGCCTCGGATATCCTGGATGGCAACCTCTCTTCGGGCCTCGCCTGGACCTCCTCGCTCGACGGCACGATCGGCAGCGGCGCTTCCTTCTCGACGTCGGCCCTGTCGGCCGGCAACCATACGATCACCGCCGCGGTGACCGACTCGGGCGGCCTTTCGGGCTCGGCATCGATCACGTTGACCGTCACCTCGGGGGGTTCCGTGACCGTCACCTTCTACTCGGCGGCGGCGCAGGACGGCCGCCTCTGGGAGACGGCGGAAAACAACAATGCCGGCGGTGGCGGCAACTCGACCGACAACAATACTTCGTCCCTGCGCGTTGGAGATTTCTCGGACGATACCCAATACCGGTCGATCGTCTCCTTTGATACGTCTGCGCTCCCGGATACGGCGACCATCACGGCGGCAACCCTGCGGCTCAAGCGCGGCACGGTCTCGGGCACCAGCCCCTTCACCACGCATGGCACCTGCACGGTCGACATGAGCTCGGCGTTCGGGGGCTCGACCGCGTTTGCCGCCGGGGATTTCGAGGCGGCGGCGGCCGCCGCCGGCGTCGCCTCCATGAGCAATCCGACCGCGAACGGCACCTTCTCGACCGGCAGCCTCAATGCCGCGGGGCGAGCCGCCGTGAACAAGACCGGGACCACCCAGTTCCGCGTCTACATGACACTCGACGACAACGACGACCTTGGCACTGACTACGTGGGCTTCTATTCGGGGGAAGCCGCCGCGGGCAACCAGCCGGAGCTGGTGATCACCTACACGCCCTGAACGGCGCTGGGGAGGAGGCGAGGCGCCCCCAGTGGCTCTGGAGGGCGCATCGCCGGGTGCTAGTAATTGTCCTTGTTTTGGTTGTACCAACTGTGGAAGGCTTCAAGATCCCTTGACGTGTTTTCGTGCCGTTTTGCGTCTTTGTCCGACCTGCTCGACGCATGACCATGGATCACGCCGTATGAACTTACGAAATCTTTGACCATTTTTTCTGAAATGACTCGTTTGTTCGCCCAGGCAGAGTCATAGGCGTATAGATTCCTGATCGACTGGCTCTCCTGATGTACCACCTTGACTTCTTTGGCCTTCGCCTTTTTCCGTTTCTTGTTGGCCGGGCAGTCGCTTTTATGTTTGTTCCCCGGCTTGCTGCAGTTACATAAAGAAGCCAATTGCGCCACCGCCGGTCGCACGCCGTGGGCCGGAGGGGCGGCGTCCCGGCGCGGCGCCTGACCCGCTTGCGGGCTTTGAGCGCTTTTCGTCTGTAAAGCTTGCGGCGCCTGATGGGGCCAGTAGACCGGGGGCACGGCGGGACTGGTCTGCGCGCCGTTCTGTTGCCCTCCCCCTGCCACTTTTCGTTGCAAGACGTGTGGGGCGGGCTGCGGCCAGTGGACCGGAGGCGGAGGCGCGACCGGCTTGGGCCCCTGCGGCGACGGCGCGGCCATCCTGGGCTGGATGGCCGGGTGAGGCGGGGGCTGTAGTCTCGTCTGCCCCTTCGCCTGCGGTTGAGAGGGCTTCGCCTCTTGCATGGGCGGTAACTTTCCCATTGATCCGTCCCTCCTTCAGCACCTGTATTCCAAGTATACCCGAAGGAGCGGCAGGGAATGCCGAGGTTCGTGAGAGGCTGCGATGGTAGGTGCTGGGGGCCGGTTTCACCGGCCCCCAGTTGTGACAGACGCTACGGGGTCGTTCTCAAGAACAACGTCGTGATGTAGCCGTTCGCCATCGCCGCGTTGCCCGTTACGGTCACGTCGAAGACGCAATCCTTGCGGGCTGCCGCGTCCGCGACGGGGCTGCACACCCTTTCGGCCTCGGCGGGATCCATCGGCCTCACGGGCGTCCGGGTCTCCACTCCCGGCCAGGGGAAGGGAGGAACGATGGAGGTGCAGGCCGAGCCGGGCGGCGGCGGCCAGTTGCGGTTGGTGAAGCTCGCCGTCGAAGTACCCACCTCATAGTCGAACAGGCTCGTCGTGCTCGTCACGCGCCAGGCGTCGGCGAACGTCCCGTTGAGCAGGTTGTGCCTGGCGAGGAGGGGAACCGGCTTCGGACCGAAGGACGAGCCGTTCGGCGCGCGAGGCAGGAACTCGGAGGGGCGGATATGGCCCATCGTGCCCTGGCGCGCCGGGGTTTTGAGGACCTCGACGTCCAGATACCAGTAGCCTTGCGAAGTCCAATAGTTGGGCGTGACGATCACGCGGGTTCCGTCGTCCGCCCGGACGTCGATGCCGCCGCCCGCGGCGGCCCTGGCGATCGTGTTGCCGCCTCCCAGATTGAGGCTGCCGCTCGACGGCAGGGTGGTCAGCTTGCCGTCGATGCGCAGCTCCATCTGCGAGGAGGTGCCGGCTTTGCCGGCTTGTTGATAACTGATCCGGGTCTTGCCCACCCGCAAGGCCGCGGCGGTGTTGAGGCTCACGCAGCTCGCCAGACCCGTATAGGCGTTCGGGCCGGGGGTGAAGGTGGTGAGCACCGGCGTCTGGCGCGTTTGCAGCTCGAACCCCGTGGCGGAGTTGCGCAGCGACGTGAACTCGCCCGCGGCCTGGAAGTCGTAGTTGACGCCGTTGGTGGTGGTGAGGTGCGGGTCACCCCGGTTGCTCGGACCCGCGCTGACCGGCTCGCCGCACCAGAAAAGGAAGTCGTCGAGATCCGTCGTGCCGACCTCGCTCCCCGGGGAGAACGGCGGCATCGTGTCCGTAACGGCCTGGGCCAGGATCGTGTTGCAATAGCCGGGTATATCCGTGGAGAGGTGGGGGAACCGGCCGGCCGAGCCTTGCACATGGCAGCCGGCGCACACCGGGGGAACATCCAAAGCCTGCGAGAGCTGGTTCTGATCCCAGGAGGCCAGGACGAGCGGATCGTACCGGGTCGGCGCGAAAGTCGGCAGGCCCAGCGCGCCCATGAAAAGCGTGCCGGCGCCGGGGTCCAGGTCGGAGTCCGGATGGATGATGTACGGGTTCTCGCCGGCGTGGCAGTCGGTGCAGACGCCGCCGGCGAAGGCGTTCAGCTCGGCGCCGCCGGCCTGGTACCGAAGCATCGGATCGACGCCCGCATTCGGTACGCCGATGGGAATCAGGTCGCCGGTGGGGAAGCTGAAGGTCGAGCCGGCCATCTGATTGTCCCAGAAGCACACCTTCCCGGTGGTCTGGCTCAGGCAGATCACGCCGTCCAGCGCCACGGTCGTCTGGAAGTTGTTCGTATACCGCGGCAGGGCGAAGCACATGCCGTCGGCGTTTTGGAAGACCCGGAGCTCGGCCGGCGTAAAGACGATGAACTGCTCGGCCTGCGGGATGAAGCCCAGGCTCGTCCAATTGCCGGGAGTCAGGTCGCCGATCGAGGGCGGAATCGGTACGTTGTTCGCCATGCACTCCGCGATGTAGGCCGCGCCGCTGTTCGCGGTGGCCGTCTTGTCGACCGGCGGAGTGAATTCCGGCAGCTTGAGCCGCGCCTGGATCTTGGGATCGAGCGCGAAGGGCTCGAGACTCCGGAGCTCGTTGAGATCGTCACGGACCGGAAGCTGCCACTCCAGCCGGTAGGCCAGAGCGCTCAGCTTGCCCCGCATGCGGTCGGTCGCCACCGAGCGCGGCGCCTGTGTGGCCAGCCACTGGAGCGAACGCTGCCGCACGACGAGCCCCGCCTGCCCGGCCAGGTTGAGGTCCTTCCCGAGCCGCTGCTCGAAAGCGGCGAACGCCGCCCGCTGCCTGGGCTTGAGACTGGAGAGGAGCCGCTCGCGGTACCAGCTCTGCGCCTTGGCCACGAACTCGGCCGTCGGCACGATCTGCCGGCCCTTCTGGTCGAAGAACCCGCCATGGCCGATGTAGGCGATCGGTTCGTCTCCCTGCGCCCCCACCACCCCCTGCCCCGCGGGAGCGGGTAGCAGCAGATGGGCGGGACGCGACGCCTTGGCGGTGGAGCGGACGACGCCCGGCGACGCGGGCTCGTCGCCGGCCATCGCCAGCGGCGTCACCAGAAGGGTGATCGCGAGGGACAGCAGCGCCAGCTTCAATGTTTTGCTTCGGTTGAGACAGGAACGACTTTCGCTCACGCACACCTCCTCCAAAAGGTACAACGACTGAGCTCCGTAGCCTGAACCTAGCTTCTACGGGGGGTGACCAAATCTTTAAGACCCGCCAGAGCCGTGGGATCGGCGCGGCGACAGGGGGGACGAGGAGGCGGGCTCAGACGAATAGCTCAGAGCCGGTCTCGCCGGGCCTGCTGGACGAGCGTTTCTCCAATAAGCTCCTTGACTATTACTGGTGCTGCTAAGAGAACAAACGGGACAAGCCGCACGAAGGGATCTGTGCCATGATCCCGGCATGGCCGAAACCCTCCAGCCTTCCGCAGCCAACCCTCCGGTCCGCCGGCGCGGCAGACTGGGGCTGATGCTGATCCTGCTGCTCGTGGCCGCGGTCCTCTTCTTCGCGCTGTACGTATGGATCGCCCTCAGCTTCGACTACTCCGAAGGCGAGCGGGTCGGATATGTCCAGAAGTTCTCCCGCAAGGGGTGGGTCTGCAAGACCTGGGAAGGCGAGCTCGCGATGGTCAACCTGCCCGGCGCCATGCCCGAGATCTTCCGCTTCACCATCCGCGACGACGCCGTCGCCCAGCGGCTGAACGAGTCCATGGGCAAGCGCGTGCGGCTCCATTACGAGCAGCACATGGGGATCCCCACCACCTGTTTCGGGGAGACCGACTACTTTGTGACGGACGTCGAGCCCGTTACGCCCTGAGCCCCACCGCGGCGAGCAGGCCCGCCATGTCCTCCGGCACCGGCGCGACGATCTCCATCGCAGCGCCGGTCGCCGGATGGACGAACGCCAGCCGGTAGGCGTGCAGGGCCTGCCGGGAAAAGTCGCGGCAGAGCGCGGCGAGATCCGCGTCCGCGATCCCCTTCCAGCGCGGCTCGCCATAGAGCGGATCGCCCACGATCGGCAGCCCCAGCGCCTTCAGATGCACGCGGATCTGATGGGTGCGGCCCGTCTTCAGCAGGCAGCGCACGAGCGTGAGACCGCTCCCCTCGGCCAGCCGCTCGTAGAGGGTCAGACTGTCCCGCCCCTCGGACTTGGACGTGGTCATCCGCCGCCGGTCTTGCGGGTCGCGAAGGACCTTGAGCTCGACGCTCCCCTTGACGAACGGGGTGGCGCCATAGATCACCGCCAGATACTCCTTCTCCGCCGTCCGGCTGCGCAGCGCGCGGGCGAGGGCGCCGTGGACCGCCGGCGTCTTGGCCACCAGCACGACGCCGGACGTCCCCTTGTCGAGCCGGCTCACCAGCCCCGGCCGCGCGCCTTCGCCCCACTCCCGAGCCCGCCATTGCAGCGCGTTGACGAGCGTCCCTTCCCGATGCCCCGGCGTGGGATGGACGACGAGGTCGGGCGGCTTGTCGAGAGCCAGGAGGTGCTCGTCCTCGTAGAGCACCGAGAGCGGCATCTCCTGGGGAGTCACCGGCCGCCGGGCCGGAGGTGGCGGCAGGACGATCTCCACCTCGTCCCCCAGCGCCAGCCGGCTCGCCGGCTTCGCCGCCACCGCGCCGTTGATCCGCACCAGCCCGTCGCCGATCCACGCCTGGATGCGCGCCCGGGTGATCTCCGGCCGGTCGGCCAGATGCCGCAGCAGAGCGCGGTCGAGCCGCTCCCGGGCGTCGCCGCGGTCCGCGCGGAAGGTGCGGGGGGTGGTCATGGGCATCACTTTAGTACGAGGCCCCCTCCTGGGACCGCCGGCGTCCCGCCGGCAGACTTACTCCGTTTTTGAGTTAGTTGCCGGCGGGACGCCGGCGGTCCCAGGATAAGATCCGCCCGTACACAGGAGACCACCCATGCCCATCCGCCTTCTCGGGCTCGCCCTCGCCCTCGTGCTCGCCGTCCCGGCCTCGGCCGCCGACTTCGACGCCCGTTTCACCGGCAAGACGATGCGCTTCGACTACTTCCACAGCGGCACCGCCAAGGAGGAGCACATCAGCTTCGACGGCCTCCGTCTCGAGGGGGACTGGCCCGGCAGCCGCGTCCGCCTGATCGACGACACCAACTTCGGCAAGTACCTGTTCGAGGTGATCGATCCCGCCACCAACCAGGTCGTCTACTCGCGCGGCTTCTCCAGTATCTACGGCGAGTGGGAGACCACGGGCGAGGCCGCCGCCGGCACCTGGCGGACGATCCATGAATCCATGCGCTTCCCCGAGACCCGGGGCAAGGCCCAACTCGTCCTCAAGAAAAGGACGGCGGACGGCACCTTCCGGGAGATCTACTCGACGCTGATCGATCCCTCCAGCCGCATCGTGAACCGCTCGCCGGTCGCGACCGAGGCCGAGGTCTTGACGATCCAGGAGAAGGGTCCGTCGGCGACCAAGGTGGACCTGCTGATCCTGGGCGACGGCTACACCGCCGGTGACACGCAGAAGTACCGCGCCGACGTCCGGCGCCTGACCGAGGCCCTGTTCGCCGTCGAGCCGTTCAAGCAGCACCGGGACGCCTTCAACGTCTGGGCGCTCGACCTCGGCGCCCCCGGCAACGGCGTCACCGACCCGCGCACCGGCACCTGGCGCAAGACGCCCCTGGGCCTCACCTACAACGCCTTCGATTCGGAGCGCTACGTCCTGACCTTCGAGGACAAGGCCGTGCGCGAGGCCGCGGCGCAGGCGCCTTACGACGCCCTGATCCTGCTCGCCAACAACCGCAAATACGGAGGCGGCGGCATCTTCAACCTCTGGAACACCGCCGCCGTGGACAGCGCCGAGTCCGCCTACCTGATGATCCACGAATTCGGCCATTCCTTCGCGGGTCTGGGGGACGAGTACTACACCTCGCAGGTGGCGTATCAGGACTTCAATCCGCCGGGAACCGAGCCCTGGGAGCCGAACGTCACCGCCCTGCTCGATCCGGAGAATCTGAAGTGGAAGCACCTCGTGACGGCCGGCACACCCCTCCCCACGCCCTGGAACCAGGAGGCCTACGACAAGGTCGTGCTTGGCTACGAAACGAAGCGCCGGGCGCTGCGCGAAAAGGGAGCCCCCGAGGAGGAAATGGAAGCGCTCTTCGAGGAGATGCGGAAGAAGACCGCGCCCATGCTGCGCGCCGAAAAACATTTCGGAAAGGTTGGAGCCTTCGAGGGAGCATCCTACGAAGCCAAGGGGCTCTACCGTCCCGAGGTGGACTGCATCATGTTCAGCCGCAATCCCAAGTCCTTCTGCCACGTCTGCGCGGCGGCGATCGAGCGGGTGATCCGGATGTATACGGAGTGAAACGGCACGAACCATGAGGAGAAAAACGATGCGAAAGGCGATTCTGGCGATGACCGTGGCCCTGGCTCTCGTGAGTGGACAACTCCAGGCGGCGGATCCCCCCAAGCCGCCCCCGGCGGACGTCGGACCCGGCCGCATCGCCTGGTTCGACCTCACGACGTCCAATCTGGCGCAATCCAAGGAGTTCTACGGCAAGCTCTTCGATTGGGAATTCACTCCGGTGCAGGGAACGGATCTGGCGGCGGAGATCGTCTCGCGCGGCACGGCGATCGGGACGCTGCGAGTCGCCGAAGGCAAGATCAGCGGGTTCAACGGAGTCGTCTATGTTCAGGTGACCGACATCCAGGCAAGCTGCAAGAAGGCGACGGAACTGGGAGGAACCATCCCGCCCGGGTTCCCCTTCAACCTGCCAGGCGGCATCGGAGCCATCGCCCTTGTCGTCGATCCCTCCGGGCATCCGGTGGGGATGTACTCCAGGACGCCGCTGCCGGCGGCGGCTCCGGCCCAGTGAAAAATGATTAACCGTCCCTTGAGGGACAATCGCGGGTAGCCCCACGGTTTCAACCTGGGGCGGGAAGGCCTGGATCTTACCGGGACGGCAACCCGGGACGGCAACGATGGCCCGGCGTTGCCGCCCCAGGTTGAAACCTGGGGCTACCCGCGGATGTGCCTGAAGGCACGGTTCGGAGAGGATTCGCCACCCACTCACTCCCGCAGCATCGGCGTGTTCGCCCCCTCCGCCACCTGCCACCGCCCATCGCGCCAGACCCAGACGTGGGTGAAGCGGGAGTGGAGGGCGAGGTCTCCTTTCGCGTTGAGGCCCATGAACCGGCCGTGGGTCACCGCAGCGGTGCCTAGAACGCGGGCGTCGAGATCCTCGATGGTGAAGCGGAGACCCTGGTCTTGGTTCTTGAAGACTTTGAAGAGGCCGGCCTTGTCCGTGAACTGTCCGTTGCCCAGCAGGCCCCGGAAGTCTTCCGCATAGATCCGGTCCAGGATCTCAAGATCCGTGTTCCAGATCGCATGGCTGCGCCGCGTCTCCAGATCCACCAGTACCTTCTCCTGCTCTTCACGGGTTCCCGGAGGCCCATCGGCGGCCGCAACGATTGCGGGCAGCAGCATAAAGAAGGCAAGGCAAGGATCAGAACAATTCTCTTATGGATCATGCATCCGTTCCTTTGGCCGCCAGAGCTGGCGCCGGGGCGACGAAACGGTTGTAGAGCCACATCAAAGCCGTCGAGAGGAATCCGATCCCCGCGAGCCACCATGCGAAAGACTCCGGGTGCGGACCGCGCACGCACGTCTCCACCAGCCAGCCTCCGAGCGGGCCCCCCACGAACGATCCGATCGCCACCGGCAGGAAGGCGAAGCCCATGAAGGTGCCTACGCGGTCGCGCGGCGCTAGATCGGCCACGTATTCATAGAAACGCGGCGCCTGCATCGCCTCTCCCAACGCGAAGATGGACATCGCCACCACCACGGCCGGCCAGGATGGCGCCAGCGCCACGATCACCCAGGAACAGGAAGCCACCGCGAAACCCGCGGTCATGGCGGCGATCGGATGCCAGCGCCGCACGAAGGCGGCCACCGGCACGGTGAAAAGGATGAGCGACCAGGCGTCCACGGTTTCGATCAGCTCGAAGCGCTCGAATTTGAGGGCTTCGGTCAGATAGAACGGCAGCGAATAGAAGATCTGCCAGAACATGATCCAGAAGCCCGAGAAGATCACGAGGAAGGAAATGAAGCGAAGGTCGCGGAAGACCAGGGCCGCGTCCCGCATCACCTTGCCGATGGAGCGCGGCGCCTCGTCGCCCGGCTCTCGCTCGGGCTCGCGGAAGAACAGAAGCGTCCCGATCAGGCAGGCCAGCGAGGCGATGGACGAGGTCACGAGGACGAATTCGATCCCCAGCGACTCCCGGACCTGCAAGGCCAGGATCGGCCCGATGGCGCCGCCCAGGTTGACCAGGGTGTAATAGATCGAATATCCCAGCGACTTGGTGGCGGGCGTCGAGGTGCGGGCCACGGTCCCCACGATGCACGGCTTGATCAGCGAGCCGCCGATGGCGGTCAGCATCAGCACGGCCAGAACGTAGGGTCCGCGACCGACCGCGTCCGCGATCTGCCGCCCGCTCTCCATGCCCACGAGGCCGAGCAGGAAATAGCCGACGCAGAAGATCGAGAAGCAGGCCGCCAGGCTTTTCTTGAAGCCGTAGCGGTCCACGATCGGGCCGGCGAGGATCGGCAGGCAGTAGAGCACGCCCGAGAACAGGCCGGCGAGCGAGCCCGCCGTCTGCGCGCCGAGGCCCACGCGCTCCGCGAGGTAGATCGTCAGCACCGCCTTCGCGCCGTAGAACGCGAAACGCTCGACCAGCTCCAGCCCGTTCGCCACCCAGAAGGTGCGGGTGAAGCCGGACGCCATGTCCCGGAGCCGGCTCATGCGGATCTCTCCTCCCTTTCGTCCACAGCCGCGGCGGCCCGCAGCTTGCGAAGCTTGCTGTGCTTGCGGCCGTAGAAGAAGTAGATCACGAATCCGATCCCCAGCCAGACGAACAGGCGCAGCCAGTTCTCCGAGGGCAACGAGAACATCAGCAGCAGACAGCTCGCGATCCCCAGGATCGGCAACAGCGGCACGAAGGGCACGCGGAACGGCCGCTCGGCGTCCGGGTGCGTGCGGCGCATGATGAGCACCGCCGCGCAGACGATCACGAAGGCCAGCAGCGTCCCCATGTTCACCAGCATCAGGAGCACGCTGATGGGCAGGAACGCCGCCATCAGGGCGACGAAGACGCCGGTCAGGATCGTCGATTTCCAGGGCGTGCGGAAGCGATCGTGCACCGCGCCGAAAAAGCTCATGGGCAGCAGGCCGTCGCGGGAGATGGCGAGCAGCACGCGGGCCTGGCTGAGCATGTTGACCAGCAGCACGGAGGTGATGCCCGCGATACCGGCGGCGGCGATCAGGAATTGTGCCCAGCGCAGCCCGACGCGGCCGAAGGCGTCCGCCACCGGCGCGGCGAGGTCGAGCTGGTTGTAAGGCACCATGCCGGTGAGCACGGCGACGACGCCGATGTAAAGGAGCGTGCAGAGCACGAGCGAGACGATGATGCCGATGGGCACGTCCCGCTGCGGCCGCCGCGCCTCTTCCGAGTGGGTGGAGACCGAGTCGAAGCCGATGTAGGCGAAAAATGCCAGAGCGGCGCCGGCGAGCATGCCGAGGGGCCGGCCGCCGGCGTCGCTCTGGCCGAGGAGAGTACTGCCGAAGAGTTGGAAACCCGTGAGGCCGTAGGGAGCGAAGGGGCGCCAGTTGGCGGGGTTCACGAAGAACGCGCCGACGGCGATCACGAACACCACGGCGGCGACCTTGACGGCCACCAGCGCGGTGTTGACCCCGGCGCTCTCGCGGATGCCGACCACCAGCACCACCGTAACCAGGGCGACGATCAGGACCGCGGGCAGGTTGATGAACGATCCGGTGGCGACCAGCCCTCCCGCCGCGGGGTCGTAGTTGACGACCGGCCCGGAGATGGCGTGGGGCAGCTTGACGCCGAAGACGCTCAGGATGTTCTGGAAGTATCCGGACCAGCCGTCCGCCACGGTGGCGGAGCTGACGGCGTATTCCAGGACCAGGTCCCACCCGATGATCCACGCGAACAGCTCGCCCAGGGTGGCGTAGGCATATGTATAAGCCGAGCCCGCGACGGGTACCATCGAGGCGAACTCGGCATAGCACAGGGCGGCCAGGACGCAGACGAGCCCCGCGACGACGTAGGAGAGCATCAGCGCCGGCCCGGTCGTCTGCCGCGCGATGGCTCCGGTGGTGACGAAGATGCCGGCGCCGATGACCGCGCCGACGCCCAGGCTCGTGAGTTGCACGGGCCCGAGCACCCGGCGCAGACGGTTCTCGCCCTTGAGCTCCTCCAACAGCAGGCTCAGGGGCTTTCGCGCGAACAGGGGATTGGCCACGGGTCTTTCTCCTCCTTCGGTAGTAGGAAGGAGGTTAGAGGCCGGGCGGGGGGTGGGACTATTCCAGAACCTTCGCGGATGGCGGGCGGGAGATGGAAGGTGGGAGGAGGTTCGAGGCTCCGGCTGTATGATCTAGTCATGGGCAGCTATAAGTCTTCGCTCGGTTTTCTTCTGATTCTCCTCCTTCATAGCGCCAGCCTAGCGGCGGCCGAGCTCCCGCGCGGGACGTTGATCGAGAGGGTGGTCTCCCAAGGCCAGCCGGATCATGCGTATGCCCTTTATCTCCCCTCCACCTATACCCCCGAGCGCCAATGGCCGATCCTCTATGCCTTCGACGCACGCGGGCAGGGCAAGCCGGTGGCGGAGCTCTTTCGGCAGGCCGCCGAATCCTATGGCTGGATCGTGGCCAGTTCCTGGAGCACGGCGAGTGACGTCGGGGGCGACAGGCCGATGGAGGGGAACTTCGCGGCCATGAAGGCGTTGTGGGCGGACACCCACGCCCGTTTTTCCATCGACGACAGGCGCGTGTACGCGGCGGGCTACTCGGGCACGGTACGGTTCGCCTGCATCCTGGCTCTCACGGCTCCCGGCTCGATCGCCGGGATCATCGGGGCCAGCGCCGGATTCCCGATCGGATCGCCGCCCAAGCAGGACAACCCCTTCGTCTTCTACGGCACCTACGGCGACCGCGATTTCAATTATTACGAGATGCGGGATCTCGACAAGACGCTGGCGGCTCTCGCGATCCCGCACCGCATCGAGGGCTTCGTCGGCACGCATGACTGGCCGCCGGTGGACCTCGCCACCAAGGCGGTGGGTTGGATGGAGCTCCAGGCAATGAAGAAGGGATTGCGGGAGAAGAGCCCCGCGCTGATCGAGGCGGAGTGGGCCGCGGACCGCGAGCGGGCCCGGGCGCAGGCCGCCATCCATCCGGCCGACGCCCTCCACACCTGGTCGGCCATGGCGGCCGACTACGCCGGCCTGCGCGACGTCTCCGAAGCCGAACGCGAGGCGGCGGCCCTGGCCGCCTCGCCGGCCTGCCAGCAGGAGCTGCGGGAGCGTGAAGCGCGGGACCGCCGGGACAAGGAGATCCTCGCCAACGCGCCCGGCATCCTGGCGCGCGCCAGTCCGGGCAACGAGCCGGTGACCGTGGCGCAGATCGCCACCGCGCTCAAGATCCCGGATCTCAAGAAGCGCGTCGAGTCGGCGGACGCCGAGGAGAGCCTCGCCGCCAAGCGGATCCTCAATGCCTATCTGGGCCAGATGACGTTCTACCTGCCGCAGACGTTCCTGGAAAAGAAGCAGTACGACCGCGCCATCTTCATGCTTGCGCTCGGAGCCGAAATCCGCCCCGAGGCGTCCGGCCTGTGGGTGGAGATGGCGGCATTGCACGCCCGCAAGGGCAAATCCGGCCATAAGAAGGCGCTGGAATGCCTGCGCACGGCGGTGGACAGAGGATTCGCCGATCCCAAGGCCTTGGAGGCGGAGGCGGCGTTCGCGGAACTGCGGAAGGAGGCGGAGTTCCGGGAAATCGTGGCGCGGATGGCCGCGGAAGGGCAGAAACGTTCCCGCGACGCCCCATAGACCCGTGGCCCCCCAACAGCTTCCGCGACCGCCTCTAAGCCTGAAAAACGGCCGCGGAGCGTTAAAAACGGCCGCGGAGCGTTAAAAACGGCTCCGGAGCGTAAAAAACCGCGCCGGAAGCTTAAAAACTGCGCCGGAAGCTTAAAAACCGTCCCGGAGCGTAAAAAACGGATTCTAAGCCTAAAAAACGGCCCCGGAGCGTTAAAAGTCGTTTTTAAGCTTCCGGGACGATTTTTCAGGCTTAAAAACCGCCGCGGAACCTCCGCGGCTGTTTTTTACGCTTCGCGGCGGTTTTCAGCCTTCCCGCACCGTCACCCGTCCTACGCGGAGATTTTCAGCCAGCCGGTACGCGTGGTGGGCCGTCACGATCGCCGCGGCGTCCCGCAGACGGCCGCGGAGGCCGTGGAGGTGCCGCGCCGCCAGGTTGGTGATCTCGGCGCGTCCCGCGTCCTCCGGGGCGATCCGCCGGCCGACGTCGAGGACGGGCAGGCCGTCTCCCGCCTCGAAACGGTCCTCGACCAGCTCGATCCAGGTCTGCGCCTCCTGGCTGCCCGGCTTGAACGCCAGGCGGCGGTCCCCGGCGACCAGCCGTCCTCCGATCTCCACCGCCTCACCTCGCCAGACCACCAGGTCCAGACCGGACTCCACCTCCCGGCGGTCCTCCTCCGTCTTCGCCACCGCGGCGTCGGGCGCGCCGGGGATCTGGAGGACCAGCGGAAAGGCGCGTCCCAGGTAGGAACGGACCACGGGGACCACCATGCCGCGCAGCTCGGCCTTGTCCATCACGTCGCGGGGATCGAAGCCGGCTTCCAGCAGGTCGCGGCCGAAGGTGGCCTCGTAGCCCTTCTTGTTGGAGAGGAACCGGCAGGCCGGCGGGTTCTCGGCGAACATCCCGCGCACGGTGTTGGCGAGATAGATCGACTCCCACCAGCGGTCCGGCGGAATGAAGCCGAGGGTGGCGAGTTGGATGTCCTGGAGCAGCAGGCCGCCGGGACGCAGCATCCCCGCGGCGGCCTTGCAGAAGCGGTGGGAGCTTTCGAAGACGCCCGGATCGAGCGGGGCGAAGCGGCGGCGGAGCGGCTCCGGGATACCGTCCTCCGCCTCGCGGCTCGCCGCCACCTGGAGGCCCGGGTAGCTCTCCAGCCAGCCGGCGGCCAGGCGCGTGGTGTCCGGCCCCGGCCGGTCGAGGCAGAGCACCGTGGCGAGGGCGGGGAACGTCCCGCCGGCCTCCGCCAGGGACTCCAGCAACTCGCCGACGTGGTGGAGGTGGTCCTCGGCGATCACCAGCGGCCGCCGCGCGAAGCCTTCGGATCCGACCCAGCTCATGGGCCGGTACTATATGACCGTGCCCGCCGAGCCCGATCGTCCCGACAGCCGTCCGCCCCGCCGGCGCTGGGGCTCGCGGCTGCTCTACCTGGGCGTCTTCCTGCTCGCCGGGCTGGTGGTGCTGGCGGCCCTGTCCATCCAGCGCGAATGGCAGCAGCGGATCGGCCAGAGCCGGGCGGACGCCATCTTCCAGCTCGTGCAGGGCAAGACGCCGGCCCGCCCCACCGAGACGCCGGGCGCCACGGCCTGGCTGAACCTGGAGCTGCTGCGCTACCGCGAGCGGATCTCCGACCCCGAAAAGGCCCGCCTCTACGGCGAGGTGGCCGAGTGGCAGGACACCCGCTCCGTGCCGCCGTTCTTCGTGCCCATCCGCGACCTGCTGGCGAGCGCCGCCCGCCATCCCGAGATCGCGGCGCGGCCGAGCCTCTGGACGCCCGAAGCGCTGGGCGAACGGAGGACGGCGTCCTTCTCGCTGCGCGCGCAGAGATACCTGGAGTTGGACCGCCGCTGGTTCGCCGCCACGCGCCGCGCCAGCCTCGACTCGCCGGACCTCTCCGATCTCTCGAATCCCTCGAACCGTTTCCTCGCCGCGGCGGCGCCCCATCTCCTGGCGATGAGCGAAGCGCTCCCCAGGGTGCTCGCCCGCCATCCATTGCCGGCGCTCCCCAGTAGCCGGCCGCCGCGGGTGGTGCGGCTCTACGCCCTTTCGGAAGACGGCACGCTGGTCTCCCTGCCCCTCGTGGACGGTCCGTTGAATCCGGAGGCGAGCCGGCGGGCCGCCCTCCTGGAGGGGCGGGGCTTCCGCGCCGCGCCGGAGCGCCCGACGTTCGTCTCCAACGAGTTCTATTTCCGGTTCGACTTCGCCGCCCCGGCGGACCAGAGCTTCTACTCCGGCCTCTATCTCGACCTCGGCCGTCAGGGTCTCGTGGCCACCATCACCGCGCCGCTGCGCGATCCGGAGCTGGACCTGCGGGGGATCGTGGGCGCCGACCTGTCGTTCGATCTCGACTGGCGGAGCTTCGCGCGGCGGATCGAGCCGCCGATGATCGCCGGCGTGGCCGAAGTCGCCCCGCCGCTGGGGGCCCGGCCCTGGGAAAGGCTGCGCCAGGCCCTGACGCCGGACCAGCCCGCCGCCCTCCGCGCCGCCGTGGCCGCGCTCGCCGCCGGGCCGCGCCGCGCGGACGCGGACGCCGTGCCCGTGGTCCACGGCGTGGTGGAGGGCCAGGGCGCCGTGGCCGCCTTCCAGGTCGCCGCCGACAACTGGCTGGTGGTGCTCTTCCCCAAGACCCGCTCGCACCTGCCGCTGATCCCGGTGCTGCTCTCGGCGGTCATGCTGGTCGCCCTCCTCACCGGGTTCGAGGCGAACCGCCGGCGGGCCGAGCGGGCGCAGGTCAAGGCCGAGGACGCTCTCCAGGAGAAGCAGAACCTGCTGAACACCATGCAGGTGCCCCTGGTGGTGGTGGACCCCAACACCGACCAGGTCGTCTTCGGCAATCAGGCGGCGGAGAACCTGGGCGTAAGGGCCGGATCGCGGGTCGGCGATCTGGTGGCGCCGGAGGGCCGCGCCCGCGCCCATTACGAGCGCATGCAGGTGGCCACTCCCGAGCCGCGGCGCGCCTACGGCGTGCCGGTCCGCGTGCGCGGCGAGGACGGTGAAGAGGTGGAGCGCTACGCCATCGTCCGCTCCGTGGCGGTGACCGCGCCCATCGAGGCGCTGCGGGCGGACGAGCGGCACCGGCTGGGGATCCTGATCGTCCTCGAGCCCGAGGCGGACCTCGCTCTCCTCACCGAGGACGTGGAAAACGCCACGCGGGAAGACGAGCGCCGCAAGCTGGCGGGGCTGCTGACGCATGGCGTGGACACGCTCGTCCGGGTGCTCGCCCACGCGCTGCGCGCCCCGGCGGGAACGGCGTCCTCTCCCGAGCTGGTCTCCTGGCTGGCGGCCTACGTGGACCGCCGCCTGCGCACCACGGCCTGGGTGCTCGATCACTGGGACGCTCAGCCGCCGCTGCCGCCGGACAGCTCCGTCGAGGGTCCGCAGGCGCGCGCCACGGTCGCCGGGCTCCAGAGCGTCTTCGCCCTGGCCGCCCGCGACGCCGGCCTGCGCACCCGGCTGCACTGGGACAACGGCGTGCTCTGCAAACGGCCCGCTCCGGACGCTCCCGTCTTCACGGCCGAGATCGACTGGCCCGAGGAGTACTGGTTCGCCTGCCCGGTGCGCGGCGGCTTCGGCTACTTCCTCGCCGAGGCGCTGATCAACGCCATCCGCCACGGCCGCCCGGGCTCGACGCCGCGGCTGCGCATCGCCCTCGACCGCGTGCGCCGGGAGCTCCTTTTCGAGATCGAGAACGAGGTCCGCCCCGGGGTCCGCGACCGCGTCCGGGAGCAGGGAGAGACCTATGGCGGGCGGCGCATCCTGGAGCGCCTCGCCGGCCTCTTCGAATGGCGGGACCTCCGTTTCGAGCGGGGCGAGACGGACTTCCGGGTGTCCTGGCGCGTGCCGGCCAGCGAGCGGGGCGATCCGAAGAAGGCAGATTGAGCCCTCACCACCCCGGCCCTCCTCTCCCGGTGAGGGAGGGTGGGAGGGGTCGGGAGAGGGTCGGGGTGAGGGCTCGCGATGGTACTCTTGAAGGGATGAAGCGGTTTTTCCCGCGCGCCGCCGCGTTCGTGGTCGCGGCTCTGGTCTCGGGGTTGCTCTCGGAAGCCCGGGCCCTGCCGCGGCCCAAGGAAGAATGGATCGAGCTGCGGACGGCGAACTTCACGCTGTTCAGCAGCGCCGGCGAGAAGGACACCCGCCGGCTGGGCGCGGACCTCGAGCGTCTGCGGGACGCCCTGGCCCAGATCTCGCCGGGGTTGGTGCTCCACTCGCCCTATCCCATCTACATCTTTGTATTTAAGGATGGAAATTCGTTCCGGCCCTACCAGCGGCTGTACAACGGCAAGCCCCTGGACTCCGGCGGCTACTTCCTCTCGCGGGAGCTGGCCAATTACGTCGCGATCGACGGCGACCAGCGCGGAGACGAGAGGACCATCATCTACCACGAGTACCTCCACTACGTGCTCCGCAACAACTACGCGAGCCTGCCGCTCTGGCTCAACGAGGGGCTGGCCGAGCTCTACAGCACTTTCCAGGTCACGGAGGACGAGGCCAGGATCGGGCTGCCGATCCCGGAGCACGTGGCCTGGCTGCGCAGGAATCCCCTGATCCCCTTGACGACGCTGTTCAACGTCCACCAGGGCTCGCCGGAATACAACGAAGGGTCCCGGCGGGGCGCCTTCTACGCCCAGTCCTGGGCCCTGGTCCACTATCTCCTCTCCGGCAGTCCGGAGCGGCGCCGGCAGGCCTCGGAGTACCTGCGGCTGGCCCAGGACGTCGGGTCTTCCGACTCCACGTTCCAGCGGGCCTTCGGAGCCGCTCCCGCCGCCATCGAGCGCGAGCTCAAGACCTACGTCCAGAGCTACCTGTTCCACTACACGCGGGCGCCGATCCGGCCCGAGGCGAGCTTCGCCATGGAAGCCCGCCCCCTCTCCCGGGCCGATCTGCTCTTCCGCCTCGGGGATCTGCTGGCCAACCTCGGCGACCACGAGGCCGCGGCCGAGGAGCACTTCCGCGCCGCTCTGGAGGCCCAGCCGGAGCATGGCCCGGCCACCGCCGGTCTCGGGTTTCTCCGCGAGCTGGCGGGCCGGCCGGAGGAGGCCCGCCCCTTCTACGAGAAGGCGGTCCGCCTCGCGCCGGACGACTTCCTGGTCCAGTTCCTCTACGGCAGGGACCTCCTGGAGAACGGCGGCGTGGACTCCCTGGCCAAGGCCCGCGCGGCTTTTAAGAGGGTCGTGATCCTCCGGCCCGACTACGGCGACGGCTGGGCCCGCCTCGGCTACACCTATCAGTCGGAGGAGGAGCTGACGCCCGAAGCCGTTCAGGCGCTGGAGACGGCGCACCAATTCCTCCCCTCGCGGCCGGACGTGGCCCACAACCTCGCCATCTCCTACGCCCGCACGGGCCAACGCCAGAAGGCCGAGGAGCTGATCGAAAAGGTGCTCGTCCCCCAGGGCAAGCCCGAGATGGTCGAGAACGCGCGCGAGGCCCTCCTGGACGAAGACCATGCCCGGGCCGAAAACCTGATCAGTGAGGGGAAGCTCACGGAAGCCCTGGCCCTCCTGGAGCAGACCCGCGCCAAGACGAAGAACGACATCCGGCGGCAGAACCTGACCTTTCGCATCGACGAGGTCCGCCGCGTCCAGGGCTACAACCAGTTCGTGGACCGGTTCAACGAAGCCGTGGCCCTGGCCAACAAGGGGGACGTCAAGGGAGCGGTCGCGATCCTGGGGCCGCTGGCCGAAGCCACGGAAGATCCGATGCAGGCGCAGAAGGCCAAGGACCTGCTGGAGCGGCTGCGGCCGGCTTGGGGGAAGAAGAGATAGATCCTCCGCTCTGACACTCCTGACACTCCCTCTGACACTCCGGACACTTCTGACACTCTCCTGACACTGTCAGGAGCCCACCCCCTCTTTTCTACTAAACCCATACAGATCAGTTACTTACACTTTTGACGCTACCTGGTACGCGCCTTGAATCAGGAGGAGAGACGTAGCCCTCCCCTATACAACTCTCCGGCACCGCCGGGGAGTTTTTTTTATCCTCCCGAACCCTCTACGTCTGACAGAGCGCCAGCGGCGCTGACACAGCGATGTCACTCTCTGACAGCCTGCGACGAGCCCTCTTCCATGGCTAAAAGCCTATATTTTCCAATGATTTACGTTTTTTCTTCCCTGGTACGCCCCTTGCTCTTGAGGGGGGTGTCTCGAATTGTTTCGAACATCTTCCTGGGAGGAAGAAATGAAAACCAAGATCCTCATCCCGATCCTCACGCTGATGGCTTTCCTCGGGGTGGGTGTTGCGCAGGCTCAGCTCAAGCCGTCCTCTGAGGTCCTGCTGCCCTACTTCGAAGTGGATCTCAAGAACGCCGGCAAGACGACCTTGCTGGCGGTCGGAAACATCCTCGATCAGCCGGTGGAAGGCCAGATCGAGGTGCGCACCAACTGGGGCATCCCGATCTCGACCTTCACCATCCAATGGGAGCCCCGCGAGCTCAAGTCCTTCAATCTGAGGGACTGGCTCCTCGATGGCAAGATGCCCAACCGGACGCTGCGCGTCGCGGAAAAGGACCAGATGAAGGCGACCTTGACGGGCAAGCGCTCTTCCAAAGACAACCTCCTCTATTCCACACCGGTCGCCCCTGACCTCGCGGTCGGCTCCGTGGTCATTCGGACGACCGGCGCCCGCCCCGCGGCTTTCTGGGGGGATTACCTCCTGGTCGATCCCTCGCGCAGCGCCTCCCTGGGCGACTCGCTGGTCAACCTCGACCTGTCGTCGAGCTGCCAGCCCGGCCTCTGCGATAAGCACGCCCTCCGGTTCCTGGCGGGCGCGGCGGTCAACGCGGACACCGAGATGGTGATCTGGACGGAGACCGTGGGACAGCCCCGGCAGAACGCCTATCCGGAAGACCTCAAGTTCAAGGGGTACGCCGCGATCTACGACGAATCCGGCAAGCACGTCGAAGACCGCGAGATCCGGTTCACGCCCATGCAGGTCATCACCCTCGGCTCCCTGGGTCTGAGCGAGCCCTTCGGCTGGATCGAGCTGCGGACGGACGTGCCGGTCTTCATCGGCGTCCACTACAACCAGGCCAAGAGCGACGGCGCCGCTCTCCAGGCGTACTGCGTGCCGGAGCTTCCGCCGTTCCCTCCGCTTGAGGATCCCGGCCTCGAACTCAAGAAGTGGACCAATGGCCAGGACGCCGACACGGCCCCCGGCCCGAAGGTCGCGGTCGGTTCCGTGGTGACCTGGGACTACATCGTGCGGAACACCGGCGCCACGGTCCTGACGGACGTCAAGGTCAGCGACGATCAGGGCGTCCAGGTGACCTGCCCGCAGACCACGCTGGAGGCCGGCGAAAGCATGACCTGCAAGGGCCAGGGGATCGCCCAGGCCTGCCAGTACAAGAACATCGGCACCGCGGTGGCGACCACCCCGGACGGCTTCGAGCTGAAGGACCAGGACCCCAGCCACTACTACGGCGACCAGAACGCCAGGATCGAAATCGAGACCACCATCAACGGTGAGGACGCCGACGACTCCGCCACTGGCCCGACCCTCTCGGAAGGCGCCGCGGTGAGCTGGACCTACAAGGTGACCAACACCGGCGACGTGCTGCTGACCGGCATCCTGGTGGCGGACGACAAGGGCCTCAACGTGACCTGCCCCAAGACCAGCCTGCATCCGGGCGAGTCCATGACCTGCTCGGCGAGCGGCCTCGCCCTGCTCGGCTTGTTCCGCAACGTGGGCGCGGTGACCGCCAAGGCGTCCTGCGGCCCGGACGTCCAGGCCAGCGATCCCACCCACTACTTCGGCCGGAAGGACGAGCCCGGCATCAAGCTCCAGAAGATCACCAACGGCCACGACTGCAGCCTGCCCCCGGGCCCCATGATCCCGGTCGGCGATCCGGTGCTCTGGGAGTACGTGGTGACCAACATCGGCAACGTGCTTCTGACCGACATCCAGGTGACGGACGACAAGGGCGTCGTCGTGACCTGCCCCAAGACGGCGCTCCTGCCCAAGGAGTCCATGACCTGCACCGGCCGCGGCGTCGCGGTGGCCTGCCAGTACATCAACCTCGGCATCGTCACGGCCAAGACGCTCACCGGGCAGACCCTCAAGGACAAGGACGCCAGCTACTACTTCGGCCAGCACCATGCCGCCATCGACATCGAGAAGGCCACCAACGGACAGGACGCCGACACCGCCCCCGGCCCGGAGATCCCGGTGGGGGATCCGGTGACCTGGACCTACATGGTGACCAACACCGGCGACGTCACCCTGACCGGCGTCATCGTGACGGACGACCAGGGCGTCAACGTGACCTGCCCGAAGAAGACCCTGCAGGCGGGCGAGTCCATGACCTGCAGCGGCAAAGGCACCGCGGTGAAGGGCCAGTACCGCAACGTCGGCACCGTGACCGGCACTCCGCCCTGCGGCCCCGCCGTCACCGACGAGGACGCCAGCCACTACTTCGGCGGTGGAGATGAGCCGCCGACGGGGATCAGCATCAAGAAGTACACCAACAGCCAGGACGCCGACACCACCCCCGGACCCCACATCCAGGATGGCGACCCGGTCGTCTGGACCTACATCGTCACCAACACCGGCGACACGAGCCTCAGCAACATCAAGGTCACCGACGACCGCGGCGTCGCCGTGAGCTGCCCCAAGACCTCGCTGCAGCCGGGTGAGTCCATGACCTGCACCGGCAACGGCATCGCCACCGTCGGCCAGTACAAGAACATCGGCTACGTGGTCGGCACGCCGCCCAAGGGTCCCAACGTCACGGACGACGACCCCAGCCACTACTACGGCGACCCGATCCCGCCCGATCCGAAGGCGAGTATCACGATCAAGAAGTACACCAACGGCGAGGACGCCGACACGGCCCCCGGCCCCAAGATCACGGTCGGCGCCTCGGTCCTCTGGACCTACATCGTCCTCAACGACGGCGAGGTGAGCCTGAGCAACGTCAAGGTCACCGACGACCGCGGGGTCCTGGTGACCTGCCCCAAGAGCGCGCTGGCGGTGGGTGAGTCCATGACCTGCACCGGCAACGGCATCGCCATCGCCGGTCAGTACGAGAACATCGGCTCCGTGGTCGGCACGCCGCCCAAGGGCTCCAACGTGACCTCCTCGGACCCCAGCCACTACTTCGGTGAGCAGCCGCCGGCGGGCACGCAGGGCTGCACCCCGGGCTACTGGAAGAACCACACCGACTCCTGGGCGGCCGCCGGCTACAACCCCGGCACCCAGGTGCAGAGCGTGTTCTCCCAGGCCTCCGGCTACCCCTCCCTGGGCTCGGCCAGCCTGCTGGACGCGCTCTCCTTCAGCGGCGGCTCCACGATCGACGGCGCGGCGGGGAACCTGCTCCGGGCCGCGGTGGCGGGCCTCCTCGACGCCTCGCACCCGGGAGTCGACTACCCGCGTACCCCGGCCAGCGTGATCGCCGACGTCAACGCCGCCCTGGCCACCGGGGACCGCGACACCATCCTCGGGCTGGCCTCGGAGATCGACGACGACAACAACCTGGGGTGCCCGCTGAACTGAACCCAAAGTCCTTCCCGGCAGGCAAGCCCCTGCCTCTCCGCTCCCTGGCCGGCAGGCCAGGGAGCTTTTTTCTTTTCTTGCGGGAGCACGACCGCCCCGGTAGACTCCACCCGGAATGGAACCGACATCCGGGCTGACCGTCGAGTTTCCTGCCTGGCAGGATTCCGCCGCTGACGGCGAGCGGCGGAAGCGCGCCCGGACGCGGCTGCCCGCCCTCACCATCCTGTATCACCCCGACTTCCACCGGGTGGGCGAGCGGGCGCTTTTGACCGCCCTGCTGGAAGGCCGCACCGCCCACCTCTCCCGTCTGGAGCCCAGCTTCTCGCCGCCCCACCGGAGCGATCCGCGCCCGCTGGAAGACCGCCACATCAGCCGGTCCCCCATCCTGCTCTCCTCATCGGTGGAAAGCGGCGTCCACGTCTCCCTGGGAGAGAGCCGCACCCGGTTGACGGCGGACGGCTCGCCGGTCCAGGGCTCGTGGACCTTCTCCTGGCCCGAGGTCGAGCGCGGCATCGTGCTCGAGCTGGGGCAGTCGGTGGTCCTGCTCCTGCACACCGTTTCCTCCAATCCGCCCGCGGCCTCCGAGCGCTTCGGCCTGATCGGCGAGAGCGAGGCGATCCTGCGCGTGCGCAACGACATCCGCCGGGTGGCCGACCTCGAGGTCCCGGTGCTGCTCCGGGGCGAGACGGGCACCGGCAAGGAGCTGGTCGCCCGCGCCATCCACCAGGCGAGCCGGCGGCAGCAGAACCCGTGCATCTGCGTCAACATGGGGGCGATCCCGTCGAGCCTGGCGACCTCGGAGCTGTTCGGCTCCGTCAAGGGATCGTTCACCGGCTCGGTGCGCGACCAGATCGGCCACTTCCAGCGCGCCCACGGCGGCACCCTGTTCCTCGACGAGATCGGCGAGGCCTCCCCCGAGGTGCAGGTCATGCTGTTGCGCGTCCTGGAGAACGGAGAGCTGCAGAAGGTCGGCGGCCTGGAGCCCCAGAAGGTCGACGTGCGCCTGATCGCGGCCACCGACGCCGACCTGGAGCGCTTCATCGAAGAGGGGCGTTTCCGAGCCCCCCTGCTCCACCGGCTGGCGGGCTACGAGATCATGATCCCGCCCCTGCGCGAGCGCCGCGACGACTTCGGCCGGCTGCTGTTCCACTTCCTGCGGCAGGAGCTGCGGGCCATCGGCGAGGAGCACCGCCTCGCTCCCGTCAGGGAGGACGTCGAGCCCTGGATGCCGGCTTCGGTGGTGGCCCGGCTGGCGCGCTACACCTGGCCCGGGAACATCCGGCAGCTCCGCAACGCCGTGCGCCAGATCGTGATCGCCAGCCGCTCCCTGGAGAGTGTCGAGATCGGCCCCCAGATCGAGCGTCTGCTCCGGCAGGCCACGGCGCCGCCCTCCTCCGCGGCCTCCCCGGCCGACACCGCTCCGCAGATGGCGCCCCCGCCGCCGCGCAGGGCCGAGCCGATGGAGTACCGCTCCCCCTCCGAGGTCAGCGAGGCCGAGCTCATCGAGGCCCTCCGCGCCACCCACTGGGAAGTCAAGCTCGCGGCCGAGCGGCTGGGCATCTCCCGGCCGGCCCTCTATCTGTTGATCGACAAGTTCCCGACCGTCCGCAAGGCCTCCGACCTCACGCGCGAGGAGATCCTGGAAGCCCGGGCGGCCTGCGGCGGCGACCTCGAAGCCATGGTCACGCTCCTGGAGGTCTCCCGCAAAGGGCTCCAGCAGCGCATGACGCAGCTCGGGATCGTCTAGGGCTCGGTTGTCCTCTTCAAAGCCCCTGGGGATAGCGGGTCTCGACGCAGGCCGCCGAAAGGACCATCTCCTTGGCGGCGGAGATGTACGGCAGCAGGCCGACCAGGCCGCCCTTGGCGAGCTTGAGCTTGCCGCGCATCAGGCCGAAGATCGGCTCCAGATCGCGGTCCAGCACCTTCTTCCAGGTCTTGGGATCGGCGGCGATGACATAGGGCACGCTGGAGGCGTCCGCCGGCGTGGCGGCCCGCGCCTCACGGCAGTCGCCGTGGTAGAGGTCGAGGTAGACCGACCGTTCCGCCAGTCCCAGCTTGGAGTCCGCCGTCATGGTGAGCACCAGGGGCCACTCCCAGCTCTTGGCCGCGGCCCGGTAATCCTCATTGGCGTTGATCTGCTCCCCGCAGGCCACCGCCCACTCGTGGGTGAACACTTCGAAGGACATCGCGGACCTCCCTTTCCGTTGAACGGGCCTATCGTATCCCGCCCGGCGGGCGTGAAACAGGCGTGAACTCAGGGGCTGACGGCGAATGTGGTCTAGAATGGATGGATGAAAATCGCGGACTCCTGGCAAGACTGGTCCTGGCAAAGCCTGCTCAACGCGCTCTCCGGAACCAACGGCGGGACTTGCCGTAAAGAGGCGACTCTCTATCTGCGCCGTCTACAGAGGTTCGCGTTCTCCAAGCTCAAAGAGGCCTTGGAGGATCCAGACGTCTGGAAGGTCACCTGGGAAGAGCCCACGCTGCTGATTCAAATGACCCTGCCCGGGAAAGTCCACGAGACTCCTCTGTCCGTATCCAAGCAGGACGCCATGATCCAGGTCTTGACAGCCGGAGCCGCCGGGCTCGCGCACGACGGCCGGCTGGATCCCCTCGTCCCCCCTTCCTTGCAGGTCACCCTGGACGCCTTGAACGCCGAAGAGCGCACAGAGTTCCTCGACCGGTGGCTGCAACCCGCCTCGTATGGAGACGAGCAGCCCGACCCGGGGACGATCATCGGACGCAGCGTGCACGGGCAGACCTTTCAGGCCGGGCTGGTCTTCCGGATTCACCCCCGGATCCTCGATCCGGAGGCTGAGAGCGCTTCCTACGTTCTCGAGGCCGGACTGCCTTGGACCGGGAACTCTCCTCCCGCCACCTGGAGCGAGGGGGAGCGGTGGACGCTGTGGACGACCATCTTTCAGTGTCTGTACGCCCTGGTCCTGCATGCGGAGACCGGGGAAACTCTCCCCGAGAAGATCTCCAACCGGGTTCCGGTGCAACCGCCTCCCCGCAAAGCCTTCCACAGCTTCGACGCCGTCCTGAATCCAGGCCGGGGCCAGTCTCCTCTCTCGCAGAGGACCTCGGCCCGCAGCCTTCAGGAGACAGCCCTCGGCTCTCTGTCTCTCCCCCTGGCCCGGTCCGCCTCTTCCTAGTCGGCGAAGACCGGCGAAGACCTATCCTCGTCTGCGCTTCGGCCTCGGCACCTCTTCCGCTTCAGCAATTTGTTATAGCAACGGCCCTCATGCGACTTGATGAAGGCGCTGTAAAAAGACTGGTTACGGTCGGCCTGCTAAACTCCTCCGTTCCGGGGGCCGGTCCCCGGACCCCAAGAGGAGGGCGCGATGAAGAAGACGGTGAAGAAGCTGACGCTGGCGAAGGAGACGGTGCGGACTCTCGTCGATCAGAAACTGGCGGACGCGCAAGGTGGCGCGATTGCAACCCAATACACCTGCACGGTCGTCGCGACCAACGCTTGCACCAACGTGATTGCGGACAGCCGCAGGATCTGCTGAGGATTCCCTCCTGGCCCTCCGGCTCGCCGGCTGGAGGGCCCCGGCCTCAGCCCGCCGGCACCGGCACGAAGCACTCCCTCAGCCGCCGCAGCAGCTCCAGATTGAACCCCAGCCGCTGGCCGTCCTCAAAGCCGCGCCGCCAGTCCGAGCTCTTGCCGCTCCTGGATTCCGGACTGAACGAGGCGGTAACGAGAGTGCCGCACTCTCCGTAGTAGCGGTCCCGCACCGCCTCCATCCCGGCACCGAAGCCCTCCAGGTACCCGGGGGCGGAGTGGACCCGTTCGCTGACGCGCGAGGCGTCCTCGATGGCTTCGTCCATGCGGGCCTGGACCGCCACGTTCGCCTGCTGCACCTTCCAGATCCTGTGGGCGGCCAGCGTCTGCTCGTAGTCCTCGGGAAACGGCTCGCGCCGGCGGCCGTTCCAGGTCTCCGAGGTCTCGGCGGCGCGGGCCGAATCATGACGCTCCAGCAACTCGCCGAGCCGCGCCTCCACCTGCTCCGGAGTCCAGCCGTCGGCGATGGGCACCCGGAGTTGGACCTGGCAGGACCGCGGCTCATAGAGGGTGAACGGGCCGTCGTGGACCTCGTTCAGCACCTGCTCGGTCAAATCGAGAAAGATGTCGATCCGCCCGCGCCGGGCGCCGACGCGCTCGACGCGGACGAGCTCGCCCGCCTCGAAACGCCGCCGGGCCTTGCTGTTCACCCCACCACCGACCACGTCGTTGTCGTTGTAGTAGCCGTCGCAGCTCGACGCGACGGGCAGGCGCGCCACCGCATAGGCGCCCCGCCAGCGCGCGTTGAGCTGGTCCTCGAGCCCCGCCCCCCAGAGCGATTGAGGGCCGGCCGCCAGCAGGAGGGCGACGAGGGCGGCAAGCCGTCCGTGGATGGTCATATTGAGGAGAGCATAGCCCAGGCTGGCCCCCGCCTTGCAGAGGTCTGCCCTCACGCCGCCGGTCCTCTCCGGCCGCCAAGGGAGACAACCGCATGTTCAACAACATCGACTTGCGCGAGCTGGCGCAGATCTCCGGCCCCGAGCGGGCCTTTGTGAGCCTCTACCTCTCGACCCCCGATTCCTTCTCCGGCCTCAAGGGCCGCATCGATACGATCCGCGCCCTGCTCTCGGACAACGAAGACGAGACGCAGCACTTCGAGGAAAACCTGCAGCTCATCGAAAAGTGGCTCTCCGAGCACACCTGGACGACCGAAGGCGCCTGCCTCTTCGTCTGCTGGGCATTGGACTTCGTACAGGGCTATCCGCTGGCGGTAGGTGTGCCCGACATGATCTGGGTGGACTCCTCGCCGTACATCCGGCCGCTGGCCGAGCTGCAGGACGAATACGAGAACTTCGTCGTCGTGGCGGCGGACAACACCGACTCGCGGATCTTCTTCGTCACCTCCGCCCGGCCGGACCAGGACGCCAAGGTCAAGGGGGACATCAAGAACCACGTGAAGAAGGGCGGCTGGTCGCAGAAGCGCTACCAGCGGCGGCGCAGCAACGAGCTGATGCACTACGCCAAGGAGATCGTGGACGTCCTCGGCGAAATGGAGCAGAAGGAGAAGTTCGACCGCCTGTTCCTGGTGGGCTCGCAGGAGACCATGCTGGAGATCGAAAACGCTCTCACGCCGCCCCTGGCAGCCAAGCTCGCCGGCAAGCAGAACGTGGATTTCAGCGCCGGCGACGAGCAGATCTTCGACGCCGCCTTCGATCTCCACACCGCCGCCGAGCGCGACGCCGAATCGCGGCTGTGGGACAGGATCAAGGACGAGTACTGCAAGGGCGGCCTCGCCGTGACCGGTCCGGACGCCGTGCTCAAGGCCACGGCCGTGGGCCGGGTCGAGAAGATCGCCGTGACCCGGGACGCCAAGATCCCCGGCACCCGCTGCCGGAGCTGCGAGAACCTGATGGTCGGCAAGCTCCAGAACTGCAAGGTCTGCGGCTCCAAGGACCTCTTCCAGGTGGATCTGGTCAACGAGCTCGTGGAGTTGGCCGCGTTGACCAGCGCGGAGGCGGATTTCGTCGATCCGATCGAAGGGCTGTCGGAGGCCGGCGAGGTGGCGGCGTTGTTAAGGTATTGAGGACGCCTCCCTCGGCACCTCCACCGTCGCCGCCGCGAATCCCTCCCCCCGCTCCAGGCGATACCGCGCGTCGGTCATCCTGACGATCCACGCCTCCGGCGTCTCCTCCACGAAGAAGAACGGGAAACGCGCCCAGTGGAGGAAGATCTCTCCTTCGCGCGTGGCCGCAGCCTTGGCAATGGCGGGATGCCCCTCGTTCTTCGCGATCATCGGCGGCTGACCAGGGAGATACTGGAACCGGTCCACAGTTCCCAGAGCGTAGCCGTCCCCTGAATCGGCCACGATCTCGCGGCGGAAGGGGGTGACCGGGACGGGACCCGCCATCAGGCGGCCGATCTCCAGACCCTGCTCGGTCAGCGCCGTCCGGGCGGTGGACCTCGCCGCCATTTGGATTCCCCAGAGACCGGCGATGTAGAGACAGACCGCCGCCAGGACCACAAAGGCGGGGCGCTCCGCCTGGGGAAGCCCCCGCTTCGACCGGTACCGCGACCACAGCCAGCCTGTCCCCAACGCCAACCAGATCCAGGGATCGAAGATGAACAGGACGTCGCCGTAGTACCAGACGTCCCGGAAGGGCATCAGCCAGCGCATGCCGTAGGTGTTCAGCCAGTCCAGAAACGGATGGCTGAGGATCGCGATCGCCGAGAGCAGGAACAGACTCCGGGTGTCGGCGGGCGCGGCGTCCGGACGGCGCCGGCGGCGGACGTGGCGGTCCCAGGCCAGCATGAGCCCGGTGAGGACGAAGGGCCAGAGGGCCAGGGCGAGGATGCCGTGGGTCCAGCCGCGGCGGAAGCCGAGGGCCTCGTCCGATCCCCAGAAGTAGGCGAGAACGTCCACGTCCGGGAGGTTGGCGCCGATGACCAGGGTCGCGGTGGCGAGGGCGGTCCGCTTCTTGAGGCCCGCCTCGGAGAGGGCGGCGCCGACCAGCGAGTGGCAAAGGTTGTCCATGGGGGCGGAGCTTACGCGAGGGCGGGGCGGCCTTGATATCCTCTCGCCCTGGAAGGGAGATTCGCGATGATCAAGCTGGTCCTTCTCCGCCATGGAGAGAGCATCTGGAACCTGGAGAACCGGTTCACGGGCTGGACGGACGTGGACCTGACGCCGAAGGGCTTGGAAGAAGCGAAGGAAGCGGCCCGCCTGCTGGGCGAGGGGGGCTATACGTTCGACGTCGCCCACACGTCGGTGCTCAAGCGGGCCATCCGCACGCTGTGGATCGTGATGGACGGCATGGACCTGATGTGGATCCCGGTCCACCGGAGCTGGCGCCTGAACGAGCGGCACTACGGCGCGCTTCAGGGCCTCAACAAGGCGGAGACCGCCGCCCAGTACGGCGACCGGCAGGTGCTGATCTGGCGGCGCAGCTTCTCCGATCCGCCGCCGCCCCTGACGCCCGACGATCCCCGCCATCCCAGCCACGACCGGCGCTACGCCGACATCCCCAAGGAGGAGCTGCCCCTGGCCGAGTCCCTCAAGGACACGATCGCCCGCTTCCTCCCCTACTGGCACGGGACGATCGTCCCGGACCTCCAGGCCGGCAAGCGGGTGATCCTCGCGGCCCATGGCAACAGCCTGCGGGCGCTGGTGAAGCACCTGGACGGCGTCCCGGACGACGAGATCGTGGGCTTGAACATCCCTACGGGAATTCCCCTGGTTTACGAGCTCGGGGACGACCTGAAGGCGATCCGGAGCTACTACCTCGGCGACCCGGAAGCGGCTCGGAAGGCCGCCGAGGCGGTGGCGCAGCAAGCGGCGCGGAAGGGCTGACCGAGCCCTCCAGGGCTTCGTCGATCAGCCCGATCACGAGATCGGGTTCCAGGAAGCCCTTGAGCTTCCTGGAGCAGGGACCGCATCCCTTGAGAAGATGGGCGACCACGAGCCGGCTCTCTTCCAGAGAGGCGGTGCCCTGCGCGAAACGCTTCAGGATTTCATCCGAAGGGTGCTCCATGGAATGTCCTCCCCGAAAGAAGATGACCGGAGGAGGACATTCGTTTCATCTCAACGGCATGCGTAGCCGTAACCGGAGCAGCACCCCGTCCCCGTGCACGACCCGGTGATCATGTTGCGTTGGATCACCCCAGTGTTGTTCTTGGCCCGGAAGTGACCCACGCCGTCCGCGTCGCCTCCTCCCAGGTTGTATACGCTCCAGTCGCTGAAGTCGTAATCGGCCTGGGCGGCGGTGGAGCCGCGCCCGACGTCGAGTTGAGATTTGACATTCGTGTACGAATCGAATTTCGCGGTGTCGCCGCAGCCCGTGTAGTAGGAATTGGTGGAACAGGTGATCTGATCGTTGTAACCGGCGCGGATGGAATAGAACTGCGTGGTTTTGCTGGAAGGCTTGTCGCGGTAGCCGCCGTCCCCCATCTTCGGGTTGTATCCCGGAGAGATGTGGGGGAAGAAACCAAAGATGTTCGAATCGAAGACGTTCTGGCTGCCGCAGGTGGTGATGTACGGGTTGGCGTATCCGGCCCAGTAGCAGGAAGAAAGCCCGCGCATGGCGCCCGAGATGGCGATGAATTTCCGCACGCTCCCCCACTGCCCGCCGTAATCGATGCCGTGGATGCCCACGGTCGCGCCCATGGAATGGGCGATGACGTCCACCTGGGACTTTCCGGTGTAGGTTTTGACGGCGTTGATGAAGTCCCGCACCATGATCGCCTTGGCCGGCTTGTGATAGTTGAGCTGGGGCGCGCTCCGTTCGGAGGACGACAACCAGGTGAGCCCGAACAGCTCGCAGTCGTTGTATCCCGCCGCCTTGAACTCGTCGTAGACGGACGGCACGCCGGTGGCCGACGGATAATCCCAGTTCTTCGCCTCGTCGCCGTTGCCGTGCAGGAAGACGATGGGCGTCTTGGTGGCCGTGCAGCTCCCGCCGCCGAAACCGCCATAGGAGTTGCCGGCGTTGAACCCGCCGGCGAACTGCGTGGAGCCGCCGGTGTAGGTCAGGGCCCCGGCCGGCGCGGCGGCGAGGAGCAGCAGGAACGGGAGAACGGACCTCTTCTTCATCTCTCTCCTCCTTCTCGAAAAGCCACGGCGGCCTGGTTGTAGCCGACGCCCGAGCCGACGAGGACGACCAGGTCCCCCGGCTTGATCTTTCCCTTTTCGCGCGCGTCGTGGAGCGCCATGGGCACGCAGGCCGAGCCGGTGTAGCCCCAGTCCTCCATCACCATGTGGGTGCGCTCCATCGGCAGCCCCAGATCGCCCATCACCAGCTCGATCGACGGCTTGCGCACCTGGGTGAAGATCAGGAAATCGATGCCGGAGAGCTCGAAGCCACCCTCCTTCGCCAGGCGGCGGACGAGGCGCGGCCAGCCTTCGTGATTGATCTCCGGGGGGTAGCGCTGGATCATCTTGACGGTCGTGCGGCCGGCGCGGATCGATTCCTCGCTGGCCGGCTCGGCGGTGCCGCCGGAGTAGATCCCCCAGTAGGGAGCGTAGGAGCCGTCCGCCTGAAAGGCGGCGTTGAGGAAGCCCGGCTCGTCCGCGGGCTCGAGGACCGCCGCGCCCGCGCCGTCGCCGTAGAAGAAGACCATCGGATCGTCTGGCGCGGCGAGCTTGTGCATCTGGTAGACGCCCACCACCAGGACGGTCTTGAGCCCGGGGTTGGCGGCGATCAGGCCCGCCGCGGTGGCGAAGCCGGTGGGGAACGAGGCGCAGGCGCAGCCGACGTCGAAGGTGCCGGCGTTCTTGGCGCCCAGCTTCGCCTGCAGCACGACCGAGGTGGCGGGGGTCAGGTAGTCGGGCGAGTCGGTGCCGAGGATGATCAGGTCCACGTCCTCGGGCCGGCGGCCGGCGTTCTCCAGGGCCTGGCGGGCAGCCCGCAGGGCGAGGTCCGAAGCGGCCCAGTCTTCGGGCGCCCACCAGCGGCGGCGGATGCCGGTCGAGGCTTCCATCTTGTCCACGAAATCGGCGGGCTCGGGGAAGCGCTCGCGCAGGAAGTCGTTCGAGATCTCCCGCTCGGGGAGGTAGGAACCGGTGGAGGCGAGCCTGGCGTATCGGGGCATGGGGATCTCCCGGAGGTGATTCAAGCAGGCTGGGCGGCGAGGAAGCCGCGCAGGATGGCGGCGACGTCTCCGGCCCGTTCGATGACCATGCCGTGGGAGGCGCCGGGCACGATCTCCAGCCGCGCGCCGGGGATGGCCGCGGCCAGGGCCCGGGAGCGCTCCGGCGGGAACATGCGGTCCTCCGCGCCGGCCACGACGAGGGTCGGAGCCTGGATGTCCGGCAGGAAGGGAGTGAGGTCGAGATCCTCGAGGGCCGAGACGATCCGCGCGACGCCCAGGAACCAGACCGGCGGCATGGCCGCCACCTGCGCCCGGTGGGCCTCCAGCACGGCGCGGAAGGCTTCGAGATAGCGCGGGCTGTAGGTGACAGGCAGGATGAGGTCGAGCACCCGCCCGCCGTCGCCCGCGCCCGCGGCGGCCTCCAGGGCCGCCTCGCGGACCGCCACGGAGCCTTCCCAGACCTCCGGAACGATGCGGTCCGTAGCCGCGATCACCGCGACGGAGGCGGCGCGCTCCGGCCGGAACGAGGCCAGGCGCAGGGCCACCAGGCCGCCGAAGGAAGTGCCGGCGAGGTGGACGCGCTCGACGCCGAGATGATCGAGCAGGGCGATCACGTCCTGGACGTGGGCCTCCAAGCTCGGCTCGGGCTCGCCCGGCGAGAAGAGCTGCCCCCGCAGATCGCAGCGGATCACGCGGAAGTCCTTCTCCAGGACGGCTGCGACCGGCTCCCAGGCCGCCATGGTCATCATGCCGCCGTTGAGGAAGATCACCGGCGGGGCGTCTTCGGGGCCGGTGAGGCGATGGGTAATCATGAACCCCGCTCCCTCAGATACAGATTCCGCAACTCCCCCTTCACCACCTTCCCATACGCCGTCCGCGGCAGCGCCTCGACGAACACGAACTCCCGGGGCACCTTGTACTTCGCCAGGCGCTCGCTCAGGAAGGCGGCGAGGTCGTCCGGCGAGGGCGGCGCGCCGCCCGGCACCACGAAGGCGATCCCGGCCTCTCCCCACGTCGGATGAGGGACGCCCACGACGGCGGCGTCGCGCACCTCCGGATGGAGCAGCAGTTGCCCTTCGATCTCGGCCGGATAGACGTTCACGCCGCCGCTGATGATCATGTCCTTGCGGCGGCCGGCGATGTAGAAGAAACCGTCCTCGTCGCGCCGGGCGAGGTCGCCGGTGTGGAACCAGCCCTCGGCGTCCAGGGCGGCGGCGGTGGCCTCGGGATCGTTCCAGTATCCCCGGCAGACGTGCGGCCCGCGCAGCAGCAGCTCGCCGACCTCGCCGGCCGGGACCTCGGCGCCGTCCTCCGCGATCAATCGCGCCTCGGTGAACATCAAGGGCTTTCCGATGGAGCCCGGTTTGGCCGCCGCCTCCTCCACCGTCATGGCGAAGCAGTTCACCCCCACCTCGGTCATGCCGAAGCCCTGCTTGAAAGCCACGCCGCGGCGCTGGTAGGCCTCGATGATGTAGGTCGGCAGCGGCGCGCCGCCGCTGATCAGCCAGCGCACCTTCGAGAGGTCCGCCGTCGCGAAGCCGGGGTCCTCCATCAGCATCTTGAAGATCGTGGGCACGCCGAGGACCACCGTGCAGCCTTCGGTTTCGATCGTCCGCCAGACCTCGGCGGCGTCGAAGGCGCGGTGCAGGACGATGGTCCCGCCGATGGTGACGATCGGGACGAGAAACGCCCCCAACCCGCCGGCGTGGTAGAGCGGTGTAAAGACCGGGCTGACGTCGTCCGCGCGGAGCTGCCAGCCGATCGTGGTGTTGTAGCCGTTCCAGAGGACCATCCGGTGCGGGAGCATGACACCTTTCGGTTTTCCCGTGGTGCCGGAGGTGTAGAGCAGGCACCAGAGATCCTCGGGACCGCACCGCTCCGAGGTCCAGGAATCGTCCTCCTGGAGATCAGCGAGGTCGTCCAGGGCGATCCAATGATCGAGCTGGACGAAGTCCCTGAGCGCGTTCACGGTCCCGGCGTGCTCCTCGCCATAGAAGAGGCCGGCCGGCCGGGCGTGCTCCAGGATGCCGGCGAGCTCCTGCGGGGTGAGCCGGGTGCCGAGGGGCACCAGGACCACCCCGGCCTTGGGAGCGGCGAAGAAGGCGGCGACGAATTCGATCCGGTTGTCCGCCAGGATGGCGAAGCGGTCGCCCTTGCGGACGCCGAGCCGCCGCCAGATCCGGGCGATCCTCTCCGCCCGGGCGTTGAGCTCCGCGTAGGTGAGGCGCTCGCCCGTCGGGACGTAGACCAGGGCGGTCTTGTCCGGCGTCAGGCGGGCGCGCTCGCCCAGCAGGTCGCCCGCGATCACGTGCCGATCACCAGCCCGCCGTCCACCGAGAGCGTCGACGCCGTGGACGAAGCTCGCGCCCTCCGAAGCCAGCCAGAAATAGGCGTCGGCGATGTCCTCGGGCTTGCCCATGCGGCCGAGCGGCGTGTGGGCGACCATGCCCTGGAGGACCTTCTCCGGCATGGCGGTCACCATCTCGGTGGCGATGAAACCTGGAGCCACGGCGTTGACCCGGATGTTGTAACTGCCCCAGCTCGCGCGCCCAGGTCCGGGTCATGTTGATCACGCCGGCCTTGGTGGCGGCGTAGTTGGTCTGTCCGAAGTTGCCGTAGAGGCCGACCACGGAAGAGGCGTTGAGGATCACGCCGCCCCCCCCGGAGATCATGTGCGGCACCACGGCGCGGGTGCAGAGGAAGACGCCCTTGAGGTTCACGGAGACGACGGCGTCGAAGTCCCGCTCGCTCATCTCGGAGAGCTTCTGGCCGTCCTTCCACTTGACGAGCTGGCCGTCGCGCAGGATGCCGGCGTTGTTGACCAGCACGTCGATCCGCCCCCAGCGCTCGATCACCTCCGCCACGGCGGCCTCGACCGCCGCGGCGTCGGTGACGTCGACCCGCTGGAAGACCCCGTCCCCGCCCTCTCCCTCCTTCACGTCCCAGACGGCGACCCTGGCGCCGTCCCGGGCGAAGCGGCGGGCCGTGGCGCGGCCGATGCCGGCCGCGCCTCCGGTCACGATGACGACCCTTTCCGCCATCTCTAGAAGACCCACCGCAGGCCGAGCTGGATCTCGCGGCCCGGCAGCGTCGCCCGCGCCTTGCCGAAGTTCGGATTCGGCCGGAACGGCAGCGCTCGGGTTCGCCAGCGTCGGGCCGGAGAGGAACTCCGCGCCGTCGATCGAGTTGACGTCGTAGTTGGTGATGTTGGTGACGTTGAACGCCTCGGCGATCACTTCCAGCTCGCTGGTCACCAAGGATGGAAAAACCTTTGGTCAGCCGCAGGCTGAGCTGGCGGAACGGCGGGCCGTCCTCGCTGTTGCGGTCGACGCCGGCCGGACGGTCGGAGTTCTTGCCGTCGCCGTTGAAGTCGTAGCCGAGGCGGTGGTTCCACGGCTGGCCCGAGCCGTACTCGTAGATCGGCGCCAGCGTCAGGCCCCAGGGCATACGGAAGATGCCGGTCAGCACGAAGCGGTAGCGCTCGTCCGAGCGGCTGCGGCCGTACTCGGCGTCGATGTCCGCCGGATCGTTCGGATAGCCGAAGGGGAACTCGGGGCTGAAGTCGTCGGAAATGTTTTTCTTGTCCGCCAGGGTGAACGAGGCGGTGACGAGGTCGCTCTGCCGCAGGTTGCCGTTCAGCCGCAGGATCAGCGCCTTGTACTCGACTGCGGCCCTCGTTGGTGTACATGTTGATCTGGTTGTACTGCCGGTTCGGCCGCGTGGGGTTGGAATTGCCGCTGAAGTTGACGTCGCGGATGACGATCTCGTTGTCCCCCTCGGCGTAGACCACCTCGGAGTCGAGGAAGAAGCGGCCCGGCAGCGCCTGGGTCCAGCCGAGCGCTGGCCTGGATCGACTCGGGCGTCTCCAGCGTCGGCGTCGAGCAGCGAGATGTCCGGCGGCAACAGGACGCCGGTGTTCGTCGGGTTGTTCGGATCGAGCACGAACGGCGGGAAGTTCAGGCCGAGCAGGGCGCCGTTGACGCGCGTCCGGCTGACGCGGCCGGTGACGCCGTTCTGCTGCCTCTCGATGCCCGCGGGGACCAGCAGGTAGCGGCCGTTGAACAGGCCCGCGCCGCCGCGGAACACGTCGCGGCCCTTGCCGCCCGGATCGTAGGAGAACGCCGCGCGCGGCTGCACGTCGTCGGTGTCCTTCTCGCGCGCCTTCGGCACCAGCGGATGCGTGAAGCCGGGGTTGTTGCCGCCGTCGTCGAGGTCGTAGCGGACGCCGAGGTTGACCGACAGGTTCGGGCGCGGGCGCCAGTCGTCCTGGACGAAGACGGCGTAGCGCGTGGTGTCGTAGGTGACGTCGCTGGAACCCTCGCCGTAGAGGTAGGCGAGGGGCAGCGCGCGGGTGTCGGTCACGTAGATGAAGAGGCCGTTCTCGAAGGTGTCGATGATCGAGCGCTCCTCGTGGTAGAGGATCGAGGCGCCGGCCTTGACGTCGTGCGTGCCGCCGCCGAGCGCCAGGTGATAGGTGTCGCGCAGCTCGTACCCCTTGCCCTCGCCCAGCAGGTCGCCGAGGATGTTGGCGCCGGTCTGGAGGGTGTTGCCGTTGGAGAACCATTCGGACACGGCCTCGGAGTTGGTCGGCTCGAAGAACTTGCGCCTGCCGCCCTGGACGCGCAGCTCGTTGAGCCTGCCGCTGGAGAGCACGGCGAGGTGCTCCAGGGTGACGTTCCAGTTGTCGCGCTCCAGCTTCTGCCCGTAGGACTCGTCGGCGATGCCGCCGACGCGGAAGTTCTCCTCGCGGTAGCGGCTCGTAGGCGAAGCTGGCGGCCAGCGTCTGGCTCTCGCTCAGATTATGAGTCGAGCTTGGCGAAGCCGAGGGTCTGATCGAACGGGTGATCGACGTCCTCGGCGCGGCCAGCGAAAGCGCCGCCCGGCCGGAAGAAAGCGATGTTTTCCTCGTTGATCTGTTCGAGCGAGGCGAAGTAATGGGTGCGGTCCTGGCGGATCGGGCCGCCGACGGTGAAGCCGAACTGGTCGCGGGCGAACTCGTTGTTGTCCAGCTCCAGCTCGCTCTGCTCGCGCAGGGCGTCGGCGCGGTAGAAACCGAAGGCCGAACCGTTGACCTGGTTGGTGCCGCTGCGGGTGATGATCGACAACGCGCCGCCGGCCGTGCCGCCGATCTCGGCGTCGTAGCGGCTGTTGATCACCCGGAACTCGCCGATGGCGTCCTGGCTGAAGCGGATCTTGGAGAGCCCCAGGGCCGCGTCGGTGAGATCGACGCCGTCGACCAGGATGGTGGACTGGCTGGCGTTGCCGCCGGCGCCCACCACCGGGCCGCCGCCGATGAAGCGGAAGCCGCCGCGCTCGCGCTGCACGCCCGGCGCGATGAAGGCCAGGCGCTGGAAGTCGCGGTCGGGCACCGGCAGCGACTCGATCTGCTCGGGCACGATGTTGGTCGAGCTGTCGGTCTTGTAGACGTCCACCAGCGGCACCGTGGTGCTGACGGTGATCGTCTCCTCCACCGCCGGGCTCAGGGTAGCCCGCACCCGCACGGTCTGGCCCACGCGGAGGACGACGCCCTCCTGCTGGACCGGCGAGAAGCCCTGCAACTCGAAGCTCGCCTTGTAGTCGCCGGGAGGCAGCGCCGGCAGCGTGGCGCTCCCCTGCTCGCCCGTGACCTCCTGCCGGGAGAGGCCGGTCGCCATGTTCTCCAGCGTCACGGTGACGCCCGGCAGCGGCGCGCCGTCGGTGCCGCTGACCACGACCTCGACGTTGGCCGTGCTGACCTGCGCGCCCAGGCGCGCCGCCCCGCCCAGCACCGCCAGGGCCAGCGCGAGAGCCAAGCCCAGGGCGGCCCTCCCGCGTGGCGGAAGCTCGTTCTTCTTCATGATGATCCCTCTCCTCGCGTCCGCGCGGGACGCAGCGATTCATGGCTCGTTTCCGGCCGCGGATCGAGGCCGCTCCGGAGGATCCTGGAAAACTCGTGGACCGCCTGGTGTGTGTCCAGACCGAAATGCATGGGCACCCCGAAGCACTTCTCGACGGTGAAGAAGTAGAAGAACCAGCGGGTCGCCAGCATCACCGCCACCAGCGGGTCCACGTCGCCCCACTCGCCTGCCCGCCGCCGCGCCTCGAAGCTCTCCGTGTAGGTGGCCCCGAAGCGGTCCGCCATCCGCTGGTAGAAGGCCCGGATGTGCTTGCCCTTGAACTCGATGACGTCGATGTAGATGAGCAGGATGTGCGAGGAGTTCTCGGTGACCACCTGTTCGATCGCCGCCGCCATCTCCTCGAGGTCGTCGGGGAAGCGGCGCTCGGCGAAGATCTTGTTGAGGGGGAGCTCGGGATCGAGCAGCACCTCCCAGTACTGGTCGATCAGCCGCTGGAAGATGGCCTCCTTGTTGCCGAAGTGGTGGTAGAGGTTCCCCACCGAAAGGCCCGACCGGCGGGCGACCTGCCGCATCGAGGTGGCGCGGTAGCCCTGCCGCGAGAACAGGGACAGCGCCGCCTTCAGGACCTTGCGGGTCGAGGCATCCGTCTTGTCCGCCTGGGTTCGCTTCTTCGCCATGCCGGCCGTCCTTACAGAACGAGCGTTCGGTATTTTTCAGGATGCTAGGGCGGCGCGGGACGGCTGTCAAGAGGCGGGATGCCGCAAATCTCTGTCAAAACGCGCATGAACAAATAGGAGAGCCGCCTATCAGGCGCAGCTTGCAGAACGATAATGCTGCTCCAAACCCAATTCCTCCTACTGGTCTCGGTTTTCATCTCAGCCGGCACTTCTAAGTAGGTATCAAAGAAGTGCCAACGTTACAATTTCAGGAGATTCCCCTATGTGCCGAGCATCGCTGACCAAAAGATTCTTTGTGCTCACTCTCGCCGCAGCCGCGCTGGCCGCGCCCGCTCCCGGAGCGGCCACGGCTGCGGAGAGAAGCTCGGGAGGGGCCGGTAACTACGACGCGCGGGTGCTGGGAGGGCGGAGCCTGGACGAAGTCCTCTCCGGGAGCTTCGCGGGGCCGTTGAAGAGCGCGCCCACCCGGACGGAGCTCGCCGGACAGATCAAGACGATGCGGCAGGCGCTCGAGAGCCTGCGGCAGACCGCCCCCGGCGCCTCCGCCCGCTTTTCGCCCATCACCGCGGCCCCGGAAATGGTCTCGGCCGACCGGGAACCGCTCTCCGCTCCGGCTTCCGGCCGACCGGGAATCGACATCGTGCGCGACTTCCTGCGCGCCAACAGCGCCCTCTATGGGCTGACCGGCACCGACATCGACACACTGCACTTCCTCGGCGAGAGCGTCAGCCCGGACAGCGGTCTGCGCATGGTGCGGGTCGAGCAGCGCATCAACGGCTTGCCGGTGTTCCAGAGCGAGACGCGGTTCCTCCTCGATGGCGAGGGCCGGGTCTGGCGCTCGCTGGGTCTCCTGGTGCCGTCCGGGGCCACGGCCCCCGCGCCGCAGCCGAAGGTCTCCGCTCCGGAGGCCCTGGCGCGGGCCATGAGATCCGTGGGGATCGAGGCCGGCGACAAGCGGATCGGCGGCGACGTGAAGAGCGACCTCGTCTACGTCCCCGTGGCGCCCGGGCGCCTGGTGCCCGCCTGGCGGCAGATCGCCTTCACGGCTGACGGCGACTGGTACACGCTGGTGGACGCGGCCACCGGCGTCGTCCTCTGGCGCAAGGACGTCCGCGAGCACCTCTCGAGCCAGGATGCGCGTTTCAGCGTCTATGTCCAAGCCGACGGCGTCACCCCGGCGGACAGCCCGGCGCCGCAATCGCCTTCCACGGCGGTCCTGGGAGCCAGCACTCAGTTCCCCGAGATCTCCCGCACGACGGTGAGCATGCTCTCCGTCCAGGACCCCGTCGCCAGCCCCAACGGCTGGATTCCGGACGGCGGCACGACGACCACGGGCAACAACGTGGACGCCTGTGTCGACGACATCGTCACCCCCATCGCGACCGAGCGGAACGTCTGCGACATCGGCGCCCTCGACAACAACGGCCGGCCGGTGGGCAACCCCGACGCCGGCGGCAACAACCGCGACTTCCTCGGCGCCGCTCCCCGCGACTTCAACTACTCGCCGGCTCCCCAAGGAGGCAACCCCGACGCCGGAGACGATCCCATGAACAGCGGCGTTTCTCTGCCTGTGCCCCCGGGCACTCCTCCGCCGACGCTCGACGCCACCCAGATCCGCTTCCGGCGCGGCTCCGTCACCCAGATCTTCTACGTCGCCAACTGGTACCACGACCGGCTGTTCAACCTGGGCTTCGACGAGGCCGCCGGCAATTTCCAGAGCACCAATTTCAGCGGCACGGGCAGGGGCAACGACCCCATCCGGGCCGACGTCCAGGACGGCGCGGGGGTGAACAACCCCAGCTTCTCGACGCCCCCGGACGGCGCTTCCGGCCGCCTGACCCTGCACCTGTTCCCCTTCCCGAACCCGAACCGCGACAGCGCCCTCGACGCCGAGATCGCGATCCACGAGCTGACCCACGGCCTTTCCAACCGCCTGATCGGCAACGCTGCCGGCCTGACCTGGAGCGTCGGCCGCGCTCTGGGGGAGGGCTGGAGCGACTTCTACGCCTTCGCCCTGCTCAACAACACCAACGCCGACGACCCTGACGGCATATACGCTTTCGGGGCCTACTCCCACTACAAGCGCAACATCCTCGACAACTACATCTACGGCACCCGCCGCTTCCCCTACACGACCGACAACACCGTCAATCCCTTGACCTGGGCGGACGTCGACGACGTGACGGCGGACGTCTCCGGCGGCATTCCCCCCAACCGGCCGGGCCAGTCGATCAACGGCGGCCTCAACGCCCTCAACGCCGGCGAGGTCTGGGCCCTGTCGCTGTGGGAGGTCAGAAGCCGCGTCATCGCCGATCCGGCCGGCGCGAACGGCGACGTGCCCACCGGCAACCAGACCATGCTCCAGCTCGTCACCGACGCGCTGAAGATGACCCCGGCGAACCCCAGCTTCGTCGATGCCCGCGACGCCCTCATCCTGGCGGACTGCGCCACCAACGCCTGCGCCAACGAGCGCTCGATCTGGGAGGGCTTCGCCGACCGCGGCCTCGGCTACGGCGCCGTCGCTCCCCTGGGACACGCCGGCTTCGCCAACGTCGGCCACGTCGGAATCGGCGAATCGTTCGCCCTTCCCCACCTCGACGTCGCCGCCACCGCCGTCGAGGACATCAAAGGCAACGGCAATGCCGCGATCGAGCCCGGCGAGATCATCCGGCTCACCGTCCAATTGACCAACCCCTGGCGCAACCCCGCCTTCGCCGTGGAGAAAGCCCAGGCCACCCTGACCTCCTCGACGCCGGGAGTGACGGTCCTCAACCCCGTCGCCAACTACCGCACCAAACACGGCCAGGACCTCGCTCCGAACAATGGGTTCCAGATCAAGATCGCGCCCGGTGCCGCTTGCGGCCAGTCGCTGAGATTCACCCTCACCATCGAAAGCTCGCTCGGCACCACCACAGCCGATTTCACCCTGCGCGTGGGGACTCGCGCGGGCACCGGCGCGCCGGTGACCCTCACCAGGACCTTGTCCCCGGGCCTGCCCATCCCCGACGGCGACCTGCGCGGCGTCACCGACACTCTGACGGTCGCGAACGACCTCGAGATCGCCGACATCGACTTCCGGGTGGACGAGCTCCGGCACCCCTTCACCGGCGACATCACCCTGCTGCTGAAGGCGCCCAACGGCTACGGCGCCGACTTGATCTGGCAGCGCGAGGCGGGCGTGCTGGGCGGCGGCGCCGGCGCCGACTTCATCAACACGGTGATCGACGACGAGTCCACGAACGACCTCAACCTGTCCGCCGAGACCGACGCACCGTTCACCGGCTCCTGGACACCGGCTTTCAACTCCTTCGTTTGGAGGCTGTTCGGCAATCCCGCCATCTTCCCCGATCCAGTCGGCCAGCTTTCCCGGATGGATGGCTTGAGCACCCGGGGCGCTTGGAAGGTTCTGGCGGCCGACGTTTTTGGCGCCGAAACCGGCACGCTCAACTCCTGGTCGATCATCGTGACTCCCGTGGCTTTCACCTGCACGGCACCGAAGCCGCCTAAGCCGTAGGCTCGCTATAGCTTCCGGCAGGCACCTTATAAATGTATGCAGTTATGCTCAGAAAGGAGTTAGAGAAAAATGAGGAGAACAGCTCTTTTAGGCACCCTCCTGGTGGCCGTGATCGCCTGCAGCATGGCGATCTCGACGCCGGAGCCCGCCCACGCCATCATGTGCTGCGAAGGCTACTATCAGACTTCGCAGTATTGGACCAAAGCACCTACCTGCGCGGGAGCACAGGCCGCCTACCGGGACTTGGCTCGGCCGGAAGCTGACAGTATCTGCGGCGGTTCAGCCTGCGGCCTCAGCATTCCTCCATGTGAGAACTGGGCGTACGAGGATCCGGCGAACCCGTGGAAGATCGACGGCGTGGCCACTTTCGGCTGCCTGGAACAGTGCGGTCCGATTCTCCCCTGACCCTGCAGAGTTGAGAAATCCCTGGGACGCCCGCTTCGCTGCGCAGTACGGGCGTCCCCTCAAAAAGGAGTAAGAGAATGAAAAGAACAGCTCTGTTAGGTGCCCTCCTGGTGGCCGTGTTCGCCTCTACCATGGCGATCTCGACGCCGCAGCCCGCCCACGCCATCTTGTGCTGCATCGGCAATTACCAGACTGCGCAGTACTGGGCCAAAGGGGCCACCTGCGCGGATGCCCAGGCCGCCTATCGGGCCTTGGCGCGGCCGGAAGCCGACGCTTTCTGCGGTGGCTCCACCTATGTCTGCGCCTTCAGCATTCCTGTCTGCGAAGACTGGTATCACGAGGACCCGGAGAACCCATGGAAGCTTGATAACGTCGCGACCTTCGGCTGCAGGGAGCAGTGCACGATCGATCCGCGGGACCCCTACCAGCAGTGATCTGAAAGAGCGAGCCTGAGGCTCCAGGAAGACGCCCGCGGCGAGTCCGCGGGCGTCTTCCGCCGCCTACCTAAAATAAAGATCTAACGCTTGCCGCCCGGCTCGGCGGCCTTCTCCAGGCGTTGCTTGGCCTTGCCAGACTTGCCGCCGGACGGCGGCACGATGCCGGCCTTGCGGGCCTGGGCGGCGGCGGCCTGGGCGGCGTAGCGGGCCTCCACCCGATTGAGCTCGTCGCTCTTCAGGTGGCACTTCTTGTACTTCTTCCCGCTCCCGCACCAGCAGAAGTCGTTGCGGCCGACCTCCGTGGATTGGGGCTTGGCGGACGCGGAGGCGAACAGATTGCGGAACCAGCTTGCCAGCGACACGGCAGTCTCCAGGATTGAGTTTGTTCGGATTGCAGGAAAGCCCGCTACCGGCCTTCCACCTTCAACAGATCGACGACCCGCTTGACGCCCGAGGTCTCCCCGGCCGCCCGCAGGGCCAGCGACTTGCGCTCCCGGTCCGGGAGCGTGCCGCGCAGGCTGACGACGCCGTCGGTGGACTCCACCTCCAGGTCGAGCGCGTAGCGGCCGATCTCTCCCAACAGCTTGCTGCCCACCCGCATTTCGAGGATGGCGTCTCCCACCTCGTGCTCGGCCGTGCCGACGGCCCGGGCGACGGGAGTGCCGGCCGCTCCCTCCTCGCGAGAGGCGATGGCGTTGTCCACCCCCTGGACCCCGGGGACGGCGCGGGCGACTTCCTCAGCCAGCTCCTGGGTGGAGCGCTTGTCGACGGCGCCGCTGAGCCGCACCCGGCCGCCCAGGGCGTCGACCTTGACGTCGATGCCGTCGCTCCCGAGCTTCTCCAGGAGGGCCAGACGGACCTCGGCCTCCAGCCGGGCGTCGGATACGTCCTGCTCACGGACCGCCTCGTTCCCCGCCTGTGCGCGGGGTGTCGGGACGGTCGAGGCGCAGGCGCCGAGCACCAACAGGCCCAGGAGGGCCGAGGCGGTTGGAAGGCTTCCGCAGCGGTTCGTCATACAAAGAAAAGAGTAGCACGGGACCCAATAGGACACATCGGGGCTCGCTCAGGACTCCGACCCGCACCTAGCTTTGTAGAGAAGGATGATCTGAGGAGATTCCCAAGAACGAGGAATAGATACGCAGAATCCGTCTTAACCACTGCTCTCCAGCCACAGATCTTGAGGAACGCCTGCATCAGGCGCGTTGAGGGATCTGTTGTCTCTGAAAACGCCCGACGGAGGGCAATTCTCAAAAGGAGCAGAAGAATGAAAAGAACCGCTTTGCTGGGAGCTCTGCTGATCGCCGGGATCGCAGTTTCGATGGCGATCTCCACCCCGAAACCCGCCCACGCCTTCCGGTGTTGCGACAACGCGTACTACGCGACCAGCCGTTACTGGGAAATGGGAGCCAACTGCTCCGAGGCGGCGAGCAAATTCATGGCCGCGTCCATGCCCGAGGCCGATGCGATTTGCGCCCCTGAGAATGTCTGCAACGTGTCCATCCCCAACTGCTACTACGATTCGATGAAAGGGGCGTGGATCGTGGACGGTGAGATGTACTTCGGCTGCACCTACTATTGCATTCCTGAAGTCTGACTTCTCGCCGGAGGGCGCCGCAAGAAGCGAAGGCGCCCTCCGCTTTCATCCTCCCGGCAGCCAGCACACCACGGCGGTCCCGCCGCCCTCGCGGCGCTCGATGCGCAGACGGCCGCCGTGGGCTTCCACGATCTCGCGGCAGAGCGGCAGCCCGAGGCCCGATCCTCCGGGCTTGGAGGTGTAGAAGGGCAGCAGCGCCTTGCGCATCCCCTCGTCGCTCAGGCCCGTGCCGCGGTCCAGCACCCGGAAGCGGACGCCCCCCTCGCCCGTCGGCTCGACGGCGAGCCTGACCTCGTCCGGCGGGCTCCCCGATTCGTGGGCGTTCTTGAGCAGGTTGATCAGGGCCTGCTGCATCTGCCCGGAATCGAAACGCCCGGGCGTGCTGGGCGGCTCCCCCTCCAGCTCGAACGGGGTCACCTGCCGCAGCTCGGCGAGAAAACCCTCCCATTCCACGGTCCGCGGGTTCGGCTGGGGCAACCGGGCGAAGCGGGCGTACCCTTCCAGGAACTCCTTGAGATGCGTGGCGCGCTCCTCGATCACGTCCAGGGCCGAGTCCAGGCGGTCCGCGTGCTCGGGCTGGCGGACGATCAGGCGCACGGAGCGGGCCAGGGAGGCGATCGGCGCCAGCGAATTGTTGAGCTCGTGCGACAGGGTGCGGATCGCCCGCTTCCAGACGTCCACTTCCTGCCGCCGCAGCTCGGGCGTGAGGCGTTTGATCAGTACGAGGTCGTGGCGCTGGCCGTTCAGCTCGAAGGCGCGGCGGGAGACGTGGAAGACCTCCTCTTCCCCACCCTGGTCCTGCGAGAAGAGGGAGTCCCGCCCGCTGCCGAGGGCCTCCCGCAACGCTTCCGGACACTGCGCGAGGATCGCCCCGAAGACCTGGCCCTCCAGCCGCCGGCGGGAGAAGAACAGCTCGCGGGCGGCGCGGTTGGCGAAGACGATCCGGTCCCGGGCGTTGGTGAGGACGATCGCCATGGGCGTCGCCTCGAAGACCGTCTCCAGCATCATCTCGCGCTGGATCAGTCCCTGCCGTTCCTCCCGCAGCACGTCGCCCACGGAGTTGTAGAGGTCCACCAGCTCGCCCAGCTCGTCCTTGCGGTCGACGGCCAGGTTGAGGCTGAAGTCGTGGTCGCGGAAGCCCTGGACGCCGTCGCGTACGGCCTGGAGAACCCGCGACGCGGGGTTGAGGACCTGGCCGAGGATCCACCAGCCCACCGGCAAGCCGAAGGCGAGGGCGAGCAGGACGGCCCAGGGAGAGGGGAGCCAGTAGACGGCCAGCGCGGCGAGGGCACCCAGAACGAGGACGGATGCGAGGAAGGCGAGGCGGATGCGGGTGGCAAAACGAACCCTCACCCCCCCGGCCCCCTCTCCCGACCCCTCCCTCCCTCCCTCACCGG
>CAVXIV010000002.1:0-408693 GCA_963761805.1 uncultured Acidobacteriota bacterium | reverse complement strand
GGGTTCAGGGGGTCCCGGGTTCAAATCCCGGCGTCCCGACCAATCTTCCCTTCCTTTTCCCACCCTGACAGCCTCCTTTCTGTGCTTGAGCTCTTCCCGGCGTGTCTTTTCCTCGTCCTTATCAGTCAGCATCGTGTTGTCCTGAGCACTCTGGCCCGCGATCTCCTCCCTGCCCGGCGCGTTCTGGACGCGTACCGACACCATAGCTGAAGGAAGCATGGCAGGCCTCATGCGGCCGTCTGAGTCATCTGGCCCGTAAGTCATTCTAGCTAGCCGGGTTGTCGGAGCCGTTGTCGACGAATCAATCCTGATGAGCAGCCGGGCAGGTAAAGCGGAGAGAGTAACCTCCACCTGGGTCGAGCTTTTGCGAGCCAGAGCCGCGGAGCGGCCGGAGGACCGTGCCTATACCTTCCTGTCCGAAGGGGAAGAGGAGGCCGGGAGCCTTACCTACTCCGAGCTGGACTTGCGGGCCCGGGCCGTGGGAACCCGCCTGCAGCAACTCGGGCTGACGGGGGAGCGGGCCCTTCTCCTGTATCCGCCGGGGCTCGACTTCGTGGCGGCTTTCCTCGGCTGCCTCTACGCCGGGGTGGTGGCTGTGCCCGCCTATCCCCCCCGTTCGGCGCGCACGCTGCCCCGTCTGGCCGCCATCGCCCGGGACGCCCGTCCCGCGGCGGCCCTGACCACGTCGGACCTGCTGGAGACCTCGCGATCGTCGGGGAGCCGGATTCCCGAGCTGGCCGCCCTGCGCTGGCTGGCCACCGACAGCCTGGACGCGCCGGGACTGGCGGGCGAGTGGCGGGAACCCGAAATCGACGGCGACACCCTGGCCTTCCTCCAGTACACCTCCGGATCGACCGCCCTGCCCAAGGGCGTCATGGTCAGCCACAGGAACCTCCTCCACAACGAGGAGATGATCCGGGCCGCGTTCCGGCAGTCCGAAAGCTCGGTGATCGTGGGCTGGCTGCCGCTTTACCACGACATGGGGTTGATCGGGAACGTCCTGCAGCCCCTGTATCTGGGGGCTCCGTGCGTGCTGATGTCGCCGGTGGCTTTCCTGCAGCGGCCCCTGCGCTGGCTGCGGGCGATCTCGCGCTACCGGGCCACGACCAGCGGCGGCCCGAATTTCGCCTATGACCTCTGCGTGAAGCGGATCTCCCCCGCGGAGCGCCAGGGGCTGGACCTCTCCTGCTGGGATCTGGCCTTCAACGGCGCCGAGCCGGTGCGGCCGGACACCCTCGAGCGTTTCGCCGCAGCGTTCGGACCGTCCGGCTTCCGCTCCGAGGCTTTCTACCCCTGCTACGGCCTGGCCGAGGCCACGCTGTTCGTCGCGGGCGGCGCCGCCGGGGAGCCGGCGGCGGTGAACGGCTTCCGGGGGGAGGACCTGGAGCGCGGCCGCGCGGCGCCCGCTTCTCCGGCCACGGGCAGCCGCCGGCTGGTGGGGTGCGGCCGGTCCTGGAGCGGTCAGAGGATCGCCATCGTGGACCCCGAGACCGGATCGCGGCGCCAGCCGGACGAGGTCGGCGAGATCTGGGTGGCGGGCCCCAGCGTGGCCAGAGGCTACTGGAGACGGGAAGAGGAGACCGGGCGGACCTTCCAGGCGCGCATCGCGGGAGAAGACGGCGAGGCCTTCCTGCGCACCGGAGACCTGGGATTCGTCAGCGGCGGCGAGCTGTACATCACCGGCCGGCTGAAGGACCTCATCATCCTGCGCGGGCGCAACCTCTATCCCCAGGACCTGGAGCTGACCGCGGAGCGGAGCCATCCGGCCCTGCGCCCGGGTTGCGGCGCGGCGTTCTCCGTGGACGCCGGGGGAGAGGAGCGCCTGGTCCTGGTCTACGAGTTGGAGCGCCGCCGGGAGAGCGAGCACGAGGCGGCCGCTGAAGCCCTCCGGCGGGCGGTGGCGGAGGAGCACGAGGCCCAGGTCCACGACGTGGTCCTGGTGCGCATGGGCTCGGTGCCCAAGACCTCCAGCGGCAAGATCCAGCGCCACGCCTGCCGGGCGGCCTATCTCGCCGGGGACCTGGAGGTGGTGGGGTGCAGCGCGCTCTCCTCGGAAGCCGCGGAGGAGGAGGGCGAGGTCCCGGCGCCGCCAACCGCGCTCGACCGCTCCCTGCTGGCCGCGCTCGGCCCGGTCGAGCGCCGGGCGGCCCTGGAATCCTGGCTCGCCGCCGAGGCCGGACGAGCCCTGGGCCTGCCGGCCTCCCGCGTTGATCCGTCCCGGCCCTTGACCGCCCTGGGTCTCGATTCGCTGGGAGCGGTGGAGATCAAGAGCCGCGCCGAGGAGACCCTGGGCGTGGAGATTTCCCTGGGCGCTCTGCTGGAGGGCGTCTCCCTGGCCGGGCTGGCGGTGGACGTCCTGGAGCGGCTGGCCGAACCCCCCGGACAGGCGCTGGCCGCGGAGCTCGTCCCCCTCGGGGAAGAGACCGGCGAGCTCCCCCTGTCGCTGGGGCAGCGGGGTCTGTGGTACCTCCACCGGCTGGCTCCCGAGAGCCTCGCCTATCACCTGGCCGGAGCGGGCCGGGTCCGGGGTCCGCTGGACACCGACGCCCTGGTCCGGGCCTTCCACGCCCTGGTGGAGCGGCATCCGTCGCTGCGCACCACGTTTGGCGAGGCCGCGGGCGGTCCCGTTCAGCGCGTCCACGCGGCGTTGACGCCCGAGGTCGTGGTCCTCGATCTCGCGGTGGGAGAGGACCTGGAGGCGCGCCTCGCCGCCGAGGTCTGGCGCCCGTTCGATCTGGAACAGGGCCCCCTCGTCCGCCTGGGTGTGTTGCGCCCCGCGGCTGGCGAGCCGGTGCTCTTCCTGGCCCTTCACCACATGGTCTCCGATTTCGGATCGCTGGCGGTGATGGCGCGCGATCTCAGCGTCCTCTACGCCCGGGAGACCGGCCGGCCGGCTCCTCCCCTGGCCCCCCTGGGGTTGCGCTACACGGACTATGTCCGCTGGCAGGAGGAGTGGCTGGCCGGACCCCGGGGCGAGGGGCTCTGGGAGTACTGGCGGGAAGCCCTGGCGCCGGGAGGGGCTGAGCCGCCCTATCTCGACCTGCCTGCGGACCGGCCGCGGCCGGCGGTCCAGACCTGGGACGGCGGCGCGCGTGTGTTCCGGCTGGGCTCGGAGCTGGCGGCGGACCTCCAGTCCCTGGCGCGGCGGCGGGGAGCCACCCTCTACATGGCGTTGCTGGCCGCCTTCGAGGCCGTTCTCGCCCGGTACACGGGCCAGACCGACCTGGTCATCGGCTCGCCCACGACCGGCCGGTCCGCCGGCGCCGTGGCGGATCTGGTGGGGTATTTCGTCAATCCCGTGGCGCTGAGGGTCCTGCTGCGCGGGGAGCCGGGCTTCCAGGATCTGCTGGACGAGGTCCGGCGGGTGGTGGTCGGAGCCTTCCAGCATCAGGACTTCCCTTTCCCGCTCCTGGCCGAGCGGCTGCAGCCGCAGCGCGACCGCAGCCGGCCGCCCCTTCTCGACGTGGTCTTCACCTTCCAGAAGGCGCACGGCGCGGGCGCGGAGCTGGGCGGCTTCGCGCTGGGGAGCGCCGGGGCGCGCATGCCCCTGGGCGACGTCGAGATCGAGTCGCTGCCCCTGGCCCCGGTGGCCGCTCCGTACAGCCTGGACTTCATGGTGGCCGAGGTCGAGGCCGGTCTGGGCGCCCTGCTGCGCTTCAACACCGCCCTCTTCGACGGCGCCACGATGGAGCGTCTGGCGGGCCACTACCAGATCCTGCTGCGAGGGGCTCTTGCCGATCCCGCGGCGTCCCTCTGGGACCTGCCTCTGCTGACGGCGGAGGAGACCCGCCATCTCCTGACGGCAGCGGGACGGGACGTGGCGGAGTGGCCCGACGACGTCCTGCTGCACGAATTCTTTGAAGCCCAGGCCCGCCGGACTCCCGACGCCGTCGCCCTGATCGGCGGCGAAGAGCGGCTGACCTATCGCGAGCTGGACGAGCGGGCGGACCGCGTGGCCCGGCGGCTGCGGGCGTTGGGCGTCGGCCCGGAGACCCGGGTGGGCGTCTTCCTGCAGCGCACGCCACGGCTGCTGGTGGCGATGCTGGGCATCCTCAAGGCCGGCGGCGCGTATGTGCCGCTCGATCCGGCGTATCCGCGGGAGCGCATCGAGGCCATCCTGGAGGACGCTCAAGCGCCGGTGGTGGTCACCGAAGAGATGATGCGGGCCGAGGAGGAGAACCCGGCCGGCCTCCCCGCGCTGGAGCCGCTGCCGGTGCGCATGGGCCGGCTGGCGTACGTGATCTACACCTCGGGCTCGACGGGCAGGCCCAAGGGCGTGGCCATCGAGCACCGCAGCGCCTCGGCGCTCATGCGCTGGTCGCGGGAGAAGTTCAGCGCCGAGGAGCTGAAGGGCGTCCTCGCTTCGACGTCGATCTGCTTCGACATGTCGGTCTTCGAGCTGTTCGCGCCGCTGGCCTGGGGCGGCACGGTGATCCTGGCCGACAACGCTCTCGCCCTGCCGCACATCCCGGCAAAGGACGAGGTGACGCTGATCGACACGGTGCCTTCGGCCATGGCCGAGTTGCTGCGGCTGGGGGCGGTGCCGAAGTCGGTGAAGACGGTCAACCTCGGCGGCGAGCCGCTGCGGGGCGTGCTGGCGCGGGGCGTCCACGCTCTGGGCACGGTCGAGCGGCTGTTGAACCTCTACGGCCCCTCGGAAGACACGACATTCTCCACGGTGGCCGAGGTGGGAGCGGAGGGCGAGCCGACGATCGGCCGCCTCCTCACCAACGGCTACGGCTACGTGGTGGACCGCAACTTCGGCCTGGCGCCGGTGGGCGTCCCCGGAGAGCTGTACCTGGGCGGCGCCGGCGTCTCGCGCGGTTATCTCGGCCGGCCGGACCTGACGGCCGAGCGGTACGTCCCCGATCCGTTCTCCGCGGTCCCCGGCGAGCGCCTGTACAAGACGGGCGACCTGATCCGCTGGCGCCCGGACGGCGAGCTGGAGTACCTGGGCCGGCTGGACCATCAGGTCAAGGTGCGCGGCTTCCGGGTCGAGCTGGGAGAGATCGAGACGGCGCTGCTGGCCCATCCGGAGATTCAGGACGCCGCCGTGCTGGCCCTGGGCGAGGGCGGCGACCGCCGTCTGGTGGCCTATGTGGTCGGGAACGCCCCGGATCTGCGGGGCTACCTGAAGGAAAAGCTGCCGGAGTACATGGTGCCTTCGGCGTTCGTGGCGCTCGACGCCCTGCCGCTGACGCCCAACGGCAAGATCGACCGCCGGGCGCTGGCGAAGGTCGAGCCGGACCGGGCCGCCGAGGCGGCAGGATACGTAGCGCCGCGCACACCCACGGAGGAGCGGCTGGCGGCGATCTGGCGCGAGGTCCTGAGCCTGGAGAAGGTGGGCGTCCGGGACGACTTCTTCGAGCTCGGCGGCCACTCCCTGCTGGCGACGCAGCTCGTCTCGCGGCTGCGGGAGAGCTTCGGCGTCGAGCTGCCCCTGCGGCGGCTGTTCGAGGTCTCGACCGTCGAGAGCCTGGCCGCGGAGCTGGCCGGCACCGAAACCGCCGTGGCGCCGCCGTTGCGGCCCGTGGACCGCTCCGGGGACCTGCCGCTCTCCTTGGCCCAGGAGCGCCTCTGGTTCCTTGACCAACTGGCTCCCGGCTCGGCCACCTACAACCTGCCGGTCGCGGTGCGCCTGTCCGGCCCTCTGCGGATCGCTGCGCTGGCGGCGGGCCTGGAGCGGATCGCGGTTCGGCACGAGGTGCTGCGCACACGTTTCGAGTCGCGGGCCGGCCAGCCGGTGCAGGTGATCGAGAGGGGGACGCCCCTGGTCCTGGCGCGGGTGGACCTCGGCGGACTGCCTCCGGAGCGCCGCGAGGCGGAAGCCCTGACGCTCTGCGCCCGGGAGGCGGCGCGGCCGTTCGACCTGTCCCGCGGTCCGCTGCTCCGTCCCGTTCTGTTCCGCCTGGAGCCGCGGGAGTGGATCTGCCTGGTGGTGATGCACCACATCGCCGCCGACGGCTGGTCGCTGGGGGTCTTCCTGCGCGAGCTGGCCATGGCCTACACAGCGTTAAGCCAGGGGAGCGAGCCGGCATTGCCGGAGCTGCCGGTGCAGTACGCGGACTTCGCCGTCTGGCAGCGGCGATGGCTGCAAGGAGAGACGCTGCGGGCGGAAATCGCCTGGTGGCGGGAGCAACTCGCCGGCGCGCCCCCGGTGCTGGAGCTGCCGCTCGACCGGCCGCGGCCGGCCGCGCAGAGCTTCCGCGGCGCCCACGAGCGGGTGGGAATTCCGGCCGGTCTGTGCCGGGACCTGGAACGGCTCGCCCAGCCTCTGGGCGCGACGGCGTACATGGTCCTGCTGGCGGCGTTCGGAGCTTTGCTGGGTCGCCTTTCAGGGCAGGAGGACGTGGTGGTGGGCTCGCCAGTGGCCGGACGTACCCGCGGCGAGACCGAAGGGCTGATCGGCTTCTTCGTCAACACGCTGGCCCTGCGGGTGGACCTGTCGCAAGACCCGTCGTTCGAGACCCTGCTGTCCCGGGTGAGGGAACGGGTGCTGGCGGCCCTCACCCATCAGGACCTGCCGTTCGAGAAGCTGGTCGAAGAGCTGGCGCCCGAGCGCAGCCTCGCCCACAGCCCGATCATTCAGGTGTTGCTGGCGGTCCAGACGAACCTCCTGGAGGAGAGCCTTCCGGGGCTGCGGCTACGGCGGCTCGACGTCGATGCCGGGATCTCGAAGTTCGATCTCAGTCTGGATCTGGCGCAGGAGGCCGACGGCGGCTTCTCCGGCTGGCTCGAATACGACCGCGACCTGTTCGAGGCTGCCACCGCGCGGCGTCTGGCGGGCCAATTCGTCCGGATCCTGGAGGCGGTGGCCGGCCAGCCGGGGCCGAAGGTATCGGAGCTGCCGCTGCTGAGCCCGGCCGAGCGGCAGACGTTGCTCGCGGACTGGAGCCGCACGCCGGGCGAGCATCGGACGGTGGGGACGGTCTTCGGCCTGTTCGCGGAGCAGGCGCTCAAGACTCCGGACAAACCGGCCGTGGTCAGTCCCGGTGAGAGCCTGACGTTCCGGGAGCTGGAGGAATGCGCCCGCCGGCTGGCGGGGCGGCTCCAGCGCGAGCCGCTGGCCGGTCTGATGGCGGACCCCGGGCCTGGCCTGGCGGTGGGCCTGCTCGGTATTTTCCAGTCAGGTGCCGCGCTGGTCCCGCTGAGCCCGGCGCAGCCGGACGAGCGGATCGCCCTGATCGCCGCCGACTGCGGCATCGAGGTCCTGGTCGCCGAGCGGCGCTACCTCGAACGGGCGCGGCGGCTGGCGCCGCGCGTGATCTGCCTCGACGAGGTCGATGACACCGCGCCCGCCATCCCCCTGGAGCCGCCGGCGGAATCGCTGGCGTACGTGATCTACACCTCGGGCTCGACGGGGCTGCCCAAGGGGGTCGGGGTCTCGCACGCCAACCTGGTGCCGATGCTGGACTGGAGCCGGGAGTATTTCGGCCTCGACGAAACGCGCCGGGTGCTGCAGAGCCTCTCCTACGCCTTCGACTTCGGCCTCTGGGAGATCCTCACGACGCTGATCTCGGGAGGCGCCTTCTTCGTGCCTGGGCCGGAGGACGCGGGCGATCCGGAGGCCTACGGCAGGCTGGTGAAGGACTGGGGGATCGACACCCTGCACGCGACGCCCTCGTTCTTCCAGGCCATGGCTCAGTCGGTTCAGCCCGGGACGCTGGCGGGCCTGCGGACGCTGCACCTGGGCGGCGAGGCGCTGAGCCGCGGCCAGGTGGAGCGGTTCGCCGCGGCGGTAGGCGGGGAGTGCCGGCTGTACAACGGCTACGGTCCGACCGAAACGACGGTCAACAGCCTGATCTTCGAGATCGGCACGCGCGGCGCGCTGCGCGGCGGCGAGCGGGTGCCGGTGGGGCGTCCGTCGGCGTACAACACGGCCTATGTGCTGGACCGCTGGGGTCAGCCGGCGCCGGTGGGGGTGGCCGGCGAGCTGTGGGTGGGCGGTGCCGGCGTGGCGCGCGGGTACCTGGGCCGTCCGGAGCTGACGGCGGAGAAGTTCGTGCCGGACCCGTTCGGCGCAGGACCCGGAGCGCGCGTCTACCGCACCGGGGACCTGGTGCGCTGGCTGCCTTCGGGAGACGTCGAGTTCCTGGGCCGCATCGACCACCAGGTGAAGGTGCGGGGTTTCCGCATCGAGTTGGGCGAGGTGGAATCGGTCCTGCGCCGCCACCCCGGGGTGAACGAGGCCGTGGTGACGGCGCGTTCGGACCGCGCGGGGAACCTGGCCCTGGTGGGCTATGTGCTGGGCGAAGTCCCCGCCGAGGAGCTGCGGACGTTCCTGCGCCAGCGGCTGCCGGAGGCGATGGTGCCGCCGGCCTTCGTGACGCTGGGCTCCCTGCCGCTGACCTCCAGCGGCAAGGTGGACCGCCGCGCCCTGCCGGAGCCTCAGTGGGGAGCACTGGCGGAGGGAGTCCCGCAGGCTCCCCGTACACCGGTGGAGGAGATGCTGGCGGGGATCTGGTCGGAGCTTCTGGGCCTGGAACGGGTGGGGCTGGAGGCGAGCTTCTTCGAGCTCGGCGGGCACTCGCTGCTGGCGACCCGTCTGATGTCGCGGGTGCGCCAATCCTTCGGCGTGGAGCTGCCCCTGCGGCGTCTGTTCGAGGTCCCCACCGTGGCGGGTCTGGCCGCCGAGATCGAGACCCTGCTGCGGGGTGGCCGGCGGGCCGGTACGCCGCTGGCGCGCGGCGCTGAAGGTGGCGAGCACCCCCTCTCCTTCGCTCAGGAACGGCTGTGGTTCCTCGACCGCCTTGAGCCCGGCAGCCCCTTGTACAACATCCCGGCGGCCGTACGGCTCGCCGGACTGTTCGACGTGGCCGCCTTCGCCTCCGCCCTGGGGGAGATCATGCGCCGCCACCAGGCGCTGCGGACGGTCTTCTCCGAGGTGGCCAGCCGGCCGATCCAGCGGATCGCCCCCTGGACGTCCTTCGCCCTGCCGGTGGTGGACCTGTCGGTCCTGCCGGAAGAGCTCCGCGACGCGGCCACTTCGCGGTTGATCCGGGAGGAGGCCCGGACCCCCTTCGATCTGGGTGCGGGCCGGCTGGCGCGGGCCCTCCTGCTGCGCCTGGGAGGGGAAGAGCACGTCCTCGCTCTGACCTTCCACCACATTGCCGCGGACGGCTGGTCCATCGACGTCTTCCTGCGCGAGGTCTCGGCGCTCTACACGGCGTTCGCGGCAGGGCGTCCCTCGCCGCTGCCGGAGCTGGCCATCCAGTACACGGACTTCGCCGTCTGGCAGCGGGAGTGGCTCCAGGGCGGCGTCCTCGAAGAGCAGCTCGCGTACTGGCGGGCGGCGCTCGCAGGCCTGCCGCCGGCTCTGGACCTGCCCACCGACCGGCCGCGGCCGGCCGCGCGAGGCCCCCGGGGAGCCTACCTGCCGCTGGCGATCACCGGCGAGCTGGCGGCCGCGGTGCGGTCCCTGGCGCAGGATCAGGAGGCCACGCCGTTCATGGTCCTGCTGGCGGGCCTGCAGGCGCTGCTGGCGCGCGTCAGCGGCCAGGACGACCTGGCGGTGGGCTCGGTGGTGGCCAACCGCAACCGGCTGGAGATCGAGCCGCTGATCGGGTTCTTCGTCAACACCCTGGTGCTGCGCGGCGAGCTGGCCGGGGATCCGGACTTCCGCGGCCTCCTGCGGCGGACGCGGGCGTCGGCCCTGGGGGCGTACACACACCAGGACGTGCCGTTCGAGAAGCTGGTCGAAGAGCTTACCGCCCAGCGCGATCCGAGCCGGACGCCGCTGTTCCAGGTCGCTCTCGCGCTCCAGAACGCGTCGGCGCCGCCGCTGGAGCTGCCCGGCCTGGAGGCCGAGCTGCTGGACACGGACGCCGGCGGCTCGCGCTTCGACCTCACCCTGCTCCTGCGCGATGCGGCGGAAGGTTTCGTGGGCTCGGTGGAGTACGCGGTGGACCTCTTCGACGCCGGCACGGTGGAGCGCCTGCTGGGGCACTACCGGACGCTGCTGGAAGGGATCGTGGCCGATCCTGGCCGGCCGGTGGCCGACCTTCCCCTGATGACGCGGGAGGAGGCCCGGCAGCTCCTGGCGGAAGCGGTCCGGGATACGGCGGACTGGCCGCGGAACGTCCTGCTGCACGAATTCTTCGAAGCCCAGGCTCGCCGGACTCCCGACGCCGTCGCCCTGATCGGCGGCGATGAGCGGCTGACCTATCGCGAGCTCGACGAACGGGCGGACCGCATGGCCCGGCGGCTGCGAGCGCTGGGCGTCGGCCCCGAGGTGCGGGTGGGCGTCTTCCTCCAGCGCACGCCGCGGCTGCTGGTGGCGATGCTGGGCATCCTCAAGGCCGGCGGCGCCTACGTGCCGCTCGATCCGGCGTACCCCCGGGAGCGGATCGAGGCCATCCTCGCCGACGCCGAGGCGCCGGTGGTGATCACCGAAGAGATGATGACGCAGGCCGATCCGGAAGAGCTTCCGGAGCTGGAGCCGCCGCCCGTGCGCATGGGCCGTCTGGCCTACGTGATCTATACCTCGGGCTCGACGGGTAAGCCCAAGGGCGTGGCCATCGAGCACCGCAGCGTCTCGGCGCTGATGCATTGGTCGCGGGAGAATTTCAGCGCCGCGGAGCTGGCCGGCGTCCTGGCGTCCACCTCGATCTGCTTCGACATGTCGGTCTTCGAGCTGTTCGCGCCGCTGGCCTGGGGCGGCACGGTGATCCTGGCCGACAACGCCCTGGCTCTGCCGGACCTGCCGGCCCGGGACGAGGTGACGTTGATCGACACCGTGCCCTCGGCCATGGCGGAGCTGCTGCGGCAGGGGGCGGTGCCGAAATCGGTGAAGACGGTCAACCTCGGCGGCGAACCGCTGCGGGGCGTGCTGGCGCGGGGCGTCCACGCCCTGGGCACGGTGACGCGGCTGCTCAACCTGTACGGACCTTCCGAGGACACGACGTTCTCCACCGTCGCCGAGGTGGGAGCGGAAGGCGAGCCGACGATCGGCCGCATTCTCACCAACGGCTATGGCTATGTGGTGGACCGCAACTTCCGTCTGATGCCGGTGGGCGTCCCCGGAGAGCTGTACGTGGGCGGCGTGGGCGTCTCGCGGGGCTACCTGGGCCGGCCGGATTTGACGGCGGAGCGGTACGTGCCCGATCCGTTCTCCACGCTCCCCGGCGCGCGGCTGTACATGACGGGCGACCTGATCCGCTGGCGTCCGGACGGCGAGCTGGAGTACCTGGGCCGGTTGGACCACCAGGTCAAGGTGCGCGGCTTCCGGGTCGAGCTGGGAGAGATCGAGACGGCCTTGCTAGCGCACCCACAAGTCCAGGACGCCGCCGTGCTGGCCCTGGGCGAGGGCGGCGACCGCCGTCTGGTGGCCTACGTGGTCGGGGAGGCCTCGGAGCTGCGGGGCTATCTGAAGGAGAAGCTGCCGGAGTACATGGTGCCCTCGTCCTTCGTGGTCCTCGACGCCCTGCCGCTGACGCCCAACGGCAAGATCGACCGCCGGGCGCTGGCGAAGATCGAGCCGGAGCGGGCGGTCGAGGCGGACGGGTACGTGGCGCCGCGCACGGCCGCCGAGGCCCGCCTCGCGGAGATCTGGTCCGAGATTCTGGATCTGGAGAGGGTCGGCGTCCAGGACGATTTCTTCGACCTGGGAGGCCACTCGCTGCTGGCGACGCAGCTCGTCTCCCGGGTGCGCGAGACCCTCGGCGTCGAGCTGCCCCTGCGGCGGCTGTTCGAAGTCTCGACCATCGAGGGTCTGTCCCTGGAGCTGGCGGGACTCGGCGCCGCCGCGGCGCCTTCCCTGCGGCCTGTCGACCGCTCGGGCGACCTGCCGCTCTCCTTCGCCCAGGAGCGCCTCTGGTTCCTCGACCGTCTGGAGCCCGGAAGCCCGCTGTACAACATCCCGGCCGCCATGCGCCTGAAGGGCGGTCTCGACGCGGCCGCCCTCGCGTCGGCGCTCGGCGAGGTCGTCCGGCGCCACGAGGCCCTGCGCACCGTGTTCGCCGAGGCCGCCGGCCGGCCCGTGCAGCGGATCGCGTCCTGGGAACCCTGTGAGCTGCCTGTGGCGGAGGCTGGCCGCGAAGACGTGGAGCGGCTGCTGCGGGAGGAGGCGCGGACGCCTTTCGACCTGGGAGCGGGCAGGTTGATGCGGGCCCGCCTGCTGCGGCTGTCCGGCGACGACCACGTCCTGGCCGTGACTTTCCACCACGTCGCGGCGGACGGCTGGTCGATCGGCGTCTTCCTGCGGGAGCTGTCGGAGCTCTACAGGTCGTTCACGGCGGGGCGGCCCTCGCCGCTGCCGGAGCTGGCCATCCAGTACGCGGACTTCGCCGTCTGGCAGCGGGAGTGGCTCCAGGGCGAGGTCCTCGACGAGCAGCTCGCGTACTGGCGGGCGGCGCTCGCGGGCCTGCCGCCGGCTCTGGATCTGCCCACGGACCGGCCCCGTCCGGCCGCGCGCGGCACCCGCGGCGCCTACCTGCCGCTGGCGGTCGAGGGCGAGCTGGCGGCCGCGGTGCGGTCCCTGGCGCGGGACCAGGAGGCCACGCCGTTCATGGTCCTGCTGGCGGGGCTCCAGGCGTTGCTGGCGCGCGTCAGCGGCCAGGACGATCTGGCGGTGGGCTCGGTGGTGGCCAACCGCAACCGGCTGGAGATCGAGCCGCTGATCGGGTTCTTCGTCAACACCCTGGTGCTGCGCGGCGAGCTGGCCGGGGATCCCGACTTCCAGGGTCTCCTGCGGCGGACGCGGGTGGCGGCCCTGGGAGCGTACGCGCATCAGGACGTGCCGTTCGAGAAGCTGGTCGAAGAGCTTACCGCCCAACGCGATCCGAGCCGGACGCCGCTGTTCCAGGTCGCTCTCGCGCTCCAGAACGCGACACCGCCGCCGCTGGAGTTGCCCGGCCTCAAGGCCGAGCCCCTGGACACGGACGCCGGCGGCTCGCGCTTCGACCTCACCCTGCTCCTGCTGGATTCCGGGGACGGTTTTGTGGGCACGGTGGAATACGCCGTGGACCTCTTCGACGCCGGCACGGTGGAGCGCCTGATGGGGCACTACCGGACGCTGCTGAAGGGGATCGTCACCGATCTCGGCCGGCCGGTCACCGATCTGCCGCTGCTGACGCCGGAAGAGACGTGCCAGCTCCTGGCGGAAGCGGTCCGGGACACAGCGGATTGGCCCCGGGACGTCCTGCTGAACGAGTTTTTCGAGGCGCAGGCGAAGCGCACGCCGGACGCCGTCGCCCTGATCGGCGGCGCGGAGCGGCTGACCTATCGCGAGCTGGACGAGCGGGCCGATCGCATGGCCCGGCGGCTGCGGACACTGGGCGTGGGCCCCGAGGTCCGGGTGGGCGTCTTCCTCCAGCGCACGCCGCGGCTGCTGGTGGCGATGCTGGGCATCCTCAAGGCCGGCGGCGCCTACGTGCCGCTCGATCCGGCGTACCCCCGGGAGCGGATCGAGGCCATCCTCGCCGACGCCGAGGCGCCGGTGGTGATCACCGAAGAGATGATGGCGCAGGCCGATCCGGCGGACCTGCCGGAGCTGGAGCCGTCGCCGGTGCGCATGGGCCGTCTGGCCTACGTGATCTACACCTCGGGCTCGACGGGCAAGCCCAAGGGTGTGGCCATCGAGCACCGCAGCGCCTCGGCGCTGATGCATTGGTCGCGGGAGAATTTCAGCGACGCGGAGCTGAAGGGCGTGCTGGCCTCGACATCGATCTGCTTCGACATGTCGGTCTTCGAGCTGTTCGCGCCGCTGGCGTGGGGCGGCACGGCGATCCTGGCGGAGAACGCCCTGGCCCTGCCGCACATCCCGGCCCGCGACGAGGTGACGCTGATCGACACCGTGCCCTCGGCGATGGCCGAGCTGCTGCGGCAGGGCGCGGTGCCGAAGTCGGTGAAGACGGTCAACCTCGGCGGCGAGCCGCTGCGGGGCGTGCTGGCGCGGGGCGTCCACGCCCTGGGCACGGTCGAGCGGCTGCTCAACCTCTACGGCCCCTCGGAGGACACGACGTTCTCCACCGTGGCTGAAGTCGGAGCGGAAGGCGAGCCGACGATCGGCCGCCTCCTGACCAACGGCTACGGCTATGTGGTGGACCGCAACTTCCACCTGATGCCGGTGGGCGTTCCCGGCGAGCTGTACCTGGGCGGCGCCGGCGTCTCGCGGGGCTATCTCGGCCGGCCGGACCTGACGGCGGAGCGGTACGTTCCCGATCCGTTCTCCAGCGGTTCCCGGCGCGCGCCTGTACAAAACCGGCGACCTGATCCGCTGGCACGCGGACGGCGAGCTGGAGTACCTGGGCCGTCTGGACCACCAGGTCAAGGTGCGCGGCTTCCGCGTCGAGCTGGGGGAGATCGAGGCGGCGCTGCTGGCCCATCCTGACGTTCAAGACGCCGCCGTGCTGGCTCTCGGCGAGGGCGGCGACCGCCGTCTGGTGGGCTACGTGGTGGGGGATCCCTGCGAGCTACGGGGCTATCTCAAGGAGAAGCTGCCGGAGTACATGGTGCCCTCGTCCTTCGTGACCCTCGACGCCCTGCCGCTGACGCCCAACGGCAAGATCGACCGCCGGGCTCTCGCGAAGATCGAGCTGGAACGGACAGTCGAGGCGGACGGGTACGTGGCGCCGCGCACGCCCGTGGAGACCCAACTGGCCGCGATCTGGTCCGAGGTTCTGGGTCTGGAAACGGTGGGTGTCCAGGACGACTTCTTCGACCTGGGAGGCCACTCGCTGCTGGCGACGCAGCTCGTCTCCCGGGTGCGCGAGACCTTCGGCGTCGAGCTGCCCCTGCGGCGGTTCTTCGAGATCGCCACCGTGGAGAGTCTGGCCGCGGAGCTGGCGGGGCTCGAAGTCGCGGCCGTCCTCCCGTTGCTGCCGGTGGACCGCTCCGGAGATCAACCGCTCTCCTTTGCCCAGGAACGGCTCTGGTTCCTGGACCGTCTCGAGCCGGGCAGTCCGCTCTACAACATACCGGCGGCGGTGCGGCTCCGGGGCCGTCTCGACGCGACCGCTCTCACAGTCGCCCTGGGCGAGATCACGCGGCGCCACCAAGCCCTGCGCACCGTCTTCGCCGAGGCGGCGGGCCGGCCGGTGCAGCGGATCGCCCCCTGGGTTCCCTTCGAGCTGCCGGTGGCGGATCTCTCTCGGCTGCCGGAGAGCCACCGGGAGATCGAGAGGCTGCTCCAGGAGGAAGCCCGCGCGCCCTTCGATCTCGCCGCGGGCAAGCTGGCGCGGGCGCTCCTGCTCCGTCTGGGCGAGGAAGAGCACGTTATCGGCCTGACCTTCCACCACATCGCCTCCGACGGCTGGTCCATCGGCGTCTTCCTGCGGGAGCTGTCGGCTCTCTATGCCGCCCGTGTGGAGGGACGGCCCTCTCTCCTGCCGGAGCCGACGGTGCAAACCATGGACTTCGCCGTCTGGCAGCGGGAGTGGCTCCGGGGTGAGACGCTGAGCGCCGAGCTGGCCTTCTGGAAGAGCCAGCTCGCGGGCGCTCCGCCGGTGCTGGACCTGCCTCTGGACCGGCCGCGGCCGGCGGTGCGGACCTTCCGCGGCGCGCGGCGGCGGATCGCGATTCCGGGTGAGCTGAGCCGGGAGCTGGAGGCGCTCGCGCAACGGTCGGGCGCGACCCTCTACATGGCGCTGCTGGCCGCTTTCGCGGCGCTCCTGGGCCGTCTATCGGGGCAGGAGGACGTAGTGGTGGGCTCGCCGGTGGCGGGCCGCACCCGTAGCGAGACGGAAGGGTTGATCGGGTGCTTCGTCAACACCCTGGCCTTGCGGGTGGACCTGGCGGGAGACCCCGCGTTCGAGAGCCTGCTGCGGCGGGTCCGCGAGCGGACCGTGTCGGCCCTGGCCCACCAGGAGTTGCCGTTCGAGAAGCTGGTGGAAGAGCTGGCGCCGGAGCGAAGCCTCTCCCACAGTCCCGTCTTCCAGGCGATGTTGGCGTTGCAGACCATGCCGGCGCCTCTGCCCCCCGATCTGCCCGGGGTATTGCTGGAGCCCCTGGACGCCGATCCCGGGGTCGCCAAGTTCGACCTCAGCCTCGACCTGGCGCCGGCTGCGGACGGTGGTTTCTCCGGCTGGCTCGAATACAACCGCGACCTTTTCGACGCCGCGGCGATGGAGCGTCTGGCCGCGCAGCTCGAGCGGGTGCTGAAGGCGGTCGCGGAGCGGCCGGAGCTGAAGGTCTCGGAGCTGCCGCTGCTGAGCGCGGCCGAGCGCCGGCGGCTGCTCGCGGAGTGGAGCCGCACGCCCGGCAGCTATCCGGTCACGGGGACCGCTCACGGCCTCTTCGTCGAGCAGGCGCTGAAGACTCCCGACAAAGCGGCCGTCGTGGGCCGTTTCGAAACCCTCACATACCGGCATCTGGATGAGCGATCCAACCGGTTGGCCCAGTTGATCAAGGAGATGGTCGAGTGATCGAGAACCGTCAATTCCGCCTGAGCAGGTTCGACGTGATCGGCGCCGGTTCGATCGCCGGGGTGATCGAGAAGTGGGTGGGCCGCGAGGCGCTCCGCTGGTACATCGCGCAGGTGACGGACGAAGAGATCGTGGTCGAGGCCACGTTTTTCGACGGCGAGATCTTCGAGCCCGCCGAAGGCCTCGAGAGCCGTTCCCGCTACCCCGGGCGGAGCGCGGTGGTGAGCATCGTGCCGACCGGCGTGGGCTGCAACCTCGGCGGCTACGCGGGCGACGCGGCGCCGGCCACCAACCTGCTGGCGGCCACGACGGACTACCTGGTGACCAACCCCAACGCCGTCAACGCGTCCAACTTCATCAGCATGGACGACAACGTCCTGTACACCGAAGGCCTGTGCATCGATCTGTTCCTGAAGGGCGCGGTCGATCTCCATGTCCCCTATGCCAACCGCGTCGGCCTGATCGTGGAGAAGAGTAGCCCCGAGAGCCTGGACGTGGTGTTCAACATCGTCAACACCGTGCGAGCCGTGCACGGCGTCGAGATCGTGGACGTCGTCGTCACCCCGGAGCCGATTGGCAGCCATTGCGTGGAGAACGCTTCCGGCGCGTTCGTGGGGACGGTCGACCGGCCGCAGGTACTCTTCGACGCCTGCGAGAAGCTGCTCCGCCAGGGTGTCAACGCCATCGCGATCACCACCAACATCCAGGATCTCCCGCCCGAGGAATACGTGAAACATTTCGAGGGGGAGTACCCCAATCCCCTGGGAGGCGTGGAGGCGATCATCTCGCACATGATCGTCAACCGCTTCCAGGTGCCGGCGGCCCACGCTCCCATGCTCAACCTGAAGGATCTGGAGCTGGTCCACTCCGTCGTCGACGCCCGAGGGGCCGGCGAGATGGCTTCGGTGAGCGGCCTCGCCTGCACCCTGATCGGCCTGCGGCGGGCGCCGCAGATCAGCGCGGCGCGGTCCTTCCGCTCCGCCGACATCCTCAACGTCCACAACCTGCTCGCGGTGGTCTGCCCGGCTGGTTGCCTCGGCGGGATCCCCGCCATCTACGCCAGCAAGTATGGGGTGCCCATCGTGGGGGTGGTCGAGAACAGCACGGTCCTGGGCGTCTCCGGCCAGCGGGTCGGCATCGACAACGTGATCGAGGTGCAGAGCTATGCTGAAGCCGCCGGCGTGCTGCTGGCGCTCAAGCGCGGGATCAACCTGGAGAGCATCCGTCGTCCGCTGCCGACCTTGCGGCACCGGTTCGGTCAGGGGGCGAAGATGGAGAGGCGGCGTGCCCACTTCGCGTGAGCCGCTGATCGGCCTGATGGCCGACGCGGGCCCCGATCTGGCGGTGGGCCTGCTGGGCATCCTCAAGTCGGGCGCGGCGTTCGTGCCCCTGAGCCCCGCCCAGCCGGACGAGCGCATCGCCATGATCGCGGCCGATTGCGGCATCGAGGTGCTGGTCACGGAGCGGCGCTATCTCGAACGGGCGCTGCGGCTCTGCGCAGGCGGCGGCGCTCTGCGCAAGGTGATCTGCCTCGACGAGATCGTCGATCCGCCCGCCGTCCCGGCGGACATGCCGGCGGATATCGAGGTGCGCAGCCTGGAGGGGTTCCAGCCGGCCGCGCCGCCGGCCTCCGAGCCCCCGCTGCCGGCGGAGCGCCTGGCGTACGTGATCTACACCTCGGGCTCTACGGGTAAGCCGAAGGGGGTCGGCGTCTCGCACGGCAACCTCGTCCCGATGTTGGCCTGGAGCCGGGAGTACTTCGCCTTCGACGCGACGACGCGGGTGCTGGAAAGCCTGTCGTACGCCTTCGACTTCGGGGTGTGGGAGATCCTCACCGCGCTGGTCTCCGGCGGCGCCCTCTGCGTTCCGGGGCCGGAGGAGATCAACGACCCTGAAGCCTTCGGCCGGATGGCGCTGGAGTGGGAGATCGACACGGTGAACGCGACGCCGTCGTTCTTCCAGGCGGTGGCGCAGACGGGCGTGGAGCTGACGGCGCTGCGGCGGCTGCACCTGGGCGGCGAGGCCCTGACCCGCGGCCAGGCCGAAAGGCTGGCGGAAGCGGCGGGGGAGCGGTGCCATCTCTATAACGGCTACGGTCCCACCGAGGCGACGGTCAACAGCCTGATCTTCGACGTGGGGACGCGCGGCTCGCTGCGGGGCGGCCCGCGGGTGCCGATCGGCCGGCCGTCCGCCTACAACACGGTCTATGTGTTGGACCCGTGGGGCGGGCCGGCGCCGGTCGGGGTGGCCGGCGAGCTCTGCGTAGGCGGGCCTGGCGTGGCCCGCGGCTACCTGGGCCGGCCGGGGCTGACGGCGGAGAAGTTCGTGCCGGACCCCTTCGCGGCCGAGCCGGGCTCCCGGCTTTATCGCACCGGCGACCTGGTGCGCTGGCTGCCTGCGGGCGACGTCGAGTTCCTGGGCCGGATCGACAACCAGGTCAAGGTCCGCGGGTTCCGTATCGAGCCGGGGGAGGTCGAGGCGGCCCTGCGGCTGCACGGCGAGGTCCGCGACTCGGTGGTGCTGGCGCGGGAGAACCGGACGGGCGGGCTGGCCCTGGTGGGCTATGTCGTCGCGGGCGACGCGCCCCCGTCCGCCGAGGAGCTGCGGACCTTCCTGCGGCAGCGGCTGCCGGAGGCGATGGTGCCCTCGGCCTTCGTCATCCTGGAATCCCTGCCGCTCACCTCCAGCGGCAAGGTGGACCGGCGGGCGCTGCCGGCGCCGCAATGGGAGGCCGCCGGCACGGCGGGAGTCCAGTCTCCGCGCACTCCCGCCGAGGAGCTGGTGGCGGAGATCTTTGCCGGCGTGCTGGGCCTGCCCCAGGTGGGGATCGACGAAAGCTTCTTCGACCTCGGCGGGCACTCGCTGCTGGCCACCCAGTTGATATCGCGGGTCCGGGATGTCTTCGGTCTGGAGCTGCCCCTGCGGCGGCTCTTCGAGATGCCCACGGTAGAGGCCCTGGCGGCCGAGATCGAAGTCGTCCTCCAGAGCTACTCGTCCACAGCTCCTCCCCTCGAGCGCGGCCCCGAGGCGGACCGGTATCCGTTGTCTTTCGCCCAGGAGAGGCTGTGGATCCTCGACCGCCTCGAGCCCGGCAACCCGGCGTACAACATGCCCGGGGCCGTGCGCCTGTATGGGGAGCTAGACGCCGCCGCCCTGCGGCGAAGCCTCGAGACCCTGACCGCCCGCCACGGATCGCTGCGGACCACGTTCGCAAGCGTGGCCGGCGAGGCCGTGCAGGCGATCGCGCCGGTCGGTCCTCACCCCTTGCCGTGGGTGGACCTGCGCGCCCTGCCGGCGATCGAGCGGACCCGCGAGGCGGAGCGGCTGGCGACAGAGGAGGCGCTCCGTCCCTTCGATCTGAGCCAGGGGCCGCTCCTGCGCACCCTGCTCGTCCGGGAGGAGGAGGCCGAGCACGTCCTGCTCCTCAACCTGCACCACATCGTCGCGGACGGCTGGTCGATGGACGTGCTGGTGCGGGAGCTGGCCCTCTCCTACGCCGGGTTCCGTGAGGGCGCCCCGCCGGTCCTGCCGGAGCTGCCGGTCCGCTATGTGGATTACGCCGTCTGGCAGCGCGACTGGCTCAGCGGCGCCGAGCGCGAGAGCCAGCTCGCCTACTGGCGCGAGCGGCTCGCCGGCGCCCCCCAAGCCATCGAGATCCCCACCGACCGGCCGCGGCCGGCGGTGCGCACTCATCGCGCCGGCCACGTCTCGCGCCGGGTCCCCGCTCCCGTGGCCGAGGCTCTCAACGCCCTGGGCCAGAGGGAAGGAGCTTCCCTGTTCATGGTCCTGCTGGCCGCCTTCAAGGTCCTGCTGCACCGCCTGGCGGGCGAAAGCGACGTGGTGGTCGGCTCGCCCATCGCGGGCCGGGGCTGGGGCGAGTTGGAAGGGTTGATCGGGATGTTCCTCAACACCCTGGTGCTGCGCACGTCGCTCGCGGGCGACCCTTCGGTGCGCGAGCTGCTCGCGCGGGTGCGGGAGATGGCCCTCGACGCCTACGCCCACCAGGACGTTCCCGTTCGAGATGCTCCTCGACGAATTGAAGGTCGAGCGCGACCTGTCGCGCACGCCGCTGTTCCAGGTGTTCTTCAACATGCTCAACCTGCCCGCCGGGGAGACCCGGTTGCCGGGCCTGACCCTGGAGCCCCTGCCGTCGCCGGACCTGCCGTCCAAGTTCGACCTGACGCTCTACGTCCAGCCCCTGCCGGACGGGCTCCGCTTCGAGATCGCTTACAACCGCGATCTGTTCGACGCGGAGCGGGTGGAGGTCCTGTTGGAGCAGCTCGCCGGGCTTCTCGCCCGCTTCGGCGAGGACCCCGAGGCGCGGATCGGTTCGCTCTCGCTGCTCACTCCAGGAGCCCTGGCCGTGTTGCCGGACCCCCGGGCCCCGCTGGGAGAGGAATGGCACGGCGCGGTCCACGAGAAGCTCACCTTCCACGCCCGCCGGGAGCCCGGGCGCCCGGCCCTGCGCGACCGGGACGGCGCCTGGACCTACGGCGAGCTGGAGGCGCGGAGCAACCGGCTGGCGCACACCCTGGTGGCGGCGGGCCTGGAGCCCGAGTCGCCGGTGGCGATCTACGCCCACCGCTCCGCCACCCTGGTCTGGGCCGTCCTCGGCGTTCTCAAGGCGGGGGGCGCTTTCACGATCCTCGATCCGGCCTATCCGCCGGCGCGCCTGAGGACGCTCCTCGAGCTGGCCTCGCCCCGGGCCTTCCTGCGGTTGACCGAGGCCGGCGGTCTGCCGGCCGAGTTGAAGGAGCACCTGGGCTTCCTGCCGGGGTGCGTCCTTATGGACCTGGCGCCGGCGTCGCTGGAGGAGCGGGAGCTGGCCGGGGAGGCCGCCGAGCCGCCGGCGGTGACGGTCGGCCCCGACCACGTGGCGGTCCTCGGCTTCACCTCCGGCTCCACAGGCCAGCCCAAGGGCATCCTCGGGCGGCACGGCCCCCTCTCCCACTTCCTGCCCTGGCAGGTGGAGCGCTTCGGCCTGCGCGCCGAGGACCGCTTCAGCATGCTCTCCGGCCTCTCTCACGATCCGCTGCAGCGGGACCTCTTCACGCCGCTGTACCTGGGGGCCGCGATCTGCATACCCGGTCCGGAGGAGGTGGCGCCGGCGCGGTTGGCCGCGTGGATGGCCCGGGAGCGGGTGAGCGTGGCTCACCTGACGCCGGCCATGGGGCAGGTGCTGACCGAAGGGGCCGGCCAGGGCCTCGCCGTCCCGAGCCTGCGCCGCGTGCTGCTGGTGGGGGACGTGCTGACTCGCCTCGACGTGGCGCGGTTGCGCAGGCTCGCGCCCGCGGTGACGGTGGTGAACCTCTACGGTTCCACCGAGACCCAGCGCGCGGTGGCCTTCCATGTCGTGGAGGAGGATGGCGGGTCCGAACGGGTCCATCAGGTGCTGCCGCTGGGCCGCGGCATGCGGGACGTGCAACTCCTGGTGATGAATGCCGCCGGCGGCCTGGCCGGGATCGGCGAGGTGGGGGAGATCTGGGTGCGCAGTCCGCACCTGGCTCAGGGCTACCTGGGAGACCCGGCTCTGACCGCGGAGAGGTTCCGGATCAATCCGTTCACGGGCGAGCCGGGCGACCGGATCTATCGCACCGGCGATTTCGGCCGCTACCTGCCGGACGGCGAGGTGACCTTCGCCGGCCGCGCGGACCTGCAGGTGAAGATCCGTGGTTTCCGGATCGAGCCGGGGGAGATCGAAGCGGCCCTCGGCGCGTTGCCGGAAGTCCGCGAGGCGGTGGTGGCGGTGCGCGAGGAGCGCGGCGAGAAGCGGCTCGTGGCCTACATCGTCTCCGAGCTTGACGGGGTCTCCGCCGCCTTCCTGCGGCGGTCCCTGCGCGCGCGCCTGCCGGTCTACATGGTGCCTTCGGCGTTCGTGTTCCTGGAGCGGCTGCCCATCACGCCGAACGGCAAGGTGGACCGCCGCGCCCTCCCGGCCCCCGCGGAGACCAGGGACGATCGGGCCTTCGTGGCGCCGGAGGGTGACCTGGAGGAGAAGATCGCCGCCGTCTGGCGCGAGGTGCTGGGAGTGGAAACGGTCGGTGTCGAGGACAACTTCTTCGACGCCGGCGGCCATTCGCTGCTGCTGGTGCGGCTGCACAGCCGGCTCCAGGAGGCCCTCGGGAGGGAGATCTCCCTCATGAACCTCTTCAGTCATCCGAACATCCGCTCCCAGGCCGAGCACCTGGGGGGCCGCCCGCAGGAGGTACAGCGCCAGGTCTCGGAACGGCGCTCCGCCGGCGGCCGCTTCGCCATCGTCGGCATGGCCGGCCGGTTCCCCGGGGCGAAGGACCTGGAGCGGTTCTGGAGCAACCTGCGCGACGGTCTGGATGCCGTCTCCTTCTTCTCGGACGAGGAGATGGCCGCGGCGGGTGCCGGGGAGGAGTTGCTGCGGAACCCGAGGTTCGTCAGGGCCCGCGGGGTCCTCGAAGACGAGGCGATGTTCGACGCCGATTTCTTCGGCTTCTCTCCCCTCCAGGCCGCGCTCATGGATCCCCAGCTCAGGGTCGTCCTCGAATGTTCCTGGGAGGTGTTGGAAAACGCCGGGTACGACCCCCAGAGGATCCCCGGCGAGGTGGGGGTCTACGCCGGCGTCAGCCTGTCGACCTACTTCCTATACAACCTGGCGACCAACCCCGGCCTGATTCAGGAGGCCGGGGGTTACCAGATCGCCATCGGCACCGACCGCGATTACCTGGCCTCCCAGATCTCCTACAAGCTGGGCCTCACCGGACCGAGCGTCGACGTCCAGACCGCCTGCTCGACCTCCCTGGTCGCGGTCCACATGGCCTGCCAGGCGCTGCTCACCGGCGACTGCGACATGGCCCTGGCGGGAGGCGTCTCGATCAAGGTCCCGCAGGTCGCGGGCTACCTGCACCAGGAAGGCGGCATCGATTCCGCCCAGGGGCGCTGCCGCGCCTTCGACGCGGCGGCCGACGGCACGGTCTGGGGCAGCGGCGTGGGGCTCGTGGCGCTGAAGCGCCTGGAGGACGCCGAAGCGGACGGCGACACCATCCACGCGGTGATCCTGGGCTCGGCCGTCAACAACGACGGCTCGCTCAAGGTGGGCTTCACCGCTCCCAGCGTCGAGGCGCAGGCGAAGGTGATCGCGTCGGCGCACCGGCGGGCGGCGGTCCCTGCCGACACCATCACCTACGTGGAGGCGCACGGCACCGGCACTCATCTCGGCGATCCGATCGAGGTGGCGGCGCTCAACCGCGCCTTCCGCGCCGGCACGCAGCGGACCGGCTTCTGCCCCGTCGGCTCGGTGAAGACCAACATCGGCCACCTGGGGGCGGCGGCGGGCATTGCCAGCCTGCTCAAGACGGTCCTGGCCCTCCGCCACCGCCAGATCCCGCCGAGCCTTCATTTCGAAACGCCCAACCCGGCCATCGATTTCGCGTCGAGCCCCTTCTACGTCAATACCCGGCTGGCCGAGTGGCCGGCCGACGGCGGACCCCGCCGCGCCGGCGTGAGCTCGTTCGGGCTCGGGGGCACGAACGCGCACATGGTGGTCGAGGAGGCCCCGGCGGCGGAGGCTTCGGGCCCATCGCGTCCCTGGCAGCTCCTGGCGCTCTCCGCCAGGGACGAGGCGGCGCTGGAGCGGGCGACCGAAAACCTGGCCGCCTGGCTGGAAGCGGACCGCTCCGAGGAGGCTCTCGCGGACGCCGTCTACACCCTCCAGACCGGCCGCCACGCCTTCCCGGTTCGCAGGGTCTTCGTCTGCCGCGACGCCGGGGAGGCGCGGCGGGCGCTCCGGGAGCGGCCGCCGGAGAGGATGTGGACCGCCTCCTGCGACGATTCCCGCCGCCCGGTCGTGTTCCTTTTCCCCGGCCAGGGGGCGCAGCACGTGGAGATGGGACGCGGGCTCTACGAAACCGAGCCGGCCTTCCGCCGCGAGCTGGACGCCTGCGCCGAGCGGCTCCGCGACATCCTGGGGCACGACCTGCGCGGACTGCTGTTCCCCCGGGGAGAAGGGCGGGAGCGGGAAGAGGCCGAGATCCTGCTGCGGCAGACCCGCTTCACGCAACCGGCTCTCTTCGCCGTCGAGTACGCGCTCGCCCGGCTGTGGCTGTCGTGGGGCGTGCCGCCATCCGCGATGATCGGCCACAGCCTCGGTGAATATGTAGCGGCCTGCCTGGCCGGGGTCTTCTCCCTCGACGACGCGCTGGAGCTGGTGGTGCGGCGGGCGGAGCTGATGCAGGAGCTGCCGCCGGGAGCGATGCTTTCCGTCGAGCTGCCGGAAGCCGAGGTCCTGGCCCTCCTCTCCGCGGAGCCGGGCCTGTCGCTGGCGGCCGTGAACGGCCCGGACGTCTGTGTGGTCTCGGGTCCCGAGGAAGCCGTCGCGGGCCTCGAGAGCCGGCTCGCCGGACGAGGGGCGGCGACCCGGCGGCTCCACACCTCCTACGCCTTCCATTCCGCGGCCACCGAGCCGGTGCTCGAGCCGTTCCGCCGGACGGTCCGGCGGGTGGAGATGCGGCCGCCCTCCGTGCCCTACCTCTCCAACCTCACCGGCGGCTGGATCGAGGCGGGGACGGCCGTCGATCCCGAGCACTGGGTCCGGCACCTGCGCCAGACCGTGCGTTTCGGCGACGGCGTCGCCCGCGTGCTCGAAAGGTTCGAAAGCCAGCGACCGGTGCTCCTGGAGGCCGGCCCGGGCTCCACCCTGGCCGCTCTCGCGCGGCGGCAGGCGCGGGGGACGGGCGCCATGGTCCTCTCCTCGATGCGCCATCCGAGATCCGCGGACGAGGACGGGGCCGTGCTCCTCTCCGCCCTGGGACGGCTCTGGACGGCCGGCGTCACGGTCGATTGGGACGGTTTCTACGCCGGAGAGCGGCGCCGGCGCATCCCCCTGCCCACCTACCCGTTCCAGCGGCGCCGTTTCTGGGTGGAGCCAGGCCGGGGAGCGGATCTGCCGCTCCAGTACGCTCGTCTGGAGCTCGGAGAGGAAGCGGTGTCCCGGCAGGAGGGCGCGGCCCGGCCGCCGGTCGCCCCGCGCAACGAGATCGAGCGCTGGGTGGCCGGGACCATGTCGTCGCTGCTCGGCGTCGCGGAGGTCGGCGTCCACGACGATTTCTTCGAGCTGGGCGGCCACTCTCTCCTCGGCACCCGGCTGCTCTCCCGGCTGCGCGACGAGCTGGGCGTCGAGCTGCCGGTCGCCACCCTGTTCGAGAGCCCGACCGTGGAGGCCCTGGCCGCGGCCATCGCCGCCCGCCGGAGCGAGACGCCGCCGGCCGCCCTTCCGATCGTGCTCGTGCCGCGCGACGGGGAGCTCCCGCTGTCGTTCGCCCAGGAACGGTTCTGGTTCCTGGACCGCCTGGAGCCCGGCGGATTCGGCTACAACATGTCGAACGGCGTGCTGCTGACGGGCGAGCTCGGCGTGCCCGCCCTCATGGCGAGCCTCTCCGAGATCCGCCGCCGTCACGAAGCCCTGCGGACGGTCTTCCCGGAGCGGAACGGGGAGCCGGTGCAGCTCATCCTGCCGGCCGGGCCCACGCCGCTGCCGGTCGTCGACCTGTCGGCCCTGCCGGCCGCGCGGCGGGCCGAGGAGCTCGACCGCCGATTGCTCGTGGAAGCCCGCCGGCCGTTCGATCTCGCGGCGGGCCCGCTCCTCCGTCACATGCTCCTGCGCCTGGCGGAACGCGAGCACGCCCTGACCTTCTCCGCGCATCACATCGTGGCCGACATGTGGTCGACCGCTCTGCTGGTGCGGGAGATCTCGCAGCTCTATCCGGCCGCCCTGCTCGGCCAGACCTCGCCCCTGCCGGAATTGCGGGTCCAGTACGCCGACTTCGCCGCCTGGCAGCGGCGCCGGCTGACCGGCGACGTGCTGGAGAAGCTGCTCTCGGGGTGGCGGACCCGGCTGGCGGGCGCCCCGGCGGCCCTGGAGATCCCCACCGACCATCCCCGGCCCGCGGTGCAGACGTTCCGGGGCGCCAGCGTCCGTTGGACGGCGAGCCGCGAGCTGACCGCGGCTTTCCATAAGCTGGCCCAGGGCGAGGGGGTGACTCTGTTCATGATCCTGCTCGCCGCCTGGCAGAGCCTGCTCCACCGCTACAGCGGCCAGCCCGAGGTCGTCGTGGGCTCGCCCATCGCCGGCCGCAACCGCGAGGAGGTGGCGCCCCTGATCGGCGTCTTCATCAATACCCTCGCTTTGCGCGGCTACCTGGCGGGGAATCCCCCGGTCCGCGAGTTGCTGGGCCGGACCCGGGAGATGGCGCTGGAGGCGTATGCCCTCCAGGACCTGCCCTTCGAGAGGCTCGTCGAGGACCTCCAACCCGCCCGCGACCTGGCTCGCACGCCGCTGTTCCAGGCCATGCTCGTCCTCCAGAACGCGCCCACCCCGACCCTGGATCTACCCCGGGTGACCATGGGGACCCTGCCGATGCCCAGCGGCGCGGCGAAGTTCGAGCTGACCCTCTGGCTGGCCGAGAGCGAGGGCAGGCTCGTCGCCTCTCTGGAGCACAACACCGATCTCTTCGACTCCAGCACGGCCGAGCGGATGCTCCGCCATTTCGAGACCCTGTTCGCCACCGCCGCCGAGGATCCCTCCCGCGGGATCGACGACCTGCCGCTGCTCGGCGCGGAGGAACGCCGGCAGATCCTGCGGGACTGGAATGACACCCGGGTCGACTGGGCCTCCTCCGGCCTGGTCCACCGGCTCGTCCAGGCACAGGCCGAGGCTGCCCCGGCCGCCGTCGCCCTGGTGACCGGCGGCGTGGAGGTCACCTATCAGGCCCTCGCCACTCGGGTCCGTCAACTGGCCCGCCATCTCCGGCGTCTTGGAGTCGGGCTGGAGACGCGGGTGGGCGTCTGCCTGGAGCGGACGGCGGATCTGCCCGTGGCGCTGCTGGCGATCCTGGAGGCGGGCGGCTGCTACGTCCCCCTCGACCCCTCCTACCCGCGAGATCGGCTGGCCTGGATGCTGGAGGACTCGGCCGCGCCGGTGGTGATCACCCAGGAGTCGCTGCGCGATGCCCTGCCGCCGCACCAGGCCTGGGTCCTTTCCCTCGACGGCGACGCCCCGGCGGTCGAGCTGGAGAGCGCGGAGGCGCCCGCGGTGGACCTCGATCCCGTGCACCTGGCCTACGTCCTGTACACCTCGGGCTCCACGGGCAGGCCGAAGGGGGTCCAGGTGCCGCACGGCGCGCTGGTGAGCTTCCTCCTCTCCATGCGTGAACGGCCCGGGCTCGGCGCCGCGGACACCCTGCTGGCGGTGACCCCCGTTTCGTTCGACATCGCGGGCCTGGAGCTCTACCTGCCGCTGCTCGCCGGAGCGCGCGTGGTCCTGGCCAGCCGCGAGGACGCCCAGGACGGCGCCCGCCTCCAGGGGCTGATCGCGCGCTCCGGCGCCACCGCGATGCAGGCGACTCCCGCCACCTGGCGGCTGCTCGTCGAATCGGGCTGGCTGGGCGACGGACGGCTCAAGGTCCTGTGCGGCGGCGAAGCCCTGCCCGAGGCCCTCGCGGCGCGGCTCCTGGAGCGGGCCGGCGAGGTCTGGAACCTCTATGGTCCCACCGAGACCACCATCTGGTCCACGGTACAGCAGGTCCGTCCCGGGCGCCGGATCACCCTCGGCCGGCCCATCGCAAACACCCAGGTCTACGTGCTGGAACCCACGGGCGAGCCCGCTCCCACAGGAGTGCCGGGCGAGCTGCTGATCGGCGGCGACGGCCTGGCCCGGGGCTACTTCGGCCGGCCGGACCTCAGCGCCGAGCGCTTCGTGCCCGACCCCTTCCGGGTGACGGCGCCCGCCTCTACCGGACCGGCGATCTCGCTCGGTTCCGGCCCGGCGGCGAGCTGGAGTTCCTGGGCCGCATCGACTTCCAGGTCAAGGTCCGCGGCTACCGCATCGAGCTGGGCGAGATCGAGACCGTGCTCGGCCGCCATCCGTCCGTAGCCCAGGCCGTCGTAGTCGCCCGCGTCCAGGGCGAGGGCGACGCGCGGCTGGTGGCCTACGTCGTGCCGGTCCCCGGCGCCGAGCCGCCGGGCGTCCAGGAGCTGCGCGACCACGCAAGGGCGAGCCTGCCCGAGTACATGGTGCCCGCCGCCTGGGTGGTCCTGGAGGCCTTCCCGCTGACCCCCAACGGCAAGGTGGACCGCAAGGCTCTGCCGCCCCTGGAGTGGTCCGAGAGCGAGATGGAATACGTGGCGCCCGCCACCCCGACCGAGGAGGTCCTCGCCGGCGTCTGGGCCGAGGTGCTGGGCCTGCCACGGGTGGGCACGCGGGACGACTTCTTCGCCATCGGCGGCCACTCCGTGCTGGCGACCCGGCTGATGTTCCGCATCCGCGGGGTCCTGGGAGTGGAGCTCCCCCTGCGGACGCTGTTCGAGGCTCCCACCGTCGCCCGGCTCGCCGAGGCCGTGGCGGCACGCCGGGCCGCGAGTGTCGAAGCCGGCCAGGATCTGCCGCGGATCGAGCCGAACCCCGCCGAGGCCCACCTGCCCTTCCCGCTGACCGAAGTGCAGGAGGCCTACTGGATCGGCCGCAGCGGCGCGCTGGAGCTCGGCTCGGTCTCCACCCACCTCTATTTCGAGATCGACATGCCGGAGCTCGACATGGCGCGCCTGACTCATGCCCTGCGGCGCCTCATCGATCGCCACGGCATGCTGCGGGCCGTCGTGCTTCCCGACGGACGGCAGCGGATCCTGCCCGAGGTGCCGCCGTACGAAATGGCCGTGCTGGACCTGCGGCGCCTCGGGGGGGAGGCGGCCGAGGACGGCGCACTGGAGGTCCGCGACCGCATGTCGCACCAGGTGCTGCCGAGCGACCGCTGGCCGCTGTTCGAGATCGCGGCCACCCTCTTCGCGGACCGCGTGCGCCTGCACGTCAGCGTTGACCTGCTGATCGGCGACGCCTGGAGCTTCCGCCTCCTCGGCCGCGAGCTGGCCGGGTTCTACGCGAATCCCGGCCTCGGCCTCCCTCCCCTTGAGCTCTCCTTCCGCGACTACGTGGTGGCCGAGGTGGCCCTGCGGGATTCCCGGGCGTATCAGGACGCCCTGGCGTACTGGCGCCAGCGGCTGGCGACCCTGCCGCCGGCGCCGAGCCTGCCCCTGGCCCGGCAGCCAGGGGAGATCGGGACGCCCCGCTTCGTCCGCCGGCATGGCTGGCTGCCGCGCGCCGGCTGGGAACGCTTGAAGGGGCGGGCCACCCGGGACGCCCTCACCCCCTCCGGCGTGCTCCTGGCCGCCTGGGCGCAGATCCTTGCCGCCTGGAGCGAGACGCCGGACCTGACCATCAACCTGACGCTGTTCAACCGCCTGCCGCTCCACCACCAGGTGGACGAGATCGTGGGCGACTTCACCTCGCTGACCCTGCTGGCGGTGGAGCACGCGGGGGGCGAGCCCTTCACGGACCGGGCGCGCCGCGTCCAGAGCCGGCTCTGGGACGACCTCGACCACCGGCTCGTCAGCGGCGTGCGGGTGCTGCGCGAGCTGGCGCGCCAGCGAGGGGGGCGCGGGGCGGCGATGCCGGTGGTCTTCACCAGTACTCTCAATCAGGCGGAGCAGACCCAGCCTGAAACCGAGGAATCTTCCCCCGAAGTCGGCCGGCCCGTCTTCAGCATTTCCCAGACGCCGCAGGTCTGGCTCGACCACCAGGTCTCCGAGCGGCAGGGCGCGCTGAGCTACGTCTGGGACGCCGTGGAGGAGCTGTTCCCGGCCGGGATGCTGGACGACATGTTCGCGGCCTACGAGGGCCTGATCGGGCGGCTGGCCGACGCGGAGGAGGCCTGGCGCGAGCCGGTGCGCGACCTGCTGCCGGCCGGCCAGCTCCGCCTGCTCGCCGCGTACAACGCCACCGCCGCGCCGGTCCCGGCCGGGCTCCTCCACGAGCCCTTCCTGGAGCAGGCGACGAGGCGGCCGGAGGCCGACGCCGTGATCACCTCGGCGAAGCGGGTGACCTACGGCCAGCTCGACCGCGCCTCCCTCGCCCTGGCCCACCGCCTGCGGCGGCTGGGCGTGCGGTCCAACCAACTCGTGGCCATCGTCATGGAGAAGGGCTGGGAGCAGGTGGTGGCCGCCTTCGCCATCCTGCGCGCCGGCGGCGCCTACCTGCCCATCGACGCCCACCTGCCGGCCGAGCGCCTGCACTACCTGCTCGAGCGCGGAGAAGTGGCCGTCGCCTTGACTCAACCGGCCTTCGCCGGCTCGCTCGACTGGCCGGCCGGCGTGGCGAGGATCGCGGTGGACGACTCCGGCTTCGCGGGACCGGCCCTGGAGCCGCTGCCGGCGGCGCAGGGGCCGGAAGACCTCGCCTACGTCATCTTCACCTCCGGCTCCACCGGCCTGCCCAAGGGCGTGATGATCGACCACCGCGGCGCCCTCAACACCTGCGTGGACGTCAACCTGCGCTTCGGCGTCGGGCCGGAGGATCGGGTGTTCGCCCTGTCGCCGCTCAGCTTCGACCTGTCGGTCTACGACATCTTCGGCCTGCTCGCGGCGGGGGGAGCCCTGGTGATCCCGGACGCCGGCGCCCACCGCGATCCGCGCCACTGGGCCGAGCTGGCCAGCCGCGAGCGGGTGACGATCTGGAACTCGGTGCCGGCTCTCATGGAGATGCTGGTCGAGTACGGAGCCGGCCGCCCCGGCGCCCTCGACGCCCCGTTGCGCGCCGTAACCATGTCGGGCGACTGGATTCCTCCACGGCTGCCGGACCGCATCCGGGCGGCCTTCCCCGGCCTCCAGATCGTCAGCATGGGCGGCGCCACCGAGGCGTCGATCTGGTCGATCCACTACCCGATCGGCGAGGTGCCGGCCGACTGGGTGAGCATCCCCTACGGCCGGCCGATGCGAAACCAGACCTTCTACGTGCTCGACGGCGACCTCGAGCCGCGGCCGGTGGGCGTGCCGGGCAATCTCTACATCGGCGGCATCGGGCTGGCCAAGGGCTATTGGCGCGACGAGGAGAAGACGCGCGCCCAGTTCCTCACCCACCCGCGGACGGGCGAGCGGCTCTACCGCACCGGAGACCTCGGACGCATGCTCCCGGACGGCGACATCGAATTCCTCGGCCGCGACGACTTCCAGGTCAAGATCCAGGGCCACCGCATCGAGCTGGGCGAGATCGAGTCCGCCCTGACGCAGCACCCGGCGGTGTCGGCGGCCGTGGTCACCGCCTACGGCGACCTGCGGGGCGCCAAGCAACTCGTCGGCTACGTCGTGCTCAAGCAGCCCGGGGAGGGCCTGGAGGAGGCGCTGCGGCGCGAGGACGGCCGGGCCTGGGCCGACCTGCCGGGCGGCGGCGAGGCCAAGCCCGCCGTCCACCTGGCGCGCCGCCGCTTCCACCGCGCGCCGGTCCCCCTGGAGGACGTGGGCGCCGTCCTGGGCTCGCTGATGCGCGTCGAGATCGAAGGCTCGCCCTTCCCCAAGCACCGCTACGGCTCGGCCGGCAACCTCTACCCGGTGCAGGCCTACCTCTACGCCGCGGCCGGACGGGTGGAGGGTCTGCCGGCGGGCGCCTACTACTACGACCCGAGCGGCCACGGCCTGGTGCTGCTGACCGAGCACGAGAGGATCGACGCCTCGCCGTTCGCCGCCGCCGACCAGCCCGCTTTCGAGGAGGCCGGCTTCGCCATCTTCCTGGTGGCCCGCATGGCCGCCATTGCCCCGCTGTACGGCGTGCTGGCCCGCCGCTTCGTGACCATCGAGGCTGGCCTGATGTCGGAGCTGCTGGCGGGCGCCGCGGCGGAGCATGGGCTCGGTCTCTCGCCGGTCGAGGGGAGGCTGGGCGAGTTGCGCGGCGTCCTGGATCTTGAAGTGAGCCACGAGCCGGTGCGGGCCCTGCTGGGCGGCTACGTCGATCCCGACCGCGAGGCGCCGGAGCCCTTCGCAGATCAGGACGAGGACGCCCCGGCGCCGGCCGTCGCGGTGCTGACCGACCCGATCGAGCGGCTGCGCTTCAAGACGGCCCATCATGGTTTGCGCCACGACGTGGGCCGGTCGCGGATCGAGCTGCCGAAGCCGCGGCTGACTCCGGAGCGGATCGAGTCCCTCTACGTCGCCCGCCGCAGCTACCGGCGGTTCCCCGGCGAAGAGGCCGTCCCCCTCGCCGATCTCGGGGCCCTGCTCGCGGCGCTGCCGCGCCAGGAAGAGACGGCGTCGCTCGACCTGCTCCTGTACGTCAAGCCTGGCCGCGTCGAAGGCCTGCCCGGCGGCACCTACGCCTACGAGCCCGAGGCGCACCGGCTGGCGCTGCTGCGGGAGGGCGCCAAGCTCACCGCCGCGCTCTACGACCCGGTCAACCGCGACGTCTTCGAACAGGCGGGCCTGGCCCTGCTGTTCGTCGCCCGCGCCGGTTCCCCGGGGTCCGGCCGCGACCGGCGCCGGGCGGCGCTGGAGGCTGGCCGCCGGGCGCAGATCCTGGAGACCGCCGCGCCGGCCCACCGCATCGGCCTCGCCCAGATGGGCGGCCTGCGTATCGACGCGGTGCGCGACCTCTTCGGCCTCGCGCCGGGCGACGAGCTGGTGCACAACCTGCTCGGCGGACGCATCGCTCCGGAGCAGGTGGGCATGGCTGCCTACCTGGCCGAGGTGGCCGAGCACCACGCCCTGGTGGACGGCCTCGGCGGCGCGTCGGAGGCTCCAGCCCGCCCGGCAGCCGACGTGCTCGCCGAAATCCGCGAGTTCCTGCGCGGCAAGCTGCCGGAATACATGGTGCCCGCGCACCTGATGCGGCTCGACGCGCTGCCGCTGTCGTCCAACGGCAAGGTGGACCGCAAGGCCCTGCCCGAGCCCGAGACGCTACGGGCCGCCGACGGTCTGGGGGACGGCTCCTATGTGGCGCCGGAGACCGACATCGAGCGGGTGATCGCGGACATGGTGGCCCAGGTCCTGAGCCTGCCTCGCGTGGGCGTGCACGACAACTTCTTCGATCTCGGCGCCAACTCGGTGCACGTGGTGCGCGTCCACAACGCGCTCCACGCCGCCCTCGGCCGCGAGATCTCACTGATGGACATGTTCAACCACCCGAGCGTCCATCGCCTCGCCCAGCACCTGGGAGAGGGCAACGGCCAGGCGGCAACGCCCCCTCCGTCGCAGGCCGAGGAGCGCTCCGAGCGGCTCCGCGAGGGCAAGGACTGGCGCCAGCAGCGGCTGCGGAAGCGGCAGACGGAGGAGGGAAAGTAGACAATCCTGGGGGTTCGATTCCCGCTGGGGTGTTCGATCTCCAGCCAGCTCTGCGGGCCGGGCGTGTTAGACTACATGGGGTTCAGGGGGTCCCGGGTTCAAATCCCGGCGTCCCGACCCATCTTAACCACCTCGAATCAATATCTTCGCACGACAGGGCGGCCCTACCATGACCGCGATCTACTTTGACACCCACCTCACGGATGAGGAGAGGCGCCGCCGTGTCTTCGCCGGCGACCTTTTCGTCTACTCGCCGCGTCCGAGCTTCCGGGCGCTCGCAGACCATGCCCGCCGGCTGATCGAGGAGGCGTTCCACCCCCTCGATCCCCAGCACGCCCAGGACAGCCTGCCGGTCGAGAAGTTCATCGAGATCGTGGGCCCTCTCAAGCCCCGCTTCATCCACCATCCGCGCACCAAGGAGCTGCTGCTCGACCTGATCCGCGACCTCGGGATGGACATGGAGAAGACCTACTTCGACGTGCCCCGCATGCGGGTGGCGACCAGCGGCGGCTACCTGACCGCCGGCGTCGCCTACGTGCTCCATCCGCACCGGGACATCTGGTACTCCTCGCCGCCCTGCCAGTTGAACTACTGGATGCCGGTCTTCCCATTCGAGGCCGAGAGCTCCTTCGCCTTCCATCCGAAGTACTGGGACGTGCCCGTCAAGAACAGCTCGGACGAGTACAACCACTATGAGTGGAACCTGAGCGGACGGGCGAACGCCGCTAAGGAGGTCAAGATGGACACCCGCAAGCAGCCCAAGCCCTTGGAGCCGGTGGAGCTGCAGCCGGAGCTCCGCCTCGTCTTCCCGCCGGGCGGCCTGCTCAGCTTCTCGGGCGGGCACCTCCACTCGTCGGTGCCCAACACCGCGGGCCGGACCCGCTTCAGCATCGACTTCCGCCTCGCCCACCACGACGACCTTATGTCGATGGGCGGCGCTCCGGACCTCGACCGCCACTGCACGGGCACCACCCTGTTCGAGCTGCGGCGGGCCTCGGATCTGGCGCCGGTGCCGGAGGAGATCATCCGGCTCTACGACCCCAATCCGCCCGAGAACCGCGAGGGGCTGGTCTACAAGCCGCCGGCGGAAGTCGTCTCCGGATCAGGGACGTAACGCGAGCACGCGCAACGATTCCCCTTCCCCGGCCTGGGCGCGACTCCAGGTAAAAATCCGCGGGGATGCAAGTGCTTTTTCTGTCCCTGTGTGCGAAGATCGCCGGCCATGCCCTCCATGGCCCACGAGATCCTGGTGGATCTCTTCAAAAACCGCCCTTCGCTCGCCGCCGAGCTCCTGGTCGAGGCGCTCGGCGTTTCGCTCCCGGCCTACACCGAGGCCCGTATCGCCTCGGCCGATTTGACCGAGATCCAGCCCGCCGAATACCGGGCTGACGTCGTCGTCCTTCTGCTCCAGGACGGCCTCCCCGTCCGGGTGGTCATCGTCGAGGTCCAACTGGCGATCGACCCTCAGAAGCGCTTCACTTGGCCGGCCTACGCGATGGTGTCGCGCGCCGTGCACGGCTGCCCGGCGGCTCTCCTCGTCGTCGCGCCGGACCCGGCCGTCGCCACGTGGTGCGGGGAGGCGATCGAGACCGGCATCCCCGGCTTCGTCCTGCGTCCTCCCGTGCTGCACCGCACCGCGGTTCCCGTCGTGACGGACCCCCAGGAAGCCGCCCGCCGGCCTGAGCTCGGGGTCCTTTCCGCTATAGCGCACGGCGCGACCGCGCAGGGGGCGACGATCGCCTCCGCGGTGTTGCCCGCCATCCGGGGTCTGGACGACGACAAGGTCAGGTTCTACTACGACCTTGTGTACAATTCTTTGAACGAGGCGGCTCGTCGCGCCTTGGAGGAAACGATGAAGGGCTACGAATACCAGAGCGATTTCGCAAAGAAGTACGTCGCGCAAGGGCGTGCCGAGGGGCAGGCCGAGGGACGTGCCGAAGGACGTGCCGAGGGGCGTGCTGAAGGACGCACCGAAGGACGCACCGAGGGGCGTGCCGAGGAGGCGGCGCGCGCCCTGCTGACGGTGCTTCGGGCTCGCGGCCTCGAAGTGCCCGACGCGGTTCGCGAGCGCATCCTGGCCCAGAAAGACCCGGAACGGTTGGAGCGCTGGCTGGAGAAGGCGGCCGTCGCCGCTTCGGTCGCCGCAGTCCTCGACGAATCGAACTGAGGGCGGCTGGCAGCGTCGTCAGACGCAGCGCCCCTCGCGGCGCTGTCTTGGGTGCCCTCCGTATCTACCCGATCCCCGCCCCCTCGCCAACCGCCACCGGCTCCGGCGCGTCGCCGGGCGGCCCGCCGTCCTCGCCTGTGGCTTCGGCGCGGGTGATCGCGGCGTCGAGGCGGTGGGCGGTGAGCGGCGCGTGGTCGGCGAGCAGGGTGAAGTGGTCGCCGGGCAGGTCGACGACTTCCAGCGCCGGGGCGGCACGGCGCCAGGCGGCGGTCTGGGTCGCGGCCAGCGCGCCGCCGGCTCCGGTGCGGAACAGCACGACCCCCGGGGCCTCGTACGGCTCCGGCGCGTAGGCGCGCAGGGCCTCGACGTGGGCCTCGACCAGGCCGATCGAGCGGCGGATGTCGCCGCCCGCGAGGTGCGGCACGCTCCGCCCGCGCCGGGCGAGCCCTTCGAGGGCGAGGGTGACGATCTCCTCCTGGGAACGGCCGCCAGGATCGGCGGGTAGCTCGATCTCCTCCGGCGGGATGCCGGTGAGCGTCGAGATCAGGTGGGACCACCAGGTCTCCCGGTTCGACAGGTCGACCGTCCCCTCGTCCCACAGGTGCGAATCGAGGAGCGCGATGAGCGGCGCCCTTTCGCCCCGCGCGCGCAGCCGGCGCGCCATCTCGAAGGCGACCACGCCGCCGAACGACCAGCCGCCCAAGAGGTACGGACCCGCCGGCTGGCCGGCGACGACCTCGCGCAGATAGAGGTCGGCGAGGGCGGCGACATCGCGGAGGGGGCTCTCTCCCGCGGCGAGGCCGTGCGCCCGCAATCCCGTCACCCGCCGCCCCGGGCGAAGCTCCTGGCACAGCCGCTGGTAACAGAAGAGGTGGCCGCCGATCGGATGGACCAAGTGGAGCGGAGTGGCCGCCGCGCCTTCGCGGAGGACGACGACGTGGCCGCCCCGCGGGCTCTCGGCGCGCGCCCGCAGGTGCCGCGCCATCGCGGCGACGGTCGGGTGCGCGAGCACCATGGCCGCGTCACCCTCGACGCCCAGCGCCCGCCGCACCTCCGCCATCAGCCGCACCGCCTGCACCGAGTCGCCGCCGACGTCGGCGAAGCGATCGTGCGGCGTGAGGCCGGGGACGCCGAGGACGCGCGCCCAGATCGCCAGCAGCTCCCGCTCCAGGCCGTCCGCGGGCTCGCCATGGGGCCGCCGTTCGCCGGCCGCGGGGGGCCACGGCAGCGCCTTGCGGTCCACCTTGCCGGAGGCGGTGACCGGCAGCGCGCCGATCCGTGCCAGCGCTGCCGGCACCATGGCCGGCGGCAGGAGGCCTTCGAGGTGCGCGCGCAGGGCGCTGTCGTCCGGCGCGGCGCCCTCCGCGGCCACGAACCAGGCGACCAGGCGGTCCTCTCCCCGTTCGTCCCGGCGCACCGCGGCCGCGCACCGCGCGACGGCGGGGTGGCGGGCGAGCGCCGCCTCGACCTCTCCCAGCTCGATCCGCTGGCCGCGCACCTTCACCTGATCGTCGGCGCGGCCGAGGAACAGGAGCTGGCCGCCGGCGCTCCAGCGCCCGAGGTCGCCGGTCCGGTAGAGGCGCCCGGGGCCGAACGGATCGGCGCCGAAGCTCTCGCGGGTGGCCTCCTCCCGGCCGCGATAGCCGCGCGCCAGGCAGGGGCCGCCGACGTAGATCTCGCCCGGGACGCCGGCGGGGACGAGCCTGCGCGCGGCGTCGAGCACGACGACGGAGCTGCCGGGCGCCGGCCGGCCGATCGGGATCGGCCCCTCTTCGTCGCCGCGGACGGCGTAGAGGGTGCAGGCGACCGTCGCCTCGGTGGGGCCGTACTCGTTGACCAGCCGGGTCGCGGGCAGGCGCCGGCGCCAGCGGTGCGCGAGGTCCGGGTCGAACGCCTCACCGCCGACCACCAGGACGCCGGGGCCCTGGAGCGGTTGCGGTTCGGGCGTCAGCTCTTCGAGCAGCCGCAGGTGGGTGGGCGTCACCTTGACCACGGCGTAGCGGGGGGCGGCGGGGTCCGTCAGCCGGCGGGCGAGCGCCGTCACCGGGTCGATGTCGGAGAGAAGGTCGAGGGTCTCGCCGGCCACCAGCGGATAGAAGAAGCTGGTCAGCGTGCCGTCGAACGCCAGGGTGGCGTGCAGCGGCGCGCCGCCGCCGCGGCGCTCCCCGTAGACGCGCGCCGCCCAGTCGAGGTAGTTGGCGAGGCTGGCGTGCTCGACCTCGACTCCCTTCGGCTCGCCGGTCGAGCCCGAGGTGTAGATCACGTAGGCGAGCTGGTCCGGCGCGAGAGGCGGCAGGACGCCGCCGTCTTCGCTCTCGTCGCCGAGGGTGTCGAGGGTATTGAGCGCCAACGCCTCGACGCCCGCGGGCAGGGCGCCGCGGAGGAATGTTTCCGTCAGCACCAGGGTGGCGCCGGCGTCCCGCAGGAGGTACTCCAGGCGGCGTTCGGGAAGCGTGCGGTCGAGGGGGAGGAAGGCGCCGCCGGCGCGGAGCACGGCGAGAACGGCGACGACCAGCCGCGGCGAGCGCTCCAGGTAGATTCCCACCGGCGTCTCCGCCGCGACCCCGAGCCGCCGCAGCCGCCACGCCAGCCGCCGGCTCGCGCGTTCCAGCTCAGCGAAGGTCAGGGTCTCGTCCCCGTGCCGCACCGCCGCCGCCCGGGGGACGCGCTCCACCTGGCCGAGGAAGCGGCGGTCGACGAGGGGGAGCGCCGCGCCGGGCCGGAGAGCCGACCGGCCGCCCCAGTCGTCGAGCAGCATCGCGCGCTCCTCGTCCGTGATCAGGGGCAGCTCGGCGACCGTGGTCTCCGGCGCCTCGATCAGGGCCGTGAGCAGCCGCTGCCAGCGGTCGAGCAGGCGCTCGACGGTGGCGCGCTCGTAGCGGTCGCTGGCAAAATCGCAGTTGATCGTCAGACGGCCGCCCTCTTCCAGGACGTTGACGCTGAGGTCGAGCTGCGTGTGGGTGATCGGCGTCGGCCGCAGCCGGACCGTCAGCCCCTCCATCGCCGGCAGGTTCACCGGCCGGTCGAGGTTGAAGGCGACCCGCAGAAGCGGCGAACGGAGCGGGTCGAAGGATTCCTTGCGCCGCTCGACGAGGCGGGCGTAGGGGTAGTGCTGGTGCTCGTAGGCCGCGAGCAGGCGCGAGCGCGCGCCGGCCAGGAGATCGAGACCGGTGGCGCCGGGGTCGAGGGAGGCGCGGACCGGCATCAGGTGGGTGCAGTACCCCACCAGGTGGGCGTCGCCGGGCAGCCGCCGGTTGGCGGCGGGGACGGCGACCGCCAGCTCGCGGCGGCCCGACAGGCGGTGGAGGAGCGCCGCGAAGCTGCCGAAGAGGACCATGAACGGGGTGAGCCGCTGCCGCCGCGCCATCGCCTGGAGGCCCTCGACGGCCAGCGGTCGCGTCACCCGGCCGCCGCGGAAGGCCGGCGGGTCGGCCGGCGCCGCGTCGAACGGCAGGAGCGGCCCGGGCTCTACGCCTTCGACCTCGCGCAGCCAGAAGGCCTCGTCGTCGGCGAATTCGGGGGAGCCCGCCTGCTCCGCCTGCCAGGCGGCGTGGCCGCTGAACGCCGGGGGCTCCGGCAGGGCGTCCCGCACGACGCTCCGCCGGGCCGCGGAGTAGAGGGTGGCGAGCTCTTCGACGATGACGCCGAGCGACCAGCCGTCGACCAGCGCGTGGTGGACTCGCAGCGCCAGGACGTGGCGCTCGCTGGCGAGCCGCACCAGGCGGGCGTGCAGGACCGGCCCCGATTCCAGCGGCGCGCGGCGCAGGCCTTCCTCTTCGAGCAGGCCGGCCAGCGCCTCCGGCTCTCGGCCGGTGAGATCGACGAAGTCAAGCCCCGCCGGCAGGACATCGTGGACCCGCAGGGTCTCCCCGCCCGCTTCGAAGGTGGTGCGCAGCGCTTCGTGGCGGCGCACCAGCTCGCCGAGCGCGGCGTCGAGCGCGCCGCGGTCCAGCCGGCCTTCGAGGTCGAGAGCGGCGTAGAGGTTGTAGGCGAGGGCGCCGCCCGGGCTGAGCGCCGCCAGGCGGTAGAGCTGCCGCTGGGCCAGGGTGGCCGGATAGGTGACGCCCGGCGCTCCGCCGGCCGCGCCGGCGAACCTCCGCCGCAGGCGGTCGAGGGGCTCCAGTCCGGCGAGCACCTCCTCGTCGTCGATCCCGAAGTCGATCAGGCAGCAGATCTCGTCCACCCCGATCGCCGCCGCCTGGGCCACGACCTCGCCGCAGCTCTCGGGGGTGCCGATCAGGGCGCTGTCGGCGGCGTAGCGCTCGTACGCGCGCTCGAACAGGTAGTCGCGGTCCTCCGGCCGCGCGTCGGCGAAGCTGCCCTGGGCTCCCAGGGTGGCGACCAGGTTGTCGAGCAGCCCGGTGGCCTCTTCGAGATAGGCGCGGAAGGGGGCGCGCGCCCGCGCCCGGGTGGCGCCGAGGTCGTCGCCGACGAAGGTGTGGAGGAGGAGCGCGACGTGGGCCCGCGCCGGGTCGTGGCCGTTGCGGGCGAAGGCCTCGCGGTAGCGCCCGGCGTTGGCGGCGACGTCGTCGAGCGACTGGCCGAGGAGGCTGGTGAGGACGCCCACGCCCAGCTCTCCGGCGCGCTCCCAGCTCTCCGGGTTGCTCACCACCGAGAGCCAGCAGGGCAGCTCCGGCTGCAGCGGCAGCGGCACCAGGCGGGCCTCCACCTCGCGGCCGCCGGGCCCGGGGAAGGGCACCGCCTCGCCGCGCCACAGGCGCCGCACCAGCTCCAGCCGGTGCACCACCTCGTCGCGGCGGCCGGCGTAGGCGTCCGGGTTGAGCAGGAAGTCGCCGGCGTGCCAGCCGGAGGCGATCGAGATGCCGGCCCGGCCGCCCGACAGGTTGTCCACCACCGACCACTCCTCGGCCACCCGCACCGGGTGGTGGAGGGGGAGCACCACGCTGCCGGCCCGGATGCCGATCCGCCGCGTCTCCCGCGCCAGCGCCGCGGCGACCACCGACGGATTGGGCGAGAGGCCGCCGAAGGCGTGGAAGTGGCGCTCGGGGACCCAGACCGCCGAGAAGCCCCGCGCGTCGGCGAAACGGGCGCCTTCGAGCAGCAGCCGGTACTTGTCGCGGCGCGGATCGGGGTCGTAGCTGCCGAAGTAGAAGAGGCTGAAGTCCATGGCTCCGGACGCCCGCGCCACCCGCGCGGGGGCCGGCCGCGGGCGCTCGTCCGCCCGGGGCGCGAGCAGGGAGGCGCCCTGCCGCCGCTGCCACGGCATCCCGGCGCGCCGCGGGCCGGTGTCGGGAGGCGGCTCCACGGGATGGGAGCCGCCACGGCCACCCGGTCGCGGCGCGCCGGCAGGAAGCCGCCCTCGCGCAGAAGCGGCACGCTACTTTCGACGGCGTTGACGATGTGGTCGAGGTCCTCGGCGCCGTGGGCGGTCGAGAGGAAGCAGGTCCGCCCCTCCCAGACGTAGACCCCGCGCTCGGCGAGCAGGTAGAAGAGCGGGTCGCGGTTGCCGGTGAGCTCGAAACGGAAGAGGGAGCCGAAGCTCGCCATCCGGATCGGCGCCTCCTCGCGGCGGAAAACGGCGTCGAGCCGCTCCATCAGCTCGCCGGTCCGGCGGTTGAGGCTCTCCTGAAGGGCCGGCCCCTCGGCCTTCAGGTGCGTGAGGACGGCCTTCGCCGCTGCCATCGACAGCGGGTGGAGGGCATGGGTGGCGCCGAAGTAGGTGATGTCCGGGTCCGGCTGCGAGGCGTCGCCGTAGCGCCAGGCGCCGCCGTCCATGCGGTCGAGGAAGCGCGCGGCGCCGGCCACCGCGCCCACCGGCAGGCCGCCGCCCAGGATCTTGCCGTAGGTGGCGAGGTCCGCCTGGACGCCGAAGACGCCCGCGGCCCCCGCCGGATGGACGCGGAAGCCGGTGATCATCTCGTCGAAGAGCAGGGCCGTGCCCGAGGCCGCCGTGAGCTCGCGCAGGCGGTGCAGGAAGTCGGCCGGCTGGAGCTCCGGGAAGCGGCTCCGCACCGGCTCGACCAGCACCGCCGCCAGCTCGCCGCCGTGCGTCTCGACGTAGGCGAGCGCCTCCTCGCTGCCGTAGTCGAAGACGGCGGCGTCCGCGGCCAGGGCCGCCGGGACGCCGGAGGTGGAGGGCTCGGCCCGGCCGCCGCCCGCCGGCGACCGCCGCATCTGGGTGGCGTCGCCGTGGCCGTGATAGGCGCCTTCGAACATCACGAAGCGCGTCCGGCCGGTCGCCGCCCGCGCCAGCCGCAGCGCCAGGAGCACCGCCTCGGTGCCGGAGACGCAGAAGGTCGCGCGCTCGAAGCCGGTCATCTCGCAGAGCAGCTCCGCCGCCTCGCCGGCGAGCGGCGAGCGCGGCCCCAGCTCGAAGCCCTCGTCGAGCTGGCGGCGGACCGCCGCCTCGACCACCTGCGGCGCGTGGCCGAGCAGGTGGACGCCGTAGCCGAGGGTGAGATCGACGTACTCGTTGCCGTCCACGTCCCAGATCCGGCTGCCGCGCGCCCGCCCCTTGATCAGCGGGTAGACCATCTCCTTCATCGACGGGCGGAAGCCGTAGTACCAGCGGAGGTCGGCGAGCACCGGCCGGTAGCGGGCGGCGTACTTCTTCGAGCCGGCTGTGCTCCGGTTGTAGCGGGCGGCAAGCTCGGCGAGGAAGCGCTCTTGCCTTTCGCCCGCGCCCCCGGCGGCTTCGGCGGCGGGCCGGGCAGCCGGCGGTGGCGCGGGGGGCGCGGACGGCCGGGCCACCACCACGGCGGCCGGGGGTGCCGACACGGCCGCGGCGGGCGCCCTCCCGAGCGCCTCGATCTGGCGCGCCGTGAGCTGGGTGAAGGCGTCGAGCTGCCGGGCGAACAGGGCGTGGAGATCGCCGGCGGGGAGCTCGATCGCCGGGGCGGGAAGCTCCGGGACCGGCGGCGCGGCGGCGGGAACCGGCAGTGCAGGCGCCCGCGGCGGCGGCGCGGCGGCGACAGACGGCGCCGGTACCGGAGCGTCTTCCGGCGCCCGCGCCGGCGCCAGGCGCGCCACGTGCTCGGCCACCCGGCGCAGCGTCGGCAGCTCCTCGAAGATCTGGCGCACGGTCAGGCGGACGCCGAACCGGGACTCGACCGCGTTGATGCCCTGGAGCAGGGCGAGCGAGTCGGCTCCCATTTCGAGGAGGGGGGTGTCGATGTCGACCGCCTCGGCGGGCAGCTCCAGCAGGTCGCCGACGATCTGGCGCAGGGCATCGGCGATCCGTTCGCCGTCGGTCTCGGGTGTGGGGGCCGGGGTTCGTTCCATGGCAGTCTCCATCGGCTGGGTGCGGAACCAGAAAGGCCGCCGTTCGAGCGGGTGGCCCGGGAAGGCGACGACGCTTCCGCCGAGGCGTTCGTAGTGGCCGGCGAGGTCGAGCGTGTGGCCCCGGACGTGGAGCCGCGCGGCCGCGCCGAGCAGCGCCCGCCAGGGCTCCCGGCGGTGGAGCGACGCGACCCAGAGGAGGTCAGGATCGGCGAGCTGCTCGGGCCCGAGGCGGACCAGGGTCGGGGCCGGTCCGACCTCCAGGAAGCTCCGGCAGCCTATTTCCCCGAGCGCCGGGAGCGCGCGGTCGAGGCGCACCGGCTGGAGGGCCTGGCGCGCGAAGTAGCCCGCCGCGGGGCCGACCCCCTGGATCTCGCCGGTCAGCGACGAGATCCAGGGGATCGACGGCGGCCGGAACGCGATGCCGCGCGCCGCCTCGGCGAGCGCCGTGGCCGCCGGCGCCACGACCGGCGAGTGGAAGGCGTGGCTGACGGCGAGGCGGCGGCATTCGACGCCCTCCGCTTCGAGCCGGCGGACGGCGGCGGCGACCGCGTCCTCGGTGCCCGAGACCACCACGTGCCGCGGGCCGTTGACCGCCGCAATGACGACCCCCGGCGAGGTGGCGAGCGCGCGCTCGACCGTCCCGAGATCGGTGAGGGCGGCGGCCATGACGCCGGCGCGCTCGATCCCGGCCATCGCCCGCGCGCGGGCGGCGACCAGCCGCGCGGCGTCCCGGCGCGACAGCGCCCCCGACGCCCAGGCGGCGGCGTATTCGCCCAGGCTGTGGCCGGCGACGGCGGCGGGGCGCAGCCCCCACGAGCGCCAGAGCTCGACCAGCGCCTGCTGGAGGCAGAAGAGGGCGGGCTGCACCACCGCCGGGTCCTGGCGGTGCTCGTCTTCGTCGTCGTCTTCCGCCAGCAGGTAGGGGAGCGGCGACCGGCCGTCGAGATCCGCCGCCAGCTCCACCGCGCATTCCTCCAGCGCCTCGCGGAAGACCGCCGACGCGGCCCAGGGCGCGCGCGCCATGCCGGGGCGGCCGGCGCCCTGGCCGCTGAACAGCAGGGCGGCCTTCGGCTCCTCGTGGAGCGGCGCCCGCCCCCGCGCCACGCCGCGCCCGGGCTTCCCTTCGCGCGCCGCCCGCAGCCGCCCGCTCAGCTCCTCGCGGCCGGCGGCGACCACGGCCAGCCGGTGGGGGAACGGCTCCTGGCGCCAGGCGGTGAAGGCGAGGTCAAGGAGAGATTCGCCGCCGTCCGCCAGCCGGCGGTCGAGCGCTTCGATGCGGCGGTCGAGGGCCGCCTCGGTCCGCGCGGCCAGGCAGATCAGGTGGGCGTCCGCCGCCTCGGACCTCTCCGGCTCGGGTGGCGCGTCTTCGAGGATCGCGTGGGCGTTGGTGCCGGCGAAGCCGAACGAGCTGACCCCGGCGAGCCGCCGGCCGGAGGGCCAACCTCGCCGCCGGTCCGCCACCTCGATCGCCAGCCGTCCCCAGGGGATGCGCCGGCTCGGCTCCCGGAAGTGGAGGTGGGCCGGCACCTCCGCCGCCTGGAGCGACAGCACCAGCTTGATCACCCCGGCGATCCCCGCCGCCGCCTCCAGATGGCCCAGGTTGGTCTTCACCGAGCCGACGAGGAGCGGCGCCGGCCGGCCGCCGGGCGCCGCCGCGGCGTACGCCTCGCCAAGGGCTTCGATCTCTTGCGGATCGCCGAGCGGGGTGCCGGTGCCGTGCGCCTCGACGTAGCCGACCGCCGCCGGCTCCACCGCCGCGTCGGCGAGGGCGGCGCGGATCACCTCCGCCTGCGCGGCGGCGCTGGGCGCGGTCAGCCCGTAGCTCCGGCCGTCGTTGTTGACCGCGGTGCCGCGGACCACCGCCCACACCCGGTCCCGCCGGGCGGCGGCGTCGGCGAGCCGCGCCAGGACCACCACGCCGCACCCCTCGCCGCGCACGTAGCCGTCGGCGTCGTCGCCGAAGGCGTGGCAGCGCCCGGTCGGCGAGAGCGCCCCGCGGCGGGCGAGGGCGAGGCTGGTCCGCGGCGACAGCAGCAGGTTGGCGCCGCCCACCACCGCCAGGTCGCAGTCGCCGGCGCGCAGGGCCTGCACGGCGAGGTGAAGCGCCACCAGCGACGACGAGCACGCGGTGTCGACGGTCAGCGCCGGGCCGGTGAGGCCGAGGCCGTAGGCGATGCGGCCGGCGGCGAGGCTGGGCGAGGTGCCCACCGCCGTGTACTCGCCGGTCGGCTCGGCGCCGGGCTGGCTCGCCCGCAGCGCCGCGTAGTCGCCCTGGCCCACCGCCACGTAGACGCCGCAACGCCTCCCGCCGAGCCGGGAGGGCGCGACGGCGGCGCGCTCCAGCGCCTCCCAGGCCACCTCCAGGAGCAGGCGGTGCTGCGGGTCCATCTCCCGCGCCTCGGCGGGCGCCACGCCGAAGAAGCGGTCGTCGAAGCCGGCGACGTCGGCGAGGAAGCCGGCGCGCCGGAAGCCCGGCTCCAACCCGTCGCCGGCGGGCCAGCGCCCCGGCGGCGCCTCGGTCACCGTTTCGACGCCCTGGCGCAGCAGCTCCCAGAATTCCTCGGGCGTCGCCGCGCCGGGGAAGCGGCAGGCGAGGCCGATCACCGCCACCGGCGACCGCGCTGCGACCCGCGGGGCAACCTCGGCGGACGGCCGCGGCGCCTCGCCGGCCAGGTGCCGCGCCAGCTCGCGGATGGTCGGCCGGTCCCAGAGCAGGGTCTCGGGCAGCGGCCTCCCGACCAGGGTCTCGAGATCGGCGGCCAGGCCGACCGCGTCCTTCGACTCCAGGCCGAAGCGCGCGAAGGGGGCGGCGATGTCCACCGCCTCCGGCGCCACGCCGCAGTGCGCGGCCAGGCGCGCCACCAGCCAGGCGGTGAGCTCGTCCCCGGAGGGGGGCGCCGCCGCCGTCTCCGTCTGCACCGTCTCCGGTTCCAAGCCCGGCGCCCACCAGACCTCGACGGCCGGCAGCTCCCCGGCGAGGAGGGCGGCGCGGCAGGCGCGGCGCTGGAGCTTGCCGCTGGTCGTCCGCGGAATCGCCCCCTTGCGGAGCAGCGCCACGCCGTGGACCGCCACCTCGTGCTCCTCCCACACCGCCTGGCGGACCGCGTCCAGGACCGCTTCGGCCGTCCCGCCGCCGAGATCGCCGCGCACCTCCGCCGCCACCACCAGCCGCTCCCCCCGTCCGCTGTCGACGCCGAAGGCGTTGCAGGAGCCGGCGCGGATGGCGGGGTGGCAGGCCTCCACCGTCCGCTCGACGTCCTGCGGGTAGTGGTTCTGCCCGGCGACGATGATCAGGTCCTTGGCGCGGCCGGTGATGAACAGCTCGCCCTCGGCCAGGAACCCGAGGTCGCCGGTGCGCAGCCAGCCGGCGGTCTCGCCGAGGCGGGCGCCGAACGTCCGCGCGGTCGCCTCGGGGTTCCGCCAGTAGCCGGCGCAGACGCCGGCGCCGCGCACCCAGACCTCGCCGACCCTGTCCGCCGGCGCCGGCCGGCCGTCGGGGCCGACGATCGCCACCTCGGCGTGGTCGACCGGGCGGCCGCAGCCGATCACGGCGGCGACGCGGCCATCGTCGCGGGCGGGCTCCACCCGGTCCGCCGCCAGCGTCTCGGCGGCGAGATGCTGGACCGACGGACCCCGGCCCGCGGGGCCGACGGACACCACCAGCGTCGCCTCCGCCAGGCCGTACGCGGGGAGCATCGTCTCCTCGCGCAGGCCGGCCGGCGCGAAGGCGCGGTGGAAACGCTCGATCGACTCGGCGCGCACCGGCTCCGCGCCGTTGATCGTCGCCCGCCAGCGGCGGAGGTCGAGGCCCGCCCGCTCCTCCGGCGCCACCTTGGCGACGCACAGGTCGTAGGCGAAGTTCGCCGCGCAGGTAAGGGTGGCGCCGTAGCGCGAGATCGCCTCCAGCCAGACGCCGGGGCGCCGAAGGAAGGTGAGCGGCGCCATCAGGTACGCCGGGATGCCCAGCGTCGCGGGCAGGAGGACGCCGATGACCAGCCCCATGTCGTGGAAGGTGGGGGGCCAGGAGAGGGACACGTCGGCGGCGGTCGAACCGGAGCCGCGCGCCAGGTCGCCGCAGTTGACCAGCGCGTTGCGGTGGCTGACCATGACGCCGCGGGGCCTGGAGGTCGAGCCGGAGGTGTACTGCAGCCAGGCCAGGCCGTCCGGGTCGATTCCGCCAGGGGACCGCCAGGCGGCGCCGGCGTCCGTTGGGATCTCGTCGATCGGCAGCCGCTCCGGGGCGAGCGGCGGCCCGCCGTCGAGGAGCGCCGCGGCCCCGGCGGTGGTGGCCACCACCGCCGGGGCGCAGTCGCCGGCGATTCCGCGCAGCCGCTCGAGACCGCGCGGGTGATGCGCGCGCCGCGGCAGCGGCGCTGGCACCGCCACCGCCCCGGCGTAGAGGCAGCCGAAAAAGGCGTCGACGAAATCGAGGCCGGGCGGCAGGGCGAGCAACACCCGCGCCCCCGGCGGAGCGAGCGCCTGGAGCGACGCGGCCACCGCCCGCGCTCGCCGGTCGAGCTCGGCCCAGCTTCGCGTCGCGGTGGCGCGGAGCGGACGGTCCTCGAGGAAGGTGTAGGCCGGCCGCTCGCCGGCCACCTCCGCCAGGTCCTGGATCAAAGCGACGAAGGTCGGTGGCTGTCGACGATGTGTGCTCACTCGGCTTTCAGGGCTCCAAAAGCATGAGGAAAGCCAAGCCCGCCTCACAGAAATATAGGTGCGCGCCTGCCGGGGAGCGGGACGCCGCCGGGAGCTCAGCGGGAACGCGGGGGGGCGGCCAGGGGGAGGCCTAGCGTGAAGGTGGCGCCCTTGCCACGGCCGGCGCTGCGGGCCGTCAAGGTGCCATGGTGGGCCTCCACCAGGCTCTTGCAGACGGCGAGGCCCAGACCCAGCCCGCCGAACCGCCGGGTGATCTCCCCGTTCCCCTGCTCGAAAGGCTGGAAGATGCGCTGGAGCAAGGCCGGCTCGATCCCGATGCCGGTGTCCGCCACCGTCAGGACCAGCCGGCGGGCTCCCCAGGTGTTCTTCGACCGCACCGTGATGCGGCCGGCCGCGGGCGTGAATTTGATGGCGTTGTGAATCAGGTTCGAGAGGATCTGGTGGAGCCGCACCGGATCGGCGCGGACCCGGTGGTCGGAGGCTTCGAGCCCCAGCGCGACGGTCAGCCTCTTTTCACGCACCTGGTGGTCGAAGCCGGCGAGGACCTCGCGCAGCTTGCCGGCGACGTCGATCTCCGCCAGGGCCAGCTCCAGCTTGCCGTGGGCGACCCGCGTCAGATTCAACAGGTCGTCCACCAGGCGGGCCTCCAGCTCGACGTTGCGGCGGATGGTGGTGACCGTATCGCGATGCCAGGAGGAGAGCAAAGGATCCTCCTCCAGGATCTGCGCCATGATCAGGACCGGCGTCAGCGGCAGCCGCAACTCGTGGACCAGCATCGCCAGGAACCGGTCCCTGGCCACGTTGGCCTCCCCGGCTTCGCGCCGGGCCGCCGCCAGATCCGACAAGGTGGACTGGAGACGCTCTTCGCTGGCGGCCAGAGCCTGCCGCAACTGGTCTTCTTCTGCGGACATCAAGGTCCTCTCGGATCCTGACTTGAGGGTATCTGTCTTTGCGCAAGTCTAGAAAAGTTCCGCGGGCGGGAAAATAGGACTTTGGTCCTATGGCGAAGAATCGACGACGCTATGCACCGCCTCGGCGACGGCGTTCAGCAGGCTCTCCTGGTCCAGGGGCTTGCGCAGATACGCCACCGCGCCGGCGGCCAGCGCCAGCTCGGCGACGCCGGGCTGGTCGTGCCCGCTGACGATCACCGTGGGCAGGTGGACGCCGGCCGCGGCGAGACGCTCCAGCACGTCCAGGCCGGTCAGCCCGGGCAGGCGCAGGTCGAGCACGGCGCAGTCCGGCCGCCGCACCTGGAGGGCCGCGAGGAATTCCTGGCCCGAGGCGTACGTCTCGACGTCCATCCCGGCGGCCAGGAAGAGACGCCGCAACGCCCGGCGCACGGATTCTTCGTCGTCCACGACCGCCACCAGGGTGGAGCTCATGAAGAGGACGCCTCCCGCAGGGGCAGAGTGAGGTGGAAGGTGGCGCCGCCGCCGTCGTTGTTGCTGGCCCACAGACGCCCGCCGTGCGCCTCGACGAGGGAGCGGCAGATCGGCAGCCCCAGCCCCAGGCCCTGCTCCTTGGTGGTGAAGAACGGCTCGAAGACCTTCTCCAGCCCCCCGGGGGGAATCCCGGTGCCGTGGTCGACGACGGACAACCGGACCCCGTCCTCGCCGGCGGGCGCGCTCACCACGACGAGCCGGCGCTCGCTCGCCGGGTTGGCGCTCATCGCTTCGCAGGCGTTGATAATCAGATTCAGGAGCACCTGTTGGATCTGCACGGAGTCGCCGTACACCGGCGGCAGCTCCGGCGACAGCTCGAACGCCGCGGCGACGTTGCGGGTGACCAGGTCGCCGTGAGCCAGGCCGAGCGTTTTCCGCGCCAGCTCGTTCAGGTCGAGCGGCGCCGTCTTCGCTTCGCCTTTCTTCAGCATGGCGCGCAGGCGCTGGATGACCTCGCCCGCGCGCCGGTCGTCGTCGACGATGTCGCGCAGGATGTTGCGGATCTCCTCCAGGTCGGCCGGCTCCCGCGCCAGCAGGCGCTGCCCCGCCTGGGCGTTGCTGAGGATGGCGGTGAGCGGCTGGTTGAGCTCGTGAGCCAGGGTTCCCGAGAGCTCGCCGAGCATCGCGACGCGGGTCAGATGGGCCAGCTCCTGGCGCTGCGTCCGCGTCTCCTGCTCCGCCCTCAGGCGCTGCTCCTCCGTGCTCTGGCGTTCCGCGAGCGCGGCCGCCAGCATCAGCAGAGAAGCGCAGGTGACGTTCAGGTACAGGACCAGAGAGGCGGCGTTCTCGACCGGGTCCGAAGCGGTGAAGGGCCCGTATCCCTGGATGGCGCCCCACATCGCCAGCCCGCCGAGCAAGAGCATGGAGAAGGAGACGCCGGTCAGGCCGAAGCGCACGGCCGCCCACAGGAGGAAGGGCTGCGGCAGGTAGAGGAGGATCGGAGACTGCTCCGGGCCGGCCTTCGGCAGTTGGAAGACGAAAATCCCCATCACCAGCAGGCCGGTCAGCAGGACGCCCGCCTCGCCGCTCCGCCGCGGCGCGGCGGCGGCGCGGCGTTCCCGCGTCGCCGCGAGCACGATCGGCGGCACCAGCGTGAGCACCGCCAGGGTGTTCGTCAGCAGCCGCAGGCGCCACGCCAGCAACGGATCGGTGCTCAGATCGGTCCACGCCAGGAGCTGGCCGACCACCACGCTGACGAGCGTCGGCGCGAGAAGGCCGCCGAAGAGCATGACCGCGACCACCGTCCGCAGGCTGTCGAACCGCCGCGGCTCCGGGATGAAATGCAGGATCACCAGGGCGCCGAGCAGGGCGTCGCCGGCGTTGCCCGCGAAGTTGATCAGCACGATAGGGAAGGGGATCCCCATCAGCGCCTGCGCCGCCAGGTGGGCGGGCAGGACCGCCAGCAGGTGGATCCACCACCGGCGCCGCGGCGTCACCAGCAGGGCCGCGAGCAGGATCGCGTTCGGCGGCCAGATGGCGGAGATCTGAGTGCCAGGGAAACGCAGGGACAGACCGAGAAGCGAGCCGAGGAAGTACGCCGCGGCCAACGCCGCCGGAACGCTCAACGCCCGCAGGGCCCTCCCGGGGAGGACGGCCCATGCCGCCATCGGTTCAGCTATCGCGGGGCCGGCCTCACGGGCCGGCATTCCCCCCGGATTCATAGCAACGGCCGCACACACCCCACAGCTTGGCCCCTCCGTCAGGTCGGAGATTCACTTCGCGCGCGGAATCGGAGAACAGGAAAAAAATAAAATAAAGGGCTGCCAAGCAGAATACTAACATAAAAGGCGACGCTTCGAGAAGCGGTACCTGGCGATTCGCCCTCAGTGCGGCGGATTGACCACGATATAGGTGACCTGGGAGCCGGCGTACTGGGGCTGGTACCAGGTGCCGCCGCACTGCTGGTAGGTGAGGCCGTTCACCGCCACCGGCACGCAACTGGGGGGAACCGAGTAGGCGATCGAGCCGATCGCCGCCGCGGTGACCGCCGCCGCCGTCCCGAAGGCGACCCCGCGCGCGACCGGGTGGTCGTCCCAGTCGTTGTCCCAGTCATTGTCCCAGTCGTCGTCCACGTCGACGTTGATGTCGCGGTCGACGTTGATATTGTTGACATTGTTGACGTTGGTGTTGCGATTGACGTTGGTGTTGCGGTTGGCGTTGACGTCGGTGTTGCGGTTGGCGTTGACGTCGGTGTTGCGGTTGGCGCTGGCGTTGGCGCCGCGATTGGCGTTGGCGCCGGCGCTGCGGTTGGCGCTGGCGCCGCGGTTGACGCTGGTCTGGGTGGTGCCGCGCGTCCTTTGCGCACCCGCCTCGGGGGGAATCGCCAGGAGCGCGGCGAGCGCCGTCACGGCGAGGAGGAAACGTGGATTGCGGTCGGCCATGATCGGTCTCCTCTTCAGTTGCCGGGCGCCGGCTCGACGGTGACCTCGCGGATGGCGATCCGGCTGGAACCCGGCGGCGGCTCGAAGGTGAACATCTTGTCGTTGAGGGCGGGGGCGAGGTTCCAGCTCAGCACGGCGACGTACTGGGGCTGCGCTTCGTCGTCCGTGGTGGTGATCACCAGCTTGCGCGGCAGCGGCGAGTCCCCCTTCTGGATCCACACCTGCCAGTCGATGCCCTCGTCGCGGAAGGCCAGGTGGTCGCACGGCGTGCCCGCGACCGTGGCGGGGCCGACGTTGGCCGCCGCGCGGATCGTCTCGCGGCGCAGGGGGTCGGTCCCCCAGCGGAAGAGATCGGCCAGGGGCAGGACGATCCCGTACTTCTCCTCGACCGCCGCGACCATGTCGCGCAGGGTCGCGGGGGCGGGGACGGTGGCGTAGAACCTGTTCCGGGGCCCGTAGATGGTGAAGGTCTTGCCGTCGTAGAAGAACTCCCGCGTCTTGCGGTCCGAGACCACTTCGGCCCACAGGCGGTCCGGGCGCCGGGCGCGCAGGCGGACGGCGGTTTCGAACTGCAGCTTCTGCCCCGACGCCAGCACCTCGTCGAGGGTGGTCTGCGACTGCACCTCGAAGCTGTCGAGCGTCCGCAGGTACGCGCCCATCCTCTCGAGCGCCGCCAGGACCGTGGGCTCGACAGCCGGAGAGGCCGCGCCGGCGGGCGCCTGTTGGGCGGGGCCCGCCGTGGCCGCCGCGAGGAACGCGGCGGCGAGAACGGCGGTGGCGAAAGCGGTCCGGGGGTTGGGCATGGCGGCCTCCTTCCTGCTTCTTCAGGCGCCGTGCCGGGGACTTGACCCCGCCAGCGCGGCCTCGACCGATTATCGCGGCGGGGAGGGGGGGATTGAATTGGACCTTGGTCCTATCCCACCTTCAGGCGTCGTGGTGGGCCATCAAGCCGGCCTCGTAGGCCATCTGGACCAGCGCGGCGAGCGATTCCGCCCCGGTCTTCTCCATCACACGGCCGCGGTGGACCTTGACCGTCTTCTCGCTCGTCCCCAGGCGGCTGGCGATCCGCTTGTTCGGCAGCCCGGCGACGACCAGGCCGAAGACCTCGCGTTCGCGGCGGGTGAGAACCTCGAGGTGGCGCTCGATCTCCGACCGCCGCTCGCGATGCCGCCGGGCGGCCATCTCGCGGTCCAGAGCCTGATGGATCGAATCCAGGATCTCCTGATCTTCAAAGGGCTTCTGGAGGAAGTTCATGGCCCCGGCCCGCATTGCCCGCATGCACAGCGGCACGGTGCCGTGCCCGGTGATGAAGATGATGGGGGACGTCCAGCCGGTGGCGGCCAGGGTATCCTGGAGATCCAGCCCGGAGAGGCCCGGCATCCGCACGTCGACCACCAGGCACGCGGGACGGTCCGTCGGACCGTGGTTCAGGAACTCCACGGCGGAGGGAAAGCTCTCGACGTCGAGACCCACCGACCGTACCAACCTCTCCAGGGAATTGCGGACGGAAGCGTCGTCGTCCAGGATGTAGACGACGGGACGGAAAGCCGCGGCTTCGGCGTACATCGGGCACCTCCAGATAGAGAAAGCATGGTAAGAACCCCCGCCAGAACGCCACAAGACGATATATATACAAGATCCTCTAAAATTAGGTTGTACCTCCCTTCCTCCAGCTTGTCAACACCCTCTGGGGTGGGACCAAGGTCCAATAGGATCCGCCGCGGCCCTGGCGGTAAGCTGGCTCGGTTGAGGGGTGGGAGAGGCGCGAAGCAGGCGTTGAGCCGGGAGGCTCAGGTCTCGTTGTCCTCGGGGGTGTCCTCGGGGATGTCGCTGACCAGCGCCTGCAGCCGCCGGACTCCCTCGGCGGCACGCTCGTCGTCCTCGACGATCTCCCGCAGCGCGGAGCGCACCTCGTCGAGATCGGGGTTGGAGCCGTTGAGAAAGCGCAACGCCGCCTGCGCGTTGATCCGGATGGCGGTCAGGGGCTGGTTGATCTCCATGGCCAAGCCCGCCAAGGTCTCCTTACGCTCCGCTTCTCCCTCGCCCCCGTTGTCTCCGGCTTTTCTGGACCGCATTTCTCCCCAGTCTCCGCTGCGAGTCTATTCTATGCGACAATAGAGCCGCTTTTTGTCAACCTTTGATTGAAGTCTATCACTTCTAGGCTATGGAAGACGCGCGCCCGCTGGTCCTCGTGGTCGATGACGACGCCTCGGTCCGCCGGGCGTTGAGCCGGCTGTTTCTGTACGCAGGCCTGGACGTGGAAGTTTTCGCCACCGCCGGAGAGCTCCTCGGCCGTGAGCTGCCCGCCCGGCCGGCTTGCCTGCTGCTGGACCTCCATATGCCCGAAACTCACGGCTTCGAGGTCCTGGAGCGAGTCGCCGCCACCCTGCCGGACCTCCCCGTGGTGATCATCACCGCCGACTCCAGGGCGGAGACCGAGGCGCGGGCGCACCGGCTGGGAGCGGCGGGCTTCCTGACCAAGCCCCTGGACGAAAAAGATCTCCTGGAAGCGGTCCGCCGGGTCCTCGGCGGCTGAGCCCTCACCTCCCGGCCTCCTCTCCCGCCCCCTCCCTCCCACCCACACCGGGAGAGGAGGAGAAGTTAGCCAGAAGAAGCTTTAGACAAACCTCTCCCTCTCTCCCGGTGTGGGTGGGAGGGAGGGGTCGGGAGAGGGCCGGGGAGTGAGGGCGCCGGGGGCGGGGGAGCGGCCCAGGCCTCAGCCGCCGTCGTTCCGTTCGAGGGCGCGCCGGATCGCCGCCAGGAGGTCTTCGACGTCGAAAGGCTTGCTCAGGAACCCTACCGCGCCCGCCCGGAGGGCGCGTTCGCGCACGTCGTCGTCCGCTCTGGCCGTGATGATCACCACGGGCAGGGTGCCGCCTGCCTTGTTGAGCCCTCGCAGGAGCTCCAGGCCGTTCATGTCCGGCAGGTGGAGGTCGAGCAGCAGGCAGACCGGCGGCTCCGGCCGCTGGCTGGCCAGGAGCTCGCCGGCGCTGGCGAAGCTCCGCGACTCCAGACCCAGGCTGCGAAAAAGCCTGGCCAGAGACCTGCGGATGGATGCGTCGTCATCCACTACGAGAATGACGGGACGGATGTCTTCCAACCGGGATCCCCCTTGACGAGGTGCCGTGGCGGGCCATCTACAGGGTAAGGATTGCGGGAGGCCTCCCGCAATAGGACTTTACGAAATCACGGGTAGGACCTTGGTCGTATAAGCGGGGAGCGGCGCGGGCGCCGGAAGAATAAAAAAAAGCGGGCGGGTTGGGATCCGCCGCGCTTTCCAGGGGACGGCTATGGAGCGGGGGGTTTTGGTGATCTTTGGCACCGCCCACACTCGTCACCTGATTCCCCCGCTCCGTTCACAAGCCTAGGGCATCTCCGATGACCTTGCCATGGGACCAAAGTCCAATGTGTCCACGCTGGAAAATGGGGAAGCATTCCCCAGGCATCTTCAGAATGCCCGTCGTGTTCCGGAACAGCGGCGATGATGAAGAAAAACCTTTCCCTGAGAGCCGTTCCAGCCGTGGCCGCCGCGTGTCTCCTCCTGGCCTGCGAGGCCCGCCGGGAACCCGACAAGATCATCGCAGCTCCCTCCACCTACACCGGCCTCCTGCCGTGCGCCGACTGCCAAGGCCTTCGCCTCACGCTGGACCTGTGGCCCGACGGGACTTTCCAGTTGCGGCGGACCTACCTCCAGGCGGAGCACGGCTTGGACCGCAGCTTCGTCCACCAGGGCCGCTGGAGCCTGGCGCGGGACGCGCCCTGGTTGATCCTCGACGGCGGGCCGGAGGAGCTCCGCCACTTCGCGGTCCAGGGGCCCCGCACGCTGCGCGTGCTGAATCAGCGGGGAGAAGAGATCGGTCCGCGCCGCGACTACGATCTGCAGAAAGTGGAAACCAAAAGAAACAGCGGGCGGCATGCCTGCCGCCCGCTGTTGAAAGGTGAAAGCCCGCCGCCGCCCGCCGGCGATCAGATCCTCCAGCCGAGCCCTAACCCGTACTCGGTGTCCGACTTCTCGTAGGTGTCGCCTTCGAATTTGCGGACGCGGACCTCCGGCTTGAGATAGAACTTTTCACCAAGGTCCCACTGGTAGAAAGCCCCGAAGTGGTAGGTGAACGCGTCGTCCGATACGTCCTCGGTGGTGCCGGTGACGTCGACGTCGACGGTGGCGAAGCCGATGCCGCCGAGGAGGCCGAAGTTGCTGCCGCCCACGAACCAGATGCCGGACACTTCGCCGAAGTAGGCGCTGGCGTCACCGACCGTGCCCGCGAGCGGGCGGTCGGCGTCGCCGTTGAGGTCGAAGAAGCCGCCGGTGAGCTCCCAACCCCAGGTGGGGCTGGGCCGGCTGCCCCAGCGCAGACCCAGGCTGACGTCGTTGTCCAGCACGTCCAGACCCGGATCGTAGTAGGCGCCATAGACCTCGAAGAAATTGTAGGGCTGCGCGTTCGCGGGCGTCAGACCCGCGACCGCCGCCAGGGACAACAGGAATAGTAAGCCGACCCTCCACTTCATTGTCATTCTCCTTTCTCTTTCTCGCTTCCGCTTCGGTTGAGGTGCTGCTCTCTCCTTAATTCTCGGCTTTAGTCTAGGAAGCGGTTCTTGTTCTGAACATTGGACCTTGGTCGCATTCCCGCACGGGACTACACGGCGGCGGCCGGGTCCGGCGGCCGATCCCCGGGATGCCCATGGGACGAAAGTCCAATACCGCTCCCGCGGGCCGCCCGCCGATAATCCGGGGTCAAAGCAGCGAAAGAGGAGGTCGGGAGCGCCAAGTGACGGCTTCTGAAGCGGAGCGATCGGCGGTCATCACGGTGGCGTCATTCTCCTGGCCGGCCGCCGCGCTCGCGCTCTTGCTGATACCGGCGTGCTCATCGGCGCAGGAGCTCGAGCCCGGCGCGTATTGGCCTCTCCCCAGAGGGTTGAACATCCTCACCGTCGCCAACAGTTACAACTTCGGCGATCTGGCGTTCGATCCCGCGGCGCCCATCGACGAGGCGAGCGCCAGGATCAACACGACGGCGTTCGCGCTGACGCGGACGTTCAGCCTGGCGGGCCGATCGGCCAACGCCGGAGTCGTGTTGCCGGTGATCAGTGGTCACGTGGAGGGCCTGTATCTGGGGGAACCCGCCGAGGTCAGCCGGTTCGGGCTGGGCGATCCGAGATTCCGCCTGGCGATGAACCTCCATGGCGCTCCCGCGATGACGCCGCAGGAATTCGCCTCGTACCGCCAGGGGCTGGTCGTCGGCGTCAGCCTGACGGTGGCGCCGCCGCTTGGAGAGTACGATTCGACGAAGCTGATCAACCTCGGCACCCACCGCTGGTCCTTCAAGCCGGAGGTCGGCGTCTCGCGCGCCTATGGCGCCGCCGGCCAGTGGATCGTCGAGGGCATGGCGGGCGTCTGGATCTTCACGGACAACACGGATTTCGTGGGCGGACGCACGCGCGAGCAGGATCCGATCGCCGCCGCCCAGGTCCACGTCACTCACAAGTTCACGCGCACCACCTGGCTGGCGGCGAACGCCAACTTCTACACCGGCGGGCGGACCACGATCGGGGGGAACCGGAACCTCGACCTGCAGCGCAACTCGCGCATCGGCGCCACGTTTTCGACCGCGCTCAAGCGCCGCCACGCCATTCGTCTGGCGGTGAGCCGCGGGGCCTTCACCACGATCGGCGCGGACTTCACCTCGATCGCCATCGGCTACAACTACGTCTGGGCGCGCTGAAAACGGAGGGGGTGGGGAATTGGACGACCTGCCCGAGCGGGGGGACCGCATTCCCCTCCCCGCGATTCCCCTCTGGAACGCTTCTTGCTGCAACTTTCCGGTTCCCATGCCTCCGCAACCGGGACTCCTGTCGCCGTCCGTGACCGTGATCCGTCCATCGCGCGGGTGGCCGCGGATCGGTCTGCGGGAGCTTTGGGACTACCGCGAGCTGCTGTACTTCCTGGTCTGGCGGGACGTCAAGGTCCGCTACAAGCAGACGGCCCTGGGCGCGGCGTGGGCCATCCTGCAGCCGGTGGCCACGATGGTGGTGTTCAGCCTGTTCTTCGGCCGGCTGGCCGGGGTGCCGTCCGACGGCGTGCCCTATCCGGTCTTCAGCCTCGCCGGGCTGGTCCCCTGGACGTTCTTCGCCCAGGGCCTCTCGCAGTCCGCCAACAGCCTGGTGGGGAGCCAGAACCTGATCACCAAGGTCTACTTCCCGCGCCTCGCGATCCCCGCCGCCACGGTGCTCTCGGGGGTGGTGGACTTCGCGCTGGCCTTCCTGGTCCTGCTGGGCGTCATGGCCGGCTACGGCATCGTCCCCGGGGCGCGGATCGTCTGGATCGTCCCCCTCCTGGCCCTGGCGTTCGTCACTTCCCTGGGAGCGGGGCTCTGGCTGGCGGCCCTCAACGTGCGCTACCGGGATGTGCGGTACGCCGTCCCCTTCCTGGTCCAGCTCTGGCTGTTCGCCACTCCCATCGCCTATCCGGCCAGTCTCCTGACGGAGCCGTGGCGGACGGTCTACGCGCTCAATCCCATGGTGGGCGTGGTGGAGGGGTTCCGCTGGGCCTTGCTGGGGACGGGGGCGCCGCCCGGACCGGCGGCGGCGGTCTCGGGGCTGGCGGCGCTCGTCCTCCTCCTCGGCGGCCTGTTCTACTTCCGCCGCACCGAGCGGACTTTCGCGGACGTCCTCTGATGAGCGCCGTCGCGTTGCGGGCCGAGGAGTTGGGGAAGCGCTACCGGATCGCCTCCGCGCGTCCCCGTCCCAACACCCTGCGCGACGCCGTGGCCGCATCCCTGCGGAGGCTCGGCAAGAGACCGGAGAAGGCCGAGACCTTCTGGGCGCTGCGCGGCGTCTCCTTCGAGGTGCGGCCGGGCGAGGTGGTGGGGATCGTCGGCGCCAACGGGGCGGGGAAGAGCACGCTGCTCAAGATCCTCGCCCGCATCACCGAGCCCACCACCGGCAGGGCGGAGATCCACGGCCGCGTCGGCTCCCTGCTGGAGGTGGGGACCGGCTTCCACTCGGAGCTGACCGGCCGCGAGAACGTCTTCCTCAACGGCGCCATCCTGGGGATGCGGCGGGCCGAGATCGCCCGCAAATTCGACGAGATCGTCGCCTTCGCCGAGGTGGAGCGGTTCATCGACACGCCGGTGAAGCACTACTCCAGCGGCATGGACCTGCGCCTGGCCTTCGCCGTGGCCGCCCACCTGGAGCCCGAGATCCTGATCGTCGACGAGGTCCTGGCGGTGGGGGACGCCCGCTTCCAGAAGAAGTGCCTGGGCAAGATGCGGGACGTCTCCTCCCGGGAGAGCCGCACCGTGCTCTTCGTCAGCCACAACATGAACGCGGTGCAGCGGCTCTGCAACCGCTGCCTCCTGCTGCGGGCCGGCGAGCTCGCGGCCGCCGGTCCCACCGCCGAGGTCGTGGCCGCCTACCTGGCGGACAACGCGGCGGCGGAGCCCTCGCGGTGGATCGACCTGTCGGGCGTCCAGCGCTCGGGCAGCGGCGAGGCCCGCTTCCGCGCCCTCTGGTACGGCAGCGGGGGAGAGGCCGCGGCGGGCCAGCCCTACCCGGGCGGGCCGCTGGAGGTGGCGCTGGAGATCGAGGCCGCCGAGCCCCGCTCGGTCTCCGGGCTGGGCGTGACCGTCTACGACCGCCACGGCACCAAGCTGGTCAACGCCGACGTCCTGTCGCTCGGCCGGGTGATCGCCCTGCGGCCCGGCCTCAACCGGGTGCGGTTCCACATCAAGGAGCTGCTGCTGAACCCGGGCACCTACGTGCTGGGCCTCTGGCTCGCCGACACCGGTGGGGCGGTGCTCGACTTCTCCGACTCGGTCCTCGACCTGGAGGTGGTGGATCTCGAACGCGAAGGGTTCGGGGCCCGGCCGGGGTCCGACGGCGCCGTGCCCTGCCGGTTCACGGTGGAGGTAGAGGAGCCGTGATCCCGCAGGCCTCGCTCGTGGTCTGTACCCGCGACCGGCCCGCCTTCCTGATGGACACCCTGCGGTCCATCCTCGCGGGCGAGGAGGTCCCCGCCGAGATCGTGGTGATCGACCAGAGCGGCGCGCCGTGTCCCGGCCTGGACGGCGTCGCCGGGGATCTGTCCTGCGAGATCCGCCACGTCCCCCTGCGCTCCGTGGGCCTGGGGCGCGCCCGCAACGCCGGGGTGGCCGCGGCACGGCACGAGTGGATCGCCTTCATCGACGACGACATGTGGGTGGACCGCCGCTGGTGGGGCGCGCTGCTGCGGGCGTCGCTGGAAGCCGGTCCCCGCACCGTGGTGACCGGGCAGGTGCGGGCGGCGGCGCCGGAGGTGCCCGGCGGCATCGCGCCGTCCGTGATGCTGGGCGACGAGCGGGTGGTCTACCAGGGATGGCTGGGCCGCGACGTGCTGGCGGCCGGGAACATGATCCTCCACCGCTCCGCCTTCGCCGAGGTGGGGCCGTTCGACGAGCGGCTGGGCGCGGGCGCCCGCTTCCCCTCGGCGGAGGACAACGACTTCGGCTTCCGCCTGTTGCGGGCGGGGTACCGCATCGTCTACGAGCCGGCGGCGGTGCTGGAGCACCGCGCCTGGCGCTCCAAGGAGGACTTCGTGCGGCTGCGCTGGCGCTACGGCCGCGGCAACGGCGCCTACTACGCGAAGCACCTGGCGCCCGGCGACTGGCGGATGCTCGGCCGTATGCGCGCCGAGGTGGCCCGGCAGCTCGGCAAGGTCCCCGGCCGCCTGCGCCGCCGCGAGCTGCGCATGATGGCCTCCGACGCCGCGTTCGTCCTGGGGCTGGCGGCCGGCGCGGCGGAGTGGCTCCTGACGCAGCGGCGGGAAGGGTGATGCCGGACCGGCGGCTCCCGGTCCTGGACGGGTTGCGCGGCATCGCGATCCTGCTCGTGCTGGTGCTGCACTTCACGATGTACGGCGGACCGCCATCGTCCATTGGGATCGCCGCCGTCCGCCCGTTCGCCCTGGCGGGGTGGATCGGGGTGGACCTTTTCTTCGTCCTCTCCGGATTCCTCATCACCGGCATCCTGTACGACGCCAAGGGGGGAGAGCGGTACTTCCGGAACTTCTATATCCGCCGGCTGCTGCGCATCGCGCCGCTCTACTACGGCGCCCTCGCCGTCTTCCTCCTCCTGATACCGGCGCTGCGAAGCGAGGGCTTCTGGTACTGGACCTATCTCGTCAACTTCCGGATCGCCGCGGAGGGATGGCCGGAATTCGGCGCCCTGGGCCACTTCTGGTCGCTCGCCGTGGAGGAGCAGTTCTATCTCCTCTGGCCGCTGGCGGTCTTCCGGCTGCGCCGCCGCCCGCTGATGGCCGTCTGCGCCGGGGCCGCGGCGGTGGCGGTGGGGACGCGTCTGGTTCTTCACCTGATGGGGAACGGTCCGGCCGCGTTCGTGCTGACGCCCGCCCGCCTGGACGTCCTCGCGGCCGGGGCTTTTCTCGCCCTGGCGATCCGGGGGCCGGGCGGTCCGGCCGCGGCGGTCCGCTGGGCGAAGCCCGCCCTCGCCCTCGGCGCGGCCGGTCTCGCCGCCCTGTTCGTCTGGAAGAGAGGGCTGCCCGCCGAGGACCCGGCCGTGGCGGTCGCCGGATACCTCCTCCTGGCGGTGCTCTTCGCGGGGATCCTGGCCGTGGCGGTCGCCGCTCCGCCGGGCTCCCGCGGCGCCCGCTGGCTGGCCGCGCCGGCGCTGGTCTTCTTCGGCCGCTACAGCTACGGCCTCTACGTCCTGCACCACCCTTTGCTCTTCCTGAAGCCCTCGTGGCTGGCCTATGAAGGGACCCTGGGATGGCTCCTGTTCGTCGCCGGGGGGATCGGGGTCTCGGTCCTCCTCGCCCTGCTGAGCTGGCGTTTCCTGGAGAAGCCCTTCCTCGATCTCAAGGACCGCTTCCCCTATAGATCTCGTCCAGTCTCCGGGCCAGGGCCTCCGCCGGCCAGTCGTGGACCGACAGGCGGGGAAGGAGGTATCGCGGCGACGAGCGCACGATCCGGCCCGCCTGGCTGAGGAAGGCGGCGCGGTAGCCGGCCTCCGCCGCCAGGCGCGGGGTCTCGGGTCCGACGTCGTCCGGTTTGCCGAAGGGGTAGGCGAAGAGGTCCACGGGCCGGCCGGTCAGCTCCGCCAGCCGCGCCCGGGCCTCCGTCATCTCCCGCCTCCGATCCTCCAGGGGGATCGACGAGAGCCTGGGATGGGTCATGGTATGGGCGCCGATCGCCACGCCGGGGAGCGCCGCGAGCCGCTTCAGCTCCTCGCGGGTCAGGGGGCGCCCGTGCTCCTCGCGCTCGTCCCAGGGGAAGGGCCGGCCGTCCAGCACCGGCTGCACCGCGACGAAGACGGTGATCGGAACGCCCAGCCGCGCCGCGATGGGAGCCGCGGCCGTCAGGTTGTCCGCGTAGCCGTCGTCGAAGCTGACGGCCACGGTGCGGTCCCGCCAGGACTTGCCGGGGAGGCCGTCGATGAGGTCAGACAGCGCCGCGACGTGGTACTCCCGCCGCAGCAGCTCCAGATGGCTCTCGAAGGTGTCCGGCCGGACGGCCTGGCCGTGGGGATCGCTCACGGGCTCCGCCACCCGGTGGTAGAGGAGGACGGCCGCCCGCGGCCGCAGCCGCCCGCCCAGGGGCGTGCGGTAGAGCAGGCGCTTCATCCTTTCACCGCCCGCACGGCGACGATCACCGGGAAGTGCTCGTCCCGCGCGTCCAACTCGCGGGGGGCGAATTCCTCCCGGGCCATCCCCGCCAGGAAGGCCACGCCCGCGAGGACGTTGCCGTAGGAACGGACGGCGATCCGCTCCGGGCCGAAGACCTCGCCGAACAGGGCGGAGGCCGAGGCCGGCGTGAACCGCCAGTAGTCGCTCGCGGCGGCCCCCCGGCTGACGCGGCTCACCGCCGGCAGGGTCGCCAGCAGCACGCCCCCGGGCCGCAGCAATCGGCAGGCGTGCCGGAGGGCCGAGCGGGCGTCGTAGATCAGGTGCAGCGTCTGGGTGAGGAGGAAGCAGTCGAAGGCGTCCGAGGGGATCGCGTCCGCCGCCGCGAGGTCGGCCACGAGCGTGGCCTTTGGATTCTTCGGATCGACGTCGAGCACGTCGCGGCGCTCGACGCCGGAGCCGAAACGGTCCGTGTAGCCGCTGTCCTGGACCTCCAGGACGCGGCCCCGGACATGCCTCCCGGTGCCCGGCGAGGAAGCTCTCGATGTAGTGGCGGTCGATCGGGGTGCCGCGGTCGAACCCCCAGACGTCGCTGAGCGGCGACGTGCGGTGGAGCACCCCGAGGCGCGCCGGCCGCAGGAGGCGCCGCACCCGCTGGCGCAGGGGGCCGGCCTTCTTCAAGCCCGTCCTCCCCGCAGACCGCCCCGGAGGCCATAAACCAGCCCGCCGAACGTGCCGCCCAGCACCAGCCCCTCCTCGCGGAGCGCCTCCCAGCGCCCCCGCCGCAGGGCCCGGACGCCAAGGCCCGCCCGCATGGAGATCCAGCGGCCGAGCACGCCCAGGGCGTGGAAGTCGCCCCCGCGCAGCCAGAGCCCCACGCAGGCGCCGATGCCGCGGCCGTAGCTCGACCGGCTGGCGAGGCGACGTTCCCGCGGCTGGCGCTCGTGATAGACGACGGCCTCCGGCTCGTAGCGGATGCGCGCGCCGCTCCGCAGCAGGCGGTAGAACAGGTCCATGTCCTCGCCGGCGCCGCCGGCCGAGCCCGCGCCGAGGCGGCCGTCCCAGCCGCCCGCGCGCTCGATGGATTCCCGCCGCGCCGCGAAGTTGCCGCCGGTGCCCACGAGCCACGGCGCGGCCCGTCCCCGGAAGTCCGCCCGCGTCCCGCCGGTGCGGGAGGACACCGCGAACAGCCCGGCCGCCTCCGGCCCCCGGGGCAGCACGGGACCGGTGACGGCGTCCGGCGCGTCCGGCTCGTCCGGGACGTCCGAGAGAGAGAACGCCCGCCGGATCGCCGCCACCCAGCCGGGCGCGGGAACGCAGTCGTCGTCGGTGACGGCCAGGATGGGGCAGGAGGCGCGCTCCAGGGCGAGGTTGCGCGACGCCGCGAGCCCCCGCCGCTCCTGGCGCAGCCAGAGGGCCCCCCGCGCCTCGGCCACGGCGCGCGTCCGCTCGTCCGAGCCCTGATCGACGACCAGGATCTCGTCGGGCCGTTCCGCGTCGAGCACCAGGGCGTCCAGGCAGCGGGCCAGGGCGTCGGGGCGGTCGAGGGTGGCGACGGCGACGGTGACCCTCACCTCCCCGGCCCTCCTCTCCCGACCCCTCCCTCCCACCCCCACCGGGAGAGGAGGGAGAGGTTTGTCTCTTTGATTTTTTGTCCTTTCCCCCTCTCTCCCGGTGGGGGTGGGAGGGAGGGGTCGGGAGAGAGGGGGTAGGGGGAGTGAGGGCCATACAGCGCCTCGTACGCCTCCACCGTCCGCCCCCACCCCTGGTTCTCCTCCGCCCACGCCCGTGCCGCGAGGGCGAGGGCGACCCGCCGCTCCCGCTCCTCCAGCAGGAGGACGATCGCCTGGACGAACTCGCCGTCCGTCCTCGCCAGGATCACCTCCCGGCCGTCCTGTACGCCGATCCCTTCCACGGCCAGCGGGGTCGCCACCACCGCCTTGCCGGCCGCCAGCGCCTCCAGGATCTTCACCCGCATGCCGCCGCCCCGGAAGAGCGGCGCGGCCACCACGGCGGCGTGATCCAGGTAGGGAAGGAGGGCGGGCACGAACCCGGTCACCTCGACGCCGCGCCGGGCGAGCCCCGCGGGAGGGGATTCGCCCACCAGGGTGAGGATGGCGTCCGGCCGCCGCTCCTGGACCCGGGGGAAGATCGAGCGGGCGAGGCGGGTCGCCGCGTCCACGTTGGGCGGATGGTGGAAGTTGCCGTAGAAGAGCACTTCCAGCGGCGGGTGGCCGGCGGGGTCGAGGGGGCGCTCGGGGAGGTCGAAGCCCAGGGGGATGGTGACGACGGGGGTTCCCCCCGCGTAGGGCGCCAGGGCCTCCCGGTCGCGCTCGGTGAAGACCACCACCGCGTCCGCCAGCCCCGTCACCCATCGCTCGAAGCGCTCCCAGGCGCGCAGGTCCAGCCCGTCTCGCAGGCGGTCGAAGCCCCGCGAGGCTTGCCACAGCTCCCGGGCGGCGCCCACGCCGGGCTCGTACTGGTTGAGGATCCGCCGCGGGCCGTGGACGTCCTCCAGGTACTGCCCCATGACGTGGTACTCGGCCTGGACGACGTCGGGCCGCCAGTCCCGGACCAGCTCCCGCAGCCGGACCGCCAGCGCCGGCACGGCGCAGTGGGTGGCCCAGGTAGGTTGCCGCGCCACCAGGGCCGCCGCCGCCTGGACCTGCTTGCGCAGGCGCCGGCGCAGCCCTATCGCCCGGTTGCGGCCGAAGCGGGGAAACTCCTCGACGATCTCCAGCCGTCCCCGCAACTCGTCGTCGATCCCCGGCTCGCCGTCGCCGCACAGGTAGAGCAGCGCCACCCGGTTGCGCTCCGCGAGGCCGGAGAGAAGCCCGGCCATGGCCCGCCCGCCGCCGTGCCCCGCGTCCAGCCGGGGCGCGAAGGGGGCCAGGAACAGGAGCCGTCTATCCGCCATCCGTCCAGCCCCGGAACAGCTCGTCCGCGCCCTGGGCCAGGACTTCCACGTAGGTGGCCTCGCGGCTCCCGGCCCCCGCCCGCGCCGCCAGCTCCGCCCACGTCGCCGCCAGCAGGAGGGGGACGAAGAGGCGGTCGAGGCGCAGGGCCGCGCAGTAGGACGCCACCTCCCGGCGCACGGCCTCCCCCGGCTCGCCCCCCTCGCGGGCGATCCACACCCGTTCGAAGACCCGCAGCCGCGCCCGGTCGTCGAAGGCCCGCAGGGCCAGCTCGCTCCAGTGGGTGGAGAAGTGCAGCAGGTCGCACAGCGCCGGTCCCGGCCGCGCACCCTCCCAGTCGATCACCCGCAGGCCGGACTCCCCGCGCAGCACGTTCCACGGCGTGAAGTCCCGGTGCTGGCAGACGATGGGCAGAGCCGCGCCGGTCAACGTCGCGCTGCGCTCCCGGACGGCCGCCAGAAGCCGGGCGGGAAGGCCCCCGATCTCCTCCAGCGGCTCCAGGATCCACTCGTCCGCCTGCCGCGCGTCCCACTCCGCCCGCCGGACCTCCGTCCGCCGGTGGAACCGGGCCAGCCAGCCCGCCGCCTCCCGCAGGTCCTCGATCTTGCGCCGCAGCGGCTCGCCCCAGCTTCCGACCCGCTGCGCCAGCGGCCGGCCGCGGGCGCAGGACTCCAGAGCCAGCGAGAGGCCGCCGATCCGGTGGATCCCCCGCGGCTCCGGAAGGACGCCGCGGTCCGGCGGGTCGAGCCGGCCCCGGAAGTGCCGCAGGATCTCCTGCTCCGCTTCCGTCTTGCCGTTCGCGGCCGGCAGCCGGGGGACCTTGAGCACCGCCTCCGGGGAGGAGCCGCCGGGAGAGAAGGGCAGGAGGACCACCCGGTCCGGCCCATGGGCCAGCAGCAGGGGGCGCATCCCCCGCAGCGGCGACGGCAGGGCCGGATGGTCCAGGATCGTCCCGCCGTCCTCCGGCCCCACGGCCGCCGTCAGCGCCAGCCGCCGGGCGGGCAGGGCGCTCCCCAGGGCGCGGCGCAGCGCCTTCCCCGCGGTCCAGGCGGGCTGGAGCGTCGCCGCGTACCACCGCGAGGCGCCGGGGGGATCGAGAGGGATGTACGCCTCGTGACGATCGAAGTCCGGGAGCACGGCGTAGACGCCCGTCACCCGCAGCCGGTCCCCCCGGGGCCGCCACCGCCGGGACGCCGGCTCGATCCACGCGCATCCTCCCGGCCCCAGGCACCGCGCCGCCGCCTCCGGATCGCTTACGGCGCCCGCCAGCACGAACAGCGCGTCCGCCGATCCCTCCGGGGGGACCGTATCGCTCACCCGCCGGGCGATCCCCGCCGCCCGCGCCGCCTCCGCGATCCCCGGCGGTCCTCCCAGGACGACCAGATGCGACCAGCCGTCCGCCGGCCCCGGCATCAGGAACCTTCCGTCCAGCCGCCGGACCGCTTCCCTTGTTCCCCTCTCCCCCGGGGAGAGGGGGGCGGGGGATGAGGCCTCGCGGGCCGCCGGTCTGAAATCCACGATCTTCCTCATGGCTTCCTCATGGCTTCCTCATGGCTTCCTCATGGCTCCCTCATGGCTCCCGCAGCACCCGGCGCCAGACCGCCAGATCCTCCCCGAGCGCCCGCCGCCGCTCGGGGTCCGAGGTCCACAGCGACTTCACGGCGTCCCGCAGCACGTGCTCCAGCATGGCCAGCTTCACGGCCCGGCGCAGCCGGCGGATCCTTCCCCGGGGAGAGTGGAGGCGATGGAAGCGCTCCAGGCTCGCGTAGAGCTGGAGCATCCTCTCGGGACGCATGCGGCCGGTGCTCGCCCCCTCGACGTGGACCACCGCCGCCTCCGGCGTGAAGCGTGTCTCCCACCCGGCCCGCCGCAGCCGCCAGCAGAGGTCCATCTCCTCGGCATAGAGGAAGTACGCCTCGTCGAAGCCGCCGACCCCCTCGAACGCCGTCCGGCGGATCGCGAGGGCGGCCCCCTTCACCCAGGGGACCTCGCCGGCCGGAGGCGTGGAGTAGACCGATCGGAAACGCCGCGTCCGGCGGACCAGCCGGTTCAGGTAGGTGTTCATCGCCAGCACCTCGAACGGCCCCAGGAACGGGAAGCAGGAGGGCTGGCGCGTGCCGTCCGGGTTGAGCAGGAGGGGACCGGCCACGGCGGCGCGGGGGTGGCGCTCCAGCTCCCGGCCCAGGACGGCCAGGGTGCCGGGGCGCAGCCGCGTGTCGCCGTTGAGGAGCAGGACGTACGGCGCCCGGCAGGCGGCGATCCCCTGGTTCGCCGCCGCGCCGTACCCCGGATTGCCGGCGTTCGCCAGCAGGCGGACCCCGGGGAAGGCGGCCTGCACCATCTCCGGGCTGCCGTCCCGCGAGGCGTTGTCCACCACCACGGTCTCCGCCGGCCCTTCCTCCCGCACCGACTCCAGGCACTCCCGCAGCAGCTCCCGCGTGTTGTGGCTCACCGCCACCGCCGCGAAGGCCGCTCCGGGCGTCACGACGGCCGGCTCCTCAGGGCGCCCCGCCAGACCGTCAGGTCCTCGGCCAGCCGGGAGCGCGCCTCCGGCTCGCGGGCGAGCGCGAGGCGGAGCCGGTCGCGCACCAGCCGGCCCGCCATGGCCGCGCCGATCATCGCCTCCAGCGCCAGGGCCCGCGGGCGGGAGTAGTGCCGGCGGTAGAACAGCTTCGAGCTGACCACCCGCCGCACCGCCATCTCCGGCCGCCGCTGCCCCGTGCTGGCCCCGCCCGCGTGCACCACCAGGCCCACCGGCGTGAAGTGCGTCTCCCAGCCGGCGGTCTTGAGGCGGTAGCAGAGGTCGATCTCCTCCGAGTACATGAAGTACGCCGGGTCGAACCCGCCGGCGGCGTCGAAGGCCTCCCGCCGGATCGCCATCGCCGCGCCCAGCACCCAGGGCACCACGCGCGGCCGGTCATGGCCCGAGCAGGAGAGCAGCCAGCGGTTGCGGAGGACGGGGATGCGGGCCAGCCACCGCGCCGCGGGGGTCTTCTCCAGCATCAACTGGAGCGTCCCCAGGAACGGGAAGCAGGAGACCTGCAGCGAGCCGTCCGGATTCGCCAGCCGGGGCCCCGCCACGGCCGCCCGGGGGTTGCGGCGGAGATACCGGGTCAGGGACTGGAGCGTCCCCGCCCCCACCCGCGTGTCGGCGTTGAGCAGGAGGATGAAGGGGGCCGAGCAGGCGGTCACGGCCCGGTTGGCCGCCGCGCCGAACCCGGGATTGTCTTCGCCGGCCAGCAGGACCGCCTCCGGAAACTCGCGCCGCACCATCTCCGCGCTGCCGTCGTTCGGATCCGGTATCGGCCACCACGATCTCGGTGGGGAACTCGGCCCGTACGCTTTCGAGGCACTCCCGCAGGAGCTCCCGGGTGTTGTGGTTGACGACCGCCACGGCCATGGGCGCCGGCCGGGTCATCCATTCACCTCCCGGTACAGCTCGTCCACCGAGCGCACGAACTCGAACCATCCGAACCGGGCCTCGGCGTACGCCCGTCCCGCGCAGCCCAGGCTCCCGGCGAGCTCGCGGTCCCGCAGCAGCCGCACGATGGCGCTGGCGATCTCCGGCGACCAGGGGGGCGTCAGCAGGGCGCGGCTCTCGTCCAGCACCTCCCGGTGGGCGGGGATGTCCGTGGCCACGATGGGCTTGCCCGCCGCGAGGTAGTCGAAGATCTTGAGCGGCAGGTTGTCGCCGTAGGCGCGGGGGGAGACCACCACGTCGGCCAGGGAGAGGAACGCGGGCATCCGCTCCCGCGGCTGGCGCCGCACCACCCGCAGCGCGCCCTCGCGCACCAGGTCCGCGTGCCCCCGCTCCACCGTCGTCCCGCCGGCCTCGTCCGCTCCCACGAGGACGAACGTCGCGTTCGGCATCGCCTCCCGCACGTGGGGGATGGCGGCCAGGAGCTCGGGCAGTCCCTGATAGGTCTCGAAGGTGCCGCTGTAGAGCACCACCTGACGGCCGGGCTCGATCGCGAGATCCCGCCGCAGGCTCTCCGTCTCCTCGCTGGACGCCGGCGGCAGCATCGCCGCGTACCGCCATTCCCGCAGCCGGGCGGTGGGGACCATCCGGCGCACCCGCTGGGCCAGGCCGGTGCTGCTCACCACCGAATCCACGTTGCGCAGCAGCCAGCGTTCCGCCCGGCACAGCGCCGCCTGGATCGGGGCGCTGCGGAAGGCCAGGTGCTTCGCCATCTGCTCGGGCAGCGAGGACTGCATGTCGTAGATCACCGGCACCCGGAAGTGGTGGCCCAGGAGGACCGCGGGGAAGGCGGCCTCCTCCACGGCATGGATGCACGAGTAGCCGCCCCGGGAGAGCAGCCGCGCCAACTGGGGGATCAGGGTGAAGTCCAGGAGCAGCTTGGCGATGGAGAAGCCGACCGGCACCCGTCGCACCCGGAAGGGGTTCGCCGACCGCACGTAGCGCACCCGCGGGATGTCCACCGTCCGGCCGACCGGGAAGGTCAGCATGTCGACTTCATAGAAGAGCTGGGACAGCGCCTGCAGGAGCTGGCGCACCGCGATCGGCGTTCCACGGTCCTCATAGAACGGCTGCGGGGCGACCACGAGAACGCGAGACCTTGACAGGTGATGTCCTTTTCCCCGTCCCGGACGGATAGAGACACGAAATCCAGGTGAGAAACGAGCAGGAACCATGCCAGTGCAAGCCCGCCCTCCCGAGCCCTCACCCCGACCCTCTCCCAGCCTCCCTCCCACCCTTCCGGGAGAGGGCACCCCCACCCGCTTCTTCCATGAAAAGACGGAGCAGTCTCCCTCCTCTCCCGGCGGACGGGAGAGAGGCTGGGAGAGGAGGGCCGGGGTGGTGAGGGCTCGGGCAGGCGGCCGGGCAGCTCCCCACACCTATAGAGATCCAGCTTTGTAAGGAAGCGTCAGAGGTTCTGTCAGGAAGGGGTGACGGAAGCCGAGGTCGGATAGGTCCCCAGCACCCGCAGCTCCGCCGCCAGGGGCCGGGCTTCCTCCAGGGCGCTCCGCACCGGGTCCCGGTCCGCGTTGCCGTCCAGGTCCAGGTAGAAGTGGTATTGCCACGGGCTCCCCTGGATGGGCCGCGACTCCAGCTTGGCGAGGTTCACCCCCCGGCGGCTGAACACCCCGAGCACCTCGCCCAGCGCTCCCGGCTGATGGGAAAGGGTGAGGAGGAGGGAGGTCTTGGCGGGCGTCTCCGGCTGGAAGCGGACCGGCTCCCTGGAAAGCTCCACGAAGCGGGTGAAGTTCCCCTCCTGGGTCTGGATGCCCCGCCGCAGCACCTCCAGGCCGAACACCTTGGCCGCCGGCTCTCCGGCGATGGCGGCGACGGTGGGATCGTTCCGCTCCTTGACCTTGCGGGCCGATCCGGCGGTGTCGAACTCCGCCTGCGCCTTGATCCAGGGCACGGTGCGGAGGAACGCCTGGCATTGCAGGAGCCCCTGGGGATGGGAGAGCACGAGGCGCAGATCCACGATCTGAGTCCCAGGCAGACCCAGCAGGCAATGCTCGATGCGGCTCACCGCTTCGGCCGTGATGGTGAGCCCCCCTTCGGCCAGCAGGTCGTAGGTCTCGTTGATGCTCCCCGCCGTGGTGTTCTCGATCGGCAGCAGCGCGCGGTCGGCGTGCCCTTCGCGCACCGCCTCCGCGGCCTCCCGGAACGTCTCGAACCCTTCCAGCAGCACCCCCTCGGGAATGCCGGCGTACCGGCGCTGGGCGGTCAGGTGGCTGTACGAGCCCTCCACCCCCTGGTAGGAGACGCGCAGGGGCGCCGCCGAGAGCGTGCGCACATGGGCTTTCTGATGGGCCACGGACATGTCGAGGATCACCCGGTAGAGCCGCTCGATCTCATGGGCGTCGAGCCCCTGCTCGACCGCCGCGTGCCGCACCCGTTGCAGGACCTGGTCCTCCCTGGGCTCGTCGCGGAACGGATACGCCGCCCGGACCTTCGTCGCCGCCACCTCCTCCGCGAGGCTCATCCGCTTCCTGAGCTGCGCCAGGATCTCCCTGTCGATCGCTTCGATGGCCTCGCGGATGGCCTGGAGGTCGCGGGTGTCCATGCTCAATTCCAGGGATTGAAAATCTGTACGCCTGATCTGACGAAGTCCGCTTCGTTCCGTGTCACGAGCACAAATCCACCCAGGAGCGCCGAGGCGGCGATCAGGGAATCGACCGCTGGCATCGGGTTTCCCTGAGACTCGAGACGGCCGGTCAGCGTACCCCACTCCAACATGGCCTTCAGGTCCAGGTCGATGAGCCGATCCCGGAAGCGGACCAGTAGGTCGTCCTTCAGCCAACCTTCCAGGCGCTCTCTCTTCAAGGGATCTTTCAGCTTCTCGATCCCTTTCTGGATCTCGCCAACCGTGACGACGCTGAGATAGATCCGGTCGGCATCGACGCTGTCGATCCAGGTCACCACCTGGGGGGCGGGTCTCCTGGAGGCGAGCTCCGAGATGACGCAGGTGTCCAGGAGGAACTTCACAGCTCAGGCCCGGGTCTGACTGGGCTCCGGTCTCTTTTCAGGTCCAGATCCCCGAGGGGAGACTGCTGGAAGAACTCGGAGAGCGGCGTCTGTTGCTTCCGGAGCTTGAGATACTCCGAGAAGGAAAGCACGACCGCGACCTCGACACCCCTGCGGGTCAGGATCTGAGGCCCTTTCTCGATCGCCTCCTCGACGACCTCGCTCAGCTTGTTCTTCGCTTCCTGGATCTGCCATGTTCCCTGCATAGGTCCACCTCCTGGCTAGGCTGTCTAGATTGTATCCCACGGGCGAGCGTGGGGCAACGGTATAGCGGCTCGTGCGGGTTGGAGTAGGCTCTTCTGAAGGTTGGAAAGGACCTAAAGGACACAAGGGACCCAAAGGACATAAAGGATTTCAGAGCAGGTCGTCCTTGATGTCCTTGGTGTCCTTTAGGTCCTTCCTCCCACAAACGCCGGAGCCAAAAATCAGTGACCACCTTCGAAGTCCTCGGCCACCACCTCGAATACCGCTGGACCGGACCGTCCCCCACCGATGCTCCCATGGACGGACGTCTGGCTCCGATCGGAATTTCTACGATGGAGTATTAGGAATACTGGCCGGGGGCCGGCGGAATCGCTGGTGCTGCCGCGCTGCGGCCATTCGCCCCACAAGGATCAGCCGGATCGGGTGCTGGACGCCGCGGCCGGGCTCATCCGGCGGGCCGTGCTGTATACTTGTTAGACCGAATCAGAGTTGGAGGACCCGGAGCCATGGAATCCCTGGCGTCGCCGGAATCGTTCCGCGCGGAGGAGGTCTCGGAGCTGACACGGGAGGGCCCCCGGTGGGGACTCGCGAAGCGGCTGCTCTTCCGTTTCGGCTTCGCGTACCTCGTCCTGTATCTCCTGCCTTTTCCCCTGAGCGCCTTCTACTTCCTCTTCGGCGCCGGCGTCCAGGGGTACGCCAGCCTGTGGCACGCCGTCGTGCCCTGGGTCGGCAAGCGCCTCTTCCAGGTCGATATCACCGTCCTGCCCAACGGCAGCGGAGACACCACCTACAACTACGTCCAGATGTTCTGCTTCCTGGTGCTCGCGGCTTTGGTGGCGCTGGTGTGGACGCTCCTGGACAGGAGGCGGACCCATTACGCGAGGCTTTACGAGTGGCTGCGGGTCTACGTCCGCTTCGGGCTCGCGGCGGCCATGATCGCCTACGGCGCGGTCAAGATCATCAAATCGCAGTTCCCCGATCCCTCCATGGACCGCCTTCTGCAGCCCTTCGGCGACTCCTCGCCCATGGGGCTGCTCTGGACCTTCATGGGCGCGTCCGCCAGCTACAACGTCTTCACCGGCCTGGGGGAGATGCTCGGCGGCCTGCTCCTCACGGCCCGCCGCACCACGCTGCTGGGAGCGCTCGTGAGCCTCGGGGTGCTCGCCAACGTCGTCATGCTCAATTTCAGCTATGACGTGCCGGTCAAGCTGTACTCCTCCCATCTGTTCGCGATGGCGTTGTTCCTGACGCTTCCGGACCTGCGGCGGCTCGCGGATTTCTTCCTGTTTCACCGCCCGGTGAAGCGGGACGAGGTCCGTCCGCTCTTCCAAAAAAAGGGACTGCACCGCGGCGCGCTGGTCCTCCGCGCGTCGTTCGTCGCCGGCGTCCTGATAATTTCGTTGACGGACGCCTGGCGGAATTATCAGTCGTACGCCGGCCGCGCCCAGAGCTCGCCGCTTTACGGCGTCTGGGAAGTCGACGAATTCGAAACCGATGGGGAAGCCCGGCCGGCGCTGGCCGCCGACACGACCCGCTGGCGGCGGGTGATCTTCGACTATCCCGGGTTGCTCGCGATTCAATCGATGGACAATGCCCGCCAACGCTACTTCATCGAGCTGAACGCCGCCGACAAGACGCTCGCGCTGGTCAAGCGTGACGATCCGAGCTGGAAAACCTCTATTTTCTACGAGCGGCCGGCGCCGGCGCTCCTGACGATGCGGGCGAAGTTCGACGGGCGGCAGATCCGCGCCAGGCTTCATCGGATCGATCATCCCGAGTTCCTGCTCACCAGCCGCGGCTTCCATTGGATCAATGAATACCCTTTCAGTCGGTGACGGACCGTCAAGGAGAGAACATGTTCATCGGCCACTTCGCGCTCGGGATGGGAGCCAAGAAAATGGCTCCGGAGGTCTCGCTGGGGACGCTGTTCCTGGCCTGCCAGCTCGCCGATCTCCTCTGGCCGGCGCTGCTCCTCGCGGGCGTCGAGGTGGTCCGGATCCAGCCCGGGGTCACCGCCGTCACGCCCCTCGATTTCGTCCGTTATCCCTACTCCCACAGCCTGCTGGCGCTGCTGATCTGGAGCGTTCTCTTCTCGCTGACCTATCTGGCGTTCCGCCGTTCCCGGACCAAGGCCGCGGTGACGCTGGGCGCGCTCGTGCTCAGCCACTGGCTGCTGGATTTCGTGGTCCATCGTCCCGACCTGCCCGTGATCCCCGGCGGCTCCGAGCGGTTCGGGCTCGGAGTGTGGGACTCCCTGCCGGCGACCCTGGCCGTCGAGCTGCCGCTCTTCGCCGCGGGCGTGGTGCTCTACGCGCGGTCCACGGTGGCGCTGGACCGCCAGGGGCGCTGGGGCTTCTGGAGCCTGATCGCTTTCCTGCTGATCGTGTACCTCGCCAATCTCTTCGGCCCGCCGCCTCCCAGCGTGGACGCCGTCGCCTGGACGACCCAGGCGATGTGGCTGCTGGTGCTCTGGGGCTGGTGGGTGGACCGCCACCGCCGGCCCGCCTTGCCCCTCCACGCGCACCTCTAGAGTCAGAGGCACCGCACCGTACGCAGTCAGAGGTTTGAGCCGCCGGGGGACTGGTCCCCGGGTGTGCTTCCGTGGAAAGGAGAGCAGAATGAAGAGGAAGTCGCTGTTGCTGATCGCGCTCGTGGTCCTCACCGCCGCCGCCTGGATGCCGCCGGCCTCCGAGGCCTGCCTGTTCTGCAACCTGACCGGCTACGCCAACTGCGAGTCCCTCACCGGGACCGCCTGCGGGGCGGAGGGCGCGACCCGGCGCTGCTACATCAACCCGCCGTGCGCCTGCGAGTGGGGCTTCTGCCGGTGCAGCGGCGGTGTCTGGACGTGCTTCTGGTAGAGGCCGCGTGAGAGTCTGACCGCGAAAGAAGGGGCGGCGCGCGCCGCCCCGCCTGTTCAAGCCGCTCTTCCCCGCCCGATCGGGTGGCCCCCGCCCCGGGGCTGCTTTCTATGATGTGCCCAGGAGTCCCACCGAGACGACGGGACCCCTCGGCACGCCGCCCGGGTCGCGCGTCTCCCTACTTTGTGAGGTGAGGTCATGGCACACCTGGGACTGGGGCAACTGCTCAGAGAGTTCAATGTCGAGGAGACGGGAGATTACTACGCGTTGCCCCCGGGCACGCAGTCCGCGTTCGTCTCCAGGCTCTACAGCGAGCTCGCGGACCACGCGAAGGCGGGTCTCGAATCGATCAAGCTCGCGGACGGCCTGAAGCTTCACTTCGTGGTCAAGGAGCTGCCGGACGAGGGTTTTGCCAATCTGCCCACCGATGCCTTTTTCCGCAAGACCAGCTTCTACGCCAACAAGACGCTGGTGACCTTCCCGTTCCGCGACAGCGAGCGGAGCAGCCAGGAAATGGTGCGGCGGGGACGCTCCGCCACGCTGAAGCGCGACAAGGAGATCGTCTCCTTCGGGAAGTACCGTACGCGGCGGGGCGGCTATGGCGGCGAGGTCCAGGAGGTCGGCAAGAACCATCACCTGTACCGGGCCGAGTTCGACGTCTTCCTCGACCTGCTCTGCACGGCCCGCCCCTTCCTGGATTCCGGATACCTGACCATCGTCCCCTCCTACCAGCCGGAGGCGAAGCGGTTCAACATCCGCACCAAGGCCCGGCTGGGGCTGCATTCCGCCAACTTCCACCTGGACGAGCTGCGCCAACAGTTCGAGGAGGAAGGGTACGAAGACCTGGTCCTGGGATCGGGCGTCGTGCCTTATCTCTACCTGCCATATTTCTCCAACCTGACCTCGCGGGACGTGCTGGAGGTCCGCAAGGAGGAGCAGGACCATTACATGGATTTCCAGAGACTGCTGACCCGGCTCCTGAGCGGCATGGACGACCTGGACAGCGAAAAGAAGCTGCTGGATCACCTGCGGGAGATCGACGAAGGCGTCCGCAAGCTGGTGCGGAGCTACGAGGGGATCCTGAAGGCGGAGCGGAGGAGAGACATCGTCACCCTGATGGGCTTCGTCGCGGTGGGGCTGATGATGCTGATCCCTCCGGCCACGGCGGCCGCGCTCACCGCGATCCTGGGCGCCGGAACCCTGCCCACGATCGGCAGCTACATCAAGCTGCGCCGGGAGACCGATCCTCTGAAGGCCAAGATCAAGGAGGACGAATTCTACCTGATGTGGCGGCTCCTGAAGCCGTCGGAAAACCGGGTCTGACCGCGAGCCGGCCGGCCCCCCGCCCGGGCATAAATGCCCGGGCTAGTCGAAAAGAGCCCCCTGAAGGGGACTCCGTCAGTCGGGTTTACCCGGCTGTTTTCCGGTAGCCCGGGCATTTATGCCCGGGCGGGGGGCGACTTCCCCCCGCCTCGCTTTTCCCGCCTTGCCCCTCCAACCGCACCTATAGAAGAGACGGCGCCGTCCCGTAGCAGTCCCGCGTCCCCACACCCCGTTCGGAGGAACCGGTCATGCGTAAGCTTTGCCGTCTTCTGCCTCGTCTTGTCGTCCTTGTCCTTTTCTCCCTGATCCTGCCCGGCCCCGCGCCGTCGTCCGCCCAGGTCGGGGTGGGCGGCGTCCAGATCGCCTGCATCCCCCCGGTGCCGCTGAACCCGCCGGCGCCGCTCCTCACTCCCTGGATCTACCGCCCGCAGGACGGCTCTTACGTCTGGGGCGACCACCAGTTCTGGGAGGACCCGGGAAACACCGTGTTCAGCCTCGCCCGCGACCTCGTGGCGGTGCCCGCCGACAACGCTCCGCCGGGCGCCCGGCCCGACGTCCTGCTGTTCAATTTTGCGCACTTCGATCCCCCCGAGGGCGAGCCGGTGCCGGCCGGCGGCACGCGCCGGCTGATGGAGTCGTCCCTCGCGTTCAAGGGGCTGCAACTGCTGGTCAACTACAGCGACGCGCGTATCGACGCGGCCTTCCCGTCGGTCCGCTACATGGAGCCGACCTTCTTCGTGTCGGTCGACGGCCATTTCCAGAACGTCCAGACCACGCCGCCGGTCCCCTGGTCGGGCTTCTCCCTGCAGTTCGTCTCCGCCACCCGCGGCGCCTTCGGATGCGCCTTCACCGCCGTGACGTCCCACACCGCCGGACCTTCATCCTGTAACGACCTCTACGTCACCGCCGGGCTGGGCTACGGGCTGACGGACCTCGACCCCGATCCGGCGCACCAGGGGCGGGCCGCCGAGGCGCAGACCGACCGCCTGATGGTCCGCGATCCCTTGGCCGGCGTGTGGGGGGACGTTGCCCAGAACTTCGGCTGTCCGGGCGGGATGCGCATCCCGGCCTCCGCCGCCACCGGCAACAGCTCGGGCGTGGTCTTCGCGGACCTCACCGGCGACGGCTGGGCCGATCTCTACGTGGGCAAGCCGGGCGACCGCTACCTCGGCGCGGCCAACGTCCTGCTGGTCAACGACGGCACCGGATGCTTCACGGACCAGACCACCGCGCGCATCCCCAGCGAGCCCTCCAAGGCCACCGTGGACGTGGCCGCCGCCGATCTCGAAGGCGACGGCGACCTCGACCTCGTCGTGGCCAACCGCTGCCGGCAGAGCGGTTCCTGCGGCACGGAGAGCGAGGATTACGTGCTGATCAACAACGGCTCCGGCTTCTTCGGCATGCCCGTCTGGCTCAACCAGGGGCAGCTCACCGACACCCGCAGCGTAGCGGTGGGGCAGTTGAACAGCCCGCTCACCGCGCCCGACGCCTTCCCCGAGATCGTGATGGGCAACGCCGGCACCGACGGCTTCTCGAACAACCTGGCGCTCGCCCAGGACCACCGGATGCAGATCTTCCAGAACCTCGGCTCCAACACCTTCGTGGATCGCATGGACCCCTGGCTCGACAAGAACGCGGTGGGCGGCTATCCCACGGAAACGGAGGTGACGGCGCCGCACACCTTCCAGGTCCTGCTCACCGATCTCTTCCATCCCAAGTCCACCAATCCTCCCAATCACACGCCGGACGGCTGGCTGGACCTGGTGATCGCGAGCCACCGCGACATCCTCCAGCACGCAAACCCCTTCGGCGCGGCGAGCCGTGTCTACGTCGTCGCCAACAAGGCCAACTGGAGCGGGACGGGTCCCTTCCTGATTTCCTACAACGGGTACCCCTCACCCTGGGTGAAGACCGTGGCCGTGGCCGATTTCACCGGCAGCGGCTTCAAGGACCTGTTCGAAGGCCGGGGCAACCGCTTCGCCGGCGCGCTCTCCGAATTCCACAAGAACCTCGGCAGCGGCACCACCGCGGCCAGCCCCTGGGAAGACGACGCCAACGGCTTCATCACCGACAAGAGCTACAAGTCCATGCCGGCCACAGAGCACGGCTACGGCTTCGACTTCGCCGACGTGGACGGCGACTTTCATCTCGACGCCTTGCAGACCTCGCGCGGCTACGACTACTTCGCTTTCGCGATCGATTCCGGCAGCGCCTTCCACCGCAACCTCACCCACGCTACCGCGGGCACCGGCAAGACCGACAACCGCCGGGGACGCCAGGCGCCGCAGGGGATGGAGGACGGCGTCTTCGCCGACTTCGACCGCGACGGCGACATCGACGCCCTGATGGCCTCGCAGCGCACCCCCGCCTGGCCCATCTGCGCCGACACCAGCCCGGACTCGATCGTCCTCGCCAACACCGGCGCCGGATTCTTTGGCCACAATTCCGTCGCCGTCGGCTCCTGCTCCAAGGAGGACGCGCGGATCGATCTCGTCAACCGCGTCAGCCATCCCGGCATCGCCGACCGCGCCGTGGCCGGCGACCTCGACAACGACGGCGACGTGGACGCCATCGTCCATCTGTTCGAGCTCTTGCCGCCGGGCTGGTCCTCCAGCGCCGTGCCCCCCGTGCTGGCCGCGCACGGATTCACCAACAACATCGACACCTACTCCTTCGGCTGGCGCTACCTGCAAAACGTGATCGGAGAGCCCGGCGCCGGCAGCCTGTGGTTCCGCGACGTGGCGCCCATCAAGATGAAGAGCCCCACGGGCGTCTACGATCCGAACTGGAACCGTTTCCTCGGCATGGACCTGCTGGCCGACTTCGACAACAACGGCGCGCTCGATCTCTACACCACCGTCGGCTTCGCCAAGAACCGCACGATCGACTTCCTCCACTCGTACCAGATGCACGACCTGCTCTTCCTCAACGGCGTCGGGGGCCACCCCAAGGGCACCCTGGTGGACTCCTCCTTGACCTACCTGCCGCCGCCCTGCACCGACGCCGCGCAGGACCATGCCGGCGACCCCGCCTACTCCGTCTGCGGCTCCTTCGGCCTCGCCCAGGGGGATGTGGACAACGACGGCGACGCCGACCTGATGATCACGCACTACGCGCAGACGGGAAGGATCAACTACCCCTCGCTGCTGATCAACCGCCTGTCCGAGGCGGGAATCAACGCCATGGTGGACGAGTTCAGCCTGCCGCGCATCCCCTTTGGCAGCTTCTCGAACCTGATCCATTCGCCCGCCACCGACATGAACGGCGCGCCCACGCCCGACATGGACTGGGCCATGTTCCCCGTAATGTTCGACATGGACGGCGACGGCGACCTCGACATGGCCTACCAGGTGGTCAACGACCTCCCGCGGGTCTTCCGCAACGACGGCGCGGACTCCAACAACGATGGCCTCGTCACCGCCGCCGACAATCCGCCGCCCGGCACCTTCACGGACGTGACCACCACCACCCTGCGCCATCTCAAGCCCACCACCGACGCGCAGGACGTCCAACCGGTGGACCTCGACCGCGACGGCGACCTCGACCTCGCGATCGATCCCTTCACCGACCGGGTCTTCTTCTGGCGCAACGACCGTCCGGCCGACGCCGGCCGCCCCGCCGTCACCGAGATCTGGCCGCGGGTGGGCTCCACGCGGCGGCGCAACATCCGGCTGGAAGGCATCCACCTCGACAACGTCGTCAAGGTGCAGTTCCGCTTCGCGGGCGGCGCGGTCTGCGAGCAGACGATCCTCACGCCGGTGACCGGCAGCAACGGCACGCTGCTCGACCTGGTGATTCCCAACAACTGTCCGCTCGGCCTCGCGCAGGTACGGGTGCTGCGCAGCGCGCCGGCCTGCGGCGGCGCGGGGACGCTGCAGAGCTGGAGCCGGCAGTACTTCGGGTACTTCATCCAGGGTTGAAACGGCGCGCGATGACGAAATAGAACCTCCCGCGGCGCATATCTGAGTGAAGTCTCCTTTCACGCAGGTCTGTCCAAGGGAGGGTTACATGCCGCTCAAGCCGTGCTTTGTGTTCACGGGTCTGGCCATCCTGTTCGCCGGGATGAGCTGGGCCGCCCCGCGTCCCCAGGAAAGCCCCGCCGCGCGGATCTTCGCCGCGAACGCCGGGGATCAGACGATCGAAATCCAGGTGGAGAAGTCCCGCAACGGCGTCTCGGAGACGGACGTCCTCCGCCTCGCTCCGGGCGAGATCGCCGAAGTCCGCCGCTCGTCCGCCGAGGAGGTCCGCATTCCCGACCAACGGGACCTCCTCATCGTGTCGGCTGCCGCCGGCTTCGAGCCATCGGCGGTCAGCTTCGGCAGGCCGGAGCTGCCGGAGCGCGCCGCCGTCGAAGGTGGAGAAGAGGGGCGGATCCCCTTCCGCCGGAAGGCCGCCGCCGGCCCGCGTCTGAACCGGGGCGAGACCGCCGCCGCGCAGGTCCTCCGGACCGGCGCCGAGCCCATGATCGTCAGCCTGCGCCTGCACGGCAACGCCGCGGCCGAGGTCCGGGCCCTGCGGCCGGACGGCTCCGTCCTCGGCTGGGTCTCCTTCGGCGCCTCCCGCGATCTGGAGGTGAAGGTGGACCTGGGCGGTTTCCCGCAGATGAAAGGTTCTGGCGGCGTCGTGCGCCAGGAGGTGATCGTGCGGCGGGGCCAGGTCTCGACGGCCACGGCGGGCGCGGGCACGGACGGCGGGCTCCAGCGGGTCGCGGAGGCCGTCATCGTCGGGACCGGCAGCTTCAACAAGCGCGTCCATTACACGACGAGCTCCTCCAACCTTCTTACGTACACCGTGACCAACGGTCCGGCGAGCACCTGCGGCGAGCTCAACACCTACCGCAACAACTCGTGGCTCTTCGGACCCGGCTGGCTGTGCACCGATTCGAGCGGCTACAAGCTGCAGGGCCCCTGGACCTCGGCGCCTTCCAACCAGACGGACGATCCCGCTTTCATCCGCTGGCCGGACGGATCCACCACCACCAACGACTGGCACATCTGGGACACGAGCTGCCCGAGCATCCAGCTCAATGGGAACCCGCCGGCGAGTTGGAACGGCATCGCCTTTGACGCGCCGTTCGGCGCCTGCTTCGCCAGCAGGACCAACCGTTCGACCTATTCGTACTTCCGGAACCTGACCACCGGGCTGTACTACCGGGCCAGCACGGGGCTTTATTCGGAAACCTCGCGGTATGACCACACGGGGACCTTCTCCGGCGAGTTCTCCAGCGGGTCGTCCTGCGGCGCCAGTTGGACCTCGCCTTATCCCCCCGCCAACATTCACGTCGCCGGCTCCAGATACAAGTGGACGGTGTGCGTCAACGACGGCGGCTGCGTCTCCTGCGGGAGCATCGAATACTTTTATTGATAGAAAGAGAGGGTGTCATGCTGCTCAAGCCGTGCTTTGTGTTCACGGGTCTGGCCATCCTGTTCGCCGGGATGAGCTGGGCCGCTCCGCGTCCCCAGGAAAGCCCCGCCGCGCGGATCTTCGCCGCGAACGCCGGGGATCAGACGATCGAGATCCAGGTGGAGAAGTCCCGCGACGGCATCACCGGGACGGACGTCCTCCGCCTCGCTCCGGGCGAGATCGCCGAAGTCCGGCGCTCGGCCACCGAGGAGGTTCGCATCCCCGACCAACGGGATCTCCTCATCATGTCGGCCCCGGCCGGCTTCGAGCCTTCAGCGGTCCGCTTCGGCAGACCGGAGCGTGCCGTCTTCGAGAGTGGAGACGAGGCGCGGATCCCCTTCCGCCAGAAGGCCGCCGCCGGTCCGCGACTGAACCGGGGCGAGACCGCCGCCTCGCAGGTCCTCTGGACGGGCGCCGGGTCCATGACCCTGACCCTGGGCCTGCACGGCGTCGCCGCGGCCGAGGTCCGGGCCCTGGGGCCGGACGGCTCCGTCCTCGGCTGGGTCTCCGTCGGCGCCTCCCGCGACCTGGAGGTGACGGTGGACTTCGGCGTTTTCCCGCAGATGAAGAGTCATGGCGGCGTCGTCCGCCAGGAGGTGATCGTCCGTCGCGGCCAGGTCTCGACGGCCATGGCGGGCGCCGCGGGCGGCGGGCTGCAGAGGATCGCCGAGGCCGTTACGGTCGGGACCGGCTCGTTCAGCGCGCGTCTCCACTGGACCGTGGGTCCCTATTATTGGCCTCCGCTGTACTACACCGTGAGTAACGGGCCGGCGAGCACTTGCGGCGAGCTCAACTCCTACCGCAACAACTCGTGGCTCTTCGGGCCCGGTTGGCTGTGCACGAACGCCTCCGGCTACAAACAGAACGGCCCCTGGACTTCGGCGCCTTCCAACCAGACGGACGATCCCGCCTTCATCCGCTGGCCGGACGGCTCCACGACCACGAACGACTGGCACATCTGGGATACGACCTGCCCGACGGTCCAGATCACGTCGCCTCCTCCGTCTTCCTGGGCCGGCACCGCGTCGGATACGACGTTCGGCGCCTGCTTCAAGAGCCAGACCGGTGCGTCGGTGGGAGCGTACTTCCGGGACCTGACCACCGGGCTCTACTACCTGTCCAGCAAGGGCACCTACTCGGAAACCGGCCAGTGGTACCACGGCGGCAGTCTGAGCAACCAGGCGAGCTGCGGCACCAACTGGAGCACTCCGCGCCCCTCCGTCGGCGCTCACGTTTCCGGCCACTCCTACCGTTGGACGGTCTGCGTCAGCGACGGCGGCTGTTTCACCTGTAAGGACTACAACTTCACCTACTAGAAGACTCTTGCGGAACCCCCTCTCCCTCCGGGGAGAGGGGCTGCTCCACCTCGCCCCGCCGCTGGAGCCAGCGGGCCAGGAACCAGCAGAGCAGCGCCCAGAGGCCGCCCGCGGTCCAGCCGGCCAGCACGTCCGTCGGCCAGTGCACGCCGAGGTAGACGCGGCTGATCCCCACCAGCAGCGTCAGCAGCACCGCGAAGCCGAGCAACAAGGCCTTGAGCCGCCGCCGCGCCTGCACCCGCGCCATCAGCGCGCCCATGCTGAGGTACGCCGCCGCCGCCAGCATGGCGTGGCCGCTGGGGAAGCTCTTGGTGTAGACGTAGGCGCCGTGGGCGACCAGGTCCGGCCGCGCCCGCTGGAAGCCTTCCTTCAGGAGCGGGCTCCAGATCATGGCGCCGCCCACCGCGATCAGCACCAGCAGGGCCGCGCGATTCTTGCCGTCCATCGCCAGGAAGGCGCAGACCCCGAGCGTCAGCAGCGTCACGACGGCATGGGAACCCAGGGCCGTGAGGTCGCGCATCATCCCCTCCAGCCAGCGCGGCCCCAGGGGATCGTCACGGTCCGCCGGCTCGCGCAAGGAGAGCAGCACCGTCTCGTCGAACGACCGCGTGTCGCCCTCCCGCACCTCCGCCGCCAGCCCGGCGAACGCCAGGACCCCGCCGGCGACGAGGATGAGGGCGATCAGGGGGAGGATTTCGGCGCGGGGCTGTCGCATTCTGAGGTTGGTTTGCGAACGGGGTGCCAGACCCCTCCCGCCCTCCCTCACCGGGAGAGGAGGGAGAAAACCAGGAGAGAGAAGAGAGTGTCCTTTCTTGCTTGTCTCCCCTCTCCCGGCGAGGGAGGGCGGGAGGGGTCGGGAGAGGGGCCGGGGGTGAGGGCTCGGCGGGTCCCACCCGTCGCTCTTACCCGACTGAAGTCCGGCTCTCCTCTTCCTCCATCGCCTCCTCCTCCTCCCACCGCCCTTCGAGGTGGTCGTCCAGGACCTTCACGCCGATCCCCAGCAGGTCCGCGGCCTTCCGCTTGTCGCCTTCCGAGAAATCGAGGGTCGCCGTGGCCAGCTTGCTCCTCACGTCCGCGAGCGTGGCGCCGATGTCGGCGTAGACGGTGCGCCGGGAATGGGTGTCCAGCTCGCGCGGCAGGTTGCGGGGGAGGATCTCGGCGTCCGCCATGATGAAGGCGCGGTGGACCACGTTCTTCAGCTCGCGGACGTTGCCGGGCCAGGAATAGGCGCGCATGCGGTCGAGCGCGTCCCCGGACCAGCTCTTGGTGGTCCCGTGCCGCTCGTTGAGCTGGCCGAGGAAGTACCGGGCCAGGAGCGCGACGTCCTCGCCGCGCTGCCGCAGGGGAGGCATGTGGACCGGGAAGACCGCCAGGCGGTAGAGCAGGTCTTCGCGCATCTTGCCGTCCTTCACCGCCTGGTAGGGATCGCGGTTGGTGGCCGCGATCACCCGCACGTCCACATCGATCGCGGCGTCGCCCCCGACGCGGATGATCTGCCCGGTCTCCAGGACGCGCAGGAGCTTCACCTGGAGCTCGATCGGCATCTCGGTGATCTCGTCCAGGAACAGCGTGCCCTGGTGGGAGCGCTCGAAGTACCCCTTGTGCCGGCGGTCGGCGCCCGTGAAGCTGCCGCTCTCGTGGCCGAACAGCTCGCTCTCGATCAGCGTCGGGGAGACGGCGCCGCAGTTGAGCGGCAGGAACGAGGCCTTGGCCCGGCGCGACAGCAGGTGGACGGTCTGGGCGGCGAGGTCCTTGCCCGTTCCGCTCTCGCCGATCACCAGGACGGACGCGTCGGTGGGCGCCACCCGGTCGAGCATCTCGTACAGCGCCTGCATCGGCGCCGACTCGCCGATCATCAGGCCGGCGGGTCCTTGTTGGGCCGCCGGCGGGGCCGCCGCCGGCTCGGGCGCCCCTTCCGGCACGGCGGCGGGAGCCGATTCCTCGGCCAGGTCGGCCAGGATGCCCTTGAGGCGGCCGATGTCGAGCGGCTTGGTCAGATAGTCGCTGGCCCCCAGGCGCAGGGCCTGCACGGCGGTCTCGACGTCCGCGTGCCCGGTCATCAGGATGATCTTCGCCGCGGCGCCGGACCCCAGGGCGGGGAGCAGGTCGATCCCCTTGCCGTCGGGCAGGTAGAGGTCGATCAGCGCCAGGTCGGGGGCGCGGTGGCCGATCAGGCCGCGCGCGTCCTTGAGCGTGGTGGCGACACGGATGGTGTAGCCCTGGCTCTCGATGAGGTCGGCGAGGGCGGAAAGGAAGTTCGGATCGTCGTCGACAGCCAGCGCGTGAGGCATCAGGGCTACGAGTCTACAGGGTTGCCGCCGGGGAAAGCGAGGATCGGTCCCCGTTTCAGCCCGCGCCGGCCAGGACCTCCGCGACCGCTCCCCTCACCGCCTCCACCGTCCGCTCCAGATAGTCCGGCCGCGTCACCGTGTACCCCATGTGGCCGATCCGGAACGACGTGGCGCGCACGGCAGGGTGCAGCCCGCCGGCCACGATCACCCCCCGGGCGGCGATCTTCGGCAGCAGCGCGGCGTCGACCCCCTCCGGGAAGAACAGGGCGCTCAGCGTGTCGGCCGTCACCGCCTCGCTCCGGGGGACCGGCAGCATCCCCAGCTCTCCCAGGGCGCCGCGCACGAAGGCGGCGGCGCGGGCGTGGGCCTGGACGCGGGCCTCGACGCCGTCCGCCAGGATCTCGCCGAGGCTCGCCTCGAGGGCCATCACCAGCGACGTGGCCGGCGTCGCGAAATAGCTGGGCCGGCGCTCCTCGTAGGCCTTGTGGATGGGCAGCCAGGACTCCCAGTCCAGGAACAGCGGGGGAGGGGCGGCCCGGCGCGCCGTCCGGGCGGCCAGGGCGCGCTCGCCGGCCACCATCAGCGCCAGGCCGGGCGGGATGCCGATCGCCTTCTGCGAGCCGGTGAAATAGAGGTCGGCCCCCCACGCCGCCATCTCGAAGCGCTCGCCGGCGGTGGCGCACACGCCGTCGAACACCGAGAGGACGCCGGCCTCGCGGGCCAGCCGGCAGAACGGCTCGGGATCGACGCGCACGCCCGTCGAGGTGTCCACGTGGGTGGCGAACAGGGCCTTGAAGGGGCCGCCGCGGCCGAGCGCCGCCCGGACCTCCTCCACGGCGGGGACCTCGCCCACGGGAGCGCCGATCTCCACGACCTCGGCGCCCGCGCGGCGCAGGATCTCGGTCATGCGCTCCGAGAAGTAGCCGGTGTCGACCACCAGCGCCCGCTCGCCCGGCTCCACGAGGTTGGCCGCCGCCACCTCCATGGCGAGGGTGCCGCTGCCGGCGACGATGAACGGCTGGCTGGCGTCGTCCGCCCGCCAGACCTGGCGCATGCGCTCGATGCACGTGGCGAACGCCTCGATCAGCCGGGGCGTCGTATGTCCCGGGGGCGGTCCCGCCGCCGCGGCGAGCACGGCGGGGGAGACCTCCACGGGACCGGGGATCATCAGGAGTGGGGATGGGTTGGACATGGCGGCGTATGGTAGCAAGCGCCGAGCCCGCCTCAAGACTCTTCACGCAAGACGTCGCTCTGTAGCTTCAGTATCTCCACTACGTCTACGATTGAGGGACTCACTCCGTGTAGCCTCACCAGTCCAACGGGTCGGGAGAACCAATACGGAGAGATCTTACCCTCATCTGTTGACGTGCGTTCATTGTGTAGCTATTATATCTCCACACTGCGCGGTGTGGTTGAGGGTAGCAACGATCTGGCTCCACCTTCGGGGCCGCATCGAACGGGTCATTGAGCCCACAGGAAAGAACAAACGTATGGCGAGTAGAGAAACGACGTACAAGGGCATCCTGGGCGACTGGGAGCAGCTCCACCAGATCCTGGTGGAGAACAGTGTGGAGCTTCCGCATCTGGAGGCGAGCCGCCTCAAGCTGGAGGCATTTCTGAAGCAGGGTCTGGAGATCGCCGCGAAGCAGTCGATGCTCCGGGCGGAGAAGCAGGACGCCTCGCAGCGGATGAAGGGGATCATTCTGGACGGCCAGCGGCTGGCCAACGTGCTCCGTCTGTCGGTGAGAGAGCACCTCGGCATCCGTTCGGAGAAGCTGATCGCCTACGGCGTGCGGCCGTTCCGTAAGCGGAAGGCCACGGACAAGTCCAAGCAGCCGAATCCGCCTGAGCAACCCGGGCAGCCTGCCGCCAGCCCCGCCCAGCCGGCCTCGTCCGAGCCCGCCGGCTGATCCTGACTTCCCTTTGAGTTTTCTGGAGGCGTGCTTCGGCACGCCTCTTTTTTATTGTCTCCAGAAAGAGCTGCCGGTTGCCGGCCGGGTGACGGCTTGCCGGAGCGTACGACGGCCTGCCTGGGGCCGCGGCGGCCCGCCGCACGCTCCGCCGGCCGGCCGTAGGCTCGGATAGGCCGCCGCACGCTCCGCCAACCCGCCGTACGCTCCGTCAGATCGTCGTACGCGTACGACAGCCTGCCGTACGCTCAGACAATCCGCCGCACGCTTCGGCAGTCCGCCGTAGGCTCCGGCGGTCCGCCGCACGCTCCGGCAGTCCATCGCACGCTCCGGCAGTCCGCCGTAGGCTCCGGCGGCCCGTCGTACGCGTCCGCCAGTCCGCCGTACGCTCAGACAATCTGTCGCACGCTCCGGCAGTCCGCCGTACGTTCCGTCAGCCCGCCGCTGTTGGGTACAGTCCGTCGCCGAATTCGGCCAGCTCGTCCTGCCGGAGTTGCTCTGCGCCTCCGGGTGAAGGACGTTGACTTCGCGTACGGCCAGATCACCGTGCGGGACGAGAAGGGTGCGAAAGACCGGGGTGACGATGTTGCCTTCCTGGAGCAGGATCTGAAAGCACATTTGAAGGGAGTCAAGCGTCTCCACGAGGCGGATCTCGCCGCCGGCCACCAGAGCGTCAAGACGACAATGATCTATACACATGTGCTCAACCGCGGAGGCCGCGGCGTGAAGAGTCCGCTCGACGCTCTCTCGCTATGTCGAGAGACTTTGTCGTCTTTGCGTCCTCCGCTTACACGACACCCTCTGTCGGTAAGCATTCCCGGCCCGAAGGCGGCCCAGGCAACATAAGCCATAGATCCATAAGGAGATCGGCGGATCTCCAGCAGCGGGGTGGGAATGCTTACCGACAGATTTCCTGTCGGATAACATTCCACGTCCCTTCTTCCCTCGGCGGCTTATCCGACAGTCGGAGTCATAAACCTCGGTCGCATAAACCCCGAAGTCCTCCCGGAGCCTGCTGTATAAGTCTTGCCTCCACGTTGGGCGGGATCGCTCCCGGGGGTTCATGGAGTCGTTGTTGACGAAGCGCAGGAACAGGCGTAGAGTGAGAACATCAAGAGAATGAGTACCTTGCCCCGTTTCCGGTGGCGGGGAGGCGGTTTGTCTGTAAGTAACCCTGGGTGGAGAGGCTGGAAGGGTAATCCATAGGCGCCATTTAGGAGAGTTCGTCTTGGCAGACAAAGTCTTCGGCTTCGCTGATGGCGAGAATCTTATCCTTCGTTTTAAGGATATGTGCAATGATGGTCACAAACCTAAGAGTGACGTCGTCCATCTGCCAGGCACAGTGGTCTGGCATCCAGGTGTTACACAGCAGTTCTACTGTGACATCGTCAGGATGTCCTACTACCAAACGGTCGTTGGTGATGAGCTGAAGCTCAACAACGTGAGGATTAAGCTACAAAATATTCAATATGCGTACCGTACAGAGCAGTCCTTGGATAAGAACGACCCTAGCTTTGACGGCTTGGGATACTTGGCACCGCGAGTATTCAAGAAGGAGGGTCGGTCATCGAGGACTAAGAGCGTCGATATTAATCTGACTGTAGATATGTTGCGAAGCGCATACAATCCGAACACTGATGTTGTCTTTCTTTTGGGTGGAGACGGCGACTACTTGCCTCTAGTCGAGGAGGTCGCTCGTCGCGGAAAGAATGTTTGGCTTGCTGCTTTTTCTAAAGGCCTAAGTCCTGCGCTTCGAACTGCCGCAGACGCCTTTATCGATCTTGACAAGCTCTTCTTTGAGAGCACGACTGATGGCGCCTAACCCCACCGATCGAGCGGACGGAAACCGCCCTATCGTGCGGTTCCGCCGCTCATCGATCAGAGCGTTAGGCGGGCACGGGTAGCGGCTAGACCGTAACTAGCGAGTATCTAATGAAGTCCGACGACGTGAGTCAGCCGAGAGACACAGCTTCCCCGGGTTTTCGTGCGAAGACCATCGATACGCTAGCCCGTCGGGCAGCCTTTCGATGCTCTAATCCAGATTGTCGTGCGAATACCGTTGGACCAAATTCCGACCCGCAGAAGGCAACTACGATTGGGGAAGCAGCGCATATTTTTGGTGCGCGCCCAGGCGCAAAACGTTTCAGGGCAGATATGACCGAAAGCGCAAGGGCGGCGATTACTAATGGAATTTGGCTATGCCGCAACTGCCACAGGCAGGTAGATTCGGACGAACGCCGATATACAAGCGACATGTTATTCGCTTGGAGGGAACTGCATGAGCAGTTCGTCCAGTCGGAGCTAGGTAACTCATCGGATCGAATTCTGGGTGAGCAGCAGAGAGCGGCACTGGAAAGGTTCGCGTATTACCCACCTCTAATTCGCAGGATTATTATCGACAAGCCGGATGGGTGGGAATGGAGGCTCACTGCAGAGCTGATGCGGTACCTGAACGGACCACTCTTCCGAAAACTCTCAGATCTTCGCGAAGGACTCCATGCGGCGCCACAGGAGCACGTCAACGAAGAAGAAGCGCCCGAATGGGTACAGCAGCGGTGCACAGAAATGTCGAGGCTAATGCCGCCACTAGACGGTCTCATCCGACGGCTTAACCAAAGTTGGGGGGAGCCAGGTGAACCCGGAAACGTCGAGGAGATACATCATGTTTGTAAGCTCTTACAGGCCAGCCTTGAGCAGATCGTTCTGTTTGAAGAGCGCGTATACTTCACGAACGGCCCGAAATCGTACGAGAAGGTCTTGAGTCTTCTCAGAGACATCGCTGGTTCTCAAGCAGACAAGCTTGCAGAGATTCCAACGTTCCTGGACGAACTGGTACTTCTTCTTGAGTCAGAACACGCTAAGGACCACCATGGTCCACCACAGACCATAACCAAAACAATCACTCTCGAAGTCTCCGAAGTACGTTTGGCTAATATTGTTCACGAGTTCAAGCGGGCACAAGGTTTGGTATGCCTGACAATTTTAGTAGTGGGGCTCCTGCTATGGCCTACAGTATCCATACTCTAAGGAAGGGAAGGCAGTTGGGGCGCAGGGTAAAGGCGCAGCATCGCCTAACCCAACAAATGCAGCGGACGCTTGAGCTATCATCTGCGATAGAGGCATGTAGGTGGTCGTGGCTTCGAGCAACAGCAGGGGCCTTTGACGGGCGCCGCTGATTTGTATCACGTTGGGCGGGTCGAGCCTACCTCTGAAGAAAACGCACAGCGCAAAGGACGGGAATATGAGGAAAGTATCTCGTTTCTGGATCGGAGCGTTAGGGCTGGCTCTTCTCATCTCTTCGGACTCATCAGTGGCGACAGACCTCGCTTCCAGACAACTCAACTTCGTGGCGGCGCTCAAAACGAACTCGCCAGGGGTTGTGGTGGCTGTTGGAGACGAAGGGACGATCCTCCGCTCACTCGACGGCGGAAAGACTTGGAGCCTTGCCAAAAGCGGCACGACCGCGACCCTCACCGGAGTTGCTGCTCATGATCTCCATAGCCGTTTTGTTGTCGTGAGCAAGAACGGAGAACTGCTCGAGTCTGTGAATCAGGGCCTCACTTGGACGCGCCGGATTGTGAGTTCAAAGCACTTGACGGCGCTGGCGTTCTCCCCGGATGGCAAGCGCGGCGTGATCGTTGGCGAAGAGGGCACAGTTCTCACTAGCGCCGATAGCGGCAGGACATGGGGGGCCACCGCCCTTGATCCTTCCTATCGGCTACACTCCGTTGCCTTCAACAACTCGGGCAAAATAGTAGCCGCGGTCGGATTGCGGTGGACAGTTAATGCTCCTCTGCCTGCGGGCAGCCTCTATTTGGTTTCGAGCGATTCTGGCCGAAACTGGCGCCCTGCCAGTAGCCCCATTCGGGGTTATCCCCACCGTGTCGTACCGTTCACCGGGACCGACGAATTCGGTATGTGTGGGAGCCACGGCAGCCTGGGCAATAGTGCAAAGAATGGCAGCCAGTGGGTGCAGACCCAGGGAGTTCCAACAGAGCAGCATCTCAACCATATTGTTGTCGCCCCGGGGCCTAGGTTCGTTTTGGCGGTCGGCGATGGAGAAACGATCGTGCGTTACGACACCGTGACCATGCGGTGGGAGCGCGTGAACGTTGGCTCCCGAAGCGCAACCCTCATGTCAGTGACCCTTTTAAAGGACGGGAAAACAGCCGTTGCCGTTGGAGGTCCGTTTTCTGTGTGGCGTTCGGTCGATGGCGGCCTTGCGTGGACTCAGGTGAAGGTATCTCTCAAGTGACTAAAAGAGTAACCCGCAAGGATCACCGCATAACCAGCGCTTGGAGCGAACCGGCGGGGAACCAAATCGTGATCACCGAGCGCCGGTGGGCCGCCGGTCGCTCAAGCGCATCACGTTGGCTGGAGAAAGGAGGCGTGAATTGACCGAAGATCATTTGGCGCTTTGGCATAAGGCATTTCGTCTCACCTTTAAGGCATGGTACGCCGAGTTGCTGATTGGCGCGTGGCTGGGTAGGTGGAGAGCAGCGGATAGTTTCGTTGCTGTGGGAACGGCCGTGACCGCAAGCGGTTCTGCCATTGCAGGGTGGAGCTTGTGGAGTGATCCGGGCTGGAAGGAAGTATGGATCACCCTTGCGGGAATCACCGCCTTGGCTTCTATCGCGCACACAAAACTTGGAATTGGGAACCGGATTGATGCTCTCCACGCGTGTTGGTCTGAATTCTTGGATATTAGATCCGACTCAAAGACATTGCTAGACCGCATGGATCTTGGTCTGCCTACTGAACAAGCCGCCGAGATGTTCTTTAAGCTACAGGAGAGAGTGAAGAGAGCGGAGCAGGCGTTCAAACAAGGTCTTCTAGAACCTTCAGGCGAAAGGAAGCGTTCCATTCAAAAGAAGGTGGAGCAGGAACTGGCAGCCTACACAAAGGGAGGCGAGAACCAATGAAAGCAAGTGAGCCAAGAGTTGCGTCGCTTGAGCCTCCGGATGAACCTCCGGAACCAAGGGACCCCATGAGAGAGCCTTCTGTTGCGATGCACAAATAGCTCCAGTTCAAGCAGCGGCCAACCCTGGCAGTCGAGCGGACGGAACCGCAAAAAGCGTGGTCCCGCCGCTGACTGCTCCGAGCGTTGTGCGCGGGGCAGGCAATGAAAAAAGTAAGGAGCTAGCAATGATCTACGAAACTCAGGGGAGTCGCTCTCTGGCCTTACAGCTTACAATTTGGCTGACGACGTTGATCGGCTTGGCCGGCGTGCAGGCGACCGTGGTCGCAAATGCCGCGTTGCCCGCCAAGCCTTCGACCTCGCCGTCTACTGGGTGCGTCGTGTCGGCACCGAAGCGTGGGGGCTTGGCACACTCGGAAAAAGTCAACGCTCTGGCCGTGACACCCGAGGGGACCCTGCTGATCTCGGCGAGCGACGACTACACGGTAAGGCTCTGGAACTTGGCGGAGGGCAGTCTCCGGTCCACCCTGCGGGGGCACAACGAATGGGTCCACGCCTTGGCGGTGACCCCGGACGGGAAGCTTCTGGCCTCGGGTAGCGGTGACAAGACCGTGAGACTCTGGTCGCTGCCCGATGGCGGTTTCCTGACCAAGCTCGACGGCCATGCGGACTGGATCCGGACCGTGGCGGTCACATCCACGGTCCTCGCCTCGGCTGGTGACGACAAGACGATAAAGTTGTGGTCCCTCCCCGAAGGCAAACTCCTGACCAGCCTTGCGGGCCACACGAAGACTATCAGCGCCCTTGCCGTGACGCCCGATGGTATGATGCTGGTCTCGGCGGGCGAGGACAGGACCGTGAGGCTCTGGTCGCTGCCTGAGGGCAAACCCCTCGCCACACTCACGAAGCACAGCAAGGGCGTCTTCGCCCTGGCCGTGACCGCCAATGGGACTATGCTGGCCTCAGCGGGTGCCGACGGAACGGTAGCTCTCTGGTCTCTGCCCGAAGGGAAACTCCTGAACACTTTCGCCGGGCACAAGGATGACGTCTACGCCCTTGCCTTTACCCCGGACATGACGGGCCTCGTTTCGGCGGCTGAGGACGGCACGGTGAAGCTATGGTCCCTGCCTTCAGGCAAGCTGTTCGCCACTCTCTCGGGGCACGTCGACGGCGTGCCCGGTTTGGCGCTGTCACCTGATGGCAAGAAGCTGTTTTCGGGTGATGGCGAAGGTGCGGTGAATGCATGGGATCTCCCAGCGGGCTGCTTCGTCTCCAGGTTTGTGGCGACTGGAGGTCCCGAGCTCCAAGGCGGCGGGGGCGAGGAAGCGGTGTTCGCCAGTTCTCCAGAGGAGGTGAGGAAAGCGGCGACGCAGGCGTTGATTGCCTTGGGATTCAAGATCAAGGAGTCCGGGCCGGCGTACGTGCAGGGGCAACGCCCGCCCGCCATGGAAACGACGCGAGTGTGGATCGAGTCTGCAGGAGAGGGTCGAGCGAGGGTCATCGTGGAGACCGACAAGTCCGGCTTCGGCGTCATTTTCCAGAAAAACTGGAATGACGAAGTCCTCGCGCAGATCGAGAAAGTCCTTGCCCGTAAGCGCACGCCGTAATGAAGGGCCGCGAGAGGGGCGGTGGCGATGCGGTATGAGCCGAAAAGGTAGCCACGGAGGCCCTATGGCTGAGCTGAAGACGAAGCAGACGGAAGCAAGCGTTGAGGAGTATCTCGATACCATCGAGGATCCGCGACGCCGGGACGACTGTGCGGCGATATCCGCGCTCATGAAGAAAGTGACGAAGTGTGAGCCCAAGATGTGGGGGCCAAGCATCGTCGGCTTCGGCAGTTACCACTACAGGTACGAGATTGGGCACGAGGGCGACGCATGCCTCGTCGGCTTCTCGTCCAGGAAGCCGGAGATTGTTGTCTACATCGCAGATGCCTTTGAATCCCGCGAGAAGCTCCTGCAGCAGCTTGGCAAGCACAGAACGGGCAAGGTTTGCGTCTACATCAAGAGACTTTCAGACATAGACGTCGCGGTTCTTGAGAAACTTGTCAAAGCGTCAGTGGCCGAGGTGCGAAAACGATACCCGTCGGAGGCGGCGCTATAATCATCCCTCCGCCCGTTGCCTGAGGAGGGCCGTGGGCAGGCCGCGAAACGTTTTCGGCTCCTGCGGGCCGGAATCTGGCGGAGCACCTCGAAAGCGCCCGCCCGGAAGCGGCGGCCGGCAGCGCCGGCGCCGTCAGGGAATGACGGCCTGCCGGGAGCCGCCGATCCTCACCTCATCGTAGTAGACGGAGTTCGTGGTCGTGAACCCCTTGCCGCGATAGAGCCCGAGCCGCAGGTAGTTGGTGACGGGGCTGTAGAGCGTCGGGCCATACATCTTTCCCGGAGTGAACGGACGGCCGTTGAGCCAGGCTTCCACGAAGCCGTCCCTCCCGGTCGACCACCGGATGTGGAAGAGCAGATCGAGCCACGCTCCCCGCCGGACCGGCTGGGTCCCCAACCTGCGGCCGGCCGCATTGGGAGAGCCTCGGCCGAGCAGAGTCAGGAAATGCCGCCCGCCCTTGGGCGAGAGATGCAGGATCAGCGGCGGCGTCCCCTCCCCGCGAGCTACCGGCCCGGTCTGCCCAGGGAACTCGGCCCTGGCGGGCCGGTGGTGCCACTGTCCCACGACCTGGAAGCGCTCTCCAGGAGGATCGGCCCAGTCCGCCGGGACGAGCAGGCTCCAGCCGTACCACATCTCGCCGCCCTGGCGGCCATGGGTCCGCTCGATCTCCTTGTCGCCGACCTTGAGCTCGGCGCGCTCCTTCTGCGCAGCGATGTCGCCCGGAACCAGCGTCATACGCACGGCGTAGCGCCCCTTGCGGACCGGCCGCGTCACTACCTGGATCGACTCGCGGCGCGCCCGGTCCCAGGTCCATCCCTGAAGCCCGCCGCTCTCGAAGTCGCCGCAAAACCAGAGGTCCGGCCGCAGCGTGGCCATCCAGGCGAAAGACGCGAGCAACGCGAGGAGCCTCACGTGAACGTTCATAGATTGACTCATTTTAATGCGCCGGCTCGGCTGGAACCTGACGGACGCGGTGTGAGGCTCGGGTAGGCCCTCCAGGCGTACTATACGCTTTAGACATTCGCTGATCTTTTGATCTCCCTCAGAGGAAGCTCCTTTCCCCTTATGGGCCCAAGGGAAGCGGATATGACGTCTGGAAGGAAGTTCTATGGCTTTGCAGTACCTCGTCCGCCGTTCTGTCTCGCGTTGGATGGCCCTGTCATCCGTCCTGGCCTGTCTGGCCGCCGCGCCGCCCGCCCGGGCCGGAGCCCGCCTGGCGGACTTCAAGTCGCCCGGGGCCCGGCCGGGGAGCTTCACGCTCTTCGAGAGCGGCCAGGTCCGCCCGCTGGCGCTGTCACCGAGCGGTAGATTCCTCTTCGCGGCCAATACGCCGGACAACCGGCTCGAGGTCTTTCGCATCGGGAACCACGGCCTGGAGCGTCGCGCCTCGATTCCGGTCGGCCTCGAACCGGTGGCCGTCGCGGCCCGCAACGATCACGAGGTCTGGGTGGTCAACCACCTCTCCGACAGCGTCAGCGTGGTGAAGGTGGGCGAGGACGGGAACAGCGGCCGCGTCGTGCGCACCCTGCTGGTGGGAGACGAGCCGCGCGACATCGTCTTCGGCGGGGCGGGGAAGGACCGCGCCTTCATCACCACCGCGCACCGCGGCCAGAACGTTCCCTACGATCCCCAGCTCACGGTCCCCGGCGTGGGCCGGGCGGATGTCTGGGTCTTCGACGCGGACCGTCTCGGCCTTACGCTCACCGGAACGCCGCTGACCATCGTCACTCTGTTCAGCGACACTCCGCGCGCCCTGGCGGTGAGCCCGGACGGCGGCAAGGTCTACGCGGCGGCGTTCCACTCCGGAAACCGCACCACGACCGTCCACGAGTTTTTCATCCCGGACGGCGGGGTAGCCGCCGGGGGCTTGCCCGGGCCCGACACCAACGTCGACGGCGCTCCGCGGCCGGAGGTGGGGCTCATCGTCCGGTTCAACGGCTCCCACTGGGTCGATGAGCTGAACCGGGTCTGGGACGACAAGGTCCGGTTCTCCCTGCCCGACAAGGACGTCTTCGTCATCGACGCGAACGCCAATCCGCCGGCGCAAGCCGGCGGCGCCGCCGGGTACTACCAGGGCGTCGGCACCATCCTCTACAACATGGCCGTGAACCCGGTGAGCGGGAAGGTCTACGTCTCGAACACCGAGGCGGGGAACGAAAAGCGCTTCGAGGGCCCCGGCACCTTCGCCGGCCACAGCGTCCGCGGCAACCTGCACCAGAGCCGGATCACCGTCCTCGGCCCGGCGGGCGGCGTCACCCCGCGGCATCTCAACAAACACATCGATTACGCCGCCTGCTGCGACGCGATCCCCAACGCCGAGAACGACAGGAGCCTCGCGATCCCGCAGGAGATGGCGGTCACGAGCGACGGCAGAACCCTGTACGTCGCGGCCCTCGGCTCGTCGAAGATCGGCGTCTTCGACACCGCCGCCCTGGAGAACAATACGTTTACGCCGAGCGCCGCCAGCCAGATCAAGGTGTCCGGCGGCGGCCTCACCGGCCTGGTGCTCCAGGAGAGCAGGAACCGCCTCTACACGCTGACCCGTTTCGACAACTCGATCGCGGTCATCGATACGGTCTCGGGCGCGGAGGTCGGGCACGTCCCCATGCACAACCCCGAGCCGCCGAGCGTGGTCGCCGGGCGCCGGTTCCTCTACGACACCGCGCTCTCGTCGAGCCATGGGGATTCGTCCTGCGCCAGTTGCCATGTCTACGGCGATTTCGACAGCCTGGCCTGGGATCTCGGCAATCCGGACGGCCGGGTGGCTGCCATTCCGGGACCGTTCGAGGTCCATCCGGCGGTTTTCGGGCTGATCGACACGCATCACCCCATGAAGGGGCCGATGGCGACGCAGAGCCTCCGCGGGATGGCGAACCACGGGCCGATGCACTGGCGCGGCGACCGCACCGGCGGCAACGCCAACCCGAGCGCGCAGCCGGACAGCGGTACCTTCGACGAGGTCGCGGCCTTCAAGGAGTTCCTCGGCGCCTTTCCCAACCTCCTGGGGCGCGACCGGCCGATCGACGACGAGGACATGGAGGCGTTCGCCGCCTTCATCCTCCAGGTCACGTATCCGCCGAACCCGGTCCGGATGCTCTCCAACCGGCTCACCCCGGACGAGGAGGCGGGACGCGACTTTTTCGTCAACAACGTCTCCGACTTCACCAACCAGGGCTCCTGCGCTTCCTGCCACATCATCGACCGCCACGCGAACGCGCGGCAGGGTGTGGCCGCTCCGGGTTTCTTCGGCGCCGACGGCCGCTATACGACCGATGGGGGAGTGGAAGTCTTGAAGACGCCGCACCTCCGCAATATGTACCAGAAGGTCGGCATGTTCGGGATCCCGACCCATCCGTTCCTGCCGGGTAGCGACGCCTTTCTCGGGGATCAGGTCCGGGGCTTCGGTTTCAACCACGACGGGAGCATCCCGACGATGTTCGATTTCAACAACGCCACCACCGAAGGGCAGGGTTTCAATCAATCTCCATTGACTCCCGGCGGGTTCGTACCCGGGCCGGCCGGCGAGCTGCAGAAACGGCAGGTGGAGCTGTTCCAGCTCGCCTTCGAAAGCAATCTCGCTCCCATCGTCGGGCAGCAGACGACGCTCACGCAGGAAAACGCAACGAGGATAGGAGAGCGGATCGATCTCCTGATCGACCGCGCCCGGGCGGGGGAGTGCGATCTGGTGGTCAAGGGCGAGAGCCCGCAGGGCGAGAAGGGCTATCTCTACGACGTGGGTGCGGACCGCTTCCTCGGCAACCGGAGGTCTGACGCGCCGGTCTCCGATGCCGGCCTGCGGCAACTCGCCTTGCGGAAAGGAGGCGAGCTGACCTATACCTGCGCCCCCCCGGGCTCGGGGTTGCGCATCGGTATCGATCGCGACGAGGACGGCGTCCTCGACGGCGACGAGAAGTGACCGGCAGCCTCTTCTTCTGAGGTGACGGACCGGCGGCGCCGATCACGCATGGTGAAATAGAGGAGCGCGGCCCGGCCGCGCTCCCGACCCACCCGCCCGCTTTCCCGAGCGGGTGAACTGCGAAAGGAGACGCCGTGAAGAAGCAGGTGAAGATGAAGATCCGCCTCAAGAGGGAAACTCTCGGGACCCTGTCCGGCCAGGATCTCAACGGCGCGGCAGGGGGCGCGACCGACTTCTGTGAACCGACCGGATGGACCTATTGTGTGTGCGGTGGCACCACGACGGGCGGCACCACTTCCGCCCTTTCGGGGGGAAGCTGCCCGAGCGGGCCCCGGTGCTGCTACTGAGACATTCCTGACGAGACCACGGCGGTCAAGGCTGTGTTCCCTTGGCCGCCCGTCCTATCCTTGATCCATGTGGTATCCGATCGTCGATCCCGAGACCAGCCGCCGGTGCTGGGGCCTCATCGAGGAGATCGAGAGCTGCCTGGTGGAGCACGTCTCGTCCCGGGAGGAGGATGGGCCCCCGCCTGACCCCACGCTCGCCGGCGGCGAGGCGGGCCTGGCGCTTTTCTTCGCCTATCTCGGCGCGGCCCGCCAGGGTCCGGAAGACGCCGACCGGGCGCTCGCGGCTCTCGGCCGCGGCGTGGAGGCGCTCGGCGAGGCGCGCCTCAGCCCCTCCCTCTACAGCGGGTTCTGCGGCGTCGGCTGGACGATCGAGCACCTCACCCGCGAGCTGTTCGAAGGGGACGACGACCTCGCCGCCGACATCGACGAGGCCTTGAGCGGGCTGCTCCAGGAGCCGCGCGGGAGGCCGCCGCACGAGTTGGTCAGCGGGCTCTCCGGCTTCGGGACCTATCTGGTCGAGCGCCTGCCTCATCCCGCCGCCGCGCCGCTTCTCGGCCGCGTCCTCGGCTTCCTGGAGGCGGCGGCGGAGGAGTCTGAGGCCGGAATCACCTGGTATACCGAGCCCGGCTGGCTCATGCCATGGCAGCGCCGGGACATGCCTGGAGGCTGCTACAACCTCGGCGTGGCGCACGGGGTCCCCGGCGTGTTGGGCTTCCTCGCGGCGGCGCGGCGCGAGGGTGTCCAGGATCCCCGCCTGGAGCGCCTGGCCGAAGGCGCGGTGGGATGGGTGCTCGGCCGCAGGCTGCGGGTGGAGGACCGGTCCGTGTTCCCCTCCTTCCTGGTCCCGGGCGAGGAGCCCGTGCCGGCGCGCACCGCCTGGTGCTATGGGGACCTGGGAGTGGCCGCCGTCCTGCTCTCCGCGGCGCGGAGCTTCGAACGCCAGGATTGGGAACGGGAGGCCCTCGCCCTCGCGTACGCCGCCGCCCGCCGGCCGGTCGAGACCCTGGGCGCGGTCGACGCCGGCCTCTGCCACGGCACCTCCGGCCTCGCCCATCTCTACAACCGCTTCCATCAGGCCACAGGGGATCCGGAGATGAAGGAAGCGGCCCTCGCCTGGTACCGGCGCACTCTCGACACACGGCGCCCGGAAGAGGCTTTCGCCGGCCTGCTGAGCTGGGTCGTCGAGCCACCGGGCCAGGGGAGATGGGAGGGCGAGCACGGTTTCCTCACCGGTATCGCGGGAGTTGGGCTGGCCCTGCTGGCGGCGGTGACGGAGATCGAGCCCGTCTGGGACCGCGCGCTGCTGGTGGCCACGCCGCCCCGCGTTACCCGATAAGAACATTCTGCCAGGCGCGCCTTACGGCTAGGGAGACCGGTCTAGTCAAAGTTCTAGGCTTGGTGTAACATAGTTGAACTATAGCGGCGCTGTAGTTTGATAAAGGAGAACGAAATGAAGGCCAAGATTCTCGTTTTAGCGCTCCTCCTCACCGGTCTCGCTCTGGCTTCGGAGCCGCCAGCCTGGGCCAGCATCCTCTGCCCCCCGGACAACTGTTTCGACATCACCGCGGATTGCGTGAACAGCGGCGGAGCGCCGATCCCGGAGGACACGGGGGAGACCTGCTATACCCTGCCGACTCACGACACGTATGACATCAACATCGTCTACTGTTACTACCCGAGCACTCAAACGACGATCTTCGACGAGTGCTACCAGTAAGGATAGAGACTGAAGAGAGTCATCTCCGGAGGTCAGGCCTGGTATCCTGAAGCCCGCGTTCAGATCCGTGAATGGCTCAGCTCTCTGGCGATCGAGACGCTCAACGTCGCGGGACCCGGCGAGAGCGGGGCGCCTGGGATCGGGGAGCGGGTGTACCAGTTTGCTGTTGCGGGTTTTCGCGAAGTAGCCGACCTTGAGGGGAAGCGCATGCCAAAGCCTGTACCCGATCGACGCGGCTCCGTCCGCGACGGCGAGCCCCTGCCGGATACGACGGCGGTTCTGGCTTCGCTGAAGGAGCTTGCCACCGAAGCCGCCCTTGCGGGCATGGCGCGCTACGCCATCCCCTCGGAGAAGGCTTTCGGCGTCGCCATGAGGGACGTTCAGGCGTTGGCGAAGCGTCTCGGGCGTAGCCACGAGCTGGCGGAGCGGCTCTGGGTTACCGGCTGGTATGAGGCGCGGCTGCTCGCCGCGTACGTCGACGATCCCGCAAGCGTTACGCCCGAGCAGATGGACCGATGGTGCGACGACTTCGGCAACTGGGCCGTCTGCGACACGATCTGCTTCGCTCTGTTCGATCGCACTCCGCACGCCTGGAGCAAGGTGGAGCAGTGGGCGCCTCAAGAGAAGGAGTATACGAAGCGAGCGGCCTTCGCCCTGCTCTGGGGGCTTACGGTTCACGACAAACGCGCGTCGGACGAGCCGTTCTTGCGGGCCCTGCGGTGGGTGGAAGAGGCCGCCGCTGACGAGCGCCACTTCGTCAAGAAGGCGGTCAACATGGCTCTGCGGGCCACCGGCAAGCGCAACCTGGCGCTCCACCGCGCCGCCTTGGAAGTGGCCGGGCGGCTCGCCGGGTCGCGCAACGCGGCCTCGCGATGGATCGGCAAGGACGCGCATCGAGAGCTTTCCAGCCCGGCGGTTGTCCGGCGAGTTGCGGGCCGCTAGTACTACGTCCCCGAAGTTCGTTCCGGGTTTCTGAACGGCCGCGCCCCCGCCCGGGCATAAATGCCCGGGCTAGTCGAAAGAGCCCCCTGAAGGGGACTCCAGCAGTCGGGTTCACCCGGCTGTTTTGCATAGCCCTGGCATTTATGCCCGGGCGGGAGCGCGGTGAGAGATACCTTGGGGCGCAGGAGACGCGGCGCCGGAAACAAGGACGTCCTCGCCGCGTATATCCCATGCCATGCGCCATCCGTTCTTCACAGGAGCCCAGTCCAGAATGCAAGCCCTCAAGGCAGCTATCCGCGGAGCGTTGATCCTCTTCGTCGCGCTGAGCCCGGTCCTCGGCCAGGCCCCGGCGGGCGGTCCGCCAAAAATCCCCGAGACGCCGGCCGGCAAGGCGCTGGCGGCGTGGTTCGCGGCGTTCAATTCCGGAGACGCGGCCCTGGTCCGCGCCTTCGACGAGACCTATAAGCCGGATCCCCCGCTCAGCCAGATGGTCGGCGGCGGTTTTCGCCAACAGACCGGCGGCTTCAACCTGCTGCGCGTCGAGAAGAGCGAGCCCTCCAGCATCGTCGCGCTGGTGCAGGAGAAGGGCTCGGACACCGTGGCCCGGTTCGAGCTCTCGCTCAGCTCCGAGAAGCCGCCGAAACTGATCCGTCAGGAGATACGGGCCATCCCACGCCCTGACGACCTCGCGATCCCGCGGATGACCGAGGCGCAGGCCCTGGCGGCGCTCTCGGCCCGGGCCGAGGAGCTGGCGAAGAAGGACCAGTTCTCCGGCGCCGTGCTGGTGGCGCGGAACGGCAAGGTGCTGCTCCAGAAGGCCTGGGGCCGCGCCGACCGGGAGAAGGGCGCTCCCGTGACGCTCGACACGCGGTTCCGCCTGGGATCGATGAACAAGATGTTCACCGCCGTCGCGACGCTGCAGCTCGTCGAGGCGGGCAAGCTCGCGCTGGACGACCCCATCGGCAAGCATCTTCCCGGCTATCCCAACAAGGACGTGGCTTCCAAGGTCACCCTCCGGCATCTGCTCACGCACACCGGCGGCACCGGCGACATCTTCGGTCCGGAGTTTCATGCGAAGCGCCTGACGCTGCGGGAGCACGGCGACTACGTGAAGCTCTATGGATCGCGCGGGCTCTACCCACGAGCCGGGCGCGGAGTGGCGCTATTCGAATTATGGCTTCGTGCTGCTCGGCGCGATCATCGAGAAGGTGAGCGGCATGTCCTATTACGACTACGTGCGCGCCAAGGTCTTCAAGCCGGCCGGCATGACGTCCACCGATTCCCTGCCCGAGACCGAGAACGTGCCGAACCGCGCCATCGGATACATGAGGTCCGAACAGGGCGGCGGATGGACGCCGAACACCGACACGCTGCCATGGCGCGGCACCGCGGCGGGGGGCGGCTACTCGACGGCCGGCGATCTCCTGCGGTTCGCGCAGGCTCTGGAGTCGGGGAAGCTGATTTCGAAGGCGATGCTGGCCCAGGCGACCACGCCGCACAAGCAGCAGTACGGGTTTGGCTTCGGCATGCGGGGAGAGGGGCCGTCGCTGAGCTACGGGCATGGCGGCGGAGCGCCGGGGATGAACGGCGAGTTGCGCATCTATCCGCGGCTCGGGTACGTGGTGGTCGGTCTCAGCAATCTCGACCCGCCGGCGGCCTCCCGCGTGGTGGATTACTTCACGCTCCGGATGCCGGTCACGCCGGCCCCTTGAACGCCTCGCGGCGTTGCCACGCGAAAGGGCCGCCTTCCCGGGCGGCCCTTTCAGTTTGACCTCTTCTAAACAAAGAGGGGGATCTGGATTCTCCCTACGGACGTCAGGCGTGGGGAGCCGTGTATGTGGCACGGAAGCCACAGACGAGAGGAGATCCAGAAAATGAAAAACCGGCACGTTGTAAGCGCGATCCTCGCAGCTATTCTCTTGACCCTGCCGACCGCGGTTTTCGGAAGCGCGCCCGAGTCTCCGAAGGCCACGATCAGCGGAGACTTCGACGGCACTCCCGGGATCGAGATCGCTTCGATCACGGGAACGAGCGTCCGCATCACGTCGATCACGACCGGCGCGGTCCGGCAGTACACGGTCGCCAACTGGCGCTCCATCCAGCAGGCCGATCTGGACGGCCAACCAGGGAACGAGCTTTTGTTCACCAACCTTCTGACGATCAACGGCTTTGCGCAGCAAGCGCAGGCCACGGTCCTTGCCGACCGTAAGCGGGACGTCCGGACATTCGATCTGGGCCGTCCCAATCGTCTGCAGCTCGTCGAGCTGGACGATCAGGCGGGCAGCGAGGTCCTCTTCACCAACCTCTTGACGATCAACGGTTTTGCTCAGCCGGCGCAGGCTACGGTCCTCACCTATAGCGGCCGGAATGTGCGGACGTATGAGCTTGGCCGTCCAAACCGCATGCAACTGGCCGAGTTGGAGGGACAGCCGGGAAGTGAGGTGCTTTTCACCAATTTTCTGCGGATCAACGGCGTCGCCCAGCCGGCGCAGGTGACCATCCTCACGCATCGCGGGCGAGATGTGCGGACCTACAACGTAGGAAATGTCGCCGACATGGAACTGGTCGAGCTGGATGGGCAGCCGGGCAGCGAGCTGCTCTTCACCAACCTCCTGACGATCAACGGCTTTGCTCAGCCGGCGCAGGCCACGGTCGTTACCCCTCGCAGCCGTGAGGTCAAGACCTACAATGCCGGCCGCCCGAACCGGCTGCACATGGTCGAGCTGGATGGGCTACCGGGGAGTGAGATCCTGTTCACCAACCTGGTAAGCATCAATGGATTTCCCCAGCCCGCTCTCGCCACGGTGCTCACTCACCGGACCCGCGAGATCGTGAACTATGACATCGGACGCCCGAACCGCATGCAAATGGTCGATATGGACGGAACGCCGGGCGACGAGGTCCTGTTCACCAACCTCATGAGCATCAACGGAGTTTACCAGCCGGCCAGCGCAAGCGTCGTCACCCACTGGCGCCGCCGTGTGCAGTCCTACAAGGTCGGCAAACCGAGGGGGTTGCAGGTCGCCGACTTCGACGGGGTTCCAGGGAACGAGGCCGCCTTCGTAGGCGATACCAGCGCGGTGGTGGTCACGCCTTCGGAGCAGGACGTTCAACCCTACTCGCTGGGCTCCTGGTCGTCGTACCAGGTGCTGGATGCGGACGGCATCGTCGGAAACGAGCTCTTGTTCAGGCTGCGGGACGGGAGGAAGTTGATGGTCATCCATCGGATCAGGACGATACGGGTGTTCTGAGCCTCAAGGCGCCGGCAGCCGGAAGGTCTGGGCCACGAAGACCGCCATCTGGTCGCGCGGGACCACGGAGCCCGCGCAGAAGTTGCCGCCGCCGCATCCGGCGGTGATCCCCCGGTTGGCGATCTCGTTGATCCATGACGCGAAGGGGGTCGAACAGGGGACGTCCAGGAAGCGGGGTACGATACAGGCGGGGGGCGCGTAGCCCGGTCCTTCGAACGTCGCCAGGAGGAACACCGACATCTCGGCGCGGGTGACGCTGCCGGTGGGGCAGTACCTGCCGCCGCCACATCCGGCGGTGACGCCCCGCCGCGCGATCTCGTTGATCCAGGGCGCGTAGGGGCTCGAGCACGGGACGTCGCTGAAGAGCGCTGTCGTGCACGCCGGCGGCGTGTAGCCCGCCCCCTGTTTGGCCTTGAGCAGGAAGACCGCCATGTCGGCGCGGGTCATCGGCTCCGTCGGGCAGTACCGGCCGGCGGTGCAGCCGCTGATCACGCCGGCGTTGTCGAGGGCCTCGATGAATCTCCACGACCAGTAGTTGTACGGCACGTCGAGATAGGTGTGGTAGGCGTACGAGGCGCAGGCTCTGTCGGTCGCGCCCAGCGCGGCGCCGCGGTTGTCGGGCGGCAGGGTGGCGGCCATGGTGGCACTGGGATCGGCATGGTGCCCGAAGCCCTGCGTGTGCCCGAGCTCGTGCGTCATCATGGTCCTGAACCTGGTCTCGCCCACGCACTGGGTGCCGTTGTTCACCACCACGAAGGCCGTGCTCACCGGATGCCAGGGCTCGCCGTCGTGCAATGGCGCCGAGCCCGGGTCATAGAACGAGCCGCCGAACGCGAGGGTGCCCTGGCAGCCCACCAGGTCGGTGATGTCGTTGCAGGGATCGTTGAAGACGACGCCTCCTTCGTCGATGTCGGAGCCGGTGGAGCAGTTGATGTTGCGCGGCCGGCTGCCGCCGTAGAGGAAGCTCATCGCCGAGTCGGGATGGTGGGTCCAGGCGGCCACGCCCTGCTGCACCGCGGCGACGCCTCCGTCGGCGATGCCGGTCTGCCCGGGGGTGGTGTGTTGGATCGACATCGTGGCCCCGGTCTCGTAGCCGAACTTGCGCACCGGCACGCCGTCGCTGTGGGTCTGGAACTGGCAGAGGGCCGGCTTGGTGTGCAGCTTGGCGGTGAACGAATCCAGGGGAGCGGCGGCCTTGGCAGGCTCCCAGGGCGCGCCGGCCATCACCTCGCGCAGGTGGTTCAGCAGGTCGCGCTCGCGATAGACGCCCGGCCTCTCGAAGTCCTCGCCCAGCAGTTCGATCGCGTTCGCCTCCGGCAGCGGCCGCAGCAACTCCTGCCCGGACGGGTCGGAGACCTCTTCGAGCAGGCCGTACGAGAGCATCTGCGGCTGCCAGCGATGGCGGCGCGGCGAGCGGGCGAGGAAGAGGAGATAGTTCCGCCCGTCGTGGAAGCGCGGCGCGCCGGTCACCAGCGCGGCCTTGTCCTCGAAAACGCCGCCGGGGGTCTCCAGTTGGAAGACGACCGGGACGCGGGCGCCGCCGACCGGCTGCACCAGCTCGAAGACGGTGATCGTCATCGGGAGGCCGCGGTCCTCCGTCCAGGCGTGGGTGGCGCGCGCCAGCACCACGGCCCGGCTCATGCGGGCCAACTGGCCGAGGTTGCGCGGCGGGACGACGGTGGTGGCGTGGGCGGTCTCGGCGAGGGAGAAGATGGCGAGGAGGATGGCGAAGCGTTGGAGTCGTACCATCATGCCCGGCCAGCTTGCGAAGTTCGTGCCTTTCGGGAGCCTTTCGTCAACTCCGGCCGGCTTCCGTTTCAGATAGACTATGGGCGCCGCGATGCCCGCCGACGGGATTTCGGCTTGGAAAGGAGTCACAATGAGCGGGGTACGGGTACTGGTGGGGACACGGAAGGGCGCGTTCGTGCTGACGGCGGACGCGAAGCGCGAAAAGTGGGACGTCAGCGGACCCCACTTCGCGGGTTGGGAGATCTACCACGTCAAGGCCTCGCCCGTGGACCCCGACCGCATCTACGCGTCCCAGTCCAGCGGCTGGTTCGGGCAGATTCTCCAGCGCTCCAACGACGGCGGCAGGACCTGGGAGGCGGTGGGGAAGGACTTCGTGTACGACGGGGTCCCCGGCACCCACCAGTGGTACGACGGCACGCAGCACCCCTGGGAGTTCAAGCGCGTCTGGCATCTCGAACCGTCGCTGACGGACCCGGACGTCGTTTACGCCGGGGTGGAGGACGCGGCGCTGTTCCGCACGACCGACGGTGGGATGAATTGGGAGGAGCTCTCCGGCCTCCGCCGCCACGGCTCGGGACCCCGGTGGCAGCCGGGCGCCGGCGGGATGTGCCTGCACACGATCCTGCTGGACCCCAGCGATCCCCAGCGGATCTTCATCGCCATCTCGGCCGCGGGCGCGTTCCGCACCGACGACGGCGGCCAGACCTGGCGGCCGATCAACCGCGGCCTGAAGTCCGAGGGCATCCCTGACCCGAACGCCGAGGTCGGCCACTGCGTCCACCGCATCGCCATGCATCCGTCCCGCCCGAACGTGCTGTTCATGCAGAAGCACTGGGACGTCATGCGCAGCGACGACGCCGGCGACTCCTGGCGCGAGGTCAGCGGCAACCTGCCGACCGACTTCGGGTTCCCGATCGACGTTCACGCGCACGAGCCGGAGACCGTCTACGTCGTGCCGATCAAGAGCGACTCCGAGCACTTTCCGCCCGAGGGCAAGCTGCGTGTCTACCGCAGCCGCACCGGCGGCAACGAGTGGGAGGCGCTCACCCGCGGGCTGCCGCAGAAGGACTGCTACGTCAACGTGCTGCGCGACGCGATGGCGGTCGATTCGCTGGATCCCTGCGGCGTGTACTTCGGCACCACCGGCGGGCAGGTGTACGCGTCCGCCAACTCCGGCGACGACTGGATCCCCATCGTCCACGACCTGCCGGCCGTCCTGTCGGTGGAGGTCCAGACCCTGCCATGATCCGCGTCGTGCTGCCGGTCCACCTGCGGACGCTGGCGCGCGTCGACGGCGACGAGGTGGGGCTCGAGGTCGACGGTCCGGCGACGCTGGGCTCGGTCCTGGACGCCCTGGAGGCCCGCCATCCCGTCCTGCGCGGGACGATCCGCGACCATGTCACGCTGCGGCGCCGGCCCTTCGTGAGGTTCTTCGCCTGCGAGCAGGACCTGTCCCACGAGCCGCCGGACTTTCCGCTCCCCGACGCGGTCGTGGCCGGGAGCGAGCCTCTCCTGGTCGTGGGGGCCATGGCCGGCGGATAGATCTTTCATCCATGGAGGCCGAAACATGAGCACTGTCATCACTCCCGAAGAGCTTCTGAATCACTGGCAGGGCCACCGCCGGTTGACCCGGCGTCTGATCGATGCCTTTCCCGAGGAAGAGCTCTTCCGTTTTTCCATCGGTGGCATGCGTCCTTTCGGCGCCATGGTCCTGGAGATGCTCAGCATGGCCCTGCCGATGGCCCAGGGAATCGTCTCGGAAGAGTGGGCGACGTCTTTTGAAAGGGATCCCAAGCCGAAGGCGGAGATCCTGCGCCTCTGGGACGAGAGCACGGAAAAGATCAACGCTTTGTGGCCGCAAATTCCGGCGGAACGCTTCCAGGAGACTACTACGGCCTTCGGCCAGTACCCGGGAAAGGTCCACTATCTCCTGCTCTATGTGATCGACAACGAGATCCACCACCGCGGGCAGGGGTACGTCTACCTGCGGGCGCTGGGCATCGAGCCGCCGCCGTTCTATGAGCGGGAGTGAGCGTCCGCCTGTGCCAGAAGCACCTTCGCCACGGACTCGTCATAGTCACCCCGAGCGGCGACCAAGTGAGCATTCCATGCTCTCTGGACTGCTCGATAAGATTGCCTCCGAGTTTCGGGATGTCGCAGAGGTATCTGATGAGGCAGTTTCGCGTGCAGGGATCTACGCCGAGCACCCTTGACTCTACTTTGTCAGTCATCCGCGAGCCGCGCCCCCGCCCGGGCATAAATGCCCGGGCTAGTCGAAAAGAGCCCCCTGAAGGAGACTCCAGCAGTCGGGTTCACCCGGCTGTTTTCCGGTAGCCCGGGCATTTATGCCCGGGCGGGGGCGCCGAGCTCACAGTCTGACAAAGTAGAATTAAGGAGGCCTTGGTAAGGCTGTCTGAACTGCTGGTTTATCCTGGCAATCCGACCATCTCGGCGCTGACCTTCCACAACTGTTTCGCCAAGGCCTCGTCCCGCGCCAGCGGCGCGGGCGTTACGGCCTTTCCTTTTTCGAAATATTTTCCGGTCACCCCTTCGAGCTCGGGGCTCGCCGCCAGTTGCACGATGGTGGCGGCCCCTTCCTTGGCGCTCAGGAAGAAGGGCCGGAAAAAGAGCTGGATCAGCGGCTTCGCCCAGGTTGGCGCGCCCGACCAGATGTTCGTCGCCACCCTACCGGGATGCAGGCTGTTCGAGGTGACCCCGGCGCCGGCGAGGCGGCGCGCCAGCTCGGCGGCGAACAGGACGTTGGCGAGCTTCGAACGCGAGTAGGCCCGCATGATCGCATAGCCGCGCTCGTAGCCGAGGTCGGAGAAATCGAGGTTGCCCTGCCGGTGCGCCGCCGAGGCGACCGTCACGATCCGCGCCGGAGCGCTCCGCGCCAGCAGGTCGAGGAGCAGGTTGGTGAGCAGGAAATAACCCAGGTGGTTGACCGCGAACGTGGTCTCGATCCCATCTACCGTGACGCCGCGCTTCTTGTTGACGGCGCCCGCGTTGTTGACCAGCACGTCCAACCGGTCGAGACGGGCTTTCACGTCTTCGGCGAGCCGGCGGATCTCCGCCTGGGAGGAGAAGTCGCAGAGGAGATGGGAGACGTCGGCCGAGCCGCTCCGCGCCTTGACGTCCGCCACCGCCGCCTCGGTGCGCCGGGGATCCCGGCCGACCATCACCACCCGGGCGCCCCGCCGGGCCAGCTCGACGGCGGCTTCGAGGCCGATCCCGTGGGTGGCGCCGGTGATCAGGATGTTTTTGCCGCGGATGTCCCAGGTCATGTCAGCCCCTCCCAACGTAAGAGCCACATTATAATCACCCCCCAATGACCACCTGGGCGCTCGATCTGGGGACGACGAACTCCGGCGTCGCGATTTGGGACGAGGCTCTCGGGAGACCTCGCCTCGTCGAGCTGCCCGCCGTCTGCCGCAAGCGCGAAGCCAAGGACCCGCTCGAGGCGCCGCACCTGGTGCCTTCGGCCGTCCACTTCCTCGAACAGACCGGGATGCTCGACCGCCTGGGAAGCTGGCCGCCGCTGGCGCGGCGGTTCTTCATCGGCCAGCGGGCGCTGATCGGCCGGCCGGCGCTGGAGCGCAACGAGGGCGTGGTCCATCCCTCGTTCGTCCCCACGTTCAAGCCCGGCCTGAGCGGCGAGGCGCTGCGGCCCCTGGCGCGGGTGGGGCGCGAGAGCGTCACCGCCCGCGACGCCGCCCACGCGTTCCTGCGCGAGCTGCTGCGCGAGGTCAAGCGGGCGACGGGGCGCCGGATTCGCGACCTCGTCGTCACGTCGCCGGTGTCGGCGTTCGAGATCTACCGCGCGGAAGTGCAGCACGTGCTGCGCCAACTGGGCGTGCGCCGGGTCCGCTTCGTCGACGAGCCCGTGGCCGCCGCGCTCGGCTACGGGATCAGCCTCAGTCATGAACGGACCGTCCTCGTCGTGGACGTGGGCGGGGGCACGATGCACGTCGTGCTCGTCCGCCTGTCGCCGCAGGGGGCGGTCAGCGGCCAGGCGACCGTGCTGGCCAAGCGGGGGCGTCCCCTGGGCGGCAACGCCGTCGACGGCTGGGTGCTGCAGGACCTCTGCCGCCAGATGGGCCATGACCTCGCCACCGGAGACGACGAGGTCACCCGCCTGTGGCGGCGGCTGATGCTCGCCGAAGCCTGCCGGGTGAAGGAGGCCGTGTTCTTCGAGGAGGAGGCGGCGTTCCTGATGAGCCCGGGCGGCCTGTCGCGGGCGGCGCCCCGGCCGGGCAGCGGGTTCGTCTCGCTCACCCGCGACCGCCTGCGGGAGATCCTGGACGAGCACGGGTTCTACCGCAGCCTGGCCGCCTCCTTGGAGGAGGTCCTGGAGCAGGCCCGCGTGCCCATGAGCGACGTGGAGGACGTGCTGCTGGTGGGGGGCTCGACGCTCCTGCCCGGCTTCTTCTCCTGGTTCGAGGAGCGCTTCGAGCGGCGCCGGGTGCGGGCCTGGCAGCCCTTCGAGGCGGTGGCCTCCGGCGCCGCCTGCTTCGCCGGCGACCGCATGGACGCTCTCGACTTCATCGTCCACGACTACGCGTTCGTCACCCACGACCCGAAGACGGGCGAGCCCCAGCACACGGTCATCGTGCCCAGGGGGACGCGGTTCCCCACCTCCCCCGAGCTGTGGAAGCGGCAACTGGTCCCGACGTGCGCGCTGGGCGAGCCGGAGAGCCTCTTCAAGCTCCTCATCTGCGAGGTCTCGCGCGCCGACGGCGACGAGCGGCGCTTCGTCTGGGACGCCGCCGGCGACCTCCACAAGGTGGGCGGCGCCACCGGCGACGCCCAGGTCGTGGTGCCCCTCAACGCCGCGAGCCCCACGCTCGGCTATCTCGATCCGCCGCACTCTCCCGCGCGACCGCCGTCCCCGCCTCGAAATCGCTTTCGGCGTCAGCTCCGAGCGCTGGCTGATGGCCACCGTCCGGGATCTCCTCACGCAGCGGGAGCTGATGCGCGAGGAGCCGGTCGTGCGGCTGGTCTGAAGGCCCGATATGTGGGAGTTTTTCCTGCCGGTCCTGTTCGGTGCCTCTACGGTCTGGGGCATCCGGCAGCACAATCTCGGGCGTGTACGGGCCTGGCGGGATGCCGCGGCGTGGTCCGATCTGCGTGTGGTGGAATTCTCCAGCCCCTGGGCCTGGCGGGTGTCCCTCAAAGCCAAGGGAGGACCGCTGGAGGTACGGGTCGAGTCATCCCGTCGCAATGGCGGTTTGATATCTCTCGTGATCGAGGTTCCGGGGCCGCCGGGCTTCACGGGAATGAAGCTCCGCCGCGAGCAGCACAGGCCGCGAGGGATGCGAGAAATCGAGGTCGGGGATGAGGCGTTCGACAGCAAGTTTTTCGTCGAGGGGCCCATACGTACCGTTTTCACGTTGCTCGACGCGGAGGCGCGCCGCCTGTTGATCGGCGCGGATGCCGAGAGCCTCTGGGGCAAAGAGCTGGAGCTCGTCGGCGGCGAGATCCGGGCGGAGACGTCCGACCACCTGCTCCCCACCATTCTGCCCATCCTCCTGGAGGTCGGCCGGCGATTCTCGCAGCCCGTGGACGTGGCGCGGCGTCTGGCCGAGAACGCCGGTCAAGATCCCACGGCCGGGGTGCGGCTTTTGAATCTGCTCCTCCTGGTCCGTGAATTTCCCGGGGAGCCGGGAACGGTCGAGGCGCTCGGCGCCGCCTGCTCGGACCCGAGCCCCGAGATCCGGCTGCGGGCGGCCGAGAAATTGGGAGCCGAAGGCCGTGACGTCCTCGTGAATCTCGCGGAGAGCGAGGTGGAGGACGCCGTGAGCGCGCAAGCCGTCGTCGATCCTCAAGGAGGATCTGGCGTTCGAGCGCTTGACGGCCATCCTCCGTCTGGCCTTGCGCAGGCGCCGCCTCGAGACGGCCCGCGCCTGCGTAGAAGCTCTCGGCCGTCATGGCGAGGCCGCCGTCGAGATGCTGGCCAAGGTCCTGGCGCGCGAACAGGGCGAGCTGGCCGTCGCCGTGGCCCAGGTTCTGGGAGAGACCGCCAGCCCGGCCGCCGAACCGCCGCTGATTCAGGCGCTTCAGCATAAGAACCCGGAGGTCCGGGTGGCCGCGGCCCAATCGTTGGGCCGCGCCGGCACGGCGGCGGCGGTGCTGCCGCTGAAGGAGGCGGCCGAGCGTTCCTTGAGCGATCCTGAGATGCTCCGGGCCACGCGTCAGGCCATCGCCGAGATCCAGGTCCGCCTCCCCGGCGCCTCACCCGGCCAGTTGTCGCTAGCCGGGGCCGAAGCGGGCCAATTGTCGCTGGCGCAAGCCGAGGCGGGCCAACTGTCGCTGGCCATCGGTCCGGAGGGGCAGCTCTCGCTCGCGCCGGGGGAGGCGGGGCAGCTTTCCAAGCCATAAATTCCGCGGGCCGGTCACGCCGGCCCGCGGGAGCACGAGGTCAGCCGTTGGGCCGTTTACATTCTCCTCTGGCGATCAGGTTGGAAATGAAATAGATGTGCTGCGAGCCGGCCGGGAAAGTGCCGAGCTTGTCGCGCAACACCTGAAGGCAGTTTTCGTTGGCGTCCATACCGGCCCGGAAGGCGCCGTCGCTTCTGAACGACCACGGCGTGCCTCCTGGAACGTCGCCCAGGTTGATGTCGTAGAACAGTCTGCCGACAGGGGCTCCGGTCCCGTCCTCGGTGGCCTGGAACTCCACCCTCAGGGCCAGATTGGCAAAGAAGACTCCGCCTTCGGCCGACGTCCTGGTGATCCTCATGGGTGTGATCGGCTGTCTGCCGCGAGCGAGCCGCACCCGCCAATGCAGCTTGCCGCAAGGAGTGTCGCTCGGCGCGTTGCTGGCCAGTGAAATGGATCTGAACCGCACCTGGGTGAGCCCAATCCCGTTGCGGTCGAACCGGGCGTTGTCCAACCGTTGGACCGCGGTGTCCCAATCCGAGCCCGGGGTCGGGACGCCCCGCAGCGACACCTGGTGGTTCCAGGCGGGGCTCGGCGTGGCGTTGCACAGCGACTCGACGTCGCCGCTCGGGAATGTGAAGACGGTGCCGCTGGGCGGCGTCCGCCAGTAGTCGGTGCCCCTCAGGATCTCTTCTTTGTGAGCCGTGGCCGGGACGACCCCTAGAGCGGCGAGCGCGGCCAGCAGGACCACCGCGCGCATAGGAAATCTGCTCATGACTATTTCCTCCCAATTTGATTTCGAATCCACAACGTTTCGGCGGGTGATCGCATGGCCGCCGGTGGCCCGCGGATCGCCGAAAAAATCGAAAGTATTGATCTCACCGGTTCTCCTCCGCGGCCGGCGCGAGCTCCGGCGAGGCGCCGGCCCGGCGGCGGGGGAGCGCCGCGAGCAGGGCTCCCGAGCTGGCGAGCGTGAGCAGGCAGGCGCTCGACAAGGCGAGGGCGACGAGCAGCCCGAGCCGGCGATTGGTAGGGACTTGCGAAAACGCGAGCAATCCGAAGCCGAGAGAGATGGCCAGCGAGTCGACCAGGATCGACGGCCCGGCCGCGGCGCCTGCCGCCAGACCGGGCTTGAGGAGGCCGGCTCTCTCCGATTCCTGGAACCGTTCAAAGAAGTGGATGCCGTAGTCGACGCCGATGCCGAGCGTCACGGCGCAGAACATCGAGGTGGCCACGCCGAGCGGGATGCCCAGCCAGCCCATGGCGCCGAACGTCCAGGCCACGGCGACGGCGGTGGGGACGACGCACGCCAGCCCGGCGCGCAGGGAGCGGAAGAGCAGGGTCACGATCAGCAGGTTGCCGGCGACCGCGAGGAGGAGCGAGCTGAGCTGGGTGCGCACGATCGCCGGGATCATGGCCTGGGAGACGGCGACGTCGCCGGCGAGCTCGACGCGGCCGTGGACGGGGGCCAGCTCCGTGCGTTCGAGCTCGCGGATGGCCGCCATCAGCCGGGCGGTCTCCTTGAAATTGGCCGCCTTGAGCGGCAGGGTGACGACGGTGCTGCGAAAGCCGTCGTCGATGAGCTCGCGGCGGCGGGCCACGCCGCGGACGTTGCCGATGCGATGGACGTAGAGATGGATCCAGGCGGGGTCGTCGATGATCTGACGGAACGCCTCGTCGCGTCCGCCCCAGAGGAAGGCGGTGGTGGAGAGATGGCTGGCGAGGCCGAAGACGCCGCCGGCCTCGGGCCGGGCGCGCAGGCCCTCCTCGAAGCGGCCGACCGCGGCGACCGCCGGGCCCGCCAGCAGGGGGCCGCGGGCCGCCGGGATGGCCGGGATCCGGTCGGGAGGCGGATCGAAGGTGACGACGGCGAGCAGGACGTGCGTGCCGGCGAACAACCGGTCGGCCCGCTCGGTGGCCTGGCGCAGCTCGCTGCGCGGCGCGAAGTTGGTGATCCATCCGTCCTGGACCTCGAGGCGGGAGAGTCCCAGGACGAGCGCCGCGGTAGCCAGAGCGAGGACGGGCAGGACGAGCCGCGGACGGCTCCCCAGCGCGACCGCCAGCCGGGCCAGCCGCGGCCCGTCGCCGGGCGGGCCGGCGGCCGGGATGGCGGCCGGCCGGAGGGCGAGGAGCGCCGGCGTGGCCACCACCGCCCAGAGCAGGCAGAACAGCACCCCGATGCCGGTGAACAGCCCGAAGCTCCACACCGGCCGGATCGGTGAGGTGAGGAACGAGAGGAACCCGACGGCGGTGGTCAGCGAGGTCAGGACGATCGGCCGGCCGAGCTCCGCCAGGGTCTGGCGGAGCGCCTCGGCTGGCGGCTGGCCGGCGGGACGGTGACGGTACCTCCAGAGCAGATGGACCTCGTCGGAGAGCCCGACCGTGGTCAGCAGGATGGGGATCACCGCCGTGGTGAGGTAGACCGGCTCGCCGCACCAGCCGATCAGGCCGAAGGTAAAAATCTGGGCCGCGCCGACCTTGAGGAGGCCGATGAAGACCCCCCAGGCCCGGCCGCAGGCCACCCAGAGAAAAACCGTGATCACCGCCAGGGAGAGCGGCACCAGCAGGGCGAGGTCGGCGAGGACGTGCTCGCCCAGGAGCGCTTCGGCCGCGGGCGCCCCCACCACCGAGACGCGGTCTTGTGGGGTTTCGTGCCGGCGGGCCGTGGCGGCGATCCGGTGGTAGAGAGCGGCGCGATCGGCGTCCCTGGGGACGCCGACGAGGAGGGCCGTGGCCCGGCGATCGAAAGAGACCAGGGTGCCGTGCAGGAGATCGATCGCCTCGACGTCCTCTCGGACTTCGGCGAGACGCACCGGGGTACGTGGCGGCGGATCGAGGAGGGGGCGAAACCTGGAGTTATCGGAGTAGAACCTGCCGCCGGACTCGGTCGCGAGGCTCTGCACGGACTCGGGTCCAACCCCGGGCAGGGCGGCGAGGTCCTCGGTCATCTGCCGCAGGCGGTCGAGGGTGCCGGCGTTGAAGATGCCGTCCGGGTGGGTGGTCTCGAGGACGACCAGCAGCGGATCGCGCAACCCGAAGAGCTGGCGGACGGCGCGATCGGTGACGATGGCCGGATCGTCCTCCGGCACCAGGGCGTAGCCGTCGGTGCGGAGCTGGAGGCGGAAGAGCCCCGGCGCCATCGCCAGCACCAGAGCCAGCATGAGGGAGAGAGCTACAAGAGGCCGGGAGGCCGAAGCCCGGCCCAGACGGGCCCCCCAATGGAGCCATCGCGCTTCATCCAACCGACGCGTCGCCGTGGAGAAGGCCATAGGAGCGATGGTCCTTTCAACGACACTATACAGGAATCGCCGAGACCCTGCTCACTCGCCATGGTGAAGATCACCCTTCAGCGCACGATCATGACTTGGCGATGAAGAAATTCTTGCGCTATCCGGAAGATCGCCAACCCGCCCCAAGGGATGTAAGTCGCACGCGATGCCAGCCAGCTACTTCTTCTTGGAATCCTTCGGCTTGCTGTCGGCCCCTCCCTTCACCGTGCCCTTCTTCGGCTTCTTGGTCTCTTTCTTTTGCGCGTTTTTGCCTTTTGCCATGATCGCCTCCTGGCGTTCGCCGTGAATGTCTGGGGAGTTTAGTACAGATCCCCAGCTTAATGGGCCGCCGTGTGCGCTCCGCCGGGATGAGCCGCGGAATCAGCCTCCGGCAGTGGGTCTGCAAAAGCTGACGCGGGTGCCGGAAAGCTGCCCCACAGTCAGCAGAATGGCCCCCCAGTATCAGGCAACAGCCGATAGACGGCTACCACCTTCACCGCTACATTGGTTCCACGGCCTGCCTCCACTGTGAGGGCGACGCCGCGAACCGATCACCATCAGCAAGGAGTTACTCATGTCATTTGCGACTACCACAATGCCCGAAGTCAAGCCCGTAACAGCGACCATGGTCCCCGAGGCCTTTCTGGCCTGCTTCAAGATCAGCAAAGACCTCATGGGGGGCGCGAATCTCAACGCCAAGTTCGTCGTGAGTGTGAACGGCGAGGGCGGTGGCACGGTCTCGGGTAGCGGGTTCCTCACGCAAGCCGTCAATCCGCCCGTCCACCATCAGTTCACCAACTTGCGGGGCCACTACACCACCGAGGGTGGCAACATCCTCGTGGTCGCCACTGACACGCTCCCGGGAGCGAGCCTTCAGCTCACGATGAACCTCGCCTCCTGGCAGTCTGGCAAGGCCGACTTCAGGTACTATGTCAACAACAAGTTCAATCAGGTTGAAGGCGCCAGCGCGACCTCAGTCCCGTGTTGAACAAGTCGTAGGTAGTGCTGCCAGCGGCTGGGATCAGAAACTTCTGACCGGCCGCGGCACCGTTTACGGTTTCGATGCCTGGTGGGCGCTGGTGGTCAGGCCGTGACGGATGGCGTATTTGGTGAGCTCCGCGACGCTGTGGACGCCGAGCTTGGCCATGATGTGTTCGCGATGGGTGGCCACGGTTTTGACACTGAGGACGAGCCGCGCGGCGATCTTCTTGGTGGAAAGCCCTTCGGCAAGGAGTTGCAATACTTCCCGCTCCCGTTCGCTCAGCGGCGATGGACTGGCGGGAGCGCCACCGGCGAGTTGGGTCCGGTAGTCCGCCACTACCGTGTCGGCGATCACGGGGCTCAGGTAGGTGTGGCCGGCGATCACCGTGCGGATGGCCCGTTCCAGCTCTTCCAGAACGCAATCCTTGAGCAGATAGCCTGAGGCCCCCGCTGCGAGCGCCGCCGAGATGAACTGCCTCTCGGCGTGCATCGAGAGGCACAGGACCTTCACCTTCGGCCAGTCGGCGCGGATCTGCCGGGTGGCCTCGATGCCGTTCATACCGGGCATCGAAACGTCCATGACCACGACGTCGGGCCGCTGTTCGGCCACGGCCTTCAGGGCTTCCAGGCCGTCTCTCGCTTCCGCGACGACCAGCAGTCCGAGATCCCTTTCCAGCAGCGAACGGATTCCGGCCAGGACGATCTGATGGTCATCCACCAGGACGATGCGAACGCTCATGGCATGCTCGGAGCGAAGAGCCGTACGCGAGTACCCTCGCCAGGCGAAGAATCGATCTCCATGCGGCCGCCGGCGTAGATCAGTTGCTCGCGGACCGTGAACAGACCGAAGCCTCCGCTGTCGTCGAAGACCTGTCCGGCGGCGGCGATTCCCACTCCGTCGTCCTCGATGACGATTCGCACCTGATCGCTGGGGGCGTCGATCGCCATCCGGACGTGGCTCGCCCGCGCGTGCTTGACGACGTTGAACAGCAACTCGCGGACGCTCCGATAAAGCACGATCGCGACCTCGGAGCCGGGATCCCGCCACCGGTCGGCGCGAAAATGGAATTGAATGCCGTTGCGTCTCTCCATTCTCTCGCCGAGCTCCTGGAGCGCGGCGGCCAGACCCAACTCGTAGAGGACCGGAGAGCTCAGCTCGAAAGTGAGTGTGCGAGTCGAGCGAATGGCCTGGTCGAGCAGGCTGCGAATTTCCTCGATCTTCTGTGCGGATTCGCTCGCGGCCGCTGACCCGCGCAACTCTCCCAGCTTGACCTTGACGATCGCCAGAGTCTGGCCGACGTCGTCGTGAAGGCCGGCGCCGATCCGCCGGCGCTCCCGCTCCTCGGCCAGCACCACAGCGGACGCGAGGCTCTTGAGACGCTCCTGATAGCCGAGGATCTGCTGTTCGGAAAGCTTGCGCTCGGTGATGTCTTCCGAGATCACCAGAAATTCCAGCCGTCCGTCGGCCTGTCGAGAGGCCTGAATCGTGTCCGACGCCCACAGCGTGGTCCGATCCTTGCGGAGCTTGCGCGCCTCCCAGTTCATGAGGCTGCGGGGATTCGCCGCGAAGGCCCGGAGCTTGGCAGCGACTGCCGGCCGGTCCTCTTCGACCAGGAGATCCAGAATGGACCTCTGGACGAGCTCTTCCGGCTCGTAGCGCAGCTCCCGCGCACCGTGAGCGTTGACCGAGAGGATGACGCCCTCGCGGTCAGTGGTGAGATAGATCAGGGGAATGTCATCGTACAGGTTCCGGTAGCGCCGTTCGCTCTCCCGCAGGTCGGCCCCGGCCGCGGTCAGCTCTGAGATCCGCCGATGGGCGGCGGTCAGCTCGGCGAGCAGCTCGGCCTGGCGAATCGCTGGGGTGTGGCTCGTGGTTGTCATGCGGTCCGTACACCGACCCTGCTCCGGCGATTTTATGGTTTTTTCCACGTTCGCCTTGAGAGTGGAGCCTATTCTATCTCAAGAGAACGTGGTTGCGCCCACGTTCCACTGCTGGATCTCCCGGAGCGACACAAAGCCGTCGCCGCTCACGTCCGAGCCAGCGGCGCTCCGCAGGCGTCCTTGCGCAGGGCGTTCGGCTGGGTGTAGTTGAAGTCGGCCTGGACGAGGCCGTTGCAGGTGGACGGCGCGTCGTAGGAGAGCTCGGCGCAGGTCGAGGAGGCGAGCACCACCGTCTTCTACCCGACGCCGGCGAACTGGTCGAGCAGACCGCCGGAATGGCAGGTCATGATCGAGACGCTCCGCATCTTGTACCTGGCGACCTTGTCGATGTAGCTCTTGAGCTCGTCGTCGGTTACGTATTCCCCCGTGTATGCGGAATCTTCCGACTGCACTTTGTTGGAGCTGGAGCTGAGGAGGGCTGATGGATTCCGCAGGATTATTCGTCACACTTCTTGCAGTCCAGCTCGAATCCGAGGAAGCTCTCCCGGCCTTCGGGAGTGATGACCCAGGGGCGATTCATCCAGGGCGGATCGTGCCGTACGTGCTGCGTATGCCCACACTCCAGATCGGCGACCCAGTCGAGCCGCTCGTCCTGATGGAAACCGATGATCTTTCTTTTCAGATCGCCTCCTGTCAGTCTCCGTCAGTTCCCGACGGTCTCGCTTGAGAACGTTGCGCGCACGAGTTGTTCCGGGACTTCTTCAATTCTCGCGAGGTCCAGGGTAATGATCCGTACTCGCGTTTGCTGAGGGCCAGTGCCCTGGATGAGCAACGCCCGCTGGAGCCCCGGCAGGCCGAGAGCCGGGTGATGGGGGTACACGAGCATGGCCTGATCAACCGCGAAATGGTGAGCGTAGGCGAGCACCTGATAGACATCGGCCTGGGATACTCCAAGGTTCGCTTGGCGAGGGTCCAGGCGCTTCCACTTTGTATCGGCTACCAACCAGGGCTTCCGCTCTCGTCGCACCAGGATGTCCGGTTTCAGGAGGAACGCCTTGCGTCCCGATACGACGTCATGGGCTAGGTAACTCAAGGCCTCTCCCTGCAGGACCACCTGGAATCCCTTTCGTTGGAGCACAGCTTGAGCAATCCGCCCCACGTACTGCTCGAAGAGCATGTTCATGTCCCAGATCAGGGCATAGGTGTCGCGGTTCCCATCTGCTGAACGGCCGAGGTCTGGGTTGCAGTTCCCGAGGATGAGCTTGGCAAGGACCAGCAACGGTTCCAGGTGACGGTTCATTCGGTCCGTACGGAGACGCGCCCTCTGATTCGCCGGCGGGCAGGTTTCAGAGACTCCGCTCATGGCGTGGCGAAGCTCAGTGACCATGCTCGCCGTCCGGGTTGATTCCAGCATTCTCCCCGCCGCCAGAAGGGCCGCTTTCAGGGTCCGGTTGAGAGGAGTATCCTCCGACCGCTCGTCAAAGACACAGGCGAGATCCAGGCGCAGAGTGGCCTGCAATCTGGCCTGAAGGTGCCATTGGATCTTTCCTCGGATATGAGGGAGGAGGTCCTCGTGAAGGACATACTCCTGCCTCAACCCTCGACGGACCGACTCCAGGAGCCGATGGCAGTAGAGGCGGGCCAGAGCGTAGAGGAAGGGCTCGGAGCTCTCCAGAAAGCTCACCACCTCGGAGCCCCGCACCTCGAGATCCTGGGCCAAAGCGAGCATGGCCAGGAGGCTCCGCCGGACCTGTGCCGGTTCCGGTAGACCGTCGAGCTTGGGTAGGATCTCAAGTTGAAGATCGCGTGTCCTCACCAAGCCCACGAACTGCTGGATGCGCAGGCTCCGTGGCCCCTGCCATGAAGCGATCCGAGCCCCCATCCGTTCGCCCAGGTCCACCAATGCCTCGGCCTGAGCGGCGCCAAGGCAACTCATCTCCTCATCGGGCCGGTCCCGCACCATGAGGGCGCTCTGCTCGAAGACCGTGATGGTCACGTATAGATCTTCTCGATCGCGGCGGGAGAGATCTCAGGGTTGAGCCTGTACCGCCGGCGATGGTCGCGCCCAGCAACCCTGTCCACGGCAGGATCGATGTCCTGGACGATCTGGCGCTCGCGCGGCTGGTCCAGATCGTTGAAAACTTCCTGGATGCGCCGCCAGTCCTCGAAGAAATATTCCTGTAGCAGGGGAATGATCTGGTTTCGGAAGCGCTGGACAAGCTCCTCGAACGACGTGATGCCTAGAAGGTAGGTGTGACCGAGGACATGGTCCCGGTCAAAGAGCCTTTCGATCCGGTCGTTCATGGCCGCGAGCAGGGCTTGCAGGTCGATCCCGGCGACATCGGGTTCGAGGAGGTCCGTGCGTGGCGCCATCTCGCGGAAGGCGAATCGTCGCCTCAACGCGGTGTCCATGAGAGCGATCGAGCGGTCTGCCGTGTTCATGGTGCCAACGACGTAGAGGTTTGGCGGCACGCCCAGGCGGTCGCCGCTGTAGGGCAACTCGGCTTCCTGCTCGTCCGGTCCTCCGAGGCGCTTGCTCGTCTCCAGCAAGGTGATCAGCTCGCCAAAAGTCTTGGCCAGATTGGCCCGGTTGATCTCATCGATGACGAGCACACAATTGGGGGCCCGATTCGGGATCTGATGACTGCGAGGAGACAGCAACTCCCGCATCGCGGACCAGCGTACAGCGTCCTGATCCATGAGATAGATGCTCATCTGGGACAGGCGCTTTGAGAACACCATGTCGACCGGCAGGCTATCCGCCGAGGTCGACCAGAGCCAGCGAACCGGCCGGCGCTGGTCGTAACCGGCCTCCCTGGGCTCGAAATAGTAGGGACCTGTCACCTCGGCGATCGCCCGGAAGCGGGTGTTCCCGTGCGAGATCAGGGTCAGGTCCCCGGGCTTGAGTTCATTTTTCAGGTAGTGCACCGCGAGGCTGGCATATGAGTCCTTGCCGTCTCCTTTCTGCTCACGGTAGCGCTCCCGGACGGCGGGAAGCGTATCGCAGCCGGTGAAGTCGATGCCGTCACCGAATCCCAGGCAGACGTAACCGTTCTCCAGGCAGTCCGGATAAATCCAGGCTTCATCTCTACGAGTCGAATCCCCAAGGGACATCTTATAAAGCTTGCGCCCTTCGAGATCGATCGGCGCGGCGGGAGATTCCCGTTTCTCGAAGAGCTCGCGAGCATAGGTGACCGCCTGTTTGAAGACCCCGGCCCGCACCTCGTAACGGACCTGCCCACTGTCAGTCACCGGCCGGATGCCCTCCACAAACTCCTCGTAGCTGAAGGATGGGTGAAAGGTGACGAAGCGGATGCGTCTGAGGTTCCGCAATTCACGATATCGAGTCATGAGGGCCGCCCGGCTCTCAGGACACACTCCGTCGCAGATCTCTACAGCCAGCCCGGCCGTCTCATAAGTTTTTCCAGTCCCCGGCGGGCCATAGAGAATCAGGTTGAGTGGATGGTCCGGCAAGACATCCGGATCTTGGCTTTTATCCGAGGTAATCTCGGGCCCGTTCGCTGTCTGCTCCCATACATCTCTGGAGAGGGTGATGAGGTCCCGGCCGTCCCGCAAGGACAGAATCAGACGGTGGATCTCCGAGGTCCGCTGCGGGATGGAACCGACCCGGCCTCTGAGCCATGCTTGGAGACGCTTGGGTTTGAAGGCGGCGATGACGCCCGGATTTTCCCGGTCCTGATAGTGGAAAGCGATTTTCCACTTGTAGGCTTCCCCCAGGTCTACCGCGTCGATCGCGGCGTAGTCGCCCCGCGCTGCGGCCTCCGCCACTCGGATAACAAGGGACTTCACCTGAGCGAATGCTTCGTTGGGGGTAGAGCCGTACTTCCTATACCAGGCGTAGTCTCGGGTGTAGGCATCGCTCGTGGTCCCAGGCTTGTCGGTCTTGTCCTTACGAGAGTAGATCCCGAACTTGAAGGCCGATCCTCCCCAGATGCTCCCGAGCTTGTCCAGCCGGTTCTCGATCCAGGCTGTAAAAGTATTGCTCTGGCCGGCCGCCGTGTATTCCTGGAGAGTCATCCGTCGAAGGCGTTCGAGGGGCCACTCCCGGAGAAAGGCGTCCCAGATCTCTTGGATTTGCCGCAGATCCTTTTCCATCGTTCCAGTCGTCATTGCCGATAATCCGGATGCTGCTCCATGAACCGCTCCCACCCCTGGCGCGGGCGAAATAATGATTTGAGCAGCGAGGAGGCGCGATAGATGCCGTACGGCACGGTAAACAGATACCAGCGGACCTTCAAGGGGTGTCGCGATCCAGGAGCCGATCCGCCTCAGCGAGAACCTCGTCAAGGTCGTACCCCACCCCCTCGGCGATCTCCTTTTCGCCTCGGGCTAACGCGGCCAGGATTTCCCGTTCCGATTCAGACCTCCGGAAAGATTCGATGTCGATGAGGACAGCAGCCTCGCGGCCTCTCTGTGTGATGACGGCTGGCGCTCCCGAGTGTCGGAGGCGCTCGAGAACGGAGGTCGCGTTCTCTTCGAGATCTGAAACAGGAATGACGGCCGGCAGTTTCTGGCTCCGCATACCTCAAGCATACACCAAGGGAAGCTGGTCGGCGAGTCGCCTCTCCTGTAGGATTCCCGCCCCTCTTGCTCCGCCTTTACTCCTCCGAGCGGTCTTCCACAAGGGTGTTGTTCCTTGGCCGGGTGAGCGATCCGAGCCAGCGGTAACGTAATCTTGACGGACGTCACGTCGTCCGGCGGAGAAGCGGCACCTTGCGCAGCTTCACCCGCAGCCGGCGTCCTTCCAACTGCCCGTCCAGGACGAGCACGTCCTTCTCCGGCTGCTGGAAGGAGAAGGTTCCTTGGGACGGCCCGAGCGTCATCGTCTTCTTTTCGATGTCCAGAGCGAGCTGGTAGGTCTTCCACGCTCCGGCCATCGGCTCGACCGTGAGCGATCCTGGCCTCTGGAACCTGACCAGCCGCCACCGGTCCGGCTCGGTGTAGAGCGGCACCTCCCTGCCGTCACGGGCGAAACCCTCCACCGACCAGAGCCCATAGAGAGGCGGGCGTGGCGGATGAAACCTTTCATATCTCTCGGCGGAAAGCTCGAGGCCTGATCGGATCATGTACAGACCGGCCAGGAACAGGAGGATGTGCGGGACCCGGTCGAGTCCATTTGCGCTGGAAGAGCGGCGGCACCCTGGAGGGCTCCGCCCCGCGGTGGAACAGGAACACGTCCGCGAGCCGCCGCAGGTCGGGCGCGACCAGGATGACGGCCATGACCAGCAGGTGCAGGGACGGCAGCTTGACCGGCACGTCGTAGCACATGTTCAGCAGGAAGACGAGGACCATGTTCGCCGTGCAGATCAGGGCGCCCAGCAATGTCGTCCGCGGCAGGAGCAACAGCACGCCGCCCAGCATTTCGGCCAGGCCGGTCGCCGTCTCGAAGGGCGGGGACGCGCCGACGGTCCACCACAGCAGGTGATTCGGAAAGATGTCGCCGATCCGCTGCTGGAGCACGGGCAGAGGCGGCGGCGCCATCATCTGCGAAGGGATGATCTTGATCGCCCCGTACCGGATCATGGCGCCTGCCAGCATGTAGCGCATCGCCAACCGGAACCACGGGTGGAGCCGCGCGTACTGGACCCTGTCTCGGTCGAGCACCGACCAGAGCACCGTGGCCGCGCAGGCCAGGGTCACAGTACAGAGGAACTGGACCCAGCCGTAGGGTGCGTTGCTGACGCCGCGCTCGTCGAACGTCAGCCCGTAGGGGACATGGACGAAAGCCTCGTCGGCCCAGACCACGACGGTGTCCCAGAAGTCGAAGTACAGCTCGCGCAGGAAATCGTTGCGAAGAGCCAGCGCGGGGAAGAGGGAGTAGAGGGCGAAATAGGAAAACAGGAACCGGAAGGCGATCCTCATCGCCAGGTTCCAGCGCGGTGGCTCGTGCCGCTCAGCCATACCGCGAAAAGTCGGTAATCCAGTGGAACCACGGAGAGCTCAGCAGCATCCTGCGCAGCTTCGCGCGCGTGCGCCGGCCGTCCAGGCGTCCATCCAGGACGAGCACGCCCTCCTCCGGCTCCTGGAAAGTGAAACGTGCCCGCCGGCCGAGCGTCATGGTCTTCCCCGCCATGTCCAGAGCGAGCGCGTACCGCTGCCTCGATCCGATCCGGAGCTCGACATCGAGCGCTCCCGGGTCCTGGAACAGGACATAGCGCCAGCGTTGCAGGTCGGCCGATTCCTCGCCGTCCACGGTGAGCTCTTCCACCGCCCAGGCTCCGTAGAACGGCGGCTTCGGCGGATGAAGCGCCACAAGCCGCGGGACGGCCACAACGGTTCCCCACGCGATGACGCCCACGCCGAGCAGCAGCAGGAGCCGGTTGGGCCCTCTGCCCGCGGCCGGCGGCGCCTCGGCAGGCTCCACAGCGCGGTCGAGGAAGAACAGATCGATCAGCCGGCGCAGGTCGGGGGCGAGGAGGAGGAGGGACAGGACGAACAGACAGGATACGTAGAGCTTGGACGGCAGGTCGTAGCACAGGGCCAGCGTGACCGCCATCGCCAGGTTCGCGGAGCAGAGCAGGGCGCCCAGGAGAGTCGTCCGGGGGAAGAGCAGCAGCACGCCGCCGAGCAGGGCCGCCAGCCCGGTGAACGACTGGAAGACCGGCGAGGCTCCGAGGAGCGTCCGGAGCAGCTCTCCCTGCGTCAATTCCCCGAGCCGCTGCAGCAGGTCGAGCGGCTGGAGGGGCGGCATCTGCACAGGGATCAGCCGGACGATCCCGGAGGCGATCATGGCCAGCGCGAGCGCGGCGCGGAGCGGGAGGCGGAGCCAGGGCATCTCAATGGCTGCAACAGGTTGAAGTGAGACAGTAGATCTCCGGGGAAGGGGAGTCAAGGCGGCGCCCTTGCCTTCCTCCCCGGCCTTCAGGTACTTTGCCTTGCCGGAGGTGGCTCCATGTGCCGGAACATCAAGACTCTGTTCAACTTCGATCCGCCGGTGACGGGCGAGGAGGTGCGTGCCGCCTCGTTGCAGTTCGTGCGGAAGGTCACCGGCTTCAACAAGCCGTCCAAGGCGAACGAAGCCGCCTTTTACGCCGCCGTCGACGAGATCGCCAGGATTTCGAGCAACCTTCTCCATGGGCTCGAAACCAGCGCGCCGCCGAAGAACCGGGAGCAGGAGGCGGTGAAGGCGAAAGCCCGGGCGGCGCACCGGTTTTCGGCCTGATTCTCCGAATTTATTCTCTCCTTTTCTTCCTTTCACGGGACGCGAAAAGCGCTTTCACGTCCCGCGCTCTCGGCTTCAGACTTCAGATTGGTCCCAGGTCACGAAACCTTGCGGCTCCCGCGCCCGTAGGGCCGGACTGGATGCGATCTCTGAGAAAGCGAGGGTTCCGTGAAAAAGGTCCTGACCTTGCGAATACTGCTCCCGATTTTCCTGCTGGCGGTGACGACGACCTGGGTAGAAGCGCAACGGCCCGGCAAGGAAGAATCCGACGCGCTTTTCCGTACGATCTCATCCCTGGACGCCGAGCTCTTCGACGCCTACAACCGGTGCGATCTGGAGAAGCTGGCGTCATTCTTTACGGAAGACCTGGAGTTCTACCACGACCAGACCGGGCTGGACCGTGGACGGCAGGCCCTGGTGGACGCCGTGAAGAAGAACATCTGTGGCAAGGTGCGCCGGGATCTGGAGCCGGGGACGCTGGAGGTCTATCCGCTCAAGAACTACGGCGCGTTGGAGATCGGCGAGCACCGCTTCTGCAACCCGAAGGAGCACGAGAAGTGCGTCGAGGGGAACAGCGGCATCGCGAAGTTCGTCATGCTCTGGCAGAACCAGGGTGGGACCTGGAAGATCACGCGGGTCATCAGCTTCGACCACGTGAATTCGCACGAGATGCCGGTCAGGAAGTGAGCCCTCACCCCGACCCTCTCCCGACCCCTCCCGCCCTCTCTCACCGGGAGAGGGCGCCCCCACCCTCCTCATAATGAAGAAAGCAGTCTCCCTCCTCTCCCGGCGGACGGGAGGGAGGTTGGGAGAGGAGGGCCGGGGTGGTGAGGGCCCCTTGGAACCCGCCCGCCGATGGGGTAGAATACGGGTCCGTCCGAGGAGCGTTGCAGGAGGTCTCCCCTCCCAGGCTCGGACAGCCGGCATGACCGGACCCAGGAAACGGCGCTCACCTCAACCCTTTCGGGTCCGAGGTGAGCACGCCTGAGGCCCCGACCCTCTGAGGAGGTTTGTCATGACCGTCGCCACCTGACCGAAGACTCGCCACTCAAACCGATTACCACGTCGCGGACTCTCCCTGGCCGACTGGGGCCGCAAGGAGATCCAGATCGCCGAGGGCGAGATGCCCGCCCTCATGGCCATCCGCAAGGAGCTCGCCGCCAGCCAGCCCCTCAAGGGCGCGCGCATCGCCGGCTCCCTGCACATGACCATCCAGACGGCGGTGCTCATCGAGACCCTGCAGGCCCTCGGCGCCGAGGTGCGCTGGGCGAGCTGCAACATCTTCTCGACCCAGGACCACGCCGCCGCGGCCATCGCCGCCGCCGGCACCCCCGTCTTCGCCTACAAGGGCGAGAGCCTGGCGGAGTACTGGGACTTCACGCACAAGATCTTCGAGTTCCCCGAGGGCGCGCCCAACATGATCCTGGACGACGGCGGCGACGCCACCCTGCTCGTCCACCTGGGCGCCAAGGCCGAGGACGACCCGTCCGTGCTGGCCAACCCGACCAGCGAGGAGGAGCGCGTGCTCTTCGCCGCCATCAAGAAGCGCAACGCCGCACAGCCCGGCTGGTACAAGCAGCAGCTGGCGGCCATCCAGGGCGTCACCGAGGAGACCACCACGGGCGTCCACCGTCTCTATGAGATGGCCAAGCGGGGCGAGCTGAAGTTCCCCGCCATCAACGTCAACGACAGCGTCACCAAGAGCAAGTTCGACAACCTCTACGGCTGCCGCGAGTCGCTGGTGGACGCCATCAAGCGCGCCACGGACGTGATGGTGGCCGGCAAGATCGCCGTCGTCTGCGGCTACGGCGACGTGGGCAAGGGCAGCGCCCAGGCCCTGCGCGCCCTGAGCGCCCAGGTGTGGGTCACGGAGATCGATCCCATCTGCGCCCTCCAGGCGGCCATGGAAGGCTACCGCGTCGTCACCATGGACGAGGCCTGCGACAAGGCGGACATCTTCGTCACCGCCACGGGCAACTACCACGTGATCACCCACGAGCACATGGCGCGGATGAAGCACAACGCGATCGTCTGCAACATCGGCCACTTCGACAGCGAGATCGACGTCGCCAGCCTGGAGCAGTACCCGTGGGAGGAGATCAAGCCGCAGGTGGACCACGTGATCTTCCCCGACGGCAAGCGCATCATCCTCCTCGCCAAGGGCCGTCTGGTGAACCTCGGCTGCGGCACCGGCCACCCGAGCTACGTGATGAGCTCCTCCTTCGCCAACCAGTGCCTGGCGCAGATCGAGCTGTGGACGAAGAAGGGCGAGTACGAGATCGGCGTCTACACCCTGCCCAAGCACCTGGACGAGAAGGTGGCGCGCCTCCAGCTCACCACCTTGAACGCCAAGCTCACCGAGCTGCGCGACGATCAGGCGAAGTACATCGGCGTGGACAAGGAACGGGCCCTACAAGACGGATCACTACCGGTACTAGGCTGAAGTAAACTGTGAGTTGTAGGGAGGGGGACCGGGAAACCGGTCCCCTTTGTTTCTCCTGGGAGCGCCGGCGTCCCGCCGGCTCATTTCGCTTCTGGTATGAGACGCCGAACCGCTCCCTCCCACTCGTCCGGAGCCGCCGCTTCCTCGGCCAGCCGCCTTCCCTCGAACTTCTCGTACTCGTCGAGCGCGAGCTTCTGGGCGATCTCCGCAGAGACTCGGCCGCCATCCTTCAAGATGTCGCGCTCGTTGAACGCGAGGAACGCGTCGAGCTTGGCGCGCCAGTCCCGCATGTAGAGGGGCTGCCTGCGCTCGGCCTGCTCTTCCGCGTAGTCGAGGTACATGGTCACGATGCGGTTGAGTTGCCGGATCTCCCCGTCGTTCAGGTAGTTCTTCGCCACCGTCACGTCGGCCCGGCGCACCTTCGCCCCCTTCCACGTCGTAAGTCCCATGTTGGGCTTCTCGGCGTCCGCCCGCCCGGCGATGGTCTCCGCCGCGGTGTTTCCGGTGATCGCCCAGTGCAGCTTGTTCTGGACGATCTGGAAGAACTCCCTGGTCTCGGTTGTGCCCCGATCATAATCGATGGAGAGCGCGTACAGATCGCGGATCTTCTGGTAGAAACGCTTCTCCGAGGCCCGGATCTCCCGGATGCGCTCCAGAAGCTCGTCGAAGTAGTCGGCGCCGAGCGTTCGCCCTTCCTTGAGCCGCTCATCGTCGAGCACGAAGCCCTTGACGAGGTACTCCCTCAAGCGCTCCGTCGCCCAACGGCGGAACTGCGTGCCGCGATGGGAGCGGACGCGGTAACCGACGGCCAGGATCACTTCGAGGTTGTAGTGGTCGACGAGCCGCGCAACCTCCCTCTTTCCTTCAACTTGAACTATCCGGAATTTCCGGATAGTTGCCCCGGGATCGAGCTCCGCCTCCTCGAAGATGTTCAGGATGTGCTCGTTGATCGTGCGGACGTCCTTCTGGTACAGCTCCGCCAGAAGGCGTTGGGTGAGCCAGACGGTCCCGCCGTCGAGGCGCACTTGGATGCGGCTCTGCCCGTCCTCTCCCTGGTAGAGGACGATCTCAGAGGAAGTCGAGACGCCGGGCTCCGTCATCGGCCGGCTCCTCGGGCTCGTCGCCGAAGGACCATGGTTCCGTGTTTTCCTCGCGTCTGTCGAGAACAAATAGGGGTTCGGCCGTTCCCGATGGACGGAAGTCTATCCCCTTGCGGACTGTCTTGTCGAGGAGGATAGGGCGCTTCGAGTTACCGAGAAGTAGACCGATCGGCGTACCACTGAGCAATGAACCAGGATAATCGGCGCTCAGCCCGCCGATTAGTAGGGTTGAGCGCCAGATCGTGCTCCTACCCAGGGCGGCTCAATCGCCCAGCTTCTCCCGCACGATCACACTGATCAGCTTGGGGTTGGGCTTTCCCCCGCCCTGCGACACCCGTTTCACCACTTGCCCGATGAGGAAGCCGAGCTTGCCGGTCTCGCCCTGGCGGTAGCGCTCCACCTCGGTGGGATGGGCGGCCAGCACGCTGTCGACGATCGGCTCGATCTCGGGGCGTAGCCGATCCAGAAGCTCCTGCTCCTCATCCGAGAGCGGCTCGGGGGCCTTCTCTTCCTTCACCTTTGGCGCCTTGGGCTCGGCGGGCTTGGGACTGGCTGCGGACGATGCGGCGGCGGGCTCCTGCTTCTTGGCCTCCTGCGCCCAGGAGTCGCGCAGGGGCACGGTGCGGTTGAAGACCGGGCGATCGGGACGCGAATCCTCGGGATCGCGGAAGAAATAGCCCTGCCGCTCGAACTGCATCCTTTCGCCAAGGTCCACGGCGGCGGGCTCCAGGCGGCTTTCCGTAAGGATTTCGAGGGAGCGCGGATTGAGGTATTCCTCGAAATCCCCCTCCTCCAGGTCCGGACGCTCGACGCGGAACAGGCGGTCGTAGAGACGGACTTCGACCGGCACCGAGTGGTCCGCGGACACCCAGTGCAGGGTTCCCGGCACCTTGCGGCCGTCCGGGGCCGAGCCGCCGCGGGTGGCGGGATCGTAGGTGCAGCGGACCTCGGTCACCTCGCCGGTCGCGGGATCCTTGACCACGCTCTCGCAGCGCACGATGTAGGCGTAGCGCAGCCGCACCTCGCGGCCGGGGGAGAGGCGATGAAAACCTTTCGGCGGGTCCTCCGCGAAGTCGTCCCGTTCGATGTACAGCGTGCGCGAGAACGTCACCTTCCGCGAGCCCTCCTTGGGCACATCGTGCGGATAGAGCGGCGCCTCCAGTTCCTCGACCTGGCCCTCGGGATAGTTCTCGATCACCACTTTCAAGGGCCGCAGCACGCACATCACCCGCGGGACCTCGGGGTTCAGGGCCTCGCGCTGGCAGTGCTCCAGGAACGCCACGTCCACCGTGCTGTTCGCCTTGGCGACGCCGACGCGCTCGCAGAGGTCGCGGATCGCCTCGGGAGTGAAGCCGCGGCGGCGCAGGCCGGACAGGGTGGGCATGCGGGGATCGTCCCAGCCCGCCACCAGCTTGCGTTCGACGAGTTGGAGGAGCTTGCGCTTGCTCATCACCGTGTAGGTGAGGTTGAGGCGGGCGAACTCGGTCTGCCGCGGCGGCTCTGGGAAGGGGAGGGTGTCGACCAGCCAGTCGTAGATGTCCCGGTTGTTCTCGAACTCCAGGGTGCAGAGCGAGTGGGTGATGCCTTCGATGGCGTCCGAGAGCGGATGGGCGAAATCGTAGAACGGATAGATGCACCAGGTGTCGCCCCGGCGATAGTGCGAGGCGTGCCGGATGCGGTAGAGCAGCGGGTCCCGCATCTTCATGTTGGGCGAGGACATGTCGATCTTCGCCCGTAGCACGTGGGCGCCGTCCGGGAACTCGCCGGCCCGCATGCGGGCGAAGAGGTCGAGGTTCTCCTCGACGGAGCGGTCGCGGTAGGGGCTCTCGCGTCCCGGCTCGGTGACGGTGCCCCGGTATTCGCGGATCTCCTCCTCGTTCAGGCTGTCGACGTAGGCCTTGCCCAGGCGGATCAGCTCGACGGCGAAGTCGTAGAGCTTTTCGTAGTAGTCGGAGGCGAAGAAGAGGTTCTCTCCCCAGTCGAACCCCAGCCAGCGCACATCCCGCTGGATCGCTTCGACGTACTCCATGTCCTCGGTCTCCGGGTTGGTGTCGTCGAACCGGAGATTGCAGACGCCGCCGTATTCCTTGGCCAGGCCGAAGTTGAGGCAGATCGACTTGGCGTGGCCGATGTGGGGATAGCCGTTCGGCTCCGGGGGGAAGCGGGTGACGACCCGCCCTCCGTACTTGCCGGCGGCGCGGTCGCGCTCGACCATCTCGCGGATGAAATTGCGGGTGGGGAGGGTAGAGGAGATATCGGACACGGCGGAAATCCTCGGATAGCCTGGGGTTTGGTGGCGACCCGGCCGCTTGGCCAGGAGCCGCGGGCCGGTTGAAGGGCGGGAGGATATCACAGGGGGGCAGGGAGAATATGGGACGTTCCGTGTTGACGGGTCCGCTGGAGGGGGCGTAAGGTAGGACCGAGCTCAACTCGCGCCTCGGTCACCTGCCGATGAAGATCTTTCTCGCGATACGGTCGCTCCTGTTCCTCATCCTCATACCGGGCACCGTCGCGGGGTACATCCCGCTGCGGATTCTCCGAGGTTCCGGGCAGCTTTCCCTTCCCGGCGTTTCAGCCTCCTCCGTACTAGCAGGGTGCCTGATCCTGCTCGGCGCTTCCGTGCTGCTGCGCTGCGTGTGGGACTTTCTTGTCGCTGGACGCGGCACCCTCGCGCCCATCGATCCACCGAAGCACCTCGTCGTTCGTGGCCTGTACCGCTACACGCGGAACCCCATGTACAACGGGGTTCTCACGGTTCTTTTGGGCGAGGCGTGGCTCTTTCACAGCACCGCTCTGCTTCTGTACGCGGTAGTGATCTTCACCATGTTTCATCTTTTTGTGGTCCTTTACGAAGAGCCCGCGCTCAAATCGCGGTTTGGCGAGAGCTATCGGGATTATCGCGCCGCGGTCCCGCGCTGGGGTTTTACCGTCCACCCTTACGCGCAAGGGAAGGAGAGCACCAGCCCATGAACCCACGGCGCGAGGTCCTGCTCTTCCTCGGTCTGACCCTGCTCCTCAGCTCCGGCTTCTATCTCTATCTCTTCCTGGCCGACAGCCCCATCTGGAACGACTTGCTTTCCTTCGCCTTCGTGTGGTGTCCGGGCATCGCGGCGATCCTGACCCGCCTGATCGCGGCGCGGAGCCTGAGGGGGCTCGGCTGGGGATGGGGCGGCACGCGCCGGGTCCTGCTGCCGGTCTTCGCCCTGCCGTTCCTCCTGGCCGGGATCGTCTACGCGCTGGTCTGGGCCCTCGGCCTCGGCGCCTTCGACGAATCACGCCTGGATGCACTGGCGGAGCGATGGGCCCTGCCCGGCACGCTGGGAGAGATCGCCATGCTCGCCCTGCTTCCCGTCGGCGTGGCGCTCAGCATGGCGTCCACGCTGGGCGAGGAGCTGGGCTGGCGGGGGCTGCTCTCCGACCGGCTCCTGCGCGAGACGAGCTTCGTCCGGACGAGCCTGCTGACCGGGCTGATCTGGTCCGTCTGGCACTATCCGCTGATCTTCACGCTCCTGCCCCGCTTCCGCCCAGAGCTCCCGGTGGCCTACGCGACGGTCTGCTTCACCGCGTCGGTCGTCGGGGTGAGCTTCTTCTATACCTGGCTGCGGCGGACGACCGGCAGCGTGTGGCCGGCGGTCGTCCTCCACGCCGCCTCCAACAACGCCCAGACGATCTTCGAGGCGCTGACGAGGAACACCGGCCGCACCCACTACTTCACCTACGAATACGGCATCGGTTTTGTCCTCGTCATCTGGATCTTCCTGGCCCTCTTCTGGAAGCGGCTCGACATATACTCGCGCTCGTGACCAACCCCATGTACCGGACGATGGAAGCTCTGATGGCCGGCCTGGAAGAGATCCGCTCCGCGCCCAGGGAAGAAGGTGTGCTGAAAATGATCGTCCGGCGGCCCCGGGTCGACGAGCGGGAGGTGTTGCGGGAAGCCCAGCTCGATCTACGGGAAGGCTTGGTAGGGGACAACTGGAGCACGCGTGGAAGCTCCCGCACACCGGACGGGTCCTCGCACCCGGACATGCAGCTCAACATCATGGGCTCCCGTGTAATCGCGCTGGTGGCGCGCGATCCCCAGCGCTGGCAACTGGCGGGAGATCAGCTTTTCATCGATCTGGATCTGAGCGCCGCGAACCTGCCGCCAGGGACGCGGCTGACCCTGGGATCGGCGGTCGTCGAAGTCACGGCTCAACCCCATACCGGCTGCAAGAAGTTCGTCGAGCGGTTTGGCTTGGATGCCCTGAAGCTCGTCAATTCGCCGGTGGGAAGGGAGTTGCGGTTGCGCGGCCTCAACGCCAGGGTCGTGCAACCGGGTACGATCCGTGTGGGTGATCTCGCAAGGAAAACCCGATGAATACGGAAGAGGAGAATCTCAAGTTGGCCCGGCGTTATCTGGAAGCGGTGGGGCAGGGCAATCCCGAGGGCAATCTGGCGTTCTTCGCGGAAGACGTCGTGCAACACGAGTTTCCCAATCGCCTCGTGCCGCAATTCGAGAGCCGTAGGATCGACTGATTCGCGGAGTACAGGCCGACGAATTTCCGGAAAAGATGCCACGAACAGGCGGCGATCCCGGGCCTGGGATTCGGGATGGCCGATCCAAGATAGAAGACCAGACGAATGAGCGTCCCCTCTGCGCTAGCCTGGTTGGGCCTGGCTCTCCTGAGCGGAGGGCTTGTCATCGCGCTGTCAGGCAGCATCGGCCTGCGACGCCGTCCCTCGTGGGTGGCCGGTCTGCTCGCCTTCGCCGCGATCCTGTCTGCGTCCCTGGTCCTCCATACCGGCTTCCGACCGCGGCCGGTTGAGGTCAGGATTACGCGGCCCAGCAATGGCGCCAAAGCCGCGGGATACAAACTCCGGGTTGAAGGGACCGCGCGCCCTTCGCGGGTGCTGGTCACCCTGGTGGTCCGCAGTGAAAGCGACGATCGCTGGTGGGTGCAGGATGTGGTGCAGCCGGATCCCGCAACGGGCCGGTGGGCGATCGAAAGTTACTTGGGGACGCCCGAGCAAGGAGGGGGCGAGAATTTCTACATCGTCGCTCTGGCCTCGGCGGACGGACCTCTCACCAATTTTCTACTAAGCCGCCGGCTGCGGCCTGGCATGGTTGTACGCGCGATGCCCCGCTGGAACCAGGCGGAGCCGCTCGTGGTGAGGAGGCGACCTTGACACCGCGCGGCGGCTGGGCCGGGGCTCTGTTCCTCGCCGTATACGCGCTCATGGTTCTGCCGTTTGCCGCCTGGCCCTGGGCCGGATCGGCCTGGGCTCTACTTGCCTTCGCCCTCTATGTCCTGCTCGCCTTGGGATTCGCCCTGGAGCTCAGCGAGCTGGTCCTGGCGCTACTCTGGCCTCCTTGTCCTGTGGCGCGCGGGGAAGGACCGCCCCCTCGGCACAAGGCGGCTGTCCTCATGACGGTCTGCGACGATTGGAACGAGAGTCGCCTCTCGGATCTCTCACCTCTCGCCGCAGCCGGCTATCGGGTTTTCCTGCTCGACGACGGCACCGATTCGCCGGTTTCGTCCGAGGTGATCCCGCAAGGAGTCGTCCATCTCAGGCGCGCCGCGCGCCGGGGGGCCAAGGCGGGTAACCTCAACGCCTGGCTGGAGCGGTTTGGCCGCAGCTTTGAGTACGCTGTGATCCTTGACGCCGACAGTGTCGTGTCCGTCGCGGCGGCCGATGCCCTGCTTCTTTCCGCTGAGCATCCTGACAATGTCCGTACGGCCGTGTTTCAAGCCAAGATCGAGCCGGCTCCACGACCAGGGTCTCTGTGGGCCTCCTCGCTCTCAGTGGTGGCGCGGCCCCGCATGAGGATTCTGGAACGGGTGCATGGCCCTCTCGGCGTGATGCTCTCCTGCGGGCATAACCAGCTTCTTCGTCTCGCTCCGATCCGGCGGCTGGGTGGATTCGATGAGACGCTCACCGCTGAGGACACGGCCCTCAGCCTCAAGCTGGCCGCATGGGAGTGGAAAGTCTCCCTGGTTGATGTTTGGACCCGGGACGAAGATCCCGAGACGGTTACGGCCTATAACCGCCGGACCTTGCGCTGGGCGAGGCAGACCGTGGAGCTCTTCCGGCGCGACTGGTGGGAGGTGCCCCTCCGGCTCAAGCTCCTCCTCTGCCGTCATTTGCTCATGTACCTCCTGCCGGTCGCCGGAATTCTCCTTCTGATCCTTTCCCTCTGGAACGGCCCGCGGTATCCCCGGGCGGCTTTGGGCTTCCTCGCGAGCTCGTTGTGGCTGGAGACCGGGTACGTCCTCTATGGTCTGAGCTTGTGGACCGTCTTCCTCCTCTCTCTCCTTTTTGTCGCCTTGCGCGTGGCCTTGGCGCGCAGGGAAGGGGTAGGCTGGCGAAACCTCTTGCTGGCTGCGGTCTTGGGCAACGCACCGCTGGCATTGCTCCTGTTTCCGCTGGCGCTGGCATTGCTGTCCTCGGTTCTTGGCGCCTCCGTCCGGTTCCTCCCCACCAACAGCCGGATCGCCCGTCGGGGAGACGCCCGGCTGCTCCACAGGGTGTCACAAGGCGTATCGCTCGTCGCGCTGATCGCGATCCTGGTCGCCGGTGGATGGCGGCGACCAGGTAGCCTGTTCGTGGGATCAAACCTGATCTGGTGCATCCTGCTCTTCACCTCGCCGGTGAGCCTGCTGATTCTGCGGATATCGCGATGGGGGCGGCGGATCGGGGCGGACGGGTCTTGATCATGAGCTCGCTTTTCCGACCCGACGTCTTTATTTCCTACGCCAGCAAGGACGCGATATTCGTGCGTAAACTGGCGGCAGCCCTTGAGGCGGAAGGTTTCCACTCGTTCTGGGCCGGGGCCGAAGACTCGATCCGCCCTGGCGAGGAATGGTTCAGAAAGATCCTGGATGCCCTCGACAAAAAAGGGGCGGGAATCATCGTGCTCAGCCCGGATTCACTGGAATCAGTGTTCGTCAATAGGGAGATTGGAGTCCTGCTCTCGCAGCGCCGCCGCCAGGTGATTCCCCTTCTGTATCGCGACTGCCGGATGGACGAAGTCCTCGCGGCTCTGCAATATATCGACTTTCGAGATCCAGCCGCCTGGGAGGAGGCGTTTCGTAAGCTGGTGAACATCCTGAGAAAGGGGCGGTCGCGGCGGATGTCGTTACGCAGGCTTTTTGCCGCCGTCCTGTTCGCTCCGATCGGGCTGGTTCTTACGATCTCCCTGCTGATATCAGGCTATCGAAGCTACCACTTCCAGCAGCTCAAGAGCACCCAGAGAGAAGTCCAGGCGATCGACGAAGGGCTGGCGAGGATCAGGCGCCGGCCTGACCTGGATTCTGGAAAGGACGGCTATCTGGATGAACGAGGGCGGTTGGTGGGGGCCAATGTGTGGGTGGCAGACCGTCTTCTCTGGCGGGAGTTGTACGCCGAAGGAAGGTTGGTCGCCCGGGATGAGTTCTTCTATCCCACCGCCGGTAAGCTGCCCGTCAGCAAGGAGCGCCGGTATCTTGCCGAGGATCAGAGTGTCTTCCTGATCGACAAGTTCGCTCAGGATGGACGGCTGCTCGAGAAACGCGCATGCCCGGACGGACCGGAGCGGCCCTGTGACCTCTACCTCGACGACATGCGTTCGCCCATGCCGCCGCCAAGCCTGTTTTTTTACCGCTGATGTACAGCGGGCCAGGGGCTCCGCGAACAGGGAGAAGCGTTCGCGCCGCTCAGGAAAGCCGGAACGAACGCCTTCGCCGGGGCGACCTCGCCGCCCCGCCGCCGGGGCTCTGGGGCTATACTGGAACCATGAGAAAACTAGCAATCTGCGCGGGAAGTGCTTTACTGATCGCCGGGTTCCAGATCTCAACCGCCGCCGCGGCTTCCGACCCGGAGCCGCCCGGTCCAGCGGCGGAAGCCTACGCGAAGGGCCAGGAGCTTCTGGCCCGCCGGACGGGCGGCGACATCCGCGATGCCATCGACGAGTTCGAGCGGGCGACCGAGGCGGACGCTACGTTCGCTCCCGCCCATGCCGGTCTGGCGGAAGCGCGCGCCCTGCTCTACGACTATCCGGGCGCCCGCGACGCGGCGCGGCGCGCGCTGGAGCTCGACGAGCGCCTGGCGTCGGCGCACGCTGTCCTCGGCTTTGTGAAGATGCACGATGAAAGGGATTGGGCCGGCGCCGAAACGGAGCTGCGGCGGTCCCTGGAGATCGATCCCCGGGGCGCGACGCCGCGCCTCTGGTACGCGAGCCTCTTGGAGGCGACCGGCCGTGCCGAGGAGGCGGTGGGGGAGGCTCGCCGGGCCGTCGAGCTGGAGCCCAAGGACGCCCGGGTGCGCGCCGGGCTCGGGTACCGTCTCTTCTGGGCGCGCCGCTACGACGAGGCGGTCACGGAGCTGACGGCCGCCCTGAAGCTCGATCCCACGCTCGATACGGCGCATTACTTCATCGGCCGCGCCCGCGTGCAGCAGGGCCGCTTCAAGGAGGCCCGCGCCGCCTTCGCCCACACCCGGCAGCTCTCTCCCCGGGACGGCAACCTCATCTCGGCCGAGGCCTATCTCAATGCCCTGAGCGGGAAGCGGACGCAGGCCGAGAAGGCCATCACGGAGCTGGAGCGCCTCACCAGCCGCGGCATGAAGTATTCCTCGCAGATCGCCGGCATCTACGCGGCCCTGGGGAACAAAGAGGCCGCCCTGCGCTGGCTGGAGCGCGCCGAAGCGCAGCGCGAAGGCGCTCTGGTCTGGCTCAAGGTCGACCCCCGCTTCGACTCCCTGCGCGGCGAGCCCCGCTTCGCGGAGGTCCTGCGGAGCATGGGCCTGGCGGGCGGCGCGGCGCTCTGAGGACCTGAAGGACACCAAGGACACCAGGGACACCAGGGACAATGACAATAAGGTTGTTGTCCTTGAAGTCCTTGGTGTCCTTGAGGTCCTTTTCAAGGTGAAACCGTGATCCTGGCCTGCGGCACCTGCACGCACTGGCTCCTGTGGACCGCCTTCCCGGCGGCGACGCCTTGGGCGATTACCTTTACGATCTGGTTTCTGGCGCTGTCTCTGGTGAGAACCGTGTCGCGGGCGGAGCTGACGGCGGTGCCGAGGCTGCCGGTCGCGGTCGCGCTCGTTCTCGGTTCCCTGATCCTGGGGGTGGCGATTCTGGGTCCTCTGGCGGGGCTCTGGTTCGCGCCGTCATGTCTTCTGGGCAGCCTGGCCGCGGTCAGGCTCGGGTCCCAACGGCCTGGTGTGCGCCGCATCGCGGTCTCTATCGCCATGGTGGCGATCGTTACGTTGGGAGTGCTCTGGGTCTGGTCCAGCGCCTCGTATAGAAACCTCAGCGGGGCGGAGCGGGTGCTGCTGCTCGATGGAACGCCGGCTTGGCCGATCGAGCTTCGCCGCGTAAGTCGCGGAGATTGCGCTATTCTCAAGGCGGTGGCCGAGAAGGCAAATAATGAGAGGTTGGCCGCGACCGCGGAGAAGAGATTGGCGGACGAATGCCTGGCCCGATAACCATCCGCCCCTATCAACTCTCCGACGTCGAAGCTCTCGTGGAAGCGAGATCGTCGCCGCCGTCGGCAATCACGCCAGCGTCCGCGTGGCGCGGAAGGCCGGCGCGACTCTCGAAGGAACGCTCAGGGCGCGTTTATTTCTGCACGGCGTTCCTCATGACGCGTTGATGTTTTCGATCGTCCTCGATCGAACAAAAACCTGATCCCTACTCCAACGTCGCCTCCGCCGTCCCCCCCGCCGTGACCGTGGCCGACCCGGTCCAGGAGCGGCCGTCGGGGGTCCGGGCGGTCAACTGCCAGACGCCCACGGGGACGCGGTCCAGGTGCGTGGAGCCGTTGTAGAGATTCCACTCGGCCACGGCCTTGCCGTTGAAGTCCATCGACCGGAAGACGCCTCCGGAGCCGGTGAGGACGAGCTTGGCGATCACGCTTTCGCCCACCAGTGTCGGCACCTTGACCCGCAGCGTGCCGGCCGCGGGGAGGACGACGCGGACGGCGGGGCCAGGCACCGAGACGGAGACCGTGGCCGGGGCGGAATGGTCCGACTGGACCAGGAGCTGCCAGCTCCCGACAGGGACGTTGGAGACCCGCGTCCGGCCGTTCTCCCCGGTGGGATAGTGGCCGGAGGCGACGGTCTCGCCCTGGGGACCCAGCACCGCGATCTGGAGGCGGTCCGGGGCCTGGCCGGAGGGCTGCAAGGCCTCGATCGTGACGCCCTCGGTCGGTTGCAGCTTGAGCTCGATCTCCTCGGCCTCGGAGCCGTCCACCTGGACGGTCTGCTCGGCGGACGCATAGCCGTCCCGGGTCGCCTTCACCTTCCAGGCACCGCCTCCCACCTCCAGGATGCGGAAGGTCCCCCGGGCGTCGGTCTGCGTGTCCGGCAGGAAGACGGGCTCGTCGCCGGCCTGCGCGGGCTCCAGGGTGATGCGGGCGCCGGAGACGGGGGAGAGATCTAGGGAATCGATCACCCGCCCGCTCAGGCTAGCCGTGCGCAGCTAGACACGGATGTCGCGGTCGCCGTTGATCTCCACGTCCTCCTCCTGAATGCCGCCGTTGGGGGCGCTGACCGCCAGCTTGTAGCGGCCGTCCTCGAGGCCGCCGAAGCTGAAATTCCCCTGGTGATCGGTGCTCTCCGAGGCCCGCTCGGAAGTCCCGGTCCGCGTCAGCCCCAGGGAAGCCCCCGCCACCGGCTGGCCGTTGCGCAGGACGACGCCGCGGAGCTCGTGGCCGTCGCCGAACTTGAGGTCGAGCCGGGCCTCTTTGGCGCCGGGCTCCAGGGTCACGCGTCCCGTGGCCCGCAGGGAGGTGTTGGGGATGACGGCGGTGACGTTGTAATCCCCCGAGCGCAGGTTGGGGATCCGGTAGCCCCCTTCCGGGTCGACCTGGCCCTGGTTCCCCTCGAAGTTGGCCCAGACGCGCACGCGGGACAACTGGTTGGGCTCCACGCCCGAGAGCCGGCCCGTGATCGTGCCGCCGGAAGTGAGCTTCACCTCGATCCCGGCCACCGAGGCGCCGGCCACCGTCACATTGTCGCCCCGGCGTTCCATCACATAGCCGTCCTTGTTGACGAACAACTGATACGTCCCGTCCTGGAGGCCGCCGATCGTGAAGGCGCCGTCGGTTCCGCTGTCGGCCTGCGGGGCCTTGAAGAAGCTCTGGCCGGCGATGAGCCTCACGGTGGCGGCGGCGACGGGGTTCCCGGCGTCGTCCACGACCCGGCCGGAGACCTCGAGGCCTCTTTCCAGCACCAACTCCACGGTCTTCGTCTCCGCGGTCACCTCCACGTCGCGCACCGCCCGCCGGTAGCCCTCGGCCTTGGCCTCCACGGTCCGCGGGCCGAGGGGGACGCCGTCGATGCGGAACTGGCCGTCGCCGTCCGTGGTGGTGTCGAGCTCGGGGAAGTCCAGGTCCCGGGCGGCGGGGGCGGTCACGGCCACCTCGACTCCGGGCATGGGCCGGCCGTCCGCGAGCACGCGCCCTTCCACGACGCCGCCGGGCGCGAGCACCAGCTCGACCCCCTTCAGCTCCTGGCCGGGCGCCAACTCCAGGCCTTCGAGCTTCGCCCGCTGCCGTCCAGGCGCATTGGCGCTCATCTCGATCGGCCCGGGAGCGACGTTGTCGAACGAGAAGGCTCCTTCCTCGTCCGTCACCGTGCTCTGATGATTCGCGATGGTCAGCATTCGGGAGGCGCCCCCTCTGAGGCTCATGGAGGTCATCTCGCTCATCCCCACGTGGGCTCCCGCCACCGGCCTGCGGTCCGGCCCGGTCACCTTGCCCGAGACCCGCGCGGTGGGTTGCAGGACGATCCGGACCGGCTGCTCGGTGGGTACGGAGACGGCCGGCGCCGATCCCGGCCCGTACTGCGGATGGGAGACCGTCAGGTCCAGGGACTCGCCCGGAGCGCGGTCCTCCAGCGTGAAGAGACCGTCCGCCGCGGTCAGCGCGTCGGCGGCACCCTGCTCGCGCATCCGCAGGGGGAACGGCATCGTCTCCCCCTGAGCGGCGGCGGCCCGCACCTCGGCTCCCGCGATCGGATTGCCCTTGGGGTCCGTCACCTTGCCGCGGACGGCGACACCGGGCGCCAGCATCACCGTGCCGAGGTCGGTCCGGCCTTTGCCCTCGGGCACCACGAGGCCGGGGACGGTGAGCGGCGCGAAGCCCCGGCCGCGGACGACGAGGTCGAAGCTCCCGGCCGGCAGAGACTGGATCTCGAAGCGTCCGGACGCGTCGGTCTTGCCTTCGAACTTCTCCGGATTGCGCGCCTGGCGCAGGCGGGCGCCGAGGCCCGCCGGCATGCCGGGCTGGAGGGTCACGCCGGCGCCCGCCACGGGCTGGCGTCCGCCGTCCACGACCATGCCGAATGCTAGGCGTCCCGAGCGCAGCACGATCGTCATCTCCGCCCCCGGCTGTCCGGGCTCCCGCGCCGGCAGCTCCATCTTCAGCGGCGCGAAGCCGCGGCGGGTAACTTTCAGGTCGTAGCTAAAACCCGGCAGGAGGTTGCCGAGCCGGAACCGCCCGGACTCGCCGCTGCGGTCCAGGCCGCCGCTCCGGTAGGCGCTCGGATTGCTCATGATCCGGGTCGTCGGCTGGATGGAGGTGATGAGGTCGGCGCCCGCCACCGGACGGCCGTCCTCGTCCACCACCTTGCCGGCGATCCCATAGACCGGCTCCAGGGCCAGGGTGGGGAGCCGGCCGCCGGCGACCTCGCCGTTCCGGGTGAGGAAGCCGACCGCCGCGGCCTGGATCCTGACTTCATTCTCGGCGAGGGTGGGGAACTTGAAGCCGCCGTCGGCGCCGGTGCGGACGAACGCGCCGGGATCGGACATCCAGACCAGGGCCCGCTCCAGGGGCCGGCCGTCCCGCGCCGAGACCACCCGGCTGCTCACCTGCGTCGCCGCCGGCAGCACGGCCACGTCGGGCTCCTGCTGGGGGCCGGGCTTCGCGGCCTTGAGGCGGAAGCGGAGTCGCCGGCCGTCCTCGGCCGCGAGGACCAGCTCGGCGCCGTCGCGGTTTGAGAGGACCAGATCGAGGACGCCGGCCTCGGAGGCGAGCCCGGCGAGCCAGGAGACGTCGCCCTCGTTGATGCGGACGAGCACGCCCGGCACGGGCTTGCCCTGCGGATCGCGGATCTGCAGCCGGCGCGTCTGGCCGGCCGCGAGCCGGAGCGTGGCCGAGCCCTCCCGCACGTTCTTGCGCTCGATCAGGGGGAAGCCCGGAGCCACGGCCCGGACGGTCACGGCCTCGTCCTTCCCGCGGGGCAGGGTCACGGCGCCGTCGGCGTCCGTGAGCGCGCGCCGCTCCGCCACCCGCCAGGAGCTCTCGGAAAAGGTCATCCTCCCTTCGTTCGACACGCTCACCCGGATGCCGGCGACCGGCTTGCCCTGGGGATCGGTGACGCGCGCCTGGAAGCGGACGTCCCGCGCGAGCCGGACCTCCGGCAGATCAGTCTCCTCCACCAGGGGGATGAGCTCCGTCTCCTGGGGGACGAAGCCGGGCGCCTCCACCCGGACCTCCCACATGCCCGCGTCGGGAGCCGCCAGACGGAACGCGCCGTCCGCGTCCGTGGAGACGGCGGCGGCCGGCTCGGGGGTGAGCTTGCCTTCGAGCAGCCGGCGGCCGGCCTCCACGTCGGAGAGGAGCGGGATCAACAGGACCTTGGCGTTCGCCACCGCCTTGCCGTCCGAGTCCGCGACCCGGCCGTTGACGGGGATCGTGGCCGCGTAAAGGGGAAGGGCGAACAGGGCGAGGAGGATGACAGACGCCAGGGCTCTCTTCATCGCGGTTCTCCTGGAAGGGATTGCGTAAGAAAAGGATATCAAGGATGCAAGGCACGTTCTAGGGAATCCCACCTGGAGATGCGCGAAACGGGTCGCGGGATGGTCTCCACGGGCTCCCCCTTGCTGTCCTTGACCACGCCCCCGCGCGAACGCGATGCAGCCCCTTCGGATGCGACGCTCCCCCCGGTGAGCTGGAACGCTATCCCTCTGCTTGGGGACGCTCCCCTTCTCGTTGGGGACTTCCCCCTTCCGGGTTGAAACACTCCCCTACAGGTTTGGAACGCTCCCCTTCTCGTTTGCAACGCTCCCCTCCTGGCCTGAGCGTCTCGCCCCGCGGATTTCGCGCTCCAATCTGAAAGGGGAGCGTTCCAAACCTCGAGGGGAGTGTCCCAAACTGGAAGGGGAGAGGCGCGGGAATGTTCCGTGGCGTCTCAAGAAGGCGTTCGAGGCCCCGCCCCGCGTTTCTTGGCGTCGCGGGAAGCGTCTTTTGTGTCTCGCGAACGTTTCCTGGAGCCGTGGATACGGAGGGTGGCGTCTCAATCTTCGAGGGTGGGGTCCAGATCGGTCTGCTCGTAGCTCGTGGGCGTCTTCCCTCTGCCGTGGGACTTCAGGGTGATGAACCCCTCGTCCTCCAGTTCCCTCAGGGCGCGATGGAGAGAGCTGCGGTTCGGCTCGTAGCCGAGCGCCTTCCGGAGGTCATGGATGTCGAACACCTCCGGTACCCGCGGCAACGCGTGCCGGATGTCTCTGCAGAGATCCCCCGGCCCCCCGGCGTGAGGCCTTGGCCGGCGCCGCCGGTGGGCGCGCGGCCGCCTGCGTCTGGGGACTGGCCGCCGTCTCCGCCGGACTGGAGGGTAGGGGGACGCCCTCCCCGTTGGTCATCCGCCAGATCAGCTCCACCGCCCCGACCTGATGCCGGTACGACGCCTGGAGGATCTCGATCCCCACCCGAAGCTGCTCCTCCAGCCGCCGCAGGTGCCGCTCGTATTCGTCGCGTGTCATGTCTTTGTGTTTCGTATTGTGACGCGAGGGTGGGACGTGACGCAAGGGGGGCTCTTGGAGCGCCATCTCCGGACGCTGCGGTATGATACCGATCGGTCGAAGTCAGCGGCACCCACGACGAAGTCTATTGAAACGCCAGCCTTGTAACTTATTCCAGAACGGTGGAAATCTTCGTAGCAACTTAAAGGAGCTTCGAATGAAAAGGAACCTGCAAGTCGAGCGAATCAGCCGCGGGTTGGTCACGATCGATGCCGATGATCTCAGCGGTGTCTTGGCCGGAACGGGTGACCCTGATGTGGGAGGGACTGGAATCACGATCCCTCCGGATGACAATGAGCTCCACGGTCGCTGGGACGGACAGTACGCCGACGGAACAGGCGGTTAGTTCTACTTTGTCAGACTGTGAGCTCGGCGCCCCCGCCCGGGCATAAATGCCCGGGCTAGGCAAAAACAGCCGGGTGAACCCGACTGCTGGAGTCCCCTTCAGGGGGCTCTTTTCGACTAGCCCGGGCATTTATGCCCGGGCGGGGGCGCGGCTCGCGGATGACTGACAAAGTAGAGTCAGGGCGTCCAAGGAATGAGGCTTCAGGAGGGCTTGCTGTTGGAGGCGGTGTGCCCTTCGAAAGACGCCACGCCGGCGGTGGCCTCGGCAGGGGTTGCTACATCGTCTGTGGCGTCTCTACGAAGAGGTGGCCAAGCGGACGGCTGCTATCAAGCGTTGGGCGGTCAAGCGAATGGTTAGCCTATATCGACGGAAATTTAGACTAACTCTCTTGACGACTAGATTAGTTCGTGTAGAATCTAGCCTAAAGAGCAGCACGCCGACCCAAGGAGGGAAACCATGCACCCAACAGAACCGAGCCGAGCGGAGGCGCTTGCCGCCATGACCCCGGAGAAGCTGGAGGAGATGGCGCGGCCGGCGCCCCGTGCCTCGCATCCGGGGCTGCGCGACTTTCTGGAGATCCCCTACGACCAGTTGGAGGAGATGAACCTCGAGGCCAAGGAGGAGCGGCTGGCCCGGCGGCCCGCCGACGTGGTCCGCGAACAGCGGATGCGCTATCTCAACGACGAGAAGCGCATCAAGGCGGTCACCGTGTGTTTCACCGACCTCGAAGGCCGGCTGCACATGCTGGACTATGACAAGAAGTTCCTGCTCAAGGCGGCGGACAATCTGACCTTCGACGGCTCGTCGATCCGCGGCTTCTCGCGGCAGCAGGAGTCGGACCTGCGGCTGGCGGTCGACTGGCCGGCCTTCTACTGGCTGCCGTCGGACATCTTCGGCCCCGGCAAGGTGCTGGCCTTCGGCGAGGTCCGCGAGCGCGACGGCAGCCCGTACAGCGCCGACATGCGGGCCCTGCTCAAGGGGTACGCCGACAAGCTGTACGCCAAGGACGGCATGGTCGCCCACGCCGCCAACGAGATCGAGGGCTTCCTCTTCCGTGGGCGTGACGCGGAGCGCACCTACCACGAGACCGGCCGCTTCGATTTCATCTCCACAGGCGGCTATTACCACTCGCTGCCGGGCGACGCCCTACGGCAGTTCATCGACACCGCCGCCGAGGTGCAGCGGGCCATGGGCTTCGCCAACGAGAAGGACCACCCGGAGGTGGCGCCCTCGCAGTTCGAGATGAACTACGGCTACACCGAGGCCTCGGTGGCCGCCGACCAGGTGCAGCTCTACAAGCTGCTCTCCCGGCAGGTCGCGGCGTGCCTGGGGATGACGGCGAGCTTCCTGCCCAAGCCGGTGACCGGCATCAACGGTTCGGGCATGCACACCAACCTCTCGGTGACCCGCCAGTCGACCAATCTCTTCTATGAGAAGGACGGCAAGGACGGTCTCTCGGCCGCCGGCTGGGACTTCATCAGCCGCATCCTGGCCAGCGCCACGGACATCTGCCTGGTGCTCAATTCGAGCGTCAACTCGTACCGCCGCCTCGACCCCCACTTCGAAGCGCCCAATCAGATCAAGGCCTCGGCCATCGACCGCGGCTCCATGGTGCGCATCCCCCTCGGCAACGAGCGCTCGGCGCGCGTCGAGGTGCGCTCCATCGCTCCCGACGCCAACCCGTACATGGCGATCTACACCCTGCTCAAGACCGGGCTCGAAGGTCCCCAGAGCGAGGAGGAGGGGGACAAGCGGCCGCGCACCCGCTTCCTGCCGGACAACATCTACGACGCCATCCGGCTGTTCAAGGGGAGCCGGTTCATGCAGGAACTGATGGGCGAGGAGGTGCACGCCAAGTTCGCCGAGATCAAGCTCGCCCAGGCCGAACGCTGCCCCAAGGCCCTCGGCACCCTCATCAAGGCCTCCGAGGTGCAGTACCACCACGAGGTCACGAACCAGTTCCTCTGGTCGCAGTTCTAAGCGGCCGGTCCCGGCACCTCGCTTTCTCCGCACGGCGGGAGGACCCTCCTCCCGCCGTGCGTCTTCCCCGCCGCAGGGGAGAGGTTGAGCAGACCTATGAAAAGATCACTTTCGGTTCCTGTCTTCCTGGCGATGCTGCTGACCGTTGCCGCCGGTTGCGCGAGCGCTGGCAAGCCGGTCACCACGCAGTCGGGGCTGGTCTATACCGTCGTCAAGAAGGGATCCGGCCCGGCCGCCCGGCCCGGTCAACACGTGCTCATCCACGAGACCACGACGTTTGCCGACGGCAAGGTTCACTACAGTACGCGCGCCGGTGGCAAGCCACTGCGGTTCTTGCTGGGCGGCAAGCAGGTCATCGACGGCGTGGACGAAGGCGTAACGGGCATGCGGGTAGGAGAGCGCCGGAAGATGATCGTACCGCCGAAGCTCAGCCAACGGAGCTCGTATCCGGAGGGACTGTCGCCCGAAGACACACTCCACTATGACGTGGAGCTGGTCGGAATCGAGCCGTGAGAATCAGCCCATGAACGACCGCCTGGAGCAGAACAAGCAGAACGCCCTCGGTTTCTACGACCTGATGTTCAACCAGTGCAAGCCGGCGGAAGCCATCGAGCGGTACGCCAGCGCCGAGTACATCCAGCACAATCCGCACGTCGCCGACGGCAAGGCGGCGTTCATCGAGTACTTCGAGAGGATGGCCGCGGAATATCCGGGGAAGCGCGTCCACTTCAAGCGCGCGCTGGCCGAAGGGAGCTACGTCGTCCTGCACTGTCACCAGGAATGGCCGGGGGACCACGACTACGCGGGGATCGACATCTTCCGGTTCGACGACGACGGGAAGATCGTTGAACATTGGGACGTGTTGCAGGTCCTGCCGGAGACCTCGGCGAACGACAACGGCATGTTCTAGGCGGCGGCGTTCACCCTGTTCAGACAACTATAAGATGCTCTAACCGCCGACAGCGGGATCGAGTGATCGAAGGTGATAAACCGCCCTCCGTTTCGCATCACTCGAAGTCTTCCCGGAGCCTGTCGATCAGCTCGTTGGAAACCGCGCTCCCACGAGGGGGGAGCGGGTCGAACCCACAGAAGCTCTTCGGTTGATTGGCCCCAGAGTCCTGTCGAGACCTATGGGTCATAGCCTCTCGGGCGAGCTCGGACAGGAGGTCTCCGACACTGCGCTTCTCCCGTCGTGCCCTCTCCTTGACTGCCATGAGAACGTCGTCCGCGATGTCCAGGGTGGTGCGCATGCATCAGATGCTAGCACGACGTCCCCGAAGTTCGTTCCTGGTTTCCCATCAGGCGCCTGTCGCTCCCGCCCGGGCATAAATGCCCGGGCTACCAGAAAACAGCCGGGTAAACCCGACTGTGTGGAGTCCCCTTTAGGGGGCTCTTTCGACTAGCCCGGGCATTTATGCCAGGGCGGGGGCGCGGCCGCTCAGAAACCCGGTACGAACTTCGGGGATGTCGTACTAGCACATGAAGTCTTGGGCGCAGAGTCACGCCCAAGGGCGCGGGGTTTCCATGAATTGACGTCCGCTCCCGGGGACGGAAACGACCTTTCCGGGCGACGAAATCCCTCCGGATCCCAGCGGAAATGCCAGGAATGGTTTTTGCCATTCCCGACCCGAGACCGAACAGGCGTGGTACCGCCGTTTGAGCGTCCAGCCGGGGAGTGCAAGAAATAAGATGATTCCGCGACCGTTGACTTCGCAAATCAAGTGGACGTTTTCCGCCGCGGTCGTTCTCCCGCTGGTGATGGCCGCCGCGTTCCAGAGCCGGTCCGCGCCTGCCGCGAGACAGAACCCGGGGAAGGTGGTCCACGTTGTCGTCGCTCTCTGCGACAACCAATATCAAGGCATCGTTCCCGTCCCCGCAAGAATCGGCAACGGCGACGATCCCGCCAACAACCTGTATTGGGGCGCCGCCTACGGCGTCAGGACCTTCTTCCGGAAATCGAAAGAATGGCGGTTCCTGTCGGAGACGAAGAACCCGGCCCCGGGCGTGCTGGAGCGGGTGATCTTCAGAAATGATCAAAGGAACGTCTTCCTGGTGGCCGACGCCTATCGCGGCCGGGAAATCCGGAGAGCTACCGAGGATTTCCTGAAGTTCGCCGCGGGGCAGAGCGTCCAGAGGATCGAAGCCCGGGCTGCCGCCGAGCGCTGGCTCCTCCAGGCCGGCGGCGGGGCCGACCTGGTGGCCTATGTGGGGCACGACGGGCTGATGGATTTCACCCTACCGGAATATCCGCGGAACGCGGACGGCCGGAAGCGGCAGGCCATTCTCCTGGCCTGCGCCAGCAAGGTTTATTTCCAGGAACCTCTCCAGCGGACCGGCGCCGAGCCGCTCCTCTGGACCACGGGGCTCATGGCGCCCGAGGCGTACGTCCTCCAGGCGGCGCTCGACGCCTGGAGCCGGGGTGAGAACGGGGAAGCCGTCCGGCAGCGGGCGGCGGAGGCCTACCACAAGTACCAGAAATGCGGCCTCTCCGCCGCTCGCAGGCTGTTCGTCACCGGCTGGTAGAGACTTTTTCAGGGCCGGAACCGCACGTACACCAGGGTGTCGAGGAACCGGCCCTCCTTGAAGACGCTCTGCCGCAGCGTCGCCTCGTACTCGTAGCCCGCCTTCTCCAAAACCCTTCCGGACGCCGGATTGCTGGAGAAGATCCACGCCTCCAGGCGCTGGAAGTGGAAGCTGGCGAAGACATAGTCGGTGAAGCCCGCCAGCGCCTCGGAGGCGAAGCCGCGGCCCCAGAAGTCCTCGCCGAGCCAGTAGCCGACCTCGGCGGTGAAGCGGTGGACGTCCTCCAGGGTGTGGAACCCGACGTTGCCGACGAACTCTCCCGCGTGCTCGATGACCAGGTTCTGGGGCGGATCGGGGATGGAGGTCTGGAGCGCGATCCACTGCCGCGCGTGCTCCAGGGTGTAGGGGTAGGGGAAGAGGTCCCGCAGATTGATGGACACCTTGCGGTTGTTCGCGTGGCGGGCGAGGGGCTCCTGGTCTTCCACGCGCCAGGGACGCAGGACCAGCCTCTCGGTCTCGATTCTCATGGTCCCCCTATTATGATGCGGCTTATGATGCGGCGATGCCGCATCCCCGCCAGGCCCTCCTGATGATGGCCGTCGCCTCGGTCTGCTTCGCCGTGATGGCTTTCGCGGCGAAGCTCGCCTCGGGCGGTCTCGCCGGCAGCCAGGTGGCGTTCCTGCGCTTCGCCTTCATGATGGCGCCGGTCCTGGTCGTGCCCGGGGTGGCGCGCAAGGCGGTGACCTACCACCGTCTGGACCTGCTGTTCTACCGCGGCCTTTTCGGCGGCACGGCGGTGCTGCTGTACTTCCTGACCATCGAGCACATCCCGGTGGGGATCGCGACGCTGCTCAATTATTCCGCGCCGATCTTCAGCGTCACCTTCGCCGCGGTCTTCCTTGGCGAGCGGGTGGACCGCCGGCTACTCCCGCCTCTCCTGGCGGCCCTCTGCGGCGTGGTGCTGGCGGCCGGGGGAGGAGCCGGGCTGGGGGAGCTCCGCTTCGGGATCTGGGAGGCGGCGGGGGTGGCGTCGGCGGTCCTCTCCGGGGCGGCGGTGACGGCGATCCGGGCGGCCCGCCGCACCGAGGGCTCCTGGGCGATCTACGGCAGCTTCACGCTCTTCGGCCTCCTCGCCACGGCCCCCTTCGGCCTCCCGAACTTCGAGGCGCCGACCCCCTGGGAATGGCTGATGTTGGCCGTGGTGGGCCTCACCTCGGTGGCCGCGCAGCTCCTGATGACCTACGCCTACCGCTGGGTGACCAATCTCCAGGCGGGCGTGCTGGCGCAGCTCACGGTCATCCTGAGCATGATCCTGGGCGCGGTTTTCCTGGGGGACCGGCTGACGCCCGTCCAGATCCTCGGCAGCCTGCTGGCGCTCGCCGGCGTGGTGGGCGTCGTCTGGGTACAGGCGACGCCGCGGGCGGTGGAGTAGGGGTGCCGCTTCCCGCCCGGGATTGAAATCAGGTGGTTGGCTCCGACACTGCCGCGGAATCTCCCGCCCGGGATTTCAATCCCGGGCGGGATTCATGGCAACGCCTCGACCGGCATCTTCATCCGAAAAGCGCCAAGCGATGGCTTGGCAAGGATGAGCCCGGTAAGGGCGGCACGGTCCCCTCTCGCGGCATTGGCATAGACACTAAATAGATCCTTCCCACCTCTCCTTCATGTCTTCCGCAAGCACCTAGATAGCGGAACACCTACGTATGCGCGGCCTCCCAATCCCGGGACGCCGGCTCGCGAAGGAGATGGTCATGTCCAGAAAAGGGATTCTTCCTATCCTCGTCCTTGCGCTTTTCGTCATCGGCGCCCAGTCCGCCAGCGCGAAGGAACAGTATGTCTATTCCGTGAAGTTCGTCTGCGGCTACAACGACACCAACGTCGGGCTGACCTCGAGCACGCCGGCTGTGGCGGCGGGCGAGCCGCCGGTCAAGTTCGGCAACTACGCCACGGAGATCAACATCGTCTGGCCGGAGATTTACGCTCCGGACGGGACCTCGGTCTTCATCGGCAAGCATCTGGTCGTACTGGTGGAGAACGGCCGTCCCGTCGGCCGCGAGCCCAACATCATCCGGGCGAGGCAGTACGCCGATTCCATTTTCCTTCCCGGCATGAGCGGCACGATGGACGACTGCAACCGCATCGCCGAGCTGCTCTATGGGGTGATCCCCTCGCCGTATCCGCTCACGATCGGCTATCTGGTCCTCACCACCACGCATGAGATCGACGTGACGGCGGTCTACACCTCGCAGGCGTGCAGCCAGTGGTCGAAGTCGCCCGTGAAGCTGGAGTGCCTGGACAAGGATGGAGCCCTGACGGGCGTGAGCAATTCGATCGACGTCGAGAAGGTCGAAGGGCGGAAGCTGCAGCTTCAGTTCTAGCGCTGAGTGAAAGGATCCTCCCTCCGGGAAAGCCGGAGGGAGGGGTACGCGATGGCGAAGGCATAGAATCCCCCGCCATGGACGGAAACCTGGTGATCCGCCGGGCCGTGGACGCCGACTTCGACGGGATCTGGGAGATCTTCCACGCCGTGGTGGCGCAGGGGGACACCTACGCCTACGATCCGGCGACGACGAAAGAGCAGGCACGGGCGATCTGGATGGCTCCCGGCATCTTCACCTACGTCGCCCTCCTGGACGGCGAGGTCGCGGGGACCTACATCCTCCGGGCGAACCAGCCGGGCCTGGGCTCGCACGTCTCCAACTGCGGCTACATGGTCCACCCGCGCCACGGCGGCCGGGGCCTGGGCCGGGCCCTGTGCGAGCACTCCCTGGAAGAGGCCCGGAGGATGGGCTTCCTCGCCATGCAGTTCAACGCCGTGGTGAGCACCAACGAGCGCGCGGTGGCGCTATGGAAGAAGATGGGCTTCGCGATCGTGGGGACCGTGCCCAAGGCCTTCCGTCACCGCGAGCTCGGCCTGGTGGACCTCCACATCATGCACCGGTATCTCTGATTCCGGAGCGCCTGATTCAGGAGCGCTTCGCCGCGCGCCGCCGCTTCGGGACGGGCGCGTCGGGGTCCCAGCCGAAGCGTTCGAGGTCGATCCGCCCCGACTTTTCGAAGACGACGCCTTCCTCTTCCAGGAGGTGGCGCTGGTATCCCTCCTCCCAGCCGATGCCGCCGCGGGCACTGATGCGGCCGCCGGCGTTGATCACCCGCTGCCAGGGCAAGTCGAGGCCTTCGGGCGTGGACCGCAGCGCCTGGCCGACCATGCGCGCCCGGCGGGGGAGCCCGGCCAGCGCGGCCACCTGGCCGTAGGTTGCCACGCTCCCGGGCGGGATGCGCCGGATGACGGCGTAGATCTTCTCGCGGAGGTTGTCCATTCTCGTACCTCGGGAACCAGAAGATGGCGAGACGATTCTAAACTCAAGGAGCGTCGAGGCGTCTCCAGAGGGGGATACGACTTCAGGGAAGGAGATGAGATGTTCCGGAAATTCGCTGCTCTGATCTTCGCGGCTGGAATCGTCCCGGCCGCCGCGTACGCCGGAGAAGCCGGCAAAGCGGAGAAGCCGGCCTGGCCCTCGAACGCCCGCGTCGTCGAGGCACGGCTCGCGAAGCCGCCTGACATGGGGAAGGAGGGAGGGTTCAACCTGCCCCAGTTCCGGGTCTACGACGCTCAGGGACGGAAGATCCTCGACGTCGAAGGCTATTCGTACGACTTCGCCGCCAAACTCTCTGGGACCCTCAAAAGCGGCGGCAAGCCTGACGCGTCCCCTTCCCTGACCCGCGAGATCGCCGCGGTCGTCTCCCTGGACGGCAAGCCCATCGGTTCTCTCCCGGAGGCCCCGCTGACCTTCGTGAAGTACTGGGCGGAGTGGTGCGTCCCCTGCCACGCCCAGAGCCGCGACCTGGTGAAGGTCCTGGGGGAGCATCAGGAGATGAGGGTGACCGTGCTGAACGTGGAAGCCGACATGATGAAGATGATGGAGGCCGAAGGGAAGTCCGTGCGGCGGGTCAACCTTGAGGAGATCGATCCCGAGGCGGCGAAGAAGCTGAAGGATCCGAACCTCACCGACGAGCAGAAGAAGAAGATCTTCGAAGAGGCGCTGGCGAAGTCGAAGAAGGAAGGGGTGAAAAAGGACAAGCCGTAGAGGATCCCTGGAGCGCTACGGACCGGGCATCTTCCTTGCTAGACTGGTCCCGCGAGAGGAGAGTGTGCCATGAGATGGACACCCGGAGGCCGTAGCGCGGACCTGGAGGACCTGAGAGGTGCGAGAGGAAGAGGGGGATTCGGAGGATTCGGCGGCGCCGGTCCGAAGGTGGGATGCGGCGGCTTCGTCGTGCTGCTCCTGCTGAGTGTCATCTTCGGACAGGACTTCTTCTCCCTGCTCGGCGGCGGGTCGGGCGGACAGGCGCCTGTCCCGCCGGGCCAGGAAGCTCCTCCGGCTTCCTCCTCGCCGGAGGAGGATCGGCTCATCGAGTTCGTCTCGGACGTCCTCGACTACAACCAGGAGACGTGGGAGCAGGCCTTCGCCAAGTCGGGACAGACCTACCCGCGCGCCAAGCTCGCCGTCTTCCGGGACAGTGTGGACACCGGCTGCGGCTTCGCCCAATCCGGCATGGGGCCGTTCTACTGCCCCGCGGATCAGAAGGTCTACATCGACCTTTCCTTCTATCGGGAGCTCGACCAGCGTTTCGGCGCGCCGGGGGACTTCGCGCAGGCCTACGTGGTCGCCCACGAGATCGGGCACCACGTGCAGAACGTGCTGGGGATCAGCAGCGAGGTGCGTCAGGCCCAGCAGTCGAATCCGCGCGACGCGAACGATCTGTCCGTCCTCCTCGAGCTGCAGGCGGATTGTCTGGCGGGAGTGTGGGCCCACTCCGCCGCGCAGCGTGACATCCTCGAACCGGGAGACATCGAAGAGGGCCTGGGGGCCGCCTCGGCCGTGGGGGACGACCGCATCCAACAGCAGTCCGGCGGCTTCGTGAATCAGGAGACCTGGACCCACGGCTCCGCCTCCCAGCGCTCGCAGTGGTTCCGCCGCGGCTTCGAAAGCGGCAACATGGATAGCTGCAATACGTTTGAGGCGGTGCGGTAGGGAATCAGCGCCTCGGGGACGACCTGCCGGGAAGCCGTACGTCCGTAGAGATGGGATGAGAAGGCCACCCTGCCCTCCTTGCGCCTTTAGCGCGCTTTGTACCCAGTTTGCAGGCCATTTTACGGCACTGCGCACCAGGGAGGGTGGCCTTCTCATCCCATCTCTACGAGCACGTGGCTAAAGATGGGTGTAAGAGGTTGGAGGGCCTTCGGTTCTTCGGATTCCCAGGCATGAATGCCTGGGCTAGGCCCCTGGACCCCTGGCGGGGTCCCAAAGGCCCTCATTCGGGAGGTTTGGATTTCTTGGGTCTGGGTGCTGGCGTTCCAGCTTTCGGTTTCTTCGGCTTTGTCGGCGGATCGACAGGCTTGCTCGTATCGCTCCCTTGTGGATTGCCCGGATTTTCGGTGGATTGTTCCCGAATTCCTGGAGCCGCTTTGGCCGCTCGCGCCTTCTTCGGAGCCGCCGGCTTGATTGTGCCTGGTTCCTGAGCCTCTTGCTCCTTCAGCTTTTCCTGTTTCTTCTCCTCCCGGAGAAGTTTCTCCTGGAGCAGGAGGAATCCGATGAGGACGCCCACACCTCCGGTGAGGACCAGGTAGGAAAATCCGAGAAGCTCACCTCTCCTCCTGATTTCTTTGCTATCCCAGCAGCTCGCAATGGCAGAAGAGTTAAACGAAAGAATCTTGATGCACTCTTCTGGATTGTCCTCGGGATTCGGGCAAACATCGAAACACGCTTTTTTGGGCGAAGAGCTGGTCAGCACGGTGACCGTGCTACGACCCCGCTCTACCTCAACCGTGTACTCGATTCTCAGGTGATTGAACAGAACAAATCCAACCACCAACGCGATCAGTGCGATTCCGAAAAGCCTGTTCAGGAGGGATCGGGAAATTCTCTCCTCGGAATAGAATTGGACGGCCACCACGATAATGCCCATGAGAAAAGCGGACAGGGTGATCAGATTGTAGGTGATCTGAAAGGGGATCACGCTGATGAGGGCTCTGAAACCGGGAACATTCTTAGTGCCCAGGAAAGGAGCCAACCCGATCGCCAGGCCTACGAAGAATTCAAAGACGAGGCGAGCGAAACGCCGGGGTACAGATGTCAACGGCGGGCTCTCTCCACCCTTCTCTTTAGCGCCCATTGGACTCGCACCTCCACCCCACAGGTTTCTTCAAGGCCTTGCAAGAGTCTTGCGGGTTTGACCTTTTCAGCCTGCATTCTATGTAAGGATCGTCCCAAGATAAGAGGTCCAGGGGGTCGCACTCTTTCAGGTTATTGAGAGAGCACAATACTGACTCATAACCATCCAAACTTATTTTATAAGCATGGAGGCCGCGATGTAAAATTACTGGGCCGTTGCTTTTGGTCGTTCCTCTTTGGCCTTTCCCATCATAGCCGAGGGGATGGATTGTGACCGACGCTCCTTGAGGCATAGTTTTAACGCACACCTCGATAACAATATTATTGTCTTCAAGCCGCTTGATAATTAGATCGAAGAAGTCGACAAGCAAATATAATTTGCTCCGGGGCTCCTCAGCGAACCGCACGGCAGCCGGTCTAGCCGATATGGATCCGCTCATGCTCAGTACGGCAGGGACGATCCTGGGGAGTGAACATGCAGAATCAGGTCCGACAGTCCCCCGCGCCAGCATCTCGAGGGCCTTTCGGAACCGGTCACGCACAGAGTCGTGCAGCGCCGCGAATTCAGGGAAAGGCAATGCGTCAAGTAATTCCTTTTCAGTACGGTTCAGTAGTGCGTAGATGACCGCTAGTTCTACGACCTCAGGAAGACTGTCGACAGCCTTCACATACTCGGCGCGGATTTCTCTGATCCGAGCGGCGATCTCTGAATAGTGTTGATTCTTCGGGGGCGTGGGCTCTCTGGTCAGGAGATAGCTCATCCTGAACAGAACTCCCCAGTCCCCGTCACCGACGCTCGTTTCCATTCGGCTGAAGAGACGGGGACCGAGCCGGGCCTCTATACCGGCGAGGGCGAGCGTCGTCTCACTGTCGAGCCGCGTCAGGGAGTCCAGGGTGGTCTCCACTTCCCCGAAAGGATCGCGGTATCGCAGGTGATCCTCGATCTCCACGTCGGTCCAACGGTGGCTCACGCCAATGTAGGAGACGACCTGGTTCCCGGAAAAGCTGTAGCCGGCTCGGGCCGAGGCTTCTTGGACTTCCCGGCTGAGTTGGACTTCGTCTTCCAGGACGTTGAAGCCCGAGGGGCCGAAGGGAGGAGAGCGGTCGACAGTCAGGCTGGGGAGTCTTTGGAAGCGGTAGCTCGCGCCTGTGAACCAGGGGCAGTTCTGGCATAGGGAGGTGGAGAGGTCGAGACCCGTCCCGAACAGGGGGCCCCGGCCATCGAGGGAGGAACTGTCTTCCGCCCGGGTACGGTCGTGGAAGTCGAGGCTCACGTCCGCTGAGGCGGCCTGAAAGATCAGGGTCGGGTAGAGCCTCAAGTCTCGCGGTAGGCCCACGCTCGGGAGAGCGATGGCGGGCTGGATCCCGACGCCTGACAGATCCAGTTCGATATCGAACTTACGATTCAGGAGTCCAGGATCGGTCCGTACGACTCCATTCTCTTCTCCTCCGGTCAGCAGGTCTCGGGTCCGCAGGGTCTGTTCCAGGAAAGAAATCCGCAGGCTCTCCTGGTGTTCGAAGAAGACGTCGAGACCCAGCCCGAAGCGCGCTTCGGCCGCGCCGGGTGCCTCCACCGCCCAAGGCGGCTTCGTATCGGAGGCCCGTCCGAAGAGGCGGCTCCAGAAACTTCCGCCGCCGCTCTTCACCAACCCCAGATTCCATTCCTGCTCCGCCGCAGATATCTCGGAAGGGATGAGCGCCAGCACCAGCAGAGCCAGAGCGGAGACGACCGGCCTGCGTCTCAAGAGACTGGAAAGATCCACGGGGAGATCCACCAGCGGGCGCGGAGAAGTATCCATATAAATGTATCCTTTAAGGATATCTAAGACATTATAGTATACTCGGGGTCAACAAAGGAGAGACCCATGGGAACGGCGTCAGGCCCGGCTGTTCCGGCGTGGTACCCCGCCGTGATGTGGACCGCTGTATTCTGCGTCCTGGCCAGTCCGGCCTTCTCTCAGGGGGATTCCTGGGATGAGCGCAAGCCGATTCCGACCCCGCGCCGCCTCCTCGCCGCCGCGACGTTCGACAAAAAGATCTACACCTTCGGCGGCTGCGGCTCGCCCTGCTTCGAGCCGCCGGTTCATACCTCGACCTTCGAAGAGACGCTGGTCGAGGTCTACGATCCCGAAACCAATTCCTGGGAGACGAAGACGCCGATTCCGGCCATCCTGTTCGGCGCCGCGGCGGTTACGGTCGGCGAAAGGATCTATCTCTTCGGCGGCTTCGTGACCGGCAACGCCACCTACGCCTACGATCCGAAGAAGGACGAGTGGCAGCGGCGGGCTCCGATGCCGACCTCGCGGCACGGGATGGCGGCAGTGACGGTGGAGGGAAAGGTTTATGTCCTGGGCGGCAGCACCGGTGCCGCGGCGAGCAACGCGCTGGAAGTCTACGATCCGGTCGCCAACCACTGGGACCCGCTGGCGTCCATGCCGACGGCCCGCGTGTTCCTCGCGGCGGCGGTCGTGGACGGGAAGATCTACGCCATCGGAGGCTCGCCAGACTGCTGCGGCAAGGCCGCCACGAACGCCGTGGAGGTCTACGATACGAAGGATGAAGAAGTGGAGCTCCGCCGCGTCTCTTCCGGTCGCCCAGCAGGTCTCGGCCGCGGCCGAAGTCAACGGAAAGATTTATGTCCTGGGCGGCTTCATCCCCGGCTCCGGAGCCCAGAGCATCCACCTTCGAGTACGATCCGAATTCCGGCCCGCTGGGATCCTGGAGGAGCTCTCACCGCCATGCCGGAGCCGCGCGATCAGGCTCCGGCGGTCGTTCTAGATGGGAAAGTCCATGTCCTGGGCGGCTCGGTGAACTGCCACTGCCTCGCGCTTTACGCATTGAAGCTACACGCCGCCGCCTCAGCCGCAACCCAGCGCCGACCTTCAGGTCGAGAAAGAGATCCGCTCCGGCGAGATCCTGCCCGGACAGAGCGTGCGTTACACGATTACCGCCACGAACGCGGGGTCCCGATCCGGTGACGGGCGCCCTGGTGACGGATGACTTCCCCGAAGAGCTGACCGGCGTCACCTGGACCTGCGTGGCATCGTCCGGCGCGCGTTGCGCCCCGGGCACGGTGACGGGAGCCATCGCTGACCGGGTAGACCTTTCTGTCGGGAGCACGGTGACCTACACCGTGGACGGCGTCCTCGACTTGGAGGCGTCGGGAACGATCGAAAACACCGCCACGATCGATCCCCCTGATAACGTCGAAGATCCCCATCTCGAGAACAACACCTCCACGGTTGCTCTCACGATCGGCCCGACCGAGGATTGCGTTGAGATCGAGAAGACCGATGACCGGGACGACATCGCTCCTGGCAGCTCTGCCCTCTACAGCGATCACCGTCCGCAACCGTCTGTCCACACGGCGGTCCGCGTCACCGTTACGGACGACCTCACGGCGGCCGGTCTGAAGGATGTCCGCTGGTGTCGCGGCGAGGACTGCGCGCCTGCGATTCCCGGCGATCTGCTGGATTCCGTCGAGTTGCCGGCGGAAGGCGCCGTCACCTATCAGGTGGAGGGAACCGTCCCATGCGAGTGCGAGTTCCGTTCCGTGACCAACACGGCGTGCGTCGAACTTCCCGGCGGATCGGTAACCTGCGATTCCGACACCAACCGGATCGATCCCGAGCCGGGCGCCGACCTCGCCCTGGATCTTGCCGGCCCGAAGTCTGTCTGCGCCGGCGCCGAGGCGCTCTATGCGATCACGGTGACCAACCAGGGTCTCTGCGCCGCCCGGGGCGTCGAGATTCAGGTCCAGCTTCCCGCGGGCTTCGAGGTCGTGGTGATCTCCAGTCCGTGCGCGCAGGGTTTGCCCTGTAAGCCCGAAGACATCGCTCCGGGGGGTACGGTCAAGGTTGAGGTGACCCTCAAGGCGCCTCCCGTCTTCACTCCTCCGGCCGCCGTGACGGTCAGCGCTTCAGTGACAAGCGATTGCGATCCCGTGTCCCCGAACGATACGGATTCCGTGCCGACCGAGGCCGCCCAGTGCTCCATCGACCTCGCGATCGACAAGTCCGATGGCTTGGACACGGCGGCGCCCGGAGACGCGATTGTCTACACGATCGTCGTCGAGAACCTGAGCGAGAGCGCCGTCGCCGGGGCGCGGGTCGAGGACGTCTTTCCTCTGGAGTTGGAGCAGTTGAACTGGTGCCGGGGCGTGGGCTGCGCGCCCAACCTGGGCGGCGATCTGGTCGACACGCTGGACCTGCCGGCCCATGGCAAGGAGACCTACGTCGTGGAGGCCGTGGTCTCCTCCATGTTCGCCGGAACGCTCAGCAACACGGCGACGGTCTCGCCGCCTCAAGGCGTCGCGGACCCGATCCCCGGGAATAACTCCTCCACGGATACGGACGAGATCCTGCCGGCTCCGGGAGTCACCGCGATCTGCAAGGAGATCGCGGGCCAGCCTTTCGAGGGCGGAGTGATCACCAAGACGTTCGTGCTCTGGAACGGTGGCCCTGAGGACCAGGCGGACAACCCGGGCGACGAATTCGTGGACGCGCTGCCCCCCGGATTGACCCTGGTGGGCGCCGTCGCGGACAGCGGCGTCATTGCGACCCTGGGGAACACCGTGCGCTGGAACGGAGCCATCCCCGCCGGATCCATGGTGACGATCCAGATCACGGCGATGATCGATCTGGGGACCGCCGGGCAGACGATCTGCAACCTGGCGACGGTCTCGTTCGACGCCGATGGCGATGGCGTCAACGAGTCGGTGCGTGAGAGCGGCCCTTGCTGTGTGAGAGTCCTGTCGGCGGCGATGATCCCTGTCCTCACCGGGCCCGGCGCGGCGGTGCTGGTGGTGTTGTTGGCGCTGCTGGCGCTGGCGCGGATGCGGAGGGGGGCGGCGGTGTAGACCGCCGCGGCCCTCACCCCTGGCCCCTCTCCCGACCCCTCCCGCCCTCCCTCACCGGGAGAGGAGGGGAGACTGCAGGAAAGATGGGGCCTGGTGCGGCAAGGACCGCTGATCTACGTTCCCCTCTCCCGGTGAGGGAGGGCGGGAGGGGTCGGGAGAGGGGCCAGGGGTGAGGGCTCGGCCTTTCCGTTGTCTCCAAAGACACCGCTGGACAGAACCGTCGTGACGTTGTACCGTCACGGCGGTTCCGCTCAGCCGTGCCATGTTCTTCTACGCCGATCTCCACGTCCACTCCAAGTACTCCCGGGCCACGAGCCGGGACGCGGATCTCGAGCACCTGGCGCTCTGGGCGCGGCGGAAGGGGATCACGGTCGTCGGCACCGGCGACTTCACCCATCCGGCCTGGTTCGAGGAGATCCGCACCAAGCTCGTGCCGGCCGAGCCGGGGCTGTTCCGGCTGCGGCCCGAGATCGAGCGGGAGGTCGAGCGGCAGCCTGCCGCCGTCCTGCCACGGGCCGGTCCGGTTCCTGCTGGAGGTGGAGATCTCCACCATCTACAAGAAGGGGGACCGGACGCGGAAGGTCCACCACCTGATCTACGCCTCCAACCTCGACACGGCGGCGCGCCTGCGCGAGAAGCTCGGGCGCGATCGGCAACCTCGACGCGGACGGCCGGCCCATCCTCGGGCTCGACTCGCGGCACCTGCTGGAGATCACCCTGGAGAGCGGGCCGGACGCCTATCTGATCCCCGCCCACGTCTGGACGCCCTGGTTCGCCGTCCTGGGCTCGAAGTCGGGCTTCGACTCGGTGGAGGAGTGCTACGGCGATCTGACGCCGCACATCTTCGCGGTGGAGACGGGGCTCTCCTCCGATCCGCCGATGAACTGGCGGGTCTCGGGGCTCGACCGCTTCACCCTGGTCAGCAACTCGGACGCCCACTCGCCGCCCATGCTGGGCCGCGAGGCCTGCGCCTTCGACACCGACCTCGACTACTTCGCGATCCGCCGGTCGCTGGAGACGGGGGAGGGGTACGGCGGCACGGTCGAGTTCTTCCCCGAGGAGGGCAAGTACCACCTGGACGGCCACCGCGCCTGCGGCGTGCGCCTGGAGCCGCCGGAGACGCGGCGGCGCGCAGGGGCTCTGCCCGGCCTGCGGCAAGCCGCTGACCGTGGGCGTGATGCACCGGGTCGAGGAGCTGGCCGACCGTCCCGAGGAGGCGCGCGCGGGAGCGGACCGATCCGTTCCGCTGTCTCGTGCCCCTGCCGGAGATCCTCGTCGGAGATCCACGGCGTCGGGCCCAAGTCGCGCGCCGTCGAGCAGGCCGTTCTCGCAGCTCGTGGCCCGGCTGGGGCCGGAGATCGACATCCTGGAGCGGATCCCCCTGGAGGACGTCGCCCGGGCGGGAGGACGGGCTGCTCGCCGAGGCGCTCGTCCGCCTGCGGGCCGGCCAGGTCCGCCGCGAGGCGGGGTACGACGGCGAGTACGGGGTGATCCGGCTGTTCGAGCCGGACGAGATCCGCGGGCGGTCGGTGGTGGCGCCGTTGTTTGAGCGCCCGCCCGAGCCCTCACCCCCGGCCCCCTCTCCCGACCCCTCCCTCCCTCCCTCACCGGGAGAGGGGGAACGCTTGCGGGCGGAAGTGAGGATTCCGGGTCTCGCGGTGTCGGAGCGGAGCTTGTACCTACCCGCCCTGCTGAGAACGAAAATCCCCGCCTCTGGGCTGATCGCCCCAGCCACGTTCCCCCTCTCCCGGTGAGGGAGGGAGGGAGGGGTCGGGAGAGGGGGCCAGGGGGTGAGGGTTTCGGGGAGGGGGGCTCCGGTCTTCTGTCTCTCCTCGACCCCGAGCAACGCGCCGCCGCCGAGATCCTCGACGGCCCGCTCCTCATCGTCGCCGGTCCCGGCACCGGCAAGACGCGCACGCTCACCCATCGCCTCGCCCATCTGTCTCCGAGCGCGGCGTGGCCCCGGAGCAGTGCCTGGCCGTCACCTTCAGCCGCCGGGCCGCGGCCGAGATGGAGGAGCGGCTGGCGGCCCTGGTGCCCGAAGCCGCGGGACGCCTTTCCGTCGCCACCTTCCATGGCCTGGGCCTGACGCTGCTGCGCGAGCGGACCGCCGAGGCGGGCCTCGCGTCGGGCTTCCGGATCGCCGTCCCGGCCGAGCGGGAGGAGATCGTCCGCGAGCTGTTCGACGTCCCTCCCTCCAAGGCCGAGCGCCTGCTGGAGGAGATCGGCGAGGTTCGCCGCCAACGGGGGAGCCAGGAGGTGCTTCCCGGAGCTGGCGCGTCGCGTCGCGCTCTACGAGGAGGCCCTGGAGGGGCGCGGCCTGCTCGATTTCGACGACCTCCTGCTGAGGCCGCTGGAGCTACTCCGGGAGCGGCCGGACCTGGCGGACTTCTACCGGGAGCGCTTCCGCTGGATCTCGATCGACGAGTACCAGGACATCGATCCCCTCCAGTACGCCCTGATCCGGCTCCTGGCGCCCCCCGGCGGCCAACCTCTGCGCCATCGGCGATCCGGACCAGTCGATCTACCGCTTCCGCGGCGCGGACGTGGGCTTCTTCCTCCGCTTCCGGGAGGACTGGCCCGGAGCGCGGGTCGATCCACCTGACCCGCAACTACCGCTCGACGCGGACCGTGGTGGAGGCGGCCTGCCAGGCGATCCGCCCCGGCAGCCTCGTCCCGGACCGGCGTCTGGTGGCCGTGCGCGCCGGCGCCGCGCCGCGGATCGTCATCCAGCAGGCGGCGAGCGAGCGGGCCGAGGCCGAGCTGGTGGTCCACACCCTGGAGCGGCTGCTGGGCGGCACCACCTCCTTCTCGTTCGACAGCGGCCGGGTCGATGGTTGGGAAGGAATTACCTGGGACGGCGCCGGGCTTTCCTTCGACGACGTGGCCATCCTCTACCGCACCGACGCCCAGGCGCCGCCGCTGATCGAGGCCCTGGGCCGGGCCGGCATCCCGTTCCAGAAGCGCTCGCATCGCCCGTTGACCGACCAGCCCGGGAGTCCGCGCCCTGATCCCCGCTCCTTCAGACGCCAGGCCCTGGAAGAGCCGGGGCGGAGCGTCGAAGCCCTCCTGGAGACCGCGTCGTTGTCCGAGGACTCGGCGGACCTGGCCCTCCTCGCCGCCGCCGAGCTGCTGCGCCCGCTGGCGATCCGGGCCGGGAACGACCTCGACGGTTTCCTGGCCGAGCTGGCCCTGGGCGGCGAGGTGGACGCCTGGGACCCGCGGGCCGAGCGGGTCTCCCTCCTCACCCTCCACGCCGCCAAGGGGCTGGAGTTCCCCGTGGTCTTCCTCGTGGGCTGCGAGGACGGCCTCCTGCCGCTGATCTGGCCCGGCTCGGCGACCGCCGACGTCGGACCTCGCCGAAGAGCGCCGCCTCTTCTTCGTGGGGATCACCCGCGCCTGCTCCCGGCTCTTCCTCTTCCACAGCCGCAAGCGGACTCTTCGCGGGCAGACCGTGGAAGCGAAGCCTTCGCCTTTCCTGGCGGATCTGGAGGAGGCGCTGCTGGAGCGGCGGGTAGGGGAGATGCGGGAGCGGAAGCCGGAGCAGCTCAGTCTGATCTAACGCTAGCTCGTCTCCCGGTCCAGCACCTCCAGCGCCCGGTAGTACAGCTCGTCCGCCTCCTCGCGGCTGTTGCCGATGGCGGTCAAGCCGAGCTTGCCGAACTCGGAGACGGCGCCGATGAGGTGGAAGAGCACGCCCGAGTCCGTCGCGTGGTTGTAGTGCAGGCGGTTCACGGTGAGGATGTCGATCAGGTCCTCGGGCAGGAGGCCGCGGTAGGACTCGGCGCGCAGGTTGTCCGTCGCGCGGTAGTACTTGGCCAGCCCCAGGGGAGAGAAGAAGAGGCCGGTGTTCGCGTCGTGATGGCCGCCGGTCAGGAAGCGGAGCGCCAGGAACGGGTGGGTGGTGCCGCCCATCCGCAGGTTGATCTCCAGCGCCGCCATGTTCCAGTCCTGGTCCGGATCGTCGCGCCAGAGCAGGAAGTCGATGCCGAAGCGGCTCACCACGCCGTAGGTGGCCAGCACCTTGCCGATCCGCGCCGAGTCCTCCAGGAGGCGCACGCGGTAGTCGTCGCGCGCCGGGAAGCTGCAGCCGAGGAAGACCTGATCGTTCGGGCCGCCCAGGATCTGGTCGTGCGTGGAGATGTGCAGCACCTCGCCGCCCGGACTGATGCGGAGCTGCGCGCTCGGCGAGACCTTTTCCTTCCCCTCGATGAATTCCTCCACGATGCCGCCCATGCTGGAGAACTTCTCGAAATAAGCCTCGCGCGTTTCCTCGGGCACGGAGAACTGGAGGTTGCCCAACGCTTCGCGCACCGCGGCCCGGCCGCCGATCTCCGGGTAGCGGAAGATGGCGTTGCCTTCGCCCGAGAAGCTGTCGTTCAGCTTGATGACGGCGCGCCGCAGGCCGGGCCGCCGCGCCGCCAGCTCGATGAGCGATTCCTCGACCTCGGCCGTGCCGTGGAGGTCCTCGAAGCCCTCCGGCAGCGCCACGCCCGCCTCGCGGAACACCTTGCGGCTGCCGGACTTCGTCCCCAGCCAGGCGAGGTCGGGATCGGCGCCGTTCAGCGGGATGCCCAGCAGCACGGCGAGCCGCCTTTCGAGCGGCGTCGAGTTGAAGACGGTCAGGTAGGCGCGCGAGAGGTCGGGGATGCCCTCGCGGATGCGCTGGATCAGGCGCGGCCGTTCGAGGATCTTCTCGGTCAGCGAGCGCGGCGAGGCGTCGTGGGCGCAGAGCAGCGTCAGGCGCGAGCGGGCGTGGCTCGCCGGGATGCCCGCGAGGAGCTGGAAGTAGTAGTCCAGGATCATCGGGTGCACCGGCTGCGAGGTCACGTAGACCACCCGCGCCTTGCGGGTTGCGCAGCCGGATCAGCAGGAACAGCAGGCGCTCCTCGTAGAAGCTGGCGCCGGCCAGCTTGCGGAGCTCGCTCTGGTCGAGCGTCAGGGACGGCACCACCACCGAGGTGTGGGCCTCTTCGTCGCGGAAGTTGAGCGCCTCCCAGACTTCCTGCAGACGGGGCTGCAGCCGCCGGAACTCGGCGATCTCGGTCTCCAGGTCGAGGTCGGCGGGGAGGAGGGGCTTCGGGATCACGACGCCACGCGGTCTTCGTGCAGGTCGACCGCCAGCCCGAGCGATTCCGCCCGCAGCCGCACCTGCCGCCAGAGGTGGAAGCGGAGCGGCGCGAGAAGCGTGTAGTTCGACGTGAGCTCGAGGAGGTTGTCGGAGTCCTCGTCCGGGTAGGTCCGGGTCATGGCCTCCCGCCGTTCCGCGGCCCACTGCGCGTCCACCTCGCCGCGCGCGACCTTCTGTTCGAGGATCAGGAGCTGGCGCGCGCGGTTCACGATCTCCGGATGATGGTTGACGCCGAAGACGCGCGGCATCACCCCGCCCGGGTCGCGCGCCAGCTCCACCATGGTGAGCGCGTCGCCCGGCGGGCCGTCGACGCCGAGCGTCTCCCAGCCGACCGGCGTGACCCCGGCGGGGAAATGCCCGGAGCCCGGAATGAGATCGAAGAGGCGGCTGTCGAGGATGCGCAGCCGTTGGCCGTCCGGCAGCTCCTCGCCGAAGCGGCGGAACCAGGGATGCCCCTCGGCCTCGGGCGCGAGCACGTTTTCGAGCACGCCGGCGCTCTTCCCCCCCTTCTCCGGGCCGCGCAGCACGGGCCGGGCGATCCCCGACCAGAGGCACAGCACGCCGAAGGTATGGCAGACGGCGAAGAGGGATGCGCTGTCGTCAGCGACGATGGCGTCGAAGAGGCGGCCGGCCGGAGCGAGCCAGGAGGGGTCTTCGCGGATTCCCTGGCTGCTCTCCGAGGCGCCGTCGTTGGCGTACGGGTCCAGGTGCCCCGGGCCGCCCGTGCCCACGTAGACCTTGAAGCGGCCGCCCGGCAGCTCCGGGATCATCCCCGCGCGGCGCACGTCGAACGACAGGGCGCGCACGCGCAGCCCCGTCTCCTCGTAGACCGGCAGGAGGTCGCAGGCGTCGTCCAGCAGGGCGTGGACGAGGGAGTCGTGGCCGAGGTTCGGCCAGCCGTGGTTCATGTCGAGGACGGCCACGTCCACGATCCGCGGATCGGCGGGAGGGAGGTCCTCCGGGCGCTCGACGCGGACGTACTCGAAGGCCCCGCAGGGCGCGTCCCCGGGATGGTCGGCGACGCAGAACTGAGGTCCCCCGTGGACCTTGTGGCGGCAGACGAAAGGCATGGCGCTCCATACGCGGACGCTCCACGAAGGCCCCGCACCGGCGGGATCTGGCGTCCAGGGTTCAACAATGCAACTTTAACACCCGTTGGGCCGGCTCTTGGCGGTTGCCGGCAAAGCAGATATCATGGCGCCAATCGAAAACGCGTCATCCAGTCAGCCTTGAAGGCTGCGGAGGAGCTGTCTTGGCGGGCATTTCCTCGTCCATTCACGAACAGGTCGCGGCGCGGCTGGCGCCCTACATCGGCCAGTTCAACGCCCAGATGTGGATCAAGTCGGTGGCGCGGCGCGACCTCGGGCTATCGCCCGAAGACCTGACCCCCGCGCACCTCAGGCCGTTGATCGACGGATTGCGGCCCTTTCTTCAGACCTTGATGGGCCGTGGAACGGCCGACGACCTGCTGCAGCAGATCGGCAGCGAGGTGCACTGAATGCGTTTCCGTGGACTGGTCGTCTTTCCCTTTCTCTACGCGGCGGTCTTCATCGCCGTCTCCTGGTCGCTGCTGGGCACTGAGAGCCTGGCGTCCTTCCTCGTGGGCCAGCGCATCCTGCTGCGCGTCCTGGCGCTCGTGGGCTGCTTCGCGGCGATGTCGGTCTTCGGGCGGGGCGATCACCTGCGCAGGGCCTGGCGCCTGCTCGGCTCGGGAACGGTCCTGATCCTCATCCGGGACCTGCTGCGGCTGAACGATTCCTTCAAGCCGGCGAACGCCGGCCCCTGGGAGACGGTCGTCCTCAGCTCGCTGGTCGTCCTCGCCAACCTCGTCCTTCTCGCCGGCGTCTGGCTGCTCTCGCGGGCGTGGAAGAAGGCGGCGCTCCTGATGCCGGGGGGGCGGTCCGGCTTCCTGGCGGTGGGCGCCATCACCGCCGTGCTGGCGGTGGTGGTCGCCGGTCCGGCCGCCGTGGAGAACGCGCAGAAGTTTGCGGACGGAGATTGGACGTATCTGGGACCCACGGTCTCCGCGATCACGGACATCCTCTCCCTCTGCCTGATCAGCCCGTTGCTCCTGACCGCCGTGTCGCTGCGGGGCAGCCTCTTCTCCTGGCCGTGGGCCCTGATCACCGCCGGCCGGGTCTCCTGGCTCCTCTATGACGCGGTGGCCGCCCTGGACCCCGGCCTGCTGGCCCCGGACTTCCCGCTGGCGGAGATCTTCCGCGGCCTGGGCGAGAACTTCGCCTTCGCCGCCGGCCTCGCCCAGTTCTTCGTGGTCCGGCACGTCCGCCGCGCCACGCTCGCCCGCGCGCGCCCGGTGGAACCGCAGCCCGTTCCAGAGTAACTTTGCGCGGTGGCCTTCGTATCATTGAAGAGACCGAAGGAGGTCGTGATGCTCAAGCTCCGTGCCGCGGGGGGCTGTCTTGCCCTCGCTCTCCTGTTCGCTGTATCCAATCCCTGTCTCGCGCAGGACGACCCCGGCGACGCGCTGCGGCGCGCCGCCAGCGCCGGCGACCTGGCGAAGGTCCAGGAGCTCCTGGCCGCCGGCGCCGACGTGAACGCCGCCAACAAGTACGGCGGCACCGCCCTCGCCTTCGCCTCCGACAAGGGGCACGCGGCGGTGGTCAACCTGCTCCTGGAACGCGGCGCCAATCCCAACACCAAGGACAGCTTCTACAACGCGGCGCCGCTCGACTGGGCGGTCCAGAGAGGGCACGCCGAGATCGTGCGGGCGCTGCTCGCCAAGGGGGCCGAGGGGGAGGCCGGAGCGCTGACAGGGGCCGCCAGCCAGGGCGAGACCGCCATCGTGAAGGTGATCCTCGAACGCGGCAAGGTCGGCCCTGAGACGCTGAGCGAAGCGCTGGCGGCCGCCACCAAGGCCGAGAAGACCGAGATCGTGACCCTCCTCGAGGCCGCCGGCGCCAAGCCGCCCGCCGTGGTGACCGTCGACCCCGCCGTCCTCAAGACCTACGAGGGCGTCTACGAGGGCCCGCGGTTCAACATCACGGTCGCCTTGAAGGACGGCAAGCTCATCGGGACCGCCGAGGGCGGCTCCCTCACCCTTTCCGCCATCGATCCGACGACCTTCCGGGCCGAGGAGTTCGCGGGCATCAAGATCACCTTCCAGGCCGAAGGGGGGAAAGTCACCGGCATGACGCTCGACCAGGGTGGGGGCCAGATGCCATTCAAGAAGAAGGAGACGCCATGAAGAAGATCATCGCGCCGCTCGCCGCCCTGCTGCTGCTCGGCCTGTCGTCCTCGGCCGGGGCCGAGAAAGCGGCGAAGAAAGAGGAGGCGAAGGCTCCCGCCTGGCCCTCGTTCCGCGGTACCTTGGCCTCGGGCGTGGGCGAGGGTCCGGCGCCCGCCTCCTGGGACGCCGAGAAGGGGACCAACGTCCTCTGGAAGACTCCGATCCCGGGCCTGGCCCATTCCAGCCCGGTGGTCTGGGGAGACCGCGTCTACGTCACCACCGCCGTCTCCTCCCAGGCCAACCCTACCTTCCGCCACGGGCTCTACGGCGACGTCGACTCCGTCGAGAACGAAGGCGAGCACAGTTGGAAGGTCTACGCCCTCGACCGCAAGACCGGCAAGGTCGTGTGGGAGCGGGTGGCCCACTCCGGCCAGCCGAAGGTCAAGCGGCACATGAAATCGACCCACGCCGACCCGACGCCGGCGACCGACGGCGAGCACGTCGTGGCCCTCTTCGGCACCGGCGGCCTCTTCGTCTACAAGGCCGACGGCACGCTCAAGTGGAAGAAGGACCTCGGGGTGCTCGACGCCGGCTGGTTCTACGACCCCTCCTATCAGTGGGAGTACGGCGCCTCGCCGATCATCTACAAGAACCTGGTGATCGTGCAGGCCGACCTGCAGAAGGGCTCCTACATCGCCGCCTACGACCTCAAGGACGGCCGTCAGGTCTGGCGCACGGACCGCGACGAGAACCCCTCGTGGGCCACGCCCACCGTCTTCGAGAGCGGCCAGCGCGCCGAGGTGGTGACCAACGCCACCAAGTTCGTCCGCGGCTATGACGCGGCGACCGGCAAGGAGCTGTGGCGCCTGACCGGCGGCTCGGAGATCGCCGTCCCGACCCCGATCTCCGCCCATGGCCTCGTCTTCATCACCGCGGGCTACCCGCCCGTCCGGCCGATCTATGCCATCCGCCTGGGCACGGCGAACGGCGACATCACGCCCGCGGAAGGCAAGTCGGCGAACGAGGCGCTCGCCTGGAGCATGAAGCAGGGCGGCACCTACATGCCGACGCCGGTCGTCTACGGCGACCACCTCTACACCTGCGCCAACAACGGCGTCCTGACCGTCTACGACGCCAAGACCGGCACCCAGGTCTACCGCGAGCGGGTCGCCGGGAACACCACCGTGGCCTTCACCGCCTCGCCGGTGGCGGCCGACGGCAAGATCTACTTCCCGAGCGAAGACGGCGACGTCTACGTGGTCAAGGCGGGCCCGAAGTTCGAGCTGCTCGCCAAGAACCCCATGGGCGAGGTGCTGATGGCCACGCCGGCGATCGTGGACGGCATGATCATCGTGCGCGGCCGCCAGAGCGTTTTCGCCATCGCCGAGCCGAAGCCGGCCAAGCCCGCGAAATAGATCAAGTTCTGCTGATCGATCCTTTGCAAGGGCGGCCCCCGTGGGGCCGCCCTTTTCGCGTTCTCCTCCCCGGTTGACCTGCCTTCCCAAAGCGGCATACCATAGGGAAAACTCGTAGCAAATTGATTGAGTGGTTCAACCCAGAAAGGGGAATCATGCGCGCGCGTATACTTATCTCGTTGACGATTGTAATGATGCTGTTTGCATTAGGTTGTGAAAATGCCCAATTGGCGAAGATCGGGCTCGCTGACGATCCCGCGGACCTCGCGAAAAAACGTGTGGATTTCATCCTGAAGGCCCTGCAGGACAGCGACAAGGAGAAAGAGCAGACGGCGATCTGCCGCTGGTACAAGGACGTCGTGTTCATCCAGGACCAGGGTGTGCAGGAGGTGGCGGTGGACGCCTTCGACAGTTGGCGCAACGAGGGGGGCATCCACGACGGCGTGGAGTCCTACGAGATCCTCGAGGCGAGGCCCTCCAAGAAGACCGAGGGAACGTTCTTCGTCGACGTGAACATCAACGGGCAGAAGAAGAAGCTGAAGGTCCCCAAGGACGACTACATCAGATGGTCGAGTTGACGGCACAACTTCTTCGTGAAGCTCCCCAACAGCGGCATCGTCGTGGGGGTGGCCACGAAGCGGAGCCTCGTCAATGTGGCCATCAGCCGGTCCGCCTTATGCCGTTGACGAGATCGCTGTAGAAGCTTATGCTGACCCGCAAGTAGCGGGTAGGGGAGGAGTTAGCGAAAGGAGGATGATCATGAAGAGCCTGGCGATCTTGATCTTCGTACTGGGAACTGTCTTCTCTCTCGACGGTTTCATGCCGCGTCCGGCCAGAGTGCCGGACAGTACCTACGCCGTCGCCGAATTCGACATCTGCGTGCCCGATGCCGGACCGGTTTGTGTGTGCAGGACCTGTGTCTATAACGACGACGGGACCTGCTCCTGTCCGGCGGCTGACTGAGCGCAGGGCGGCGCGGCGATTTGTCCGCCAATGGGTCGCCGCGGGAATCGTGAGGCTGGGAGCCTGCGCGCGAGAAATGCCGGAAGGACCTAGGCGTTGTCCGGGACTTCGCCCGGAAACGTGGCCCCTATCGGGGCAGCCGAAGGCGGCCGGATGAGGTATCCTGAAGGCGGAACTTCTGGTGACTTGGGAGGTCGGGATGATTCCGGAAGACCCTTTCAGCCGATACTATGCCGAGTTTTTAGAGGATGCCTACGATGTCGTGGACCGGCTGGTGCTCAATGCCTACTTTCCTCTGGGCCAATCGCCTGGAGGGTTTCGTACTTGGTGGCGCCGTCTGCAGGGTGGTGACGAGGACCTCGACAACGCCCATCTGATGCGGCTGGCAGGCCGCTTTTCCCGGCGGTTGCGGGGTTGGGCTAAAAAGAAGGGTGTTCCGGTGGTGGACTGCGCGGCTGGCGAGCGCAAGAGCGAGATCGCGGCGGAGTATTTACCCGCCGATGCGAGCTTTCGGGGCATCTTTGTAGTGCTGGTCGGCCGAGCCCCGGCCTCGGTGTGGGAGGTGGAGCGTTTCGGCAGCGGGGGCCTCAATCTGAAGCGCAAGCAGGTCTGGGTCCATCACTACAGCTTCCATCTGATCGACGAAGAGTGGGGCCACGTGATGATCAAGATCTGTGGTCATCCGCCCTTCACCTCTCAGGTAGTGCTCAACGGTCACGAGTATGTGGCCAGCCAAGCCCGCAAGTCCGGGCTGGAGTTTTGCAAAGAGGGCAACTGCTTTACCATGGTTTCCAACGCTCGCGAGTTGGCGCGGGTCGCAGACACCTTGCGGTCGCCGACCGCTATAGGGCGCCTGAGTCAGGTTTGCGAGCGTTGGCTTTATACCTGTCTGGCCTTCGGTCTTGGCCTGGAGGAGCAGAAGCAAAGCGGGTTTCAGTATTGCTACTCGGTCTACCAGGCCGAATACAGCCGGAACCTGCTGTTTCGTTGTGGCGCCGAGATGGAAGAGGTGTTCGAGGGGGTCATCGACCGTACGCGAGCGCCGCTGGACCTTCCCATCGTCAAGACGATCTTCGGTGTCAAGAATCGGCCGAGGCTCAGCAGCAAGTCGCGATGCGAGGTCGTGGTCGAGAGACCCACGTATGATCTGACGGTCTTCAAGGTCCATTTTGGGCGCTTGAGCTTAAAGAGCTATACCAAGGGCGAACGCGTCCTGCGCATCGAGGCGATGGCCCACAACACAGCGGATCTGCGCTGCGGCAAGGTGTTGGAGAAGTTTCCCGAGATCGTGAGGCGTCTTTCTGGGATGGTGGAGAGATTCTTGGAGGTCCTGCGCTGCACAGGTACGGGCTGGATCTCGGATGGGACTCTGGAGGATTTGGCCAAGCCTTCCCAGGTGGGCAAAACCCGGGTCGGCGGTGTCGACATCAACCAACGAAGAGCGCGGGCTATGATGGCTGGGGTGCTGGCGCTGGCGCTGTCTCCTCAGGGATTTAGCGCCTCGGAGTTGGCGGCCAAGGTGCGGCAGAGCCTGAGCCTCGACTACCAGCCCCGCCAAGCGGCCTACGACCTGAAAAAGCTTCGTGGCAAAGGATGGGTGAGCCGGCGCGGTGGCTCGCGACGCTACCAGGCCACCGCCCAAGGCTTGCGAGCCATGGCCGCGCTGGGGACGCTTCTGGACAAGGTGATCAAGCCCCTGTTGGCTGGAGCTGGAAAAACGGAGGTTCCTCGGCAGCCCAACCAGGAGAGCCCTCTGGAGGACCATTACGAGGCGATCCAGCGAGAAATGCGAGGGTTATTCGCGACTCTGGGTATCGCCGCTTGATCATCGACAAAGCTTTGTCGATGAGGCGCCGTAAGCGCCTAAAGGACATAAACGACCTAAACGACACAAAGGACGAGGAACGCTGACATTGCCCGTCGTTTAAGTCCCTTCGGTCTTTTAGGTCGTTGATGTCCTTGCTTGCGGGCCTCTCACTCCGCTGACGCTTTCTGCCGCGCAGCCTCACTGGCCCCACACCGACGCTTTCTTCGCCCACGGACTGTCCGTGAAACGGGTCTTGAAGTGGCCGGCGGTCTCGCCCAGCGCGCCGGCGTCGCCGGTGCCCTTGTACTTCGAGACGCCCGCCCAGTAGAGCGCCTCCGGAGCCACGTCTCCCGGCACGGAATCGTCGGCGAGCTCGCGGTAGCGGCGCTCCGCGTCGGCATAGTCGCCGCGCGCGCGGGCCGCGTGGGCCAGTCCGAGCCGCAACTGCGCCAGGAAGTCCGGCGCCGGCAGGTAGCCCTCGAAACGGTGCCGCTCCGTGCCTCCCGCGTCGCGGATGGCCACGGTCGGCGTCCATTGGACGTCGAAGCGCTCGAACGCCTCCGGCTGCTCCTTGACGTGGGCCCGGTACGGAACGAAGTTCTCAGTGATGAAGGTCGCGACCTGGAGATCGGGGTACACCTCGGCTTCCAGCCGAGCGCATGCCCCTCACATGGGGGCGGCGGTGAAGTCGAGGAGCAACGGCCTGCCGGCCTGGCTCGCTTCCCTCTGCGCCGCTTCGATGTCCCGCTGCCATTGGATTTCCATAGACACCTCCTTATCCCCGGAAGGGGGCAGCAAACCGCGTGCCCATTTTCCAGATGCCTATTGCGGGAAAAGATCGACCGGCACTCCGGTGCCGGAGCCGAAGTAGGGGCGGGAGTTGGCGCCGGGGAGGGCGAAGCCGTTGATGGCGATGCGCCGGGGGGCGGCGCCGCGGTTCTCGGCGCTGCGATGGACAACGTAGGGACCGAAGAACGCAGCGCTTCCCGCCTTGAGGAGCGCGGGGACGCCGGGACCGCGGTAGCGGCTCCGCACCAGGGCCGGATCGAGATGCCCCTGCTGTCCGCTGCCCGGATAGAAGATCAGCGGTCCGTTGTCCAGCGTCGTGTCGTCGATCGCGACCACGGTCTGGACGTAGGACCCCCGGCCGTTGACGTCGCGCCACTCCGGGGTGCCGTAGCGCCGGTGCTCGCTGTCCTGGTGAGGCTCGAACTCCAGCCCGTCGTTGGGATATTTGGCATGCAACTGGTTGAGCAGGTGGACCGCCTGGGACGAGCCGAAGAGTTGGCCGACCACGACGGTGAGCCGCGGGTCCCGCCCACAGGCGAGGAACGCCGGCTCGCAGCCTCCCGCCCAGACGACCCGCAGCAGCCGGCGCGATCCGTTCGTGCCCCCGAAGACGAACTGGCTGCCGGCGTGCTCGACCTTGTGCTCGGCCGCGCCGTCGTCGCCGTCGGGGAGCGCCGCCGCGAGCGCCCGTCCCATCGCCCGCAGCCGCTCCGTGGCCTCGGCCATCTCCGCGACTTCCTCGCGGGAAAAAAGGTCTTCGAGGATCAAGAAACCGTCGTCGTAATACCGACGGATGTCGGCGGCCGAAAGCTGTGGGGTCATAGTGGATGCGATTGTAGCATATAGATTGTACGCTTCAAGCTTCCGCCTACAATACGCCCATGAGGACAGCGCGGGATTTTTCACACATTCCGATTGTCGATGTGAGGGAGCTGGTGGCTGGCGGCCCCGGCCAGGGGGAGGTCGCCTTGCGGCTCGGGCAGGCGTGCCGGGAGAGCGGCTTCTTCTACGTCGTCGGGCACGGCGTGGACGAGGCGACTGCAGACGCGGCTGCGCGACCTCAGCCGGGAGTTCTTCGCCCAGGACGTGGAGACCAAGATGCGGATCCGCATGGCCCTGGGCGGCCGGGCCTGGCGGGGCTACTTCCGCGTCGGCGACGAGCTGACCTCCGGCAAGCCGGACCAGAAGGAGGGCCTGTACTTCGGCGCGGAGCTGCCGCCGACGACCACCGCTGGTCCTGGCCGGCACGCCGCTTGCACGGCCCCAACCTCTTCCCGCCACGAGCCGGCGGGCTTCCGCGAGACGGTGCTGGAGTACATGGCCGCGCTGACGCGGCTGGGCCATCGCCTGATGGCCGGGCTGGCGCTGAGCCTGGGCCTGGAGGAGTCCTACTTCGCCGACCGCTGCACCGGCGAGCCGCTGACCCTGTTCCGCATCTTCAACTACCCGCCGCCGGCCGACCCGGCGCTCTGGGGAGTGGGCGAGCACACCGACTACGGCCTGCTGACGATCCTGCTGCAGGACGACGCCGGCGGCCTGGAGGTGAAGTCGCGGTCGCGGATGGGTCTCCGCCCCGCCGGTGCCGGGCTCGTTCGTCTGCAACATCGGCGACATGCTCGACCGCATGACCGAGCGGGCTGTTCCGCTCCACGCCGCACCGCGTCCGCAACCCGGCTCCGCGCGACCGGCTCTCGTTCCCGTTCTTCTTCGACCCCAACTTCTTCGCGCGGGTGCAGCCGATCGATCTGCCGGGCGTGGAGGTTCCCTCCGACGACCGGGACGAGCGCTGGGACCGCGCCAGCGTCCACGCGTTCCAGGGCACCTACGGCGACTACCTGCTCGACAAGGTCGGCAAGGTCTTCCCCGAGCTGCGGAAAGAGGCGCTGTAATCCTTCTCACCCGATGGCGGCCTACCCCCGCCGCCTGGCGCGGCCGCCCGCGGGTCAGCGAAGCATTGACGGAAAAGCTGCGCGTCCTCCTGCGATAAGGGCGGCATCCCCGGGCGTCCTGCCAGGGTTGACAAGGGAGGGCTTCTTCGAAGAAGATAGGACAAACTTTTCGTGAAAGGGTCGTGAACTTGGCCAGAGTTCTCGTTCCAACGCACGTGAATGACCTCCACGCGACGGCCGTGGCTCTCGCGTTACGCTCCAAGGGGCACGAAGCGGTGCTCTGGCATGGCGCGGACTTTCCCACGCGGCAGCGGATATCTGTCAGTATTTCAGAAACGGGCGAGGAGTCGTGGGCGATGTCCGGCTCAGACCTGGATCTGGGGGACGCGCGCTTCGATGTCGTCTGGCTGCGCCGGCCCACTCTGCCGATCCTGCCCTCCGAGGATGACATTCATCCAGGTGATCGCCTGATCGCCTGGCGAGAAAGCAAGGTATTCCAGAATTCCTTGTGGCATTTCGTCGGTCCTGATTCCTTCTGGGTGAATCCGCCGCAAGCGCGCGCCTACGCGAACAGCAAGCCGGTGCAACTGCGGGAAGCCGTAGCCGCCGGCTTACGGGTACCCAAAACGTTGTTCAGCAATGATCCCGACCGGATCAAAGCCTTCATCCGTGACAATGCCGGTCAGGTGATCTTCAAGCCCTTCGTTCCCGCTCAATGGCAGATGGAACATGGACTGGCCATGCTTTTTACCTCCGAGGTCAGTCTGGAGGATCTTCCTGACGACGACATTCTGCAGCTCACTCCAGGGATCTTCCAACGCAAGATCAGCAAGTCCTACGAGCTGCGAATCACCTGTATCGGCGGCGAGTTGCTGGCGGTCAAGCTGCACTCTCAGGCGCAAGCGGTTTCCCAGCTCGATTGGAAGGCCGCTTTCGCGGACCTCCCGGTAGAGAGGATCACCGTCTCTCCCGAGCTCGAAGCGGCCTGCCATCGATTGATGAAGCGGCTGGGCATCGTTTTTGGCTGCATGGACTTTGTCGTCACGCCCGAAGGCGAGCTCGTCTTTCTCGAGGTGAATGAGATGGGGCAGTTCCTGTGGCTGGAAGGATTCTGCCCGGACTTGCCCATCCTCGACGCGTTTACCGAGTTCCTCATCCATGGGCGCGCGGACTTCCGTTGGCAGCCCCGGGATACGTCGATCCGTTTCGAGGACATCAAGACAGAAGCGCTGGCCGTCATGAAGGCCGATGCCGCTCTGCATGTTGCCAAGCCTGACAACATCTCGGTCAGAGATGAGCTGCAGGCTCTGGAGTCCGGTTCCAATCCCAGCTTCCGTTGCAGCCACGGGGAGCATCAGCATGGGTGAGGCGGGATTTCCCCTGATGGTTCGGCCACCTTTCGCGTCGAAAGGTGGGCCTTGTGGCTGATCGCCTAAGGAGAATGCAATGAAGAAGAATCCGCGGAGGGTACTTGGTCGTAACCTGGCCAGGGAGTTGTCGGAGGACGAGCTTTGTCAAGTCTCCGCCGGCTTGGAAGCGGAAGGCACCCGCTGGTATCTGGTGCACCACACAAGCTGCGCCGTGAGCCATGACGATTGCCACGTGGATGCCTCTGGTCCCGATGAGGTTACCGCCGAAACCGGCACCGTGGCCGACTGATCGTTCTCTGTCGGATTCACCTCATGGGCCGGGGACCCGCAACTCCGAAGGTCCTCGGCCCTGTAGTTTTGATCACGAATCTTTCAGCTTTGGAAGATAATCCTTGAGCGGCGGTAGTCCCACCGCGCGCCGCAGCTCGTCGGCTCGCACTTCGTCCTCGATGGGATACGGCTCCAGGCGCTCCTCGACAAAACGAGTCTGGGTGCCGTAGACCTGCGGCTGGTTTGCCCGGACTCTGACCCGGTCGGTCAGGTACGCGACGTGGAGAGGGCTGACTTCACCTCTCGCCAGGGCTTCCTCCATGCGCTGTAGACACTCTGTCTGGAAAGACGGGTCCATATCCGCGTGCTGGGCGATGAGCCAGGCCGCGTGAGCGCCATCAGGACCCACGAGGCGTTCCCCCGGCCAACCTGTTGCGCGGAGGATTTCCGCCAGCCGGTCGATGTGGCGCCGCGACACGTCTTCATAACGATCGAGCACCTCATGATCCGGAGGCTCGCCGAGCCTGGCGAGCTCACCGCGAATCTGTTCATGCTCCACCTTCATCCGGAGCAGCTCTTCACGAAGCTGAGAATTGCCGTCGGTCATCAAGCTTTAGATTTCCAGGGTTTCTGGTTAGAGGTTGGATGGTACCATACCCCGGCAGGGTCAGCTCGCCCGATGCATCGGTCCAGGCGCTCGGCTCCACCCAGGACCAGGGGCCCGGCCGCGCGGCTGATGTCAGGAATAGAGGTCGAAATCCAGGTTAATCCCAAGCCTCCCGACGACAACGATTTCGCCCGACTTGGGATCGATCAAAACGTTTTCATTTCCCCGGCGGCCGAGAGCCTTCTTTGCATTCTCGACTGCCAGCTTGGCCCTCCTCGGGTCTATCCCGAGGCGTTTACAGTATGTCCTTCGCCCCACCTCCTGCATGAGCCTTCTCTACGAACCACAGCCAGACAGAGGCATTATTCATCAGGATCATCGTAACGATAAAGATCAAATCGAATATCTGCGTGAAGGGCTGCCAAGGTTGAGAGCTCTGATGCCGAGAGGGATATCTCGTCGCCATCGCCAATTTCGAAGACACCTATGAAAAATTCCACGTGAAACCCGCGCGAGCGCAGTCCTCCAATATCCTCCGCTTTGCCATTGAGTAGAGCGTTGAAGTGATTCAAATGCTCCTCTAGGGGCTGATTTTTCTCTAATGGTGATCTTAGTGACCATAGCCCTGAATAGTGGTCAGCATACCGCCCCCCCTTACCGTAATGTGGATCACCACGACGATGGGATCTGCTGGGCGTCAATCCTAAAACGCCTGAAACTTCATCTGGATCAAGATCATCTCCGACCACATTGAAGGACGCCACGAAATCGAGCATGCTGTTCCTCCTGACGGCTAGTTAATCCAAGTCATAGAGCGAACCGAGAACTTCGCCGGTCTGAGGAGATATAATCTTTCCATTGGTGGGGTCAATCCACACGTTATCTGCGCCCCTACGCCCTGCTCCGGCCGGTCCGTATTTCACCCGATGGATGGCCTCTTTGGCCTTCTTGAGATCAATGCCAAGCTTTTTTAGCTGCCACCTTAACTGCATCCTTCCCCTTGAGAAGTCCCCTCCCCAACCTTCCTCCAGGGATTATTGTCATCGCTACTTCCATCCCCAAATCACTGCCGCTCTCAGGGATGACGAGCTCGAGCCCAACATAGTCAATCAAGGCCGCCGTGTAGTTTCCCTCCACGGCCATCTGCTCAAAACGATCCTGGTAGGCTCCTCGAATCCTCTGGATGAGCTGGTCAATCGAATCCGAGGGAGAATTGAAGAATCCATTACTGAAGACCAGAAAGTTCAGCCCCCATACCCCGGTATAGGGATTCGAAGTTGTTCCTCTCCAAGCTGGAACCCACGGTGTAGTCACGACAGATACTGTGTCGTAGAAGGTCATCCCCGTCGGTGCGTACTCCCTCCCCATCGCCTGCATCCCCGTGGGATCGGTGTAGCTCATCACTCGACCCATCACGTAGGCGTAGCGGTTCCAACTTTGCGGCACCGCTGGGCTTCCACCGATCGGATCCACACTCAAGAACCGTCCCGTCAACGGCGAGTAGTGCCGCGCGTGCATGTAATCGAGGTCGTCAGCGTCCCCCGACACGTTCGCGAGATCTCGCTCGTGGCCGGTGAACTTCATGCGGTCGGCTTCCTGGAGGAGGCTCTGCTCGCGGCCGTAGGGATAGTAGGTGTGGAAGGACACCTGGTTGTCGGCAGCGTCAGTGACCAGGCGCGGCGTGCCCAGATGATCGACGTCGAAATGGCGCTGCTGGCCGTTGGACCGGTAGTTCGCCAGCAGCGCGGAGTCGCGATAGATGTAGTCGTCGTAATCGCCCCAGCCCAGATGGGAGTTGTATTGCCGCAGGACCATGCCGGAAAGGTCGCGGAGCGTCCAGAGGGAGCCGCCTCCGGCCGTGCGGTAGCTCCAGAAGCGCTCGTCGTCCGGGCCGTAGAGGTAGATCCAGTCCTCCGCCCCTGAAGTGTAGCGCGCCATCTGGTTGAAGGCGTCATATTGGTAGGCGTTGCCGTTCCAGGAGGTGAGGTTGCCCGCGCCGTCGTAGACGCCTCCGGTCAGCCGGTTCGTCGAGGCCGAGGTGGGCGTGTTGACGGTCGAAGCGCCGGTGGTGATGGTCAGCAGGTTGCCGTAGTTGTCGTAGGTGTAGCTCTGGGTGATGCCCGAGATGTTCCCCTGGGTCACCCGGCTCAGGCTGTCGTACAGGTAGGTCTGGGTCCCCGTGGCCTTGACGTTGCCCGTTCCGTCGTAGGTGTGGCTCCCCGCGGTCCAGAGATGGGTGGCGCCCCGGACGGCGGTGATGTTGGACGGCCGCGGCATGCCGTTGGGATCGTTCTGCTGGGTGTAGAGAACGCCGTTCGCGTGCGGGACCTGATTCAACAGACCGTTGGCGTGATAGGTGATCTGACTCACGCCCCCCGCCGTGCCGGTGTAGCCGGGAACGCCCGTCAGACGACCATAGCCGTAGCTGTAGGTCACCGTGCGGGGAGCGTCGGACGCGGGGCAGTCGCCGGCCACGCAGTCGGGATAGCCGAGCGCGGAGACGAGGCCCAGGCCGTCGTAGGCGTAGGTGGTGTTGAACTTCTCTTCGGCGGAGCCGTTGAAGAACATCTGCCGCGAGGTCTCCGAGGCCCTTCCCTCGGCCCCACGGTAGACGAAGGTGTCCCGCACTTCCACTGTGGCGTTGAAAGGCGATCCCACGTAGTTGAAGCGCGACGCCGAGGTGACCTTGCCGGTCCTGTAGTCGGTGCTGGAGATGTCGGTGAAATTGGAGGAGGCGTAGGTGAAGGTTTTCAGGAGTCTCTGCGCGCCGCCGGTCTCCCGCGCCTGGGTCAGCCGCTCGGCCTTGTCGTAGGTGAAGGTGAGGTCGTTGAGGCCGTCGACTTTCCTCCCCACGTGCCCCCTCGCGTCGTAGTTGAAGTAGGAGACGATGCCGTTGCCGGAAACTCCCTTCTCAGGGTGCTGCTCGGAGAGGAGAAATCCCCGGTGGTCATAGGTGAAGAGGCGCGTCTGCCCGCAGGTGGCCGTGCCGGTCCCCGTGGCGCCCTGGCAGACCTTGCCGAGCCGGTTGCCGGCGTCGTATTCGTAGCGGGTCTTGACGCCGTTCGGTTCCGTGACCTCGTAGAGCCGCCCGTGACGGTCGTAGATCTCGACGGTGGCGGCGTTGGTCTCCGCGGATGCGCTGGTGGCGACCTTGGTGGTGCGGGTGACCTGCCGCACGCCCTGGTGACTCATGGTCACGTTGTGCGTGTTGCCGTCCGGCGGGGTGATCGTGACCGGCCGTCCCAGGGCGTCGTAGGAATAGGTGGTGCCGCTCGCCGAGCCCTGCTCGGAGACGAAGGTCCGCCAGCCCAGAGCGTTGTAGGACAGGGTCCGGGCGGCGTAGGTGCCGGAGGGGGGCATGCGCTCCGCTTCTTCGATCATCCGCCCCCAGTCGTCGAAGCGTGTGCGGGTGCCGATGAAGTCCGAGCCGTTGGCGGTGACCCGCCGCGCTTCGATCACCTGCCCCCTCACGTTGGCCGGGCAGGCGGTCGTGGAGGTGGCCGTGCAGTAGTTGTAGACGGTGAGCAGGTCGTCCGCGGGGTCCGCCACCGTGAGCCGGCTCAGCTCGTCGTAGGTGAAAGCCGTTTCCTTGCCCGCCGCGTCCCGGCTGCGGCTAGATCCAGCCTGCCTCAGCTACTCCGGCGGACAGATTGACGGGCTGCCGACGCACCGGCACACGCAGTTGGTGGAGTCCCACTGATACGGTCCGCCCCAGTTGTAGCAATCCTGTTCCGCGTACGGGTCACAGGTGGGCGGTGGGGGTGGTGCCAGAAGATCGAGCACGCCTACGTTTCTCGTTACGACTCCGTCGGTCTCCCATTCGGTGTAGGTGGCGTAGATGTCGTAGAGACCGGGCGCCCACCAGGCCGTCGAGCGGGCTTCCGGCTCGTGGTGGACCACGCAGTTCTCCCGGGATGTCTGGGTCGTGTGCTGATACGACGCGCCTCCCGCCCGCGGCACGAAGTTGAAGTAGACCCGCGTGTATTGCCGGACGACGCCGGTCGGGTAGATGACGGCGCCCTGGGTGACGGGGTACTGAGCGCCATACACCCAGGCATGGCTGAGCTGGTTGCAGGAGGTGCTCCCCGTAGGGGTGAAGATCTCCAGGCTCCCCAGGTTCTGCGTGGTCACCTGCTCGGTCTCCCACGGCGTGAACAGTGCCCGCACCTGATACACCCCGTCGGGCAGGAGCGAAGCGGGCACCCGCTCCTGCTCGTGATGGATGACGCAGTTGGTCCGCGCGGCGTGGGTCATGTGCTGCAGGACGACGTTTCCGGAAGCGTCGAGGAGCTGGAAGCGGACCCGGCTGTACTGCCGTACGACGCCGGTGAAATAGATCGGCTTGGTCCGGGGCACGCGATTGCCGTAGCCGTCGGTGAACACGAAGACGTGGGAAGCCTGCGCGCAGGAGGAGTACGGCGCCTGCCAGACAATCGGAGTGCCCGTGGCGTTGTAGCCAGGAGTCGGGGTGCCGCCGTAGGAGAAGCCGCCCAGCAATGATGTGAAGGTGAAATAGACCCCCGCTCGAATAGCGCAGAGGCTGCCGGTCACCGGATTGCGAAGGCTGCAGTCATAGAGCATCTCGTGCAGGAAACGGCTCTCCACGAGGTGCCGCTGGCTGGGGGGAACCGGGGTCCAGCGATAGGCGAGGTCGTGCTGGCGGCAGGCGCGCCGGAAGTCGAAGTAGAGGCCGTCGCCGCGGATAAAGAACGGTCCGCAGCCGCCGGTGAGGCTGTTGGGCATTCCCCAATTGTTGGTGGGATTGCTGGTGTAGAAGCCATAGGGCGCCGGGAAGCCGGGCAGCAGCGTACCGCCGGCCGGAGGGGTGGGTGGGATCGCTTCCCCGGTGAACAGCGCCTTCGAGGTGGTGGCGGAAAAGGTGCCGGTTTCGATCAGATCGACAACTTCCGGATGCTGCTGGTAGACCGATTCCGGCAGCAGGGCCGCGGCTTCTTCCGCCGAGGACGCGGCGTCGAGGTCTTCCAGGCGCTGCATGAGCTCCGCCTCGGTGGCGGGCTCGGAGAGCTTCACCCGCGAGAACACATCGGCGAAGTCCCCGGGGGCGATCCCCGACTGCGCGGGGAGCGCCTGGTCGGCGACGGGTTCCTCGGCCGCAAGGGACTGGGCAGTCGCAACTCCCGCACCAGGAATCAGACTCCACAGCAGAACCAGGAGCAGCAGCGCTCGCACCTCCGACAAAGGTCTCCTCGTCATTGGATCCTCCTTGTGGGCCCTGAGGGGCCGTCATGGCCAGGCACTCGACCGTACCTGGCCCTAGAAGCAGGGTGCCTCCCACAAGAGGTGGCGAGCTTGGCCAACTCGTTGGCCGGCGGGACGCCGGCGGTCCCAGGGGGGACTGACCCGGGAGGCCGGGTCCTGCGGTATGGTACCCCTTGCTCCCGGGCTCCCCGGGAGCATTCACCTTCGAGACGAAGCTATGCCGAACACCGTCAGCGCGGAAGAACTGCACGAAGCATGGCGCCTGCTGTCGCCCGAGGAGCGGGTCGAGAGCTTCAGCTTCCTCTCGCCCGAAGAGGCCCAGGACTTCTTCCTGGAGATGCGGCCGGCCGACCAGCTCATGATCATCCGCCAATCGCCGCCGGCCCTGCGCCGCGGGTGGATCCGCCTGCTGGCGCCCGACGACGCCGCCGACCTGTTCCAGGAAGAGGAAGATCCCGAGAGCCGCGCCGGGCTGATGTCCCTCCTCGATCCCGCCACCCGCCGCGAGGTCACCGCCCTCCTCGCCTATGAAGAGGACGACGCCGGCGGCCTGATGAGCCCGCGCTACGCCCGCCTGCGCCCCGACATGACGGTCGACGAGGCTATCGGCTACCTGCGCATGCAGGCGCGGCAGAACATCGAGACCATCAACTACGCCTACGTCCTCGACTCCCAGCAGCACCTGCTGGGCGTCATGTCCCTGCGCGAGCTGTTCACCGCGCCAGGGGACAAGAAGGTCTCCGAGGTGATGAACACCGACCTGGTGACCGTCTCCGAGGACACCGACCAGGAGAACATCGGCCAGCTCCTCGGCCGTCATGACCTCATCGCCATCCCGGTGCTCGACGCCGAAGGCCGGATGAAGGGCATCGTGACCTTCGACGACATCGTCGACGTGGTGGAGGAAGAGGCCACCGAGGACATCCAGAAGATGGGCGGCTCCGAAGCCCTGGACGCTCCCTATCTCCAGGTGGGGCTGCTGGAGATGGTCCGCAAGCGGGCCGGCTGGCTGTCGGTCCTGTTCATGGGCGAGCTGCTGACCGCCACCGCCATGGGCTACTACGAGGAGGAGATCGCCCGCGCCGTGGTGCTGGCGGTGTTCATTCCCCTGATCATCAGCAGCGGCGGCAACTCGGGCTCGCAGGCCACCACGCTGATCATCCGCGCCCTGGCCCTCTCCGAGGTGCGGGGGCGCGACTGGTTCCGGGTCTTCCGCCGCGAGCTGATGGCCGGCCTCTGTCTCGGCGGCATCCTCGGCGTGCTCGGCTTCCTCCGCGTGGCGTTCGGCCAGGCGGTGTTCGGCACCTATGGAGATCACTACCTGGCGATCGGCCTCACCGTGGCGTGCAGCCTCCTCAGCGTCGTGCTCCTGGGAACCCTGGCGGGATCGAGCCTGCCGTTCCTCTTCCGCCGGCTGGGTTTCGACCCCGCGAGCGCGTCGGCGCCCTTCGTCGCGACCCTGGTGGACGTGACGGGGCTCATCATCTACTTCAGCGTGGCGAGCCTCTTGCTCTCCGGAACTCTGCTGTGAAGCGCCGCGTCTTTTTCCTTGTCCTCTGCTCCCTGATCTGCGCCGCCTGTGGGACGGAAGCTCCACCCGGCGCCGCCGCCTCCACCGCCTCCGCCGGCTCCGCTCAGGCCGGAAAGGCGAAGCCGGGACCCGCCAAGGCCGCGCCGCCGCCGATGGAGATGGAGATGCGGCGTTGGGAGAAGCCGCGGGAGCTGGTACGCATCCGCACCCGGGGCGTCAGCATCGGGCCTGCGGATGGTCCCCTGGCCTGGAAGTTCTTTTCCGATCCCGGCCGGGCCGAAGAAGCCTGGTACTTCCTCCGCACCTACGCGCCGTTCCAACTGAGGTTCGTCCAGGGAGAGCTGGCGTTCCGGGGGCGGGGGAGGGTGAAGGCCGGCGTCGCCGAGCAGCGGATGATCCTCGAATGGGCGCGCCAGACGGCGGCCGAAGCCGCGGGGAGCCGTTCGGCGGCGGCTTACGGGCTCGTCCTCGCGTGGCACCGGGGCGGCGCCTCCGGGAACTGTGAGGACCTCGCCCTGTACCTCAACGGCGAGGCCGTCGCCACCTCCTGCGGCGTGACCGGCGAAGTGCGGGGCCGTCTGGAGCCGGGGCAGCTCGGGAAGGTCTTCTCCTGGTTCGATCGGATGTCGGCCTTTCAATCCGGCGAGGTCCAGGAGAACGATGCCCGTCCCGGCTCGCTGCACTCTCTGCAGACGCGCCTCATCTTCGCCGGACGCGGCATCCGTCCGGCCACGCCGAGAGAGCAGGCCGAGATCCGGGCCTTCGCGGTGGCGCTCTACGCCGAGCTGGTGTCCCGGCGTCCCGGCGGCGCTCCACCGGCCCCGCCGCCGCCCGGAAAGCCCGAGACTCAGCCCGAAATCGCCACGGAGACGCCTGTCCAGCATCTCCTCCTGCCGCCGGACGCCATGAAACCCCGGCCGCAGGGGCCCGTCCTGCAACTGCCGGAGAAGCCTCCTCCGCCGCCGAAGAGGCCGGTGGGGGAGGGGCAGCCTGTTGATCCGGGATTGGCCGCCTGGAATCGCGTCGCCCCTAGAACCACCCCTTCCGCTTGAAATACAAGACCAGCCCTCCGGCCACCACGCCATCACCGTCAGCGCCGCCGGATACCCGAAGTACCAGTAGAGCTCCGGCATGTTGAGCGGGCTCGCCTCGCGGTGGAAGTTCATGCCATAGACACCGGCGATGAAGTTCAGGGGGATGAAGATGGTGGAGATGATCGTCAGCACCTTCATCACCTCGTTGAGCCGGTTGCTGGCGCTGGAGAGGTAGACGTCGAGCATGCCGGAAGAGAGGTCACGGAACGTTTCGATCATGTCGATGACCTGGATCGTGTGATCGTAGCACGTCGCGCAGGTACACCTGGGTCTCGGGGCGGATGAGGTCGGATTCCTCGCGTTGCAGGGCGTTGATGACCTCGCGCTCCGGCCAGGCGATGCGGCGCAGGAGCAGAAGCTCCCGCTTGACGCGATGGATCTCCTGGATCGTCGCGGGCGTCGGGTCGAGCACCACTTCGCTCTCCAGCTCCTCGATGCGCTCGCCGTATTTCTCCAGGACCGGGAAGAACTCGTCGATCAGGGCGTCGATCAGGGCGTAGAGCAGGTAGTCCGGCCCCATGCGGCGGATCTGCCCTTTGCCCTTGCGGATGCGCTCGCGCACGGCCTCGAAGGAATCCCCGGGGATCTCCTGGAAGGTGATGATGTAGTTGCCGCTGAGAAAGAAGCTGATCTGTTCCGTTTCCAGGTCGGCATTGCGCATCAGCAGCGACTTCATGACCAGGAAGTGGTAGTCGCCGTAGTCCTCCACCTTGGGCCGTTGCCCGCTGTTGAGGACGTCCTCCAGGGCCAGGGGGTGGAACCCGAACATCTGGCCGATCTTCTCCAGGATCTTGATGTCATGCAGACCTTCCACGTTGACCCAGGTAACGGTGGGGGTGTCGCAGTAGGGAGCGAGGTCGTCGACGCGCTCGACCTTCTTTTCGACAAGCTTCTCGGCGTTGTAATCCATGACGGTGATGTGGACGGGCCCCGCCGCCGGGGCGTCGGGCGGTGTAAGGGTGCCCGGAGCCGTGCCCGGACGGTGATACCGCTTGCCGATCTTCATTTTTCTGCCGGCGCGCGCCATGGTCTCTCCTTGCCGCCCGTGCTCGGGAGGTGTTTCGCCTGATTATCTATCGAGACCGGGGGTGGTAGGGGGCCTAGCCGCAGCTTCCGTGCCCCTGCGCGCTGGCGAGGGCGGCGCAGGCGTCCACCTGGCTGACCGAGGTGGCGGCCAGGGGATGGGCGGTCCTGCGGATGATCTCCGCGACCTGGACAGGAGTGAGCTTCGGGTTCTTCTCCAGGAGCAGGGCGGCGATGCCGGAGGCCTGGGCCGCGGCGAGGGAGCTGCCGGAGAAGAAGTCGTAGGAGGCCCGGGGGGCGGTGGTGAGGATGTCCACGCCCGGGGCCGCCAGCGAGGAGAGGGTCTTGTCCGGTCCGGTCAGGCCGCCCCGGAGGGGATCGCTGCCGCGCAAGCCGATCACTCCCTCCCGGCTGGCGGGGAAGTCGAAAGCCGGCCCGCCGTCGGCGGCCACCACCACGATCCCACGGGAGAGTGCGGTGCCGAGGAGGCGGCCGAGGAGCGGGTCCTTGGGGCCGGCGAGGCTGAAGTTGAGCACCTGCGCGCCCTGGGCGATGGCGAAGTCCACGGCCTTGGCCAGCGTGTAGCTGTTGCACATCGCCCCGCGGCGGGCCGGCAGGTGCCAGCAGGCCTTGAGGGCGAGGACCTCCGCTCCCGGCGCCACGCCGACGATCCCGACATCGTTGTCGGCCGCGGCGGCGATCACCCCGGCCACGGCGGTGCCGTGGACGTCGGTCGTGAACGAATGCTCGCCGCCGTCCACGAAGCTCTGGGCCTTGCGGATCCGCCCCCGCAGGTCGGGATGATCGATGTCCACCCCGGTGTCCACGACGGCGACGCGCACCCCCTTGCCCGTGGCCCAGCGGTGGGCCTGATCCAGGCGCAGGGTCTGCGAGCTGTACTGGAGATGGGCCAGGGGATCGTTGTAGGCCTGGGTTTCGAAGGTCTGGATGGTCTGGGCCAGGCCGACCAGCGGATCGGAGGAGAGGCGGCGGACGACGCTTTCGGCGGAGCCCCGGAGGACTTCGAAGACGGCGCACTGCTCGCCCAGGGAGGTCATGGTCCAGGCGCCGACGAGCCGCAGACCGTAGTTCCGGGCGATCTCCGCCGAGTTCCGCGCCCAGATCGAGGGCGGGGCCGGCGGATAGGTGACCATCACCTGCTGGAGGGTGCCCGCGGGGGGCTCCGCCGGTCGGGGAACGGAGCCGGCGCAGGACAGGGTCAGAAAGATCCCGGCGAGGAGCGCGCCACGGCGGAAGGGCCGGCTCATCGGCTGTCCTGCGCCGCGCCGGAGTCCGGCTGCGCGAAGGTCACCTGGGGCTCGGAGCGGAGGCGGGCCAACACCACGTCCGGATCGCTTCCGTCCGGGATCTCGAGGGTGTAGACGCCGAGAGGGGAGGGACCGGCCTTGATCTCGCCCCGGACGGCCAGCAGCAGCTCGCGGATCTCCCGCTCGGTCGTCCCCGGAGCGAACATGACCCGCAGCCGCTCGGCCGTCGCCGGCGGCGCGGCGGCGGAGTCCGAGAGCGTGACGAACTCGGCGGGCCCCGTCGTCCTCGTCGTGGCGCTCCAGATCAGGATGCCCGCGAGCGCCAGGATCATGGCCGCCTGGGCGAGGAGAGCGCGGCGCGCGAAGCGGGGCGTGGCGGCGAGGAGCCGGGAAAGCCGTCCCCGGCCGCGCCCCGCTGCTTCCTCGCGCTCATGCTCTTCGACGCGGGCCAGCAGGCGCTGGAACTGGACGGGGTGCGGCGAGGGGGCGGCGTCGCCGGTCTCCCGCACGGCCTCGGCGGTCCTGCGGCAGGCCCTCTCCTCTTCCTGGCAAAGGAGGCACTCCGCGAGGTGGGCCTCCACCCGCTCGCGTTCCTGATGAGAGAGGGTGCCGTTCGCATACCAGGGCAACAGCTCCCAGACCCTCCGGTGGACCCGCTCGCGGTCCTTCCGTTCCCTCATTTCGTTCTCCCGAACATTGGTTCTCCCGAATCTAGCCCGCATGACTGGAAACGCCCAGGTCCGGCAGCATCTCCCGCAGCCGGCGCCGGGCGTGGAACATTCTCGTCTTCACGGTGTTGACCGGGCAGCCGACGATCTCCGCGATCTCCGGGTACCCGAGCCCCTGGTAATAAGCCAGCTCGACCACCGCCCGCTGCTCCGGCGGCAGCGCTCCCAGAGCGCGCCCGAGGACGGTGGCGAGCTCGCGGCGCGCCGCCAGGCTCTCGGGCTCCTCCCAGTCCACCGGCTCGGGGCCGCCGCTGGGGCGTTCGCGGTCCTCCGGATGCCGCGCCAGCGCCTTGAGCGCCTTGTGGTAGGCGATGCCGAAGATCCAGGTCGATGGGCGGGAACGGCCGTCGAAGCTCGCGGCGCCCTTCCAGATGGCGAGCATGACGTCGTTCAGCACCTCCTCGACGAGATCGACGCGCCGTGTGATCTTCATCACATAGCCGAACAGACGGCGGAAGTAGAGGTGGTACAGCGCCTCGAACGCTTTCCGGTCCTTGACGGCCACTTGGCGCAGCAGCGCCAGCTCGTCGTTTTGCGGCATGCCGGACTGTATGTTCCGCCAGGACGGCGAAAGGTTCAAGCCAAGGCGAAAAGAACCTTTTACCACCGCCGGGGTACCCACCCTGCGAAAGGAGGGACCTCTCATGTCGCGTATCCAAAGGCATCTCTGGAAGTCGGCGGGGGCGTTGGCGGCGGTCCTGCTCGCCCTGTCCTGCGGCGGCGGCTCGTCGCCCACGGAGCCGGGGGGCGCCGGCCCCAAGACCGTCACGGTCGTGGTCAAGGACAATTCCTACGAGCCGCGGACGGTCACCCTCAACCCCGGGGACACCATCCGCTGGGTCATGCAGGGGACCACCCCCGACCACACCGTCACGGCCCTGAACGGCGCGTTCGACAGCGGCGCGCAGCTCGCCGCGTCGGGAGCCGTGTTCGAGCGGCGCTTCCTGGAGGCGAACCAGACGTTCGACTACTCCTGCAAATCGCACAAGGATTGCTGCAACATGAAAGGATCGATCCGGGTGGGCGATTCCGCGCCACCTCCGACCCCCGGATACGAATAGGAGAAGAATCCATGCCGTCCAGTCCTGGCGCCCTGAAGCTCGTTCCGGTCGTCCTCGCCGCCGCCTTGCTCGTCCCGTGGGCGACGCGGGCGGCCACCGTCACCGTCACCGCCAACCCGGACCTGACCTTCAGCCCCCAGACCGTCACCATCCAGGCCGGTGACACCGTCCTGTGGACCAACGGCGGCGGGACCCACAACGTCCAGGCTGACGACAACAGCTTCACCAGCGGTCCGGCGGACTCCGAGCCCTGGACCTTCTCCCGCACCTTCAACACGCCCGGCACCTACGGCTACTACTGTACGCTGCACGGCGCGCCCGGCAACCTCGGCATGGCCGGCAGGGTGATCGTGGAGGGCCAGGGCGGGGGAGGAGAGCAACGGGGGACGATCCGCTTCAGCCTGGGGGCCTACTCCGTGAGCGAAGGGGCGGGGACGGCGACGATCAACGTCCAGCGCGCCAACGGCGACGACGGCGCCGTGACCGTCCAGTACAGCGCCGCGCCCGGCACGGCCACGGCGGGGCAGGACTTCACGCCGAAGAGCGGCACCCTCTCCTGGGCCGACGGCGACGACGATCCCAAGAGCTTCACCGTCGCCCTTCAGAACGACACCGCTACCGAGTCCAGCGAGACGGTCCTGCTCACCCTCTCCAATCCCACCGGCGGCGCCACCCTGGACGACGCCCGCAAGAGCGCGACCCTCACCCTCCAGGACAACGACGGCGGCAGCCCCGGCGGCCCGCTCACCGCCCCTTCCAACCTCCAGGCCACGGCGGGCTCCACCACCGAGATCCTGCTGACCTGGAACGACACCTCGAACAGCGAGACCGGCTTCCGCGTCGAACGCCGCGCTGTCGGCGGCGCGTTCCAGGAGATCGCCACGGTGGGACCCAACGTCGCCAGCTACACCGCGGCCGGCCTTGACCCCGCGACCTTCCACCTCTTCCGCGTCCGCGCCGCTGGCGCCGGGACGGCGAATTCCGGCTATTCGAACGAGGCGGGGACGGCCACCCTGGGCGAGGTCGCGCAGTGCGTGGCCGGCCCCACGGCCCTCTGCGTGAACAACAACCGCTTCAAGGTGGAAGTCGACTTTTCCACCGGGAGCGGTGCCAGCCCGGCCTCGGCGCTGCCGCTGGCCACCGCGCCGGACTCGGGGCTGTTCTATTTCTTCTCGGCCAGCAACCTCGAGATGTTGATCAAGGTGCTGAACGCCTGCGTCGATCCGTTCCACCACTACTGGGTCTTCTACGCGGCGACGACCAACGTCGAGTTCGCCGTGGTGGTGACCGATACCCAGACCGGCCGGACCAAGGGGTACTACAACCCCCTGAACCGGACGGCGCCCCCGATACAGGATGTCAGCGCTTTCCCGACCTGCCCGTAGGCCCCTCACCCCCGGCCCCTCTCCCGACCCCTCCCTCCCACCCTCACCGGGAGAGGGGAGGGGGAAAGGAGGAGCCTGGGGGCTCGCCCTTCTCTTGCTCCTGGCGGGCTGCGGCACGGTGAAGTCCCCGACCGAGCCGCAGCCCGAGACCGGAGCGGCGGCCTTTACCTTCGCGCGGATCCAGTCGGAGATCTTCACCCCCACCTGCGCCAAGGCGGGCTGCCACGCGGCCTCCGCGGCCTCGGGCGGCCTCGTCCTCGAAGCCGGCCGCAGCCATGGCGAGCTGGTGAACCGCTCCTCTACGGAGAGCGGGCTCGACCGGGTGGAGCCCGGAGACCCGGAGCGGAGCTACCTGATCCTCAAGCTGCGGGGCGACCCGAGCATCACCGGCGACCGGATGCCCCAGGACGGCCCGCCGTACCTGACGCCCGATCAGATCGACGGCATCGCGGCCTGGATCCTCGCCGGCGCTCCGAACGACTGAGGGCCCATAGGAGGACCGATGAGATTTCTCGCCGCCGTGATCCTTCTGCTCCTGGCGCTACTCCTGGCGGGTAACGCCGGGGCCCAGGAGCCCGGGCCTTACGAGCCGGTCCGCCGCGACCCGCTGGGGACCCGGCTGGTCAACGGCGCCACCCCCTACACTATCGAGGCGCGCAGGGTGGAGGTGATCTTCACCCACCGCTTCCAGCAGACGATCAACGACGGCGATGAGCACGACCTCTGGGGGCTCGACGGCGGCGCCGACACCGGCATCGGCCTCGGCATGGGGCTGACCCGCCATTTCGATCTTTCCCTCTACCGCGTCTCCTTCCAGGAGGACTACGAGCTGGCGGGCAAGCTCCTCCTCCTGGAGCAGGCCCCCCGCGTGCCCCTGACCCTGGCCGTGCGGGCGGGGGCCGACTTCATCCGCCGCCCAGGGGTCGAGGATGCCGAGCGCCCCTTCGTCCAGCTCCTCCTGGCGCGGCAGATCCGCCCCGGGGTGAACCTCCTGCTCTCGCCTTCCTGGGTGGCGGCCACGCCGCGCCTGGAGAACGCCTTCAACGTCCCGGTGGGGATCACCTTCCCGCTGCCCGGCCGCTACCTGGTGGAGTTGGAGGTGGTCCCCGAGAACGGCGACCTCGACGCCAGCGAGACCGCCTGGCACGTCGCCCTTTCCAAGGCCCTGGGCGGGCACGTCTTCGAGATCGTGCTGGGCAACTCGCGGGCCTCCACGGTCGACCAGATGCTGGGCGGCGACTTCGCCGCCGGCTTCGATTCCGGGGACGTCCGCCTGGGCTTCAACATCGTCCGCGACTTCTGAGGGAGGCTCGCCATGTCCCGCAACGTCTTCGTCCGTCTCCTCGGGCTCGTGCTCGCGCTGTCCCTCGCCGCCTGCGCCGCCTGGCAGGCGCAGCACGCCGCTCCCGCGGATTCCGGCGGGCACCAGCATGCCGCGCCCTCCGACGCCCGTATCACCCGCATCCAGGGGGAGGTGGAGGCGGTCAAGGCCGACCTCGCCCGCCAGGGGCGCTACGCCTGCTGCGTCGAGCCCCCCTGCACCCAATGTCTCCTCAAATACGGCGAGTGCCACTGCCGCGAGGCCATCCGCAAGGAAGGCCCCTGCTGCGGCGAGTGTACCGAAGCCTGGATCGAAGGCCGCGGCGCCGTCGAGGGCGTGACCGCCTGGGAGCTCCTGGAGCGGAAGAAGAAGATCCTGGACGAGGTGCACGAGAAGAAGGGCGGGGGAGAGCACCCGCCGGGGGAGCATCGCCACTGAGGAAGGGCGCGGTAGAACGCGACCTGAGCGTGTCTGTTGTAGGGGTCGCAATTCATTGCGCCCCGAGCACTCCTCAGATCTCTACTTCGATATAAGCCGCGTGTTCAAGGACCGCTTCGGCCTGCTCTCGGCCTACTCCGGGAAACCACTCGAGAAACTCGTCCAGCCTGGCGCCGGATTCGAGATTCTCGAACAGCGCCGCGACGGGCACGCGCGTGCCGCGGAATACCCAGGCGCCGCTCACCCGGCCCGGGTCGCGTTCTACGGCGGAGCATTGGGACCAGTCCAGCATGATCTCTATCCTAGCAAAAACTCGTCCAAGGGCGTCCCGCCCGCCAATTGCGCTCAACAGTCTACCCCGGCACGCCTTTCGCACCCGCGCTCCGGTATGGCCGACCTAAGCCTCAAGGTCATGTCCTACAACGTCGGGGGGCATGGCGCGCGCTGGTCCCGGACCTATGTGGACCGCGTGGCCCGGACCATCGCCGAGGCGGAGCCGGACATCGTGGGAGTGCAGGAGCTGCACCGCGCTTCGCGGCACTCGCGGCTGGAGGACCAGGCCGAAGCGCTCGCCCGGCTGACCGGGATGAACGTCCACTTCGGCAAGAGCTTCGACTTCGCCGCCGGCGGCGAGTTCGGCAACGCCGTGCTCACCACCGGCGAGGTCCGCGCCGGCGAGGTCGTCCCCCTGCCCGGCGCCGGAGAGCAGCGCACCGTGCTCCACTCCCGCCTCGCCGTCTCCGGCGCCGAGCTCGACTTCTACGTCACCCACCTGGCCGCCTGGGGGCGCTGGGGACGGACGGCACGGTCCGTGCAGATTGATGGGCTGCTGAAGAGGCTCAAGGAAGGTTCAGAGCCCTTCGTCCTGGTCGGAGACCTCAACGCGCCCCCCGGCGCGCCCGAAGTGAGGACGCTGCTGGCGGCGGAGGTCTTCCGGATGTGCGGCGACGACATGGCCTGTACGCACCGCTACATGCGGCAGCGCATCGATTACGTCTTCGCCGACCCGGGCTGGACCACGACGGGGTATCAGGTCGTCCGCGTGGGGCCCTCCGACCATTGGCCCGTGCTCGTGGAGCTTCGGCGCTCCCGGCCGGCTGGAGATCCGAGCGATGAGCGTACCCCTGAGAAAGCCTGAGGGGGCCGACAAGCCCCCTCCCAAGCACAAGCCGCGGCGCATCCTGGAAATCACCTACGGGACCGCCATCACGGTCACCGGCGTCATCCTGTTGCTGCTCCTCCTCCTCTGGTCCACCCGCCGGGAGCGCGAGTCCCACGTCCGCGTCCCGGACCTGGCGGACTTCGAGCAGGCGCTGTTGTCCGTCGCCAACCTGACGGGATCCCCCATCGTCGCCGGCAACCGGGTGCAGGTGCTGGAGAACGGCGACGGCTTCTTTCCCGTCCTGTTCGACGACCTCGCCGAGGCCCGGCAGACCATCCACGTGGAGACCTACGTCTGGTGGGAAGGCGAGGTCTGCAACCGCCTCGCGGAAGCCCTCGCCGCCAAGGCCCGCCAGGGCGTCGAGGTGCGGCTGACCCTGGACGCCGCCGGCTCCAACAAGGGAGACGACGAGCTGTTCGAGCGGATGGAGGACGCCGGCGTCAAGATCTCTTTCTATCATCCGTTCCAGATCCAGGACCTCGGCCTGATCAACAACCGCACCCACCGCAAGCTCGCCGTCTTCGACGGCCGGGTGGCCCACGTCTTCGGCCACGGCGTCGCCCAGGAATGGACGGGCGACGGCCAGGACGACGAGCACTGGCGCGACACCGGCGTGCGTCTCGAAGGGCCGATCGTCAATTCCATCCAGGCCGTTTTCGCCGAGAACTGGGTGGAGCAGACCGCCGAGGTCCTGGTGGGCGAGAAGTACTTTCCAAAGCTCCCGGCCGTGGGGTCCGTGCGCGCCCACGTGACCGCCAGCTCGCCCCAAGGCGGCGTCTCGCAACTGGAGCTGCTTTACAAGCTGGCGATCGCCACGGCGCAGGAGGAGCTGATCATCCAGAACCCCTATTTCATCCCCGACGGCGAGATGGTGGGGCTGCTGGAGAAGGCCGTGCGGCGGGGCGTCAAGGTGCGCGTCATGCTCCCGGGTCAGGTCACCGACAGCTCGATCGTCCGCCACGCCGGCCACCGCCGCTTCGAGGAGCTGCTGGAGCACGGCGTCGAGATCTATGAGTACCAGCGGACCCTGAATCATCAGAAGGTTATGATCGTCGACGGCCTCTGGTCGCACGTCGGCTCGACCAACCTGGACGACCGCTCGCTGGACATCAACGACGAGGCCAGCGTGGGCCTGATCGATCCCGATATCGCGGCCCGTCTTGAGAAGTCCTTCCAGGCCGACCTGCGGTACAGCACGCGTCTGGACGCCAAGTCCTGGGAGAAGCGCCCGCTCTGGCACAGGACGTCGATCGCCTCTCCTACCTGGTCAACGAACAGCTCTGAGGACGCGCCATGATCGAGATCCCCATCTGGCTGCTGGTCACGATGATCCTGCTGATCATGCATCCTCGGGACGATGCTGTGGACCAACCTGCGCGAGCGGGAGTTCAAGGTCAAGATCCCCGACGTGGACAGCTTCGAGGAGGCGCTCCCGTCCATCGCCGGCATGACCAGGGCCATCATCCTGGAAGGCAACAGGGCCGAGCTCTTCTTCAACGGCCAGTACTTCGACGAGCTCCTCGCGGCCATCGCCGACGCCAAGGAAACCATCCACTTCGAGACTTACGTCTGGTGGTCCGGGGACATCTGCGATCAGGTCGCCGACGCCTTCGCGGCGCGGGCGCGCGAGGGGCTCGAAGTGCGCATCATGGTCGACGCCATGGGTGGCATGAAGATGAAGCAGTACCTGCGGGAGAAGATGACGGACGCGGGCGTCAAGCTGTTCCGCTACCACCCGATCCGCCTCATCGACATCGGCCAGCTCAACAAGCGGACGCACCGCAAGCTGGCGGTCTTCGACGGCCGCATGGCCTTCATCTACGGCCACGGCATCTCGCGGCTGTGGACCGGCAACGGCGAGGACAAGGAGCACTGGCGCGACACCGGCGTGAAGCTCTGGGGGCCGATGGTCAACGCCGTGCAGTCGGTCTTCGCCCAGCACTGGATCGAGGAGACGGGCGAGGTGCTGGTGGGGGAGAAGTACTTCCCGCACCTGGAGCCCGAGGGGGAGCTGCGGATGCACGTCCTCGCCGGCGCGCCCCTCGGCGGCGTCTCGGACCTCGAGCTGATGTTCAAGATGGCCATCGCCTCCGCCCAGGAGGAGCTGATCATCCAGAACCCTTACTTCATCCCCGATCCCGAAACGGTCTCTCTTCTCAAGCGGGCGATCAAGCGCGGCGTGAAGGTGAAGATCATGGTGCCGGGCAAGGTCACCGACAGCCCGATCGTCAGCCACGCCGGGCACCGCCACTTCGAGCGACATGCTCCACTGCGGCGTGCGGCTCTTCTGTCACGAAAAGACCCTGATCCATCAGAAGATCATGATCATCGACGGCCTCTGGTCGCACGTCGGCTCGACCAACCTCGACGACCGTTCCTTCGACATCAACGAAGAGGCCGGCGTGGGGATCATCGACGAATCGATCGCCGCCCAGTTGAAGGCGGCTTTCGAGGAGGACGTCAAGAGCTGCACCGAGCTGAAGGCCGAGACCTGGGACCGTGAATACCACTTCTGGCACCGGATGCAGGACCGCGCCTGCTACCTGCTGAGCGGCCAGTTGTAGGAGGTGAGGGGATCGGCGCGCGAAGAGCGTCTTTGACCGCATGAGGGCGTCCGGGAGGGACGCTCACCAACGACAGAAAGGATTCTTCTCATGCGCTCGACGCTTCGCTTCGCGCTGGCGTTTCTTGTCTTCGCTCTCCTGCCGGTTGGGGCCTCCGCGGCTCCTCCTTCCACCGTTTCCGATTCCTTCGCCATCCACAACGTGCGGGTGTTCGACGGATCCCAGACGATCCCGGGCGCCACCGTCGTCGTCCTCAACGGCCGTATCGACGCCGTGGGGCAGGGCGTCCCCGTCCCCGCCGGCGTTCCGGTGATCGACGGCGCCGGCTCGACGCTGCTGCCCGGTTTCATCGATTCCCACGCGCATGCCCGGACCCGTGAGGAGCTCGAGCGGGCCCTTCAGTTCGGCGTCACCACCGAGATGGACATGTGGACCACGCCGCACTTCGTGGCCAGCATGCGCCGGGAGCAGCAGCGCACGGGAGCGCCCTACCGCGCGGACTTCTTCAGCGCCATCAGTCCGGCTACGCTACCGGAAGGCTATCCCTACAACTTCACGCCCAACATCCCCGAGCGGCCGACCCTGTCGGGTCCGGCGGAAGCCGAGGCCTTCGTGGCCGCGCGCGTCGCGGACGGCGCGGACTACCTGAAGATCATGCTGGAGGACGGCAATCCCTGGTTCAATTTCGAGGTCCCGACCCTCAGCCGTGAGACCGTGCGGGCCCTGACGCAGGCGATGCACAGCCGCGGCAAGCTGGCCGTGGCGCACGTCACCGAGCAGTACCGCGCCGAGAGCCTCCTCCTCGACGGCGTCGACGGCCTGGTGCACATCTTCATCGACGAGGTGGCGGACCCCGGCTTCGTGCAACTGGCGGTGATGAAGGGGGTCTTCGTGGTGGGGACGCTGGCGGTGGAGGAGTCGTTCATGACCCCTGAAGGCGGCCTCGCGATCGTGGCGGACCCGGACCTCGCGCCTTATATGACGGAGGAAGAGATCGGTTATCTCCTGGCGCCGCCGCCGGTCACGTCGCTGACGCCCGCGAACCTGGAGATCGCCAAGCGGAACGTCGGCCTGCTGCACGCCGCCGGGGTGCCGATCCTGGCGGGGACGGACCACGCGGCCCACGGCATCCTGATCCATCGTGATCTGGAGCTGCTGGTCCAGGCCGGCCTGACGCCCGCCGAGGCCCTGTCAGCCGCCACCGCGAACGCCGCCGCCGCCTTCCGCCTCGCCGACCGCGGCCGCATCGCGCCGGGCCTGCGCGCCGACCTCCTCCTGGTGCAGGGCGACCCCACCGTGGAGATCAAGAACACCCGCAAGATCCAGCGCATCTGGAAGGCCGGCGTCGAAGTGGACCGTCCGCTGCCGGCGGCGCCTCACGGGCACTGAGAAGGCTGTTCTAAAGGGGCGACCCTGCGTGGCCGCCCCTCTCGCCCCCGTTCTCCGTAATCAGCTCCCTCACCCGCAGCCGGCCGACCTCGAGCTCGTGGATCACCAGCCGGTCGATCGCGCCGGCCTTCAGCACGAACCGGTTGACCGCGAAGCGGCCGATCGCCACGGCGCCGATCGCCAGGGCTCCCACGCCCAGGGCGCCGACGCTGATCGCCGCCAGGGCCGTCGCGGCGCGGGCGAAGGCGAGTTGGGCTCCCGCTCTCGGATAGGTCATGTAGGTTGTGTCGGACTTCATTTTCCTCTCCTCTGAAGGACTACAAGGATAGCGGAGAATGGGTCGTCCCTTGGATTTTGAGACGTACCGGTTTCTGGTACAATCCACGCCATGAGAGAAATGTCGGTCCACGATTTCCGAAGCCACCTGCGAGACGCGGTCGAAAAGGTGGTGGAAGACCATGTTCCCCTTCGCGTCAGGAGACGGGGAGGGCAGGATTTCGTCGTCGTCAGCGTCGAGGATTGGGAGCGGGAACAGGAGACGCTGTATATCCTTCAGAACAAGTCGCTCATGGAGCAGATCGAGCGCTCGCTGAAGACCCATCGGGAGGGGACGGGCTACCGTCCCTCACCGGAGGAGCTCGATGCGCTCGATCGTGTTTGAGGGCGACACCTGGGAACGCTATGAAGACCTGCGCCGGCGTGATCCCGCCATGCATCGGGTCCTCTGCCGCCTGATCAAGGAGATGCAGAGGGACAATCCCGCGACCGGCACCGGCAAGCCCGAGCCCCTCAAGCATGGCTTGAGGGGGCTCTGGTCCCGCCGTCTCTCCCTCAAGGACCGGCTGATCTACCGATTTGACGACGAGAACCTGTACGTGATGGCGATCGGCGGGCACTACGAAGGATAGGCCTGTCGCAGGGGAGATCATCCCCGCCGGGGCGGCCCCGGAGCCCCGGCGGGGAGGTGGGATTTGCTTCGTCTGTCAAAGAACGCGGGGAAGCCGCGGTTCCCCATGGGGAAGACGGTGGGGGAGCGGGGATCGCCGCGAAGCTCGTGAGGAGCCTCCATTTCCCTCCGTACCGATGTCCGTCCCCAGGGAGAAGCGCGGAAGGCTTCGGAGGATCGACCGCTTCCCTCCTTCCTTCCCGGCGCTCTCCCAGGGATCGTCATCAGTCCCAGGGGATCGCCGGCTTCCCCGGAGATCTCCTCGATTTCCCTGGAGATCTCGTCCGCTTCACCCGAGACCGCGCCGGCTTCCCCTGCGAACCTGACGGCTTCCACGGAGGGAAACGCTGTGTCCCCCGAGGGAACGCCGCAGGTCCGCCGTACCGGCCGGCGGTTCTCGTTACTGTGTCCTGCGAGATGCCAGCGCCGCCCGCGCCCGTTCGCGCTGGTCGTCGTTGGCATCCACCTGGGGGTCGTGGGCGAGGCGCGTCCACAGCTCCCGCGCCTGCCGCGGACGGTGGAGGGCCTCGAGGGCGGCGGCGGCGAGCTCCAGGCGGTCGCCGTCGCTTTCTTCCAGCCAGTCCCGGCCGTGGTGGGGCCTGCGGCTCTGGCGGAGCAGGGACAGGAGCTTCGAGGGATCGAGACGGACGAAAAGCTCCGGACACCGGGAACGGATCCAGGAGCTGGAAAGCGCCCTCCGGGCGATCTCCGTCAGGGCCGGCAGCAGGTGATGGCGGACCTGGTCCGTGGCGCCGGCCTCCATGGCGAGAAGGGCCGCAGTGACGAGCGACTCGTCCGGGATCGACGCCCGCAGGTCCGCCGCCAGGCGCAGCAGGGGGACGGCCAGCTCCGGCCGCCGGTGGATCTCGGGCATCGTCAGCACCCGCGGCAGGGTTGGCCTCGTCGAGGCCCGCCGGCTGGAGCGCGCGCCGCAACTCGTCCACGACCTCGCCCACAGCGACGCTCGCCAGCCGCTCGCGTAGCGGCGAGCCTTCCTCCAGCGCCGGGTAATGGGCGCCGAGGTCGTAGGCGCCGTCGTCGTACCAGCCCGGCGCGACCAGGACCGGGACCGGTCCGCGCGCGACCCGCCGCGTCCCCATGCGCCCGGCGAGCTGATCCGCGAACCGCGCCGCGATCCCTTCGAAGCCCAGGCTGGAGTCGTGGCAGTAGTCCGCGAAGGTCAGGATCTCGCCGCGCGCGGTGAGCGCCAGCAGGCAGCGGCCCAGGACGCGGCCGTCCTCGTCGCGGAGGTACAGCACCCGCTTGTTGATATCCGCCGTGTTGGCGAATACGGAAGCGTAATTGATGCCTTCCGGACGGAGGCAGGTCTGGAAGTGAGCCCCCATGCGGAAGATCTCGAGCGGGTCGTCTTCCAGCGCGAGCCGCAGGCGCCGGCTCCGGGCCTCGATTTCGACCGTGCCCACGCCATCGATCCACGAACTCCAGTCGAGGTGCGGCAGGCTTTCGACGAAGCGGCGGTTCTCCGGCGCGTCGCGCAGGTCCCAGGGCGGCGGCCCGCAGCGCAGGGCGAAGAGGCGATAGGCGAGCCGCCGCTCCAGGGTGGGCAACCGGCTGGCCGCGGCCAGGAGCGAGAGCGGGCCGGGCTCGGTCAACCAGGACGGTACCTCGCCGATGCCGAGCATCCCGGGCAGCACGCGTGACAGGCGGACGTCCATCTCGCGCTCCCAGCGTTCGAGCACCGCGCGTCCCCAGGCGCGTTCGAGCTTCGCGGTCAGCCGTTCCAGGCGCGCCGGGCCGGGAGCTTCCGGACGCTCCAGACGGTCCCGCAGGTTCTGAAGCCGGATGAGGAGGGCGGAGCGCCGCTCTTCATCCGCTTCGGGAAGCCGCAGCTCGATGCCCTGGATCTCGCGTTCCAGCCTCCAGCTTTCGGGAAGGTCGTCCTTGAGCCAGCGGGCCACCCGGGCTTCCGCGTCGTCGAGGAGGACCGCCAGGCGGCACAGCGCCGGATGGAGCTGGGGCGGGTAGCGCTCCACCCAGCCGGGCGCGGCCGGCTCGCCGAGGACGGGCAGGGGGAGCGGATCTCCGGCGGCTTCGAGCAGCAGCGCCTTGCCGCCGCAGGCGACCAGACGGTCGAGCTGGCCGGTAATGATCGCCTCGCACGTCAGCTCGCCCAACACGCCCGAGGTCAAGGGGCCCAGGAGGGATTCGGGCCAATCGGTCGGCGGGATGTCCCACCGGCCCCGCTGATCCTCCAGCCCCTCCAGCACGTCGGCGAAGCTCTCCGGCCGGTCCCGGCAGATCCGCACGGCCAGCTCGTCCATGTCGGACGAGAGGTCGTCCTCGTATCTCTCCTCCGCGTGGATCGAATCGAAGAGGCGGCCCGCCAGGTCCGGGTCCTTCGCCCGCCGGAACAGCATCACCGCGCGGGCGGCGGCGTCGGATTCGAGCGGTCCGTGCCGCCTGGAGATCTCCGCCAGGAAGTCGTAGGCCGCCAGGACCATGCGCCGCGGCGGGTCGGGATCATGCCCCACCGCCTCCATGTCGATGGAGCCCGGGTCCCAGCCGGCCCAGGGCCGAAGCCATTGCGGGTCCCCGGCACCCTGGCCGAGGTAGCGCTCGAAGCCGGCGATCATCATCTCGAGCCTGGAAGCCGTGTATCCGCTGAACCGGTGCCAATGACCGAACATCAGGGCCCGGCCGGTCTCGGTGGGCTCGTCGGGGAGACGGGCCAGGACGCGCGCCAGCGGACCCGTGGGGACCAGCGTCTCTCCCGTCATGTGCTGTCGCAAGCGCGTCATCAAGCGGTCGGTCCGAAGCTCGGGAGGACAGGCCTTCCGGAGCGCCTCCACCCGGGCGCGCAGACGGTTCCAGGTCTCCTTGTGGTAGGGGAGCGCGCGCGCCTCGCCGGCCGCCCGCAGCAGGCGGCGGGTTTCCGCCCACCAGCGCGCCCAGCTCTCGACGAGGCGAAGCGGCGTGGCCAGCGCGAAGAGCTGAAGGACCCTCTGCCGGGCGCCGCGGCTCTGTTGGACGAGCTCTTCGCACCAGGCCGCCAGATCGCGGCCCAGGGAGCCGGCCGGCAGCTCGGGCAAAGGGGCCAGGGCCTGCTTGTCAAGGCTCTTCAGGAGCTGTTTACCAATCTCCTCGCCTCCTTCCAGAGCGGTGTCGTGGGTCCGCTCGTCGAGGACGCAGGCCGCCAGCGGCCGCACGCGTTCCCGGCCTTGATCGGCTGCGAGCCCGATCAGGCGGATCAGGGTGACGATCACGGGCAGCTCGCCCAGGCGGGCCGCCAGCGCCTCCAGCCCCGGGCTCCACTCGACGGCGAGGTCGAGCGCTTCCCGGGCGTTCTCGGGATGCCCCGCGTGGATCCAGGACAGCGCGTCGAGGAGGGACCGCAGCCGCGGCTCGCCGTTGGAGAGGCGCGACGCCTGGTCGCGGAACACCCTGGGGAAGAACGGCTCCCCGAAAAGATGCCGCGGCACCGGAGCTCCCTGGTGGACAGGGAGCTTGAGCAGCTCGACGCGCCGCTCGACCGAGGCCATCCAGAGGTCGGGATCTTCGGCCAGCCGGGGCAGGGCCGGCGCCAGCTCGTCGCGCAGCTTGTTGAGGGTGAACGTGGCCCGGCTGAGATGGCGCCGCTCGACGGTGATCTCCCGCGAGGGGCCGTGCGCCGGCACGGTCATCCAGCGGACGCCGCCGTCCCCGACTTCCAAGGGAAAGCCTTCGAGCCATCCCAGGTTGGATGTCACCATCATCCTTGCGCGGGCGGCGAGGGTGTTCTTCGAGGTGGCTTTGCGGGATTCAGGGGGCATGATCCCACGCGCCGAGGTCGCTCCAGGAGAGGAGCCGCCCCTGGCTGCGCTCCTGGGACTCTTCGCCGCCGTAGACCACGACGCGTTCGCTGGCGCGCGCGGGCTGGCCGGCCAGAGCTTCGGAAAACCGCTGGAAGGCGGCGAAGTATTGGCTGGACGGTGTTCGTGCGGCCTTGATCTCGACCAGCGCGAGGTCCGCTCCCTTTTCCAGGATCAGATCGATCTCCAGTTGGCTACTGTCCCGATAGAAGGACATCCGCGGTCGGCGCCCGCGGTGGAGATGGGCCTTGGCGATCTCGGCTACAACCCAGGTCTCAAAGAAGGCTCCCCGCAGCGGGTGGGTCTCTAGCTGGCGGGGATTCTCAATGTTCAGCAGGCTTGCCGCGAGGCCGGTATCGTAGAAGTAGAGCTTGGGTGTCTTGAGGAGACGCTTTCCGACGTTGGCGAAGAAGGGCGGCAGACGGAAAACGATGTAGCTCGCCTCCAGCACCGAGAGCCAGGAGCGCGCCGTGGGCTGGGAGACCCCGCAGTCATTGGCCAGAGATGAAAGGTTCAGGAGCTGCCCGGTGCGGCTGGCGCAGAGGCGGAGGAAGGTCTGGAAAAGCAGCAGGTCCCCGATCTTCGTGAGCTGCCGCACGTCGCGCTCCACGTAGGTGGCGACGTAGTCCGCCAGCCATTCATCGGCCGGGAGGCGGCGCTCGTAGATCCGTGGATATCCTCCCTGCCACATCAGGGTATCCAAGTCCGTGGGCGGGTCCGGGAAGCGGCGGATCTCCTCCAGCGAGAGAGGCAACAACTCGGTCAGGGTCGTACGACCCGCAAGGGACTGGGTCACGGCATCCACCAGGGCCAGGTTCTGGGAGCCGGTGAGGAGGAACCTGCCAGGCCGGGGATCTTCGTCCACCATGCCTTGGAGGTAGGAGAAGATCTGCGGCACCCGCTGGACCTCGTCGATGATGGCGCCGTCCCTGTAGCGGGCGAGGAAAGCTATGGGATCTTCCTGAGCGAACTCCCGCTGAGCCGGATTCTCCAGCGAGACGTAGGGCCGGTCGGGGAACGCCATCCGGCTCAGCGTCGTCTTCCCCGACTGCCGGGGTCCCGTCAAGGTCAGGACGGGGTAGTGGGTGGCCAGCTCCAGAAGACGGGGCTGAAGGAGCCTTTCGATCATGGCCGAGAAGAATAGGTTGTGCAGATTCAAAGTTCAACTTTGAATCTGCACGCTGTTCAGGGCTGCACGGCTGCTTGTGCTTCTCGAAGAGCGAGAAGGGCATCCTTATAGGTCGGATCGATCTCCAGGGCGCGCCGCCAGCAGGCGAGGGCCTCTTCCGTCCGGCCGGAAGCGGCCCGGAGCCGGCCCAGGTGGTACCAGGCCGCGACGAGGTTGGACCGGGCCACGAGCGTCTTTTCCAGGTGAAGCACGGCTTCGTCGGTGAGACCCCGCGCGGTCAGGAGCCGGCCCAGGTTGTACTCGGCCTCGGGGCGTGGCGCGGCTGAGGGCAGGGCCAGGAGCCGCTTGAGGATCTCGATCGCCTCGTCCGGCTTCCTCTGGCCGGCGCGTGCCAGGGCGAGCCATTCCAGCGCCTGGGGATGCTCCGGGCGGCGGGCGAGGACGTCCTGGAGGGACCGCTCGGCGTCCGCGAAACGGCCGCGGCGGATCTGCCCCTGCGCGAGGTCCAGCCAGGGCTCGATCTCCGCCGGCCGGGCCGCCGTCAGCGACTTCTCCAGATGGGCCACGGCCTCGGCGGTGGCGGCCACCCGCACGACGGCGGCGGCGCGGTAGACCTCGCCGAGGGCCCCCTGGGGAGCCCGGCTGTCCAGGAGGCGGATGCCGGTGAGGACCGGCTCGGATTCGGCGAGCGGCGCGAGAAGCTCGGGTCCCCCGGGCTGGCGCCGGATCCAGTGGTCGGTCATCGTCACGCGCACGACGTCCTGCGTCCGCCGCTTCGGCATGTGGCAGGAGACGCAGTCGTCCGAAGCCGGCCGTGTGCGTCTTCGGAAGATTCCCATGGCAGGTGAGGCAGGCGATGCGGTAGTGATCGGCCCGCCTCCTCTCCGGCACGCGCTGGTGGGGATCGTGGCAGGTGAGGCAGGTGAGGGCGCCGGCGCTGGCGGTCCAGCAGCGGCTCTGCCGCAGGCGGTAGGGATGATGGTTGATCTCGAATCGCTCTGAGACCGGCCGTCCCTCTTCCTCCACGTCCACCTGGACGAAATGGTCCGCGAGGGGCTCGCCGGCGCGGAAGGAGAAGTCCCCTTTCCCGAAACGCCGCAGTCCGGGGATCGCCACGGTCGGCTGCAGGTGACAGGCCATGCAGACCTCGTCGCGCTGGGAGGGCGGCAGGCGGCCCTGGTTGAAGATGCTCACCCGGATCTCTTCCCGCGAGCCGACGCCGCCCCAGGCGAGCCAGACGTGCTCGGCGGCGGGTCCGTGGCAGCGCTGGCAGCCGATCCCCTCGGGGAGCGCAGCGGGGAAGACCTGGGGCGCGGAGTAGGCGTCGCCCCCGGCCGGCAGGTCGGGGTAGGAGGCGTGGCAGAAGACGCATTCCCGTCTGACGCGCCGGAGCACCCCTTCATGCTCGGGCCGGTCGAAGCCGGGGGCCATGCCCCAGCTCCGGGTCTGGCTGTACCAGGCGAGCGGGAGCTGGTAGAGCTCGCCGCCGGTCGTGCGGTAGAGGTAGGTCCGGGCGTGGTCTCCCGATCCCAGGATCCAGTCCACATCCTGTTCGAGCTTGTGGATCGGACGGCCCTGGGCATCCGTCTGCCAGCGGCGGAAGACGAGCCGGCCCTCCGCGCGGCGGATCTCCATGTGCTGTCCCGAGGGCGCGTGGAAGAAGGGCGGCGCGGCGAAGTCCTCGATGTCGATCTCCGGACGTGGCCGGCGGAAGGCGCGGGCCATCCCCTTCTGCTGATAGGACTTCGCGAGCGCCGTGTGGCAGAGCTCGCAGGCGCGCTCGTCGATGTAGCCCGGGGTGGCTCCAGAGGTCACATGGAACCCGAACGCCGCCAGGTCGCGGGCGATCCGGACGCTCTCGTCGTGCGGGGTGGGCGGCTCCTGAGCCTGGGCGAGCAGCACGAGCGGCAGGACGGCTAAGAGGGCGGCCAGCCGCGGGCGGGAGGAGGAGAGGAGACGGGGCACCTTGCACGGATTCTACGCCTGGCAAGGCCCCCCGTCGTCCCCTGATCTACGCGGCCGGCCACAGCAGGCGGAACACCAGCCCGGTGGTCAACGCGTACAGCACCGCGTCGACGAGGGCGCGCAGCGCGTTGGGCCAGGGCACCGCTTTCCAGATGACGTCCTGGAAGTAGCCGAATCCGTAGCCCAGGAAGGCCACCGTGCCGGTGATCCTCATGACATCCAGGAGTTCCGAATCCGGATTGAGGGTGTGGCGCGCCACGTAGGAGGTCACGAAGCTCACCAGCAGGCAGAACAGGAACCACATCGCGAGGTACTTGCCCATGGCGGGCGCGCCGCTGCGCATGACAGTGACCATCGCGACGGGTCCGTCCTCGTACCGTTTGCGGACGGCCGGGTCCTTCAGCATCGAAGGATCGGCGTGGTAGGGGATGAAGTAGACGCCGGGCCCCGGAGGAGCCTTGCGCATCGCCTGGCCGACGCCCTCCTCGTCGGGCAAAGCCCTGTAATCGGCGCGATGGTACTTCAGGACCATGTGGAGGATGGAGCTCAGGAACCAGACCGCGACAGCCGAGACGACGACGGGCAGCCACAAGCTTCCGAAAGGCATGACGGCCTCCTGGGAAAAAATGATGTGTGGACGGATTCTACTCCAAACGGCCCACCTTTCCGCGCTCTGGATCCCACCCGGCCGGCCGGTCCCCGGCGAAGACGCCTCTGCCATCCTCGACATGGAAGCCGGATACGTCACCGGCTCGGGAGGTATAGCCATGAAGACCCGATGGGAAAAGATTCTCGGCGGCGGCGCGGCGGGCGCGGCGGCCCTCGCGGCGGGAAGCCTGGCTTTCCGGCCGCTCTTCATGCGCTGGGGAGCGACGGAGGAGGAGATGAAGAGGGAGTGGCCCGGCGACGAGCTCGCTCCGGGGTCCACCTCGGTCGCCACCAGGGCGGTCACGATCCACGCGCCGGTCAGCGTGGTCTGGCCCTGGATCGCCCAGATCGGCCAGGACCGCGGCGGGTTCTACAGCTACAGTTGGCTGGAGAACCTCTTCGGAGCCCAGATCCACAACGCCGACCGCATCCTGTCTAGCCACCATCCCCGGCAGGTGGGCGACACCGTCTGGATGGCGCCGCCGCAGAGGTATCAGGGCCGGGGCTGCATGCGGGTGGCGCGGCTCGACGAGGAACGGTGCATGGTCCTGGTCGCGCCGGAGGACTTCGCGGCGCTGTCCGCCAAAGGCGTGGCGCCGGAAGGCACGTGGGCGTTCATCCTCGAACCGGTGGACGACACGACCACGCGCCTGATCGTGCGCTCGCGGAGCGGTTTCAAGGCCGGCCTCATCCGCTTCCTGGTGTTCGACCCCGTCCACTTCATCATGGAGCGGAAGATGATGCTGGGCATCCGCGACCGCGCCGAGGCCGGGCCGGAGGCGCTGCCCCGGGCCGCGTAGGGAACGGGGACGCTATACTCGGCGTCCCATGTCCTCCATCGAGAAGCCCGAAGCGCTCGCGCAGCTCATCGGCCGGCTGGAGAATCTGCGTCCCGATACGCCCCGCCGCTGGGGAAAGATGTGCGCGGGCGAGATGCTCTGCCATCTGTCGGACGTCTCCGCCTCCGTCCTCGGCCGGGCCGGTACGCCTCCGGGCAAGCCTCCCCGGCGGTTGCTCAAGTGGATCGCCCTGTACTCGCCGTTTCCCTGGCCGAAGGGGAAGGTCAAGACGCCGCGGCGCTCCGATCCCCAGGCCGACGGGACCAGGCCGGCCGATTTCGAACAGGACCGCCGGCGCGCCGTGGAGAGTCTGAAGGCCCTGGCCTCCGCGCCGCCGTCAGGCCTGCCGGCCGACCACTTCCTCTTCGGCGCCATGGACCCCCGCGACTGGCGGCGGTGGGCGTGGCGGCACACCGATCATCATTTGCGGCAGTTTGGACTTTAAGAGCCCCAGGGAGGAGAGCATGCGCTGGAGCGTTCCCGTCGTCCTGCTGTCGCTTCTTGCCGCCGGCTGTACGCCCGCGCGGTTCGTCTGCGCCAAGCCGTCCATGGTTCCGCCGCCGGTCCAGGAGTGCGACCTGGGGGCGAACCAGGGCAAGGATTTCCCCTTCGAGAACCTCGCGGTGGAGGGGGGCGGCGTCAAGGGGATCGCCTACGGCGGCGCGCTGGCGGTGCTCGAGCAGACGGGCGTCCAGCAGCGTCTAAAGCGCGTCGCGGGGACCTCGGCGGGGTCGATCACGGCCATGCTGATCGCCCTCGGCTACGACGCCGAGGAGCTCCAGACGATCCTGCTGGACCTCGATCTGGAGCAGTTCAGGGCGGGAGGAGCGGAGGGCCCCGTGCGCCTCGTCGAGGAATTCGGCTGGTATAACGGCGACGTCTACCTCGAATGGGCGCGCTGCCAGGTCGAGAACAAGACGGGCAACCGGAACACCACGTTCCTGGAGCTGCACCAGCGCAACCAGGAGAAGAAGCTCCCGGATCTCTATGTGGTGACCACGGACCTGACGCGCTCGAACTGGACGGTCCTGTCCCATGAGACGGTCCCCTGCATGCCGGTCGCCCTGGCGGTCCGCCTCTCCGGATCGCTGCCGTTCTTCTGGAACGCCCTGCGACTGAATCTGAACGAGTTTCGGCCCAACCCCGGCGGCACGTGCCCGCCGGTCCAGTCAAGCCGGAAGGGCGACGTGTTCGCCGACGGCGGCGTGCTGCTCAATTATCCGATTCCTCTTTTCGATGTGGAGCCGTACCTTGGAGGAGCCGAGGGTGTCAATCCGAAAACCCTGGGGCTCCACCTCAATCCGCCTCCTGGCCCGGCGCGGGAGCTTCAGATCAACAACCTGCCGGACTACGTCAAGTCCGTGGCCGAGGCGTACCTTCAGTCCCAGGTGGACTATTTCGAAAGCAGCCCCTGCGATCAGGCGCGGTCGGTGCAGATCGACGACCTGGGGATCAAGACGACCGACTTCAACCTGACGCGGGAGCAGAAGCTGAAGCTGATGCAATCCGGGTTCGACGCCACCTGCGCCTATCTGAGGGACTGGACGCCGGAGGAGCTTGGCCGGGTATGTCGGTCCGCGGCGCCCTCCCGCACGCAGTGATAGTCAGGCTATGATCCCTCCCATGCCCTGGATCCGCACCGTCGCGCCTGAAGAAGCCACCGGTCTCCTGCGCCGCCTCTATGACGAGGCCATCGCCCGCGCCGGCAAGGTGTTCAACGTGCTGCGCATCCAGAGCCCGCGGCCGGAGGTGCTGGAAATCGGGGTCGAGCTGTACAAGGAGCTGATGCATTCGCCGCGGAGCCCCCTGAGCCGGGTGCAGCGGGAGATGATCGCGGTGGCGGTCTCCCGCGACAACGAGTGCGATTACTGAACGACCTCCCACGCGGACGACCTCCGGGCCGAGGTCGCGGACGGGGAAGAGGCGCTGGTGGAGGCGGTGCGGACCGACTACCGGCGGGCTCCGCTCAGCGCCGCGGACCGCGCCATGCTGGACTTCGCCGTCAAGCTCAGCCGCGCGCCGCGGTCCATGACCCGCGAGGACGTCGAGGCGCTCCGGGCCGCCGGGTTCAGCGACACGGCCATCCACGACGTCGTCCAGATCACCGGCTTCTTCGCCTACTACAATCGCCTCGCCGACGGGCTGGGGATCGATCCCGAGCCGCCTTCGAAATAAAAATGGCGGCCACCCTTCCAGGGGGCGGCCGCCGGGAGGGAGGTCCTGGGCCGTCTAGCGGTTCGGACCGACGATCTTGATGTCCTCGGAGAGCTCCTCGTCCGCGTCACCCTGCTTGAAGGTGATCTTGACGGTGTGGGTCTCGCCGGACTTGGGGTCCTTCAGGCTGTTGTAGGCGGCCCTCTTCGGGAAGCGGGCCACGACCTGCTTGCCGACCCGGCGCACGTCGGAGGGCTCGACGGGCTCGGCTTCCTCGTCGTCGCCGACCAGGCGGACGGAGTCGAGGTCGATGTCCGCCAGGCCTTCGCCGCGGATGAAGGCGTGGATGACGCCCGAGGTACGCGCGTAATTCGTGTTCCAGTCGTCGGGCTGGATGTTGAGCCGCAGATCGTTCTCGCCTTCGCCACCACCCTCGCCTTCACCCGGGTCGGGGCCGACGATACGGACCTTGGCGGTGAGCTCCTTGTCGCCGCCCCCTTCGCCGCCGACCGTGAAGCGCAGGATCACCGTCTCCGTCTCACCGGACTTGGGGTCCTGCAGGAGCTCGAAGGCCTCGGACTTGCTGAAGGTGGCCACGAGCTGCCCGCCGGCTACCCGCACCGAGCGGGGAGCGAGGGAGTCGCCGCCCTCGACGGCCAGCTCCACGGAATCGGTCTCGATCTTGGCGACGTCCTTGCCGCGCACGAAGGCCTGGAGATTGCCGGCCGCGTTGACCCAGTTGGTGTTCCAGGTCGCCGGCTTGACGGAGAGGATCAGCTCGCCGCCGCGCCCACCGCCATTGCCGCCACCGTTGTTACCGCCATTACCGCCGTTATTGCCACCGCCATTGCCGCCACCGTTACCGTTGCCACCCCCATTGCCGTTGCCATTGCCGCCGCGCGCCGCTTCGGAGATGACGGACGCGACTCCTGTGGAATCGTCGTCAACGAAGGTCTGGGCGAGAGCAGGGGCGGCCAGCAGGGGGAGGGCACACACCAACATCTTCAAACTACGGAGAGCAGGGAAGCGCATAGTAGCCTCCTAAGAAGAGAGCATCATCTGGGATTGGAGTATAGCCATAGATGCCAGATTTGCCAAGCAATTTCCTGACGAGGTCCTGACGATTGGCGAGGTGTGTATTTAAAATCAATGTCTTGCGTTGTGCGTCCAGTTCCTGACGAGGAGGGGTCGCTCCCCGCTATAGGAGGGGTGCAGCAACTTTGATGCCTGGGGAAGAGGGATTGGAGCGAGGCGCGGCCCGGCGAGCCGCGCCACCGGAGGAAGAGGAGGGTGTTTAGTCCGGATAGTCGATGCAGATGTTGCAGACGTACTCCAGGGTGCAGGAGGCGCGGTACTTCGGGTTGCCATGAGCGATGTAGGCGCAGATGACGTCCGAGGCGCCGTAATCGCAGACACCCTGGAAGCCGCAGGCGGCCTGGGCGTTGGCCTGGGCGTCCGCCAGGCAGGCGGCCTGGGGACAGCTCGTGTTGCTGCCCGCGCTGCCGCTGGCGATCTGCCAGTTCCACCAGGTGGGACAGGAGCAGACGGTTCCGGCTGAGGCGGTGGCGGGCGCGAGGGCCAGGGCGGATGTGACGAGCACCGCTGCCAGCAGCCCCAGGCTGGAGGTCAACATTCTCGATCTTCTCATAAGGAAAAACTCCTTTCGGTCCCTTGTTTATACGCCTCCGCCCCCGGCCGGGTCTTGCAGAACCTTGCGGTCTTGCAACACGGCCTAACCCTTTCGGGTCGCGAAGGGATCAGCCCGGACAATGAGGTCTTCAAGCCTCGGAAAGGAGGAAACGATGCTCAATTTCGGGCGGCGTATTCTCGTAACGATCATAGGGCTCTGGTGGTTCACCAGTGCCGCAGCGGCCCAGCAGGCTTATGAGCCGTTCAACTATCCGGCGGGTCCGGTCAATGGCAAGAACGGCGGGACGGGCTGGGCCGGTCCCTGGACCGGGTTCGCGAACAACGTCGTGACCCCGGGTCTCACCTATCCCGGCCTGGCGACCTCGGGCAACTCCCTGGGGCCGACGCCGGGCAACGCCAGCTCCCGCGCGCTGGCGATGCCCGTCGTGGGGGCGCCGGGGGTCTCCGTGGTCCTGGCCGCCCTGGTCCGGTCCAACGTCGCGGGAACCCCCCCGACCCAGGCGACCCTCGGCAACTCCAGCGGCGGCACGTTCATCCTGGGCGACCTGCCGCAGCCGGATGCCGCCGCCGGCAACTGGGGGCTCCAGACATGTCCGCCGGCCGTTTCTATTCGAACAAACCGGTGGCGGCGAACGTCACCACCTATCTGGTCGGCCAGATCGACTTCGACGTCAACGGCGCCAACGACCGGGTGCGGCTGTGGGTCAACCCGCCCGCCAACGCCTGGTACACGGTGGCTCCCGACGTCGACCAATCGAACGCCAACATCGGGCAATTCTCGGGGGTGTTCTGGCAGACCCAGCAGGGGCAGGTGGTGGACGAGATCCGGGTCTATTCCACGGCGAAGTCCTGCGTCCTGCCGCCGAGCAACGTCATGGTGGGGTGGTACCCATTTGACGAGACGTCGGGGACGCTCGCGGCGAACCCGGCCACGGGCAACTTCGGGGCACACACCAACGGCCCGACGCCGGTGCCGGGAATCGTGGCGGGAGCGTTGCGCTTCGACGGGGTCAACGACTACGTGCAGAGCCCCTCGACGATCGTCACCAACTTCGGCGCTCCCGGTCCAGGGCCCGCCTGCAGCGGCAGCTTCGCGAGCTGCACGGGCGACTTCACGATCGACGCCTGGATCCGGCTGGATTCCGGCGCGACCCAGAGCATCATGATCATCGTCGACAAGCGAGCCGGCAACCCGCCGGCGATCAAGGGGTATTCCTTCTTCCTCTTGAGCGGCAGGCTGTGGCTGCAACTGGCCGACGGCGGCGCCAGCGGGGGGTTCAGCAACTATATGGGGAGCATCCTGTCGCCCGCCCTGAGCGACGGCCAATGGCACCACGTCGCGGTGTCGGTCAAGAGGACCACCTCCACCGGCATCGTTTTCTACCACAACGGTCTGACGGCCGGGACCGCGAATCCGCTCGGCCGCCAGGGCTCGCTGGTGAACAGCAGTCCCCTGGCCGTCGGCACCCGCACGGCGGCGTCCCCGCTGTCGGGCTGGTTCGACGGCGACATCGACGAGCTGGAGATCTTCAGCCGCGCCCTCACGGCCCAGGAGATCAGGAACATCTACAACGCGGGTCCGTTCGGGAAGTGCAAGTGAGAGGCGCCTCTTCGTAGGATTCCAACAGATCGGCGGGGCCGTCGCAGACCGCGACGGCCCCCCCGCAGCTCCGCGTCCCTTCTGGTACTCTGCCTCCCTGAGGTTCTCAGACAGACAGGGAGGCTCCGTGAGTCATCGTCCGCTCTTCGCGTTCGCCGCGCTCCTGCTCGGCCAGGCTGTCTGCGTTCTCGCCACCGAGCCGCCGCCCCTGCTTCCCGAGGGGACCGTCCGCGCCCTGGCGTCGGAGGTCTCCGGGGCGGCGGCGAAGCGCAACCTGCAGGACCTGACGCTGTTCCACCGTATGCGCGGCTCCAAGGGGTTCCGGGCCGCGGCCGAGCGGGTGCGGGACCGCGCCCGGGAGTACGGCCTCTCCGAGGTGGAGATCCTGGAGCTGCCGGCGGATGGCCAGCGCTTCTACGGCACCCAGCGCTCCCGGCCGGCGTGGGACGCCGAATTCGCCGAGCTGTGGGAGCAGCGGCAGGAGGGGGGCCGCTGGGTGAACGCCGAGCGGATCGCCTCCTGGGAGTCGCGGCCCGTCGTGCTGGCCCAGGACAGCGCCGGCGGCGAGGCCGCCGCCGAGCTGGTGGACGTTGGGACGGGAGCCTCGGAGGAGGCCTACGCGGGGAAAGACGTGCGGGGCAAGCTCGTACTGGCGTCCTCACAGCCCGAGCGCGGTGGCGCCTCTCGCCGTGGATCGTTTCGGAGCGGCGGGGATCGTCTCCTACGCCCAGAACCAGGTGACGGGCTGGTGGAAGGAGGACGAGACCCTGGTGCGCTGGGGGCATCTCGGCACCTTCCCGGCGCCCAAGACCTTTGCCTTCATGGTCCCCCTGAAGCAGGCCCGCGCCTGGCAGGAGCGGCTGGCGGCGGGCCGGCCGGTGCGCCTGCGGGCGAGCGTCAGGCCGGCCAGCACCCCGGGGCCTACAGCATCCCACGGCGGTGATCCCGGGTGAGGACCGCCAGCGGGAGATCGTCCTCTCCTGCCATCTCGACCACCAGCGGCCCGGGGCCAACGACAACGCCAGCGGCTGCGTGTCGATCCTGGAAGCGGCGCGGACGCTGGCCAAGCTGATCCGCGAGGGCAGGCTGCCCGCGCCGCGGCGGACGATCCGCTTTGTCTGGCCGCCGGAGATCGAGGGCACCATCGCGCTGCTGAACGCCCGGCCGGATCTGGCGTCGCGGGCCCTGGCCGTGATCCACATGGATATGGTGGGCGGCGACCCGGAGATCACCAAGGCGGTCTTCCATGTCACCCGCTCGCCCAAGAGCCTGCCGACTTTCGTCAACGACGTGGCCGAAGCCTTCGGCCGCTTCGTGAACGAGCAGTCGTACGCCCTGGCCGCCACCGGCTCGGCGCCCTATCCGCTGGCGGACCCCGAGGGGAGCAAGCGGGCCCTGCAGGCGGAATTCGTGAATTTACTCCGAGGGGAGCGACCACCAGGTATGGACCGAGGGCTCGTGGCGGGTGCCGGCGATCTATCTGAACGACTGGCCGGACCGCTACATCCACACCCACGCGGACGGGATGGCGAACATCGACGCCACCAAGCTCCTGCGCGCCGCCTTCCTGGGAGCCGCCAGCGCGTTCTACCTCGCCGATCTGGACGCGGGGCAGACGCCGGCCCTCTGGGAGGTGGTCCGCCGGCACGCCCTGGCGCGGACGGCGGAGGCCCTGGCCCGGCGGGAGCGGCTGCGGGGGATGGGGGAGGCCGCCGAAGGGGACAACCTGCTGCGCTTCCATCTCGACTATGAGGCGGGCGTGGTGGCGTCGGTGGCCCGCTTCGCCGAGATGCCGCCGGAGACCCGGCGCCAGGCCGAGGAATTCGTGGCGGAGCTGCGCCGGCTGGTGGGCGGCGACGTGGTCCCGCGCCCCGGCGCGGGCGGTCCCGAAGCGTCGGTCGTGTATCAACGGTCCCCCGAACCCAAGGGACCCATGGGCGGGTTCGGCTACGACTACTTCGAGGACCACGCCCGCCAGAAGGGCATCGCCACGCCCGCGCTGTTCCGGCGCGAGGGACTGTGGGGCGGGGGAGGGGAGTACGCCTACGAGGCCCTGAACCTGGTGGACGGCCGGCGGACGGTGGGGCAGATCCGCGACGCCCTGTCGGCGATCTACGGGCCGGTGCCCTTGGCCGAGGTGGCGGAGTTTCTGCGCGCGTTGGAGGGGATCGGCGTCGTCAAGCGCTGAGCCTCCGCCCGCGCGGCATTCAATACCGGCCCGTACTCGCGCCGCAGCAGCGGGTTGATCTTCAGCGCCTCTTCCAGCGACGCCACCGCTTCCCGGTGACGGGCCTGCCGCGCCTGGAGGAGCCCGCGCAGGGCCAGGTAGCGCGCCTCGCCGGGATTGATGGCCAGCGCCCCGTCGATCCAGCGGAGCCCTTCCGCGAGGGATTCTTCCCTTTCGATCCCCGCCTCCGCCCGCTGCCGCTCGACCTGGGCCTGGGTGAAGAAGATCTCCGGCTGCTCGGGGTTCAGCTCCTCGGCGCGGAGCAGCTCGGCGTTGGCGGCGCGCAGATCCGGTTTCGGGTCCTGGCCGCGGCGCAGGGCCTGACGGGCGGCGAGGAGCTTCAACCTCCCCCTCTCCAGGAAGACGTCCGCGTCGTTGGGGTTGAGGCGGAAATACTCCTCCAGGACGGCGGCGGCGGTCGCCAGGCCGGGGCCGGGGTCCTCGCCTCGCTCGAAGGCGGTCTCGGCGAGGCCGCGGTAGGTCCAGGCCAGGTTGAAGCGGGCCAGGGAGTAGTCGGGCTTGAGATCGATGGCGCGCCGATAGCTGGCGGCGGCGCGGGTCAGGGCCTCCCGGGGATCGCTGCCGCGGGCCATCAGGTATTCGGCGAGGGTGAGGTGGGCGTTGCCCAGGTTGTTCGGGATGGCCGGCAGGTTGGGGTTCAGCTTCGAGGCCTTCTCCAGGGCCGCCACGGCCCGGCCGACCGAGCCGCTCGGGTCCTGACCCTGGGCAATCTGCACCTCGGAGAGCGACTTCCAGGTGTTCCCCAGCCCGATGGCCGCCGGCAGATAGCCCGGAGTGAGCTCGGTGGCCCGGCGGTAGCTCTCGGCGGCCCTCTCCAGGGTCTCCCGGGGGCTGGCACCCCGGCGCTGGCGGTCCTGGACGAGGACCAGGTAGAGGGTGCCCAGGTTGCTGTGCGCCGAGGCCAGCTCGGGGTTGATCTCCACCGCCTTGCGGGCGGCCTGGAGGCCCTTCTCGATGTCCGCCCGCGCGTCCATCCCCCGGCTCATCTTCCACTGCGCCAGCAGGCTGTAGGCGGAGGTGAGCTGGTTGAGGGCGCTGGTGTTGCGCGGGGACAGGGCGATGGCCCGCGAGGCGAGCCGGATGCTGGCGGAGAGGTCGGCCTCGGCATCGCCCCCCCTTTTGAGCCTCTGATCCCCCAGGCGCCAGAAGATCGCGGCCTGCGAGACCAGGGGAGCCGGCATCTCGGGATCGACCCGCTGGGTCCGCCCGCAGTCGGCGAGCGCCTGGTCCACCTGCTCCTGAGGCACGTCTTCCAGGGCCATGGCGGCGGAGATCCAGCTCGCCCAGCGCTCGCAGTCGTCGGCATAGAGGCCGGGATCACTGGGCGCCTGCCGGACGAGCCGGCGGAGCACCTCCCCGGAGCGCTCGTAGAGCGCCAGGGCCTCCTCCCAGCGGCCGGCGTTGGCGGCGTCGGTCCCCTGGCTCTGGAGGACCGCCGCCTCGATCCGCCCCGCCTGATAGGCGCTGGGGCTCTGGAGATAGGCCTCGCGGGCGCGGACGATGGCCTCCGGATAGCGCTTCTCGTAGTAGGCGAGCAGGGCGGCCAGGTGGCTGTCCTGGGAACCCGCCGCCGCTGCCCGCAGGTAGCCGAGGGCCGGCTGGAGGTAGGCGCGCTCGATCTCCTCGCGGCGGGCCGCCCGCTCCGTGCTGCTGGTCTGGAGGCTGGCGTCGGCGAGGGCGTCCTCGTAGATCAGGCCGAGGGTCCGGCCGAGGGCGGCGGCCAGCTCGGGGCTCCGCTCGCCGGTCTTCCAGGCCCTCTCCAGGTGGTCCCAGGCCACCTCGTACTGGCGCAGGGCGAAGTAGCCCTGGCCGAGCGCGAAGTTGCCCGGCCCCTCGGCGATGGGGCCGATCCGCTTCATTTCGGCCCGCAGGGATTCGAGCTCGCGGTGAAGCGCCCGCTTGCGCGGCGTGATGTCGTGCAGCGGCAGGAAGGCCTCGTAGAGCAGGCTCGTCTCCAGCTCCCCGATCCGCTGGCCGAAGCGCTGCGCCAGCTCGGCGCGCTCGCGGGCCTGCCACTGGGTGCGCAGGCTGAAGGCTCCCAGCACCAGCAGCGCCACCGCCGCGGCGGCCGAGACGACGGCCAGGGGCTTGTTCTTCCGCAGCCGTTTCCCCGCCCGGTAGAGCCAGCCGGCGGGGCGGGCCTGGACCGGCTCGCCGTCGAGGAAGCGGTCGAGGTCCTCGGCCAGGTCCCGGCCCGAGGCGTAGCGCCTCTCCGGGTCCTTTTCCAGGGACTTGGCGACCACTGTCTCCAGGTCCTGGGGGATCGCGGGATCGACCTGGCGCAGGGGCTTGGGATCCTCCTGGACGACGCGCACCAGGATGCGGGCGAGGTTGCCCCCGGTGAACGGCGGCGCGTCCGCCAGCAGCTCGTAGAGGACGATGCCGAGGCTGTAGACGTCCGTGCGGCGGTCGAGCGGCCGGCCCTGCGCGGCCTCGGGGGAGATGTAGGCCGGAGTGCCGCTGATGGTGCCGCTGACCGAGAGGCCGGTCTCGTTCTGCTCCAGGGCGAGGCCGAAGTCCACTACATAGGGATGGGGCTCGCCCAACTCCTCGCGGGCCACCAGGATGTTGCCCGGCTTGAGGTCGCGGTGGACCAGGCCCGTGCGGTGGGCGGCGTGGACGCCGCGCGCCACGTCGCGAACGAGGGCGACCTTCTCGTTCAGCGACAGCTCGTGCCGCAGCTCGCTCAGGCTCCGCCCCTCGATGTGCCGCATGGCGATGTACGGCCGGCCGCCGACCTCGCCCACCTCGTGGATCTGGCAGATGTTGGGGTGGTCGACCCGGGCCTGGGCGCGGGCCTCGCGAAGGAATCGCTCGGTCTGCGAGGCGTCGTTGCGGTGCAGGAACTTGAGGGCGATCCAGCGTCCCAGGGTGGGGTCGAAGGCCTTGAAGACGGTGCCCATGCCGCCCGAGCCCAGCAGGCGCTCGACGTGGTAGCGCTCCCATCCTTCAAGGAAACGGAACTCCGGCGCCAAGTCGGGCGTGGGCGGTGGCGGCGCGGCGGGCCGGGAGGGAGGAGAGGGTCGAACGTGCCCGGAGTAGTCCGGGGTGAGGTCTTCCCGCAGCTCGTCCAGGAGGTCCGAGACGGTCTCGGGGGTCAGGAAGCCGGCATGGACGAGGGCCCGGATCCAGCGGCCCCGGGAGGGGTCCGCGCCGCCGTCGTCGTCCGCCGGCAGGTGATCCGCCACGGCGTCCAGGTCTTCCCAGCGAAGAAGACCCTTCGCGATGGCCAGCCGCAAGAGACCGCTCTCCGAAGGAACCGTGGTCATGGTCGGGGTGGTAGTCGCCATGAGTGTATCCCGATTCAGGCGCGGGACGAGGGGGATTTGTTACAGGCCCAGACAAACCCTTCCCCCTCTCCCGGTGAGGGAGGGAGGGAGGGGTCGGGAGAGGGGGCCAGGGGGTGAGGGCTCGGGCGTGCCGGCGGCTACGCCGGCACGCCTACGCCCGCCAGCAGGTTCCGCAGCACGGCGGGCTCGACGGGCTTCACGAAGTGGTGGTGGATGCCGGCCTCGTGCGAGCGCCGGCGGTCCTCGGGCTGGCCGTAGCCGGTCATGGCCACCAGCAGGGTGTGGTCGAGGCCGATCTCGTCGCGCAGGCGCTGGGCCACCTGGTAGCCGTCGAGGCCGGGGAGGCCGATGTCGAGGAGCACCACCTCGGGGTGCTGCGCCCGGGCGGCGTCCAGGGCGGTGCGGCCGTCGTGGACCACGCTGACGTCGTGGTTCCAAAGCCGGAGCAGGCTGGCCAGGCTCTCGGCGGCGTCTACGTTGTCCTCCACCACCAGGACCTTCAGCGGCCGGGGGGCGGTGGCGGCGAGCTCGGCCGTGGGGACGGCCAGGTCGGCGGGGACGCGAGCGGGCAGCCGGAGCACGAACTCGCTGCCCTGGCCCAGGCCGGGGCTGTGGGCCTCCACGCGGCCGCCGTGCATCTCCACCAGGCTGCGCACCAGGGAGAGGCCCACGCCCAGGCCGCCCTCGGTGCGGGCCAGGGAGTCGTCCGACTGCATGAAGGGCTCGAAGACCCGCTCCAGCACGTCAGGGGGGACGCCGATGCCGGTGTCGCGCACTCGGATCAGGGCCTCGTCACCCTCCTGGGTGGCGGTCACCCAGATCCGCCCGCCGGGCATGGTGTACCGCGCGGCGTTGTCCAGCAGGTTCGAGAGGATCTGCTCGAGACGGGCCGGGTCCGCCTCCAGGCGGATGGGTTCCGGGGGGAGCTGCACATAGAGCTTGTGGCCGCGGCTTTCCAGCAGGGGACGGTTGGCCTCCACGGCGCGGTCGACGGTATCGGTGAGCGTCACCACCTCCTTGCGCAGCCGGATGCTGCCGTGGGTGATGCGGGAGACGTCCAGGAGGTCGTCCACCAGCCGGGCCAGGTGCTTCACCTGGCGTTCCACCATCTCCCGGGAGCGCTGGAAGGCCGGGTCGATGTTCTCGACCTGGCGCATCAGCTCCACGGCGTTGCGGATGGGGGCCAGGGGATTGCGCAGCTCGTGGGCGAGCATGGCGAGGAACTGGTCCTTGCGGCGGTCCGCTCCCGCCAGCTCCTCGGCGCGCCGGCGCAGCTCCTCTTCCATGCGCCGCCGGCTGGTGACGTCCCGCATCACCAGGACGGCGCCCGCATCGTCCTCGAGCGGCTCCAGGCTGGCCTCGACCTGACGGTCGTCGAGGAGCAGGGGGCGCCGGAGCGGCTTGTCCGGGGCCAGCTCCACGGGCCGGTTGGAATCCTCGTCGAGAGGGTGGAGGAAGGTGGCGAGGGGCCGGCCGAGGGCGTTTTCCTCGTCCACGCCGGCCAGGTCCTCCGCCGCCCGGTTCATGAAGGTCACCCGTCCCTCGCCGTCCAGGGCGACGACGGCGTCACGGGTGGCATCCAGGGCTACACGCATCCAATCGGCGCGGTCCGTGTCGTTTCCCATTGAAGAATACGCATTAGCATATACCGTGCCAAGCTCACGTCATCGCCACGGCTGAGTGGTCAGATCTGGCGCCTTCATCACCCGGTAGTAAGGGAGGAGACCCACGGTCTCGTCCCAGTACGGGGTGCGGCGATACCACCAGGAGTAGCGGGCGCCGCCGTCGGCCGCGAAGGCCGCGTCTTTCAGCGCCTCCTGCCACTCTGATGCCACCTTGGGATCCTTCAGCATCTCGGCGGCCAGCCGCTCCAGGACGCGCAGGTCGATGTATTCCTTCTGCTCGAAGACGGAGGAGAGCAGTCCCCAGGAGAGGAGCGAGTCGCCCGCCTCGGGCTCCAGGAGCTGGACCGCCACCATGAAGTCCGGCTGGTCGGCGGGGATCCAGATCGCCCCCGCGGGGATGCGGCGTTTCTCCACCGCCCGGGCGATCTTGGGCGTGACCTGCACCAGCCCCTGGTAGGAACCGGCGGCGAGCTTGGGGCTCGCGACCCGCATCGTCTCCACCTCCAGCTCCACCGGCTTCGTCAGCCTCTCCCCCCGCAGGCCGTGCGCCCGCAGGCGGTCCTCGATCTGCGGCCAGCCGGGGAGCACGAAGTACCCGCGGGGCCGGGGCACGGCCTTGGCGATCCGCGCCTTGTGGTGCCAGGGCACCTCCATCTCGTTCACCTCGCCGCCGCGGAAGAGGAGAACGGGGCCGCCGGTCACCACCGAGGTCTTGAGGTCGCCGGCGTAGACCGGGAAGCGGATGCGGTCCTTCTCCTCGGCCGGGGCGAAGATCACCGGCATCTCCGACGGCGGCGCGTCCGGCCGGCCCTGGGCCACGGTGGCGGCCTCGGCGTCCGCCACGGCCTTGGTCAGGGACGCGGGATCGCGGGCGATCTCGGCGAGCAGGGAGAGCAGGAAGTCCCGGTTGGCGAGCACCCGCTGCTTGTACGGTTTGTAGGAATGCATCTCCACCAGGATCGACGGCCGGTTGCGCAGCGGGAAGTAGCCGGAGGAGTAGCGGGCCCCCCCCACCCAGGAGCTGAACCCCTTGGACGGATCGTCCCGGTCCTCCAGGTCCACGTAGGGGCCGTTGCGGTGGCCGGCCTTGGTGGTGGCCGCCAGGACCGCGGGCATGTGGGCGCGCAGCCAGGCGTCCACCGGCGCCGGCGCCTGGGGAGCCTCGGCCCAGGCCCAGGTGAGCACCCAGTCGTGATCTACCCCGTCGGTCACGTGGTCGTCGACGTGGAGGTGGGGCCGCCAGGAGTTGAACAGCGCGATCAGGGCGCGCGCCTCCTCGGAGACGAGCTTCACGTGGTCGCGGTTGAGGTCCAGGCCGCCGGCCGTGGTGCGGAAGCCCATCCCCTGCTTCGGGCCGTCCTGGTTGGGCCGGTTGTACGGCGAGACCCGTTCGTGGCCGTCGACGTTGTAGATCGGGACGATCACCAGGGTCACCTTGTCCAGGATCTCCTGGTGCCGGCCGAAGGCCATGTCGCGGAGGATCATCAGCGTGGCGTCCTTGCCGTCGATCTCCCCGGCGTGGATGCCGTTCTGGATCATCACGATGGGCTTGGGCAGCCGCTGCGCCCTGCGGCCCGTGAAGGCCTTCTCCTTGGAGACCACCAGGAACGGCATGGGCCGGCCTTGTCCCGAGGTGCCGTAGAAGCCGAGGTACAGCTCGGGAAAACGGGTCTGCAGCTTGCGGATGAACTCCAGGGTCTGCTCGTAGCCGGGTGTGGCTTCGAAGCCCGCCACCTCGGCCGGAGTTCGCCATTCGGCGGGGATTTCAGCGTCCTGGGCAGCGGCGGCGACAGGGGTGAGGAGGAGGAAGAGAACGGTCAGGAAGTAGCGGCTGGACATGGGCGGAAACTGTAACAGAGGGTGATGATAGTGGTACTACTGGCATAAAGAATGCACTGCGCCTCTGGATGGGGAGACGGATTCTCCCCAGTCCAACCTGGAGGGAGAGCGCAATGTCCAGAATCCATTTTGGAAGGGCTCCGCGGGCCGCCCTGCTGGCCGCTGGTCTCGTCCTGGTCTGTACGTCCGTCCGGGCGGCGACGCCGTCGTCCGGCTCGGTTTCGTCCACTACCATCCAGGCGAGCTGGTCGGGAGGGCCCCGAGTGCCCACCGCCTCGGCCACCTGCGGCGGCCCCAGCAGCACCAGTTGTGACAATTACAAACTGACGATCGTCCCGCCCAGCTACTCGTTCAAGGTCGAGATCACCCTGACCGCGGGACCCGCGGATGATTACGACCTGGAGGTCTACGCTCCCAACGGCGCACTGTTGGCGAGCTCGGGGAGCGCTCCCGGCGCGCCCGAGTCCGTCACGCTCAACAACCCGGCGGGCGGAATTTACACGGTGAGCGCCGCGCCCTACGCCGCCCTTACCGCCTACTCGGCCAAGGCCAAGCTCTCGCAGGTCCAGCCGGCGGCCGGCCCCTCGGGCGCGACGCCCCCGCGCTATTCCATCCACACGCCGCCGGGTGGCATGGGGGAGAGCGCCGGCGAGCCGACTCTGGGCGTCAACGAGCGGACGGGATCGGTGATGTACATCGCCGGCACCGAGACCCTCAGGAGCGACTTCGACGACTGCTCCTCGCCGGCCGCGGCGAAGTGGCAGGACGTCAGCGCCCTGTGGACCTCGCAGGCGACCTTCGACCCGATCCTCTGGACCGACCAGAAGCTGGGCCGCACCTTCGCCTCCCAGCTTCTGCCCAGCAAGGTCAGCCTGATGGCCTTCTCGGACAACGACGGCCTCACCTGGTGGCCGAGCCAGGGCGCCGGCATCAACTCCGGCGTGGACCACCAGAGCCTGGGCGGCGGCCCCTTTTCGCAGGAGGGACCGCTCAAGCCCCTGACCTCCTATCCCAACATCCTCTATTACTGCTCCCAGGACATCGCCATCGCCCAGTGCGCCGCCAGCCTCGACGGCGGCCTCTCCTTCGGGCCGGCGGTGCCGATCTACAACGTCACCCAGTGCGGCGGCCTCCACGGCCACGTCAAGGTCGGGCCGGACGGCACGGCCTACGTCCCCAACAAGAGCTGCGGCGGCGAGCAGGGTATGGCGGTCTCCCGCGACAACGGCCTCACCTGGACGGTGAAGACGGTCCCCGGCAGCCAGTCGGGCGAGTGGGACCCCTCGGTCGCCATCGGCGCCGAGGGCGCCGTCTACTTCGGCTATGAGGACGGCGACGGCCACCCCAAAGTCGCCGTCTCGCCGGACGGCGGCGAGACCTGGTCCCACATCGTCGACGTCGGCGCGCCGTTCGGCCTCCAGAACATCGCCTTCCCGGTGGTGATCGCGGGCGACGACGACCGGGCGGCCTTCGCCTTTCTGGGCACCACCACGGGGGGAGACCTCGGCGGCGACGATCCCGACGCGCCGGCGGTCTGGCACCTCTACGTGGCCCACACCTACGACGGCGGCGCGAGTTGGGTGACGGTGAACGCCACGCCGGGCGACCCGGTGCAGCGCGGCACCATCTGCAGCGCCGGCACGACCTGCGGCGCCACCCGCAACCTCCTGGACTTCATGGACGTCACCGCCGACGCCAAGGGCCGGGTGCTGGTCGGCTTCGCCGACGGCTGCATCGGCGGCTGCGTGAAACAGAAGCCCAACAGCGGCACGGCCCTGGCCTCCATCGCCCGGCAGATGAGCGCCAAGGGCCTCTACGCCGCCTTCGATCCGCCGGCGGTGGACGTGCCGGCGTCCCCCCTGGTCACCGCGAGCGTCACGGACGGCGTGGTGCGCCTCGACTGGTCGGAGCCCGACGGCCGCGGCTCCCCGGTCCACACCTATCTCATCGCCCGGCGGGAGCTGCCCAACGGCACCTACCTGCAGATCGCGGGCGTGGACGCCAGCGTCCGTTCCTACACCGACGTGCCGCCTTCCGGGAAGACGTACGCCTACAAGGTCCGGGCGGCGAACGGGTGGGGCGAGGGCGTGGCCTGCCGCGAGGCGGTCCCGGTGCCGGCGCCGTCGGCGGGCCAGAGCTGCATCGCGCCCGGGACCCGGCTGGCGAGCGACGCCACCGGGGACGGCGTGGTTCCGGCCCTGGACGTCCAGTCCCTCTCCGTGGCCGAGCCGCGGACGGCCGACGGCTCGCACCGGATCGTCTTCACCCTCAAGGTGGCGGACCTCTCCACCATCACCCCGGGCAACGCGTGGATGATCCTGTGGAACCGGCCTTCGCCCGACGCCACCTACGACCGCAACTTCGTGGCCATGCGCGCCACGGTCCTCGGCACGGAGTACAAGTACGGCAAGATCTCGCCGCCCAGCGTCAATCAGGCGACCGACCTCGGGAACGTCCAGGGGAGCTTCGCGGCGGACGGCACCATCACCCTGACCCTGACGCCGGCCCAGGCGGACGGCGTGGGGGTGGGCCAGGACCTGTCCGCCATCGAGGTGCGCGCCTTCGCGGCCAACGTCAGCGGCCTGCCGGTCTCGCAGGCCACGGCGGTGGACTTCGCGACCGCGGGCTCCTACACCCTGGCCGGCAGCGGCCACTGCCCGGCGGCGGAGAGCGCCCAGGCCCAGGACGACGCCGCCTCGACCACCGCGGGCACGCCGGTCGGGATCGACGTCCTCGGCAACGACGCGGGCGGCGCCCTGACCGTGACCGCCGTCGGCCCGGCGCAGAACGGCCGGGTGAGCGGCACGCCCACGGGCGGCCTCACCTACACGCCGAAACAGGGATTCACGGGAACCGATTCGTTTACCTACACCGTTTCGGATGGCCTCGGCCATACCGATACCGCGACCGTACGGGTGACCGTGGGGCCGCATTGAGGGATGGGATGGATTGAATCTCCTCGGGGGGCCTGCGTGCCCCCTTTCTTTTTTCTCTTTCTCCAGCCGGCTCATCCAAACGATGAGAAGCACCAGTAGAAGAAATAGGAGGAAGGAGAGTTCATGAAAACAGAGATGGGTTTCCGTACTGCCGCGGTCCTTGTGACGGTCCTCGCCGCCGCCATCCCCGCCGGAGCGGCTGCTCCCTCGCTGGGGACGGTCTCCGAGACGTCCGCCCAGGCGGGTTGGAGCGGCGGCCCGAAGCTGCTCAGCGTGGGCACCGTCTGCGGCGGTCCGGCCAATGCGAAGTGCGACAACTACAGTCTGAACATCGTACCCCCCGCCTCGTCGCCCAACTTCAAGGTGGAGATCACCCTGACCCCGCAGCTCCTGGACGACTACGACCTCGAGGTCTACGGTCCCTCCGGCCAGCTCGTCGGGAGCTCCGGCAACAGCGTCGGGACCGCCGAGAAGGTGGTCCTGAACAATCCGGCGGCGGGGGCCTACACCGTCAGCGCCGCTCCCTATGTCACCCTGCGGGCCTACAGCGCCTCGGCCGTCCTGACCGTGCTGGCGCCGCCGCCCCCACCGTCCACGGATCCGCCGCCCACCTACGGCATCTACGGTCCGCCGTCGGGCATGGGCCTGGGCGCCGGCGAGCCGACCCTGGGCGTCGACGAGAGCACGGGAGCGGTGATGTACATCGCCGGCCTGGAGACCCTGAAGGTCGACTTCGTCGACTCGGCGACCCCGGCCACGGCCAACTGGACGGACGTCAGCACCACCCTGACCTCGTTGGTCACCTTCGATCCCATCCTGTTCACCGACCAGCAGACCGGGCGGACCTTCGTCTCCCAGCTCCTGCCCACCAAGATCAGCCTGATGGCTTTCACGGACGACGACGGCGCCACCTGGACGCCCAGCATGGGGGCCGGCATCAACTCCGGCGTGGACCACCAGAGCGTCGGCGGCGGACCCTTCGCGCCGGGCGGGCTGCTGGGGCCGCTGACTACCTACCCGAACATCGTCTACTACTGCTCGCAGGACATCGCCCTGGCGATGTGCGCCGCCAGCCTCGACGGCGGCGTGACCTTCGGGGTGGCGGTGCCGATCTACACCCTGCTCCAGTGCGGCGGCCTGCACGGCCACGTCAAGGTGGGGCCGGACGGCACGGCCTACGTCCCCAACAAGAACTGCGGCGGCGAGCAGGGCGTGGCGGTCTCCACGAACAACGGCCTGACCTGGACCGTCCGCACGGTGCCGGGCAGCACCGCCGGATCGTCCGATCCGTCGGTGGGCATCGCCACCGACGGCACGGTCTACTTCGGCTACGTCGGCGCCGACGGCCACGCCTACGCGGCGGCCTCCCAGGATGAAGGGCAGACCTGGTCCAGCCCGGTGGACGTGGGCGCGGCCTTCGGCATCCAGAACATCGCCTTCCCGGCCGTGGTGGCCGGCGACGGCGACCGCGCGGCCTTCGCCTTCCTGGGCACCACCGCGGGCGGCGGCGCCACCGGCGACGACGTCAACTTCCCGGCCGTCTGGTACCTCTACGTGGCCCACACCTACGACGGCGGCGCGACCTGGGTGACGACCAACGTGACGCCGGGCGATCCGGTCCAGAGGAGCACGATCTGCACCTCCGGCACCACCTGCGGCACCACCCGCAACCTCCTCGATTTCATGGACGCGACGGTGGACGCCGAGGGGCGTGCCCTGATCGGCTACGCCGACGGCTGCGTGGGCGCCTGCGTGACGGGCGGGGCGAACACCTTCGCGGCCGAAGCGCGCATCGCCCGCCAGAAGAGCGGCAAGCGGCTCTACGCCGCCTACGACTAAAGCTCCCCTCAGGGGGCGGCGCAAGCCGCCCCCTTCTTTTTTCCTTCTGAGATAGGCGCTCCAGGGACAGGCCGGCCCCCTCACTGCGGTCTGGCGAGGAAGATCGTGTCCTTTCTTCCCTTGCCTCCGACTCCGGTGCGGGCGGAGATGTGCCGGGAGGAGGCTTCGAAGCCGGCGCGGCGGAGGCGGCGCTCGAAGTCGGGCGAGGGGTGGGCGGACCAGACGGCCAGGATGCCTCCAGGCGTCAGGGTGCTCCGGAGACGATCCAGGCCGGCGGGGGTGTAGAGGCGGTTGTTGGCGCGCAGGGTGAACGCCTCGGGGCCGTTGTCCACGTCGAGGAGGATGACGTCGAAGCGGTCCCCCGCGTCCAGGCGGTCCCAGATGTCCGAGCGGACGGCCTGGACCCGCCGGTCCTTCAGCGGATGGCCGGCGAGGTCGGCCAGCACGCCGCGGTTCCACTCCAGCAGCGAGGCGAAGAACTCGCAGACCACGATGGCGCCCCCCGGCGGCAGGTGGTCCAGGGCGGCGCGCAGGGTGTAGCCGAAGCCGAGGCCGCCGATGAGCACCCGCGGCGCCTTCCGGCCCCCCAGGGCCTCGTACGCCAGGCGTGCCAGGGCGTCCTCCGAGCCGTGGGCGCGGCTGGTCATCAGCTCCATCCCGCCGATGCTCAGCAGATAGACCCGGTCCCGCCGGGTGAGCGCCAGCTCTTCGCCGTCCGGGGTGGTCTCCCGCGCCAGGGTCTCGGTCGGTTTCATGGTCTTAGAGTAGCCCGCTTTTAGTACAATTCCCGCATGGCTATCCTTAGATGGACAGGTCTCTCCTTGCTCCTGGCGGTGCCGGCGCTGGCCCAGCCGCCGGCCGGGCAGGGGCCCTATTTCCCGGCGGACTCCCCCTGGTACCAGGACGTCTCCGCGGCGCCGGCCGACCCGGAGTCGGCGGCGGTGATCGCCTGGCTCGCCGGCGTGGGCGGCTGGGGCGGGGGCGCGATGCAGATCGACTTCAGCATCGAGGTGCTGGAGGCGGACGCCGGGACGCCGTTCCGCTCCTTCACCTCCACGGGGGACTTCTACAGCCCCGACTGCGATTTCGCCCAGGTTCCGGTGCCGGCGGGCGGGGCCCTCGAGGGGGAGAACGGCTACGAGTGCGCGGGCGACGGGGATTGCCACCTGATCGTCGTCCACCGGCCCAGCAACCGCCTGTTCGAGATGTGGCGGGCCGACATCGACGGCACCAACACCTTCTACGGCGGCTGCCTGGCGGTGTGGAACATGAAGCTCACCTATCCGCCGGCCGGGCGGGGGGAGCAGTGCACCAGCGCCGACGCCGCCGGCTTCCCCATCGCGCCGCTGCTGTTCAGCGCCGACGAGGTCGCGGCGGGGGAGATCGGCCACGCCATCCGCTTCATCCTCCCCAACAGCCGCATGCGCCGGCGGGTGTACGTCCACCCGGCCACGCACTCGACGAACGCCACGACCGGCCCGGCCACGGCGCCGCCCTACGGGGCGCGGCTGCGGCTGCGGGCGGACTACCCGCTGCAGAACCTCCCCAACGAGGGGGCGCGGGTGGTGGCGCGGGCGATGCAGAAGTACGGCATCCTGCTGGCGGACGGCGGCACCATCGCCCTCACGGCCCAGAGCGACCGCTTCACCGTCAACAAGTGGGCCGGCCTCCTGGGGCCGCACGACCTGAGAGCCCTGCGGGTCACCGACTTCCAGATGGTGGCGGCGGGGCCGCGGTTCGACTACACGGGGGACTGCGCAAGGACGTCGCCGCTGTTCTATGACGGGTTCGAGGTGGGGGATACGGGGAAGTGGGCGCAGTGAGGGCGGCCTGGGGTAGGATTTCGTGATGACTTTGGTCATAATTATGCCGGCATGAAGCGGCACCCCTTCTCCGATCGCCTGCGGGGGATCACGCGGGAGGTCGTCGACAGCTACGAGGCGTTCCGGGACCCGGCTCACCACATCGACCCGGAGCGCCGGCTGCCGTCGCGCCCCGCCGTGACCCGGATTCTGGACAACCTCTTCGCCGTCCTCTACCCGGGGTTCTACGGGGTCCAGCACCTCACCCGGGACAACGTGGAGTACCACGTCGGCGCCCTGCTGGACGACATCGCGGCGGACCTCTACGAGCAGGCCCGCCTCGCCTACGAGCTCGGCGAGCCGCCGGGGGAGGGGGACGTCTCCGCGCGGGACCAGGAGCGGATCGCGCGCAAGGCGGAGGTGGCGGTGGAGCGCTTCCTGGGCACGCTCCCCGAGCTGCGGCGGCTGCTGGTGCTCGACGCGGGAGCGGCCATGGACGGCGATCCGGCGGCGCGCAGCTTCGCCGAGATCGTGCTGGCCTACCCGGGCCTGGAGGCCATCACCATCCAGCGGATCGCCCACGAGCTGTGGAACCTCGGGGTGCCCCTCCTGCCGCGGATCATGACCGAGTACGCCCATTCCAAGACCGGGATCGACATCCACCCCGGGGCGAAGGTCGGCGAGTCCTTCTTCATCGACCACGGTACCGGCGTGGTCATCGGCGAGACGGCCGAGATCGGCCGGAACGTCAAGATCTACCAGGGAGTGACCCTGGGCGCGCTCTCCTTCCCCAAGGACGCGGGCGGGCAACTGCTGCGCGGGGTCAAGCGGCATCCCACGCTCCGCGACGGCGTCGTGGTCTACGCGGGCGCGACCATCCTCGGCGGCGACACTGTAGTAGGGGAGAGGGCGGTGATCGGGGGCAATACCTGGGTGATCGAATCCGTGCCGCCGGGCGAGAAGGTGCTCTTCACGCGGACGAGCCGGGCGAGACAGCGAGCGATCCTCGAACGGGCCTATGGGTTCGGGGAAGGAATCTAGAAGCCAATTCAAGGGAGACAGGCGATGGGACGGATCTACGACAGCATCATCGACACGATCGGGCGGACGCCGCTGGTGCGCGCGCCGAACGTGAGCAAGTCGTTAGGGGTCGAGGCCGACGTGGTGTTCAAGCTCGAGTCGTTCAACCCGATGTCGAGCGTGAAAGACCGGATCGGCTACTCGATGGTCCTGGACGCGCTCGAGACGGGCGTGATCAAGGAGGGGACGACGGTGATCGAGCCCACCTCGGGCAACACCGGCATCGGGCTCGCCTTCGTCTGCGCGGCGAAGCAGATCCCGCTCATCCTGACCATGCCCGAGACCATGTCGATCGAGCGACGGAAGATCCTCAAGGCCCTGGGCGCGAAGCTGGTGCTCACCGAAGGTCCCAAGGGTATGAAGGGGGCCATCGCCAAGGCGGAGGAGCTCAAGGCGGAGATCCCGGGCTCGATCATCATCGGGCAGTTCGTCAACCCGGCGAACCCGAAGATCCACCGCGAGACCACGGCGGTGGAGATCTGGGACGACACCGACGGCAAGATCGACATCCTGGTGGCCGGCGTGGGCACCGGCGGCACGATCACGGGCGTCAGCCAGGTGATCAAGGAGAAGAAGCCGTCGTTCCGGTCGATCGCGGTAGAGCCGATCCATTCGCCGGTGATGTCGCAGAAGCGCGCCGGCCAGGAGATGGTGCCCGGTCCGCACAAGATCCAGGGCATCGGCGCGGGCTTCATCCCGGAGGTCCTGGAGATGGACCTGGTGGACGAGATCGTCACGGTCTCCAACGACGACGCGATGAACATGGGGCGGCGCCTGGTGCGCGAGGACGGCATGATGGTCGGCATCTCCTCCGGCGGCATAGCCCACGCCGCTTACGAGATCGCCAAGCGTCCGGAGAACAAGGGCAAGCTGATCGTAGCCGTCCTCGCCAGCCACGGCGAGCGCTATCTCTCGACGGCCCTCTACGACTTCCCGGGCGAGGAGGAGCAGCCGGCGACGTGATCCGAGCGAGGCGGGCCGCGATCTACAGCGGCCCGCCTCGTGGAGCCCTCAGGCGACTTCGATGTCGGCGCTCGCCGTCTGCTGATCGGGATTCTTGATCGTCACTATCGCTTTATAGGGGGTGTTGGGCGGAGTGGCTGGCAGCGTCACAGTCACCATCACCTCCTTGGAGCTGTCGAACCGCAGCTCTGCCGAGATGGGATTGGCCGCCCCCGGAGCCGCTACAGCCGCCGTGGCGCCACCCTTGAAGCCGGAGCCGACGATGCGCAGAGAATTGGCTTGGCCGGCCTTGGCTTTCTCGGGGCTGATCGAATCGATGACCGGCGCGAGGGCGAAGGGCCACATGGCCTTCTGCCCGTCGGGGTTCACCAGCGTCAGCACCCTCTCGCCTTTCAGCCACTCCGGTTTCGGGTTCGGGATGTCGACGGCCAGCGTCTTGGCCATGCTCTGCTCGGAACCCTGTTCCTCCCGTTCCATCGGGACCGGTTTGTTGGGTGAGAAGTCGGGAATCAGGTTGGCGTCGCCGATCATGAGGCTGGCATCCGAGGAGAGGTTGCGGCCTCGCAGCTTCAGCGACAGGGCCCCGGGAGTCGAAGAGCTGGGGACGATCTCGTCGATCACCGGGCCGGGCTTGCGGGCGAGCTTGCCGCCCAGGTAGCCGGCGGCGCTGATCCCCATCAGTTGCAGGAATCCCTGCGGGATCGTGGGGAGAGTTTCGATGTTTCCTGGGTCCTGAAGGCTGATCAGCACCAGGAACCAGACCACTCCCACGATGGTCCAGATGAAGAACTGAAACCTCTCCGGAGTGACGACGCCGCCCGTGGCGATGAAGTCGGAGAGAGCCGGTTGGACCTCGCCGGCGCCCTTGGGACCTTTGACGCTCTGGATCCATTGAGCGAGAACGGAGGTCGAGGCGCTGATCAGGACGATTCCCGGAAGGCCAGACGGAATGTCCACGAAGTCCAGCTCTCCCTGGACCAGCCGCCGCGACAGGACCAGGAACAGATACCCGAAAATCGCCGCGGCCGTCCAGGCGTAGAACTGGAATCTGGAGAGGCTGAAGGTGTCCGTCTCTTTGTCCAGCAGGAAGGACGTGAGGAGGCTATGCCGCTGTCCCGCGATCTGATCGGACTTCCGACCTGTCCGGGCCAGGATGATCGTGGCCAGCAGGAGGACCCCGAGGCCAATGCCAGCCCATATCCGCGGAAGCGATCTACGGACACGTGAGAGAGTGACCTTTTTCTCTTCCGAAACCCGGCGTACCCCAATGGTAACCGCTGAAGGTCCCCAGAATTTCTTCGGAATGTTGGAGAACTTGAGCTCACGGGCATTGATCACTTCACCCTGTACCTTGTTCGGATCGGTCTTGGAGCAGGTCTGATCTCCTTGCCAACAAACATCCACTTTCTGTCCTTTGAGAAACAGGGAATTGTCGCACCAGTTCTCGCTGAAGCCTTCTCCCACCACGTTGAAACCATCTTCATCCGGATAGCTGAGCACAGGTTGGATGGAGATGATCTCGGGACGGTTGGAGTTTGGATCGTTGGTGATGGTGAGGACGTCGTTATCTTCCGGAAGCGCCAGGATCTCGCCGGAGCGGAGCTTGACCTGGACATGGAACTGGCCCAGTCCCACTCTCACCCTACACTCCTTGCACTCGGCGCAGTTGTCGCAGGTCGCGCAATCGACGCATTCACGGTCCGGGCAATTCTGGGCTTTCTTGCAGACCCCTTCGCAAGGTGGGACCACATAGGTGAACCGGTTCCCGCTCACGGCAGTCGCGTTGCCGACGGGTTTTCCGTTGAACAGGATCGTGATGTCCTCCCGGTTCGCCGGCAGGTTCACTCCCGTGAAGGTGATCCCTTCGCCGCGACGGGCTTCGATGGGCTTCATGGCGGTCACGGCAGGCTCCTTGGATTCGCCGGTCGTTCCGCCCGTACCGCCGGTTTGCGAGACGTTGCCCTGCGTTGTGCCACCAGTACCGTCACCGGCTCCAGCGCCAGCTACCTGGGACCATGCAGGGGTGGAAAAGAGCACCGAGAGAACGAGCAAAGTGAGCGGACCACTCCACCGTCGGGCAGTACAAGAACGCATCCGGCTCCTCCTTGGGGAAAAAGGGTTATCCCCCTTGCCCATGAGACGGACAGTGCTTGGGATTTCCTGAGATCAGCGCTTGCGCAACGCCCGGGTCAGCACCCGGTCGAGGGTGGCCGCGAACGTCTGCCGGTCCTTGGGGTTGTACGGCCGGGGGCCGCCCGTCTCGATGCCCGCTCCCCGCAGACCGTCCATGAAGTCCCGCACGGCGAGCCTCTCGCCCACGTTTTCCTCGCTGTACTCCTGGCCGCGTACGTCGATCACGAAGACCCGCTTTTCGACCAGGATGGCGGCGAGGGGGATGTCCGCCGTGACGGCCACGTCGCCGGGCTGGGCGTTGTCGGCGATGTGGCGGTCGGCTACGTCGGGGCCGCCCGCCACCCGCACGGCGGTGACGAGCGGGTTGTTGAGCGGGGCCGCGAGCGGCTGGTTGGCGACCAGGACGGTCTCCAACTGGAGCCGCTTGGCGGCCTTGAAGACGATCTCCTTCACGTCGCGTGGAGCGGCGTCCGCGTCGATCCAGATCTTCAGGCTGCTCACTCCAGCTTGGGATTCCTCGCTGCGGCCGCGACGCTCCAGGGTCCGGCGCCGCGGGCGGCGATGTAGAGGAAGAGGAAGGCGTAGAGCGCCGCGAGCTCGCCGTGGTTCTGGATCGGCCAGGTGCCCATTTTCTGGTGGACCGTGAAGTAGGCCACGGCCATGGTGCCGCTGGCGAGGAAGGCGGCCCAGCTCGTGAGCAGGCCGATCATGATCAGGAAGCCGCAGACCAGCTCGATGACGCCCGCGAAGGCTCCCAGCGACGAGAAGGGGTCCATCTTCTCGCCCCCCAGCACCCCGAAGACCTTCTGCAACCCATGACACATAAAGAGGAAGCCGGCCACGATCCGCAAAATCGCGTACACCTTGTCAGCGTGACGACCCAGAATCCGGTTCATGCGATCCTCCCTTTGACCAGTTGCCCACAGGCGCCCTGGACGTCCCGGCCGCGGCTTCTGCGCACGGTGATGAAGCAGCCGTGCTCGTGGAGGCGCCGGGCGAAAGCCTGGAGGCGCTCCTCGTCGGGCTCGCGGAACGGGGCGTGGGCGTGCTCGTTCATGGGGATCAGGTTGACGTTGTGGCGGCGGCGCAGGTCCCCCAGCCACGCGGCGAGACGGTCGGCGTCCTCGACGGTGTCGTTGACTCCGGCGAGGAGCACGTATTCGAAGATGAAGCGCTCGTGGCGCTTGAGCTTCCAGGTGTCGAGCGCCTGCCGCAGCCGGGCGAGGTTCCAGGCGCGGTTGACCGGCATGGTGGCCGAGCGGGCGGCGTCGGTGGTGGCGTTCAGGGAGACGGCGAGCTGCGGCCGGGGCTCCATGCGCGCCAGCCGCTCGATGCCGGAGACCAGGCCGGACGTGCTCACCGTGATGCGCCAGGGCGAGAGCAGCGCCCCCTCCGGATGGCAGAGCACGGTGACGGCGCGGTGGACGTGGTCGAGGTTGTGGAGCGGCTCGCCCATGCCCATGAAGACGATGTAGACGAATTCGCCGCGCGCGGGCCCCAGGTCCCGCATCAAGGCGAGGACCTGGCCTACGATTTCGCCGGCCGTGAGGTTGCGGATGATCCCCATGGCCCCGGTCGCGCAGAAGGTGCACCCCATGGCGCAGCCGACCTGGCTGGAGATGCAGAAGGTCACCCGCGTGTGATCCTCCCGGCGGGGCATGTGGACGGCCTCGACGCGCTGGCCGTCGGAGAGCCCCAGCACGAGCTTGGTGGCGCCGTCGGCGGACGGGTGGCGCTCGAGGATCGCGGGCAGGGAGAGGTCGGTGTGGGCTTCGAGCCAGGCGCGGATCTCGCGGGACAGGAACAGGCGGTCGGGCTCCCAGGTGCGGACGCGCTGGAGGCGCGCGAACACGTGCTCCGGACGGCCGGGGCAGCCCCCGGCGGCGAGGTCCTCGGGCAGCAGGGCCCAGGCGGACGGGAGTCCCCCGCGCTCGGGGGCGCGCCGGTCCCAGGGCCTGTCGAGAAAGGAGAGAGCCGCCGGCATCCGGGGGAGTTTACCGGAAGGAGGGGGCTGGGCTGAAACCTTCTCCTTGCGGGGCATCTCAGGAACGTCTGACGGACTGATCTCAACAGAGGAGAAAAAGTAGTCTAAGAGATTCTTACGGAGTTGTTGATGGGCGCCCGCAGCATGAGGGTCATGATCGCCGCCATGAGGAGGGCTTTCATGTCGCGCCACGCCAGGATGGCGTTTCGATGCGCGATCGGGATTTCGCGCGCGATGTCAGCCCCTCCAAGCCACCGGTCGAAGAAGGTGATGATTCTTCCAGCGGCATTGGCCAGTCGCATGGCCAGAGCCGCGGGTGGAGCGACGGGCATGTCGATCTCCCTGCCCCCACCGTCGCCGCTGCTCGCCTGTCCATGAGGGAAGATAACTTCATCCCACTCCCGGAACCTCTCCCGGAGCGATGTGAGGACCTGGTCAAACCCGCGTTGGCTGCTATCGGTCAGGCTGACATAAGGGCTGGCCGACTTGTGCTCGATCCGGTAGAAGGAGATCTCGAGCGGCGCATCGTTCCCCACCAGGTCATGGAGATCGGCCATGATCTGTTCGACTCTGCCCAGCGTCCCCGCGATCTCGACGGACATCGCGAGGAGGCGATCCAACCAATTGGCGGGGATGAAGTGCTTGCCTCCGGCGCCCTTGGATCGCGGCAGGAAGATCAGCTTGCCGGCTTTATCGTCCGGCTGCCACTTCCGAGGCTTCTTTTCGTCGCCGCCACCGCCGCCACCGCCGCCACCGCGAGCCACCATCATTTTTTGCACGACGGCTTTATGGGGAGAGTGGCGGCCCTGGGGAGAAGCGGGCGGAGTCGCCGGAGAGATCGACTTTGGCTGCGGCGCGGAGATCGTCCTCTGGACATGAGCGGCCAGCAGCCTGGGTTGCAAGCTGGGGTTCGGCTTCATTTGCAGGGCCGCCTGCACATGCGGCGCGACTCTCGGCTGGGGTGGCTCCGGGCCCGTTCGTGGAGGAGGGCCTGGAAGCTGTGCGCGGGCCGGCGCGATCCGCTTGGGCTGGACCGGCGGGGCGAGCGATCGAGGGTCTTTGGGCTTGTGCAAGATTCCGCTCTGGAGATCGAGAGACCCAAAGAAGAGAGATGATCAGAGCATGGGACCGGGCGGGGCGGCTTGTCAAGCTCTTCCCGGAATACCTGCAAGTCCGCCCCTAGACAGTCACGAATCATCCGATTCAAGCACATTCTCTTTCAGGGGGCGGCCGTGTGGCCGCCCCAAGCTCAAGGAAGGAGGACGTGCATGTCTGAGCAGTCGAAGCGCCGCATCACCCTCGCCGGCCGTCTCGCCATCGCTCTGGTTATCGCCGCCACGACCTACATCTTGCCCGCCTACGGCGCCTGCACCGACGGAGCCACGCAGTGGCGGACGACGGGTTGCTGCGAGTGCAACAGCGGCCGCCAGCAGACGCTGTACACGTGCGACAACGGCGTGTGGAAGAGCACGGGCCACTCGCAGTGCAACACGGGCTCGTCCTGTTGCGCGTTCCCCTGCTGCGTCTAGCCTGGAGAAGAAGTGGAAGCCCCCGCGGCGGAGCCGCGGGGGCCCGGGTGCGAGGTATACTCTCGTGCTTATGATCTCCAGGGCTTTCCTCGTCCCTCTCGCCTGCGTTCCGCTGCTCGCCTTCGGGACGCCCGTTTCCGCGCACGACATGCACGACCATGCGGCGGCCCCCCAGGGCGCGCCGGTCTCCGGAAGCAGCAACGTCCTCCAGGTGCCGCCGACCGACGTCGGCGAGCAGACTCTGGAGGCCCGGGCGCGGGCGCAGGAGGCGACGGCGGGCAAGTTCAAGGTGCCCATGGGCTTCAAGCTCACCGATCAGCTCCCGGCGAGCGGGATCACCTTCGTCCACCACATCGTGGACGACGCCGGAAAGACCTACAAGGCCGCCCACTACGACCACGGCAACGGCATCGCCGCCGCCGACGTCGAACGGCGACGGGCGCACCGATCTCTACTTCCCCGACCAGATGGGCGCCAACGAGCTGTGGCTGAACCAGGGGAACGGCAAGTTCAAGAACGCCACCGCCGAGGCCGGCGTGGGCATGGACGGCCGGATCTCCGTCTCGGCCTCCTTCGCCGACGTCGACAACGACGGCGACCAGGACCTCTACGTCACCACCGTCCGCATGGGCAACGCCCTGTTCGAGAACGACGGCAAGGGCCGTTTCAAGGACATCTCGAAGGCGGCCGGCGTCGATTACTCGGGCCACTCCTCGGGAGCGGTGTTCCTCGACTACGACCGCGACGGCCTGCTCGACCTCTTCGTGGTCAACGTCGGCAAGTACACCACCGAGGAGAAGGGACGGGGCGGCTACTACATCGCCTACACGGACGCCTTCCAGGGCCACCTCCGTCCGGAGCGCACCGAGCGCAGCGTGCTCTACCGCAACCTCGGCAAGAACCGCTTCGAGGACGTCACCGCGAAGGTCGGGCTCCTCGACGGCGGCTGGAGCGGCGACGCCACCGCGACGGACTTCAACCAGGACGGCTATCCCGACCTCTACGTCCTCAACATGCAGGGGGACGACCACTACTGGGAGAACCAGGGCGGCCAGCGGTTCGTGGACCGCACGGCCGAGATGTTCCCCAAGACGTCCTGGGGCGCCATGGGCGTCAAGGCCTTCGACTACGACAACGACGGCGATCTCGACCTCTATGTGACCGACATGCACTCCGACATGGTCAAGGACATCGCCCCGCAGGACGAGAAGATCAAGTTCATCTACACGGGGGCCGAGCAGTTCTTCGAGAAGCCGGAGAACAACATCTTCGGCAACTCCTTCTACCGCAACCAGGGGGACGGCACGTTCAAGGAGGCCTCGGACGAGGTCTGGCTGGAGAACTACTGGCCCTGGGGCCTGAGCGTCGGCGACCTCAACGCCGACGGCTGGCAGGACATCCTGATCACCGCCAGCATGAACTATCCGTTCCGCTACGGCGTCAACTCGCTGATGATCAACAACCAGGGGCAGGGCTTCCTGGACAGCGAGTTCCTGCTGGGCATCGAGCCGCGCCGGGGCGGCAAGATTCGCAAGACCTGGTTCGACGTCGACTGCTCGGGGGCCGACAAGGCCCATCCGCTCTGCCGGGACCGCGAAGGCCGCTACACCGTCCTCGGCACCTACGGCAGCCGTTCCTCGGTGATCTTCGACCTCGACGGCGACGGCGACCTCGACATCGTCACCCAGGAGCTCAACTCCGAGCCTCAGGTCTTCGTCAGCGATCTGGCGCAGAAGAAGAAGCCCAACTTCCTCCAGGTGCGCCTCGCCGGCCGCGCGTCGAACCGCAACGGCCTCGGCGCCACCGTCAAGGTGCGGGCCGCGGGCAAGACCTACACGCAGCTCCTCGACGGCTCCTCGGGCTATCTCTCGCACAGCATCCTGCCGCTCTACTTCGGGCTCGGGGACGCTGCGCGGGTGGACAGCGTCGAGGTCCTCTGGCCCTCGGGGCGCAAGCAGACGGTCGCCGGGCCGATCGAGGCGGGCCGGACCCTCGACGTCACCGAAGAGACGAAGTAGGAGCGGCGGTTGCGCGGGTTGTTCGGCGCGCTGCTGCTCCTCGCCGTTCCGGCGGTCTCTCAGGAAGAGGTCTTCGTAGACCGCGCGAAGGAGCTGGGCGTGGACTTCGTCCACGCCAACGGCATGACGGGCAAGCTCTACATGCCCGAGATCATGGGGCCCGGCGCCGCGCTCTTCGACTACGACAACGACGGCGACCTCGATCTCTTCCTGGTCCAGGGCGGCCCCCTGGGACCCGGCGCGCCGAAGCCGGCGGACGTCAACCATCGCCTCTACCGCAACGATCTGGTGAACGTTCCCCCTCTCCCGGTGAGGGAGGGAGGGAGGGGTCGGGAGAGGGGGCCAGGGGGTGAGGGTTCGGGCGCGCCCCGCTTCACCGACGTGACCGCCGAGAGCGGTCTGCGCCTCGGCGACTACGGCATGGGCGTGGCCGCGGGCGATTACGACAACGACGGCTGGACCGACCTCTACGTCACCGCCCTCGGCTCCAACCAGCTCTGGCGGAACAACGGCCGCGGCGCCGGCGGCAAGGTCACCTTCACGGATGTCACCGCGAAAGCCGGGGCGGACGACCCGCGCTGGAGCGTCCCCGCCGCTTTCGTGGACTTCGACCGCGACGGCTGGCTGGACCTCTACGTCGGCAACTACCTCCGGTTCTCCTTCGAGAGCCACAAGCCCTGCCGCACGCCGGCCGGCGCCCCGGACTGGTGCGGCCCGGTGGCCGCGGACGCCGTGCCCGACAAGCTCCTGCGCAACCGGGGGAACGGCACGTTCGAGGACGTCACCGCCAAGGCCGGGATCGCCGCCGCCGGCGGTCCCGCCCTCGGCGTCAGCACGGCGGACTACAACGGCGACGGCTGGCTCGACGTCTACGTGGCCAACGACGAGACCCCCAACCAGCTCTGGATCAACCAGCGCAACGGGACCTTCAAGGACGAGGCCCCGCTCGCCGGCGCCGCCGTGAGCGGCGAGGGCCGGCCGCAGGCCAGCATGGGGGTCGACGCCGGGGACTACGACGGCGACGGCGACGAAGACCTGGTGATGGACAACCTCACGGGCGAGGGCAACACCCTCTACCGCAACGACGGCGGCGGCAACTTCGAGGACGTGTCGCTGGCGAGCGGGATCCAGACCCCCTCCTGGAAGCTCACCGGCTTCGGCGCCGCCTGGCTCGACTACGACAACGACTCCTGGCTCGACCTGCTCACCGTCAACGGCGCCATCAAGAAGATGGAGGAGCAGGCGCGAGCCGGCGACCCGCTGCCGCTCAAGATGGAGAAGCAGCTCTTCCGCAATCTGGGCAACGGCCGCTTCGAGGAGGTCGGCAAGCGGTCGGGGGCCGTCTTCTCGCTCCCCGAGGTCAGCCGCGGCGCCGCCTTCGGCGACCTCGACAACGACGGCGACGTGGACGTGGTGGTGAGCAACAACAACGGCCCGGCGCGCGTGCTGATCAACCAGGCCGGAAGCCGCCGGCCCTGGCTGGGGCTGCGGCTGGTGACCGGCCAGCCCGGCCGCGACGCCCTGGGCGCGCGGGTCGAGCTGCGGCGCGCCGGCAAGCCGCCGCTCTGGCGACGGGCGCGCGCCGACGGCAGCTACGCCTCGGCCAACGACCCACGAGTCCTCTTCGGCCTCGGCGACGCGGCCAAGGTGGAGAAGGTCGAGAAGGTGGTGGTCCGCTGGCCCAGCGGCCGGGTCGAGGAGTGGAAGGACGTGCCGGCCGGGACCTACACGACGCTGCGGGAGGGGACCGGAGCCAAGGCGCCTTGATCCGCCGGCTCTTCTTGCTCGGTCTGCTCTGCGCCCTGCCCGCCGCTCTGGCGCGGGCGGCGGAGCCGCCGAAGCCGCTGCCCGTGCCGGCGGTGGACACCTCGGCCATGGAGCCGGCCGTGCGCGAGCAGATCGAGGCGCAGCGGCGCGCTCTCGACGAGGCCGCCGCCCGGCTTCCCGCCGGACTCTCCAGAGTTGGCCGAGGCCTACGGCCGCTGCGGCCAGCTCCACGCCCTCTACAAGCTCGACGAGCCCGCCCGCGCCTGCTTCGAGAACGCCGCGCGCCTCGCGCCGTCCGACCTCCGCTGGTCCTACTACCTGGGATTTCTGGCGCAGAGGGCGGGGGACTTCGAGGCGGCCGAGGCGCGCTTCGCGCGGGCTTTGGAGCTGCGGCCGGGCGACGCGGCCGTCCTGATCCGCCTGGGCGAGGCACGGCTCCGGCGGGGGCGCCTGGACGACGCCCGCAAGGCCTTCGAGGCCGCCCTGCCTCTGGAGGGAGCCGCGGCGGCGGCCCGCTTCGGCCTGGGCCGGGTGGACCTCGCCCGCGAGGACGCCCGCGCCGCGGCGGGACACTTCGAGGCCGCGCTCGCCAGCCAGCCCGGCGCTTCGGAAGTCCGCCAGCCGCTCGGCCTCGCCTACCGCAAATTGGGGCGGCTCGACGACGCCCGGGCGGCGCTGGCGGCGGCCGGCGAGGGCCGGGTGACCTTCCCCGATCCCCTGATGGACCAGGTCGCCCTCCTCAACGCCGGCAGCCAGTTGCACATCGTGGCCGGCACCACGGCGTTGCGCGAGGGCCGCTTCACCGACGCCGTGGAAGCCTACGGCAAGGCGCTGGAGGCCAATCCCGGCGACGCCAACGCCTGGCTGAACCAGGGCGTGGCGCTCCAGGGCCTGCGCGACCTGGCCGGCGCCGAGCGGAGCTTCCGCAAGGCCGTCGAGCTGGACCCGGCGAACGCCCGCGCCCACTACAACCTCGGCTCGCTGCTGGCCGCGAAGGGGAACCGGCCGGAGGCGATCCGCCACCTGGAGACCGCCGCCCGGCTCAACCCCGAGTCCCGGGACGCCCTGTTCAATCTCGGCCTGGCGCTGGCGGAGGCGGGGGAGCCCGCGCGGGCGCTCGAAACCTACGACCGCGTCCTGAAGCTGGGCCCGGACGACGCCGAGGCCCGCTTCCACCGCGCCCAGGCGCTCTCCGTCCCTGGGCCGCCTCGAAGAGGCCGCCGCCGAGCTCGGAAAGGTGACCGCCGCCGTGCCCGGGGAGATCGCGCCGCGCGTGGCGCTGGCGTCCGTCCTGCTGCGCGCCGGACGTGACGCCGAGGCCCGGACCCGTCTGGAGGAGGGGCTCGCCCGGCTGCCCAACAGCGAGGCCATCGCTCAGCTTCTGGTGCGGGTGCTCGCCTCCTCGGGCCAACCGGCTGTGCGCGACGGCAGGAAGGCGCTGGAGATCGCGCAACGCCTCCTCGCCGCCGGTTCCAATCCCGACCGGGAGGAGGCGCATGGCGCTGGCCCTGGGAGAGATGGGCCGCTACGCCGAAGCGGCCGAGCACCAGCGCCGGGCCCTGGCGGGAGTGGCCCCGGGCGCCCCGAACCGGCAGCGGCTGGAGGGATGCCTGGCGCTGTTCGAGAAGAGCGAGCCCTGCCGCGCCCCCCTGGGACCGCCGGCGTCCCGCCGGCCTTCTAACTAGTTTTTTAGTTAGTTGCCGGCGGGACGCCGGCGGTCCCAGGAAGGGGTCTACCGGCCCACCCCCAGCGCCGCCGTGGCCACGTCGTGCACCGGCGTCTCGACGCCGGCCAGCCGCCCGAGCCGCGAGATCGCCCCGCTCAGATCCTCGATCTCCGTCGGCCGTCCCGCCTCCAGGTCCACCAGAAGGCTCGGCTTCAAGGGATCGGCCAGCGACTCGGCGAATCCGAGGATCTTCGCCTCGTCCTCCGCGGTCAGCGCCACGCCGCGGGCCTGCGCCACCGCGATCACTTCGTGGACCGCCCGCTGGATCATCAGCCATCCGAAGGGAGCCTTGCGGACCGCGCCGACGGGAGCGCGGGCCAGCCCGCAGGCGGCGGCCAGCGAGGCGATGAAGGCGAGCTTCCGCCACAGGTCGGCCTGGATGTCCTCCGAGGCCCTGGCCTCCACACCGGCCTCCCGGAACGCCGAGACGAGCCGCTCCACGCGCTCGGAGGTCCCGCCGGCCCTCTCGCCCACGACCACCCGCTGGAACTGGCTGCGGCGCTCGACCACGCCCGGCGCGCTCCGGACGGCGCTGATCTCCGTCAACCCGCCGAGCACCCGCTCGTCCGGGACGCCGCCCGCGATCAACCGGTCGGCCGCGTCCACGCCGTTGAGCAGCGGCAGGACGACCGCGCCGGCCTCCGCGACGATCCGCGCCGCCGGAGCGATCTCTCCCAGGGAGTAGGTCTTCACGCCGACGATGGCGTAATCGTTCCCGCCCAGCTCTCGCGGATCGTCCGTCGCTCCGACCGTCACGGTGAACGTCCCCTCCGGCGTCCGCACCTCCAGTCCCCGCTCCCGCAGGGCTTCCAGATGAGCGCCGCGGGCCAGCATCGACACCTGATGTCCCGCGCGGGCCAGGACGCCCCCGTAGTAGCCGCCGACGCCGCCCGCTCCCAGGATCGCGATCTTCATGGTTTCCCTCTCCTTCCGGGTAGGCCCGGAACCCGTCCCGGCGCGCCGTCCCGCAGCCCGCGGGGACGGCGGATTTCCGGCCGCCGAGTGCTGAAATGGTCATCGCGGGGGAGAAGTCCTCGCTGGCCCCAGAAAGGAGGCCCCCCATGCTGAACGTCAAAGCCTTCACCTGGGCGATCGCCATTTCGTCGGCGTTCGCTTTCACTCTCCTGACGGCCTACTCGCTGATGGTGCCTGTGGATTACACGGGCACGTCCTTCGGGACGTGGCTGCCCGAGTTCCGAGGGATCACGTTCGCGGGGTTCCTGCTCGGGATCGCCACCGTCACGTTGCTCGGAGCCGTGGCCGGCCTGTTGGTCGGAACGCTGAACAACCTGTTCCACCGCCTGCTGGCGCCGTCCCACTGAGCGGCCTGGCTACCCCGCGTTCGTCCCGGTCGCCTGTGCGGTCAAGGTGTGGAGGTAGGGGTGGTTCTGGACCGCGTCTTCCGGGTAGCCGTAATACTGGTTCCGCATTTTTTGGGGGCGGTTGGCGTATTTATAGGTGATGGTGAGGCTCGCGTTGACATTGGTCCGCATGTACGTTTTGGCATTGTCCTGCCAGAGCTCGACGAATTTGATGATGCGCTTCTTGCAGCCGTTGCAGGGGCCGTAGGGTCCGACCAGGGCAACGGTGAAATGGTGCTGACTCGTCTGGTTCTCCGGTTTCTTCAGGAAAGCCACGAAGTCGCTCAGGGTGGAGGCCAGCGACGCGACTTCGCCGTCACCCACGGTCGTGGTCACCTCGCTTGAATTGTCGGGCGTCGTGATGGAGTTGTTGATCGTGTCGTCGAGCGGCTCGCTTTTGACCTTGCCGCCGTCGATCTTGGCGAGGAGCGACACGTCCTCGGGATCGTGCGAGATCAGTTTCTCGCCCTCGTCCTTCGGGAAATCTTCGAGGTGCGGGATCTCCACCACGACGAGCTGGATCTGCTGTATGGGGTTGAGGAACGACAGGTTTTTAGGCTTCTTCTTGCCGCTGAGCGCCTTGGCGACCTGCTTGACGTGCTCTTCGGAATCCTTATATTGGGCCCCCCGGATTGCGGCGGCAATGATCCTGTAGTTCTCCTCGAGCTGCTGCTGATCGGGGTTGGCGTCGTCGTAAACCAGGTTCACGTTGTGCTGGAGCTGCGTGACCAGAAGATTCACCACCTTCTGTCCAAGCTTACACTGGATCACTGGCCGGAACCCGGCCCGAGGAGCCGGCGCAAGCTGCGCCACCCTGGCGGTCCTCGGGGGAGGGACCGGTGGCGGCGCCAGGCGGCGCGGCTGGACGGGCGGCCTCGGCTGGAGAGATGCCGGCGGCTGGACGGCGGGCTTGGCCTGGACGGACGGTCCCTGCCCGGGCCAGCGCAGGGGAGGCGGAGGAGGCGCGCCGGGCCTGGCCTGAACCGCCGCAGTCCGCGGCTGCGCCACCGTCCGCGCTTTCGCGTGTGGATCGTAGATCGGCGGAGGGGCGGGCGGTTTCCTCAGTGTGCTCATCGGCCAAGGCGCGGGAAGACCTCGCCGATCATAGCCTAGGAACGAGCCGAGCTTCCCGATCTCCTCGTCCAGGAAGGCGAGGGCCTGTTCGAGGGAGGCGCGGCGGACGGGTGAACGGGCTTCTTCGATCTCGTGCAGGACCCGCCGCCGCGACAGCTCGAGCCCCGCCCGCCTCTCCTCGATCTTGCGCTGCTCGGGCGTCAGCCACGCGCCCCGGTCCAACTTCCGGTCGGTCTCCTCGATCTGGGATTCGACGGACTTGCTTTCCCATCCACGAGCCATGGGCATCCTCCGTAGCCGGCTCTACTGCCGCGGCCACTCGTTGGGGCTGACGACGCCGTCCCGGTTGCGGTCGAGACGGTCGAAGCGGGCTCCCGCGTCCGGGCCGCGCAATTCCCTGCGCTCCAGGCGGTTGTCGCGGTTGCGGTCGAGACTCTCGAAACGGCGCTGGTCCTGGAGGGTAGAGCGCGGGTTCCAGGTGTTCTCGCGCGCCCTGGCCCGGTTGGCGGCGGCGTTCGCGGCCTCGGCGGCGCGCTGCTTCTCGGCCGGGCTCAGGAAGCCGTCCCGGTTGGTGTCCGCCCGCCGCAGCCGCGCCTCCAGCTCGTCGTTGTCGCGCACGAAATTCGGGGTCAGCAGCTCGGCCCGGCTCAGGCGTCCGTCCTTGTTGCGGTCCACGAGATCGAGCTTGGCCCGCTCCAGCGGCCACTCGGCCGGTGTGACGTAGCCGTCCCCGTCGCTGTCGAGCTCCCGGAAACGGTCTTCATAGGGATCGGAAGGAGCGGGCTTCGTCTTGTCCGATTGGGTCTGCGCGCCCGCCGGCGTGGCGAGGGCCAGGAGAAGCGGCAGAAGGATCAGGAATCGGTTTCGGTTTCGCATGCGCCAGCCTCAAGACTTCAAGGAGTGCAACGAAAATGCCCGGAGCCGGTATTTCCCTTACGGGCCCTCACCACCCCCGGCCCCTCCTCTCCCGACCCCTCCCTCCCACCCTCACCGGGAGAGGAGGGGAGCAAACCAGGCCAACCCTTCCCCTCTCCCGGTGAGGGTGGGAGGGAGGGGTCGGGAGAGGGGTCAGGGGTGAGGGTTCGGAAGCTGCACCATCCGGCGGAAGAGATCCTCGATCGCGCGCTCCGGCGAGTCGCAGAGGCCGGTGTGGACGGGGGAGACCTGGATGATCGTGCTGCGGGGGGCGACCAGCCAGTGGAAGCGCTCGCGGCGGGAGAGCCGCCCGATCGGCCCGGCGTCCGGGCTGCCGGCGCAGATCTTCGGGATCGCCTCCAGGTGCGCGCGGATCAGCTCGACGTCGGCGTCGGGCCACAAGGCGCGGATGCGCGGCTCGTTCACCTCGACGCGGGCCTGGAGGAAGTCCCGCTCCAGGCAGAAGAGGATGACGCCGGCGTTGATGCATTCCTCCCGCTCCACGCGCGGCACCACCCGCAGGAGGGCGTAGTCAAACGAGCTGAGCGCGGGCACGCACCGCCTCCTCGACGAAGGCGGCCGATCCTTCCAGCCGCCGGGTCAGGAACTCCAGGTATCCCGCCCGCCGGTCGGCGGGGGAGAGGCCGGGGTCGGTCTCCAGCCAGGAATCCGGGATCTCGCCGATCACGCGCGTGAAGATCTCCTCGCCCAGCAGGGGGCGAAGCCGCCGGTCCGCCTCCTCGATGCGGCTCGCCCAGGGCAGCAGGACGTGGTCGCGGACGGCGGGGAAGCGGCTGCGGGATATCGTCTCCAGATTTTCCCAGCTATGGTGGAAATAGAGGGACGCACCGTGATCGATCAGGTAAAGGACCTTGTGCCACCACAGCAGGTTGGGGTTGCGCGGCGTGCGGTCGACGTTGGTGAGGAAGGCGTCGAACCACACGGCGGCGGAGGCGAGGTCCGCCTCGACCGTCTCGCCGGCGGCGGCGTCGAAAGTCACGGAGCCCGGCAGGTAGTCCACGCCCAGGTTCACCCCCACGCTCGCCTTCAGCAGGTCGCGGATCTCCGGGTCCGGCTCGTTGCGTCCCAGCGCCGCCTCCACCTCCATGAAGGCCACGTCGGGGATCTTGAGGCCCAGGGCCTGGCCGATCCCGGCAGCGATCAACTCGGCCACCAGCGCCAGCGGCCCCTGGCCGGCGCCCCGGAACTTGAGCACGTAGAACCCCAGATCGCTGGCCTCCACGATCGCGGGGAGCGAGCCGCCCTCGCGGAGGGGCGTCACATAGCGGGTGGCGAGGATCGTGGGCGGCATGGCCGGGGGGACGATAGCAGAAGAGGGCCGTCCCCCCGAGCCGGTCAGCGGCCGGTCATCGATCCCTGAGAGCTGCCGGTGAGCGAGCGGCTGCGGAACGCGCCGTAATTCAACTGTGTATCGGCGTTCCAGTTGCCGGTCGCCACCAGGTTCTCCGGCGTGTACGGGCGCTGCCGGAAGCTGTCCTTGCCGATGCGCTCGACCAGGAAGCGGTACGGGATGGCGAGGGAGCCGGAGCCTGTCGAGCAGACTGTCTGGCCCTCGAGGATGAACCAGCGCTGCTGGGGGATCTTGATCAGCGCGATGCCGTCCGGGCGCGCGGGCACCTGTCCCAGGACCTTCTCCGTCTGCAGGTCGTAGATCCGCCACTCGGAGGCGAAGAAGCGCCCCTTCTCGTGCACGCCGCAGCCGGCCCGGAGATTCCCCTTCTCCTCCGTCTGGGTGCAGGCGAAGCTCAGGTCGTGCTCGCCGCAGACGTGGTCTCCGGCGGCGCGCAGGGTGACGGGGGCGAGGAGAAGCAGGACGAAGGTGAGGGTCCGGATCTTGAAGCGCACGAGTCCTCCTTGGGTACCTCGCACGCCGCTCGCGATACGAAAAGCATCCCGCGGCCATTCCCTGGCCCGGGACACCGCCTGCGAGGTACATCAGTTACCGGTTAGGCTGAGAAGATTCTAGCACGGCCGGGTCCGTTCTACGATCGCCAGACCGGCCGTGTCAGGCAGGTGGGACCACCTTCGGCTTTGAGAGAAATCTCCCGGCCTTTGTAGGTGAGGACCTCGCAACCCGCTTGCTCCAGGCGCTTCCGGGTGACGGGATTGCCCTCCAGCATCAGGCAGCGGCCCGGCGCGAGCGCCAGGACGTTGGGGCCCATGGTCGGGAATTCCTCTTCGGGGACCTCGACGATCCGGAAGCCCCGGTCGCGCAGGGTGTTCCAGAAAGGCACCGGCAGGAGAGAGGGGTAGACCACGGCGAGGTCGCGGTCCACGAGGCTGATCAGCGACAGCAGGTGGAGGCAGGCCTCGGGACCGGTGAAGTAGGGGAGCGGCACCGGCAGCACCTCGACGCCCAGGCCGGCCATCGCCTCCCGGAGCTGGCGGAGCCCCTCGGCGTTGGTGCGGAACCCCTGGCCGACGGCCAGGGTCCGGCGGGTCCAGCCAGAGGAGGTCGCCGCCCTCGGCGGTGGCCTCGCCGTCGAGCTCGGCGAGGATCGGCACCCCGATCTCCCGGAACCGCCGCGCCATCGCCGCCTCCTCGCCGCGCCGCAGCTCCTTGCCCATGCGCAGGATCACGGCGCCCCGGTCGGTGACGAGCGCGGGATCGAAGACGAAGATCGCGTCGGCCCGCTCCGGCTGGGGCTCCGGATGCCCGATCACCTCCGCGCCGGCACCGGCCAGGATCTCCACCAGCGCGTCGTGCTCGCGCCGCGCCTCGTCCAGGTCGGGGCGCGAGGTGTAGTGCCACCGTTCCGGGTCGGCGGCCGCGAAGGCTTCCTCGGGGCGCTTCACCAGCACGCGCCGCAGGGGCTCCACCATACTCTGGGCACCGAAGGGTTCAGGCATGGTGGAGAGAGTAGCGTGTCCCGTCTCCCCTGACTACGGGAAGAACGGGCAGCGGTTCCTCACGACCTGCATGCAGACGAAATCGCAGCCGTCGATGCCGCAGGGGTAGCAGCACTTCTGGCCCGTGGGGCACTGCGAGTCGTCGGTGCAGACCGTCGACAGGAACTTGGGGGCGGGGAGCAGACCGTCGATTTCAGGGACGTCGCTCTGGCCGTCCGCGAGGGTCGCCAGGAACTCTGCGGTCGTGGCGGGGACGTCCTGCGGCGTGGCCGCCGGAGCTTGCGCGTTTCCCGCCGCGACGGCGAAGAGAATACAGAGAGCGGCCAGCAGGAGGGGGCGGAAAGTCGAACTGGACCGGGTGCGCATACCAGGATCCTCCTTTGAGTACGTTCAAAAGAAGAGGTGTTCGCCCCGCTACTTCACGTGACAATCCGCCCCCGGGGTGGAGACCGCCGGCTTGCTCCTTACGGCTGGCAGGGGGACGGCGCCGGCACCCGCGTGTCGCTGCCGACGCGCCGGTCCAGCCACTCCAGCACGTCGTCGTACGCCTGCTGTGCCTGGAAGTGGAGGTTGAGGTCATGCCCCGCGCCGGCGATGACCGAGGTCTCGACACAGGCGTCCGGCGGATAGAAACCCGCCTCCAGGGTGAGGCCGCCGGCGGCCGTGCAACTGGCCGGGTCGCAGAACGCCGCGTCCTGATCGCCGACGATCACGAACACCGGAACGTGGATTCCCCCCGACAGGAACAGCGCGGGGAAGGCGGTGTCGAGCTCGGCCGTGGTGGTGGTCTCCCGGGTCTGCTCGTCGATCGCGATGACCAGGGGATCGGCGGACGGCGCGAAATAGAAGACGCCGCGGGCGCCGGGCACGGTGGTGAGATAGCCGTCCGGGATGTTCCGGCCCGCGAAAAGCGGATCGAGGTTCGCCGGGTACAGGACCGCGAAGATCTCCTGCAGGGCCGCCGTCACCGTGTGCGACACGCCGGTCAGCACGATGCCGTCCACGTCGCCGTAGGTGGCCGCCTCCGCGATCGAGATCACGGAGCCGAGCGAATGACCGACCAGCGCCACCCGCTCGGCCTGGATGCGGCCGAAGGAGGGCACGACCAGGTCGCCGCCGCGCAGCTTCTGGACGATCTGATGGACGACGTGCGCGTTGGCCCCGATGGTGACGTCCGCCGCCGGCGGATGATCGCTCTGGCCGATGCCGATGCGGTCGATGTTGAGGACCGCGTAGCCCGCCGCCGTGGCGCGGCGCACATAGGAGTAGGTCTCGGGCTGGTAGGGGAAATCCCAGTACAGGTGGCTGTAGGTCGAGCCGTGCAGGGCGATCTGCACCGTCTTGTTCTCGATGGCGCCGCGCGAGCAGAGCACGCCGAAGACGTTGTAGACGGTGGCGTCGCCGGGCGAGAGCGTCACAGGAAGGGTGAGCTCCTCGCAGCGGAAGCCGCCCTCCGCCGCCGCGGCGCCGGACGGAACGAGCAGGGCGAAAGCCAGCACGCAGAGCAATGAGGCTGTCATGGTTCGCATGGGGTCTCCTTATCGGAAAAATGAGCTTCAAAGCATTGACTCAACCTAGAGTCAACGCGCCATCCCCGTCGATTCCCTCACTTGGCCCTCCCCGGATCTCCTCAGGCATGGTAGCCTGTTCGTATCCCATGAAGAAGCAGTCGCTGGTTTTTCCGCTGGTCCTCGCCCTCCTTTTGCCGTCTCTAGCCGCAGGCGCCGCGCCCGACTGGCCCACGCTGTCCCAGCAGCTCCAGGCCGGCGCCGTGGAGCCCCGCAGCGCGCTCGCCGCGCTGATCGCCGCGAACCAGGACTTCTCGCTGCTGCTGCCGGAGGAGACCAAGGACAAGATCCGCATCCCGCTCTGGCTGCGGGTGCTCTGGCGCCGCGCCCATCCCGAGATGGTGTATTCCGCCTCCGATCCCACGGGCGGGTATCCGCTGGTCCTCAAGGAGGCGCACGAGTGGATGCTGACCCACCAGGACCTCGTGCCCGGCCCGGCGGAGAAGGACGCCGCGCCGGAGCCCGGCGCGAAGGCGGCGGTCAACGGCGAGCAGCGGATCTCGGGCTTCCAGGCCGCGGCGCGCAGCGAGTCGGACATCCGCGTCAACTACTGGGACCCGATGAAGATCGTCGCCGCCTCGAACAACATCTCGAACGGCGGCAGCCAGGCGCAGTTCTATTCGCTCGACGGCGGCGCGACCTGGGGCCAGACGACCCTGCCGCTGATCACGGGCGACGCGTTCCACTCCGACCCGACCGTCGACTGGACCTCGGACGGCACGGCCTGGTCGACCACGATCGGGATCAACTCCAGCGCCACGTCCCTGCGGATGAGGGCCTACAAATCGACCGACAACGGCGTCACCTGGACCTTCGACGCCACGTTCTCCGGCAGCCAGACGAGCGCCGACAAGCAGATCATGTGGGTCGATCACAGCGCGACGTCGCCGTACAAGGACAACATCTACGTCATCTGGCACAACGGCGCGCCGGCGTTCATCAACCGGCGCACCGGGCCGGCCGGTTCCTGGCAGACGCCGGTCCAGGTGAGCGGCGCGGAGTCCACCGGCACGGCGATCGGCGCCGACGTCAAGACCAACGCCTCCGGCGACGTGTTCGGCTTCTGGCCGGCCACGGGGAATCGCAAGGTTTTCGTGGTGAAGTCGACCAACGGCGGCGTCTCCTACGGCGTGCCGGTCCACATCGCCACGACCTTCGGCAGCTTCTCCCTCGGCGTGCCGTCCTTCAACGGCCGGCGGCCTCTCATGTATGTTTCCGCCGGCGCCTACCGCACCGCTTTCAAGGACCTCGTCTACGCCACCTGGACCGACCTGACCGGCGCCTCGGGGTGCAACTCCGCGGCGAATGAGCCCGGGTCCAACGTGGCTTCCACCTGCCGGACCCGCATCTGGTTCTCGCGCTCCACCAACGGCGGGGCCACCTGGTCGCCGCCGACGATGATCAACAACCAGGAGTCCCTCAACGATCAGTTCAACCAGTGGATGGTGGTCGACGAGACGACCGGGGCGATGGGGATCGTCTACTACGACACGGTCGGCGATCCCGGGCGCAAGAAGGCCGACGTCTGGTACCAGTCCTCCTATGACGACGGCGTGACCTGGCTGCCGGCGGTCAAGCTGACCTCGGCCTCCACGGACGAGACCGCCGCGGGAGCCGACTCGGGCAACCAGTTCGGCGACTACAACGGCCTGTCGGGCATCGCCGGCCAGTTCTTCCCTTCCTGGACCGACCGGCGGAACAACCTGCGCGAGGAGATCTGGACGGCGAAAGTGACGGACACGATCTGCGCGGTCCCGGGAGCCCCCGCCATCGGCGCCGCGTCGGCCATCGGTCCCAACCAGATCCAGCTCACCTGGGGCAACGGCGTGCCCGGCTCGGGGGCCTACAACGTCTACCGGGCGCCCGGCACCTGCGCCGCTCCGGGGACCTTCACCCGGATCGCCAGCGGTGTGGCGGGTGCGTCCTTCACCGACAACGGGGTCTCCGGCGGCACCACCTACGTCTACCGGGTCCAGGGCCTCGACGCCAGCGGCCGGTGCGAGTCCGGGCCTTCGGGCTGCGCGCAGGCCACGGCGACGGGCGCCTGCACGCTGCCGCCTTCCTTCGCGGGGCTGGCGAGCGTCGCCAACGTCGGATCGGCGTCCTGCGCCATCGATCTCTCCTGGGCGGCGGCTACGCCGGCCTGCGCCGGACCGGTCGCCTACAACGTCTACCGTTCGACCTCGGCCGGCTTCACTCCCGGTCCCGGAAACCTGATCGTTTCCGGAGTCGCCGGCACGGCGTACAGGGACACCTCGGCGGCGCTGGCGAACGGGACGACCTACCACTACGTCGTGCGGGCGGTCGACAGCTCGAACGGAATCGAAGAGAGCAACTCCGCGGCGCGCGGCGGGACGCCCACGGGCCCGGTGACGGTCTTCCTGGACGAGACTTTCGAGGGGCCCGGCGGCTTCAACGATCCAGGGTGGAGCCATGCGGCGATCGGTGGCGTCAACAGTTGGATGGGGTCGACGGACGTGGCGAAGTCGCCCACCCACTCCTGGTTCTCCGACAGTGAGGGCGTCATTTCGCAGAGGTCCCTGATCTCGCCGTTGTTCACGACGCAGGCGGGCACCCGGCTCTCGTTCTGGCACACCTACCTGTTCGAAAACTCGGGCACGTGCTTCGACGCCGGCACGCTGGAGATCTCGACCGACGGCGGCTCGAACTGGTCCGTGGTGCCGGATGCGGCCTTCCTCTCCGGAGGCTTCAACGGCACGGTCTTCTCCGGCTCCTCGAACCCGATCGCGGGGAAGCGGGCCTGGTGCCACGGCACGCTCGGGCCGATGACGCAGGTCGTGGTCGACCTTTCCGCCTTTGCCGGCATCGCCACCCGGGTGCGCTGGCGCGAGGGCGACGACGCCGCCGCTCAGGGGATCGGGTGGTACGTCGATTCCGTAATCCTTTCGAACACGGGCGTCTGCTCGGCCAATGGGATCTTCGGCGACGGCTTCGAGGGCGGGAGCTTGCCGGGACCTTGGAGCGGTGTGACGCCCTGAGGTGGGAGGGCGGAAGGCCGGCCGCCCAGCGGCCCTCCGCCCAGGTACATCGTCTGTCAAAGAACACACCAGATGGAGAAGGGAGGGGAGCCGAGGCCCCCCTCCCCAGGGACTTGTCGTTGTTGCTTCGCGGTCTCTAGGCCGGGTTCGGGGGCCCGGGCGCCGGCGGTGACGCCGGCGTCTGGGCCGGAGCCTGGGCCGCGGAGCCACGGGGAGCCCGCTTCTGGCGGTCGCGGCCCCTCGGGCGGCGCGGCGGGATGCCGAACTCGATCAGCCGCTCGCTCTGGAACCCGAACTGGGTCCGCAGCGAGGCGCCGAGCCGCTGCCGCAGATCGTCGCCGGTCTTGGCGAGATCCTCGCGGGTGCGGTTGACCTCGCGGGTCTCCGCCTTGAGGGCCTCGTGCCGGGCGTCGAGCTCCTCCGACTGGAGGATGATCCTCTCGAGCTCCCCGTGCATCTGCGTGAGATGCGGCATCTCGGGGAGGAGGGTCTTGAGACCGGCGGCGATCACCTTCCACCGCGCGATCCGCTCAGGGATGGAACTGCCTTTCGTAGCCATACGTCTTTCTCCTTGGTACTGCGTTTTTTGATTGGGGGGATATCCCGATCCCGGATCCCAATCATTCTGTTTATCGTCCCGACCCCGGCCTATCCGGAATCGGGGACGTCGGGAATCAATACACAAACTCCAAAGTCTCGCAAAAGACTCTCCTTTTGAATTGGCCTGAGCTGGACTGCCGTGAAGCGAGTGGGAATATATGCGGACCGCCCGGAATCTGTCAAGCCCCCAATTCGAGCTCGCGGGCAAGAAATTTCGAACTGCCCATTCGAGTCGAGGAAAAGACCTTTTAACTCCCGATAAAAGTCAATGGCTCCGGCCAATAGGTCTTTTCCTGGGGCAAAAGACTATTTGCCTAAAGATTCTATTCATTAGACTGTGGAACAGTCTTGCGCCGGCGATGGAAAGGGTATTAGGCTGCGGCTCGAATCTGTGACTCGGGTGGAAATGGAACTAGGTGGGTCTCGGGAAGTAATTAGAGAGGGAACTGACCTTTATCTGCCGGCCCGATATCTTTTGCCGCCGGTAATGGGCCAATGCTGGAAGTCAATGGCTTTTTGGAAGAACCAATTGAGATTGAAGGCGCGCTATTGCCGGGCGCCTGGGATCTTTGACAATTGAAGTGAATCCCACCTCCCCCGCCGGGGCGTATTCGGGGCCACGCCCCGGCGGGGATGTTTCCGTCTGTCTAAATGATTTCGTTGGGATCGAAGAACGCCAGCTCCGGCGCATGTCCCAGCGCCGGCACCACGAGCGAGCGGTCGAGGTAGCGGTTGAAGCGCTCGCAGGAGGATTCGGCGATGAACAGGCAGCCGTGGCAGGCGGCGCCTTCGAGGTGCCTCTCGGAATAGTCGTTCTGCGGCGAGTGGCTCGCGCAGACCGGATCGTTCGAGCAGAGCGATCCCAGGTGCAGCGCATGCCGCAGGTGGCGGCGCAGGTTTCTTCCCTGTTCCACCAGGCCGCCCAGGGTCCCTTCCGTCCCCGGGCTGCCGGTGGAGAGGAGGATGGCTGCCATGGGGACGCCGGCGTCGGCGGGCGCGCAGTAGATCCGCTCCCGGATGGCGCTCGCGGCGTAGCCGCACTCCAAGGAGATGGCGGAGATCAGCAGGTGCGCCAGGGAGTGGAGGAGGTAGAAGCGCACGCCGGGGAAGGGAGGCGCCTTCTCACGGGCCTTGTCGTCCTTGAGCGTCCGCAGCCAGTCCTGGTAGCCGGCCCGCAACGCCCGTTCCCGCGCCAGGACTTCCGGCCGCTGCTCCCACCGCCAGACCGCTTCGTCGTCGAGCTGCAGGAAGATCCCTTCGCCGCGGACCTCGGTGGCCGGCAGCCAGTCCTGGGTCAGGGCGAGGGACGCCGACTGGACCTCCAGGTTGAACTCGCCTTCCAGGTCGGGCATGACCGGCTCCAGGCGGGTGAAGCCGATCTGGACCCGCACCTCCCGCAGCTTGGAGACGAGGACCAGGCGGGCGATCTTCGGCACCGCTCCCCCCTCCGGCGCCACGGTGCGGGCGAAGAAGACGTCGGCCGGCGCGGGAAGCTCTCCCGGGGTCTCCGGCCGGGCCGCGATGAGCTGCCGGAATTCCGCCGTGCGCAGCGGCTCCCGCGCCACCGGCCCGCCGAGGCGCATCTGCTCCAGGACGGCGAGGACTTCGGCGTCCGAGGCCGAGCCCAGGGCCTCCTGCACGGCGGGGATGGTGCGGAAGACCGGCAGGGTGGTGGCGTCCGCCACCTTGAGGATGTCCCAGACCTTGCCCACAGCGGTCTCCAGCTCACGTCCACGCTCCGGGATCGAAAGGGCGCTCACCTCCTGGCCGAAGTAGGCGTTGCTGGCGCTCCGCACCAGGAGGCGCAGCCGCTCCGTGCAGCCCTCCGCGCCGTCCCGTCCGAGCCAGGGGCGCTCGCCGTCGCAGGGGGGCAGGGTCTCCGGCACGAGGGCCGCGGAGAGCCGTTCGCGGGCGCCGCAGGCGCACTCCACCACGACTTCCGAAAAATCGCCGGTCGCGCCTTCCCGGAGCTTCAGGCTCGGCGCCGGACAGACCTCCTGCACGTTGCGGTGCGCGAAGCGGACCCAGGGGAATTCCTCGACATGCCCGCGCCGGCAGGTGGCCACGAACCGCACCGGCACGGTCTCGGAGCCGCCGGCGCGGATGCACCCGTGCCGGTAGCGCTTCCCCCGCAGCTCCAGGCCGTCGGCGCGCACCAGCGCCCGGCACGAAGAGCTCTGGCAGACGAACCACCGCGGCAGCTCCAGGACCTCGATCCCGGAGATCGGCGTCGCGTCCTTGTCGTCCCCCGGAGGCGGCAGCCGGAAGCAGTTGGTCGTGGCCAGCGGGCGGTTGGCCTGGGCGAACTGAGGGTCCAGACGGTCGCGCAGACGCGGCTCCGAGATCGAGACCGTGGATACGTCGCTGGCCCGGTAGCGCCAGAAGTCGAGGCCGCCGATCATCACCGCGTAGTCCACCAGGTCGATCATCGCCCCCGGGCCGTAGGTGCGAACAACCTGGCTCCGGCGCACGGTGCCTTCGGGTTTCGGCTGGAAGGCGGGCCGGGCGCCCGGGGTCCTGCGCGGACGTCCGGAAGCCATCAGCTCCTCCCTCCCAGGTGGCCGCGCCGCAGCCAGAGATGGGTCGACGGCTCGACGTCCCGCATGGACGCCGGAGCCTTGAACATCTCTACTTCCGGAGGCTCCTGGCCCTGGGGCCGGTCGAGCACCTGGCGCAACATCCAACGGTCGGTCGCGCCCTTGCCGCGGTCCCAGGGCGAATAGATCCGCCGGTAGCCGCCGCCCGGCGCCAGGGCCGCCAGGCGCTCCCAGGCTTCCACCAGGAGCCGGGCGCGGGTGACGAGGCCGGCCCGCACCGCATCTTGCCGCGGCCCCTCCAGGCCGGGCTGCTGAGCCCCCCGCTCCGCCAGGTAACGCACCGCCTCGTCGGCCAGCGCGCGGTGGTCGGCGATGCGCATCGCCGCCGTGGACGGCGTCATCTCCGGATCGTCCTGGCGGGTCATGGCCAGCAGCGTCCCGGCCAGGCCGCGGTCCAGCGCCGGGCCGGAGAACGGCGTCAGGCTCGACGCCTCGACGAAGCGGTAGAAGCTCTCGTGATACGCCGGGAACCGTTCGTAGTGGGACCGGTCCCGCGGCTTGTGCAGATTGAGGCAGGCCACCACCAGCCCCGGCCGCTCGGCCTGCCGGCCCACCCGGCTGGACGCCTGGATGTACTCGCTCGTGGTCTTCGGCTGGCCCGCCACCACCATCAGGCCGAGGCGGTCGATGTCCACCCCGACCGAGATCATGTTGCTGGCCAGCACCACGTCCACCCGCTCGGGATCGCTGAAGGGCTTGCCGAGCCGCGCCTTGGACCTCTTCACGCCGCCCACGTCCTCGCGGCTCGTCAGCTCCACCGGCTCCGACTGCACCCGCCGGTTGCGGAACCAGGGGTGCGGCCCGGTCCAGCCCACGGGCTTGCGGTCCTCGGCCTCGTCGCACCGGTTGCGCACCTCGTCCTCCACCAGCCGCCGCATGCCGCCGAGCTCGCGCAGGCTGTTGAAGTAGCCCACCAGGGTCATGTACGCGTCCGCCGTCTGGTCCGCGGGGCCTTGGGGATCGTAGAGCCGGTTCGCTCCGGCGAGCAGGGCCACGTAGGCGCGCAGCAGGATCGCCTTCATGGCGCGCCCGGTGGCGGCCACGCCCAGGTAGAGCCGGCCGGGGGACTCCCGGTCCACGCAGGCGAACCAGGTCTCGCCGTCGTCCACCCCTGGCGGCGGGAAGACCGCCGTCCGCCGCCGGCCGAAGAGCGAGCGGATCTGCTCCCGCGCCCGCCGCACCGTGGCCGTCGAGGCCAGGATCTTCGGCTTCACCGGCGTTCCGTCCTCCAGGGTGCGCGTGCAGAGCGACTCCACCGCCGTCTCGTAGAGCCCGACCATGGTGCCGAGGGGGCCGGAGATGAGGTGCAGCTCGTCCTGCACGATCAGCTCGGGCGGCGGAAGGCCGTCCGGCAGCGCGGTCCGGGCCGTGCGCGGGATCTCGCCCAGCGCCTGATCCACCGGCCCCCAGAAGCGCCGACCGTCGCGCACCAGCACGCGGCCGAAGAGCATCCCCGTTTCGCCGCGCCACGGCAGCAGGGCCAACTTGTCCACCGTCGCCAGCAGGAAGGCCGGCAGCTCGCGGTAGACCTGCTCGTCCACGAAGATCACCGGCAGGCCCTCGGGAGAGCGGCCCGGAGCGAACTCGCAGCGGAAGTTTCCGCAGCCCACGATGACTTCCAGGGGATTGTCGCGCGGCTCCATCGTCAGGCTGTCCCGGCCCAGCGGCTCGTTGCACCAGGGGCAATGAGTCAACGGGAACGGCGACTCCGCGTTCGGCGAGGAGCTGTTCTTGTAGTCGAGGATGCGCGTTTTGACCTCCGCCAGGGTGTTGGCCGTGGCGCTCCGGCCCACCCAGAGGCCCACCGCGAAACGCACCTCGCCGAGCCGCGGTTCGTCCCGCCGCAACACTTCCAGGGCGCACACCAGCGTCGCCGCCCGGGCGAGCTGGTCCAGCGTCAGCAGCCGCAGCGTGTAGCGCAGCATCACGGCCACGCCGAGCCCGCCGTCCGGCCGCTCCCGGCCCCGCAGCCTCCGCAGCAGCAGCACGAAGGCGATCACCCCCAGGTAGGCCTCGGTCTTGCCGCCGCCGGTGGGGAAGAAGATCAGCTCCACGTCGTCCCGGTCGTCCCGCCGCGGGTCGGCCAGGGCCGGCAGATTGAGCAGCACGAAGGCGAGCTGGAACAGGCGCCAGCGCGGCACCTTGCCGTCCGTATAGCGCTCGGGATTGCGCTGCCGCGCCGCCATGGCCATGGCCCGGTTGGCCCACTGGAACGCGTCGCGCACCTCGCCGTCCCGCTCCAGCAGGGCGATACCTTCCGCGATCCGTCCGCGGGCCCGCTCGGCCTCATCCATCAGCTCGTCCCGCGTCGCCCGGCGGGGATCCGTACCCGGATCGATCCCGCGCTGTCCTGCGATCCAGACGCCGTACGCGGCCGGCAGGGGCTCCAGCGCCCGGCGAAGCGACGCGCCGTCCGGAAAAGCCGCCAGCTCCTCCATGGCCGTGACCACCCCGGCATCGGGACCCGTGACCACCCGCGGCACCTCCGCGCAGGGAATCCAGGCCGTCCGTACCGTGGTGACCCGCCCGTCTTCCGCGGGGGTCACCCGGGCCACGGAGATGCCATGGCCCACCGCGTACTCGCAGCAGCCCCGGAACTGGAGATCCGCCACCCGCGAATCCAGGTCGGCCGCGTCGCCGTCCGCCCGGTTGGGCCGGGCCACGATCCCCTCCGCGCAGGCGATCTCCAGGCTCGCCTGGAACAGGCTCCGCTCGTCCTGAGGACCGTTGGGAAGAGGCTCGCGGCCGTTGACCACGAACAGGGTCAGCGCGAGCGTTCCGGGATCGGGCAGGTCCGAGGTCTCCAGCTTGCCGGCCAGATAGACCCCGTCGGCCGTCACCGGCACGCCCGCCGCGATCCGCGCCGGATCGAGCGGCAGATCCAGAGAGACCGGCGGGCGGGCCACCCGGCGCCACACCCGCTGAGGCCGCCGGCCCTCTTCGTTCTCCCGGTCCTCGGGCTGATACTCGGCCCAGGAGACCTGGACGCGCACCTTGCCGCTCCCGGCCGGCAGGAGGACGGACATCCCCATCGAAGCCGGAAGCCGGTTCTTCTGCTTCGGCTCGGTCTCGCGCTCCGTCCCGCCCGACTCCTCATCGTGATCGATCTCCGCGCCAAGCTCCTCGTCTCCGGTCACCTCCGCCTGCGGATCGCGGCCCCCCTGGGGAGCGAGGAAGCCGGTCAGATACCACCGCGAAGGAGGCAGCCGCAGCGCCTCCTCCCCGGTCTCCGGGTCGAAGGGGCCGATGAGGTCGGCTTCAAGGGCACGGACGAGTCTTTCGCGAAGATCGGACGGACTGTTCGCCATAAGGGGACCGGCTCTCCTATGTCATTGGTTCGGCAACGATAGCAGAGGTGTGGGGGGGCTTCTCCAACTCCGGTCAACAGCGAGAGGCGTTGTCATCCGAACCGTGCCTTCAGGCACATCCGCAGGTAGCCCCAGGTTTCAACCTGGGGCGGCGGAGGCGTATCCTCCTGACCGTTCCGCTGGCGCCGTTCCGGGAGGTCCGGCCCTTCCCACGCCCCAGGTTGAAACCGTGGGGCTACCCGCGATTGGCCCTCAAGGGACGGCTCGAAGAATCAGCTAATCGAGCAGCGACCCCTGGGCGCCGCCGTCATCCTTCGGCTTCCGCCCGCGCCCCCTCTTCGGAGCGGTCTTCGGCGGATTCACCAACGCCTGCCGCTTCTCCTCTTCGGCCCTTTCGGCGTTGAGAACGAACAGCCGGTCGATCACCTCATCCTCGAACGCTTCGAGCGCGCGATCCATCTCCTCGTGCAGCGGCCGCAACTCTTCGATGGGGGGATCGTGACAGTCGGGGTCCCGAAGGGTCGGGTAGTGTCCTAAGGCTGTGTGGATAGAGTGAAGGGGGAGCGAGCAAATCAAGCTCGCCCCCTCTTTGCCCTGACGGGAAAATCAGCAGTAATTGCTCGTGCAGTCGGACGCGCAGGTGAAGCAAGTGTCCCGACCATCGCTGTATTGGCAATTCCCATACGGCGCCTGGCAAGTGAAGGAGTAGCAGGTGTTGAAGGTCTGGGGGGGCCAGTCCGTACCGGTTGCAGTCTGCTTGAGGCTGGGTAGGTCGAGCTCAGCCAGCGTCTCCCGACTCAGCATCAGTTTCTTAGGCCGCTTCTTCATGGATGCCTCCTTGGTAGTGCCAGGGACTCGCCCCCGGAGGCAGCATTATAGCTCATTCTGAAGCGACTTCCTGGCTGGCACTTTTGAGAGGGCTGAGGCCGTCAGGCCGATGCCCCGGGCCAGGCTCTCCCGGCTCGTTGGGCCGAAAAGGCTTGAACGGGGCCACCAACCTGGAATGAGCTTCGGGGACGTCGTGCTAATCGAGCAGAGACCCCTGAGCCCCGCCATCCTTCGGCTTCCGCCCGCGCCCCCTCTTCGGAGCGGCCTTCGGCGGATTCACCAACGCCTGCCGCCTCTCCTCTTCGGCCCTCTCGGCGTTGAGAACGAACAGGCGGTCGATCACCTCATCCTCGAACGCTTCGAGGGCGCGGCGCTCGGCGTCGGTGGTCGGCGTGCCGTACGGCGGGACCGGAATGTCTTCCCACCCATAGGCGGCGAGCACGGCGCGGTCCATCTCCTCGTGCAGCCGCCGTAGCTCCTCGATGCGCGGCTCGTGGCAGTCGGGGTCCTTGAGGAGGTTGTAGGTGTCGGTCAGGCCCTGCTGGGTGTCGAGCATGTACTTCGCCCGGGTGTCGTAGAGACGCTGGCCGATGTCTTCAAGGGATGGAATGACGGTGCGGGGATCGGGGTGGGGGAAGGGGAAGTTCTCGAAGCAATCGGTAGCACTGTAATTGATGTCTTCCTTCATAGTCGACGTAAGGAAGATCGCCCAAGCCGCGTGAGCACGGGACTGAAGGACGGCGAAGGCAGAAGATGAATCAACAGGAAAAACGTATAACTTTTCGTTAAGGATAAGATTGGTGGCCTTGAAAGAGAAGCACAGATGCTTCGTGACGCGCGCTGTGACAAGGCACCTCTCAAGCGTTCGAATCTTTGAATAGAGCTCTGATCTGGGCCTCCAAAACTGCCACCATGGCCATTGCGCCACTTCGCGGCTGGCGCTCTCTCTCTCTGAGGCCTGACTCGCTGTTCCAAGATAGAGTACAGGTGAGGCCAAGCACGAGCTTCATGTTCCGTCAATAATGAGAAGTCGATTACGAAGCGAGAGCTTTCCTGAAGAGGGTGAGAGTTGACATCTTCGCCGCCGACAAAGGAGTAGATTCTTTGAGCGTTTCTGGGGTCAGCTTGAATCAGTTCAGTTCTCTCTTTGGGCCCAATAACAAAGCCTTCGCCAAGAGGATAGGTGCCGACATAGGATAACTCTGAGTTGCTCCGCAAGACCTCCGGATTAGCGCGCTCAGGTCTCGGTCTCAATCTTGAGTTGATGACATCAGTCTGTAAACCGTCGAGGATGCAATCTGAAATCTGCCGAGTCGGCGCACCTTTAGCTACATGCACAACGGATACGGCTACGGCTGCTTCCCCTGGCCAGAGCATGCTTCGGATCGCGGCATAGATCATGAAGCCAGAGCTTAGGAGCACCTCAAGCCCTGCCAACCTAGTGTCACCTTGAGAAATTGTGTTCGTCGCCAGAAGACCTATCGCGCCGTGTGAGCCTACCAAGATACCTGCACGCCGAAAGAAGTGGGCGCAAAGATCTCCATTTTTCCCCGAATCGTGAAGCTGGGTCAGCCAGTCTCCATAGATGTCGCCAAGCTCAGTCGAGATTCTCTTGCCACCCAAAAACGGCGGATTCCCCACAAAAGCATCCATCCAAGCCGCCCCATTGAGCCGTCCCCCATCCAATGGGTCCGGCCGCTTGGCGTAGAACACCTCCGGAAATTCGAGCATCCAGTGGAACACCGGAATCCGCTTCCGGATCTCCTCCTGCATTGTAAGAAGCTCGCTCGGGATGTCCCGGTCGCCGTCCTTCAGCCACTCCGTCACCAACTGGAGCCGCCGTCCCAGCTCTTTTTTCCGTTCACGGTCGTTCTCGGCCGCGAAGAAGGCGCCGGCGATCAGGTCCGCGATCACTCGGACGCGCAGGAGGGTGGTTTGGGCATTGTGGAGCAGCCATTCCTTTTGGTTCTGAGCCTCTGGCGACGGGTCCGCGGCTAGTTCCTGGATCTCGCGCCGGTCCGCGATCGCCTCCTCCAGCGCGGAGTCCAGCTCTTTGCTCGCGAAGTCGAAGTTTGCTCCCGGCTGCCAGTGGAACCCGCGGATCTGCTCGAAGGTCAGGCCGACGAGGGAATCGCCGTGGCGCAGGGCGTGATCCAGGAAGGTGAAGGGGAGATCCCGCGCCATAGTCTCCAGCCAGAGCGAGATCTTGGCGAGGCCGGCGGCCAGGCGGTTCTTGTCCACGCCGTAGAGGCAGGTCTGGGCCACCAGACGGCGGGCGTGCAGGTTCACATCCTCATGAGGAGACGCCACCAGCTCGGCGCGGCCCTCGCGGGTCCAGGCGGCCACGAGCTGATCCGCCAGGTAACGGCAGGCTTCCACCAGGAACGCGCCGGAGCCCATGGCCGGATCGCAGACGCGCAGGGAGAGGATGAGCTCGGACGGCGGCTCCGGGCCCATGGCCGCCAGGAGGGGCTCCAGGGTGCGGCGGACGATGGGGCCGGTGAGGCTTTTGGGCGTGTAGTGGCTGCTGGTGCGGCGCCGCTCCTCGCCGGGCTGGATGACGAGCTGTCCCGGACGCGCCCGGCCCGTGCCCCGGATTTTGACGGTCTCCAGAGCCGCCAACACCCCCTCGGGCGCGGTGGCGGCCTGCACCACGCCGGCGAGCCTCTCGGCCTGGGCCTTCTGGAGGCCGGTCTCCTCCTTCAGCCACTTGGCGCGTCGCGAGGCCGGCTGCTTCAGCACCTCGCCGGCGGTCAACCAGACGCGGTTCGGCCGCAGGCAGACGGCGGACTCGAAGACGCGCTCGACGTGGTAGCCCATGAGGCGCTCGTAGACGCTGCCGATCTGCTCGACGTCGAGGGAGCTGTAGGAGAGGCGTTGGCCCTGGAGGAAGACCAGCCTGCGGAGGACTTCGTAGAGGGTGCCGTCGTCGATGGAGGGGACGCGCACGGCGGCGCGGCGTTCGTCGTCGAAGGGGGCGCTGCCGCCCGAAGACCAGCCTTCGAGGAAGGGGTAGGCGTCGGGATCGAACAGCTCGCCCCGGCGCGGCGGCAGATGCAGGTCGCCATGGCGGACGCCGCTGTGGACGGCGCGGAACAGGGCGAGGAGGCGGTCCCAGGCGCCGAAGCGGCGGGCCATGGAGTCGGGATGAAGCCCCGCGTCGCCCTGGAGCTGCTCGAAGAGGCCGAAGACGCTCAGGTGCTCCTGGTAGAGCGGATGCTCGACGGGGAGCATGCCCTTGTCTTCGGCATAGAGGAGGGTCACCAGCCGGAGGAGGACGGTGAGGAGACCGCCATAGAGGTGATCGTCTTCCTGGAGGGCGGCCTCGTCGAGGACCCGGGTGCCGTCGCGTTCGGCGGCGGCCTCGAAGCCGCGCAGGAGGATCTCCAGGGCGAGGAAGACCTGATCGGCCAGCTCGTTGGTGACGTTGGCCTGCCGGCGGCGGCTGTCGGCGAGGAGAGCGGGGAGCTGGCGCTCGCGGGCGGCGGCGAAGAACCGCTGGGCCGAGAGCAGCATGACGAACGCGTCGAGGATGGGCCGGCCGCCCACGGCCGCCATGTCGTCGATGCGGAACGTGAGAGAGCCGCTCGATTCCCCATGAGGCGCATAGATCAGCCGCACCTCGCGGCGGTTGGTCAGCAGCCCGATGGGAACGCGGACGTGCCGCAGCAACCGGTCGAACTTGGCGGCTGGCGGATAGTCCCAGGGTCCGGTGACGGTCTCGGGCTTGTCGAGCGGGAGTCCCTGCGGGAGATCGAGGACCAGCATCACATACCCCGCCCCGGCCCGGCTCGCTGGCGTCTCCGCCTCGGCGAGGCCGCTCGCGGATTCTGGAGTTCCCTCAAGCTTGCGGAGCGCGAGCGTGGGGCGGAGGTCCTGATGTCCCTCGGGGACATAGAGGTGCAGGTCTTGGGGCAGGGTCTCGCCGGAGTCGAACAGATCGGGAGTAAGCCCCAGAATCTCCGCCAGAAGCTCCCCCAGATCCCGAATCGCCCGGACCTCGTTTTCCGGATCGACCACCGGGCAGATCTCCAGCAGCCGCTGCTGGATCTCGGGGGTCTGCCGGGCCATGCACTGGGCGTCCACGAGGACCGGGATGGAGACGACCAGTCCCTCGGAGGGCTGGATGAGGCCAAGCCATTCTTGATGGAAGCGGACTTCGGGGTCGGTCACGGCGGGGGGATTGTAGCGTAGGGACTTGGATGCCGGGAAAAGCCGGGACGGGTCCGTCTACTGGGGCAAAGAGGGAGGCCAGGTCCCCCGTGTTCCGCCTTGGAGGCGAGGAGAAATGACATGGACACAGCAACATGGAATGAGACTGTCAACCAGCTCAAGGGAGCATCCACGAAAGATATGACCTCGGCAATCGTGGAGGCCATGCAGGGCAAGACCGGAGACGAGAAGCAGAAGATTGCCAAGCAGGTTGCTGACGAGGCCAATGGAATTGGTGGCCCCGACCCTGAGACGCGGAACAAGCTCTGGAGGATTGTCATTAGTGCGTTTGCCATCGTCTTGGTGGGCGGTTTCATCGCACTGGCCCTCGGCGTTTTCTTTCCGATCCAAGAGAAGGGAGTGAAGCCGGAACTGATTCTGACGACCTTCACGAGTGTCGTTGGATTTCTGGCAGGTCTGTTCACTCCGAGCCCAGTGGCCGGAGCGACGAATGGTAAAGCGGAGTAAGGAGTAGTGACAACAGCCCGTAGGCAGCCATAGTGCGCAGTGTCAGTTCCTCGAATCCCCAGCCGAAACCGAAGGTGTTGCTGGAAAAGGGTGACAGTCTGGGCTCCGTGAGCTTCGTCGCCAACGTGGAACCGTGGCCGTAGAGCCGGAGCCGAGAGGCTTCCGAATTCTCAAGGTCAGCAAGGACCTAGACGACTCAAGGGACCTAAAGGACAGCAAGGACGACCACCACACCGTCCTTTGGGTCCTTTGGGTCCTTTATGTCCTTTATGTCCTTTTGGTCCTTCGCCCCCTACCCCCGCGTCTCCGGCCACAGAGACACCATCCCCACCGGCTCCCGGCGGGGAGGCTCGCTGGCGTCAGGGAAAGTACCTGTAGATCTCACGCCGGTGCAGCGCTCTAACGAAAGCGACCTCATCTCCCTCGATGGTGAGGCCGAGCCGATAGTTCCCAGCACGGATGCGGTAGTGCCGGCCCTTGGAGTGAAGCCGCTTCAGGTGAGGGACATCCAGCAGAGTCGTGGCCTGCTCGACCGATTCCACCGCTTGCCGGATTCGTCGCAGGACGTCCTGGTCTTCGATCCGGCGCAGGTCCCGGACGAAGCTTTCCCGGAAAAGGACTTTCACTCGGCGCGCCCGAGCAGCTTGAAAACCTCATCCCGGCTGACGAGGGGGCTCCGCTCTCCCTCTTCAATCGCTCGGGCGAGCGCCACGTCCTCCAAGGCTTCTTCGAAGACATCGAGGACCAGCTCCCGCCGTTCTTGGAGAACCTCGACGATCGCGTCCTTGATCAGTTCCTTGAGACGGCCTTCTTCGATGAGCGGTTGCGCCATGGAGAACCTCCCAGGCAATACTATACCGTGGGTTCCTACCCCCGCGTCTCCGGCCACAGATACACCATCCCCACCGGCTCCCGCCGGGGCAGCACTACCCGATAGAGATCCTGAATGGCCGCGGGCTCGGTTTCGATCTCGCGGTCCATTTCGGTCAGCCGCCCTTCCATGTGGTCTCGGTCCTGCTCGATCTGACGAACCTGCTGGCGGGCTTGAGGCATGGCGGTATCGAAGGCGAGGGTGAGCTGGGGGAGCTTCCCCAGGGCCTTCTGGATGGCGGCCTTCTGGTTCCTGAGGATGCCTCGCAGGGCGTCGGATTCGGCGGCGCCGCGTTCCGCCAGCTTGCGCTTGGCCTCGTGAGCGAGGGCCTCGGCTTCGGCCTCGACGTGCTGCCAGAGGGCGGTGAAGTCTCGCGAGGCGGAGGCGCGGAGGCTCTCCCGGACGCGCTCGGAGACGCCCGCGAAGGGATCTCCCTCCGGCGGCAGCTCGCGGAAGATGCGGTCGAGACGGTCGAGGGCCTGACGCTCGGCGACCCCGTCGAAGGGCCGGAGGTGCTCGGGGCCGCCGGCTTCCAGCCAAGGGGCGGCCACGGCCACGATCTGGTCGTGGAGGCGCGCGGCCCCGGGACCGAAAAGCGAAAGGCGGCCGAAGACGAGGACGGTCGCCTGCGAGGCGTAGGGATCCCTGATCGCTGTGATCCGCGAGAGGTCGTGCGCGCCGTAGCCCTGGGCCAGGAAGCGCGAGAGGAGGCGCTGGACGAAGGGGTGTTGCAGGTGGAGGTGGACCCGCGATCCATCCAGCCGGTCCAGGGGCCGGAAGACCACGGGCAGGAGCGGCCGGCGGCGCCAGTCCCAGAAAGCCTCGTCCTTCCCGCGGGGCGGGCGCAGGGTGTCGAGGGTGCCTTGCCAGGAATCCGGCAGGTCCGGGAGGAGATAGACGGGCGTGCCCTCGCCGCCGTTCCCGTTCAGGGGCTTGAGCGGAGCCCAGCCGGCCAGGACGAGCCCGGCGTCGACGGTCTCGCGCAGGAGGTCAGGGTCGAATTCCAGGGCCTTGCGCGAGTTGTCGAGGATGCGGCCGGCCTCGTCGATCTCCCTCTTGAGCTTCTGGATGTCGGCCCGCTCGGACTCCAGCTCTTCGCGGACGGTGTCTCTCCGGCCGCCGATCTGGTCGGCTTCTTCGAGAGCGGCCCGCGAGCCGGGACCGATCCCCTGGTCGAGGATCTCGCTGTAGCGGTCCATGAGGACGGCGGAGAGCGAGCCCAGCTCCTTCTGGATGGTCTGCACCTTGCGGACGACCACGTCGAGGACGCGGTCCTCCTCCCGCTGCTGGTAGAAGAAGTAATGGCAGCGCACCTCGGGGGCGGGCTGAAGGGTGCGGTCGATGCGGCCGTTGCGCTGTTCCAGGCGCGCGGGGTTCCAGGGGATGTCGAAGTGGAAGAGGTCGGCGCAGTGCCCCTGGAGGTTGACGCCTTCGCGGGCGGCGTCGGTGGCGAGGAGGATGCGCACGGGGTGCTCGTCCGGAGGCGCGTTGAAGGCGCGCTGGATCTGGTCGCGGGTGTCGTCGGACATGCCGCCGTGGAAGCGAAGGATGCGGCGCTCGGCGTCGTCGGTCCCCTCGATGGCGGCGGTGAGCATGCGGAGGAGGTATTTCTGGGTGTCGCCGTATTCCGTAAAAACGATCACACGGCTTCCGGTCCAGGCGGTGTCCTCCAGGGCGTCCGGCTTCTTCCCGGCGCGTCCCGGGACGGCGGCGGGGCACTGGTGGGCGCGGATCCAGTCGAGCAAGGCGAGGACCTTGGCGTCGGGCAGATGACGCCAGCGCTCGGCGATCTGGAGCATCTCGGCAAGGATTTTCGCGGCGTTCCCTTCGGGACGACCGAGGTGCCGGGAGGCGGCGGCGATCTCGGCGCCGGAAATGGCTTCGAGGGCCTCGTCGTCCTGGCCATATTCGTCGTCCTCGGGGTTGACCAGGGAGAGCTGGGTGTCGGCGGCGGCGGCGGAGCCCGCGTGGTCGGCGTGCACCTTGAGGGTCCGGTAGAAGGCTTCGACGCTGCTCAGCAACCTTTTCTGAAGGTTGATGAAGACGAGCTGTCCGCGTTTGCTCCGCCGGGGCCGCATGAGCCCGGTGTACTCGGCGAGGAGACTGGAGAGGCGCAGCTCGACCGGCTCGGCCCTGCCGAGATCGATGGGCGCCGCAACGGTTTCTTCGGCGGCCTGGCGGACACGGCAGGACCAGGAGCCGTCGGAGTGATCCAGATCGAGCCGGACGATGCGGCGCTCCGGGTAGCCCTCGACGCGGAGCGCGCGCAGGTCCGACTTCAGGCGCCGGACCATGACCCGGTCCAACTGGCCGCGCTCGACCTGGACGCCGCGGGTGAAGCGGTGCGGGTCAAGGATCTCCAGCAAGGCCGAGAAGCTGTTGGAGTGGCCGTTGTGGGGCGTGGCGGAGAGGAACAGGCGGTGTTCGAAGCGGGGCGCCACGTCGCGGACGACGCCGGTGGTCCGGGAGTCCACGGCATAGAGGCTGGCGGTGGACGGGGCGGCGTTGTGGGCTTCGTCGAGAATCAGCAGGCTCTTACGGGCGCGAGGTCCAAGATGGTGGAGGAGCGGGTCGCGGTACTCGGGGCGGCGCAGGAGCTGATAGGAGATGACGAAGCGGTTGTGGGTGGTCCACGGGTTCACCGCGAAGCCGCGTTCCTGGCGGCGGCGGGCCACGAAGGCGCGGTTGTAGACCTCGAAGTGGAGGCCGAAGCGGCGCTCCATCTCGTCCCGCCACTGGAGGGCGAGGGCGGCCGGGCAGACCACGAGGACGAATTCGACCTGCTGGCGCAGGGCCAGCTCCTGGAGGACGAGACCGGCCTCGATGGTTTTTCCAAGGCCCACGTCGTCGGCGATGAACAGGTTGGCCCTGGGGAGATCCAGGGCCCGCTTGAGCGGCGTGAGCTGGTGGTTGATGAGCTTGATACCGGCGCGGAACGGGGCCTGGAAGAGGCGGACGTCGGTAGCCGTAATCGCGTTCCAGCGCAGGGCGTTCAGATAGGCGGCGAAGGCGCGCGGGGGATCGAGCTTTCCCCGGGTGTCGGGGCCGTGCAGCTCCGGTGTGAGGATGCGCGCTCCAAGCTCGATCTCCCAGAGCACTTCGAGCCGCCGCCCCTGGTTGTCGTCGTCGAGGCCGGCGAGGGCGACGCGGGTAGCCTCGTCCGGCTTCCCCGGCGGTGCGACCTCTTCCACAAGGTACTGCCGGTGACGGACCTGGACGATGTCGCCGGCTTCGGGCCTGGAGCGGCGGGCAGACACGGAAATGGCCGAAAGACCGGGAGCGTTGGCGCCGTTGCCGGCGGCTGCGAGCAGGCGGGCCATGAGGGCAGGCCGCGACCGGCCGGAGTCATCCAGGCCATGAGCACGGCAGGCGGCGCGGAGCTCGTCACGTCCGAGAGAGCGGAGCAGGACGGGGAGATCGAGAGCGGAAGAGGAGGCCAGGGCTTCGATCTGGGCCTCCTTGGTGCCGCTCGCCGGAATGGACACGCCGACTTCCCGTCCGATGACGGCGAGGCGCGGCTTGGTCAGGACTTCGAGGACGCTGCGCGGGTCGGGACGGGACACGGCGCCTATCCTAACCCGCGGACAGGTCGGGCAGGCGCACCGGCTTGCTTCAAGCGCCGGCCGTGCCGACCTCCGGAATCTCCAGCGCGCCGGTCACCCGAAGGACTCCGCGCATGCAGGTGTGCCCGAAGTCCGCTCCCAGGAACTGCATGGGGCAGCTCCCCGGGATGACCGCGATGCCGTTCTCGCGGCAGATCCGGACGGCTTCGGGCGAGACGCTGCCCTGCGAGGCCGCGAGGTCCTTCAGGAAGCGCGGGCGCGTGCCCAGCATGCAGTGCAGCCAGACGCGCGAGACCCCGGCCTGGACGCACTGGCGCACGAGCTCTTCCGAGACCGAAGGCCGGGTGACGGCCACCAGGCCGTCAGGCCTCTCCGGAAGGGAGGCGATGTCGGGATAGCAGGGAGCGTCCTGGAACGTCGCCTCGTGAGGGTTGATGCCGTAGACCGTGTAGCCCCGGTCGCGCAGGGTGTTGTAAATGAGGTTGGCGGGGGTGTCGCGATGGTCGGAGACTCCCGCGATAGCGATGCGCTTCTGGGCCAGGAAATCGTTGACGAGATTGTCGATGGGGATCATGGAGGGGCCTCCTTCGGGGCGCGGATGCGCCCTCGGAGCGATCTTAGAAGGAAGACTGGCGGAAGCCGCCACCCGCCAGGAGGGGAGGGAAGTCGCCCGGGGGGTGGGGCGGTCGCTATTACAGGCCCTCGGTCCCGCGTGTCAGGGAAAGTACCGGTAGACCTCACGCCGGTGCAGCGCCCTCACGAAACAGACGGCGTCTTCCTCGAGGTGAGCCCGAGCCGGTGGTTCTTGATCTTCGATCCGGCGCAGGTCCCGGGCGAAGCTTTTCCGGAAGAGGACTTTCACTCGGAGCGCTCGAGCAGCTTGAGCTTCCAGGCGCCGCTCGACCCCCGCGTGAAGGATCTATGCGTCGAACTGTTCATCCCTGCCAATGCCGGGACGGCGGTGGTTGCGGCGGGTCTGAGGCTACCGGAGGGGAGCGCGGGCTCCCCCTCCCTTTTGTCCTGGTGATGGTTGGGCTGCGAACGAGGTGGGTGAGCCCAGTCTTCAAAGAGCGCTGCTGCGCCTGGAGCTTTGGATCCAGGCTTGGGGGATGACGGCCCCTGGAAGCGAGGCCTCCGCACTGCGGGGCCAAGGAATCTTCATCTCCCGGTTCTCACTCCTCCCTTCCTCAAGCGACCTTGTATGGGCGCAGCATCGAACGGATATTAGCGATGGCTCCATCTCCGATCGATTCGACTTCTGTCGTAGCTTTGATCATGGGATCGTTGATGATGACCGAGATCTTATCTCCACTGGTGACTGTCAAGCAGAACATCTTGGAGTGCTCGAGCTTCTCGCCACTCTTGAGGATGTAGCTGGTGGCTTCGGTGTGTGTCTTCACCGAAACCACGTCCTTGTAGAAGAACTCGTCCGTCTCTTCCTTGCAGGTGACCCCCTTGATCATGTTGTAGTTCGCCTGGTACGCGCCGAGGAACTTGTCAGTGAAGTGGAAGATGGAGATCCTGTAGGTGGAATAGAAGTAGCCAGACCCTACTTTCCTGCGGAGGACGTCAACGGAGCTGAATCCTTCAACGGATTCGTTGTAGAGGGGGCCGATGACAAAGACCGGATCGCGAGTCGTCTCTTCCAGGCCCAGCCGCTCCTCTGATTCCTTGGCGATCTTTGCCAGTTCCTCCCTCAGCCAATCGAGCATCTGCTCATAGGTCGGCCGAGCCTCAAAGCGGGTCTTTGCGGCGCCATACCGAGCCAGACTGAAACACTGTGCTTGCTCTTTCTCCTCTCCACTCTTCGCTTTTATGCCCAAGGGAAAGAACACCGCCCAGAGTACCCCGGCCCCCAAGAGAAGGAGACCAAATGATACGGAGCTGCTGATGGCGGTGAGAAGACCGATGAAAGCAGTGCCGGTCCCAAGGACAATCGCCTTGACGTCGTGAAATGGCTCCGGAGCGTTGAAGAATTCGCGGATTTCCTGATGCTGGTCACTAGTCATGATATCCTCCCTTACAGGTTGATTCGCGCGAGAGCATCCCGCGCGCGATCACTCATCTGAAAAGTCCGTAACAGTTCTTGGCCATCTTTCGGTACCGGACTCTGGGCGGCAAGCCGCAGCACGTCTTCGAGAGACGGCGGCATTTCTCGAACCGAATTCCGCTGGAAATAGTCCAACTTCAAGGCGATCAGGCATGCCGCCGCGAGGCCACGGGAATCCGCTTTCAACAGGCATTCCGAAAGAATCCGGTGCATTTCGACCGCTGTCCCATAAGGCAGAGAGCGGAGGCTCCCTCCTCGGCTGAGAGAGATTGCGAGCCCGACTTTGGCCAAGGCGTCCTCAGGATCGAGAGCTCGTGCTTGCCGTGACTCCCGGCTCGCATCTTCGTAGTTGCCTGCCACGAGATGTCCTCGCCAGGTAGCTCTTTGACTTGAGTTGGGGTAGGTTGCCTTCTCGGTTTTGAAGATCACGCCATCGGGAACTCGCAGGAAGAGCGCTGGAATCGACCATTCCGCCGAAGAGCGGTCCCGGTTGTAGACAGCCAAGCGGCCTTCACTCACCGCGGTGTCCGCCGGATCTCCTGCTCCCAGGCGCCGGTAGAACGCTTCACTGAAAGTGATGGCAGCCCCATCGGAGATGGGGTGCTGCATGGCCAGCACGGCTGGGAATCCAGCCCGCATCAAAGCGGGAGCCAGGCCGGAAAAGGGATTGTGCTCGGCTCCCGCCCCGGTCCTGCAAGCGTTCAGAACCACGAGCCGCAGACTTTGAAAGTCCTTGAGAATGGTGACGAAAGCCTGAGCCGAGACCGCGTCCGCCCCGCCGTTTCGGTCTTCCATGAAGAGGATACCTTCCCCCGCTCGTGGATCAAAGGCGCCATGGCCCATGAAATGGAGGGCATGGAATTCACGTTCTAGAAGTGCATCCCGCAGTTCAGAAAGGGTAGGAGGGTGCAGGAATTGAACGTCAAAGTCCTTCAATCTTTGGCGCAGGCTTTCAAAGTTCCGCCGTTCGGCCACGAGATTGAGCGGCTGCTGCCCTCGTGGCTCCGGAGCCACCACGAGGATTCTAAAGACCTCCGACAGGGGCTGTGGCCTTATGGGCTGCGGTGCTTCGAGGTACCGGACGATGGGGCTCAGCCGGCTCAATCCCAGGAACTCGCCGGTCTCGGACCTATAGAGGAGTTCCCAGGGAAGGCTGTGAAGAGTGGCCTGGGCCTCGTTGCTCAAATCCATCCGCAACTTGATCCGAAGGCCCTGACCTTGAACTCCCGTGAGACTGCCTAGGCTTCGCTCGAAGACGCCGCGCACCCCTTCCCTGAAGACAGCATCAAATAGGATTTGGCCTAGCCCGCTCGCGCTCATCGAGGGGGAACTGGCCGATTGAACCGTCCCCAGGTCTCGCTGGATGCCGCTTCGGAGGGCCGTGGGCAGGTATGAGGCAATCTGAGCGGGTGGCCAAGGAAGTGAAAAGCGGCAGCTAGCTTCCCCTCCTCGCAAGCAGGAGACCCTGATTTCCATATCACCGTTAGAACCTGACCCGAGTTGAACTACGAAATCGTCGTATTTCATATATTTGCCTGTGGGCCGTAGGCTCAACTTGCCGGGCTCTCGTGAGACACGGCGTCGCATTGAAGCGAGCGATGGTCTTTGTTCGCTCACCCCGTCGTGGACGGAGCCTTGTCACTGCCAATGAGACCCGTTTTCTCTAGTTTTGTTGATACAGTCCAAATGGAAGAGTCCTTCGGACTCTGGAGAGGGTCAGCCGCCCTCGGGGCGAACAGGAGAATGGGGGAGAGCCTGCCGACCTGGCGCTGAAGCACCAGGCTATTCAAATTTCGCCCTTCAGGGCGAGCTTCGGGGATCGGGCAGATCCGGAGCCTGATCTCAATCGGAAGACTTCTGCGGTGGATCCATTAGATCGAGTAAACCTGCAGAGTCATCCAGATCGACCCCCGGCTGAAGTCCTTCACCGCGAAAGGTCGGCAACTTGGCAGGCATCACCGCTGTAGCCTCGATTTCCACTTTTGCTTTGTCTTCGATCAAAGCGCTCACCTCCACCACGGCCATGGCGGGGAAGTGCTTCCCCATCACCTCCCGCCAGGCCTGGCCGATCTCGCGGCGGGAATCCAGATAGGCCTGCTTGTCGGTGATGTACCACGTCATCCGCACGACGTGGCGCGGCTCGGCGCCGGCCTCTTTCAGGACCGCCACGACGTTGCGCAGGGCCTGGGCGGTCTGGGCGGCGAAGTCGTCGGTTTCGAAGGCGGTGGTCTCGGGGTTCCAGCCGATCTGGCCGGCGACGAAGACGAGACGGCCGGTGGCGGCGATGCCGTTCGAATAGCCGATCGGACGCGCCCAGCCTTCGGGTTGGAGGACTTCGAAAGGATTTTCGTTCACTGATTCAGCTCCCGCAGGCGGAAGCGCTGGAGCTTGCCGGTCAAGGTGCGCGGCAGGGAGTCCACGAATTCGATCGCCCGCGGGTACTTGTAGGGAGCGATCTCCGACTTCACGAAGTCCTGCAGCTTCTTGACCAGCTCGGGAGAGGCCTCGAAGCCGGGACGCAGCACGATGAAGGCTTTGACGATGTGGCCGCGGTCTTCGTCCGGCACTCCCACGACTCCGCACTCGGCCACGCAAGGATGATCGAGGAGGACGCCTTCCACCTCGGGGCCCGCGATGTTGTTGCCCGCCGAGATGATCATGTCGTCGGTGCGCGCCTGGTACCAGAAGTAGCCGTCCTCATCCACACGGTAGGAGTCGCCCGTCAGATTCCAGCCGTTCTGGACGTAGCCGCGCTGCCGCTCGAGGTTGTCGAGATAGCGGCAGCCGGTCGGCCCCTTCGCGGCGAGACGGCCGATGGTGCCGGCAGGTACGTCGTTGCCGTCGTCGTCCACCAGCTTGGCCTGGTAGCCGGGCACCACCTTGCCCGTCGAACCGGGACGGATGTCGTCGCCGGAAGCGCTGATGAACATGTGAAGCATTTCGGTCGTGCCGATGCCGTCGATGACCTTGAGACCGGTCTCGCGTTCCCACAGATCGAAAGTGACCTTGGGCAGGGTCTCTCCCGCCGAGACGCACTTGCGCAGACTGGAGAGGTCGAAGCCCTTCACCAGTCCGGCCATGGCGCGGTAGGCCGTGGGCGCGGTGAAGACGACCGTGGCGCGGTGGTCCTGGATGCCCTGGAGGAGTTGCGGCGGCGCGGCCTGCTCCAGGAGGAGCGCGGAGGCGCCGATCCGCATCGGAAAGAGGAGCAGGCCTCCCAGGCCGTAGGTGAAAGCCAGCGGGGGAGAGCCGCAGAAGACGTCGTCCGGATCCGCCTTCAGGACGTGCGCCGGGAAGCAGTCGCAGGCCGCCAGCACGTCGCGGTGGAAGTGCATGGTCCCCTTGCCCTGGCCGGTGGTGCCGGAGGTGAAGGCGATCAGGACCGTGTCGTCCGCCGCCGTGTCGCAGTTGTCGAAGGTGACCGGCTTGCGGCGCATCAGCGACTCCAGCGAGTCGTGCTGGGCGCTGTGGAAGAGGACGACGCGCCCGCCGTCGCGCGGGAAGCCGGCGGCGGTGGTGGACATCGCCTGCTCGCAGTCGGCGGCCACGCGGGCGTCGCAGAGGGCGAGGCCGATCTGCGCCTTGTCGGCGATGAAGGTCAGCTCGCGCACGCGCAGCAGGGGCATGGTGCAGACCACCACGCCGCCGGCCTTGACGACGGCGAACCAGCAGGCCGCCAGCATCGGGTTGTTCGGCCCGCGCAGCAGCACGCGGTTGCCCGGCACGACGCCGAGATCGTCCACCAGGACATGGGCGATGCGGTTGGCGGTCTCCAGGAGCTGGCGGTAGGTCCAGTGGCCGCCGTGGAAGTGGAAGACGGTGCGGTCGCCGTGGCCGGCCTCGACCAAGCGGTCGAGCAACTCGGCGGCGCAGTTGAGCCGGGACGGATAGGCGGTCAGCTCCGGCAGCCCGTCGTAGGGCATGTCCGGCCACAACTCGCGCGGCGGCAGCGAGTCGCGGCAGAAGGTGTCCACGTGGGCGCTGGGCTCATGGCTCATGCATCATCCCTCCCGGCCCGCCGCGCCGGCGAGGAGCTGGCCGGCGATGACGAGGCGCTGGATTTCGCTGGTTCCCTCATAGATCCGCAACGCGCGGACCTCGCGATAGAGGCGCTCCACGGGCGAGCCCGCGACCACGCCGCGGCCGCCCAGGAGCTGCACGGCGGCGTCGATGACCCGTTGCGCCGCCTCGGTGGAGAAGAGCTTGGCCATGGCGGCCTCGCGGGTGACGCGCTCCGCGCCGGCGTCGCGGGTCCAGGCGGCACGGTAGACGAGGAGGGCGGAGGCGTCGATGTCGAGGGCCATGTCGGCAAGCCGGCCTTGGGTGAGCTGGAACTCTGCAAGCGGCTTGCCGAAGGCGTGTCTTCGCGTGGCCCAGGCCAGGGCCTCGTCCAGGGCGCGGCGGGCGAACCCCAGGGCCGCCGCCCCGACGGTGGAGCGGAAGACGTCCAGCGTCGCCAGCGCCACTTTGAGACCCTTGCCCGGCTCGCCTACCAGGGCGTCCGCCGGCACGCGGCAATCCTGGAAGGAGATCGTTCCCAGGGGATGGGGCGCGAGGACGTCGATGCGTTCCGAGACCCGCAGGCCGGGGTTGTCCGCCGTCACCAGGAAGGCGCCGAAGGCCTTTTCCCCGTCCTCGGGAAGGCGGCAGAAGACGATGTAGAAGTCGGCGAGGCCGGCGTTAGAGATCCAGGTCTTCTCGCCGCCGATCACCCAGCCGTCGCCGTCCCGCCGTGCCGTCGTGGTCATGGCGCCGACGTCCGAGCCAGCTTCGGATTCGGACAGGGCGAAGGCGGGGATGGCCTGTCCGGCGGCCACGCGGGGGAGCCAGGTCCGGCGCTGTTCCTCGGAGCCGAAGAGGGAAAGCGGACCGCTGCCCAGGCCCTGGAGAGCAAAGGCGAAGTCGGCAATCCCCGAGTGGCGTCCCAGGGTCTCGCGGATCAGGCAGAGGGAGCGGACGTCCAGACGGCCGGAAGCGCCCTCTTCGGAGACCGCGTGGCGCAGCCAGCCGCCGCTGCCCAGCCGGCGCACGATCTCGCGGCAGGTGCCGTCGAGGTCCTCGTCCTCGCATCCTTCCAGGGGGACGATCTCCCGCCGGCACCAGTCGTCGAAGTCGCGGGCGAGGACCCGGTGGGTGTCCTCGAAGAAGGGCCAGGAGAGGAAGGTGGTGTCGGGCATCAATTCCCTTCAGTCAATTCCCCTCAAACACCGGCTTCTCCTTCGCCGCGAAGGCCCGGAAGGCGCGGGCGAAGTCCTCGGTCTGCATGCAGATCGCCTGGGCCTGCGCCTCGGCCTCGATGGCCTCGTCCACTCCCATGCCCCATTCGTGGTGGAGCTGGCGCTTGGTCATGGCGTGGGCGAAGGTGGGGCCGTGGGCGATGGAATGGGCGAGTCCACGGGCCTCGTCCAGCAGCCGCTCCGGTTCCACGATCCGGTTGTAGAAGCCCCAGCGCTCGGCCTCCTCGGCATCCATGAAGCGGCCGGTGTAGAGCAGCTCCGAGGCGCGCCCCTGGCCGACGATGCGCGGCAGGATGGCGCAGGCTCCCATGTCGGCCCCGGAGAGGCCGACGCGGGTGAAGAGGAAAGCCACACGGCTGCGCGGTGTGCCCAGGCGGAGGTCCGAGGTCATGGCGAGGATGGCCCCGGCCCCGGCGCATGTGCCGTCCACCGCCGCCACGATCGGCTGCGGACAGTGGCGCATGGTGCGGACGAGCTCGCCGGTGAGGCGGGTGAACTCCAGCAGGCGGTCCATCCGCCCCTCCTCGCGCATCTGGACGAGGGGGCCGATGATCTCGTGGACGTCCCCGCCGGAGCAGAAGTTCTCCCCGGCGCCGGTCAGCACCACGGCCTTGACCTCCTCGACGTGCCGCAGGCGGTGGAACGTGTCGGAAAGCTCGCGGTAGGACTCGAAGGTCAGCGGGTTCTTCCGCTCCGGACGGTTGAGCGTCACCGTGGCGACGCGGTCCTCGACGCTCCAGCCGAAGTGTTGTGGCTGGATGTCTCCCAAGGAGATGCGGTTGTTCAAGAAAGATCCTCCAGCCCGGACGACAGGAAAAGTGAAGCCGGATCCCGGGCGGCCCGGGATCCGGCGACATTCTATCGTCGTCAGGTGTTGGACGGATCTACCAGTTCGGCGGCGCTCCCGGCACGTCCAGGTGGAGGCGCATGAGGCTCGGCCGGAAGGTGGTGGTGAAGAAGGGGAAGGCCGCGTTGGTGATGTACAGGTTGAAGCGGTCGGCGCCGGTCCTGCCGAAGGCCGCGGCCGTAGGGCCGTCCAGGCCGTCGGCGGCGGTGAGCAGGATTTCCGAGGAGCCGTCCGGCGCGATCTTCACCAGCACGTTGGCCGGGTCGGTCGTCACGTAGAGGTTGCCGTGGACGTCGAAGGCGAAGTCGTCGCCCCCGGTGCCGGCAGGCATCACGGCATGGACGCGGATCGGTCCGGCCGTGTCGCCGGGGCCGAAGGGGATAGCGAGGATCGTCCCCTGGCTGGAGTTGGCCACGTAGACCTCGTTGCGGAAGATCTGCAGGCCGTTGGCTCCCGGCAGGGGCATCGTCGGCGAGATCAAGCCGTCCAGGAGCGGATCGTCCAGCCAGACCTCGGCCGTGCCGCCCTCCGCGGGCACGCGCCAGATCAGCCCCAGGCTGGAGTCGGCCACGTAGAGCTGGTCGTGGCGGAAGGCGATGCCGTTGGCGATCGACTCCAGCGGCAGCGTCGCCAGCACCTCGGGGGCGCCGCCGTCCAGCGGCACCCGCCAGACTCCACGGAAGGAGAGGTCGCAGGCCACCACGGAGGCGTAGAGGCTGCGCTCCGTGCGCGGATCGAGAGTGATGCCGGTCACGGCGTTGAAGAACGGACCGCAGAGGGTCAGCGGCACGCCGATGGGGAGCACGGCCAGCGTGGACTGGGAGCCGTCCGCGGCGATCTTGCGGATCTCGCCGGTGAGGGCGAGGCTGATGTAGCGGTCGCCGTTCCGGGTGACGACGATGCTCTCCGGCGTCTCGAGGGCGGCGGGGTTGAACAGCGCGACCGTCTCGAGAGACGGCGCGTCCGGCGCGTGGGCCAGCAGGGCGGCAGGCGCGAGCGCCAGAGCCAGGGCAAAGGCGGCGAGCGGGGGACGCTGGATTTTCAGCATGGTGAAGTCCTCCTGAGAGGTGATGGTCTTCGTCCTTTATGTCCTTTATGTCCCTGAATCTCTAGATCGTGCTCGTCCCCAGCAGCTCGGCCTGCCGCTGCCGCTCCAGGTTCCTTTCCAACTGCTGCTTGCCGCTCAGATACTGCACCGGCCACGGCTGGGCGGTGTAGCCGAGTTGGGCGGCGGCGCGGAGGGTCCACTGGGGATCGGCGAGATGGGGCCGCGCCAGCGCGCAAAGGTCGGCGCGGCCGGCGGCGATGATGGAGTTGACCTGGTCCGGATCGGTGATGTTGCCCACCGCGATCGTGGGGATGCCCGTCTCGTTGCGGATGCGGTCCGAGAACGGCGTCTGGAACATCCGGCCGTAGACGGGCTTCGCGTCGGCCGCGGTCTGGCCCGCCGAGACGTGGATGATGTCCGCGCCGGCCAGATGGAACGCCTTGGCGACCTCCACCGCATCGCCGCAGTCGATCCCCCCTTCCACCCAGTCCGTGGCCGAGATGCGGACGGACATGGGCCGGTCCTGCGGCCAGACCTCGCGCATGGCGCGGAAGACCTCCAGCGGGAAGCGCAGGCGGTTCTCCAGGCAGCCCCCGTAGTCGTCCGCCCGCCGGTTGGAGAGGGGCGTGATGAACTCCGAAAGCAGGTAGCCATGGGCGCAGTGCAGCTCGACCATGTCGAATTCCGCTTCGACCGCCATGCGAGTGGCGCGGACGAATTCGTCGCGCACCCGGGCCATGTCGTCGCGGGTCATCTCCCGCGGCACCTGCATGCCCGGCTTGTAGGGGACGGCGGACGGGGCCATCACGGGCCAGCCGCCGCTTTCGAGCGGCTCGTCCATTCCTTCCCACATCAGCCGGGTGGAGCCCTTGCCGCCGGAGTGGCCGAGCTGGAGGCAGATCTTCGAACGGCTCCACTGGTGGGCGAAGCGGGTGACGCGCCGCCAGGCCTCCACGTGCTCGGGCCGGTACAGGCCGGTGCAGCCCAGCGTGATGCGGGCCTCCGGCGAGACGCAGGTCATCTCGGTGACGATCAGCCCGGCCCCGCCCAGGGCGCGGGCGCCCAGGTGGACCAGATGGAAGTCGTTGGGCGTGCCGTCCTCGGCGCTGTACATGTCCATGGGGGAGACCACCACGCGGTTCTCCACCGTCATGCCGCGCAGCGTGAACGGCGTGAACATGGGCGGCGGCGCCTTGGGCGTCTCCTGGTGCTGCCGGCGGCTGGCGCGGCTGGCGAACCAGCGCTCGACGCCTTCGAGATAGGAACGGTCGCGCAGGCGCAGGTTCTCGTGGCTCACCCGCTGGCTGCGCGTCAGCAGGCTGTAGGCGAACTGCTCCGGGTCGAGCCGCACGTAGCGCCGGGCGTTCTCGAACCACTCCATGGAGTTGCGGGCGGCGTTCTGGAGGCGCAGGGCCTCGGTCCGCCGCTCCTCCTCATAGGCCTGGAGAGCCTTCGGGAGGTCCGGCTCCTCGTTGAGGATGCGGGCGAGGCCGATGGCGTCCTCCATGGCGAGCTTGGTGCCCGAACCGATGGAGAAGTGGGCCGTATGGGCCGCGTCGCCGATGAGGACAGTGTTCCCGTGCCACCAGCGGGCGCAGTGGACGCGGGTGAAGTTGAGCCACGGCGCCGCGCGCTGGTGGGGCGGGATGTTGGCCTGGAGACGGTGGCCGCCGAGCCAGGGCGCGAACATCTCCTCACAGGCGGCGAGAGTGGCGTCGATGTCCATGCGGTCGAAGCCGGCGTTGCGCCAGGACGCCTCGTCGCACTCCACGATGAACGCCGAGTGGGTGTCGCTGAACCGGTAAGCGTGGAGTTGGAAGACGCCGTGGTCGTTCTCGATGAAGACGAAGGTAAAGGCGTCGAACAGGCGCGTGGTGCCCAGCCAGATGAACTTGGCCTTGCCCTGAACGAGATCGGGCTGGAGCTCCGCGGCGTGCCGGCGGCGGACGGCGCTGTTGACGCCGTCGGCGGCGACGATCAGGTCGGCGTCCCTCAGCCCGAGGGCGGGGAGGTCGGAGCCGTCGCGCACCTCGCAGCCGAAGCGGAGGTCGGCGCCCAGGGCGCCGGCGCGGCGCTGGAGGATCTCCAGGAGCTTGACGCGGGCGAGCCCCGCGAAGCCATGGCCGCCGGAGGTGATGGTCCGCCCCTTGAAGTGGATGTCGATGTCGTCCCAGCGGGCGAAGTTGTCGGAGATCTCCTGGAACGTCTCGGGGTCGGCGGCCTTGAAGTTGCCGAGGGTCTGGTCGGAGAAGACCACGCCCCACCCGAACGTGGCGTCCGGGGCGTTGCGCTCGAGGACCACGACCTCATGCGCCGAGTTGGCCTTCCTCATCAGCAGGGCGAAATAGAGCCCCGCCGGTCCTCCGCCGATGACAGCGACTTTCACGGGGTGGATGCTAGCACGAGGTGTAAGACAGCAAGAACATACAAAGCTTTCCTGAAACTCCCTCCCACCGCACCCGTAAACAAGGCCCACGGAGCTCCGGGACAATCCATGGGACCCTCGCGGGAGGGCCGAAGAAAGGAGTCTGCATGAAACTGTTTCGACTCGCTGGTCTGCTCGTGATCGCTCTGGCCATCATGGCCGGGACCACCGGAACCGCAAGCGCCTTCTACCCAATTCAATGCTACAAGTGGTGTAGCGGCGTCTTCTACTCCGGCTATTGCTGGTCGACCCTCCAGAACTGCTGCAACTGGAACGCCAACAACTGTCCGGACGGATACGAATACCAGGGCGGCGACTGCACGGACGGCACGAACTACTGCCCGTAGTTGTCCTTGCTCCATAGAAGCGAGGCGGGCCGCCGTTGAGCGGCCCGTCTCTCCGGCCCGTCGCGATCCGCCTGAGTTACAATGAAAGATCCGCCGTCCAGGGAGCGTGGGTGACCTTCCGAGAAAGGAGCCTATCGTGAAGAGGAACGGAATCAAGAAGCTCAGGCTGAACCGCGAGACCCTGCGAATCCTCGAGACATCCGATCTCGGGATGGCGCAGGGAGGCGTCTGGATCGACACCGTCCGGGGATGCCCGGTCCTGACGGACGCCTGCATCTCGATCAAGGTGAGCTGTACCCAGGCGCTGGACACCTGCCCGGCGCAGACAATCGGCATCGGTTGAGCGGATCTTTTCTCCCGGGACCCCGCATGATCGTGCGGGGTCCCCTCCTTCAAAGCCCTGAGATTCACACATCCATGCGGTGCCCCCGCGCGCGGCGGCCGATCACAATAAGCGTCACGGGGATCTGGATCGATCGCCGGTTGTGAAAAGGAAAGGGGTTACTGTATGAAAGCCTTACGAATCGTCGGTCTGCTCGTGATCGTCCTCGCTCTCGTCGGCGGGACGATGGACTCCGCTCGCGCAACGGCGCCCGTGACCTGCTACTACGAGTGCAGCAGCGGCCCATACATCATGGACTGCTGGATGAACCTCTCCCAGTGCTGCAACTGGATGCGGCGCTCCTGTCCCGATCCCGGCTATTTCATTTCGGGCGACTGCACCGACGGGATGAGCTACTGCCCATAGTCCGACGGCCTGAAAACCAGAGAACGTACCGCTTCAGGCTCCCGAGCCTCCCCGGAGGCTCGGGCTTTCCCCCCCGACGCGCTGGACAGGCTCAGTGGACATATCCAAGGGCGCGGAGCTGCTGGCGCAGCTCCGCGTCCACGGCGCCCTCGCCGGCCCGGAGGGCGCCTTGCTTCTTCGTCTCCGCGCCTTTCAAACGCGTCCCGAGATATCCGGCCCGCACGGGGCGCTCCCCCCCAAGATCGCTTTTCTCCCCGGGATCGCTCCGCCGGTCGTACAGGGAGCGCCCGGAGACCGGGGCGCGCTTTTCGATCAGACGCCATTCCGGCGTGGTCGCCGAGGCCATCTGAAGACCGTATTCGTCCAGCCAGGAGAAGGCCACCTCTTCGGCGCCGTCTCCCGGCGCGCCGTTCATCCAGGGGAGCAGGCTTCGGCCTTCCACGGCGGCGGGGATAGGGAGTCCCACGGCGCTCAGGATCGTGGGGACCAGGTCCGCGTGCTGGGCCTGGCGTTCCAAAACCTTTCCTTTTCCAATCCCGGGAATCCGCACGATCAGCGGGACGTCCAGCATCTCGGTGTGCAGGGTCTTGCCGTGCTCCCAGCCGCCGTGGTCCAGGAACTCCTCGCCGTGGTCGGAGACGAAGACGATCAGGGTGTCTTCCCACAGCCCCTTGCGGACCAGGAGATCGATCAGCTCGCCGAAGGCGGCGTCGTTGGCGGCGACCTCGGCGTCGTAGAGGGCCAGGAGGTCGCGGCGCAGCTCGGGCGTGGCGGGGACCTTCCTTTCCTGGAGGCGTTTCAGGAGGTTCATGCGAGTGAGGGCCTCGTCCTGGACTTGCGGGGCGAAGCGGCGCCGGAAAGTCTCCGGGGGATCGTAGGGCGCGTGGGGCTCCACGGTATGGAGGTAGAGGAAGAAGGGAGCGTCTTTCTCGTCTTCCAGCCACGCGGCGGCGCGGGCGTGGACGTCCATGGCCGCGCTGCGCTTGCGGGGCAGCAGCTCGTAGGTGTCGAAGCCCTGGCCGAAGCCGAAGCTCCGGGCCACGTTGCCGTTGGTGACGAAGCCGGCGGTCTCGTACCCCTGTTGTTTCAAAGCCTCCGCCAGGGTGACGGCCTCGGAGGAGAGCGCGTGCCGCTTCCGGTGGACGCCGTGGGTGCGGGGGAGCAGACCGGTCAGGATCGTGGCCATGGAGGGACGGGTCCACGGGGACTGCGCCACGGCATGCCGGAACAGGGTCGCCTCGCGGGCGAAGGCGTCGATCCGGGGAGAGACCGGCTTGCCGTAGCCGTAGCAGCCGAGGCGGTCCGCCCGCAGGGTGTCCACGAGATAGAGGACGACGTTCAGGGGCCGGCCTTCCGGAACGGGACCCGGGGCCGCCGGGGAATCCGCTTTCGCGACGCGGGGAGCGGCGATGGCGGGCCGCTTCAGCACGAGGCCGCTCCCCGCCGGTCTGCCGGGCTCTTCGGGAATGGCCGCGAGGGAGAGGCGGACCAGCCCTTCGTCCTCCAGCTCCACGGTCTCCGCATGACCCGGATCGAGCCGGGCGATCTCCCGCTCTTCTCCTCCCTCGGGCCGCAGCGTCACCCGCAGGCCGCCCTCCCGGTCGTCGCGTAGACGGAGGTCTTCCAGGATGAGCGCGGCCCCTTTCGGCACGCGCAGGTAGGAGGTGACGCGCCAGCCGAAGGGGAGGACGAGCTGGCCGCCGGCCGCCCGCACGCGGGCCTGGGCGTCCACGCCGGTCTCGAAGCGGAGGAGGTCCCAGGCCACGGCGAGGCGGCGGGGGTCTTGTTGTGGCGAACGCGTCCAGGCGTAGCGCAGGACCAGTTGGTTCGTCCCCGCCCGCAGGTGTCTTTCGGGAAGGACGACCCGCTGATCCTTCCCATCCACCGTGATCTTCTCGAAGCTCTCCCCGTTCAGGATCAGGCCGACCTCCTGAGGCGGGGCGCCATCGAAGCGGTACGGCTCGCCGCGCAGGGTCAGCGGGACGTCCCTGGGGACGGCGAGGAAGAAGTCCAGCTCGGACTCCGGCCCGTCGCTCCAGACGAACGCGCCCTCGTCGCGGCTCCACCCCTCGCGCAGCAGCGGGCGGGCTTCGGGAGTCCCCAGATCCACGATCCCGGGTTCATGGTCGATCTCCGCGAGCTCCAGGCCTTCCGTGAGGTCGTGGAACGGCGCCAGAGGCTCCGCGGAGCTTCCGTCGCCGCCGCAACCGGCCAGAGCCGTAAAACATAGGAGGAGAAGGAACGGCGGCCTTTTCATGGAAGGAGAGGGAGTCTACCAGGGATCTCCCTTGAGCCCTTCCAGCATCGCCTCCCAGTTTTCCAGCTCCCGCAACGTCCGCTGCCGGACCCAGGCTCCTCCCCAGCCGAGAGCAACGGTCGCGAACGCCATCCAGCCGAAAGCGGCCGCCCACTCCCAGAACGGAGCCGCCTTGGCGAGGAGCGCCCAGACCGACCAGGGAATCAGGAACGCGAGCTCGGCCGCCAGCAGCCAGTTGCAGTAACGCAGCGTCCGCAGCTTGCGCCGGCACCGCTCGGCCGAGAATTCGACGAACGTGCGCGTCGACTCGGCCGCGGGCCACCACAGGCCGCGCCGGTTCCAGTAAGTGAAGGCGAACGCCACGGCGAAGAAGAAGACGACGGCCGCGAATCCGATCAGGTCTACGGGCGCGTGGTGCTCGGGCAGCTCCTGGAAGAGCCAGGCGACGACCCCCAGGCTGCCGAGGATCTCGCCCGCGGCGAGCAGGAACAGGCCGTAGCCGCGCCGGCGGGCCTGGCGCCGGATGCGCCGCGCCTCCTCCGCCGTGAGGGGCTTGGCCTCGGGCTCGGCCTGTCGCCAGTCATCCATCAGGTTCCGCCATTCGGGGTCGATCATCATCCTTCCTCTCCCATGGCCTGCCGTAGCACCTTGCGGGCGCGCGTCAGGCGCACGGCCACGTTGTTCTCGGTGAGGCCCAGCACTTCGCCGATTTCGCGGTTCCCCAGTCCTTCGAGGCTGAGGACCACCACCTGCCGGGCCGGCAGGGGCAGGCGGCGGACGGCGTCCCGCAGCCGTTCCCGCCGCTGACCCTCGAACGCCGCGCTCTCGGGATCGCTCCGCGGATCCGCCACCTCGGCCGCCTCGTCCAGGTCCGCGGCGGCCGTCCCCTTGGCGCGCCAGCCGTGGGTGAGGCCGCGGTTGTGGGCGATGCGGAACGCGAAGGTGCGCTCGGAGCAATCGCCACGGAAGCGGGGGAGGGCCTGCCAGAGAGCCAGACAGATGTCCTGGAACAGGTCCTCCCGGCGCGCGGGATCGGCCTCGTAGCTGGCCGCCACGCGCCGCAGGGCGGGACCCTGCTCGCGCAGGATGCGGTCGTACCGCTCCTCCAGGGCTCGGGACAAGGGCGCCTCCTCCGGATTCGCCCGCGAGTCTACCCGGCTAGCGGCCGAGGACGATCCGCTCATGGCGCAGCATCCGGGCGGTGACGGCGACGCAGAGCGCCGCGGCGGCGAGGGTCGCGGCGGCCGCCAGGGCGTGCGCCGCCGGAGCGGCGGCCTCGCCGCGCAGGAGGTCCGAGATCAGGACCTGCTGCGCCAGCATGGGCACGCCGTGCATCCAGGGCTCGTCGCCGACCCGCTGGAAGGCGAAGGCGAAGCCGGGGAGGATGGGGACGAACAACAGCAGCGAGAGATAGGTCTGGGCCTCCTTGAAGCTGCGGGCGAACAGGGCGACCAGCATCTGGAGCGCCGGCGCGAACAGGGCCAGGGGGATCAGCAGGGCCAGGATGCGCAGGGCGTCGCCAACGCTCAGGGCCACGGGAACGTCCAGCCGCTCGAGGCGGTCCCAACGCAGCGCCAGGAACGAGACGAGCACGGTGAGGGCCACGCCCAGGAGGTTGAAGGCCGCGGCGGCCATCCACTTGCCCGCCGCCAGGTCGGCGCGGGAGACGGCGTGGACCAGCAGCGGCTCCAGCGATCCGCGCTCGCGCTCGCCGGCGGTGGCGTCGATGGCCACGTTCATGCCGCCGATGAAGGCCGCCATCATCAGGAAGATGGGGAACATGCCGAGGACCAGGGCGGCGCGGGCGGCGGCGGTGGAGAGGTCCACCTCGTCCAGCCGCACGGGCCGCGCCACCTGCGGGCTCAACCCCCGGGCGGTCAGCCGCTGGCCGGCCACCTGCGCGCCGTAGCGGTCCACCAGATCCCGCACGCGCTGCGCCGGCCGGCGGAGGTCGCTCCGGGAGGCGTCGAAGACCAGCTCCAGCCGCGCCGGCCGGGAGGCGCGGAAGTCCTCGGCGTAATCCTCGGGGATCACCAGCGCGAGGTCGAGGCCGCCGCCGCGCACCGCGCGTCCGGACGTCGGCGGGAGCGGGCAGCGGCTCCACCCCGTTCTGTTCCAGGAACCGGACCAGGGACGGAGCGCGCTCGGCGCCGGCCACCGCCAGCTCCAGGGACTTGTCCGGAGCGTCGCGCTGCGCCACGGAGGCGAGGGCGAAAGCCATCACCAGGGGACCGAAGAGCGAATAGATCAGCGCCGAGCCGAGCGACCGGCGGTCGCGCAGCGCGTCGAGCGATTCCTTCACGAAGACGATCAGGGCTTTGGCGCTCATGCTCCCAGTCCCTCCTCGGTTCCGATCAGTTGCACGAAGGCGTCCTCCAGGTGGTCCCGCCCGGTGCGGGCCAGCAGCTCGGCCGGAGTCCCCTCGGCCACCACCCGGCCGCGGGCGAGGATCACCACGCGGTCGCAGACGGCCGCGACCTCCTGCAGGATGTGGGTGGAGAAGAGGACGCACTTGCCGCTCTCCGCCAGCTCGCGCACATGGCGGCGCATGGCCCGGGTGCCGGGCACGTCGAGGCCGTTGGTCGGCTCGTCCAGCACGACGTTGCGGGGATCGTGGATCAGGGCGCGGCCGAGGGCGACCTTGCGCCGCTCGCCCTGCGAGAACCCGGCGGCCGGCCGGTCCGCGATCCCCCGCATGTCGAGCCGCCCGATCAGCTCGCCGGCCCGGCGCGCGGCCTCGGCGGCGGAGAGCCCCTGGAGCCGCGCCGCGTAGAGCAGATGCTCGCGGGCGGTGAGGCGGCCGTAGAGGCCGTTGGCGTCGGGCAGCACGCCGAGCGCTCCGCCCTCGATGGATGCCCGGCCGCCGTCCGGCCGCAGCAATCCGTAGAGCATGCGGAGCGACGTCGTCTTGCCCGCGCCGTTGGGGCCGAGCAGGGCGGTGACGCAGCCGTCCCGGGCCGTGAACGAGACCTCCTCGACGGCCACCTTGGCGCCGAAACGCTTGTGCAGTCCTTCGGCCTGGATCATTTGCTATCTCCTCAAAGCGTCCTTCAAAGCGTCCTTCAGGGTGCCGTGCCCGCGGCGTCGATCACGAACGGCGGCCGGCGGACCTTCTTGCACGCACGCGGCGTCGAGGCCGCCGGCGTTCCCCGCCGCGATGAACCCGGCGATCAGGTCCGGCACGCAGCCGGTCATGGAGGTGTTGTGCCCGGCGCCCGGGACGACGATGTGCCTGGCGCCCGGGAAGTGGGTCTTCATGGCCTCGCCCCAGCGCGGCGGCGTGACCGGATCGAGGTCGCCCGAGAGGATCAGCGCCGGCATGCTGGAGAGGCCGGACGCGCTCCACGTCCGCCGGCCGGGGACCGTGCGGCCACTGGGCGCACATCTCCCGCCAGGCGTCGATCTCGGAGCGGCCCGAGGAAGGTACCGCGGACCTCGCGCGCCGCCGCCTCGTCCGTGATCGCGGGCACGTCCTCGGCGCAGAGGACGGAGAGGGTCAGCCCGAGGCTCATGGTCTCGGTGGACCACGCGGCGGTCTCCAGCGCGGCGGCGGCGAAGGGAGAGAAATCCCCCCGCCGGGCCGCCTGGACGACGTACGGGATCAGGCTCGCGTGCGTGGGCGTGTAGAGCATCCCCCGCAGGCCGGAAGCGAAGGCGGCGCGGGTGACCTTGAGGTCCACGGGACGGCCGGTGACCGGATGGCGGACGGCCGCCGTCACGGGCCGCTCCCGCAGATCGGCAAGGAGCGCCGCGATCTCGCTCCGGAGCGCGGGATAGGCGGCGCGGCATCGTGGCTCGGCCTCGCAGTCGGCGAGGAGGCGGTCGAGGGCCCGCTGGGAGTTCCGGGCGTTGTGGAGGGGGAGCCGGATCTCGAAAGGCGCGGCGCCGTCGAGCACGACGGAGCGCACGCGCTCGGGATGCCGGCGGGCGTAGACCAGCGCCGCGCGGGTGCCGTAGGAGCCGCCCCAGAGATTGATCGTTTCGTAGCCCAGGGCGGCGCGGACGTCGTCAAGGTCGTCCACCGCCGGCTCCGTGGTGTAGAAGCGCGGGTCGGCCTTCAGCTTCTCGCGGCAGGCGGAGAGGTCGGGGCTGCCCTCCGCGAGCATGGCCAGCGGATCGCCGGGGTCGCAGTCCAGCGGATTCGACGCGCCGGTGCCGCGCAGGTCCACCAGCACGACGTCGCGCCCGCGCCGGACCTCCTGGAAGGCGACGGGGACGAGGGCGGCGTACTTCCTGGCGCCCTGCCCGGGTCCGCCCGCCAGGAGGAACAGGGGATCGGGCGCCTTCTCCCGCCGCAGGGCCGGCACCACGGCGACATGAATGTCGATCGTCCGCCCCGCGCGTGCCGCCCGGTCCTCCCAGACCCGCAGCGAGCCGCAGAGCACTTCCTCCTTGAACCCTTCCAGATGGCAGGGGGAGAGCTTCAGGGGACGGATCTCCCGCCCCTCCGGCGACGCCAGGGCGAGGGCCGGCAGCAGCAGGAGGAAAGCGAAACGGAATCTTCGTACAGGTCCGGACATCTCCAGGATCTCCTCGGCGCGGGAGGGATTCCCGCGCTCTGTCCTGGGTAGTCTCGGGAGGGGGCGGAACCTTACACGAACAACGGCACGATCTCGAACCGCTCCACGTCCACCAGTCCCAGATCGGTGAGCTTGAGAGCTGGAATCACTTCCAGCGCCAGGAAGCTCATCGCCATGTAGGGATCGCGGAGGGTCGCGCCCAGACCGTGGGCGGCGGCGAGGAGGGAGCGCATGCCGTCCCGGACCTCTTCGATGGGACGGTCGGACATCAGGCCGGCGATGGGGAGGGGCAGCAGCGAGAGCACCGTTTCTCCCTCAGCCGCGGCCAGGCCGCCGCCGTTTTTCGCGGCCGCCAGCGCGGCGGTGCGCATGGAGACGTCGTCGGCGCCGATCACCACCAGGTTGTGGTGGTCGTGGGCCACGGTGCCGGCGAGGGCGCCGCGCCGCAGGCCGACGCCGCGCACGAAGCCGAGCCCCGTCAACCCCGAGCCCCGGTGCCGTTCCACCACGGCCATCTTCAGGAGGTCGCGATCGGGATCGGCCACGGCTTGCCCGTCCCGGACGGCCGCGTCCATCACCAGCGCTTTCGTGACGAGCTGGTCCGGAATGGCGCCGATCACCCGCAGGCTCCGTCCCAGTGCGGGGATCCTGAAGTCGAGCAGCCCGGGCAGGTGGACGGTCGGCGGCAGGGGGCACGCAGGGCGAGGTGGAATGGAATCGACGAGCCGGCCGTCCCGGGCCACCAGCCGGCCGCGCCGGAAGACCTCTTCGGCCCGCGGCGCCTGGAGGCTGGAGAAGACCACCAGATCCGCCAACCGGCCCGGGGCCACGGCGCCGCGGTCCCGCAGACCGTAGTGCTCGGCCGGATTCAGCGTCGCCATGCGGATCGCCGTCACGGGATCGACCCCCTCGGCGATGGCCACCCGGATCATGTGGTCGATCGTGCCCTCCTCCAGCAGGTCGGCCGGCTGCCGGTCGTCCGTGCAGAAGCAGAGCCGCCGCTCGGTCTGTGGGGAGACGAGCGGCAGCAGCGTCCGCAGGTTGCGGGCGTTCGACGCCTCGCGGATGAAGACCGTCAGGCCGGCGCGCAGCTTCTCGCGGGCCTCCGCCACGGCCGTGCACTCGTGATCGTTACGGATGCCCGCCGCCACATAAGCGTTCAACTGGCGGCCGGAGAGGCCGGGGCAGTGGCCGTCGATCGGCCGCCCCGCGAAGGCATGGATCTTGGCCAGGACGTTCCGGTCCCCAGAGATCACTCCGGGATAGTTCATCACCTCGGCCAGCCCCAGGACTCTGGGATGGTCGAGCAGGGGAGTGAGATCGCCGGCCTCCAGCCGCGCCCCCGAGGTCTCCAGATGGGTGGCGGGCACGCAGGACGGCGCGTTGACCAGCACGTCCAGCGGCGATCCTTCCGAGTCGTCGAGCATGAAGCGGATGCCGGGCAGCCCGAGGACGTTGCCGATCTCGTGCGGATCGGTCACCACGGTCGTCACCCCGCGCGGCGTCACGGCGCGGGCGAATTCGGCCGGCGTCACCATCGAGCTCTCGATGTGGACATGGGCGTCCAGGAAGCCCGGAGCCACGAAGCGACCGCGCAGATCGACGACCTCGCGGGCCTCGTATCCGTCGCCCAGCCCGGCGATGACGCCTCCGGCGACGGCGATGTCCGTGGCGTGGATCTCACCCGTGAATACGTTCACCAGGCGGGCGTCGCGCAACAGCAGGTCGGCGGGCTGGTCGCCGCGGGAAACGGCGAGGAGGCGGGGCTGGTCCATGGCTGAGGATACCCCAGGATCGTCAGTGGACGGTTTCGCCGCTGTGCTTGGCGAGCAGCCGGTGCAGGACCTCGGTGTTGTCGCTGGTGACCAGAGCGGCGATGTACTCGCCGACTTCTTCGGAGGTGTACCAGTCCGGCTTTCCCTGGCCTTGCCGCACGCGGGGGCGCGTGTTGATAGGGCCGAGGATCAGCTCGAAGACACGGATGCCGGTGGGCTTCAGCTCTGCGGCGAGGGTCAGCGTCATGGATTTCTGGGCCGCCGCGGCCATGGCCACGGGACCCGCCATGGGGAACGGCTGCTCGGCGCTGAAGCCGTTGACGTGGACGTAGCTGCCGGTCTTGGGATGGAGCAGGGGGACGAGCATCCGCAAGGCCAGGAAGTGGGACGTGAGGTTGTCCCGCAGGACGCGGCTCCAGGTGGCCATGTCGACGCTGGTGAGGGGATTGCCCTGGAGCCATCCGCCCAGCGAGGCCACCGCCAAGTCGATCTCCTTGAACTGCTCGAAGATCTTGTGCTGCAGCGCCCGGGCCGGCTCCTCGTCGCCGAGGTCGCCGGTCAGGGTGATCAGCTCGCCGCTGCCGATGTCGGCGCAGTAGGCCTCCAGGTCGCGCAGCTTCTCGTCGCTCCGCGACAGGGCGATCACGCGGGCGCCCTCCTTCAGCAGCGCGCGGACGATCCCTTCGCCTACTCCGCCGGCCGCGCCGGCTACGACGATCCTGGCTCCTTCCAGACGGCTCATGCCTCGCCTTTCTATCCCGCCACGATCTGCCGCAACAGTGCGATGTTGTCGCGGTGCCCGGTCAGCCGCGCGGTGACCTTGCCGCGGATGGGGTAGCCCAGAAGGTAGAGGTCGCCGATGATGTCGAGGATCTTGTGGCGGACGAACTCGTCCGGGAAGCGGAGGTCGGTGTTGATCACGTCGTCCTCGCCCACCAGGATGAAGTTGTCGAGGCGCCCGCCGGAGCCCAGGCCGAGCTCGTTGATCATCTTGAGGTCCTTCATGAAGCCGAAGGTGCGGGCCGGGGCGATCTCGCGCTTGTAGTCCTCGGGCGAGGTCAGCGTGAACTCGTAGGACTGCTCGCCGACCGGCGGCGGGTAGCGCAGCAGGTAGGAGACCGAGAACTCGTCCGCCGGCTCGATGGAGAGCACCTTCTCGCCGCCGTTCGACCTCGTAGCGGCGGTCGATCACCACCTCCCGCTGCGGCTCGTCCTGGTCCACGACGCCGACCACCTCTTCGAGGAGCTTGCAGAACTCCAGGGCCGAGCCGTCGAGCACCGGGATCTCGCCGTGCACCTTGATCAGGAGATTGCCCACCCCGTAGGCGTGGAGCGCCGAGAGCAGGTGCTCGACCGTCTTGATGTTCTCGCCTTCGGCGGAGAGCGTGGTGGCGTAGTCGGTCTCCGCCACGGCCCGCACGTGCGCCGGGATCTCGACGCCGGTGGGGAGGGTCACGAAGTGGATGCCGCTGTTCTCGGGCAGCGGCTGGAGGACCATGCCGGTGCGCTGCCCGGAGTGGAGCCCCAGGCCGTAGACCACGGTGGAGTGGCTGATCGTGCGCTGGACGCGGCCGGTGTCGGCGAGGATCGGCAGGGGAGGCGGGGCGTCGAACCGGCGCTCGGGCTCGGGCGCGCGGCTTCGCGAACGTCCCGGCGCGGCCTTGGCGCCCGCCGCGCGCTGCGACTGCTTGTAGTCGAGCGCCCCGGCCGCCGCGTCCACGATCCGGCGGTAGGAGAGCGGCTTCTCCAGATAGTCGAGAGCGCCCATCTTGATCGCCTTCACGGCCGTGGCCGTGGTGCCGTGCCCGGACATCATGACCACCGCCGCCGTGGGGTCCATCTCGCGCAGGGCCTGCAGGGTTTCGAGGCCGTCCCGGTCGGCGAGCCAGATGTCGAGGAAGACCACCGCCGGCTGCTTCTTCCGGTAGAGGGTCAGGGCCTCCTCGCCGCTGGTGGTGGTCAGGGTCTGGTAGCCCTCGTCGGAGAGGATCCCCGCCACGGTGGAGAGGATGCCCGGCTCGTCGTCGACGATCAGGATCAGCTCGCTCATGCGTCTCGCCTTCCGCTATTCCGCTATTGCCGCCCCGGGAAGCTCTCCAGCGCCTTCAGGGTGGAGTCGATATCGTACGGCGTATGGTCGGCGGAGACCTGGAAGCGGATCTCCTCGTCCCCCCGCGGCACGACCGGATACTTGAGGCCGGTGGCCAGGATGCCGTTCTGGCGGAGATGGCGCACCAGGGCGTTGGTCTTCGGCGTGTCGCGCACCATCAGCGGCACCACCGGGTGCTCTCCGGGAATCGTCTCGTATCCCAGCGCGACCAGCCCCTGCTCGAAGCGCGCCGTCATCGCCCGCAGGTGCTCCAGCATGCGCAGGCCCTGGGGACTGTCGAGGATCTCCACGGCCTTGAGCGCGGCGGCGGCCTCGCCCGGCGTGATGGGATTCGAGTAGATGTAGAGCGGCGCGGTCTCCCGCAGGTACTCCACCAGGCGGCGGCTGCCGGCCACGTAGCCGCCGTTGACGCCGAACGCCTTGCCGAGGGTGCCGACCAGGATGTCCGAGGGCTTGGCGCCCGTGAACTCCTCGGTGCCGCGCCCGGTCGGGCCGAACGATCCGACGCCGTGCGAGTCGTCCACCATCACCAGCACGTTCTCCGGGAATTCCTTGTCGTAGCGCTCGGCCAAAGCCATGATCTCCGGCAGGGGCGCCCAGTCGCCGCGCATGCTGAAGATGCCGTCCGTGATCACGATCACCCGCCGGGCCTTGCCCACCGTCGCCTCCAGCTTGGCCTCCAGGTCCGCCATGTCGACGTGGCGGTAGATGTGCTTCTCCTTGGGCCGGGCGAGGCGCATGGCGTTGATGATGCAGTTGTGGTTCAGCTCATCGCTGACGATCACCGTCTCGGCCGTGATCAGCGGCACCAGCACGCCCAGCGTGGTGGCATAGGCGGAGCTGAAGATCATCGCCGCCTCGCGGCCGTGGAAGGCCGCCAGCCGCTGTTCCAGCTCGACGTGCTGCCGGTAGGTGCCGCTGATGAACCGCACGGCCCCCGGCCCGGCGCCGAACTTCGCGGTGGTCTCCTCCTCGGCCGCGATCACCTCCGGCCGCAGGGCCATGCCGAGGTAGTTGTTGGAGTTCATCTTGAGGAACGGCTGGTCCCCCTCGCCTTCGAGCCGGTAGCGCGGGCCGCGCTCGCCCGCGGCGGGCAGGACCTCGACGATGACGGATTCGTCGCCCTTGATCGTCCCGCGCTCCCGCAGGGCGTCGAGCTCGGCGGACAGGGTCTGCCAGGAAACGGTCCTGTGGCATGGCGGCTTGTCTCTCCTTGGGTCGCGCGGACGGAGCGAAGGATCGCTCAACGGGTCCGCTGGAGCTTCTTTCTCAGGTTCTCGAGCATGTCCCCGACCATGGCCGGGAGATCGTAATCGGGTACCCAGTCCCACTCGCAACGGGCGGCGCTGTCGTCGAGGGAGTTGGGCCAGGAGTCCGCGATGGCCTGCCGCACGGGATCGACGTGGTAGTCGATCTCGAGCTCGGGGATGTGCTTGCGGATCTCCGCCGCCAGCTCCTCCGGGGTGAAGTTCATGGCCGTGACGTTGAAGGCGTTGCGGTGCGCGAGGCGGTCGGGCTCGGCCTCCATGACGCCGATCACCGCCTTGATGGCGTCCGGCATGTACATCATGTCGAGGCGGGTGTCCGGCTCCAGGAAGCAGGTGTAGTGCCGGTGCCGGATGGCCTCGTAGAAGATCTCGACCGCGTAGTCGGTGGTGCCGCCTCCCGGCGGGGCGCCGTAGGAGATCAGCCCGGGGAAGCGGACGCCGCGGGCGTCGACGCCGAAGCGGTGGAAATAGTAGTCGCACAGCAGCTCGCCGGCGACCTTGGTGACGCCGTACATGGTGGTGGGCCGCTGCACCGTGTCCTGGGGCGTGTGGTCTTTCGGCGTGCCGGGACCGAAGGCGCCGATCGAGCTGGGGAAGAACACCGAGCAGCGGTTCTCGCGGGCCACTTCGAGGACCCAGTAGAGGCCGTCCATGTTCACGTCCCAGGCGACCTGGGGCTTGCTCTCGGCCACGGCGGAGAGGAGTGCCGCCAGGTGGTAGATCGTGCCCACGCGATGGCGGCGGATCACGTCGTCGATGGACCGCTGGTTGGTGCAGTCCACGAACTCGAAGGGACCCTCGTTGCCGCGCGGCGGCATGCGGATGTCGGAAGCGATGACCCTCTCCTCGCCGTACCGCTGGCGGAGGGCGTTGACCAGCTCCGAGCCGATCTGGCCCAGGGCTCCGGTGACGAGGATGGCGCGGTTGTCTGAGCTGGGGGATTGGGGGTTGGGCATCGTTTTATGCGATCGGAGTTTCGAGTCGAAGTTTCGACAGCGCGTAATCCTATGCGGTCAGCCGGGGACAGGCAAGGTGGCTCCCGCCCCGCCCGGGCATCTCGGCTCGGATACGAAAACCTCTGTGCGAGGCGGTAGAGACGCCCCTGCCCGTTTCAGAATGCCCTCTGAAGGCCAACCACGTCGGGGCGTCTCGGGGCGGGAATGCCGGTCCGTTCGGCCCATCCCGTCCGGCGGGGCGTTAACCGGATCACCCTCCCCTCGTCCGACGAGAATGTGAATCCGCAGCGGCATCTCCGTCCCGGAGACGACCCGACGTGGGAGACCTCTGGAGGATGTTCTGAAACGGGCAGGGTCGTCTCTACCGCCTTCCCGGCAGGTCGTGCGATTCGCCAGCGCCGGCAGTCGAGCCGCCGCCAGGAATCCGGCAACGCTATCACTGGGTTAGACTCGCGCGGGGCATCTTCTGGCCCCTGGAGATGCCATGGAAGAGGCGGGCTTCTGGGAAGACAGCCTGGATCTGCACGGCTACGAGCGCGAAGAGGCCGTCCTGGAGCTGGACATCTGGCTCAACCAGGCCTTCCTGCAGGATCTCCGTCTGGTCAGGATCATCTGCGGCTGGGGCGCGGGCATCCTCCTGAAGCGGATCGAGGAGGAACTGGCCCGCCACCCGCTCGTCGAAAGCCACCGCATCGAGGGCTCGGCCTTCATCGTCTGGATCATCCCGCGGTCCAACGACGGATACTGATTCTCCTCAGTTGGGCCCCTCGCATTCCGTGCAGCAGGTGTGCGAGGCTCCGTTGGAGCACCTGTAGACGGTGCAGATCCTGGCGCCCAGACCTCCGGTGCAGATCTCGACGTACGAATCCACTTCGACACAGGTGAGCTGGCTGGGCGGGCACACCTCCCAACCACTGGCGGGTTGCGGCTGAACGGCGAACAGTGCGGTTCCGAGCAGGATGACGGTCAGGGCGAAGAGCTTGCGCATGGTTCCTGGTCCTCCTTCAAAGATTCGGAGAAATTTTAGCATATGCATCTTGTGGACTGCTTGATCTGTTGCCTCAAGGCCGTACCAATTCCGCTAGAATGGAATCCATGCCACAACGCGTATCCCTTGAACGAGTCGCCAACGAGCTTGATTGCCTCATGGAAGGCATGAAGGCGTATATCCACCGCGAGACCGGAGAAGTCCTCAGCCTCACACAGACCGAGCTCGCCATCGCCGAAGGCGAGGAGGACGACGACCTGGGTCTAGGCGAGGAGGACCTGGCCAAGCTGAGGGAGGTCGTGGAGACAGACCGATGGCTGGCTCTGCCGGATCAGTTCGAGATCCACGAGTGGGAGATCATGCGATCCTTCGCCGACACCGTCGAGGACGAGAGGGTACACCAGGAGATCCTCCGCGCCCTGGGTGGCGGAGGAGCCTTCCGGCGGTTCAATGACGCCGTGGCCGGCCACGGCCTCCGGGAACGTTGGTTCGAGTTCCGGAAGAAGGCGCTGATGGAGATTGCCCGCGATGCGCTGGACGCGGCGGGGATTCCGTACGAGTAGGCGTTTTCCTGATGGCGAAACAGAAGCCGATGGGCCAGCGGACACGCCTCTATAGCTCAGAGGATGTACACCGGGCTTTGTTCGACGAAGCTCCCGAGCCTCGCACTCTCGCAGAACTGAAGATGGGGGTATCTCAGTTCGTGAAGGTCCGTTGTTCAAATCACGAGCAGTTTGGAAAGCGCCCCGAAGGGGCCGAAATTTGAATAGCCTGGCGCTTCAGCGCCAGGTAGGCGATCCCAAAAGTTCCCATCCGCCCTGAAAGGGCGGGACCCGACTTCCCAGCTTATTTGCCCTTTTGACGCGGGGCACGCCTGCTCTTAGGATTGCTCTGCTGTGTCCGTCGCTTCCGTGCCTGCTTCTCTGTTTCGCGCACAGAACAGTCGATGCAGATGAACTCAGTATTCTGCCACTCCTCACCAGAGTAGATTTGTCGGAGGGCGGCTTCCATCTCCGAGGCCGTCGAAGGGGGAGCTATGCCGTTTGGGGGCGCTGGGACATGCCGGTCTTTGGCTAACCCGAACCAGAACACCAGATAGATACCAAATCCTCCGGCCCCAGGATCAATCGAATATTTCTTTTTCAACTGTGTGAGAGGGGCTATCCAGGCCTCCCTATGGAAGTGACGTTTGGCCTCAAGAGGTATGTTCATCGATCTGTAGATCATCTTGAGGTCGCCTCGCTTGCCGTGGGCATAGTGGGGTTCGATCTCAGCGCTTATACCCAGGGGCTTGAGTCTATTGTTCAAGGTGAACCGCAGACGGTTCCGGGCCTCATTCTCTGGCACTGGAGATTCTAGTTCTTCTCGAGAGCCTACCTTCCAGAACGACCGGTACTCACTTTCAGGGCCATTCTCGATCTCGTTCTTGAGTGTCCGCAAATGATCGCAAGTCAAGGCATGAAGGTCTGGAAGACTTATGGGCTCTCTGTTCTCCAGAACCTTTAGGACATCGGGCAGGTTAGGCCTCTGGTAGCGGGCTTCTCTCACCTTGCGGCACTGCTGCTCTACGACGTGTCCTAGCTTTTCCCTCCAAAGTAACAGGGCCCGGTGGCCGCGAAGGGCACGAAGGCGAGAAGCGGATTCATCATCGGTACGGTTTCCCATTTCATCGATTAGACCGCCTATAAACTGAGCGGCTTCCCAATCCCGAATCTCAGCATTATCCATCAGGCGCTGAGGCGGGCAGTCTCGGCCGAGAAGAAGTACAAGATCAGCTAGAACTGAAGAGGTCGAAGTGAGCAATGAATACTCTCCAATTCCATCGAATTCTCTCAGGTGATTTAACAAGCCTATCGCCTTCTTGTCCCGGTCGGCGCCGCGTAAGCCTTTTGCGGCTCTCTTCAATCCTTGTTCTGGAAGTACCAGAATAGAAAATGCTGTCCAGAGTAGGGACTGATCCAAGTCAAGGTGCGACCTTCTTTTCGAGGCCAGTCTGGCCAGATCTTCTCGGGAAGATCCCACGAGAGCACAACGCATCAATTGCTCGAGCAGGATTGCAGCTGATCCTGGGAAAGATTCCAATAACCTAAAGCCAATCCTTTTCGCGATAAGGCCAATGGTAGGTTCGCGATCTATATTATAGAGGTGAGGTATTTCCTTCGCTTTTTTTTTGAGTAGAGGCGTCCAAGCTGCCCGTATGATCTGGGCGGCGGCTTCTGGCTCCCTTCTGATGGCTTCCTCATACCAGCCAGTTTCTTCAAAAACGCCATGTGCGAACTCAAACGCGAGAGCGACTCGTGCCCCAGGTGTTCCTAAGTGGGGGAGTTTCCCTTCCTTGAAAAGAATCATCATGCCTACTAGGCTTGGGAAGCCGACATAATACGATCTTTTATTGGCTTCTGCTCTGCCAATCTGTTCTGGAGTGGGAAGATCGTGCCTCTCCAAGATCGCTTTGAAGCCGTCAACCGCTGCTGCTGCAATCTTGGGGCCGTACTCTGCTTCGATCCGTTGAAGCCCTTTCGGATCTCCCGGAGCAACAGTTGAGTCAAGAAATATTTCGGCTAAGAACGCAAGCAGATTTGCGCCACTCCCCCTCCGCATCTCTTCTAAAATTTTCTCAAGGACGATTCGGTTTCTAGCTTTAACTGCGGCTTCTTTCTCTGCTTCTTGCCTATCTCGTTCTTCTCCTTCTTTGTCATGGAAAAGCAGGGTGTACTCGCTGACTGAGAGCATCTCTAGGTCTTTCTTGAAGCTCGGGTTTTGCTCAACCCAGGCGTATAGCTCATTCAGGGTGGAAGAGGAAGCTTCCCTGAATGCTGCCTGTATGGCCAACCGGAAGAGAGTCTTTCCTTTTCTGTCCTCTGGCCAGCGTCCTGCTGTAGCGAGTTGCCACCGCCATAGATCGAGAGGCCGCTCTGGATCGTAAAGGGTTCTCCAGAATTCATAGGCTGAGTTGGTAGTTTCCCAGTTAGCCCCCTCTTCCACCCACCATTTAAAAAGCTCGGTCACTAGTTGAGGTCGGTTAGAAAACCAGTCCCTTAGTGCGGTTTGATCTTCGGCGGACAGAATCATTAAGTGGCTTCCGTCTTGCGCTACTTGGAGCCACTGCCAAAGTCGATTGATCGGAATAGATTCGCCGTAGAGTTCGACGCCCTTTCGAAGCAGAGGGCCTGCAAGCCTTGGCCAAACTCGATCACCCCTGAATCTCAGGCTTACCTGGGATGCCGAGAGGCTGTCGAGGAGATCAGGAACCAACTTATCTGGAGTCCTGGAAAGGAGTGCCTTTCTCAGAAACGTGTAGTAGCCGAAATAGGATTGTGGAGATTTCCTGCGAGTCAGGTATTGGTTAATCGCCGCCGTATTGAGGATGCCAGGGTAAAGTCTCCCAAGGAGATAGGCCCTTTGGTTGTCATTCTCATCGAGGATCCGCCCAGCTTGGACATCATCCAGATAGGTGAGTAGCTCCTCGTCGGTTGAGACGTTACATAGTGCTTTTAGGCCAAGCTCGCGTATCCCCTCAGCAAAGTCTTGGCTGTACACAACTCTCTGCAGGTCATCCTTCAACTCTGGCAGCGGGCGACCGTAGGCAAGCGCCGCCGTCACTGACAGGCGCAGATAGTTGTGGCGGTTCGGCTCCAAAAGAGCTGCGCGGAAGTCAGGTATGAGGGTTGGGTCTGCCAGTCCCCCGAAAGGCTCAGCAGAACCTCCTTCGTAGAAGAACCAAGGATCTCGATCCGCCAATTCTTCAATGGAGCTGAGGACTACTCGTTTGGCATCTGGTGGGAGAACCTCTGGATCGCCATAGAAGATCAAAGCAACCGGGTCTTTCGAGGCTAGATATGGAGCATGCTGCGGGACGAGAGTAGTGAGCCAGGCGTACAGCCCCCGAAGATCGCTGAGTGTGCCGCCATCGAATCCTGTGATCAGGCGGAGGACTCGCGCGAGCGGCAGTCCCGTGGCGAGGCGGTCCCGCAGGGTTCGCGCGGCAAGGAACTCTGCAATGGTCCTGTGGACCGGCATGGCTCGACCTTCCTGCCAGCGGAAGAGGCGGGTCCCGATTGCCGCCCGCAATCCATCTAGCGATCCGGGGATTTCGTCCAAAGGCGGAAAATCCACTTCGCTATCGGCTTTGTCGCCCGCAAAGCCTCCCAGTCCCGCGATTAAGGTCAGAGCACAGAGGAAACCTGCTGCCTCAAGGATCTGTTGCCGTCCGATCGGACCTTGCCTCGCGCGGTGACTTCTGTTTTCCTCGCCAGCCATGAGAGCACAGGCGTTCTCGAACAGCTCGGAACGGGTTTCTGGGAGCCGGCCCTCCCGTGCTACTTTGATCATCAACTCAAGCGTTTGTGGATTTCCCAGCCAGCCCTCAAGGCGTTGCTGGCGGACCCTGGCCAGAAATTCCGAGGGATCTCCGAGGTGAGACTGCACGATTCGCTCAACCTCGTCCTCGGTGAGCGGGAGAAGCTCGACTACTCGCACCTCACCTGAGGGGGAGACGCTGGCTAACTCGGAACGATCCAGGCCGCCGAACCAGTCTGCGGCCCGGCAGGATAACCTCACTTTGGGGCGGTCGAGTTGCTCGAGTCGTTGAATGACGCTGTCTAGAACCTCGTGCCGGTTGGGTCCGGAGCGCATCTCATCGAGAGCGTCAAGGAAGAGGGTCTTGCTGCGGAGATCTGCACTATCCAGAAGTACTCGGAGGAATGTCCGAATAGGGAGGGCGATAGCTCCTGGCTGTTTACCGGCCTCCTCGAACTCTGTGCTCTTCCCAGAGCCAGGCTCTCCCAGGACCACAACGACGTGCTCGCTCGTGAGATCCTTCCACGTAAGGATAGCCTCTTGAGGTTCCCCTGGGCCGGCTGGGACCCGGAAACGGCGCTCGACAAGAATCTTCTCTTCGATAGCCAAGCCCTGAATCTCCCATCTGCACTACGGGCTCCGAAAAGCCTTGGCGTGCATTGTAGGGTAGGTCAGGAGCCGACTTGGCGGCGCAGTCGCTCGAGTTCCTCTTCCAACTCGCGAACCCGTTGCTCGGCCTCTTTTCGGGCCGCAGCCTCTTGGTTGGCTCGCTCCTCGGCCCTAAGGGTCTCGGCCGCCTGTCCGGACCGCTCCTCGGCCGCCGTTGCCTTCTCTCGCCATTCTCCGGTGGTCAACAGGGGTTGCCCCGTGGCGGCGTCCACCAGCCGGACCCAATCCCCCTCGGGACGGAAGACGAGCCCGGTCGTCCGGCTGGCCACAGAACCATCGGAGGCCGATGGGATGGAGAGGTACTCGCCCTTGAGAAGGCGGAATCCCTGGAGAGATGGCTTCAGGTAGTCACCCTCGGGATCGAACATGAAGTACTCGGCCACTCCCAGCCTGGCGTAAAGACTCTTCTTCTTGACGTCCTTCCGGCGGGTGCTGCTGGAGGTGACCTCGACAACCAGGTTGGGGATCTTGCCTTCCTTCCAGAGCAGGTAGTAGTCCCGGGAAGGTTTCGAGGGCACCCCTTTCACCACATAGACATCCGGAGAGACCACGGACTTTGGGTTGCCTTCCTCGTAGTAGAAGAAGTTGTTGGCGGAGACCAGGACATCCGAGACCCCGGCGTAGCGATCTTTGAGCGCCTGATAGAGGTAGAGAATCACCTCGACATGGAAACCGGTCTCGGCTAGCGGCTTGCCGTCGCTCGTCGGGTACTCGATTTCGGGTTCGCGCTGAAGAGGGATCGCGGCCATGAATGCCATTCTTTCTCCGGCAGGTTACGGTATTCCATCATGAGGACCCGCCGGAAGGCAACCGGTCTCGGCGGCTAGTGTACCACCCAGGGGGAAACGGGAGCCCCAGGCAGGTCGAAGAGACGCCGACCCCGCCCGCTCGTCGAAAGCCACTGCCTAGACGGGCCAGCCTTCATCGTCTGGATCATCCCCCGGTCCAACGACGGATACTGATCCACCTCAGTTGGGCCCCTCGCAGATGGTGCAGCAGGTGTACGACGCTCCGCCGGAGCACCGATACACCGTGCAGATCCTGGCCCCTCCGGGGCGCTGATGCAAGGACGTAAAGGACATAAAGGACCCAAAGGACGTAAAGGACATCAGAGTTGTTGTCCCTTGGGTCCTTTACGTCCTTTATGTCCTTGCTGCTCCATCGAACCTCTTCTGGAGGACAAGCTCCATGGCCTCGATCTTGCGGTCCGCAAGGATCTCCAACTCCCCCTACCACTCGCGCTACCGAACGAAGCTCGGCTGAACGCCGCCCAGGTGGGTTTCGGAAAAAAGGTGATGGTCCTGGACACGGGCGTCGATCCCGCGTTCCCTCATCCCATCCTGAAAAGGAAAACTTCGGCGGACAGTCCGGCGGAAGTCGTCAACATCAGCCTGGCGTTCGGTCTGCAGGATACGCATTGCCCGAGGTGTGGCAGGGAAGCCGCCTCGACCCACGGCAACGGCCTGATGCGGTTCGCCTGAGACGGTTCATCTGGGGTAGAGTGGAGCGACATTTTCGTCACAGGACCCAGGAGGATGGGATGGAAGAGCCCGACGTGAAGTCCCAGCCGGACCAGGCGTTGCGCCCGGTCGTCCACGAGAAGGCGGAGGCCGAGGCCACCGCTCTCCCCGAGAACGCCTATCTGCCGCTCGCTCCCGGCGAGGTCTACCGGCCGCTGGTCCCCGCCGGCGCCTCCCAGCCGGAAACCACGGCGCGCTCCGTGGGTTGGGGCCTCTTCCTCTGCGTGATCTTCACCATCGCCTCCGCCTACTCGGGGCTGAAGGTCGGGCAGGTGATGGAGGCTTCCATCCCCATCTCCATCCTGGCCATCGGCCTCGCCCGGGTCTACCGCCGCCGCTCGACGCTGCTGGAGAACGTCATCCTCACCAACATCGGCGGCACCTCCGGGGCGATCGTGGCCGGCGCCATCTTCACCCTGCCGGCCCTTTACATCCTCAATCTCGATCCGCACCCGTTGCAGACCTCGCTGATCCTCGTCGCCGGCGGCTGCCTGGGCGTCCTCTTCCTGATCCCCCTGCGGCGGTACTTCGTGCGCGAGACGCACGGCCAGTTCCCCTACCCCGAGGCCACGGCCATCACCGAGGTGCTGGTGACCGGCGAGAAGGGGGGATCGCAGGCCAAGCTCCTGCTTCAGGCGACCGCCATCTCCGGCATCTACGATTTCTTCGTCACCACCTTCCACGTCTGGCGCGAGGTCGTCGACTTCCAGTTCCTGTCGCCCGTGCGCGACCTGGCCGAGCGCTGGCGGATGGTGTTCGGGTTCGACGCCATCTCCTTCATCCTCGGGCTCGGCTATGTGATGGGCCTGCGCTCGTCCATGATCCTGTGCGCCGGCGGCTTCCTGTCGAGCTTCGTCCTCGTGCCGCTGATCTGGATGATCGGCAGCGGCGCGCCGGACCTGATCGTCTATCCGGGCACCACGCCGATCGCGGGCCTGGACGCCTCGCAGATCTTCCGCGGCTACGTGCGCTTCATCGGCGTCGGCGCCATCGCCACCGCCGGCATCTTCGGCATCATCAAGTCGCTGCGCATCGTCGCCGGCTCGTTCTCCATCGCGGCCAAGGCGTTCCGCCACGGCGAGGACACCAGCCTCGAGCGCACCGACCGCGACATGCCGATCACCACCATCCTGATCGGCGTGGTCATCGCGACGGTGGCGATCGGGGTGTTCTTCACCACCCTCCAGGGGGCTGGCCTGGCCGTGGCCCTGGTGGGCCTGGCTGCTGACCCTGGTCTTCTCGTTCTTCTTCGCCTCGGTGGCGGCCAACGCCATCGCCACCACGGCCCGCAACCCGGTCTCGGGCATGACGATGCTGACCATCATCGTCTCCTCCGTGGTGCTGCTGCGCTTCGGCCTTTCGGGGACCACGGGGATGTTCTTCGTCATGGCCATCGCCGGCATGGTCTGCACGGCGCTGTCGGTCTCGGGCCAGACGATCACCGACCTCAAGACGGGCTACTGGCTGGGCTCGACGCCGGCGGCGCAGGAGCGGGTGAAGTTCCTGGGCATCCTCTTCTCGGCCGTGGCGGCGGCGCTGACCATCGTGCTGCTGGCCAAGGCCTTCCAGTTCGGCGCGGCGGCGCCCGGCGACACCCGCGAGGTGCTGGCGGCGCCCCAGGCCTCGATCATGCAGGCCCTGGTGCAGGGCTTCATGAGCCAGCAGCCGGTGGCCTACATCCTGTTCGCCGTCGGCGCGGTGATCGCCCTGGTCATGGAGATGCTCGGCGTGCCGGCGCTGATCTTCGCCCTCGGCATGTACCTGCCGCTGGAGCTCAACACGCCGGCCCTGGTGGGCGGTTTCCTGGCGCACTGGGTGGGCAAGCGGTCCGAGCGCGTGGGCGGCGAGGAGGGCCGGAGCATGCGCGAGCGCGGCGTCATCATCGCCTCCGGACTGATGGCCGGCGGCGCCCTCGGCGGCGTCTTCGGCGCGGCCCTGCGCCTGTTCCCCTGGTACTCGGAGGACCTGATCCGCACGCCGTTCTACGACAACATACCGGTCTCCCAGACGGTCTCGATCGTCCTCTTCCTGGGGCTGTGCGTCTACCTCTGGCGGGGATCGGTGGGGAGGCGGAAGGCGTAATGAGGGAAGGAGGAGAGGGCCTACGCCCTCTCCTCCCAGATCCGGCAGAGGTGGACGATCACCTCCACCGCCTTCTCCATGTCCTGCGCGGAAACCCATTCGAACCGCGAGTGGAAGCTCTGCTCGCCGGCGAAGACGTTGGGCGTCGGCAGGTTCATGAAGCTGAGCTTGGAGCCGTCGGTGCCGCCGCGGATGGGCTTCTCGCGCGGCTCGATGCCGGCGCGGCGGACCGCCTCGCGGGCGTTCTCGACCACCTGCGGATGGTGGTCCAGCACCTCGCGCATGTTGCGGTAGCTCTCCTCGACCTTGGACTCGTAGGACGCTCCCGGCCAGTCCGCCACGGTCTGGCGGGCGAGGTCCTCCAGGAAGTCCTCCTTCTCCTTGAGCCCCGGCGTCTTGAAGTCGCGGATCAGCACCTTGACCGAGGTCTTGTCCACGCTGGCGTTGACCACGTACGGATGGACGTAGCCCTCGTAGCCGTCGGTGGTCTCCGGGGACATCTTCCGCGGCATGCGGTGGATGAAGTCGGCGGCGACCTTGATGGCGTTGACCATCAGCCCCTTGGCGTAGCCCGGGTGGGTGTTGCGCCCCTGGAAGGTGAACGTCATGGCGTCGGCCGAGAAGCTCTCGTACTCGATCTCGCCGCGCGCGCCGCCGTCCATGGTGTAGGCGTATTGTCGCGCCGAACTTCGGCACGTCGAAGTACTTGGTGCCGGTGCCCACCTCCTCGTCGGGGGTGAAGCCGATGCGGATCGTCCCGTGCGGGATCTCCGGATGCGCCATCAGGTACTCGGCGGCGGCCATGATCTCGGCCACGCCGGCCTTGTTGTCGGCGCCCAGCAGGGTGGTGCCCGAGGCGGTGATGATGTCGTCGCCGATCCGCTCTTTGAGGTAGGGGATCTCGGACGGCCGCAGCACCGCGCCGGGATCGTCCGGCAGCACGATGTCCCCGCCCTGGTAGTTCCGGTGGACGATCGGCTTGACCCCGGCGCCGCTCATCTCCGGCGAGGTGTCCACGTGGGCGATGAAGCCGACGACCGGCACGTCCGCCTTCTGTGAGGTAGCCGGGATGGTCGCCATGACGTAGCCGTGCTCGTCGAGCGCGGCATCGGAGATCCCGAGGGCCTTCAGCTCCTCGACCAGCAGGCGCGACAGCTCGAGCTGCTTGGCCGTGCTGGGATAGGTGTCGGACGTCTCGGACGACTGGGTGTCGTACGTCACGTAGCGCAGGAATCGTTCGACGCAGGAGTAGCGTTCGCTCACGGGACGACCCTCCTTGGAGGGGGAAGGCTAGCATGGCGGGAGCCCGGTCCGGCGTAATTGGATCGGCCCTGCGCGCGCCGCCGCCGTTCTTTCCTCGGAAGGGGATTTCTCATGAAGCGCTATCTTCCGCTCCTCGCCATCTCCGTCCTCCTGCTCAGCCCGTCCGTCCGGGCGCAGAAGGTCGACTGGTTCTGCGCCGAGCCCGAGGTGGACGACGCCACCACCGCCCGGGCCAACGCCCTGCTGGAGAAGAAGAAACAGGATCGCCTCAAGGCTCTCCTGGATCAACCTTCAGGAGGCGGCGGCACTCCCGGAGCCCCGGCCCCGCCGCCCGCGGAAGAGGCCCCGAAGACGATCCCCGTGGCGATCCACGTCATCACGGCCGGCAAGGAGGGGCACGTCCCGCGCGAGGTGTTCGACATCCTCCTGCAGAACCTCAACCAGGGCTACCGGCAGACGCCGTTCCGCTTCCGGATCCAGCAGGTCGAGTACACGGACAACCCGGAATGGTACGAGCGGTGCGGCCTGAATTCCGCCAACGAGGCCGCGATGAAGCAGCGCCTCGCGGTCGAGCCCGAGCGCGTCCTCAACCTCTACATCTGCAAGCCCGAGGGGGGCACGGTGCCCTCCGGCACGGTCGGCTACGGCTACTACCCCTGGAAGAGCCCGGAGAAGCCCTATCTGCACGGGGTGGTGCTGCACCCGCGCGCCCTGCCCATGGAAGGCGCCATTCCGGAGCGCAACCGCGGCATGACGCTGGTCCACGAGGTGGGCCATTACCTCGGCCTCTACCACACCTTCGACGGCGGCTGCGGCGACGCCAAAGGCGACTTCGTGGACGACACGCCCACCCAGGGCGGTCCCACCATGAAGTGCAACATGGGCTACGACAGCTGCCCCGGGGCCACAGGCACGGACGACGTGGCCAACTACATGAACTACACCACCGACGAATGCATGGCCCATTTCACGCCGGGGCAGATCCAGCGGATGGTCGACTCCGTCGAGGTGTTCCGTCCCGGGCTGTAAATCCCGCCTTTCTTTCGCCGGCGCGCAAATTCCAACTTGCGCACCTCTCTTGTAGAGAGGGCGGAAAGGTCCGCTCTCGCTCAGGAGGTCAGACATGCAAAAGAACATCATGCGGTCGTTGTGGATAGGTCTGGTGCTCGCCCTGGCCCTGGGGGCTCCCCTGGCGGCGCAGTACCCCTACGTCATGCAGTGGTGGCCCGACGAGTATCAGTTGGCGGATCTCGACCCCACGTGGGCCGGGGACATCGAGCTGCCGGGAACTTCGAACTGGACCTGGTTCACGCAGCTCAATGCCTCGGCGACGCAGATCCTGGTCGCCGCGCCGGAGCATTCCATCCCGTATATGAAGGGGATCGACTTCGACGGCACGACGACCAGCAGCACGCTGCAGATGACCTTCGCCGAGCCCGGCGTCTATTCCGTGACCATTCATTATCAGACCGCTCCGACCCGGACCTACATGCTGTTCGTCGGCGCCAAGAAGCAGAAGATCCGTTGTGACGCGCGCGATCCTTTCGTCTTCGGCATCCGGCAGTACGCGCCGCCGGCCCACGACCTCTACACGGTCAACTCCAGCAGCCCGGACGGCTACCTCGACTGCGCCCGCGTGGCCCTCAACGGCGAGGTCAACGTCAACGGCTGGAACGCGTTGCGGGCCGCGATCAAAAACCGTGTGGCGGCCCTGGGCCGGCCGATCACGGTCTTCGCCCTCTCTCACGGCGACGTCAGCCAGCAGACGCCGGCGCCCGCCTTCATGATCTTCAACAACAACGCCAACGTGGGGATCATGACCGCCGCGCCGGCCGCCGGCGGCCTCGGGGGGGTCAAGGGGGAAGTCACGCAATACAACACCTTCTCCTGCTGCACGGGCAAGGACGTGAACGCTCCGCCGGCCGGCGGTCCGCACCTGCTGGACGCCCTGGCGGCGGGCCTTTCCGTCATGGGACAGCGGGCGACCGCCTCCGGCTGGGAGCGCGTGACGGTCTGCCTGCCCACCGGCCGCCGCGCGGCTTCCCTCTACACGGTCCGCGGCGCCAACCTGGTCGTCCGCTGATCGCCCGTCAGAACGCCAGCCGGCCGCGGGGCGCGGCCGGCTGGCTGGCCCTTGAAGTCGTCCGCGCTTTCTACTCAGCGACCCCGTCAGGGGTCCAGGGACATAGCCCAGGACTTCAGTCGACTTCAGTCCTGGGAACCGAAGGACGCCTCCGCCTCCCACGCCCACGCCAGGGTCTCCACCACCCGGCGGTTGACCTTCTCATCCTTGACCGCCACCCGCAGGGCGTGGGGACCCAGCACGGCGCTGGTGGCGCCGCTGTCGCGCAGGAAGACGCCGCGCTCGCGGCAGCGCTCGCAGAAAGTGGCCGCGTCCGGACCCCGGCGAGGGAGCAGACAGAGGAGCCAGTTCGCCACTCCGGGCAGGATCTCGGCTCCGGGCAGGACCCGCCGCAGGTCCGCCGCCAGACCCTCGCGCAGCTCCGCCGTTTCCCGGTAACGGCGGGCGTAGTAGTCCGGATCCCGCAAGGCGGCCACCGCCGCCATCTGGGCCGGCAGGCTCACCGCCCAGGGAGGAGTCAGCGCGCGCAGCTCCCGCGCCAGGTGCGGCGGACCGCAGAGATAGGCCGCCCGGGCGCCGCTCAGCGCGTAGACCTTCGACAACGATTTGCACACCACCACGTTGGCGCTCTTCGCCGCCCAGGTCTCCATGGACTCGCCGCTTCCCGCGTAGTCGATGTAGGCCTCGTCGATCCACACCCGGGTGTGGGCCGGCGCCGCGGCCAGGAGAGGCTCCAGGACGGAGCGGGGGAGGAGCTGACCCGTGGGATTGTTCGGATTGACCAGCACCACCAGGTCGTAGCGCCGCCGCCGCAGACGCGCCAGCAGCTCCTCCGGATCGACCTCGTACCCCTGCGCGCGGGAGAGGCGGAGAGGGTCGGTCCGGCAGCCCACGATCCTCTCCAGGACATGGGCGTACTCGCCATACGTGGGGTCCGGCAGCAGGACGCGGGAGGCCGGCGTCAGCCAGTGCCGGAAGGCCAGGAAGACCAGGCTGGACGAGCCCGCGCCCAGGACCAGGGATTCGGGAGCGACGCCCCGGACCTCGGCGATGACGCGGGCGAGGCCGCGGCCGTCCGTAGGCGGCGACGTCCGCAGGACCCAGGGGAGGTGCTCGGAGATCGTCCGCAGGGCCTCCGGCGCCGGAGGGAACCAGGCGTCCAGGACGTCGGCGTTGACGATCTCGTCCTTCCGCTCCAGGGTCTCGAACGTCTCGCCGATGGCTTCGAAGAAGGCGCCGCCGTGGAAGCAGGCCTCCTCCTGGAACGGCACGCCGAGCTTCCAGTCCACGCCGCGGCGGAGCTTGCGCAGCAGGGGAGCGAAGCGGGCGGCGGACGTCCGCAGGCGGGCCATGGTCGCGGTCATCAGCTCGTAGACGACCTGTCCGGATTGGGCGCGCGGACCGAGGGGCCGCAGCCCGGCCTTGCGGTAGAAGCCCAGCAGCTCGCGGCGGCCGATGGCCACGACCCGCGTCCCGCCCCGCGACTCGGCCAGACGGAAGGCGGCGTACATGAGGAGGAACGCCAGGGCGCGCCCCCGGCTGCGGGGCGGCACGGTCAGCAGCCGGACCTCCCAGAGGCCGTCGTCGAAGGGGAAGGGGATCTCGTCCCGGGAGAAATACTTGTCGACGGAGTAGCGGTCCCGCCCCGGAGGCGTCAGGCTGACGAAGCCGGCGATCTCGCCGTTTTCCGCCGCCACCACATACTCGTTGTAGTCGTCCAGGGGATCGCTGAGCCGCTCCTCCGCGGTGAGGGCGTGCTGCCCGAGCTCGGCGGCGTAGACGGCGTGGCGCATCCGGTAGATGGCCTCGCGTTCGCCGCCGTCCGCGAGTGCCAGCCGGACGCGGTTCATAGGAGAGAATGATACTGTGAAAGAGGATTCCCTGGAGGATTGAAATGGATACCTGGGTGAAGGAAGCCGTCTGGAGCCAGCTCGGCGCCGCGATCGACACGCTCGAGAACACCGTGCGCGCCTGCCCCGAGGATCTCTGGGGCGACCGCTCGCAGCAGCCGGAGTATTGGTACTCGGTCTTTCATACCCTTTTCTTTCTCGACTACTACCTCGCCGACTCCCCCGAAGGCTTCGCTCCTCCGCCTCCGTTCACGCTGGATGAGCTGGACCCGGCGGGGGTGCTTCCCGAGCGGGTCTATACCCAGGACGAGCTGCTGACCTATCTCGAATTCTGCCGCCGGAAGAACCGGGCGGTGATCGAAGCGCTGACGGACGAGAAGGCCCAGGAGCGCCGCCTGGAGGGCAGCTTCCTGGAGCAGCTCTTGCAGACGATACGGCACGTCCAGCACCACGCCGCGCAACTCAACCTCATCCTGCGGCGGGAGACCGGCTCGGCCACCGGGTGGGTCAAGAAAGCGAAGGGCGGTTGACTGTCTCCTCTCCAGGAGAGCCTTGGGGCCCGGGAAGTTCCTCCGGGCCCCGGAGTGTTTCGGCCTATCTAGTTCCTGTCCAGAAATGGTCTTTTTCCGCGCGGCCTCCTGCGGCATTGAAGCTCATGCTGGATGATTCTGGGAGCTTCGTGGGGACTGGGGGGCGGATGTAAAGCGGCCCACGGGATCTTGGGCTCTCTACGAACAGGCGAAGCTCATTCCGCTGCTGTCAGCGGCCCAAAGGCAATGGAAGGGGCTGCGAGCTCAACTCAGCAGGTGACGGGCAAAGACCAAGAGGTTGAAGCTGAGGATCGAGCCCCAGACATAGCTCTGGAACGACGACCATGATTTCCAGGTGCAGCGATCCAGCCCGAAGATCCGTTTCAGAAAAGAGATGTTGCCTTCGATCCCGGCACGAAAGTCCCGCAGCCGCTTGAACACCCAACTGCTTTTGACCATGTCGCTGATCTCCAATCCCCGCCCCTTGGAGAACGCGACATCTTGGACCCCGGCGGCTTTGAGGTCGCTCAAGTTCATCTTGGAGGCAAAGCCACCATCGAAAACGATCTGCCGGGGAGGGCGAGAGAAAATCTCGACTTGCCGATCTACCATCGTCTTGGCCAAGGTAGAGTCCGCAGGATTCCCTTCCAGCACCTTGCAATCGAGGATCATGGAGGACGCTCCGCCGGTCAGGCAGATCTTGTGGCCGTACAGGGTTTCACGATTGTCTTTGCGAATAATGTCGGTATGCTCCTCAAAGATCGAAACGATCTTCTCGCCCGCCGGAACGCTCTGGCCTTCCAACACGCGACGTTGGGTCTGATCCATGACCCGCAGCGTCAAAGGAAGGAAGCGGTCCAGGTCGGCTGCAACTCCCGCCGTCGCGAGGGCTTCCCGCAAGCCCAGGGTGTTGAGAACCTCCGCATTGCCCAAGAGCTCGCGAGTGGCCAGCCCGCACCGGTAGACTTCACCAGTGACCCCGAGCAGATCTCGGTAAGCCCGTTGCCGATCCGCCGCTTTCTTGGCATTGAAAATTTCCTTACGCCGCCGCTTTGCCCGCCGCGTTCGATTCCCGAAAACCACTTGGGTGGGACCGAGTAAATCGCGGGCTCGACCCAGAAGCCGGGTCAGGACTCGCACGCAGTCCCACAGCAGCTCGGAGTCCATCGGCTCATGGATATTGGATTCCACCACGGTGCAATCGGTGCGCACGGTCCGTCCGGTCTCCACCTTCGCCGCCTGCGCGGCACCGACGAACACGCGATTGATCGCCTCCAGGGTGGCCGGCTGGAGGGACTTGAGATTCGCGTTGAGCGATGATTTCGTCGGCACCTTGTCCGTGATACCCAAGCGGCAGAAGGTCCGATAGCGGCGCGAGTCCGCGAGATGGAAAGCCAACTCCCGGTAGCTGAAGCCATTCATCTGCTTGACCACCAGAATCCGCAGAACTTGATCGGCGCTCAGCCCTCCAGCACCGTGGACCGCCGTCGCCGAATGGGTGACGCCTCGCAGATCTTGCAAGACCAACTCTGCGACCATAGGATTGTCGTCGAGCACGCGAGACATGGCCTCCAGCTCTTGGGCATGGTCAAGATCGAGCCAGGTCTCCCGCAGGCTGTACTGGGTTTTGCGAGCTTCGCGCATTCGGACTGGCCTCTCTTTCTGGCTAAGTTTTCTCGAATCAAAGGTTTGGCGACCCCGATTCTAGAGACTCAGTTCAGAAAAAGCCAGCCCGAATGCGTGTTTAAACCCTTCTTCTACAGACACTTACAGCCCCTAGGACAGGAACTATCCAGAACTTTCCGCTAGACGCAGGCATCCGGGCAGAAGTATCCCGGGGAGGGCGGGGGTGCGACACAGCATCCCGAGACGGGATCAAGACTGTAGTAGCAGCTCTCGTGGTTAAACTGATCGCAGCCAGGAGGGGCAGCGCAGTACTGATAGCACGATTCCCACGTAGTTCCCCAGTCTGACGCGATCACGCAAAAGGTGCTGCCAGGCTGAGCATAGCCGCTGCAGCAGTCTGTCCGATCGAGGGTGTCATCGATCCCGCCGTTGGGAATACAGTCACGCGCACTGACCTGTCCTGTGGAGATGGACAGATGTACGAGCAAGGCGGCTGTAATGAGGAGTAGGACACGAATACCGGCAGACCTCTTCAACATGCAATTTGTCTCCTGTAGTGCGCCAGAGTTCTCAGTGAACTTGCGCATGAGCCAGGCAGTCTCCTCTAACCGTATCAGTGCTCAACTCTATGAACAAGGGGCCAAGAAGGTAAGAAGCATAGGAGGGACAGCCTCCGCTTCCAGAAACCTCACACCTTCACATACGTCGTCTCGCGGTGAGATGTCCCCTTCTGCGCCCGCCGCACCCAGTTGTAGGAAATCAGCCGGCGTAGGATGGTGGACATGACCCGGGGATCGGCGGGGTGGGGAAGGCCTTTGTAGCGCTGGTTGACCATCTTCGCCAGACCGGTCGGGGTGATGAGCGTGCCGTCCGGCAGGCTCTCGATCACGCGGTCGGCCAGCCGGCTCCAGACCAGGGGCTTGCCGGGAGGGAGCGTTTCCTGGGGCTTCTCCTTCGGCGGCTCCGGCGCGGGCGGGGAGTAGCGGGCGGCCAGCGGGACCGCCGCTTCGGCCGAGCTCTTGAGCGCCTCGTGATGACGGGACAGTTCCGCGAGCTCGGCGGCGTTGGCCTCCCGCTGCTCCCGATGGGCCGCCTCTTCCCGGGCGTGATAGGCCTCCTTCTCCCGGCAGACCTCCATCTGCGCCTCCAGGTGGGCGAGGATCTGCTGCAAAGTCACTCCGTCTGACACGAAGACCCCTCCTTTGGCGCCAAGCCTCTCCACTTCGCGCCACCCGGTCCTGCTACGCGCCACCCCAGATTGTTTTGCGACACGGCATTCTACTACGCGCCACCCCACTCCGCTACGCGTCTCCCCAAACCACTATGCGCCATCCCAAACCACTACGCGCCACCTGAAATGACTACGTGTCACCCAGCACTACTTTGCGCCACCCCATCCGACTACGCATCACCCCATCTTGCTATGCGCCACCCGGCGCCACTACGTGCCACCCGAAACGACTATGCATCACCCCAACCCACTTCGCGCCACCCGAAACCAGTACGCGCCATCCAGAACGACTACGCGTCACCCCAAATGGCTATGCATCACCTGAAACCAGTACGCGTCATGGGATCCTGTGGTGCCGCATACAATTCCACTACGCGTCACCCGATCCAGCTTCGCGTCATTCCGGCGGGAGACATTCCGGTTTGGAATTACTACGCGTCAGATACGCCTGGGTGAGGCTTTATAAGACTGGGAGTCTTATGCGGTCGTTGTTCGCGCGGTTGACGGAATCTTTGAATCGGGCATAGCATGAGGGCAAATAGTTGTGGCCTGAAGGGGTAGCGTGCTAACCAACACGGGTCTCGTACTCGCCATCATTGCGGCCGGCGCTGTCTGGTTCGTCGTCCTCTGGGTCGCAATCTGCTACACCATCGCTTCGGTGTCAGGCTGGAGGCGACTACGACTCCTCTACGAGACGGGCCCATTCGCGGGCGCCACTTCCAGGTTCTCAGGCTATGTCGGGCGCAGCAGGTACCGCGGGGCACTCATCGCCGGGGCAACACCAGCGGGGCTGTACCTGAATGTCGCCGCCCCGTTTCGAATCGGCGCCGGTCCGGTTCTCATTCCCTGGCGCGACATCGCGGTCTCTGCTCCGAGCCCTGGTACCATCTCGCTCGTCACCTTCGAGTTCCCCAATGCGCGTACCAGGCTTCGGGCACCCGAGTTTGTGGCTCGCGAGCTCCTCAAGTGGCAATAGGCTTCACTACTCGCCATCGGGGATGACATTCAGGCGCGCGGTGTTACGTACTCTCATGGGTTTCCTGACTCTTGCTTCGTCAATCCTGAGCGTTCCGATGGCGCTGTCCCGGGATGATCGCCGCATGTGGCACGATCTTGCCTTCGGCACCTACTCTCGGTGGGCTGAGGCAAAATGAGCAGGCCGTACAACCCTTATGAGGCCCCCGTTCGTCAAAGGTGTCAGGGCAAACGATGACAAGCACTGATTCTAGCGTCACGATTCACATGGCGGCGAGCCTCGACGGGTTCATCGCGCGCAAGGACGGGGGTGTCGATTGGCTCGAGACCTCGGACGAATTCGCAGACGGCAAGACGATGGACCCCGAGCTCGTCGAGACCTTCCTCAAGACGATCGACTGCTACGTCATGGGATCGCGAACCTATGAGACCGCGCTTCGTTTTGAAGCCCAGGGGTTGGGATGGTCGTACGGCGATAACCCACCTTCGTCCTCACGAGTCGCGACCTGCCGCGGACTCGGGACACGGCCGAGCTCTACTCAGGGGATCTCACCCATCTCGTGAACGGGCGTCTTCGGCCGGCGTTCCGTTCCATCTGGGTTGTTGGCGGCGGAGTCGTTGCTGCCGAAACCCTTCGTCTTGGGCTTGCCGACGAAGTTCGCTATTCCATCCTTCCGATCCTGATTGGTGACGGGATCCCTTTCTTCGACAGGCTCGACAGAGACGTCGCCCTGCATCTGAAAGAGGTCAACGCCTACAAGAGCGGCATGGTGGAGCTTCGCTACGAGGTGCGAAGGAGCGCGGCTCCCTAGGATGACAGGAGAAGGCCTCTTCTTCCCTCGTCCGACGAGGAGGTGAAGACGCGGTATCATCCCTCTCCATGCCCCACATCCTCACGAACCGACTCATCGCCTTGACCCTTGCCGCGGGCCTTGCCTGCGCCATGGCCGCCGTACCGCCGGTACCGCCGGCGCCGCCGAACCTACGCCGCAAACCCTGTTGACGGACGCCATCCTTTGCAAGGGAGACCCGCTGGCAGCCGTCCGCAAGATGGCCGCCAACGGGTCGTCCCACTTTGATCGGGGATTCGCCGCGGCCACCTTCGGCGAAGAGATGGACGAGCTGCATGTCGTCATCTTGCGGTCGCCGCTCGAAGTCGCCGGCGCCAAGACCTCGGCCGTCCTGATGACCTTCGCCCAGAGCGACGATTTCGGGGCGCTCGTGTACGGCCGCTTTCGTGGCGACTATCGACAGGCCGTCTCGGCCTTGAAGTTGGCCCCCACGGCGAAGAAGGACGGCTTGCGCCTGGGACAGTTCACGAGAGCCATGGCGGTCGGCGTGGACGGCCACCCCGACAAGGTCTGCCCGATGACGATCGCGCTCACGCCGCTGGAAAACGGCACCTTCCTCCTCGGATGCGGATGGTGCAACGGCTGAGCGGGCGCCGGCTCCTGGGAGAGTCGGCGCCTGCACTCCGGAAATCCACGTCCGCCTTCCACGCGTATACTTTCCTGGGTAGTTGTGGAGGGTAGCTATGGAGAGCTCGTTCTCACAGTCTTCGCGGTCTCCGTCCTCGTGGCGCTCCCGGCTGTCGCCTCGACGCGACGCCGGGCGGCAACGCCTGGACAACAGCGATCCGGCGACGGCGGTGACGCGCACCGTCGAGGCCCGCATCCTGGAGGTCCGGAGACCGGACGCTCGTCGTAGTCGACCAGGACGGGCGCCAGCACGTGAATCAGCTCCCCGAGAAGGTCGAGATCCGGGCGCAGTCCAAGAGGACTTCGACGGCCTCAAGAAGCTCGACTTCGGACATCTGCGCGAGGGGCACCGCGTCAAGCTGACGTTCTACGCCGACAGCGGCCAGCTCGTCCGCATCCAGGTCCAGAAGGCCGACAAGGTAGGCTGAGCGGAGCGCCGTGGCCCGTCTGCGCGGGTGGCTCCTCGCGGGTCTGGGCCTCGCCTCCGGCCGCCGCCTGGGTCTGGCTGGCCCAGTGGTTCCCGGCCACCAGCTCGCGCCGGGACGTCCTCACCTTCCTCGCGATCCTCGCCGTCCTCTTCCTGGTCGCGGCCGCCGCCCTGCCCGTGGCCCGGCGCATGCCTTCGCGGGCGGCCCTGGTCCAGATCCTCCTCTTCGCGGCGCTCTTCCGGATCCTCCTCCTCTTTGCCGGCCTGCCCCCGGGGGAGCCGTTGCGCGACGACCTAGCCGGCCGGCGGATCGCATACTCCCGGTTCCTCCTCTACGACGACGATGCTGGCGTCACCCCTCTCCGGGACGGCCACGTCGTCTCCGCCGGGCTCGACCCCTACGCGCGCAGCCCGCAGGAGATCCGCGACCGGTACGACGACGGGACCGCGGCGCCGGCGGAGGAGGCGATCCGGACGGCCCGCTCGCCTTCGACGTGCTGGACAACGTCCGCTTCTCCTCCTACCGCACGGTCTATCCGCCGCTGGCGCAGCTCCTCTTCGGATTGACGAATCGCCTGGCACCCGGAAGCGTCTTCGTCTGGAAGCTCCTGATGGCCCTCTTCGACTTCGGGACCTGCCTGCTGCTGGCACGGATGCTCATCCGTCTGGCCTGGGTCCCGAGCCTGCGGCTCTACGCCGGAGCCCGCTGGCGATCAAGGAGCTGGCCGGCTCGGGGCACGTGGACGCGGTGATGATCTTCTTCCTGGTCCTGGCCGCCGAGCGCATGCTGGCGGGATGGCAGCGGACCGGACTGGGAGCCTACGCGGCGAGCGTCCTCGCCAAGCTGGGGACCCTGCCGCTGGCGCCGCTCTTCCTGCGCCGCGCCCGGCCGGGTACATGGTGGGCGCCAGTGGTGGTCGGTCTGGCGATCGTCCTGCCGTTCTGGCGAGGTCTGCCGAATCTTGCGTCAGCCCTGGGAGCCTTCGGCGGGGACTGGACGTTCAACCCCGGCCCTTGGCTCCTGACCGCTCGCCTTTTCGATCTCCTCGGCGTCGGCGATCCCGAAGCCGCCGCTCACCTGGTGACGAAGGCGCTCACACTGATCCTGGTGCTGATCGTAACGTTCCGGGTCCGTCCGTCCGACGACCGGAGCTGGATTCTGGGGATCTTCCTCGCGCTCGCCGGAGTCGTGCTCCTCAACGCGGTGGTGACGCCGTGGTATCTGCTCTGGGTCCTACCCTTCGCCATCGCTTCCGGCGTGCGCTCGTGGGAGGTGCTGACGGCGCTCTCTTTCCTTTCCTATCTCGTCTACTCCGAGCACGCGGAGCACGCGTGGTGGCTGTGGGTGGAGTATGGGGGATTCGCGCTGGCGGCGGCGGTGGAGTGGGGGAGACGGAAGGAATCCTTTCAATCTCCCTGAACCCTGAACCGCACCCACTCGCCCGGCACCGGCATCGTCCAACCGGCGCTGGAAGGCCCGCAGACGGGGCCTTCCGGACCTTGCGTCGGCACCTTTGATTTTTTGAGCGCGTCGCGGGTCCGGGCCATGAACCGGTTCGCTTCGGAGTTGGTCAGAGGGAACACGAAGCGGACCGGCTCGGTGCGGTCCCGGAAGAAGTTCTCGTAGTGAATGACGAGGACGTGCTTGGGTTGCAGGCGTTCGAGGATGAACCCGGGGTGGTTCCGTACGAATCGGAAGGACGCCATGACGAGCGCGGCGAGATCGTAGGCGCCCGTGACATCCGGAACACCCTGGCCTTCAGGGTTCGCCGAATCCTCGTAGTAGATCCGGAAGAGCGGGGTGTCGTTCCGCGCCAGGAGCTCGATCACGAACGCGTAGGGTTGCCCTTCCTTCAAGTCGAGGAACTTGTGTTGACTCCAGGGTTCCGTCCATGGCTGCCTGATCTCGTCCTTGCCGAGGTGGATTCCCCAGAAATGCGGAGCGTGCTGCGTCGCAATCTTGCGGAGGCGGATGGGGAGATCCCTGCCGGCGGCGTCTCTCAACCGAATCCAGTCCGTTTCCCTTTCGAGAGGATGGATGCGATCCGCGGCGACAGAAGAGGAGGCGAGCGCGTTGACGCCCGTCTGGTTGACGTAGATCGGGACTCCGGCCAGCCTTGTCGCGAGGACCGGCAGATCCCCGATGTGATCGTAGTGGGAATGTCCGGCGGCGATGGCGCGGACGCGGGAGAGGTCCATCCCCGAAAGGCCGTATTCGATGTCGCCGGGATCGGATTCGAGCCGGCCGCTCAGGACACGGGAGAGGCTCGGGTTGGTGAAGTAGGGCGCCATCAGCAGCGCCGCCCCACGCCATTCGATGTACAGCCCGCCGGCCCCGAAGTAGCGGATTCCGACTTCGTGGTCCTGGAGAACGGGTTGCGGCGAGAGGTGGCAGGGCGGATCCTTGAAATCGAACCGCTTGCCGTAGTTGGGCGCGAATTCGGGACGGATGACGTGACCGCAGCCGGTCAGGAAAACCAGGACCAACGCAAGGAGCGCCGCTCGGGTCCACATTCAGAGGATCTTACAAGAAGCAGCCCTCACCACCCCGGCCTGGTGTCCCTGGTGTCCTTTCCCCTCTCTCCCGGAGGCCGGGAGAGAGGGGTAGGGAAGGGCCTACGGGCAGCCGATGTTCGTCTGCGGCTTCGGGCCGCAACCGAGCGTGCAGTTGAAGTACCAGTTATTGCAGTAGCCCGCGCAGGTCCTCTCGAAGTTGCAGTCGGAGTAGCAGTAGTTCCGCATCGCCAGGCAGTCGGCCTTACAGGCATTCCAGGCGTCGATCGGGCCGCAGGTCAGGGTGGTCCCGTTGCAGTCGATGCTGCCGCTGGCCGTGGAGCAGCTCCCGCTGTTGAGGCAGCACTGCAGGCTCGTCCCCGAGGAGCAGGAGACCGTACACGTCTGCGAGGCTTCAGCGACCGCCGGTCCGAGGGACAGAGCGCACGTCAGAGCGAACAGACAGCCCATCAGCATGAACAGTTTTCTCACTTCGTTGTCTCCTTGTGGTTAACATAATTGATATCCTAGAGTATAGGACAACTTGAATATCAAAGGCTAGGCCGGCGAGGTCGTCTTGAAAATTTTCTGTAAAACGGGGTGGGAAGCGCTGCGGCCGGTGAACCCTGGGAGCTTCCCCGCGTAAACTAGGCAGGCGAAAATGAGCCACGCTTCTTCCATGGAGGAGACCCCCATGCGCAGCTTCTCTCGTGTCCTGACGCCGCTGGCCCTGACCGCCCTCCTGGCGGCCCGGCCGCCGCCCAGTTCAGCGGCGTCACCCTGCCGCCGGACGGCGACAACCAGAACTCCTCGGTCACCCAGGGCATCGGCCTGGTGCGGGTGACGATCCACTACAACAGCCCCGACGTCCACGGCCCCACGGGCACGGACCGGCGGGGCAAGATCTGGGGCGCCCTGTGCCCTACGGCATGGCCAACCTCGGCTTCGGCACCTGCGGCGACCAGTGCCCCTGGCGCGGCGGCGCCAACGAGAACACGGTCTTCACCACGACCCACGACGTCCAGGTCCAGGGCCAGCCGCTGCCGGCCGGCTCCTACGGCCTGCACTTCCTCCCGGGGCCGACGAGTGGACGGTCATCTTCTCGAAGAACCACACCTCCTGGGGGAGCTTCACCTACGACGCCAAGGAGGACGCCCTCGGGTCAAGGCCAAGCCCGAGAAGAGCGACTACCACGAGTGGCTGACCTACGAGTTCACCGACCGCAAGCCGGACCGCGCCACCGTCGCCCTCAAGTGGGAGGACCTGCAGGTCCCCTTCACCGTCTCCGTCGCCATCGCCGGCCTCTACGTCGACAGATCCGCAACGAGCTGCGGTCGAGCCCCGGCTTCAACTGGCAGAACTGGGCCGCGGCGGCGCAGTACGCCCTGCACAACAAGACGAACCTGGAGGAGGCGCTGGGCTGGGCCGAGCGGGCGCGCCAAGCCCCGCGGGGGCCAGGAGAACTTCACCACCCTGACCACGCTCGCCGACTCCAGGCCGCCAACGGCAAGGCCGAGGACGCGCAGAAGACCTTGGACCGCGCCATGAACCAGCCGGGCACGAGCGCGGTCGACATCCACCCGTACGGCCGCCAGCTCCAGGCCGAGAAGCAAGTACGAGGAGGCGATGAGGTCTTCGAGCTGAACGCCAAGAGGTTCCCCGACCATGGCCGGTGAACGTGGGCCTCGCCCGCGGCCACGGCCTCGGCCACAAGGGGAAGCGCTCGCCGCCGCCCGGCCGCCTACCAGGCCCCCGACGACGCCGCCCGCACGAACCTCGAGACGCTGATCAAGCAGATCGAGGCGATGAAGTAGGCCCTCACCACCCCGGCCCTCCTCTCCCGGCCTCCCCACCAGCCGCCGGGAGAGGAGGGAACCCCTGGGACCGCCGGCGTCCCGCCGGCCTTCTTCCTTTAAAATAGCGGAAATACTTCGATCGTCCTGGTCATTCATCTGAAAGCGACCCTTCTGGAGGCCCCCCATGAGCCTGACCATGCTCGATCTGAACAGCGACAGCCGGGAAACCTACTTGTCCGAGCCGGTCTCGTCGCTCCCGAAGATCTGGATCGGATTCGCCATCGCTTTCGGCTTCCTGGCGGCGGAGATCCTCGAGCTCGGCATGGGCAACGCGGAGGGCATCGGGCCCTTCACCTTGGTCACCGCCCTCGCCGGCTGGTTCTACTGGCTGCATTGCGTCAGCCGGTTCCATCAGATCCTCAACGACCTCTCGCCGCGCGTCGGAGGAGTGCCGACCTACCCCTATACATCCCGGCAGGCGGTGATCCGCCACTTCATCCCCTTCTATAATCTCTTCTGGTTTTTCAAGTGGCCCCTGGAGATGGTGACCTTCCTGAGGCAGCGCACCACGGTGAACATCCTCCCGGGAGCCCTCCTGGGTCTGTTCATCTTCCTCTCGGTCATCGTCCTGCGGGTTCTTGACGGCTTCCTCGGCCTCTCCTGCATGTTCGGAGTGATGCTCTACATCGCCCGTAAGCTTCGCTACGTGATCGCCGAGCACGAGACGGTGCACGGGGCGGCGGGGGTGTTCGCGTAGGAGGAGGCGAGACGCCGGCGGTCCCAGGGGTTCCCACGAGCGGAGTCTGTTGTATAGTCTTCCAGTACTTTCCGAAAGGAGGAAGAGTGTGATGCGAGCCTTTCGAACTGTTCTGACCCTCCTCGTCCTGACCTTGGCGGCCCGCGAGGCGGCCGCGCAGATCACCCCCATCGCCGAGGCCCGGAACCTGCCCGCCGGCACCGTCGTCACGGTCGAGGGAGCGGTGACCGTCCCCTCCGGCGACTTCGCCTCGTCGACGTTCGACCAGGGATTCGCGCTCCAGGATGACACCGGCGGCATCTACGTGAGCACGAGCGAGAGCTCGGGCCTCAACTTCCATCGCCTCGTGCGGGTCACCGGCGTAGTGGGGGACGACGGCTTCGGCCTCACCGTGCTGCGGCCGGCGTCGCTGGCGGACGTCCAGCCGGTCGGCGGCGCCTCGAACACTCAGCCGCTGCACGTGGCGACCGGCGACGTGAGCGAGGCTACCGAGGGCCTGCTGCTGGAGATCACCGGCACGATCACACGGATCATCGAAGATCTGCCCTTCGGCTACCAGGTGTTCATCGACGACGGCAGCGGCGAGACGCAGATCTTCATCGCGGCCTCGACCGGCATCAATCCCTTCAACATCCCCTTCGCCCAGCCGGGCTCCCGGATCACCGCCGTAGGCTACAGCGGCCAGTTCCTCGCCCAGTACGAGATCCTGCCGCGCTTCCGGGGCGACATCCTGCCGGCGCCGTAGGACGGGGCGGCCCTCCTCTCCCGCCCCTCCCTCCCACGCCTCAACCGGGAGGGAGGGGATCGTTCACTCCGCGGGAGTGGTGAGTGGCGAATCGTGTCGGACGACCCCTGGCAACGTACGGCGGCCGCGGACCCTCCACAACCAATAGAACATCGCGCCCAACAGCAGCAGGATCGGCAGCGCGCGCATCGGCCCACTCGTGAAGGGCTCCGGGAGGATCTTTGCGACGCGCTCGCGGATCGAGAAGAATGATCCGGCCGCGATGAACAGCGCGAAGCACATGCGCCACAGATGGCGCGCGTAGACGAACAGCAGCCCGCTGCGGCGGTGGATGGTCCCGCCCTTCTTCGTCAATAGAGCGACGGCACCGAGAACGATGGCGAGCCCGCCAATGTGGATCGGTAAGAGCATGGGCATGGTGGACCTCCAGCCGTCATCATGGCGAGGCTTTGCTGAACTGACCCTGAACGGTCTGTTCAGCGGCCGTTCAGCAGGTACGCCCGTACTACGCCGTGCGCCGGATCGTGCCGCATGACCGCGGCAACAGGCTGGTCGGCCCGATAACCGTCCCACATCCCCTAGAATAGACTCAAGCCACAAGTAGATCGCCGATGCCCCGCTACGACGTCTTCCTCAGCCACGCCAGCGCCGACAAGCCGGCCGTGGAGCACCTCGGCCGCAAGCTCCGGGACGAGGGGCTCGAGCCGTTCCTCGACAAGTGGCGCCTGATTCCAGGAGAGCCCTGGCAGGAAGCCGTTGAAGAGGCGTTGAGGCAAAGCCGGACCTTCGTGGTCTTCGTCGGTCCCATTGGCATCAGGCCCTGGCATAACGAAGAAATGCGTACCGCTCTCGCCATCCGGGCTGCAGACAAGAGTCGCCGAGTGATCCCGGTGCTCTTGCCGGGCGCACTGATGTCTCAAGTGGAAGACTTGCCGCCGTTCTTGGCCCGACTGACCTGGGTGGATTTTCGCAGCGGGCTCGATGATCCCGAGGCATTCCGTCAGCTCATCTGTGGGATCAAGCACATTGAACCCGAGGGCGGGCCGGATACCGCCTCTTTTCTCCCACACACCGGGCTCGCTTCTGATGTCCTCCTCGACCTCGACGCGTACCGCGAGCACCAGCTCTCACAGCTCGCTATCTGGGAACGGCAGTATACCCGCTTGGACGTCGATCCCGCGGTGGCTCTGGCGGGTCAAGCTCTCCGTCCTGTCCCGAATTCCCGTCTGCCACTGACCGAGGCCTTCGTTCAACAGAAGCGGCTGATCGTGCTAGGTGGAGCGGGCGCCGGCAAGACGACCTCGCTGCTGTATCTGATGAACTCGGTCCTCCCTGAAGGAGTGCTGGCTGGGAGCCTAGCGGGCTTCGTCCCCGTCTACATCGAGTTGGGCCGGTTCCGCGCCGAGAACTCGTCCTCTCCCCTCGACAACTTTTTGGTCCTGATCACAGATGCCCTGTTCCAGGGCAGAGCCTGCCCGAAAAGACCTTCCCTCGACGAAGCTCTCCGTCTCCTGGAGTCCCATCGCTTCCTCTTCTTGCTGGATGGGCTCAACGAGGCTCAAGCCGGCAGGGCCTCCTGCCTGATGGCGATCGACGACTTGGCGAAGCGGTATCCGGTCCACCGGATCGTCGTGAGCTCCAGGCCGCATGGCTTTTCCCCGCCGCAGGGCTGGCACATCGTTCTGTTGCGGGAGCTTGAGGATGCGCAGATCTCCGAGTTCGTGGTGCGTTACACACAGGACGAAGCAAGCCAGGCCGTTCTTCAGACCGCAGCTCATAACCCGTTGCTCCGGGTACCACTATTTCTGCACCTCGTCGTTAGGATGAGCAGAAGTCCCATGCCCGACGACCAACGACAGCTGCGCAGCCGATCCGGTTTGATGGATCAGTACGTGGATTCCCTGCTGCAATGGAATTTAGCCAAAGGCAACTCCTCGTCGGTGGATGCGCTTTCTCTGGAGGACCGCTTGCGTGGCGCTCTCGACCGGCTGGCCGAGGCATCTCAAACCTCAGGCCAGATCCTTTCGCTGGCAGAGGCGCGTAGCGCCGTGACAGGCGATCAGTCGGACCGCGATGAGGAGGCTCTCAAGACTCTCGCCGTCCTGTGCGAGTGGGGAATCCTGGCGACGGATGGCCAGAACCTCCGCTTTTGGCATCAGTCTCTTCAAGAATATTTCTACGCCGGAAGCATCGTGCGCCGTTGGAGGGGATCAAAGAAACAAGTCGGTCGGATGCCTTGGTGGCTGCGCCGGCTCGCCGCCAAGCCCGAGGAGGAGGAGGCGCTCGGCTTTATGGTAGCCCACCTCAGCGACGAGGAAGCAGAAAACGTTCTGCATAGTGGCTTGCGGGCCAACCCGGCACTGGCGCTTTCCTGGGCTGACGATCTGAGGCTGGGTGGTCGAGCCGGGGCAGCTACGGAGCGGTTTCCGGAGAGGGTCCGTAGATTTGCCTTGGCTGCCTGCAAATACAGTGGCTTTGGTATTAGTAACCAAGCCTTACTCACTTGGCTTGGGCTACTGAGCTTTGTGGAGACTGTTCTCATCTCGTTTGCCGTCACCGTTCTGCTCGATTTCGCAGAAATAAAATCAACAGACACCATAGTTATCCCGTTATGGGCAGCGACATTTGCATGTTTCCTGTTTCTAAATATATGGCACTATCCTCCCGTGGCGAAGCTTGAAGTCATGCTTGGAGTGATCCCAGGTATGCGTGATATCTCGCTGCGTAATGCATTGACCACCTTGGCGCAGGAAATCAGTCGTCCGAGATTCTTCCGGGACCCAGCCCTTCGGGCGCTTGCTCACGACATTTCCACGACGGGCACCGTCGATGTCGACGATACATACCTGCTTAAATGGCTCCGCAACAGTAATGTCCTCGATGCCACAACACGCTTGACTGGTCTTCTGGATACGCCGATTGTGGCGCCTCTGCTCAAGGAGTTCTTGAAACTAAATAATTTCCTGTCTCTTGCAGCTCTCGAGGCCTTGGCCACGCGTGCGAATCGGCTGCGTAACGAGCGTCATGAAATTCGGAATATTTTCTGGGAAACCTGGGGAAACAAGAAGATGGATCTGCGCATTCGCCTGCTTGCCCGTAAGTTCTTGGTGCAAGCGGGAGAGCATCCTGGTGGCCGCAGCCTCTCTTTCTTCCTCTCCTCTCTCCGTCTTTTGAATAACATATTGATAGGAATGGGGATTCCGACATCGGCCTATCTGGTATCAGCTATTCTAGGGATAGGTGTTGTCACTTCCTTCTTTGAAGCCCCGAGTCCTTCGATGTTCATCGTTCTCGTCATCTGGGCCGGCTTGGCTACTCTCATCTGGTGGGATGCACGAAGAATCAGGACGCGATATATTCTGGTATATGCTAGCGTTCGAAGCTATCCGCCTTGGGGTTGGGGTTTGCTCTCACTCTTTTTCCCCCTCATCTTGATTGTCTATCTTTTGAACCGCCAGTGCATCCGCCGAGATTCGGTACCGGTGGACTGGGGTGCGATCCTAAAAGCTTTAAAGGTAGAGGAAATTCACGTCGACAACCGCTCGATCACCCGTCCGCCCTCCGCCTCCTCCGACCGCTGGTAACGCAACCGGTCGTGCCGGCGGCTCGGCCATGCCAGAATTCGATCCCTTCCGGGACAACGCGGTACCGCGCCTTTGCTCCTCACCGCTTGCGACGGCCCTCAAGCATGAAACAGCGATTCGGGGGCCCATACAAACTCTCAAACACCCACCACAAGGAGTGAGAGACTGCCCCCTAGTTGGGGGCCGAACAGGACGCCGCCCGACTACGCCGTGCGCCGAATCGCGACCGCTTGCCGGTTGCCGCCCAACAGCGACGCCAGCGACAGGATGACCAGGGTGATCAGGAAGATCACGTAGGCGAGGATCTCGGGTGAGAAACCTGGCGCCGCCTGCGCCGGCAGCGCCGAATCGTGTTGCATGATCGCCGCCCTCATCCCGGTGTAGTGCATGCCGCAAACCGCGATGCCCATGACCACCGCGCTCGCCCCGTGCTGCTCCCAGCCCTTGGCGGCGTGGAACACCAGCCAGAGGGCGGCGATCGAGGCGACCACGGCGATGACCACCGAGAGGGACAGGATCTTCATGTCGTAGGCCAGGCTGGCCTGCATCCGCATCGCCGCCATGCCGGTGTAATGCATCGCCGCGACCCCGACGCCCATCGCCGTGCCACCAGCGATCAGGAGCAGCGGGCGCCGCGGCCCCAGGCCGACCACCCAGATGCCGAAGCCGGTGACCAGGACCGAGACCACCAGCGAGGCGATCGTCGTGGGGATGTCGTAGCTCACCGGCATCCCCATGTCGAAGGCCAGCATGCCGATGAAGTGCATGGGGACGATATGGCGCCCGCCGCCCATGGCGAGCGCGCCGGCCGCCAGCGTCCGCCACTCGTTCGCTGCCCCACGGACCCAGCGCCCTGGCGAATGAGGCGCAGCGCGGTGAAAGACCCGAGAACCGAGATCACGTAGGAGAGCCCGACGAGCACAAAGTTGTAATGCGTGGTCACATGTTCCATAGGTTCGTTCCTCCGTCGGCAACCCAACGAATCAAGCCGGCGCCCCCTTCGCGCTGAGCCCCGGACAGGGTCGAGCGCTCGAGGCAGATCAAGAGATAGCTGCGGAACCCGCGCCACAGGATGGGAATGACGAACGTCTTCAATTGCCGGGGAAACGAGATCTTCTCCGGCCGCCCCCACACCACCACGGGTACGGAAATCAGGAACTCGCTGCCGAAAAACTTGCGCGCGTTGCCGGCGATCGTGTTCGCCACCTCGCCCGCCAGATCCTCGAGGTTGCCGAAGCCGACGTCGGGCTCGCCCACCGTGCGCAGGAGGGCGGTCAACTGCTCCGCGCCCGGCCGTGTAGTAGACCGCGCCGCGGTGGCGGCCCGAGATGCCGATCACCCCCGTGAAGTCGAGGATCACCGACTCGTCGCCCTTGAGATACGGCGCCTCGACCTGAGCCGCCTCGCGCCCGACGCGCTCGAAATAGCGGCGGGCGCTGTCGACGAAGACGCTGATCTCCTCGTCAGTCATCGCTCCTCCCGCTCAGTCCCCGACCAGGTTGCCGATCGCCAGGTTGAGGTCCTCGTCGAGAACGGCTTGATCACGTATTCGTTGGCGCCGCGTTCCACCGCCTCGATCGCGGTGTCGGCGTCGCCCAGGGCCGAGATCACCATCAGGCGGGTATCGGGCTTGAGCGCCATCATTTCGGTTATGCACGTCAGCCGTCCATCTCCGGCATGGTGATGTCCATGGTGACGAAATCCGGATGGAACGATGGAAGATCTCCATCGCCTCGCGGCCGTTGGTGGCCTGGTACTCGGTCACCCGTTTCGAGAAGATGCGGCGCTCGATGGTGCGCCGGACGATGCTCGAATCGTCGACGATCAAGAGTCTGCAGCTGGTCCCCGCCGGTTTAACCCCGGTTGGGCAGCACGATGTGGAGCTCGCAGAACTGGCCCGGCTGCTGGCGGAGCGGATCTCCCCGCCCAGCTTGGCCAGCGCCTCGCGCACGGCGCTCATCCCGTAGCCGCGCCCGGCGTCTTCGGTCGCCTGGTCGGCGGTCGAGAAGCCGGGATGGAAGATCATCTGGTCGAGCGCCTCCGGTTTCCATCGCTTCTGCTCGCGGTCGACCAGCGGCTCGAGGATCGAGGGCTCGCTCCTGGCCAGCTCCTGCACCCGGGCGATCACCTGCTGTAGTCGATACCCCGGCCGTCGTCCTTGAACAGGAACTCGAGGTTGCCGTTGTTCTGCCGGGCCGCCACCAGGATGTGCCCCTCCGCCGGCTTGCCCGCCACCTGCCGCTCGGCCGGGGTCTCGATGCCGTGGGCGATCGAGTTGCGGACCAACTGGGCCATGACGTTGCGGAGCGCGCTCTTTACTTGACGGGATCGCCAGGTCGCCGGGAGCGTGGAACGCCACCACGACCTCTTTCCCGACTTCTCCGCCAGGTCGTAGACGAAGCGGGTCACCAGCGCCGAGAGCACCTCGGTGTCGCTGGCGCCGGAGGGTGCTTGAGGCTGCGCTGGGTCTCGGCGAAGCGGGCCAGCACGTCGCGGATCTCGGCCAGGCTGTCGACCATCTCCGACAGCTCGAGCACGATCGGGACGAAGTCGCTGCCGTCCAGGATGGTCCGGCCCCGGAGCGCGGCCAGCTTCTCCTCGAAGCGGTGGGCGGCGACGGCGAAATAATCGATTCGCAGCATTGCGGCCGTGCCCTTGATGGTGTGGACGCTGTTGAAGATGTCGTCCGCCAGGTGGCGGTAGAAGGTGTTGCGATCGGGAACGAGAGCAGCGCCGACCCGCCTTGCGCAGCAGGGCGTTGATGGTCTCGAGCTCGGCGTGGGCGTCCTCGATGAACTCGCGCAGCATCTGGGGCTCGACGTGCATCACCGACAGCAGCAGCTCGGCCTGGCGCTCCATCCGCTGCTGCGACTGCCTGAGCTGCTGCGCCAGCAGCACCCGGGCGGTGACGTCGGTCACCGTCACCATCGCGTGGCGGATCTCGCCGCCCTCTCGGATGCGCTCGAAGGTGAAGGTCAGGAACTTCTGCTCCAGTTGCCCGCTGCGGCTGGAGAACGAGGCCTCGACCTCCTTCAAGGGGTTGATCTTGGCGATCACGCTGTCGGTTTTGGCCGGGTTGAACAGCAGGCGCAGGAAGCGGGCGGTGAGCTCGTGGGTGCGCTCGGGAGTATACGGCGGATCAGGTCGAGGAAATCAGCCCCCTCCAGCTCCTCCTGCCGAAGATCTGCCGCGTCGCGGCCGAGTACTTGGCCTCGATCGCGAGCTCGGGGGTGAGCAGGAACAGGCCCTCGCGCACCGCCCCCATGATGGTGTCGGTGAGGCCCAGCGAGCGCCCGAGCTCGGCGTTGGCCTGCTGCAGGCCGGCGGTGTTGGCCGCCAACTGGTCGACCATCTGGTTGAACGAGTCCGCCAGCACCGCGATCTCGTCCCGTCCGGGCATGCTGACCCGCACGTCGAGCTCGCCGTCGCGCACCAGGGTGGCGGCCTCGGCCAGGGTGGTGACGGGCGTGATCCAGCGGCGGGAGAGAAACAGATAGGAGGGCAGCAGCACGGCGAGCAGGATGCCGGAGATCAGCAGCAGCAGCGAGCGGGAGATGCGGTCGGCGGCCTGCTCGAGCTCGTCCTTGGGCGAGACCTGGACCAGCTTCCAGCCGGTCTCGGGCACCGGGAAGACGAGGGCCAGGGAAGGCCCCCCGTCGAGCAGATCGGCCGGTATCTCGACGCGGACCGGCTCACCGCCGTCCCGCCGCCCGCCCGCTGAAGCCGGAGGGCTTCCGCGACCGGCCGGAAACCCGGATGGCGATCCGCCACCTCGCCGGCGGTGAGCGCCGCACCGGCCTTGGCCCCGGCTCGTCAACCCCACCAGCTCGGGCCGGGGAAAGAAAAGGAACCGTTGATTGCGATCGAGCAGGAAGGCGTAGCCGCTGGCCTCGCCCTGCCACGCCCGGGTGAGGCGCTGCGGGTTGGACGGGTCGAGGGGGCCCTCACCGGCGAGCCATCGCCGTACCTCCTCCACTCTCCGCTTGCCGGTCTCCTCCAGCTTGCCGGCGGATTGCTCCGCGACCTGCTGCCGGCCATAGGTGTTCATGACCAGCGCGATGCCCATGAAGATCAGGGAGAACAGCGCCAGGAGGCCGATCACTCCCTGCCACGCCAGGCTCCCAGCCGCGGCCCGCGGCGGCTGGCCACGGGCGGCCGCTGAGCCGCCGCGGCCGGCACAGGTGCTTCACCGACAGAAGGCGCCGTTTCGACCTCGTTCAAGCCTCACGCTCTCCTTTCGCGGGTGCCAGTTCCGAGGTTGCGTGCCAGTTTGAGCATTATAACGATTTTCTATCCTGAACACCCGATGAATGCAGAGCTAGATGCTTTCCAGACTCTACCTTCTTTGAGCCAGGTCCCATTGAGGGAAACTACTCAATGAATAGCGGAGAAAATACTCAGCCGCATGAGATGGCGCGAGAACAATTCACTCCGCGGGAGGGGTGAGTGGCATCGAATCGTGTCGGACGAGCACTGGCAACGTGCGGCGGCGGCGGACCCTCCACAACCAATAGAACATCGCGCCAAACAACAGCAGGATCGGCAGCGCGCGCATCGGCCCGGTCGTGAATGGCTCCGGGAGGATTTTCGCCACGCGCTCGCGGATCGAGAAGAACGATCCGGCCGCGATGAACAGCGCGAAGCACATGCGCCACAGATGGCGCGCCAGGCGCGGCCCGCCGCGAGGCATGCCGGATCGCATGATGCGCACGTCGCCGGCCGCCGCCAGGATCATGACGGTGGCGAGGAAGAAGGACATCACACCGATCGTGCGAAACGGGACGCCGCCGGGGGAAAGGCCAGGGCTGTTGAAGGCCTTCACGCCGCCCACGATCGGAGCCGAGCGCGAGTCCGACCACGACCGTCAGCGCGGCGACATTGATACGGCGGGTCCATGGCGACACGGGGCGGACGGTCGTCAGCGCCGTGCCGACAAAGTAGGCCGTCATGAAGCCGGCGAATACATTCGCGTCGGTGGGACTCTTGAGAAACCCCAGGATCGAGGCGCTGAAGCCCATGACGAGCATGGCGTAGACGAACAGCAGCCCGCTGCGGCGGTGGATGGTCCCACCCTTCTTCACGACCAGAGCGACGGCGCCGAGAACGATGGCGAGCCCGCCTGCGGCAATGTGGATCGGTAGGAGCATGTGCATGGTGGGTCCATGCTCGTGGCCGTCATGGCGAGGCTTTGCTGAACGGACGCTGAACGGCCTGTTCAGCCGCCGTTCAGCCGGCGCGCCCGCTGCCCTCCGAACCGCGTATGATGGAGCCGTCCGTCGTGTGACCTGATGACCGCGGTCGAGAATGAGAATCCTGATCGTCGAAGACGAGTCGCTGCTGGCCAACCGGCTCGCCGCCACACTCGGAGAACGCGGGTATGCGGTCGACATCGCCACGGACGGAGAGCGCGGCGACTTTCTCGCCAGCACCGAGCCCTACGACGCGGTCATTCTCGATCTCGGGTTGCCGCGCATCGACGGGTTGACGCTGCTCGAGCGCTGGCGCGCCGGCGGAATCGCGGTGCCGGTGCTGGTTCTCACCGCCCGCGGAAGCTGGAGCGAGAAAGTACGCGGCATCGACGGCGGCGCGGACGACTACCTCACCAAGCCATTCCAGATGGAGGAGCTGCTGGCGCGGTTGCGCGCTCTGATCCGGCGATCGAGCGGACAGCTCACGCCCGAGCTGCGGTACGGCGCCGTGGTGCTGGACCCGAGAACGTCGCAGGTCACTCTCGATGGGCAGCCGGTGAAGCTGACCAGTCATGAGCTTCGCGTGCTCTCGTACCTCATGCACCATCGCGGCCGCGTCGTTTCGCAGAGCGAGCTGACCGAGCACATCTACGCGCAGACGTTCGACCGCGACTCGAACACCGTCGAAGTGTTCATCGCGCGTCTGCGGCGGAAGCTCGGTGCCTCGACGATCGAGACCGTGCGCGGACTCGGATATCGCATCGGGACGGAATCGTGAAGGGCTCTCTCCGCACGCGCCTCTTCGTCGGAGCGCTCGTCTGGATGACGGCGGTGCTTGTCGCGGTCACGGCTCTGCTGCTCAAGCTCACTCGGAACCATCCGGAGCTCGGGCTGCACGGTGAGACGTATCACGCCGCGATGGGAGTCTTCGCCGTAGCCTTCGTCGTGGGGGGCTTGTTCCTCGTTCGAAGAGCGGTGGCGCCGTTGTGGAGCCTTCGCGCCAGCCTGTCTTCGGTGCGCGAGGGACGCAGCCAGCGAATCGAAGGCGACCATCCGAGCGAAGTGCAGCCGCTCGTGAACGATCTGAATGCGCTGCTCGAGGATCGTGAGCGCGCGGTCGCCCGAGCCCTCACCACGGCGGGAGATCTCGCGCACGGATTGAAGACGCCGCTCGCGGTGCTCGCGCAGGAGGCGGAACAGGCCGGCGCCGCGGGCCATCACGATCTCGCGGCGACGCTCCGTCAGCTGGTCGAGCGGATGCAGCGGCAGGTCGACTATCACCTGGCTCGAGCCCGTGCGACCGCATCGGCGCGTGCAGCGCCGGGACTCCGATGCTCTGTCCTTCCGTCCGTGGAAGGTCTCGTGCGCACGATGCGGCGCCTGCACGCGGAACGCGAGCTGACGATCGACGCCGATGTTTCGCCCGCGCACGAGATCCGGGGCCGCAGGGAAGACCTCGACGAGATGCTGGGGAATCTGCTCGACAACGCGTGCAAGTGGGCGCGCTCCCGAGTCGCCATTTCGTCAGCCATCGACCACGCCCAGCTCTCGATCTCGGTGGATGACGATGGGCCGGGCCTCGATCCGTCCATGCGCGCTCAGGTGCTGCAGCGAGGAGTGCGGGCCGACCAGCAGGTCCGGGGATCAGGGCTCGGTCTCGCGATCGTCAGCGATCTCGCCGAGCTGTACGGTGGTTCCGTCACGCTGGAGACCTCGCCGCTCGGCGGGACGCGCGCCCGGCTCCAGCTTCCACGGCTCTGACAGGCCATCACCCTCTCACCCGGGAGAGGGACCGGGGGTGAGGTCACAGAAGGGGTACCGTCCACAGTCCTCCTCTCTCCTGAAGTGATATTTTCAAGTCCGCTTCAGGGGAGGGCGTGGGCATGACCGATCCATACCGGCTCGAAACCACGGAAGTGTTGCAGCGGCTCGGCGTGGACGCCCGCCGCGGCCTGAGCGCCGAGGAGGCGGCGCGGCGGCTGCCGGAGCACGGGCCCAACGAGCTGCGGGCCGCGCAGCGGATCTCGCCCTGGACGATCCTCCTCGCCCAGTTCAAGAACGTCCTCATCCTCGTCCTGCTCGGCGCCACGGCCCTCTCCGCCTTCCTGGGCCACGGCCTGGAGGCGATCGTCATCGCGGTCATCGTCCTCTTCGCGGTCGTGCCTCGGCTTCATCCAGGAGTACCGCGCCGAGCGGGCCATCGAGGCCCTGCGCGAGATGGCCGCGCCCACCGCCACGGTGGTCCGCGACGGCGAGGAGCGCGAGGTCCCGGCCCGCGAGCTGGTGCCCGGCGACGTCATCCTGCTCGCGCGCCGGCGACCGCGTCCCCGCCGACGCCCGGCTGATCGAGGCCGTTCAACCTCAAGATCGAGGAGGCCGCCCTCACCGGCGAATCGCTGCCGGTCGAGAAGCAGACCGCCCCGCTGGACGGCGGACCTCGGCGGTGGGCGACCGCACGAACATGGTCTTCGCCGGCACGGCCGTCACCTACGGCCGGGGCCGGGCGCGTGGTCGTCGCCACCGGCATGGAGACCGAGTTCGGCAAGATCGCCCAGCTGCTCCAGACGGTCGAGACGGGCCGAGACCCCGCTGCAGCAGAACCTCGACCGGGTCGGCCGCGTCCTGGCCCGCGCCGGCCTGGTCGTGGTGGTCGTCGTCGTGGGCCTCGGGACTGCTGCGCGGCCAGCCGTTCCTGGAGATGCTGGTCTTCGGCATCGCCCTGGCCGTGGCCGTGGTCCCCGAGGCCCTGCCGGCCGTGGTCACCATCTCGCTGGCCCTGGGCGTGCAGCGGATGGTCAAGCGCCACGCCCTGATCCGCCGCCTGCCCGCCGTGGAGACCCTGGGCAGCGTCTCCGTCATCTGCTCCGACAAGACCGGCACGCTGACCCGGGACGAGATGACCGTCCGCCGCATCTACGTGGCCGGCGAGTCGCTTCGAGGTCACCGGCGCCGGCTACGAGCCGCGAGGCGAGTTCCTCCGCGACGGCCGGGAGGTCGAGCCGACCGAGACGCTCCGCGAGCTGCTCGCAGGCGGCCGTCCTGGCCTCCGACGCCCGGCTGGTCGCATGGAGGACGGCGCTGGGCAATCCAGGGCGATCCCACCGAAGGCGCCCTGCTCGTGGCCGCCGCCAAGGCCGGGCTCGACAAGGCCGCCCTCGACGAACAGCTCCCCCGCGTCGACGAGATCCCCTTCACCTCCGAGACCAAGCGGATGACCACCCTGCACCGGACGCCCGAGGGCGTGGTCGCCTATTCGCCAAGGGGGCGCCCGAGGTCCTCCTCGCCTCCTGCGCCCGCCGCCGCACCGCCGCCGGCGAGGAGCCGCTCGACGACGCCGGCCGGCAGGAGATCCTGGAGGCGGCCCAGCGCATGGCCGGCGAGGCGCTGCGCGTCCTCGGCGGTCGCCGGCCGGCGCGACGCCACCCCGGAGAACGCCGAGCACGACCTGACCTTCCTGGGGCTGGTGGGCATGATCGATCCGCCGCGGCCGGAGGCGAAGGAGGCCATCCGCGTCACCGGGCACGGCCGGCATCAAGCCGGTCATGATCACCGGCGACCATCCGGTCACCGCCCAGGCCATCGCCCGCGAGCTGGGCATCCTCACCGGACGGCCGCGTGGTCACCGGCGCGGAGCTGGAGGCCATGGACGACGGCGAGCTCGAGCGCGAGGTCGAGGGGATCGAGGTCTACGCCCGCGTCTCGCCGGCCCACAAGCTGCGGGTCGTCACGGCCCTCCAGAAGCGGGGGCATTCGGTGGCCATGACCGGCGACGGCGTCAACGACGCGCCCGCGCTCAAGAAGGCGGACATCGGCATCGCCATGGGCATCACCGGCACGGACGTGACCAAGGAAGCCGCCGACATGACGCTCACCGACGACAACTTCGCCTCCATCGTGGCGGCGGTCGAGGAGGGGCGCGGCGTCTTCGACAACATCAAGAAGTACCTGATGTTCCTGCTCTCCTCGAACATCGGCGAGATCGGCTCTGATGGCTGGGCGCCTCGCTGGCGGGCCTGCCGCTGCCGCTCTCGGCCGTGCAGATCCTCTACGTCAACCTCGCCACCGACGGCCTGCCGGCCCTGGCGCTGGCCGTCGATCCGCCCGAGAACGACCTGATGGACCGGCCGCCGCGCGATCCGCGCCACGGCATCTTCACCCGGCCCGTGGTGACCCTGATGCTGGTGGGCGGCGTCTGGTCGGCGCTGGTCAACCTGGGCCTCTTCGTCTGGGCCCTGCGCTCCGGCCGTCGCCGGGAGGAGGCCATGACCATGATCTTCGTCTCGCTGGTGCATGATCCAGTTCTTCAAGGCCTACAACTACCGCTCCGACCGCCACACCGTCCTGCGCCGCCCGTTCGCCAACCGCTGGCTGAACCTGGCGATCCTCTGGGAGATGGCGCTGCTCGTCCTGATCGTCCACCTCCCGTTCTTCGAGAGGGCTTTCGGCACCTACGCCCTGCCGCCCGCCGACTGGCTCCTCGCCGCCGGCCTCGCCTTCACCGTGACCCCCGTCCTGGAGCTGGCCAAGTGGATGGAGCGGCGCGGCTGGTTCGGCGAGGTGGATTGAAGTCCAAATAAGGGCCGATATATTGGCTCTTCCTGCCGGGGTCAGCCTCGCATCGCTGCGGCGCTTTGAGGACACGGGAAAGGTGTCGCTCCAGCACCTGCTGTCTCTCGCCTTCGCCCTGAACCGGCTCGATGACTTCAACGCTCTTCTTCAGCCGCCTCCCGCATCGTCCTTGGCCGAATTGGAGGCCCACGAGAAGCGGCCTACCCGCAAACGGGGCCGGATATGAAGACCGCCCGGGAGATCGGGAAAGTTATCGAAGGTTGCCTTGCGAGGCCCTGAGCTCGGAGCGTGTCGCGAGAGCACGGCTTCCAGCCGCGATGGTAAGCGCGACGATGATCAATGTCGCCGCGACCGCGAACGTGACCCGCATACCGGTGGCAACGGCCGCGGGAGGCGCCGTCGTGATGTCGGCTGCCGCTGAGGCGAGCGCGAACACGGCACCCATCGCCGAGGCTCCGGTGATGAGCCCGAGATTGCGCGACAGGTTGAGCATGCCCGAGACGACGCCCCGCTGGTCCGGTCGGACGTCGGCCATGACGGCGGTGTTGTTGGCCGTCTGGAACAGCGCGTAGCCGGCGGTGAGGACGGCGATGGGGGCGACGTAGCCGGCGATGCCGAGCCTCGCCGGCAGCATCGACAGAAGGCAGGAACCGGCCGCCATGCCGACAAGCCCGGCCATGGACATGCGGTCCGCGCCCAGGCGGTCCACGGCGCGGCCGGCCGGCGCGCCGGTCAGCGCGGCGACCAGCGGACCGGCGGACAAGACGATCCCAACCAGCGCCGCGTCGAGCCCGAGCGCCCGCGAGAGATAGAACGGCCCGACCACCAACGTCGCCATGACCACCGTCGAGACGAGCATGCTCATGACGAGGCCCGGGCTGAGAGCCGGATCGCGGAGCATCGACCCTCGGATCAGGGGCGAGGCCGCTCTCGCCTCGGCGAGCACGAAGAGAACGACTCCGAGGACGGCGGCCAGCAGCAGAGCCGCGTTGAGCGGACCGAAACGGCTGCGCCCGATCGTCATGGCGAGCGCATAGGCCGCCAGCGTCAGCGCCAGCAGCAGCGTACCCACGAAGTCGAAGCCGGCCCGATCCATCTTCGCCGCCGGGCGGTCGGCGGGCAGATGGCGATACGCGAGAAGCAGAGTCAGGAGGCCCAGCGGCGCCTTGACGAGAAAGAGGGCGCGCCAACCGAGCCCGGCGATCAGAACGCCGCCGAGCGAAGGACCGAGCGCGGTGCCGATGGCGGACATCGTGCCGAGCAGGCCCATGGCGCTGCCGGTCCTGGCCTTCGGAACCGTCTCGCCGACAAACGCGATGGTGAGGGCCATCATGACGGCCGCTCCGAGGCCCTGCGCCGCCCGCGCGGCGATCAGCATCCAGAGCGTGGGCGCGACGCCGCACAGGACCGAGGCCACCGTGAACAAGATGATGCCGGCCAGCAGCAGCCGCCGGCGGCCGATGAGATCGCCCAGCCGTCCGACGCCGACGATCAGGGTGGTGATGGCGAGCAGATAGCCGAGGACGATCCACTGGACTTCCTGAAAGGAGGCGCCGAACACCTGCGCCAACGCCGGCAGGCCTACGTTGGCGATGCTGGTGCCGAGCGAGGACAGCAACATGGAGAGGGAAAGGCCGGCCAGCGCCCAGGAGACCGAAGAGGTGCGTTCTCCAGCTCCGGCGATGGCCTCGCTTCCTGTCATCGTTGGGTTCAACATGGTCCCAAGCATAATTGGCCGTTTGCCTTCCGCAAGGCGCGCCGTGTGCACTCCATCCGTGCGTCTGACGCGGCATCCCGGGCGGGCTGTGCTACGGTCGATGCATGTCGCAGCCCGATTTCAACCTGCTGGTCGCCCTCGACGTCCTGCTCGCGGAAGGCAGCGTCGCGCGCGCGGCCCAACGGTTGCGGCTCAGCCCGTCGGCGATGAGCCGGACCCTGGCGCGATTGCGCGAGACGACGGGCGATCCGCTGTTGGTCAGGGCCGGACGCGGTCTCGTCCCTACACCCCGGGCGCTCGAGCTCCGCGAGCGGGTCCGTCAGCTCGTGCAGGACGTGGAAGCGGTCCTGCGCCCCGCCGAGAAGCTCGATCTCCAGCGACTGGCCCGAACGTTCACCCTGCGGACCAGCGAAGGCTTCGCGGAGAACTTCGGGCCGGACCTCATCGCTCGCGTCGGCAAGGAAGCTCCCCGCGTACGGCTGCGCTTCGTGCGGAAATCGGACAAAGACAGCGCGCCGCTTCGCGACGGGACCATCGATCTGGAAACCGGCGTCGTAGGGACGGCGACAGCTCCCGAGCTGCGCGCGCAGGCGTTGTTCCGAGACCGTTTCATTGGCGTCGTGCGGATGGGGCATCCGCTGAGCCAGGGCGAGATCACGCCCTCCCGTTATGCCTCCGGCCAGCACATCCTCGTATCGCGGCGGGGCTTCGAGAAGGGACCGATCGACGAAGCCCTGGAGGCTCTGGGGTTGGAACGGGAGATCGTCGCGATCGTCGACGGCTTTTCGACCGCTCTGGCCTTGGCCCGTGCCTCCGACCTGATCGCGAGCGTTCCCGAACGCCACACCACGAACCTGCGGGCCGGAATGCACAGTTTTCCTCTTCCGGTCTCCACGCCGGAGATCACGGTTTCGTTGCTCTGGCACCCGCGGCTGGGAGCCGATCCGGCGCATCGCTGGTTCCGCGGATGCGTTCGGGATGTCTGCGGCGGTGCCACGCCGTTGTAAGCTCCTTCCCTATGCGACCCCTGCGTGAGCGCGACGAGTGGAAGCTCTTCGCCGTCCTGCCGAAGGCGGACCGGGCTCTGGCCGACGTATGGTGGACGGTGCTCGTGCTGCGGGGCCTTCTGCCCGCCCTGTTCGGCATCGCCATGGGCGTGCTGGTGGCCGCCGTCCAGCAGGGCGCAGGGCTCGCGGCTCCGCTCACGTTCGCCGGGATCGTGTTCGTCCTGCTCCAGGTCCTCACCCCGATCCACCAGGCGGTGAGCGCGAACCTCGGGGACCGCACCGCGGCCTGGCTCTACGACCGCCTGACCGCGGCCTGCGTCCGCCCGCCCGGCATGGGCCATCTCGAAGATCCCAAGCTCACCAACGACCTCACGGTGGCCCGCGATTTCGATCTCGGCATGACCGCGCCGCCGCTCTCGATCTCGATGGACTTCATCGCCGGGGGACTGGTCGAGATGATCGCCGGCCTCGCGTTCGCCGCGGTGCTCGCGGGGTATCGCTGGTGGGCGGCTCTCGTCCTCGCCGGCGCCTGGCTGGCGACGCACTGGCTGCTGCGCGAGAGCGCGGTCTGGCACGACCGCAACACCGAGGAGGTGCGGGCGGCGCAGCGCGACGCCGAATACGCCTACCGGCTCGCCGTCGATCCGCCCGCCGCGAAGGAGCTCCGCCTGTTCGGCCTCGCCGGCTGGATCCTCGACCGCTTCACCCAGCGCCGCACCCGCCTGCACGAGCTGCAGTACGAGGCGACGCGCCTGCGGGAAAAGCCCTTGCTGTGGAGCATGCTGCTCGTGATCGGCGCCAACGTCCTCGTGTTCTGGTCGCTCGCCCAGGACGCCGCCGGCGGCCGGCTCGAGCTCGGCGCGCTGGTGATCTATGCGCAGAGCGCGGTCGGCGCGTCGATGATCGCGTTCGGCGGGCTCAACTGGGCGCTCGACAGCGCCGCGGCGCCGGTGGCCGCGGTGCTGCGCCTCGAGCCCGCCATGGCGACCGGCGGAGCGCTGCCCTCCGGGACCCGCGAGGCCGCCGGCCTGCCGGCCCGCGAGATCCGCTTCCGCGACGTCACGTTCGCGTACCCTTCCGGCGGCTCCGCCCCGGTGCTCGAAGGCTTCGACCTGACCATCCCCGCCGGATCGTCTCTGGCCATCGTCGGCCAGAACGGCGCCGGCAAGACCACGCTCGCCAAGCTGCTGTGCCGGCTCTACGATCCGCAGGCCGGAGCGATCGAGATCGACGGGATCGACCTGCGCGATTTCGATCTCGGCGCGTGGCGGGAGCGCGTCGCCGCCGTCTTCCAGGACTTCATCCGCTTCGAGCTGCCGCTGCGCGACAACGTGGCTCCCGGAAAGGATTCGCACCAGGCGCCGGACGCCGCCGTCCTCGCCGCGCTGGAGGAGGCCGGCGCCGCGAGTCTCGCGAGCCTCGACACCGTGCTGGCCCGCGGCTACGAGGGCGGCACCGACCTGTCGGGCGGGCAGTGGCAGCGCATCGCTCTCGCCCGCGCGCTGTGCGCGGTGCGGCTGGGCGCGGGAGTCGTGCTGCTCGACGAGCCCACCGCGCAGCTCGACGTGCGCGGCGAGGCCGAGATCTTCGACCGCATCCTCGCCGCCACCCGGCACTGCACGACCATCCTCATTTCGCACCGCTTTTCGACGGTGCGCCACGCCGACCGCATCTGTGTGCTGGAGCACGGCAAGGTGATCGAGCTCGGCACCCACGAGGAGCTGATGGCGCTCGGCGGCCGCTACCGGACGATGTTCGATCTCCAGGCCCAGCGCTTCACGGCGATGGAGGACGAGGAGGGAGTCATCTATGACGTCCTCTCGTGAGAACCCTCGCGTCAGGCGGGACGACGCCCTGCCGCCCGCGCTGCCGTCCATGTGGCGGCTGTGCAAGCTCGGATACCGCCACGAGCCCGGCCTCATGCTCGTCGGCGTTCGTCCTGTCGCTTGCTGGCGGCGTTGCCGGACGCGTTGATCGCCTGGTGGCTCGCGCTGCTCGGCGAGGGGGTGCTCGAGCGGCGACGCGCGGATCGTGCGCATCGCCGCGGTCGCGCTCGGCGTCTCCGCCGCGGCCACGTGGCTGCTGCGCACGGTCAGCACCCGCGTGCAGCGCCGCTTCCGCGACAGGGTCACGATCGCGCTCGAAAGCCATGTGGCCCGGCTGCAGGCGACGGTTTCCACCATCGCCCACCAGGAGCGTCCCGACATTCTCAACCGGCTCTCCGTGCTGCGCGATCAGATCTTCGTGCTCGATCACATGTATATGTCGGTTTTTTCCATCGGCGGATGGCTGCTGCGGCTCGGCGTGACGATCGCCCTGCTCGTCTCGATCCATCCGTTGCTGGCGCTGCTCGCCGTCTTCGCGCTGCCCACCGTGCTCACCTCCGCATGGCGGCCTGGGGTCGAGCGCGGCGCCTACGAGCGCGGGGCTCCGGCGAGCCGGCTCGCGAAGCATTTCTTCACCCTGGCGACGACCGCCGCGCCCGGCAAGGAGGTGCGCGTCACCGGCATCGGCGGGCGCGTCGCCGACGGGCGCCGCGCGGCCTGGGAGCGCTGGTATGGGCCCATCGCCGGCGCCCGCTGGGGCTCGGCCGCGTGGCATACGCTCGCCTGGGCCGTGTTCGGCGGCGCCTGGGTCGGCGCGGTGGCCTTCGTCTCGGCGGGACTGCGGGCCCCCGCGGGCGACGTGCTGCTCGTCCTCGCGGCCGGCGCGCGTCTCTCCGCGTACATCGGAGCCACCGTCGGTGAGATCGGCTTCCTGCGGGGGATCTGGATGGACGGCTCCCAGCGCCTGGCCTGGCTGGAGGATTACGCGGCGTCCCTGACCGTTCACGCCGACCAGCCCGTGCCGCCGCGATTGCGGCAGGGGATCCGTTTCGATCACGTTTCCTTCGCCTACCCCGGCACCGAACGCCTCGTGCTGGAGGACGTGACGCTCGAGCTGCCCGCGGGCGCCGTCGTCGCGGTCGTGGGAGAGAACGGCGCCGGCAAGACCACGCTCGTCAAGCTGCTCGCCAAGCTCTACGAGCCCACCTCGGGCGCGATCCTTGTGGATGGGCAGCCGCTGGCGCGCATGCGGGCCGACGAGTGGCGCGAGCGCCTCGCCGGAGCGTTCCAGGATTTCTTCCGCTTCGAGCTCCCCGCGCGCCAGTCCGTCGGCGTCGGGGACGTCCCCCGTCTCGACGAGGAGCCCGCCGTGTTACGCGCCGTCGGGCGTGCCGGGGCGGACGACGTCGTCGCGCGCTGGCCGGCCGGGCTCGACACCCAACTCGGCCCGACCTGGCCCGGCGGCGTCGACGTCTCGTTCGGCCAGTGGCAGAAGCTCGCCCTGGCGCGCGGCTTCATGCGCGACCACCCGCTGCTCCTCGTGCTCGACGAGCCCACGGCCGCGCTCGACGCGGAGACCGAGCACGCCCTCTTCGAGCGCTACGCCGCCGCCGCGCACCAGGACATCGCCACCGCCGACGGGCGCGTCACGGTCCTCGTGTCGCACCGCTTCAGCACGGTCCGCATGGCCGACCTCATCGTCGTGCTCGACGGCGCGCGGGTCGTCGAGTTCGGCACCCATGAAGACCTCATGGCGAACGGCGGGCCGTACGCCGAGCTGTATGGGATTCAGGCGGCGGCGTATCGGTGAGCGGGAGAGACTGCGGCCATCCTTCGCTCTGCCCTTGGAGGGGCTGGCTGTCCCACTGTAGAGACATCCCGCGGGGCGTCTCCGAGGCGGCACCTCGGTAACGAGAAACCTCAACCTGCCGCGGGCCTCTTACGTTTTGCGCCGCCTTGACCCTGATCCGGAGACGCCCCACGGGGTATCTCTACGATGGGGGTTGCCAAACCAAGGCGGGGAACCCTCCCGCATTTGCTGCCGGACAGGTGCTTACACGGCGAGTCTCTCGTCCATTGACTGGAACCGAAACAAAGGTTATGATATTCAAATAAGTTCTGTGGATGGAGTTAACGATTTCTAGGCGCGTACAGTTTTGGATTGACTTGGCCGTATAAGCTGCTTTGGATAAGTGCTGACGTGCCGGTGACCCTAGCTGTTAGCCGATAGGAAAAGCTCTTGGCAATCGAGCTGTCGCACATCGGAGAGCCGTTGGTCGGCCGCATGCTCGTGGCGTTAGCGGAACGGGGTGAACTTGACCGGGTCACGTGCGCCGTGTCTGGTGTTTCGCTAGCCGCCGACCTCGGTGCTGCGCCACCTGAGTTCATCGTTGATCGTGCCCTTCTCAGAGTGCACAGCGGCGACCAGGTGTTCGCCTGCGACGGAGCCCAAACAGTGGATATCCTTGCAGCAGCCGGAGACTCGGCAACGGCAATGGAACTCAAGTTGGGTGTAACTAGAATGACGCCGAGTGCCTTCCAAGAACGGTTCTGCGGACCATGCGGCATTTCTGGTCATGCCGACCTGCGGCTTACGGGCAGCATGGTGGCCGTGCTAGACCGGCTACTCCCGTTCACGGCTGGGCACGTATCAGCGGTCGATAGCCAGAGAACATGGCGACTTGCAGATCACTGGTGGCTGGTTATTCGCCAGCGAGTATGGCTAAGTTGGGCGAATCGCACTCCCGTTAGATCTGCGCGCGTACTCGTCTTCGATCACCTCGCTCGTCTATACGGAGGTCCCTTCGAATTCGACGAGCTTGTTCGCGAGGTGGTGGCGAATGACTTTGCATCCCGTTGGGAGATCGACTTTGACCGGATGTCAAGACAGCGTGGAGAGGGTTTCAATGAGTGAGAGAGTCTTCCTAGATGTGCCTTATCATGAAAAGGATGAGGCCAAGCGACTTGGTGCGAGATGGAACCCTGCGGAGCGGAAATGGTATGTGCCGGAAGGAAGGAATCTTGATCTTTTCAGCAAATGGCTACCCAAGCCGAGTGAGACCAGTGGGCTACAGGTTTCGGCTCCGATCTATCTCGTTGAATCGTCGAGTACCTGCTGGAGTTGCGGCTGCGAGACTCCAGTAATTGCTCTCGCCGTAGATCGTCTCGATGGGGAGTCAATAGAGAGCGAAGAGGTCTGCATGATTCTACTGAGCTCAGTCGAAAATCTCCCTGGAGAGCTGGTCAATCTCCTAGGCCAAAGATATACCTTCTTCAAGAAGCGGTACTCGAAGACAGCCGGGGCACGATACTTCATGAATCATTGCTCCTGCGGGGCGCCGCTTGGCGATTTCTTCTTGCACTCTGAGCCTGGAGGCGCGTTTTGTCCAACGTCGGCTGAAGAGGCTGAAAATATAATCTTGCGTAAACTACCCGTAGCTGGACCATTCAACATTGAGGCGAGCTGCGGGCAGATGTATCCAGACCTTATTGGGGCATACGCTCGAAGGGAGCGTTTCGAGAACCAGTGAAGATACTTGGTACTTTTCGTCGCCTTGCCCCCGATCCAGAGACGCCCACGGGACGTCTCTACATTGGGGACGCACCGGAGGAGGTGAAGGAGGCCGCGTTCCCTCTACAAAGCGTCACCAGGACGGATCGGAAAGCACTGTTGCTTTGCTGAACGACAACCGCCTCGACCCCACTGTAGAGACATCCCGCGGGGCGTCTCCGAGGCGGTGTCTCGGTAACGAGAAACCTCAACCTGCCGCGGTGCCTCTTACGTTTTCGCCGCCTTGTCCCCGATCCAGAGACGCCCCACGGGGCGTCTCTACATTGGGGACGCACCGGAGGGGTGAAGGAGGGGGCGTTCCCTCTACAAGGCGTCATCACGACGGGTTGTAGAGGCCCTGTCGCTCCGCTGAACGACAACGCTTCGACCCGCTGTAGAGAGGCTCCGCGTGGCGTCTGCGAGGCGGCGACCCTCGTTCCCGATACCACCGACACCCCGCGGGCACGCGCCCTTGCCCCGGTGTCTCCGCGGCGGTGACCCTCCTCTCCGACGCCCAACGACGCTCCGCAGATGTCCGTACCTTGACATCGCGACCCGCCATTGAGGGATAATGCGCCGCAATGCGAAATATCCTGTTCCGGGGCCGTTACCGGATCCCATCCACACGGTTACCTGGCTGGAATTACGGACATGGTATCTATTGTGTGACGATCTGCACCTGGAACCGGGTCTGTTGGTTCGGCGACGTCGTTGAGGGACAGATGGTCCTCTCGGATCTCGGAAACATCGTGGCCGAGGAATGGCTGGAGGCCGCGCGTCGCCGTCCCCATGTGAAACTTGATGCCTGGGTCGTGATGCCGAATCACTTCCACGGCATCCTCCACCTCGACCGGCCGCGCCTCGTCAACTGCCGGAGATCGCTGGGGGAGGTCATCGGTCACTTCAAGGGTGCCTGCAGCGGCCGGATCTGGACCGGCGGTTGCGAAGCCTTCGCTTGGCAGAAGAGATTCTTCGACCAGATTGTGCGAGACGAAGAAACGCTGCTGAAATTCAGGCGCTACATTCAGGAGAACCCCATCCGCTGGGAAAAGGACCGGCATCACCCCAAAGCAAAGAAACGCCGCTGATCTCACCGCCAAAGCGCCACCCACAACGGTTCGCAAAGGCGCCGTCGTGCCGATTCAGGACAACGCTTCGACCCCACTGTAGAGACGCCCCGCGGGGCGTCTCCGAGGCGGCACCTCGGTAACGAGAAACCTCAACCTGCCGCGGGCCTCTTACGTTTTCGCCGCCTTGCCCCCGATCCGGAGACGCCCCACGGGACGTCTCTACAGTGGGGACGCACCGGCCTTTTGACGATGCCCTCCGGGCATGACACCTGTCCGGGGTGACCATGGAGGATCGACCCTTGGCAGCTCGCCGCAAAGGAAAACCCCGTCCGCTTCCGACTTTCGATCCAGTGCCCTCGGCCCGGTTTGGCCTGGAGATTCTCGACCGGTCCAAGTCCCGCCGCGCAGGACACCCGCGAGCCAGGCGGGCCTACAGTCTGGGTTCCAGCATAAAGACATCCACTTCGCAGACCATCCACGGAGATCCAATTTCGGCATTCGAGAGAGGAAATACGCGGCGCAGATCCACAGCAACGTCACCGTGAGCCATGCAACGAGGGATGCGCTCAACCCAAAACTGTTCGTGGCGCCCGGTACCGCCGAGGGCACGATGTCCTTGGTGTTGTTCACCGCCGCATGCATCAACATGACGAGCAGCAGACTTCCGTTGGTGCGCGCATAGAGCCACGCCATGGCGACGGATATCGCGGTCACCTGCAGGACGTACACCAGGAAAGACTGTCCATAGGTGTCGGCTTCGGGAATGAAGAACTGAGGGAGGTGCCAGAAGGCCCAGATCAGCCCGAGCAGAAGGCTCGCGCCCCCGAGGCCGAAGCGCGCTGTCATGCGGGGTAACGCATAGCCGCGCCATCCAATCTCCTCTCCTGCCTGGACAGGCGTCGAGAACGCGATGGCGAGCGGGATGAGGTACAGCGGCGTAGTGCCAAAGCGGGGCCACGCGCCGGTGGCCATGCGATGCAGGAGAGCAGCGGTGAGCTTGACCGCGGGAATGTAGCCGATGGCGAACACATACCAACGCACGGCGACCTGCCCCTGGAAGACACGGCCCAGCAGGGCGCGTACGCCTGTGCTTCCCTCCGCTCGTGCCGTCAGCCCAAGAGCCACCAGGGAGGGAGCGAAGATCCCCAGATACAGTAACAGGATACCGACCAGTCCGTTCGCCGGAATCCTCGCTACGGCGACCGTGATGAAGCAGGCCCACATCAAGGCGTAGGTCAGCACAAAGAATGTGACGAGGGTTCCCCCCGATTCACGTCTCATGGATTGTCCTACGTGGGGCCGGCCTATCCGGTTTCGATTCCGATCCCGATCAGGCGGCCGGCACCTCTTCCGCTGGAGGCCGGACACACGCCGGGTGCACACTACCCGCGTGGAGGCGCGTTAGCCGTAACGCCTTAGCTGCCTGGCTCGTATAAGAGCTAGAAGGGGAGCTCTCCGAAGTGCCACGGTGCTCTAAGAACAGGAACACACCATGGAGGAAGGCCATGTCCCAGAAATTCCTTCTGGCTCTCGTTATCGCTTGCGCGACCTGTCTCGTTGGCACCGCGCGCGCGGCTGACGAGCCTGCCCAGGACCAGACGTTCCACCTGGAAAACATCGAAGCCAAGGATGCCTTTACAATTCTCAGGTCGATCACCGACACCAAGAAGCTCAGCGACGTTGACGAGCACACGATCATCGTCCGGGACACTCCCGAAAATCTCGCTTTGGTTAGCGAGGTTGTGAGAAGGGCGGACGCGGCCGGCGACACCGCCGACGAAGCGCCTCTCCCCGCCAGCGACGGAACCGTCATTACCGCTGTCACCCTGCGACATGCATCGGCCAAGGACGTCCTGACCGCTCTTAGGAAAGAAGTGCAGATACGCCGGATCGCAACCGTAGGTGAAGCAAGGGTCATCTTCCGCGACACAGAGAGTCAAACCCAAGCGGCCCTGGAGGTCATCCGAAGGCTTGAAGGGGCTGGGGGCGCATAAAGCCGCCACCATGGCCAGGCCGATGACGGCGTAGAGCGCGCGGTAACGTGTTTGCAGGCGGCCGATGCTCTCGTAGGTGAGGCCCTCGGCCAGGGTCTTGAGCGACCAGCGCAGGTGAAGGGGGTAGAGGGCGACGAGGGCCGCCAGGGGACGGGGGAGGATGCCCTGGAGGGCCAGGAGGAGAAGGAGGGCGTAGGCCAGGGTGAAGAGGGCCAGGCTGGCGGCGAAGGTGCGGCGCGGGCCGAAGATCACCGCGTTGGTCCGGATGGCGTTGAGGACGTCGCCTTGATGGTCGCGGACCTCCTGGGTCAGGTGGCCGGCGGCGAAGGTCAGGGCGAAGAAGGCGGCCATGGCGAGGCCGCGGCGGTCGATGGCGTTCCCCAGAGAATAGCCGAGGAGGAAGTGGAGGACGCCGCCGGCCAGGTGGGCCGCGGAGCTCAGGAGCGGTCTGCCTTTCCAATGGAAGCGGGGCAGGGAGTAGAGGGCGCTCAGGGCGGCGATGGCCAGAGCCAGGCAGAGGGCGCTCGGGCCGAGGCGGCTGAAGAGGAGGAGACTCAGGGCCAGCAGGCCGGCCGTCAGGCCGCCGATCTCCTTGCGGCCGACACCCCTGGCCGTGAAGACGCCGGCGGCCTTGTTGGGATCGGCGAGGTCGGCGCTCAGCCGGACCAGTCGTTGAGCATGAAGATGTGCGCCACCAGGAAGACGTTGGCGGCGAGGAGGATCGCCAGCGGCCCCAGGTTCTCCGCCGCCGGGTGGCGGATCGCGAAGGCGGCGCCGAGCAGTGGCGAGCCCTGGAGAACCAGGATCTCCAGCAGGCGCAGGCAGGACAGGTAGCGGACCGCGGAAGCTTTAGCCGCCGAGATGGGGATGACCGAGATGCTCATGTTCGTAATACAGCCTCAGCCAGAGCGCGTAGCCGACGTCCTCCGACCAGTAGTATCTGGGGACCGTCGCGGTGAGATCGTTGTGGTAGAGGAGCGGCGGATTCTTTCGCACCAGGGCGAAGTCGTCCTTGGCAAGCTGGCGCAGCACCGTCTGGATCTCCGCCGCGTCGGCCGGCGGGCCTCCGGGAGTCTGCGCACGCCCCAGCAGCCGGACGACGGACACCCAGATCTCCTGGCCCGGCACCGGCGTCCGCATCCGTGACTCGGGCAGCTCCAGCTCGCAGCCGGCGCGCTGGAGATCGGGCAGGCGCAGGATCGGGACCAGCGGCGCCTTTCGATAGTAGACCCAGACCCGGTCCTGGTCGACGACCGGGCGGAGAGCTTCGCAGAGCGCGCGGCCGGCCGGCGGCTGCTCCTCGGCCAGCAGCAGCAGCAGGTGCATCTGGATGGTGAGGTCGGCAGGGTTCGGATCGCTGCCCGGGTCGAGGCACTGGTAGGCCTCCCGCGGCGCGAGCCAGGTGCGGTAGAGGCCCTCGCGGGTGCGATATCGGTCGAGGGTCGCCAGGGCGGCCGGCAGCCGCCGGCGGTCGTGGCCGGGAGCGAGCCTCCAGACGAGCGCCGTGTCGTCGGTGTCGGGCGTGATCGCGCACCCCAGGGTGCCGATGCCGGGACCGTCCGGCAGGCCGTGGTAGCGCACCAGCCCGCCGGCCTCGATCTGGCCGGTGAGGTGCCGGCGGGCGCGCTGCACGCTGTCGCCGAGACCGCCGGTGGCCGCCAGCGGATCGAGCAGGTCGAGCAGGAGAGCGGTGAGGAAGGTGTTCATCTCCTGGCGCGGCTCCTGGAAGCGCGTCGCGGTCGTGTAGGCGGTGAGCCAGTAGCCCGGCTCCTGCTGGTGCTCACGAAGCCGCGCCGCCGCCGTCCTGAAGCTGCCGTCGAGGCCTTCGCCGGCGGCCGGGGCCCGCACGGTCAGCGTGCGCTCCGCCAGGAAGACGTCCCTCTCCCTTCTCGGAGGCCCAGGCCAAGGCGGTCAGACGGTGCTCGCCGGGAGCGAGGCCGGCGGTGTCGAGCGGGATGCGCCAGCCGGCGGGGCTCGCCTCGCGCAGCGTAGCGCGGACGTCAGGCCGGTCGAAGAAGGTGCGGGTGGCGACGGGCGGCCGGCCGTCGATGGCGACGGCCACCTGCCAGGGCGTCGCGTGGCCGGCCAGCGCCCAGCCGGTGGCGACGACCTCCTGGCCGGCGGTGACCTCGGAGGTCGCGCGGCCGCCGGCCTCGATGGCGTCGAGATTGCCGCGCATCTCGAGCATCAGCTCCGCCGGCGCGAGGCCATGCCGCAAGGAAGCGACGAACGGCGCGTTCCGCCAGTCCCACGCGGCCCGCATCTGGTGGGGACCGCTGGCGACGGCGAAGATCGCGCGGTCGGTCACGCCGGTGTACCAGAAGGCGCCGATGGCCTCGATGGCGACCGCGGCGCCGACCGCGAGCAGGAAGCACGTCCGGCCGAGGCCGCGCAGCGAGGCGACCACCGGCGCCAGCATCCACAGGAGCAGCGGCAGGAGGTCGGTCAGGTAGCGCGGTCCCCAGGAGATGCCGGCCCGCCAGTCGGTCTTGGCATAGAGCAGGATCTGGAGGACGACGCCGGCGCTCAACGCCAGGGTGAGGATGCGCTCGCCGCGGTCGCTCGGCAGGTGCCGCCAGGCCAGGACGAGGAAGAGCAGGAAGGGTGAGAAGACGAACAGCCCCCGCGTCGGGCTGAACAGCAATCCGCCGAGGCCGGAAAGCAGGTCGTGCTGCAAGAAGGCGGCTTTGCCCATCAGCCCGTAACCGCCGGCGAAGTGGCCGGCCACGCCGAGGTTGTAGAGCAGCACCAGGCCCACCGGCAGCGCCGCCGCCGCGACGAGCAGCGCCGCCCGGCGGCCGGCCCAGAACAGTCCGTAAGCGCCCAGCGCCGCCGCGAGGATGACATCCGGAGGGCGGTTGCCGGCGATGAGCCCGCACAGCAACCCCGCCGCCAGCGCCCGCGGCGCGGTGCACGGCCCGGTGAGGAGCAGCAGGGCGCCGATCACCAGGAGCTGAGCCATCCCGTGCTGCCACAGAGCCTGGCTGCTGATCACCCAGGTGGTGGTGCCGAAGGCATAAGCCAAGGTGAGCAGCAGTGCGGTCGGCGGCGCCGCCCGGCGCCGCAGCAGCAGGTAGAGGAGCGCCGCGGAAAGCGCCGCCACGAGCGAGGCGGAGAGCTTCTCCATGACCCTCGCCACGTGGTCCAGCCGCGCATCCGTCCAACCCCGCAGGTTCAGGTAACCGACCGCGGGGAGGTAGAGCGGCGCGATGAGCACCGGCAGCACCACGGGATACAGCGAGATGGTGTGGCCGCCGGACACAGGCACCATCCAGAACGCCGCATCGCCTCGCCCCTGGGCGGCGAGCGGCGCGATCGGATCGAGAAGGACGGTGTGGTGCCGCCAGATCGCGAACGGCAGGTAGCGCGCCGGGTAGGCGTCGCCGGCGCTGATCGCCCGCCCGTTGGCGTTGTAGACCAGCAGGCAGAAGAGCCCGATGAGCAGGCTCGCCCGCAGCTCGCGCCGGCCGCCGAGGACCGCGGTCATGATTCCATGCTCACTTGCGCTGGCTTCCTGCGGGTCCTGGCTCCACTACAAGGCTGTCGGGAGGCGAGGCCGGAGGGTACCACAAGGCGTCGCGCCCGGTCCAGGTTTCAGGGCTCTTCGAGCGACCTCGGAGCGGTCGCGGACGGGCGGCGGAGGCGGCGGCCGGCGAACCAGACGAGAGCGGCGACGGCCAGGACGAGGCCGAACATGAGGAAGGCGTTGTCGAGGCGGGCGGCGGTGGCTCCCGTGGCCGCGTAGAGGGCGCAGGCGGGGAGATTTCCCAGGAAAGCGGCGCCCAGGAAACGCCAGAAACCGAGGGGCGAGGTGCCGGCCAGGATGGAGACGCTTTCGGCCAGGATGGGCACCGGACGGGTGACGATGACGGCGAGGTCTCCCCAGCGTTGCAAGAGCTCGCCGGCCCGGCGCCGCTCGTCCGCGGGAACCCAGCGGTGGAGGGGAGCGCTCCCCCACCTGCCCACGGCGAAGCCCAGGGCCGCTCCTCCCATCGACCCGGCGAGCGAAACGAAGGCGCCGCCCACGAGGCCGAAAAGGGCTCCGTGCGCCACCATCACCAGACTCGCCGGCACGGGCAGGAAGACGTCTGCGATCAGAAGCCCGGCCCCGATCCCCGCGGCTCCCCACAGGCCGGCCCGGTCGAGAAAAGGTTGCGGATCCGTGAGCAGGGGCACGTGGAGCGCCGCGACGAGACCGAAGAGAGCGAGGAAGGCCACGCCCATCCCCAGCATCAGGAGCCAGTAGGTCCTCATCGGCGTCCCCCGGCTGTCCAGCGCAGGCTGAGGCGCCCCGAGCGGCCGGCGCCGGGGAAGCCGATGAGGGTCTCGTAGGACTCGTCCGCGAGATTGTCGACCCGGGCGACGAGGAGCCAGCGCGATCCCACGCGCCAGTGGGCGGCGCCGCCTAAAAGCGCGTAGCCCTCGACCTCGTGGCGCTCGGGGACGGGGATCTGCTCGTCCACGCTCGACGAGACGAAACGCAGGTCGGCGGCGAGGTCGAAGCCGGCCTTCCCCTGCCAGCCGGCGCGCACGCTTCCGGACCAGCGCGGGCGGTGGCGCAGCGGCTGGCCGGTGTCTTCGTCCTCCACTTCCTGCCAGGTCAGGCTGGCTGCCGCGTTGAACGCGGTCCGTGGGCGCCAGGTGAAGGCCATCTCGGCTCCGTGGGCGCGGACCCGCGAGCGGTTGACGTGGGAAAAGGTTTCGAAATCGAAGTCCACCAGATCTTTATAGCGCTGGAGGAAGACGGTGACGTCGAGGTCCGCGCCGTCCTGGTCGAAACGGTGGGTGATTCCGAAGTCGCCTCCCCACGCCTCCTCGGGCCGGAGATCCGGATTGCCGCCCAGGGCGGGCGGGCTCGCCAGGGCAAAGAAGCTCGGCAGCTTGAACGCCCGGCCCAGCGACGCCCGGAGCCGCGTGGCGCCCGATCCCAGACGGTAGCCGAGCCCCAGCCGCGGGCTCAGCTCTTCGCCGGCCTCCTCGGGGAAGTCGGCGCGGAGCCCCAGCTCCAGGCTCAGGCGGTCGCGGAGCGCGATCAGCTCGGAGTAGACGCCGGGTGTGGTGCGCGTCCGCGCGTAGTCTCCGGCCACGGCGCCGCCGAAGATGTCGGGCAGGAAGAGGGTGCTCCGGTTTTCTCCTTCCTCCCGTTCGACGTCCGCGCCGGCGCTGAGCTGAGCGTCTCCCGCGGGCCGCAGGGTCCAATTCGAGACCCACCCCGCGCGGCTGCGGGTGAAACGGGTCGCCTCCACCGAGGCCGGCACCTCGAATCCGATGGCCGGGCTGGCGCGGTCGAGGTCGTGCCGGTAGACGGAGAGGGAGAGCTGATGGAGACGCCCCGCGGTGCGGTCGAGGACGAAGAGAGCGCCGAGGCTCGCTTCCTCGTGCTCCGCCCGCCGCAACTCGCCGGAGCCGTAGACGGGGCCGCCCGAAGCGTCGGGATAGTCGTCGCCTTCCCAGGAGGCGAGGCGGCTGGTGAGACGCAGGTTGGAGCCTTCGGCGAGCCGGACGCGTCCTTGCCCCTGGAAATGCGCGAGCCGGTAGCGCTCCTCGGCGATTCGCTCGCTTTCCTCCTCGCCCAGGAGGCTCGCGAATCCCTCGCCCCGCTCGTTACCGCCGCCGAGAGTGGCCCCGGCCCGCCGGTAGCCGGCGTTTCCCACCGCGGCCTCGATTTCGCCCTGGAGGGGGCCGTCGCCGCGGCGGGTGATCACCTGGATCGCGCCGGAGAGCCCGGTGGAGCCGTAGTAGGCCGAGAGCGGCCCGCGCACGACCTCCACGCGCTCCACCGCCAACGCCGGCAGCGCCTCCAGATCAAACACCTCGCCGATCTGGTAGGTGCCGTCGTTCACCGGCACGCCGTCGATCAGCACGCGGGTGAAGTTGGGATCGCCGCCGCGGATCTGGGCGGCCGTGAGACCGCCCCGGGTCGAGCCGGAGACCAGGGTCACTCCCGGCACAAAGCTCAAGGCTTCCTGGACCGTGGCCAGGGCCGAGGTCTCGAGCGTCTCGCGTTCGAGCACCGCGACCGCCGCGGTGGCCGAGTCCACGGGCCGCTCGCGGACCGTGGTGGTGGAGTAGACGGTGGCCGCGGGCTCTTCGACGTCCGCCACGGGCTCGACAGGCTCCGCCGGAGGACCGGCGGCCCCTGTCATGGAAATCCAAAAGACGAGCCATAGCGATGGAGTCATAAGGAAAAATAAGATAACGGCATTGACGAGTCTTCGCAACTCGCTTTAGTATCGAAATCGTAGCTCCTCCGGCATGACCCGGATCTTCGAACCCACAGGAGACCGTCATGAGCTATCTCTCTGGCCCGCGCCTGCATTTCAACGGCTTCTTCCAGGCCGACGTCTCCACGATCAACAACGACGTCCGCTTCTACGACAGCTCCCAATTCAAGCCGCAGTACCAGATGCCTTCCAGCTCCGAAGTGTCGCCCAATGGCGGCTGGCAGCCGGAGGGGACGGCCATTTTTCGCCTGGTCGGCTGCACGAGTCACGGGAGGCTGGCTCGACGGCGCGGCGGTGACCGTGGGGCAGGATGCGGCCATCGGCATGGCGCTCGAGAACTCCGACCAGCGCGTCTCGGGCAAGCTGGTGGATCTCGATCCTCAGCAACAGCTCGTCTCCGAGATCTGGGGGATGGCGCTCCGCTTGACCGACTCCGAGAGCCGCGCCTATTTCAACGGCCATTACGGCGTGGCGGCGTTTAACAATGCCTGGGTCCGGCAAAGGCAGGACAGCGCGCCGAACGATCAGAAGATCGGAGCGGCCTACCAATCCGTTCTGGAAAAGGTCGTCTGGAACGACGCCGGCGTGTCGCCGCTTCTTCAAGCCTTACAGGCAGCGAGCCAGGACGGCCTGCTGTCGATCCAGTTCAATGTGTACGGCTATGGCCGCGATCCCTCCATTCCGCGCTACACGCTGGGCCGGATCACCGGCACGATCGGGCCGGCCAGTGCGGCGGAGCCGCGTCACTTCGTCCTCGGCCGGCAGATGATGCCGAAGCTGGGTCCGAATCCGATGCTGCCGGTCCATGGCATCAATGCTTTCCAATGCCTCGTCGATCCACAGCGCCGCACCGTCACCGCGGATTTCGGCAATGCGCTGAAGATTGAGAACGCCTCGGGCGTGCTGGTCGACGTCGGCGCGTTGTCCCTCGCCGTCCTCAAGAGCTCGCAGGTGGCCGATGGCGGGCAGGTGGGCGCGGATGCCCTCGAGATCCTGGGATCGATCCCTTATCGGCAACCCGACTGGTACGCGACGACGGCCGGAATTCAGACGTTCGACTACACTTCCAACGAATGGGTCCGTGAGCACATCGCCGACCAGCCCCTCGTGCTCGTCAAGGCGGTGGGCGCCGGGGCTTGGCAGGTGGTGATCCAGGAGAGCCTGGGCGGTCTGTATGCGCGCGCCGATCAGTATGTCTACCGCTTGAACCCGGGCGAGAACGCCTCCGTGAGTCTCTATGCGACGCGCTACGGGAGCCCCATCGCCGCGACGCTCACTCTGGCGGAAGACAACAACATGATCGGAGGCGCGGGGAGCGGACAGAACATTCCCAACGTCCCGGTTCCCGAGGTCGGGGTGCCCCTCTCGGCTCTTCAGTATCCCACCGAGGTCGAGACGCCCGCGGACGGCTCGCCCTTCCTCGTCCCCGTGAGCGCCGTCTCTGCGGGACCCGGCAATCCCCGAGGCTACATCGACGGCCAGATGTACGGGATCGGATACCAGATCGCGAATCCGCCGCTTCCCGCCGGCTACAACGCGAGCCCGTGGAGCTTCGTCAGCGTTCTGCTTTTCGACGCTCATCCGGTGCCCGCGGAGCCCACCTGGTACGAAGACATCCAGCCGATCCTGACCCAGTACGGCAATCTCTATCCCATTATGAGCCGCCACCTGGTGGATCTCGGCGACTACGATTCGGTGGTGCGGCATGCCGACATCCTGAACCTCGCTTTTTCCCTGCCGGTCGAGGATCCGAACTACATGCCGGTCACCCGGGATCTGTCGGCGGGCCGGCGCGCGACCCTTCTCAAATGGTTGAACCATCCCGGCGAAAATGGCCTGCCCTTGAAAGGCGATCCACCGCCCTTGCTGGAGGCGGCGACGGCGGCGGCGCCTCGGGTCCTGCAACAGGACACCGCTGTCCCGGAGCTCGACCTGGAGCCGATCCAGCGCGGCGGCAAGACCGAGTTCCTCCTGCAACTCCAGGCCAGAAAAGACAGGCAACAAGGAGGGTAGCCCCATGTTGAAGATTCGCCGAGAGTGGATCGAGGGTGTGGAGAAGGCCAGCCAAAAGGAAGACCTGTATCTGTATCTGCAGAACGCCATCGAGCTGGAGCACGCCACGATTCCGCCGTATCTGACGGCGATGTTCTCCTTGAAACCCGGCGCCAACGAGGAGATCCGGCAGCTCATCCGGTCGATCGTGATCGAGGAGATGCTGCACCTCACTGTCTCCGCCAACATCCTGGTGGCGATCGGCGGCAGCCCTCAGATCAACACTCCCGAATTCATTCCGAATTATCCGGGACCGTTGCCGATGGGCATCGGCGGTCAGGATTTCTCCGTGGGGATCGAGCCGTTTTCCAAGAAGCTCGTTCACGACGTCTTCATGGTGATCGAAGAGCCGGAGAACCCGATTCCCATCGCGACCCTCGAGGCGGCGCAGGAGGAGTTCGGCACCATCGGCGAGTTCTACCGGGCGATCCAGAAAAAGATCGTGGAGCTCGGCAACGGCATCTTCGTGCCGGGCAGCGAAGCGCGCCAGGTGCAGGAGTGGTTCGGCTACACGCACCTGTTTCCGATCACCAACGTGGAGGGCGCCGTCAAGGCGATCGAGCTGGTCGTCACCGAGGGCGAGGGCACGACGTCCGATCCGTTCCAGTCGCCGGGCGATCCCGCGCATTACTACGCTTTCGGCGAGATCTATCATGGCCGGAAGATCATCAAGACCAAGACCGGATACGCCTACGGTGGTGATCCGATTCCCTTCGATGAATCGGGCGTGTACCCGATGAAGTCCAACGCCAAGATCTCGGATTATAAGGAAGGGACCCAGGCCCGCGTGCGGGTCGAGCAGTACGCCTACACCTACAGCAGCCTCTTGAACGCGCTCCACAAGTCCTTCAACGGCCATCCGGAAAACATCCAGACCGCGATGGGGCTCATGTACGAGCTGAGGATCGCAGCGGTGAGCCTGATGAGCACGGCTGAACGACGGCACGGGACTCACCGCGGGGCCGAGCTATCAATATGTCAACGTCCAGGGAGGCATGGGACCTGCGACGCTGGTTTCCTGATCCGGAGATCCTGCGGATTCATCCGGAGAGGTGAAATCGTGAGCTGACCTGAACGCGCATCCTATGAAAGGAGCTGATTATGCGAACCTTTCTTTGCGGCCTCACGTTCACGCTCCTCTTCCCTCAGGTAGCCACGGCGCAATGCGCCGCGATCCAGCAGGCCATCAATGCTCTCCCCGCCGCGGTGGAGAGGTGATGATCCCGGCGGGAACGCACGTCTGCACGGTGCCCCGTCATCATCGACCGCAACAATGTGGTCCTGCGCGGCGCCGGGGCCGCGACGATGCTGCGGCTCGCCAATGGGGCCAACGCGCCGGTGCTGGTCATCGGGCAGGCGACGGCGTCGCCCGCGGTCGAGCGGCGCAACATCCGGGTCTCCGATCTCACTATCGACGGCAACCGCACGGCCCAGAGCTGCGAGTGCTGGAACAGTTGCGCCTGTCCCGCCGGCTCGATCCGCAACAATGGGATCACGGTGCGGCGGGCGACGGATGTGATCATCGAGCGGGTCACCACCCGGAACAACCGGTCCGGCGGATTGGTGACCGAAATGGGGTGCCGGCGCCTCACCGTCCGCGATTTCACGTCCTCCGGCAATCACTTCGACGGATTCGCCGGCTACCAGACGGAGGACAGCGTCTTCTCCGGCCTCTTCCTGACCGGTAATCTTGCTGCCGGCATCTCGCTGGATATCGACTTCAACAACAACATCCTGAGCGACGTGGTGATCCGCAGCAGCGGCAAGGTGGGGATCTTCATCCGGGATTCCGCGGACAACATGTTCGGATCCATGCAGATCCACAACAGCGGCGAGCATGGAATCTTCCTCGCCCAGGTGGATGGGGACGCGAGCAAGCCCGCGGCCGGCAATACCTTCCAGGGCGTTGTCGTGAAGGACTCGAAGGGAACGGGCATCCGGGTGAACGACGTGTCGTGCGTCAACAACCTGGCGGCGGCGGCACAACTCATCGCGAACGCCGGCGGGTGCGTCGGCGAGGCCGTGCCGGGATTGCTGCAGCAGTCCGGCAACGTTTGCCGGTAGTACGCGATAGTATTGCCGGCCCATGAGTGCAAGGAAGCGTAGTCATCGCGGCTCCCGGGACGGCGGGGCCCGGCGGAGCCCCGCCGCGCCGGCCGCGCCGCCGCCGCCCTGGATGAGGTTCGCCGAGCGGGCGTCGGCGCCGCTGTGGCTGGCGGCTACGGCGGCGCTGCTGTGGTCGCTGATGTTCCGCTTCCTGTTCAACAGCGACCTCTGGTTCCATCTCGCCGCCGGGCGGGAGATCTGGCGGGGCAAGGCGATCCCCGCCGTGGACTCGTGGTCGTACACCGCCGCCGGCCGGCCCTGGCACAACCACGAGTGGCTGGCCGACCTGGTGTATTACGGGTGGTCGAGCGCGTTCGGGGTCGACTCCCTGGTGTACTGGCAGTGGCTGGTGCTGGGCGGCGCCTACCTGTGGCTCTACCGCCTGCTGGCGCGGCTCTCGGGGAGCCGTGCCGCGGCGTCCCTGCTGACGGTGCTCGCGCTGGCGGTGGGCGTTCCCTTCTTCGACATCCGGCCCAACCTCTGGTCGGTGCTCGGCTTCGTGGTCCTGATCTCTCTGACCCTCGGCCGCGAGCGGCCGCCGGTCTGGCTGCCGCTGCTCTTCGTGGTCTGGGTGAACCTCCACGGCGGCGTGATGCTGGGCCTCCTGGCGCTGCCGATCCTGCTCGCGGGCAACCTCGCGGCGAGTGGGGCAGAGGGGGCTCTCGCCGTCCGGTTGCGCCGTGCCGCCGCGCTGTGGATCGCGTGCGTCGTGGCGGCCTTCCTCAACCCCTACGGGTGGAGCGTCTTCTCCTTCGTTTTCAAGCTCGCCACGGCCAGCGACACCCCTTCGCGCACGACTCTGTACGAGTGGCTGCCGCCCTGGGTGCCGGGGGGCATCCAGGCCCCCCTGTTCCCGTGGGCCGTGGCTCTCGGCGTGGCGAGCGCCCTTGTGTTGCTGCGCCCGGCGCTGCGTTCCCCGCGCGACGGCGCCGCCCTGGCTGGACTGGGTCTGGCGCTGCTGACGCTCGCGATGTCGTTGCAGAGCCGCCGCTTCATCCCCTTCTTCGCCATCGCGCAGAGCCTGCTCGCCGCGCAGGCCGTGGCGCGCCTCTTCCAGGCGTGGCTCAAGACGGAGGGGCCGGCGGCGACGCGGCGCGCGGCGGCTGGCGCCGTCCTGGCGCTGGCGCTGCTCGGTGTCGCGGTCTGGCGGCTGGCGCCCTATCCCCTGGATTCGCGGGCGTTCGATCCCCTGAGCTGGGCCTCGCAGATGCCGGTCGAAAGCGTGAGCTTCCTGAAAACCAACGGCATCGCCGGCAAGCTCTTCGCGTACCACCTGTGGGGCGGCTATATCGAATACCGGGCGGCGGGGCGGTTGAAGGTTCATTACGACCCGCGCGCGGAGACGGTCTTCGTCCCCGAGACGCAGCGGCAGCATTTCCGGGTGCTGGAGGGAGGCCCGGGATGGGAGGAAGAGCTCGACCGCACCGGCGCCGACCTCGTGCTCTGGCCGATGTACGAAGCGCGCGACCGCGCCCTCGGGCAGGTGCTGGCGAGCTCCTCCCGCTGGCGGCCCCTCTACCGCGACGGCGTCTCGCTGCTGCTGGCCCGGCAGGGCTTCCCGTTGCCCGAGACGCTGCGCGAAACCCCGGATTCGGCGTTCCGTTCCTGGGCGCGCGGGCGCCAGGCCATGGACGAGCGCCGCTACGCCGACGCCGCGGCTGAGCTGGAGCGATCTCTCACGCAAGACCCGCGTCTCTGGCCCGCCTGCCACAGCCTGGCGGTGACGCGGGTCATGCTCAAAGATCAGCAGGCCGTGGTGAACACGGTCGAGCGCTGCCAGCGCATCTTTCCTTTTCCCTTTATGACGGCCGAGAGTCTGCTGGGCGGCGGCGGATAAGGACGGCGCTTCGCCGGTCCTTGCGGCGGCTCTTCTGGAAGAGGGAACGCGACGTTCCCTTTTTCGGAGCGCCGCCGCAAGGAGGGAACGAAGCGTTCCCTTCTTCTGCAGAGCATCGGAAGGAGGGAACAGAGCGTTCCCTTTTGCGGAGAGGCGCCGTAAGGAGGGAACGGAGCGTTCCCTTTTTCGGAGAGGCGCCGGAAGGAGGGAACGGAGCATTCCCTGATTCTGTGGAGCGCCGCAAGAAGGGAACGGAGCGTTCCCTTCTTCTGTGAAGCGTCGGAAGAAGGGAACAGAGTCGTCCCTTCTTCTGCGAGGCGGCGGAATCAGGGAATGGAGCGTTCCCGGATTCTGTGAGGCGTCGGAACGAGGGAACGAAGCGTTCCCTTCTTCGGGGAGACGCCGCAGGGAGCGGAGCGTCGTCGTCCTGGCCCGCGAGGCGTCTGAGGGATCTTCAAGGCGTTTCCGGCTTGGGAGCCTTCGCCGCGGGTTCCGGCGTCTCGCCGTCGCCTTCTTTGCGGCGCCGCTTTCTTCCGCGGAACGGCGGAATTCCGAACTCGGTCAGCCGCTCGCTCGTGGGGCCGTATTCATTCTTGAGGATCAGGCGCACGACGGTGGCGACGCGGTTTCCTTCTTCCAGCATCGCGCGGATCTTGCGGGTCGCTTCCTGCTTCCGGGCCGCATGGAAGTCGCGTTCCACCTCGAGAGCGCGGACTCCCTCGACGAAGTCGGCAAGTTTCTGGAAGTGCTTCCGAAAATGCGGTCTCTCCTTCACGTCCAATTCCTGGACCGCGCGGGCCAACTTCGCCCACTCACCGACCGTGACTCCGGACCGTGCTCTAGGCATCGCGAACAGCCTCCGTGATTTTCGGCGGAGATGGTACACCATCCCGGCTGCCCGGAGAGGTGGCCGGCCTCGCCGCGGTTCTCGTCCGTTCTTCTTGAGCGTTGACGAGCATGCCGGACCGGCGTAGGATAGGGGTAAATCCATATGGAAGAGCAACATAGAGGAATGTCGATTATTCGTTAGGATTGAAGCTGGAGAGAGCCTGAAGCACGGAGTCGTTCGCGTGTGGAGGGTTGAAGTGGCGGTTCGGCGTCAGGCAAGCATATGAAACGAATACTCCGAGTTCTTGGCATTAGCTTGGTATGTGGGGCAGTAGCCCTCGGCGGCTTGGTGTATTCATTTCCTACTGAACCGGCAGGGTGCGTGGGTCCGTCCTCTCCTGTTCTTTGCCGGGGGTCGGGTGTCTATATTGGGCGTGGCTTCGTACTGACCAACCAGCATGTGGCAATGGCTTTGCCCGAGTTGAGCTCTTTTCGGGTCCCTGGATGGAAGTACATCTGGCGCACCATAGATGTGGGTATTGAGAAAACCGTTTTTCTTGATCGGGACATAGAATTGGGCATTGTCAAGTTGAAGCCGTCGGTATTGGATTTTGGCGGGGTCGTTACGCCATGCTTATCAACTCAGTCCGTGACCCGAGGCGACACTCTCAATGTCAGTAGCAGTGTACATGGGAAGTTCCCTCCTGTACCAGCAGTACTGGTCGTAAGCGATGCTCGGCCTCTCATGCGTCTTGATCCTTTCCCGCGCGGTGAGACCCCGTACTCGGCAATGACCATCGTCGCGACCCTTTCGGCGGATCAAGCGACACTCGTTGGTCCCGGCTCGTCGGGTGGTCCAGTATTGAACGAAAACGGAGAACTCGTGGGATTGGTATGGACAGGACGCGGATTTGGCGGCGACTCAGCAGAAGTCTGGATCACACCAGTCTCTTCTTGGTTGAGACAACTTCAAGAGGCAGAGATATCAGAGGATATCTTGCAGCTTATCCTTGACGCAAGATGCACGTAAATAATGACCATCCGCACCAAGCCGGCTCTATGAGCGCATCACCGCCGAACCCGGCGCTTGCACACGGACGGCCGGAGGTTGGCTCAAGGCAGAGGGCAATTACCGTTGCGTCTACTGTGCCGCCAGTGGAGGAGGAGGGTGGATCACGGGTCACCGGCACCGCCCACAGCTTGCTGCCGGCGATCCCGTCGTCGGCGGCGAAGAAGAGCCGGCCGCCGTGCCGTCGCCCTCGCTGGCGGCTCCTCTACCGCGACTGCGTCTCGCTGCTGCCGGCCCGGCAGAGCTTTCCGTTGCCCCGGCGCCTGCCACAGTCTGGCGGTGACGCGGGTCAGCTCAAAGATGAGCAAGCCGTGGTGGACACGGTCGAGCGCTGCCAGCGCATCTTTCCTTTTCCATTCATGACGGCCGAGAGTCTGCTGGGCGGGGACGGATGAAGAAGGCGCCGTGGTGAGGCGAGGGTTTGGACCTCTACCGAGCAGCGAACAGGGGCGGGCCATCTTACATCTTGGCTCCTCCCCTCTGATCCGCCAAGTCCTCAGAAATTCACCGGTGGGTAGCGGCTCCTAAACGGAGTAGTAACAATCAACATATGAGGGTCCCCACACGATCGTGTCGCCGCACACGACCATCTGGCCTTCTTGGCAAAACCGGTCGATTCCCGACCTCCAAACAAACCTCGAGCAGAGCTTGTTGATGGACTGCTCGCGAGCGCCGCTCGGGACGGAAAGCTTCCTGCGCCCGGTCCTTTCGAGCACATCTGTGCTCTGCCGGTCATCCCGAGCGGCGAACGCCTGGGAGGCCTCAGGCAGGAGGAGAACGAAAAGCATGGCCACGGCGAACACCAGTCTGCAAACGGCACTCTTACGCATCGGTGACTTCCCCTTCCGAGTAAAAGGCTGGACAGCATGTCTCGACTGCACAGCCTGCGTTGACCTCGTCGTCCTGTGACGGCGACGAAGGCTTTGCAGAGCCCGGGCCAGGCTGGGAGAGATCTGTAATTAGTTCAAAAGAAGAGACTTGTCTCGTAGCGACATTGTTGGGGGTCCACTTTTGGAACCTCGCGCAGGCGACCGGGTCCCAAATCTGAAACGCCTCCTCGGCTAGAATCTGTCGGGCGCCCCACGAGCGGCCGTAAAGGAGAGTAACGTGCCAGAAACCCAACGGCATGAAATGACGACGAAAAGGGTGGTCTACCAGATCCCTGGCATGGACGCGGTGACGGTGCGGCGGGACGTGGAATACCGCGCCACCGACGCGGGCTCTCTGACCATGGACGTCTACTATCCGCCGGATACGAAGAGCGGAGCGCGGACGCCCGCCGTCATCTTTGTGATGGGATATTCAGATCTGGGAGCCCAGAGGATTCTCGGGTGCAGGTTCAAGGAGATGGAAGGGTTCATCTCCTGGGCGCAGTTGACGGCGGCCTCGGGGATGGTGGCGATCACTTATTCCACCGGCGCCGATCCGGCGGAAGACGTGCACGCGGTGATCCGATATGTCCGCCAGAACGCGGCGGAATTGGGGATCGACGAGAACAGGATCGGAGTCTGGGCGTGCTCGGGCCACGCTCCGAACGCGCTGGCGGTCCTGATGGACGAGGAGCACAACGATCTGAGGTGCGCCGTGCTTTGCTATGGGCTGACGCTGGACCTCGATGGGTTCACCGGCGTGGCCGCCGCCGCCGCGACCTTCAGGTTCGTCACTCCGGCCGAGGGAAAGTCCGTCGACGATCTCCCGAAAGATGTGCCGCTGTTCATCCTGCGATCCGGCCGAGACGAATTCCCGCATCTCAATGAGACGATGGACCGCTTCCTGGCCAGGGCGTTGGACGCCAACCTGCCGGTGACCTTCGTCAATCATCCCGGTGCGCCGCACGCGTTCGACCTGCTGCACGACAGCGAGACCTCGCGCGAGATCATCCGGCGGATCCTCGGGTTCCTGCGGTTCCATCTCGGTTGAGCTTTCAGGCGGGATACATAGCCACTCCGGAAAATATATTGATGCAAATTACCGGAGTTGGCGAGGCGAAAAAATGCCGGGACTACGCTGGACGCAGGCCCGGAGAGGGGAGAGGGAGGAACCAGTTGACGCCCAGAGTGTTACCCCGGGTTGCCGCCATCTGTGTTCCTGACCCCGTATTCCAGAGTTTCGCTCATCGTCCCACCGCTTGTCATCCTACGAAAGTATGATTTTGTCTCCACGTTTGGCTTAGGCCGGTCTCAACGCCGCGTTGAGACGGACCCGGCGGGAGCCGGGTTTCAGTGCCCTTCCAGCGAGGCGACTCCCGCCCGCAGGGCGTGCAGGGCCGCTTCCACCCGGTTGTTGACCCCGAGCTTTTCCATGATGTGGCTCACGTGGGTGCGGACGGTGGCCTCGGTGATGTTCAGCTCGACGGCGATCTGCTGGTTGGACCGGCCGCGGGCCAGGAGGTTCAGCACCCGGGCCTCCCGGTCCGTGAGCGGCGCTCCGGGCTGGCCGCTGGGACGGGGTTTGAGGTGTATCAGCAGCTTGCGGGTCAGGCGCTGCGGCAGCCAGAGCTCGCCGCGGGCGACCTGCCGGATGGCCAGCAGGAAGTCCTCGCGTTCGAAGGTCTTGGCGATGTAGCCTAGGGCTCCGGCCTCGACGGCGGCGAGGACCATCGCGTCGCCCTCGGTCCCGGTCAGCGCCACGACGCCCACGTCCGGCTGTTCGGCGAGGATGACCCGGATCGCCTCCACTCCGTCCAGGCGGGGGAGCTTCAGATCCATCAGGATCACCTGGGGGTGGAGGCGCCTGGCCTCCGCGATGGCCTCCAGGCCATCGGCCGCCTCGCCCACGACCATGATGTCGTCAGCGCCCATGAGCAGGGCGCGGACGCCCTGGCGCACGACGAGATGGTCGTCAACAACGAGGACTCCGATGAGCATCCTGGGATCTCCTCTGGGGTGAGGCTCACCTTGAGCGAGCTTATACTAATGAATACGCCATGACACGTAAAAGTTGCACTCGCGGCTTCCGCGGGCCCGCGTGGCCGTGGGTCCTGCTCCTCCTTGTCCTCGCCGCGGGAGCCGCGGGGGCGCAGGAGGAGAGGCCCCGGGCGGGGCTGTGGAAGTCGCGGCCCGGCGACGATCCGCTCTGGGCCCGCCCCGGCTACGACGATTCGGCCTGGAAGGCGGTCCCCCTCCCCGCCGCCTGGCGGGAGCAGGGGTACGCCGGCCTCGACGGGCCGGTCTGGTTCCGGGGGGTGGTGTCCCTCGACGAGGAGGCGCGGCTCGCCGCCCGGCGCGGCCGGCTCGCCATCCTTCTCGGTGATCCCAGTTACGGCGGCTACCAGGTGTACGCCGGGGGCAGGCTCCTCGGGGCCTCTCCCGGGTGGTCCGGGAAACTGTTCTTTCCTTTCGCGGAGGTCTTTCACATCCCCCGGGAGGCGGTGGGGGAGGACGGCCGGCTGGCTCTGGCGCTCCGCGCGCGGCGGGTGGCGTGGCGGTCGGACTTGGAGCCGAACGGCGCGGTGGTGGGCGACACCCTGGCCCTCGGCGACGATCGGACCTTGCGCGACCGCGCCGACCTCGCGTGGTCCAGCACCCTGACGGCGGATCTCCCGTTTCTCTTCCTCGCCCTGCTGTTCGCGGCCGTGGGCGCCTACGACCTCCTGCTCTACTGGCGCCGCCGGCGGCAGATCGAGCACCTGTGGTTCGGCCTCCTGGCCCTGTGCTTCGCCGCCAACACCTTCGCCAGCTCCTTCTGGGTGTACGAGGTCACCCGCCGGTACGACGTGGCCGTCCGGGCGAGCGACCTCACGGGCCACCTCCTCGCGATGGCGGCGATCCAGTTCCTCTGGACCTTCTTCTCCCGGCCTATCTCCCGGCCGCTGCGCGCCTATCAGCTCTCCCACGCGGCGCTGGCGCTGTTCGTCGCGCTGGTTCCCGACGTGCGCCTGGTGGTGGCCAGCCACAACTTCCGCTCGCTGTGGCTGCTGCCGCTGCTCGTCCTGGCGGTGGTCCTCATCGCCCGCGAGGCGCGGCGGGGCGACCAGGAGGCGCGGACCCTCGCGCTGGGGGGATTGATCCTGGTCGCCGCCGTATGCGTCGAGCTGGCCGGCCGGATCGTCCCCGGGCTCTGGCAAAGCCCCGTGTCGCTGGCGCCCTTCGGGTTCGCGGCGGTCCTGGTGGCGATGAGCTTCTCCCTGGCCAGCCGGTTCCGGCGCATCCACGACGAGTTGGACCGGCTGCGCCTGAACCTGGAGGAGGAGGTGCGGGAGCGCACCCTGGCCTTCGAGCAGGCCAAGGAGGAAGCCCTGGCCGCCAGCCGCGTCAAGGGCGAGTTCCTGGCCAACATGAGCCACGAGATCCGCACGCCCATGAACGGCGTCATCGGCACTACCACCCTGCTGCTGGAGACCCCGCTCACGCCCGAGCAGAGCGGCTATGTGGAGACCATCCGGACGAGCGGCGAGGCCCTGCTGGCGCTGATCAACGACGTCCTCGACTTCTCCAGGATGGAATCCGGGAAGGTGGAGGTCGAGCGCGCTCCCTTCAACCTCCAGGCGGTGATCGAAGAGAGTCTCGGGATCGTCGCCCCCCTGGCTGCCCGGCAGGGGCTGGCGCTCCGGCACGTCATCGCGGAGGGAACCCCGGAAGCCCTGGTGGGGGATCACGCCCGCACCCGCCAGATCCTGGTCAACCTGCTGGGCAACGCCGTGAAGTTCACGCCGTGGGGCGAAGTGACGGTGTCGCTCTCCGCCCGCCCGCTGGACGGCGGGCTCTGGGAAGCCCATTTCGCCGTCGCCGACACCGGCGTCGGGATCTCCGCCGAGGACCTGGACCGGCTGTTCATCGCCTTCCAGCAGCTCGACGGCTCGCTGGCCCGCCAGCATGGCGGCACGGGTCTCGGCCTGGCCATCAGCAAGCGGCTGACGGAGCTGATGGGAGGCCGGATCTGGGCCGAGAGCGCCGTCGGCCAGGGCTCGACCTTCCATTTCACGATCACGGGAGTCGCCGCCGCGGCGCCGCCCCGCCCGCGGACCCTCGCCGGCGGCGTGGACCGGGGCCTGGCGCGCCGCCATCCCCTGCGCATCCTGCTGGCCGAGGACCACGCGGTGAACCGGAAGGTGATGACCGGCCTCCTCGGGCATCTGGGATACGAGGCGGACCTCGCGGGCAACGGCCTGGAAGTTCTGGAGGCGCTGGAGCGCCGTTCCTACGACGTGATCCTGATGGACATCCAGATGCCCGACATGGACGGCCTGGAGGTCACCCGCCGCATCCGCGGGCAGGTCGCCGCGGATCGCCAGCCGAGGATCATCGCGCTGACCGCGCGCGCCATGGCGGGGGACCGCGAGCGCTGCCTGGAGGCGGGCATGGACGCCTACCTGACCAAGCCGGTGCGGATCGCCGAGCTCCAGGCGGCCCTCGCCGCCGCCAGCCCGCACCCTCCGGCCCCCCTCGATCCGGAGACTCTGGAGGCCTTGCAAAATCTGAGCGCCGGAGAGGGTCTGGTCGGCGCCCTGATCGAGACCTATCTGGCGACCGCGGCCGCCGACTTCGCCGATGCGCGCCAGGGAGTGGAGGAGAGCCGCTGGCCCGAAGTGGGGCGCGCCGTTCACCGCCTCAAGGGCAGCAGCTCGATCCTCGGCGTCTCCCAGGTCGCGGCGGTCTGCCACGCCATCGAGGAGCGGGTGCGCGCCGAGCAGGTCGAAGAGCTGGGTCCGCTGATGGCGCGGCTGGGGGAGGAGCTCGAGCGGGCGCGGGTGGCGCTGGAAGAGGTGGTTTACAGGAAGGCAAAGACATAAAGGACACCAGGGACACCAAGGACTTCAAGGACGAAGACTCTGCCGTCCTTGGCGTCTTTGGTGTCCCTGGTGTCCTTGCGGTTCCGCCTTTTAAAGGTGCTCTCATGTAACGAGAATCCCAGGCCGGGCGCCCAACAGAGGACGGCAGCGCCATCGGCACTGCGCAGTCGGCGCCACAGGACCAGGAGGCACTTTAGATGGCTACCCTCGGTATTCTTGGCTTTTCCGGTGGATTTGTCTCCCGCGCGACCCATCCTGACCGGACCTGGATCGATGGCTGGAATCTGAATCCCGCAAGAGACGACATCCGGGGTGTTGGGGATCTCGACGGGGACGGCAGGGCGGACGCGATCATCACCAGCGATTGGGGTATCGGCATCCTGCGGCACGACGGAAGCGGGTTCCGTTGCCCCTTCGCCGCGCCCAGGGACACGATGTTCGGCGATTGGCGCTACGACGCCACCAACCGGCCAGGACGAGACCGCGTGATGGCGATCGCAGACTTCACCGGCTCGGCGCGTGACGAGGTGCTGGTGTGGAGCAGCGCCGGAATGGCCACGCTGGCGCGAAACGCCACCGGTTTTCTCCCTACCCGGAACCATCCGAACGGGACGCGCCTGGGTGGCTGGGTGCTCAGCACCGTGGACAACCTGTACTGCGGCAGCGGGCGCTTCGGCGGCGACCGCAGGAGGTCCATGGTGCTGAAGAGCCCATGGGGCCTCGGAATCGTCTCTTTACAAGAGGGCACGTCCCTGGCCATGACCGCGACGGGGAGCCGCATCGGAAGCTGGCTCTTTCGCACCGATCAAGACCGTGTGCGTCTGATCACCGATCTGGACGGCGATGGTCAGGATGAGATTCTGATCGAAGGCCCGGGAGGCATCGCCGTCCTGAAGGTCGTCGCCGGCCGCCTGGAAGCCGTCGCGGTCCACGACAATGGAGCCAACCTCTCCGGCCTGGTCGTGGGGCCGCCGAACGACTACGCCATCGCGGGCCGCTACCGTGGCGGTGGCGGTACGGCCCGCGAGATCCTCGTCAGCAACCCTGCCGGGCTGCACGTCCTCAGGCTCGTTGGCGGGCGGCTCGAAAGACGCGCGTTCGTGGCCCACGGGACCCGTGTGGACGGATGGATCGTCGACACTCGGATCAACAACACGGTCTTCGCCACCGGGGACCTGTCCGCGGACGGCGCGGCCGACTTCCTGATCCGTAGCCCCTGGGGGATCGGCCTGATGAGCGTCGGGGCGGACGATCGATTCCGCTGCCGTAGTCTCCATCCCTATGGCGCCTCGCTCGGCGACTGGCCGCTCGAGAGCAGCGATGTCATCGCTGGCGTCCACACGTTCCTGGGCGGTGATCAGCGCCAGATCCTCGTCATGAAACCCTGGGCCGGATCGGCCACAGAGCCCGAATTCGTCCGACAGGAGTTCGTGAACTGGCATCGCAACGTTCGGGGAATCGTGCGTACGGTGCGGCCCAACAACCTTGCGGAGCTTGTCAATGCGGTGCGTTCGATTCAATCCCGGGGGGAAGTCGCGGGGGTCGCCGGGAGCGGGTGGTCCTTCACCGAATGCGTCGTCGGCGGCCGCACCCAGGCGCTCATCGACACCTCCGCGCTGAACGGCACGCTCGACAGCCTGATACCGGATCTTGTCGATCCGCGGGCAGCGACGGCAGGGAACCGTCTCGTGCACGTCGAAGCGGGGATCAAGCTCTTCGATCTCAACTGCCGGCTCGATGCCATGGGACTGGCGCTGCCGACCCTGGGCGGCAGCCGGGGGCAGTCTCTGGCCGGCGTCATGAGCACGGGCGTACACGGCGCGGACGTTTCCTTGCCACCGGTCGCGGACGCGGTACGCGCCGTCCACCTGGTCGGACCCGGAGGTCAACAATGGTGGATCGAGCCGGCCGCCGGCGCTCTGACCACGCAAGACGTCATCGACCGCGCCAAGGCCAAGGGTGTGCTCGACCCTTCCATCAAAAATGTATATGACAACCAGTGGTTCAACGCCGTGCTGGTGGCGATGGGTTGCGCGGGCGTCATCTACTCCGTGGTCGTCGAGTGCCGGCCTGCGTTCCGTCTGCGTTCCATCACTACGGCCGAATCATGGGCGCGAGCTCAAATGCACATTCTGGACCTGGCCTTCCCGGGCCGGAGTCCGCGTTTTCTGGAAATCAATGTGAACCCAGCGGACCTGAGCTGCCGCGTGACCATCCGAACCGAGACCACCGAACCGGAGAGCATGCCGGCGGGTCAGGGGGGGCTGCCCATCGGTGTCATCGTGGCCGGGGTGGGGCTCCTCGGTCCCGGTGCATTGGGTCTCTTTTTCGGCGCCATCGGCGACTATGTGGCGCGGACCTCGGCGGAGATCGCGCTCCTCGGACTGGTTCCAGTCGCCGGTCCTGCACTCCAGATTCAGAGAACAGCGGAAGCTCTTAGACCGGTCGAGGACGCGCACCGCCTTCTCGTCGAGCTGGGGCTGGCGGCTGTCAATCCCCAGGACGCGCGCCGGGTGGCTGACATCCTGCCCACCGCCATCAACCTGATCTGGGCGATCGGAGCGTTCGTGGTCTCCGGCCGGACGATCGTGGATCAGATCCAGGCTGCCATCACCAATGGGCAACGGCCGGAAGAAACGCGGATCGGCGCGAGCTTTCAGGTGATGACCGCCCAGCCGGCCTGCAGTGCCGACGGCTCTCAATCTCACGACGAGACCACCCGGTTGGTCGAGAGCTACGAGTACGCCGTTCCAGCGTCGAGGGCCATCGCGTTCGTGGACCGCCTGGTCGCGGTCATCGGCGAGCAGCGGCGGGGCCCCGACGCCATCATCGTCAATCTGAACTTGCGGTTCACGGGCCGTACGCGAGCCACTCTCGGAATGCAGCAGTTTGATCAGACATGTCACGTCGAGATCTATACCTTTCGTGGCCTCAGGGGTAACGAAGCCTTCAAGGTACGGTTGCGGGGTGTCGTGCGGGAATTCGATGCCCTTCCTCATTGGGGTCAACTGCATTCGCCGGACGAAGCCCGCCTATTGCAGATGCGTGCAGTGGAGAGGTGGCAACCGGTGATCCGGGCTCTCTCGGGAGGCAGCGAGATGTTCTGGTCGGATTTCTCCCGCGTGCGCGGGCTCCTGCCCTGAAGGCCCATCCTCGGCACCGCTGCGTCGGCCCTGGCGTTCCCGGGAGAAGGCGTTCCGGAGGAACGGAAGCCCTGATCGTCTCTGGAAGCGCTCATTTCCGTCTCTGAAACCGACCAATACGAACCTCGAATGGGACCGATGCGGTCCTCGAACCGGCCCCATTCCGAAATCGAAACGGACTGTTTCAGGCTGGGAATGGGCCCATGCAGGACCGAAACGGACCGATTCAGCCATTGAAACGGTCCCATTCAGAGATTGAAATGGGCCGATCCGGTGACGAAAGGGACCGATGCGGCGGTTGAAACGACCAATTCGAGAGCGGAACGGTCCGATGCCGGAATCGAATGGGGCCGTTCAAAAACGGAAAGGGACCGGTGCGGGCTTGGAATGGAGCGATTCAGCGGCTGGATAGACCCTGTGGAAGCCCGCGCACGGACCCATCCGGTAGGACGCCCGGCCCCGGATTCTCGCGGTAAGTCGGTAAGCACGCCGTGGACGCTATGGCTTACACGTCCACTTACAGCCGTATAAGCTGCCCGCCACGGTGGCGAAGAGCCCGGACAAGTTCCTCTGCCACAGCCACTTACTGATGAGGATACCGCCTCGCAAGGGAAGTCTTACCGTCCCTGCTGAGACGTGTAAGCCGCCCGGAGCCCGGATGCTTATCCGTCCTGGTTGAGCATTGACGAGCACGCCGGACCGGCGTAGGATAAGTGCTAACCCTATGTAGAAGAGTGACATAGAGGGATGGATAGTTTTAGTTCCGACTAAAGATGAAGCAGCCTGAAGCCGAGTTCGCTCGCAGTACAGACAGGTTGAAGTAGCGGTTGAGCAGATTTCGCGAGCGAAGGATGATCGATTCTAAGTTCGTTTCCATTTCGATCGGTTTTCGATGATCGTGAGGTCGAGCCACCATCACCTCCCTGCAAGCGATTCTCGAAACGGGCTTCCCGGAGTACCTGAAGACCCATTCTCTGCCGCTTTACCAATGGAAAGCGGCGCGTGCCCTTCTGCGCTGTCGCACCGCCTCTCTGGGAGGCCACGCGCAACGATGTCCGGAAGGACACGTCGAGAAGATCTGGTACAACTCCTGCCGGCACCGCTCCTGCCCGCAGTGCTCCCATCTCCAGATCCAACAGTGGCTCGACGCGAAGAAGCAACAGATCCTCCCTTGTGATCACTTCCATGTGATCTTCACACTGCCTGCCGAGCTCAGGCCGCTATGGCCGTGGAATTTCAAAGTCCTGGCCGACGCGCTCTTCCAAGCCGTGCGAGACACTCTGTTCCTGCTCCTGGAAAGTCCGCGCCATCTGGGAGCCCGCCCGGGAGTCATCGCTGCCTTGCACACCTGGGGCCGTTCTCTGGTGCTACACCCCCATCTGCACTGCCTCGTCACCGGCGGCGGGCTGACCTCCGAAGGGACCTGGAAGTCTGTCCGGAATGGCTTTCTATTGCCTCTGGCGGTCGTGCGGGTGATCTTCCGGGGCAAGCTGCTGAGCCTCGTCGAGGGCTTGATCCGCCGTGGTGAGCTTCGTCTGCCTCCGGGCCTCGAACCGTCCGGGGCGTTGGCGCTGCTGAAGGAGTCCGCCCGCAAGAAGTGGAACGTCCGGATCCAGGAACGCTATGAGCACGGCCGTGGCGTGGTCACCTACCTGGCGCGCTACCTACGAGGCGGTCCGATCAAGAATTCCCGGCTGGTCCGACACGATCGCGACAGTGTCACCTTTCGCTATGCCTCGCACCGGGATGCTCCCAGCTCAGGCGGTCCTCCTCCACAACGGCTGATGATGTTGCCGATGACGGAGTTCCTGAATCGGTTCTTTTCTCATATTCCGCCTCCGGGCCTGCAAGTGGTCCGAGCCTACGGCCTGTACTGCCGCACCGGTCAACAGGCGCTTGCCCAGTGCCGCGAGCAACTCGGCGGAGCGTCCTTGGAAGATTTGCCACCGCCTCGGGCTCCGGCGGATGCCTCGGCTCCAGCACCGGTTGCGACCTGTCCTGTTTGTGGCCGAAGTCTGATTCGTTCCTCTCTGCCACGCCAGGGCCGGTCTCCTCCGGAATCGTTGGAGGTGAGGTCTTGAAGATCGGGCGGGGCCACTCGGGGGTGCCAACCCTTCTCTTGGACCATTGGTCCATGAACACATTTCTCCTTGCCGAAGTCTCCGTTGCTCTCGCTCTGGCCGGCTTTCCTCTTTCCTTTGAGGGTCCTTTCTGCCGTCGAAGCTCGCTTTCTCAGCCTCGCGTCCTGCTATAATCCACATAGCGAAAGCAAGCCGTCTGCGGGGCACCGCTCAACCCGTCGTTGAAGCGCACACCCGCAAGCTTGCCCGATGCCAGCGCTGTCGGCAGGCAGATGATGACGTGCCGTTCAACGGCCTGCGGGTGGCGCTTAACTCCTAAGACGTTGGCCGGCATTGAGATTGTTCCTATGCTGCCACTAAATGAATGGACTCCAGATGATCTCCTCAAGGCTATAGGGCTACTCGGAGCCGCCGTAGTATTTGCTATCGGCTTATTCCAGTACAGGCGTGCGCAGCAATGGAAACGGGCTGAGTGGGTGGCACAAGAGATGAAGCAGTGGTTTGCCGACCCTCTGGTCCAGGCTGCTCTGCTCATGATTGATTGGGGATCTCGGCGTATCCTGCTCTATCCAGGTCGAGAGAATGTGGGAGAGCGGTATGTCCGCCTGATTAACGATGACGTCGCTCGCGCACTCATGCTCCGCAGTGAGCGTCCTGACAGCTTCTCGGAACTGGAGGCAGACATCAGGGAAGCTTTTGATCGTGCGTTAGATGGTCTTGAGCGCTTTCATGCGTATGTGGAAACGGGGCTTGTGGAGCTCGATGATCTGGAACCGTATCTGAAGTATTGGGCCGTAATCCTCTGTCGCCCTAGACCGATTAGCCCAGGTGAGAGTCGCTTGTTGCGGCTGAGGACCTATATGGACACCTACGGTTTTGAGGGAGCACATGCGCTTCTCAGACGAATCGCAGCGACGGAGCGTGGCGTTCCAGCTGACCTTCCAAAGGCAAAAGAGTCAACAGATGGTGCGAATAGCGAATAGTCATAGGAATAGGCGGCCAACCCCAGCGCTGCACCGGACGGCAATCGCGCTCTGCGCGCTTGCCGCACGGTGAGCTTCCAAGGCGTTCCTGCGACACGATGTCGCTTTCTGAAGTTGTTCCCCTCACAGTTTGGAGAGGGAACCACCCGTACCACCGGGTGAACCTAGCTCTACTTTGTCACATTCGCGCTAGCCTTCTGCCGCCGGTAGGCTGAGTCAATGGCTGCTTGGCGTTGTCGGTGGCGTTGGTGGATCTGCCGGATGATTTCTTCAGGGTCTTGGTCGCGGCGCGGAAGGGTCCGAGCCAAGAGGGCTTTGATGTCACCTGCGCTCAGCAGAGGCAGTTTCTCTCTTTGAAGCTGCCGTTCCCGAAGAAGAAACAGCAGGGCCATCATGACAAGGGCCATGTGGTGGTACCAGGCTTGCCAGCTCCGGGCCTGGTACTCATCCATACCGGCTTCGTTCTTGGCTTCCTGAAAGGCCCTCTCCACCCAATAGCGCTGCCGCTGCATATAGGCGAGCCGCGAGAGCGAGGTGCTCACCGGCGCGTTGCTCAGGCTGTACTTGATCGCTTCGGGATCTCCCTTCTCCCGCGTGACCACCAACTGCCAGCAGCGGGCTTTGGCGTCCCCGCCTTCAAGCACCCAGACTTGGCGCCGCAGCGCTTGGACTCGCAATTCACCCTGGCTGCTGTGGCGAACCCAGACCTCCTCCCACTCTTCAGCCGGCTGCTGGGCAACCCATTGCTCGACAGTGACCGGCGCTGCTGAGCAAGTCTGACCCCGGGGAGACTCCTGGCTCGGTTGGCTGGGCTCTTCGAGGAAGATTCTCTGGTTGCGATGAACGTCAGTCACGAACGTCTCCCCCGCATCATCGAGCGCTCTCAAAAGAGCCCGATCCTGACCATATCCACCATCGGCCGCTACCCAGGCAAAACGCACCCCATTTCGGCGTGCTCGCTGCACCAGTTCCAAAGCCAGAGCGGGCTTGGTCTTCAACACCTGGCGCTCCGAAGGAACGCCCGCCGCCGTACACCGCTGGGGGTCTTTGACCCATTCCTGCGGCAGGTACAGCTCGGCATCGAGCAAGCTGACGAACTTGCCTCGCGCGAGAGCTGCGAACACCGCCACCTGGCAGTTGTCCGTCTTCCCTTGCCGGCCCATCCACTGTCGGGCAACACCGACGGACTTCTTGCCCTTCTTGGCAAAGCAAGTCTCGTCGAGCAGAAGGCAGCAATCCTGATCTCCACCCAACAGAGAATCGAGGTCGCGAGCCACTTTGTTCATGACGGCGCGAGCATCCCATGGCGAGTGGGCCAGGAAGTGATGCAAGGCCTGGGAATCGGTATCAGGGACGATTTCGGCCATGCGTTCGATATTGCGCCGGGTTGCCTGGAGAAGCCCAGTGAGGTAGCGGAGGGCTTGCGGATTTACGTTCCGGGTCCGGAGGCAAAAAAGGGGCGTATATTCCCGGCTGAACGCCAGAAATCGCCCGTCCACTCCTTGCAGGGGAGATGGGTCATGGCTTTCCTCTTTCCGACTACGAGCCTTTCAGGGGTGGCATGTGGACACGATTCCTCGTCGCTTTCAATCCCACGACATTATGCCTGACAAGTACCCTGATCTCAAGAGGTTCTGGAATGTGACAAAGTAGAGCTAGGGGCCTGAATAAAGAGCGGCCCTGACAATGTACAGAAGCGTGCGCGAGCACGCGGGGCGGGAACCGCGAGGGACCTGCTCTCCTGGCAGCCATAGCCGGGTGATGGCTAGGTAGTTCCTGTCCTAGGGGCTGTAAGTGTCTGTAGAAGAAGGGTTTAAACACGCATTCGGGCTGGCTTTTTCTGAACTGAGTCTCTAGAATCGGGGTCGCCAAACCTTTGATTCGAGAAAACTTAGCCAGAAAGAGAGGCCAGTCCGAATGCGCGAAGCTCGCAAACCCCAGTACAGCCTGCGGGAGACCTGGCTCGATCTTGACCATGCCCAAGAGCTGGAGGCCATGTCTCGCGTGCTCGACGACAATCCTATGGTCGCAGAGTTGGTCTTGCAAGATCTGCGAGGCGTCACCCATTCGGCGACGGCGGTCCACGGTGCTGGAGGGCTGAGCGCCGATCAAGTTCTGCGGATTCTGGTGGTCAAGCAGATGAATGGCTTCAGCTACCGGGAGTTGGCTTTCCATCTCGCGGACTCGCGCAGCTATCGGACCTTCTGCCGCTTGGGTATCACGGACAAGGTGCCGACGAAATCATCGCTCAACGCGAATCTCAAGTCCCTCCAGCCGGCCACCCTGGAGGCGATCAATCGCGTGTTCGTCGGTGCCGCGCAGGCGGCGAAGGTGGAGACCGGACGGACCGTGCGCACCGATTGCACCGTGGTGGAATCCAATATCCATGAGCCGATGGACTCCGAGCTGCTGTGGGACTGCGTGCGAGTCCTGACCCGGCTTCTGGGTCGAGCCCGCGATTTACTCGGTCCCACCCAAGTGGTTTTCGGGAATCGAACGCGGCGGGCAAAGCGGCGGCGTAAGGAAATTTTCAATGCCAAGAAAGCGGCGGATCGGCAACGGGCTTACCGAGATCTGCTCGGGGTCACTGGTGAAGTCTACCGGTGCGGGCTGGCCACTCGCGAGCTCTTGGGCAATGCGGAGGTTCTCAACACCCTGGGTTTGCGGGAAGCCCTCGCGACGGCGGGAGTTGCAGCCGACCTGGACCGCTTCCTTCCTTTGACGCTGCGGGTCATGGATCAGACCCAACGTCGCGTGTTGGAAGGCCAGAGCGTTCCGGCGGGCGAGAAGATCGTTTCGATCTTTGAGGAGCATACCGACATTATTCGCAAAGACAATCGTGAAACCCTGTACGGCCACAAGATCTGCCTGACCGGCGGAGCGTCCTCCATGATCCTCGATTGCAAGGTGCTGGAAGGGAATCCTGCGGACTCTACCTTGGCCAAGACGATGGTAGATCGGCAAGTCGAGATTTTCTCTCGCCCTCCCCGGCAGATCGTTTTCGATGGTGGCTTTGCCTCCAAGATGAACTTGAGCGACCTCAAAGCCGCCGGGGTCCAAGATGTCGCGTTCTCCAAGGGGCGGGGATTGGAGATCAGCGACATGGTCAAAAGCAGTTGGGTGTTCAAGCGGCTGCGGGACTTTCGTGCCGGGATCGAAGGCAACATCTCTTTTCTGAAACGGATCTTCGGGCTGGATCGCTGCACCTGGAAATCATGGTCGTCGTTCCAGAGCTATGTCTGGGGCTCGATCCTCAGCTTCAACCTCTTGGTCTTTGCCCGTCACCTGCTGAGCTGAGCTCGCAGCCCCTTCCATTGCCTTTGGGCCGCTGACAGCAGCGGAATGAGCTTCGCCTGTTCGTAGAGAGCCCAAGATCCCGTGGGCCGCTTTACATCCGCCCCCCAGTCCCCACGAAGCTCCCAGAATCATCCAGCATGAGCTTCAATGCCGCAGGAGGCCGCGCGGAAAAAGACCATTTCTGGACAGGAACTAGGTAGTGGGTATGGTAAACACATGTGAACCTGTGCAACGACCGTCAATGAGCACAAGCTTAAGTGGCTGACAAGCTTGAACCAAAAGGTACGGAGGCGGGTAGGTGGATTTAACGGTGCCACCTCGTGGTCGGAGAGCTTCTCGGTCGACAGCAGGTACCTAACCCCACATTACTTCGAAAGCGGAACGTGGAAACCCCGTATCTCTCCCGGAAGGGAACGCGAGCCGTGAGGCGAGCCGAAGGAGGTGCGGGCTTGGGACGTCGGAAGAAGCGAAGGCCGTCGTGTAATGCGGCGGATACGGGTTGCGACATCACCCGGCACGAAAGTGAGCCCACGTCCGACGGGTCTTTCTCTGCGAGAGAGCGTGCTGAATCGTCTTGGAAAGGGAGAGAGCAAAGAGAGGCGCTTGACGCCGGTGCACTCCCGATCTGGCAGAAGGATTGGAAGGTCATCAAATGGCCCGCCATCTACCGCCAGGTTAGACGGCTGCAGGTGCGTATCGCAGAGGCTGTACGTGAGAAACGCTGGGGAAAGGTCCACTTTCTCCAACGGACTCTCATCCGCTCAATGCCGGCAAAGCTTTGGGCGGTGCGAAGGGTTGTCAACAATCAGGGTAAGCGTACGCCGGGCGTGGACAAAGTCCTCTGGAAAACGCCTCGGCAGAAGATGCAGGCCGCCCGATCGCTGAGGCGGCGGGGTTACCAGCCCCAGCCGCTGCGCAGGATCTACATCCCCAAGAGGAACGGTAAGCGTCGGCCCCTCGGAATCCCTACGATGAAGGATCGCGCCATGCAGGCGTTGTTTCTGCTGGCTCTTCTTCCCGTATCGGAAGCCTTGGCCGACCCGAACTCCTACGGCTTCCGGCCGCGGCGTTCGATTGCCGATGCCTTGGGTCAGTGCTACTGCGCTCTGGCCAAAGGGGACTCCCCCCAGTGGGTCCTCGAAGGAGATATCGAGTCCTGCTTCGATCGGATCAGCCACCAATGGTTGCTCGACAACGTCCGAATGGACCGCGAGATCCTGCGGAAATGGCTGAAGGCTGGCTACATGGAAGGAACGGCTCTCTATCCCACGACAGAAGGTACGCCCCAGGGAGGCATCATCTCCCCGGTTCTAGCGAACCTAGCTTTGGATGGCCTGGAAACGGTGGCCTTACAGGTGGAGCCTTACCGTCGTGTAAACCTCCGCCCAAAGATCAACGTGGTGCGCTACGCGGACGACTTCATCATCACCGGCCGCTCGCAAGAGCAGTTGGAGGAGAAAGTCCGGCCCGCGATAGCGGCTTTCCTCGGGGAACGTGGTCTGCGGCTTTCGCCAGAGAAAACGAAGATCACGCACATCGACTCTGGATTCAACTTCCTCGGCGCGAACGTCCGGAAGTACGGGCGTAAGCTCCTGATGAGGCCGTCGAAGGACAATGTCCTGGGCCTGCTTCGGGATCTCCGGGGTTTGGTGCGAACCCAGAGGGCGGCCACGGCGCTCGATCTGATTCTCCAACTCAATAGCCGTCTAAAGGGTTGGGCGAACAGCCAGAGACACCTGGTCTCCAGTCGAGCCTTCCGGTATGTAGATAAGCGCATCTTCGAAACCTTGTGGCAGTGGGCGAGGAGAAGGCATCCCCAGAAGGGAAGGCACTGGGTGCGACAGAAATACTTCCGCATCGAACCTCCCAAAGCCTGGGCCTTCACGGCGCCCCGGCGGAACCGGGACGGGACCTGGGGGTCTCTGGACCTGTTCCGGGCGAGTAGCATGTCGATTCGCAGACATGTTAAAATACGGGCAGAAGCTAAGGAGTTCGACCCTGCCTACGAGGAGTACTTCTACCAGCGTTGGCTGGCAAGGCGACAAGGCAGGTTAGGGCTCCGAGCTCGGAGAAACCACTCGCGCCATGACACGTGTTAACCTGGACAACCCAACAGCCGGGTCGAGCAATCGGCCTAACGAAAGGCTTGAGCCGTATGCGGGGAAACTCGCACGTACGGTTCTTAGAGGGGCTGGGGGCCCGTAAGGGCCCTCGGCCTACTCGGCGCCGGCAGAGAGGTTTTCATGAGACGAGACTATACGTTATCCGCAATGTTCATCGTAATGGGCATGCTGGTCGCAAAGCTTAGCGTAGGTGATACGGTCGCTTACCCAGAAGTAAGGGACCTTCGAGCAGAGGGCTCGGAGTTCTTTGTTGACCATCATCATGACTGGTCTGGCTCTACCCGTAAAAGAAGATCTACGATGATGGCGTCTCATCAGAATCCCTTCACTTCGGAAAACAACTACGCATACGTTTCTGCCAAGAAGAAGGATACCGGTGTTCTACTTTTTCGGCACCCATCACCCGCATTGTCCTGGATTGGAGTGACAGCCGATTCGCGTTATATTGTAGGTCTATCCAATATCCAGCTTGACAATCCCTACCAACTCGTAGTCTTCGATAGCACGGGGCAACTTCTTGCTAAGCAGCATGTAACAGCAACGGTCGCATGCTTGACTCCAGAGGAGTACCATGGACTTAAGATTCGCTATGCCAGTAAATTCCAAGTTCTCCAGGGTCATGTGTGTTCTCGCGATGGGAGGATATACATCGACTACGAGAGAATGAACATGCCTCGTCGTCTAGGCAGTCTTTGGGCACAGCTCTCGGAGCATCGGTGCCCCTCTCCCTTTACGCCAAATGCTCGTGAGAGCGTTACGAACTGGGTTGAGTGGTACAATTTTGAAAACCCAGCTCCTGAGATTGTTGAACAAGGGGGTAGACCGGTTGCAGTGCGTGTCAATGGTCTGGGGGGAGAACGAATAACTATTCCGTTCACTTGTGAGGAACCCTAGCTGTAGGGAAGAGCCGGCGAACCCAGCGCTTCACCGGACGGCAACCGCGCTCTGCGGCGCGTTTGCCGCACGGTGAGCTTCCAAGGCGTTCATAGCAGTTGAGCACAGGCCCAATAGATGCACTCGATAGGGCCCGGCCGACTAGAGAAGATCCTCCTTTGGGCGAGTAGGAGATGGAAGATGTCATACAAACAATACTCTCTGCTTCTTACTTTCATCGCTGTATTCCTCAACCTGCACATCGCGAATGCATGCTCATGCGCGGGGACGTGTACGGTTCTCAATGCTTACGAAGGAGCCTCCGTAGTCGTTATTGCCAAGGCGATATCTGTCGAAAAGGCGGCGCCAGGCGAGGGCTGGGAAGGGATCAGCTCGACAAGGATGGTCATCGAGAAAGTCTTCAAGGGCAATTTGAAGATCGGAGACGAAATGACTTTTGGGCAAGGCCATAACACGGATTGCATATGGGGTTTTTACAAGCCTGTTGGGCAGCGTTTCCTGCTATATCTTGGCGGGCCCGAGAAGCATTCAGGTCTGTGGTATGTTTATTCTTGTAGTAGATCAAGAGGCATTAGCGAAACTGACGAATCAATCGACGATTTGCTTTATCTGAGCAAGTTCTGGTCGGTTATCGGAAAAACGCGGATCTCGGGAACAATAGAATTTGGGGGTGGAGATGATACAAGCGTGGAAGGCATAGCCGTTCGCATTGTTGGGGGCGATAAGAGCTACGAGGTCAAAACGAACAAGGAAGGTGTCTATGAAATTTATGATTTGCCGGCCGGGGAATATTTGATTGAGCCCCAAGTACCTACCGGTTGGGAATTGTACGTTGCTGCACTACCTTTCCCTCTTTCTATACCTCTTGCAAACTTTGCAGATCATGAAGAAAAACCGCCCAAGAGTGTGTCGATAGCTCTCGAAGACAAACGGCATGCCATTCTTGATATGAGATTCGTGATGACTCGCGGCCAGTGAAGCTAACTAATGGCCCGAGACTGTCACCGGCGGGAACTGCCGTGGTGCTGTTCTCCATCTGGATCCCGCTCTGGTGGGCAGTGCCGATCGGAGCAATCCTTGCCTACGGAATGAGAGGAAACGCCAAAGGCCTGGTGTGCGCCGACCCCCAAGGCTATTGTGCCTGCAAAGCAGCCGGAGGTGCAGGCCCGCTGTGTTCGCGTTATAATTGCATATAACGGTGACGAAGCAACTGCGGCAGAATCCGCGAGGACGCCTCCACCGGTTCATGGACAGGGGCTCACATCTTTCGTCGCGAGGTGCGAGGGAGGGGGCCGCGAGCACTGGACCCTGCTCCATCCAGAACCTGGAGGCGTACGCTATAATCATTCCTCCGCCCGTTGCCTAAGGAGGGCTGCGGGCATGCCGCGAAACGTTTCGGCTCCTGCGACACCTTGAAGCAGGGGGCCCAGGAGTCGAGGCCCTTGGACCAGCACACGAAACGGAGGCCGGGAATGTCGGAGCACGACGTGGACGAGGGCCATCGAGAGCCAGCCAGCGACGTAGTGATCGGACGTAGCATCAAGATCCTCGGTGAGACGTTGGTGCCGGGAGCCAGCCTGGTCCTGGATGGAAAGATCCTCCCAGGAGCGGTCCACCTGGTCGGCGGCTTTGTAGCCCGGTGGGCTCTTGGCCCGGTCGGATGGCTCCTCGTCGCCGCCAACTCCTATTCGAAGTCGGTCACGGGCCGGCATCTGACGGAGCACCTCGAAAGCGCCCGCCCGGAAGCGGCGGCCGGAAGCGGCAGCGCCACGTCCGAGAGCTGAGACGGGCAGCGTTCGCGGGCTCAGGCCGTGCAGCCGACTGGCCGGGGGGTAGAGAAATGAGCAACGAAGTACGACTCCGCAACATCGAGCCTGACGACCTCCCCATCTTCTACGAGCAACAACTCGACGCCGACGCCACGCGCATGGCCGACTTCCCCTCCCGCGACCGCGCAGCCTTCGACGCCCATTGGGCGACAAATATCCTCGGCAACCCGGCGGCGGTCAATCGGACGATCCTCGCCGACGGCCAGGTCGCGGGCAACATCGGGAGCTGGCCCCAGGACGGTGTCCGCCTCGTCGGCTACTGGATCGGCAAGGAGCATTGGGGCAAGGGTGTCGCGACCCGGGCGCTCGCCGCTTTCCTGCACCTCGTGACCGAGCGTCCCCTCCACGCGCACGTGGCCAAGCACAACGTCGGCTCGATCCGCGTCCTGGAGAAGTGCGGCTTCAGCCTCGAGCGCGAGGAGAGCGTCGAGGTCGCCGGCAAAGACGTCGCCGAGCTCGTGCTCGTCCTGCGCTGAGGCCTCTACCCGCAGAAGGGAGCCCGCTTGCCGAAGTAGCGGCTCACTCCCGATCCGGAAACGACGGCTCCGGACTGGCGAAAATCGAATTGAGCAGCCCCGCCAGACGGACGCCGGCTTGCAGGAGCCGGCGCTTGACCGTGGGGATGTTCCGGTAGGCGTACGGGAAGCTCAGCTTGCCGTCGCCAATTTGGTAAACCCTCCCTCGCAGGTCCTTGGATTCCCGGACCCACTCGGCGTAGGTCGCTCCCTGCCAGGTTCTCAACTCATGCAGCGTCGGGTGATCGATGAGCTCGGCGAAGTCGGAGAAGCTCAGCTTTTCGTTTTCGATCAGATGGCTGTCCCAGACCGAATGGAGATTCGTCGTTTCGCGGAACCACATCACCTCGACGCGGTTGCCCCCGAGGTCGTCGCGCCGCCCGACGTGCAGGGGCTGGTGGACGTCCCCCACGAAATGGACGAGGAACTTGAGCGCTTCCCGCTTCGCCTGCAAGGTGGCCTGCGGGTCCCGCAGCACGGCCTCGAAACGCTGCATGGCTTCGAGCACGTCCCCATCGGGATTACGCGCGGTGGTCTCCAGCGTCTCGGGGTCGTCGATGCTGATGTAGTGCCAGGGGTCCGCCTTCTTCCAGGCCGGATCGGAGCGGATATCGTCCGGCCAGGTGGCCACCTCGGCCAGGCTCTCGGGGCCGAGCAGGCACTCGACGGCCCGCGCCGCCTCGTCGGTGAGGTGGTTCTCGGCGATGCGGCCGACGATCCGGTGCCCGTTGGGTCCCCAGGCGAAGGCGGCGGGCGCCGCCAGGAGCAGAGCGAACACAGCCGTCAGAGCTCGTTTCATATGGATCTCCTCCCTGAATCGCAGGATGGAGAAACGGTAGCACGAATAGCGGGTGACGGCTGCCGCCGCGCGGGAGTTGGAGAAGTTGATCCGGGACCGTTAACATTGTCAGAAATTGAACGTAGTATGACCCATGGGACTGCGGATCCGGAATGTCTCCAAGCACCTCGGGATGGACGTGACAGCGTGAAGCTCCGCGAGGTCTGCCGCTTCGAGGCCGTCTATCAACTGCGCCAGGGCTCGACCTGGATCTACTTCGCGGTCCTGCTTGCGCTTTCCTTCCTGGTCTCCGTCGGCGTGCTGGAGCAGGAGGCGCGGCGCGGCGACGTCAACCTCGACGCGCCGATCGGGATCGCGGTCGGCATGGCCATGATCGGCATGATCGGGACGCTGGTCACGGCGGCGCTGGCGGGCGATGCCGCGACCCGCGACGTCCGCTCGCGGATGCAGCCGCTGCTCTTCACCGCGCCCCAGAGCAAGGCGGCCTACCTGGGCGGGCGCTTCCTCGCCGCCTTCTTCGTGAACGCGCTGCTGCTGACCGCCGCGCCGGCCGGCCTCCTCCTCGCCTCGCGGATGCCGCACATGGCCGATCTCACCGGCCCGTTCCAGCCGGCCGCCTACTTCCAGGCGCATCTCTTCCTCGCGCTTCCCACCGCGTTCGCGGCCACGGCGATCCTGTTCTCGCTGGCGGCGTTGAGCCGGCACGCCCTGGCGAGCTACCTCGGCGGCGGGTTGCTCTTCTTCGGCAGCGTGTTGAGCGAGGAGGTCGTGGCCGAGCAGATGGGCCAGGGGAAGCTGGCGGCGCTCCTGGATCCGTTCGGCTTTACGGCGTTGAGCGAGCTGTGGCGGGCCTGGACGCCGGTCGAGAAGAACGCGCGGCTGCTCGGCCTCGAGGGCTCGCTGCTCGGCAACCGCCTGCTGTGGATCGGCCTCGCGCTCGGCGTGCTCGCGTTCACCTGCCTGCGTTTCCGTTTCGCCCATTATTCGCCGAGTGGCGGGCGGAAAGGCGGGGAGCGGCCGGACGCCGGCGCCGCGGCGGAGCGGCGCGGTCCCGTGGCCGTGCCGCGGGTGGCGCGCACGTTCGGCTTCGCGACCCACGCGCGCCAGGCGCTCGCCATCGGTCTGCGTTCGTTCCGGGAGATCGCCACGAGCCGCGCCGCCCTCGCCGTCGCGGCGACGGCGGTGGCCGCCGTGGTCTTCCTGGGACAGGCGGTGCTGAACGATTCCCTGGGCACCCCGCTCTGGCCCGTCACCCAGCTCGTCACCTCGTTCCTGGGGGGCGTCTTCTTCATCGAGATCGCCGTCGCGATGCTCATCGCCTTCTACGCCGGCGAGTTGGTGTGGCGGGAGCGGGAGGCGGGCCTGAGCGCGATCGCCGACGCGACTCCGACGCCGGACTGGGTCCCTTTCGCCGGCAAGCTCCTGGCGCTCGGTCTGGCGCTGGTGGCGCTGCAGGCGGTGCAGATGGCGGCGGGCCTGCTCCTGCAGGCGACGCAGGGCTATTTTCGTTTCGAGATCGGTCTGTACCTGGGCGTGCTCTTCGGGCTCCAGCTCGCCAACTATCTGCTTTTCGCCGCGCTGGCGATGCTCGTGCACGTGGCCGTGAATCACAAGTACATCGGGAATCTGATCGCGATCCTCTGCGCGCTCTTCACCGTCTTCGCCGGACGCTTCGGGATCGGGCACCGCCTGCTCGTCTATGGCTCCGATCCGGGCTGGGTCTACTCGGACCTGAGCGGCTTCGGCCCCTTCCTCGCGCCGGTCCTCTGGTTCAAGCTCTACTGGGCGGGGTGGGCGCTGCTCTTCGCCCTGGCGGCGAGCCTGTTCTGGGTGCGCGGCGGGGAGGGCGGGCTCCGGCGACGGCTGCGGCTGGCGCGCCTGCGCTTCACGCGCCCGGCCGCCGCGCTCGCGGCGGGGGCGGCGGTCCTCATCCTCGGGGCGGGCGGCTTCGTCTTCTACAACACGAACGTCCTGAACGCCTACCGCACGGAGTCCGAGGAAGCGGCGCTCCGGGCCGAGTACGAGCGGCGCTACGGGAAATACGCGGGCGTCCCGCAGCCGCTGCTGACCGGCACGAAGCTGCGCGTCGAGATCCATCCCGAGACGCGACGGGCGGAGGTGCGCGGCGTCTACCGGCTGGAGAACCGGACCGCCCGGCCGATCGACGCGATCCACCTGGCCGTCGATCCCGCCGTCGAGACCCGCGCGGTGGAGCTCGACCGGCCGGCCCGGGTGGCGCTCGCGGACGGCGCGCTCGGCCACCGCGTCTACGCCCTGGCGGAAGCTCTCCAGCCGGGCGACTCGCTGCGGCTCCAATTCGAGGTGCGCTTCGCGCCGCGGGGATTCCCGAACGGCGAGATCAACACCTCGGTGGTGGGGAACGGCACCTACTTCGATCACGTGGGCGGCAGGCAGCCGAACCACCGCCGGTGGCTGCCCGTCATCGGCTACCAGCGGAGCCGCGAGATCTCCAGCGACCGCCTGCGGCGGGAGCACGGGCTGGCGCCGCGGCCCGCCGCCCGTTCCCGCGGCGACTACGAGGCGACGCGCGACCCGGCCGGCCGCGAGTGGATCGACTTCGAAGCGGTGATCGGCACCGGCGCGGACCAGACCGCGGTGGCCCCCGGCACGCTGCGGAGGACGTGGACGGAGAACGGACGGCGCTATTTTCACTACGCCGCCGGCGCGCCGATCCGGAACGCCTACGCCATCTTCTCGGCCCGCTACGAGGTGCGCGAAGCCTGGTGGAACGGCGTCCGCATCGAGATCTTCCATCACCCCGGCCATCGCTTCAACGTGGAGCGCATGATCCGCGGCGTCCGCGCCTCGCTGGATTACTACACCCGGAATTTCGGCCCCTATCCGCACCGCCAGATCCGGATCGTCGAATTCCCCCGCTACGCGAGCCTCGCCTTCGCGTATCCGGGCACCATTTCGTACGCCGAGGGGTTCGGTTTCCTCACGCGGGTGGACGACGAGGGGGAGCACCTCGACACTCCCTTCGCCGTGATCGCCCATGAGGTGGCGCACCAGTGGTGGGGGCAGCAGGTCGTGCCGGCGGGCGTGGAGGGCGCGCCGATGCTCACCGAGATCCTGGCGCAGTACAGCGCGATGATGGTCCTGGAGAAGACCCATGGCCGCGGCCAGGTCCGGCGGTTCCTCGACGTCATGCGGATCGAATATCTGAACCGCCGCAACAACCGTGAGAACCGCGAGGTCCCGCTCCTGAAGTTGAGCGATCAATCCAACCTCATCTATCGCAAGGGCGCCATCGTGATGTATACGCTGCGCCAATACCTCGGCGAGGAGCGGGTGAACGCCGCGCTCCGCCGTTTCCTGGAGAAGTACCGCTCGGGCAGGCCGCCCTATCCGACCTCGAGCGATCTCTACCGGGAGCTCCAGGCGGCCGCGCCCGGCTCGCTGCAATACCTGCTCTCGGACCTCTTCGAGGAGGTCACGCTCTGGGACCTGCGGGCGAAGCGGGCCCGCGCCGAGCCGGCCGGCGGAGGCGGCTGGCGCGTCACCCTCGACGTGGCGGCGCGCAAGCTCGCGGTCGACGGCCTCGGCGCCGAGACCGAGACGCCGATGGACGATTGGGTGGAGATCGGCGTTTTCGCTCCGGCGGACCCGGCGGCCCCGGGGAGAATGGCGGCGGGCTCGGCGCGCCGCTCCTGCTCGAGAAGCGGCGTATCCGCTCCGGCGAGCGGTCCATCACCCTGACCGTGCCGCGCCGGCCCGGCCGCGCGGGAATCGATCCCTACGATCTATTGATCGATCGCGACAACGAAGACAACGTCACGCAGGTCGAGGTGAAGGAGCCGGGCAGCGGACCAACCGGGCTCTGAAGTGCTATAATCCCGAACCGGCAAGGTGGAGCGTCCTGTTCCCTTGCGAAGTTTCTCCAATTAATTTCGAATCCAGATCAAAGGTCGGTCACCCGCATGCTAAGAATCCGCCGTTACTCAGCGTCCGTAACGTATAGAAACGAATTGGGCAAGATGCAGGAAGACGAGTTCGCCGTCAACCATAGCGATCACGCGTCGGCGAGCCGCATCGCGTTCGCGTATGTCCTCCAGGTCCTGAAGCTCAACGAGTTCGAGCTGCGCGTCGTGGGCGCCTGATCCCCCGCCCCGCGGGGGATCAATTGCAGATCGGACCGGCGTCCGAGACGTCGTCATCCACCGTCACGAACTTGCTCACGCTGTTCTGCCCGGCGCCGTTGGTGGCCGTCAGGGTGACGGCGTAGGTCCCCTCCGCCGCGTAGGTGTGTCCGGGGTTCTGGGCGGCGCTGACGCCGCCGTCGCCGAAGCTCCACGCCCAGGAGGTGGGGGACTGGGTGGAGATGTCGGTGAAGATCACCGCCTTGCCGTTCCTGCGGTAGCAGAAGTTGGCGGCCGGCGGGGTGGAGGAGGAGACCTTGACCAGCTTGCTGACGCGGTTCGAGCCCGCGGCGTTGGCGGCGGTCAGGATCACCGTGTAGGTCCCCGGCTCGTCATAGGTGTAGCTGGGGTTTTGCTCCGTGCTCCGGCACTGCGCGCCCCCTGAGCAGTCGCCGAAGTCCCAGGTCCAGCTCGTGGGCTTGCCCGTCGAGGTGTCGGTGAAGACGACGTTGAGGCCGTTGGCCTGGAAGTCGAAGCTCGCCTTGGGCGGATCCCCCAGCGAGACGGTCAGCAGCTTGCTCTTCGAATTCGAGCCGCCCGCGTTGGCGGCGGTGAGCTTGACGTTGTAGGTGCCCGCCTGGGCGTAGGTGTGGGACGGGTTCTGCGCCGTGCTGGCGCCGCCGTCGCCGAAGTCCCAGGTCCAGGCGGTCGGGTCGCCGGTCGAGGTGTCGTTGAACACCGCGCGCAGGCCGTCCACCTGGAACTCGAAATCGGCCTTCGGCGCCTCGCCGAGGGTGGGCGTCACGAACTGGCTCGTGCTGTCCGTCACCCCGAACTCGTTCTCGATGGTCAGCTCGACCGTGTAGGTGCCCGGCTGGGCGTAGGTGTGGCTGGGGTTGCGCGCGGTGCTGAAGCGGCCGTCGCCGAAGTCCCAGGACCAGCTCACGGGATCGCCGGCGGAGGCGTCCGAGAACAGGACGGTCAGGCCGTTGACCGTGAAACCGAAGTTGGCGATCAGCGGGTCGCCCGCCTCGACGGTGACGAACTTGCGCTTGTTGGACGAGCCGCCCGGCGCCGTGATCCGCAGGGTGACGGTATAGGTGCCGGCCTCGGGATACTCGTGGAGCGGGTTCTGCCGGCTGGTCGAGTCGCCGTCCCCGAACTCCCACTGCCACTCGGTGGGATCGCCGGTGGAGAGGTCCTCGAAGAGGACGGAGAGGCCGCTGACCTCGAAGGCGAAATCCGCCACCGGCGTGGCGGCCGGTTCCACGATCGGACAGGTTGAGCCGGCCGACGCTGGTCCCCACCTGGGCGAGGATGTTGGCGACGCCCGTCGCGCTCGAGCCGGGAAAGAACGGCACGGTCGCCACGCCGCCCGCGAGGGGCTTCTTGACGAGCTGCATGGGCTGGCCGGCGCCGTCGGTGCCGAAGTTGCCCAGGCTGGTATTGAGGGAGACCTCGGTACCGTCGGGCGCCGGAGCGCCGTCCCGCTTCTTGGCGCTGACCGTCAGGGTCGCCCCCTCGGTGGAGCCGGAGCTCAACTGGCTGCGGTCCGACTGAAGGGAGACGACCAGGGCTTCCGACGAGCCGTTGCCGCTCCCGGGTTTTCCGTCGGGGCGACAGGATTGGGCGAATCACAGGCCGAAGCCAGAAGAGCGGCGAACGCGAGAGCGATCAGACGGCGGCACATCGTTTTCGGACCTGCGACAGGAGGGGGAGAGTATAGCCGAAAATGTGGTTCAAGGTGGCGTTGCCAGTTGGGGCGGCATGCCCTTCGAGCCCTCACCCCTGGCCCCCTCTCCCGACCCCTCCCTCCCACCCTCACCGGGAGAGGGGGAACGTGACTTCACCGATCTTGCCGAGATCAAGAAGACCTCCATCGCAGGGCCCTCCCTCTCCCGGTTGGGCGGGAGGGCGGTGGGAGAGGACCGAGGGTAGGTCTCGAAGGTGCACGCCGCCCCAGCCGGCAATCCGTGAAGACCGCCTTGCCCCGCCCTCCTTTCCCGTGTAGTCTTCTTTGGAATCCTTGCAGTTCATGCCGTCTCCCGCTGGAGGGGATCATGCTCAGACGGGCCGAGGTGTCCCTGACTTGCGCGTTCTTCCTGTTGCCGTCCTGCTGGCCGGAGGCGGCGCACGCCCAGTCGAAGCCGTCGTCGGATCTCCTGCTGCCCTACTTCGAGGTCAGCCTGACGGAGGGGGGCGCGACCACGGTCCTGCTGGTCTCCAACAACCTGAACAAGCCGGTGGACGTGCTGGCCGAGGTGTACTCGAACTGGGGCGTCGAGGTCCTGGAGGTCCGCCTGCGGCTGAAGGCGCGGGAGCTGTGGACCGCCGACCTGCGGGAGTGGCTCGTCCACGGCAGGCTGCCCGGACCGGACGCTGAGCGCCGCGGAGATCCTGCACCACCAGGCGGCCCTGAGCGGCGACCGTTCGCCGCGCGACGGCCTCTTCTACTCGGCCGCGGTCCTCCCCGGCTTCGGCGTCGGCGCGGTCAAGCTGCGCACCCTGGGTGACCGGCCCGACGCCCTGAAAGGCCAGTATCTGGTGAACAACGGCCAGGGCTCCACCCAGACCCTGCCGCTCTCCAACATCGACTCCGCCGCCAGCCCGGCGGAGGTCTGCAACCGCCACGCCGTGCGCCACAAGCTGGGCCGGGGGCTCGGCCCCTCGCAGATCCTCCTGTGGACGGACATGGCGGACCAGGCGCTGCAATCCCCTGAGCAGGAGGACCGCCGGCTGCCGGTGAACGTCTCCGTCTTCTCGGAGACCGGGGAGCTCCTGAAGCGCCATACGGTCAAGCTCCTCCCGGCGGCCCGGATCTCCGTCGCCGATCTCGGGCTGACGGCCCCCAAGGGACGGGTCGAGATCGTCACCGAGAACCGCTCGGTGATGGGGATGCGCCCCAGCGGCAACGCCGTCTTCGAGACCTCCTGCGGCTCGGCGGCGCCCCCCGCCAGCCAGCCGAAGATGGAGATCGTCACGCTGATCAACGACCAGGACGCCAACACCCCGCCGGGGCCGTCGATTCCGGTCGGCGATCCCCTGGTCTGGAAATACCGGGTGACCAATGCCGGCGCGGGGAACCTCACGAGATCAAGGTCGCCGACCACCGGGCGGGCGCGGTGAAGCTGTCCCCAGACCTCGCTCAAGCCGGGGCAGACCATGACCTGCACCCGGCGGGGCGTGGCCAAGATTGCCAGCAGAAGAACGTCGGCAAGGTCACCGCCACGGCGGCGCGGCGCGGCACCGTGACCGCGACCAGGACCCCGCCACTACCGCGGCGGCGATGGCGCGTCGCTGGAGATCCAGCTCCTGACCAACGATCAGGCCGCCGACGACCCGGCCACGGCGCCGGAGTGCCGGTGGGCTCCCGGCTGCGCTGGAGCTACCGGATCACGAACACGGGCACGGTCCGCGTCTTCGAGCATCAGGGTCACGGACGAGAAAGGCGTGGGGTGCCCTGTCCCAAGACCAGCCTGGCGCCGGGCGAGCCCATGACCTGCAGGGCCGAAGGACCGCCGCCGCCGGCCAGCAGCGCAAGGAGGGGACAGCGACCGCCGGCACCAACGGCCTGCGGTCCCCTGGTCGTCAAGGACGCGAGCTATTACTTCGGCGAGGAGGGGACGGGGCCCGCGGCGGATACGGGGTTCCAGCTCCGCGCGCGGTCAACGGCTACGACGCCGACTTCCCTCCCGGTCCCAGCGTCCCGAGCGACGCCACGGTGACCTGGGAGTACCTGGTCACCAACAGCGGCGGCGCCGCGCTGAGCGGCATCCAGGTCACGGACCGCCGGGACGGCAGCGGTCTCCATCGCCTGTCCCGCGGCCTCGCTCCAGCCGGGGGAGTCCATGACCTGCACCGCGCGGGGCGCGGCCGCGGCCTGCCAGCACGGCGCACCGCGACGGCCACGGGCCAGGCTCCACCGGGCCGGTCGCCGCCACCGATCCCAGCCACTACTTCGGCGAGAGCCCGGCTTCGATCCGCATCGAAGCCGCCGTCAACGGCTCCGACGCCGACCAGGCTCCCGGCCCGGCGTTCAGCATCGGCACCGCCGTGCAATGGACGTACGTGGTCACCAACACCGGCAGGGCCGGGCTGACCGGCGTCAAGGTCACGGACGACCGCGCGGTGAAGTGGACTGCCAGGAGCGGACGGAGCTGCGGCCGGGGGAATCCATGACCTGCACCGGCGGCGGCACGGCCATCCCGGGCTCGTACCGCGGCCTCGCCACGGTCACCGCCCAGCCGCCGTGCGGCTCGGCGGTATCGGACGACGACCCCAGTACTACCTCGGCAACGGCGACTCCGGGATCCGCCTCCAGGTGCTCACCAACGGCGAGGACGCCAACGTCCCTCCAGGTCCCTCGCTCGGGATCGGCGAGACGGTCACCTGGCGCTACGTGGTGACCAACTCCGGCCAGCTCGTGCTGCGCGACGATCCAGGTGACGGACAGCCAGGGCGCCGCCGTGAGCTGCCCGAAGACCTCGCTGCAGCCGGGCGAGACCATGACCTGCACCGCCAAGGGTCTCGCCCAGGCCTGCCAGTACTCCAACATGGGGACGGTCACCGCCCGCTCGCCCCACCGGCCAGTCGCTCACCGCGGCCGACCCGAGCCATTACTTCGGCCAGGCCGACGCGCGCCTCGCGATCGAGACCGCCGTCAACGGCGAAGAGGCGGACACGGCTCCCGGCCCCACGGTCTCGGCGGGCACGCGGTGAAATGGATCTTCACGGTCGCCAACACCGGCGACGTCGCCCTCGCCGGGGTGACGGTCGCCAACGAGAAGAACCTGCCGGTGTCCTGCCCGCAATCCACCCTCCAGCCGGGGGAGTCGATGAGCTGCTTCGCGTCGGGCATCGCGGCGGCGGGGCAGAACCGCAACAACGGCACGGTCACCGCCACGCCCCCCTGCGGCTCTCCGGTCTCCGCCCAGGACCCCAGCTACTACTTCGGCGGCGAGGAGGGGATCGAGCTGCGCAAGTACACCAACGGCCAGGACGCCAACGAGGCCCCCGGCCCGTCGATCGCCGCCGGCGGCGCGGTCACCTGGTCCTACGTCGTCGCCAACGTCGGCACGGTGGCGGTCTCGCGGCTGTCGGTGACGGACGACCGCGGCGTGCAGGTGACCTGCCCGGCGGACCAGATCGATCCCGGCAAGTCGGTCACCTGCACCGGCACCGGCACGGCCCAGGCGTGCGGGTACCAGAACACCGGCACCGCCACCGTCCTCTCCTCCACGGGCCTGACGCTGCGGGCGGTCGATCCCAGCCACTACACCGGCCAGATCGAGCCGGGGATCTCCCTGGCCGTCAGCGTCAACGGCCAGCCGGCCAGCCAGGGCTCCGGACCCACCGTCCCCATCGGGACCGCACTGACCTGGACCTTCCTCGTCACCAACACCGGCGACGCCGCGCTCGGCGGCGTCACAGTGGCGGACGAGCTGCACGCGGCCGGTGAGATCACCTGCCCGCGGACGACGCTCCAGCCGGCCGAAGCCATGACCTGCTTCGCCTTCGGCACGGCGGTGGAGGGGGCGGTGCGCAACGCCGCCGGCGTGACGGCCAGCCCGCCGTGCGGCGGCGTCGCGGTCAGCGACGAGGCGACGGGCCAGTACGTCGGCAGCGGCACCCCGAGCCTCCTGCTGCGCAAGCTCACCAACGACCAGGACGTCAGCCAGGCGCCCGGCCCGTCGCTGACGGTCGGTAGCGCCGTGACCTGGAAGTACATCGTCACCAACGCCGGCCAGACCAGCCTGTCGAACGTGCGCGTCACCGACGACCGCGGCGTCGTGGTGACCTGCCCCGCGGCCACGCTGGCGGCGGGCGCTGCCATGACCTGCACCGCGTCGGGAGCGGCCCAGGCCTGCCAGTACGCCAACGTCGGCACGGCCACCGGGCAGACGGTGACCGGCGAGCTGGTCTCGGCGTCCGACACGAGCTTCTATTTCGGCCAGTTCCAGGCCTCGATCCAGCTCGAGACGTCCGCCAACGGCAACACCGCGGACACGCCGCCGGGCCCCACCGCTCCGCTCGGCTCGCAGGTGCGGCTGACCTATCAGGTGACCAACTCCAGCGCGGTCACCCTGAGCAACGTGAAGGTCAGCGACAGCCAGGGCGCGGCGGTGCTCTGTCCGAAGAGCACCCTGGCGGCGGGCGAGGCGATGGTCTGCGCGGCGAACGTAACCACCCAGCAGGGACAGGTCCAGCACGTCGGCGCCGTCACCGCCGATCCGCCCTGCGGCGACGCGGTCTCCGCCCAGGACGCGGCGTATTACGTGGGCGCCGGCAGCGCGGGGCTCCGGCTGCTCAAGCTCACGAACGGACAGAACGACGACCTCGGACCGATCAGTTTCATCCAGGGGACCGATATCACCTGGAGCTACATCGTGACCAACACCGGGACGGTGGAGCTGCAGGGCCTGGCGGTCGGGGACGACAAGGGCGTGCAGGTGACCTGCGCGGACCGCGAGCTCGCGGCCGGGGAGTCCGTGACCTGCACCGGCACCGGCAAGGCGGGGGTCTGCGGCTATCAGAACACGGGCCTCGCCACGGCCGTCCCGGTGGGCGGCGGACCGCCGGTCACCGCCACGGATGCGAGCAGCTACTTTGGAAATCCCAACGCCGCGCTCAAGATCACCATGGCGGTCGGAAGCGACGCGGCCGACGTGCCGCCGGGCCCCGTGTTCGCCGAAAAGGCCCTCGTGGCCTTCGTCTACGTCGTGACCAACAGCGGCGCGGTCCCGCTGACGGGCGTGCGGGTGGACAGCGTCGACGTCAGGACCGGGACGGTGCTTCAGGTGCTCTGTCCGAAGACCACCCTGACGGTGAACGAAAGCATGGCGTGCAGCGCATCGCTCACGGCGGCCGTGGGCGATCACCAGATCGTCAGCACGCCGAGGGGTACGACGCCGTGCGGCACCCCGATCGCCGGTTCCGAGCCCGACAACACCTACTTCTTCGTCGAGGCGCCCAGCATCTCGCTGCAGAAGTCGGTGGCCAACGGACTGGAAGGGGCCACGATCACGACCGGGAGCGCGGTGTCCTGGGACTACAGGATCACCAACACCGGCCGGTTCTCGCTGACCAGCGTCGCGGTGACGGACAACCGCGGAGTGCCCGTCGCCTGTCCGGCTCTCCCGGCCGGCGGACTGGCGACGGGCCAGTCGGTGACCTGTACGGGCAGCGACGTCGCCCGCTGCGAGGACTACGTCAACGAAGGGAGGGCCACCGCGTTCATCTCCACCGGCGCCTCCGCGACGGCCACGGACACCAGCAGCTATCGGGGGACGCGGAACGTCGATCTGAGGCTACGGGCCGGGCTGGAGCTCACGATATGTATCTTCCAATGCTCCACCACCTACCTTTACGGCGATGGCGAGGTGGTGGGGAGCGGCCTCTGGGACGCTCATTACGAGGCGGTGAACACGGGCGACGTCATCCTCTCCAATGTGAGGGTTTACTTCGGGACAGATCTTTCCGCGCCGCCGCTCTGCACGAAGTCGACTCTGGTGCCTGGAGAGACTTTCCTGTGCACATGGCAGAATGATCCGTACGTCGTTCTGGGACCCCGGAGGAACACCGGCACCGTCACGGCCTCTACCCATTGCGGAGTCGTGGCGGTGCAGGACTCCATGGACTTCTTCGTGCTGCCGTGACCCCGCCGCCGGTTTGACTCTCTCTCTTCCGATCTGCTCCTGAACGGCCGAGGCCGCGGAATTCCGCGGCCTTTCGCCAGATGTCACGAAAATCCTCCTTGAGGCACCAGTGTAAGAAGACACAAGCTGTACAGACGAAGTCCGGTCCGACAAGGAGACGCTGATGAGGAAGAGATGGGTAGGTGCAGCGATTCTGGGACTTTTGGCCTTGGGACTTTCCGCGCACGCGGGAGACTCGCTCTACGGGAGGGTGACCGAGGTGAAGAGCGGGAACGTCGTGACGCTCGACTATGGCGCCGGCCAGTACGACCTGCGGCTGATCGGGATCGAGTTGCCGAACGACAAGGCCCTTTCCGAACGGGCTACCGGTCTGGTCAAGAACCTGGTGCTCGGGAAGAACGCGCGCATGCGTTTCGAAGGCCGGGGAGAGGACGGGGTGATGAACGCGCGGCTGTTCACCGACGATCCGGTCCTCGGGATCCGGGAAGTCGCCCTGGAGCTGTTGCGGGCGGGGGTGGTCCGGCGTCAGAAGGACTTCGATTTCAAATACGGAGAGCTGTCCGCGGCCGAGAGAGAAGCCCGGGAAGCCCGCCGCGGCCTCTGGGCCGCCGACCAGCCACGGTGAGGAAGGAAAAGGAGACCATGATGCGCAACGACACATGCCGTTCCTCGTCCTCCCGCCGTTCCCTCATCTTCTATCCCCTGGTCCTGACCTGCCTGCTCGGCCTGTTCCTGCCGCTCGCGGCGCGGGCCCAGTTGACCTCCAACCCCGACATCAACACGTCCATCAAGGCCCACTACCAGAACGAGTGCTCGATCATCAAGAACCCGACTCCGGGCAGCCAGCAGCTCTTCGCCGCGTGCAACAACGCGACCGGCGGGATCTTCGTCGCACGCAGCAACGACCACGGCAGTACCTGGACCTACCTGGACGCGAACAAGACGATCGCGGACGGGGATGCGGGGCAGGGCCCGGTCGCCTGCTGCGACCCGACCCTGGCGTGGGACACCTTCGGGAACCTCTACGTCGGCTATCTCGCCAGCGGTAGCGTCGTGGTCCTGCTCAGCACGGACGGCGGGCTCACCTTCAGCACCCTCATGACCTTGGCGGGCAGCGTCGACCAGCCGACGGTGGTGGCGGCCAACACGTCCGCCCCCGGCGCGCCGGTGGCCGTCTGGGTGGTGTGGAACCAGAGCGGCACGATGCGGGCGAGCGGCGCCGCGGTGACCGGCCTGGGAGCGGTCGGCGCGTTCGGCGCGGTGCAGACCATCCCCGGAACCTCGAACTGCAGCTTCGGCGACGTCGCCATCGCGCCGTCCGGCGTCGTCGTCCAGACCTGCCAGACGCCGACCGGCGGCCAGGGCCCCGGATCGATCCTGGTCAACCGGGACCCCGACGGCCTCGGCGCCGGCAACTTCGGCGCCGCGATCGTGGCGACCACGACCAACGTCGGCGGCTTCGACTTCATCCCGGCGCAGAACGTGCGCTCGATCGACGCCGAGGCCGGCCTGGCCTACGACCACTTCCCGGGCACCATCGCCACGCCGAGCCCTCACTTCGGCCGCCTCTACCTCGTCTACACCGACGAGACGGTCAACGAGAACAACGACACCGACATCCTGGTGCGCTTCTCGGACAACGACGGCGCGACCTGGAGCGCGCCGCAGACCGTCAACGACGACGCGACGACCCGCAGCCAGTTCCTGCCGAAGATCGCCAGCAACCGGCTGTCGGGCAACATCGCCGTCTGCTGGCACGACGCGCGCAACTCGGCGACCAACACCACCATGCAGGAGTTCTGCGACATCGCGACGCCGGCCGCGTCGCCGCCGGTGTTCATCGGCAACCATCAGGTGGGCGACGCCCTGACGAGCGGCAACGGCTCGAATCCGCCGGCCGCCGGCCAGCTCAACATCGAGTTCGGCGACTACTCCGGCCTGACCTACTTCCAGGGCCGGGTGCATCCGATCTGGGCCGACGTCTCCAACAGCACCGGCGACAATCCCGACGGCACCTTCCGGTTCGACGCCTACACCGACCGGGTGATGGGCGGGGTGGCGGCGAACGAAGGCGACCCGCACATCCGCACGGTCGACGACGTTCACTACGACTTCCAGGGCGGCGGCGAGTACACCGTCCTGCTCGACTCCGACGGCACGGAGATCCAGGCCCGCCATGCTCCGGTTTCGACCAGCTTCATCGTCGGGCCGAACGGTCACACCGGCCTCACGACCTGCGCCAGCCTGACCACGGCGGTCGCCGCGAGCGTCGGCGACCACCGCGTCACCTACCAGCCGAACCTCAGCGGCGTCCCGGATCCGTCGGGCCTCCAGCTCCGCGTCGACGGCGTCCTCACGACCCTGGGTCCTGGCGGCCTCAACCTCGGCAACGGCGGCCGCATCAACAACACCGCGGTCGCGGGCGGCATCGAGGTCCAGTTCCCCAACGGCATGCACATGATCGTGACGCCGGGATGGTGGGCGTCGCAGAGCAAGTGGTACCTCAACGTCAACGTCGCCCGCACGACGGCTCTCGAAGGGATCATGGGCGACGTCCAGGACGGCTGGCTGCCGCGGCTCTCGAACGGCACCTCGATCGGACCGAAACCCGCCTCGCTGGCGACCCGCTACGCGGATCTCTACCAGCGCTTTGGCGATTCCTGGCGCGTCACCACGGCCTCGAGCCTCTTCGACTACGCGCCGGGTCAGTCGACCCATACCTTCACCTATGCGAGCTGGCCCCCGGAGACCCTGCCGTGCGAAATCCCCGACCAGAAGCCGCTGGAGGTCGAGTACGACCCGGAGAAGGCCAGGGCGGAATGCGAAGAAGCGGGGATCGTGGATGAGGAGCGGATGAACAACTGCGTCTTCGACGTGGCGTTGACGGGCGAGAGGGAATTCGCGAAGACCTATGAGCTCACCGAAAAGCTCCTGGCCGGCGCCACCGCGACGACGTTGACCCCCGAAAAGCCGACGCGGCCCGGGGAGGCGGCGACGTTCAACGTGATCGTCGAGCGCAAGGTTCCGGCCCGTGGCGAGAGGCCTCCCGCCGGCACCGTCGTGTTCACCCTCGACGGCAAGGAGATCGACAAGGCCGACCTTGACGAGCGGGGCCGCGCGACCTGGGCGGTGACGTTCGCAACGCCCGGCGATCACGTCATCACCGCGACCTACCTCCCCGCCCAGGGCAGCAGCCTGTTGCCCAGCAGCAGCGGAGAGGTGATCTACACCGTCGTCGAAGACAAGCCGGTCGAGGGGACCACCACCACGACCTCGTCGTCTTCCCGATAGCCGAAACCGGCACCGGGGCCGCCAGCCGGCGGCCCCGCATTTCCTCTTTCATTCGCTGCTAGGATGCCCGTATGGACGGGAAACGCCGCTCCGACATCCGCCCCGGGCTCACCGTGGAGATCGTCCTCAAGCAGGACCAGCTCTCCGGCAAGCGCACCCGGGGCGTGGTGCGCGAGATCCTGACCCCCTCGCCGACCCATCCGCACGGCATCAAGGTCCGGCTCACCAGCGGCCAGGTGGGGCGGGTGAAGGCGATCCTCGGCGGTCGGGACGAGACCCTGCAGGCTCCGCCGGAATAGCGCATTTCCCTTCCCGATCCCAGAGTTTAGCGGTATTATTTTTCAAGTCGCTTTAATGCGGCGTCGTTATGTACATATTTGAATCGCGAACCTGTCCGGACTCAGGGAGGAGAGGAACATGGAGCTTTTCCAACCGTCGCTTTCGCTCATCCTGCAACGCAACGGCCGCTACACCCTGCGATCCGTCACTCTGACGCCGAACAGTTGCTACTACGCCGGGAAGGCGGAGATCGGAGTGCCGCCGAACGTCCGCGTGTTGCCGGAGGTTCTGCCGGTGATGCTCCACATCAATCGCCGGACCGGCTTCTGCCTTCAGGTCATCACCCCGGTGAGTCACATGCTGCGGAACCTGGAGCTTGGGCCGGAGCACGGCAAGACCACCGTCACGGCCTTCGCGATGCTGGACGGCATGGTCGTGGGCACCTCGAGCATCGACGTGAAGGAGCCGGCTGCCCAGTTCGAGGCGGAGGGGAGCGCCGAAGCGGCCAAGGGATATGGGAAGGGCGGACCGATCTGTCCCTTCGACACGCGGGACTGGTACGCCTGGGTGGATCTGATGCCTCCGGGCCCCAAGTCGTTCCACGTGGTGGGCTCGGTGCTGGCCCCGACGCCGGGATACAAGGCGAGCATGAAGCCCGCCGTACCCCAGGGGATCAACCCCAAGCAACTCATCCTCGACCTGGAGTTGGTGCCGCTGCCTGGCAACTGGCCGCAGGTCCTCACCTGGATCGAGGCTCGCTACGACCAGGAAAACTTCGAAGGCGACTATGACGAGGTGGCCATCCGGTGCGGCGGCGAGATCCTGGCGGTGGTCCCGGTGGAAGAGGTGCAGTAACGGGATCGCCGGCGCCGCCGTAGGTAACTCCGCCCAGGAGCTCATGCGTTGCGCCTCGGAGAAGGCCCATTGCGGGCATCCTCCCAGGAACGAGCTGTCCACTATCGGGGTCGGGACTCAGCGCCTTCCGCCGGAGGGCTCTGCTTTCTGCGGAGTCGGAGGAGGGCATTGCGGGACAGCAGTTGCAGCCGGGGGGGCTCCAGTAAGCCGCTCCCCGGCTAAGCGAAATCTACATGTGGAGGCGAATCCCCGGAGATCCTAGGGACCGAGACGTGATTTGAGACTATTGAGTGCGTGCGGTGGCGTGACCGTCCCTGTAGCAAGATCCGTCGCAGTGGTAGGTCCAGAAGGTGCCACATTCATCCTTGATGACTGTGCACGCACCAGTGTCACAGTGGTAGGCGTCATTGCAGTAGTCGGAGATACCGGAGCAGCTGCATCCGAGGTTCTTCTGCTGAGACTCAGCACTTCGATCATCGTTTGACAGAGGCTCGTCCATTCCGATTTTTGCAAAGATCTCTCTTGCCTTCTCGAAGCCTAGTGTTTTGATCGCCTTGTTCTCGAACGCCGACACCCGTCGAACAAGCTTGCTGTATTCTTTGCTATGGCGGGCCTTCGCGGTAGAGAAGAGAGCTGGGCTGACAAGCCCGATTCCTTCTTCGAGAACCTTGCGTTGAGCGCTGCTCAGCGATGAATCCAAGTGACGGCTGATGTGGCTGCGCCGCAACTTGCTCTGCTCTTCGGGTGAGAGGCGATGGTAAACAGCTTTGCGGTCATTGATGGGCAGCGCAGAGATCTCTTCATAGGACTGCGGAAGTGTTTCCACGGGAGCTGATGCCCACGTGCTCTCTGTGCACTGAGCATTCAGGTCGCTAGCTGCGAGTGTACAAGTGAAGATACCTACGAGAACCAAACTGCCGAGTTTCGAGTACATCAGGTGAATCCTTTCCTTCCAAGGTGAATGATCTGTAAGCTGCCCTGTCGTGTGAGTTGAGTAGGACCTCCGGATAGATGTCTAAGATCGACTGGCTAAGAGCATCGCAAATCCACCACAGTCTTATGCCGAAAGTAATTTTATTAGTCAGGACTGAATTTAGATGACGAGCTGGCCTCGTTCAGACCCCGGAGGAGCTGGCTCGCCACCGAGCGGAACGGGACGTCCTCATCTCCCCGGGGGCGGGAGAGGACCAGGAGGATGCGGATCTTGCCGGTCTTCAGGGCCGGCAGGCGGGGAGCGAGGGCCGCGTTGGGATGGGCGCGCACGAAGGAATGGACTGTGAGAGCCAAGGCGGCGGTGGTCCTCGGGTCCCGCAGCAGCTCCCAGGGGATGGTCGCAGCCTCCGTGACGCCGGTGACGATCTCGATGCGCGTCTCCGGCAGCCGCTCCCGCACCCGGCTCCAGATCTCCCGGGCGTCGTCGCTGGACTGGAACACCGCCTTGAAGAGGTCGGTCCCCAATTCCGCCATCCGCCCCTCGATCCGTTGGGCGATCTTGGGCGCCGGTTCCTGCGGGTATTGGAGGAAGTCTTCCAGATACCAGCGCAGGTCCTCTTCATCCCTCGGCGAAAGGCTGAACGGGAAGGTGGAGACAGCCGCGCGCGGCGCGCCGTCGCCGCGGAGATCGATGTCCACCCGGTGACGGCCCTCCGCCACCGCGTATTGCCGGATCTGGAGCTGGAGCATGGCCTATTTTACCGCTTGCCGCAGAAGGCGCGCCGCTTCGGAAGCCGCGCGCGGCCTTTCCCGGGCCACCTGGAAGCCTACGGATGCCGTCCGTGAACCGAAAAGTACCGCAAGATTTCATAGAGATACCGCGCGCCCCGATAAATATACCGCTCGCCCCGGGAGATATGCCGTGCTCACCGAGAAATATGCCGCGTATAACCGTCAAGATGCCTCGCGATAACGACTAAATGCCGCTCTGGGACCTTCACAGGCCGGCAAATTCTCTGGAAATGCCGTAAGTTGGGCGTCACAAGAGGCATTTTGGGGACAACTCGCGGCATTTAGCGCGTTCAGCGCCGGCGCGCAAGGGGGGCGCGCGGTATTTTTCCGAGAGCGGAAGGCCGCTGGAAGAAGCGTGTTCGTCCGGTGACCGCGAAGGGCGGCATGGAAGGAAGGGCGAATGAGGGCGAGAGGCTCCGGCGTGCTCACACGCTGGAATCTGGAGACAACAGGAGGGTGGTGCGCGGCAGGAGGAGGGCGGTACGCGGCAGGAATTCCTTGACCGGAACCGCCCTTGCAGTCACGAGCCGCTTAGCTAGTTCCTGTCCAGAAATGGTCTTTTTCCGCGCGGCCTCCTGCGGCATTGAAGCTCATGCTGGATGATTCTGGGAGCTTCGTGGGGACTGGGGGGCGGATGTAAAGCGGCCCACGGGATCTTGGGCTCTCTACGAACAGGCGAAGCTCATTCCGCTGCTGTCAGCGGCCCAAAGGCAATGGAAGGGGCTGCGAGCTCAGCTCAGCAGGTGACGGGCAAAGACCAAGAGGTTGAAGCTGAGGATCGAGCCCCAGACATAGCTCTGGAACGACGACCATGATTTCCAGGTGCAGCGATCCAGCCCGAAGATCCGTTTCAGAAAAGAGATGTTGCCTTCGATCCCGGCACGAAAGTCCCGCAGCCGCTTGAACACCCAACTGCTTTTGACCATGTCGCTGATCTCCAATCCCCGCCCCTTGGAGAACGCGACATCTTGGACCCCGGCGGCTTTGAGGTCGCTCAAGTTCATCTTGGAGGCAAAGCCACCATCGAAAACGATCTGCCGGGGAGGGCGAGAGAAAATCTCGACTTGCCGATCTACCATCGTCTTGGCCAAGGTAGAGTCCGCAGGATTCCCTTCCAGCACCTTGCAATCGAGGATCATGGAGGACGCTCCGCCGGTCAGGCAGATCTTGTGGCCGTACAGGGTTTCACGATTGTCTTTGCGAATAATGTCGGTATGCTCCTCAAAGATCGAAACGATCTTCTCGCCCGCCGGAACGCTCTGGCCTTCCAACACGCGACGTTGGGTCTGATCCATGACCCGCAGCGTCAAAGGAAGGAAGCGGTCCAGGTCGGCTGCAACTCCCGCCGTCGCGAGGGCTTCCCGCAAACCCAGGGTGTTGAGAACCTCCGCATTGCCCAAGAGCTCGCGAGTGGCCAGCCCGCACCGGTAGACTTCACCAGTGACCCCGAGCAGATCTCGGTAAGCCCGTTGCCGATCCGCCGCTTTCTTGGCATTGAAAATTTCCTTACGCCGCCGCTTTGCCCGCCGCGTTCGATTCCCGAAAACCACTTGGGTGGGACCGAGTAAATCGCGGGCTCGACCCAGAAGCCGGGTCAGGACTCGCACGCAGTCCCACAGCAGCTCGGAGTCCATCGGCTCATGGATATTGGATTCCACCACGGTGCAATCGGTGCGCACGGTCCGTCCGGTCTCCACCTTCGCCGCCTGCGCGGCACCGACGAACACGCGATTGATCGCCTCCAGGGTGGCCGGCTGGAGGGACTTGAGATTCGCGTTGAGCGATGATTTCGTCGGCACCTTGTCCGTGATACCCAAGCGGCAGAAGGTCCGATAGCTGCGCGAGTCCGCGAGATGGAAAGCCAACTCCCGGTAGCTGAAGCCATTCATCTGCTTGACCACCAGAATCCGCAGAACTTGATCGGCGCTCAGCCCTCCAGCACCGTGGACCGCCGTCGCCGAATGGGTGACGCCTCGCAGATCTTGCAAGACCAACTCTGCGACCATAGGATTGTCGTCGAGCACGCGAGACATGGCCTCCAGCTCTTGGGCATGGTCAAGATCGAGCCAGGTCTCCCGCAGGCTGTACTGGGGTTTGCGAGCTTCGCGCATTCGGACTGGCCTCTCTTTCTGGCTAAGTTTTCTCGAATCAAAGGTTTGGCGACCCCGATTCTAGAGACTCAGTTCAGAAAAAGCCAGCCCGAATGCGTGTTTAAACCCTTCTTCTACAGACACTTACAGCCCCTAGGACAGGAACTAGCTATCGCATTCCACGCAGCCGGTGTACAGCGCGCTGACGCAGAGTTGGGTGATGCAGTAGGAGACGGATTCCGGGCAGGGTATCCCGTTGCCGGCGGCCGCGGCCTGGCGCAGCCGCGGGTCCTCCAGCCGGTGCAGCGTCTCCTTCGAGAGGGTCAGTTTCCGCGCTTCCCGCTTCTTCATCGTTCGCTCCTTTCTTGGTCGAGTCGGACCATTCTACAAACATATATCGAAGATTCGAAGAATTTTCCGCCATGGGCGGGGTAACGGGCGGCCATGGTAGGGTGACGCACCGATCCAGACGCAGGAGATCCGCCCGATGAGCTTGCCCGAGCGCCGAGACTTAGTCCCCGACCTGGCCCCTCCGACCACCGCTTTCCGCCCCTTCATCCCGGCCGAGGTCAAGCTGCCCGAGCTGACGGTGTTGCCGGTGATCGTCGGCGCCCTCCTCGGCGCCATTTTCGGCGCCTCGTCGCTCTACCTGGTGCTCAAGGTCGGGCTGACGGTCAGCGCCTCGATCCCGGTGGCGGTGATCTCGATCACCCTGTTCCGCCTGCTTCGGCAAGATGGGCGGCCGGGGCGCCACGATCCTCGAGAACAACATCGTGCAGACGGCCGGGTCGGCGGGCGAGTCGATCGCGTTCGGCGTCGGCGTCACGATGCCGGCGATCCTGATCCTGGGCTTCGACCTGGAGATCACGCGGGTGATCCTGGTCGCGCTGCTCGGCGGCCTGCTCGGCATCCTGATGATGATCCCGCTGCGGCGCGCCCTGATCGTCGAGCAGCACGGCAAGCTCAAGTATCCCGAGGGCACGGCCTGCGCCGAGGTGCTCAAGGCCGCGGCCACGCCCGAGGAAGCGGGCCATCGCCGTCGCGCGACGGGGCCGGGTCCGCGCTGGAGGCGACCGGCCTGGGCGCGCGGACGATCTTCGCCGGGTTCGGCATCGGCCTCCTCTACAAGACCGCCATGGCCGCCTTCAAGACCTGGAAGGACATTCCGGAGAAGGTCTTCGGCGCGCCGCTCAAGGCCGGCTCGGTGGCGGCCGGAGATCTCGCCCGAGCTGCTCGGCGTGGGCTACATCATCGGCCCGCGCATCGCCTCGGTCATGTGCGCCGGGCGGCGTGCTCGCCTACCTGGTGCTGATCCCGGCGATCAAGTTCTTCGGCGAGGCCGCTACCGGCGCGATCCCGCCCGGCACCATCCCGATCCGCGACATGGGGCCGGACGACATCCGCAGCGCCTACGTGCTCTACATCGGCGCCGGCGCGGTGGCGGCGGGCGGCATCATCAGCCTCGCTCCGCTCGCTGCCCACCATCTGGCAGGGCATCCGGGCCGGCCTGCCGACTTCGGCGGCGGGACGCCGGGAGACCGCCGCCGCGGCCGTGCCGCGCACCGACCGCGACCTGTCGATGAAGTTCGTGGTCATCGGCATGCGTGGCCCTGGTGGCGCTGATCCTGCTCTTCCGCTCCCTGCACATGAACCTGCTGGGCGCGGTCCTGATCGTCGTCTTCGGCTTCCTCTTCGTCACCGTCTCCTCGCGGCTGACCGGCGAGATCGGCTCGTCGTCCAACCCGATCTCGGGCATGACCGTGGCCACGCTGCTGCTGACCTGCCTGATCTTCCTGGTCCTCGGCTGGACCGGGCCGACCTACTACGTCACGGCGCTGTCGGTGGGCGCCATCGTCTGCATCGCGGCCTCCAACGGCGGCACCACCTCGCAGGACCTCAAGACCGGCTTCCTGGTCGGCGCCACGCCGCAGGTCGCAGCAGATCGCCATCCTGTTCGGCTCGCGCCGCCTCGGCGCTGCTGCTCGGCCGATCCTGCTCCAGCTGAACGACGCCGCCACCGTCTACGTGCCGGTCGCCGACCGCGCCACCGGGCGGATCGTGGCCCAGGGCTACGCGCCGGACCTGCGGGTCCCGCCCGCCGTGCTCCGACCCTGAAGACGGAGAGCCTCCAGGGTCCGCAGGCCGAGCGACGACGCCGGCACCTACCGGGTCTGGCACAAGACCGACGAGCGCCGGCGGCCCGGCCGGCAACTACCTGGTCGAACGCGCCAGGGCGTGCCGGTCTACCTGGTCGATCCGGGCATCAACGGCGTCCACCGCACGCGGCCGGACGGCACGCAGGTGAACAAGTTCGACGCGCCCAAGGCGACGCTGATGTCCTACATCATCAAGGGCATCCTCAACCGCCAGCTGCCGTGGGGGCTGGTGCTGCTGGGCGTGATGATCGCGGTGGTGCTCGAGATGTCGGGCATCCCGTCGCTGGCGTTCGCGGTCGGCGTCTACCTGCCGCTCTCGTCCTCGACGCCCGATCCTGATCGGCGGCCTGGTGCGCTGGCTGGTGGACCGCAACCTGCGCAAGAACGCTGGCGCACCGCAACCTGACCGAGGAGGAGCTGGCCGCCGAAGGCGACAAGAGCCCGGGCGTGCTGATGGCCTCGGGCTACATCGCGGGCGGCGCCATCGCGGGCATCGTGATCGCCTTCATGGCCGGCGTGCTGACCGACTTCAACGAGCCGCGTCACCGCAGCTCATGGACCGCGCGCAACCCGTTCTTCAGCGGCCCCTCCGCGGACGCGCTGTCGCTGATCCCATTCGCGGTGCTGGCGGTGGCGCTGTACCTGACGGGCCGGGAGGTGATTCTGGCGGGGAGGAAAGGGTAGGGCCTCACCTCCTGGCGTTCAGCCGCCGGCGGTACTGCGCGGCCTTTTCCGGCGCGGGGATCGATTCGTAGAGATCGACGAGGCGCTCGAGCGTCCGCCGCGTGGGCGGGGCGGTCTCCCCGCAGGCTGCCGCGAGCCGCTCGAGGCTGCGCAGGAGGATCGCCTCGGCTTCGGTGTAGCGATGGCTTTTGGCGAGACAGGCGGCGTGTACGCTCTCAGCCTCGGCCAGTCGCCAGTTGTCGGCGGTGAAGGCGCGACGCAGGATCTGCAACGCCTCCCCGGCTGCCGCCTCCCCGGCCGCGGGGTCGCCGTGGGCGGCGAGCAGGTCGGCGAGGTCCAGCAGGGCGGGGGCCACATCAGGGTTCGCGCTGCCCATCAACTTGCGCAGCATCGCCAGGCGCCGCCGGATGAGGGTCTCGGCGCCCACCCGGTCGCCCTGGCTCAGCCGCGCCTGGCCGAGGATCCCCAGGCCGCCGGCAACGGTGGCGTGCTCCTCGCCGAAGAGCCTGCGATTGACCATCAGAGACTCGCGCGCCAACGCCTCCGCCGTCGCGAAATCATGGCGGTCGAGAACGGCGACGGCCAGATTCGCCAGGCTCTGTGCCACCTCGGGGTGATCATCCCCCAGCAACTCGCGGCGTAGAGCCAGGGCCCGACGCAGGATCGGCTCGGCCTCGGCCGCTTTGCCCTGCTCCAATAGATCGATCCCGAGGTTGTGCAGGCCTGTCGCCACCCGCGGGTGCCGGTCTCCAAGGCGCTTCGTCCAGAGGGCGATGGCCTCCCGGTGAAGCGACTCGGCCCGCGCGAAGTCCCCCTGCGACTGGAGGGGCAGGGCGAGGTTGTTGAGAGCATCGGCCACCTCGACGCTCTCGGGGCCGAGCAGTTGGCGGCGCAGGCCGAGCGCCTCGCTGAGGAGCCTTTCGGACTCGTCGTAGCGGCCCCGCGTCCACAGCACGATGCCGAGGCCGTTGAGGCTCTTGGCGATGTCCGGGTGGCGGTCGCCGAAGGCTTTGCGGCGCAGCGCCAGCGTCTCGCGGAAGGCCTTCTCGGCTTCCTCGTACCGCCCCGTCGCCCAGAAGATGCCCCGCCAGGTCGCTCAGGCTCTGGGCCACATCCGGATGGCCGGGCCCGAGCAGCTCGCGGCGCAGGTCGAGCGCGCTTGCGGTAGGAGGCTTCCGCCGCCGCCAGGTCTCCGGTGTCCTTGGCGAGGCGCGCGACGTCGTTCCAGCTCTCCGCCACCTTCACATGACGCTCGCCGAAGAGCCGCCGCCGCTCGGCGAGTGCCGAATCGAGCAGCGGCCGGGCGCGGTCGAAGAGCCCCAGTGAGAGGTAGATAGTGCCCACAGTACGGGTCAGCTCCGCCCGCACCTCGGGCTTCTCTTCGAGCCCCGAGGTCAGCTTGCTGGCGCCCGCGTCGAGCAGGGCCCGGGCGGTTACGGTCTCCCCTTGTGACTTCATGGGATCGGAGACCTCGAAGATCGAGGTGAGGAAGGAGGTCACCCGCTCGGCCCGCCACCGCTCCCGGTCGGCGCGGTCCCGCTCGCGGGAGAGCTGGACGGCGAGCGCTCCCATGGCGACGCCGAAGCCGAGGACCGCCGTGAGCAGACCCGCAGCGGCGGCGACTCCGACGCGGTGGCGGTGGACGAACCTGCCGGCGCGGTAGGTGAGAGTGCTCCGCCGGGCCGCGACCGGCAACCGTTCCCGATGGCGCCGGAGATCTTCGGAGAGCTGCTCCACCGAGCCGTAGCGCCGCCGCGGATCTTTCGCCAGAGCCTTGAGCACGATGTTGTCGAGGTCACCGGCAAGCTGGCGGCGCAGCCGGCCGCGGTCACCGGCGTTCTCGTCACGGGTCACGGCGAGGCTCGGCCGCTCGGGCTCCTCCTCGGTGATGAGCCGCCGCATCTCGGCCAGGCTCGACGCCCGCGAGCGATAGGGATGGCGGCCGGTGAGCAGCTCGTAGAGCAGGACCCCGAGAGAATAGACGTCGCTGGCCGTGCTGACGTGCTCCCCCCGGACCTGCTCCGGGCTTGCATAGTCGGGCGTCATGGGCTGAAGGCCCAGGCGCCGTCACCGCCAGCGTCGCGGACGAGCAGCTCCGGATCGACGCAGCTTCGCGATGCCGAAGTCCAGGAGCTTGGGCGTCCCGTCCGCCGTCACCAGGATGTTGCTCGGCTTGAGGTCGCGGTGGACCACCAGATTGCGGTGGGCGTGCTCCACCGCCGCAGCAGACGGTGCGGAACAGCTCCAGCCGCTCGTCCAGGCGAGAGCTGGCGCTCGGCGCAATAGGCGTCGATCGGCTGGCCCTCCACGTACTCCATGGCGAAGTAGGGCAGGCCCTGTTCGGTGGTGCCGCCGTCGAGCAGCCGGGCGATGTTGGGATGATCCAGGGCCGCGAGGATCTGGCGCTCGGCGCGGAAGCGCCGGATCACCTCCTCGGAATCGAGGCCGGGCTTGAGCACCTTGAGGGCCACCCGGAGCCGGTACTCCCGGTCGGCGCGGAACGCGAGGTAGACCGACCCCCATGCCGCCGCTGCCCAGCTTTTGTGCGACCTGGTAGGGGCCGATCCTCTGCCCGACGAGTGAACGGACCTCCAGGTCGTCCTCCCGCGGACCGGCCAGGAAGCCCTCGGCCGCGCGGTGCGCCGCCAGGAGCGACTCCACCTCAAGCCGCAGGTCGGCGTCGTCGCCGCAGGCCTGCCGCCACGACGGCCGGCCACTCCACGGCCTCGCGTTCGAGAGCGGTCTGGAAGATCTCCCGCACCCGCCGCCAACGATCGCCGTCCATGGGCTCACCTCCTCGATAGCTGCCGGAAAAGCCACGCCCGGGCCAGGCTCCAGTCGAGCTTGACCGTGGCGGGGGAGATCCCCAGCGCCTCGGCCGTCTCCTCGATCGTGAGCCCGCCGAAATAGCGCAGCTCGATGACGCGGCACTGGCGAGCGTCGATGCTCTCCAGCGCCGCGAGAGCCTCGTCGAGATCCAGCAGATCGACGTTCCGGCCTTCGTCGACCGCCTGGTCCTCGTGGAGGGTCACGGCGATTCCGCCCTGGCCGCGCTTGGCCGCCCGGTGCTTGCGGGCATGGCTGACCAGGATCCGCCGCATGGTGATGGCCGCGATGGCGAAGAAGTGGGTCCGGCCCTGCCAGGCCAGCCGGTGGTGGTCGGCCAGCCGCAGATAGGCCTCGTGGACGAGCGCCGTCGGCTGGAGGGTGTGGCCGCCGCGCTCGCGCGCGAGCTGACCCCCGGCGAGCCGGCGCAACTCGTCATAGACGAGAGCGATGAGCCGGTCGCGGGCGGCTTCATTGCCGCCATGCCAGTCGCGGAGAAGCTCGGTAATAGGGCTCGGCATTGGACCCTTCACGAGACAGATCTCACCTAGGAGTGGCGTCAGGGGCGAAGATGTTTCGGCCTCTTCGGCAATTCTACGCCTTTTCACGCCACCCGATCAGCCGGTTTTCCTGCCGCCTGCGCCTTCCCTGGTGAAAGGAGAAACACATGAACCAGAGCAAGTCGCATTGTTACCCTCTCAGGCGCGCGGCCCTCGCGGCCACGTTGCTGGCGCTGGCGGTCTCGGCGGCGGTCGCAGCCGGAGCCTCTGGCCATCGTCCCTGACGCACGAGGTCACATCGCCGTCGCCCGGCAGCACACGGCGCGCTTCGACGGCGTGACCTTCGAGCTGGCCGCCCAGCCGGGCAAGACCTCGGCGGCGGCTCCGAGCCATCCGGTTTCAACTGCTCGCCGTGCGGCGAGGCGAAACTGTCTTCGAGGCTCGAGACGCCGGAGATCCCCAGGTGCGTGTGAGCGGAAGCCGCATCTCCTATATGCGGGGGGCCGGCATCGTAGAGCGCTACGACATGCTCGAGGCCGGCGTCGAGCAGTCCTTCGTCCTCAGGCGGCACTGGCCGGGCGGTGGCGATCTCACCATCACCGGCTCGCTCGACGCCGACCAAGCGCTCGGCAAGCCGCTCCCCGACGGCTCCGGCGGACTGATCGTCCCGTTTGCGGACAGAAGCTGGAGACTCCGGTACGGCGCCGTCACGGTCATCGACGCGGTTGGCGACCGGCGCGCCGCTTCGCTCGCCATTGCCGATGGTCAGGTCAACATCACGGTCGATGGTGCCTGGCTCGCTACCGCCGCCTATCCGGTCGTGGTCGATCCTCTGATCACGATCGACTTCGGCCCAAGACTACCAGGGGCGGCCCGCGGCTGCCTTCGACTTCGGCGGCGGCGTGCCGCGCGCCCCGCCAGCTACCTAGTCGCCTACGAAACCAACAGGCCCGTCGGGGGCAGCTGTTCCACCTGGATCGGGGGGAGGATCGTCTCCTGGAGGGGGTGCCGACCAGCTCGCCCATCAACATATCGGCCAACGGCGCATTGGCGCACACCAAGCCGACGGTCGCCTTCAAGTTCGGGCGGCTCGACCTCCCCAAGCGGAACTATCTCGTCGCCTGGCAGCGCTCCGACGGCGCGCTCGGCTATCGCATCCTTGATCGGGCGAGCAGCCCGCTCATGCCGCCGGCGACGATCGCTGGTTGCAAGCTCCAGGATGTCACCGCGGCGGCTGGGCCCCAGGGTGGCTGGGCTGCCTCGAACTGCGGCCTGACGATCGGCTGCACGCCCTACCTGCTGGTCTTCCGGGCCTTGTGCCCCGGTGCGACCGCGGGTCCGTTCTCGACCGTCCGGCTGGCGCGCGTCGACGACGGCAACGGCAAGCTGGTGTCGGACTGGTCGTCGAGTCGTACGCCCCGGTGGACGACCCGATCTATGCGCCGCACATCGCTTACGGGCACAGCGCGAAAGCCGACTATTTCGTCATGGCCTACCGGCGGCCGAACGGCCAGATCGTCGCGCGCACGGTCAGCTCAGGGGGCGGACTCGGGTCGATCGTTCCGATCGCCTCTTCGTCGAACGGGCCGCCGGTCGTCGCCTACAGCTACGCGGACGACCGCTGGGCCGTGTTCTGGCGCTCGACCGTGTCCAACCTGCTCGGGACGTCGGCGACGATCCAGGGGCATATCCTCCGCGGCGGCAAGTCCTGGTTGGATCCTCTCGGCCTGCAGGGTGCCCGCATCAGCGCGGTGTCCGTTCCTCTCGGCGAGTTCATCACCGCGCCGACCCTGCTGCCCGACTACTCGGCCGCCGGCACCCAGACGGCGACGGAATTTTCCCCCTTCCGGAGTCTCTTCGAGCTGGCCTATGTCCAGAGCGGAGAGGTCTACTCGGTCCGGTCTACACGAGCGGCACGCTCGGCCCCAGGACCCGCCTGACCAGCAACGCGAAGCAGGATCGCTACGTCAAGCTCGCCGTAACCCGGATCGATCCCCTCACCAAGCCTTTGTCCTGCACAGGAGCACCGGGCTCGCGCTGCGCCCTCTGGGTGTTCGAGCACTTCTGGAGCTCGACGGATCACGACATCACCGGCTACTCGACCTCCTCGCAGTTCTGAACACGAGCGATCTCTCCCAAGCCCCTCTCCTTCAGGAGAGGGGCTTTAAGAGCAGGAGAGAGCCGTTGACTCCTTCCCGGAACCCTGTAGGATTCCAACCG
>CAVXIV010000001.1:0-63347 GCA_963761805.1 uncultured Acidobacteriota bacterium | reverse complement strand
GACATCTTTCAGATCGACACGCCCTACCTGGACGCGAACAGCAACGGCCTCTCCTACCTGATCGACCGCATCCGGGGAAACCCGCTGTACGCGCACGTCAACCTGGAGAAGGGAGAGCGCTCGGCGCTGGCCAATCTGGCGAGCATGATGCTGTAAGGGTCCTCACTCCGGGGGTGGGGTGAGCAGATTCCGGTCCGGTTTTTGCACACCGGACTCTCCGAAGTACCAACGGGGTCTGGCCTTCCAGACCAGCCCGAATTCACCGGTCGCCGCGGAGAGGATCCGCTCCATCGCCTCGTCCACGGAGTCCGTGAAGAGGAGACGTTCGCAATCCGCGGGTAAAATAGTCCCTTCACCGACCATACGATGGCAAATGAACTCCTGAAGCGGCCGCCAGTAGTCGGTGCCCATCAGGACCAGCGGGAAGTTGCGGATCTTGCCGGTCTGGATCAGCGTGGCGCACTCGAAGATCTCGTCCATCGTGCCGAAGCCGCCGGGCAGCACCACGAAGGCGTACGAGTACTTGACCAGCATCACCTTGCGGACGAAGAAGTAGCGGAACTCGATCCAGCGGTCGAGGTAGGGATTCGGCTTCTGCTCCATCGGCAGCACGATGTTGCAGCCGATGGAGCAGCCGCCGACGTCCTTGGCGCCCCGGTTGGCGGCCTCCATGATGCCCGGCCCGCCGCCGGTCATGACCGTGAAGCCGGCGCGGCCCAGCCGCTGTCCCACCTCGCGGGCCATACCGTAATACGGGTGGTCCTCCTTGAATCGGGCCGAGCCGAACACGGTGACGCACGGCCCGACGAAGTGCAGGCCCCGGATGCCCCGGATGAAATCGGTGCCGACGCGGACCACCCGCGCCAGCTCCGCGGTCCGGCCCTTGGGACCCTCCAGGAACTGCCCGTCCTCCGCGAGCTCCGTGCCCTTGCCCCAGCGCGGCGGCTCGCCGCTCTGCGCCGCCGCCTCGACCTCGACCTGGGGCGCGGGGCCGGGAGCCTTGTCGGGTTGAACTTTTTCCATGCCCGTCAGATTAGCAAAGGGCTTGCCCTGATTCTCCTCCTGGCCTTGGGGGTCGCCGGCTCCCTGCCCGCCCGGCAGGCGGAGCCGCAGCAACAGCGCTTCCCCAACGTGGTGATCCTCACCATCGACACCCTGCGTGCCGACCGGCTCTCCTCCTACGGCTACCGCCGGCCCACGTCGCCCAACATCGACCGGCTGCTGAACAGCGGCGCCCGCTTCACCCAGGCGCGTACCGTCGAGCCGCTGACCAACCCGGCGATGTGCTCGATGTTCACCTCCCTCTACCCCCACGAGCACGGCGGCACCCGCAACGGCCTGCGCATGAACCCGAATCTGCCGTCCATGGCCCGGGTGCTGGACCGCCGGGGCTACCGTAGCGCCGCCTTCGTGGGCAACTGGACCCTCAAGAACCGCATCTCCGGCCTCGGCGAACACTTCGAGCGCTACGACGAGGTCTTCACCCGCAAGCGCTGGCTCGGCATGTTCAAGGGCGAAGCCACCGCCGAGGACCTCACCGACAGCGCCCTCGTCTGGCTGGAGGAGACGCGCAAGAACCCGCGCCACCCCTTCCTGCTCTGGGTCCACTACGTCGAGCCGCACGCTCCCTACCGCCTCCAGGAGGACTTCGCGGGGCGGCTGGGCGTCAAGACCCAGGGCGAGGTCTCCCGGGACGACCGTTACGACACCGAGATCGCCTTCACGGACCACCACCTGGGGCGGCTGCTCCAGGTCTTCGAGCGCGACCCCGCCCTCAAGGCCAACACCATCATCCTCTTCGCCGCCGATCACGGCGAGAGCCTGGGCGAGCACGGCTTCTGGGGACATGGGCGGAACCTCCACGAGCCGGGTCTGCACATCCCCTTGGGAGTGGTCTGGTCCGGCAAGATCCGCCCCGGCACGATCGTCGGCGCTCCAGCCCTGAACATCGACGTGGCCCCCACGATCCTGGGCCTGACCGGGCTGCCGTCCCCCGAAGGCTTCAAGGGCCTCGACTGGACTCCCATGCTCCTCCGGGGCGCCCAGCAGCCCTACGACCGCGTCACCTGGTTCCAGGCGCACAAGGGGGCGGTGCTCTCCGCCCAGGAAGCCCACGGCGCCCGCCGCAACGGGCTGCTGGAGGTCGGGATCCTGGCGGACGGACGCAAGGAGATCTTCCGCGTCTCCGAGCGCCAGCTCAACCTGTTCGACCTCACCCGGGACCCGCGCGAGCTCAAGAGCCTGGCCCGCAAGGGCGGCCGCGCCTCCGAGCGCCTCCACGAGTGGATGGCCTCCGTCCAGAAAGGCCTCATCGCCGCCGACCGCCTCGGACCGGCCGAGGTCGACCCCGAAAACGCGGAGCAGTTGCGGGCGCTGGGGTACGTCCACTAGATCCCTCACCACCCCGGCCAAGGAGAACACGGACAAACAAGGACCCACAAGGACGAGCACGGCATCCTCGTTCGTCTGTGCTCGCCGTGCCCGTCCGTGTTTGTCCGTGTCCCCTGGGTGGGGGTAGGGGGGAGTGAGGGCCATCTGCTATCTTTCGCACCCCTGGAGACCACCATCATGGCAGGCAACCTCAAACCGATCTTCCTGCTGGCCGACAGCCAGCTCCTCTTCTGGCGCGACGAGGACGGCCAGCGTTTCCTGGAGCGCGCCCGGGCGCTGATCGAGGCCGAATCCCCCGGCAATCCACCCAAGGCCGCCTATCTCGGCGCCTCGAACGGCGACGCTCCCGAGTTCTTCGACCTGTTCGTGGCCGCCATGGCCGAGATCCGCATCTACGACTGCCGCCATGTCCCGGCCCGGCCTTCCAACGAAGACTTCGCCTTCCTCAACGAGGCCGCCCTCATCCTCCTCTCCGGCGGCGACGTGAAGCGGGGATGGCGGGCGTTCCAGGAATCCGGTGTGAAGGAAAAGATCGCCGAACGCTACTACGCCGGCGCGATCCTCGTCGGCGTCTCGGCCGGCGCCGTGCAGCTCGGCCTCAAGGGCTGGGACGAAGGCGAGGTCTTCGACACCCTCAGCCTCGTGCCCTTCGTCGTGGACGTCCACGACGAGCCCAACTGGACGGGGCTCCAGCGCTCCCTTCCCCAGGCCGGCGAGCACGCCCGCGGCTTCGGCATCCCCAGCGGGGCCGGCGCCCTCTACCATCCCGACTACTCCGTCGAGCCCGTCCGGTCTCCCCTCACGGAGATGGAGCGCACCGAGTCCGGCTTGCGCCAGTCGCTCCTCATGCCGGGAGCCGGCGAGACGCCGGAAGGCGATGAGGCGGCGCGGGTGATGAGCCAGGAAGAGCTGGTCGAGCGCGTCCTGCAGGACCTCGGCCCGCCCGGCTCGGACGACGACGACCCGGTCAACTGATCCCGCGATGAAGCTCTACGCGATCGCCGACCTGCACCTCCGCTACGAGGTGACCCGGCAGGCCCTTCGGGACCTCCGTCCGCATCCCTACGACTGGCTCATCCTGGCGGGGGACGTGGGCGAGACCGAAGAACACCTCCGCTTCGCCCTGGCGGTCCTCTCCGAGCGCTTCGCCCGCCTCCTCTGGGTGCCCGGAAACCATGATCTCTGGACGATCCCGACGCGGTCGGACGACCTGCGCGGACAGGCCAAATACGAGCGCCTCGTGAAGATCTGTCGCGAGTTCGGCGTCCTCACCCCCGAGGACCCCTACGTGGTCTGGCCGGGCGAAGGCGGCCCCCGCGTCCTGGCGCCGACTTTCATTCTCTACGACTACACCTTCCGCCCGGACGAGATCCCGGTCGACAAGGCCGTGGAATGGGCCGCGGAGGAGAACCTGCTCTGTTCGGACGAGGTCCTGCTGCACTCGGACCCCTTCCCGACGAAATCCGACTGGTGCCACGAGCGGGTCCGTCTGACCGAGCCGCGCCTGGCCGAAGCGGCCGCCCGGGGTCCGGTGGTGATCGTCAACCACTTCCCGCTGCGCCAGGACCTCGCGGTGCTGCCGCGCATCCCCCGCTTCTCCATCTGGTGCGGCACCCGCCTGACCGAGGACTGGCATCTCCGCTACCGCGCCGAGGCGGTCATCTTCGGCCACCTCCACATCCGCGCCACCCACCACCGCGACGGCGTCCGCTTCGAGGAGGTCTCGCTGGGCTATCCCCAGAACTGGACCCCGGAGCTAGGGATCGAGCCTTACCTGCGGCAGATCCTTCCCGATCCGCACGACACGCCGGCGGAGGCGATTCCTTTGGAAGGATCGACGTATAGGCCGCAGGGGTGAGGGCTCGTCTTCACGCGCCAGTTGTAGCCGCCTCTCGACAAGTTGCGTTAGAAAGAGCATCATAGCGCCCAATGGCCGGGCGAAAGCAGAGCGAAAGAGACGGACAAGGCCACCGTTTTGGCGGCGATTGGACCGAGAAGAAACTCGAGATCCTCAAGCGGTATCTCGGGGCGTACACGACTGCTCTCAAGAAACAGCCATTCAGGATCGCCTACATCGATGCTTTCGCGGGTACAGGTTACCGCACTATGGAGCAGCCCGAAGAGGACGGGAACCCGCTTTTCCCAGACCTCGCCGACGAAGCTTCTCAGGAACTCTTGGAGGGATCGGCACGAATCGCACTCAAAGTCGAGCCTCGATTCGACCGCTACATCTTCATCGAAAGAGATAGCAACCACTGCGAGCAACTGGAGGGCCTACGCCAAGAGTTCCCCCATCTGGCGAAGGACATCAAGATTCGGCAAGGCGACGCGAACGTGGTGATCCAGGATCTCTGCAGTAAGGACTGGACCACTCGTCGAGCAGTCCTGTTTCTTGATCCCTATGGCATGCAGGTGGAGTGGCGAACCATCCAGCAAGTGGCGGAGACTGGAGCAATCGACCTGTGGCTCTTGTTCCCCCTGGGGATCGGAGTCAATAGGATGCTACCCCGCAGCGGAAAGTTTCCGGAGGGCTGGCGTCAACGCCTCAACATCTTTCTGGGTACAGAAGATTGGTATGATGCATTCTACAAGACCGAGATGATTCCAAGCCTCTTTGGAGATCATCAGACAATGAGGGTAAAGGCGGGAATCGAAGCGATTGGAGACTACTTCGTCGAGCGGCTTAAAAGTATCTTTCCTGGAGTCGCCCAGAAGCCCGCCATCCTTACGAACTCAGCGAACTGTCCTCTTTACCTGTTCTGCTTTGCGGTAGGTAGTCCCAATCCAAGGGCTCAAGGGATCGCACTGAACATCGCAGAAGACATCTTGAAGAAATTCTGAGCCATGGCTGTCAACACCTCCATCGAATGGACCGAATCCACCTGGAACCCTGTCACGGGCTGCACCAAAATCAGCCAAGGCTGCAAGTTCTGCTACGCCGAGCGGATGGCCGAGCGCCTCCAGGCAATGGGCCAAGCGAATTATCGGAACGGATTCGAATTGACGTTGCAGCCGCAGATGCTGGATCTGCCGCTACAGTGGAAGCGGCCGCAGTCGATCTTCGTCAACTCAATGAGCGACCTGTTCCACAAGGATGTTCCTCTGGACTATATCCAACGCGTGTTCGACGTCATGCGCCGGGCGAGTTGGCACCGCTTCCAGGTGCTGACCAAGAGGGCCGACCGGCTGGCCGAGTTGGACCCGCATCTCGAATGGTCCGACAACGTTTGGATGGGAGTCAGCGTCGAGAATTCGAAGCACGTCGATAGGATCGATGACCTGCGGCGGACCGACGCGCGGATCAAGTTCCTCTCCCTGGAGCCCCTCATCGGTCCTCTACCGAACCTGAACCTCCAGGGTATCGACTGGGCCATTGTCGGCGGGGAATCCGGACCCAAGGCGCGCCCGGTCCAAGCGGCTTGGATCCTCGACATCCGCGACCAGTGCCAGCGGGCTGGCGTGGCGTTCTTCTTTAAACAGTGGGGCGGAAAGAACAAGAAGAAGTCCGGACGCCTGCTCGAGGGCCGGACATGGGACGAGATCCCCTCCCGTTCTTCCGCATTGCGCTGAGGAAGGGGGCGACCGCACCCCCGTATGCGGTCGCCCATGTTGGTGGGTCACTACAAACTTCAATTGTCAAAGATCCCTACGCGGCGCCATACCGATGGCGGCGCGCCAGATTTATAACGCTAAGAATTACAGGTTGAAGATCGGACCGAGCTCAGCGGTCTGATTCGCGGGCAGGCAATTCCCGAACGGTCATGATCTTTCTCCTGTCTTATTGATTGAGGGGGATTATCCCGATCCCTGATCCTCAACCGTGCCCCGACTATACGCACGGCTCTGAGTGGACGTCAAGATCCCAACCGGAGAAATCACTTCAAAAGATCAGTTGCCTCGCCAAAAAAGTCATTTGCGCGGCCCAAAGACTTTTGGGGAGGAGGCAAAGGTCTTTTGGCTCCGCAAAAAGTCAATTGGAAGATATTATTGATCAATAGGCGTTGGAAGAGCCTTGCGTCCCGGCTCAAATGATCTTTATGCTCTTCTCCGGAGCCAGTTCCGCAGCGGAAAGAACAGTTCCCGGAGCAAAAGCCTTTTTGGCGAGCGGCCAGACTCTTTTCCGGTAGGAAAAAATCTTTGGAGTCTCCCTATTGCGGTTTTATCTCGGGGAATAGAGATTTTCCCCGACCCTAAAGACCTTTTGGTCCAAGGTACTGCCTTTTTTCTAGAGGATCCAGAGCAATTCCGGGTCCTAAAGGCTTTTCCCGCAAGCCCCCGGGTGAGCGGTGCGCTCTTTGACAGACGAAGTACAACGCCGAGGCTCTCCGTGGGGGGAACGGAGAGCCTTGGCATGGAACAAGGACCTAAAAGACATAAAGGACATAAAGGACTCAAAGGACAACAACTCTGATGTCCTTTATGTCCTTTCGTCTGGTTTTCCGCGGCCCCGCCCCTACGGCCCTACCTTGGAACCAGCCCCCTCCCCCACCCGCACCCCCACCGCCCTGTACAGCTCCGCCGAGTCGTAGAGCACCCCGTCCTTCACAGTCAGGACCACCTTGCGGATGTCCTGGATGTGGACCGCGGGGTCGCCGTCGACCAGGATGAGGTCGGCGAGCTTGCCGGGGGCGATCGTGCCCAGGTCGCGGTCCAGCTTCATGACCTGGGCGGCTCCGAGTGTGGCGATGCGCAGGGCCTCGGGCGCGGGAATCCCCGCCTGGACGTACAGCTCCAGCTCCCGGTGAAGGCCGAAACCCGGCAAGCCGTCCGTGCCGGCGACGATCGGCGTGCCCTGCTTGTAAAGGGCCTGGACCAGGGCCAGCATGTTGTGGAAGGAGTCGCGGAAGCGCGAGGCGTTCTCCTGGATTCCGGGCAGGCCGGCCCCGAACAAAGAGCGCCGGGCCAGCGGCGGAAAACGCTCGGCATCCCCCGCCATGCTGGGGAGGACCTCGCCGGCGCGGCCCAGGAACCGGTCCTCGAACAGGTTCAGCGTGGGATCGACCACGACGTGCTTTTCATCCAGCAGCCGCAGGAAGGCGCGGACGGGCTCGGAGCGGATGTCCACCCCCGCTCCCTTCTCCGCCACGGCCGACATCCGGTCCGGCGTGCGGGTGTCCACCCCGTCGATGAAGTTCAGGAAAAGGAAGTTGGCGTGCTGGATCTCGTCGAAGCCTTCCCGCACCGCCTGCTCGGCCTTCATACCGCCGGGGACATGTCCGGAGACGCGCAGGCCCCGGGCGTGGGCGCGGGCGACGATGGCCGGCACCAGCTCGGGTTTGAGGGAGCTGTAGATCTTGATCTGGACATAGCCGGCGTCGGCGTAGCGGTCCACCCAGACGCGGGCTTCCTCCTCCGTGCTCGCCAGGACGTTGGTGGGCGCCGCCAGCGGGCCGGGACCCTCGATGACGCCGGCCAGGATCACCCGCGGACCGATCGCCTCGCCGGAATCCCACAGGCGCTTCAGGGTGAGGAGCACGCTCTGGTCGTTGCCGAGGTCCCGGCCGGTGGTCACGCCCGCCGCGAGGTCGAGGATGCCGTGATCCTGGGTGAAGTGCTGGTGCATGTCCCAGAGGCCGGGGAGCAGCGTCTTGCCTTGGGCTTCGATGACCTCGGCGCCTTCGGGAATGGCGACCTTCCCGTCCGGCCCCACGGCCTGGATCCGGTTGCCCGAGACGACGACCGTCATGCCGGGCCGGACCGTCTTCGTCTCCGGATCGAACAGCCGGGCTCCACGGACCGCGAAGCCGTGCGCCGGCCGCCGGGCCAGCCGCGAGGCCACGCTCTTCTGCCAGGCGATCATGGCTTCGTTGTGGCGACGGATCAGATCCGGGAACGACTCTTCCCATCCCTCCCGGATGGCGCCGCCGAAGCCGTCGAAACGGGCGAAGAAGAAGTCCTTCTCCATCCACAGGAGGACGGGGGTGTAGTTGAGGCCGTGGAGGGCGTACAGGTCGATCGTCCGGGCGCGGTCGCCGTTCCCGATCCTGACGGAGTCGCCGATCTTCTCGAGCCGCGCCTCGCCGTCCGGCAGCAGGGGGAGGCGTCTCTCCGGAACCTGGAGCAGGGCGGTCGCGAGCAGGCCGACTTCCTGGACGCCCTTGAGGCTCAGATAGAACGCGGGGCCGTCGAGCGTCCGCTCGCCCCGCTCGGAGGCGTTTCGCCATACGGCCCGGCCGTCCTTGCGCTCGAAGCTCTCTTCAACCGGGTTCTGCCAATAGTCGTGGCCGGCGATCTCGACGGCCAGCGGGACCGAGCGGCTGTCCATCAGGAGACGGGAGGTGAGCTTCTGCCCGCGTCCGCGGTCGTTCACCTCATACTCAAGGATTCTCCAGCCGTCCGGCCCGACCCGTGAGGTGAGCACACCCACCTTCCGTGTGGCGAAGAAAATAGTGAAGCGCCGCTCCTCAGGAGCGGGCATCTCCGGCGCTGGCGGCGCCGAAGCACTGACGACGGAACAGAGACACAACCATCCTAAGAGCGCGCGCCGGAAGGCTCTCATGGACCCTCCCTCAAAAAAAGAGAAGACAGCAAAAAGTGACGGGGATTTTCTCTCAGAACGATAGAAGGCGCAACAGAGAGTTTTGCTAGTCCTGAAAAGCCCCTACTCCGCCGGCTTCACCCCCACCGCCCGGTCGATTTCCGCCGGATCGAACATCACGCCGTCCTTGACGGTCAGGACCACGCGGCGGACGTCGGAGATGCGGGACGCGGGATCGCCGTCCACGAGGATGAAGTCGGCGAGCTTGCCCGGCGCGATGGAGCCCAGCTCCTTGTCCTTCTTCATCACCCGGGCGGAGCCGAGGGTGGCGAGACGCAGGATGTCGGGCGCGGGGATGCCCGCCTGGGCGTACAGCTCCAGCTCCCGGTGGAGCGAGAACCCGGCGAGGGCGTCGGTGCCGGGGACGATCGTCACACCGGCCCGGTAGAGAGCGCCGACGAGGTCGATCATCTTGCGGTAGGAGTCGCGGTAGATCCGTACCTTCTCGCCCTCGGGGTTGAGGCCGCCGGAGTAGAGGCCGCGGCGAATCGTGGGTGGGAAGCGGCCGGCCACGGCGGCGAGGCTGGGATCGACCTCGCCGGCCTTCCCCGTGTACATCCCCTCGAAGGTGACCAGGGTCGGATCCAAGACCGTGCCGCGCTCCTTGAGCAGGGCGATGAAACTCTTCACCCGCTCCGAATTCAGGTCCAGCCCGGCCGCCTGGTCCCCCACCTCGGTGAAACGGGCCGGCGTGCGGGTGTCGATCTTCGGGTCGAGGAAGTTGAGGATCAGGAAGTTGGCGTGCTGGATCTCGTCGAAGCCGGCGCGCACGGCCTGTTCCGCCGACATGCCGTTGGGAATGTGGCCGGAAACCCGCATCCCCTTCTCGTGCGCCCGCTTGACGATCGGCGCCACGAGCCTGGTGTCCAGGGAGCTGTAGAGCTTCACCTGCACGTAGCCGAGCTCGGCGTAGCGGTCCACGGCCTGGAGGGCTTCCTCCTCGGTGTCCACCAGGACCTTGGTGGGGCCGGCGTACGGGCCGGGGCCGTCGATGAAGCCGGCCATGAGGACGCGGGGGCCGATCTTCAGGCCGGAGTCCCAGTCGCGCCGGAATTCCTGGAGCTTGTCGATGTCGTTGGCGAGATCGCGGATGGTGGTCACGCCGGCCTGGAGATGGAGCATCCCGTCGTCGTCGCCCAGGTGCGTGTGCATGTCCCACAGGCCAGGGATGAGCGTCTTGCCCTTGGCGTCCACCACCTCGATCCCGTCAGGCACCTTGACCTCGGCGTCCGGTCCGACGGCCTGGATCTTGTTGCCGGAGACGACGACCGTGGTGCCGGGCTTGACCGCGCCGGTCTCGGCGTCGAACAGCCGGGCGTTGCGGATGGCGAGGCCGCCCCCCTTCGGCTTGTGGGCGAGCTTCGCCGCCAGGTCCTGGTAGCGCTTCCCGGCGATCTCCTCCTGAACCGTGGTGAGCGCCGGGGCCGCGCCGTCCCAGCCGTCCAGGATCAACACCGGCCAGCCGAAGATGCCCGCGAAGAGGTTGCGGTCGTCGTCGAGCCAGACGTAGAACGGGGTGAAGCCGAGGCCGCTGACGGCGTAGAGGTGGACGGCCCGGGTCCGCTCGCCCGCCTTGGCCTGGGCCGAGGTGATCTTCTCGATGCGGGCCTCGCCGGACGGCAGCAGGGAGACACGGCCGTCGGGACTGGCGAGCAGCGCCTTGGCCAGCAGCTCGATTTCGTGGGGCGCGCCGTTGAGGCTCAGGTAGAAGCCCGCTCCCTTGACGTCGGTCTCGCCCTTCTCGGAGGAGTTCTTCCAGGAGGCCCGGCCGCCCTCGCGCCGGAAGCGTTCCTCGACGGCGTTCTTCCAGTAGTCATGGCCCGTGATGTCGAGAGAAGCGGGGTAACCCTTCTCGTCGAGGCGGACGCGGCTGGTGGTCTTGGGACCGCGCCCGCGGTCGTTGAACTCGAAGTCGTAGACCCGGGTGCCGTCCGCCTCGACCCGCGTCACGGCGGTGCCGGCCAGCTTCCCGGACAGCGAGAAGGTGTATTTGACCTCCTGGGCCGAAGCGGCGGCGGCATCGGCGGTCAGCGTCAGGGCAAGGACGGCGGACAGGACGGCGGATCTCGGCATGGGGGAATCCTAACCCGGGATTGAAATCCCGGGCTACGTCCCGCCGTCCCTACGGGACGAGGAGAGGGCCCCTATCGCCGGCCGACGCTTTCCATGGCGTCCCGCAGCCGGTCGATGGGGATCTCGCCCTTCTGGGTCACCGGCACCGTCACCGAGCCCAGGACGGGGACGTCGAAGCGGAAGTCGGCGTCCAGCGCGTAGTCCGGGCTCCCCCGCCGGCCTTCGAAGCTGCGGATGACGCGGTAGATGTCCGCGAACTTGATGCTCACCGGCAGTTGGACCGTGCTGCGGCCGTTGGCTTCGATCCGGGTCTGCTGGTCGCGGATGCCGTCGAGCAGGGGCTCGTCGTTGAGTCTCAGCCTGTAGCCGATGCCGTCCAGCACCAGGGCGACGGCGTTGGGGTTGTCCACCCGGAACTCGAAGAGCAGGTCGGCCCCGGTCAGGGTCGTGCCGAGCAGCTTCACGTCGGTGATGTCCACCTCGGGCTCGACCACGCTGGCGAGGCCGCCGAGGGTTGTGCAGGCGCTGACGCTCAGCGCCAGGGAAAGCGCGACGGCGAGGAAGCCGGCCGCGCGGAATGCTCGATGAGTCATCTCCGGCTCCTTTCCAAGAACGAGGCGCGACGGCCTCCAGGAAGGGATAGGGGCAAGAAGCGTGCCGTGTCCCTACGAACGACATAAAGGACCCAAAGGACATAAAGGACGCAAAGGACAACAACGCTGATGTCCTTTAGGTCGTTTGGGTCCTTCAGGTCGTTTAGGTCCTTCCTCTACATGTCCTCCTGAATCGTCCTTCCAAGAGGACGATCACCACTCGACGCACAGCTTGAGCTTCACGTCGCGTTTCTTGTCCCGGTAGAACAGGCAGCCCTCGCGCCGGCCGTGGAGGTAGAGGTCGCGGAGGATCTCGACGTCCTTGCGGCAGTACTGCTCCACGAGGTCGAGCCGCCCCTGGCGCACCCATTCCAGGGACTGCAGGCCGTCCGCGGACTTGCCCGCGCCGAGGGTCTCCAGGGCGAGGTGGCCCATGCCGACGCGGAAGCCCAGGCGGGAGGTCACGTCCTCCAGGAGGTCGAAGGTGGGCAAAAGGCGGCTGTAGTCCTCCCCCGTGTAGCCGGCGAGGACGCGGTAGTCGAATCTACGGATGTTGTAGCCGATCACCAGCGTGGCCGAGCGCAGGATGTCGATCAGGGCGCTCACCTGGGGCTCGAAGAAGACCTCGATGCGCCCTTCCTCCAACAGGCAGGCGACGCCGATGGCGACGCCCATGCGGTGGGCCTTGTCCCAGCCGCCGACGTCGGCGGCGGAGCGGACCGTCTCCAGGTCGAAGAGGACGGTCCTCTCCGCCCCCTCCCGAACCCTCACCCCCTGGCCCCCTCTCCCGACCCCTCCCTCCCTCCCTCCCCGGGCGAGGGGGGACGTGTCTCGAAACAGCAGCATGGGCTCGGGGCGGATCGGCGCGACGGGTACGGATTCCCGCCCCTCCCGGAGCGCCTGATGGCGGGAGGCGGGCGATTCCGTTCTGTCCGGTTCCCCCTCTCCCGGTGAGGGAGGGCGGGAGGGGTCGGGAGAGGAGGGCCGGGGAGGTGAGGGCTCGGAGGGCACGGCGCCCCGTCAGGCTTGGTCCTCCCCCACCCGGTCGATCATCAGGAAGGTCACGTCGTCCGTCACCGGCCGGCCGCCGCAGTGGTCGCGGACGATCCCCATCAGCCAGTCCAGCGCCTCGCCCGCGGGCAGATCGCGCATCTCGGCGAACGCCCTCTCCAGGCGGTCCAGGCCCAGCTCCTGGTCGGCCGGATTGCGGACCTCGAACGCGCCGTCGGTGTAGACCAGCAGCCGGTCCCCCAGGCTCATGGCCATCTCCCGTGAGGGCAGCGGGCGGTCGCTGAACATCTTGTTGAGCAGGACGCCCGTGGCCCCGAGACGCTCGATGCGGCCGTCGTGCTGCCAGAAGAGGGGCGGATGGCCCGCGTTGAAGGAGCGCACCCGGCCGTCCGGCAGCAGCAGGCCGTAGACCAGCGTCGCGCACGCGGCGTTCTCGAAGAAGTCGAGGCCGGCCAGCAGCTCGCGGGCGACCCGCTCCGGCTCCGCGCTCCGCCGGCGGGCCGCGTCCAGGGTCGAGCGCAGCATGCCCGCGTACATGGCCGCGCTCACGCCGTGGCCCACCACGTCGCTCACCGAGAAGGCCACCCCGCCGCCGTCCACCGCCTGGGCGAGGTAGAAATCCCCTCCGAGAGCGTCGCACGAGAGCAGCCGGCCCTCCAGCCGCCAGCCCGAGCCGGTCACCTCGCTCTCGGGCAGCAGGCTGTGCTGGAACATCCGCGCCTTCTCCAGGTCGTCCGCCAGCGCCTGGGCGTAGCGCTCCTTGGCGTAGCGCTCCCGTTGCAGGCGCAGGCAGCGCTCCACCAGGGCCAGCAGCACCCGGCGGTCGAACGGCTTGAAGAGGAAGTAGAACGCCCCCTCCTCCAGCGAGCGGAAGAGCTTCTCCTCCGGCTCCGAGATCGAGCCCGTGATCAGGATCACGTCCGTCTGCGGCCGGCGTTCCCGGATCGTCTGGCACAGCGAATAGCCGTCCCCGTCCTTCAGGCGCACGTCCACCAGGGAGAGGGCGAAGTCCTCCGTCTCCAGGCACGACAGCGCCTCCGTGACCCCGGCCACGGACTCCACATCGTACTGCGGCACCAGGATCCGCTCCAGCGTGCGCCGGAGCCCGGGGTCGTCGTCCACGATGAGGATGCGGTGCGCGCGGTTCACGCCACCGCCTCCTCTTCGCCGGCCTCCTCGCGAGCCAGCCGCAGCCCGACCGTGACCCGCGTCCCTTCATCCGGCGCGCTCTGGATGTCCAGGCTGCCGCCGTTCTGCCAGGCCATGGACCGGCAGAGCGCGAGGCCGAGCCCCACGCCGCCGTGCTTGGTGGAGAAGAACGGCTCCTGCACCTTGTCCAGCAGCTCGGGCTCGATGCCCGGCCCGTCGTCCGCCACCGCCAGCACCGCTGTGCCGTCGCCGTCTATGCGGGTCGAGATCACCACGCGGCTCCCCCGCTCCGTCATCGCCTCCAGCGAGTTGTTCACCAGGTTGAGGACGATGTGCTGCAGGTCGTTGCGCGAAAAGCGGACGCACGGCAACCCCTCCGCCAGGTCGAGTACGGCCTCGATCCCGCGGCGGGCCGCCTGTCCCTGGAAGAACGGCACCGTCTCCTTGACCACCTGGTTGACGTCCACCGGCCCGTCGCCGGACTTCCCCGCCCGCGCCACCCGCAGCATGTTGCCGAAGATGCGCTTGCACAGGCGGGCCTTCTCCACCACCAGCTCGAGGTCCTTGTCGAGGGTCTCGAGATCGGCCTCGCCGCTGCGCAGGTCGGCCCGCACCTGCTGCACCAGCGGCAGGATGGTCCCCACGGCGTTGTTGACGTCGTGGGCCACGGTGCTCGCCAGCGTCACCAGCGTGGCCTTGAGCTCGGCCTGGATCGCCTGCCGCTCCAGCGACATGTTCAGCCGCGCGTTGCGGATCGACACCGCCGCCGCGGGCAGGAAGCGCTCCACCACCTCCACGTCCCAGCGGTCGAACGTCCGGCGCTTCCAGGCGGCGATCTTGAGCAGTCCCAGGAACTCGCCGCCGAAGAACAGCGGCGCGCAAAGCACGCTCGCCGGCACCGGGATGCCACGCCCGCGGTGATAGTGCAGGAAGTCCCAGCACGGATCGGCTTCGCCCCCCAGGCAGCGGATCTTCCGCTCCTCGGTGAGCCGCGCCACCAGGTCCATCCCGGCCGGGATCTCGTGCCCCACGAAAGCGCTCTTGCCCTTGGTCCAGACCATCTTCTCCGCCTCGATGCGGAAGGCGGAGCTGGTCGGCTCATACATGAGGAACGCCGACGAGTGGTCGTAGTCCACGAGTTGATGGAGCCCGTCGAGAATCTGGTACGCGAGGTCGCGGGGCCGCAGCTCGGACACGATCTTGCCCCGGATGCGGTCGAGCACCCTGGTCAACCGCTTCTCCTCCCGGCGGACGAGCTCCTGGGAAAGCACGTTGCACAGCCGGTCGAGGGTGCGGCGTGCGCCCTGACTGAAGTCGCGGTCCCGGCGCGCCACCCCGGCCACGGCCACCTGCCGGCCCAGCGCCGTCACCCGGGCCAGAGCCACCTTCCGCATGGCCGGGGGCCGTTCGTCGCGCAGGAACGCCAGGGACCGTTTGGCGTCGCACAGGGCGGAATCGCCGCGCAGCACGCGCACCTCGCCGTCCACGTCCAACATCCACGCGCAGTCCGCTTCGAGCCTATAGAGGATGGCCTCGACGAAATGCCCATAGAGCTTGCGCACGGGTCCGATCCCCTGGAGATTGCTCTCCAGGACCTGCGCAAACAGCTCGGGCGGTGCTTTCCTCAGGTCGATCATGGCTGACGTCGTCCGGACTGCCGGGAATGTCGCGGAACGGGGCTTTTAAGGATACCACGGGGGATAGCCGGGGTCGAATGCGCCGGGAGCGGCTCCCCTGGGACCACTGGCGTCCAACCGGCCTTTTCCGAGCTTCCCAGTCTCCCTCAACCCACCGGAACCGGGGATCGTCCACTTCCCCATAGGGAAACTGTGCCGTCCAACGAAGAAGCGAGCCGGTGCAATGGAGCTCCCCCACTTCCCCATAGGGATTCTCCGCTTCCCCGCGGGGAAGCCGTCCGGTACAGAGGGCCCTGTCCCGATCCACCGAGGGAAGCACAGCTTCCCTCCATGCGGCGTCACAAGCACGACGGGGATCGTGCGCTTCCCGGTGGGACATGTCACCGGTCACGTGAGGATCGTCCGCTTCCCCGCGAGGAAACCCGACGTCCCTATAGGGAAGCTCGCGAGGGTTGCGCACAATGGGCACTTCCCTGTGAGGAGGCTCCGCTTCTCTACGGGGCAGAATCACTTCCCCGCTTCCCGAATAGCGAGTACCAGGGAAAAGCGATGAACGAGAGAATTCGTGCCTACCGACCAAGAAAGCGTTCGATCTGTCGCCTGTGTCGGAGCACGTGTACGACCATATGCTCCAAAAACTGCTCGAGGTCGTAGACGGTGCTCCACCCGGAGCGGATCCGCACCGCCTCGGCCTCCTCCTCCGTCATGTCCCACTTGCCGTCGAGGGTCGCGCTCGTGTACGCCAGCATCTCCGCGACCCGGCTTCGGGCCTCATCGCGAGAGAAGATCTCGCGCTGGCGCCTGATCCGTTCGATTCCCCAAGCGTCGCGAATCATTCCGGCGTGTCCGTATCCGGCGCGCACGACGTGCGCCATGACGGTCTGAATGGACCGGAAATCCTCCTCCGCCGCCTCAGGATTGCGCACGAGCGCGTATTCCTCGTCCGAGATTCCCTCGACGACGGCCACCAACTCGCCGGCCGCGCGCTCATACTCGTCCATCAGCGCGCCGACAGGACCGTTCCGATAGGTTTTCATCAACTGAATCTTCTTCGGTGGGACTGACCGAAGGCTGAGGCTCAACCACGGCCGGCAAGACGGTTACGCGGCACCTTCCAACTTGCGGACGCGGATTTCGAGGCTCTGGTAAGCGCTTCGGTGGCGAGCGTCCACCTCATCGATCTTACGAAGAACCTCTCCTATGCGGCGGTCGAGTCGCTCGTTGGCATTGGCGACTCCTTCAGCGACAAGACGAATCTCGCCCCGGAGGCCCTCGATCGAGACATGAGCGTGCCGGACCTCCTCCTCGACCTTGTCAAACCGCTGCGACATCTCTTTCCGAAGAGCCTGAATCTGCTGCGCGGTCTCCTCGCGAGTTGAACGTTGGTCGATCCGCTGCTCGAGGAAACTCTGCGCCGTCTCTTCGCGAGACGTCTGGAGCCGTTGGTCGATCCGCTGCTCGAAGGAGGAAAACTGCTGCGCCGTCTCTTCGCGAGATGCCTGGAACCGCTGGTCGAAGGCGGAAAACTGCTGCGCCGTCTCTTCGCGAGATGCCTGGAACCGTTGGTCGATCCGCTGCTCAAGGTCAGAAAACTGCTGCCTGAGGAAGGCTTTAAGCTCGTTATCCATGTCTCCCGTTCCCAGTATCAACGAAGGATAGCATGAAGGAACGCCGGAGGGAAGAGCCGGCGGCCAGGCACAAAGAGCCTGGCCGCCGGTAAAGGCCCGGGGCCTACTGGTAGGTCACGATCAACTGCGGGCGGTTCGCCTGGGTGGCGGTCTCACCCGGGTAGAAGCCGATGTAGTCGAAGCCGAGGTCGTCGTTGTCGCCGATCGTGCAGTAGACGCGCAACTGCGTCGTGCCGGTCTTGTTGACCGCGAGCAGGCCGGTCGCGCTCAGGGTGCCCGAAGAGGCCGAGCCGTTGGCGGCCGGGCTCGACAGGGTCACCACGCTGTTGGCCGTCGCCGCCGCTTCCCAGTCGGAGAAGGCGAAGGCCGTCGAGCCGCCGAAGCCGCCGGTCACGATGTCGGCGACGCAGGGGCCGTGGGTGCTGAAGGGGCTGGTGCCGGAGATCGTGCCGCGCACCAGGCGCAGGGTCGCCGCCGTGATGGTGGCGGTGTCCGGAATCGACGAGGTGTCGAAGGAGACGATGTTCTTGTACTGCTCGTCGACGTTGGTGTCACCGACTCGGAGGGAGGTGGTGAGGTTCTCCGCCGAGACGCCGCCGCCGCCGACGTTGGTGTTCTCGCCCGACTCCCAGATGCGGCCGTCCTGCGAGGCCACCGAGTAGAGCGTCACCGTCACCGGCACCGGACCGCCGGTCACCGTCAGGCCGATCGACGCCGAGCCCGAGAGGCCGCCGCTGTCAGTCACCGAGGCGGTGATGATGTGCGCCCCGACCGAGAGCGTCGAGGTGCTGAACGAGGCGCCGCTGCCGATGTTGCCGTTGATGCTCGAGGTCCAGGTGAGGCTGCCGGAGATGGTGCCGTCCTCGGGGTCGGTGGCCGTGCCGCTGAAGCTCACCGAGGCGCCGGACGCCACCGAGGTGCCATTGGCCGGCGCGGTGATGGTCACCGTCGGCGCCGTGTTGCCCGGACCGCCGCCGATCTGCACACCGGCCGCGTAGACGTCCACGGAGTCAGCGGAGAGGCCGCTCTCGTTGCGGTTGTCGGTGAAGATCGTGATCAACTGGTTGCCGACGATGTCGAGGCCGTTGTAGTCGCCCCACTCGAAGCTGGTGTCGATCTGAGGCGAGAGCACGCTGGTGATGCGGGTCGGCGTCGGCCAGGTGTTGCCGCCGTCGGACGAGACGGAATAGAAGACGTCCACGCCCACCCGGGTGGCGCTGCGGCGGGTGTCGTAGAACATCACGTAAACCTTGCCATCCGGTCCGACTCCCAGCCAGGGATGGAAGCGGTCCACGGTGTTGGCGTCGGCCGTCTCGTGGGGCGTGCGCACCGTCCAGGTGGCGCCGCCGTCGCGGGAGTAGGCGACCTGGATGCGGCCGTGGTTGTTGGCGGTCGTCCCCGACTCGGGAGCGGTGGTGTCCGTCCAGGCGACGTAGATCGAGTTGGCGAAGGCGCTGTTCGAGAGGTCGCCGTCGGCGGACGAATAGATGAAGGCGCGGCGGGTTTCCATCGCCGGGATGGCGAAGTCATATCCGTCCTGCGTGTTGGCCACGGTCACGGCGGTGTTGAAGCTCGTGCCGCCGTTGGTCGACTTGCGCATCAGGATCGTCCGGCCGTTGGTCGCCGGCCAGAAATAGTAGAGGTTGCCGCAGCTTGTCCGTGGTCAGGTCACAGCCGATGCCCGACTGGCTGGTGCCGCTCGACATCGTCAGCGGCGCGCTCCAGGTGTGCGCGAAATCCGTCGAGCGGGAGAACTTCAGGGTGTTGTTGTCATGCCAGCACTGGTAGATGTTGTCGCGGAAAGGTGAGGTAGCGAACTTGTCGACGTGGATGTACTGCTTGTCGCTGGTGTTCGCCGCGGTGACCTCGCGCCGGCCGTCGCCGGGGGTGAGGGTCGCCAGGTCGTTCCAGGTGGCGCCGCCGTCGGACGAACGGTACACCCACACGTTGCACACCGCGCCGCAGCCGCCGAGGGTGGAGGTGTAGACGAATTGCCCGTTCGAGGACCAGTCGACCGTGGGGTCGCAGCAGGTGCCGCCCAGCGGCAGGGCGGCGGCCTGGGTCCAGGTGGAGCCGCCGTTGATCGAGAACCACATGATCTGGCCGGCGCCGGGACCGTTGGAGCCGGCGACCACCTTGTTGGTGTCGGTCGGATGGATCTTCACCGCCGACTCGGCGCCGCCCGTCGGCGCGGTGACGCGCACGTCGCCGGCGAGAGCCTTTTCCATGAACTCCCGGAACTCCCCCTGGGTGCGGCCGTTGCGCTGCACGACCTCGAAGCGGTTCTCGCGCCAGACGGCCTCCCGGTAAAGCTTGTCGTCGATCAGATAGCCGCCGTACTTCTGCTGGAAGACCTGCAGCGCGCTGCGCGGGTACTGAGCGTTGCCGGTCCGCAGCATGCCGGGGTTGGCCTTGCGCAGCTCGATGCGGAAGAAGACCGGGATCGGGTCCTTGAGCTCGCGCTCGTTGGCGGCGAGGTGGGCCAGCTCTTCCTTGGTGACCTTGTAGTTGCGGTCGTCCCAGGGACCGATCTCGACAAAGGCGGTGTAATCGACACGGGTATCCACCCCTCGGCCTCTGTCCACCGGTTGTGCCGTGGCCGACGTGGTAAACGCGGCGGCCACGATCATGCCCGCCGTCAGGATGGCCCGCCAGCGGCGGGGAGCTCGGTTGCTTGTCATGCTTCCTCTCCAAACAAGAAGCTGGCGGCACCCTTGCCGCAAGCTTGAAAGAATGTCCTGAATGACTCCGAGATACCGGTGGACATACAAGGTGTGTCGAGCCTCTGAAAAGCGTGGTGCTCGCCGGGGGTGTCAGAGGGACAAAAGTGTCAGAACCTGAATCCGATCCCGAGGTGGCCTCCATACGCGAAGTAGTCGTCGATCGCTCCCGTCGTGCCGGAATTGCGGTCCATGAGCTGCCAGTCGGCGAAGTGCTGGTCACCCCGCAGCGCGAATTCCAGGAACCAGCGACCGCCCAGGCGCCACTGCGCGCCCGCCAGCAGGGACGCGATGATCTCGGAATCCGCTTCCGTCTGGATGTCGAAGGTGCCCGACCCGGCCAGAGGCCCCCTGGCGTCGGGCACGTCCACCGAGGCCACGCCGAGCCCGGCGCCCCAGAACCAGGTGGTCCGGCCGCCGCGATCGTAGTTGCGCTGCAGCCAGGCGCTCACCACCGTGGCTTCCGCCACGACGTCGATGGGCGGGAGGTCAGGATCCTGCGCGAGGCCCAGGATGCGGGCCGGCTGCTCGAAGTCGTATTCGGTCTGATCGACGGCGACGCCGAGGGACCAGCGATCGTTGAACCGGTAATGGCCGAAGACCCCGAAACCCGGGATGTCGTTCGCCGGTTCGCCGTCCGCGGCCGTGATGATCCCGCGGACTCCAAGGTCGAAACGCCGCTCCTGAGCGATCACGCGACCTTCCAAAGCGAGCGTCGCCAGGGCGGCGGCAGCGGCGAGATGAAGCCACGAAACTCCTCTCATACGTGTCTCCTTTTTTCATCAGCCCTCCGCAAACGAGCCTAGCCAGCCAACATGAGAGTTGTATGAAGATTCACCACGCGGCTCACTTCCGTCGCTTTCATGTAATCTTCATCTCCGTGCCCTAGCCTGGAATGCGGAAGATGAAGCTGCTCGTCATCGAGGATTCCGAGAGACTCCGGCGCTCCCTCGGACATGGCCTGCGCCGCGCCGGATTCGCCGTGGACCTGACGCCGGACGGCCGCGAAGGCCTCGCCTACGCGGAGATCAATGACTACGACGTCATCGTCCTCGATCTGATGCTTCCCGGGATGGACGGCCTGACCCTCCTCCGCACCTTGCGGCAGAAAGGCGGGAAGACCCACGTCCTGATCCTTTCGGCGAAAGATCAGGTGCAGGACCGTATCCTGGGCCTGGAGCTGGGAGCCGACGACTACCTGGTCAAGCCCTTCGCCTTCGAGGAGCTCTGCGCGCGCATACGCGCCCTCATCCGCCGCCGTTATGAGACCAAGAGCCCGTCGATCCACCTGGGCGAGGTGGAGATCGACATGGCCCGTCAGGCCGTGCTGGTCCACGGCGAGCCGGTCGCGCTGACGCCGACCGAGTACGCCCTGCTGGAGTTGCTGGCGCTCCGCCGCGGCAGGGTGGTGACCCGCGAGCAGATCCTGGACCGGCTCTATGAGAGCGAGGACGAGGTGGCCAGCAACGTGGTCGAGGTGCTCGTCTGTTCGCTGCGCAAGAAGATCCAGCCCGCCGGCGCGCCGCCGGTCATCGTGACCCGGCGCGGGCGGGGCTACCTTATCGAGGCGAATTCCTCTTGAGATCGATCCGGCGGCGCCTGATCGTGCCTCTCCTCCTCGGCTCCTGCCTCCTGATCCTGGCGGCCGGTCTCCTTCTCGACAGCCTGATCATCCGCCGCCTGCGCTCGGAATACGACCACGCCCTGCTGGCCAAGGCGCGGGCCCTGGTCACGCTCACCCACCAGACGGACGGCGCCGTGGAAATCGATTTCGCCGACGAGTTCATGCCGGAGTTTTCGGCGCGGAGCGCGCCGGAGTACTTCGAGCTCTGGCTGGCCGGCGGCACGGTCCTCGAAAGGTCCCGGTCGCTCGGCGGCCGCGACCTCCCCCGCTCGCCGCGCCTGGCCAGCGAGCCCCTCTTCCGGGACCTGCGGCTACCCGACGGCCAGCCCGGCCGGCTGGTCGAAATCGCTTTCGTGCCGCAGGCCGAAGACGATGACGACGTCTGGGCGGAGAAGCTCCTCGACCCGACGGCTCCCCTGCCCCATCACCAATTGCGGACGGCGGTCCTGGCCGTGGCCCGGAGCCGGCGGGAGCTGGACCTGCTGATCCGATCCCTCTACGCCGCCTCCTTCGCCGTGGCGGCTCTGCTGGCCTCGGCTCTGGGCCTGCTGGTCCACGTCTCCATCCGCCACGGCCTCCGGCCGCTGGACGAGATCGGCCGCCAGGTCGAGACCCTCGACGCCGAACGGCTCGACCTGCGGATCCGGCCGCGGTCTCCAACGCTCGAGCTGACGCCGGTCGTGGAACGCCTGAACGCGCTCCTGGCCCGACTCCAGGTCGCCTTCGAGCGGGAACGCCGCTTCTCCAGCGACATCGCCCACGAGCTCAGGACTCCGCTCGCCGAGCTGCGAAGCCTCGCGGGAGTCGGAGCCCGCTGGCCGGAGGACCGGGAAGTCGTGCGCTCCTATTTCGCGGATGTCGACGCCATCGCCCGGCAGATGGAGAGCATCGTCGTCAACCTGCTCTCCCTGGCCCGTTGCGACAGCGGCCTGGAGGTTCTGGAGCGCGCCGAGCTCGACCTCCGCGCACTGATCGAAGAGACCTGGCGCCGCTTCGCGGCCGAGGCGGAAGCGAAAGGCCTGACGTTCACGTTGGACGCCGGGCCGCGACTCACCGTGGTCAGCGACCGCGGCAAGCTGAGCCTGATCCTTTCCAATCTCCTTTCGAACGCCGTCACCTACAGCCCCGCCGGGAGCGCCGTATCCTGCTCGGCGGCGATCACCGACGGAAAACTGGAGGTTGCCGTCGCCAATCCGGCGCCTCTGCTCGCGCCCGACGACCTGCCCCTCCTCTTCGAGCGGTTCTGGCGCAAGGATTCCGCCCGTGCCGACTCCCTCCACGCCGGCCTCGGCTTGCCGCTGGCCAAGGCGTTCGCCGGATTGCTCGGGTTTGAATTGACGGCCGAGCTCGACGCCGGCGGGCGGCTCGTCCTCCGGCTGTCCGCGGACGCCGCCAGCGCTACACCGCGGCCCCGGGCGGCATTTCGCGGACCTGCGCGGCGAGGCTGATCCGGAGGATGTTCGCAAGCTCGGGCGAGGGATGGATCGGATCCCGGGTGCGGAAGATGGCGAACAGGTTCCGGCACACCTGAATCGGCGTCATGATGAGCCCCCAGGGGAAACCCCACCAGCCGGCCAACAGGGAGAAGAACAGGTTCCCGACCTGACTCTTCACCCCGCAGGCGCGGCACGAGACCTGCGGCTCGCTGCTCCAGGACGTGAGGAGGAGGGCGGACCAGACCTTGTAGGACGTGTGGACGTCCACCGGTCCGTTCCCCCGGCACTTCGGGCAGCTCCCCTGGTGCACCTCCCAGACGTACTTCTGGACGTAGTCCTCGGGGATCGCCTGGGAGTAGACCGCCAGCCTCCCCTGTGTCATGCACCGGTCGTTGCAATAGCGGAGATTCCCGTCCCGGGAGCCTCCGAACAGGATCGTCGTGCCACAATAGCCGCACTTGGCCATGGTCCCTCCAGGTCGCGGATTGGATGGTCGCGGGTCTTTACACCAGATGACCTGGAGGGAGGAAACATTTCGGGAGAAGGGCGCCGAGACTCGGCCTCATCGACTTATACCGAGTTATACCGAGCGCGGGCCGTCTTTCCTGATCCGCACCTTCTTGGCGGCTTCCAGCATCCTGACGCGGACTTCGAGAGCTTCGTAGGACTGACGGTTGAAGGATGCTGTCTCGTCGATCTTCCGAGAGAGCTCCTCGGTCTTCCGCTCCAACTCTTCCCTGACGCCGGCGACACCTTCCGCCACGAGGCTGATCTTGCCCTCAAGGCCTTCGATCCTGATGTGAGCTCCGTGCACGTCGTTCTCTATACGCTCGGACCGCTCGTCCATGCGATCGAGCCGCTCGTCCACCCGGTCGAGGCGCTGATCCATCCCGTCGAACCGCTGAACGGTCTCTTGACGGAGAGCCTGGATCTGCTGCTCTGTCCCCTGCAAGCGCTCCTCCATGGAGGTGAAGCGCTCCTCCAAGCGCTGCTCCATCGAGGAAAAGTGCTGGTCGATCGCGGAAAAGTGCTGATCCAGAAAGGCGACAAGATCTTGATCCATGGGCTCTCCGTCGCAGGTTGAGATGACTCTAACACGGCAAGGTGTCGGAAGGAAGAGCCTTCGGCGTCCCCCAAGACGGACGGCCGGAGATGCCGTAGACTCCCCCCGATGACGACGAGGAGGCAAGCGATGAGAGCTCATCCCGGCATCCGGCGGCTCGCCCTGTTCACGGTCCTGATCGCGCTCCCGCTGACGGTCCAGCCCGGAGCGGCGCGCACCAACAAGCCCCCGCTCCACGCCCGCCATTGGCTGGCCATCACCGGCAAGCCCCTGGCGGCCACGGCCGGAGCCATGATGTTCCAGAAGGGGGGCAACGCCGTGGACGCGGCGTGCGCCATGCTGGGAGCCACCTCCACCATGTGGGACACCCTCGGCTGGGGCGGCGAGACGCAGGTCCTCCTCTGGAACCCCAAGACGAAGAAGGTCATCGCCATCAACGCTCTGGGGGTGGCCCCCACCGGCGCGACGCCCGAGCTCTATCGCGGCAAGAACATGGCCTATCCGCCGGAGCTCGGCCCCCTGGCGGCGGTGACGCCGGGCACGCCCGGCGGGCTGCTGGTGATGCTGGCGGAGTACGGGAAGTTGAGCCTCGCCGAGGTGCTCGAGCCGTCCATCCAGATGGCCGACGGCTTCGCCATCGAGGCGCAGCTCGCCAACCGCATCGAGGCGGACAAGGCGCGCATCAAGGAATGGCCCTATTCCAAGGCCGTCCTCCTCCCCCACCTGGGCGAATCGCGCGAGGCGCCGCGGGCCGGCGAGGTGTTCCGCCAGTCCGACCTCGCCGCCACGCTGCGCAAGCTGGTGGAAGCCGAGCGCCAGGCCCTCGCCGCCGGCAAGAGCCGCAAGGACGCCATCCTCGCCGCCTACGACCGCTTCTACAAGGGGGACATCGCCGAGGAGCTCGTGCGCGGCACCCGCGAGGCGGGCGGCCTCATCACCCGCGAGGACCTGGCCAACTGGCAGGTGCGCATCGAAGAGCCGGTCAAGACCAGCTACAAGGGGACCGACGTCTACAAGCTCAACGTCTGGACGCAGGGTCCCGCCATGCTCCAGGCGCTCAACATCCTGGAGCCCATGGATCTCAAGGGCATGGGGCTCAACTCCGCGCGCTACATCCACACGCTCTACCAGGCCATGAGCCTGGCGTTCGCCGACCGCGACTTCTATTACGGCGATCCCTACTTCCCGCCCGAGGAGCCGGTCCGCGGCCTGCTCTCCAAGGAGTACGCCGAGGCCCGGCGCCGCCAGCTCAATCCGGAACGCAACGATCCGGCGGTGAAGCCCGGCGATCCCTATCCGTTCGAAGGCAAGAAAAACCCGTTCGTTTCCCTGCTGGAAAAGTGGGGGACGCCCGACGAATCCAGGAAATGGACGCAGCCCAACCAGGCCGCGATGAGCTTCGACGAGAGCTTCCGCGCCGGCACCACCTCCATCGTGACCGCCGACGCCGAAGGCTGGGTGGTCTCGGCGACGCCCAGCGGCGGCTGGATCCCCGCCTTCATCGCCGGCCGCACCGGCGTCGGACTCTCGCAGCGCATGCAGAGCTTCGTCCTGGACGAGGGGCAGAACCCCTTCAACGTGCTGGTCCCGGGCAAGCGCCCGCGGGTGACGCTCACCCCCAGCCTCGCGGTCAAGGACGGCAAGCCCTGGCTGGCCTTCGCGGTGCAGGGGGGCGACACGCAGGACCAGAACCTCCTCCAGTTCTTCCTCAACGTGGCCGAGTTCGGGATGACCGTGCAGGAGGCGGTCGAGGGCCCGAACATCACGAGCTACCAGATGCGCAGCTCCTTCGGAGAGCACGAGTCCCAGCCCGGACGGCTGACCGTCCACGCCAGCACGCCCGCAGCTACGTCCAGGACCAGCTCCGGCGGATGGGCTACAGGGTCGAGGTGGACGAGCGCACGTCCGGCCCCATCAACGCCATCCTGCTCGATCACGAGCACGGCACGATGTGGGGCGGAGCGAGCGACTTCGGAGAGGACTACGGCATCGGCTGGTGATCAGCGCGCCGAATTCAGGTAATCGATCGCCAGGCCCGCCAGCGCCCGCACGCCCGCGGTCAGCGTCTTCTCGTTGACCGTGAACAGCGGCGAGTGGTTGGGGGGCGCGGTGTCCGGATCGACGCCGGGCTCGCTGGTGCCCAGGAAGAAGTAGAAGCCGGGGATCTTCTCCTGGAAGTAGCTGAAGTCCTCGGCGCCCGTGCGGGCCGGCGCTTCGCGCACACCCTCCGGGCCGGCGATCTTCTGGAGCGTGGGGAGCATCTTCCGGGTCAGCTCGGGATCGTTGTACGTCACCGGCGCGACGGCGTCGAACGTCACCGTGGCCTTGGCGCCGGACGCCTCGGCGACGTTCTCCGCCGTGATCCGGATGCGCCGCATCGCCTCCTCCCGCATCCCCTTGTCGAGCGTGCGCAGGGTGCCCTCCATGTCCACGAAATCCGGAATGATGTTGGAGCGGACCCCGCCCTGGATGCGGCCGATGGTGACCACCACCGGCGCCTTGGTCACGTCGAGCTGGCGGCTGGGGATGGTCTGCAGCGCGGTGATGATCTGCGCCGCCACGGTGATCGGATCGATCCCCCGCCACGGCGACGCGCCGTGCGTCTGGCGGCCCTCCACCTTGATGCGGATGACGTCGGCCGCCGCCATGGAGCCGCCCGCGCGGTAGTAGAAGTTGCCGGGCAGACCCGGGCCGACGTGCAGCCCGAAGATGGCTTCCGGTGCGCCGGGGCCGTCCAGCACGCCCTCCTGTACCATCAGCTTCGCGCCCCCCTCCTCGCCGGGCGGCGGGCCCTCCTCGGCAGGCTGGAAGAAGAACTGGACCGTCCCCGGCAGATCCTTCCGGGCTCCGGCGAGCACCTCCGCCACGCCCATGAGGATCGCGGTGTGGGCGTCGTGCCCGCACGCGTGCATCACTCCCACCTCCTGGCCGTTGTAGGTGGAGCGGACCTTGGACGCGAACGGCAGGCCGGTCGTCTCGGTGACCGGCAGCGCGTCCATATCCGCCCGCAGCGCCACGACCGGGCCGGGCTTGCCGCCTTTCAGAATGCCGACGACGCCGGTGTGCGCCACGCCGGTCCGCACCTCCATCCCCAGCTTGCGCAGGTGCTCGGCGACGAGCGCGGCCGTGCGGGTCTCCCGGTTCCCAAGCTCCGGGTTCTGGTGGATGTCCCGCCGCCAGGCGATCACCTTCGGCTCGACAGCCTGGATGGCGGGGGCAAGACGGTCCTTCAATTCCTGAGCCGGAGCCGGCTGGACAAAGCCGAGGACTGCGATGGCAAGAAACGACAGGCAATGAAGAAGACGGGAAGTTTGATTCATGACGGCGGATTCTATAACGGCCCACCCCGCCCCGGGCAGAAAAACAAGGCTCGCTTTTTCCAAGCCTGAACACCATGTTTAGTAAGTACGGTTGTTCATCTCCCATGTTCCGGGTGAGCGAGGTGGTGCCTTCTGGGAGAGGGGGAAATTCCGTTCATCGTGGATCCGGGAGCGTGACGATCCGGGTGTCACGATCCCTTTTTCCTCCTGAAAGGAGGTCTGGGAACATGAAGGCAACGGAGAGGAATTGGAGTCGAAGGTTTGTTTTGACGGTGGCTGGCGTGCTCCTCGTAGTGCCGCTACTCTACGCGGCCACGGAAGCTCCCAGCGGGTTCGACAATCTCACCAACGGTCTCACCTCGCAAGCGCAGTTCGATCTCGATCGGGAAATCTTCGACGAATTCGAGCTGATCGAAGATGGTCTGGGTCCTGTCTACAACGCCCAGGCCTGCCGTGAGTGCCACCAGAATCCGGTCAGCGGAGCGACGAGCCAGATCACCGAGTTGCGGGTAGGCCGGCTCGATTCTTTTGGGAACTTCGTCAACCGGCCTGGCGGGTCGCTGATCCAGGACCGGGCGATCGACGCCAGGATCCAGGAGCGGGTCGCCGGCGAGGACACCATCATCGACGAACGCGCCTCGCTGAACATCATGGGCGACGGCTTCGTCGAGGCGATCGCCGACAGCACGTTCACCAGCATCCAGGCCGCTCAACCGTCCAGCCTGAGGGGGCAGATCATCAAGGTGCCGGTCCTGGAGGCCCCCGGCGTCACGCGCACCGGCCGTTTCGGCTGGAAGAACCAGCACGCCAGCCTGCTCTCCTTCTCGGCCGATGCCTATCTGAATGAAATGGGGATCACCAGCCCGCTGCAGCCCAACGAGAACACCTCGAACGGCGCCTCCGTGGCGGCGTTCGACGACGTCCCCGACCCTGAAGAGGCGCCGACCGCGGCGGAGCCTTTCGGCCCCGACGTCGAGATCTTCGCCCGCTTCATGCGCGCCCTCAAGGCGCCGCCGCGCGACACCGCGCTGGCGGCCACGGCGGACTCCAAGGCCGGCGAGCTGCTGTTCAGCCAGATCGGCTGCGCTCACTGCCACACTCCGACGATCACCACCGCGCCGGTGGGCACGGTGATCAACGGCGGCAAGTTCGTCGTCCCGGCGGCCTTGGGCGATAAGATCATCCATCCCTACAGCGATTTCATGCTGCACGACGTGGGGACGGGCGACGGCATCGTCCAGAACGGCGGCGCCTCCAGCCGCAACAAGCTGCGCACTCCGCCGCTGTGGGGCCTGCGCACCCGCGCCCGTTTCATGCATGACGGCTTCAACGTCACGCGCAACGGCGCCATCCTGCGTCACGGCGGCGAAGCCGCCGGGGTCATCAACAATTACAACAGCCTCAGCACGACGCAGAAGAATCAGCTCATTACGTTCCTGAATTCGTTGTAAGGTTTTCCATTTCCCGGCCGGGTGGAGATGCCCGGCCGGGACGATGTAATCAACGCTCCCAGCCGGATCTAACCCTCGGTCGTGTAGTCAAAGCAGCCGGGGCCGGAGTACAGGGTCCAGCCTTCAGGAGCGGAGCACGGGTCTCCATACATGCAGCAGACACCGGTCACGGGATCCTGGGCAAATACGACGTTGAAGGTGCAACCCTCGCCAGGGAGGTACGGCCGGGGTGCCGGGCAGCCGGGGGGATAGGCGGTGTAGCAATACCCGGGGCCGCTTGGACACCGGTAGCAGCCGGAATGCTCGGTGGTCGACGCTGCCGCCGCCGCTTCGCAGGCGGTGCGGTTCTGGAAGGGTCCGACCACCTGATTGGCCTCCGCCGGCCGGGTTCCGAAAGCCAGGATACAGAGAGACAGGGCGAGTCCAAGTCCAAAGAGCTTCTTCATCGGGTTCCTCTCTTCGGCGTGTGCCGTTTAGATGCTACGGGTTCGTAGAGAATAAGGGAACACGTTGAGCGATATCAACGCTCCCCGTGGCCGCCGTGATGGCCCGCTCCAGATCCGCGATCAGATCGTCCGCGTCCTCGATCCCCACCGACAGCCGCACCAGGTCCGGCGGCGGACCGAGGCGTGCCCGCAACTCCTTGGGAATGCTGGCGTGGGACATACGGCACGGCAGGCTGATCGAAGAGCCCACGGAGCCGAAGCTGACGGCGATGGTGAAAAGGCGCGTTCCTTCCACGATCCGCTTGGACAGCTCCGGGTCCCCCGTCGTGAAGCTCAGGACGGAGCCTGGGCCGCTCGCCTGACGCTCGTGGATCTCCCTCGCGGGCAACGGCGCGAGGGTCGGATAGAAAACATTTCTCACGCACGGATTGACTTGCAGAAACTCCGCGATCCGCGTGGCGTTCGCGCACTGGCGCTCCACCCGCAACGAAAGGGTTTTCATCCCCCGTAGCAGGAGCCAACTGTCGAAGGGGGCGAGTCCCGCGCCTTCGGCGTTCAGATGGAAGGCGAGGCGCTGGTGGAGGTCCGAATCGTCGGTGACCACGGCCCCCGCGCAGACGTCGCCATGACCACAGAGGGATTTGGTAGCGGAATGGATCACCAGGTCCGCTCCCAGCGACAGCGGCCTCTGGAAACAGGGAGAGAGGAGGGAGTTGTCCACCGCCAGCAGCACGCCCCGGCGACCCCGGCGACCCCGGCCATGAACGATCCCGGACAGCCGCTCCAGATCCGCGATCCGCAGGAGCGGATTGGTGGGCGTCTCCACCAGCAGCAGGCGCGTGGCCGGCGTAATCGCCGCTTCGACCGCCTCCGGGTCGGCAGGATCGACGTAGCGGACGCGCAGCCCGAGGTCCGGCGCCACCCGCGAGAGGAGACGGACCGTGCCGCCATAGAGATCGTCGCCGGCCAGGATCTCGTCCCCCGCCCTGGCGAGGCGGACGACGGCGGTCACCGCCGCCATGCCGCTGGCGAAGGCGCAGGCGTGGCGCCCGCCTTCCAGGGCCGCGATCTGACCTTCGGCCTGGGCGCGGGTCGGGTTGGCCGTGCGCGTGTAGTCGTACTCGCCGAATTCGTCCGCTCCCGGCTGGCGGAACGTGGCGGTCTGATAGATCGGCGGCGAGACGGCCCCGTAGGGATCGCGCCCCGGAGCCGGATGGACGCAGCGCGTGGAGATCTTCATGCCGCCCCCTTCCGGACCGCGAGGTCCCCGGCGGCCTGGACGGACTCCGCCGCGAGGTCGTACAGGTCGGCCAGCACCGCTTCGGTCGTGGGCCAGCGGCCGGCGCCCCGCGCGTTGAGGCGGATCAGCTCGCCCCCCTCCAGCTCGATGCCCAGCGCGTTGCCCGCTCCGCTCGTCCGCGCGAAGGGATGATCCGGTGGCAGGTCCAGAGGCTGGACGCTCGCCCGCAGACCGGCGTCCGTGCGCTCGCAGGAGGCCACGAGCCGCACCATCCTCCCCCGCCGGACCGCGTCGGCCACGGCGCGGCCGTCGAGCGTGTCGATCCCCCGGCGTGGGATGCTTTCCCAGGGGAGACGTTCGCCGAAGGCTTCGCGCGCCAGCAGCGAGAGCTTCTGCGCCGCGTCCGATCCGTCGAGGTCCAGCGTCGGGTCCGCCTCGGCGTAGCCTGCCACCCGCGCCAGGGACACGGCGTCCGTGTACGAGGCCCCGGCCGCGCAGCGGTCGAGGACGAAGTTGCAGGTGCCGTTGAGGACGCCGGCGACCGCGCGGATGCGTCCGGTCGACGCGACGCGGCGGACCGCCTCCAGCGCCGGCAGCGCGCCGCCCACGCTGGCGCTGTAGCGCAGCGTGATCCCGCGCGAGGCGGCCAGATCGGAAAGGTTTTCCCCGTCGTTCGCGAGCAGGGCCTTGTTCGCCGTCACCACATGGCGCCCGGCTTCCAGGCTCCGCGCGATGAGCGTCCGGGCGGGATCGAGGCCTCCCAGAAGCTCGACCACGACATCGGCGTCGCGGGCCAGCAGAGAGGCGGCATCATTCGTGAGCAGACGGCGCGGCACGGCGGGGGTGCGGATGCGGTCGCGGTCGCGCACGGCGACGCCGGTGACGCGGAACAGGTCGGGCCGGGCGAGCAGGCGCGCCAGCACGCCGCCGCCCACCGTGCCACAGCCGAGCAGGGCCACGCGCAGGGGCGGGCGCGTTGCGGTCAGGCGGTCCGGGGCCTGAGGACTCCTGCAGAAGCCTCCCAACTCGCGAGCCAGGAAGAGGGCGGTGCGGTCCGTGCCGCGGCCCACGAGATTGGGCACGACCACCACGGCGCTCTCCAACTCGCGGGCGAAACAGGGAACGTCCACCGCAACGGGCTCGGCGTCGAGCGGGTCGCCGTGCGTCAGCAGGCCGATCTGGGCAGGGTTGAGAAGAGTGGCGGGGATGCCGGAGCGGTCGAGAGCGAGGATCAGGAGCGCCGCCGAGGTCGCTTCGCCTGTGGCGAGCAACGCGGCGAGCCCCTCTCGTTGGGGTGGCAGGCCCAACTGCTGCGCCCGTTTCAGCAGGTCGTCGGTCGTCGAGCCGAAGGCCGAGACCACCGCGAGGACGCGGCGGCCGGCCCGCCACTCGCGGTAGATCTCGTGCACGGCGAGCGGCAGGTCGGCTTCGGAGCGCAGCGCGGAGCTGCCGAGCTTCAGAACGGTCGTAGGGTACATTTTTTTCTCCTTTACGTTGAACGTTCAGGCGCGACGGAAGAGCCAGGGAAAGGACATCAAGGACCCAAAGGACCTAAGGGACCTAAACGACGCGTCTTTTATGTCTTTTATGTCCTTTATGTCGTTTAGGTCGTTTAGGTCGCTCACGCCTCCAGGGCGCGGCGCAGGTCGTCGATGAGATCGTCGGCGTTCTCGAGGCCGACGGAGATCCGGATGAGGCCGTCGGTGATGCCCGTCGCCTCGCGCTGCTCGACGGGCACGGCGGCGTGGGTCATCGAGGCCGGGTGGGTGACCAGCGTCTCGGCCGCTCCCAGATTCTCGGCGAGCGAGCAGAGGCGCACGCTGTTCATGACGCGGATGCCCGCCTCCGTCCCGCCCTCGACCTCGAAGGCCAGGAGGGCGCCGCCGCTCCCCTGCTGCCGGCGGGCCAGCTCGTGCTGCGGGAAGGAATCCAGTCCCGGGTACTGGATCTTCGTCACCCGCGGGTGCGCTTCCAGGAAGCGCGCCAGCTTCAGCGCGTTGGACGAGTGGCGCTCCATGCGCAGCGGCAGGGTCTTCACCCCTTGCAGGGTCAGCCAGGCGTTGAACGGCGACTGGATGGCGCCGGTGGCGTTCCGCATGAAGCTGAAGCGTTCATGAAGATCGGCGTTGCGGGTGATCAGGGCACCGCCGACCGTGGCGTTGTGCCCCTCGATGAACTTGGTCGTGGAATGCAGGGAGACGTCCGCGCCGAGGTCGAGAGGGCGCTGGAGGGCCGGCGTGAGCAGGGTGTTGTCCACCACCACCACGGCGCCGGCGGCGTGGCCGAGGCGGGAGGCGAGCTCGATGTCCGTGAGCTTGAGGGTGGGATTGGCGGGCGATTCCAGGAAGAGGAGGCGGGCCGGACGGCCGAGGGCCTTCTCCAGGGCTGCGGCGTCCGCGGCGTCCACGAATTCGGCCTCGACGCCGAACTTCGAGAGCACCTGCTGGAACAGCCGCACGGTGCCGCCGTAGACCACATCGCCGACGACGGCGCGGTCGCCGGCCTGAAGCAGCGCCAGCGCCAGCGACGTGGTCGCGGCGAGGCCGGTCCCGAAGCAGGTACAGTGCTCGGCGCCTTCGAGAGCGGCGAGCCGCCCTTCCAGGGCCGTGACCGTAGGGTTCCCCGAGCGGGTGTAGGTGTAGCCCTTGTGGACCCCCACCGCTTCCTGGACGTAGGTGGTGGACTGGTAGATCGGCGTCAGGATCGCCCCGGTCGCCGAATCCGGGGAGGTGCCGGCGTGCAGGGCCAGCGTGGCGAAGGTCGGGTCGATCTCGGCATCGTCGGAAGAAAAGGCCATGGCGTTCTCCAAGGAGTCGGTCAAATACAAAAAACCACCGCCGGAGGAGCCGGGCGGTGGTCTTTCGCTGAGAAACGGTCTGTTCGGCTGTGCTTACGGCTTGACGAACCCCGCGTCAGCGACAAGGCCAGCGCCCGGCCTGCGCATGCTCATGGGCATTCGCGGCGTACAGAGGGCGGGGGTTGCGACGCGCGGCTTCATGCGGGAAACTGTAGAGAGGTCGGGGCGGGGGTGTCAAGGGTGGATGATGGGCTGGGCGTCGCTTCCGCGGACCGCACAGCCTAAAACACCGCGGACGCGAAGACCTCAAAACTCTCCCGGAGGCCTTAAAGCCCTGTAGCTCCGGAAGCCGTCAGAAGCTTCTGCGACGACCGCACAGCCTAAAAACTCTCCGCGGAAGCTTAAAACCTCTGCGGAGGCCTAAAAACTCTCCCGGAAGCTTAAAAACGCTCCGCGGAAGCTTAAAAATCTCCGGATAGCTTCCGGAACCGTTTTTTACGCTGAAAATTCCCGGTTCCTCGAGCTCTCCGCGACGGTTTTACAGCTTCCGCGGCAGTTTTTCAAACCTCGCGACCGTCAAAACTCTTCCGTCCCTCCGGGCCGTTTCGATCCACGCTGCGCAATCCGGCCTGCCGTTCCGTCGCGCGGCCTCCGCGGCCGTCTTCCAGTCGTATGGGACGGCCACGTTCTCGACGCGCTTCACGGAGACGGCGCAGCCTCCCCCGACGTCGCCTCATCCTCTCCTCGGCTTCGCCTGGGGTCGGGGTCAGTCCTTACCAACGACTCGTCGATCGCCCTCATCCTCGACTCGTCCAGCAGGTCGAAGCTCGGCTCCGACCCTCCAGAGCAGGCCCGCCCGGAGGAAGGCTTCCTCCGCGCCCTGCCGGTTGCCGCCGACCCGGCAGGCGTTCCCGAGGTGAGCCCATGCATATCCCCGGACGCGCGAGCGCCAGGCATCCGGTCCCGGAACCCGCTGCGCGATCGTCACCGCCAGCCCGGCGAGCTCCGCCGCCCGCGCGGGGCTCATGCGAGCCACCTTGGCGCTCTCGTGGCAGACCAGCTCGCACAAGGCCCACTTCCTGTACTCCTCCCCCTGCTCGACAGCGATGGTCCGGCTCTCGGGTTCCAGGCCCTGGAGCCGCGCCCAGAGCCCGGGCGCCTCCTCCCGGTCCTCGGGCCGGGGAGGTGTGAAATCCCCCTCGGCCCGCTGCCCCTTGAAGACCAGCTCCAGAGTGGCGCGGACAAGACTCTCCGTCACCTCGGCGATCCTCTCCTCGGCGATCTGCCGGCGCGCGCTCCGCTCGGCGACTCCGCTCTCCACGGATTTCTGGAGGGACCGAAGGGCGGGGAGGATCGCGGTGATCGCGGAGAGAGGCACTCCGGAGGCCTTGGAGAGCCGCTCCAGTGTCTTCGGAGCAGGATTTCTACGGCCTCGTTCGAACTCCGAGAGCATGCTGCTCGTGATGCCCGCGGCCCTTGCCATCTCGGTCTGCGACCACCCCCGGACGACCCGCATGAGGAAGATAGCGAGTCCTAACTCGCTGGTCGTAGCTTTCGCCATGTCGTCTCCTTCCAGAGAGAATTCGCGCCCGCAGGTGTATTTTCCCACCTCTCCACGGCAGTATACACGTTTGGAAGACACCGCGCGGCCATGGAGGCCGTTCACGGCATGACTTCCTGGGAGAGTGTTATGTCGAACCGTAATTTTCGTCAGTCCGTGGTCGCCCTGGTCCTCGTCGCGCTCCTCGGAGCCCCCCTGACCTCGTCAGCGGCCCCTCGCCGGGCTGGACTCCTCGGGGAGCGGTCCGTGTCTTCGGGTCTGTTCACCTGGCTGTGGGAGTCCTTGGGAGGGGTGTGGGCGAAGAACGGGTGCAGAATCGATCCGGATGGCCGCTGTGTAACCAGCTCCTTGGAGACCGATGAGGGTTGCAGGATTGATCCGAATGGCTGTTGTATAAGCGTGCCGCAGGACACCAAGAATGGATGTCTCATCGATCCTAATGGCCGCTGCATTCCGTGACCCGAACTCCCTAGCCTGAAACTCTACCGGGCTAGGCTCTCCCTAGCCCGGCTATTCCCCGCTGAGGAGGTTGGTCACTTGGCACCTTCAAACTGAAGGCCGGGATCATGCTGTGCACGATAAAGGTAGAACAGAAGTTGCCGAGCCCAGTTCAGCGTTACTCTATCTTTCTCGGCAGCCTCCCAGAATAAACGCAGGGCAGCAAAAGCTTCTCGATGTACACCTTGAACCCGAAAAATCCAAGCTGTCTGTCTTGCTAAGTCACGGACTTCCTCAGTCTGGTCCTCTTCAAGAAAAAGCACAGCTAACTCCAAAGAAGCAAGGGCGGCATCAAAAGCAATTCCTCGAGTTGTGAATTCCTGTTGGACCTTTGAGATAACCTTCCTTGCCTCCTCACGCCTACCTAATCCCGCTGCCACACGCCCCTCTAGCCAGTGCAAACGAACAAGATCTAACCCATTACGTAGATTAATTGCCAGCGCCCGAGTTTCCGGCAGCAGTTCCTCGGCCTGCTGATAAAGCTCAAGGAGGCACAGATTAACAGCCAAGTTAAACTGCAATGCGAAAAGCATCTGTACTTCACCCTCAGCTTTGATCAGAGGGGCTGCTTGACGCAACATCGTGGCAGAACCCTTGAAGTCTCCCATGACATGCAGAACATTGGCTTTGCTGAGCATGATGCTTGTTTTCTGTCCAAGGCAGTCGGCCGCCAAGGCTTGGTCTAGTAGTTCCAGGGCTTCTGAGAAGCGTCTTTGCTCCCGGCGCAGTGAGGCTTCCAAGTCAAGTACGCGGACCCTGTCCAACAAACTGGAATCGCTGTCTTCTCCGTCCCTCCACAACTTGCCCGCACGCCGGAACGCCTCGTCCGCGGCGGGCAGGTCACCCTTGACCCGGCGCGCATTCCCCACATGGGCCCGGGCATAGCCCTGGACTCGGGAGCGCCAGGCTTCGTCGCCGGGGGTCAACTCAGCGATGCGGAGAGCCAGGTCGGCCAGTTCGAGGGCTCGGTCCGCGCTGTCCCGGGCCGCGTCGACGCTCTCCCGGCAGACCAACTCGCACAGCGCCCAGCTCCGGAACCGCTCCACAGCCTCGACGAGCCGCCGCCGCTCCGGAGGCTTCCTCGTCTTGAGCGTGGCCCACAGCGCCTTGGCTTCCTGGCGCTCCTCCTCGGCGCGGGCCGCGGTGATGACGCGGGTCAGAACCCGACGGGTGAAGTCGGCGGCCATCGCCGCGATGTCGGAGACGACGAGCTCTATCCGCCAGTTCTGGGCGTCCGAGGGGCGTCCGGCGACCGGAGCCGAGACACTGGCCTTGCGGAGGAAGGCGAAGACGCTCTCGATGAACTCGGGCGTCTGGCCCATGGTGGAGGCCAGCATCTCCAGCCTCTCGCGGGAGAGAGGCTTCCGCCCTCTCTCATAGTCGGAGAGCAGGTTTCCCTGGACACCGGAGGCTGCGGCCAGCTCTTTCTGGCTCCAGCCCTGGATCATGCGCAGCAATGACAGGGCAAGGCCGTTCTGGGAAGGGGTATTTGGCATGGCCCTAGTTTAGTCGCGCTTTCTGAAAATTGGGAGAGCCCGATGACCTCAAGAGGTCACCGCCGGGCCGGGGCCATGGGCCGCAAGCGTGAAAACAAACCGGAAACCGGAAACACCCCTGTCGATTTCAGGTGGAGATCTCCACCTCCGTTTGACATGCCTGGGAGTTCTTTTATGGTCCGCTGTCATGGAACGAGAACACGAAGCCGCCGACGCCGAAGCCGCCGCCCGGGAGCAGCTCAGGGAGATCGCCGCCGAGTTGGAGGGGATCCGGTTCCGCCTGCTGGGGGTCCATACGAGCCTCGCAGCGGAGTCCAAGGAGGGCCGCCTGCTCACCGGGCAACCGCCTACGGAGGTCTCCGCCGAGATCCTCTCGGCGGTCGAGTGCGTCCTGATCGACCGGATCGAGCCCGCCCTCGATGCCCTCCGGGAGGCGGTGCGGGAGGAGCGGAGAGGTTAGCCTGCCCCTCTCTCCCGGCGGGAGGCCGGGAGAGGGGGGCAGGAGGAGGAGAGGCCTCAGTTCGCGTTCTGGCCGGCCAGGAAGTTCTGCTGCACCTCGCCGGAGGTCAGAGCCCGGCCGTAGACCGCGAGCAGGAAGTAGTCGCCCCGCCAGTTGTCCGCCAGCGAGAGCTTGTGGTCCGTGGCCCAGTTCGTGAGCGAGCCGCCGACCGTCCCGGCCGAGACCTGGATGCCGTTGATGTAGTACACGGCCTGGCCCGCGCTGTTGCGGGTGTAGACCAGGTGGACGAGCTCGAGCGTCACGCTGTTCGTCGGGCTCAGCAGCGAGGGCGTGCCGGTCGAGGTGCGCAGCAGGGTCTCGTACCGGTTGCCCGACTGGCCGAAGACCAGGTTCCTCTGCGAGTTGTTCTTCCACAATTGCAGGATGCGCGCGGGACCGGTGAGGCTCAGGCTGTCCGGCGTGATCCAGGCTTCCACCGTCATCTCGTTGCTGGCGCGGACCGCGGTGATGATCTTGGTGGCCGCGTTGTTGTTGGTGATCGCCGTCGCCGTGTTCACCGACAGGCCGCCCGAGAGCCAGGTGACCGCCGAGGTGCTGCCGATGGTCAGGTTCAGCGGCGTGCCGACGCCCGACGTGTCGTTCACCGTGCTGCCGCTCCCCTCGTTGAAGTCGTATCGCGCCTGGATTCCGGAGGTCACCCGGGCCGGAGCCTGCAGGGTGATCGTCACGGTGCCGGTGGCCGTGCCGCCGTTGCCGTCCGAGATCGTGTAGGTGAAGCTGTCCGCGCCCGAGAAGAGCCCGGCCGTGTACGTCACCGTGCCGTTGGCATCGATCGCCACGCTTCCCTTCGCGCCCTGGGTGACGCCGGTGACCGTCAGCGACGGGCTGTCGATGTCGGAGTCGTTGGCGAGGACGGAGACCGTCACCGCCGCGCCCGCCGCCACCGAGGCCGAGTCGTCGGCCGCCACCGGGGCGTCGTTGACCGCCGCCACCGCCATCGTCACGGACGCCGTGGCGCTGCCGCCGTTGCCGTCCGAGATCGTGTAGGTGAAGGAATCCGGGCCGTTGTAGTTGGCCGACGGCGCGTAGCGCACCGTCTTGTCCGGATTGATCGACACCGCGCCGAAGGAGCCCTGCGTGACGGCGGTCACCGTCAGCGTGTCGCTCTCCGGATCGCTGTCGTTGCCCAGGACCGCCACGTTGACGGACCCGTCCTCGGCCACGGCCGCCGAGTCGGCGTTGGCGGTCGGCGGATCGTTGACGGCGCTGATCGTCACTGTCACCGCCGCCGTGTCCGTGCCGCCGTTGCCGTCGCTCACCGTGTAGGTGAACGAGTCGGCGCCGTTGAAGTTGGCGGACGGCGTGTACATCAGGGTGCCGTTGGCGTTGATCGAAACCGCGCCGCTCGCGCCCTGCGTCACGCTCGCGACGGCCGGGGTGTCGCCGTCCACGTCGGTGTCGTTCCCCAGGACCGCGAAGGAGGTCGAGCCGTCCTCGTCCACGGTGGCGATGTCGTCGTTGGCCACGGGCGCGTCGTTGACCGCGGAGACGGAGACCGTCACCGTGGCCGTATCCGTGCCGCCGTTGCCGTCGCTGATCGTGTAGGTGAACGTATCGCCGCCGTTGAAGTTGGCGGCCGGCGCGTAGGTCACCGAGCCGTTGGCGTTGATCGTCACCGCGCCGTGCGTGCCCTGCGTGACGGCCGTGACGCTCAGCGTGTCGTTCTCCGGATCGGAATCGTTCGCGAGGACCGTGATCGAAACCGAGCCGTCTTCCGCCACCGCGGCCGAGTCGTCGTTGGCCGTCGGGGCGTCGTTGTCCGCGTTGACGGTGAGGGTCACCGTGGCGATGGCGCTGCCGCCGTTGCCGTCGCTGATCGTGTAGGTGAAAGTGTCGCCGCCGTTGAAGTTGGCGGACGGCGTGTATTTCACCGTGCCGTTGGCGTTGATCGAAACCGCGCCGCCGTTGCCCTGGGTGACGGAGGTCACCGTCAGGGTGTCGTTGTCGGCGTCGGTGTCGTTGGCGACGACGTCGATGTCCACGGAGCCGTCCTCGGCCGCCGTGGCGGTGTCGTCGTTGGCGACCGGAGCGTCGTTGACCGAGGCGACCGTGACGGTGACCGTGGCCGTGGAGCCGCCGCCGTTGCCGTCCGCGATGGTGTAGGTGAACGAGTCCGTGCCCTTGAAGTTCGCGACCGGCGTGTAGGAGACGGTGCCGTTGGCGTTGATCGCCACCGCGCCGTTGGTCCCTTGAGTCACCGACGCCACCGTCAGGCTGTCGCCGTCCGGATCCGCGTCGTTGGCCAGGACCGCCACCGCCACCGTGCCGTCCTCATCCACCGCGGCGGCGTCGTTGACGGCGACCGGAGCGTCGTTGGCGGACGTGACGGTCACCGAAACCGTGGCCGTGGCCGTGCCGCCGTTGCCGTCCGAGATCGTGTAGGTGAACGAGTCCGTGCCGCTGAAATTCGCGGCCGGCGTGTAGGTCACCGTGCCGTTGGCGTCGATCACTACCGCGCCGTTCGTCCCCTGCGTGACCGCGGTGACGCTCAGCGTGTTGTTCTCCGGATCGGTGTCGTTCGCGAGGACCGTGATCGCCACCGAGCCATCCTCCGCCACCGTCGCGGAATCGGCGTTGGCGGTCGGGGCGTCGTTGACCGCCGTGACGGTGACCGTCACCGTGGCCGTCGAGGTCCCGCCGTTGCCGTCCGAGATCGTGTAGGTGAACGAATCGCTGCCGTTGAAATTCGCGGCAGGCGTGTAGGTGACCGTGCCGTTGGCGTTGATCACCACAGCGCCGTTCGCGCCCTGAGTGACCGCCGTGACGCTCAGCGTGTCGTTCTCGACGTCGGTGTCGTTGGCGAGCACGGAGACCGTGACCGAGGCGTCCTCGTTCACTGACGCCGTGTCGTTCACCGCCACCGGGGCGTCGTTGACCGGAGTCACCGTCACCGTCACGGTACCGAAGGCGAAGTGGCCCTGGCCGTCGGTGATCTTGTATTGGAAGGTATCCGTGCCGTTGAAGTTCGGAGTCGCCGCCGTGTAGGTCACTCCGGCGTAGGAGAGGCTGGACGCGCTGACGCTGCCGTGCTGGCCGGCGATGAGCTCCACCAGCGTGATCGAATCGTCGTCCGGATCGGTGTCGTTGAGGAGGACGTCGAACGTACCGCTGCCGTCCTCGTTGACCGTCATGGAATCCGGGTTGGCCACCGGCGGCTCGTTGGCCTGAATCACCGTCACCGTGACCGTGCCGAGCGACTCGTCGCCGATGTCGTCCCGCGCGATGTAAGTGAAGGTGTCGGTCCCCAAGAAGCCGGCCTCCGGCGTGTAGGTCACCACGTCCAGCGGACCGATCGCCACCGAGCCGTGAGCGCCCTGGGTCACCCCTCCCACGATCATGGAGGGGTTGACGGCGACGTCGTTGTCGAGCACGCGGATGACGACCGGCTGCTCTTCGACGGTCTCGGCGACGTCGTCCGTCACCTGCGGCGCGAAGGTGCCGCGGAAGGTGACCCGGGCCACTGTCGGGTACGGGATGCCGGGACTCTGGTGCCGCGCCTCCGCCATCTGGCCCGCGATCACCAACAGCGTGCCGTCGTTCCAACCGGCGCCGGCGATGTCGGATTCGGGGAGCGAGCCGAGGAAGACGCCGGTCGTGGCGCCGGTCTCGGTCATGACGACCGACTCCCGGTCGCCGGAGCCGAGGGACTCGATCTCCAGGGGGAAGGAGTCGACGTCGCCGGTCTGATCGCGGAGGCGGTCTTCGATCCGCACCCGCACGATGGAGCGCAGCGGATAGGAGGTGACCACCTCGCCGCGGACGCCGAGGAAGGTCACCCGCGAGGCCACGGTCCGCGCCGTGGCACTGTACGGGCCGTAGCTCGCCGTCAGCAGGTCGCCCAGGTATTCCGGCGCGCCGCTGTTCGACGTCTCCAGCGTGCCGTTGCCCGGGCTCGGCGGGAAGCCGGACCTGAGTTGGACCGCGCCTTCGAAGACGCCCGTGTCCGGACCCGTCTCGCTCAGGATCGCGGTCTCGAAATCCCCGCCGTAGAGGCTGGCGGCCTGCACCTGCACGGAGTCCACCGAGGACGGGTTGCCGTTGTCCTGCGCGCTGTACAGCCGCACCCGGGCGGCGCCGCCATCCAGCACCTCGGCGGTGGGACTGCCCGCGTCGTCGACGAATTCCAGGGCCGCGAATTCGATCGTGGCCTCGGCGGGCTCAGCCGCGAAGTCAGGGCTGTCCAGCACCGCCGTGATCGCGGAACCCGGTCCGGCCTGCAGCACGTTGTCGCCCAGCGGCGGGCTCAGGCTGTCCAGGGCCACGGAACCCTCGAAGACGCCGGTGGTGTCGCCGGTTTCCTGGAGTTGGATGGAGACGACGTCTCCGGAGGAGGCGGTCACGCGGACGAAGGTCGTGTCGGGCTGGCTGGGATTGTCGAAGCGATGATCCTCGATCCGCACATACACCCGCGTGCCCTGGGCGTAGGCATTCACCACCTGGCCGAAGGCGTCGATGAACCAGATCCGGTAGTTCAGCGTCGTGGCCGTAGCCGTCAACTCTTCCGTGGGGGACGGGGACCACCACGCCGTCAGGGTGTCGAACCGGTGCGGCGGACCCTGCTCCTCACCGATCTCCAGCGTGTTGTTGAAGGGAGACTGCGGGCCGCGGATCAGTTGGACCGAGCCCGTGAAGACGCCGGTGTCCGGCCCCGTCTCGAACAGGGACAGGCTCTCCGAGTCGCCGGTGACATCCGACGCGACCTGCACGCCGTTGAGGATGTCCTGGGAGCCGGGGTTGAAGTTGTAGCCCGCCGCCTCCACTCGCAGGTACGCCCGCGTGTTTTCAAGGAAAACGCTGGTCAGGTTGCCCTGGGCGTCGGTGAACGTCAGCGAGCCGCCGCCGAAGGTGGCCTGGGCGATCATCCGGTAGGGCCGGCCGAGGTCGGACCAGCGCGCCTCCACCGTGCAGCCGATGAAGCCGTTGACCACGCCGTTGCCGGGACCGCCCGAGCCGAACGAGCTGCCGAGGGAACCCTCGTAGACGCCGGTGTTGAAGCCGGTCTCCTGAAGGGCCAGGATCTCGCTGTCGCCGCAGCCCACCAGGTCGATCGGATGGTTGTCCTTGAGCAACGGATCGTTGCGGCGGTAGTCGGTCACCCGCACCCGCACCGGCGAGCCGGCGGCCAGAGAGGTGGTCTCCCGCCCGAAGGCGTCGAGGAACACCACCCGCGCGCCAGACGTCCGCGCCGTGGCGCTGTACGTGCCCGAGCGCGCCGTCAGCAGGTCGCCCAGGTACTCCGGCGTGCCGCTGTTCAGCACCTCCAGGGTGCCGTTGTCCTGGCTGCCGGACGTCCCGTAGAGCAGACGGACCGAGCCTTCGAAGACTCCCGTGTTCCCACCCGTCTCGGTGAGAGTCACGATCTCGCGGTCGTTGCCGTACTGGCTGAGGACCTCGATCTGCGCCGTGTCCACCGCCGGGCCGGAGTTGCTCTGGGCGTTGTAGAGCCGCACCCGCGCCGGGCCGTCCTCCAGCACCGTCGCCGTGGGCTCGCCCGCCTCGTCGATGAACTCGAGAGCCGCGAATTCGATCGTCGCCTGGGCCGGCGAAGCCGCGAAGTCAGGGCTGTCCAGTACCGCCGTGATCGCCGCGCCCAGACCCGCCTGCAGGATGTTGTCTCCCGACGGCGGGTTGATGCTGTCCAGGGCCGCCGAGCCCTCGAAGATCCCGGTGTCGCGGCCGGTCTCCAGCAGCTCGATGTACACCTGGTCGCCGGAGCTCGAATTCACCCGGGCGTAGGTGCGGTCGTACAGGGAGGGATTGTTGAACCGGTGGTCTTCGACCCGCACGTAGACCCGCGTGCCCTGGGCGTAGGCGTTCACCACCTGGCCGAAGGCGTCGATGAACCAGATCCGGTAGTTCAGCGTCGTGGCCGTGGCCGTCAGCTCTTCCGTGGTGGACGGGAACCACCACGCCGTCAGGGTGTCGAACCGGTGCGGCGGGCCCTGCTCCTCACCGATCTCCAGCGTGTCGTTGGCGGAAGTCGGGACGCCCCGGAAGAGCAGGAACGATCCCGTGAAGACGCCGGTGTCCGGACCCGTCTCGAACAGAGACAGGCTCACCGAGTCGCCGGTGACGTCCGAAGCGACCTGCACGTTGTTGAGGATGTCCTGGTAGCTCGGATTGAAGTTGTTCCCCGCCGCCTCCACCCGCAGGTACGCCCGCGTGTTTTCGAGGAAGACGCTGGCCAGGTTGCCCTGGGCGTCGGTGAACGTCAGCGAGCCGCCGCCGAAGGTGGCCTGGGCGATCATCCGGTAGGGCCGGCCGAGGTCGGACCAGCGCGCCTCCACCGTACAGCCGATGAAGCCGTTGACCACGCCGTTGCCGGGACCGCCCGAGCCGAACGAGCTGCTGAGGGAACCCTCGTAGACGCCGGTGTTGAAGCCGGTCTCCTGAAGGGCCAGGACCTCGCTGTCGCCGCAGCCCACCAGGTCGATCGGATGGTTGTCGCGTGATCAACGGATCGTTGCGGCGGTGATCGGTCACCCGCACCCGTACCGGCGAGCCGGCGGCCAGAGAGGTGGTCTCCCGCCCGAAGGCGTCGAGGAACACCACCCGCGCGCCAGACGTCCGCGCCGTGGCGCTGTACGTGCCCGAGCGCGCCGTCAGCAGGTCGCCCAGGTACTCCGGCGTGCCGCTGTTCAGCACCTCCAGAGTGCCGTTGTCCTGGCTGCCGGACGAGCCCGTAGAGCAGGCGGACCGAGCCTTCGAAGACTCCCGTGTTCCCACCCGTCTCGGTGAGAGTCACGAATTCGCGGTCGTTGCCGTACTGGCTGAGGATCTCCACCTGCGCCGTGTCCACCGCCGGGCCGGAGTTGCTCTGGGCGTTGTAGAGCCGCACCCGCGCCGGGCCGTCCTCCAGCACCGTCGCCGTGGGCTCGCCCGCCTCGTCGATGAACTCGAGAGCCGCGAATTCGATCGTCGCCTGGGCCGGCGAAGCCGCGAAGTCAGGGCTGTCCAGCACCGCCGTGATCGCCGCGCCCAGACCCGCCTGCAGGATGGTGTCCCCCGACGGTGGGTTGACGCTGTCCAGGGCCGCCGAGCCCTCGAAGATCCCGGTGTCGCGGCCGGTCTCCAGCAGCTCGATGTACACCTGGTCGCCGGAGCTCGAATTCACCCGGGCGTAGGTGCGGTCGTACATGGAGGGATTGTTGAACCGGTGGTCTTCGACCCGCACGTAGACCCGCGTGCCCTGGGCGTAAGCATTCACCACCTGGCCGAAGGCGTCGATGAACCAGATCCGGTAGTTCAGCGTCGTGGCCGTAGCCGTCAGCTCTTCCAGGGGGGACGGGAACCATCGCGCCGTCAGGGTGTCGAACCGGTGCGGCGGGCCCTGCTCTTCGCCGATCTCCAGCGTGTCGTTGGCGGAAGTCGGGAAGCCCCGGAAAAGCAGGAACGATCCCGTGAAGACGCCGGTGTCCGGACCCGTCTCGAACATGGACAGGCTCACCGAGTCGCCGGTGATGTCCGAAGCGACCTGCACACCGTTGAGAATGTCCTGGTAGCCCGGATTGAAGTTGTAGCCCGCCGCCTCCACCCGCAGGTACGCCCGCGTGTTTTCGAGGAAGACGCCGGCCAGGTTGCCCTGGGCGTCGGTGAACGTCAGCGAGCCGCCGCCGAAGGTGGCCTGGGCGATCATCCGGTACGGCCGGCCGAGGTCGGACCAGCGCGCCTCCACCGTGCAGCCTACGAAGCCATGGAGCACGCCGTCACCGGGGCTGCCCGAGCCGAACGAGCTGCTGAGGGAACCCTCGTAGACGCCGGTGTTGAAGCCGGTCTCCTGAAGGGCCAGGATCTCGCTGTCGCCGCAGCCCACCAGGTCGATCGGATGGTTGTCCTTGAGCAACGGATCGTTGCGGCGGTGATCGGTCACCCGCACCCGCACCGGCGAGCCGGCGGCCAGAGAGGTGGTCTCCCGCCCGAAGGCGTCGAGGAACACCACCCGCGCGCCAGACGTCCGCGCCGTGGCGCTGTACGTGCCCGAGCGCGCCGTCAGCAGGTCCCCCAGGTACTCCGGCGTGCCGCTGTTCAACACCTCCAGAGTGCCGTTGTCCTGGATGCCGGACGTGCCGTAGAGCAGGCGGACCGAGCCTTCGAAGACTCCCGTGTTCCCACCCGTCTCGGTGAGAGTCACGAATTCGCGGTCGTTGCCGTACTGGCTGAGGACCTCCATCTGCGCCGTGTCCACCGCCGGGCCGGAGTTGCTCTGGGCGTTGTAGAGCCGCACCCGCGCCGGGCCGTCCTCCAGCACCGTCGCCGTGGGCTCGCCCGCCTCGTCGATGAACTCGAGAGCCGCGAATTCGATCGTCGCCTGGGCCGGCGAAGCCGCGAAGTCAGGGCTGTCCAGCACCGCCGTGATCGCCGCGCCCAGACCCGCCTGCAGGATGGTGTCCCCGGACGGCGGGTTGACGCTGTCCAGGGCCGCCGAGCCCTCGAAGATCCCGGTGTTGCGGCCGGTCTCCTGCAGCTCGATGAACACCTGGTCGCCGGAGCTCGAATTCACCCGGGCGTAGGTCCGGTCGTACAGGGAGGGATTGTTGAACCGGTGGTCCTCGATCCGCACGTAGACCCGCGTGCCCTGGGCGTAGGCATTCACCACCTGCCCGAAGGCGTCGATGAACCAGATCCGGTAGTTCAGCGTCGTGGCCGTGGCCGTCAGCTCTTCCGTGGGGGACGGGAACCACCGCGCCGTCAGGGTGTCGAACCGGTGCGGCGGACCCTGCTCTTCGCGATCTCCAGCGTGTCGTTGGCGGAAGTCGGGAAGCCCCGGAAGAGCAGGAACGAGCCCGTGAAGACGCCGGTGTCCGGACCCGTCTCGAACATGGACAGGCTCACCGAGTCGCCGGTGAGGTCCGAAACGACCTGCACGCCGTTGAGGATGTCCGGGTAGCCCGGATTGAAGTTGTTCCCCGCCGCCTCCACCCGCAGGTACGCTCGCGTGTTTTCGAGGAAGACGGTGGCCAGGTTGCCCTGGGCGTCGGTGAACGTCAGCGAGCCGCCGCCGAAGGTGGCCTGGGCGATCACCGAGCTCGGCCGGCTGAGGTCGGCCCAGCGCGCCTCCACCATGCAGCCCACGAAGCCGTTGAGCCTGCCGTCGCCGGTGGCGCCGGAATTGAGCGAGCTGGGGAGGGCGCCCTCGTAGACCGCGGTGTCGAAGCCGGTCTCCTGAAGGGTCAGGACCTCGCTGTCGCCGCAGCCCACGACGTCGATCGGATGGCTGTCCCGGATCCCCGGATCGTTGCGGCGGAAGTCGGTCACCCGTACCCGCACCGGCGCGCCGAGGGCCAGGCTGGAGGTCGGGCGCCCGAAGGCGTCGAGGAAGACGACCCGCGCGCCCGTCATCCGCGCCTTGGCGCTGTACGGACCGTAGCGCGCCGTCAACTCGTCGCCCTGGAAACCGATGGTCGCGACGTCGAGCACCACTTCACCCGGGGCCGCCACGCTGGCGAAGCGGGTGCGGATCGCGCCCTCGAAGACGCCCGTGTCCGGTCCCGTCTCGGTGAGGGTGACGAATTCCTGGTCCGGGAAATAGAGGCTGGAGATCTCCGCCTGGACGGCGTCGGCCACGGCGGGGCTGCCGTTGGCCTGCGCGCCGTAGAGCCGCACCCTCGCGTAGTCGTCCTCCAGCAGCGTCTGGGTGGGCCGGCCGTCGGCGTCGATGAACTCCAGGGCCGCGGCTTCGATCGTGGCCTGGGCCGGCGCGGCCGCGAACGAGGAGTCGTCCGCCCTCGCCGTGATCGCCGCGCCCGGACCGGCCTGCAACACGTTGTCGCCGCTCGGCGGGTTCAGGCTGTCCAGGGCGACCGAGCCTTCGAAGATCCCGGTGCTCCGGCCGGTCTCCAGCAGCTCGACGTAGACCTGGTCGCCGGAAGTCGAGGTCACCCGCGCGTACGTCCGGTCGAAGCTGCTGGGATTGTTGAACCGGTAGTCCTCCATCCGCACGTACACCCGCTGTCCCTGGGCGAACGAGGTCACCACCTGGCCGAAGGCGTCGATGAACCAGATCCGGTAATTGAGCGTCGAGGCCGTGTCGGTCAGCTCCTCGGTGGGCGAGACCGGCAGCCGCGCCGTCAGGGTGTCGAACTGGTGCGGCGGCCCCTGCTCCTCGCCGATGTCCAAAATCTCATCGTAGGGAGACGACGCACCCCGCCGCAGTTGGATGGACCCCGTGAAGATGCCCGTGTTCGGCCCCGTTTCGTTCAGGTATACAGGCGCCTGATCGCCGGTGAGCGCCGCCTGGACCTGCACCGAGTAGATGGCTTCCTGGCTTCCCGGATTGAGGTTGTAGACCGGCGCCTCCAGCCGCAGCCAGGCGCGGGAGCCTTCGAGGAAGACGCTGGCGAGGTTGCCCTCGGCGTCGGTGAACTCCAGCGTGCCGGCCACGTACGTGGCCCGGGCCTCGGTCCACGCGGGAACGCTCAGGTTCTGGTATCTCGCCACGACCTCGCAGCCAGGGCTGGCGGTGAGGACTCCGGGGGAGCCGCTCGCGGCGCTGGCGATCTGTCCTTCGAACACCCCGGTGTCGGCGACCCGTCTCCTGGAGGGTCAGCACCTCGTCGTCGTTGCAGCCCTGGAGCTCCAGCGTGAAGCCTTCCCGGATATAGGAATCGGCGTTGCGCCCGTGATCCGTCACCCGCACGCGGATGGGCGCGCCCGCCACCAGACGGTCGGTGACGCGGCCGAAGGCGTCGAGGAACTCCACCCGGGAAGGCACGGTCCGCGCCGTGGCCGTGGCCGTGGCGTAGAACGCCGTCACCTCGTCACCCAGGAATTCCGGCGGCCCGCTGTTCTGGGTCTCCAGAGTGCCTTCTCCGAGGATAAGCCGGGCCCGCAGCGCAACCGGATCGTCCCTTCGAAAATGCCCGTGTCCGGACCCGTCTCGGTCAGGGTCACGGTCTCGCTGTCGCCGGCGTAACGGCTCGTCACCAGGGCCTGGATCGTCTCCACGTCGCCCCGGCGTGGTGTTGTCGCCCGGGCTGAACACGCGGATGCGCGCCGTGCCGTGGCCAGCAGCTCGTGGTGGGACGGCCGTCCGCGTCGACGAAGGCGATGCCGGCGTACCGGATGGTGGCCAGCGCTCCGGAGGCGAGGAGGCCGTTGGAGTCCGTGTGCATGGCCTGGATGGTCTCGCCGACGCTGACCTCCAGACGCCCGTTGTAGAGGCTCGGAGGCATGCCCACCCGGCTCTCCAGCGAGCCCTCATAGACGCCGGATTCACGGCTCGTCTCGTTCAGCGTCACCTCCTCGGCGTCCTGGGTGGAGAGGGACTGCACCGTGGCCGAGAGGGTCTCGAACCCGAATGGATAATTGAAGCTCTGGTCCTCCACCCGCACGTAGATGCGTTCGCCGCCCACGTAGGAGCTGGTCTCGTTGCCATAGGCGTCGAGGAACGAGGTCAAGGAGCCGAGGGTCGCGACCGAATCCGAGGAGCTGCCGTAATTGCCCTGGAAGACGACGTTCAGCGTGTCGAACTGGTACGGCGGCCCGGAGACCTGGGTCTCCACCACGCCGTTGTTGGTATAGGGAGAACCGTAGACCGTGCCGAGCTGGATGGAGCCCGTGAAGATGTCCGTATCCGGCCCCGTCTCCTCCAGGGTGAAGCTCTCCGAGTCCCCGCCGTTGACCGAAGTGGCCGTCACGTTGATCGAATCCACGTTGGACGAGGACAGGAAGGGGGAATCGTAGAAGACCCGGACGTAGGCCCGGCTCCGCTCCAGGTAGTACTCGGCCTCGGCGCCCTGGGCGGTCACGAAAAGCGTCCGGCTCTCCCCCACCGTGGCGACCACCTGGGTCGACGTTGGCACGTCGGATGTCCTGGTACGTGGCCGTCACCGGCCCTCCCGTGAGGTCGAGCTCCAGGACTCTCGTTGTTCGGACTGCCGGATCCCCAGTCTGGATTGGATCCAGCGTTCATAGACGCCGGTGTCGACGCCGGTCTCGATCAGGTAGAAGTTCTCGCTGTCACTTCCCGCCTGAAGGACGACCAGCAGGGAGTTCTGGTTGATCGGGTCGTTCGTCAGCGGCGCCTCCAGGCGCATGTACAGACGCTCGCCGAGCCCGAAGGTCGAGGCCGGCCGCCCCTGCGCGTCCTGGAACCGCAGGATCGAGCCGACCATCGTGGCCGTGTCCGTGACCGCCGGACCGGGGTTGTAGCTGACCTCGATCGTGTCGCGGGTATAGGGAGGATTGGGATCGGTGCCGGTCTCGAGCACCCCGGACTGGCTGCCGCCGGTGTCCGGGGCGAGGGGGATGCCGCCGAGGAAGACGCCCGTAGCCGCGCCGGTCTCCGTGAGCTGCAGGATCTCGGAGTCCCCGGCCCGATCGGAGGTCAGTTGCACCGAGACCGTGTCCCAGCCGGGTGTGACGTTCGCCGCCGGGTGCTGGACCCGGACGTAGGCGCGTCCCGCCTCCGCGTAGACCGTTGCGGCGGCTCCGCTGGCGTCCACGAGCTCGACGGTCTGCCCGAAGGCGGCCGCCGGCAAAACCCACAGCAATCCTAAAAAGACGATGGCAAGGCGTCTGCTCGACATGGCTCCTCCCTCCAAGACGTAGCGCCGCCCATACGGCGGTCCTCCGTCACAACCAAGATTCCCTGTGAGGGGCTACGGGCTCAAGAGTGCCGCGAGCCGCCCCAAGGGGGACAATCCACCGGGTCCTGCTTGAACCCTGATGCGCGTTTGGCGGTCTGTTTCCGTCATCGTACGCGCGAGCGGTCCATTTGTTTGACCCTGAGTGCCGGAGGCCTCATTCCATTTCACGGCCAGACGCTGAAATGCCGGCTCGGGGCCCGGCCGGCCTCTGGTAGGATGAGGCGGGAGGAACATCGGGATGGCGATCCAGGTCGGGGACAGGGTCCCCAACGTGAAGCTCTATACGCTCAAGGATGGCCGGTTCTCCGCCGTCTGGACGGAGGACTTCTTCAAAGGCAAGAAGGTTGTGCTCTTCGCCGTGCCGGGCGCCTTCACCACCGTCTGCTCGGACCACCACCTGCCCGGCTTCATCGAGCTGGCCGAAATCCTCAAGTCCAAGGGCGCGGACGTGGTGGCCTGCACGGCGGTCAACGACATCGAAGTGATGAGCGCCTGGTTCAAGGCTCAGGGCGTGGGGGATGCCGTCGTGCCGCTGGCGGACGGCAACGGCGACTTCGCGCGGGCCATGGGCATGGAGCTCGACTCCCGGGACTTCGGCATGGGCCTCCGCTCCCAGCGCTACGCCGCCATCTTCGACGACGGCGTCCTCAAGGTCCTGGCCGCCGACGCGCCCATCGAGGTGGCCCGCAGCAGCGCCGCCTCGATTCTGCAGTCGCTGTAGAGGAAACGCCCTTTTCCAAAAGGAGACACAGATGACCTTGAAACCCTGGCTTCGCGCAGCAATGCTTTCGTGCGCTCTTCTCCTGACCGCCGGGACGCTCTCGGCTGGGCCCAAACCCCAGGGCGGTTGTCCGCCTTGCGACTCCGTCGCCTGCTATGCGGGTTGCGGAGGGGGGTGCGGCTTCCATCCCATCTTCCAGTGCGAGATCTGCATCTGCCCGCCTCAGTAGCGGGGACGAATCGCAAGGAACCGGGGATCGCCGCGATCCCCGGGGGCTCTTTCACTTCGGAGGCCTGACCATGCGCGTGCTCTCTTTCCTGTCCGCCATCCTTCTCCTTTCCTCAACCCTCGCCGCACAACAGCCGGCGGCCGAACCCGAAGGGGCCGAGTACGCCATGCGCTGGAACAGCGACGAAGGAGGCCCGCAAACGGCGAAGAAGGCGCTGAAGGCCCTCGGAAAGGAAGCGGAGGAATCCAAGGATTACGAAATCCGCTATTTCAACTTCACCCCGCCAGGAGACGCTCCCGCTGGATTCAAATCCATCCTGCGGCAACGCAAGAGCGGGAAAAAACATGAGCTGACTTTCAAGTATCGCGGCGATCGTCCCTTGTCGACGTGGAAGTGTCCGCTCTCTGACCCGGATGAAGAAAAAGAAGAGGTGGATGTCTCGATTCTGGCCGAGGGTGAGATCAGGAAATCGTACTCCTATAGTTGTACCCTTGAGGGCAAGGATCCTATCGATCCCCCCAAAGAGCTGAAGGCCAGCCCCAAAGACTGCAGCAACAGGATGACGCGCCTCAAGTCCGGCAATCTGAAAGTCGAGGAATGGCATCTGCCGGGAGGCGTCACCCTGGTCGAAGTGTCGCAAAATGGTTCGAACACGCCGAAGGACCTGATCGCGTTCCATTGCAAGATCGTGGACGATCTCGTCGAGGAGGGCGTGAAGCCGTCCGACCGCAGCAAGACCGAGCTTGGGAGCGACTGCCCGTGATCGCTTCGGGAAGCCCGCTCAGCGCCTCGGCGCCCTCATCTCCAGGCCGTTCTGGTGCAGCACCACCGCTGTCACCTTGCCCGCCTGCATCGCGCTCGAAGGTCAGCGCGGCTTCGACGACGTCGTACTCGAAGCGATCCTTCCCCACGTTGAAGACGGGGAACGCCGGCTGGCCCGTCAGGGTCGCCAGCAGCGTCTCGGAAGCGACCCGGACCGTGATCGTGGCGTTGGGCTGGAACTTGCCGAAGTCGTACTCTCCCGCGTACTCCGCCAGCGCGGCGGCGCTGAGAAACTCGATGCGCGGGGGCGGACCGTCGTCCCGGGGGGCCGGGAGGTCGCGGCCGTTCTGGTGCAGCGTCAGACCCTTGATCTTTCCCGACTCGTCGCGGTGGAAGCTGAGCTGCGCGTCCACGACTTTGTAGAAGAATTCATCCTTCGCGCTGGCGAAGATCGGCGAGAAAGGCTGGCCGGTCAGCCGCGCGACCAGACCGTCGCCGCGCCGGATCAAGGTGAAGCGCGCCGACTTGTTGATGGAGTAGACGCCCGCGTATTCGTCGAGCGTCGCGGCCGGCAGCGCGATCTCCGTGCGGGCCGCGGCCGGACGCCCCGCCGCTTCCCAGGCCGCGAGCCATGCCGCGGGCTGCGCGGCGCCGTTGCTCGTCAGCAAGATGAAAGCCCGGCCGCTGGCCGGCCGCACCAGCAGCGTGCTCGCGAAGCCGCCCGTCCCGCCGTCGTGCCCGTAGCTGTCCTCGCCGTAGACCTTCGTGTGGGCCAGTCCGAGGCCGATCTTGCCCACCGCCGGCATCTCCACATGATCCCCCGCCACCAGGGGCCAGACGGCGCCCAACGGACCCTGGGCCCCCGCGAGAAGGGCGTCCGCGAACCGGCTCATGTCGGCGAGCGAGGAGCGCAGAGCGCCCGCTCCCGCCATGGCCTTGAACGTCCATGGCTGCGCCCGCTGGTCTCGGTGCCAGGGCTCCGCGAAACGCGAACGCTGCGCCGGCGTCAGGTCCTGGGCCGTATCCGCCATGCCGAGCGGCCCGGCGATCTTCTCCTGGACGAGAGCGGCCCAAGGCTTGCCGTAAGCGGCCTCCAGCACCACGCCGAGGATGCCGAAGCCGAGATTGGAATACGCCGGCGCGCAGGGCGGCTTCTCCTCGAGCTTGGCGCTCGCCAGATATTCGAACAAAGCCTTGTCGTCATAGGACGAGTACGGGTCGGCGTCGGTAGTGGACGTCATGTTGCCGGGAAGGCGCGGCAGACACGAGGTATGGGTCGCCAACTGCCGGAGGGTGATGCCGCCGGCGGCGGCATGGCTGAATTTCACGGGCAGGCGCTGCGCCAGGGTGTCGTCCAGGCCGAGCTTGCCCTCCTTCTCCGCGTGAGCCAGCAGGATCCCCGTGAAGACCTTGCTGATGGAACCGATCTCGAAGATCACGTCCTGCGGCGCCACCTCGGCATGCCCCGCCGCGAACGGCTGGCCGCCGATCGCGAACGTCCATTTTCCATCGCGTTTCTCCGCCGTCGCCACGGCGCCATGACCCAGGCCCGCGGCCCAGGCCGGCGCCTGCTCGCGCAGCGACGGCGCGTCCGCGGCCTGCGCCGTTCCGAAGGGTAGAAGGAAAAGGAGGATGAAAACGATCGGTCGAGTGAGCATGGCCAGAAAATTACCACACCTGCTCCAGACCGGGCTCGCCGCCGTGCCGGCAAGCAAGGACCTAAAGGACATAAAGGACCCAAAGGACATAAAGGACAACAAGGACGACAGACGGGACGACAACCCTGACGTCGTTTAGGTCGTTTAGGTCTTTGCTTCCGGCATCTCCGGCCGCCAGGGCGCGACCTGCACGCTCTTGTAGCGGTCGAGGAGCACCTTGCCGGCCGGGAAGCCGCGGGGCTTGCTGACGTCCTCGCAGCGGCAGATGTGGACGGCGACCCGTCCGCCCTTCTTCCCCTTGCTGTAGCCCGCCGCCAGGGAGGCCGCGAACTGCTCGGTTTCCTTCGGCAGGCGGTCGAGCCCCTCGGGGTTGCGGACCACCACATGCGAGCCGGAGTCGCCGGCCAGGTGGAACCAGAAGTCCCGGGGGCTCCCCAGCTTGAAGGTCAGGACGTCGTTGTCCTCCGCCGTGCGCCCCACCAACACGGTCAGGCCGTCCGGCGAGACGAACCGCCGGGCCACGGACCGCCCCTGCCACATCCCGTTCTCCGGGTCCGGCGGGGGCGGGGCTTTGCGTTCGGAGGGGATACCCTACTCCTTCACAATCTCCACCAGCTCCACATCGAACACCAGCATCCCCTCGGGCTTGCCGGGCGCGCCGCGGTAGGCGAGCTTCTTGGGGATCCAGAAGCGGCGCTGCTCACCGACCGTCATGAGCTGCAACCCCTCGGTCCAGCCCGGGATGACATCGTCGAGCGCGGTGGTGAGGGGCGTTCCCTTCGAGATGGAGGTGTCGATCCTCTTGCCGTTCGTGGTCCAGCCGGTGTAGTGGACCCGCACCACACTCTCCTTGCTGGAGGGACGGCGGTCGCCGGTGCCGGGCTTCAGGACCTTCCAGGCCAGGCCGGACTCGGAACGCTGCGCGTCCGCGGGCGGCGCGGCCACGTCGGGCGGCGCCGGCGGCACGCGCAGGATGTCCATCAGCTCGATGTCGAAGACCAGCATGCCCTGCGGCCGGTCGGGGCGCCCTTCGTAGGCCAGCTTGGCGGGGATCCAGAAGCGCCGCTTCTCCCCCTCCACCATGAGCGGCAGGCCCTCGATCCAGCCGGCGATCATCTTGTCGAGGGGGAAGACGGCCGGCCGGCCGCGCTGGACCGAGGAGTCGAACATCTCCCCGCTGGTGGTCCACCCCGTGTAGTGGACCTTCACCAGGTCGGTGGGGATCGGATGCTCTGTGCCCGTGCCGGGCGAGAGCACCTTGGAGGCCAGGCCGCTGGCGGTGGTCTGGGCGTCGGCGGGCGGGGCCGCCACGTCCGGGGGAGCGGGGATGGGAGCGGCGGCGGACTCCTTCTGCGGAGACGCCGCGGCGAGGCTCGCGGGAGCAAGGACGAAGAGAAAGACCGGAATCCAGGCAAGGCGTCGCGTGTTCATAGGCGGTAAAGTTATCGCGCCGGTCCCGGGCTGGGCAACCCGGCAGCTTGCGCGGAACGGATTCGTACACAAGAATCCTCTCCAGGTGTCTTTGCCGTCATCCCCCATAAGGAGAAACCGGATGCTGAAACAGAAAATCGCGGGTCTCGCCGGGCTGGGCCTGCTGGCGTTGACCGCCTCGCCGGCGCCGGCCGCGGAAGCCCTCAAGGTGACGCCGCCGAAGCTGGAGATCAAGGAGCACCAGCTCCCCAACGGGCTGCGCGTGCTGCTCCATGAGGACCACTCGGTGCCCGCCGTCAACCTCCAGATCTGGTATCACGTCGGCTCCAAGGACGAGCGCCAGGGGCGGAGCGGCTTCGCGCATCTCTTCGAGCACATCATGTTCAAGGGATCGGCGAACGTGGCCGCCGAGGAGCACAAGAACTTCCTCTCGGCCATCGGCGGGCGCTACAACGCCGGCACGGACTTCGACAGCACCTCCTACTACCAGACCTTCCCCAGCAACTACCTGGAGCGGCTCCTGTGGATGGAGGCCGACCGCATGCGCTCGCTCGACATCTCGGAGGAGAACTTCAAGTCCGAGCGCGACGTGGTGAAGGAGGAGCGCCGGCAGCGGGTCGAGAACCCGCCCTTCGGCCGCCTCCTCGAGGTGGTGATGGCCAACACCTACAAGACCCACCCCTACCGCATCCTGCCCATCGGCAGCATGGCGGACCTCGACGCCGCGACCCTCGCAGGACGTGCGGGACTTCCACAAGACCTACTACGTGCCGAACAACGCCACGATGGTCATCGCCGGCGACTTCGACCCCGCCCAGACGCTGCGCTGGGTGGAGCAGTACTTCGGCGCCATCCCCAAGGGCAAGCCGATCCCGCGCGAGACCCCGAAGGAGCCGGCCCAGACGGCCGAGCGCCGCGCCGTGGACTACCACGCCAACACGCCGCTGCCGGCGGTGGTGTTGACCTACCACATCCCCGAGGCGGGCGCCGCGGACACCTACGCCCTCGAGGTGGCGGGCAACATCCTCTCCGCCGGCGAGAGCTCTCGGCTCTACAAGCGCATGGTCTACGACAAGCAGATGGCGGTCGCCGCCGGCGGCCAGGCCATCACGCTGGACGACCCCGGCGTGTTCTTCTTCTTCACCATCCTCAACGGCGGCCTGAAGGCCGAGGACGGCGAGAAGGAGCTGCTGACCGAGGTCGACCGGCTGAAGAGCGAGCCGGTCTCGGAGACGGAGCTGGCCAAGTCCAAGAACCAGCTCATCTCCGGCCTGGTGTTCGGCCGCCAGACCGTGCAGGAGAAGGGCAGCGCCGTCGCCTACGCCGACGCCGTGCTCGGCGACGTCTCGCTGGTCAACCGCCAGTTGGCCGAGTATCAAAAGATCACCGCCGCGGACGTCCAGCGCGTGGCCCGGAAGTACTTCAACCCCGAGAACCGCACCGTGGTCTACATGCTGCCCGAGGCGATGCGCCCGGGGGCCGGCGGCCAGGGCGGCGGCAACCAGAGCGGCAACAGCGGCAGCGAGGTGAAGCCATGAGCGCGTCCCGATTCCTGAAGACCCTGACCGCGGCCGGCCTGCTGCTGGCGGCGGCTGCCGGCGCCCCGGCCCAGCAGGCGCCGGCCAAGGCCACACCGCCCGCTCCCGGGCCGGCCAAGGAGGTTCGCTTCCCCGAGTTCCAGGAGAAGGCCCTCGCCAACGGCTTGCGCGTGGTGGTCATCGAGCAGCACGAGCAGCCGGCGGTCAGCCTGCGCCTGATCCTCCCCACGGCGGGCACGACCTTCGAGCCGGACGGCAAGGCCGGCCTGGCGGGCGCCACCGCCGCCCTGCTCACCAAGGGCACCGCGACCCGCTCGTCGCAGCAGATCGCCGAGGCCATCGACTTCGTCGGCGGCGGCCTTTTCGCCGGCGCCGGCCTCGAATCCGCCAATGTGACCGCGAGCGTCACCTCGGACCAGTTGGACCTCGGGTTCGAGCTGATGTCCGACATCGTCCTCCACCCCAGCTTCCCGCAGGACGAGATCGACCGCTGGCGCCGGCAGGCCCTGAGCGGGCTCCAGGTGCAGTACCAGAACGCTGGCTACCTGGCCGGCGAGGCCCTCGGGCGGCTCCTCTACGGCGACCACCCCTACGGGCGGCCGGAGGACGGCACGCCGCAGTCGCTCCAGGGGCTCACCCGCGAGGACTTCGCGGCGTTCCACAAGCGCACCTGGATTCCCAACAACGCCATCCTGGCCGTGGTGGGCGACGTCAAGCCGGCCGACGCCTTCGCCCGCGCCGAAAAGGCCTTCGGCGGCTGGACGAAGGGCGAAGCGCCGCGCGTCCCCACCCTCGACGCCGCCAAGGCTCCCCAGGGCCGCAGGATCGTGGTCGTCGACAAGCCCGACGCCGTCCAGACCGAGATCCGCCTCGGCCAGATCGCCCTCCCCTACCGCGACCCGAGCCACTTCGCGGCCCAGGTCTACAACTCGGTGGTGGGCGCCAACGCGAGCTCGCGCCTGTTCGACGAGATCCGCCGCAAGCGCGGCCTCTCCTACGGCGCCGGCAGCTTCTTCCTGATGCCGAGCCTTCCCGGCCCGTACCTGGTCTCCACCAACACCAAGACCGAGACCACGGTCGCCGCCCTGGACGTCGCCCTCGAAGTGCTCGCCGGCGTGCCGAAGGAGGCGGTGCAGCAGAAGGAGCTCGACGCCGCCAAGACCTACATCACCGGCGCCTTCCCGCTGGTGATCGAGACGCCCGAAGGCATCGCCGAAGAGGTGCTCGACGCCATGCGCTACGGCTACGGCCGCGACTGGCTGGAGAGCTACAACGCCAACATCTCCAAGGTGACGGCGGCGGACGTCCAGAAGTTCGCCAGGGAGCAGATCCATCCGGACAAGATGGCCATCGTGCTGGTGGGCAACGCCGCCACCTTCTCGGACGCCCTGAAGCAGAAGTACGGCGCCTTCGAGACGATCCCCGTGGCCGATCTCGACCTCCTGCGGGCCGATCTCCGCAAGGCCAAGGCGGAGCAGCCGGCGGCCTCGGCGGCGGACCAGACCCGCGGCCTGGAAGTCGTCCGCAAGGTCCAGCAGGCCCTCGGCGGGGCCGCCTTCACCGGGCAGAAGACACAGGTCGTCAAGGGCTCCGGAACGATCAGCCCGCCGGGAGCGCCGCAGCCCATGCAGATCACCTCGCTGACCACCTATACCGTGATGCCGGACAAGGAGCGCACCGAGCTCACCCTGCCCATGGGCTCCATGGTGCAGGTGCAGGTCGGCGCGCAGTCCTGGGTAAGCTTCGGCCCGCAGGTGCAGGACACCTCGGCGCAGGCCGGGGAGCAGCGGTTCTACGGCTATGACGTCCTCCGCCGCGCCGGCCAGGACGGCTACACCGCCCGGCCGCTGCCCGACGCCCAGGTGGACGGCAAGGCCGTGAAGACCGTGGAGGTCGCCGACGCCCAGGGCCACGCCACCCGCTTCTTCATCGACCCCGCAACGAACCTGGTGGTGAAGCTCGAATACACCTCCGGCGGCGAGAGCCCCGAAGCCTTCTTCTCGGATTACCGCGACGTCTCCGGCGTCAAGGTCCCCTTCAAGGTCCGCATCCTCCAAGGGGGTCAGCCAATGATGGAGCTGACCTACACCGACGTGCAGGTCAATGTGCCGGTGGACGAGAAGCTGTTCCAGAAGCCGCAGGGCTGAAAAACCCTTCTAAAAGACGCCGGGCGGGAGAATGTCCATTCTCCCGCCTCGGCCGTACTCCCTTGGAGGCTTTCCAGGGTAAAATAGACATCCTTCTATAGGAGAACCCGATGAAGAAGTCCCTTCGTAAGCTGAGCCTCTCCCGTGAAACCCTGCGGGCCCTCGACAACACCGACCTGGGCCATGTCGCGGGAGCTGCCCGGTCCAACGGCTGCCCGACTCAAACGGCTGGCAACTGCGAGTACACCTACTCCTGCCCTGAGAACTGCCCGTCGCAGCACACCACCTGCTGATTCCCTGAAGACCCTGAGAATAGACGTTCGTCTGTAGGAGAACTCCATGAAGAAGTCCCTTCGCAAGCTGAGCCTCTCCCGTGAAACCCTACGGGCCTTGGACGACTCTGGCCTGGGCTATGCCGGGGGCGCGGCCAACACCGCGAAATGCCCGCCGCTCACAGGCGATACCTGCACGGCAGGCAACTGCGACTACACGCTCTCCTGCCCTGAGCTTTGCCAGTACATTACAAGGGTACTGGTGGACTGCTTGGCCACCGTCTGAGGACCGCGTTTTCTTCGGGCAGGTGGATTTCCACCCACCTGCCCGAGGGGCCAGATGATCTTGCCCTACTCCAGCCGGAGCCTCCGGAAGACCAGGTCGGATCTGGACGGATTGTTGAGGCGCTCTCCCTCCCACACGAAAGTCAGGACGCCGTCGTCGGACAGGACGGCCGCGCTGGTGCCGATGGCGCTGAGGCCTTCGTATTCCCGGTTGACCTGGAAGCGCCCTCCCAGGGGCCGGCCCTCGGCGTCGAAGAGCTGCGCCCAGAGATCATGGCGGAAGATGGTGGCGTCCGGCACGTTGTACCGGGTCACGAGCCAGACCACGGCGAAACGCCCCGACGAGTCCATGGCGGTGTTGACGACTTCCTCGCACCAGCCGCGGTTCGACAGGCAGGGCGCGCGCTTCCCCACGATGGTCCGGTTTACCGCGGGATCTCCCTCGGGGGAGAAGAGCTGGACGGAGTTGCGGTTGCCGTCGAGGAGAGCGACCGCTCCCGCCGCGCTGGAATCGAGGGTCCTGAGCCGCCAGCCGTTGCCGTCCTCCACGCCGTCGAAGAGCCGGAAGACCGGAGCCGCGGGCTGGCCGTCGGGAGCAAAGCGGGCCACCGCGGGGACGATGTCTTTCCTGTCGTGCCGGTCCTGCGGGGGAACCTGCTCATTCCAACCGACCGAGAAGCCCTCTGGATCCACGGACACGAAGGGACCGGAAAAGGGCCGTCTCTCCAGCTCCATCCCCATCTCCGCGCCTTCCCGGTTTCCCGCCGCCGAGAACCGTTGCGCCCTGAATCCCTCCGGGTACAGCGGGGAGTCCCGCCAGGCGACCACGAACGAGCCGTCGCTATTCATGTCGACCGCCGGCGAATCCTGATAGCCCGCGATGTCACGGTTGACCCGGGTGCGGTCTCCCACCCTTTTGCCACGACGGTCGAACCGCTGGGCGAAGACGCCGCTCTGGTCCCCGTCGTTCGCCGTCCAGACGACGACGAAGCTCCCTCCCGGGCCGGCCGCGACCGCCTGTTCCTGGCCGGAGTAGCCGTTGGCGTCCACCAGGAACGCCGGTCCCCTGGCTCCTCCGTTCGCCCCGAAGATACGCGCGAAGACGCTCCGCCGAAAACCGGCGTTGCCATCCTGCCAGACGACGATGAAGTCCCCCTGGCCGGTGACCGCCATGGCGGGGTTCTCCCCGGCGGAGGCGACGACCGTCTCGGCCGCGGCGGAGGCGGTCAGGGAGAGGGAGAGCAGAAGCGCGGCGAGACCTGTCTTCAAGACCATAGAAACTCCTTCAAGCTGCTGACGAGCTTGATTATGGCCTTACGGCATAGGAAAGTTCAAGAGTTTAGGAGGATCTTGCGGAGGGCAACCATTGCCTTAGCCGTCCCGTCAGGGACAAGAGCGCCTAGCCCCAGGTTTCAACCTGGGGCGGGAAGGCGGGAAGGCGGACTCGGCGCTCTTCCCGGCCCAGGCCTGAAGGCCTGGGCTACGTCCCCGCGCCCTCCGGGCGCAAATCTTCGTCCGCGAGAGCCCTCACCACCCCCGGCCCCTCCTCTCCCGACCCCTCCCTCCCTCCCTCACCGGGAGAGGAGGGGAGAAAACGCGATTTCTCCTCGGGTGGGGGTTCCCCTCTCCCGGTGAGGTGAGGGAGGGAGGGGTCGGGAGAGGGGCCAGGGGTGAGGGTTCGGGTCGCCCCTAATCCTCATGCTCCCCCGCCGCCCGGGAGCTCATCATCGCCTCGGGCTCGCGCAGGGGCAGGGGCGCCTCGCCGGGATCGAACACCGGCGGCGTAACGGGCGCGGAGCCGTCGGGGGCCCCGTCGGAACGGCCGAAGCTGACGATCTGCTTCCAGGTGCGGTCGAGCTTGTCGCCGAAGATCACCAGGAGATCGCCCGGCTGGGCCGTCTCCAGGGCCGCGCTGGACGGCCTCCTCCTCGTCGTAGATCTCCGGCGAGATGCGCTCCGCCGGGAAGCCGGCCTCCAGGAGGCCCTGGCGGACCAGCGCGCCCGACTCCCCCGACCTGCCGGCCCCGCAGGTTGTCGTCCTCGCGCAGGATGATGAAGTCGAAGGCCGGGGCGGCGGCGCGGGCGATGTCGAGGATGTCCTCGTCGCGGCGGTCGCCGGGAGCGGCGAGGACGCCGATGCGGCGGCCGGTGACGTTCAGCTCGCGGACCGTCCGCGCCATGGCCGCCATGCCGTGGGCGTTGTGGGCGTAGTCGAGCAGCACGCGGAACGGATGCTCGTTGTAGAAGTTCATCCGGCCCGGGGTCTGGAAGAAGTCGGTGGTGAAGGTGCGCAGGCCCTGGCGGATGTTCTCCAGGCTGATCCCCATGGCGTAGGCGATGGCGGTGGCGAACATCGCGTTCTGGACGTTGTGCAGCGCGTGCCCCTCGATGGTCGCCGGGATCTGCCGCGCCCAGAGCAGGGGGATCTGCTCCTCGCCGTCGTAGAGGACGATCATGCGGCCGTTCAGGCCCTCCTCCAGCGCCACGGCCCGCCCCTTGTCGCGGATGTGCCGGCGGACCAGCTCGTTCTCCCGCCGCAGGGTCACGTAGATGGGCTTCCCCGGGCTGTGCGCGGCCATCGGCGCCACCCGCTCGTCGTCGGCGTTGAGCACGCACCACTCCTGCGCCACCTCGACGACCACGCGCTTGACCTCGGCGAGCTCGTCGAGGTCGTGGATGCCGCCCATCCCCAGGTGGTCGGAGGCGACGTTGAGCACCGCGCCCACCTTGCACTTGCGCCAGCCGAGGCCCGCGCGCACGATGCCGCCGCGCGCCGTCTCCAGCACGGCCGCGTCCACCGTCGGATCGCGCAGCACGAGATGGCTCGCCCACGGGCCGGTCATGTCGCCCGAGACGGTCAGCTCGCCGTCGATGTAGACGCCGTCGCTGGTGGTCATGCCCACCGTGCAGCCGGAGAGCTTGAGGATGTGCCCCACCATGCGGGTGGTGGTGGTCTTGCCGTTGGTGCCGGTGATCGCCGCGATGGGGATGCGGTACGGCGTCCCCTTGGGGAACAGCATGTCGATCACCGGCCCGGCCACGTCGCGCGGCTTGCCCTCGGTCGGCGCCGTGTGCATGCGGAAGCCGGGCGCGGCGTTGACCTCCACGATCGCGCCGCCCGACCTCCTTGTAGCTGCGGCGTGATGTCCGGCGAGATGAAGTCGACGCCGCCGACGTCGAGGCCCACGGCCTTGACCGCGCGCTCGGCCATGACCCGGTTGTCGTAATGGATCGCGTCCGTCTTGTCGATCGCGGTGCCGCCGGTCGAGAGGTTGCCGGTCGAGCGCAGGTAGAAGACCTGCCCCTCGGGGAGCACGGACTCGGGCGTCAGCCCCGCCGGCCTCCAGCAGCCGCTCGGCCTGGTGGTCCAGCTCCAGGCGGGTCAGCACCTTCTCGTGGCCGACGCCGCGCCGGGGATCGGTGTTGACGATCTCGACCAGCTCGGCCGATCGTGTGCCGGCCGTCGCCGACGACGTGGCCGGGCACGCGCTGGGCCACCGCCAGCACCTTGCCGTTGACCACCAGGATGCGGTAGTCGTGCCCCTCCTGGAAGGTCTCGACGATCACCACCGAGGAGTGCTCGTAGGCCTTCTCGAACGCCGTCCGCACCTGCTCGGCGCGTCGTCAGGTTGATCGAGACGCCCCGGCCGTGGTTGCCGTCGAGCGGCTTGACCACCACCGGGATAGCCGATGCGCTCGGCGGCCTCGACGGCGTCGTTCGGGGCCGCGCACCCGCATCTGGCGCGGCACCGGGAGGCCCAGATCGGAGAGGATCTGGTTGGTCAGCCGCTTGTCCGAGGCGATCTCGACCGCGATGTGGCGGGTCTCGCTGGTGACCGTGGCCTGGATGCGGCGCTGGTACCTGCCGTGGCCGAGCTGCACCAGCGAGCGGTCGTTGAGGCGGATCCAGGGGATGTCCCGCTCCTCGGCGGCGCGCACCAGGGAGGCGGTCGAGGGGCCGAAGGCGCGGCGCTGGGCCAGGCGGACGAAGTCCTCCAGCTCGGCCTGGAAGTCGAACGGCGACCGGGTCGTGCGCCGCGCGCTCGGGCGGCAGCAGGTGGCGGATGAGCCGCAGCCCCAGCTCCGCCGCCTCCAGGCCGACCGCCTCCTCCTCGAAGCTGTAGATGACGTGGTACTGCCCGCGCGGGCAGGTCGTGGCTGCGCGTCTTGCCGTAGGTGACCGGCGTGCCGGCGAGGCACTGCAGCTCGATGGCGACGTGCTCCAGCACGTGGCCGAGCCAGGTCCCCTCGTCCTCGGTCATGCGGCGCACGAAGCCGCCCGGCTCGCCGTAGGAGCAGGTGTGCTCGTGGAGCGTCGGGATCAGCTCCAGCAGACGGTCGGCGAACCCGGGCAGCCGGCCGGTCGGGATAGTCCTCCAGCTCGCCGAGATCGACGCGCAGGCGGATGACCTTGCGCAGGGCGTAGAGATTGGGACCGCGGTAGACGCGGGTGTCGAGGATCTTCATCGGTTGAGCCTCCCGGCGGAGCTTTCCACCGCCACGGCCTCCTCGGCGGACTTCGCCG